>NZ_CM138829.1:0-4800000 GCF_054724165.1 Streptomyces sp. BYX5S | reverse complement strand
TCACGTCCCGCAGGCGCGGATCGGCGGTGTCCTGGAACGAGGCCAGCACCGTGCGCACGAGCTCGTCCTCGACGGTGGAATCCTGCGTCGTCTTCTCGGTCACGGGACGGTGCCTCCTCGCTCGCGTGGGTCGGCGTCGGCGGCCACGTCGCTTCCGTACCGAGAGCCGCGGGCCGACACAGTGAACGGTAGAACGGACAACGGGAGCGGGTGAACGTGTGAGGCGCTTCGAACGTCATGTCGCGGGTTCGGAACGCCGGATGGCGCCCGGACTCGCCCTGGCCGTCGTCGCGGCCGGCACCTTGCTGTCCATGAGCGTGTGGTTCTCGGCCTCGTTCGTGCTGCCGCAACTGCGCCGGGAGTGGGGCCTCGACGCGGGGTCCGGGGCGCTGCTGACCGTCGCGGTGCAGATCGGGTTCGTCGTGGGGGCCGTCGCCTCGGCTCTGTCGGGGCTCGCCGACCGCGTCGCGAACCGGTTCCTGATGTGCGGGGGCGCGCTCGGCGCGGCCGCGGCCAACCTCGGCGTGCTGGCCGCCGACGGGCTCGGGGCCGCCGTCGTCCTGCGGCTCGTCACCGGCTTCTTCCTCGCCGCCGTGTACCCGCCCGCGCTCAAGGAGACGGCCACCTGGTTCCGCGCGGGGCGGGGCAAGGCGCTGGGCGTGATGATCGGGGCGCTCACCGTCGGGTCCGCGCTGCCGCACGCCGTCAACGCCGCCGGGGGCGTTGACTGGCGCCTCGTCATCGCGGTGACCTCGCTCATGGGGGCCTGCGGCGGCCTGCTCGCCCTGACGTTGAGAACGCCCGGACTGTTCCCGTTCCCGCGCCGCCGGGTGACGGTCGGCGGAGCCCTGCGCTCCCTGCGCAACCGCGACGTCGTGCTGGCCGATCTCGGATACGTGGGCCACATGTGGGAGCTGTACGCGATGTGGGGCACGGTGGCGGCGCTGCTCGCGAGCGTCCCGGCGGTCGAGGACGCCGATCGTACGGACGTGGTGGCCTCGGCGATCGCCTTCGTGTGCATCGGCGTCGGGGCGGTGGGGTGTCTCGTCGGGGGCGTGCTCAGCGACCGGTGGGGGCGGGCCCCGGCCGCGCGGATGTGTCTGCTGTGCTCCGGGAGCGCCGCGCTCGTTCTCGCCCTGGGCCTCGACGTCCTGCCGTCGTCGGTGATCGTCGCGCTATGCGTCTTCTGGGGGTTCTGGGTGGTCGCCGACTCCGCGCAGTTCTCGGCGCTGGTCAGTGAGCGGGCCGACCCCGAGTACGTGGGCGGCGCCCTGTCGTTGCAGCTCGCGCTCGGGTACACGACCACCGTGCTCACGCTGTGGGGCGTGCCCGTGCTCGTCGAGCGGACGTCGTGGCGGGTGGCGCTGCTGATGCTCGTGCTGGGGCCGGTGGTGGGCGTGATCGCGATGAGCCGCTCGATCGTCAGGGACCGGCACCGGCCCTCGCCCTGAGCCCCGGCGCCGCCCCCCCTTGCGAGCCGTGTGCGTCAGCCGCCGCGCAACGCCCGCAGCAGCTCCGCCCCCGCCTCGCCGTCCCGCGCACGGCCCGTCCCGCCGCCCTCGGGAGCGCCGCGCGGGCCCTGCGGGCGCAGCGCCAGCGCCTCCGCGACGGCGCGGTCGCCCACCCGCCGGGACCGGTACTCCGCCGGGTCCGTGAGGAACGCGAGGGCCGCGGCCGCCAGGACACCGGGGACCCGGGACAGTCCCGACGGCATCCCGGCCAGGAGGCGCTCCGCGTGCAGCGGGGTGACGGGCGTCGCGGGAAGCAGGTCCGCGAGGCGCCGCCCGGCCAGCCGCGGATAGCCGGCGTCCAGGAGGGCTGCCGCCACCCCGGCCACGTCCGGGGAAGGGCCGTCCGCCAGCGCCTGGGCGATCGGCGCCGGCCACGTCCTCGGCCGCACCCGGTCGGCCGCGTCGAGGGCCGCCAGACACACCCGTAGCCGCGTGGCCGGTGGCGGGTGCGGGCTCAATTCCGGTGCCGTGTCGTCCGGTTCGGCGGTCAGCGTCGCCAGGACGTCCGCCAGCACCGCCGGGTACGCCACCCCGCAGGCCAGACTCGCGCACACATCGGCGAACACCTCCCCGGCCCACGCCGTCGGCAACGCGGTGGGCGCGAGACGCGCGTGGATCTCCGGCGTCAGACCGAAGTCGTCCTCGATGTGGTGGCCGACCTCGTGCGCGACGGTGAGGACGGCCGGGAGATGGGAGCCGTAGTACCAGGGCACGTCGATCACGGGGAACGGCAGGCTGCGCACCAGCCGGACGCCCGCGCGCGTATGGACGCCGCCGCGCGGCAGCAGGTCGCGGTACTGGCCGCCGCGCCGGTGCGCGCGCGGCGCCGGGTCCCGGCTGAAGGAGACCAGCGGCGGCTCCTTCGTGCGGGCGGCGCCGGACTCCAGGGCCGCCGCCAGCGGGGGTTCGTAGCAGGCCCACGCCAGTTCGTCCGCGGCGTCGAGGTAGCCGCGGTACTCCTCCAGCCTGCGCAGCGCGAACTTCGAGCGGAAGTAGTCCCAGACGTGGTGCAGGTCCAGGACCGTCACCGGCAGGGCCGTCGCGTCGTCACCGGCCGCGAGGTGGGCGCGCGCCGCGACCAGGCCGTCCGTCAGCAGCGTCTCCACGGCCGCGAGTTGACTGCGGTGCTTCTCCAGCGGGGCGCGCTCGCCGTACGCGAGCCCGCGCCACGCCGCGAGTTCGTCGGTCAGCCCGTCGATCAGCTGCTCAAGGCCCGCCGTCCTGCGCGCCGGACCGGACGGCGACGGGGCGGCCGACGACGTCACGACTGCCCCATCGGGCGGCGCAGCAGCGCGGAGGACGCCGCGTACAGCGCCGTCGCCCGCAACGCGTCCTCGTCGTTCTCGAAGGTCGTGCCCCTGTCCTCGCCCCCGGGGCCGCGCCCCCGCAGCCGCCGCACGGCGTGCGCCAGCGGATCCTGTTCGGACAAAGCCTGGTAGAAGGTGATCACGTGTTCCAGGCCGCCCTCGGGGAACAGGCCCGTGCACACGACCGCCGGACAGAAACCGATCCGGAACAGGTGCGCCGCGAAGAGATTGCGCAGGGCCAGCTGGACATGGATGTCCACCTCCGAACCCGGGCACGGCGGATCCAGCACGACCAGCGGCGTGGTCCCCGGCTCGAACTCGGCCAGCCAGCGCGAGAGTTGACCCGGGAAGAGATCGGAGCCGCGCGCCTTGCTCTCCAGGCGGCGGGCGTGACCGGGCGGTGAGAAGTCCAGGTACGGCATGCCGTCGCGCTGACGCAGCGGCGCCGCGATGTGCAGCACGTCGGCGCCCTCCGGGGCGGCGGAAAGCCGCCCGCCGATGTCGGTGACCGAGTCCACGACGACCAGCCGGACCGGGAACTCCCGCCGCTTGGGCAGCCGCCCGCGCTGCCAGTACGACAGCGGCACCAGCCGCTCGTCCTGCTTCGTGCCGAACACCAGCACCTTGCGCGGACCCGGCTGCCGCGCCTCGAGGCGTTGCAGCGTGCGCCGGGTGTCCGGCGTGACGATCGGCCACCCCGCGGTGGTGTCCCCGGGCTGGACGCGGCTCAGCGCCGCGCGCGTGTCGGGGCCCAGCAGGCCGTCGAGGTCGAGATGCTCGTCCAACTGCCGGTTCAGGGACAGTTGCAGCCAGCGGACGTCGATGTGCCGGGCCGCCGTCGGCAGCGCCCGGTACATGACCGGCTGCTCGTCGCAGCCCGCCGCGTCCAGGGTGTGCTGGAGCGTCATCTCCCACGGCAGCGCGTGCGCCGTGGCGTCGTCCGATTCGAGGCGCGCGTACCGGAGCCGGCGCAGCGTCGGCTTGCTGAGGGCGGCCCGCAGCAGCCACTCGTCGGCGTGCCAGGCCGCGAGCTTCGCCGGATGCGGCGAGGCCTCGTCGTCGACCGGATCGATGTCCGGGTGCCGGCGCAGCGCCAGCGCCCGCTCCCCGGGCCAGTCCTGGAACAGCCGCAGATCCTCCTGGACGTCCGCGTCGCGCAGCACCGGCCAGCTCAGGCTGCGCAGCAGTTCGTCGATCCGCTGCGGCACCCCGTCGACCTGGACGCGGCGCGCGCACTCGGTCAGCGTCACCAGAAGGCTCGGCTGCACCAGGCCGGTGTGCGAGGCCAGCGCCACGGCCCGGTTGAACGCCACCACCGCCTCCTCGTGGTCCGGCTCGATCCCGGCGAGCAGCAGCAGCGCGGCGAGCGCGAGCCGGGCGTGCGGAACGCGCGGCGCGCCGTTCGGCACGGGGCGGGGCCGCTCCCACGGCACCCGGCGCAGCAGCTCGACGGCGAGGTCGCGGTGGCCGAGCCGGGCGGCGATGCGACCGCACCGCCACACGATGAGCCGGTTGTCCCCGGCGCCCTCGACGAGGCTGTCGACCGCGCGCCGCAGCCGGACCGCGTCGCCGTTGCCGCCGACCTGCGCGATCAGCAGCCGGGCCAGCGCCCGGTCGGGGTTGTCGCAGTCCTCCGTCATCTCGTAGAAGGGGCGCAGCAGCGGCCACGGTACACGGTGTTCGAGGGCCGGGTTGTCCACGAGGTCGCGCAGTGTCGCCAGCCGCGCCTGGGCGGGGCGTACCTCGTCGAGCGCCCGCGTGAGGTGTGTCAGCTGCTCGTCGGCCGACTGGTCCTCGGTGAGCCCGGCGATCCGGCACAGCACCTGCAAGGGGCGGACGAGCGCGGGCAGTTCCCCGTACGGCACGGGCATGCCCTCGACGGACGTCACGCCGTGCGTGCGTTTCGCCCACTCGCGGGCGAGGAGGTGCAGCCGCAGCGCGAACTCCGGTTCCTGGCCCGGGGATTCCTTCGGTTCGAGGAGGCGGTGGGCGGAGGTGAAGTCCATGCTGTCGCGCAGCAGGAACCGGGCGAACAGGTAGTGGCACTCGGGTTCGCCCGTCAGATAGCCGAGTTCGGACCACAGGCCGGTCGCGCTGATGAAGCAGTCGTTGGCGTCCGGGATCTCCTGGAGCTCACCGAGGGCGACGCCCCGCAGCTGGGCGTTCTGCGCCAAGTGCCGGTAGCGCTCGGCTCCTTGGAGCTGTCCGGCGGCCGTGTCGGCGCGGCGGATCGCGGTGAGCGCCGGTTCCTCCCGGCCGAGCAGCAACTGCGCCTTGGCCTGCAACCGCGCCCGGTCCGCGTGCTCCGCCGGGGTGTCGACCCGTACCCCTTCGAGTACGTCCAGGGCCTGCTGCGGGCGGCGGCACCGCAGCAGCAGCCCGGCCTGCTGGGCGACGGCCGGGAACGTGGGCCGCCCGGCCCGCTCGCACACCTCGGCGGCCTGCGCGTACAGCTCGATGGCCCGGCCCACGTCACCCATCAGCCGCCGCTGCGCGGCCTCGGCCGCCGCGGCGCTCGCGGCGACCCCCAGCTCGCCGATGTCGTGCGCGAAGACGAGGACCTCGTGGTACGCGGCGGCGGTGTCCTGGGAGCGCAGCAGTCGCAGCTGCGCGGCGCGGATGCTCAAGCCCCACAGCCGTTCCAGGACGGGCAGCTCCGCACGGGACAGGACGTGCGCGTCCAGCAGCCGCACCGCGTCCCCGGCGTTCCCGCCCAGGCCCAGCATCGCGGCCCGCACGACGTCCTCACGCACCGAGTGCGGCCGCTCCTCGGGGCCGACGCCGCCCCGCTCGAACAGCTCCTGCGCGCGCGTCAGATGGAGTTCGACCTCGGCCCACACATGGTCGTGGACCTCGGAGGGCGTGCCCTCCGTCATGGCCTCGCGGAACTGGGCGTAGGCGATGTTCAGATGTGCCTCGGCCATCAGCGAGAACGTGATGACGGTGCCGTCGCGGACCTGGCGCGGGGCCTCCCGGTCCACGTACTCGTCGCCGAGTATCTCCTCGGCGAGGCCCCGGAGCTGGTCGGTGTTGCCGTCCGCCCAGGCGCGCTCCATCGCGTCGCGCCAGCGTTGCGGCGCCTGCGGATCACGCATCTGGAAGCGGTGGTACAGGGCCTCGCGCAGATACCAGGCCCAGCTCTCCGCGTCGGACCCGGCGGCCGCCTCGGCCCTCTCCTCGAAGCGCACGGCGAAGTCGCGGTGCAGCTCGGTGAAGACACTCTTGTCGGAGATCAGGTCGCGCATCGGGCCGAGGACCACGCTGTGGAAGACGACGGACTCCTCGTCCCCCGCGACCTCGCTGATCCACGAGGATCCCCCGGCGTACTGGAGCAGCTTCTCCCAGGCGTCGTCGAGACGCTCCCGGTCCGGCGGCGGCACCGGTGGGAACACCTCCTTCTTGTCGTGCAGGTGGTGCGCGTCGGTCAGCGGGTCGTCCACCACCGCGCCGGCGGTCATCCGCTTCTCCAGGTGCGGCCGCAGGATGTCGTGGACGTGCTCGCGGCGCAGCCTGCGCGGGATCACCCCGTAGCGCACCAGCCACAGCACGACCGGGTCCTCTATGCGGCGCAGGACCCGCTTGACGAGGTAGCGGATCAGCGGGTCGCGCAGGCTCGCCAGCTCCTGCGCGGTGATGTCCGGGTTCTTGTCGGTGACGTCGGCGAACAGCGCGAGGTGGAAGGGCATCCCGGCGCTGCGGCTCACGATGATCTCCCGCAGCTCCGGGTGCCGGACGTCGCGTATCTCGCGCAGATAGCGGTCCGCCTCGGCCGCGGAGAACTGCCGTACCTGGACGTTCTCGTAGTCGCCGAGCGAGGCGAGGGCCTGGCCGTGGCGGATGCTCAGATCGGGGCGGCCGGAGAGGATGAGGCGCAGCGCGGGACAGGCGCGCACCGTCTCGCCGAGCAGCCGCAGCAGGCCGTCCGTGCGCGACGCGCTGCGCAGGACGACCTCCTCCAGCGTGTCCACCACGAGCAGGACCGGCTGGGGCCGCTCCGCGCCGAAGCTCTTGTTGAACCGGGACGTGAACGCCTCGACGACCTCGCGGCCGATCCGGCTCTCGTCCTGCGAACGGATGCCGCGGGCGGCCTCGGCGGCCGAGCGCGAGGTGGGGCGGCGCAGCAGCGAACGGTACGCCGCGTACTTGTCGAGACCGGTGAACACCCTTTGCGGCAGCCGCTGTTCGAGCTGCTCGGCCGCCTCCAACAGCAGCAGCCACGGCCAGTGCGCCGCGTTGAGCGGGTCGACGACGTCGAAGTCGATGCGGGCGCAGTTGATGTCCGGGTCGGCGGTGACCGCCCGCCGCGACACCAGCCAGCGCAGCTGCATGGTCTTGCCGGTGCCGCCCGTGCCGTGCATCTGCCACACCCGCGGCCCCTGTGGGGAAAGGAGCCGCTTGGCCCGCTCCCACAGCCCGTCGGGTTCGAGGAACTGCGCGCACCGGGCGTAGTCCGCCGCCCAGTACGTGCGGGCCCGCAGGTATCCGGCCCGGTCCTCGGCCAGTTTGAGCAGCGGGCGCGGGGCGATCGTGGCCCGGTCGGGGTCCGCCAGGACGTCGACGAGGTCCTGGCACCGGGTGAAGTCGCGCTTCGCGTCGCTGGCCAGGAACAGTTCGGTGAAGAGCGCGGCGGCGGCCTGCGGGTCGGCGAGCATCAGGTGCCGCAGCCTCTCGTTCGGCCTGCCCCGCGCCCCCCAGTGCTCGCTCAGGCGCCGCTCCAGCTCCGGGAGCCGGGCGGGGTCCGGGGGAGCGCTGTTCTCCTCCAGCCACGGCAGCAGATACGCGGGCCGGTGGGTGTCCGGGACCTGGTAGCTCAGCCGCTGTCCGGCGACCTCCTCCACGGCGCCGCGCTGGAGCAGCGCGGTGAGGCTGGGCCGTGTCACGCCCAGGAAGGGCTGGATGACCTCGCGGTACGTCTCCTCGTCGAAGAACCGGGCGACCGCTGCGGCCTGGAGGACTTCCGTCCACTCCCCGGGCAGCAGGGCGCGCCGGATGTCGTCCAGGGCCTCGCCCTGGCCGAGCCGGTCCACGAGTTCGGCGAAGGCGGCTTCGAGACGGTCGTCGGATTCGGACATCAGCCCGCCTCCTTCAGTGCGCCGAGGCCGCTGAGCTTCAGCCAGGTGTCCAGGGCCTCCTGGTAGTCCCAGACGTGGAAGGTCTGCTGGTTGCCCTTGAGCCGGTCCAGTATTTCCTCGAAGCGCGCGAAGCTCTGCCGCCGCAGCACCTGGTTCTCGTGCACGTTGCGCTCCCAGAACTCCCTGGCCAGACGCTTGTAGTCGTGCAGCTGGAAGTCGGTCAGGACGACGGGGGCGCCCGGCATGAACTCCTGGAGGTGCTTGAACCCGGGCCAGCTCTGCGGCGCCACGGCCAGGATGCGCAGCGGGAAGTCGCCTTCGGCCTCCTGCACGGGCCCGAGCAGCAGCGGCAGCAGCGCGGTGCGGAACTCGGACTCCATGATGCGCTGGGCGCTGTCGATGGCCAGCAGATGCGGGCGGCGCCGGGCCACCGCCCGCCTGCGCAGGGTGTCCCGGAACTCCTGGAAGATCTCGGCCCGGCGCGCCTCCGCGTGCCGGTCGGCGTCCACCGCGAACGAGTGCCCGAGGTCCACCTCCGACGACGGCATCCGCTCCGCCCACTGCCGGCCGCCCTGCGCGGCGAGGTTGAGGACCTGGTTGAACCGGTTGAAGTCCGCGGCGTTCATGGAGTCGGGCTGCCGCTTGTCCGTGCACGCCTCGCGCAGCGCCCGCAGCACGGCGAGCCAGTCCAGCGTCACCGGTTCGTCGCCGTCGCCCCGGCCCGTGTAGTCGGCGAGGTCGATGTACGTGACGTCCTCGCCGCGCAGCATGCAGGTCAGCAGGCACCACTTGGCGAGCCACGTCTTGCCGGACCTCTGCTGCGCGGAGGTGATGGCGAGCAGCCGGTCGGGCGGGGCGGCGCCCTCGCACTGTTCCCACCAGCCCGTACGGCGTTCCCTGTCCCGCCCGAGGAACATCGCCAGCTCGGCAAACGGCCAACTGCGGTTCAGCCGCGTCAGCTCGGGCTCCACATGACCGAACTCCACGCGCACCACGTCGCCGGGGTCCTTCACCCCGCACTGGAGGACGGGCAGCGCCCACGAGGCGCCGTTCGGCTCGTCGATGTGCAGATGCTTGCGGGCCGCGGTGATGGCGGCGTCGATCGAGCGGGCGCGGGCCAGGTCCTGGTACAGCGCGTAGGAGAACTGGGCGGCGGCCGGTGACTCGATGTCGGCCTGCATGGCGACGACGGCGGCCGAGCCCCGCTCCAGACACGTGTCGATCAGGTCGGCGAACTCGGCCGCCGGGGCGTGTGCCTGCCGGCAGGCGTTGAGTACGACGAGCCGCGGCGTCCACGAGTCGTAGAGGTGGTCCATCTGTTCCGGGCCGAGCGTCCAGGTCTCCTCCGCCGTCGGCCACCGCGGGTCGGGGGAGCCGGTCTCGGGCTGCGCGGCGTTGAAGTGCAGCCCGCCCGCGTCACCGGCGACGGCGCGCATGCCGTGCCCGATGAAGTGCAGGACGTGCGGGCGCACATGGGCGACTTCGGCGATGAGCTCCCGCAGGCTCGGGCCGTCGACCACCTCGGTGTGCACCCGGCCGGGCAGCTGGGTGAGGGCGGCGCCGATCATCGCCAGCTCCTGGTCGGCCAGGAGGTGACGGTCGCGCGGATTGCACACCACCAGCAGCACCCGCAGCGGGCCGCGGGTGATCTCGTGCGGGCTCTTCACCGAGGTGACGACCCGTCCACGGCGCATCAGCAGCCTGCCGTTGCGCCACCACGCCTGGCGCTTGTCGCGCATCAGCTCCCAGGGCAACCGGCTCAGCTCCCGGCACTCGATGTCGACCCGGACCCGCAGCGGCTCCCGCTCGGACGCCTCGTTCAGGAGCCCCGGCCACAGCCCGGCGGGCGCCGCGTCGAACACGCCCTGGCACAGCCGCAGTCCGACGTCGGCCCGTTGCTGCGGTGTCGCACCGAACTCCAGTGCCCCGGTGAACTCCAGGGCCTTGGTGCCCGAAGGGTCGCGCGCGACCTGCACCAGCTCGTCGCCCAGTGCCCATGCGGACTCGCCGGTGTTCGTATGCAGTCGGACCAGGTCTTCCGTGATGCGAAGAACTACGTCGGTCATTGCCGGACCCCCGAGGAACTAGTGCTGTGCTGTGCGCTCACGCGCCGCCGGTCGCCTCCGGCGCGTGATCCTTCTGCTCGACCTGCTCGACCTGCTCGATGTGATCGGCCTGCGCCACGTGCTCGATCACGGACCGCGCTGCCTCGTGGGCCTCGTCCAGCAGGACCGGGGGCACGGGGCCCGCGGCGAGACCACGACCGGGCTGCGGGGTGCCGTACTCCTCCTTGACGCGCCTCCACCAGGTCCGCCGCACCCGGACGACCCGGTAGCAGGGGGTGAGGCCGGTGCCCGTCCAGGTCAGGCCGACCCGGCTCGTCGCGCTGAAGGCGGCCCGGCCCGCGAGGTCGACGAGTTGCAACGGGGCGGACCCGACCGCCCCGCTCAGCTTCAACTCGGCGCTGGCGCCCGCCTGTTCGGCGATGAGTACGGTACCCGCGCGGGCGCTGACGACATCGGTCACGACGAGCAGGGCCGGGTCCCAGTCGCCGCGCCACAGCCGCCGTACCAAGGTGTCGGCCAGCCGCGCCAGATCCGCGAGGCCCGACTGTTCGAGGCCCGTGTACACGATGAGGGCGCTGTGCTCGTCCCGGAACTCCACCAGCGCGCCGGCGTCGGCCGCCGCCACCGAGGAGAAGCCCTGCGCGGCGGCCCCCGCCGCCTTGAAGCGGACGGCGACGGTGCCTCCGGCGTCGTAGGTGAGGTCACCCGGAGCGCCCGCGGGGCCCGGCTCGGCCTCGATGCCGCGCTCCGCGAGGGTGCCCGCGGTGGCCGAACCGCCACGGTGCAGTGCCCGCACATCCCCGACGCGCACCGTCTGGGTCAGCGGCCAGGTGAACCACCAGCCGCGGTAGACGTCGCTGAGCGCTTTCCGGTATGCCTCGAACGAACCATTGGACATAGCCGCTCCTCCTCTGCCCCCGTGAGAACGCGGCACCTTTTTGGAGGCTAGCAGCGCTTCGGCCCCTCGGAGCCGGGCCGGACGGTACCTGCTGCGAGCCGTTCGGACCCCCTGTGACCAGGGCACTCCCGTTCCGAACACGCAGTCGCATCAGGAGTGCCACCGGGTCGCACGTGTCCCGCGGATCGAACCTCTTACGAAGACGGTGGTAGGGGACGGGGACGAAAACGCGTACACCCCTCGGTGGCCGTCACCACCCCGCGTCAGTCCGGTGATGCGGCCGACGCGCTCCGCACCGACCACACACCCGCGAGCACGATCAGCGCCCCGGCCGCGAGCTGCCGCCATGTCAACTGCTCGCCCAGCACGGCGAATCCGACCCCGGCGGCCACGGCGGGACTGAGCGCCAGCAGCACGCCGAAGGTGCGCGCGTCGACGCGCCGCAGCACGGTCATGTCCAGCGAGTACGGGATCAGGGAGGACAGCAGCGCCACGAGGAGGCCGACGACAAGGACGGCGGGGTGGTCCGCCACCCGGCCGCCGTCGGTCACGGCGGTCACCGGCGTCAGCACACAGGCGCCGACGGCCAGCGCGAGCGTCAGCCCCGTCCAGTCGGGGAACAGTCGCCCGACCCGCTGGCTCAGCACCACGTACGCGGCGCGGCACACCGCGGCGCCGCCGCCCAGCAGCAGCCCGGTGGTGGCGAGTTCGGCGCCCGGCGCCGCGAGGAGCAGCACCCCGGCGAGGGCCAGCAGCGCCACCAGGAAGTGCGCGAGCCGGCGGGACAGCGCGATCGACAGGGCGAGCGGCCCGAGCAGTTCCACGGTGGCCGCCACCCCGATCGGCAGGTGGCCGATGGCCTGGAAGTACGCCACGTTCATGCCCGCGAGGACCAGGCCGAGCGCCACGGCCGCCCGCCACCGGACGGCGCCGACACCCCGCAGCCGGGGCCGGACCAGCAGCCAGAGGATCGCGGCGGAGAAGAACAGCCGCATCCCGGCGAGCGCCGTGGGGCTCACGGACCCGTACGCCTCCTTGGCGACCGCCGCACCCACTTGCAGGCTCGCGATCTGCGTCAGCATCAGCGCCGGGGCGGCGACGCGAGGGCTCTTCGGGGCCGTTCCTGCTGCCGTGCGCATGCGATTCCTCCGGGTGGTCGCCGCGTCCGCCCGCGTTCCGGAGCGGCTTCGGTGCCCACGGTGCTGTAATGGCCTTGTGCACTTCAACCATTACGGGGGAGAGGCCGCTCCCGGGGCGGCCGCCGGACGTACTGCTCGGTGCGGTGCGCGAACAACGACGCGGTGGCGCGCCATCGCGAGCGGCACAGACCGACACCGTGAAGGGGACGACACCATGAAGGACACCTCGGGCGCGCGACCCGCCCGCGTGCGCACCGCCGCCTACGTCACCCGTGACGCTCCCGGCGGCCGGGAACTGCTCGTGTTCGACCACCGGGACCAGCCCGACGCCGGCACCCAGGTACCGGCGGGCGGCGTCGGGCCCGGTGAACCGCTCACCGAGGCCGCGCTCAGGGAGATCACGGAGGAGACCGGCGCCGCCGTCACCCTGGGCGCCGCCCTGGCCGTGCAGCAGCGCCCGCACCCGCACACCGGGGAACCTCGCGTCACGGTGTTCTTCCACGCCCGCACCACCGACAGCCGCGACGCCTGGACGCACACCGTCACGGGAGGCGAGGGGGACGCCGACCGAGGCATGGTGTTCCGCTGCTTCTTCGTCCCGCTCCTTGAGCGGTCGGGGGCCACGGTCACGCCTTCCTGACCGGCCCCGCCCGCGAAGCGGGGTGGCGGGCCGACGGTTGCCCGACACATTGCGAGCGCATTAGGTTAGCCTTACCTAATATTTACCGATGGATCGGCAGAGAGACCGCACCCCATGCCTTCGCTCCACAGACGTGTCCACCGCGCCGCGGCAAGCGCCGTCGCCCTCGTGGCCTGCACCGCGTTCACGCTGACGCAACCGGCGCTCGCGGCCGCCGGCGCCGCCCCGGCCGGCTCGACGCTCACGTCCGCGCCGCTGGCCCCCGGCCTGTACCAGTCCGCGTACTCCGAGCGGAACGACACGCTCTGGGCGACCAGTTCGGTGGGGCAGCCGCCCGCGCCGGTCACGAGCTCACGGCTGGTGCGGCTGGACCCGGACACACTTGAGGTGGAGGCGACGTACCCGACACCCCGCGACGACACCGACGGCACCATCGAGGCCGCCTACGGCATCGACGTGGACGACGAGCACAACACGGTGTGGGTCACCAACACCCGCAACGACAGCCTCGCCGTGTACAGCCAGCGGACCGGCCGCCACCTCGCGACCGTGCGCGGCGTCGCGCACGCCCGCGAGATCGTCGTCGACGAGAAGCGCGACACCGTGTGGGCCACCGCCTTCGGCACCGGCGACGTCGTCGCCTTCAACACCCGTACGTACAAGGAGACTCGGCGCGTCACCGTCGAGGGTGCGGGCCCGACAGGGCTCGCGGTGGACGAGCGGACCGGGACCGTGCTCGCCGCCGACTTCACCCACGACCGCATCATCCGGATCGTCCCGGGCTCCGACACACCGCGCCTCGTCCCGACCGGGGACGGCCCCCTGTCCATCGCCCTGTCCGCGAACGGCCGCACCGCCTACACCGCCGACCAGGGCGCAGGCGGGGTCTCCGTCGTGGACCTGCGCACGGGTGAGGTCGTCCGGTCCGTCCCCACCGGCGAGGGTGCCAAGTCCCTTGCCACCGTGGGACGTTCGGCGCGCGTACTGGTCGTCAACCGGCTCGCCGACAGCGTGTCCCTCGTCGACACCCGCACCGGGACCGTCGAGGAGGCCATCGACACCCGCGCCCTCCCCAACCACGTCCACCTGGCCGACACCGACACCGCCTACGTACTGGACAAGTCGGCCACCGGCCCGAACGGCGAGGACCACGTCACCCGCATCGACGTGGCCACCCGCTGACCCCGGCCGTCACCCCTGCGCCAGCGCGGCCCGGCGCCGGAACAGCTCCTCCGCCGCGGCCTGCGCCCGCAGCCGCACCGTCTCCGTGTCCACGCTCAGCACCTTCCCTCCGGACACCTTCAGCTCGCCGTCGACCCACACATGGTCGACGTCGGCGGCCGACGCGGAGAACACCAGGTGCGGGACGGCGTTGAAGTCCTCGCCGTGCAGGAGCGGCGTGGTGTGCAGGCGGCGCAGGTCCACGGTCACCACGTCGGCGCGCCTGCCCGGCACCAGCGAGCCCGTGACATCGTCCAGGCCGAGGGCGCGAGCACCGTCGCGGGTGGCCATGTCGAGGATGTCCCACGGGTCGCCCGTCGTCGGATCGAGCGACGTCACCTTCTGGAGGAGCGAGGCGAACTTCATCTCCTCCAGAAGGTCCAGGTTGTTGTTCTCCTTCTCGCCGTCGCTGCCGAGCCCGACGGCGATGCCGCGACGGCGCATGTCGGCGACGCGGGCCGGACCCGACGACAGCTTCATGTTGGAGCACGGGCAGTGGGCGACGCTCGTCCCGGTCTCCGCGAGCAGGTCCAGCTCCCGGTCGTCGAGCCACACACAGTGGGCCACGACGGTACGTGGCCCGAGGATCCCGCGGTGGTGGAACTCCTCGACGGGGCGCCGCCCGAACCGCCGCACGGACTCCTCCACCTCCCACGTCGTCTCCGAGGAGTGGGTGTGCAGCCCGGTGTCGTACTCCTCGGCCAGCTCCGCCGCCGCCCGGAACGCGTCCTCGCTGCAGTAGAAGAGGTGCTCCAGGCCCACCCACGAACGCACCCGGCCGCCCGCGTACGTGCGGTAGTCCTTCAGCAGCCGCCGGTTGGTCTCCAGCGTCTCGAAGTAGTCGTAACCCGGCAGGTCCGCGACGTACGGGACGAGCGTCGCGCGGATGCCGACCCGCTCCGCCGCGTGCGCCGAGCCCTCCATGTGGCGCCACATGTCCATCACGGACGTGGTGCCCGCGCGCAGCGACTCCGTGTAGCACAGCAGCGACGCGGCCTCGGCGATCTCGGGGGTGAGCGCCTTGTGGGCCGGGTCCACGTAGTCGCGCAGCCAGTCCCACAGCGACTTGGACTCGGCGGTGCCGCGCAACAGGCCCGAGTGCAGGTGGGTGTTGTGCAGGCCGGGCAGGACGGCGTGCCCGGAGGCGTCGATCACCTCGGCGTCCGTGGTGGCGAAGGCCTCGGGGCGGTCCACGGCGACGATACGGTCGCCCTCCAGGAGGACGGAACCGGGGTCCAGGACGGCGCGCGTGCCGTCGCAGGGGATGACGATGCCGCGGTGGATCAGGGTGCGACGGGATGACATGGTGTGCTCCTCGAACAGGGGGCCGGGGCACGGGAAGTGCCGCCGGCCCGGGTACGGGTACGGCTCAGTTCCAGAAGCCCGCGTGGACGGCCGCCGCCTCCTCGCGCAGGCACGGCCCGACCACCCGCACCGTGCGCTGCCCGCGGTCCAGCACCTCCCGGCAGGGCAGCGCCATCGTCGGGTTCTCCGGGTTCGCCCCGGTCAGCGCGAGGAGTTCGTCCTCGCCGAGGGCGTACGCGATCCGTCCGATGCCGCTCCAGTAGACGGCGCCCGTGCACATCGCGCACGGCTCCGTGGAGGTGTAGAGCGTCGCGCGGGCCAGCGTCGCGGCGTCGTACGCGCGCGTGGCGAGACGGACGAGATTGGTCTCCGCGTGGCCGGTGGCGTCCCGCTCGGTGACGACGGTGTTCCCGGCCTCCAGGACCTGCTGCCCGTCCAGGACGAGCAGCGCCCCGAAGGGATGGTTGCCGCCCGCGCGGGACTTCGCCGCGACGGCGACGGCCGTGCGCAGGAACGCCTCGTCCTGGGCGGTGGGCGCGGTGGTGATGGTCATGCGTCACTCCTCGACTTCTCGTACGGTGCGGGTGTTCCGGTCGGTTGGGGCGTGCGGGGGCGTGGGCACAGCACGGAGTACGCGGCCCCCGCCACCGCGAACCCGACGAACAGGCCGAGCGAGCCGAGCACCGGATGCGCCTCGGCCAACGGCCCCGTGTACAGGGACTGGTTCATGAACGGCAGCTCCGCCGCGACCGCGAGCAGCACGCAGGGCAGACCCCACCCGAAGCGGTGCCCCGGGTCGTACGGATCGGCGAGCACGTGCCGCCCCCGACCCCAGTACGCGACGATCATCACCGCGCCCCACGGCGCCAGCCAGTACCCCGTCATCAGCAGGAAGTCGTTCAGCTGCGCCGCGAAGTCACCGTGCCCCGCGTACCAGGACAGCGCCGTGCCGAGGCCGCCGACGACGAGCACCGACACCCAGCGCGGGATGCGGAACCCGGCGACCAGCGCCGCCATCGCGCCCGAGTACAGGTCGATGACCGTGGAGGCCAGCGTCGACAGCAGCAGACACAGCAGCACCACCGCGGCGAGCGCGTCCGGCAGCAGACCACTGACCATCCCGCTCGGATCGTCGAGCGCGCCGACCGTGCCGAGCGCCGCGCCCAGCGAACCGATCCACACCCCGGCGACCGCGCTCCCGCCGCCCGCCGCGAGGAACACCCGGCCCGGCCGGCTCTGCCGCGGCAGATAGCGGCTGTAGTCGGAGGCGTACGCGGACCAGCCGAGCACCCGGGCCGCGGTGACGGCGACGACCAGCAGGAACGCCGCCACCGAACCGTCGACCGGAGGGACGGGCGCGCCCGCGCGGGCCTCCCCGAACCCGTACACCGACATCACCGCGAACACGGCGACGAGCACCACTGCCAGCACCCGCTCCACCGTGTGGATCAGGCGGTAGCCGACGACCGCGATGCCCAGCTGCGCCAGCGCCATCAGGGCGAGCGCCGGGGCGAAGCCCATACCCGTCAGATCACGCAGGATGAAGATGCCGAGCAGCGAGTCGACCACACACCAGCCGACCCCGTTGACGACGGTGAACGCGGCGGACGGCAGATTCCCGAGCCGCCCGAACGGGCCCCGCGACTGGATGAGTTGCAGCACCCCGGTCAGCGGCCCGCGCGTCGAGAACAGGCCGACCAGCGCCGAGCTGAGCAGCGTCCCCACGACGATCGCCGCCACCGCGGGCAGCAGATCGAGACCGAACACCGACGTCGACAAAGCGCCCACGCTGAGCGTCGCGAACTGCACGTTCGCGCCGAACCACAGCGTGAACAGCGACCAGGGACGGCCGTGCCGACGCGTAAGCGGCACGGGCTCGGCGCCCAACCGCTCGATGGAGGCCGGCCGTTCGGCGGCGGAGGGACGTTCGGGATCGGCGCGCATGGCGGGGCTCCTCACGACGAGAGGACAAGGGGTGGACATGCGGCTCGTTGCGTCCCTCAGTGAACCCGCGGCGCGGCCCGCCCGGGATTGAGCGTCTCTCCAGACGAGCGGCCCTTTTCGCGCGATGCGCCCGTACTATGCTCCAAACCCCGTGCACGCCGGTGTGCATCGCCTGTAACACGAGCCACCCGCCCACCCCGTGGACGGCGCCCAGGAGGCCGACCGGTGCAGCTCACCGAACTTCTCGCCATGCCCCGCCTGGGACTGCGCCCCGTCGTCGGCCCCGCCCCCGACGCCCCGCGCATCCGTGGCGTCTACACCACCGACCTGTCCGACCCCGGCCGCTACCTCGACGGCGGCGAACTCGTCCTGACCAGCACCACCTGGTACCACGAGCCCGCCGACGCCGAGGTGTTCGTCGCCGCGCTGTCCGGGGCCGGGGCCACCGCCCTCGTCGCCGGGACCGCCGACGTCGGCGCGCTGCCCGAGCCGCTGGCCGAGGCCTGCGCTCGGCACGGGCTGACGCTGCTCACCGTCGACGACGACGTGTCGTTCGCCGCGCTCACCGAGACCGTGCTCGCCGCGCTCGGCGGCGCCCACCGGCGCGCCCCCTCCGTCAACCTGCACCGCGGCCTGGTCGCCAGCATGGCCGCGGGGGAGGGCGCCGAAGGACTCGTCGACGTGTTCGCGCGGGCCACCGGCGTCTGGTGCGCCGTGCTCTCCGCGACCGGGGCGCCGCGCGCCGGAGGAGTGCCCTCGGTCAGCGAGCGGCAACTCGCCCGCGCCCACCACGACGCGCTCGGCGCGGGCGGCTTCCCCGCCGTCCGTACCGTCCCCGGCTGCGGCGAACTCACCCTGTTCCCCGTCCAGTCACCCGCCGCGCGCCGCCCGCCCGCCGGGTACCTCGCCGCCTCCGGCGACTACCGGACGTGGGCGCCGGGCGTCGCCGACGCCGCGTGGGAGGTGTGCGCGCTGCTCGCGCTCGACGGCGCCGCCGTCCAGGAACGCCGCCGTATCGAGGCACGCTTCCTGCGCGAGGCCGTCGACCTGCTCACGGGCGGCCACGAGGAGGAGGCCGCGGCCCGCCTCGCCAGCCTCGGCCTGCCCCTCGACACCCCCCTGAGCGCCGTGTACGTACGCACCACCGGCACCCCGTACGGGACCGAACTCGCCGCCACCGTCCTGGAGGACGTCGCCGACCGCCGCCCCGGCTGCTCGGTGCCGATCCCCGCCGAGGGCGGCGCCCACCTCATGCTCGTACCGGACCGCGACCACGAGACGCCCGCCGCCGCCGAACGGCTCGCCCCGCTCCTCGCGGACGGCCACGCGGCCATCGGCACGGGCGGACCCGCCACCGGCGCGGCCGGGCTGCGCCGCGCCCTGGAGGAGGCCCGCAACGCGCTCCGCGTCGCCGCCCTCGGCACGGGCACCGTCCGCACGGCCGACAGCGGCGCCCTGTCCTCGTACCAACTCCTGCTCGCCGCCGTCCCCGACGACGTGCGCCGCTTCTACCGCGACCGCCTCATCGGTGTCGTCGAGCGCTACGACGCCGAGCACGGCAGCGAACTCGTGCCGACCCTCACCGCGTTCCTCGACGCGTCCGGCTCCTGGCAGCGCTGCGCCGACCAACTCCACGTCCACGTCAACACATTGCGCTACCGGCTCCAGCGCGTGGAGCAGCTCACCGGCCACAGCCTCGCCACCCTGCGCGACCGCGTCGACTTCTGCCTTGCCCTGAGCATCACCTGAACCGGCTACGCGCCGTACTCGCCGCGCCCCGCCGTCGCCAGCTTCACCGCGATCCGGTTGCGGGAGGCGATGCCGAGCTTGGACAGGATCCGCTCCATGTGCGCGTCGACGGTGCGCCGGGAGATGAACAGCCGCTCGGCGATCTCCCGGTTCGACAGGCCACCCGCGGCCAGGCGCGCCACCTCGTGCTCGCGGCGGGTGAGCGACTCGCCGCGGCCCGTGCGGCGCTGGCGCGGCACCTCCGGCTGGTCGAGGACCAGATCGGCGGCGCCGCTCAGCGCCGCGGCGAACAGGGCCTCGCGGGGTGCGGTCGCGCCCAGCTGCCACAACTGCTCGTAGAGGTCCCCGCCCAGCTCCGAACGCGTCGCCTCCGCCGCCGACCGGTGGTTCTCCACGGAGACCGGAGCCCCGCTCAGCAGCTCGCCGCCGGTCGACTGCCACAGCGCGTCCGAGCCGCCGAACAGCCAGGCCGCACGCCGGTGCCGGCCGTCGCGCGCCGCCGTCCACGCCATGATCTCCACCGCGTACCCGCAGCCGATGACGTCGCCCAGCGCCGCCTTGAGCGGCAGCGCCTCCTTCAGCGCCGCCTCGCTCGCGCCCGGGTCCCCCTTCGCGTAGTGGCTGAGCCCCGCGACGGTGTGCACGAAGCCGCGCAGCCAGCACTCCCCGGAACCCGCGCCGAGCCGGGCGAGCCCCTGCCCGGCTCGCTCCAGAGCGAGGTCGTCGTGCCCCGACAAGTGGTACTGGTACCCGGCCTGCACATCGAGGGAGACCAGGCCGATCAGGTCGCCGAGCGCCGCCAGCCGCTCCTGGGCGGCCACCCCCGCCCGCTCGGCCCGCTCGAAGTCGCAGGCGAACGTGTACGCGCAGTGCAGATACAGCCAGCCGCGCGCCCGGATCAGGGACTCGCCCAGCCGGTCGGCGATCTCGATGCCTTCGTTGATCTGCGCCACGGCGCCCGCCGGGTCGCCCTGGAACGTCCGGATGTATCCGCCGACGATCAGCGCCCAGGCCCGCTCGGGCGTCGCCCCGGGGAACGCCGCGGCGGCCTTCTGCTGCCAGTACCGGCCCTCCGTCAGCAGCCCCGTGATCTGCCAGTACCCCCACAGCGCCCCGGCGAGCCCGGCCCCCTTGCGCTTCCGGTCGCCGCGCACCAGCGCGTACTCCAACGCGAGCCGGATGTCCGGGTGTTCACGGCGCAGCGCCTGGCAGCGGGGCAACTGGTCGTCGTCGATGAAGTGCCGGTCGAACTCGTCGGCCGCCTTGACGTAGCGGGCCAGATGCCGGTCGCGGGCGGCGGTCTCCTCGCCCGACGCGGCGAGCTTCTCCGCCCCGTACTCGCGCAGCGTGTCGAGCATCCGGTAGCGCGTCGCCCCGTCGGCGCCGGAGCCGGGGCCGAACTCGTCCACCCGCTGCACCACCGACTTGTCGACGAGGTCGATGAGCACCTCCATCACCTCGTCCGAGCCCAACTCGCCGAAGCCGCACACCTCTTCGGCCGCCGCGAGGTCGAAGACGTCCCCGAAGACCGACAGCCGCGCCCACAGCCGCCGCTCGCGCGCGTCGCACAGGTCGTGGCTCCAGTCGATGGTCGTCCGCAGCGTCTGGTGGCGCGGCAGCGAGGTCCTGCGGCCGCCCGTAAGGAGACGGAAACGATCCTCCAGACGGTCGAGCAGCTGGTTCAGCGGCACCGCCCGCAGCCGCACCGTGGCCAGTTCGATGGCGAGCGGCATGCCGTCGAGGCGACGGCACAGCCGCACCACGGCCTCCCGGCTCGCGTCGGTCACCTCGAACCCGGGGACGACCGCCGCGGCCC
Organism: Streptomyces sp. BYX5S; assembly: GCF_054724165.1. Taxonomy (NCBI): domain Bacteria; kingdom Bacillati; phylum Actinomycetota; class Actinomycetes; order Kitasatosporales; family Streptomycetaceae; genus Streptomyces; species Streptomyces sp. BYX5S. Next base: position 4,779,332 of record NZ_CM138829.1, on the reverse strand, counting down.
GCTGCTCGAACAGGGCGACCGCCTCCCCGCCGCCGTCCGACACACCGAGCGGCGACAGCGGGAAGGTGTGCTCGCCAGGGACGTCGAGCGGCTGCCGACTGGTGGCCAGCACGCGTACGCCGTCGGTCTCGCGCAGCAGCACGTCCACCAGCTCGGCGCAGGCGTCCACCAGGTGCTCGCAGGTGTCGAGGACGATCAGCGCCGGATGCTCCCGCAAGTGTTCCAGCACCACGTCGAGCTGCGGCCGCCCGGACTGCTCGGGCAGGTCGAGGCAGGCGGCCAGGGTGTGCGGCAGCAGGCTCGGATCGTGCAGCGCCGACAGCTCCACCAGACACACCGGCACCTCCGTACCGCCGGTCCGCCCCGCCAGCGCGCGCAGCGCCAGCCGCGTCTTGCCGACACCACCGGGACCCACCACGGTGACACAGCGCTGCGTCCCCAACGCGGCGTCCAACTGCGTCAGTTCCGGGGCCCGGCCGATGAAACCGGTGAGTTCACGGGGGAGTTCGCCGGGGCGGCGACGCACAATGCCGAACGTCATGCAGCGGATTGTGCCCGCCGTCGCCCGAGCGGGACGCGAGCTGCGCCAACCTCCACACGACAGAGTGACCCACCTTGTAGAATCCGCGGATCCGCGAACAATGTCCCGTTCGAACGCCATGGGACGCGGCGCGGCGTTCCCGATCCCGCTGACGCGTAGGGTCACCGCATGGACCACGAACCGATGCGCCGCGTCGCCGAGTTCCGCGAGTCGTTCGACGGACCGGCCGGCGCGGCACGCCCCGAACTGGCCGAGCACCGGCGGACCTTGCTGACCGAGGAGGCCGGAGAGGCCGCGGAAGCGCTCGCCGATCTCGCGGAGGCGCTGCGGGCCGGGGGCGATCCGGTCGCCGCGTACCGGGCGGTGGCCAAGGAGCTGGCCGACGTCCTCTACGTCACGTACGGGGCCGCCGACGCGCTCGGGATCGACCTGCCGGCGGTGTTCACGGAGGTCCACCGGTCCAACATGAGCAAGGTCGCCGCGGACGGGCGCGTGCTGCGCAGGGACGACGGCAAGGTGCTCAAGGGGCCCCACTACCGGCCGCCGCGTCTCGACGAGATCGTCGTGCGGCCCGGGGCCCCCTCCTAGACTGGCCGGGTGACGGACAAGAACTGCACCCACTGCGGCACCGGCGGCCTGGAAGACGGATTCATCGAGGACGCGGGCGAGCACTCGCGCGGCTATGCGCGCTGGGTCGAAGGCGCCCTGGAACGCGGCATCTTCGGCGGCGCCAAGCGCCTCGGCCGCCCCCGCCGCCGCATCCAGGCGCTGCGCTGCCCGAAGTGCGGCCACCTCGAACTCTTCGCCGTCGAGCAGGCCTGACCCGGGCGACGGGTCACGCCCCGCGCGGCCCCGGTTCCCCCGCCAGGGTCCACGCGGCGATGTCCTGGTAGCGCCTCGGGGCGGGCCCGTTGCCGAGGGTGCTGCCCACCAGGTGCAGGCGGTGCGGATGCCAGCGGCGGCCCGCGAAGCCGGTGAGCGTGGTGGCCGCCTCAGGGACGGACGTGGTGTCGTGGCGGCGAGCGCGGGCCAGGGTCAGATGCGGGCGGAAGCGGCGTTCGGGCAGCTCGACCCCGTCGGCCCTGACCTGCCCCTGGACCGCCTCCGCCAGCCGGTGCAGGCCCGCCAGGTCGCCCTCCAGGCCGCTCCACAGCACCCGTTCGTCGAAGTGCCCCGCGCCGCGCAGCGCCAGCTCGGGGGAGGGGTGGACGGCCGCGAGGGCGGCGAGCGCCGGACGGAGCCGGTGCACCGCGCACAGCGACATCTCGCCCAGGAACGCCAGCGTGATGTGCCAGTCCTCGATCCGGTTCCAGCGCAGCCCGGCGTGAGCGGCGTACGCCGGGCGGAGCGCGTCCTTAAGTTCCTGCTTCGCCGCGTCGGGCGGCGCGAGCGCGACGAACGCACGCAGGGTGGCGGGCTTGGGGAGGTCGGTCACGGGTGCCTTCGCGTCGTGGGTGGCGGTGGGTCGGGGCAGTCGGTCAGTCCAGGATCTCGACGTGGCCGTCCGTCCCGTGCACCCGGACGCGTTGGCCGTCGCGGATCAGCCGGGTGGCCCGGTCCACGCCGACGACGGCCGGCAGACCGTACTCGCGGGCGATCACCGCGCCGTGCGTCATGAGACCGCCGACCTCCGTGACCAGCCCCGCGATCCCGACGAACAGCGGCGACCAACTGGGATCCGTGTACGCCGTGACGAGGATGTCACCCGCCTCCAGATCGGCGTCCGCCATGTCCAGGACGACACGGGCCCGGCCCTCCACGGTCCCGGCGGACACCGCGAGACCGACCAGGGCGCCCGCCGGCACGCCCGCTCGGCGTGCGTACGACCCGCTGACCGCCTCGCCGTCGGAGGTCAGGACACGGGGCGGGGTGAGCGCTTCGTACGTACGGAAGTCCTCCCTGCGGCGCCGCAACAGCCCGGGGTCCGGGGCCCGGTTCGTGCGGGACACCTCGTGGAACTCTTCGAACGTGAGGTGGAAGACGTCCTCCGCGGCGGCGAGCACACCCGCCCGCGCGAGGCGCTCGGCCTCCCGCAGCAGCGCCTGCTTGTACAGGAAGTAGCGGCTGATGAGGGCGTACTTGGGGTACTCCCGGTAGCCGATGAAGGTGCGGACCCGCTCGATCATGCGCCGGGTCTCCTCGGCCCTGGCGTCCCCGTCCTCCGGCAGCGCCCGCAGGCGCGCCAGCACGTCCGCCTCCTTCTCCCGCGCTGTGCGCGCACCCTCCTCGAACCGCCGCGCCGCGGCACCCGGTTCGAAGTTGCGCACGTTGTCGAGGATCACCGGCACGAGGGTGGTCGGGCGCTCGCGCCAGCGGGGCCTGGTGATGTCGATCTCGCCGACGCAGCGCATGCCGTACCGGTCCAGGTACTCCTCAAAAGCCGCGCGGGCCTCGGTCCCGCCGGGACGCTTCGCCAGCTCGTCCAGGAAGTCCGCGTCCGACACCCGCCCGATGTTCCGCAGGAATTCCACCACCTCGGGATGCGGCCGGATCGCGTCCGCGACGTCGAGGAGCGCGAGGCCCATCTCCGAGGTGACGTTGCCCGGCGCGGACAGGGTGAGGGTGTCGGCGGCGTTCTTCTCGCCCAGCCACTCCTGGAGGTTGTCGTTGAGCCACCACGTGGCCTGCATCCCGGCCATGACCGCCTGCATGCTGAGCGGATCGGCGAGTGCCTTCTTGTGCTCCACGAAGGCCTCGTCGAGGAGGAAGTCGAAGAGCGCGGGGCCGGTCTTCGTCACGATCGCGCGCTCCAGCGCGGCGACGGACTCCCGGCTCCGCTCGATCAGACCGGTGACGACGGCGGGATCCGTCTCGACGGGTGTGTCCCGCGGCCCGCCCGCCGGAGGGCCGCTCGGGGCCGGGTCCGGGTCCGGGAGAGTCGGTACGAAGTCCCCGCGGTCGAGGACGGTTTCGAGGGCGTCCCTGATGAGCGGATCGCCCCGGCCGACGATGTCCAGGAGGGCCGCGCGGCTGGTGGGAGCGGCCAGCCGCCGGGTGGCGTCGACGAACAGCCGCCCGCCGGCCGTGAGCATCGGCGCCATGGCCGTCAGCTGCCACACCGAGATGCCCAGCGGCTTCATCGCGTCGGTCATCATCTGCTGATGGCCCACGGACAGGTAGACGTGAGGGTCATCGTCGCCGGTCTCGGGGACGGGGAACAGGGTCGTGATCGGGCGGCTCTGCACGATGTGGAACGCGTCGCCGGCCAGACACCACTCGATGTCCTGCGGCCGTCCGAAGCCCGCTTCGATGCGGCGGCCGAGCCGCACGAGGCGCTGGACCTGCTCGTCGGTCAGCGACGGCCGCTCCCGCCCCCGCTCGTCGACCGACACGATCGACCGGTCGACGACCTCGCCGCCCCGCACCCGGAACACATCCGGGTTCACCAGACCGGAGACCAGCTTCTCGCCGAGGCCGAACACGGAGTCGACGGTGGCGGCCTTCCGGTCGCCCGTGACCGGGTCGGCCGTGAACAGCACACCGGCCGCGTCGGGGTGCACCATGCGCTGCACGACCACGGCCATGTCGACCGTCCGGTGGTCGATGCCGGCGCGCTGCCGGTAGGCCACCGCCCGCTCGGAGAACAGCGACGCCCAGCACCGGCCGATGTGCCGGAGCACCGCCTGCGGACCCACGACGTCCAGGTACGTGTCCTGCTGTCCGGCGAAGGAGGCCGTCGGCAGGTCCTCGGCCGTGGCGCTGGAACGGACGGCGTACGCGGCCCCGTGGTCGCCGAGCCGGGAGCCGGTAAGCCGGGGGTCGGCGAGCGCGCCGGTGACCGCCGTCGTGAGCTCCGTCGGCACGGCGGCGTTCTCCACGGCCGCGCGGATCTCCGCGGCGAGCGCCCGGATCGCCTCCCGGTCGTCCGGGTCCGTGCGCGCCAGCCGGTCGAGGCGGTCGCCGAGCGCGGGCGCGGCCCCGGCCATGACCTGCCGGAACGCGTCCGTCGTCACGCAGAAGCCCGGCGGCACCCGGACCCCCTCGATCCGCGTCAGGGCGCCGAGGTGCGCGCCCTTGCCGCCGACGAGTCCGGCCCGGGTCTCGTCGACCTCGTGCAGACCCACCACGTACTGCTTGCTCACTGAGTCTCCTCGTCGCCGGATGTCGTTCGACTGTCGGTGGTTCACGACTCCAGGGCCGCCCGTCGCAGATGTTCGGCGAGCGCCGCGGTCGCCGTCGATGCCCCGTCGTCCGTGACGCCCCAGGCCAGCAGATGACGGCGGTGCGCCCACGCGTCCGTCAACGCGCAGACGTCCAGCGCCTGTTGGGAGTGGAGCGAGCGTCGCGGCACCACGGCGAGACCGGCGCCCGCGGCGGCCAGGGAGACGACGGCGTTCAGATCGGCGACCGTCGTGCGGTGGCGCACCACCGGGGCGTGCGGCCCGAGCCGCTGCTCGATCCAGCGGCGCAGCGAGGAGTCGGCGTCGAGCCCGACGAGAGGGTGCTCGGCCACCTCGCTGTACGTCAGCGAGGCCCGGCCGTCGAGGACCCCGCCCGCCTGACCGACCACGACGAGCGAGTCGTCGCCGAGCGGTTCCATGCGCAGCCCGCTGTCGGCGGCCTCGTCCTCGATGACGACACCCAGGTCCGCCTCGCCGTCGGCGAGCCTGCGCACCGTCAGCGGCGTGCGGCACTCGGACACGGTCACATCGGTGTCCGGATACGCGCGCAGGAACGGGATCAGGGCCTGCGGTACCAGCCTGTGCATCGCGGATCCGCCGCCCAGCAGGGTCAGCCGGGCGGTCGGGGACCGGGTGTAGCTCGCGACGGCGCTCTCCAAGCGGGCGGTCCGGTCGAGCACGTCCCGTGCGTGCCGGGCGAGCGTCGTCCCGGCCGGAGTGGGCCGCACGCCCCGGCGGCCGCGGATCAACAGCGGCACCCCCGCGTGGTGTTCCAGGGCGCGCACCCGGGCGCTGGCCGAGGGAAGACTGAGGTGCATGCGCCGGGCGCCCGCCGTGATGGAGCCCTCCGTCACGATGTGGAGGTAGAGACGGAGATCGTCCAGGTCGTAGCGCACCGAAACAGCCTAGGCCACGACCCGCGCCCGAGCCTTAGGCGGAGCCGAAGTCTGGGAACGTCGATTCCGCATTGTGGAGTCGTTCATCCGCGGGCGAAGCTCGGCGGATGAAGGAGATGCTGCTCGTCCTGCCGGCCGGAGTCGCCGCCGGAGCCCTGAACGCCATCGGCGGCGGAGGCACCTTCGTGGCGCTGCCCGCACTGGTGGCCGTCGGCCTGCCGCCCGTCGTGGCGAACGCGGTGTCACGGGTCGCCCTCGTCCCCGGCGCGGTCACCAGCGCGTGGGTGTACCGCCGCGAACTCGCCCCCGTGGGAACCGCGTCGACGAAGGCGCTGACCGCGGCCAGTGTGCTGGGCGGGCTCGTCGGCGCGGCGCTGCTGCTGGTGCTGCCCGCGTCGTCCTTCGAGGCCGCCGCGCCCTGGCTGCTCGCCTTCGCCACGGTGGTGCTCGCCTTCGGCCGCCACGTCTCCTCGGCGCTGACCAGGGCGCTGGGCCGCCCGGTCGGCATGAGTGCGCGCGCCGTCCTGATCGGTCAGTTCCTCCTCGCCGTGTACGGCGGATACTTCGGCGGGGCCGTAGGCATCCTGATGCTGGCGCTGTGGAGCATCGGCCTCGGCCTCGACGCCGCCGCGGGCAACCCGATGCGCGTCACCCAGCTCGCCGCCGTCTTCCTCAGCGCGACCGTGCTGTTCCTCTTCGCCTCCGACGCGCTGCGCGCCCCGCTGATCCTCGTCACCATGCTGGTCGGCGCCGTGCTCGGCGGCTTCGCGGGAGCCCACCTGGGCCGTCGGCTGCCCGCCCGGCTGCTGCGGGCCGTCCTGCTGACGACCGCCGTGGTCACCACCGCCCTGTACTTCCTGCGCGGCTGACCGCGCCACGCCCCGGCGCCGTTCGTGGTCAACTCCTGTGTACCCAACGGGATGTGGAAGCCGGGCCGAACGGGCCCGGCCGGAGGAACGAGAAACGGAAAGCCATGGAACCCCGCACCACCGGATACACCCCCGTCCGCTTCGGCGCGGTCGACGTGCTCGTCGGCGACGGCAAGGGCGCCTACCCGTACGGCAATTCACTGCTCGTGCGCGGCACGGACGCCACGCTGGTCGTCGACCCGTCGCTCTCCCTCGTCGGTGACGCGCCGCCCGCGGACCTGGTCCTCGTGAGCCACGGCCACGAGGACCACATCGCCGGCCTCGGCGGCTACGACGTGCCGGTGCACGTCCACCACGGCGACCTGGACGCGCTGCGCTCGCGCGCGTCGCTGGTCGCCGCGCTCGACCTGCCGCCCGGGGACGTCGCCGCGGTCGACCGGGCGATGCGCGAGGAGTTCCACGTCGAAGGGCGCCCGGACGCGCAAGGGTTCGAGGACGGCGCGGTGTTCGACCTCGGGGGCCGCACCGTCACCGTGGTCCATCTGCCGGGCCACACCGCGGGCCACTGCGGATTCCTGATCGAGCCCGACGGCTTCCTGTTCGTCGCGGACATCGACCTCACCTCCTTCGGCCCGTACTACGGCGACGTGGGCAGCGACCTCGACGCCTTCGAGGCGTCGATGCGGCGCTGCGCGGGCATCGAGGCGCGCTGGTACGGCACCGCCCACCAGAAGGGCGTGATCGAGGGCGCGGCCGAGTTCCGCCGCCGCCTCGACGCCTACGCCGCCGTGGTGGAGAAGCGGGACGCGGAACTGCTCGCCTTCCTGAACGCCCCGCACACGCTCGACGAGATCGCCGACCACCGCCTGGTGTACCGGCCGCACGTGCAAGGCGCGCACGTCCGGCCCGTGGAACTGCGCACCGCACGGCGGCACTTGGGCCGGTTGGTGGCTCAGGGGCGAGTCGTCGACCTGGGGGAGGGCCGCTACCGCGCCGCGTAGGTGGAATAGGGCGCGGGCCTCACGTGGCTCGGGTGCTCAGCCGTCGGCCCCCGGCAGCCGGCCCACCGCCGCGGTCCCCTCCGGGAACATCGACGCCAGCATCCGGTCCTGCACCCGCGCCCCGTACGCCTCCAGCCGACGCCGACCGCCGGGCAGGACGCCCAGCACGCGGTACCGGACGGTGTTGACCGCGAGCGAGAGCACCAGTGCCCAGGGCAGCCGACGGCGCAGCCCCAGGTCCCGCATGCCGTCCCTGCCCATGAACACACCGAGCAGACTCGTCTGGCGGGCCCGCTCGTAGCGTCCGTGCAGCCGCTCGACGAGCGGGTTGCGGTGTCCGAAGCGGCGCTCGGCCTGCGCGTCCAGGGCGTGGCGGGCCAGGTCCCGCCCGGCCTGCGTCTGCCCGGCGGAGGCCAGCAGGATGTGGTGGTTCCAGTGGTGCCGTACGTTCTCGTCGTCGGTCAGCCACTGCGGCGCCACGCCCATCAACCACCCGACGTAAGCCCACATGTGCATCATGTCGGCGCGCTGGTCCCTCGTGAGCCGCACACCGAGCGCGAGGCTGCCGACGATCACCGTCGAGTCGAAGAGCCCGAGCGTGCCCGCCTGGTCGGCCTGGTTCACCGGGAGCCCCCAGCGCGCGGTGTCCCAGCGCGGCTCGAAGCGGGCGTTGACCAGCGCGTGCATGGCGCGCACATGCACCGTCAGACGCCAGCCCTCGGCGCCCGGCCGCAGTCCGCCCGCACGGGTCACGGCGTTCGCCCACTTCGTCGTCTCGCCCAGCCGCCGCAGCGTCGTCCCGCCGGTCAGCCCGCCCGTCAGGACGAGGAGATCGGGCGGGCCGCCGAAGCGGTATCCGCCGATGAGCGACAGGAGGGTGAGTACGTCGCCGGAGTTGCGGCCCAGGTAGCGGTGCGCGGCGGCGCCCCGCTCCACCCGCTCCCAGTCCACCCACTCGGGCACGGTCCGCGCGTGGTCGAGCAGGGCCCGCAGCGCGGGCGGCGCGTCCGCGGGCAGATCGGCGGGCGCCGCGGACAGCGCGCGGCCGAGTTGCGCGTGGGTCACCCGGTCCGGGTCCCCGGCGGGAAGCCGCGTCGCGTCGGCGAGGCGGGCGCCCAGTTCGTCGCGTTCGAGGAGCGCGTCGCCCACCCGCTCCATCAGCGTCTCGTCGATGTCCTTGTCGATGTCGGCGAAGAGGAAGATCCCGCGGGCGATCCTGCGCCCGCGCTCCTCGGCCTCCCGGTAGCGGCTCGGGAAGCGGGTGGTGCCACGGACCTCGCTGATCTGTGTCATGCGTTCCGTTGTAACGCGAATATTTATTCGCATACAATTCGCGTTATGCGCAAGGAGCCCCGACAGGAGCGTTCCCGCCGGATGGTGGAGCGGATCGTCGCGGCAGGGCGCGCGGTGCTCGCGCGCGACGGCTACGCGCGCTTCGTGACGACGCGGGTCGCGGACGAGGCGGGCGTCAGCCCCGGCTCGCTCTACCAGTACTTCCGCGACAAGGACGAGTTGCTGACGGTCCTCATGGAGCGCTTCTGGGCGGAGACCGGCGACCGGGTCACGGCCTCGCTCGCCGACCGGCTGACCGACCCGCCGCAGCGGCTGATCCCCAACGCGGTCGAGGCGCTGCTGTCCGCGCTCGAACACGACTCGCAACTGCTTCGCGTTGTGACCGAGGAGGTCCCGCCCCGCTACAGCGAGGTCCATCTGCACGCCCTGCGCCGCCGCATCCAGGACCTCGGCTCCGCGTACCTCGCGGGCCGGGCGCCGGGGGAGCGCAGCGGGGCGACGCGCTCGTGGGTGATCGTGGCCGCGATGGAGGCGCTGAGTGTCCGCTGGGTCCTGGAGCGGCCCGCGATCGGCCGCGAGGAAATGGTCGAGGAACTGACGGTGCTCGTGACCAACTACATGGGCGGCACCGCCACGGCGCGCTGAGCGCGGATGACGTCGCCGCATCCGACGTGCCCGTCCCGTGAAGGCGACCAGAAAATTGGGTGCACGTCGTCAATCCGCCGCCGCGTGGCGGAACATGGCGGTTCGCGGCTCGTTGCATCCACCGAGACCGGCTGCGGTTCCTGTCGCGCGATGAGCGTACGGGGGAGTGCACACCCCGCAGCCGGCCTCATCCCCTCGCGCCGGCCCCGCTTCCTCGAATCAGCGGGGCCGGCGCCATGGCGTTCCGGGGGCGGGCGCGGCCGGTGCGCCGGTTCCGCGCGTCAGGTCGTATACGGTTCGTCGCCCAGCGCGCTTCGGGGCGCGGGCGCCGCGTACACGGTGCGGTAGGCGGCGCGGGCGTGGGTGACGCGGGCGATCATCGTGCCGAAGAGGGCCGCGGCCAGGAGGCAGGTCAGCCAGAGGGGGTCGCGGTGGGCGATCCAGTCCCAGGTGCCCGCGGGCGGTATCGCGAAGCCGTTGAGGAACAGCCAGCACAGCAGCGCGGTGCCGGGGGCCGCGGTGAAGCGGGCCCAGAAGCCCAGGGCCGTGGCCAGCAGGGCCAGCGCGGTGAGGGCGAGCCAGGGTCGGCCCGGCCCCAGGAGGACGTTGACGAGCGCCGCGAGGAGCAGCGCCGTGGTGCCCGCCGCCGCCCACACGAGCGGCGTGGCCACGGGCCGGGGGACGGGACGAGGACCGGTGCTCCGCAGGGACACCCACTTGATCACGCTCACGATTCCCTCCGGATTCCGGCACCAGTGCGGCATTGTCCCACCGCACCTCCACCCCGCGGTCGCGAACCCCCCTGGCCAAGACGTTTACCTGCGCGTAACACTTACCTGGTCCCGCGCACGGCAACGGCGCCGCGCGCTCATCGAACGACCGGACCCGAGCGAGCCGCACCCGCAACGGCACGGCGCTGCCGAGCCCGAAAGGCTTTCTGTGACGACGCGAACCAACACGCAGGACATCCTCGGCGACCTCCTTGCCGAGATCGAACAGCGCAACCCCGCCCAGCCCGAGTTCCACCAGGCCGTGCACGAGGTCCTCGAAACCCTCGCCCCGGTGCTGAAGGCCCGCCCCGAGTACGCCGAGGCCGGGCTCGTCGAGCGGCTGTGCGAGCCCGAACGGCAGATCATGTTCCGGGTGCCGTGGCAGGACGACCGCGGCCGGGTGCACGTCAACCGCGGCTTCCGCGTCGAGTTCAACAGCGCGCTCGGCCCGTACAAGGGCGGTCTGCGCTTCCACTCCTCGGTCAACCTCGGAGTCATCAAGTTCCTCGGCTTCGAGCAGATCTTCAAGAACGCGCTGACCGGCCTCGGCATCGGCGGCGGCAAGGGCGGCAGCGACTTCGACCCGCACGGGCGCAGCGACGCCGAGGTCATGCGGTTCTGCCAGTCGTTCATGACCGAGCTGCACCGGCACATCGGCGAGCACACCGACGTACCGGCCGGGGACATCGGCGTCGGCGGCCGCGAGATCGGCTACCTCTTCGGCCAGTACCGCCGCATCACCAACCGCTGGGAGTCCGTCCTCACCGGAAAGGGCCAGGGCTGGGGCGGCTCCCTCGTCCGCCCGGAGGCCACCGGCTACGGAAACGTGCTGTTCGCCGAGGCCATGCTGCGCGAGCGCGGCGAGGACCTGGAGGGGCAGACGGCCGTGGTCTCCGGCTCCGGCAACGTCGCGATCTACACCATCGAGAAGCTGCACGCCCTCGGCGCGAACCCGGTGACCTGCTCGGACTCCTCCGGCTACGTCGTGGACGACAAGGGCATCGACCTCGAACTGCTCAAGCAGATCAAGGAGGTCGAGCGGGGCCGCGTCGGCTCCTACGCCGAACGCCGCGGCGCCTCCGCCCGGTTCGTGCCCGGCGGCCGCGTCTGGGAGGTGCCCGGCGACGTCGCGCTGCCGTCCGCCACCCAGAACGAACTGACCGCGAGCGACGCCTCGGCCCTGATCCAGGGCGGCGTCAAGGCGGTCTCCGAGGGCGCGAACATGCCCACGACCCCCGAGGCCGTGGACCTGTTCCAGAAGGCGGGCGTCGCCTTCGGACCCGGCAAGGCGGCGAACGCGGGCGGCGTCGCCGTCAGCGCGCTGGAGATGGCCCAGAACCACTCCCGCACGTCGTGGTCGGCGCAGCGGGTCGAGGACGAACTCGCGCACATCATGAAGGACATCCACGACACCTGCCACGAGACCGCCGAACGGTACGGCGCTCCCGGCGACTACGTGGCGGGCGCGAACATCGCGGGCTTCGAGCGGGTCGCGGACGCGATGCTGGCGCAGGGCGTCATCTAGGGAACCGGTACGGACAGCGGGAGGCGCCCGGCTCCGGGTGCCTCCCGCAACCGCGTTTCCGGTCAAGGGAGTTGGGCGCACCCGACGGTGGCGGAGGCCCCACCTCCGGCCTAGCGTGAGGTGCCCTGCCACGAAGGCACCTCAGGGAGGCACCCATGACCCGCACCGACGGACCCGCCGCCCCCGGCGCGCCGGCCGAACTCACCGCCGCCAACGCGTCCGCCGCCCTCCTGGAGCGGCTGGCCGAGAAGCTCGGCGGACGCGCCTCCGTCGCCGCGGTCTTCGGCGACCCGGTCTTCCGGGAGGGCATCACCGTCGTCCCCGTAGCCCGCGTCGGCTTCGGATTCGGCGGCGGCGCCGGGCGCGAGGCGGCCGGGGACAAGGACGGGGAGGGCGGCGGCGGAGGCGGCGGCGCGGGCGCCAAGCCCCTCGGCTTCATCGAGATCAAGGACGGGAACGCCACGTACAAACCGATCCGAGACCCGTGGGTGGACGTCGTCCTGCCGATCGCGACGCTCCTCATCGGCGTCCTCAGCACCCGGGTGCTGAAGGCGCTGATGAAGAACTCCCCTTCCACGTCGCCCCGTTGACTTGTCACGCCCCCTGACCCACCTTGTGCGTAGCCAAAGCGCAGCCAGAAGCACAGCCGACGCCAGCGCACTGTGAGGTGAGGATCGCATGACGGCCGAGGGGCTCGAGGTGCGGGCCGTTCCGGCCCAGCGACGCGACGACCGGGGGCTGCCCTGGATAGGGCAGCTCTTCGAGTACGCGAAGGATCCGGTGGCCCTGTACCGGCGCGGCTATGAACGGTACGGCCCGGTCGCCCCCTTCCACGTGCTGGGCAAGACCTCGGTGATGCTGCTGGGGCCCGACGCCTGCGGCGAGGCACTGCTGAACAAGGACAAGGCGTTCGCCAACGAGCCCGCGTGGGCCCGGCTCGTCGGCCCCTTCTTCCACCGGGGGCTCATGCTCATCGACTTCGACGAGCACAAGGCGCACCGCCGGATCATGCAACAGGCCTTCACACGCGAGCGGTTGGCCGCCTACACCCGCGGCATGCACCCGGCCATCGAGCAGGGCATGGCGGGCTGGACGGAGGACGCCGCCTTCCCCTCGTACTGGAAGCTGAAGCAGCTCACCCTCGACATCGCCGCGGACCTCTTCATGGGCGGCGCGAAGGACACCGGCCAGGCGGAGATGGACCGGGTCAACCAGGCGTTCATCGCCTGCGTCCAGGCCGCCGCCGGAGTGGTCCGCGCCGATGTGCCGTTCACCCGGTGGGGACGCGCGTACCGGGGGCGCAGGGTGCTGGAGGAGTTCCTGCGGCACTACCTCCCGGCGAAGCGCGCCGAACAGACCGACGACATCTTCTCGGTTCTCTGCCACATCGAGACGGAGGACGGCGAGCGGTTCACCGACGAGGACGTCGTCAACCACATGATCTTCCTCATGATGGCGGCGCACGACACCTCCACCATCACCACCGCCACGATCCTCGAGCACCTCGGCCGGCATCCGCAGTGGCAGGATCGCTGCCGCGCCGAGGCCCTCGCGCTCGGCCCCGAGCCGACGATGGCCGAACTGGAGGGGCTGGAGTCGATCGACCTGGTGATGCGCGAGGCGCTGCGGCTGCGGGCTCCGGTGCCGACCCTGGTCCGGTACGCGGTCAAGGACACCCAGGTCCAGGGCGTCCGCATCCCCGCCGGCACGGACGTCCTGGTCGGCGTCCAGTTCACCCACTTCATGGAGGAGTACTGGACGAACCCGACGGCGTTCGACCCCGACCGGTTCGGCCCCGAGCGCCGCGAGGACCGCTCGCACCGGTACGCGTGGGAGCCGTTCGGCGGCGGTGTGCACAAGTGCATCGGCCTGTACTTCGCCGGGCTCGAGATCAAGGCGATCATGCACCGCCTGCTGCGCACCCACGAGTGGACCGTCGCCCCCGGCTACACCCCGCCGATGGACTACCACTCGCTCCCGTTCCCGAAGGACGGACTGCCGATCTCCCTGCGCAGGCGCTGAGGCGCTGAGGCGTTGAGGCGCTGGGGTGCTGAAGCGCTGACCTGGGACCCCTTCCGATTACATCCGTGATGTCTGTAAAGTTCCTTTAGGGACTTTCGGTCCTTACGTCGGTCATATGTGATCCGCGACGCTTGTCCCTGGAGGACTGTGCGGAAGGGGGGTCCACCAGGGAGGTCAGTACATGCTCGGCACCGGTGTGTCCGGCGGCGGCGCCACAGCCGTCGCCGCGTACCCGGCGGACGACGGACGGGGATCGACGCGTGTGGTCGGGCTGCTGCTCGCCGCCGTCGCCGCCCTCTACGTGGTGGCTCCCGCCGTGAACTCGGCGGCCGTCCCTCTCGTCCACGCCGAACTCGGCCTGGGGGTGGGCCACGAAGTGGTCGCCCGGGTCGTCGGCTCCTCGCTGGCCCTGTTCACGCTGGTCGTCGCCGGACGGGCCGGTGATCTGCGGGGGCGGCGCTCCGTGCTGCTCGTCTCCCTGGGCGGCCTCGCCGCCGGGTGCGCGCTGCTCGGCGTCGCGTTCGACGGCTGGTCCTACGTGCTCGGGCGGATCGTCGTCGCGGTGGCCCTCGCCGCCGTCTTCGTCAGCTGCCTCGCCTTCCTGCCGACCGTGTTCCTGCCCGGCCGGCTCCGCAAGGTCATGGGCGGCTGGCTGGCCGCCATGTCCCTGGGCTTCGTGATCGCCGTGAACGTGGCGCCGCGGGCCGCGTCCATCAGCGGATGGCGGCTCGCGATGGTCGCCATGACCCTCGCGGCCCTGGCCGCGCTGTTACTGGTCCACCGCTACGTCCCCGAACCCGCCGCCACGACCCGGCTCCCGCTGCCGGACCGCACCCGCGCGGGCAGCCTCATCGTCTTCGGCGTCCTCGCCCCCGCAGCGCTCCAGCTCGCCCCCGTGTGGGGCTGGTCGGACCCGCGCGTGGGCCTGCTGCTGCTCACCGCCACGGTCGCGCTGGTCCTCGCGCGGCTGCGCTGCCGGGGCCTGTCGATGGCCTCGCGGGGCCGCCCCGCGCTGCTGCCGGAATCGGTGCGGGCCGGTGCTCTCGTCGCGGGCCTCGCCCTCGGCTTCACCCAGGTCGTCCTCGCGATGGGGCTCCCGGCGCTCGCCGCGGAGAAGGGCAGCGGCCCCGAGTCCGCCGGTTTCGTCCTGTCGGCCTTCGGCGTCGGCGGCGCCGCGAGCTGCCTGCTGGTGCGCCGCCGCCCCGTCGCGCCGGTGACGGGTTCCTCGCTCGGACTGCCGCTGGCCGCGCTCGGCCTGGTCCTGCTGCACGCCGGGCTCGGCGAGCACGCCTACCCGGTCGCCGCCGACTACGCCGTCGTGGCGCTCATCGGGTTCGGCATCATGCTGGCCGCCGCCCCGCAGATGGCGCGCTACCTCGCCGCGATCCCGCGCACTCACCTCGGCACCAGCGCGGCCCTGCTGCCCGGCTCCATCCTGCTGGGCACCGCCGCCGCGCAGTCCCTGCCCTACACCTCCGCCGTCGACAGCGTCCCCCTGCCCGCCGAGGCGCGGCAGCTGCTGCGCCTCGGCACGATCGTGCTCGCCGTGGCCGCGCTGCTGCTCGGCCGGGTCGCCGTGTCCGTGGCGGTGGCCTGCGCCGCCGGGCTCCAGTACCTGCTGTCCCGCACCGGCATCGGTGACTCCGGCACCCTGATCGTCGCGCTCGGCTTCGGGGCGGCGGCCGGAGCCGTCGTCTGGTCGCGGCGGGAGCAGTCCGACCGGCTGGCCCGGATGAGCCAGACCGCGAGCACCCTCCAGCACGCCGTCCTGCACCCCATACCCAGGCGCCTGGGCCGTCTGCGCCTCGCGAGTCTGTACCGGCCCGCCACCGCCGACACCGGCATCGGCGGCGACTTCATCGAGGCCCTGCACACCCCGTACGGCACCCGCATCCTCATCGGCGACGTGCGCGGCAAGGGGCTCCAGGCGGTGCAGACCGTCACCGACCTCCTGGGGTGCTTCCGCAGCCAGGCCCACGAGACGGAGGAGCTCGGGGAGCTCGCCGCGCGCCTGGACCGGCAGGTGATGCGCGCCGCCGCCACGCGCGGGGACGACGAGCTGTTCGCGACGGCCCTGCTGGTGCAGCACGACGGCCCGGCGCAGGACCCGCGGGACCTGAACCTCGTCAACTGCGGCCATCTGACCCCACTGGAGGTCACCTCGGCCGGGGTCACGGAGATCGACGTCCCGACGCTGCTCCCGCTGGGCTTCGGCACACTCGGCTCCGGGGCCGCGCCCACCCCGCACACCGTGCGCCTCGACCCCGCCGCGACGCTCGTGGCGCACACCGACGGCCTGAGCGAGGCCCGCAACTCGACCGGCGAGTTCTACCCCCTCACCGAACGCCTGACCCGCGCCCCGTACGGCACCCCCGACCACCTCGTCGGCCACCTCGACGACGGCGTACGCGACTGGACCCACCACCTGGCCGACGACATCGCCATCATCGCCCTGTGCCCCGCCGAGCCCTCGCTGACCACGGCGGAAGTGCACGCCCCGCGCGACGGCGCGGTGCGACAGTCCGAGACCCGGTTCGACGGGGCGGTGTGAGACGCCGCGGCGCGCCCGCACGTCACCCGGAGAGTCCCGGGACGAGCGGGTCCGGAGGCGACTGCGGGGCCGACCGGCCGCCGCGCGGCCCGGACAGCAGGGCCTGGAGGGCGGCGTGGGCCTGGGGAGCGCAGGTGGCGGAGTCCGCGTCGGTCACGGCCCGGTGGGCGCCGCTCCAGGACCGGGAGGGGCGTCCGTTGCGCTGGTCGACGACGGCCAGCGCGTAGCGGGCCCGCATGCGGGACCAGACGTCCTCGCGCAGTCCGGGCTGGGCGAGGGCGGCGACGGCCGCGCGGTGGGCGGCGCGGGGCTCGGTGTCGCGGCGGGCGAAGGCGAGGGCGGCCAGGTAGACGGCGCGGCCGGGGCCGCCGGTGGCGTGGTCGGGGGTGAGGACGCAGGCCTGCTCGAAGTGGCCGGCGGCCTGCACCGGGTCGCCGACCGCGAGGGCGAGGAGGCCGTGCACATGGGCGATGCGGGCCAGCAGGACGTCGTCGCCGTCGAGGACGGCCCCCGGCCAGATCCGGTCGAGCAGGGTTCGGGCCGTGCCGGGGTCGGTGCGCGCCGCGAGCCAGGCCGCGAGCCAGGTCGCGGCCGCCACCGACGGGTGGTCCTCGGGGCAGCGGGCGAGGAGCTGGAGCAGGAACCGCAGCCCGATCGCGGAGTGCCCCGTGACCCACCAGAACCACAGCCGGGTCGCGGTCTCCAGGGCGGTGCCCGCGGCCTTTGGGTCCGGGTCGCTCAGCGCATGGCGCAGCAGGGCGTGCAGGTTGTACTGCTCGTCGGCCAGCAGCCGTACCGCCCGGGTCTGGTGCCCGTGGTCCCACAGGTGCTCCGCGAGCCGGGCGATCGTGAGGCAGTGCGCGGACCGGCGCTCCACGGCGATGCCGAGTTCCCCCGCCTCCGCGAGCCGGCACTCGCCGTACTCGCGCACGGCGGCGGGCATGCGGTAGCGCGGTTCGGCGGGGCCCTGCGGGTCGTTCTCGTGCTGGAGCAGGCCGAGCGCGGCCAGCCGCGTCAGCAGTCCCGGCACCTGCCGCGCGCCGACCTCGCCGCCCGCGCACAGCACGACGGCCGCACTCTCGCCGAACGTTCCGGCCAGCACGCTGGCGCGGCTCCACACCATCCGCATCCACGGGCTGCACAGGGCGTGCACGGCGCCGATCGCCTCCTCGACGGAGCGGTGCCGCCGATGGCGCTGACGCGGGTCAGCGAGCCAGGACTGCCCGTGCTCCACGAGTTCGGCCAGGTCGTGCGGAGAGTACGAGGACAGTTGTGCGGCGGCGAGCTCGATCGCCAGCGGCAGCCCGTCGAGCGCCCGGCAGAGGGACTCGACGTGTTCGAGGGTGGGCGCGTCCCGGCGCCGCAGCGCGTCACCGGCCCGGTCCAGGAAGAGCCGTACGGCGGGGGAGGGGCCGCCGTCGGCGCCGGGTTCCGTGGCCAGTGGTCCGAGCCGCAGCACGGCCTCGTCCCCGAGGCCCAGGGGGTGGCGCGCGGTGACCAGGATCCGCAGCGAGGGGTGTGCGAGCAGCTGGCGCTGGACCACTCCGACGCACTCGGCGTGGACGGGGTCGACGTCGTCCAGGAACAGCAGCACGCGCGGGGCCGACCGTCGGGGGCGGCCCGAGGCGTCGCCGCGGGCGCGGAGCGGGGCGGGCAGCGCCTGCCCCACGGCCTCCCGGAAGGCCCCCGGCCGGCCGGCCGCCTCGGGCCACGACACCCGTACCAGTTCCTGCCGACCGGCCCGCGCGTCCCGCACGGTGACGTCGCACAGCAGGCTCTTGCCGACGCCGACCGGCCCGGTGACGGTGACGAGTCGTCGGCTGTCCAACAGGCCGCGCAGCGCGTCACGTTGCTCCTCACGGCCCACGAGCGCGTCGTGCGCCCTGCTGTCCGCCACCAGCCGGAGAAGCGTGCCGACCTCGTCGACTTCCTCGTGCACCTTGTGTCCTTTGCCGCCTGAGCGAATGGAAGCGAGTGGGGTCGGCGGCAGCCGCGCAGAATCGTTACTGTCGCCCATTCCCGGCATCTTCAACGTCGGCGGTACGCGCCGGTAGTGCACCGGGGCGCAGCGGTACCCGTGGGGCCGGTCTTTCGGATGCACCCGATGACGGACTTCGCGGAAAATCCCCGGATCGGGCGTATCTGCTTCACATCGACCATCCGTGCTTCACACGGAGGTGCGCCGTGCGCGACGGGTGGGTGTCGCGTGCGGCGAGCGCGGCACCACGCTCCCGGCGCCCGGGGCCGTGGTGCCGCGCAGGCGTGGTCAGCCGGTGGGGGCGACCGTCTCGCTCAGGCCGCGGGAGGCCACCAGGCGGGCGGTGCCGTCGGCCAGCTGGTAGGCCATGCCGACCACGGCCGTACGCCCGGACGCCACGCCCTCGGCGATCGCCTGGGAGCGGTCGACGAGCAGGTCCACGGTGTACCGGATGTGCTCGTGCAGGATCTCGTCGGCGCTGGTGCGGCCGGCGGCGCGCGCGGAGAGGACGCTCGGGGTGACCCGCTCCACGACGTCACGGACGAAGCCCGTGGGCGCCGCCCCCTCCTCCACCGCGGCGCGCGCGGCGGCGACTGCCCCGCAGGAGTCGTGGCCGAGGACCACGACGAGCGGGGCGCCGAGCACGCTCACGCCGTACTCGATGCTGCCCAGCACCTCGTTGCCGAGGACGTGGCCCGCGGTGCGCACGACGAACAGGTCGCCGAGCCCCCGGTCGAAGATGATCTCGGCGGCGAGGCGGGAGTCGGCGCAGCCGAACATCACGGCGAAGGGGCTCTGCGACGGGGCCGTCTCGGCGCGGCGCGCGGCGTCCTGGTTGGGGTGGTCGGGGGTTCCCGTCACGAAGCGCTGGTTGCCGGTCACCAGCATGCGGAAGGCTTCGTCGGGGCTGGGGTGTACGAGGGCATCGGTCATGGCGGAAAGCCTACGATCCGCGTTCCGGCGCGCAACACTCGGATGGCACTCAGTGCCACGAAGGTGGGGTCCGCATCCTCCGTCCGCCGGGAATCGCGGTCGCCGCCGGCCGCGTTGCACCAGGCGTCAGCAGTCCCCGCCGTGCCCCCCGCCACGCCCAGGAGACCGATCCCATGCCGGAGCAACGGCCCAAGACGCAGCCGCAGCCCGAGATCGACGCCCTCGTGTTCGACGTCCTCGGCACGCTCGTCGACGAACCCTCCGGCATCCGCGCCGGAATCCGCCGACTCGCCCCCGCGCTCGACGAGACGGCGACCGAACGGCTCCTGTCGCTGTGGCAGCGGCACATCGAGCGCGCACAGCAGCGTGTCGTCGACGGCCTGCGCCCCTACGCCGACAGCGGCACCCTCGACCTGGAGGCCGCCCTCCTCGTGGCCGAGGACGCCGGGGTCGACGACGCGACCGCCGTGGCCGAGCTGGCCCGCGCGGGCCGGGGGCTGCCGCCGTGGCCCGACACCGTCGCGGGGCTCGCCCGGCTCGCCGAACGGTTTCCGTTGCTCGGGCTCTCCAACGCGAGCCGGACGGCGCTGCTCGATCTCAACGCGCACGCCGGGCTGCGCTGGCACCAGGCCCTCTCCGCCGAGGACGCCCGCACGTACAAGCCGGATCCGGCGGTGTACCGGCTGGCGGTGGAGGTCTCCGGGCGGCCTCCGGAGCGGCTCCTGATGGTGGCCACGCACGCCTGGGACCTGCGCGCGGCGCGGGCCGCCGGCCTGCGCACCGCCTACGTCGCCCGCCCCGTCGGCGACCCTCCCACCGCCTCGGACGCCTTCGACCTGTACGCCCGCGATCTGACGGACCTGGCCGGGCAGCTCGACCGCGCGCCCGCTGGTCACGGGCGGTAGCGGCCTCCCCGCCGCTCGATTCTCGCTGTTCATTCTTCGGCATGGGATGGCAGGGCATTGCGGCCCTCGTCGCTCCAAATCGTCCTTCGTGGGCGCCACTTCATGTTTCGCGCACCTCAAATGCGTGTCACCGGACGTCAATTGCTGCGCAACCTGTTGCTCCAGGAGCTCAAGCGCTTTAGCGTTCTCGCACTCAACCGCTTGAGTTCAGGGCAGTTGGGGCTCGGGCCGTCCCGTTCGGGGTGGCTTGCCGGCATGCGCGGCAGGAGAAGTCCATGCGCCGTACTCCCACCAGACGCTCCACTCTGAAAGACATCGCCCAAGAGGCGCGCGTGTCCGAGTCCGCCGTGTCCCTCGCGCTCAACGGGCGGCCCGGTGTCTCCCCGTCCACCCGGCAGCGCGTACGGGAGGTCGCCGACCGCCTCGGGTGGCAACCGAGCGCCGCGGCGCGGGCGTTGAGCGGGGAGAGCACCGCCACGGTGGGGCTCGTGCTGGCCCGTCCGGCGCACGCGCTGGGCGCCGAGTTCTTCTTCCTGCAACTGGTGTCGGGCATCCAGCAGGCGTTCGCCGAGCGGAGCATCGGACTGCTGTTCCTGGTGGTCCCCGACCTGGATGCCGAGTGCGCGGCCTACCGCCGCTGGTGGGCCGAGCGCCGCGTCGACGGCGTGCTGGTCGTCGACCCCCGGGACGGCGACGGGGACCCGCGCCCGGCGCTGCTCGACGAACTCGGCCTGCCCGCCGTGTTCGTCGGCGCGGTGCCCGGAGCCGAGGGCGGTCCGGCGCACCCGGGCATCTCCAGCGTGTGGGCCTCGGACTCCCGGGCCATGGCGGGCATCGTTCAGCATCTGCACGGCCTCGGGCACCGCCGCATCGTGCACGTCGCGGGGCTGCCCCACCTCGCCCACACCCAGAAACGGATCCGTTCCCTGCGGGCCGAGGCGGAGCGGCTCGGCCTCGACCCCGCCGACGTGCGCAGCGTCCCCACCGACTACTCGCGGCAGCAGGGCGTCGACGCCACCCGGCAGGCGCTCGAAGGCGACGCGCCGCGGCCCACCGCGATCGTCTACGACACCGATGTGCTGGCCGTGGCGGGCCTGGGCGTCGCGGCCTCGCTCGGCATCGCGGTGCCGGGGGAGCTGACGCTCGTGGCCTGGGACGAGTCCGTGCTCACCGGCTCCACCCACCCCCCGCTGTCCGCCCTCGTCCGGGACACCCCGGCCTTCGGGCGGCGCACCGCCGAGGAACTGCTCGCGCTGCTCGACGGCGGACCCGCCCGCACCGTCGAGGACGCGACCCCGCGGCTCGTCCCCCGCGGCAGCAGCGGCCCCGCCCCCGGCTGACCTCTCCATCCCGCCCCCGAAGACGCGTGGTCGGAAATCCCGCACCGACGCGCTATGACAACGATGTCCAACCGCTGCCGACCCGATGCGCCGTTCTCGCCATCCACCCGCCAGTGACCTGCCACCCCCCACGCGCGATGTCCCCCGTCCCCAACACCCCTCGGGAGAGCCCCCGATGAACCCGAAGCACCGCGTGAACCCGCAGTCCCGCCCCGCCGCCCTCCGCACCGGCGCCCGCGTCGCCGCGGTCGGCGCCGTCGTCCTCTCGTTCGTCCTGTCCGGCTGTTCGGCCGCGCCCACCCCGGCGGGCGGTTCCGCCGGTGACGGCGCGCTCACCGCCAACCTCGGCTTCGCGGGCACCACCATCAACCGCAACTTCAACCCGTTCGCCCTCAAGGCCACGCAGGGTACGTTCGGCTTCCAGTACGAGGCGCTCTTCGACTTCAACATCCTGGAGGGCGGCAAGTTCACGCCCTGGCTGGCGACGAAGTACGAGTGGGCCGACGGCGGCAAGAAGATCACCGTCCACCTCGACGAGCGGGCCAACTGGAGCGACGGCTCGAAGCTCACCGCCGACGACGTGGTGTTCACCCTGAACTACGTGAAGAAGAACGAACTGCCGCCCACCTGGGCGTTCGACTTCTCCAAGGCCTCCGCGCCGGACGAGCACACCGTCGAGATCATCTTCGACGCACCCGCCTACTCCAAGATCGACAGCATCGGCGGGGTCACCCCGGTGCCGGAGAAGATCTGGAAGAAGAAGGACGGCGCGAAGGACACCAACCCGAACCCGGTCGGCTCGGGTCCGTACAAGCTCAAGCAGTTCACCCCGCAGCAGCTCACGTTCGAGGCCCGCGACGACTACTGGAAGCAGAAGAACGTCCCGGTCAAGATCGTCAAGGCGCCCATCGTCACACAGGCCTCCGAGGTGCCCAAGCTGCTCAGCGGGGAGCTCGACTGGAGCGGCGCGGTCGTGCCGGACGTCAAGAAGCAGTACATCGACAAGGACCCGAAGAACCACCACGCCTGGTACCCCACCTACGGCGGGCAGTTCATGTTCTTCAACCACACCAGGAAGCCGTTCGACGACGTCCACGTCCGCAAGGCGCTCTCGCTGGCCGTCGACCGCAGCCAGCTCCTGAACGTCACCAACCCGGGCATGTTCAACACCCTCAACCTCACCGGCCTCGACTCCAGGACCCAGGGCAAGTGGATCGCCGACGAGTACCGGGACGCCGAGCAGCCGAACGCCGAACTGGCCAAGGCGATGGCCGAGTTCAAGAAGGCCGGGTACACG
Source organism: Streptomyces sp. BYX5S (assembly GCF_054724165.1). Taxonomy (NCBI): domain Bacteria; kingdom Bacillati; phylum Actinomycetota; class Actinomycetes; order Kitasatosporales; family Streptomycetaceae; genus Streptomyces; species Streptomyces sp. BYX5S. Next base: position 4,756,645 of record NZ_CM138829.1, on the reverse strand, counting down.
AAGAAGAACGGCAGGCTGGTCGACGACAGCGGCAAGCCGCTCAGCTTCTCCATCATGGAGGTGCAGGAGTGGGGCGACGCCGTCCAGTTCGACAAGGTCGTCGCCTCTCAGCTGAAGAAGGCGGGCGTCGACGTCGACGTGAAGCCCATCGCCGCCGCGCAGATCGACGCCAAGCGCAAGTCCGGTGACTTCGACGTCACGATCGGCGGCGGGATCTACTACTCGACCCCCTACAACTTCTTCAAGGACATGCTCTACAGCCGCAACGGCGGCATCTGGACCAACTACGGCCACTACGAGAGCAAGAAGGCCGACGACCTGCTCAAGGAGATGGCGAGCGCGCACGACGCGGCGAGCGTCAAGAAGTACTCCGCCAAGTTCCAGAAGATCATGGTCGACGAGGTTCCGGCCGCCCCGCTCATCACCATCGGTGTCTCCTCCGAGTACAACAGCAAGAACTGGACCGGCTGGCCGGACGAGAAGAAGCCCTACGCCCAGCCCGCCCCGTGGGCCGGCGGCGTCGACGCCATGAGCATCCTGCTCAACCTGCGCCCGGCGAAGGGCTGATCCCATGACCGCCCCCGTCCTCACCCCCGCCGTCCCCGAGACCACGCCACCCGTGGCGCGGCGCTCGGTGGCCGCACGGTTCGGCGCCGCCCGCTACTTCCTGCGCCGCCTGGGCTTCTACCTCGGCGCCGCCGCCGTCGCCATCACCCTCAACTTCCTGATCCCGCGCCTGATGCCGGGCGACCCCGCCTCCGCGCTCATCTCCCAGATGCAGCAGAAGCAGAACCTGTCCGCCGACCAGGTCACCAGCATCTACCGGCTGTTCGGCGCGCCCGGCGCACCCCTGTGGGACCAGTACGTCACCTACCTCGGCCAGATCGCCCACTTCGACTTCGGCGCGTCGGTCGCCTACTACCCGACGCCCGTGTGGGAGGTCATCCGCTCCGGTCTGCCCTGGACCATCGGGCTGGTCGGCCTGACCGCCGTGCTCGCCTTCGTCATCGGCACCTCGATGGGCGTCCTCGCGGGCTCCCGCGTCGGCTCGCGCTTCGACTCCTTCATCACGCCCGCCTCCATGTTCCTCGGCGCGCTGCCGTTCTTCTGGGTCGCGCTGCTGCTCGTCATGGCGTTCGGCGTGCAGCTCAACTGGCTTCCGATCAGCGGCGCGTACGACGGTGACATGGCGGTCGCGTTCAACGGGCCGTTCCTGGCGAGCGTCCTGGAGCACGGCATCCTGCCCGCCGTCACCATGGTCGTCGCCTCGTTCGGCGGCTGGCTCGTCGGCATGCGCAACATGATGGTGACGACCGTCTCCGAGGACTACGTGCTCCTCGCCCGCGCCAAGGGCCTGTCCAAGGCCCGCGTGATGTTCCAGTACGCGGCGCGCAACGCGGTCCTGCCGAGCGTCGCCGGGTTCGCCCTCACCATCGGCTCCGCCGTCAGCGGCCAGATCCTCGTGGAGATCGTCTTCTCGTACCCCGGGGTCGGCTACCTGCTCTACCAGGCCGTCTCCAGCGTCGACTACCCGCTGATGCAGGCCCTGTTCCTCATCGTCTCGCTCACCGTGCTCGCCGCGAACTTCGTCGCGGACTCGGTGTACGGACTGATCGACCCGCGCGCGAGGGAGACCCGCTCATGACCGAACCGGTACGCGCCCGGCGGCGGCGCACAGCGCTCCGGCCGCCGGCCAACCTCAAGGTCCGCGCGGGCATCGTCATCATCGCCTTCTTCGCGCTGCTCGCCCTCTTCGGCCCGTTCGTCGTCGAGAACCTGATGGGGCTCTCGCCGACCGACGTCGACACCAGCGCCTCCATGCAGCCGCCCTCCGGAGCCCATCCGCTCGGCACCACGGCCAACGGCGAGGACGTCTTCGCGCAGCTCGTCGTCGGCAGCCGCGTCTCCCTGCTCGTCGGGCTCGTCGCGGGCGTCGTCACCACCGTGCTGTCGGTCCTCGTCGGCGTCGCGGGCGGCTACCTCGGCGGGCGCGCGGACTCGCTCCTGACCGTCGCCACCAACATCTTCCTCGTCATCCCCGGCATGCCACTGCTCATCATCGTGGCGAGCTACGTGCAGGGGCGCGGCGGCTGGCTCACCGTGGCCCTCGTCATCGGCCTCACGGCGTGGCCGTGGGCGGCGCGGCAGAAGCGGGCGCAGACCCTGTCGCTGCGCCACCGCGACTTCGTGGCGGCGGCCGAGATGACCGGCGAGAGCCGCTGGGGCGTCATCACCCGCGAACTCGTCCCGTCGCTCGCGCCGCTGATCTCCGTCAGCTTCCTCGGCGCGGTCGTCGGCTCGATGTTCGCGGACGCGGGCCTGTCCTTCATGGGCCTCGGCAACATCAACACCACCAGCTGGGGCTCGATGCTCTACTGGGCGCAGAACGGGTCCGCGCTGACCCGCGGCGCCTGGTGGTGGTTCGTCCCGCCGGGCGCCTGCATCGCCCTGGTCGGCGTCGCCGCCGGACTCATCAACTTCGGCATCGACGAGGTGTCCAATCCGCGGCTGCGCAAGCCCTCCAAGCAGGTACGCCTGCGGGCCCGCGCCGCCCGCCTCGGCGCGGCCGAGGCCGCGGCCCCCGTCCAGCCCGCGTCCGTGAAGGAGGCCACCTCATGAGCACGCCGTTGCTCACCGTCCGCGATCTGCACGTCGACTACTTCGACCAGGAGGACCCGGTGCACGCCGTCCGCGGCGTCGACCTGACGCTGCGCCGCGGCGAGACCCTCGGCATCGTCGGCGAGAGCGGCTGCGGAAAGTCCACCCTCGTCACCGCCATGACCCGGCTGGAGCGGCCCCCGGCCGTGACCACGGCGGGCTCCGTCGTCCTGCACGGCCGGGACGGCGCCGGGAACGTCGACATCCTGCGCCTGACCGAGCGTCAACTCGCTGCGCTGCGCTGGGAGAAGATGGCGATCGTTTTCCAGAGCGCGATGAACGCCCTCAACCCGGTGCTGCGCCTCGGCACCCAGTTCGCCGACGTCCTGCGCAGGCACCGCGGCCTGTCGAAGAAGGCGGCCTGGGAGCGGGCGGGCGAACTGCTCGGCATGGTGGGCATCCCCGCCGACCGGCTGCGCTCCTACGCCCACGAACTGTCCGGCGGCATGCGCCAGCGCGCCACCATCGCCCTCGCGCTCGCCTGCGAACCCGACCTCGTCGTCATGGACGAGCCGACCACCGCCGTCGACGTCGTCATGCAGCGCCAGATCCTGCGCCAAGTGGCACGGCTGAAGCGCGAGTTGGGCTTCTCGGTCGTCTTCATCACCCACGACCTGTCGCTGCTCATCGAGATCGCCGACCGCATCGCCGTGATGTACGCGGGCAGGATCGTCGAGACGGGACCGCCGCGCCGCCTCTACGAGGACCCGCGCCACCCCTACACGACGGCCCTGCGCGGCGCCTTCCCCCCGCTGCACGGCGAACGCCGCGAGATCACCGGCATCCCCGGCTCCCCGCCCGGCCTGCGCACCCCGCCGCCCGGCTGCTCCTTCCACCCGCGCTGCGCCCAGCGGCTCGACGCCTGCGACCGCGAGGAACCGGCCCTGCTCCAGCTCGGCGGCGCGGCCGGAGACGTCGCCTGCCATCTCCATCGGAGCCCCGCCACGACGACCCCGGAAGCCGAGGACCGCCATGCCCGTACCTGACACCACCCTCCCCGCCCCGGTCCTGGAGGCCCGCGAGGTCGTCAAGCGTTTCCCGGTGCAGGGGCCCGGCGGCCACGGCAAGGAGGTCAAGGCCGTCGAGCCGACCTCGCTCGCCCTCCACAAGGGCCGCATCACCGCGCTCGTCGGCGAGTCCGGCAGCGGGAAGTCCACGCTCGCCCGGATGCTCGCCCTCGCCTACCCGCCCACCGAGGGCGAGATCCTGCTCGACGGCGACGTCGTCCGGAAGGCCCGCACGGCGAAGGCGAAGCGCGCGTACTACCGCCAGGTCCAGATGATCTTCCAGGACCCGTTCTCGTCCCTCAGCCCGGTCCACAGGATCCGCTACATCCTCAGCCGCCCCCTGAAACTGCACGGCCTCGCGTCCGGCGCCGAGGACACGGAACGCCAGATCCTCCAGCTCCTCGAACGCGTCAACCTCACCCCGGCCGACCAGTTCATCGACAAGTTCCCCTACGAGCTGTCCGGCGGCCAGCGCCAGCGCATCGCCATCGCCCGCGCGCTCGCCGCCCGCCCGAAGGTGCTTCTCGGCGACGAACCGATCTCCATGCTGGACGTCTCCATCCGCCTGGACATCCTCAACCTGCTCGGCAGACTCCGCGACGACGAGGGCCTGGCGATCCTCTACATCACCCACGACATCGCCAGCGCCCGCTACTTCGCCGACGAGATCAAGGTCCTGTACGCGGGACAACTCGTGGAGTCCGGCCCCGGCGACGCCCTCGTCGCCAACCCCCAACACCCCTACACAAGACTGCTGTTGGAATCCGCGCCGGACCCCGACCGCGGCGGCTTCCTCGACGAACGGGACGGTGATTCCGTCGAGGACGAGGAGACCCTCGGCGAACCCCCGAGCCTGGTCGACCCGCCCTCCGGCTGCCGCTTCCGCACCCGCTGCCCGCTCGCCCGGCCCGTCTGCGCCACCGCCTTCCCCGCCCGCACCCAGGTCGCCGACGACCACTGGGTGCACTGCTGGGCGCAGGACGAGCAGCCCGCCTGAGCCCTTCCCGTACCACCCGAGAGGACACGCGTTGCGATCCGACGCCCCCATCGCCCCCACACCCCACCAACTCGCCTGGCAGCGCAGCGGCATCGGCGCCTTCTTCCACTTCGGCATCAACACCTTCCACGGCCAGGAGTGGAGCGACGGCACCCTCCCGGCGTCGTCGTTCGACCCGGACGGCCTCGACGCCGAGCAGTGGGTCGCCACAGCCGTCGCGGCCGGCGCCCGCTACGCGATCATCACCGCGAAACACCACGACGGCTTCTGCCTGTGGCCGACGAGGACCACCGACTACTCCGTCGCCTCCTCGCCCTGGAAGGACGGACACGGCGACGTCGTCGGGGAGTTGGCGCGAGCCTGCCGGGCGGCCGGCATCGGCCTCGGCGTCTACCTCTCGCCGTGGGACCGCCACGCGCCCGAGTACGCCGACCCGGCCGCGTACACGAAGCTCTACGCCGAGCAGCTGCGCGAGCTGTGCACCTGGTACGGGCCGCTCACGGAGCTGTGGTTCGACGGCGCCGGATCGGAAGGGTACGCGTACGACTGGACCGCCATCATGGCGGTCGCCCGGCTGCACCAGCCGGACGCCATGGTGTTCAACATGGGCGATCCGACGATCCGCTGGGTGGGCAACGAGGACGGGCTCGCGGCCGACCCCGTCGAGTACGTCGTCGACCACACGCAGATGAGTCAGTACACCGTCGTGACCGCCGAGTTCGCCGAGGCGCTGTACCTGCCGCCGGAGTGCGACGTGTCGATCCGGCGCGGCTGGTTCTGGCACCCGGACGACGAGGCCAAGTCCCTGGAGCACCTGCTCGCCATCTACTACCGCTCCGTCGGCCTCGGCGCGAACCTCCTGCTCAACCTGCCGCCCGACACCCGCGGCCGGATCCCGGACGCCGACGCCGCGCGCGTCACGGAGTTCGGTGCGGAGGTCGCCCGGCGCTTCGGCGCTCCCGCGGCGACGGCCCGGCTCGGCCGCGGGGACGTGTGGACCGCCTCGTTCGAGAGGCCGGTCACCTTCGACCACGTGCGGCTGCGCGAGGACCTCAGCGGCGGGCAGCGCGTCGGGCGGCACGTGGTGCGGGCCGGTGAACGCGTCCTGGCCGAGGGGCTGACCGTGGGCGCCGGACGCGTCCACCTCACCGCACCCGTGACGGCGAGCGAGCTGACCATCGAAGTCGAAGGCGCGGAAGCCGAGTTGGAGTCGGTCGAGGTCTTCGAGACCGGTGTGCGGGAGCTGCCGCGGATCCCCGACGGATACCGCGCGCCGACCGACCGGCCGGACGCATGAGAGGGCACGGACACGTGGAACTGACAGGGGAGAACTGGACGCTGCGGTCCGTCGACGGCACCGGAGCGCGCGGCGACATCGAGGTGCCCGCGGTGGTGCCGGGGTGCGCGCACACCGACCTGATGCGGGCCGGGGTGATCCCGGACCCGTTCCTCGGCACGAACGAGGCCGACGTGCAGTGGGTCGGGCTGGCCGACTGGGAGTACAGCAGACGCTTCGACCTCGCGGCCCGGCCCGACGGCGCCCGCGTCCACCTCGTCCTCGACGGACTCCAGACGGTCGCGACGGTCCTCGTGAACGGCACCGAGGTCGGCAACACCCGCAACATGCACCGCCGTTACCGCTTCGACGTGACCGATGCCGTACGGCCCGGAGCCAACGACCTGACCGTGCGCTTCGCGTCGTCGGCGCGGGCCATGCTGGAGGCGGCAGGCGACGACCCGCTCCCGTACGACTGGTCGTACCCCTACAACGAGCTGCGCACCATGGCCTGCGAGGGCGGCTGGGACTGGGGGCCGACGCTGGTCACGGCCGGGATCTGGCGGGACGTACGCCTTGAGGTGTGGCGGACGGCCCGCGCCGACGTCGACGTGACCACGACCCTCGACGAGGACCTGCGGCGCGGCACGCTCCGGGTCCGGCTCGACGTGGCGGGCGGCCCGTGCACGGCCGTGGTCGACGTCGCGGGACGCACCGAACGGTTCACCCTCGCCACAACAGGGCCGCACGAGCTGACAGTTGATGTGGCCGACCCCGAGCCCTGGTGGCCGCGGGGCTACGGCGAACCCGCACTCCACGACACCACCGTCCGCCTCCTCGACGCGACGGGCACGGTGCTCCAGGAGACCCACCACCGCGTCGGCTTCCGGCACATCGCCGTGGACACGGCGCCGGACGAGCACGGTCGCGCGTTCACCCTGCGCGTCAACGGCCGCCCGGTGTTCTGCAAGGGCGCCAACTGGATCCCCGACGACCTGTTCGTCTCCCGTATCACCCCCACCCGCTACGCGACCCGCGTCGACCAGGCGTGCGCCGCGAACATGAACACCCTGCGGGTGTGGGGCGGCGGCATCTACGAGGACGAGTCCTTCTACGCGGCGTGCGACGAACGCGGCGTCCTGATCTGGCAGGACTTCGCCTTCGCCTGCGCCGCCTACCCCGAGGAGGAACCGCTGCGCTCGGAGGTCGTCGCGGAGGCCGACGACGTCGTACGCCGCCTCGCCGCCCACCCCAGTGTCGTGGTGTGGAACGGCGCCAACGAATGCCTGCTCGGCCACGAGGACTGGGGCTGGCGCGCCACCATCCGGGACCGGACCTGGGGCGAGGGCTACTACCGCCAGCTGCTCCCGGCCGCCGTCGAGACCCACGCGCCCGGCGCCGTGTACGTCGTGAACAGCCCCACGGCGAGCGAACCCGGAGTCCACCCACAGGTCCCGGGCGACGGCCCGACGCACCTGTGGGACACCTGGAACCTGTTCGACTACGCGCACTACCGCGACCAGATCCCCCGCTTCGCCGCCGAGTTCGGCTGGCAGGCCCCGGCGACCCGGGCCACACTCACCGAGGCCCTCGGCGCCCTGCCGGACAGCCCCGACGACCCCGCCGTCCTCGCGCGGCAGAAGCAGCCCGGTGGCGAACGCCACCTGGTGGACCGCCTCAAGGGCCGCTTTCCCGACCCGCAGCGCATCGCCACGGACACCGGCCGCTGGCACCTGGCCACGAGCCTCAACCAGGCACACGCCCTGCGCACCGCCGTCGAACACTTCCGGTCGTGGTGGCCTCGGACGGCGGGCGCCCTGATCTGGCAGCTCAACGACGTCTGGCCGGCCCTGTCCTGGTCCCTGATCGACCACGGCGGCCGCCCCAAGCCCGCCTGGTACGCGGTGCGCCGCGCCTTCGCCGACCGCCTCGTCACGCTCCAGCCGAGGGAAGCGAGCCTCAGCGCCGTCCTCGTCAACGACACCGACGCACCGTGGACGGGTCACCTCTCGGTGCGCCGCGTCCACGTCACGGACGGCGAAGCAGCATGCGTGCAAAGGGAGTTCACCGTCCCGGCCCGATCGGTGCTCACCCTCCCCACCGGCCCGGAGATCACCCAAGCGGGCCGCCGCCGCGAGGAACTGGTGGTCGCCGAGGCCCCGGGAGCCGACCGCGCCGTGCACACCTTCGTACGCGACGACGGCGTCCGCTGGCCCGCACCCGACGTCAAGTACGCCGTCGAGCGCCGAGAGGACCACGCGCTCGTCCACCTCACCGCGACAGCCGCGCACGGCGACCTGACCGTCGAGGCACCGGGTCTGCGCGCGGACACAGCACTCCTCACGCTGCTGCCGGGCGAGAGCACGACCGTCGTGCTGCGCCCGGAGCGTACCGACGACCCACTGCCCGACGCGATCGAAGTCTCGGTGCGCACCCGCAACGAGCTCTTCTGAGCAGACGGCGACGGCGTCCGGCTCCCTCCTACTCCTTCACCGCCCCGCTCAACATCCCCTCGATGAACTTCCGCTGCAAGGCCACGTACACGACCACCACCGGGAGCGCGATCAGCACGGACGCCGCCGCCAGCAGCGTCGTGTCCGCGCTCTGCTGGCCCTGGAAGAAGGCCAGGCCGAGCGGGACCGTGCGCAGGGACTCGTCGCTGATCATCACGAGGGCCATCAGGAACTCGTTCCACGTCCACATGAACGTGATCACGATCAGCGTGGTGATGGCGGGGCGGCCCATCGGGACGAGGATCCGCCACAGCGTGGTCCACGTGCTCGCGCCATCGACGCGGGCCGCCTCGATGACCGAGCGGGTGCTGTTCCTGAAGTACGTGCGCATCCAGAACACGCCGAACGCGAGGGACTGCGCGGTCTGCGGCAGGATCAACGCCCAGTAGGTGTCGGTGAGTTCGAAGTACCGCAGGTCGAAGTAGAGCGGCACGACCAGGGCCTCCTGGGGGAGGGTGAGGCCCAGGACGAACAGGTAGAACAGCAGTGTCGAGCCGGGGAAGCGCATCGTGCCGAAGGCGTACGCGGCCAGCACGGACAGCACCGTCGACGCCGTCACCACGGCCACCGTCACCAGCGCCGAGTTCCCGAGATACGTGCCGAAACGGCCGCGCTGCCAGGCCTGTTGGAAGTTGGACCAGTGGAGCGTGTCCGGGAGCGCGAAGCCGCCGCCCACCGCCTCGGGGGAGGAGAAGGCCGACGACAGGATGCCGATGACCGGGGTCAGCGCAAGCACCGCGAAGAGCGCCAGGATCGCGTACGTCGCGGTGCGTTCGATGCGGGAGGTCATGCGTGGCGCCCTTCGACGAGACGGGAGACCGTGACGGTCAGGGCGAAGATGAGGAGCGTGAGGGCCACGCCGATGGCGGCCGCCGAGCCGACCTCGTTCAGTTCGAAGGCCCGGTGGTAGACCTCGTAGGCCGGTACGGAGGTAGCGTTGCCGGGGCCGCCGCCGGTGGTGATGTAGATCAGGTCGAAGTTGCGCAGCCCCGCGATGATCGTGAGGGTCAGCGCCACCGAGACCTCGCCCCGCAGGGCGGGCAGGGTCACCGCGAAGAACTCCCGGACCGCGCCCGCTCCGTCGAGCCGCGCCGCCTCGTACAGTTCGCGCGGGACGCGCTGGGCTCCGGCGAGGAAGAGGACCATGCACAGGCCCGTCATCACCCACGTGCCGACGACGCCCACGGCGGGCAGCGCCCACGCGTCGTCGCCCAGCCACGGGCGGGCCAGGCCGTCGAGGCCGACGCCGCGCAGCACGTCGTTGAGCAGGCCGTCCGGGGCCAGGATCGAACGCCAGGCGACACCCACGACCACCATGGCCAGCACCTGCGGCAGGAACAGGACCGTACGGAAGAAGGTCATGCCCCGGATCCGGATGCGGGACATCGCCGCCGCGAGCAGCAGCCCGATGGCCACCGGCAGCGCCGCGTAGAAGACCAGCAGCACCAGCGCGTGGCCGAACGGGGCGCGCAGGCTCGGGTCCGTGAACAGAGCCGTGTAGTTGTCCAGGCCGGCCGACGTGGCACGGGTCAGGCCGTCCCAGTGCAGGAACGACAGGCCCACCGCCTGCCCGAACGGGTAGAGCAGGAACAGGCCGTAGACCACGAGCGCGGGCAGCACGTAGAGGTAGCCGATGGAGCGGGGTTCGCCGGGTGCCCGGCCCGTCGCCCGCAAGCGCTTGGTCACGAGCCCGACGCTCCCCGCTGCTTCTTCAGGAACGCGCCGTAGTCGCTCTGGAGCGTGCGGGCGAACGCCGACGGCCGTGTCTTGCCCGCGATGAGCTCCTGGAGGGCCGCGGAGGTCGTGTCGTAGAAGGTGGGCGTGGCGTAGTCCAGGTACGGGACGAGGCCGTCGGCCGCCGTCAACTCCCGCCAGGCCGCGATCATCCGGCCGTCGGGGGAGCGGGGATCGAGCGCGGCGGCCGCCTTGCCGGGGACGGCCGGAAGCACGCCGTTCTCCGTCATGACGTCGGCCGCGTGCGCGCTGGTGAGGAAGTCGAGGTAGGCGGCGGCCACGTCGGGGTGCGCGGAGCGCGAGGTGACCGACCAGGCGAGGCCCTGGCCGCCGGTCGTGGTGGGTTTGCCGCCTGCCGTGGCCGGGGGCGGCGGCATGACGCCGAGGTCGTCACCGAGCCGTTTCTGGAAGTCGGCCTGCATCCAGGTGCCGGTGATCGTGTACGCGCCCTGCCCGGCCATGAACTTCTTGTTGGCGTCGTCGTAGCCCAGCCCGTTGGTGTCCTTCGGCAGATAGCCGCGGTCCATCCACTCGGTGAGGACGGTCGCCGCCCGCGTCGTGCGGGAGGTGCCGAAGCCGTCGCCGCGGCCGAGGACGGTGTCCCGGGCGGGCTCGGTGCCCTGCTGGTCCTGGAGCACGCCGAAGGTGTGGATCGCGGGCCACTTGTCGAGGTTGCCGAACTGGATCGGCAGCTCTCCCGCCTTCTTGAGCGTGGCGAGGCTGTCGGTGAACTCCGCCCAGGTGCGCGGCGGTTGGAGCCCGGCCTTCTTCAGTACGGCCTTGTTGTAGTAGAGCCCCACGAACTCGCCGGTCTGCGAGATCCCGTAGAGGCGGCCGGTACCGAAGCGGCGGGACGTGCCCGCCTTCTTCACCGACACCCGGTTGAGGTTGAGGAGCGTCGCCGGGTAGCGGGTGTTCCACTCGTAGATGCCCGCGTAGGTGTCCAGCGGGGTCAGCAGGCCCGCCTCGACGAACGCGACCATGTCCGGGTAGCCCTGGTTGGCCTGCACGACGTCCGGCGGATTGTTGCCCGACAGGGCCAGCTTGAGCGTCGTCTTGAGGTCGTCGAAGCTCCGGGACACCCGCCGGATCGTGACGTTCGGGTACTTCTCCTGGAACTCCTTGTTGAGCTGCTCGATCTCGGCGTTCGTGCCGCCGCGCGTCTCCTGGTCCCAGACGCGCAGCGTCACGTTCCCGGCCTTCGCCGGGTCCGGTACGCCGTTCCCCGCGGGGGCGGCGTCGCCGGTCACGGCGCCGGAGCCGTCGGTGCCCGGGGTGCAGCCCGCGGCGCCGACGGCGAGCGCCGCGGCGAGGACCGATCTCCGGGTGAGGGCTGAGGTCATGGTGGCTCCTACGCGGCCCGGAAGCCGAGGGTCGGTGTGGCCCGGTGGCGGGCCACCTCGTGCAAGCGGGCGGGGACGAGGTCGTGCAGGAAGCCGTAGCGCCGCGCCAGCTCCTCACAGGCGGCGTCGCCCGACGCGGCGCGCGCGGTCAACTCGCCCCACCAGGAAGCAACTTCGACCCAGCCCGGCGCCGACAGGGACCCGCCGAAGTGCTGCACGGACAGCGCCGCCGTCAGATTGGCGAAGGCGAGCCGGTCGGCGAGCGGCCACCCGGCGAGCGTGCCGGTCACGAACCCGGCCATGAACACGTCCCCCGCCCCGGTCGGATCGAGCGCCTCCACCCGCAGTCCGGGTACGTCGGCGTGCTCCCCGGTGAGCGAGTCGACGGCGACCGCGCCCTGCGGCCCCTTCGTGACCACGGCGATGGGCACCAGCTCCGCCAGCGCGGCCACCGCGTCCCGCGGGGTGTCGGTGCGCGTGTAGTGCAGCGCCTCCGTGGCGTTGGGCAGGAAGGCGTGCGCGTATGGGAGCCCGGTCAGCGTCGCGGTGTCCCAGCGCCCCGACTCGTCCCAGCCGACGTCGGCGAAGATCCGGGTGCCCTGCTCGTGCGCCTGCCGCAGCCAGGCGTCCTCGCGGCCGGGCTCCAGGGAAGCCACGCCCGCACGGGCGCGCGGCACCGTGTACTCCAGCGGGGGAGCGGCGTGCTCGTGCGTCACCATGGTGCGCTCGCCCTCGTACGCCATGGAGACGGTCACCGGCGAGTGCCAGCCGGGCAGCCGCTTCGAATGGGTGAGGTCGACGCGTTCCACGTCGGCGAGGGACTCCCAGCAGTAGTCGCCGTACAGGTCGGTGCCGAAGCCGGCCGCGAGCGTGGTGCGCAGGCCGAGGCGGGCGAGCGCGGTCGCCATGTTGGCGATGCCGCCGGGGCTCGACCCCATGCCGCGGGCCCAGTTCTCGGTGCCGAGCCGCGGCGCGCCGTCGAGCCCGGTGAAGACCAGGTCCATGAAGACGGTCCCCGTGAGGAACACGTCGTGTTCGGGGTCGCCCTGGGCGCGCACCGCCGCCAGCGGATCGATGCAGTCGCACACGGCCCTGCTCGGACTCACCGTCGTACCCTCCCTGTTCGCGGACGTCGGCCGATTCAGCGCAACGATGATCGATACCATGCACTTCCGGCCAGACAGTTGCAAGAAGTTGCTTGCCTTTGTGCGAGTACCCCCGCTGCGTACGACGAAGGGGCGTCCGCCCTCCGGCCGTGTGGCGGGAGGACGAACGCCCCTTCGTCGGGCGTCGCGCGTCGGTCTAGCTCAGCGTGCGCAGCGCCGCCGCGTCGTACGGCTTCAGCTCGTCGAAGCGACCGGCGAGCACCTTCTGTGCCCACTGCGGGTCCTGGAGCAGGGCGCGGCCGACCGCGATCATGTCGAACTCGTCGCGCTCCAGGCTGTCGAGAAGGTCGTCGATGCCCTTGACGGGGGAGCCCTCGCCCGCGAAGCCGCGGATGAAGTCGCCGTCGAGACCGACGGAGCCGACGGTGATGGTGGGCTTGCCGGTGAGCTTCTTGGTCCAGCCCGCCAGGTTCAGGTCCGAGCCGTCGAACTCCGGACGCCAGTAGCGGCGGGTGGAGGCGTGGAAGACATCGACGCCGGCCGCCGAGAGCGGAGCGAGGATCGACTCCAGCTCCTCCGGGGTCTCCGCGAGCCGCGCCTTGTACGCCTCCTGCTTCCACTGCGAGTACCGGAAGATGACCGGGAACTCGGCGGAGACGCGCTCGCGGATCGCGGCCACGACCTCGGCGGCGAACTTCGTACGGGCCACCGCGTCGCCGCCGTAGGCGTCGCTGCGGCGGTTGGTCCCCGACCACAGGAACTGGTCCAGCAGATAGCCGTGCGCGCCGTGCACCTCGACACCGTCGAAGCCGATGCGCTCGGCGTCCGCCGCGGCCTGCGCGAACGCGCCGATGACGTCGTCCAGGTCGGCCCGCGTCATCGCCCGGCCCGCACCCTCGGTGCCGTCCACGCGGACACCGGAGGGGCCGACCGGCTGGGCGTCGGCGAACGGCGGCTGACCCGCCTTGCGCACCATGCCGATGTGCCACAGCTGCGGAACGATCGTGCCGCCCGCCGCGTGCACGTCCTCGGCCACCCGCGCCCACCCGGCCAGCTGCTCCTCGCCGTGGAAGCGCGGCACCCGGTCGCTGTCACCGGCCGAGTCGTGGCCCACGTAGGTGCCCTCGGTGACGATCAGCCCGACACCCGCGCCCGCGCGCCGCGCGTAGTACGAGCGCACGTCCTCACCGGGAACACCGTCCGGCGAGAACATACGGGTCATGGGCGCCATCGCGATGCGGTTCGGCACGGTCAGGCCGTTCAGCGTGACGGGGCGGGAGAGTATCTCGGCGGCGCGGGACGTGGGGTCGGCCACGGGTGCTCCTCAGAAGTACGGGCATACGGGACATCGGTACCGGTCGGCCGTGCGCCGCCGCACAGCGGCGATCTTCACGGCGATCTCCTGAGGCAACCGCTCCGCCTTGTGCGCGCATTCCGTGAGCTGCCCGCGCCGCGCTGTGATCCCGGCCACGGCCCGGGGTGCGCGGGCCGGCCGTGCGCGGCGCGATCCGTCGCCGCACGGGTGTTGACAGTCGCCAGTTAGGATGTCGACACCCCGGAGGGAGTTGTTGTCTTGTCTATTGAGCCCTTGCCCGTAATGGACCGGAGCACGCTGCGGGAGCGGGTGCTTCAGGCGTTGCGCTCCGCCATCACGGCGGGAGCGTACCGGCCCGGTGACCACCTGGGAGAGGTGGAACTGGCCGGCCGGCTCGGCGTGAGCCGGGGGACGGTCCGTGAGGCGCTGCGCCATCTCCAGCAGGAAGGGCTCGTGCGCGCCGGAGCGCGCGGCATGCTGCGGGTCAACTCGCTGTCCGCGGAGGAGATCCGCGGCATGTTCCGGGTCCGCGCGGCGCTCGAAGGGCTCGCCGTCACCGAGATCATCGCCCGCTCCGACCGGGCGGAGGCCGTCGCGGCGCTGCGGGGCGCGGCGGGTGAACTGGACGCCGCGGGCGCGGACTTCGCCGCCCGCGTCGAGGCCGACCTCGGCTTCCACGTGCGGCTGTGCCAGCTGTCCGGCAACTCGATGCTGGTCGAGTCCTGGCGCCACCTGGAGGGCCGGATCCGCGTGACCATCATGTCGCGCGACCAGGACGAGGCACCCGCGATGATGACCCGTGACCGGCACGCCGCCATCATCGACGCCATCGAGGCGGGCGATGTCGCCGGGGCGGTCGCGGTGGTCGAGGAACACATGGCGGTGGCCGCCGAGCACTTCGCCGTGGTCGACGGCTGAGCGATTTTCTGCTGAACGGGCATTGACACCCGGGCGACTGGCCTGGATGGTTTCTTCATGCCTGCCGAGTGTTAACAGTCAACACTCGACTGTCGGGCACATGGCTTCCCCGAAGCCGCACCGACGTTGGATCAATGGAGATCACCCATGTCCGCACACCAACTGGCCGCCGTGAAAGGCACACCCGCGCGGCGCCGCGTCGCCATCGGCTCATCGATCGGGGCGACGATCGAGACGTACGACTTCATCGGGTTCGGCACCGCCGCGGCCCTGTACTTCAACGACGTGTTCTTCCCGTCCGAAGACCCCCTGTCCGGCACCCTGCTCTCCTTCGCCACGCTGGGCGTCGGCTTCGCGGTCCGCCCGATCGGCGGGATCATCGGCGGCCACCTCGGCGACCGCATCGGCCGCAAGCCCGTCCTGGTGGGATCGCTGCTGCTGATGGGCGTCTGCACGGTGCTGATCGGCGTACTGCCGACCTACCAGATGGTGGGCGCGTGGGCCGGCGTCATGCTGGTACTGGTCCGGGTGGTCCAGGGCCTCGCCTTCGGGGCCGAGTGGGGCGGCGCCATCCTGATGACCTTCGAGCACGCGCCCTGGCGCAAACGAGGGCTCTACACCGGCATCACACAGGCCGGCTTCCCCGTCGGGCTGCTCCTGGCCAACGCCGCGTTCCTGCTCAGCGTGCCGCTCGGGGAGCAGTGGGCGTGGCGCGTCCCGTTCCTGTGCAGCGCCGTGCTGATCGTCGTCGGCATCCTCATCCGCCTCAAGGTCGAGGAGTCCCCGGAGTTCGAGGCGCTGAAGTCCGAGGGCGAGGTCGCCGCCAACCCGCTCATGGAGGTGCTGCGCACCGACTGGCGGAGCGTCCTGCGGGCGTTCTGCCTGCGCAGCACGGAGACCGCCGGCTACGCCGTGTCCGTCACCTTCGTCATGTCCTACCTGGAGAGCGAGGAACTCGCCGACCGCTCCACCACCCTCTTCGGGCTGATGCTCGCCTCCGCGCTCGGCATCGCCGCCACCGTGCTGTGGGGCGCGCTCACCGACCGCGTCGGCCGACGCCCGGTCTACCTCTTCGGCACGGCGTTCACGCTGGCCTGGGGAGTGCCGCTGTTCCTGCTCCTCAACACCGGTACCGCGGCCGCCGTCGTGCTCGCGTTCGTCGTGAGCTACGCCGTGTGCCAGAACGGTCTGGCCGGGGTGCAGGGCGCGTGGTTCTCCGAGCTCTTCCAGGCCCGGACCCGCACCAGTGGCGCCTCGCTCGCCTACCAACTCTCCGCCGTGGTCTCCGGGTTCACCCCGCTCATCGCCACCGCCCTGTTCTCCGCCACCGGTTGGGCCGGCCCGGCCGTGCTGTTCAGCGCCTACGGCCTGCTGGGGCTCGTCGCCACGCTGCTGACCCGGGAGACGTGGGGGCCCGCCGAGCGGGCCGAGGTCGCCGCGCTGGAGCGCGCGCACCCGTCCGCCACGGAGACCGCGGAGCCCGACCACCCCCACATCCCCGTACGACAAGGAGGTACGCACCGATGACATCGGTGACGACACACCAGGCCCCGGCTCCGGCGACGGAGCGGGACCGCAGGATCGCCCGCCTGCGGGAGGCCGCCACCCGCATCCGCTGTCACGCCCTGACCATGGGCGAGGTCCAGGGGCAGGGATACATCGGGCAGGCGCTCGGCGTCGCCGACGTCCTGGCCATGTTCTACGCCCGCGAGGACGGCGAGCTGCGGCTGCGCCCCGAGGACCCGCAGTGGCCGGGCCGGGACCGGTTCCTGCTGTCCATCGGCCACTACGCCATCGCCTTCTACGCCGCGCTGGCCGAGGCCGGCACGATCCCCGTCGCCGAACTGGACACGTACGGCACGGACGGCTCCCGTCTGCCGATGTCCGGCATGGCGAGCTACACGCCCGGCATGGAGATCTCCGGCGGCTCCCTCGGCCACGGACTCGGCGTCGCCTGCGGCATGGCGCTCGGACTGCGTCAACTCGGCAACGACGCGCGGGTGTTCAACCTCCTGTCCGACGGCGAGCTCGACGAGGGCTCGACGTGGGAGGCCGCGATGGCCTGCGCCCACCACGGACTGGACAACGTCGTCGCCGTCGTCGACGTCAACGGGCTCCAGGCCGACGGCCCCACCCCCGGCGTGCTGCGCACCGAACCCGTCACCGAGAAGTGGCAGGCCTTCGGCTGGAACGCCGTACGCGTCGACGGCAACGACATCCCCGCCCTGCTCACCGCGCTCGACGGCATCCGGGAGCACACCGGCAGCCCGTCCGTACTGATTTGCGACACCCGCACCGGCCGTGGTGTGCCGTTCCTGGAGACGCGGGAGAAGGCCCACTTCATGCCCGTCGCCGACCACGAGTGGCAGGCCGCCCGCGACCACCTCGAAGGAGCCGACAAGTGAGCACTGCCGCGCAACAGGCCCCCCGCAAGCGCCTCACCACCTCGGCGATGATCGCGTCGTTCGCCGACCCCGGGCAGCGCACCGCGCCCGCCCCGTTCGGCCACGCGCTCAACCGGCTCGCCGAGGAACGCCCCGAGATCGTCGGCCTCTCCGCCGACCTCGCCAAGTACACCGACATGCACGTCTTCCGCGACGCGAACCCGGACCGCTTCTACCAGATGGGCATGGCGGAACAGGTCATGCTCGGCGCCGCGGCCGGCCTCGCGGAGGTGGGCCTGGTCCCGTTCGCCTCGACGTACTCCGTGTTCGCGACCCGCCGCGCCTACGACTTCCTCTGCCTCGACATCGCCGAGCCCGGCCTCAACGTCAACGTGGTCGGCGCGCTGCCCGGCCTCACCACCGGCTACGGGCCGAGCCACCAGGCCACCGAGGACCTCGCGATCCTGCGGGCCTGCCCCAACCTGACCATCGTCGACCCCTGCGACTCGGTCGACATCGAGCAGGCCGTGCCCGCGCTCGCCGCGCACCCGGGACCCACGTACATGCGCCTGCTGCGCGGGAAGGTCCCCACCGTCCTCGACGAGTACGGCTACCGCTTCGAACTCGGCAAGGCGGCCGAACTGCGCGGCGGACGCGACGTGTTGTTCATCTCGACCGGCCTGATGACGATGCGCGCGCTGCAAGCGGCCCAGCGTCTGGAGGCGGACCACGTTGACGCGGCGGTCCTGCACGTGCCGACCATCAAGCCCCTCGACACCGAGACGATCCTGCGCCAACTCCAGGGCGACCGGCTGGTGATCACCTGCGAGAACCACACGGTGGTCGGCGGCCTGTCCGAGGCCGTCGCGGCGACCGCCGGATACGCGGGCACCTCCGCCCGGATCCTCCCGGCGGCGCTCCCCGACGAATTCCTGGCGGCGGGCGCCCTGCCCACCCTCCACGACCGCTACGGCCTGTCGACGGACGCGCTGTGCGCACGCGTCAAGTCGGCGCTCTAGCACGGCATTTCACACCACACGCCCAATGAACCACCAAGGAGCAGCCCTCCCCATGAACACGCACACGCACACGAACGTCAACGACCTGACCGCGATCGTCACCGGCGCCGCCTCGTTCCGCGGCATCGGCCGGGCCACCGCCCACGCGCTCGCCGCGGCGGGCTGGAACATCGCCGTCCTCGACCTCGACGAGGCCGCCGCGAAGGAGGCCGCCGACGAGATCGCCGAGCGGCACGGTGTCCGAGCCGTGGGCCTGGCCTGCGACGTCACCGACGAGAACGCCGTGGCCGGCGCCGTCGACGCCCTCGCCGCGGACGCGCCCCCGATCGGCGCCCTCGTCAACAACGCGGGCATCACCTCTCCCACGCCGTTCCTCGACGTCGAGGGCGGCGAATGGGACCGCATCTTCGCCGTCAACGTCCGCGGCGCCTTCAACATCACCCGCGCCGTCGCCCCCGGCATGGCCGAACGCGGCTTCGGCCGCGTCGTGTTCCTCTCCTCGGTATCCGCCGAACGCGGCGGCGGCGTCTTCGGCGGCGTCGCCTACTCCGCCGCCAAGGCCGCCCAACTCGGCTTCGCCCGCGCCCTGGCCCGCGAGCTCGGCCCCCGCGGTGTGACCGTCAACAGCGTCGCCCCCGGCCTCATCGACACCGACATCACCGGAGGCGCCCTCGAAGGCGACCGCAAAACCGCCCTCATCTCCGGCATCCCGGTCGGCCGCAACGGCCGCGTCGAGGACGTCGCCGACCTGATCACCTACCTGTGCCGGGCGGAGTCGGGCTACATCAGCGGGGCCACGTACGACGTGAATGGCGGGTCGCACATTCACTGACACACGTGCGGGCCCCGCTCCCTCCCGCCTTGGTCCGCGTCAGCCCTCCAACGCCAGAATGTCCGTCCGCGCACGCAGCAGTGTCTCGCGGGTGATGACGACGATGCGTTCGTGGTCCGCGCGGGCAGCGTCGGTCGGGAGGTGGTCGTCGAGCTGGTCGGTGCGGTCCGTTCCGATGATCGCGAAGCTGCCGTCGGCCAGCTCGAAGATGTCGGGGCACGCCTGGCCCCCGACGCTTCCGCGCTCGGCGGGGGACACGCCGATTCGGCGGACAATGTGCAGGTCAGAACGGTCATCACCGTGAAGGGAGTTCGCCACGGCGGACAACCTAGCGTGCGTACGTCGCGGGGCACCAATCTCCTTGAGTGGTCCCTGGAGTGCGTTGGGGCGCGGTCGAACTCCCGTTCCTGCTAAGGGGGCGGCTCCGGGGGCCGGCCGACGACCCACCAGTCCTCCTCGTCGTTGTCGTCGAGGTCCGTGACGAGCGCGTCCACCATGCGGCCCAGGCGGGCCTCGTCGGACCGGTGGGGGAGGCTGGCGCGGTGGTGGCGGGTCGCCTGCCAGTAGTCGCGCATGGAGCGGCTCTGGAAGATGTACCGCAGGTGACCGTGGAGCTCGGTGAGGGTCAGGATGCCGACGTGGTAGCCGTGCAGGGCGTGCTGGTACAGCTCGTTGGCGTAGAGGTGGCGCCTTTGCAGGTCGTCCGGCAGCTCCTCTTCGTAGGCGTCGAGCACGGGGAGCAGGGAGGGGTCCGCCGTGGCGCGGGCGACGAGCCGCTGGTGGTCCCGCCGGTACTCCGTGAGGGCCTTGCGGTGCTGCTCCTGTGCCGCCGCGGCTTCGAGCCGGCGCAGGGCGACATGGATCCGGTAGACGGCGATCAGGACTCCCGCGGCGTGCACGCCGGCCGCGACGTACTTCACCTGAATGGAGCGGTGGTCCCTGCCGTCTGTGCCCCCTGTTTTGACTGTGATCATGAGATTCCCCGCCTCGGTGTCGTCGACCCGCGCGAACGACGGGGGCGGACGACACAATTCGGTGTCCACATTGTCGTGTTGATCGGACCACCCGGAAGCGCGGACCAGCGGCTCACGACGGCATCGCCCGTACGGTGCCCGCGCCCGCCGTGCCTACCGTGAGCCCCTCGTGCGCCCCCGCACCTGCCGCGGCGACGCCCCCAGCTCCCGGCGGCACGTCTTGTTGAAGGCCTGAAGGTCCGGGATGCCGACCGTGGCGGCGATCGCCGTGATCGGGAGGGTGGAGGAGCGCAGGAGGTGGCGGGCGCGCTCCATGCGACGGCGGCGGATCCAGGCCACCACGGTGTCTCCCGTGGCCGCGCGGAAGAGCCGGGTCAGATGGCCGGGGGAGACACCCGCGGCGGCGGCGATCACCGGGACCGTCAGCGGGGCCGCGAGGTGCCGCTCGATGTGTTCGGTGGCCGTGGCCAGGGCGGGGTGCGCACTGCCGTGCCGTTCCGTACGGGAGCCGAGGTGTGTCGCGTGCCAGAGCACCGTCCACACCTCCGCCGCCGCCCGCGCCCGCGCCGTCGGCATCGCGGCCACCGCGTTCCCGAGGAGCGTGCCCAGCAGCGCCGCCTCCGCCCCCGCGTCCTGCATCACCGGCACCCGGCGCAGCCCCCGTGGGTCCCGCCCCGGCAGCCGGAAGTGCGCGTACAGGTGCTCGCTGCGCCGTGACACGTACCGGAAGTGGGCCTCGGTGTCCGGGCGGATCAGGCTGAGGTGGCCGGGCCGGATGGGGTGGCGGTGCCCGTCGACCGTCAGCTCGCCCGCGTAGGCGTAGAGGTGCAGCTGCCACAGGTCGGGCAGCCGGAACGACTCGCTCAACGCCTGCCCGCCGTGCACACCGACACCCGCGCTCACCACCTCCGGTGGCTGGTCCAGCTGCACCACCGCGCCGTCGGCCATGCCGGAAAACTACCAGCACAGGCCCGATAGAGCCCACGACGAACGGGCCCCGAGTGCCTACGTTTGCCCCATGCCAACCAGTGAGCAACTGCTGAGCTCCGTACAGCTGGCGCGCTTCGTCGCCCACGGATCGCTCCGCCTCGACGCAGTCGTCCCACCGGAGATGAACGAGCAGGCCGTCGCCGTGTTCGAGGCCGGAATCCCCGCCGCGCCGTACGGCA
The DNA here is from genome assembly GCF_054724165.1 of Streptomyces sp. BYX5S. Taxonomy (NCBI): domain Bacteria; kingdom Bacillati; phylum Actinomycetota; class Actinomycetes; order Kitasatosporales; family Streptomycetaceae; genus Streptomyces; species Streptomyces sp. BYX5S. The sequence goes on along the minus strand of NZ_CM138829.1, from coordinate 4,735,400 downwards.
CGCCCGTCCCCCAGGCCTACCCCGAAGGGTCCTTCGCCCGCCGGCTCCTCGAACTGCCCGCTGTCGCGGGCGCGTTGCGGAGCCTGGTCGGGCCGGACCCGACCGTCGACCACCACGCCGTCCATGTGCGCGAGGCCCGCGAAGGCACCGCGCAACCCCTGCACGGCGACGCCATCATCGACGTACGCCCCGACGCCTTCGACGTCCAACTCATGTACTACCCGCAGGACGTGACGCTGGAGATGGGCGGCACCCTCAGCGTCCCCGGCAGTCACCTGCGGCGCACCAACGAGACCGACACCGGCCGCTACCAGAACCTGCGCGGCCAGAGCCGCCTGACCTGCCCGGCGGGCACGGTGCTGTTCATGCACCACGGCATCTGGCACGGCGGCCGCCGCAACGACAGCGACATCCGGCGCTACATGTTCAAGGTCCGCTTCAACCCGACCGTGCCGCAGGTGCGCCTGTGGGACACCTCCGACCTCGGCGACCCGGCGGTCCTCGACGAACTCCGCCAGGTCTTCCCGTGGTACGAACCCGCCACCGGGCGCCTGGAGTTCTACAACCGGGTCCGCCTGTGGCGGTCACTCACCGGCGACGACACCTTCGACCTGGACCACTGGGTGACCCGGGTCTCCAACCGTCCCACCCTCGGGAGCCACGCATGAGGCAGCAGGTACTCGTCCTCTACCTGGCCAACTCGGCCCTGGACGCGAAAGTGGTCGGCTGGTCCCGGTACGACGGCACCGCAACCACCGACCACACCACCGGCGACAGCGACGAACCCCCCTACGAGACGGGGCTCGAAGCGCTCCGTGACGGCTGGCGCCTGTTCCAGGCGGCGCAGCTCCTCCCGCCGTACCCGGGGCACGAGTACGACACCTCGTACCTGAAGCACGAGTTCTTCTTCGAGAAGCTGCAACCCACCCCGTAGCCACAACCCGCCCCGTAGCCTCAACCCGCCCCGCAGGGAGGGCCGTTACTGCTTCGGTGGCTCCTGCTCCGGCGTCCGCGGCGGCGGAGTCACCGTCTCGCCCTGGATGACGTGCGGCTCGCGCCGCGCGTCGTCCGGCTGATCCTGCTCCTTCAAGGCGCGGGCCTCCGCCTTGAGGATGCGCGCCGACTTGCCCGCGCTGCGCGTCAGCTCCGGCAGCTTCTTGATGCCGACCACGACGGCTATGACGATCAGGACGATCGCCAGCTCACTGAGTCCGAACATGGTCAGTCCTCGCCGCCCTCGTCCTCGTCGTCACCCTCGAAGAAGTCCCCGACCTCGTCGACGACCTCGGCCGCGACCATGCCGCCGACCACCCCGACCGCGAGGCCCGCCGCGCCCGCCGCCACCGCCGTGCCCACGCCGGGACCGGAGCGGTGCCCGCCGCCGAAGCCGTGCTCGTGCCCCTCGCCGTGACCGTAGGAGGCGTGGCTGCCGTACGCGGAGCGGTGCTCGACCAGCTCCCGCACCCAGCCCTCCACCACCGCGTTCCAGTCCTGCCGGCCGGCGTCCTCGTGGGCCACGCCGAAGCGGGTGAGCGCGTCGTGCCCGCCGGAGAGGAGGCCGCCGCGCTTGTCGGCCTCCAGGATCACCTCGACGCCGCCCGGCGCCGCGAGGAACGTCAGCTCGATCTCGTTCACCGCGTGCGCGTACTGCGGGGACGGCGTCAGCTCGATCTCCTGGTAGAAGGGCAGCTGCTGGCCGGTGCCGCCGATGTGCCCGTACTCCAGGTCCGCCGACCTGAACCCGAAGCCCAGCTGCCCGAACGCCTCCAGGACCGCCTCCTGCACGGGCATCGGCCCGACGGCGAGCTGATCGAGGTCGCCCTTGTCCTTGGCGCCGGCGACGGCGAGTTCGGTGCGGACGCCGAGGACGATGCCGAGCTGCTGCCCGTACAGCTCGGTGATCGGCGTCTCCCACGGCAGCGTCACCGTGAACGGCACGCTGTGCTCGGCGCCCGCGACGAGGCGGAAACCGCCGCCGACCACGAAGCGGTCGAAGGCCACGGTGCCGTGGCTCTCCCCGTCCTCGTGCTCGGCCTCGACGCGGGCGACGAGTTCGAGGGTGATGTGCTCGATCTCGAAGTCGCCGCTGCCGCCCTTGAGATGGACCTGGCCGGACACGGTGCCGCCGGGCGCACTCGCCCCCGGGACGAGGACGGTGTCGACGGTGGGGCCGCCCACGCCGAGCGAACCGAGCAGTCGTTTGAACACCATCGAGGCGTTCACTCCCTTACGTGCGGAGAGGATGAGGGGGTATGCGGGCACCGGGAACATCAGGGGCGGCGACCGCGTTCTACAGGCGTGTAGAAGTATAGGGGGCGCTGTCGTCCTCCGAGTCCCGTCCGAGAAGGAGTCACAACCCGCGATGACCGAGGTGCTGTTGCTGGCGCTCGCACTGCTGCTCACGCTGGCCTGCGCCGTGTTCGTGGCCGCCGAGTTCTCCCTGACCACGGTGGAGCGCGCCGATCTGGAGCGGGCCGCGGAGGCGGGGGAGCGCGGCGCGTCCGGCGCGCTCAAGGCCGTCCGCCGCCTGACCTTCCAGCTGTCCGGCGCCCAACTGGGCATCACCGTCACCTCCCTGGTGATCGGCATGCTCGCCGAACCGTCGCTCGCGGCCCTGCTGCGGGGACCGCTGGAGGCGGCCGGGCTCGGCGGGGCGGCCTCGTCGGTCGCCTCCGTGCTCGGCGTGGCCCTGTCCACGGTCGTCCTCATGGTGGTCGGCGAACTCGTGCCGAAGAACTGGGCGATCTCCCGGCCGGTCACGGTGGCGAAGGTGGTGGCCGGTCCGCAACGCGGATTCACCGCCGCCTTCGGGCCGTTCATCCGGCATCTCAACAACACGGCGAACCGGGCCGTGCGGCGCTTCGGCCTGGAACCCGCCGAGGAACTGGCCTCCGCCCGCAGCCCGGAGGAGCTGGTCGCGCTCGCCCGGCACTCCGCCGCCGAAGGCGCACTGGAGCCCGACTCGGCCGAACTGTTCGTGCGCACGCTGCACTTGAGCGAACTGACCGCCGAGAACGTCATGACGCCCCGCGTCGACGTACAGGCCCTGGAGACGCACGCGACGGCCGCCGACGCCGCCCACCTGACCCACGCCACCGGCCTGTCCCGCTTCCCGGTCTACCGCGACAGCCTCGACGAGGTCGTCGGCACGCTCCACATCCGTGACGTCCTCGCCCTGCCACCTCAGAAGCGCCCCTCGACGCCCGTCACCGAGCTGGCCACCGCGCCGCTCCTCGTCCCCGACAGCCTGCCCGCCGACCGGCTCCTGGAGCGGCTGCGGGAGACCCGCACGATGGCCGTCGTCATCGACGAGTACGGCGGCACGGCCGGCGTGGCGACCGTCGAGGACATCGTCGAGGAGGTCGTCGGCGAGGTGCGCGACGAGCACGACCCCGTCGAGACGCCCGACCTCCAGCCCGTCTCCGAGGGCCCGGGGGAGAACCGGGTCTGGGAGGCCGACGGCGGCGTCCGCGTCGACCAGCTCGCCTCGATCGGGCTCGGCGTCCCCGAGGGGCCGTACGAGACCGTGGCCGGGCTCGTCGCGACCCGGCTCGCCCGGATCCCCGTCCAGGGCGACGTCGTCGGCCTCGACGGCTGGGAGGTCGCCGTGCTCGACGTCGAGCACCACCGGGCCGACCGGGTCCGGATCACGGTCACCGAACCGGACGCCGCGGGCGCCGCGTTGATGGAGGATGTCCGATGACCGCGCTGCAACTCGCCATCGGGGTACTCACCCTGCTCACCAACGCGTTCTTCGTCGGCGCGGAGTTCTCGCTGATCTCCGTGCGGCGCAGCCAGATCGAGCCCCGGGCCGAGGAGGGCAGCAAGCGGGCCCGCTCCACGCTGTGGGCGCTGGAGCACATCTCCGCGATGCTGGCCACGGCGCAACTGGGCATCACCGTCTCGTCGTTGGTGCTCGGCGCCGTCGCCGAACCGGCCATCGCCCACCTCCTGGAGCCGGCCTTCGAGGCCGTGCACGTGCCGCACGCGCTCGTGCACCCCGTCTCGTTCGTCATCGCGCTGACCGCGGCGACCTACGCCCACATGCTGTTCGGCGAGATGGTGCCGAAGAACATCGCGCTCGCCGCGCCGGTCCGCACCGCCCTGCTGCTCGGCCCGGCCCTGGTGGGGCTGACGAAGGCGGTCAAGCCGATCGTGTTCGGCATCAACGCCTTCGCCAACGCGCTGCTGCGGCTGCTGAAGGTCGAGCCGAAGGACGAGGTCGAGTCCGTCTTCACCGACGACCAGCTCGCCCGCATGGTCCTCGACTCCAGCGAGGCCGGGCTGCTGTCGGCGCAGGACGGCGAACGGCTGCGCGACGCCCTGGAGCTGGGCACGCGCCCGGTCGGCGAGATCGTGGTGCCCGCGCAGCAGATGCGTACGGTGCCGGACACGACGACGCCCGCCGAACTGGAACGGGCCGCGGCCGGTGCCGGGTTCTCCCGCTTCCCGGTGACCGCGGCGAACGGCACGGCGCTGCTCGGCTATCTGCACATCAAGGACACGCTCGGGATCGCCGAGCGCGACCGGCCCTTCCCGCGCGCCACCGTGCACCCGCTGACCCGGGTGCGTATCGACACCCCGCTCGACGACACGCTCACCGCGCTGCGGGCGCAGGGCAGCCACCTCGCGGCCGTCACCGGCGACAAGGGCACGGTCATCGGGTTCGTGACGATGGAGGACGTACTGACCGAGCTGGTCGGTCCCGCCGCGTGACGGAACTTTCGCCGATCCCCGTTAGTTTCTACAGAGCTGTAGAACAATGATCCGGCAAGACATCTCAGCCCAAGGCTGAGCCCCGAGCACAACCCGAGGAGTACCCGTGGCCCTGTGGGACCGCATCAAGGAATCCGCGTCGACCATGCAGACGCAGCTGGTGGCGAAGAAGAACGACCTGAAGTCCGGGGCGTTCCGCGACGCCTCCATGGCGATGTGCGCCCTGGTGGCCGCGGCCGACGGCACCATCGACGCCTCGGAGCGGCGCCGCGTCGCGCAGCTCATCATGAGCAACGAGGTGTTGCAGAACTTCGACGCCACCGACCTCCAGAAGCGCTTCGAGGCCAACCTCGACAAGCTGACGGCCGACTTCGACTTCGGCAAGGTCAGCGTGTTGCAGGAGGTCTCCAAGGCGAAGAAGAAGGAGGCCGAGGCGCGCGCCGTGATCCAGATCGGCATCGTCATCGGCGGCGCCGACGGCGACTTCGACAAGACGGAGCAGGGCGTCGTGCGGGAGGCCTGCCAGATGCTCGGCCTGCCGCCGCACGAGTTCGACCTGTAGGAGAGCGGGAGAGGCGGCCTTGTCAGAGGGGCGTCGCGGCGTGCAGCGTGGCCGCCAGCGTGAACGCGGAGTTGGCGGACGACATCGCGGAGGCCGCCGCGCCGAACCCGGCGGTCCACGTCGCGAGCCCCACCGTCGTGAACACCGTGACCCGGCCCGGCGCGCCCGGCGGCGGCGCGAGCAGCGCGGCCACGCGGCGCGGCACCGGGCCGGGCGCGGCGAGCGCCGCGAACACCGGCTCGCCCGCCCCGCCCGACGACAGGGCCGCCTTGCCGATGGCCCGCGCGACCACCGTGCGGTCGCCCACCCGGGCGGCCGCCGCCTCGTCGGCCCACCGCTCCGCCGTGTACGCCACGGCCGAACTCAGCGGGCGCAGGAACGGATTGGCGCGGGCCGCGAGGCGCACGGTCAGCAGGTGGCGGTGGTGCCGGGCCGTCAGATGCGTGCGCTCATGGGCGAACAGGGCCCGCCGCTCCGCGGCCGTGAGCCGGTCGAGCAGCGCCGTGCTGACGACGATCCGGCCGTCGCCGCCCCCGCCGCCGGGCAGCGCGTACGCGTACGGCTGGGCGTCCGGCAACACCGCGACCTGCGTGGCGGGCAGCCCGGCGAGCGCCGCGTGGGCACGACGGCGCAGCGCGAAGTGCCGCCACACCGTGCGCGCGCACACGGCGACGACGGCGATCAGCGCCGGGATGGCGGCCTTGCCCGCGATCTCGTCCTGCGGCACGGCGGCCCGCACCTCGGGGTCCGACCAGCCGTCGGGGAGCGGATTGCCCGGCAGCTGGGCGGTGCCGACCACCATCAGCAGTCCGAGGCACACCGTGCTGCACACCGCCATCACGGCGGCGACGCAGGTCAGCAGGCGGGTCGCGGTGCGCGGATGCAGCCGCTGCGCCGCCAGCCGGGCGACCGGCCAGGCCGTCAGCGGCAGCACCAGCGGCAGAAAGACGAAAATCCCCACGCGCTCAGCCTGCGCCTTCCTCGGCACCGACCCCGGCCCCGCCCGGCCCGTTGTCCCCGTCGCCCGCCTCCGCCCTGCGCAGCAGATCCCGCAGCAGCCGCTCGTCGCCCTCGGGCAGGGAGGTCACGAAGCTGGCGAGGACCGCTTCCCGGTCCGGCTCGGCGTCGAGGACCTTGCGCATCTTGAACGCCGCGAGCCCCGCCTCGTCCGCCACCGGCGTCCACACGAAGGAGCGTCCTTCACGGCGCCGGGTGACCGCGTCCTTGGCCTGCAACCGCGCCAGGATCGTCACCACCGTGGTGTACGCGAGATCGCCGCCCACCTGGTCGCGCACCCACCCGGCGCTCACGGGGGCGTCGGCCGTGCGCAGCGCGGCCAGGACCTGCGCCTCCAGCTCGCCCTGGGCGCGTCGTGGGGTCCTGTGGCGTGACTTCGTCACCGGCTCCTCCTGGTGGCTCGGTTCGTGGCGCCCGGTCGGCGGCCCGACGCGCGGCCCGCCCATCATCCCTGTTCGTACCCTCAGGCCGTGCGGGAGGCGCGGTGGCGCGGTGGACACCACCGAAGGAAAGTGGTCGGGAACAACGGTGACACCCCGACCGTTGTCGGGATGAAGGCAAAGAGAAAGTAAAGCGCGAAGGAGCAGCCGGTTGTCCGCCAGACCGACGGACCCTCCGGGGCACAGTCCCCGACCACCCCGCCCCTTGAACGGTGAGCACGGCACGCGGCGAGGTGGTGGAGCATGCTGAGTGCCGTGCTCGGTCTCCTCGCGGTCCTCGTCCTGACCGCGGGAACCGGCTACTTCGTCGCCCAGGAATTCGCCTACGTCGCCGCGGACCGGCTGGCGCTCGCCCGCGAGGCGGAGGCCGGGGACAAGAAGGCCGCCAAGGCCCTCAAGGTCCTGGAGCGGCTGTCCTTCATGCTGTCGGGTGCCCAGCTCGGCATCACCGTCACCGGCCTCGTCGTCGGCTTCCTCGCCGAACCCTCCGTCTCGGCGCTGCTGCGCCCCGCCCTGGAGGGCATCGGCATCCCGGCCGCCGCGGTCACCGGTATCTCGGTGGTCCTGGCGTTCGTGCTGGCCACGGTCGTGCAGATGGTGCTGGGCGAGCTGGCGCCGAAGAACCTCGCGCTCGCCGTCCCGGAGCGCCTGGCCAAGGCCCTCGCCCCGTCCACGCTCGTGTACCTGAAGGTCGTCGGCCCCGTCGTGCACCTCTTCGACAGCGCCGCGAACAAGCTGCTGCGCAAGGTCGGCATCGAACCGGTCGAGGAGCTGCACCACGGCGCCACCCTGGAGGAGCTCAGCCATCTGATCGGCGAGTCCCACCAGCAGGGCGAGCTGCCCCAGGAGACCGCCACCCTCCTCGACCACGCCCTGGAGTTCAACGAGCGGACCCTGGACCAGGTGATGGTGCCGCGCGCGGACGCCGTCTTCGCCCGCAAGGAGGCCACGGCCGCCGACGCCGTCGAGCTCATCGCCAAGTACGGCCACTCCACCTATCCGGTCATGGGCGACCACCCCGACGACGTCACGGGCGTCGTCGGCGTCCGTGAACTGATGCGGCTGCCGCAGTCCGCGTACGCCGGCGCGACGGCCGGGTCCCTGGCCCGCCGCCCCCTGCTGCTGCCGGACACCCTCCAGCTGCCCGTCGCCGTCGACCGGATGCGGGAGGCCGACGACGAGTTCGCGGTGGTCCTCGACGAGCACGGCGGCGTCGCCGGCATCGTCACCTACGAGGACATCGCCGAGGAACTCGTCGGTGACATCGCCGACGAGACCGACCGCGAGACCCAGCTGGCGGTCCCCGACCCGGGCGGCACCGGCTGGCAGATCGACGCGGGCCGCCGCCTCGACGAGATCGCCGAGGCCACCGGCATCGAGCTGCCGCAGGACGAGGGCTACGACACCGTGGCCGGGCTGATCGTGGACCGCCTCGGCCGCTTCCCCGCGGTCCGCGACGAGGTCACGATCGACCTGGACGACGAGGGCACGCGGGCCGTGCTCGACGTCCGCACGCTCGACCGGCACGTGGCCGAGCTGGTCGGCCTGACCCTGCGCGCCCCCGACACCGCCCGCACCACCGACACCACCGACACCACCGACACCTCCGACACCTCCGGCACCGAGGAGGGGCCCCGCTCATGAGCTTCCCCATGGCCGTCTTCAGCACGGTCCTCCTGCTCATCGGCAGCGGCTTCTTCGTGGCCGCCGAGTTCGCCCTCGTCGCCGCCAAGCGGCACCGCATGGAACAGGCCGTCGCGTCCGGCGCACGCGGCGCCAAGGCCGCCCTCGCGGGGATGCGGGAGCTGTCCCTGATGCTCGCCGGCGCCCAGCTCGGCATCACGATCTGCACCCTGGGGCTCGGCTCGATCTCCAAGCCGGCCATCTCCCACGAGCTGGACCCGCTGCTGCACGGCTGGGGCCTGCCCAGCGGTCTCAGCTACGGCGTCTCCTTCGCCTTCGCGATGATCGTCGTGGTCTTCCTGCACATGGTCGTCGGTGAGATGGCGCCCAAGTCCTGGGCGATCGCGCACCCCGAGCGCTCGGCGATGCTGCTCGCCCCGCCGTTCCGCGCGGTGGTCAAGGTCGTCCGCCCGCTGATCTGGGTCCTCAACAGGGTCAGCAACGCGCTGGTGCGGATGTGCCGGGTCACCCCGCGCGACGAACTGGCCGAGGTGCACAACCGGGAGCAGCTCACCCACCTCGTCGTGGAGTCCGAGCGGCTCGGCCTGATCAGCAAGGACGACTCGGAGCTGATCACCAGCTCGCTCGTCGAACCCCTCACGCCGGTCGGCGAGCTCCAGACCCCCGCCGCACGGATCACTTCCGTACCGGCGGACGCGGACCTCGACGCGGTCCTCGCCACGGCCGCGGCCCGCGACCGCAGCCGCCTGCTGGTGCGCGAGGGCGACCGGTTCATCGGCTCCGTGCACGCCCGTGACGCCCTGATCGCCCGCAGCCGGGGCCGCGCCACCACCGCGGGTGAGCTGGCCCGCCCGGTCCCGGAGCTGCTCGCGGGCGACACGGTCGGCCAGGCCATCGAGCGGCTCCGCCAGCGCCGCGCCTCGCTCGCCGTGGTCCGTGACGACACGGGCCGCCTGACCGGCCTCGTCGCCCTCGACGACCTGCTGGCCCGGCTCACCCACCCGCAGGCGGCGGCCTGAGCGGACCCGCGCGGCCCGCTCAGCCCAGGGACTTCCAGAAGGTGTCGTGGTGCGCCTTGGCGAAGTCGACGGGCCGGATGCCGCCCGGCCCCGAGGCCAGCGCCTGGGCGTTGAGGACGGCGGGCGTGCCGGTCTGCCACGGGGCCTTGCCGGTGCGGGCGAAGCCGGCCCAGATGTCGATCATCGCGTCGGACAGGCCCCGCTGTCGCTCGTCGAGCGGCTGATATGCGGAAATCTCGAAGAGGTAGGGCAGTTCGAAGGTGTGCATGGCCCCGGCCGGGAAGGACGGCTCGGGGTAGGCGGGGTCGGCGTACCAGGGCGTGTCCTCCTCGGCGAACTCGTAGGTGTACGTGGGGACGTGGCGGGACAGCGCCTGCCCGGTCGCCACGGTGGCGCGCCCGTGGTCGCCGTCGGTGAGCGCCGCCCCGAGGGCGAGCGCCACGGATCCGTCGTGGTCCTCGGCGGGGTACTCGGCGGCGACCGCCGGAGCCTTCGCCGCCCCGAAGGCGGCTTCCAGCTGGGTGCGGTAGTCGCTCTCGTCGAGGGTGGCCTCCGGGTCGCCGGTGGCCTGCCGCTTCATCAGCTCCATGCTGTAGACCATGCCGAGGTTCTCGTCGCGGGTGATTCCCTGGAGCACGGGCACCTTCGCGAACGTCCCCGAGGCGAAGGCCTGTTGGGGTGTGCGCGGCAGCAGCTTCCCGCCGTAGACGGGCCCGTAGTGCGGACCGGCGCCGAAGGGGTGCACGAGCTGCGCGGGCGCCGCCTCCCGCCAGTCGTCCACCCCGTTCGCCTCGATGTCCTTCGCGGCCTTCTCGCCCTGCCGCAGCGCCTCGGCACGGTCCGTCGTCGCGTCGGACCGGGTGCACGCGCCGCTCTGGAGGATCACCCGGTCGAACAGCCCCGCCGAGCCGGGCGCGACGAGGTGGGCGCAGGCGCTGGTGGCTCCCGCGGACTGCCCGAAGAGGGTCACGTTGCCGGGATCACCGCCGAACGCGGCTGCGTTGCGCCGCACCCAGCGCAGGGCGGCCCGCTGGTCGAGGAACCCGTAGTTGCCCGACTCGACGCCCTTCTTCTCCAGGTCCGGGTGGGCGAGGTAACCGAGCGCCCCCAGACGGTAGTTGACCGTCACCACCACGACATCGCCCCGGGCGGCGAGCCGCGCCGCACCGTTCATGGCGCCCGCCCCGTCGGTGTGGTCGCCGCCGTGCAGATGGACCATGACGGGGCGCGGCTTCGCCGAACCGGCCGCGGGGGCGGTCACGTTGACGGTCAGGCAGTCCTCGGAGTCGGAGAAGGGGCCCACCGGCGGCAGGAGCCCGGTCTGCGGACAGGCCGGGCCGGGCCGGGTGGCGTCCCGGACGCCGCGCCATGGTTGCGCGGGCGCGGTCGGCGCCCATCTGAGCGCGCCCACCGGCGGCGCCGCGTACGGGACGCCCTCGAAAGTACGCACCGCACCGTCGACCGCGCCGCGCACGACTCCCTTGTCGGTCCGCACGGTGGTGGGGGCGGCCGTGCCCGAGGTGGTGCCGGAGAGGGGTGTGGCGCCGGAGGCCGTTCCGGCGACCGCGAGGGCGCCCGAGGCGAGGGAGACGACGAGGGCCGCGTGTGCTGTCCGCTTCAACATGGCCATGAACGTACGGAGTCGAGGGTGCCCCCAGTAGCCGGACAGCCCCCGCCGCCCTGCGGGGGGCAACCCCCGCATCGAGACTCAACCGGTGTCGGTGGGACTGCGTCCCCCAAGCCGGGGAACACGTAAATCGACATTCGACAGCCGTGTCGAAACGTCGAAGTCTCGGATCAAGGAGAGGCAATTGGCATGGAGATCTCAGGCATCTTCACCGCGATCGTCATCGGCATAGTGATCGGCATACTGGGCCGCCTGGCCATCCCCGGCCGTCAGCGCATCGGCATCGTGTGGACGCTCCTGGTCGGTATCGCCGCCGCGCTCATCGGCACGGCCCTCGCGGGCGCCTTCGACGTCGCCGAGACCGACGGCATCGACTGGATCGAGCTGGCCATGCAGATCGGCCTCGCCGCGCTCGGCGTGGTGGGCGTGGAGCGCCTCAAGGGGCGCCGCTGAAGCAGCGGGGCTACTCCCACGGGCGTATGCGCGGCCGAGGGGCGGCGCCTAACGTGAGAACGTGACGACCTTCGACCAGCTGTCGGCCCGGGTGCGGGTGCTTCCGCCCCGGTGGCCCGATCTGCTGGTCGTGGCCGTCGTGGGCGGGCTCACCGCGGCCGACCTGGCGGTCAGCGAACCGGGCTACCGGCAGGGGGACCGGTTCTCGTGGGCGCTGTACGCACTGTCCCTGGGCGCGCTGACGCTGCGCGCGAGGTGGCCGGTCGCCGTGGCCGCGGTGACCGGCGCCGTGTGCGCGGCCTGGGCGCTGTACGGACACATCGGCGAGCTGCTGAACCTGCCGGTGATCGTGGCGCTCTACACCGTCGCGGTCCGGGGCGGCCGCCGCCGCACCGCCTGGGCGGCGGTGATCGCCGCCGGGGCGTCGGGGGCGGTCGCCCTGCTCGTAGGCAAGGACGTGGTCAACCCGCAGGGGCTGCCGGTCCTGGAGATGGTGTGGCCGCTGATCCCGCTGCTGCTGGGCGAAGTGGTGCGTACGCGCCGGGAGTTGCTGGCCGCCTACGCGGCGCGGGCCGAGCGCGCGGAGGCCGACCGGGAGCGCGAGGCGGCGCGCCGCGTGCACGAGGAGCGGACCCGGATCGCCCGCGAACTCCACGACGTGGTGGCGCACACCGTGGCCGCCATGACCGTGCAGGCGGGCGTCGCCCTGGACGCCCTCGACCGCAGACCCGACGTCGCGCGCGACGCGATGCGCACGGTGCGCGCAGCGGGCAAGGAGGCCGTACGGGAACTGCGGGCCACCGTCACCGTGCTGCGCGCACCGGACGGCGCGAGCACCGCGCCCGCGCCGGGGCTCGACCGGCTCCCCGAGCTGGTGACCACGTACACGGGCGGCGCCCTCGACGTCACCCTGCGCCAGGACGTCCCGGACCCGGACGCGGCCTCGCGCATGGTCCACCTCGCCGCCTACCGCATCGTGCAGGAAGCCCTCACCAACGTGGTCAAGCACGCCGACGCCCGGCACGCGGCCGTGGCCGTCGGCGTCGAGCGGCGACACCTGTCCGTCGAGGTCGTCGACGACGGCAGGGGCCCCGGCGACGCCGCCCGCGAGCCGGGCTTCGGCCTGATCGGCATGCGCGAGCGGGCCTGCGCGGTCGGCGGCGGCATCGAGCACGGGCCGCTGCCCGGCGGCGGCTTCCGGGTGCGGGCATGGCTGCCCCTCGACGCGGCACCCGGCGAGGGGGAGCGACCATGACCGTGCGCGTGGTGCTCGCGGACGACCAGACCGTCGTACGGGCCGGCTTCCGCGCCCTGCTCGACCTGACCGACGACCTGGTCGTGGTCGCCGAGGCGGCGGACGGCGAGCAGGCCGTCGCAGCGGTCCGCACCACCCGCCCCGACGTGGTCCTCATGGACATCCGCATGCCCGGCGTCGACGGCATCGAGGCCACCCGCAGGATCGCCGCCGACCCCACCCTCGACGACGTCCGCGTCGTCATGCTCACCACGTACCGCGTCGACGCGTACGTCTTCGAGGCGCTGCGGCACGGTGCGGCGGGCTTCCTGCTGAAGGACCTGGAGCCGGACGAACTGCGCGCGGCGATCCGTACGGTCGCCGCCGGGCAGAGCCTGCTGGCACCTGCGGTGACCCGCTCCGTGGTCGAGGAGTTCGCCCGCCTCCAGGCTCCCGCGGCGGCCGGGGCCGAGCGGCTCGCGCCCCTCACGGACCGGGAGCGCGAGGTCATGGCACTGGTCGCGGCCGGGCTCACCAACGACGAGATCGGCAAGGAGCTGATCATGAGCCCGCTGACCGCGAAGACGCACGTCAGCCGCGCGATGACCAAGCTCGCCGCCCGCGACCGCGCCCAACTGGTCGTCCTGGCCTACGAGACCGGCCTGGTGCGCCCCGGAGAGCGCTAGGGCCTGCTCACTGCTCCCACGGGAGTACCCGCCGACTCCGTGCGGCGGATGTCCCGAACGGCCGTCGTTCGTAGCGTCGCAGACATGATCGAAGCAACGGAACTGACCAAGCGGTACGGCGCGCGGACCGCCGTCGACACGCTGTCCTTCACCGTCCGCCCCGGCCGTGTGACCGGCTTCCTCGGCCCCAACGGCGCGGGCAAGTCCACCACCATGCGGCTCGTCCTCGGCCTGGACACCCCGACCCGCGGCCGCGTCACCGTCGCCGGCCGCCCGTACGGGGAACTGCGCGCGCCCCTGCGCACCGTCGGCTCCCTGCTGGACGCGAAGGGTGTGCACGGCGGCCGCACCGCCCACCAGCATCTGGCGGGGCTCGCCGCGAGCAACGGGCTGCCGCGGCGCCGTGTCGACGAGGTCCTGGAACTCGTCGGCCTGCCACCGGCCGCCGCGCGCAAACGCACCAAGGGGTTCTCGCTCGGCATGGGGCAACGCCTCGGCATCGCCGCCGCGTTGCTCGGCGACCCGGAGATCCTCCTCCTCGACGAACCGGTCAACGGCCTCGACACCGAGGGCATCCGCTGGATCCGCGACCTGATGAAGTCCCTGGCCGCGCAGGGCCGCACGGTGTTCCTCTCCAGCCACCTGATGAGCGAGATGGAACTCACCGCCGACCACCTCGTCGTCATCGGCAGGGGGCGCCTCCTCGCGGACACCACCGTCCACGACTTCATCGCCACCCACTCCCGCGCCCACACCTACGTACGTGCCCCCGAGGCCGAGAGGCTGCGGGCGCTGCTGGAGGCCAAGGGCGCCGTCGTACGGCTCGATCCGCGCGGTGGCTGGCGAGTCGAGGGACCGGACGCGACCACCATCGGCGACCTGGCCCGCGACCACGGGATCGCCGTGCACGAACTCGCGCCCGCGCGCTCCTCGTTGGAGGACGTCTACACCGAACTCGCCCGCACCGCGGCCGAGTACACCACCCCGGCGACCGAGGAGGTCCCGCGATGAGCGCTCCCACCGACGACCTCTTCCTCGAAGCCGCGCCCCGCACCCCGCGCGCCGCCCTGCCGGAACAGATCGCGTACGAGTGGATCAAGTTCCGCAGCGTGCGCTCCACGGTGTGGACGACGGTGGCCACCGCCCTGGTGCCCGTCCTGGGCGCCGTGTTCGTGGCCGCGAGCGGCAGCCTCCAGGCCGACGACACCGTGCTCGGCGGCAGCCTCACCCTCACCGTCGTCGCGCAGATGCTGGCGGCCGTGACCGGCGCCCTCGTGATCACCGGCGAGTACAGCAGCGGCACGGTCCGCACCACACTGGCCGCGAACCCCCGGCGCGGCACCGTGCTCGCCGCCAAGGGAGCGGTCCTCACGCTCCTCACGTACGGGCTCGCCCTGCTGTCCTGCACCCTCGCCCACGCCCTCGGCGGCGCGCTGCTCCCCAGCGGCAAGTACGCGCAGGGCGAGCCCTGGCCCGCGCTGTTCGGCATCGCCGCGTCCCTCTCGGTGGCGGCGCTGCTCGGACTCGCGATCGGCACGCTGGTGCGGCACTCGGCGGGCGCCGTCACCACCGTGATCGGCGTCCTGCTGCTGCCCTCCCTCGTCGGCCCGCTGTTCGGCGACGCCCAGCGGTGGATCGCCGGGCTCTCCCCGACCGCCGCGCTGGAGAAGCTCACCCAGACCTCGGACGCGAGCGCGGACGCCGTCGGCAGCCTCGCCCCCTGGCCCTCGCTCGCCCTGGTCACCGGGTACACCGCGGCCTTGCTGCTGCTCGCCGCCGCGGCGTTCCGGCGGCGCGACGCGTGACACCGAGGACGGCCCGAAGGTCTACGCGAGCCGTACGCGACGACGGCTCTCCGTAGTGCGACTCGGCTACCCTGGCACAACGTCCAGCGAAGGAGCCCGGATTGACCACCCCGCCCCGCCCGCCCGGACCGGGCAGCGCGCGCTCGCTGCTGCTCACGGTGCTGGGGGAGTACGTCCTGCCGAGCGGCGCCCCGGTGTGGACCTCGACGCTGCTGCGGGTGCTGGCGGGGCTCGGCGTCGAGGAGAAGGCGGCCCGGCAGGCGTTGAACCGGCTCGCGGCGAGCGGACTCGTCAGCGCCGAGCGGTCCGGGCGGCGGGTGCGCTGGGCGCTGACCGAGCGGGGCCGGACGCTGCTCACCGAGGGCGCCGAGCGCATCTACTCGTTCGGCCGGGCGCGGCCGGGCTGGGACGGCCGCTGGCTGGTGCTCCTGGTCAGCGTCCCGGAGACGCGGCGCGAACTGCGCCATCGGCTGCGGACCCGGCTCACCTGGGCCGGCCTCGGCAGCCCCGCGCCCGGCATGTGGGTGTCGCCCCACGCCTCCCGGGAGGCGGAGGCCAAGCAGGTGGTGGAAGGGCTGGGGCTCGGGTCCGAGGTGTCGTCGTTCTGCGGCCCGTTCGCCGGGATCGGCTCCGAGCGGGACATGGTGCAACAGGCATGGCGGCTCGGTGATCTGGCGGCGGCGTACGAGGAGTTCCTCGCCCGGTTCGCAGGGGCGCGGACCGATCCCGGTACGCAGACGCTGCTCGCCCAGATCCAACTCGTCGACGCGTGGCGGCGCTTCCCGGCCCTCGACCCGCAACTGCCGCCGGAGCTGCTGCCACCGCACTGGATCGGCGCCCGCGCCGCGCGCGTGTTCACCGAGCTCCACGAGCGCCGGCACCCCGCCGCCCAGCAGGAGTGGAACCGGCTGACCGCCGACGGCTGACCGCCCCCGCTCACCCGGCCGGCTTCAGCCGGTACACCTGCGCCGCGTTGCCCGCGAGGACGAGCCCCGTCGTCGTCTCGTCCGGGCACAGCGCCGCCACGGCGCGCGCGTTCCGCGCGATGCCCGGCACGCCCGGCCAGTCCGTACCGAAGATCATGCGGCGGGTGAGCCGGGACCAGTCGTGCCTTCCGTAGTAGGTGCGCAGCCGCGACGGCGGCAGGCCCGACAGCTCGATCCACACCCGCTCGTTGGACAGCGCCATGAACGCCGCCGCGTCGTACCACCAGCCCCGCCCGCCGTGCGCGAGCGCCACGTCGAGGCGCCGGAAGTCGCGCAGCACGTCGTCCAGGAACAGCGGATCCGCGTACTTGTTGAGCGCTCCGGGGAAGGTGCTCGTGCCGCAGTGCACGACGAGCGGGATGCCGGCCGACTGGCACAGCTCGTACGCGGGATACAGGCGCCGGTCGTTGGCGGCGACGCCCGCGTGCACCGGGTGCAGCTTGCAGGCGACCGCGCCGAGGTCGAGCTGGCGCTGGAGCTCGTCCTCGATGGGGTAGTGGAGGTGCGGGTTGACGTTGGCGATCGCCTTGGCCCTCGACGGCTCGTAGGCGGTGAGCGGCAGCAGGTCCTCCACCGGCTGGATGCCGGTCGACCGCGGGCTGTACTCCGACAGCAGCAGCGCGACGTCCACGCCCTCGGAGACGAGATAGCGGTGGAACGCCTCCGGGTCGACCGTGTCGCCGTCGTAGATCCGGGCGAGCAGATCGTGGTCGGCGATGCCCTGTGTCCACTCCTCGTAGGTGGGTTTCAGGGTCGACAGGCGCGCCGGGTGGAGATGGACGTCGATCAGGGGGTGGCCGTCCAGCATCAGGTCGTCTCCTGGGTAGGGGCCGGGTCGGCGCTCGCGCGCGCCCGGGGCTCCACGGATGGCTCGTCAGGCCAGGTGCACGTACGCGTAGTCGAACGGTTTGCCGTTGATGCCCTGGCTCGGCGGGGCGATCCAGGAGGCGATCCGGCCCGGCTCGCGCACGGGGCGCATCAGGGAGCGTATGTACGTCCGGTCCACCTCGGTCGGCAGCCAGACGGCCTTCCCTTCGGCCCACGCGTCGGCGCCGCGGACCGTCCCGTCCGGTGCCGCCTCGATCCCGGCGAAGGCGCCGACCCGCCGGTTGAACGCGACGTGCGGCAGATACAGCCGCCGGTCGATCCCGGCCTCCTCCAGGAGCCGGTTCCAGCGGCCCAGACCGGTGTGGCAGTCGCGGATGTACGCGCGCCGCAGATCGGTGTTGAGCCCGACGAGCGCCGCCACCTCGCGCTGCCCGAACTCCCCGTCGACCAGCGCGTCCACGAGGTACGCGTCGTCGGTGAGGGTGTGGTCGTCGGTGCGGCGCTCCTCGCCCCAGCGGCCCTTCAGACCGGAGGTGTAGTAGGTGGCGACGTTCGTGGACGTCTCCGAGCCGAAGAGGTCGAGCGAGACCGAGTAGTGGAAGTTGATGTACTTCTGGATCACGTCCAGCGGGATGCCGCCGCAGCCGGTGAGGTCGTCCGTGTCGTGCTCGCGCATCAGCTCGGCCGTGCGCCGCACCACCCGGTCGATGCCGGTGGTGCCGACGAACATGTGGTGCGCCTCCTCCTTCAGCATGAACTCGGCTGTGCGCGACAGCGGGTCGAAGCCCGACTCCTTGAGCGTGCCCAACTGGTACTTGCCGTCGCGGTCGGTGAAGTACGTGAACATGAAGAAGGACAGCCAGTCCGGCGTCTCCTCGTTGAACGCGCCCAGGATGCGCGGCGACTCCTCGCTCCCGGAGTTGCGCCGCAGCAGCTCGTCCGCCTCCTCGCGTCCCTCCCGGCCGAAGTGGGCGTGCAGCAGATAGACCATCGCCCACAGGTGCCGCCCCTCCTCCACGTTCACCTGGAACAGATTGCGCAGGTCGTAGAGGCTGGGCGCGGTCGCCCCCAGGTTGCGCTGCTGCTCTACGCTGGCCGCTTCGGTGTCGCCCTGGATCACGATGAGGCGCTGGAGGTCCGCCCGGTACTCGCCGGGCACCCGCTGCCAGGCCGGTTCGCCGCGGTGCGCGCCGAAGGCGATCCGGCGGTCGGGCTTCGGTTCGGCGAGGAAGACACCCCACCGGTAGTCCCGCATCGCGACGTGCCCGAAGCGCGCCCAGCCGTCGCGCCCGACGTCGACCGCGGTCCGCAGGTACACGTCGTCGGTGGGCAGGGCGGGGCCCATGGAGTCCCACCAGGAGAGGAAGTCGGGCTGCCAGGACTCCAGGGCGCGCCGCAGGCGGCGGTCCTCGTGCAGGTCCACGTTGTTGGGGATCTTGTCGGTGTAGTCGGCGGTGAGCGCCATCGGTCACACCCGCTTCCGGTCGAATTCCGGGCGCTGTCCGGTGCCGTACCTGCGCAGGGCGCCGTCGGGGCCGGACGCGTTGGGACGGTTGAAGATCCAGTTCTGCCAGGCGGTGAGGCGGCCGAAGACCTTCGTCTCCAGGGTCTCGGGCCCCACGAAGCGCAGATTCGCCTCCAGGCCCGTGAGGGCGTCCGGGCTGAACCCGGACCGCTCCTCCAGACAGATCCGCACCTCCTCGTCCCAGTCGATGTCGTCGGGGGCGAAGGTGACCAGGCCGAGCCGCTCGGCGTCCGCCGCGTCGAGGGCCCGGCCCCGGGCGGCGCGGGCGGCCGTCAGGGACTCCTCGTCGCGGCAGAACCGGGTCGCCAGCCGGCTCAGCCCGTTGCTCATCGGCAGGGCACCGAGGTTCATCGGGCCGACGGTGACCGTGGCCGGTGCGGCGTCCGGGTCCACCTCCTCGAAGACACCCGAGAGGTGGAAGGAGCGGTCGGCGGCGAGCACGACCTCCAGGAGCGTCCCGGCGAAGCAACTGCCGGGCTCGATCAGGGCGATGAGGCTGCGGCTGCTCAGGTCGAGCCGCTTCAGCGTCCGCTTGAGGTACAGGGTGATCTCGCGGGCGAGGCAGTCGTCGCCGTGGTCCAGGAGCAGGGAGTCGTGGGCGAGGACGCGGTCGGCGTCGCCCCGGCTGCGCAGCACCCAGGTGCCCAACTCCGTTTCGTTGGTGCGCAGATCGAGGACGAGGTCGTCCAGTTCGCGGGCGAGCGCGAGCGGCCAGGAGGCGTCCCCCTGCCGGTGCAGCCCGGCGAGTCCGGCCGGGGCGTCGGACGTCGGCCCGTCGAGCGTGATCTCCACGACGCGCCGGTCCCGGTCGAGGGCCGCGCGCACGTACCGGTACGCGACGCCCTCCTCGGTTCGCGTCTTCTCCAGCGGCGTCAGCCGGATCCCGGCCCGACCTTCCGCCGGACCTCCCGCCGGGCCGCCCGTCGGCCGGTCGGAGCGCGCGGCGGCCTCGGCCGCACGCGCGGCGACCGTACGCTCCCACGCGCCGCGCGGCACCGCCTCGTCCACCAGCCGCCACCGGACGGCCCGAGCGCCGCCCACGCCCTCCGGCCGCGTGGCGAAGTGGTCGGCGAGGTCCCGGCGCACGCCCCGCTTGTCGACGAGCCGGGTGAGGCCGCCGGTGCCCGGCAGCACCCCGAGCAGCGGCAGCTCCGGCAGCGACACCGTCGACGAGCGGTCGTCGACCAGCAGGATCCGCTCGCAGGCCAGCGCCAGCTCGTACCCGCCGCCCGACGCCGTGCCGTTGACCGCGGCGAGGTAGGTCTGGCCGGAGTGCGCGGAGGCGTCCTCGATGCCGGCGCGGGTCTCGTTGGTGAACTTGCAGAAGGAGACCTTCCACGCGTGACTCGACGCCGCCAGCATCCGGATGTTCGCGCCCGCGCTGAACACCTTGTCCCTGCCGCTGGTCACCACGACCGCCCGCACCTCGGGGTGCTCGAAGCGCAGCCGTTGCACGGCGTCGTACAGCTCGATGTCGACGCCCAGGTCGTAGGAGTTGAGTTTCAGCGCGTAGCCGGGGACGAGCCCGCCCTGTTCGGACACGTCCAGGGTGAGCGTGGCGACGGGTCCTTCGGTCTTCAGCGACCAGTGGCGGTAGTGCGTCGGGGCGGTCCGGAACTCGACGCGCATGGCGCTCCCCTTGTCCTCGGATCCCTCAACACTCCACGCCCGACCGCAGGAGCGTCAATATCCCGTAGCACGTTTGTGTGCCATCGCGACGGTCCGGACACGAAAGGTATGGTCGCGGGCATGACGGCCTACAAAACGGTGAACCCCGCGACCGGCGAGACCCTCAAGGAATTCCCCGAGGCGACCGCGAAGCAGATCGAGACCGCACTGGCCGACTCCCACGCCGCGTACCAGAGTTGGCGCACCTCGGACGTCGAGACCCGCTCGGCGGTGCTGCGCCGCGTCGGGGAGATCTACCAGGAGCGCAAGGACGAGCTCGCCCGCATCATCAGCCTGGAGATGGGCAAGCCCCTCGCCCAGGCCAAGGGCGAGATCGACATCGTCACGAGCATCTACGAGTACTACGCCACCGAGGGCCCCGGCTTCCTCGCCGACGAGGAGCTCTCGGTCAGCGGCGGCGGCACCGCCACCGTGCGCACCGCGCCCCTCGGGTCCTTGCTCGGGATCATGCCGTGGAACTACCCGTACTACCAGGTCGCCCGGTTCGCCGCGCCGAACCTGATGCTCGGCAACACGATCCTGCTCAAGCACGCCCCGAGCTGCCCGCAGGCGGCGCTCGCGATGGAGCAGATCTTCACGGACGCCGGGCTGCCGGCCGGCGCCTACCTCAACGTCTTCGCCACCAACGACCAGGTCGCCGACATCATCGCCGACCCGCGCAACCAGGGTGTCTCGCTCACCGGCAGCGAGCGGGCCGGGTCGGCCGTCGCCGAGATCGCCGGCCGCAACCTGAAGAAGTGCGTCCTGGAGCTGGGCGGCTCCGACGCGTTCATCCTCCTCGACACCGACGACGTGGCGAAGACCGCCCGCAAGGCGGCGGGCGGCCGGCTCGGCAACGCCGGACAGGCCTGCAACTCGCCCAAGCGCTTCCTCGTCCAGGAGGGCCTGTACGAGGACTTCGTGCGCGAGCTGACCGCGAACGTCGGCGCCGTGGAGGCGGGCGACCCGCTGGAGCCCGGCACGAAGTTCGGCCCGCTGTCCTCGCGCGCCGCCGCCGACCAGCTGCTGGAGCAGATCAAGGACGCCGTCGACAAGGGCGCCACGCTGCACACCGGCGGCGGCCGCGGCGAGGGCCCCGGCGCGTACGTCCAGCCGACCGTGCTGACCGGCATCACGCCGGAGATGCGCGCCTACACCGAGGAGCTGTTCGGCCCCGTCGCCGTCGTCTACTCGGTGTCCGACGAGGACGCCGCCGTGGAGCTGGCCAACAGCTCGCCGTACGGCCTCGGCGGCGCCGTGTGGAGCGGTGACGTGGAGCGCGCCAAGCGTGTCGCCGACCGCCTCGACACCGGCATGGTGTGGATCAACGGCTTCGCCGGCACCCAGGCCGACCTGCCCTTCGGCGGCGTGAAGCGCTCGGGCATCGGCCGTGAGCTGGGCAAGTACGGCATGGCGGAGTTCGCGAACAAGAAGCTGATCCGCGTCCAGGGCTGACCGCCGACGCGACGGGCCCCGCGCCCGCCGAACAGGTCGTTCACCCGGCCGGGTTCGGTGTGCGCGGGGCCCCCGCAGTACGTCACCCCGAGCCTTGGTCCGCCTCGGCGGGCGAAAGCTATTTGCGGCGGCGGAAGAACAGCCACAGGCGGGCGGCCATGAGGCCGAGGACCACCACGCCGGCCGCGATCTGCAACCAGCGCGGGACCGCGCCCAGCTCGGGCAGGAACACGGCGAGCGGTGTCACGGGACCACGCCTCCTCAAGTGCGGCAGAGCGGCTCTCCGAACGCGAACCTACCAAGCGTCAGATCACCTTGCGCCGCACCAGCGTGGCCAGCACCAGCGCGCCCGGCAGCAGCGGCAGCCACACCGTGAGCAAGCGGAAGCCGATGACCGCCGAGGTCGCCTCGACGACCGGCGTGCCCGCGCCCACCAGCGCGATGCCCAGCGCCGCCTCCACGGAACCGATCCCGCCCGGCGTCGGAACGACCCCCGCCACGGCCGTGGCCGCCAGATACGCGAGCGCGATGTCGAGCGCCGGCACCGGCACGTCCAGGGCCCGCGTCACCGCGACCATCACGGTGGCCTGCAACGCCGGGAAGCCGATCGCCCCGCACCACAGGGCCAGCACCCGGGCGGGCCGCGCGTGCAGGGCGCGCACGTCGCTGAGCGCCGTGCCCAGGAAGTTCCGGACGGCCCCGCGCAGCGGCCGCACCGACCACAGCGCCGCGGCGACGGCCGCGGCCGCCGCGACCAGCAGCAGCACCGCGAGGCCGCCGCGCTCGACCGGCAGCAGACCGCCGAGCGGCAGCGTGTCCGGGGACGCCGCCATCAGGGTGAGCAACAGGGCGTACTTGCCGACGGGCTGGGCCAGCGAGTACAGCGCGAGCGCCGCGCAGGCCCGATGCGTCTCGATCCCGCACGAGCGCATGAACCGCAGCGTCACGACGTGCGCGCCGAGCCCGGCGGGCAGCAGATGGTTGGCGGAGCCCGCCGCGACCTGCGAGGCGAACAGCCGCCGCGCGGGCAGCGGTTCGAGCACCGCGCCCTGCCGCAGCAGACACACCGGCAGCCAGCACGCGACGGTGGCCGTCGCGGCGGCCAGCAGCCAGCCGGGGTCGGCGCCCCGCAGCCGGACCAGCCCGGAGACGAACACCGGCCAGTTCCAGGCCACCCACCCGGCGACCAGGACGAGCGGAACCAGCGCGATCCACTTCCGGGCTCTCTTGCGTACGGGCAGGCGGCGGCGCAGGACAGGGGGAGACGATGTGGCCACGCTTGAGCCGTCCTTTCAGGGCGCGCACAGCGCAGGGCAGGGGGCGGGGAGCGGGGGAGGACCACTACGGTTCTGCCCGCTTTCGGGGCCGCCGTAGTGTCGTGCGTGCGTCAATCTGCGGAACGGTCCCGGCCAACGGCCCCGGGCGGTGCGCCGACGCGCCCGGAGGTACGCTCTTCGCGGCGGTGCAGGCGATCACCCCGCGGCGGTGGGGCCCGCCGTACTCCAACTGCGGCAAGGACGCCGCCAACGGTCCCTACTTGCGACGACGCGCACCCGTACCCTGTGCCCGGCGAGTAGGAGATCCACGTGGGAGAGGCCCGCACCCCGATGCTGAACGAATCCGTCGACCCGGAAGCGGACCCGCACGTACCGGTCCGGCGCACGCCCCCGTGGCGGGGACAGGGGCCCGTGATCGCCGCGGTCTCGCTCGGCGGCGCCGTCGGCGCCTCCGCCCGCTACGGTGCGTCGCTGCTGTGGCCCACGGCCTCCGGCGCCTTCCCCTGGACGACGCTCGTCGTCAACGCGGTCGGCTGCGCGCTCATGGGCGTCCTCATGGTCGTGATCACGCACGTGTGGACCGCCCAGCGCCTGGTCAAGCCGTTCCTCGGCACCGGTGTCCTCGGCGGTTTCACGACCTTCTCCACGTACGCCGTCGACATCCGCGTCCTGGCCGACGGCGGCCATCCGCGCACCGCCCTCGCCTATCTGGCGCTGACGGTGTGCGTGGCGCTCGCGGCCGTGTGGACGGCGGCGCACCTGACCCGCCGCGTCATCGCGCGGCCCGAAGGGGGCACGGCATGAACTGGCTGCTGGTGATCGCGGGCGCGATGGTCGGCGCCCCGCTGCGCTACCTCACCGACCGCGCCGTCCAGTCCCGGCACGACACGGTGTTCCCGTGGGGCACCTTCGCCGTCAACGTCCTCGGCTCCTTCGTCCTCGGCCTGGTCACCGGCGCCGTCGTGGCGGGCGGCGCCTCCACCCAGGTGCAGTTGCTGGTCGGCACCGGACTGTGCGGGGCGCTGACGACGTACTCCACGTTCTCGTACGAGACGCTGCGGCTCGCCGAGCACGGGGCAGGCTTCCACGCCGCGGCCAACGTCGTCGGCAGCGTCGTCGCGGGACTCGGCTCCGCCTTCACCGGCGCCGCGCTCGCCGCCGCCGTCTGGGGGTGAGCGGCCGGGGGCGGGGACCGGCCACCGGCCTCGCGGGCCCGGCGCCTCAGCGCAGCCCCGACACCTGGAACACCGTCCGCGCCAGCTCCTCGTCCACCCGCTGCGCCAGCGCGCGCAGCGCCGTCCCGCCGCACAGCAGCAGTCCGCGCCGCTGCGACACCCGGGCGGCGTCGTCGAGCAGCCGCCACAGCGGGGGATTGGCGACGAGGACCCGCGGATCGATCTCGACCCGGCCGCCCGCCTCGTCCCGCAGCACCAACCGCCCGGCGACACCGTTCACGCAGCGCACCGACACCAGCCGGTCGGTCCGCACGGTGTGCTCGCGCCACAGCCCGCGCGTGCTCAGCCGGTCCGCCGTGGCGGTCACCCGGACGGGCAGCAGGATCACCGTCAGCGCGACGCTCAGGCCGCACCACAACACGCAGCGCCCGGGCGCGAGGTGGCCCGCCATGACGTCGATCGCGAGCAGCAGCGCGCACAGCGTCGTACCGCACCCCACGGCGCCGCGCGCCTGGCCGTCCCACCGCTCGTCCCGTGCGCTCGCGCCGTCCGCCGCTGCCCTGAAGGTGTCTGCCATGGCGCCGACGGTAGGGACCTCGGCCCCGCCCTGTCCGCGTCCTTGACGCCGTCCGTACGGATCTCGACACACCGTCTTGACGCGCGCGCCCGGCTTCTCCGGGGTGGCGGCCCGGGTGTGCTCAGGCCGCGACGGCCAGCCGGTCGGGCGTGACCGGGTAGGAGCGGTGCGGGGCGACGACGGCGCCGTCGGGGTGGAGCTCGCCCGTGTCGTCGAAGACGATCGTGCCGTCGCACCGCAGGCTCCAGCCCTGCTCGGGGTGGGCCGCGACGACGTGCTCGGGGTTCGGGCACGCGGGGTGGTGGAAACACATGGCGAACCTCCGGGGGCCGTCGGTGGGGGCGGTCCGGGAGGGCCGTCCTCGTACTTCGACGATGCGCCCGCCCGCCCCCGCGGGCCAGAGCCGGACGCCGAATGTGACAGCTCCCGGACACTCCCGGAACCGTTCCACGACGGCGTGGGCCGGGAGCGGTCCGGCGCCGCGTAAGAGAGCCGTCAAGGGCGTGCGCCGTGGCGTAAGGGAGGTGTCAATGAGACTCGAATCGGCCCCTGACCGGGGGTTTCCTCTGATTGTCAGTTCCGATCCAAGACATTCACTCAGGGAGCTCACGATGGCCGACGTGGCCTTCGTCGTCACCACGGTCGCGGTCTTCGCGCTGGTGGCACTCGTCGCCAAGGGGGTGACCAAGCTGTGACCGCCGAGAACATCGTCGGCCTCGTCGTGGCCGTCGCCCTCCTGGGCTATCTCGTCCTCGCCCTCATCTATCCGGAGAGGTTCTGAGCACAGATATGAGCCCCGTACTCGCCGGAGTGCTCCAGCTGCTGGCGCTCATCGCCGCGCTGGCACTGGCCTACCGGCCCCTCGGCGACCACATGGCCCGGGTCTACTCCTCCACCAGGCACCTCAGGGTGGAGAAGTGGATCTACAAGGGCATCGGCGCCAACCCCGACACCGAGATGCGCTGGACCGCGTACCTGCGCGGAGTCCTCGCGTTCTCGGCCGTGAGCGTCCTCTTCCTGTACCTGATGCAGCGCGTCCAGGGCAGCCTGCCGGGCTCGCTGGGCTTCTCGTCGATCGACCCGGACCAGGCGTTCAACACGGCCGCGTCCTTCGTCGCCAACACCAACTGGCAGTCGTACTACGGCGAGCAGGCCATGGGCCACGTCGTGCAGACGGCCGGACTCGCCGTGCAGAACTTCGTCTCGGCGGCCGTCGGCATCGCCGTGGCCGTCGCCCTGGTGCGCGGCTTCGCCCGCTCCCGCACCGGCGAACTCGGCAACTTCTGGTCCGACCTGGTGCGCGGCGTCGTCCGGATCCTGATCCCGATCTCGGTCGTCGGCGCGCTCGTCCTCGTCGCCTGTGGCGTCATCCAGAACTTCTCCGGCATCCACTCCGTCGGCCAGTTCATGGGCGGCAGCCAGCAGTGGAACGGCGGCGCGGTCGCCTCCCAGGAGGTCATCAAGGAGCTGGGCACCAACGGCGGCGGCTACTTCAACGCCAACTCCGCCCACCCCTTCGAGAACCCCAGCGGCTTCTCGAACCTCTTCGAGGTCTTCCTGATCCTGGTCATCCCGTTCGCGCTGACCCGCACGTTCGGCAGAATGGTCGGCTCCCTCAAGCAGGGCTACGCGATCCTCGCCACGATGGCCACCATCTGGATCGGCTTCGTCGCCCTGATGATGTGGACCGAGTTCGCCCACCACGGACCGGCGTTCGACGCCGCGGGCGGTGCGATGGAGGGCAAGGAGACCCGCTTCGGCATCGCCGCCTCGGCGATCTTCTCGGTCTCCACGACGCTCACCTCCACCGGCGCCGTGAACTCCTTCCACTCCTCCAACACCGGCCTCGGCGGCGGCCTCGACCTGCTCGGCATGCAGCTCGGCGAGATCGCCCCCGGCGGTACCGGCTCCGGCCTCTACGGCATGCTGATCATGGCGATCATCGCCGTGTTCATCGCCGGACTGATGGTCGGGCGCACGCCCGAGTACCTCGGCAAGAAGATCGGCACCCGCGAGATCAAGTTCGCGGCCCTCTACATCCTCATCACGCCGGCCCTCGTGCTGATCTTCACCGCCGCCTCCCTCGCCCTGCCGACCCCGCCGAACTCCATGCTCAACCCCGGCGCGCACGGCTTCTCCGAGATCCTGTACGCGTACACGTCCGGCGCCAACAACAACGGCTCCGCCTTCGCGGGCCTGTCCGCCGACACCCAGTGGTTCAACACCACGATCGGCCTCGCGATGCTGCTCGGCCGCTTCCTGCCGATGGTGTTCGTGCTGGCGCTCGCCGGTTCGCTGGCCGAGCAGACGCCGGTCCCGGCCACCGCGGGCACCCTGCGCACCAACAAGCCCCTGTTCACCGGCCTGCTGGTCGGCACCCTGCTCATCGTCACGGGGCTCACGTACTTCCCGGCGCTCGCCCTCGGCCCGCTCGCGGAAGGGCTCGCGTGATGACCGTACGCACCGAACGTTCAGAGAATTCCGAGGACGCGATGTTGTCCACCGCCACAGATGTCCCACCCGCCGTACCCACCGGGCACGAGCCCCGCGGCGGCAAGGTCGGCGGGGGCCTGTTCGACCCCCGGCAGCTGCTGAAGTCGCTGCCGGACGCCTGCCGCAAGCTCGACCCGCGCGTCATGGTCAAGTCGCCGGTGATGTTCGTGGTCCTCATCGGGTCCGTCCTGACGACGGTGTTCTCCTTCTCGGACCCGACCGACTGGTTCGGCTGGGCGATCAGCGCCTGGCTGTGGCTGACGGTGATCTTCGCGAACCTGGCGGAGGCCGTCGCCGAGGGCCGGGGCAAGGCGCAGGCCGACACGCTGCGCAAGGCGAAGACCGACACCGTGGCGCGGCGGCTGACGGGCGAACGCGAGGAGGCGGTCGCCGGTACCGAGCTGCGGGTGGGCGACCTCGTCGTCTGCGAGGCCGGCGACATCATCCCCGGCGACGGTGACGTCGTCGAGGGTGTCGCGTCCGTCGACGAATCCGCCATCACCGGCGAATCCGCCCCGGTCATCCGGGAGTCCGGCGGCGACCGGTGCGCGGTCACCGGAGGCACCAAGGTGCTCTCCGACCGCATCGTCGTCAGGATCACCACGAAGCCCGGCGAGACCTTCATCGACCGCATGATCAACCTGGTCGAGGGCGCCGCCCGGCAGAAGACGCCGAACGAGATCGCGCTGAACATCCTGCTCGCCTCGCTCACCGTCGTCTTCCTGCTCGCGGTCGCCACGCTGCCGCCGTTCGCCGACTACGCGGGCAAGCACCTGTCCATGGTCGTGCTCGTGGCCCTGCTGGTCTGCCTGATACCCACCACCATCGGCGCGCTGCTCTCCGCGATCGGCATCGCGGGCATGGACCGGCTCGTGCAGCGCAACGTCCTGGCCATGTCCGGCAGGGCCGTCGAGGCCGCGGGCGACGTCTCCACCCTGCTGCTCGACAAGACGGGCACCATCACCCTCGGCAACCGTCAGGCCGCCGAGTTCGTGCCGGTGCGCGGCACCACCGAGGCCGAGGTCGCCGACGCGG
Source organism: Streptomyces sp. BYX5S (assembly GCF_054724165.1). Lineage (NCBI taxonomy): Bacteria > Bacillati > Actinomycetota > Actinomycetes > Kitasatosporales > Streptomycetaceae > Streptomyces > Streptomyces sp. BYX5S. The sequence goes on along the minus strand of NZ_CM138829.1, from coordinate 4,707,178 downwards.
CGCAGCTCTCCTCGCTGGCCGACGAGACCCCGGAGGGCCGCTCCGTCGTCGTCCTCGCCAAGGAGAAGTACGGGCTGCGCGAGCGGCACCAGGGCGAGCTGACCGGGGCGACCTGGATCGAGTTCACCGCCCAGACCAGGATGTCCGGTGTCGACGTGGCCGGGCGCAAGATCCGCAAGGGCGCGGCCGGTTCGGTCGTCGCCTGGGTCGAGGAGCAGGGCGGCCGCGTCGCCGAGGACGCCGACTCCGTCGTGAAGCGGATCTCCGAGGCCGGTGGTACGCCGCTGCTCGTGGCGGTCGAGGACGCTGACGGTGCCCGCGTCCTGGGCGTCGTCCACCTCAAGGACGTCGTGAAGGACGGCATGCGCGAGCGGTTCGTCGAACTGCGCCGCATGGGCATCAAGACCGTCATGATCACGGGCGACAACCCGCTGACGGCCAAGGCGATCGCCGAGGAGGCGGGCGTCGACGACTTCCTCGCGGAGGCCACCCCCGAGGACAAGATGGCCCTCATCAAGCGGGAGCAGGCGGGCGGCAAGCTCGTCGCGATGACCGGCGACGGCACCAACGACGCCCCGGCCCTCGCCCAGGCGGACGTCGGTGTCGCGATGAACACCGGTACGTCTGCCGCGAAGGAGGCCGGCAACATGGTCGACCTCGACTCGAACCCGACCAAGCTCATCGAGATCGTCGAGATCGGCAAGCAACTCCTCATCACCCGGGGCGCGTTGACGACCTTCTCGATCGCCAACGACGTCGCGAAGTACTTCGCGATCATCCCGGCGCTGTTCGCGGCGGTCTACCCCGGCCTGGACAAGCTCAACATCATGCGGCTGTCCAGCCCGGACTCCGCGATCCTCTCCGCGGTGATCTTCAACGCGATCATCATCATCGCGCTGGTGCCGCTCGCCCTGAAGGGAGTCCAGTACCGGCCGGTGAGCGCCGACAAGCTGCTCCGCCGCAACCTCGGGATCTACGGCCTGGGCGGTCTGGTCGCGCCCTTCATCGGCATCAAGCTCATCGACCTCCTCCTCTCCCTCATCCCCGGAATCGGTTAAGGCCATGAACAACTCCGTAGCGAACACAGGCCGGTTGCTGTGGGCCGGGCTGCGCGCCCTGATCGTCCTGACCGTGGTGTGCGGCGTGCTCTACCCGCTCGCGGTCACCGGTGTCGCGCAGGTCGCCTTCCATGATCGGGCCAATGGATCCGAGATCGAGTCCGAGGGCAAGGTCGTCGGCTCCTCCCTCATCGGGCAGACGTACCTCACGAAGGACGGCGAGCCCGACCTGAACTGGTTCCAGCCGCGCCCGTCGAACGGGCTCGGCGAGAACAGTGTCAACACCCAGTACCAACTGATCCTCTCCGGTGCCACCAACCTCGCCGGTGACAACAAGGAACTGGTCAAGCAGGTCGAGAAGGCCAAGGCCGCCGTCGTCGCGGACAACTCCACGGCGACGTACCGGGTGAAGCCCTCCGACGTCCCGGCCGACGCGGTCACCTCCTCCGGCTCCGGCCTGGACCCGGCGATCTCGCCCGAGTACGCCGACCTCCAGGTGCACCGGATCGCCGAGCGCCACCACCTCTCCGTCGACCGGGTCAAGAAGCTCGTCGACGCGCACACGGACGGGCGGCAGCTCGGGTTCATGGGTGAGCCGACGGTCAACGTCCTCGAACTCAACGTCGCGCTCCAGGAGTTGACCGCGAAGGGCTGACCCGGACCGAAGCCCGAAGCCTGAGGGCCGAGGCCCGTCGACCGCAGCCGTGCAGGCGCGGACGGCGGGCCTCGCCGGATGTCAGAGCTGGCCCGGAATGATGAAGATCAGCCAGGTCGCGAGCGGGGCGATGACCGTCATGCTCAGACCCCATGTCATCAAGCGCCGGAAGACGGTGTCCCGCATGTCCTCCGGCGCGCCCGCCACGGTCAGGGCGCCACTGGTGGAGAACGGCGACGAGTCCACCACCGACGACGAGATCGCCAGCGCGCTGATCATGCCGATCGCGCCGATCTCGCCGCCCGCCAGGAACGGCACGGCCAGCGGGATGAGGGCGCCGAGGATCCCGGTCGTGGAGGCGAACGCGGACACCACGCCGCCGATCACGCAGATCAGCAGCGCGGACACCTGGGGCGTGCCGAGGTCGCTGACGCTCTCCCCGGCCCACTTGATGGTGCCCATCTCGTCCATGAGGCTGACGTACATCACGATGCCGCAGACCAGCAGCACCGTCGGCCAGGCGCAGCGCTCGACGGCTCCCTTCGCGGAGGCGGGGGAGACCAGGCACAGGACGGTCGAGACCACGAAGGCCATCAGGCCCACGTCGAGGTCGAAGGCGAGCGAGCCCACGGCGAGGCTGATGACGCCGAGAACGGTGAGGGAGCGGGCGAGGTCGAGGCGGACGACCTCCTCCTCGGGTTCACGCTCTTCGGGTGCACTTTCCACGGGGGCGGGTGCGGGTTGCGGTGGCACGGCCGGGACGGGGGCCGGTGTGTCGGGGGCCGTGGCCCGACCGCCCGCGGGGGCCGGAACACGCGTCCCGGCGGGGGCGGGGGCTACGCCACCAGGTGACGCTTCGGCGGCGGTCGGCGCCGGGGTCGGCGCACCGCCGCCGGCCGGCTTTCCGGTCACGGTATCCGCCCGTCGGCCCAGCAGCTTGCGGCCGCCGAACAGGAAGAAGACGACGACGCTGAGCGCCAGGTTGAAGAGGAAGGAGCTGAGGAAGAGCATCCCTTCGCTGCCCGGGAGGTCCTCCCTCTGCACCACACCGTTGGTGATGGTGCCGAAGATGCTGATCGGCGAGAAGCCGCCGGCGCTGGCGCCGTTGATGATGAGCAGGCCCATCAGGACCGGGTTGATGCGGTGGCGGACGGCGAAGCCCATGCCGATGGGCGCCATGATGCCCACCGCGCCGGGCACCACCGCACCGGAGGCCGTCAGCGCCCCCGTGATGAGGAACATGACCCACGGGATGAGCGCGATCCGGCCGCGCACGGCACGGGTCGAGGCCTGCACGAGCCAGTCCACGGTGCCGTTGTTCTTGGCGATCGCGAACAGCAGTGTGACGCCGACGAGCACCACGAAGAGATCGCCGGGGAACCCGGCGAAAATCTCGTCCGCCGTCTCACCTGCGACGGCTGTACCGACGATGAACGCGGCGACAACGGCGATGACGCCCATGTGCACTTTGGTGAAGGTTGCGATCACGAACACGAGCACCAAGCCGATGATGGAGATGACTTGATCTGACACGAGGCTTCCTCGCCTTCGGTCGGTGGTCACCACACATTCAGGACATTCCGGGATCCGGAATCTGCGTTTCGGGTTGGGGCGAGAGTATGGAAGGGGTCTGATGGCGCGTCAAGACATGTCACGCGTCGGGAGCGTGTCAGGGAGCCTCAGGAGATGCGGGCGCTGATCGTCCGGGCGGCCTTGCGGACCAGTTCCCCGAAGGCCGCCGTCGCCTCCGGTGTCATCCGGCTCGTCGGAACATTGACACTGACGCTGGCCACCGGAAGTCCCTCCGCCCCGAGCACCGCGGAGGCCACCGCCGAGACGTCCGTGCGCCACTCGCCGCCGTTCGTCGCGTAGCCGCACGCCCGGATCTCCCGTACCTCCGCGAGGAGTTGCTCCCGGTCGGTGACGGTCGTGTCGGTGTAGCGCGGCAGTCCCTCGTCGAGGTAGCGCCGCACCGCGTCGTCCGGGTCGGCGGCGAGCACGGCCTTGCCGTTCGCCGAGGCGTGCATCGGCAGGTCCTGGCCGAGCGGAAGGATGATGCGCACGGCCTTCGTCGTCTGGAGCCGCTCGACCAGCAGCACCTTCGCGCCCTCGCGCACCGCCAGGTGCACCGTCTCGTCGGTCTGCCGGCGCAGCTCCTCCATCACCGGCAGCGCGGCGTCGCGCAGCCCCAGCTCGTCGGTGGCGTGCCGACCGACGTGCAGCGCCTTCGCGGTGACCACCCAGCGGGTGGGGGTGCCTCCGGCGGGACGGATCCAGCCCGTGGCGTGCAGCGTGACGAGCGAGCGCTGCACGGAACTCTTCGGCAGCTCCAGCGCCCTGGCAAGGTCGGCGACGCCGACCGGCTGGAGTTCGGCCACCTGCTCCAGCGCCCGCAGGGTGTTGGCCACGTTCTGCATCATCGCGAGTCCTCACGCGTTCGGTGATCGCATCCACGGGGTCCGGCGCAACCGCCTTTCACCGCATGGCCGTTGACGCGTCGGCGAGACGAAGCCTACGCTCCACGTGCCGCTCAACGGTACGGCGTGCCACCTCACGGCACAACACCCTTGAGGAGTCGAACCGCATGACGCTCCGCACCGGCCGCCACTTCCTCCAGATCCCCGGCCCCACCAACGTCCCCGACCGGGTGCTGCGCGCCATGTCGGCGCCCACCATCGACCACCGCGGACCCGAGTTCGCCGAGCTGACACGGCGTCTGCTCGCCGCGCTGGGCCCGGTGTTCGGCACGACGGGACCCGTCGTCGTCTACCCGGCCTCCGGCACCGGCGCCTGGGAGGCCGCGCTGGTCAACACGCTCAGCCCCGGCGACCGGGTGCTGTCCTTCGAGACCGGGCACTTCGCGGTGCTGTGGCGCGAGATGGCCCGAACACTCGGCCTGGACGCCGACACCGACGCCCTCCCCGGCGACTGGCGGCACGGCGCCGACCCGGACGCCCTCGCCGAGCGGCTCGCCGCGGACACCGAGCACCGCATCAAGGCGGTGTGCGTGGTCCACAACGAGACCTCGACCGGTGTCACCAGCCGCGTCCCCGAGCTGCGCGCGGCCATCGACGCCGCCGGGCACCCGGCGCTGCTGTTCGTCGACACCATCTCCTCGCTCGGCTCCATCGACTACCGGCACGACGAGTGGGGCGTCGACGTCACCGTCGCCGGTTCCCAGAAGGGGCTGATGCTGCCGCCGGGCCTCAGCTTCAACGCCGTCAGCGACAAGGCCCTCGCCGCGTCCCGGACCGCCCGGCTGCCCAAGTCCTTCTGGAGCTGGGGCCCCGTCATCGACGCCAACGTCAAGGGCGCCTTCCCGTACACCCCCGCCACGAACCTCCTCTACGGCCTGGACGAGGCGCTGCGGATGCTCGCCGAGGAGGGGCTGCCGAACGTGTTCGCCCGGCACGCCCGGCACGCCGCCGCCACCCGGGCCGCCGTGCGCGGCTGGGGCCTTGAGGTGCTGTGCGCCGACGAGCGCGAGCACTCCGGGTCGCTCACCGCCGTGCTGATGCCCGAGGGGCACGACGCCGACGCGTTCCGCAAGGTCGTCCTGGAGCGCTTCGACATGTCCCTCGGCTCCGGCCTCGGCAGGCTCGCCGGGCGGGTCTTCCGCATCGGGCACCTCGGCCACTTCAACGACCTGACCCTCGCGGGCACCCTCTCCGGCGTCCAGATGGGCCTGGAGCTGGCCGGTGTGCCAATCCAACGCGGCGGTGTCCAGGAGGCGTTGGACGTGCTGCGATGACGGCCCCCGGCGAGGCCCGCGCCGCCGCCCGCGACCTGGAGGCCGCCCTGAGCCGCGACCTCGACGGCGAGGTCGCCTTCGACGACTACACCCGGCACCTGTTCTCCCGCGACGCCAGCATGTACGCCATCGAACCGCGGGGCGTCGTCTTCCCGCGCCACGCCGACGACATCCGGGCCGCCGTCGCCGCGGCCGCCGAGCACGGGGTGCCGGTGGTGCCCCGCGGCGCCGGCACCAGCCTGGCCGGGCAGACCGTGGGCCCCGGCCTCGTCCTCGACCTGTCCCGGCACCTGCACCGCATCGTCGAGCTCGACCCCGAGGCCCGCACCGCGCTCGTCGAACCCGGCGTCGTCCAGGACCAGTTGAACCGTGCCGCCGCCCCGCACGGCCTGATGTTCGGCCCCGACACCTCCACCAGCAACCGGGCCACCATCGGCGGCATGGCGGGCAACAACTCCGCGGGCAGCGGCTCGCTCCGCTACGGCATGACCATCGACCACGTACGGGAACTCGACGTCGTCCTCTCCGACGCGTCCACCGCCCGCCTCGCCCCCGTCGACGAGGCCGAGCGGGCCCGCCGCGCCGGAGCCGGCACCCTGGAGGGGCGGCTGTACCGGGAGCTGCCGCGGATCCTCAAGGAGCACTCCGCGTCCATCGCGACGGACTTCCCCGCGTACTGGCGGCGCTCCGGCGGCTACCGCCTCGACCGGCTCGCCGACCCCGAAACCCCCTTCGACCTCGCGAAGTTCGTCGTCGGCTCGGAAGGCACCCTCGTCCTCGCCACCCGCGCCCTCGTCGACCTCGTCCCCAAGCCCGCCCGCACGGTGATCGCCGTCGGCCACTTCACCTCCGTCGCCGGCGCGATCGAGGCGACCGAGGACGCCCTCGGCCTCGACCCGGCGGCCGTCGAGATGATGGACCGCACGATCCTCGACCTGTCCCGGCAGAAGATCGAGTACGCCTCGCTCGGCAGCATCCTCGAAGGCGACCCGGAAGCCCTCCTCTTCGTCAGCTTCACCGGCGACGACGAGGCCGAACTCATCGGCAGGCTCCAGACGTTGACCGCCCTGTGGAAGCGGCACGGGCACGGCTACCACACCCTCGAAGCCGTCACCCCCGCCCAGCAGTCCGGCCTGCTCAAGGTCCGCAAGTCCAGCCTCGGCCTGCTCATGGCCGCCAGCGAGGGCACCCGCCGCCCGCTGGCGTTCATCGAGGACACCGCCGTCGACCCCCGGCACCTCGCCGCGTACACCCGCCGCTTCCGGCAGATCCTCGACCGGCACGGACTCAACGCCGGTTTCTACGGCCACTGTTCGGTCGGCTGCCTGCACATCCGGCCCTTCGTCGACGTCGCCGACCCCGCCCAGGTGCGCACGATGCGCGCCGTCGCCGAGGAGATCAAGGAGCTGGTACGCGAGTACGGCGGCGTCAACTCCAGCGAGCACGGCGACGGCCTGGCCCGCAGCGAGTTCAACCGCGCGCTCTACGGAGACGACCTCTACGAGGCGATGCGCGAGGTCAAGGGCCTCTTCGACCCGGAGAACCGGCTCAACCCCGGCAAGATCGTCGACGCCCCGGCCATGACCGAGCACCTCCGCGACGCCGCCCTGCCGCCCGCGCCGCCCCTGCGCACCCACCTCGACTTCGAGGTCCTCGGACAGGGCGGCGGCATGCGCGGCGCCGCCGACCGCTGCATGAACATCGGGCTGTGCCGCAAGAGCGAAGCGGGCGCCATGTGCCCCTCGTACATGGTCACCAAGCACGAGCCCGACTCCACCCGCGGCCGGGCGAACGCACTGGTCAAGGCGCTCTCCGAACCCGACCCCAAGGCGGCGCTCGGCGACGAGGGGCTGCACGAGGTGCTCGACCTGTGCCTCATGTGCAAGGCCTGCAAGAGCGAATGCCCGCTCGGCGTCGACATGGCCACCCTCAAGGCCGAGACCCTCGCCCACCACCACGAACAGCACGGCACACCGCTGCGCTCCCGCGTGTTCGGCGCCATCCGGCGCCTCAACCGGCTGGGCTCGGCGACCGCCCCGCTCTCCAACCTGCCGCTGCCGAGGCGGCTGTTGGAGCGCGGCCTCGGTATCGCCCGTGCCCGGCCGCTGCCGGTGTTCGCCCGCCGCAACCTCGTGTCGTGGTTCCGCCGCAGGCCGGGCACGGTGGCCGGAGCGCAGGGCACCGTCACCCTCCTCGCCGACTCCTTCACCACGTACACCGACCCAGCGGTGGGACGGGCCGCCGTCGAGCTCCTCGAACGGGCGGGCTGGAACGTTCAGTTGGAGAGCGGTGGCTGCTGCGGTCGCGCCGCCTTCTCCAAGGGCCTGCTCGACCAGGCCAAGGACCAGGCGCGCGGACTCGTGCACCGGCTCGCAAAGACCGGGGACGGCCCCATCGTCGGCTGCGAACCCTCCTGCCTGCTCACCCTGCGCGACGAACACCGCGCCCTGCTCCCCGGCGACCCGGCGGTCGCCGACGTCTCCGGCCGGGTGAAACAGCTGGAGGAACTGCTCACCGAAGCCATCGACGACGGCCGGCTCCGGCTGCGCGAGGACGCCTGGCCCGCGGGCCGCCGCATCCTCTTCCACGGCCACTGCCACCAGAAGGCCGAGGTCGGCACCGCGGCCACCGTCGCGCTCCTGAACCGGATCCCCGGCGCCGACGTCGTCGAACTCGACGCGGGCTGCTGCGGAATGGCCGGCTCGTTCGGTTTCGAGGCCGAGCACTACGACACGTCGATGGCCGTCGGCGAGGACCGCCTCTTCCCCGCGGTGCGCGCCGAACCCGACGACACCGTGGTCGCCGCCACCGGTGTCTCCTGCCGCCAGCAGATCCACCACGGCACCGGCCGCGGCGCGCTCCACCCGCTCCAGCTCGTACGGGAGGCCCTGCGATGACACCCTCCGACGCGCGGGGCGCCCTCACCGGTGTCCGCGTCCTCGACCTCACCCAGGTGATGGCGGGCCCGTACTGCACGATGCTCCTCGCCGACCTCGGCGCCGATGTCATCAAGGTCGAGCAGCCGAACGGCGGCGACCAGACCCGGCACTCCATGGGCACACCCGGACCCGGCGGCGACACCCCCGCCTTCCACGCCCTCAACCGCAACAAGCGCAGTGTCACCCTCGACCTGCGCACCGACGCCGACCGCGCCGAGTTCCTGCGGCTCGCCGCCGACGCGGACGTCGTCGTGGAGAACTTCCGGCCCGGCGTCGCCGACCGCCTCGGCGTCGGCTACGAGGCGGTCCGCGCCGTGCGCCCCGACGTGGTCTACGCGTCGATCTCCGGCTTCGGCCAGTACGGCCCGTACGCCGACCGGCCCGGCTACGACCTCATCGCCCAGGGCATGGCGGGCGCGGTCAGTGTCACCGGCGACCCCGACGGCCCGCCCGTCAAGTGCGGACTGCCGGTCGGCGACCTCGGCGCGGGCATGCTGTGCGCGCTGAGCATCGCCGCCGCACACGTCCACCGGCTGCGCACGGGGGAGGGGCAGTACCTCGAAACCTCCCTCTACGAAGCCGTGCTGGCGATGTCGGTGTGGGAGTCGGTCGAGTACTTCTCCGGCGGCGCACCACCCGAGCGGCTCGGCTCGGCCCACCGCATGTCCGCGCCCTACCAGGTCGTGCGCACCAAGGACGGCCACGCCACCGTCGCCGCCAACAACCAGCGCCTGTGGCTGCGGCTGTGCGAGGCGCTGGACCTCCAGCACCTCGCGGACGACGAACGCTTCGCCACCAACACCGAACGGATGCGCCACCGCGCCGAGTTGATCGCCCTCCTCGAAGGACGGCTCGCGGCGAGCAGCACCGAGGAGTGCGTGGCGCGGCTCCTGGACGCGGGCGTCCCCGCGGGCCCGATCCTCGACTACGGGCAGATCCTCGACCACGACCCGCACGCCCGCGCCCGCGGCATGGTCGAGGAGTACGACCACCCGGTCGACGGCCGCGGCCGCGTCGTCGGCTTCCCGGTGAAACTCGCCCGCACCCCCGCGCGGCTGCGCCGCCACCCACCGGCACTCGGCGAGCACAACGACGAACTCCTGCGCAAGGAGCCACAGGTGACACCTGCCGACGACGACGGCGCGGGCTCCGTCACCTGGACCCGCCGCCCCGTTCCCGGAACCACCGTCCACGCCGCCCACCTCACCCTCGCCAACCCGGACCGCCGCAACGCCCTGACCCTGCGCATGTACGACCAGCTGGAACGGGCCTGCCAGGAGATCGACGCCGACCCCGGCATCCGGCTGACGGTCCTGCGCGGAGCGGGCGGCCGGGCGTTCGCCGCCGGTACGGACATCCGCGAGTTCCGCGACTTCAGCGGCGGCGGGGACGGCGTCGCGTACGAGTCGCGGGTGGCGCGCGCCGTCGACCGCCTCGCCGCCCTGCGGATGCCGGTCGTCGCCGCGGTGGAGGGCCCGGCGGTCGGCGCGGGCAGCGCGCTCGCGAGCGTGTGCGACATCGTGCTGTGCACCCCCGACGCGGTGTTCGGCGCCCCCATCGGCCGCACCCTCGGCAACTGCCTTTCCCCCGCCGTGATCTCCCGCCTCTACGCGGGCCTCGGCCGCGCCCGCACCCTGCGCGCCGTCCTCACCGCCCGCCTCGTCACCGCGGCGGAGGCCTACGAGGCGGGGTTCGTGGCGGAGATCGTCGAACCGGCCGACCTGGACACCCGCCTCACGGACCTCGCGGCGGACATCGCCCGCTGCGCCCCGCTCACCCTCGCCGCCCTCAAGGAGGCGGACCGCCGTGTCCTGGCCGCCGCGGACCCGGGCCACGCCGAGGACCTGTACACCCAGGTCTACGGCAGCCGGGACTTCGCGGAGGGCGTGACGGCCTTCCTGGAGAAGCGGAAGCCGGTCTGGCGGGGCCGCTGACCTCGGCCCCGCGGCGCGGGCCTGCGTCGTGCGGTGTCCGTCACCAGCGCGTCAGCATCACGGCGAACGGCGTCAGCGTCGCGTCAGGACGGTGCCCGGGGCAGGGGAGGGCGGCATAGCGTCCCTGGTGATCCCACACCCCCGGATCCTCCAGGAGGCACCCCATGGCAGAAACGCTGAGCGCCGAAGACCCCGAACCCTCCGAACGGTTCCCGGCCGGACCCCTGTACGTACCGGTCCGGCCGGGCCCGTTCGGGCACGCCGCCCGCCTGTTCCGCACCCCGCTCGGCGACCGCACCGCGGTCGGCTTCACCTCCGCGCGGGCCCTGACCACCACGCTCGGCCCGGACCAGCCGTGGATCCGGCTGGCCGAGCCCGCGCTGCGCGCCATGACCGCCCCGCTCGGCGCCGCCCCGGTCACCGTCGACCCGCAACTGTGCGCCCCCGCAACGGGGTTGGGTAGAAGTACAGGACGACCGCGGCGCGGCGGCCGCATCCCGGAGACGGCCGGCGCCCGCCGGGTCACCGCGGCCGCCGTCCTCGTGACGGCGCTGTCGTACTGGATCGGCTGAGGAAGGGCGACGACACGATGACCACGTTGCACGAACCCGCCGCCCCGGCCACGGACGCCTGCGCACCCGAGCACCGCTCCGTGTGGCCCGCCTCCACCGCCGAGCCGCACCCCGGCCACCCCGCCGTCGGCGGTGTGTCGCTCGCGGAGGTCGCGGGCCGCTACGGCACCCCGGTGTACGTCCTCGACGAGGGCGAGGTCCGCCGCCGCTGCCGCACCTACCGGGACACCTTCCCGGAGGCCGAGGTCCACTACGCGGCCAAGGCGTTCCTGTGCCGCGCCATGGCGAACTGGGTGGCCGACGAGGGCCTCGGCCTCGACGTCTGCTCCGCCGGAGAGCTGGAACTCGCGGTCGCCGCGGGCTTCCCCGCGGACCGGATCGTCCTCCACGGCAACGCCAAGACACCCCACGACCTCAAGCGCGCGCTCTGGTACGGCGTCGGACGCATCGTCATCGACAGCCCTTCCGAGATCGCCCGGATCGCCGCCGCGGTCGGCCCCGGCGGCCACCAGAAGGTGATGGTCCGCGTCGTCCCCGGGATCAGCGCGGGCGGCCACGACAAGATCCGTACCGGCACCGACGACCAGAAGTTCGGCATGTCCATCGGCGACGGCTACGCCCAGCACGCCATCACCCGCATCCTCGACCAGCCGCAGCTCGAACTCACGGGCCTGCACTGTCACTTGGGCTCGCAGATCACCGACGTCAAACCGTATCTGTCGGCGGTGCGCCGCATGGTGGGACTGATGGCCCGCCTGCACCATCAACACGGCCTCGTGCTGCCCGAGTTGGACCTCGGCGGCGGGCACGGCATCGCCTACCGCCCCGGCGAGCCGGCCATGGACCTCACCCGGCTCGCCAGCAAGGTCCGCGCCGAGCTGACGGAGGCGTGCGCGGTGGCCGGACTCGCCGTGCCACGCCTGATCATCGAGCCCGGCCGGGCCGTCGTGGGCCCCGCCGGAGTCGCCCTGTACCGCGTCGTGTCGGTCAAGCGCACCGCGGGCCGCACCTTCGTCGCCGTCGACGGCGGCATGAGCGACAACCCGCGCCCCGCCCTGTACGGGGTGCGCTACGAGCCCCGGCTGGTCGGCCGCGCGGGCAGCGACGACCTCGCCCCGGTCACCGTCGTCGGCCGGCACTGCGAGGCCGGTGACGTGCTCGCCGCCGACGCCCGGCTCCCCGCCGACGTGCGGGCGGGCGACCTGATCGCCGTACCGGTGGCGGGCGCGTACCAGGTGTCGATGGCCTCCGGCTACAACGCGGTCGGCCGCCCACCCGTGGTCGCCGTGCGGGACGGCCGCGCCCGACTCCTCGTCCGACGCGAGTCGTGGGACGACATCCGCAGCCGGGACGTGGGCCTGTAGGCGCCCTAAAGAGTAAAAAACGTAACTCGGTTACGTTATTGTGGTCTTCGTGATGAGCGAAGCGCGACAGGCGCACAACGGACAAGACGACTCGCGACCCGTCCTCGTGACGGGAGCGACCGGCCGTATCGGGCGCGCGGTGGTCGGTGAACTCCTGGCCGCCGGTGTGCCCGTGCGGGCGCTCACACGCGACCCCGGGGCCGCCGGACTCCCGGACGGGGTCGAGGTGGTGGCGGGCGACTTCACCGACCCCGCCTCCCTCGACCCCGCCCTGTGCGGCGTGCGCTCGGTGTTCCTCCTGTGGACCGCGCCGCCCGCCACGGTCGAGGCGGTCGTCGAACGGATCGCGGCGCACACGCGGCGGGTCGTGTTCCTGTCCTCGCCGCACCGCACACCGCACCCGTTCTTCCAGCAGCCCAACCCGATGGCCGGCCTGCACGCCGGGATCGAGCGCCGCATCGACGCCGCCGGACTCGACCGGACGTTCCTCAGGCCCGGCATGTTCGCCTCGAACGCCCGGCTGTGGTGGGAGCCCGCGATCAGCGCGGGCGAGCCCGTGCGATGGCCGTACGCCGACGTGGCGACGGCACCGGTCGACGAACGCGACCTCGCCGCCGTCGCCGCCCGCACGCTGTACGAGAGCGGGCGGCACAGCGGCGGCGACTACGTGCTGACCGGGCCCGAAGCGCTCGGTCACGCCGACCAGGTGCGCGTGATCGGCGAGGTGATCGGCCGGTCGATCCCCTTCGAGGAACTCTCACCCGACGCGTTCCGGCGCGCGACCGAAGGTGTCTGGCCGCGGCCGGTCGTCGAGATGCTGCTCGACGCGTGGGGCGCGAGCGCCGGGCACCCGGCGTACGTGACGACGACGGTGGCCGATGTTCTCGGCGTACCGGCGCGCACGTTCCGCGACTGGGTCACCGATCACTGGAGGACGCCGCGGTAGGCGCGGCGCGGGCGGGCTCCCGCAACCGCCACGGGCGGGGCAGACACGGTCTGCCCCGCCCGTGGCGGTGGTGTTCGGCGTACGGCCGCCGGAAAGAGCGTCAGTCGCCGTGGCTCAGGGACACGTCGAGGTCGCTCGGGTCACCGGCGCCGGCCACGGTGACCGCCTTCGACGCCGGCGGGTAGCCGCTGGCGATGACGGTGTACGAGGCGCCGGCCAGGCCGGCGAACGCGTAGGCGCCGTCGGAACCGGTGGTGTGGACCGCGACCACGTTGCCCGCCTGGTCGAGGAGGGTGACGCGGGCGTCGTTCACCGGGGTGCCGTCGGAGCCCCGCACCGTGCCGGTCAGCATCGCCGCGGAACGCAGCACGGCGTCCTGGCGGGTGGCCGTGCCACCGGCGACCTGGGCCAGACCCGCGTACGGCTGGAAGCCCTCCGCGCTGGCGGTGAATGTGTAGGCGCCGGGCGTCAGTTGCGGCAGCGAGTAGCCGCCGTCCGTGTCGGTGAGCGCCGAGCCCACGGTCTCGCCGCGCTCGTCCGTGGTGATGACGAGCGCGCCCGCGACCGGGGCCTGGTCGGCCTCGGCCCGCACGGTGCCGTAGAGGCCGCCGTCGCCGCTGAGGACCAGGTCGAAGGAGACCGGGCCGTCCGCGCGCAGCGCCAGCGTGGCGACGCGCGGGTCCCGGCCGGGCGCCGAGCCGACGAGGACGTAGCCCTCGCCCTCGGCGGACGGCGCCGACACCGCGTACGTGCCGTCGACGGCGGCGGCGCCGCGGCCGATCTGCGCTCCGGCGCGGTCGATCAGGGTGACGACGGCGCCGGACAGGGGCGCGCCCTGTCCGTCGAGGATCCGGCCCCGGACGCCGGGCCCCTCCACCGCGGACGCGGTGACGGGAGCGGTGACGGCCGTGGTCGCGGGAGCCGCCTCGGCGGTCGCCCCGGCCTCGGACGCCTCGGTGACCTTCGCCTGCGGCTGCGCGTGCGGACGGCCCGCGCGGTACAGCAGGAGCGAGACGACCAGACCGGCGACGAAGAACCCGGCGGCCCACCAGTACGCGGTCGCGTAGCTGTGCACGGCGGCCTCGGCCTGGCTGGCCTTGGAGACACCGTGGTCGGCGATGTAGTTCGAGGCGGCCGTCGCGGCCATGGTGCTGAACAGCGCCGTACCGATCGAACCACCGACCTGCTGCATGGTGTTCACGGTCGCCGCGGCGACACCCTGGTCCTTCGGGTCGACCCCGAGGGTGGCCAGGCTCATCGCGGGCGGCATCACGAGACCGATACCGACACCGATCATGATCAGCGGCGGCAGCACGTGCGCGGCGTAGGTGCTGTTCACGTCGAGCGCCGTGAGCCAGGCCAGACCGCCCGCGGTGAGACCCATGCCGACCGGGACGACCGGCTTGGGGCCGAGCTTCGGGATGAACCACATGGTGGCGAGCTGCGCCGTCACCATCAGCGACAGGATCATCGGCAGGAACGCGACGCCCGTCTCCATGGGGCTCTTGCCGAGGATCGTCTGGAGGTAGTACGTCAGGAACAGGAAGATCCCGAACATGCCGGCGCCGGTGATGAACACGCTCACGTAGGACGCGGCACGGTTGCGGTCGGCCAGGACGCGCAGCGGCAGCAGCGGGTGCTTCGCCCGCGTCTGCCACACGATGAACAGCGCGAGCAGGACGACGCCCGCGGCGAGGAACACCCAGCACATCCAGTTGCCCCAGCTGTGCGTCTCGGCGTTGGAGAAGCCGAAGACGACGCTGAAGAGACCGGCCGCGACCAGCAGGGTGCCCAGCAGGTCGAGCTTGGGGCGCGCGGTGGGCGCGGGCTTACGGATGAAGACGAGCGCGCCGACCACCGCGAACGCGGCGATGACCAGGTTGACGTAGAGCGTCCAGCGCCAGTCGAGGTGCTCGGTGAGGAAGCCGCCGAGCAGCATGCCGATGGCACCACCGGAACCGGCGATCGCACCGAAGATGCCGAAGGCGCGAGCGCGCTCCTTGGGTTCGGTGAAGGTCGTCGTGAGCAGCGCCATCGCGGTCGGCGCGAGGATCGCGCCGAACACACCTTGCAGGGCGCGGCCCGCGACGAGCATCGAGAAGCCGGTGGCGGCACCGGCGAGGGCGGACGAGCCCGCGAACCCTATGAGGCCGATGAGCAGCGTCGCCTTGCGTCCGAAGAGGTCGGACAGCTTGCCGCCGAGCAGCAGCAGGCTGCCGAAGGCGAGGGAGTAGGCGGTGACGACCCACTGGCGGCCGTCGTCGGAGAAGCCGAGGTCCGCCTGGGCGGACGGCAGGGCGATGTTCACGATGGTGGCGTCGAGCACCACCATCAGCTGGGCGAGGCCGATCACGGCCAGCACCCACCAGCGGTGCGGCACGTGGTGCGCGGCCGGGGCGCCCGGCGGCTGTGCGGCGGAGGCCGCGGCCGGACGCTCGCGCGCGTCGAGCGGGGAGGGCATTGCGTGGTCCTTCGAGGTGTGTGGGGGGCCGGACGTCGGTCAGGCGTTCAGCAGCAGAGGGAGGACGACGGTGTCCACATAACGCTGGAGGTAGTCGGTGTCGGCCGCCCGCCGCTCGAGGAGCGGGCGGGAGAAGACGGAGCCGACGAACATGTGCGGAAGGAAGTCGCAGGCGGGCGCGGTCCGATCGATCTCGCCGCGGTCCGCGGCGCGCGACAGCATCGCCTCGAACAGGTCGAGCTCGGGCTGGACGAGCGCCTCGTGCACGGCGTCCGCGAGCTCCGCGTCCTTACGGATGGCCAGCGAGATGCCCCGTACGAGGTCGATGTCCTTGTGCGCCTCGCCGACCCGCCGCGCGAGGGCGTGCAGGTCGTCCCGCAACGACCCGGTGTCCAGGTCGTCGAGGGAGAAGGGCCGCAGTTCGCGCAGGGCCTCGGACACCAGCCGGGGCTTGCTGCCCCACTGCCGGTAGAGCGTGGCCTTGCTGCACCGCGACTGCGCGGCGACGGCGTCGAGCGTCATCGTCTCGTAGCCGACGTCGCGAACGAGGTCGAGGGTGCGGCTGTACAGCTCGCGCTCCCGCTCGGGGGTGAGGCGGGTGCGCCGCTTTCTGCGCGTGAGGGGTTCGGGCAGCCCCATGGATTCCTTGCCTGACGGTGGTACGCGGATCCGCTCGTGGTGTCGTGCGGATAAGCGAACCGAAACGGTTTCGTACCGCTAAAAGGTACGCCCTTCACTCATCGAAACGCAAACGTTTCGCTCGGGCGGGGCCTGCTCCGGGACCGGGCGGGCGCCCGCGCGGGTGGCACCGATCCCGGCGGCCACCACGAAGGCCACGCCGATCGCGGGCGCCAGTCCGGGGGTCTGGCCCAGCACCAGCAGGCCGGCGAGGAGCGCGATGGCCGGCTCCAGGCTCATCAGCGTGCCGAACGCGGAGGTCGTCAGGCGGCGCAGCGCCAGGAACTCCAGGGCGAACGGCAGAACGGCGCTCAGGGCCGCCAGGCCCAGCATGGCCGCGAGCAGCCCCCAGGTGACGTGCGCCAGATCGGAGGGCGCCGCCACCAGCAGGCCGATGACACCGGCGACGGGCATGGACACGGCCAGCCCGCCGAGCCCCGTCACCGAGTCACCCACCCGCTGCGTCAGCAGGATGTACGCCGCCCAGCACGCCGCGGCGGTCAGGGCGAAACCCGCGCCGAGCAGGTCGATGCCCCCGTGCCAGGGCTCGGTCAGCGCCACGACACCGACGGCGGCCAGGACGGTCCAGCGGACGCGGCCGCGACCCGGCCCGCACAGGGACACCGCCAGCGGGCCGAGGAATTCCAGCGCGCTCGCCGTGCCGAGCGGCAGCCGTGTCACGGCGAGCATGAAGAACACCATCATTCCCGCGCTGACGGCGCCGAGCGCGACGCACGCCCGCAGGTCCCGCCCGGTGAAGTCGCGCAGCCGCGGCCGCACCAGAAGCAGCAGAAGCACCCCGGCCCATGCCAGCCGCAGCCCCGTCGTGCCCAGCGCGCCGAGCCGGTCGACCAGCGGGACCGACAGCGCGAGACCGAGCTGCACGGTCGACATCGAGGCCACCGCCATCAGGGCTCCGGTGGCGGACGCGGGCAGACGGCTCAGGTGCGCGAAGGGCGGGCGCGGGCCCGTGCGCTGGTTCGGCAGGCTCATGGACCCGAGTAGACGTCCCACGGACCGTTCGTGTCCACGTGCCGATCATCAACGATCCGTTCATGAAACCTGGACGATGACCGACAATGGGCGGATGGAGACACGACGACTGCGGATGCTGCTCGAACTGTCCCGGCTGGGATCCATGCGCGCGGTGGCCGACATGCTGGGCACCACCACCTCGACGGTCTCCCAGCAGATCACCGCCCTCGCCGACGACATGGGCACCGCCCTGACCGAACCGCACGGACGGCGGGTCCGGCTGACCCCCGCGGGCCGCCGCCTCGCCGAGCACGCGGTCACGATCCTGTCCGCCGTCGAGACGGCACGCCACGACCTCGCGCCCGGCAGCGAGCCGAACGGCACCCTGCGCATCGCGGGCTTCGCCACCGCCATCCGCCACCTGCTGCCCCTCGTCACCGACCTCGCCGCGAGCCACCCCCGCCTCCGCGTCCTGGTCCGCGAGCACGAACCCGCCGAGGCGCTCCAGCTGCTGGCCGAGGACGCGACGGACCTCGCCCTGACCTACGACTACAACCTGGCGCCCGCCCCCGCCGACCCCGTGGTGCACACCACCGCCCTGTGGACCGCGCGCTGGGGCCTCGGCGTCCCCGCGCACGCCGGCCGCCACGAGGGGACGACGCTGGAGGTGTTCGCCGGGCTCGCCGGAGCGGACTGGATCGTCAACTCCCGCAACACGGCCGACGAGACGGTCATCCGCACCCTCGCCTCCATGGCGGGCTTCACCCCGCGGATCACCCACCAGGCCGACAGCCTCGACCTCGTCCAGGGCATGATCACCGCCGGGCTCGGCGTGGGCCTGCTGCCCGTCGGCACGGACACCCTCCCCGGCGTGCGCCTCGCGCAGCTCGACGGCCCCCACGTCGAGCTGCGCGCCTACGCCGTCGCCCGGCACGGCCGCCTGGACTGGCCCGCCCTGGCCCTCGTCACCGACCGCCTCGTCCAGAGGTCCGCGACCCGCCCCCGAAGCCGGTAGCGCCGCGACCCCTAGCAGATTCCGACCCCGGCATACCCCGGTCATGCTCAACGAGCATCGCAAGATGCGAAATCGGTGTTGGACGTGCATCAGCGGCAGCTCATAGCGTCACGCCAGACCAGTGACGCGGGCCACGCGGGAGACGGCCCGCCTCCGGTCCGTCTGTTGCACACCTCAGTTCGGGAGCACCACCGCTATGACCGCCTACACCCCTGCCGACCTCGGTCGACGGCTCGGCTCGGGCCTGCTGTCCTTCCCCGTGACACACTTCCGCGGCGAGGACGACGGCTACTCCTTCGACGAGGAGTCCTACCGGGAGCACATCACCCGGCTCGGCGCGTACGAAGTCGCCGGACTGTTCGCGGCCGGCGGCACCGGCGAGTTCTTCTCGCTGACCGTCCCCGAGGTCGAGCGCATCGTCGCCGTCGCCGCGGACGCCGCCCCCGAGGGCACCCCGATCCTCGCCCCGGTCGGCTACGGCACCGCCACCGCCGTCGAGATGGCCAGGGCCGCCGAGCGCGCGGGCGCCGACGGCATCCTGCTCTTCCCGCCCTACCTCACCGAGGCGCCGCAGGACGGACTCGCCGCACACGTCGAGGCGGTGTGCCGCGCGACGAACCTCGGTGTCATCGTCTACAGCCGCGCCAACGCCGTGTACGGCGCCGACGCCGTGGCCCGGATCGCGGAGTCCTGCCCCAACCTCATCGGCTTCAAGGACGGCGTCGGCGACATCGATGCCATGACCCGCCTCTACGCGAAGCTCGGCGACCGCCTCACCTACATCGGCGGACTGCCGACCGCCGAGACCTTCGCCCTGCCGTACCTCGAACTCGGTGTCTCCACCTACTCCTCGGCCATCTTCAACTTCGTCCCCGAGTTCGCGCTCTCCTTCTACGCGGACGTCCGCGCCCGCCGCCACGACGAAGTGCTGCGCAAGCTCGCCGAGTTCGTCCTGCCGTACACCGAGATCCGCAACCGCAAGAACGGCTACGCCGTCAGCATCGTCAAGGCCGGCCTCACCGCCACCGGCCACCACGCGGGCCCGGTCCGGCCGCCCCTCACCGATCTCCAGCCGGCCGAACTCGACGCGCTCACCGCACTGATCAAAGGCATCACCCTCTGAAGCGCTGAGCCGTCCCGCCCCCAGGTGTTTCGCGCACGACCCCTCATGTTCCGCCCTCCCGTAGGCCCCTGAGCCGCCTGCGAGCCGCACGTGAAAGGCCCAACGTCCATGAGCACCAAGGCCGTTCCCCCCACCCCGACCCCCGTCGTCGCCTCGATGCGGGTCGTCCCGGTCGCAGGCCAGGACAGCATGCTGCTGAACCTGAGCGGCGCCCACGCCCCGTACTTCACCCGCAACCTGGTGATCCTGACCGACTCCGACGGCCGTACGGGCGTGGGCGAGGTGCCCGGCGGCGAGGGCATCCGCCGCACCCTCGACGAGGCCGTCGATCTCGTCGTTGGGCAGCCGGTCGGCGACCCGCAGGCCGTGCTGCGCGCGATACGCGAACGGTTCGGCGACCGGGACTCCGGCGGGCGCGGCGCGCAGACCTTCGACCTGCGGATCACCGTGCACGCGGTCACCGCCGTCGAGGCGGCGCTGCTCGACCTCCTCGGCCAGTACCTGAACGTGCCGGTCGCCGCGCTGCTGGGGGAGGGCGTCCAGCGCACCTCCGTCCCCGTCCTCGGCTACCTCTTCTACGTCGGTGACCGCCGCCGCACCGACCTCGCGTACCGCGACGAGTCCGACGCCAAGGACGCCTGGGAGCGGCTGCGCAACGAGGAGGCCCTCACCCCCGAGGCGGTCGTCGCGCTCGCCGAGGCGGCCCAGGAGCGGTACGGGTTCCAGGACTTCAAGCTCAAGGGCGGCGTCCTCGACGGCCGCGCCGAGGCCGAGGCCGTCACCGCGCTCGCCGAACGGTTCCCCGAGGCCCGCATCACCCTCGACCCCAACGGCGGCTGGCTGCTCGACGACGCCATCGAGATCGGCCGCTCGCTGCGGGACGTCCTCGCGTACGCCGAGGACCCGTGCGGCGCCGAGGGCGGCTACTCGGGCCGTGAGGTGATGGCCGAGTTCCGGCGCGCCACCGGTCTGCGGACCGCCACGAACATGATCGCCACGGACTGGCGGCAGATGGGCCACGCGATCAAGGCCGACGCCGTCGACATCCCGCTCGCCGACCCGCACTTCTGGACCATGAACGGTTCGGTGCGCGTCGCGCAGCTCTGCGACGCCTGGGGCCTGACCTGGGGCTCGCACTCCAACAACCACTTCGACGTGTCGCTCGCCATGTTCACCCACGTCGCGGCCGCCGCGCCCGGTGACATCACCGCCATCGACACGCACTGGATCTGGCAGGACGGCCAGCGGCTGACCCATGAGCCGCTGCCCATCGAGGGCGGCGCCATCGCGCTGCCCGAGCGCCCCGGCCTGGGCGTCGAGCTGGACATGGAGCAGGTCGAGGCCGCCCACCAGCTCTATCTTTCCCTCGGCCTCGGCGGCCGGGACGACGCCGCCGGCATGCAGTACCTCGTGCCCGGCTGGACCTTCGACGCCAAGCGCCCCGCGCTGGTGCGCTGACCCCCTCTTCACCCCTTTTTCGACCGCCGTTGCGGCGTCGTGTCCCGCTCGGACGACGCCGCACCGAGCCCTCGCATGCCCTGACAACCGAACGTGCACCTCCGTCACTTCGAAGGAGAAGTGATCATGCCAATGCTCGTCGTGGCGCTCAGTGTTGTGGCGCTGTTGTTCCTGATGACCAAGGTGAAGCTCAACGGCTTCATCGCCCTGCTCCTCGTCGCGGTCGTCGTCGCGATGGTCCAGGGGATCAGCCTGCCGGAGATCTCCGACGTCCTGGAAACCGGTATCGGCGACCAGCTCTCCGGCACGCTGCCGGTGATCGGACTCGGCGCGATGGTCGGCCGGGTGATGGGCGACGCCGGCGCCGCCCAGCGCATCGCCACCAAACTGACCAAGGCCTTCGGTGACCGCTGGGTGCAGGTGGCGATGGTCGTCACCGCGATGCTCATCGGCGTCACCATGTTCTACGAGGTCGCCTTCGTCATCATCGTCCCGGTGGCCTTCACCCTGGTCCGCGTCACCCGGCAGAACCTGCTGTGGATCGGCCTGCCGATGTCCATCGCGCTGTCCACGATGCACAGCTTCCTGCCGCCGCACCCCGGCCCCACCGCCGTCGCCGAGATGTTCGACGCCTCCGTCGGCAAGACCCTCTTCGTCGGCCTGTTCATCGCCGTCCCGGCCGGCGCCCTGATCGCCCTCGCCTGGCCCCGGCTGCCGTTCGTGCGCCGGATGAACCCGTCGATCCCCAAGGGCCTGGTCACCGAGCGCGTCTTCGACGAGGACGAGATGCCCGCCCTCGGCTGGTCGCTCGCGGTCGCGCTGCTCCCCGTCGTCCTCATCGCGGGCGCCGCCATCGCCGAGATGACCCTCGACGACCACGCGCCCGGCATGGGTGTCATCAAGTTCATCGGTTCCCCCGAGTTCGCGCTGCTCCTGACCCTGCTGCTCGCCATGTACGTGTTCGGCCCGCGCATCGGCCGCTCGCTGAAGGACCTGGCGACCTCCTGCGGGGACGCCGCCAAGTCCATGGCCATGATCATGCTGGTGATCGCGGCCGGCGGCGCGTACAAGAACGTCCTCGTCGAGGGCGGCATCTCGGACTACATCAAGGACACCACCGAGCACTGGTCGATCTCCCCGCTGATCCTCGCCTGGCTGATCGCGGCGATCCTGCGCATCGCCCTCGGCTCGGCCACCGTCGCCGTCTCCACGGCGGCGGGCATCGTGGCCCCGATGGTGGCGGGCAGCGGGACGTCCGCCGAGCTGATGGTCCTCGCGGTCTCCTGCGGCTCCATCGCGTTCTCGCACGTCAACGACCCGGGCTTCTGGATGTTCAAGGAGTACTTCAACCTGTCGGTCCTCGACGCGATCAAGGCCCGGACGACCTATACGACGGTGCTGGCGGTGCTGGGCCTCGGCGGGGTGCTCGCGCTGAACGCCGTGATGTAGCGCGGAGGTTGACAGCTGCGGGCGGTGCCACGGGAGGTCGGGGGCACCGCCCGCCGGCGTTCCGGGGCTGCGGTGGCACCCCGCACGGGTTTCCCTTTGCTGTTTCTTTACTGATAGAAAACTCCGGATCACCCGCACGTCCCGCACTGACAGAGGTGCCTGCCCCACCCGGAGTCTCTGTGTCCTACTCACCGTGGTCGCTGCTCAGCGACGCCGGTCTCATAGCCGCGCTGCTGCTCGTCGGTACGCTGCTGCGGGCCCGCGTCCGGCTGTTCCAGCGGCTGATGCTGCCGTCCAGCGTCATGGCCGGTTTCCTCGGGCTCGCGCTCGGTCCCGAAGGGGTGGGCCTGCTGCCGTTCTCCGATCAGCTCGGCACGTACGCGTCCGTACTGATCGTCGTCGTCTTCGCCTGCCTCGCCCTCACCGACGGCCTCGGCCTGAAGGGCTTCGGCAAGGCGGCCGGCTCCTTCGGCTCGTACGGGGTCGCCGCCTACGCCCTCCAGGTGGGCCTCGGCGTCGTCCTCGGCCTGGTGCTGCTCCAGCCGGTGTGGGACGTGCCCGACGCGTTCGGGGCGCTGCTCTTCGCGGGCTGGGCCGGCGGCTTCGGCACGGCCGCCGCGCTCGGCACCGCCTTCGAGGCGAACGGCTGGGAGGGCGCCAGCTCGCTCGGCTTCACCTCGGCCACCGTCGGCATGCTCGTCGGTGTCGTCGGCGGCATCATCCTGTGCAACTGGGGCGCGCGGCGCGGCCACACCAGCAGCGTCGGCCGCTTCGAGACGCTCCCCGAGGAGCTGCGCACCGGCCTCGTGCGCGACGAGGAGGAGCGCCACCCGACCGGCCGGGCCACCACCTCGCCCGCCTCGATCGAGCCGCTCGGTTTCCAGGTCGCCGTCGTCGCCGCGCTCGCCGCCGCCGCGTACGGGGTCTCCGAGTGGATCACCGGGATGTTCCCCTCGCTGATGCTCCCGGTCTTCGCGCTCGCCTTCATCCTCGGCCTGGTCCTGCGCGCCGTCGTCGCCCGCACCAAGGCCTGGGACTACGTCGACGGGGACTCGCTGAAGTCGCTCTCGGGCACCGCCACCGACGTGCTCATCACCTGCGGCATCGCCGCGATCGTGCCCAGCTTCGTCGCCGACTACTGGCTGCCGCTGGCGCTCATGTTCGTCCTCGGGCTCGCGCTCGTCCTCTTCCTGTTCCTCTTCGTCGCGCCCCGCCTCTTCGAGGGCAACTGGTTCGAGAAGGCCCTCGTGACCTGGGGCTGGACGACCGGCGCGGCCGCCACGGCGATCGCCCTGCTGCGCATGGTCGACCCGAAGCTCAAGAGCGGCACGCTGGAGGAGTTCGGCGTCGCCTACATCCCCGTCGCCCCCATCGAGACCGCGACCGTGACCTTCGTACCGGTCCTGCTGTCGGCCGGAGCCGCCTGGGCGATCGGCGGCGCGTGGGCGGCGGTCGGCGTGCTCGCGCTCGTCCTGCCGTGGCTCGCCGGATGGGCGCCGCGCCGCGCAACGAAGGAGTCGGCCGCGCCGGTGAAGGAGAGCGCCGGACTCTGACACCGCGCACCCTCCGCGACGCCCCGGGCCACCCGCCCGGGGCGTTCTCGTGCGCACCTCTGGACGGGCGCCGGGGAATCATCCGATGATTGCTGGGCATCGCAAGCGCTCCACATCCGCCCCAACGGCCCCCGGAGACGCCCCGGATGACCGACATCGGAAGAGCCGCGAACTCCCCCTCCCCGCCGCCCGCCCCCTTCCCCCTGCGCACCAGGATCCTGCCGCCGCCCGCCGTCCGGGAACTGCCCGCGCCACCCGCGAAGACGTGGCGGATCATCGGCCCCGGCATCGTCGCCGCGGGCGTCGGGGTGTCCTCCGGCGAGTTCATCCTGTGGCCCTACATCGCCACACAGGCCGGACTGGTCTTCCTGTGGGGCGCCGTGGTGGGTGTCGTCACGCAGTGGTTCCTCAACATGGAGATCGAGCGCTACACCCTCGCCACCGGCGAGACCGCCGTGACCGGGTTCAACCGCTACTGGCGGCACTGGGGCCTGGTCATGGTCGTGTTCACGTACGCGGCCAACCTCTGGCCCGGCTGGGCCACCAGCTCGGCGACCATGCTCAGCTACGTCTTCGGCGGGAGACCCGCCTACATCGGCATCGGACTCCTCGTCCTCATCGGCCTGATCCTCACCCTGGCGCCCGTCGTCTACAACGCGCTGGAGAAGCTGCTCGGCGTCAAGATCCTCGTCATCGGCGGCTTCTTCGTCCTCGCCCTGATCCTCGCCGTCACCGCCACCACCGTGGGCGACCTGCCGACCGCCGTCACCGACGCCACGTTCCCCTCCGAGCTGGGCGTCGCCGTCCTCATGGGCGCCCTCGCCTACGCGGGCGCGGGCGGCGGGCAGAACCTGGTGCAGAGCAACTGGATCCGCGACAAGGGCTTCGGCATGGGCCACTACGTGCCCCGGCTGGTCAGCCCCGTCACCGGCAAGGAGGAGGCCGCGGGACCCGTCGTCGGCTACGTCTTCGAGCTCAACGAGACGAACATGGCCCGCTGGCGCCGCTGGTGGCGCTTCGCCAACGCCGAGCAGGCCCTCACCTTCGTGCTGGTCACCGTCGTCACCATCGTCATGTCGTCGCTCCTCGCGCACTCGACGCTCCACGGCACCGGCGGGCTGGAGAACAACGTCGCCTTCATCGAGAAGGAGGGCCAGGTCCTCCAGGACCGGGTCGGCGACTGGTTCGGCGTGTTCTTCTGGCTGGTCGGGGCGTTCTCGCTGTTCAGCGCCGCCACCGGGATCATCGACTACACCAGCCGGATGGCCGCCGACGTCCTCAAGTCCACGTATCTGCGCGGGAGCCGGACCAGCGAGTCGCGGATGTACGCGCGCCTGGTGTGGGGCGTCGTCGCGGTCGGCGCGATCGTGCTGCTCTCCGGGCTCGACCAGCCGCTCGTGCTGCTCGTCATCTCGGCCTGCGTGTCCGGGCTGATGATGTTCGTCTACTCGATCCTCCTCCTCGTCATGAACCGCACCGCCCTGCCGGGGCCCCTCAAGGTGCGCGGCTATCGGGTGGCCGCGCTGGTGTGGGCGGTGCTGCTCTTCGGTGTGCTGTCCGTGCTGACGGCCCGCCAGCAGCTCATGGACCTGTTCGGCTGAACACCCCCACACACGTACAGGAGTGGCACACATGACGGATGGTCACGCGGCCCGTCGCAGCCAGGCATGGTTCGGCGCCGCCGGACGCGGCGGCATGCTGTACCGGTCGTGGATGCGCAACCAGGGCTTCGGGCCCGAGGTGTTCGACGGCCGGCCGGTGATCGGCATCGCCGTCTCCGCCTCCGAACTCGCGCCCTGCAACGCCCACTTGACGCGCGTCGCCGAGGCGGTGAAGCGCGGCGTGTGGCAGGCGGGCGGCTTCCCGCTGGAATTCCCCACCATGGCGACCGGCGAGACCCTGATGCGGCCCACGGCCATGCTGTACCGCAACCTCATGGCCATGGAGGTCGAGGAGCTGATCCGCGCCAACCCACTGGACGGCGTGGTCCTCCTGTCGGGCTGCGACAAGACGACCCCGGCCATGCTCATGGGCGCGGCCAGCGTCGACCTGCCCGCCGTGATGGTGACCGGCGGCCCCATGCTCAACGGCAAGTTCCAGGGCCGCGACGTCGGCTCGGGCACGGCGGTGTGGCAGATGGAGGCCGAGGTCAAGGCCGGAAGGATGACCGAGGAGGAGTGCTTCTTCGCGGAGGGCTGCATGGCCCGATCCAACGGCCACTGCATGACGATGGGCACCGCCTCCACCATGGCCTGCATGGCGGAGACCCTCGGCATGCAGCTGCCGGGCTCCGCCACCTGGCCCGCCGTCGACATGCGCCGCTACGAGACCGGGCAGGCGGCCGGGCGCCGCATCGTGGACATGGTGGAGGAGGACCTGCGCCCCTCCCGCATCCTCACCCGCGAGGCCTTCGAGAACGCGATCCGCACCAACGCCGCGATCGGCGGCTCCACCAACGCCATCATCCATCTGACCGCGCTCGCCGGCCGGGTCGGCGTCCGCCTCGACACCGAGGACTTCGACCAACTGGCCCGCGACGTCCCGACGTTGCTTAACCTGATGCCCTCAGGCCGCTACCTCATGGAGGACTTCTGCTACGCGGGCGGGCTCCCGGCCGTCCACCACGAGCTGGTGCGTGCCGGACTCCTGGACGGCGAACAGCTCACCGTCACCGGACGCAGCATCGCCGAGAACGTGGCCGACGCGGAACGCGTCGGCGACGAGGTGATCACCCCAGTGGTGGCCCCGTTCCAGCCCGCGGGCACGGGCACGGCCGTCCTGCGCGGCAACCTCTGCCCCGACGGCGCGGTCATCAAGCAGTCCGCGGCCTCGCCCCACCTCCTCACGCACACCGGTGTCGCCCGCGTCTTCGACTCCCCGGAGGCCTACCACGCGGTGTGCGACGACCCGGACCTGGACGTCGACGAGAACACGGTGCTCGTCATCCGCGGCGCGGGTCCCAAGGGCTACCCCGGCATGCCCGAGGTCTCGAACGTGCCGCTGCCCACCAAGCTGCTGAAGGCGGGCGTCACCGACATCGTGCGCGTCTGCGACGGCCGCATGAGCGGCACCGGATACGGCACCGTCGTCCTGCACGTGGCACCGGAAGCGGCGGTCGGCGGCCCGCTGGCCCTCGTACGCGACGGGGACACCATCACGCTGGACGTCCCGAAACGGTCGCTGCAACTGGACGTGGGGGAGGAGGAGTTGGCGCGCCGTCGCGCGGCCTGGCGGGCGCCCGAGCCACGCCACACCAGTGGCTACGCGTGGCTGTACACGCAGCACGTCGAGGGCGCCGACCGGGGCGCGGACTTCGACTTCCTGCGCGGCTGTCGCGGCAGCGCCGTGCCGCGCGACTCGCACTGAGGCGGGTGTGGGTAGCCTCGGGGGCATGGCCAACATCAATTTCAGTTCTCGTGTCGGCGTCTGGTGGACCAGTGACCGGTGGCCGATCAACGACGTCGTCGCCCGAGCCCGTGAGATCGAGAACCTCGGCTATGCGTCGCTGTTCTACGGCGAGGCCGGAGGCAAGGAGACCTTCACGCAGGCCGCCGCCCTGCTCGGCGGCACCGAACGCCTGGTGGTCGGCACCGGCATCGCCAACATCCACGCCCGCAGCGCCCCGGCGAGCGAAGCGGGCGCCCGGACGCTCGGCGCGCTGCACCCGGGCCGGTTCGTGCTCGGCCTCGGCGTCAGCCACGCCCCGCTGGTGGAGCACAGCTACGCCGGTTCCTACAGCAAGCCGCTGGCCACCATGCGGGAGTACCTGCGGACCATGGACGCGGTCCCGGACGCGGTCGAGCCCGACGGTCAGCGCCCGGCGCGGCTCCTCGCCGCCCTGGGCCCGAAGATGATCGAGCTGTCCGGCAAGGCGGCCGACGGGGCGCACCCGTACCTGGTGACGCCGGAGCAGACCGCGTCCACCCGTGAGCAGCTGGGACCGGACAAGTGGGTGGTCAGCGAGCAGGGCGTCGCGCTCACCACGGACCGCGAGACCGGCCTGCGGCGCGCGCACCAGCATCTGCACATGTACTCGCAGCTCCCCAACTACCGCAATTCCTGGCTGCGTCAGGGCTTCGACGAGTCCGACGTGGTCGTCGGAGGCTCGGACAAGCTGGCCGAGGCCATGGTGGCCATGGGTGACGCGGAGGCGGTCGCCGCGCGCGTACAGGCGCACCTGGACGCGGGCGCCGACCAGGTCGTCGTGCAGATCCTCGGCGACGACCCCTCCGCCGACCCGCTTCCCGCCCTGCGCGAGCTCGCCCCGGCCCTCGGTCTGCCCAGCGCCTGAGCGGCGGGTCGGTCCCGGTGCGCCGTGGTCGCGAGCCGGACGAACGAGCGGGCCGACGGCTCGGTTCGCCCTCGTTCCGGGCCGCGACCACGCGGCTCGGGGGAATGTCGGTCAGGGGCGGAAGCGACACCTCAGGCGCGCCCGGCCCCGGGCCGGCGGACGGTGCGGCGGATGAGCGGGTGGTCCAACGCCTCGACCAGCCAGTCGAGTTCGGACCGGCCGAAACGCACAGGGTTGGTGAGTGTGCCCACCCCGTCGATCGCCGTCTCGACCAGGTCGCCCGCGTGCAGGGTGAAG
Source organism: Streptomyces sp. BYX5S (assembly GCF_054724165.1). NCBI lineage: Bacteria > Bacillati > Actinomycetota > Actinomycetes > Kitasatosporales > Streptomycetaceae > Streptomyces > Streptomyces sp. BYX5S. The sequence goes on along the minus strand of NZ_CM138829.1, from coordinate 4,678,659 downwards.
TCGATCTCCGGCACGATACCGGTCCCGGTGGACAGGACCGCGCCGTCCGGGAACGGTTGGCACCGCCACAGGTACTCCGCCAGCTCCTCGGGCGAGCGGTGGAACGCGGCCGTCGAGACCTCTCCTTGGAAGGCGGCGGCTCCCTCACGCCACACGGTCATCGAGATCTTCAGCGCCTGCGGGGCGTCCACCTCCCACACCGGAACGATCCCGCAGGACACGGCGGCGCTGCCCGCGTAGATCTTCGCCTGCGGCAGGTACAGCGGGTTCTCGCCCTCGATGGAGCGTGAGCTGACGTCGTCCACGACCACGTAACCGGCCGTGTGTCCAGCGCTGTTGAGGACGACTCCCAGTTCCGGTTCCGGCACGTTCAGCGCGGAGTCGTCCCGTACCGCGATCGGCTCGCCGTCGGTGACCAGCCGCCACGGCAAAGCCTTGAAGAACAGCTCCGGCCGGTCGGCGTCGTAGACCCGCTCGTACACCGACTGCTCCGTGCTCTCCTCGACACGGGCCTCGCGCGAGCGCTCGTACGTGACACCGGCGGCCCACAGCTCCATCAGCCCGTCCAGGGGTGGCAGCAGCAGGACATCGGCCGGATCGGCCGGGTGCGCGGCGGTCGCCTCGACCAGTTCCCGCAGCGCGTCGACCGACAGCCGCAGCAGGTCGGCGACGCGCGGCGCTCCCTCGAAGGGCCGGACCGCGCCGGAGTCGTCGGCGATCCCTGTCCGTACGGTCCCGGTGGCGTCGGCGAAACGGACGATGCGCGTCATACGGGGTCCTTCCCTCGGGCTTCGGGCGGTGTGCGAATCCTGATGTCCCGAGTATGGGGCGCCGGTCGACGGGGAAGGGCGCCCCGTATGCCTCAATCAGCAGTCATCGGCGTGGACATCGGCACCTCCAGCAGCAAGGGCGTCCTGGTCGCCCTCGACGGCACCGTCCTGCACACGGCCGTCCGCGACCACACCGTCGACCGGCCCGCCCCCGGCCACGTGGAGATGCCGGGGCACGTGTGGTGGGACGAGTTCGTCTCCCTCGCCCGCGAGCTGACCTCGGCGCACGACACGCGGGTCGTCGCCGTCGGCGTCAGCGGCATGGGCCCCTGCGTGCTGCTCACCGACGCCGACGACACCCCGCTGCGGCCCGCGATCCTGTACGGCGTCGACACCCGCTCCGTCGCCCAGATCGCGCGCCTGGAGCGGGAGTTGGGCGCCGACGAGATCGTCCGCCGGTGCGGCTCACGGCTCACGTCGCAGGCGGCGGGCGCCAAGGTGGCGTGGGTCGCCGACGAGGAACCGGAGGTCCTCGCCCGCGCCCGCCGCCTCTACATGCCCAGTTCATGGCTGGCCCGCAGGCTCACCGGCGCCTACGTCCTCGACCACCACTCGGCCAGCCAGTGCACCCCGCTCTACGACACCCTGGCCCGCTACTGGTACCCGCCGTGGGCCGAGCGGATCGCCCCCGGCGTCGAACTCCCGCCGCTGCGCTGGTCCGGCGAGGCGGCGGGCACCGTCACCGCCGACGCGGCCCGCGCCACCGGCCTGCCCCAGGGGATCCCGGTCACCACCGGCACCGTCGACGCCTGGGCCGAGGCGCTGAGCGTCGGCGCGCACGGCGTCGGCGACCTGATGCTCATGTACGGCACCACCATGTTCCTGGTGCACACCGTGCCCGAGCTGCTGCGCGACCCCGCGCTGTGGAGCACGGTCGGCGCCCTGCCCGACACCCGCAACCTCGCGGGCGGCATGGCCACGTCCGGCGCCGTCACCGGCTGGCTGCGCGACCTGTTCGGCGACACCGACTACCCCGAACTCCTGCGTCTCGCCGAGAAGTCGGGCCCCGGCGCGAACGGCCTGCTGATGCTGCCGTACTTCGCCGGGGAGCGCACCCCCGTCGACGACCCGCGCGCCCGAGGTGTCATCGCCGGACTGACCCTCGGCCACACCCGCGGCGACCTGTACCGGGCCGCGCTGGAGGCCACCGCGTTCGGCGTGCGGCACAACATCGAGGCGCTGGAGGCGGCCGGGGGCGACATCCGCCGCGTCGTCGCCGTCGGCGGCGGCACGCAGGGGCGGCTGTGGACGCAGCTCGTCTCCGACGTCACCGGCCGGGCGCAGGAGGTCCGCACGACCTCCGTCGGAGCGTGTTACGGCGGTGCGCTGCTCGCCGCGGGACTCGTCACCGGCGGAGCCCGCATCGACGACTGGAACCCCGTCGCCGAACGGATCGCGCCCCGCCCCGGGACCACGGCCCGCTACGACGAGCTGTACGCGCTGTACCGCGACCTCTACCCGGCGTCGGCGGACGTCGTGCACGCCCTCGCCGACCGCCAGACCCGCTGAGCCGCGCCCGCCCCCCACTGGCCGTAACCCGTCGGCCGACACGCCGCGCATGTTCGATTCCGCGCTTTCCGGGTAGCGGCGTCCCCGTCGCCCCCGGCAGGGACGCTATGGGCCCTTCCGGGGGCGACGACTGTCCGACAACAAGGGAGACTTGGGTGTCAGAGAGCCAGGATCGGATCAAGCGGGCACACCACCTCGAAGGAAAACCCGACCGTCTCGACTCGTACTACGGCGACTGGGCCGCCTCGTACGACGAGGATCTGCGCATCACCGACTACCGGGGCCCGGACGAGCTCGGCGCACTGTTCGACACCATGGCGGACGACCACCCGGCGGCCATCGGAACCGGGTCCGTGGTCCTCGACGCGGGCTGCGGAACCGGTCTCGTCGGCGCCGTGCTGAAGCGGCGCGGCGTCAGCGTCATCGACGGCTTCGACCTCAGCGAAGGCATGGTGGCCGAGGCCCGCAAGACCGGCATCTACCGCGCGCTCACCGCGGGCGTGGACATGAACCGGGGCCTTAAGGAGTTCGCGGACGACACCTACGACGTCACCGTGTGCTGCGGCGTCTTCACCCTGGGGCACGTGCCTCCGACCGGGGTGCGGGGGCTGCTGCGGGTCACCAAGCCCGGCGGACTCGTCCTGATGAGCACCTTCTCGAAGTACCTCCAGGGCACCGACTTCACCGAGTACGTGCAGCGGCAGGCGGACGACGGCGCCCTCAAGGTCGTCGAGCGGCGCCGTGACGTGCCCTACACGGCCGAGGGCCCGGCCGACTACTGGGCGTTCGAAGTACTGCGCTGACGCGGTGGCCGGGCGGGGCCCGGCCGGTGGGACCGCTGTCGCCGGGCTGTAGGCGGCTGTCGGCGCCCTGTCGACGACCTGTCGTCGGCCGCGGGGAGATTGACCCGGTCGGCGCCGCACCACGGCGGCGCCGACCGCGGGCGGTACGCCCCGCGGCCACGCACGATCAGGAGGGCCCCACCCATGGCCACGCACGACAAGCACGTCACGATCATCGGCGCCGGTCTCGGCGGCCTCACCCTCGCCCGCGTCCTGCACCTCCACGGCATACCGGCCACCGTGTACGAGGCGGAGACCTCGCCGAGCGCACGCGCCCAGGGCGGACTGCTCGACATCCACGACGACAGCGGCCAACTCGCCGTCGAGGCGGCGGGTCTGACGGACGCCTTCCGCGGGCTCGTCCTGGCGGGGCACGAGGCCGTGCGGGTGCTCGCCCCGGACGGCACCCTGCTGTTCGAGAAGGACGACGACGGCACGGGCGGCCGCCCCGAGGTCTACCGCGGCGAGCTGCGGCAGATCCTCCTCGACTCCCTCCCGGCCGGCGCCGTCCGGTGGGGGCACAAGGTCACCGGCGTCCGCGCCGTCGGCGGGGGCCGCCACGAGGTGATGTTCGCGCACGGCCGCCACGTCGTCGCGGACCTGCTGGTCGGCGCGGACGGCGCCTGGTCCCGGGTCCGCCCGCTGCTCTCCCCGGCCGTGCCCGAGTACACCGGCACGTCGGTCGTCGAGACCTACCTGTACGACGCCGACCAGCGGCACCCGGCCACGGCGAAGGCGGTCGGCGCCGGAATGATGATCTCGCTCAAGCCGGGCCGGGAACTCTTCGCCCACCGCGAGCGGGGTGGCACCCTGCACGCCTACGTGAATCTCGACGAGCCGCAGGAGTGGTTCGACGCCGTCGACTTCACCGACGCAGCCAGGGCCACCGCTCGGATCGCCCACGAGTACCGGGACTGGGCGCCGGAGCTGACCGCGCTGATCGGCGAGGCCGACGGCACGCCGACCCTGCGCCGCCTGCACACACTGCCGGCCGACCACCGCTGGGACCGTGTCCCGGGGGTCACCCTGCTGGGCGACGCCGCCCACCTCGCGCCGCCGAACGGCGAGGGCGCCAACCTCGCGATGCTCGACGGCGCCGAACTCGGCAGGGTCCTGGCCGAGCACCCCGACGACACCGAGGCCGCGCTGAGCGTGTTCGAGCAGGCCATGTTCGCCCGCACCTCCCGGGCCCAGGGCGCCGACGCCGACGGCCACGACCTCCACGAGCTCTACGAGGAGCTGGCCCGTCAGCAGCAGGCGGGCTGAGCCGGACAACGCGGAAGCCCGCGGCGGGGCTTGTGATTGACTGGGCCGCATGGCCCCGTCCGCGTCCGTGTCCCCGCTCCCGTCGGCCCGTTCATGACCACGGAGCCGATGGCGGCCACCCGCCCCCGCAACCGCAGGCAGCTCATCGTCGAGGCCGCGGGCCGGCTGTTCAGTGAGCGCGGCTACCACGCGGCGTCCATGGAGGACATCGCCGCGGCCGTCGGCATCACCGCGGCGGCCCTGTACCGGCACTTCCCCAACAAGTACGCGCTGTTCTCCGAGTGCGCGCACGCCATGGTGGACGGGCTCGTCGCCCTCCTCGACGAACTGCCGCCCGAGGCGGACACGGCCGAGGTGCTCTCCGCCCTCGTCCGGATCACCGTCAAGCGGCGCGCGGAGGGCGGCGTGTACCGGTGGGAGGCCCGCTACCTCAACCGGGAGGACCGGGGACTGCTGCGCGGCAAGTTCGCGCGCGTCGTCGGCCGGGTGACGGAGTCGGTCCGCCGCGAACACCCGGCCGGTGGTGAGGAGTTGCGGGTCGTGGCGGCGCTCGGCGCGATCGGCTCCATCACGATGCACCGCACGTCCATCGCCCAACGCCGCGTCGAGGAGCTGCTGTTGACGTGCGCGCTGCGCGTCATCGCGGACGGCCCGGACAGGGCCGCACCGAACGCCGGAGGAAGCGGGCGCCCCGTCGAGCTCCCCGCGCTCCCGGTGGCGCGCTCGCGGCGCGCGGAGATCCTCGCGGCCGCCGTCCCGCTGTTCGCCCGCGACGGCTTCGCCAACGTCACGAACGGCCAGATCGCCGAGGCCGTGGGGCTCGCCCCGTCCGCGCTCTACCGGCACTACCCGGGCAAGGTCGACATCCTCGCCGCGGCCTGTCTCCAGGCGGCGGGACTGCTGGCACAGGCCGTCGACCAGAACCTGCGCGAGGTCACCGACCCGCACGAGGCGGTGGCGGCGCTCGCCGCCACGTACGTCGCGTACAGCTTCGAGCACACCGAGCTCACGAGCGTCGCCGAGGCCGAGTTCGTGGGCCTGCCGGCCGAGTTGCAGCGCCCGCTGGTGCTGGCGCAGCGCGAGCACATCGCCGTATGGGAACAGCAGTTGAGGCTGGCCCGCCCCGAGCTGGACCCGCGGCAGGCGCGTGTCCTCGTGCACGCCGGGTTCGGTGTCGTCGTCGAGGCCGGGCGGAGCATGCGGTGGCGGGACGGCGCCGAGCAGCGCGCCACCGTGGCCGGTCTGGTGGTGACGGCGCTGGGGCTCTGAGCGGTGAGCCCCAGCGCCTTCTCACCGTGGTGTGTCAGTCCTGCCGGTTGTGCGTCGGGATCACGATCGGCGTGGTCTGCCCCGAGGCGCCCTTGTTCAGGAACGCCATCGCCAGCGCGCGGATGAACTGGTCGAACATGTAGAAGGAGCCGGGCGCGACCGGGTTCAGGCCCTCACGGAACAGGATGAAGGCCGGCCACACGGTGCGGATCAGGGCGGCCGCCGCGTAGTCGCGCTTGAGCCCCAGCCAGTCGCCGATCTCGTTGCTGAGGACGTAGCGCACGAATTCGTTGAGGAACCCGCGCGTGACACCGAGGTCGATCTGTGCGGTCAGCCCGAGGAGGTCCTCGGCCAGCGCGATGCCCTCGGTGGTGGGGGAGAGGATCGGCGTGAGCACCTGCGCGGACTGCTTGTCCGCCTCGTCCCACGTCTTGGGGATGTACTCGTCGTGCACGCCGAGCAGGTGCAGGGCGACCTGCCAGCTGTGCAGGAAGGCGTCCTGGTCCTGCGCCGAGAACGGGACCTTCCAGTCGAGCAGCTTCCTGCGCACGAACGTGCCGAGGCTGTGGAAGGTGACGAGGATGTCGGCGTTGCTGATCGGGATCTTCTGGTCCGACACCGCCGACCAGTGCGGGGACTGCGGCAGCATGTGCCGCACCGCGGCGTGCACCATGCGGGTCTTGTTGGCCGTGACGATGAACTGGCCCTCGGGCTCGAAGCCCTTGAGCTGCGCCAGGTCGTAGCCGAACGTAAAGGTCTTCGCCGCGCGGTCCTGCATGTCGGCGCCGCCCGCCGACCAGTAGACGCTCTTCGCCTCCCGCGGGATCACGGTGCTCATGATCCCGCTGCCGAGGCCGTAGAGCATGAAGAGGTAGGTGTCCTTGCGCCGGTTGAAGTCGGCGGCACGGGCCAGCTTGGTCATGTCCGCCCAGTCGGGCAGCTTGTTGACCCCGCGCAGGTACGTGGCGACCTCGGTCGGCATGCCGCTCGGCAGCGGGTCGTTGTTGTTCACCCACGACTCGAACGCCTTGTTGACCGCCGGGACCTGGCCGCTGGTGATGACCTTCGCCATCAGCGGGTCGATCGCGTCGTCCCACACGTACTCCGGGTCGGTGCCCGCGCCGGCGCCGGCGACCGAGCCGGTGGGCGACCACGCCCACGCGCTGGTCGCCGTGCCCGTCGAGCCCACGAGTCCCAGCGCGGCGCCGAGCGACAGGACGTTTCTGCGGCTCAGATTAGTCATTGACTTACTCGCTTTCCTGGTAGTCCTGGCGGTTCAACAAGCCCGGAAGTGCAAGGTGTTGGGGTTGCAGCCGCGCTTCAAATCTTGTTCCAGGATGTGATTTCCGATTAACATAGCGAGGCGCGCAGTCATCGACAAGAGAGTCGACGAGAGTGTCGTCACGGTGTCGATGTGACCGATGCGAACCGGCCGCGGACGCGGTCCGGTCCCGTACGAGCGAGGAGCCCGCATGACCACGGAGCAGGCCCGACCGGCGTGGGTGACACAGGAGTTGACCGCGCGCTGGTGCGGGTGGGTGCGCCGGGACGCGAAACGCGCCGAGGGCGAGTCGCCCGCGCCGCTGTCCGCGGTGGCCCCCTTCGACCTGTCGCCGACCGCGACCGTGCCGACGTGCACGCCGGACGACGTGGCGGAGGCGGTTTCCGGAGCCCGTGCCGCCCAGGCGCAGTGGGCGGGGACGCCGCTGAAGCGCCGCGGCGACGTCCTCCTCGCCTTCCACGACCTGCTGCTGGCACGGCAGAGCGAGGCGCTCGACCTCATCCAGTGGGAGACCGGCAAGGCCCGCTATCACGCCTGGATGGAGGTGGCGCAGGTCGCGACGATCGCCCGCCACTACGCGCGCCGCTCCCGGCACTACCTCGCCCCGCACCGCGCACGCGGCATGGTGCCGGGCGCGACGAGGGTCAGGGAGGTGCGGGTGCCGAAGGGCGTGATCGGCATCATCTCCCCCTGGAACTACCCCCTCTACCTCGGCGTCGGCGATGTCCTGCCCGCCCTCATGGCGGGCAACGCCGTGGTGTCCAAGGCGGATTCGCAGACCGCGCTGACCCTGCTGTGGACGCGCGCCCTCATGGCGGAGGCCGGGCTGCCGACCGACCTGTGGCAGATCGTGACCGGCCCCGGCTCCGTGGTCGGTACCGCCCTCATCGACGCCGTCGACTACATCGGCTTCACCGGTTCCACCGCCACCGGCCGCGCCGTCGGGGAACGCGCAGCCCGCCGCCTCATCGGCGCCTCCCTCGAACTCGGCGGCAAGAACCCGCTGATCGTGCGCGCGGACGCCGACATCGCCGCCGCGGCGGCCGGGACGGTGACGGCGGCCTTCGCCAATACCGGACAGATGTGCATCCACATCGAGCGCGTCTACGTCCACGAGAACGTCTACGCCGCCTTCCGCGACGAACTGGTCCGCGCCACCGCGGCGTTGCGCCTCGGCCGGCCCTACGACTACACCGCCGACATCGGTTCCCTCACGTCCGAGGCCCAGCTGGCGGCGGTGGGCGCCCACGTCGACGACGCGGTGGCCAAGGGGGCGACCGTCCTCGCGGGCGGCAGGGCGCGCCCCGACATCGGCCCGCTCTTCTACGAGCCCACGGTCCTCGAAGGCGTCACCCGGGAGATGCCGGTGTGCGCCGAGGAGACCTTCGGCCCGGTCGTCTCGCTCTACCCGTACGCGTCGGACGACGAGGCGGTGGCCCTCGCCAACGAGGGCGGCTACGGCCTCTCGGCGTCGATCTGGTCCAAGGACACCCGCACCGCCGCCCGCCTCGCGAGCCGCGTCCGCGCCGGCTCGGTCAACATCAACGACGGCGCCGCGGCCGCCGCGGGCAGCATGGAGGCCGGGATGGGCGGCATGGGCGAGAGCGGACTCGGCAGGCGGCACGGCGCCGAGGGCATCCGCAAGTACACCGAGAGCCAGACGCAGGCCACGCAGCGCTTCCTGCCGCTCGGCCCGACGAAGCTGGAGGAGAACGCGGTGAAGACCTTCATCCGCCGTACGAACGGCCAACTGGCCCTGATGCGCAAGCTGGGAGTGCGATGAGCAGCGAGGTGAGCGGAGAGGTGAGCGGCGCGGTGAACGAGGTGCGTGAACGCTGGGCGGAGCTGCGCGCGGCGCAGGGCCCGCTGGACCCGGCCGCACTCGACGCCCTGTGGGCGGAACTGGAGCCCGTCGACGCGGCGTCGCTCCTCGGCTCCTGGAGCGGTTTCGCCTTCCTCACCGGCCACCCCATCGAGAAGGTGCTGGCCGCCAGCAGCTGGCACGGCAAGCGGTTCGACGCCCTCGACGACGCCAAGCCACTGATCTGCCGCGCCGAGGACGGCGGCCTCTACTCCGACACCACGGCGGGGCGCGGCGAGGCCAGCCTCTGGAACGTCGAGTTCCGGGGCGAGGTGACCGCCACGATGGTCTACGACGGGATGCCGGTGTTCGACCACTTCAAGCGGGTCGACGAGAACACGCTCATGGGCGTGATGAACGGCAAGCCGGACGTGGTGCTCGCGCAGGGGCGGCACTTCTACTTCGGCCTGGAACGCGAGGCGCCGGACGCCGAGACACCGGACGCCGAGGCCGCGGATCGCCGGGCTCCGGGGCGCCGATGAAGGCCTCGGTGCTGCTCTCCCGGGGCTCCGGGCCCGTCGACCTGGTCGAGGCCGAGCTGGACGATCCGCGGCCGCACGAGGTGGCGGTGCGGATCGAGGCGGTCGGCGTGTGCCACACGGACCTCGTCACGCGCAGGGCGCTCGGCGACCGCCCGGCGGTGCTCGGCCACGAGGGCTGCGGCGTCGTCGAGCGGCTCGGACCGGAGGTCGACACCCTCGCCGTGGGGGACCGGGTCGTGATCTCCTTCGCGTCCTGCGGCCGCTGCGGCCAGTGCCGCTCCGGCCACCCGGCGTACTGCGCCCTGGCGACACCGCTGAACAACGCGGGCCGCCGCCCCGACGGGACGCCGACGATCCGGGTCGGCGGGACCCCGGTGTTCGGCGCCTTCTTCGGGCAGTCCTCGTTCGCCACGACCGCGCTGGCCGACGCCCGCTCCTGCGTCCCGGTCGGCGACGCGCCGCCCGCGGTGGCCGCCCCGCTGGGCTGCGGATTCCTCACCGGGGCGGGCGCCGTCCTCAACGTCCTGCGACCGGGCCCCGGCGACCGGCTCCTCGTGATCGGCGGCGGCGCGGTCGGCAGCGCGGCCATGCTGACGGCGCTGTCCGAAGGCGTCGACGTGGTCGTGGCGGAACCGGTCGCCGCGCGCCGCGCCCTGGCGATCCGCTTCGGCGCGCACGCGGTCCCCTCGCTCGACGACCCGATGCCCACGGTGACCCACGCCCTGGACACCACGGGCCGCCCGGACCTGCTGACCCGGGCCCTCGCCCTGCTCGAACCGCGCGGCACGCTCGCGGTGGTGGGCCTCGGTCCCGCCACGGCCGGCATCGACGTCCGCGACCTGATGCTGCGCGGCCTGAACCTGCGGGGCTGCGTCGAGGGCGACGCGCAACCCGCCCTCCTGATCCCCGAACTGCTGACCCGCCACGAGAAGGGCGTCCTGCCCCTCGACGCGCTGGTGGCGACGTACCCCCTGGCCGACTTCGACCGCGCGGTCGCGGAGCAACGGGCGGGGGAGGTGGTGAAACCGGTACTGATACCCGGGCGTTGAGGGGCGGGTGGGGAGCGGGAGACTCAACGGGGCTGTCGGCGCGGACGCCTCACGGCTGAACCCTCTCCAGGTCCTCCAGCAGACTCGGACGGGTCGGCTGCCAGCCGAGCGTGGCGCGGGTGTGGGCGCTGCTCGACGGCTGGTCCGTCGCGAAGACCGGGCCGAGCGGGCCGAAGTCCTCCTCCGGTACGGATGAGGTGGGGAGGCCGAGACGGCGGCCGATGACCGCGGCGATGTCCCGAACGGCGTCGCCCTCGTCGGCGACGGCGTGCCAGGCCGTCCCGGCGGGCGCCTTCTCCAGGGCGAGACGGAACAGGACGGCGGCGTCCAGGGCGTGGACGGCGGGCCAGCGCTGGGCGCCGTCGCCGGGGAAGCCGGAGACGCCCGTGCGGCGGGCGATGTCGGTGAGGAGTCCGGCGAAGCCGCCGGTGCCCTCGTTGTGGACGGTGCGGGGCAGGCGGACGGCCGAGGCGCGTACGCCGCGCGAGGCGAGTTCCAGGGCGCGGTTCACGGTCACGCCGCGCCCGCCGACCGGCCCGTCCGTGGGCAGCGGGTCCTCCTCGGTGGAGGCCCGTCCCGGCACCCAGGGCGTGCCCGAGACGGTGACGAGCGGCCGGTCCGTGCCGACGAGGACCTCGCCGAGCGCGCTCAGTGCCGCCCCCTCCTCGGCGATCCCGCGCGCGAGCGCTTCGGGGGAGCTGAAGTCGTTGCTGAAGGCGAGATGGACGACGCCGTCCGACGCGCGGGCGGCGTCGCGCAGCACGTCGAGGTCGGCGAGACCACCGCGGACCACGTCCGCGCCGGCGGCTGTGGCGCTCTGCGCGGAGGCGTCGGAGCGGGCGAGGGCGGTGACCGAGTGGCCCGCGGAGAGTAGTTCGGCGACGACGGCCGAGCCGACCAGGCCGGTGCCGCCGGTGACGAAGACGCGCATGGCGAACTCCAGGGTGTGAGTGAAGTGATGCGACAGCTGTCGCATCACCGTACACCCCCTGATGCGACAGGTGTCGCATCACTTAGGATGGGCGTATGCCGAGATGGAAGCCGGATGCCCGGCAGCGCCTGGTCGTGGAGGCGCTGCGGCTGTTCGCGGAGCAGGGGTACGACAACACGACGGTCGCCCAGATCGCCGAGCGCGCCGGGCTGACGCGCAGCACGTTCCACCGGCACTTCGCCGACAAGCGGGAGATCCTCACGGCGGGGCAGAAGACCCTCAGCCGGCTCCTCGCCGAGGGCATCGAGAGCGCTCCCGCCGACGCGAGCCCGGTGGCGGCCGTCGCGGCAGGTCTGGAGCGGGCGTCGGGCGAGATGACCTCGTTCAACCGCGAGCTCAGCCCGCTGCTGCACGCCGCGATCGAGGCCAACCAGGAACTCCAGGAACGCAACGCCCTCAAGAGCGTCGGCCTCGCCGCGGCGATGGTCGACGCGCTCCGGCGACGCGACGTCCCACCGGCCACGGCCCAGGTGGCCGCGGAACTCGGCGTTCTCGCCTTCAAGCTCGGCTTCGCCACCTGGGCCGCCCCCGACCGCGACGCCGACCCCGGCGAACTGGCCCCCCTCGTCCTGACCGCCCTCGACGAACTGCGCGAAGCGGCGGCCGGGTTGCGCTAGTCCGCCCGGGGTGGTGGCGCCCGGCGCACCCCGTAGGTTTGGACGTGACACACGTCTTGACGCACCACGTAAGGACACACGAGTCATGAGCACCACCCCCGAGGTCACCCTCAACAACGGCGTCACCATGCCGCAGCTCGGTTTCGGCGTCTTCCAGGTACCCGACGACGAGGCGCACGCCGCGGTCACGGCCGCCCTGGAGAGCGGCTACCGCAGCATCGACACCGCCGCCCTGTACGAGAACGAGAAGGGCACCGGCCGGGCCGTCGCCGACTCGGGGCTGGCCCGCGAGGACGTCTTCGTCACCACCAAGCTGTGGAACACCGAGCAGGGCCGGGACGCCGCGCTGCGCGCCTTCGACGCGTCCCTGGACCGGCTCGGCATGGACTACGTGGACCTCTACCTCATCCACTGGCCCGTACCGGCCCTCGACAAGTACGTCGAGACGTGGCGGGCCCTGGAGGAGATCCTCGCCGACGGCCGGGCCCGCGCCATCGGAGTCTCCAACTTCCTCCCCGAGCACCTGGACCGGCTCGCCGCCGAGACCTCCACGGTCCCCGCGCTCAACCAGATCGAGCTGCACCCGCGTCTTTCGCAGGACACCCTGCGCGCGTACGGCGCCGAGCACGGCATCGCGACCGAGGCCTGGTCACCGCTGGGCCGCGGCAACGGCGTCCTCGACGACGCGACCGTCACCGGCCTCGCCCGCAAGCACGACCGCAGCCCCGCGCAGATCGTGCTGCGCTGGCACCTCCAGCTCGGCAACGTCGTCATCCCGAAGTCGGTGACCCCGGCCCGGATCCGCGAGAACATCGCCGTCTTCGACTTCGAGCTGGACGCCGACGACATGGCCGCGCTCGCCGGCCTGGAGACCGGCGAGCGCGTGGGCCCCGACCCGGCGGTGTTCGGGAGCTGAGTCCTGAGCCCGCGGTCCGGTCCGACAGGCCCTAGCCGAGCCGTTCGAGGAGCCGCTCGGCGAGCGGACCGGACGAGGCCGGGTTCTGGCCGGTCACCAGGTTGCGGTCGACGACCACGTGCGGCGCCCACGGCGCACCGACCCGCACGTTGATCCCGGCCTCGGTGAGCCGGTCCTGGAGCAGCCACCGCGCCTTGTCGGCGAAACCGGCCTGCGCCTCCTCGTCGTTGGTGAACGCGGCGACCTCGTACCCCGCGAAGGCGTTGCCACCGTCGGGCTTCGTGGCGGCCAGCATCGCGGCCGGGCCGTGGCAGACGACGCCGAGCGGCTTGCCGGACTCCAGGGCGCGGGTGAGGAGCCTGCCGGAGTCGGCGTTGACGGCGAGGTCCTCCATCGGGCCGTGACCGCCGGGGTAGAAGACGGCGGCGTAGTCGTCCAGGTCCACCTCCTCCAGCTTGATCGGGGAGTGCAGCTCCGCGTTCTCGGCCACGGCGGCGGCCATCCGGTCGGCGTTCTCCTGGCCGTCGTTGAACTCGGGCGCCAGACTGCCCTGGTCGACGGTGGGGACGACACCGCCCGGCGTCGCCACGACGATCTCGTGGCCCGCCCCCTTGAGGACGTCGTAGGGGGCGATGGCCTCCTCCGCCCAGAACCCGGTGGGGTGCCGGGTCCCGTCGGCCAGAGTCCAGTGGTCGGAGCCGGTCAGTACGAAAAGGATCTTCGACATGGGGCGCTCATCTCCGCGGTGGGGGTCGGTGAAACCTCGTTCTCGACGGTAGGCCCGGGGAGCCGGACGGACCAACGGTGGGCTACCGTGCCCGCGTGGCAGAGCGGATCCAGTCGGTGGAGCGGGCGGCGCTGGTCCTCCGGCTGCTCGCGTCCGGGACCGGCCAGTTCGGGACGGTCGAGCTGGCCCGCGCGATGGGGCTGTCCGAGGGAGCCCTGCACGGGATCCTCGACACGCTGGTCGCGGCGGGCCTGGTGGCCCGCGACCCGGACACCGGCAAGTACCGCATCGGCGCGTCCCTGCTCCACCTGAGCAACCGCGACCTCGACGGCAACGAGCTGCGCGCCCGCTCGCTGCACAGCGCCGACACCCTCGCGGCCCGCAGCGGGGAATCGGTGTGGATCGCCACGCCGCACGAGGGCCGCGCCCTCGTCGTCCACCACGTCTTCCGCCCCGACGACAGCACGCAGGTCCTGCGCCTGGGCGAGCACCTGCCGCTGCACGCCTCGGCCGTGGGCAAGACGCTGCTCGCCTTCGACCGTGACCTCGACGTCCCCGGGAAACTGCCGCCCTTCACCGACCGCACGCTCACCGAACGCGCCGCGCTGGCGGCCGAGTTGTACGAGATCCGCCGGCGCGGCTGGGCGGCGTCCGTCGACGAGCACGTCACGGACCGGACCGCCATCGGCGCCCCGCTCCGCGACGGTTCGGGGCGCACGGTCGGCGCCATCAGCGTCGCGGGACGCACCCACCGCCTGACCGCGGCGGGGCAGGCGCGCGCGGATCTCGCGGCGCACGTCACGGACGCCGCGCGGGAGATCAGCGACGCACTGGCCCGCTGAACCGGTCGTACAACCTTTGAACGATCTTGCTGGTCATGTGTGCGACAACTCCGTGCCGCGAACGGCGCGGAGGCCCGCACCGAGAGAGGCACCATGCGTTCCACCGCTGCCCGCCGTACCGTCCTGGCCGTGTCCGCCGCCACCTGCTCGCTCGCCCTCACCGCCTGCGGTGCGGGCCAGGACGGCGGTGACGGGGCGGACGCGAAGGCCGCTGCCTCGCCGTCGGCGCCGGTGAAGGCGCTGACCGCCGCCCAGTTGGGCAAGGCGGCGCTCGCCGAGGGCGATGTGAAGGGGCAGAAGATCACCGAGCCGGGCAAGAAGGACGTCATCGGAGCCGGCACCGTCTCCGTCGACAAGGCGGCCTGCGACCCCGTCGGCCAGGTCCTGTCGGGGCTGCCCTCGGTCGACCCCGAGACGAGCGTGCAGCGCCTCGTCGTGCACGAGTCCGCCAAGGCCAAGAAGGGCATGCCCTCGATGGACGAACTCGCGGACATGACCGAGAAGGAGGCCGAGGAGGCGACGATCGACTCGCTCGACATCACCAGGACGACGGCCTCCCTCTGGTCTCCATGACGGTCGAGGGCGACAAGCAGCAGGTCACCGCGGTCAAGAGCGAGAAGCTCGCGGTCGGCGACGACGCGGTCGCCTGGACCGTCGGGACGAAGCAGGACGGTACGCCCGCCGACACCAAGGTCGTCGTCGTACGCGTCGGCGGCACGCTCGCCGGGTTCTCGTCGTTCAACATCGCGGCCGTCACCCGCGGCGAGGCGTACGAGCAGCCGACCGCCGTCATCGAGAAGCAGACGGCCAAGCTGGGCTGACCCCGACGCTGCACCCCGTCTCTACGGGGCGGGCGGCGCGAACTCGGGCTGGTCCAGGATGCGCAGCCAGCTCCCGTCGGGCTGGCGGCGCACGACCTGGGCGCGGGCCCCGGTGCCGTCCTTCGGCGGGGTCGAGGTGAGGGCGATGTCGCCGTTGACCAGGGTCGGCAGCGGCTGCTCCGGCTCGAAGCGGGGGCGGCCCGCCAGCACCTTTTCCCACAGCACGCGGATCGCCTCCCGCCCCACGGTCACCTGGCCGGGCGGGTAGGCGAGGACCGCGTCCTCGGCGTAGAGCGCGGCGACTCCCGCCGCGTCGCCCGCGTTCGAGCGCTCGACGAAGAGTCGGGTGATGTCCTCGGGGCGCATGGCCTTCTCGTGCGCCTGCTCCTGCATGGGTTCCTCCCGTGGGTGTGCTCTGTAGCCGTACTCCTGCGCTTCGTTTTCCAGCCTCGGCCCGGCCTCTCCAGAAGTCCAACAGATGGTTCTGCTGGAAACTAGAATCTGGAGTCATGGAGGCGTCATGGAGATGAGGCAGCTCGAGTACTTCGTCGCGGTGGCCGAGGAGCGCAACTTCACGCGGGCCGCCGAGCGGGTGCACATCAGCCAGTCCGGTGTCAGCGCGCAGATCCGCGGGCTGGAGCGGGAACTCGGGGCCGAGCTGTTCGACCGCTCGGCCCGCACCATCACGCTCACGGTCGCGGGCAAGGCCGCCCTGGAACACGCCCGCGCCGCGCTCGCCGCGGCCGCGGCCATCGGGCCGGCCGTGGCCGAGGTGACCGAGCTGATCCGGGGGCGGCTCACCGTCGGCATGGTCATCGGCTGCACCATCACCCCGCTGTTCGACGCCCTCGCCGCGTTCCACGAGGCACATCCCGGCGTCGAGCTTGCGCTGCTGGAGGACGGCTCGGACCGGCTCGTCGAGGGAGTGCGCGCGGGCGACATCGACCTCGCCCTCATCGGCGCCGCGCACTCCACCCCCGACGGCCTCGACGCACTGACGCTCATCGACGAACGCCTCGTCGTGGCGGTACGGCCCGATCACCCCCTGGCGCGGCAACGGAGCGTCGAGCTGCGGGATGTGATGGCCCACCAGGTCATCTGCATGCCACCCGGCACCGGCCTGCGCGCCGTCTTCGACCGGGCGTGCGCAGCGCAGGGCCTGCGCCCCACCATCGCGCTGGAGGCAAGCGCCGCCGACTCGATCGCCGCCCTCGCCGACCGCGGGCTCGGCGTGGCCATCCTCAGCGAGTCGATGGCCGCGGCCTACCGCGACCGGCTCACCGCCCGCACCCTCGACGACGTCGACACACCGGCACTGCTCGCCCTCGTCTGGAAGCGGGCCCACAACCCGGCACTGCGCGAACTGCTCGCGCACGCCAGGGGAGCGTTCTGACGTTCCCCTGCGCTCCGGCAGGACCGGCCCTGCCAGGACAGGAGCGGCAAGTCCGCGTACCGGCACGCCCGGTGAAGGTCCGGTATGCGGTCGTCACTTGACGAACACCCGCATGAACTGGTCAATTGGTCCCATGACTGCCCAGCCGCACTTGGTCTCGCGCGACCACATCGACTTCGGTCGGGTGTGGTCGGCGGCGTGTTGCGCCTGAATCGGCAGCGGGCCCTCTGACCGGCCCTTTTCTCTCTCGGTGACCCGTTCGTGGGCCGAGCTCTGATGTCTCCCGCGCGCTGCCGCCGCATCGCATTCCCCTCTCCTGACGCCGCCCGTCGTCGTCGCCCACGTATCGGCCCGACCGCCTGACGGGCCGTCATCCACGCCTGCGTGCACGGCAGTTCCGGCCTGCCTCCGTGCGCGCGGCGCCGCCTCCGAAAGGCCACCTCATGCCCGTGGAATTCCTCGGCATCGCCGCCACCAACGACGGCTCCGAAACCACCGCCCGCTCCGGCGCCTCCTTCGACAAGGACTACACGCTCCGGCTCGCCCGCGCCCACGAGGAGCACGGCTGGGACCGGGTGCTGTTCGCCTACGGCTCCGGCTCGCCGGACCCCGCACCGGCCGCCGCCTACCTCGCGAGCCACCTGGAGCGGCTGAAGATCCTGCTCGCCCACCGCCCCAACGTGTCGTACCCGACCTTCGCCGCCAAGACGTTCGCCACCCTCGACCAAATCAGCGACGGCCGGCTGACCGTCCACTTCATCACCGGCGGCAACGACCACGAGCAGGGCCGCGAGGGCGACACCCTCACGAAGGACGAGCGCTACGCCCGCACCCGCGAGTACATCCGCGTCGTCAAGAAGATCTGGACCACCCGCGAGCCCTTCGACCACGAGGGCGAGCACTACCGCTTCCACGACTTCGTCAGCGATGTCTTCCCCGTCCAACAGCCGCGCCCCGCCGTCTCGTTCGGCGGCTCGTCGCCCGCCGCGTACGCCGCCGGCGGTGCCGAGGCCGACATCTACTGCCTCTGGGGCGAACCCCTCGCGAAGACCGCCGAACAGATCGAGACGGTGAAGACCGCGGCCAGGGCGGCGGGCCGCACCGACGTGCCCCGCATCCAGGTCGCCTTCCGGCCCATCATCGCCCCGACCGAGGAACTGGCCTGGGAGAAGGCCCACCGCACGGTCGGCGCCATCCGCGAGCGCCGCGAGGCCGGACTCGTACGGCACCACCGCGGCGGCGCCCCGCAGAACACCGGATCGCAGCGCCTCCTCGCCATCGCCGAGGCGGGCGAGCGCTACGACCGCGCCCTGTGGACCCCGACCGCCGCCGCCACCGGCGGCGCGGGCAACTCCAACGCCCTCGTCGGCACGCCCGAAACCGTCGCCCAGGCCCTCCTCGACTACTGCGACCTCGGTGTCGACATCCTCTCCGCGCGCGGCTACGACCTGCTGGACGACGCCATCGACTTCGGCCGGTACGTGATCCCGATCGTGCGCGAAGAGGTCGCCAAGCGCGACGCCGAGCGCGCCGGACGCCACAGCGGCGAAGCACCCGCGGTGGTGGGCGCATGACGTCCGTCGCCCCTCAACCAGGCGCCGATGTACACGACCTGACGGTTGTTCACGTCCCCGTCTCCGACCCCCGCGTCCAGCCGCTGCTGCGTGAACTCGGCCACGAGTACGCGACCCGCTACGGAAAGGACGCGCACGCCGAGATCGCCCGCTACCCGGACGAGGAGTTCACCCCCGACCACGGAGGGCTGCTGCTCCTGATCCTCGAAGACGGCGAACCCGTCGCGGGCGGCGCCTTCCGCCGCCACGACGCGACGACCGCCGAGCTGAAGCGCATCTGGACGCACTCGGCGCACCGGCGGCGCGGGCTCGCCCGCCGCGTCGTCGCCGAACTGGAGCGGGAGGCGGGCCGGCGCGGCTACCGGCGCGTGTACCTCACCACCGGACCGCGTCAGCCCGAGGCCCGCGGCCTCTACCTGGCGACCGGATACACGCCGCTCTTCGACACCTCGGCCGACCCCGAGACGATCGGCCCGCTGCCCTTCGAAAAACACCTTCCCGCCCAGACGCGGGCCGTCGGGGGAGTGGCCCCGGACGGCCTCAAGGTCGTCCCCGTCCGTCACTACGCCCGCTGGGTGGCGGCCACCGCCGTCCTCGTGCTCGTCGCCCAGTTCGCGCACGGCCTGCTCACCAACCCCGTGTGGGAATGGCACGTCTTCCGTGACTACGTCCTGTCCGAGACGATCGTGCGGGCCGTCTGGGTGACCCTCCAACTCACCGCCTACGCGACGGTGCTGGGGTTCCTCCTCGGAACCGTCATCGCGTTCATGCGGATGTCCCGCAGCCCGGTGCTCCAGACCGTCGCCTGGACGTACATCTGGGTCTTCCGCTCCATCCCGATGATCGTCCAGCTGGTCTTCTGGTTCAATCTCAGCGCCCTCTACCAGGAGTTGGGCGTCGGCATCCCCTTCGGCCCGGTCCTCTGGTCCGTCGACAGCAACAGCCTCATCGGCACCATCGGCGCCGCGATCATCGGCCTGACCCTGCACCAGGCCGCGTACGCCGCCGAGATCGTCCGCGGCGGCGTGCTCTCCGTCGACCCGGGACAGTCGCAGGCCGCGGCCGCGCTCGGCATCCCGCGCCTGCGGCAGATCCGCCGCATCGTGCTGCCGCAGGCCATGCGCGCCATCCTGCCCACCGCGGGCAACGAGATCATCGGCCTGCTCAAGGGCACCTCGGTCGTCTACGTGATGTCCATCGGCGAGCTCTTCTACCAGGCGCAGGTCATCTACGGCCGCAACGGCCGGGTCATCCCGCTGCTGCTCGTCGCCACCGCCTGGTACGTCGTGCTGACCTCGCTGCTCTCCATCGCCCAGTACTACGTCGAACGCCGCTACGCCCGGGGCACCGACCGCACCTCGCCGCCCACCCCGCTCCAGCGCCTGCGCCGCCTCGCCCGCACCCCGCTCCGAGCGCCCCGCACCCAAGGAGAACGACCGTGACCGCCACCTTCCTCCTGCGCCGCCGCACCACCGCGACCGCCGCGCTCGGACTCGCCTCCGCCCTGCTCCTCGCCGCGTGCGGCAACCCCTCCGACGGCGGCACGACCGAGGTCGCGGACGGATCCGGGGCCAAGGCGAAGATCAACCTCAGCCCCGACCAGGACCGCGTCACCACCGGCAAGGTCGACGCGATAGCCGCCGAGGTGCCCGAGCGGATCCGCGACAGAGGCACCCTTGAGGTCATCGGCTCCTCCGGCTCCGCCGCGCCGCTCGGCTTCCACGCCACCGACAACAAGACCGTCATCGGCGTCGAGCCCGACCTCGCCCACCTCGTGGCCGACGTCCTCGGCCTCAAGGTGCACCGCACCAGCGCCTCCTGGGAGAACATCTTCGTCGGCCTCGACAGCGGCAAGTACGACGTGGGCCTGAGCAACATCACGGTCACCGAGGAACGCAAGGAGAAGTACGACTTCGCCACCTACCGGGAGGACAACCTGGGGTTCGAGGCGAAGAAGGGCAGCGGCCTGAAGGTCACCGGACCCGAGGACGTGGCCGGGAAGACCGTCGCCGTCAGCAGCGGAACCAACCAGGAGAAGCTGCTCATCGAGTGGAGCGAGGACAACGTGAAGGCCGGCCGGAAGCCGGTCGACATCAAGTACTACCAGAACGACAGCGACACCTACCTCGCCCTCCAGTCCGGCCGCATCGACCTCTACCTCGGCCCCAACCCCACCGCCGCCTACCACGCGGCCAGCACCGGCAGGACCGAGGTCGTCGGCACCTACTCCGGTGCGGGCGCCCGGCTCCAGGGGCTCATCGCCGCCACCACCAAGAAGGACAACGGCCTGGTCAAGGCGCTCGCCGACGCCCTCAACCACGTGATCGACGACGGGAGTTACGCGAAGGTCCTGAAGCGCTGGGGACTGTCCGACGAGGCCGTGAAGACGTCGCGGATCAACCCGCCGGGCCTGCCCCGGAACGCCACGTGACCGACCGGCCGCCCCGCCCCGCACCCACCTCCAGGAAGGCACCCGTCGTGACATCCCCTCCTCCGCTCCACCTCGCCGTCGCCCTCGACGGCACCGGCTGGCACCCCGCCTCGTGGCGCGAGCCGGCCGCCCGCCCGCACGACCTGTTCACCGCCGCGTACTGGGCGGACCTCGTCGCCGAGGCCGAGCGCGGACTGCTCGACTTCGTCACCATCGAGGACGGCCTCGGCCCCCAGTCCTCGCACTTCCTCGACCCGGACGAGCGCACCGACCAGGTGCGCGGCCGCCTCGACGCCGTCCTGATCGCCTCCCGCGTCGCCCCGCTGACCCGGCGCATCGGCCTCGTCCCGACCGCCGTGGTCACCCACACCGAACCGTTCCACCTCTCCAAGGCCATCGCCACCCTCGACTACGTCAGCTCCGGCCGCGCCGGGGTGCGCGTGCAGATCACCGCCCGGCCGAACGAGGCCGCCCACTTCGGCCGCCGCACCGTCCCCCGCATCGACGCCTACGACAGCCCGGACGCCGCCGAGTCGGTGACCGAACTCTTCGACGAGGCCGCCGACTACGTGGAGGTCCTGCGGCGGCTGTGGGACAGCTGGGAGGACGACGCCGAGATCCGGGACGCCGCCACGGGCCGCTTCATCGACCGCGACAAGCTGCACTACATCGACTTCCAGGGGCCGCGCTTCCGCGTCCGCGGCCCCTCCATCACACCCCGCCCGCCCCAGGGCCAGCCACCCGTCACCGCCCTCGCCCACGACACGATCCCGTACGGGCTCGTGGGCCGCGCCGCCGACATCGGGTACGTCACCCCGCACGACGCCGAACAGGCCCGCGACATCGTCGGCCGGATCCGCGCCGCGCAGGACACGGCGGGACGGGCGGAGCAGCCCCTGCACGTCTTCGGCGACCTGGTGGTCTTCCTCGACGAGGAGCCCGGCGCCGCCCTCGCCCGCAGGGACCGGCTCGACGCGCTCGCGGGAGAGCCCTGGACGAGCGACGCCCGGATCTTCGCCGGGACACCCGCACAACTCGCAGACCTGCTAGTGGAGTTGGGGGCCGCGGGGCTCACCGGGTTCCGGCTGCGGCCCGCCGTCGTGGGCCACGACCTCCCGGCGATCACCCGGGGCCTCGTCCCCGAACTCCAGCGCCGCGACGCCTTCCGCCGCGCCTACGAGGCCGACACCCTGCGCGGCCACCTGGGCCTCGCCCGCCCCGCCAACCGCTACGCGACCGCGACCGCCTGAGCGGGAGAGGAGACACCACCGTGCCCCAGCAGCCAGACAAGACCCCGAACGACACCACGGGCAAGCCACTGAAGCAGATCCACCTCGCCGCCCACTTCCCCGGCGTCAACAACACCACCGTGTGGAGCGACCCGCAGGCCGGCAGCCACATAGAGTTCAGCTCCTTCGCGCACTTCGCGCGCACCGCCGAACGCGCCAAGTTCGACTTCCTGTTCCTCGCCGAAGGACTGCGCCTGCGCGAACAGGGCGGCCACCTCTACGACCTGGACGTCGTCGGCCGCCCCGACACCTTCACCGTCCTCGCCGCGCTCGCCGCCGTCACCGACCGCCTCGGACTGACCGGCACCATCAACTCCACGTTCAACGAGCCCTACGAGGTGGCCCGCCAGTTCGCGAGCCTCGACCACCTCTCCGGCGGCCGCTCCGCCTGGAACGTCGTCACGTCCTGGGACGCCTTCACCGGCGAGAACTTCCGGCGCGGCGGCTTCCTCCCGCAGCGCGAACGCTACTCGCGCGCACGGGAGTTCCTCGCCACCACCAACGAACTCCTCGACTCCTGGCACGGCGACGAGATCCTCGCCGACCAGGAGACCGGCGCCTTCCTGCGCGACGCCAAGGCCGGCTCCTTCGTGCACACCGGCCAACACTTCGACATCCACGGCCAGTTCAACGTCCCCCGCTCCCCGCAGGGCCGCCCCGTCGTCTTCCAGGCCGGCGACTCCGAGGAGGGCCGCGAGTTCGCCGCCGCCGAGGCCGACGCCATCTTCAGCCGGCACGGCACCCTCGACGCGGGCCGCGCCTTCTACGCGGACGTCAAGGCGCGCCTCGCCCCGTACGGCCGCCGCCACGACCAGCTGCTCATCCTGCCCGCCGCCACCTTCGCCCTCGCCGACACCGACGCGGAGGCCGAGGAACTCGCCCGCGAGGTGCGCCGCCGCCAGGTCAGCGGCGCCACCGCCCTCAAGCACCTGGAGTTCGTCTGGAACCGGGACCTGTCCGCCTACGACCCGGACGGGCCGCTGCCCGACATCGACCCGGACGTCGGTGACACCCACATCGCCGAGGGCCGCGCCCAGGTCCGCATGTACCGGGACCCGCTCGCCACCGCCCGCGCATGGCGGGAACTCGCCGCCGCCAACCAGTGGTCCATCCGCGACCTCGTCATCCACACCGGCAACCGGCAGAACTTCGTCGGCTCCCCGGCCACCATCGCCCGGACGATCAACGCGTACGTCCAGGCCGACGCCGCCGACGGCTTCATCCTCGTCCCGCACCTCACCCCCGGCGGCCTCGACGGCTTCGCCGATCGCGTGGTGCCGCTCCTCCAAGAACAGGGCGTCTTCCGTACGGAGTACGAGGGCACCACCCTGCGCGACCACCTCGGCCTCGCCCACCCCGACGACGTCCCCCTGCCGACCCAGGAGCCCACCCATGTCTGACATCCCCCTCGCCGTACTGGACCTCGTCCCGATCCCCAGCGGCGCGACGGCGGCCGACGCGCTGCGCAACTCCATCGACCTCGCCCAGCACGCCGAGCGCCTCGGCTACGCCCGCCACTGGTTCGCCGAACACCACCTCAACCCCGGCGTCGCGGGCACCTCGCCCGCCGTCGTCCTCGCCCTGACCGCGGCCGCCACCGAGACCATCCGGCTCGGCTCCGGCGCCGTCCAGCTCGGGCACCGCACCGCCCTGTCCACGGTGGAGGAGTTCGGGCTGCTCGACGCCCTGCACCCGGGCCGGATCGACCTGGGCCTCGGCCGCTCCGGCGGCCGCCCGCCCGCACAGCCGTCGGCCCCCGTGGCGACGGCGACACCTGTCGTCGACGGCGCGGCCCCCAACGGGCTGGTGATCCCGCCGCGCTTCTCCTTCGAACACCTCCTCGGCTCGCCCCGCGTCGCACTGCAACGCAGGCTGCTTCAGCAGCCCGGCGCGCAGGCGCAGGACTACGCCGAGCAGATCGACGACATCCTCGCCCTGCTCGCCGGTGACTACCGCTCGCCGGAGGGCGTCGAGGCACACGTCGTCCCGGGGGAGGGCGCCGACGTCGAGGTGTGGATCCTCGGCAGCAGCGGCGGCGAGAGCGCCGAGGCCGCGGGCGCGCGCGGGCTGCCGTTCGCCGCGAACTACCACGTCAGCCCCGCCACGGTCCTGGAGGCGGTGGAGGGCTACCGGTCCTTCTTCCGGCCCTCCGACACCCTCGACAAGCCGTACGTCAGCGTCTCCGCCGACGTCGTCGTCGCCGAGGACGACGCCACCGCCCGCGAACTCGCCACCGGCTACGGCCTGTGGGTGCGCAGCATCCGCACCGCCGAGGGCGCCATCGACTTCCCCACGCCGGAGGAGGCACGAAAGCACGCGTGGACCGAGGCCGACCGGGCTCTCGTGCAGGACCGGCTCGACACGCAGTTCGTCGGCTCGCCGACCACGGTGGTCCGCCGCCTCCAGCAGCTCCAGGAGGCCACCGGCGCCGACGAACTGCTCATCACGACCATCACCCACGACCACGCCGACCGGGTCCGCTCCTACGAGCTGCTGGCCGAGGAGTGGAACCGCTCTTGACGCGGCGTCGGCCCGGCCACACACTCCTCTATGGGAATCCTAGTGAAACGGTAGGGAATCATGGGCGGTGTGGCGCGCGACCTCGGCCGAGCGGCCGTCCGTGCCGCCGTCGGGGCACTGCCCCGGCTCACGTCCCGCCGGCACATCGACCTCGCGCGGGTGTGCAGCGCGGCGAGTTCCCCGCGCACGCCACGCGTCGGCCGGCTCGCCGCGCCCGCCTGACACCCCCGCGCCCCCACCCCGTCCCGGCCGTGCCGAAGCCGCCGCGTGCCGTCGTCCCCGTATGCCTGAACGTGTGTCCGTACGCATGCCCCCATGCCCGTGATCGAGCACCCCCAGGGAGACGCATGTCCGCCACCGCCCCCTCCGCCGCGCCGTCGTCCATCCGGAGCCGGATCGGCTGCGACGCGCGCAGCGGCTACTACGCCGCGCCGCACCGCTACCGCCTCCACCTGTCACCCGCCTGTCCGTGCTGCCTCCAGATCGCCGTCACCCACAGCCTGCTCGGTCTCGACGACACCCTCCCGGTCACCCTGCTGCCCGCCGCCCCCGACGCACCCGGCGGCGGGCACCGGTCGCTGGTACCGCTGTACGAGGCCACCTCCCACCAGCACCCCGGCCCGGCCCTCGCGCCGGTGCTCAGCGACGACTGGTCCGGGCGGATCGTCAGCACCCACGCCGGTGACATCCTGCGCGACCTGGCACGCCATTTCGGCGGCGAGGGCGGCACCGCACTCCTCCCGCGCGGCGGGGAGGCGGAGGTCGAGGCGGTGGGCCGGCTGTGCGAGCGGGGCATCACCGGGCCCGCTCGGCGGGGCGACGACACCGGCACCGCCACCGTGTCGCGCGCCCTGGGCGTCCTCGAACGGCGCCTCGCGGGCCGCGAGTACATCCTGTTCGACCGGCTCACCCTCGCCGACGTGCGGCTGTGGTCGGCGCTGGTCCGCCCCGACGTCGCGCACCGGACGACGGTCCACCCGCGCCTGTCCGCCTACGTACGCCGGCTGTCCGAGCACCCCGCCTTCGCGCCGCACCTCGCGCGCTACTCCTTGGCGCTCGCCTGACGCGAGTTGAACTCCTCGACGTTCTTCTTCTGTTCCTCGTAGTCGTCCGTGAACCGGGTGTCGCCCGGCGCGACCGTCACGAAGTACAGCCAGTCGCCCTCGGGCGGATCGATGGCCGCGTCGAGGGCGTCCTGCCCCGGATTGCCGATGGGCGTCGGCGGCAGCCCCTTGTGCCGGTACGTGTTGTACGGGCTGTCGGTTCTCGTGTCGTCGTGGGTGGTGTCGAGGGTCGAGCGGTCCAGGGCGTAGTTGATGGTGGAGTCCATCTGGAGCGGCATGCCGCGGTCGAGCCGGTTGTAGACGACGCGGGCCACCTTGCCCATGTCGTCGTGGGTGTCGGCCTCCGCCTGCACGATGCTGGCGATGATCACCGTCTCGTAGACCGTGACGGCGTTGGCGTCCGCGCCCCGCGTGACCCGGTCCGCCTTCAGCCGCTGGTCGGCGGTGTTGGTCATGTACGACAGCAGGGACGCGGAGGTGGTGTCCTTGTCGACCGGATAGGTGGCCGGGAAGAGGTACCCCTCCGGGTTGCCACCCGCGTCGCGCGGCAGATTGAGGTCCGCCTTCGCGACGGCCTTCTGCGTGGTCCCGCCGTCGACGTCGAGCGCCTTGTCCACGGCCTCGTACACCTGACTCGCACGATAGCCCTCCGGGATCACGACCTTCTCGGCCCGCGAGGGACCCTCCTGACGGAGCATCACGACCAGCCCCACCACCACGAGAGCGGCAACCACCACCCCCACGACGCCGACCACGACCCACGTGCGCTTCTTGTCACCAACCACACGCAAACGCTAACCAATACGGACGCCGACGACGATTCGGCCCCTCAAGCCCCGCCGGCGGCCCGCCCACCTCACCGCACACGCAACGCCACCGCCAACAACGCCGCGTCGTCCGGCCTCCGCACATCCCGCCCCGTCAGCTCGTGGAACCGGTTGAACCGGTACTGCACGGTGTTCCGATGGCAGTACAACGCCTCGGCCGTGTCCGCGATCGACCCCGACCCCGCCAAATGGGTCCGCACGGTCTCCAGCAACCGCTCCGCCTCCGCCGCCGGGACCCCCGGCCCCCACAACGCCCCCAGCACATCCGCCGCCAGCTCACGCCCGAAGTCCCCGGCCCGGTGCGCGAGCACGTCCAGCCAGCTGTCCTCCAGCAGCCGCGGCGCGCACGCCTGCGCGGGCAGCACCTGCGCCGTCGCGATCGCCAGCTTCGTGGCGCGCGGCACCGCGGCGAGCCCGGCGGCCGGCGTGGCTATCCCGCAGGGCGACCCCTGGAGCAGCTCCAGTACGTGCGACCGCGTGGTGCGCCCGCTGAGCCGTACGACGAGCACCGCGTCGCCGCCCACCATCTGCTGCTGCACCGCCGCCCCCGCGGCCCGCAGCGCGGCGGCCGCCCGCCGCAGCCCCGGCCCGTCCGCCGCCGACGACGCCGCGCACAGGAACCGCCCGTCGTCGGCGAACCCGAGCGCGAGCCCCGCGTCGCGCACCACGGTCGGATTGCGCCCCTCGCTCTCCAGCAGCCGCGCGAACCACATCCGCCGCTCGTCCTCCTCGCGGCGCCCCATCTCCAGGACCGTGCGCTGGTACGCGGTCATGATCCCAGTGACGTGCCGCTCCACGGCCTCCCACACGTGGTACGCCGAGCCCGCCAGGTCGGCCATGTCCTCCGGCTCGGCCCGGTTCACGAGCGCCTGCCACACCACCCGGA
Organism: Streptomyces sp. BYX5S; assembly: GCF_054724165.1. Lineage (NCBI taxonomy): Bacteria > Bacillati > Actinomycetota > Actinomycetes > Kitasatosporales > Streptomycetaceae > Streptomyces > Streptomyces sp. BYX5S. Next base: position 4,651,371 of record NZ_CM138829.1, on the reverse strand, counting down.
AGTCCAGGCGCGCCGCCTCCAGGAGCGCGTCCAGCGGCACCCCCTGCCGGGCCCGCTCCTCGCCCACCCGCTGCGACACCCCCGCGACCTGCGGCGGCACCGGCAGATGCGCGACCGTGCGCAGCAGCAGCTCGAAGGCCTGCCAGGCCGAGTCACGGAACTGCGCGTCCGGCACCTGCGTCGCGTACGAGGTGCGCACCGGTTCGACCATCTCCAGCCAGTCGCCGATCAGGTCGTCGACCGTGTCGAGGCACTGCCCGGCGAGCTCCGCGATCCGCGGCGACGCCGGCGGGAGCGGCTGGAGCGGCGTCCGGGGCTGCGGCAGACCGGCGCCCCGGTCCTGGGAATTGTGCATGTGACCAATTCTCCGTGGCGCGGCGGCGATGTTTCAACGTTGGTTTCGTGCGCGCTGCCAAGGATCCTGGTGCGATCCCTGGACGCAGTGTCCGGGGCCCGCCGACCAGGAGGGCCGTTCGACCGTGCACCTGACCCCTCGCGAACAGGAACGGCTCCAGCTGTTCACCGTCGCCGAACTCGCCCGCAGACGCCGTGCCCGCGGCCGCCGCCTCAACGCCCCCGAGGCGATCGCCCTGATCTGCGACGAGATCCTGGAGGCCGCCTGGGACGGTCTGGGCCTCGACGAGGTGATCGAGGTGGCGGAGCGGGTGCTCACCGTGGACGACGTGCTGGACGGTGTCGCCGACATGGTGACGACCGTGCAGGTGGAGGCGCTGTTCCCGAGCGGTACGTCGCTGGTCGCGGTGGACCGGCCGATCGGTCCCGCCAGTGCCGAGGGGCCGGGAGCCGTCCGCACCGCCGACGCGCCACCCGTCGAGATCAACGTGGGCCGCCCGCGCTCCGCCCTCACCATCCACAACACCGGCGACCGCGTCGTCTACCTCTCCTCGCACTACCCGCTGCACGAGGCGAACCAGGCGCTCGAACTCGACCGGGAGACGGCGCGCGGCCTGCGCCTCGACATCCCCGCGGGCACCGCCCTCGCCTTCGAACCCGGTGAACGGCGCGAGGTCGTCGTCATCCCCGCCAGCCACCGAGACCGTACGCCCCGTTCGCCCGAGGAGCGCGCATGACCAGCGTCGACCGCCGCACGTACCACGCCCTGTACGGGCCCACGACCGGCGACCGGATCCGGCTCGGCGACACCTGCCTGTGGGTGGAGGTCGAGGCCGACGACGGCACCCCGGGCGACGAACTCCTCGGCGGCTGCGGCAAGACGGTCCGCGACGGGCTCCTCGCCTCACCGCGCTCCGACCGGGAGTCGGCGCTCGACATGGTGGTCGCCGGGGTCGTCCTCATGGACCCGGTGCTCGGCGTGCGCAAGACCGACATCGGCATCAAGGACGGCCGGATCGTCTCCGTCGGCGGCGTCGGCAACCCGGACGTGATGGACGTCGAGTACGCCATCGACTCGCACACCTCCGTGGTGCCGGGGGAGGGGCTCATCGCCACGCCCGGCGTCGTCGACAGCCACGTCCACCTGTCCTCGCCGGAGGTCGCGCCCGCCGCGCTGTCCGCCGGAGTCACCACGCTCGTCGGCATGGGCCTCGGCGGCGTGTGGGAGATCGGCTGCAACCCGACGCACAACCTGCACACGCTGATGAGCGCCTGGCAGGGCACCCCCCTCAACATCGCCTTTCTGGCCCGCGGTTCGTCCAGTTCACGGGCCCTGCTCGACGAGATCACCCTCGCCGGAGCCGGCGGCTTCAAGATCCACGAGGACTTCGGGGCGACGCCGCGCATCATCGACACCTGCCTCGACACCGCGGAACAGGCCGACCTGCCGGTCGCGCTGCACACCGACTCCATGAACGAGTCCGGATATCTGAGGGACACCCTCGGCGCCACCCGCGGCCGCACCGTGCACGCCTACCACGTGGAGGGCGGCGGCGGTCACCCCGACCTCCTGGAGATCCTCTCCGAGCCGAACATCCTGCCCTCGTCGACGACGCCCACCGTCCCGTACACCCCGAACACGGTCGGCGAGCTGTTCCCGATGACGATGACCGTGCACCGGCAGAACCACGCCTCCGCGAGCGACGTCGCGATCTCGAAGGGGCGGATCCGTGAGCACGCCATCGCCGCCGAGAACGCCCTGCACGACCTCGGCGCGATCTCCATCGTCAACTCCGACTCCATGGGCATGGGCCGGATCGCGGAGACCGTCCGCAGGACCTGGCAGCTCGCCCATGTGCAGGCGCTCGCGAACGGCGGCGGGGGAGTGGAACGCCCCGACAACGCGCGGGTGCTGCGCTACCTCGCGAAGATCACCCTCAACCCGGCGCTCGCGCACGGGCTCGCCCACGAGGTCGGCACCGTGCAGGCCGGGCGGATGGCCGACCTGGTGCTGTGGGACCCCAAGTGGTTCGGCGCCAAGCCCGAGCTGGTCATCAAGTCCGGCTTCGTCGCCTGGGGCAACACGGGCTCCGGCTCCGGTTCGACGCGGCTCACCCAACCCCGCGTCTACAAGCCGTACTTCGGTGCGCTGGGCGCCGCCCCCGCCCGGCTCGCCAAGGTCTTCGTCGCCGAGGCCGCGCTCACCGACCGGGCCGCGCGGGCGGCCCTGCCGAGCGGACTCACGTACGCGCCGATCCGCGACAGCCGCGGGCTGACCCGCGCCGACATGCTGCACAACACGGCGACGCCCCGCGTGGTGGTGCCGCGCGAGCCCGCCCCCGTCCTCGTCGACGGCGTCGAGACGGGCACGCCGGCCGCGAGGGAGGTGCCGCTCGCGCAACTGCACCACTTCGCCTGATCCCCGAGGGGTACGGGGCCGGGCGGTCCACGCTCGCCCCCGTACCCGCACCCGCACCCGCACGCTCCGGTCCCCCTTCCGCTCCGGCCGTCCAGGCCGCCCCTCCCCAGGAGACCCCGTGAGCACGACATCCCAGCCGCACCTCAAGGACGTCAGAAGGCTGTTGTTCGCCGCGTTCAGCGGCACCGCCCTGGAGTGGTACGACTACTTCCTCTACGGCACCGCCGCCGCGCTCGTCTTCAACAAGCTGTTCTTCACCGACCTGAACGCGACCGCGGGCACCCTCGCCTCCTTCGGCACGTTCGCCGTCGGCTTCGTGGCCCGCCCCATCGGCGCCGCGCTCTTCGGCCACATCGGCGACCGCTACGGACGCAAGGTCTCGCTCATCATCACCGTCGTCATGATGGGCGCCACCACCGGCTGCATCGGCCTGCTGCCCGGTTACGACGCCATCGGCATCTGGGCGCCCGCTCTGCTCACCGCGCTGCGCTTCCTCCAGGGCATCTCCGTGGGCGGCGAGTGGTCGGGCGCGATGCTGCTCACCCTGGAACACACGCCGAAGGAGAAGCACGGCAGCTACTCGTCCGTGCCTCAACTCGGCTCCCCGGTCGGCACGTTGATGTCCAGCGGCGCCTTCGCGCTCGTCGGGATGCTGCCCGACGACGCCTTCTACTCCTGGGGCTGGCGGCTGCCGTTCCTCGCCGCGTTCCCGCTGCTCGGCTTCGCGCTCTACTTCCGCGTACGCATCGAGGAGTCCCCGGTCTTCCGTGCCATGCAGGAGGACGCCGAGCGCGACGGACCGCCGCCCGCGCCGCTCGTCGAGGCGTTCCGGCGTACCTGGGGCCGCATGATCGTCGGTGTCGGTGCCGCGCTCCTCGGCGTCGGCGGCTTCTTCCTGATGACCACCTTCGTCATCAGCTACGGCACCGGCGAACTCGGCATCGACAAACAGACGATGCTCAACGCCACCGTGGTCGGCGCCGTCGTCGAGGTCGTCGTCATCGTCCTCGGCGGGCGCCTCGCCGACCGCATCGGCGCGTGGAAGGTGTGCGCCATCGGCGCCGCCGTCACCATGCTGGCCGCGTTCCCCGCCTTCTGGCTCGTCGACACCCGGCAGACCCCGCTGGTGTACCTCGGCGTCGCGCTCGGCATCGGCGCGCTCTCCATCCCGTACGGCCCGATCGGCGCGGTCGTCGCCTCCCTCTTCCCCGACGAGTTCCGCTACAGCGCCGTCGCCATGTCCTACAACCTCGCCGGTGTCGTCGGCGGCTTCATCCCGCTGATCGCGGCGTCGGTCACCGGCGCCGCGGGCGGCGCCTCGTGGGGAGCCGCGCTGCTCCTCGTCGGCGTGGCCGCCTGCACGGTCGCCGGCTCCGTCGCGGCCGGTACCGTGCTGCGCCGTCACGGTTCCCTGCCCACCAGCGCCACCCTGAACGCAAAGGTTCCCGCATGACCGAGCAGCACCCCGCCCGCACCGGCGGCCAGGTCCTCGTCGACCAGCTCCGGGCCCACGGCATCGACACCGTCTACGGCGTGCCCGGCGAGAGCTACCTCGCCGTCCTCGACGCCCTGTACGACTCACCGGTCCGCATGGTGGTGTGCCGCCACGAGGGCGGCGCCGGATACATGGCGGAGGCGTACGGAAAGCTCACCGGACGCCCCGGCGTGTGCCTCACGACGCGCGGGCCCGGCGCCACCAACGCGCTGGTCGCCCTGGGCACCGCCCACCAGGACGCCACCCCGCTGGTCCTCTTCGTCGGCCTCGTCCCGCGCGACCACACCGACCGGCACGCCTTCCAGGAGCTGGACCTCAAGGGCACGTTCGGCACCCACGCCAAGCTCGTCGAGACCGTCCAGGACGCGGCCCGCATCCCCGAGTACGTGGCCCGTGCCTTCGCCGTCGCGAGCAGCGGGCGCCCGGGACCGGTGGTCGTCGGACTCCCCGAGGACATGCTCACGGACGTCGTCGAGGTCGTGGACGCGACGCCGCTGCCGGTCCCCGCGGGCGGCGTCAGCGCCGAGGAACTCGCCGCGCTGGAAGCCATGTTGCACACCGCAGAGCGCCCGCTGCTCCTCCTCGGCGGCAGCCGCTGGACGGACCGGGCGCGCGCGGACGTACGGGCCTGGGCGGAGTCCTGGTCACTGCCCGTGGCGGTCGACTTCCGCTGCCAGGACCTGCTGGACAACGAGGCCGAGGTCTACGTCGGCAACCTCGGCTACGGGCGCGCCACGTCGCTCGCCGCTCGGGTGCGGGAGGCGGACCTGCTGATCAGCGTCGGCGGGGCGCCGGGCGACGTGGCGAGCGACGGATACCGGCTGCTGCCGACCGTCGGAAGCGACGGGGCGGGCCCGCGCGTGGTCCAGGTGCTCCCCGAGGCCCAGCCGCCGGGCGTGGTGCACCGGGCCGAACTCACCCTGGTCGCCGCCCCCGAGGCCTTCGGCGCGGCGATAGGCGCCCTGCGGCCCGCCGGGCCGGTGCCGTGGACGGAGCGCACCAAGGGGGACCGGGCGGCCTACCTCGCCTGGCACACCCCGGAACCGGAGGACGACGCGCTCGACCTCGGAGCGGTCTTCACCACGCTCGACGCACGGCTGCCCGCCGACGCCATCGTCACCTTCGGCGCGGGCAACCACGCCATCTGGGCGCAGCGCTTCCTCACGTACCGCGAGGGCATGCGCCAACTCGGCCCGCGCAACGGGTCGATGGGCTACGGCGTGCCCGCCGCGGTGTCCGCCGCCCTCCTGCACCCGGACCGGCGCGTGGTCTCCGTCGCGGGCGACGGCTGCTTCCTGATGAACGGTCAGGAACTGGCGACCGCCGTGGCCGAGGGCGCGACCCCGCTGATCCTCGTCCTCGACAACGCCCAGTACGGCACGATCCGCGTGCACCAGGAGCGCGAGTATCCCGGCCGGGTCAGTGGCACGGCCCTCGGCAACCCCGACTTCGCCCTGTACGCCCAGGCGTTCGGTGCCCACGGCGAAACCGTCACCACCACCGAGGAGTTCGCCCCGGCGCTGGACCGTGCCCTGGCCAGTGGCCGCGCCGCGATCATCCGACTCAAGGTGACCGAGGGGCGGCTGGCTCCCGGCGTGACCGTCTCCTCGCTGCGCGGCGACCGCGTCTGACGGCGCCCCGCCGGGCGGCTCACAGGCGTTTGCGGTACCAACGCTCCGCGTACGCCGCCCGGTTGTGGGGCGCGGCGCGCGCGTAGCCGCTGCGCTCGTACAGCGACCACGCCTCCGTGAGGTCGCCGCGGGTGTCCAGCAGCACGACGGCGGCGCCGAGCTCGCGCGCCGCGTCCTCGGCGGCGGCCAGGAGGGCCGGGCCGCCGCCGGTGCCGCGTACGTCCTTGCGCACGAAGACACGGGTGAGCTCGGCGGCCGGGCCGTCGGCGTCGGCGTGGCCTTCGAGGAGCCGCACCCCGGCGGTGCCGGCGGGCTCACCCGCGTACCGGCCGAGCAGGAACACCCCGAGCGGCGGGGTCAAGGTGGCGCGGTCGTCCGCCGCGCCGACCTCGCGCTCCAGTTCCTCGGCCGGGGTGTCACGTCCCTCGTGCAGCTGGAACCAGCGGTCGCTCACCTCGGTGTAGTACGCGCGCCACAGGGCGAGCGCGGCGGGGGAGTCGGCGGGCTCGGGCGAGACGGTCCAGGCACGGGTCATGCCGGTCATTGTCGGACAGCGTCCACCGGTACCCTGATCCGCCCTCCCCATGGCGTGACTCGGGCCACGTACGAAACGGTTTCGTTTCATCCGGGCGAGGGGATAGTCTGCCGCCGTACGAAACCGTTTCGTTCGGCAAAGAAGCCGGGCGCGCGAGATGTGGACGTGATGCCGCTTGTCCGAGGCCGGCGCCGGACGGCGCAGACGCATGACAGCGGAGCGCGAGGCCGAGCTGTACGAGGCCGTGCTCGCGTTGCTGCGTGAAGTCGGCTACGACGCGCTGACCATGGACGCCGTGGCGGCACGCACCCGTTCCAGCAAGGCGACGCTCTACCGCCAGTGGGGCGGGAAGGCCGCGCTCGTCGTCAAGGCGATGCGGCACCACAAGCCCGTGGACATCGCCGAGATCGACACCGGCACTCTGCGCGGCGACCTCCACACGCTGGCCCGTCGCCACGACGACGGCGCCGTGGAGGACTCGACCGCGCTGATGCGGGGACTCGCGAGGGCGATGCACAGCGATCCCCATCTGCTGCACGCGTTCCGCGAGTTGCTGATCGACCCCGAACTGGAGGAACTCGACCATGTCCTTCAGCGCGCCGTCGCCCGCGGCGAGATCCGCCGGGACAACCCGGCGATGGACTACACGCTGCACCTCATGGTCGCGGCGATGGCGACCCGCGACATGATCGACGAACAGCCCCCCACCCAGGAGTACCTCATCTCATACATCGACGCAGTGGTTCTCCCCGCCCTCTGCGCCTGATCCCCCCACCACCGACAACCCCCACGCACCTGACGCCTCCGCTCACCGTCGTCGGGCCGAAGTCCCCTGCCCAGCACCACCTCACGACCTGACCGGGAGTACGCCCTCGTGGCTCGATTCCTCTACACCATGGGCCGATTCGCCTTCCGGCGACGGTACGTCGTCGCCCTGTTCTGGGTGGCGGTCCTCGCCGCCGTCGGAGTCGGCGCCTCGCAGGCGCCCACGGCCGCATCCTCCTCCTTCTCGATTCCTGGCACCGAAGCCCAGAAGGCCTTCGACCTGCTGGAACAGCGGTTCCCCGGCGCCAGCGCCGACGGCGCCACCGCCCGCGTCGTGTTCAAGGCACCGGACGGCGAGAAGATCACCTCCGCCGCCCACCGCGACGCCGTGCGCGACACCGTCAAGGAACTCGGCGGCGGCTCCGAAGTGCAGAGCGCCACCGACCCCTATCGGACCAAGTCCGTCAGCCGCGACGGCACCATCGCCTACACGCAGGTGTCGTACAAGGTCTCCGGCATGGAGCTGGAGGAGTCCTCGCGCGACGCGCTGGAGGACGCCGCACAGGAGGCCCGCGACACCGGCCTGACCGTCGAGGTCGGCGGTGACGCGCTCCAGACCGTGCCCGAGACCGGCTCGACCGAGGTCATCGGTGTCGTGGTCGCCGCCGTCGTCCTCGTCATCACCCTCGGCTCGCTGATCGCGGCCGGACTCCCGCTGGTGTCCGCCCTGTTCGGCGTCGGCATCGGCGTCTCCGCCATCACCGTGCTCGCCAAGCCCCTCGACCTGGACTCCACCACGTCGACCCTCGCCATGATGATCGGCCTCGCCGTCGGCATCGACTACGCGCTGTTCATCGTGTCCCGGTACCGGGCCGAACTCGCCGAGGGCCGCGAACGCGAGGAGGCCGCCGGGCGCGCCGCGGGCACCGCCGGTTCGGCCGTCGTCTTCGCCGGGCTCACCGTCGTCATCGCCCTCGTCGGCCTCGCCGTCGTGAACATCCCGATGCTGACGAAGATGGGCTTCGCCGCCGCCGGCACCGTCGTCGTCGCCGTCCTCGTCGCGCTCACCCTCATCCCCGCGCTGCTCGGCATCGCCCGGCGCCGGGTGCGCCCCGCCGGAGCCAAGAGCGCCCGCAAGGAGCGCAAGGCCGAGAGCGCGGGGCGGGAAGCGGGCCACGCGCACGGCGAGCACGCCGAACCCAAGCCCGCCCTCGGCACCCGCTGGGCGCGCCTCGTCGTGAAGCACCCGGTCGCCGTGCTGCTGGTCGGCGTCGTCGCCCTGGGCGCGGCCGCCGTGCCCGCCATGGACCTCGAACTCGGCCTGCCCGACGACGGTTCGCAGCCCACCGACACCACCCAGCGCAAGGCCTACGACCTGCTGTCGGACGGCTTCGGGCCCGGTTTCAACGGGCCGCTGATGGTCGTCGTCGACGCCAAGGACAGTCAGGCGCCGAAGTCGGCCGTCGGCGAGGTCACCAAGACCGTCAAGGGACTCGACGACGTCGCCGTGGTGACCCCGGCCAGCTTCAACAAGTCCGGCGACACCGCCATGCTCAGCGTCGTCCCGAAGTCGAAGCCGACCTCGACGGACACCGAGGACCTGGTGCAGAACATCCGCGACGCGGGGGACGGCATCAAGGCCGACACCGGCGCCGAACTGATGGTCACCGGCACCACCGCCATGAACATCGACGTCTCGGAGAAGCTCAACGACGCGCTCCTGCCGTACCTCGCGCTCGTCGTCGGCCTCGCCTTCCTGCTCCTGATCGTCGTCTTCCGCTCGATCCTGGTGCCGCTGAAGGCCGCGCTCGGCTTCCTGCTGTCCGTCCTCGCCGCGCTCGGCGCCGTCGTCGCCGTCTTCCAGTGGGGCTGGCTCGCCGACCTCATGGGCGTCGAGGAGACCGGGCCCGTGATGTCGATGATGCCGATCTTCATGGTGGGTGTCGTCTTCGGTCTCGCCATGGACTACGAGGTCTTCCTCGTGACGCGGATGCGCGAGGCCTACGTCCACGGGGAGACGGCCAAGGAGGCGATCGTCACCGGGTTCCGGTACAGCGCCCGCGTGGTCACGGCGGCTGCGGTCATCATGATGGCCGTGTTCGCGGGCTTCATCGGCTCCACCGAATCCATGATCAAGATGATCGGCTTCGGACTCGCCGTCGCCGTCTTCTTCGACGCGTTCGTCGTCCGTATGGCGATCGTGCCCGCGGTGCTCGCGCTCATCGGGCGCGGCGCCTGGTGGCTGCCGAAGTGGCTCGACCGCGCGCTGCCGAACGTCGACGTCGAGGGCGAGGGCCTGCGCGACCTGGACGCGACCGGCGCGGCGCGGCCCGCCGACGCGGTGCCGGGCGGCGCCGTCCCGCACCCCGCCGAGCCGGAGCGCGAACTCGTCACGGCCTCGGTCGGAGCCGGGGGCGCCGCGCAGCCGCACCAGCACCTCGCGACCGCGTCCGCCGCGGAGACCGGCGGAGCGGCCCGGTCGTTCACCCCGACCGGCGACGGCGTCCTCGGCACCGTCCGCACGGGCGGCGGCGACGCCGTGGCCCGCGCCGCGATCACTCTGATCTCGACCGGCGGCCGGCAGATCAGCCGCAGCGTCACCGACGCGGGCGGCGCCTACAGCCTCGACGTGCCCGGCGCGGGAACCTACGTGCTGATCGTCGCGGCCGACGGCCACCAGCCGCAGGCCTCCACGGTCACCGTCGACGGCGAACTGCTGTCGCACGACATCCTGCTGACCGGAACCGGCGGCCTCGCCGGTCTGGTGCGCGAGCCCGGCGGCCGGCCGGTGCCCGAGGCGATGGTCGTGGTCACCGACGTCCGCGGCGAGGTCGTGGCCACCGCCCGCACCGGCCTGCGCGGCGACTTCGCCTGCGGCGGACTGGTCAACGGGCTCTTCACCCTCGCCGTCAACGCGCCCGGCTTCCGGCCCACGGCGCAGCAGGTCGAGACGGGCGCGCAGGGCGTCACCCGGGTCGAGATCGTGCTCGCGGCGGGGCAGCGCCTCCAGGGCGTGGTGCGCGCGGGCGCGGACGACGGCCCGCTGGCCGACGCCCGGGTCACGCTGGTCGACGCGGCGGGCAACGTCATCGCCACCTCGACGACCGGCCCGGACGGCGTCTACGCCTTCACCGACCTCGACGCGGGCGACTACTCGGTCATCGCGACGGGGTACCCGCCGGCGGCGCGGACCCTGCGCGTCGGTGACGCCGAGCCGGACGACCTCGACATCCGGCTGCGGCACCCGGAGGAGTGACCGACCGCGTCACGCAGTCGTAGGGGCGGCGCCCGCCGGGACCGGTGGGCGCCGCCCCTACTGACGCGCGGTACAGGAGTACCGGCCCGCCCGCTGCCCGGATGTGAAAGCGTGGCGATGATCCTTTTCCCGATCTCCCCGCGTTCCTGACCTCCCCGCATTCCCGATCTCCCCGCACGAGAGAGTACGTTGGCGATGGACCTGGCTACCCGCCGTAGACGGACGGCGCTCTTCCTCTTCTTCCTGATACCCGGCCTGTCGATGTCGTCCTGGGTGACGCGCACCCCCGACGTGCGCGACCAACTCGGCGCCTCGACCGCGCAGATGGGGCTCGTCCTCTTCGGCCTCTCGGTCGGCTCGATGACCGGCATCCTGTGCTCCGGCACCCTCGTCACCCGGTACGGCACCCGGCCGGTCATGGCCGTGGGCACCCTGCTGATCACGTTCAGCATGGCGGTCGTCGCCGTCGGCGCGATGCTGTCCTCCGCACCCGTCGTCACCGCAGGACTCGTGCTCTTCGGTGCGGGGATGGGCGGCGGCGAGGTCGCCATCAACATCGACGGCGCGGAGGTGGAACGGATCACCGCGCGTACGGTCCTCCCCACGCTGCACGGCTTCTTCAGCCTCGGGACGGTCGTGGGAGCGGCGATCGGCATCCTGTGCACGGCGGCCGGATTCCCGGTGCTGTGGCACCTGCTCGTCGTCGCCGTCGTCACCACCGCCATGTTCGGGTACGCGATCCGGGCGATCCCCGCGGGCGTGGGCAGGGCGCCCGCCGGGTCCACCCCCGCCGAGTCCACGCAGGCGGCGTCGAAGGCGAAGGTGTGGCGGGACCGCCAACTGCTGCTCCTCGGCGGCATCATCCTCGCGATGGCTCTCGCGGAGGGCGCCGCGAACGACTGGCTGCCGCTCCTCATGGTCGACGGCCACGCCATGGATCCCGCGCTCGGCTCGGCCGTCTACACCGGCTTCGCCGCCGCCATGACCATCGGCCGGTTCGCCGGCGGATTCTTCATCGCCCGGCTCGGCCGCAAGCCGGTGGTGCGGGCGAGCGCGGTCTCGGCGACGCTCGGCATCGCCCTCGTCGTCTTCTCGGACTCCGCCGCCCTCGCCAGCGCGGCCGTCCTGTTCTGGGGACTCGGCGCCTCGCTCGGCTTCCCCGTCGCGCTGTCCGCGGCCGGCGACTCGGGCGAGAACCCTGCGGCGCGGGTCAGCCTCGTGGCGATGATCGGCTACGTGGCGTTCCTCGTCGGACCGCCGTGCCTCGGTTTCCTCGGCGACCACTACGGGCTGCGGACGGCCATGGTGGTCGTGCTCGCGTTCACCACCGTGGCCGTCTTCCTGGCCCCGGCCGTCGGGGCGCGCTCCTCGGCGACGGTGGCCGCACGGCCGGACGGGGAGCGCTCGCCGCAGCGCTGCGAGTGACCCCGGGTGGGCCCCACCGTGGTGGTGGGGCCCCAGGCGCCTTACGGCAGGGTGTGACCGGCCGCGCGGAACAGGCGGTACCACTCCTCGCGGGTCAGCGGGATCTCGGAGCCCGCCGCCGACTCGGCTACCCGCCCCGGGTTGGTGGTGCCGAGCACGACCTGCATGTCGGCCGGGTGCCGGGTGATCCAGGCGACCGCGATGCCGGTCGGTGTCACCTCGTACTTGGCGGCCAACTCGTCGAGGGCCGTGTTCAGTTCGGCGTAGTTCTCCCTGTCGCCGATGAAGACGCCGTCGAAGAAGCCCTTCTGGAACGGCGACCACGCCTGCAAGGTCATCCCGTGCAGCCGCGAGTAGTCAAGGAGTCCGTTGTCCCGGCTCAGCGACTGGTCGAGGCCCGCCATGTTCGCGGCGACCCCCTGGGCGATCAACGGGGCGTGCGTGATGCTCAGTTGGACCTGGTTGGCGACCAGCGGCTGGTTCACCGCCCTCTTCAGCAGCTCCACCTGGCCGGGCGTGTGGTTGGAGACACCGAAGTTCACGACCTTGCCCGCGGCGTGCAGCTCGTCGAAGGCCGCCGCGACCTCCTCCGGCTCCACGAGGGTGTCGGGGCGGTGCAGCAGGAGCACGTCGAGGTAGTCGGTGCGCAGGGCCGCGAGGGACTCGTCGACGGTGCGCAGGATGTGCTCACGCGAGAAGTCGAAGAAACCGGACCGGATGCCGACCTTGCTCTGGATGACGATCGACGCGCGCTCCGCCGCGCTCAGCGTGACCGCCTGCCCGAAGCGCTCCTCGCACGCGTGCCGGGTCGGCCCGTAGATGTCGGCGTGGTCGAACGTGTTGACCCCGGCCTCGCGGGCGCTGTCGTAGAGGGTGCGGACATCGTTGTCGCCGAGCTCGGCGATGCGCATCAGGCCCAGGACGACGTTGGAGGACGGCGTCCTGGCACCGGGGAAGGAGATCGATTTCATGGGGCCATCCTCGCAGAGCCGGTCAGGACGCGTCGGGATCCGAGAGCGCGTACAGCTTCGGCAGGTTGACCACGATGGCCTCCTGCGTGCTGCGGGCGATGACGACCACGGCCTCGTCGGCCGGGTCCGGGTTCTCCTCGCGGTGCGGCACGTACGGCGGTACGAAGATGTAGTCGCCGGGGGAGGTGCGCAGCCTGACCTCCTCCTCGCCGGTGCCCGAGTCGTCGAGGAACACGAACTCGGGGTGTCCGCTCACCACGTAGATCGCGGTCTCGGACTCGCCGTGGTGATGGTCGGAGGACGCGGTCGACGGGGCCACGTGCGTCTGGCCCATCCACAGCTTCTCCGACCCCACCGTGTTCCCGCTGACGGCCGCGAAGCGGCGCATGCCACCGCTCTGCGCGGTGTCCCCGTCGAGGGCGTCCGCACGGATGTGGTGCAGCCGTGAACGCAGGGGAGCGGACGAGGAGTTCGGGGCGTCGTGGAGATGGGGGTGGAAGCCCTCACCGGGCGTGGTCAACGGCTCGCTCATGAGGGGACGCTAGAGCGGCGCCGGAAAAGATGTCAAGAGGTGTCCATTGCCTCTCACCTGCGGCAATGTTCCCGCAATGTTCGCGCCCGGCAGGTCGGCGGGGCGGCGCGGACCTTGCCGCGAGGTGGGCGTCGGGCATCATGTGGGCATGCATATCTCCGCGAAGGCGGACTACGCCACGCGCGCGCTCCTGGAGCTTGCCCGCGCCCCCGAACAACCGCTCACCTGCGAGGCCATCGCCGACGCCCAGGGGATTCCGTTCCGGTTCCTCAAATCGGTGGTGGGCGAGCTGCGCAGAGCCGGACTCGTCCGCAGCCAGCGCGGCTGCGTGGGCGGGTACTGGCTCGGTGTGCCGGCCGACGCCATCACGCTGCTCGATGTCACCCGCGCCGTCGACGGTGAACTGATCACCCTGCGCGGCGAGCCCTTGTCCGGGCTCGGCTACGCGGGCGCGGCCCGCGGGCTGCCGGAGGTGTGGCGGCGGATCGAGGCGGACGCCGCCGCGGTCCTGGGCGGGGTCACCGTGGCGGCGCTCCTCGCGGAGGCCGAGGCGGGGGACGGGGCGCGGCCGGTTCCCGCCCGAGGTGTCGCGTGAGCGGCGACCCGACGGACCCGCGGCTCGAAGTCGTCGAGTACACCGACCCGTTGTGCCCCTGGGCCTGGGGATCCGAGCCGACGTTCCGCAGGCTGCGGCAGGCGCTGGAGGGTCGGGCCCGCTGGCGCCGCGTGTACTGCGTCCTCTTCGACGACGACGATGACCCGGCGCCCGACCCCGCCGCCGAGACCGCCTGGTACGCCCGTTACGTCGAGCGGATCAGCGCCCACACGGGCGCCCCGCGCGCCGCCCGCCTGAGCCGCGTCGCGGCCAGCTCCTGGCCGGCGTCCCTGGTGGCGAAGGCGGCGGAGGTCCAGGGCGCGGAGGTGGCCGAGCGGGTGCTGCGCAGGCTGCGCGAGACGGTCTTCGTCCTGGGCGAGCCCGCCGACACCCTCGACCTCGCCCTGGCCGCCGCGCGGGGTGTCCCCGGCCTCGACGCGGCGCGCCTGCGCTCCGATGCCGCATCAGAAACCGTGCGCGACAAGGTGCGTGCCGACCGTGCGGAGGCCCGGCGGCCCGTGGCGGACGTGGTGACGCTCCCACCGTGCGACTCCCCGCACCCCGGCGCCGCCAAGGAGACCGACGACGGCGAAGGGCTCCGGTACGCCCTGCCCACGGTGCTGGTGCGCGGCGCCGCGGGACATCGGGCGGTGCCGGGCTGGCGGCCGTACGGCGCGTACCTGGCGGCCGTGGAGGAGTTGAGCCCCGGGCTGGTGGCGCGGGACGCCCGAGCGCTGCCCGCCGACGAGGCGCTGCGCCGTCACCGCACCCTCACCGGACCCGAGCGGAGGGCGCTGACGCGCGGGCCGTGGCCGCCCCCGGAAGCGGTGCGCGTCGACACCGCGAACGGCCCGCTGTGGCTCTGCGCGGACGAGGCGGAAGCGCACCCGGCGACCCGCGGCGCGCCAACGTCCACCCCCTGAAAGGGCGTTGACCAGCGACGTCGATCCGTCCCGCTCCATGAGACACCAATTGGTGTCCATTGACAGGCGCGGACGGCGCGGGTCAGGATGTGCAGCATGCTGACGACGCACCCCAGCGTGGTGTGCCGCTACGTGGACCTGCGGCGCACCTGTAGCGCACTCTGTCGCTGACAGCCCTCACCTCCACGTATCCTGCGCGTGCCTGAACCGTCCTGACGGTCCCGTCCGGGACATCGGAGCCCTCTGAGACATCAGAGCTCTCCAGGACATCCGGGTTCTCCACAGCGTCCCGGTCCTCCGGGACACCCGGATCCCGCAGGCACTCTCTCTCCTTCCCTGACGGTCGGGTTCCTTGGACCCGCGCACCGTCATGCCTCCCTCACCGCCTTCCGCCCGTGCGGCCGGGTGTGCCCGCACGCACTCCGCCCCGCCGCGCGGCGCGGACCCGTGCCGGTGCCCCCTCCTTCCCTCGCAGAGAGACACACATGTCCGGACGCCTCATGCCCCGATCGCGCCGACGAGCCCAGAACACAGCCGCCCCGGCCGCCGCAGTCACCCTCCTCCTCGTCCCCACCCTCAGCGGCTGCGGCGGCGGCGATGCCTCGGCGGCGGGCGGCACGGACACGCTGAAGTGGACCTCCACCTACTTCCCGACCCACTGGGACCCGGTGGTCGGCGGCAGCGGCGCCCAGTTCCGTGAACTGTCCATGGTGTACGCCTCGTTGACCCGCACCGACGAGAAAGGCGACGCGGTCCCCGACCTCGCCGAGAGCTGGGACTACAACAAGCGCGGCGACGAGATCACCTTCCACCTGCGGCCCGGCCAGAAGTTCAGCGACGGCGAACCCGTCGACGGCGCCGCCGTCAAGGCGGCCGTCGAGCGGGCCAAGAAGCAGAAGAACTCCGCACTGTTCGGCGACCTCACCTCCATCGAATCGGTACGCGCCAAGGGCCTCGACGCCATCGTCGAACTGAACCAAGTCGACTACCAGATACCCCAGTTGCTCGGCCAGCGCGTCCTCCAGATCGCCAGCCCCAAGGCCGCCGAGTCACCCGCGAAGCTCGACCAGAACCCCGTCGGCGCGGGCCCCTTCACCGTCACCCAGCTCATCCCCGGCACCAAGGCCGTCCTCAAGAAGAACCCGGACTACTGGGACGCCGACAACATCCACATCGACCGCGTCGAACTCACCTCCGCGCCCGACGCCTCCACCGTCGTCTCCGGCCTCCAGACCGGCGTCTACAACTTCGCCGACATAGAACCCAGCCAGGCCGACGCCGCCAAGAAGGCCGGCCTCGACGTCTTCGTCCAGCCCGGCTTCAACGCCTCCAACATCAGCCTGAACATCAACAAGAAACCGTTCGACAACGACAAGGTCGTGGACGCCGTCCGGCACGCGATAGACCGTCAGGAGTTCGTCGACAAGCTGACGTTCGGATACGGCGAGACCACCGACCAGCCGTTCCCCAAGGGCTACGTCGCCTACGACCCGGAGTCGGAGAACGCCTATCCGTACGACCCCGCGAAGTCGAAGAAGCTGCTCGCCGAGGCCGGGTACCGGGTCGGAGACATCACGCTCGACCTCGTCATCCCGGAGGAACAGCCCGAGGCCGAGATCGTGCAGTCGCAGCTCGCCAAGGTCGGCATCAAGGTCACCATCAAGATCGACAAGAACTGGGCGACACCGTTCTTCGCCAAGGACCTGACGTTCTCCCTGTACGCGACGACCGGACGCGACTCCGCCGCCCAGACCCTCACCGCGCACTTCGGCCCCGACGGCCCCCTCAACCTCAGCACCCCGTACCAGCCCAAGGGGTTCAAGGACGCCATCGCCAAGGTCCGCGAGACCCGCATCGACGACCCCGACTACCCAAAGGTCCTCCAGGCGGCGACCCGGGCGGGCCTGAAGAGCAGGGCGCTGGTCTTCACCTACTCGCAGCCGAACGTCATGGCGAAGAGCAAGACGGTCTCCGGCCTCCCGAAGAACCCGGCCCACATCGACTGGACCGGCGTCACCATCAAGCCCGGGGCGTGAGCGGCATGCCCCTCACCCGCCTCGCGCGCACCGAGCCGGTCGCCGACACCGCGCACACCGCAGGCACCTCGCGCAACAGGACCGCCCACGTGCTCGGCCGGATCCTGGCCGTCGTCGGCCGCTCCGTGGCCCTCTTCGTCCCCGTCTTCGTCGTGGCGACGTTCGTGACGTTCGCGCTGCGCTCCCTGAGCGGACTCAGCCCCGCCCGCATCCAGCTGGGCGAGGAGGCGACGCCGGAGGCCATCGCCCGCGTCGAGGCACAGTGGGGCCTCGACCGGCCCTTCCTCGCCCAGTACGGCGACTGGTTCAACGGCATCCTGCACGGGCAGCTCGGCACCAGCTGGACCAACGGCTCCGACATCGCCACCCTCATCGGCACCGGCCTCGGCGTGAGCCTGTCCGTGGCGAGCGCCGCCCTCGTCATCGGCGTGGTCGTGGGCTTCGTCCTCGGCACCGTCGCGGCGCTGCGCCGCACCACCTGGATCGACCGGGCCGTCACCGGCTTCGTCACCGTGATCTCCGTGATGCCCGCGTTCGTCGTCGGCATCGTCCTGGTCACCGTGTTCGCCGTCGGCCTCGGCTGGTTCCCGTCCGCCGGATACGTACCGCTGACGCAGGGGTTCTGGCCGTGGTCCCTGCACATCCTGCTGCCCGCCCTGGCCCTCAGCTGCGACGTCGTCGCCGACGTCGCACGCCAGCTGCGGGCCGGCCTCATCGCCGCCTCCCGCGAGAACTACGTCACCGGGGCCGTGGTCCGCGGCCTCGGCCCGCGCCGCGTCTTCCTCGGCCATGTGCTGCGCAACGCCCTCGGACCGACGCTCGCGACGCTCGGCCTCAAGTTCCCCGCCCTCGTGGGCGCCTCCGTCGTCACGGAGTGGATCTTCGGTCTCCAGGGCTTCGGCCGGTTCGCCAACGACGCCGCCCAGGCCGGCGACGTACCCGCCGTCCAGGGAGTCCTCGTGGTGTCCATCGTCCTCGTCGTCGGCTTCAACCTCGTCGTCAACCTGCTGCTGGCCCGCGTCACGCCGGCCGCCCAGCGAGGGGTGTGAGCGCCCATGATCCGTCGCGTACTCGCCCTCACCACCGGCCGCATCGCCGTCGTCGTCCTCACCGTCGTCGCGCTGCTCGCCCTGCTCGGACCCCTGCTCGCCCCCGACGACCCGCTCGCCACCAGCGCCGACACCCTCGCGGCCGCCTCCGGCGACCACTGGCTCGGCACCGACTACCTCGGCCGCGACGTCCTCAGCCGGCTCCTGGACGGCTCCCGCGTCAGCGTCCTCGGCGCGCTCGAAGTCGCCCTGACCGCACTGGTCGTGGGATCCGTCCCCGGCATCCTGTCGGTGTACCTCGGCCGGGTCTTCGAATGGCTGACGCTGCGCCTCGCCGACACCCTCGTCGCCCTGCCGTTCCTGCTGTTCGCCGTCGCGGTGATCGCGCTGCTCGGCAACGGCATCACCCAGGCCATGCTCGTCACCGGAGTGCTGGTGTCACCGCTGTTCTACCGGGTGTCCCGCGCCGCCACCCTGTCCGTGGCCCGGTCACCGTACGTGGAGGCCGCGTTGATCTCCGGTGCCTCCATCGGCTGGATCGTGCGGCGCCATGTGTGGACCAAGGTGCTGCCGCCGCTCGCGGTCGCCCTCGCGCAGACCATCGGCACCGGCTTCGTGATCGTCTCCAGCCTGACCTTCCTCGGCATCGGCGTCCAGCCACCCGAACCCACCTGGGGCGGACTGCTCGCCTCCGACCTCGGCTACCTCGGCCAGCAGCCCTGGGCGCCGCTCCCGCCCGCCCTCCTGATCATGGCCACCGTCTGGGCCGCGAACCTGCTCGCCGACGCCATCCGCGACGTGTCCGGCGCTCCGTCGCACCGGGCCCCGACCGACGGCGGACAGCGCCGCGAGCCCCGCACCGACCAGGCCGCACCCGCCGGAGGAACCCCATGACCACGTCCCCCGACCTCGCCCCCGCCCGGAAGAAGCACGACGACGCGCCCGCCGCCCCCGTGCTGTCGCTGCGCGGCGTACGCATCACGGACACCGCCGCCGACCGGGAGATCGTGCACGGCGTCGGCTTCGACCTCGCCCCCGGCACCACCGTCGGCATCGTCGGCGAGTCCGGCAGCGGCAAGACCCTCACCTGCCGCGCCGCGCTCGGCATCCTGCCACCGCACTTCGACGTCACCGGCGGACACATCGCACTCGACGGCACGGACACCGCCACCCTCACCACCCAGCAGTGGACCGCGCTGCGCGGCACCACCATCGCCGCCGTGTTCCAGGACCCCGCCTCCTACCTCAACCCCTCGATCCGCGTGGGCAAGCAGCTCGCCGAGGTGCTCCGCGTGAAGAAGGGCCTGCGCAGGCGCGAAGCGCGCGAGCAGGCCGTCGAGCTGCTGCGCACCGTGCACCTGCGCGACCCGGAACTCAGCTACGGCCAGTACCCGCACGAACTCTCCGGCGGCATGCTGCAACGCGTCCTCATCGCCACCGCGATCGCCGCGGAACCGCGCGTCCTCATCGCCGACGAGGCCACGACCGCCCTCGACGTCACCGTCCAGGCGGAGATCCTCGACCTCCTCGCGGACCTGCGCGACCGCCGCGGCCTGGCCCTCGTCGTCGTCTCCCACGACCTGGCCGTGGTGGCCCAGCTCTGCGACGAGGTACTGGTCATGCGCCAGGGCACCGTCGTCGAACAGGGCCCCACGCGCGACGTGCTGCACGCGCCCCGGCACGCGTACACGCGGCTGCTCATCGCCGAACACGAACAGTACGGCCTGGAACGGTTCCGCACGGCCCCGTCGGCCGCCCCGTCGAAGGAGTCCGCGTGAGCGACAACACCCCGCAGGAGACCGGAAGTCCGGTGCTGGAGATCGCCGGTCTCGACGTCCACTACGGACCACGCAGACGCCGCCGCAAGGCTCTGCACGGCGTCTCCCTCAGCGTCGCCCCCGGCGAGACACTCGGGCTGATCGGCGAGACCGGCTCCGGCAAGTCCACGCTCGCCCGCGCCGTCCTCGGCCTCGTCCCCACCACATCCGGCACCATCACCCTCGGGGGAGCGGACGTCACCGCGTACGGCCGCCGCCAATGGCGCGCCCTGCGCCGCCGGGGCGTCGTCCAGTACGTCTTCCAGGACCCGCTGCGCAGCCTCGACCCGGACCTGACCGTCGAGGAATCCCTGAGTGAGCCCCTGCGCGTCGGCGCGGTGGCACGCGCGGAGGCGGACCGGCGCGTCCGCGCGTACCTGGAGCGGGTCCGCCTCAGCGAGGAACTGCTGCACCGCCTGCCCGGCGAACTCTCCGGCGGGCAGCGTCAACGCGTCGCCGTGGCACGGGCGTTGGTGACCCGGCCGCGCCTCGTCATCCTCGACGAACCCGTCAGCGCCCTCGACTCCGCCAACCGCGTCCAGATCCTGGAGATCCTCAAGGAACTGCGCGCCGACGGCACCGCCCTCGTCTTCATCTCCCACGACCTCGGCTCCGTCGCCGGCGTCGCCGACCGCACCGCCGTCCTCCACCGGGGCGAACTGGTCGAGGTCGACGCCACGCACACCGTCGTCAACGAGCCGCGCCACCCCTACACCCGGCTGCTGCTCGGCTCCGCACCCACCCTGCACGGCGCCCCGGCCGACCGGGCCGAACGCGCCGCGCTGCGCGCCCTGCTGCCCGCCTGAGCCACCCGTCGCCCGCTCCCACAGAGAGGCAATCCCATGCCCCGCAAGAAGCTCCACCTCGCGCTGCATCCCTACGGCGTCGGCGGCCCCGGCCAGCACGGCCTGTGGAAGGACCCGCGCGTCGCCAGCAACGCCAGCATCGACATCAACTACTACATACGGCAGGCGCAGGCCGCCGAACACGCC
Source organism: Streptomyces sp. BYX5S (assembly GCF_054724165.1). Classification (NCBI taxonomy): domain Bacteria; kingdom Bacillati; phylum Actinomycetota; class Actinomycetes; order Kitasatosporales; family Streptomycetaceae; genus Streptomyces; species Streptomyces sp. BYX5S. Next base: position 4,630,576 of record NZ_CM138829.1, on the reverse strand, counting down.
CTGTTCGACGCCCTGTTCGTCGTCGACAGCCAGTTCATCAACGCCACCTACCCCTCCCACTACCTCAACCGCCTCGAACCGCTCACCCTGCTGTCCGCCGTGGCCACGCACACCCGGCGCATCGGACTCGTCGGCACGGCCAGCTCGACGTACAACTCCCCGTTCAACCTGGCCCGCCGGTTCGCCTCCCTCGACCACATCAGCGGCGGCCGGGCCGGGTGGAACGTCGTCACCAGCTTCGACACCGGCACCTCCCGCAACTACGGGCTCGACGAACACCTCGACTACGCGACCCGCTACGGCAGGGCCCTGGAGTTCGTCGAGGTCGCCCGCGGCCTGTGGGACTCCTACGAGGACGACGCGTTCCCCGCCGACGTCGAGCGGGGGGTCTTCCTCGACCCGGCGAAACTGCACGCACTCAACCACGAGGGCCAGCACTTCAAGGTCGCGGGCCCGCTCAACCTCTCCCGCTCCCCGCAGGGCCAGCCCGTCATCTTCCAGGCCGGGGTCTCCGAGGAGGGCCGCGACCTCGCCGCCCGCGTCGCCGAGGGCATCTACGCGCCCGGCGGCTCCCTGAAGCAGGCCCAGGAGTACTACGCGGACATCAAGCGCCGCACCGCCGCCCACGGCCGCGACCCCGAACACATCAAGGTCTTCATCCACGGCGGCCCGGTCGTCGCCGCCACCGACGAGGCCGCGCACCGCCGCGAGCGCGAGATCTTCGAGGAGGACAACGACTTCGACCGCCACCTCGCCCTGCTCGGCCGCTCCTTCGGTGCCTACGACTTCAGCGTCCACGACCTCGACGCCCCCTTCCCGGACGTCGCCCACCTCGCCGAGAAGGGCGGCAGGACCGGCGCCGCGAAGATCGTCGAACGGGCCCGGACCGAGAAGCTGACGCTCCGCCAAGTCGCGCAGTCAATTGCCGAGTTCCGGCGCTCGCCGTTCGTCGGAGCGCCCGAGACCGTGGCCGACCGCATCGAGGAGTGGTTCGACGCCGGCACCTTCGACGGCATCAACCTCGCCTTCCGCACCGAGGAGGAACTCGGCCTGTTCGTCGACGGCGTCGTCCCCATCCTCCAGAAGCGTGACCTGTTCCGCACCGCGTACGAGGCCGACACCCTGCGCGGCAACCTCGGCCTGCCGATCCCGGCCAACCGACACACCACGGGAGTTCCGCGATGACCCGCACGTACGCCGACCACTTCGCGCCCGAGGGCGTCCTGACCCGCGGCACCGTCCTCGTGGTGCCGGGACGCGGCGAGACGCCGGGCGTGTACGAGCGCTTCGGCAGGCGGCTGGCCGCCGACGCCTACCGCGTACGGGTCGTGGAGAGCCCGGAGCTGGGCGGCGACGACCTCGACGCGATTCTCGACGCGCTCGTCGACCGGCTCGCCGACGCGGCCTCGGACACGGCGCCCGAACCCGGCGGCGCGCCTGTCTCCCCGCTGGTCCTGGTGGGTGCCGACAGCGGCGCCGCGGCCGTCGCCGCCCTGGTCGCCGACCCGGCGCGCGGCCGACGGCTGGGTGCGGACGCCGTGGTCCTCGCGGGCCTGCCGGGCCGGGCGGCCGCCACCGCCGAGGCGTGGGACGACGAACTCGACGTCCGCACCGCCTGCCCCACCCACCGCGGCGTGCTCACCGACGACACGGACCTCGGTCGCGGGGCCCTCAACACACCTGTTCCGGTGCCGGTGTTGGAGCTCGCCCACGGCAGCGCGGCCGACCTTGCGCACCTGCTCCTCGTGGGCGACGCCGACCCGCTGGCGGACCGCGACGCCCTCGCCCTCACCGCGCGGAAGCTGCCCTCGGCGCGCCTGGCCGTCGTGCACGGCGCCCACCACGACGTGCTCAACGACAAGCAGCACCGCTCGGTGTCCGCGGAGGTCGTCACGTTCCTCGAAGCGCTGCGCGAGGGGCTGACCCCGGCCGTCACGGTCGAGTCGAGCGCATGGTGACGGTCGCCCCTGTCCGGTGACCGCCCGATCCTCCTTCCCGCCCTCACGAAAGGTCCCACCATGGCCGCCATCCTCTCCGTCTCCGGTAGCCCCTCCGCCACGTCCCGCACCGCACGGCTCCTGGAACATCTCGACGACCGGCTGCGCGGGCAGGGGCACGAGGTGACCTCGCTCCAGGTGCGGTCCCTGCCCGCCGACGCGCTGCTCGGCGCCGACTTCGGGCACCCGGCCGTCGTCGAAGCCGTCGCCCGGTTCGAGCGGGCCGACGGCATCGTCATCGGCACCCCCGTCTACAAGGCCGCCTACTCCGGGCTGCTGAAGTCGCTCCTCGACCTGCTGCCGCAGTACGCGCTCGCCGGGAAGACCGTGCTGCCGCTGGCCACGGGCGGATCCACGGCACACGTCCTGGCCCTCGACTACGCCCTGCGCCCCGTCCTCAACTCGATGGGCCCGCACCACATCCTGCCCGGCTGGTTCACCCTCGACCGGGACCTCACGGTCGGCGAGAACGGTGAGCTGTCCGTCGCCGCCCCGGCCGCCGAGGCGCTCACCGAGGTCACCGACCGGTTCTCCGCCGCCCTGGGCGGCCGGACGGTGACGCTGGCCCGGACGGGGTGACCGGCACCCGGCCCAATATCGGTGGCGGACCCGGCCCGCCACCGACCACCATGCATCCCATGACCGACGAACCCGCGCGCTGGACCAAGGCCACCGTCTACCCCGACATGTGGACCGACCCCGACGACGACCCGCGCGACAACGACGACCTCGTCGAAGGCGAACTCGCCACCCTTCAGGACTTCCTGACGAACTATCGGCACACCCTCCGCATGAAGTGCGAGGGCCTCACACCCGAGCAGCTCGCCCGCCGGTCCGTCCCGCCGTCGACGATGTCCCTGCTCGGCCTCGTCCGGCACCTCGCCGAGGTGGAGCGCGACTGGCACAACTGGATCACCGAGGGCGAACCGCTGCCCCGGCTGTACGGGAAGAAGGACACGGACTTCGAGGGCGCCGTCGCCGACCGGGCCGTGGTGGACGCCGCGTACGCGGACCTGGAACGCGAGCAGGCCTCGACCGACGCCGCGCTGGCCGAGCACGCGGATCTCGGCGCACGGATCGGCCGCGAGCGGATCGCCGTACGGGAGCTGATGGTGCACCGCATCGACGAGTACGCCCGCCACTGCGGCCACGCCGACCTGCTGCGGGAGTGCGTCGACGGGCGGGTGGGGCAGTAGCGGGGCGGCCGGCGCCGTCGGGTCCGGGCTCGGTCAGCGCGTCGCGGCCGCCTTGCGGTGGCGTTCCGTGAGCCGGGAGCCGGACTCGCGGCGGGCGGCACGGCGCAGCAGCGGGACCGCCAGTGCGAAACCGAGGACGGCCCACGCGGTCAGGACCAGCGCGACCGTGGGCAGTTCCCAGGCGCCGGCCGGCTCCGCGGCCCGCGCCGAGTCCGGCAGCAGGGCCGAACGCAGGCCCTGCGCCATCCACTTGAGCGGGAAGACGGACGCCACCTGCTGCACCGGCACGGGCAGCACGGTCAGCGGGAACACCGCCCCGGAGGTGAGCAGCAGCCCCATCACCGGCAGCATGATCAGGGCCAGCGCCTCCCGGGGATTGGGCAGGACCGCGCCGATGGCCGCGCCCAGCGGCACCACGGCGAGCAGCCCGAGCGCGGTCACCCACAGCAGCGTCACCCAGCCGCCGGGCCCCTGCGGCACCGGACCGTCGGCCAGCAGCGCGGCGGCCGCCAGCAGCAGCGCCAGGGTGACGGCCGAGACCACCACGATCAGCAGGCACTTGGCGACCAGGTACGCCGGGATGCCGCCGGGTGTCGCCCGCAGCCGCAGCAGGGCGCCCTCCTCCCGCTCGGTCACGAGGATCTGCGGGAGCGTGACCAGGCCGATCTGGAACAGCAGATACGCGGCGAAGCCCGCCACCACCAAGTGCGCCATCGGGGTACTGGTGCCCGGTACGTCGCTGCTGATCCAACCGGCGACGAGGAGCGCGACGACGACATTGGTGACGTGCCCGGACAACTCCTTGCCGTTGCGGAGCAGATGCCGCAGCTCGATGCCGCCGCGCTGCACGCCGGCCCGCCAACTGACGCTCAGGGAAGTCCCGTTCACGCGACGCGCACCTCCTCGTTCTCGTCCTCGTCGCGGCCCGGTGCGGCGCCGTCGGCCTCCCGCACCATGTGCAGATACGTGTCCTCGAGCGTGGGTCTGCGCACCTCCAGGCCGGGGATCGGCCCGGTCGCCTGCCGGTGCAGGTCCCACACGAGCCGCGAGGGGTCCGACGTGCGTGCGCGGCGGGGTGTTCCGTCGTCGTCGGTCCAGCGGACCTCGGCGCGGGCGGCGGCCCGGCGGGCCAGTTCCGCGGGTGTGCCGTGGGCCCGGATCCGGCCGCCGACCAGCATGGCGATCCGGTCGGCGAGCCGCTCGGCCTCCACGAGGTCGTGCGTGGTGAGCAGGATGGTGACTCCCTCGTCGCGGGCCAGCCGCTCGACCAGGGCATGGAACTCGTACCGCGCCTCGGGGTCGAAACCGGTCGTCGGCTCGTCCAGGAACAGCAGCCGGGGGCGGCCCACGATGCCGAGCGCGACGTCGAGGCGCCGCCGCTGCCCGCCGGACAGCCGCGCCACCTGCCGGTCCGCCTGACCGGTGAGGCCCACGAGGGCCAGCAGCTCGGCCGGGTCGCGCGGATCGGGGTAGTACATGGCGAAGTGCGTCAGCAGCTCGGCGACCCGCCACCGGCCGTGGTCCCGCCAGGACTGGAGGACGAGCCCGATCCGGGCCCGCCACGCGTCGTCGCCCCGCTCCGGATCCGTACCGAGCACCCTCACCTCGCCCGCGGAGCGCCGCCGGAAGCCCTCCAGGATCTCGACGGTGGTCGTCTTGCCCGCCCCGTTGGGGCCGAGCAGCGCGAACACCTCGCCGCGGTGGATGTCGAGGTCGACGCCGTGCAGGACATCGACGTCCCCGTACGTCATCGTCACGTCGCGGGCGTGGACGACGGGCGCGTCGGAGCCGGGCCGCGGCGTCATCGCCCCGCCTCCGAGTGCTGTCGCTCGCTCTCTGCCGCGACCGGTGGCGCGGTTGCGGCGCCCTCGACGATCGCCCGGAGCGCCGCGACGTGCCCCGCGAAGGCGGTGCGTCCCCGGTCCGTCAGCCGCACCCGGGTGCGCCGCTTGCGACCGGCGCCCTCCTTGCGGAGCTCCAGATACCCGGCCTCCTCAAGGGTGTGCAACTGCTTGGAGAGCGCGGAGTCGCTGAGGGAGAGGCTGTCGCGGACGAAGGAGAACTCCGCCCACTCCGTCGCGGCGAGCAGGGACACCACCGACAGCCGGGTGGCGGGATGGATCAGCTCGTCGAAACCGGCGGGAACACTCATCGTCCGGCCTCCGCGCCCTGGGCACGGACCGCACGGTCCCGCGCGGACCGGGCCGCCCACCGGCTCGTCGGCCCCACGAACAGGACGAACACCGCCGCCGAGACCGTGGCCTGGATCAGGGCGCCGGTCAGCGGCTCCAGCGGGTCGACCAGGCGACCGGACAGCAGAACCGTCGCACCGGTCACCACGGCCCCCGCCACGAAGGTGCCGAACATCCTCGGCGTGCAGCGCGTGTGGTGCAGGACCACCCGGCTGCGGCGCTGATGCCGCACGGCGAGGCCGCCCAGCAGCGCGACGTACGCGGCCATGGCCACGGCCACACCCCAGCCGGGCAGGTCGAGGCCGACGCCGACGAGGAACAGCCACATGAGGACCGCCGTGCCCCACGGGCTCGCCGAGCCGGTCGCGGCGGACCGCTCGACCTCGTCGTACACGCGCTCCTGGGGTACGCGGATGCGTTGCAGATCTCTCCATGCCTGTTCGGCGTCGACGGGTGTGCTCATGCCTCTGGCTCCTGTCCCCGATTACTTTCCCATCGGGAAAGTTACCTTTGACTTTCCTTCTGGGCAAGTGAAGCGTCAGGGTGAGGCCCTCGCCGAGGGTGGGGCACGCCACCTTGTGGAGTGTCCACAAGGTGGCGTGCCCGAATCGGTCGGCTCCTGTCCTGATCGAAGCAGAGATCGCTGACATGATCGCCGGGGGAGCAGGTAACCCGCTCTGTAGCATCTGAACAACACAGGGAGGCTCGCATGGCCGGGAACGGTCGGGTACTGGTGACAGGCGTCGGCGCGATGACACCGCTGGGGGCCGACGCTCCGTCGTCGTGGAAGGGGCTGTTGGACGGCATGTCCGGGGTGCGGTTCCTGGAGGAGGAGTGGGCGGCGCGGCTGCCCGTGCACGTCGCGGCGGGGCTCACCGTGGACCCCGCCTCGCTGCTGCCGCGGCCCGAGGCGCGCAAGTTGGACCGCGGCGAGCAGATGGCACTGCTGAGCGCGCGCGAGGCCTGGCAGGACGCCGGTGCCCCGCAGGTCGAGCCGGAGCGCGTCGCCGTCGTCATCGGCACCGGCACCGGGGGTGTCCTCACCACGCTGGGGCAGGACGACGTCTTCGAACGCGACGGCGTCCGACGGCTGTCCCCGTTCGCCGTCCCGATGCTGATGCCGAACGGGCCCGCGGCCTGGGTGAGCATGGACCTCGGGGCGAAGGGCGGCGCCAGGACCCCGGTCAGCGCGTGCGCCTCCGGGGCCGAGGCGCTCGCCCTCGGGCAGGACCTGATCCGCAGCGGGCGCGTCGACGTGGTCGTGGCGGGCGGCGTGGAGGCGTGCCTGCACCCCTTCACCCTCGCGGCGTTCGCCCAGATGAAGGCGTTGTCGACGCGGTCCGAGGACCCGGAGGCCGTCTCCCGCCCCTTCGACGTCGACCGGTCCGGGTTCGTCATGGGCGAGGGCGTGGGCATCATGGTGCTCGAACGCCCCGAGTTCGCCGAGGCCCGCGGCGCCCGCGCCCACGGGACGCTGGCCGGCAGCTCCGTGACGTCGAGCGCCGACCACATCACGGCCTCCGACGCCGACGGCCAGACCTTCGCCATGGAACTGGCCCTGCGCGACGCCGACGTGGCCCCGGCCGACATCGGCGTCGTGCACGCCCACGCCACGTCCACGGAGTCCGGTGACGTCGCGGAGGCCGAGGCGATCGGCCGGGCCGTCGGCCGGCACGCGGCGGTGACCGCCACGAAGTCGATGACCGGTCACATGCTGGGCGCGTCCGGAACCGTGGGTGCCCTGGCCACCCTGCTCGCGCTCAGGGACGGGACGCTGCCGCCCACCCGCAACCTCGACGCACTCGACCCGCGCGTGGACCTGGACGTGGTGCACGGCGACCGGCGCCGCGGACGGTGGTCCGCCGGGCTCGCCAACTCGTTCGGGTTCGGCGGGCACAACGTCAGCCTCGTCTTCACCGCCTGACCTCCAAGAAGCGGCGCGCGCCGCGAACGGCGTCCGGAAAGCGATGACTTCGCCGAGGTGGGGGAGTCAACCCCGCACCCACCGGAGTCAGGAGACACCCCCGATGACCAGTTCGCGACGGACGACCCGCCCCGGCCCGAAGGCCGGCCTCTGGCCGCTCGTGCACGCCGAGCGCGCCGCGCTCGCGGCCGACCTCGAAGGCCTGACGGACGCGCGATGGGCGACGCCGTCGCTGTGCGCCGGGCTCACGGTGCGCGACGTGCTGGCACACATCACCGCGGGCGCGAGCCTCAACGCCGTGCGGTGGCTGGCGGGTGTGATCCGCTGCCGCTTCGACTTCGACCGGCAGGTGGGCGTCCGGCTCGCCGAGCAACTGGGCGCGAGCACGGCGGAGACCCTGGAACGGTTCCGCGGCGTCGTCACGAGCCGGACGAAGCCGCCGCTGCCGGTCGTCGCGATGCTCGGCGAGACGATCGTGCACGGCGAGGACATCCGGCGCCCGCTGGGCATCCGCCGCGCCCACCCGGTCGAGGCGGTGACACGCGTCGCCGAGTACTACGCGGGCACCGACCAGGTCGTCGTCGGCAAGGGGCGCATCGGCGGCCTGCGCCTCGTCGCCGACGACGGCCCCTTCGCGACCGGCTCCGGGGCCCTGGTCACCGGCAGCACGCTGGCGCTGGTGATGGCGATGACCGGGCGCGCCGCCCCCTGCGACGACCTGACCGGCGACGGCGTCGCGACGCTGCGCGGCCGCTGCGGGCCGACGCCGTGAACCGCCCCGGGCGTCACGCCGGTTCGGGCTGGGGGTCCGGGGAGCCCTGCTTCGGCGTCCTGGGGCGCGGCGGCGTCGGCCTCGGGTCCCACTGCCTGACGGTCCGTACGTAGAGCAGGACCACGGAACCCGCGAGGAGCAGGAGCAGCGGGCCGAACGCCCAGGGGTGCGCCGCCATGTGGCTCGGCAGGTAGCGGTACGACACCAGCAGCGCGGTGAGGACCGCCGACCCGTACCCCACCATCAGCGTGGCCGAGCGGTCCCAGCCGCGGGCGAAGGCGCGCATCGCCGTCTCGATGGACAGCGCGAACACCGCCCCGGCGAGCAGGTCCACGCCGTAGTGGTAGCCGAACCCGAGCGTCGCCGTGAGCGTGCCGACCAGCCAGAACGTGCCCGCCCAGCGCATCGCGCGGGAGCCCTCACGGGTGTGGATGAAGAGGCTGATCGCCCATGCGGTGTGCAGGCTCGGCATGCAGTTGCGCGGGGTGATCCCGTCGAACGGGATCGGGTGCGGGGCGGCGATCGACGGCAGGGTGTCCGGCCAGATGTTGGCCACCGCCCACTGGCCGCCGTCGGCCCCGTAGGCGTACAGCGGGCCGACGACCGGGAAGATCATGTAGATGGCCGGGCCGAGCAGACCGATGGCCAGGAAGGTGCGCACCAGGTGGTGCGCCGGGAAGCGCCGCTCGGCCGCGACGTGCCGGAGCTGGTACAGGCCCACGAGGGCGGCGGCGAGCGGGAGTTGGCCGTAGACCGCGCCGAGGACCGCGCCGCTGACCGGCGACGTCGCCTCGACGAGCTGGCCGACCAGCCACGACGGGTTGGCGAGCGCGTGGTCGGCGGCGGCCACGTACGGATCGAGCACCGTCGGCCGGGTCTTGGACGTGATCAGCAGCCACGTGTCGCCCGTCTTGTGGCCGAAGACCAGCAACAGGCCGAGCCCCGAACCCTTCAGAAAGAGCGCCCGCTCCCGGCCGGTGCGGCGCACGAGGCCGAGGACCGCGACGCCGAGGATCACCCACAGCGCGCCGTTGCCGAAGTTCATGTCGGCGCCGACGATCAGCCGTACCAGCCAGAAGGCGACGTCGATGCCGACCGCCGCGCACGCCGCGATCAACCTCTGCCGCCAGGTGAGCACCACCATCGTCAGCGCCAGACCGCCGTACAGCAGCGGGCCCGAATGCGGTGCGAAGACGATCTCTTGGGCCTCGACGGTGATCGGCCCCGGCTGCCCGTAGCGGCGCGCCACGAACTCCAGGGCGATGTGGAATCCGAGGATCGCCAGGCCGGCCGCGATCCACAGAAGGGTGCGCGGCTGCCGCCAGGCGGGCGGCCGGGGCTCGGCGCCCCGCTGGCCGGGCAGGGAAAGGGAAGGTGGTGTGGTCTTCAATTGTCCGACTTGGTGGTTTCGTTCCGGCTGCGGGTGCACTGACCACGATCTGGGTGATCGTTCCAGTTCGAACATGCTAACGGCGGGCCGGTTCCGTAGGTAGGGGCACGTCAGGGGCTACTCGCGGGGCAGCACCTCGGCCAGCGTCCGCAGCACCGGCTCCCGTCTGATCTCGATGTGCGCGTACGTGAGCGCCTCGGCGAGGCCGGGGCGGCCCTCGCCGATCGCCCGGCAGATCCGCTCGTGCTCCGCGCGGTGGAGCTCCGCGCCGTCCTCGGTGGCGGTCAGCCGGAACAGCCAGTGCATCAGGCCCAGCGAGCGCTGGAACGAGGAGTGGAGCAGCCGGTTGCCCGTCATGGTGATCAGCTCGGCGTGGAAGGCCGTGTTCGCCGCCGCGATCCCGGCCGCGTCCGCGCTCCGCGTCGCCGCCTCCGCCTCGTCCATCACCCGCCGCAGCGGCTCGTGACCGCCGCCGCCCGCGACGATCTCGGCGGCCCGGCGCGCCGCGAACACCTCCAGGCTGAGCCGCAGATCGAAGAGTTCCTCCACGTCGCGCAGCGTGAGACGGCGCACGCGCGCCCCCCGGCGCGGCTCCAGCTCGACGAGCCCCTCGGCCGCCAGCCGCATCAGCGCCTCGCGCACCGGCACCCGCGAGACCCCGAGCGCCTCCGCCAACTCCCGCTCCCGCAGCCGGGAACCGGGCTGGTGGGCCCCGGCGTGGATACCGGCCCGGACCAGCTCCACCGTGCGCTCCACCTGGGAGGCGGCGCCCGCGGGGACGCCCGTGTGTTCCGTCGTGAGGGTCACGCGCGCCGCTCTTCCCCGGCCGCGCGGAACGCGGGGAACGTCGGCGGGAACAGTGCGGCGGTGTCGCGGCGTTCGGTGTCGCGTTCGCTGTACGCCGCGCGCATCTTTTCGAACAGCGCCTGGGCCTCCCGTGCCAGGCGCGGCAGGTCGACGCCGGGCAGCGCGCCGTCCACCAGCACCGGCCGGCCCGCCACCACGGAGTGGGTGGCCTGCCGTGCGGTGCCGTTGAGCAGGAACGTACGCACCGGGTCGTCGAGCACCCCGTCGCGGACGTCGTCGAGGGAGAAGGCCACCAGGTCGGCCTGCGCGCCGACCGCGATGCGCCCGAGGTCCTCGCGGCCGAGGGCGCGGGCGCCGCCCAGCGTGGCCGCCTCGACGTAGTGCTCGGCGGGCGCCGCGTCCGAGCGGCCCGAGGCGATCTTCGCCAGGTGGACGCCGACGTCCATGCCGCGGACCAGGTCCGGGGGGAACGAGTCGGTGCCCAGGCACAGGTTGACCCCGGCCTCCCGGTAGGCGCGGAACGAGTGCAGCATCTCGCCGTAGCGCAGCGAGGTCTGCGGGCAGTGGACGACCGAGACGCCGCTGCGGGCCAGCAGCGCCAGATCGCCGCGGTCCTCGCCGTGCACGGCAGGGTGGCGGTCGAGCAGCACCGTGTGCGGGATGAGCAGGTTCGGTCCCAACAGGCCGTGTTTGTCGAGCAGTTCGAGGGGCGTCAGGCCGACGTGCCGCCGCCGCACGATCTCGCGCTCGGCCAGCCCTTGCAGCGCGTGCAGCCGGATCAGGACGCCGCGCTCGCGCCCGATCCGGGCCGTCTCGCCGAGCAGTTCCTCGGTGAGCGTCTCGATGCGGCAGGGGAGGAGCACGCCGGTGAGCAGCGGGTCGGCGAGCGCGTCGAGGTGGTCGAGGAAGCGGACCGCGTCGCGCAGGCCCGCCCGGCCCTCCTCCTCGTCGAACGCCACGTCCCGGGTGCCGTCCGGGCGGACGACGTTGACGCCGGAGCGGTAGGCCGGGCCGAGGTAGCCGCGCAGGCCGATGCGGCGGGCGATCGCCGCCATGTCGACCAGCTCCTCGTACGGCTCCGCCCAGCGGCTGTGCACCTCGGACGCGATCGGCATGAAGGTGGTGATGCCGTGCAGGGCGAGCTGGGCGAGCGCGTACTCGCGGACGGTGGCCCGCTCCCGCGGCGTGAACACGTCGTGGCGGCGGTGCGCGAAGTAGTCCAGCGACCACTGGAGCCCCTTGCCCCGCTCGGGACCGGCCCACGAGTCCAGGACGAGGTGGTCGACGTCGGTGAGCGCGTCGAGGTCGATCAGGCCCGGCATCAGCAGGGACTCGCCCAGGTCGCGCTCCTCGTCGACCCCGCCCTCGTAGCGCGGTCCGACGTACACCACGGTGTCGTCCTCCCACACCACCTCGCCGTCCCGCAGCAGCGCGTGGCCGCCGTCCTGGTGGGCGAGGACGTGTCGGGCACGCCAGCGGGTGCGCATAGGGGCCTCCTGGGGGGTGGGCTGTCGCGGACGACGCCGATCGTACGGCTTGGTATACCGGATGGGGAAGGTGGTCCTCGCGGGTGAGGCCATCCGGTGTGTGAGTGGTGGCGGCGTGTACCGATATGACGTCCAATACGGCTTAGTTGGCGATGCTGGTATACCGAAATCCGGCCACCCCTATCGCTGCCCGCCAGAGTTGGTATACCGTCCCGCCAATCTTCCCCGCTTCCCTCCTTGCGCCGAATGGATCACGCGACGTGACGGATTCCCCAGTGCTGCCCGCTCGGCCGCCCTCCGACGCCGAAGGCGCCGCCGCGCCCAACTCCCCGCCAGGCGCGCCGACTTCGGCCCCGCCCGCGGTCGCCGCCCGCTCTCTCGTCGGCACCGCCTGGCTGCGCATCCGCCGCAGCCGGATCGCCCTCGCCGCGCTCGCCGTCGTGGTGCTCATGATCCTTTTCGCGGTGCTCGCCCCGCTGCTCACCGCGATCGAGGGCCAGGACGCGTACACCACCCGCACCAGCCCCGACGTCCTCGACGACTACGGCACCCCCGGGCTCCCGCTGCCCTACTACCGCTACCCGTCGGGCGAGCACTGGCTCGGCCTCGAACCGGGCCTGGGCCGCGACATCTTCGCGCGCATGGCCCACGGCGCCCAGGTGTCGCTGGTCATCGCGCTGCTCGCGACCGCGGTCTCCGTCGTCCTCGGCACCGTCCTCGGCGCCGCCGCCGGCTACTTCGGCGGCAAGGTCGACATGGTGATCAGCCGGATCATGGACCTCTTCCTGGCCTTCCCGCACCTGCTGCTCGTGCTGTCGCTGACACCGATCCTGCAATCCCGGCTCGGCGACACGGCACTCGGCGACGGGAGCCTGCTGCCGATCGCCTCACTCGTGATCATCCTCGGCTTCTTCGGTTGGGCCTATCTCGCCCGCGTCGTGCGCGGACAGGTCCTGTCCCTGCGCGAGCAGGAGTTCGTCGAGGCCGCCCGCTCCTACGGGGCCTCGCACCGCTCGATCATCCTCAAGCAGATCGTGCCCAACGTGATGGGCGTCGTCCTCGTCTACGCCACGATGATGATCCCCACCAACATCACCGCCGAGGCCGCGCTGTCGTTCCTCGGCGTCGGCGTCAAGGACCCCACCCCGTCCTGGGGCCAGATGCTCAACGCCGCGCAGGCCGGCAACTGGTATCTGACCGATCCCTGGTTCCTCGCCGTACCCGCGGGCGCCCTCGTCATCACGGTGCTCGCCTTCAACCTGCTCGGCGACGCCGTCCGCGACGCCCTCGACCCCAAGTCCTCCCGTGGCTGACCGCAGCGCGACAACAGGAGCAGCAGTGAATCGACGCACCACCGCGGTGCTCGCCCTGATGGCGGCGGCCGCACTGACCCTCACCGCCTGCGGCGGCGCCAAGCCCCCGCCCGGCTCGGGCTCCCGCGCCCCCGCCGACGCCTTCGACCCGGTGAAGGTCGGCGACGGCGACACCAGCAGGGGCGGCAACGTCAACGTCCTGATGTCCACCGACTTCCAGACCCTCGACCCCGGCAACAGCAACTACGTCCAGACCGCCAACGTCGGACAGCTCTACTACCGCACCCTCACCATGGCGAAGGAGGAGGCCGGCAAGCCGCCGACCATCGTCCCCGACCTCGCCACCGACCTCGGCAAGGTCTCCAAGGACGGCCTCACCTGGACGTACACCCTGAAGGCCGGGCTGAAGTTCGAGGACGGCACCCCCGTCACGGCGAAGGACGTCAAGTACGGCGTCGAGCGCACCTACGCCCGCGACGTCTACACCCAGGCCCCGCAGGAACTCAACGCCGCGCTCTCCGACGACGGCTACAAGGGCCCGTACGCCAAGGGCGCGGCCGGCGACTTCAAGGGCATCGAGACCCCCGACGACCGCACCGTCGTCTTCAAGCTCAAGCAGCCCTTCGCCGAGTTCCCCGCCCTGGTCTCCCGCTCCAACACCGCGCCGGTGCCGCGCGCCAAGGACACCAAGCTCGACTACACCAACCACCCGGTGTCCACGGGCCCGTACAAGATCGAGTCGTACCAGCGCGGGCGCGCCATGAAGCTTGTCCGCAACAAGCACTGGGACCCGGCCACCGACCCCCACCGCAGCGCCCTGCCGGACACCTTCAGCTTCAGCCTGTCCACCGCGCAGGCCACCATCAGTCAGCAGCTCATCGCCGACTCCGACCCCACCGCCCTCACCCTCGACAGCGCGGGCGGACTCCAGGCCTCGGACGCCGCCAAGCTCGACCGGCCCGGCGTCGCCCGGCGCACCGCCTCCGGCATCATCGGCTGCACCGACGTCCTCGACTTCAACACCGAGACCATCAAGGACCCCGTCGTCCGCAAGGCCCTCGCGCTCGCCATCGACCGCAAGGCCATCCACCTCCAGTACGGCGGCGCCCGCTTCGGCAAACTCACCCAGTCATACATCAACCCCCAGCAGCGGGGCTACGTCGAGCAGCACACCGACCTCGACCCGACCGGCCAGCCCCAACTGGACGAGGCGAAGCGGCTGCTCAAGGGCCGCGACTACCCGAAGAAGCTGGTCTACGGCTACGCCGACGCCACACCCCGCTTCAAGAACATGGGCACCTCGCTCCAGGAGAACCTCCGCCACCTCGGCATCGACCTCGAACTGCGCCCCATCCCCGCCGCGAACTACTTCACGACCCTCGCCGGTGAGAACATGCCCGACCTCGCCCGCAGCGGCTGGTGCGGCGGCGCCGACAGCGGCTCGGTACGCACCACCATCGACCCCAACCTGGGCCCCAGCGTCGACGGCAAGACGTTCGGCTTCTCCAACATCCCCCGCTACCACGACCCGGAGATCGCAACGGCCATGTACGCGCTGCGCGGTGAGAACGGCACGAGCGAGGAACTGGGCCGCAAGTGGTCGCGGCTCTTCGACCGCGCCATGCAGGACTACCCGCTCGTCCCGCTGATCAGGAACGTCACGCGCAGCGTCGTCGGCTCCGACATCCGGGGCGCGCAGATCGGCTACTTCTTCGGCGGCATCGACCTGTCGACGGTCTCCGTCGCCACCGGCCAGAGGAAGGGGTGATCCGACATGCTCGCCTTTCTGACCCGGCGTCTCGCCGCCACCGTCGTCCTGCTCGTCGTCATCAGCTTCGTCACCTTCACCCTCTTCCAGTTCGGGCCCGCCGACCCGGCGGCCGCCGCCTGCGGCCAGGAGTGCACCCCCGCACGCGTCGCCGAGGCACGGGTCGCGCTCGGCATGGACAAGCCGTTCCTCACCCAGTACCTGAACTACATGTCGGGCCTGTTCCACAGCCGGCCCATCGGCGCGCCCGGCGCCGAGACGATCTGCCAGTGGCCCTGCCTCGGCAAGTCCTTCCAGACCAACGAGGACGTCGCCGCCGTCCTGGAACGCGCCCTGCCCTACACCGTGTCGGTCGGCGTCGGCGCCGTCGTGCTGTGGACCGTCGCCGGAGTCACCCTCGGCACGCTCGCCGCGCTGCGCAGGAACAAGTTCACCGACAAGCTCATCGTGGGCGCCGCGTCCGTCGGTGTGTCGCTGCCGATCCCGGTCACCGGACTGCTCCTGCTGCTCGTCTTCGTCTCCACCTTCGACGTGCTGCCGTTCACCACGAACGCCATCACCTCACCCTTCGGCCCCGCCGGGTTCGACGGCTGGTTCCTCAACTACCTGCTGCCGTGGGTCGCGCTCGCGGTGCTGTTCAGCGCCCAGTACATCCGCGTCACCCGCAGCTCCATGCTGGAGACCTTCGGCGAGGACTTCATGCGCACCGCCCGCTCCAAGGGCCTGTCCAAGGCCACCATGGTCGTCCGGCACGGCGCCCGCGCCGGACTCACCCCCGTCGTCACCATGCTCGGCCTGGACATCGGCCTGCTGCTCGGCGGTGCCGTCCTCACCGAGCAGATCTTCTCCGTGCCCGGCATCGGCTTCACCGCCGTCCGCGCCGCACAGTCCGGCGACCTGCCGGTGACCATGGCGATCACCCTGCTCGCCGCCTTCTTCATCATCATCGCCAACGTCGTCGTCGACGCCGTCTACGCCGTCATCGACCCGCGAGTGAGGGCCGCCTGATGACCGATACGTTCGAGGAACCGCTGCTGCGGATCCGGGACCTGCACGTCGCGTTCCCCACCGACGACGGGCTCGTGCACGCCGTCAACGGCATGGACCTCACGCTGAACCGGGGCGAGACCGTCGGCCTCGTCGGCGAGTCCGGCTCCGGCAAGACGGTCACCAGCCAGGCCCTCATGGGCCTGCTCAAGGAGACCCGCGCCCAGGTCACCGGCGAGATCCTGCTCGACGGCACCGACCTCAACACCCTCACCGAGGACCGGATGCGGGCCTGGCGCGGCAAGAAGATCGCCATGATCTTCCAGGACCCGCTCTCCGCGATGCACCCCTTCCACACCGTCGGCGACCAGATCGCCGAGGCCTACCGGGTGCACAACAAGGTGTCGAGGAAGGCCGCGCTCGCGGTCGCCGTCGACATGCTCGGCCGCGTCGGCATCCCCGACCCGAAGCGCCGGGCCCGCGCCCACCCGCACGAGTTCTCCGGCGGCATGCGCCAGCGCGCCATGATCGCCATGGCCCTGGTGTGCGAGCCCGAACTCCTCATCGCCGACGAACCGACCACCGCCCTCGACGTCACCGTCCAGGCGCAGATCCTCGACCTGCTCGGCGAACTCCAGCAGGAGACCGGCACCGCCGTCGTCATGGTCACCCACGACCTCGGCGTCGTCGCCGAGGTCTGCCACCACGTCGCCGTCATGTACGGCGGCCAGTGCGTGGAGCGGGGGAGTGTGCGCGAGCTGTTCCGGGACCCCCGGCACCCGTACACGCAGGGCCTGCTCGCCTCCATGCCGACGCTCGGCGACGACGGCGAACGGCTCCGCCCCATCCCCGGATTCCCGCCCTCGCTCACCGCGCTGCCCACCGGCTGCCTGTTCGCGGACCGCTGCCCGCAGACCCACCGCGTACCCGACGGCCTGTGCCACCGCGAGCGTCCCGCGTTCCTCGCGAGCACCGGCGCCGACCACCCCTCCCGGTGCCACCAGGAGAATCTCGCCACCGCCGAGGAGGCCGCACGATGACATCGACCCCCTTGCTGGAAGCCGAAGGGCTGACCAAGCACTTCCCGGGACGCGGCGGCCTCTTCGGCCGGGGCGGCGCGCCCGTCAAGGCCGTCGACGGCGTCAGCTTCTCCGTCGGCGCCGGGCAAACGCTCGGCCTGGTCGGCGAGTCCGGCTGCGGCAAATCCACCACCGGCCGCCTCCTGATGCGGCTGCTCGACCCCACGGCCGGAACGATCCGGCTCGACGGCCAGGACCTCGGCGCCATGAACCGGTCCGAGGCGCAGGCCTACCGCCGCCAGGTCCAGATGGTCTTCCAGAACCCGTCCTCCTCCCTCAACCCCCGCCAGTCCGTGGGCTCCGCCATCGCCGCCCCGCTGCACGCCCAGGGCATCGAACCGCCCGGCGGCGTCAAGAACCGGGTGCGCGAGCTGATGGACCGCGTCGGCCTGCGCCCCGACCACTACAACCGGTTCCCGCACGAGTTCTCCGGCGGCCAGAAGCAGCGCGTCGGCATCGCCCGCGCGCTCGCCCTCGAACCCCGCCTCATCATCTGCGACGAACCCGTCTCGGCGCTCGACGTCTCCGTGCAGGCGCAGGTGGTCAACCTGCTCCAGGACATCCAGACCGACACCGGGGTGTCGTACGTCTTCATCGCCCACGACCTGTCCGTCATGCGCCACTTCGCCGAGCGGGTCGCCGTGATGTACTTGGGCCGGATCATGGAGAGCGGAACCACGCGCGAGGTCTTCGACGACCCCCGCCACCCGTACACGCGGGCCCTGCTCTCCGCCGTGCCGCAGCCGGACCCCGACGCGGACCGCGGACGCCGGATCCGGCTCAGCGGCGACCTGCCCACACCCGCGAACCCGCCCTCGGGATGCGTGTTCCGCACGAGGTGCCCGCTGCGGCCGACGCTCGACGAGGCCGAACGGGCGCGCTGCGCGGACGTGTTGCCGCCGGTCGCGGGCGCGGAGGGCCCCGCGTGCCACTTCGCGGACAGGGCCCTCGCGGCACACTGACCCACCGACACACCAACAAGCCACCGCACACCAACACCCCTCTCGCACACCAACACCCCCCACACATCAACACGAAGGAAGTCGCACCACATGCTCATCCGTGACGTCCGCCCCTGGGGCGGCGAGCGCAGTGACGTACAGCTCGACGGCGCCCGCATCGCCGCGATCCGCCCGCACGACCCGCAGAGCGAACCCGTCGGGGACGTCGTCGAGGGCCGCGGCCGGCTCCTCCTCCCCTCCTTCAGCGACGTCCACGTCCACCTGGACTCCACCCGCATCGGCCTGCCGTTCCGCCCGCACACCGGCGGGCCCGGCGTGTGGACGATGATGATGAACGACCGCGAGAACTGGCGCGACGCCGAGGTGCCGCTGCCGGAGCGGGTCGCCGGAACGCTGGAGCGCATGATCGCGCGCGGCACGACGCGCGTGCGCACCTACGCGCAGGTCGACGTGGACTGCAAGCTGGAGAAGTTCGAGGCGGTCGTCGCCGCCAAGGAGAAGCACGGGCACCGCGCCGACGTCCAGATCATGACGTTCCCGCAGGCCGGCATCCTGCGCGAGCCGGGGACCGAGCAGTACCTGGAGGCCTCCCTCAAGGCGGGCGCCGACGTCATGGGCGGCATCGACCCGTGCACCCTGGACCGCGACCCCAAGGGCCACCTCGACGTCGTCTTCGGGCTCGCCGAGAAGTACCAGGTCGAGGTCGACATCCATCTGCACGAGCCGGGCGAGCTCGGTGTCTTCTCGACCGACCTCGTCCTGGAGCGGGTCCGCGCCCTCGGCATGCAGGGCAAGGTGACCATGTCGCACGCGTACGAACTCGGCTCCGTGAACGAGTCCACCAGCCGCCGCCTCATCGAGGAGTTCGCCGAGCTGGACATCGCCATGGCGACCGTCGCCCCCGCCGCCCGCAACCAGCTCTCCCTCGTCGAACTCACCGAGGCCGGCGTGCGCGTCGGCCTCGGCGAGGACGGCCAGCGCGACTACTGGAGCCCGTACGGCAACTGCGATCTGCTCGACCGCACCTGGCAGTTGGCGTTCACCAACAACTTCCGCCGCGACGACCACATCGAGATGTCCCTCGCCGTGGCCACCATGGGCGGCGCCTCCATCATGAGCCACGAGGTGCCGCGCCTCGCCGGTGTCACCGACCGCCCCGGTCTCGCCGTGGGCGACCGCGCGGACCTGGTCCTGGTCGACGGCGAGACCCCGGCCAGCGCGGTCATGGACCGGGGCAGGGACCGCACCGTGCTGCACGACGGGCGGGTCGTGGCGGAGGGCCTGGAGCTGGTCGCCGGGGTGTGACCGCAGGCGGTGGCGCGGGGGCTGCTCCAGGTGGCGGCCCCCGCACCGCACGTCTCAGTGACGCACCACGCACCCGCCCTGCACGACCGCCACCTGGTGCCGCGCGGGCTCGGCCAGCGCCGCGATGTCGGCCAGCGGGTCGCTGTCGAGGACCAGCAGGTCGGCGCGCGCCCCGGCGGCGAGCGTCCCGATCTCCCCGCTCATCCCGAGGAGTTCGGCCGCCACCGACGTTGCGGAACGGATCACGTCGAGCGGCTTCTGCACCTCGGAGCGGATCCTGAACTCCTCGTTCTGATGCCGGTGCATCCCGCCGAGCAGATCGGAGCCGTACGCGATCCGGGCCGCTCCCCGCGCCGCGCGTTCGACGGCGCCGAGGCCCGCGCCGAGCACCTCGTCCACCTTGCGCCAGCTGTCCTCGGAGAGCCCGAACTCCCGGCCCTCCTTCTTGAGCGCCCAGTACGTGACCAGCGTCGGCACGAGGAACGCGCCGCGCTCCACGAGGAGTTCGACGCTGCGGTCGTCGATCAGGTTGCCGTGCTCGACCGACCGGACGCCCGCCTCCAGGGCCCGGTTGACCGCGCGCGCGGTGTAGGCGTGCGCGGCGACGTACCGGTTCGCGGCCTCGGCCTCCTCGACGGCGGCGCGCAGTTCGGCGGGGGAGTACTGGGTGGAGTCGATGCGGTCGGTCGGTGACGCGACGCCGCCGGAGGCCATCACCTTGATGTGGTGGGCGCCCTTGCGCAGCTCGTCGCGGGCGGCGAGCCGCACCGCGTCGGTGCCGTCCGCGATCCGGCCGACGGCGGCGCAGCACGGGTGGTCGTCGTGGAGCAGCGTGCCCGCGCCCCGGTTGTCGCCGTGCCCGCCGGTCTGGCTCAGCGCCTTCCCGCCGAACGCCAGCCGGGGCCCGCGCACCAGCCCCTCCTCCTGGGCGCGGGCCAGCCCGAAGTCGGCGCCCGCCATGTCGCGGACCGTGGTGAAGCCCCGGTCGAGCATCGCGCCCATGATGCGGGCCGCCTGCGCGGTGACGTACGACGGCGGGGTGTCGCCCAGGGCGCCGAGCCCGGCGGTGAACGCGGTGACGTGGACGTGCGCGTCGATCAGGCCCGGCAGCACGAACCCGCCCCGCACGTCGAGGACCCGCGCGTCGGCGGGGCGGTCGGACCCGTCCTCGGCGATGCGGCCGTCCACGCACACGAGGTCGCCCTCGCGCCAGGTTCCGGCTTCCTGGTCGAGGAGGTGGGCGTTGCGCAGGACGAGGACGGAACCGTTGGGCGGTGCGGCGCTGGTGGTCATGGAGAGGTCACTCCTTGGTCGCGGTGGTGGGCAGGGGAGAGGGGGCCGGGGAGACGACGGGGGCGCCGATGTCCTCCAGCGAACGGTTGGCCGTGGACAGGCCGAAGGCGAGCGTGACCACGACACCGACCGCGAGCACGGCCGTCGTCATGCCGAAGACACCGGCGAACCCCGCCCCGGCGGCCATCAGGCCGATCACGGTGGGCGCGATGATCGAGCCGATCCGGCCGAACGCGCTGGCCAGGCCGCTGCCGGTGGCGCGGATCCACGTCGGGAACACCTCGGGCGTATAGGCGTACAGACCGGCGTACGTACCGTTCAGGAAGAACGACAGCACCGCGCCCGACACCGTGATGGCCACCGGTGTCGAGGTCTGGCTCAGCCAGTACGCGGCGACGGCGGAGCCCGTGAGGTAGAGCGCGATGGTGTGCTTGCGGTCGAGGCGTTCGCTCAGCCACGCGGCGGAGAAGTAACCGGGCACCTGGGCCGCGTAGATGATGATCGAGAACGAGAAGCTCTGCGTGACGGTGATGCCGCGCTGCACGAGCAGCGTCGGGATCCACGAGAAGAACCCGTAGTACGAGAACGTGATGACGAACCACATCACCCAGGTGACGGCCGTACGCCGGGCCATCCGGCGCGACCAGAGGAAACGCAGACCGGTCCGGACGCTGGGCGGCGCGGTCTCCTTGGGTGCGGCGGCGGGTCCTGCCGCGTCGTGCGGAACCGGCGGCAGTGGCTCTCCGGTGGATTTCTCGACGCGGCGCTCCAGTTCCGCGACGACCTGCTCGGCCTCCGCGTACCGGCCGCGTTCCAGCAGGTAGCGCGGCGATTCCGGCAGGGCGCGGCGCCACCACAGCAGCATCACGATGGGGACGGCCGTGACGACCTGGGCCCAGCGCCAGCCGTCCGCGCCGAGCGGCACCACGAACCGGCCGATCAGCGCGGCGGCCAGGAAACCGAAGGAGAAGAACCCGGCGAGCGCCCCCACGAACCAGCCGCGCCGCTTGGACGGCACGAACTCCGACAGGAACGGCGCGATGATCGCGCTCTCCGCGCCGGTGCCCGCCCCCGCGAGGACGCGGGCGCCGAGGAAGACGGGGAAGTTCGGGGCCACGGCGGCGACCAGGGTGAAGACCACGTAGAACGCGAGGGCGTACATCATCACGCGCTTGCGGCCGATGCGGTCGCCGAGGATGCCGGCGATCGCGGCACCGAAGAGATAACCGAACGGCGAGGCCGAACCGATCAGGCCGAGCGCGCCGTTGTCCAGGCTCCACAGATCCTGGACGCTCGGCAGCAGGAACGCGACCACGGCCGCGTCCATACCGTCGAAGGTGTAGCCGAGCCCGCCGATCAGCAGCAGGACGTGATGGGGTCTGGACAGGGGGAGTCTGTCCAGGCGAGCGGGAAGAGACATGGGGCGGATCCTCGAGACGGTCGGGGACGCGGGGAGGCGGGAACGGAGGAACGGGGTGCGTGGAAGCGCGGTGACGTTCGCCGCACACGCAACGTAGATTGCGTCCCGCCGAATGCGCAACGATCATTGCGTTACATTCTGGGAACGTAGAGTCTGGTGGGGCGCCCCGCTCGAAGGCGCCGACGGTCCCCTACCGCGGAGTTGTGTGTGCACGGCGAACTGGCAACCTGGCTGCGCGATGCCGCGCCCGCCCGCGGACTGCGGCCGAAGGCCGCCGCGATCGTGGACTTCCTCGCCTCCCAGCCGCAGCAGGCGGCCTACGCCTCCGTGGCCGACGTGGCGCGCCGCGTCGGCGCCAACCCCGCGACCGTGACCCGCACCGCCCAGACGCTCGGCTACGACGGATGGCCCGATCTGCAAAGGGAGTTGCGGGCGCGCTACCTCTCCCACCTCAGCGCCGCGCAGGTGAACGCCGCGCACCGGGAGGAGGGCGGCACCTCGTGGGCCGGTTCCCTCAGCCGCGACCAGGAGAACCTCGCCCAACTCGCGGCGTACGCCGACGACGCGGCGGTCGCGCGCATCGCCGAGGCCATCGCCGGGGCCCGCCGCACCCTCGTGGTCGCCGCGGGCAGCTACGCCTCCGCGGGCACCGCCCTCGCCCACAACGCACGCCTCGCCGGATACGACGTGCGGCTGGAGGCCACGGGCGGCGCGGACCTGGTCAACTCCGTCGCGGCGCTGGGCCCGGAGGACCTGCTCGTCGCCATCTCCTTCTGGCGGCTCTACCAGAGCACGGTGACGGCGGCGGAGGACGCGAGCGAGCGCGGCACGCGGGTCTTCGTCATCACCGACGCGGCGAGCCCGCCGCTGGCCGCCGCCGCGGAGGACGTGCTGCTGGCACCCGCCGAAGGCACGTCCTTCTTCCCGTCCCTGACGGCGGGCCTGGCCCTGTGCCAGTCCATCGTCGCCCAACTCGCCGCCCTCGACCCGGACCGGACGGCCGCGTCGGTCGCGGCGGCGGAGGAGCGCTGGGTGCGGTACGGGGTGCTGCACCGCGCGGCGGACCTCTAGGGCCTGTCGTTTGGATCAGGCGGCCGGCGGCTCCCACGCCGCGCTGTCGTGGGCGAACACCACCCTGCGCGGATCAAATTCGAGAAGCCGTCCCAGCCATGGCCGAGGCGTGGGGCGAGGCGGTTCGAGTCCGTCGAGCTCGGCGCGCCGGGCGGCGTGGTCCGAGGCGAAGTGCCAGGCGAAATCGTGCGCTTGGCCCGCCAGGATCACGGTGCCGTCGGGCTGCTGGACCACCAGTGACTGATGGCCGTCCGTGTGGCCCGGGGTGGGCACGACCCGGACGCCGGGCCAGAGTTCGGCCTCGCCGGAGATCTCCAGGTAGTCGGCGCCGGGGAAGTCGACCAGTTCGTCGATGGTGTAATCGCCCCGCCTGGCGGTGGCCAGCTCCGCTGCCTGCACCACGATGGGCCGGTCGCGGAACAGCGGGTTGCCGCCGCAGTGGTCGAAGTGCAGATGGCAGTTGACCACCAGGGTGATCTCCGCGGCGCTCACCCCCGCGGAGGCCAGTGCCGCCTCTAGGGGCCTGCGCCGCGGGCGGTAGTGCGACTCCGTGCCGGCGTCGGCGGCTCCGATGCCCGTGTCGAAGAGGACGAGGCCCCGCTCGTGCCGCGCCAGATAGGCGAACACCGGCTCCACGCGCGGCTGGTCGGTGCCCGTTTCCGTGGCCGGGCGGACGATGTGGCCGAGGTCGAGGCGCCGTACCTCCGTGTGCTGCGTCATCGGCTCATCGTGGCAGCGGAGGCGGTTGCACGTGCGGAGTGTGTCGTATGGCACGTCCGACCGGGCGGAAATGGTGTGCTCGATGTCAGTGGCGGGCACTAGTCTCTTCACATGATCCCCACACCCAAGCATGGTTCCGCACGGTCTGCCGACGAACTCAACGAGCAGATCCGCGCCCTCATGCTGTGTTCCGGTGGGAGGTTGAGCGCCGAGCAGCGCCGCGAGTACCAGGTGCTGGTCGCGGCGTGGGCGGAAGCCGTCAGTGACGCAATGGTGAAGGCGGCGTGAGCGCGGTCGGCCGGTAGGCGTCGGCGCCGTGCGGGCGGCGAGTCACCCGTGGGTCGTCGGTTCCGTGCCGTCCGCCGCGTAGGTGGTCATGACGGTGCGGATCTCGCCGAGGAAGCGGGTGAAGGCGGTCAGCACCTCGGGCGGGTAGGTGTCCGCGACGGCTGACAGGCGGTCGGCCAGAGGATTGAAGAACGCGTGGACCAGGTCTTCCACGCCGTCCGTGGCGTGGAGGGTCACCAGGCGGCGGTCTGCGCTGTTGCGCATGCGCCGGATGTGCCCCGCTCCCTCCAGGCGGTTGAGGAGCGAGGAGGTCGCCGGGGTCGACAGGCCGATGCGCCGGCCGAGTTGCGACTGGGTCAGCGGCCGACCGCTGTCCTGCGCCTCCAGGATCTCCACCAGGGCCTTCGCGTCGGTGACGTGGAGCCCCGTGTGCGCGCCGAAGCGGCGCCCGAGTTCGCCGAACGCCATGCCGTGCGCGCGCAGCCCCTCCAGGAGTTGGTGGTGACGCGGGTGCTCATCGGTCGGGGTGTCCACGGTGTCCTTCCTGCATGTGCTCGACGTGCTGATGCTATGCCCGGCGAACAGTTCCGCGAAGGAACCATTGCGTCCTCTTGTAGTTTCACGGTGATACTGTTCCATCATGGAAGCACATGAACGGGCAGTCATGCGCCCGCAACGTCCGGAGCACCCCTTGCGCACCCCCAGCATCCTCATCTCCGGCAGCAGCGTCGCCGGCCCCACCCTGGCCCACTGGCTCAACGCCGCCGGCTGGCACACCACCGTCGTCGAACGCTTCGCCCAACTGCGCGACTCCGGCCAGAACATCGACATCCGCGGGGCGGCCCGCGACGTCGTACGCCGGATGGGCATCGACGACACCCTCCGCCGCCACACCACCGGCGAGGAAGGCACCCAGTTCCTCGACCGCACCGGACGCGTCGTCGGCGCCTGGCCGCGCAGCGAAACGGGCGCCGACGGGGCCACCGCGGAACTGGAGATCCTGCGCGGCGAACTCTCCCGCATCATCCACGCCACCACCGAACCGCACACGGAGTACCTCTTCGACGACCAGATCACCGGCCTCGACGACACCGGTGACCGCGTGGACGTCACGTTCCGCCGCGCACCGGCGCGCTCCTTCGACCTCGTCGTCATCGCGGAAGGCCTGACCTCCCGCACCCGCCGGATGGTCTTCCCCGACGCCCGCATCACCGACCTGGGCCTCTACACGGCCTACCTGACCATCCCCCGCACCGGCGAGGACAACGACTGGTGGCGCTGGTACCACGCCGACCGGCAACGGCAGATCACGCTGCGCCCCGACAACCTCGGCACCATCCGCGCCGTGCTCTCCTTCATGACCGACGTCCGCGGACTGGACCAACTCGACCGCCCCGCACAGACATCCGTCCTGCGCCGCACCTTCGCCGGATCGGGCCCGGCCGCCGCACGCGTCCTCGACCAACTCGACTCCGCGCCCTACTACTTCGACGCCGTCGGCCAGATCCGCCTGCCCTCCTGGCACCGCGGCCGCATCGCCCTCGTCGGGGACGCCGCCTACTGCGCCTCGCCACTGAGCGGCATGGGCACCAGCCTCGCCCTCGTCGGTGCGTACGTACTCGCCACCGAACTCGCCCGGTCCTGCGACCACGAGACCGCCTACCAGCGGTACGAAACCCGCATGAGGCCCTACGTCACCAAGGCCCAGAAACTCCCGCCGGGTGTGCCCCGCCTCGCCTTCCCCAGGACACGAACCGGCGTCCGCGCCCTGCACACAGCCATCGGACTGGCCACCACCCCTCTGCTCCAACGCCTCTCCCGGACCAGCCGCTTCACCTCACCTCCCGCCGACAACATCACCCTCCCCGACTTCCCCGCGCCCACCTAGGGGTGAGCCCGGGGCCGGAGACCTCAGGCGTCAGTCGCGACGCAGCGTGAAAGTCGACAGGCGCAGGCCCTTGGACAGGCACAGGTACAGCGCGGCGCGGCCCCCGGGAAGGTCGCGCAAGCGTGTCGTGACCGAGGCGTAGTCGTAGACCGAGTCCGTTCCGGCGAACGGGACCGAGCCGAGGACGCGGCCCTTCGGGCTGCCGACGCGGATCCGTACCCGCCCCGCCGCGCCCGACAGGCGGGCCGTGAACGTGGCGGTTCCGCTGGGCAGGCGCGCATCCGCGTACGACACCCACGCGTCGTCGGACGTCGCCGACACCACCGTCCCGCGGGCCTTCGACTCGTCCGCGAGGCGGATCGCGGTGTAGTCGTCGAAGTTCTCGGCGCGTGTGGTGCGCGCGAGGTCGCGCGGCGGGATGGTCTCGCCCGACACCTTCCACGTCGTCCGGGCGCGGATGTCCGTGGAGGAGGCGCCGACCAGGATGTCGTACGTGGCGGACTCCACGACCCACTGGTCGCGGGTGACGTCCCAGTGCGCCAGATCGCGCCTGGTCAGCGGAAGGCGCACCGTCTTCGTCTCGCCCGGCTGCAACGACACCCGGGCGAAGGACCGCAGCCGAAGCAGCGGCTGGGCGTCCCGCGAGGTGCGCTGGTGGACGTACAGCTGGACCACCTCGTCCCCGGCGCGCCGCCCCGTGTTCGTGACGGTGACCGCGCACCCGCCGTCGAAGCGCTTCACTTCCCCGTACGCGAACGACGTGTACGACAGGCCGTGTCCGAAGGGGTAGAGCGGCTTGCCCCGGAAGTACCAGTAGGTGCGCTCGTGCTTGATGATGTCGTATTCGAGGATGGACGGCAGGTCGTCCTCGGAGCGGTACCAGGTCTGGGTGAGGCGCCCCGCCGGGTTCGCGTCGCCGAAGAGGAGCGCGGCGAGCGCGTTGCCGGTCTCCTGGCCCGCGTGCGAGGTCCACAGCAACGCCGGTACCTTCGCGGCGAGTTCACCCAGCGCCGTCGGGTAGCTGTTCTCCACGACCACCACCGTGCGGGGATTGGCGGCAGCCACCGCCGCCACCAGTGCCGCCTGCGCCGGGGCGATGTCCAGGCTCGTGCGGTCGTGGTTCTCGCGCCCGTTGATCGCGGGCATCGAACCGATGACGACGATCGCGGCGTCCTTCCCGGTGGCCGCCGCCACGGCCTCCTCGGCGCCGGAGCGCACCACCTCGCGCGCGTACCGGGCCGCCGACGCCTTCTCCACCAGGCCCAGCTTCCCGTCCGCGCCCGTCGGGCCGAGATACACCGGCGAGGTCCACCAGGAGTCCGCCGTCTCGTACCCCGCGTACTTCAACAGGTACGTGTCACCGTCCGGCTGCTCCTCCAGCGTGAACTGCTGCTGCACGTACCAACCGTTCGGCTGCGCCTGGTCGTTGACGAACCCGGCATCGCCGCGCCCCACGTACAGTCCGTTCGCCACGGCCCGCAGCGTGACGATCCCCGCGCCCCAGTCGAAGACGTCGAAGTGGGCCGTCGCGTCCGACGCGGCGGCGTCGCTCTCCCGCAACGGCGCCCCCGCCGCCCCCGCACCGGCCGTGACCCGCAGCCCCGTCGAGGCATTGCGCAGCGCGATCCGGTCCACGCCCTCGCTGCTCTCCACCGCCGCCTCGCCCAGCTTCGCCGCGACACCGTCCCGAGGTGTCACCGCGTACGGGAGCGTGCCCGCGTACCAGTCCGTGTAGAGGGTGTCGGCGAGCGGACCGACGACGGCGACGCGCGCGGTGCGGTCCGCGTCGAGGGGGAGTGTGCCGCCCTTGTTCTTCAACAGGACGACCGCCTTCGTCGCGGCCTGGCGGGCGAGCGCCCGGTGCGCCGGGGAGTCGATCACGTCCTTGCCGATCGCCCCGTACCGGCCGCCGTCCGGATCGAACTCGCCGAGCCGCACACGGATCGCGAGGACATGACCGGCCGCCCGGTCGATGTCCGACTCCTCCAACAGGCCGTCCGCCAGCGCCTTCTTGAGGGCTGTCGTCGTCGGCGCGGAATTGGTGTCGTCCGTCGTGTAGCTGTCGATGCCCGCCTTGAGCGCCGCCGCGTCCGCCTCCGCGAGCGTCGGGTAGTAGTCCTGCACACCCACGCCTGACACCAGGTTGTTCGGCGCCCACGCGTCGGTGACGTTCAGCAGAGCGCGGTCGGTCCACGACCGCACGGCGTCGTCGAGGTCCGGATTCACCGTGCAGGGGCGGCCGTTGACCAGGTTGTACGCCGCCATCACCCCGGTCACCGCGTCCGCCTCGACCGCCGGGCGGAACGCCGCCTCGTCGTACTCGTGCAGCACCCGCGGCCGCAGATCGCTCGACGTCGCCGCGCGGTCCACCTCGTTGTTGTTGGCGAGGTAGTGCTTGATGGTCGGCGCCGTCTTCAGATGGTCCGGATCGCCGCCGGTGAGCCCCTTGCCGTACGCCGTCGAGAGCGCACCGGACAGGTACGGGTCCTCCGAGTAGCCCTCCTCGTTGCGGCCCCAGCGTGGATCGCGCAGCAGGTTCACCACCGGCGCCCACAGGTTGAGGCCCCATCCGGCGGGTCGCTCCTGCTGGAAGCCGCGCGCCTCGTCGCCGACCGCCGCCCCGACCCGTTCGAGGAGTGCGGTGTCCCACGTCGAGGCCAGCCCGATGGCCTGCGGGAACACGGTCGCTTTTCCGAGCCACGCCACCCCGTGGAGGGCTTCGGTGCCGGTGCGGAAGGAGCGGATGCCGAGCCGGTCGATCGCCGGCTGGTACTGGTGCAGCAGCGAGACCTTCTCGTCCAGCGTCAGCCGGCCGAGGAGGTCCTTCACCCGCGCCCCGACCGAGTGCGACGGATCGCGGAACGGGTACGTGGCGGAGGCCACCGAGGGCGCCGCGGCGGCGATCGTCGCGCCGGGCACGGCCAGCGCCGCGGTCGCGGCGGCGAGGAGCGTACGTCTGCTGATGCCGGATCCGGCGGGTCTTGCGCGGTCGTCGTGCACGGCTGACTCCTTACGCTGGGAGACGCAACAACGGTGCGTGTGCGGTTACTTGACGGCCCCGACCGCGATGCCGCGGGTCAGTGTCCGCTGGAAGACGAGGAAGAACACGATCGCCGGCAGCACACCGAGCAGCGCCGCCGCGTTGGTCATCGTCGCGTCCATCAGCCGCTGCCCCTGAAGCACGCCGAGGGCCACCGACACCGTCTGGTTGGCGTTGGACAGCAGCATGACGAGCGGCAGCAGGAACTCGTTCCACGTCCAGATGAAGAAGAAGACGAGCAGCACCCCGATCGTCGGCCGGTTCATCGGTACGACGATCCGCCACAGGATCTGCCACTTCCCGGCCCCGTCGATCCGCGCCGCCTCCACCACCTCGCGCGGAAACCGCCCGAGCACGGAGGCCAGCAGATAGGTGCCGAACGCTGACTGGATCACCGTGAACACGATGATCACGCTGAGCCGGGTGTCGTACAGGTCGACCTTCTTCGCCAGGAAGTAGATCGGGTACACCAGGGACTCCTGCGGCAGCATGTTCGCGAGGACGAAGAACGCAAGCACCCAGGTGCGGCCCTTCACCCGGCCGATCCCGATGGCGTACGCGGTGAGGATCGACAGCAGCACGGCGAGGACCGCCACGGACCCGCTGATCAGCACCGAGTTCCACAGCTTCTCGCCGAAGTCGACCCGCTCCCAAAAATTGGTGATGCCGTCCGTGTACAGCCCCTCCGGGAGGGCCAGTGGCCCGTTGCTGGAGTACTCCTCGGGCGACTTGAAGGCGTTGAGGACGACGATGCCGAACGGCGCGACCATGAACAGGGCCGCGATGACGAGCGCGACGAGCACCGGATGGCGACGCACGGCGGCGTTCACGCGGAACCCCCTTCCTCGGCGTCCTCGGACCGGGTCTGAAGGCGCAGCCCGACGAGCGCGAGGACCAGGATGATGACGGTCAGGACGGTGGAGATCGCCGCTCCGTAGCCGACCTGGGTCTGCTCGAAGAACGTCGTGTACGAGAAGTAGGACGGCACGTTCGTCGCGCCGCCCGGCCCGCCCTTCGTCAGGACGTAGATCGCCCCGAACACCTTCAGTGCGGCGATCGTGCACCACAGCAGCACGACGTAGATCTCGGCCCGGATCTGCGGCAGTGTCACGTGCCACAGTCGGCGCCACCATCCGGCCCCGTCCAGCTCCGCGGCCTCGTACAGCTGCGGGTCGACGTGCTGGAGTCCGGCCATGAAGACGACGAGCGGGAAGCCGATCTGCACCCACACCATCACGCCCATGACGGACCACAGCGCGAGGTCCGGGTCGCCGAGCCAGTCCTGCTGCCACGACCCGAGCCCGACGGCCTTCAGCGCGGCGTTCAGCGCCCCGTCGTCCGGCGCGAGCACCCAGCTCCACACGATGCCCGCGACCGCGATCGGCAGCACCTGCGGCAGATAGAAGCAGGCGCGCAGCACGGCGGCGAGGCGGCTGCCGTAGTGCTTGCCGACGAAGTCGAAGAGCGCGGCGGCGAGGACGAGACCGACGACGGTCGGCACGAGCGACATCGAAAGCACCATGAACAGGCTGTGCCGGAAGGACGCCCAGAACTCCGAATCCGCCAGCAGTTCACGGTAGTTGGCGAGCCCCGACCATGCGATCGGGCCCGACCCCTGCCAGTCGGCGAAGCTCCACGCGGTGTTCATCACGAACGGGGCGACGATCACGGCGAGGAACGCGAGCGCCCCCGGCAGCAGGAACAGGGCGTACGAGTCACGGCGCCGACGGCCGCGCGGCGGAAGAGCGGTCCCGCCGCGCCGGTCGTGGTCCGCCTTCTCCTTGCGAGGGGCGGTCAGGCTCATCCCTTGGACGCGCCCTTGTCGTAGGCCGCCTGGAGCGCGTCGAGGTACTCATCGGGTGAAGCGCTTCCGGTCATGAGCTTCTGCGTCTGCGAGACGAGCGTCTCGTAGAAGCCGGCCACCGGCCAGTCCGAGTAGTAGGCGAGGCCGTTCTTCTCCGAGAGCGTGTTGAAGTCCTTGATGAGCGCCTGCGACTTCGGGTCCTTGGCCGCCGAGGCGTCCGCGGCCACCGGCACGCCGCCCTTGTCGCCGAGCAGGTTCTGGATCTTCTTCGACATGGTGATGTCGATGAAGTCGTAGGCGAGTTCCTTGTTCTTGGACTTGGCGGGCACGACCCACAGATTGCCGCCGGAACCGGGCGTCAGCTGCGCGCCCGGGAAGATCCCGGAGGACCACTCGAACTTCGCCTCGTCCGCGAAGCGGCCGAACCACCAGGTGCCCGAGAAGATGATCGGCGTCTTCTGCTGGAGCCAGGAGACACCCGCCTTCTCCGCGGTGGCGCTGGTGGTGTTCTTGGCGATGTACCCCTTCTTCACCCAGTCGGAGAAGGTCTCGGCCGCGTACGTCCACGCCTCGTCGTGGAAGTCCGCCTTGCCGTTCAGCTCGTAGTCGTCGACCCAGGCGCGGTCGGCCTTGGTCAGGGCGAGCTGGTACACGTACTGGTGGGCCAGGTACTCGGCGCCGGAGTTGGCGAGCGGTGTGACGCCGCGCTTCTTGAACTCGGCCAGCGCGTCGGTGAGTTCGTCGAAGGTCGTCGGCACCTTCACGTCGTACTTCTTGAAAAGGTCCGTGTTGTAGTACGCCTGGAGGAACTCGCCGTAGTTCGGCACGCCGTACCACTTGCCCGAGCCCATCTCACCGGCGGGCGAGTAGCGGCTCGTGGTGGTCACGGACGGCGAGAGCGATTTGTCCCAGCCGCGCTTCTTCACCTCGGCGGACAGGTCGGTGAGCAGTCCCTGCTTGGACAGCAGTCCCGCCGTCGCATTCCCCTTGTTGTACTCCATGAGGTCCGGGCCGTCGTCCGAACCGAGCACCATGGACGCCGTCTTCTGGATCTGGTCGAAGCTCTTCTCCTCGAACTTGACCTTCACGCCCGGGTGTTGGGCCTCGAATTCCTTGATCGCCGCGTTCCAGGCGACACCCATCGCGCTGTTCTGCGCCTCGTAGTGCCACAGCCGCAGCGTCTTTCCGTCACCGCCACCGCTGTCGTCGTCGCCGCTCCCGCACGAGGTGAGTGCGAGCACGCAGGTCAGGGCGGCACCGGCGGCGCCGAGGGCGCGACGGTGCCGCCTCGGCCCGCGCATGCTGTTCCGTCTCGTCAACATCGTCACCATCCGCAGGCTCCCTCAGAGCTCGGCACGGGTATGTCGAAGCGCTTCGACGCGTGACGGTATGGGGCGCGGAGCGGGTGGTCAATGGGTTGAACGCATCGACTGCGCGCCGGGCGCGCGTCAGGCGCCCGTCCGCCCCGCCACCGGCAGCACCGCCTCGTCCCGCAGCAGCAGCGGGATCCGGTCCAGCGGCGCGTCCAGGGTGTGGTGCGACCCGCCCTCGTACGCGGCGCCCGTCCAGGCGCAGCGCCAGCGGGCGCCGGCCGGCAGATAGACCTCGCGGCTGGTGGCACCCGCCTCGGTGACCGGGGCGACCAGCAGGTCCGGGCCGAGGAGGAACTGGTCGGCGACGGTCCACGCCGCGGGGTCGTCGGGGAATTCGAGGAACAGCGGCCGCATCGGCGGCAGGCCCTCGCGCGCGGCCGTGGCCATCTGCTCGGCCACGTACGGACGCAGCCGCTCGCGCAGCTCCAGATACCCGCGCATGATCGCGTACGCCTCCTCGCCGTACGACCAGACCTCGTTGGGCCCGCCCGTCATCTCGCCGCCGAGGGGGAGCCACGGCAGCCGGAAGCCGTGCAGACGGAAGATCGGGCACAGCGCGCCGAACTGGAACCAGCGGACCAGCACCTCCCGGTACGCCGGATCGTCCGGGTCGCCGCCGTGGAAGCCGCCGATATCGGTCGTCCACCAGGGGATGCCCGACAGGCCGATGTTGAGGCCCGCCGCGATCTGCGCGCGCAGCGCGGGGAAGTCGGTGCCGATGTCGCCGGACCACACCGCCGTGCCGAAGCGCTGGCTGCCCGCCCAGGCGGAGCGGGAGAAGGACATGCCGTCGGTGTTCCCGGAGTCGGCCATGCCCTCGTGGAAGATGCGGGCGTTCTCGCGCGGGTACAGATTGGCGACCTCGGAGCCGTGGCCCGCGTGATAGCGCAGGTTGGCGGGGTGGCCCGGCTTCATCTCGGGCTCGCAGGCGTCCAGCCACCACAGGTTGATGCCGAGCGACTGGTAGTTCTCCCGCACCTTCGACCACACGTAGTCACGGGTCTCGGGGTTGGTGGGGTCCCAGAAGGACACCATCACGCGGTGGTCGGCGCCCTTGTCGATCCACGTGGCGTGCGCGGCCGTCCCGTACTCCGTCGCGGCGAGCAGACCGCGGCGCTCCATCTCGTCGTAGTTCTCGGAGGACCGGTTCACCGACGGCCACACCGACACCATCAACTTGACGCCCAGTTCGTCGAGTTCACGGACCATCGCGGCCGGGTCGGGCCACTCCTCGGGGTCGAACCGCCAGTCGCCGAGCCGTGTCCAGTGGAAGAAGTCCGCGACGACCACCGACATGGGCAGCCCGCGCCGCTTGTGCTCGCGGACCACACCGAGCAGTTCGGCCTGCGTCCGGTAGCGCAGCTTGCACTGCCAGAAGCCGGTGGCCCAGTCGGGGAACGCCGGCGCGTGTCCGGTGGCGTCCGCGTACGCGCGCAGGATGTCGGCGGGCCGCTCGCCCGCGGTGATCCAGTAGTCGATCTGGCGGGCGCTGTCGGCGACCCACCGGGTGTGCGTGCCGACGAACTCCGAACGCCCGACGGCCGGGCTGTTCCACAGGAAGCCGTAGCCCCGGCTGGACAGGGCGAACGGGATGGTGATCTCCGTGTTGCGCTGCACCAGGTCCAGGACGGTGCCCTTCTGGTCGAGCAGCCCGTGCTGGCGCTGCCCGAGCCCGTACACCCGCTCGTCCTCGTAGGCCTCGAACCGCTGCTCAAGGCGGTGGTAGCCGTGCCCGAGCGGGGTGTACGCGCGGCTGCCCGGCCACCAGAAGTGCGCGGGGCGCTCCGCCAGCAGTTCACGGCCGTCGGCGGTGCGGACGAAGCGCAGCAGTCCGTCGACGGTGAGCTCGACGGTGATCCGGCCGTTCACCAGGCGGGCCGGCGGCACCGGGTCGGTGGGGGAGCCCAGGCCGTTCTTGAAGACCGTCAGACCGGTCAGATCGGGGATCGTGATCTCGGCCCCGGTGGCGGGGCGGTCGAGGAGCGCGCCGGGGATGTCGTCGCGCGGCGGCATGAGCGCGGCGCGCACCCGAACGGAGTGCTCGCCCCAGGGCTCGACGCGCAGCGTCTCGTGCCCGCCGTGCCACTCCAGGCCGCCGTCGTGTTCCCGGAAGGTGTTCAACGTGCTTCTCCAGTAGATGAGTTGAGGATGTCTGGGGCGCGGCGAGGCTCTCGTGCCGCGTGCGTACGGGTCAGTCCTTGACCGAGCCGCCGGTCACGCCGACGGCGATGTACCGCTGCGCGACGATCAGCAGGACCGCCGCCGGGATCGAGGCGAGCACGGCGGAGGCCATCAGCGCGTTCCAGTCGGTGGCGTTGGCCCCCATGAACCGGTAGATGCCGACCGTGACCGGCGTGACCGCCTCCCGGGACGTGAGGGTGATCGCGAAGAGGAAGTCGGCCCAGGAGAACAGGAACGCGAACAGCCCCGCGGTGATCAGCCCGTTGCGGCTCATCGGCAGTACGACCCGCAGGAACGTGCGCCAGTGCCCCGCCCCGTCCAGCGCCGCCGCCTCGACGACCTCGCCGGGGATGTCCCGCAGCTGCGCCCGCAGCAGCACCGCGGCGAACGGCACGGACAGGGTGGACTGGGCGAGCATCAGCCCGATCGTGTTGTTCAGCAGCCCGAGCTGGCTGTAGAGCGTGAAGAACGAGTTGGCCTTCACGATGCCCGGCACCATCTGCACGATCAGCAGCGCGAACAGCATCAGCGCGGCCCAGCGCAGCCGGAACTTCGCGAGCGCCCAGGCGAGCGGCGCCGCGAGCGCCAGCGTGAGGACGACGTTGCCGCACGCCACGAAGAGGCTGATGACCAGATGACGGCCCTGAGTGTCGAAGGCGGCCCGGTAGCCGTCCCAGGTGGGGTCCGTGGGGAACCACTTGGGCGGAATGCTCAGCAGGGCCTGCCCCGGCTGGAGCGAGGCGTTGACCATCCAGTACAGCGGGAACAGGAAGGCGCAGACGAGCACCAGGGCGAAGACGGTGTGCGCCCAGCGGCGCACGGCGGTGGTGGTGGGCATCTCGGTCCTCACCTTTCGGACTGCTCGGCGCGCACGGCCCGCAGGTACACGAGGGCGAAGACCATGGCGATGACGATGAGGACGTTGCTGACGGCGGCTCCCTGACCGAACTCCAGGTTGGTGAAGGAGAGCTGGTACGACCACGTGGACAGCAGCTGCGTCGCGTCGGCCGGTCCGCCCTGCGTCAGCACCATGACGACGTCGAAGGCCTTCACGGTGTAGATGAGTCCGAGCATCAGCACGACCGCCGTGACCGGGCGCAGCAGCGGCCAGGTGACGTGCCGGAACTTGTGCCAGGCCCCGGCGCCGTCCAGCGACGCGGCCTCGTACAGCTGCGGCGGGATGGACTGGAGTCCGCCGTACAGGATCACCATGTTGAAGGGGATGCCGATCCAGACGTTGGCGATGACGACGGCCGCCATCGCGTGGTCGGGGCTGACCAGCCACGGCACCGGATCGCTGACCACGCCGAGACCCATCAGCACCTGGTTGACGACCCCGTAGTCCTGGTCGAGCAGCCAGCGGAACACGGTCCCCGACACCAGCAGCGGCAGCAGCCACGGCAGCAGGAGCAGGGCGCGCAGCACCGACCCGAGCGGGAAACGGCGGCGGAAGTACAGGGCGAGCGCCAGACCGATCGCGAACTGGGCGGCGAGCGAGGCGACCGTGAAGACGGCCGTGTGCCACAGCGACGCGCTGAACAGCTGGTCGGTGAGGATCGCCGTGTAGTTGTCGAGCCCGTTGAAGGGGGCGCCGCCGTCGTAGAACGACGTGACCGTGTAGTCCTGGAAGGACATGACGACGTTCGCGGCGATCGGGTAGCCGAAGAAGAGCAGCAGATAGAGGACGGACGGAACGTAGAAACTCATCCGGGCCAGGCGTGTGCGGCGGGCGGCCGCGCGGGCGTCCGGGGACGGCGGTGTCGGGCGCGCGGCCAATGCGGCGGGCCGTTCGGCAACGGTGGTCATGAGTGCGGCACCTCGCCTGGTCAGTGGTCGTAGACGGCCGCGCGGGCGTCGCGCTGCGCGGCCTTCAGGGCGCGGGCAGGGTCGAGCGTTCCCGTCACGGAGTGGTGGAGCGCGGTGCGCAGCGCCTCGGACACAGCCGGGTAGGCGGTGCCGAGTTCGGTGGTGCGCGCCCGCGCGGAGGGCACGCCCGCGACGAACGGCGCGAGGTCCGGTTGGCGCTTCACCAGGCGTTTCGCCACGTCGGGGCGGGCGGGTACGTCGGCGCGCAGCCGCGCCCAGTCGTCCATGTTGTCCGGCCGCAGCACACAGTCGAGCACCTCGGTGGCCTTGTCCTGCCGCTCACCCTTGGGCACGGCCCACACCTCGCCGCCGAGCGGGGTGACGGGGGCGTCGCCGCGCTCCGGCACCGGCAGCGGCACGACGCCGTAGTCCAGGCCCTTCTGCGCGTCGAGCGCGGCCAACTGCCACGACCCGTTGACCATCATCGCCGCGTGCCCGCCGATGAACTGCTCGGCGACGTCGGACTGTTGCCAGTTGAGCGCCGACTTCGACACCGATCCGTCGCGGAACAGCCCCGACCAGTACGTCAGCGTGTCGACGGAAGCCGTCGAATCGAGCCTGTCCAGGTCGGCGCCGCCGCTCCACAGGAACGGCTCGTACTGCCAGCTGGCTTCTTCCGTGCCGACGGCGGACAGGGCGAGCCCGTAGCGGTTGCCCCGCGTCAACTCGGCGGCGCTGTCCTTCAGTTCCTTCCACGTGGTCGGCGGCTCCAGACCGGCCTTCTCGAAGACGGCCTTGTCGTAGAAGAGCGCCAGCCCGTTGACGCCGGGCGCGACACCGTAGAGCTCACCGTCGTACGTGCCCGCTTCGAGGACGCTCCGGTAGAAGCCCGAGGTGTCCGTGCGCCCTTCGAGCGGCAGCAGCGCGCCGGTCGAGGCGAGCTTCGGCAGGTCCGGATTGTCACTGAGGACGAGGTCGGGGAGGGTGCGGGCGGCGCCGTCCCGGAGCAGCTTGGGCACCAGCTGGGCGCGCGGCATCACCTCGCGGACCACGTTCACCCCGGTCGCGCGGCCGCACGTCTCCAGGATCTCGGTGAGCGCGGTGTTGCCCGGCTCGGCGGTGTAGTAGTCCGCGACGGTGAGCGTGTTCGGCGGGGTGTCTGCGGTGATCAGACCACAGCCGCCGAGCGTCGCACTGAGCGCGAACGCGGCGCAGGCGGCGGTGGCTGCGCGGATACGGGTGGACACGAAGGTTCCTTCTGGAGGTCGGGGGAGAGAGGGGGGACGGTCCGGGGGTTCGGGGCGCACGGAGCCGGGGCATGCCGCACCGGAGGCATGCCGATGGGACGTGCGGGCGGGGTCAGCGAGGAGGTGGCGGGGGAGCGGTGCTCGCGCGGACGGTGAGCCGCGGCTCCAGGAGTACGGGGACCGGTTCGGCGGCGCCGCTCAGGCGGTCGATGCGCGCGATGAGCAACTCCACGGCACGCTCTGCGAGTTGGGCGGCCGGGACGGCGATGGAGGTGAGGGCGGGCGCGCCGGCGGTGGCCACCGCGTCCGAGCCGAGCACCACGAGCGACATGTCCTCGGGCACGGCCCGTCCGAGGCTGCGCAGCAGCGGCGCGAGGTGCGGGGTCGCCGCCTCGTTCTGGACGATCAGCGCGGTGGCGTCCGGACGTTCCTGGAGCGCACGGGTGAGCGTGCCCGCCGTGCTGTCCCAGTCGCCGTCGACCGCGCGGTGGGTGAGCCTCAGGCCGCGGGCCCCGGCGCGCTCGATGGCGCCCGCGACGGTGCGCACGGCGAAACCGGCGCGCCGCCGGTAGGCCGCCTCCGGCGCCCCCAGGAAGACCGCCTCGCGGTGCCCGAGGTCGGCGAGGTGGTCCACGCACGCCGTCCCCGCCGCGTGGAAGTCGAGGTCGACGCAGGCGAGCCCGGCCGGATCGCGCGGCAGCCCGATGAGCACGGCGGGCACATCCAGCTCGCGCACCGTCTCCAGGCGCGGATCGTGGATGCCGATGTCCATGAGGACGAGCCCGTCCAGCAGCGCCGCGTCCAGCACACCGTGCTCGGCGTGGTCGGTCAGCAGCAGGACGTTGCAGTTCCGGCCGCGCGCCGCCACGCTCGCCGCCAGCATGAACTCGGCGAGCAGCGGCCGGTGCGCCCCGTCGTTGACCCGCACGGCGAGCCCGATGGTGCGGGACCGCGCGGCGGCCGGGGGCCGGTACCCGAGCGCCGTCATGGCGTCGAGGACGCGGCGCCGGGTCGGCGCCGAGATCGGCCGCTTCCCACTGATCACGTACGAGACCGTGCTGGCGGCGACGCCCGCCTGCCTGGCCACGTCCGTGATGCCGACCATGGTGTGCCGCCCCTCGTGTGCGTCTGTGTCCGGTGGCTCGCGTCGAATGCTTTCGACGAGGGCGCGGCGCGCCGTGATCGCGGCGCCTGCCCGAATGGAACGACCGTGACACTAGGTCGGCGGTGCGGGGGCGTCCATAGCCGGGCGGTCGCTTCGACGGTTTTCGACGATGCGAGGTCGGCCGCAGGCGGCGGCCCCACGATTGACATGCAGTCGAACGGCTGCCTATCGTCGAAAGTGCAGCCGATCGGCTGCATGTCGAGCGGAGAAAGGTCCCACGCCGGTGGACGCGATATTCAAGGCGCTGGCCGACCCCGGGCGCCGGCGGCTGCTCGACCGCCTCAACGAGCGCGGCGGGCAGAGCCTCGGCGAACTCTGCGGCGAGCTGGACATGGCCCGGCAGTCGGTCAGCAAACACCTCGCCGTGCTGGAGGCCGCGGGCCTGGTCACGACCGTGCGGCGGGGCCGCGAAAAGCTGCACTACCTCGACGCCGCACCCCTCAACGCCGTCGCCGACCGCTGGCTCAGCCGCTACGACCGGCACCGCGCCGCCGCACTCGACGACCTGCGTACCGCACTGGAAGAGGAGACCCTCATGAGCAACGCCACCCCCGCCGCCGTGGGGCCCTTCGTGCACACCAGCTACGTCCGCACCACGCCCGAGCGGCTGTGGGAGGCGCTCACGTCTCCCGCGTTCACCCGCCGCTACTGGGGTGTGACCTTCGAGACCGACTGGAAGCCCGGCTCGCCCATGGTGTGGGTGGAGGGCGAGAACCGCACCGAGGACCCCGAACAGGTCGTCCTGGAAGCCGACCCGCCCCGCCGCCTCGCCTACACCTGGCACACCTTCACGCCCGCGTGGGCACGCGCCGTCGGCGTCGACGAGGAACTCCGGCAGCGCATCGCGCGCGAGAAGCGGTCCAAGGTGACCTTCGACCTGGAGGCGACGGGCGAGACCGTCAAACTCACCGTCGTCCACGACGGGTTCGAGCCCGACAGCACCGTCCGGGGCATGATCGGCGACGGCTGGCCCGCGCTGCTCTCCAGCCTCAAGACGCTTCTGGAGACCGGGGAGCCGCTGCCGGAGCCGCAGAGCTGAGCCGCGGGTGGCGCGTGCCCGCCGGGAGGGCGCACCGCCACGGCGGGGCGCCTATCCTGGAGGCCACCGCGTGGTGTTCCGGGGGGAAGGGGCGGTAGATGAACTGGATTTGGGCGATCCTCATCCTGTTCTGGACGGGAGCGTTCGCCTGGGCGGCGGACACCGGCCGCACCGCACTGCGCAACCGGCACGAGCGCAGAATGGAACGCATCGAGGCCGCGAAACAGGCCCGGCTCGCGGTCGAGGCGGCGAACAAACCGCCGGAGCCGATCTGCGGCTGCACCCACCACCTCGCCAAGCACGACAAGACGGGCCGCTGCCACGAGCGCGTCGAGGTCCCCACCGCCTGGGACGAGAACAAGAAGCCGGTCCACTACGAGGCGGGGCGGTGCAACTGCCAGCAGTACGTGGGCCCGCAACCGCTGTCGCAGGTCTACGCGGAAGAACTGACGGACCGGATCTAGCCCCGGCGGGCGCCGGTCACTCCCCGTCCAACTCCTGGTCATGGGCTGCTTGTTGAGAATCGATGGCGTACGGTCGCCATTCGCACCTGAGACGACCGAATGTGCCAGGAGCAAGGAGCGAAAAG
Source organism: Streptomyces sp. BYX5S (assembly GCF_054724165.1). NCBI lineage: Bacteria > Bacillati > Actinomycetota > Actinomycetes > Kitasatosporales > Streptomycetaceae > Streptomyces > Streptomyces sp. BYX5S. The sequence goes on along the minus strand of NZ_CM138829.1, from coordinate 4,590,473 downwards.
TGTCGGACATCTTCAACTCGTGGTGGGACAAGGCGGCCTGCCGGGCCACCGACCCGGAGGAACTGTTCGTGGAGGGCGCGGCGCAGTCCCACGCCAAGCGGTTCTGCGACACGTGCGAAGTGCGGACCGAGTGCCTGGCGCACGCCCTGGACGAGCGCATCGAGTACGGCGTGTGGGGCGGCGCCACCGAACGCGAACGGCGTGCCCTGCTGCGCCGCCGCCCCACCGTCACGTCCTGGCGCCGCCTCCTGGAGGCCGCCCGCGACGAACACTGGCAGGAGACGGCCGGGCGCGCCGCGGGCTGAGGGCGGCGGTGGCCGGGCGTTCCATGGCGGCGCCCGGGGCGTTCTCAAGAACCAACAAAGTCCTACGCCCTCATTGTATTGGTTGTGTTGCCTTCTTAGGGTGGTGCCGGCTCAACAGGCGTTCCGCGCCACACGCGTTGCACGTGTCCCCACCCGCAGAAGGGCACAGCCATGCCGTATCCGCACGCCCGCCCGCTCAGCCGACGCCGCCTCCTCCAGGCGGGCGCGGCCGTCGCCGGGGCGCTCAGCCTCCCCCTCGCCCTGCCCGCCGCGCGGGCCGGCGCCGCCGACGGCGACGAGTGGAACGGGCGCATCGACCTGTTCCGCCTCGGCACCGAACCGCCGCACACCACCCTCATGCCGTACGCGGACCTGACGGAGGCCCTGGCCGGCGACCGCACCCGCTCCCCGTACCGCCAAAGCCTCGACGGGGAGTGGAAGTTCGCCTACGTCGACCGGCCCTCGGAGCGCGACGAGGACTTCCACCGCACCGACCTCGACGACAGCGACTGGGGCACCCTCCCGGTGCCCGCCGTCTGGCAGCTGCACGGCCACGACTTCCCGATCTACACCAACATCACCTACCCGTGGTGGGGCGCCAACGGCCTCGGCGAGAACGCCCAGCCGCCCGCGTCGCCGACCCGCTACAACCCCGTCGGCCAGTACAGACGCACCTTCACCGTGCCCAGGGGGTGGTCCGGCAGGCGGGTCTTCCTGCACTTCGAAGGCGTGAAGTCGGCGCACTACGTGTGGGTGAACGGCACGCTCGTCGGCTATCACGAGGACTCCTTCACCCCCGCCGAGTACGACATCACACCCCACCTCACCGAAGGCACCAACCAACTCGCCGTCGAGGTCTACCGCTTCTCCGACGGGGACTGGCTGGAAGACCAGGACATGATCCGGCTGAGCGGCATCTTCCGCTCGGTGTACCTGTACTCGACGCCCGGCGCGCACCTGCGCGACTTCAAGCTCGACACCCCGCTCGGCGGCGGGTACACCACCGCCGAACTGGCCGTCACCGCCACCGTGCGGGACTACACCGGTGACTCCGCGGGCGCGTACACCGTCGAGACGCAGCTCTACGACTCCGGCGGGCACCCCGTGTGGGCGCGCCCCCTCACCCAGAAGGCCGCCCTCACCGACTCCGAGGTGACGGTGAAGGCCGCCAAGTCCGTTCCCTCGCCGCGCCTTTGGTCTGCCGAAAGCCCGTACCTCTACACCGCCGTACTCCGCCTGCGCGACCCCGCGGGCAAGGTGATCGAGACACTCTCGCACCGTGTCGGACTGCGCGAGTTCGCCCTGAAGGACGGACTGATGCGCATCAACGGCCGCCCGGTGTCCTTCCGCGGCACCAACCGGCACGAGATGCACCCCGACCGCGGCACCGCGCTCACCCGCGCCGACATGGTCGAGGACATCGAAATCATCAAGCGGATGAACATCAACACGGTCCGCACCTCGCACTACCCCAACAACCCGATCTGGTACGAACTCGCCGACGAGTACGGCCTCTACCTCGTCGACGAGACCAACCTGGAGACCCACGGGGTCCGCGACGAATTCCCCGCGAGCAAGGCCGACTGGACGAAGGCCTGCGTCGCCCGCGCCCAGAACATGGTCCACCGCGACAAGAACCACGCCAGCGTCGTCATCTGGTCGCTCGGCAACGAGGCGGGCGCGGGCAGCACCTTCACCGCCATGCACGACTGGATCCGCTCCTACGACACCACCCGCGTCATCCAGTACGAGGGCGACGACAGCCCCGGCGTCAGCGACATCCGCTCCGAGATGTACCCGTCGACGAGCCACGTCGAGGCGAAGGCCAAGGACACCGCCGACACCCGCCCGTACGTGCTCATCGAGTACTGCCACGCCATGGGCAACTCCAACGGCAACTTCAAGGAGTACTGGGACCTGATCCGCCGCTACGACGTCCTCCAGGGCGGCTGGATCTGGGACTTCGTCGACCAGTCGCTGCGCTGGCCGACCCCGACGCGAACCCTGTTCACCGAGACCGGACCCGTCGGCCTGAAGGGCGAACTCCTCAACCCTGCGGGCGCGTTCAGCAGGAGCAAGGGACTGAGCGGCGCCACCGTCTTCGGCCGCGACGACCGCCTCGACCTCACCGGCTCGCTCACCCTCGAAGCCTGGGTGACCCCGCACGTCACCGGCTACCACCAGCCGATCGTCGCCAAGGGCGACACCCACTACGCCCTCAAGCAGAGCGACAGGACCCTGGAGTTCTTCATCTACTCCGGCGGCCAGTGGATCACCGCGAGCTGGACCACCCCGGCCGACGGCTGGACCGGCAGCGAACACCACATCGCCGGTGTCTTCGACGAAACCGCCGGCACCCTCACCCTGTACGTCGACGGCACGGCGAAGGCCACCAAGGCGACGACCCGCAAGCCGACCGCCAACACCGCGCCGCTCGCCCTCGGCGTGGACGTCGACAACATGACCCGCGAGTTCAGCGGCACCATCCGCCGCGCCCGCGTGTACGCCCGCGCCCTGAGCGCCACCGAACTCGCCGACGACGGGCGCGGCCCCGGCGACGACGGCGTGCGCTTCTGGTTCGACGCCAAGACGGTCAGGGTCGAGGAGAAGCGGCCGCGCGACAAGACGTTCTTCGCGTACGGCGGCGACTGGGGCGACAACCCCAACGACGGCAACTTCGTTGCCGACGGCATCATCACCGCCGACCGCGGGCACACCGGCAAGGCCGCCGAGGTCAAGCGCGTCTACCAGGCGGTCCAGGTGGTGCCCAAGGAGGGCGGGGGAGCGGGCGACGTCACCGTCACCAACGAATTCCTGTTCACCAACCTCCGCGCGTACGAGGGGCGTTGGGAGCTGTCCCGGGATGGCGAGGTGATCCAGAAGGGCAGCCTGAGCCGCGCCCAGCTCGACGTTCCCCCGCTCTCCCGAAAGGACATCACCGTCCCGCTGAAACTGCCCGGCACGCCCGCGCCCGGCACCGAGTACTTCCTCCACCTGTCGTTCCGGCTCAAGGACGACACGGTGTGGGCCGACGCCGGTTTCGAGGTGGCGCGCGCCCAGCTCCCCCTCGACGCGGGCAGTCCGAAGGTGACACCCGTACCCCTCAAGAACGTCCTCGCACTGCGCCACGAGAACGGTGACGCGACCGTCTCGGTCACCGGCGACGGCTTCACCCTCGCCGTCGACAAGGCCACCGGCGTCATCACCTCCTACGAGGCCGGCGGCGTCCGGCTCGTCGAGGCGGGCCCCGTCCCGAACTTCTGGCGCGCCCCCACCGACAACGACCACGGCAACGGCCAGCACACCCGCAACCAGACCTGGCGGGACGCGGGCGCGCGCCGGAAGGTGACCGGGGTCGATGTCGCCGACCTCGACGGCCGCGCGGTACGCATCGAGGTCAAGGGCACCCTGCCGACCACCACCGAGTCCACGTACACCACCACGTACACGGTCTTCGGCAACGGCGCCGTCAAGGTCGACCACACCCTGCACCCCGGCGCCGCCACCCTCCCCTACCTCCCGGAGGTCGGCACGATCCTGCGCCTGCCCGCGGCGCTCGAACGGCTGCACTACTACGGCCGCGGCCCCGAGGAGAACCACTGGGACCGCCACGACGGCACCGACGTGGGGCGCTGGTCCTCCACCGTGACCGAGCAGTGGACCCCGTACATCCGGCCGCAGGAGAACGGCAACAGGACCGACGTGCGGTGGGCGGCCCTCACCGACCGGCGCGGGCGCGGTCTGCTGGTGGCGGGGGACCCGATCGCCGAGCACCCGTTCCTCGAACTGACCGCCTCCCACCTGACCCCGGAGGACCTGTCCGTCGGCGTCCGCCACGACTACCAGCTCGACCCCCGCGACGAGGTCGTCCTGCGCGTCAACCACCGCCAGATGGGTGTCGGCGGCGACGACAGCTGGGGCGCCCACACCCATGCCCCGTACAAACTGCTCGCCGACCGGGACTACGCCTACACGTACTGGCTGCGGCCCCTCACGGACGTCCGGGAGGCGACGGCGCTGGCCCGGCGGCCGGTGGCGGCGGAGTAGGCCCCGGCGCGACCCCGCATCCGGTGCGCCCCGGACCGCTCGCCGAGCGGGCCGGGGCGCACCCGCGTACGTTCGAAACGTAGCCATGCCGGAGGGGGAGGGCGAGGAGCGAAGGGTTCGTACGACGATGACCTCCCAAGCTGACACGGACGGCGGCACGCCCGCGGGCGGCTACGGACCCACCCGCGGCGAACCCGAGCGCAGCCCCTACCACCACCCCACGGCCGGCTGGGGCGCCGCGAAATCCGTCGGCAAGGTGCTCGCCAGGGCGAAGGAGCCGGTCAACGGCGTCCGGCTGATGGCCGTCATGAACCACGAGGACGGCGGCTACGACTGCCCCGGCTGCGCCTGGCCCGACGACCTGCACGGACTCAAGCTCGACCTGTGCGAGAACGGCATCAAGCACGCCACCTGGGAGATGACACCCAAGCGCGCCGGCAAGGAGTTCTTCGCCGCGCACACGGTCACCGAACTGTCCACCTGGCCGGACTACGACCTGGAGGACCAGGGACGCCTCGTCGGACCGCTCTCCTACGACCCGGACAGCGACCGCTACGTGCCCGTGTCCTGGGAGGACGCCTTCACCCTCGTCGGCGACACCCTGCGCGGACTCGACTCCCCGGACCAGGCGCTCTTCTACACGTCGGGCAGGCTCAGCAACGAGGCCACCTTCCTGTACCAGCTCCTCGCCCGCGAGTACGGCACGAACAACCTGCCCGACTGCTCCAACATGTGCCACGAGGCCAGCGGCCGGGCGCTGACCGCCGCGCTCGGCACCGGCAAGGGCACCGTCGACCTCAATGACATCGACCAGGCCGACGCCCTCTTCGTCATGGGGGTGAACGCCGCGTCGAACGTCCCCCGCATGATCACCGCCCTCGCCGACGCCTACCGCCGCGGCGCGCGGATCGTGCACGTCAACCCGCTGGTGGAGGCGGCGGCCGGGCGCACCATCGTGCCCCACGAGTTCACCGCGATGGCCACCTTCAGGTCCACCCGCACCGGCACCATGAACCTCCAGCCCCGCATCGGCGGCGACCTGGCCCTGCTGCGCGGCATCGCCAAGCACGTCCTGGAGGCGGCCGAGAAGGACCCGAAGGCGATCGACGAGGAGTTCCTCGACCGGCACACCGAAGGCTTCGAGGCCTACCGCGACCTGTGCGCCGCGACCCCCTGGGAGGACCTCGTCGCGGCGAGCGGACTGACCGAACGGGAGATCCGCGCGGCGGGCGACGTGTACCTCGACTCGGCGCGTACGGTCATCAGTTGGTGCCTCGGCATCACACAGCAGGAGCACGGCGTCGACACCGTCCGCGAGATCGTCAACGTCCTGCTGCTACGCGGCAACCTCGGCCGCGAGGGCGCGGGTCCCTGCCCCATCCGCGGCCACAGCAACGTCCAGGGCAACCGCACCTGCGGCATCGACCACCGCCCCAAGCCCGCGTTCCTCGACCGGCTCGCGCAGGCCTGCGGCATCGACCCGCCCCGCGAACCCGGCCTCGACACCGTGCGCGGCATCGCGGCGATGGCGAACGGCGAGGCCAAGGTCTTCGTCGGCATGGGCGGCAACTTCGTCCGCGCCGCGCCCGACACCGAATACACCGAACAGGCGCTGCGAAACTGTGAGTTGACGGTGCAGGTGTCGACGAAGCTGAACCGCTCGCACCTCGTCCACGGCCGCCGCGCCCTCATCCTCCCGTGCCTCGGCCGCACCGAGAAGGACGTGCAGAAGGGTGGCCCGCAGGCGGTGTCCGTCGAGGACTCGATGAGCATGGTGCACCTCTCGCGCGGCATGAAACGCCCCGCCTCTCGGCACCTGCTCTCCGAACCCGCGATCATCGCCGGGATGGCCCGCGCCACCCTCCCCGACTCCGCGACTCCCTGGGAGGCGTACGTCGAGGACTACGACCGCATCCGCGACACCATGGAGCACGCCCTGGAGGGCTTCGACAACTTCAACCGCCGCGTCCGCGGCCCGCACGGCTTCCGGCTGCGCCAGCCGGCCCGCGAACGGGTCTTCCTGACCCCTTCCGAGCGCGCCGAGTTCGGCTTCGCGGCGCTCCCCGACCCCAACCCCGGCGCGGGCCTGCTCACCCTCGCCACGGTCCGCTCCCACGACCAGTGGAACACCACGATCTACTCCTCCGACGACCGCTACCGCGGCGTACGCAACCTGCGCACCCTCGTCTTCCTCAACGCCGCCGACATGCGCGAGCGCGGCCTGTCCGACATGGACCGGGTCGACATCACGAGCATCGCCAAGGACGGCACACGCCGCTCGGTCCACGGCTACCGGGCGCTCACGTACGACGTGCCGCCCGGCTGCGCCATCGGCTACATGCCGGAACTCAACTCGCTGTGCGCACTCGGGGACTTCAGCCCCCAGAGCGACCAGCCCCTGATGAAGCACCTGACGGTGGAGGTCGCCCCGTCGGGGACGGCGCGGTAGCGGCCGGTCGGATCCGGTCCGGGCGGCGGCGTGCTATCGGCGCAGGCAGTGGAAGGCCGCGTGGGTGGGCCGGGGAGTGGTGCTGGAGACGATGTCGAATCCTGCTCTGTCCAGCATGCCTTCCATGATCCATGTGTAGGTGGAGAACTCCTCGCGGACATGAGCCTCGAAGTCCGCGCGCGTGAAGCCTTCCCCCGCGGGGCGTCCGGCGGTGTCGATCCATCGCTGCACGTGTGCAGGGGCAGTGGCGGGCTCGAAGCTGAAGACGACGTCCCAGAGGTAGAAGGTGCCGCCGCGACGCAGCATGCCGGCGGCGTTGAGGAGCGCCTGCTGCTTGAAGAAGTCGGGGAGCTGGTGCAGGGCCGCCTTGCTGGTGACCACGTCGGCGGGCTCGGCGCGGTGGTCGTAGTCCAGGAAGCCGGCACGGTGCCACTGCGGCGTGACACCGAAGCCTTCGGCGCGGGTCCGGGCAAAGGCCAGCATCTCCTCGGAGACATCGACGCCGTGCGCCTGTGCGCCGCGTCGCGCCGCCTGGACGATCAGCGAACCGGTTCCGCAGGCCAGATCCACCAGCCGGGTTCCCCGGCCCACCTCGAGGCGGTCCAGGAGAGCGTCGTCGGCGTCGGGGTCGGTGCCCTGATTGCGGTCGTAGGCGGCGACCGCTGCCTTGCTGCCCAAGTCGATGCCGACCGGTGTGTACTCGGGAAACAACCAGGCGGGCCGGGGCCTCGTGCTGTGGCTCGGTGACATGCCATGTTTGTAGGCTCCCGGAGCGATGTGCGGCAACAGCAACTTGCGTACTGCGGCGTTACGGAAGGTGAAACATGCAGGACCACGACCGGTATCGGCTCTTCCTCCACCTCGCACGGACCCTGAGCTTCACCCGTACCGCCGCCGACTGCCACGTCAGCACGGCCACCTTGTCCCGCACGGTGCAGCGGCTGGAAAGCGAGGCCGGGCACCGGCTGCTGGACCGGGGCCCGCACGGCGTGGCCCTGACCGGACACGGCCGCCGGTTCCTTCGTTATGCCGCCCAAGCCCTGGAGCTGTGGGACCGCTACCACGGCCAGGACGGCGCAGACGACGAACTCAGCGGGCATCTGCGGGTGTTCGCGTCCGTCACCGCCTGCCAGAGTCTGCTGCCCGACCTGCTCTCCCCGATCCGCAGCGCGCATCCCCGCGTGCGCATCTCCGTGCGGACCGGCGACGCCGCCTCCGCCCTCGCCCTCCTCGACGACGGCGAAGCCGAACTCGCGGTGGCCGCCCTCCCCGCCCGTATCCCCTCCACCCTGCTGACCCGACAGATCGCACGCACCCCGCTCGTTCTTGTCCAGAACGACGCCGCCCCACCACCTGGCCAACTGCCCGGCCCCGAACAGCCCTTCGTCCTTCCACGGCAGGGCCCCGTCCGCGCGGCTGCTGACCGCTGGTTCAGAAAACTTGGCCACACCCCCCGCATCGCCGCTGAACCCGACGGCCACGAAGCCCTGCTCACTCTGGTCGCGCTGGGGTACGGCGTCGGCATCATTCCCGGGCTCGTGCTCCAGCACAGCAGCATTCGCTCCCGGCTCCGCCAATTGCCCAGTCCCTCAGCCCCCGGCGACCTCTCCATCGGCGTGTGCGTCCGCCGCACGGCCCTGCACCGTCCTCTGGTCGCCGCCGCCTGGGCCGCAGCGCACCCACCACGCTCACCGCACAGCGACGACGGGCTCTGTTGCCCTCCTGCGGATCGGCGTACCTTGTCGGATCATTGACCGTTGCCTGGGCAGCACCGTCAGGGGGACAACCGCCGTGCCGAACCCGGACCGTCAGATTCCCTACTGGAACGCCGCCGCGACCACGAAGACGTTCACGCACCCGCTCCACCTGCCCTGGCTGGACGGGATCGACAGGGGTGCGGCCGTTCTCGACTACGGCTGCGGTTACGGTCGCACCCTGCACGATCTCGCCGGGCAGGGCTTCGGCGACCTCACCGGCGTGGACACGGCGCCAGGAATGATCGAACGGGCGCGTGTGCTGAACCCCGCCCTGCGTTTCACCGTCCTGGACGAGCCACCGCTGTCGCCCTTCCCGGACGCGACGTTCGACATGGCCGTGCTCTTCGCCGTGCTGACCTGCGTCCCCGACGAAGAAGCTCAGCGCGGGCTGATCACCGAGCTGTACCGGGTCCTCGCACCCGGCGGGACCCTGTACGTCAGCGACTATCCGTTGCAGGACGACGCACGCAACCGCGGCCGCTACGAGCGCTGCGCCGACCGGTACGACCACTACGGAGTGTTCGACACCGCCGACGGCGCGACCTTCCGCCACCACCCCCGCTCGTGGTTTCCCGCCCTGCTCTCGGACTTCGAGGTCGTCGACTCCCGTGACATCGCCGTCCGCACCATGAGCGGACACGAGTCGACGGGGATCCAGTTCCTCGTCCGCAAGCCGCTCGCACGGTCGCAGGGGAGCTGAACGGGTCGACGACGATGATGGCCGTCACGCGCTCCCGGCGTGCGCGGGACCTCCGGTGTACTCCGTGCAGGCATCGTCGAGCCACGCCGCCAGGTAACCGGCGAAGGACGAGCGGACGAGCAGCCACGCCGCGTGCGGGCCCGCCTCGCGCACCACGAGCGTGACCCCGGCCTGCGCGAGCAGCGTGGTGTGACAGGTGCCCGCGGTGGCCCGGCCCGGCGCGAGGTCCAGGGCGCAGCCCTGCGACAGGATCTCCGGGAGCAGCGGACCCGCGAGGGCGAGGACGGTGCGCTGCGCGGAGGTGTCGGTGACGGTGGCGAACTCCTCGCCGATGGCCGCCCGCAACCCGGCCGCCAGCTGCTCGGCCCGGCCGTCGGGCGCCACCAGGAGCCATTCGTCGGGGCCCAGCCACAACGCCTCGACCTCCGCGCCGAGTCGGGCGGAGCAGGCGCCCGGCAGGGCGTACCCGAGGAAGCGCTCGACGGCGTCCGCCGCCGCGCTGCCCGGTGTCACCCGCAGCGTGAGCTGGGTCAGGAACGGCACTTCGCGGGCGTCGAGCCCGGACGGGAGCCGCGGGTGCCAGTCGGCGAGCGGACTGATCCGTACGGGGGCGGGGGTGTCAGCCGTCACGGCGGGCTCCCTCCTTGTCGAAGAGGACGGGTTCGGCGACGGTCACCGGCACGGTGGAGCCGTCGAGCGGAACGTAGAGGGTCTCGCCGACGCGCTCGGCGCCGGAACGGACGAGCGCGAGGGCGAAGGTGCGTCGCAGGGCGTCGCTGCGGTAGCTGGAGGTGACATGGCCGAGCATCGGCACGGGCGGCTCGGGGACCGTCCCGGTGGCGATGATCTGCGCGCCCTCCGGGAGCAGGGTGTGCTCGTCGGCGGGCACCAGCGCGACCAGCTGTTTGCGGTCGGGGCGCCGGTTCTCCGGCCGGGCGAAGGACCGCTTGCCGACGAAGTCCGGCTTCTTCTTGGAGATCACCCACTGCATACCGAGGTCCTGCGGGGTGACCGTGCCGTCGGTGTCCTGCCCGATGATCGGGTACGCCTTCTCGGCGCGCAGCACATGCATGGTCTCGGTGCCGTACGGGGTGAGGCCGAGCGGCTGCCCGGCGTCGTACAGCGCCTGCCAGACGTGCGTCCCGTACCAGGACGGCACGTTGACCTCGTAGGCCAGCTCGCCGGAGAAGCTGATCCGGCACACCCGCGCCGCGACACCTGCCACGACGGTGTCGCGCCAACTCATGAACGGGAAGCCCTCGTTGGAGACGTCCAGATCACGGGTGACGGCGTCCAGCACCTCGCGCGAGCGCGGTCCGACGAGCGGGATCGTGGCCCAGTGCTCGGTCACCGACGTGAGGTGGACGCGCAGCTCGGACCACTCGGTCTGGAGCCACTCCTCCATCCACTCCAGGACCTTGGCGGCGTTGCCGGTGGTGGTCGTCACGAGGAACTCGTCGTCCGACACACGGATGACCGTGCCGTCGTCGATCACCATGCCGTCGACACCGCACAGCACGCCGTAACGGACGCGGCCCGGCTTCAGGTTGCCCATCATGTTCGTGTAGAGCCGGTCGAGCAGTTCGCCCGCGTCGGGGCCCCGGACACTGATCTTGCCGAGCGTCGAGCCGTCCATCATGGCCACGCCGCCCCGCGCCGCCCGGCACTCCCGCCGCACCGCGTCGTCCATGGTCTCGCCGGGCAGTGGGTAGTACCAGGGCCGCTTCCACTGGCCGACGTCCTCGAACAGCGCGCCGTGCCGCTCGTGCCAGCCGTGCAGCGCGGTCACCCGCACCGGGTCGAACAGCTCACCCCGGTTGCGCCCGGCGAACGCCGCGAAGGCGACGGGCTGCACGGGCGGCCGGAAACTCGTCGTGCCGAGGTCAGCGATGTCCGTACCGAGCGCCTCCGCGACGATGCCCGAGGTGAGGACCCCGGAGGTGCGGCCCTGGTCGTGGGCGGTGCCGATGGTCGTGTACCGCTTCACGTGCTCGACCGAGCGCAGCCCGGCGCGGACCGCCCGGAACACGTCGCTCGCGAGCGCGTCCCGTTGCAGGTCGACGAATTGCGCCGACCCGTCCGTGCCCTCCTGCGGACTCGGTACGCGCCACAACGCCGTTGCGGGGGAGGGCAGTTCGGTGGCGGCCGCCGGAACACCGACCGGCGGCGGCGTCAGCCCCAGGGCCTCCAGCGCCGCGGCGCTCGCGGCGACGCCCGCGCCCAGGCACTCGCCGAGCGTCCGCAGGCCGTCCGCCGCACCCGCCGTCCGCACAGTCCCAGGCGCCCCCGCGGGGACGAAGGCGGCGAGTTCCGCGTCGTAGCGCAGGGCTCCGCGCGCCTGGCTGAACAGCGCCACGGCCGGGTTCCAGCCACCGGAGACCAGCAGCACGTCGCAGTCGACCCCGTGACGCCGCGCCCCGCCCTTCGACCGCTCGGCGATGTGCACCCGCGACAGGTGCTCGACGCCGCTGGTCCCCGTGACGACATGGCCGACGCGCAGGGGGATGCCCCGGTCGGCGAGCGCCCCGCGAAGCCGCTCCGGGACGCCCGGCCGGGCGTCGACCACGGCCGCGAACTCCAGCCCTGCGTCGGCGAGTTCGAGCACGGCGTCGTACGCCGAGTCGTTCGTCGTGAAGACGGCGGCGCGGCGGCCGACGAGGACGCCGTACCGGTTGAGGTACGTACGGGCCGCCGAGGCCAGCATGGTGCCGGGGCGGTCGTTGTCGTCGAAGGCGATCGGCCGCTCCGTGGCGCCGGTCGCGTGCACGACCTGCTTCGCCCGGATGCGCCACACCCGCTGGCGGGACACATGACCCGGGGCGGCGGCGCCGAGATGGTCGGTGCGCTTCTCCAGGGCGAGGACGAGGTTGTCGTCGTAGTGCCCGAAGGCGGTGGTGCGGGTCAGGACGGTCACGTGCTCCGACGCGGCGAGCCGCCGCGTCGCCGTGTCCACCCACTCCTGCGCGGGCCGGCCGTCGATCGTCTCGCGGGTGCCGAGCAGGCTCCCGCCGAGCTTCGGCGCGCTGTCGACGAGGACGACCCGGACGCCCGCCCCGGACGCGGCGAGCGCGGCGGCCAGACCGGCCGGGCCCGCGCCGACGACCAGCAGTTCGGCGTGCAGGTGCCGGGCGTCGTAGCGGGCCGGGTCCGGTGCGGAGGCGAGCTGCCCCTGTCCGCCCAGTCCGCGTGCCACCAGACCGTCGTACAGCTCGACGGTCGTCGCGGTCAGCATCGGCTCCGGGAACGGCGCCTCGATCTGCACCAGCGCGTTCGGCTCCTCGACTCCGGCGGCCAGGATGCCGCGCGGCCGGCCGTACGTGATGCTCGTGGCGACGCGGTGCACACCGTTCGCGAGGAGCGCCGAGGCGAGGGTGTCACCGGTGTGCCCGGTGTAGTCCGTGCCGTCGAACGTGAAGTTCAGCGTGGTGGCGCGGTCGACGCGGCCGTACGCGTCCGAGGTGGTGCGGAAGTCGGTGGTCATCAGGTCGCCTCCACGGACAGGAACTCGTAACTCACCGTGTCGCGCACGGCGTTGAACCAGCGGCGGCAGCCCGCCGTGTGCGCCCACCGCTCGGCGAAGGGCCCCTTGGGGTTGTCGCGGAAGAAGACGTACTGGGCCCACTGCTCGTCGTCGAGCGCGTGCGGGTCCTCGGGGTGCGCGATGTGGGCCTGGCCGCCGTAGTGGAACTCGGTCTCCTCGCGCGGTCCGCACCAGGGGCAGGGGATGAGCTGCATGGATCTCTCCTGGGAAGGGGCTCAGTGGGCGACGGCCGCGGCGCCGTGCTCGTCGACGAGGGCGCCGGTCGTGAACCGTTCGAGGGTGAAAGGGGCGTTGGTGTCGTGCGGTGCGCCGGTCGCGATGGTGTGCGCGTACGCCCAGCCGACTCCGGGCGTCGCCTTGAACCCGCCGGTGCCCCAGCCGCAGTTGAGGTACAGCTCCTCGACCGGGGTGACCCCGACGATGGGGGAGGCGTCCGGGGTGGTGTCGACGATGCCTCCCCAGGTGCGCAGCATGTGGGCGCGCGCGAACACCGGGAAGAGTTCCAGGGCCGCCGCCATCTGCCGCTCGATGATGTGGAAGGCACCGCGCTGCCCGTACCCGTTGTAGCTGTCGATGCCCGCGCCCATGACGAGTTCGCCCTTGTGGGCCTGCGAGACGTACACGTGCACCGCGTTGGACATCACGACGGTCGGGTGCACGGGTTCGAGCAGCTCCGACACGAGCGCCTGCAACGGGTGGCTCTGGAGCGGTAGCCGCAGGCCGACCATCGCCGCGAGCACGGAGGTGTGTCCGGCGGCGGCGAGCGCCACCTTCCCGGCGCCGATCCGGCCCCGCGTGGTCCGCACCCCGGTGACCCGCCCCCCGCTCACCTCGATCCCGGTGACCTCGCAGTTCTGGACGAGGTCGATGCCGTACGCGTCGCAGCGACGGGCGAAGCCCCACGCCACGTAGTCGTGCTTGGCGATGCCCGCGCGCGGCTGGTAGGTGGCGCCGTGCACCGGGTAGCGCACATCGGGGCTGGTGTTGACGATCGGGCACACCTTGGCGACCTCGTCGGGCTCCAGCCACTCGGCGTCGATGCCATTGAGCCGGTTCGCGTACACGCGGCGCTTGCTGTCGCGGACGTCCTGGAGGTTGTGCGCGAGATTGAGGACACCGCGCTGGCTGAACAGGATCGGGTAGTCGAGGTCCTGCTCCAGCGTCTCCCACAGCTTGAGAGAGCTCTCGTAGATGCCGGAGCTCTCGTCCCACAGGTAGTTGGAGCGGATGATGGTGGTGTTCCGGGCCATGTTCCCGCCCGCCAGCCATCCCTTCTCCAGGACCGCGATGTTCGTGATGCCGTGGTTCTTCGCGAGGTAGTACGCGGTCGCGAGCCCGTGCCCGCCGCCGCCCACGATCACGACGTCGTAGGACTTCTTCGGTTCCGTGTTCCGCCACAGGAAGTCGGGGTGGTCGGGCAGGGGCGCGGTGGGGGCGGCCGGGTGTTCGCTCGTCATGCGGACTCCTTGGAAACCGGCTGATGGCGCTCTGATATATCAGCGGTGGGCGGTCGTCACCGTAGCCAGCCGCCGGGGCGCGCGTCAATGGTGTCCGCGTCAGCGTCCGCGGGAGACAGAGCGGCGGCAACCGGCGCCCGTGGGCGCCCAGTTGTCAGCCCGGCAGCACGTCCAGAACGGTCTGCATCCGCGAGGCCCTGGCCAGGTCGGCGAGCGCCTGCTCCATCACCGACAGCGGATCGCGCGGCGGCAGCAGCAGCCCGATCCGCGCACTGCGCCGCGGGCCGTGCAGCGGCACCGCCTCCATCTGGGCGGGGATGCCGAAGACGTGCAGCCAGGTGTGCGGAATGATGCTCGACCACTGGCCCGTGCGCACATGCGCGATCAGCGAGGCGATGGAGTCGGTCTCCACGCGCGGCGCCACCGACAGGGACAGCTCGGCGAACACGTCGTCCAGGACCCGGCGCCCCAGCATCCGCGGATGCAACAGACACAGCGGCAGCGCCGCCGCCTCGGCCCAGCTGATCTCCCGCGCCCGCCGGTCCGGATCCTCCTGGGTGAGCACCACGTAGCGCTCCCGGTACAGCGGCACGAACGGCAGATCCAGGCTCCGGGAGTGGTACGACACCGCGCCGTGCAGCTCGAAGGCGCGCAGCCGGCGCACGATGTCGTCGCCCTGGAGGTCCGCCTGCACGTTCACCGTGGTGTGCGGATTCGCCGCCACGAACGGCTGGGTGAGCAGGGCGACCGCGCCGACCGCCGTGGGCACGGCGCCGAGCCGCAGCTCCCCGCTCAGCCCCTCGCGCAGCGCCGCGAGCCCCGCCCGCATGGCGTCGCGGTCCGCGAGCATCCGCCGCGCCCACAGCACGACCTGCTCGCCCTCCGCCGTCAGCCCCTCGAAGCGCCTGCCGCGGCGCACCAGCGGCACACCGAGCTCCGTCTCCAGCTTCCGGATGCCCTCGGAGAGCGTGGGCTGGGACACGAAGCACTGCTCGGCGGCCTTCGCGAAGTGACCGGTGCCGGTGAGGGCCACGAGATATTCGAGCTGGCGCAGGAGCACGCTCCACCCCTTTCCCGGCCGACGTCGGCGGACCACGCGCACCCGTGATCGTAGCTGCCTATCAACGATCGGACTTTCCGCTTTGACCGCGGGCCGCGCGCCGACGAATGCTGGGCGGCGGGGGCGTGTCGGCTCCCGGGACACGACAGACGCAGAGGTGATGGGCGTGCGCGCCATCGAAGAGCCCGATGAGGAACTCTCCCTGAGCAAGCCCAAGACCTGGGCCACCGGAGCGCCCGCCGTGGCCCACGCCCTCCAGTACGCCCTGAGCCAGACCTCCCCGAAGCGCACCGCCCTCACCCTGCTCAACATCAACCAGGACGGCGGCATCGACTGCCCCGGCTGCGCCTGGCCCGAGGGCGCGCCCGACAAGCGGCACCGCAACGAGTACTGCGAGAACGGCGCCAAGCACATCGCCGACGAGGCCACCACGCGCCGCGTCACCCGCGACTTCTTCGCCGAGCACCCGGTGAGCGAGCTGGCACAGCGGTCCGACTACTGGCTCAACCAGCAGGGCCGGCTCACCGAGCCCATGGTCAAGTACCCGGGCAGCGACCACTACGAGCCGATCGGCTGGGACGGCGCGCTCGGACTGCTCGCCGACGAGCTCAACGGCCTCGACGATCCCGACGAGGCGCTCTTCTACACCTCGGGGCGGCTCGCCAATGAGCCCGCGTTCCTGCTCCAGCTGTTCGCGCGCGCCTTCGGCACCAACAACCTGCCCGACTGCTCCAACCTGTGCCACGAGTCCAGCGGATCCGCGCTGAACGAGACACTCGGCATCGGCAAGGGCAGCGTGAGCCTCGACGACCTGCACAACAGCGACCTGGTCTTCGTCGTCGGCCAGAACCCCGGCACCAACCACCCCCGCATGCTGACCGCCCTGGAGGAGACCAAGCGGCGCGGCGGGCGGATCGTCGCCGTCAACCCGCTGCCCGAGGCGGGGCTGCTGCGCTTCAAGCACCCGCAGAAGGCGCGCGGTGTCATCGGCCGCGGCACCGAGATCGCCGACCAGTTCCTCCAGATCCGCCCCGGCGGCGACCTCGCCCTCTTCCAGGCGCTGAACCTGCTGCTCCTGGAGGCCGAGGACCGGGCACCCGGCACCGTCCTCGACCGCGAGTTCATCGACGCCCACACCTGCGGCTACGAAGTCTTCACCGACAACATCCGCGGACTCGACTGGGCGGAGGTCCGCCGGGCCACGGGCCTCACCCGCCAGGAGATCGAGGAGGTCCACCGCAAGGTCCTCGCCTCCAAGAGCGTCATCGTGTGCTGGGCCATGGGCCTCACCCAGCACAAGCACGGCGTCCCCACCATCCGCGAAGTCGTCAATTTCCTTCTGCTGCGCGGAAACATCGGCCGCCCCGGCGCCGGTGTCTGCCCGGTGCGCGGCCACAGCAATGTGCAGGGCGACCGCACCATGGGCGTGTGGGAGCGCATGCCCCAGTCGTTCCTCGACGCCCTGGAGAAGGAATTCGGCTTCGCCCCGCCCACCCGGCACGGCGTCGACGCCGTCGACGCGATCCGGGCCATGCGCGACGGCCGGGGCAAGGTGTTCGTCGGCGTCGCCGGCAATTTCGTCCGGGCCACCCCCGACAGCGACGTCACCGAACAGGCCCTGCGCAATTGCCGGTTGACGGCGCACATCTCCACCAAGCTGAATCGCTCGCACACCGTCTGCGGCGACACCGCGCTGATCCTGCCCACCCTCGGGCGCAGCGACCGGGACGTCCAGGCCGGCGGCGAGCAGTTCATGACGGTCGAGGACTCCATGAGCGATGTGCACGCCACCCGGGGCCGCCTCACGCCCGCCTCACCGGCGCTGCTCAGCGAGGTGTCCATCATCAGCCGCCTCGCCCGCAGGACCCTCGGCGACCGGTACGGCATCCCCTGGCGGGAGTTCGAGGACGACTACGACACCGTGCGCGAGCGCATCGCCCGCGTCGTGCCGGGCTTCGACGACTTCAACCGGCGGGTGCGCGCACCGGGCGGCTTCAACCTGCCCAACCCCGTCAACAAGCGCGTCTTCCAGACCGCGAGCGGCACCGCCGTCTTCACCGCCAACACCTTCACCGGCCTCACCGCGCCGCCCGGCCACCTGATCCTCCAGACCCTGCGCTCGCACGACCAGTGGAACACCGTTCCGTACGCGATGGACGACCGGTACCGGGGCGTCAAGGGCGCGCGGCGCGTCGTCCTGGCCAACGCGGACGACCTCGACGAACTCGGTATCGCGGACGGCAGCCTGGTCGACCTCGTCGGCGTCTGGACCGACGGCACCGAACGCCGGGCGCCCGCGTTCCGCGTCGTGGGCTATCCGACGCCGCGCGGCTCGGCCGCCGCCTACTACCCGGAGACGAACGTCCTCGTCCCGCTGGACAGCGTCGCCGACCAGAGCAACACCCCCACGTCCAAGGCGGTCGTCGTACGGCTGGAACCGGCCGGAGCCGCGGGCGCCGGTCAGTCCAGGTAGCCCATCTTCCGGCTGATGTCCTGCGCGCTCCTCAGGAGCGTGGGGGACAGCTCGTGCATCCGCTCCTCGGTGAACCGGTAGGCGGGACCCGAGGCGCTGATCGCGGCGATCACCTCGCCCTGCGCGTTCCTGATGGGCGCCGCCATTCCGTGCAGCCCGAGTTCCAATTCCTCCAGTGTCACCGCATATCCGCGCTCGCGCGACAGCGCCAGATCCTTTTCCAGTTTGGTTCTGGCCGTCAGGGTGTGCGGTGTCATTCTTTTCATGTGGGAGGCCGCGAGCATTTCCGCGCGCTCTTCCTCCGGAACATGGGCGAGAAGTATCTTTCCGCTCGATGTGGCATGCATCGGGGTGAGTTGACCGACCCAATTGTGCGTGCTGACCGCCATCGGTCCGCGGACCTGGAGGACATTCACCGCGTAATGTTCCTGGAGGATCGCGATGTTGACGGCCTCGCCGAACTCCTCGGCCAACTGCTCGCAGAACGGGCGGGCCTGCTGCGTCACGTCGATGTTGTCGGTGACGGAGCTGGCCAGGCGCACGATGCCGAACCCGATGCGGTACTTGCCCCGGTCGCCCGACTGCACGACGAGGTCGCGTGCCTCCAGCGCGCCCAGCAGACGGAAGGCCGTCGACTTGTGCACGTCGATTTCCGCGGCGATCTCACTGACGCCCGCTTCCCCGCGCCGGGCGAGAATCTCCAGAACGCTCACCGCGCGGTCGACGGACTGCACTCCGGTACCCGACGATCCCGTTCCCTCACTGTCCGCGTCACGCTTTCTCATGGCGCCGACTATAGGTGCTGGCCGTCGGCGGACGGCAGGGCGATGCGGAAGCGCTTCTTCGGCTCCGTGCGCATGGTCGTCCTCATCACGTGACGCCTCCTGAATTCGGGCCCACACCACCCGTATTGCCACTCCCGTACCCCGGGGGCACGGGCTGCTGCTACCCGGGGTCACGGGAGTCATGCGCCCACGGGCCGGTTCTCGCCGTCGGCGTCCCGGAACCCCCTTGACAGTCGCCGTCGGCGAAGCCCACAGTTTGGGCGTTGCGCAGAACGCGTCAAGGTTCTTCATGCGCAACAGAGTTCGGCTCGCTCGAACGACTCCTCAAGGAGCTCAACCGTGACTCACGAGGTACGCGCAGTGGTCGCCCCCAAGCGGGGCGCCCCCGTCGCCGTGGAGACGACCCTGGTCCCGGAGCCCGCCCCCGGGGAGGCGCTGGTACGGGTGCGGGCCTGCGGGGTCTGCCACGGTTGCCGGGCCTGCCGGCGCGGCCGCCCCTGGTACTGCTCCGACACCCGCAACGCCGCGCGGCCCATGACCCTCCTCGACGGCACCGTGCTCTCGCCCGCGCTCGGCATCGGCGCCTTCGTCACCGCGGAGATCGGCCTCGACGAGGTGGAATCCGCCTTCAAGGCCATGCGCCGCGGGGACGTCCCGCGCTCAGTGGTGACGCTCTGAGCCCGGGGGCCCCGCGCGTCCCCTCCCGCACCGCACCTCTCGCATCGCTTCGGCACCTGCCGCATGTCCGCACGACATCCACCGAGGTGACATCTGATGAGTATCACGCGCCTGCCCCCGAGCCTGATCTCCACGCTGCCCGGCGACTACTACACCGACCCGCGGATCTTCGCGCGGGAGCAGGAGCACGTCTTCGAGACCATGTGGTTCTGCGTGACCCGGTCGGCGGACCTCGCGAAGCCCGGCAGCTTCCGCACCCATCAGGTGGGCCGGGAGAGCGTCCTCGTCTCCCGCTCGCGCGACGGCTCCGTGCGCGCCTTCCTCAACATCTGCCGGCACCGCGGCGCCACGCTCTGCACCCAGGAGTCCGGCGAGGTCAGGCGCACCTTCCAGTGCCCGTACCACGCCTGGACCTACGGGCTCGACGGCAAGCTGGTCGCCGCCCCCAACCTGACCTCGATGCCGGACATCGACCGCACCGAGTACGGCCTCGTCACGGTGCACGTGCGCGAATGGCTCGGCTACGTGTGGGTGTGCCTCGCCGAGAACCCGGCGCCCTTCGAGGACGAGGTGATCGGCGCGGTCACCGATCGGCTCGGCGCCGCCGAGGCCATCGGCAACTACACCATCGACGACCTCCACCTCGGCCGGCGCATCAGGTACGACGTGCGGGCCAACTGGAAACTCATCATCGAGAACTTCATGGAGTGCTATCACTGCGCCACCATCCACCCCGAACTCACAGAGGTCCTGCCCGAGTTCAAGGACGGCCTGGCGGCCCAGTACTTCGTCGGGCACGGCGCCGAGTTCGCGGAGGAGGCCAGGGGCTTCACCGTCGACGGCTCCGAGGGCCTCGACCGCATCCCCTCGGTCGGCGCTGACCAGGACCGCCGCTACTACGCGATCACCGTCCGCCCCCAGGTGTTCATCAACCTGGTCCCGGACCACGTGATCCTGCACCGCATGTACCCCCTCGCCCACGACCGCACCGTCGTCGAGTGCGACTGGCTGTACCTGCCGCACGTCGTCGACGCCGGAGCCGACGTCGAGCGCTCGGTCGAACTGTTCCACCGCGTCAACCAGCAGGACTTCGACGCCTGCGAACGCACCCAGCCCGCCATGGGCTCGCGCGCCTACTCCAAGGGCGGCGTCCTCGTCCCCAGCGAACACCACATCGGAGAGTTCCACGCCTGGCTCCAGGCGCGGCTCGGCACACAGCACGACCACTGACCACCCCTCGTTCCAGCGGAGGTTCCCCATGATCCCGGTGTGCCGCATCGAAGACCTGCCCCCCGGCGAGTCCGTCCGCGTGACCCGGGGCGTACCCGTCCCCGTCTCGCTGTTCAACGCCGACGGCATCGTGTACGCCATCGACGACACCTGCACCCACCAGGACGCCTCGCTCGCCGACGGCTTCCTGGAGGGTTGCTACGTCGAATGCCCGTTGCACGAGGCGTGGTTCGACCTGCGCGACGGCCGGCCCACCTGCCCGCCCGCGAAGACGCCCGTCCGTACCCACCGGGTCACCGTCGAGGACGGCCAGATCCTGCTGCACGTCACCGTAGGGGAGCCCGCATGAAGCACATCACCGTCGTCGGAGCCTCGCTCGCCGGCCTCAGCGCCGTCCGGTCACTGCGCGCCGAAGGATACGAGGGCGGCATCACCGTCGTGGGGGAGGAGCCGCACCGGCCCTACGACCGCCCGCCGCTGTCCAAGGCCTACCTCAAGGGCGACGTCACGGCCGAGGACCTCGCGCTCGGTGACGCCGACGAGTACGAAAGCCTGGGCGTGCAGTGGGAGTTGGGGGAGCGCGCCGTGCACCTCGACTGCTCCGCGACCTCGGTCGTCCTCGGAGGCGGCCGCCGCATCGACACCGACGGCGTCGTGGTCGCCACCGGCTCCACCGCCCGCCGCCTGCCCGGCACGGACGGCATCGCCGGGGTGCACACGCTGCGCACACTCGACGATGCCCGCGCCCTGCGCGCCGAGCTGGTCAGCGGTCTGTCCCGGATGGTCGTCATCGGCGCCGGGTTCATCGGCGCCGAAGTCGCCTCCACCGCCCACCACTTGGGCCTCGACGTCACCGTGGTCGAGGCGCTCGCCACGCCGCTTGAGCGGCAGCTGGGCGCCGAGATGGGCCGGCTGTGCGCCGCCCTGCACACCGACCACGGCGTCCGGCTGCTGTGCGGGACCGGGGTGGCGGGCCTGGAGAGCGGCGGCGGCCGGGTCACCGGGGTGCGGCTCACGGACGGGCGGCTGCTGCCCGCGGACCTCGTGCTCGTCGGGGTGGGGGCGCGGCCGGTCGACGACTGGCTCGCCGCCTCCGGCGTGTGGGTGGACAACGGTGTGGTGTGCGACGCGGGCGGTGCCTCCAGCGTCCCGAACGTCGTGGCCGTCGGCGACGTCGCCCGCCGCCCGCACCCCTTCACCGGTCGGCACGCCCGCATCGAGCACTGGTCCCACGCCGCGGAGTCCGCCGCCACCGCGGCCCGCACCCTCCTCACCGGCGCGTCCGCCGTGCCCCGCGCCACCCCGCCTTCCTTCTGGTCCGACCAGTACGACGTCCGGATCCAACTCGCGGGCAGCGTGAGCCCGGACGCCGTGGTCGAACTCGTCGACGGCTCCTACGAGGACCGGTCCTTCGCCGCCCTCTACCGGGAGGGCGGGGCGCCGGTCGCGGTCCTCGCCATGAACCGGGCGAAGACCTTCAACCGCCTGCGCCGGACGCTGGTCCCGGCCGTCGACAGGGTCGCGCCCGCCGCCGTATGACGCCCTTGCCCGGCGACGCCGCCCTGCCCCCACCGTGCCGCACCCCTGATATATCAATGAGCGAGTGCGGTACGGTGAGGCCCCATCGCGGACACGTCAAGGGAGGGGCGAGATGGCCGCTGTGCCTGCCGCCGGAGGCCCGTCGCAGGGAGCGACCCTGGCCGACCAGGCGTACCAGGAGATCACGGACCGGCTCGTCACCCTCCAGATCCGCCCCGGCGAACCCGTGCACGACGCACGTCTCGCCGCCGAACTCGGCCTCGGTCGCACCCCCGTCCGCGAGGCCCTCAAGCGCCTGGAGACCGAGCGGCTCATCGTCGCCTACCCCCGGCGCGGCACCTTCGCCACCGAAGTGCAGATCGCCGACCTGGGACACATCTCCGAGGTGCGCCAGGAACTCGAACCCCTCGCCGCCGCGCGCGCCAGCAAGCGGTCCACCGCGGCGGACCGGGAACGGCTGCACGCGCTGCTCACGCGCGTGGAGGAGGAGTCGAGGACGGCCTCGGCGCACGGCGAGATCGCTCTGCTCCGCCTCGACATGGCGGTGCACCGCGCCGTCTACGCGGTCACGTACAACCCCTACCTCGAAGCCACCCTCGTCACCTACGACAACCTCGCCACCCGTATCTGGTGCCTGTTCATCGAGCGTCTGGCCGGGCTGGAGCAACACGTCCACGAACACGGCCAGTTGCTGCGGGCCGTCATCGAGGGCGACGACGCCAAGGCGGCGGCGGTGGCCGCGGAGCACGTGGAGAACTTCGAGCGCGCGATCCGCTCGATCATCTGACCCCGCGGACGGCCTCCTCCTCCCCGCTCCGGCGCGCGCCCCCCGGTCCGCTCTCCCGGCACCTTCGCGCACCCTTGAACTCCCGGAGGAATCCCATGACTTCGCAGCCCAAGGTGGTCATCATCGGAGCCGGTATCGTCGGCTGCTCCCTCAGCGACGAACTGACCGCGCTCGGTTGGCGGGACGTCACCGTCCTCGAACAGGGCCCCCTCTTCGCGACCGGCGGCTCCAGCTCGCACGCCCCCGGCCTGGTCTTCCAGACCAGCCCCTCGAAGACCATGACCGAGTTCGCGCGCTACACCGTCGAGAAGGCCGGCGCCCTCGATCTCGACGGCGAGTGGTGCTACCGGCAGGTCGGCGGACTGGAGATCGCCACCACCCCCGAGCGGCTGGCCGAACTGGAGCGCCGCCACGGCTGGCTCACCTCGTGGGGCGTGGAGAGCCACCTGCTGACCGCCGAGGAATCCGCGAAACTCCACCCGCTGCTCGACCCCGACGCCATCCTCGGCGGCTACCACATACCCAGCGACGGCCTCGCCAAGGCGCTGCGCATCGGCGAGGCCCAGGCCCGCCGCGCCGCCGCCCGCGGCGCCACCTTCCTCGGCCACCACACCGTCACCGGCATCGAGACGTCCGGCGGCGCCGTCAGCGCCGTCGTCACCGACCACGGCACCTTCCCCGCCGACCTCGTGGTGTCCTGCGCCGGATTCTGGGGCCCCCGCATCGGCCGCATGGTGGGCCAGGACGTCCCGCTCGTCCCGATGGGCCACCAGTACGCGACCACCACACCGCTCACCGAACTCAAGGGCCGCAACAGCGTGTCGGCCGAGGCCAACCTGCCCATCCTGCGCCACCAGGACGCGGGCCTCTACTACCGCGAGCTCGTCGACCGCATCGGCATCGGCAGTTACGCCCACCGCCCCATGCCGCTCTCGCCCGACGACGTCGTGCACCCCGCCGACAGCCCGGACCAGCCCTCCAAACTGGACTTCACGCAGGCCGACTTCGAGGGCGCGTGGGCCGACACCCGCAGGCTGCTGCCCGCCCTGAGGGACGCGGAGATCGCCGACGGTTTCAACGGCCTGTTCTCCTTCACGGTCGACGGGATGCCGCTGATCGGCGAGTCCCCGACGGTGTCCGGCTTCTGGCTCGCCGAGGCGGTCTGGGTGACGCACTCGGCGGGCGTCGCGCGGGCCGTCGCGCGGTGGATGGTCGAGGGCCGGCCCGGCATCGACGTGCACGGCTGCGACATCAACCGCTTCGAGGACGTCCAGCTCGCCCCCGCCTACGTACAGGAGCGCAGCTGTCAGAGCTTCTCCGAGGTCTACGACATCATCCACCCGCTCCAGCCGCCGAACCGTCCCCGCCCGCTGCGGGTGAGCCCCTTCCACGTCCGCCAGCGCGAACTCGGCGCCGTGTTCCTGGAGAGCGGCGGCTGGGAGCGCCCGCACTGGTACGAGGCGAACGCGGACCTGCCCGAGGTGGCACGGATCGCCCCGCGCGGCGACTGGGCCTCCCGCTTCTGGTCACCCGTCGCGGGCGCCGAGGCACTCGTCACACGCGAACGGGTCGCGCTGTACGACATGACCCCGCTCAAGCGCCTGGAGGTCACGGGACCGAACGCCCTCGCGTACCTCCAGGGCCTCACGACGAACCAGCTCGACAAGCCCGTCGGCGCGGTGACGTACACCCTCCTGCTCGACGAGGCGGGCGGCGTGCTCAGCGACCTCACCGTCGCCCGGCTCGCCGAGGACCGCTTCCAGGTCGGCGCCAACAGCAACCTCGACCTCGTGCGGCTGCGCCGCCACCTGCCCGCCGACGGTACCGTGCAGGTCCGCGACATCACCTCGGGCACCGCGTGCGTCGGCGTGTGGGGGCCGCGCGCCCGCGACCTCGTCCAGCCGCTGACCGACGCCGACTTCTCGCACGAGGGCTTCGGCTACTTCAAGGCCAAGCACGCCTTCGTCGGGGACGTTCCGGTGACCGCGATGCGGCTGTCGTACGTCGGTGAACTCGGCTGGGAGCTCTACACCACCGCCGATCTCGGCCTGCGCCTGTGGGACGTGCTGTGGCAGGCGGGGCAGGAGCACGGAGTGATCGCGGCGGGCCGCAGCGCCTTCAACTCCCTGCGCCTGGAGAAGGGGTACCGCGCCTGGGGCCACGACATGACCAGCGAGCACAACCCCTACGAGGCCGGTGTCGGCTTCGCCGTCCGCAAGAAGAAGGGCGACTTCACCGGCCGCGGGGCCATCCTCGACGTCACCAAGGACACCGTCACCCGCCGCCTCACCGCCCTCCTCGTCGAGGACGACCACGCGGTGGTCATGGGCCACGAACCGGTCTTCGTCTCCGGCCGCCCCCGCGGCTACGTGACCAGCGCCGCGTACGGCTACACCCTCGGCCGCTCCCTCGCCTACGCCTGGCTCCCCGCCGAGCACGCCGAGCCCGGCACCCGCGTGGAGATCGGCTACTTCGGCGAGCGCGTGGCCGCGGTCACGGCCGCCGAGCCGCTGTTCGACCCGGGGATGACGCGCATCCGGCGATGACCCGAGCCTCACGGGCGCAGGAGATCCACCACCGCGGAGGCGGCCGCCCGGTGCCAGCGCGCGCTGTCGCGCAGCATCGCGTGGTCGCCGCCCGGGACGAGCGACACCCCGGCCCGCGCCCCGACCCCGACCGCCCGCCGGACCAACGCCACCGACGCCTGCGGATCGGTGACGCGGTCCCGGTCGCCGTGGAGCACGACGACGTCCTTGCCGCGCAACTGCTCGACGGGTTCGTCCTCGGGACACCAGGGCGCCAGCGCCACCACGCCCCGGACCTGCGGGGACCGCGCGGCCCGCAGCGCCGCGCGACCGCCCATGGAGTGACCCACGAGCACCACCGGTACGTCGCCGACGAGCCGCGGCAGCTCGCCCAGCGCCCGCTCGGCGTCGCGCAGGGCGTCGGCGTCCGCCCCGTTCCAGCCCCGCACCCGGTAGCGCACCTCCGCCAGCGCCACCGGGTCCTCGCCCAGGGCCGACGCGACCGCCCGCACGAACGGCCGCATGCGCAGCGCCGCCAGATGCCAGCGCTTCGACGCGGACCGGCTGTCCGCACGGCCGCCGTGCAGGAACACCACCGCTGCCCGCGCCCCGGGCGGCGTACGTCGCGGAATCAGCGCCCCGCCCTCGCCCACGACCGCTGCTCGTCGCTCAGAACTGGTCACTCGGTCCCCTCACTTCTTCACTCCACACGCGTGAAACGCCCCGCAATGATCATTCGATACCCGGCCCGCCGTGGTTTGGTCTACTGGATCATTTGCCGACCCGACCAATCCACGGCCTTGCGGGGTCCGGATTACGACTGGACATTCCCCGACCACGGAGGGCCCCGTGAAAGAAGCCGTGCACATCGGCAGAAACCCGTCAGCCGAACCGGACCTGGAGACGCTGGTGGGACGCGTCGCCCTCGGCGACGAGGCTGCGTTCGCCTCGGTGTACGACATGGTGATGGGCTCTGTCCTCGGCACCGTACGCGCCGTCCTGCGTGATCTCGCGCAGTCGGAGGAGGTCGCGCAGGAGATCCTCGTGGAGGTCTGGCGCACCGCTCCCCGCTACCGCAGCGACCGGGGCACGGCGATCAACTGGATCCTCACCCTCGCGCACCGCCGCGCGATCGACCGGGTGCGCTCCGTCGAGGCCGCCACGGCCCGCGACCGCAAGGCCGCGCTCCTCGACCACATGCCCGAGTTCGACCATGTGACCGAGCAGGTGGAGGCCCGCCTGGAGCGCGAGCAGGTGCGGCGCTGTCTGCGCACCCTCACCGAGATCCAGCGCCAGGCCGTCACCCTCGCCTACTATCGCGGCCTGACCTACCGTCAGGTGGCCGAGGCGCTCACCGTTCCACTGGGCACCGTGAAGACCCGGCTGCGCGACGGGCTCATCCGACTCCGCGACTGCCTGGGGGTGACCGCGTGACCACCGCCGACCTGCACACCCTGACCGGTGCCTACGCGCTGCACGCGCTCTCCGACGAGGAACGCGCCGACTTCGAGCGACACCTCGCCGACTGCGAGGCCTGCACCCAGGAAGCCGCCGAACTGACCGCGACCGCCACCCGGCTGGGCCTGGCCGCCACCGTCACACCCCGCCCCGAGATGCGCGACCAGGTGCTGCGCCGCATCACCACGGTCCGCCAGGAATCGCCCCGCGACCCGGGCCTGACCCGCGCCGGACGGACGGCCGCCACCCGGCGCCGGGCGCTGTCGCGGTGGGCGCTCGCCGCCTGCTTCGCCGCCGCCGCGGCGCTCGGCGGCACCACGGTGTGGCAGCACCAGCGCGCGCAGGACGCCCAGGAACAGGCCCGACAGGCCGAGCAGGGCAACGACCGGATCGCCGCCGTGCTCGCGGCGCCGGACGCCAAGACCGGTTCGGCGGACCTCGGTGACGGCGCCAGCGGCACCGTGGTCGTCTCCAAGAGCCAGGACCGCGCCGTGTTCATCGCCGCGGGGATGGAGCATCCGCCGCAGGGCAAGGTCTACCAACTGTGGTTCAACGACGCGGGAACCATGCGCTCGGCCGGAGTCATGGACGCCGACCGCAGCGACCAGGCCGTGCTGCTGGCCGGCGGCATCGACGGCGCGTCCGGCATGGGCGTCACCGTCGAACCCACCGGGGGCTCGGAGCATCCGACGTCCGACCCCGTGGCACTGATGCCGTTCCCCGCCTGAGCGGACCTGTTGAGCGCGGAAGGGCCCGCCGTACGGCGGGCCCTTCCGCGCTCTCTCAGCGACGCGGCGGCAGCGGGAAGAAGCCGCTGGTGCGGGCCGCGTACTCGGCGTAACCGGGACGCTCGGCCATGTGGTTCTCCAGCAGCCGCTTCCCGCTGCCCTTGGTGAGCAGCAGGCTCATCACCAGCGGCGAGACCACGGAGACGGCCGCGGCGGGCAGCGAGTCGCACGTGATCAGGAACAACCCCCACCAGACACAGAAGTCCCCGAAGTAGTTCGGGTGCCGGGTGTAGCGCCACAGCCCCTGGTCCATGATCCGGCCCTTGTGCGCCGGGTCCGCCTTGAACCGGGCGAGTTGCGCGTCGCCCACCGCCTCGAAGCCCACACCGACCGCCCACAGCGCGGTGCCGATCCAGGCCACGGCGGACATCGGCCCGGTCACGTACTGCGCGGCCTGCACCGGCAGCGACACCAGCCAGACGAGCGCGCCCTGGAGGAGGTACACCATGCGCAGGGCGTACAGGTTCCGGCTGCCGGGCGCCTTGGCCAGCATCCGTTCGTAGCGCGGATCCTCGCCGTGGCCCCGGCCGCGCCGCGCGATGTGCACGGCGAGCCGCAGCCCCCACACCGCCGTCAGCACGCTCACCAGCACGCGCCGCGCCGGATCCCCGATCCCCGCCGACGCCACGAGGCTCGCGACGGCGACGGCCGTGAAACCGAGCCCCCACGCCACGTCGACGATCCGGTGCACCCCCTTGCGCACCGCCACGGCGAACGTACCGAGCAGCACGGCGAACGCCGCGACGGCCGACCAGCCGAGACCCGCGCCGAACCCGCCCCAGTCGAAGCCGCTCACAGCCGCTCCAGCCCGAGGTACCAGTCGCGCGACGTCGCCGGCATCCCGCTCCGTCCCGACCTCGTCGGCCGCACGGAGAGGAACTGGTCGACGCCCATCCGCCCTTCCTCGAAGGCGAGCGCGCCGCCGACCAGGTACAGCCGCCACACCCGCGCGGTCTCCTCGCCGACGAGCGCCACGAACTCGGACCAGCGGTCCTCCAGCGTGCGGTGCCATGCGGCCACCGTGCGCACGTAGTGCTCCCGCATCGATTCCACCGACCGCACCTCCAGACCGGCCGACTCCAGCAGGCCGACCGTCTCGCCCGCCGGGCGCATGTGCATGTCCGGCGCGATGTACGCCTCGATGAACGCACCGCCGCCCGGCGCCGTGCCGCCCCGCGACATCTGCTGCACCAGCACCCGGCCGCCCGGCCGGACCATGCGGTGCAGCGCGGCCGCGAACGCCGGGTACTCGGCGTCGCCGACGTGCTCGCCCATCTCGACCGTGGCCACCGCGTCGAAGTCCGCGCCGCTGATGTCCCGGTAGTCCTGGCACACCACGTCCACCCGGTCGTCGAGGCCCCGCTCGCGCACCTGCTCGCGCACGTACGCCGCCTGCTCCCGCGCCAGTGTCACCGCCGTGACCCGCGCCTTGTGGTGCTCGGCCGCGTACAGCGTCAGCGATCCCCAGCCGCAGCCGATGTCGAGCAGCCGGTCGCCGGGCGTCAGGCCGAGCTTGCGGCAGATCAGCTCCAGCTTGGCGCGCTGCGCGTCGGCCGCGGTGAACTCGGGCCCGTCGCCCGCCCAGTAGCCGCACGAGTACGCCATCGTGTCGTCGAGGAGCAGCCGGTAGAAGGCGTTGGACAGGTCGTAGTGGTGGCTGATGGCGGCGCGGTCGCGGGACCTGCTGTGCAGCGCCCCGCGCAACCGGGCCTGCGAAGCGGGCGGCGCCGGAGGCGGACCCACGACGCCCAGCCGCGCGGCGGCGCCCGCCGCGCGGGCCCGGTCGGCGACGGAGAGCCGCGGCGCGTGCAGACCTCCCTCCCGGGCCGACGACCACATGGCGCGCAGCCCGGCTGCCAGGTCTCCCTCCACGTCCAGCTCCCCGGTCACGTACGCCTGCGCGAGCCCCAACTCGCCCGGCTGCCACAGCAGTCGGCGCAGGGCACGGCGGGACCGCACGACGACGACGGGGCCTTCGGCCGGACCCGCTTCCGCGCCGTCCCAGGTGCGCAGGCGGACCGGGAGGGGTCCGCCGAGCGCTGTCTCTGCGAGGGCGGCCAGACGGTGGGCGGCACCGGTCATCGGGTGATCTCCTCCTTGGTGAACAGGTACTGCTGTACGTCGAGATAGCCGGAGCGGAAACCGGCCTCCGAATAGGCGAGGTAGAACGTCCACATGCGGCGGAACGTCTCGTCGAACTCCAGCCCCGCGACCGCGTCGGCCCGCTCGGTGAACCGCTCCCGCCACAGCCGCAGCGTCTCCGCGTAGTGCGCGCCGTAGCCGTCGCGGCGGGCGATGGTGAGGCCCGTGTGCTCGCGCACGGTCTCGGCGACCGCCTCCACGGAGGGCAGCAGCCCGCCGGGGAAGATGTACTTCTGGATCCACGTGTACGTGGAGCGGCTGGCGAGCATCCGGTCGTGCGGCATCGTGATGGCCTGCAACGCGGCCCGGCCGCCCGGTGCCAGGCGGGCGTCGAGGGTGCGGAAGTAGACGGGCCAGAACTCGGCGCCGACCGCCTCGATCATCTCGACGCTCACGACGGCGTCGTAACTGCCGCGCGCCTCGCGGTAGTCGCACAGTTCGACGCCGACCCGGTCGTGCAGACCGGCCGCGGCGACGCGTTCGAGGGCCAGCTCGCGCTGTTCGCGGGAGAGCGTGAGCGAGGTGACCCGCGCGCCGCGCGCGGCGGCTCGGATCGCCAACTCGCCCCAGCCGGTGCCGATTTCGAGCACCCGGCTGCCCTCCCGCACCTCGGCGAGGTCGAGCAACCGGTCGATCTTGCGGCGCTGGGCGTCCGCCAGCAGGTCCCATGTCGCGGGGAAGCCGCGGAAGACGGCCGACGAATAGCTGAGGGTCTCGTCGAGGAAGAGCGCGAACAGGTCGTTGGACAGGTCGTAGTGGTGGCTGATGTTCGCCCGCGAACCCGTCGGGGTGTTGCGCCGCGCCGACGGCTGCCGCAGCGCCCACAGCCCGCGCAGCCTCTGCAAGGGGGCGGGCACCAGTTCCGAGGCGTGGGCCGCGAGGACCGTGAGGGCGGCCACCAGGTCGGGGGCGTCCCACTCGCCCGCCATGTACGACTCACCGAAACCGATGAGGCCGTGGCGGCCTATCCGGGCGTGGAAGGCGTCGGGTCGCCTGATGTCGAGGACGGGGCCGCCCTTGCCCAGCTCGGTGCCGTCGGCGAACCGTACGCGCAGGGGCAGTTGCCGCAGGGCGCGGCGGACGACGGCCGCGGCGACGGCGGTCCGGGGCGGGAACGCGGCCGGGACGGCGGCGACGTCGGGCCAGCGCTCCGGGTCCACGGGGAAGGTGACCGCCGGGGTGGCGGCGGAGGCCGCAAGGCAGTCGGGGTCGCCGGTTCTCATGAAACGTTCTCCGGGGTCGGGTGCTCGGATCGGTCGGGACGGGGCTGGACGGGAAGGCCGCGCAGGTACAGCCGGACGCCGTGCAGGCGGATGGCCAGGGACACGGCGAGCGTGGACCAAGGGCGACGCAGGGCGAGTCCGAGCAGGGTCCGCGCACGTGCTTCGCGCCGGACGCCCCGCACGGTTGCGGTGAAGGGCCTGCCGCCCTCCCGCTCCAGGTGCACGGTGAGGTCGAGCCGGTCACCGGGTTCGGGCAGCCGCATGCGGTAGCGGCCGTCGACGGGGAAGAACGGCGAGACGTAGAACTCCTTGCCGGTCACCGCCCGCCCCGAGGCATCGGTGCGCAGCAGATAACTGTGGCGCCCGCCGTACGTGTTGTGCACCTCGGCGACGACACACCGCGGCGTGCCGTCGGGGTCGTGACACCAGTACACGGTGAGCGGGTTGAACACGTATCCGAGGACGCGGGCGTGGGTGAGCATCACCACCGGCCCGCCCTTCAGGTCCACTCCGTGTTCGGCGAGGAA
Source organism: Streptomyces sp. BYX5S (assembly GCF_054724165.1). NCBI lineage: Bacteria > Bacillati > Actinomycetota > Actinomycetes > Kitasatosporales > Streptomycetaceae > Streptomyces > Streptomyces sp. BYX5S. The sequence continues at coordinate 4,559,002 of NZ_CM138829.1, read as the reverse complement.
GGCGTCGAGCCCCGCGCGGATCGACGGCCGGTCGCCGCCGAAGTGGTCACGGGTGTCGAAACGCGCCAACGGGCGTATGGGAAGCGGGAGTTCAGGGGGATGGTCCGGGTCCACGAGCCACATGTACGTGCGGTGCCGCAGCGCGTACCGCCACGGCGCGGTCCGCACGTGGGCGACCGTGACGCGGTACAGGCCCGGGGCGGCGCTCACCAGCGCACCCCCAGGGCCGCGGCGGCCGCGACGCCGGAGCGGCAGCCGTCCTCGTGGAAACCCCAGCCGTGGTACGCGCCGGCGAACGCCGTTGTGGCGGTGGCCAGTTCGGGCAGCCGGCGCTGGGCCGCGACCGACTCCGGGGTGTACATCGGGTGCTCGTACACCATCCGGGCCCGCACCCGCGCCGGATCGACGCGGTCCTCGCCGCCCAGGGTGACGACGTACGTCTCCGGCGCGTCGAAGCGCTGGAGCCGGTTCATGTCGTAGCTGACCCGCACCCGGTCGGCGCCCGCACCGCACGACGGCATCAGGTAGTTCCACGACGCGCGGGCGCCGCGGGCCGTCGGCAGCACACCGGTGTCGGTGTGCAGCAGCGTGGTGTTGCGCGAGTACCGGAACGCGCCGAGCACCTCCTTCTCCGAAGGCGTGGCGTCGGCCAGCAGCTTCAGGGCCTGGTCCGGGTGCGTGGCGACGACCACGGCGTCGTACGCGTGCGTGGAGCCGTCGGCGAGGGTCAGGTCCGCGCCGTCCGGGTGCCGCCGCACGGCGCGGACCGGGGCCCCGAGCCGCACCTCGTCCAGGCCCTCCGCGACCCGGTCGACATAGCTGCGCGAGCCGCCCGTCACGGTGCGCCACGTCGGCGAGCCACCCACCGACAGCATCCGGTGGTGCTCCAGGAACCGGAACAGGTACGCGGCCGGATAGCGCAGCGCCGTGGCCGCGTCGCAGGACCACACCGCGGACACGACGGGTGTCATGAAGTGCGTACGGAAGTACGGGGTGAAGCCCTCACGGTCGAGGAACTCGCCCAGCGTGAGCTCGCTCTCGGCGTCCCGGGCGAGCAGTCGCCGCGCGGCCCGGTGGAAGGCCGGTACCTGCGCGAGCAGCCGCAGGTACCGCGGACGCAGGGCGTTGCGGGGGCGGGCGAAGAGCCCCGCGGGACCTCGCGCGCCCGCGTACTCCAGACCGCACCCCTCGCACCGTACCGACATGCTCATCTCCGACTCCTGCGTGGCGACGCCGAGTTCGGAGAACAGCCGCAGCAGGTTCGGGTACGTGTGACGGTTGTGCACGATGAAGCCCGAGTCGACGCGGTGACTCGACCCGTCCGACGCGGCCAGCTCGTGGGTGTGCGCGTGCCCACCGAGCCGGTCGTCCGCTTCGTACAGGGTGACGTGGTGGGCGCGGGCGAGGACGTGCGCGGCGGTGAGCCCGGCGACGCCGCTGCCGATCACGGCGGTGCGCCGCCGCCCCACCTCCCGCGCGTTCTGTCCGCAGCCGCCCCCGGGCGTCATCGGCATCGCCTCTCCTCTCACCCGCGTGAATACGCTGTCTCACGAGTAATCCGGAGCCGATCAAGGAACGGATTGGGGGAGAGGAGAACGGGCGGCGCCGACCTCAGGTTCAGCTCTTGGGCATCAGGACGCTGTCGATGATGTAGACGTTGGCGTTGGCCGTCTTGACGTTGCCGCACACCACGTTGGCGGTGTCGTTGACCTTGTACTTCTCGCCGGAGCCCGAGGTCGTCAGCTTCGACTTCTCCAGCGTCTCGAACGAACCCTTCTCCAGGTCCTGCGGCGTGAGCTTCTGGCCGACCACGTGGTACGTGAGGATCTTGGTGAGCTGCTCCTTGTCGCTGAGGACCTTGTTCAGGTCCGCCTTCGGGATCTTGGCGAAGGCGTCGTTGGTCGGGGCGAACACCGTGATGTCCTTGGCGTTGTTCAGCGTGTCCACCAGGCCCGCCTTCTTCACCGCGGTCACCAGGGTGGACAGGGCCGGGTTGTTCGACGCGGCGGTGGCGACCGGGTCCTTCGCCATCCCGTCGAAGGAGCCCGCGCCGTCCTTGGGCACCGACGAACAGGCCGAGCCGAACGGCTCGGTCATGGATCCGGTGTCCGCGGAGGACTCGGCCTTGCCGGTCTCCTTCGACGTGGAGGCGCTGTCGGACGCCGTGTCCTTGCTGTCGCTGTCGGAGCAGGCCGTCAGTGCCAGCGGAAGCATGGCGGCAGCGGCGACGACGACGGCGGTGCGGCGGATTCGAGTCTGCATGACAATCCCTCATCGGTCGGATCCGTGGAAGCCCTTTGCGCTCCCATCACCCGTAATCCGGGGTGGACGGCGGGACGGATTGGTCGATTCCTCAAACGAGTGAATGTCGGTACTCGGATGACGGCAGCGACCAATCCGTCGCGCGCGCGAGCACGTATTCCGGGACATGGATGACGACGTGACACACCACGGGCCCCAGGGCATCAAGCGGCTCTCCCTCGGCGCGCTGAGCGGTCTGCTCGCCGGATACGCGGCGATCGCGACCGCGGAACTGGTCTCCGCCGCGGTGCGCCCCGAGGCGGGCCCCGTCGTCGCGGTCGGCGGAGCGGCCGTCGACCGGACCCCGGCCTCCGTGAAGGACTGGGCGATCCGCCAGTTCGGCACCAACGACAAACTGGTGCTGCAACTCGGCATCCTCGCCGTTCTGACGGTTCTCGCGCTGGCCCTGGGCATGCTCGCGACCCGGCTGCGGCTCGCCGGTTCGCTCGGTGTGCTGGCCTTCGGTGTCATCGGCGCCGTCGCGGCGACCGGGCGCCCCGACTCGACGAGCGCGGCCGACGCGCTGCCGTCCGTGGTGGGCGCGGTGACCGGGGCCGCCCTGCTGTACTGGCTGGCCGGACGGCTCGGACGCCCTGGCGCGCCCACGCGGGCGGCGGACACGCAGGACACGGCGGACGAGCCCGGCTGGGACCGGCGCGGGTTCGTCCTCGCCGCCACCGCGGCGGCGGCCGCCTCGACGGGCGTGGGTCTCGCGGGCCGGGCGCTGAACGGCTCGCAGGGACAGAACGCCGTCGCCTCCCGTCGGAAGGTGACACTCCCCGCGCCCGCCTCGAAGGCCGCCCCCACCCCGCGCGGCGCCGCCCTGCGCATCCCCGGCATCACCCCGTACGTGACACCCAACGCCGACTTCTACCGCGTCGACACCGCGCTCGTCGTCCCCAAGGTCGACGCCACGACCTGGCGACTGCGCATCCACGGCACGGGAGTGCGACGCGAACTCACCCTGTCCTACGACGACTTGCTGGCCATGCCGCTCATCGAACGGACCATCACCCTGACCTGCGTGTCCAACGAGGTCGGCGGCCCCTACGCGGGCAACGCCCGCTGGATCGGCGTCCGCCTCGCCGACCTGCTGCGACGCTGCGGAGTGAAGCCGCCGTCCCAGGGCGGCCCCGCCGACCAGCTGGTGGCGCGGTCCGTCGACGGCATGACCATCGGCAGCCCCGTCGAGGACGTCATGGACGGCCGCGACGCGATGCTCGCCATCGGCATGAACGGCGAACCGCTGCCCTTCGACCACGGCTTCCCGGTCCGCATGCTGGTGCCCGGCCTGTACGGCTACGTGTCCGCCTGCAAATGGATCCGCGACATCGAACTGACGACGTTCGACGCCTACGACCCGTACTGGGTGCGGCGGGACTGGGCCCGCCGCGCGCCCATCAAGACGCAGTCCCGCATCGACACCCCGAAGCCCTTCGCCCGCCCCGCGGCCGGCACCGTCATGGTCGCCGGGGTCGCCTGGGCCCAGCACCGGGGCATCGAAAAGGTCGAGGTCCGCGTCGACGACGGCCCGTGGCGAGAGGCCCGCCTCGCCGCGGAGGACACCCGGGACACCTGGCGCCAGTGGTCCTACGAGTGGCGGGCCACCAAGGGCAGCCACACCCTGACCGTCCGCGCCACGGACCGTACCGGCGACACCCAGACCGAGAAGCGCACCCCGACCATCCCCGACGGCGCGTCCGGGTGGCACTCCGTGGTCGTCACCGTGGACTGAGACCGGGCACGCCGGGCAGGGCGAGGGCCGGGCACGAGCACAAACACACGTGTGAAAGACTTTCACCCTGCCGGTGCGAGCACGGCCTCGTCGAAGGCCGTCGACGCCACCGTCCCTCTTTTCCCGTTCTCCGGACGCCGCGACCGCTCACCCGGTCCCACCGTGTCCGGACGCACGTATGAGCGGACGGGGCAGGACGCCCGCCTCGGCGCCTGCCCAGCCCACCTCGCGCGACGGAACGACGAAAAACCTTGCCCAAGACACAACTGGATGCGCCGGCAGCGGCCGTGGCATCGGCGGACAGCGGCGACGACAAGCCCAGCCGCTACGCGAAGAAGGCCGTGTTCGCCTCGTCCCTCGGCTACGCGATGGACGGCTTCGACCTGCTGATCCTGAGCTTCGCCCTGTCGGCCATCTCGGTCGACCTCGGCCTGGACAAGACGCAGAGCGGTTCGCTCGCCACCGTCACGCTCATCGGCGCGGTGGTCGGCGGACTCGGTTTCGGGATGCTCGCCGACCGCATCGGGCGCGTGAAGGTCCTCACCTACTCGGTGATCTTCTTCGCCGTCTTCACCGGCCTCTCGGCGCTCGCCACGTCCTACGGCGAGCTGTCCGCGTTCCGGTTCCTCGCCGGAGTGGGCATCGGCGGCGAGTTCGGCATCGGCATGACGCTGGCCGCGGAGGCGTGGCCCAGCACGAAGCGGGCGCGCGCCACGTCCCTGGTCGCGCTCGGCTTCCAGGCGGGCGTCCTGGCGGCGGCCCTGATCTCGGCGCCGGTGCTGTCGATGTGGGGTTGGCAGGGGCTGTTCGTCATCGGCGCCGTGCCCGCCGTCGTCGCCATCGCGCTGCGCTCGCGGCTGCACGAGCCCGAACAGTTCACCCGCACCCGCGGCGAGGGCACCGGCCCGTCCACGCTCGCCTCCCTGAGACTGCTGGTCAAGGACGGCCCCACGGCCCGCGCCAGCGTCGGCGTCCTGGTCCTGACCTCGGTCCAGAACTTCGGCTACTACGGCATCATGACGTGGTTGCCGACCTACCTGAGCGAACGGTTCGGCTACAGCCTCACGAAGTCCTCGGGCTGGACCGCCGTCACCGTCGTCGGCATGGCGCTCGGCATCGTGCTGTTCGGTGAGCTCGCCGACCGCCTCGGCCGCCGCAAGGCGTTCTGGTTCTTCCAGGTGGGCGCCGCCCTGTCGGTCCTCGCGTACAGCCAGCTCGTCTCGCCGTGGGCGCTGCTCGTCGGCGGCGCCGTGATGGGCCTCTTCGCCAACGGCATGACCGGCGGCTACGGCGCGCTGATGGCCGAGCTGTACCCGACGCGGGTGCGTGCCACCGCGCAGAACACCCTGTTCAACATCGGCCGCGCGGTCGGCGGCTTCGCGCCCGTCGTCGTGGCCCTGTGCGCCGACCGCTGGGGCTTCGCCGTCGCCATCGGCCTGCTGTCCGCGATCTACGTCGCCGACATCCTCGCCATGTTCGTCATCCCGGAACGCAAGGGCGAGCGGCTGGACTGAACCCGGTCCCACCGGGTGCTCGCCTTCGGCGCGGCACGGTCGCATGCTGGGAACAGCGCCCGCGCCGAAGGGGAGGCCGCCGTGACCGCACACGATCAGGACCAGCGAACCCGTCGGATCTGGGCCCGCGACGCGCCCCACTACGACGCCTGGATGCGCTGCTTCGACCGCTCCATGCTGCGCGACGGCCGGGCCTGGCTGGGCGGCCGGGCACGCGGCCGGGTCCTGGAGGTCGCCGTCGGCACCGGCCTGAACCTGCCGCACTATCCCAAGGGCACCGACCTCACCGGCGTCGACCTCTCCCCGGACATGCTGGCCCGCGCCCGCGAACGCGTCGCCGACCTCGGCATCGACGTCACCCTCAGCGAGGCGTCCGCCACCCGCCTGCCGTTCCCCGACGCCTCCTTCGACACGGTCGTCTGCGGACTCGCCCTGTGCTGCATCCCGGACGACCGCGCCGCCGTCGCCGAGATGCGCCGCGTCCTCGTACCGGGCGGCACGCTGCTCCTGATCGACCACGTCGCCAGCCACCGGTTCGCCGTACGGACCGTGCAGCGCGTCATCCAGCCGCTGATGACGAGGCTCGCCGACGACCACCAGCTGCGGCGCCCGCTGCACCTCGTGCGCGAGGCCGGCTTCACCGTCGTCGAGCGCGAGCGCTACAGCCTCGGCGTGATCGAACGGCTCGCGGCTCTCAAGCCGGAGGCGGGGGAGTGACGGCCTCGACGACGGCGGCGAGATCCGCTCCCGCGCGCAGCAGCGCCACGGAGCGCGCGGCGATCTGTTCGAGGCGCTGATCCAGCAGGCGCCGGGCCCGCTCGGGACCGCCGTCCCCGCGCAGGGAGTGCAGCGAGTCGACGATGTCGCGCACCGCCGGGATGCCGTGGCCGCCGCCGCGCAGCGCCGTCACGATCCGGGCCGCCCCGATCGCGGCCGGCCCGTAGCGGCGCGCCCGCCGCGAGGTCACGCGTTCCGGCGTGATGAGGCCCTCCCGCTCCCAGAACCGCAGGGTCGAGGTGCGCACGCCGAGCGCGGCGGCCAGTTCGGTGACGGTCATGGTGTCGGCGCCGTCCACGCCGTCGTGACGCTGCTCGGACTCGATCGCCCACAACGCCTCCTGCGCGCGCAGCGCCTCGTCCCGCTCGCGCGCGAGACCCACGTGCACGGCGTTCACCGCGGCGGCCGCCTCCGCGACCGTCCCCGTCCACAGGCCCGCCATCAGCTCCCGGGCGGCCACGGCCCCGACGGCTCCGGCGAGCCCCCGATAGGCGCGCAGGGCCCGCACGTGCACGGGGGAGTAGGCCCGGTAGCCGTTGCTCGCCCGCGCGGCGGCGGGCACCACCCCGAGCCGCTCCAGGTCGCGCACCTGCTGCACGGAGTACCCCGACTCCCGCGCCACGTCGACAGTCCGCAGCACGGCAGCCGCGCCCGCCTGTTCCATCTCAACCCCACACAAGCACTTCAAGGTGATGCTTGAACCATGACCAGCACCTTGAGTATGGAACAGATCCTCACGACCGTGCGCGGCTGGGACGGCGCCCTCGTGCTCGCCCCGCAGCCGGGAGGCGACTTCCCGGAGATCGCGTGGGGTGACGCGTTCTTCTACTACGCCCCGGACGGGGCGGTCCCGGGCGCCTCGCAGCCGTACGCGACGGTCGTCACCAAGAACCAGCCCGGCGACACGCTCTCCGGCCTGGACGCCCCCGACCGCCTGCGGGTGAACGTCCAGGTGGCCCGGGACACCTTCCAGGACCTCACCGGAGAGGGCCCGCACGACCCCGCGCGCACCGACACGGTGCTGCCCCATCCCGTGTACGGCGCCCAGCACTGGATCTGCGTCGTCAACCCTGGCGAACGCACCCGCGACACGGTCCTGCGTCTCCTGCGCGACGCCCACGACGCGGCACGCGCGCGCCACGAGCGCCGCCGGGAGGTGTGACCGGCGAGCCGTCCGCCGGCCGGCTACAGGCCGTACGTCTTGCCGATGATGTCCCGTTGGATCTCGCTGGTGCCGCCGTACACCGTCGACACCACCGTCGCCCGCAGCAGCGCCTCCATGCCGTACTCGGTGGCGTAGCCGTAGCCGCCCAGCATCTGCATGCCCTCCAGGGTGACGTGCTTGGCCAGCTCCGTGCACTTGAGCTTCGCCATCGACGCCTCCCGCGCGAGGACCTTGCCGGGCTCGGCGTCGATCGCCGCGGCCACGTCGTCGAGGAGGAGCTGGGCGCACTCCAGCTCCGTCGCCATGTCCGCGATGCGGTGCTTGAGCGCCTGGAAGGAGCCGATGGGACGGCCGAACTGCTCGCGCTGGCGGACGTAGGCCAAGGTGTCGTCGAAGGCCCGGCGCGCCACGCCCATCATCATCGCGGCGAGGATCATCCGCTCCAGGTTGAGGCCCGCCATCAGCTGCCGCCAGGCGTGCCCCGGCGTGCCCACCACCGCGGAGTCCGGCACGAAACAGTCCGTGAAGTAGAGGTCGTTGACCTCCTTGCCGCCCATCGTGTCGATGCCGCGGATGGTCAGCCCCTCGGCGTTCGTCGGCACCATGAACTGGGTGAGGCCCTCGTGCTTCGACGAGCCCTGTTCCGTACGGGCGATCAGCAGGATGTGGTCGGCGAAATGGGCGTTGGAGCACCACGTCTTCTGCCCGTTGACCAGGTAACCGCCCGTGGTGCGCTCCGCCTTGCAGGCCAGCGCGCCGACGTCCGAACCGGCCCCCGGCTCGGACATCGAGACCGACTCGACCCGGCCGTTGACCACGCCTTCGAGCACGGTCCGCTTCTGCTCCTCGGAGCCGAACTTCTCGTACGCGGCGGCCGTGATGATCGTCGTGCCGAAGCCGCTGATGGGGGCCCGGCCGTAGGACGTCTCCTGGAGGAAGAGGGAGAGATCCACCATGCCGCGGCCCGCGCCGCCGTACTCCTCGGGGACGGCGATGCCGAGCCAGCCGAGCTTCGCCATCTTCTCGTACAGCTGCTGGTTGTGGTGTTCCAGACCGTTGGACGTCAGCTTGTCGCGCTGCTCCTTCGTGCCGCACTCGCGGTTGCAGAAGTCGGCGATGGCCTTGACCAGGTCACGGCGTTCGTCGGAGAGGACTCGGGGCATGGTGTGTCTCCTCGCGTGTCTGAAGAGGAAGAAGGGAGAGGTGTCTTTAGTCGGTGCGCACCGCGGGGAACACCGTCTGCAACAGGTGGACCACGGTGCGCGTGAGGATCACCTGGAGGTCCTCGCGCGTGAGCGTGCCGCGCTCCAGCCACTCGCGGGACGCGGACTTGAGCATGGCGCTGTGGGCGCGGATCATCGCGCGGAGTTTCTCGCGGCCCGCGTCCTCGGTGACGTCCGTCATCATGGCCGCTTCGAGGATCCGGTCGGTGGCGATCTCGTCGCCCTCCAGCATGATCCGGTCGACCTCCGGGTCGCCGAGCGAGTCCATGCTGATGGCGGCGAGCCACATGTCCCGGTTCCGCTCGACCACTTCGAGCCAGCGGTCGACGCACACCGCGAGGCGTTCCTCGGCCGTGGTCCGCGGCAGCCGTTCGGACACCGAGGCGGGGATGACCATCATCTGCCGTACGACTTCCAGGTACAGCTGCCGCTTGTCGCCGAAGTAATGGTTGACCAGGGCGCGCGCCACGCCCGCCTCCGCCGCGATGTCCGAGACGGACACCGAGGCGTAGGCGGTGGTACCGAACCGTCGGCGGGCGACGGCGAGGATCTCGGCGCGGCGCGCGTCCGGTTCCATGCGGCGGCGCCGGGTGGCCTGGTGCTGGGCTCCCATGAACGCCTTACTCCTCCTCGGCCTTGACGGCCCGGTCGGTGTCGGCGGGCCTGCCGGCGCCGACCGGCTCCGCGTACAGCGACTCGATGGTCTCCGCGTGCAGATCGTCGATGGCGCGGCGGCGCAGGCTCAGCTTCGGCGTCAGCTCGCCCGTCTCCGCCGTCCACGGACCCGCGACGACCCGGTACCGCTTGACCTGCTCGACGCGCGACAGCACCGCGTTGGTCTCCTCGACCGCGCCGTCCATCGCCGCCAACACCTCGGGGTGGACGGCGAGTTTGTCGAGGTCGGTCGTGGTGATGCCGTGGGCGCGCGCCCAGTGCGGCGCCGCCTCCTCGTCGAGGACCAGCAGCGCCGTGATGTAGCGGCGCCCGTCGCCGATCGCGACGGCCTGGCCGATCAGCGGGTGGGCGCGCAGCAGGGACTCGATCCTCGTCGGGGCGATGTTCTTGCCGCCGGTGGTGATGATGAGTTCCTTCTTGCGGTCCGTGACCTTGACGATGCCGCGCGAGTCGACCGTGCCCACGTCACCGGTGGGCAGCCAGCCCTCGGCGTCCGTGCCGGAGGCCACACTGCCGTCCGCCTGGAGGTACCCGGCGAAGACGACCGGGCCCCGGACGAACAGCTCACCGTCCGCCGCCTCCTTGACCTCGATGCCGGGCCCCGGGCGGCCGACCGAACCGAGTGCGAACACATCGGGCGTGCTGACCGTGGCCGCGCCCGTGGACTCGCTCAGGCCCCACACCTCGTACACCGGCAGGCCGACGCTCGCCAGGAACTCCAGTACGGCGGTGGGGATCGGGGCGGCGCCGCTGAACGCCCGCAGGCAGTCGTCGAAGCCGATCGCGGCGCGCAGCGGACGCAGCGCCGCCTCGTCCAACGTGGCGAACTGCGCCGCGAGTTCGGCCGGTACCTCTTTGTCGTCCGAGCGCAGCCGGAACACTTCGAGGGCCGTCTTCTGGGCCTGCGCCAACGCCGTCGCCTGCTGTTCGGGGAGCGCCGCGAGCTGGGCGCGCAGCCCCGTCGCCAGCTTCTCCCACACCCGGGGCACCCCGAAGAAGCCGTGCGGGCGCACCTGTTGGAGCGCGGGCAGGAGCTTGTCGGGGGAGGGGCAGATGGTGACGTGGCCCGCGCTGCAGATCGGCATGTAGATGCCGAGGACCCGCTCCGCGATGTGCGCCATCGGCAGGTACGCGACCGAGCGCGGGTGCGTCGGCAGCGGCACCAACTGCTCCTGCATCACGGACTCGTGGATGACGTTGCGGTGCGAGAGCACCACGCCCTTCGGGTCGCCGGTGGTGCCCGAGGTGTAGACGAGGGCCAGCGGCTGGTCCGTCGTCACGGCGTCGGTGAGCGCCTCGAAGGCGGCCTCGTCCGGCGGCAGCGCGCCCCGCACGGCCGGATAGCTGACGAAGCGCGGGTCGTCGGCCGGCGCGGCCGACCAGTCGAGCACGACGACGGCACGCAGGTGCGGCAGGTCGTCGAGGACGGGTGCCCAGCGCCGCACCTGCTCCTCGCCCTCAAGGACGATCACGGTGGCGGCGCTGTGCCGCGCGATCACGCCGATCTGCTCGGTGCTGAGCGTGTCGTACGTGCTGCACGGCAGCGCCCCGATGTGGGCCGCCGCCAGGTCGGTGACCCAGTGCTCGGCCCGTTTCGACATCGCGATGAGGAGCCGGTCGCCCCGCTCGAGGCCGAGCTGGGCGAGGCCGCGGGTGAGTGCGGCGACCTCGGCGCGCAGTTGGTTCCAGGTCAGGGTGCCCGCGTCCGGCCCGATTCCGGTGGTGAGCGCGGGGCGGTCCCCGTGCTCCTGGGCGTTGCGGCGCAAGAGTGTGGTGATCGTCAGCCCGTCAACTGACTGGTGCAACGGCTCTGTTGGCGTCACGGCGGCTCCCGAGAACGTACGACGTTGAACGTGCGGGGTGTGCGGTCTGTGCGTGAGCGATGCCTACCGTGGACCGTTGTTGGCGCTGTGTCAATAAGTCGCGTCGCAGGTGATGGGAAGCGGGTGCGGACAGGCGTCACGCCGGCGGGCCCAGCATCGGCACCAGGAACTGCCGGGCCACCTGGCGCATGCGCTCGTCGTCGTCCAGGTCGATGACATGGCTCGGCACCACGAGGAACGACGTGCACACCCGCACCATCATTTCGGCCACCACGTCCACGTCGACCTCCTCGGCCACATGTCCCGCCCGCTGCTCCTGGCGCAGCCGCGCGGCGACGAACTGCTGCACCACGTACTGCGTGCGGCCCCCGTCGGCGGTCAGCGACGGCACCACCGTGTCCGGCTCGACCTCCATCAGGCCGCCGATGAGCCGGTTGTGGCGGATGGCGCGCAGCGAGCCGACGAAGCCCACCACGACCCGCTCGGCGACCGTGTCCGCGCCCCGGATCTCGGCCGTGAACTGATCGAAGTAGCGCCGGAATTCACGCCGGACGACCTGCTCGACCAGCGCCTCCTTGGTGGCGAACCGGCGGTAGACGGTGATCCGGGAGACCCCGGCGATCCGCGCCACGTCCGCCATCGTCGAGCGCTTGATGCCCATGCGGCAGAACTGCTCGTAGGCGGCGTCCAGCAGACGGACCGTCACCTCGTCGTCGGGGGTGGTGCCGGAGTCGGTTCCGGTGGCGGAGTCGCTGAAGGCCAGCTCGAGCACGTTGGGTTCCACAGGTGCCTCCCTGATTCCGTGAAGCCTCTGGCGTTCACGCCGCGTCTGTGCTCCCCTGTGGTACAGGGATGCTCAACGTGTTTCATCGTACCAAGGCAACCGCCGGGCGGGCAGGGCCTGTTGGCGGTCGTACGCGTTCACGGAACTCAAGGAGGAGTTCGGAGCAATGGATGGCTTGAGCAGGCGGAACATGTTGCTCGCCGGAGGAGCCCTCGGTGCGCTGGGCGCGCTGGGCGCGGCCTCCCCGGCGAACGCCCGGTCCCTGTGGACCTGGTCGCCGGGCGACTCGGTCGCCGGGACCGGCGCGGGGGTGGACCCCGAGTGGGTCTGGGACGACGAGGTGGACCGGCTCGTCGCCTCGGTCATCGACCGCGGTGACGTGCCGAAGGTGAACGAACAGCTGCGCCTGTGGAAGCGCAACGACCAGGCGCCGCCCGCCGGACTCCCCAAGGATGTACGGGAGTTCATGGACAAGGCGCGGCAACTGCCCTCGTGGGCCGACCGGGGCATGCTGGAGACCGCGGCCGAGTTCAACAAGACGCGCGGCTTCTACCTCGATGTGCTCAACGGGGTCGGCGGCGGCATGCTCAGCACCGCCATCCCCAGGGAGGCGCGCTCGGTGTACTACTCCAAAGGCGGCGCCGACATGGAGGACCGCGTCGCCAAGACCAGCATGCTGGGCTTCGCCGTCGGCGACCTCAACGCCTACCGCGCCGACGGCGACTGCATCGTGCAGGCCGTCAAGACACGGATGGTGCACGCGGCGGTGCGGCATCTGCTGCCGCGGTCCCCGGCGTGGAACCAGGTCAACGGCGGCCAGAAGATCCCCATCAGCCAGGCCGACATCCTCGTCACCTGGCACAGCCTCGCCACGTACGCGATGGGCAAGCTGCTGGAGTGGAAGGTGCCGGTCAGCCCGGCCGAATCGGCGGCCTATCTGCACGTGTGGCAGGTGACCGTGCACATGCTCGGCGTCCAGGACCAGTACATCCCCAAGACGTGGGACGCCGCCAACGCCCAGTCCAAGCAGGTCCTCGACCCGATCCTCGCCTCCACGAAGGAGGGGATCGAGCTGACCGACATCCTGCTCGGCCAGCTCGCGGAGCAGACCAGCCCCGGCGGCCTGGACCGGCCGCTGTGCAACGCGCTCGCGCGCTACCTCGTGGGCGACCGGGTGGCGGACATGGACCGGATCCCGGAGGAGCCGTTCTGGGAGAAGACCATCGCGGCGGTGTGGCCGAAGCTCGTCGCCTTCCGGGAAGGGCTGCTGCCACTGCCGCTGGTGCCGCCGCTCGCCTGGACGGTCGACGAGGCGGCACGCCAGTACATCCTCGCCTTCCTCACCAAGGGGAAGGGCACAGCCATCGAGATTCCCGACACCAACCGGCCCAGCGGCAGTTGAGGAGGCGAGCACCACGATGCACGGACACGACGGAAAGAACGGGCTCAGCAGGCGGAACATGCTGCTGGCGGGCGGCGCGTTAGGCGCCTTCGGGGCGATCGGCCTGGCGTCACCGGCGAGCGCCCGGTCCCTGTGGACCTGGTCGCCGACCACCTCGATCGCCGGTTCCGGCGCCGGCGTCGACCCCGAGTGGGTCTGGGACGAGCAGGCCGACCCCGTGATCGCGGGCGTCCTCCAGTGCGGCGAGGTCGCCAAGGTCAACGAGCTGCTCGCGCAGTGGAAGCGCAACGACCAGCCGCTGCCCGACGGACTGCCGGAGGATCTGCGGGAGTTCATGGAGGAGGCCCGCAGACTGCCGTCCTGGGCGGACAAGGCGCAGCTCGACCGGGGCTCCAAGTTCAGCAGGACCAAGGGCATCTACGTGGGCGCGCTGTACGGACTCGGCAGCGGCATGCTGAGCACCGCCATCCCCCGTGAGTCCCGCGCCGTGTACTACTCCAAGGGCGGCGCGGACATGAAGGACCGCATCGCCAAGACCGCCAAACTCGGCTACGACATCGGCGATCTGGACGCGTACAAGCCCGAGGGCTCCATGATCGTCACCGCGGTCAAGACGCGGATGGTGCACGCGGCGGTGCGGCATCTGCTGCCGCAGTCCCCGGCGTGGAATCAGGTCAGCGGCGGCCAGAAGATCCCGATCAGCCAGGCCGACATCCTCGTGACGTGGCACAGCCTCGCCACGTTTGTCATGCGCAAGCTGAAAGAGTGGGGGGTGCGGGTCAGCGACGCCGACGCCTCGGCGTATCTGCATGTGTGGCAGGTGAGCGCGGCCATGCTGGGCGTCCAGGACGAGTACATCCCCGCCACGTGGGACGCCGCGAACGCGCAGTCGAAGCAGGTCCTCGACCCGATCCTCGCGCACACCGACGAGGGCGAGGCCCTGGCCGACGTCCTCCTCGGCATCGTCGCCGAACTCGACCTCGGCCTGACCCGCCCCCTGATCAGCGCGTTCACCCGGTACACCCTCGGCGACCGGGTCGGCGACATGATCGGCCTGTCCAAGGAACCCGTCCTCAAGCCGCTGATCGCGGGCGCCTGGCCATTGCTTGTCGCCTTCCGTGAAGGGATCATTCCGATCCCCGGAGTGCCGGCGGTCATGTGGACGCTGGAGGAGGCGATCAGACAGTTCGTGCTCCTCTTCCTGTCCGAGGCACGGCCCATCGCCATCAACCTGCCGGACATGAACCGGCCGGAGTGAGAGGAAGCATGCGCAGACGACAGTTCCTCGGCTACGTACTGGCCGCACCGACGCTGGTGACCGCGGCCGAACTCGCACCCGCGCGGGCCGCCTCGGCCCAGGAGGCAGCCGGCGCCCCCGTCCCGTCCCTGGACATCACGGAGGTCGTCGACCTCAACGACGCCCTGACCCTGGCGGCGGCGCCCACCTCCGCGCTCATCACCGTCCAGGTCCATCAGGACGGCACGGTGTCGTTCGCACTGCCGCGCGCGGAGGTCGGCCAGGGCATCACCACATCGACGGCCATGCTGATCGCCGAGGAGCTGGACGTCCCGCTCGACCGGGTGCGCGTCACGCTCGCCGACGCCCGCCCGGAGCTCCTGTTCAACCAGCTCACCGGCGCCTCCAACACGACGATCGCCACCTACACCCCGGTGCGGGTGGCGGCCGCCATCGCGCGCGGCCGGCTCCTGGACGCGGCAGCGCTCGAACTGGGCGCCCTCGTCACCGAGCTGAAGGTCAAGGCGGGTGTCGTCCTGGGGCCCGCCGGTCAGGCCATCGGCTTCGGTGAACTCGCGGAGAAGGCCGCGGCGGCGACGACGGAGCGGGCGACGGCTCGGCTCAAGTCCGCCGAGCAGTTCACCGTCATCGGCACCGCGCAGAGCCGCCTCGACGCCCGCGCCGCCGTCACCGGCCGCAAGAAGTTCGCCATGGACCTCGACGTCCCGGGCGCCCTGCCCACGATGGTGTGCCGCCCGCCCACCATCAACGGCAAGGTCGGCTCGGTGGCCAACCTCGACACGGTGCGCACCATGCCGGGCGTCACCGACGTCGAAACCGTCTCCACCGGCGTCGCCGTACGGGCCCGTACCTTCGGCCAGTGCATCGACGCGGTCCGCGCCCTGGAGGTGACATGGCGGGGCGGCACGGCGGAGGGCAAGTCCGACGACAGTGTCCTCAAGGAACTGAAGCGCGCCGAAATCCCCCTCGGACTGCCGCCGTTGACCCCCACCGTCGAAGCCGCCTTCACCTTCCACTTCCGGGGCAACAGCGCCCTGGAGCCCAACTGCGCCATCGCCGACGTACGGCCGGGCCGCGCGGAGATCTGGTCGGGCCTCAAGTCCCCCATCGTCGCCAAGCAGACCATCGCGGCCAGGCTCGGCCTCCCGGTCGGCGCCGTCACCGTGCATGTCACGGAGAGCGGTGGCTCCTTCGGCCGCAAGCTGTTCTTCGACGCGGCCCTCGAAGCCGCGGAGGTCTCCCAGAAGATGGGCAAGCCCGTCCGCCTCATGTGGCACCGCGCCGACGACGCCCGCCAGGGCCGCGCCCACCCCATGGCGACCTCCCGGGTCCGCGTCGCCCACGCGGGCGACAAGGTGCTCAGCTACAAGCAGCGCCACACCAGCATCGCCACCGACCTCAGCATGGGCTTCGGCGAGGCACTCACGGCCGTGGCCGCGAAGCTCCCGGTCGCCGACCTCGCCTTCTCCGAGACCTTCTTCCAGCTGTCCCAGTCCATGCCCTACGACGTCGGCGTCCAGAGCCGGCTCCTCAACGAGACCGACAAGGGCTTCAACACCGGCAGCATGCGCAACGTCTACTCGCCCGACGTGACCTGCGCCCGCGAGCTCGTCATCGACCGCCTCGCCGAGAAGCTGGGCAAGGACCCCCTCGCGCTCCGCCGCGACCTCCTGCGCGACGAGCGGGCCCGCGCGGTCCTCGACAAGGTCGCGGAGGCCGGCCGGTGGGGCAGGGAGCTGCCGGACGGCGTCGCGCAGGGCATCGCCGTGCACACCGAGTACCACGCCGCCAACGCCGTCCTCGTCGAGATCGACTGCCGCCCGGAAACGGTGAACCGGCCGGTCCGCGACGGTGTCACGGGCCCCCGGGTCACCAAGGCGGTGTGCGCGGTCGACGTGGGCCTCGCCGTCAATCCGCGCGGTCTGGAGGCCCAGATGATGGGCTGCCTCATGGACGGCATCGCGCAGACCCTCACCTCCAGCCTGCACCTCAAGGACGGCCACTTCCTGGAGGCGAGCTGGGACAACTACTTCTACACACGCCAGTGGAACACCCCGCCCGAACTCGACATCATCATCATGCCGAACACGAGCGAGAAGCCCGGTGGCGCGGGCGAGTTGGGGGTCGCCGCGTCGATGGCCGCCGTCGCCTGCGCCTACGGACGGGCCACCGGCACCATGCCGACCACCTTCCCGATCAACCACGCCACCCTCTCCTTCACCCCCAAGCCCACCGTCCCGCCCGTCCCGCAGTCGCCGACCGACGGCCGCAGCCACGCCATCTGACCCACGCCATCCGACCCACCGCACAACCAGGGAGACGAGAACCCCGTGCCCGAGCACACTTTCCGCGTCAACGGCGAGCAGGTGACGGTCCAGGTCGAGGACGACGTACGCCTGCTGTGGGTGCTGCGCGACATCCTGGGCGTCACAGGACCGAAGTACGGCTGCGGCATCAACGTCTGCAAGGCCTGCACCAGCCACCTCAACGGCAAGGCCGTCAACCCGTGCGCCATCCCCGTCAAGGAGCTGAAGCCCGACGACGAGGTGACGACCATCGAGGGCCTCGCCGACACCGTCGACGCGGACCTCCACCCCATGCAGCAGGCCTGGCTCGACCAGGACGTCGCCCAGTGCGGCTACTGCCAGCCCGGCCAGATCATGGCCGCGGTCGCGGTGGTCCGCCGCGCCAAGGAGGAGGGCCGCGCCCTCACCGACGCCGACCTCGACGGCATCCGGAACGTGTGCCGGTGCGGCACGTACTTCCGGATCCGCGAGGCCATCCGGGACGGAGCGGCGAAGATGTGACGCCGCCGCGCCGCCGCGCCGCCGAACCGGACCCGCACCCGGAGCGGGACACGCTCGCTGGGCGTTCGGTGGGGGCCCTCGCGGTGGCGCGGACGGTACGTTCGGTGCGGGCCGTCGCGACAGGCGCCACCGACAGCCGCCGTTTTCCACGTCCCCCTGGAGGTCACCCCATGGCCGGAGCATCCGTGCGGATCACCGCCCTCGTCGTCGACGCCGAGGACCCCGAGCGGCTGGCCGCGTTCTGGTCGGAGCTGCTGGACCGGCCCATCGACAGCCGTACGGGCCCGTACATCTGGCTGCGCCGCACCGACGGCCTCGTGTTCGGATTCCAGCGCAACCCGCGCCCCACGCCCGGCAAGGACCGGATGCACATCGACGTGACCTCGCCCGACCTGGCGGCCGAGCAGCGGCGCGTCGAGGCGCTCGGCGGACGGCGGCTGGAGGAGTACGACAAGGGCGGGTTCCTGGTGATGGCGGACCCGGAGGGCAACGAGTTCTGCATCCTGCCCGAGGGCTCCGTCGGTCTCGACGACGAGGGGCGCGCCCACTATCTCGACTGAACCCGCCCCGGGGGAGCCGGTCAATTGATGCGCCGCGCCGCACCCGCCCACGCCTTGTCCCGCAGCACGTACTTCTGGATCTTCCCGGTGGACGTCTTCGGCAGCTCGCCGAACGTCACCGTCTTCGGCGCCTTGAAGCGCGCGAGACGGCCCCGCACGTGCTCGATGATCTCCGCACCGGTCGCCGCCGCGCCCTCCCGCAGGGTGATGTACGCGGCCGGGACCTCGCCCCAGCGCTCGTCGGGCACCGCGATCACCGCCGCCTCCAGGACCGCCGGGTGATCCATGATGGCCTGCTCGACCTCGACCGACGCGATGTTCTCGCCGCCGGAGACGATGACGTCCTTGGAACGGTCCCGCAGCTCGACGTAGCCGTCGGGGTGCACGACGCCGATGTCGCCGGTGCGGAACCAGCCGTCGGGGGCGGCCGCCGCCGTGGCCTGCGGGTCGTCGAGATAGCCGAGCATGACGTTGTTGCCGCGCAGAGCGATCTGGCCGGTGGTCGTGCCGTCCGGCGGGACGTCGGTGCCGTCGTCGGCGATCACGCGGGCGGTGCAGGAGATCATGTTGCCGACGCCCTGGCGGGCCTTCAGGCGGGCCTGCGCGTCGCCGTCCAGCGAGTCCCACTCGGGGCGCCAGTCGCACAGCATCGCCGGACCGTACGTCTCCGTCAGCCCGTACAGGTGCGTGACGTCGAAGCCCAGCTCGCCCATGCGGCGCAGGATCGCCGGGGAGGGCGGGGCGCCTCCGGTGGCCATACGGAGGGTGCGCCCCTCGGGCAGCGGGGCCGCTTCGCGCGCGTACGCGATCATCGACAGGACCGTCGGCGCGCCGTTCAAGTGCGTCACGCCCTCCTCGCGGATCAGCCGCCACACCTCGGCCGGGTCGAGTTTCGGCAGGCACACGTGGGTGGCCGCCGCCGCGGTCACCGCCCAGGGGAAGCACCAGCCGTTGCAGTGGAACATCGGCAGCGTCCACAGGTGCACGGCCGACGGCGTCAGACCGGTGTGCGCGGCCATCGCCACCGCTTGCAGATAGGCGCCGCGGTGGTGGTACATCACCCCCTTGGGGCGGCCCGTCGTGCCGGACGTGTAGTTGACCGCCAGGAGGGACCGCTCGTCGGTGGGCGTGCGGTGCAGCGGCCGTGCACCCGACAGCAGCGACTCGTACTCCGCGCCCGCCCGGATCCTGCACGGCGGCGCGGCGAGACGGGCCAGCGCGTCGTCGACCAGGACGTCGAACGCCGGGTCGTGGATCAGCACGGCGGCCTTCGAGTGCTCCAGGATGTACGCCACTTCGGCCGCCGCGAGCCGCGTGTTCACCGCCACGAGCGGCACGCCCGCCCACGGCACCCCGAAGTGCGCCTCCAGCAGGACGTGCGTATTGGGCGCGAGCACCGCCACCGGCCGCCCGTCGGCCAGCGGCGCCAGGACGCCCGCGAGGCGCACGCAGCGCTCCCGCAACTCGGCGTACGTCCACCGCCGTTCACCGTCGACGACCCCGATCCGGTCGCCGTGGGCGGCGGCCGCGCGGTCCAGGTACGCGGTGGGGGTCAGCGGCTCGTACGACAGTCCGTCGAGGGCGGCGACGGTTTCCGGCATGGCGTCCTCCTGGGGGAGAAGCGGGGTCCCGAAGCCGCTCTACCCCACCCGGCTCCGGCCGAGTCGTGCGACGGCGGATGCCGTGCGTTCCCGTCCGCCGCGGGACCGTCGGTCAGCCCGCCTTGCCCGCCACCTCGCCTTCCAGCGCCGCGAGCAGCCAGTCGTGGGCCGCGCCCGGCGTCGGCTCCGGCGGCGTGTCGCCCGCCGCGGTCAGCTCCGCCACCAGGTCCCAGTAGTGGTCGAGCCGCGGATCCGCCGCCAGTCGACCGGCGAGGCCGCGGCGGAAGTCCGGGGTGTCGCGGTGGCCGGCCACGTTCGCGTAGGTCGTGACGAAACAGTCGAGGGCCTCGCCCGGAGCAGGGGCGGCGCCCACCCGCATGCGGCGTGCCGCCAGGTCGTAGGACTCGGCCAACCCCGCGTACAGCACGGCGGATTCACGCCCGCCCGCCGCCCGGTGTGCGGCCGGCTGCGTGGGCTCTCCCGTGGGCGGGCAGGGCCGGGACACGAGCGCGCACAGCCGGGCGAAGGCCAAAACCTGCGCCGGGGTCGGTTCCCGCGGAGGGTCCGGAACAGCCGCGTCCAGGAACGCCGTTCGGGACGCCGCCGGCATCCGCGGCGGCAGCCAGGCCCGCCAGAACCTGGCCAGCGGCGCCGTGCTCGGCGGCGCGTCCAGCGATCCCACCAGCCGCAGCCGGTCCGCCCGCTCGCCCGGCGGGCACTCCTGGACCAGGCGCAGCGCCGCCTCCTGCCAGCGCAGCGCGCTCATCCGGGAGCCCAGCGTCCGCAGCCGGCCCGCGACCGCGTCCTCCAACGCCCCCGCCGCGCCCGCCCGTTCGTCCACGACGCGGCGCACCTCGGGGACCGGCAGGCCGAGGCCGCGCAGCGAGCGGATCAACCGGAGCCGGTCCAGGGCGTCGGAGCCGTACCGGCGGTGTCCGCCCGTGCTGCGCGAGCGCTCCGGCAGCAGGCCGTTGTCGGAGTAGAAGCGGACGGTCTTGACCGTGGTGCCCGCGCGCTCGGCGAGCTCACCGATGCTCCACGGCCCGTCGGACGCTTCGGTCGGGTCGGTCGGGTCGGTCGACAGTGACACTTGAACCTCCCTCAGGGGGAGTTCCTAACGTACCCGCCAGGACGGACAACCCCCTGAGGAGGATGCGGAGATGACGGAGTTCGTACTGGTGCCCGGCCTGTTCACGGGCGCGGACGCATGGCGGGAGACGACCCGGGAACTGACGGCCGGGGGCGCGCGGGTGCACGTGGCGGACCTCGGCGCCGCCACCGACCTGGAGGCGCACATCGCGCGCGTGGTCGAGATCGTCGACACGATCGGGCCGGGCGACGAGGTCGTCCTCGTGGGGCACGACTACGGTGCCTGCGCGGCGGTGGGCGCGGCAGACCGGCGGGCGGACCGGATCGCCCGCATCGTGTACCTCGACACCGGGCCGGTGCAGGACGGCGCCGTGGGCCTCGCGACGGTCCTCGACCAGCAACTGCGCGAGCGGATCGCCGAAACCGGGGACGCCGAGGGGACGCTCGCCGTACCGCAGCCACAGGAGTGGCGGCGGTACGGCAGCACGGCGGGCCTGTCCGACGCCGCGCTGGACCGGCTCACCGCGCACGCCGCGCCGCAGCCGCTCGGCACGCTGCTGCGACCGCTGCGCCTGACCGGTGCGGCGGCGCGGCTTCCGTCCACCGGGGTGCTGTGCGCGGAGAGCGGCGCGACCATCGACACCGTACGGATGCTGCTGAGCTTCGGCGACCCGGTGATCCAGGCACTCGTCCGCCCGGACGTGACCTTCTTCGAACTGCCCACCGGGCACTGGCCGATGCTGTCGAGCCCGGAGCGGCTCGCCGACGTGCTGCTGCGCGCGGCGGCCGGCGAAGGCACCCGCCTGGAACCGGGAACGCAGAAGGAGACGGCCGACTCCGGATACCTCCGGCCGTTCCTCCTGGACGTACCGGAGATCCCCCGCGAACGGCACGGCGCCATCGACCTGTACGTCCCCGAGGGCGCGGATCCGGCGCGGCCCCGGCCCGCGGTCGTGTTCGTGCACGGCGGCCCCGTGCCCGCGCAGGCGCGACCGACGCCGCGGGACTGGCCCGCCCTGATCGGCTACGCCCGCCTCGCCGCGTCCTGCGGCGCCGTCGGCGTCACCTTCGACCACCGGCTGCACGCGGTCACGGCGTACCCGGAGGCGGCCGAGGACGTGGTGGCCGCGGTGGCGAAGGTGCGGGCCGATCCACGGGTCGACGAGGACCGGATCGCGCTGTGGTTCCTGTCCGGCGCCGGACCGCTCACGGCGCCCTGGCTGAGCGAGGCACCGCCGTGGCTGCGGTGCCTGGCGGCGAACTACCCGATCATGGCGCCGCTGCCCGGCTGGGGCGTGAACGATCCCCGGTTCCGGCCCGCCGACGTGGTGGCCAAGGGCGGGACGCCGCCGTTCGTCCTGGTCCGGGTGGGGCGCGAGGCCCCCGCGGTCGCGGCGACGGTGGCCGAGTTCGTCGAGGCCGCCGAAGCCGGCGGCGCCCCGGTCGAGGTCATCGACGTCCCCGGCGCGCCCCACGCCTTCGAGGGCCTCGACCACACCGACGTGGCGAAGGACGCGGTGCGCGAGGCGATGGGGCGGGTGCTGGGGCGGCTCGGGCTGGGCTGACGGACCGGGCTGACGGACCGGGCTGACGGACCGGGCTGACGGGCCGGGCGCTCTCAGGGGCCGTACAGCTCGCAGAGCAGCGCGATGGCCGCGTGCGTACTGGGGTGCGGGTCCCGCTCGTCCCAGACGACCCGCACCGGCACGGGATCGGCGCCCGACACCGGGCGGTAGACGACACCCTCGCGCCGGTACTGGGCGAGGGTGGCCTGCGGGGTGACGCCGACGCAGCGGCCGGAAGCGATGGCGGCGAGCCAGTCGTCGACGTCGGCCGTGTACTCGATGGAGCCGTGCGGGTCGCCGGGCCACAGGTCGGCGGTGGTGGTGCCGGTGCGCCGGTCCACCGCCACCGTGCGCTCACGGATGTCCGCGAGGGGGATGCGGCGCCGCCGCGCCCAGGGGTCGTCGGCGGCCATGACGACGTAGCGGGGTTCGTGGCCGACGACCGCGGAGCCGTAGCGGCGGCGCAGATCCGTGCGGTGGCGTACGACGGCCAGGTCGCAGACCGCCTCGGCGAGTCCACCGGTCGGGCTGTTGTGTCGGACCAGCAGCAGTTCGACGTCGGGGTGGCTCTGGTGCCAGCGGCGCTGGAACTCGGTGGTGTGCCGCCCGAACGCGCCCCAGGCGTGCCCGATCCGCAACCGCGCGTGCCCCGTCGTCGCCTCCCGCACCAGGTTCTCGGCCTCGGCGAGCAATTGCCGCGCGCGGTGCACGACGCGGACACCCGTCGTGGTGGGGGTCACGGCGCGGCTGGTGCGGTGCAGGAGCCGGACGCCGAGCACCGTCTCCAGCCCGTGCAGGGTGCGGGACACCGAGGCTTGGGAGACGCCCAGTTGGATCGCGGCGTCGGTGAAGGTGCCCGTGTCGACGATCGCGACCAGACACCGCAGATGCCGCAGTTCCAGACCGGCGAGCCCGCTTCCCTCATCCATACGCTCAGCGTATGCGAGAAGCGTGGCATGCATTTTGCGTATGCGGCGCGCGGGTCGAACCTCCCACCATGGCGAGCACAACCCCTTCCCCGCATCAGCCCCTCACGGCCACGGCTCCCCGACGTACGCCCTCGCGCGCGAGCGGTGTCGCGTTGATGCTCGGCAGCGGCCTGTCGAACCAGGTCGGCGCGTCACTGGGCGCCCTGGCCTTCCCCGTACTCGGCCCCGTGGGCGTCGTGTCCGTACGCCAATGGGTCGCGGCCGCCGCCCTGCTGACGGTGGGCCGGCCGCGGGTACGGGCCTTCACCGCGGCGCAGTGGCGGCTTGTCCTGGCCCTGGCCGTGGTGTTCGGCACGATGAACCTCACGCTGTACCTGGCCATCGACCGGATCGGCCTGGGCCTCGCGGTGACCCTCGAATTCCTCGGGCCGCTCACCGTCGCCCTCGCCGTAACGCGCCGCCGCCTCGACCTGCTGTGCGCGCTCGCCGCGGCGGCGGCCGTCGTCGTGCTCACCCGGCCCCGGCCGAGCACGGACTACCTGGGCATCGCGCTCGCCGTGGTCGCCGCGGTGTGCTGGGGCTGCTACATCCTGCTCAACCGGGCGATCGGCCACCGGCTGCCAGGACTTGAGGGCTCGGCGGCGGCCGCCGCAGCCTCCGGCCTCCTCTACCTGCCGGTCGGCCTCACGGTCCTGTGGCTGAACCCGCCGACCCCCGCCGCGCTGCTGGGCGCGCTGGCGGCGGGGGTGCTCTCCTCGGCGGTGCCGCTGCTGTCCGACCTCCTGGCGCTGCGCCGGGTCCCGGCCCGTTTCTTCGGCGTCTTCATGAGCGTCAACCCGGTGTTCGCCGCACTCGTCGGCCTCCTCGTCCTCGACCAGCACCTCGACCACCTGGCCTGGACCGCCGTCGCGGTCATCGTCGCGGCCAACGCCGTCGCGGTGGGCACCGCCGGTTCTCGTACGAAGGTGCCTCAGCGCTCGACCGACTGCTGAACGCGCGGGCCGGCCGTCTCGCGTACGCCCAGGACGACCGTGACGAGCGTGATGAGGCCGGCGAGCATCAAGTAGAAGGAGGGCGCCAGGTCGTAGCCCGTGGAGCTGACCAGCCAGGTGGCGATGTAGGGCGCCGTGCCGCCGAACAGGCTGACGGAGATGTTGTACGGGATGGCGATGGCGCCGGTGCGGATCCGGGCCGGGAACAGTTCGGCCATGCTGGCGTTGGCCGCGCCGTCGTACGCGGCGATCGGCAGGCCGAGGACCACCATCGCGACGACCGCGAGCGCCGCGTTCTCGTACGACATCAGCAGCAGGCAGGGCCAGGCGAGCAGGATCAGGCCGAGGGCACCGGCGATGAGCAGCGGCTTGCGGCCGACGCGGTCGGAGAGCAGTCCGGCGCAGGGGATGAGGACGGCGACGGCACCCATGCAGATCGTCGAGGCGGCGAAGGACTGGGCCTGGCTGAAGTGCATGGTGTCCGTGAGGTAGCTGACCATGAAGGTCTGCAGGGTCCAGTGGGCGACGCCCTTCAGGACGATGACCCCGGCGAGGATCAGCATCGGCCGACGGCTGGTGCGGAACGTCTCCTTGATGGGCGAGTCCGCGACCTCACCGCTCTCCTCCAGACGCCGGAACTCCGGGGTGTCGTCCAGCTTGAGCCGCAGGTACAGGCCCGCGACGCCCAGCGGCAGCGCCAGCAGGAACGGGATGCGCCAGGCGTAGGACGACATCTGGTCGTCTCCGAACACGAGGGAGAGGACGAGCGCCATCCCGGCTCCGCACACGAAGGCGACGAAGCCGAGGGCGGCGCCGTAACTCGTGTAGTAGCCGCGGCGATTGCGCGGCGCGTACTCGAACAGCAGGCTCACCGCGCTGGACGTCTCGCCGCCGGCGGCGAATCCCTGCACCAGGCGGGCCAGCACCAGCAGCAGGGGAGCGGCGACGCCGATGCTCGCGTACGTGGGCAGGACTCCGATGGCGAACGTCGACAGGGACGTGACGAGCACGGTGACGGCGAGGACCCGGTTGCGTCCGACACGGTCCGCCAGGGGGCCGAAGTAGAGCGCGCCGATCGGCCTGATGGCGAAGCCCACGGCGAAGATGGCGAACGTCGACAGGAGCGCCGACGTCCGGTCGCCGTGCGCGAAGAAGTTGCCCGCGATGACGGACGACAGCGTGCCGTAGATGCCGATGTCGAACCACTCGACGAAGTTACCGATGCTTCCGGCGACGAGGACCCGCTTCGAGGGCGTCGGGTCGGCGGGCGGCGCACCGGCGGGCTCGGTGCCGGGGCCACAGGGCGCGGCGGTCTGCTCGGGCATGGGGACCTCGCATACGGATGAGTGCACAGACGCGTCGGGCACGGATGAGCCGACACGGGTGGGCCGGACACAGGTGAGTCCGGCGACGCGGCAGCCGGGCGTATTGCCTCAGCATTGAGCGTTCATGGCCACGATGTTAACCATGCTTGCTCTATTTACAACAGCTATGCAGAATGTGGATTGCTCACGCAAGGCGATGGAGGGAAGTCGCATGGCCCGTATCACCGAGGTGCTCACCCACGTGC
Source organism: Streptomyces sp. BYX5S (assembly GCF_054724165.1). NCBI lineage: Bacteria > Bacillati > Actinomycetota > Actinomycetes > Kitasatosporales > Streptomycetaceae > Streptomyces > Streptomyces sp. BYX5S. The sequence continues at coordinate 4,533,232 of NZ_CM138829.1, read as the reverse complement.
TGAAGCTGGAGGGACCACGGGCCTACCTGGGGCGTCTGGACGACGGGCAGGAGCTCACCGCGGACCGCGGCTACGTCGTGCGCGCGCCCTGGCGCAGCCTGTACTCGGGACGCTTCGAGACCCTCCTCGTGGAGATCCGCACCGACGAGGGCGCCACCGGCTGGGGCGAGGCGCTCGCGCCGGTCGGCCCCGAGATCCCGGCCGCCGTCGTGGACCGCCTCCTGGCCGGCAGCCTCGTCGGCCAGGACCCCGCGCGGGTGCGCCCGCTGTGGCACCGCATGCGCGAACTGATGCGGGAGCGCGGCCACTTGACCGGGCACCAGGCCGACGCCATGGCCGCCGTGGACATCGCGCTGTGGGACCTGCATGGCAGGCTGACCGGTCTCCCGGTCGCCGAACTGCTCGGCGGCGCCCACCGCGACCGCGTCCCCGCCTACGTCTCCGGGCTGCCCGAGCCGACCGACGAGGAGCGCGCCGCGCTGGCCGCCTCGTACGCGAAGCAGGGCGCCACCATGATCAAGCTGGCGCTCGGCAAGGGCGTCGAGACGGACCTGGCCACCTACGACGCCGTGGCCGCCGCGGCCCCCGGCGTCCGGCTCGCGGTGGACGCCCACTGGGCGTACTCGATCGGTGAGGCGCTGGCCCTCGGCCGGGAGCTCGACCGGCGCGGCGCGCTGTTCCTGGAGGCACCGCTGGCGCCGGAGGACGTCGAGGGGCACCGGGAGCTGGCGGGCCGCATCACCACTCCGGTCGCCGTCGGAGAGGCGATGCGCAACCGGTACGAGTTCGCCGACTGGATCGGCCGGCGCGCGCTGCGCCTGGCCCAGCCCGACGTCGCCCGCACCGGTATCACCGAGGCGCAGTCCATCGCCGAACTCGCCGCGGCCGCGCACCTGCCCGTGGCCTGCCACCACTCGGTCGGGCTGGGAGTCGCCCTGGCCGCCGGGATCCAGCTGAGCGCGGCCGTCGAGAACTCCCCGTACTTCGAGTTCCAGGCCGACTCCCTGTCCGTCGCGCAGAGCATCCTGCGCACCCCGATCGACGCCCGTCCCGACGGGTACGCCCTGCCCGCGGGGCCGGGCCTCGGTGTCGAGGTCGACGCCGAGAAGGTCCGTGAACTCGCCGAACTCGCCAAGGAGAGCTGAACCGTGCCCGCACTGCCCCGAGGCCTGATGCCGATCCTCGCCACCCCCTTCACCGACAGCGGCGAGCTGGACATACCCTCGCTGCGCTCGCTCGTCGAGTTCCAGCTCGCCTGCGGCGTCGACGGACTCGCCGTCTTCGGCATGGCCAGCGAGGGCTTCGCCCTCACGGAGGCCGAACGCGCCACGATCCTGCGCGAGGTCCGCGCGGTCGCCGGGCCGGAGCTGCCGCTGGTCGCCGGCGTCAACGGAACGAGCACCGTCACCTCCCGCGAACTGGCGCTGCGGGCGGTCGAGGGCGGCGCCGACCACCTGATGGTCCTGCCGCCGTTCCTCACCAAGCCGTCCCCGCCGCAGGTCCTCGAATTCTTCGCCGAGGTGGCCGCCGCCACCGAGGCCTCCGTCATGATCCAGGACGCGCCGGGCGTCACCGGGGTGTCGATGGGCGTCGAGCAGATCGTCGCCCTCGCGGCCGAGCCGGGCATCACGTCGGTGAAGGTGGAGGTGCCCTCGCCGCCCGCCAAGGTGGCCGCCGTCGCGGCCGCGACCGGCGCCGACTTCGCCGTACTCGGCGGCCAGAACGCCCAGTTCCTCCTCGACGAGCACGCGAACGGGGCGATCGGCACCATGCCGGCCTGCGAGTTCTCCGACGTGCTGCGCGGCGTCCTCGACGCCCTCGACCAGGGGGACCGGCCGCGGGCGCGGGCCCTGTTCGCGCACGTGCGTCCCCTCGTCCACCTCGGGGTGCGCGCGGGGCAGGCCTGGGCGGTCCACAAGGAGGTCCTGGTACGGCGCGGGGTGATCGCGTCCGCCAGGGTGCGGCTGCCCGCCGCGCCCCTGGACGCCGTCACGCGCGGGGCGCTCGACGAGGTCCTGGAGGACATGGTGTGGCCGCACCGGGACGCCCGCGTGCCGGCCGCCTCCGTCGTGCGCTGAAGGGCCTCAGCCGCGGGATGTCCGGGGTGGCCCGGCGCGCGAGGATGTAGCATCCACGATATGGATGCTACATCTCGTGCCGCCGGGATCGGGACCCAGAGCGTGGAACGCGCCCTCTCGCTCCTCACCTACTTCACCGAGGAGCAGCCCGAGCGCCGGATCGCGGAACTCGTCGAACTCTCCGGACTCGGCCAGTCGACGGTCTCCCGCCTCGTCGGCGCGCTCGAATCGCTCGGCTATCTGGCCCGCGACGAACGCACCGGCCTGCACCGGCTCGGCCCCCGCCTCGTCGGCCTCGCCGGGATCGCCCTCAACCAGTCCCCGGTGTTCCGGGCGTCACGGCAGGTCGCGCAGAACTTCGCCCACGAGACCGGTCTCGGCGCCAATGTCGCGGAGCGGCAGGGCGACCAGATGTTCTACCTCTGCCACTTCGAGGGCCCGCGCACCCAGCGCTCCTTCACCCTCACCGGCCGACTGGCACCCCTGCACTCCACCGCCATGGGCAAGGTCCTCCTGTCCGGCCTCAAGGGCGACGAGGTCGAGGCGCTGATCGGCGCCGCGTACCCCGCGTACACCCCGCACACGCTCACCGCCCTGAAGCCCCTCCTCAAGGACCTCGACGAGGTCCGCGCCCGCGGCTACGCCACGGAGGTGGAGGAACTCGCCCTCGGCCGCGCCTGCCTCGCGGTCCCGGTCCGCGACCGCTCCGGCGACGTGGTGGCCGCTCTCTCGGTCTCGGGCTCCCTCTCCGCCCTCGACCTGTCGACCCGCGAACGCGAACTCGCGGCACGCGCCATCGAATACGCGGACCAGATCTCCTCGGCCCTCGGCTACCTGCACTGAAGCCTGCCCCGTGCCCCGCGCGTCCCCGGCCGGCTCACCGCAAGGACTGCGTCCCTATCACCGACAGCAGGCGCAGCTTCTCGTGGCTGTCCGTGCCGGGAGCGGCCGTGTAGACGAGGAGCAGGTGTGACTGGGTGGGGTCGAGGAGGGTCTGGCAGGTCAGTTCCAGGGGGCCGACCTCGGGGTGGACGAAGCGCTTCACCTCGTGCGGGCGGATGCCGACCTCGTGGTCGTGCCACACCTGGCGGAACTCCTCGCTCTCGGCGAGCAGCAGGTCGGCGTAGTGGGCGGCGCGGGATCCGGGGCCCCTCAGCGTCGCCACCCCGCGCAGGCCCGACACGAACATCCGGGTGAGGAAGGCGTGGTCCTCGGGAGCGTAGAACTGCCGCGTCGCGGGGTCGGTGAACCAGCGGTAACCGATGCTGCGGGCCGGGCCCGTGTGGACCGTCTGGTCGCCGGTGAGGGCGACGCCGAGCGGGGTCTGGCGCAATGTCTCGCCCAGTTCCGTGACGATCTCCGCGGGTGTGTCGTGGAGGCGGTCGAGGACGCGCAGCAGGCCGGGCGCGATGTGCTCGCTGTCCGCGCCGCGCGGCGGCGGGGTGTGTCCGCAGAGCCGGAACAAGTGGTCGCGCTCGTCGAGGGAGAGGTGCAGGCCCTGCGCGATGGAGGCGGCCATCTGCTCCGACGGGTGCGGCCCCCGCTCGCGCTCAAGACGCGCGTAGTAGTCCGCCGACATGTGGCACAGCAGGGCCACCTCCTCGCGGCGCAGACCGCTGGTCCTGCGCCGCCGACCGCGCGGCAGACCCACGTCCTCGGGCTGCAACGACTCCCGGCGGCGCCGCAGGAACTCCGCCAGTCCCGTCCGGTCCATCACCCGTGCCTCCGTCGCCGTACGTGTCTCGTCCGATGCCCCTTTCTACCGTCCGCGCACCGCGGCAACCACGGACTGACGATCCCCCCTTCACCGGTTGCCGCCGCCGCGGCGCCGTTCGAAGCTCTGGTCATGCCACGCACACCCATCGACATCACCGTCCCCGACCTGACCGGCACCCGCGCCGTCGTCACCGGCGCCAGCGACGGCATCGGGCTCGGCATCGCCGGACGGCTCGCCGCGGCCGGCGCCGAGGTGCTCCTGCCCGTCCGCAACCCGAGCAAGGGCGAGGCCGCGCTCACCACGATCCGCCGCGCGACCCCGCGGGCCGACGTGTCCCTGCGCGCCCTCGACCTGTCCTCGCTCGACTCCGTCGCGGCCCTCGGCGAGACCCTCCGGCAGGAGGACCGCCCGATCCACCTCCTCGTCAACAACGCGGGCGTCATGACCCCGCCCGACCGGCAGACCACCGCCGACGGACACGAGCTGCAATTCGGCACCAACCACCTCGGCCACGTCGCCCTCGTGGCCCACCTGCTGCCCCTGCTGCGCGCCGGACAGGCACGGGTCACCTCGCAGATCAGCGTCGCGGCGAACCAGAACGCCATCAACTGGGACGACCTGAACTGGGAACGCTCGTACGACGGCATGAAGGCCTACAGCCAGTCGAAGATCGCGTTCGGTCTCTTCGGCCTCGAACTCGACCGCCGCAGCCGCGCGCACGGCTGGGGCATCACCAGCAACCTCTCCCATCCCGGCGTCGCCCCCACGAACCTGCTCGCCGCCCGTCCCGAGGTCGGCCGCGCCAAGGACACCCTGGGCGTACGCGTCATCCGGGCGCTGTCCGCCCGCGGCATCGTCGTCGGCACGGTCCACACCGCCCAGCTTCCCGCGCTCTACGCGGCGACCTCCCCGGCCGCCGAGCCCGGCCGCCTCTACGGGCCGCGCGGCCTCGGGCACATGGGCGGCCCGCCCGCGCAGCAGAAGCTCTACTCGCGCCTGACCAGCGAGGAGGAGGCGCGGCGGGTGTGGGAGGTCTCCGAGGAACTCGCCGCGGTGCGTTTCCCGAGCGGGCCGCACGCACCGAGCTCCCACCCGTGAGCCCACGCGTGAGCGCACCCACCCGTTCCGGACGTGCGGACGACGCCGGGTGCGTAAGCTGGCCGATATGCGTACCCGACCCACCCTGACCTGGGAACCCTCCGGGGACCTGCCGCCCGCCACCACCGACCTGCGGCCCGTCGTCGAGGCCGTGCGCGCCGGAGGCGTCGTCGTGCTCAGCGGGGCCGGTCTGTCGACGGAGTCGGGGATTCCGGACTACCGCGGGGAGCACGGTTCGCTGCGGCGCCGGCACATCCCGATGACGTACCAGGAGTTCACCGGGGGTCAGGAGGCCCGGCAGCGGTACTGGGCGCGCAGTCAGCTCGGGTGGCGGGCGATGCTCCGGGCCCGGCCCAACGCCGGGCACCTGGCCGTGGCCGAGCTCGCGGACGCCGGGCTGGTCAGCGGTGTGATCACGCAGAACGTCGACGGGTTGCAGCAGGCCGCGGGCGTCGCGGACGTCGTCGAGCTGCACGGCAGCCTCAGCCGGGTGGTGTGTCTGAGCTGCGGCGCGTTCACCACCCGCGCGGAGGTCGACCGGCGGCTGCGCGAGGCCAACCCGTGGTTCGAGGCCGAGGCCGAGCGGCACCGCAGCGCGCGGGTCAACCCGGACGGCGACGTGGAACTCCCCGAGGAGGCCGTACGCGAGTTCGTCACGGTGCCGTGTGCCGTCTGCGGCACCGGCGTGCTCAAGCCGGACGTCGTGTTCTTCGGCGAGAACGTGCCGCCCGAGCGGGTCGCCGCCTGCCGCCGCCTCGTCGCCGACGCGGACACGCTCCTGGTGCTGGGTTCCTCCCTCACCGTGATGTCCGGGCTGCGCTTCGTGCGCCAGGCCTCGGACGCCGGTGTCCCGGTCCTGATCGTCAACAACCAGCCCACCCGCGGCGACCGCTGGGCCACCCGCATCGAGCTGCCGTTGGGCGACGCGCTGGAGGAGGTCGTGACGCGGGTACGGGCGTCCGAACCGCCGCGAACCCCGTAGGCGTCACCACAAGTACCGCTCGGGCGCGGCCCGTTGATTGCGGAGCCGTACTCAGCCGGTCGTCGCGGTCCGCAGCCGGCCCAGCCACTCACGCCCCATCTCGCGACCGCGCGGGTACCGGTCGTCGCGGTCCCAGCGCCACGTCGTGACGACGGCCAGGACGAGGATCCGGCACGCCCGCAGCAGATCCTGGTCGACGCCCGGGTACTGCGCGGCGACGTCCTCGGGGACATGGGCGAGGTCGAACTCGACGGGGCCGCGGCAGCAGGTCTCGAGGTCGACGAACAGCAGCGCGTCGTGGTGTGTGCTGAGCACGTTCCCGGGATGCGGCTCCCCGTGCAGCAACTGCTCGGCGCCGCCGCCCCGTTCACCGATCGCGCGGGTGGTCCCGTGCAGCGTGTCGAGGAGCAACGCCCGGTCGGAGTCGCCGAGTTCGGGAGTGCGCCCACGGTCGGCCAGCAGCCGCCGCGCGTGGGCGACGCGCTCCGTGAAGTGCGGCACCGGCATGTCGACCGTGCGCATACCGGCATGCAGACGTCCGAGCGCGTGGGCGTACCGCGCCGGTGCGATGCGCTCGGGCGCCACGGACTCGTAGTAGGTCCACAGCGTGATCACGAACCCGTCCCGCTCGTACGCGCGCGGCGCCACCCGCGGGTCGAGCGCGGCCACGGGGCACCCCGTCGCACCGAGCCGCCGCGCCAGCTCCACCTCGAACTCCGCGACCTGGTCGTCGACCGGCGCCACCCGGGCCAGCACGTCGCACGGCAGCAGCCGCAGCGTCAGCTTGTTGGAGTCGTGCAGCACGGTCGCCCGGTCGGCGGCCAGCCCGAGCGACTCCGCGAGGGCCCTGGTCACGGCCACCGCGCGGGAGCCCTCCGTGTTCCGCATCGTCACACGGTATAGCCGCCGTCGACCGACAGGTGCTGCCCGGTGATGAACCCGGCCCGGTCCGACGCCAGGAACGCCACGGCCTCCGCGATGTCCTGCGCGCTGCCGAAGCGGCGCAGCGGGATGTTGCGGCGGGTGACCCGGAGCGCGGCGTCGTCGAGTTCGCCGTCCGCGATGAGGCGGGCGGCGATGCCGTCGGTGAGCATGCCGGGGCCCACGCAGTTGAGGCGCACGCCGTAGCGGCCCTCCTCGGCAGCGAGCGCCCGCACCACCGCCTCCACGGCGCCCTTCGTCCCGGAGGAGAGGCCGTCGCGGACCGGGTAGCGGCGGGTGGCCGCGGTGGTGACCGCCACCACGTTGCCGCAGCTCTCGCGGAGGGGTTCGATGGCCGGGTGGACCAGGTTGTAGAAGGCCTGGGCGTCGGTGTCGAGCTGGCGGCGGTACTGGGACGGCGGGACCCGGCTCAGGTGCACCATCGGCACGTGCGGGCCCGCCGCGTACACGAGCGTGTGCAGCGCGCCGAACCGGTCCACCGCCGCGCGGATCGCGGACGCCGCCTCGTCCTCGTCCGACAAGTCCGACCGTACGGACTCCACCTGGGCGCCCTCGGCGTGGAGTTCGGTGGTGAGTGTCTCGGCGGCCTTCTCGCTGGAGCGGTACGTGAACAGGACCGCGCTGCCGCGCCGGGCCAGCGTGCGCACGACGGCGGCGCCGATGCCGCCGGTGCCGCCCGCCACCAGAGCGGCACCCCCGCGCCCGCCGAAGTCGTCGTTGCCGGTGTCCGTCACGTCGTCCACTCCCTGCGCGGCCGGGCCATCGGGTCCGCGCCTGTATAGCCGCAACCGCCGAAGAGTTGAAGAGCCTCGTTCGCGTGAGGCGGCGGTATCTTGGCCACCGGACGAAGGAGCGGATGTGGAGTCGCCGACGAGGAGCGTGGCCGGACCGGCCGTCCGTTCGCCCAAGGGCGGCCGCCCGCGCGCCACCACCCGGCCCGAGCTCGAACGGATCGGCTTCGAACTCTTCGCGCGGCAGGGCTTCGACGCCACGACCGTCGACGACATCGCGGGCGCCGCCGGTATCGCCCGGCGGACCTTCTTCCGTTACTTCGCGTCGAAGAACGACCTCGTGTGGGGCGACTTCGAGCAACAACTCGCGGGATTCCGGACCCTGTTGAATGGCACCGATCCGAGCGTGGCGACCATGACGGCGCTGCGCGCGGCCGTCGTCGACTTCAACCGGTTCGACGCCACCGTCGTCCCCTGGCACCGCCAGCGCATGCGGCTCATCCTGAGCGTCCCCACGCTCCAGGCCGACGCCACCCTGCGCTACGCGTCGTGGCGCGCCATCGTCACGGACTTCGCCGCGCGGCGCCTCGGCCTCGCCCCGACCGACGCGCTGCCGCGCCTCTTCGGCCACACCGTGCTCGCCGCGGCCGTCACGGCGTACGAGCACTGGCTCACAGTACCGGAGGCGGAGCTGAGCGAGCTGCTGGACACGGCGATCCGGCGCCTGGAGGACGGGCTCGGCGACACGCCCCACTGACGGCCCTCAGGGCAGCTCGCGCCGCATCGCGTCGGCGACCAGCTCACCGATCAGCACGGCGGTCGCCGCCGGGCCCCGGTGCGGGGTGTCCGGCAGCACGGACGTGTCCGCCACCCGCAGCCCGCGTACCCCGTGCACCCGTCCGAACTGGTCGACGGCCGGGCCCAACGGCACGGTTCCGCACGTGTGTTGAGCCGTGCCGAGGTGGTCGCGAACCCACGCGTCGAGCGCCCGGTCGTCGTCGAGGACCTCGCGCCCCGGGTCGAGCAGGCCGCCGGAGAGCTTGGCGAACGCGGCTGTCGCCAGCAGCTCGGCGGTGACCCGGACGGCCGCGCGCAGCCGACGCGGCACCTCGCTGTCGCGCAGGTAGTCGTAGTCGACGGACGGTGGCACCTCCGGGTCCCCGGAGCGCAGTCGCAGCCTCCCCGTGGGGTGAGGTGTCTGCACGGAGGCGAGGAACGCCAGCGGCGCACCGGGCACCCCTACCGTCCCGGAGGCCAGCCCGGCCATCGGCGTCAGCGACTGGAGAATCTCGATGTCGCCGGGGCGATCCTGCGCACCGGCGCGGGAGTTCAGGTGCAGGCAGCCGCCGAGCCAGCTCGTCGGCGGCGGTGCGAGGTCCTCGCGCGGCCGCCAGTCCAGCACGAGTTGCGGATGATCGGAGAGGCGGGCGCCGACCGCGGGCGCGTCCCGGACCACCGGCACCGCGGCCCGCTCCAGATCCGCACGCGGACCGATGCCGGAGAGCAGCAGCAGATGCGGCGTGACGAGCGCCCCCGCGCTCAGCACCACGCACCCGGCGCCGAACGTCTCCCGCACCCCGCCCCGCTCGACCTCGACGCCCGTGGCCCGACCCCGCTCGACGACCACCCGGCGCACCGGACAGCCGCCCAGCACCGTGAGGTTGGGCCGCCGGCGCACCGAAGGGGGGAGGTAGGCGAGCCCTGTGTTCCGCCGCACCCCGTCGACGGCGTTCGAGGGCACCGGGCCGAAACCCGGCGGGCCCAGGCCGTTCTTGTCGGCCTCCGCCGGAAACCCCAACTCCCGTGCGGCGTCACGGAACGCCGCGGCTGCGGGATGCGTGAGGGGGCCGCGTGCGACACGCATCGGCCCGTCGCCGCCGTGCACCTCCCCGGGGCCGAAGTCGAGGTCGTTCTCCATCCGGCGCAACAGCGGCAGCACCCGCTCGGGCGCCCAGGCCGGATGCCCCGCCCCGGCCCACCGGTCGAAGTCCTCCCGCGGGGCCCGCACGAAGTAGCCGCCGTTGACCGTGGTGGACCCGCCGAGGACGCGGCCGCGCGGTACGGCCCACGGGCGTCGCGGCGTGAGGCGTACGGCGTGGGAGACGACGGCGGGGTGTCCCGGCCGGGCTCCCGGCACGAGCCGGGCGTCCAGCAGTTCCGGATCGAGGGCCGCGGCCACCGGACCGGCCTCCAGCAGCAGCACGTTCCGGTCGGCGTCCTCGCTCAGTCGCGCCGCCAGCACGGCACCGGACCCGCCCGCGCCGACGACCAGCACATCGGGGCGCACGCGTGCGGTCGGGACCATGCGACCGGATCCAACCGTGCCGCGCCGACGCCGCGCAAGCCCCCGGCGCCGTCCGCCCCCTTCCTTTTTGGCATCGCATGCCAATACTCTCGATTCCGTTCGCGCACACCCTCAACCACCCACAGGTATCAGGGAGTTCCGCATGAACGAACAGCTGGAAGCGGCCACCGGCCCCGCCCCCGAGGCGACCACCGCACCCGCGATCCCCGCCGCCGACGAACCTCTCGTCGAGGCCGACGACCTGGTCGAGGAAGTCTCCATCGACGGCATGTGCGGCGTGTACTGACCGTGGCCGCCCCCGCGCTCGACCTGGACCGCGCCTGGGACGTGCACCCCCAGGTGTCGGTCCGGCCCGAACCCTTCGGCGCGCTGCTGTACCACTTCGGCACGCGCAAACTGTCCTTCCTCAAGGACCGGGGACTGCTCGCCGTCGTCCAGGCGCTGCCGACGTCCCCCACCGCACGCGCGGCCTGCGCGAGCGCGGGCGCGGACGACGCGGACACCGCCCGCTACGCGCGCGCCCTCGCCGTCCTGGCCCGCTCGTCGATGCTGGTCGAAAGGAGCCCGACACCGTGACCTCACCTCCCATGGCCGCCAAGCCCGGTGAACGTTTGGTGGACCTCTTCGAGTACGGTCTCGACGCGCCGATCTGCCTCACCTGGGAACTCACCTACGCCTGCAACCTGTCCTGCGCCCACTGCCTGTCCAGCTCGGGCCGCCGCGATCCGCGCGAGCTGACCACGGCCGAGGCCAAGGCCGTCATCGACGAACTCGAGGCGATGCAGGTCTTCTACGTCAACATCGGCGGCGGCGAGCCGACCGTCCGCCCCGACTTCTTCGAACTCCTCGACTACGCCACCGCCCACCACGTCGGCGTCAAGTTCTCCACCAACGGCGTGCGCATCACCCCGGACGTGGCCCGCGGGCTCGCCGCCAACGACTACGTCGACGTACAGATCTCCCTCGACGGCGCCACCGCCGACGTCAACGACGCCGTGCGCGGCCCCGGTTCGTACGACACCGCGCTGCGCGCGATGCGCCATCTGTCGGACGCGGGCATGAAGAACTTCAAGCTGTCCGTCGTCTGCACCCGGCACAACATCGGGCAGATGGACGACTTCAAGGCGCTCGCCGACCGGTACGGCGCCCAGTTGCGGCTGACGCGGCTGCGTCCCTCCGGGCGCGGCGCCGACGTGTGGGACGAGCTGCATCCGCTGCCCGCGCAGCAACGGCAGCTGTACGACTGGCTGGTGGCGCACGACGGCGAGGTCCTGACCGGTGACTCGTTCTTCCACCTGTCCGCCTACGGGCAGGCGCTGTCCGGCCTGAACCTGTGCGGAGCGGGCCGCGTGGTGTGTCTCATCGACCCCGTCGGCGACGTGTACGCCTGCCCGTTCGCCATCCACGACGAGTTCCTCGCGGGCAGTGTGCGGGACGAGGGCGGCTTCGCGGGGGTGTGGCGGCAGTCGGAGCTGTTCCGGCGGCTGCGCGAGCCGCAGCACGGCGGAGCCTGCGCGTCCTGCGCCTTCTACGACACCTGCAAGGGCGGCTGCATGGCCGCGAAGTTCTTCACCGGGTTGCCGCTCGACGGACCCGACCCGGAGTGCGTCCAGGGCCACGGGGAGCAGCTCCTCGCCGCGCGCGACGGCAGCACCGTGCCGAAGCCGTCCGGCGACCACTCCCACCGCACGGGCCCGGTCACCGTGCCCCTCCTGCGGCGGCCACCCGTGTCCGACTGCGACGAGAACCCCGTGGCCGGACTCGGTGCCACGACCTGACGAGGAGACAGCCGCCGATGGCGAGAAACCCCTGGTTCGAAACGGTCGCCGAGGCCCAGCGGCGCGCCAAGAAGTACCTTCCCAGCAGCGTCTACGGCGCGCTCGTCGCCGGTTCCGAACGCGGCCGCACCCTCAGTGACAACACCGGGGCGTTCGCCGAACTCGGCTTCGCCCCACGGGTGGTGGGCCACCACGCCCAGCGGAACCTGGCGACGACCGTGCTCGGCGTGGAGTCCGCGTTCCCGGTGCTGATCTCGCCCACCGGTGTGCAGGCCGTCCACCCCGAGGGCGAGGTGGCCGTCGCCCGCGCCGCCGCCAACCGGGGCGTCATCATGGGGCTCAGCTCGTTCGCGAGCCGTCCCGTGGAGGAGGTCGCCGAAGCCAATCCGAACACCTTCTACCAGATGTACTGGATGGGCAGCCGCGACTCCATGGTGCGGCGCATGGAGCGCGCCAGGGCCGCCGGGGCGAAGGCGCTCATCGCCACCCTGGACTGGTCGTTCTCAGGCGGCCGCGACTGGGGCAGCCCGGCGATCCCCGAACGCATCGACCTGCGCACGGCCGTGAGATTCGCGCCCGACGTGCTGCCCCACCCGCGCTGGCTCCTCGCCTTCGCCAGGTCCCGCCGCATCCCCGACCTCACCGCACCCAACCTCCAGGACCCCGGCGGCCCGGCACCCACCTTCTTCGGCGCGTACGGCGAGTGGATGCAGACGACCCCGCCGACCTGGGAGGACGTGGAGTGGATGCGCAAGGAGTGGGGCGGCCCGTTCCTGCTGAAGGGCGTCAGCCGCGTCGACGACGCCAAGCGGGCCGTCGACGCGGGCGTCGCCGGCATCTCCGTCTCCAACCACGGCGGCAACAACCTCGACACCACGCCCGCCACCATCCGGCTCCTGCCGGCCATCGCCGAAGCCGTCGGCGACGACATCGAGGTGCTGCTCGACGGCGGAGTGCGGCGCGGCGGCGACGTCGCCAAGGCCCTCGCGCTCGGCGCCCGCGCCGTCCTCATCGGCCGCGCCTACCTGTGGGGCCTCGCAGCGAACGGGCAGGCGGGCGTGGAGAACGTCCTCGACATCCTGCGCGGCGGCCTCGACTCCGCCGTCCTCGGCCTCGGCCACGCGAGCGTCGACGAACTGGGCCCCGACGACCTGGTGATCCCGGACGGCTTCACCCGCACCCTCGGGGTCCCGCGTGCCTGAACCCGTGGAGCTGGCGCGCGCGACCTGGCCCACGGTGCCGGATGGCGCCCTGGTCCTCGTCCCCGTCGGCTCCACCGAACAGCACGGCCCGCACCTGCCGTTCCACACCGACAGCGTGATCGCCCAGGCGGTCGCCCGCGCAACGGCCCACCGACTCCCTTACGAGAACGTGGTCCTCGCGCCCACCCTCATGTACGGCGCGAGCGGCGAGCACGCCGGATTCCCCGGCACCCTCTCCATCGGGCACGAGGCCCTGCGCGCCGTCCTCGTCGAAACGGTGCGCTCCCTGTCCCTGTGGGCAGGCCGCGCCGTTTTCGTCAACGGCCACGGCGGCAACGTCACCACCCTCGACGCCGCCTGCGCCCAGCTGCGCCACGAGCGGCACGACGTGGCATGGCTCGGCTGCGTCCCGCCCGGCGCCGACGCCCACGCGGGCCGCGCCGAGACCTCCGTGATGCTCCACCTCGCCCCGCACGACGTACGCCTGGCGGAAGCGGCCCCCGGCGACACCCGCCCCCTGCCCGAGCTCCTGCCGCGCCTCATGGCCCACGGCGTCCGCGACGTCTCCCCGAACGGTGTCCTCGGTGACCCGGCCGGAGCGAGCGCGCGGGAAGGGCGGGCGCTGGTCGAGGCGATGGTGTCGACCGCCGTACGCCTCGTCACCGAGGGCCACGCGGACCCGCGCGGCCGCCTGACGACGGCCGCACCCCAAGGAGTCGCATGACCCTGCCGCACGGATTCGTCGTCGCCCTCGACCGGCACACCCGCGTCCTCGACGGCGGGCGCGCGCTGCTCGGCGGCCACCCGACGCGGTTGCTGCGGCTGACACCACGCGCCCGCGGACTGCTCACCGGCCGCACCCTGCGCGTGTCCGACCGGGCGGGCGCGCTGCTCGCCGACCGGCTCCTCGCCACGGGCCTCGCCCACCCGGTGGTCGACGCGCTCCCGGCCGCCCGAGCGCGCGATGTCACCTACGTCGTTCCCGTACGCGACCGCGCCGACCGGCTCGACCGCCTCCTGGGCAGCATCCGCGCCACCACTGACGCCCCGGTGATCGTCGTCGACGACGCCTCCCACGCACCGGCCCCCGTCGCCGAGGTCGCCGCCCGCCACCAGGCGCGCCTGCTCCCGCTCACCGTCAACGTCGGCCCTGGTGGCGCCCGCAACGCCGGACTGCGCCACGTCGGCACGCCGTACGTGGTGTTCGTGGACTCGGACATCCTCCTCGCGCCGGACACCATCGGCACACTGCTGCGGCACTTCGCCGACCCGGCCGTCGTCATGGCCGTGCCCCGCATCAGCGCCCTGCCCGGTGCCGACGCCGAGCGCTGGCTGGGCCGCTACGAAGGCGCTCGCTCCTCCCTCGACCTGGGCCGCCACCCGGCCGCCGTACGCACCGGCACCCCCGTCTCCTGGGTCCCCAGCGCCTGCATGCTCGCACGCGTCGACGCGCTCACGAAGGCAGGCGGCTTCGACGCGGCGATGCGGGTGGGGGAGGACGTCGACCTGTGCTGGCGGCTGACCGCGGACGGCGGCCGCATCCGCTACGAACCCGCCGTCCTGGCCGCGCACGAACACCGGGTCGACCTCGCCGACTGGTTCCGCCGCAAGGCCGTCTACGGCACCGGCGCCCACCCCCTCGCCCGGCGCCACCCCGACAACATCGCCCCCGCGGTCCTCGCCCCGTGGAGCGCCGCGATGCTCCTCGCCCTGCTCGCGCAGCGGCGCTGGTCGCTGCCCGCGGCGGGCGCCCTCGCGGCCGTCGCCACCGTCCGCAACGCCGGGAAACTGCGCGGCGTCGAGCGGCCGTTGGGGCACGCCGCCCGCCTCACCGCGCTCGGCTCGGCCGCGGCGTTCATGCAGGGCACGGCGCTGCTCACCCGCCACTGGTGGCCGCTCACCGCGGCCGGCTGTCTGGTCTCGCGCCGCGTGCGCCGGGCCACGGCCGTCGCGGCGGTCACCGACGTCGCCCTCGAAACCCTCGGGCGCAACGCCTCGCCGACCGGCCTCGACCCCGTCCGCTACGCCGTCGCCCGCCGCCTCGACGACCTCGCGTACGGCACCGGGGTGTGGCTGTCCGCGCTCAGGGGCCGCTCGACGGCCGCGCTGCGTCCCCGGATCGTGCGGACGCACCGGAGCCGCTCTCCGCTTCCTCACGAGCCCGCAGGTCCCGGTGCAGCCGCGCGACCCCGCCGCACACCAGCGGCATGACCAGCGGCGGCAACGCGAGCAGCGCCAGCCCGGTGGGCAGGACCTTCATCAGCACGCCGGTCATCCACACGTTGTCGTCGCTCACCCACAGCATGCCGAGCCCGGCGTAGTGGTTCAGCGGACCGGCCGCGTACAGGACCACGGTGAAGGCGGCCACGGCCGCCGCGCAGCACAGCAGGCCCAGGCCGAACGCGCGCAGGCGTGCGCGGCGCGTCAGCACCCAGGACCGGTACACCGCCACGAACGGGTTCCGGCGCTCCAGCACCGTCTCCGCGGTCGCCCCCGACAGCCGGAACCAGAGCACCGGGCCGAGCGCCCAGATGGCGATCGGCAGCACCCAACCCACCAGTGTGTACTGCCAGGACGCGGTCTCGCCGAGGGGCGTGGGCTCGACGCCGGGGACCTTGTGCGTGTCGACCATGGCGAACAGGTACAGGCCCGCGAACACCACCACGGCCACGAAGAGGCCGGTCAGGAAATTGGTGACGACGGCGGCGAACAGCCGCGGCCGGACGCGCCGCCACACCTCGCCGACGGACAGCGGCCCGCCGTCGCGCCGGGCGTGCGCGCTGCCGACCGCGTACCCGCTGTGGAGCACGGAGACGACGATCAGGGCCAGGACGAGGAACAGCGGCGCCACGACGGCGCCCACGGACCGCAACGGATCCAGGCCGCCGTCCGCGTACGCGTAATAGGAGTCCTCGTTGGCTATGTTGCGGTCCGCGTACTCCCTGACGTTCTCGAAACCGTCCCACGCCGCCGCGAAGGCCCCGGCGAGCAGAGCGAGACCGGCCACGGCGGTCACCACGGACACGCAGAGGGTGAACCGGTACAGCGTGCCCCTGTAGGGCCTGACGTCGTGTGCCATGGGCGTGCTCCGCTCCTCCGTGCGCCGTGCGGGGTGACGAGGATCAGGACGTCACGCACGCCACAGGAGGTTCCGCCGCTCGCGCCCCGGTCAGCCCGCGTACGTCGTGCCGAACTCCTCCAGGAACTCCAGGGTGGCAGCCGCCGAGCGGTGGGGACAGGACACGGCCACCCAGGTCACCCCGGCCTTCTCCAGCGCGGCGAACGCCTCCGCGTCCCGGCCCGGCTCCGCGAGCCCGTCCTCGCGGTACGAGTGCAGTACGTCGACGTGGGCGCCGCGCCCGGCCGCCACCGAGGCCTCGCGCAACTCCTCGATCGCGCCCGCCAGTTCGGACAGCGGGCCGAGCGTCGGCGTGCGGGCCGTCGTGGCCAGCTCCGGCCCCCCGGACATCGGCATCCAGCCCTGCGCCCGCTCGGCGGCCCGGCGCCTGCTCAGCCGCGAGTTGCCGCCGATCCACACGGGTATCGGCCGCTGGGCCGGCCGCGGCAGGGCCCGTGCGTCGCGGACACCGAAGTGCCGGCCCGCGTAGCTGAACGGCTCGCCGCTCCAGTGCAGCGGCAGGACGTCGAGCACCTCGTCGAAGAGCGCGTTGCGTTCCTCGAAGTCGACGCCCAGAGCGTGGAATTCGCCCTTCAGGTACCCGGCGCCCAGGCCGAGGATCAGCCGTCCCCCGGAGAGCCGGTCGAGGGTCGCCGCCTGCTTGGCCAGCAGCAGCGGGTTGCGGTACGGGGCGACCGCCAGATACGTCAGCAGTCGCAGCCGGGTCGTCACCGCCGCCGCGTGGGAGAGCGCGATGAACGGGTCGAGCGTCTGGTGCCCGCCGTGGTCGAGCCAGCGTGCCCCGGGCGCGGGGTGTTCGCTGAAGGAGAGCCCGGAGAACCCGAACTCCTCGGCCGCGCGGGCCACGTCCGGCACGGGCCCGGCGTCGAGCAGGTCGCCGTCCGGTCCGTGCGCCTCCGGGTAGTGGAACAGGAATCGCATCGTCAGCCGTCCTCCGGTGTCGCGGGCAACCGGATTATTCTGACGGTGTTTCAGGAACGGGGCCAGGGCTGGCCGCTGAGCCGTTCGATGCTCGTGTTGAAGCGCTGCAAGTACTGGGCGAAGGTCTCGACGTCGTCCGCCGACCAGTCCTCGAAGACCTTGTCCAGTTCCTGGATGTGCGTCGCCCGCTCGTGGTCGAGGCGCTGCTCGCCCTCCTCGGTGAGCCGGAACTTGCGGGCCATGCCGCCGTCCGGGTCGGGGATCCGCTCCAGGAGGCCGGCCCGCACAGCGCTGGCCGTCTGCCGGTTGAGTGTGGAGGCGTCGAGCATCAACGCCTCGCTGAGCTGCCCGATCGACATCGGTCCCTGGACCCGGATCCGGCTCAGCAGAATGTACGCGCTGCGCTCCATGCGCTCTGCCTCACGGCGGCGCTTCTCACTGCCGAGCTGATGGCGGCCGAGCACCATGTGCTCGAACTCGACCAGGTGCGATGGCTTGTCCATGTACGTGCGTCCTCCCGGGTCGACCGTATCGCAGAGCGTTATATGCATCACGCACTCGATATGCACGATACATATTCTGTGTATGATGCACAGCGCTGCACATGCTGCTGCACACGCTGAACAGATTGAGGAGTCCTTCATGGATGCGCCCCAGTCGAGCGGTCGGTCGGGCGCCATCGTCGCCACCCTCGCGCTCGCCGGTACCGTCGCCGCGATCATGCAGACGCTGGTGACACCGCTCATCGCGGAACTGCCGCGAATCCTGGACACGTCGTCCTCGAACGCGGCATGGGTGATCACGGTGACCCTGCTCGTGTCCGGTGTGTGCGTGCCCGTGTCGGGCCGCCTCGGTGACCTCATCGGCAAGCGCCGCATGATGCTGATCTGCGCCGTGCCGCTGATCATCGGCTCCGTCGTGTGCGCCCTGTCCTCGTCCGTCGTCCCGATGATCGTCGGCCGCGGGCTCCAGGGCATGGGCATGGGCATGGTGCCGCTCGGCATCGCACTGCTGCGCGACGTCGTCCCGGCCGAGAAGCTCAGCGGATCCATCGCGCTCGTCAGCGCGTCCATGGGCATCGGCGGCGCCATCGGCCTGCCGATCGCCGCGGCCGTCGCGCAGTACGCGAACTGGCGCGTGCTGTTCTGGGGCTCCGCCGTCCTCGCGCTCGCCATCGGCGCGATGATCTACGCGATCGTCCCCGATGTCCCGGCCGCCGCGAAGGGCCAGCGCTTCGACGCCCCCGGCGCCGTCGGCCTCGCCATCGGACTCGTGTCGCTGCTGCTCGCCATCTCCAAGGGCGCCGACTGGGGCTGGAGCTCGGGCACCACCCTCGGCCTGTTCGCCGTCGCCGTCGTCGCGCTCCTGGTGTGGGGCCGCTACGAACTGCGCACCCGCGACCCGCTGGTCGATCTGCGCACCACCGCCCGGCCCCGGGTGCTGTTCACCAACGCCGCCTCGATCCTCATCGGCGTCGGCATGTACTCCTTCATGCTGATCGCGCCGCAGCTCCTCCAGTTCCCCGAGGCCACCGGCTTCGGGCTCGGCCAGTCGATGCTCGCGGCCGGTCTGTGGATCGCGCCCGGCGGCGTCATGATGATGCTGATCTCGCCGCTCGGCGGAAAGCTGATCAACGCCCGCGGCCCGAAGACCGCGCTGATCTGCGGCGCCCTCGTGATCGCCCTCGGATACGGCGCCGCGCTCCCGCTGATGGGGACGGCCTGGGGCATCATGCTCGCGGGCATCATCATCAACAGCGGTGTCGCCCTCGCCTACGGCTCCATGCCCGCGCTGATCATGAGCTCGGTGCCGCTGGCCGAGACGGCCGCGGCCAACGGGTTCAACACCCTGATGCGCTCGCTCGGCACCACGATCGGCTCCGCCGTGATCGGTGTCGTCCTCGCCCAGATGACCGTCTCCCTGGGCGGCTTCTCGATCCCGTCCGAGGGCGGGTTCCGCACCGGCCTGTTGATCGGCTGCGGCGTGGCTCTGCTGTCCGCCGCCGTCGCGACCCTCATCCCCGCGCTGAAGCAGGGCGAGGACGAGGCGGCCGGAGCGGAGAAGGCCCCGGCCGACGAGACCCCGGCGCGCGCCTGACCACGCACGCCCCGCGCGGCGCCCCCCGGCCGGAACCCGGCCGGGGGGCGCCGCGCACGTATGCCGGCCAGCGACCGTTCCCCTACGCTCAGTTGGAGGGTTGTCGCACGGGACCCCGGGCAGGAGTGGTAGAAGCTCCCTCGGGTTCCTTTTCAAGGTACGGCACTTGGAGGTGCACCGTGATGCTCCCGGCTCGCCGACGCGCAGCGGACGCTGCCCGTGACGGGGCGGTACGAGTCGCCGAACTCGAACTGCGCGTAGAGCAGTTGGAGGAGGCCGTGACCTCGCACGCCGAGGTCGATCAGGCCATCGGTGTCGTGATCACGGTGGGCGGCCTGCCGCCCGCCGAGGCGTGGGACGTGCTGAGGGAGATCTCGATGCGGAGCAACACCAAGCTCCGCGTGGTCGCCCGGCAGCTCGTCGACTGGCCGCGCACCCAGGCACTCGATCCGGTGATCCGCGCCGAGCTGGAGCGTCAGCTCGGCCTGCGGCGCGCGGAGGCCGAGAGAGACGTCTCGCCTGAGCCACAGTGAAGACCCGCTTCCCGGCGCACGCGCCGGGAAGCGGGGGCGGGCTCACTGCCGAACCCGCCACCCTCAGCATCGACGGCTCCAGCTCTTGGAGTAACACGAGGGCGCGCACCCTAACGCAAACGTGCCCGGAATCTTCACGCCGACAGCAGTGCGTCGTCACCCGGGACCGCTAACCGGCTCCCACGGCCGCGTCGACGAGCCGGTGCGCCGCCGCGTCCGTGCGGGCCGCGTCACCGGTCACGAGCCGGTCCTGACACAGCCCGCGCAGCCCCGACACGAGCAGCGTCGCGCGCTCGCGAGCGGCGGGGCCTTCGTGACCGAGCCGGACGTACGCGTCCGCGATCGGGTCGACCATGAACGCGACGGTCTCCCGGGCGAGCGCGCCGTACTGCTCCGGATCGGTCGCTGCCAGGCTGAGCAGCTGGAGCAGCATCCGGATCGGTCCGGCCTGCTCGCCGACCGTGATCGCCCGCCACAGCGCGTGGGCCGAGCGCCGCAGCGCCTCGACGTCGTCGACCGGGTCGAACAGCGCGTGGGCGTCGGGGCGGCTCGCGGCGATGGCGCGGGCGATCAGCCGCTCGCGACTGCCGAAGTAGTAGAGCAGCATCCGCTTCGTCGTGCCGATCTCCTCGGCGAGCGGGGCCAGCGACAACTGGGCGAGCCCGTGGCGCTGCACGTAGTCGACCACCTGGGCGAGCAGTTCGGCGCGCTTCTCGGTGTTCACGGTTCGGGACACCCTTGGAACGTACCGGACGGTACATGTATCGTCCATTCATCATGGATTCCTGTTCCGACCGGTACAAGAACAAGCGGCCTCTGCGCGCGGCGGCCATCGCGCTCGCCGAAGCCGCCTGGTTCCCCGCCGTCCTCTTCCTCGGCGTGCTCTGCTTCTTCGCTCCGGCCCTGCACGCGCCGAAACCGCACCACGTCGAGGTGGCCGTGGCGGGCTCGGCCGACCGCGTGGCGGACGAACTGGACGAGCGCTATCCCGACGGCTTCGACGTCGTCGCCGTCGACTCCGCCCGCGCGGCTCGCCAGGCGGTCCTCGACCGCGACGCCTGGGCCGGATACGCCACGGGGGCCCGCCCCGCGCTGTACGTCGCCAAGGGCAACGGCGCCTCCCTGGAACAGGCCCTGACCAGCGCCTTCGGTGCTCTCACCACGAGCCCGCCGACCGTGCACGAAGTGGCGCCGACGACCGGCAAGGACGCGCTCGGCTCGACGGTCCTCTACTTCGGCATCGCCTGGAACATCCCCGCCTACATCCTCGCCACGACCCTCCTGCGCGCCGTCACCCTGGACCGTCGCCGCAAGGTCCTCGCCATCGCCCTGGTCGCCGCCGTCTTCAGCGCCGTCGGATACGGGGTGGGGGCCGGGCTCGGCTACTTCGACGCCCACCCCGGCGTGCTGGGCGTCGCCTTCCTGCTCACCACGGCGGTCGCCACCGTGGCCTCCGGACTCGCGCCGTTCACCCGGCAGTTCCTGCCCGCGGTCGGCATGACCCTGTTCATCGTGATGTCGATCCCGACCAGCGGGGGAGCGGTGCCCGCCCCGCTGCTGCCCGAGTTCTACCAGCACGTGCACGCCGTGATGCCGCTCGCGAACGCCGTCGACGCGCTGCGCGGCGTCCTCTACTTCGGCGGGGCGGGCGTGCTGAAGCCGCTCCTTGTACTGTGCGGCTGGATCACAGCGGGCCTCGCGCTGCTCGGCCTCGACTGGCTGCGGCACCGCGACACCACGGAGCCCGGGGCGCCGCCGCTCGACGACCCGGCCGCCGAGACCCCCGTCCCCACGGCACTGTCCACGCAAGCCCACCACTTCGGCGAACCGGAACCCGCCCTCACCGGCACGGTCACGGGCGAGGGGCCGAAGCCGCTGCGCGGCGCGGCCGTCGTCGTCCTCGACGGCCGCGGACGCCAACTCCTCTCCACGTTCACCGACGACCAGGGCCGCTACGCGGTCGCGGGCCTGCCGGAGGGCCACCTCAGCCTCGTGGCCTCGGCCCCCGGCAGGCACCCCGACGCGCAGCGCATCCTCGTACGCCCCGGGGCCCCGGCCGTCGCCGACTTCAGCCTGCGCGCCCGCGAGGACGCCGTGCTCATGCCGCGAGCGTCGGCCAGATCAAGCCCCTCCGGCGATTGAGGAGCGGGGTCCGGGGCGGAGCCCCGTGGCGTCGCTCACGGACCGCCGCACCGACCCACCCGGCCAAAGCCTCGCGCCGGCGCCCCCCGCCCCCACCGCGACCATTCCCAACCCACCCACCGCCGCCCCGAGCCCACCCCACACCCCCAGCCACCCCGCCAGCGGATACGCCACCAGCCAACACGCATGCGACAGCGAGAACTGCGCCGCGAACGCGGCCCCCCGCATCCCCGCCGGCACCCCCCACCGCACCACCCGCCCCACCGGCGTGAGCACCATCGAGCACGCCCCACCGAACGCCACCCACACCACGAGCAGCGCCGGGACCCGCCAACTCCCGCTCCCCACCGCCGTGATGAGCCCCAGCCCGGCGAACACCCCACCGAGCGACAGCGCCCCGCGCACCATCACCGCCCGCTCACCCACCCGCTCCACCACCCGCGGCACGACGAGCGCCACCACCATCGACCCGGCCCCGTACGCCCCCAGCGCCACCGGCACCGCCCCCGCCGCCAGCCCGAGGAAGTCCCGTACGTACACAACGGAGTTGACCGTCACCATCGCGCTCGCCGCCGCCACCGCGAGGTTCAACGCCAGCAACCCCCGCAGCGACGGCACCGCCAAGAACAACCGCATCCCCGCCGTGGCCTTCGCGAACACCCCGCCCACCCGCGCGGGTGCCGCCGGACGCTCCGGCAGCGCCGTCGAGGCGACGAGCCCGGCCGAGGCGAGAAAGCCGACGACCGTCCCCGTGAACAGGTGGTGGTACGACACCACGGACAGCAGCGCCGCGGCGAGCGCCGGGCTGAACAGGCTCTCCAGGTCGTACGCGAGCCGGGCCAGCGACAACGCACGCGTGTAGTCGCGCTCGTCCGGCAGCACATCGGGAATCAGCGCCTGGAACGTGGGCGTGAAGAGCGCCGACGCGGACTGGAGCGCGAACACCAGGACGTAGACCTGCCACACCTGCGTCACGAACGGCAGCGCCAGCGCGACGGCGGCCCGCAGCAGATCGGAGCCCACCATGAGCGCGCGCCGCGGCAGCCGCTCGGTGAACGCGCCGACGACCGGCGCGACCAGCACGTACGCCGTCATCTTGATCGCGAGCGCCGTACCGAGCACCGCCCCCGCCTCCGCGCCCGCCACGTCGTACGCCAGCAGCCCGAGCGCGACCGTCGCCAGACCGGTTCCGACGAGGGCGACGACCTGCGCGCCGAACAGCCGGCGATAGGCGCGGTGGCGCAGAACCGTGAGCATGCGGCCCCTCCCGAAGACGCGCCTCGCGGCGACTCGTCATGTGCGCACCTGCGCACATGACGAGTATGTTGCCGCCGATCGCGCCCTGCGCACAAGGGCTCCCGCGCAGGGGCTCTAGGCTGGGCGCATGCCCGCAAGCGATCCGACCCCGACCAGGGCCGCCGCCCACCCGCGCGAACCCGACGCCGCCCGACTCGCCGAGGCGACCCGGGTGTTCGCCCTGCTGTCGGACGCGACCCGGCTGCACGTGCTGTGGCTGCTGGCGCTGGAGGAGTCGGACGTGGGCTCGCTGGCCGACCGGGTCGCGGCCTCCCGCACGGCCGTCAGCCAGCACCTGGCGAAGCTCCGTCTCGCGGGCCTGGTCGAGGCCCGCCGCGAGGGCCGGCACATGCACTACCGCCTCACCGACGGACACCTGCGCCGCCTGGTGACCGAGGCGCTCAGCCACGCGGACCACCGGGTGACCGGCGAGGCCCCGCACGACTGAGCCGACCCGTGGACCGGCCCGGTGTCACGTCCGGTCGCGCACCGAGGTCAGCAGGCCGTAGAGGACGACGTTGCCCGCGTAGCCGGTCTTCTTGCTGTACGTGCCGCCGCAGGTGATGACCCGGAGTTCGGGCAGTCCCGTCCCGCCGTAGACGCGGCGGGACGGGAAGCGCTTCTTCTCGACGACGTCGATGCCGTGGATCTCGAACACGGCGGTCGTGCCGTCCGCCCGGTCGACCTCGATGTGCTCGCCCTTGTCGAGCGACCCGAGCCCGTAGAAGACGGCGCGGCCCTCGGCGTTGTCGACGTGCCCGTCGATCACCGCCGTGCCGCGCTCGCCCGGTGTCACCGCGCCCGTGTACCAGCCCGCCAGATTCGCCTTCTCCGGCGGCGGCGCGTCCAGCCAGCCCTCCGCGTCCCG
The DNA here is from genome assembly GCF_054724165.1 of Streptomyces sp. BYX5S. Classification (NCBI taxonomy): domain Bacteria; kingdom Bacillati; phylum Actinomycetota; class Actinomycetes; order Kitasatosporales; family Streptomycetaceae; genus Streptomyces; species Streptomyces sp. BYX5S. Next base: position 4,509,403 of record NZ_CM138829.1, on the reverse strand, counting down.
TCCGACCCGGGTCAGCGGCGCGTCCACGCCGATCTCCGGGATCCGGATGCGCTCGGGCACGGCCGCCGGCAACGGGTCGGCGGGCGGCGTGTTCGTGCCCAGCTCGGCGGCGCCCGCCTCGGGCTGCGGCGGACCGTCCCCGGACACCCCGTGGTGCACGAGCAGCACCCCAGCGAGCAGCGTCGCCGCGAGCAACGACCACGTGGGGCGGCGCCGCGGCACCGGAGGCGCGGCCTCGGCTATCGCAGGCATCAGCGGCTCCCTTGACGCCGACGCCGGGTACGCAGCCGCTTGCCCACCAGCAGCGGTACGCATGCCAGCGCGAACAGACCCGCCGCCGCGCCGAGGTGCCGGGACAGCCCGCCCGACGACTCGGCCACCTCGGCCCGCGCGGGCAACTGGGGCGCCGCCGCCTGCGGCGCGGCGGCCGCCAGCCGCTGCGGAGCCGACGGGCCCCGCGACGCCGCGACCCGCCGGTCGTGCAACGGCGCCGCGACCGCGCCCCAGTCGAGCAGCGCGCGGCTCTCCTCGTACACCGCGTTGAAGTCCTCGGCCCGCGGGTTCATGACGGTCACGAGGAGGGTGCGCCCGTTGTGCGTCGCGGCGGAGACGAGGGTGCAGCCCGCCTTGGACGTGTAGCCGTTCTTGACGCCGATCAGGCCGGGATACGCCTCGACGCCGTGCGAGCCCACGAGGAGCCGGTTGGTGTTCTCGATGCCGAACGCCCCCGGCCCGCCGGACGCGGGGAAGCGGGCCCACTTCGTGCTCATGTAGCGCCGGAAGTCGGGATTCTTCAGGCCCTCACGGGCGATCAGCGCCAGATCGTGCGCCGACGAGTACTGGCCACGCGCGTCGTAGCCGTCGGGGGAGCGGACCTGGGTGTCGCGCGCGCCGATCCGGCGGGCCGTCGCCTGCATCTGCGCCACGGTGCGGGAGACGCCGCCGTTCATGTGGGCGAGGGTGTGCACGGCGTCGTTGCCCGAGCTGAGGAAGACGCCGCGCCACAGGTCGGCGACGGTGTACCGGTTCCCCTGGTCGACGCCGACGAGGCTGCTGCCCTCGGCGACGTCCGCCAGGTCCCGGTACGTCGCCCGGTGCACCTCGTCCTGGTCCAGCTTCGGCAGCACGGTCAGCGCGAACAGGGTCTTGAGCGTGCTCGCGGGCGGCAGCCTGCGGTGCGGCGCCTTCGCCGCGAGGACATCGCCCGAGCGCGCGTCCATCACCTCCCACGACAGCGCCGAGACGGACGGCGGGGCGGGCGGGTCCGGCGTGGGCGGGTCGGCACTGGCGGAGCCGGCGGCGGTGCCCGCGGTCACGAGCGCGCACACGCACGGCACGGCTGCCCTGCGCAGGGCAGGGCGGAAGCGAAGGAAAGGCGCCATGCCGGAAACGTAGATCCGGCTCCGCCCGGCCGCGCTCCACGTACGCCATACGGCCTCCGCACACGGGGCACGACCGCTCCGGGTGCGGTGCATATCGCCGCGAATTAGGCTGTTCGAGCGACAGGCCCCCTGCGGGGACGCCGCCGTGACGTACGTACGCTGGAATGACACGACGGTGGAGGTGGTCCGCCATGACGGCCCAGACGCGACTGTTGAACCGGCTCTCGCACGCGGACCGGGACCGGCTGATGCCGCTGGCCCGCGAGGTCTCGTTCCCGCAGGACAGCAGAATCTTCGAGGAGGGGGACCGGGCGGACCGGTTCTGGATCATCCGGACCGGGATGGTCACCCTCGACGTCCGTGTCTCCGACCGCGCCGTCCTGCCCATCGACCCGCTCGGCCCCGGCGACCTGCTGGGCTGGTCGTGGCTGTTCCAGCCGTACGAATGGGACTTCGGCGCGGAGGCGTTCAGCCCGGTGCGGGCCTACGAGTTCGACGGCGCGGACGTCCGCGCGCTGTGCGAGCAGGAGCCGAGGCTGGGCATGGCGGTGCTGCACGCGGTGGCCGAGGTGATGGCGCACCGGCTGGAGGCGGCGCGGATGAAGCTGGCCGAGGCGCACCGGATGCACCACGGTCACATCTGAGACTGCGGCACACGGCTGCTTCTCAGCTCCTCCGATCAGCTCCTCCGAGCCGCCGGGGTCACCCGACTCGACGCCTCGACAGGCGCTCGGCGCGCCCACGCGGTGGGATCGGTGGCGGAACACCCGCACACCGGGGCCCGGCAACCGGGCCCGCCGAGAGGATCCGCATGGGCCGCACCGCCTCGACCGCCGCCGTCGCCGCGGCGACCCTCGCCCTCGGGGGCCTGCTGTGCCCCGCGGCGCGGGCCGCGGACGACGTGCCCGCCTGGGACACCGACACCGCGTGGACCGACAGCCCGCCGGCGAGCGACGCGACCGGACGGCTGGAACTGGTGCCCGCCGACCCGCGGCCCGGCGTGAACGTCACGGCGAGCACCACCGCCTGCGAGGACGACCTGGTCGCCACGGGGGACGCGGAGAGCCTCGGCGCGGGCGAGTTCCCCCTGGAGACCGCGACCCAACACGGCTCCGTCACCGGCCAGTTCAAGGTGCCGTCCGGAGCCAGGACCGGCACCTTCCCCATCACCGTGATCTGCGAGAACGGCACCGAGGTACGCCGGACCATCACCGTGTCCGGGCAGGGCGGCACCCAACTGGGCGGCGTCAAGGCCGGGGACGGCGGCTCGCTCGGCACGCTCAGCGTCACCCAACTCGCCCTGGGCGGCGCCCTCATCGCCGGGGCACTCGTCGCGGCGGGCCACTACGCACGCCGCCGCGCCCAGGAGGCGTGAGGATCCTGGACGCGGCGGCAGCTTCGAACTCCCTTAGCCCTTGCGGTTCTTGACCTCTTCGGTCAGGGCGGGGACGACGTCGAAGAGGTCGCCGACGACGCCGTAGTCGACGAGGTCGAAGATGGGCGCCTCGGCGTCCTTGTTGATCGCGACGATCGTCTTCGAGGTCTGCATGCCCGCCCGGTGCTGGATCGCACCGGAGATGCCGGAGGCGATGTACAGCTGCGGCGACACGCTCTTGCCGGTCTGGCCGACCTGGTTGGAGTGCGGGTACCAGCCCGCGTCCACCGCGGCACGCGAGGCGCCGACGGCCGCACCCAGGGAGTCGGCGAGCGCCTCGATGACCGAGAAGTTCTCGGCCCCGTTCACGCCGCGGCCACCGGAGACCACGATCGCGGCCTCGGTCAGGTCCGGACGGCCCGTCGACTCGCGCGGCGTCCGGCTGGTGACCTTGGTGCCGGTGGCGGCGTCCGAGAAGGACACGGTCAGCGCCTCGACCGTGCCGGCGGCCGGGGCGGCCTCCACGGCGGCGGAGTTGGGCTTGACGGTGATCACCGGGGTGCCGGTCGTCACGGTGGACTTGGTGGTGTAGGACGCGGCGAACACCGACTGGGTGGCCACCGGGGCGCCGTCGCCGGCCTCCAGGTCCACGGCGTCGGTGATGATGCCCGACGTGATGCGCAGCGCCAGGCGCGCGGCGATCTCCTTGCCCTCGGCGGAGGACGGCACCAGCACCGCGGCCGGCGACACGGCCTCGTAGGCGGCCTGGAGGGCGTCCACCTTCGGCACGACCAGGTAGTCGGCGTACTCGGCGGCCTCGTGGGTGAGCACCTTCACCGCGCCGTGCTCGGCCAGCGCCGCGGCGGTGTCGGCGGCACCGTTGCCCAGCGCGACCGCGACCGGGTCGCCGATGCGGCGGGCCAGCGTCAGCAGTTCCAGGGTGGGCTTGCGGACGGCGCCGTCCACGTGGTCGACAAAGACCAGAACTTCAGCCATGACTGTTCCTCAACTTCCGATGTCTCAGACGCATTTCTGGTCTCAGATGAACTTCTGGCCCGCGAGGAACTCGGCGAGCTGCTTGCCGCCCTCGCCCTCGTCCTTGACGATCGTGCCCGCGGTGCGCGCCGGACGCTCGTCCGCGGAGGCGACCTTCGTCCAGGCACCCTCCAGACCCACCTGCTCGGCCTCCAGGTCCAGGTCCTCCAGGTCCCACGCCTCGACCGGCTTCTTCTTCGCCGCCATGATCCCCTTGAACGAGGGGTAACGCGCCTCACCGGACTGGTCGGTCACCGACACCACCGCCGGAAGCGCCGCCTCCAGCTGCTCGGAGGCGGTGTCCCCGTCACGACGGCCCGTGACCTTGCCACCTTCGACCGCAACCTCGGACAGCAGCGTCACCTGCGGCACCCCCAGCCGCTCGGCCACCAGCGCCGGCACGATGCCCGCGGTGCCGTCCGTGGAGGCCATACCGGAGACGACCAGGTCGTAGCCGGCCTTCTCGATCGCCTTCGCCAGCACCAGCGAGGTGCCGATCGCGTCGGTGCCGTGCAGGTCGTCGTCCTCCACGTGGATCGCCTTGTCCGCGCCCATCGACAGCGCCTTGCGCAGCGCGTCCTTGGCGTCCTCCGGACCCACCGTCAACACGGTGATCTCCACGTCGTCGTCCGAGTTCTCGGAAATCTGGAGCGCCTGCTCCACCGCGTACTCGTCCAGCTCCGACAGCAGACCGTCGACATCGTCACGGTCCACGGTCAGGTCATCGGCGAAACCCCGGTCGCCCGTGGCGTCCGGCGCGTACTTCACGGTGACAACGATCCTCAAGCTCACGCCGACTCCCTACTGCAATCGTCCACTACTGCCCGCCAACCTATGGCGCTCAGTTCCCTCTGTAAAGGTACGTAGTGCCAAGGGTGGCCGCTCGGTGTTACGTTCCCGGCATGAGCGAGGCGCGCGAGGGCACCGGGTCGGCCGGGGCACAGAAGAAGGCACCCATGCGTGAGGTGCTGGCCGAGGCCGCGTTCCAGCTGTTCCTGGAGCGTGGCTACGAGCGGACGACGGTGGACGACATCGTGGCGCGGGCCGGCGTCGGCCGCCGGTCCTTCTTCCGGTACTTCCCGTCCAAGGAGGACGCGGTCTTCCCGGACCACGAGAGCTGCTTCGCCGAGATGGCGGCGTTCCTGGCCGCCGCGAGCGACGAGAGCGACGCCGTGGACGTGGTGTGCGACGCCACCTGTCTGGTGCTGCGCATCTACTCCATGAACCCCGAATTCTCCGTGCAGCGCTACAAGTTGACCCGAGAGGTGCCGGGGTTGCGGACCTACGAGCTGTCGGTCGTGCGGCGCTACGAGCGCATGCTCGCCGGGTATCTGCGCCGGCGCTGGGCGGACGCGGCGGACGGCGCGCTGCGGGCCGAGGTGGTGGCCGCCTCCGTGGTCGCCGCGCACAACAACGGCCTGCGCTCCTGGCTGCGTTCGGGCGGCGAGGGGGACGCCGAGGAGAAGGTGCACCACGCCCTCGGACTCGTCCGCCGCACCTGGGGAGAGGGTGCCGACGGCGCGGCCGTGCCCCAACAGGAGGACGTGGTCGTGATGGTGGCGACCAAGGGCGCCCCGATGTGGCGGGTGATCCAGCGCGTGGAGTCGGCACTGCGGGACGGCTGAGAACGACGCCTCAAGCAACTTTATGGTACTCAGTGTCTTTACCGGCTGGCACTCAGTGTCATACGCTGACAGGGCGTCGAGGCACTGCCGCCCGGCGCGCGCCGGCGAGTGCGGGAGGCCGAAGGATGTCAGTGATCTCAGTGCCGAAGGGCACCGAACACCCCGTGGACACCGACGCGGGCTTCGCCTACCAGCGCTGTCGCTGGTGCCGCACCCCGTCGTTCCGGCGGCTGTTGTGCCCGGTCTGCGCGTCGAGCGAGCTCACGACCGAGTACAGCGCGGGCCCCGGCGTCGTCGTCCAGTCCCGCGTCGTGCACCGCGGCACCGGAGTCGCGCGCAACGAGGCGCTGGTCCGCTTCCCCGAGGACTTCATCGTGCCCTGCCGCATCGTGGGCACGGCGCCGCACATGGTGTGGCTCGGCGCCACCGTGCGGCCGGTGGCCAACGCGGCCGCGAACTCCGGTGAAGTCCTCTTCGAGCTCGAAGAGGACTTCACCGTCGACTACGACCACCTGCGCTGACCTCGGCAGCGCGGGCCTCAGTCGGCCTGCGCCGCCTCTTCGGCGATCCGGTCGAACTGCTCGCCCATCGCGGCGGCCAGTGCCTGCGCGCCGGACAGCGGACGCACCATCACCATGAAGTCGTCGATGAGGCCCGCCTCGTCGAAGTGCAGGAAGTCGCAGCCGGTTATCTTCCGGTCGCCGACCCGCGCCTCGAAGACGAGCAAGTGGTCCCTTCCGCCGGGTTCGCCGATCTCCCGCACGTAGTGGAAGTCCTCGAAGACACGGGTGACACCGCGCAGGATCGCCGCGGTGATCGCCTTGCCCGGATAGGGCTTGAAGACGACCGGACTCCTGAAGACCACGTCGTCGGCCAGCATGGCCTCGACGGCCGCGAGATCACCCTTCTCCACGGCGGTGCGGAACGGATGCATGGGGATGCCACCTCGGTTCTCGTAGATGCGTGCCGGGTCGACCGAGGGTTTCCCGCTCGGCTCAGGCCCCGGGTTCCTTGAGCTGAAGCCCGTTCTCCCAGATCTTGTTGAGAGTCGTCACGAGCTTCTCGTACGGGATGCGCTGACCCAGCACGAACACCATGTACGCCATGCGGCTCACCATCACCGACAGGGCGTGCGCGGTGACCAGGGGGTCCAGGGCCGGATCGGCGAGGCCGTCGTCCTGGAGGGAGCGGATCAGCTTCGCGTTGCGCCGCGCGAACGCGTTGCCCCGCTCGATCCGCAGTTGCTTGAAGGTCTCGTCCACCTGCGCGACCTGCTCGAAGAGGGCCATCAGGCGGGCGTTCTTCTTGTAGGCGCGCAAGTACTCGCGGTTCGACGCGTCGATCATCTCGCGCGGATCCGTGATGCCGGTGCGCTCGCGCAGGTGCGGGTGGAGCATCTCCTCCTGCACCTGCGCGACCAGCGCCTGGAAGATCTCTTCCTTGCTGTTGAAGTAGGTGTAGAAGGAGCCAGAGGCGACATGTGCGGCCTTGGAGATGTCCGTGATCCGCGCGTCGAGGTACCCGTCGCGCTCGAACACCTCGCGCGCGGCGGCGACCAGCGCGTTGCGCGTGCGGACGCCGCGGGCGCTGCGGGGTGTGATGGGTTGCTTCTGGCCGCCGTCTGCGGCTGGCGCCTGGGCAGCCAACGCGGGTCCCTTCGTTCGTGTTTCCCCCGGTGGACGCGCGTACCCGGGAGGGTGTGCGCGCACCGGTGGCTGCGGATGTTATCAGCCGACCGTCCCGAGGAATTCGAGGAGAGCGGCGCTGACCTCGTCGGCCCGCTCCTGCTGGATCCAGTGCCCCGCCCCGTCGAGCACGACGCGTCCGCGCAGATCGGTCAGCACCTCCTCCAGCCGGTCGTCGGGCATGAACCGGCCCACGGGGTCCTTGGATCCGGTCACGAACAGCGAGGGACAGTCGATGGTGCGCCCCACGAGATGCGCGGTCAGCTCCCAGGTGCGGTCCATGTTGCGGTAGTAGTTCAGGCCGCCGGTGAAGCCCGTGCGCTCGAACTCCCCCACGTAATAGGCGAGTTCCTCCTCGCTGAGCCAGGGCGGCGGCGGGAACGCCTCGTCCGGGCGCTCGGCCCACGCCGCCGACCAGATCTCCCGCGTCACCAGCGTCCTGCGCACGTTGTGCGCGAGCGCGCGGTCGGCGACCCCCGGCTCCTGGAACCAGACCATGTAGAAGTCCTCACCGAGCCGCCGACGCTGCACCGGCAGCGGGGCCACGGGGGAGCGCGGCGCCACCGGGACACTCATCCCGACCACGCCCCGCACCCGCTCCGGATGCTCCCACGCCATGGTCCACACGACCTGCGAACCCCAGTCGTGCCCCACGAACACCGCGTCGTCGGCCCCCACGGCGTCCAGCAGACCGACGAGGTCCGCGCAGACGGTGAGCGTGTCGTACGCCTCAGGGGCCGCGGGCCGGGAGCTGCCGCCGAAGCCGCGCAGGTCCGGGGCGAGCACCCGATACCCCGCCGCGCCGAGCGCGAGCACCTGGTGGCGCCACGAGAACGCCAGCTCGGGAAAGCCGTGGCAGAGCACCACCAGCGGCTTGTCGGAGTCCGCCGGGCCGTGCTCGAAGACACGCAGCGAGATCCCGTTCGTCTCGACCTGGCGCGACGACACGCGCTTCCACTCGGCCACGCTGGCGGGGGCAGTCATCGGGGCAGCTCCTCGGTCTCGGTGTACAGGGGCCTCGGTGTACGGGGTCTCGGCGTACTGGGGAGGGTGTCACCTCGAACAGGCGCAGTTCAAGGGCGTGTTCAAGGTATTGAAGTTGACGTTGGGTTCAAATATACAGGGGGCGGCCGCAGGGCCCAGCGGTCGTGACATGTCCGGACGACGGAGGAGCCCCGCACGTGAATCCGCCCACCGCACACCCCCGTAAAGGCGCCGGGCAGGCCGCCGTCGGCGCGCCTCGCGCCTCCGGCAAACTCCTCGCCGCGGGTCTCATCGGCAGTTCCATCGAGTGGTACGACTTCTTCCTCTACGGGACGGCCGCCGCGCTGGTCTTCCCCCAGGTCTTCTTCCCCGAGTCCTCGGCACTGACCGGCACCCTGCTGTCGTTCAGCACCTTCTGGGCGGGCTTCCTTGCCCGCCCCATCGGCGGCGTCGTCGCAGGTCATCTCGGTGACCGGCACGGCCGCAAGGCCATGGTCGTGATCTCCATGGCGCTCATGGGCGTCTGCACGTTCCTCATCGGGTGCCTGCCGGGCGCCGGAGTCCTGGGCGCGGCCGCGCCGCTGCTCCTGGTGCTGCTGCGCTTCGTGCAGGGACTCGCCTGCGGCGCGCAGTGGGGCGGCATCGCGCTGCTGCTCACCGAGTCCGCGTCCCCGAAACGCAAGGGGTACGCGGGCACCTTCGGGCAGATGGGTGTCTCGCTCGGTGTCTTCCTCGGCAACGGGGCCTTCCTCCTCGCGAGCGCGGTCACCTCCGACGAGGCGTTCATGAGCTGGGGCTGGCGCGTCCCGTTCCTGGCGAGCGCCGTGCTGCTGCCCGTCGTGATGTACGTACAGAACAAGGTCGAGGACTCGCCGGAGTTCCGGCGGCTGTCCGAGGAGGCGGCCGCCAAGAGTGAGCGGGAGAAGGTGGCGCGGGCGCCGATCGTCGAGGTGATCCGCACCAAGTGGCGGACCGTGCTCCTCGCGGCCGGACTGCTCGCCGGCACCAACTGCCTCTTCTACATCAGTATCGCGGGCGTCGTCAGCTACGCCGCGGAACACCTCGGCCTCGACAAGGACGCCATCCTGCTGGTCGCGTTGCCGACGACGGCGGTCGGCGCACTGTTCGTCCTGTGGGCGGGACAGCTCTCCGACCGGGTCGGGCGGCGCCCGACCGTGCTCGTGGGCGCGGCGCTCATTGTGCTGTGGGCGTTCCCGTACTTCTGGCTCGTCAACACCGGCTCGCTGCTGTGGCTCGGCGTCGCCGTACTGATCGGCGGGTTCGGCCAGTCGCTCACGTACGGGCCGCTCGCCGCCTACATCGGTGAACTGTTCGAGCCGCGCGTGCGCTACTCCGGTGCCTCGCTCGCGTACCAGATCGCCGCGCTCACCATCAGTGGCGGCACCCCGCTCATCATGACCGCGATCATCGGCGGCACCGGCGGCACCACGTGGGTGTCGGTGTTCGTCGCGGTGATGGGGCTGCTCACCTTCGGCAGCGCGTGGGTGCTGCGCGAGACCAACCCGCGCGAGGTGCGCGAGGACCCGACAGCGGTGCCGGGCGCTCCGGCCGCCGCGGAAGCGCAAGGAGTGCGCACGTGACGACGGACGACAAGGATCTGGCGTACGCGGAGCGGCGGGGCGCCGTGACCGTGGTGACGCTCAACCGGCCCGACCGGCTCAATGCCTGGACCAACGAGCTGGAGGACCGCTACTTCGCGCTCCTCGACGAGGCCGAGGCGGACCCCGAGGTCCGGGCGATCGTGGTGACCGGCGCGGGGCGGGGGTTCTGCGCGGGCGCCGACATGGCGGAGTTGCAACGGATCGGCTCCGCGGACGCGTCCCGTGAGGAGCGGCCGAAGCGGGAGCGGCCCCGGTGGTTCCCGCTGAGTCTGCGCAAGCCGCTGATCGGGGCGATCAACGGGGCGGCGGCCGGGCTCGGGTTCGTGGAGGCGCTCTACTTCGACGTGCGGTTCAGCACGCCCGAGGCCAAGTTCACGACGTCCTTCGCGCGGCGTGGGCTGATCGCGGAGTACGGGGTGGCGTGGCTGCTGCCGCGGATCGTCGGCCCCGGGAGGGCGGCGGACCTGCTGCTGTCGGGGCGGGTCGTGCGGGGGACCGAGGCGTACGCGATGGGGTTGGTGAACCGGGTCGTCGAGCGGGAGTCGTTGCTGGACGAGGCCGTCGCGTACGCGCAGGAGCTGGCCACGTGGTGCTCGCCGACGTCGATGAGCGTGATGAAGGGGCAGCTCGCGGCGGCGTTCGACGTGGACTTCGAGACGGCGGCGCGGGAGGCGGAGGGGTTGATGGAGGAGTCGTTCGGGCGGGCCGATGCGGGGGAGGGGGTGGCGAGTTATCTGGAGGGGCGGGAGCCGGAGTTCCGGGCGTTGGGGCGGGGGTCGTCCTGACCGGGGTGCGGTTACCCGGCGCGCGGTCGCGGGGCGCTGCCCCGGGCCCCGCTCCTCAATCGCCGGAGGGGCTCGATGGGGTCGAGTGCCTCTCTAGAACTTGACGTCGGATTCAAGTACGGTGTGTCTCGCGCACTCGGCCGGACGGTGGAAGCGAAGGAGCGGACAGCGGGATGTTGATCAACGACAGGGTCGCGATCGTGACCGGAGCCGCGGGAGGGATCGGCGCCGCCGTGGCCCAGCGCCTCCTGGAGGCCGACGCCCGTGGCGTGCTCCTCACCGACCTCGACGCCACCCGGCTCGACGCGACCGTGAAGCGGCTCGGCGACACCCATGGAGAGCGTGTCGCCGGGCGGGCCGGGGACGCGGGGGCCAGTGACCACCTGCGTGCGCTGATCGCGACGGCCGAGGAGCGGTTCGGGCGGGGCGTGGACCTGTACTTCGCCAACGCCGGGATCAGCGGCGCCGCGGGACTCGACGCGAGCGAGGAGGAGTGGGGGCGGGCGCTCGACATCAACGTCATGGCGCACGTGCGCGCGGCCAAGCTGCTCGTGCCGGGCTGGGTGGAGCGGGGCGAGGGGTACTTCTTCTCCACCGCGTCCGCCGCCGGCCTGCTCACGCAGATCGGGTCCGCCACCTACGCCGTGAGCAAGCACGCCGCCGTCGCCTTCTCCGAATGGCTCTCGGTCACGTACGGGAACCAGGGGGTGCGCGTCAGCTGCCTGTGCCCGCAGGGCGTCGAGACCGAGCTGCTGATGGCGGGCACCCGCTCCGCCGACCCGACCGAACAGGCCGCCGCCCGCGCCGTGCTGGACGCCGGGAACCTGCTCCAGCCGCTCGACGTCGCCGACGAAGTGGTCGCGGCCGTCGGCGACGAGCGGTTCCTGGTGCTGCCGCACCCGCAGGTGCTCGACTTCTACCGCCACAAGGGCAGCGACTACGACCGCTGGCTGCGCGGCATGCGGCGCTACCAGGACTCCGTGCGATGACGTCACGCAGCGCCGTCCTGTTCGACTTCGGCGGGGTGCTCACCACCAGCCTCGTCGAGGCCTTCGAGGAACTGGGGCGCCAACTCACGGGCGAGCCGGGCCTGTTGCTGCGCCTGCTCACGCACGACGAGGAGAGCAGCGCGCTGCTCGTCGCGCACGAGAAGGGCCTCATCGGCCAGGCCGAGTTCGAGGAGGGCTTCGCCGCCCGGCTGCGTGCCCACGGCGCCGACGTCGAGGCCGCCGGACTCGTCACCCGCATGCAGGCCGACCTGCGGCCCGACCCGGACACCGTCGCCCTCGTCGCGAAGCTGCGCGCCGACGGACACCGCGTCGGACTGCTCTCCAACTCCCTCGGCGACGACTGCTACGCGGGATTCGACCTGCCCGCCCTCTTCGACGCCGTCACCATCTCCGGCGAGATCGGCGTCCGCAAACCCTCGCGGCGCGCCTACGCCATCGCCTGCGAACGCCTCGGCGTCGCGCCCGAACAGACCGTCATGGTCGACGACCTCGAACAGAACATCACGTCCGCGGCCCGCATCGGCATCGCCGGGGTCGTGCACCGCGACGCCGCCACGACCGCCGCCGAACTCGACCGCCTGCTGGGCTCGTCGGGCCGCGTGTGACACCGTACGAACAGACTTGGGAGGAACCACCCGTGTACGAACAGACCGCCAGGGGCAAGGAATACCAGGAGAAGCTGCTCGCCTTCATGGACGAGCACATCTACCCCGCCGAGGCCGTCTACGCGGCGCAGATGGCCGAGTCCGGCGACCCGCACTTCCACCCGCCGGTCATCGAGGAGCTGAAGACCGAGGCGAAGAAGCGCGGCCTGTGGAACCTCTTCCACCCGCACCCCGAGTGGGGCCCCGGACTCACCAACCTCGAGTACGCGCCGCTCGCCGAGATCATGGGCCGCAGCGCCGGTCTCGCCCCCGAGGCCACGAACTGCAACGCGCCGGACACCGGCAACATGGAGGTCCTCACCCTCTTCGGGACCGAGGAGCACAAGGAAAAGTGGCTCAAGCCGCTGCTCAACGGTGAGATCGCCTCCGCCTTCGCCATGACCGAGCCCGCCGTGGCCAGTTCGGACGCCAGCAACATCCAGATGCGGATGGAGCGCGACGGCGACGACTACGTCCTCAACGGCCGCAAGTGGTGGACCTCCAACGCCCTGCACCCGAACTGCAAGGTCCTCATCGTCATGGGCAAGACGGACCCCGAAGGGCCCGCCTTCCGCCAGCAGTCGATGATGGTCGTGCCGATCGACGCCCCCGGCGTCACCATCGTGCGCGGTCTGCCCGTCTTCGGCTACCAGGACCGCGAGGGCCACGCCGAGGTCCTCTTCGAGAACGTACGGGTCCCGGCCACCGACCTGCTCTCCGGCGAGGGCGACGGCTTCATGATCAGCCAGGCCCGCCTCGGCCCCGGCCGCATCCACCACTGCATGCGCTCCATCGGCATGGCCGAGCGCGCCCTCGACCTGATGATCGACCGCGCCCAGTCCCGGACGACCTTCGGCTCCCCGGTCGCCGACCGCGGCAACATCCAGGACTGGATCGCCGAGGCCCGTATCGAGATCGACATGGCGCGCCTGCTCACGCTCAAGGCCGCGTACCTGATGGACACCGTCGGCAACAAGGAGGCGCGCACCGAGATCGCCGCGATCAAGGTGGCCGCGCCGAACGTCGCGCTGAAGGTCGTCGACCGCGCCATCCAGGTGCACGGCGGCGGCGGTGTCTCCGACGACTTCCCGCTCGCCAGCATGTACGCGCACCTGCGCACCCTGCGCCTGGCCGACGGGCCCGACGAGGTGCACAAGCGGACGATCGCCCGGCGAGAACTGCGCCGCAGGGACAAGGCACGGGGTGAGAAGTGACCTCTTCGGAGGCCGCTCTGGACGGGCGGGTCGCGCTCGTCACCGGCGCGTCGCGGGGCATCGGCCTCGCGGCCGCCGGCGCCCTGCGCGCCCGCGGCGCCCGCGTCGTGGTGACCTCCCGCGACGCGGACCGCGCGCAGGAGGCGGCGCGGGGACTCGGTGACGGAGTCGAGGGGTACGGCGCGCACGCCACCGACGAGGACGCCGCCCGCGCCTGCGTCGAGCACGTCGTCGCGACGTACGGACGCCTCGACATCCTCGTCAACAACGCCGGTACGAACCCGGCGTACGGTCCGATCGTCGACCAGGACCACGCGCGCTTCGCCAAGACCATGGACGTCAACCTGTGGGCGCCGATCCTGTGGACGTCGCTCGCGGTCAAGGCCTGGATGGGCGAGCACGGCGGCGCGGTCGTCAACACCGCCTCCATCGGCGGACTTTCGGTCGCCAAGGACGTCGGGATCTACCACGTCTCCAAGGCCGCGCTCATCCACCTCACCAAGCACCTCGCCCTCGAACTCGCCCCGAAGGTACGGGTCAACGCCCTCGCGCCCGGCGTCGTGCGCACCCGCCTCGCCGAAGCCCTCTGGCAGGACAACGAGGCCGCGGTCGCGGGCGCGACCCCGCTCGGGCGGATCGGTGAACCCGAGGACATCGGCGAGGCGGTCGCCTTCCTCGCCGGCGACGGCGCCCGGTGGATCACCGGAGAGACGCTCGTCGTCGACGGCGGACAGCTCGTCGGCCCCGGCCCGCTGTGACGCGGTGGTGGAGGGGGGTGGTCCTCCAGGTGAAGCGTGAGCGAGGATGGAGGCATGACCGCGGCCCAGCGCGCCATGACCGAACTCGGAACATGGCCGAACCTGGTAAGTGGCCCGCCCCAGTGCTCGGTTGGGCACGCCTTCCGCGCGGCGGGCCACGACCTCGTGCACTTCCACGCAGACGACTGCGCCGATCTGTACCTCACCTCGTCGGCCGTGCAGCGGCTGCTGCCCCAGCTCCGCCACAACAGCGCCATCCGGGTGCAGCCGGGAGCCTCCTGGATCACCGTGCTCCTCGAATGCGACACGGATGTGCAGTTGTTGCTGAGCCTCGTGAGCGTCGCCCTCAAAGAACACGACGCACACGCCTCCCCATCGCCCCCTTGTGACTGGGAGCGCGGCTAGGGTCTCCTTTCTACGGATCCCGGCGGCGAGAGGCGAACCTCAATGCGCAAGATCGTTTTCATGATGGGCATCTCCCTCGACGGCTACATGGAGGGCCCGGCCCGCGACATCGGCTGGCACCGCGTCGACGAGGAACTGCACCAGCACATGAACGAGGTGTGCCGCACCTTCGGCGGCTTCCTCAGCGGACGCGTCACCCACGAGCTCATGACCGACTACTGGCCCACGGCCGACCAGGATCCCGAGGCCTCGCCCGCCACCGCCGACTTCGCGCGGCTGTGGCGCGAGATGCCGAAGATCGTGTTCTCCCGGACGCTGAAGCCGGGGCCGGCCGAGTGGCACACCACCGTCATGTCCGAGGTGGTGCCGGAGGCGATCCGCGCGCTGAAGGAGCAGCCCGGCGGCGACCTGGTCATCGACGGCGCGAACATGGCGACGACGTTCCTGGAGCACGACCTCGTGGACGAGTTCCGCACCTACGTCCACCCGGTCCTGATCGGCACGGGCACCCCGATGTTCCACCCCGCCAAGGCCTTCGGCGAGCGGCCGCTGCGCCTCGCGGAGACCCACACGTTCGGCAACGGCGTCGTCCTGCTGCGGCACGAGCGGGACCGGGGCTGAGCGATATCGCCCTGGGCGAAGTGCCGGACGGGCCCGCCGTTCACGGCCGTACGGTGGACCGATGAGCATCCAGGAGAGCCGCCGCCCTCGCCCCGCTCCGGCCCAGGAGCCCCTGTGGCGCCACGTCGTGGGTGACGTGCTGCGGCGGCGCAGGCGGGCGCAGGGGCGGACGCTGCGGGACGTGGCGGACGTCGCCGGGATCTCGATGCCCTACCTGTCGGAGGTCGAGCGCGGCCGCAAGGAGGCCTCCTCGGAGATGCTGGCCGCCGTGGCGGGCGCGCTCGGCCTCGGGCTCGTCGATGTACTGGCGCTGGCGCAGCGGGAGTTGGGGCGGGAGCGGCCGGTCGTCCGCACCGTCTCCGTCACCACGTCCGCCGCGCGGGGCTCGCGCGGAACGGTCTGCCTCGCGGCCTGAGCCGACTCAGCCCGCTTCGAGGTGGCGCACGAGGACCGGGACGTGGCTGTGCTCGATGTCCTTCACCGACGTCACCAGCGTCACCCGCCCCTGCTCCGCCAGCGCGCGGACCCGGTCCACGAGCGCGGCGCGGGCCGGTTCGGCCAGCTCCGCCGCGTAGGACTCGGCGAACGCGTCGTACCGGCCCGCCTTGTCCTCGTGGTACCAGGAACGCAGCTCCTTCGACGGCGCGATGTCCTTCAGCCACTCGTCGACGTCGGCGCGCTCCTTGGAGACGCCGCGCGGCCAGAGCCGGTCGACGAGCAGGCGGGTGCCGTCGGCGGGGGCGGGCGGGTCGTACACGCGGCGGACGGCGAAGGGGCCGGAGCCCGGATTTGCGCTCATGCACCCATTGTGCTGCTTTCCCCCGCTTTGCGTAATGCGAGAGGTGTTGCTTCAGTGAGGGGTGTTGCCGTGACGTCCACCGGGAGTCCCCGCCATGTCGATGTCCTTCGGATCCCCCTTCGGCTCGCCCGACCCCTTCGGAGAGCTCCTCAACCGATTCTTCGGCATGTCGCCGGGGTCCGCGCCGCCCCAGGTGCAGCGGGTGCCGATCGGACGGCTGCTGACCGACTCGGCGCGCGAACTCATCGGCCGGGCCACCAACAAGGCCGCGCAGGACGGCAGTTCGGACCTCGACACCGAGCATCTGCTGTGGGCGGCGACCCAGGTCGACCCGGCCCGCACCCTGCTCGCGCAGGCCGGCGCCGACCCCGACGCGCTCGCCGCCGCCCTCGACAAGGTCCTGCCGGGGGAGAGCGGCGAACCCTCGTCCCAGCCCGGACTCACCCCGGCCGCCAAGCGCACCCTCACCGCCGCCCACGCCCGCTCCCAGGCGACGGGGGTCTCGTACATCGGGCCCGAGCACATCCTGGGCGCCCTCCTCGACGACCCGGACGCGGGCGCCGCGCGGTTGCTGCGCGCCCAGGGCACGGACGTCGACGGGCTGCGCGGCGCCGCGGACGGCGCGGCGCGGGCGGACGGGGTGCCGGCCGCGTCCGGCGGGACGGGTGGCGCCGGCGGCACGACGACGCTCGACGAGTTCGGCCGGGACCTCACCGAGGAGGCCAGGGCGGGCAGGCTGGATCCGGTCGTGGGCCGCGCCGAGGAGATCGAGCAGACCGTGGAGATCCTCTCGCGGCGCTCCAAGAACAACCCCGTGCTCATCGGCGAGCCCGGCGTCGGCAAGACGGCCATCGTCGAGGGCCTCGCCCAGCGCGTCGTGGCGGGCGAGGTGCCCGACACCCTCAAGGGCAAGCGGGTCGTCGCGCTCGACCTGTCCGGGATGGTGGCGGGGGCGCAGTACCGCGGCCAGTTCGAGGAGCGCCTGAAGAAGGTCATCGAGGACGTCCAGAACGCGGGCGGCGACATCATCCTCTTCATCGACGAGCTGCACACCGTCGTCGGCGCGGGCGCCACCGGCGAGGGCGCCATGGACGCCGGCAACATGCTCAAACCGGCGCTGGCACGCGGCGAGCTGCACGTCGTGGGCGCCACCACCATCGACGAGTACCGCACGTACGTGGAGAAGGACCCGGCCCTGGAACGCCGCTTCCAGCCGGTGACGATCCCCGAGCCGAGCGTCGAGGAGACCGTGCAGATCCTGGAGGGGCTGCGCGACGCCTACGAGGCCCACCACCAGGTCCGCTTCGGGGACGGCGCGCTGGCGGCCGCCGCCGAACTCTCCGACCGCTACATCAGCGACCGGTTCCTGCCCGACAAGGCCATCGACGTGATGGACCAGGCCGGGGCGCGGGTCCGGCTGCGCAGCACCGGGCGCTCCACCGAGGTCGTCAGCCGCGAGGACAGCATCGCGAAACTGCGGCGGGAGAAGGACCAGGCCGTCGCCGCCGAGGACTTCGACAAGGCGTCCGAGCTGAAGCGGCGGATCGGCGAGGTGGAGGGCGAACTCGCCGGGATCGAGGAGCGCCGCGAGGGCGTCGTCGAGGTGACGGCCGCCGACATCGCCGACGTCGTATCGCGCCGCACCGGCATCCCCGTCTCGCAGCTCACCGCCACCGAGAAGGAGAAGCTCCTCAAGCTGGAGGACGCCCTGCACGACCGGGTCGTCGGCCAGGACGAGGCCGTCACCGCCGTCTCTGAGGCCGTGCGCCGCAACCGCGCGGGCATGGGCGACCCGAACCGGCCCGTCGGCTCCTTCCTCTTCCTCGGCCCGACCGGCGTCGGCAAGACCGAACTCGCCAAGGCGCTCGCGGAGCTGCTCTTCGGCGACGAGGGGAGCATGGTCCGCTTCGACATGAGCGAGTTCCAGGAGAAGCACACCGTGTCCCGGCTCGTCGGGGCGCCGCCCGGATACGTCGGCCACGAGGAGGCCGGGCAACTCACCGAGAAGGTCCGTCGCCGCCCCTACAGCGTGCTGCTCTTCGACGAGGTCGAGAAGGCCCACCCCGACGTCTTCAACACGCTGCTCCAGGTCCTCGACGACGGCCGTCTCACCGACTCCCGGGGCCGCACCGTCGACTTCCGCAACTGCGTCGTCATCATGACGTCCAACATCGGGGCGCAGCGGATCCTCGCGCACCAGGGGGACGTGTCGGAGATCAAGGACGACCTGATGGAGGATCTGCGGGGACGCTTCCTGCCCGAGTTCCTCAACCGCATCGACGACATCATCCTGTTCCACGGCCTCACCCAGGACGACCTCGGCGAGATCGTCGACCACCTCCTCGACCGGAGCAAACGCCGGGTGCACGCCCAGGGCCTCACCCTGGAGGTCACCGACGCGGCGAAGAAGCTGCTCGTCGCGCACGGCCACCAGCCCGAGTTCGGGGCGCGCCCGCTGCGCCGCACCATCCAGGCCGAACTCGACAACCGGCTCGCCTCGCTCATGCTGAGCGGCGAGGCCGACAAGGGCGACACGATCGTCGCCGACGTGCAGGGCGACGCGCTCGTGTGCTCGGTACGCTCCGCCGCCTGACGTCACCCGTTCGGCGCACCCCGGCTGGCCGCCGGGGCGCCGCGATGCGAACAGTCGAGCATGACCCAAGCACCGTACGACCCCCAGACCCCCCACCGGACCTCCGGCGACGGCCCCGCGCAGGATCAGGGACCGCTCGGCAGACTCGCGCAATCCGCCTGGCAGGCCGTGCTGCTCATGGGCGTCGCCTCGGTGATCCTCGGCGCGCTCGTGCTGATCTGGCCGGGTGTCTCGCTCCGCGTGGCCGGCATCCTGTTCGGCGTGTACCTGCTGGTGAGCGGCGTCTTCCAGCTCGTCGCCGCGTTCGGCGCGCACGCCACGGCCGGGATGCGCGTCATCGGCTTCATCAGCGGCGCCCTGTCGGTGCTGCTCGGCCTGTTCTGCTTCCGCGGGGCGATGGAGTCGACACTGCTCCTCGCGCTGTGGATCGGCATCGGCTGGCTTTTCCGGGGCATCACCCAGACCGTCGCCGCGGCCTCCGACCCGGCGATGCCCGCCCGCGGCTGGCAGGGCTTCCTCGGCGTCGTCACCGCGCTCGCCGGTGTCGTCCTGATCGTGTCGCCGTTCGGCACGCTGGCGGTGCTCGCGCTCGTCACCGGTATCTGGCTGATCGTGGTCGGTGTCGTCGAGGTCGTCACGGCGTTCGCGGTCCGCAAGCACGCGAAGGGCATCCCTGCCGGGGTGTGACCGGCGCCGATACGCGCACAGGAGCGGGCCCCACCGCATCGGTGGGGCCCGCTCCTTTGCCGGGTCAAACGCCCACGGCCTCCTCCAGCTCCTCCTCCAGCTCCTGGTCGTGCACCGCGCCCCGCTTGTGCTTGTGCGCGGCGGGCGGCTCCGGGGAGGCGGTGGCGGCGGCGCGGCGGCGTTCGTAGAGGCCCGCGACCGTGACCATGGCGGCGCCGACGAGCAGCCACGCCACCAGCGTCCAGATGTTCCGCGCCAGGTCGTGCTGTCCGAAGTACAGCAGGCTGCGGGCGCCCTCGACGTATCCGGCGCCGTTCCAGAAGGCGTGCAGGCCGCCGAAGAAACCGTTCTGGAGCTCGGGCCGGAAGATCCCGCCGGAGCTGGTGAAGTTCAGCATCACGAACAGCACCATCACGCCGAGCGTCGTCCACTTCTTCAGGAACGTGTGCAGCCCCACGCCGATCAGCAGCACACCCGCCGAGTACAGCCACGTCATGCCCCACAGGCCCCACAGGTGGCTGTGCGCGAGGTGGAAGACGGGGCCCGCGAAAGCCGCGCCGATCAGGCTGACCACACCGGACGCGCCCACCACGAGCAGCGCGCGGGTGCGCATCCGCAGCGCGCCGCCCGCCCCGCCGATCACCGCGACCGAGGCGTAGGAGCCGATGCTGACCGCCACGAGCAGGAAGAACAGGCCCTGGCCGGTGGGGTCGTCGGACACCAGGGGCGCCACGTCGGTCACCTTCAGCGGCGCGCCCTGCTCGGCGGCGACCGGCGTGAAGATCTTCTGGACGACGGAGACGGTGGTGTCGGACCCCGCCGAGGCCACGACGAGCTCCGGCTCGTCGCCCAGCACGTAGGCGCCGTCGATGTCCCGCGTCCGGAGCTGGTCGACCGCGGTGGAGCGGGATGCGAGCGTCCGTACGTCGAGTGCGTCGCCCGCCTTGTCCTTCATCGTCTGCGCGAAGACCTTCGCCTGTGGACCCGAGCCGACGACGGCGACCGGCAGATGGTGCGGCTCGGGCGAGGCGAAGGCGCCGAGATAGGCGAGCCCCATGCCGACGCACATCAGGAGCGGGGTGAGCAGATGCGTCAGGACGTGGCGCAGCGCGGGTTCGCGCGTGCCGCTCATGGGCAGGACCTCCACGGTTCGAGTCGGTTGGCTTATACAACTCTTGGTGCAGTTGTACTCTACAACCGTGTGGGGGTCATTCGTCCCGCGGCGGATGTGACCATGGCCACCCGCGCGTGAAGGCGCAGGTCAGGCAGGGCGGGGGAGCGGGTGCCCGGAGGCGGCGTGCGCCGGTGGCGCGGGGTTGCCGTCGCCTCCGTTCTCGTACGCACGAAGTCGGTCGCGCAGAGCCTGGATGCGTAGGCTCGTCTCGTACAGATAGCGGACCTTCGTCCGCATCATCCATGGCTCGATCGGCTTGACCACGTAGTCGGCGACGCCGAGTTCGAAGGCCTTGGACGCGAGTGCGGGGTCCTGGCCGGCGCCGGTGATCATCATGATCGGTATGTCCTGCGTCTGCTCCAGGCGCCGCATGTAGTGCGCGACCTCGAAGCCGCTGACGTCGGGCATCAGCACGTCGAGCAGGACCAGTCCGACGCCGCCGCGCAGAACGGTCTTCAGGGCGTCGTCGCCGGTGGCGGCGCGGACGACCGGGTAGCCCAGCGGGGCCAGCGCGCTCTCCATGGCGAAAAGCGTGTCGTCACGGTCGTCGACAACGAGGATCTTCGGATGTGTACCTAGGGACATCGCCCAACGCCTCCCCTCGTCGGCACCGCCAGCATATGCCGGAATCAACGGGAGGGAAGAGGCGTGTCAGTCCTCTCCGCGCACCAGATTCCAGTCACTGTCCCGGTCGCTGTCGAGGCCGGAGGGCTCGCGTCCGTCCGGCAGGGCCGGGCGGCACGTCCGGATCCTGCCCTTGACCTCGCGCTTGGTCTCGGCGGGGTGGGGGGCGCGCTCCTTTGTGTTCATGATCGGGTCCTTCTCCGACCGGATTCCGAAGGAAATCGGTCGGGCTCGGTAGTAGACGGATTTGTAGACGCTTCTGTGACGGACGCTCAGCCGGTCTTCGGCGCCGGCTGCTTCGCGCAGTGCGTCGCGAACGGGTGGCCGGCCGGGTCGGCGTACAGCCGTGTCTCGTTCGGGCCGCGCGCGCCACGGGTCTCCAGCGGACGGGCGCCCAGGCCGATCAGACGGCGCTCGACCTCGTCCAGGTCCTCCTGGTCGACGAGGAAGTCGAGGTGGGCCTGCTGGGAGTCGTCGGGACGCGGCCAGCTGGACGGGGTGATGTTCAGATCGCGGCGGAAGGCCATCCGCATGCCCTGCGGGCCGACCAGTTCGATGCGGTTGCTCCCCGGCGACGCCTGGATCTCACCGTCCAGCAACGCCCGGTAGAACTCGGCCAGTTCCTCGGGCTCCGCGCAGTCCAGGACGAGCACCCCCGCCTGCACCAGACTCATGGTTTCCCTCCTCCGTCACACCCCACGGCGCTCATCGCCCGGCGAGTACCCCGCGGGAGCGGAGCCAACCGGGTTTCCCCGGCCACCCGCTGGTCACCCGGCCTCTGCCAACGTTCCCCGAACCGAAAGGTCCCGGCATGAGCACCAAGGTCGCCGATCACATCCTCGACCGGCTGCGCGCCTGGGGCGTGGAGCAGGTCTTCGGCTACCCGGGCGACGGCATCAACGGCCTCCTCGCCGCCTGGGGACGCGCCGACAACCAGCCCGAGTTCGTCCAGGCACGGCACGAGGAGATGGCCGCCTTCGAAGCGGTCGGCTACGCCAAGTTCAGCGGCCGCGTCGGCGTGTGCGTCGCCACGTCGGGCCCCGGCGCCATCCACCTGCTCAACGGCCTGTACGACGCCAAGCTCGACCACGTCCCCGTCGTCGCCCTCGTCGGCCAGACCGCCCGCAGCGCCATGGGCGGCTCCTACCAGCAGGAGGTCGACCTGCACACGCTGTACAAGGACGTCGCTTCCGCGTTCGTGGAGACCGTCACCGTCCCCGAACAGCTGCCCAACGTCCTCGACCGCGCCATCCGCACCGCCACCGCGCGCCGCGCCCCCACCGCCGTGATCATCCCCGGCGACGTGCAGGAACTCGACTACAACCCGCCCCCGCACGCCTTCAAGATGGTGCCCTCCAGCCTCGACCGCAGCTCGTGGACCGCCGAACCCGCGCAGGAGGCGGTCGAGCGGGCCGCCGAGGTGCTCAACGCGGGAGACAAGGTGGCCGTCCTCGTCGGCCAGGGCGCGGCCGGCGCCAAGGACGAGGTGTGCGAGGTCGCCGAACTCCTCGGCGCCGGCGTCGCCAAGGCGCTGCTCGGCAAGGACGTCCTGTCCGACGAACTCCCGTACGTGACGGGCGCGACCGGCCTGCTCGGCACCCGCCCCTCCTACGAACTGATGCGGGACTGCGACACCCTGCTCACCATCGGCTCCAGCTTCCCGTACTCGCAGTTCCTGCCCGACTACGGCACGGCGCGCGGCGTGCAGATCGACATCGACCCGCACATGATCGGCATGCGCTATCCGTACGAGGTGAACCTCGTCGGCGACGCCCGCGCCACGCTGCGCAAACTGCTGCCGCTGCTGCGCCGCAACGAAGGACGCGACTGGTTCGACGAGACCTGCGCGAGCGTCCGGCGCTGGCACGAGGTCATGGACCGGCGCGCCGAGCTGAGCGCCGACCCGATCAACCCGGAACACGTCACCCGCGCCCTCGACCCGCTGCTCCCGGACGACGTGATCCTCACCTCGGACTCCGGCTCCGCCGCCAACTGGTACGCCCGGCACATCACCATGCGCGGCACGATGCGCGGCTCCCTGTCCGGCACGCTCGCCACCATGGGCTGCGGCGTCCCGTACGCGATCGGCGCCAAGTACGCGCACCCCGACCGGCCCGTCGTGGCGCTCGTCGGGGACGGCGCGATGCAGATGAACGGGCTCACCGAACTCATCACCGCCGCCAAGTACCGGCACCGCTGGAGCGACCAGCGGCTCGTCGTCGGCGTCTTCAACAACAGGGACCTCAACCAGGTGACCTGGGAGCTGCGCGCCATGGGCGGCTCGCCGTCCTTCGTGCCCTCGCAGGAGCTGCCCGACGTCGACTACGCGGCGTTCGCACGGCAGTTGGGGCTGGGCGGCATCCGCGTGGAGAAGCCCGGCGACGTCTCCGAGGCCTGGCGCGCGGCGCTCGCCGCGGACGTGCCCACCGTCGTCGACTTCCGTACCGACCCGTCCGTGCCGCCGATCCCGCCGCACGCGACGTGGGAGCAGATGGAGTCCACCGCCGAGGCGATCCTCAAGGGCGACCCGCAGAGCACCGACATGGTCAAGCAGGGCTTCAAGGCGAAGGTGCAGGAGTTCATGCCCGGCGTCGGGCGGCGCGGCAGCCACTGACACACCGCGGCCGCCACTGACGTAGTTTGGGCCCCTGCGTGACACGAGTCGCGTGACACGAGTGTGATCGGCGAGGCCTTGCGGCAGGGGGAACGGGCGTGGACGCGCGGGACGCGTTGGGGGAGCGGGACGGCGAACGGGACGACGAGCGACAGGGCGACACGGCCGCGCGCTTGCGCGCGATCCGCGACGAGCTGTCCGAGCGTTTCTACGAACGCGCCGACGTCGTACGGACGTTGATGACGGCGCTGCTCGCCGGGCAGCACTCGCTGGTCCTCGGGCCGCCCGGCACCGCGAAGTCCGAGCTGGCCCGCGAGCTCACCGGCCGGGTCGAGGGGGCGGCGTACTGGGAGATCCTGCTCTCCAAGTTCACCGCCCCCACCCGCATGTTCGGCCCCATCGACGTCGCCGCGCTCGCCCGCGGCGAGTACCGGCAGGTGTACGACGGGCGCGCCACGACCGCGCACATCGCGTTCATCGACGAGATCTTCAAGTGCTCCACCGCGGCGCTCAACGAGACGCTCGGCTACCTCAACGAGCGGCTCTACCACCCCGAGAACGGCGGCGCCCCGATCCACTGCCCGCTGATCGGCGCCATCACGGCCAGCAACGAACTCCCCGAGGGCGAGGACTCCGCCGCCATCTACGACCGGCTCCTGGTACGGATCGAGGTCGGCTACCTGGAGGACCCAGCCAACTTCGCCGCCCTCGTCCGCTCCGCCGTCACCGGCCGCGCCGCACGACCGGCCCGCACCACGGTCCAACTGGCCGATCTGCAACGGGCCGTGGCCGAGGAGGTCCCGGCCGTGGCGGTGCCCGACACGATCGTCGACGCGGTGTGCACGCTCAGGGCCGCGCTGCGCCGCAAGGAACTCGTCGCCTCCGACCGGCGCTGGCGGCAGGCGGTCGGCCTGCTCCAGGCCTCCGCGTACCTCGACGGACGGCCCGAGGTCACCGACACCGACCTCTCCGTCCTCACCCACGTCCTGTGGGACTCGCCCGCCCAGCGGCCGACCGTCGAGCGCGAGGTGCTGCACCTCGTCAACCCCGACGCCAAGGAGGCGCTCGACCTCGCCGACACCATCGAGGAACTGGAGGTCCAGCTCGACGCCATGGCCGGGCAGTCCCGCGAGGCGCTGAGCGACTGGGTCATCAAGAAGGCCCACAACCAGCTCGCCCTCGCCGGGCAGCGCCTCGACAAGCTGCGCGAGGAGGCGGCGAGCGCGGGCCGCTCCACCGCCGCCATCGACCGGGTCACCGGCCGCCAGCGCGCCGTGCGCGCCCGCGTCCTCACCGAGGCGCTCGGCGTGGACGCGAGCATGGTCCGGACGCAGCCCTGAACGCCGGGACAGGGCGGAACGGGCCCGCCCGCGCGGCCGTGGTCGCGGACCGCTTCGACCGCATGACATGGCGCGACACGTACGAACAGGCCGCCGGACTGCGGGAGTTGGCGGCGGCTCTGACCGCGCGCCATCCGGCGGCCGAGGACCTCCTCACCGATGTGTTCCTGGCCGCGTTCAAGGTGCGGGTGCAGGTGCGCGAGCGCGCGGAGATGGCTCCGGCGCGGCGCCTCAACCGTGACTTCGTCGCGGAGCTGGTCGAGTCGCCCGACTTCGCGGACATCCGCCGCGACACCGCGGGCGACCCCTACGCCGCCGCCCTCGCGCTCCTCGCGCAGGGGCCCGCACTCCGCGGCCTGCTGGAACGGGACCGGGCGGCACGGGAGCGGGGGACCGGGGACGGCGGGGCAGGGCAGGACCCCGCCGAGCGGCCTGCCGCGACGGACCCGAGCCCGCATGCCCCGTCAGGGGAGGATCCGGCCACCTCGGACGCCCACCCGCAGCTCTCCGGCGCCCCGGACGCCGCCGATCCGGACGCCGCCGTGCCGGGGCCCGCACCCCGAGACCACGCCGCCGCCGCGGCGGCCTCCGCCTCCGCGGCGCCCGGTGCCCCCGGGGTCCGGGCCGCCGCGCGCGGCGCCGCCGCGAAAGCCGCCGACGCCGTGCGGCGGGAGGCCTCGCTGATGCGGGCCTGGGGCGTGGGGGCCGGGGAACTGGAGCGGATGTCGTACCAGCGGCGGGCGCTGCTCGCCGAGCGGCTGCGTGGCGGGCGGCTCGCCGAATGGGCCGAACTCATCGGCCGGTTCCGGCAGATGGCCGCCGGGGAACGCGCCCGCAAGGTGGAGCACGCCGGCGGGGAACTCGTCGGTGTCACGATGGGCGACGACCTGTCACGCCTCGTGCCCTCCGAACTCGCCGGGCTCGGCGTGCCCGCCCTGCGCGCGGTGTTCGCCGCCCGCTACGCCGCCGGTGAGCTGATGCTCTACGACAGCCGGGGCGAGCAGACGACCGGGCGCGGCGCCGTCATCGCGTGCGTGGACACCTCGCACTCCATGTACGAGGCGGGCCCCGGCGGGGTCACGCGGGAGGCCTGGGCGAAAGCGTGCGCGCTCGCGCTGCTCGACCAGGCCCGCGCGGGCGGCCGCGACTTCGTCGGGATCCTGTTCTCCGCCGCCGACAAGGTGCGCGTCCACCGGTTCCCCGCCGACCGGTCGCCCGGCCTCGACGCGACCCTGGAGTTCGCGGAGGCGTTCCTCGGCGGCGGCACCAGCTACCAGGCACCGCTCGACGCCGCCCGCGACATCCTGGAGCGGGAGTACGACGACACCGGCCGCGCCCGCGGCGACATCGTGCTGCTCACCGACGACGACTGCGGGGTCACCGAGGAGTGGATGCGCGGCTGGAACGCGGCCAAGCGGCGGCTGGACTTCCGGGTCTTCGGCGTGGCCGTCGGCGCCCCGCGCGCCGCCGCGGCCGACTCCGTGCTGGACGCCCTGTGCGACAACCTGCGCTGCGTGGAGGACTTCACCGACGCGCACACGGCTGCCGACCTGTTCCGCGTGATCTGAGCACGCTCACCCCCTCGCGTACCGCCTTCGGCGCGTCCACCACGTCCA
The DNA here is from genome assembly GCF_054724165.1 of Streptomyces sp. BYX5S. Taxonomy (NCBI): domain Bacteria; kingdom Bacillati; phylum Actinomycetota; class Actinomycetes; order Kitasatosporales; family Streptomycetaceae; genus Streptomyces; species Streptomyces sp. BYX5S. Next base: position 4,482,811 of record NZ_CM138829.1, on the reverse strand, counting down.
GGAACACCTGGTCCGCCTCCGGCCAGCGCTCCCGAACGGTCCGCTTGATGCGTTCGAGGACCAGCTCCAGGCGTTCGCTCTCGATGCCGGGCGCCAGGTCGACGCGCGCCGCGACGAGCGTCGAGTCGAGGCCCAGCCGCATCGTGTGCAGCGCCGCCACGTAGTCGATCTCGGGCTGCGCGGCGAGGAGTTCGCTGATGCCGCGGTGCAGATCCGGGTCGCCCGCCTCGCCGATCAACTGGTCACGGGCGTCCCTGCCGAGCCGGTACGCCACGTACACGAGCAGCAGGCCGATGCACAGCGACGCGGCGCCCTCCCACTCGATGCGGCCCGTCACCATGTGCAGCACCATTCCGCCCGCCGCGATGAGCACGCCGACCACCGCCGTGCCGTCCTCCGCGAGGACCGTGCGCAGCGCCGGGTCGGAGCCGATGCCGTCGCCGGGCTGCTTGCGGACCTGGTGCACGGCGCGGGCCAGCGAACTGCCCTCGGCCACGAATGCCACGCCGAGGACGACGAGCCCGGCGACGTATCCGCTGTGCGACTCCTGCTGGCCCTCGGAGGTGAACGCCTCGAACGCCTGGAAGAAGGAGAAGCAGCCGCCCATCACGAAGATCCCGACGGCGGCCAGCAGCGACCAGAAGAACCGCTCCTTGCCGTAGCCGAACGGATGGCGGTGGTCGGCCGGCCGGCGGCTGCGGTGCAGCGCGGCCAGCAGGAACACCTCGTTGAGGCTGTCCGCCACCGAGTGCGCCGCCTCCGACAGCAGCGCCGGTGAGGCGGAGATCAGCCCGCCCACCGCCTTCGCCAGGGCGATCACCAGATTGGCGACGAGGGCCACCAGCACGGTGATCCGGGTCTTGCGGTCCTCGTCCTTGGAATCCTTCGCTGTCACATCAACTCTCTATGGGTGAGTACGGGCACATCTCTCGGGAACCACTGTTTCTTTTCGGCGCTGGATTCGCCGTGAAACTTCTGTGGGCGGGCCATTGCCGTACTCGTGGTGCGGCCGCTCGGATGCGTGATGCGTGGGACGAGTGCGACGGGAACGAGGAGCCGCCGGTACCCGTGGTGGGTAACCCGGCCCGTTGTCGATAAACCCGCACGCGAAACCGGCGAGTCGCGGTCTGACCGGGGGGTTTCCGGAAAGGGGGCCGGGATACCCGGAGGGCCCCCGCACGACCCGCAAATCCAGGAGGACGGCATGGCCGAGTACGGCTATTCTCTGGCGTCGGAGGCATCGGGTCCGCGTGAGCTCGTGGAGCAGGCCCGGATGGCAGAACAGGCGGGGTTCGACTGCCTGTGGATCTCCGACCACTACCACCCGTGGAACGACGCCCAGGGCCAGAGCCCCTTCGTGTGGAACGTCATCGGCGCCCTCGCCGAGGCCGTGTCGCTGCCCGTCGAGACCGCGGTCACCTGCCCCACCGTCCGGATCCACCCCGCTGTCCTCGCCCAGGCCGTCGCGACCAGCGCGGTGCAGCTCGAAGGCCGCTTCCGGTTCGGCGTCGGCACCGGTGAAGCGCTCAACGAGCACATCCTCGGCGGCCCCTGGCCCTCCGCGCCCGTGCGCATGGAGATGCTCGAGGAGGCCGTCGCGATCATCCGCAAGCTCCTCGACGGCGGTGAGGTCACCCACCGCGGCGAGCACTACACGGTCGAGAACGCGCGCGTCTACACGCTGCCCGAGAACCCGGTGCCCATCGACATCTCCGGCTTCGGACCGCAGGCCACCGCGCTCGCCGCCCGCGTCGGCGACGGCTACATCACGATGAGCCCCGACGAGGAGCTGGTCACCCAGTTCCGCAAGGGCGGAGGCGGCGCCAAGCCCGTCGCCGGCGGCCTCAAGGTCTGCTACGGACCCGACCGCGAGGCGGCCGTACGCCGCGTGCACGGCCTGTGGGCCAACCAGCTGCTGCCCGGCGAACTCGGCCAAGTACTGCCCACGCCCCGCCACTTCGAGCAGGCCGAGACCCTCGTCACCGAGCAGATGGTCGACGACGCGATGCCCTGCGGCCCCGACGTCGACGAACACCTCAGGGCCCTGTCGGCCTTCGCCGACGTCGGCTTCGACCGCGTCTACGTCAACCAGATCGGCCCGGACCAGCAGGAGTTCTTCGACTTCTACCGGACCAAGGTGCTGCCGCAGCTCAGGAACGGCTCGGCAGGGTGAGGCGCGGCGGCCGACCGTCATGACGGACATCCTGAAGCCCCCGGCCACCACCGTCTGCCTCCCCGTGGAACGCCTCGACGTCAGCGCCTACACGGTCCCCACCGACGCGCCCGAGGCCGACGCCACCCTCGCCTGGGACGCGACGACCATCGTCTTCGTCGAGGCCCGGTCCAGCGGGGTCACCGGCACCGGCTGGACCTACGCGCCCCCGGCCGCCGCCGACGTCGTCCGCCACCAACTCGCCCCGCTCGTCGAGGGACGCGACGCCTTCGACGTCCCCGCCGCGCACGTCGCCCAGTGCCAGGGCATCCGCAACGCGGGCCGCCCCGGCATCGCGTCCTGCGCGATCTCCGCCGTCGACCTCGCCCTGTGGGACCTCAAGGCCCGCCTCATGGACCTCCCCCTCCTCAGACTCCTCGGCGCGGCCCGGGACACCGTCCCCGTCTACGGCAGCGGCGGCTTCACCACGTACCACGACAGCCACCTGGCGGCCCAGCTCAGCGGCTGGGTGCACGGCCAGCACATCCCGCAGGTGAAGATCAGGATCGGGGAGGCCTGCGGCCGGGCCGTCCCGCGCGACCTGCAACGCGTCCGGCGGGCCCGCCAGGTCGTCGGCGAGGACGCCGAGCTGTACGTCGACGCGGGCGGCGGCTACAACCGCAAACAGGCCGTCCGTGTCGGCGACGCGCTCGGCACCCTCGGCGTCGGCTGGTTCGAGGAACCGGTCTCCTCCGACGACCTCACCGGCCTGCGCCTCGTCCGCGACGCCGTGCCGTGCGACGTGACGGCCGGCGAGTACGGCTACGACCTCCCGTACTTCGCCCGCATGATCGCCGCGGGCGCCGTCGACTGCCTCCAGGTCGACGTCACCCGCTGCGGCGGCATCACGGAGTTCCTGCGCGCCGCCGCCCTCGCCCAGGCCCACGGTCTGGAGGTCTCGGCCCACGGCGCCCCGCACGCCCACGCCGACGTCGCGGCCGCCGTACCGAACCTGCGCCACGTCGAGTGGTTCCACGACCACGTCCGCCTGGAGTCCATGTTCTTCGCGGGAGTCCTGGACCCGTCCGGCGGCGCGGTCCACCCGGGGCGGAACGGACCGGGCAACGGGCTGGTCCTCAGGAGCGAGGAAGTCGAGGAGTACAGGGTGGCCTGAAGTGGCTCGAACCGGTCACGCGTAGCGGTCGGCCGCCCGGGTACCCGGCACGCTCCGCACCCGAGACCAAGGACTCGAAGGACACGACATGCCCCAGATCAAGGGCACGAAGGACCCCAACGACGTGGTGCAGCTGTTGCTCCAGCAGCACGTCAGGATCCGCACCCTGTTCGAGGAGGTGGCCAACAGCAAGGGAGAAGAGCGCAAGGAGTACTTCCACGAGCTGGTGAGGCTGCTCGCGGTGCACGAGACCGCCGAGGAGGAGGTGGTGCACCCCTTCGCGAGCAAGAACATCGACGGCGGCGAACAGGTCGTCAAGGACCGGATCGACGAGGAGGAGAAGGCCAAGAAGGTCCTCTCCAAGCTCGACGAGATGGATCCGGACTCGCCGCAGTTCCTCGACAGGTTCACCGCTCTGCGCGAGGACGTCCTCGCGCACGCGGACGCCGAGGAACGCTACGAGTTCGCCCACTTCAACGAGGTCGCCGACCGCTCGAAGCTCCAGCAGCTCGGCCGCGCCGTGAAGGCCGCCGAGGCGGTCGCGCCCACGCGCCCGCACCCCGGCACGGACACCGCGGCCAAGAACCTCGCGGCGGGCCCCGTCGCCGCGGTCGTCGACCGCACCCGGGACGCCATCCGCAAGGTGACCGGCAGCACCTGACCGATCGCGTACGAGGAGGGGTGCGGGGCGGGACCCAAGACGCCCCGCACCCCTTTCGTCCGCACGCACGACACGTACAGGGAGAACGCGATGAAGGCAGTGACCTGGCAGGGCCGGCGCGATGTGCGGGTGGACACCGTTCCCGACCCACGGATCGAGCAGCCCACCGACGCGATCATCCGCATCACCTCCAGCGGCCTGTGCGGCTCGGACCTGCACCTGTACGAGGTGCTCACCCCGTTCATGAACCCCGGTGACATCCTCGGCCACGAGCCCATGGGCATCGTCGAGGAGGTCGGCGACGCGGTGCCCGACCTGCGCCCCGGCGAACGGGTCGTCGTACCGTTCCAGATCGCCTGCGGGCACTGCTGGATGTGCGACGCGGGCCTGCCCACCCAGTGCGAGACGACGCAGGTCACCGAGCAGGGCACCGGCGCCGCGCTGTTCGGCTACACCTCGCTCTACGGGGCGGTGCCGGGCGCGCAGGCAGAGTACCTGCGCGTGCCGCAGGCCCAGTTCGGGCCCATCAAGGTGCCGCACGGCCCGCCCGACGACCGCTACGTCTACCTCTCCGACGTGCTGCCCACCGCCTGGCAGGCCGTCCGCTACGCCGACGTCCCGAAGGGCGGCACCGTCGCCGTGCTCGGCCTCGGCCCCATCGGCGACATGGCCTGCCGCGTCGCCCTGCACGAGGGCGCCGGCCGGGTCTTCGGCGTCGACCTGGTGACCGAGCGGCTGGACCGGGCGCGGGCCAGGGGAGTGGAGACGTACGACCTGCGCGACCACGACAAGGCGGAGGACCTCGTCGAGGCGATCAAGGACAGGACGAAGGGCCGCGGCCCGGACGCCGTGATCGACGCGGTCGGCACCGAGGCGCACGGCAGCCCGCTGGGCCGCACCGCGCAGACCGCCGCGGGACTGCTCCCGCACTCCTGGTCCGCGAAGCTCGCCGAACGCACCGGAGGCGCCGACCGGCTGGCGGCGCTGCGGCTCGCCATCCAGCTCGTCCGGCGCGGCGGCACCGTCTCGCTCAGCGGCGTCTACGGCGGCATGGCCTCGCCGCTGCCGCTGATGACGATGTTCGACAAGCAGCTCCAGCTCCGCATGGGCCAGGCCAATGTGCGCCGCTGGTCCGGGGAGATCCTGCCGCTGCTCACCGAGGACGACCCGCTCGGCGTCGACGACTTCGCCACCCACCACGTCCCGCTCGGCGAGGCCCCGCACGCGTACGAGATGTTCCAGAAGAAGCAGGAGGGCGCGGTCAAGGTGCTGATGCGTCCGTGAGGGACATCAAGGAACCCGGAACGCGGTGGCGGGTGCGCGGCTCGGCGGCGTCCGGGCCGGCCGCGCACCTGTGGTCCGGCTCCGTGACGGGCGGCGTCCTGACCGGAGTCGGCATCGCCGCGTTCGTCGACGAGACCGTCTTCCACCAACTCCTGCACTGGCACCACTTCTACGACCGCTCCACCACCGGCGCCGGTCTCGTCTCCGACGGCCTCTTCCACGCCTTCGGCTGGTTCGCGATCGTGGCGGGCCTCTTCGTGTACGCGGGGCTGCGCCGCAGGTCGGGTCCGCTGCGCCCGGCGTGGTGGGGCGGCGCCTGCGCGGGGCTCGGGGCGTTCCAGCTCTACGACGGCACGGTCCAGCACAAGCTGATGGGCCTGCACCAGATCCGCTACCACGTCGACACCGCGCCCTACGACTGGACGTGGAACGTGATCGCGGTGCTGTTCCTCGTGGCCGCCGCCCTGCTGCTCGTCCGGTCGCGCCGGTGACCGCGGCCGTCGTCGCGGCGGCCCTGAGCGCGGCGTGGCTGTACGCGGCGGCGGCCCGGACGCTGCGCGGGCGCGGCGACCGGTGGCCGGTGCGCCGCGACGCCCTGTTCTGCCTCGGCGCGGCGGGGCTGTGCGCGGCCGTCGCCCAGCCGTGGCCGGGCGGCCCGTTCACCGTGCACATGGCCGGGCACCTGGTCACCGGGATGGTGGCGCCACTGCTGATCGCATGCGCCCGCCCGGTGACCCTGGCGCTGCGAGCCCTGCCGACGCCGCCGCGCCGGGCCCTGAAGTCCTGCGTGCGCACCCGCCTCGCGCGGGCCGCGACCTGGCCGCCGCTCGCCGCGGTCCTCGACGTCGGCGGCCTGTGGCTGCTCTACCGCACCCCGCTGTTCGCGGCGGCACACCACCGGCCCTGGCTCGACGCCCTCGTGCACGTCCATGTCTTCGCGGCGGGCCTGCTGTTCAGCGTGAGCGTCCTCGCGCTCGACCCCGTGCACGGGGCGGGCCGCCGCGTCTGCCTGCGCGCCGCCACGCTGGTGCTCGCCTCCGCCGCGCACAACATCCTCGCCAAGTCGCTCTATGCGCACGGGGTTTCAGGCGAGACCGTGTTCGCCGCGCACGACGTGCGGGCCGGGTCGCTGCTCATGTACTACGGCGGCGACGCGGTCGAGATCGCCCTCGCGCTCGTCGTCGGCCTCCAGTGGCTGCGGGCGACCGGCCGCGCCCACGCACGCCTCACGGCTCCTCCGCCGACCACCGGCACACCAGTCGGAACGCCAGGTACGCGGTGAGCGGCCAGGTCACGGCGAACGCCCGGATCACGGCGGGCTGTTGAGTCCTCGCGCCCACCAGGAGCAGTGCGATCGACACGCCGCCGAGCGCGGCCACCACCACGGGGTGCGGCGCCCGCACCGCCTCGGGCACGACGGCGGCCACCCGCGCGCGCACCCGCTCACGCAGGGTCGGGCGCAGCAGGCGCCGCAGCTCGCGGTCGGCGCTCAGCCCTGTCTCGATCTCGCCGAGCAGCCTGCGCTCGTACGCCGAGAGCCGGAAGTCGTCCACAGTCACCACCTCTCCCCCCGAATGCCCGGTGCGGGCGTTCCGTAACGGCCCGCGGCCGCCGACAGGTCGGGGCTCGCGGGCACCGGGGCGGTTTGGTGGCCGCCGATGCGGCTACTCGCACCACAGTCGTACCTCCCCTGGAAAGGAGCCGGGCCGGTGACCTCCCTGGCGAAGCAATCGCAACTCCACGCCGAGGATTCCACGGGCGCCGACCGTGCCCTGATGACCGAACCACCCAAGGACGACCTCGTCCGCTTCCTCGAGGACCGATTCGCCTGCGCGCAGTCCTGCACCGAATGCGCCCGCGCCTGCGCGCTGTTGGTGAGCTCCACCGACATGGGCCCCGTCGCCCAGCAGGTGCACGGTCCCGCGCGCGCGGTGCCGCCCGAGGGCTCCGCGCAACCCGACGGCCCTCAGGGCGACGACAAGGCCGACGCGCCGCAGGACCTGCGGCGCGCGCTGCTGCTCAGTGTCGAGGTGTGCGACGCGACCTGCCGGCTGCTGTCGGAGGAGGCGCACCAGGACGAGTACGGGCTGCGGCTCCAGGTCGAGTGGTGCAGGGCCGTCACCCTGGAGGCCGCGCACGCCTGCGACCGCGCGCGCGACGCGGCCGACTGCGCCGAGCTGTGCCGGGCCTGCGCGCGGGCCTGCACGGACTTCCTCGCCACCCTCGGCTGACACCGCGTCAGGTCCCACGGTCCCGGGCATTCCCTATTTCTGGAACGGGTTCTACTGTGTGCGCCGTCAAGTCCGCGCCGGAACCACGCAGTGGAACGCCAGGAGGGGCCGTGCACCTCGAATACACGCCCGAGCAGCAGCAGTTGCGCACCGAGCTGCGCGCCTACTTCGCCGAACTCGTGCCCGAGAACGCGTACGCGCGCTACGAGGACCCGGCCGCGCAGAAGCGCTTCTACCGCGAGACGGTCCGCCGGCTCGGCGGCGACGGCTGGCTCGGCGTGGGCTGGCCGAAGGAGTACGGCGGCCGGGGGCTCACCCCCATGGAACAGTTCATCTTCTTCGACGAGGCCGCGCAGGCGGGCGTGCCGCTGCCACTGATGGCGCTGAACACGGTCGGCCCGACCATCATGCAGTTCGGCACCGACGAACAGAAGGAGTACTTCCTCCCGAGGATCCTCTCCGGCGAGCTCGACTTCGCCATCGGCTACAGCGAACCCGACGCGGGCACCGACCTCGCGGCGCTGAAGACACGCGCGGTGCGCGAGGGCGACGAGTACCTCGTGAACGGCCAGAAGATCTGGACGACCAACGGCGACACGGCCGACTGGGTCTGGCTCGCCGTCCGCACGGACCCGGACGCGCCCGCGCACAAGGGCATCACGATGCTGCTCGTGCCGACGTCCGACCCCGGCTACTCCTGCACCCTCATCAACACCCTCGCCTCACACGACACCACGGCGAGCTACTACGAGAACATCCGCGTCCCCGTCTCCCGCCGCGTCGGCGACGAGAACAAGGGCTGGCGCCTCATCACCAACCAGCTCAACCACGAACGCGTCACCCTCGCCGCCCACGGCACCATGGCGATCCGTGCCCTGCACGACGTGCAGCGCTGGGCCATGGACACCAAGCTCGCCGACGGCCGCCGCGTCATCGACCTCGGCTGGGTCAGGAAGCGCCTCGCCCAGACCCACACCCGACTCGACGCGATGAAGCTCCTCAACTGGCAGATGGTGAACGCCGTCCAGCACGGCACCCTCCTCCCGCAGGACGCCTCCGCCGTCAAGGTCTACGGCTCCGAGGCCCGCCGCGACGCGTACGCCTGGCTCATGGAAGTGGTCGGCGCGGCCGGCGCCCTGAAGGAGGGCAGTGCCGGGACGGTCCTCCACGGCGAACTGGAACGCGGCTACCGCTCGGCCGTCATCTTCACGTTCGGCGGCGGCAACAACGAGATCCAGCGCGAGATCATCTCGTGGATCGGGCTCGGGATGCCGAGGGTGCGGCGCTGACCGGATCGTCCAGCGTGATCCGCGCGAGCACCGGAAGGTGGTCGCTGTCGGTGGCGGCGAGGGTGCGGATGCCGACCACGCGTGCCGAGCGGGCCAGGACCTGGTCGATGCGGGCCACCGGGAACGCGGTGGGGTAGCTGAAGGCGACGCCGCGTTCGGGGGTGTTCAGGTGCCCGGTCAGTGGGTCGAGGCCGCGGTCGTCGACGGTGGCGTTGAGGTCGCCGAGGACGAGCACGGCCGGCGTCCGCTCGGCGGCGACCTCCGCCCCGAGCCGCCGGGCGCTCTCGTCCCGCCACTGGGAGGCGAAACCGCTCGCGCCGAGCCGGATCGACGGCAGGTGGGCGACGTACACCGCGACCTCGCCCCACGGCGTCCCCGCCACCGCCCGCAGGCCCCGGTTCCACGGCTCGGTGATCCCGGCGGGCTTGATGTCCGCCGCGCGGACGCCGGTGAGCGGATGCTTCGACCAGAGCCCGACCGTGCCGACCACCGCGTGGTGCGGATAACCCGCTTTGAGCGCGCGTTCGTACGCGGGGCGGGCCTTCGGCAGCAGCTCCTCCAGGGCGATGAGATCCGGCTCGTTCAGGGCGAGGGCGCGCGCCGTGCCGCTCGGGTCCGGGTTCTCGTCGCTGACGTTGTGCTGCGCCACGACCAGGTGGTGCGGGCCGGGGGCGGGCAGCAACGGTCCGCCGAACTGGTACGTCCACGCCGCGACCGGAAGCACCAGGGCCAGCAGCGCGAGCCGGGAGCGGCGCACCAGCCCCAGTACCAGCAGGGCCGCCACCGAGACCATGCCGAACCACGGCAGGAACGACTCCAGCAGGCTCCCCAGCCGCCCCGGCGTGTTCGGCACCTGCCGGTGGAAGAGCAGGACGAGCGCGGACAGGACGGCGAGCGCCGTGAGCACCCGGCCACGCCGCCGGGGCGAGCGGGCACGGACCTCCGCGGTGTCCGCGCTGCCCGCCGTGGCCGTCCCGTCGCTCGTCCGCTCGCTCATGCCGCCCTGTCCGCCCGCCCCGTGTCCTTGACCATCAGGACGATCGGCGTGGTGATCGGGTTCCGTGCCCTCCGCCTCCGCTTCTGCCTTTGCCTCCGGAGCCGTCCGCCGAGCGCGCACGGGTGCGTACCCTGCGACCAGGAGGTGCGACATGAGCGAGGCGGACCCCGGACTGTTCGGCCCGGACTCGGTGACCTGGCAGCTGCACGCCGACCCCATGATGTGGATCGCGGGCGTGCGCGCCCTGTACTTCCAGGCCCTGCACCCGCGGGCCGTGCGCGGCGTCATGCAGAACTCCGACTTCCGGCGCGACGCGTGGGGGCGCCTCATGCGCACCGCGGGCTTCGTCGGCACCACCACGTACGGGACCACTGAGGCCGCCGAGAAGGCGGGTGCGCGGGTGCGGGGCATCCACCGGCGGCTGTCCGCCGTCGACCCGGACACGGGGGAGCGGTACGGCGTCGACGAGCCCGGACTGCTGCTGTGGGTGCACTGCGCCGAGATCGACTCCTATCTGCACGTCGCACGCCGCTCCGGGTTCCGGCTCACCGAGGCGCAGGCCGACCGGTACGTCGCCGAGCACCGCACCAGCGCCCGGCTCGTCGGGCTCGCCGCCGCGGACGTACCGCGCAGCCAGGCCGAGTTGGCGGAGTACTTCGCGCGGGTGCGGCCCGAGCTGGCCGCCGGGCCCGAAGCCCGCGACGTCGACGACTTCCTGCAACGGCCGCCCGCCCACCCGCTGTTGATCCCGGCGCGCGAGGCGCTCTGGCGGCGCGTCGCCAACCTGGCGTACGCCGCCCTGCCGCCGTACGCCCACGAGCTGTACGGCAGACGGGCCCCCGAACCGGCGGTCGTGACACGCCGGTTGCGTGCCACGGGTACCGCGCTGCGCCTGATCCCGGACCGCGTGCGCTGGCAACTGCCGCCGAAGCACATCCTGCGGGCGATGGGGAGACTCGGTGCCGACACCCGTCCCGCCCCGTACAAAGTCGACAGATGGGAAGCCATACTTGAACGGTCCGGGGAGGGCGGAGCGAGCTGACGGGGGCGACGTCGGAAGATGCCAGAGGCGGGGGAGACGCGGGACGTCAGGCTGATCCACGGGCGGTACCGGCTGCTCGACCTGATCGGTCGCGGCGGCATGGGCGAGGTCTGGCGGGCGCGCGACGAGTCGCTCGGGCGGCACGTCGCCGTGAAGTGCCTCAAGCCGCTCGGGCCGCAGCGCGACCAGTCCTTCACCCGCATCCTGCGGGAGCGCTTCCGCAGGGAGGCGCGGGTCGCCGCCGCGCTCCAGCACCGCGGCATCACCGTCGTCCACGACTTCGGCGAGTACGAGGGCATCCTGTACCTGGTGATGGAGCTGCTGGAGGGCAAGAACCTCAGCCAGCTCCTCGACGACAACCGGCACGACCCGCTGCCCGTCGACGAGATCGTCGACCTGGCCGAGCAGGTCTCCGCCGCCCTCGCCTACACCCACGAACAGGGCGTCGTGCACCGCGACCTGAAGCCCGCCAACATCATGCGGCTCGGCGACGGAACCGCGAAGATCTGCGACTTCGGCATCGCCCGCCTCGGCCACGACATCGGCTTCACCGCCCGGCTCACCGGCACCGGCATCGCCATGGGCACGCCGCACTACATGTCGCCCGAGCAGATCGGCGGCGACCACGTCGACGAGCGCAGCGACCTCTACTCGCTGGGCTGCGTGCTGTACGAAGTGGCCACCGGGGCACCGCCGTTCGACCTCGCGGACGCGTGGGCCGTTCTCGTCGGCCACCGCGACACCGTGCCCGAGGCGCCACGCGACCGCCGCCCCGACCTGCCCGGTTACCTCGACCGGATCATCCGGGACCTGCTCGCCAAGGACCCCGACGACCGCCCGCGCGACGCCCGCGAACTGGGGCGGAGAATCACGCAGGGCGCCCGCGCGGGCCGGGGGACGTACGTGCCGACGGTGCGGACCCTGCCGGTCCTGCCGCGTGCCGAGTCCCCGGTGCGCGAGCGGCAGGCGCCCGAGCGGTCCGCGCACGGGTCGTCCGCGCCCGAGCCCCGCGAGCCGCGACTGCCGTCCTGGACCCGCGGCATGACCACCGGCCACAAGGCCACCGGCAGCCCCGGCCCGCGCGTCACGCCCCCGGACTCCGCGGCGGGGCTCGCTGGCGAGTGGATCCCGCGCGACACCGACCCCACCGCCACCCCGCAGGAGACCGAACAACGCCCGGCCCCCGCACCGGAGTTGCTCGCAGCCCTCGTCTCCCGGCACAACGCGGGTCTCAGTCTCGGCCGGCTCGGACGCTGGGCCGAGGCGGGCGAGGTGCACCGCGGCGTCGCCGCCGAGCGGGAGCACGCCCTCGGCCCCGACCACCCCGACACCCTCGCCAGCCGCTACGAGGTCGCCTTCACGCTCAGCCGCACGGGCCGCGCCGCGGACGCGCTGCGCGAGTACCGCGGCGTCGTCGAAGGACGCGAGCGGATCCTCGGACCCGACCACCCCGACACGCTCGGCGCACGCCAGGAAGTCGCCTACGTGCTGGGGAAGTTGGGGCGGCACTTCGAGGCGCACCAGGCGTACACCGCGGTGCTGGCCGCCCGCGAGCGCGCCATGGGGCCCGAGCACCCGGACACGCTGCGCTGCCGCCACAACCTCGCCTTCAATCTCAGCCGCCTCGGCCGCCTGGAGGACTCCTACCGGATGGCGAGCGAGGTCGCCGACGCCCGCGCCCGCGTCCTCGGCGACGACCACCCCGACACGCTCGTCACCCGCTGCGAAGTCGGCTACACGCTCGGCCAGTTGGGGCGGTGGACCGAGGCCCTGCGCACCTATCAGGAGGTCGCCCGCTCGCGGACCCGCGCCCTCGGCCCCGACCACCCGGACACCCTCGCCGTCCGCTACGAGATGGGCATCAGCCTCGGCCGCCTCGGCCGCAGCGCGGACGCCCTGACCCTGTACCGCGGCCTGATCGACGACCGTACGCGGGTCAGCGGGCCCGACCACCCCGAGACGCTGCGCGCCCGGCACGGGCTCGGGGTGAACCTCGGCCGGATGGCCCGCTGGGAGGAGGCCCTCGCGGAGGCCCGCGACGTGTGCGCGATCCGGCAGCGGATCCTCGGCGCCGACCACCCGGACACGCTGGTCAGCCGCCGCGAGGTCGCGGTCGGCCTCGGCTGGCTGGGGCGCTGGCGGGACGCCCTCGCCGAGTACCGCGCGGTGGCCGCCGCCCGCGAGCGCGTCCTCGGCGCGTCCCACCCCAGCACCCTCGCCAGCCGCAACGACGAGGCGCACTGCCTGGAGCAGCTCGGCCGCACGGCCGACGCGGTGGCCCTGTACCGCCGGGTAGCGGCGCTGCGCCAGCAGAGCGCGCACCACGGCTGACCGGCCCGACCTCTGGTCCGTCGCCCGGAGCGCGTGCTACCAAGGGCCATGACCGCACACGATCTCCGCGACCGCTACGACACGGTCGTCGTCGGCGGCGGCCACAACGGCCTGGTGGCCGCCGCCTACCTCGCCCGCGCCGGACGGTCCGTCGCCGTCCTCGAACGGCTCGGCACCACCGGCGGCGCCGCCGTCTCCACCCGCCCGTTCCCCGGCGTCGACGCCCGGCTGTCCCGGTACTCGTACCTCGTCAGCCTGCTGCCGAAGAAGATCGTGGCCGATCTGGGGCTCGACTTCGCCGTACGCAAGCGCGACGTGTCCTCCTACACCCCGACCGTCCGCGACGGCCGGCCGGCCGGGCTGCTCGTCGGCGGCGGGGAGGCGCGCACCCGCGACGCGTTCCGCCGCCTCACGGGCGGCGAGCGGGAGTACGCGTCCTGGTCCCGCTTCTACGACACGACCCGCCGCGTCGCCGAACGCGTCTTCCCGACGCTCACCGAGCCGCTTCCGACACGCGAGGCGTTGCGGTCCCGCGTGGCCGACGAGGACGCCTGGCGGCTGCTGTTCGAGGACCCCATCGGCGTCGGCATCGAGCGGTACTTCACCGACGACCTGGTGCGCGGCGTCGTCCTCACGGACGCCCTGATCGGCACGTTCGCCGACGCCCACGACGCCTCCCTCGCCCAGAACCGCTGCTTCCTCTACCACGTGATCGGGGGCGGCACGGGTGACTGGGACGTCCCCGTCGGCGGCATGGGAGCCCTCACCGACGCGCTCGCCGCCGCGGCGCGCTCGGCCGGCGCCGACCTGGTCACCGGGCACGAGGTGACCCGTATCGCGTCGGACGGCGCGCACGCCGAGGTCACGTACCGGACCGCCGACACCGAGGGCACGGTCGCCGCGCGGCACGTCCTCGTCAACGCCTCGCCGCAGGAACTCGCCCGGCTGACCGGTGACGCCCCGCCGGCTCCCGCGGAGGGCGCCCAGCTCAAGGTCAACATGCTCCTGAAGCGGCTGCCGAGGCTGAAGGACACCGCCGTCGATCCCCGGGAGGCGTTCGCCGGGACGTTCCATGTGGCCGAAGGGTACGGCCAGTTGGCGGCCGCGTACGCCGAGGCGGCCTCCGGCGCCCTGCCGAGCGCGCCGCCCTCGGAGATCTACTGCCACTCGCTGACCGACCCCACGATCCTCGCCCCGGAGCTGGTCGAACGCGGCTATCAGACGCTCACGCTGTTCGGGCTGCACACGCCCGCGCGGCTCTTCGAGGAGGACAACGAGCGGGTGCGCGACGAACTGCTCGCGTCGACGCTCGCCCAGCTCGACGCGTGTCTCGACGAGCCGATCGAGGAGTGTCTCGCCCAGGACGCGGAGGGACGGCCGTGCATCGAGGCGAAGACACCGCTCGATCTGGAGCGGGAGCTGCGGTTGCCCGGCGGGAACATCTTCCACCGAGAGCTGTCGTTTCCGTACGGGGCCGAGGACGGCGGACGGTGGGGTGTGGAGACCGGGTACGCGAACGTGTGGGTGTGCGGGGCGGGGGCCGTGCGGGGCGGCGGGGTCAGCGGGGTTCCGGGGCACAACGCCGCGATGGCCGTGCTCGGCCGCTGACCGGCCGCGGGGCTCCGCCCCGGACCCCGCTCCTCAATCGCGGAAGGGGCTTGAATTGGGCCGGGCCCCGCTTCAGTCCCGTGACGCCGTCCAGCCCTTCGCCTCGATGCGGGACGAGTCCGCCGGGCGCGCATCGTCGAAGACCACCGTGGCGCCGTCGAGGACGCGGATGCCGTCGACGTAGGCGCCCCGGCCCACGTACAGCTGATCCGTCGCGTAGCGCCAGCGCAGGCGGAGCGGCGCGGAGGCGTAGGGGGCGAGGTCGGCGGTGAGGCGGTGCCAGGTGCGGTCGGCGTAGCCGTCGACCGCGCCGGAGGGGTGGGCGCCGGAGCGGTCCGTGGTGAACGGCAGCGGCTGCCACGCCGAGCCCCCGTCCGTGGACGCCTCCAGGAACAGGAAGTCGGAGTGCGGCTCGGTGTCCCACCACAGGTCGCAGGAGAGCCGCGCCCGAGGGGACGCCAGGCGCAGGTCCGGCAGGGTCAGCGTCGCCGACGTGGCGCTGGCCATGCCCGAGAACCAGGCGGTGCGCCCCGCCCGCGGCCGCACGGCGACCGCGCGCGCCATGTTGGTGCCCGCGGCGACCCGGGGAGCGGAACCGGATCGCCATGTGCGCACGGGGTGCACGGAGTTGCCGAGGACGATGAGGAAGGAGTCGGTCGTGGGGTCGAGGACGAGCGAGGTGCCGGTGAACCCGGTGTGGCCCGCCGAGCGCGGCGTCGCCATCGCGCCCATGTACCAGTGCTGGTAGAGCTCGAAGCCGAGACCGTGCTCGTCGCCGGGGAAGTCGGTGTTGAAGTTGGTGAACATCAGGTCCACCGACTTCCGCGACAGGATCCGGGCCTTGCCGTAGACGCCGCCGTTGAGGAGCGCCCGGCCGAGCACCGCCATGTCCCACGCGCAGGAGAACACGCCCGCGTGCCCCGCGACGCCCCCGAACGCGTACGCGTTCTCGTCGTGCACCTCGCCCCACACCAGACCCCGGTCGAGCCCCGACCACGGCGCGCGGGCGTCCTCGGTCGCCGCGACCTTCGGCTTCCAGGAGGCGGGCGGGTTGTAGCGGGTGCGGGTCATGCCGAGCGGCCGCGTGATCCGCTCGGCCAGCAGCACGTCCAGGGTCTTCCCGGTGAGCTTCTCGACGACCAGTTGCAGCGTGATCAGGTTGAGGTCCGAGTAGAGGTACGTGGTGCCCGCCGGATTGAGCAGCGCCTCCTTCCACAGCAGGGCGAGACGCGCGTCCTGTCCAGGCTCCTTGTAGAACGCGATGAAGGGCCGGAACCCGGAGGTGTGGGTGAGGAGTTGGCGGACCGTGACGTCCTGCTTGCCGCCGCCGGTGAACTCCGGCAGGTACGAGACGACCTTCGCCTCCAGCTCCAGCGTCCCGCGCTCGATCTCCTGGACGGCGAGGATCGATGTGAACAGCTTGGAGATCGAGGCCAGGTCGAAGACCGTGTCGTCGGCCATGTCGATCTGTTGCTCGGCCGGGAACTCGATGCCCGTGTCCGTCGTGTCGTCGTAGTGCGAGTACCGGACCGCCTTGCCGATCGGCTGGTGCAGCGCGACCGTGCCGCCGCGGCCCGCGAGCAGCACCGCGCCCGCGTACCAGGGGTGCTTGGGGCCGCCGGGGAAGGTGCCGAGGTACTTCTCCGCGTCGGCGACGAGCTGGCGCAGATGGCCCGCGAGCAGACCGGCGCGCTCGGGGGAGCCGCGCCGCAGGGTGGGGCGGGCCGGAGCGGCCGCCGCCGCGGGGCCCGCGGGGAAGGGGGCGAGGGCCAGGGCGCCGCCCAACGCGAGGCCCGCCGCGCCCACTTGGCGCCGGGTGGGGCCGGACACCGCCGCGCCCGCGTCCGGTCTGTCCGCTGCTTCGCGTGCTCCGCTCATGGACGAGGCCCTCCTGAAAAATTCTTTCGGGATCTACCGAGTCGGATGAAACTTCTCTGTCAGCGGTGCCTCGTGTCAACACCCGTGCGGCATGACCGCGCCGTGAAGAATCTGACGCTGCATCAGAAAACCCCTTCCGTCGTCCGGCGCGCTGCGGCATCCTGCGCGCATGCAGACGGAGCTGAGCAAGAAACTGGGGATCGAGCACGCCGTCTTCGGCTTCACGCCGTTCCCTGCGGTGGCCGCGGCCATCAGCAGGGCCGGAGGCTTCGGCGTGCTCGGCGCGGTCCGCTACACGGCACCCGACGAACTCAAACGCGACCTCGACTGGCTGCACGCGCACGCCGACGGCAGGCCCTACGGTCTCGACGTCGTAATGCCCGCCAAGAAGGTCGAAGGCGTCACCGAGGCCGACATCGAGGCGATGATCCCGGAGAGCCACCGGCAGTTCGTCCGGGACACCCTCGCCAAGTACGGCGTCCCGGAACTCGCCGAGGGTGAGGCGTCCGGCTGGCGCATCACCGGCTGGATGGAACAGGTCGCCCGCAGCCAGCTCGACGTCGCCTTCGACTACCCGATCAGACTGCTCGCCAACGCGCTCGGTTCGCCGCCCGCCGACGTCATCGCACGCGCCCACGAGCACGACGTCCTCGTCGCCGCGCTCGCGGGCAGCGCCCGGCACGCCCGCAAGCACGCCGACGCGGGCATCGACATCGTCGTCGCGCAGGGCTACGAGGCTGGCGGCCACACCGGCGAGATCGCCTCCATGGTGCTCACCCCGGAGGCCGTCGAGGCCGTCGACCCGCTGCCGGTCCTCGCCGCGGGCGGCATCGGCAGCGGCCAGCAGATCGCGGCCGCGCTCGCACTCGGCGCGCAGGGCGTGTGGCTGGGCTCGGTGTGGCTGACGACGACCGAGGCCGACATGCACTCGCCCGCGGTCACCCGCAAGCTGCTCGCGGCCGGCTCCGGCGACACGGTGCGCTCGCGCGCGCTGACCGGGAAGCCCGCGCGTCAGCTGCGTACCGAGTGGACCGACGCCTGGGACGACCCGGCGGGCCCCGGACCGCTGCCGATGCCGTTGCAGGGCCTCCTCGTCGCCGAGGCCGTGTCCCGGATCCAGAAGTACGAGGTGGAGCCGCTGCTCGGCACGCCCGTGGGACAGATCGTGGGGCGGATGAACGAGGAGCGCAGCGTCCAGGCGGTCTTCGACGACCTGACGCGCGGCTTCGAGAAGGCGATCGACCGCATCAACAAGATCGCAGGACGGTGAGTGACGACCATGAGCACACCCCCCAACGGTTTCTGGGCGCAGGCCGCCGCCGACCCCGACCGCACGGTCCTGACCGCCCCTGACGGCGAGCCGTGGACGGCTGGTCGCCTGCACGCAAGCGCCAACAGGATGGTCCACGGCCTGCGCGCCGCGGGTCTGGAGCGGGGCGACGCCTTCGCCGTCGTCCTCCCCAACGGCGTCGAGTTCTTCACCGCCTACCTCGCCGCCTCGCAGGCCGGCTTCTACCTCGTCCCGGTCAACCACCACCTCGTGGGCCCCGAGATCGCCTGGATCGTCTCCGACTCCGGCGCCAAGGTGCTGATCGCGCACGAGCGGTTCGCCGACGCGGCCCGCTCCGCCGCCGACGAGGCGGGCCTGCCCGACAGCCACCGGTACGCGGTCGGCGACGTCGCGAGCTTCCGCCCGTACGCCGAACTCCTCGACGGCCAGGACGAGTCAGCGCCCGCGGACCGCACCCTCGGCTGGGTCATGAACTACACGTCGGGCACCACGGGCCGCCCCCGCGGCATCCGCCGCCCGCTCCAGGGCAAACTCCCCGAAGAGGCCTACCTCGGCGGCTTCCTCGGCATCTTCGGCATCAAGCCGTTCGACGGCAACGTGGCCCTCGTGTGCTCACCGCTGTACCACACGGCGGTCCTTCAGTTCGCGGGCGCGGCCCTGAACATCGGGCACCCCGTCGTCCTGATGGACAAGTGGACACCCGAGGAGATGCTGCGCCTCATCGACACCCACCAGTGCACCCACACGCACATGGTGCCCACCCAGTTCCACCGCCTGCTCGCGCTCCCGCAGGAGGTCAAGGACCGCTACGACGTCACCTCAATGCGGCACGCGATCCACGGCGCCGCCCCCTGCCCCGACCATGTGAAACGCGGAATGATCGACTGGTGGGGGACCTGCGTCGAGGAGTACTACGCGGCGAGCGAGGGCGGCGGCGCGTTCGCCACCGCCGAGGACTGGCTGAAGAAGCCGGGCACGGTCGGCAAGGCCTGGCCCATCAGCGAGCTGGCGATCTACGACGACGACGGCAACCCGCTGCCCGCCGGCGAACTCGGCACCGTGTACATGAAGATGAAGACGGGCGGATTCTCGTACCACAAGGACGAGGGCAAGACGAAGAAGAACCGCATCGGGGACTTCTTCACCGTCGGCGACCTGGGCCTCCTCGACGAGGACGGCTATCTGTTCCTGCGCGACCGCAAGATCGACATGATCATCTCGGGCGGCGTCAACATCTACCCCGCCGAGATCGAGTCCGCGCTCCTCACCCACCCCGCCGTCGCCGACGCCGCCGCGTTCGGCATCCCGCACGACGACTGGGGCGAGGAGGTCAAGGCGGTCGTCGAGGTCGCGGAGGGCCGCGAGGCGGGCGACGCGCTCGCCGCCGAGATCCTCGCCCACTGCGAGACCCAACTCGCGGGCTACAAGCGGCCGAAGAGCGTCGACTTCATCGAGACGATGCCCCGCGACCCCAACGGCAAGCTCTACAAGCGGCGCCTTCGCGACCCGTACTGGGAGGGCCGGACCAGGGCGGTCTGAGGCCGGGCCGGGGCGCCCCGGGATCGGGACCGCCCCGGCCCGCGCGGGTCAGCTGCGCACCCGCACCACCTTCAGCGAGGGCGACGCGAGGATGTCGCTCTCGCAGAAGCGCTCCTTGACCCACTTCTTCTGCGAGTAGAGCCGGGTCTGGTCGCTGAAGTGCGCGGAATTCGGGTTCGAGGACTGGGAGTACGTCAGGAGGGTGTGCGCCACCGGGCAGCGCCCGCCGTCCCAGCCGACCGCCTGGATGTAGCTCGACCCGGTCGTGACGTCGGTGTAGCCGCCGCCCGCCGCGTTCCACACCGGCTCCACCTTGTTCCACACGCCGAGCGACTCCGTGCCGCCGTGCACCGGGATGCGCTCGCCGCCGCGCGTCACGAACTGGTGGTCGCCGAGCTTCGCGTCCAACGGGATGTTCGCGGCGCGCAGTTCGGCCACCGTGTCGGCGAGCGCCGTCGCGAAGCCGGGCGCCTGCGTGTTCAGCGTGTTCGGCGTGCGCACCGGGTCGGCCGCCGAGAACGGCACCTTCCACAGCTGCGCCACGGGCACGGCCGCCGTCAGCTTCCGCCAGAACCGGTCGAAGAGCAGGGCGCCCCGGCTGTCGGTGTCCATGGTGCGGTCCCACGCGCCGATCACGCCGCAGGCCTTCGACACGTCAACGGCCCGGCCGTCGCTGCCCGTTGCGGTACCGCCCGGCAGCGCGGCGCACGCCTTCGCGGTGTCCGCCGCCGTCAGGTCACCGGCCGGCGCGCGGTTCGCGAACTGCTGCTTCTGAAGGTCCGCGACCGTCAGACGGCCCTTGTCCGCCATCGCGGCGACGTCCTCGAGTGCGCCGCGCGTACGCATCGAACGCTGCGTGCCGATGGTCCCGAAGACCCGCTCGTAGCCGGTGAGCGGCCGGTCCGCGTTGGCGAGCCAGGCGCTGTCGTTGGAGTTCTCCGCGTACGGCGCGTCCTTGAGCACCGGCATCCGCGACGGCCCGAAGATGCCCGCCTGCACGGCGTCCTTGTCCCTGCCGAGCGCGCAGTCACCCCGCGCACCGTCGAGGACCGCCACGCCCGACGACGGGTACGTCACCTTGCCGAGCGGCGTCGAGCAGCGCGCCGCGAGGTCGTCGGTGATGCGGGGCAGCACCTGCGACTGCGTGAACAGCGAGTGACCCCGCGAGTCCGCGGCGATCGTGTTCACCCACGGCAGGCCCTGCGTGCGGCGCAGCGCCGCGAGGACGCCGTCCGTCGACCGCGCCTTGCTGAAGCCCAGTGCCGTGTCGGCGGCGCGCAGGTTGACCGCGTTCGGGTCGCCGAGGGCGTACGCCGTGGTGGCGGTCCAGGGCAGGGGCAGCTGCGCCCCGAGGTTCGTCACGACCGGGCCGTAGCGGGTCCACCACTGGCTGCGGGTGACGTCGGGGCCGCCCTTGACGGGAACGGTCACGGACCGCTCGGTCATCCTCTCCTTCTTCCCGTCGACGAGGTACGTCGTCGGGTCGGAGGGGTCGAGGGTCAGCTGGTGCAGATTGAGCGTGACACCCGTCGCGACCGTGTGGCTCCACGCGATGTGCGCGTTGTGGCCGATGGAGATGCCGGTGGTGCCGAGCAACGAGCCTCCCATGACGTTCAGTTCACCGGGGATCGTCTGCTGCGACTGCCAGAACCGGCGGCCTCCCTGCCACGGATAGTGCGGATTGCCGAGCAGCAGCCCTCGCTTGTTCGCCGTCACCGCGCCGCTGAACGCCACCGCGTTCGACCCCATGTCGGAGGAGTCCTGGGCGAACAACTCGCGTGCGGCGTCGGCCGTGTCAGCCTTGTCGGGCTGCTTCTGCGCCGTTCCCGGGGCGGGCGGCTGCGCGGCCGCGATGCCCTCGATGCCGCGTCCCTGCCCGCCGAGCACCGCGAGCGCGAACCCGCGCGTCGCCACGTCCAGCTCCGTCACGGGCCTCACCCAGTCGGCGCCCTTGCACGCCGGGTCGGTGATCCGGTTCTGCTTCAGCCACGCGTTGTACCCGGCGGCCCAGCCGCGCATCGCGTCCTTCGACGCCCGGCTCGGACCCGCGGGCGCGGCGACGGTGAGCAGCTTCTCCACGGTGCGCGCCTCGCGGACACCCCGGAAGTACTGGTCGCTCGACAGGTTCTTGGTGGCCGACGACAACGAGCCGTCCGGCGCCGCGTCGGGACCGAAGAACCGCGACCGGTCCCCGCGCAGGGTCACGAACCCGTCGGCGAGCGCGCACACCTGATCGGCGGCCTGCGCCCACCCCGTGCCGAAGCCGAGGTTCGTGTAGTCCTTGGCGACGATGTGCGGGATCCCGTACTCGGTGTACCGAATGGTGGCGGACAGCCCGCCGCCGCGCGGATGCTCCCCGCGCTCGGCCGCGGCGGACGACACCGAGGCCGTCCCGGTGAGCGCGGTCAACAGGGCGACCCCGAGGGCCGCGAGGCGTCTGTGTCCCGGACGTGTGCGCATCGTGCTCCCAACTGCGGTGCGGGCAGAGTCGGTTGAGCGGGAAGAGGCGCCGTTGAGCGTATCAACAGCAGTGGGGCGAGGCAGGCGCTGTCCCGCGCCCCGCCTCCGGCGCGGAGCACGGCACACCACGGAACACCCCGCACCACCACCTTGACCCCGCGCCCGCCACCGCACAGGATCACGCCATGACGAGGTCACCGGCCGCCCATGCCGCCAGCAGCACCGTCGACGGAGTCCTGCGCCGCAGCGCCCGCCGCACCCCGGCACGCGTCGCCCTGCGGTACGGGGCGCGCTCGTGGACGTACGAGGAACTCGACGACGCCGTGTCCCGCGCGGCCGGGGTGCTGCGCGCCGAAGGGCTCGCGGCCGGTGACCGCGTAGGGGCCTACGGGCACAACTCGGACGCGTATCTGATCGGGTTCCTCGCCTGCGCCCGCGCGGGCCTCGTGCACGTCCCCGTCAACCAGAACCTCACCGGGGACGACCTCGCGTACATCGTGCGGCAGTCCGGCGCCGCCCTCGTTCTCGCCGACCCGGACCTCGCGGACCGGCTCCCGGGCGACGTGCGCGTCATGGCGCTGCGCGACGCCGACGACTCGCTGCTCGCGCGGCTCCCGGCCGGTGCGCCCCACGACGGGGAGGTGCCGGGCGCCGACGACCTCGCGCAGCTGCTCTACACCTCCGGAACCACGGCGCTGCCCAAAGGCGCCCGGATGACGCACCGCGCGCTCGTCCACGAGTACGTGAGCGCCATCCACGCGCTCGACCTCAAGGAGACGGACCGCCCGGTGCACGCGCTGCCGCTGTACCACTCGGCGCAGATGCACGTCTTCCTGCTGCCGTACCTGGCGGTGGGCGCCACGAACACGATCCTCGACGCGCCGGCCGCCGACCCGGTGTTCGACCTGGTGGAGGCGGGGGAGGCCGACAGCCTGTTCGCTCCGCCCACGGTGTGGATCGGGCTCTCCCAGCACCCCGCCTTCGCCGCCCGCGACCTGAGCGGACTGCGCAAGGCGTACTACGGCGCGTCGATCATGCCGGTCCCGGTCCTCCAACGGTTGCGCGACCGGCTGCCCGGTCTCGCCTTCTACAACTGCTTCGGACAGAGCGAGATCGGACCGCTCGCCACCGTCCTCGGCCCCGACGAGCACGAGGGGCGGATGGACTCGTGCGGGCGGCCCGTGCTGTTCGTCGAGGCGAAGATCGTCGACGACGAGGGCAAGGACGTGCCCGACGGCACGCCCGGCGAGGTCGTCTACCGCTCGCCGCAGCTCTGCGACGGCTACTGGGACAAGCCGGAGGAGACCGCACAGGCCTTCCGCGACGGCTGGTTCCGCTCCGGCGACCTCGCGGTGCGGGACGCCGAGGGCTACTTCACGGTCGTCGACCGGGTGAAGGACGTCATCAACTCCGGTGGCGTGCTCGTCGCCTCGCGCCAGGTGGAGGACGCCCTCTACACCCACCCGGCCGTCGCCGAGACGGCCGTGGTCGGGCTGCCCGACGAGCGGTGGATCGAGGCGGTCACGGCGTTCGTGGTGCGGGGCGCGGACACCAGCGCCACCGAGGACGAACTCCTCGCCCACGCACGCGAGAAGCTCGCCCACTTCAAGGCGCCGAAGCGCATCGTGTTCGTGGACGAGCTCCCGCGCAACGCCTCCGGCAAGATCCTCAAACGGGAGCTGCGCGACCGCTTCGCCTGATCCCCTCCCGCGCGAGCGGGGATCAGGCGGTGACGATGTCCTTGCGTAAGGGACCCAGCGCTCCGGCGATCGTGCCGATCGTCTCCTCGTCGACCCCGGCGTCGGAGAGTGCGGCCCCGAGGTGCTCGACGACCCGGTCGAAGGCGTCGTCCGTGACGCCCAGATGGGCATGGGCCTGGGCCAGGGCGCGGCCCGTGTACGGCTCGGCGGAGCCCAACGCCTGTCCGATGAAGAGGCGCTGATGGTCCTTCAGGCCCTCGATGCCGATGTCCGTGAAGTAGTGCGACAGCCGGGGGTCGGCGAGGACCTTGTCGTAGAACAGGTCCACGACCACTCTGACCGCCTTGGCGCCGCCGATCTGCTCGAAAAGGCTCGAACCGCCTTCGTTCATGGGCGAGTTGGATGAAGGTTCAGTCATGTTGCTGAGCGTAAGTGGCCGTGGCCACCGGGTCACCGGATACGTACGAACATCCGTGTGAACCTTCATACGGCGTGTGGTGTAGGCCGGATCAACGCTTCCGCTCGTCCACGATCCGCTTGATCTTGCCCACCGACCGCTCCAGCGATTCCGGTTCGACGATCTCGACGGCCACCGAGACCCCCACGCCGTCCTTCATCCCGGCCGCGATCGCCCGCGCCGCCGCGTCCCGCTCCCGCGGCGTCGCGTCCGGCCGGGCCTCGGCCCGCACGGTGAGCGCGTCCATCCGGCCCTCGCGGGTGAGGCGAAGCTGGAAGTGCGGGGCGACGCCCGGCGTGCGCAGCACGATCTCCTCCACTTGCGTGGGGAACAGGTTCACGCCCCGCAGGATCACCATGTCGTCGCTGCGCCCGGTGATCTTCTCCATGCGCCGGAAGGCGGGCCGCGCCGTCCCCGGCAGCAGCCGCGTCAGGTCCCGCGTGCGGTAGCGGACGATCGGCAGCGCCTGCTTCGTCAGCGACGTGAACACCAGCTCGCCGTGCTCGCCCTCCGGCAGCACCTCGCCCGTGACCGGGTCGACGACCTCCGGGTAGAAGTGGTCCTCCCAGATGTGCAGCCCGTCCTTGGTCTCCACGCACTCCTGGGCCACGCCCGGCCCCATCACCTCGGACAGGCCGTAGATGTCGACCGCGTCGATCCCGGCCCGCTCCTCGATCTCGCGCCGCATCTCCTCGGTCCACGGCTCCGCGCCGAAGATGCCGACCTTCAGGGAGGTGGCGCGCGAATCGACACCCTGCCGCTCGAACTCGTCGAGCAGGGTCAGCATGTACGAGGGCGTCACCATGATGATCTCGGGTTCGAGGTCCACGATCAGCCGGACCTGCCGCGACGTCATGCCGCCGGACGCCGGAATGACCGTGCAGCCGAGCCGCTCCGCCCCGTAGTGCGCGCCGAGCCCGCCGGTGAACAGGCCGTACCCGTACGCCACATGGACCTTGTGCCCCGGCCGTCCGCCCGCCGCGCGGATCGCCCGCGCCACCATGTCCGACCACATCGACAGATCGGCCTCGGTGTACCCGACGACGGTGGGTGTGCCCGTCGTCCCGCTCGACGCGTGCAGCCGGCGCACCTCGGACTGCTCCACGGCGAACATCCCGAAGGGGTAGGTGTCCCGCAGGTCCGCCTTGGTCGTGAACGGGAAGCGCGCCAGGTCCGCCAGGCTCCCGCAGTCCTCGGGCCGGACGCCCGCCTTGTCGAACGCCTCGCGGTAGAACGGCACCCGCTCGTAGACCCGGTGGAGCGTCCGGCGCAGCCGATCCCGTTGCAGCGCGCGCAGCTCCTTTGCGCCCAGCCGCTCGCCCTCGTCCCGCCAGTCCGTCGCCATCGACGCCATCGCACGCACTCCCGACCGATCATTCGGTTGCCCTGCTGGTGATCAGTAATTCAAGGAGGGCCCGCACTCGTCAAGACGTACGACGCGACGGCCCGGCGTCAGCGGACCACAGGGGGTGCCCAGACGTACGGCGTGGTGGTGCCGAGCGCCGTGAACCCCAGCCGTTCCAGGATCGGCCGGCTGTACGGCGAGGCGTCCGTCTGTACGTACGGGAAGCCGCGCTCTGCGGCGATGCGGACGCGGAAGGCGACGAGTGAGCGGTAGATGCCCCGGCCCCGCCACTCGGGCACCGTGCCGCCGCCCCACAGGCTCGCGAACGCCGTCCCCGGATGCAGCTCCATCCGGGCCGCGCTCACCGGTTCGTCGCCGTGCAGCGCCACGACGGCGGGCACGGTGGCCGGGTCCTGGGCCAGCTGGGCGCGCACCTGGTGGCCGATGACCGAGCGGCCGCCGTCGAAGGCCCGCTCGTGCACCCGCTCGACCAGCTCCACATGCGCCTCGTCGGTGACGGGCAGCAGCCGGACGCCCTCCGGGGGCGCTGCGTCGACGGGCAGCGCGGCGGTCTCCGCGACGAGCAGGGTCTCCGGCTCCTCCGCCTCGAACCCGGCCGCCTTCAGCCGGTCGGGCAGGTCGGCGGGCCGGTCGTGCCCGTACGTCTTCCACTCGAAGGCCCGGCCCAGCCCGCCGAAGAACCGCACCTGCCCGGCGATCGCCGCGTCGGCCGTCCCCTCGTCGAGGTCCGACCACAGCACCCCGTTCCAGCCCTCCGCCGGTCCGATGTGCCGCAGGACGGCGCCGTCCCGCTCCACCCGCGCCCCGGGCTCGTCGGGGCCGGCCTCGCGCCGCATCTGCCGGTCGAACAGGTCTCGTACCGCCGTGATGTCCATCCGGGCACTTCAGCAGCGCGGCGGTCCCCGGGCAACCGAAATTCCGGCGACGCGCCGGAACTCCCTTGCTAGGGTGCGCCGATGACAACGATCAAGAAGGTCCAGATCACCTTCGACTGCGCGGAGCCCGTGCGGGTCGCGCGCTTCTGGTGCGAGGTGCTCGGCTACGTCATGCCGCCCGGGGCCGACGAGGACGAGTCCTGGTCCGCCGCCGCCGACCCCAAGGGCGAGGGGCCCCGCCTGTACTTCCAGCGCGTCCCCGAGGGGAAGGTCGCCAAAAACCGGGTGCACGTCGACGTGCGGGCCGGGATCGGGCTCGTCGGCGACGAGCGGCTCGCGGTGCTCGAAGCCGAGGCCGCGCGCCTGGTCGCCCTCGGCGCGACCCACGACAAGACGCTGTACGCCGACGAGGAGAACGAGTCGTGCATCAACATGCGCGACGTCGAGGGCAACGAGTTCTGCCTCGACTGAGCAGGCCGGGGAAGGTGGCTCAGCCCTTCCCCGCCGCGGCCACCTGTCGCGCCCACCGGTAGTCCGCCTTGCCGCTGGGCGAGCGCTGGATCCGGTCGGTCACCACCAGCTGCCGGGGGATCTTGTACCCGGCGAGGTGGGTACGGCAGTGGGACTGCACGGCAGCCAGGTCCAGTTCGGGCGCGCCCTCGGCGAGTTGCACGACCGCCGCCACGTGGTTGCCCCACTTCTCGTCGGGCACCCCGGCCACCAGCGCGTCGTAGATGCCCGGGTGCGACTTGAGGGCCTGCTCGACCTCCTCCGGGTACACCTTCTCGCCACCCGTGTTGATGCACTGCGAGCCGCGCCCCAGGACGGTGACGATGCCGTCGGCGTCGACCGTCGCCATGTCACCGAGCAGCACCCACCGCTCGTCGCCCTTCCGGAAGAAGGTCTCGGCCGTCTTCCGCGCGTCGTTGTAGTAGCCGAGCGGGACGTGCCCGCGCTGCGCGATCCGCCCGATCTCGCCGACCTCCACAGGCTCGAACGTCGCCGGATCCACCACCTGCGTACGGGAGTTGACCTGGATGTGGAAGCCGGAGCCCGCCCCGGAGTCGGCGGTCGCGGTGCCGTTGAAGCCGGACTCGGACGAGCCGAAGTTGTTGAGCAGCATGGTGTTCGGCACCAGCTCCTGGAACTGCGCGCGCACCGTGTCCGACATGATCGCGCCGGACGACGAGACGCTGAACAGCGACGAGCAGTCCGTGCCCTTCAACGGTCCCTTGAGTGCGTCGATGAGCGGGCGCAGCATGGCGTCACCCACCAGGGAGACGCTGGTCACCTGCTCCTTCTCGATGGTGCGCAGCACCTCCTCCGGCGCGAACTTGCGGTGGATGACGACGCGTTGGCCGAAGTTGAAGCCGATGAACGCCGTCAGTGTCGATGTGCCGTGCATCAGCGGGGGAGTGGGGAAGAACGTGATGCCGTCGCCGCCCGCGGCCACCCGCTCGGCGAGCTCCTCGGGCCGTGACACCGGCTCGCCGGTCGGCGCGCCGCCGCCGAGACCCGCGAAGAACAGGTCCTCCTGACGCCACATCACGCCCTTGGGCATGCCCGTCGTGCCACCGGTGTAGATGATGAACTGGTCGTCCGCGGACCGCTGCGCGAACCCGCGCTCCGGCGAGGACTGCGCGGTCGCCTCCTCGAAGTCCACCGCCTTCAGCGGCGGCGCGTCCGCCTCCGGGGTGCCCACTCGCACCAGGTGCCGCAGCTTCTCCACGCGCGGCAGCGCCGCCGTCACGCGTGGCGTGAACTCCGCGTCGAAGGCCAGCGCCACGAGGTCGGCGTCCTGGTAGAGGTAGGTCAACTCCTCCTCGACGTAACGGTAGTTGACGTTCACGGGGACGACGCGGGCCTTCAGGCAGCCGAGCGCCGTCTGGAGGTACTCGATGCCGTTGTAGAGGTGCAGCCCCAGGTGTTCGCCGGGGCGTATCCCCGCGTCGATCAGATGGTGTGCGACGCGGTTCGCCGCCGCGTCGAGCTCCGCGTACGTGAGCCGGCGCTCCGCGCCCGTACCCGGGTGGTCCACGTAGACGAGCGCCTCGCGGTCCGGGACCACGTCGACGACCGACTCGAACAGGTCGGCAAGGTTGTACTCCACCGCGCTCCTCCTGATCCAGGGTGTTCCGGGCCGGATGTCTCCCGCGTGTCTCGTGGCGTCATCAGAACAGAACGGGGAGTAAGGGGGAAGGGTCCTCGCACAACAAAACTGACTGAGTGTCAGAAAACTCTTGAACTGGCACGTGCCCTCCTGCAACCTGTTCCAGGTCCGAGGCCCCGGCTGACTGGAGGACCCGTCATGGGTGGCACCGAACATCTCGACGTGCGCCGTGAGGGCGCCACGCTCGTACTGACGCTCAACCGGCCCGAGGCCAAGAACGCGCTGTCCCTGCCGATGCTCGTCGGCCTCCACGACGGATGGCTGGAGGCCGACGCGGACGACTCGATCCGTTCCGTCGTGCTCACCGGGGCCGGTGGGGTGTTCTGTGCCGGGATGGACCTCAAGGCCCTCGCGGGCAAGGGCATGGAGGGCGAGCAGTACCGGGACCGGCTCAAGGCCGACCCCGACCTGCACTGGAAGGCGATGCTGCGCCACCACCGCCCGCGCAAGCCCGTCATCGCCGCCGTCGAGGGGCACTGCGTCGCGGGCGGCACCGAGATCCTCCAGGGCACGGACATCCGGGTGGCGGGGGAGTCGGCGACGTTCGGGCTCTTCGAGGTCAAGCGCGGACTGTTCCCCATCGGCGGCTCGACCGTCCGGCTGCCGCGCCAGGTGGCGCGCACCCATGCTCTGGAGATGCTGCTGACCGGACGCCCCTACCCGGCGCCGGAGGCGGCCGCGATCGGGCTCGTCGGACGGGTCGTGCCCGACGGCGCCGCGCTCGACACGGCGCTGGAGATCGCCGAACAGATCAACGCCTGCGGCCCGCTGGCCGTCGAGGCGGTCAAGGCCTCCGTCTACGAGACCGCCGAGATGACCGAAACCGACGGTCTCGCCTCGGAGTTGAAGCGCGGCTGGCCCATCTTCGACACCGCCGACGCGAAGGAAGGCGCCCGCGCGTTCGCCGAGAAGCGGCCCCCGGAGTTCCGTCGCGCGTGAGCGACCGCACGCCCAGTCCGTCCGACCGCACACCCTGGAGGCCTCATGACATCCACCGCCCAACCGGAGGTACTGCGCGCGCCGTTGGTCGTGGAGTTCCCCTTCACCCGCTCCCTCGGCCCCGTTCAGTCCGCCTTCCTCAGCGGCCTGCGCGACCGCGTCGTCCTCGGGGTGCGGACCGGCGACGGCCGGGTCATGGTCCCGCCCGTCGAGTACGACCCCGTGACCGCCGAGGAGATCCGCGACCTCGTCGAGGTCTCGGCCACCGGAACCGTCACCACCTGGGCCTGGAACCCCGAGCCCCGGCGCGGCCAGCCCCTCGACACCCCGTTCGCCTGGGTCCTCGTCCGGCTGGACGGCGCCGACACCGCCCTCCTGCACGCCCTCGATACGACAGGTCCCGACGCCGTGCACACCGGACAGCGCGTCCGGATCCGCTGGGCCGCGGAACGCGAGGGGGCCATCACGGACATCGCGTGCTTCGAACCGGACGAGGCGGGTGAGGCCGGCGCTCAAGTGCGCCCGCACAACGGAGAGTTCGAGAATCCCGTGACCGGCATCGTCGCCGAGGCCCGCCTCGACTACACCTACAGCCCCGGCGGCGCCCAGACCCGCTACATCAACGCCCTCGCCGAGCGCCGCACCGTCGGCGAACGCTGCCCCTCCTGCCGCAAGGTCTACATCCCGCCCCGCGGCGCCTGCCCCACCTGCGGCGTCGCCACCACGGACCAGGTCGAGGTCGGACCCGCCGGCACCGTCACCACGTACTGCATCGTCAACATCAAGGCGAAGAACCTCGACATCGAAGTCCCGTACGTCTACGCCCACATCGCCCTCGACGGCGCCGACCTCGCCCTGCACGGCCGCATCGCCGGCATCCCGTACGACCAGGTGCGCATGGGGCTGCGCGTCGAACCCGTGTGGACCGAAGGCGGGCGCTACCCGGACCACTACCGGCCCACCGGTGAACCCGACGCCGATTACGAGACGTACAAGGAGCTGATCTGATGCGGCCGCCGATCCGGGACATCGCCGTCGTCGCCTTCGGGCAGACCGACCACACGCGTACCTCCGACGAACAGTCGGAGGTCGAGATGCTGATGCCCGTCCTGCACCAGGTCCTCGCCAGCACCGGCCTGAAGACCAGCGACATCGGGTTCACCTGCTCGGGATCGAGCGACTACCTCGCGGGACGCGCCTTCTCCTTCACCATGGCGCTCGACGGCGTCGGCGCCTGGCCGCCGATCTCCGAGTCGCACGTCGAGATGGACGGCGCGTGGGCGCTGTACGAGGCGTGGACGAAGCTGCTGACCGGCGAGGCCGACACCGCGCTCGTCTACTCCTACGGCAAGTCCTCACCCGGCTCCGTGCGCGACGTGCTGACCCGCCAGCTCGACCCGTACTACGTCGCCCCGCTGTGGCCCGACTCCGTCGCCCTCGCCGCCCTCCAGGCACAGGCGCTCATCGACGCGGGGCACACCGACGAACCCGCGCTCGCCGGGGTCGCCGCCCGCAGCCGCGCGTCCGCCACGGGCAATCCGCACGCCCAGCTGCGCGGCAGCGTCCCGCACGGCGATTACGTCGTAAATCCGCTGCGCGCCGGCGACTGCCCGCCCATCGGCGACGGCGTCGCCGCCGTGATCCTCGCCGCGGGCGACCGCGCGCGGGACCTGTGCGAGCGGCCCGCGTGGATCCGCGGCATCGACCACCGCATCGAGGCGCACAGCCTCGGCGTGCGCGACCTCACCGACTCGCCCTCCGCCCGGCTCGCCGCCCGGAACGCCGGAGCCTTCGAACGGCCCGTGGACACCGCCGAGTTGCACGCCCCGTTCACCTCGCAGGAGATCGTCCTGCGCCGCGCCCTGGAACTCGGCGACGAGGTCGACGTCAACCCGTCCGGTGGCGCGCTCGCCGCGAACCCGGTGATGGCCGCAGGGCTCATCCGTATCGGCGAGGCCGCCGCCCGCATCCACGCGGGACAGTCCCGGCGCGCCCTCGCCCACGCCACCTCCGGGCCCTGCCTCCAGCAGAACCTGGTCGCCGTACTCGAAGGGGAGGACCAGCGATGAGCAACGCCTCAGCCAAGGAGCCGGTGGCGGTCGTCGGCATCGGCCAGACCAAGCACGTCGCCGCCCGCCGCGACGTGTCGATCGCGGGCCTCGTCCGTGAAGCCGCCCAACAGGCCCTTCAAGATGCCGAGTTGACCTGGGCCGACATCGACGCCGTCGTCATCGGCAAGGCGCCCGACTTCTTCGAGGGCGTCATGATGCCGGAGCTCTACCTCGCCGACGCGCTCGGCGCGGTCGGCAAGCCGATGCTGCGCGTGCACACCGCGGGCTCGGTGGGCGGCTCGACGGCGCTCGTTGCCGCCAACCTCGTCGCGGCCCGCGTCCACGGCACCGTCCTCACTCTCGCCTTCGAAAAACAGTCCGAGTCGAACGCCATGTGGGGCCTGTCCCTGCCCATCCCCTTCCAGCAGCCGCTGCTCGCCGGGGCCGGCGGCTTCTTCGCCCCGCACGTGCGCGCCTACATGCGCCGCACCGGCGCCCCCGAAGCCGTCGGCTCCCTCGTCGCCTACAAGGACCGCCGCAACGCGCTCAAGAACCCGTACGCGCACCTCCACGAGCACGACATCACCCTGGAGAAGGTCCAGGCCTCGCCCATGCTCTGGGACCCCATCCGCTACTCCGAGACCTGCCCCTCCTCCGACGGCGCCTGCGCGATGATCCTCACCGACCGGGCGGGCGCGGAGCGCTCGCCGAAGCCGGCGGCCTGGATGCACGGCGGGGCCATGCGCAGCGAGCCGACCCTGTTCGCGGGCAAGGACTTCGTGTCCCCGCAGGCCGGCAAGGACTGCGCCGCCGACGTCTACCGCCAGGCCGGGATCGCCGACCCGCGCCGCGAGATCGACGCCGTCGAGATGTACGTGCCGTTCTCCTGGTACGAGCCGATGTGGCTGGAGAACCTCGGGTTCGCCGACGAGGGCGAGGGCTGGAAACTCACCGAATCGGGCGTCACGGAACTCGACGGGGACCTCCCCGTCAACATGTCGGGTGGCGTCCTGTCCACCAATCCCATCGGCGCCTCCGGCATGATCCGCTTCGCGGAGGCCGCCCTCCAGGTGCGGGGCCAGGCCGGAGAACACCAGGTGGACGGCGCGCGCAAGGTCCTCGGGCACGCCTACGGAGGCGGCTCGCAGTTCTTCGCCATGTGGCTCGTCGGCAGCGAGCCGCCCACGCGGTGACCTTCGTCCCCGTCGCGGCCTGTGCGCGGCACGGGCCGATCGCTAGGCTGGCGCACGGACGACGAACCGGGAGGAGCACGGACGTGGCCGAGAGCACCATCGACCAGCACCCGCTCATGGGGTGGGAGAAGCCGGACCTGGACCTCAGCAAGGCCGACTGGCGGTCCAGCAGCAGGGGCCTGGGCGACGTCCAGATCGCCTTCGTCGAGGGCTTCATCGCGATGCGCAACGGCGGAAGCCCCCAGAGCCCCTCCCTGATCTTCACTCCGGCCGAGTGGGGCGCGTTCGTGAGCGGGGCGCGCGAGGGCGAGTTCGACCTGACGTAGCGCCCCGCCGGACCACCGCCCGACATCCGACACGGGACCAACGGCCCTGTCCTGTGGCCTCCGCTTTTGCGAGCCTGGTCACAGGAACAGCCGCTCAATGAAGGCGCGGCGACGCGCCCAGTGTCGGAGGCGAACAGATCATGTCCAGCCCGCACCACCTGCCCGTCCTCGCCGCGGTCGACGGATCCGACGACAGCCTCCGCGCCCTGGAATGGGCGCTCGCCGAGGCGACCCGGCGCGGCGCCGAGCTGCGCGTCGTGCACGTGCGGCAGTACGCCCCGTACGTGCGGGCCGAGATCCTCGCGGCGGGCCTGGTGGAGGAGCCCGAGAACGACACCGTCCTCGCCCAGCTGCGCAAGGACCTGGAGGGGCGCGACGGGCTGCCGCCACTGGAGTTCATCAGCCGCACCGGCCTGCCGGCCGTGGTCCTGCCCGAGATGACGGGCGACGCGCAGCTCCTCGTGCTCGGCTCCCGCGGCCGCGGCGGCTTCGCCAGCCTGCTGCTCGGCTCGAACGGTGTGGCGGCCGCGCGCGACGCGGTCTGCCCGGTCGTCGTGGTGCCGAGGCCGGACCGCGAGGTGGACGGCGACGTGCCCGTGCCCGAGGGGCCGCGCGTCGTGGTCGGCCTCCAGCCGGAGGACCCGGACCGGGCCACGCTCGACTTCGCCTTCGCGCACGCGGAGCGCACGGGAGCCCGGGTGCACGTCGTCGCCGCGTACCCGTGGCCGGTCCTGGCCTGGACGGCGTACGGGGACTTCACGCCGACGGCCGTCGACCAGGAGGCGGCCGAGCACGACACGCTTCGAGTGGCCGATGAGACTCTCGCCGGACTCCGCGAGTCTCACCCTAAAGTCGAGGTTGAGGTTTCGGTGCTGCCGGGCGACGCCGCGGGCCACCTCGTCCAGCGTTCGCGCGAGGCCGACCTGGTCGTCGTCGGCCGCCACCGCCGCCGCTTCACCCGCCCCGCACCGATGCTCGGCTCGGTGACCCACGCGGTCCTGCTGCACGCCGCGAGCCCCGTCGCCGTGGTGCCGCCGGGGACCGACTGAGGCGGCGCCCGGCTCAGCGCAGCACGACGCACCCGCGCCCGGTCAGCTCGTCGAGCAGGCCGGGCGCGAGGCGCACGTCGTTCCAGCGCAGGTCGAGCTTCTCCAGGCCGGGCAGCTCCGCGACCCACCCCGGCACCTCCCGCAGCCGATTGCTCCGCAGGTCGATCCGGCGCAGCCGGGGCAGCCCGCGCAACGCCCCGGGCAGCGTCTCGAACCCGTTGTCCCGCAGCTCCACCTCCCGCAGCTCCGACAGCTCCCGCACGGATCCGGGCAGCGCGGTCAGCCGATTGCCCCGCAACCACAGCTCCCGCAGCGCCGACAGCCCGCCGATGCTCTCCGGCAGCGCTTCGAGCCGGTTGCGCTGGGCCCGCAGCTCCACCAGACCGGCCATCGAGCCGAGAGTGGAGTGCAGCGCCGCCAGCCGGTTCTCGCCCACGTTCAGATACGCGAGCCGCCCGAGGCGGCCGAGCGACTCCGGCAGCTCGGTGAGCCGGTTGTCGTGCAGATACAGGAAACGGGTCAGGCCGGCGAGGTCACCGAGCTCCCAGGGAACAGTGGTGAGCCGGTTGTGGCCGAGGTCGAGCGTGTGCAGACGGGACAGCGTGCCGATGTGCGCCGGGACGTGCGTGAGCCGGTTGTCGGGAAGCAGCAGCACCTCGAGGCCGGGGTGGCCCCAGACGTCCTCCGGTACGACGTCCAGACCGTCCCGCCAGTAGTTGAGCACCGTCCCTGTCACGGGCCCGTACCCTATCCGCCCGCCCCGGCACCGGAATTCGTACCGAGAACTCCGCATCACGCTCCGGCCGGGGCGCCCCGGCGTACGCTGAGGTCCCTGGAACCGCGGTGCACGACCGCGCCGTGGGTGGGGGTGTGCCATGGTGCGGAGCGAGGGCCGGGGCCGGCGGACGCTGTTCGAGCGCGACAGTGAACTCGCAGCCGTGGACGCGGTGTTGAACGAGCTGGCCGGGCTGCCGCAGAGCGGTGCGGAGCCCCCGGACCGGCCGCACGGCGCGCTGCTCGCCGTCGCCGCCCCCGCCGGACTCGGCAAGACCACCCTCCTCGCCGAAGTACGCCGCAGGGCCGCCGCCAAGGGCTGCACCGTCCTGTACGCACGCGGCGGCGACCAGGAGCAGGGCGTCGCCTTCCACGTCGCCCGCCAGCTCCTCCAGCCCCGCCTCGCGGGCGCCTCCGCCGCCGAGCTCCACGCCTCCCTGGGCAGTTGGTACGCCATCGTCGGTCCCGCCCTCGGCCTGTGCGCCCCCACCGAAGGCGCGCCGCCCGACCCGCAGGGCCTGCGCGACGGCCTCGACTGGGTCCTCACCCACCTCGCCGTGCAACAGGCCCCCATGGTGGTCGTCCTCGACGACGCGCACTGGGCCGACCCCGAATCCCTCGGCTGGCTCGCCGCGTTCGCCCCGCGCGCCGAGGAACTGCCCCTCCTGCTCGTCGTCGCCTACCGCCCCGAGGAACTCCCCGACCACGCCGAGGCGCTGCGCGGACTCCCCGGCCGCTCGGGCCGCCGCGCCCTCGGACTCGAACCGCTCAGCGCCCCCGCCATCGCCGGACTCGTCCGCGAATCCCTCGGCGGCCACGCCGACGACGCGTTCTGCCGCGAGTGCTGGGCCGTCACCGCCGGCAACCCCTTCGAAGCCGTCGAACTCACCGCGAAGGTCCGCGACCGCGGCCTGCACCCCACCGAGAACGGCGCCCACCTCCTGCGCGACCTCGCCGCGACCGCCAAGGGCAGCGGCCTCGTCGCCCGCATCGAACGGCTCGGCGCCGCCACCGTCCGCTTCGCCTGGGCCTGCGCCGTCCTCGGCACCGAGATCGCCCCCGAACTCGCTGCCAACGTCGCCGGGCTCGGCCCCGAGGACGCCGCCGACGCCGTCGACCGACTGCGCATGGCCCGCGTCCTCAAGGGCGTGGACCCGCTCGAATTCGTCCACCCGCTCATCGCCACCGCCGTCTACCGCGCCATCCCCGGCGCCGTCCGCGTCGGCCTGCACGGACAGGCCGCCTGGACCGTCCTCGACGCGGGCCTCGGCCCGTGCGCCGCCGCCCGGCACCTCCTGGAGACCCACCCCGAGGGCGACCCGTGGGTCGTACGGCAACTGCGCGCCGCCGCCGCCGAGACCGTCCGCGCCGGAGCCCCCGACGCCGCCCGCCGCTACCTCGCCCGCGCCCTGCGCGAACCCCCGGCCTTCGACGACCGGGCCGCCGTCCTCTACGAACTCGGCAGCGCCTCACTGCTCACCGAACCCGCCACCACCGTCAACCACCTGCGCGCCGCCCTCGAAGAGCCCATCCAGGACCCCGCCCTGCGGCACGGCATCGTCTACCGCCTCTCCCAAGTCCTCGCCCACAGCGACCGCCTCGCCGAGGCCTCCGAACTCCTCGCCCGCGAGATCCGCGTCACCGACGACCCCCGCGTCCGCCTGCGCATGCAGGCCGAACAGTTCATGTGGGACGCCTTCCGCGCCGACGAACCCGACTCCCCGGCCCGCTCCCGCCGCCTCGCCAGACTCGCCGACCGGCTCACCGGCCGCGACCTCACCGAGCGCTACCTCATCGGCCTGCGCACCTGGGACGCCACCCTGCGCGGCGAACCCGCCGACGACGTGATCCGGCACGCCGAACGCGCCCTCGCAGGCGGCCTGCGCTGGGCCGCCGACGAGGACCGCGGCTTCGAGGTCCCCGTCCTCGTCGCCATGGCCTTCCTCTACGCCGACCGGCCGGGCCGCACCGAGGAACTCTTCGTCGAGGGCATCGCCGACTTCGAGCACGCGGGCTGGCGCGGCGGCCACCTCTCCTTCGCGTACACCCTCCTCGGCTACGTCCGCTACCGGCGCGGCCGGCTCGCCGAGGCCGAGGACTTCGTCCGCGCGGGCCTGCGCCTCGCCGAGCGCGTCGGCCCCGGCACGCCCGCCCACTGGTACGCCGTCGGCAGCCTCGTCGAGGTGCTGCTCGCGCGCGGCCGGGTCGCCGAGGCCAAGGAGATCGCCGACGCGCACTCCTTCGGACAGCCGTTCCCCGCCGCTGTCGTCTTCCCCGACGCGCAGACCGTGTACGGCGAACTCCTCCTCGCGCTCGGCCGCACCGAGGAGGCCGCCGAGGAACTGGCCGCCGCCGGCCGCCGCCTCGACCCGCGCGGCATGCGCAACCCCGCCTGGTGCCCCTGGCAGCTGCACCTCGCCCGCGCCGAGGCCCCCGACGCCCCGGAGCGGGCGCGGGCCCTCGCCGAGGAGGCCGTCGAGCGGGCCCGGCACTTCGGGGCGCCGTCCGCCGTGGGCCAGGCGCTGCGCACCGCGGCCGAGGTCGCCCCCGGTACCGAGCGCGCCAAGCTCCTGGAGGAGTCCGTCGCCCACCTCGAACGGTCACCCGCGGGCTACGAGCTGGCCTGCTCGCTCGTCGCCCTCGGCGCGGAGCTGCGCCGAAAGGGGCGCGCCAGGGAGGCCGCCGAGCACCTCTACCGGGGGCTCGACGCGGCGGTCGGCTGCGGGGCGGACGGGCTGGTGCAGCACGCCCGCGAGGAGCTGGCCGCCGCGGGACTGCGACCGCGCCCCCTGCACGGCCCGGTCACGGACACGCTCACCGCGCGTGAGCGGGCGGCGGCGGAGTCCGCGGTACGGGGCCTGTGCGCCGCGGAGACCGCCCGTGAGCTGCACCTGGACGAGCCGACGACGATCCGGCTGCTCTCCTCGGCGTACCGGAAACTGGGCACGGACGCGAAGGGCCTCGCGGCGGCACTGGGCGAGTAGACCCGGCCGGCGGCACCGGGGTGGCGTGGGGGCCGACCGCGGCGATCGAGCAAAACCCCGGCGCGGGTCGACGCCCTCAGCCGACGTACTATGGGCCGCATGTCCTTCCTCCGCCGCCGCGCAGCGACCCCCGCGGGTCCCGAGTTCGACGTCCTGGCCATGGACCCGGGTGACTGGCCCGGCAACCTCGGTGCCGGCCTGCTGCCCGCCCCCGACGGAACCTGCCAGGGTGTCTTCCTGCGCTACGACCTCTTCGGCGGCCGCGGCCCCGCGATGGTCATCGGCAACCTCCCCGAGGGCTCCCCGGCCCGCGAGGTCGGCGACGGCGAGATCCCCTTCGAGGTCGCCCAGCTCCTGGTGGCGCTCGAGAACGACGAGGAAGTCACCGTCACCGACGTGGAGGACGTCCCGGTGATGCAGGGCGACAACCTCCTCGTGGTGCGCCGCCTGAAGCTGTCCGAGACGCGGATCTCCTGCGTGCAGTTCGACCGCAGCGACAACGTCCTGGTGACCATCGCGTCCTGGGACCGTCCGATCACGGACGACCTGTACGCGCTGCTCAAGCCGCTGCCGGCGGAGCTGTTCCAGCAGGGCTGAGCAGCGCGGGGGCCCTACGAGACCGGCGAAGGCAGCACCTGTACGTCCGCCGCGCGCACATACGCGACGCGGTGCCCGAACTGGATCTCGTAGTACACGTCCTTGCCCTTGACCACCTGGTGCGTCGAGGTGTCGAACGTGGGGGAGTAGAAGTACTCACCCGTGGTCGTCCCGCCCGTCACATAGCGCTGGCCCGACAGCAGCTTGTACGGCAGCGGTGAGACCGCCTGCGGTGTGATGCCCGACGGGTAGGCCTCCTTCTCCGGGTAGGCCCGCCCGTACACCGGCACCTCGCTCGCGCCCGGCTTCGGTGTCACCACACGTCCCGTGGCGCCCACGGCGGTCGGCTGCTTCGACGGGTTCTTGAACCACGCCTTCTGGCCCAGGTACCAGATGGCCGTCCAGTCGCCCGAGCGCTCCGCCACCGCGTACTTCTGGCCCGCCGAGACCCGCGACCCCATGTCGTTGACGTCGATCGTCGAGGGATCACCGTTCGGGCGCAGCCCGATGTCCTTGATCAGCGCGGCGTCCTCGCTGGGCTCCGCGTACAGCCGCACCGCGCTCGACCCGTGCGGCGCGCACGGCTCGCCCGCCTTCTCGCAGCCCGTGAACTCCGGCCGGTTCTCGGCGAATTCGGGGGCGATGGTGACGACACCGCTGTTCGGCCCGGCCGTGCGGTGGAACGGCTTGCCCATCAGCGCGAAGTAGTGCGACCAGTCCCAGTACGGGCCCGGGTCCGTGTGCATCGACTTGATGTTCGCCGTCGTGGGGCCCGGCACCGTGTCGTGCCCGAGGATGTGCTGCCGGTCCAGCGGGATGTCGTACTTCTTGGCGAGGTACTTCACCAGGCGCGACGACGACCGGTACATCTCCTCCGTGTACCAGGCGTCCGGCTGCGCGAGGAAACCCTCGTGCTCCAGGCCGATCGACTTCGCGTTGACGTACCAGTTGCCCGCGTGCCAGCCGACGTCCTTGTTCTTGATGGACTGCACGATGTGCCCGTCCGTCGAGCGCAGCGAATAGTGCCACGCCAGATACGTCTTGTCCTGCACCAGCTTCAGCGTCTGCTCCCACGTCGCCTCCGTGTCGTGGACGACGATGTAGTCGATGCTCTGGTCCTTCGGCCGGTCCGCGAGATCGTGGTTGCCGTAGTCGCCGTCGCCGAACTCCTCGTACGGCGCCGGGATCCACTCGCACGACACCGTCCGCGGACACTCGGTCCCGCTCGCGTCCGCCCTGCGCAGGCCCATCGCCTCGATCTGCGCGGCCCGCGGTTCGGCGTCCGGCCGGGCGCGGAGGGTGACCTCCTGGCCGGCGTCCGTGGTGCGCCGCTCGCCGTCACGGATCACCGCGAACACGTCGTTGGCGTACGTGCCCGCCGTCGCGGCGTCGTCCGCTCCGGAGAACGCGGCGACCGCCCCGTACCAGTCGGAGGGCCGGTCGCTGAGCTCCTTGCCGAGCTTCTTCTGGGCCGCCGCGAGCAGCGCCGCGCCACCCCGCACGTTCGCCGCCGGATCGGTGCGCAGCTCCTCGGCCGACAGCCCGGTGAGCTGCGCCGCCCGCGGCAACGTGCGCAGCCGCGCCGGGAGTTGGCCGCTCGGCGGGACGGCCTCCGAAGCCTTCAACGGGGCCCGCGAGTCGTCGCCGCGCGCGTCACCCTCGGCGTGATCGTGGGCCACCACCTCGGCCAGCGCGGCGCGGGCGTCCGTCAGATGCATGGGGCCGTAGCCACCGGTGACACTCGGCGCGCCACCGTGCGCGTCCCACCGCGACTGAAGGTACGACACACCCAGCAGCACGCTCCCCGGCACCTGGTACTCGGCCGCCGCCGCGGCGAACGCCTCCTGCAACCGGGCCGAGGGCTTGACGGCCGAAGCGCCGGGCGGGGCCGCACCGAGCAGCGGCAGCAACAGCGCGGCGACACCGACCGTGCCGACCGCCGCCCGAGCGCCCGCGCGGGAACGTCTGTCGGCACGACGGCCATTGAGGGAACGGGTTGACCGATGCACGGGACCTCCTGGGAAAGGCGGGACAGGGATGCTGCGCGGTGCCCGCGGGCCGATGGTGGCTCAGTGTTATCGGCTCGCCGACGATCCGTCAATCATGCGCCGCACAGGGGTGATTCCCCCGGATTTCCCAAGTCAGCGGGCGTGTGCGGGACTTTCGCGAGCGGTGGTGGAACCGCCTGCGACGCGTCAGTGGTGTGAACCAATGAGCCCCGGACACACAAAGATCCGCGGGACGCCCTGAACGTACCGGGCGTCCCGCGGATCCCCGTCCCCGTCAGCGAGTGCCGACTGCCGCTCGCACCGCCTTGCGGGCCATATTGCAGTCGTCGTGCAGGCGGCGCAGCAACAGCCGCTGCTCCTCACCGGACGGCGCAGCACCGGGATGGGCCTGAACCGCCGGTGCCGCCGGGGTCTCCTCGCGCAGGGAACGCTGCACGGCCGTCTCGTACGTACGGATCTCCCGTGTCAGTACGAGCATCAGGTTGACGAGGAACGCGTCGCGGGAGGCCGGGCCGCCGGACTGCGCGAGCTGACTGATCTGACGGCGCGCCACCGGCGCGTCACCGAGCACGGACCAGAGCGTCGCCAGGTCGTAGCCCGGCAGGTACCAGCCCGCCTGTTCCCAGTCCACGAGCACGGGGCCGGTCGGCGCCAGCAGCACGTTGGACAGCAGGGCGTCTCCGTGGCAGAACTGGCCCATGCCGCCGCGGCCCGAGGTGTGCGCGATCCCGTGCAACAGCTTCTGGAGGTCGCCCATGTCCCGGTCGGTGAGCAGACCCAGCTCGTGGAAGCGGTTGATCCGGGCCGCGTAGTCCAGGGGCGCGTCGAAGGTGCCCGCCGGGGGCCGCCACTGGTTCAGGCGGCAGATCGCGCCGAGCGCGGCGCGGACGTCCGCCCGCGGCGGTGCCTCGGCCGGGTGGCGCTGCAGGGCCGCCACCCGGCCGGGCATCCGCTCGATCACCAGCGTGCCGTTGTCGGGGTCCGCGGCGATGAGCCGGGGCACCCGCACCGGAGGCCGGTGCCGGACGAATGAGCGGTATGCGGCTATCTCGTGCCGGATGCGCGCGGTGAAGACGGGCGCGTGGTCCAGTAAACACTTCGCGACGGCGGTGCTGCGTCCTGTCGTGCCGACGAGGAGCACGGAGCGCGGGGAACGGCGCAGCACCTGCACCGGATGGAACTCCGGACAGATCCGGTGCACCGACGCGATCGCCGTGCGCAGCTGGGCGCCCTGAGGGCCGGACAAGTCGAGTCTCCCGCTGAGCGGTTGCGTACCGATCCCCGGGGCGCGACGCGGACGGGCGATGCCGTTCAGCGTGCCGGCCGCGGGCCGCGCGGGGTCGAGGTACGGGCCGCTCCCGCCGACCGCCGGACGGGCGGGGCGCAGCGGCCGGGGCGGGGCGGACACGGAGGACGA
The DNA here is from genome assembly GCF_054724165.1 of Streptomyces sp. BYX5S. Classification (NCBI taxonomy): domain Bacteria; kingdom Bacillati; phylum Actinomycetota; class Actinomycetes; order Kitasatosporales; family Streptomycetaceae; genus Streptomyces; species Streptomyces sp. BYX5S. Next base: position 4,440,967 of record NZ_CM138829.1, on the reverse strand, counting down.
TGCTGCGTACATGGGCGAAACAGATCCCTTCGTGTGCCAGTGAGTTGCCTGCGCCGGCCCGGCCCGGCCGATTCGGTACACCCTGGGGAATGCCCTGTGGCGACCGGGTCGGGGTGGCGCACTTCTACCTGACACCAGGTGTCGATGAGCACAACAGCTGGCGCACCCTGGCGAACCCTGGCGAATAGTCGCCCTGCAACTGACAGGGGGCTACTGTCAATTTCAGCCGAGAACCTGGGGGCTCACGTGAACGGACAACCCAACACCCGCCTCAACGACCTGTTCGGCCTGGCCGGCTGGTCCAAGGGCGAGCTCGCGAGGCTGGTCAACCGGCAGGCGGCGGCCATGGGCCACGCGCAGCTGGCGACCGACACCTCGCGGGTGCGGCGTTGGATCGACATGGGAGAGATCCCGCGCGATCCGGTGCCGCGGGTGCTGGCGGCGCTGTTCACCGAGCGACTCGGCCGTGTCGTGACCATCGAGGACCTCGGTCTCGTCCGACACGGGCGCGTAGGGAAACGGCAGGGCGGCGGCCTGGAGGAACAGGGCCCCGATGGCGTGCCGTGGGCGCCCGAGCGGACAGCTGCGGTCCTCACCGAATTCACGGGAATGGACCTCATGCTCAACCGACGCGGCTTGGTGGGCGCGGGTGCCGCGCTCGCCGCAGGCTCCGCACTCAGCAGCGCCATGCACGACTGGCTGCACACCGACCCGGCCCTCGTGGCCGACGCACCCAGGACCGACGATCCGCTGTCGTCGGCGGGCGCCGACCAGGCCGGGTTCGACCGTTACGAGGCCGCCCCCATCGGATCACAGGAGATCGAGGAGCTGGAGCGCTCGGTCGAGGTGTTCCGGGCCTGGGACGCCTCCCGCGGCGGCGGGTTGCAGCGCAAGGCGGTCGTGGGCCAGCTCAACGAAGTCGGCGGGATGCTCTCCTACCGCCACCCCGACCATCTGCAGCGGCGCCTGTGGGGCGTCGCCGCCAACCTCGCGGTCCTCGCGGGCTGGATGTCGCACGACGTCGGCCTGGAGCCCACGGCGCAGAAGTACTTCGTCATCGCCGCGCACGCCGCGCGCGAGGGCGGGGACCGGCCGCGGGCCGGGGAGGCGCTGTCGCGGGCCGCCCGGCAGAAGATCCATCTGGGCGCGCCCGACGAGGCGCTGGACCTGATGAAGCTCGCCAAGTCCGGCTCCGGCGACCAGGTGCTGCCGCGGACGAAGGCCATGCTGCACACCATCGAGGCCTGGGCCCAGGCGTCCATGGGCAAGGGCCAGGCGATGCGCCGCACGCTCGGCCTCGCCGAGGACCTGTTCGTCTCCGACAAGGGCGATGTGCCGCCCCCGAGCTGGATGCAGATGTTCGACGAGGCGGACCTGCACGGTATGCAGGCCCTCGCCTACCGCACCCTCGCCGAGCACGAGCCGTCCGCCGCCGTCATCGCACAGCGGCACGCCCAGGAGGCCCTGGCGCTGCGCGCCGGCGGCCGGGACCGCTCGAAGATCTTCGACCATCTCTCCATGGCCTCGGCCTGCTTCATCGCCGACGACCCCGAACAGGCGGACCGGTACGCGCGGTTGGCGCTCTCCTCGATGGGCTCCAACTCCTCGCACCGCACCTGGGACCGGCTGCGCGAGATGTACCGGCTCACCGGTCAGTACGCGGACTACCCGAAGATCGACGACCTGCGTCAGGAGATCAAGCTGGCGCTGCCGCGAGCGTCGGGGAAGCGGGCTCAGGCGTGAGCGCGTGGGCTCTGCCCACGCGCTGACCTACGGGTGACCCACGGGGGTCTTCACGTACACCGTCAGGAACCGATACGCCGTCAGGAACCGATCCTGGCGACGAGAACACAGGCGTCGTCCTCACGCTCGCCCCGGCCGAACTCCTCCCGGAGCACGCGCACGCAGTCCTGCGCGTCCCTGGCGTCGGACAGTGGCCCGGCCAGCGCGAGCAGCCGGCCCGTGGACGCGGTCGAGCCGCGCCGTGGCACCAGCCCGTCCGTGTGCAGGAGCAGCAGGTCTCCGGCGCGCAGCGGCTCTTCGGCCTGCTCGTAGGCCGCGCCGGAGGTGGCGCCGAGGAGGACGCCTTCGGGTGGCGTGAGCGCACGCCCCGTCCCGTCCCGGAACAGCAGCGGGGCGGGGTGTCCCGCCTGCGCCCACGCCAGTGTGCGGGCCGCCGGGTCGTACCGGCAGCACAGCGCGCTGCCCAGCGCGGGTTGTGCGGAGGAGTCGAGGAGGTGGTTGAGCGAGCCGAGCAGTTCGCCGGGGGCCGAGCCGCACATCGCCATGCCGCGGATCGCGCCGAGCAGCATCGCCATGCCGGAGGTGACGGCCACGCCGTGCCCGGTGAGGTCGCCGACGGTCAACAGGGTCTGCCCGCCCGGCAGTTCGAGCGCGTCGTACCAGTTGCCGCCGATCGGGCTGCCCGCGGAGGAGGGGAAGTAGTGGGCGGTGAGATCGAGGCCCCCTGGACCGCTGTGCGGGAGCCGCAGGGAGCCACGCCACGGCGGTAGCACGGCTTCCTGCAGCTCGACCGCGAGCCGGTGCTCGGTCTGCGCGATGTGCCGCTGGCGCTGGAGCGAGTCACGGGTCTCGCTCACCGTGCGCTGGCTGCGGCGCAGTTCACTGACGTCACGTACGACCGCCCACATCGAGGCGGTGGCACCGCCGGCGTCGAGCACGGGCTCGCCCATCATGTGCACCGTGCGCACGGAGCCGTCCGTGCGCACGACGCGGAACTCCCCGTCGATCGGCTTGCCGTCGATCAGGCAGTCGGTGACCATCGAGGTGAGCTTCGGCTGGTCGTCGGCGTGCACCAGGGCGGGCAGCTCGTCGAGGGTGAGGGCCGGGGCCTCGGGGTCCCTGCCGAGGATCTGGAAGAGCTCCTCGGACCACGTCGCCTCATCGGTCAGCAGGTTCCACTCCGCGCTGCCGACCCGGCTCAGCAGGGAGCCCGGCCCCGGCTCGGGGGCGGACGGCCGCTGGGACGGCAGGCCCGGCAGCCGGTCCGGACCCTCCCGCAGCTGCGCCAAGTGCCGGTCGAGGTCGCTGAGTTGATGCACCGCCAGCTCGTACAGGGCGCGCTGCCAGCGGGACTCGGCGTCTGCCTCGTCCGTCATCGCCGACTCGCGGCGTACCGCGTCGACGTCGCCGAGCAGACGGCGCGTCTGCGAGATCAGCGCGTCGACCGTGCCACGCTCCGGCGGTGGGCCGGCGGGGCGGTCCGCGAAGGCATGGGGCGGCATGAAGACTCCGATGCAGGCAGGTGCTGCCATGGCTGACGGAAGGACCGCTAACGACTCTGGCACAGGCCGCCGTGCCCCGTAAGGGATTTGGCCATACACGATGCGGTGGTGCTTATGGCATATGCCGCTGTCCTCCAAGCGGACCCGTTCGTGACCGACCGTCGAACGGATGGGCGGGTACGGCGTATGCCGCGTTCATACGTACGGCGACAACTGCCCGGTCGAACGGCGTAGCGAAACCTACGTACGCAGCCACACCGCCGTGTCGGACGGCAGCCGTCCCTCGCCGTCCAGGGGTGAGCTGCTGAGCAGCACCGTGCGGTGGGGCGGCAGCGGGGCCGGCTCCGCCCCGAGGTTCACGGCGCACACGAGGCCCTGACCGCGGGCGAACGCGAATACCCCCTCCGGCGCGGGCAGCCAGGTCAACCCGTCGCTCCGAAAGCCCGGTTGGTGTGCGCGCAGGTGCAGCGCGTCCCGGTAGAGCGCGAGCATCGAGCCCGGGTCGTCCTCCTGGCGTTCGGCGGCGTAACGCCCCCAGTCCGGCGGCTGCGGCAGCCATGCCTCGACGGCGCCCGGGTCCCCGAAGCCGTACGTCGGCCCGCTCGCGGTCCACGGCAGGGGGACGCGGCAGCCGTCGCGCCCCGGGTCGATGCCGCCCGAGCGTGCGTGCATCGGGTCCTGGATGTGCGCGCGGTCCACCTCCACCTCGGGCAGCCCCAGCTCCTCGCCCTGGTACAGGTAGACGGAGCCGGGCAGGGCGAGCGAGAGCAGCGCCGCCGCGCGGGCCCGGCGCAGCCCGAGTCGGAGGTCGGTGGGGGTGCCGAACCGTTTGGCGGCGAAGTCGAAGCGGGTGTCGGCGCGGCCGTAGCGGGTGACGGTGCGGGTCACGTCGTGGTTGCACAGCACCCAGGTCGCGGGCGCGCCCGCGGGGGCGTGGTGGGCGAGCGTGTCGTCGATGGAGGCGCGCAGTTCGGCGGCGTCCCAGGGGCGGGCAAGGAAGTCGAAGTTGAAGGCGGTGTGCAGTTCGTCGGGGCGCAGGTAGCGGGCGAAGCGCTCGGGGTCCGGGACCCACAGCTCGCCGATGAGGACGCCGCCGTAGGCGTCGGCGACGGCCCGCCAGGAGCGGTACACGTCGTGCAGTTCGTCGCGGTCGACGTAGCCGCTGGTGTCGTCGCCGATCGCGTCGGCGAGCGCCGGGTCCTTGGCCAGCAGCGCCGCCGAGTCCACGCGCACGCCCGCGGCGCCCCGCTCGAACCAGAAGCGCAGCACGTCCTCGTGCTCCTGGCGCACCACCGGATGTGCCCAGTTGAGGTCCGGCTGCTCGGGGGTGAACAGGTGCAGGTACCACTCCCCGTCCGGCACCCGGGTCCAGGTGTCGCCCGCGAACTGTGACGGCCAGTTGTTCGGCGGCAGTTCACCGCGCGCGCCGCGCCCCGGCCGGAAGTGGAAGAGGGCGCGCTCCGGACTGCCGGGGCCCGCCGTCAACGCGGCCCGGAACCAGGGGTGTTGGTCGGACACGTGGTTCGGCACGATGTCGACGATCACGCGGATGCCGAGGTCCCGCGCCTCCGCGATCAGCTTCTCGGCCTCGGCGAGGGTGCCGAACGCCGGGTCGATGGCCCGGTAGTCGGCGACGTCGTAGCCGCCGTCCGCGAGCGGGGAGCGGTACCAGGGCGTGAACCAGATGGCGTCGATGCCGAGCCGGGCCAGATACGGCAGCCGGGCCCGGACACCGGCGAGGTCGCCCGTGCCGTCGCCGTCGCCGTCGGCGAAGCTGCGGACGTACACCTGGTAGATGGCAGCACTGCGCCACCAGTCGTCGGCCACCACGAAGGGTTCCTTTCGCGCGGGGGTCACAAGGATTCGTCTCGAGAAGGGGCGAGCGGGCGGGTCAGCCCTTGAGGCCGCCGGCGGTCAGGCCGCTCATGATGTTCCGCTGGAAGAGCAGGAACAGGATCAGCGTCGGTACGGACGCGATGGTGAGCGCGGCGATCAGCTGGTTCTGCGGGACACCGTTGGACAGTGAGTAGATGCCGACGTTCAGCGTCTGCTTCGCCGGGTCGGGCAGCGTCAGCATCGGCCAGAGGAAGTCCTTCCACACGCCGACCACCGCGAAGATGGAGACGACGCCGAGGATCGGCCGGGAGATCGGCAGCACCACGGAGCGCAGCGTGCGCAGCGCGGAGGCGCCGTCGATGGACGCCGCGTCGAGCAGTTCCTGCGGGATCGAGTCGAAGAACCGCTTGAGCAGGAAGATGTTGAAGGCGTTCGTGACCGACGGCAGCCAGATCGCCCACGGGCTGTTGAGCAGGTTCCGCTCGAAGATCGGCACGTCGAGGACCGTCAGGTACTGCGGGACCACGAGTACCGTCGCCGGGATCATCAGCGTCGCCAGCATCATGCCGAGGATCACGTTGCCGAACAGGGGGCGGAGCTTGGACAGCGAGTACGCGGCGGCGACATCGAGGACCAGTTGGAAGGCGAGCGCGCCGAAGGCGTAGTAGAGGGTGTTGAACAGGAGCCTGGCGAGGTCCATGACCTCCCAGGCGGACCGGTAGTTGTCGGGGTGCACGCTGTCGGGCACCAGGGTGGGCGGGGACTGGACGATCTCCGCCGTGGTCTTGAGGCCGCCGGTCACCATCCAGTACAGCGGGCCGAGGAAGACCAGTGTGAACAGGGTCATGGTGAGGCCGAAGACCGTCCAGTACAGGATTCGTCCGCGGCGCCGGCCGAGCTGGGCGGGGGAGATCAGGGTGCGGGGGCGCATCGTTTCGGTGGCCATGAGAGCCGACTCCCTTTGTTCGCGTGGTGTGCGTCAGTCGTCCTGGGAGCGGCTGAGTCGTACGTACACCGCGGAGAAGGCGGCGAGCAGGACGAGCAGGACGAGGCCCAGGGCTGCCGCGCCGCCGTAGTTGTTGAAGTTGAAGGCGTACTGGTAGATCAGGTAGACGACGGTGGTGGTCGAGCCCTCGGGGCCCGCGCCGTTGGTCAGCAGGAACGGCTCGGTGAAGACCTGCATCGTCGCGATGATCTGCATCAGGAACATCAGCGACAGGATCAGCCGCGTCTGCGGGATCGTCACGTGCCAGATCTTGCGCCACAGCCCGGCGCCGTCCAGCTCCGCGGCCTCGTACAGCTCGCCGGGGATGCCCTGGAGCGACGCCAGGTAGATGAGGGTCGCCCCGCCCATGTTCATCCACGTCGCCGCGATGACGACGGACAGCATCGCGGTGTCGGTGGACTGGAGCCACTGCTGTTCCGGTATGCCGAAGACGCCGAGGACCCGGTTGAACAGGCCGTAGCCGGGGTCGTAGAAGTACTTGAACAGGAGCACGGAGGCCACCGGCGGCAGCATCACCGGGAGGTAGACCAGCATCCTCAAGTAGCCCTGGCCGTGCCGGAACTCGTTGAGCAGGACCGCCACGAGGAACGGCACGGCGAAGCCGAGGAGCAGGGCCAGGGCGGTGAACAGGAGGGTGTTGCGCCAGGCCTGCCAGAAGGCCGGGTCGTTGAAGACGTAGGTGAGATTGGACCAGCCGGCCCAGGTGGTGCGGCCGTCCTTCGTCTTCTGGAAGGCCAGGAGGAACTCCCGGACCATCGGATACCAGGAGAAGAAGGAGAAGCAGAGCACCGCGCCGATCAGGAAGCCGTGGGCGGAGAGGTTGCGCTTCACGCCGCGTGCCAACGAACCCTCGGAGCGTGCGAGTTGGTGCTTGCGTGCGGGCGGTGCGGATGGCCGGGGCTTCGCGGGCAGCGTCGGGGCCGACATGGTCACTCCTCGGTTCACAGGCGGCGGCGGGGGCGGCTCACTGGTTGGCCAGCACCTGGTTGACCTGCTGCTCGGCGGTGGACAGCAGCTTGTCGACGTCGGCGTCCTTGTTGGTCAGGACGCCCGACATGACGTTGTCGAGGACCTTGTAGACCTCCTGTGCCTTGGGCGGCTCGGCCTTGCCGCGCACGGGGTTCGCCATGAACGGTTCGAAGTTGGCCACGGGCATGGTGGCGTTGTCCGTCCGGGACTTGAGGTCCTTCGCCTTCACTGTGCCCGTGAAGAAGTTGGGCTGCGGCAGGCCGACCGGGAGCTTGTCGCCCTTGGTCCTGGCCCAGTCGAACTGGCCCTTGCCCGGGGTGAGCGTCTTGAAGTTCAGCCAGGCGATCGCGGCCTTGATCTGGTCGGGCGACGAGCCCTTCTTGATCATGTAGTCGTTGCCGCCGAACAGTGTCGCCTTGCCGCCGGGGATCGGCCCCATCCCGAAGTTGTCGTAGTCGGCGCCGAGTTGCTGCACCATGTACGTGACGTCGTCGGGCGCGGCCAGGAACATGCCGAGCTTGTCGGAGGCGATCTGCTTCTGGAGGTCGCCCCACTTCAGCAGCTGCGTCCTGCCCATGCTGTTGTCCTTCCAGCGCATGTCGTGCAGCTGCCGGGTGATCCGCTTGCCGGTGGCGTTGTTGAACGCGGCCTTCTTGCCGTCCGGGGAGACGACGTCGCCGCCGAGCCCGTACATCGCCGCCGTGAAGTGCCAGCCGCCGGTGTTCTCCGCGCTGTACTCGCCGTAGCCCGAGATGCCGCCGCCGAGACCGGCGATCCTCTTCGCGGCCGCGCGGACCCCGGCCCACGTCGTCGGCGGCTCGTCCGGGTCGAGGCCGGCCTTCTTGAACAGCTTGCGGTTGATGAGCAGGCCCATCGTGTAGTTGCTGGTGGGCAGGCCGTAGAGCTTGTTGTCCTTCTTCAGCGCGCCCAGCACGTTCGGGTCGATCGAGTCGAGCGCGGGGACCGTCTTCTTGGTGACGTACGCCGTGATGTCCTCGGCGCCGTCGTGGTCGAGCACCTGCTGAAGGTCGGTGAAGTACGTGTAGAAGACGTCGGGTTGGGACTTCGCCTTGAGCGCGGCGGTGAACCGGGCGGGCTCCTCGCACTGGCCCGCGGTCGACTTCCCGTTGATCGTGACGTTCGGATACTTCTCGTTGAACGTCCTGACGTCCTCGATCCACTGCCGCCGCTCGGCCGCCTTCGCCTTCGGCGGCATGCAGTCGATGGTCAGCGAGACCTTCGTCTTCGGGTCGAGCGGGGCGCCGACATCGGCCTTCGACCCGGCGTTCGCCCGGCCGTCGTCGTCGGAGCTGCTGGTGCCGCAGGCCGCGAGCGAGCCCAGGGCCAGGGCCGTGGCGATCGCCGCGGCGGACGTACGGAGGGCAGGGCGCGGCCAGGTGCTTCTCATCGGTGGGTCCCCTTCGGGCCTGAGCCTGTGCAGGCAGGAACGTGGTGGCCCGCGGCGCCGCGGTCGGCGAGACCGGGGTGCCGGGGCGAGCCACACTCAAGCACCGCCACCAAGGGGGCGCAAGATGTCGCGCGTATTCCGCAAAAAATGAACAGGGTGGCGGCGTGGGGGAGCCGAGGCGTCGTTACGCGGCCGGGGCCGGCGGTGCCGTCGAGCCGCGCACCACCAGCTCGGGCTCGAACAGCAGCTCACCCGGCGGCACCGAACCGCCCTGGATCTGCGCCACGAGCATCTCGACGGCGGCCCGCCCCATCGCCTCGATCGGCTGGCGCACCGTGGTCAGCGGCGGCTCCGTGCAGTTCATGAACGCCGAGTCGTCGTAGCCGACCACCGAGACGTCGCCCGGCACGGAGAGCCCCGCGCGGCGCGCGGCCCGCACCGCGCCGAGGGCGAGGGGGTCGCTCGCGCAGATGACGCCGGTGATGCCCCGGCCGATGAGCCGCGCCGCCGCGGCATGCCCGCCCTCCAGGGAGAACATCGCCCGCTCGACCGCCGAGCCCGGGAGCCTGCCCTCCAGGGCGCGCGCCGCGGCGAGTTTGCGCTGCGAAGGAATGTGGTCGTCGGGGCCGAGCACCAGACCGATGCGCTCATGGCCCAGCGACGACAGGTGCCGCCATGCCTGCTCGACGGCGACCGCGTCGTCGCACGCCACGCACGGGAAGCCGAGCCGCTCGATGGCCGCGTTCACCAGCACCACCGGCACCTGGCGTTCGGCGAGCCGCTGGTAGTGGCCGTGCTCGGCGTCCCCCTGCGCGAACAGTCCGCCCGCGAACACCACGCCCGACACCTGCTGTTGCAGCAGCAGCTCCACGTAGTCGGCCTCCGACACGCCGCCCTTGGTCTGGGTGCACAGCACCGGGGTGAGGCCCTGCTGGGCGAGAGCGCCACCGATCACTTCCGCGAACGCGGGGAAGATCGGGTTCTGCAGTTCGGGCAGGACCAGGCCGACGAGCCGGGCCCGCTCGCCGCGCAGTTGGGTCGGCCGCTCGTAGCCCAACACGTCGAGTGCGGTCAGCACCGACTGGCGCGTCGCCTCCGACACCCCGGGCTTGTTGTTGAGCACCCGGCTGACCGTGGCCTCGCTGACCCCGACCTTCTTCGCCACCTGAGCAAGTCTGCGCGTCATGGAGCGCAAGATTAGCGCAAAAACTTGCGTTCCGTTTGCGTGATGGCGACATTCGACGGGGTCGAGGACGGCACCCGGTCAGCAGTGCGGGACGACCGCGACCGGGCTGGTCACGTGGTGCACGACCGAGTGCGCGGTGCAGCCCAGATGGGACGCGTCGGTGCGCCGCCCCACGACCGTCAGGCTCGCGTTCGTGGCCGCCTTGAGGAGATGGTGGCCCGCCTGCCCGTACAGCAGCCGCTCCTCGACCCGTACCTCCGGATACTTCGTCCGCCACGTCCCCACGGCCTCCGCGAGCGACCTGCGCAGCCGCCCCTCCCGGCGCGCCGCGTCGCCCGGCAGCGCGCCACCGTGCTGCTCGGTGCGCAGCGGCGGCAGCGTCCAGGCGTGCAGCACGTGCAGCGGGGCGTCGCGCAGGGCCGCCGCCTCGAACGCGTAACTGAGGACCTCGTCGGAGGGCTCCGTGACGTCGATCCCCACGACGACCGGCCGGTAGTCGGCCCCCTCGCGCTCGTCCTCCGGCAGCCCACCGGCCCGTACGAGGATCACCGGACGCAGCGAGCGCGCCGTGACCGCCAGGGCGACCGAGCCGACCAGGAACCCGGAGTAGCCGGTGAAGCCCCGGGAACCGAGCACCAGCGTCTCCGACTCCGCGGCCGCCTCCAGCAGCGCGGTCACCGGTTGCTGCGGGCGGCGCCGCGCGATGATCTCGAGCGCGGGATGCGCGTACGACAGCCGCAGCGCGACCAGATCGAGCACGCCGCGGTCCGGCAGGTCGACGTCCGGCAGCCGCGGCGCGGGCCGCTCGGTGTCCGCGGCCTGCACCAGCCGCAGCGGCAGACCGCGGCGCAGTGCCTCGCGGGCCGCCCAGTCCGCTGCGTGCACGCTCTCGCGGGAGGCGTCCGTCCCGACGCTCAGGACGCGGGTACTGGTCATGGCGGGAACCTCTCCATGGCGGTGACGCGGAAGATGTCTTCGTCCGGCGCGGGTTCCACGCACGGCGGTGGTCACTCGTGTGGAGCACCGAAGGATCGGGCGCTCTCGGGCGGCCCTGCTCTGGTGTCCCGGGACCGTCTCACCGTCCCGACCTGCGCAGGGAGAGGCGAACCGGCCCTCGGCGAGGGGCCGTTCGGCCCCTGTGCCGAACCGGGTGCGGGCGCGAGCGTGGCCTTACGCTGGCAGGGAGGTGACGATGACGACCTGCAAGAAGCTCAGGCAAGCCAAGGGCAACCCCCTGCGGCGCAGGTCGGACGCGGTCGAGGGGTGGGCGGCGCTGCTGCTCGGACTGCTCGCCTTCCTGGTGGCGCCCGCCGCGGGAGCCGCGGCCGGCTGGGCCGCCCACGCCGACGCCGCCGAGCACGCCCGCGCCCAGGTGGCGCAGCGCCAGCGGGTACGGGCGGAGCTCGTCGAGGACGCCCCCGACTACGTGCCGTCGTCCAGCGGGGTGCAGAACACGGTGACGTACCCGGTCAAGGTCCGCTGGACCGACGACGGCCGGCGCACCGTCGTGGCGACCGCGCCCGTCTCCGCCGGGCTCGACCGGGGCGATCCGGCCACCGTCTGGCTCGACGCGCGCGGCCGGGTCACCACCGCGCCCTGGGGCTCCGACGCCGTCTGGGCCCGCGCCCTCACCACCGCGTTCCTGGTCACCGCGACCACCGCGACCCTCGCCCTGCTGACCCGCTGCGCCCTCCGCCGCGCCCTGGACCGCCGCAGGCTCGCGGCCTGGGAACGCGAGTGGAACCGCGTCGGCCCCGAGTGGAGTCGGCGCCCCGCTTAGGGCGCACGCCCGCGCACGGGCCCGAGTGGCCCCCTCGCCCGCCGCGCGGAGGGCCAAGCGCCTGCTCAGGGGGCCGACGGGCCCCGTGGCAGAGCCGACAGGGCCCGGCGCCGGAGCCGTTCGGCCCCTGGGCGGGTCGCGGCCCGACCGGCATGGTCGAGGTATCGCAAGGACGGCGGACCACCCGACGCGACGACGCCGCCGGAGCCCCGCTCCGCCGACAGCCGGGCCCCGGCGGCGCCCCACAGGGAACGCGCCCGCGGCCGCCGTCCGAGCCACCCGAAGGAGGCCGCCCATGACCACCACCGCACCGCGCATCACGCAGACCCTGCCCGAGGAGTACCGCGGCCGGCTGATGCGCTTCGCGCGCGACGTGACCTTCCTGGAAGGCGCCCGGCTGTTCGACGAGGGCTCGCGCGCCGACCGCTTCTGGATCGTGCGCAGCGGCAGTGTCTCCCTCGACATGCGGGTGCCGGGACGGCGCGCCCCCGTCGTCGAGTACCTCGGCCACGGGGACCTCATCGGCTGGTCGTGGCTGTTCCCGCCCTACGTGTGGCAGCTCGGCGCGCAGGCCGAGACCCGGGTCAAGGCCCACGAGTTCGACGCCTTCACCGTCCGTCTGTTGTGCGCCTCCGACCCCGGGCTCGGCTCGTTCGTGGCCCAGTGGGTGGGCGGCGTGCTCGCCCACCGGCTCAGCGTCACCCGCACCCGGCTGCTCGACCTGTACGCGCCGTACGGAACGGACGCGGCGTAGCGCGGAACACGGACCGGCAGGGTCCGTGAACGGTACCGTTCGGCCCTGGCGGATCAGTCCGTCCGGCCCCAGGATCTAGACGGGTTCGCATCCACCCGTCTGGGAACACCACAGCCGAGGGGGCCGTATGTCACAGCCACGTACTTTCTCAGCGGACCGGCCCATACGCATCCTGCTGCTCGACGACCACGAAGTGGTGCGCCGCGGCCTGCGCGACCTCCTCGGGGCCGAACCCGACATGACCGTCGTCGGGGAGGCCGCCACCGCGGCGCAGGCCATCGCCAGGGGACCCGCGCTCCGCCCCGACGTGGCCGTGCTCGACGTACGGCTCCCGGACGGCGACGGCATCACGATCTGCCGTGAACTGCGTGTGCTCATCCCGGACTTGAGCTGCCTCATGCTCACCTCCTTCGACGACGACGACGCGCTGCTCGACGCCATCATGGCCGGCGCCGGCGGTTACGTCCTCAAACAGATCAAGGGCTCCGACCTGGTCTCCGCCGTACGCACCGTCGCCGCCGGGCAGTCGATGCTCGACCCGGCCACGACGGCCCGGCTGATGCGCAGCCTGCGCGGACCCGAGCAGGGCGAGCAGCCCGTCCCGGACGCCGCGGGGGCGCCGACGGCCGAGGGCGTCGAACTCACCGACCGGGAGCGGGACATCCTCGCGCTGGTGGGGGAGGGGCTCACCAACCGGCAGATCGGCCGTCGCCTGTTCCTCTCGGAGAAGACGGTGAAGAACAACATCTCCCGGCTGCTCGCCAAGCTGGGCGTGGAACGCCGGATCCAGGCCGCGGTGATCGCGACGAAATTGCCGCAGGACAGGAACCGCCCCTGAGAGCCCCTGGCCCGGCCCTGCGGCCGAGTCCCGGCGGCCGAGACCGTGTCAGTCGTCGTGCGAATCCGGCTCGATCGGCACCGTCCACTCCAGGAGGGTGCCGCCCCCGGCGCGCGCCGTGGTGTTCAGCTCGCCGCCGCGGCCCACCGCGCGGGCCGTCAGGTTGGCGAGCCCGCTGCGGTGCGCGTCGGACACCGAGGCGATCCCCACACCGTCGTCCGCCACGATCAGCGTCAGGGAGCCGCCGCGCACCACCAGGGCGACGTCGGCGGACGAGGCGCGGGCGTGCCGGGCCACGTTCGTCAACGCCTCGCCGAGCACGGCCAGCGTGTCGTCGGCGACCGGCCCCGGCACCTCCGCGTCGATCAGGCCCTCCATGCGCAACGACGGGGTGAAGCCGAGGACCTGGGCCGCGTCCTCCACCGCCCGTACGATCCGCACCCGGAGGCCGGAGCCGGTCGGCGGGGCGTCGCGCTCGCGCAGCCCGAAGATCGTCGACCGAATGATCTTGATGGTGGTGTCCAGGTCGTCCACGGCCCGCAGCAGCCGCTCCGCCGCCTCCGGATGCTGCACGAACCGCTGCGCGCTCTGCAACGTCATCCCGGTCGCGAACAGCCGCTGGATCGCCAGGTCGTGGAGGTCGCGGGCGATCCGGTCGCGGTCCTCCAGCAGGCTCATCTGCTCCGCGTCCCGCCGCCGGTCCGCGAGTTCGAGAGCGAGCGCCGCCTGCCCCGCGAAACCGCTGAGCGGGATCAACTCGGCCGCGGAGAAGGGGGAGTGGTCGGCGCGGCGCGCCAGCATCAGCACCCCTCGGACCCCCTCGGACGTGCCGATCGGGACCGCCACCGCGGGCCCGAGGCCCTCCCAGCGGTCCGGCTGGTAGGTGATCCGCGGGTCCTTGCGGATGTCGTCCGAGGTGACCAGCGCCTTCGAGGAGAGGGCCGCCCCGGCGAAGGTGCCCTCGCGCGGCAGCGTCACGTCGCTGTGCGCCTGCGCCCGCTCGCCGAGTGCCAGCTTCTCGTGCAGCAGGTTGTCGCCGGGCCCGATCAGCGCCACCACACCGAGGTCCGCCGCGGTGATCTCCCGCGCCCGGTCCACCATGAGGCGCAGCACCTGGTCCTCGTCGGCGCCGGACAGCAGGCTGCCGGTGAAGTCGGCGCTCAACTGGAGCCAGCGCTCCCGCAGTCGGACCTCCTCGTACAGGCGCGCGTTCTCGATCGCGACGCCCGCCGCGGCGCCCAGCGTCTGGAGCACCGCCACGTCCTCGTCGTCGAACTCGCCGCCGCCGCGCTTCTGCGTCAGATACAGATTCCCGAACACGTCGTCGCGCACCCGGATCGGCGTGCCGACGAACGAGTGCATCGGCGGATGGTGCGGCGGGAAGCCCGCGGAGGCGTGGTGGTCGGCGAGCTCCGAGAGCCGCAGCGGCGCCGGGTGCCGGATCAGCTCGCCCAGCAGCCCGTGCCCCGAGGGCAGCTCCCCGATCTCGGCGCGCAGGTCGTCGCTGATGCCGACCGGCAGGAACTGCGACAGCTTGCGGCGGTCCTCACCGATCACCCCCAGCGCCCCGTACTCGGCGTCCACCAGGACCACGGCGGCCTCCACGATCCGGCGCAGCACTTGGGAGAGGTTCAGCTCCTGGCCCACCGACAGGACCGCCTCGAGGAGTCCCTGAAGGCGGTCGCGGGTACGGCGGACCGTGCCGATGCGTACCTGGAGTTCTTCGAGCAGTTCGTCGAGCCGCAACCTCGGCAGAGGGCCCGATCCCCGTGCACCGTCCTCGGCCATCCGGCCTCCGTGGGGCCTCGGTGAGGTGTTCTTTCCCTCTCACGGTAGCGGCTGTCGGCGCCGCGATGACCTGCTTCGTCACACCTCGGAGGGTGGAACCACGGACTCCGCCGAGCCGTCCGCGTGCAGGGCCGCGACCTGGGAACGGGAGGTGAAACCGAGCTTGGTGAGAATGTGCTCCACGTGGGAGTCGATCGTCCGCTTCGACACCACGAGCTTCGCCGCGATCTCCCGGTTGGTGTGCCCCTCGCCGACCAGTGCGGCCACCTGACGCTCCCGTGGCGTGAGCCCGTCCGTGGGTCCCGAGCGCTGCGGCGGCACGTCGGGCGACGGCACCGAGTCGTCGGTCAGCGCCAGGTCGACGACGGCGTCGAGCGGCATCGCCGTGCCCTCCTCGAACGAGTGGTGGTACCCGTCGGCGCCGAGCACCGTCCGCGCCGAGTCCGCCGCCTGCGTGTGCAGTTCGTGCAGCACCGGGATGCCGAACCGGGCCTCCTTCGCGGCCCTGCGCCACAGCGCGTCGGCCGCGCCTTGCAACACCGCGACCCGCTCGAAGCGCCGCAACTGCGCCGCGTGCCAGGCGAGCCCCTCCATGAAGTGGGCCAGCCCCATCAGATCATGCAGCGCCGCCTTGGTGCGCATGCCCTCACGGGCGCACTCCACCGACGCCTCGTGCTCGCCCTTGAGCCACAGGCCGACGCTCTTGACCCACAGCGCCCAGCCGCGCGCCCACTGCTCGCCCGGATGCGCGGCGCCCCGCGCCAGCGAGTCGTCGCACCAGGCGATGCCCTTCCCGGGATCGCCGGCGAGGATCAGCATGAACCCGGCGTAGAAGCCCAGCATGAGCAGGCCCGTGTCGTCACCGAGCGCCGTCATCCGGGCGCGGGCCTCGTCGAAGTCGTCGGCGCAGCCGTCCATCTGGCCGAGGAAGTACCGGCGGTGCGCCTGGAAGGCGAGCGTCCAAGCGGCCCCCACCTGGTCGTTGATCCGGGCGGCGATCTGCTCGGCCTCCTTCAACAGCGCCTCGTTCTTGCCCCGTTCGCCCTGGAGGTCCATGTACCAGCTCATCAGCCACAGCGCCTTGACGCGCTGCGGCGTCTCGTCCCGGCAGCCGTCCAGCGCGCGCCGCAGCCAGTAACGGCCCTCGGTGAGCAGCCCGGTGGCGTGCCAGTAGCCCCACAGCGCCGTCGCCATCTCCAGGCCACGGCAGTTCAGTTCCCGCACGGCGACGCAAGTCTCCAGGGCCACCCGCACGTTGGCCTGGTCGCGCACCAGGGCCCGCAGCAGGGGCACTTGCGCGTCGCCCGTCCACTCCTCGTCGAAGGCGCGGGCCGCGTCGAGGAAGTACATGAGGTGGCGGTGCCGGGTGCGCTCGTCGCCGCCGAGCGAGACGAGCTGCTCCAGGCCGAACTCGCGAATGGTGTCGAGCATGCGGTACCGCGTGCCCTCCGGCGTCTCCACCCGCACCACGACCGACTTCTCCACGAGGCCGATCAGCGAGGTCAGCACGTCGTCGACGGGCAGCACCTCGTCGTCGGAGCACACCGACTCGGCCGCCTGGAGGCTCAATTCGCCCGCGAACACGGACAGCCGGGCCCACAGCAGCCGCTCCGCCGCCGTCGACAGCTCGTGGCTCCAGCCGATCGCCGTACGCAGCGTCTGATGGCGCGGCACCGACGTGCGACGCCCGCCGGTGAGGAGCCGGAACCGGTCGTCGAGGCGGGCCAGCATCTCGTCGAGGGACAGCACCCGCAGCCGGGACACCGCGAGTTCGATGGCGAGCGGGATCCCGTCGAGCCGGCGGCACAGGGCGAGCACGTCGGCGCGGTTGTCCTCGCCCACCGTGAACCCCGGCACCGCCGCCGACGCCCGGTCGGCGAACAGCGCCAGCGCGTCGTCGCACTCCCGCCCCGCGGTGTGGTCCGCCGGATCCGGCATGCGCAGCGGCCCGATCGCCAGGACGTGCTCCCCGGGCACGTCGAGCGGCTGCCGGCTGGTCGCGACGATCCGCAACCCGGGTGCGGCGCGCAGCAGTTCGTCGCAGAGCATCGCGCACGCGTCGACCAGGTGCTCGCAGGTGTCGAGCAGCAGCAGGAGCCCGCGGTCCTCCAGGTGATCGGCGATCACCTCCAGCGCCGGCCGTGCCGTCTGCTCCGGCAGGTCGAGGGCGGCCGCCACGGCGTTCGCGAGCAGCGCCGGGTCGCGCAGCGCGGACAGCTCCACGAGCCGCACCCCGTCGGTGAACGTGCCCCGCAGGTCGCGGGCCGCCCGCACCGCCGTGCGGGTCTTGCCGACGCCGCCGGGCCCGGTCAGCGTCACCAGCCGCGCCCGCGACAGCACCTCCGTGATCTGGCCCAACTCCCTCCGCCTGCCGACGAAAATGGTGGTCTCGGCGGGGAGTTCTCCCGGCGTGCGCCGGGCTGGGCTCGGGTTCATGCGGGGGCTCACCTCGTGCGGTACGGATGGTGGCGACTGCCGCCGCCAGGCTAGGCCGAAACGGGGACGGGCGAACCCTCTTCACACCGTGACCACTCGAACGGGAAGTCCTCGGAAAGAAGGTCCCCCGGGGAACAGTTCGCACAGGATCCGGGGATTCCGGGCGCACTTCAGGGAAACCGTCACACGGCGCGCCCGGTTGACTACACTTCCGGGAACGCCGCGGCTGCCGCGCCGAACCTGCCGCGTGCCGTCGTCACGGCCGGATCCGATGCGTCCGGTGCCCCCTGCGGAAGGCCTTCATGACCACCCGTTCGTCATCGATCACCTCTCTGCCCGAGACGTTCGGCACGCTCGGCGTCAGCGCCCGTCGACTGACAGCGGGCACGGCGCCGAAGAGGCCGGGCAGCGATCTCCACGGAGTCGTGGACACGCCGTACGGGACCCGGCTGCTCATCGGGCACGTCTCGGCCGAGGGCTCCGCACCGGCCGAGGCCGCCGACGACCTGCTGCGGACCTGGCGGCGGCTCGCCCGCGTGCAGCGGACGCTGGAGGTGCTCGCGGTGCGCCTGCACTCGACGGTCGCGCACTCCGACGAGGCCGGCCGGTCCGTCGCCGCCACACTGGTCACGGTCGCCCCCGACGGCTCCGCCGAGTACGTCTGCTGCGGGCATCCGGCGCCGCTGCTGATCCGCGACAGGTCCGCGGTACCGGCCGCCGTGCCCGCCCCGGCGCCGCCGCTCGGCCGGCTCGACCTCGCGCACGGCTGGTGCGGAGCCCAGCAGATATCCGCGAGCGCCTGGGACCGCATGCTGCTGCACACCGAGGGAGCCGCCGAGGTCCGCGACGCGGACGGCGGCCCCTACCCCCTCGCCGACCGCGCCGCCGAGCTGAGCGCCCTGCCGCTCGCCCCGTTCACGGCCGCGCTCTCGGCCGACCTGCTCCACCACGCCGGAGGCCGCCTGGACGCGGACGCCTCGCTGCTCGCGGTGGAGGCGACCTCCCCGGGCCGCGCCCCGGACTGAAATCCATGGCCCGAGCCTGTTTTCGTCCGGCTGTGACAGGACAACCGGGAGTCGAGTCCCGTGACAGCTGATGACCATGGAAGGAGGGGCAGCCCATGCTCCTCGCCCACCCCGCCCTGCTGAACGACCTCGTCCGCGAGTACGAGACGCTCAGCGCGCTCGACGCCGACGAGGGAGGCCCCGCCGCGCGACGGCGGCTCGACGACATCGGCTACAGCCTCTGCGTGGCCACCGGGACGAGCGATGTGGACGCCGCGCTGGTCGCGGCCCGGCACCGGCTCCCGGGCGCCCGCGTCCACGACGACTCGGTGATCACCGCGCGCCGGCACCGGAGGTCGACGGCGCAGCGCATGGGCTGAGGAGCGGGGCGGCTCAGACCGCGAGCGTGCCGCGGCCCGTGGTCTGTTCCTCCAGCACCCGCTCGGCCCCCGCGGACGTCGACTGCCACAGGGTGGTGACCGGCTCCCACACCCGTACCCCCGTCGGTGAGCCGAGGGTCAGTGCCTGGAAGGTGCGGCCCTCCTGGTCGGGCAGCGCCGTGACCGTCACGTACATGACGGCGGGCGCCCGGTCCTCGGCGTCGTCGGAGTCGGAGACCGACAGCACCGCCGCGTACGCCGTGTCGTGCGCGGCGAGGGTGCGTCCGGAGTGCGGCACGGCGGGCAGCGGGAGCGCCGCGCCGTCCAGGTCCCCGTACGTGACCGTCGGGACGCGGTCGACGAGGCAGGCCTTCGAGGAGTCGTTGCGCACGCTCAGCTTGAGGATGTCGGCGCTGTCGTCGGAGGGCTCGGCGCGCACCGTCAGATCGTTCTCGCCGCAGCGCGCGAGCACGGCGGGCGCGGAGAGCGCGGGCGGCGCGGCGAGCGCGGTCAGAGCGAGGGCGGCGGTGACGGCGGCCGCTGCCGCCGTGGCGTGACGAGCGCTCATCGGGAGTCCTCAGTCCATATCCGGCAAATGCAGACATACGACATTAGCGCGAAAGTGTGACGCGGGGCACTCCCTGCGGGTGGGGGTGCAGCGCGCGCAAGGTTTGCACGGTGTGCAAGAATCTCGGCCGTGACCGTCACCGAGCCGCAGCCGAGCGCCCCCGCCGAGGGGCTCCGCGCGCGCAGGCGCCGCGAGACGCGCACCGAGCTGCACGCGGCGACCGTCCGGCTCGCCCGCGAGCACGGATTCGGCCAGGTCACGGTCGAGATGATCAGCAAGGAGGCCGGCGTCTCACCGCGGACCTTCTTCAACTACTTCCCCAGCAAGGAAGCCGCCCTCTTCGCCTTTCCCGGCGCCGTGCCACCCGCGCTCGCGGACCGGTTCGCCGAAGGGGAGGGGCGGGACACCGACGCGGTGCTGCGCGACCTCGGCGACGTGCTCGCCGACCACCTCCAGGAAGCGGCGCCCGAGCCGCGGGAGCTGGAGGACTCGCTGCGCATCGCGGAAGGCGTGCCCTCGGTCCTGGCCGCGTTCCTCGCCCAGTGCGAGGCGGTCGAACGGGACCTCGCCGGCCTCATCGCCCGGCGCACCGGCACCCCTCCCGACGGCGAGAGCGCCGAACTGCTCGCGGGTGTCGCCATGTCGACCGTACGCAGCGGCATGAAGCGGTGGTCGCAGTCGAACGACCACAGCGAAGGGCCCGCCGAGCGCGTACGGGAGTCCTTCGCGGCGCTGCGCGCGCTGCTCGGGCCGGCCGCCGTGAAGTAGGCACCCCACCCGGGTGACCGACTCCCCCTCGCGGTCACCCACGCATCCGGCACCGAGGACCCGGGGCGCTGCCCCGGACCCCGCTCCCCGGGCGCCGGAGGAATCCGGAACGCGGCAGCCGCTCCCACGCCGCGGATCCCACCCCGAACCCCTTCCACTCGCACACACCACATCGGAGAACACCGCAATGACGCACGCCCCCGCACCCGAGGGCATCGACTCCGGCCCCGACCCGGTGGCCGACGTAGCCGCAGGGGCCGCCGAGAGCATCGCCAAGCCGCACAACTTCGGCCTGATCTTCGCCGCGCTGATGCTGACCATGCTGCTCGGCGCGCTCGACCAGACCATCGTCTCGACCGCCCTGCCGACCATCGTCGGCGAGCTCAACGGCATCGAGCACATGGCCTGGATCACCACGGCGTACATCCTCGCCGCCACCATCGGCATGCCGGTCTACGGCAAGCTCGGTGACCTCATGGGCCGCAAGAACATCTTCCTCGCGGGCATAGCCCTGTTCCTGGTGGGCTCGGTGGTCTGCGGACTCGCCCAGAACATGGGCACGTTGATCGCCGGACGCGCCCTCCAGGGCCTCGGCGGCGGTGGCCTCATGATCACCTCGCAGGCGATCATCGCCGACCTGGTGCCGCCGCGTGAACGTGCCAAGTACATGGCCCCGATGGGCGCCGTCTTCGGCCTGTCGTCCGTCGTCGGCCCGCTGCTCGGCGGCTGGTTCACCGACGCGCACTCCTGGCGCTGGGCGTTCTGGGGCAACCTGCCGCTCGGCATCCTCGCGTTCGTCGTCGCCGCCGTCGCGATCAAGCTGCCGCGCAAGACCGTCCAGGTCACCCTCGACTACCTCGGCACCGCGCTGATGGCCGCGGCCGTCACCTGCACCGTGCTCTTCGCGAGCTGGGGCGGCACCCAGTACGAGTGGTCCGACCCGCTGGTCATCGGCCTGGGCATCGGCGCCGTCGTCGCCTGGGTGCTGTTCTTCGTCGCGGAGAAGCACGCCAAGGAACCGGTCATCCCGCTGCACCTGTTCCGCTCGCCGATCTTCAACGTGGCGACCCTGCTCGGCATGATCGTCATCGGCCTCGGCATGTTCGCGATCGTCGGCTACATGCCCACCTACCTCCAGATGGTGTACGGCAAGACGGCCACCGAGTCCGGACTGCTGCTCATCCCCATGGTCGTCGGCATCATGGGCACCGCCCTGCCGTCCGGCGCGATCATGTCCAAGACCGGCAAGTACAAGATCTATCCGATCGCCGGCACGCTCATCATCATGCTCACCGCCTACCTGATGTCGACGCTCGACGTGTCCGACCCGGTCTGGCTGGTCTGCGTGTACGTCGGCCTCGCGGGCGCGGGCGTCGGCCTGATGATGCAGACCCTCGTGCTCGCCGTGCAGAACGACTTCCCGGGCTCGGAGGTCGGCACCGCCACCTCCGCGAACAACTTCTTCCGGGAGATCGGCGCGACGCTCGGCGTGGCCGTCGTCGGCGCCGTGTTCGCCAGCCGCCTCACCGACCAGCTGGCCACTCGCATCCCGGCCGAGGCCGCGGCCAAGATCGGTGACAGCGACTCGCTGACGCCCGCGCTGGTCCGCGCGCTGCCGGCCGATCTGCGGGACGCGGTCGTCGGCTCGTACCAGGAGGCGCTCGTCCCGATCTTCCTGTACCTGCTGCCCGTCTTCGCCGTCGGCCTGGTCCTCGCCTTCGTCCTGAAGGAGAAGCCGCTCGCCGACAACGCCGACTGGCACGCGCAGAACGCGGGTCCGGCGGCGGACAAGGAGCCGGAGCCGGTGGCCTGAACCCTCGCACGGGACAGGTCCGGTGCCCCCGTCGCGCTCTCGGCGCGGCGGGGGCACCGCCGTGTCAGTCGACGTCCAGCCACACCCCGTCCCGCATCAGGTCACGGCCCGCCAGCTCGTTCGCCTCCCGCCAGGCCTGAACGCGCACGGGCCGGATCCGGACGTACACGTACGGGCCGTCGGCGGCCCGCGGATCGAACCCGGCGCTCGCCGCGAACGCGTCCGCGAACTCCTCGGTGACCTCGGCCGCGGGCACCGCCTCGCAGGTCCCGGCGATGTGCACGACATCGCGCGTCGGCCCGATCGCCAGGTGCACCAGCCCCGTCGCCAGCAGATTGCGGGCCACCGGATTGGTGGCCCGCGTCGACACGTACAGGCACGCGTCCCGCCACAGGAACGACAGCGGCATCATGTACGGCGCACCGCGCTCGGGGTCGGCCGTCGCGACCCACGCGTCCACCTCCCGCTCCAGCCGGTCGAGGGTGTCCTGCTTGCGCTGCTTCGCGGAACGGGCGGGTGCGGGCTCGGTCATGCGGTTCTCCTCGGAAGCGGCCGGGGGCGACGGCGCGGTCCCGGCGCGCCGCCGTCACCGGGCGGGGCGTCGGACGCGTCGGGTGCCGCATAGCATCGTACGGTCACCAACCGGCCGTTCCCCCAGACCTGTTGGGCCCGCGCGAGGAACGTCCAGCCGAGCCGTTCGTAGAGGGCGATCGCGGCGGCGTCCGTGTCGACCACGTCCAGCACGGCCCGCATCCCGTGCTCGGCGGCCGAGGCCACGGCCCGGTCGAGCAGGGCGGCGCCGAGCCCGTGGCCGCGCGCCGCCGGGGCCACGAAGAGGCGGGCCACGACGCCGACCGCCGAACCCGCCGGTACGAGGCCGGGCGCCACGTCGCCCCCGTCGGGCCGCGCCAGCAGCACGTGCCCCACGACCCGGCCGTCCAGCACCGCCACCCACGCGCCGAGGGGATCGACGCCGCGGATCCAACCGGGGGCGTCCTCGGGCCAGGTGACCGGATAGCCGTCCGCGTGGTGCACGGCGCGCAGCGCCTCGGCGCAGGCCGTCAGGTCCGGGTCCCGGCGCGGCCTGACCCACGCGTCATCGTTGCCGTACACCCGTCACCTCTTTGTCGCCCGAACCGTCCGTGGCATCGAATCACACGCCCGGAACGCGCTTGTCCGGTCCTGCGGTCCGGATTAGCGTGCCGACGTGGATCTCTTCTCGCGGTCATGGTCCGCGCTGCGCGCGGCGGTCGCCGATCTGCCCGAGCAGGCGTACGGGCAGCCCTCCGGCTGCACCGGCTGGCTGGTGCGCGACCTGGTGTGCCACCTGGTCATCGACGCGCAGGACGTGCTGATCACGCTCGTCACCCCGGTGGCCGGGGAGCCGACCGTCGACGCGGCGACGTACTGGCACGTGGCGCACGAGCCGCCGACCGGCGAGGACCCGCTCGACGCGCTGACCGTCCGGCTCGCCGCCGCCTACCAGGACCCGGCGCTGCTCGCGTTCCACCTCGACGACGTCGGCTCCGCGGCGGGCCGCGCCGCCGAACTCGCCGACCCCCGCGCCCGTGTGAGCACGCAGGAGCAGATCCTCACGGTGGCCGACTACCTCACCGCGTACGTCCTGGAGTGGACCCTGCACCACCTCGATCTGACCGCCCGTCTCCCGGACGTGCCGGGGCCGCCGGGGGAGGGCCTCGCCCGCTCGCGCGCTCTGCTGGAGCGGATCGCGGGCGCCTGTTTCCCCGCCGACTGGTCCGACACAGACGCCCTGCTCGTCGGGACGGGCCGAAGGGCGGCGACGCCGACGGAACGTGCCCAACTCGGCGACCTGGTACGGAAGGTGCCGCTCGTCATCGGCTGAGCGGACCCGGCGCACCGCCTTGCGTCCAAGCTCTTGACGCGCACACTCGGCCCCGCTTAACTCACGTCCTAAATTAAGGTCTGACCGCATTCAAGTCCTGAACGCGTCGGACCATCCTCCGGACAAGGGACGCCTGGAGCCATGAGCAGAATCCGCGCCGCCTGTGCCTGTGCCGTCACCCTCTCGTTTGCCTTCGCGGCCACCGCCTGCGGTGGTGGTTCGCCGACCGGCGGCGGGTCGGACGACTCCCCGAAGACGTTGACGTACTGGGCCTCCAACCAGGGCGCCAGCGTCGAGGTCGACAAGAAGGTCCTCCAGCCGGAGCTCGACAAGTTCGAGAAGCAGACCGGCATCAAGGTCAAGCTGGAGGTCGTGCCCTGGTCCAGCCTGCTCGACCGGATCCTCACCGCGACCACCTCCGGCCAGGGCCCGGACGTCCTCAACATCGGCAACACCTGGAGCGCCTCGTTGCAGGCGAGCGGCGCCCTGCTGCCGTGGGACGCGAAGAACTTCGCGAAGATCGGCGGCAAGGACCGGTTCGTGGCGTCCGCGCTCGGCTCGGCGGGCGCCGAGGGCAAGGACCCGGCCGCCGTGCCGCTGTACTCGATGGCGTACGCGCTCTACTACAACAAGCAGATGTTCAAGGACGCCGGGATAGCGAAGCCCCCGGCCACCTGGGACGAGGTCGTCGCCGCCGGGAAGAAGATCTCCAAGGGCGGCAAGTGGGGCATCGGCGCCGAGGGCTCGAACCTCTCCAACAACATCCACCAGGTCTTCGTCCTCGCCAAACAGTACGGCGCCGACTGGTTCACGGCCGACGGCAAACCCGACTTCACCTCGGACGGCGCCGTCGCGGGCGTCAAGCAGTACGTCGACCTGATGGCCAAGGACAAGATCATCGCGCCGGGCAACGCCGAGTACGCGCAGAACCAGTCCCTGAGCGACTTCTCGAAGAACAAGACGGCGATGGTGCTGTGGCAGACCGCCTCCGCCACCTTCAAGACGCAGGGCATGGACGAGGACGAGTGGGGCGTCGTGCCCGCCCCCGTGCAGTCGGGCGCGCCGGGCCAGGGCCGGAACGTCAACTCGATGGTCGCCGGCATCAACATGGCCGTCTTCAAGGACACCGACAACCTCGGCGGCGCCACGAAATTCGTGAAGTTCATGACCAGCGACGCCGAGCAGAAGATCCTCAACAAGGCCTACGGATCGATCCCGCCGGTCAAGTCCGCCCAGGAGGACCCGGCGTTCAACGTACCGGCCGTCGCCACGCTCAAGGAGACCATCGCCAAGAGCGCCGCCCCGCTGCCCCAGGTCGCCGACGAGTCGCAGTTCGAGACCGCCGTCGGCACGGCCGTGAAGGAACTCTTCGCGGACGCCGCAGCGGGCCGCCCCGTCACCACCGCCACCGTCAAGGCCAAGCTCGCCAAGGCCCAGCAGCAGATGCCCACCAAGTGAGCGTACGGATGACGACGACCACCACCGCCGAGCGGCCCGCCGAGACGGTCGCCGGCACCAAGACCCCCGGGGCGGCGGACGGTCAGGGCCGCCGCCCCGGGCGGCTCCGCCGGATCGGCCTGCCGTACCTGCTGCTCCTGCCCGCGCTGATCCTCGAACTCCTCGTCCACCTCGTGCCCATGGCCATGGGCATCCTGATGAGCTTCAAACAGCTCACCCGCCTCTTCCTGCGCGACTGGACCGCCGCCCCCTGGAGCGGCCTCGACAACTTCAAGGTCGCCGTCGACTTCGACGGCGCCATCGGCGGGGCGCTCCTGTCGTCCTTCGTCACGACCTGCCTGTTCACCGTCGCCTCGGTCGCGCTGTGCTGGGCGATCGGCACGGCGGCCGCGGTCTTCATGCAGGAGACGTTCAAGGGGCGCGGCATCCTGCGCGCCCTGTTCCTGGTCCCGTACGCGCTGCCCGTGTACGCCGCCGTCATCACCTGGGTGTTCATGTTCCAGCACGACAACGGCCTGGTGAACCACGTGCTGCACGACCAGCTCGGCCTCACCGACAAGCCGTCGTTCTGGCTCATCGGCGACAACAGCTTCGTCGCGCTGCTCACCGTCTCCGTGTGGAAGGGCTGGCCGTTCGCCTTCCTCATCGTGATGGCCGGCCTCCAGAACATCCCGAAGGACCTCTACGAGGCCGCCGCCCTCGACGGCGCCGGACTGTGGCAGCAGCTGCGCCGCATCACGCTGCCGTCCCTGCGCCCCGTCAACCAGGTGCTCGTCCTCGTCCTGTTCCTGTGGACGTTCAACGACTTCAACACGCCCTACGTGATGTTCGGCAAGGCGGCGCCCGAGGCCGCGGACCTGATCTCGGTCCACATCTACCAGGCCTCGTTCGTCACCTGGGACTTCGGCACCGGCTCCGCGATGTCCGTCCTGCTGCTGCTGTTCCTGCTCGTCGTGACGGGCGTGTACCTGGCGCTCACGTCCAGGGGGAGGAAGACCGCCGATGTCTGACACGCCGATGCCGCGCGCCCGCTTCAGGTCGCCGACCGCGCCCCCGCCGTCGTTCCTGTGGGCCCGCCGGATCTTTCTCACCCTGCTCACCGGCTTCGTGCTGCTGCCCGTCTACGTGATGGTGTCCAGCTCGCTCAAGCCGCTCCAGGACGTCCAGGGCGCGTTCCGCTGGATCCCCAGCGGACTGACGCTGCGCCCCTACATCGACATCTGGTCGACCGTCCCGCTCGCCCGCTACTTCGTGAACTCGCTCGTCGTGGCGGGCGCGGCGACGGTCTGCTCGGTGATCGTCGCCGTCTTCGCGGCCTACGCCGTCAGCCGCTACCGCTTCCGCGGCAAGCGGGTCTTCACGGTGACGGTCCTGTCGACGCAGATGTTCCCCGGCATCCTCTTCCTGCTGCCGCTGTTCCTGATCTACGTCAACATCGGCAACGCCACCGGCATCGCCCTGTTCGGCTCGCGCGGCGGGCTGATCCTCACGTACATGACGTTCACGCTCCCGTTCTCGATCTGGATGCTCATCGGGTACTTCGAGTCGGTGCCGCGCGACCTCGACGAGGCCGCCCTCGTCGACGGCTGCGGTCCGATCGGCGCGCTCTTCCGGATCATCGTGCCCGCCGCGATCCCCGGCATCGTCGCCGTCGCCGTGTACGCCTTCATGACCGCGTGGGGCGAGGTCCTCTTCGCCTCGGTGATGACCAACGACACCACCCGCACGCTCTCCGTCGGCCTCGGCGCCTACGCCAACCTCAACGACGTGTACTGGAACCAGATCATGGCCGCCTCGCTCGTGGTGAGCGTGCCCGTCGTCGCCGGCTTCCTGCTGCTCCAGCGCTATCTCGTGACCGGACTGACCGCGGGCGCCGTCAAGTGACCCGAACTGATCGAACTGAAGGGAACTTCGTGTCCGACCCCCTCGACCTCGCCGCCTTCCCGCACGACTTCCTGTGGGGCACGGCCACCTCCGCGTACCAGATCGAGGGAGCCGTCGCCGCGGACGGCCGCTCGCCCTCGATCTGGGACACGTTCTCGCACACCCCCGGGAAGGTCGACAACGGCGATCACGGCGACGAGGCCTGCGACCACTACCACCGGTGGCGCGAGGACATCGAGCTGATGCGGCGACTCGGCACCAACGCCTACCGGTTGTCCGTGGCCTGGCCGCGCGTCGTGCCGGGCGGCGACGGGCCGGTGAACCCCAAGGGCCTCGCGTTCTACGACGAGTTGACCGACGCGCTGCTCGACGCGGGCATCACCCCGTCGGTCACCCTCTACCACTGGGACCTGCCGCAGGCGCTCCAGGACCGCGGCGGCTGGCCGGAGCGGGATACGGCCGAGCACTTCGCCGCGTACGCCGCCGTGGTCGCGGAGCGGCTCGGGGACCGGGTGAAGCACTGGACACCGCTGAACGAACCGCTGTGCTCGGCGTGGATCGGCCACCTGGAGGGGCGAATGGCCCCGGGCCTGACCGATCTGACCGCCGCCGTGCGCGCCTCGTACCACCTGCTCCTCGGTCACGGCCTCGCCACGCGGGCGATCCGCGCCGCCGTGCCGGGCGCGGAGATCGGCGTCGTCAACAACCTCGCCCACGTCGTACCCGCCACCGACCGCCCCGAGGACGTCGCCGCCGCCCGCCGCATGGACGGCCACGCCAACCGCTGGTGGCTCGACCCCGTGCACGGGCGCGGCTTCCCGGCCGACATGCGGGAGGTGTACGGAGTCGAACTGCCCGAGCGTGCGGGCGACTTGGCGGCCATCGCCGAACCCCTCGACTGGCTCGGCCTGAACTACTACTTCTCCTCCGCCGTCGCCGACGACCCCACGGGCCCCGCCCCGGGCGCCGTCGCCGTGGACCGCCCCGGCCTCCCGCGCACCGGCATGGACTGGGAGATCGACGCCCACGGCATCGAGGCACTGCTGCTCCGCCTCACCGACGACTACGGCGCCCGCAAGCTGTACGTCACCGAGAACGGCTCCGCGTACCCCGACGTCGTCCGTCCCGACGGAACCGTCGACGACCCCGAACGCGAGGCGTACCTCGTGGAACACCTCGCCGCCTGCGCCCGCGCGACCCGCCGGGGCGCCCCGCTCGCCGGGTACTTCGCCTGGTCGCTGCTCGACAACTTCGAGTGGGCGTACGGCTACGACAAGCGCTTCGGCCTCGTCCACGTCGACTACGCGACACAGAAACGCACCATCAAGGGCAGCGGCCACCGCTACGCGGACCTCGTCCGCCGCCACGGCACGCTGGCGCGCCGGGCCGCCTGACGCCCACCGGCTCACCGGCTCAGCGGGCCAGCCCGGAAGCGGCCTCGCTGAGCCGGTCCAGCACGTACGCGACATCGGGGTGCCCTCCCGTGCCCGCCCGGTACACGGCCCGGACCGTGCGCAGCACGGGGGAGCGCAGCGGGTGCAGGGAGACGCCCTCCAGGTGTGCGGGCAGGGCGAGCCGAGGGACCAGGGCCACCCCCGCGTCGCGGGCCACCAGCGCCATCAGGACCCCGAAGTCGCCCGCCCGTGCCACCGCGTCCGGCACGAACCCGGCGGCCCCGCAGGCCCGTTGGGTCATCTCGTGGCAGGCGGTGTCGGTACCGGGCAGCAGCCACGCCTCCCGCGCGAACGCGGCCAGGTCCGCCTCGTCGCCCGGCGCGAGGCCGTACCGGGCCGCCCTCCCGGGATGCAGCGCCAGCTCCACCGGCTCGTCGAAGAGCAGCCGCTGCTCGCAGCCCGGCGGCAGCGGCCGGGGGAGCAGGCTGTACGTGTGGGTGACCGCGACGTCGACCGTCCGCTGCCGCAGCGCCTCGTCCGCGGCGTCCGGCTCGTGCTCGACGAGGTGCAGCCGGGGCGCCTGCGTGCCGGGCTCCGGCCACACCGCGGGCAGCAGCACCCGCGCCGCCGACGGGAACGCGGCGATGCGCACCGCGCCCGGACGGCCCTGCCGCAGCGCCGCCACATCGGCCTCGGCCGCCGCCAGGCCGGAGAGCACCACCTGCGCGTGCTCCACGAGCAGCCGCCCCGCGCCGGTGAGCCGCAGTGCCCGGCCGTGCTTCTCCAGGAGCGTGAGACCTGTCTCCTTCTCCAGCGCCGCCAACTGCTGCGAGACCGCCGGCCCCGTCAGATGCAGGGCCTCGGCGGTCGCCGCCACCGTGCCGTGCGTGGCGAACTCCGCGAGCAGCCGTAGCCGCCGCACCTCCAACACTAAAGCTCACCTTCTCAATGAGGAAAGAAAGAGTAACTGGACCTTTCCAATTCTACGGAGCAGGGTCGGGAGGGTGAAGTCCTTGAAACTCGACAAGACGTTCCTCGCCCTCGCGGCCACCGTGCTGCTGTGGGCCTCCGCGTTCCCGGCCATCCGCGTGGCCCTCGACGGGTACGGGCCCGCCGGGCTCTCGTTCGTGCGGCTCGCCTCCGCGTCGCTCGTGCTGCTCGCCGTGGCGCCGTTCCTGGGTGTGCGCAGGCCGCGCAGGGCCGACCTGCCGCGCATCCTCGTCGTCGGGGCGTGCGGCATGAGCGCGTACCAGCTCTTGCTCAACTGGGGCGAGACGCGGGTGCCCGCCGGAACCGCGAGCCTGATCGTCGCGTCGGTGCCCGCCATCAGCGCGCTGCTCGCCGTCGCGTTCCTCGGGGAGCGGCTGACCTGGCGCACCGTCGCGGGGTCCGGCACGGCGCTCGCCGGCTGCGCGCTGATCGCCCTCGCGGGCGGGGAGAACGGTTACACGGCCGCCGCCTGGGCCGTCCTGGGCGCGGCCGTCGTGCAGGCCGTCTACCACTTCGCCATCAAGCCGCTGCTGCGGCACTGCACCGGTCTCGAGGTCGCCTGCTACGCGATGTGGGCGGGCACGGTGCTGCTGCTTCCGCTCGCTCCGGGCGCGCTCGGGGAGCTGGTGCGGGCGCCGGCCGACGCGACCGTCGCGGCGCTCTACCTCGGCCTGCTGCCGTCCGCCGCCGGATTCGTGGTGTGGGGGTACGCGGTGGCCCGGCTGACGGTGACGGCGGCGACCTCCGCGCTGTACCTGGTGCCGGCGGTGGCCCTGGTGGTCGCGTACCTGTGGCTGGGGGAGACACCGACGCTCGTCGAGGTGATCGGCGGACTCGTGACGCTCGCGGGCGTCGTGCTGCTCGGGCGCGCCGCACCGAAGAAGCGCGGCGCGCCCGAGGCTCCCGTCACGCCAGCGACAGGAACAGCTTCTCCAGCTCGTCCTCGCTGAGCGGCGGCTGCTCGCCGTCCGCCGCGTTCATGCAGTCCCGCATGCCGGAGGCGATGATCTTGAATCCGGCCCGGTCCAACGCCCGCGACACGGCGGCCAGTTGGGTGACCACGTCCTTGCAGTCGCGGCCCGCCTCGATCATCGCGATGACACCCGCCAGCTGCCCCTGCGCCCGGCGCAGCCGCTTCAGGACGGCGTCCATCGCCTCCGGGTTCCCGGTGCCGCTCATGAGCGCAGCGCCGCGCGGGCCGTGTCGAGGGCGCCCGGCTCGGGACGGTTGAACGGCAGCTTGCCGAGCATCGCCGCCATGCCGCACGTGTTGCTCACGCCCGAGTAGACGAGGCCGGAGGCGACGCCCGCGGCGAGCAGCCGGGCCTTCGGGGCGCGGCGGCCCAGCGCGAGGCCCAGCAGGACCAGCGAACCGGCGGCGAAGCGCACCTGGCGGTCCATGGCCCAGGCGCTGCGCTCGGGGCGGGCCGCGGTGTCGACGGGAAGCCCCTCCGCGGTCCAGGCACGGGTCCCGCCCGCGAGGCCGACGGCCTCGACACCGGCGTCTTCGAGCTTCGCGCAGGCGGCGGCGGAGCGCTGCCCGGCCGCGCACACGACGACGATCCGGCGCCGCTCGGCCGCGTCCCGCAGCTCGGGCAGCAGCTCGTCGATGAGGTCCGCGGGCACGTTCAGCGCGCCGGGCACGTGTCCCGACGCGTACTCGGCGGGGGCGCGCACATCGAGGACGAGGGTGCCGTCGGCGGGCCGCTCGCGCAGCTCGGCGGGGGCGAGGGTGGTGCTCATGTTTCTCCTGTTCCAGTGTTCGTGCGGGGGTGGGTGGGGGGTTTCAGGTGCGGGGCCGGGTCATGCGGCCTGTCCCGCGGCCCACGTGGCGTAGCCGCCGTCCAGGTTGGCGGCGTCGCGGCCGAGCCCCTTGAGGAGCCGCAGTGCCGTGTGCCCGCGCAGGCCGACCTGGCAGTGCACGACGAGCCGGCCGTCCGGCAGCTCGGCGGACCGCTCGCGCAGCTCGTCGAGCGGAATGTTGACCGCGCCGGGGATCGCGCCCCGCGCGTGCTCGGCCGCCGAGCGTACGTCGACGAGGCTCGCGCCCGCGGCCCGCGCGTCCGCCAGCTCGTGCCACTGCACCGTGCGGTCCGTGCCGGTGACCAGGTTCTCGGCGATCATTCCCGCCATGTTCACCGGGTCCTTCGCGGAGCCGTACGGCGGCGCGTAGGCCAGCTCCAGGTCCGCGAGCTCGGGTGCGGTCAGGCCGCCCGCCATCGCGGTGGCGACGACGTCGATCCGCTTGTCGACGCCGTCCGCGCCGACGGCCTGCGCGCCCAGGATCCGCAGGTCCGCCGGGTCGAACAGGACCTTCAGCGCGATCGGCGAGGCGCCCGGGTAGTAGCCGGCGTGCGAACCGGGGTGCAGGTGGACGGCCTGGTAGGTGCGGCCCGCGGCGCGCAGCCGCTTCTCGTTCCACCCGGTCGCCGCCGCCGTCAGGCCGAAGACCTGGACGACCGCGGTGCCGGTCGCCGCCCGCGCCGACACCGGGCGCCCGGCGATCGCGTCGGCGACCAGCCTGCCGTGCCGATTCGCCAGGTTCGCCAGCGGTACGAGGGTGCTCTCGCCGGTCAGCCGGTCGCGCTTCTCCGCCGCGTCGCCCACCGCGTACACGGCGGGATCGCTGGTGCGCCCCGCCTCGTCGACCGCGATGCCGCCGCGCTCGCCGATCGTGAGCCCGGCGGCGCGGGCCAGCTCGACATCGGGCCGGACACCGATGGCCATCAGGACGAGGTCGGCGGGGACGGTCCGGCCGTCGTCGAGGAGGACCTCGCGCTCGCGCACCTCCTTGAGCTGTGTGCCGAGCGCCAGGCGCACGCCGCCCGCGCGCAGTTCGTCGGCGAGCGGCGCCGCCATCTCCGGGTCGAGCGGGGGCAGCACCTGGTCCGCGAGCTCGACGAGCGTCACGTCGAGTCCCCGGTGCCGCAGGTTCTCCGCCGCCTCAACGCCGATGAACCCGGCGCCGACGACCACCGCCGAGCGGGCCCCGGAGTCGAGGGCGGCCGCGATCCGGTCGGTGTCCGTGACGTCCCGCAGCGTGTGCGCCCGCTCCACGCCCGGCAGCGGCGGGACGAACGGCCGGGCACCCGGACTGAGCACCAGCCGGTCGTACGACTCCACGTACTCGGCCCCGCTCGTCAGGTCCCGCACCCGGACCGTGCGCCCGGCCGCGTCGACGGACACCGCCTCGGTGCGGACCCGGACGTCGAGCCGGAACCGGGCGTGCAGCGCCTCGGGCGTCTGCACCAGCAGCGCGTCGCGCTCCTCGATGACACCGCCGAGGAAGTACGGCAGTCCGCAGTTGGCGTAGCTGACGTGGGCGCCGCGTTCGAGGACGACGATCTCCGCCCGCTCTTCGAGCCGCCGCAGCCGCGTGGCGGCGGACATGCCGCCCGCTACGCCTCCGATGATGACGACCTTCACGGGAACCTCCTGGTGACACAGACGACTCTATACCCCCTAGGGTATCAGCTATACCCAGGGGGGTATCCGGACGGCGGGTCGGTCGAAGTCGGCCCGAAAGCAGGACAGAGGGTGTCGGGATTGCGGGTCATGCTCCTGAGAGCGAGACCTGAGAGCGAGACCTTCACACAGGAAGCGACGGGAGAGCCCCCATGCCCGACCACCCCAGCAGCACGCCGCACGCACAGCCCCTGCACGGCAAGGTCGCCCTCGTGGCGGGCGCCACCCGCGGCGCGGGCCGCGGCATCGCCGTCGAACTCGGCGCGGCCGGCGCCACCGTCTACGTCACCGGCCGCAGCACCCGCGCCCGCCGCTGCGAGTACGACCGCCCCGAGGTGATCGAGGACACCGCGGACCTCGTCACCGCCGCGGGCGGCCACGGCATCGCCGTCCCCACGGACCACCTCGAACAGGACCAGGTGCGCGCCCTCGTCGAACGCGTCGACCGCGAACAGGGCCGACTGGACGTGCTGGTGAACGACATCTGGGGCGGCGAGAAGCTCTTCGCATGGGACGCGCCGGTCTGGGAGCACGACCTCGACAAAGGGCTCAGGCTGCACCGCCTGGCCGTCGAAACGCACGCCATCACCAGCCACTTCGCGCTGCCGCTCCTGCTGCGCCGGCCGGGCGGCCTCGTCGTCGAGATGACGGACGGCACCGCCGAGTACAACAGTGCGAACTACCGCGTCTCCTTCTTCTACGACCTCGCCAAGAGCGCCGTCCTGCGCATGGCCTTCTCCCTCGGCCACGAACTCGGTCCCCGTGGCGCCACGGCCCTGGCGCTGACGCCGGGCTGGATGCGCTCGGAGATCATGCTCGACACGTTCGGTGTCACCGAGGAGACCTGGCGCGACGCGCTCGACGCGCAGCCGCACTTCGCGATCTCCGAGACGCCCCGCTACACGGGCCGCGCCGTCGCCGCGCTCGCCGCCGACCCCGACGTCGCCCGGTTCAACGGCACGTCCCAGTCCAGCGGCGGCCTCGCCAAGGTCTACGGCTTCACCGACCTCGACGGCAGCAGCCCCGACGCCTGGCGCTACCTCGTGGAGGTCCAGGACACGGGCAAGCCCGCCGACGTCACCGGCTACCGCTGACGCCGGGCGCGCGACCGCCCTTGGTGCCCATGGGGGGTGTACGGGTGCATGACGGTGAATCGGGCGCGGCGATGCGGACGAACGCGATGAAACGGGGTAAAGGGGGTTGAGTCGCACTCGCCCGGACGGTCACGGCCTTCCGGCGGGACGTCCGCCCCGACCGTCCGCTCGACGGAGGTACCTGCATGGCCGCGCCCGACCCCCGTTCCCGTCCGCGCCCCCGCTTCCGTCGACGGCACGCCGTGGCCGCCGCCGCGCTGCTCATCACCACGCTCGCGGGGGCCGGTCCCGTCCCGGCGGCCTCCGCGAAGGACCCGGCCGACCCCGCGAAGAACAAGGCCAAGGGGACCAACCTGCTCGTCGCCGGGCTCGACCGGCGCAGCGGCATGTCCCGCGAGGAGATCCAGCGACTGCACGTCGGCGGCCAGGAGTGCGGCTGCACCGACGTCCTGATGCTCGTGCACCTCACCGCCGACGGCCGCCGCCTCAGTGTCGTCTCGCTGCCCCGCGACTCGTTCGTCCCGTTCGCCCGGCACCGGCACCCCGACCACAGCGGAAAGATCAACGGGGCGTACGCGCACGGCGGCCGGGGTCTGACCGTCCGTACCGTCGAACGTGCCACCGGGCTGGACATCGACCACTACCTGGAGGCCGACTTCCGCGGGTTCGTGGCGGCCGTCGACGACCTGGGCGGCGCCGAGGTGTGCACCGACAAGCCGCTCCGGGACGAGAACTCGGGGCTGCGGCTCGCCCCCGGCACCCACGACATCGACGGCACGCACGCGCTGCGGTACGTCCGCGCCCGCCACGTCGACCCGCCCGGCGACCTCGGGCGGGTGCGGCGCCAGCAGAAGCTCCTGCTGGGAATGCTGGCGCGGCTCTCCGACGCGAAGGTCTTCCAGGACCCGAAAGCCACGGCCCGTACGGCCCGCGCCCTGCTGAAGCACGTCCGCACCGACGACGGAACCGACCTGCGCACGCTCCTCTCGCTGGCGTGGCGGATGCGTGAACTCACCCCGCGACAGACGGAGTTCGCCACCGTGCCCATCAAGAACTTCGACTACCGCGACCCCCAGTGGGGCTCGTCACTGCTGTGGGACGACAAGCGGGCCAAGAGCATGTTCGAGGCGCTGCGCGCGGACAAGCCGCTGGCGTCCGGCCGCAAGTCCGCCGGGCCGGTCCCGGTCGGCATGCCGCCGAAGGACACCAAGGTCGAGGTGGACGATCCGCTCGTCGCCAAGGAACTGCGGGCGAGCGGCTTCGACGTGACCCTGGCCCCGGGCCCCGACCGTCGGCCCAGCGGCCCCACCGTCGTCACGTACGACCCCGAACGCGCCCGCTACGCCCCCTCCTTGGCGGCCGCCCTGCCCGGCGCGGAACTGCGGCCCGTGGCCGGATTCGGTCCCGTCTTCCGGGTCGCCGTCGGCGCGGAGGACCGGGGTGTGACGCAAGTGACGTACGACCGCAGCATGGTGGAGGGGGCGCCCGTGACCGGGGACCGGCTCCGCTGTGCGCATCCTTCGGGTAAAAAGGGCTGAAAACCTACCGGCTCGGGGCCACTTGGGGATCCGTGACGGCAGCAGGACGCTCCGTGTTGCGGTTACCGTTCTGCTGTGGTGATCAACGCGCAAGGCAACAACGAGGCACACATCCCCGAGTCGGGCACGGCGCTGCTGCTCGCGGCCGCCCCCGCCGGCAAGGGGTGCCTCATCGACGCGGCTTCCGTGCTGCCCACGCTCGCGGCGGTGCCGCCGAGTGTGCTCACCGGCACGGCGGCGGCGACCGTGGTCGAACTCGCCGACCCGCTCGACCCGCAGGCCGTCCTCACCCGGCTGCGCACGATCGCCGCGCAGCCGGGACCGCTCCACGTGTACGTCGCCGGGCAGCTCCACCTCGACCAGCGCCAGCGGCTGCTGCACCTCGCGCTCGCGCGCACCACCCCGTCGACGCTGCGGTACACGGCGCTGCCCTGGCACTGGCTCACCGGTGAACTCACGCGGCGGCGCCAGCACACCACGACCGTCGTGGTGGACCTCGTCGCCGACGCGGAGGCCTGGCGGCACGTCAGCGCGGGCGGCCTCGGCCTCGGCCACGGCACGGCCCTCTTCGGCCGCGTCGCCCCGGCCCCGCCCCGCCGCGCCGTCCACACCCCCACCTACCTGCGCGCCTACGCCGACATCTGGCGCACCGGCTCCCGCCCCACCCCACCCCAACTCCACGACCTGGCCGCCAGCCACGCGGGCCCCCCACAAGCGCTCTTCGTCTCCTTGCCCTCGGGCCACACCCCACCACCGTCTGCGGGCACGCCTTCCGGCGAGGCGGCATCCGACGGTGGGCCGTCGCCGTCGCCGTCGCCGTCGCCGTCGCCGTCGCCGGGGCCGGTGTCGGCCGCGGGGCCGGACTGGGTGGTTTCCGGTCCGGTGCCGGGGGAGGGGGCGGGCCCGGTTGCTGAGACGACGGCGGGACCGGTGCCGAGTTCGTCCCCAGGGCCGGTGTCGAGTTCTGGGTCGGTGTCGGGTTCGGCCGCGAGTCCGGTGTCGGGTTCGGTGTCCGGTTCGGTTCCGTCTCCGGCCTCGTCTCCGGTTCTGACCAAGGGGCCGGCTGCGGTTCCGGCCGTGGGGGCGAGCCCAGCCCCGGCTCCGGTTGCGGGCACGACCCCGGTCTCCGGCCCAGCCGTGGGTTCGGCCTCGGCTCCGGCTCCGGGCGTGGGCTCGATCCCGGCCCCTCCTCCGGGCGTGGGCTCCACGTCCGCCGTTGCCTCCGTGGCCGCGCCGATATCGGTGGCGTACCCGGCCCCGGCGTCGGACCCGGCAGCAGGGGAGAGGCCGGCGCCCACCGCCGACTCGGACCGGGAGGCGAACCGCCCAGCACCCCTGCCCCGAGCCGCCACCCCGGTCACCGCTGTCCGTCACGCGGAGCCGACAGCGCCCACCGAACTCCCCACCCCGACGCGGCCCGCCGCCGAACCCGGAACGCCCCCTGCTCCCGCCCAGCCCGCCGCACCCGCACTCGCCCCGTCGAGCACCGCCTCCGCCGCCCCTTCCGCCCCGGCGAACTCGCCCGCCACCACGCCCGCACCACCCGCCGCACCGTCTGCCCCGGCTAAGCCTGCCCCCGAACCTGTGGCGCCCGCCGCAGCGCCTCCGGTTGCCGCCGGCCAGGTGCCGCCCACGGAACCGACCGCTCACGAGAACCGCACGGCCACCGTGCCCGCACCCCCCGCCGCGCCCCCGGCCCCACCGCACCCCGCCCCGGCACGCCGAGCCGAAGCCGCGATCCCCGCACGCCCCACCACACCCCCGGGCGGAGCCGATCCGCATGCGGTGATCCTGGCGGCCGTGCGGGAGGGGAGGCACGGCGAGGCCGCCGATCTCGCGGCCACCTGGGAGAGCCAGGCGTTGCGGGCCCACGGAATGCGGTCGGCGGAGGTCGTGCACTGGATGGAGGTGCGCGCCGACCTCGCCCGGCTCGCCGACGAGCCGGGCCGCAGCTGCGAGTTGTGGATCGGCGTGGCGCACGCGCGGATCGCGCGCGGCGAGTCCCCGTCGGACGAGGACGTGGAAGCTGCGGTCGACCGCGCCCACCACCAGTGGGAGCAGGTCGACGACCCGGCCCGAGCCCGCGGGCACGCCGCCGCGCTGGTCGCCCTGCGTGAACAGGTACCGGGCCGCCGCCCCGGCGCCCTCGACGCGATCAAGCGCCGCCTCGACGCGTTGAGCGCCACCCCGCCGAGGCGCTGACGCCCACCGGACCTCGCCCGCTGGGCGGGGCCGCGCGCCGACGCCCCCTCAGCAGACCCGCCGGACGTACCCTTCCGTACCAGCAGGCCGCACGTCCATGTCGCGCAGCACGATCGACAGACGCTCGCCCCAGGCCCGGCAAGCCCGCTCGAAGTCGGCCTTGCGGTATTCGACGGCGAAGACCCGGTCGTCGTACGCCGAGGCGTACCCCCGGCACTCGTCGTACGCCTGGCACTCCTCCGCCACGGCGAAGTCGAAGCCGATGGAGCGGCGCTCGGGCAGCAGTTCCGCGGTGTTCTTCTGGCCGATGGCGAGCCCCGCGTCATGCGCCCGCTCCGTGAGGAGACGGGCGAACGCGACCGCGTCCTTGGTGTCGAGAAGGTCGTCGGAGCGCTCGAAGGAGTCGAGGTTGTCCGGTTCGACGGCCTCGTAGCCGTCGTCCGCGCACCCGTCGATCCAGTCGCCGACGATCGAGGCGAGACGGGAGCGCTTCGACGGCGTCGAGATGTCGAAGAGGGCCTCGTCCCACTCCTCGTCGATCACCAACTGCCCCGCGTCGTCCCGCAGCAGCAGGTCCGCGTGCCGACGCTGCCACCAGTCGAGCGCGTCCGGCTGCGCCTGGAACGCGTTGACGTAACAGACGTTGTACAGGCCGCGCGCCGGCGCGTCGCCACGATCCCGTGAGACCGCCCGCACCCCGGAGGGCGGCTTGTACGCGCCCCCGAGCTGGTAGTCGAAGTCCACGCCGGGGGAGGGGAGTTCGACCTTGGGGGTGTCCGTTCCGGATCCCTCCGACGTGCAACCGGAGAGGGTGAGCGCCGTCAGCAGCGCGACGCAGACAGCCGCCGTCCGGCGACGGGAGGGAACCGTGGTGATCATCGTGGCAGCTTATGTGTCCGTCGCCCCCTCGGGGTACCGCCGCTCGGCCCGCCCACTCCGCCACCTTCCGTGACACACCTCACTTTCCGACGGGAACCACCTCATCTCCCCGCGCGTTGACCCCACCGTGAAGACCCCGGCCGTGGTCCCCCGTCGCGGCCGGGATCTTCCGTGCCGGGCGGCTAGAGTGCCGGCATGACGCGCGCCCACGACCGCAAGCACCGGCTCGTCACCACCTTTCAGCGGTACGTCGCGAACCCCGTGACGCGCCGCCTCCCGGGCCAGGTGCTCCTGGAGACGACGGGGCGCACGTCGGGGCTCGCGCGCCGCACCCCGGTCGGCGGGCGCCGGATCGGCGGGGCCTTCTGGCTGGTGTCCGAATTCGGGTACGCGTCGCAGTACGTGCGCAACATCCAGGCCGATCCCACGGTCCGCGTCCGGCTGCGCGGCCGCTGGCACACCGGCACCGCGCACCTGCTGCCGGAGGACGATCCCCGCGCCCGCCTCAAGGCGTTGCCGCGCCTCAACAGCGCCGCCGTCCGCGGCTTCGGCGTCGGCCTGCTGACCGTACGCGTCGATCTCGACGACTGACCTGGCATGATCGGGGGCATGGCAGAACGTGTGATCGCCGCGTGTGACGGCGCGTCGAAAGGTAACCCCGGACCCGCGGCCTGGGCGTGGGTCGTCGCCGACGGCGACGAGAAGCCCGTGCGGTGGGAGGCCGGCGCGCTCGGCACGGCGACGAACAACGTCGCCGAACTCACCGCCCTGGAGCGGCTGTTGAGCACGGTCGACGCGAACGTGCCGCTCGAGGTGCGGATGGACTCGCAGTACGCGATGAAGGCGGTCACGACGTGGCTGCCCGGCTGGAAGCGCAAGGGCTGGAAGACGGCGGCCGGCAAGCCCGTCGCCAACCAGGAACTGGTGCAGCGGATCGACGCGCTCCTGGAGGGCCGCGCCGTCGAGTTCAAGTACGTGCCCGCCCACCAGGTCGACGGCGACCCGCTCAACGACTTCGCGGACCGCGCCGCCAGCCAGGCCGCCGTGGCCCAGCAGGACGCGGGCAGCGCGCTCGGCTCGCCGGAGCCGCCGCCGTCCAGCCCGTCCTCCGCGAAGCCCCCGCGCGCGAAGGCGGCGCCCCGCAAGCGCACCGCCTCCGGCTCGTCCTCGCGCACCCTGAAGGCGAAGTTCCCCGGCCGCTGCCGCTGCGGCCGCTCCTACGCCGCCGGTGAGGACATCGCCAAGAACCCCGACGGCTGGGGCCACCCGGACTGTCGCACCACCGCCGACGCGTAGGCGACGCAAGAGCAGAGACGCGGGAGGGGCCGGGCACGCTTCGGGCGCGCCCGGCCCCTCGCGCTTCATCGTCCGCTCACGTGCTGACGCGCACGTAGTCCACGACCAGCTGCTGGGGGAACTGTGTGCTGGAGTCCGGATCGCCCGGCCAGTACCCGCCCACGGCGAGGTTGAGGATCAGGAAGAACGGCTTCTCGAACACCCACTGGTTGCCGCCGACATCGGCGGGGGTGCGGGTCTGGTAGACGGTGCCGTCCACCGACCAGGTGATCTTGTTCGGCGTCCAGTCCACCGCGAACGTGTGGAAGTCGTCCGCGAAGGCCGCGCCGCCCGGCAGCGAGTAGCCCGCGCCGATCCCGCCCGAGCCGGAGTAGCCGGGGCCGTGGATCGTGCCGTGGACCGTCGACGGTTCGAAGCCGACGTTCTCCATGATGTCGATCTCGCCGCAGTTCGGCCAGCCGGCCGAGCCGATGTCGCTGCCCAGCATCCAGAACGCGGGCCAGATGCCCTGGCCGCGCGGGATCTTCATCCGGGCCTCGACGTGACCGTGCGTCGTCTCGAACTTGCCCGCCGTGTTGAGGCGCGCCGAGGTGTACTCGCACGTCCCGTACCAGCACTGGTAGTTGGCCGGGTTCTCGCGTTTCGCGGTGATGACCAGGTTGCCCTGGCCGTCGAGCGCGGCGTTGTTCGTGCCCGCCGTGTAGTACTGCCGCTCGTGGTTGCTGACGTTGTCTCCCGTCTCGGTCTGCCACTTCGAGCCGTCGACCGCCGCGCCCGCGGGCCCGTCGAAGTCGTCGGAGAAGGTGACCGCCGCGGTGCTCGCGTCGCCGCCGGTCTCCGCGGCGTTCGCCGTGGGGACGAACGCCGCCGCGACGCACAGCAGGGCTGCCGCGCCCAGCGGAAGTCTGCGGCTCAGCGGACGGAGTGAACTGCGCATGGGGCATCACATCACTTCGGGTAGGGGGGCCGTGCCGTCCCGCGGCACGCCAGAAAGTGAAGGCAAGCAAGGTGCGCTTGATGTGTTCCGTTCAAGAGTTGATTTAAGGGGTGGGGTGAAAGGGCGTCAAGGGACTGGACGAAAGTCCGTACCAACGGACCCGGTTAAGGTTTTCGGACGATCATCGAACCGGGAGTGATGTGAGCATGCTGCGGTGCGCCGTACTCGACGACTACCAGGGCGTCGCCCCTCGACTGGCCGACTGGGACCGCCTCTCGGACCGTGTCGACGTCAGGTTCCTGAATCGGTATGTCGATACGCACGATGAACTCGTCGCGCTGCTCGGCGACTGCGAGATCGTCGTCGTGATGCGCGAACGCACCCCGTTCCCGGCCGAGTTGATCGCCCGGCTGCCGAAGCTGCGGCTGCTCGTCACCTCCGGCATGCGCAACGCGTCCATCGACCTCGCCGCGGCCGCCGAGCGCGGCGTCACCGTCTGCGGCACCGCGAGCAACCCCGAACCGCCGGTCGAACTCACCTGGGCCCTCATCCTCGGCCTCGCCCGCGGCGTCCTCACCGAAGGCGGCAACCTGCGCGACGGCGGCCCCTGGCAGACCACCCTCGGCGCCGACCTGCACGGCCGTCGGCTCGGCCTGCTCGGGCTCGGCAAGATCGGCGCGCGGGTCGCCCGGGTCGGCGCGGCCTTCGGCATGGACGTCACGGCATGGAGCGCGAACCTCACCGCCGAGCGGGCCGCCGAGGCGGGCGCCACCCTCGCCGCGTCCAAGGAGGAACTCCTCGACACCAGCGACTTCGTCTCCGTGCACCTGGTCCTGAGCGAGCGCACCCGCGGCCTGCTCGGCGCCGACGAACTGCGCCGCATGCGCCGCACCGCCTACCTGGTCAACACCTCGCGCGCCGCGATCGTCGACCAGGAGGCGCTGCTGCGGGCGCTGCGCGAGGGCTGGATCGCCGGGGCGGGCAGCGACGTCTTCGACACCGAACCGCTCCCCGCCGACCACCCCCTGCGCACGGCCCCGAACTTCCTCGGCCTGCCGCACCTCGGCTATGTCACCCGCCGCAACTACGAGGGCTTCTACGAAGGCGCCGTGGAGGACATCGAGGCGTACCTCGCGGACGCGCCCGTGCGGACACTCGGCTGACGAGCCCGCGCGCGGCGAGGCCGGCCGCGCCGCGTCAGCGCACGAACTCCCGCAGCTCGTCGGCGAGATGAGGGAACTCCTCCAGTACGGCGCCGGTCGCGAACTCGTGGTCCGCGTAGTCGAACCCCGGGGTGACGACCTCCGCCACCAGGCCGTGGCGGGCATCGCCGGTCAGCCGGGACGCCTTCCACCAGCCGCCCGGCACCAGCAGGAACCGCTCGTCGTCCGGGCCGAGGACCGTGCGCCGCAGCGTCCCGTCCGGGTTCACGGTCACGTACTCCAGGGGGCCGCCGTCGAGCAGGAAGTGCAGGATGTCGCTGCGGTTGCGGTGCAGCAGGCCGCTCGGGCTGCGCTCGTCGAGCAGGTAGTGGATCGACGTGGCCGAGGGGCGCGGCCCGTGGGGTGTGTCGAGGGTGTGCGGGCTCGTGTAGAGGCGGCGGAAGTGGCCGCCCTCGCCGTGCGGCTCCAGGTCGAGCTCCGACTGCCAGTCACGCACGGCGGCTCCTCCGGGTGGATCATGTATGGGTGACCCAGGGTAGGGCGTGAGCGCGGGCGCGGCCGGTCGGCGAGTACCGTGCGCTGTTGCCCGCGCACCCGCCGTGACCTGCAACTCCGTGATGATGGACGGGAGTTGGCATGAAAGACTGCGGGCAGGTCGTACACCTCGTTCCGCCCCTCTGCGACGTTGGAGAGTCACATGACGGCACCCGCACCCCGGCCCCGCATCGACACCAGCCAGGCACACCCCGCGCGGGTCTACGACTGGCTGCTCGGCGGGAAGGACAACTACCCCGTCGACGAGGCCGTCGGTGAGCAGTTGCCGCCCGAGGCGCGGGACGCGGCCCGGCAGAACCGCGAGTTCATGCAGCGGGCCGCCGCCTGGCTCGCGGGGCAGGGCGTCGACCAGTACCTCGACATCGGCACCGGCATCCCCACCGCGCCGAACCTCCACCAGATCGTGCAGCGCGTGGTGCCCGCGGCCAAGGTCGTCTACACGGACAACGACCCGATCGTGCTGCGGCATGCCCAGGCGCTGCTCGTGAGCAGCCCCGAGGGGGTCACCGACTACATCGAGGGCGACGTCCGCCAGCCGGCCGCGATCCTCGAACACGCCCGCACCATCCTGGACTTCGACCGGCCGATCGCCCTGTCGCTGATCGCGCTGATGCACTTCATCCCGGACGACGAGGAGGCGTACGGCATCGTCTCCCGGCTCGTGTCCGAGCTGCCGTCCGGCAGCCACCTCGTCCTGTCCAATGCCTCGTCCGACCTCTTCCCCGAACTGTCCGAGCAGGTCACGCGGCAGTACGCGAAGGCCGGTATGCGGCTCGGCTTCCGCACCCGCGAGGGTGTCGCCCGGTTCTTCGACGGGCTGGAGACCGTGGAGCCCGGTCTGGTCACCGCCACGGAGTGGTTCCGCGACGAGGCCGCCCCCGAGTCCGAGGACTGCGGCATCTACGCGGCGGTGGCCCGCATTCCCTGAGGTCACGCGGGCGGCGGCGCCCCGTTGAGCCGGGCCGACAGCTGGTGCGCCGCCGCGACCACCGCCTCCGCCACCTGGGGCAGTGCCTCGGCCGGCAGCCGGAACACCGGGGCCGACACGTTGACCGCCGCCACCACGTCGCCCCGGTGGTCGTGCACCGGGGCGGCGACCGCGGTCAGGCCCGGCTCCATCTCCTCCACGGCGACCGCGCAGCCCCGCGTCCGCTCCGCCCGCAGCCGCTCCAGGACCGCCGCGACATCGCGCGGCGCCGCGTCCGTGCCCGGCAGCGACGCGCCCTCCTCCGTCGTCAGGAGCGCCGCGACCTGGTCGTCGGGCAGCGCGAACAGCAGGGCGCGCCCCGCGGACGTGCAGTTCAGCGGCGAGGTGCGGCCGATCCACTCGTGCGCCTGAAGCCCGCGCGAGGTGCGCTCGGTCAGCACGGTCACCGCGCCGTGCCCCGACAGCACCGTCAGATACGCCGGTTCCCCGAGCCGGTGCACCAGCTCCCGCAGCACCGGCGGCGCCTCCCCGTACAGCCGTTCCTCGCCCGCCGACGAGGCCAGCGCGAGCAGCTGCCAGCCGATGCGGTAGCGCAGCGTGCGCGGATCCCGCTCCAGGAAGCCCTCCTGTGCGAGCACCTTCAGCGTCCGTGACACCTGCGTCTTCTCCCGGCCCACCGCCAGGGCCACTTCCTGTACGCCCATCGGGCCCCGCGCGAGTGCGCGCAGCACGTCGAGGGCGCGATGCACGCTGCTCAGGTTCTCCGCTGCCATGGGACAAGCCTGCCACAGCGGCGTGCGTATACAGCAACTCGCATTGTTCCCTTCGCACGGACCGCTCTAGGGTCGATCGACATGTGCGGAATCGCAGCCATCCACAGCCATCACGGACGTCCCGACACCGAGTGCGCCGACGCGGGCGCGGAGGCCATGCTCGACCGGCTCGCCCACCGCGGCCCCGACGACAGCGGGTCCAGAGCGGTCGGCGGCCACACCTGGCTCGGCCATCGCCGCCTGTCCATCGTCGACCTCGACGGCGGACACCAGCCCCTCGGCGGCGCCCACGGTGACAGCGACTGGTCGCTCGTGTGCAACGGCGAGATCTACAACCACGAAGCCCTGCGCGCAGGACTGCCCGCCGAGGCGTTCGGCTCCTCCTCCGACTCGGCGGCGGCGCTCGCCGTGCTGCGCACCGAAGGCCCCGAGGGGCTCGGCCGTCTGCGGGGCATGTGGGCGCTGTGCGCGGCCACCCCGGGCGGCCGGTTCGTCGCCGCCCGTGACGCCCTCGGCATCAAGCCCCTGTACTGGGCGCGCACCGGCTCTGCCGTGCACTTCGCCTCCGAACTACGCGCGTTCCACCCCGACGTCCAGCCCGCCGCGGAGATCTTCCCGCCCGGTTGCTGGT
This sequence comes from Streptomyces sp. BYX5S, assembly GCF_054724165.1. Taxonomy (NCBI): domain Bacteria; kingdom Bacillati; phylum Actinomycetota; class Actinomycetes; order Kitasatosporales; family Streptomycetaceae; genus Streptomyces; species Streptomyces sp. BYX5S. The sequence continues at coordinate 4,396,138 of NZ_CM138829.1, read as the reverse complement.
GGACGCCGCGGGACGGGCTGCGGCGGTTCGCGGAGCCGGTGCCGGAGGCGGCCGATTCCTGGGACGGGGTGCCGGAGCAGGTGGTCGAGAAGGCGACCTTCGAGGCCGTGTCCGATTCGATCCGGCGGCATCTGATGGCCGACGTCGAGGTCGGCGTGTTCCTCTCCGGCGGGCTCGACTCCAGCCTCGTCGCGGCTGTCGCCGCCGACGCGTACGCCCGGCAGGGGCGCCGCCTCAAGACCTTCGCCGTCGGCACGGAGGACTCCCCGGACCTGCTCGCCGCGCGGGACGCCGCCGCGTTCCTGGGCACCGAGCACCACGAGGCGGTGCTCGACGCCGGGGCCGCGGCGCGGGCGCTCGACGAGGTGGTCGGGTGCGTGGAGTCCTTCGACGCCAGCCTCATCCGCAGCGCCGTCCCCAACTGGTTCCTGTCCGAACTCGCCTCCCGGCACGTCAAGGCGGTCCTCACCGGAGAGGGCGCCGACGAACTCTTCGCCGGATACGGCTACTACCACGAACAGCACGCCGCGCCGGACGCCCTGGACGCCGAACTGCGCCGCACGGTCGGCCAGTTGCACGGCCTCAACCTCCAGCGCTGCGACCGCGTCACCATGGCCCACGGCCTGGAGGCACGTGTCCCGTTCCTCGACCGGGACGTCATCGCGCACGCCATGTCACTGCCCGCGCACCTCAAGGCCCTTGAGGCCGACGGCATGGAGAAGGGGCACCTGCGCCGCGCCTTCGCCGGATGGCTCCCGGAACGTCTGCTGTGGCGCCGCAAGGAGCAGTTCGGCACGGGCAGCGGCGCCGAGGGCGTCCTGAGCCCGCTGTGGGACACCCGCATCACGGACGCGGAGTACGCGGCGGCGGCCGCCGAGCCCGGCGCGCCCGAGCTGCGCAGCAAGGAGGAGCTGGGCTACTACCGCACGTTCCGGGCCGCGCTGCCGGGCGTACGCCCACAGGCGGTGCTCACACGGTTCGCGACGGCGTAAGTCCCATCCGGATCAACCCAGTTGGGAGCGCGCCGCGGCGAGGGCCTGCTCGGCGTAGCCGCGGCCGAAGAGCACCGCGTGCACCAGGAGCGGGAACAGCTGGTGCAGGGCGATCCGGTCGCGCCAGCCGTCGGCGAGCGGAGCCACTTCCTCGTACCCGACGAGGATCCGGTCCAGGTGCGGCGCGCCGAAGAGGTGCAGCATCGCCAGATCGGTCTCGCGGTGCCCGCCGTGCGCGGCCGGGTCGATGAGATGGGCCGCGCCGTCGGCGCCCCACAACAGGTTGCCGTTCCACAGGTCGCCGTGGAGACGGGCGGGCGGCTCGGCGGGGCCCGCGAGGTCCGGCAGCCGCTCGCAGACCCGCTCGACGGGTTGCGCCTCGGCGGGGGAGAGGGTGCCTTCGTCGACGGCGCGGCGCAGGTACGGCAGCACGCGGTGGTCGGCGTACCAGCGCGGCCAGTCGTCGCCCGGCACATTGCGCATGGGCGCGAGCCCGATGTACGCCTCCGTCGGCCCGCCGGGCGGCGCCGCGCCGAACGCGCCGGCGCCCGCGCCGTGCAGCCGGGCGAGACCCCGGCCGAACTCCGCCGCGCCGTCCGCCGTCGGCGGCCCCTCCGCGACCCGGTCGACGACCAGGCACCGCTCGTCGTACCCGTGCACGGTGGGAACCGCCACCGCGCCGGCATCCGCCAGCCACGTCAGCCCGGCCGCCTCCGCCCGCACCGCCGCCGGCTCGTCGGCGCCCTTCACCATGACCACCCGTCCGTCGTCGAGCGTCGCCTCCCCAAGGTGCGCCGACAGCCGCCGCTCGGCGGTGACGGCTCGGCCGGTGAGACGGGCGACGGCCCTTGCGAGATCGGACATGCCTTCACCCTAGGACGACAAAGCGCCGCTCGACGCGCCCCACCCAGAGCAAGCCGCCCCGCGGAGCGGCGGCGCAGCCGCCTGCGTCAGGGGCGCGGGGAACTGCGCGCGCAACGTGCACGGAGGTGACACCCGCGCGAGGCCTCACGGTCAGGGGCGCGGGGAACTGCGCGCGCAACGCCCACTGACGTGACACCCGCGCGAGGCACGCTCACGGCTCCCCGGGGACCGTCACGCGGAGGCCCGCTCACGCACCGACGCCTCCGCCCGCCCAGGCGCGCTCGTGGACCCGCGCCGCGCCACCGTCGTGACGACACTCGTGAGCACACCCGCGAGCAGCCCCCAGAACGCCGACCCGATGCCCAGCAGCGTCACACCGGAGGCCGTGGCGAGGAAGGTGACGACGGCCGCCTCCCTCGACCGGGGCTCCGACAACGCCCCGGCCAGCGCGGACTCGATCGTGGCGAGCATGCCCACCCCGGCGACCGCCAGGACGAGCGCGTGCGGCATCGCGGTGAGCAGCGACGCGACGGTCGCGCCGAGCAGCCCCACGCAGAGGTAGAACACCCCCGCCCACACGGCCGCGAGGTAGCGCCGCTCACGGTCGGGGTGCGCCTCCTCGCCGGTGCAGATCGCGGCGGTCAGCGCGGCGAGGTTGAGGCCGAAGGCGCCGAACGGCGCGAGGACCGCCTGCGCGACACCGGTCCACGTCAGCACGGGCGAGATCGGCACCTCGTACCCGGACGTGCGCAGCACCGCGACACCCGGCAGGTTCTGCGAGGCCATGGTGACCACGAACAGTGGCACGCCGACGCTGACGAGCACCTTCCAGTCGAGCTCCGGAGCGGTGAACACCGGCTGCGCGAGGGACAGTTGGACGCGCTCCAGGTGCCAGCCGCCGGTGAGGACGGAGGCCACGACACCTCCGGCGAGCGCGACCACCACGGCGTAGCGCGGCAGCAGCCGACGGGCGAGGAGGTACAGAGCGAACACCGGGAACGCGATCCCGAAGTGCCCGCCCATCTGCGCGAAGAGGCCCGTTCCGAAGTGCAGGAGCACCCCGGCGAGCAGCGCGGAGACGAGCGGCACCGGGATCCGGTCCATGAGCCGCGCGAACCACCCCGTCAGACCGCTCACCACGGTGAGCGCGGCGCTGAACAGGAACGCGCCCACCGCTTTTTCCATCGACACCCCGCTCAGACTCGTCGCGAGGAGCGCGGCCCCCGGCGTCGACCAGGAGGTCAGTACGGGCGCCTTGTTGCGCAGCGACAGGCCCACCGTGGTCACGGCGATCCCGACGCCCAGCGCCAGCATCCACGACGACACCTCACGCGCGTCCGCCCCGGCCGTCCGCGCCGCGGTGAACACGATGGCCGCGGCGCTTGTGACACCGACGACCGTGGCGATGAGCCCCGCCGCCACGGCCGAGGGCGGTGCGAGGGCGCGTATGCGGGCGAGCGAGGACATGCGGGCGTCACTTCCGAACGTACGGGGAGAAGGGCAGGCGGACAGGTACAGGACCGGAGCGGCAGCGACCGAGCGGAGCCGTCCACCTCGAACGGAATCAGCAGATCCGGGCGTTCCATGAACGGAACGTTCTGTTTGTGGAACACTAAGGACGCGGGTGGCGACACGTCAACACGCGCCGACGGACGGGAGAGGGGACCGGGCGATGGGCCTTGGCGACGAGGTGGGGCGCAGGCTGAAACGGCTGCGCGAGGACGACGGCCTGTCCCTGTCCGAGCTGGCGCGCCGCTCGGGCGTCGGCAAGGGCACGCTCTCCGAACTGGAGACAGGCCGCCGCAATCCCACCCTCGAAACCCTCTACGCCCTGACCACCGCGCTCGGCCGCCCCCTCAGTGCGGTCCTCGACGCCCCGCCGGGCGGAGGCGCGGGCGCGGAAGGTGTCTCGGGCAGCGCGGTCACCGCCGTGCTCGTCGAACGGTACGAGGACGCGGACGCGGCCACCGACGTCTTCCGTGTCACCATCGCGGAGGGTGCGACGCAGGAGTCGTCGGCCCACGTGCCGCGCACCACCGAGAGCCTGATGGTGCTCTCCGGGACGGCCGTGGTCGGCCCTCCCGACGCGCCGCTGACGGCGGGGCCCGGCGGCTACGCCCACTGGAGGGCCGACCGCCCGCACCTCTACAGCGCGCCCGACGGCGAGGTGCAGGGCGTCCTCTTCGTGCGCTACCCGAAGGGCGGCTGACCTGGGCAGCCGCCCATGGCGGCTCAGGCGTTCGGCGTCTGCGTCGGGCCGGTGCCCAGCAGCTCCGAGATGTCGACCGACTCGTCCGCCGACGGCGTGCTGTCCGGTACGGGCTCGTCGTAGTCGGTGAACGTCATCGACAGGGACGCGTCCGGGCCCTTCTCCGTCGCGCGCACCAGCCGGTGCGGCTCGTCCACGGTGACGTAGAGGGTGGTGCGCTCCTTGCCGTCGCGGGCGGTGAGCGGCACGACCTCGGTGTCCGCGACCTTCTTCGGGTCGCCCTTGGTGAGCTCGTCCTTCGTGGCCCGGTCCGAACCGTCCTTCAGGCGCTCGCGGAGGGAGTCGAGGTCGCAGACGCCGGCGAGCCCGTCGAGCATCGGGTCGTCGGTCGTGCCGTGCACGTACTTGCCGCCGAACAGCTCGGCGGCCAACTCGCCTTTGTTGCCCGGTACTTGCGTCTTCCAGAAGGTCGCGTCCGGCTTCATCCACACCTCGTCGCCGCGCTTGGCGAGTTCGACGCCGCCGCCCTTCGCGCCGCCGGTTCCCATACGGAGCTTGCCCGTGCAGTTGCCGTCCTCGTCGAGCCGGAGGTCGAAGGCGGCCGGGGCGCGGGTGTCCCGGTCGTCCGCGCTGTTGCGCAGGGTCAGATGCAGGGACTTCGCGTCGAGGATCTCCTTCTTCGCCGCGTCGGCCAGCTGCCGCGCGCTCATGTCCGCCGCGTCGTCGTCGGCCACGGCGGGCCCCGCCGCGAACAGGCCCGCACACACCAGCGCCGCGGCGGCGGACGTGCGCGCGGCCCGGTGCGGCGCGGTCGAGGTCGCTCCGCTCATGACGTCACCTCGTCTCCCCGGACGCGCCGAGCGCCCGAAATGCACATAAATTGTACGTTCCGTGGGGTGCGGGCGTCGTGCGGGCAGGGGAGCCGCTCGACCTCAGTCGTCCTTGCCGCACACGCGCAGGCCCACCGGTGTCCCGCACGGCAGGTGACCGTGGGTGGCGACGACCCCCTTGCCGGTGCCGTTGTCGATGGCGTACGCGAGGAAACTGGAGGCCAGCGAGTCCGCGGGGGGACGTCCGTAGGTGTACGCGTACTCGATCTCGCGGTACGGGTAGCCGCCCGCGTCGAGACGGTCGGGATCCGGGGCGCGGCCGTCGAGGGTCAGCCGGTGCAGTCCCTTGGGGGCGTCCGGCGGGGACGCGGCGCGCAGCTCGCTGTAGCCGAGGGCGCCCGGCGTACGGGCCACGGTGTCCAGGACCTGCCCGGTGGAGTCCAGCTCGCAGCGCAGTACGCGGTCGGACGCGCGGGCCGTGCGGTTGACGCAGTCGTCGGAGGTGGCCGGCGGTTCGTCGGCGCCCGCGAGCACCCGCGCGGTCAGCGCGGACCGGGTGCCCGAACCGGAGGTGCGGCTGACGAGGACGACCGGCAGCTCGGGCCCGCCCAGCTGCGACCAGTCGCGGATCTCGCCCCGGTACAGGCGCCGGACCTCGGCCACCGACAGATCCGCGAGCCGGACACTGTCGTGCGCGACCAGCGTGAACAGGGACACCGCGATCCGGCTCTCGCTGAGCCGCGTGTAGCTCGCGGGGCGGGGCCCGTCGGAGAACGCGATGACCCGCGCCGCACTCCCCGACTCCGCGCCGGACAGGGCGAGTTCACGCACACCCGTGCGGCTGCCCCGGGCGGCGACCGTGATCCGCGGCCCGCCCCCGCAGTGCTCGCGGTACTTCGCCGCCAGCTCCTCCATGACGGGGGCGAACGCCGTGGACCCGGTCAGCCGGAGCCGGCCCGACTCGCAGTCGTCCGGCAGCGGAGACGGCGTGAACAGCGGAAGCGTCGCCGCCGCGATCAGCGCCACGCCGAGCGTCACCGTCGTCCAGCGGGCCCGGCCGCTGAACACCGGGGGTTTCTCGTCCGGCGTCAGGCTGTGGTTCTCGTGCAGCTTGCCGTCCTTGATGTCACCGGTGACGACGACCTTGTCACCCTCGCTGCCGCCCGTGAGCAGCACCAGGATCTTGTAGTACGCGCCCGGCTTCAGCGGCACCCTCGGAATGCGCAGGGTGCCGGGAGCGGAGATGAACGAGTCCGGAAAACGCTCGAAGTAGCTGAGCAGAGCGCTGTGTTCGTCGGGGACGGTGACATCCATCGCCTTGACGACACGACCCGGGAACTCGGCGGTGAGCCCGTGGGCCGACGCGCCGAGGTAGTCCTCCTGGTCGACGTGGCGCGAGCCGTCGTTCTCGACGCGCAGCAGCACGAGGGTGGCGTCACGCATCGCGGGCAGCCCGTTGAAGAGACCGAACCGCGGATCGCCCGCGCCGGGCGAGCCGTTGTGCCCTATGGCGATGTCCATCTGCTTGCGAAAGCCCACGCGTTTGCTGCGCCGCGCCCTGCGGTCGGCGGCGAACGGCGTGACGATCGACACCACGCCGATCAGCAGCCCCACGGCGGTGAAGGCGATCTCGAGCCATCCCATGCGCGCGACGGTACGGACCCGCCGCGCCGGGCGGCAGGCCCGGTGACCCGGCTTCGCCAAGTGTTCGTCGTGCGTTCAACGTCCGCGTCAGGCACCCGTCGTGGAACCCGGCCGGACGATCATCAGCACGGTCACGGTGGCCCACAGCAGATTGAACATGCCCGTCACCATGGCCAGTTGGGCGGGATCCCGGTGCGGCGTCGCGCCCTCCGGCTGCGCGACCGCGTCGAGCGCCGTCTCCTGTCCCGGCAGGACGAGCACGACCAGGACCGCGGCGGCCGCCACCGTCAGCACGATCGAGGCGATCAGCCACGCGTTGCCGAGGACGCCCATGCTGCTCGCGGTCGCGAACCCGAAGAGCGGCACGGCGATGCCGACGCCCGCGTAGACCCGGCAGATACGGTGCAGCGTGCGCAGTGTCGTCAGCGACTCGGCGCTGCCCGGTGAACCGGCCGCCGCCCGCAGGGTTCTGGGAAACATACTGGCGGCGACGGTCACCGGCCCGACGGTCAGTACGGCGGCCAGGACGTGCAGGGTGAGCAGGAACTTCGACATGGTCAGCGGCCCTCGCCCGCCCGCTCGTTTCGCCGCGTCCCGACCACCTTCGACGCGGGGAGCCGCCCGGCGCGGGAGGTACCGGCGAGGGTGTCGCCGTCGACCGTGACGGCGAAGTCCAGGTTCAGGCGCATCGGCCTGGTGACGGCCTGCTTCCAGGTGACGCGGTCGCCGGACACCGTCAGCTCCCGCAGGGGGACCTCCTCGCCCGCCCCCTGCGCGACCCCGGTCAGGGCCTCGCCCTCCTCGCGGAGCACGACCACGGCAGCGATTGTGCCGAGGGGTGTGGAGATGGACAGGTCCCAGGTTCCTTCGACGGGCATGGGGTGGTGCTTCCTTTCGTGCGGGTGGTTCAGAAGGGGACGGGCTCCGGGCCCCGCGCCCGCCAGACCGTGCCGCGACGCTCGTACGCGAACAACTCCTCGACGGCGTGCGCGATTCGGGGCCCGGCCTCCCGCTCCAGCAGGTGCAGGGCCAGATCGAGTCCCGAGGTGACTCCGGCGCCGGTGACGAGATCGCCGTCGTCCACGACGCGCGCCCGCACGGCCCGCGCCCCGGTGGCGTCGAGGAGATCGAGACCGAGGTGGTGACCGGTGGCGGGACGCCCTTCGAGGAGTCCGGCGAGCGCCAGAACGAGCGAGCCGCCGCAGACCGTGGCGACCGTCGTCCGCGGGTCGGCCATCGCGGTGGCGAGGAGGCCGGGCAGTCCCGTGGCGAGGGTACGGCCGATCAGTACGGGGATCGTCGGCTCCGCCGCGTCCTCGTCCGGCGGGGCGCCGGGATCGCCGATCGGCCCGGAGGCACCGGGCACCACCACGATGTCCGCCCGCGCCGGATCGAGCGCCGCCGTGGCCCGCAGGGCGAGCCCGCCGGTCCCGCCGACCACCTCGCGCGGTCCTTCCGCGGAGACCAGCTCCACGTCGAGTGCTCCGCCGGAGGCGACGGCCCCGGCGTGCAGCACCTCGAACGGGGCGACGACGTCGAGCGGATCGAAGCCGTCGAAGAGGACGATCTGGATGAGCATGGGGCGCGGTCCTTCGCGTGCGGGGCAAGCGGGAAGCCCGGTCCGGCCGGGATCTCGTCGACGCTAATCACCGCCGGTCCGCTCTCCCAGTGGCAGGAACGACAACTGTCAACGGGATGCCGCCAGGCCCTGGAACCCGACCGACACTCGGCAGGTACCTGTGGAGCAGGGTGGCGCGAACCAGGTGATGAGCTACATTCACGCCATGCACACCGTCGCCGTCCTCGCTCTCGACCAGGTGATCCCCTTCGACCTGGCGACACCCATCGAGGTGTTCAGCCGCACCCGGCTCCCCGACGGCCGCCCCGGCTACCAGGTCCGGGTATGCGGCGAGGGGGAGGACGTCGACGCGGGTACGTTCACGATCCGCGCGCCCCGCGGCCTCGACGGGCTGAAGGGCGCCGACACGGTCGTCGTACCCGGCACCGCCGACCCCACCGCCCCCCTCGCGCCCGCGGTCCGCGACGCGCTGCGGGCCGCCGCCGCGGACGGCACCCGTATCGCCTCGATCTGTTCGGGCACCTTCCCGCTCGCCGCCACCGGACTCCTCGACGGACTGCGCGCCACCACCCACTGGCTCGCCGCCGACCTGCTCGCCGCCACCCATCCGGCGATCGAGGTCGACCCCGACGTGCTCTACGTCGACAACGGGCAGATCCTCACCTCGGCCGGTGCCGCCGCCGGACTCGACCTGTGCCTGCACATGGTCCGCCGCGACTACGGCTCGGCGGTCGCCGCGGACGCGGCCCGGCTCTCCGTCATGCCGCTCGAACGGGAAGGAGGGCAGGCGCAGTTCATCGTCCACGACCACGTGCCGACACCGCAGGGCTCGGCCTTCGAACCCCTCCTGACCTGGCTGCGGGAGAACCTGGAGCGCGACCTCAGCCTCGCCGACATCGCCGCGCACGCCGGTGTCAGCACCCGCACACTGATGCGCCGCTTCCGCGAACAGACCGGCAGCACCCCGTTGCAGTGGCTGCACCGCGCCCGCATCCGACAGGCCCAGCACCTCCTGGAGACCACGCCCCATCCCGTGGAGCGGATCGCCGCGCAGGTCGGCTTCGGATCGCCCACCGCGTTCCGCGACCGCTTCAAGCGCACCACGGGCGTGAGCCCCCAGACGTACCGCCGCACCTTCGCCTGACCCACGAGTCCCCTCGGGTCCGTCACGTTTATCCACGCCGCAGTGGGCTACGCGCCCCGCAGACGGAAGTCGACGAGGCAGCGCGGTCGGACACCGGCGGTGGCTGCCGGAACGGATGGGGCATGACCAGCGGATTCACCGGGTCCGACGGCTTCGGACAGGACCCTCTCGGCGACTTCTTCGCGGAGTTCCTCGGCGGCGGCAGGCGGCAGATCGACATCGGGCGGCTGATGAGCGGTCCCGCCCGGCACCTCGTCGCCACCGCCGCGAACTACGCCGGCGAACACGGCCGCGGCGACCTCGACACCGGCCACCTCCTGTGGGCGGCGCTCTCCCTCGAACCCACCCGCACGCTCGTGACCCGGGCCGGCGCCGATCCCGACCGGCTCGCCGAGGAGATCGACCGGCACGCGGGCAGCGGCGAGCCGAACCGCACCCCGCAGTCCCTCGCGGTGACACCCGCGGTCAAGCGGGCCCTGCTGGACGCGCACGCGATAGCGCGGGAGTCGGGCGTCGCCTACATCGGCCCCGACCACATCGTCCTGGCGCTCGCCGCCAACCCCGACTCGGCGGCCGGACACCTCCTCAACCAGGCCCGCTTCACCCCCGGCCCGGCCCCGCAGCCACCGCCCCAGGGGCCCGCCGAGCCCCGGCCCGGCCAGTCGGCGAAGGCCACGACACCCACCCCGAACCTGGACCGCTTCGGCGAGGACCTCACCGACCGCGCCCGCCAGGGCCGCCTCGACCCGGTCATCGGCCGCGACGAGGAGATCGAGCAGACCGTCGAGGTCCTGTCCCGCCGGGGCAAGAACAACCCCGTGCTCATCGGCGACGCGGGCGTCGGCAAGACCGCGATCGTCGAGGGCCTCGCGCAGCGCATCGCCGACGGCGACGTGCCCGAGACGCTGTGCGGGCGCCGCCTCGTCTCGCTCGACCTGTCGGGCGTCGTCGCGGGCACCCGCTACCGGGGCGACTTCGAGGAACGCCTCAACGGCATCATCGACGAGGTGCGCGCCCACGCCGACGAACTCCTCGTCTTCATCGACGAGTTGCACACCGTCGTCGGCGCCGGCGGGGGCGGCGGCTCCGAAGGCGGCTCCATGGACGCCGGCAACATGCTCAAACCCGCCCTGGCGCGCGGCGAGTTGCACGTCATCGGCGCCACCACCCTGGAGGAGTACCGGCGGCACATCGAGAAGGACGCCGCGCTCGCCCGCCGCTTCCAGCCGATCCTGGTGCCCGAGCCCACGACGGCGGACGCCGTGGAGATCCTGCGCGGCCTGCGCGACCGCTACGAGGCCCACCACCAGATCCGCTACGCCGACGAGGCGTTGCTCGCCGCCGTCGACCTCTCCGACCGCTACCTCACCGACCGTTTCCTGCCCGACAAGGCCATCGACCTGATGGACCAGGCGGGCGCCCGCGTCCGCCTGCGCGACCGCACCAAGACCACCGACGTACGCGCCCTGGAACGCGAGGTCGACGACCTCGGCCGCGACAAGGACGCGGCGGTCGCCGCTGAACAGTACGAACGTGCCACCGAACTGCGCGACCGTATCGCCGAGTTGACCCGCCGGATCGACGGCGCCCGCGAGCCCGACCCCGGCGACGGACACATCGTCGAGGTGACAGCCGAGGACATCGCCGACATCGTGTCCCGGCAGACCGGCATCCCCGTCAGCAGCCTCACCCAGGAGGAGAAGGAGCGCCTGCTCCGCCTCGAACAGCACCTGCACGAGCGCGTCATCGGCCAGGACGAGGCCGTCACCGCCGTCTCCGAGGCCGTGCTGCGCTCCCGCGCCGGGCTCGCCAGCCCCGACCGGCCCATCGGCAGCTTCCTCTTCCTCGGCCCCACCGGCGTCGGCAAGACGGAACTGGCCCGCGCCCTCGCCGAGGCGCTCTTCGGCAGCCAGGAACGTATGGTGCGGCTCGACATGAGCGAGTTCCAGGAGAAGCACACCGTCTCCCGGCTGGTCGGCGCGCCGCCCGGCTACGTCGGCCACGAGGAGGCCGGACAGCTCACCGAGGCCGTGCGCCGCCACCCGTACTCGCTGATCCTGCTCGACGAGGTGGAGAAGGCCCACCCCGACGTCTTCCACACACTGCTCCAGGTCCTCGACGACGGCCGCCTCACCGACGCCCAGGGCCGCACGGTGAACTTCACCAACACCGTCATCGTCATGACCAGCAACCTCGGCTCCGAGGCCATCGCGGGACGCGGCGCCGCGCTCGGCTTCCGCACCGACGACTCCACCGACGAGACCGCACGCCGCGAACAGGTGCTGCGTCCTTTGCGCGAACACTTCCGCCCGGAGTTCCTCAACCGCGTCGACGAGATCGTCATCTTCCGGCGGCTCAGCACCGAGCAACTGGCCCGCATCACCGACCTCCTCCTCGACGAGACCCGGCGCCGCCTGCGCGCCCAGGACATCGACGTCGAGTTCACCCCGGACGCCGTGGACTGGCTGGCCCGGCGCGGCCACCAGCCCGAGTACGGGGCGCGCCCGCTGCGCCGCACCATTCAGCGCGAGCTCGACAACCGGCTCTCGCGGATGCTCCTCGACGGCGAGATCGCGGCGGGCGGCGCGCTCCTCGTCGACGTCGCCGACGGGGACCTCACCGTCCGGGCCAAGCGCACGTAACCCCTGGTCCCGTACGGCGTTGATCCGCGCGCCAGGTCGTACGAGAGCACAGGGAGCACCCATGCGCGCCACCTACCAGAAGATCGTCTCCTCCGCCGCCGCGGCCGTCGCCGCCCTCGGCTGCGTCATCGCCGCGGGGCAGCCGGCCGCGGCCGACGGCAAGTGGTGCAACAACTCCGTGTGCATCGAGACGTACGACACCGGGACGTACCTGGGGCGGGTCGAGGTGTCCGTCGTCAACACGAACCAACCGAACCGGATCCGGGCGCGGGTGTGGACGACGGACGGGTGGTCGGCCAACACGAAGGTGGAGGACGTCGCCGCGTTCCGCACCTACCGGGACCAGGCCTACCCCCAGCGCCACTTCGCGCCCGGGACGCGGCTGTGCGCGGAGGGCTTCCGCGGCGACACCAGCGTCGGCCTCCCCTGCGTCACCATCACCGACTGACCCCCGGCCAGCCCTCTCCGGCTCCGCGCGCCCCCTCCTCAGCTCTCCGTCGCTGGACGCGCCCATTCCAGCCCCTCCGGCGTTTGAGGAGCGGGGGCCGGGGCGGAGCCCCGAGGCCGTGCCCACGCCTCCCGCCACCCGCTCCTGGGGCTCTGCCCCAGACCCCGCTCCTCAATCGCCGGAGGGGCTGGATGTCGTGCCGGAGGGGCTGGATGTCGTGCCGGAGGGGCTGGAAACGGAGGGGCCGGATGGGGCCGGGCGGAGCCAGGCGTAGAGGACCAAAGAGCACAGCGCAGCGGCCGCGCACCACGTCGAGATGAACTCCCACCGCCACAACCCCGCACACACCCCCGCCGCCCCCGCCACGAGCCCGCCGAGCAGCACCAGCCCCCGCTCGCCGGACAGCAGCAGCGCGCCGATCGTCGCCAGAAGGTATCCCGCCAGGAGCCACCCGGCGCCCGGGAGGCCGATCGAGTAGCCCATGGTGTGCCCGCGCACATCGGCGGTGACCGTACGCGTCGCCAGCACGTACCCGAGCACCCCCGCCGTCCCCACGCCCGCCACGAGCGGCACCACCAGCCGACGGCGGGCCCGCGGCGCCACCGCGCACCACACACCCACCGGCACCCACAACGGCAGCAGCGGCAGGGCGATCACCGCCCACGCGTCGACGGCGGCCCCGGTGCCACCCCCGTCGTTCCAGATCACCGCCTCGATGATCTGGTGCGCCCCGAGGAGCAGCGGCAGCGCCGCGATCAGCACCGCCCGCGGCCGGGTCCGCGCCGCCCGCGCCACGCACCCCACGCCCACGGCGGCGATCGCGCCACCCGCCACCAGATCGGCCGTCGCACTCCAGCACATGCGACCACGCTACGGTTCCGGGGGCCGGGCGGCGCGTCGTGGGCCGGTTCCTACGGCCGGACGTTGTCGCGGGCGGACGGGTCCGGTTCGATGTTCTGGTTGTTGCGGAACACGTTGTCCGGGTCGAGGGCCGCCTTCACGCGGGCCAGGCGCGCGTAGTTGCCGCGGTAGCTCGCCCGCACCCGCTCCTGCCCCTCGTCCATCATCATGTTCACGTACGCGCCGCCCGCCGAGTACGGGTGGAGGGCCTCGAAGTAGTCGACCGTCCAGCGGCGCAGCAGATCGGCGGCGCCGGGGTCCGGGTCCACGCCCGCGAACACGCTGGCCCAGCGCGCGTCCCGGTAGCTGAACGCGGTGTCGGACGGCCCGACGTCGTGGGCGGCGCCGTCGATCGGGTACAGGTGCATCGTCGACTGCATGGACGGTGTCTGCGGCCCGAACTTGGCGTGCAACCGCACCGCGTCGTCCGGGATCTCGCGGACGAAGTCGGCCCGCCAGTACCACTGGTGGCCCGGCGGGTACAGGCCGTCGAACATGGACTGCATCACCGGGTGCGGCATCGGTGCCACCGCGTGCAGCAGCGGCGCGGGCAGCTCGCCGAGGAGCGGCGCCATGGCCCGCTCCGCCGCCTCCGCGTCGCCGGAGGTGTGACACCACACGACGCCGCACACCTTGCGCAGATGCAGTTCTTCGGGGAACGGCGGCGCGGGCGGCACGGCCCCGTACAGGAAGAAGCCGTTGACGTCGCGGGGTACGGACGGCAGGAACTCCCGGTAGGCGGCGAGGACTTCGGCGCCCTGCTCGGCCGCCCAGAACGTCGGCCCGGCCACCACGGTGCTCACGTCGTGCAGTCGGAACGTGAAGTCGGTGACGACGCCGAAGTTGCCGCCGCCGCCCCTGATCGCCCAGTAGAGGTCCGTGTTGGTGTCGGCGTCCGCGCGGACGAGGCTGCCGTCCGCGAGGACCACCTCCGCCGCGACGATGTTGTCGACGGTCAGTCCGCAGCGCCGGGTGAGGTGGCCGAGGCCGCCGCCGAGTGCCAGGCCGCCGACGCCGGTGGTGGAGATGATGCCGCTGGGCGTGGCCATGCCGTGCTCGTGCGTCGCCGCGTCGACCAGGCCCCAGGTGGCGCCGCCGCCGACCCGCACGGTGCGGGCCGCCGCGTCGACCTGCACGGCGTTCATGGCCGACAGGTCGGCGACCACGCCGCCCTCGCAGGTGCCGAGGCCCGCGCCGTGGTGGCCGCCGCCGCGCACCGCGAGCGGCAGTGCCTGACGGCGGGCGAAGGCGATCACCTTCGCCACGTCGGCGGCGTCGGCGCAGCGGGCCACGAGCGCGGGACGCCGGTCGATCATGGCGTTGTAGACGGCGCGCGCCTCCTCGTAGCCGGAGTCCGCGGGGCCGGTCAAGGACCCCTGGAATCCGGTCAGTTCACGGCGTGCGGCCTGTGCGGGTGTGGTGCTCATGCGATCCCCCGAGTCGAGTGGATGTCGTCCGCCCCGTTCTACGGGCGTCGCGCGCGGCCGGGCATGCGTGGCCGTCACCCACCTCGGGCCGGTCGGGTACCTACGTTTCGCCGGCCGCCGTGAGCCCGATCTCCACCGCCCGCTGCACCGCGCGCCGCCGGCTCGGCGCGTCCAGCTTCTCCAGGACGGCGCGCACATGGTTGTCGACGGTCCGCACGGAGACGACGAGGCGCCCGGCGATCTCCGCGTTGGTCAGACCCTCCATCAGGAGCCGCAGCACCTGGAGTTGACGGTTAGTCAGGCCCGCCGGGTTGCCGCGCGCCGCCGCGTACGGGCCGCGGGGCACGCGTCGCACCCCGAGTTCACGGAGCTCTGCGCGGACCAGACGGGCCAGTGGCGCGGCGCCCAGCGCGTCCAGGGTGGTGAGCGCGGTCAGCTTCACGGCCGGGTCGGGACTCTGCGCGAGCGCCGCCGCCTCCTCGTACGGGCAGCCCGCCGCGCGCCACAGCTCCGCGGCCTTGTCCCACTGGCCGCAGGCCTGGAGCGCGTAAGGGTGGGTCGCGCCGTCCGCCGGGACGGACCGGCCCGCCCGCGCCAGCCAGTAGCCGAGCTCGTAGCGCTGCGGCGCGGCGAGCCGGCGGGCCCGCTCGTGCACCCGCTCGGCGGCCGCGAGCACCCCCGCCCGGTCGCCGCGCAGCCACGCCGCCTCCGCGCGGGCCGCCGCGACCGGGCCCAAGCGTTGCAGCTCGCGGGTCCCGACGGCGATCCGCCAGGCGCGGTCGAGGAGGTCGTCGCCGCCGGGGGTGCCGCGCCGTACCCGGACGCGGGCCAGGACGGTGAGGGCGGGGCAGCGCGCGGGCGGGAAGACGTCGGCGCCGAGCCGCGCGTACCGCTCCGCCTCCGTCCAGTCGCCCGCCGCGAACCTCCGCAGCGCCAGCTCCACTTGGAGGTAGGTCAGGAAGCCGACGTGCTCGGCGCGGTCCGCGAGGTCGATCGCGGGGGAGAGGTGCCGGTCCGCCTCCGTGAACCGCAGGTCGTCCAGGAGCGACCAGACGATGTTGGCGTAGGCGCGGCACGCGTGCTCCACCTCGCCGGAGTCGAGCGCCACCGCGAGGCTCTCCTCCAACTGCCGCTGCCCGAGCGGGTCCCCGTCCCGCCAGCGCGCCGAGCCGACGTTGTTCAGCGCGTGCGCGAGGATCGCCGGGTCGCCCGCCCTGCGGGCCAGCGCGATGGCCCGCTCGCCGTACTCGACGGCCTGCGTGTAGGAGTCCGACAGCATCCGCAGCTGCGCCGTGTTGCTCAGCGCGAGCGCCAACAGTTGGTCGTCACCGGCTCGTTCGAGCACGGCGAGCGCCTCGCGCGCCGCGGTCTCCGCGGCCTCCGCGTCCCCCGCCCACCAGTGGATCCGCGACAGCCAGCGCAGATCGGCGCCGAGCGCCCGCGGCTCGCCGAGCCCGCGCCGCAGCTCCACGGCGTCGCGCTGCGCGGCGACGGCGGCGTCCGAGTCCCCGATGGTGTAGCTCTCGACCGCGAACTGCTCCAGAAGGTGGGCCAGGTCGGCGGGGCCGTAGCGCTCGCGTCGGCGCAGGACCAGGCGCAGATGCGCGGCGGCCTCCCGGTGCGCGCCCGCCCGCGCCGCGTCCCGGGCGGCCCGCGGCCCGTACCGGGCCACGGCGTCGAGGTCACCGGCCGCCGCCGCGTGGTGCACGATCCGGGACCGGTCGGCGTCCGGGCTCGCCACCAGCGCGGCCAGCACCGCCCGGTCCAGCGCGATGCGGCGCGCCGCGGGCAGCGAGTCGGCGACCGCGCGGCGGATGATCTCGTGCCGGAACGCCACCCGCTCCGGCGCCACCGTCAGCAGCCCCACCTGCTCGGCCGCCGCGAGCGCCCCGCAGCCGCCCGGCACGAGCGCGTCCACCAGCGGCCGCTCCACGGCCGAGGGCACCACGGCCAGCTGCTCCAGCGCGTCCCGCGCCGCGTCGTCGAGGCCCCGCAGCCGGGCCAGGACCGCGTCCACCACGGTCGGCGGGACCACGCCGGTGCCGCCCGCCGCCAGCACCTCCGCCACGAAGAACGGGTTGCCCGATGTCACCCCGTACACCTGAGCCGGATCGAGCGCCGCCGCCGCGCAGAGCCGGCCCACGGCGCGGCGCGACAGCGGGGCGAGCGGCAGCCGGTGCACGCGGGCCGCGCCGGAGACCTGGCCGAGCAGCTGGCGCAGCGGGTGGCCGCGGCCCAGCTCGTCGTCGCGGTAGGTGAGCACGAGCACGGCGGGCAGCCGCTCGATGCGGCGCACCAAATAGCGCAGCGCGTCCAGGGACGCCTCGTCCGCCCAGTGCACGTCCTCCACGACCAGCACCGCGGGATGCGGTGCGCCGGACAGCTCGGCGCTCAGCGCCTCGTAGATGCGGTGGCGGTCGCCGGCGTCCCGGACGGCGCGGGCCAGGTCGGCGCCGACGCTGCCGACGAGGTCGCGCAGCGGTCCGAGGGGGCGGCCCGTGGCCAGGTCGTCGCAGTGACCGACGAGGAGGCGGGCGGTGGCCGGCAGGACGGAGGGCAGAGCGCGGACCAGGCTCGATTTGCCGATGCCGGCCTCGCCGAGGACGAGCGCGACGCAGCCGGCCCCGCGCGCGGCGCTCCGCGCGGCGTCGGCCAGTCGTGCCAGTTCGAGGTCCCGTTCGAGGATCCCCCCGTCCACGCCCTGAGTTTTTCACCGGGTGGGGGTGGGCGGGAGTGGGGCGCGGGCCGGATACGTCTATCGCCGGAGGGTGGGGTGCGGCCTTGCGGGGGCGCGGTCTCGGGGCGCTGGCCCGGAGCCCGCTGCTCAATCGCCGCAGGGGCACTCATGGCGCACCCGTCGCCGAGAGCGATGCGCCGGGCGTCCGGCCGGCTGACCCGCGCGCAGCTCATGTATGTGCCATGTATATTCTTTCCATATGCATCTATCTCCGGGGTCCGTCGACGTCGCCGAGGCCCGGCGCATCGAAGGTGCCGCCCGCGGCCTGTTGCGGGGGATCGCGCAGCTCGGTCAAACCCTGTTCAGGGAAGGCGAGTTCGGGCTCACGCGGAGCCAGGTGGCGTTGCTCGACGCACTGGAGGGCGGGCCGTGCCGGGTCACCGGGCTCGCCGCCCGGACCGGGATGGCGCAGCCGCGCGTCACCGTGCTCCTGCAGAAGCTGGGGGACGCCGGGCTCGTCGAGCGGCGGCGCTGCGAGGACGACCGGCGCGCCGTCGAGACCTCGCTCACACCCGCCGGGCACGCCCTGCTGGAAGCGGGGCGGCAGCGCATGGCCGCCGCCCTGCTCACCGCCCTCGAAGGCGGCGCCGTCGACGACCCGGAGCGCGCGGTGTCCACCGCGCGGGACGCGCTGAACACCCTGTTGAACGCCATGGAATCGGAGGCCAGTTGACCACCCCGGGCACCCTGCCGGACCAGCACACCGCCGCGAGCGACGCCCCACCAGGAGCGGACCTCGCACCCCACCGCGTCGCCGGACCCCGCAGATGGTGGGACTGGGTCCTCGCGGCCGACCCCGGACTCGGTCAGCTCCAGACCGGCTGGCGCACCCTCGTCGCCATGGTGACCGCGCTCGTCGTCGGCTACGCGATGGCCGAGGCGCTCGGCATCCCCGACATGATCGGCATGATGGTCGCCGGGATGATGGGCCTGATGAGCGCCTTCGCGGTCGCCGAGAACACCTGGGACCGCCTCGCCCGCGCCATCCTGTGGATGCCGTTCCCGTACACCGCCGCGCTGTGGCTGTGCGCGAACCTCAACGGCGAGCGCGTACCGCAGATTGTGCTCATGGTCGTGGCTCTCGCCGGCACCTTCCTGCTCGCCAGGTTCGGGGCGATCCCGCTGGTCACCGGGATGATGCTCTTCAACGGCATGATGGTCGGCATGCTCGCGGGCATCCCCGTCGCGCTCGTCGGCAAGGCGTTCGCGGTCGCCCTGGTGTCCGCCGCCGCCGTCCTCGTGACGCGGCTGCTGCTCTGCTACCCGATGCCCCGCGAGGACCTGCTGCGCACCCAGCGCGCCTTCGTGGTCGAGGCCCGCCGCGTCGCCGACGCCGCCGTGGACGCCGTCGACCCCGACGCCGACCAGGAGCGGGCCGTGCGCCGCATGAGCCGCTCCCTGCGCCGCCTCAACATCACCACCGTCACCATCGACGCCCGCCTCGCCCAGCCCGAGGTCGCCGCCGACCCCGACGCCGCCGAACTCCTCCACCGGCACCTCTTCGACGCCGAACTCGCGCTGCGCGGCATCGGCCAGGCCGTCCAGGAGCTGACCCGGCTCCCGGTCCCCGGGCAGCTGCGCGAGGCGCTCGCCGTCGGGCTCGTGCTCGCCCGCGACACGCCGATACGGGAGGCCGAGGGCCTCCAGCCCGCCGCCGCCCACATCCAGGAGCGCGCCGAGGCGGTCCTCGCCGACCCGGCCGCCCCCGCCGACGACGTCGAGGCCGCGGTGCTCGCCCGCCGCGTCGGCCACCTCCTCGACTCCCTCGCCCGCGCCCTGCACAACTGGCTCGCGCTCGGCCGGGGCGTGGCCGCCGCCAAGGCCGAGGTGCCGTTCAAGCCGACCGTCGCGCTGGAGAACAACCGGCTGCCCGGCTCGGCGGGCCCCACCCGGCGCGCGCTCGCGGGCGCCACCGAGTCCGGCTGGCGCCGCGCCATCCCGTACATCCGGGTCCCCGCGCACGCGGCCGTGGCCGCGGCCATCGTCGTGCCGATCTCCGACGCCATCGACCCGCACCGCTTCTACTGGGGCCTGGTCGGCGTGATGATCACGCTGTTCGGCACCAACACCACCCACGAGCGGCTGCGCAAGTTCGGGCACCGCATGGTCGGCACCGTGATCGGCGCCGTCCTCGGCATCGTCCTCGTCCACCTCATCGGCCGCGACCACGTTTACTGGACGCTCGCCGTCATCGTCGCCGGACTCACCTTCGGCGCCTGGGGCATGGCCCGCGCCTACGCCTGCTGGGTCGTCGGCCTCGTCGTCGCCCTGTGCCAGCTGTACGCGCTGACCACGCCCGAGAGCGGCATGGACCACCTGCTGGGGGAGCGGCTCCTGGACAACGGCATCGGCGTCCTCGTCGCCACCGCCTGCGCCGCCCTGATCTTCCCGCTCGCCCGCCGCACCGTCGTCCAGGAGGCCGAGCGCGGCTACGTCGACGTCCTCGCGCAGGTCGTCGCCCAGGTCGAGCAGCGCTGGACGCGGCCCGACACCCCGGTGCGGCTGCGCGGCGCCGCCCGCGCCGTGGACGCCGCGCTGCTCCAGGTGCAGAGCGTCGCCAAGCCGCTGGTGCGGATGCCGGTCGGCGTGAGCGGTCCCGCCGCCGAGCACCGCGTCGCCCTGCTGGCCTCCGCCACCGGCCACGCCCGCGCCCTGGCCTCGGCCGCCGACATGGACGTGGACCTCGCGCCCCGCCTCGCCGAACGCGCCCGCCTCATCACCACCACGCTCACCGCGTCCCTCAAGGAACTCGACCGGTTCTTCGCGACCGGCGAGCCCGAGGGCACGTACCGCAGGGTGAGCCCGCTCGTCCGCGAACTGCGCGCCGAACTCGCCCCGGCCGGATCCGGGCCACGCGCCCAGCGCCTGCACACGGCCCTGCGCGAACTCGACGCCCTCGACGAGACCCTGGCCGCGTACGCCGAACAGGCGGGCCTGCCTGTCGCCACCGGCGGCCGCACGGCGCAGCAGCCCGCCTCGCCGATGCAGCGCCGCACCCGCGCCGTGATGGCCGCCTGGAGCGAGCCGCAGCCGCAGGAGCGGGCGGTGGAGCGGCCCGCCGCCGCGCCGCAGCCGCAGGAGCGGGCCCCGCAGCAGCGCCGCGACACCACCCGCCGCGACCCGGCCCCCGTGGGCCGCGCCCGCGTCACCGGCCGGGTGGAGTGCGCCGAGCACCCCGAGGGCTGCCCCGCGTGGATCACCGTGATCAGCGCCCGCGGCAAGCGCCTCGCCAAGGCCGCGGTGAGCCAGGGGAGTTACACCGTGGAGGGGCTGCCGGCCGGCACCCACACCCTGGTCGTCTCCGCGTCGCAGCACACCCCGCGCGCCGAACTGGTCGGCGTGGAGGACGCGTTGGGCGTCGTACGGCACGACATCCGGTTGGCGCGCTGACGGCCCGCTGCTGCATTCGAGGGAACCGGGGACGCGCGGGTGCGCGTGTCCCCGCATCCCGCCCCGGCGTCCGCTAGTCGTGGTCGTGTCCTGTATTGCAACGGCCAAGGAAGCGACTACCTGATGACGTCCACGCAGAGCGCGGCGGCGAGCGCCGAGGCACCGGATTCGGAAGCCGCGCACGCGCGGCGGCCCGGTGCGGTGGTGGTGAAGTGGCTCACCACCACCGACCACAAGACGATCGGCTCGCTGTATCTGATCACCTCGTTCGCGTTCTTCTGCGTCGGCGGCATCATGGCGCTCTTCATGCGCGCCGAACTGGCCCGCCCCGGCTCGCAGATCCTGTCGAACGAGCAGTTCAACCAGGCCTTCACCATGCACGGCCTGATCATGCTCCTGATGTTCGCGACCCCGTTGTTCTCCGGCTTCGCGAACTGGATCATGCCGCTCCAGATCGGCGCCCCCGACGTCGCGTTCCCGCGACTGAACATGTTCGCCTACTGGCTGTACCTGCTCGGCTCGCTGATCGCGGCGGGCGCGCTGCTCACCCCGCAGGGCGGGCCCGACTTCGGCTGGTTCATGTACGCGCCGCTGTCGGACGCGATCCACACCCCCGGCATCGGCGCCGACATGGGCATCATGGGCCTGGCCTTCTCCGGCTTCGGCACCATCCTCGGCTCGGTCAACTTCATCACGACCATCATCTGCATGCGCATGCCGGGCATGACGATGTTCCGCATGCCGATCTTCACGTGGAACGTGCTGCTGACCGGTGTCCTGGTGCTGCTGGCCTTCCCGGTGCTGGCCGCCGCGCTGTTCGCCCTGGAGGCGGACCGCAAGTTCGGCGCCCACGTCTTCGACGCCGCCAACGGGGGCGCGCTGCTGTGGCAGCACCTCTTCTGGTTCTTCGGCCACCCGGAGGTGTACATCATCGCGCTGCCGTTCTTCGGCATCGTCTCCGAGGTCATCCCGGTCTTCTCCCGCAAGCCGATCTTCGGCTACTCCGGCCTCGTCGGCGCCACCATCGCCATCGCCGGCCTCTCCATCACGGTGTGGGCGCACCACATGTACGTGACCGGCGGTGTGCTGCTGCCGTTCTTCTCCTTCATGACGTTCCTCATCGCCGTACCGACCGGTGTGAAGTTCTTCAACTGGATCGGCACGATGTGGAAGGGCTCGCTGTCCTTCGAGACACCGATGCTGTGGTCCATCGGCTTCCTCGTGACCTTCCTCTTCGGTGGTCTCACCGGTGTGATCCTGGCGGCGCCGCCGCTGGACTTCCACATCTCCGACTCGTACTTCGTGGTGGCGCACTTCCACTACGTGGTGTTCGGCACCGTCGTCTTCGCGATGTTCGCCGGATTCCACTTCTGGTGGCCCAAGTTCACCGGGAAGATGCTCGACGAGCGGCTCGGGAAGATCACCTTCTGGACGCTGTTCGTCGGCTTCCACGGCACGTTCCTGGTGCAGCACTGGCTGGGCGTCGAGGGCATGCCGCGGCGCTACGCGGACTACCTCGCGGCCGACGGCTTCACCGCGCTGAACACCATCTCGACGATCTCCGCGTTCCTGCTCGGCATGTCGCTGCTGCCGTTCTTCTACAACATCTGGAAGACCGCCAAGTACGGCAAGAAGATCGAGGTCGACGACCCGTGGGGCTACGGCCGCTCCCTGGAGTGGGCCACCTCCTGCCCGCCGCCGCGCCACAACTTCGTCACGCTGCCGCGGGTCCGTTCCGAGTCCCCGGCGTTCGACCTGCACCACCCGGGCGTCGCGGCCCTCGACCATGCGGAGAACTCGCACGAGGGCGCGTCCGCATGAGCAGCACCGAGCAGGACGTGAACGCGGGGATCCAGCAGATGGAGGGCTATCTGCTGTGGAACTCGAAGGTCACCGAGGCCCACGCGCAGGCCGAGGCGTTCACCGATCGGCTCGACTGGCTCACCGGAGCGCAGCGCGAGGAGGTGCAGCGCGTCTTCGTCGAGGAACGCCTCGTCTTCCACAAGGCCGCGCTCGGCCAGATCGTGGCGCGTGCCGCGCAACTGCGCGGCGAGTACGAGGAGCGCTACGAGCGGCTCAAGGCGCGCTGCGTGGGGCTCTGCGGGGCCGTCCTCGTGGGGCTCATGGGCCTCGCGTCACTGATCGCCCTGAAGTGACGCACGTCTTCAGGTGACGTACACCGAGCCCGGTCCGCCGCACCCGGCGGGCCGGGCTCGCTGCTTGCGCGCTGGGCCGCTCCGCCGGCGGGCTTCGCGGTGGGTCCGACGGAGAACGAGGGGCTGTAGCCGCGGGCGTCGCCGTCGCGGCTCACCAGCTCGATCGAGTAGCCCGTGCCGTCGGGCACGTTCGGCAGCACGGTGGACGTCTCGCTGCGCGCAGCCGACGTCAGTCGGGACGCGAGCTGTGCCACGCGGGCCGAGCCGTCGCGCACGAGCCACATGTCCAGCTTCTTGCCGCTGGGGTTCTGCCAGGTCACGAACATGCTGCTGCCCGAGGCGTGCACGGAGCCCGCGACGGGCTCGGTGACGGTCAGTGCCTGGTCGGGCCCGGCCGTGGGGGCGAAGGCCAGGAGCGGGGCGGCGGCGAGGGAGAGGAATCCGGTGCGGCGCATGCGACGACCTCGTTCCGTTCGGTGGATGGACCGGGGGTGTGTGAAAGGACAGGGGTTCCCTTCCCGCGGAAGGGGCCCGACCCGTGGGTTTCGGGCCCGGCCCCACCCCACGGGGGACGCTTCTGTCCCCTCACCGGTGGTGTCGGCAAGACGTACCCGGGCACCCCGGCGCACCATCGCGCACGCGCGCGTGGACCCCCTTGAGCGGCCGGGCGGCGGGTACTGGTGCAGGCTGGACAGGAGACACGTAACTCGGATGCGAGGTGACGCGGGATGACCGAGCGCGGCGACGATTCGGCCATGGGCGACGAGGTGTATCAGCCCTCGGGCCCCGAGGTGGGGGACGACGAGGGCATCCTCGACCCCGAGGACACCCTGAACGACCGGGGTGTCGACCCCTACGACGAGGGGTGGTCGCCCCCGGAGCGCCCCCTGGGCGTCGAGCACACCGGCAACACGGCCGCGGAGCAGCAGGCGGGCGAGACGCTCGACGAGCGCCTCGCGGAGGAGCGGCCCGACCCGGTCATCGAGGCCTACGAGGAGCTGGAGTCCGGCGAGGAGGACGAGGACGGCGACGGCGTCGGCGACCTGCGCGACGGTGACGGCGAGCCGCTGGACGCGGAGGTCGGCGAGTGGCGCGCGGGCCGGCTGATCGCGCCGGACGAGGGCGCCCACGAGGACGCCGAGAAGGACATGCTGGCCATGGACGCCGGTTACGCCGGGGGAGCGGCGTCGGCGGAGGAGGCCGCCGTGCACGTGGTGGACGACGAAGAGCCCTGAGGGCACCCGGACGGGCCGGGGCCCCGGGTCACTGACCCAGGGCCATCGCCGTCAGCAGCAGCGCGGCGGACGCGAACGCCGTGGCCAGGGCGAGGAGCGGCGGGCCGAGCGCCACGTCGCCGGTCACCATCCGCCGCGCCGTGATGCCGATGCACACCACACCGATCCCACCGAGGACCATGGCCACGAAGATCAACACCGCTTGCCCCTCCGCCTCATGACGACCGCTTGCGTGTTCGGACCTCATCCTCGCCCGACGGGCCGCACGCCGCACGCGGGGGAAATCCCGTCCGCACCGTCTAGCCTGGGACGTCTCGTACGTACGCCTCAGGGGGACCGGGATGGACAGCACCGCGTGGATCGTTCTCGCCGGGATCGCGGCAGTCGTCATGCTGGTGGTGGCGGCCGTGCTCCTGGTCCGGGTGTTCAAGGCGCGCAAGCTGCTCGTCGACGCCGGCATCCCGCTGCACAACAAGGCGCTGTTCTGGGCAGCGGTCGCCTACACGATCTCGCCGGTCGACCTGCTGCCCGACCCGATCTACCTCGACGACATCGGGGTGCTGCTGGTGGCCCTCAAGATGCTGCACGGGGCGGCGCACAAGGCGGGCATCGGCACGGGCGAGCGCCGGACCCCCGCTCCGTGAGGTCCGGCGCTCGGCGTGCGCGGAGTCAGACCGCCGCGCCCGGCGCCTCCTTCACCACCGCGGAGTTCCGGCCGTGCTCGCCGAGCTGCGCGGTCGGCACCTTGGCCGTCTCGCGGGCCGTCAGCCCCGCGATCACCGGAGGCACGCACAGCGCCGCCGTGAAGATGGCCACCGCGATCCAGTTGTCGCCGTCCGGGCCCGCGATCTGCGCCGCGAACGTCACCGCGAAACCGGAGATCGCGAAGCCGATCTGGGTACCGATGGCCAGCCCCGACAGCCTTACGCGGGTGGGGAACATCTCGCCGTAGAAGGCGGGCCACACCGCGTTGGCCGCGCTGTAGACGACACCGAACGCCAGGATGCCGAGCACGAACGTCAGGGCGTACGAGCCCGTGGAGATCGCCCACAGGTAGCCGAACATCAGCAGCGCGCTGCCCGCGGCGCCCGTGAGGAAGACGGGGCGGCGGCCGATGCGGTCGGCGAGGCTCGCCCACAGCGGGATCGTGCCGAGCGCCACGAGGTTGGCGAGTGCGCCCACCCACAGCATGGCCGAGCGATCCATGCCGACCGCGTCGCTCGTCGCGTACGACAGCGCCCACACGGTGAAGATCGTGCTGACGGAGGCGACCAGCGCGCCGCCGATCACGCGCAGCACGTCCACCCAGTGGTCGCGCAGCAGCACCGCGAGCGGCAGCTTCGCCACGTCGCCGGACTCGGCCTTGGCCGCGAACTCGGGGGTCTCGTCCAGGGAACGGCGGATCACGTAGCCGACCACGGCGACGCCGAGGCTCAGCCAGAACGGGATGCGCCAGCCCCAGGAGAGGAGCTGCTCCTCGGGCATGGCCGCGATCGGCAGGAAGACGACGGTGGCGAGGAGCTGGCCCGCCTGGGTGCCGTTGAGGGTGAAACTGGTGAAGTACGCGCGCCGGTGTTCCGGCGCGTGTTCCAAGGTCATCGAACCGGCGCTGGACTGCTCGCCCGCCGCCGAGATGCCCTGCATGATCCGGCACAGCACGAGCAGCAGCGGCGCGAGTCCGCCGACCTGTTCGCGTGTGGGCAGACAGCCGATCAGGAACGTCGACAGGCCCATCAGCATCACGGTGAACACCATGATCTTGCGGCGCCCGAGACGGTCGCCGATGTGGCCGAGGAAGAACGCGCCGACGGGCCGCGCGGCGTACGCGACACCGAACGTGGCGAGCGAGAGCAGGGTGGCGTCGGCCGGGTCGGACTCGTCGAAGAAGACCTTCGGGAAGACGAGCGCGGCGGCGCTGCCGTAGATGAAGAAGTCGTAGTACTCGAGGGCGCTGCCGCTCCAGGCGGCGATGGCCGCCTTGCGGGGCTGGCCCTGTGGTGCGCGCGGAGGTTCTGCGGGGACGGACACGCGGGCTCCTTGAGGGCTGGGCTGAGGTACCCGGCGGACCCTCGGTCGGCCGGGTTAATTAACCCACTGGGTAGTTAGTAGCGGATGGCCAGCGATGTTGCGCCCGTGTTACCCGCCTGTCAAGGGGTCTCGACGAGGACGTTTCCGTCGGCTAGCGTTCGCCGCCGGCTGTCGTGAGGTACGCGATCACCATGTCGCCCAGCATCGTCCGGTAGTGCTCGCGGCGGTCCCGCGCCGTCAGATCGCGGCCGAACAGGGCGCCGAACGTGTGCCGGTTGGAGACGCGGAAGAAGCAGAACGAACTGATCATCGCGTGCAGGTCGACCGCGTCCACGTCCGCCGTGAACACGCCGTCGGCGCGGCCCGCCTCCAGGATCCGGCGGATCACGTCGATCGCGGGCGAGTTGAGCGAGCCGATCGTCTCGGACGCGGTGATGTGCTCGGCGTCGTGGATGTTCTCGATGCTCACGAGCCGGATGAAGTCCGGGTGCTGCTCGTGGTGGTCGAAGGTCAGCTCGGCGAGCCGGCGGATCGCGGCGACCGGGTCGAGATGCTCGACGTCCAGGTCGCGCTCGGCGTGCCGGATCACGGCGTAGGCGCTCTCCAGGACGGCCGTGAACAGCTGCTCCTTGCCGCCGAAGTAGTAGTAGATCATCCGCTTCGTGGTGCGGGTGCGGGCCGCGATCTCGTCCACCCGGGCGCCCGTGTACCCGGCACGCGCGAACTCCTCCGTGGCGACCTTGAGGATCTCGGCCTTGGTGCGGGCCGCGTCGCGGATGCGTCCCGCGCGGCGCGCCGGCTCTTCGACAGTGGTCATCTGGATCCTTCGGGCAAGGCGGGAAGGGGCGAGTGCTGCCTGCGATTGTAGGAGCCAGGGGTTCCCAGGGGAGCGTCCGGCTTGATATGAGTAACGAACCAGTTCGTACATTAGGTTTGCGCTCGGCCAGGAGGACCCCGTGCCCCAGGACTCTTATCTCGTCGGTCTGATCGGCGAGGGCATCGGGCCCTCGCTCTCCCCGGCCCTGCACGAGCGGGAGGCCGACCGGCAGGGGCTGCGGTACCTGTACCGGCGCCTGGACATCGCCGAACTCGGCGTACCGGCCGAGAACGTCGGGGAGTTGCTGCGGGCCGCCCGCACCGTCGGCTTCGACGGGCTGAACATCACGCACCCCTGCAAACAGCTCGTCATCGAGCACCTCGACGAGCTGTCGCCGCAGGCCGCCGCCCTCGGCGCGGTCAACACCGTGGTGTTCCGCGACGGCCGGACCACCGGGCACAACACCGACGTCACCGGGTTCGCCGCCTCCTTCGCGCGCGGGCTGCCCGAGGCCCGTATGGAGCGCGTCGTCCAGCTCGGCGCCGGGGGAGCGGGCGCCGCCGTCGCGCACGCCGTGCTCACGCTCGGGGCGGGCCGGATCGTCCTCGTCGACGCGCTGCCCGAGCGCGCCGCCGACCTCGCGGCCTCCCTCAACCGGCACTTCGGCGCGGACCGCGCCCTGCCCGCGGGCCCCGAACAGCTCGCCGCGCACCTGGCCGGAGCCGACGGTATCGTGCACGCCACCCCCACCGGCATGGCCGCCCACCCCGGCCTCCCGTTCCCCGCCGAGCTGCTGCACCCCGGCCTGTGGGTCGCCGAGGTCGTCTACCGGCCGCTGGAGACCGAACTCGTGCGCACCGCCCGCGACCTGGGCTGCGCCGTCCTCGACGGCGGCGGCATGGCCGTCTTCCAGGCCGTCGACGCGTTCCGCCTCTTCACCGGGCGCGAGCCGGACGCCACCCGGATGCTCGCCCACTTCGCCGAACTGGCGGGCGCGGAGGAGGCGCTTCGAGCAGCAACATCGAGCCCCGGCACCGATTGAACAGATCAAGCCCCTGCGGCGATTGAGCAGCCGTATGAAGCCCCTGCGGCGATTGAGCAGCGGGGTACGGGGCAGAGCCCCGATCCTTTCAACCCCCGCCGCCGGCCCCGCCAACCCGCCCCCTCCGGAAGGAGCACCGTGCGCACCTCCATCGCCACCGTCTCGCTCAGTGGATCACTCACCGAGAAGCTCACCGCCGCCGCCCGCGCGGGCTTCGACGGCGTCGAGATCTTCGAGAACGACCTCCTCGCCAGCCCCCTGAGCCCCGAGGAGATCCGCGACCGCTGCGCCGACCTCGGCCTGAGCATCGACCTGTACCAGCCGATGCGCGACATGGAAGCCGTCCTCGAGGACGTCTTCGCCCAGAACCTGCGGCGCGCCGAGCACAAGTTCCGGCTGATGCGCCGCCTCGGCACCGACACCGTGCTCGTCTGCTCCAGCGTCTCGCCGCTCTCCGTCGGCGACGACGCCCTCGCCGCCGACCAGCTGCGCCGACTCGCCGAGCGGGCGGACGACTTCGGGGTCCGCGTCGCCTACGAGGCGCTGGCCTGGGGGCGGCACGTCAACACCTACGACCACGCCTGGCGCCTCGTCGAGGCCGCCGACCACCCGGCGCTCGGCACCTGCCTCGACAGCTTCCACATCCTCGCCCGGGGCACCGAGGGCAAGGACCTCGAAGGCATCGAGGACATTCCCGGCGACAAGATCTTCTTCCTCCAGCTCGCCGACGCCCCGCTCCTCGACATGGACGTCCTGCGGTGGAGCCGCCACTACCGGTGCTTCCCCGGCCAGGGCGACCTCGACGTCGCCGGTCTGCTGCGGCACGTCCTGCGCGCCGGATACCGGGGACCGCTCTCCCTGGAGATCTTCAACGACGTGTTCCGGCAGGCCGAGGCCGGCCCCGCCGCCGTCGACGCGCTGCGTTCACTGCTCGCCCTCCAGGAGACGGTCGGCCTGAAGGACGTGGCGGCCGACGGCGGACTGCCCGCCCCCGTCGTCCCCACGGGCGTCGCCTTCACCGAACTCGTCACCCCCGACGTCGCCCCGGCCGCCGCCCTCCTCGCCGCACTCGGCTTCACCCGCACCGGCCGCCACCGCGGAAAGCCCGTCGACCTGTGGGAACAGGGCGAGGCCCGCGTGCTGCTCAACACCGGACCCGCCGCCCGCCGCGACGGCACCGTCCTCGCCGCCGTCGGCCTGGAGTCCCCCGGCCCGGCCGCCGCCGCCCGCCGCGCCGAGGCGCTGCTCGCCCCCGTCCTGCCGCGCCGCCGCGGCACCGGCGACGTCCTCCTGGACGCGGTCGCCGCGCCCGACGGCACGGAACTCTTCTTCTGCGCCACCGACCGCCCCGAACTCCCCAGCTGGATCCGGGACTTCGAGCCGACGGGGGAGCGGCCCGCCGAGACCGACGTCCGGGGCGTGGACCACCTCCAGCTCACCCAGCCCTGGCACCAGTTCGACGAGGCCGCCCTGTTCCACCGCAGCGTCCTCGGCCTCCAGCCGCAGGCCAGCATCGACGTCGCCGACCCGTACGGCCTGCTGCGCAGCCGCGCCGTCTCCACCGCCGACGGCGCCGTACGCATCGCGCTCGGCGCGGGCCCCGGCCCCGGCGAGGACCAGGACAGGGCCCAGCACATCGCCCTCGCCACCGACGACGTCGTCGCGGCCGCGCGCCGCTTCCGCGCGGCGGGCGGCGAACTGCTGCCGATGCCGGGCAACTACTACGACGATCTCGCCGCGCGCTTCGCGTTCGAACCCGGCGAGCTGGAGACGTACCAGGAACTCGGCATCCTCTACGACCGCGACGCCCACGGCACCTTCCGCCACTGCTACACCCGCACCGTGGGCCGCGTCTTCTTCGAACTCGCCCAGCGCGAGAACGGCTACCAGGGGTACGGGGCGCAGAACGCGCCGGTGCGACTGGCCGCGCAGCACGCCCCGAGCTAGGGCCGGTCCCTGGTCCCGAGGGCGATCTCCTCCAGACGGGCGTGGTGCCGCTCCCACTGAAGGTCCGGCAGGCTGTCGTTGTCCTGCCGGTAGCCCACCAGGCCGTCCAGGCCCTCGCGCAGGATGTCGGCCTGGCCCGCGTGCCGCTGCGTGTCCGACAGGACGCGTACGAGGACGTGGTGGAGGGTGACCTCGGCCCGCTCCTCGGGCCACCACGGCACCCTGCCGACCGTGTCCAGGGACAGCTCCCGCACCGACGCGTCGGTCAGCGCCCACGCCCGGCGGTAGCGCTCGACGATCTCCTCGCGGGACTCGTCGGCGGCCGCGTACATGTCGGCGTTCTCGTCCTCGCCGTCCTTGAAGTCGGGCAGCGGCTCCCCGTGCTCCCGCCCGAAGGTGTCGCAGAGATAGCCCAGCTCCACACCCGCCAGGTGCTTGAGCAGACCCAGCAGATTGGTTCCCGTAGGTGTGAGCGGGCGCCGCGCGTCGTACTCGGAGAGTCCGTCGAGCTTCCACAGCAGGGCGTCTCGGGCGTCCTGGAGGTATCGCAGGAGATCGTTCTTGTGATCGGTTTCGGTCATGCGGTCACTCTGCTGCCTCGGAAGGGCGCGGACCAGAGGTTTCGACGAGCAGCCACCTGACCGATGGGTTTCGATGGACACGATGAGCGACATGGACGAGACGGCGCACAGGCCGGGCGCGCGCGGCGGGCCGGACCTGTGGTTCGCGCAGGAAGCGCGCGACTTCGGGGAAGCGCGGGAGGACGGGGCCGCCCCGAGACCCGGGGCGGATCCGCTGACCGCGCTCCTCGACGGGGTACGGCTGCGGCTGCGCGACCTCACCGACGGGGAGCCCGCCTCCTACATCCCCGAACTCGGACGCGTCGACCCGAGGCTGTTCGGGCTCAGCCTGTGCACCCTCGACGGGCAGGTGTACGGCAGCGGGGACACGGCCGTGCCGTTCACCGCGCAGTCCGTGTCCAAGCCGTTCGTGTTCGCGCTCGCGCTCGCCGACCACGGCCTGGAGAACGTCCTGGCGCGGGTCGGCGCCGAGCCGAGCGGGGAGGCGTTCAACTCCATCCGCCTGGACCCCGGCACGGGCCGCCCGCCCAACCCCATGGTCAACGCCGGTGCCATCGTGACCAGTTCACTCGTCGCGGGCGACACCCCGCAGGACCGCTTCGGGCGCATCCTCGACGGGCTCGGCGCGTTCGCCGGCCGCCGGCTCGACGTCGACGAGGCCGTGTACGCCTCCGAGTGCGCCACCGGCGACCGCAACCGCGCCCTCGCCTACCTCATGCACAACGCGGGCTCCCTCACCGGCGACGTCGAAGCCGAACTCGCCGTCTACTTCCGCCAGTGCTCCGTCCTCGTCACCTGCGACGACCTCGCCGTGATGCACGCGACCCTCGCGGGCGGCGGCATCAACCCCGTCACCGGGGAACGCGTCGTCGCCACCCGGCACGCCCAGCACGTCCTCGCCGTCATGGCCACCTGCGGCATGTACGACGCGTCGGGGCAGTGGATGCTGCGGGTCGGGATGCCCGCCAAGAGCGGGGTGTCCGGCGCGATCGGCGTCGCCCTGCCGGGCCAGTTCGGCATCGGCGTGTTCAGCCCGCCGCTGGAGGAGAAGGGCAACAGCGTGCGCGGTATCGCCGCCTGCCACCTGATCTCCGACCAGTTCGGCCTGCACCTGATGCGCGCCACGTCCCCCGAGCGCCGCCCGCTGCCGCCCCGCTCCCTGCACTCCACCCCGCTGCGCTCCCTGCGGCACCGCACCCGCGCCCAGCGGGCCGCCCTCGACGAGCGCCAGGAGCGGATCCGCGTGCACGTCCTCCAGGGCGACCTCGACTTCGCGACCGCCGAGCAGACCCTGCGCGCCGCGCTCGAACTCCCGGACGCCGTCGGCTGGTTCGTGCTCGACCTCACCCGCGTCGGCCGCATCGAACCCGTCGCCGCCGACCTGTTGCGCGGCCTCGCCGACGAACTGCGCTCGCGCGACCTGCGGATGGTGCTCGCCGACCCGGACGAACGCCAGGCGATGACCCGCGCCACCGACGAGTTCCCCGACCTCGGCCGCGCCCTGGAGGCCTGCGAGGACGAACTCCTCACCGGCCTCGGCCTCGACCCGGAGCGCCCCGTGCCGCTCGCCGACTGCGACCTGTTCGGCACCGCCGACCCCGGGCTGCGCGCCGCCCTCTCCGACGCCTTCGACACCCTCGACCTCGCGGCCGGCGAGTCCGTGGAGCCGCCGCGCGCCCGCCCCCTCGACCGCATCGTCCTGTGGTACGTGGAGTCGGGCCGCCTCGCCGTGTGCGCCGACGCCGCCGACACGGTGACGACGAGCCGTACCTGGTCGGCGGGGCCCGGCGCGGCCCTCACGCCCGCCGACTTCCCGCCCCGCCGCACGCGCAAGGTCCTCGCCGAACGCGACACCCGCTGCCGCACCCTCACCGCCGCCGGCCTCCGCCGCCTGCGCCACCGCGTCCCCGAAGCGGTGGCCTTCCTGGAGCGGGCGCCCCTGGAGGGCGCGGAGACGGTGGACCGCGGGGACGCCGGCTAGAACTTATGCGGGGCAGCGGACGTTACGAACCGCGGCGCCGCCTGCGCGCCGCGACCGCCTGGGGGTCGATCTCCGGGTGGGACCAGCGTTCGGCGAGGGCGAGGGACTCGGCGCGGCCGTCGGAGACGTGATCGAGCGCCAGGGCCGCCGCACGGTCCGCGTCGCCGGACGCGATCGCCGCGTACAGCTCCTCGTGCTCGGCGCACTGCCGCGCCGGATCGCGCTGCGCGGTGAGCCGGAACAGCCAGTGCGTGCGCGCCTCCAAGGGCCGCATCATGCTGGTGAGGAGCGGGTTCGCCGCCAACTCCACGATGTCCGTGTGGAATCCGGCGTTCGCCGCGGCGATCGACGCCCGGTCCCGCTCCCGCGTCGCGGCCCGCGCGGCGTCCAGGCGCGCCCGCAACCGCGCCAGCCCGGCCGCGTCCGACCGCTCGGCCGCGAGCCGCGCCGCCAGTGACTCCAGGGATTCCCGTACGTCGAACAGATCGCGTACGTCGGCCGGGGTGAACGGCGCCACCAGCGCGCCCCGGTGCGGCACGAGCAGCACCAGGCCGTCCGCCTCCAGACGGCGCAGCGCCTCGCGCAGGGGGATGCGGGAGACGTCCAGCTCCGCCGCGAGGTCGCGCTCCACCAGCCGCTGGCCGGGCTGGAGTTCGGCCTCCAGGATCCGCCGCCGCAACGTGTCGTACGCACGCTCGCGCAGCGAACCGCGTCCCGCGCCCGCCGGCTGTGCCGCTGTCACCAAGGGTTTCCTCCGCTCCGATGCCGCTCTCACAGTAAGCGGAGGCGCGGCGCGCGTGCTTACTGCTAACCGGGCGCTAACACGCGGGCAACACACGGCTCCCAGACTGAGGGCGCGTAACGGTATACCACTAACGGGCTCGCGGGCCCCTCCCTCTGGAGGCATCTCAGTGGCACTCACCCACCCACGTCGTACGGGCGCCGTCGCCGCCGGTCTCGGTCTCGTCCTGCTCACCGGCTGCGGCGGTGCCTCGTCCGCGCAAGGCGGCGGCGCGGGCTCCGGTTCCGGCTCGGGCGACCTGAAGGTCGGCGTCCTGTTCCCGGGCTCGCTGTCCGACGACGGGTTCATGGAGTCCGCGTACCGCGGCTATCAGCGCGCCGCGAAGCAGCACAAGGGAAAGGTGGCGTTCAGCAAGGTCGAGCAGGTGCAGGCCGCCGACTACGAGCAGGCGCTGGTCCGCTTCGCCACCACCTCCGACCTCGTCATCTCGCTCGGCGGCCAGACCGACGCCGACGTGCGCAAGGTCGCCGCCCGCTTCCCGAAGGTGAAGTTCGCCGAGATCGGCGGCCCCGCCGACGGCAAGCCCACGGCGAACCTCGCCCTGTACGACCCGCAGCAGGCGGAGGCGGCCTACCTGTCCGGCGCCGCCGCCGCGCTGCTGTCGAAGAAGCAGAAGGTCGGCTTCGTCGGCGGCGCCGAACTGCCCGCCATCGTCAACGCGGCCAAGGAGTTCGAGAATGGCGCCAAGGCCGCCGACCCCGACGTGAAGATCCTCGCGCCGCAGTACGTCGGCGACTTCAACGACGCCGCCAAGGCCAAGCAGACCGCCCTCGCGAACTACGGCGCGGGCGCCGACGTCCTCGGCCAGGTCCTCAACCTCGGCCACAAGGGCCTCGCCCAGGCCGCGAAGAGCCGCGGCACCACCCTCATCGGCGGCCCCGTCGCCCACGAGTGCGGCGCCGACACGGCGTACGCCGGATACGTCGAGACCGACATCGGCGCCGAGATAGAGTACGCCACCGACCAGTTGGTGGCGGGGAGTTGGAAGGCGAAAGCCGTCCACTTCGGCCTCACCTTCGACGAGCCGCACAACGACATCGTGCTGTGCGGCGACACCGACCCGGCCGTCACGAAGAAGCTCGACGACCTGAAGTCGAAGATCACGTCCGGAAAGATCACCACCCGATGACCGCGGCACCCGCACTGGAGATCACCGGCCTCACCAAGTCCTACGGCGGCATGCGGGCACTGGACGACGTCGACCTCGTCGTCGAGGCCGGAACCGTGCACTGCGTCCTCGGCGAGAACGGCGCCGGCAAGTCCACCCTGTGCCACGCCGTCGGCGGCTCACTCACCCCCGACACCGGCCTGATCCGCCTGTACGGGCAGGAGTACGCGCCGCGCCGCCCCGCCGACGCCCTCGCCGCCGGCGTCGCGATGGTGCACCAGCACTTCAGCCTCGTGGCGACCCTCACCGTCGGGGAGAACCTGCGGCTGCTGCGGCTGCCCGACCTCGACCGGCGCCTCGCCCGGGTCCGGGACGAGTACGGACTCCACCTCGAACTCGACGCGGTGGTCGCGGAGCTGCCCGTGGGCGTGCGCCAGCGCGTCGAGATCGTGAAGGCGCTGCTGCGCGAGCCCCGGCTGCTCGTCCTCGACGAACCGACCGGCGTCCTCGGCCCCGCCGAGACCGACGCGCTGCTCGCCACGTGCCGCCGCATCGCCGACGCCGGACACGCCGTCGTCCTCGTCACGCACAAACTCGGCGAGGCCGCACGGGCGGGCGACGCCGCGACGGTGCTGCGCGGCGGCCGCGTCGCGGGCGGCGGGCGCCTCGCCGAACTCCCGGCCGAACGCCTCGTCCCGCTGATGATCGGCCGCGCCGCCGAAACCCTCGACGCGTCGCTCGCGGGCGCCGTCGGCCTCGGCGCCCCGACCCCCGGCACCCCGGACGAGCGCGCCACGGCACCGGCCGGCTCGGCCCTGCGCCTGCGCGACGTCACGGTGCGCCGCCCCGACGGCACCCACGCCCTCGACGGCGTCGACCTCGACATCGGGCTCGGCGAGATCGTCGGCATCGCCGGGGTCGAGGGCAACGGACAGAGCGAACTCATGGCCGTCCTCGGCGGCTCGCGCACTCCGGAACGGGGCCGCGTGGAGATCGGCGGCCGTGACCTCACCGGGGCCGGGCCCGCGCCCCGTACCCGCGCCGGACTCGGCGTCGTCCCGGAGGACCGGCACCACGAGGGCTGCGTCCCGCGGCTGTCCGTCGCGGAGAACCTGCACCTCGGACGCCTGCACCGATTCCGCAAGTACCGCGTCCTCCTGGACCGGCAGGCCCTGGCCCGGGACACGGCCGCCACCCTCGCCGAGCACTCCGTGCGCGCCGACGGACCGCACGCGCCGATGGCGTCCCTGTCCGGCGGAAACCAGCAAAAGGTCGTCCTCGCCCGGGAGTTGGCGCTCGACCCGCTCGTCTGCCTCGCCGCGGCGCAGCCCACGCGCGGCCTCGACATCGGCGCCGTCGACGCCGTGCACACCCGCATCCGCGCCGCTGCCACGCGCGGCGCCGGAGTCCTCGTCGTCTCCGCCGAACTCGACGAACTCCTCGCCCTGTGCGACCGCGTCCTCGTCGCCTACCGGGGCCGTCTGCTCGGCCCCGTCGACCCGCGCGAGCCCGCGGCCAGGGAGCGGATCGGCGAGCTGATGGTGGGTGCGGACGCGAGGAGCGTGGGCGTGGGCGCGGGGGCCTGACACCGCCGCGCGCCGTCCCGGGGGTCGCCGGGCCTCGCCCGGCCGGACGTGATCCCCGTACCGCCTCCGGCGTGCCGCCGTCGCGGTCTCCCGACGGCCCGCGCGTCCCGCACCGCCAGACCCGCACCGCCCCCTTACAGCGCCACACCCGCACCCTCCACCCCTCCGGACCCCGACCCGCACAAGGACCGCCATGCCCGTGCCCCTCACCACCACCTCCCCGCCCCCGGCGGCCCCGCCGCCCTCCGCCGTCCAAGCCCGGCCCGACCGCCCGGCGGCCCGGTTGCGGGCCCTGACCCGGCACCCCGTCTCCGTCGCCGCGCTCGCCGGACTCCTCGCGCTCGGCGTGGGTCTGCTGCTCGTCGTGGGCGCGGGCGCCGACCCGGCCGTCGCCTGGTCCGCCCTCCAGGAAGGCATGTTCGGCTCGTCGTACGCCATCGGCAGCTCCCTCAACTCCGCCGCCGTGCTCGCGCTCATCGCCACCGGGTTCACCGTCGCCCACCGCGCGGGACTCGTGAACGTCGGCGGGGAGGGGCAGTTGTGCGCGGGCGGGGCCGCGGCCGCCGCCACCGGGCTCGCCCTCCCGGCGGGGACACCGGGCGCCCTCGGTGTGCCGCTGGTCCTCGTCGCCGGGTTCCTCGGCGGCGCCGCCTGGGCGGGCATCGCCGCCTGGCTCAAGGTGCGGCGCGGCACCAGCGAGGTGATCACCACACTGCTGCTGAACTTCGTCGGCATCGGCCTGGTCTCCGTCGCCGTCCACGAGGAGGCCCTGCTGCGCCAGCCCGTCACCTCGTCGGAGACGCTGCCCCAGTCCGCTCCGCTGCCCGCGGGCGCCCAACTGCCCCTGATCGGCGGGACCGAGTCACCCGCCACGGCCGTCGTGATCGTCGCCGCCGTCCTCGCCGTGGCCACGGCCGTCGTGCTGCGGCACACGGCGGTGGGCCTGCGCCTCACCGCCGTGGGACACTCGCCCGCCGCGTCGGCCCGCCTCGGCCTGCCCGTGGGCCGCCTCGAAGGCGGCGGACTCGCCTACGCCGGAGGGC
This sequence comes from Streptomyces sp. BYX5S, assembly GCF_054724165.1. Classification (NCBI taxonomy): domain Bacteria; kingdom Bacillati; phylum Actinomycetota; class Actinomycetes; order Kitasatosporales; family Streptomycetaceae; genus Streptomyces; species Streptomyces sp. BYX5S. Next base: position 4,359,006 of record NZ_CM138829.1, on the reverse strand, counting down.
TCGCGGGCGTCGCCGGCGCCTGTCTCGTCGCCACCGCCCCGTACGTCCTCGCCGAACACTTCTCCTCCGGCTACGGGTTCTCGGGGCTCGTCGTCGGCCTCCTCGCCCGCGGCTCCTTCGTCGCCGTCGCCGCCGCGAGCCTCCTCTTCGGCTTCCTCACCAGCGGCGGCATCAACCTCCAACTCGCTGCGCAGGTACCGGCGTCGACCGTGCAGATCGTGCAGAGCGTGCTCGTCCTGTTCACCGCCGCCGCCATGCTCGTCACCCACCGCCGCACCAGGAGCACCTCATGAGCGCCGTCGTCGACGAACTCGCCTCCGGTGGCGTCCGGATGGCGCTGCCGCTGCTGCTCGCCTCCGCCGGAGAACTCCTCAGCGAACGCGCCGGCGTCCTGAACCTCTCCGTCGAAGGCATGATGCTCACCGGAGCCTTCGCGGGCGCCGCCGGAGCGTACGCCTCCGGCAGCGCGGGCGTCGGCGTGCTGACCGCGCTCGTCGCGGGCCTGCTCTTCGCCGCGCTCCAGGCCCTGCTCAGCGTCACCCTGCGCGCCGACCAGATCGTCACCGGCATCACCGCCAACGCGCTCGCCCTCGGCGCCACCACGTACGGCGCCCGGCTGCTGTTCGGCGACGGACGGCAGGGCGCCCTGCCCGGCTTCGAGCCGCTGCCCGTCCCCGGCCTGCACGCCATCCCCGTCCTCGGCCCCGCCCTCTTCGAACAGACGCTCCTCGGCTACGCGGCCCTCGCCGTCACCGCCGTCCTCGCCGTCGCCCTCAGTCGCCGCACGACGTGGGGGCTCGCCGTCGACGCGGTGGGGGAGGACGCCGCGACCGCGGACCGCTGCGGGCTGCCCGTCCGCACGATCCGGTACGCGACCGTGCTGCTCACCGGCGTCACCTCCGGTCTCGCCGGTGCCCACCTGGCCCTCGCCGAGGTGCACGCCTTCAGCGACAACATCACCGGAGGCATCGGCTATCTCGCGGTCGTCGCCGTGATCGCCGGACGCTGGCGGGCCTGGCCGACGCTGCTCGCCTGCCTCGCCTTCGGCCTCGCCCAGTCCCTCCAGTTCGCGGCCCCCGCCCTCGGCCTGCACTTGTCCGCGCCGCTGCTCACCACCCTTCCGTACGTGTTCGCGCTCCTCGCGGTGAGCGGACTCGTGGGCCGCAGCCGCGCCCCCTCGGGCCTCACCACCCCGTTCGTACGCGGCGCTTGACCGCCCGGCACCCGCATCCGTGCCCGCACCCCACCCAGGAGAACCCGCACCATGACCCTGATTCTCACCCGCTCCACCATCCGCACCCTGCTGGCCGACCGGGTCGACGCGGTGGAGACGGCCGTGGCGCGCGCCCACAGCGACCTCGCGCTGCGCCGCGCCGCACTGCCCGCGCCGCCCGCCATGCGACTGCCCGGCGGCGAGGGGGCGTTCGTGGCGATGGCGGCCCTCTCCGCGACGGACCGGCTCGCCACCGTGAAACTCCTCGCCGACCTCCCCGGCAACCGCGCCGCCGGCCTGCCCGTGCAGCGCTCGGCCGTCCTCGCCGTCGACGCGGACACCGGCGCCTGCGCGGCCCTCCTCGACGGCGCCGAACTCACCCGCGTCCGCACCGCCGCCGCCACCGCCGTCGCCACCCGCGCCCTGGCCCGGGACGACGTGCGCACCCTCGGTCTCATCGGCACCGGCCCCCTCGCCCGCGCGCACGCCCGCGCCCTGCTGCCCGGACGCCCCTACGAGCACGTCGCCTTGTGGGGGCGCACCCCCGAGCGCGCCCACGCCCTCGCCGCCTGGATCACCGCCGAACTCGACGTCCCCGCAAAGGTGTTGGACGACCCGCGCGCCGTGACGGAGGCCGCCGACGTGCTGTGCACCCTCACCCCGTCCCGCGAACCCGTGGTCCGCGGTGCCTGGCTGCGGCCGGGCCAGCACATCAACGCCGTCGGCGCCCCGCCCCGGCCCGACCACCGCGAACTCGACACCGAGGCCGTCGTCCGCAGCCGTGTCGTCGTCGACGCCTACGACACGGCCCGCGCCAAGTCGGGCGAGGTCCTCCTCCCGCTCGCCGAAGGCGCCCTGGGCGAGGACGACTTCCGCACCGAACTGGGCGACGTCCTCACCGGCCGGGCCCCGGGCCGCACCGCCGACACCGACCTGACCCTGTTCAACTCCGTGGGCGTGGGCCTCCAGGACCTGGCCGTCGCGCGCATGCTCATCGACCTGGCGACACAGCGGGGGCTGGGCGTCCCGGTCGACCTCGGCGCCTGACCCGTCGCGGCCCGCGCCGTCCCGCGCGCCATAATGAGCCGCATGACGGAGATGCCGCCTCTCAACACCCTTGCGCAGCAACGGACTTCGGTGGTGATCGTCGGTGCGGGCCCCGCCGGTCTCACCGTCGCCACCGTCCTGCGGGACGCCGGGGTCGACTGCGTGGTCCTGGAGTGCGAGACCCGCACCTTCATCGAGCGGCGACCGCGCGCCGGGGTCATCGAGGAGTGGGCGGTGCGCGCCCTGGACCGGCGCGGACTCGCCGCCAACCTGCTGGGGCGTGCGGAGCGGCACACGGCGTGCGAGTTCCGCTTCGAGGGCGAGCGGCACCGCTTCCGCTACACCGAGCTGACCGGGCACCACCACTTCGTCTACCCGCAGCCGCTGCTCGTCACCGACCTGGTGCGCGAGTACGCGGACGTACGCGGCGGCGACATCCGCTTCGCCGTCGAGGACGTACGCCTCCACGACCTGGAGACCGAGTCCCCCTCGGTCTCGTACACCTGTGGGGAGACCGGTCAGCGGCACGTGCTGCGCTGCGCGTTCGTCGCCGGGTGCGACGGGGCCCGCGGGGTGACGCGGGACGCGCTGCCGGCCGACCGGGTCCGGGTCGCTCGGCACGACTACGGCATCGGCTGGCTGGCCCTGCTCGCCGAGGCCCCGCCGTCCGCGGACTGCGTGCTGTTCGGCATGCATGCGGAGGGGTTCGCCGGGCAGATGCCCCGCAGCCCCGACGTCACCCGCTACTACCTCCAGTGCCCGCCCGGCGACGACCCGGAGGCCTGGTCGCACGAGCGCGTGTGGACACAGCTGCGCCGCCGTCTCGGCGCGGCGGGCGCCGCACCGCTCGTCGAGGGCGAGCTGATCGAGAAGCGCGTCCTCGACATGCACGACTACGTCACCGAACCCATGACCTACGGCCGCCTCTTCCTCGCCGGGGACGCCGCCCATCTCGTCGCGCCCATCGCGGCCAAAGGGCTCAACCTCGCGCTGCACGACGCGTTCCTCCTCGCGGACGCGCTCGTGAAGGGGCAGGCGGGCGACCGGCGGGGGCTGGAGGAGTACGGGGCGGCGTGCCTGCGGCGCGTGTGGGACTACCAGGAGTTCTCGCAGTGGCTGTCGGAGGTGTACCACGGCGCGTCGTTCGGCGATCCCTTCCGTACGGGCACGACCCTCGCCCGGCTGCGCCGCCTGTTCACGTCGGGGGCGGCGGCGACCGCGTTCGCGGAGCAGTACCTCGGGGCCGCCGAGCGGTACTGAACGGCGGCCCGTAAGCAGAACGCGCGACACGCCGGATTCGGTGACGGTCACGGAATCCGTGCCCGGTGCCGAACATGGCACAATCGCGGGGTGTCGGATCAGGATGTCGAGCGTGAACTCGCCGAAGCGGTGGCCGCTCTGCGAACCGCGGAGGAGCGCGTCGTGGCGGCGTTGCGTGTGTATCTGAGCCGGGACCCGGTCACCGGCCGACCCGTGCACGGCCGCATCGGTCGGGCGGCCCGGCTCACCGGATGGGGCGAGCAGCGGGTCAAGGAGGCCGCCGTCCCGGCCCTCGCCGAGCGGCGCCGCGCCAAGCGGAAGGCGAACGGCGCATGAGCGACTTCGACGCCATCGACTCCCTGCTGGCCTCCGTCACCCCCGAGGCCGAACTCCCCGCCCCGGACGTCCGGCGCGAGCTGCGCGAGTCGGCCCGCCTGACGAAGACGCAGGTGGCACGGGCGCTCGGGGTGAACCCGTCGACGCTCGCCGGCTGGGAGGCCGGGCGCGACCCGGCGGGGGAGACCCGCGCCAAGTACGCGTACTTCCTCGACGGCCTCGCCGCCAGACTCGCGGAGCACGAGGACGCGGAGCGGCAGGACGCGGCCGCCGCTCCCGAGACCGGCACGGAGCCCGACGCCACGCCGGACACCGCCGCCCCGCAGGGCGAGGACGACGTGGAGGCGCTCGCCGCGCCCGAGCCGTGCGTGCTGTGCGGCGAACCCGCCCGCCAGCGCGTCGCGGGCTTCGCCCAGCACCTCGACCCGACGGAGTGCGGCGCGGCGCCCCCCGCACCGCAACCGGCGTCCGCACCGGAGCCCGCGCCCGTACGGGAGTCGACCCCGGCGCCGCCGCCCCGCGCCGCCGCATCCGAACGTTCCCGCCCCCAGCGCCGCACCACCCCCACCCGCCGCGCCTTCCAGTCGGCGAGCGAGCCGTCCGACACCATCGGCCGGACGGTGCGCGCCGTGCTCGCCGAGCACGAGGGCGACGTGGACGCGGCGACCGCAGCGCTGATCAAGCGCGCCATCCCGGACGCCATGGCGCTCCTCGACGAGACCCGCAAGGGCGCCCGCTACGACGTCGTCGCCTACCCGTGGATGCCGGACATCCTGAAGAAGCGGACCGCCCGCGGCGCGGACGAGATCTGGGAGGCCCGCCCGAAGTGGACGCGGTCCGAACTGCCGCCCGGTGAGCACGAGGTGACCGCGCTCGACATCAACGGCGCCTACCTGTCGGCCCTCAAGACGCATCTGCCGATCGGACAGCTGGAGCACTCCACGGGCTTCGGCCACGACCGGCGCCGCGCCGGCGTCCACCTGATCACGCCGCCGCACTGGGACCACGGGGCGGACCTGCCGAACCCCATCGGACAGCGCGACGAACCGGGCCCGCTGTGGGTGACCGAGCCGACACTGCGGCTGCTGCAACGCCTGTCGGGCCCCAAGTACGGACTGTGCGAGCCGCCCGAGATCCACGAGTCGTACACCTCGGGCGCGACGGAGAACCTTCTGGAGAAGTTCCGCACGGCGCTCAAGGACGCACGGGACGCGGCCATCGCCGACGAGGACGAGGTGACCCTGGAGTACGTGAAGGCCATGTACTCCAAGTTCGTCGCCACCATGGGGGAGTCGAACTACAACCGGGACCTGTACCGCCCCGACTGGATGCACCTCATTCGCTCGCAGGCCTTCGCCAACCTGTGGATGAAGGCGCTCAAGGCCCACGAGGAGGGCCTCACGGTCGTCCGCGCGATGGGCACGGACGAGCTCCACGTCATCGGGGACTGGCGGCGGGTCTTCCCCGAGGGGCGCGGCGTCACCGAGGTCAAGGTCAAGGACGTCTACTCGGCGGGCGCCGCGCCGGACGGGGAGTAGCGGCTCAGCCGGCCCGCAGGGCGGCGTCGAGGAGCGGCAGCAGCCGGTCCCAGTGCCGCTTCAGGCCCTCCGCGTCGAAGGCGCTGGTGTCGGCCATGGTGAAACCGTGGACCGTACCGGCGTACAGCTCGATGTCGTGCTCGACGCCCGCCGACGCGAAGGACGCGTTCAGTTCGGCGACGGCCTCCGGCGTCAGGTCGCCCTCGGCGAGACCGAGGTGGACGCGGGCGGCGACCCGGCCTGCGCTGCGGTGCGCGCTGTCGGGGGCGTCGGTCACCAGCATGCCGGGGTGGAATCCGGCGACGGCCGCGACCTTGTCGGGGTGGGCGGCGGCGGTGCGCAGCGCCAGCGCGGCGCCCATGCAGTAGCCGGTCACCCCGATGGGGCCGTCGGCGACCTCGGGCTGGGCGGTGAGGAAGTCGACGTAGGCGGCGGCGTCGCGCAGGGCCCGCTCGGAGGTGTGCTCCTCGAGCAGCGGCATCAGCCTGGCGAAGATCTCCGGCCGGTTCTCGGCGCCGATGTGCTCGGGGAGTTCGACGACGGGTGTGGCGCCGCGCCGGTAGTAGACGTTGGGGACGAGCACGTAGTAGCCGTGCCCGGCCAGTTCCCGGGCCAGCTCCTCGATCACGGGGCGCACACCGAAGGCGTCCATGTAGAGGAGTACGCCGGGATGCCGGTCGCCGTCGTCGGGAAACGCGGCGAAGGCGTCCGCCCGGCCGTCCGGGGTGGGAATGTGCACGGTCTTGCTGGCGATGACGGATCACCCTTCCTGGGCCGACTGATACTGGTGCACAGTACAGTTACCGGCCGTCGCGGTCGCCGTCGCGGTCGCCTGTGCGGGCCTTCAGTTGCTGTGCCGCTTGCTCGCCCAGAAGACGGCGCGGGCCGCTCTTATCCGCTCGGCCTGGCGGGCGGGGTCGAGAGCCGACCGCAGGGCGGCGCGCAGGAGTTCGGGATCGGCGAGCCTGCCGCTGCCGTCCGGCGGTGTGCGCCACAGGAACGAGTGGTGGCGCACACCCGTGATGGCGTCGGCGTCCGGGGAGGGCATGGCCAGGTCCTCGCCGGCGGTGAGCATCCGGACGTCCTCGGTCTCCGGCCAGGCCGGTGCGGGCGCCACCGCGTCGGCGCGGGCCAGGATGTAGAAGACCGGGCGCGGCTTGGCGTGCTCCTCCAGCACCGGCACGGCCGCCGCCTCCTCGCCCAGCTCCCACAGCACCGTCAGACCGAGCGGCTGTTGCACGCGCAACGCGTCCCAGGTGCGGCCGGCGGGAAGCCTCGCCAGGAACGGCGACTGCTCCCACGCGGCATATGCCTCGCTCGGCTGTCGATGGCAGGAGGCCAACCACTGCGCTCCGTCCATTGGGCGACCATACGTCAACTCGCGTGTCTGGTCAGCGGATTCGTCAATCCTGGGTGACTCGCCGGTAGAGGTTCGGTCGAGACCGCCGTGACGGGCCCGGACTTTCCGCCTGGCACATGCCGGGGTGTGCCCCCGGGAACATCCGCGTTCGCAGGGGGCCGACGGAAGGAGGGCGCCGGGCAACGGGCAAGTGATGAAGGGGTGTTGAGGGGAACGGGATCTGTGTTTCGGGCATCCCAGTGAGGAACGAGCGACCGGATCAGTGAGCAACCGGATCAGTGAGTGATCGGAGAGGTCTCATGCGCGTTCGGAAACTGTCCTTCATCGCCGTCGCTCTGTCCGCGGGGCTTTCGCTGACCGCCTGTCAGGGTGCTGCCGGACCGGACGGCACCGCGGGCGACGCGGCGCCTTCAAAGGAGCGGAGCTCCGCGCCCGCGAGCCCGGACCGGGAGACGTCCGCGGCCGCCGCGAGCTCCGACCCCGCCCCCGACCCCGGAGCCGACGGCGACGGCGCGACCGCATCCGCCGAGCCCGCCGCCACACGGCCGACCGGCGGTCCCGTCAGCGCCAAGGGCGGCGGCACCGCCACCTGTACGACCGCCTGGCTCGGCATCAGCAGCTCGCACGGCATGGGCGAAGGCGTCCTCAACGTGAACCTCAAGAACAACGGGTCCGAGCCCTGCGCCCTCAAGGGCTTCGCGGGCGTCGACCTGACGGGCGCGGACGGCACCGTCAGCGCCGACCGCAAACCGATCGCCCCGCGACTGGTGACCGTACAGCAGGGCGAGGAGACGCACTTCGCGCTGTACTACCCGTTCAAGGGTTCGGGCGGCAGCGGTGTGACGTACACGACGATGGTCGTCACGCCGCCCAACGAGACGCACTCCAAGAGGCTGTCGGTGGTCGTCGACGTCCCGGTCACCGACGGGTCGGGGCCGGGTGTCCGGATCGACCCCGTCGGCTACGGGAAGTGATCCCGGCGCCCCGCATGGTCAACGCCCGCCGTGCGAGCGGCGATTGAGGACGGCGACGGCGCCCAGCAGGGCGAGCAGGGCCACGGCGAACCAGGTCATCGCCGTGGTCGCCGGGAGGAAGAGCGTGGCGACGCCGAGGGCGACGGCCGGGCCGCTCAGCCCCAGATAGGCGATCAGGAACAGGCCCGCGAGCGCCTCGCCGCGCCGCGCGGGCGCCGCCATGGCGACCACCGCGCCGACCGCCGACTTGAACAGCAGCCCCGCCCCGACGCCTGCCACCGCGCCGCCCACCAGGAACGTGGCGAGGTCGGCGGTGTGCATCCCGATGACGAGCGTGCCGAAACCGACGGCCTCCGCGAGCAGCCCCAGCGTCGACTTCGTCCGCGGCGCGAGCCGGTTGGTGAGGATCTGCGCGAGCGCCGCGCCCCCGAACACCAGGAACGAGATCGCCCCGGCCAGCAGGTGCGACGGGTGGTGCAGGGTGTGCGCGACGAACCCGGCGGCGATCGACGAGAACAGCCCGAACACCGCGAAGGAGGCGAACCCGGCCGCCGCGGCGGCCAGGTACCCGGCCCTGTCGCCGTGGTCGGCGCTCACCCGCTGCGGCCGGTAGCGCGGCCGCACCGGCAGCTCCCGCACCGTCTCCGGCACGAAGGCGAGGGCCGCCGCGACGCCCGCGAGGAGCACCGCGAACACCAGGTACGGCAGCCGCAGCGGGGCCGTCACGTACTGCGCGAGGAAACCGGAGACCAGCGGGCCGAGCCCGAGGCCCCCGATGTTGGCGGCCGTCGAGATCGTCTCGAAGCGCTGCGACGAGGCCGCGGGACGGTGCGCGCCGTGCAGTTCGGCCAGATGCGCGGTTGCCGTGGCGCTGAGCATGCCGATGCCGAGACCGCTGACGAACCGGGCGACGAGCAGCACCGGCAACGCGGGGCTCGACAGGAACAGCAGGGCCGCGACAAACTCCAGGGCGAGTGCCGCAGCGAGGATCTTCTTGCGCCCCACCCAGTCGGACACGTGCCCCGCCAGCAGCAGGCTGACCACGACCCCCACCGCGTACACCGCGAACACCACGGTGACCATGAAGGTCGAGAAGCCGTCGCGCTGCGAGTACAGCGGATACAGCGGGGTGGGCACCGTCGAGAACGCCATCGACGTGAGGAAGGCGAGCGCCACGATCCAGAAGCCGACGCCGTGCCGGCGCGAACCGGCGGCCGGCGGGGCGAGGGTGCGCGCAGGGGTGGGGAGAACGCGGGTGGGCGTGGCCATGGCAGGTTCCGTTCCGTACCGGGAGTGGGCACGTCCCACTCTCCGTCCGTCCAGCCATCACGTCCAACGAATCTTCTCGCTGGCAACGATCGCGAATCGCGATGATTGCTGGGATAGTCGACGAGTGGAGCTACGCCATCTCGAGTACTTCGTCGCCGTCGCGGAAGAGCAGAACTTCACCCGCGCGGCGGCCCGTCTGCACATCGTGCAGTCCGCCGTCTCCGCCGCCGTGAAAACGCTGGAGCGGGAACTGGACGCGCGGCTTCTGGACCGCAACTCCAAGCGGGTGCTGCTGACCGACGCGGGCAGCGCGCTGCTGCCGCGCGCCCGGATCGTCCTCGACGCCGCGCGGGACGCCGCCGACGCCGTCGCCGAGGTGCGCGGCGCGCTGCGGGGGACGCTGCGGCTCGGCACCCTCACCTCGATCCGGCTGATCGACCTGCCGCGCCTGCTGGGCGAGTTCCACCGCAGGCACCCGGGCGTCCAGGTGCGGATCACCGTCGCCCCCACCGGCTCCCAGGGGCATCTCACGGCGCTCGCCGAACGCCGCCTCGACCTGGCCCTCGTCTCCCTGCCGGGGGCGCGGCCCGCCGAGTTCGAGCTCACGCCCCTGGCCAGTTCGACCCTCGACCTGGTGGTGCCCGGTGACCATCCGCTCGCCGGGCGCGACAGTGTGCGGCTGAGCGAACTGGCCGGGCTGCCGTTCATCGACTGCCCGGTCGGCTACGGCAACCGGGCGGTCGCCGACCGGGCCTTCGCCGCGGCCGGGATGCCGCGCCAGGTCACCATCGAGATCACCGACATCGCGACCAGCGCCGACTACGTCAGGGCGGGCCTGGGCGTCGCGCTGATCCCGCGTTTCCTCGCCGACACCGCCCACGGACTGGCGGTCCTGCCCGTCACGGACGCGGATCTGGACTGGCCGCTCTATCTCGCGGGCCCCGCCGACCGTCCGCCGAGCGCGGCGGCCCGCGCGCTCACGGCGCTGCTGCGGGACGCCGCCGCGTCGTGAGGTACGTGTGTCCATGAATCGGACATGCGTCCGGAACCTGTGCGGTCGTACACGGCTGCCCCAACAGAAATATGCACGTGCCGTTGGCCCATGCGAATTCGGTCGGTCCCGGCGCAAACGGGACCTTGAGCCGCCACTGGCATGTGCCATAAGTTTGGAGGCGCGAAAGAGGGTTACCCTCTTCAACGCCCCTGGACCCCGGGCAACTTGGCTGTAGACGCCACAGTCGCATCGCCGACAACGCGACTGTGGTCTCCGTCCGAGGTGCACCGACAGGGGCTTCCTCCCGCGGCCCCGCGGTGACACCGGACGGAACCGACGAGGAAGCGCGCGAAGGGGAGCCGTGCTTCCTCGTGGGCGGCCCCCGCCGATGTTCGGAAGCGATTTCCGGCGGGGGCCGCCACCGGTCCCGGCGCCGACGGTCCGCACGCGGCCGTCAGTGGCCGAACGCCTCCTGGAGCCACCAGGAACCCTCGTCGCGCGTCGTCTTCGCGTCGATCACCAGAGGGCCGTCCGGCGTGGCGAGCCAGTCGGCGAGCGGCGCCAGGTCCTCCGGCGCGGTCACCGTCAGCGCCGCGCAGCCGTGGCCGCGGGCGAGGGCGGCGATGTCCGTCTCGGGGAAGACGACCGTCGACAGGTCGGTTCCCCCACCCGGATCGCCGAAGTGGTGGACCTCCGCGCCGTACATGGCGTCGTTGTAGACCACCACCAGGAGCGGCAGGCCGAGGCGCACGGCCGTCTCCAACTCCGATACGCCCATGAGGAATCCGCCGTCCCCGCAGGCCGCCACCGGCAGCCGGTCGGGACGGGCGAGCGCCGCGCCGATCCCCGTCGACAGGCCCAGGCCGATCGACTGGAAGGCCTGCGTGAAGCACAGCCCGTACTGGTCGGGCACGTCGAGGTACATGCTCGGACAGCCCATGAAGTTGCCCGAGTCGACGGCGACCGTGCGCGCGGCCGGGAGCATCCGGTTCAGGGCGATGGTCAGCGTCCGCGGGTCGATCCGGCCGTCACCCGTGCCGTCCTCGTAGGGAACCTGGGGCCAACTGCCCTCCACCGAGAGGCGCTTGGCGACGTCCGGCGTGCGGTAGCCGGTCGGGCGCGGCGCCGCCGGAAGCAGCGCCAGGACCTCGTTCGCCGTCTCCGTGACGCCGCCCCACAGGCCCAGGTCGATGTCGCGCGTGCGGCCCAGGGCGTCACGGTCGACGTCCACCTGGACCACCGCGGCGGTGTCGGCGATGAGCCGCCCGTGCCGCATGGTCCACATGTTGAGGGAGCAGCCCCAGCCCACGATCAGGTCGGCGCCCGTGATCAGTTCCGCCGCCAGCGGCGTGGCGAAACCGCCCGCCACGTCCACGCACCACTCCGCGCCCGGCCGCCCGTTGAACAAACCGCGGGCCACCGCCGACGTGGCGAGCAGCGCCCCGGTGCGGGAGGCGAGCGCGGCGATCGCCTCGCCCGCCTCCGCCGAGCGGGCGCCGCGCCCCGCGACGAACACCGGGCGCTGCGCGCGCCGCAGCAGCTCCGCGAACGCCTCGGCGTCCGCCGCCGCCGGGCGCGGCAGGCCGGGAGCGGGGCGGCGCCGAGGCGCCACCGCGTCGTCGGGCAGCGGCTCGTCCTGTACGTCGAGGGGGACGTTGAGGACCACCGTGCGGCGCTCCTCGGCGCACAGCCGGAACGCGCGCGTCACGTCGTCCAGCGCGGTACGGGCCGAGCGGACCCGCGCCGACACGGCTCCGACGGCCTCGGCGAGGGCCGGCTGGTCGACGTGGAAGTTCGAGGTGCGCTCGGTCGCCTCCGCCGTCACGACGAGCAGCGGCGTCCGGCTCTTCGCCGCCTCGGTCACCCCCGTGAGCGCGTTGGTGTAGCCGCAGCCCTGGTGCACCGAGAGGACAGTGACCTCCCCGCTGGTCCGGGCGTGGGCGTCGGCCATGACCGCGGCGCCGCCCTCGTGCCGCGCCGCGACGAAGCGGGCGCCCGCCGCCACGAGCGCGTTCGTGACGTGGAAGTTGCCGCTGCCCACCACACCGAACGCGGTGCGCACGCCCAGCCGATGCAGCTCCCGGCCGATGGCTTCGCGCACGCGCATGCTCACGTGCCCTCCGTGACGGGGGCCAGCGCGAGGACGCGCGCGGGGCTGCCGGAGCCGCCGACGATGCGCAGCGGCGCGACCACGAGGACCGCCCCGACGGGCGGCAGTTCGCCGACGTTGCGCAGCTGCGTCACGCCGTACTTGCCGTTGCCGAGCATGAAGTGGTGGACGGGGAAGGGCGGTTCGAAGCGGAAGGCCTGCCCGGCGTCCGTGCCGACCGTCTCCACGCCGATGCCGGCGACGCCCGTCTCCTCGGCCAGATAACGGGCGCACTCCGCGGTGAGACCCGGGGTGTGCGGGCCGCTGTCGTCGGCGTTGAGGAACTGGGCCTCGTCGTCCGAGCGGGTGTCCCAGCCGGTGCGGTACAGCAGCCAGCCGCCCTCCGGCAGCGCGCCGTGCTCCCGCTCCCACGCCTTCAACTCGTCCAGACTCAACAGATGGTCGGGGTCCTTGGCGCACTCCGCGGACGTGTCGACGACCACGGCGGGACCCACCAGCCGCGCCGCCGGCACACTGCCCACGTCCTCCAGGTCACGACCGGAGGACCAGTGCACCGGGGCGTCGAAGTGGGTGCCCACGTGCTCGCCGGTGTGGATGTGGTTCTGGAAGGAGATCTCGCCGGGATCGTCCCAGTCCGCGATCCGCTCCAGCTCGAACCGCGGTATCGGGCGCATCGGTTCGGGCAGCGGAAGGACCGGTGTCCCCGAGGACAGCGGGGCGGTGAGGTCCACGACCCGCACGCCCCCGTCGGCGAGAGAGGCGATCAGGTCCGCGGTGACCAGGCTGTTCGCACGTGATGTCATGGCCGACATCATCAGTCCTCGGGACGCCGGTGGGCCAGGGTCCTAGCCCATGCTCTTGGCGCCGTCCAGGGACTCGCGGATGATGTCGGCGTGCCCCGCGTGCTGCGCCGTCTCCGCCACGAGGTGCATCAGCACCCTGCGCACCGACCACGCGGCGCCGGGCTCGTTCCACGGCGCCTCCGGCAGCGGCCATGTACGGTCCAGGTCCGGCACCGACACCACCAGCTCGTCCGTGGCCCGCGCGGCCTTCGCGTAGTCGGCCAGCACGCCGGCCAGTGTCTCGTGGGGCAGCAGCCGGAAGGTGTCCGCGCGGGCGGCGAAGTCGTCCGGCGTCATCGCCTTGAAGTCCGGCATGGCGGACGGGCCTTCGAGGATGAAGGCCGCCCAGCCGCGCTCCACATCCGTGACGTGCTTGACGAGACCACCGAGACACAGCTCGCTCGCCGTGGTGCGCTGCCGCGCCTGGTCGTCCGTCAGATCACGGGTGGGGAAGGTCAGGAAGTGCCGCTGCTTGGCCAGCGACTCCAGAATGTCGGCCCGTTCGCCCGTGACGGCGGGGGTGCCGGTCTGCTCGGGGGTGGTCTGCCCGCTGGTGGTCATCGTGTGCGCCTCTCGCGTCGGTGTGCCCGCTTGGTGCTCGGTACGGACACGTTAGAGAGCAAGTAGGTCGGATCCTGTCCTACTTGCCGCCTGCCCTCACACGTCGGGCCCGGCACTCGCTCCGAATCCTCCTCCGTCCACGGCCGTCCGGCACGCCAAGTGCAGCGCCAGACGTTCGTCCGGATCCGCCAGGTCCACGCTGAGCAGCTGCTGTACGCGGGCGATGCGCGCCGCGACCGTGTTGCGGTGCACGCCGAGCACCGCCGCGGTCTCTGCCGTCGAGGACTCCGCGTCGAGGTACGCCGTGAGGGTGCGCACCAGGTCGCCGGGCTCGCCGGACAGCGGTTTCAGCAGGGAACGCGCCGCGGGCTGGAAGGTGTCCGTGCGCGTCCACGCCAGCAGCAACTGGGCGAGACCGAGGCGGTCCACGTGGAAGAAGCGGCCGCTCGCCTCCCGGCCCTGCGCGAGCCGCGCCGCGTCCGCCGCCTCGCCGAGGCTGCGGGCGATGCCGGTGGGACCCGGGTGCGCGCGGCCCACCCCCACGTACGCGTGCAGCACCTCCGGCAGGCGGCGCTGGACGCGGCGGACGGCGGCGGCGTGCCGTTCGATGTCGCTGGTCGACGGCTCCTGGTCGGTGCTGGTCCACGCGGACCAGCCGTCGCCCTGCTCGACGACGTGCGCGGGCAGCCGCTCGGCCGCGAACGCGTCGGTGACCTCGGCGCGCAGGCCCGCCACGTCGACGTCGGGCCCGGTGCCGATGCGGACGCCGGTGTGCCAGCCGTCGAGCCGCCAGCCGAACTCGACCGCGTGCCGACGCACCGCGTCCGGGATCTCGCCGCCCGCCGGGCGCAGCAACTCGCCCAGCAGGGAGGTACGGTGACGGGCGCTGCGCTCCAGGTCGAGGCGGCGCAGCGCGAGCCGCTCGTGCACGGCGCCGGACGCGACCTCCAGCGCCGCCGCCACCGCGTCGCCCTCCGGGGCGAGCCGGGCCGGCAGGCGGACGGCGAGGCACGGGCGGGCGCGCTCGCTGCCGACGGGGTGGGTGAGGAGGCGGACGCCACCGGGGAGGTCGATCGGGCGGGGGAGCGGCGGACCCGTCAACTGCCGTGCCACCGTGTCCTGTTCGGCCGCCGCCACGGTCGCCGGGTCGCCCGCCAGGTGCCGCGCGTCCGCGGTGAGCAGGGCGACCGGCCGGTGCAGCAGCGCACCCAGGTCGGCGAGGAGCGCGTCCACGGACTCGTCGGCGGACGCGCACACCCGCGCCGTGCGCACCGCCGACTCGGCGCGCAACAGGGCCGGTTCGGCGGTCATCCGTTCCAGGGCGAGGTACGCGGCGAGCGGGTCGGGGGAGCCGAGGACGGGCAGCCGCAGCCGATTGGCCAGGAGCACCGACGACGTGCGCAACCCCGACACCCCCGGCACCAGCAGCGCGGCGACACCGGCGCCGTGGGCGCGGCGCAGCAGGGCGTCGAGCCGCCAGTCGCCGCGCTCCGCGCCACCCAGGAGGACGAGGAGCCGGCCGTCCGGCTCCGCGGGCAGCGGATGCGCCAAGTCCTGTGCCGCCACGGGGGCGTTGACGGTACGGGTGTCCTCGGGGCCGGCGAGGAGGGTGACGTCGTGCCACGTGGGATGCGCGAGCATCGCGGCGAGCGGGACACCACCGGAGGCCTCGCGGGTCACGGCGCGACCGTCGCGTCCACATCGTGCGCGACGGTGCGCGCGGCCTCCTCGAAGCCGACGACCTCCGCGTCCAGGCCGAAGGCGCGGGGCGACACGTACGGCTCGGTGTCCGGCTGCCGCCAGAACTCCGGGCCCGGCAGGGTCGCCGCGACGACCTCCTGGCCGGGGCGGATCCGGTCGATGGCCACCGGATGCGCCGTGCGCCGGTCCAGGAGGCAGATGACGTCCGGGGCGGTCGCGGCGACCTCGCCGTCGCGCAGGGCCAGCACGATCTCGTTCTCCGTCTCCAGGCGGACCACGGCGCCGGACGCCGCGTCCGTCACCGTGACGCTGCCCCGGCCGAAGCCCGGCCCTTCGCTCCGTGCCACCTCCTGGATCCGGCCCGCCGCGAGCACCCGGCAGCCGAGGGCCGCCTCCACGTCGTCCCTCGCCGGACGGTGCGGGAGGGCGGCGTGCGCGCGGCCGAGGGCGAGGGAGCGGGTGAGGGAGCCGTGCACGCAGGCGTCGCGCACCGCGCTCAGCCGGACGGGCGCCAGGGCGAGCGCCGCCCAGCCGCCCGCCGCCGTGAGGAAACCGCGCACCGTGCGCTCCAGGCCGTGGGCGTCCGTGCGGTCCACGACGAGGATCTGGCCGCCCGGTTCGGCCAGCGCGCACGGGGTGACCGGGAGGCCGCGCACCGCCCAGCTGAGCTGGTCCAGGCGGGGCAGGGCGCGGCCCATCAGGTCGACGTCGACCACCGGCAGGTGGAGGTCCAGCGCGGCGAGCAGCACCGTGAGGGCGTTCGGGCCACCGGCCTCCACCGCCATCAGGGCGTCGGGGGCGGGGGTGTCGGTCCAGCGGGTGATCGCGGTCAGGGCGTCCCGGAACTCCTGACCGTTCGGGAGCTTCTCGCTGAGGACGTTGACCGCGCCGACGACGCCGACGGGGACGACCACCGGGTCGAGGGCGGGGTCGGTGTCGGCGTCGTGCCAGGAGACCGTGCCGGGGCCGGTGAGGGCGTGGCGGAGCATCGACGCGAAGGCGGAGGCGTCGCCGCCTCCGCCGCAGCCCAGAATGTTCACGCCTGTGACCAGGGCGGGGACGTCCGCGGCGGTGATCGTGTGGTCCACGCTGCCGATTCTCGCAGCGTGAGCCGCGCCCGGCGCCCCGGGGCTCCGCTGCTCAAGCGCCGCAGGGGCTACCCAAGCAGCGGCAGGCGGTCCTCCACCGGGACGAAGGGGTACGGCAGGCCGAAGCAGGACGGGCCGAAGACGTCCAGGGCCTCCGGAGTGCGCATGATCTCGGGGGCCGCGATGCCGATCACCGTGACGCGCTGGCCGTAGCGGAGCGCCTCCGTGGTGATGGGTTCGCCCGTGTCCGCCTCCAGGACGCACACCAGGTCCGGGACCACACAGATCGGCTCGCCGTCGCGCAGGGCCGCCAAGTGCTCGTTCTGGAAGCGCAGTTCGAGGGACGAGTCGCCCTCGAAGGCCGCGAACGCGGCGCGGCCGCGCGCGAAGCCGCCCTCGGTGCGGCGCTCCACGTCGGTCACCTTGCCGCGGAAGAGGACCCGCAGGTGGCCGTAGATCGTGCCGCCGACCGCCTCGCCGAGCGCCTCCACCGGGTCGCGGTGCGCCTCGCGCGCCTCCCGGACCGCCCGGCCGAGGGAGAGCGCGAGGGAGAGGGTCCGCGGCACCGCGGTGCGCTTGAGCTGCTCGCCGGTCATCGAGTACTCGGCGATCGCCGCGCCGCCCCCGAGACCGACCGTGACGCGGCGCGCCAGGTCCTCCAGGCGCTTGGTGTCCTTGCCGGTGTCGAAGACACAGGTCTCGCCGTGCTCGCCGGCCATCGCCAGCGGCGACGCCGGGACGCCGTACACGTGGAAGGTCTCCATCTGGAGCTCGGGGAAGGCACGCCCCATGCCGTCCGCGTCGACGACGGGGAGGCCGGTGCGGGCGGCGACGATCAGCGGGATCATCGAGTTGCCGCCGCCGCACTCTATGGGCATCGTCGCGTCCGCCGTGCGGCCCGTGAACGTCTCCAGGGCACGCAGCGCGGCCACCGGCTCGTCGGCGCCGGGCAGCTTCTCCACCATCACGGTGGGCGCGCCCATGTTCGCGACCGGGATGACGAACGCGTCGTCGGCCACCTCGTCCGGGTCGAGGACGGTCACCGGACCGTGCTCGCGCATCGCCTCCCGCACCAGCAGCCGGCCGATCGTGGGATCGCCGCCGCCTCCGGTGCCGAGGATCGCGGCGCCGCGCGCCAGGTCGTCCAGCTGCTCGGGGCCCAGGGTCCAGCTCATGTGCTCGTGCTCTCCTTACGGGGGTGGGGGCGGGGCTCAGTCGACCTGTTGCAGGTCGCCCACGGCCTTGCAGCGGATGCGGGTGGCGTTGCCCGGCAGGTACGGGACGGGGACCTCGTCGAACTCGACGATGCGCACCCCCGACGGGTTGGCCCCGGCGGCGACGGCCCGGTCGACCGCCTCCTGCCGCGCCTCGTCGAGCACGGACTCGCGGCGCCCCGCGTCGATCGCGTAGACCCGGTCGACCTCGCCGCCGACCTGCGCGATGGCCGCGCCGATGGCGTTGGCGACCGCGAAGTGGTCGGGGCGGTGCACCACGCCGGAGCCCGGCAGGGTGTCGGGCAGGAGGACCGAACCGCCGCCCACCGCGACCACCGGCAGCGGTTCCGGCGACGTCCGCATCGACTCGACCGCGCGCGCCACGTCGGCGGCGATCGTGTCGAGCGCCTCCTTGACCAGCCCCGCGTCGAGGTGGGCGACGGCCGAGCGGTCACCGATGTCGGTGAGCCCCGCCGCGACCGCGACATCGGTGGCGGTCAGCGTCGAGCCGCCGAACACCAGGGCGTCCTCCGTGAGCCGGTAGCCGACCGACCGCGGGCCGACCGCGACCCGTTCGCCGCCGGCGACGACCAGCGAGCCGCCGCCGATGCCGATGCTGTGCACGTCCGGCATCCGGAAGTTGGTGCGCACCCCGGCCACGTCCACGGCCGTGCCCGCCTCGCGCGGAAAGCCCTGCGTGAGGACGCCGACGTCGCTGGTCGTGCCGCCGACGTCGACGACCGCACAGGTCTCCAGGCCGGACAGCACGGCCGCGCCGCGCATCGAGTTGGTGGGACCGGAGGCGAACGTGGCGACCGGGTAGCGGCGCGCGTACTCCAGGTCCATCAGCGTGCCGTCGTTCTGGCTCAGGTACAGCGGCGCCGTGATGCCGAACCCGGCGACCGCACCGGCGAGCCCGTCGACGATGCCGGCGGCCAGCTCCCGCAGCGCCGCGTTCACGGCCGTCGCGTTCTCCCGCTCCAGCAGGCCGATGCGGCCGATCTCGTGGGACAGCGAGAGGGCCACGTCCGGGCCCAGCTCGGCGCGCAGGACCTCCGCCGCGCGCACCTCGAACTCGTCGCTGACCGGCGAGAACACGGACGAGATCGCGACCGACCTGATGCCGTGCGCGGCCATGTCGGCGGCGTGCCGGCGCAGCTCGTCCTCGTCGAGGTCGGCGATCTTCCGGCCGTCGAACTCGTGCCCGCCGTGCGCCAGGTACGGCCGCCCGGCCACGGCCTTCGTCAGCCGCTCCGGCCAGTCCACGAACGGAGGCAGCGCCGACGTCGCGGGCAGGCCGAGGCGCAGCGCCGCCGTCGGGGCGAGATTGCGCGCCTCGACGAGCGCGTTGAGGAAGTGGGTGGTGCCGATCATCACGGCGCCGACCGCCGCCGGGTCGAAGGGGTGCTGCGCACGCAGCGCCTCCAGGGCCGACACGATGCCGGACGTGACGTCCTGGCTCGTCGCGGACTTGGTGGTGGCGAGCACCCGCGGTCCTTCGAGCAGGACCGCGTCGGTGTTGGTGCCGCCGACATCGATTCCGATACGCACGGAACTGGCTCCTTAGCGGGAGGCGCCGCTGGGAGCGGCGGGAACGTGAGGGGTCGGGGAGGCGGGGGAGTCGCCGTCGGTGACGGTGCCGGTCCCATCGGACACCGCGGCACCGGCTCCCATGTCGCGGGACACACCGACGCCGCGCACCAGGCCGAGCCTGCCCAGGACGACGTACGCGACGAACGCGAAGACGACCGAGTTGATGCTGGGCAGCCCCCAGTCGACGAACTCGCCGACGCAGAAGGCGAGCACCCACACGACGATGGTCGCCGGAACCCAGGTCGGCGCCGTCGCGGGCAGGGTGTTCGAGGCACGCGAGGACTCCAGCTCGCCGCGCCACCGCTTGACCACGAAGTACTCGGCGATCATCACGCCGGCGATCGGCGGGAAGGCGACACCGAGCAGCGTCAGGAAGTCGGCGAACCGGTCGAGGATGCCGACCGCCGCGAGCAGACTGCCCGCGACACCGAGGACGACGGTGACGGTGGCGCGGCCCACCTTGCGGCCGAAGACCGACTCGATGAAGTTCACGACGCCGAGGCCGGAGCTGTACAGATTCCAGTCGTTGATCTTCAGCGCGCCCATGATGACGACGAGGGTGCCGACCCAGCCGACCGAGGACACGGCGATCGCGGTCACGTCGGCGGACCGGGTGGCGTGCGCGAGCAGCACCCCCGCGAGCCCGACGACGTACTCACCGAGCGAGATGCCCACCACGGTCTGCTTGACGACGTCGGCGGTGGTGCGGTTGAAGCGCGTCATGTCGGGCGTGATGATCGCGCCCGCGATGGCGCCGCCCGCCACGAGCGTCGTGCCCTGCACGAGGGACAGGCTCGGCCCCGGCGGCGCGGAGGCGACGAGGTGCCCGATGTCGTAGCGCATCAGCTCGTGCACCGTGGACCAGCCCACGAGCAGCAGGAAGGCGGGCACCGTGACGTACGCGGCCCAGTTCATGGAGCCGAAGCCCCACAGCACGACCGCCGTCACGCCGAGCCCGAACAGGACCGACCACACGGGAGCGGGGAACACCCCGATCAGCCCGGCGAGCGCGTCGGCCGAGATCGCGGACTGGATGCCGAACCAGCCGATGAGGCTGAGCGCGATGGCGAGCCCGATCAGCGAGGACCCGATCCGGCCGAAGCCCGTCCAGCGCGCGAGCACCGACGTCGGAAGCCCCTCGCGGACGCCGATGATCCCCACGAAGATCGAGAGCACCTCGACGATCACGGAGCCGAGGGTGAGCGCCCAGAACGCCGTCCAGAAGTCCATGCCGAAGCCGAGCGTCGCGCCGAGCACGAACTGGCTGAGCCCGGAGATCTGCCCGAAACGCTGAAGGGCTACGGACCACCAGCTGTACCGTGCGGTGGTGGGCACTCTGGTCAGGGCGTGATCGTCCACCCCGACGGCGCGTGCGGCTGCCATCGAACCTCCAAGCGACTGCGGTTGCCCGCACGCTACGGCGGCCCGGAACGGGGCGGGACGGGCACAGTGCCCGGTGGGACCGAGGTGACTGTGCAGTGTGCACGGTGGAGGTTCGGGGTGTGCCCGAGGCGGGTGCCTTTCCCACTCGCCGGATTTTCGGCACCCCCGTGTGTGAAGCTGTGACCATGGCTGACACGCACGGTGATATCCGGGACAGGTTGCAGACCGATCGCCCGCACTCCGCCCGGGTGTGGAACTACCTGCTGGGCGGCAAGGACAACTACCCCGTCGACAGCGAGGTCGGTGAAGCCATCCTCGCCACGTTCCCCGAGTTCGCCACCGTGGCGCGGCTGCAACGGCAGTTCCTCGTGCGCGCGGTGCGCTTCCTGGCCGCGGACGCCGGCATCCGGCAGTTCCTCGACATCGGCACCGGGCTGCCCACGGCCGACAACACGCACGAGGTCGCCCAGCGCATCGCCCCGGACAGCCGGATCGTGTACGTCGACAACGACCCGCTGGTGCTCACCCACGCGCGGGCCCTGCTCACCAGCACCCCCGAGGGCGCCTGCGCCTATCTGGACGCCGACGTACGGGACCCGGAGCGGATCCTGGCGCAGGCGCGCGACACCCTCGACTTCGACCGGCCGATCGGGCTGACGCTGCTCAGCATCATGGGCCAGCTCTCCGACGAGGACCGTCCCGGGGAGGTGGTGGCCACGCTGCTCGACGCGCTTCCGCCCGGCAGCTACCTGGCCCTCACCGACGGCACGGACAACAACGACGCGCTGAACAGGGCGGTCGCCGGGTACAACGAGCAGTCCGTGCACACCTACCACCTGCGGCCGCCGGAGCGCATCGCCGCCTTCTTCGACGGTCTCGACCTCGTCGAACCGGGTGTCGTCCCCACCTCGGCGTGGCGCCCGGACCCCGACGCCCCGCGGCCCGAGGCGTCGGCGGTCGAGGCGGCGGTGTGCGGGGTGGGACGCAAGGCGTGACCGCGCGGCGGCGGAAGCTACTTCCGCTCGACCTCGACGAAGGAGAGCGGCGCCGAGCCCGCGTTGACGACCTCGTGCTCCTGCCCCGCCGAACGCGCATAGGAGCGGCCCGCACGGAGTTCGTTGCGCGTGACGGCGCCGTCAGGGGTGATGACGTCCGTCTCGCCGTCGGTGACCGGGACGACGACGTAGTCGTACGCGTGCACGTGCCGGCCGGTGCTCTGCCCCGGCTCGAAGTCCCAGCGGGTGACCCGGGTCCGGTCGTCCTCGTGCTGCACGGTGGCGCGGGCGGTGGTGGTCATGTTCGCGTTCGCTCTCCTCGGCTGTCACGGCGGGGATCGCCGCAGGCCGCAGGGTACGTGGCTCAGACCGCGAAGAGCTGGTCGAGGTCGGCGAAGGCCTTGAACTCCAGGGCGTTGCCCGCCGGATCGAGGAAGAACATGGTCCACTGCTCGCCCGGTTCGCCCTGGAAGCGGACGTAGGGCTCGATCACGAAGTCCGTACCGGCGGACGTGAGGCGCTCGGCGAGACGTTGGAACTCGGGCACCGGCAGCACCAGCCCGAAGTGCGGCACCGGGACCTCGTGACCGTCGACCGGATTCGTGACCGCCACGGCCTCCCGCCCGGCGCGCGGCGCGCCGTCGCCGACCTGGTGGGTGACCACCTGGTGACCGCCGAAGTTCCAGTCGATCCACCGGTCGTCCGAACGGCCCTCGGCGAAACCGAGCACCTTGCCGTAGAAGTCCCGGGCGGCCGCGAGGTCGTCGACGGGGATCGCGAGGTGGAACGGAGCGAGGGACATCGTGAACTCCTTGCGCACTCGGCGAATCGGGAACCCTCCCATCCCTGTCCCGGCCGGGCCGCCGGTATGCGCGCCGGGGCTTGACCTCAAGTCCGGTTGACCTTCTACGTTCGGGTGCGATGAGAACGACGAGCGCGAGACGCACGCGAGGAGAACACCATGAGGACGCTGGTGCTGGGAAGGACGCCCGCCCGGGTGACGGAGGTACTGGGCACGCTGCACGCGGACGGCTTCGACGCGGCGGGGGTGAGCACGGACGAGGAGGCCCGGAGCCTGCTGGAAACAGGGGAGTTCGCGGTCCTGATCATCGGCGGTGGCGTGGAGCCCGACTCCAGGACCGCGATGAAGGACCTCGCGGCGGCGCACGGGGTGCGGCGGATGATCGACGGGGCGCTGACGGCTCCCTTCGACGCGTATGTGCGCCGCGAGTTCGAGCCGCGGATCCGGGAGGTCGCGGAGCGCCCGTAGCCGGTGGATGGCGAGCGGGCCAACGCGCTCGCTGGCGCCCCGCGGCGCCCCGTGCTCAACTGGGCGCCTGTCCTTGCAACTTGGCGAACGAGTCCGAGGAGTCCGGGTGGCCGGTCGTCGCGTCCTGCGGGAGAACCGCACCATCGACCCCGCGTCCACCACGGAGCACTACCTGGACCGCACCCTCACCCTCCCCGAGGAGGTCGGCGCGCTCCGCGTGGAGCTGGACTTCGACAAGGTCACCGACCGCTTCCAGCTCTACGCGGCGGCCCTCGACCCCGACGGCTTCCTCCGCGGCCACGTGCAGTGCCCCGGCGACCCCGGCCCCAGGCGGCTGACGTTCGAGGTGGGGGAGGGGTACGCCGGTCCCGGATGCCACGCGGGACCGCTGCCCGGCGGCGAGTGGACCATCCGCATCGACCTCGACCGGTTCACCCAGGGCGGCACGTACGAGCTGCGCGTGTACGTGGACGACGCGCGGCCCGCCCCCGCGCCACCGGCCCACCGCACGCGGGCCGAGCCCGCCGCCGCGGTCGGATCGGCGCCCCCGGCCTGGCTGCGCGGCGAGCTCCACTCGCACTCGCTGCACAGCGACGGCTCCGCCGATCTGCCCACCCTGCTCGACGCCGCGCGCACCGCCGGACTCGACTTCCTCGCGGTCAGCGACCACTACACGTCGAGCCACTGGGCGGAACTCGACCGCCTGGAGGAGCGGGGCGCCGCCGACGGCCTCGTCCTCCTCCGCTCCATCGAGCTGACCTCCCACTTCGGTCACGCGAACCTGCACGGCCTGTCCCGGTGGCCGGGCACCTACGTCGACGCGGCGGGCTGGGACTTCGCCGACGCCGCCCGCGACGTCCACGGCCAAGGCGGACTCGTGGGCGTCAACCACCCCTTCAGCGGCCGCCAGGCCTGGCGCAGGGACGACCACACCTGGGACGACGTCGACCTCCTGGAGATCGACAACTTCGGGCAGGGCGCCAACAACGACGCCGCGATCGGCCTGTGGGACCGGCTGCTCGGCGCGGGACACCGCATCACGGCGGTGGCCGGCACCGACTGCCACCACCCCCAGAAACCCGAGCACCGGCTCGGCCAGGTCACCACCGTCGTCCGCGCCGAACGCAGCCGCCACGGGATCCTCGCCGCACTCCGGGCGGGCGAGGCGTACGTGTCGCGCGGCGCCGCGCTCCGGCTGTCCGCGCGCACCGACGGCGGCGGGCACTGCGGGATGGGCGGCAGCGTGCCGCTCGCCGGGGCCCTCCACCTCGACGTGGAGATCGACACCCCGCGGCCCGCCGTGCTGTTCGTGCTGCGGGGCGGCCTGCTGTGGCACATGGAACCCGTGGACACCGAGGGCCCGGCGCGCGTCCGCGTCACGGACCCGCGCCCCCTGCCCGGCCCCTACCGCGCCGAACTGCACGCCGCCAGCGACGACCCCTTCTTCTGGGCCTCGTGCAACCGCTCGTACGCCTCCTCGCTCGCCGTCTCCAACCCGGTGTGGACCACCCCGGCCGCGGCGCCGCCCCGCGAGCAGCCGCGCCCCTCGTAGCAGCGCCCTGCGCCGCCGCTCCCCGGGGCCCCCTGTTCCTCGCGCGGCTCACCGCTTACGGTCCTGCGGGAACCACCCCATCGGACACCGTCATCGGACGACTCGCGGAGCGACATGTCTACCCACCCCCTCGACGCCTGGGCCCTCGACCCCGCCGTACGCCACCTCAACCACGGCTCCTTCGGCGCCGTGCCCCGCGTCACCCTCGACGAACTGCGCGCGCTGCGCACCGAGATGGAGGCCAACCCCTGTCGATGGTTCCGTGAACTCAACGGGCGCGTGGCGAAGGCCCGCACCGAGATCGCGCGGTACCTGCGCGTCGCCCCCGACGACCTCGCGCTCGTCCCCAACGCCAGTTCCGGAGTCAGTACCGTCCTGGGCGCCCTCGAACTCCCCGAAGGCAGCGAGGTGCTGCTGACGGACCACTCCTACGGCGCCGTCACCATGGCCGTGGAACGGGTGGCCCGGCGGGCGGGCGTGCGCGTACGGACCCTGCACCTCCCGCTGGATGCGAGCCCCGAGGACATCACCGACCGCTTCGCCGACGCCCTCGGCGGCGGCGGGGCGCCGGTCTCCCTCGTGGTCGTCGACCAGATCACGTCGGCGACGGCCCGCCTCTTCCCCGTCGCCGACATCGTGGCGCACGCGCACGCGGCGGGCGCCCTCGTGCTCGTCGACGGGGCGCACGCGCCGGGGCAGCTCGCCGACCCGCTCGGGGACGCGGGCGAGGCCGACTTCTGGGTGGGCAACCTGCACAAGTGGCCCTGCGCGCCGCGCGGCACGGCGGCCCTCGTGGCACGCGGCGAGCACGCGCAGCGGCTGTACCCACTGACGGACTCCTGGGGCGCGCCCGACCCGTTCCCGTACCGCTTCGACCAGCAGGGCACGGTGGACCTCGCGCCCTGGCTCGCGGCGCCGCGCTCCCTCGACTTCGTCGAGGAACGGTTCGGGTGGGACGCCGCGCGCCGCCGCATGTCCGAACTGGCCGGCCAGGCGCAGAAGGTGCTCGCCGACGCACTGGCCGTGGACACCGCGGGGGTCGACGGCAGCCCGGCCCCCGCCATGCGCCTCGTCCCGCTCCCCGACGGGACGGCGAAGGACCAGAACGCCGCGCACGCGCTGCAACACCACCTCGCGAGCACCCTCGGCTGCGAGACCGCCGTGACCACATGGAACGGCCGCGGCTTCCTGCGCCTGTCGGCACACCTCTACAACGACCTGGAGGACTACACCCACCTCGCCGACCGCCTGCCCTCGGCACTGGCCACGAGCGGCGTGTAGCAGGGGGCCCGCGCGGCGAACTCGGACACCTCCTCCCGCGCCGCGCGCCCGTCCCGCACCCTTGCGGCTAGGGTCGATATCCGCCCCACCCCAAAGGACCCGCACCCATGCCCGACACCCCGACCGCCCCCGTCGTCACCGGCGCCGTCCCGGGCTCCTTCGCCCGGGGCGTCCTCGCCGAGCGGCACCCCGCGCTCATCGAGAAGGTGCGCGCCGCCTTCCCGTACGGACCCGCGCAGCACCGCGCCCTGGACGCCCTGCTGCGCGACACCGCCGACGGCCCGATGGAGCCGCTCGACGACACGGCGCACGACCGGGGGCGCTGGGAGGCGTGGGGCGGCGAATGGCTCGGGCGGCCATGGTCCGACGCGCCGTTCCTGTGGGCGGAGAGCTACTTCTACCGCCGTCTCCTCGACGCCGTGGGGTACTTCGGCGAAGGGCCCTGGCAGGGCATCGACCCCTTCCGGCCGTTCAAGCTCGCCGAACTCGACACCCCCGAGACCGACGCCGAGCTGGCCGCGGTCGACCGGCTGGCCGCCCTCCCCGCCGCCGATCGCGAGCGCGGGCTGCTCCTCGGCGCGCTCTGGGGCAACCGCGCCGACCTCGGCTTCCGCGTCACCGCCGACAGCGCCGAACCGGGCGCGGACACCCGCCTCGTCGCCGACGACTCGGACGCGTTCTGGGCCGCGCTGCCGCCCGGCGGCGGGGCCACGGTCAGCTTCGTCGCGGACAACGCGGGGCGCGAACTCCTCGCCGACCTCCTGCTCGTCGACCACCTGCTGACCCACGGACGGGCCTCCCGCGTGGAGTTGCAGGTCAAGCCGTACCCGTACTACGTCTCCGACGCCATGACCGCCGACGTCGTCGACTGCGTCCGCCGGCTCAGGCGCGCGGCAGGCGCGGCCGCGGGGGCCGGGGAGCGGTTGTGGGCGGCGCTCGGGGACGGGCGGATCACGGTACGCGCCCATCCCTTCTCCTGCGCGCCGCTGCCGTACGCCGACATGCCGGACGACCTGCGCGCCGAGTTCGCCGCGACGACCCTCACCGTGCTCAAGGGCGACCTCAACTACCGCCGCCTGGTGGGCGATCGGTACTGGGAGCCCACCACGCCGTTCGCCGCGCGCACCGCGTACTGGCCGACGGCCGTGGTCGCGCTGCGCACCCTGAAGTGCGACGTGATCACGGGCCTCGCGCCGGACGTCCTGAACGCGCTGGACGCCGCCGAACCGGACGGGAAGTGGCGGGTCAGCGGCGCCCACGCACTCGTACAGGCCAGGCTCTGAAGACTCCGGACGGTCCGCCCGGACCACCGCCCGCTTCGCCGCGTTCGTCGAGGCGACCGGACACCGCACCGAGGCCGAATGGGAGTACGCGGCGCGCGGCGGCCTCGACGGGGCCCGTTACCCCTGGGGTGACGAACTGACCCCCGACGGCGCCCACATGTGCAACATCTGGCAGGGCGCCTTCCCCACGAAGAACACCGCCGAGGACGGCTACGCGGGCACCGCCCCGGTGCACGCCTTCCGCCCCAACGGCTACGGCCTGTACAACGTCGCCGGCAACGTGTGGGAGTGGAACACCGACCCGTGGCTGCCGGGCGGGGACCCGGACACCCGTGTCATGCGCGGCGGCTCGTACCTGTGCCACCACTCGTACTGCAACCGCTACCGCGTCGCCGCCCGCACGTCCAACACGGCGGACAGCACCTCGGGCAACACCGGGTTCCGGGTGGCCTACTCGGCCTGAGCCCCGGCGACGTACTCCACGGTGACCTGCTCGGCGTGCGGCGCGAGCAGGTCGCGCAGTTCCTCGGCCGCCGACTTCAGCAGATGCCCGTCGCGGTCGGCGCGCACGGTCTCCATGAGGAACGCGACACGGGTCGAGTCCTCGGTGACACACGTGCGGTGGGCGTCGCGGTGGTTCCAGTGCCGGGTCAGCACGCCCGTGGAGTCGACGTAGACGATCTCGCCGGGCTTCGGGTGCTCGACGGTGTCCGGCTCGCCGAGCGGGGTGAACTCCTCGCTGCCGTCCGCGTGCCGGATCTCGACGACGTCGCCCGTGACCCGGTCGAGGTCGAAGGCCCCGGCGGGCAGGGCGTTGCGCACGGAGACGACGTTGTACGAGTCGACCGCCGGGTTGATGCGCGGCAGCGAGCCCTTCTTGGCCATGCGGCGGCCGAGCGCGTCGACGCTGGGGCGGATGCGGCGCGGATTGGTGCCGAAGGCGCGGTACGCGGTGTGCCACGCCTCGATGCGGGGATCGGTCTCGTCGGCGGGCGCCCAGGACCCGTCGGCGAGGCGCCGCTCCAGGTCGTCGAGGGCCGCGACGGTGTCCGGCCAGTCCTCGTGACCGCGCAGTCCGGTGGCCGTGACGACGGCGACGAGCGTGTCGGGGAAGGCGTCCGCGACGGCGGGTGCGAGCTGGAAGGTGGGCATCGGGTGGCTCCGCTCCGTCGGCGACAGTTCAATGGAATGACTGCACCGTACAGTGGAACGACCAGGGGAAGCCAATCGATCGACCGGACGGTACATTCCACTGATCGGCCGGGTGGGGAACACGGAAGGTGGTCAGGTGACCGAGACAGAGGCAGCCCTGCGCACGCTCGCGCACAACGTCCGGGCGGCCCGCACCCGCGCGGGCCTCTCCCTGGAAGAACTCGGCCGCCGGGCCAAGGTCAGCAAGGGCGCGCTGGTCGGCCTGGAGAAGGCGCAGGGGAACCCGAACTTCGGCACGCTCGTCCGGCTCGCCGACACCCTCGGCGTCTCCGTGTCCGCCCTGCTCGAAGGGTCCGCCGAAGGCCGCGTCCGCGTCGTCTCGGCGGACGAGGTCGCGCCGCTGTGGACGGGGGAGAAGGGCGGCGAGGCCCGCCTCGTGCTGACCACCGCCGGACCCTCCCCGGTCGAGGTGTGGCGCTGGCGGCTCGAACCCGGCGAGGAGTACCCGAGCCACCCCCACCAGGCCGGAGTGGTGGAGACCGTGAACGTGATCGCGGGCCGGATGACGCTCGTCGTCAACGGCACCGAACACTCCGTGGCCGCCGGTCAGACCGCGACCTTCGACGGCGACGCCGCGCACACCTACCGGGGCGCGGGCGACGCGACCTGCGAACTGATCATGACCGTGCAGGTGCCGTCGGGGTCATAGGCACGGCCTATCCGGGGCATCGATTTTTGGTCGTGGACCTCCCCGCACGCAAACCGCTTCACTGACGCGGTAGTTGGGGCGGCGCCGGACGGGCCCGGGGCCGCGCACCCCAGCCGTGCCCGGATGGAGGTTGCAATGACGCATGCCCCGGACGCCGCCGCAGGCGCCACCCATGTGGTGAAGGCCAAGCCGTGGTACCGGCAGCTGTACGTACAGGTGCTGGCGGCGATCGTCGTCGGCATCGTGCTCGGCTGGCGGTGGCCCGACCTCGGCACGGCGATGGAACCGGTCGGCACCACCTTCGTCACGGCGATGAAGATGCTCATCGGCCCGATCGTCTTCCTCACCATCATCGCGGGCATCGCGGGCGTCGCCGACCTCAAGAAGGTGGGTCGCACCGGCGTCAAGGCGCTCGTCTACTTCCAGGTCGGCACGGTCGTCGCACTCGGCTTCGGCCTCCTCGCCATCAACCTGTTCCCCCTCGGCGAGGGGGTGCACGCGGACGTCGGCGGCCTCGAGACGTCGGGCGAGGCGAGCGAGTACGTCAAGCAGGGCGAACACCAGCACTGGTGGGAGTTCATCACCCACCTCGTCCCGGACAGCTTCTTCGGCGCGTTCGTCGAAGGAGACATCCTGCAAGTCATCTTCCTCGCGGTGATCTTCGGCATCGCCCTGAAAATGGTCGGCCCGGTCGGCGAACCGATCATCGCCTCCGTCAACCGCCTCACCGAGGTCGTGTTCAAGGTCCTGTCCTTCGTGATGAAGGCGGCCCCGCTGGGCGCCTTCGGCGCGATGGCCTTCGCGATCGGCAAGTTCGGCCTGTCCACACTGACCAGCCTCGGCTCCCTGATCCTGCTCTTCTACGCCACGTCCCTCGTGTTCGTCGTCGTGGTCCTCGGCGCCGTCCTCTCCCTGTACGTGAAGCTCAACCTCTTCCACCTGCTGCGCCACTTCAAGGAAGAGCTGCTCCTCGTCCTCGGCACCTCGACCGCCGAGCCCGCGCTGCCCGGCCTCATGCGCAAGCTGCAGTTCATGGGCGTCGACCGCCCGACGGTCGGCCTCGTGGTGCCGACCGGCTACAGCTTCAACCTCGACGGCGCCGCGATCTACCTCTCGCTCGCCTCGCTCTACATCGCCCAGGCCACCGACACCACCCTCTCCCTCGGCCAGCAACTCGGCCTGCTCGCCGTCATGCTGCTGACCTCCAAGGGAGCGGCCGGAGTCGCGGGCGGGGGCTTCATCGCGCTCACCGCGACCCTCTCGACGGTCGGCCACGTGCCCGCCGCCGGCATCATGCTGATCTTCGGCATCGACAAGTTCATGTCCGAGTGCCGGGCGCTGGTGAACTTCTGCGGCAACGCCGTCGCCACCCTCGTCGTCGCCCGCTGGGAGAACGCCCTGGACCTGGACCGGGCCCGCCGCGTCCTCGCCGGCAAGGAGGCCGAGGCCGCCCCCGCCCTCGACGGTGCTGCCGAGCCCGTGGCCCACGTACCGGAGCCCCGGCAGCAGCCCGCACCGGAAGCCGCGCGGCCCGCCTGACGCCGGGCGCCCGCACTCCGCCTCCCCGCCGGGGCGACCTGTCGACCTGTCGATAGGTTGCCCTTGTGGCAGCAGGTGGAGGAGGCAGGATGGACGCGCGGCAACTGCAGTACTTTCTCGCCATCGTGGAGCACGGCGGCTTCAGCAGGGCCGCCGCCGCGCTCCACGTGGCGCAGCCCTCGTTGTCCCAGGCCATGGCCAACCTGGAGGCCGACCTCGGGGTCTCGCTCTTCCACCGGATGGGCCGCGGCGTCGTCCTGAGCGAGGCAGGCGCCGAACTCCTCGAACCGAGCCGCCGCGTGCTGCGCGACCTCGCCGCCGTACGCGAGCGGGCCGCGGCCCTCGCCGGACTCGGCAGCGGCACCGTGGAGGTGGCCGCCATGCCGTCGCCCGGCATCGAACCCATGACCACGCTGATCCACCGGTTCGCCGAGCTCCACCCGGATGTCACGATCACCACTCGCGCCGCCTTCACCCCCGAGGAGACCGTCGAACTCGTCCGCAGCGGCGCCTGCGAGCTGGGGCTGCTCGGCGCCGACAAACCGGTGACCGCACCCGGCATCGACGTCCTGCCGGTCGAGGAGCAGCCGTTCGTCGTCGTGGGCGCCGCCGACGGGCCCTTCGCCGACGCCGCCGTGCTGCACCCGCAGGACCTCGCGGGCCACAAGCTGATCGCGTCCCGGCCCGGCAGCCTCATGCGCAGCATCGTCGACGACATCACCGCCCGCGGCGGGGACACCGAGATCGTCGCCGTCGTCGACCACCGCACGTCCATCCTGCCGCTCGTCCTCACAGGCGTCGGCGTCGCCGTGCTGCCCGCCGCATGGACCCGCCTCGCCCGCCGCTGCGGCCTCGCGGTCGCCTCGCTCGTCCCCACCGCGCACCTGCATGTCGCGATGATCAGCCTGCCCGCCCATCTGACGCCCGGCGCGCACGCCTTCCTCGAACTGACCCGGTCCCTCGCCGAGCGCAGGGCCCGCACCGCGACGGCGTGAGGCGGGTGCCGCCGGACCCATCGGCCGTTCCTATGTGTCGCATCGGAAGCATGTCTTGGACGCTCCGCGCACCGGCCTGTTGACTCGGGATCACATCAACCACCGCCCGGCCGCGCCGCGTTGAGCACGGGCGTTTTCCGCATCCCGCAATGGAGGCCCTCGTGTCCGAGCCCCGCACCTTCCGCATCGCCGCCATCCCCGCCGACGGTGTCGGCACCGAGGTCGTCGCGGCGGGGCGCGCCGTCCTCGACGCCCTCGCGGAGTCCTGCGACGGGGCGTTCGCCTTCGACTGGCAGGAGTTCGACTGGGGGTGTGAGTACTACGCCCGCACCGGCAAGATGATGGCCGACGACGGTCTGGAGCAGCTCAAGGACTTCGACGCCATCTACTTCGGCGCAGTCGGCTGGCCCACCGTCCCTGACGACGTCAGCCTGTGGGGCCTGCGCCTGAAGATCTGCCAGAACTTCGACCAGTGGGCCAACGTCCGCCCCGTGCACTTCCTGCCCGGCGTGGTCAGTCCGCTGCGCAAGGCCGACGACACCGAACTCGACTGGGTCGTCGTCCGCGAGAACAGCGAGGGCGAGTACGCGGGTCTCGGCGGCCGCAACCTGTCCGGGCGCGGCCCCGGCGGTGAAGTGGCCGTCCAGTCCTCGCTGTTCACCGAGGTGGGCTGCGAGCGCATCATCCGCTTCGCCTTCGACCTGGCCCGCACCCGCACCCGCCGCAAGGTCTCCTCGGTCACCAAGTCCAACGCCCAGCAGTACGGGATGGTGCTGTGGGACGACGTGTTCAAGCGGGTGGCCGCCGAGTACCCGGACGTGGAGACGGAGAGCGTGCTCGTCGACGCCATGTCGGCGAAGTTCGTGCTCAAGCCGGAGGACCTGTCGGTCGTCGTCGCCTCCAACCTCAACGCCGACATCCTCTCCGACCTCGGCAGCGCCCTCGCGGGCAGCCTCGGCCTGGCCGCCAGCGCCAACCTCAACCCCGAGCGGCGCTTCCCGAGCATGTTCGAGCCGGTGCACGGCTCCGCGCCCGACATCGCGGGGCAGGGCCTCGCCAACCCGATCGGCGCGGTCGGCAGCGCCGCGCTGATGCTGGACCACTTCGGCCTGCCCGACCAGGCGGCCCGCCTCAACAAGGCCATCGAGACCGTCACCGGTGCGGGGATCCTGACCCGCGACGTCGGCGGGACCGCCACCACCGAGGACGTCACCAAGGCGCTGGTCGACGCGCTGACCGACTGACCGCACCGCCCCCGCGCTCCCGGCCGGGACCCGATGTCGCGCCGACCGGCCGGGCCCGCCGCTCCGAAGCGGCCGACCGGGTGCCGGGCCCACCCCGCGTGGGCCCGGCACCCGGTCACCAGCTCAGCCCGGCAGCCACCGGACGGTGGTCGCTGCCCGTGGCGGGCAGGACCCACGAGCTGTCCGCCGTGACACCCCGGAGGAGGATCTGGTCGATCCGCACCACCGGGAAGTCCGCCGGATAACTGAACCCGAAGCCGTCGCCCGCCTCCTCCTGCGCCGACGTCAACTGCGCGCCGAGACCCGCGAACGCGCGGTCGTCCATCGTGCCGTTGAGGTCGCCGAGCAGCACCACCCGGCGGCTGCCCTCGGCGGCGATCGCCTCGGCGAGGGCCCGCGCGTTGCGGTCCCGGCCGTCCGTCCAGAAGCCGGTCCTGGGCATCACGCGCACGGAACCCAGGTGCGCCACGTACACCGCCACCGGGCCCCGGTCCGTGGTGACCGTGGCGCGCAGCGCCCGGTTGGACGGCAGTTTCTCGGCGGCCGACTTGGTGTCACCGAGCGGCCCCACGTCCTGCTGCACGTCGACCGTGCGGGTGTCCGACAGCGGCAGCCTGCTCCACAGCCCGACCGTGCCCCGCACCGCGTGGTGCGGGTACGCCTCGGCCAGCTCCTTCTCGTACTGCCGCGGGCCTGCGCCGTGATCTCCTCCAGGGCGAGGACGTCCGCCCCGGTGGCCGCCAGCGTGCGGGCCGTGCCCGCCGGATCGCGATTCGCGGCGCCTACGTTGTGACTGACGACGGTGAGGTCGCTGTCGGCGGCCTCGGCCTTGTCGCCGAGCATCCCGCCGAACAGGCCCGTCCACGCCACGGCCGGCAGCAGCAGCGCCGCCACCGCGGAGGCCGAGCGGCGCCACAGCGCGGCGGCCAGCAGCACCGGAACGAGCAGCCCGAGCCACGGCAGGAACGACTCGACGAGGCTGCCGACCCCGCCCCGGTCCGTGATCGACGCGTGCAGCAGCAGGACCAGACCGAGTCCCAGCGCGAGCGCCGTGAGCACCCGGCCCCGCCTCCAGGGCTCCGGCCGGGACAGGGCGCGCACCGCCGCCACTGTGTGTCGTCGCATTCCGTTCATCACTTCCGCATCCTCGGGTCCTCGGTGGGATCGGCGTACGGCGCCGGACAGCCGTGACCGACGGCTTCCGGGCGCAGTTCGTAGTGCCAGGGTTCGTTGCCGTAGATCCGGCACAGCCCGTACGCGGCGCCGTGCTCGGACAGCCACGCCGTCGCGTCGGAGCGCCCGATGTCGACGGCGTCGCCGGACACGTGCGGGGACGTGTCGGCGGTGGCCACCCACCGCGCCGCCTTCTCCTCGGAGCCGTACTTCGCGACCGCCTCGGCGAGCAGCTGGTCCTGGTAGGCGGCGGAGCGCCAGCCGCTGTTGACGTAGAGCGTGACGCCGTCGTCCGAGGCGTCCTCCGCCGCCCGGCGCAGCATCCCCAGCAGCTCCGCGTCGAGTTCGGTGACGGCCGGGGTCGTGTCGTCCAGGACGGTCACCCCGTCGGGCACGACACCGTCGGCCTCGCCGAGCACCTGCCGCCGCTCGCGGGGGCGCGAGTCCATGAGGGAGGGGGCGGACGAGACCGAGGGGAACGGCGAAGCCTTCGCCGGCGGCGAGGCCGACGTCGGTTCGGGTGATCGCAGACCGACGTACGCGGCGATCACCGCGGCGAGGGCGAGGGCGAGCAGGGCGCACAGCAGGATCAGCCGGTGCTTCCGGTGGGCCGCAGGGTTTCGCGTCATGCCGCCAGTCAAGGCAGCGCGATGTTGCCACAACGTCTGCGCTTTTCGATATGCCGACGATATGCGCCGCCTCGTAGCGTGAGGGGCATGCGTGTGCTGATTGTCGAGGACGAGCGGTATCTGGCGGAGGCCGTGCGCGACGGGCTGCGCCTGGAGGCGATCGCCGCCGATATCGCGGGGGACGGGGACACCGCCTGGGAGCTGCTGAGCGTCAACCGTTACGACATCGCCGTCCTCGACCGCGACATCCCCGGGCCCTCCGGCGACGAGATCGCGAAACGCATCGTGGCCTCCGGCAGCGGCATGCCGATCCTCATGCTGACGGCGGCCGACCGCATCGACGACAAGACCTCCGGCTTCGAACTCGGCGCCGACGACTACCTCACGAAACCGTTCGAGCTCCAGGAACTCGTGCTCCGGCTCCGGGCCCTGGACCGCAGACGCGCCCACAGCCGCCCGCCGGTGCGGGAGATCGCGGGCCTGCGCCTCGACCCGTTCCGCAGGGAGGTCTACCGCGACGGCCGCTACGTCGCCCTGACCAGGAAGCAGTTCGCCGTGCTCGACGTGCTCGTGGCCGCCGAGGGCGGCGTCGTCAGCGCGGAGGAACTCCTGGAACGGGCCTGGGACGCGCACGCCAACCCGTTCACCAACGCCGTCCGCATCACCGTCTCCGCGCTGCGCAAGCGGCTCGGCGAACCCTGGATCATCGCCACGGTGTCGGGCGTCGGCTACCGCATCGAGGTGCGGCCGGAGGATCAGGACCAGGGTCGTGCCTAGGGAGCGCGGGCCGAGCGTCCGCCTCAGGCTCGCCCTGAGCTACGCCGGATTCCTCATGGTCGCCGGTGGCCTGCTGCTCGCCGCCGTGGGGTTCTTCCTCTTCCAGCAGGGGTGGTTGCTGACCAATGAGGCGGGGGCGTGGCGGGCCACTCCGGGCACCACCTTCGTGCGCGGGTTCGCCCCGCTGGCGGCCGGGGTCATGGTGTTCCTGCTGGTGTTCGGCCTCCTCGGCGGCTGGCTCCTCGCCGGCCGGATGCTCGCACCCCTCGACCGCATCACCCACGCCACCCGCGCCGCCGCGAACGGATCGCTGTCCCACCGGATCCGGCTGCCGGGCCACGAGGACGAGTTCCGCGAACTCGCCGACGCCTTCGACACGATGCTCGCGCGACTCGAAGCGCACGTGGCGGAGCAGCGGCGCTTCGCCGCCAACGCCTCCCACGAACTGCGCACGCCGCTCGCCGTCTCCAAGTCGCTCCTCGACGTCGCCCGCGCCGACCCCGACCGCGACATCGCCGAGGTCCTCGACCGGCTCAGCACCGTCAACACCCGCGCGATCGACCTCACCGAGGCGCTGCTCCTGCTCAGCCGCGCCGAGCAGCGCGCCTTCACCCACGAGGACGTCGACCTCTCCCTCCTGGCGGAGGAGGCCACCGAGACCCTGCTCCCGCTCGCGGAGCGGCGCGGCGTCACCGTCGAGACCGACGGCGTCATCGCCCGCACCTCCGGCTCGGGCGCCCTGCTGCTGCAACTCACCACGAACCTCGTGCACAACGCGATCGTCCACAACCTCCCCGAGCACGGCACGGTACGCGTCACCACCGGCGTCACCCCCGGCCGTGCGGCGACGCTCACCGTGGAGAACACCGGCGAGGTCGTGGCGCCGGACCTGCTCGCCACCCTCACCGAACCGTTCCAGCGGGGCACCGAACGCATCCGCGCGGACCACGCCGGCGTCGGCCTGGGCCTCGCTATCGTCCAGTCCATCACCCGCGCCCACGACGGCACCCTCGCCCTCGACGCCCGCCCCGGCGGCGGCCTGCGCATCACCGTGGAACTCCCCGCCACCGCCGTGTGAGGTCGACCACCGAAAGCCTCCCAAGGAGCAGGAACCCCAGGTCACCGTGTCATCATGCGATGACATCGCTTGATGACATGAACGGGAAGACCTTGCAGCCCTCCATACCGACGCCCGCGCCCGCCCCTGCCCCGCTCCGCCACCCCCGCGCGCTCGTGCCGGTCCTGGTCAGCCTGGGCATGCTCGTCGCCGTCGTCAGCAGCCTCGGCGCGCCGCTCATCCCGACCATCGCCGCCGTGGACCACGTCGCCGTCTCCACCGCGCAGTGGGCGCTGACGGTCACCATGCTGGTCGGCGCCATCGCCACCCCCGTCATGGGACGGCTCGGCGACGGGCCGCACCGCAAGCGCGTCATCCTCGGCGGGCTCGCCGCCGTCCTCGTCGGCAGCCTCCTCGCGGCCCTGCCCGCCGGTTTCGCCTGCCTCCTCGTGGGCCGGGCGCTCCAGGGCGTCGGCATGGGGCTCGTCCCGCTCGCCATCGCCACCGCACGCGACGCGCTGCCGCCCGAGAAGGCGCGGAGCGCGGTGACGACGCTGTCGCTCACCACCGCGGCGGGCATCGGCCTCGGCTACCCCCTCACCGGACTGTTCGCGGAGTACCTCGGCATGTACGCCGGGTTCTGGTTCGCGCTCGCCACGGCCGCCGCCGCGTTCGTCGCCACCCTGATCGTGGTGCCCGAGCCGCCGCACCGGCCCAGCACCCCGATGGACGTGCCCGGCGCGCTGCTGCTCGCCGGCGGCATGTCGGCGCTGCTCCTCGCGCTCGCCGAGGGGGAGCGGTGGGGCTGGGGCTCCGCGCGCCTGCTGGCGCTCGCCGTCGTGGCGGTCGTCCTCCTCGGCGGCTGGATCGCGCACTCCGCGCGCTCCACCCACCCCCTCGTACGCGTCCGCCTCGTCAAGGACCGCGGCGTACTCGTCGCCAACCTCACCACCATGGTCGGCGGCGTCGGCACCTACCTGCTCATCTCCCTCGTGACGCGCTACGTCCAGAGCCCCGAGTCCGGCGGCTACGGCTTCGGCGCGTCCATCGTCGTCACCGGGCTGCTGCTCGTGCCGTTCTCCGCGGCCAGCCTCGTCACCGGGCGCCTGGTGCGGGCCATGGGCCGGGCCGCGACACCCGGGCGGATGCTGCCGCTCGGCTGCCTGCTCTCCCTCGGCTCGCTCGTCTGCTTCCTGCTGGCCCGCTCCAGCATGTGGGGCATCGGCGCGATGATGGCGCTCGCCGGGCTCGGCGTCGGCGTCACCTTCGCCGTCACCCCCGGCCTCATCGTCGGCGGGGTGCCCGCGGCGGAGACGGGCAGCGCGATGAGTTTCAATCAGGTCGTGAAGTACATCGGATACTCGACCGGCAGCGCGCTCAGCGCCGTCGTCCTCCAGGCCTCCACCGCCCCCGGCGCGACGCTGCCCACCGACGACGGCTACCGCGACGCGGGCCTCGTCGGCTGCGCCGCGTTCCTCGCCACCTGCGTCATCGCCGTCGTACTCACCCGCACGGGCACCCGCCCGCGCCCCTCCCTCGTCGCGGCGGGCGCCACCGCCGAGGCCCGCACCGAACCGAGCCGCACATGACCGCCGGGCCCGCCCCCGACCGGCGCCGCAACAGCGCCCGCAGCCGCGAGGCCCTGCTGCGGGCCGCCACCGAACTGTTCTCCGAGCGCGGCTACGACCGGACCACCATCCGCGAGATCGGCGAACGCGCCGGCGTCGACGCCGCCCTCATCTCCCGCTACTTCGGCAGCAAGGCCCTGCTCTACGTCGAGGTGCTGCGCGCCGAACACGGCGACACCGTCCCCGAGGACCTGCTCACCGAACCCCGGCTGCGCGAGGTCGCCCGGCGCGCGGAGCGCCGCGGCCCCGTACCGCTGCTGCGGGTCGCCGTGCAGCCCGAGCACGACCGCGCGGCGCAGGACGCCGCCCGCGCCGCCCTCCAGGACCGGCTGGTCGCGCCACTGCGCGCCCGGTTCACCCGCGACGGCCGGGACCGGCCGGGACTGCGCGCCGACGTCCTGGTCGCCTCGGTCGCAGGAGTGCTGCTCGCCCGCCACTCCGGAGCCTTCGACGACCTGGCCGCCGCCGACCTCGACGACGTCGTCGACGTCCTCCTGGAGGCGTGGGCGCAGGACTGATCGACCCGCGCTCCGAGGAATCCGGGAAACCTGTCACTCGAACGGCGGTATCCAAACCCCCTCGCTCTGCGCAGCCGCGCCGGGAGCGTGAGCCTCGCAAGTACCTGACCATACGTTCGAGGTGGTGGAGATGCAGACGAGAGCTCTGATTTCGGAATTTCTCGGCACGTTGCTGCTGGTGTTCTTCGCTGTCGGATCAGCGGTCCTGGGCGCCCAGTTCATCGGCACCCTCGGCATCGCCCTCGCGTTCGGCTTCACGCTGCTCGCCCTGGCCTACGCCCTCGGCCCGATCTCCGGCTGCCACGTCAACCCGGCCGTCACCCTCGGCATGCTCTGCGCCCGCCGTATCGACATCCAGACCGCCGTCCGCTACTGGATCGCCCAGTTCGTCGGCGGCATCGTCGGCGCCGCCCTGCTGTTCCTCCTCGCCAAGCAGATCCCGGGCCTCCAGACGAAGGGGGCCTTCGGCTCCAACGGCTACGGCGACCGCTCCGACGTGCACATCAACGTGGGCGGCGCCTTCCTCGCCGAGGTCGTCCTGACGTTCCTGCTCGTCTTCGTGGTCCTCGCCGTCACCCACCGCGTCGCCGTGGTCGGCTTCGACGGCCTGCCCATCGGCATCGCCCTCGCCGTCATCCACCTCGTCGGCATCCCCCTCACCGGTACGTCGGTCAACCCCGCGCGCAGCCTCGGCCCGGCCCTGTTCGCCGGGGGAGACGCCCTGTCCCAGGTGTGGCTGTTCATCGTGGCGCCGCTGGTCGGCGGCGTCATCGCGGCCCTCGTCCACCAGCTCACCCACCCCTCCGGCGAGGAGCGCACCATCGCCGACGAGGCCTCGGCCGCCTGACCGGTCACGTCCGGCGTGTGCCCGTGACGATCACGGGTACCCGCCGTCGGCGAAACAGCGGCCCCGACCGAAGGGAGCTGTCGTGAGCGGAAAGGACAAGCTGCGCGCCTACCGCGGCAAGCGGCACTTCGACGCCACCGCCGAACCGTCCGGCGACGCCACCGCGGCGCACGGCGGCGAGGAGCCCGTGTTCGTGGTGCAGATCCACGACGCGAGCACCCTGCACTTCGACTTCCGCCTGGAGGTCGACGGCGTACTGAAGTCCTGGTCCGTCCCCAAGGGGCCCTCCACCGACCCGGGCGACAAGCGGCTCGCCGTCCCCACCGAGGACCACCCCCTCGACTACCGCGACTTCGAGGGCGTGATCCCCGAGGCCGAGTACGGCGGCGGCACCGTCATCGTCTGGGACCGGGGCACGTACGAGCCCGAGGGCGAGGACTTCGCGAAGGCCCTCGAAGACGGCCACGCCACCTTCGACCTGCACGGTGAGAAACTGCGCGGCCGGTACGCGCTCACCCGCTTCAAGGCCAGCGAAGCGAAACCCCAGTGGCTGCTGGTGCGTACCGGACACGGCAACGCCAAGGGCGGCACCCCCGACCCCCGGCGCGCCCGCTCGGCGCTCAGCGGCCGCACCCTGCACCAGGTCGAGGGAGAGTCCGAGGGCGGTGACCGCGCGTGACAGGGCTCCTCGACACCCTCCCGCCGGACCTGGAAAAGCGCGTCCGCGACGCACCGTCCGGCATCGAACTCGCCGCGTCCCCGATGCTGGCCACGCTGAGCGACCGCCGCGACTTCCCGCAGGGCTGGATCTTCGAGCGGAAGCTCGACGGCATCCGCGTCCTCGCCGTCCGCGAGAACGGACGCACCACGATCCGCTCCCGCTCCGGACGCCGCCTCGACGCCACGTACCCCGAGATCGTCGAGGCGCTCGACGCCCAGGAGGGTGCGGACTTCACCGTCGACGGCGAGATCGTCGCGTACGCGCACGGCCGCACCGACTTCGCCCGCCTCCAGCAGCGCATGGGACTGACCAGGCCCCGCGACGTCGCGGCGAGCGACGTCGCCGTGAAGTACTACGTCTTCGACCTGCTGCGCGTCGACGGCGCGGACGTCCGCCGGCTGCCGCTGCGCACCCGCAAGTCCCTGCTGCGCAGAACCCTCACCTTCGCCGACCCCCTGCGCTTGAGCACCCACCGCAACGAAGGCGGCGCCGACCTCCTCGCCGACGCCTGCCGGCGCGGCTGGGAGGGCCTCATCGCCAAGCGCGCCGACAGCACGTACCAGCCGCGCCGCTCCGGCGACTGGCTGAAGCTGAAGTGCGCCCACGGCCAGGAGT
Source organism: Streptomyces sp. BYX5S (assembly GCF_054724165.1). Taxonomy (NCBI): domain Bacteria; kingdom Bacillati; phylum Actinomycetota; class Actinomycetes; order Kitasatosporales; family Streptomycetaceae; genus Streptomyces; species Streptomyces sp. BYX5S. The sequence goes on along the minus strand of NZ_CM138829.1, from coordinate 4,318,538 downwards.
TCGTGGTCGGCGGCTTCACCGAACCCACCGGCAGCAGGGAGGGCATCGGCGCGCTGCTGCTCGGCTACTACGAGGACGACCGGCTGCGCTACGCGGGCAAGGTCGGCACCGGATTCGACCGCCGCACCCTGCGCGCCCTGCGCGCACGGCTCGACGAACTGCACGCGCCCCGCTCGCCGTTCACCGACCGCGTCGCCGAACGCGCCGCGCACTGGGCGCGGCCGGAGCTCGTCGCGCAGATCGAGTTCTCCGAATGGACCCGCGACGGCATGCTGCGCCACCCGAGATTCCAGGGCCTGCGGGACGACAAGGAACCGACCGACGTCGTCAGGGAGCACACCTGACCATGACCGACGACAAGAAGCTGATGCGAGCACTCCTCGACCGTGAGGGGACGACCTACGCCGCCGAAGCCGGCATCCGCCTGAAGAACACCCCGCAACCCCTCTACCGCACCCTCGTCCTCGCGAGCCTCCTCAGCGCCCGCATCCGCGCCTCCATCGCGGTGACCACCAGCCGCGCCCTGTACGACGCGGGCCTGCGCACCCCGCGCGCCATGGCCGACGCGACCTGGCAGCAGCGCGTGGACGCGCTCGGTGAGGGCGGCTACCGCCGCTACGACGAGCGCACCGCCACCCAACTCGGCGACGGCGCAAGGCTGTTGCTCGACACCTGGGGCGGCGACCTGCGCCGGATGCGCGAGCGTGCCGACGGCGACGTCGGCACGCTGCGCTCCCTGCTCCGCGAGGCCCCCGGCCTCGGCCCGACCGGAGCCGACATCTTCCTGCGCGAGGTCCAGGACGTCTGGCCGGAGTACGCCCCCTTCCTCGACACCAAAACCCTCCAGGGCGCGAAACGCCTCGGCCTCCCCCAGAACCCCGCCACCCTGACCCGCCTCGCCGGAGACACCCCCCGAGCGGAACTGTCGGCGGCCCTGGTGCGGGCGGCGCTCGACAAGCGTGTGGTGGAGGAGTGTTTGGAGCGGGCCGCCTGAGACGACCGTGGGGTGCCCGGCCTGTGCCGGGCACCCCACGGACGCGCACGTGTGACGGGTCAGAGCGCGGCGAGCACCTTCTCCACCACGCGGTCGGCGGCGAGGCCGTACCGGTCGTGCAGGGTCGGCAGCGCGCCCGCGTCGATGAACTCGTCCGGCAGCGCGATCGGCAGCACCTGCTTGCCGAGCCCCGTCCGCACCGCGGCCGAAGCCACCGTCTCGAAGAGACCGCCGACGACGGTGTGGTTCTCCAGCGTCACGGCGAGCCGGTCACCGGCCAGCTCACGCAGCACCGTCCCCTCGTCGAACGGCTTGAGCGTGGGGGAGTGCACGACCGCCACGTCGACGTTGTGCGCGGCCAGCTTCTCCGCCGCCTGGAGCGCCCGCATCGTCATCAGACCGCTGGAGACGAACACGACGTCGCGCCCGTCCCGCACGACCTTCGCCTTGCCCAGCTCGAAGGTGTAGTCGTACTCGTCGAGCACCATCGGCACCTTGCCGCGCAGCAGCCGCAGATACGTCGGGCCCTTGTGCGCGGCGAGCTGGGGGACGGCCTGCTCGATGTCGAGGGTGTCGCAGGGGTCGACGATCGTGAGGTTCGGCATCCCGCGGAAGATCGCCACGTCCTCGGTCGCCTGGTGACTCGGGCCGTAGCCGGTGGTCAGGCCGGGCAGCCCGCCGACCACGTTGACGTTCAGGTTCGGCTCGGCGATGTCCAGGCAGATGAAGTCGTACGCGCGCCGCGCCGCGAACACCGAGTACGTCGAGGCGAACGGCACCAGACCCGTCTCGGCCATCCCGGCCGCGGCGCCGAACAGCAGCTGCTCGGCCATGCCCATCTGGAAGAACCGCTCCGGGTGCGCCTGCGCGAACACATGCATGTCGGTGTACTTGCCGAGGTCCGCGGTCAGACCCACGATGCGCCGGTCCTGCTCCGCGGCTGCGGCCAGCGCCTTGCCGAACGGGGCGGGCGACGTGCGCTGACCGGGGTCCGCGAAGGACGCGATCATCGCCGATGTGGTGAGGCGCTTCGCCGGGGTGGGGGTGGTCGTGCTCATCGTGCCGCTTCCGTTTCCTTGTCGTCGCCCGCCGCGGAGTCCGCCGGGGCGCCCGCCTGGTGTCCCGCCGTCAACTGCTCGCGGCACACCGCCCATTCGTGCTCGTCGATCCGCATGAAGTGCGCCTTCTCGCGCGTCTCCAGGAGCGGCACACCGCGCCCGATACGGGTGTCGCACAGGATCACCGACGGCTTGCCCTCGGCGGCCGAGGCCGCACCGGCCGCGTCGAAGGCCCGCAGCAGCGCCTCGATGTCGTTGCCGTCCACGCGCTGCGTGAACCAGCCGCAGGCCTGCCACTTCTCCTCGGCGGGCTCGATGGAGAGCACCGAGTCGGTGGCGCCGTCGGCCTGGAGGGCGTTCATGTCGACGAGCGCGGTGATGTTGCCGAGGCGGTGGTGGTGCGCGCCCATCGCGGCCTCCCACGTGGAGCCCTCGTCGAGCTCACCGTCGGAGAGGAAGTTGAAGACTCGGGCGTTGTTGCCCTGGAGGCGCAGGCCGAGCGCCATCCCGACGGCGACGGTCAGACCGTGGCCCAGCGAGCCGCCGGAGATCTCCATGCCGGGCGTGTACGAGGCCATCCCGGACATCGGCAGGCGCGAGCCGTCGGTGCCGTACGTGGACAGCTCCTCGACGGGGACGGTTCCGGCCTCCGCGAGCGCGGCGTACAGGCCGATCGCGTAGTGGCCAGTGGAGAGCAGGAACCGGTCGCGGTCCGCCCACTCCGGCTCGTCGGCGCGCAGCCGCAGCTGGTCGACGTACACGGCGGCGAGCATCTCGGCGACGCCGAGAGCCTGGCCCACGTAGCCCTGTCCCTGGCCCTCGCCCATGGTCAGGACGTGGTGGCGCATGCGGTACGCGGCCTCGTGGACGCGGGCGACGCGCTCGGGGAATGCGGCCCGCGCGGGGGCCTCGGTCACGGATATCGCTGTCATGAGACTTTCTCGGTGGTGTGGGGTGCGGAAGAGGTGGCGGCGGCGTCCCGGGTCCTGGCCGGGGCGGTCTCCGGGGTGACCAGCGCGGCGGCCACGGAGACGACACCCAGCAGACAGAACAGGACGGCGGGCCCGACCCAGCCGATCCAGCCGTACAGGGCGGTCGCCGCGAACGGCAGCAGACCGGCGACGAGGGACGCCAGGTTGTAGCCGAGCGAGATGCCGGAGGAACGGACCTCGCGGGGGAACTGCTCGGAGAACCAGGAGGACTCCACGGCGAAGATCGGATCGTGGCTCAGCACGAGCCCGAGCACGACGGCGATCACGATGAACGCGGTCACCCCGGTGTTGACCAGCAGGAACATCGGGAAGCCGAACGCGATGGTGAACACGGCGCCGATGAGGAACACCGGCTTGCGGCCGATCCGGTCGGACAGCGCCCCGAAGAACAGATGGCTGCCCAGGCCGATCACCGAACCGACGATGGTGCCGACCAGGACGTCGTTGCTGGTGCCCAGGTCGGCGAGGCCCACGTACGACAGGACGAAGCTGGTCGTGACGTAGTAGCCGCCGGTCTCCGCGAGCCGCAGCATCGTGATCTTGAGAATGACGCGCCAGTCGCGGCGCAGCACGTCCAGGGCGGGCGCCTTGCGGATCTCGCCCTTCTCCTTCATCTGCGTGAACTCGGGCGACTCCTTGATCCGCAACCGGATGAAGAGGCCGACGGCGACCATCACGATCGAGAAGAGGAACGGTGCCCGCCACACCCAGGTGCCGGTGAACAGGTGCTCGCTGACGAGGAACGTGCCGTTGGCGAGAAGCAGTCCGGCGGGGATGCCGATCTGCGGTACGGCCCCGTACCGGCCCCGCCGGTGCGGCGGAGCGTGCTCGACGGACATCAGGACGGCGCCGCCCCACTCCGCCCCGAACCCGATGCCCTGAAGGACACGCAGCAGGATCAGCAGCAACGGGGCGACGACGCCGACCTGTTGGAAGGTGGGCAGCGCGCCGACCAGGACGGTCGCGATGCCCATCAGCATCAGCGAGGCGTTCAGGACGGTCTTGCGTCCGATGCGGTCACCGAAGTGGCCCGCGAGATAGCCGCCGAGGGGGCGGAAGAGGAAGCCGACGGCAAGGGTGGCGAAGGAGGCGAGGACGCCGACGAGCTGGTTGTCGGTGTGAAAGAACTCGGCTCCGAAGTAGGCGGCGGAAGCGGTGCCGTAGATGAAGAAGTCGTAGCTCTCCACCGCGGATCCCACCATGGAGGCCACGGAGACCTTGGCGGCGTTGTCGCGGCGGGGCGCGTCGGCGGCTCTGCTGACGGCGCTCATGGGGCGGCTCCTTGTTCGGCCGTGCGGAGGGGCGGGATCGGCGCCGCGCCCCTCCGCACGGGGTCAGGGGGTCTGGTACGTCTCGATGACGCGGGAGTCGTCGCGCGCCGCGAGACCGCGGTCGGCGGCGGCCAGATAGCGGTCGCGGGCGAGATCGAGCAGGGGAGTGGGGGCCTCGGCGGAGCGCGCCGCGTCGGCGACCAGACCGCTGTCCTTGACGAAGATGGAGACGGCGCTGGTGACCTCGACGTCGGTGCCGCCGAGCATGCGCGGCCCGCGGTCGGAGAGCATGAACGACCCGGCGGCGCCGGTCTCGACCAGGCCGAGGACCTGCTCGGCGTCGAGGCCGAGCGAGGTGGCCAGGTTCAGCGCCTCGGCCGCGGCCACGATGTGTACCGAGCAGAGGTGTTGGTTGACCACCTTGATGGCCTGCCCGTCGCCCGCCCCCTCGCCCACCGTGCGGACCGTGCCGCAGGCGCTCAGGAGGGGGGTCACGGCCGCCACGTCGGCGGCGGCGCCGGCCGCGAAGATCGTCAACTCGCCGGTGAGCGCACGTGCCACGCCACCGGTCACCGGTGCGTCGACCACCCGGGCGCCCGCCGCGGCGAGCCGCTCGCCCTGGGAGCGCACGGCCTCCGGGCCGACCGTGCTCATGACGACCCAGCGCCGGCCGCTCTGGTCGGGGCGGGCCGCGAGCGCGTCGTCCACGAGCGCGGCGAGCTGGTCGGGCGTGGCCACCATGACGAGTGTCGTGGTGGCGTCGTCGGGCGCCTCACCGATCGCGGTGACGGCGGCGGCGAGCCCGGCCTCCTGCGCGCGCTCGGCGGCGGTGGGCGCCGGGTCGACGCCGGTGACGGTGTGTCCCGCGGCGGCGATGCGCGCGGCCATCGGCAGACCGATGGCGCCGATGCCGACGAAGACGAGGGGGGAGGAATTCATGTGCTCTGGTTCCTTGATGCTGTTCGGTGGATCAGCGGTCGAGCGGAGCGGCGTCGCTGTCGTGGTGGGCCGAGGCGTCGGTGAACGAGGACCACACCTCGAAGTGGCGGCGCATCGCCGCGCGGGCGCCTTCGCCGTCCCGCCCGTCGATGGCCTCGACGATGCCGTAGTGCACGGTGTCGATGACCAGACTGCGACCGGGCGGCAGCGGCACTTCGGTGGCGAGCTCGCGCCGCTCCACCAGTTCGCTGCGCAGTGTGTGGCTGAGCGCGTCGTGCATGAGGTCGAACACCGGGTTGCCGACGATCTGGCACAACCGCCGGTGGAAGTCGAGGTCCGCCTCCAGGGCGACGGCCGACTCGCCCGCCGCGGTGGCGCGCACCATCTCGTCGACCAGGGAGCGCAGTTCGTCGACGTCGTCGGCGGTGGCGCGGCGCGCGGCGGCTTCCGCGAGCGCGGTCTCCAGGATCTCGCGCGCCGAGCGGAACTGCGGCTGCGTCAGGTGCCCGAGCTGCCCCGCCATGTCGAAGTAGAGCTGGAGGAAGCCCGCGTCGGGGGCGGTGAGGAAGGAGCCGCGGCCCTGCGTGCGGTCGAGGAACCCGAGGTGCTCCAGGATCGACAACTGCTCGCGCAGCGCCCCCCTGCTGATCTCGAGCCGGGACACCAGCTCCCGCTCGGTGGGCAGCCGCAGCCGCCCGCCCTCGGTGTCCGGCACGCTCAGCTCGGAGAGCGCGCGGACCAACTGCGGCAGGTCAAGCGCCACGGCGGCCTCCTGGAATGACGTCTCGTACGACGGTCGACCAACTTTGGTTCGACCAATGTGGCGAGACTAGAACGGCCAGAATAAGCAGGTCAATGCTTTGATCGGACCAATGTTGAGACCTTTCCTGAGACGAGGGGCATAGATACAAGCTTGTATCCATGCCTGCTACGCTCCCGTCATGCCTCAGCCCCAGCAGTCGAAGCCCGCATCCGCGGCCACCACGGTCTACGCCGTCACCAAGGAACTGATCCTCACCGGCGAGCTCCCCGGCGGCAGCCTCATCAGCGAAGGTGAGATCGCCGAGCGCGTGCAGGTGAGCCGGACGCCCGTACGGGAGGCGTTCCTGCGGCTGGAGTCCGAGGAACTGCTGACGCTGCACCCCAAGCGCGGCGCCGTCGTCGTGCCCGTGCCGCCCGGGGAGGCGGCGGACGTGCTGGAGATGCGGCAGGCCGTGGAGCAGTCCGCGGCCGAACGCATCGCCCGCGAGGGCCTCGCTCCCGAGCACGAGGAGCGGCTGCGTGAACTCATCGCTCGCCAGCGGGAGCTGGCGCGAGCGGCGGACGTGCGCGCCTTCGCCGTCGCCGACGAGGCGTTCCACCGGGGCGTCGTGGAAGCCTCCGGCAACGCCATCGCCGCCCGCTTCTACGCGACCCTCGGCGACCGCCAACGCCGCATGAGCGTCTCCGCGCTCGGCCACCGCCCCGAGCGGCTGCCCGGCCTCGCCGACGAGCACGAGACGCTGCTCGGCCACCTCGGCGCCCGGGACGGCGCCGCGTTCGCCGAGACCCTGCGCACCCACCTCGCCGCGACACACGGCCACCAGCACTGAACACACCCCCGCACCCCACCCCCGAAAGAGCCCTGCCCTCACGATGCTCGACACGCACACCACCCACCGGCCCGCCGAACCGGCGGCCGGTCCCGTCCGCCCCGGTCAGTGGCGCACCGTCGCCGCCGCGATGTTCGTCTGCGGCTGGGGCGGCAACCAGTTCACACCGCTGCTGCTCATGTACCGCGAGCTGGGCGGCTACTCGACCCTCAGCGTCGACGCGTTCCTCGGCGCCTACGTCGTCGGTCTCGTCCCCGGACTGCTCCTCGCCGGACCCGTGTCGGACCAGCGGGGACGCCGCCCCGTGATGATCGCCGGAGCCGTCGGCTCCATCCTCGCCAGCCTCGTCCTGTGCTTCGGCGAACACAGCGCCTGGCCCATCTACGTGGGCCGCCTCATGACCGGCGTCGCCGTCGGCATCGCCATGGCCGTGGGCAGCAGCTGGGTCAAGGAACTGTCGACCGGGGCGGACAGCGGCGCCGCCGCGCGCCGCGCCTCCCTGTGCCAGACCGCCGGCTTCGGTCTCGGCGCGGGCGTCGCGGGCGCCCTGGCCCAGTGGGGCCCGTGGCCGATGGTGACGCCGTACGTGGTCCACATCGTGCTCACCGCCGCCGTCCCGGTCCTGCTGTTGCGCGTCCCCGAGACCCGTACCGCCGTCCGCTCCTCGGGCGGGCTGCTGCGTGACATCGCCGCCGACCTGCGCATCCCCGCAGCCGCCCGGCGCCGCTTCCGCTGGGTCGTGCTGCCGATGGCGCCGTGGGTGTTCGGCGCGGCCGGGCTCGCGTACGCCGTCATGCCGCAGCTCGTCGACAACCGGGTCGGGCACTGGGGTCTCGCCTACGCGACCGCGCTCACGGTGCTGACCCTGGGCACCGGCGCCGCCGTGCAGCCCCTCGCCAAGAAGCTCGACGGCGGCACCGGGTCCCGCGGCGGGCGGGCGCCGGTCGCGGCCATGTCGGTGATGCTGCTCGGCACCGTGCTGTGCGCCGTCAACGCCGCCGTCCTGTCGCCGTGGCTGGCCGCCGCGGCCGCCGTCGCGCTCGGCGCCGGCTACGGCATCGCCGTCGTCTCCGGGCTCCTGGAGATCCAGCGGATGGCGGGCCCCGACGACCTCGCCGGGCTGACCGGGATCTACTACACGCTCGCCTACGCCGGATTCCTGCTGCCCACCGTCCTGGCCACCCTGTCCACGTGGCTGCCGTACTCGGTGATGCTGGGCGCGATCGCCGTGGTCGCCCTCGCCTGCCTCGTCCTCGTCACCGTCGGCGGACGGGTGCGCGTGGCCGCCGCGCAGGCCGCGGAGAGCAACTGACGCTCGCGGAAGGGCGGTTCAGCGGCCGGGCTCGTACATCAGCTGCTTGACCTGCCGCACGAACAGGGCGCTCTCGACGGACCGGACACCGTCGAGGGCGCCGATCCCGTCGCTCAGATACTGGTACAGCTCCCGGGTGTCACGGTGCACGGTCGCCGCGAACACTCCGGCCACCCCGGTCACCGCCGCCGCGAACCGGACCTCCGGATGGCGCGCGAGGGACTCGCCCACCGAGGCGAGCGCGGAGGGGGAGACCGTCAGCCACAGCGCGGCCATCACCGAACGGCCCAGCTGTTCATGGGTGTGCTGCACGTCGAAGTACAGGACCCCACTGGACCGCAGCCGGTCCAGGCGGCGCCGCACGACCGACTCCGACTGGCCGGTGGCCGCCTGGAGTTCGGTGAGCGCGACCCGGCCGTCCCGGCGCAGCAGCGCGAGCAGCGTGTCGTCCACGTCGTCGAGGACCGGGGGAGCGGCCGACGGTTCGGCCGTCGGCACCCGCAGCGCCGCCTCCTGCTCCGCGTCCAGCGCGTTGATCTTGTTGAGCCAGCCGACCGGGCCGCCGTAGAACGCGTGCAGGAAGCAGTGCGCGGTCGCCGAAGTGACCAGGGGCGTGCGCTGGAGCCGGGCGAGCAGCGGCTCCTCCTCGGCACCGCCACGGGGCTTGATCGAGCACAGCACTTCGGTGCCGCCCGAGAGCAGCCCCACGTACGACGTGTCGGGGCGCCGCGCGAGGGCGCCCGCCAACTGCTCCGCGCCGTCCGGCGCGCAGCGCAGCCGGACCAGCCAGCTGTTGCGCCCGAGCAGCGACTCGTCGGTGACGCCGAGCACCCGCAGGCCCACGCTGCCGCGCAGCCTGCGGAAACGGCGCGCGACGGTCTGGTCGGAGACGCCGAGCACGGCCGCGATCCGGCTGAACGGCGCGCGCCCGTCGAGCTGCAGGGCCTGCAACACCTGCAGGTCGAGTGCGTCGAGCACGGGCGCTCCGGTGGGCGTGGTTCCGACTTCTGGGTCTCAGCGTGATCGTAAAGGAGCCGGGCCGGTCACCAGGCGGCGGTGTCCGCACGGCCGCGCCGGTCCGCGCGCCGCGAGAGCGCGGAAACGGCGGAGCCCGGGGCCGCCGGACGCGGTCCCGGGCTCGTCGGCGTGGTGTCAGCCGTGCGGGTGCGCCAGGTCGAGGTCGAGACCCTCCACCGCGCGTCCGTCCACGGACACCGACCGGGCCGACGCCGGATAGCCGCCGGCCACCAGCGCGTACTCGCCCGCGTCCAGATCACCGAAGGCGTACGCCCCGTCCGCACCGGTGGTCGACGTGCCCACCACGTTCCCCGCGGCGTCCAGCAGCGTCACGCGCGCGTCGGACAGCGGCCGCAGCCCCGTCTTCGTCCGCACCTGCCCCTGAACGCGGACGCCGGGCCGGAGCGTGATGTCCGGCCGCACCGTCGCGGAACTGGCCGCCGTCGCGGCGACGGCGGTGGGCCGGAACCCCTCGGCGGTCACCGAGATCGTGATGTCGCCCTCCGCCACGTCACCGAACGCGTAGCCGCCCGAGGCGTCCGTGGCGCCGCTCGCCAGCACGTCGCCGCGCGGGTCCGTCACCATGACGACCGCGTGGGCGACGGGCAGGCCGTCGCCGTCGACGACCCGGCCGGTGAGGCTGCCCGCACCGGACAGGACGACGTCGTGCGTGCTCGGCCCGTCGCCGAGGACGAGGTTCGACGCGTGCGGGTGGTAGCCGTCCGCCGTCGTGATCAGCACGTGCGCGCCGGGCCCCGGAACGGTGACGCGGTAGTGGCCCTCGGCGTCGGCGACGGCCCGGTCGAGCTGATGGCCCGCCGGGGAGATGAGGGTGAGCACGGCCCCGGCGAGACCTGTACCCGACGCGTCGGCCACGGTCCCCGTCAGCGCGGGGCCGGCCGCCGCGGCCCGCTCGGGTTCGCTCGCGGGCTCCGGGCGCGGCGCCGGCTTCGGACGGCGCAGCAGCACCGCCCCGACGAGCGCCGCGAGCACGGCGAGGCACCCGGCCACGACGAGGCACAGCCGCATCCCGTCGAGGAACGACTCCGACAGCGCGCCGAGCGCCCGGCCCCGGTCCGCCCCGAGGTCCAGCTGGGCGACCGCCCCGAGCCCCTGCGCCCGCGCGGCATCCACGATCCGCTCCGCCGCGGAGCCGGTGACCCCGGCATCGGCCAGGTGCCCGGCCAGGTTCCCCGTGGACCGCGACGTGAGCAGCGCTCCGAGTATCGCGGGACCGAGCGCACCACCCACCTGCCGCAGCGCGTTGTTCCCCGCCGCCGCCATGCCCGCCAGGTGGTGCGGCACCGAGGACACGGCCGTCGCCGTCATCGGGGTGACGACCAGCCCCATACCGAGCCCGAGCAGCGCGAGCCGCCAGGCCATCGGGCCGAACGAGGTGTCGGCGGACAGCGACGTCAGCGAGAACATCGAGCCCGCCGCGCACAGCAGACCGACGGTGATCAGCAGCCGCGGCGAGATCCGGTGCATCACGCGCCCCGCGAGCGGACCGACGAAAAAGCACACCCCGGTCACCATCAGCAGCCGGTACCCGGCCTCCAGCGTGCCGAGCTGCTGCACCATGCCGAAGTAGAGGCTGAGCACGAAGAAGAACCCGATGAGCCCCATGAACGTGATCATCGCGATCAGCGTCGTCGCGCTGAACCCGGCGCTGCGGAACAGCTTCAGATCGAGCATCGGACTGGCGCTGCGCCGCTCGAAGACGACGAAGGACACCAGACCCGCCACGGCGAGCGCCAGCGCCACGAGCACCCGCGTGTCCGAGAACGACCCGGCGCCGCCCTCGATCACCCCGTACACGAGCGCCGTGACGGCGACCGTGGCGGTGATCTGCCCCGGCCAGTCGAGGGCGCGGGCGTGCGGGGCACGCGACTCCTTCACCAGCACGGCGGCGACCACCATGGCCAGCAGCGCCACGGGCACCGACGGCAGATAGATCCACCGCCATCCCGCGTGCTCCAGGATGACGCCCGAGATCAGCGGACCCACCGCCAGCGCCGCCATCAGCGACGACGCCCACAGGCCGACGAACTTGCCGCGCTCCCGCGGATCCGGCACCGCCTGGCTGATCATCGCCAGCGTCGTCGGCAGCAGCGCCGCAGCCCCGATCCCGGCCAACGCCTGACCGGCCCACACCACCTCGACCGACCGCGCGCACAGCGCCGTCGCCGCGCCGACCGCGGTGAACGCCAGGCCCGCCTGGAACACCTTCTTGCGCCCGTGCACATCACCGAAGACACCCGCCGTCAGGATGAGCGCCGCCATCGGCAGGACGAACGCGTCCGACACCCAGGACAGCTCCGAGGTGGACGCGCCCAGCGCGCGCTGGATCGCCGGAAGACTCACCGACACGGAGGTCACCGGCAGATAGGCGACGAACACCCCGACACAGGCCATGACGAGGGTGACGGCCCGCCGCTCCTGTGTTCCGTTCGCCGTTGTCGCCACGTTCACGAAAACTCTCTCCTGCGGCGCCCCGCGCCGCGCTCGACTCATCGACCTGGAGAACCCTCCTTCCTCGGGAGCCGTCGAGGCCAGCCAGGACCGTCGAAGCACGGAAAACCGATGCCGCGGCGCCCCGATTCCCGGATTTCCGACAGCGGGGAGAAATACAGCGGGGAGAAATTCGGTGGAGCCACCGACGGGAAAGGTCTACGTTGGCGGAGTTGAAGATCCGCACACTCCTTCACGAGGTATGCCTGATGACGGTCCGCGCAACGGTTGTCGACTTCGGTCGGCCGCCGTCCCAGAACTCCCTGACCTCATCGAACGCAAGGAACACCCCTCGTGGATCTGCCACGCATCTTCACCATTCGCGAAAGTAGCCACCGCATCCACAACCCGTTCACCCCAGGCAAGTTCGCCGCCCTGGGCGCGGCGTTGCGCATGCCGCCCGGCGCCCGTGTGCTCGACCTCGCCAGCGGCTCGGGCGAAATGCTGTGCACCTGGGCCCGCGACCACCGCATCACCGGGACCGGCGTGGACATCAGCACGATGTTCACCGAGCAGGCCCGCGCCCGCGCCGCCGAACTCGGCGTCGCCGACCGCGTCACCTTCGTGCACGACGACGCGGCCGGACACGTCGCCGACGAGCCGGTCGACGTCGCCGCCTGCGTCGGCGCCACCTGGATCGGCAACGGCGTGGCCGGAACCGTCGAGCTGCTGGCCAAGAGCCTGCGCCCCGGCGGCCTGATGCTGATCGGCGAGCCGTTCTGGCGCCAGGACGTACCGGACGACGAGACCGCGCGGGCCTGCGGCGCCGGCGGGAAGGACGACTTCTTGTCGCTGCCGGGACTCGTCGGGCAGTTCGGCGACCTCGGGTACGACGTCGTCGAGATGATGCTCGCCGACCAGGACAGCTGGGACCGCTACCAGGCGGCGCAGTGGCTCACCATGCGCCGCTGGCTCGACGCCCACCCGGACGACGAGATGGCCGCGGAGGTACGAGCCGAGCTCACCGCCGAACCCGTGCGCTACACGCGCTACCAGCGCGAGTACCTCGGCTGGGGAGTCTTCGCCCTGATGCGGCGCTGACATCCCGCAACCACGAGCGCGGGCCCGGACAGCACGACGCTGTCCGGGCCCGCGCCCTCGTTGGTCCCCGGCCCCCGATCAGCCGGCCGCCGCGTTCGGCTCCACCACCACGGGCGCGACCGACGGCCCGGCCGCCTGATCCGACGCGCCGTCGCCGGTCAGCCGCTGCACCGCGTCCTGCATGTGCGCGTCGAGGAGCGTGAGCAGCCGCTCCTCGTCCTCGTCGCGCATCGCCTCGATCAGCTCCGCGTGCTCCTCGACCAGCGCGTCCGGGTCGGGGTGGTCGTCGGTGAGGACCGACAGACACATCCGCGTCTCCACGAAAAGCGTCTGCGCAATGCGCTGGAGGCGCGGACTGCCGGACTCCTCGACGAGCACCTGGTGGAACTCCATGTCGGCGGCGCTCAGCGCCGCGTCGTTGCCGCGCCGCGCCGCCGACTCCATCCGGCGCAGCGGCTTCTCCAGGTGGTTCGCCGTGCGCTGCGGGTCCTGCTCCAGCACCAGGCGGCAGGCCGCGGACTCCATGGCCGTGCGCGCCAGGTAGATGTCGCGCACGTCGTCCTCGTCGAGGCGGGTCACGAAGACGCCGCGATGCGGTGCGCTGACGGCGATGCCCTGCTGCACGAGACGTTGCAGCGCCTCCCGCAGCGGACCCCGGCTCACGCCGAGCTGGCCCGCCAGCTCGGCCTCGCCCAGCTGGGTGCCGGGAGCCAGGGTGCCGTCCATGATCGCTTCGGTGAGCCGGGCGGCGATGACGGTCGCCGCGGGTTCACGCTTGACCGGTCGCAGCGTTTTCGCAGTGGCCATATTCAGTTCGTTCCTCTGATCGGCGCGGCCGGCGCTTCAGACGGCCGCGGGGGCGGGGGAATGGGGAGTTCTGGTGAGGCGGAACAGCGAGCCGAGCCCGTCGCGCGGCGCCTCGTCGCCTGCGAGCCGCAGGCCTTCCCAGGCGGTGACCTGATTGGCGGTCAGCACGGGCTTGCCGACGGCCTCCTCCAGGTCGTCGAGCCAGGCGGCGCTGTGCAGCGCGGTGTCGGGCAGCAGGATCGCCTCGGCGTCCGGGTGGTCGTTGTTCCGCGCCAGTTCGAGCACCTGCTCGCGGCCCAGCGTGCCGACCTCGGCGGCGGTGATGATGCCCTGCCCGGAGACGGAGACGACCTCCGCGCCGTGGTGCTCCAGGAACCGTACGAAGTAGCCCGCGACGTCGTCCGGGTATGTCGCGGCGATCGCCAGGCGGCGCACCCCGAGCGCCCGCACCGCGTGCGCGAAGGCGAACGACGTGGAGGAGGTCCGCTCGACCGGGAGGCCCGCGGCGTCGGCGAGCTCGGCGACCTGCTGGCGGGCGCCCTCGGGGCCGAAGATGAAGCTGGCGCTCGTGCACGCCCAGACGACCACGTCCTGCGGCTCGGCGAGCAGCTCGCCGAGCGCCGCCTTGAGACGGTGCGTGGAGCCCATCTCCAGGAGGTCGTCCACCCGGTGCGCGTCCACGCCGATGTCCGTGTGGACGAGCGTCAGCCGGGCGCCGCCGCCGAGCATCCGCTCAAGGCGCGGATAGTCGTCCTCGGCGGAGTACCCGGGGTAGAGGAACCCGACGCGGGTGGTCTTCTCGCTCATGCTTCGATCGTCCTTTCGTGCAGGCAGTGTACCGGGGATCCGGTCAAATGTAGATTGTTGACAGTCGGAAGAACGGCAGCGCCACAGGTGTGGCGCCGCCCGCCGGCGGGTTCAGCCGAGGTCGAAGTCCGCGGTCGGCTCGTCCGGGGGAGCCGCAGCCGAGGAGTCGGGCGCGCCGAGCTGTTCCCACTCGGCGGCCTCCGCCGCGACGGCCGCCGCGGCCACGGGCGGCGGGGCGATGCCGCGACCCTGCTGGGGCGCGAGCGCGGCCCGCGCCGCCGGATCGATCAGCGACTGGTAGTCACCCGCCGCCTTGGCGCCCGCGTGGCGCAGCGCCGACCACATCGTGACCTGGTTCGCCGAGATCACCGGGATCCGCAGCTCTGCCTCCAACTGCGGGATCACGTCGTACGTGGCCAGGTTCGTGCAGCTGATGAACAGGCAGTCCGCGTGCGTCAGGTCGGCGGAGCGGGCCAGCTCGACCACGTTGCGGTACCCGACCTTCCAGATCTCCCCGGTCAGGCCCATGTACTGGCGGCTGACGACCTCCACGCCCGCCTCGCCCATGTAGTCGGCCAGCGCGTCCGTGAGCGAGGCCGTGTACGGCGTGATCACGCTGACCCGCCGCGCACCCAGCTCCGCGACGGCCTCCAACAGCGCGCCCGACGTGGTCACGGACGGCACGTCGCGGCCCGCGCCGCTCATGGACGCGCACATCGCCCGCTCGTGCGCCGTACCGCCGACGAAACTGCCGGACGTGCACGCGTAGGCGAACGACACGGGGCGTACGGCGTCGAGCGCCATCACCGCGTTGTGCAGGGTCTCGTGCTCGCTGATCAGGCGAGCCATGTCCACGCTGACCTCCACGGGGACGTACGGGGTGCGCGTCAGATGGAGGGAGATCTCCTCGGGGGTCCAGCGCCACAGTTCACGATCGAGCGCGAAGTCGAACGGGGCGACTACGCCGATGCCGAGCTGCGGTACGGGTCCGCCGAAGGTCGTGATGTCCAATGCAGGGCCCCTTCATGGCTGCATGCGCGCGGTTTGCCGGTCCGTGCGCCTGAGGTGGACGTGAAGAAAGGTGGTGCGGAGGGGTGTTTTGCCGGGCGGGCTCTGGGTAACAGAGAGTGTCCGCGGGTCGCATGTAGATTGTTGACAACGTAAAGATCGGCTGCTTAGCGTGTCAATCCCCTACAAGGGGCGGCTCGTTCGTCGCGATGAAAGCCTCGGTAAAGAGCCGGGGAACGCATGCCAGGGGAAGCTGCTTCCCTGGCCCTCCCGGGGCTTCGTCCCTCCATGGTCAACCCTCGTCCCGCACCTCGCATACCGTCCGCACCAACCGTCGCCGCGCCCGTCGCGCGACCCTAAGGACCGCCGTGCCGAAGACCGAGAAATCCCGCGTTCTGGTGCTCGCCGACCACCGGCCGAACGGCCTGGAGGAGGTGGCCGACCACGCCGAACTCGTCTGCATCCCCGAGGATCGGCTGGCCGCCGAACTTCCCGACGCCGATGCGCTGTTGGTGTGGGAGTTCGGCACCGAGGCGCTGCCCGCCGCCTGGCCCGAGCGGGGCGGCCCGCGCTGGGTGCACACCGCGAGCGCCGGTGTGGACCGGCTGATGTTCCCCGCCCTGCGCGAATCCGACGCGATCCTCACGAACTCCCGAGGCGTCTTCGAACAGCCGATCGCCGAGTACGTCGCGGGGCAGATCATCGCCCTCGCCAAGGACTTCGCCGGCACCTACGACCGCCAGCGCCAGAAGGTCTGGCAGCACCGCGTCACCCAGCGCGTCTGGGGCACCCGCGCCGTCGTGCTCGGCGGCGGCCCCATCGGCCGGGCCGTCGTGCGCACCCTGCGCGCGCTCGGCATCGACACCGAGCTGGTCGGCCGCACCCGCAGGGACGACGACCCCGAGATCGGCACCGTGCACGCCTTCGACGCGCTCGACGAGCTGCTCGCGCGCGCCGACTGGGTGGTCTGCGCGGCGCCACTGACCGAACAGACACAGGATTTGTTCGACGCCACCACATTCGGCCGAATGAAGCGCGGCGCGCGTTTCGTCAACGTCGGCCGCGGCCCGATGGTCGTCGAGAAGGACCTGCTCTCCGCCCTGGAGGAGGGCCAGTTGGGTGGCGCCGCGCTCGACGTGTTCCGGCAGGAGCCGCTGCCCGCCGACCACCCGCTGTGGGACGCGCCGAACCTGCTCGTCTCCCCGCACATGTCGGCCGACACCGACACCTGGCTCGACGACCTCGCCGAGGTCTTCGCCGACAACTTCGCGCGCTGGCGCGCGGGCCGTCCACTGCGCAATGTCGTGGACAAGGAACTGGGTTACGTACCGGTCGCGGACGCCTCGCGGGCCGCGGGCAAGGAGGGCTCCCGATGACCAGCACCACCACCAGCGTCCCCACCACACCCAGCGCCCCGCGCGAACCGTACGCGCTGACCGCCACCGAACTCCTCGCCGTGTACGACAGCGGCGAGCTGTCGCCGGTCGAGGCGACGACCTCCGTGCTCGACCGCATCGAGGCGGCGGACGGCAGGTTCAACGCGTTCTGCCTCGTCGACCGGGACGGGGCGCTCGCCCAGGCGCGCGCGAGCGAGGAGCGCCGTCGGCGCGGCGAGAGCCTCGGTCTCCTCGACGGCGTGCCGACGTCGATCAAGGACCTGATGCTCACCAAGGGACACCCCACCCTGCGCGGTTCCCTCAGCGTTTCCCCCGACCGCGACTGGGACGAGGACGCGCCCTGCGTCGCCCGCATGCGGCAGCAGGGCGCCGTGTTCGTCGGCAAGACGACGACGCCGGAGTTCGGCTGGAAGGGCGTCACCGACAACCCGCTGACCGGCATCACCCGCAACCCTTGGGACCCCTCGACCACGGCGGGCGGCTCCTCGGGCGGCAGCTCCGCGGCCGTCGCCGCGGGGATGGCCCCGCTGTCCGTGGGCACCGACGGCGGCGGCTCGGTCCGTATCCCGGCCGCGTTCTGCGGCATCTTCGGCATGAAGCCCACGTACGGGCGGATCCCGCTCTACCCGGCCAGCCCGTTCGGCACTCTCGCGCACGCGGGCCCGATGACCCGCACCGTCGAGGACGCGGCCCTTCTCATGGACGTCCTGACCGGCTTCGACAGCCGCGACTGGTCGGCCCTCGACGCGCCGCGCGGCAGCTACCGCGGCGCCGTCGCCGAGGCCGTCGCCGAGGGCTCGCTGCGCGGCCTGCGCATCGCCTACGCGCCGACCCTCGCGGGCGCCCCCGTGGACCCGCAGGTCGCGGAGCGCGTCGCCGCCGTCGCCCGGCTCCTCGCCAACCTCGGCGCGGACGTCGAGGAGGCGGACCCCGGCTTCAGCGACCCCGTGGAGGCGTACCACACGCTGTGGTTCTCCGGCGCCGCGAAGGTCGTCGAGCACCTGAGCGCCGAGCAGTTCGCGCGGCTGGACCCCGGGCTCCAGGAGGTGTGCCGCGAGGGCGCCGCGAAGAGCGCCCTCGACTACCTGGGCGCCGTCGACACGCGCATGGCGCTGGGCGTGCGCATGGGGCGCTTCCACGAGACGTACGACCTGCTGCTCACGCCCGCCGTACCGATCACCGCGTTCGAGGCGGGCGCCGAGGTGCCGGCCGGGAGCGGCCACCGGCGCTGGACGGGCTGGACCCCGTTCACCTACCCCTTCAACCTCACCCAGCAGCCCGCCTCCACCGTCCCCTGCGGCCTGACCGACGCGGGCCTCCCGGTGGGCGCCCAACTCGTCGCCGCCCGCCACGCCGACGAACTGGTACTCCGCGCCTCAGCCCTCCTCCACGCGGCCCTGCGCGCCTCGGGGGCGGCCACCACGACCCCGGTCGGCTGACCCGCCCGAGCCCCGGCGCCGGCCGAGCCATTCCGTCTCCGGCGGCGATGGAGCCGATCCAGTCCCGGCGCCGGCCGAGCCATTCCGGCCCCGACGGCGGTGGGGCCGATTCAATCCCGCGGTGTCCGACCGGATCCAGTCCCGGCGCCGGTCCAGCCAATCCGGCCCCGGCGCCGGTTGAACCAATCCAGCCCTGGCGCCGGTCCAGCCATTTAAGCCCCTGCGGCGATTGAGCAGCGGGGTCCGGGGCAGAGCCCCGAGACGTCCACCCGGGCGCACGGGCTGGGTGCCCCACACCGTGCTCACCAGGCGCGGCCCCGCCTGACCTCAACCACCGGTCACCACCGGCCCCGGGCCGCGCCTTTGGACTCGATCCGGCCCAACGGGTTCTCGCCGCCCGCGAGTTCGTCCCGTACCACCTCCCAGTCGACGCCACCGAGCCCCAGCGCACGCCGCAGATACGCCGTGGTGACCCGCTGCACGAGCGCGACGTGCGCCGGATACTCGTCGGTCGTCTCCGCGACTTCGTAGCCCGAGATCCCACCGAGGAAGTGCTCGGCTCCGAAGAGCGTGAGCAGACTCTTGTCGCCGGGGCTGAGCTCGTACGGATCCCTCGTCCAGTCCGCACCCCGCACGGTCAGCGGCAGCACGTCCTTGTCCCCGGAGACGACCAGCGCAGGCGCGGTCATCCCCGAGAAGTCGGGATCCCGCAGCCAGGGCAGGTTCTCGGCGGCGTACGGGGTCAGGGAGTCGCCGCCCGCGCCGGCCGTGGCCAGCAGCACGCCGGCCGTGGCCAGCAGCACGCCGGCCGTGACCCGCGGATCGGACAGGTCCGGCGCCGCCCCCGTCTCCGGATCGCGCACCCGCAACCCCAGCAGCACCCCGGCCGTCTGGCCGCCGAACGAGTGCCCGGCGGCGGCGATCCGGCCGCGGTCCGTACGGCCCGGCAGCCCGGGAACGGCCGCTTCGAGCGCGTCGAGGTGGTCGAGGACCACCCTCATGTCCTCGACCCGGTACCGCCACAGCGCGGGCCTGCGCGGATCGTCCTCGGCGAGACCGAGCGTCCGGGAGTCGAGATGCGTCGGCTGCACGACGACGAACCCGTGCGCCGCCCAGTGGTCGGCCAGCGGCCCGTACCCCTCCAACGAGGAACCGAAGCCGTGCGCGAGGAGCACGATCGGCAGCCCGTGCCCGCTCACGGGCGCCGTCACGCGCACCCGCAGGCCTCCGTCGTGATGGGGCGCGGGCAGCACGACCGGCTTGACCGAGACGATGGGAGCGGGGGACGGCACAGAGACCGATGCGGTGTTCAGCGTGTTCATGCGCGCTACGCTAAAACCTGACGTCGACGTCAGAGGCAAGGGGCGCGGCCCGACCGGCAAGGAGGCGCACGTGCGCATCGGTGAACTCGCCGCCAGGACGGGCGTCAGCGTCCGGGCGCTGCGCTACTACGAACAGCACGACCTGCTGGCCGCGGACCGCAGCCCCAGCGGCCAGCGCCTCTACCCGGACCAGGCCGTCGACCGGGTCCTGCTGATCCAACAGCTCTACGCCGCCGGGCTGTCGAGCCGCACCATCGTCGAACTCCTGCCGTGCGTCGTGGACGGCGACGCCACCCCCGAACTGCTGGAGCGGCTGGCCGCGGAGCGGGACCGCATCGACCTCAAGATCGCCGACCTTGCCGAAACGCGGGGCCGGCTCGACGCCGTCATCGCGGGCGCCACGACGAACCTGCGCACCGGCCGCTCCTGCCGCGCCCCCGCGCCGTAGGGTGGCCCGGTGATTCTGCCCGCGATCCGCGACCCCCGCTTCATCACGCTGCGCCGCGGCGGCACGCTCACCGACGACCACCACCACCTGCTGGCGCTGTGGGCGGCCACGTGCGCCGAACACGTCCTTCCGCTCTTCGAGTCGGTCCGGCCCGACGACATCCGCCCCCGCACGGCCATCGAGCAGGTGCGCGCGTGGACGCGCGGCGAGATCCGGATGTCCGACTCCCGCGCCGCGGGCGGCCACGCCATGGCCGCGGCCCGCGTGCTCGACGGCGCGGCGCGCCACGCGGCCTTCGCGGCGGGGCAGGCGGCGGTGGTCGCGCATGTCGCCGCCCACGAACTGGGCGCCGCGGCGTACGCGATCAAGGCCGTCCGCGCGGCGGCCCCGAAGGCCGAGGCCGAGCGTGCGGGCCGGGCCGAGTGCGCCTGGCAGCGCGCCCAACTCCCGGACGCCGTCCGGGCCCTGGTGCTGGACGACCAGCGCCTGCGCAACGACATCTGCTGGTCCGTCTTCGACTGCTGACAGCCGGCCCGGAACTCGCCGTGGCGGAGGGGGCGGCGCCCGAAGGGGCGGGCCGGTCGCCCGGCCCGCCCCGCGCACACCCCTACGCGCTCACTCCGCGCGCTGGAACCTCAGCGACTCGCCGATCGCGCCCGCCCGCCACAGGTCCTGGCACGCCTCGGCGAGCCGGTCCAGGCCCTCGACGACCGAGCCCCAGACGATGCCGGGCACCCAGCCCTGGTCGCCGTTGATCAGCAGGTTGTTGCGCTCGTAGAACAGCGCGAGGTCGACGACGATGTCGCGCTCCGCGTGCGCGGCCTGGTTGCCCTGCTGCTCGGCCGCGGCCTCGTACCCGTACGAGGCCGTGCTCATCTGGGTGTTGGAGAACGTGAAGTAGCACAGATCCCCGGGGATCGGCGTGATCGTCGGGTTCTCCAGCGGGGGCTCCTGCGGGGCGAAGGCCGGGACGAGGGTGTAGATCTCGTTGCGCGCGTACTTGGCGTGGTAGACGTCGCTGCCCAGCGGCAGGGCGTTCCAGATCGCCTCGCAGGTGATCGGGGCACGGTCGTCGAGCAGCTTCGCGGTGGCGGTGACGCCGCGCTTGGGCAGGGAGACCTCGATGAAACGGTCCATGGATGCAGTCGCTCCGGTCTGGTCGATGATCAACGTACGGGGAAGGTAGGCCGGTTGACGCCCGGCTGTCAGCCGAGCGGCATCGCCAGGTAGCGCGTCTCCAGGAATTCGTCGATGCCGACGCGGCCGCCCTCACGGCCGAGCCCGGAGGCCTTCACGCCGCCGAACGGGGCCGCCGGGTTCGACACGACACCCTTGTTGAGGCCGACCATGCCGGTCTCCAGCCGCTCGGAGAGCCGGAACGCACGCTCCAGGTTCTCCGTGAACAGGTACGAGACCAGCCCGTACTCGGTGTCGTTGGCCGCCGCGACGACCTCGTCCTCGTCGGTGAACGTGAGGATAGGGGCCACGGGGCCGAAGATCTCCTGGCTCATCAGGGCGGACTCGGGGGAGACGTCGGTGAGGACGGTCGGCGTGTAGAAGTAGCCGTCGCCCTCCGCGCGTTCGCCTCCCGTGAGGATCTTGGCGCCGCGCTCGACGGCGTCGGCGACCAGTTCCTCGACCTTGCCGCGGCCCGCCTCGTCGATCAGCGGGCCGACCGTCACGCCGTCCTCGGTGCCGCGGCCCACGCCGAGCGCCGCCATCCGCGCGGCGAGCCGCTCCGCGAACTCGCCCGCCACCGACTCGTGGACGTACATCCGGTTCGCGGCCGTGCACGCCTCGCCGATGTTGCGCATCTTGGCGGCCATCGCGCCCTCGACGGCCTTGTCCAGGTCGGCGTCCTCGCACACGATGAACGGCGCGTTGCCCCCCAGCTCCAGCGAGACCCGCAGTACCTGCTCCGCGCTCTGCTCGATGAGCAGCCGGCCCACCGCGGTGGAACCGGTGAAGGACAGCTTGCGCACGACCCCGCCGCGCAGCAAGGGCTCGACGACCTCACCGGGACGCGACGTCGTCAGTACGTTCAGGACACCCGCGGGGACGCCCGCCTCGGTCATGATCTCGGCGAGCTTCAGCATCGTCAGCGGCGTCTGCTCCGCGGGCTTCACGATCATCGTGCAGCCCGCCGCGATCGCCGGACCGATCTTCCGGGTGCCCATCGCGAGCGGGAAGTTCCACGGCGTGATCAGCAGCACCGGGCCCACCGGGCGCTTCATCACGACGAAGCGGTCCTTGCCGTCGGGGGAGGCCTGGTAGCCGCCCTCGATACGCACGGCCTCCTCGGCGAACCAGCGGAAGAACTCGGCGGCGTACGCCACTTCACCGCGCGCCTCCGCCAGCGGCTTGCCCATCTCCAGCGTCATCAGGAGCGCCAGCTCGTCCTGGCGCTCCATCAGGAGTTCGTAGCCGCGGCGCAGGATCTCGCTGCGCTCGCGCGGCGCCGTGGCCGCCCAGGACTCCTGCGCGGCGCCCGCCGCCTCGGCCGCAGCGTGCGCGTCCTCGACGCCCGCGTCGGCCACCGTGCGCAGCTCACGGGCGACCGAGGGGTCCTCGACGCCGAAGGTCGCGCCGGAGGCCGCGGGGCGCCAGCTACCGCCGATGAACAGTCCGTCGGGCACGGAGGCGACGACGGCCCGCTCGCGCTGTGTCTGCTGTTCGGTCACTGCACTCACTTCGACTCCCGTGGTTTTGGAACTCCCGGCCCGGCTCACTCGTGGACAGCCGCCGAATTGCATGCTTGCATGAGTGTAGGTTGTTGACAATCCTACGACGCGGCCCGATGTTGATCTCGGTAGCAGGTCAGCGCAAGGGCAGCAGAGCAAGTCCGTAGAAGGTCCGTGCAGATCCGTGCAGATCCGTCCGTGAAACACCGCGGTCACCGAGCGAGGAGCCGTCCATGAGTGCCTTGTCCCCCGTCCTCAAGCAGGCCACCCCCGTCCTGGCCGAACGCGGCGAGGGTGTTTACCTCTACGACGAGTCCGGCCGCGCCCACCTGGACTTCACCGCCGGCATCGGCGTCACGTCCACGGGGCACTGCCACCCGAAGGTGGTCGCCGCGGCGCAGGAGCAGGTCGGCAAGCTCATCCACGGCCAGTACACGACCGTGATGCACAAGCCGCTGCGCACCCTCAGCGAGCGCCTGGGAGAGGTACTTCCCAGCGGTCTCGACTCACTCTTCTTCGTGAATTCCGGATCGGAGGCCGTCGAGGCCGCGATGCGGCTCGCGAAGCAGGCCACCGGCCGCCCCAACATCGTCGCCTTCCAGGGCGGCTTCCACGGCCGCACACTCGCCGCCGCGTCGATGACCACGTCGGCCACCAAGTTCCGCTCCGGGTACGGGCCGCTGATGTCGGGCGTCGCGCTCGCGCCGTTCCCCGCCGCGTTCTACTACGGCTGGGACGAGGAGACCGCGACGAAGTTCGCGCTGCGCGAGCTGGACCAGCTGCTCGCCACCGTCACCGCGCCCGCCGACACCGCCGCGTTCATCGTCGAACCGGTCCTCGGCGAGGGCGGCTACGTGCCCGCCAACACGGCCTTCCTGCGCGGCCTGCGCGAGCGCGCGGACCGGCACGGCATCCTGCTGATCATCGACGAGGTGCAGACCGGGTTCGGCCGCACCGGCAAGTTCTGGGGCCACGACCACTTCGACGGCAAGCCCGACATCATCGTCACCGCCAAGGGCCTCGCCAGCGGCTTCCCGCTGTCCGCCATCGCGGCGCCCAAGGAACTCATGGCGCGTGCCTGGCCGGGCTCGCAGGGCGGCACGTACGGGGGCAACGCGGTGGCGTGCGCCGCCGCCATCGCCACGCTCGACGTCGTCCAGGAGGAGAAGCTCGTCGAGAACGCCCGCGAGCGCGGCGAGCAGCTCTTCGCCGGCCTGCGCGAGGTCGCCGAGTCCTACCCGGTCGGCGACAAGGGCGGCATCGGCGACGTCCGCGGCCTCGGCCTGATGGCGGGCACCGAGTTCGTCACCGCCGACGGCGAGCCGGACGGGGCCACCGCCGCCCGCGTCCACGCGGCCGCCGCCGAGCGAGGGCTTCTCCTGCTCACCTGCGGGACGCAGGGCCAGGTCGTCCGGATGATCCCGCCGCTCGTCGTCAACGGCGAACAGATCGACGAGGGCCTGCGCCTGTGGCGCGAGTCCGTGACGTCGGTCCTCGGCTGACGCCACGGCCGAACCCGTCGCCCTGCGAGTGATCGGGCCGCCCCTCTCCGGGGCGGCCCCGGTGCGGGCGGCGGTTCCGCACCACCCGTGCCCACCCGTCCCCGACACCACGCCCGAAGGAGCCCCATGTCCGCCCCCGCCGCCCCCTCCGCAACCGCCGCGCCGCGCCCCGACGCCCCCGACCCGGCGACGCTGCGCAGGCTGGAGGAGGCGCTGCGGGCGGCCGTCCCGCGGGGCGAGGTCGCCTTCGGTACGCGCCGGCGCGCCGAGTACGCGCAGGACGCCTCCGTCTACCGGCAGGTGCCCGCGGCCGTCGTCCTGCCCGCCGACACCGACGAGTTGGCCGCCGCGCTCGCCGCCTGCCACAGCCTCGATGTGGCGGTCACCCTGCGCGGCGCCGGCACCTCCATCGCGGGCCAGGCCGTCGGCGACGGCGTCGTCATCGACACCTCCCGCTCACTGAACCGCATCCTCCACATCGACGCCGAGGCCCGCACCGCACGCGTCGAACCCGGCGTCGTCCTCGACCGCCTCCAGGACGCCTGCAAGCCGCACGGCCTGCGCTTCGGCCCCGACCCCTCCACCCACGCCCGCTGCACCATCGGCGGCATGATCGGCAACAACGCCTGCGGCACCCACTCCGTCGCCTGGGGCCGCACCGCCGACAACATCGTCGAACTCGACGTCCTCACCTACGACGGCGAACGCATCCGCCTGCGCTCCCTCGACGCCGACGCACTCCAGCAGGTCATAGAAGCAGGCGGGCGCACCGGCGAGATCCACGCCCGCCTGCGGGACCTGCGCGACCGGCATCTGGCCATGCTGCGCACCGAGTTCGGCCGCTTCCGCCGCCAGGTCTCCGGCTACAGCCTCGAACACCTCCTGCCCGAGAAGGGCTTCGACCTCGCCGCGGCGATGGTCGGCACCGAGGGCACCTGCGCGGTCGTCGTCTCGGCCACCGTCAAGCTCGTCGACCTCCCCGCCCGCCGCACCCTCGTGGCCCTCGGCTTCGCCGACCTCCCGGCCGCCGGGGACGCCGCCCGCCACGTCCTGCGCCACGACCCCATCGCCTGCGAGGGCCTCGGCGGCGACCAGGTCGCGGCGCTGCGCCGCAACGTGCCCGACGCCCGCCCCGAGGAGATGCTCCCCGAAGGCGCGGGCTGGCTGCTGTGCGAGTTCGGCCACGCGGACGCGACCCCCGACCCGGACGCCGAACAGGCCCGCGCGGACGCCCTGGTGAAGGACACCGGCGCCGTCGACGTCCGCCTCGTACAGGACCCCCGGGATCAGGCCGCCCTGTGGCGCATCCGTGAGGACAGCTCCGGCCTCGCCACCCGCGCCCCCGACGGCTCCGAGGCCTGGCCCGGCTGGGAGGACTCCGCCGTCCCCGTCGAACACCTCGGCGACTACCTGCGCGACCTGGCGGACCTCCTGGACAGCCACGGCCTCCAGGGCACCCCCTACGGTCACTTCGGCGAAGGCTGCGTACACATCCGCATCGACTTCGACCACGGCACCGCCGAGGGCGTACGCGTCTTCCGGGCGTTCATGAAGGACGCCGCCGAACTCGTCGCCGAGCACGGCGGCACGCTCTCCGGCGAGCACGGCGACGGCCAGGCCCGCGCCGAGTTCCTGCCGCTCGTCTACAGCGAGCAGGCCATCACCGCGTTCGGCGAGTTCAAGGCGGTCTGGGACCCGGATAACCGGCTCAACCCCGGCATCCTCGTCCACCCCCGCCCCGCCGACGAACGCCTGCGCATCACCGCGGGCCACCGCCCCACCCTCGCCCTCACCACCACGCTCGCCCTCGCCGAGGACGACGGCGACCTCACGAAGGCGCTGCGCCGCTGCGTCGGCGTCGCCAAGTGCCGCACCGCGTCCGGCGGCGTGATGTGCCCCAGCTACCGGGCCACCGGCGACGAGAAGGACTCCACGCGCGGGCGCGCACGCGTGCTCTACGAAATGGTGCAGGGCGACGTCATCACCGACGGCTGGCAGTCCGAGGAGGCCGCGGAGGCCCTCGACCTGTGCCTGTCCTGCAAGGGCTGCAAGAGCGACTGCCCCGTCGGCGTCGACATGGCGTCCTACAAGGCGGAGTTCCTGCACCACCACTACCAGGGAAAGCGCCGCCCCGCCTCCCACTACGCCCTCGGCTGGCTGCCGCTGTGGTCCCACCTCGCGGGCCTCGCGCCGGGCCTCGTCAACACGCTGACGGGCAACAAGAAGGCGGCCTCACTCCTCAAGAAGGCGGGCGGCATCGCCCCGGAGCGCCCCGTCCCGCCGTTCGCCGCGCGCCGCTTCCGTACGAGCTTCAAGAAGCGCCCCAGCACGCCCGCGCCCGGCAGCCGCGGCAAGGTCCTCCTCTGGCCCGACACCTTCACGGAGTTCATGTCGCCCGAGGTCGGCCGCGCCGCCGTCCTGGTCCTCGAACACGCGGGCTTCGAGGTGGTCCTCCCGCCCGACCGCCTGTGCTGCGGCCTGACCTGGCACACGACGGGCCAACTCGACATGGCGAAGCGGGTGCTGGAACGCACCCTGAAGGCCGTTGACCCCTACCTCCGGGAAGGCATGCCGCTCATCGGTCTGGAGCCCAGCTGCACATCGCTGTTCCGCACCGACGCCACGGAACTGTTCCCCGGCGACCCGCGCGCGGAGCGCCTCGCCGCGCAGACCATGACGCTCGCCGAACTCCTCGACCAGCGCGCCCCCGACGTCGACTTCGGCCGCCTTGACGACGTCACCACCCTCACGCAGACCCACTGCCACCAGCACGCCACACTCGGCAGCAAGGCCGACGACCGGGTCCTCGCCCGCGTCGGCGTCGACAGCGGCCGCCTCGACTCCGGCTGCTGCGGCCTCGCCGGCAACTTCGGCTTCGAGGACGGCCATTACGACGTGTCGGTCGCCGTCGGCGAACAAGCGCTGCTGCCCGCCCTGCGCGAGGCCCCCGACGACACCGTGGTCCTCGCTGACGGCTACAGCTGCCGCACCCAGATCACCCAGCTCTCCGAACGGCGCCCGCGCCACCTCGCGGAACTGCTGAGGCAGGCGCTGACGTCGCGGCGCGGC
Organism: Streptomyces sp. BYX5S; assembly: GCF_054724165.1. Lineage (NCBI taxonomy): Bacteria > Bacillati > Actinomycetota > Actinomycetes > Kitasatosporales > Streptomycetaceae > Streptomyces > Streptomyces sp. BYX5S. The sequence continues at coordinate 4,291,331 of NZ_CM138829.1, read as the reverse complement.
GACTGACCGGGGCGGCGGGGCCGGGCGCCCGGACGGTCAGAAAGTGATCTCCAGGCCGATGACGGGGTGCCTGCGGTGGCGTCCGGTCGCCGCCGAGTACCAGTCACCGATCCGGGCCATCACGTACTTCTTGCGCAACAGGGCGCCCGCCTTCTTCGTCCCCTCCTCGTCCAGCACCCGCCCCTGCCCCTCGGCACGGGCGGCGCCGGGCGCGACGCGGCCGCGCAGATCGCAGACGACGACCTCGGCCCGCGGGTCGCGGCGCAGCCGCTTCACCTTCCAGGCCGCGGCCGCACTGCGCACATACAGCCGGTCCCCGTCCACCGCGTGCCAGACCGGGGTGGCCACCGGGGTGCCGTTCTTGCGGTACGTGATGAGGCTGACGTAACGGGCGCGGCGCAGCGCCGCCAGTGTGTCGGGATCGAGTGAGGTCACGAGGCGGACGCTACACGCCGCCCCGCGTGCGTGCCCCGCCGTATTTCGATGAGTTCTGCCGCGCCCGCCGGTCCATGAGTGTGAGATGGGTGCAGAGCCGACCACCGAACGGTGCAGATTCAGGGGAGTCCCGCCATGCGTACGTTGATCAGCACAGCCTTCGTGTCCCTCGACGGTGTCATGGAAGCGCCGGGCGGCGAGCCCGGATACCGCAATTCCGGATGGACCTTCAAGGGCATCGACTTCCTCCCGGAGGCCTTCGAGATCAAGGGCCGGGAGCAGACCGAGGCCACCGCGATGCTCCTCGGCCGCGTCAGCTACGAGGCGTTCAGCCCGGTGTGGCCTGGCATGGAGGAGTTCGCCGAGTACAAGACGATGCCCAAGTACGTGGTGTCCACCACCCTCAAGTCCGGTGACCTGGTCTCCGACTGGGGCGAGACCACGATCCTGCGCTCCCTCGACGAGGTGGCGGCCCTGAAGGAGACCGAGGGCGGCCCGATCATCGTGCACGGCAGCGCCACCCTCAACCAGAACCTCTCCGACGCCGGCCTCATCGACCGCTACCACCTGCTGGTCTTCCCGCTGCTCCTCGGTGCGGGCAAGCGCCTGTTCAGCGCCACCGACAAGGACAGCCAGCACCTGAGGCTCGTCGAGCACGAGGCGTACGCGAACGGCCTTCAGAAGAACGTGTTCGACGTCGTACGGTGACGGCGCCGCGCCGGTGATTCCCGGCGCGGCACCCGCCCGCCGCGCCGGCCGCTCAGACGGCCGCGCCGGTCGGGTCCTCCGGGCCGGGGGTCGTCGGAACGGGGCCCAGCGAGCTGCCCTCCCACACCAGCACCCGCCAGCCCTCGTCGGGGGAGCCCGACAGGACGACGATGCCGGTGTTGGCCAGGGGGTGCCGCGCGATGAAGTCCGCGTCGATGTTGTCGGCCCGCGCCGCCGACCACATACGGATGGCCGCGCCGTGGCTGACCATCGCCACCGTCGCGGCCCCCGTGCCCGCCGCCTCGGCGACGACGGAGTCGAAGCGGCTCAGCGCCTGCGCCCCGGTCTCACCGCCGGGCATGGAACGCTCGACGTCGCCCGAGGCCCAGGCCAGCGCCGTGTTCAGATACGTCGCGACCGCCTCGTCGTCGCCGCGCATCTCCAGGTCACCGGCCTTCAGCTCACGGATGCCGTCCCGCACCCGGACCTCCAGGCCGCGCGCGGCGGCCAGCGGCGCCGCCGTCAGCTGCGTGCGCACCAGCGTCGAGGCGTAGAGCGCGTCGATCGGCTCGGAGGCGAGGGCGTCGGGCAGCGCCGCGGCCTGCTCCTCGCCGAGGGCGGTGAGACCCGGGCCCGGCTCGTCCGTGTCCAGGAGGTGCTTGAGGTTGGACGGGGTCTGACCGTGCCGAACGAGCAGCAGACGCATGCGGGGAGAACCTCCACGAGATCGACGAGTGGACCTCCACTGTGCCACCCGCCCCACAGGTCCAGGTCAGCGGCGCGGGATCTCAGTCGTCGAAGTCGGTGGAGCGGGCGAGCTTCTCCCAGGCGGCGAGCTCCGCGCGGGAACGCTCCAGGTGGTCGCCGATCGCGTCGACGGCGTCGTTGCCGAGCGGCAGCCGCAGCGGCGGCTCGTCGGCGTCCACGGCGGTGAGGAGCGCGGCCGCGGCCTTCGCCGGGTCACCGGGCTCCCGGCCGCTGCCGCCCGGCAGCCCGGACAGCACGGGCCCCACCGTCTCCCGGTAGGCATCCACGCCAGTGCCGGGCGGCAGCGCGGCGGCGCCCGCGAAGCCCGTACGGAACGCGCCCGGCTCGACGATCAGCACGCGGATGCCGAGCGGCGCCACCTCGGCGGCCAGCGCCTCGGAGAGCCCCTCCAGGGCGAACTTGGAGGCGCAGTACGCACCGACCCCCGCGAAGGCGAACCGGCCGCCCATGCTGGTGAGTTGGACGATGGTGCCCGAGCCCCGGCCGCGCATGTGCGGCAGCACGGCCCGGGTCAGCGCGGCCGGACCGAAGAAGTGCAGGTCCATCAGGTCCCGCAACTCCGCGTCCGAGGCCTCCTCCACCGCGCCCACACTGCCCCGCCCCGCATTGTTGACCAGCACGTCGATCCGGCCGTGCCGGGCCACCACACCGTCGACCGCCGCCCGCACGTCCCCGACGGCGGTCACGTCCAGCGTCAGCGCCTCGACCTGGTCCGGGTGCGCGGCGACCAGATCGTCGAGCGGAGCGGTACGGCGCGCGGCGGCCACCACGACATCGCCCGCGGCCACCGCCGCCTCGGTGATCGCCCGGCCGAACCCGCTGCTCGCGCCGGTGACCAGCCAAACCCTGTTCATGGTGTGCTCCTCGACCTGGGAGGGGGCCGCCGCTCTCGGCGGCCCGTCTGTGAAACACCTTGCGGTGCAAGGCAGTTGCCCGTCCAAGACCTGCCGTGATAGCCGATGGTCATGGACGTTCACGGACGGGACCTGAGGTACTTCGCCGCAGTGGCCGAGGAACTGCACTTCACGCGTGCCGCCGAGCGGCTGTACGTCTCCCAGCCCGGCTTGAGCAAGCAGATCAGGATGCTGGAGAAGCAGCTGGGGGTCGCGCTGTTCGAACGGGACCGCCGCGACGTGCGGCTCACCGAGGTCGGCGCCGCCCTGCTGCCGCATGCCCAGCGCGTCGTCGCCGAGTGGGAGGCGGCGCAGAAGACGGTCGCCAGGCTGGTCGCGGACCGGGCCGCCGCACTGGTGGTGGGGATGAGCACCAGCCCCGGGCGCGGCGGCGTGCTCCCCGCGATCCGTTCCCGCTTCACGGCCGCCCACCCCGAGGCGCGACTCAGGGTCCGCCAGGTCACCTGGGACGATCCGACCGCGGGCCTCGCGGACGGCACCAGCGACGTCGCGTTCGTCTGGCTGCCGCTGCCCGAACAGGAGCGCTACCGGTGGGTGCCGGTCGCCGAGGAACCCCGTCTCGTCGCCCTGGCCGAGACACACCCCCTCGCCGCCCACGAGACCGTCGACTTCGCCGACCTCCTCGACGAGCCGTTCCTCGCCCTGCCCGAGAGCGCCGGCCCCCTGCGCGACTACTGGCTCGCCACCGAAGCGCGCCGCGGGCGCCCCGCGGTGGTCGGCGCGGAGGTCGCCAGCACCGAGGAGACGTACGAAGCGCTCGTCGCGGAACTCGGCGTCGTCCTGCTGGCGGTCGGCAACGCGCCCCTCGTCACCCTCGGCGGTGTGGTCACCCGCCCCGTCCACGGCATCGCGCCGAGCCGCTTCGTCCTGGCCCGACGCGCCGACGACCGCCGCCTCCTGGTGCACGCGTACGTCCGCGCCTGCGAGGAGGCGACGGGAACGGGCGGGGCGGCCGAGGCCGTGGGCGCGCCCTGAGACCAGCCGAGCGCGAGCCAGGCGCGGCGCTCCGGGCCGGTGCGAGAATCGCGGCATGGCGACGACCACCGTGACCGGCGACTTCGACCTGACCATGGACGAGCTGCGGGCCGTCGCCCGGTACGCCGCGCGGAGCGCCGAGCTCGTCCTCCCCGTGTTCGAGGCGGCCGTCCCCGACGACCCGAGGCCCCGCGCGGCCGTCGACGCAGCGTGGGAGTTCGTGCGCGGCGCGAAGCGGTCCCGGCTCCAGCGCGACACCGCGCTCGACGCGCACCGGTCCGCCAAGGAGGCCGACTCCGAAGCCGTACGCCTCGCCGCGCGGGCCGCGGGCGACGCCGCCTCCGCCGCGTACCTGCACCCCCTCGCCAAGGCCACCCAGGTCGGCCACATCCTGCGCGCCGCCGCCTGCGCGGCACGGGTGGCGGAGCTGGCCGAGGGCGGCGACCCGGACGCGGGGGAGCGGGCCGTGGCCGAGGCCCGCCGCCGCGCCACGCCGCTCGTCGTCGAGGTACTGCGCCGGTATCCGGCCGCGCCGCGGGGGAAGGGCCGGGTGGCACATCTGATGAGCGCGCTCGATGCGTCCTTGCGCGGCGGCGCGGCCTCAGCGGCCGGTGGCGGCGACGGTTCGGCCGGTGCCGAAGGATCGCGCGCATAACGTCGACCGCATGAACCGAACCGTGCACGAGGTGCACCGTGACGAGGACGCGCGCGCGGCGCTCGCCGACCCGGACCTGGTGCCCGAGCTGCCGCCCGCCGCCGAGGGCCGGACGGGCGCGTCGATGGCCTGGCTGCGGGCGACCGTTCCCCGGTTCGCCTCCGGCGGGCCCCACGCCCGCCGCCGGGCGCTGGTCGAGGCCGAGCTGGCCCGCGTGGACGTGTCGCAGCTGCGCAGCGCCGCTTCCCGTCGGCCCGGAGCGACCGCCCACGACGTGGCCCACCTCCTCGCCGAAGCACTGGGCTGCCCCCGGCCGGACGCCGTGGCGGAGGCGGTCACGACCGTGGCGGGCGCCTACTTCGGTGGCGAGGATCCGGAGGCCGACGTGGCGGTGGCACGGCTGGTGGAGCTGCTGACGCCGACCGGCAGCGGGCAACGCCCCGACGGCGCGTACGACGGGGAGACGGTCGCCGCCCGGATCTGCCTCCTCGTCCAGGCCTGCGACGCCACCGCCGGCCTCGTGCGCAACGCCCGCGGCGCGGCCGGCACCCGGGCTGCTCCGCCCGGCCGGGACGTCCGGGAACTGCTCCTCGCGACCTTGCGCGACGACCCGCCCGTCCGCATTTTGCGCCGCGTCGCCGCCCGCGACACCACCGTGGCGGGAACGCGGATCGCGGCCGGGGACCTGGTCCTCCTGGACACCACCGCCACGGCCACCGAGGGCGCGCACGCCGAGGAACCCCTCGCCTTCGGCGCACCCCCACGCCTCTGCCCCGGACGCCACCACGCCCTCGCCCTCGCCGAAGGAGCCCTCATGAACCGCCACCCCCTCACCACTCCCTTCGCCCGCCTGCACCGTGGCCCCGCGCCGCTGCTGCTGCCGAACGCCTGGGACGCCGCCTCGGCCGCCGCGCTCGCCGCCGAAGGATTCGAGGCCATCGGCACCACCAGCCTCGGTGTGGCCGCCGCGGCCGGGCTGCCCGACGGCGCGGGCGTCACCGCCGACGCCACCCTCGCTCTGGCCCGCCAACTGGGCCGCGGCACCGCCCTGTTCACCGTCGACATGGAGGGCGGCTTCAGCGACGACCCGAAGGAAGTGGCGGCACTCGCGCGGGAGTTGAGCCAGGCCGGAGCCGCCGGGATCAACCTGGAGGACGGGCGCGCCGACGGCAGCCTCACCCCGGCCGAGCGGCACGCCGAGAAGATCGCCGCGGTCAAGGCCGCCGTCCCCGACCTCTTCGTCAACGCCCGCACGGACACGTACTGGCTGGGAGTCGACCACGACGCGACCGAGCAACGCCTGACCGCCTATCAGGAGGCGGGCGCCGACGGGTTGTTCGTGCCGGGTCTCGGCGAACCCGAGCGGATTCGCGCCGTGGCGTCGCGCTTCGACCTGCCGCTCAACGTCCTGTACGCACCGACGGGGCCCACCCTCGACGAACTGGCCGCACTCGGTGTCCGCCGGGTCAGTCTCGGCTCGCTGCTCTACCGAAGGGCGCTCGGTGAGGCCGTGGCCACCGCGCGCGCCGTCCGCGACGGACGACGGCCCGCCGGTGACACGCTCTCGTACCAGGACGTACAGGATCTCTGACCGACTGGCCTCAGCGGTCCGGTGCCCGGTTCGCGAGCGCCGTCGTGGCGCAGTAGCCGATCGGGCCCGCCGCGTCGTACAGGGTGCAGTGGCCGACCGCGATGCCGTCCTCCGCCGTGTGCCCGGTGGCCTCCAGGCCGATCTCGGCGCTGAGCGGGAGCCGGCTGAGGACCAGGGTGTAGTCGGAGTTGATGTAGCGCAGGCCGTCGTCGCCCGCGTGGGCGAGCGGGCTGGCGGTGTCGGCGGCCAGTGCGGCGCGCACCAGCGGGGAGAGCGCCTCACCGCCGACCAGCGGGCGGGCGTCGCGCATCCACGCCCTGCGCCGTTGTTCGCCGCGCCATTCGCGCACCGGCCGGAGGTCCTCGTCGAAGCGCAGGAACTGGGTGCGCCCGTTCGGCTTCAGCATGTCGTCCGGCGCGGGCGCGTCCCACGGCCCGGCGGACGGGATGTGGCCGGGCGGGGGAGCGCTGGTGCGCAGCAGCACCGCGCTCGCCCGCGCCAGTGGCTGCCCGTCGCTGTGCACGATCGCGTCGGCCACCCGGATCCGCCGGCCGTCGCGGACCCGCTCCGTGGTGACACCGACCGGGGCGAAGGGCGCGCTGCGGAACAGGTCGACGGTGAGCCGGGCGAAGTGCAGCCCTTCCTCGGCGTGTTCACGCTCCAGCGCCCGCGCGGCGAGCCCGCCCAGGAGCCGGCCGTGCACCGTGCCGGGCGCCCACCAGCCGCGGGCGTGCGACTCGGGTACGAACGTGTCGCCGCGCAGCGTGAAGTAGGGCGCCTCTTCTTCGGTCTGTGCCACCTGTGTTCCCTTCGGTTCGTGCGGTCGTACGGGTCGTGCGTGCGTGCACCCGAAACAGTGCGCGCGGTCAGGCGGTGCGCGCGGTCAGGGTGAGCGCAGGGGATCGATGCTCAGCGGATCCAGCCGGCGGATGAGCGCGACCGTGGCGTGACAGATCGCGTCCGCGTCCCGCTTGCGCGCACACGTGCCGATCTCCCGGCCCGCCTCGCCGATCACCGAGGTCAGCACCCCGACCACGAGCCGGTCCACGGGCTCGCCGCCGGCCTCCAGCAGCACCGAGTTCTGCCGGATCCACTCCCGGCCGCGCGCCCGGCGCATCACCTCGAAACCGGGCGGGGCGTCCCCGTCCATCCACAGCCTGACGAGGTCCCGCTGCCGCCAGCACCCCTCCAGGAAGCTGCGCGTGCCGACGAGGAACAGCTCCAGCGGATCCGACTCGCCCGCCGCCCGTGCCGCGGCGACCGCCTGGGCGGCCTCGCGTTCACGGGCGTTCTCGTAGTCCTCCCACAGTGCGACGAACAGCTCCGTCTTGCCGCCGAAGTGGTGGTACAGACTGCCGACGCTGGAGCCCGCCCGGCGCACCACCGCGACGATCGCCGTGTCCGTGAAGCCCTGCTCGCAGAAGACCTCGCGGGCGGCATCCAGGAGGGTGCGCCGGGTCTGCTCCGTGCGGCTCCACTGCCAGGCGTTGTCCCTGACCGCGGTCCGCGCCGCCTTGCGTGTCATCCGGCCGTCACCCCCCGGGCCCCGGTTGTCGTACCGAACCGAATTTTAGAATCAGCCAATTCCGTGCGCCAGAAGCCCGGTTGAAGTCTTTGCCGACCTCTTGACCCGCCGCCCGGCCGCGGGCAACTTGAATGCGTTCCTAGATTCCCGTTCCAGGATTCCCGGGCCGTGCCGCCTTCCGGGAGTAAGGGGAGCTCTGCCATGGTCGACTTCTCGCTGTCCACCGAGGAACGCCAGATCCGGGACACGGTGCGCGCGTTCATCACCAAGGAAGTGATGCCGCTGGAGCAGGACGTGCTCCGCAACGAGCGGGCCGGGCAGCCCGGCGTCGACGCCTCGGTCATCACCGAACTGCGGGCCAAGGCGCGCACCGCCGGCTTCTGGGGCGTGAACACCCCGGAGGAGTACGGCGGGATGAACCTCGGCGCCGTGATGTCCGCGATCATCGCGATGGAGACCGGCCGGACCTTCGTCCCCTTCTCCTTCGGCGGCGGCGCCGACAACATCCTCTACGCCTGCGACGAGGAGCAGAAGCGGCAGTACCTGCTGCCGACCATCGAGGGGGAGCGCCGCTCCTGCTTCGCCATCACCGAACCCGGCGCGGGCTCCGACGCCCGCAACATCCGCAGCCGCGCCGTGCGCGACGGCGACGACTGGCTGATCACCGGCGAGAAGACGTTCATCACGGGCGGCAACGAGGCCGACTTCGTGATGGTGTTCGCGGTCACCGACCCCGACAAGGGCGCCGACGGCGGTGTCACCTGCTTCCTCGTCGACCGCGACATGGGCTGGAAGTCCGAGCCGATCGAGACGATGGGCCAGTGGGGCCCCGCCTCCCTCGTCTTCGACGAGGTCCGCGTCCCCGCACGCAATGTCCTCGGCGAGGTCGGCAAGGGCTTCCAGCTCGCCATGGAGTGGATCGGCCAGGGCCGCTACCTCATCCCGGCACGCGCCATCGGCTCCGCCGAGCGCATGCTCCAGATGGGCGTCGACTACGCCCGCCAGCGGCACTCCATGGGCCGCCCCATCGCCGACTACCAGGCCATCCAGTGGCACATCGCCGACTCGCAGGTGGAGATCGAGTCCGCGAAGTGGCTCACCCTGTACGCCGCCTGGCGCGCCCAGCAGGGCATGGACGCCCGGCACGCCTCGTCCATCGCGAAGCTCAACGGCGCGGTGATGGCCAACCAGGTCGTCGACCGGATCCTCCAGATCCACGGCGGCATGGGCTACACCAAGGAACTCCCCATCGAACGCTGGTACCGGGAGCTGCGCCTGCTGCGCATCTTCGAGGGCACCGACGAGATCCAGAAGCGCACCATCGCCCGCAACCTCATCAAGGGACACGTACGGCTCGGCGGCATCGGCGAGTGACGGGGGCGAGGCCCCCGGGAACTCTCCGCGCCCGGAACCCTCCCCACGACCGAAGGCGGGTGGAGCAATGAGGCTCTTCCACGTGCGCGAACTCGACCACTACCCGAGCGCCCGGCAGCGGATGCGCATCCTGTCGATGGCGGTCCTCGCCGTCCTCATCGCCTCCTACGAGGGGCAGATCGCGCCGGTCGTGCCGCTGCTCCTCGACGACCTCGACATGTCGCTGACGACGTACGGGGCCGTCTCCGCCACCGCGCTCGTCGCCGGAGCGATCGCGTCGATGGTCGGCGGGCGCCTCACCGACACCGTCGGCCGGGTGCGGCTCATCGTGCCGCTGCTGATGCTGACGGCGGGCTGCTGCTTCCTCATGACGACCGTCCACTCGGCCGGTCAACTCCTCGCCGTCAGGGCGGTGCTGTCGGTCGTCGACGGCATGGCGATGGCGGGCACCGCGCCGCTCGTGCGGGACTTCTCGCCGCGCATGGGACGGGCGCAGGCCTTCGGGTTCTGGACGTGGGGCCCGGTCGGGGCGAGCTTCCTGGCCGCCACGGTCGCCAGCCTCACGCTGCCGCTGTTCGACGACTCGTGGCGCTCGCAGTTCGTCATCATGGGGTCGGTGTCCCTCGTCCTGTCCGTGGTGATCGCCTTCAACATCGCGGATCTGTCACCCGAACTGCGCGCCCGGATCGTGCAGTCCGAACGGGAGACCCTCGCGCGCGCCGACCACACCAAGCCGCCCCGCGTCCTCGACCTGTTCCGCCACCGCGCCGTCTGGGCACACGTCACGGGCATCGCGTGCTGGCTGGTGCTGTACCTGACGCTCAACGTATACGGGCAGACGATGCTCGCCGAGAGCTTCGACCTGACGGCCGCGCGGGCCTCGCAGATCATGGCGGCGTTCTGGACCCTGAACATCCTCACCCTGGTCCTGTCCGGCCGGCTCTCCGACCGCCTGCAACTGCGCAAGCCGTTCTGCGTGGCCGGCACCGTGGCCGGGGTCGTCCTCACCGTGTACCTGGCGTCCCTCGTCGGCCGCGACGACGTGTCGCACCTGCACGTCGCCCTCACCGGCGCGCTCCTCGGCGGCGTCCTGGGCTGCGCCTACGGCCCGTGGATGGCGAACTTCTCGGAGAACGCCGAGGACGTCGATCCGCGCCTGCAGGGCACCGCCTGGGGTGTGTTCACGTTCCTGACCAAGGCGATGGCCGTGGTGGTCCTCATCGCCGTGCCGCGCGTGGTCGAGTCCGGCGGCTGGCGCCCCTGGCTGATCGTCTCGGCCTGCTGCATGGCCGTGTTCGTCCCGGCCTCCCTGCTCTTCCGCGGCCCGTGGCGCCGCCCGAGCACGGCACCGGTCACCCCCTCCCAGGACACCCCCACCACCGCCCCCGCGGGCGACTGACCGGCTCGGAGCCGGCCACCCGCGGGGTTGGCGGTACGCGGGTCAGCGCACGGACAGCCGGACCAGCCGCGCGTCCGGGGCCCGCTCGCCGGTCACCCTGACGGCGACGTAACGAGCGCGGGTGCCGGCGGGGCCGAGCCCGAGCGTCCGCTCGGGCCCCTTCCCGTCGAGGCGCCCCGCGCCCCGGTACTCGATGCCGTCCACACTCAGCTCGACCTCCGCGGCGGGCGCGCCACCCACCGTCCACGCGACCTGCACGGTGCGGACGGCCGTCGGCGCGCCGAGGTCGACGACCATGCGCCCGCCGGGCCCGGGACGCCACGAGGTCGCCCGGTCCCCGTCCACCGCGGCGGCCGGGTCGGACATGCCCTCGGGCAGCGGACTCGTCGGGAAGACGGTCCGGCCGAGCGCGAGGTCGTCCACCGGGAAGGCGGTCGCACCGTGGAGGTGCAGCGTCGTCTCCCGCGCCCGCGTTACCGTCGCCACCGCGCCGCGGCCCTGCGCCGCCACCCGGACCCGGCAGGCCGCACCGGACAGGCGAAGGGTGGCACCGTCCACGACCCGTACCCGCAGCCCGCTCGGCAGCCGGTCGCCGGAGAGCGGCGTCAGTGTGAACCGTGGCGGGAGCAACAGCGCCTGCGCGGCGCCGAGTTCGGCGCGGTACGCGAGGCCGTCGTCGGTGACGGTCTGGTCGCCTTCGAAGACGGGACGGCTCGCGCCGGACAGTGGCACGTCCACCGTGGTGGCGACCTGTTCGCCCGACAGGTTGAAGAGGGCCACGTGGCCATCGGTGAGCGCCACGCGGATGCTGTCCGACGCGGCGGTCGGCGCGGGCTTCCGGGCGAGGGCGCGCAGGGCGGCCGCCGAGGTGTCCGCGTAACCCTCCACCAGGACCGGCGCCGCCGGGCCGTCCGCTGCCACGACCGTGTCGCCGTACACCGCGATCGGATGCCCGCCGCCCCGCACGACGAGCCCGGCCCGCCCGTCGATGTCGAGCCAGCCGCCCCGGCTGCTCACGTCCGGCTTCGGCCAGACGGCCAGGTCCTCCCACCGCTCGCCGTCGGCCGAGCCCTGCACGCGGTAGGCGCGCCCGGCGGCTGCCTCCCAGCGCAGCGTCACCCGGTCGATGTCGTGCGCGGCACCGAGGTCGACCGCCAGCCAGGAGTCGGCGCGCGTCCGTTCGGCGCGGGACACCGCCCACCGTGTGCCCGGGTCGCCGTCCACGGCGAGACCGGCTCCCTTGCCCGTGTCGCTGGACGACGCGGTCGCCGTCCCACCGCGCGCCAGATCCGCCCCGTCGGCGCCGTCCCGCACCTCCAGGGCGTACAGCGAATACCCGTACGTGGGATCGGGGCGCACCCCGAGCATCCGGATGTGCCGCACCGAGGTACGTGGCACGTCGACTTGGTCGACGCGCGCCCCCGGCTCGGGGGCGTCGTCCCGCGCGGGCACGGAGACGCTGTCCTCCTCGAACCGGTAGGTGCGGGCTCCGTCGAGCCCCGCCATGCCCGGCATCGTGAGGTTGTGCACCTCCAGGTGGCCCTCGCCCGCGCCGGTTCCGGTGCTCGCGTAGACGACCGAACCCGTCGGCAGCGTCGCGAACCCCGCGTAGCCGCCGCCGAGTCGGAACACGCTCGCGCTGCCGTCGAAGCCGTCGCGCACGGAGGCGTACACCCGCACCGAGCGCGCCTCGACCGTGCCCGCGGAGGAGGGCAGGAACATCGGCGTCGGGCCGCTCAGCCGGAACAGCCAGTCGTCGTGCCCCGGCTGCCAGGCGAACTTCACGAATCCGGGCTTGCTGACGGCGCCCGCCCACGCGGCCCGCGTCTGGTGCGACACGAGCCCCGGCCCGGCACCGAAGTCCGTGACACCAGCGGCGCGCGCGAACACCTCCTGGCGCGTGTACGGGTGCACCCGCTCCTCGCCCCGCTCGGCCGCCCACTCGTGCAGCAGATAGCTGATGGCCAGCTCGGCGCGGGCCTCCGGCTCGTACTTGGGCTCGCCCGAGAACTTCGCGAGGCGGTACTGCGGCGGATACGACTGATACGCCTCCAGCCGCTCGGCCAGGGCCCGTTCGGCCCATGCCGCCGACCGGTCGCCCGTCACCTGCGCCAGGAACGCGAGCGGGACGACATCACGGCCGTACAGGTGCTCGCGGTCGGCGACCATCGGCATCAGCGGTTCACCGGCGTCGCTCATGACACCGAGGAGGGTGCGCCACAACGGCGCGGCGTTCGGCTGCCGTGTCAGCACCTCGGGCAGCGGCCGCCCGGCCGCCAGGAAGTGTGCCGCGTTCCGCCCGGAGGTGCGCCACAGCTCCTCCTGGTAGTGCGGGCCGAAGGAGCCGTGGTTCTCGACGATGAACGTGTCGTACAGGTTCCGCGCGGTGTTGCGGGAGACACGGACGCCGTCCACGAGCGCCGGGTTGGCCAGGTCGGCGGGCGGCAGCCCGGCCTCGTTGCGCGACCAGGTGCCGTAGCCGGCCTCCCAGTCGGGGCGGCGCGGGTCGTCGGGGGCCCAGGCGAGAGCGGGCGCCAGGGTCTGCGCGTACAGCCCCATCTCCTCCAGCTTGGTGTCACCGACATGACCGCCCTTGAGGCCGTTCGGCGTCCAGTCGCCGGAGTCCGGGTCGTCACCCGTCCCCAACGACGTGGTGTACGCGGCCTGTTCACGGGTGATGGTGTCGACGCGGTCGCGCGTCGCCGCGTCGAGGTCGTCCCACAGGAGCCGCGCGGCCAGCACGAAGTACGACTGGAAGGTGGTGTCGAAGAACAGCTTGCGGCCCCACTCGGTGCCGCCCGTGAGCCGGTTCGACGCCGCGAAGTGCCGGATGGTGGCGAGCGTGCGCGCCTTGAGGGTGTCCCGGTCCACCCCGGCCCGCTCACTGTCGTACGTACCGCGCGTCAGCAGCACCGCGTGGCCGAGGACGACGGCGAAACCGAAGTCCTTGGCGGTGTAGTGACCGGCCGAGCCGTCCCATTGGGTCTCCGACCAGCGGGTGTGGTGCAGCAGGACCCGGTGGTACGTGGCCGCCGTGTCGTCCGGGGGAGTGTCCGAACCGGCCGCCGCGCGGGCAGCGTCGGCTCCGGTGACGGCGGGCAAGGCGCTCGTCGCGGCGGTCAGGGCGGCGGCTTGCAGGAATCTGCGGCGGCGGAGCGCCGGAAGGTGGTGCGGCATGTGCGGGGCCTCTTTCGGTCGCGGGTTTCAGTCGCGGGTGCGCGTGAGGATCGCGCGGAGCTCGGGTACGGGCAGCTTGGGTTCGCGGTCCGCGGTCAGCAGACCATTGACCTCCTGCTCGGTGTCGGTGAACTGCGTGTAGCAGAATCCGGCGAGCCCCGAGTCGACGGCCGCCCCCACCAGCGAGTCGAGCCGCTCGGCGAACTCCCGCACCGTGGCCACGGTGTCGTAGCCGAACCACTCGGCGCCCTCGGCCGGTTCGAAGGTGGCGCCGCCGAACTCGCTGAGCACGACCGGCTGCCCCGTGTGGCGCACCCCGTCGAGGGTGAGGCGCCGCACACCGGGCCACTGCTCGGTGAACTCGTCGCGGCGCAGCGCCGGTTGACCGTAGCGCTCGCGCAGCACGTCCGCGGACTGCGTGTAATCGTGCACGCCCCACAGGTCACCCGCGGAGACCTCCCAGCCGTCGTTGGAGACGGCGGGACGCGACGGGTCGAGGGCCTTGGTGAGGTGGTACAGGGCGTCCATGAAGTGGCGCTGCTCCGGGACCAGCGCCGGATTCGGCACACCCCAGGACTCGTTGAGGGGGATCCAGGCGACGATGCTGGGGTGGCTCAGGTCCCGTGAGACGGCCGCCGTCCACTCGGCGGTGATCCGCTCGACGGTGGTCGTACCGAACGCGTACGCGGACGGCATCTCCTCCCACAGCACCAGACCCAGCCGGTCGGCCCAGTACAGGAACCTCGGGTCCTCGATCTTCTGGTGGATGCGCAGCCCGTTGAGGCCGATCTCCTTGGCGAGCTCCGCCTCCCTGCGCAGCTCGTGCGCCGACGCGGCGAGGTGCGAGCCCGGCCAGTAGCCCTGCTGGAGCGCCAGCCGCAGGAAGTACGGCTTGTGGTTGAGGAGGAACAGGCCGTCGTCCCAGCCGATGTCACGCAGGCCGAGGTACGACGCGACACGGTCGACGGGTGTGCCGTCCGCCGCGTCCGTCACCTCGACCGACGCGTCCACGAGGTGCGGGTGCTCCGGCGTCCACAGCAGGTCCTCCAGGTCCTGGGCGTGCCGCAGCGCCGGGACGGCGATGTCGAAGGTCGTGTCTTGCCCGTCGGCGAGGCTGCGCTGGTCGGCGAGGACCCGACCGCCCAGGGTGAGCCGGACCGACACGTGCACGGGCGCCTGCGGCCACCGGCTGAGCCGGATCCGGCAGCGTACGCGGGCGCCCGCGACGTCGGGCGTCCAGTGCAGCGTCGTCACGTGCTGCTCGGGGACCTCTTCCAGCCACACGGGCTGCCAGATCCCCGACGTGCGGTGGTACCAGATGACGTGCGGGTCGCGCCGCCAGTCCTGCTTGCCGCGCGGCTGCGTCACGTCGAGCGGCTGGTCTTCCGCGCGCACCACGACGACCTGCTCGCCGTCCCCGTCGACCGCCTCGGTGATGTCACAGGTGAACCCGGTGTGGCCGCCCTCGTGGCGGCCGACCGGGCGCCCGTTGACCCAGACCTCCGCCCGGTGGTCGACGGCGCCGAAGTGCAGCAGCAGGCGGCGGCCCGCGGCGGGCCGGGCGGCGTCGACGGTGCGGCGGTACCAGAGCACCGGGTGGAAGCCCGTGTCGTGCACCCCGGACGCAGCGGACTCCGGCGGGTAGGGCACGGTCACGTCGCCGGTGAACGGCGCGGTGACGTCCGGATCCATCCAGCGCTCCGTACGGCCGCGGTCGGCGTCGTCGTGGGTGAACCGCCACGTCCCGCCGAGGTCGCGCCAGGCGGGGTCCCGGACGAGCTGCGGCCGGGGGTGGCCCTCGACGTCGAGATGGGTGTGAGACAAGGAGAACTCCGTTGGTGTGGTGCGCCGTTGAGGGCGGGAAGCGGGGTGTCAGGGAGCGGGGGAGCGCAGGTCGACGGCCGTGGCGGCGAACGCAAGCGGTCCGGGCAGCAGCGGGACCAGGACCGGCATCGCCCACGCGAGCAGCGCCGCGAGGAGCACGGCGCCCGCCAGCAGCAGGCTGCCGCGCGGATCGGCGAGCGAGCGCTCGAGGCCCGCGCGCGCCGTTAGCCGCCGCGGACCGTCGAGCGCCGTGGCCCGCAGCCCGGCGACGGCGGCGCCCAGTACGAGCAGGAACAGGGCGGGCGTCAGCACCGCGGCTCCCGGCAGCCCGGATCCGAGCAGGGCGGTGTCGAGCAGGACGACGAGCGCGAGCACCGGCGGCACCAGCCCGCCCAGCAGCGCCCGCCCGGTCACCCGTGCCCGCAACTCACCGGCGTACGTGCGGAGTCCGACGTGCCCGCCGCCGCGCAGTGTGCCGCGCAGGACCGCCGACGCCGCCGCGAAGGCGGCCGGTGCCGTGACCACCGGGAGACAGGCGACGGCAGTCAGCAGGCCGACGAGCAGCACGTCGGCGAACAGGGTGAAGCCGCCGCCGAACACCTCGCCGGGCTCACGGCGCTCGGCCCGCGCGGGGCGGGGTGCGGTGGGTGTGTGGGTCATGGCGGCTCAGCCCTTCAGCCCGGACGTGGCCATTCCCTGCACGAGGTAGCGCTGGAAGACGAAGAAGAACAGCACGATCGGCAGGACCGAGATCACCGACATCGCGAACATCGGCCCGTACGCGGACGTGCTGCCCTGGTCGACGAAGCTGCGCAGGGCGAGCGTGATGGTGAACTTCTCCGGCGCGAACAGATAGATCATCTGCGTGAAGAAGTCGTTCCACGTCCAGATGAACGTGAAGATGGCCGTCGTGATCAGCGCCGGACGGCTCAACGGCAGCGTGATCGCCCAGTACGTGCGGAACGGTCCGCAGCCGTCGATCCGCGCCGACTCCTCCAGCTCCCTCGGCAGCCCGCGCATGAACTGCACGATCAGGAACACGAAGAACGCCTCGGTGGCCAGGAACTTCGGCAGGATCAGCGGCCAGAACGTGTCCACCAGGCCGAGCCGGTTGAAGATGATGTACTGCGGGATCAGCACGACGTGGTGCGGCAGCATCAGCGTCGCCACCATGAAGCCGAACATCGGCCCGCGCATCCGGAACCGCAGCCGCGCGAAGGCGTACGCGGCCAGCGAGCACGACAGCACGTTGCCGACGACGGCGCCCCCGGAGATCAGCAGCGTGTTGCCGAGCAGCCGGCTCACCGGTACACCCGACACCCCGTCCAGCGCCGTCGTGTAGTTCGACCACTCCAGCCGGCTCGGCCACAGGTGCAGGCTGGCGATGACCTCGTCGGCGGGCTTCAGCGACGTCGCGAGCAGCCAGGCCAGCGGATACAGCAGGACCAGCAGACCCACGGCGGCGATCGTGTGCGGTATCCACCGCTTCGCGGCGAGGTTCATCGGGCTGCCCCTTCAGTGTCGTCCGCGTAGAAGACCCAGGACCGGGACGTGCGGAACAGGATCAGGGTGATCACGCCGACCGCGATCAGCAGCAGCCAGGCCATCGCGGAGGCGTAGCCCATGTGGGAGGCGGTGAAGCCGCGTTCGTACAGGTACAGCGTGTAGAACAGCGTGGAGTCGGCGGGACCGCCCTCGCCGCCGCTGACGGCGTAGGCCGGGGTGAACACCTGGAAGGAGTTGATGACTTCCAGGACCAGGTTGAAGAAGACGACCGGGGACAGCATCGGCACGGTCACCGACACGAACTGCCGCCAGCGGCCCGCCCCGTCGAGCGCCGCCGCCTCGTACAGGTCCGGCGAGATCTGTTGCAGTCCCGCCAGGAAGATCACCATGGGCGCGCCGAACTGCCACACCGTCAGCAGCACGATCACGAACACCGCGAGATCCGCGTTGCCGACCCAGCCGCCCGTGTGGATGCCGATGGAGCCGAGGGCTCCGGCGACGGTGCCGCCGTCGTTGAACAGCGCCCGCCACACCAGCGCGATGGACATGCTCGCGCCGAGCAGTGACGGCGCGTAGAAGGCGGAACGGTAGAAGGCCCGGCCCCGGCCGAGGTTCTTCAGCAGCATCGCCGCGCCCAGCGCGAGCCCCAGCTTCAGCGGCACCGCCACGACGACGTACAGCATCGTCGTCCCCACCGACCGCCAGTAACGCGGGTCGTCGGTGAGCATGTCGACGTAATTGCGCAGCCCGATCCACTTCGGCGGGTCGAACAGGTTGTAGTCCGTGAAGGACAGGTACAGCGACACCGCCATCGGTACGAGGGTCAGCACGACCGCGCCGATCATCCACGGCGACAGGAACACGTAGGCGGGCCATTGCTGTTCGCGCGGGCGGCGGCGCCGGTCCGGCGGCGGCTCGGCGGGACGGCTCGCGGGAGCGGGCGCCCTGGTGGTGACTGCGCTCATGACCTCAGCTCCTTGTTCGCCTCGCCGATGAGTTCCCGGGCCGCCTGCCGGGGCGTCGCCCTGCCGTACATCACGCGCTGGTACACACGGTTGAAGGCGGGCTGGATCGCCAGGTCACCGGGTGGCGGAGCGGTCGGCGGCGCGTCGAGGCCGTACTCCTCCATCGTCCGCGCGTACCGGAAGATCTCCAGCTCGGCGCCTTCGAGCGTGCCGCCGACGCGGGCGGCGATCGTCCGGTTGGGCGGCGTGGAGCGGGAGAACCCGAGGATGTCGCCCGCCCTGGGGTCGTTGAGCAGGAAGTCCACCAACTGGGCGGCCTCCTTGGGGTGCGCGGAGTGCGCGCCGATGCCGATGAGCATGCTCGGCTTGAAGTACGCGCCCCGCCTGCCGTCGGTCGTGGGCACGGGCGCGTAGTGGACGTGGTCGCCCAGCAGGTCGACATAGCCGGGGAACGGCGCGTCCCAAGTGAAGTCGGAGGCCGCGAGACGACGGCCCATGGGGGACATCTCGGTGTTGGTGGCCTGCACGCTGTCCTTGGGCTCGGCGACGGCTCCGGCTCTGCGCAGGCGGTCGCAGAACGTCCAGAACTCGGTCAGGTCGTCCTCGGTGAAGGCGAGTTCCCTCTGGCTGCGGTACAGCCTGCCGCCGCGGCCGCGCAGCCAGTCCTCGAAGATGTCCTCGTTTCCGCCGCCGTCGTTGGCGCCGCGCACCGGACGGCCGTCGGGGGACCTGAGGCCGAGTTCGGTGATGCGTCTGTTGTCCCGCGCCCACTCCTCCCAGGTCCGGTCCGGGCGGGGCGCCCGGAGCCCGGCCTTGTCGAACATCGCGGAGTCGTAGGCGTAACCGGTGATGCCCCGCCCCATCGGCAGGGCGTACTGGCCGCCCCGGTACGTGCCGGTGCGCAGGAAGTCGTGGTCCATGTCGGAGGTGTCGATGGTGCCGCGCCCGATGGCGGCGTCCAGCGGCATCAGCGCGTGTCCACCGGCGTACTGGGACACCTGCCGGTAGTCCAGCTGGACCACGTCGGGGATGCCGCCACCGGCGGCCTGCGTCGCCAACTTCTGCAAATACGCGCCGAATTCGCCGTTCGACGTGCGGACGGTGACGCCGGGGTGCTCCTTCTCGAAGAGGCGCACCGCCTTCTCCGTGCGCGCGGCACGGTCGTCGTTGCCCCACCAGGAGAACCTGAGGGTGACACCGCGCGATGTGCCGCCGCTCGCGGTGGAACAGCCGGACAGCGTGCCGGCCAGCGCGGCGCCGGTACCGGCGGCCGCCGTGGTCAGGACGGCCCGGCGGCTGGGGCGGCGCCGCGGACCGCTTCGGGGTTCGGGCATGGGAGCCTTCCGTGGAGGGGTGGGGTTCCAACGTTGTAACCAGTGGGTGTCATCAAGGTCAACCCTCCGGTCGCAATCACCGAAACCGGCTCCCGGTGCTGTCAACAGCCGCTGGCACGTGCATAATCGGGGCAGGCAATGCGAGGGGAGCCGGTCAGTGGCAGCAGTGACACTCAAGGACGTCGCCGAACGCGCGGGGGTGTCGATCAAAACGGTGTCCAACGTTGTACGCGACGCGCCCAAGGTCTCCGAGGCCACACGGACGCGCGTCATGAGCGCCGTGCGCGAACTGGGCTACCGGCCGAACCCCTCCGCTCGGAGACTGCGCACGGGACGCAGCGGGCTGATCGCCCTCGCCGTCCCCGACCTCGCGACGCCCTACTTCGCGGAACTGGCCCACCATGTGCGCCGGGAGGCCGCCGCCCTCGGGTTCACCGTCCTCATCGAGGAGACCCTCGGCGACACCAAAGAGGAGCTGCGCCTCGCGACCGGCGTCGGCGCCTCGCTCCTCGACGGTGTCATCCTCTCCCCGCTGCGCGTCTCCCCGGACGAACTCGCGCCTGTCACCGACCAGTTCCCCCTCGTCCTCCTCGGCGAACGCAGCTACGAGGGCGACCGCGTGGTCGCCGACCACGTCCTCATCGACAACGTGGCCGCCGCCCGCGAGGCGACCGCCCACCTCGCGGGCCTCGGCCGCACCCGCATCGCCGCCATCGGCGTCGACAAGGCGGGCTCCGCTACCAGCCGCCAGCGCCTGGAAGGTTTCCAACAGGCCCTCCACGAAGCCGGGTTGACGTACGACCCCCGCCTGGCACCCCAGATCACGGACTTCGACCGCCGCAACGGCCTCCAGGCCATGCGCGCGCTCGTCGAACTCCCCGAGGACCGGCGCCCCGACGCCGTCTTCTGCTTCAGTGACCTCCTCGCCGTCGGCGCCCGCCGCGCCCTGCACGAGGCGGACCTCACGATCCCCGGCGACGTGGCCCTCGTCGGCGTCGACGGCTCGGAGGAGGCCCGCTACGCGACACCGTCCCTGACCTCGGTCGTCCCCGACAAGGCCGCCATCGCCTCCCTGGCCGTGAAGTGCCTGGCCGACCGGATCCGCGCCGAGGAGCCCCCGCCGTTCGAGCTGCACATGGCCCCGCACTGGCTGGAGGTACGGGAGTCCACGGGCGGGGAGCGGGGGCGGCTGACGCCGTAAGGGGGCGGGGTGTCTCACCCGTCGCCGCGGGCCGCCAGGATCTCCTGCACCCGCGCCGCGTTCGACGCGACGTGATGCCGGGCCTCCCGCTGCGCCCGCGCGGCGTCCCCCGCACGGATCGCGGCCATCAGCGGTTCGTGCTCGCCCACGAGCCTGCGCGGGTTCTCGTTCTCGCGCTCGTGGGCGGACAATGCCATGAGATAGAACCGCAGTTCACGCGTGAGCCCCGCGTAGAACACGTCGATGCGCGCGTTGCCCAGCGTCCCCACGACGGCGCCGTGGAACGCGAGGTCCGCCGCCACGATGTCGGAGCGGCTGCGTGACTGCGTCACCGCGACCAGATGCGCGTACGCCGCCTCGACCACCGCCAGTCGGTCCGTGTCGAGGGGCGCCGCGAGCGCCGCCGCCTCCAAGTGCTCGCGCGCGGCGTACAACTCGGCCACGCTCTCCGGCGTGGGGGAGATGACCACGGCGCCGCGGTTGGCCTGGAAGCGGATCAGCCCGCCGTGCTCCAGCAGCCGCACCGCCTCCCGAACCGTGTTGCGGGCAATGCCCAGTTCGGCCGCGATGGCGCTCTCGCGCAGCCGCTCGCCCGGACGGAAGGCCCCGCCGAGAATCCGCTCCGACAGACCGTCGGCGATCTGCTGCGCGGTCGTGGTCCGCTGGGCCACCAGGCCTTCGAGTGCCGTCATGGCGTCATCGTAGCCACCCGGGAACCTCTGGTGCCGAACAGTAGAACTGCTCTACAGTTGCGCACTGCATCGACCGCTCCCGGCCCGTCGTCCCCCCCCACGTGACTCCCTGTCCGATGCGCCCCGCACTCGCGGGCACCTCCACGCCCGGATGATCACCCTGGGCGCCACCCGCACCCTCGTACGGTCCCGGCGCACGATCCCACCCCCGCTCCCCGCAAACGGAGATCCTCATGCCCCAGGAGAATTCGCCCGTCTTGACCGGACCCGCCCTGTGGAGCGCGCAGGCCCACCTCCCGTCCGTCCTCGGACGGCAGCTGACCATCGAACGCGCCGAAGGCTGCTACCTGTTCAGCACCGACGGCCGCCGCCTCTTCGACGGCACGGCCGGACTGTGGCACGCCAACGTCGGGCACGCCCGCCCCGAACTCGCCGACGCCGCGCACGACCAGATGCGTCGCCTGGAGACGTACCACGTCTTCGGCCGCTACCTGAACGACCGCGCGGTCGCCCTCGGTGAACGCCTCGCCGCCATGTCACCCGTCGACGACCCCAAGGTCATCCTCAACAGCGGTGGCAGCGACGCCATCGACGTCGCCTGCAAGCTCGCGCGCAGGCACTGGCAGCGCGCGGGCCGCACGAGCAAGACAGTGATCCTCAGTCGCGAGTTCGCCTACCACGGCCTGCACGCCTACGGCACGAGCATCGCGGGTCTCGACTTCAACCGCGCCGGCTACGGCACCGACTCCCTCGTCCCGGAGACGGCGCGGGTGTCCACGGACGACATCGACGCCGTCGACCGCACCGTCCGGGAGATCGGCCCGGAGCACATCGCAGCCCTCGTCGCCGAACCCGTCCAGGGCACCGGCGGTGTCATCCCGCCCGCTCCCGGCTACCTCGAAGGCCTGCAACGCATCTGCCGCGAGAACGACATCCTGCTGGTCGTCGACGAGGTCATCACCGGCTTCGGCCGCACGGGCCACATGTTCGCGACCCAGCGCTACGGCCTGGACCCCGACCTCGTCACCTTCGCCAAGGGAGTCACCTCCGGCTACGCACCGCTCGGCGGCGTCCTCGTGGCACCGCACATCTGGCAGCCGTTCTACCGCGACGCCGACGACACCCCGATGTTCCGGCACGGAGCCACCTACTCGGGGCACGCCACGGCGTGCGCCGTCGCCCTGCGCAATCTCGACATCCTCGACGAGGAGAAGCTGGTGCCGCGCGTCGCCGAGCTCGAACGCGTCCTCGTCGACGCGCTGCGAAACCTGGAGGGGCGGGAGTCCGTCGTCGAGACCCGGGTCGCCGGGCTGCTCGGCGGCGTCGCCCTCGTCGACGAGCTCAGCGCGGAGGCGGTCACGGACGACCTCGTGGACCTCGGCTTCGTCACCCGCCCGCTGCGCGGCAACACGGTGCAGATCAGCCCGCCGTTCATCACCACCGACGACGAACTGCGCCGACTCGTCGGCGCGATCGGCACGGTGCTCGCGACGCACGAGGGCAGGTGACCCGATGACGATTGAGCAGCAACACACAGCGGGGGAGCGGCCCGGCGGCCTCGTCGAGTCCCGCTCCATCGACGTCGTGCCGGACGCGGAGCGGCACGGCACCGCGTTCAGCCAGTTCACGCTGTGGGTGGGCGCGAACCTCCAGATCACGGCCGTGGTCACCGGGGCGCTCGCGGTGGTCCTCGGCGCCACCGCGTTCTGGGCGGTCGTCGGACTCCTCGTCGGGAACCTGCTCGGCGGCGCGGTGATGGCCCTGCACTCGGCGCAGGGCCCCCGGCTGGGCCTGCCGCAGATGATCTCCTCGCGTGCCCAGTTCGGGGTCCGGGGCGCGGTGGTGCCGCTCGTCCTCGCGGTCTTCATGTTCATCGGCTGCACCGCGAGCGGCACCGTCCTCGCGGGTGAGGCCGTCGGCGAACTCACCCACCTGGGGCCCGTGGCGGGCATCCTCCTCTTCACGGCGGTCACCGCGGTGGCCGCCGCCGTCGGCTACCGCCTGATCCACTTCCTGGGCCGGCTCGCCGGGGTGGTGTGCGGCGTGGCGTTCGTCTACCTCGGCGTCCGCCTCCTCCAGCACGACGACATCGGGGCCGTCCTCGCCGACCGCGCCTTCGCCCTGCCGGCGTTCCTGCTCGCGGTGTCCCTCTCGGCGTCCTGGCAACTCTCCTTCGGCCCGTACGTGGCCGACTACTCGCGCTACCTCCCGCGTTCCACGTCGGCGCGGGCGACGTTCGGCTGGACGCTGGCCGGTACCGCGCTCGGCGCCCAGTGGTCGATGGCCTTCGGGGCGCTGTCCGCGGCGGCCGCGGGCGAGGCGTTCGTCGGCCACGAGGTGAGCTACGTCGTCTCGCTCGGCGGGACGGGCCTGATGGCGGCCGCGCTCTACTTCGTCATCGCACTCGGCAAGCTGACCGTCACGGTCCTCAACACGTACGGCGCGTTCATGTCGTCCGTGACGAGTGTGACGGGGATGCGGCGGCGCGGCGCCGTGCCCCACCGGCTGTCGCCGCGCGGGCGGATCGGGTACATCGCCGCGATCATCGTGGTGGGCGCCGGGCTCGCGCTGGCGGGCCGCGGCGACTTCCTCACCACGTTCTCGACGTTCCTCCTCATCGTCCTGGCCTTCTTCACGCCGTGGAGCGCGGTCAACCTCGCCGACTACTACCTGGTCGCGAAGGAGCGCTACGACATCCCGGCCCTCAACGACCCCGACGGCCGCTACGGTTCCTGGCGGATGCCCGCGCTGGTGTCGTACGGGGTGGGGCTGGTGGTCCAACTCCCGTTTATGGCAACGGATCTGTTCACCGGACCGTTCGTCCACGCCCTCGGCGGCGCCGACATCTCGTGGATCGTCGGTCTCACACTGCCGGGGCTCCTGTACTGGCTCCTCGCCCGGCGCGAACGCCACCGGATCCCGGACCGGATGATCTATCCGCAGGACCTCACACCGGATTCCGCTCCCGAGCGGGAACAAGCCGTGCGTCACCCTGCGTGAGCGTGGCCGAGGTGTCGTCTGGAGCAATCTCCAAGATCTCATGTGGAGTTGCTACGGGGTCTTCCGTGGCGGATGAGTGTCAACGATAGTGATGCATCGCGGAATTGATCTTCCGTAATGCAGAAAGTATCCGCCCATGTAGGAGTGCCCCATGGCGCACGCCAACGGAAACATCGCACGCCGCGCAGGCCGTCTCCTGCGCACCAGTCTCTTCGCCCAATTACTGCTCGCCCTGCTCCTCGGCGCCCTCGTCGGACGCCTGTGGCCCGACGCGGGATCGGCCCTGCAACCCCTCGGCGACGGCTTCGTCCGGCTCATCAAGGCGATGATCGCGCCCTTGGTGTTCTGCGTCGTCGTCGCGGGCATCACCAAGGCCGGCGACCTGAAGGCCTTCGGCCGGATCGGCGTCAAGGCCCTGATCTGGTTCGAGGTAGCCACCACCGTCGCCCTGGTCATCGGACTGCTCGCGGGCAACGTCCTGGCGCCCGGCGCCGGCATGAACGTCGACCCCGCCACCCTCGACAAGGACGCCGTCGACGAGCAGACCGGCGGCGGCCACCTGCCGTCCACCGCCCAGTTCATCCTGGAGTCGCTGCCGGACAGCGCCGTCGGCGCCTTCGCCGAGAACTCCCTGCTCCAAGTCCTCGTCCTGGCCTGCCTCGTGGGCGCCGCGCTGCTCCACCTCGGCCAGCGCAAGGTGCCCCAGATCCTGCCGTTCATCGAGCAGGCCCAGGACGTCGTGTTCACCATCGTCGGCTACATCATGAAGCTCGCCCCGCTCGCGGTCTTCGGAGCCACCGCCCACCTCGTCGGCGAATACGGCGTGGGCGCGATGTCGACGTACGGAAAGCTGATCGCCGTCTGTTACGGCGTCGCCCTGCTCTTCCTCGCGCTGCTCGCCCTCGCCCTCAAGGCCGTCACCGGGCTCAGCCTGTGGAAGTTCGTCCGCTACACCCGCGAGGAACTGCTGCTCGCGCTCGGCACCGGATCCAGCGAGACCGTGATGCCGCGCATGATGCAGAAGCTGCGCGCGGCGGGCTGCCGGGACGACGCGGTCGGGCTCGTCCTGCCGACCGGGTACTCGTTCAACCTCGACGGCGCCTCCATCTACCTCTCCATCGGCACCCTCTTCATCGCCCAGGCCGTCGGCGTCGACCTCACCCTCGGACAGCAGGTCACGGTCGTCCTCGTGCTCATGCTGACCAGCAAGGGCATGGCGGGCGTACCGGGTTCGGCATTCCTCGCGCTGTCCGCGACCGCCTCCGCCCTCGGCGTCATCCCGGCCGCCGCGGTCGCGCTGCTGCTCGGCGTCGACCGGATCATGGACTCGATGCGCGTCGCCACCAACCTCCTCGGCAACTGCGTGGCGGTGTTCGCCGTGTCCCGCTGGGAGGGCGCCCTCGACCGGGTCACCGCCAAGCGCGTCATGAACGGCGAGGAACCGGCGGCCGCACCCGCACCCCAGACGCAGGAAGTCACTACCACCACCAAGGAAGGCTGACGCCCCGGCCATCACCGCATCCGCCAACGCCCGCGGCACGTACATGATTTGGCAAAACAAGATTCATACTGCATGGATCTTCGTGCCTCGGGCAGACGGCCGCCCAGAACAGATCAAGCGAGCGACCTCGAAAGAGTGGGCCGCAGATCAGGGACGGATGTGGTGATGGCCACGCTTACTGAGTCTTCGGGGCAGGCCCCGGAGCAACGCACAGCACTACGCAGAGACATGGGTCGCATCAGCCTGCTCTTCGCCGGCGTGGGATCCATCATCGGGTCCGGCTGGCTCTTCGGCGCGCTGAACGCCGCGAAGATCGCCGGACCCGCGTCCATCTTCTCCTGGGCGATCGCCGCCGTGATGATCCTCCTCATCGGACTGTGCTTCGCCGAACTGGGCACCATGTTCCCGGTGTCCGGGGGAGTGGTGCGCTTCCCGCACCTCTCCTTCGGCTCCTTCGCCAGCTACACCATGGGCTGGATCACCTGGATCGCCGCCGCGACGGTGGCCCCCATCGAGGTCGAGGGCGCCCTCCAGTACGCCACCAAGTGGGCGCACTTCACCGACTTCCACGCGGCGAACGGCGCCTACACCCTGACCACGCTCGGCTATGCGGTCGCGGTCGTCGCCATGGCCTTCTTCGTGCTCCTCAACTACTACGGCATCCGCTGGTTCGCCCGCGTCAACAACGTCCTGGTGTGGTGGAAACTGCTGGCCATCGCCCTGGTCATCGTGGCGTTCCTCGTCACCGCCTTCCACGGGCACAACCTCGGAGCCAGTGAGTACGGAGGGTTCGCCCCCGGCGGCACCAAGGGTGTCTTCACGGCCATCTCCACCGCCGGCATCACCTTCTCCTTCCTCGGCTTCCGCCAAGGAGTGGAACTCGCGGGCGAGACCGACAACCCGCGGCGCAACGTCCCGTTCGCCGTCATCGGCTCCGTCCTGCTCACCGGCCTGATCTACGTACTCCTCGAAGTGGCCTTCCTCGGCGCGGTACCGAAGAGCGACCTCCAGCACTCGCACGGCTGGCTCAACCTCGCCTTCGCCAACGACTTCGGCCCGCTCGCCGCCATCTCCAGCGCCATCGGCCTGGGCTGGCTGGCGTACGTCCTCTACGTGGACGCGGTCATCTCACCGGCCGACACCGGCCTGATCTACACCACGGTCACGGCCCGCATCTCCTACGCGATGGCCCGCAACCGCAACGCACCCGCGGCCCTGGCCAAGACCACACCCAAGGGCGCGCCACTGGTCAGCCTCGTGGTCACCTTCGTGCTCGGGCTCATCGTCTTCCTGCCCTTCCCCAGCTGGCAGGAGCTGGTCGGGTTCATCACCTCGGCCACCGTCCTGTCCTTCGGCTCGGGGCCACTCGTCCTCGCGGTAATGCGCCGTCAGATCCCGGACCACGAACGGCCCTACCGCATCCCTGGGGGAGACATCATCCCGTTCCTCGGGCTCTACTCGGCGAACCTCATCGTGTACTGGGCCGGCTGGAACACCAACTTCAAACTCTTCCTCACCATCCTCATCGGCTTCGTCCTCCTCGCCGTCTTCCAGGCCCTCGACAAGGGCGACGCCCCGACGATGGACTGGCGGTCCGGCGCGAGCTGGGTGCTGCCGTGGCTGATCGGCCTCGCCGTCATCAGCTGGGCCGGCGACTACGACGGCGGCCGCGGCTGGATCGGCCTCGGCTGGGGTTTCGTCGCCAACCTCGTCCTCACCGCGGTCGTCTACCTGCTGGCACTGCGCGTCCGACTGCCGCGCGAACGGGTGCTGCAGGGCATCGAGGACGCGCGCGAGGAGTCCCGCATGGAGGGTGCGGAACTCGGCGGAGCGCACTGACGCTCCATCAGTTCACGTGGTCCGCCTGCCAGTCGGGCGGGCGGGCCGCGCGGGTCGGTGTCCGGTGTCGCGCCGTGCTCGTACCTGTAGGTGCCTGTACGTGCCTGTACGTGAAATCGGCACGGATCGCGATATCAACGGCAATCCGCAGCGTTACGGAATCATCACATCATCACGGCCATGGAGGTCCTCGCGCAGGGCAGGCGAAAAGTGAGAAGTCGAGGACAGGGAGCCATCGATGGTGATCGTGGCGCTTTTGCTCCTGCCGACCATGGGACTGCTCTTGCTCGGCATGGACCGTATAGAGGACCGAATGCTCGGAGAGCCGCGCTCGACCGGCGGCCGCCATCGATCGCGCCACCTCAGACTGATCCACGGCGAAGGACCCGGCGGCGCGCACCGACACACCACCACTAGGTCGGAGCGCGAGGCTGCCTGACACGCTGTGGCGACGGCCCCGCTCTCTGCCCCCCTTCCGCGCCCGACCTGCTGGCTCATCTTCACCTCCCTATCCGTTGACCGTCGCGGCGGGTGCGGCATGAGGGGTACGGAAATCGAACGCATGCGGGCCGGGGCCGTGCGCACGGATGTGGGCGACGCGCTCCATGGCCTCGGCGATGGTGGGGCGATGGCCTATGGGGACCCACCACATTGCTTGGTGCGCTTCGCTGAGACGGTGGAACCATTCGCGCCGCCGCCCCAGAAGCCGCAGGTGGTCAGTGCGGTAGGTGAAGTCCCGCAGGGCGTCGACCGACTCCCAGACGGAGCAGTTGATGATCAGCAGGTCGTCGTGGTCGTCGGGCCGGAACCCGGTGGCGTCCGCGCCGCCGTCGTCGACCATGCGCCAGACGAACCCCGGGCTGTCGTCGGCCAGGGCGTTGATCTCGGGTAACTGTGCGACGAAGTCGGCGAGTTCGGGCTCGGTGAGCGGTGTGACGGTGCGTCCGATGTTGACCTGTGCCAGGTGAAAGCCAGTCATGGGGTCAGCATGGCCAACCCCATTTCTAAAGTCAACGGTCATTATTTTTAGAACGCTCGCCGATCCGGTACTCGCGACGAAGAAACGTCAGTGAGCAGCGCGCTTCAGGGCCACGCAACACCCATCGGGGCACGGATCCATGGCGGGCGACCAGGCGTCGGGAGTCAATCCCTCCAGCAGAGCGAGGTTCATGCCGCAGATGAGCGCGGGGAAATCCTCGGCCAACGCATGGAAGGGGCAGTTGCCGAGGCGCAGCGTGTCCTCGTCCCAGTAGGGCTCGTAGCCGCGCTCGCGCAGCACCGCCACGAGATCGTCGGCGCGGGCGTCGCGGTCGGCGGCACCCGCGGCGCGCGCCGCCTTCTGCAACTCACGGTCCAGGCCCGCGTCCTCCGCGAGCCCGGCGAGGAGGTGGCCGGCGGTGTCGTAGGCGCGGGGCGGCAAGGACACGGAGTGCTCGTCGCGGACCCTGCGATAGACCTTCGCCGGACGCCCGGCGCCGGGCCCGGTGCGCCCGGACAGCCGCTTGGAGGAAGCCTGAAGCAGCCCGGCCTCGACGAGCTTGTCCAGGTGGAAGGCGGCGAGCGACCGGGAGATCCCGACGGCCTCGGCGGCGGCGTCGCGCCCGATGTCGTCGTGCTGGGCGGCCACGTGTTGGTAGAGGCGACGGCGGACGGGGTCGGCGAGGGCGCCGAGCGCGGTGAAGGTGGAGTCGTCACTGGTCACATGCCGAGTCTATGACCAACGGAAACGTTCGATAGAGAGCTGCGCCGCGCCCGGTCCCGTGCAAGAGCTCCCGATCAGGGAGACGCGTGCTCCGCTCCGCCGTGCTCGAAGGTGGCCGGTTCGGACCGCTGGTGGGTCACGTTGGCCGCCCGAGCCGCGGGCTGCCGGCCGTCGCCGAGGATCAGGATCGGATCGAACATGACGATGACGGCTGCCAGCACGAAGAAGATCACGGGACCGATGAGCACGGGCAGGAGCAGCGACACCGCGGTGTGCCCGGCAGTCGTCTGACCGCCGCCACTGTGCAGATGGACGCTGATGGCCGCCATGCCCGTGTAATGCATCCCCGAGACGGCGACACCCATGATGAGGCTGGCACCCAGGGACACGAGAAACCCGCGAATGCTGACGGCGGCCCACAGCGCGGCGGTCGCGGCGACGACAGCGATCACCACGGACAGCGCCACGAGAGTCGTGTCGTAATGCAGTTCGCCGTCCATGTGCATCGCCGCCATGCCGATGTAGTGCATGGCGGCGACGCCGAGACCGGTCAGTACGCCCGCGGTGACGAGGACCCCGGGCGTCGCGCCCCGGTAACCCACGAAGAACACGCCCGCACTGACCACGACGATGGCGACGAGCAGGCTCAACAGGGTCAGGGGAAGGTTGTACGTGATGGGGACCTGGGCCACGCGGAATCCCATCATGGCCACGAAGTGCATCGTCCAGATCCCGACGCCGAGACACGCGGCACCGAGCGCGAGCCACGGTGCCTTGCGGCCCGCCGCTCCGTGGAAAACGGTCCGGGCCGTGCACCGCAACCCCAACGCCGAACCAAGACAAGCCATCACGTAGGCCGCCACGGGCGTCAGTAACCCGTAGCTGAAACCGTCCACCGTGCCTCTCATGCGCTGCGTCCCCCTGGTCGCTTTTCCGGCGCTGTGCGCGCTGTGGGCTGAAACGTTATATCGAGGACTCCCTTCCGTGTGGACGCGTCAGCTCCACACAGTTGAACGTTGCGTGATTGTTGTGCGTTTTCCGTTGGGTGGGCGAGGGGCGGTTGCGGAGCGAGTCAACTCACTTGTGAGGAAAGGGTTTTGATCAAGAGAAGGGGAGGCCGCAGCGAGCCTCCGGCGGCCAGGACCGGCGTCTGCGGCGCTGCGTCACCGCCTGTCCGGCGCATTGTGTGAAGACGTGCTTCCGGTTGGGTCTTCTGGTCGGCCCGTTGCCGAGGGCGTACCGGCTGCGTTTGTCGATCACCGCGCGATCGACCTGAAGCCCAACTGCGCCGAAGGCGCGAGGCGTGCGTACCGCACCGTGTCGCGGGTGCCCTACGACGCCGGGGGCTTGAGGCGGCACGTCAGGAGGGGGTGCGGCGGTACAGCTGTCTCGAGCCGCCTTCCGGGCCCGGCGCCGCCATTTCTGCGGGTGTGAACCCCAGACGTGCGTAGAAGATGCGGGCGCCGCTCAGGGCGGACCCGGGGTGGTCGGCGCCGAAGGTGATGACTTCGACCGTCACAGGTTCCGGGGCGAAGCGCTGGGTCGCGGCCGACATGAGTGCGCGGCCCACTCCGCCGACGCGTGCTTCTTGCGAGACAACCAGCCAGTCCACGTGGTGGACCGGACCGTGGTTGTCGTAGAGCAGCCCTCCCAGCAGAGGGCCGCTTTCTGGTCCGCCGCTGGTGAGCGGTGTCGACGGATCACGCTCGGCGGGGCGGGCCACCAATGCGGTGCCACGCCGCAGGTGCGTACGGAGGGCCTCGTGGAATCCCTCCTCCTCGACCATGGGCCCGAACCATTCCTCCACCTGGCCCGCGAGCTGAAGCAGGCCGCTGAAGTCGGTGTCGACCGCCACCTTGATGATCATCACGTCAGTCTGCCACGTCCGGTGCCTTCGCCACCGGCTCGGTCGCGCAATAACCTTGGGAGTGGGGGCAGTTGATGCGGGCACGTGCGGTGTCAGGCAGCGGTGTTGTAGTCCTCCGTGCCGGGGCAGGGCACGTCCTGGTCCGGGGTTTGCCGGGCGAGTTGCTGCCGGCGTTTCTCGTGATGGCGGGCCACGGCCCAGGCAACGGCGGTGATGGGACTCGCCAGCCAAAGGGTGGCCCACACGCTGGACCACCACGTGGGCAAGTGCGCGGCCGCGATGGCGTCGAGTGCGGTGGTGGTCATGGCGGCGGCGACGCTCCAGCACAGGAGTCGGCCGGCGACGCGGGCGGCACGGGCGGCGGGGGTGGCGCTGTGATCGCCGGCGTTGTCGTGTCCGCCCGCGGTGTGATGGGTGTGCATGCGTGCTCCGGTTTGTTCGGCGCGGCTGGGGAGTTGATACGTCTGGCGGGTGGGGCACGCGCAGCCGGAACCTGCGTGGGGGCAGGGGAGTACTGGTGACGCAGCGAGGTGCGAGGTGAGCGAGGCCAGTGTGTGGGGCCGGTGGGGCTTCGCCCAGGGCCGGTACCCGGCGGACCGGATCCGCTCGCCAATTTTTCCCACTACCCACACAGCGTCAAAAAGCGACAAAACATGCGACTATCTCGGGCTTATGACGCGTTCGATCGGTCTATACCTGGCCTGATCTCGACGCCGAGGCGGCCCGTCCGGCGTCCCCATCGCCTCGATCGAACATTTTCAGCCACGTTTTAGCACTCAAATACGCATGCGACGCCTGCTATTTGTTGCCCTGGGGCAACAAACGCGCGGCTCGGGCAGCCGAAGTGCCCCTGTCGCAGGGAGGCTTGTTACCGCCCGTATGGTGCGCGTGTTCGAGGGCAGCGCGGCGGGCTTGTGTGGTTTGTGTGACAGGTTGTGGGCGCCTCGTGACCACTGGGGTCGGTGAGGTCTGTCTTCCTGTGGGGGGAAGCCTTGAAGCAACGCACCCATGGTGCGCGACTCTCGCGTGCCCGGAAGAAGCTGAGATCGGCCACGCTCGCGGTGCTGGCCTCCAGCGCGGTGACCCTGTCACTGCTGCCGGCGTCCGGCGCGGCCGCGGCGGACGATCCGACATCCGCGTGGGGCAAGGACGCCCCGTCGTTCTCGATGCCCGAGGTGAAGGTCGGTACGAACAAGCCGACCGTGTCGCGCGCCGAGCGCGCCCCGGGCAAGGACGTTGCCGATTGGCGCGCATCGCAGAAGAAGCGTGCACAGCAGGGCGCGAGCGCGGCTGCGGCCCGCACGTCCGATGCCCGCACGTCCGATGTCGGGACGACGACCTACGTGCCCGAGGGGCAGGGCAAGGTGCCCTGGCACCGGTACAGCGACTTCGCCATCACCGACGCCCTGTCCGCGCACGTCGACTACTCGACCGGCAATCTCATGCTGACGGCGACGGACTTCTCGATCGCCGGCGTCGGCCGGAAGCTCACCCTGGCGCGCACCTACAACTCGCTCGACGCGCCCTGGGGCAAGGTGTCCCAGCGGTGGTGGCAGCAGTACGAGCGCTACGTGAACGTCTTCGACAGCGAGATCGTTCTCTACGATGCCTCCGGCGACACCGTCCGCTTCACCAAGAACAGCGACGGAACGTTCACGACGCCGTCGGGCTATTCGAAGGACCTGAAGAAGAACGCGGACGGCACGTTCACCGTCACCGACTGGAAGTCGGGCGCGAAGGACACCTACGACGCGAACGGCACCCTGACCAAGGTCACCGACCGCAACAAGGGCACCATCACCGTCACCCAGCACGACGAGGGCAGCGAGCACAAGGGCTTCAAGCTCACCGAGACCCGCTCCGGGCGCTGGATCGACCTTCTCAAGACGGACGCCTCGCAGTGGCAGGCCAAGGACCACACCGGCCGTTCCGCGGTCTTCGACCTCGATGGCGAGGGCAACCTGGCCCGCACCACGGACCCCGAGGGCAAGACCACGACGTTCGGCTACGACTCCTCCCGCCGCCTCACGAAGATCACGACGGCGGAGGGCCGGGTCACCGTCTTCACCTACGACGACGCCAACCGCGTCACGTCGATGCTGCGGGCCACGGATTTCAACGGCTCCGGCCACACCGGGCCGACCTGGACGTACGCGTACAGCGCGTCGAGCCCGACAGCGGCAGGGACGACGAAGGTCACCGACCCCGAGCAGCACGCGACGACGTACAAGCACGACGGCGACGGACAGGTCACCGACGTGACCGACGCGCTGGGCCGCAACCGCTCGACGAAGTTCGACGCGAACCACAACATCGACACCTCCACCGACGCCATGGGCACCGGCACGGACGGCACCGGCGGCAACGTCATGGACTACGGGTTCAACACCCGCAACAACCTCGCCACTGTCAAGTCCCCCACCGGCGGCCAGTCGGTGACGAACTGGCAGACCATCGCCGGCGGCGACGTCCCCAAGGACACGACGAACGCCGACGGCGAGAAGACGACCTACGGCTACGACACGGCGGGCAACACCATGTCGGTCGCCCAGACCGGCACCGGCGGCGGCAACGTCGCCCTGACCCGCAACAAGACCACCCCCACCTGCGGCGGCTTCGAGGGCCAGGTCTGCGCGCAGGAGACGAAGATGTCGTCGTCGAAGACGGTGACGACCTCCTTCACCTACGAC
Source organism: Streptomyces sp. BYX5S (assembly GCF_054724165.1). Lineage (NCBI taxonomy): Bacteria > Bacillati > Actinomycetota > Actinomycetes > Kitasatosporales > Streptomycetaceae > Streptomyces > Streptomyces sp. BYX5S. The sequence continues at coordinate 4,257,689 of NZ_CM138829.1, read as the reverse complement.
GACAAGGGCAACCTCAAGACGGCCAAGCCCCCGGCCCCGCTGGGAGAAGTCACCTACACCTACGACAGCCTGGGCCGTACCGAGACGCTGACGGACGGCCGTGGCATCAAGAAGGTGTTCGCCTACGACAACCTGGACCGCATCAAGACGGTCTCCACCACGAACGACACGGTCCGTTACTACTACGACGGTGACGGGAACCTGCGCCAGCGCGACGACTCCACCGGCACGGTGAAGTACCAGTTCGACCCGCTGCAGCGCGAGACGGTCCGCACGCTCCAGGACGGCTCCCAGACCCTGCTGGCCTACACCCCGGCGGGCAACGTCGACTTCTACCAGGACCCGGCCGGGAAGATCGACTACACCTGGAACGAGGTCAACACCCTCTCCAGCCTCAAGGAACCGCAGGGCCGCACGACGACGTTCGAGTACAACCGCAACGACAAGCGCACGGTCACCAAGTACCCCGGCGGCACCACCCAGACGTTCGGCCTGGACAAGTCGATGCGCCCGGAGACGGTCAGGACGACGAGCCCGAAGGGCACGCTGGTCGACCTGACCTACACCTACGGCTACGGCACCGACGCCGGCACCGACGGCGACAAGATCCGCACGAGGACCGACAAGGTAGCGGGCACGAAGACGACCTACACCTACGACGGTGCGGGCCGCTTCTCCTACGCCGCGGAGAACAAGGGCACCACCCTGAACGAGGCCTGGCAGTACTGCTACGACCTCGCCGGCAACCTCACCAGCCAGGGCGTCACCGAAGGCTGCCCGCGCGGCACCACCTACACGATCAACGACGCCCAGCAGATCACCGCGAAGAACGGCTCGTCGACGAACTGGTCCTACGACAAGGCGGGCAACGAAACAGCCGGCGCCTCCACCCCCGACGGCACCCGAACCGCAGAGAAGTGGACCGACCACAGCCAGCTGATCTCCCTGACCACCGGCGGCAAGACCTACACCGGCCAGTACGGCTCCACCGACCAGAGCGAACGCATCCGCCTGGGGGACACCTACTTCCACAACGGCCCCATCGGCCTCGCGGGCGCTTCGACCGGCGGCGTCGATACGGGATTCGTCCGCGAACCCGGGGGCACAGTCAACTCCATGACCCGCAGCGGCAAGGCGTACTACTACCTCACCGACGCCATCGGCTCCGTCATCGGCGTCACCGACGAGTCCGGCACGAAGGTCAACACGTACGCCTACAGCCCCCGCGGCGTCATCCGGGCGGCGAGCACCGAGACCGTCGCCCAGCCCTACGGCTTCGCCGGCGGCTACGCGGACACCACCGGCCTGATCCACTATCAGGCCCGCTACTACGACCCCAACATCGGCCGCTTCACCCAGCCCGACCCCTCCGGCCAGGAACAGAACCCCTACCTCTACGCCGAAGGCGACCCGGTCAACCGTATCGACCCGGACGGAACCCTGAGTTTGAGCGGGATCGCTGACGCCCTCGGGCCGGCGGGCGACCTCGTAACAGGTGGCATACACCTGGCTCAAGGAGACACCGAAGCGCTCTGGGGTGACGTCGCGGGTGTCGTAGCCGGTGGTCTCGCCGGAGGGGGCTGCCTGGCGGTTGCGGCAGCACTCGCACCGGAAACGGCGGGGGTGTCGCTCGGCGGCTCGTTGAAGTGCGCGGCCATCGGCTGGAGCGCTGGGCAGATAGCTTCCAACGCAGTCGGGGGATAGGGGGGAGCAGGTCTGACCGGATCGTCCTTCAGCCCTGAATGCGGCAGTTCGAGAGTGAGAGAGAAAGAAGGAGAAAACGTGCCACGCGTAGGCTGGAGTCTCGAGCAGCGTGCGGTAGTGAAGCGCTACATGGCCTTCGCCACGGTCTTTGCCGTCGTGGGTGTCCTGCTCGGTGTGTTTCTCATCGTTTCCGGCAACTCCGGCGGCTGGACCTTCCTGGGCCTCATCGTAGTGATCTACGCAGGCGTCGCGATCTTCCTGAACAACATGAGGAAGAAGCAGCCAGGAAAACAATGAGTGCTGCTGTCGACAGTGCGTGATCGGGGCGGCCGCGCGGCCGCCCCGATCACGTCCTCCACGGGCCCCAGCTGGGGACGGGCGGTCTCGTACGGCGTGACCGCCCGCCTCGGCGTCACTGGTTCAGGACCGCGAAGAGTCGAGCAGGTGCTCAGTCTTCGAGCCCTCGGCCGTTGCCGCTTGCGAGCCATCCGTGCGACGCGGGGCGAACGCCAGGCACGCCGCGGCGGCCACGACGAGAATGACCCCCACGACGGCCATGGCGTCGGTGAAGCCGGTCATGAACGCCTGGCGTACTTCGTTGGCAAGCCGGAGTCCGTCGGCCCCCATACGGGTGGCGACCTCCAGGCCGCCGGCGGCCGAGTGGCGCACTGATTCCGCGGCCTCAGCCGGGAGTTGACCGAGACTGTCCGGGAGCGCGGAGCGGTACTGGCCGGCGAAGACCGAACCCATCAGGGCGATGCCGATGGCGGAGCCGACCTCGCGGGTGGTGTCGTTCATCGCCGAGGCCACTCCCTGGCTGTCGGGCCCCAGGGAGTCGACGATGGCGCTGGTCCCGGTCGAGCTGCTCAACCCCATGCCGATGCCGGCGAGAACCAGGCCGCCGACGAAAGGCAGATATCCGCTGTCGGTGTCGAGTTGGCTCGTCCCGTACCCGGGAGGGCGTGGTGGCGCAGAACGAATGACTGCGCGAACTGCTGCCGGCCGGGCCTTTGTGTCACGGCGACGGCGTTGCCCGCTGAGTATCACGCCGGGCCCGGCCAATCTGCTTGCCCGCGAACGCCCCGGCCGCGACTGTTCCGAGGAGAGGAAGAACCGGAATCAGCATCCACGTACCCCACGCAACGAAGCCCGTTCCCACAGGCTCGTAGCTGCCCCACGGCTTCCGCGCAGCTCGAACGACTTCCCCCTGGTGGCCTTCGTACCGGAGTTTCACGGTGTGCGTCTTGGAGTCCATCCGAGGGCCACTGCACACCGAGTGGCTCCCTGCGCGCCCACCGCCCTCTTGATGGCACTCTGCGATCCGAACCTGAACAGAATCGCCCAGCAACCCCAGCCGAGCGAGGCCTGTCATCACAGTCCATGCCGTGACCGCGGCACAGACAAGGGTGAGCACGCTGTAGCCGCCGATCGCGCGCCGCCGCCCCCTAGCCATGGGCACAGGATGCCGGAAGCGTGATCCACGCGGTAGCCATGTGCGGCACTCGGCGACAGGTCAAACGAGGAACGCCCGGACCGTCCTGATCCGGAGGCGTTCCCTTCGTGTGGTTGCGGAAGTCTGCCCGTACTCGTCGCCGCCCTTGCCGCTAAGCCAGGACGAATAGCCGAAACAGCCCCCGCACGACGCACGCCCAGCCGGTCAGTTGGACTGTCTCCGCCAGGAGCGGATGCAAGCCCAACGCGACGAAGACCCAACCGGTCAGCCGGACAGGTCCGCCGTACCGTAGCTCCGCTGCTGCAGAAGGTGGCCCTGCCAGCCCCACGCAGGGGATAGCGAGGGTGAGGGAGATGAGCCAGTCCACGTTCGCACGATAGGCGCGAGTCGATCGATGGATCCAGAGGGGCGTGCCCCCAACCGGCCGCGCGGTCCCCGACTCAAAGTGCCTCCGCGGCACCGTGCCGCAGGCCGTCGAAGAGGAGGGCGGTGATCTGCCGGGCCTCCACCAGCCACCCCTCCGTGGCGCGCATCCCGCAGATTCCGCCCAGGGCACGCAACAGAGTTGAGCCCGTGACGTCGTCGCGGACGGTGCCCGCCGCGCTGCCGGCTTCGAGGAGCAGGGAGAGGGCGTCGGCCATGCGGGTGCGTGCGTCGTCGAAGACCGGCGAGTCCGTCGCCATGATGCTCTCCAGCACGCTGGACATCCCCTTGCCCACCGCCGCGTGGTCCACGAGGAGCAGCAGGAACCGCCGCAGCGCCTCCTCGGGGGCATTTTGGCCCAGCAGGGCGCCGGGCGCGGCGCACAGGTCGTCCACCTCTTTCCGGTAGACCTCCTCGATCAGCGCTTCGCGCGTTTCGAAGTGGCGGTACAGCGTTCCGACGGCGACACCGGCGCTGCGGGCGATGTCCTCGACGTGAGCGTCGGTGTCGCCGCCGAGGAACGCCTGGCGGGCCGCGGACAGCAGTGCCTCGCGGTTGCGTCGCGCGTCGGCGCGCAGCGGGCGTGATGCCGGCAAGAGAACCTCCGTAAGGTGAGTCTGGTTCCGTTTACGTGTACCGTTTCCGGAGTCGGGTTCATCTTACGGAGGGGAGACCCCATGGCCATCATCGACAACAGCCTCGACGGCCTGCGCGTACTGGTCACCGGCGGCAGCCGAGGCCTGGGCGCGGCGACCGTGCGCCGCTTCGTCGCGGCGGGCGCGACCGTGCTGACGGCCTCGCGCAGCCGACCCGAGAAGGACAGCGGTGCCACCTTCCTCGCGGCGGACCTCTCCACGCACCAGGGTGTGGCCGAACTCGGCCGCCGGGTCGTCGACCAGGTGGGCGGTGTGGACGTGCTCGTGAACAACGCGGGCGCGGCGAGCGCCCCGGCGCCGACCCTGAGCCGGTCGGACGCATCCTGGCAGGCGGATCTGGAGATGAACCTCCTCAGCGCCGTGCGCCTGGACCGGGCCCTGGTGCCGGGAATGGTTGAGCGGGGCTCCGGCGTCGTCGTGCACGTCTCCTCGATCGCCAGCCAACTGCCTCAGCGCACCGAGGCGTCCTACGCCGCCGCCAAGGCCGCGCTCAACACCTACAGCCGTGAACTGGCCACTGAGGTCGGCGAGCACGGCGTGCGCGTGGTCTGCGTCCTCCCCGGCTTCGTCGTCACCGACGGCGCCACCACCCACCTGAAGCACATGGCCGAGAAGCAGGGCATGACCACCGAAGAGGTCACCCAGCGGATCGTTGACCACCTGAACGTCCCCATGGGCCGCCCCGGAGACCCCGAGGATGTCGCGGAGATGATCGCCTTCCTCGCCTCCGGCCGCGCGAAATGGCTCACCGGGGCGCAGTTCCGCGTCGACGGCGGCATCATCCCGACCGTCTGAGCAACCACCGACCGTACGAACAGGACACCCCATGCCCCTCACCCTGAGCTCCGTGATCATCGACGCCGCCGACATCGAGAAGGAAAGCTCCTTCTGGCACCGGCTGCTCGGCGGCTCCCTCACCCCCACACCGACCCACCACTTCATCCAGGCCCCCGGCCTCCCGGTGATCGTCGTCCAGTCCGCCCCCGGGCACACCACCCCGAACTGGCCGGACGGCACCTCCCAGCAGATGCACCTCGACTTCGGCGTCGACGACCTCGCCACCGCCGACCGCACGGCCACCGACGCCGGCGCCACCCGACTGCGCCCCACCGACAAGACCACCCCGGAAACCCGCACCGGTAGCCGCGTCTACGCCAGCCCGGCCGGACACCCTTTCTGCCTGCGTACGGCCTGAGAACCAGCGGCCAACCGAATTGGTGCGAGCCGAGCTGGATGGTGACACCTGGGCTGAGACCGAGCGGCGCATGATTCGAGTGCCCGGACGGGGGGCATGAGCTGCGGTCGTGGGCGCGATCTGCTCAACTGAGGCCATCGTGCAACTCCTGCCACCGCCAGGAGACCGTGGTCCAGAATCAACGCATGGACGTCCCCGGGCTACTGGAAGCCGCCTCCCTCCTGGTCCCCGCAGCGATCGCCACGGAGAACGACATCACGATCGACGACGTCTGGAACCACCTCGCCCACGATGAGTGGGAAGTGGCCCTCGGAGTCCTGGAGGAACTCGGCGACGGCCACCCGCTTCCACGCGACTTCTGGGAAAGCCTCGCCACGGCCGCCGAGCAGATGCGGATGGAGCGAAGCGCGGCCTGGTGCCATTGGCGCTGCTACGAGGCCCGCAACGGGATGATCCGCGCCGACCTCACGCTTCGGCCGGCCAGCGAGAACCGACGGCAGACACACTTCTCCGGAGCCGGTGTCCTGCGGCCGATGTGGAACATCGGACATCACACTCCAACCGGTGAGGAGGAGCTCAACATCGCACGCCTGTGGGTCGAGTTCACCCCCACACTGGGGCCCGGCGAGCGTTCCTCGGTGCGACTTGCACCCCTTGACCCCTCGCAATGGCGGCACCTCCAGCCCGGCCAAACGATCACGATGCACGAGGACCGAACCATCGGAGGTACGGCCGTCATCCTGGAAGTCCAGGGGCCCACGGCCGAGTTCGCCCCATAGGACCTGTCGCCCCTGGCGTCTGCCTTTGGTGCGGAGAAGGGCAATTGGCCCGCTCTCTGCACGACTCGCCTGTCGACGGGCAGGCAGAGGCCGTACGTTCCACCCGCCGCTTCGCCTGATCGTCGCCCAGTCCGGGCCGCCGTCGCACGCGAGAGGTACCCCCGTGCCGGCATGGCGACGGGGCGGCGGGCCGGCGCGGCTCAAAGACCGACGATGAGCTGGATACAGACGATCTTCACGAGGATGGCGAGGGCGAAGAGGGTGGAGTAGCCGGCGTTGATGCGGCTGTCGGTGGCCCGACCGTTTGCGTAGGCGAGGATCGCGGGGTTGCCCACGTAACCGGCGAGGAGCCCCATGGTGCGCTCGCGGCTCTGCCCGAGGAGACGAGCGATCAGGACCATCAGCGCGTAGCTGACGACGGCGCCGATGACGAGGACCACGAGGAGCTTGAGCCCGAAGACGGAGAACGCGTTCTGCCGGAACGAGTAGCCGGAGGTGAGGCCGACGACGGCGAGGAAGAGCAGGAGGCCGATCTGGCGGAGGGTGAGGTTGGCGCGGGTGGGAAGCGTCCACACAAGGGGGCCGGTGCGCCGCCGCCAGCCGAGGAACATGCCCATCACCAGCGGGCCTGCACCCGTTCCCAGGGCCAGGGTGGTGCTGCCGAGGGTCAGCGAGGGGATACCGATGAGGAAACCCAGGGCGAGGCCCAGACCGAGGCTGACTGCGCTGACCTCACTGACCTTGGTCTCGGTGTCGCCGAGGTAGGTGCTGACCGCCGTGGTCTGCTCGCGGGGCATGACGATCCTGAGCCGGTCGTCGAGCTGAAGGACGAGATCGTCGTGGGCCAGCATGTCGAAGTCCCCCCGCCGCACACGGCTGACGAGGGCACCGTAGCGCTCATTGAGACCCAGTTCGGCGACGGTGTGGCCCGCGAGGGCCGGATTGGTGAGCAGGATACGGCGGTAGTCCACCGTGTGCCGGTCCTCCAGGAGGTCCTGGGAGGCGGGCACCCCGAGACAGTCGAGAGCGGCCTGGAGGTCCCGCTCGCCGCCGACGAGGACCACCCGGTCCCCGGGAGCCAACCGATCGAGCGTGTGCGCGACAACAGGCACACCGCCTGCCGGGCGGAACTCGCTGGCCATCACCCGCCGCTCGGCCACGCCCGGCACATCGGCCCAGCGAACCGAGCGGGTCACCTCCACGGTCCGGGCCACCAGCTTCGACGGGAGACCGGAGTCGGGATCACGGCGCGCCGTCCACGTGTGGCGGGCCGCGATCACCGCGATGAACACAATGGTGATGACCACGGCAAGCGGATAGCCGATGGCGTAGCCGACCGCCGGCTGGGCGGGATCATCGGAGGCGGCCTGGGCGGCGGCGAGACCAGGAGTGGTGGTCCCGATTCCGGCGTAACCGCCGGCGAGGAAGGGGCCGCTGATCCCGAACCACCGGTGCCCGACGAGCCCGACCGCCACCGCGGTCAGGGCAAGCGCCACCATCGCGCCGGCCATCACCGGAAGCTGACCGCGCAGTTCCCGGAAGAACGCCGGACCTGACTCGAGCCCGACCGTGTAGACGTACAGCGCGAGCCCGAGAGCGGAGACACCGGCAGGGACGGCCGGCCCGATGTCCGCGTCGAGCGCGCCCACGAACAGCCCCACGAACAGGACCCCCGCCGCTCCCAGCTTCACCGGCCCGAACCGCACCATGCCCAGCAGCGCGCCTGCCGTGATCACGACGAAGACGGTGACCCACGGATTGTCCGCGAAGAACTGCCACACGGCCGAGCCCTTCCCCTGCTGTCAGGTACGACTGCCTGATGCTGTCAAGTACGACTGCCTGACCGTCATGATCTTCCAGGGCGGCAGGGCCCGCCATCCGGGCGTGCGGCGCGCCAGCGGCCGGTGCCCCCGTGCGGGGTGCGGACGATGCGTGCGCCGAGCCCGTCTGCGGCTACCGCAGATGCCCCCCCCACCACACGATGTTCCTCGCGCAGAGGCGCGCCACCGTCAGGGTGGGCACGAGCCCGATCATCACTTCCAGCTGTCCGAGGTCGCTGCGTCGCCGTCGCAGTGCGATGGAGCAGGACGTCGGAGCTTGGCAGGACGTCGGCGCTTGACGGGTCTGCTCAGGGGCGGGATGCGTCGTGGCGGGCTTGGTCGGAGCTGGTTGCGGCCCAGGACGCAAGCAGTATGAGGGCGTCGTGTTCGGGGGTGCCGGGTTCGGCGCTGTAGGCGGTGAGGGTCAGGCCCGCGTCGCCCGGCAGCTGCATGGCGTCGAAGTCGAGGGTGATCTCGCCGATGGCCGGGTGGCGGAAGTGCTTGCGGCCGGTGTGGTGCAGGCGCACGTTGTGCTTGGCCCAGGCGGTGCGGAATTCGTCGCTGCGGGTGACGAGTTCGCCGATGAGGCCGGTGAGTTCGGTATCGCCCGGGGCTCGGCCGGCTTCGGTGCGCAGCAGGGAGACGGTGGTGTTGACGGAGGCGTCCCAGTCGGGGAAGAAGCTGCGGCTGGTCGGGTCGAGGAACTGGAAGCGGGCGATGTTGACCGGGCGGGCCGCTGCGGTGAACAGGGGTGCGTACAGGGCGCGGCCGAGTTCGTTGACGGCGAGGATGTCGAGGCGGCCGTTGCGGATGAAGGCCGGTGAGCCGGTCATGGACTCCAGGACCCGCTTGAGGCTGGCGGGAACGGGGTCCTTGGTCCGGCGAGCGGCGCGGCGGGCCGGGCGCCGGCGCTGGGCGGCGGCCAGGTCGTGCAGGTGGGCGCGTTCGGCGTCATCGAGCTGGAGGGCGCGGCAGAGCGCGTCGAGGACTTCCTCGGAGGCACCGGCGAGCTGGCCGCGTTCCAGGCGGACGTAGTAGTCGATGCTGACACCGGCGAGCAGGGCGACTTCCTCGCGGCGCAAGCCGGGAACCCTGCGCTTGCCGTTCCCGAAGGCGGGCAGGCCGGCCTGCTCCGGGGTGATCTTGGCGCGGCGGGTGGCGAGGAACTCTCGGATCTCGCGGCTGGTGTCCATGTTGTCCAGGTTAGGAGGCGTGGGGGGCGGCTGGGAGGTTCTGCCAATACCTGGAACGGCAGAGCCTTCCGGACGCCTGTGAGCTGCGGTTTCCTCGATGGTGTCAGCGAATGCGGCCCCGCCCGAAAGGCGGGCCCCCTTACGGGATGCCTGCCGACCCGGGGCGGCCGACAGTGGCAGTGCCGCATCCTCCCGTCCGACCATTACAAGGAGTCACGTCATGGCGAAGCAGCCCGCGCCCCAGGAGCTCGCCGGCATCGCGCCGAAGCTGGTCGAGGTCACCAACGAGGTCCTGTTCCAGGACGTGTGGGAGCGCCCCGGGCTCTCCCCTCGGGACCGCAGCCTGGTCACGGTCAGCGTGCTGGCCGCCCTCTACCGCAGCGAGCAGCTGCCGTACCACCTGGGTGTGGCGCTGGACAACGGGCTCACGGTCGAGGAGCTGTCCGAGGCGATCACGCACCTGGCGTTCTACGCCGGATGGCCCAACGCCATGACCGCGATCACCCTGCTGAAGAAGCTCGCGGACGAACGCTCCGCCTGACCCCCGGCGCGAGCAACAAACCCGCCCCGCACCTTCAGCGGGGCACAGCGAACCGGAAGAGGAACAAGATGGACGGCAACGGATTCGACCAGATCTTCCCGCTCGGCGAGAAGAACGACGCCTACGCGCAATACTTCACCGGCCAGAGCTACCTGGCTCCACTCGCCTCCGGCACCGTCCCGGTCAGCAACGTCTCCTTCGAGCCGAGCTGCCGCAACAACTGGCACATCCACCACGGGACGAACGGCGGCGGAGACCAGATCCTGCTGTGCACGGCCGGCAGCGGCTGGTACCAGGCTGAGGGCGAGGAGCCCGTCAGCATGGAGCCGGGCACCGTGATCCGCGTCCCGGCCGGCACCAAGCACTGGCATGGCGCGAAGGCCGACGCGTGGTTCTCCCACCTCGCCTTCATCACCCCGGGTGAAGACGTCAGCAACGAATGGCTCGAGCCCGTCACCGACGAGGTGTACGGCAAGCTGCCCAAGAACGGAGCGAACGCATGACCATCCTCAACGAGACCTACACGCTGTCCAACGGCGTCGAGATCCCCAAGCTCGGGCTCGGCACCTGGTTCATCGACGACGACAAGGTGGCCGAGGCGGTCCGCGCGGCCGTGAAGATCGGCTACCGCAACATCGACACCGCCCAGGCCTACGGCAACGAACGCGGCGTCGGCGAGGGCGTCCGCGGTGCCGGCGTACCTCGCGAGAACCTGTTCGTCTCGACGAAACTCGCAGCGGAGATCAAGGACTACGACGGCGCGGTCGACGCGATCGACGGATCGCTGGACAAGCTCGGCATCGAGTACATCGACCTGATGCTCATCCACAGCCCGCAGCCGTGGAACGACTTCCGCGGCGGCGACTACGCTCAGGGCAACCGCGAAGCATGGCGCGCGCTCGAAGAGACCCACCAGGCCGGGAAGATCCGGGCCATCGGCGTCTCCAACTTCCAGCAGCACGACCTGGAGAATATCCTCCAGAGCGCGAACGTCGTCCCGCACGTGAACCAGCTGCTCGTCCACGCCGGAAACACCCCCGCCGAGCTCATGGCCTACTGCGCGAGCAAGCAGATCCTCGTCGAGGCGTACTCACCGATCGCCCACGGCGCGATCCTGAAGAACGCCGAAGTCCAGGCGATGGCCGAGAAGTACGGTGTGTCCGTCCCCCAGCTCTGCATCCGCTACACCCTCCAGATGGGCGCGGTGTCACTGCCCAAGACGGCGAACCCCGAGCACATGCGCTCCAACGCCGAGGTCGACTTCGAGATCTCCGACGCGGACATGGACGCTCTGCGGGGCCTGCGCGATGTGGACTACGGCGACCACAGCGCCTTCCCCGTCTACAGCGGCAAGTGACGCCGGACGAGGGCCGACCCGCGCTGGCACGGATCGGCCACGACGCACCGAGCCCGACGGCCCATCGAGGTAAGTGAAACGGCTAGGGGCTGTCTGGCCGATCATGTTTCTGTCTCCTGCTCGGCTTCTGTCGTGGGCCGCTCGGGTTCCGCCTGAGGAGCTTCTATCGGGAAGTGGATGGGACTGAGCAGGTATTGCGCTCGTTCGGGACTCGGCTGGTTGGCAAGTTTCGGAGCGATGGCCGCGCGCAGATCGACGATCAGTTCCTCCAGTTCCGCCGGGCTGAGCCAGAGTGCATGCTGCCGGTAACCCACCCGATCGGCCACAGGATCAGCTCTGTCGCGGTCGAGATAGGCGGTGAACTCGGCCAGCAGGGCGGTCATTGCGGTGGCGAAAGCCTGCCGATGGTCCTCGGCGGTGAGTGTGCGGACCGCCTCGGAGCTGATCACAGCCCGGTCCTGTCGCAGCCGGTAGTGCCGTTCCACCGCGCCGCGCACCCTGTGCTCCTCGGCCACCTCCAGGACCCCGCCGACCACCAGCAGATCGATGTGCCGGTAGACGGTGGCTTTGGAGGCTTCTGGGATGCGTGCACAGAGCTGTGCGGTGGTCAGCAGCCTTCCACCGCCCATCGCATGCACGATCCGTAGCCGGATGGGGTGGGCGAGCAGATCCAGGGAGTTCATGCCCAACTTTCTCACGACTGCTACCTTTCTCAAATATGAGAATGGACGAGGGTGGGGTGCTGGAGGCAGCGCGAGGCGTCGCCGCGCTGCTGCGGGCGGAGCGGTTCGGCGAACTCGTGGGGCTGTTCGCGCCCCCGCTGAGGGCCGCGGTCTCCGCCGAGGCGCTGCGGCTTGCATGGACGGCCGAGGCTGCCGGACTGGGCGGGGTCAAAGTGATTGAGGAGCCGGTGACCGAGGTGGGCGAGGCCGGCCTGGTGCGCGTACGCATCCCGGTGAGCTGCGCCGATGGCAGCTTCACCGTGGTCATGTCGGTCGGCGACGACGGTCTGCTGCACGGGTTGAGACTCGATCCGCACGGTGGCGCCGAGTGGCAGCCGCCGCACTACGCGGATACGGACCGGTTCACCGAGCGGGACGTCCTGCTCGGTACCGGGCCGCTCGCGGTCCCCGGCACGCTCAGCCTGCCCACCGGCTCCGGACCGTGGCCCGCCGTGGTGCTGCTCAGCGGTGGTGGCGCGTTCGACCGGGACGAAAGCAGCGGCCCGAACAAGCCGCTGAAGGACCTCGCCTGGGGGCTCGCCTCCCGACAGGTGGCCGTGCTGCGCTTCGACAAGGTGACCTTCGCGCACCCGGACCGTCTGCCACCGGACTTCACCATGGCCGACGAGTACCTGCCCCACGCTCTCGCTGCCGTCCGGCTGCTCCGGCAGCAGCCCGAGGTGGCACCGGAGCGGATCCACCTGCTCGGGCACAGCATGGGCGGCAAGGTGGCGCCCCGGATCGCCGCCGCCGACGCATCGATCGCGGGCCTGGTGCTGCTCGCCGCGGACACGCAGCCGATGCACGAGGCGGCCGTCCGGGTCGCCCGCTACCTCGCGGAGCTCGCCCCCGGCCCGAGCACGGAGGAGGCGGTGTCGGCACTGGTCCAGCAGGCCGCGTCGGTGGCGGACCCGGCGCTAACGCCTGACACGCCGTCAAGCCTGCTGCCGCTCGGCCTCTCCGCCGCCTACTGGCTCGACCTGCGCGCCTACGACCCGGTGGCAACGGCAGCCGAACTGGACTGTCCGATGCTGATCCTTCAGGGCGGGCGGGACTACCAAGTGACCGTCGCCGACGACCTGACAGGCTGGCAGCGTGCCCTGGCGCACCGGCCCGAGGTGACCATCAGGATCCACGAGGAGGCCAACCACCTCTTCTTTCCCGGCAGCGGCCGACCCACGCCGGCCGAGTACGCGCAACCAGGACATGTCGATCCTGCGGTTGTGGACGAGGTAGCGACCTGGCTTGCGCGACGGTAAGGCGAGCGCACGCCCTATGGGCCGGCGCGATCGCGGCGATCTCACGGATGTCGAGTGGGAGAACACCGCAGGCCGCACCTGCCGGTGAGCAACAGGCGGTGCGGGCGCTGGCGAGATCATCGACAGGTGATCGACGCGATCCTTCACCGGGTGCGGACCGGGGTGCCATGACGTGATCTGCCCGAGCGGTACGGACCGTGGAAGACGATCTGTGAGCGGCACCGGTTATGGTCCGCGGACGGCACCGGGGAACGCTTGCTGCAGCACGTGCAGGCCATGGCCGATGCGGTGGGCGAGATCGACTGGGACGTATCGGTGGACTCCACGACCGTGCGCGCCCACCAGCACGCGCCTGACAGCGTCGCGGCGGACAAGGCTTACAGCAACGGCCTCTGCCGCCAGTACCTGCGACAACGAAGCATCCGGCACACGATCCCGGAGAAGACCGACAGCAAGGCCGCTCGCCTGCCCGCCCCGGCTACTACGACACTTCAGAGGAAGACACCCCAGAGGAAGCGGCGGCGCGCCCCCTCCGCGCCGTCCTGAGCCACGGCAGCGGATAGAGACCGCTCCGGTGACGGCCACCTGTAACCAGCGCCTCTCCGCGGGCCCAGATGATCTATGAGTCCGAGGGGCGTCCCGCTGGAGGGCAGGACCGGTGTGGTCGATGCCTGTGTGTCGAGCCCTTCGACGACGGCCAGGACACGAGAATTCCTCAAACTCTGCGGATCGCGTGTCCTAGGATCCCGGGATGGTTGATGACCGTCCACGCTTTACAGTTCTGGGATCCGCGACGCCGTATCCGAGCGTGGACAATCCGTGCTCGGGGTATCTGGTGTCGAGAGGCGACACCCGGATCTGGGTGGACGCGGGGAGCGGGACGCTCGGCCCGCTGCAGCAGCACGTGCGGCTGGACGAACTCGACGCGATCTGGATCTCCCACCTGCACGCCGATCACAGTGCGGACCTGCTCACCGCGTACTACGCCGCCCTGTACGCGGACATCCGCCTGGCAGCGCCGATACCTCTCTTCGGGCCTCCGGGGATCGCCGACCGGCTGGCCGGATTCCTCACCAACACATCGACCCGGAGTCCGATCGAATCCGCCTTCTCCGTCACCGAGTTGCACGACGGGCACCGGGTGGCCATCGGCTCGCTACGTCTGACCAGCCGGGCGGTGACGCACGACATCCCGGCGTTCGCGCTGCGCATCGAGGCGGCCGGCAGGTCGCTGGTGTACTCCGGGGACACGGCGCCGTGCCCGAGCCTCACACAGCTGGCCGAGGGGTGCGACGTGCTGCTGTGCGAGGCCGAGAGCGCACAGGCCCCGGACCACGGCGACCAGGTGCACCACACCCCCGAAGACGCCGGCGACACCGCCCGCTCGGCCCGTGCGGACCGGCTGATCGTCACGCATGTCGGCCGCTTCCTCACTCCCCAGCAGGCGGTGGCCCGCGCCTCGGCCCGCTTCGGCGGTCCTGTCGACTACGCCGCCCCCGGTGCCACCTTCACTGTCGGCCAGGCCACGACTGGCGCAGTGCGCTCGACGAGCTGACCGCGGTCGAAGCGGCCCGCGTGGACGAGGGCGACGAGGTCTCAGTGTTCGCTGCGTGACGCCTGGTGGTGCGGAGGCAGCTGCGTACCCGCTCCGTTTCGCGTACGGGCTCGCTGGTCGCCCCTGGCAGTCGGTGTCATCGGGGACGGTGGCGACCACCGGTCTGTGGCTCGCTTCGGGTGGGGCCGGTACCGGCCGCGTGGTCGATCCACAGTGCCAAAGCGATGCGCAAGCTGACGCCCGCGGCACCAACATCCGTACGCGCGGCTGGCGCCGCCGGTGCATGGGTCCGCACGGTGGCGGCGACCTGTTGACCGTGCCCCCGTTCGGCTGCTGTCACGTTGTCCTCGGCCGCAGCGGCGTGGACGGCTGGTGGATAGGCCCCGACACGGCCGCCGGTAGCTCGACGGACTCAAGCGGCAACACGAGGAACATGCCGGCAGACGGGGACGGGGGCCCACTACGTGAGCTGCTTCCTTTCCCGCACGGGACTGATCAGAAGCGGCGGGTGTGGGGCAGGATGTGCGTGAGGCAGCCCGCGGTGGGCTGCTCGTGGACGCCGGGCCCGCGCTGTCGCGGGCTCGGGTGATGTGAAGGACTGTCGTATGGCCAGCGGTACCGTGAAGTGGTTCAACAGTGAGAAGGGCTTCGGCTTCATCCAGCAGGACGGGGGAGGCCCCGACGTCTTCGCCCACTACTCCAACATCGCCGGCAACGGCTACCGGGAGCTCGTCGAGGGGGAGCCCGTCACCTTCGACGTGGCCCAGGGCCAGAAGGGCCCGCAGGCGGAGAACATCGTCCGCGGCTGACCCCTCGCCTTCGCCCCGGCCGCCGAGTTGCCCCGGACCACGCCCGGGGTAGCGCCGTTTCCGCGTCGTCGCAGGCCTGGTCAGCGGTTGGTGGGGCATTGATGGGTGTACCCGGGCGGGCCTGGTCCTCGAACTCCAGGGCCGCCCGGCGCTGCAGATCACCGGGGCAAGGTGGTGGTGGGGGCTGGGTGGCGCTGACGCCGTCCTCGAGCTCCGGGCGGTGAAGGACAGCATTGACCTCGGCGCCTCCGTCGCCTTCCCAGTCGCTTTCCAGCGGCCAACTCACCCAGGAGGACAGGAGGACAGAACTACAGGAGTACGGCTTCACCGGCCTGGACGGCTCACGCCCCGGCTGCTGGCGCCACCTGGTCGAGGTCGACGACGCCGACAATCCGGCGGACGCAACTGCATACCGGTGGGGGCATCGCGCATCGCGCGCGGGGCTCTTCCGGTGACTGTCCGACGTGCCCGCCGCCCCTCCTACGGAGTCGTACGTCAGCCCACCCGCTCATAGGTGAGGACGGTCTTCGGGTGGTTGCCGATCGTGCGCAGGCGCAGCGGGCCGTCCGAGGACTTCACGTCGAAGTCGTACTTGAGCTCCGCCGGCGGGCAGTTGACGGTCCTGGTGCCCTGATCGAGCTTGAAGTTGCTCATGGACAGGTCGTACTGGTTGATGCCGGAGACAATGGCGCTGCCCTTGCATCGCGGGCCGGTGCGGG
The DNA here is from genome assembly GCF_054724165.1 of Streptomyces sp. BYX5S. Lineage (NCBI taxonomy): Bacteria > Bacillati > Actinomycetota > Actinomycetes > Kitasatosporales > Streptomycetaceae > Streptomyces > Streptomyces sp. BYX5S. Next base: position 4,241,504 of record NZ_CM138829.1, on the reverse strand, counting down.
ACTCGATGACCATGCGTGCCCATTTGCCAGGCTCGACCTGATTGATGGTCAGCTGCTGGCTGCCGTCCGTGGCTCGCCACCGGCCCACGAACCAGCGGTGGATGGGCTTGTACGCCGTGGCCACCTTGGCGAATCCGGAGCCTTTGCGCCAGGTCAGCGTGGTGGTGAACAGCATGCTGGGATGGACGAAGTCCACTCGGGCGCCACCGTCGCTGATGCGGGCCTTCGGCCAGGGGATGGTGTTCTTGGTCGGGTCGGTGGTCCAGGAGGAGAGGTCCCCGGTGGCGACGGCCGCGATCACTTCCTGCGGTTCGTCGCCGTCTCTGCAGTACTGGCCGAAGCCCGCCGCGAGCCACACGGTGTCCCGGTACGCCTTTGCCCTGATGCCGCCGCACGGTCTGGTGCCGGTCTCATAGACCGTTTTCCGGGCGGACCAGGCGTCGTCAGAGGCGTCGCGATGCTGTGCCTCCAGGCCGCGGCGAGTGAAGCGGAGGGATACCTGCCGGCCGTCGGACAGTTCGAGGACGGTGTGGTCGTCGTCGTGCTCGACGACCCGTGCATCAGGCTTGTTCTCGGGTTCGCGGTGGGACTTCGTCTGCTTCGCGCTGCTGCCGGACTGTTCCTGGTCCGATTGCTCGGCGCAGCCGCCGGCGGCTGCGCCGAGCAACAGCATCGCTACCACCCACGCCGCTGCGCTCTTCGTTCTCATGCCGTGTCAGCTCCCCTGGACGCCGCGCCGCGATGCCCGGGCCGGTGGGTGGCACGAACTCGGCGATGATAGTCGGTGGGCGGCCCACCCCGCCCCGCCCCGCTCGGCCACCGGCACGGTGCGGCCCCGGCGACGAGTACACCCGGCCCAGGCCGCCGCCTCCGGCGCGCCCCTCCGCCCCCCGTCGGCGTCGTGCGCCGGCGCTGCCCCTGACATCCAGTGGCGGTCGGTTCTTCTACACCTGTTCCACAGCCCGTACGAACGCATCTGGGTTGTCGAACATGATGTTGTGGCCTGCCGACGGGACCGTCCTGACCTCAACACCTGCGGCCTCCAGGCGTGTTCGCCCGGGGAGGTCGCCGCTGCGTTCGCCCTGGAGGTAGAGGCGCTCCATCGGTGCGTCCTCAAGCATCTCGCGCATGACCGGGACGGTGCCGCGGACCAGGTGGGTAGCGGAGCGGTGCAGGGCAAGGGGGTCGGTGAGGCGCATCGTGGCCGCCCAGTCCGGACCCGCGTGTTCCAGTACGCGGGCGAAGCCACCGCCTCGTACGAACTCTTCCTCCGTGTACGAGGCGATAGCGCTGCTGCCCGCCGTTGGTCCCGGGTGCGGGTCGAGGTTCCCTTCGGTGACGATCAGCCGTGTCACCAGATCGGGGCGGCGGTGTGCCAGCACGATGGCGACCGAGCCGCCCATGCTGTGGCCCGCGACCACGGCATGGCGCACACCGGCTTCGTCGAGCGCGGCGGCGAGCGCCTCCGCGTGATCCTCTAGGGTGTAGGCGAAGTCGTCGGGCCTGTCGCTGATGCCATGCCCCGGCAGGTCGACGAAGAGAACTCTGCGGGCCGCGAGTTCGGGCCGCGCCGCGATATGGGCGTGGTAGACGGTCGAAGCGGCGCCGAGCCCGTGCACGAACACCGTCGCCGGTCCGTCGCCGGGCGCCTCCACCCAACGGATCTTGCTGCCGCGCGCGTCGAATGATGCCTGTCGCATGTCCTCGGTTCCCCCAGCTTCCCTCGTCCTCGGTGCGCGCGGCACGATACTACGTCAGCGTAGTATCACGTCAACGATGTATCACGGTGCGGAGGGAGCATGCGCGCATGCTGGAGCTATCGATCCTCGGTTTCCTGTACGAGGCCCCGCTGCACGGCTACGCGCTGCGCAAACGCATCACCGCGCTCACCGGCCACGTACGCCCGGTCGGCGAATCCACGCTCTACCCGGCGATCAAACGGCTGGAAAGGGCCGGACTGCTCGTGCGTACAACCGAGCAGGGAACATCGGCGGCACCACGCCACACGCTCAGTCTCACCGCGTCCGGCCGAGCGGAACTCCTGCGCCGGCTCGCCGAGGCCGAAGGACCGGATGTCACCGACGAGAACCGATGGTTCACGCTGCTCACCTTCCTGCGTCACCTCGACGACCCGGGCGCCCAGATGACGGTGCTTCTTCGCAGGCTGACCTTCCTGGAGGAGCCGGCCAGCTTCTACTACGACGCTGAACGACCATTGCGCGTGGAAGAGTTGGACGATCCCTTCCGGCGCGGAGTGCTGACGGTGGCCCGCGCCACCACCGCAGCCGAGCTGGCCTGGCTTCGAACAACGCTGGAGGAGTTGCGGAGCCGCCGCTCGGCATCGACCCGCACGTGAACGGTTCTTGGCGGGGCGCCTTCGGCTCGCAGCGCGGCAGGCACCACCGGCGTCGGCCCGTCCCGTGAAGTGCTGGCATGCCCGTTCAACGGCTGGTTCCTGCCTGCTGCCTGCTGGACGTTCCGGGGTCTGTTGGGTGGAGGGTGGTTGCTGATCAGGCGGAAGGGGAGGACTGTGCGCGTACCCATGCGGGATCGGGGTTGGTGTGCGGCAGGCCCGCCACGAGGACGGTCGGCACGGTCTCATTGCCGTCGTTGGCTGCTCGCACCGCGGCGGCTCCTGCCGGGTCGTGCCAGATGTTGACCCAGTGCACCTGACGCGCGCTGCGGCCCAGTCGGATGCGCAGTCGTATGCAGTACGTGCAGCCCGGCCGCCAGAAGACAACCGGTCGGCCGTCGACCGCGCTGCGGTGTTGTGCCTCCCGCGCGCCGATCGACCTCGGGAAGATCATCGGTGAGTTCACGCCGGCGAGTACCAGGAACGCCAGCAGGAGTGCCGCGGCGATGCCGGGGCTTCCCGTGCGCATCACCCCTGCCGCGAGGGCTGAGCCGCTGAGCACAAGCAGTACCGGCAGGTTCCAGGTGCGCATCATGGTGACGCAGGCTATCCATCATTCGATGGCTCACGCACCGGCGCCCGGTGGCCGGTTCACGGCGTCGGCATGCCTGACCCACCTCCGCGCAGCCCCGACCGCATCGGCGGGCGCTCACGGTCCACGGACAGCCACATAGGCAAGCAGCCCTGCTCCGACTCCCAGGACAACCAGTTGGATGACGCCAGGGACACGCCATCCCAGAACGAGGAGACCACCGCCGGTGACGACTGCGCCGCCCAGCAGGAACCCCATTCCCCGCAACGCCTCCCGGGGCGCATCAGGCGGATTGAGGCTGTCATAGGCATCAGCCCAGCCCGTCATCCCGTAGCGGAGAAACAGCAGATAGGCGATGACCATCAGATCGATGACGAGAAGCGCCACGCTGACCCCGACCTGCTCGCCGGTCGACGGCTCACCCCCAGGTCTCGGACTCATCACCCTCCGATCGCTGGCGGCGTCCCGTCAATCGCATACCGTCCAGCATGCTGATCCAGCAGGCACTGCACATGAGCACAGCTACTCAGTTGGGTCGACGGACCCGAGCTGCACAGAGGTGAGGGCGGGCAGGTCACTCCATGCCGGAGCCTTCGCGGCACTCGGTCACCAGGCGATCAAAGGGGCGTTCATCCGGCTGGGTATGGTCACCGTTGCCGGGACCGGCTCCGGCCCCGCCCCCTCTCGAACCGAGCTCGCCTCGTCACTCGGCGCGTGACGATCGGAGCTCCGGCCCCGCCCCCTCTCGAACCGAGCTCGCCTCGTCACTCGGCGCGTGACGATCGGCTCAGGGGCCGCCAGGCCGAGGTCCAGGCCGCGTCCCGGGTGACCGGACCGGTCACCCCAGCAGCACCACAGCGAGCAGCGGACAGAGCGCCCCAATGGATCTGGGCCCACCATTCGCGCGACCGATGTGGCCAGGCGTGTTCAAGCGTCACTCCCTGAGATGACGTGACGTTCCGGCACTCGACGGCGGCGAGGATACCGGCGGTAGTGACGGACAGCCCACCCCAACCCCGTCGACGGCCCGTCCCCGATGGCCTGACAATCGGGTATACGCAGGCCGCCCTGCCGAAGGCGTCGCCACAGTTCACCGCGCCAAGGGGGTCTTCTCGAGCGGCACAGGTGATCCTCTCTTCTGGTCAGCGATGCGGTCCAGAAGGAACTCCCCACTCGCTCCGGCCGTTCACACCGGCGGGTCCTTCCGCCAGGTCCACTGCCCGTCGGGCGGCTCCTCGCCCAGTACGCGCAGCGCGTCGGTGGAGATCTGGGCGAGGCGGTCGACCTCGTCGAGGCCGAACCACATCTCGTGGTTCTCCGAGCGCCCGCTACGCGGTTTGTGGGTGTCCGGATCGGACCAGCCGAGCGCCAGGAGCCGCTGCTTCTGTGTCTCGGTGGTCTTCCGGTACGCCGACGAGACGCATTCGGCGCCGAATCCGTCGTCCCACCTCATGAACTGAACGTAACGCCCGGTCTCCCGCCGGGGCTTGGGGCGCCGTTGCCACCAGTGCCGGCCCGAGGAGTCGGGTTCCGGCATGGGGTCGGGCTCGGAGACCACCAGGGTGTCCCTCTCGCGCATACTGGCCACCTCCTCCCGCAGCCGGTCACGGAACTCGCTCCACGCCTGGTCCATCAGGCCAACATACCGGCAATGACCGGGGCGACGGCCCACCAGCACACACCGGCTGGAGCCCCCGCGGCGTACCCGGTGGGAGTGCGGCAGCTCTCCAACGGGGGCCCTGCGGCTTTGGGGGAGCGGCCCAACCTTTGGTCCCGTACCGGAGTTGGACGTGCCCGAGCGACTACGGCGGACAGGTGGGTGCTTCCGAATGGGCGTCGCGGAACACCAGGCGTACGGCACGAGGGCGGCGGTCGCGCTGTCGGCCTGCCTGCTGGACTCCCAGACCATCAAGACCTCCGCCAACGTGTACCGCGCCGACCAGGGCGCCGACGCCGGTGAACGGATCACCGGCCGCAAACGGCACCTGGGCTGTGACACCCTCGGCCTGCTGCTGACCGTGCTGGTCACCGCCGCCAGCGTCTCCGACACCGGGCGATCTGGAGCAGGAGGACCGTCTCGCCGGTGGACGGTAGCTGGTAATGGGCCAGTGCGTGGTGGCTGATCTCCCACATCTCTTCGATGCGGTCGGCCGGGCGGCTTCGGTCTCATCGGACTGAACAAGCGCGTCGAGGCCGCCCTCGCCAGAGCATTCAGGACCGGCTCTACAGGCGACGGCCGGTGGGAGGTCCACGTCGGCCCCCGCGCACCGCGGCTATCCCCGCCCGCCCCGAGAGCAGACCACTCCGTTCTCCCACGCCCAGGCCGCGATCTCGACCCGGTTGCGGACGCCGGTCTTGGCCTGGATCCGGCCCAGATACGTCTTGACCGACGACAGTGACAAGAACAGCGCATCGGCGACCTCCTGATTGGTCCGGCCCACGGCCACCAGCCGCATGATCTCCGTCTCCCGACTGCTCAGCCCGGCAGCCTCCCGCTGCCCCGCATCCGCCGGGCCACCCTGCAAGGTGCGCAGGAGCCGTACGGTCACCGAAGGCGAGACCAGCGCGTCCCCGCGCGCCGCCGCCCGCACCGCCTCCACCAGCAGCGCCGGCGGCGCGTCCTTGAGCAGAAAGCCGCAGGCGCCGTACCGCACGGCATCGCGCACATAGTCGTCCTGATCGAACGTGGTGATCACGACGACGTTCGGCGCATGCCCGGAACCCCCCTCCCGCACGAGAACGCGCGTCACCTCCAAGCCGTCCATCCTGGGCATACGAATGTCGGCCAGCACCACCTGGGGTTCGAGCCGCCGGGCCAGTTCGACACACTCCACGCCGTCCCGCGCCACACCCACCACCCGGATCCCCGGTTCGGCCTCCAGGATCATCTGGAAACCCGTCCGCACCAACTCCTGATCGTCCGCGATCACCACGTCGATCGGTTCCTCGGCCACCTTCGCTCTTCCTTCCGGCCGGATGAGACATCTCCCGCGTTCAGGGACGCACACGGCGGCCCCGCAGCCTGAGCCCCGGCGGCACAGACCTCCCGACTGCACCCCAATGGCACCACCAGGGCTTCACATCGAACAGCCAGCAAGCTGGCTGCATGCGGGACTGCACGCCGAGCAGCGCTGCGCTCCCTATCACCCCAAGCGCGAGAACGAGGCAGCGGCCCCCCTCCGGTCTCCCGTGGCAAGGTGTCGGCTCTGGTCCACCTCCTCCTGAGGGGGACCGTCCATGCGCACGCGGGTCGTACTGCGGGGCAGCGGGGAGGGAGCGTCCCAGCGCTCTCGTGCGTTGCGTCCACCGGGTTGCTCACCTCATTCTCGCGGGCGCCGAGGCAGTGTCCGGCGGATCTTGGGGCTGTAGGGCCTGACTGCGACGCACTGGCGCGGGCGTGGGAGAACGGGTGGTCACTTCGCGGGGCGGGCCGCAGTAGCGGTGGTGCGCGGGAGGTCGGCGGAGACTTCCCACCTGCCATCGCCTGTGGGGCCGACCCTGAACGTTCCGTCGAGGGCCTCGACACGTTCCTTCAGGCCGATGAGGCCGAAGCCGCTCCGGCCGCCTGCGGGAGAGCCCGCGCGGCGCGGTCCGAGGCCGTTGGTGACCGTGACGTACAGCCATTGCGGGTCCGCGTCGAGGCGAACGGTCACGCGCTCGCCAGGGGCGTGCCGGTGCACATTGGTGAGTGCCTCTTGCACCACCCGGTGCACGGAGGTTTCGACCTCCGGGCTGTACCGGCTGGTGCGGGCAGCCGCCGTGGCCTCGAAGCGGGCCGCCGGGGCGTGCGGCTGCTGTCGTGAGAACGCGGCGAGGAGTTCGGCGATCTCGGCGAGCAGGTCGCCAGGGCGCAGGACCTGGTGATCTTCTTCGCGCAGGACGCGTACCAGGCGGCGCATCGACTCCAGGGTCTCGGTGCCGGCGCGGGCGATGGCCTCCAGGGCGGGTTCCACCTTCTGCGGTGCCGTCGTGTGGACGGCTCGTGCCGCATTGGCCTGCACGATGATGCCGGTCATGTGGTGGGCGATCAGGTCGTGCAGATCCCGCGCCAGCGCGAGCCGCTCCGCCTGGCGCACGTCGTGCACGGCACGCTGCCGTCGGCTCTCGAGCGCGCGGATGGCGCAGCCGGTCGCGATGCCCAGGGAGAAGATGGTGGTCAGCAGGTAGCTGCCTGAGACGAAGGTGTCCAGGGTCCGGCTGCGCAGGGGCATCATCAGCGCGGCGGCGGTCAGGAGGGCGCACGATGGTGCGGCGGTGCGGGCGGCCTGTGTCTGGGCGAGAACGCGCACGACCAGGAACAGCAGCGCGAACGCCTCCAGGAAGCCGAAGTCCGTGCCTGTCTGCGGGACGGCAAGGCAGACACAGGTCAAGGCGATGGAGATGCCGGCCGCAGTCATGGCACGTACCGGCAGCGCCGGCGAGAAGCGGGTGCTGGGGAGCGCGGTCGTCAGCAGCGGGCCGGTGACGAACACGGGCAGCCAGTCCGTGACGGCCCGGGGCGCAGGAAGCGTACGCAGCACGGTGATGTCGGCCAGCCACATCAGGCTCAGGGTCATCACCACGGCGATGATGACCATGCGTCGCACCGCCGAGGAAAGCGGAAGGTTCCAATCCACGAGGTCAGCCTAGGAACCCGACCGGCTGTTGCGCTGTCAGCCGGATGACCGACACGCCACGTCCCGGCCCGTACCCAGGGCTGACGCGACAGTCGCAGGTCCTCGCCCAGCATGGAGTCGGGGCACGGGCGACCTCCCACCGGCGCCGGTGCCCCGCACAGTGCGGGGTGCGGCGGGGATGTGGTTCCGGCCTGTGCCGGCCGCACGTCCTGTCCGACCACGGCACGCGGAGCTCGATCAGCTACTGCTCGTCATCCGTGGTGCCGCAAGCCGCGGTGCGTCGGACACCGACGCCCGACGTCGCGCGGGCGCCGCGCCGCTGCTCCTTGTCCACGTCATTCACTTACGGAGTCTGTCTTTCTCATGGCTACTTTCCTGCACCGGGTCGGTCGCGGCGCGTTCCATCGCCGCTGGCTGACCTTGCTGCTCTGGGCGATCGTGCTGGGTGTCGCGGGCGCCGCCGCGGCGGTCGGCAGCGGCAGCGCGAACTCCAGCATCACCCTGCCGGGCATCGAGGCGCAGAAGGCCTACGACGTGCTCGGTCAGAAGTTCCCCGCCGCCAATGCCGACGGGGCGAGCGCCCGTGTCGTGGTACGGGCGCCGCAGGGCCACGTCTTGAGCGAGCGTGGCCCGCGGTCCGACGTCACCGCGCTGCTGGAGAAGGTGAAGACGTCCTCGCCGCGCATCGCCTCGGTCACCGACCCGTTCCAGGGCAGGACCATCAGCGCCGACGGCACCACCGGCTACGCCCAGGTCACCTATCGCGCCAAGCCCGCCGACCTGACGGACGCCGATCACCGGCATCTCGAGGAGGCCCTCGACGAGGGGCGCGACGACGATCTGAAGGTCGAGGCGTCCGGCACCGCGCTGGCTCCCGCCGAGGCTGCCGCCTCCTCGGAGGCCATCGGGTTCCTGCTCGCGGCGGTGATCCTCGTCCTGACCTTCGGTTCGCTGACCGCGGCCGGAATGCCCCTGCTGACCGCGCTGGCCGGGATCGGCGTGACGGCGAGCGCGATCACGGCGCTCACGGCAGCCTTCGACCTCAACAGCAGTACGCCCGCCCTCGCCACCATGCTGGGCATCGCGGTGGGGATCGACTACGCCCTGTTCATCGTCTCGCGCTACCGCGCCGAACGAGCGGCGGGACACGACGCCCGCGAGGCCGCGGGGCGCGCCAACGGCACCGCGGGATCCGCTGTGGTCTTCGCCGGTCTGACCGTGGTCATCGCGCTGGCCGGCCTGGCCGTGGTGAACCTGCCGATCCTCACCGCGATGGGCATGGCCGCCGCCGGAGCCGTGGTGGTCGCCGTGCTGGTCGCCATCACCCTGGTCCCGGCGCTCCTGAGCTTCGCCCCCGAACGCGTCCTGGGCCGCACGGCACGCAAGCAGGATGCGCGCGGCAGGACGCCGCTGGCGGAACGCTGGGCCCGTTTCATCCTGCGCCGCCCGTGGAAGGTCCTGCTCTTCGCCGTCGCGGCTCTCGGCTTGATCGCGCTGCCCGCGGCCAAGCTGCAACTGGGCCTGCCGGACGACTCCTCCAAGCCGACCTCGGCCACCGAGCGCAGGGCCTACGACATGCTGGCCGCGTCCTTCGGCCCCGGCTTCAACGGCCCGCTCACCCTCGTCGTCACCGACACCGACCCGTCGGCGACTCGGACGGCCGCCGATCGACTCAAAGGTCATGTCGAGTCGCTGCGGGACGTCGCGGCCGTCGCCCCGGCCACCTACAACCCGGCCGGCGACACCGCGATGATCACTGTCGTGCCCAGGAGCGCGCCCGCGAGCGAAGCGACCGAGCACCTCGTCCACGACATCCGTGACCAGGCCAAGGGCGTGAGCGCCGCCACCGGGACCGAGGCGTTGGTGAGCGGCACCACCGCTTTGAACATCGACGTCGCCGCCAAGTTCTCCAGCGCGATCGCCCCCTACCTGGCGGTCGTCGTCGGTCTGGCCTTCTTGGTCCTCATCCTTGTCTTCCGCTCGATCCTGGTGCCGCTGAAGGCCGCCCTCGGCTTCCTGCTGTCCATCCTGGCCTCCTTCGGCGCGGTGGTCGCGGTCTTCCAGTGGGGCTGGCTCATGGAACTGCTCGGCCTGGAGACCACCGGTCCGATCATGAGCCTCATGCCGATCCTTCTGGTCGGCATCGTGTTCGGCCTCGCCATGGACTATCAGGTCTTCCTCGTGACCCGGATCCGTGAGGCGTACGTGCACGGCGCCGATCCCCGCCAGGCGATCGTCGAAGGCTTCCGCCACAGCGGCCAGGTCGTGATCGCGGCAGCGCTCATCATGACGGGCGTCTTCGGCGGTTTCATCGGCGGCGACGATCCCATGATCAAGGCACTCGGCTTCGGTCTGGCCGCCGCGGTCCTCTTCGACGCGTTCGTGGTCCGCATGACCATCGTCCCCGCCGTCCTGGCGCTCCTCGGCCGCCGAGCCTGGTCACTGCCCCACTGGCTGGACCGCAGGCTGCCGCACGTCGACATCGAAGGAGAGAAGCTGGCGGCCCCTCCCGCCGGTGACGCCGTCACCCGACCAGTCGATCTCAGCAGCACCCGCTGACCTCGGTGATGCGCCCGCGCAGCTGCGCGGGCGCATCACCGCTCGTCCACACCGACCGCGACTTACCCTGGGACACGCATGCGAAAAGGCCCCACCGTCCTCGCCCTCGCAGCCATCGTCGCCCTGCTCGCCCTCTCCCAGCACGGTCGTCAACAGACAGCTCGACTCCCCGACTTGCGCGGTATGACACTGGCCGGAGCCCAACAAGCCGCTCGCGCAGCCGGATTCAACCGATTGGCAGGTCAGGACGCCCTCCCGGACCATCGCATGACGCTGCGCGGCAGCAACTGGACGGTGTGCACCCAGCAACCTCCGCCCGGACGCCATGCCGTCACCACGGCTGTCACGGTGCGCGCCGTGAAGGAGGGCGAGCACTGCCCGGGCCCATCGGCCGAGCGCTGAAGTGGCCGCGACCGCCGCGGGGGCGGTCGCCGAGCCGTCAGACCAGCTCTCCCAAGGCACTGTCCAGAATCGACAACCCGAGCGCCAGCTCCTCCTCGGTCGCCGTGAGCGGGGGCGCGATGCGGAAGACGCCGCCCATGCCGGGAAGCTGGACGATGTTCATGTGCAGGCCGAGTTCGAGGCAGCGGCGCGTGACCTGGGCGCCCATCTCGTCCGAGCTCTGCTTCGAGTCGCGGTGGGTGACGAGTTCCAGGCCCATCAGCAGTCCGCGTCCGCGGATGTCGCCGATGACGTCGTGGCGGACGGCCAGATCCTTGAGACCGGCGCGCAGGAATGCGCCGAGTGCGTGCGCTCGCTCGTCGAGACGGTCCTCGCTCAGGACGTCCAGGACGGTGTTGCCGACGGCGGCCACCAGCGGGTCGGAGACATGGGTGGTGAAGAAGAGAAAGCCCCGCTCGTACGCCGTCTGCTCGATCTCTGCGCTGGTGACGACGGCCGCCAGCGGCAGTCCGGCACCGAGGGTCTTGGAGAGGGTGAGGATGTCGGGGACCACGCCGTCGCGTTCGAAGGCGTACCAGGTTCCGGTGCGGCACAGGCCTGTCTGGGCCTCGTCGAGGATGAGGAGCATGCCGCGCTCGCGGCACTTGTGCTGAAGGGCCGCGAAGTAGCCGGGCGGTGGTTCGATGATGCCGCCGGAGCTGAGGATCGGCTCTACGAGGCAGGCGGCGAGGCTGCCGGTGGACTGCGCGTCGATCAGGTCGAAGGCGAAGTCGAGTTGGCGGCGCCAGTCGAGGTCTCCGTCGGGCGTGGTGAAGTCGGGGCGGTAGACGTTGGGCACCGGGATGGCGAAGTTGCCGGGGGCGGACGGACCGTACCCTTTGCGGCCCGCGCTGTAGGTGGCGGAGGCGGCAGCCTGGGTCATGCCGTGCCAGGACCGGGCGAACGACACGATCTCGTGCTTGCCGGTGACCAGCTTGGCCATTCTGATCGCGGCCTCGTTCGACTCGGCGCCCGTGGTCAGGAGCAGCGCCTTCTCCAGGGGCGCCGGCAGTGTCTCGGCGAGGCGCCGGGCCAGCTCGACGACCGGGCGGCTGAGCATGCCGCTGTACAGGTGGTCCAGGCGGGCGACCTGGCGCTGGACGGTCTCCACGATGGCCGGGTGCGCGTGCCCGAGGATCGCGCTCATCTGACCGGATGTGAAGTCGAGGATCTTCCTGCCGTCCGCCGTGTACACGAAGCTTCCGGCGGCTCGCTCGATGATCTCTCGGGTGAAGCCTCCGCCGTAGCGGACGAGGTGCCGGTCCGCATCGGCCCAGAACGTGGACTCGGAGGCCGCGAGGGGAGAGGACGGAGCAGGCGCAGTAGTCATGTCCTCGACGGTAGGGCGGCGTTGAGCGTCGCGTCCATCACACAGTTCCGCTCTTGCTGTTCGGGAAAACCGCACAACAATGGAACGGTGATGAACCCCCTGAGGCTGAGGCTGCTGACCCAGTTGGAGGCCCTGGGCACCGTCCGGGCGGTCGCCGCGGCGGCCCATCTCAGCCCGTCGAGCGTGTCCCAACAGCTCGCGGTGCTGGAGAAGGAGACAGGCACTCACCTGATCGAACGCACGGGGCGGCGGATACGCCTGACGTCCGCGGGGCTGATCCTGGCGCAGCGTGCACGCATGATCCTCGACCACATGAATGCCGTGGAGGCGGAGCTGCGAGGGCTCGGCGAGGAGCCCTCGGGCCTGGTGCGGCTCGGAGCGTTCCAGAGCGTGGTGCACACCATGGCCGTACCGGCGATGACGCGTCTGGCCCGCACGTACCCCCATCTCTCCATCGAACTGCTGGAGTTGGAGCCGCACCACAGCGTGCCCGCGCTCCGGGCGGGCGAGGCCGACATCGTGATCACGACCACCGACTTCGGCGAGCAGCAGCTCGGCCCCGACCTCGACCTCGTGCCCCTGGCGGCGGACCCGATCCTGTTGGTGCTGCCGCCCGATCACCCGGCTGCCGGGCGGGGGCCCGCGGACCTGGCCGCCTTCGCCGAGGAGTCCTGGGCCCTCGACATCCCTCAGTCGTACATGGCGAATCTCGCGCTACGACTGTGCAGGCAGGCGCAGTTCGAGCCTCGGGTGGTGGGCCGGTTCAGCAACTACATGCTGGCACTGGAACTCGTCGAGGCCGGGCATGCAGTCACGCTCCTGCCGGGCCTCGCCGTGCAAGCCGGGCGCTATCGCGTCGCCACCCGAGAACTGGCCGGCCCCATGACGCGGACGATCACCGCGGCGACCCGCAGAGGTATGCCGCCTCGCGCATCGGTGCGTGTGGTGCTCGACACTCTGAGACTGAGGGCCGCAGGCGAGGGGTGACCGGCCCGCCGGGCCCAGGCGTCCGAGGTGACGGGCGCCCTGCCCGGCGCCTGATGCGACCGGTGGGCGCTGCCCGCGGCTACTTCCCGGCTTGGCGGCCGCCCAGGTGGCGGGCGAGGAAGCCTTCCATCCTGTGGTGGATCTCGATGAGGTTCTCCGGGTTCTGAAAGCGGTGTCCCTCGTCCGCCTGCACCAGATAGTCGACCTCCACCCCGCGAACGCGCAGCGCCTCCACCATGAGGTCGGACTCCTCCTGCACGACCCGCACGTCATTGGCCCCCTGAATGACCAGCAGCGGGGTTCTGATCCGGTCCACGCGCGTGATCGGCGAGCGGGCCAGCATGTCGGCCTCCTGCTCGGGGACGTCCGGGTCACCCACGTACGTCAGGAAGTTGTTGCCGATCAGGCTCCGCGCGAAGTCGGGCAGAGTGCGGATGAAGTTCGCCAGGTTGGAGATTCCGCAGAGGTCCACCGCGGCGGCGAAGACGTCCGGGGTGAAGGCGGTGCCGACGAGCGCCGAGTAACCGCCGTAGGAGCTGCCGCAGACGGCGACGCGGTCCGGATCGGCGTACCCCCGTTCCACGGCCCAGTCGACGGCATCGATGAGGTCGTCGTGCATCCGGCCGGCGAACTCTCCGATGGCCGCCCGGGTGAAGGCCTTGCCGTAGCCGGACGAGCCGCGCATGTTGATTTGGAGCACGGCGTACCCGCGGTTGGCGAGCAGTTGGACGCGCGGCTCGTACCCGTAGCTGTCGCGGAACCACGGGCCGCCGTGCACATGCAGCACCAGCGGAAGTGGCGTCGGGTCGGCGCCCACTGGCAGGGTCAGATAGCCGTGCACCGTCAGCCCGTCGCGTGTGGGGACGGCGACGGGCAGCTTCTCGGCGAGCGTCGCCGGGACGAGGTGCGGGTACGGGCGGAAGAGTTCACGGCTCTCGCCCGTTGCGTGGTCGTAGTAGTACGTGACTCCGGGCTCGGTGTCGTGTGTGAAGCTCACCACCCAGCGGCGCTCGTTCCGGTCGCAGGTGACGGTGGCGAGATCGCCGTCGGACAGCCTGGACAGTCGCTCGTGCACCTCTGTGAAGTGCGCGTCGAGCAGGTGAAGGACCTGTCGCTCTCCCAGATAGCGGACGGCGAGGATCTCGCCGGTGCGCGGACTGAGGATGAGCGGTCCCGGATGGGCCGGGTTGACGCCGCTGCGCGTGTCGAGTTCGTGGTCGGGGTGGCTGTCGATGACGCTCTCTCGGCCGGTGGCGACGTCGAGCCGGGCCAGGCGGAGGAGGTCGCCCTCGCCGTGGGAACCGATCCAGATACCGGTGCCGTCGGGGGTGACGGTGGTCGGTGTGAGGCCCATGGGCAGATCGGCCCCGTCGTAGGCGGTGATCAGCCGCATGGTCGCGCTGCCGGTGTCCCAGGCATGCAGCTCGTGGCCACCGGTGGGCGGGATCACCGTGGCGAACAACTCGCCCCGGGGGCCGCACAGCCACTCGCTGACGTGGCCGGGGTTCTGCGCCACCAAGGTGATCCGCCCCGTGGCGATGTCGATGTGGTGGACGTCGAACTGGTCGAGGCGGCGCTGATTGAGCACCGCGACTACGATGCCGGGCAGACCGGCGGGTTGCCAGAAGTCCGCCAGCCTCACGCCGGGGAACGGGGTGAGATCGACCGACGGGACGTCCGGCCGGTCGAGGTCGACACGAAAGAGGTGCCAGTTCTCGTCGCCATCGCCGTCCTGCGTATAGAGCAGCCAGCGGGGGTCGTCGGTCCAGTGACAGCTGTGCACGTTGCGTCGGCGGTCGTGCGTCACGCACACGGAGTCGTCCGTGTCGACGTCCCGGAGCCAGACGTTCAGCCGTCCCTGCTCGGGTGCCAGATACGCGATCCTCGTTCCGTCCGGGGAGATCGATCCGGCAGTGGCGACCGGGCTTGTGAAGAAGTCCTCAAGGGGAATGAGAGGGGCGGCCGATGTCATGAAGGTTCCTTTGTGCGGTCGGGTCGGGTCGGGTCGGTGGCGTGGCGGAGAGACCGGCTGCCCGCGCGCAGGCAACCGGGGCGTGGGGTGAATGTCCCGCCGTCCGTCCACGGGACACGGGACGGGCGGGACCCTCGGCGCGTGCCCTACGGCAGGTCGCTGAGGACGACTTCTCCGCCACGCATCACGAGGTCGATCCCCGCTCCGTCGTCAGCCAGGAGGGACAAGTCGTGCAGCGGATCGCCGGACACGAGAAGGAGATCCGCGAGGGCGCCGGGAGCGATCCGGCCCAACTCGTGCGCGTGGCCGAGGAGTTCGGCGTTCACGATGGTGGCCGACCGCAGGACGTCGAGCGGGGACTGGATCTCCGCCCTGAGCAGGAATTCACGGCTCTGCGCCGGGTGCGACTCGCCGAGCAGGTCGGTGCCGAAGCCCACCCGCACCCCGGCGTCCAGCGCGACCGAGATCGCCTCGGCTCCCGAGGTCAGCACGGCCCGGACCTTGTCCAGGCTCTCCGCCGGGTATCCCCAGCGTCGGCCGACGTCGGCCAGTTGCTCCACGACCACCAAAGTGGGCACGAGGAAGGCACCGTGCTCGGCCATGACCTGTGCGGACGCGGCGTCCAGCAGCAGGCCGTGCTCGATCGACCTCACTCCGGCGGTGACGGCCTGCACGATCGCGTCCGGCGCGAAGGCGTGGGCCATGACGTAACTGCCGCGCGCCGCGGCCTCGGTCGTCGCGGCCCGTATCTCCTCAGGCGTGTACTGGACCATGTCGACGGGGTCGGTCGGCGAGGACAGCCCGCCACTCGCCATGATCTTGATCTGATGGGCGCCGCCCTTGAGCTCCTCGCGGACGGCGCGGCGCACGGCGTCGGATCCGTCGGCGACATGGGCGAACCAGGTGCTGCTGATGTGGCAGGCGCACAGGTGCGGATCGTTGGACGCGGGGTCGAAGTCTCCGTGACCGCCGGTCTGACTGATGACACGGCCCGAGCGGAACACCCTCGGTCCATTGAACAGCCCGGCGTCCAGGGCGTCCGTGACGCCCCGGTCGAGCCCACCGGCGTCACGGACGGTCGTGAACCCCCGCCGGAGCATGGCCTCGAGCAGTCCAGCGGCCTGGATGCCGATGTGGGTGGCCGGTCGTCGCGCCATGACCGGCATGTCGAGGGTGGAGACGGCCGCGTGCACATGGGCGTCGATCAGCCCCGGCATCAAGGTACGGCCACCCGCGTCGAGGACCGGCGCGTCACCGGTGAGACGGCGTCCCGGCGCCACCTCCACGATCCGCTCGCCCGACACACGGACCGACGACGCGGGCTGCGACTCGCCCGACTCCATGTCGAGCAGGACGGCGTTGCGGACGATCAGCTCGCTCATGCGGCACCGCCCAGAAGCGCGGCAGGGCGGACGGAAGCGAGTGCCGCAGCGCGCCGGTCCCGGCGGAGTCCGCAGAGCACGGGGTGATCGGTGCGCGTCATGACGGTTCCCTTTCAGTCGTGAGGGAGGCCGGGCCGGAGGAGAGCCGGGTGGCGGCGCTGATGCGGTCGTCTGCCGTGGCGAGGAAGGCATCGGTGTCCTGGGGGGTGAGGCACGCCCCGGCCGCGGCGATCAGCGCCCCGAGCGCGAGGAAGGCGAAGGCCGCGTGGAAGGAGAAGGCGTCGGCGAGCACGCCCATCACGGCGGGCGCGGCCACGCCCGCGAGTTGGCCGCCGAAGACCATGATTCCGCTGGCCACACCGATGTGCTGGGCGGACAGGCTGCGGATCGGCACGGCCATGATCGGCATGTAGCACAGGGCCGCCGAGAAGACCGCCACCGTACCGAGCACGATGAACAGGGCGACGCTGGACGCGTACGCCATGACCGGCAGGGTCACGGCGGCCACCGCCATCGCGGGCACGACGATCCGCCGGTGCCGACCGCCCGTCCTGTCCACCATCCGGCCGCCGACAACCGTCGCCAGCGCCGCGACGAGTGCCGGGATCGCCATCAGCGCGCCTGCCGCACCGAGGTCGACTCCGCGCTCGTCCTTCAAATACGTCGGGACCCAGGTGCTCAGCCCCCAGATGATCACGCTGTAGCCGAACATCATCGCGGCGAAACGCCACAGCACCCCCCACTTCAGCAGCGTCGTCGTGTCGCCGCCTGCGGTGTCCGACGGCAGGCTCCGCGCGTCGGCGAACGGGGCCGGCAGACGCCGTCGCATCGCGGTGTGGACGAAGACCCCGAGGGCCGCGATGGAGATGTAGGCCGAACGCCAGCCGAAGGCCGCGACCACAGGCGCCATGACCAGCGGCGTGATGACCGCCGCGAGCGAATTGGAGCTCAGGATCAGGCCGTTCGCCCGCATCCGCTCCTCGGGCCGCGACCGCTCGACGAGGATCTTCGTGGCGGCGGGCGGGAAAACGCCCTGGGCAAGGCCGAACAGCGCCCGCATCACGAGGAGCGCGGCGAACGACCAGGCCAGACCGGTGAGCGCGGTGAACAACGTCCACACGGCAAGTGCCCACAGAGCCATGCGGCGGCCGCCGATCCGGTCGGCGAGCACCCCGCCGGGTATCTGGCACACGGCGTACGCCAGGAAGAACACGGAAACGACGAGGCCCTGTTGGCTGTGGCTCAGCTGGAAGTCGTCGCCGATGGACGGCAGGACGAAATTGATCACGAGTCGGTCGGCGTAGTCGATGAACCAGGCCGCGAACAGCAGGATCACCGTGGTGCGGGTGGGCCCGCTCAGCGGTACGGATCCTGTGGTGCGAGAAAGCGGAGGGGCCATCTGGCACTCCTTACCTGCAGTGGCCGATACTCGACCATGGCGGGGAACGCCCATATCGTCCGACTCCTATGCGCAAGGACCGCGAACTTGCAGGAAAGCAGCAGCAGTCACGCCCCCGTACTGGATGACAGCGTGGGCTTCTCCGAGGTGGATCTGGCACTGGTCGATGCCCTGCAGTCCGCACCGCGCGCCACGTGGACGCAGCTGGGTCGGGCCCTGGACATCGACGCCACGACGGCTGCCCGGCACTGGGACAGGCTCCGCTCGGGGGGTCTTGCGTGGGTCACCGCGCACGAGACGCCCCGCACGGCCACCATCGCCTTCGTCGAAGTCCGTTGCGGGCCACGGCGGTTCGACGCGGTCAGCAGCGCGCTCACGCGGCTCCCGTGGGTGATCAGCGTTGAGGAGATGACAGGCGACTTCGATCTGTTCCTGACGGTCACCGCCGCCGACCTGCACTCGCTGGGACGGGCCGTGCACGGCACCATCGGCGGTTTGCGAGGCGTCCGGTCCACGCGCACCAGCCTCGGCCTGACCGTCTTCGGGGAGGGCGGTGACTGGCGCACCCGGGCCATCCCTCCGACGAGCCGCGCCCTCCTGCCGGAGGGCGCGGCCAGGGGCCGTGATTCCTACAGCGCCCGGACCCGTACCAGGGACGCGCCGCACGACGACGCTCTGCGCACCGCGCTCGGCCGGGACGGCCGCATGGGATACAAGGAACTGGGCGCGATGATCGGTGTCAGCGAGTTCACCGCCCGTCGGCGCCTGCTGCGCATGCTCCGCGACCAGGAGATCACTCTGCGCTGCGATCTGGCCCACCCGCTGGCCGGGTACCGCGCCGTCGCCCTCTATCGCGCCGGTGTTCCCCATCAGCTCCTCGAGCACACCGGCGCGGCCCTGGCGCGCATGGAACAGGTCCGGCTGTCCGTGTCCGTCAGCGGCTCCCACAACCTTCTGGTCATGGTCTGGCTCCGCGACCTCAGCGGCATCGGCCCGTTCGAATCCCTCCTCGCCGAGCGGCTTCCCCAGCTCGACGTGGCGGACCGCACGATAGCCCTGCACACGCCCAAACGCATGGGCTGGCTTCTGGACTCCCATGGGCGCGCCACACAGTACGTTCCGCTCGCTCTGCCGGCCGACGGCCGTTCATGAGCCCTCCAGGTCGTCTACGACCTGGCCATGTGCCCGCGACGGTCACCGTCAGCGTCGTGGCCGCGGTGGGACTGGAGGCGAACGGCTGCGTATCGGGGCGACAGCCGGCACCGTCCGCCACCTCGACATCGATCAGATACCGCGCTGCCAGCCGGTCCATGCACCTGCTCTGCAGGAGAGTGCCCCCGTGCCCCCAGCCTTCGAGGGTCACCACGCGCCCGTCGGGGAACCTATCGGCGAACGGCCGGGTGAACCGGTAGGGGGTCGCCGGGTCGTAGCGGGTGCCGACCACCATGACCGGCACGGTGGCCTTCTGCTGCCAACTCCCGAAGTACGCGTCGTGATCCTCGTTGCCGATCTTCGTGCAGGACAATCCCTGCCAGGTCCGGTAGCGGCCGAAGTGCGGGGCCTTCGCCTCCTCCTCCGCCGCGAGGGCCGGGAAGTCTCTCGGCCTGAGCGTGTTGAGCGTGTCGTCGCACAGGTTCGCCAGAGTCCCTCCGATCGACGCGTAGTCCTCACCCTGCAAGGTCCGCTGAGTCAGCAGATACGCAGCGACTTCGGGCGAAGGCCGCTCCAGGTCCGCGTTGCCCGCGGCAGCCACCGCCGCGAAGGTCTGAGCGAGAGTGGTCCAGTTCCGTGGCGAGTACAGGCCGTTGAAGAGGGTCTCGACCGCGAAGGGGTAGGTGACCTCGACGGGAGTTCCGTGCCCAGGGTCGATGGTCACCGGTCGTGTCTTTAGGCGCGCGAGTGTGCGCTCGACGACCTCGCGCGGGTCGCCCAGCCCGGCCAGTGCGCACCGGGCGGGGCCGGCCGCACCGCACAGCCGCAGGAACTCGTCCAGAGCGCGGCTGGCCGCCGGCCCCTGACCGGTGCGCACGGTCACCGGACGCGAATCGCCGTTCCGCCCTGTGTAGTTGTCCGGCTCGACGGTACCGTCAAGCATCAGGGCGCGAACGTTGCGGGGGAACAGTTTGGCGTACGTGGCTCCCAGGAAGGTGCCGTACGAGTACCCCGCGTAGGTGAGCTTCGCGTCGCCGACCGCTTGGCGAAGCAGGTCCATGTCCCGGGCCACGTTGGCCGTCGAGGCGTGCTCGATGCGCTCGCGCGAGCGCCGCAGGCACCCTTCGGCGACCCTCGGCGCCTCGCGGAGGTACGAGCGCTCCTCCTCCGGCGTGACCGGGAACACGGGGAGGGCGGCCATCGCGGCCCCCTCTTCCTCTGCGTCGGCGAAACAGGTGACCGGATCCGAACCGGCCACGCCCCGCGGATCGAACCCGATGATGTCGAAGCGCGCACGCACGCTCGGGTCGTACGCGATCGGGCCGGCGGTCTGCACGAACTGGACTCCGGAGCCGCCGGGCCCGCCGGGGTTGGTGAACAGGGAGCCGATGCGGCGGGCGGGGTCGGTCGCGGGGAGTCTGGTCAGTGCGATGGTGGTGGTGGCGCCCCGCGGGTCGTCGTAGTCGGTCGGGACTTCTGCGGTCGCGCACTGGAACGCGGCCAACTCCGGCTTGCCGCACGATGTCCAGTCGATGTGCGGGATCGGATTCGTGCCTGGGGCGGCAATCGTGGTGCTCGCGAGCCCGACCACGGCGGCGAAACTCAGAGCGAGCGTGGTGGTGTGTCGTCCCACGGCTAGGACAGGTATCCGGACCATGATGTGCGCCTTCCTTGATGAGTGCACGTACGCGGAAGCGCCGCTGAGCGGCCTTGCTGCATACCTGCGATGCGGCGAATGCGCCGGACCCTCAGTGCGCTCTCGACTCCTCGCAGGGAAGTCCATATCGTCCGGCTCGCATGTCGCAGAGCCCGGAATCCGCAGGAAAGCAGCACCGCCAGCGACCCACGCCGTGCCGACTGGAAAAGCAGGTGGGCCGAACGGCGCAGGACGTGTTCCGCGTCGCGGATGGGCGGCGCGAGGACGAACGCCGTTAGGAGCCGGCCGAGTTCGTCCGGGCAAGGCGTCCGCCGCCGAGCAGGTGCCGGGGCCCACCCGACGGTTCGGCGCTGCGGCGCCGTAGCCGTTGTTGGGTGGCGCCACACGCGGTCGGTGTCGGCGTCGTGGCGAAGCGCGATGCGTGCGGATCCTTTGAAGTGGCGGAAGTGAACAGGTCGACACCGTTGCTGGTGTGCAGGTCCCAGTCACGAAGAAGCAGGACGGCCTCGGCTCCTTCGAGTCCTCAGTGGTTTCCGGTGATGTCAAGTCGGTCAGCGACCAGGTGAAGGCCGGCACCTTCGACGACACCGGTAGCGATCGGCCAGCCCGCCGCGAGGGCGGCGTCGTAATGGAGTTGGTCGAGGTGGACGGTGAGGCAGCGGGCGCAGATGGCGACGGCGTCGCGGCGGGCCGAGGACAGCCGTTCCGCGTACGCCTGCGCGGTCATCTCGGCAGCGGCTCGGGCAGCGTGACCGGCGAGGATCGCAGTGAGGCACGATCTGTCTGGCCTGCAAAGGGGCCTGGTGCATCGGCGATGACCTCCATGATGTCCCGGTACACATCCGGCAGTACCGCTGTGCCCAGTCCCTGGCGCCATGGCCGCACCACCAGCACCTCGCCACGGTAGAAGCACAACGGCGCCGTTGAAGGCACGGTTGATGCTGCCAGTGGTGCTCCGGTGCCGGAGGTATATGAATCCTGCGACGCTTGGGCGAGGGTGGTGTTGTACTTCCTGCCATGACGACTTCGACGGAACTTGCGGCGGCCTCTGTCATCGACGGGACGGTCCGGCTGCTGATCGAGCACTACGTGTTTCCCGAGGTGGCCGAGCAACTTGGCGGGCTGTTGCGACGGCGCCTTGCCGAGGGGGCCTACGACGTCGACGACGCCGGCGAACTCGCCCGTCTGGTCACTGCCGACCTGCAGTCCGTCAACGGCGACCGGCACCTGAGGCTGAAGCACCACGGCGAGCCGGTCCCCGCGGAGCAGGGGGAGGCGACGTTGCACGCCATGCGCCGGGACTTCGACACCTCGCTGGGTGGCGCGCCCAGGGTGCAGCTGCTCGATGGAGGCGTTGCTGTGGTGGAGCTGGCACCGATGCTGTTTCCGCTGGACTGGTCGGCCGAACCGCTGGGTGCGGTGCTGTCGTTGGCCTCTCGTGCTCGGGCGCTGATCGTGGACCTGCGCGGCAACCGGGGCGGTGACCCGGACGCGGTGGCCTTCGTGTGCAGCTATCTGCTCGACGAGCGTACCCACCTCAACACCATGTACTGGCGCGAGGGGGAGCGCCATGAGCAGTCCTGGAGCCTGCCGTACGTGCCCGGTTCGCGGTTCGGCGGCAGCAAGCCGCTGTACGTGCTGTGCAGCGGCAACACCTTCTCCGCCGCTGAGGAGCTGGCCTACAACCTCCAGCAGCTCGGCCGGGCCGTGGTCGTCGGCGAGTCCACCCGTGGCGGTGCGCACCCGTGCAACGGCTGGACGGTGCACCCGCACCTGGAGGCCACGGTCCCTGTCGGCCGTGCCATCAATCCCGTCTCCGGCACGAACTGGGAGGGCACCGGTGTGCGGCCGGACCTCCCCTGTGCCGCTGCCGACGCCCTCGACCGCGCTCACGCGCAGGCCCTTGCCCGGCTGGAGAGATCAGAGTCTGAGGCTCAGCTTCCCTGAGTCACTTGCGGATCACTGGCGTGGGACGGGTACGTGGGTGCGGCTCGGGCTGAGGGAGATCGTCATCACGCTCCGAGTCGGCGGGCCCGCTGCTCGGCGTGGGGACAGAGACGTTTTCTCCCCTGGACGGTGTGTCAGGTCCAGCACTCCGGAAGGTTTCCGTTGGCGTCGACGGCGCGGAGAGGAAGGACGCTTTCGGCGCGGGGGACGCTCCATCTGCTGCTCGAGCTTGTTCACGTCCCGTTCGTCCCCGTGCCCTTCCGTGAGGTTGGGGAACCTGGTCGCTTACTTTTTGAGCGTGTTCAAATTATGCTGTCGTGTGGTGGATCTGCTGCTGGATCGCACCGAAGGGGCTGGATGCATGGGGGAGCACCGTGAGGATCACAGGCACACGCAAGGGCCGGTTCTGCGTGCTCGGCGCCGCCGTGGCGGTGTTCGCATCCGGGTGTGTGGCGATCGGTGCGGTCGAGGTCGACCCCGCAGGTGTGCCCGGGATCTACCGCAGCGAGGAGACGGGCGGAGAGATCCGTCTGCACGACAGTGGCCGCTTTTCCGTCGCGGGCATCTCGGGCAGCGATCTGTGGTGGAACGGGACCGCCGAGTCGGTTTCCTTCAGCGGCAGTTGGACTGCCGGCTCAGATGCGAACTTCGTGTATCTGGAGGCAGATGACACCAGCGGCGGCCGGGACGTGGGAGACATCCAGCTCTACACGGCAAGTACGAGCGAGGTGTTCTTGCAGCCGGACCCGGATGGACCGGTAACCCTGAAGCTGGACAAGGCCGCCAGTTCCTGACCCGCAGGGGACGGCCTTTCTATCCGCTTGCTTCGCCGCCTTCACTGCCGGTGAACACTTCGACAGCCAGCTGGCCCCGCCCAGCGTCAGGACGGTGGAGCTCCGTGCAGGCCAGGACGGGCCTGGCCGTGAAGGCTGCGTGCGCTGCCGTAGGTGAACCGATCTGACGACCCACCACCGCTGTGCGGAGGTCGGCGTCGTCCCCGTCTGCGGACCGCGCCGCGGGCATTGCCGGATGCTTCGGCCGGGTGCAGCATGCGCGTACGACGGGACCGCTGGTGGATGACCGGGAGGGCCGCTGTGGAATCCGATACCGAGTTGGGGATGCGCCGCTTCAAACTGGACCAGCGCGTCGCCGCCGCCGGGGGCACCCGGCTCCCCGGCGACCTGCACGCCGAGTCGCACTTCTCCGCACTGCTCGACGAGTGCACGGCGTTGCTCGGCCACATCGAGTTCGTCGAGATGCACGACGGGCTGACGGCCGCCGCCACGGTCGGCAAGAATTCCCGGGTCACCTACGACCCGGCGTTCTGTGCAGGCCGGCCGTACACGGACGACGGCCCGTGGCGCACCGCCTCGCTTCTGCACGAGATCATGCACGTCAGCACGTACGAGCAGTATGTGAAGCCCACTGATCCGCAGGTGCTGCATGACTGGCTGCAGGCCACCTTCGACTATTCGGACCAGGCTGGCTGCCAGCCGAAGGACCAACTGACGGCGGTCGAGGCCAATCTGACGTCGCTGCACAACCGCGCCCTCGCCGACAAGGAACTGGACGACGCCCTGCGCGCGCACGTGACCTGGCGCTTCGAGTACGCCATGGTCTCGTCGCTGGTGCACTACGACGCTGTCCTGCTCGACCTACTGGTCTATCTGCGGCTGAAGGGGCACACCCGGAAGAAGAACCCGTTCTACGCCTACGTGACGAGGCTGTCGGAGGAGGCCCGTGAGCGTCGCATCAACCCGGGCAACAAGGCCGTCGAGATCATTTCCTGAGCTTCGAGGCTGTGCCTCGACCTGGCCGGAGTCGATGACGTCACTGGGGCAACCACAACGACGCCCCCGGCCCCAGGATGGCACTGGCAGACCGGGATTCCTCACGCGCTTCCCTGCTCCTCGCCCGCCAGGCCGTCTTCATCGTTGAGGCCGTACAGCACGCATAGATCTGTAACTCTCCGAACGTCCCCATGACGGTCACCTCTGGGCCATGAACCACATCGCCGGACTCGCCAACCCTGCGATCGCCGGACTCGAACGACACGGAGGCACCCGCTTGTACGTCTCCCGGCGGCCCGGCTGCGTGGGGTCTGCCCACCCGGGTCGGGGCTCCACCAGGCGTGGCGAGCGCCGGGAACGGTGGGTGAGCGGGCAGCAGTCGGCCTGCCGGATCGGCGATGACCTACGACGCCGAGCCGGGCTCGTCGGGCGTGACGGTGCCGACCGGTTGGGAGCTGCGGGGGAGTCGCGCGCCGACCGGTGAGCGGTCGGCGCGGTTCGGTCTGCCGGTTCGCGGCTTCGTGAGAGGTGATCCGGTTCGTGCGGCCGACCGCGGGGCCCACCGTGTTGCGCACCGAGAGGCCCGGGGCACCAGGGGCGAGCAACACCTGATCCTTCGTGCCGGAGAAGGCGCGACGACTCGGCAGGGTCAGGCGGTGTTGCGTCCGCCGCTGAGGTCGAGGTGCTGGCCGGTCATGTAGGTGGCTTCGGGGGAGAGGAGCCAGGTGGAGAGCGCGGCGAATTCGGAGGGTTCTCCGATGCGGCCGATGGGGACGCGGGCGAGGAGTCGCGCGTTGCGCTCTGGGCTGAGGGCGTTGATGAGCGGGGTACGCATCATGGAGGGTCCGATGCAGTTGATGGTGACTCCGTCGCGGGCGGCTTCCTTCCCGGCCGTCTTGACGAGGGCCACGAGGGCGGCTTTCGAGGCGGAGTAGGCGGCCTGGTGGGGGTTGCCCTCGCGGGCGGAGATGGAGGAGAGGACGGCGACCCGTCCATAGCCTTGTGCCTGGAGCCTGGGCAGCAGGGCTGCCAGTCCGTGGAAGCAGCCGTCGAGGTTGACGGCCATGGTGGTGGCCCACCCGTCGTAGGGCATGTCCGGGATGGACGTTTCGGGCCCCTGGATGCCGTGGGAGAAGAGCGCGCCGTCGATACGGCCGTGGGTGGTGATGGTGTGGTCGATGATGCGGTCCCATTGGCCGCGTTCGGTGACGTCGAAGGCGAGGCAGTCGTCGGGGCTGGAACCGTCCGCGGCGCCACCGGAGCGGATGTCGGTGCACATGACGTGTGCGCCTTCTCGGGTGAGGCGCCGTGCGGTGGCGGATCCGAGGCCGCCGGCGGCCCCGGTCACCAGGAAGACCTGTCCGGTGAAGCGGTTGGGCCAGAACGCTTCGGTGGGCAGCACGGGGTGCGTGCCGAGGGTGTCAGGTGTCATGGTCGGGTCGGGCATGGTGCGGGTACTCACTTTCCGTGGGGAACATGCGTCGCGTACGTCGTCATCCGTGCACCGACTCCTTGGGATCGCTGACGTCGGCGAGGTGTTCGCCGGCTATCCACCCGAAGGTCATGGCCGGTCCCAGGTTGATGCCGCCGGCGGGGTAGTGGCCGGCCATCACGCTCGCCTGGTCGTTGCCGACGGCGTAGAGACCCTGGATCGGCTCGTTCTCGTCGTCCAGGACCCGGGCGTGCGCGTCGGTGGCCAGCCCGGCGAAGGTTCCGAAGCTGCCGGGCACGATGCGTACGGCGTAGAACGGGCCCTTCTCCACGGGAGCGAGCGACGGGTTCGGCGTCACGGTGGCGTCGCCTCCGTAGCGGTTGAAGGGTGTTGACCCTCGGTGGAAGGCGGGGTCCTCGCCGTGGCGCGCCGAAGCGTTGAACTCCCGGACGGTCGCGGCCAGTTGGGTCGGGTCGATTCCGCACGCGCGGGCGAGTTCCTCGATGGTGCGGCCGCGACGCAGGTAGCCGCTGCGAAGGTAGGGGAGCAGGGGGACGGGGCGGGGTTTGGCCATCCCGAGCGGGTAGCGGCGCACGAAGCGGGCGTCGGCGATCTGCCAGGCCTCGACCGGCTCGCCGTCCGGGGTCGCCGCGATCATCGCCGCGACGTAGTCGTAGTAGCCGTTGGCCTCGTTGACGAACCGTCGTCCGTCGCGCAGTACGCCGATGCTGCCCGGCTTGGCGCGGTCCATGATGTGCGGGAAGACGCCGGTGCGGCCGTTGCGATAGGGCACCAGGGAGACCGGGCACCAGGCGGCGGGGGAGGCCATGTCGGTGCGCAGGCGGCCGCCGACCGACTCGCCCAGGGTGGCGCCCGCGCCGTCGGCCTCCTGCGGGGCGAGCGACCAGTGCCGTTCGCCACCAGCACCGACCGGCGGCCCTCGGCCGCACCGAGTGCGGCGAGCACTTCTGCGGTGAGTTCCAGAGGCGCGGGACCCCTCACCAGTCCGCGGCCCGCGGCGATGTGGTGGTAGCGCCCAGCGATCTCCTTGACCACGTGGATGTCGCCATAGGCGTCCAGACGCCGCCCGTCCCAGCGCACGGACTGTTCACGCCGCCACCGGCGCGGTCGTTCACGCTGCTCACCAGGAAGGTCCCGACAGCGCCCAGGGCAACGCCCACCAGCGGAAGTATCTGTCCCGAAAGACTCACACATGCTCAGATCTCGTCGTCAAGCGGTTCCCCATTCTCCCGACCAGGCCCGGCAAAGTCGGGGATACCGCAGCCCACAGTCACGAGTGGTTCGTCAGGCACGCACGTGGTTCGGCGGTTCTGCGGCCGTCGTTGCGTTGGCGGCGATCCGGGGCCCTGATCGTGTGGGCTTGCTGTGTGGTTCAGAATGCGGGTGTGGGCGGCCAGGGTGGGGACTCGGTGGGTGTGGCGAGTGGGTGGGACGGCTCGCGTTGCGGGCTGTGTGATCCCGACTGTTGTGTGTGCCAAAGCGGTCTGCGGTTGGGTGGGGTGGGTTTCCACTCCGGGTGGGGAGGCGGCGCGGTCGGCCGGCCTGTGGTCGGGGCTGGCTGTCGGTGTCGCGTTGTTCTTCTGGTGGGTGATCCTCAGGGTCCGGCTGGAAGTCGGCCCTGCCGGAATCGTGGCGGTCAACCCGTGGGGGACCCAACGCCTGGCGCTGGCGGAGGCGGTTTCGGTGCGGCTGGGCGCGTGGGGCGCGGAGTTCCATCACCAGGACGGCTTCAAGACCACGGCCTATGCGCTGAGCGAACTGGCCGCGGGAACCTCACAGGACCGACGCTTCGCGGAGCTACTGGCCAATCTGACGATGGACGCCCATTCCTCGTCACGGTGACTTCCGGAAAGGGGCGGCCGCCACGGTGAGCCGCTCCTCGGTTGCCCTCGGCGTCTCGGGGCGCGCTCACCATTCCTCCCGCGAGCAACGGACGATCAGTTCCGGTACGTCGATCTCGCGCCGGGGCATCTGTCCGGAGAGCGCTGCGAGGCAACCGTGATTGTCGCCGTGTACGGAAGGGTGGCGTACAAGGACATGCCGCTGTGGGGCTGGATCGTGGTCTTCGTGGCGTTTGCCGTGATGTTTGTCGCGATGACCCGGCGGCACTGAGCCGGCACACCGGGCGGCGCTCAGACCTTTACGACGGATGGGATGCGCGGCATCCGTCGGCGTGAGCATCCCGTGGCAGTGGTGGTCGAGCGCGGGCCACCGCAGTTCGAACGGTGGCGCCGATTGTGTTAGGCGAACGAGGTAGTGGCCAAGGGACTGGCGCTGGCAGACTCCGCTGCCATGGAGCTGATCGGGCGGGGGCGTGAGGCGGATGTGTACGCGCTGGACGAGACCTGTGTGCTGCGCCGGTTCCGGAACGGCAGACCGGCGAAGGACGAGGCGGCGCTCATGCGGTGGCTGGCCGCGCGGGGCTATCCGGTACCCGTCGTGCACGAAGCAGACGGCTCGGACATGGTTCTGGAGCGGCTGCACGGTCCGACGATGAGCGAGGCGCTGCGCCGCCGCCCCTGGCGAGCCCCGGCGTACGGCGCGATGCTGGGGCGACTGCACCGGCAGTTGCACGGACTGCCTGATCCTGGCTGGCTGCCCCGCCTCCCGGGCCGCAACGGTGAAGCCCGGGTGCTGCACCTGGATCTGCATCCGGAAAACATCATGATCAGGGACGGCGGTCCGAGGGTGATTGACTGGGGCAACGCTCGCGTCGGTGCACCCGAGGTCGATGTCGCCATGACGGTCGTCATCCTCCGCGGCATTGTGCTCCGGCCGCACGAGCGGCTGTTGGTGCGTGGCTTCCTGCGCGCCATGGACCTCACCTGCGGAACCGACCGACGGGCCGGCATGCCCGCCGCTACCGAGCGACGGCTGGCGGACCCCAACCTCACGGACGCCGAAGCCGGTCTGGTCCGACGCCTGCAACGCCGTACCGGCTGATCCGCTGGCTTCTGCGGTGAAATGTGAGCAACTTGAGCAGACGTTCCCCTTCAGCTTGCTCCGGCAGTTGTGCTCGTAGCGATGGGCTACGGTGTGCCGGCGCCTGCTGTCGGTGCAGCGGTGATGATGGTGTCGAGGATCGCTCGTGATGCCTGAAGGTCCTCGATGGCACGTGTGATGCGTTCGCCCTCCTGGCGAAGTTGGCCGAGCAGGTCCGGGCACGTGGGCACGAGGCGCTCGTCCTCGGCTCGGATGCACGGCAGGACCTGGGCGATCAGAGCGGTCGGAAGGCCTGCCGCCAGCAGACAGCGGATGCGGCGTACCGTCTCGACATCCGACTCGCCGTAGACGCGGTAGCCGCTGGGCAGCCGGGCGGGGCTCAGGAGCCCTTGCTGTTCGTAGTAGCGCAGCAACCGCTCGTGGACTCCGGTACGACGCACCATCTCCTTCATGCGCATGCCGTTCGCCGCTCCCCTTCTCGCTCCCGCCCCAGCCCGGCCGCACGCGACGACTTGACTCTGACACTGATGTCGGAGTTTAGCGTCGGCTCCATGATCACTGATCGCGCAACTCCCAGCTCGCACCTCGACGTTGTCGTGCAGGGTGGCGGTCCAGCGCTGCTGCTCGCGCACGGTGCGGGCGGCGGCATCACGGAGAATTTCGGCCTCGTCCGTGATGACCTCGCCCGCGACCACACCCTCGTCGGCCCGCACTACCCCGGAGCAGGTGGCTCTCCCGTGGCCATCGAGCCCTTGGACTTGGACGACCTCGCCGATCGGCTGGTCGCGGCCGCCGTTGAGGCCGGCCAGGATTCGTTCGCCGTTCTCGGGGAGTCCCTCGGCAGCGCCGTGGCAGTCCGGATCGCCACGCGGCATCCCGAGCGCGTCCGGGCCCTCGTCCTCACCGCCGGCTTCGCTGTCGCCGACCCTGTCCTGGCGCTCGCCGCCCAGCTGATCAAGTCCCTTGCAGCCGCGGGCCAGTGGCAGGACGTGGCGCGGCTCGCCCTGCTGTCCTGCATGTCCCCGGCGGACCTGGCGGACCTCGAACCGGCCGACCTCGACGAACCCGTCGCCCAGACCCTGGCCGGCATGCCGCCGGGCATGCTGGACCACTTCGACCTCGTGTCCCGCGTGGACGTCCGGGCCGACCTGGCGAAGGTGTCCGCCCCGACCCTGGTGGTCGTGCCCACCGGCGACCGGCTCGTGCTGCCCGCAAGCTCGCACCGCCTCGCAGACGGCATCCCCGGAGCCCAACTGGTCGAACTGCCCGGCGCCGCCGACATTCTGAGCCCGTCCGACCGGGAGACCTGGCTGGGCCACGTGCGCGACTTCCTCGCCACGCTCCCTACGCTGTCGGCATGAGCGCCAAGCGTGCGCCCAACGAGGAAGTGCCATGCGTGCAGGACCTGACCCGGGACCCGCGCGCACTCGCCGCCGTACACGAGTGGACCCCAGCGGCCGACGGGGCCACAGCCACCGCCGCCGGGATCCACTGCACCCATTTCCTCGGCAGCCTTCTCGACGACGACGCACCCCTCGCCCCTGCCTGGCCGAGTTCACCTTCCTCACCCCGCTCAGGAGCCTGGAGGCGACCGAAGGCCGTGTCGGGGCGGGGCGCGGTCAGACCCGGTAGATCCGTCCCGTCCGCAGTCCCTCCACCGATGGGCTGCTGGGCGAGGATCCCGGTGATCACTGTGAAGGAGCCGCGCTCGCAGACGTATGCGAGGCCCTGGCGGACGAGTTCGACCTGGGAGAGGACCGTGCCGGTGAATGCGTACTGCTACGCGTGGGGGCCGAGTTCGGGCAGCCGCGTGTGCGGGACGTTGCCTGCCGCGTTGACGACGGCGTGTCGAGTGGGCCGATCGTGCCGGCGGCCTCGTACAGGGAGGTGATCTGTGCCGGGTGTCTGGGCCCCGGACCCGATCCTGCGCGAGGCCCTGGACGTCGACGTCGCCTGGTACGCCAGCATGCGTACCTCCCTCGACACGATCACGTCGACGCCGACCAAGCAGGTCGCCGTCCTCGGCTTCCCGGCCTTCGGGCGCACTCACCGTGCCGCGCGCACTTCGGTGCGGTGTACGTCCTTGCGCGAGGCGGAGCACCGCTCATAGGCCTCGCCAAGCAGTCCGCGAGGACGCCGACCGCAAGGTCGGCGACGGCCCGGGGGGTGCGGAGCAGTCCTTCGTAGTTGGCCGTGGCCCTGCAAGGCGTGGTCAAGGCTGCGTCGGCCTCGGACTCGGAGCTACCACCCCGGCGACTGTAATGCCGGGATGGTGGCGTCTCCTCCGCAACTTAGGCAACGCCGTCCGCTCTCGATAATCCGACTGCGCGAAGGGCACGGGATCTGGGTCGGATCATTACTTCTTCATCTGTCCAGGCCGCTCGAAATAGAAGCCCCTTGGACCCTGCGGTTCGCTGTTCTCTTCGGGCGGCGATGCAGCTGCAACCTCCTCGACCAGCGAGCTGCCGTTGAGGACGCGCTTGCCGTCGAACCGGTGGCCGGTGAAGCCGAACAGGTGGGTTCCCCGGCCCAGGCGCTGCAGCCCCAACGTGATCTGCGTCGCCGAGACCAGCGTGCCGCCAGATGCCAGCGGGATGGACAGGAAGAGGTTCTTTTTCTCGCGCGCTGCGGGACCGGTCCACAGCGCAACAGTCACTCGTGGTTCTTCCAGATCCGGGATGCACCCGCGCACGTAGTACGGCCTTGTGACGGGGGTGCTGGTGTAGTGCCACAGCGCGGCTGCGATGGCGCACTGGGTACGGCACAGCACAACTGAGGGGATGGCCGCTAGTTGTTGACCCATGACGGGCACTCCTGCACCCCTCTGCAATAGGCGGTGATCACACCGGTCCTCCCCTTCGTGCCGGGGGCGGTGTGGCGGCCGTCGTCGGTCTTCTTGGCATAGCACACCTTGACCACGAAGTCGACCTGACGCCCATTATGAATGGCCGAGCCCCCAGTACTCGAGGTTGCGCTGCCGGTCGGACTTCATGTCCGGTTTGCCGTTGAGAGCAGCCTTGATGAGCTTGCACGACGTGATGTTGTGCGGCCGGGAGAAATGGACCCACCCCAGCCCGGAGTTGCCATGGTCTCAACACCGTGTTCGTCGTGGCTCCCACCGCATCCGACGCCCGCCTGGCCACGATCTGCGCGCAGGGCAGCGGCATGATCTACGCCACCGCCACCGCCACCGCCGCGGCACGCAGCGCAACATGTGCAGAGCGCGGGTTCATCGGGTGATCGGCGTGGCGCCGGTCACGGCGACGGACAGGTCCCAGAGCCGGGCGGCCTCCTCAGGATCGATGGCGTAGGCGCGGACGCCGCCGTCATCCATGGGGGTGCCGGGAGCGGAAACGCGGGCGACATCGCAGTCCTCCAGGTAGAGCCCGCCGCGGCCTTCGAGGAGCGGGGCCGTAGCCGCCCACAGGCCGGTGGCTGCCCCCTGAGAGGGGGTCTTGAAGTCCGCGCCCACCACATTGCCGTGCTCATCCACCCACCCGCGGTCGATCTGCTCCTGGAGCGTCATCTCCCGCTGGAGACCAGTGATGATCTTGCCGGGGTGGAGGCTGAACGCCCGGACCCCGTCGCCTTGCCCGAGGGCATCGAGGCGCACGGCGAACAGGGCGTTGGCCGTCTTGGCCTGGCCGTAGGCCAGCCACTGGTCGTAGCCGGTGCGGAAGTGCGGATCGTGCCAGCGGATGCCGGTCAGCGTGTGCCCGGCGGAGCTGTTGACCACGACGCGCGCGCCGCCCGCGGCGGCCAGGGCCGGGTAGAGTTCACAGGCGAGGGCGAAGTGGCCGAAGTGGTTGGCGGTGAGCTGGCCTTCCCAGCCGGGCCCGACGCGCCGCTCCGGGGTAGCCATGACGCCGGCGACGGCCATCAGGAGGTCGAGCCGGTCGACACGGCCGCTGATGTGCGCAGCAGCTGAGTGGACGCTGTCGAGGTCGGCCAGGTCCATGGGGATGACCTCGCTGCCCGTCACCCCCTTCAAAGCAGCACGGGCGACGTCAGGGCGGCGTGCCGGAACGATGACCCGGGCCCCGGCGGCCGTCAGAGCCCGGGTGGTTTCCAGGCCGAGCCCGGAGTAGCCCCCGGTCACCACAGCGGTCATGCCGGAAAGGTCATGGCCGGCCACGATGTCCTCGGCGGTGGTGGCAGCGGAGAAGGGCGAGCCGAGCGGCTGTTGGTCAGTAACGGTCATGCCGCGGACGCTACGATCTAGAGCGAGGTCTAGATCAAGTCCAGGAGTGAGCCGCATGCCCCCCACCGAAGCTGCCACGCAGTCGCTGAGCATCGGCGAGGTGGCCGAACGGACCAGACTGAGCGTGCACGCCCTGCGCTTCTACGAACGCGAGGGCCTGCTCGTCGGCCCGGTCCAGCGCACATCGGGCGGCCGACGGCGCTACACCTCCTTCGATGTCGACTGGCTGCTGATCTGCGTCAAGCTCCGCGAATCCGGTATGCCGCTCGCCGACCTCAAGCACTTCGCCGAACTGGTGCGCCACGGACCGGGCAACGAGGAAGAACGACTGCGTCTGCTCGACGCTCATCGACAGCGCGTTGACGCACAGATCCAGGCGCTTGAGGAGTGCCGATCCGTCATCGCTTGGAAGGTCGGCGTCTACGCCGAACACCTCGCCAGGGGCGAAGCCGGCGGGCTCTGGGACCCGACAGCCTGAGGCAAGCGCGGACAGCCGCGTCGTGGCTCCTGCTCCAGCAACGGCTCCGCGACCTCAAGCGTCTGCCTTGCCGAAACCGTCAACAACGTCCTGCCCCGCAACACCTAGGCGGTTTCGTTTGGATCACCTGGCTGACCAGAGGAAGATGCTCGCAACGAGGAGTCCGGCCAGGTAGATGGCTGCTGCCTTCTCGTAGCGGGTGGCGATGCCTCGCCACTGTTTCAAGCGGTTGATGCAGCGTTCGACCGTGTTGCGCTGCCTGTAGGTCTCGCGGTCGAAGGCGGGTGGTCGGCCGCCCCGGCTGCCGCGTCTCAGGCGGTGGCCGCGTTGATCAGCCGGCACGGGTATAACCGCCCGGATGCCGCGCCGTCTGAGGTGTTCACGGATGGCGCGTGACGAATACGCCTTGTCTGCGAGGACTGCCTCTGGCCGGGTTCGGGGCCGTCCACGTCGCCGGGGAACACGCAGCCGGGCCATCACGTCAGCGAAGGCGGGCGCGTCACCGGCCTGTCCGGCGGTGAGATGGAAGGCCAGGGGCCGGCAGTTGCCATCGGCTGCGAGATGGATCTTCGTGGTTAGTCCGCCGCGAGACCGGCCGATGGCGTGGTCGTCCGGCTCGCCGGCCGGGGCCCCTTTCTGCGGGCTCCGGCCGCGTGCTGGTGGGCTCGCACGATCGTAGAGTCCACCGAGACGACCCAGTTCAGCTCCCCGTCGGCGTCGGCCTGTGCCACAAGCGCGGTGAACACCCGCTCCCATGTGCCGTCGGCGGACCACATCCGCAGCCGGTTGTAGACGCCCCGCCAGTTTCCGTACTTCTCCGGCAGTTGCACCCACTGTGCCCCGGTCTGAAACTTCCAGGCGATGGCGTCGATCACCTCTCGGTGGTCCCGCCATCGGCCACCCCGCTTCGGTGTCCGGTCCGGCAGTAACGGCTCGATCCGCGCCCACTGCGCGTCAGTCAACGACACACCCGGACAACGAGCAGACGATCCGGAGGGAGCGACTACACGCAGCCGGTGCCATCGGTCTCGACGGCAACTGTCCACCAGGAGGTCACTTTGGCAGCCATCTCTTCCGGCTCTGACGGAAGAGGGGTGAGACCGAAGTGATCTACCAGCTCATGCCGCAGGAACTCGCCGATCTCCGCTTGGTCGGCGCCACGCCGGAGCCGCCGCAGGAGAGGGACGAGCATGCAGTCGTACTCGTCTTGCACCTCGTCAGCGACGCCGATCGGGTCCCACTCATTGAGCAGATGCCGCAGGCCGTTCTCGGTGACGTCGGTTCCGGGTCGCATCGCTCCAGAATGCCGCTCCGGAACCGCCGTCATCGCTCACCCCCACCTTGATCCAAACGAAACCGCCTAGGTCGTGTCTTCAAAGTGGTCGGAGCCAGAGCAGTGTGGCGGCGAGGGTGATGACGGCTTCGAATGAGGTAGCGGTCTTGTCGTAGCGGGTGGCGATGGCGCGGTAGTGCTTGAGCCGGTTGAAGCAGCGTTCGACGACGTTGCGGCGCCGGTAGTGGGCTTTGTCGAAGCCGCAGGGACGTTCGCCGCGCCTGATCCGTCCGTTGAGCTGGTCGATGCGCTCGGGAATGGTGTGCTTGATACCGCGTCTGCGCAGGTAGGCGCGGATCGAGCGGGAGGAGTAGCCCTTGTCGGCGACCACACGCGCGGGGCGGGTGCGTGGCCGTCCCGGGCCGGGGCCTGCGACGCGGATGCGGGCCATGACCTGCTCGAACTGCGTGCAGTCATTGCGGTTGCCGCCGGTCAGGACGAACGCGAGGGGACGGCCTCGGCCGTCGCAGGCCAGGTGGAGCTTGGTGGTTAATCCTCCGCGGGATCGACCGAGGGCGTGATCTGCCGGTTCGTCCCCCGCCCGGCCCCCTTTTTCGCGCCGGCGGCATGCTGGTGGGCACGGACGAGTGTCGAGTCGACCGCGACGAGCCAGTCCACGTCCGCCCTCGCCTGCCGGTCAGCCTGAACCGCGGCGAGCATCCGGGTGAAGGTGCCGTCCAGGGCCCATCTGCGAAAGCGGGTATAGAGCGACTGCCAGGCCCCGTACCGGGCCGGCACGTCCCGCCAGGCGGCACCGGCCCGAATCTTCCACACGATTCCGTTCAGCACCGTTCGGTCATCCGCACGCGGGCGACCGAACGACCCGGCCGGAAGGAGCGGGCACAACAACTCCCACTCCTCATCCGTCAGTTCATAGCGACGACTCACCGACCCATGGTCTCGCAAACCCACTTTGAAGACACGACCTAGGGCCTCAAGGCCCCGGGCGCACACCTCGTCGACGAATGCGCCCTCGTCCAGGCCATGCTGAGCAGCTGCGCTCCTCATGTCCTGGCGGGTCAGCGACTCAAGCGACATCAACGCCACCTGGCCTGCTTCCGGCCACAGCTCGCGCAGTCCGCTCTCCAGCCTTTCGGGCCAGCGAGTGGTGCGACAGGTGATCCTCAGGCGCAGCCCCTCGCGCTGTGCCTGCGACAGCGCCCGCAGCTGCTTCACGAGGACGTTGTCGAGACCGGGGATGTCGCTCAGGCCTTCGTCGAGCCCGTCCAACAGCACATGCCGTGGTCCGCCTCCGGCTTGGTGCAGGTGGTGTTGCAGGGTGCTGGCGGCCGAGGCCGTGTCGGTGACGTCTCGGCCGAGGTGCACTAGGGCCGTCGTCTGTCCCTGTTTCGCAAGAAGGGCGTACTCCTGCTCGAGCGCCACGGACTTGCCCGCACCCCGCTCCCCCAGCAGCACGAGGACCGGAACGTCACGCGTTCCGTCCAGCGTGACCGGACGGCCCGCAGCCCTACCGCTGTCTGGCGAACCACGCCCGCCGCTGGCATCGGCTGTCAGAGGACGCAACGACCTTTGCCACGCGTATTGCATCAGCCCATTCTCACCGCCTGCGTCGGCGGCGCCAGCAAGTCCTGTGCTCTCAGGCAACGGAGCCGGTATGCACGACGTACTCGTGGGCGCCGGATGGGGGTAACTCGGCCGGCAGGAGAACATTGCCTTCGCCTCTGCACTGCCCGTCCCACCTGTGAAGCCACGTCCTCCAGCTCTCCCGCCTTATATGGCGGGAGCCCGTCGGCGAACGTCGCCGGCATCACCCACGCCCCGTGCACACGCACCGCTTCCATCACGAAACTCTCTACGCGCAAGTCCTGCCCACGCTCAACACACGGCTGAACCACATCCTCATCCAGCAGGGCGTCACCATAGAACTGGCAGGACCGTGCAGAACGCGCGCGGAAGCGAGGAGCCGGACTGTCAGTGCTGCGCGACAGACTGCGCGCGTCATGACGTCAACTCCCCTTCGCCTCAGGACGGCAGGCCAGCAGACCTCCTACCTGCGAGCGGCTGAGCGATCCGAAGACTGCGCATCCGGTGCCGGGCTGCCCTTGGATGCCCCGATCCTCACGCCACCGGCTGGAGGCCCAACGGCGACATCGCCATCGGTGATGCGTTGATCGACCCCCGCGGCGGCCAGTCCAGAGTGAGCTCTTTCCAACCTCACGTTGACGCGTGGTGAAGGGCGAGGACGGCCTTCACGATGTTGGTGATGCGGTTGGTGCTGCAGCGAAGTTTCCGCAGAAGCCGCCAGCCCTTGAGGGTGGCCATGGCCTGTTCACCGACACAGCGGATGTTGGCGTGGGTGGTGTTGTGGCGGCGCTTCCATCGCTTGAGGTGGCGGCCCCGGAACGGGACGCGGACGGGTCTGCCGGCTCCTTGATACGCCTTGTCCGCCGAGCATTTGAGGCCCGCTGCGGCGAGGGCGTCGATGATCCCGTGCTGCCGAGCGGCGGTGAGGTCGTGGGTCGAGCCGGGCAGAGCCGGTGACGCCCAGAGCAGCCGTCCGAACGGATCAGTGAGGACCTGAACGTTCATGCCGTGGCGTTTGTGTTTCCCGGAGTAGTACGGGGTGTCGGCGGCGATGCGGTCGATGGGCAGCAGGGTGCCGTCGAGGATGACGAACGCCTTCGTCCGGATGGTCTCCATTGCCTCGGTCAGGGTCGGGGCGATGGCGGCCAGGACCTCGATGGCCTCGCGGACGTAGCGGTAGACGGTGGCGATCCCGATGCCGAACCCGGCGGCGAGCCTGGCGTAGGTGTCACCGCACCGCAGGTGGGCCAGGACGAGCAGGGCCTGACGTGCCACGGGAAGCCTTCGCCACCGCGTCCCGATGTCCCGACGCCGGGCCGTCAGTTGTCCAGCCAGGAACCGCAGAGTGCGGGTGGACAAGTCGATCGAGGACGGGTAGACAAGCACGCGAAGCTCCTGGCGGACACGGGTGATCTTGGTCGAGAACCCGTCTACCAGGAGCTTCGTCGTTGCGCAGGACTGTCCAACTCGCGGTCAACACCGCCAGCTTGGAAGAGGCTCAGTGGTGGCCGGAATACGCGAAACCCTGCGCACTGCACATCGACAGGACAAGAATGGGAAAGCTGCCCGCCGTGCGGATGCCAGCCCGGCTCCCTCTGGCGCGCACGCGCGCTGGCCTCAGCTTCACAGCACCGCACAAGCGACTCCAGCGGCACGCATTTCGAGAGCGGCGCAACCCGCCCCGGCCACCTCGCGATGATCGACCTCCTGCCCCACCACATCACTGGCGAAGTCGTCGGCGCCACTGCGGCTGATAAGCCACACCTCATGATCATGGGACATGCAGGTCGAACAAATTGCCCGTCGGAGCGAGTTCCTCTCGGTCGACAGCAAGAAGACAGAACTCCCTGGCCGTTCAGAGATTACGAGCCGAACCGACCAGTACCAAGAGGCCGCCCCGTTCCCATACGCGCCGCCACCCTCGATCACCCAACCTAGACTCCTGTTCGACGCACATCCCTCAAGATCGGAACAACAACAGCTTCTAACCGGGCCTCTCGCACGTCTCCATAAGTGTCTGTTTGGCTACCTCCGGGGCGGACGAGTCCGGTCCCGGGAACGGCCTCGGGGCACATCGGTACAGCGGTTGGCGCTGAGAACGATCATGGTCAGGGTGTGAGCGCGCTGATCCGGTTCTCGTACTCGCGACGAGCCTTGCGCTGTGCCGGGACGGCGGAGAGACCCTGGCCGCCGTCGAGCGGCTGGCACCGGGCGAGGAGCTGGTGGTGCATCGCGGGTACGGCGCTGACGCGCAGGGTGTAGCCCTGGCCGCGCCGTACGGTCGTCCCCTGGTCGAGCGCGGCCTGCTCGGCGGGCTCCAGCTCGGTGGTGCGGAGGTAGTCGGCGGCCTTGCCCGGCATGTCGCTCCGCAGGGTCTCGCAGAACTCGCACAGATGACCATTTGTGAGAATGGCGGCCGTCGACGCCGGCATGTACCCGGCTTCCTCGTGCTACGCGGGATCATGGGAGGGGGTGTTCTTCGCCCGCGTCGAGGAGCTCGGTCACGAGCCGACGGGCGTACGCGGCGTCGAGTCCGGCCGGGCGGAAGAGGATGCGGTACATCATGGGGGCGACCACGCGATCCATCGCCGTCTCGACGTCGGGAGTTTTCTCCTCGCGGCCGATCGCGCGGGCGAGCATGACGTCGACCTGTTCGGCCGCGTAGGCCGAGCACTGACCGGCGTTGCTGCCGTCCCGGTCGCCGAGCAGAGCGTCACGGATGTAGGCGCGGCCGGAGGGGGACGACATCTCGTCGAGGAACTGTTCGGCCCAGGCCGTCAGGTCGGACAGCAGGTCGCCGTGGTTCTCCGGCACTGTGTCTGGCCGCAGGCGCTCCACCGCGACGTCCGACAGCAGCCCCTGAAGGTCGCCCCAGCGGCGATAGATCGTCGAGGGGGTGACTCCGGCGCGCTGGGCGACCAGCGGGACAGTCACCGCGTCGCGGCCCTGCTCCGACAGGATTTCGCGGACAGCGGTGTGCACCGAAGCCTGGACCCGTGCACTGCGCCCGCCGGGGCGCGCCGTCGGCTTACTACTCATGACTCCACCTTAAAGCGCGGATATTGCGTTTAGGAGGAGCATGCCCGGCTCGACGGCGGCGCCAGGGCCCTCTTGCCGGTCTCCTCGCTGCGGGCATCCGGTCCTGATCCCAACCGGAGCCGGACGGTTCCGGCCCGGCCCATATACCGTTCTCAGGCGGTCGGCGCGAGCGGTCGGGCGGACTGCGTCCGCTCGTAGGCGTGGCCCACCCGCAGCAGCTGCCGCTCGCCGAAGGGCCGTCCGAGCAGCTGCATGCCGATCGGCATGCCCGCCGTGTCGTGCGCCACCGGGACGGACAGAGCGGGCACTCCGGTGATGTTGGCCGGAGAGGATAGACGCACGTAGGCGTCGGAAACGGCCTCGGTCGATCCGTCGGACCAGGTGACACTCTCCTGACCGGCCTTCACCGCGGTCATCGGGACCGCCGGGGCGGCGATCACGTCGACCTTCTCCAGAATGCGGCCCCATTCCTCCTGTATGAGCGTCCGGGAGCGCTGGGCACGCAGATAGTCGCCCGCGCCCATCAGCTCACCGGCCTCCAGGAGGAGGCGGACGTCCGCCTGGTACAGCTCTGGGACCGTACGCAGCGTGCCCTCGTGGTAGGCGGTGGCCTCCGGTACCATCAGCCCCCACTGGGTGGCCTGGATGTACCGGGTCATCGGGATGTCGATCTCGACGAGATGGGCGCCGAGCGTCTCCAGCTGCGCGATGCCCTGGCGGACGGTGGTCTCCACCTCCGCGTCGACATGGTCGAAGTAGTAATTGCGAGGCACCCCGACGCGTACGCCCGCCAGGTCCGGCTCCCGTCCCGGCCGGTAGTCGACGGCGGGGGTGTCCAGCGAGGCGGGGTCGCGCGGGTCGTGCCCGGCGAGGACGGCCAGGACCAGGGCTGCGTCCTCGACGGTGCGGGTGACCGGGCCGACGTGGTCCAGTGACCAGGACAGCGATGTTACGCCGTGGCGTGGCACCAGTCCGTAGGTCGGCTTGAAGCCGACGACCCCGTTCAGCGCGGCGGGAACCCGGATCGACCCGCCGGTGTCGGTGCCGAGGGCGAAGGTCGCCGCCCCGGCCGCCACCGCGACGGCGGACCCGCCGCTGGAGCCTCCCGCGACCCGGTCGCGGTCCCAGGCGTTGCCGGTCTGCGGGGTGGTCAGGCCGTAGGCGAACTCGTGGGTGTGGGTCTTGCCGACCAGGACGGAGCCTGCGGCCCGCAGCCGGGCGACGACCGTGCTGTCGGCGGCGGCGCGGTGGCCGGCCCGGACCCGGGAACTGGCGCTGGTGGCCGAACCGGCTACGTCGATCAGGTCCTTGAGCCCGACCGGGACGCCGTGGAGCGGCCCCCGGAACACACCGCGGGCCGCTTCCTGCTCGGCCTGCCGCGCCGCGCCGCGGGCCTGCTCAGCGGTGACCGCGACGTACGCCTCGACGTGCGGGTCCACCTGGTCGATGCGGTCGAGGACCGAGTCCACCAGCTCGACGGGGGACAGCCGACGGGCCCGGATCTGCTGCGCGGCGTCGGCCAGGGTCAGCTCATACGGCTGCATCGTGCTTCTCCTTTCCCGCGCGGTAGGCGCTGGCGGGCGGGGTGCCCCCGAAGTCCAGCTCACGCAGGACCGCGACGACGGAGTGGATGTGGTTGGCGGTGGCGGCGACCGCGGCGTGGCGGTCATCGGGCAGGGGAAGTCCGGCACGGGCGGCCCAGCGGGCAGCCTCGGGCGGCGTGAGTTCAGCGGAGGGCACGTGGTTTCTCCTGATCAGGGGGCGCGGCAACGAAGCACCCGCACTAAAAGCCAACGGTTTGCTTTAGTTCGACCGTAGGGCCTACGGTCGAACTAAAGCAAACTCTTAGCGTTTACGGAAGGAGTCCCATGTCCGGCGTCAAATCCGGCGCGCCCGCGATCTCCGACGCAGCCGCGCACGTCGCTCACCAGGCCACCCGCACCCGTACGAAAAGGCGCACGCGCACGGCTTCTTTCGCCCTCAACGTGTCGATACTCGCGGCCCTCCTGGCCGCGTCCAGCTCGTCTCCACCCTGCTCGTCCGTATCGCCCCCGCCCCCACCGTCACCGTCTACGTACTGCTGGCGGCGTTGCTCCTCGCCCAAGCGACCGCGGCCACCTTCACCACGGAGACGGCCCAGCGCCAGGCGGGAGCGCTGCGGTCGCTGCGCCCGCGGGTCAGCGTCCCGCCCCCGGCCCGCTGGACCCTGCTGGCCGCAGGCGCCGCTACCCAGCAATACGGGCTGGGGACCACCTCACACGCCTACGCCATCACCGCCGCTCTCCTCGCCCTGGCGGCCCTGGCGGCGCTCACCGCGTCACGACGCGGGGCGGCCCGCCCCGAAGCCGACCGCTCCCACTGAAGAGAACAAAGGAAACGACACAATGCACACCTCCCCCGCCGCCACCCCCATTCCCTCCTGGACCGTGAGCGGCGTCACCGTCCACCGCGTCGACGAAGTCGCCCTGCCGCCCGCGACCGGACCCTGGCTGCTGCCCGACGCCACCCCTGCGGTGGTGACCGCCCAGAACTGGCTGCACCCCCACTTCGCCGACCGGGACGGGATTCTGCACATCAACAGCCACAGCTTCGCGTTCGTCGTGAACGGGCTGCGCGTTCTCGTCGACACCGGCATCGGCAACGGCAAGGAGCGGGCCAACCCGGCCTGGCACAACCTGCGGACCGACTTCCTGGAGCGCCTCACCGCTGCCGGTTTCCCCCCGGACTCCGTCGACCTGGTGATCCTCACTCACCTGCACGCCGATCACGTCGGCTGGAACACACGGCAGGTGAACGGCGAATGGGTCCCCACCTTCCCCAACGCCCGCTACCTCACCTCCCGCGCCGAGCGGGAGTTCTGGGCCACGTACGACATGGAGGAAGCACGCGAACAGATGTTCCGCGACTCGGTGATCCCGGTCGAACAGGCGGGCCTGCTGAGCACGGTCGACGTCCCGCGCAAGGGGGCCGAGATCACCCCCGGCCTGCGCTTGATCCCGACACCCGGCCACACCCCCGGCCACGTCGCGGTGGAAGTGACCAGCCAGGGGGAGACGGCGCTGATCTCCGGCGACTGCGTCCATCACCCCGTCCAGCTCGCCCACCCCGCCATCGGTGCCTGCGTCGACATCGACCCGCGGCAGTCCGAGGCCACCCGCCGCAAGCTGCTCGGCTCCCTCGTCGGCACGGACACCCTCCTCCTCGGCACCCACTTCGCACAGCCCACCGCCGGCCGCGTGGTCGCCCATGAGGACGCCTACCGGCTGGAGCCCGTCCCCGCTTCCTGATGCCGTTGCCACGTTGTCTCGGTCACCGCAGGCATGGCCCAGCCCCTCAGACCCCACCAGGGCCGCTCCTCTCGAACACAAGCTCGCCCGCGCTCGCCCTCGGTCTCCGCGAAGCCCTCCATCAGCCTGCTCCCCTCCTGCTGTGACGGTCTCTTAGCGGTCGATCGGGAGTACCCGGCTCAGGCCGCTCTCGATCAGAATCTGGTGGACCGTGTCGTCCAGGGTGCTGGATGCGTCGATGACGGTCTCCAGTTCGTCGGGCAGCAGGTCCTTGTCCCGGTACCAGTCGCGCAGGTGGGCCTCGTTGACCTGCGCCAGATATTCGGCATCGGGCTTCGAGGCGTGCCGGAGCAGGGTCTCCTCGAGGGGAACGTGGAGGTAGTAGCACCGGGTGACGCCCCGGTGGGCGCGCACCAGGTCCTGCAGCATCGCGCCGTAGCGGTCGGCGTACAGGATGCCTTCGACGATGACGTGGAAGCCGTTGTCCAGGGCGTAGCGGGCGGTGAGGTCGATCAGGCCGATGTTCGCGCCGCCGGGCCGGTCGCGTTCGCGCAGGACGATCCGGCGGAGGTTGTCCTGGGCGACGATCGCGAGGTTGCGGCCGAATGTCGCGCGTAGGCCGGCGGCGACGGAGGACTTGCCGCTGGCGCTGTTGCCACGGATCACGATCAGGCGCGTTTCTTCGGTTCCCACCACGCCCGCACCCTACTGGCGGGCACTGACACGCTGCCGTGGGATCGCGTCGGCACCGGGACCGTACGCCCGGCGAGGACGGCGATACTCTCGTGGTCGCCGTCCTCGATGGCCCGGAGGCCAGCCCTGCTGCTCGGCGGTGAGCACCTCCCCCGGCTTCACGGGGATGCTCCGTACGTTCGTGCAGCTCGCGGCCACCAGCTCCGTCTTGCGCTGCTCGGCGCACTTCTCGCTGTACGCGCACGCCGATGCGTGGGCCTTCCCGTCAGGATCGGTCCACTTCAGTGCGAAGTTCTCCGTGGTGATCGTTATGGAGAACATCATCACCGGGACCCCTGACAACGGAGCTCACGGACCGCCGCCTGATCGGCTCCACCGCGCCGACCTGGCGGTTCGAGGTCACTGGCGGCGGAGCAAGCCCAGGGCGAGCGTCAACGCGGATACGGCGGCCGCGGAGGCCGCCGGGACCTGAGCCACGAGAACCAGCTCCGCGTACACCGCCGTCGCACCCAGGGCCGCCACGAACTGGCTGCACCCCCCTTGACGTTGTTGTGCTCGGGGCTCGGCCGTCGGGCGGCTGCCCACCTTCACGAGGCGGGGCGGCCACCGGGTTCACGGTGCCCGCCCCTGCGCCGTGCTGGCCGCTAGTTGTTGCGGGTCAGTACGTTGGTGACGGCGCATAGTGGCAGGCGAGGTCCGTGGCGAGGCCGCCGAGGTGAGCTCTGGCTTCGGCGGGGCCGTGAACAGTGATGGTGCTCCCGAAGGGCAACAGCGTTCGCACGTCCTGCACGATGCCGGCTGCCTCCACAGGAAATGCGCCAGAGCCCGAGAACCGCTTCGCCTGGGGGTTCGGGTCCGCCGGGTCGATCAGGTGGGCTTGCGGCAGCGTGGGCCCCTGCCGAGAGTTCAGCAGGGGCCCACGTCGTAAACGGTTGGGCAGGGCCGGGACCTGTCCTCGATGAGCAACAGGCCGCCGGCATCAGCTACCTTCTGCTGCCGGTCTAACGGCCCGGCCTCATTTCAGGTGCCGTGTGAAGAACTGGGCAGCGGCGTCTCCCTCGAACTGCGGCACGCCGGTGTGACCGCCCATATTGGCGTGCAGGGACTTCTCCTTGGAGCCGAAGG
This sequence comes from Streptomyces sp. BYX5S, assembly GCF_054724165.1. Taxonomy (NCBI): domain Bacteria; kingdom Bacillati; phylum Actinomycetota; class Actinomycetes; order Kitasatosporales; family Streptomycetaceae; genus Streptomyces; species Streptomyces sp. BYX5S. Next base: position 4,197,230 of record NZ_CM138829.1, on the reverse strand, counting down.
CGTCGAACAGGTCCAGGGACGCCTGCCGGTCGTTACCTTCGTCGTCCCACTGCAGCAGGACATGCAGCGGAATAGTGACCTGCCGGGCTTCCTCGAACATGGCGCGAGGTACAAGACTTCCCGCGAACAGACCGGCGGCCACGATGCGCGGCTCGACCACCGCCAGCCGGATGCCGATAGAGATCACTCCCCCCGAGTACCCGACCGGACCGCCGATCTCGGGCAGTGACAGGAAGGCGTCCAGCGCGGCCTGCCATTCCGGGACCGCCTTGTCGACCAGCGGAAGGATGAGGGCGTCGACGATCCCGTCGCTGACTGGCTCGCCAGCCTGCATCGCCCGGAGCAGGCCGGCGCGGGCCTGGTCGAGGGCGGGCCAACTGGGCCGGTCGCCGCTTCCGGGGAGCTCGATGGTGGCCGTGGCGAAGCCCTCCGCCGCGGAGTGCCGGGCCCGGGCCACCAGTCGGGGGTACATCTTGCGCAACCCGAGCGCCGGGTGGCCGAGCAGGATCAAAGGCACCGGTGCGGAAGCGGATGCGGCTGCGGGCGTCCACAGGATGCCGGGGATCTCACCGAAGGTGAATTCGCGTTCGAGGACGCCGTCGTCGAGGCGTTGCTCGGAAGTGAAATGCATGGTCATGCCTTTCGGGAGTGCACTACAACGGCGCTCCCGGACGACCTGCCTAACGCCCGACCGTGACCCCTGAGGGGAGCACCCATGTCAATACTGGTTCACGGGTACCACCTCCTCGCTCTCTCGCACGGCCTCCGGAAATGTAGCGGTGGTCGGCCCTCGTCCGTCAAACGGTTTTTGCGGAGGCTCCATGGCCTGGCTTCACGGAGACGTTGCGCAGAGCTGCTGGGGTCTCGTCGCGGGTTTCCCGAGTGGTGGCTACGCGACGGCGGGGTGCATTGGTGCTGTCGTTCCTCACGAACATCGAACACGTCGCACCCCGACGCCTCCCCAACTCGTGTACAGGTGCTGTTCGTTCTCGGGCGCTGGCCCATTTCCTGTGGAACCAGCCGTCATCGTGGCTCGCGCGGTAGCCGCAACCCGGATGAGGTGCAGGTCGGTGGCCACTGCTGGAACGGCGCAGACGCGCTTCGGCCTTGCTCCAAGAATTGGACCAGAGCCGGTTCTTCTTGACAGACCCCCTCGGCCGACTGCCGTGGGCCTCACCCGCGCCGCCCGGCGCGGTGCACGACATCCGGGCGGCCCGGACCCACGGCCTCCTGGCCGTCGGGCCAGTGACGACGACGTGCCGGGCGACGGGGCGACCCGAAGCCCGGCACGTCGCGCGTCAGGACTCCAGGTACCGCAGCACGGCCAGGATCCGGCGGTTGTAGCCGGTGGCGTGCGCGAGTTCGAGCTTGTCGAAGATCATGTTGAGGTTCTTCTCGACGGTGCTCATGGAGATGTGCAGCTTCTCCGAGATCGCCGCGTTGGTGTGCCCCTGCGCCAGCGTCTCCAGGACACTGCGCTCGCGGGGGGTCAGCCGGGCCAGCGGGTCGCTGTGCGTCGTGCGGATCACCAGTTGCCGTACGACCTCCGGGTCGATGGCGGCGCCGCCCGCCTGGATCCGTTCCAGCGCGTCGAGGAACTCCTCCACCTGGGCGACCCGGTCCTTGAGCAGGTAGCCGACCCGCTCCGCGTTCGACGTGAGCAGCTGCGCCGCGTAGTTGCGCTCTAAGTGCTGGGACAGGACAAGCACCCCGACGCCGGGCCACCGCTTGCGGATCTCCAGCGCCGCCCGCAGTCCCTCGTCCGTGTGGGTGGGAGGCATCCGGATGTCCACGACGACCATGTCCGGCCGCAGCTGCTCGATCTCCCTCAAGAGGGCGACGGCGTCGCCCACCGCGGCCAGGACCTCGTGCCCTTCCTCGCTGAGGAGGCGGACCAACCCCTCCCGCAGCAGGGTCGAGTCCTCGGCCAGCATTACGCGCATGGCAGCTCCGCGGTGATCGTGGTGGGCCCCCCTGCGGGGCTGTGGATGTGCAGCCGGCCGTCCAGAGCGCCAACCCGGCTGTGCAGCCCGGTCAGCCCGCTGCCCTCCGGCCTGGCACCGCCGACGCCGTCGTCCTCGACCTGGATGACGAGGACCGGTCCGTACTTGCGGACGCTCACCTGGATCTCGCTGGCGGCCGAGTGCTTGGCGGCGTTGGTCACCGACTCCGACACGACGAAGTACGCGGCGGTCTCCACCGAGGCCGGCAGCGGCTCGGCGAGCGCGAAGTCGGTCCGGATGGGGATGCTGCAGCGCTCCGACACCCCGGCGAGCGCCTCTTGCAACCCCAGGTTGTCCAGCGCTGTCGGGTACACCCGCCAGGCCACTTCCCGCAGTTCCGTCAGGACTTCCTGGGATTCCTTGTGGGCCTGCTCCAGCAGGTTGCGTGCCTGCTCGGGCGTGCGGCCGCCGCGCCGGGCCCGCCCCAGGAGCATGGCCAGCGCGACCAGACGCTGCTGCACGCCCGAGGCGGTCGGCCACGTACGGCTCCATCGCGGCGTAGGCCCGCTCGTACTCGGCCTTGGTGAGGATGCGCAGGTGGTCGGGGAGCTGCGGCAGGATCGTAATTGGTTGTCCTCGGGGCGGTGGTGACGGCAGGTTGGTTCCCGGCCAGCTTGTAGGGATGGTATGGCCAGCCCAACACCGCACACCATAACGGCGAGCACTGACAGCGGGACGCGCGCAGTCGCCGGGCCCGGCAGGGAGGCGCACCCTGGAGGCATGGGCAGCGCACCGGTAGTCGTCCACCCGCCGCTCGGCACTGGCGGCCGGCGGCGCGCGGGCAGATCCTCGGCCTCGCGCACTCGGATGCGGACGTGATCGAGTTCCTGCGCCGGGCCGGGCTGGAGGACGCGGAGCGCCTCCTCGATGACCCGGCGTGGGTGAAATGGCGGGGCGGACGCGCGCACCACTACGAGGCAGCGTGACCCTGTCGGCCATGTACTGGGGGCGACCAGGGCGCTACGCAGGCCGCGCGAGCATTACGGTCTGTACGTAACCCCCAGGTCGGCCCGAGCCTGCTCGTGGTACCGGTTCATGAATTCGATGAGCTGTTGCCCTTGAGCCGGGGCTGAGTCTGCGGCACGGGCCGCCATCAACTCCTGCCACAGGACCGCATTCACCTCGTGTGCCGCCGCGACCGCCCCGGACGACGCCAGCAGAACAAGCGTCTCGAACAGCACGCTCCGCCTCAGCTCGGCCGCCTCCATCGCTGTGATGAACTCCCGCTGTTCATCCGTTCCTTCGGCTGCCAGACGGGCACGCTTGGCCGTGCTGGCTATCTCCTTCACGCACGCCGCGTACTCGATGTACGTGTCCAGCTTGCGCTCGTCCCAGCGTGTCGCCATAGCCCGTTGATACCGGGTGCGCTCGGCCATAGTCGTCGCGAGGAATGAGGTCAGGGCACCGACGAGGACGCCGATGAGCGTCACTATCTGAGCGATCATGAAGTCAGACTTTGGCCCTCGTGGTGCTGCTGCGGCAAGAGCACGTGTTACCAGTTACTAGCGTGATGGCACCCGGCTGGCGATGTTCCCGAGCAGGTGGTGCGCGACTGCGGCGTTCGGCTCGTTCCCGTCGCGCACGTCCGCCAGGAGCCCCATCAGTTCGTGCACGTCGTCGAGGTTGAGCACGGGGAGCAGCGAGGCGGGCGGCGGGGGCACGTAGGTCACGTCGTCGTCGATGTCCACGGCCCGGTAACGCGGACAGGGACCGCAACATCACGCGAGAGCCCGTCGCCGCGGCGCGGCGACGGGTCCGCTGCGTCAGGCGGCGCGCGCTCGCAGCCCGGCGACAAGCGCTTCACGGCTCAGGGCGAAGACGTGCCGACAGGCGCCGAAGGTGAGCCGGTCCCCGTCGGCCGTCAACGTGATCGCGCGTGAGCGCCGCGCGCAGGAGGGACAGATGGGCAGCAGCGCCCCCGGGGCGCTCTGCTGTGCGTCGATCACAGCGAACAGGGACGCGGTGCGTGCAGGAGTGAGAGTGAACATCGCGACGGCCTTTCAAGTAGAGAGCACAGGAGTGCTCAGCAGCCGGCGCAGGCGAGGCGCACAGTACTCGCATGGCGCCCGGGTGTCTACGATCTCCAGTTCGGTCCGCGCAGTGCGGGCGGGATGCTGCTCGCCGGCTTCGCTTCCTGACTACGGCAAGATCACGTTGAGGTGGACGGGCAGCGGGATGTGGCGACCGGTTCGTGCCGCTTCGCGGGGTCGAATTGCTAGACGTCGAAGTAGTTCGGGTCGTATCCGAGCTTCTCCCAGGAGTATTTGATATTGCGGCGAACGAACTCGATCTGGTGGCTATCTTCCACTCTGGGGAGCCCCAGGTCCTCGCGCGCTGAGTTCAATAAGTCGAATTCGAGCAGAAACATGCCCAGCGCCCAAGGGCCACCCAGTACGTACCGTTCGCCGTTTCGCCTGATGGATAATGTTGTCCCCTGTACGGCTCGGCAGCGGTCGAGGATCCGCACGGTTCGTGGGCCAGCCAACAGCGTGATCGTCCGGTACGCCTCATTGAGCGCGCGTTTCTCATCGCTGGGCCAGTCCGTACGGGCGTGATACTCGCTGTCCCATGCTTGAACTTGCCCGATGAAAGCTGTCGAAGTGCGCGAGAACTCTTGGATGGCTTCGGCCATCATTTTCCAACGCTCGGGACTCGTCTCGCTAGACCCATGGGAATCGTTGATGGTGAGGTGCCCCACGCTTCCCGCCTGCACCAGGGATCCGTGGATCTCATTTGATCGAGCAGCGTTCTGGATGTTCTCGAAATCCCCCATTATTCGAGATTAGGTCTGTGGCCGCATTGAGGGAAGTGGAGCCAGGGCGTATTCGACATGGTCGGGCCAGGCGTGCGTAGCGAGGTTGTCCCGGACGCATCGGTCAGAGGGCGGGCTGCTCCTGCACGTCGAGCGCCTGGATCGTCGAGCACGGCGCCAGGACGCTCGCTTCGCCGAGGTTCGAGCAGTGCGCGCACACTCCATCCTCGTCGACGTGCAGGGCCCGTACTCGCGCGACGGCGGCTTCGGCCCGCGCGACCCTGCGCGCAAGGCCGATCACGGTCTCGTTCTGCTCGCCGACGGCCTCCTCGTAGCGGTCGAGATCGTCGAACAGGGCGTCGAGTTGGTCGCGGGTCAGCTGGTCCAGCGGGATCCGGTCCGTCATGGGGCGCGCCTGTGGGGGCATTGGGAAGGGCATCGAGCTGTCGAGCTGGAAGGGGTGACGATGTTGTTCGCACTGGTCGAGGCACAGCGTGATCGTCCGGAGCTGCCGGTATGGGGTGAGGTGATCCTCGTCATCGTGTGGGCGATCGCTGGTGCGTGGATCATCTGGAAGCTCCGGCAGCGGAGGCGGCGCGGATAACGGCGGCTGTCATGCGGCGTTGCTCCTCGTCGTGCGGGTCGGACATGTCGGCTCGTGCCGGGTGCCGCGGGTGACGAACGCTTCGGGGCAGCATGCGGTGTACAGCTCGGCGACGGGGTCGGGCGGTCGGGTGCAGTCGGTGCCGTGGACGTAGCCGCGTGAGTGGTAGTCGAGGCGGCAGTACGGCGCGTTGTCGGGCTGCTTGCCGACCGCGGCCTGTCGGCCGTGCTCGCACTCGTCGACGACCGCACGATGCGCGGCGTACGAGTACCGGGCGCACCAGAGGAGGACTGCGGCGAGGGCCAGGTCGGGCAGCGACAGCCAGGGGGATTCGGTGGCGACGACGTAGACGGCGCCGGCGGCCATGGCGGCCGCGGTGAGGAGGCAGCCGCGGGCGGTGCGGAGGGCGGGGGGCCACAGGAGGTCCCTCTCAGCGGGATGTCGGTGATGTGGGCGTCGGGCGGGATGCCTTGGCCACGGAGGTCGTTGGGGAGGCCGGGGTCGGTGTCGTATTCGTTGTCGTTCCAGTGGGGTTGGCAGTCGAGGGCGAGCTGCTCGGTGGTCATGACGGGTCCTGTCGACGGTGATCACCGAGCGGGCGTGCCGGGGTCCAGTCATCGCGCGGGTGCTGGCGGCGTGGGCGTAGCAGTGGAGGCAGAGCCAGCGCCGCCACCATTGTGGTGTCCAGGTGTGGGGGCCGGTCAGGGTCTCGCTGGTGGGCACGGGTTGCTCCTTGCTGGAGAGGAGGGCGCGCCCTGCCCACCGGATGGTGAGCAGGAGCGCGGAGGCGACAGGCCACACGAGCAGCGCGACGCCGAGGGGGTTGCTGGTCACGCGGTCTCGTCGTGCTCGGCCTCGTTGGCATGTTGGGTGTTGGTCCGCATGCCGGTTGCGGCGCTGGTGATGAGGGCGACGGCGAGGACGAACACGAGGGCGGAGAGGCTGGCTTGGAGGCTGACGGCGAGGACTGCGCGGTCGATGACGGTGGTGCCGAGGCCGGCGAGGTCGTGGATCACGTGGGCTGCTCCTCGGCTGGCGTGGCTGTCCGTCTGCCCGGATGGAGGGAGGGAGTTGGGGTTCTGCTTGGTGGTCTTCTTGCGGTTGGTCTTCTTATGCGGCGGGTCTGCCTGCGCTGGGCAGGCCTGCACAGGGAAACCCGACTTAGGTTCTGACCAGGTGCTTTGATCCGGCTCGGCCTGAGGCGGGTTTTCCGGTTCAGGTTCCGACCTGCGCGAATGTGCGCCTGCCGCCGGAGGGCCGGACGTGCCCCACGGGGCCTGCGCGATGATCTCTGCTCCCTGCGGCATGTCGGTCAGGTAGTAGCGGGTCTCCTCCAGCCGGCCCCTCGCGTCCCGCTGGCGCTCGCGGTGCAGGTAGCCGTGCGTCTCCAGTTCGCGCGGGGCGCTCAGCGCGTCTTTCCCCTCGGTGCCGGCCTTGACGAGCATGGCCAGTGAGATGCCGTAGCCATCGCGGTGGCCGAGCAGCTCCACCAGCAGGCCGCGGGCCCGGCGCGACAGTTGTCGGTCGCGCTCCGCCTGGTTGAAGACGGTGGTGTAGTGGGCGCCGAGCACATCGGCGGCCATGGGGCCGCGCTCGATCAGCCCCCCGCAACGGGTCGGCATCTGCCTGTCCCCGTGGCCCTCCTGGAGGTGCGCGGCGCGCTCAACGGCCTTCGTCGCGCGGTGGTGTGCGGGTGGTGGCGGCGATGCCGCTCTCCCCTGCCGCCGCGGTCCGGCCGTCGCTCCTGAACGCGGCCGCCCGGGACGTACGGGTGCCGGGCAGCAGGTTCATCGCGAGGAAGCCCGCCGCCAGGATCAGGGCGACCTGGACGTTCAGGGCGGCGAGGGTCCCGATCACGCCGCTGAGCAGACCGGCCGCGAGCATGCCGAGGGCCTGCAGGCCCTCGGAGAGGCCGAGTACGGAGGCCATGACCCGGCCGCGGACGGCCAGGGGCGCGGACTCCTGGATGAGGGAGAGCCAGGCCGCGGCGAGCCACACCGCCGGGACACCCGCGGCGGTGAACAGCGCCACGTAGACGCCGAGTCCGAGCGAGGTCACCGACAGGTTCCAGGTGAGGGCGCTGACCGCGCCGAACACGAGGACGCCGACGCTGAGCAGACGGGGTGCGCCGAGGCGCCGGGTCAGCAGTCCGGCGGTCGCGGTCCCGGCGAAGCCGCCCACCGCCTGCACGCCTCGCAGCAGGCCGGCCTGCGCGTCGCCGCCGCCGATCAGATCGGTGACGAAGAGAAGGAAGAGCACCACGAACATGCCCTGGGCCACGGCCAGGAGCGCGATACACACAAACGTCCCCCGCAAGGTGGGCACGTCGCGCAGGGTGCGCAGCCCCTCGCCGATGCCGCGCCAGAAGAGGGTGCCCGTACCGCTCGTGCGGCGCACGGTGTCGCTCGACGGGATCGTCGAGGCCAGGGCGGCGGCGACGAGGAAGGCGCCCGAGCCGAAGGCGAGGACGTAGGGCAGCCCCGCCGTGCTGAGCAGCAGGCCGCCGAGAGGACTGCCGATCAGCCGGCCGAGCGACACGTTGAGACCGATCGCGGCGTTGGCGCTGACCAGCTGCTCCTCGGCCACGATGGTCGACAGGGCCACGTTCTTCACCGACTCGAAGGCGACGGTGAGGGCCGCCTCGGCCCCGGTGACCAGGTACACCAGCCACAGGTCGCCGCGGTTGTCGATCAGCAGCAACAACGGCAGCAGGGCGGCCTGCGCCAAGCCCACCAGGACCAGGAAGCGGCGCTGGTCCCAGCGGTCGACGAGTGCGCCGACCACCGGAGCGACGACCAGGCTCGGCAGCAGCCCCAGCATGGCGACGACCGACGTGATCAGGGCCGAACGCGTCAGTTGCAGCACGTAGAGCGGCAGTGCCAGCTGAAGCACCCACTTGCCGGTCTCGGTCAGCAGACCGGAGACCCACAGCCGGGCGAACGCCGGGTCCCGTAACGGGTGCCGCGCAGCCGTCCCCCGGCCGGTCACTTGCTTCGCCCCGCCGCGTCCAGCCGCGGGAAGAGCCGCACTCCCGTGTAGGTCAGCGCGGCTTCCTCCGGAGGATCCTCCCGCACAGTCGCCAGGTAGGGCCTAAGCAGGTCGTCGATCTTTCCGGCCAGCTCCCGGGCCTCCTGCGGGGTGGCCCTCAGGACGTAGTTGTCCAGCCGGGCCGCGGCGAGCCACTCGGGGTCGAGCGTGTCGCGCCGGGCCAGGAAACGCCGGGTGAGCTGGTCCTCCTCCGCGAGCCCCGCGGCTATCAGGGCGTCCTGTTCAGCCATGGTCGCGGGGTCCGCGCTCATCTCACCGAAGTCGAGGCCGACCTGGGCCGCCCGCCAGGGGCGCTCACGCTGATCGGTGGCCTCCACCGGCTCCACCAGGCCGTACTGGGCGAGATGCCGCAGATGCCAGCTGATGTTCGAGGCGCTCGACACGACCTCGGCCGCGCACTCACTCGCCGTGCGCGGCCCGACGGCCATCAGGTACTGCAGCAACGCCAGCCGGAGCGGGTGTGCCAGGGCCCGCAGCTGCCGGGAGTCCTTTATCCGCCGCCGCGGCGGTGGCGCCTGTCCGTCAGCCATCTGAAAGACTCCTTTCGAAAGAGTCATTTCATTGTTGCGCACGGGACCCCACGTGTCCATCACTGCGAGCGCGGCCCGCGAGCGAGGGCAGCCACTTGCGCATATATGCAGCGCCCTGTCGCGGGTGTGAGCTGGTACGCGGACAGCGACGCCGAACGTGGCCTGCTTGCCCCGCCCCTCCCCCAAGGCGACCACCGTGGCAATGGGCTGCCCCGCCACCTCGCCGACGGCGCCCCAGGTCAGCTCCAGGGCATTCTTCTCCTGCCTGCCGAACCGGTTCAACCACCACTACGACTGCGTCGACGGCCCGGCACGGCGGAGCGGCCCGTAAAGGGGCGGCGCTTGAGACTGCGCCGTCCGCCTGTCCGAAGCGGTGAGCAGTTCGCGAGCGCTCCCGGCGGTTCCAGGGCCTTTGCGGGTGCCGTGCCGGACGGCACGGCACCGAGTCCGTCCTGCGTCAACGCGCCTGCACGGCACACGGATCCGGCGGTGCGGCCGCGGTGGCGGGAACGCGGCCGCACCGAGCCCTGCCCATTCCCCCGTGTCGTCCGTTCGGGTGACAGGGGGTGGCCGGGTGTGGAACGCTCCGTGTCTGGAAAACGGTGGACCAGTACAGCCTCCGGTGTCCCGCCGGGAGGGGGGATCTCGCGTGATAGCCGCGCACAGCGACAGGCCGCAGCACGGCAATCTGCCCGTCGATACCACCCGGTTCATCGGCAGGGCACGGCAGTTGGGTGACGTGCTCGACGCGCTCGACAGTTCACGGCTGGTCACCCTGACCGGGCCCGGCGGCATCGGCAAGACCCGCATCGCCCTGCGGGCCGCCGCTCACGCCGCTGACCGTTTCGGCCACGGCGTCTGGTTCGTCGAACTGTCCCCCGTCCTCTCCCCCGACCTCCTCGAGCACGCGCTCGCGGGCGTCCTGGGCGTCGCCGACCAGACGAATCAGCCGCTGATCGACGTCCTCACGGAGTATCTGCGCGAGCGCGAACTGCTGCTCGTCCTGGACACCTGCGAGCACCTGGTCGAGGCGTGCGCCCGGCTCGCCAGGACGCTGCTCGCCCAGGCGCCCGGTCTGCGGATCCTGGCCACCAGCAGGCAGGCCCTCGACATCCCGTACGAGCATCGTGTCGACGTCGGCCCCATGGACACCGGGCCCGAGGGCGAGGCGCTCGAACTGCTGCGTGCCCGCGCCTGGCCCGACGAGGAGCCACCCGAGCAGGTGACCGCGGAGGAACTCGCGCGGCTGTGCGGCCTGTTGGACGGGGTGCCGCTCGCCATCGAGCTCGCCTCGGGACTGCTGCGCGCCACGTCCGTCGACTATCTCGCGCAACGCCTGGGTCAGCGGATGGCCGTCCTGTCGTCGAACGCGGGGACCGAACCGCCGGATACGGCGGCCGAGTTCGGCGCCGCGGACGGGATACCGGGCGCCACACCTCCACGGCGCCCCACGCGGCACAGCGCGCTGCGCACCACCATCGGCTGGAGCCACGAGTGGTGCACTCCCAAGGAGCGGCTGCTGTGGGCCCGGCTCTCCGTCTTCCCGGGCAGCTTCGACCGTCGGGCCGTCGACTTCGTGTGCGGCACGGGACCCCTCGCCGACCCCGATCTCACCGAGGTACTGGACGGGCTGCTCGCCAAGTCCGTCGTCCTGGCCGAGGAAGCCGAGGACAGCGCCGCGGAGCCCCGCTACCGGCTGCTCGACACCGTGCGCGAGTACGGCGCCGAATGGCTCGAACGGCTCGGTGAGTCGGACCGGGTGCGGCTGCGCCACCGCGACCACTACCGCGACTTCGCCCAACGCGGCGATAAGGAGTGGATCGGGCCCGACCAGGCGCGCTGGCAGACTGACACCCGCACCGAACTGCCCAATCTGCGCGCCGCCCTCGACACCTGTCTGCGCACGGACCGGGATGCCGCCCTGGAGATGGCGAGCGACCTGCTCTACTTCTGGTTCTGCTGCGGTCATCTGCGCGAGGGACGGCACTACACCGAAGCGGCCCTCGCCCTCGCCCCCGACCGCCCGCGCGCCGCGGCGCGGGCCCTGTGGTCGTGCGGCTACGTCGCCCTCGGCCAGGGCGATCTGGACACCACGGCCCGCCGGGCGGCGGAGGCCCGCATCCTCGCCGAGAAGTACGACGACCAGCTCGCCCTGGCCGGGGCGATGCTGATCCAGGCCGCCGCGATGACCCTGCAGGGCTCGCCCGCCGAGTCCCTGCCGCTGTACGCGGACGCACACGAACTGGCCGCCCGCACCGGCCCGCCCATGGTCGAGCTGTCCGCCCTGCCCACCTGGGGCTACGCGCACATGATGCTCGGCGACGCGGACGGGGTACGGGACCGCGTGAACCGGCTGCGGGAACTGACCGACCCCCTCGGCGAGATCTGGATCCGCTCCTACGCCGACTACGTCTGGGGCAACCACTGCATCGCCCAGGGCAATCCAGCCGAGGCGATCCCCTCCCTCCTGTCGTCGCTCAAGGCCAAGTGGCACCTGGACGACCTCTACGGGATGGCCATCACTCTCGACTCGCTGGCCGTCGCGGCCACCGCCGATCAGCGCCCCGATCTGACGGCGCGCCTCTTCGGCCTCGTCGACCGGGCCTGGGACATCCTCGGCACCCCGCACCTGGGTTCCCCCGAGATGACCGAGCACCGGCGCACCTGCGAGACCGCGGTCCGCGCCGCCCTCGGCCCGGACGGATACCACGAGCAGTACGCGAGCGGGGCGGACGTGTCCTCGGTCCAGGCGGGGGTGCTGGAGGTCCTGCGCAGCGTCTCCCCTGAGTCAGAGCAACCGGAGTCCGGCTGAACTTCCCGGGCCGGTCCGGCCCCATGCAAACCGGAAACCGCACCCGCGCAGGCCGCCCTGGCCAGGGCGTATCCGTCCGGCATCCGGCATGATCACGGCTTCATGGTCACTACTCACCCATTTCCGCCCCGTCGCCAACGCGGCATCGATCCTGAGAAGCACGCGGACCACGCAGCGGTGCTGCCCTCGCCTGGATGCGGCACCACCGAGGCGGCCCGCACCGGGGGCGACGGAACTCGGGGCCCTGGTGGTGCTAGGTGGTGCTGGGTGGTGCTGTTCGTCGTGATGCGGGCCCTGGCCAGCTGAGCCGCCCAGGGCCCGGGGCTCACACGCCGGGGTTCACGATCCGGCGGTCAGGGTCCGCCACGGCGTCGTGTCCATGTCGGCGGGGGTGCCGTCCAGGACGCTGGCGGTGCGGGTGGCCGGGTCCAGGGTGACCGTGGCGAGGCTGGCCCAGCGCTGGCCCAGCGACCTGGCCGGGTCGGGGACGCAGGTGACGGCGGGCTCGTTCGCGCCGGTGACCAGCAGGCGGGCCAAGTCGGCCGTGTTGGTGGGGAGTTCGTGGGCCTGGGCGAGGCGGGCGGTCATGAAGTCGCGGCGCTGGGAGGAGTCGGGCTGGTAGAGCCAGGACTTCTCCTCGGCGCTCAGCGCCGGGGTCAGGAAGTGGTTCGTGCGCAGCAGCGTGCCGCGCGCGTCCGGCCGGATCTCGTGGATGCCGGCCGGGCTGATGTCCAGGAGCACTGCGTCGCCCGCCGCGTCGAACAGCGCGAACGAGCCGGACGAGGCGATGGGTGCCGAGCGGACCAGCTCCACCGCCTCCGCGACACCGCCCGCCTCGCCGAGCACGATCGCGGCGAGGACGTGCATCGGGACGCCGCCGACACCGTCGCGCAGATGCCCGAGGATGTTGAAGTGCAGGGCCATGCCTGCGCTGTTGAGCCCGATCTTGCCCAGGATGCCGTGCTCGGTCAGGCCGACGACGGTGTGCCGGGTGCCGCGCGACTGAAGCGTGTGCCAGTACGCGGACAGTTCGACGTGCCAGTCCCAGGTCTGCACGCCGATACCGTTGGCGACGACGGTGGTGCACTCGCCGGGCGGCACCGCGGTGGAGCGGGCCAGGATCTCCGTACGAGCGTTGAGGACACCGGCCTGCCACTCCTCGACCCCGGCGCCCCGCGCGATGCCGGCGATCTCTGCGCGGGCCTCGGGGCGGAAGCCGCCGATGACGTCGAGCGCGTGGGCCGCCTCGTCGCGGGCGCCGTCCAGGGAGATGCCGCCGAGCGCGAAGAGGCGGGCGTAGACGTCGAGGGCGGCCGGGATACCCTCGCGCAATTGCTCGCCCCGCGCGACGCCGCGCGCGTACGGGTCGGGGCAGTCGACCGTGACGTGCGGGCGATGGGCGGGGCGGGGGATGGGGGTGCCGGGGGTGGGCTCGGTGATCTTGGTCATCGCAACGGCCTTACGCAGTACGGGTGTTCGGGGTGTGGAGTTGGACGTCGCCGGCGACGACGGTGGCGAGGACCGGGTTGGCGGCCTGCTCCTCGGGGGTGAGTGCGAGCGGGTCGGCGGCGAGGACGGTCAGGTCGGCCAGGTAGCCGGGGGCTATCCGGCCCTGCTCGTGCTCCGTGCCCGCGGTTCGCGCGGCGGCCCAGGTCATGCCGGTGTACGCCTCGCGCGCGGTGAGCGCCTGGCTCGGCTGGACCGGCGCGGTGTCCGGCGCCTCGACGGGGCGGCGCAGCTGGCAGTCGGCGAGGGCGGTGCGCGGGTCGCCGGGGCCGATCGGCCAGTCCGAGCCGAGTGCGACGACGGCGCCGTGGTCGAGCAGGTCGCGGGTGCGCCAGCCGCGCGCGGCCCGGTCGGGGCCGATCCGCCGCGACCAGTTGTCGGTGCCGTCGGCGCGGGTGTGCCGGGTGCCGTGCACGGGCTGGAGGCTGGCGACGACGCCGAGCTTCGCGAACCGGTCGAGGAGGTCGTCCGGCAGCGACTCGATGTGCTCGATGCGGTGCGGGGCGCGGCCCGCGGGCCCGGCCTCCGCCAGGACGTCCAGGGCGTGCCGCACGGCCCGGTCGCCGATGGCGTGGGTGGCGGTGGGGATGCCGCGGGCGGTGAAGAAGCGGACGGCGGCGCGGTAGGCGTCCAGGTCGCGCCAGAGCGGCTCGCGGTTCTCGCCGTGGCAGTCGGGGTCGTCGAACCAGGCGGTGCCGTTGTCGGCGGTGCCGTCGAGCATGAACTTGGCGCCCTCGACATGCCAGCGGCGCCCCCCGATGCCCTGCTGGTCGGCGATCTCCTGCCACACCTCGGGCGCCGAGTCGGCCGGTACCAGCGGGGAGCAGCGGATGCGCAGCGGCAGTTCGCCGTGTGCCTCGATGTGCCGGTAGACGTCCTCGGACGGGTCGGTGAAGTCCAGGGCGTGCAGTCCGGTGAGCCCGCCGGCGGCGAGGATCTCCAGTTGCGTGCGGACGTACGCGGCGGCCTGGGCCACCGGCAGCTGCGGATAGTGCGCGAAGATCAGGTCCATCGCCTGGAGTTCGAGGATGTAGCCGGTGGGGCAGCCGTCCGGGCCGGTGACGACCGAGGAGGCGTCGGTGAACGTCTCGCGGCCGGTGAGTCCGGCCAGCTCGACGGCGCGCGGGCTGATGACGAGGGCGTGCGCGTCCTGCGTCATGAGGGAGACCGGGCGGCCGGGGAGGTGATCGCCGAACACGGCGCCGCACGGCTCGCCGCCGCGCTGCGTGAACACGTTCACGTCCAGGTCGTAGCCGGTGATCCAGGCGTCGGCCGGGGACCCGGCGGACGCCTCGGTGAGCCGGGCCAGGACCGTGTCGAGGGTCTTCGCGGCGGACAGGTCGACGCCGCGGCCGATCTCGATCGAGCCCCACACCGGGTGGGCGTGGACGTCGACGAGGCCGGGCAGCACGGTCGCGCCGGGGAAGTCGTGGACGACGGTGGCGGGGCCGCGCAGGGCGGCGATCTCCGCGGCGGGCCCGACCGCGGCGAGCCGGGCGCCGGTGAGGGCGAGGGCGACGTCGCCGTCGGCGGCGGGCCGGTCCTCGGGGACGGGACCGAGGGCCGCGACGCGGGCGGCCGTCACGATGACGTCGGCGTGCACAGGGGCACCTTTCGTAGTGGGGGTGGCGTCGGGGAGAGCGGCGGGGTCCGGGTCCGCGGGGGCGCGGGTCATGGGGTGCCGCCGCCCGTCTCGTGACCCTGCGCGGCGAGGGGGCGCGCCGGGTGGTGGGGCTCGGGCAGGGGCTGCGGCACCGGCCCGAGGGTGCCCAGGGCGCGGGCGAGTCCCCCGTACACGAGCGCGGCGACGATCATGCCCGCCGGGATCGAGAGGTCGATGCCGCCGATCGCGGTCGCGGCCGGGCCGGTCCAGAACGTGGTGCCGACGAACAGCAGGCCCGCGAGCCCACCCCCGAGGATCGCGGCGATGCCGGGCCAGTGGACGCCGCCGCGATACCAGAACGGGCCGCCGCGCTCCTGCCGCAGCAACTCCTCGCCGTGGTAGCGGTTGCGCCGCAGGACCAGGTCGGTGACGGCGACCGCCATCGCCGGGCCGGTGATCACGACGACCAGTTGGAGCATCATGTTCACGCTGGTCAGGAAGTCGAAAACGAGGATCGCGTAGAGCGTCATCGCGGTGCCGAGGGCGCCGATCACGAGCACCGCCGGGATGCGGGCGAGCCGGACACCGACGGACTGGATGGACAGGCTCGCGCTGTACGCGGTCATGCCGTTGTTGGCGACCGTGTTGAGGACGACGGCGATCACGAAGACCGGCACGAACCAGCCGGGCAGCACTCTCTCCAGGGCCGCCTGCGGGTCGGCCATGTCGAGGGTGGTGGCGGCCAGCGCGCCGACCGTGGTGAAGACGACGCTGGGCAGGAACGCGCCGAAGGCCGTCCAGCCTGCGATGGCTTTCACCGAGCTGGAGCGCGGCAGATAGCGGGCGAGGTCGGGGCTGTTGCTGTACGACAGGGCCGTCGAGCCGATGATCGTGAACCCGGCGCCGAGCGCGGCCGCCAGCGCGGCGCCGTGCAGGGGCGTGGCCGGGGTGTACGACCAGTCGACGGATCCGAGCACGTACCCGGTCACGACGACGAAGACGACGGTGAGCAGGACGCTGAGCGCCGAGTACAGGCGCACGATCGTCGCGTATCCGTAGATCGCGACGAGCAGAGTGACGGCCGCGATCAGACAGATGACCGCCGCGTCCACGGCGGTCGAGCCGGGCAGCCCCCACTGCTGGGCCAGGCCGATACCGGCGACGGAGGCGGCCGACCAGTTCAGGGCCAGATAGGCGGAGGCGATGAGCCAGCCGGTGACGATCAGGACGGCCTTGTTGCCTACCACCCCGTAGAACGCCCGGGAGATCACCGAGCCGCTGGTGCCGGCCGCCGGACCGCTCGCGGCGACGACGCCGGTGCAGATCCACAGCAGGTTCCCGGCCAGGATCACGCCGATGGCCTGCGGCAGCGAGAGCCCCATCAGGATCAGCGAGGCGCCGACCGCGAAGCTCAGATAGCTCACGTTCGGGGCGGCCCAGACGGCGAAGAGCTGGCGGGGACGGCCGATGCGCTCCTCGTCGGATACCAGGTCGATGCCTCTGGTTTCCGGCTGACCGGCGCGTTCTGTTGCGGGTGTGGTCATCGTTGACCTCTCGGGTGGCTGCGGATCCATATTATTGGTCGCGCGTCCAATAGTTGTTGGACGCTCATCCAATAGACTTCGCGGTATGACGTCAAGACCTCCGCAGGGGCCATCGCAGGCGACGACGGAGCCACCGCAACGGCAGAAGCGGACCCGGAAGGCACCGGAGGAGCGTCGCGCGGAGATCATCCGCACCGCTGCGCGGATCGCGCTCGAGCACGGGCTCGAACCGGTCACGCTGCGCCGCGTCGCGGACGAGCTGGGGGTGCGGCCCGGACTGATCGGCCACTACTTCCCGGCCTCCGACGACCTCGTCGCCGAGGCGTTCGGCTACGCCGCGACCCAGGAACGCAACTCGCTGCTACCCGCGGCCGAGACGGACCTGCCGCCGGCCGACCGGCTCGCGCTCTTCCTCGTACGGATCACCGGCGGCGCCTACGCGGACCTGAGCCGCCTGTGGCTGAACGCCCGCCACCTCAGCCGCTTCAAGGAGTCGCTGCGCCGGGCGGTCGACGCCCAGGAGGCCGTCACCCGGGGCGAGTTCGTCGAGCTGATCGAGGCGGGCGAGCGGGACGGGTCCCTCACCCCCCGGGGCGGTGCACTCCGGGCGGCGCTGCACATCCTGATCGCCGTCGACGGTATGGGCGCGTACGCCAACGCCCACACCGAAGGCGCCGACCCGCTCCCCGAAGGGCTCGGCCTGGACCACCTCGTCATCGAGACGGCCGAGACCCAACTGGGGCTGCCGGCCGGGGCGTTGCGGAAGCGGGCGCGGGACGCCGGGGCGACGGACTGAAGCCGTGGCGCCCGAGCCGGTCGGGGCGCCCGGGACGGGCCGTCAGTTTGGCGTCGGGGCAGCACTTACCCGATGCCACGGTGCACCCGCGACGAAATCCGCGAGGCGTCCGACGCGGCCCGGAAGATCCACGACGACATCCGCTGCGGCCGAGTCCTCATCCATGCCCCCGACGGCCACACCAGCACCACCGTCGTCGGCACCTACCTCGACCACCACCGCCCGCCCATCCAGACCACCATCCCCTGGCGCAAACCAGCAAAACAGAACCAACCGCGTACTCAGGGATAAAACAACGGAGGAAAACGACCCCTTAGAGCTCGTAACGCGATCATGCTCCGGCCTTCTTGAGGCGGCGCCAGCAGATCAGGCCGCAGGCCAACGAGATGAAGGCGTCGTGGAGATCGAGGCGTCGTTCCCAACGGACGGCGAGGCGTTTGAACTGATGGAGCAGGGCGAAGGTCTGCTCGACGACGTAGCGGAGCTTGCCCAGACCCTTGATATTCGGGGCGCCCTTGCGGGAGATGACGGGCATGATCCGGCGTTTGCGCAGTTCACGGCGGACGGCTTTCGAGTCGTACGCCTTGTCGCCGAGCAGAGCCTCGGGGCGTCGGCGGGGACGGCCGGGCCGTCCCGCGACCGGTGGGATGCCGTCGATCAGGTTGAGGGTCTGGGTGATGTCGTTGACGTTCGCCGCGGTGGTGAGGGCATGGAGTGGGGTGCCCTTCCCGTCGCAGATCAGGTGGTGCTTGCTGCCCGTTTTCCGGCGGTCGACCGGCGACGGACCGGTCGCGGCTCCCCCCTTTTTGCGCGGACGTGGGAGCCGTCCACGCACGCGCGAGTCCAGTCGAGTTCGCCGGCCGCGTTCAGCTTCGCGAGCAGGATCTTGTGCAGCTGCTCGAAGACCCCCGCCTGCTGCCAGCGGTCCAGGCGCCGCCAGCAGGTCTGCCCGGAGCCGAACCCCAGCTCCAGAGGCAGGAGTTGCCAGGCGATGTCCTGGTGCAGGACGTACAGGATGCCCTGCAGGCACAGCCGGTCCGGCACCGGTTTCGGGCCCGGCGACCGCTTCGGCCAGGGCGGCAGCAGCGGCGCGATCAGCGCCCACAAGTCGTCGTCCACGATCCACGGCCGAGTCGTCACACCCACCCGAACGGTCGGATCGTCACATCAGTCACGCCCGACCAGGGCACTACAGCAAGATCCTGTTATGAGCTCTTAGGGCTACCCGCCAGGTTTCCCGTTCACTCCATAACTTCGCCACGAAAAAAATCCGCAAGAGAATTACGATGCCGACAACGAGGACGCAGGGAAGGTTGTCCACGCGAGGACTGCCGTCTGTCCGGAGCTGCTGTAGAGACCCGATCGCACGTTTACGTACCAATCGTTACTTCGCCAAAGGCGAGTGCGATCCGCCGTCAGCCTCGCTACCGGAACCGTGGCGCTCCGAGCCGCTTATCCCGCGCCCTCCGCGGCACGCGCGTACGCCAGGGTGGGCGAAAAGGCGCGATTTCAGAAGTGGAGGACAGCATCATCCAGATCTAACGAACGATTCATCGCCGCCGGCGCTTGCGCGACCCGTCACCATAACTGGTCGACCTAACCCACCATTTGATTACCAAACACAATGTCACGGCGACGGCTAGGGCTACAACCAGGAAGGTGTTCACTGAATCCTCATTCCGTCTCGTACGCGCCTTATGTGCAATGCGATATTCGCGACTCACGGGAGAGGTGCGGCTAGAGCACCAGAAGAACCAAGTAAGGGAACCGCGGTCTGCAGCCAAAGCCACCAAGATCCTGACGGGGCGATCCCTCGAAGGTCCCGAGCGGGTTTCGGTCGATGTCTCAGACGGCTGTGCGCGGCACCGGGCGGTGTCACCTCTGAGTGGCTTCCTGGTGGCAGGAGCACACGCATCGGGCGTCGCAGAACTTGCAGCGGCCAGGTCGCTTCTCGCCCTGGTATCCGGTCATGGACTGACAGTAATGGTGCTGGTTGTGCAGGCACCCCGTCGACAGATACTCATGACCGGTCCTGCCACCGCTCACCCCAGAACTGAGCGCACGCACCTGTAGGTAGGTCAGCAGCGCCGCGACGCCGAGAGTGCTGAGCGCCATGAAGAACCACACGAGACGCATCAGCTGATCGTCCCGCTGCCACACGACGGGGATGAGACCAACGGCCAGCAGGCCGACCAGCCACAGAACTGCCAGCGGCGCGTAGTGTCTGATCTTTCCCACAGGTGCACCTCCACAACGCGCCCCGTCACTGGTGCGCATCGTCTAAGCCTGCTCAGTTTCCCGCTGCCTCATGTGCGAACGGTCCAGATCGGCGACCGCCGGTCGGCTCACTCAACTCGCGGGCATTGTCAGGGGGTTGGCGCGCACACTTCCTTCGCCGCGCGGCACGCGCGAGAGCGGGGGCTCACCCTCCGTCGATGGTGATCCGACGGCGTCGTCCGTCGACCATCGGATGCGATCCTTTCGCTGCTGAATCGTCTGTGTGTCCATCGACTGCAAGCGGCGGAGCAGAGGCCTGCCGCGGCCGGTCGCCGCTCATCGGCAGAGGCGCATCGGGGCAGTTTTGCTTCTGGTTGGTCGGCTCACTGTGACCCACCGTGCGGAGCTGACAAGTCAGGTGCTCGGACAGGTATCGGTGTGCCGCGCCGCCGGCTATTACAGCTCGCGGCGCACCAACGCTTGCGCGAACGGCTCACCGGTCCTTCGCGCATACGCCATCCGCTCGCGCACCTCGCTGAGCGTGCGCGGACGGTAGCCCGGACCCCCACAGCAACTCTTGTGAAAGCGGACACCGGCGCGCAAAAGCACCGTCAGGGTTCGCCAGGCAGCAGTGTCGCGCCGCCGCGGCGGCGCGAAGGCGGAACCCGCATGGATCAACGGCTCGGCGCAGCGCGGGCAGAGCCGCTCGTGGTCGCCAAGGTAGGGCTGCTTGTAAGAGGCCCGGCAGGGCAGACAGACATAGGAAGTCTTCGCGTGGGCCATGCAGACCAGACTACGACCCGCCCTCAACCAAGTTCGAGCCGATTTCCGTTAGAAGCAGCGTGTTTCACGGCGGTTGCCTGACGCTCAATGCACGTTGATCCGCGGAGAGCAGGCTTCGAATCGTCCCGCATCGCCTCGGAGGTCGCGAGCCGCGGCCCATGGGGGCAGTAGCAGAAGCCGGGCGGATCGCTGCTTGAATGTGTTGTCGTCCCGCCAGCCCATCGAGGAGAAGTGCGTGCCTCTTGTTTCCGTCGTGATGCCCGTCTACAACGCGGCGGCCACGCTCGGTGCGTCGGTCAGGTCGGTTCTCACACAAACCCACAGCGACCTGGAATTGCTGGTCACTGACGACCAGTCCACAGACGGCTCCATGGACTTGCTGCGCGAACTGGCCCAGCAGGACAATCGCGTGTTGCCAGAAGCGGCACCCACTCAGGGCGGCGCCGGCCGGGCCCGCAACCTGGCGATGACGCGCGCCCGGGGCGACTACATCGCCTTCCTCGACAGCGACGACCTGTGGTTGCCGCAGAAGGTCGAGAAGCAGCTCGCGTTCGCGGCCCAAGACGGTGCGCGGGCACCGTTGACGTTCACGTCGTACTTCAAGGTGGACGCCGGTTTCACGGGCGAGAGCGTGAATTTCGCGCCGAACGGTCGGATCGTCCGCGCTCGCGAGCGGGTGGACTACCAGGCGATGCTGGTTCGCGACTACATCGGGGCGCTCACCGCGATGTACGACCGCAGGGTGCTGGGCACGCGGCTGATGCCCGAGATGCGTAAGCGGCAGGACTACGCCCTGTGGCTGAGCATCCTGCGAGACGGCTTCCAAGCGCGGGGACTGGCCGAGCCGTTGGCACTGTACCGAGCCCACCAGGCGGGCTCGCTGTCCTCCAACAAGCTGGGCCTGGTCCGCTACAACTGGTCCCTGTACCGCCAGCACGAGCAGTTGTCGGTGGCGCGGTCGACGCGGGCGCTGGCCGGCGCCGTGTACCAGTCGCTGCGCAACTCGCGGATCTAGGGGGTTCGTTCAGCTCATCCGATCGGTCGTCCGGGTGTGTCGTCGACTGATGTGCAGTGGGCGCGGATCGAGCCGTTGCTCCCGAAGCGGGCACCGAAGCGGGACGGCCGGTGGCGAGACCATCGCGAGGTGATCGACGCTATCGCCTTCGAGTTCCAGACCCGCACCCCGTGGATGTGACTGTCGGAGCGATACGGCAACTGGCGAGGTGTCTACAACCGGCTGCGGATGGGGGCCGTCGATGGCACACGGTAAAAGGCACGTGGGAACGAGTCTTCACCGCACTGATGCCGCAGGCCGACGCCGACGAGGACCTCAACCGGGCCGTCTCTGCGGACTCCACGATCATGCGGGCCCACCAGCACGGGCCCGGTGCGGACCGGTGGGCGCCGTCCGGTGCTCCTGCTCCGTCCTGCGCCATGGGGAACACTGCGCATCGGTGCGAGGCCTCCCTTTCCGCTTGCGCGAATGAACATGCCTCACCCGAAACGAAAGAGCCGATCGCGCGATTGCGTGAACACGTCGCAGCTCACCTGCTGTTGCGGGTCGAAGAGCACAACGTCATGGCCGACCGACGCTCGTCCGCCGTGCGTGCGCCCGCAGCGGCCGACGGCCCTCGCCGAAGCGCCGACGGACTGGAGCCCGTGAGGGGGCCACGCTACGCCGTCGGCCACGGCCCGAAGAACCGAACCCTCCCTGCGGCGGCCGACCACTCGGCACGCACCCGCCCGAGGCGGCTTTCCCCCTACACGCGGCCGAGCCGCTCGACACCAGCCCCCAGCCCGACGGCCATAGGGGGGCCGCACGCACCCATCGCGCGCCGCTGGCCACAACACCGACGGCCCTCCGCGGACCCGTCTTTCCTCCCGTCAACCGCCTGTCACGGTGGCACGTTCACGTGATCATGTTCGTAGGCCGGACTACCTCTCACACAGCCGCCCGTCGGTGACACCGTCCGTGGGATCCTCCGCGCAGGAGGTGTCGTGGAATCAGTGGGTGGGGCTGACAAAGGGTGGAAGTACGCCTTGCACAGCGACGAGGACGAAGATGAGTTCTGGGGGTTTGTGCAGGATGCCAGAGGGCTGTTCGATCCTCAGGAAGACGGCCTTCGGCGGGTTGAACTGCTGGGGTGCTCGCCGCAGGGAAAGTTTCTGACCGGTCTCAACCATCTGAGGAGTCGGCGAGCGACGGTAGGTGGGGCCCATCTGGCGTTTCTCGATGCTGAAGGCATGGAAATGGGTTCCTACTTTGTCAGTGGGTTGACCGCGATGGCCGCGAGGCCGTCCGTGCACGGTGATGGCCTGTTCGATGTCGAAGTGCGGCTGTGGTGTGACGAACTGCTCCCGGCGGCCGCAGACATCTGGGACCTGCTCCGGAGAAGGAATATCGACCGCAAGGGCATATGGCAGGACCTCGACGCGGCAGGCCGGAAGGCATGGTTGTCCATCGCGCTCTGGTCTCGTGAGTACCAGCCTCGCGGACACTCCGAAGATGCCGCACCGGGGCAGGTGTTCATCATGGACGGCCGGCAGGTCACCGATATCAACAGCATCTACTGCGCGCTGGGAGAGGCCATCAATGGTCCGGGCGGATACTTCGGGTGGAATCTCGCTGCCGTGGACGACTGTCTGCGCGGAGGCTTTGGCGCCAAGCCCCCATTCACGGTGGAATGGCTGCACTCGAGCACCGTGGGATCAGACCTGATCGACCATCCTGTGGCGGGCCGCGAATCCGCGGCCGACCTCCAGGTTCTCCTTGAGATTTTCGCCGACCGCGGCGTCACCGTCCTCATGCGGTGAACAGGACAACGCCATCTCGTGCCGCGACCGGCACTCACCTGTCAAACGGCTTGCAGTGGAATTTGTGGGCGGGGCACGGCCGCGTCCGGCTGAGGGCGCGGGCCGGCCGAGCCGGCAGGTCATGCGTGTGATCGCGGAAATGGTGAGCATCGCCTCGGCGTGCTCGGGCAGCGCCTCGTAGTCGCGGACGTCGCGGCAGGCATGGAGCCACAACGCCAGGCTGCGCTCCACCACCCAGCGGACAGCAAGATGCAGCCCCTGGCGGACTTGGGGCGGCTCACTGTCCTGATCATGAGGCCGCGGAACGACTTGGCCCAGCGACGAGGGCGCCCGCGTAGATCGGGTCGGCCCAGACCGCCGTGATCAGCGATGCATGAGGCGCAGGCGCAGGGAAACTTCGCGGGCGGCGACGCTGTCGTGAACGTTGCCGGGCGTCACCATCACGAACAGCAGCAGGCCTCGCGTGCCGACCACGATGTGCGGCAGGGCCCTGAACTTGCAGCCGGTGTCGACGACGTGGCGGATCGCGTCGACGATGTCGCGGCGCGGCCGCTTCTCCGGGATGATGACCGCCGGTTGAGACCCTCACCGACCCCAGGCTTTGCGCCGCCATCGTCGACCGCCTCATCCTCGGCGGCAACCTGATCGACCGGCATCGACTCCTACCGCCTCGCCTCCACCCCAGCACGCGCCGCACAACAGCCGGTGAGCTGAGCGAGGCCGGCGAGCACTCACTCACCGAACAGCACCGCAGACCCGAAGACGCGAGCGACCCAGCGGCCCATCAGGGTCTCGAAGTCCGCCGCTGAGGCGATGCCCGAAGCCGGGAGGGAACCCGCGTCGCCGAGGTCAGCAATGAAGTCCACGTCGGCCCAGCCACCCCGGAACAGCACAACCGACAGTTCGGCATCGCCCGGCCCGCAGAGGGTCACGCCAACCGAGTCAGGGTCATGAACCCGGGCCCTGTCGGTCTCCAGAGGCTGGGGCCACGGCGCCTCGGCATCCCTCCAGGTCACCTGGCCCACTTCGAGGCCTGCCGATCTCCAGCCCACCGTGCGGCCGGCCAGAACCGCAGCCGCCTCATCAAGATCAACCACCCTGTCCATGAAGTGATCATCCCTCCTGGACGAATCCGCCAGGCATCATGGGGCCGTGCACTGGAATACATCGGGCGAGGCCGTCGTGGAAGCGGGCTGGCAGGCCGTAAGGGACGACGGGCGCGTACCCACCGAGCTCCTCGAAGCGGCCTACGCGTAGCCGCGCCTGCCGCAGTTGTTCCCCTGGACGGGAATGGGCGAGCTGCACTTCAGCCGTTGTACCGAGAAGCGATGGACCTGGGACATTCCCTATGTCCAGCCCGCCGCCGAAGGCGCCTACCGGGTTTTGGGCCCCGCACGTAACGAGTCCGTGGGCCCGGCGGCCACAGCGCAGGAGGCCATCGCCATGGTGGTCGAACGCCTGCCGGCGCCCTGTGGCCCCGCATTCCTCGGTACGCCAGAGGAACTCGCCGCTCACGAAACCGCAGCCCGGAAGCCGTGGGCGAGCCGAAATCAAATACCAAGCTGAGAGATGGAAAAGGGCTCTCCGCACGTAGCTGCGGAGAGCCCTTTTCGGGCTGGTGTCAGCCGCCTACGTACCAGCTGAAGCCGCCATTGGAGGCAGCCACGATCATCAGCACCACGAAGAGCAGCACGTCGAGGATTCCGAGTGCGAGAGCGGCCTTCGCCATGCCCGCGCCGCCCTTGACCCCGGACTGTCGAATCGCGACGGCGCCGAAGATGATGGCCAGCGGGCCGAGCACGATGTTCAGGATGAAGATGCCGACGATGCCGCATACGAGGCCGGCGATGGCGAGGCCGTTGGTACGGGATCCTTTGGCGGCGGTCGCGCGGTTACTGAAGTCTGTCATCGCTGTCTCCCAGGTTCGGCTTCCTGTGCTGTGTGCTCCCGCATGCCCTGGGTTTCCGTAAACAGACAACTATGAGCTCATAACAGGATCTTGCTGTAGTGCCCTGGTCGGGCGTGACTGATGTGACGATCCGACCGTTCGGGTGGGTGTGACGACTCGGCCGTGGATCGTGGACGACGACTTGTGGGCGCTGATCGCGCCGCTGCTGCCGCCCTGGCCGAAGCGGTCGCCGGGCCCGAAACCGGTGCCGGACCGGCTGTGCCTGCAGGGCATCCTGTACGTCCTGCACCAGGACATCGCCTGGCAACTCCTGCCTCTGGAGCTGGGGTTCGGCTCCGGGCAGACCTGCTGGCGGCGCCTGGACCGCTGGCAGCAGGCGGGGGTCTTCGAGCAGCTGCACAAGATCCTGCTCGCGAAGCTGAACGCGGCCGGCGAACTCGACTGGACTCGCGCGTGCGTGGACGGCTCCCACGTCCGCGCAAAAAGGGGGGAGCCGCGACCGGTCCGTCGCCGGTCGACCGCCGGAAAACGGGCAGCAAGCACCACCTGATCTGCGACGGGAAGGGCACCCCACTCCATGCCCTCACCACCGCGGCGAACGTCAACGACATCACCCAGACCCTCAACCTGATCGACGGCATCCCACCGGTCGCGGGACGGCCCGGCCGTCCCCGCCGACGCCCCGAGGCTCTGCTCGGCGACAAGGCGTACGACTCGAAAGCCGTCCGCCGTGAACTGCGCAAACGCCGGATCATGCCCGTCATCTCCCGCAAGGGCGCCCCGAATATCAAGGGTCTGGGCAAGCTCCGCTACGTCGTCGAGCAGACCTTCGCCCTGCTCCATCAGTTCAAACGCCTCGCCGTCCGTTGGGAACGACGCCTCGATCTCCACGACGCCTTCATCTCGTTGGCCTGCGGCCTGATCTGCTGGCGCCGCCTCAAGAAGGCCGGAGCATGATCGCGTTACGAGCTCTATGCGCCCAGTGAACTTAGTTGAGAGATTCAATTCCGTTTTGTACGGGTGAAAGCTCGAGGAACTCGAACACCGCGCCGATCTTCAACTTGTCTTCTCACCTCGGCGTGAGACGAGGCGGGCGAGTGAGTGAGTGAGTGAGCGCCCGATGGGCGCCGTCGAGGATGCCGTCGCAGCCGATCAGGGGCGGAGGGGCAGGGGGCGGATGGCGTCGTCGAGGTCCGCCCCCTGTCCGTACCTGTCGCCGGGCAGCGCGGCCCCGGGCGACACCGCCGCGTCCCGCTGCCGGTGCACGTGGTCGTTGTTGCCGGGATCGCGTTGCTGCTGCTGGTTCCGTGGTGCCGATGTCGCGGTCGCCCGGAGTGACGGCCCGCGGTCAGCGGTCCTGTGCGAGGGCGACGAGGTCGGCGAAGCGGCCGCCGGCGTGGACGAGGTCTTCGTACGTTCCGTGTTCGACGACGCGGCCCTGGTCCATGACGAGCACGCGGTCGGCGAGCCGGGTGTTCTCGAGCTGGTGGGTGACCACGATCGTCATGCGCTCGGCCGCCAGGCGTTTGATCTGCATGAAGATGGCGTGTTCGCCGCGGGCGTCCATCTGGGAGGTCGGTTCGTCCAGCACGATGAGTGGGGTGCGCCGGTACAGGGCGCGGGCGCACACGAGGCGTTGCCATTGCCCGCCGGACAGTTCGGCGCCGCCCCACAGTTCCCGGGCGAGGAGGGTGTCGAGACGGGCGGGGAGCTTGTCGATCGCCTCGCGCATGCCGACGGCGTCCACGACGTCCCACACGGGGCCGTCGTCGAGGGTGCGGGGCTGGCCGAGCGTGATGTTCTCCCGGACCCGCAGGGGCCAGCACGCGAACTGCTGGGGCACCAGCGCGGTGCGGCTCCAGACGGAGTCGGGGGCCGCCTGGGCGAGGTCGATGCCGTCCCACAGCACGCGTCCCTTGTCCGCGAGCAGGATGCCGGTGATGGCTTTGACCAGGGTGGATTTGCCTGAGCCGTTCTCGCCGACGACGGCGAGGATCTCGCCGCGCCGCAGGGTGAGCGACACGCGGTCGATGGCGGGTTCGGCTTTGCCGGGGTACTGGTAGACGACTTCGTCCAGGCGGATCTCATCGACGCGTTCGGGGATGGTCTGCTCGCCGCGCCGCGGGCTGCGTTCGGCGGCCATGTCGAGGAAGGAGCGCATGTCGGCCAGGTAGAGCGAGGTGTGGAAGAGGGCGGCGCCGTGGATGACGAACTGCGACAAGGCGGCGAGTGTGGTCTGCACGGCGACCACGGCGGTGGCGGCGACCGGGAGGGGCATGCGGCCGGTGGTGGCGAGCCAGGCGAGGGTGGCCCAGGTGTCGAGCAGGAAGACCCCGCCCAGGGCGCTGGTGGACAAGGTGATGCGCAGCATTCGGGGTGCGGCGGTGAGGGTGCGCTGGTCGATGCGTTCGGACAGGGCGCGGTACCAGTAGGTGAGGTAGCCGGTCATGCCGTTGGCGCGTACTTCGTCGCCGTAGCGGGAGTAGGTCGCCACCCAGCGCATCATCGAACGGACGTTGCGGTCGCCGACGTTCAGGTAGTGCGTCTCGTAGTCCACCCGTGCGGACAGCACGGCTCCGGCGCCGGCGGGGACGACGGCGAGCAGGAGCAGTGGCAGCAGCAGCGGGTGCAGTGCGGTGATGACGCTGCTGGCGGCGATCATGCGGACGAGGGCGGACATGAACCGCTGGGCGTCCTGCACCATGAGCCGGGTTCGGGTGACGCCGACCTCCGCGGCTTCCTGCCGGTCGGCGAAGCCGTCCTCGGCGTACACGGACGACTCCACCCGGCAGACGGCTTCGACCAGGGCGGCGTCGGCCTCGGTCAGCAGGACCGGTGTGATCCGTGCGTCCGCGTAGGAGGCCAGGGCGCCGCTGACCCGGCCGGTGATCGCGGCAGCGGTCACGACGGCCAGCGCGGGCAGGGCGCCGTGCAGGCGTTCGCTGACGTCGCCGGCTCCGAGGATGTGGGTCATCGCCCTGGCGGTGGACGTCAGCAGCACGGCGGCCGCGACCCCGGTGAGCAGCTGGCAGGCCAGGAGCAGGGCGACGCCGGTTCTGTCGACGGCCCAGGCCATGCGGGCGCTCTGGGCGAGGACAGTGGGCAGGCGCCGGCACATGGACCCGAAACTGGCATCGGCCAGGGGGTTCTTGCCGTGCTTGCCCTCGAAGGTGATGGGGGCGGGTGGTGGAGGGTGCGGTGTTTGGGGGGTTGGTGCGGTGGCGTCGGGTGCTGTCACGCGCGTTTCTCCTCGGCTCGGTTCCGGCCCTGGACGGCTCGGCGGTGCTGGGCATAACGACGGCTCGCCGGAATCGAACGCGCACGATTCCGGACTTGGTTGGTGCCGTGTGCCGGCGGGGGCCGGGGGTGGGCAGCCTGCGGGGAGGCGGTGCGTACGGCGCGCAGATTGGCCGAATCGCCGGTTCCAGAACTTGCGACAGAACTTGGGGCAGCCAGGCCGCTTTCGCCCTGGCATCCGGTCATGGACCGACAGCAGCAGGCGTGCTGATTGTGCAGGCACCCGTCGAAAGGGCGGCGTCTTGGATGCCCGCGCGGGCCGGGGTGGCCGACACGTCGGGCCGGACGTTTTCGGCGACAGCGACAGAGTGCGCCGCGGCCCACCGCCGCCCTCCAGGACGCCCGGAAGCACGTCCTCGAATTCTGAAAGCGCCCCCTCCCGCTTGCCGAATCCTTTCGCTGACGGACAGTGAAGCCGGGCGTAGTTTTGGGCTGGTTTGGGGGCGGCAGAGTGAGGCAAAGAAGTCGTCCGATCTCACAGAAAGAAACACGTTGAAGAACAGCAAGAAGGCCGGCGTCGCCAGGCGCGCCGCCCTCGCCGTGTCCGCAGCATTCGCCCTCGCTCTGTCCGTCGCGGCGCCCGCCGCAATGGCCGCCCCCGCCGCGGACCCGCACGGACTCTCGTGCGAAAAGGGCAAGCACAACATCGACGACTACACCGGCTGGGCGCTGTGCACCAACGTCGGGGACGAACCCATCACCTTCTGGGTCCACCTGATCTGCGGCTGGTCGCCCGACGCGGACGGTGAACAGATCCGCCTCGAACCGGGCGACTCCGGCCAGTCGACCGCGCACTGCTCAAGCCTTGGCTCGGGGATCGGCGAGATCCAGATTTACTCATCCTGACAGCAGGCGCCAAAGAAGGCGTTTCCCCGGGCTGCTCCCCGGGGGAACGCCTTCTGGCGCTGCGCGTGGTGGCCGACGCCGACGGGCACCGTGCGGTCGACCGGTGTGCGGTGGAAGGCGTGCAGGGCGCCGCCGTGGACGACGCACTGCGAAGCGCTGGAACACCGCCACGCGGCGACCACCCGGCCCCAGCGGCGCACGTTCAACGTGCCGACAGCCCAGCCCTGTTACAGCCCAGCCCTGTTGACGGGGGACGCTCGACCTCGGACTGGTTCAGGGGTGGAACTCCCCCCGGTTCGTCACGCCCCGGAGTGGACATAGCCGGCCCACAACGTGGGAGTCCTCGGATACGCGGAGCGTTCCTGCCGGACCGCGTGGTTGAGGGCCCGCGACGAGAGCGACGTGTCCAGTCCACGCGGCGTCGTCCGCAGCGCCGCGAAGAACGCCTCACCGACCGCGCCGGTGTGGTGGTCGTCGACCGGCCACAGCGTCGCGACGACGTGTCGGAAACCGGCGTGCTGCATCGCGCCGGAAAGATGGACCGACTCGTCCGGGACGCGCAGGCCGCTGATGTGGCTGGTGCGGCACGCCGAGAGGAACGCCAGCTCCGCTTCCGGCATGTGGTGGGCCGTCAGGTGCCGCACCGTGAGGGAGTCCGGATCGCCGCCGAGAAGGAGACGGCTTCTCCACGGGTTAGCGGGATCGCTCACGGCGTGGCAGGCGAAGTGGACCACGGCGCTGCGTACGAGCTCCGTGACCACCTCCGGGACATGGAGTCGCGGGGTGTCGGGGGTGGTCACCAGGATGTTCGCGTCCTCGAAGAGCCGTGCCAGCCGTTCGGTTTGCTCGGCTGCGCGCGGCAGCGGTGCGGCGCCCGCCGTGTACGGCATGGCTACGCCCAGGAACCGCTGGGGCTTCCCGTCGACCGGGCGGCTCCGGGCCGCGATCAGCGCCTGAGCCGACGGCGTGTACGAGGAGACGACCTTGTCCATGGCGGCCTCGCCCTCGGCGTGGGAGTGCTGTCCGCTCCGGCGTCCGGCGGCATGCAACGGCAGCAGTCCGAGCAGACTGCCCGGTGACCACCAAAGGTGGCCGCCCTTTTCGGGCGACGTCGACGACACAAGCCCCAGAGTGTCGAGGACCGGTCCGACGCCGACGTCCCACAGCCATTCGAGCACCTCGGAGACACACCTCTCGGCCTCCAGCCGGGCCGAACGGTCGAGCGTCACGTCGCGGCTCGCATCGGCGGCGGCGTGCAATCGAGCGGCCTGCGCGGTGACCGCTGTGTCGGTCAGCGCGGGCAGACGGCGATGCAGGACACCGTTGGTGGTGGCGATCAGGGCGTGGCCCGTGTCGGAGGCCGCGGCCAGTGTCACGACGGGGCCCGACTCGGCGGCACGGGTGAGCAGTTCGCGGTGTGGCGGGCGCAGGAAGGACTCGAATCCCGGCAGGGAACGCACGGTGGCGACGGCGGTCTCCAGGCGGTGGACGACGGCGCGGCGCTGTTCGATGTCGAGCCGCGCGTCGTACGGAAGCGGTGCTGTGGGCGTTGTCGGCCGTCCGGGTGCGGCTCCGGTCGGAGCAACCAGGCGGCGGTGCAGGTCCAGCAGTTCGCCGGCCAGCTGGGGATGCCCCTGGCGGAGCGCAGAGAGGTCGGTGCGCAGGTTCAGTGCCTGACGCATCAGCACTTCGCGGCCCGTCTCCAGGAGTCGTAACGCCTCGGTGGGCGCCCCGGGCGACGGGCTGCCTCCGGTCGTCGGTTCGGCGGACCCGAGGACGTGGGCGGCGGCCTCGGTGGCCAGGCCGGCGAAGCGGGAGAGTGTCTTGAGGCGGTCGCTCCCGGCAAGCCAGAGCGGCGCCGCTGCGGCGAGCCGTTCCACGGCCTCTGTCAGGAGGCGACCGGCCAACTCGCGGTCGTCCGGCCCTGCGAGACGCGCGGCCGTACGGGCGGCTTCGATGCGGTCGGCCGGAGGAGACGCCACGCAGGCGTACGCCTCCAGGAGGGCGGCGAGGGCGTCGGAGCGCGCGGCGTCAGGGCTCTCCAGCAGGATCTGGCCGAGTGTCTGGAGGCAGTTCGCCCGGATCGGAGAGCCGACAGGGAGACTGTCGACGGCTTGGTGCGCGTATCGGCGCGCTTCGGCCATCAGCTGCGGCGAGCGGGTGGCACGGTAGGTGTGCAGCAGGGCCACGGCCAGTTCGGAGCAGGCCCAGACGTGGTCGTTGTGCTGTGGATCGGCGTGGCGCAGCGCCGCCCGGCAGATCTCCACGGCGTCCCGTAGATCGCGAGCGGCGGGGTCCGGGGCGGGGCGGCTCGAATGACGTTGGATCAGCGCGCGGCTCAGCGCCGCGCTGCGGCCGGTGTGCTGCTCATGACTCGTGGGGGTGAGCTCGACAGCCCGGTGCAGGACCAGTACGGCCTCGTCGAGGTCGCGCACGTCCGCGGGGTCCATCGTGCGTCCGCTGGGTCCCGGAACGTCCGAGGCACCCATGAGCAGGGCCCGGCCCAGCAGCGTCAGCATCATCGCGTGTTCGTCGTGTGTGGACGGCGTCAGGGCGACACACACCCGGAGGGCCTCGACTGCCTCGTGCAGATCACCCAGGCTGCCCGTCATCTCGGCGCGCGCGGACAGTGCCCCGCTGAGGTTTGCCAACGGCAGCGTGAGCACGGCGCTGCCTTCGGGAACGCTCTGGACCGTGGCCCGCAGGATGTCGACGGCCTCGTGCAGGTCCGCCTCCGAGAACGTGCGCTGACCGCGTACCAACAGTGAGTGCGCCCAGTTGGTGCGCGCGGGCACGAGGCCTGGATGACCGGGTGGAGTCAACTCGGCGGCTCGACGGGCGAGTTCGATCTGCTGTCTCTCGTCCTCGACGACGGAGAACCGCTCCGCGCGCATGCGCAGTGCATTGCTGAGCACCGTCAGCCGCCCCGGCAGGGCGGGGTCCGAGGCGGTGGTCGCGTCCACGCACTCCTGCGCGGCGTCGACGGCCCGGTCCAGTTCCGCGCGGTCGCCGGTGCTCTCGAACCGCGCGAGGAGCAGCGCCGTCAAGTTGTTGTTGTACAGAGCGCGCGCCGGTCCGCGAGGGACCAGAGCGAGGGCCGCCGTCATGCGTCGCACGGCTTCGTCCCGATCGGCGGGCGATCCGGTGAGCCGGTGGCGCAGGTAGAGCACGGATCCGAGACCGTTCAGAACGGCTGCCCGATCCGTCGCCGCTGGGGCGGGCGCATCTGCGGAATCCTGCGACGACAGGGCGACGGCCTCACGGAACGCTGTCACCGCCCCGTCGAGATCCCGCGCGTCGCGTCGGTTCTCATAGCGGGACATCAACGCGTTGCCCATGGCCGAGAGGACCGTGAAGCGGCCCGGATGTCCCGGCGGCAGCAGATGCGACGCACGACGGGCCTGCTCGACGGCTTCGTGGAGGTCGTCCATGCGGCCGGTCCGGTCGCCGCGCATGCGCAGCGCCACGCTGAGTTCCACGCGGAAGGGCACCTGGTCCATGTGGTTCGGAGCCAGGCGCTCCACGGCTTCGGCGGCGGCAGCGACCGCGTCGTGGAAGTGGCGCATCTCCCCGGACTCCTCGGCGAGACGCAGCAGCGCCTGCGCGGTACGGAAGGCGAGCAGGGGGGTCGTTGGATCGTCTGCGGACACCCGACCGCGCAGGTCCTGGAAGGTCGTCACGATCTCTTGGAGTTCCTCGGGAGAGGACACGGCCATCGCGCGCTCCCCCAGCGTGTCCACCGTCGCCCGCAGGGGCGGTACGGGGGACGCGGCACGGCCGCCTCGCACCGCACGGCCCAGCGCGTCAGTGAACCTGCGCAAGGAAGCCCGGTGGTCGCTCATCAGGTGGAGTCCTGTGGCGTCGGGGTGGTCAAGGGCCTTGTTCCGGTGTCGGGTTGAGGCTCCGTCAGCTTCAGCAGGTGGCTCCTGCCCTGGAGTCGACAAGTGAGGTCCCAGCCCAACTCGGCGTCGAGCGGGCCCTGGTGGTCGATGCCGAGCTGCCGGGCGACATCGATGGTGTAGAGCCGGACCGCGGCCTCCACGAACTGGGCGTACGCGTCGGTGGCCGCTCTCCCACGCCGCCGCGCGGTGTTCCCCAGCACAAGTCCTACGACGCCGGCCGGCCACCAGAGCGCCGCCACCGCGACGTACAGCAGCGCCCAACCGCCCAGCACAGCAGCCCGGTTGAGGGCCGCGCGGGCGTCACCCAGATCGGAGCGGGCCGAATCGGGAAGCGTCAGCCACAGGGCGGGCCACAGCGTGGGCAGGTCGAGCAGGTACTCGGACTCGGTGCGCTGCCCGACGGCCGCGACGCGGTCCCCGATCCAGGTGGGCCGGTCCGGCATTTCCGCTGAGATGCGCAGGAGTTGCACTTCGGTCAGGCTCAACCGGTCGCGAGCCCTGGCCTCCACGGTGTCGGTCTGCGGACCGGACGCCCTGGTGGCACGCCCGACGATCTGCTGCACCTGATGTGTGGCTTCGGCATGGGCCGCCTCGGCGCGTGCCCAGCGTCGGCGCCGCGCCTCGACCCGGCGGTGTGCGGCCCTGCGCAGCGGCGCCGGCCACGCACGCCAGTCCTCTGCCAGCCACAGCCGTTCCACTACGGCGCCCGTGCTCTGCGCGGCGATGCCCGCCACCACCGCGCCGAACAGCAGCGCGGCGACGGCGACGACGACGTCGGCCACGGACGTACGCGGCGACGCCCAGCCCTGAAGACGCTCCATCAGCCTGTCGGGGCTCAGCGCGTGCTCCTGCCCGAGCACGCGGGCCGTCACCGTCACCGCCACGTACAACAGGCCGGGCAGGGCGAGTGCCGAGATCCACCGTTCAGCGAGCCGCTTCCCGATCTCATTCAGGAGTCCGCCCACGTCACACCCGTCTCCACTGCAGCGCCGTTCCGTGGTCCTCGCACACCCGTGGGACGGTGTTGTCCGCGCCGGGGGTCCAGATACGGTCGCAGCTCTCCTCGGGGCAGAAGATCACGATGATGGCACGTCGCACGGAGCCGAACCCGCTGCCGTTCAACGGCCGCTGCTGCTCGGCGCGGTTGTCGCCGAACAGCCCCACACTGTCGCCGGCCTCCTGGAGCGCCCGGTGCAGCGCGAGCACGGCCTCGTTGACGCCGTGTCCCGCGTCCACGGCCTCCAAGAGGCGGTCCACCGCCGCCCGCCCGTCGGGAGTGCCCTCCCTCGCCAGGAAGGCGCGGATCCCGTCGATGTCATCGAGCGCCCGCTCGAGTGCGACGGCTTCCGATGACCTCTCGCGATCCGTCACCGGCCACCCCCATGATGTTGCTGCCGTGCGAGGCCGCTCGCCTGTCGAACCATGATGCAGGCGGTCATCACAGCGGTGAAGTTGAAGGTTCACGTCACCGCGCATCGGACGACGAGGGCCTACAGCCGCTGTACGAGATTCCGGGCCCGTCGGCTACGGCAGGTCACCGCAGCGAGCGGTCGGGGGACCATCCCCGTCTAGTGTGTGGACCCGCTCCCCCGGGCCTCAGGGACATACGGGAGTCGAGTCCCAGCGGGGAGTCCCCAGCACACAGATGTGACCTGCACGCGCGGGAGGCACGCCAGTGACGCTCGAACAGTTCCTGCAGCTCTACGAATCGGCGGAGCACGAAGGCTCGTGGTGGGTGTCCGAGTCCGACACGAACACCTTGCTGCGGCGTATCCATTCCCAGCTGGACCCTGCCGAGGACGTCGTCCACCTCATCCGCTTCGAGATGGAGGACGGGCTGGCGATCAGCCTCCACCCGCACAAGAATTACACCCCCGCCATACTGGTCATCACGTCCCGGCGGCTGCTCCTGTTCGCCCGCACCCAACTCCTCCAGAGGGCCGTGGCGAAAATCAAGGCCGCCACGTCCGGAGGCGGGCCGCAGGAGGCCTTCCATCTCTCGGAAGTGTTCCTGAGCGATCTCGCGGGAACCTCCGGAATCCGCAACCCCACGTCGTTCGGCCTGACCCGGAACGTGGTCCTGCACCAGGCCGACGGACGCATGGTGAAGATCGCAGGCATGAGCGCGAAGGCCAGCGAACGAACGGAGGCCGCTCTGCGGTCGGCCCTGGAGTCCACGCCGACCCGGGGCCAGGGTGCGCGAGCGGCCATCGAGGCGTGTGTGCGCCGTGGCAACACCGAACTGGCAGGAGGGTCGCAGGGCACACCGGTCGACGAGGTCCTGGACCTCCTGGTCGACCACCTGGACGGCGAGGCGCCCGTTCACGTGGCGGCCTTCCAGGACGCGGGGCGCCAACGCCACCCCTGGTCGGTACTGACGCTCTCGCCCACACGCCTCATCTACCAACTGCGTGTCGGCGACGAGGAACTCGTCGACATCGTGCACCTGGGCGCAGTCTCGAACCCGCGGTGGGGCAAGCGGCGCTTCATGCCCGCGTACCTCAAACTCCAGCACCACGAACGGGGTGAGGTCACCTTCTACTCGTTTCAGAA
Organism: Streptomyces sp. BYX5S; assembly: GCF_054724165.1. Classification (NCBI taxonomy): domain Bacteria; kingdom Bacillati; phylum Actinomycetota; class Actinomycetes; order Kitasatosporales; family Streptomycetaceae; genus Streptomyces; species Streptomyces sp. BYX5S. Next base: position 4,161,711 of record NZ_CM138829.1, on the reverse strand, counting down.
GCAGGTGGTGGCGGACTTGGGGACCGCGATACAGGGACGACTCACTGAGCTCGCCTGAGGGCGCAGAGGCCACGCTCACCTTCACCGCTCTTTTCGGAAAGCGCTTTCCCTCCGGCTCGGGATGCGATGGGATCACTCCATGCAGCAACCCGTCCCCGACCACCTGGACCACCGCTACAGCGGTGAACACCCGATCCGTACCCTCGGCCACGTCTTCCGCCCCGACCGGCACCGTCTCGTGCTGGCCGCCCTCGTCTTCGTCGTCAAGCACAGCCCGATCTGGCTGCTGCCCCTGATCACCGCCACCGTGCTGGACGTGGTCGTCCAGCACGGTCCGCAGGCACGGTTGTGGCAGGCCACGGGCCTGCTCCTGTTCATCCTCGTCATCAACTACCCCCTGCACCAGTGGTACGTACGCCTGCTCGGCGGCAGCATCCGCCGCATGGGCACCACCCTGCGCTCGGCCCTGTGCCGCCGGATGCAGCAGCTGTCGATCGGCTATCACGCCCGGGTCAGCTCCAGCGTCCTGCAGGCGAAGGTCGTCCGGGACGTGGAGGCCGTCGAGCAGATGGTGCAGCAGAGCTCCGACATGGGGCTGGGCGCCGTCGTCACACTCGTCGGCGGTCTGGTCGTCATCGGTGTGCGCACCCCCGAGTTCCTGCCCGTCTTCCTCCTCGTGGTACCCGCCGCCGGGTACCTGGTGATGCGGCTGCGCCGCCGACTGCGCCACCACAACGAGGACTTCAGGCGCGAGGTCGAGCACCTGTCGTCCCGGGTCGGCGAGATGACCACCCTCATCCCGATCACCCGCGCCCACGGCCTGGAGCGCACCGCACTGGGCCGCGTCGACGGGTCACTGCGCCAGGTGTTCGCCGCCGGGCTGCGCCTGGACACGATGAACGGCCGGTTCAACTCGGCTGCCTGGGTGCTGCTCAACCTCCTCGGCGTGCTCTGTCTGACCGGTTCGGCCCTGGTCGCCTATCACGGCTGGCTGCCCATCACACCCGGCGACGTCGTCATGCTCAGCGCCTTCTTCACCGTCCTGACCACCTCGACGACGACCCTGCTCGGCCTGGCCCCCGTGATCGCCAAGGGACTGGAGTCGGTCCGCTCGGCCGGCGAGGTACTGCAAGCGCCCGACCTGGAGAACAACGCCGGCAAACGGCCCGTGCAGCAGGTTCGCGGCCTCATCGACTTCGACCGCGTCACCTTCGCCTACGACAACGGGGACACGGCCGTCGAGGACTTCACCCTCTCGGCACGGCCCGGCGAAACGATCGCCCTGGTCGGCGCGTCCGGCGCGGGCAAGTCCACGGTCCTGAACCTCCTGATCGGCTTCATCCGCCCCACTGCCGGCCGGATCCTGCTCGACGGCACCGACATGGCCGACCTCGACCTGCGCAGCTACCGCCGCTTCGTGTCGGTCGTACCCCAGGAATCGATCCTGTTCGAGGGCACCATCCGCGACAACGTCACCTACGGCCTCGCCGGCACCAGCGAGGACACACTGCTGCGCGCCCTGCGCGACTCCAACGCCCTGCAATTCGTCGAGCAACTGCCCGACGGCCTGGACACCATGGTCGGCGAACGCGGCGCACGCCTGTCGGGCGGGCAGAAGCAACGCCTCGCCATCGCCCGCGCACTCATCCGCGACCCCCGCGTACTCATCCTCGACGAGGCGACCTCCGCCCTCGACAACCACTCCGAAGCCCTCGTCCAGCAGGCCCTCGCCCGGCTCGTCAACGGCCGCACCGTGTTCGTCGTCGCCCACCGCCTCACCACCATCCGCAACGCCGACCGCATCGTGGTGATGGACCACGGCCGCATCCTGGAGTCCGGCACCCACACCGAACTCCTCGCACGGGGCCGGGCCTACGCCGGCCTGCAACCCACACACCCCTGACCACACACCTGCGCCAGCCGCGGCCGGCGGCCGACAGCTCGTTCGCCGTCGGCCGCCACGCACCACCCGCACACCCAGCGACCACGGCACGCCCTGTCCGGGTGCGGACTACTTGATGTGGTCGTAGCGATACGGCAGATAGGCGTTGTTGTGGCCGTAGTAGGGATACGGGAGCGTGTGCCGCTGCACACTCGGGGGCGTCTGCTCATAGGCGACGTAACGTGTCCTCTGCTGGTCTGCCCACCCCGCGAACACCACGACGTGCTCCTCCGGGTTGAGCAGTACGTCGCCCGGCCTGAGCTCGTCCTTGGTGATGCGGTGGCTGACCGAGGGCAGGCTGTGGGTGGTCAGGCTCTGCGGCAGCCGCCAGACCATCGACGCGTAACCGCTGGAATCAGTGCGGTACCGCACACCTTGCGGATCCGCGCTGGAACGCGCCTGGCTGTACGGCACGGCTCTGTCGAACCAGAAGTCCGCTCGCTGGAGAACCTCAGCGCGAGCGAGGCCGGCCGCCCCGGCCCTCTGCGCGGTGGACTGCTCGACAGTAGGCGCCGTCGCTTCGGCGGACGACAGAGGCAGCACCGCTGTCGCCGCGAACGCCAGGGCGGCCAGGACGGTGGAGTGACGGGAGAACAAGAGGGGGGCCTTTCACGACAGCAACAGGACCCGGGCCGCCAGCGCCGCCCGAGCGGACAAGGTCGTTCCTACCGGATTGCACCGCATTGACCACCGAGACACACGAATCGCGATGACGCCCGTCGAAGTCATCCCACCGGACAGTCGGTCCGGCCGACGAGCGCGAACCGCCGACACACGCCGGATCCGGCCGTGAGTGCCGCCACGGAGCCGTACGAGCGTCGTCGGCGCGTTGAAAGGGTGGCTCTGCCCTCCCGTCGCGCGCGCCTTGCGGCATGAAGAGCTGATCTTCCTACTCTGCGTGCACCTGCCCCTCTGCACTGGAGAGTCTCGATGAGGAATGTCTTTGGTCGTGCCGCACGAAGAGGGGTGACTCTCGGGGTGCTGGCTGCCGGGCTCGTGGCGGTCTCCGGCACCGTGATCGGGCAGGCGGTCCCCACGGCGGCGCAACAGGCCGATGTTCTCCCGGGAGTTCACGGGCGACCTCAGGACGGCAACGGCACCAACATCCTCCTGCTGGGCACCGACGGCCGCGACACCATCACCCCCGCGGAGAAGAAGAAGTTCTACGCCGGTGGCACCGCCTGCAACTGCAGCGACTCCATGATGCTGATCCACCTCTCGCAGCGCCGCGACCGGCTCAGCGTCGTGGGCCTGCCCCGGGACTCCTACGCGCAGATCCCCGAACTCGCCGAGGACGGGACCGTACGGAACACACACCCCGCGAAGATCAACGCCGCGTACGCTCAGGGCGGCCCGGCCCTCGCGGTGCGTACGGTCGAGTCCGCGACCGGGGTGCGCATCGACCACTTCCTGCAGATCGACTTCCGCCGCTTCATCGACAGCGTCAACGCCGTCGACGGAGTGACGGTGTGCACCGAGCGCAGTCTCTCGGACCGCACCACGAAGCTGAACCTGGCCCCCGGACAGCACCGCCTCAAGGGCGGAGGCGCCCTGCAATACGTACGCTCCCGCCACCTCGACGCCAGCGCCGACCTCGGACGGATCCAGCGTCAGCAGCGCTTCCTGGTCAACGCCCTGCGCGGCACCGGCACGCGGGACCTCCTCTCCCAACCGCTCAAAGCAGCGGGCCTGGCACGCACCGTGCTCGGACCCGACACGGTCGAGCAAGGGATCGGCGTGAAGGACCTCGTGTCCCTCGCACACGACCTCCGGGGCATTCCCCTGAAGCAGACCGAGTTCACCACCGTGCCGGCCAGCGGATTCAACCCCCTCATCCCCGACGTCGGCTCCACACTGCGCTGGGACCAGGACAAAACCGAGGAACTCTTCACCCGCCTCCGCCAGGACCAGCCCCTGACCCGTCCCGGAACCAACACCGCGCTCATGGACCCGCCGAAGATGAGCGCCCCGACGGTCGTCCCCGGCAGCAAACTGGCCTGCTCCCCCTGACACCCAGCCGCCTCATTCGACCCGAACACGAAGTGTTCGCGCTCATCCGGTCCCGTGTCGGCCCAGCACCGCATCCAGCAGCGCCTCCGGCTCCAAGGAGACGGCGCGGCTCAGCCGCGCCTCGTACTCCTCGGTCCCGAGGCGCTGCCGGGTCCGGACACGGGTCCGTTCGCACAGGGGCAGCACCTCGGGTGTCCCCCGGCGCAGGAGGCCGACCGCGTGCCAGAAGCGGTTGCCTGCCGCGATCGCCGCGACGGTGCCGTCGGGGTCGTCCTGGGCCGACAGGCTCGCGGCCAGCAGATCGAGACCCATCGCGATGCCGAACTGGTCGCCGATGCGCCGCTTCGCGTCCAGCATGTCGCGTGCGTGCGAGGCCGCCTGCTCGGGGCGGTCCTCGCACAGAGCGATCAAGGTGAGCTGATAGTCGAGATAGGAGCGGGTCCAGTACTCCCCCAGCCGCACACACACGTCGCGGTGTGCCTCCGCCTCCTGCCGAGCCTCCTTCAAGCGCCCGGCACCGGTCAGTGCGAACACGCGCACCAGCCGGAGCAGGCTCTCCCCCGCCGTGCCCCGCTCCGGAGGCATGGCGTCCGGTACGTCGCCGACGCCTGACGCCGGCACGCCGCCGATCCCTCGCCCGTCCAGGGCCTCCTCAGCCCGGCGCAGCGCCACTGCCGGTTCCCCGTCCAGCAGCGCGACCAAACCCAGCAGGTAGGCCGCCAGGCGCATGCCTTCGACATCGCCGGCAGCGGCGGCCGCGCGCAGGCTCTGGGCCGCGAGGCCGCGTCCCTGCGCGTGTTCGCCTTGAAGGATCCGCGCCAGAGCGAACGACCACAGTCCCCGGACCCGCCGCGGGTCCGGGTCCGGTGTCCCGACCAGGGCGAGCTGCGCGAAATGCGCGACATCGTGCAGGTGACCGGAGCAGACCCAGAAGAAGGCCACGTTTCCCAGGAGTTCGAGCGCGGTCCCGTGGCGCGAGCGCAGCAGGAACTCCATCGCGGCGCACACATCGTGGTGCAGATCCCGCATCCGCGCGTACCAGTGCTGCTGTTCCGGGCCGAGCCACTCCTCCCTCGCACGGCCGGTGACCTGGAGCATCACCACCGCATGGGCCTCGGCCAGAGCCGTCTCCTCGTCGAGTTCCCGCAGCCACATCCGGCCGTAGTCCCGCACCGAATCCAGCATGCGATAGCCCCCGTTCGCGGGAGTGACCACCGATTTGCGGACGAGTCCGGCCAGCGCAGCCCGTAGCTCGCGCGCGGTCAGCGGGCCACCGGAACACACCTGAGCCGCCAGCTCGGCGTCGAACACCCCCGGGAACACCGACAATCGCGCCCACAGCAAACGCTCGACCGGTCGGCACAACTCATGGCTCCACCCCACCGCCGTACGCAGTCCTCCATGCCGCACCGGACACACCCCCGCCCCGTCCGGCCCCACCCCCAACCAGTCCGAGGACGCCCGCAACGGGCCGGCGGACCTACCCAATCCGCCCGGCAGATCCATCCTCCGCTCAGCCAGCTCCCAGATCTCCCCGACCGTCCGGCGTCGCAACAGCCCCGCCGCCAGCTCCAGCGCCAGCGGAACCCCCTCCAGGTGATCGCACAGGCGCTCCGCCACCATGCGATCCGTCGGGTCGTCCAGAGGTCGGCCCGCGGCGGCGGCGCGAGCCCCGAACAGCGCCACCCCCTCCGCCGCCGGATCCAACGGGCGCAGGCCCAGCACCCGCTCACCCGGCACGCCCAGAACCTCCCTGCTCGTGACGAGCACCGTCAGAAAAGGGCAGACCGCCACGAGGTCGGTGACCAGGTCCGCGGCCGACTCCACGAGATGCTCGCAGGAGTCAAAAGCCAGCAGGACCCGCCGGTCGCCGATCCACTCGCGCAGCACCTCGGTGAGGGAGCGCGCCGTATGGTCCGACAGGTGCAGCGCGTCCGCCACGGAAGCCGCCAGCAACTCACCCCCGCGCAGCGGCGACAGATCCGTCCAGCACACGGCGCTGAAACCCGTCCACTCCCGGTCCCGAACCGCCCGCAGTGCCAGACGCGACTTGCCCACGCCCGCACCGCCGGTCACCGTCACCACACCAGGCGCGTCGAGCATCGCGGCGAGTTCGGCGAGCTCGGTGGCTCGCCCGACAAAACACGTGGACTCGTCCGGCAGGTTCGTCAGCACAGAGGGAGTCTTCAGCAACGCTCGGCCACCCGTGGGCACATCAGCCGATATTCACCCCCAGCGCATCAGGCCGCCGTGCCGGTCCCCGGCCCGCACGGCGTCCCGCCGGGGTCGGCGGCCTCGGCCCGTCGAAAACGGCGTCCCGCTCATGACATGCTGCTCGTCGGCTCGCGACGACATCCGCCCGGCGCCCGTGCGATGGACGGCGGACGGTGTCGCGCGCGTGCCGCGTCCCCGATCGGTCCCTGCCTAGGTGAGCACCACAGATGAAAGAACGCGTCAGATTCCCCAGCACCGTCGGCCCCGAACTGGCCGGGGTGATCGACCTGCCGGAAGGCGAGGTCCGCGGGTGGGCGCTCTTCGCCCACGGCTTCACCCTTGGCAAGGACTCGCCGGCCGCCTCCCGCGTCAGCAAGCAGCTGGCCCGCGAAGGCATCGGCACGCTGCGTTTCGACAACCTCGGCATCGGCGACTCCGACGGCGACTGGGGTGACGGTTCCTTCACCGTCAAGACTCAGGACACGATCCGCGCCGCCGCGTTCATGGCCGAACGCGGCACGCCCGTCGACCTTCTCGTCGGGCACTCCTGGGGAGGCGCCGCGGCCCTCGCCGCCGCCCGACACATTGCCGGGCTGCGGGCCCTCGCGACCATCGCCGCGCCCGTCGATCCGAGCCACGTCGAGCGGCAGTACGACTCCGTGCTGGACCGTGTGCTCAGCGACGGTTCCCATCAGTGGTTCGTCGGCGGGCGCACTCTCGTCCTCAAGCGTGCCTTCGTCGAGGACGTCCGCAAGGCGCACCTGCGCGAGACCATCGGGGAGCTCAACCTTCCGCTCCTCGTCGCGCACTCCCCCACCGACTCGACCGTCGACATCGACAACGCCGCGGAGATCTTCCAAGAAGCCCGCCACCCCCGCAGCTTCATCTCCCTGGAGGGCGCCGATCATCTGCTGACCGCGCGCGGGCAGGCCCAACGTGCCGCGCACATCATCAGTGCCTGGGCCGACCAGTACCTCGACGAGCCCCGCCCCTGAATCCCGGGCCCGCGCCGGCCTGACGGGACCCGGCCGCGCGCCCCGTATCGCCGAACCGGCCCTGGTGGCACGCCGCCGTATGATCGTCCTCATGAGTGCCGCATCTCCCGCCCGCAAGCGCGACGGCGCGGCGACACGCGAGGCCATCCTGAACGCTGCGGTCGTCGAGTTCACCGAGGTCGGGTACGCGCGGGCCGGGGTGCGGCAGATCGCCGAGCGCGCGGGCGTCACGGCGATGATGATCAACCGTTACTTCGGCTCGAAGGAACGGCTGTTCGCCCAGGCCGTGGACCGCGCGTTCGCTCCGTCGACGGTCATCGGCGACGAACTCCCCGGCGCGGCGCACTCCATCGCGCGTGCGCTCGCCGAGCGCACGGCGCCCGATGCCGAACAGCTCGACCCGTTCCTGCTGTTGCTCCGCTCGGCGTCGGATCCGGCGGCGGCGGACATCATCCGGCAGGGCGTCGAGAACCACGTGGGCGCCCGGCTGGCCGGGCTGCTCGACGGGCCCGACGCGGACGTGCGCGCTCAGCTCGGGCTCGCGCTGGTCGCCGGTACGTGGCTGCTGCGCAGCGTCGTCGGCACCACGGCCCTCGCCACGGCCGACAACGAACGCCTCGCCGATCTCCTTGCCGAGATGCTCCGCCCTGTCACCGGTGATGCGGGTTCGGCGCCCGCGCCCGACGGCGGCCAGGCCCGTACCGACGGCAGCTAGCAGGCTGTCAGCGGTCGCCGGTGCCGGGCGGTGCCGGCCCGGTGGCCTTGGGGACCGGCTCGATCGTCGACCGCACCGCGTACAGCAATGTGACCCGAGGAAATCCGACCTGAGGAAGGGGCCGCTCGCCATGGACGCAGCCGTCGCCGTTCGCGCCGTCGAGAACCTGATCGCCACGTATGCCGAGCTGGTCGACACCGGGGATCTCGCCGGTGCGGGCCGGCTCTTCACCGAAGGGGTCTTCGTCGGGAGCGACGGAACCGAATTCGTGGGGAGCGAGGCCGTCGAGGGGATGCTCCGGGACCGCGTGATCGTCTACGGCGACGGCACACCGCGCACCCATCATGTGACCACCAACATCAACGTCGAGGTCGACGAGCGGGACCGCGTGGCCGCCGCGCGGTCCTACGTCACCATCTTCCAGGCCGTTCCTGGGCTGCCTCTTCAGCCCATCGCGGCGGGCCGATACCGGGACCGCTTCGTCGAGCGGGACGGCGAGTGGCGGTTCGCGGAGCGCCGGATCGGCATTCACCTGGTGGGCGACATCAGCTTTCACATGCGCTGAGGCACGCCCTCGCGCGCGATTCGCCGGCCAGACGATGTCTGGCCCAGCTCCTCGGCATCTCGACGTTCTTGACATGAACATGACCTTCTCGTCCTGGGGTGGACGCCTCTCGGCGCGCCGAGACGTCTACAGCTGTATACTTGTCGGTGATGACACACTTCCGCGGCCGTGAGAACCCCCGGGGAACCCGAGAGAGGGACGCAGGGACATGAACCTGAATCTGAACGGAAAGCGTGCGCTCGTCACCGGTTCGAGCTCCGGGCTCGGTGAGGCCACCGCGAAGCTGCTGGCCGCCGAGGGGGCCGCCGTCGTGGTGCACGGCAGAAACCAGGAGCGTGCGGACAAGGTCGCGCGGGAGATCCGCGAGGCGGGCGGCAGCGCCACCACGGCAGTGGGCGATCTCGCCGACGACGCGGCCGCCGCCGACGTCGCACGGGCGGCGAGCGCGGACGGCCCCGTCGACATCCTCGTCAACAACGCCGGCTTCTACCGGCACCTGTCGTGGACCGAGGCGAGCCCCGAGGAGTGGCGGGACACCTACAACGTCAACGTGGTCTCGGGCGTCCGGATGATCCAGCACCTGGTCCCGGCCATGCGGGAGCGCGGCTGGGGGCGGGTCGTCACCATCGGTGGAGGCCTCGCCTCCCAGCCGATGAACACCCACCCGCAGTACAACGCCACCCTGGCGGCCCGGCACAACCTCGCCGTGTCGCTGGCCCGTGAGCTGAAGGGCACCGGCGTCACCTCCAACGTCGTCTCCCCCGGAGCCGTCCTCGTCGAGGCCACCAAGGAACTCGTCACCGGGATCGGGCCCGCTCGCGGCTGGGGAACCACGTGGGAGGAGATCCGGCCCAACGCCGTCGAGGCGCTCATCCCCAACGATCAGGAGCGTTTCGGTGAGCCGGACGAGATCGCGGCGGCGGTCGCGTACCTGTGCAGCGGCTACGCCCAGTACGTCAGCGGAGCCACCCTGCGCGTCGACGGCGGGCTCATCCGCTCCGCCTTCTGAACCCGGGCCACACCTGGTGAACCTTCACACGTCCGGCGTCGTTCACAGGGAGCGGGAGCCTCCCGCACACCCGACGACCTGAGGGGTTCTGGTGCACGATCTCGCGGACTCGACCGAATCGATGGAGCAGCTCGCCGTGGCCTGGCGGGCCATGGTGCTCGACCGGGACCCGGACGCGGACGTCCGCGATCTGCCGGGGATCGCCGTCCGCTGGGCGGACTGCCGCTTCGCCTTCTGGAACTGCCTGACGCTGACGGAGACCGGTGTGGATTCCGCTCTCGCGCGACAGCGTCTCGGCGAGGCGGCCGGCATCATGCGGTCGAAGAAGCACCCCGGGTTCCTGTGGGTCTTCGACGGTCTGCTCGCCGAGGACGCCCGCGCCGAGCTCGACGCGGAAGCCGCGCGAGCGGGCCTCGAACTCGCCTTCCCCGGCACGGGCATGGCGGGCGACTTCCTGCCCGTCCCCGAACCGGCCCACCCCGAGCTGACCTTCGTACGGGTGACGACCGAGGCACATCTGCTGGCGTACGCGGACATCAACGCACGTGCCTACGGGTTCCCCGTCGAGGACGGCCGGGACGGGCTCGAAGGCTCCGTGATGTGGCGGGACCGGGTGCACGCCTATCTGGGGTTGCGGGACGGTGTGCCGGTGACCTGCGCCGGGGCGGTCGAGGCCGACGGGCGGCTGTTCGTCGTGCTGGTGGCCACGGATCCGGGCTGGGAGCGCCGCGGCTACGGCGAGGCGGTCACCCGCAAGGCGCTGTACGAGGGGGCGCGCGCCACCGGGCTGACGCGGGCGACGCTGCACGCGACCGCCGCCGGGGCGCCGGTGTACCCGCGGATCGGGTTCGAGCCGAACTCGCCGATCCGCTTCTACGCGCTGAAGGACTGACGCCGGGCGGTCGGCGTCGGGAGGATCGCCCCGTCGCCGTCGGCGTCATCAGCGCAGTTCGTGGGCTTCCTGGACCGCGGAGACGAAGGCTTCCGGGCGCTCCTGGGGGAGGTTGTGGCCCGCGCCGGGGATCACGTGGTGCACCCAGCGGCCGGGGTAGTGCGGCGCGTAGGCGCTGCCGTCCGTCCACGGCGTGACGCCGTCGGCGTCTCCGTCGAGTGTGACGGTGGGCGCGGTGATCGTCGGCTGGTCCAGGAGCTTGCGCTCCAGTTGCGCGTAGCGGGGTGCGCCGGGGGTGGCGCCGAGTCGGTGGCGGTAGCTGTGCAGTACGACCTCGACGTAGTCGGGGTTGGTCCACAACCGGGCGGCCTGCGCGAACTCCGCCTCGGTGAACTGCCATGCCGGCGAGTTGCGGTGCCAGACGACGCGGGCCAGGCCTTCCCTGTCGCGCTCCAGGCCCTTCGCTCCGCGGTCGGTGAGGAAGTAGAAGAAGTACCAGAGCCCCGATTCGACGGAGGGCGCCAGTGGCTCGTCGGTGACCGCGAGGTTCTGGATGAGGTAGCCGTTCACGGACACCAGGCCCGCGCAGCGGTGGGGCCACAGGGCCGCGGCCACGTTGGCGGCGCGCCCGCCCCAGTCGTATCCGGCGTAGAGGGCGCGCCGGATGCCGAGCGCGTCCATGAAGTCGATCAGGTCCGCGCCCAGCGCGGCCTGTTGGCCGGAGCGGAAGGTCCCGGCGCGGCGGAAGGTGGTCCCGCCGTGGCCGCGCAGGTAGGGGACGTAGCAGCGGAAGCCGCGCGCGGCGAGGGCGGGCGCCACCTCGCCGTAGGAGCCGGCCGGACTGAAGGGCCAGCCGTGCAGCAGGATCACGGGTACGCCGTCGGCGGGGCCCACGTCGTGGTAGGCGATGTCCAGGACGTCGGTGCGCACGTGGCGCAACGGCCCGAGTCCTCGGTAGGCCCGCGAGGTGGCTTCCTTCGGGGTCGCGGAAGCCCGGCCCGCCCCGGAGAGACCGGCGGCGCCCGCCGCCACCGCCTTGGTCCGCGCCACTCCGCGTCTGCTGATCACGTCGTTCCTCTCGTCCGCTGGACGGCACACGCGCAACACATACATGCACACGCATCACCGCATTGAATGGTGATTACCTTCCTCCTCCTCAGTCATACGTGTCAAGGAGGGAAAGTCCGCGACGCAGGACACTTTCGTGGTCCGAGGGGAATTGCGCGGCGTTCCGGCCGTTCGGTTGTCACAATCATGTGGGTTCACCGCTCACACCCGACCGACAGGGAGTCACCCATGAACACCGCACGCGAGCTCGCGACCCTCGCTCTGTACACCAAGGACCGCCCGGTGGAGCAAGGGGAGATGTCGCTGGCGCTCGCCGGCGCCGAACTCCTCGACCTCGTCGCGGCTCGGGCCCTCACGGTGGAGGACGACCGCATCGTGCCGGGTGAGCCGCCCGCCACCGGTGACCGCCTGCTGGACGAGTCCGCCGCTCAGCTCCAGCGGCAGGAGCCGTACGAGTCGGTCGAGGACTGGTTGTGGCGTCGGGGCAACGGCCTCTTCGCTCGCTACACCGACGAGGTGGAGCGGACCGGGCGGGCCGGACATCTGCCGGGCACAGGACAGGCGTCGGACGGAACGGCGGCCCTGACGGCCCTGGCCACACTCTCCGGGATCCAGGGGGACCCGGACAGTGGCATCGCGGACCCCGGCGACGACGTGACGGCGACGGTGCTGGTCGCCGTCGGGAACGCGGTGTCGGAACTGGGGGCCGTGCGCCGGAAGCGGTCGATCGAGAACGCCGCGTTCGACAACATCTGGCGCGCCCCCTGACAGCTGGCCACTTGGCCGCCGCGCGGAGTTGAACGCCGTGGGACATGTTCTTGTCGGTTTCTCCTCTGCTCGCGACCGACACATTGCACACTCTTACCTGTCTCGATCCTTTTCATCGGCAGGCGGAGTATGCGCGCACCACAGGAGTACAGCGGCCGACGGCCGGGGCTGACGAGTCTCACGATCGCGGCGAGCGGCCTGCTGGCGCTGCTCATAGGTGTGGCGTTCGCCGTCCTGCTGTGGGCGATATCGGACGCGAACAACTCCGTTTCCGCCAGGCGGGCTTCGCGGACGGCCCTGGTCGAAGCGGGCAGCATGCAGCAGCTGCTCCTCGATCTGGAGACCGGGCAGCGCGGCTTCGTCATCACGGAGCGGGAGGAGTTCCTGGAGCCGTGGCAGGAGGCGAGCGACGAGCTCGCCGCCACGTCGCGGCGGTTCACCCGGAGCGCCACCTCGGCGGCGCAGCGCCAGGCCGCCGAACGGATCGCCAAGGATGTCAGGGCGTTCCTGAACGACTACTCGGTTCCGCTGGTCACGATGGTCCGGCTGGACGATCCCGCCGCGTCCGGACCGGAGATGGCCCGCGACGGCAAGAAGCGTGTCGACGCGTTGCGGGCCGAGTTCCGCGCGTACATGGGGGACGAGCGCGCCCAGTTGGCGGAGCGTACGGACGCCGCCGGGGCCAACAGTCACCAGGCGGTCCTGGCCGCGGCGACGGGGCTCGCGGCGTCGACCGCCCTCGTGTTCGTGTTCACGGTGCTCCAGCACCGCGCCGTCGTACGGCCGGTGCGCGGGGCGGCGGCCGCGGCGCAGCAGCTCGCGGGCGGTGACCTGAGCGTACGGGTGGCGCCGAGCAGGGTGCCGGAGATCGGGGCGCTGGGCACCTCGTTCAACACCATGGCGGCCTCGCTGCAGGACACCCGTCGGCGCATCATGGAGAGCACCGAGGCCGTGCACCGGCGTACGGCGCGCGACCTGCACGACGGGGCGCAGCAGCGGCTGGTGAGCCTGATGATCGGGCTGCGGCTGGCGCGGGAGCTGGTCCCCGACACGGAGAGCGCCGCGATCGATCTGCTGGACCAGTCCGCGGACAACGCGCAGACGGCGATCAACGAGCTGCGGGAGCTGGCGTCGGGGATCTACCCGCTCGTGCTGACCGTGAAGGGGCTGGTGGCGGCCGTGAAGGACCTGGCGGCCCGTTGCCCCGTGCCCGTGGTCGTCGAGAGCGTGGACGAGCGGCGGATCTCGCCGACCGTCGAGTCGAACGCGTACTTCGTCGTGGCCGAGGCCGTGACGAACGCGGTCAAGCACGCCCGCGCGTCCCGGATCGATGTCTCGCTCGTCTTCGGGGACATGCTGCGGATCACGGTCGTCGACGACGGTGTCGGCGGCATGGACAAGGCCACCGCGGGGAGTGGGATGACCGGGCTCGCGGACCGGGTCGCGGCCTTCGACGGAAAGCTGGCGATCGAGTCGCCGCCCGGCGAGGGCACCACCCTCCTGATCCAGATCCCGGCCGAACCGGTGGAGACGTCCGATCCCCGGACCCTGCCCGGTCAATCACGAGGCGTGTCAACGGGCCGCTTCTGAGGGCTTCTTCGTTCCCGCGCCCACCGGCGCTCCGGACCGCTTCGCCGTCTTTCGCCCGGCCCCTGCCCGTATTCCGTCCCGGCGTTCGTCGCCCGTCAGCCCGCCCCAGACGCCGTAGGTCTCCCCGTGGGCCAGGGCCGTGGCCGCGCAGGTGTCGGCGACTTCGCAGTGCCCGCAGATGCGGCGGGCGCTTTCCTCGCGTTCGCGGCGGGCCCGGCCGCGTTCCCCCGACGGGGAGAAGAAGGTGGCACTGTTCATGCCGCGGCAGGCGGCGCGCTGCTGCCACTCCCAGTCGCTGAGCAGGGGGCGCGGTTCGTTTCCCATGGGGGTCCTTCCTGTTCTCTCTTCCCGCTTCCCGTTTCCCTCTTTCGCTCGCGCACTCCTGCTCATTCGACCGGCTGGAGCAGCTCGTCCCAGTCCACGTCGTCGAGTTCGCTCCCGCGTGGCACCAACGCGTAGGTCTGGGCAAGCCAGTTGGCGACCGGCTCGGCGTCGAACTCGATGAGCGCGGTGTGGGCGCTTCCCAGCTGGACGCAGAACGAGGTGAGAGCGCCCTCGTGGTCGTGGACCGGCCAGAGCCGTACGTCCCCCTCCCCCACGCCCTCCACCGTGCCGTCGGCCAGCCCCTCGGCCAGCAGGTCACGGGAGAAGGACCAGCGCACCGACTTCCCACCGCCGGTCGCGAAGACCAGGGTGACGGCCAGCGGGTCGGCGCTGTCGTACGACACCTCGCAGGGGCGCGGCAGCGCGAGGTCCGCGAACACCCAGTGGGTGATCCGCAGGGAGAGGTGGCACTTCTTCATGGTGACCTCCTGGAGGTTCGGCCGGTGGGTCGACATCAGAACGTGGTGGTGCACCGCGGCACGTCCTCGTCGCGTCCGGTCCGGGCCCGGATTCATGTGCCCAGTCTGCGAGTTGGGCGCTTCCGGGTCTGTCGTGTGCCCCCTCGCTCGCCCTGGGGGTTCCCCCGGGCGGTTGTGGGGTCTGCCCCACTGTCGCGGGCGTCGCTTCTCGGCATATGTGTGCGCCCCGGCCTCCCGTAGGATGCCGCCATGAGTCAACCACTGCGGGCGGTGCTCGGCGAGGATCAGCCGATCGTGCGCGAAGGAATCGCCACCATCCTGCGCAGGGCCGGCATCGACGTGGTCGCGGCGGTCGACGACGCGGTGGACCTGGTCGCCGCGGCGGAGGCGCACCGGCCCGATGTGGTGATCACCGACATCCGGATGCCGCCGGACCTGGCGGACGACGGGCTGCGCGCCGGGCAGAAGATCCGGGCGTCGCACCCGCGGACCGCTGTCATCGTCCTGTCCCAGTACCTCGACGCGTCGTACGCGCTGGACCTGGTCGGGGACGATCCGAGCGGTGTCGGCTATCTGTTGAAGGAGAAGGTGGCCAGCCCGCAGATCCTCATCGACGCCGTCGAGCGGGTCGTGGCCCGTGACTCCGCGCTGGACCCGGATGTCATCGCGGCGCTGCTCGGCCGCAAGCGTCCGGAGGATCCGCTGGCGGCGCTGACGCCGAAGGAGCGGGAGGTCCTGGCGCTGATGGCCGAGGGCCACTCCAACAAGGGCATCTCCGAGAAGCTGTTCGTGAGCGTCGCAGCCGTGGAGCGGCATGTGACGGGCATCTTCCTGAAGTTGGGGCTCAGTCAGACGGCCACGGGGCAGCACCGGCGCGTGCTGGCGGTGCTGCGCTACCTCGGGCAGTAGGGCGTCAGCGGCCCGGCCGGTCCCCTGCGGGCCGGGGTCTGCGGGCCGTCCTCACGGCGTGGCGGGGCCGAACAGGCCGCGCAGGTCCGCGTCGAACAGTTTGTCCTTGGCGACGAAGGACTCGATGCCGGCTCTCTCCAGTTCCTCGTGCGACCAGAACGACTTGTCGGTGGACGTCAGCACGATGCGCGGCGGGTTGTCCTCCTCCGTGACCTGGCGGGCCACGGTCAGTCCGTCCGTGTCCGGCAGATGGAGATCGAGCAGCAGCCCGTCGGGGCGGTGCGTGCGCACCGCGGCCAGGGCCGACGCGCCGTCCCGGGACTCCGCCACGACACGCAGGCCCCGTGCCGTGAGCAGCGTCGTGGCCATGCGGCGGAACCCGGGGTCGTCGTCGACGACGACGATGTTGATGCACATGCTCTCAGCATGCACAACGCTCCGGCGAGGGGACCATAGGGGGAGCCCTACGGTTTGTGTATGACTCACGCAGCCTCGGAGTCCGCTCCCGGGCCGCGCGGGACGGCGGCCCTACAGCACGGCACTGAGGAACGTGACGGCCGTCAACCGGCGGACGCTTTGCGCGTATTCCTCCGCCTCCCGGTTCGGCTCCCGCCGGTCGTTGCAGTTGATCCGGCTGAGGAGTTCCGCCATGGCCCGCTGTTCCTTGCTGGGGCGGCCGGGCGGGAGGGAGGGCTGGTTGCTGTGCATGGTGTGCTCCTGTCGACGGCGCGTACATGTGGGCCGCGCTCCTGTTTGCAGTGTGCACCCAAAACGCGTCACCTATCAAGACGGTGATGTATGTTGGTTCCCGTCCTCCCCGCGCCGGCCGGGCGCCGGTGCCCGCGGCGGAGGGGATCGCCCGCGGACCGGGCTCGAGCGAAGGTGGTGGGTCGTGGTTCCGGCCGATTCCCAACAGAGCCGCACCGGGGACCGGTTGGTCGGGCGCGAGCGGGACCTGGACCGCGTGTTCGGGGTGTCCGGACCGCGCGGGGGCGACGCGCTCCTGCTGACCGGGGACCCCGGTGTCGGCAAGTCCGCGGTCCTCGACGCCGTCGCCGCGGCCGCCGAGGGAGGCGGGGTCCGGGTGCTGCGCGCGGCCGGTGCCGAGTTCGAGGCGGACGTCGGCTACGCGGCGTTGAACCAGATCCTGCTGCCGCTGCACGGTGACCTCGACCGGCTGGACACCCCCGTACGGGAGGCCATGACGGTCGCGCTGGGGTTCGGCGCGGGCCCTGCTCCGGAGCGTCTGGTGGTCTGCAACGCCACGCTGACGCTGTTGCGGTCGGTGGCCGAGGAAAGGCCCGTGCTGCTGATCGTGGACGACCTGCCCTGGGTAGACCGGGCGAGCGCCGCCGTCCTCGGCTTCCTCGCCCGGCGGTTGTCCGGCGGGCGGATCCGGTTCCTTGCGGCCTCCCGTACCGGCGTGGACAGCTTCTTCGACGGCGGTGGCCTGCCCGCGTACGAACTGCCCGCCCTGGACGAGGCGTCCGCCGCACGCCTCGTCGACCTGCGCTTCCCCGACCTGGCGCCCCCGGTGCGGCGGCGGCTCCTGGCTGCCGCGCAGGGCAATCCGCTGGCGCTGCTCGAACTGCCCGACGCGCTGCGCGCCGACCAGCGCCGCGCCCGTGAAGTGCTGCCCGCCGTCCTGCCGTTGGGCGAACGGCTTCAGTCCCTGTTCACCTCCCGCGTGCGTACGCTGCCCGCCGCGACCCGCGATCTGCTGCTGCTCGCCACCCTCGACGGCACGGGTGACCTGGGGGTGCTGGCGGCGGCGGCGCGGGAGACGGGCGCGCCCGCGGACCTGCGGGGCCTCGACGCCGCCGAGCGGGACGGGCTCGTACGGGTGGAGGAGTCACCGCGGCGGCTGGTGTTCCGGCATCCGCTGATCATGTCCGCCGCGGTCGCCGCGGCCACCAGCAGTGCCCGCCGCGCGGCACACCGGGCGCTGGCGCGGGTACTCACCGACAAGCCGGAGCAGCGCGCCTGGCACCTGGGCGAGGCGACGCTCCAGCCCGACGAGGAGGTCGCCCTCCTGCTGGAGCGCACGGCGCGGCGCATCCTGGACCGCGGCGACGCCGTGGCCGCGATCGCCGCACTCACCCGGGCGGCCGACCTCAGCCCACGGGGCGGCGACCGCGCACGACGGCTGTCGGAGGCCGCGTACGTGGGGGCCGAGGCGATCGGGGCGCTGAGCAGCGCGTCGGCGCTCCTCGAGGACGCGCGGCGGGCGGATCCCGGGCACGGCGCGTCCCTGACGTCCGCCCACGCGGCGGTGCAGCTCGTGCTGAACAGCGACGGAGACCTCGACACCGCCCACCGCCTGCTGGTCGGCGCCATCGAGGAGGGCGATCACGGCTACGACGCCGAGGACCCGGCCCTCATCGACGCGCTGCACTTCCTGGCACTGCTGTGCAACTACGGGGCCCGCGAGGAGTTGTGGGCGCCGTACTGGTCGGCCGTCGCCCGGCTGCGGCCCGCTCCCCCGCCGCTGCTGCTCGTCGCCGCGCGGGTGTGGGGCGACCCGGCCCACGCCGACGCGGCGACGCTGCGCGAGCTGGACGAGATCATCGACGGCGCGCTGCGGGAGACCGACCCGGCCCGGATCGTGCGGGTGGGGACCGCCGCGCTCTACCCGGACCGCCTGTCGGCGGTGCGGGAGGCGGCCTGGCGGCTCGTGCGCCACGGCCGCGAGGGCGGTCCGGTGCGCCGGCACATCGGCGCACTGCTGCACCTGTGCCTGGACGACTACCACCGGGGCGAGTGGAACGAGGTCCTGGAGCTCTCCCAGGAGGGGCTGACACTCTGCGAGGAGTCCGGGTACGCCGTCTGCACCTGGTTCTCGCAGTACACCAAGGGTCTCGTGACCGCCTCCCGGGGCGACACCGCGACCGCGCACGCGCTCGCCGACGCGATGGTCAACTGGGCCTCGCCGCGCGGCATCCGCGAGGCCGTGCACTGCGCGCTGCACGTCCACGCCCTCGCGGACATCGCCGACGGCGACTTCGACGCGGCGTTCGGCCGCGTCACCTCCATCGGCCCGGCGGGCAGCTTCCCCCCGTACGTCGCGCACGCCTCGTGGGTGTTCTACGAGCTCGTCGAGTCCGCGGTGCGCACCGGACGGCGCGCGCAGGCGGTGGCGCATGTACGGGCGCTGCGGGAGACGAACGTCGCCGGGCTCTCGTCACGGCTCGCGCTGCTGGCCGGCGGCGCCGAGGCCCTCGTCGCGGACGACGACACCGACGCGGCCCGCCTGTTCGAAAAGGCGCTCGCCGTACCGGACGCGGAGCGGTGGCCCTTCGAGCTGGCGCGCGTCCGGCTGGCGTACGGGGAACGGCTGCGCCGGTCGCGGGCGTTGACCGAGGCGAAGGGGCCGCTGGCGGCAGCGCTGAGCACGTTCGAGCGGCTGGAGTCCACGGCCTGGGCGGAGCGTGCGCGCAAGGAGTTGCGGGCCGCGGGGCGGAGTGTGCCGCTCCCGGGCGGTCCGGCCGGTGCGGCCCTGACCGCGCAGGAGCGCGAGATCGCGGAGCTCGCCGCGTCCGGGCTCACCAACAAGCAGATCGCCGAGCGTCTGTTCATCTCGCACCGCACCGTCGGCGCGCACCTCTACCAGATCTACCCGAAGCTCGGGATCGCCTCCCGGGTGGCGCTGCGGGACGCACTGGGTCCGCGCGAGCGGCACTGACGGTACGGCAGGCCGCTGCGGCCACCGGATCCGTACGCGGGCCGCGCGCCGAACCCGCGTCGGGTCCGGCGCGTTGTCACGGCGTCGGCCGAACCCCACGAAGGGAAGACACCTGTCATGAGCCTCCATCAGGAAT
This sequence comes from Streptomyces sp. BYX5S, assembly GCF_054724165.1. Classification (NCBI taxonomy): domain Bacteria; kingdom Bacillati; phylum Actinomycetota; class Actinomycetes; order Kitasatosporales; family Streptomycetaceae; genus Streptomyces; species Streptomyces sp. BYX5S. The sequence goes on along the minus strand of NZ_CM138829.1, from coordinate 4,142,413 downwards.
GCCCCTACCAGGACGGCCGGGTGGTCATCGATCCCGCTTTCAAGGCCGACGCCCCCGCCCGGTACGCCCGGCTGCGCAGGCTCGGCCCCATCCACCCGGCCGAGTTCCACCTCGGTCTCAAGGGCTGGGTGGTGGTCGGCTACGACCTGGCGCGGGAGGCGCTGGCCCATCCCGCGCTGCTCAAGGACGCGACGCCCGCGGCCGACGCGCTGGCCGCGGCCGGCTACGTCCTGCACAAGCCCTCCGTCGGGCTCGGCGCACAGATGATGGAGGCGGACCCTCCCGAGCACACCCGGCTGCGCTGCCTCGCGTCAGCCGCCTTCACACCGCGCCGCACGGCCGGACTGGCGCCGCGCATCGAGGAGATCGCCCACGGTCTCCTCGACGCGCTGCCGCGCGCGGGCGAGGTCGACCTCGTCGAGGCGTTCAACGCGCCGCTGCCCGCCACGGTCATCGCGGAACTCCTCGGCATTCCGCGGGAGCACCATCTGGACTTCCGCCGCTGGTCGGCGCTGGCGCTCCAGGTGGCGTCGCCGGACCACCGCGCGGCGCTGGCCGGGCTGCACGGCCTCCTGGCGGGCCTGATCGCGGACAAGCGGCGCGCTCCGCAGGACGACCTGCTGTCCGCGCTGGTCGCCGTGCGCGACGAGGAGGACGGCCGGCTCAGCGAGGAGGAACTGGTGGGCACGGCGATGATGCTGGTCGTCGCCGGCCACGAGAGCAGCGTGAATCTGCTGGGCAACGCCGTGCTGTCGCTGCTGCGCCACCCCGAGCAGCTGCGGCTGCTGCGCGAGCGGCCCGAGCTGATGCCCGGCGCGGTGGAGGAGTTCCTGCGCCACGACACCTCGGTCGAGCGTTCCACCAACCGTTACGCCGCCGAGGACATCGAGTTGGGCGGGGTGTCGATCCCGCGGGGCGGCATGGTCGTCGTCGCGCTCGGTGCGGCCGGCCGTGACGCGCCGCAGGCCGACGGCGGCGTCCCGGACGCGCTCGACGTGGCCAGGCCGGGCGCCCGCCATCTGGCCTTCGGGCACGGCATCCACTACTGCCTGGGCGCGCCGCTGGCCCGTCTGGAGACCACCGTCGCGCTGCGGACCCTGCTCGCGCGGATCCCCGAACTCGAACTCGCCGTACCCGTCGGTTCGTTGGAGTGGATCGGCTCCGGCATCATCCGCGGGGTGCTGTCCCTGCCGGTGCGCTACCGCGTCGGCTGACCCTCCGCACGACGTGCGCGTACGCCGCGGCCCGCGCCTTTTCGAGGCGCGGGCCGCGGCGTTCCGGACGGCTGATGGGTACGGCCGTCAGTCGGCGGTACGGGTGCGGAGTTGGCGGGACTTCCAGCCAAGGAGCAGTGCCTGAAGGATGAACCAGACCCCGCCGCCGGTGGCGTACACCGAGAGCACGTCGAGCGAGGGGTGGTCGCCGGCGGCCTGGATGTTGTAGGTGATGCCGACGAGGAAGGACAGTCCGCCGGAGATCAGTGTCGGCCACTGCCCGCCCAGTTCGGGACCGCGCCGCCGCACTCCGACGAGCACCTGGGCGGCGCCGGAGACGAGGGCCCAGACGCCGAACACGTGGAGCACCGGTGCCGCGCCGCCGACACCGGCGACACCGAGGGCGACGGCGGCCAGCGTGCTGAGCGCTCCGTTGAACGCGATGACCCGGCGCTCGGCGTCGTTGAGGGTGGCGCGGTGGTCGAGCAGTGAGGACACCGCGTCGATCAGCGGGTACGCGACCAGCAGCGCGACCGTCACCGCGTCGACGTTCTCGTGGGCTTGGGCGAACACCAGGGCCCACGCCATGGCGAGGATGCCTCGGGTCAGGTACAGCCTCAGCAGGGAGGCACGTTCGTCCGTGGCGGCCCGGCCGGTCGGTGTCGGGGTCGCGGTCTGGGTGCTCATGGTGGGTCGGCCTCTCTCGGGTCGGAAGGGGTGGGCGGCCCGGTCAGTGCCGGGAGGGGGCGACGCAGCGGAAGCCGGCGGCGCTGGACGTTTCGTCGTGGCCCTGGTAGCGGGACACCTTGGGGTAGGCGCACAGGTCGCGGGTGACCTTCTCGCCGTCGGCGTTGATCAGGGTGGCGGGCAGCGTCTTCGGCGCCTTGCCGTGCTCGACCCAGGAGGACAGGGCCGCGAGGCCGTCGGTCGAGCCGTCGGAGCCGTTGAGGCCGCAGTGGTCGGTGCCCGGGGCGAGGAAGAGACGGTAGAAGTCGTCGACCCGCTTCGAGCCGCCCAGCTGCCGCTCGACCTGCTTGCGGTACTCCACGGTGCCCTGCGTGGGGATGTACTGGTCGGCGGCGCCGTGCCAGGTCAGCAGCTTGCCGCCGGACTTGCGGAACTCCGACAGGTCCGGGTCGTCGGTGCCGATGACGTGGTCGTACTCGGCCTGGGACTGCTGGAACAGGCGGGTGAACTCGCTGTAGGTGATGGTCGTGAGGTCGAAGTCCGGGTTCTTCTTCAAAAAGAGCTGAACCCAGAGGGCGGGCACCTGGAAGGGGTCGCCCTTGACGGTGCCGTCGGCGTCGGTCACGGAGTGCGCGAGGCCGTTGAGGTCGGCGCCGACCGGGACACCGGACCACAGCTTCTTGCCGGAGGGGGTGCGGGGGCCGTCCCAGATCTTGCGGACCACGGCCGCGTCGGCGGCCGTGATGGTCAGTTCCTCGCCCTTGCAGTCGACCTTGGTGCCGATCAGCCGGCGCGGGTCGAAGTCGCAGCGGGACGGGTCGTTGACCAGGCCGTCCCGGGCACCGTCGAGCTTGTCGCAGGCCTTGACGGCGGCGGCGGTGAAGGCGTTCAGCTCACAGTCGCTCGGGAAGGTCTTCTCGTTGTTCATGACGACCTGGGGCCACAGGGTGGCGACCTCGTACTCGTCCCAGTTGATGGCGGGCGCGTCCGCGAGGATGCCGTCGTAGTCGTCGGGGTACGCCTGCGCCTCCATGTAGCCCTGGCGTCCGCCGGTGGAGCAGCCGGTGAAGTAGGAGTAGGCGGCGCGCTGTCCGTAGACGCCGCCCACGACCGCCTTGCCGACGTTCGCGGCCTCGTGCTGGGAGCGGGAGGCGAAGTTCTTCAGCGCCGTACGGTTGACCTTGCCCTGGGCGTCGAGGACCCAGCTGGTGTCGAGGACATCGCCGACTCCGGCGTCCGTCGTGGTCACCGCGTAGCCGTTCTTGACCGCGGCGCCGAGGCCGACACCGTTGTCACCGGCGCTGAAGGCGCTGCCGCCGATGGCCTGGAAGCGGCCGTTCCAGTTCTCCAGGGGCAGCCAGGTCCGTACCGTGGCGTGGTCGTCCTCTCCCGGGTGGGTGAGCGTGACCGTCACCTCGCAGAAGGCCGGGACTCCGGAGATCTCGCCGCCGAGGATTCCGGTGCCGTGGATGGTGCCTCCGGCCCGGCGGTCCGCGGTCACGGACTCGACTGCGGTGCCGGCCGGGGCCCGCACGGTCGGCGCCGCGCAGGTGGCGGGGGTCGAGGTGGCGGTGGCGGTGTTCCGGGTCTCGTCCGCCGAGGCGGGCGGCAGGTACACGGCCGCCGCGACGAGCGGCACGCCTGCCGCGAGTACCGTCAGAGCCTTCTTCATTGCTGTCCCGTCCAAGTGTGAGGAGTGTGTGTGTAAGCAGGTGTGTGTGCCCGTCCATGACGGCACATGTACGTGTCGCACGCAGGGCGCGCTGGGAACCGATCCGTCGGTGGGGCCCGTGTCGCGGCCCTGGGTCAACTCTGTCCCGCGAACGCTCGGTGGGGCGACAGTCAATCGACGGTGCGTGCACAGGAGTTGAGGCCTACGTCATTCGACGGTGCTGTGCTCACCGTCGCGCGTCGCGGTCTCAGCGGGCGCCTCTCGTAGCCAGTTCGCGTGGTGACGCCGCGCCCAGGCCCGGCTGACGTATCCGGTACGCATGCCGAGGAGGGCCTCCGGGTCCTGGCGGGCCTTGCGCATGTGTGCGAGGACGGCGAGGGTGATCGCCCAGGCCATGAGGTCGTGGACGAAGATGGCGCTGGTGCGTGAGATGAAGGGCAACAGCCCCATGAACCACATCAGCAGGCCCGTGAACATCATCACCAGGACGGCGCCGGCGATCCACCCCGCGTACAGCTTCTGCCCCGCGTTGAACTTGCCGGCCGGGCGGGCCGCGGGCGAGGTGAGGCGCCTGCGGGCGGCGCGCAGCCACTGCCGGTCGTACGCCGCGAAGCGGTTGAGCCTGCGCAGGTCGGCGCGGAATGCACGGGAGAGGAGACCCACCAGGAACGGCAGCGGCAGGCTGATGCCGGACCATTCGTGGAGGGTGACCATCAGGTGGCGTCGGCCGACGAGTTGGGCCAGCGGTGCGACGTACAGGCAGGCCGCGGTGAGCAGGCACACCAGCATCAGGGAGCCGGTCGTGCGGTGGATCCAGCGTTCGGCGGTGCTGAACCGGCGGATCCTGTCGTGCGGTTCAGGCCGCGTCGCTGTGCCGGTCGGCGCCGTCGAGCCAGCCGTCGACCGCATATCCGCGTTCCTCCCAGTAGCCGGGGACGACCGTGTCGGTGACCGAGATCCCGGACAGCCACTTGGCCGATTTGTAGAAGTACATGGGGGCCACGTAGAGGCGGACGGGGCCGCCGTGCTCGTGGGTGAGGGGCTTGTCCTGCATGGTCAGCGCGATCAGGACGTCGGAGCGGCGGGCCTGTTCCAGGGTGAGGCTCTCGCTGTAGGCGCCGTCGAAGCAGGTGAAGCGGATCGCCGCGCCGCCGGAGCGCACCCCGGCGTCGTCGAGGAGGTCCGCGAGTCTCACCCCACCGAACGGTGTCTTCTCCACGCGCCAGCCGTCGGTGCACACGACGTCGTGGACGACTCTGGTCTGCGGCAGCGCGCGCAGCTGGTCCAGGGTGTAACTCGCCGGCCGGTCGACGAGTCCGGTGACCCGCAGCCGGTAGTTGGTCTCATCCTTGTGCGGTACCGAGCCGACGATGCTGTAGTAGCGGAATCCGCCGGGGTTGGGCAGCAGTCCGGTCGCTCCGGTGGGGTCCAGTTGGGAGGCCGCACCGAGGAATCCCTCCCAGCCGCGCTGAAGATGGGGTGCGGCGGCGAGACCCGCGGCCCCGGCGGCCAGTACGCCCAGCATCGCGCGCCGCCCGACGGGAGTGCCCTCGGCGCCCTCCCGTTTCGGCTTTCCTGTCATGAAGAGTGCTCCTTGAAGGCGTTTCGGCGGTCACACGTGACGCGTGCTGCCGCTGCGTCGTGGACGCACATGTTGGTCGAGGAAGTGTCGGTCTTCGCCGCGTGCACCGGCACATGAGCGCTTATCGTGAGGAGCACACATGCCTGGCGAGGCGTCCGGCGTCGACACTTGTCTGCGTGGGGCCCCTGACGTGGGTAGCATGCGCAGCGTCATCCATATCGAGGGAGTGAACGGTTGTGACCAGCCAGTCGGCCGACGCGCTCCGATCGCGGTACGTCGAGCAAGCCGCATCGGACCTGGCGGAGAACCGCCGCCTGCAGCAGGAGCTGAAGGAGAGGATCTCGATGCTGAAGCAGGAGGAGTCCCTCCTGAGCGACATCATCAGCCTCGCCGAGCGGTACGAGGGCTTCGCCGACGCGTCCCGCCTTCCCGAGCAGTCGCAGGACGAGCCCGCCGCCGCGAAACCGAAGCGGGGCGCGGCCGGGGCCACTTCGCGGCGTTCGGCACCGGCGAAGTCCGCGTCGGCGCCCGCTCCCACGAAGACCCGCGCGCAGGGGAAGCCGCGTCAGGCCCTGCTGGGGGACCTGCTGATGAAGCTCCTCGGCAAGTACGACGAGCCGCGCCTGGCGAAGGAGCTGCGGGACGAGCTCCTGAAGAAGTACCCGGATCGCAACCCCACACCTCAGGTGGTGCGGAACACCTTGGAGTCACTGGTCGCCAAGGGGCGTATCCAGCGGCACAAGCAGCAGCGTTCCGTCATGTACACCCTCGTGAAGTAGGGCGGACGATCCCGCCGGCTCCGCCGGGGGCGGGTCTCAGCGGCCGGGGGCCCGCTCGGAGACCTCCTGGAGGAACCACTCGTTGCCGTCGGGGTCCGCGAAGGCCGCGAAGGTGCCGTAGCTGGCCCGCTCGGGGTGCGGTCCGGGGATCCGGTGGGCGTCACCGGCGTGGTGGAAGGCGCCGGTCGCGTCGCGGAACGGGCCGGAGACCGCAACTCCGCGGGAGGCCAGTTCCTCCTGGGCCTTGAGGATGTCCGTGACGGTCAGCTGCAGCCCGTGGAGCGTGCCCGCCTCTTGCTGGGTGAGGCCCTCGCCGAAGATGATCGAGCACTCCGATCCGGGCGGGGTGACCTGCACGATCCGGTAGCCGTCGTTGATGGGGAAGTCGGCGTCCAGGCGCCAGCCGAGGCGGTCCGCGTAGAACTCCTTGGCGCGGTCCACGTCGGAGACGGGCAGGATGACGACTTCGAGCTTCATGTCCATGGTCGTGGTCTCGCTTTCGATGGTCCCGTGAGGGGACAAGTCTTGGGTGTGCATGCCGACTTCCCCGGTTCGGGCAGTCGCCGAAGAGCGGTCACAGGAAGTCGGCAGCCGTCGGGCCGTATCCGAACAGCACCGCGCCCTGCGTCCAGTTCCACAGCTGAACGTCCGTCGGCCGGGCGTGGTCCGTGGGCCTCGCCGCGCTCCGCGGCTGCGGCTGGACCGGGGCGTCTTCCGCAGCGGGGCGGCGGCGCCGGGCGATCCGTATGTGTGCGTACGCGTGAGAGGCCATGTTCTGCGCTCGCTCCCCGTCCAGGTCAACAAGTCTTCGGTCGCCTCATCGAGGGGCGCTTTTCGCATCACCGTTTGAAGCGGTGTCGCCATCATGTCGCCGTCTCGCGTCACCTGTCAAGACGGTTACGCGCTTCAGTGGTGGCCGCAGCGGGGCCCTGAGAACCGCCGATGGCAGCAGACGGTCGGGCCGTCTGCCGCCATCGGCGGTTGTCCTGCGTTCGGGTTCCGTCACGCACGCCGGGGTCAGACGGTGACGGTCTTGTACTCGGTGTACGTACCGAGGCCCACCGCGCCGTACTCGCGGCCGATGCCGCTGGCCTTGAAGCCGCCGAACGGGCCGTCGAAGGCGACGGGGGCGCCGTTGACCGTGACGGTGCCGGTGCGGATGCGGCGGGCGACCGCCAGCGCGTGCTCCTCGTCGGCGGACCAGACTCCGCCGGACAGGCCGTACTCGGAGTCGTTGGCGATACGGACGGCGTCGTCCTCGTCGTCGTAGGCGATGACGACCAGGACCGGGCCGAAGATCTCCTCCTGTGCGATGCGCATGGAGTTGTCGACGTCGGCGAAGACGGTGGGCGTGACGTAGTTGCCCTTCTCCAGGCCCTCGGGGACGTGCGGGCCGCCGACGACCAGGCGGGCGCCCTCCTCGATGCCGAGCTGGATGTAGTCGCGCACCCGCTGCTGCTGGTCGGGGCGGATCATCGGGCCGATGAAGGTGTCGGGGTCGGCCGGGTCGCCGACCTTGAGCGAGCCGACCAGGTCCTTCAGGGCCGCGACGACCTCTTCGTACGTCTCGCGCGGGGCCAGGATGCGGGTCTGGGCGATGCAGGACTCGCCGTTGTTGAGCAGGGAGGCGAACTTCAGGCCCGCGACGGCCTTCTCGATGTCGGCGTCGGGGAGGATGACGGCGGCCGACTTGCCGCCGAGCTCCAGGCTGACGCGCTTGAGCTGCTCGCCCGCGAGGGAGGCGATGCGGCGGCCGGCCCGTGTCGAGCCGGTGAAGGCGATCTTGTCGACGTCCGGGTGCGACACCAGGTACTCACTGGTCTCGCGGTCGGCCGAGAGGACGCTGACGACGCCCTCGGGCAGGCCCGACCGCTCCAGCAGTTCGGCGAGGAAGCCCATGCTCAGCGAGTTCTCCGGAGACACCTTGAGGACCACGGAGTTGCCCGCCAGCAGAGCGGGGATGATCTTCGAAGTGGCCGAGGAGAACGGCGAGTTCCACGGGATCACCGCGGCCACGACGCCGACCGCTTCACGCCGCACCACACTGCGCACCGGGGACGACGGGTCCGAGGGCGCGAGGGTCTCCTCCCAGCCGAACTCCTCGGCCGCCTTCAGGTAGGCGTTCGCCTGCCGGGTCAGGCCGGGCTGTCCGGCGCGGGTGAACCAGCCGGCCGAGCCGTTCTCCAGGGAGATCAGGTCGGCGGCCCGCTCCGCGTTCTCCTCGCGCAGCGCGTTGAAGCGGCGCAGCAGCGCGATCCGCTCCGCCGGCGGGGTCAGCCGCCACTCGCCCGCGTCGAACGACGCGCGGGCCGCGGCCACCGCCCGGTCGATGTCCGCGGGGCGCGCCTGGGCCGCACGGCCGATCAGCGACTGGTCGTGCGGCGAGGCGATGTCGAGCAGTTCGGGTTCGCTCGGCTCGGTCCAGGAGCCGCCGATGAAAAGCCGGTCGTAGGTGATCATGCGTTTTCTCTCTTCCCGTGCCCATCGATTTCTAACTGTCACTGCAATGTAGCAGTTCTGATGACTAGTTGCACACACTAGTGGCCGCACACGCCTGATGGCATCCACTCGCCGCGAGATACGTATTCCCTCAGTCGGATGACTGAGGTGTGCCGTTTCGCGACCGGGAAGAGTACGTGCCGGCTCACCGTCACCGCACGAAAGGGTTTGACATGATCAACAGGCGCACCTTCAGCAAGGCCGTCGGACTGGGCACCGGCGCGGCCGCGGTCGCACTGACCGGTCTGCAAGGCACCTCGTCCGCCGCGTCCGCCGCGGCCGGGCACGACGGGGGCGGCCTGGCCGCCCCCGTCGTGCCGACCGTCACCCCCGGCACCCACACCGGATTCGAGACGCTCAAGCACGTCAAGGCGGGTGTCCTGGACGTCGGTTACGCCGAGACCGGTCCCGCCCACGGCCCGGTCGTCCTGCTGCTGCACGGCTGGCCGTACGACATCCACAGCTACGTCGACGTCGCCCCGCTCCTGGCCGAACAGGGCTACCGGGTGCTCGTTCCCTACCTGCGCGGCCACGGAAGCACCCGCTTCCTGTCCGGCCGCACCCCGCGCACCGCCGAACAGTCGGCCGTCGCGCTCGACATCATCGCGTTCATGGACGCCCTGAAGATCCCGAAGGCGACGCTCGCGGGCTTCGACTGGGGCTCGCGCACGGCGGACATCATCGCCGCGCTGTGGCCCGAGCGGGTCACGTCCCTGGTGTCCACCAGCGGTTACCTGATCACCAACGTCAAGGCGCAGCTGGAGCCCGCCGCCCCGGCCGTCGAGCACAACTGGTGGTACCAGTGGTACTTCGCCAGTGAGCGCGGCAAGAAGGCGATGGAGAACGAGGACGAGCGCATCGCGCTGTGCCGCTACGTATGGACGCTGGTCTCCCCGAACTGGAACTTCTCGGACGCCGTCTACCAACGCACCGCCGAGGCCTTCAAGAACCCCGACTACGCCGCCGTCGTGCTCTTCAACTACCGCTGGCGCATCGGCCTCGTCGAGACCGAACCGCGCTACGCCCGCTACGAGAAGCAGCTCGCGGCCCAGCCCTCGATCCACGTGCCGACGGTGACCCTGGACGCCGCCCTCGACCCCTTCACCGCGCCGGGCGACGGGTCCGCCTACCGGGATCACTTCACCGGCCCCTACCTGCACCGCACGATCGCGGACATCGGGCACAACCTGCCGCAGGAGGCGCCCACCGTGTTCGCCCAGGCCGTCGTCGACGCCGACCACCTGTGATGCACGAGACCGACACCACCATCTGCGAGGGAGCTGACATGAAGAGCATCAAGGGTGGCCGCAAGCGGCCGACCACCACCGTGATCGCGGCGGCGACGGCGGGACTCGCGCTCGGCGCGTTCGCCCTCGGCGGCACCGCCAGCGGCGCACCCCACACCGCCGACTCCGGCCGGCACACCAGGCCGACCGTCGTCCTGGAGCACGGCGCCTTCGCGGACGCCTCCAGCTGGAACGGTGTCATCGCCGACCTGCGCGCGGACGGCTACCCGGTCGTCGCCGCCGCCAACCCGCTGCGCGGTCCGTCCTCCGACGCGGCCGCCCTGAAGACCGTGCTCGACCACGTCAAGGGCCCGAAGATCCTCGTCGGCCACTCCTACGGCGGCAACGTCATCAGCCAGGCCGCCACCGGTGACCCCGACGTGAAGGCCCTGGTCTACGTCGCCGCCTTCCTGCCCGCCCCCGGCGAGAGCGCTCTGGAGCTCACCAACAAGTACCCGGGCTCCACGCTCCCCGACGCCCTCGACCCGGTCACGTACCAGCAGGCCGACGGCTCCACCGCCACCGACCTGTACATCCAACAAGCAGCTTTCAGGCACCAGTTCGCCGCCGACGTGCCCGCGAAGCAGGCCGCCCTGATGGCCGCGGGCCAGCGGCCGATCGCGCAGGCGGCTCTGGAGGAGAAGGCCACCACGGCGGCCTGGAAGACCAAGCCCAGCTGGGCCGTCGTCACCAAGGACGACCTGAACATCCCCGTCGCCGTCCAGCGGTTCATGACCGAACGCGCCCACGCGCACACCACGGAGGTCGCCGCTTCCCACTCGGTCGCCGTCTCCCACCCCCGTCTGGTGGCCGACGTGATCGAGCGGGCCGCGCGCGCCACCGTCCGCTGACCCCGGAGGGCGGCGGGGCATGAGGTCCCGCCGCCCTCGGTCGGCACCGCCCCCATCACCCGGCACACCTCAAGGGTGTGCGGACCACGGGAGAACGAACGCCATGAACGCACACTCCGACACCCGCACGCTCGGCGCGTTCCTCAAGGCCCGCCGCGCCGAACTCGACCCGCGCGCGTGCGGCCTGCCCGTCACGGACTCCGCGCGCCGGGTCGCCGGGCTGCGCCGCGAGGAGGTCGCCTCGCTCGCCGCGATCAGCGTGGATTACTACACCCGGCTCGAACAGGGCCGCGTCCGCGCCTCCGCGGCCGTCCTCGACACCCTGTCCCGCGCCCTGCGCCTCGACGAGGACCAGCAGAGCTATCTGTACGAGGTGGCCGGGCGCACGGACGACCGGCCGCGCCCCGCACGCCGCCCCGCCCAGCAGGTTCGGCCCGCCATGCGGCGGCTGCTGGCCCAGCTCACCGAGACACCCGCGCTTGTCCTCGGCCGGCGCCTGGACGTCCTGGCGTGGAACCGTTCCGCCGTCGCGCTGTACACCGACTTCGCCGCGATCCCGGCGGAGCGCCGCAACTACCTGCGGCTGATGTTCACCGACCCGGTGATCCGCGGTCTGCACCGGGAGTGGGAACACGACGCCCGCGACGCGGTCGCCGCGCTGCGCATGGAGGCCGGGGCCGACCCCGACGACCCCGAACTCGCGCGGCTGGTCGGCGATCTGACGCTCCAGGACGCCGACTTCAGCACCTGGTGGGCCGAACACCGCGTCACCAGCGCGACGTACGGCACCAAGCAGTACCGCCACCCCCTGGTCGGCGACCTCACCCTGGACTGCGACACCTGGTCCGGGTCCGACGCCTCCGGTCAGCGTCTGATGGTGCTGACCGCCGAGACCGGCAGTCCTTCGCACGACGCTCTGCGCATCCTCACGGCCTGGACCGCGGACCGGGCGGGTGCGGCGGAGCAGGTGACGTAGCGGACGGGTCGGTTTCCACGCAGGCCGCGAGGCCCGGAGCGTCAGGCGGCCGGTACCGCTTTCCTGGCGTCGTCGGCCGTACCGCTCACCTCGTCGGTCTTGCGGACCGGCTTGAGGAAGAGGGCGAGGACGAGCCCGGCGGCGAGGGTGGGGGCGATCCAGAGGTACCCCGTGGCCGTGGCGTGCGCGAAGGCGTCCAGTGCCGTGTCGCGCAGAGCGGCCGGCAGGTGGCCGATGGTGTCGGGGCGGGCTGCGTCGAAGCCCGTGGCGGTCGGCAACTGACGGGTGCGGTCGGCGAAACCGGCGTTGAGCAGGGCGCCGAAGACGGCGACTCCGAAGGCCGCGCCGATGGAGCGCGCGAAGGTGACGACGGCGCTCGCGGCGCCCAGATCGGCGGCGGGCACGCTGTTCTGCACGGTGGTCAGTACGACCATGGGGACCATGCCGATGCCGACACCGGTGATCAGGAAGTAGACGCTCAGCACCAGGGTGTTGGTCGCGGCGCCGATGGTGCCCAGCAGGAGCAGCCCGGCGAGGTTGGCGGCGAGGCCCGCGAGCAGGATCGTCCGCAGCCGCTCGACGTGTGCGGCCCAGCGACCGGCCAGTGACTGGCTGAGGACCAGCCCGGCGACCAGCGGCAGCATGAACACGCCGGACAGGGTGGCCGACACTCCGTGGACGACCTGGAGGTAGGTCGGCAGGTAGACCAGGACGGCGAACATCGCGGCGTTGGCGAAGAAGCCGATCAGCGAGGAGAGGACGACCGTCCGGGAGCCGAGCATGGCCGGCGGCAGGACCGGGGCGGCGGCGCGCCGCTCGACCGGGACCAGCAGGGCGCCGAGGCCGACCGTGGCGACGATCAGGCCGACGATGGCCGGCGAGCCCCAGCCCCAGCGCTCCCCGAAGGATGTGATCAGGACCAGTCCGGTGGCGAGCGCGGCCAGGACGGTCGCGCCGAGGACGTCGATACGGGCCGTGGCACCGCGGGCGGCGGCGGGCAGCGCACGGGCGGCGATGGCCAGGGCGACGACGCCGACGGGCAGGTTGATCAGGAAGGCCCACCGCCAGGACAGCTGGTCGGTGAAGACGCCGCCCAGCAGGGGGCCGACGATGCTGGCGACTCCGTAGACCGAGCCGAACATGCCCTGGTAGCGGCCGCGTTCGCTGGGCGCGACGATGTCGCCGACGAGGGCGAAGGTCAGCACGATCATGCCGCCGCCGCCCACGCCCTGGAGGACGCGGGCGCCGATCAGCTCGGGCAGGTTCTGCGCCAGGCCGCAGGCCACCGAGGCGGCCAGGAAGATCGAGGTGGCCGTCAGGTAGAGCGGCTTGCGGCCGAACATGTCGCCGAGCTTGCCCCACAGCGGGGTGACCGCCGTGGAGGCGAGGAGGTAGGCGGCGCTGACCCAGGCGATGTCGTCGAACCCGTTCAGGTCCTGCGCTATCCGGGGCAGCGCGGTGGAGACGATCGTCTGGTCCAGGGCGGCCAGGAGGACCGCGAGGATCAGCGCGCTCATGGCCGCGGCCGCACCACCTGCCCCGGACGCTGTGGATGCTACGGGTGCCGCTGTCTGCTGTGCCTTCGACATCAGGACGTGCCTTTCAGGAAGTGGTGCACGTGGGCGGAGTGGTGCGGGGCGGTGGCCTGCCGACCGCACCCCGCGACGAGACCCGTTGAGCTGACACTAAATAGCTCAACTGTCACTTTAATGTAGCACTTACGGTCGATGGAGCTACCCGTGAGAGGCGCTAAGGGTGCTAGGCTTCACATTCCGCCGCTAGACTCGGTGCGGTGAGAGCCGACGCAGCACGTAACCTTGAAGCCGTTCTGACGACCGGGGCGCGCATGCTCGCCGCCGATCCCGGCGCCAGCATCGCGAGCATCGCCACCGAGGCGGGAGTGGACCGGCGCACCGTCTACCGGCGCTTCGCCTCCCGCGAGGAGCTCCTCGCCGCCATCCACACATCACGCCTGGACGCCATCGAGCAGGCCATCACCGACGCCCGGCTGCGCGAGGCCCCCGTCGCCGTCGCCCTGCACCGCTACGTCGAGAACATCATCACCGTCAACCGCACCTGGCCCGTCGACCTCACGCGCATGCTCGCCGACGACGCCGTCCGCCGACGCCGCGACGCCTGCGTCGCCGAGGTCGACACCTTCCTCACCCGCGCCACCGACGAGGGCCTGCTGCGCCCCGGTCTGCCGGAAGGGTGGGCCGGAGCCCTGCTCCCGCAGCTGATGCATCTCGTGGCCCGGGAACGGCCCGAGCTGAGTGCCGCGCAGGCTGCGGACATCGTCGTCGACACCCTGCTGCACGGCCTCGGCACGTCCTGACGGGCCGAGCCCCGACGCACACCTGTCCGTTCGACATGACGAAATTTCCGTGGAGACCTATTCTGCTGCTTGCAGCGGGGCGGGCTGGACACCGGTCAGTACGGTGACGGGAAGGATGTGGGGGGAACGTGGAGTCGATCGTGGGGGCACTGGTCGGCAGGGAGAGCGAGCAGGCGGTGCTGTCGGCGTTCCTGGCAGACAGCGGTGGCCGGTCCCTCGTGCTGCGCGGCGACACGGGGGTGGGCAAGAGCGCGCTGCTGGAACACGTGGCGGAGGCCGCTGCTGCCCACACGTATGAAGTCGTCCGGGCAGCCGGGGTCGAGGCGGAATCGGAGCTGCCGTTCGCCGGTCTGCACCAGTTCCTGTATCCGCTGTTGTCCTTCATCGACCGGCTGGACGACGTGCACCGCAAGGTCTTCGACGTCGTCTTCGGCCGGAGCGAGGGGGCTCCGCCGTCGGTGATGACGCTCGGCATCGCCGTGCTCGATCTCCTCTCCCTCGCGGCGTCCCAGAAGCCCCTGCTGCTCGTGCTCGACGACGGCCAGTGGCTGGACACCGCCAGTACCGAGGTGTGCGGGTTCGTGGGGCGTCGGCTGACCGGCAGTTCGGTCAAACTCGTCGTCGTCCTGCGCTCCGAACTGTCCTCGGGCTTCGACACCGCCGCGCTGCCGGAGCTGCCGGTGACAACGCTGTCGGAGAAGGCGTCCGAGGAACTGCTCGACCTGCGGCACCCGGGGCTGGCCCCGCGCATCCGCCGGCTGGTGCTCGACGAGGCCCAGGGCAACCCGCTGGCGCTGCTCGAACTGCCGCCGTACGTACGGCGGGCGGGCCGCACCCCCGAGGAACTGCTCGGCTACACCGGCCTCCCGCTGCCCGTGCGGTTGCAGCACGTGTACGGCGACCGGATCGAGGCCCTCGACGACGGTGTACGTGCGGAACTGCTGCGCGGCGCTCTGGACGGCGCGGGCGCCACCGCCGGCAGCCCGCGCGGCATGCGCTACCGCATGACCGGGGCCGAACAGGCCGCGGACTGCGGCCTGTTGGACATCGACCCGCTCACCGGCGACTTCGTCTTCCGCCACCCCTTGGTGCGCTCGACCGTCGTGCAGAAGGCGACGCCCAACGAACGCCGGGCGGCCCACGCCCTGCTCGCGCAGGTGCACCGCGACGACCTGGAACGCCGCGCCACCCACCTGGCGGCCTCGACGGTCGACCCGGACGAGGAGGTCGCGGCCGTGCTGGAGGCGGCCGCCGACTCCGCGACGGTGCGGGGCGGTGCGCTGGCCGCCGTGGCCTGGCTGACCCGGGCCGCGGAGCTGAGCGAGAGCCACGGGGAGCGGTCCAGGCGGCTGGGCAGCGCGGCGTACATCGCCGGGCACTCGGGGCAGTTGGACCAGGCCCGGCAGCTGATCCGCTCCGGCACGGGAGTCGGCCACGGCGAATCACCGAGCTCGGTGCTGACGTCGGGCTACGTCGCGCTCTTCGAGGACGGCGACGTGCGGTCCTCGCACCGGCAGGTCCTCGCGGCGATCGAGGGTCTGCGCGACGCGGGGGTACGGGAGCCGGACGAGAACCTCACCCGCCTCGTCGACCTGCTGCTGGCCATCAGCCAGTACGCGAGCGACGCGGCCGCCTGGGAGCGCACGCACGAACTGCTCGACTCGATGGGCGACGTGGTGTCCGCGCAGTCCCGCATCTACCAGGACGCGTGGGGCGATGTGGTGCGGCGCGGTGCCGGGGTGCGCGAGCGCGTGGAGCGCGCCTTCGTCGGCCTCACCGACCGGGAGCCGTGGGACGTCACCCGGCTGGGAGTCGCCGCGTACCACGTGGACGCCCTCGGCCCGTACCGGCCGCATTTGCAGCGGATCGTGGACCGCGAGACGGAGACGGGGGCGCTGGCCACCGCCATGACCATGCTGCATCTGATCATGCTCGACCAGATGGCGGTCGGCGAGTGGGCCGAGGCCGAGCGCACCGGGGAGCGCTGTCTGGAGCTGACGACGGCGCACCAGCACGAGCTGTTCACCCATCACACGCAGGCCTACCTGGGGCAGTTGGCCGCGCTGCGGGGCGACGGCGACCGCGCCCGCGCGTTGCAGGCCATGGTCGACACGTGGGCCCGACCGCGCGGCATCGGTTTCCTCACCCAGATCACGGACGCCATCGGCACGACCACCGCGCTCACCGAAGGTGACTACGAGGCCGCCTACCTGCACGCCATCGGCATCACACCTTCCGGTTCCTTCCACCCCTACGCCCATCAGGCGGCCCGCACCCTCCTCGACCTCGTCGAAGCGGCTCTGCACACCGGCCGCGCCGAGCAGGCCCGCACGCACGCCCTCGCCGCCCAGCGGGCGGGCCTGCCCGACATCTCCCACCGTCTCGCCCTCACCACGTACGGCGCGCTCGCGATGACCGCCACGGACCCCGCCGAAGCCGAGGACCTCTACCGCCGCGCCGAGACCCACCCGCACGGCGCCCACCATCCCTTCGAGCTCGCGCGGATCCGCCTCGCCCACGGCATCCGTCTGCGCCACACCCAGGGGCGCAAGGCCGCACGTCCTCCGCTCACCCTCGCCGCGGAGACCTTCGAACGGCTCGGCACGCCCGCGTGGACCGAGCGCGCCCGCGCGGAACTCCGCGCCACCGGTGCCTCCGCGCTCGCCCCCGACGCCCATCTCGGGGCGCTCACCTGGCAGGAGCGCCGGATCGCGGACCTGGCGGCGAGCGGGCTCACCAACAAGGAGATCGGCCAGCGCATGCACCTGTCGCCGCGCACCGTCAGCTCCCACCTGTACCGGGTCTTCCCCAAGCTCGGCATCACGTCCCGCGCGGCGCTCCGCGACGCCCTGGCCAAGGTCCCGGACGACCGGAACGTGTGACCGCCGCGCTCAACCCTCCCCCGCCTACGCCCTGATGCCCTGGTCGTCGAGCCAGCCGAGCACATGGTCGGCGACGGCGCGCCATCCGTGGTCCACGACGAGGCAGTGGGCGCGGTCCGCGAACTGCTTGAGGTCCGTCACGGCCGTGGAGTCGCCGTAGGCCTTGTACGCGGCGCGGGTCGCGGAGTCCGGGACGACCAAGTCCTCCTGACCGGAGATCAGCAGCAGCGGGCCCCGGCCGGTGTTGCCGGTGTCCGCCCCGGCGTACGGACTGCGGGCCGCGCCCGTCCGGTCCAGGTCGGCGAGGAGGCGGCGCGGGGCGGGCACGACGTAGCGTTCGAGGAGTCGCTGGGCCTCCCCCGCGTCGAGGGTGTTCGCGAAGACCTCCCGGAACCGCCCCGGGGACAGCGTCACCAGGGGGTCGGTACCGTCCCGGTCCGGGTGCCACAGGGCGGGCGGGGCGCCGGACACCTGGACGCCGGTGATCGGGGCGGGCGCGATGGCCACCGCGGCCCGGCCCGCGTCGACGCCGATGAGGTGCTGGGCGATGAGCCCGCCGACCGCGTGGCCGACGATGACCGGCGGCGTGTCGAAGGAGCGCACGAGGCGCGCGTAGTGGTCCGTCAGGGCGTCCAGGCCGAGGTCACCGAAGCGTTCGGGGGCCTGACGTGTCTCCCGTACGGTCGGTGCCTCTCCCGGCCAGCCGGGTGTGAGGGCGAGGAACCCCCGGACGGCGAAGCGCTCGGCCCACGCCTCCCAGGAGAGCGCGTGCAGCCACTCACCGTGGATGAAGACGACGGGGGTGCGGTTCTCGGTTGGCACGGTGGGCTCCTCCGGGCATGACGACCAGCATTCGGCTCCGGCGCGCGGGCGACCGTGTCAGGATCGTGCAGGCGCGGGCCGGGGGCGACAGTCGAATGACTGAATGTCGGCGGTCCGGGGGCCGGACGGGAGGTGCCGTGTCGAAGTCGGCGCGGATGGACGGTCAAGTTACCTATGTACGACGGTTCCTCGACGGTGAGAGTGGGTCGGGTCGGCTTCCGCCCCAGAGAAGGGTCTCCTCGTCATGTGCGGCAACCATCCCGGTGTACGGACTCGAGGGACGGCGCCGCGCGACAGCCCCGGTCTGGTCCTTGACGTCGAGCGGATCCTGGACGTCTCGGCGCGGCAGGCCGTCAGGGCGGAGTTCCGGTTCGAGCCGGCGTCCCCGCTGGTCGTGCGCGTGGAGTTCCTCGTGGAGGGCGGCCCCCGCGTGGTGTGGCGGATCGGCCGCGATCTGCTCCGGGAGGGGCTGTACGCGGTGAGCGGTCCCGGTGACGTCCGGGTCCGGCCGGCGTACTCGGCGGCAGGCGGGGCCGTCGTCCGGCTGCAACTGGCCTCCGGCGACGTGGCCGCGCTGTTCGACCTGCCCGCGGAGCCGCTGGCGCGGTGGCTGGAGCACACGTACGGACTCGTGCCCGCCGGGCAGGAACTCGCGGGTGTGGACTGGGACGTGGCGACGGCCGATCTGCTCCGGGATCCCGCGGCGCCGACGGATTGAGGTCACGCGCGGCGGTGGTGGTTCGGCGTCGGGTTCTCAGGCGCCCGCGGTGCTCTTGCGGGCGCGGTACGCCGCGGCCTTGACCCGGTTTCCGCAGGTGCGCATGGCACACCACTCGCGGCGGTGGCCGCGCGAGCGGTCGAGGTAGACCTGGGTGCACTCGGGGCGGGCGCACTCGCGCAGCAGTGCCGCCTCGTCGCCGCCGAGGATCTCGACCGTCGCGCGGGCGAGGGTCGCCAGACCCTGGGAGACGGAACCGGTGTGCCGCACTCCGTCGGGGCCGAGCTGCACCTTCACGGGCAGCCCGGCGGCGCACCGGTTCACCTCGGCGACGTCGGCGGCGGGCAGGGCCTCGCCCGCGAGGCGCGCCGCCACCAGCTGGTAGATCGCTTCGCGCAGGTCGATCGCGGTCTCCAGATCGACCTCGTCCGCGTGGGGCGGCCCGTCGAGCATCTCCGACTCGACGAACCAGTCGTCGAGCAGTTCGGGCGTCGCGAGCTTCTCGGTCGGCTCCTCGTTGCGCCGCGCGCGCAGAGTGCCGACGAAGTCGAGTGGGAGCGTCCCGCAGGGAAAGGCATGGTTCACGTCACCATGTTGACAGGTGACTGGTGAATGTGCAATGCCTCGTCCGGGCGCCCCGCCCCACCCCCGGCGCCCGTGCCGAGCGGGTCACACCTGCGTGCCGAGGTGCGTGGTGAAGAACGCGGCGAGCTTGTCGACGGCCGGGTCGACGGCTTCCTTCTTGTCGTAGAGGTCGACGTGGCTGGCGCCGTCGATCCAGTGGAGTTGCTTCGGGCCGGTGGCCCGCTGGTGGACGTCCACGGCCATCCAGGAGGTGACGGCGCGGGTGCCGACGATCTGGAGCAGAGGGCGCGGGCCGATCAGCGGGACGGCGTGGAAGGCGTCGAAGAAGGCGAGCTTGTCGAGGCTCTCCCAGGCGAGGAACTTCGCCGAGCGTTCGTGCTCGCCGCGCGGGGTGCAGTAGTACTCGTAGCCCTCCACCCCGTGCTCGCCGCCGAGTTCGCCCGCCTGTCGCGCGGTCTCGGGGAACATGGTCAGCACTCCGGCGTCCGCGCCGCGCGCCGCGGCGGTGCGGGCCCGAGCGGCGGCGTCCAGCAGCCCCTGGAAGACAGCCGGGTCCTGTGTGCCGTCGGCGCCGAGCCGGAACTGGCGGGCGACATCGACACCGCTGACGGTGGCGACGGCCCGGACACGGTGGTCGCCGCCGGTGGCGGACAGCGCATAGCCGCCCGACGCGCAGATGCCCAGCAGGCCGATGCGGTCGGCGTCGACGTCGTCGCGGGTGGTCAGGTAGGAGACGGCGGCCTTGAAGTCCTCCACGCGCTGCGCGGGGTCCTCCAGGCCGCGGGGCAGTCCCCCGGACTCGCCCTGGTGGGCGGCGTCGAAGGCGAGGGCGACGAATCCGCGCTCCGCCATCCGCCGCGCGTAGGTGCCGGACGTCTGCTCCTTGACGCCGGTGCCGGGGTGGCCGACGACGAGGGCCGGGCGGGGGCCGCCTGCCGGGGTGTCGGGGGTGTACAGGTGCGCGGCGATCCGGATGCCGGCGCTGTCGAAGCTGACGCTGGTCTGGGACATGGAGGTCTCCTCGGAGGGTCCGTGGGGTGTGGAGCGTTCTGGGGAACGGCTCCACGATCGCCCCGGATCCGACGAGCGAAAAGAGACAGGTTTCTGCCGGGGAAGGAACCTTCCCCCTCACACGTGTCCCGGCCGAGAACGCAGAAGGAGGGGCCGGCCCTCGACGGGCCGGCCCCTCACCTCGCGTCGCTCCGGGCGCCTACAGCGACGGCAGCGTCTCCGCCGGGGACACGCCCGGCAGCGCCGGCAGCTTGGGCAGCCCCTCCAGGTCCGGGGCCGGCAGGTCACCGCCGAGGACGATCGCGACGACCACGTTGACCGTGCCCGTGAGCGTCGCCTGGAGCGCGGCGGCGGTGGCCTTCGCGTCACCCGCGGAGGAGGCCTTGATCAGGGCGTCCACCTTGGTCTGGAGGTCCGCCGCCGCCTTCGCGACGAGCTCGGGGCCGGGGGCCTGCACGTCGCTGCCGGACGTACCGGCGGCCTTGTCGGTCGTGGCCTTCGCGTCCGCCGTGAGGCCGTCGAGGGCCTCCTTGACGTCGGCCGCGTGCTCGGTGGCGTCCTCCTGGGGCAGCTTCCCGTCCGGCGCCTTGAGGACATCGGCGACAAGGTCGGTCACCGGCTCCAGGACGTCACCCGCTCCCGCGAGCGCGTCGTTCTGCTTCGTGAGCGCGTCCGCGCCCGGGACCGGGGCGGCGGCGGATGCGCTGTGGGCCGGCGAGTCCGTCACCGAGGAGAAGGCCGGGCCCGCCGTGCCGAGTGCGAGGGCTCCGCACAGGGTGGTGGAGGCGAGGAGGCCGGCTTTCCGGGAAATACGCATGATCTACCTTTTCGCGGTTGTCGAGTGGTGCTCTCCGCAACCCTGCGAGCAGCACACACCACGCGCAACCGGAGCAATACGCACAGTGACAACCGGCCCCGGTCCGGCCTCGATCAGGCGTGGCTCTCGGCGGCTTCCTCCTGGGCCCGCAGCATCTGCGCCATGGCCTCCAGGCTCTGCGCCGCGGCGGCGCCACCGCCGCACGTCAGCGAAGCGATGAGGCCGCCGAGCAGGCCGGACCGGTCGGCGACGATCCGGACCTGGCCGACCTCGACGACGAGGCCCAGGAGGTCGAGGCGCAGTCCCTGCGGAATGTCGAGGACGACACAGTCCGGTGCAGGTGTTGTCATGTCAGGTGCCCCCTCTGGAAGGTTCGTTGGAAAGAGCTGGCTCTTCCCGGTACCCCTGACATGCGGGCCGTACCTGTCGGCCGCGCGGCACCTGCGCCGGATCACGGCCCCCTGCGCCCGCCCTCTGGGACCCTTCACCGCGTCGCGGCGGAATGCGCCGGTCAGCGCGGTGAGGGCCGAACGGGTGACCGGCCGGGGTGGGCCCGCGACCGCAGGCCCGCGTCCCGCGCCTGCGGGAGGCGGGCTACGCGGAGCGGCAGACGGCGCCCCTGTTCACAGACCGAGGTCCAGGGCCAGGCACGAGTACTGGTTCCAGGCCCCTTCCGGGTTGAACGCGTGGTGGGTCCGGGTGTCGGGGGCGGACTCCACCTCCGTGGTCATGTCCTCGAAACGGATCCGCTCGGGGAGCGTGCCGTAGTGCGCGTGCCGGGCCTGAGCCGCGGCGTCCGGCGTGGCTTCGTCGTACATGGTCCGCCTCCACATCCACTTCAGGGCTTGGTCGAGCCTGGTGCGGCTGGACGACTCCCAGCCTGACCCCTGGGGAGTAACCTGTCAAGACGGTGACGCGGTCACATGTGGGCGTGCACGGGACCTCATGAGACGATGCCGGGCGTGCCGGGCGCCCGCCCTCAGCAGCTCCGTTCAGCAGGAAGGCAAGCAGTGACGACCGCCGCATATCAGGGTGAACCCGGGTCCAACTCGGCGGCCGCCACCCAGCGCCTCTACCCCGGCAGCGCGGAGGTGCCCTGCACCAGCTTCGAGCAGGCGCTGGACGCGGTGACCCTCGGCACCGCCGACCTGGCGGTCATCCCGGTCGACAACTCGGCGGCCGGACGCGTCGCCGACGTGCACCACCTGCTGCCGGAATCCGGGCTGTTCGTGATCGGCGAGTACTTCCACGCCATCCACTTCGACCTGATGGGCGTTCCCGGCGCGACACTCGACGACGTCGAGTGCGTCCGCAGCCATGTGCACGCACTCGGGCAGTGCCGCAAGCTGCTGCGCGAGGGCGGCTGGCGTACGCGCGTCAGCGACGACACGGCGGGCGCGGCCCGCGAGGTGGCCGAGCTGGGCGACGTACGGCACGCGGCGCTCGCACCGCCCGCCGCGGCCGGGCACTACGGTCTCGAGGTGCTGCGGGCGGGCGTGGAGGACGACCCGGACAACACCACGCGGTTCGTCGTCCTGTCCCGGGACGCGGTGATCGGTCCCGTCACGGACGAGCCGACGATGACGAGCCTGTTCTTCGCCGTGCGGAACATCCCCAGCGCCCTGTACAAGGCGCTCGGCGGCTTCGCCAGCAACGCCGTGAACCTCACCAAGATCGAGAGCTATCAGCTGGGCGCCGGTGTGCACCCCAGCTGCTTCTACGTCGAGATCGAGGGGCACCCCGACCAGCCCCATGTCGACCTGGCCCTCCAGGAGTTGCGCTTCTTCTCCTCCGAGGTGCGCCTGCTCGGCGTCTACCCCGCGCACCCCCACCGCCTGGGGCAGCGCAACGGCTGACCCGGCTCCCTGACCGGAACCTTTCCCCCGTCAACGGCTCGTGCGGGCGGGCCGTTCCGCCTCCAGTGCCAGCCGGGACACCACGGCGGCCGCCACGGTCGCGGCCGCGTCCTCGCCCAGCCGCGCCTGCCGTACCCGTTCCCGCACCCGCTCGCCCACGACGTCGAGTTGTTCCGCGCACAGGGGCGGAACGTACGCCGGTGGGCGGGGCGGGCGGCGGAACGGGGCGAGCAGCCGCACGAACGGGGCCGGCCGCCTCGCGCGCCGAGGGGACGCAGGGCCCGCGCTGCCGACCGCCTCGGTCACCGCCGTCCACACCACCGGCGTGAGCGGTCCCGTCACATCGACGTCTCCCGGTCGCCGCGGCCCGCCGTCACCGCCGTCGGCCCGCCGCGCGAAAAGGCGCGTCACCTGCGTCTCGTCCAGGGCCGCCAGCCGGTCGAGCGGCAGCACCTCGTCCGGCGCCACGTCGACGATGACGTCCCGCACCACGTCCCGAACCCTGGCGCTCACGACAACCCTCCCCTGCGCGTCACCGGTCCACGGTGCACCGCGCCGTCCGGCCGCGTCAGCGTCAGATCACGCCGTTTCACCGCGCGCCGGGGCACGTCGACCACGCCTGTCCGGCCTGAGCCAAACGGCAGGCTCTAGGGCCCTTCTGACGGATCTTGCTGGAGTCGCGGGCCCTGGCACGCACATCTGCTGCGTTGTCGTCGGTTGCCAACGCTCCGCGTTGTCGCCCTCCTCCGCCTTGCAGCTGCACGCACCAGACCCCGCTCGCGGAGCCGAACGATGCGGCCTCCCGGGCCCAGCCTGATCCGTCAGAAGGGCCCTAGCGCAGAGCGGAACCCGAGCCCGCGTCGGCGCCGCTGTCCCCGAATCCGTCCCGCGCCCAGCGCGACACCACGTCGACGGCGGCGGCCGCGTCCTCGTGGACGCCGAGCGGCAGCCGGTCCGACCCCGCGGAGAGCAGCACCGCCCGCACGGTCGCGTCCGCCGCGACCGCGAGCGCGCCGCCGCGCGCCGTCATGTCCACGCCCGCCCCGACGAACGTCCGCGCCCCGTCGGCCGCGCAGTCCTCGACGTCGTGGAAGTCGACCACGAGGCCGGACTCGCCGGTGGCGTCCAAGCGGCCCATCAGTCCGGCCAGCTCCGTCGCGGCCTCGGCGTCGAACCGGCCCACGACCTGGACGACCAGGACGCCCCCGTCCTCCCAGCGCACCGGGAACCGCACCCGAGACTGCCCCATGTCCGTCCCTTCAGCCAACGGCGCGCATTTCACGTCCAGCGCCCCGGGCGCGCGCCTACCCCCTCCGCACCACTCCACTCCTGCCGATCGTCCCTCGCGGTGATCCACCAGCGCCGCCGGACGCGCTGACCAGCGCGCTACCTTTCGGGGCAGAACTTTCACGCCGTCAAGAAGTCGCTGGTGTCGGCGTGCGTGGCACTGCTGTTCACGAATCTGCCGGGGCAGTTCGTCGGGCCGCTCGGCGGGGTCGCGGGCGGCACGGACGTCTCGCTCCCGGTCGGCCTCGCGCTCGCCGCGGTGATGTACCTCGCTGGCGCTGACAGGATGGCCGGGAGTTGATTTCCGTACGGAGAGTGGGAGAGGTCGTTGGTGGAGGAACGGGAGCTGGAGCATCTGCGCCGGTGCGTAGAGCTGGCGGAGGAGGCGCTGGACGCGGGGGACGAGCCGTTCGGCTCCGTGCTGGTGGACGCGGCGGGGAAGGTGCGCGCGGAGGACCGCAATCGCGTCGCCGGTGGGGACCGGACACGGCATCCCGAGTTCGAGCTCGCGCGGTGGGCGGCAGAGCGGCTGACGCCCGAGGAGCGGGCGGGAGCCACGGTCTACACGTCCGGTGAGCACTGTCCGATGTGTGCGGCGGCGCACGCGTGGGTGGGGCTCGGGCGGATCGTCTACGTGGCGTCGTCGGCGCAGTTGGTCGGGTGGCTGGCCGAGTGGGGGCGGCCGGGGGCGCCGGTGGCGGCGCTGCCCGTGGCGGAGGTGGCGCCCTCCGTGCGGGTGGAGGGGCCGGTGGACGCGCTCGTCCCCGCGGTGCGGGAGCTGCACCGGCGCCTGGCGCAGGGTTCCTGACACACCTTCCCAGGGGCTCCGCCCCCCGGACCCCCGCTCCTCAATCGCCGGAGGGGCTCCATTTGGAGCCCCTCCGGCGATTGAGGAGACCCGAGGTCAGAAGTAGCGGGCCACGTCCTGCGGGGTGACCTCGGGGAGGGTCCGTGGGGACCAGTGGGGGGTGCGGTCCTTGTCGATGATCTGGGCGCGGATGCCCTCGGGCAGGTCGTGGGTGTGCAGCGCCGCACAGATCACGCGGTACTCCTGCTCCAGCGCCTGCTCCAACGTGTCGAGCCGCGCCGCCCGCCGCAACGTCTCCAGCGTGGCCTTCACCGCCATGGGCGACCGCGACAGAATCGTCTCCGCGGCCTCCTTCGCCGCGGTCTCCCCCGTCGCGAAGAGCCGCTCGACGATCTCCTCGGCCGTGTCGGCGGCGTAGCACGTGTCGATCCAGGAGCGCTGCTCGGCGAGCACGCCGGGCGGGGCCTGTGCCGTGTGCCGCGCGGCGGCCTCCTCCGGCGCCGACTCGGCCAGCTCGTCGAGGAGTTGGGGCAGCGCGTCCGACGGGACAAAGTGGTCGGCGAGGCCGCACAGGACGGCGTCGGCGGCGCCGACGGCCACGCCCGTGAGTGCGAGATGGGTGCCGAGGTGACCGGGCGCGCGGGTGAACAGGTAGGTGCCGCCGACGTCGGGGACCAGACCGATGCCGACCTCGGGCATCGCGACCTTCGAGCGCTCGGTGACGACACGGATGCCGCCGTGCGCGGAGAGGCCGACACCGCCGCCCATGACGATGCCGTCCATGACGGCGACGTACGGCTTCGGGTAGTGCGCGATCCGGGAGTTGAGCCGGTACTCGTCGCGCAGGAACGCCTGCGAGGCATGGTGGTCACCGCTGCGCGCGTCGTCGTGGAAGAGCCGGATGTCGGCGCCCGCGCACAGGCCCCGCTCCCCCGCGCCGCGCAGGACGACGGTGTGGACGTCGGGGTCGTCCTCCCAGGTGTCGAGCGCCTGCGCGACGGACCGCAGCATCGCGTGGGTGAGGGAGTTCAGGGCCCGGGGCCGGTTCAGGGTGAGGTACGCGGCGCGTCCCTCACGGGACAGCAGGACGGGGGCTGCGTCGGAGCTCAACGGGGATCCCTTCCGGTGAAGATCACGGCTGGACCATCTCTATCACTTGCGCCGTGATCCGCCCTCCAGGTGTCTCACCTGCAAAGAAGGGGTTCACGCAATTCAAATTGCGAGGTACGGTTCTGCAATCGCACTTGCAGATTGCTCGTTCTCCCAGGAAGCAACGCCCGTGCCCACACCTCGCGACACCCCCCAGTCCCAGGACCCGTCCCCCGACCGGCACTGGCTGGGCGACGCCCTGCCCGACGTGCCCCTGTCCAAGGCGCAGACCCGCGTCGCCGACGTCATCGTGCGCAACCCGCAGCTCGCCTCGTACGCCGAGATCGCGCAGATCGCGGAGCGCGCCGACGTGAACAGCTCCACGGTCGTCCGGACCGCGCAGTCCCTGGGCTATCAGGGCTGGCCCGACCTGCAACGGGAGCTGCGGGCACGCTACCTCGTGCACATCTCCACCGAGGACACCCTCGTCGAGCACGGGGAGCACCGCAGCCCGCTGCACGACGCGCTCACCCGCGATCTCGACAACTTGCGCCAGACCCTGGAGAGCAACTCCGCGACCGAGGCCGAGGCCACGATCGCGGCGCTCGCCGAGGCCCGCTCGATCCTCGTGATCGGTCTCGGGTCGTTCGCCGGTCCCGCCGCGGTGATGGCCCACCTCGGTTCCACGATGGGCTACCCGATCACGCTGGAGAACCGGGCGGGCGTGCACCTGGCCTCGGCCGTGAACAGCGTCGGCCCCGGCGATGTCCTCGTCGTCGTCAACATGTGGCGCTCGACGAAGCACATCATCGCCGCCGCGGAGGCCGCCCACGAGGCCGGAGCCACCGTCGTCGCGATCACCGACATGCGGCGCGGCCGGCTCGCCACCTCGATCGCCGACCACCTGCTGATCGTGCCGTCCGAAGGCATCTCGTTCTTCCAGTCCGTCACCGCCACCACCTCGGTCGTCTACGGGCTGCTCGCCGGGATGCAGGAGGCGCGGCCGGAGCGCAGCCGTGCGGCGATCCGCCGCACCCAGCAGCTCTGGCGCGACCTCGACATCTATCTCGACTGAGACCTGGACCGAGCCCCCTCAAGGAGCACAGATGAGTAAGCAGATCGCCGTCGTCGGCCTCGGGTCGATGGGTGGCGCCATGGCCACGGCGCTGGTGACGGCCGGCTGGCGGGTCCGCGGGTTCGATCCCTCCGCCGAGGCGCGGGCCGCCGCCCTGGAGGCGGGGGTGGACGCCGTCGACTCGCTGGAGGAGGTGGCCGGGACGCCGTACGTGGTGCTGTCGCTGCCGTCGGCGAAGGTCGTGGAGGCGAGCCTGCCCGTGCTGCTGGGCAAGCCCGGCACGGTGGCCGTGGTCGACACCACGACGTCGGAGCCCGACACCTCCGCGGCGTGCGCCGCCCTCGCCGCGCGGCAGGGTGTGTCGTTCGTCGACGCGCCCGTGTCCGGTGGCCGCACCGGCGCCGTGGCCGGTCGCCTCACCGCGTTCGTCGGCGCCGAGGCGGACGCCCTGGACGCGGCGCGGCCCGTCCTCGACGCCCTCACCGGCGGCCAGTACCGGCACCTCGGCGGGCCGGGCTCGGGCAACGTGGTGAAGCTGCTCAACAACATGCTGGCCGCGGTCAACCTCGTCGCGGTCGGCGAGGCCCTCGCCGTCGCCAAGGCCTTCGGCGTCGACCCGGCCGCCTCCGCCGCGGGCATCAGCGGCGCGTCCGGCGCCAGCAGGGCCTCCGCCGCGATGTACCCGGACTGGGTGCTCAGCGGCACCTACGACTCGGGGTTCTCGCTCGGCCTGATGGCGCGCGACGCCGCCCTCGCGGTCGAGACCGCCGAGCAGCGCGGCGAGTCGCCCCGGCTGCTGGCCGCCGCGAGCGAGCGGTGGCAGGAGGCGCTGGCCGACCTGGGGCCGGCCGCCGACTTCTCCGAGATCGCCCGTACCGTCGCACCGTCCCTCACGGCTTAAGGACCGACGCACCATGAACAGCACGACCTTCTCGATCGCCTCGGCCACGTCCGGTGCCGCCACGGCCCGCGCGGCCCTCGACGCCCACTTCCCGCGGGGCCTCGGTTCGTTCGTCGACGGCCAGGTCCTCCCGGGCCGCGGCGAGGCCGTCCGCCTCACGTCCGCCGCCACGTCGGAGTGGGTGGTCGACTACGCCGACGCCGGCACGGAGGGCGCCGAGGCCGTCCTCGCGAGCGCGGTGCGCGGCGCCGAGGTGTGGGCCGCCACGGATCCCTTCGAGCGGGCGGCGATCCTGCGCGAGGTGTCCCGCACGGTCGCCCAGCACGTCGAGGAGCTGGCGGCGCTGGAGTCCGCCACCACGGGCAAGCCGATCCGTGACACGCGCGTCGAGGCGGCGAAGGTCGCCGAGATGTTCGGCTACTACGCGGGCTGGGCGGACAAGCTGCTCGGGCACACCATCCCGGTGCCGGGCAACTGGCACACGTACACCGAGCGGGTCCCGTGGGGTGTCGTCGTGGCGATCACGCCGTGGAACGCGCCGCTGTTCACCGGGGGCTGGAACTCGGCGGCGCCGCTCGCCGCGGGCAACGCGGTGATCGTCAAGCCCAGCGAGTTCACGCCCGCCTCCACGCTGCGCCTCGCGGAGCTGGCGCACCGGGCGGGGCTGCCGGACGGTGTGTTCAACGTCGCCACGGGGCTCGGCTCCACCGTCGGCGCGACGCTCACCACCGACAAGCGCGTGGGCAAGGTGTCGTTCATCGGCTCGGTCGGCACGGGGCGGCGGGTCGCCGTCGCGGCGGCGGGCGCGGGCATTCCGACCGTGCTCGAACTCGGCGGCAAGAGCGCCAACATCGTGTTCGCCGACGCGGACCTGGACCGGGCCGCGGACGGCGCGGTGTCCGCGATCTTCTCGGGCGCCGGGCAGTCGTGCGTGGCGGGTTCGCGGCTGCTGGTGGAGCGGTCGGTGCACGCCGAGTTCGTGGCGCGCGTCGCCGAGCGGGCGGCCCGGCTGCGGGTCGGCGACCCCCTCGACCCGGGCACCGAGGTCGGCCCCATCATCACAGAGGCGCAGTTCGCCACCGTCAACCGGCTCGTCGAAGCGGGCATCGAGGACGGAGCGCGGCGCGCCACGGGGACGAGCCTGCCGGACGGGGTCGCCAACTCGGCGCTCGCGGACGGGCGTTGGGTGCTGCCGACGGTGCTGGACGGGGTGAGCCCGGCCAACGTCCTGGAGACGACCGAGGTGTTCGGCCCGGTGGTCGGCGCCGACACCTTCTTCACCGAGGCCGAGGCCATCGCCCGCGCCAACGCCACCGACTTCGGCCTGGCGGGCGCGG
Source organism: Streptomyces sp. BYX5S (assembly GCF_054724165.1). NCBI lineage: Bacteria > Bacillati > Actinomycetota > Actinomycetes > Kitasatosporales > Streptomycetaceae > Streptomyces > Streptomyces sp. BYX5S. The sequence goes on along the minus strand of NZ_CM138829.1, from coordinate 4,113,344 downwards.
TGTGGACGCAGGACGTGGCGCGCGCCCACCACGTGGCCCGCGCCGTGAAGGCCGGCACCTTCTGGATCAACTCGTACAAGACCATTCACGTCGCCGTGCCCTTCGGCGGGTTCGGCGACTCGGGGCACGGGCGCTCCTCGGGGCCCGGCGTGCTGGACGAGTACACGCAGACCAAGGCCGTGTGGACCCCTACGCGGGCCGCCGGTTCCCCGTTCCCGTCGCTGAGCTACTGAGGAGTCCCCGATGAGCCAGAGCACCGTCGCCGTGGAAGGCGACCGACTCAAGAAGGACACCTCCGAGGGTGTCTCCCGGTGGGAGGGGCAGGTGCTGGCGCTGGCGCGCGGCCTGCACGCCCGCCCCGAACTCTCCTTCGCGGAGACCGAGTCCGCTGCCGCGGTCACCGCGCTGCTCGCCAAGGGCGGGTTCACCGTCGAGCACGGCACGGGCGGTCTGCCCACCGCGTTCACGGCGAGCGTGGGCAGCGGCGACCTGACCGTGGCGCTGTGCGTCGAGTACGACGCGCTGCCCGACGTGGGCCACGCCTGCGGGCACAATCTGATCGCGGGCGCGTCGGTGGCGGCGGCGCTCGCCCTGGCGCCGCACGTCGACGAACTGGGCATCACGCTGAAGGCGATCGGCACGCCCGCCGAGGAGCACGGCGGCGGCAAGTCGCTGCTGCTGGAGGCGGGCGCGTTCGACGGCGTGGGTCTCGCGCTGATGGTGCACCCGGTGCAGGACGGTGTCTCGTACAACCCGGCGGGCACGACGGCGCAGGCGGTCGGCCGCTACCGGGCCGTGTTCTCCGGGCATGCCGCGCATGCGGCGGCCGCGCCGCACCAGGGCGTCAACGCCGCCGACGGCGCGACGCTCGCCCAGGTCGCCGTCGGGCTGCTGCGCCAGCAGATCCCCGGTGACCACCGGGTGGCGCTGTTCGTGTCCGAGGGCGGCGTGGCCACCAACATCATCCCGGAGCGGGCGGTCGTCGACTTCGAGTGCCGGGCGTTCACGCTGCCCGAGTACGAGGCGCTCCTCGCCCGGGTGCGGCGCTGCTTCGAGGGCGCCGCCCTCGCGAGCGGCACCGAGGTGGTCATCGAGGCGACCGAGCCGCTGTACGAGCCGCTCGTGCAGGACGACGCGCTGGCCGGGTACTGGACGGCGGCGATGGAGTCGTTCGGCCGGGACACCTCCTCCAGCGGCCGGCTCGGCGGCGGGTCGACGGACATGGGCAACGTCAGCCAGGTCATCCCGAGCCTGCATCCCTGGCTGAGCATCCCGGGGGCCGAGGTACCGATCCACTCCCACGGGTTCGCGGCCGTCGCCGACACCGACGCGGCGTACGAACTGATGCTGGAGGCGGCGCGTGCGCTCGCCTGGACCGTCGTCGACGCGGCGGGCGATCCGGAGCAGCGTGCCCGGTTCGTCGACGCCGCCTACCACCGTGACATCAGAAGGGCCGGGTGACGGCATGACCACCCTCCTCAAGCGGAGCGACCGCGACAGCAGGACGCGGCAGACTCTCCCCATCGCCGGACTCGCCCTGGTCATCGCGCTGGTCGTGCAGTTCATCGGGGAACTCGACATCGACCTGGGCATCGGCTCGATCATCATCTTCCCGATGGTGTGGGGCCTGCTGCTGGGCCTGCTGGTGTCGATCCAGAAGTTCCGGCCGCTCGGCATCGACCTCCAGAAGGTGGCGTCGGCGCTCGTCGGCGTGGCCGTGATGATCCTGGTCGCCCGGCTGGCGTTCAACATCGGGCCGAGCCTGCCGACGCTCGCCGACGCCGGTCCGGCGCTGCTGCTCCAGGAGATCGGGCATCTGCTCGGCACGGTCGCCATCGCGCTGCCGCTCGCCGTGCTGCTGCGCATGGGCAAGGCGACGGTGGGTGCCACGTTCTCGCTGGACCGGGAGCCGTCGTTCGCGATGGTGTCGGAGAAGTACGGGCCGGACTCGGACCAGTACCGCGGCGTCCTCGCCATGTACGTGTTCGGCACGATGTTCGGCGCCGTGTTCATCACGCTGCTGACGTCGCTGGTGTCGAACTGGAACATCTTCGACCCGCTGGCTCTCGCGATGGGCGCCGGTGTCGGCTCCGGGTCGATGATGGCGGCGTCCTCGGCGAGCATCGTGGCCGCCTACCCCGGTGACGAGCAGGCGATCCTCGGCATGGCCGCGGTGTCCAACCTGATCACGACGATCCTCGGCGTGTACGTCGGCATCTATGTGGCGCTGCCGCTGGCCGACCGGTTCTACCGGTTCCTGACGCGGCGTTGGCGCGCGGACGCCGCCGATGCCTGCGAGGAGGAGGCGGTCGTGGACGAGCGCAGCGCGGCGGAGAACCGGGCGTTCCGTGAGCAGGTGGCGTCGGCGGCCGGTGAGATCAAGCTGCCGCTGTGGCTCTCGCTCGGTGTGCTGACGGTGCTGGGCATCGGCACCGCGTCCGTCGCGGCCGGGCACCTGAGCCTCGACATCATCGGCGGTTACGCGGTGCTGCTGGCGCTGGTCGTGGTCGGTCTCGTGCTGGCCAGGGTCAGCCGGAAGATCTCGGCGATCGTGTGGATCACCACCGTCGGCGCGTACGTCTCCAGTCCGTGGTTCTTCGCCTCGGACACGCTGAACCGGCTGGTGTCGTCGGTGGACTTCCTGTCCATCGCCACGATCATGCTGACGCTCGCCGGGCTCTCGCTCGGCAAGGATCTTCCGCTGCTGCGCCGCATCGGCTGGAAGATCGTCCCCGTCGGGCTCGTCGCCATCAGCGCGTCGTTCCTGCTGTCGGTGGTCATCGCCGAGTTCACGCTGGGGGCGTGGGGCTGAGCGGCCCCCTCACGACACCCGTGCGTGTTCCCTGCCGAGAGGCCGCTCGTGCTCCGCGCGGGCGGCCTCCAGCAGTCGCCGCCACGAGGTGACGGTCGGCCGGCGGCGCAGCAGCGCGCGGCGCTCGCGCTCGGTCATGCCGCCCCACACCCCGTGCTGGATCCGCTGGTCCAGCGCGTGGGCCAGGCACTCGGTCTTGATCACGCAGCCCGCGCAGATGCGCTTGGCGCTGCTCTGCGCGGCACCCTCGACGAACAACTCGTCGGGGTCCGTCGTGCGGCATTCCGCCCGTTCCCACCAGGAAACCTGCTCGTCGCGCACTTCTCCCGCCCCCTTTTCCCGTGTCGCCTCTCAGCGTAGTCGAGTCGTCACTTTAGGCCATACGTGCAGCTCGCGCACCCCACCCCTCTTGAACACACGGTCAATTGCGGCTTGGAAACGGACAAAAGCCGTGCGGTTGCGGGCGGTTGCCCGCGGTTGCACAACGAAAAAGCGCCGTGACGGCCTCCTTGAGGTCGTCACGGCGCTTGCGCGCGAACCGTGGTGGAGCAGGTCAGTTCGCCGCCGTCGCCCCCACCGGTTCGCGGCGTACGACGTCGATCAGGGACCGGTCGGTGATCTTGAGGGCGGGTGACACGGCGAGGGTCAGGGTCGACACGCTCATGAACGGGTTGAGGTGGCGCCAGCCCCAGTCCTCCAACGCCGCCCGTACGGCGGCCGCCTGGTCGGCGACGTCACCGGCCGGGAGGGCGGAGAGCACGCCGCCCACGGGCAGCGGCATGCGGGCCGCGACCGTGCCGCCCGCCGCGCCGCGTACCACCGCCACGCCTCCCCCGTCCGCGACGACCGTGCTCGCGGCGGCGGCCATGGCGGCGCGGGAGGTGCCGATGGTCAGGAGGTTGTGGCTGTCGTGGGCGTACGTCGAGGCGACGGCGCCCTCGGCCAGGTCGCGGCCGAGCAGGGGCGCGAAGACCGCCCCGTCGCGCCCGTAGCGGTTGCGGACGCGGACGACGGTGGCGCGGCCCTCCCAGCAGACCTCGCCGCCCTGGACCGGGAGTTGGATCTCCGCCGCTTCGGTGTAGGTGTCCCGTTCGTTGACCCGCATGGCGCGGAAGGTGTGCGCGCCGTCGGGCAGGTCGACGTGCCAGCGGAAGGTGTCGGCGTCCTGGGGCTCGACGTCGACGTGGCTGTCGAGGGGGACGAGGGCCGTGGCGTCGGGTGTCGTCGCCGAGCGGGCGGGCGCCCCGTTCTCGCCGACCACGCGGCCGCCGGAGAGCACCAGCGCCGGGTCGAACGCGGCGAGTTCGCCGCGCAGCAGCACCAGGTCGGCGCGCTTGCCCGGCGAGACGACGCCCCGGTCGTGCAGGCGCAGCCGCTGGGCCGGGGTCCAGGTCAGCGCCTTGAGGACGACGTGCGGCGGGAATCCGGCGGCGACGGCCACGCGGGCGATGTGGTCGAGGTGGCCCCGGTCGACGATGTGGTCGGCGGCGAGGTCGTCGGTCACCAGGCACAGCGGCGGGAGCTGGGGCAGGGCGAGGAGCGCCGCGGCGACCTCCTCGTTCAGGCACTTCTCCTGGAGCATCATCGTCATGCCGAGGCGGGCCTTCTCCAGGACCACTTCGGTGCGGTTCTTGGTGTGGTCGGAGTCGACGCCGGTGGCGAGGTAGGCGCTGAGTTCGGCGCCGGTGAGGTTCGGGCAGTGGCCGTCCAGGACGACGTCCTGCGCGCGGGCCGCGGCTGTGATCTCGTGCATGCGGCGGTCGCCCGCGACGACGGCCCGGTAGTCCATGACCTCGCCGAGCGCGACGACCCCGGGCCAGCGCAGCATCTCCGCGATGTCGTCGGCGGACAGCGCGGCGCCCGCGTGCTCCAGGCCCTCCAGGGCGGGCACGCAGGAGGGCACGCCCCACAGTTGGGTCTGGGCGGTCTCCCGGCCGGCGTCGATCATCCAGCGCATGGCGTCCCGCCCGGCGACGTTGACGATCTCGTGCGGGTCGGCGAGGACGGTCGTGGTGCCGCGCGCCAGGGTGACGGCGGCGAACTCCTGCGGCGTCAGGAACGCGCTCTCGATGTGCATGTGCGCGTCGACGAAGCCGGGGACGACCAGCATGCCGGTCGCGTCGATCTCCTCGCGGGCGTCGGCCGGGGTGCCCGGGGGCAGCACGGCGCTGATCGTGTCGCCGCGCACGAGGACGTCCGCGGCGAACTCCTCGCCGGTGAAGGTGGACACCACGCGCCCGCCGCTGATCCGGAGGTCGTGCTGCTCACTCATGGGGTCGTGCTCCTTCAGGAAGGGGGTCGTCACAGAGGGCGCGGCGGCCGTCACGGGACGAGGGTGTAGAAGTAGTAGCCCAGCGGGATCATGACGATCCACAGCGGCCAGGGCACCTCGCGGACGCGGCCGCTGACGGTCTTGACGAGGACGTGGGCGGCGAGACCGGTCGCGATGCCGGTGCCGAAGTTGCCGAAGAACAAAGTGGTGGCGACCGTCAGCGCGGCGGGGATCGCGTTGGTCGGGTCCTTGAAGTCGACGTTCTTCAGGGCGCCCAGCATGTTCAGACCGATGTAGATCAGCACGGGCGCGGTGGCGGCGGAGGGGATCAGCGTCGCGAACGGCGTGACGAGCAGCAGCAGCGCGAAGCCGCACGCCGCCCACACCGACGCGAGACCGGTCTTGCCGCCCGCGTCGGCGCCCGCCGAGGACTCCAGGTACGCCGTCATCGAGGGCGCTCCGACGGCCGAGCCGCCCATCACCGACACCGAGTCGACGAGGAAGGGGCGGCGGGAGCCGGGGATGTTGCCGTCCTTGTCGAGCAGCCCGGCGCGGCCGGAGACGGCGAGGAGGGTGCCGGTCATGGAGAAGAACTCGGAGACGAAGAACGCGAAGATGTACGGGAAGTACTCCGGCTTGAGCGCGCCGATGATGTCGATGTCGAACAGCAGCGGGCCGGGCGAGTCGGGTGCGGAGAACAGGCTGTCGGGGACGTCCGTGACACCGAGGGGGATGCCGACGACCGTGACCGCCGCGATGGTGATGAGGAACGCGCCGGGCACCTTGCGCGAGGCCAGCGCGGTGAGCAGCAGCAGGCCGCCGAGGGCGAGCAGTCCGGCGGGCTTCGACAGGTCGCCGACGGCGAGGGCGGCCTTGTCGGCGTTGCCGACGACGAGGTCGGCGTCGCGGAAGCCGATGAGGGCGATGTAGAGGCCGAGGCCGCCGCTGATGGCGTACTTGAGGTTCATCGGCATCAGGCGGGTGACGAGGTCACGGATGCCGAGCAGGGTCAGGACGAGGAAGGCGACGCCGGACCAGAACACCATCCCGAGGGCGGTGTCCCAGGGGACGTGGTCCTGGCCGACGATGGTGAAGGCGACCAGCGCGACGCCGCCGAGGCCGGGGGCGACGACGAACGGCAGGTTGGCGACGACGCCCATGGCCAGCGTCGCCAGGGCGATGGCGATGATGACGGCGGTGGTCGCGGCGCCGTGCGGCACTCCGGCGTTCGCGAGCTGGCCGGGGACCACGACGACGGCGTAGGCGGCGGCCATGAACATGGAGGCGCCGGCGACGAGTTCGGTGCGGTGGTTGCTGCCGCGGCCGCGGACGCGGAAGAGCCGTTCGACGAGCGACGCGGGCGCGGGGGTGGCGTCGGTCTGCTCGCCGGACGGCGGAGCGGTGGTGGACATCGGGACCTCGGCGGGATGAGGGGTGGGCAGGACGGACCGCGGCGACGTCGGCGCGAAAGAGGGCGCGGGGCGTGCGGGGCTCCCGCCTGGGTACGGTCTCTGCAACCGAGTTTTGCAACCGGTTGCAGAGACCGGTTGCAGGTATCATGACACGGCATAAAGCGAAAGTGAACAGTGGCCCGGACGGTTCCTCGCGACAGCGGGTGTCCCGGGCTCTGCGACAGGCGTGGGACCGGCGGGCAGGGGGCAGCAGTGGCGACGCTCATGGACGTGGCGCGGGCGGCGGGGGTGTCGAAGGCCACCGCCTCGCGGGCGTTGCAGCGGCCGGACATGGTCGCGGAGGGCACCCGGTCGCGGGTGCGGGAGGCGGCGGACCGGCTCGGCTTCCAGCCCAACGCGGCGGCCCGCGCGCTGACCACGGGGCGCACGGGGCTCGTCGGCCTGATCGTGCCGACGCTGTCGAATCCGTTCTTCGCGCCGCTGGTCATCGGGGCGCAGCAGGCGGCGGAGGACACCGAGAGCCATCTGCTCATCGCCGTGTCCGAGTACGACGCGGAGCGCGAGGCCGCGCTCGCGGACCGGCTCTCCGAGCAGGCGGACGGGCTGATCATGGTGACGCCGGTGGGCTCGGACGCGGCGCTGCGCGAGCGGTTCCGGCGCCGCCCGCTGGTGCTGGTCGACCGTCAGGTGGGGCGGCTGCCCGCGGTGGTGGCCGACACCGCGGCGGGCCTCGCCGAGCTGCTGGAGCACCTGCTGGAGCTGGGGCACCGGGAGATCGCCTACGTCTCCGGTCCGGCCGGTTCCTGGGCGGACGAGCAGCGCCGCACGGCGCTCACCGCGCAGGCCGCGCGGGCCGGTGCCCGGATCGATGTGCTGGGTCCGCTGCCGCCCACGTTCGACGCCGGCATCGAGGCCTCGCGGGAGCTGCCGGACGGCGCCACGGCCGTCCTCGCGTACAACAGCTACCTGGCGCTGGGCCTGCTGCACGGGCTCGGGGTGGCCGGACGGCGCGTCCCCGACGACATCAGCCTGGCGGCGGCGGACGACCTGAGCACACTCGGCGCGACGACCCCTCCGGTGACCGCGCTCGACGTCCCCCTGCGCCAGGTCGGCACCCTCGCCGTCACCCGCCTCCACGAGCTGGTCGACGGGCAGCGGCGCACGGTGACGTCACGGGTGCCGGCGGCGCCGGTGCTCAGGGCGTCGACGGCGCCGCCGCGCCAGGGGTGAAGCGGGCGGCCGTATACGGGTGTCAGCGTGCACGGGTGTGCTCACACCCGTGCACGTACCTGCGCCGGTACCGGCCCTCACACCGTCACCGTCGCCTCCACCGGCGTCAGCGCGTCGCCGAGGCGGATGCGGCCCGGGGTGAGGACGTCGGCGTAGACGCCGAACAGGACGCCGCGGCCGAGGTCGCTGTCGCCGAGGCCCCGATAGCGCTTGATGAGGGACAGGGCCCGTACTCCCCCGGAGCCGTCGACCGGGTCGCGGTTGACGGCGCCGCAGCGTTTCACCGGGCCCTCGACGCGCAGGACCGCCTCGCCGACGCGCAGGGTCCGGCCCTCCCAGGTGTCCTCGGCGTGCGGTTCGGCGCCCGAGAAGCCGAGCGTCATGCGGAAGCGGCGCGCGTCCACGGCGTCGAGGCCGGATCGCCGGGCCAGTTCGGCGACGGAGGCGTCGCCGAGGAGGGTGACGGGGCGCAGGTCCACGCCGCCGTTGTCGGCGTCGGGCCGCATCAGGCGCACCGGTTGCCCCAGGCGGTCCGAGAAGACCCGCGCCCACGGTCCTTCGACCAGCCGCCCCGGCACCTTGTGGTGGCGGAAGAAGTCGACCTCCAGCGCGTCACCGAGGCGTACCTCGTCGGTGACCGTTGTGCCGTCCGGGCAGGTCACCGCGAGGACGCCCGACTCCGCCTCGTAGTGCGCGGTGAACCCGGCCCAGGCACCCGTGCGGGTCATGGAGATCAGGTTGCCCTCGGCGTCGACCATGAGGAACGCCCGGTCCCCCGCCACGCCCGTACGCGTCAGCTCGACTTCGTCGCGGCGCACCACCCCGAGTCCCTTGACCGCGGTGGTCGTGAGCGAGGTGACATGGGCTGCGGGAAAGGGTGTCATGGGCCTACGCTCCCCCGATCCGGGTCCGGCATGCCTGCGGGCGGCCCGGGGCCCCGCCGTGACGGGGACTACTTCGCGTACGCCTTCCGCCAGGAGTCGACCTCGCCGCTCTTGTGCGGCGCCGCTAGATTGGACTCGTTCAAAACTACGGCGTACCGTGGGAGGCACCGAGGCCACCACCAGCGCAGTCAGTGACGCCTGCCACCTCGGGCGGTCGCTCCCCCACCCGCGGAAGCGGCCGGCACGTCCCACGGCGCACCCCGCCGTCCTTTCCCACACGAGGCACCACATGACTTGCTACGACTGCGCCCAGGAGAACCGCCCCGAGGCGACCGGCATCGGCATCTGCACCCGCTGCGGCCTGGCCACCTGCCACGACCACTCCCGCGTGCTCGCCACGCACGTGCAGCGGGCCAACGGCATGAACCGCTCGACCAGCCGCCTCGCCGGTCGGCGCGTCGTCTGCCACACCTGCCACGCCGCGGAGGCCGCGTACTGATGGACGAGAACGCGGGCGACCTGCTCCGGCGCAAGGGACTGCGCAGCACGGCCCAGCGGCGGGCCGTGCTCGCCGCGCTCCAGGGGCGGCCGCACTCGACCGCCGCCGAGCTGGAGGAGCGCATCGAGGACGGCCGCCTGTCCCGGCAGGGGCTCTACAACGTTCTCGACGACCTCACGCGGGCGCGTCTGATCCGCTGCGTCGAGCCCGCCGGCTCCCCCGCCCGCTTCGAGCTGCGCGTCGGGGACAACCACCACCACCTGGTCTGCCGCGTCTGCGGGCGGATCGAGGACGTGGACTGCGCGGTCGGCGCGGCCCCCTGCCTCGACCCGATCGCGGACCGCGGCTTCACCGTCGACGAGGCCGAGGTCACCTGGTGGGGCCGGTGCGCCGACTGCCGGAGCGCCGCGGTGGACCGCGACGCCTGACCCGCGGGGCTCGTACGCGCGGCCCAGTCCGCGCCCGGATCTTTGTGGCTCCTGCCAGTCGGCCCCGGCGGCGGCGCGCGAGAAGCTGCTCCCGGACATCACCGAACCCTTGCGGGAGGCAGCGTGAGCACCAGCGCGGAGCAGCAGTACGACCGGATCGGCGAGGCGTTCGAGGGCTTCAAGGCCCTCACCCTGGCCCGTTACGTCGAGGTACCGAGCTTCCTGGAGTCCGTCGGCGACGTGACGGGCAGATCCGTCGTCGACCTGGCGTGCGGCACCGGCTTCTACACCCGCCTGTTCAAGCGGCGCGGCGCCACCGACGTGTTCGGGGTCGACGTGTCCGGCGAGATGGTCGACGTCGCCCGCCGCATCGAGAAGGCCGAGCCGCTCGGTGTGCGCTACGCCGTCGGCGACGTCGCCACCACGGACGCGCTCGGCGGGCGGCGCTACGCCATCGCGACCGCCGCGAACCTGCTCAACTACGCCGACACGGTCGACACCATGACCGCGATGTGCCGCACCATCCACGCGGCGCTGGAGCCCGACGGCCGCTTCCACGCCCTCAACCAGAGCCCCGACTACGACTTCGACGGGCCCAGTCCCCGCCCGTACGGCTTCCACAGCGAGCTGGAGGGCAGCCACGTCGAGGTAGGTGGGCCCGCGGGTGCGGATCACGGCGTTCCTGGAGCCGGAGCCGGTCTCGTTCGTCGCCAACCTGCCGCGCCGCGAGGTCTACGCCCAGGCCCTCGCCCGCGCCGGATTCACCGACGTCACCTGGTCCCCGCTGGCGGTGTCGGCCGAGGGCCGCGCGGCGCACCCGGAGGACTTCTGGGACGACTACGCGGCCAACCCGCCCTTCGAGTTGCTGAGCGCCCGGCGTGCCTGACCGCGCTGCCCGTTTCCGGCCCGTCAGCGTTCGTCGGGGCGGCGGTCCGGCGGTTCTCCCTGGTTCTCGCCCGCCGCGAGGTGTTCGAGCAGTTCGGCGAGTTCGTTGCAGGCGCGGCGCACCGAGCGGCGGGTGGCGCGCTGCTCGGTGACGAGCGCGGACAGCAGCAGGGCGGTGAGCGCGGCGGCCCCGTTGAAGGCCTGCAACTTGACCAGCGCGTCGATGTTGGAGAGGTCGTAGAACGAGCCCCGCTCGCCGTGCGCCACGTACGTGGTGAGCACCGAGGCGAACAGCGCGCACAGCATGCTCCCCGCCAGCTCGAACCGGAGCGCGGCCCAGATCAGCAGCGGGAAGACGAGGAACAGCATGCTCGGCGAGCTGAACACGGCGTACGGGACGACCAGGGCGGCGGCGAGCGCCAGGCACGCGGCCTCGACCCAGCGTTCGACGGGGACGCGGGCCACCGTCCCCCGGCGGATCGCGCGGGCGCCGCGTCGCAGGACGAGGAGGGACGGGGTGACGAGGAGGACGCCCATGGTGTCGCCGACCCACCAGGCCAGCCACACCGCCCAGAACTCCCCCGTGTCCAGATCACCGGTCCACAGCTGCGGCGCGACGCCCGTCGTCGCGCTGATCAGCATGGCGCCGAACCCGCCGAGGAAGACCAGGCTGGTGCCGTCGCGCAGCCGCGAGATGTCCGTACGGAATCCGGCCCAGCGCAGCAGCAGGCAGGCGCACAGCGGGCCCACGGTGTTGCCCGTCACCGTGATCAGCGAGGTGAGGGTGGGGGTGGTGAGGGAGGTGATGACGAGCAGGGAGCCGAGGGCGATGCCCGGCAGGACCCACGCGCCGAACACCAGCAGGGCGGCGACGGCGAGGCCGGTCGGCGGCCAGATGGGGGTCACCACCACGCCCTCGACGCCGACCTGCCCGAGCAGGCCGAGGCGGCCTGCTCCGTAGTAGCAGGCGGCCACGACGAGGACCTTCAGGACCATTTCCATGGCCGACCGGAACCGCCGAGAGACCACCACAGCAGCCATGAGACACCGGATGGATCTTCTCGGCCATACGAGGGCCCCCGCCCGCGCCTGTTCAGCCGCGCGGCGGGCGCCGCTCCACGGTGCCGACGTCGTGGCCGACGACGAGCACCGCCGCGTCGTCCTCGTGGCCCACCGAGTCGGCCAGCTTCATCACGCCACTGGCGAGGGTGTCCACGCCCAGACCCGCCCCCGCGGTGATCTCGGCGAGCCGCCGTACCTGGCGCAGCCCGTCGTCGAGGTCGAGGGAGGGCCCTTCGACGACGCCGTCGGTCGGCAGGACGAAGACGCCGCCCGTGGCGAGCCGGTGGCGTGCGACGGGGAAGACGGCGCCTTCGAGGACACCGAGCGGCGGGCCGCCCTCCTCGTCGTCGACGCCGGAGCGGCCGTCGGCGGTGGCCCAGATGTGCGGGATGTGGCCGGCGCGCGCGCACTCCAGGGTGCCGGTGGCCGGGTCGAGCCGCAGGAACGTGCAGGTGGCGAAGAGGTCCGTGTCCAGGGAGATCAGGAGGTCGTTGGTGCGGCCGAGCAGTTCCCCGGGGTCGGCGGTGACGGAGGCGAGCGCGCGCAGCACCACGCGGACCTGGCCCATGAAGGCGGCGGCCTGGATGTTGTGGCCCTGGACGTCGCCGATGGACAGACCGATGCGGCCGTCGGCCATGGTGAACGCGTCGTACCAGTCGCCGCCGACGTTGAGGCCGTGGTTGGCGGGCATGTAGCCGACGGCGAGGCGGACGCCCTCCGGGTGCGGGAGGTCGCGGGGCAGCATGCCGCGCTGGAGCGCCACCGCCAGCTCGACGCGCGAGCGCTGCATCTGCGCCAGCTCCTGCGCGCGGGCGGTCAGCGCGCCGAGCTTGGCCAGCAGTTCCTGCCCGTCCTCGGCGGACTCGCTGCGGAACATCGTTCGCCCCGTTCCGAGAGATTTCCTCCTTACTCTGCCCGCGGAGCGTGCCGGTCGCACGTGGGCGGGCCGGTCACCGGTGGGTGTCAGGCGGTGGTGGGGGCACCGGGGACGCGGCGCTCGCCGCCGTTGCGCCGCTGCCACTCGCGGTAGACGTCGACGGCGCCGGGGTGCGGCTCGTAGGTCATCGGCAGCCTGCGCTCGTCCCAGTCCTTGGCGAACTCGCCGTAGAACGTGTCGAGCTCGAAGTACTTGCGGTCGTCGGCGTAGTGCGGGGCGTACTCCTCGCGGGTGGTGACGAAGACGACCTCGGCGGGGCTGCAGTAGTAGACCGCGGCCAGGCACATCGGGCAGGGGTGGGCGAGGACGTAGATCGTGGCGTCGGTGAGGTGCTCGGTGCCCAGCTTGGTGCAGGCGTCCCGGATGGCGAGGATCTCGGCGTGCGCGGTGGGGTCGTTGGTCTGGGCGACCCGGTTGGGGCTCTCCGCGATGATCTCGCCGCCTTGGACGATGACGGTGGCGAAGGGGCGGCCGCCCTCCTCGACGTTGGTGCGGGCGATGTCGATCGTGCGCCGGGCGAAGTCCTGGTCGGCCATGGCGAGCTCCTTTTCGTGCGGTGTCGCGGGGTCGGCCGTCGCTACGGCGGCGGCCGTCCGATGGATTCACCGTGCATCAACTGGATCTATAGCGTCAAAGACTCGATGGGCATGAGTGGTATTGGTGTTCTCTATACCTGCCTCTACGCTGCTGGTATGTCCGTCGAACTGCGTCAGGTGCGCTATTTCATGGCCGTGGTCGAGCACGCCGGTTTCACGCGGGCCGCGGAGGCGCTGCGGATCTCGCAGCCGACGCTGTCGCAGCAGGTGCGGCAGCTGGAGCGGAACCTGGGCGCCCAGCTACTCGACCGCGGCGGGCGCACCGTGCGGCCCACCGACGCGGGGCGCGCGTACCTGGAGCACGCGCGGCGCGCCCTGCGGGACCTGGCGGCCGGGGAGCGCGCGATCCACGACGTGACGGATCTGTCGCGCGGGCATCTGCGCCTGGGAGTGACGCCGACGTTCACGGCCTACCTGGTCGGACCGTTGGTGGCGGCGCTGCGCGAGAGCAGGCCGGGCATCACGGTCGCGGTGCGGGAGCTGACGCAGGACCGGCTGGAGGCGGAGCTGCTGGCGGACGAGTGCGACCTGGGCATCGCGTTCCGGGGCGAGCAGGCGCCGGGGATCGCCGTGGAGCCCCTGTTCACGGAGAGCCTGAGCCTCGTCGTGGGAGACGGGCGGGAGACCGCTCGGCCGTGGCCGGCCGGGGACCTCGGGCGGCTCCATCTCGCCCTGCTGAGCCGGGACTTCGCCACGCGCGGCCGGATCGACGCCTACTTCGCCGAGCACGGGGTCCATCCCCGGATCGCGCTGGAGGCCGATTCCTTGCAGACCCTCGTCGACATCGTGCGGCGCACGGACCTGGCGACGGTGCTCCCGGACCCCGTCACCCACGGCCACCCGCACCTGACGCCGCTCCCCGTCGACCCTCCCCTGCCCACGCGTACGGCCGCGCTCCTCAGCCGCGCGGACGGGTACCGGAGCGCGGCGGCCGAGGCTTTCGCCCGGATCGTCCGGGAGTACGTGGCGGATCGCCCGCTCCTGCCACCGGAACACACGTACGCGTGACGGGGCTCACACCATAGGCGCGCATGATCCCGGGTATGAGCACGCACGCTGCCTGGACAGATCCAGGGAGAACGACAGGAAACACCACACCCTGGGAGGTATCGATGTCCTCGAAGCGACGCCGTAAGAAGAAGGCACGCCGCAAGAACGGCGCCAACCACGGCAGCCGTCCGCAGTCCTGAGGACTGACGGCAGCGCAACGGACGGGGCGGCAGAGCACTTCTGCCGCCCCGTTCGCGTGAACGCGACCCCAGCGCCGTACGTATCCCCCGGCGACGCGGGACCACGCTGTGTGGCGTCGCGAGGGAGGAGTGCGCAGATGTCGGAATCCGGCCCATCACCGTTGCACGCGTTGCCGGACGGGGAGGCGGAACTCGCCGTCGTCCTACGGCTGACGTGGGAGGACGTCGCGACCCTCGGCCAGGAGGCGAGTCGGCTCGCCGCGCGGGCGCAGCGGACCGTGACGCTCGACGAGGCGGTCAGCCACCGGCTGCGCTCGCGTCCGCCCGCCTCGCACGCCAAGCCGCCGCAGGCCGTCGTGGCCGCTCCCGTCCCGGCCTCCAATGGCCGTTCCACGGGCGAGCAGGCCCGTCAGGCTCTTGAGAAGAGCGCCGGACGGCCGAGCCCGGAGTCCGGCTGAGGGCGGCGGTCAGTGCGGGGCGGGGGCGAACTCGTTGCCGCACGGGCCGCCGCCGGTGCTCTCCGCCACCTCGACCGCCTGCCCGTCCATCGTCCACAGGTCGTAGTAACGGGCGATGCGTTCGGCGGAGCGGCCGACGTAGTGGCAGATGAACGAGCGGCGGAAGCGGTCCGCCGTGCGGTTCGGTCCGGAGCCGTGGACGAGGGTGCCGTTGAAGAACAGCACGTCGCCGGGGTCCATGTCGACGGGCTCGGCAGCGAGGCCCTCCGGCGGCGGCACGTACTCGCGCGCGAACGACAGGCTCGCGTCCGCCTCCTCCGGGCAGAACAGGTCCATGAGGTGGGTGCCGGGGACCACTTCGAGGCCGCCGTTCTCGCGGTCGATGCGGTCGAGGGCGACCCACGCCGCGACGCAGGTGCCCGGTTCGACGCGCAGATAGAAGTTGTCCTGGTGCAGGGCCTGGCCGCGCGCGCCGGGCGGCTTGAAATAGAACATGCTCTGCGCGGCGAGTGGTTCCTCACCGAGGAGGGCCGTCAGGACGCGCGCGAACCGGGGGTCCAGGAGGCGGCGCCGCGCCAGGTCGTTGAAGCGGTGCGGGTGCATCACGCGGGGGTACGCGAGGAGGGGGTCGGGCGGCCCGTCGGCCGGCTGTGGCGCGGGCTCGAAGTGCCCCGGCACCGGGCCCGCGGCCCGCAACCGCATGAACTCGTCCGTCAGTTCACTGGTTTCGGCCGGGTCGAGGAGGCCGCGGGCGAGCGCGTAGCCGCGGGTGCGGAACTGTTCCTGGAGGTCGAGCGGGGCGGGCGTCCCGCAGGCTGGGGTCTCGAACTCGTCGGTCTGCACCGGGTGTTCCTCTCGGCCGTCGGACATCTGTTGAGCACGCGGACCGTGTGCTGGACTGCTGCGCGCACGCGGGTCCGCTCGCGGGCGGACTGATCCGAACCTACGGCCGGGGCGGCGGACACCGAATGACGAGCACGCGCGCGCACCTGCCGGAAACTGCTGCCGACACCCCGTCGCCGCCACCGCAGTTGCTCATCTCCGCGCGGTTCTCGGAGCCCGCCGACTACCAGGTGACGCGGGCCGCGGGCGCCGCCAACTGGCTGCTGCTGTGGACCGCCGAGGGGCGCGGGCAGGTGCGCGGGGACGGCCCCTGGGTCGTGCAGCGTCCCGGCGATCTCGCGGTGCTGCCGGCCCATCACCAGCACGCGTACCGCACCGACCCCGCCGTGCGGTCCTGGGGCGGCTGGTGGGTGCACTTCCAGCCGCGCGCGGCGTGGCCGGCCTGGCTGCGCGACCACGGGCGGGACGGCGGTGTGCACTGTGTCGCCGGGGTGCCGGGCGCCGCGCACGGCCGGATCGACGCGGCGTTCCGGCGGCTGCACGCCGACGCGCGCTGGACCGACGGCGAGGCCCCGCCCGGCCAGGACCCGACGGGCATCGCCGTCGCCTCCGCGGGGCCCGGCCGCGAACTGGCGCTCGGCGCGATCGAGGAGGTGCTGCTCCTGACCACCGGGTCCCTCGCCGCCGCGGGGCGTGCGGCGGCGGCCCGGCGCGATCCGCGGCTGATCCGGGCGGACGCGCTCGTCGCCGCGGACCCCGGCGCCCCGCACACGGTCCGCTCACTGGCCCGGCACGTCGCCCTGTCCCCGTCCCGGTTCGCGCACCTCTACGCCGAACAGAGCGGCCGTACGCCGATGCAGGCCGTCCGCGCGGCGCGCCTGAGCCATGCGCAACAACTGCTGGACGCCACGGACCTGGACATCGGCCAGATCGCCCGCGCGTCGGGGTTCGCGAGCCCGTTCCACTTCAGCCGGGCGTTCCGGGAGCGCTTCGGGGTGCCGCCGAGTGTGTACCGGGCGGGGGCGTCCGAGGGTCCGTAGGAATCCGCCCGCACACCCGGAAATGCCGACACATCACCCATGCCGACCAGCAAATTCCCGGTGCCGCGGGCCGAGTTGTGCCCGCCGGGCACCGGGCGGACACACAGCGCGCACAGGGCCTACGATGTGCGGCCGTGCCCCGCACCCGATCGTGAAGGACCCGCATGGCGCCCCCGTCCCGACCCCCCTCCGGAAAGCGGCGCAGGCCGCGCACCCCACTGGCCGTTCCGGCCGGGCGGGGGCCGCGCGCGCTCCTGGCGGGCGGTGCCGTCGTGGTGGCGGCCGCGGTCGGCGGGACGCTGCTGGCCTCGGGCGGCGAGGACCCGGCCGGGCACACCGGCGCGCACGCCTCGCCGTCACCGAAGCCGTCCCGCTCCACGCCCGGGACGCACACCTCGAAGCCGGAGCCGACACGGAAGCCGACGCGCGCCCCGGCCCCGGCCCCGCCCCGCCCGGTCGCGTTCGCCCCGTACGTCGACACCTCGCTCTCCCCCGCCTTCGACCTGGCCGGGGCCGCCCGCGACACCGGGGTGAAGACCTACACGCTCGCCTTCGTGAAGCCGAAGGGCGACTGCACGCCGCAGTGGGGCAGGTCGACGCTCGACAGCAACCCGGTCGCCGCGCAGATCGGCGCGCTGCGCTCCGCGGGCGGCGACGTACGGATCTCGTTCGGCGGGCAGAGCGGCAACGAACTCGCCCGCACCTGCACGTCGACGTCCCGGCTCACGTCCGCGTACGAAAGGGTCATCGACCGCTACCGGCTCACCAAGGTCGACTTCGACATCGAGGGCGACGCCCTGACCGACCGGGCGAGCGTGGACCGGCGCAGCCGCGTCGTCGCCGCGCTCCAGAAGCGGCATCCCGGCCTGGATGTGTCGTTCACGCTGCCCGCGCTGCCCCGCGGCCTCACCGCGGACGGGCTGGCACTGCTGCGGAGCGCAAAGAAGCACGGCGTCGACATCGGTTCCGTGAACGCCATGGCCATGAACTTCGGCTCCTCCCCCGCGCCCCGCCCCAAGGGCCGCATGGGCGAGTACGCCATCGACACCGCCGAGGCCACCCACGCCCAGCTCAAGGGCATCGTCGGCGGCTCGGACCGGTCGGTGTGGAACCGGGTCGCCGTGACGCCGATGATCGGCGTCAACGACATCGAGGAGGAGGTCTTCACCCTCTCCGACGCCGCCGAACTCGGCGCGTTCGCCAAGGCCAGGGGCATGGCCTGGGTGTCCCTGTGGTCGGCGACCCGCGACCGGGCCTGCCCCGGCGGTCGGGGCGGCCCGGCGGCGGCGACGTGCAGCGGTGTGGACCAGTCGGCCGACGCCTTCATGAAGACGTTCCTGTCACACACGCGCTGAGGACATCACCCGCGGTGCGCCGCGATCAGCTTCCGGTACCAGTGGTAGCTGTCCTTGGGCGTGCGCTCCAGGGTGTCGTAGTCGACGCGGACGACGCCGAACCGCTTCGCGTAGCCGAGGGCCCACTCGAAGTTGTCGAGCAGGGACCACACGTAGTAGCCGCGCACGTCGACGCCCGCGTCCATCGCCGCGCGCAGCGCCGTGAGGTGGTCGTGCAGGTAGGTGACGCGGTCGGTGTCGTGGACGGCGCCGTCGGCGGCGACCTCGTCGTACTCCGCGGTGCCGTTCTCCGTGATGTGGATCGGGGGCAGCGCGTCGCCGTAGCGCTCCTTGAGACCGGTGAGGAGTTGAGTGAACGTCTCGGGGACGACCGGCCAGTTCATGGAGTTGCGGCGCACGTCGGGCCAGGGGCGCTCCGCGTACCGGTTGTCGGTGGCCACACGGAGCGCGGGGTCGGGCTCCCGGTGCGGGGCGTCCGCGACGAGGGTGGGCCGGTAGTAGTTGACGCCGAGGAAGTCCAGCGGCTGCCCGATGAGGTC
This sequence comes from Streptomyces sp. BYX5S, assembly GCF_054724165.1. Classification (NCBI taxonomy): domain Bacteria; kingdom Bacillati; phylum Actinomycetota; class Actinomycetes; order Kitasatosporales; family Streptomycetaceae; genus Streptomyces; species Streptomyces sp. BYX5S. The sequence continues at coordinate 4,094,902 of NZ_CM138829.1, read as the reverse complement.
CAGGTCGCCCTCGCGGCGGAAGTCCTGGCGGGTGATCAGCTCACCCCAGGTGTCCTCCTCCGACGCGGGGTAGTGGCCCGCGAGGATCGGGTCGGTCCACACCAGGTTGTGCTGGGTGTCGGCGCGCAGCGCGGCGGCGCGGTCGGCGGCCGTGTCGGTGGCGGGGACGTTGAAGTCGGGGTTCAGGGTGATGCCGACCTCGCGCACCCCGGCCGCGCGCAGCGCCTTGACGGCGAGGCCGTGGCCGACGAGGAGGTGGTGGGCGGCGGCGAGGGCGGGCGTGCCTTCCTGCGCGCCGGGCGCGTGGCGGCCCACCGAGTAGCCGAGGAAGGCGCTGCACCACGGCTCGTTGAGGGTGATCCAGCGCGGGACGCGGTCGGCGAGGTGCTCAGCGACGATCGCCGTGTACTCGCCGAAGCGTTCCGCGGTCTCGCGCACCCGCCAGCCGCCGCGGTCCTCCAGGGCCTGCGGGAGGTCCCAGTGGTAGAGGGTGGCGGCCGGTTCGATGCCCGCTCCGAGGAGTGCGTCGACGAGCCGCGAGTAGAAGTCGAGGCCCTTGGTGTTGGCCGGGCCGGACCCGGTGGGCTGGATGCGCGGCCAGGCGATCGAGAAGCGGTACGAGTCGACGCCGAGGTCGCGCAGCAGTGCCACGTCCTCGGGGTAGCGGCGGTAGTGGTCGCAGGCCACGTCGCCGGTGTCGCCCTCGTGGGTGCGGCCGGGGGTGTGGCTGTAGGTGTCCCAGATGGAGGGGCCGCGGCCGTCCTCGGTGACGGCTCCCTCGATCTGGTACGAGGCGGTGGCGGCGCCGAAGACGAAGCCCTGGGGGAAGGTGGGCGACTCGGTCATGGAGAACCTCACTTGATGGATCCGCCGGTGATGCCGGCGGCGATGTACTTCTGGGCGAGGACGAGCAGCACGGCCGCCGGGATCGCCGACAGCACGGACGCGGCCATGACCGATCCCCAGTCACCGACGTGGGCGCCGATGTACTGGTAGATGCCGAGCGTGACCGGCTTGACGTCGTCGGTGGTGTTGAGCGTGAGGGCGAACATGAAGTCGCTCCACGCGTACAGGAAGGAGAAGAGCCCCGCCGTGATGAGGGAGTTGCGGCTCATCGGGAGCACGACCTGGAGGAAGGTGCGCAGCTTGCCCGCGCCGTCGGCCTCGGCCGCCTCGATGACCTCCTTGGGGATCGCCACCATGAACGAGCGCATCAGCACGATGGCGAACGGGATGCCGAGCGAGGCGTCGGCGAGCATCAGGCCGAAGTAGGAGTTGACCAGGCCCAGATCGACGTACGCGCTGTAGAGGGCGTTGGCGATGACGATGCCCGGCACCATCTGTGTGATGAGGGTGCCGAAGACGATGGTGCGGCTGCCGGGCAGCCGGAACTGGGCGAGGCCGTAGGCGGCGGGCGCGGCGATCGCGAGGCAGATGGCGACGGCGCCGAGCGCGACGGCGAGCGAGGTCAGCAGGTTGCCGCCCTGCTCGCTGATCGCGGAGGTGAAGCCGGACAGGTCCAGGGAGCCGGGCACCGGCGCGACTTCCAGGAGGCCCGACTCGGGCTGGAGCGCCGTGTTGACCATCCAGTACAGCGGGAACAGCATCACGCCGAGGACGAGCACCCCGGCCACGGTGGCGCCCCAGCGGCGCCCGGACTTGGCGGTGGCGGTGGTGGTGGCCATGCCGGTCACTTCCCCTCGGAGCGGTTGGCCCGCAGGTAGAACACCGCGAAGACGGCGGAGATCAGGATGAGGACGTTGCCGACGACGGCGCCCGCGCCGAAGTCGAGCTGGACGAAGGAGTTCTGGTACGTGAGGGTGCCGAGGGTCTGCGTGGAGTCGGCGGGGCCGCCGTCGGTGAGGGCGAGGATCAGGTCGAGGATCTTGACCGTCGACATGAAGCCGAGGACGAGGACGACCGTGACGACGGGCTTGAGCAGCGGCAGCGTGATCGAGCGGAAGGTGCGCCAGGCGGACGCGCCGTCCAGCGAAGAGGCCTCGTACAGCTCCTTCGGGATCTCCTGGAGTCCGCCGTAGAGGATCACCATGTTGAACGGGATGCCGATCCAGATGTTCACCATGATCACGGAGAAGAGCGCCATGCCGGGGCTGGTCAGCCAGGGGGTGTGGCCGCCGAGGCCGATGAGTTCGGCGAAGGAGTTGAGGACGCCGGTGTCCTGGTCGAGGATGCGGCGCCACACGATGCCGGAGACGACCATCGGGACGAGCCACGGCAGCAGGATCAGCGACCGCAGGAAGCCGTTGAGCGGGAACTTCTTGGTGAAGAAGACGGCGAGGGCGAGACCGATGCCGAACTGGCCGAGCAGGGAGCCGACGGTGAAGACGATGGTGTGCCACAGCGCCTTGCCGAAGAGGTCGTCGTGGAAGACCTTGCTCCAGTTGTCGGTGCCGTTGAAGGGGGACTTGCCGTCGAAGAACGTGGACGGCGAGAAGTCCTGGAAGCTCATCACGACGTTGCGGACGAGCGGGTAGCCGAAGAACAGCAGCATGAAGACGACGGCGGGGGCGATGAACCCCCACTGGGAGAGTCTGCGGCGGCGCCGGACGCGCCCCGGATCGATCGTCTTCGCGGGAGCGGCGGGCGTGCGCGCGGGCGCCGAAGCGGTGGTGGTCGACATGTCCGTGTGTCCCCTCAGTTCCCGCTCGTGGCGCGGGCCTGCGCCTTCTTCAGCGCGGCCGCGCTGTCCTGACCGGTGAGCGCGGACTGGAACGCGCTCTGGAGGGCCAGCGACACGGACGACCAGCCGGCTCCGACCTTCGCGGTGCGGGAGCGGGCGGTGGCCACCTGGTCGGCGAGGGCGTCGAGTTCGGGCACCTCCTTGCGCCAGGTCTCGGCGGCCTTCGCGTTGGCCGGGACCATCCAGCTGTTGCGCGCGTAGGTGATCTGCTCCTGCTCGGAGGACATGCACTCGATGATCTTCGCGGCGGTCTTCTCGCGGGCCGTGTCACCGGTGTTGGGGACGGTGAGGATGGCGCCGCCGAGCGGGCCGACCGACTTGTCGCCGGTCTTCGGGACGGGGATCTGGGCGATGCCCCAGTCCAGGTTCTTCTTGGTGTTGAGCGTCTCCACCTGCCACGGACCGTTGATCATCATGGCGGCGTTGCCGGCCATGAACTGGTCGTTGACGTCGGCCTGCGTCCAGTTGACGGTCGACTTGGACAGGGAGCCGTCCTTGATGAGGCCCTTCCAGTAGTCGAGCGCCCCGGCGACGTTCTTGGTGTCCAGCTGCGTCTCGTCACCGCCGTTGGACCACATGAACGGCGTGAACTGGAAGACGCCGTCCTCGGCGCCGCCCGCGCTCAGCGCGATGCCGTACTGGCCGCCCCGCGTCAGCTTCTTCGCGGTGTCGCGCATCTCGTCCCAGGTGGTGGGGACGTCGAGCCCGGCCTTCTTCAGGATGTCCTTGTTGTAGAAGAGGGCGAGGGTGTTCACCGTGCGCGCGGCCCCGTAGTACGTGCCCTTGTACGAGCCGAAGTCGACGATGCCCTCGGGGACGTCCTGGGTGGACAGGCCCAGGGAGCGCAGGTCCACCAGGCCGCCCGCCTCGGCGAACGTCGGCATCTCGGAGGCGTCGAACTGGATGACGTCCGGGAGCGACTTCGACGAGGCCATGCGCAGCGACTTCTGCATGACCTGCGCGGCGGGGACGCTCTGCTGCTCGATGGTGAGGCCGAGCTTCTTGCTGCACCTCTTGAGCGTGGCGGCGTCCCAGCCGTGGTACGAGGCGTCGGTCGAGGAGTTGAGGACGGTGAAGACCGAGGGGTCGCTCTGCTGCGCGCACCCCGTCAGCGCCGCCCCTGCGACGAGTGCGGAGCAGACGGAGAGTGCCGCGGTGGTGCTTCGGCCGCGGTGGCCGCGCCGACGGCGCGGCACGCCCGGTGGAAGTGCTGCTGTCACGGTGGATGCCCAAGCCTTGAAGGGGTGGCCGGACCCGGCGGAACTCCCGTGTCCCGGCGGGTTGCTCGCGTGGCGCGCTACGGCTCCGGCCTGCGCCGCATGCGCAGAGCGAGTTTGTTTCCCGCCATGACTAATACGTCACGAAGCGCTTCGACACCAGACCCCTGCGATCTTTTTCTTCATCACGTATACGTCCAGCTACGGGACGTGGTGACGCCATCGAAGCGCTTCGATGATTCTTCGTCGAACCCTCTTGATCTTTCGATTCGCATGAGCTCAAATGCGGTCTACAGGCATACGGCACCCGCACGCCTCCCCCGCACGTTGCCCACCCCGAGGAAGATGATGAAGTTCACCGACGGCTTCTGGATGATGCGCGACGGGGTCGAGGCCTCGTACGCCACCGAGGTGCGAGACCTCCGCGTCGACGCGGACCGTTTCACCGCGTTCGCCTCGGTCAAGCGGGTCGAGCGGCGCGGCGACACCCTCAACTCCCCGCTGCTGACCGTCGACTGCTTCGCGCCCGCCGAGGGCGTCATCGGCGTCCGCGTCACCCACCTCGCGGGCAAGCGGCACACGGGTCCCGACTTCGGGCTGCCGGGTGCCGACTCGGGAGCCGGCGCGGTGCGCCGCGAGGGCACGCGCGTCGAACTGTCGAGCGGTCCGCTCTCCGTGTGCCTCGACGAGGCGGAGCCCTGGCAGCTGTCGTTCCGGGACCACCAGGGCCGCGAGGTCACCTCTGCGGGCCGCAAGGGCACCGCGTTCTTCCGGACCGGCGACGGCGCGCACCACATGGCGGCGCAGCTGTCCCTCGGCGTCGGCGAGCAGGTCTACGGGCTCGGCGAGCGCTTCACTCCGTTCGTCAAGAACGGCCAGGTCGTCGACATGTGGCAGGCCGACGGCGGCACGAGCAGCGAACAGGCGTACAAGAACGTGCCGTTCAGCCTGCACGTCTCCCCCGCGGGCGCGTACGGCGTGTTCGTCGCGCACCCCGGCCGGGTGAGCTACGAGATCGGCTCGGAGTCGGTCGGCGCGATGCAGTTCAGCGTCGAGGACCAGTCCCTCGAGTACTACGTGGTCGCGGGCCCCACCCCGAAGGACGTGCTGCGCCGCTACACCGCGCTCTCCGGGCGCCCGGCGCTGCCGCCGGCGTGGTCCTTCGGCCTGTGGCTGACGACGTCGTTCACCACGCGGTACGACGAGGAGACGGTCACCTCGTTCGTCGACGGGATGGCGGAGCGCGACATCCCGCTGAGCGTCTTCCACTTCGACTGCTTCTGGATGCGCGAGTACCAGTGGTCGGACTTCCAGTGGGACCCGGAGGTCTTCCCCGACCCGGAGGGGATGCTGGCCCGCCTCAAGGAGCGCGGCCTGCGCATCTCCGTGTGGATCAACCCGTACATCGCGCAGAAGTCCTCGCTGTTCGACGAGGCCGCCGCGCACGGCTACCTGGTGAAGCGCGCGAACGGCGACATCTGGCAGTGGGACCTGTGGCAGGCGGGCATGGCGCTCGTCGACTTCACGAACCCCGAGGCCTGCGCCTGGTTCCAGGCCAAGCTCAAGGTACTGCTCGACCAGGGGGTCGACTGCTTCAAGACGGACTTCGGCGAGCGCATCCCCACGGACGTCGTGTGGCACGACGGCTCCGACCCGGAGCGCATGCACAACTACTACACGCACCTGTACAACCAGGTCGTCTTCGACCTCCTGGAGAAGGAGCGGGGCCGCGGCGAGTCGGTGCTCTTCGCCCGTTCGGCGACGGCCGGCGGACAGCAGTTCCCGGTGCACTGGGGCGGTGACTGCTGGTCCTCGTTCGGCGCGATGGCGGAGTCGCTGCGCGGTGGACTGTCCCTGTCGCTGTCGGGGTTCGGCTTCTGGTCGCACGACATCGGCGGCTTCGAGGGCACCCCGGACGCCGATGTCTTCAAGCGCTGGCTCGCCTTCGGCCTGCTGTCCTCGCACAGCCGCCTGCACGGCTCGTCCTCGTACCGGGTGCCGTGGGAGTTCGGCGACGAGGCGGTCGACGTGGCACGGCGGTTCACCCGGCTCAAGCACCGCCTGATGCCGTACCTGTACGGCGCGGCGGTCGAGGCGCACACGACGGGCGTGCCCCTGATGCGCCCGATGCTGCTCGACTTCCCCGACGACCCCACGGCGCGCGCCCTGGACCGCCAGTACATGCTCGGCCCCGACCTGCTGGTGGCGCCGGTGTTCTCCGCGGACGGCGACGTCGAGTACTACCTGCCCGAGGGCACGTGGACGCATCTGCTCACCGGTGAGCGGGTGGAGGGCCCGGTGTGGCGTCACGAGCGCCACGGCTTCGACAGCCTGCCGCTGTACGTGCGTCCGGGCGCGGTCCTGCCGATGAGCGCGGACGAGTCCCGCCCGGACGGCGACTGGCTCGACGGCCTCACGCTGCTCGTCGCCCCGGAGGCCGAGGACGTCACGGTGACGGTGCCGGACCCGCACGGGTCCGTCGCGGCGACGTGCCGGGTGGTGCGGGACGCGGCGAGCGGAGCGGTGGCGGTCGAGGAGAACGCCACGGGCGTCACCCTCCGGGAACTCTGACCCCCACCTTCCGCGGAGGGCGGCCTCGGCTCCCCAGGGCCTGATCCGAACGACAGACGCTAGTGCAGCGCCAGGAACGGCGCCGAGGCCAGCAGTACCGCCACCATCGCGTACTTCAGGCGGTGGGTCGGCAGGGCGTGGGCGATGCGCCAGCCCACGAGGACGCCGATCAGTTCCGGGACACCCACCACGGCGGCGAGCGCCCAGTCGACGTCGCCGTGGAGCACGTACGCCACCGTGCCGACGCCCGCGATCACGATCGACTGGGCCTGCGCCGCGGCGAGCGCGGACAGCACCGGCAGCCCGGCCACGACGAGCAGCGGCACGCTCAGCATGGGTCCGCCGAGGCCGAAGAGGCCCGCCACCAGCGCCACCACGGCACCGATGAGGAGGGTCCGGGCGAGGGGAAGGCCGGTGCGCTCGGGGGCGTCAGCCGCACGGTGGTCGCGCACCCACACCAGGATGCCCGTGACGGCGACGGCGCAGGCCAGCAGGGCGCCGAACCCGCCGCCCGCGACAAGCGTGTTGCAGAGCACGCCCAGTGGCGCACCCACCAGGGCCGCGCCCGCGAGGGCCGTCGCGCAGCGCCGGGTGCCGGGAGCGCGGAGCTGGCCGGAGCGCACGTACGCCGCCGTGCCGAGCAGGCCCGTGGCGACGTGGGTGACGATCGCGGTGCCGGCGACGCCCGACGGTGTCAGGCCGGAGAAGAGGAACAGGCCGATGGTGGGGAGCACTCCGCCGGGGCCGAGCGCGGTAATGCCGATGCCGCCGAGCAGTCCGGCCACCGCCAGCAGCACGAGGTGGGGCGTGTCGAGGGTCATGTCGGGTGTCGTCTCCTCAGTCCCTCGGCAGGACGGCGCGCAGGGCGAAGCGGTCCGCGCGCACCCGCAGTGACTCGGCGTCGACGGGCCGGCCGTCCGCGAGCCGGGTCAGCCGGTCGATGGTGAAGAGCGCGGCGCCCTCCGCCACGCCCAGCAGGCGGGCGGTGTCCCGGTCGGCGGTGACGGCGTGCACGGTCACCTCCGCGCTGCCGAGCCGGATGCCGGCACTCTCCTCGATGAGCGCGAACAGGTCGCGCCCGGCCAGGTGCAGGTCGAGCAGTGGCAGGCCGATGTCGGGGGCGAGCCAGGTGGAGTCGAGCGAGAGCGGCGTGTCGTCGAGGTGTCGCAGGCGCTCGATGTGGACGGCCTCGGAACGCTCCGGCAGGTCGAGCCGGTCCGTGATGGCGGGTGGGGCGTGCGGGACGACACGTGCCTCGCGCACCTCATTGGTGATGGTGCCGTAGGCGGTCAACTCCTCGGCGAGGCCGACCAGTCGGCCGAGTCCGTGCCGCGCCTTGTGGCCGGTCACGAGCGTACCGATGCCGCGCCGTCGTGTCACCACGCCCTCGTCCCGCAGGCGGTTCAGCGCCTCGCGCACGGCGTTGCGGGTGGCGCCGAGGGAACGGCCGAGGGCACGTTCGTCCGGCAGCACTCCCCCGTACGCACCGTCGACGATCCGCTGCCGCAGCACGTCGGCGACGCGCCGGGCGCGGTCGGCCCGCGTTCCCTCGCCGTGTTCCATTCCGGTCCCCTCTCGGTGTGACGGCAGACCGTACGCCCTCCCGTGTTTCGCGGGAGTTACGCCACCCCGCCCGACCTGCGCAAACGCCTGACCTGCGCGGCGGCGCCCGGTGCCGGTGGCAACGCCGGGCGCCCGGTCACCCACCCACCGGTCCAGCGGCGAACTCAACGGCCCCGCACGCCGCTTCGGTGGCACCGGCCAAGGGATTCGCGGGCGTCAACTTGCCAACTGCCCTACCGTAAAAGGAGACCGATCTGTGCTGACGGGCCACCAAACCGGCGACCGTGTGAGTACCATCCGGCCCTACAGCACATGTGCGCACTCGCACACACCGACAGCTCACTCCTTGCCACGAAAGCGAGACATCATGTCGGACACCACGCCGCAGACCGAGCTCAAGGCCCGCTACGCCGACCGCATCTCGGACGACCTCGCGCACAACGAGAGCGAGTTGAAGCGGATCAGCGAGGAAATCACGACGCTGCAGGACCAGTTGGGCACGCTGGAGGAGAACCGCACGCTCCTGGAGAACATGTTGCAGTCGCTGGGCCGGGGCGAGCTGCCCCCGTCGCCCGCGCCCGCCGCCGAGAAAGCGGTCGGCAAGGCGGCGGGCAAGGTGCCCCGCCAGCAGACCCGGGAGAAGGCGGCGCCCAAGCCCCCGCAGCAGAAGAAGGCCCGCGAGACCCCGGCGGCGCCCGCCAAGGCAGCGAAGGCCGCCAAGTCCCCCGCGCCCGCCACCGCCGCGAAGAAGCCCAAGCCGCAGGGCGGCACGCTGGTCGAGCTCATCGTGTCCCAGCTGGGCGCCGAGACCAGCCCGCGTTCGGCCGCCGAGATCACCTCGACGCTCCAGAAGAAGCACCCCAAGCGCGAGTTCAACATCAAGGTCGTCCGCAACACGCTGGAGGCCCTGGTCGCCAAGGCCCGCGCCGAGCGCACCCGGCAGAAGCGTTCGGTGTTCTACGTCGCCTCGTCCGGCGCCGCCGCCCCCGCGAAGGAGGCCGCGGCCACCAAGGCGGGCGAGGACAAGGCCGCACAGGACAAGGCGTCGGACGCCAAGGCCGCGCAGAAGGCCTGACACCCCGCTCGTCGCCCCGGCGTCGGGTCACGCACGGTGTGACGGTTCGGTTCCGCCCTCCGGCAGCCACACGCGGGGCCAGTCACCGCCCCGCAGGTGCGCGTCGAGGCCGCCGTCGCAGTACATCAACGTCCCCACGCAGTACGAGGACCGGGGCGACAGCAGGAACAGGACGAGTTCCGTCACCTCCTCCGGGCGGCCCGCGCGGCCGGCCGGGACGGAGGCGAGGAACGCCTCGATGCCCGCGGCGATCCCGGGGTCGGTGCGGCCCGCCCGGGTCATGGGGGTGTCGATGAAGCCGGGTGCGACGGCGTTGAGACGGATGCCGTCACGCACATGGTCGGCGGCCCGGGTGCGGGCGTAGTGGGCGAGGGCCGCCTTGGTGGCCGGGTAGGTGAGCACGGCGCCCGGGTCGCCGAGGGAGTCGGCGAGAGCGCGCGCCGCCTCCTCGTCGCCCGCGAGGCACGCCTCGGCCAGCTTCGGCGACCAACCCGGCTGGGTCGTCGTGGAGTTGGAGGAGGCGAGCACCACGGACGCGTTCCCGGACGCGGCCAGCAGGGGACGCAACCCCTCCAACAGGCCGATCGATCCGTAGTAGTTGACGGCGACGAGCAGGCTCGGGGCCCGGCCCGCCCCCGGGGAGAGTCCGGCGAAGGGGACGAGGCCGTCGAGGCGGCCCCCGGACAGCCGGGTGATCGCCGCCACCGCCGCCGCCCGCCCTTCGGGGGTGCCCAGGTCCGCCGTCACTTCGGCGTCGTGCAGGTCGACACCGATGACGCGGTGTCCCTCCTCGACGAGGCGGTCGGCGAGGCACTTGCCGATCCCGGAGGCGGCTCCGGTGACGGCGATGGTTCCCATGATTGCTCCTCAGCGGCTGCGGGGGTGGAAGGGGTCCGGTTCGACGAGGACGCAGCGCGTCCCGGTGTAGATGGTGGGCATGCAGCGGTTGCAGTGGATGCACAGCGAGTGGGTGGCGCGGCCCGCGGCCCGGTCCGCGGCGAAGCGGTTGATCAGGTCGGGTTCGCGCAGCAGCGCCCGGCCCATCGCGACGAACTCGAAGCCCTCGCCCATGGCGGCTTCGGCGGTCGCGCGGTCGGCGATGCCGCCGAGCAGGATCAGCGGGAGTTTCAGCGCGGCACGGAACTGGCGCGCCGCGGGCAGCAGGAAGGCCTCTTCGTAGGGGTACGCGCGGATGAACCGCTTGCCGACGCGTTCGATGCCGAAGCGCTGGGGCTGCGGGAACGTCGCGGCGAACTGCCGCACGGGGGCGGCGCCGCGGAACAGGTACATGGGGTTCAGCAGGGAACTGCCCGCGGTCAGTTCGAGGGCGTCGACGCTGCCGTCGGCCTCCAGCCACGCGGCGGTGCGCAGGCTCTCGTCGAGCCAGATGCCGCCGGACACACCGTCCTCCATGTTGAGTTTGGCGGTGACGGCGATCGCGTCGCCGACCTCGTCGCGCACCGCGCGGGCCACGCCGCGGGCGACCTTGGCCCGGTTGGCGAGGGTGCCGCCGTACTCGTCCTTGCGCTTGTTGAGTCTCGGGCTGAGGAACGAGCTGGCGAAGTAGTTGTGCCCGAGGTGGATCTCGACCGCGTCGAAGCCCGCCTCGACGGCCGTGCGGGCGGCGCGGGCGTGGGCGCGGGTGACACGGGCGATGTCGTCGCGGGTGGCGGGGCGGGCGAAGCGGAAGGACTGGAGGTTCAGAAAGCGGCTGGGCGCGAGCGCGGGCAGCCCGTTGGAGACCGGGTCGGCGACGGGTCCGGCGTGGCCGATCTGCGCCGAGACCGCGGCGCCCTGCGCGTGCACGGCATCGGTGAGGCGGCGCAGTCCCGGCACCGCTTCGGGCCGCATGTGGATCTGGTCGCGTTCGGTACGTCCCTCGGGGGCGACGGCGCAGTACGCGACGGTCGTCATGCCGACGCCGCCGGCCGCGGGTCGCCGGTGGTACTCGATGAGCTCGTCGCTGACCAGGGCGCCGGGCGTGACACCTTCGAAGGTGGCGGCCTTGATGACCCGGTTGCGCAGGGTGAGCGGGCCGAGGCGGGCGGGGGCGAGGAGGTCGGGAGCGCTTCGCTCGCCGGGGGTCGTGCCGGTGGTGCCGTGATCGGTGGAGTCGGCTGTGCTCATGGCGGTGCAACTCCTCAACTGTCGGGTCACGTCAACTGTGCGGTGCAGCAGGGGCGTTGAGTCCCGCCGCTACGAAAGCGATCACCGTGTCCACCGGCGGGCGGGGGGTGCCGCCGAGCTCCGCGGTGGCCGACTGCGGCTCCCCGTACAGCTGGAGCAGCAGGTCGAAGGTCATGCGCAGGCGGTACGCGGCCTCGGCGCCGGTGAGGTCGGGGCGCGCGGCGCGCAGCAGTTCGCGCCACGAGTGGTACGCGAACCACCGCTCGTCGAAGGGGAGTTCACGGCGGCGCAGCACGACACGGGCGAGCAGGTGCAGCAGCAGCCGTCCGTGCGGCGTGCCGGTGAGCTCGTCGAGGGGCCGCACAAGGACGGCGACGAACTCCTCGACGCGCGGGGCGCTCCCCTCGGCCGCCCGCCGTTCCACCTCCGCGAGCGGTGCGGCCCACAGCGGACCGAGGCGGCTCTGGAGCAGGGCGGCGACCAGGTCCTCCTTGGTGCCGAAGTGGTAGTGGACGGCTGCCGGATTCATGCCCGCCGCCGCGTTCACCGCGCGGACCGAGACCTGCTCGTACCCCCTCGTCAGGAAGAGGTGTTCGGCGGCGTCGAGCAGGGCCGCGCGGGTGGCGTCGGTGGGCATGCGGACAGGACAGCACGGCGCGGCACACTTTTCAATCAGTGATGGAAAACTCGCGCGGAAGCTTCCGAAGACACCGGCACGGAGCGTTTCCGGCGGTCGGCAATGCCGTACACCTCGCCGGAGCTGTTAGACCTCGCGAAGATCGGGGACGCGTCTTTCATGGACATCGGATACACGTTGATGACCGAGCAGGCAGGCCCCCGCGAGCTGGTGGGGCACGCGGTCGGGGCCGAGGAGACGGGCTTCGACTTCTCGGTGACCAGCGACCACTACTTCCCCTGGCTGCGCTCCCAGGGCCACTCCCCGTACGCCTGGAGCGTGCTCGGCGCGGTCGCGCAGGCGACGTCGCGGCTGCCGCTGATGACGTACGTGACCTGCCCGACCTTCCGCTACCACCCGGCCGTGGTGGCGCAGAAGGCCGCCACCCTGCAACTGCTGTCCGAAGGCCGCTTCCGGCTCGGGCTCGGTTCCGGCGAGAACCTCAACGAGCACGTGGTGGGTAGCGGCTGGCCGGCGGTGGATGTGCGGCACGAGATGTTCGAGGAGGCCGTGACCATCATCCGGGCCCTGTTCGAGGGCGGGCACGTCACGCACCACGGCAAGCACTACGACGTCGACTCGGCCCGGCTGTGGGACCTGCCGGAGACGGCCCCGCCGATCGGCGTCGCCGTGTCCGGGGAGCAGTCCTGCGAGCTCGCGGGGCGCCTCGCCGACCTGGTGATCGCCACCGAGCCGAAGGCGGAGCTGCTGTCGGCCTTCGACCGGCACGGCGGCGCGGGCAAACCGCGCATCGGGCAGCTGCCCGTCGCCTACGACCCCGACCGTGGGGCCGCCGTCGCCCGCGCGCACGACCAGTTCCGCTGGTTCGCGGGCGGCTGGAAGGTCAACGCCGAGCTTCCGCACCCGGACTCGTTCGCGGCCGCCACCCAGTTCGTGCGGCCCGAGGACGTCGCGGAGTCGATCCCCTGCGGCGACGACGTGGACGCGTTCGTGGAGGCGGCGCGGCCCTTCGCGGACGCCGGGTTCACGGGGCTCGCCCTGGTGCAGATCGGCGGCGACCACCAGGACGAGTTCCTCCAGTGGTCCGGCAAGACGCTGCTGCCCGCCCTGCGCGACGCCTTCGGGTGAGGCGGCGATGACGGAGCGGACGCCCGCGGCCTCGTCGGCGAGCACGGCGCTCGTCGTGATCGACATGATCAACACGTACGACCACGACGACGCGGAGCTGCTCCTGCCCGCGTCCCGCGAGATCGTCCCGGTGGTGGTCGGCCTGCTGGACCGGGCGCGGAAGGCCGGGGTCCCGGTGATCTACGTCAACGACAACTTCGGCGAATGGCGCTCGCACCACGGCGAACTGGTGGACACGGCGCTGTCGGGCCCGCACGCCGAACTCGTGGAGCCGCTGCGGCCGGACGAGAACTCCCTGTTCGTCGTCAAGGCCCGGCATTCGATCTTCTACGAGACGCCCCTCACGTATCTGCTGTGGGAACTGGGCGTCGACCGTGTGGTGCTGTGCGGGCAGGTCACCGAGCAGTGCGTGCTCTATTCGGCTCTCGACGCGCACATCCGTCATCTGCGGACCACGGTGCCGCACGACGCGGTGGCCGCCATCCATCCGGAGCTGGCGCACGCCGCTTTGGAGATGATGCGGCGGAACATGGGCGCGGAGGTCGTGGCGGCGTCGGAGGTGACGTTCGAGGACGTCGGCTGAGCGGCTTCGCGGTTACCCGTGGACACGGCCCGACCTGCTGTGATCTCATCCGTTGCGGCGGATCGGACACCCTCGACGCCGCTCGACGGGCGATCCCTGTGCGCGGCGCGTGACCGGGCCGCCCCGGTCGGCTCGTGACCTGAGTGTGGCCGGCCCTCGCACGCCGCCCGTTTCAGGTCCGAAGGACGACACACCCCCCATGCAGAAGACCAAGGCCGCGCTCTGGGAGTTCCTCCAGAGCCTCGGCAAGACATTCATGCTCCCCGTGGCGCTGCTCGCGTTCTGCGGCATCATGCTCGGCATCGGCTCCTCGCTGTCCAGCGACGCCGTCACCGGCAATCTGACCTTCCTTCAGGGCCAGGGCTTCCACCTGGTCTTCACGTGGATGGCCAACACCGGACAGGTCGCCTTCGCGTTCCTGCCCGTGCTGTTCGCGATGGCCATTCCGCTCGGGCTCGCCCGTGAGGACAAGGGCGTCGCCGCGTTCTCCGGTTTCGTGGGCTTCGCCGCGATGAACCTCGCCGTGAACTTCTTCCTCACCGCCAAGGGCGTGGACTTCGAGGACGAGAAGGCGATCGCCCACTACGGCATCGCGGAGGTCATCGGCATCCAGTCCATCGATACGGGACTCCTCGGCGCCGTCGCCGTTGGCATCGTTGTCAGCCTGCTTCACCAGCGGTTTCGTACTCAGCGGATGCCGGATGCGCTGGCCTTCTTCGGTGGTCTGCGCTTCGTTCCGATCGTCTCGGCGCTGACCCTGAGCGTGCTCGGTCTGCTCATCCCGCTGGTGTGGCCGACGTTCAACGGCTGGATCACGGACCTGGGCCGCGCGATAGGTCACGCGGGCGTCTTCGGACCGTTCTTCTTCGGGATGGGCGAGGTGCTGCTGCGCCCGGTGGGCCTGCACCACATCCTCGTCGCCATGTTCCGCTTCACCGACGTCGGCGGCTCCGGGGCGGTGTGCGGGGACCATGTCTCCGGCGCCCTGAACATGTTCTACGCCCAGCTCAACTGCTCCCGGCCGCCCACGGCCGCCGTCACCGACGCCACCCACTTCCTCTCCCAGGGCAAGATGGCGGCCTACCTCGGCGGGCTGCCGGGCGCGGCGCTCGCGATCTACCACTGCGCCCGCAGGAACATGCGCCCCGAGATCAAGGCGCTCCTTGTGTCCGGTGTCGTGGCGTGCGTCGTCGGTGGCATCACGGAGCCGCTGGAGTTCCTGTTCCTGTTCATCGCGCCGTGGCTGTACTTCCTCCACGCCGTCCTCGTCGGCCTGGGCTTCCTGGCTGCCGCCGTGCTCGGCGTGTTCATCGGCAACACCGACGGCAATGTCATCGACTGGCTCGTCTTCGGTGTCCTCCAGGGCACGACCACCAAGTGGTACCTGGTGCCGGTGATCGCCGCGGTGTGGTTCGCGGTCTACTACTTCCTGTTCCGCTGGGCCATCGTGCGCTTCGACCTCAAGACGCCGGGCCGCGAGGATCCCGCGGCCGAGGAGGAGCCCGAGGCGGCGGAGGAGTCCGGGGCGGCGGATGCCCGGGACGAGGCTCCGCGTGAGCTGGTCGCCGGGAAGTACGACGCCGTGGCGATTCTCGCGGCGATCGGCGGCGCGGAGAACATCACCTCGCTCGACAACTGCATCACCCGGCTGCGGCTGACGGTCGAGGACGCGGAGCGCGTGGACGAGCCGCGTCTGAAGAAGCTGGGCGCCGTCGGAGTCGTGAAGCTGGACGCGCACACCGTGCAGGTGGTCATCGGCCCGCAGGTGCAGTCCGTGAAGGACGCCATCAGCACGATGATCCCGGTGGGCTGAACCGTGCGACACCCCTCCCCCGCTTACGACTTCGACACCACGGTCGACCGGCACGGCACCTGGTGCACGCAGTGGGACTACGTCGAGGACCGCTTCGGTGTGCCGGACCTGCTGCCGTTCACGATCTCCGACATGGACTTCGAGACGGCGCCTCAGGTCCTCGCCGCGCTGCGTTCCCGGCTCGACCACGGCGTGCTCGGCTACTCGCGCTGGCGCCACGACGACTTCCTGTCCGCGATCGTCGACTGGTACGGCGCCCGGCACGGCACCCCCGTGGATCCGCGGTCGATCGTCTACGGCCCTTCGGTCGTGTACCAGATCGGGCAGTTGCTGCGTCTGTGGTCGCGTCCGGGCGACGGCGTGGTGACGCACACGCCGGCCTACGACGCGTTCCCGAAGACGGTCACCGCGCACGAACGGCGGCTGCTCACCTGCCCGTTGGGCGACTGGAGCGAGCTGGAACGGCTGCTGGCGCTGCCGGACACGTCGGTGCTGCTGCTGTGCTCGCCGCACAATCCGACCGGGCACGCGTGGAGCGCGGCGGAGCTCGACCGGATGGCCGCGCTGTGCGCGCGGCACGGCGTGGCGGTCATCAGCGACGAGATCCACTCGGACCTCGCGCACCCGCCGGCCGTGCACCGGCCGTGGGCCCTGCACGCGGGTCGCGGCACCCGCTGGGCGGTCGTCACCTCCGCGTCGAAGTCGTTCAACATCCCGGCGCTGACGGGGAGTTACGGCATCGTCGGCGATCCGGAGTCCCGCGACGCGTATCTGCGCCGCCTGAAGGAGGCCGACGGCCTGTCGTCCCCGGCGGTGCTCTCGCTGGTCGCCCACATCGCGGCGTACCGGGAGGGCGGCGGCTGGCTGGACGCGCTGGGCGGCTACCTGCGCGGCAACCTCGCCTACGTGGCGGAGCGCCTCGCCCAGGCCTTCCCGGAGCTCGACTGGACGCCGCCGGAGGCCGGTTACCTCGCCTGGATCGACCTGCGCCCCCTCGGCGTGGACGAGGAGGAGCTCCAGCGGGAACTGGTCGAGCGGCAGCGGGTGGCCATCATGCCCGGCACGGCGTACGGGGCGGCCGGGCATGTGCGGCTGAACGTGGGCTGTCCTCGCACGAAGGTCGAGCGCGGGGTCTCGGCGCTCGTCGAAGGCGTCCGGGCCGTGCGCTGACGTCCGGACGAGCCGGGGGCCGGGTTCAGCGCAGGAGCGGGTACCCGAGCCACGCGAGGAGGAACAGCACCACGAACCCTGTCATGATCGCGGTGCCGTTCCCCGGCTCCGTCGAGCGTTCCCGCTCGAACTCCTTCTCCTTGAGGAAGGCCTTCGCGTCGGCGTCGGTGCGGGTGCGCACCCAGTGGCCGTTCTGGCCGGGATTCAGCATCCCCGGGCACCTCCCTGTCGTCGCCTGACCCCCTCCTAACCGATCGGGGCCCGGACAAACGTGCGCCCACCGCGAGGCGTTGGGGTCAGGCCCCCGCGCCGCGCAGTTCGGCGAGTGCCGCCGCGGTCAGCCGGCGCGGCGCGGCGTCCTCGGAGGTGTCCACGAGGACGACCGCGCAGGCGCAGGCATGGGTGAGCGCCGTCGTGAAGCTGCCGTCGGCGAACTGGGCGAGCGGGCCGCGCGGCGAGTGCCCGACGGCCACGACGCGGGCGCCGACGTCCGCGGCGTGCCGGGCGAGCGCGCGGCCCGCGGCGGCGTGGTCCCCGACGCTGCCGAGGACCTGCCCGGTGGCGCTGACGCCCTGCCCGGCGAGCCGGTCGAGGTGGGCGGTGACGGCGGCGCGGGCCTGGGCCAAGTCCTCGGTTTCGGCGGCCTGTTCGTCGACCACGGCGGTCCGCTGGACGTGCACGACCTCCAGCGGGCTGCCGGTGTCGCGGGCGAGGCGGGCGGCGGCGTCGACGATGGCGGGTGCCCGGTCGTGGTCGCCGACGGCCACGACGACGCGCGGTGCGGCGCTCCGGGGTGCGGCGCCGACCCGGGTGAACGACGGCCGCACCGGCTCCTCCTGGCCGGTGCCCGCCTCGGCCCGGCGCAGCAGCCGGTGTCCGCCGGCCAGGACCGGGATGGCGAGGAGGAAGGTGGCGGCGCCGAGGTAGAAGGGCACGCCGAGGTCGGTGGCGTCGGCCAGCCTGCCCGCCACGTACGGCGCGAGGCCGCCGCCGATGAACCGCAGGAACCCGTACGCGGAGGAGGCGACGGGGCGTTCCACCGGCGAGACCAGCATGACGGCCTGTGTGGTGAGCGTGTTGTTGATGCCGATGAAGGCGCCGCTGACGACGACCGCGACGATCACCACGGTCGGCGTCGAGACACCGGCGGCGATGACCGCCATCACGACGCCGAGGCAGAACAGGTTCGCGTACAGGACGGCCGCGGTGCCGAAGCGGGCCTGGAGGCGAGGGGCGAAGAACACGCTGAACAGGGCGACGAGGAGGCCCCAGCCGGTGAAGACGAGGCCGAGTTCGTGGGCGTCGAGCTCCATGGGGTACGGGGCGTAGCCGAGCATGGTGAAGAAGCCCCAGTTGTACAGCAGCGCCATGATGCCCATGGTCAGCAGGCCGCGGTGGCGCAGCGCCCTGAGCGGCGCCAGCGGTGACGTGACCTTCCTGGGGCTGGGCAGATCGGGGACGAAGACGATCGTGGCGACGAGCGCGATCGCCATCAGGGCGGCGACGCCGAAGAACGGCCCGCGCCAGCTGATCGCCCCCAACTCGCCGCCCAGCAGCGGCCCGACGGCGATGCCGAGGCCGAGCGCGGTCTCGTACAGGATGATCGCGCCGCCGAATCCGCCGCTGGCCGAGGCGACGATGACGGCGAGGGAGGTGGCGATGAAGAGTGCGTTGCCCAGTCCCCAGCCGGCCCGGAAGCCGACGATGCCGTTGATGGAGTCGGTGGCCCCGGCGAGCGCCGAGAAGACGACGATGACGGACAGGCCGGTGACGAGGGTGCGCTTGGCGCCGAAGCGGCTGGAGAACCAGCCGACGACGAGCATGGCGACCGCCGTCACGATGAGGTAGCTGCTGAACAGCAGGGACACCTGGCTGGGCGTGGCGTGCAGGCTGTCGGCGAGGGCGGGCAGGATCGGGTCGACGAGACCGATGCCCATGAAGGAGATGACGCAGGCGAACGCGACGGCCCAGACGGCCCTGGGCTGCTTGAAGGGGCTCGTGGTCTTCGAATCCCGCTGATGCATGCAGCCATCATGTATTTACGTGTACACGGAAACAAGATGCCTGCGGGCGCCACTCCTTGCGAGGAGTGGCGCCCGCACGGCGTCGCCTTTAGGCGGCCCGCTTCGGCAGTTTCCAGTTCGGCCGCGGGAAGTGGCAGGTGTAGCCGTCCGGGTAGCGCTCCAGGTAGTCCTGGTGCTCCGGCTCCGCCTCCCAGAAGTCGCCCACCGGCTCGACCTCGGTCACGACCTTGCCGGGCCACAGCCCGCTCGCGTCGACGTCCGCGATGGTGTCGAGCGCGACCTGGCGCTGCGCGTCGTCCGCGTAGTAGATCGCGGAGCGGTAGCTGCGCCCCAGGTCGTTGCCCTGGCGGTCCTTCGTGGTCGGGTCGTGGACCTGGAAGAAGAACTCCAGCAGATCCCGGTAGCCGATCACCGAGGGGTCGTACACGATCTCGATGGCCTCGGCGTGGTCGCCGTGGTTGCGGTACGTCGCGTTCGGCGTGTCACCACCGGAGTAGCCCACGCGCGTCGACAGCACGCCCGGCAGCTTGCGGATCAGGTCCTGCATGCCCCAGAAACAGCCACCCGCCAGCACGGCCTTCTCGGTTACCTCCGACATACGTCACTCCCTGCGCTACATGACACGACGAGCAGTTCCACCGGGTACAACACACCGGGGCCCATGGATCTTCCAGCTTAGGCCGATCCCTGCAAGCGAAGCTGTGGACCCCCATAAGGCAGCCTTATGTGCCCATAGAACGGACCCGCCTACTTTCTAAGGCTTGCCTTACTTTAGGCTTCCCTTCAAGCACTCGTGGCCCAACCTGCAGTGACGGACCACGGGAACCACTCGAAGGGAACCTGAACCATGCCTCGCCCCCTGAGGGTCGCCATCGTCGGGGCCGGCCCCGCCGGTATCTACGCCGCCGACGCCTTGCTGAAGTCCGAAGCGGCCTCCGAGCCGGGGGTGTCGATCGACCTCTTCGAGCGCATGCCGGCCCCGTTCGGCCTGATCCGGTACGGCGTCGCGCCGGACCACCCGCGCATCAAGGGCATCGTGAAGGCCCTTCACCAGGTTCTCGACAAGCCGCAGATCCGCCTCTTCGGCAACGTCGACTACCCGGGCGACATCGACCTCGACGACCTGCACGCCTTCTACGACGCCGTGGTCTTCTCCACCGGCGCCACGGCGGACCGGGCGCTCGACATCCCGGGCATCGAGCTGGAGGGCTCCTACGGCGCCGCCGACTTCGTCTCCTGGTACGACGGCCACCCCGACGTTCCGCGCACCTGGCCGCTGGAGGCCGAGAAGGTCGCGGTGCTCGGCGTCGGCAACGTGGCGCTCGACGTCGCGCGCGTGCTGGCGAAGACCGCGGACGAGCTGCTGCCGACGGAGATCCCGGCCAATGTCTACGAGGGCCTGAAGGCGAACAAGGCACTCGAGGTCCACGTCTTCGGCCGCCGCGGCCCCGCGCAGGCCAAGTTCAGCCCCATGGAGCTGCGCGAGCTCGACCACTCGCCGTCCATCGAGGTCATCGTCAACCCCGAGGACATCGACTACGACGAGGGCTCGATCGCCGCCCGCCGCAGCGAGAAGCAGACCGACATGGTCGCCAAGACGCTGGAGAACTGGGCGATCCGCGACCAGGGCGACCGCCCGCACAAGCTGTTCCTGCACTTCTTCGAGTCGCCGACCGAGATCCTCGGCGAGGACGGCCGCGTCGTCGGCCTGCGCACCGAGCGCACCGAGCTGGACGGCACCGGCAACGTCAAGGGCACCGGACAGTTCACGGACTGGGACCTCGGCGCGGTCTACCGCGCGGTGGGCTACCTCTCCGACGAGCTGCCCAAGCTGCCCTGGGACGTCAAGTCCGGCACCGTCCCGGACGAGGGCGGCCGGGTCATCCAGGAGAGCGGCGAGCACCTTCAGTCCACGTACGTCACCGGGTGGATCCGGCGCGGTCCGGTGGGCCTCATCGGGCACACCAAGGGCGACGCCAACGAGACGGTCTCGAACCTGCTCGCCGACCACGCCGAGGGCCGTCTGCACACGCCGGTGCAGCCCGCGCCGGAGGCCGTCGAGGAGTTCCTCGTCGAGCGCGGCGTCCGGTTCACGACGTGGGACGGCTGGTACAAGCTCGACGCCGCCGAGAAGGCGCTGGGCGAGCCGCACGGCCGTGAGCGCGTCAAGATCGTCGAGCGCGACGCGATGCTCGACGCCAGCGAGGCGTGATCCGGCGGGGCGACCGGCCTGAGGCGCGGCCGGCCGCCCCGCTCCGCCTCCGCGAGGTGTCTGCCCGCGCGTACGGGGCGGCGCCGCGCAGGGGATAAAGTGGCGGCAGGTAGATGTAAACCCCACTCACCTTGCCCGCAGCGGAGACGCCTTGCCCCAGATCACCGTCGACTACTCGCCCCGGCTCGGCGACACCCTGGACCGGGCCGCCCTCGCCACCGCGCTGCACGCCCTCGTGGTGGAGGGCTCCGGGTCGCACGGCACCTGCAAGACGTTCTTCCGCGCCGCCACCGAGACGTACGTCGTGGGCGGCGAGCACGAGGACGTGCCGGTCGTGCACGTCGAGGTGGCGCTGCTGCCGGGGCGCAGCGAGCGCACCATGCACCGGCTCTCGCAGCGCATCCTGGCGCTGCTGATCGAGCGGGTGGGCGACGACGGGGTGGTGTGCTCGGTCGAGGTGCGGCCCCTGGCGGCGTACAGCCTGCATCCGACGCGGCGCGCGTGCGCCGCGACGACGGGGTCCTGCGGCCGGCCCGCGGCGCCGTCCTCGCTCAGCCGGTCCGCTCCTTCAGGCGGGCCACGTTGGCGCGTACGTCACCGCGGGTGAGGTCGCTGCCGATACTGACGGAGAACGCCCCCGCGGCGAGCCACGCGTCGGCGTCGTCCACGCTCACGCCGCCGGTCGCCATGATGCGCGCGCCGGGCAGCACCGAGAGCACCGACTTCAGGTAGGCGATACCGCCGACGTGGGCGGGGAACAGCTTCGCCACGCCCCCCCGGCCGCGGAACTCGAAGGCGGTGAGACCGCAGTCCACGAGGGTGCGGGCGACGGCGTCGGCGGTGTCCGCGTCGGCCTCGCGGACGGTCGGGGTGACGCGCGCGGCGCGCAGCGCGTCGATGACGTCGGCGTACAGGGTGGGCTCCGGTGGGGTGGTGGCGGTGTCGGTCATGCGGGGGCCGCGATCTCGGCGAGGGCGTCCAGGGTCGACTCGGCGTCGGCTCCGCTGGCGCGCAGCACGATGGCGTCGCCGCAGCGGATGTTGAGCGTCATGAGGGACAGGACGCTGCGGGCGGGGACCTCGTGGCCGTCGTCGCGGGAGACGGTCACCTCGGCGCTGCTGCGGGCGGCGGTCTGGGCGAAGGCGGCGGGGCGGGTGTGCATGCCGGCCTCCTTGATGGCGTACGCCGTTGTGTCGAAGGCAGAGAGGCACGCGGGGCGGCGACCGGTTGCGGCCGGGGACGGGGACCACACGAAGGGCGCAGTCCTCGGACGGTCACGCCCTCACGCCGCCCTCCCCGAGCCGGGTTCCCCCTTCAGCATCAGCTCCAACTCCCGGTCCATCGCGCCCTGATCGGCCTCCGCGCCGAACGGCACGAGGGCGTGGCTGCGCTCCAGATAGGTGAGCAGCGCCCGGTGTCCCATCACGAAGCGGGCCGACTCGCCCGCCCGCGCGCCGCGCACCTCTATCTCCACGGCGAGCGGCTCGCCCACCTGCGCCACGGGCCGCACGGTGACATCACCGATGCCCGCCGCCCCGGACAGCCCCGCGGAGAGCAGGTCCCGGGACAGTGCCCAACTCCCGCCGCGCGCACCGGACTCGGCCACCCGGAAATGGACGACCAGCGGGTCGTCCGCGGTGTAGCGCAACCGGATCTCGCACAGGAAACTCACGCCGTCCGGGTAGGCGAGGACTCCCGTCGCGAGCGCCTCCAGGCTCCCGTACCCGTGTCTTTCGTCAGGGCCCACCCCGACCCACCCCATCACTGCTGCCGTCGGACCGTGCTGTCGTGTCACCTTCGAACAAAGGCGACATGACCACCTTAGGCAATGGGGCATACATCATCTGGCATATGCGCGCACAGCACGACAGCCTTCACCGTCAGTTCGAAACGGTTCGAAACGGGCCCCCGGCACCGAAGAGACGTTCGAACCAGCGCGCTCCCCCGACGCCGGTCAGACGTCGTCCTCCGCACCGGGCAGGTGGGTGTCACCGTCCGACCAGTGGTTGATCCAGCCGCAGGCACCGCACGCGTAGCGGCCGTTGATTCCCGCCACCACGGTTCCGCAGCCACCGCACTGCTTCTCGGTGACCTGCTGTCCGGAGAGGAAGGCGGCGGCGGCCACCGCCGTCTCCACGTTCTGGTCATGCGACACGTCCATGAGGGCGCCCCTACCCAGCCGCCGCCGACTCAACATCCCTGGGGCACTTTCTGTTCGAGCGTGCGTCGTTCGATATACCTGAGCAGCACACACATGCAGCACTCCTGGAGGCCAGCCATGTCCGCGTCCGCCCGCATCCAAGTCGGCTCCGTCGTCGAGGACTTCACCCTGCCCGACGAGACGGGGACGCCCACGGCGCTGTCCGCGCTGCTCTCCGAGGGCCCGGTGGTGCTCTTCTTCTACCCGGCCGCGCTGACCCCCGGCTGCACCGCCGAGGCCTGCCACTTCCGGGACCTGGCGGCGGAGTTCGCCGAGGTCGGCGCGCGCCCGGTGGGGATCAGCTCCGACGCCGTGGAGCGGCAGCGGGAGTTCACGCAGCGGCACACGCTCGGGTTCACGCTGCTGTCGGACCCGGAGGGCGAGGTGCGCGGCCGGTTCGGGGTGGCGCGCGGATTCGGCCCGCTGCCGACCAAGCGCGCCACGTTCGTGATCGGCACCGACCGGCGCGTACTCGAAGTGGTCCGCAGCGAGTTCAGGATGAGCGCGCACGCGGACAAGGCGCTGGAGGCGCTGCGCTCGGCCGCGGGCTGAGCGCAGCGCCCCTCACCGCCGTCCGCGCACCAGCAGGTACACGAAGTACGGCGTGCCGACGACGGCCGTCATCAGTCCCGCGCCCAGCTGGGCCGGGGCGATCACCGTGCGGCCCAACAGGTCCGCGACGCAGACGAGGGCCGCGCCGAGCAGCATCGCGACGGGGACGACGCGCACGTGCTTGCGCCCCACCAGGGCGCGGGCCGCGTGCGGCGCCACCAGTCCGACGAAGCCGATCGTGCCCGCGGCGGCGACGGCCGTGGCGCTGAGCAGCACGCTCAGCACCAGGAAGCCGAGGCGGCCGCGCGCGAGGTCCATGCCGAGCAGCCGGGGCGTGTCCGCGTCGAGGGAGACGAGGTCGAGCTCCTTGCGCCGGACGATCGCGACGACCGTGCCGATCACCAGGACGGCGGCGACGGGCAGCGCGTCGGTGAACGAGCGCCCGTACGTCGAACCCGACAGCCAGATCAGCGCCTTGGTGGCGCTGAACCGGTCCGTGAGCACGATCAGGAGGCTGATCAGAGCCGCCGTTCCCGACGCCGTGCCGATGCCGACGAGGACGAGGCGGCTCTGCTGGAACCCGCCCTTGGCGGAGAGCCCGAACACGACGGCGGCGGTGACGCCCGCGCCCGCGAAGGCCGCCGCGGCGATGGTCCACGACCCCGCGCCGGGCACCGTGGTGACCAGCAGGACGGCGCCGAGCGCCGCGCCACCGGACACGCCGAGGACGCCGGGTTCGGCGAGCGGGTTGCGGGTCACGGACTGCACGAGGGTGCCGGACAGGGCGAGCGCCGCGCCCGCGCACAACGCCGCGACGACGCGCGGCACGCGGGTGTCGAGGACGAAGGTGATGGCCTGACCGGCCTGTCCGCCGGCCCAGTTGACGACGTCGCCGAGCAGCAGCGCGCTGTCGCCGAGCAGGACGCCCGCGATGGTCACGCCGACCAGCACGGCCGCCAGCACCGCGACGGTGACCGCGAAGACCTTGCGGCTCGGGATGCGCATCCGGTCCGGTGGCGCGGCGGCGTCCCCGTCGCGCATCCGCAGCGCCATCACCACGAGGAACACCGCGCCGACGACGCTGGTGATCACGCCGGTGGGCACGGTCGCCGCGACCTGCGCGGAGGTGACGGCCCGCAGCAGCACGTCGGAGCCGAGCACGAGCGCGGCGCCGACGAGACCGGCGGCGGGGATCCGCACCCGGTGCCGTACGAGGGAGCGCACCCGGCGGGCGAGCGGCCTGATCAGCGCCGGGGCGCACAGTCCGACGAAGCCGATCGGTCCGGCCAGGGTGACCGCGGCCGCCGAGAGCAGCGCCGCGAGCACGACCGCGGTGACCCGTGTGCCGCGCACCGGGATGCCGAGGCCGCGCGCCGCGTCGTCGCCGAGGGCGAGCGCGTCGACGCGGCGGGCGAGCAGCACCAGACCGGCGAGCGCGGCGAGCACGAACGGCGCCATGCGGACGACGCCCGCGAACCCGTTCTGGCCGATGCTGCCCTGGCCCCACTGGTAGAGGCCGTCGGTCTGTTCGGGGAAGAGGAGCAGCAGCGCCTCGGTGAGGGCGTTGAGGCCGAGGGCGAGGGCGCTGCCCGCGAGGACCAGGCGGACCGTGGTGGCGGCGCCTCCGGCGACGGCGAGCACGACGGCGGCCGCCGCGAGTCCGCCGACGAACGCGACCGCGGAGGACGCGAACACCGACGTCGCCGCGCCGCTGGCCGTGAACACGCCGAGCGCGAGGTAGGAACCGGCGTTGACGGCGAGGGTGTCGGGCGAGGCGAGCACATTGCGGCTGACCGCCTGGAGCACGGCGCCCGCGGCGCCGAGCGCGACGCCGACGAGCAGTCCGGCCACCATGCGGGGCAGCCGGGAGGCGACGACCACGGAGGCGTCGCCCGGTTCGGCCTGCCCGGTGAGGGCCTGCCACACCTGGCGGGCGCCGACGTCCGCGGTGCCGTAGGTGATGTCGACGACCGCGAGCACGGCGACGAGCAGCACGAGTCCGGCCGTCACCGCCACGGCCCCCGACGGGGACGCGGCGGTGGGCCGCGGCGCGGGCCCGGCGGTGCGGGGCGGCGGAGGGGCGGTGACGGCCACGGACCTACTTCTTCGTCAGGGCGGCGACGACGCCGTCGATGTACTGCTCCATGGACTTCGGGCCGCCGAACAGCCAGGTTCCGTCGGGCAGTCGATGCACGTCACCGGCCTTCACGAAGGGCAGCGACTTCCACACGGAGTTGTCGGCGAGGTCCTTGGCGAAGACGTCGGAGCCGCCCGCCTTCTTGTTGCCGATGTACGCGAACTGCGTGTCGTCGTCGAGCTTGGTGAGGCCCTCGACGTCGGTGGTGGCCAGGCCGTAGTCCTTGTCGCCCTTGACCGTCCAGGCGTTCTTCAGACCGAGTTCCTCGTTGACCGCGCCGAGCAGCGAGTTGCTGGTGTAGGCGCGCACGGAGACCTGGTTGGAGGCCGCGTAGCCGTCGGCCATCGCGAACCGCGTGCCGTCGGCGCCGGCGTCCTTGAGCGCCTTCTTGCCCTCGGTGACCTTGGCCTCGTACGCCTTCTTGGCGGCCTTGGCCTCGTCCTCCTTGCCGGTGGCCTTGGCGATGGTGTCGAGGGTTTCGAACATCGTGCCGATCTGGTCGGCGCCGTCGGCCGACTCGACCTGGAGGACCGGGGCGATCTTCTTCATCTGCTTGACCGCGGAGGCCGAGAGGTCGGTCGTCGCGACGATCAGGTCGGGGGTGATGCCCGCGATGCTGTCCATGCTGGGCTCGCCCCGGGTGCCGATGTCCTTGGGCGAGTTGGTGAGCGGCGCGGCGGTGTCCCAGGCCTTGTAGCCCTTCACGTCGGCGACGCCCGCCGGGTCGACGCCGAGCGTGACGAGGGACTCGACGACGTTCCACTCGGTGCCGACGACCTTGGTGGCCGGGCCGTCCAGGGTGACCTTCGAGCCGTTCGCCCCGGTGAGGGTGATCTTCTCGGACGTGGTGTCGGAGCCGGCCTTGGCGGGCTCCGAGGAGCCGCAGGCGGACAGGACGAGGGCCGCGGCGGCAGCGCTCGCCGCGATGATCAGGGGGCGTCTCATGAGGTGCTCTGGAGCCTTTCGCTTCTGCTGTGGTGACGGCCTATCGCGCGGGTGCGCAGCCGCCCGGTGAAGGGGTCGGTGTCGACGTCGACACGGATGCCGTACGTCTCGGTGAGGCGCTCGGAGCGCAGTACGTCCTCGGGGGCGCCGTCGGCGATGACGCGGCCCGCGCTGAGCAGCGCGATCCGGTCGGCGACGGCCGCCGCCTGGTCGAGGTCGTGCAGGACGACGCCGACGGCGATGCCGCCGTCGTCCGCGAGGTCCCGCATGAGGTCGAGGAGTTCGATCTGGTAGCGCAGGTCGAGGTAGGTGGTCGGCTCGTCGAGGAGCAGCACACCGGTCTGCTGGGCGAGGCAGCTCGCGAGCCACACGCGCTGCAACTGGCCGCCGGAGAGCTGGTCGACGCCCCGGTCCGCGAGCGACTCCACGCCGGTCTGCGCCAGGACCCGGTCGACGACCTCGGGGCCTTCGGCGTCCGCCTGCCCCCACCGGCCCCGGTACGGGTAGCGGCCGAACTCGACGACGTCACGCACCGTCAGGCCGCCCGGCGTCGGCCGGCTCTGCGTCAGCAGGGCGACGCGGCGGGCGAACTGACGGGCGGTGAGGTCGAAGCCGTCGGCGGCGTCGGACGTTCCCGCGTCGAGGGTCAGGGTGCCGTGCCGGGGGCTCTGCAGCCGGGCGAGGGTCCGCAGCAGCGTGGACTTGCCGCTGCCGTTCGGACCGACGAGCGCGGTCACCCGGCCGGGTTCGAGGACGAGGGCCGCGTCGTGCACGACGTCGACGCCGTCATAGGACACGGTTACGTGCTCGGCCGACAGTTCGTGACCGCGCGGACGTGGGGCGCTACCTGCGCGTTCACCAGATCTCACGAGCCGAAGGTTAGCCTAACCTTATCTTCCGGGGAACCCCGGGGGTTGATCATCTCGACCCCTCGATCAGGAATGGATCCGGCGCACCGGGTTAACCGTCAGTGCAGCTCGTCCTGTACGACGACCGGCCCGACATCCGATGCGACGCCGGATCCGACCGAAGGGAGAAACCCCATGGCTCTGCGCAGCAACCCCAAGTACACCGTTCCCGGCCTCAAGGTCGACGAGGCGGGCGAACTGATCGAGATCCTGCAGATGCGGCTGCACGCCCTCAACGATCTGCACCTCACGCTGAAGCACATCCACTGGAACGTGGTCGGCCCCCATTTCATCGCCGTGCACGAGATGATCGACCCGCAGGTCGACAAGGTCCGCGCGATGGCGGACGACGTCGCGGAGCGCGCGGCGGCCCTCGGCGGCGTCAGCTGCGGCACCCCCGGCGAGCTGGTCGCCGCGCGGTCGTGGGAGGACTACAGCGTCGGCCGGGCCGACGCGATCGCCCACCTCGGCGCCCTCGACGTCGTCTACACCGGCGTCATCGAGGACGTCCGCAAGGCGGTCGACCGGACCGGCGAGATCGACCTGGCCACCCAGGACCTGCTCATCGGGCAGCTGCGCGAGCTGGAGCAGTTCCAGTGGTTCGTCCGCGCCCACCTGGAGACGGCGGGCGGCTCGCTGCGCACCGGCGACGCCGACACCGAGACGGAGGCGGCGCAGCAGGCCGTTCGGTGACGCCCGCGGGCCCGAACGTGTGACTGCGCCCCGCCGGTCCCCCACCGGCGCCGCGCTCCGGACCTACCGTGGGGGTTCGTCAACCGTGAGTCGAGGTGACACGACGTCACGTCGACCGTGAGGAGCTCTCATGTCCGACGAAGAGCCGCAGCGCACGAAGAAGTTGGGCGTCGAGATGCGGCGGGTGTCGCTGGACGACGGCAGCGTGATGACGATCGTGTGCGACGCGGGCCTGTCCGAGCAGGACGTGCGCTCGCGGGCGACGCGCATCGCGGAGCAGAACCGGCGACAGTAGACCCGCCGCCGCACCCGCCGGCCCCACGTGACCCCTGTCACGTGGGGCTTTGCCCGTGAGGCAAGCGATATGCCTCGACTTCAACAATCTGTTTATGATCACCGGGCCCCGCCACCCCCTGCCCGGAGTTCCCTTTCGCATGACCACGCCCCCGTCCGCCGCTTCCCGACCGCACCCGCTGCACGTCCTGCGCGCCACGTCCTTCGCGATCGGTGCCCTGCTCGTACTCGTCGGCGTCGGCGTGCTGCTGAAGCAGCCGCTTCTGATCCCCCCGCTCGCGGCGAGCGCCGCCCTGGTGCACGGGGCGCCGGGACTCCCGATCTCCCAGCCGCGCAATCTCGTCGGCGGTCAGCTGCTCTCCGCCGTCGTCGGGTTCGGGACGCTCGCGGTGACGGGGAGCAACGGCTGGGGCGCCGCGGTCGCCGCCGGGCTCTCGCTCGGGGCCATGATGCTCACCCACCTCTCGCACTCCCCCGCCGCCGCGACGGCCGCGATCGTCGTGCTCCAGGCCCCGCACCCGCTGCCCTTCCTGCCCCTCCTCGCGCTCGCCGCCGTGCTGCTGGTCGCGGTCGGGCTGCTGCCGGGGCGGATCGGCGGACACCCGGTCCGCTACCCGTTGAACTGGTGACCGAGGCGCGTAACCTGTTAGTGTTCTTGGACCTTTCGTAGATCGAGGAGAACGAACATGGCGGTGGACGACGACATCTCCGGGTGATACCCGGCTCCGTCAGGCCAGCGGCCGGTGCGTGGAAGCACCGCCTCGGTGGCCTCTCAGTCGTCCCCTTTTCCTGTTCCGGGCAGCCGCACCGGTCTGCCCGTCTCTCACGTGAGGTCCCCTTCCGTGTCCGACGCCTTCGTCGTCTGCTCGAACCTGTCCTTCTCCTGGCCCGACGACACCCCGGTGTTCGACGGCCTGTCCTTCTCCGTGCCGTCCGGCCGCACCGGGCTCGTCGCCCCGAACGGCGCGGGCAAGAGCACGCTGCTCAAGCTCGTCGCCGGTGACCTGAAGCCCACCGGCGGCTCCGTGACCGTGCAGGGCGTGCTCGGCCACCTCCCCCAGAACCTGCCGCTGGCGGGCTCGCTCACCGTGGCCGAGGTGCTCGGCGTCGCCGACGTCATCAAGGCCCTGGACGCCGTCGAGTCCGGCGACGTGAGCGAGGAGCACTTCACCGTCATCGGCGACGACTGGGACATCGAGGAGCGCACCCGCGCCCAGCTCGACGGTCTCGGTCTCGGCTCCCTCGACCTCGACCGGCGCCTCGACACACTCAGCGGTGGCCAGATCGTCTCGCTCGGCCTCGCCGCCCAGCTGCTGCGCCGCCCCGACGTGCTGCTCCTCGACGAGCCCACCAACAATCTCGACCTCGACGCCCGGCGCCACCTCTACGACGTGCTGGAACGGTGGAACGGCTGCCTGCTGCTGGTCAGCCACGACCGTGCGCTGCTCGACCGCATGGAGCGGATCGCCGAGCTGCACCACGGGGAGCTGCGCTGGTACGGCGGCAACTTCACCGCCTACGAGGAGGCGGTGAAGGCCGAGCAGGAGGTCGCCGAGAAGAACGTCCGCAACGCCGAGCAGGAAGTGAAGCGCGAGAAGCGGGAGATGCAGCAGGCCCGCGAGCGCGCCGAGCGCCGCGCGAGCAACGCCGCGCGCAACCTGAAGAGCGCCGGCCTGCCGAAGATCTTCGCCGGGAACATGAAGCGGGGCGCCCAGGAGTCCGCCGGCCGTGCCGGTCAGACGCACGCCGCGCGGGTCGGCGAGGCGAAGGCGCGCCTGGACGAGGCGGAGCGCGCCGTGCGCGACGATCCGCGCCTCGTCCTGGATCTGCCCGACACCAAGGTGCCCGCGGGGCGCACCCTCGTCACCGCCGAGCACGCGCAGGTCCGCCGCGGCGAGCGGGACCTCTTCGCCGCCGAGGGCATCGACTTCACGGTGCGCGGACCCGAGCGGATCGCACTGACCGGCCCCAACGGGGCGGGGAAGACCACCCTGATGCGGCTCGTGAGCGGTGACCTCCAGCCGAGCGGCGGCAGCGTCAAGCGGGGCGACGGCCGGGTCGCCTATCTGTCGCAGCGCCTCGACCTGCTCGACCCCGAGCGCACCGTCGCCGAGAACTTCGCCGCGTTCGCGCCGGGACGCCCCGAGGCGGAGCGGATGAATCTGCTGGCCCGGTTCCTGTTCCGCGGCCCGCGCGCACACCTTCCGGTCGGGGTGCTGTCGGGCGGGGAGCTGCTGCGGGCCACGCTGGCGTGCGTGCTGTGCGCCGAACCGGCGCCGCAGCTGCTGCTCCTCGACGAGCCGACGAACAACCTGGACCTGGTCGGCGTCGGTCAGCTGGAGAGCGCGCTCGGCTCGTACCAGGGCGCGTTCATCGTGGTCAGCCACGACGAGCGGTTCCTGGCAAGGATCGGGGTGGAGCGCCAACTGCGGCTCGCAGACGGCGTGTTGACCGACGTGGGGGCGCCCGAGATGTGACCCGCGGGCGTGACGACCCGGCCCGCCCCGAGGCACCCGCCCGGCGGGCCACCGACCTCACGTCGAACGGAACACCTCTCATGGCTGAACCCGCCCTTGTCGCCCACGATCTGATCCGCACCCTCGGCGACCGCCGCGTCCTGGACGGGGTGTCGCTCACCGCCTCCCCCGGCCGCCGCATCGGCCTGATCGGGGAGAACGGAGTCGGCAAGTCCACTCTGCTGCGGCTGCTCGCCGGCGCCGACACCCCCGACTCCGGCAGCGTCGTGCGACCGCCCGACCTCGGTTTCCTCCAGCAGGAGGCGCCCTACGACGCCTCCGCCACCCTCGCGGACGTGCTGGACGACGCGCTGCGCGAGACCCGCGCCCAACTCGCCGAGCTGGACCGGCTCGGCGAGGAACTCGCCCGCGCCCCCGAAGGCACCCCCGCGTACGACGAACTGCTCAGCACCTACGGGCAGTTGCTGGAGAGCGCGCGGGAGCGCGAGGCGTGGGACGCGGACCGGCGCGCCGCCCTCACCCTCGCCGGTGTCGGTCTCGGCGGGTTCGCGCCCACCCGCACCCTGGGCTCGCTCTCCGGAGGGCAGCGCGGCCGGCTCGCGCTGGCCGCGCTGCTGGTGCGCCGCCCCACGGCGCTCCTGCTGGACGAGCCGACGAACCATCTCGACGACGACGCCGCGCTGTTCGTGGAGGAGCAGGTGCGGGCGCTGCCGGGCGCGGTCGTCCTCGCCAGTCACGACCGCGCGTTCCTCGACGCCGTCTGCACCGATCTCGTCGACCTCGATCCGGCGGTGGACGGGCCGGTGCGGTTCGGCGGCAACTACACCGCGTACCGCGCGCAGAAGCGGGCCGACCGGGAGCGCTGGGAGCGACGTTTCACCGAGGAGCAGGAGGAGTTGGCGGCGCTGCGGCAGTCGGCCGGTGTCACGGCGCGCCGCGTCGCCCCCGACCGCGGGCCGCGCGACAACGAGAAGATGGGCTACGGCGTCCGCGCGAACCGGGTGCAGAGCCAGATCGCACGCCGGGTCCGCAACGCCACACGGCGTCTGGAGGACCTGGAGCGCACCCAGGTCGCCGCGCCTCCGCCGCCGCTGCGCTTCCACCCCCGGCACCTGGCGGGAACGGACCCCGACGCGGCCGACGAGCCGCTCGTGTCGCTGCGCGCGGTCCGTGTCCCCGGGCGGCTGTCGCTGGACCGCCTCGACGTGACACCCACGGACCGGCTGCTCGTCACGGGCGCCAACGGCACCGGGAAATCAACGCTGTTGGCGGTGCTCGCCGGGCACCTCGCGGCGCGGGGCGAGACGCTGCGCCGCGAGGGTCTGACGGTGGGACTGCTGGCCCAGGACACGGTGTTCGCGCGACCGGAGCGCACCGCACGGGAGGTGTACGTACGGGAGTTGGGGTTCCGGCGGGCCGAGGCGGTGCCGCTCGGTGACCTCGGGCTGCTGCGCCCCGCCGACCTCGGCAAGCCCGTCGGCCGGTTGTCGGTGGGGCAGCGCCGCCGGCTCGCCCTGGCCCTGCTGGTGGCGGACCCGCCCGAGCTGCTGCTGCTCGACGAGCCGACGAACCATCTGTCCCCGACGCTGTGCGACGAGTTGGAGGACGCGATGGGCGCCGGGCCGGGGGCGATCGTCGTCGCGACCCACGACCGCTGGCTGCGCGTCCGCTGGCAGGGCCGTGAACTGAGGCTCGGGCAGGGCGCGGACGGCGCCTGACGGCCGCGGGCTACCAGCGGTCGCGGTGCACCACGTCCGCGACCGGCCTGCGGCGCACCGGGCCGAACCGGCCGAGCGGCCAGCCGACCGGGACGGCGGCGAACGTCCGCATGTCGTCGGGAATGCCGAGCGCGGCCTTCCACTCGTCCTCCAGCATCAGGTGCCAGATGGTGATGTTGGCGGCGAGTCCGAGGCCGCGCGCGGCGAGCAGCAGGTTCTGTACGCCGGGGTAGACGCAGGAGCCCTCCGCGAGCGCGGCGAAGCGCTCCTGCGTGCTCGCCATGGTGGCGGTCGCGGCGGGTCCGAGCGCGGCGACCGAGGCCAGCAACCCCTCTTCGTCCAGGCGTGGTTGAGGGAACTGGTAGCAGGGAATGACGAGGGCCGGTGTGTCGGCGAAGTGGTCGCGCTGGTACTCGATGGCGGCGACCATCCGCCCGTACGCCGCGTCGTCCATGCCCTCGGGCGCGTACTTGCCGGTGGTCGCCAAGTAGGCGTCCACACAACGCCTCCACAACGGTTCCAGTTCCGCCATGACACCGCGATCGGTGACCACGACGTACTCATAGCGCTGCATGTTGCCCCCGCTGGGACCCCACACAGCGGCCTGTATCAGCCGTTCCAGCAGCTCGTCGGGGACGGGATCGGGACGCAGTCGGCGCATGGCGCGCATCGTGGCCATGGTGTCGAACAGGCTTGGTTCGTCGGCGACTTGAGGTGTCTCGGCGGGCGTGAACGCTTCAGTCATGATCGCGAGTGTAGGGGGCTTTCACGCCAAACCACCCTCCGCTTTCACCCATCCTTCGAGCCGAAACGCCGAGTTAACCCACGGGCCACCTTTGCACAGTTAACCTGTCTCTTGACCTTCAGTTGACCGTACGTTGACGAGTTCTTGGCCAGAGAGGCGTGGGAAAAACATGTCCCGAGGTGGGCGGAAGCGCTCGGCGATGGCATATGTCATCGCCCTGCTGCTCGCGCTCCCGCTGCTCGCGTCCGCACATTCGTTCGCGCCCGCACACACCTCGATCGCCGCTCCGGCCGATGCGAACGCCTGCCACGGCGAGGCCTCGGCACCCCAGGGACCGGCGGAAGCGGTACGTACGCGCGACCGCCGGCAGGCGGCGCCGGGCGCGTCCCGGCTCCCCGGCCCCTGCGACCGGACACCCGCGCCGCACCACGCCGTCGCGCCGGCCACCTTGCCCGACGCCTCGCACGTCCGTCCGGACAGATGCGTCGACGAACGGTCGGCGGCGTCACTGCAGGTCTTCCGCTGCTGATCCAAGACAGCTGACCCCACCCTGTCCTGCCCGTCCGACGCGCCTCGAAGGCGCGCCAGGAGGAATCACCACACATGCAGCCCCTCATCGACAACGCCCGCACCTTCGGCTCGCGCCCTGAGGAGTTCGCCAGTCACGCCGACGGCCAGTCCCCACAGGTCCTCTTCATCACCTGCTCCGACTCTCGCGTCGTGCCGGCCCTGATCACGGGCGCCCGCCCCGGTGAGCTGTTCGAGCTCCGCACCGCGGGCAACATCGTGCCCCCGTACGCCGGAGGCACCCCCACCGGGGAGACCGCCACCATCGAGTACGCCGTGGAGGTCCTCGGCGTCAAGGACATCGTCGTGTGCGGACACTCGCACTGCGGGGCGATCGGCGCGCTGGTGCGCGGCGACGACCTCGCCGGTGTGCCCGCCGTGCGGGACTGGCTCGCGCACGCCGCGGACGAGCCCGGCACGTGCGACCCGGCCGATGTCACGGTCGCCCCTGCCGTTCAACAGCACGTCCTCGCCCAGTTGCTCAGGCTGCGCTCCTACCCGTGTGTGGAGAGTCGGCTCGCCGACGGCCGCATCACGCTGCGCGGCTGGTACTACGAGGTCCACACCGGCTGCGTGCGCGAGCACCGCGTCGACACCGACGCGTTCGAGACTCTGTGAGCGTCACCATGACCGACACCACCCCCCACACCTCTCCCCCCACCTCCAAGTTCCCGCATCTCAAGGCGGACTTCACCGCGTCGCTCGTGGTGTTCCTGGTCGCGCTGCCGCTGTGCGTCGGCGTGGCCGTCGCCTCCGGCGTACCCGCCGAGATCGGCCTCATCACCGGCATCGTCGGCGGCATCGTCACCGGCCTGATGCGGGGCAGCAGCCTCCAAGTGTCCGGCCCCGCGGCCGGGTTGACCGTTCTCGTGTACGAGGCGGTGCAGGAGTTCGGGCTGCCCGTGCTCGGCGTCATCGTGCTGGTGACGGGTCTGCTCCAGATCGCCATGGGCGCGCTGAAGGTGGGCCGCTACTTCCGGGCCATCTCGGTCTCCGTGGTCGAGGGCATGCTCGCCGGCATCGGCCTGGTCCTGATCGCGGGCCAGCTGTACTCGGTGCTCGACGCCAAGGCCCCCGAATCGGGGCTCGGCAAGATAGCGGGGCTTCCGGGGGCGTTCGTCGACGCGCTCGGCAGCACCCGGGCGCTGACATCGCTCGCCCTGGGCGCCGGGACCGTCGCGGTCCTGGTGCTGTGGAAGTACATGCCCAGGAAGGCCCGCGTCGTTCCGGGTCCGCTCGCCGCGGTGGGTCTCGCGATG
This sequence comes from Streptomyces sp. BYX5S, assembly GCF_054724165.1. Classification (NCBI taxonomy): domain Bacteria; kingdom Bacillati; phylum Actinomycetota; class Actinomycetes; order Kitasatosporales; family Streptomycetaceae; genus Streptomyces; species Streptomyces sp. BYX5S. The sequence continues at coordinate 4,059,586 of NZ_CM138829.1, read as the reverse complement.
CTGGTCGCGTTCCTGTTCGACGCGCCGGTCGCCATGGTCGAGGTCAACGGCCTGATCGGCTCGATCCAGCCGCCGCCCCTCGACGCGTTCGGTGAACTCGCCACCGTCGGACTGCTCGGCACGATCGTGGCGTTCACGCTCATCGCGTCCGCCGAGTCCCTGTTCAGCGCGGCGGCCGTGGACCGGATGCACGACGGTCCGCGCACCGAGTACAACAAGGAACTCCTCGCGCAGGGCGCGGGCAACGCGGTGTGCGGTGTGCTCGGCGCTCTGCCGATGACCGCGGTGATCGTGCGCAGCTCGGCCAATGTGCAGGCCGGGGCCAGGACGACGGCCTCCCGGGTCATGCACGGTGTGTGGCTGCTGCTGTTCGCCGCGCTGCTGCCTGCACTGCTCGCGTACATCCCGATCCCGGCCCTCGCGGGTGTGCTGGTGCACGCCGGGGCGAAGCTGGTGCCCGTGCGGGCGCTGGCGAAGCTCTGGCGCGAGCACCGCGGCGAAGCGGTGATCCTGGTCGTGACCGCGGTGTCGATCGTGGCGATCAGCATGTTCGAGGGCGTGCTCATCGGTCTGGCCCTGTCGGTCGTGAAGACCGCCTGGGACTCCTCGCACGTCAAGCTGGAGGTCATAGACAAGGGCGCGGGTCCGGTGCAGGCGCACCTGTCCGGCAACGCGACGTTCCTGCGGCTTCCGAAAATCCTCGACAGCCTGGAGGCGCTTCCGCAGAATCGTCCCGTCGAGCTGAACCTGTCGGGTCTCCACCACCTGGACCATGCGTGCCGCACGGCCCTGGAGAGCTGGGCCGAGCGGCACAGTTCGGCGGAGACGGAACCGGTCAAGGTGACGTCCGGCTGACGGTCGCTTCCCCCGAAGGCCCCGGTTCCCGTGCGCGGCACGGGAACCGGGGCCTTCGGGCGTGTGTCGATACGGGCGTGTGTCAGTCGACGACGGCCGCGACGGCCTCCACCTCGACGAGCTGGTCGGCGTAGCCGAGCACGGTGACACCCATCAAGGTGCTGGGCACGTCGTGGTCCCCGAAGGTGTCGCGTACCACCTCCCAGGCCGTGACCAGGTCCTCCTGCCGTGTGGAGGCCACGAGGACGCGCGTGTTGATGACGTCCTCCAGGGTGGCTCCGGCCGCGTCGAGGGCGAGGCGCAGGTTCGCGAGGCACTGCGCGGCCTGACCCGCGTAGTCGCCGACGGCGACGGTGGAGCCGTCCTTCGCCAGCGGACAGGAACCGGCGAGGAAGACGAGCCGTGCCTCGGCCGGGGCCGTGGCCGCGTAGGCGTACTGGGCGATGTCGGAGAGGTTGTCGGATCGGATCAGGGTGACGGCGCGGGCCACGGGGTTCCCTTCGGGCGGATGCGGTGGGACGTCATCGTGCCACGGCATCCGCCCGCCCGGACCGTCAGCGCCGCGCGGGCAGTTCGGCGCACGTGGAGGCCGCCGGCTTGCCCGAGAGGCGGTCGGAGAGCCAGTCGATCGCGGGGCCCTGGTCGGTGAGCAGCGGCGCGAAGTGGTTGATCAGCGCGCGGCCGACGTCGGGGAGGTCGACCCCCTTGTACGTGACCTGGGCGCCGCGCCCGCACCAGTCGACGGCGAGCTGACGCGCCTGGCCGTGCGGGACGAGGTTGTCGCTGATGCCGGTGGCGACGCGGACCGGGCTCTGCGGTTCGATGGTGCCGATCCGCTGCTGGGCGAGGAACTCCTGGAGGCGCGGTTCGGCCTTGATGATCTCTTCGAGGGTCTTGCCGTCCTTGGTCCAGGCCGAGCTCTTCTTCGACGAGTAGCCGAGGATCGCGTCGCCGACGCACGCCGTGGACAGGTCCTTCAGGGCGGCCCGGCCCTTGTCGTTGAGGTACTTGTCGGCGATCTGCCGCAACTCCGGTTCGGACTGCAGGAATCCGTTGAGCGACCAGCCGAGCGCGCCGACGAGGTCGGTGCCGTCGATGGCCGCGGTCGTCGCGGTCAGATCGGCGGGCGGCGCCCCTGCGTACGTGCCGGAGAGCGTGACGTCGGGCGCATAGGTCGGCTGGAGTTCGGCGGCGGCCGCGGTGGCGCCGCCGCCCTGGCTGTAGCCGAAGAGGCCGACGCGCGAGTCGGTGGTGACGGTCGCGTTCTTCAGGGCGCGGGCGGCGCGCACGGCGTCGAGCACGGCGTGCGCCTCGTCGACCCGGTTCACGTAGGTGTGCAGCCGGTCGGTGGCGCCGAGGCCGATGTAGTCGGTGACGACGACGGCGACGCCCTTGGCGAGGAGGCGGTAGATCGCCAGGTCCTCGTAACCGGCCACCAGCGTCTGGCCGTTGAACACGATCGGGTGCTCCAGGCCCATCGACGCTGCGCACTGGTCGCCCTGCCCCTGGGTGCCGGGCGCGAGGGCGACGAGCGGGCGGGGTCCGGAGCCGCGCCACTTGGCGGTGGGCTCGATGTACGCGCCCGTGGCCGCCGCGGGCCGCCCGTTCGAGTCGGTGGTCCGGTACATGATGCGGGTCGCCTTGCCGGGCAGCGGGCCGTTCAGGCCGGGCAGGGTGAGGGCGAGCGGGAGCGGCTCGTCGCGGATCAACGTGCCGTTGGCGCCCGGCAGTTCGGCGGGCGGGTTGTAGAACGCGGGGATCGTGACACCGCGCGAGACCTCGTTCTCCGAACCGGTGGCGGCTGCGGCGGGTACCGCCTGGGCGCCGACGCATGCGGCCACGGTGACGGCGGCGGCCAGCAGACGGGTGGGTGCGGGCATGGCGAACCTCCGGTGTACGGGCGGGGGCCCAGCCCCCGACGGGCGGCAGTCGGCCGGAAATCCGGGCAGGCCGACGACGCGTCGCGGCCGGTCGTCCCACCGTCCTCACGCGCCTTGCGGGACGCTATCCACACAGGCGTTACCGCGGGTAGCACCGGGAAGGTTACGGTTCAGTAATGCAGGTTCGCGGCAGCTGCCGCACGCGTCACCGGGCGGCCGCGCTCACGCCTGCTCGGCGTCGAGCCCGAGGACGTCGCGGACGGTGCGGACGACACCGTTGTCGGTGTTCGCGGGGGCACGCAGGCGGGCACGGGCCAGGACGTCGGGGTGCGCGTTGGCCATGGCGTAGGACCAGTCGGCGGCGTCCAGCATCTCCAGGTCGTTGCGGTAGTCGCCGAAGACCATGGTCTGGGCCGGGGTGACGCCCAGGGCGTCCTGGAGCCTGCGGACGGCGACGCCCTTGTTGGCGGCCGGGTTCATCACGTCGATCCAGTGCCGGCTGGAGACGACGACCTGGTGGGTGTCGCGCAGGGGCGCGAGGACCGGGGCGGTGGTCTCCTGCGCCTCGCCGAAGTCGAAGAGCGCGACCTTGACGAACTCGTCCTCCACGGCGGTGGCGTCCGTGACGATCTCGTGGGCGGCGTAGTACGTGCGGACCTGCTCCATGAACGCCTCGTCGGAGCGCTCGACGTACGCGGACCGCTTGCCGCAGACGACGACGCCCGCGTCGGCCCCGCCTTCGTCGACGAGTTGGCGCACCGACTTCACGATCCACTCGACGACACCGGGCTCCAGGGTGTCGGAGCTGACCTCGGCGCCGTCGCGCAGGACGTACGCGCCGTTCTCCGCGACGTAGACCATGCCGCCGTCGTCGACGGCCGCGAACTGCGCGGCGAGCGTGGCGTACTGGCGGCCGCTGGCGGGGCAGAAGGCGATGCCGCGCTCGTTCAGTTCCGTCAGGAGCGGCCAGAGGGACGCGGGTATGTTCCCGTCGCCGTCGAGGAGCGTGCCGTCCATGTCGGTGACGATCAGACGGATGTCGGCGGGGGTGACGGCGGACGGCCGGTGGTGCTCGATGCTCACGAAGAGGTCCTGGTTCGGTGGTGCGGTGTGCCTGGCCACGGGCGTGCGCGCGGCTCCTTCAGTCTAGATCCGGTCCCGCTCCGGCCGGGCCGGGCTCTTGATCATGCCCACGTGTGCGCCGTACGGTTCCGGCACCCGCCCCGCCGCATCCCCGCGTACGACCGAGCCACCCAGGAGCGCGTCATGCCCCGATTCATACTGGACGGCACCGTTCTGCGGTACGACGACCTCGGTCCGGCCGAGGGCGTCGCGGTCGTGCTGATCCACGGACACCCCTTCAACCGGACCCTGTGGGCCGCGCAGGCCGAGGCGCTGGCGGCCGCCGGGTACCGGGTGCTCCTGCCCGATCTGCGCGGGTACGGCGAGAGCGGGGTGACGCCGGGGCAGGTGCTGCTGTCGCGGTTCGCGGACGACGTCGCCGCGCTTTTGGACGAGGTGGGCCTCCAGGCAGCCGTGGTGGGCGGGGTCTCCATGGGCGGTCAGATCTCGATGGAGTTCCAGCTGCGCCACCCCGACCGCGTCCGCGCCCTCGTCCTGTCGGACACCTCCGCGCCCGCCGAGACGCCCGAGGGCAAGGAGCGCCGGAACCGGCTCGCGGTGCGGCTGCTCGCCGAGGGCATGGGGGCGTACGCGGACGAAGTGATCGACAAGATGCTCGCGCGGTACAACGTGGCGGCGCTGCCGGAGGTCGCCGCGCACGTCCTCGGCATGATGCAGGTCACCGATCCGCGCGGGGCCGCGGCGGCGCTGCGCGGGCGGGCCGAGCGCCCCGACTACCGGGAGACGCTCGCCGCGGCGAAGGTGCCGGCGTTGGTGGTCGTCGGCGCGGACGACGTGTACACGCCGGTCGCGGACTCCGAGGAGATCGTGGAGCTGATGCCGGACGCGGCGCTGCGGGTGATCGACGGGGCCGGGCATTTGCCGGGCGTCGAGCAGCCCGAGCTGTTCAACGCGGTGCTCCTGGACTTCCTCCGCGACCGCTGCCCGACTGGCTAGCCGGGCCGTGACCCGTTCCGCGAGCGACCGGTTGCTCGACGCGCTCGGCGCCTTCGACCAGGACCACCCGTCCCTCACGCTGACCCGAATCGCTGAGCGCGCCGATCTGCCGCTGCCCACGGCGCACCGGCTCGTCGGCGCCCTCTCCCGCTGGGGCGCCCTGGAGCGCGACGAGGCGGGCCACTACCACGTGGGGCTGCGGCTGTGGGAGATCGCGGCGCTGGCCCCGCGCGGGCTCGGCCTGCGGCAAGCGGCGCTGCCGTTCCTGGAGGACCTGTACGAGGCGACGCACGAGAACGTGCACCTCGCCGTGCGGGACGGTGAGGAGGTCGTCTACATCGAGCGCCTGTCCGGCCGTTCGGCGGTGGGCGTGCACTCGCGGGTCGGCGCGCGCTGGCCGCTGCACGCGACGGGCGTGGGCCTGGTGCTGCTCGCGCACGGCGGCCCCGACCTCCAGGACCGTTGTGCGCGCGGCGAGTTGCGGGCGTTCACCCCGTACACCGTGACCGACCCGGGGCGGCTGCGCCGGATGCTGGCCGACGTGCGACGCGCCGGCGTGGCGGTGAGTGACCGTCAGATCACCGACGACGCGCTGTCGGTGGCGGCGCCGGTGCGCGGTCCGCGCGGGGACGTGGTCGCCGCGGTCTCCGTCGTCGTACCGGTCGACGGCGCGCGGACACCCGCGCTGATTCCGGCGGTGCAGCTGGCCGGGCGGGGCATCTCGCGCGCCCTGGGCTGGCAACCCGCACCCGCGGCTTCCGTCTGACGGAAGTGCCGTTGTGGGCGCCTGGCGCGGGTCACCAGGGTGGGCGGTGACGCGCGGCGACGGTGCCGCGCGCGGTGACCGGAGGGACGCCCGTCATGACCGCCTGCTCGGCCTTCGCCCGCAACCAGTGGTACGTCGCCGCCTGGTCCCACGAGGTGGGCCGGGAGCTGCTCGGCCGCACCGTCCTCGGTGAGCCGATCGCCTTCTACCGCACCGGGGCCGGGGAGCCGGTCGCGCTCGCGGACCGCTGTGTGCACCGCCGCTACCCGCTGTCGGCGAGCGGGCTCGACGGGGACCGGGTGGTGTGCGGGTACCACGGGTTCACCTACGACACGACGGGGACCTGCGTGTTCGTGCCGGGGCAGAAGCGGGTGCCACGGACGGCACGGGTCGGCTCGTACCCGGTGGCCGAGGTCGACGGCATGGTGTGGGTGTGGATCGGCGATCCGGAGCGGGCGGACCCGACGACGATCCCGCGCGCCCTGCACCTGGTCGCGGACGGCTTCGTGACGGTGGAGGGCATGGAGCCGATCGACGCGGACTACATGCTCCTCGTCGACAACCTCATGGACCTCTCCCACGAGACGTATCTGCACGGCGGCTACATCGGCACCCCGGAGGTCGCCGAGACACCCATCACGACCGAGGTCGACGAGGAATCCGGCGTCGTGCGGGTGTCCCGGCACATGAAGGACGCCGAGTGCCCGCCGTTCTACGCCCGTTCGACCGGCATCGAGGGCCGCATCGACCGCCGCCAGGACATCGAGTACCACGCGCCGTGCCTGTATCTGCTGCACAGCACCATCACCCCGTCGGGGCAGGACTCCCCCGTGTTCCGTACGGAGATCACGTACGCGATCACGCCGTCCTCGCCCGGCACGGTGTACGACTTCTGGGCGGTGTCGCGGAATTTCGCGACCGAGGACGACGACGTGACCGCGTTCCTGCGGGACTTCAACCACACGGTCGTGATGCAGGACGTCGACGCGCTCAATCTGCTCCAGCGCACCCTGGACACCGAGCCGGAGGGCTACCAGGAGCTCAGTATCAACATCGACACGGGCGGTCTGGCCGCGCGCCGCATCCTCGCCAAGCAGGCCGCCGGATGACCCGGCCCGTCTTCCGCATCGACTGGCTGCCGGGAACCGACCTCCTCGACGGCCACTGCTTCTGCGGGGCGCGGCACACGAGCCAGGACCCGGTCGCCATGTGGGAGTGGATGCTCGCCCACCCCGACCACCCCACCACCGCCGAGGACAAGGACCGTTGAACGTGAGTGACACGCTCGACCTCGTCGTCGCCGGACGCCGCCGCGAGGCCGCCGACGTCGTCTCCCTGCTGCTGCGCCGCCCCGACGGCGCGCCCCTGCCCGCGTGGGAGGCGGGCGCCCACATCGACCTGCTGCTCGACGGCGCGGAGGGTCGCGAACGGCAGTACTCGCTGTGCGGCGGGGACGACCGCTCCTGGCGGATCGCCGTGCTGCGCGAGCCGAACGGGCGGGGCGGCTCGGCGCGGGTGCACGACGCGCTGCCGGAAGGCGCGGCGGTACGTGTCCGGGGGCCGCGCAACCACTTCCGGCTCGAACCGGCGCCCGCCTACCGGTTCGTCGCGGGCGGCATCGGGATCACGCCGATCCTGCCGATGCTGGCCGCGGCGGCCGGCCGGGGCGCCGAATGGGCCCTGTTCTACGGGGGCCGCTCGCGCGACACCATGGCGTTCGCGGACGAGCTGACCACGGGGCATCCCGGCGGGCGGATCGAACTCGTCGAGGGGCTGCTCGACCTGCGGGCCGCGCTCGCCGGTCTCCGCCCCGGGGAACTCGTCTACGCCTGCGGCCCCGAGCCCCTGCTCGCGGCCGTGGAGGACGTGGTGCCGGCCGGGGCGCTGCGCACGGAGCGCTTCACCCCGGTGGCGGCCGACACGAGCGGCGACACGGCCTTCGAGGTCGAACTCGCCGCGCGCGGAGGGTCGGTGCGGGTTCCGGCGGACCGCACGGTCCTCGACGCGTTGCAAGAGGCCGGGGTCGAGGTCCTCTACTCCTGCACCGAGGGCACCTGCGGCACCTGCGAGACGGAGGTGCTCGCCGGGGAGGTCGACCACCGTGACAGCGTGCTCACGGCCGCCGAACGGGACGCGAACGAGACGATGATGGTGTGCGTGTCACGGGCGAAGGGGGCTCGGCTCACGCTGGATCTGTGACCGCCCGGCCCTCGACCGACTCCGGTCGTGCCGCGTGCTCCGCGCGGCGCAGCAGCACGGCCGCCACCAGGCCGCCCGTCAGCACGGCGGCCGCGCCGACGAGTTGGCCGGTCTCCAGGGCCGAGCTGAACGAGCGCGTCACCGCGTCGCGTTCGGCGCCCGATCCGGCCGCGGCGAGGGCGGCCGGGAGGGAGGCCGCGGTCACCGGGACGAGAGCGGAGAAGCGGGCGCTGAGCACGGCGCCGAGGACGGCGACACCGAGGCCGCTGCCGAACTCGGTGACCGTGCCGTTGATTCCGGCGCCCGCGCCCGCCTTCTCGCGCGGGATGGCGCTCATCACGGCGACGGCCATCGCCGGGTTGGCGAACGCACAGCCGACGCCCATGAGGACGAGGCCGACGAGCAGGCCCCCGTAGCCGTCCACGACCCGCCCCGCGAGCGCGACGGCGGCGAGCCCGCAGGCGAGGAGTGTCATGCCGACGGCCACGGAGCCCGGGATGCCGAGGCGCTTGCTCAGCCGGGCGGACAGGCCGCTGAAGTTGAGCAGGACCACCGTGAGCGCGAACGGCGCCGTGCGCAGCCCCGCCTCCAACGGGCCGTAGCCCAGGACGAACTGGAGCTGCTGCGTGAGCAGGAACAGCGCGCCGCCGCTGCCGAAGGTGATCAGCACGGCGCCGATGACGGCGCCCGTGAAGGTGCGGTTGCGGAAGAAGCTGACGTCGAGCATCGGGGCGGGGACGCGCCGCTCCCACAGGACGAAGGCGGTGAGCGCGCACACGCCGAGCCCGGCACCCGCGAGCACGTACGGCGAGGTCCAGCCGTGGTCGGGCCCGGAGACGACGGCGTAGACCAGCGAGGTCATGGCGACCGTGGACAGGAGCGCGCCGAGGAGGTCCGGCCGGTGGCTCTGCTCGACCTTGCTCTCCGGCACGAGGACGCTGACGGCGCACAGGCCGAGCAGGACCACGGGGAGATTGACGAGGAAGAGGGAGCCCCACCAGAAGTGGTCGAGGAGGAGGCCGCCCACGAGCGGCCCGGCGGCGAAGCCGAGGGCGTTGACGGCGGCCCAGATGCCGATGGCGCGCACGCGTTCGTCGTCGTCGAAGATCTGCATGGCGACGGCGAGGGTGGTCGTCAGCAGCAGGGCGCCGCCGACGCCCATGCCGGCGCGCGCGGCGATCAACTGGCCGGTGCTCTGGGCGATTCCGGCGGCGAGGGAGCCCGCGCCGAACAGGACGAGGCCGCTCAGGAGCAGCTTCTTGCGGCCGTAGCGGTCGGCGGCGGCCCCGGCCGCGAGCAGCAGACCCGCCTGCACCAGCACGTACGCGTTGATGACCCACTGGACGTCGGCGGTGTTCGCGCCGAGTTCGGCGGTGAGGGTGGGGACGGCGACGTTGAGGATCGTGTTGTCGATGATGACGACGAGTTGCGCGAGGCAGATCACGCCGAGGATGAGCCAGCGGCGCGGGTCCCTCGGCCGGTCCGGCGCGGGGGCGGTGGGCTGCTCGGCGGCGGGCGTCGCCGTCATGCGGGCTCCTTGTGGGCAGGCTGGGCAGGCGGAGAACACGGGGACCACCCCGCTGGTTAGGCAACCCTAACTCAATGGGGTGGCCGCGTCCGCCCCGCCTCCCGGAGCCCTCAGAGCACCCGGTGCATGACGTGCAGTCCGACACGGCCGTGCCGCGGGTGGTCGAACGCCTCGGGCACGGTGCCGAGGATCGTGAAACCGAGCGAACTCCACAGCCGTACGGCCGGGTTGGTCTCGACGACGGCGTTGAAGACCATGGCGCGGTAGCCGTCCGCCTTCGCCGTCTCCAGGACGTGCTCGGCGAGCGCGCGGCCGTGGCCGTGGCCGCCGTGGTCGGGGTCGACCATGAATCCGGCGTTGGCGATGTCCCGCGCCGGGCCGCTGTAGTTGGGCTTCACGTACGCGGTGGCGACGACGTCGCCCGCGTCGTTCTCCAGCACGAGGACGCGCTTGCCCGCGCCCTCGGTCCACAGGGCGCGGGCCACGGGCTCGCTGGTGTCGGTGTCCCAGGCGTAGGTCTCGCCCGCGCGCACGATCCGCTGCCAGAACGGCCAGATCCGCTCCCAGTCGCCTTCCCGCATGTCTCTGATCTTCATGGGGGCGAGTCTGGCACGGGGGCGGGCCGCCCCGTCGTGGGTGCTCAGCTGGTGAACGCCGCGCTCGGGGCCCGGGTCCGGTCGGCCGTCGGCGGGGCCAGCAGCAGCATCGCGCCGAGCCCGAGCGCCGCGACCCCCGCGAAGAACCAGAAGCCCCACGGGTGGGCGATGCCCGCCGTGACCAGGGCGCCGGTGACGAAGGGGCCGGTGATGGAGCCGAGCCGGCCCACCGCGGAGGCGAGACCGAGCGCGGTGCCGCGGGTACGGGCCGGGAAGACGTGGGCCACGTACCCGTAGATGAGGACCTGCGCGGAGAACACGAAGACGCCGGTGAGCAGGACCAGCGCGTTGAGCAGCAGGCTGCTCTCGATCCGCAGGCTCAGCACGGCGAGCAGCACGGCGCCCGCCGCGAACCAGATGCGGGCCACGCGCCGGATGCCGTACCTGTCGGCGACGAGCCCCGCGACGACGAGGCCGATGACCGCGCCGATGTTCAGGACCAGCAGCAGCGCGATGGAGCGGGAGATGGGGTAGCCCGCGCTGCGCATGAGCTGGGGCAGCCAGGTGTTGAGCCCGTAGACGAGCAGCAGGCCCATGAAGGAGCCGCCCCAGACGGCGAGGGTGGTGCGGCGCACGCGCGGGCCGAGCAGGTCGCGCATGCCGATGCGGTCGGCCTCCGGCTGCTGTTTGGCGGCGAGGTACGCGGCGGACTCCGGCAGCTTCCACCACATCAGCGGGACGACGAGCAGGCCCGCGACTCCCCCGCCGTAGAACAGCCAGTGCCAGTCGTCGGCGACGGCGAGCGCGAGGACGGAGGTGAGTACGGCGCCCACGTGGTAGCCGGTCATGGTGAAGGTGCTGGCGCTGGCGCGGCGGCGTTCGGGGAGGTTCTCCGACATGACGGTCAGGGCGACCGGCATGCACGCGCCGAGGCCGAGACCGGCGAGGAAGCGCAGCGCGCCGAACACGGCGACGTTCGGAGCGAGGGGTGTCACCAGCGTGAACGCCGAGAACAGCAGCACCGAGCCGATGAGCATGCCGCGCCGCCCGAACCGGTCGGTGAGCGGGCCGAGCCCCGCGGCGCCGACCGCGACCCCGACGAGGGACACGGTGGCGACGGCGGTGGCGTCGGCGGCGGTGAATCCGAGGTGGTGCGTCTTGAGCAGGGTGGGGATGGTGGCACCGAGCGCCACCAGGTCGTATCCCTCCAGCAGGACGGTCAGCCAGCACAGCACCGCTGTGGTGGCCGACCGCGTGGGAGACGTCGTCATTGCCGTACTCCTTGCCGAGCGAGCGGACGGGGACGGGGGTACGCGCTGTTCCTCGGGGACGGGGGAAGGGGGACGGGGGCGTGGCGCGGGATCAGAAGGGGTACGGCGCGATCTGCGGGCGCACGGTCACCCACTGCGTCTCGGTGAACGCCTCGATGTTGGCCTGCGCGCCGCCGAACCGGGAGCCGTTGCCGGAGTCGCCGACGCCGCCGAAGGGCGCGCCGGGCTCGTCCATGACGGTCTGCTCGTTGATGTGCACCTTCCCGGAGTGGATGCGGTCGGCGAGCGTCATCGCGGTGCCGACGTCGCCGAGGATGCCGACGGACAGGCCGTACGGGGAGGCGTTCACGATGCGGGCGGCCTCGTCGAGGTCGCGGTAGGTGCGCACGGGCGCGACGGGTCCGAAGATCTCCTCGCGCCAGGCCGGGGTGTCGTCGTCGAGGCCGGTGAGGACGGTCGCCGGGTAGTACGGGGCGTCGGCCTCGCCACCGGCGGCGACCTGCGCGCCCGCCGCGACGCTGTCCGCCACCACCCGTTCGATGTGGGCGAGTTGGCGTCCGTCGATGATGGGGCCGAGCGCGACGTCGCCCGCGGCCGGGTCGCCGACGGGCAGCGCCTTCGCCTTCTCGGCGAGCAGCGCCACGTACTCCTCGGCCTGCGACTCGTGGACGAGGTGGCGTCCGGTCGCCATGCAGATCTGGCCCTGGTGGAGGTACGAGCCGAACGCGCCGGCGGAGGCGGCGGCCGGGAGGTCGGCGCCGGGCAGGACGACGAGCGCGTTGTTGCCGCCGAGTTCGAGGTGGACCTTCTTGAGGTTCCGGGCGGCGGCCTCACCGACCTTGCGCCCCGCGGCGGTCGAGCCGGTGAAGGAGACGACGGAGACCTCGGGTGCCTCGACGACGGCGGCGCCGACGCTCGCGTCGCCGGGCAGCAGGTGGAGCAGCCCCTCCGGCAGCCCCGCCTCCTCGAAGACGCGGACGATGGTGACACCGCCGCACACCGCGGTGCGCGGGTCCGGCTTGAGGAGTACGGCGTTGCCGAGGGCGAGCGCGGGCGCGACGGAGCGGATGGCGAGGATCAGCGGGAAGTTGAACGGGGCGATCACGGAGACGACGCCCGCGGGGACGCGGCGCGCGAAGGACCAGCGGGGCTCGCCGCTGCTGAGCACGTCGCCGAGCGGGTGCGCGGGCAGGGCCGCGTCCTCGTAACACTCGGCGGCGGCGAAGTCGGTCTCGACGGCTGCCTTGGGACGGGTGGATCCGGCCTCGCGGACGATCCAGTCCTTGATCTCCTCGGCGTGCTCGGCGAACAGGTCGCCGGCCCGGCGCAGTACGGCGGCCCGTTCGGCGGGCGGGGTGCGGGCCCACTCCCGCTGCGCCTCGGCTGCGCGGGCGGCCGCGCGGGTGACGTCGTCGGCGGTGGCGCTGCCGATGGCGCCGAGCCGCTGCCCGGTGGCGGGTTCGACGACGGGAGTGGTTCCGCCGCCGCCCGCGGTCCAGCCGTCGAGGTGGATGCGCTCGTGCCATACGGGGTTGTCGAGGAGAGCCATGTTCACTCCGGTGTGGTGGGGTGGGTGTCGACCTGGATGAGCCGGGGCCCGTCGGTCGCGGGTGTCTTCAACCGCTCGCGCAGTTCCGCGGGTTCGGTGACGGTGGTGGCGGGCACCCCGTATCCCGCGGCGAGCGCGGTGAAGTCGATGCCGGGGATCTCGGTGCCCGGCACGTCCGGGGTGTCGAGCAGCGTCCCGAACCAGCGCAGCGCGCCGTACGTGCCGTTGCGCAGGATCAGGAAGGTGACCGGTACCCGGTAGTGGGCGGCGCTCCACAGCGCCGTGATGCCGTAGTTGGCGGAGCCGTCGCCGACGACCGCGACGACCGGGCGGTGCGGGTCGCCCATCGCGGCGCCGACGGCTGCGGGGAGTCCGAAGCCGAGTCCGCCGGACGCCGGGAAGAAGTAGGAGCCGGGGCGGCGCAGGTCCATCTGGCGCCACCAGGCGGAGTTGGTGGAGGTGGACTCGACGACGTAGCGGGTGTCGGGCGGTTGGGTGTCGCGGAGGGCGGCGAAGACCTCCTCGGGGTGGAGTGCGGGCCCGGGGGCGGTGGCGGGCTCGGGCGGGACCGTGAACTCCCGTGGTCCGGAGGGGCGTTGCGGCAGCCGGGTGAGCAGGGCCGTGAGGACGGGGCCGGGGTCGGCGACCAGCGCCTCCCCCATCGGGGCGCGGGCCGCGGCGCCCGGGTCGTCGGTGACCTGGATCAGGCGGGCGCCTTCGGGCAGGTACGGGCCGGGCACGTGCTGGTGGTAGCGGAAGACGGGCGCGCCGAGGACGAGCACGAGGTCGTGACCGGCCAGCGCGGACGACACCGAGCCGATTCCGGCGGGCAGCACGCCGCGCAGGAGGGGGTGCCGGTTCGGGAACGGCAGGCGGTGCAGCGAGGGCGCCACCCACACCGGCACGTCGAGGTGTTCGGCGCAGGCCACGGCCCGGTCGAAGAGCCCGTCGGCGTCGATGTCACCGCCGAGTATCAGCACGGGGTTGCGGGCGCGTCCCATCTCCCGTACGAGCGCGTCGAGTTGCTCCTCGTCCGGGGCGAGTCCGCGCCGGACCCGCCGCTCCAGGACACCGCAGGCGTGGTCGTCGACGTCCGCGTCCCAGTCGTCGTAGGGCACGGAGAGGTAGCTGGGCCTGCGCTGGAGTTTGGCCTCGAAGACGGTCTGGGCGAGGGAGCGGGGGACGTCGGCGGCGCAGGCGGGTTCGGCGGAGAAGCCGACGAGGGGACGCATCAGGTGCGGGGCGTCGACGTTGGCGAGCATCGCCTCCAGGCCGACGGCGGAGCGCACCTGCTGGCCGGCCGTGAGCACCAGCGGCGAGCGCGCGTACACGGCGTTGGTGAGCGCGCCCATGGCGTTGCCGGATCCGGCGGCGGCGTGCAGGTTCACCAGTGCGGGGCGGCCGGTGACCTGGGAGTATCCGTCGGCCATGCCGACGACGACGCCTTCGTGCAGACCGAGGACGTAGCGGAAGGTGTCGGGGAGCCCCGCCAGGAAGGGCAGTTCGTTCGAGCCCGGGTTCCCGAAGATCGTCGTCAGGCCCTGGCGCTCGAGGAAGGCGTGGGCGACACGGCGTGCGGTCGGCATGCGCGGAGTCCTCCTTGACCGGCGGTGATGTGGTTGAGCCTAGAAATAAAGCCGACCGTGCTCCAATCAATGTTGCCTACCCGCTTCATAGACAGGATCGATAATGCGGGACTTCGACCTCAACCTCGTCCGGACCTTCGTGCTGCTCTACGAGACCCGCAGCGTGACGGCGACCGCCGAGGCCCTGCACGTCACCCAGCCGACCGTGAGCTACGGGTTGCAGAAGCTGCGCCGCCGTTTCGACGACGAGCTGTTCCGGCGCACGGGCGCGGGGCTCGCCCCGACGACCACGGCCCGCGCCCTCTACGAACCGCTGCGCGGCGCCCTCTCGGAGATCGAGAAGTCGGTCAGCGGCGCCCACTCCTTCGACCCGGCCACGGCGCGCGCCGCGTTCACGGTCTGCCTGTCGGACCTCGGCGAGGTCGCGCTGCTGCCGCGGCTCATGGCCGAACTGCCGCGCCAGGCACCGGGCACCACGCTCACGGTGCGTCCGCTCGACATCAGCGGCGCCGCCGACCAGTTGGGCCGCGGGGAGATCGACGCGTTCATCGCCTCGACACCGCTCGGCTCGCCGCGGGTGGAGCGGGTCCCGCTGTTCTCCGAGGGGTACGTCGCGGTGGTGGCCCGCGACCATCCGCGGCTGCGCGGCCGCTCCGTGGACCTGGCCGCGCTCGGCGCCGAACAGCATGTGACGGTGTCGGGGCCCGCCGGGCACGAGGGGCCGCGCCGCGCCCTGGAGGCGCACGGCCTGCTGCACCGCGTGGTGCTCGACGTGACCCGGTTCGCGGGGCTGCCGTACCTCATCCAGGACAGCGAACTGGTGGCGGTGGCGCCCCGGCTCGTGGCCCGCATGTTCGCCGCCGACCACCGGGTGCGGATGCTGGAACTGCCGATCGACATCGAACCGGCGCAGGTCGCGGTCTACGCCCGGCACGCGCACGCCCGCACTCCGGCGCAGCACTGGCTGGTGGACTTCATGCGGGACACCCTGACGACCAGCCTGCCGTGACACCCCCCTGTGTGACGCGCCACCCCTCGGCATACCTTTTTTGACATACCTATTCCGGCAGACTTATTTTCTCCTCATGCCCGATTCCCTCAGCCCTGAGCAGGACGTCGAGCGAGTGGCCACCGCCCTCGCCGCGTCCCTGCCCGCGCTGAGCCGGGCGCTCGACCGGCGGGTCGGGCAGGACTTCGCACGGCCGAAGCCGACGGAGGGCCAGATCGCGCTGCTGCGGTACGTCACGCAGCAGGAGGGCGCCACCGTGCGCGAGGCCGCGGACGCGCTGCTGATGCGGCCGAACAATGTGAGTGCGATCGTCTCGCAACTCACCCACCAGGGACTCCTGGAGCGCAGGCAGGACCGCACCGACAAGCGGATCGCGCACCTGTACCCGACGGCCCGCGCCCGGCGTGAAGTCGCCGAGGTGCGCGGCCTCGAGGGCAGGCACCTCGCGCAGGCCCTCGAATCGCTCAACGACGGCGAGCTGGACGCGCTCGGCTCGGCGCTCGGCGCGCTGGAGTCCCTGACGCGGGCTCTGCGCCCGTCGCCGCAGGTCTAGCACCCACCCGCCGCTTCCCGCAGAGCCCTTTCCACTCCCCCGTGCCGGCCGTCGCGCCGCCGGGGGCGGCTTCTGTTGTCACCCCATTCCGTCTGTCACCTCATTCCGTCCTTTCCGTCTTCGCACCAGACAAGGCAGTCCCTTCATGTCATCCACCGACGTGGGTCGCTCACGCATGCCCTCGCACGCCGCCCCGGCCACCAAGGCCGCTCCCGGCGGCCGGCGTGCCAACCCCTGGCTCACGCTCATCGCCGTCGCGTTCGGGCTCTTCATGGTCCAGCTCGACGCCTCCGTCGTGGCGATCGCCAACCCGGAGATCGGCCGCGCCCTGGGCGCGTCCACCGCCGATCTGCAATGGGTCACCAACGCCTACCTCCTCGCCCTCGCGGCCTCCCTGATCCTCGGCGGAAAGCTCGGCGACCGGTTCGGGCGGCGCACCTTCTACCTGGTGGGTGTCACCGGGTTCGTCCTCGCCTCCGTCGCCATCGGCCTGTCCGGGTCGATCACCGGCGTCATCGTGTTCCGCGCCGTGCAGGGCTTCTTCGGCGGTCTGCTGATGCCGAACACCCTCGGCCTGCTGCGCGCGACGTTCCCGCCGCGCAAGTTCGGCATGGCCGTGGGGATCTGGGCGATGGTCTCCGCCGTGTCCACGGCGCTCGGCCCCATCGTGGGCGGCCTGCTCGTCGAGCACGTCACCTGGGAGTCCGTCTTCTACATCAACGCCCCCATCGGCGTCGTCGCGCTGATCGTGAGCGCGGCCGTCCTGCCCCGGAGCAAGGCGTCGGCGGCCGAGCAGCGCTTCGACGTGCTCGGGGTCGTGCTGCTCGCGTTCGGCCTGCTGTGCGTCGTGTTCGGTGTCGTCAAGGGCGAGACGTGGGGCTGGGCCTCCGCGGGCACGCTCGGCTCGATCGCCGTCGGTGTGCTGGTCCTCGTGGCCTTCGGACTCCACGAGAACCGGCTCGCGCACCCGCTGCTGCCGATGCGGCTGTTCCGCAGCCGCGCCCTGACCATCGGTACGGTCATCACCGCGCTCAACTTCTTCGTGATGCTCGGCGTGATCTTCTTCGTGATGCTGTACCTCCAGAACGTGCGCGGCTTCACGCCCGTCGAGGCGGGTGTGCGCACGCTGCCGCTGAGCCTCGCCTCGCTGGTGGCGTCGCCGCTCGGCGCGGCGCTGACGCAGAAGTACGGGGCGCGCCTCACGATGCCGCTCGGCATGCTGCTCCAGGCCGCCGCCACATTCGGGATGCTGACATGGGACACGGGTTCGTCGTACGTGACGATGTGGCCGCCGTTCATCGCGCTCGGCCTCGGTGTCGGCATGGTGCTGGCCGCCTCGTCGGACGCGATCGTGGGCCAGGCTCCGGTCGCGGACGGCGGTGTGGCGGGCGGACTTCAGGCCACGTCGCTGCAGATCGGCGGTGCGCTCGGCACCTCCGTCCTGATGTCCCTGATCAGCAGCCGGGTCGGTTCCTCGCTGGTCGGCGAACTGACGTCGGCGGGGGTCCCGGACCGGGTCGCGCAGGGTCTCACCGAGGCGCGGGACGCCGTGTCCATGGGGGTGGCGCCGGTCTCCGGTGACATGCCGGAGCGGCTGCGGGCCGCCGTGGTGGAGGGCAGTGGGCAGGCCTTCATGAACGGTGTCCACACCGCGCTCACCGTCACCGGTGTGCTGTGTGTGCTCGGCGCCGTCCTCGCCGCGGCCGGACTGCGCGGGACCGGCCCTGCGCGGCACTGACAGCGCGGTCGGCGTCCACCCTGCGCACGGGTGGACGCCGACCGCCGTGCTGTGGGTGGCTCAGTCGCCGCGCGCCGACTCCGGCCCCGTGATCCGCCGCAGCAGCGGCAGCGTGGAGGCGATGACGGCGAGCGAGACGACGATCCCGGCGAGGGTCAGCCCGACGTACCCCGCCCCCGGCGCGCGTACCGAGTAGTCGAACTGCGCCTGGAGGAACAGCTGCGCGGTCAGGAACCCCATGCCGATGGCAAGCGCCGCGACGAGCAGCAGCGGCGCGGCGCTCTCCAGCAGCACCACCCGGCGCAGCGTGCGCAGCGGCACTCCGCTGAGCCGCAACAGGGCGAAGGGGCGCCTGCGTTCGTTGAGTCCTCCGGCCACGGCGACCGCGAGGCTGCATCCGGCGATCGGGAAGCTGATCGCGACGACGACGGTGGCCAGTTGCCGGTACTGCCCGACGCCGCTCCACCGCTGCGCGTAGTCCTCGGCGACCGTGTACGGCGCCAGTTCGTCCGGGTACGCCGTGGTGAGCAGCGTACGGACCCGCTCGACCGCGGCGGTGGACCCGTCCGTCGTCACCATGATCCCGGTGACCGGCAGGGACTCCAGGCGCCGCGGGTCGATCGCCGCCTCGGGCCACACGGCGGGCCGGGCCCGGTCCTCCCGCATGCCGAGGCGCGAGAAGTCCGGCGGGACGGCGGCGGCCTCGGCTCCGGCCGGGCAGGTGTGGTGCTCGGGCATCCGCGCCAGTTCGGCGCAGGAGACCAGGCCCGCCAGGATCGCCCGCTGCCCCTTCGGCGGCGCGGGTTCGGCCGGGTCCGGGATGCCGAGCGGATTCGTGCGGATCACCATGACCCGGTGGACGCCGGGCACGGATTCCAGCTCCGCGCGGGTCGCGGCGGGGAGCGCTGCCGGGGGTTCGCGCGTCGGCTTCTCGTCGAACTGCCGGTCGTAGTGGCCGACCACGGTGCTGCCGAACGCCGCCCGCTCCTCGGGCACACCGCTCTCGGCGACGACCGACGTGATGATCCCGACCGCCGTGCTGGTGACGCACAGGGCGAGTACGAGGCCGCTGACCGCGCGGAATCCGGCCTTCGGGTCGTCGGCGAGGCGCCGCCCCGCGACGAGCAGCGCCGGCCTGCGGGTGCAGCGGACCAGCAGCCGCGCTCCGGCCATCGTCAGCCAGGGCCCCGCGAACACGATGCCGGCCAGGATCAGGAGCATGGCCGGGACGAACGCGAGGATCTGACCGCCGGTGGACTCGGGGACCCGGCCGATGACCCACCACAGCTGTCCGAGGCCGAGCGCCAGCGGGACCAGCCGCCAGGCCCGCGGCGGGCGGGGCGTCGTCCGCCGGGTCACGCCGAGCGGCGACACCCGTACCCGGCGCAGCGCCACGCGCGCCGCGACGGCCGCCGCCAGCGGCACCCCGACCGCGACCAGCAGGGCCTCGCCGATGCCGAGGGTGAGGTCGGCGGTGAAGAAGGGGGTGCCGGTCAGGTCGGCGCGGGCGACCAGGGGTCGCAGCGCGTACCAGAGGCCGAAACCCACCGCCGTGCCGGCGAGGGCGGCGACCGCGGACTCGATCGTGGCGATCAGCGACACCTGGCCCGGTGTCGCGCCGACCAGCCGCATGGCGGCGAAGCGCTGCTCGCGGCGGGCGGCGGCGAGGCGGCTGGCCGTGCCGGTGAGGATCAGCACGGGGAAGATCAGGGCCACGGCGACCACGGAGAGGATGAGCGCCATGCCGTCGGCGTCGATACCGGCGGCGACCTCACAGTTCGGGCCGCTGCACCGGCTTGGCGAGCGGGTCTCGATGGTGGTGACGCTGCGGGCGCCCTCCTCCCCGGTGAGTTCGCCGGGGCGGTGCCCGACCACGACGAGCAGCGAGTCGGGTCCCGGCAGCGCGGCGTCGCCGATCGTGCCCGCGCGGCGGCCCGGGTACCGGTCGGCCAGCTCGGCGGCGGGCGTGGCGCGCAGCAGCTCGGCGAGGGCCGGGGACACGTAGTACTCGCCGGGCCCCGGGAGACGGGGCAGGCCCGGCGGCACCGGCGAGTCGGGCCCGGTCGCCGCCACGTCGACACGGCCGATGAGCGCCCCGTCGTAGTGGTCGGCCCGCAAGCGCCACCACAGCGGGTCGGCGCCGACGGCCCGCGCGTCGCGGCTGTGGGTGAAATCGGCGCCGGTGTTGAGCCACGCGTTGCGGTCGTTCTGGGCGCGGGTGGCCTGGACGGCGGCGAGCGTGGACAGCAGCAGCGCCACTCCCACCGCGACGGCGGCGGCGATCACGGCCAGCCGGATCAGGGCCTCCCGGCCGCCCGCGACGGTGAGGCGGAGCCCGAGGCGGATCACGGGACGATCCGCGCGAGGGAGAGCGGTGTCACCCGGCCGTCGCGGACGACGACCTCCCGGTCGGCGAAGGCGGCGACGCGCGGCTCGTGGGTGACGAGGACGACGGTGGTGCCCTCCTCGCGGGCGGTACCGACCATCAGGTCCATCACCTGTTCGCCGGTGAGGGAGTCGAGGGCGCCGGTGGGCTCGTCGGCGAAGAGCACGCGGGGCCTGGCGACCAACGCCCGTGCCAGTGCCACCCGTTGGGCTTGTCCGCCGGACAACTCGCCGGACCTGCGGTTCTCCAGGCCGTCCAGTCCGAGCCGGCCGAACCAGGCGCGGGCCTCGCGCAGGGCGGAGCCGCGGCGGCCGCGCGCGAGGAGCAGTGGCAGGGCCACGTTCTCCTCGGCGGTCAACTCGGGGACGAGCTGGCCGAATTGGAAGACGAAGCCGAACCTGTCGCGGCGCAGCGCGCTGCGTTCGGCCTCCTTCAGGGTGTCGATGCGCCGCCCTTCGTAGTGGATCTCGCCGCTGTCCGGGACCAGGATGCCCGCGAGGCAGTGCAGCAGCGTCGACTTCCCGGAGCCGCTCGGCCCGGTCACGGCGACGATCTCGCCCTGCGCGACGCAGAGTTCGGCGCCCCGCAGCGCGGGCGTGCTGCCGAACGACAGCACGGCGTCCCGCGCCTCGACCACGTACGGTGTCGCGCTCGCGCTCATGACCCCACCTCCGCAGCCAGGACGTCGAGCCGGGACACGGTCATGTCGATCCACCGCAGGTCGGCCTCCAGGTGGAACAGCCCGTGGTCGGCCAGGAGCCGGTCGACGAGGCCGCCCGTGCGGCGCATCTCGGTCAGCTCGCGCATCCGGTGCATGTGCGCGGCGCGCTGCGTGTCGAGGTAGGTCTGGGCGTCGCGCTCCAGGAGCAGGGCGAGGACGACCTTGGTGAACAGCACGGTCTGAAGGTGCTGTTCGGGGGTGACCGGCTCGACGAGCCAGGCCTCGACCTCGGTGACGCCGCTGTCGGTGATGACGTACCGCTTGCGGTCGGGCCCCTCCCCCGGCTCCGACTCGCCGACGGCCACCTTCCCGTCGCGGGCCAGGCGGCGCAGGGTCGAGTACACCTGTCCGTAGGGCAGCGGCTTTCCGCGCCCGAAGTACGTGTCGTAGTTCCGCTTGAGGTCGTACCCGTGGCTCGACTCACGTTCGAGGAGCCCAAGAAGCGCCAGTGGAACGGTCATACCCCGATGTATACGCCGGGTGTATACCCCCGGTCAATAATCCCGAGCGGCAACCGGGAGCCTCCAACAGGCCCCGCTACGCGCCTAGTTGATCACTCGGTCGGCACGGTTCAGATACGGCAGCGCGTCCACCAGGCCCGACACGTCGGCCGCGGTCGGCTCGCTCTCCAGGAACACCACCCGGTACAGCCCGTAGCCGAGCCAGCCGTCGATGACCGCCGGGGCGTCCAGGTCGGCGGGCAGCTCGCCGCGCTCGACGCCGCGGCGCAGCAGCGCGGCGCCCGGTTCGCTCCAGGCGACCAGGAGGTCCCGCAGCTCGGCGCGCCCCGCCTCGCCGCGCTCGACGAGCGCCCCCGCGACGACGCTCGGGTCGCCGAGCAGAGTCAGGGTGCGCACGAGGTCGGCGACGTAGGCCAGCGCGTCCTCGCGCACGGAGCCGGTGTCCGGCTGCGGGCCGGGGGTCAGCTGGTCGGCGACGGCCTCGGTGACGACGGCGGCCTTGTTCGGCCACCACCGGTAGAGGGTCATCCTGGCGACACCGGCACGGACGGCGATCCGCTCCATCGTGACCTTGTGGTAGCCGAGCTCGGCCACGAGGTCCCGCGTCGCGGCCAGCACGGCGGCGTGCGCCTGCGGATCCCGGTAGCGCCCACGCCTCGGACGGGGAGTGGACGCCTCACCCTTCTCGCTCATGAAGCCCTCCGGCCTTCTCTTCCCCAGCACGGGGTGTGCGGGAATTTCTAGACAGTACGTATCGTCTAAGAATAGTGAAAGGCCCGTCGATCGGCGGCGGACCGGGAGACTGGGCAAGCAGGAGGTCCGCAATGAACGACAGGTTCGACGGCAAGGTCGTCCTCATCACGGGTGGCGGTTCGGGTCTGGGGCAGGCCGCGGCGGAGCGCGTGGCCGCCGAGGGCGCGAAGCTGGCGCTCGTCGACGTGAACGCCGAAGGGCTCGCGAAGAGCGCCGCCGCGATCGAGAAGGCCGTGCCGGGCGCCGAGGTCCTGACGATCACCGCCGACGTCAGCGACGAGGCGTCGGTCGAGCGGTACGTGGCGCAGACCACGAAGGCGTACGGCCGGATCGACGCCTTCTTCAACAACGCGGGCATCGAGGGCAAGCAGAACCTGACCGAGGAGTTCGGCAGCGACGAGTTCCAGCGCGTCGTCGACATCAACCTGCGGGGCGTCTTCCTCGGCCTCAAGCACGTCCTCGCGGTCATGCGGGCGCAGGGCGGCGGCACCGTCGTGAACACGGCGTCCGTCGGCGGCATCCGCGGCGTGGGCAACCAGTCCGGTTACGCGGCCGCCAAGCACGGTGTCGTGGGCCTGACCCGGAACTCGGGCGTGGAGTACGGACAGTTCGGCATCACCGTGAAGGCCATCGCGCCCGGCGCGATCATGACGCCGATGGTCGAGGGCTCGCTCAAGCAGCTCGACCCGGTGAACTGGGAGGAGGCCGGCCGCCAGTTCGTCAGCGTGAACCCGATGAAGCGCTTCGGCCGCCCCGAGGAGGTCGCGAACCTCGTCGCCTTCCTCCTCTCGGACGAGTCCTCCTTCATCAACGCCACGGTCGTGGCGATCGACGGCGGCCAGTCCGAGCAGTACTGATCCTCGACCCCGACGGCCCCGCGCGTCGGCACGCCCCCTGGAGCGGCCGAGGCGCGGGGCCGTACATACCGGTCGTCACACCTGATGGATCATCAACCGCACCCCGGCTGTACCCCCGCCGTCCGGCCGACGTAGGGTCCCCTTTTGTTCACCCGCAGGGTGTCCTCAGGACCTCGACGACCAGGAGCTCTTCCCGTGCCCGCACCGTCCACCGCCCCGGCGCCCATCTACGACCGACTCGTCGACGAGCACGGCGATGTGCTCGCCGGCGCACGCGAGGCCGCGCAGGAGGCCGAGCGCACCGCGGAGGGCGTGCTCGACTTCGGGCACGCGGAGGCACCGCAGGGCGCCCCGGCTCCGTCGGCGCCCCAGGGAGCCCAGGGGCCTCAGGCGCCCCAGGGGTCTCGACCGCCTCAGGGCCAGTCCGCGCAGGTGCCTCCGATAGCGCAGGCCCCGGGGGCTCCCCAGGCCCACCAGGCCCCGCAGCACGCTCAGGGTGCGCACGGGCCGCAGGCCGGGCAGGGGCCGCTGGAGTCGCAGGAGCCGCCGTTCTCCAGCGCTTCTCCCTTCGACGCGCCCTCGCAGGAGGGCTGACCGGACGCCGGTCGGCCCTCCCGGTCGGTCGACCGGCTCCCGGTCAGGCGCCCACGTACTGCGCGAGGTGCTCGCCGGTGAGGGTGGAGCGGTCGGCGACGAGGTCCGAGGGGGTGCCCTCGAAGACGACCTTGCCGCCGTCGTACCCCGCCCCGGGGCCCAGGTCGATGATCCAGTCGGCGTGCGCCATCACCGCCTGGTGGTGCTCGATGACGATGACCGACTTGCCGGAGTCCACGAGCCGGTCGAGCAGCCCCAGCAGCTGCTCCACGTCGGCCAGGTGCAGGCCCGTGGTCGGCTCGTCCAGGACGTAGACCCCGCCCTTGTCGGCCATGTGCACGGCGAGCTTGAGCCGCTGCCGCTCGCCGCCGGAGAGCGTGGTCAGCGGCTGGCCGAGCGTGAGATAGCCGAGCCCGACGTCCTCCAGCCGCTCCAGGATCCGGTGCGCGGCCGGGGTGCGTGCCTGACCCGCGCCGAAGAACTCCACCGCCTCGGACACCGGCATCGCGAGCACCTCGCTGATGTCCTTGCCCCCGAACCGGTAGTCGAGCACCGACGCCTCGAAGCGCTTGCCGTCGCACTCCTCGCAGGTGGCCGCGGCCGTGGCCATGATGCCGAGGTCGGTGTAGACGACCCCCGCCCCGTTGCACGTCGGGCAGGCGCCCTCCGAGTTGGCGCTGAACAGGGCCGGCTTCACCCCGTTGGCCTTCGCGAACGCCTTGCGGATCGGCTCCAGCAGCCCCGTGTACGTCGCCGGGTTGCTGCGCCGCGAGCCGCGGATCGGCGTCTGGTCGACCGCCACCACGCCGTCGTCGGCCGGGATGGAGCCGTGCACGAGCGAGCTCTTGCCGGAGCCCGCCACACCGGTGACGACCGTGAGCACCCCGAGCGGGATGTCGACGTCCACGTCCCGCAGGTTGTGCGCGTTCGCGCCGCGGATCGCGAGCTTGCCGGTCGGCGTGCGCACGGTGTCCTTGAGCGCGGCCCTGTCGTCCAGGTGGCGTCCGGTGACGGTGTCACTGGCGCGCAGGCCGTCCACGGTCCCCTCGAAGCAGACGCTGCCGCCGCCCGCGCCCGCGCCGGGGCCGAGGTCCACGACGTGGTCGGCGATGGCGATGGCCTCCGGCTTGTGCTCGACGACGAGCACCGTGTTGCCCTTGTCGCGCAGGCGCAGCAGCAGGTTGTTCATCCGCTGGATGTCGTGCGGGTGCAGGCCGATGGTGGGTTCGTCGAAGACGTACGTGACGTCGGTGAGCGAGGACCCGAGGTGGCGGATCATCTTGACGCGCTGCGCCTCGCCGCCGGAGAGCGTGCCCGCCGCGCGGTCGAGGGAGAGATAGCCGAGGCCGATCTCCTCGAACGACTCCAGGGTGTGCAGGAGCTTGGCGAGCAGCGGCGCGACCGACGGCTCCTTCAGCCCGCGCACCCACTCCGCGAGGTCCCTGATCTCCATCGCGCACAGATCGGCGATGCACTTGCGCTTGATCTTCGAGGAGCGGGCCAGCTCGCTGAGGCGTGAGCCCGCGCAGTCGGGACAGGTCTGGAAGGTGACCGCCCGGTCCACGAAGGCCCTGATGTGCGGCTGCATCGACTCGCGGTCCTTCGACAGGAAGGACTTCTGGATCTTCGGGATGAGGCCCTCGTAGGTGAGGTTCACCCCGTTGATCTTGACCTTGGTGGGCTCCCGGTAGAGGAAGTCGTGCCGCTCCTTCTTGGTGTACTTGCGGATCGGCTTGTCCGGGTCGAAGAAGCCCGACTCCCTGATCACCCGCACCACCCAGCCGTCCCCGGTGTAGGTGGGGATCGTGAACGGGTCCTCGTTGAGGGACTTGGAGTCGTCGAAGAGCTGGGCGAAGTCCATGTCGGAGACCGTGCCCCGGCCCTCGCAGTGCGTGCACATGCCGCCGGTGCGGCTGAACGACACCTTCTCGACCTTGGACTTGTCGGCCCCGCGGTCGACGGTGAAACCGCCCTGGGCCGACACCGACGCGACATTGAACGAGTAGGCGCCGGGGCCGCCGATGTGCGGCTTGGCCAGCCGGCTGAACAGGATGCGCAGCATGGCGCTGGCGTCGGTGGCGGTGCCGACCGTGGAGCGCGGGTCGGTGCCCATGCGCTGCTGGTCGACGGTGATCGCGGTGGTCAGGCCGTCCAGCACGTCGACCTCGGGCCGCGCGAGCGTCGGCATGAAGCCCTGGAGGAACGCGCTGTACGTCTCGTTGATCATCCGCTGCGACTCGGCGGCGATCGTGTCGAAGACGAGCGAGCTCTTGCCCGACCCGGAGACCCCGGTGAACACCGTCAGGCGCCGCTTGGGGAGCTCGATGCTGACGTCCTTCAGGTTGTTCTCCCGCGCCCCGTGCACGCGGATCAGGTCGTGGCTGTCGGCGGGGTGCGACGTGGACGACGGTGTCCCCGCCTTCGCGACCTTGCTCATCATGTCTCCATCGGGTGTCCGCGGCCGCCGGCGGAACATCCGCGGCGTCGCACGTCTCGAATCGGTGTGTTCGATTGTCGCCGCCGGCGGCGCCCGCGCCACCGCAATCGGTGAACACGCCGGGGCGGCCTGCCGACGGTCCTGCCCTGCACCTGTGAGGCTAGCCAGCACCACTGACAATCCGGCTCGCCGCGACTCTCCCCTGGTCACGACCATGTGCACGCCTATTGACTCGTATTCAAACTCGTCGGTAG
This sequence comes from Streptomyces sp. BYX5S, assembly GCF_054724165.1. Classification (NCBI taxonomy): domain Bacteria; kingdom Bacillati; phylum Actinomycetota; class Actinomycetes; order Kitasatosporales; family Streptomycetaceae; genus Streptomyces; species Streptomyces sp. BYX5S. The sequence continues at coordinate 4,033,514 of NZ_CM138829.1, read as the reverse complement.
CTTCAACTACCAGCGCGCTGAACCCCCTTGCCTCATACGGCACTTGGCCATGAGCCGGCCCGGTTTCGAAGCTTCCTAAGGAGCATCAGATGGCGATCCGCGCGTTCAGCGTCAGACTCACGGCCGTCGCGGCCACGACCGGCGCCGCTCTCGTCACCCTCGCGGCACCGGCCCACGCAGCCCCCGAGCCCCTCGACTACGTCGCCCTCGGTGACAGCTACAGCGCCGCTTCCGGCGTGCTGCCGCTCGACCCGACGGCGAGCCCGCTGTGCGCCCGCTCCACGGCCAACTACCCGCACGTCATCGCCAAGCGGACCGGAGCCACCCTCAAGGACGTCACGTGCGGCGCCGCGCAGACGAAGGACTTCACCGGTTCGCAGTACCCCGGTGTGGCGCCGCAGCTCGACGCGCTCAGCCAGGACACCGACCTGGTCACCCTCACCATCGGCGGCAACGACAACAACACGTTCATCAGCACGATCCTGTCCTGCGCCACCGCCGGCCTCGCCTCCGCCGGCCAGGGCAACCCGTGCCAGTCCCAGTACGGCGACAAGTTCAGCGACGACATCGACACCAAGACGTATCCGGCGCTGAAGTCCGCGCTCCAGGCGGTCAAGAACAAGGCGCCGAACGCCCGGGTCGCCGTGCTCGGCTACCCCTGGATCATGCCGGCGACCGCGCAGAAGGGCTGCTTCCTGAAGATGCCCATCGCCACCGGTGACGTGCCGTACGTCCGTGACATCCAGACCCACCTCAACAGCGCGGTGCAGCGTGCCGCGAGCGAGACCGGCGCCACCTACGTGGACTTCTCCCGCTCCTCCGAGGGCCACGACGCCTGCAAGCCGATCGGCACACGCTGGGTCGAGCCCGCCCTCTTCGGCACCAACTTCGTCCCCGTCCACCCCAACGCCCTGGGCGAGTCCGCGATGGCCGACGCCACGATGGGCGCCCTGGGGCTCGGCTCCTAGCCGAGCACGCGCCGGGGCCGGGGCGCCCGGTGGCCGCTCAGGCGGCGAATCCCACGTTGGTGACGAACTCGTAGGCGCCCCACTGCGAGCCCAGGTCCACGATCTGTTCCACCCACGCGTCGTCGAGGGCGCGGTCGTCGCCGGTCGCCCACGCGTTGACGACCGCGTCCCAGTGCCGCACGTTCAGCGAGCGGAACTCGACGACGCGCTGGTGGGGCCGAGGGACCTGGGACTGGTTGAGGGGATGGATCTCCACGCGCGTGCCCCGGCCCGAGCGGTTGAGCCGGCCCAGCAGGTGCCGGGCGACGTTCTGACGGCGGACCTTTCGGTACGCCGTCTCGACGCGCTCCAGGTTCTTCGCGGTGGGGCGGCGCCGCTCCGCGAGCCACGCGTCGAGGGTCCGGTCGGTGACGGTCAGACCGGCGGCGCGGGCCGCGGCGCGGGCGTGGTCGCTGCGCGTCAGATAGTTCAGCCGGGCCAGCAGCCCGCGGCGCGCGGTGACCGGCGTGACGACGAATCCGGCGAGCCGGTCGAGCTGCCGGGCGACGGCCTCGTGGCCTCGGACACCCTGGGCGCCCAGCTTCCCGAACTCGATGTTCCGCTCCGGCACCGAGCCTCCCGATCCAGTGTCTGACACGTCCTCACCACGCTGCCCCGCGTGGCGGTTCGAGGCTACCGGATCACCGGGAGGGCCGCCGGTCAGCGGCGTCCCGGTGCCTTGCGCAAGGACTTCAGACTAAGTCCACGTCGGGGTGGTCCGGCGAGGGCGCGTCGAGCAGTGTGCCGTCCCCGCCGCGCAGCCAGCGGTCGAAGAAGGCCGCGAGGTACTCCCGTTGGGCCGCGACCGCGCGGTGCGCGGGTACCGTCCCGACCCAGTCCTTCAGCGTGTCGCCCGGCACATCGAGACGGGCCGCCACCTGGGGAAGGAGGCTCGTCGCGTCCGTGTAGGTGGCGTGCCGGGCGCCGCGCAGGGTGAGGTTCCGCCGCCAGCCGTCGCTGTGCCGCCACAGCTCCCGCCAGGAGGGGACGGTCGTCCGGTCGTTGCCCTCGCTGCCCATCAGCAGCACCGGCCGGTGAACGCCCTCGGCCGCCACGGTGGACAGCCCGCCCTCGTCGTGGTCGTCCTGGACGTACGCGAGCACGCCGTCGAGGTTCGCCGCGGCGGCGAGGCGCTCGTCGTCGTGCAGGGTCTGGAGCGCCGCGAAGCCGCCCGCGGACTGGCCGAACATGCCGATGGGCGCCCGGCGCAACCGCCCCGCGTCGAAGGCCCGCTCCACCGTGTCGAGCACGAAGCGGGTGTCGGCGACCCGGACCCCCGCCGTCCTGCGCAGCAGCGCCGTCACCCCGGCAGGCCCCTCCTGTTGCGCCTTCTCGAACTCCTCCGGGAGGCGGGACAGCGCCACGCGCCCGTCGGGGAACTCCACGGCCGACACGTCGTAGGGGTGGTCGATCGCGATCACGACATACCCCCTCGACGCCAGGTCGTCCGTGAGCGTCGTGCCCCAGGAGCGCGGGTCGAGGACGCCCGGCGAGTGCAGCACCACGGGGTGGCTCGCGCGGCGGTCCATGGGCGCGGCGGTGTGGGCGAAGGTGGGTGTCGCCGCCCAGTCGACGCGGCCCGCGGGCAGTCCCCCGAAGTTGTTGAGCCGGTCGAAGCCCGCCGCCTCCCGCGCCGTCATCTGCGGCGCCCGCCGGTGCCCGGCCACCGTGCGCGCCGGGTACCGCACGTCCACCAGCAGGGCGCGGGCGGGCGCGCCCGTCCAGGGGTCGCGGCGGGAGCGGTCCTCCAGGCGCAGGGTGACCCTGCCGACCGGGTACGGGCCGGTCGGTGCGGGCAGCCCGAGCCGCGGGCGCCGGGGCGCGGCGGGTGCGGCCGATGCCCGTGCCGGTGTCGCGCCCAGGGCCAGCAGCGCCGTGCCCGCCGCGAGCAGGCCGCGCCGCGACGTCCCGCCCCTCGGGGCCGTGCCGGATGCGTGCGTGTCCGTCGTGCCGTGATCGTCCATGGCCCGAGATTCGCGGGTCCACGCCCGGCGCACCATCCGGCTGTCCCCCGCCCCGCGTTGGGGGAAATCCCCCAGAAACCACCATGTGCCCAGGTCGGGGGCAGTCCACCTGTCGATACTCGCGTCGGGACCGCGCCCACCTCCTCGTATGCTCGGGGGCGACGCCGACGACTTGATCTTGGAGTGAGCACTGGTGGCGCGACGGCCGAGCCGCAGGGATACCTGGGACCGTTTCATCGCTTCCGATCCCGGACTGCTGCGCCTGATGGCCGGGCTGCGGATCGTCGCGGCGATCGGTCTCTCACTGGCCGTGCTCGCGCTGCTCGGCACGGACGTGACGCACATGGTCGCGGGCGCGATGGCCGCGATGGTGAGCACGTTCGCGATCCGCGAGAAGAACAGACGCGGGCAGGCGATCACGCTCGCCTGCGGATTCCCGGTGGCGCTCGCCGCCATGACGCTCGGTGCGCTGCTGCACAACAAGGTTGTCGCGGGTGATCTGTTCTTCATCGCGCTGATCTTCGGCGCGGTCTACTCGCGCCGGTTCGGCGACCGGGGCACGGCGCTCGGCCTCATGGGTTTCCAGGTCTACTTCGTGTCGCTGTTCGTGAACGCGACCGTCGACCAACTGCCGATCCTGGCGGGTACGTTGGCGGTGGCGTTCGCGTGCAGCGCGGTCGCCCGGTTCGCTCTGGTGCCGGAGACTCCGCAGCGGGTGCTCGGGCGGCTGCGGGGGGCGTTCCGGGCGCGGCTCGCGCAGTTGGTGACGGCGCAGACCCGGCTGCTCGACGCGGCCCCGGAGGACCTGGACGACGTACTGGACGATCTGCGGCATCACACGGCGCGGCTGCACGAGACGGCGCTGATGATCCAGGGGCGTCTGGAGGACGGGGCGGGGGACGCGACGACGGCGTCGCTGATCCAGCGCCGTGTGGCCGACGCGGAGGTCGCGGCCGAGCGGCTCGGCATGCTGCTGCTGACCGCGCGCAGCTCCGAGCGCGCCGACACCCTCACCCTGCATCTGCCGCACGCGCCCGCGCCCGCGATCGGCAAGCTGCTGCGCCGCGAGGACGAGGCGACGGCCACGCTGCGCCGGGATCTCGGCGCGCTGCACCTCATGGTGGCGCGGCCCGCCGAGGACAACCGGGGCACGGCCGTCGCCCAGATCCGCAACCGGCTGCTCGGCTACCGCGACGAGGAGCGCATCCCGCCCGGTGCCACGCTCGCCGTGCAGGACGTGTTCCGCGGCATCGGTGAGGCGGCCCGCGCGGTGATGGGTCTGCGGATCGCGCTCGACGGACCGCAGGACGAGTCGGACGACTCCCCCGCCACGACGCGTTCGCGTGAGGAGCTCGAGGCGGAGGACATGTCCATCACGGGCACCGTCGCCCTGACGAGCACGGACAAGGAGAGCGACGAGGCGGCGGAGGACGACCGCTCGGGCCTCGACCGGCCCACCACCCGCGCCGCCTTCCAGGTGGCCGTCGGTTCCGGTCTCGCGATCGTCGGCGGCGAGTTCCTGTCCAGCCAGCGCTGGTACTGGGCCGTGCTGACCTGCTGGGTCGTCTTCCTCAACACGGCGTCCACGGGCGAGATCGTCATCAAGGGCTACCGCCGGGTCCTCGGCACGGTCCTCGGTGTGCTCGCCGGTGTGCTGCTCGCGGGAGCGGTCGGCAATCACACGTGGGTGGCGTTCGTCCTGGTCCTGCTGTGCGTGTTCGCGGCGTTCTTCACCGCGCCGTTGTCGTACGCGCTGATGTCGTTCTTCGTGACGGCGATGCTGGGCCTGCTCTACACGCTCCTGAACACCTACAGCCTCGACGTGCTGGTGCTGCGCATCGAGGAGACGGCGCTCGGCGCGGCGTGCGGCATCATCGCGGCGATGCTGGTGCTGCCGGTACGTACCGACAGCCGCACCGACGAGCTGCTGGCCACGGTGCTGGAGCGGCTCGGCGATGTGGTGGCGGGCGCGGTGGAGCAGCTGAGCGGTGGCCCGGCCGCGGACCTGCTGGACCGTGCGCGGGACCTCGACACCGCTCTGGACGACCTGCGCGCGTCCACGCAGCCGCTCACCCACGCGATCGCGCCGCAGCGCGAGCGGCGGCAGACCGTGCGCTATCTGGTGGCGTTGTTGGAGACGTCCGCGTACCACGCGCGTTCCCTGGCGGCGACCGCCGAGCTCGTCCCGTACAGCAAGCACGTGGCGGCCGATCCGCGGCTCGGGCGGGCGGCGCGGCGCATCGCGCACAACATCGACGTGCTGGTGGCGCAGGTGAAGGACGAGGACACCACGGGGACCGTGGAGTCGGGTGCGAGCATCGCGGCGATGCTGGAGACGGACGGTCTGGGCGTCCCCGCGGCGAACACCGTGACGTTCCGTGTGCTGCGTCACCTTCAGCGGCTCGACGAGGGCATCTCCGGTCTGGCCCGCCCGCTCGACGTTCCCGTGGGGCCGCGCACCTAGGTCGTGTCTTCAAAGTGGGTTTGCGAGACCATGGGTCGGTGAGTCGTCGCTATGAACTGACGGATGAGGAGTGGGAGTTGTTGTGCCCGCTCCTTCCGGCCGGGTCGTTCGGTCGCCCGCGTGCGGATGACCGAACGGTGCTGAACGGAATCGTGTGGAAGATTCGGGCCGGTGCCGCCTGGCGGGACGTGCCGGCCCGGTACGGGGCCTGGCAGTCGCTCTATACCCGCTTTCGCAGATGGGCCCTGGACGGCACCTTCACCCGGATGCTCGCCGCGGTTCAGGCTGACCGGCAGGCGAGGGCGGACGTGGACTGGCTCGTCGCGGTCGACTCGACACTCGTCCATGCCCACCAGCATGCCGCCGGCGCGAAAAAGGGGGCCGGGCGGGGGACGAACCGGCAGATCACGCCCTCGGTCGATCCCGCGGAGGATTAACCACCAAGCTCCACCTGGCCTGCGACGGCCGAGGCCGTCCCCTCGCGTTCGTCCTGACCGGCGGCAACCGCAATGACTGCACGCAGTTCGAGCAGGTCATGGCCCGCATCCGCGTCGCAGGCCCCGGCCCGGGACGGCCACGCACCCGCCCCGCGCGTGTGGTCGCCGACAAGGGCTACTCCTCCCGCTCGATCCGCGCCTACCTGCGCAGACGCGGTATCAAGCACACCATTCCCGAGCGCATCGACCAGCTCAACGGACGGATCAGGCGCGGCGAACGTCCCTGCGGCTTCGACAAAGCCCACTACCGGCGCCGCAACGTCGTCGAACGCTGCTTCAACCGGCTCAAGCACTACCGCGCCATCGCCACCCGCTACGACAAGACCGCTACCTCATTCGAAGCCGTCATCACCCTCGCCGCCACACTGCTCTGGCTCCGACCACTTTGAAGACACGACCTAGGGCACGGCCCGCCTTCAGAACCCGTCCCACCTGGGGATACGATCTTCGGATCCCCGCGACACCCATGCCGACACGATGACGCGCTGTCGTACGACTGGAGTCACCCCGTGAGTGCCCCCGCACCCGATCCACACGCCCTGCTCCCGCTGTCCCGCGTACCGCGCACGGGGCTGCCGCCACGCGCCGTCGTCGTCGGCGACCCGGCCCGCGCCGCGGCCGTCGCCGCGCTCCTCGACGACGCCGAGGAGGTGTCGTACCACCGGGAGTACCGGACGTTCCGCGGCACGTGGCGCGGGGTGCCGGTGGTCGTCGCCTCCCACGGCATCGGCGGGCCGGGGGCGATCCTGCTCTTCCAGGAGCTGGCCGACGCGGGCGTGCGGACGTTCGTGCGGTTCGGTACGGCGGGTGCGATGCGGCCGGGGATCGACGACGGGGACCTGGTCGTGGCCGAGGCCGCGGTCCGCGACGACGGCGTGACCGGGCAGCTGGTCCCCGCCGAGTACCCCGCGGTGTCGTCGCCGGAGGCCGTGTTCGCGCTGACGCGCGCGGCCCGCGCGGCGGGCGCCCCGCACCACCGGGGAATCGTATGGACGCGGGCGGCGTTCCAACCAGGGCTGATCCCTCTGAACCAGTACGACGGCGCGGGCCTCGCGGCGATCGAGATGGAGGTCTCCGCCCTGTTCGTCATGGCGTCGCTGCGCGGGCTCGTCGCCGGCGCCGTGCTCGTCGTCGACGGTGTCAACGCGGACGAGCTGGTGGACCAGGAGAGCACCGGCGGTTACGACCCGCACCGCGACGTCGTCGCGGAGGGCGTCGCGCGCGGCAGCGTCGTGGCGCTCGAAGCCCTGCGCACACTCACCGAGGAGCAACTGTGACCGAGTCCGTCGATCTGCTGGTCCATGGCGGCACCGTCCTCACCGTCGACGACGCCTCCAGCGTCGTCGAGGACGGCGCGGTCGCCGTGCGCGACGGCGCGATCGTCGCGGTCGGGCCCGGCGACGAGCTGCGCGCCCGGTACACCGCGGCCGAGACCCTCGACGCCTCCGGCGCGCTGGTCCTGCCCGGCCTGATCAACACGCACACCCACCTCGCGATGACGCTGCTGCGCGGCACCGCCGACGACGTGACGCTCCAGGAGTTCCTGGGCCGTGTGGTGCCCGCCGAGGCGCGCCTCCTCGACCCGGACACCGTGGCCTCGGCCGTCCGTGTCGCCGTCGCGGAGAGCGTCCGGGCGGGTGTCACGTCGGCGCTCGACATGTACTGGTTCCACGAGGCCGCCGAAGCGGCGGCGCGGGACGCCGGGTGGCGGCTGCACACCGGTCCGCTGTTCATGGACGTCCCCGAGCCGCCGGACGGGCGGCCGTACAAGGAGCGCATGGACTGGGCGCGCCGGGACCTCGAAGCCCGCGCCGGCGGCGGCCGTCCCGTCGTCTTCGCGCACTCCACGTACACGCTCTCCCCCGAGCAGCTCGTCGAGTGCTTCGGCCTCGCCCGCGAGTTCGGGGCGCTGATCCACCTGCACGCGGCGGAGAACGCGGCGGAGGTGGCGAACGTGGAGGTGGCGCACGGCCGTCGCCCCGTCGAACTCCTGGACTCGCTCGACCTGCTGGGCCCCGACGTGGTGCTCGCCCACGCCGTCGACCTGACCGGCGGCGAGATCGCGGCGCTCGCCCGCGCGGGCGCCTCGGTGGCCCACTGCCCGGTGTCGAACCTGAAGCTGGGCTGTGGCATCGCCCCGGTGCCGCGGCTGCTGAGCGCGGGGGTCACCGTCGGTCTCGGCACGGACGGCGCGGTCAGCTCGAACACGCTCGACGTGCTGGGCGCGGTGCGGCAGGCGGCCCTGGTGCACAAGGCGGACGGCGACCCGACGGCGGTCGGCGCCGAGCAGGCCGTACGCATGGCCACCATCGAGGGCGCCCGCGCGCTGGGCCTCGGCGACGCACTGGGCTCGCTGGAGGTCGGCAAGCGCGCGGACCTGATCGTCCTCGACCTGAACCGTCCGCATCTCACCCCGCGCCACGACCCGTACGCGATGCTCGCCTACGCGGCGCACTCCTCCGACGTGCGGGACACCGTCGTCGACGGGAAGGTCCTGATGCGCGACCGTACGCTCACGACGCTCGACGAGGGCGCGGTCCTCGCCGATCTGGAGGCCCTCGCATGACCGGCCACGCGACCCGCGGCTTCGTCGGCCGCCCCCGCGTCCACAACCCGGGCCTGCCGCCCGGCCAGTACGACACGGGCGACGACTGGCCCGTGCTGTCCGCCGAGGTGACACCGCAACTCGACCGCCAGGACTGGACGTTCACCGTCGACGGCCTGGTGGCGGAGCCCCGCACGTGGGCGTGGGACGAGGCACGGGCGCTGCCTCCGGCGTCGTACAGCGGGGACATCCACTGCGTGACGACGTGGTCGAAGTTCGGGGTGCGCTTCGGTGGTGTCTCGCTCGACACGTTCCTCGACGCGGTGCGCCCCTCCCCCGCCGCGACGCACATCGTGGCGTACTCGCACACCGGGTACACGGCGAACCTGCCGCTCGCCGACGTGACGGGCGGGAGGGCGTGGCTCGCGTTCACCTACGAGGACGAGCCGCTGACGGCCGAACACGGCGGCCCCGCCCGCCTGTTGGTGCCGCACCTGTACTTCTGGAAGAGCGTGAAGTGGGTCGCGGGCCTGCGGCTCCTCGATCACGACGAGCCCGGTTTCTGGGAGCAGAACGGGTACCACGCACGGGGCAACCCCTGGGAAGAACAGCGATACGCAGGTGACTGAGACCGTGCCGCACACCACCCCCTTCACTCCCCCGACCCGCCTCGCCGTACCCGGCCGGATCGCCGCAGGTCAGGGCGGAGCGCTCTGGCAGCGTGCCGTGATCGCGGAGATCCGCCGGGAGACGGCGAACGCGTCGACGTTCCGTTTCGCGGTGCCCGGCTGGCAGGGGCATCTGCCCGGTCAGCACCTGATGCTGCGGCTGACCGCCGAGGACGGGTACACGGCCCAGCGCCACTACTCGCTGGCGTCGGCGCCCGACGACTCGGGGCACATCGAGCTGACGCTCGACCACGTGGCGGACGGCGAGGTGTCCGGCTTCCTGCACACCGGGGCGCGGGTCGGCGACGAGGTGGAGGTACGCGGTCCGCTCAGCGGCTTCTTCGCATGGCCGGGCGACCGGCCCGCGCTGCTGCTCGGCGCGGGGTCCGGCGTCGTGCCGCTGATGTCGATGATCCGCCACCACCGGCAGCGCCGACTGGACGTGCCGCTGCGCCTGTTCGTGTCGGCGCGCACGCGTGCGGACCTGATCTACGCCGACGAGTACGGGGCCGAGACGACGCCGGTGCTCACCCGTGAGGGCGAGCGCCGGCGCCTGTCCGCGGACCATCTCGCGCCGTGCTTCAGCGCGGCCGCGCCGCGCTGGGAGGCGTACGTGTGCGGCTCCAACTCGTTCGCGGAACACGCCTCGCGGCTCCTCGTCGGCCTCGGTCAGCCCGTGGACCGGATCCGCATCGAGCGCTTCGGGTGAGGGCTAGCGGACTCCGGCCCACCGCTTGATCGTGGCGGTCGCCGCGTCCCGTTCGTTCGCGGGCAGCGCGGAGATCCGGGCGCCGTGGTTGGAGTTCGGCACGACGTACTTGTACGAGTCGCGCCTGCTGGGCGTGAACTGCTCCGCGCTCCACGGGTCGTTCTGCCCGTAGACGAACAGCATCCGCTCGGACTTCGTGCGCACCCAGCGGTCGACGTCCTTGATGACGGCGCCGTCGTAGGTGGTGCGCATGCCGGCGGGCAGCACCGAGTTGGGCTGGTAGATGTCCGGGTAGTTGCGCACTCCCTTGAGGTTCTTGAACTTCAGGTCGGCCCAGCCGAGTTGGGCGGCGGCCTGCCGGTAGTAGGGGCCCGAGCTGTTGGCGCCGAGCGTGGAGTCCTCGTAGACGGACAGGCCGTGGTCGAGGGACCACGTGTAGAGCTCGTCGTCGGAGACGGTCTTCGCGTCGGGCACGGTGGGGCAGTTGTCGACGGTGCCGGACTGCCAGAAGTTCCACACCTGGTCGAGGACGGCGAACTCGTAGGCCCGGTCGGTGGTTCCGAGGGTGTTGGTGAAGGTGTAGCCCTCGTCCTTCGCCGTCTTCTCGAACTTCGGCAGCAGGGTGTCGCGGCGCACCAGCATCTCGCGCTGCACGGCGGCGAGCGCGTCGCGGCACTCCTCGGTGCCGACCCGCTTGAAGAAGGTCTCGTAGCCGCTGTCGTCGTTGTTGTTGGCGTCGTTCGGGGCGACGTAGGCGACGACGCCGTCGTAGTCCTCCGGGTAGAAGCGGTAGTGGTACGTGGCCGTCATGCCACCCTTGGAGCCGCCGGTCGCGAGCCACTTGGACGTCTTCTCGTACAGCGGCCGCACCGCCCGCACGATGCCGTGCTCGTCGGCCGCCTCCTGCTGCACCGTCATCTTGTTCCAGGGGGTGCCGCCCGCCGGTACGGACTTCTCGAAGAAGCGGTGTTCGACGCTGAGCTGGTTGGCGTCGAGGAGGGTGGTGGGCTCGCGGGTCGAGGAGGACAGGCCGTAGCCGCCGGTGTAGACGACGACGGGCTTGGCCGTCGACTTGTGCCAGAGCGTGAAGCGCTGCTGGAACGTGCCGAGGCCGGGTCTGGCGTGGTCGACCGGCTGCGTGATCGACAGGGAGTAGAGCGGGAAGCCCTCCTTGTCGGTGACGCCGGTGACGGTCACGCCGGGCAGGGACCGCAGCCGGTCCTCGAACGACGTGGGGGCGGCGGCCGCCGGTGCCGCGGTGGCGGCGAGGACGCCCGCCGTGAGGGCGGCGGACAGCAGCAGCGTGGGTATGGTGCGCGGACGCAACGGTGCTCCTCGGGTCGAGGGAACGGTGAGGCGGATCGGTGATCCGCCGACCGAGACCTTAACGCGCTCCGGGCGCCCGGGAGTTGAACCCCGCCGGACATGCCTGGAGCCGGGACCCCGTCGTGGGGTCCCGGCTCCAGGAGGGGTGGATCAGAGCTGGCCGGACTCGGCGATCGTGATCTTCGCCGAGGTGGCACCGCTGCGCGAGCCGAGGGCCTCGATCTTCTTCACGAGGTCCATGCCGTCCTCGACCTCGCCGAAGACGACGTGCTTGCCGTCCAGCCAGTCGGTGACGATGGTGGTGATGAAGAACTGCGAGCCGTTGGTGTTCGGGCCCGCGTTGGCCATCGAGAGCTGGCCCGGCTTGGTGTGCTTGAGCTGGAAGTTCTCGTCGGCGAACTTCTCGCCGTAGATGCTCTTGCCGCCCGTGCCGTTGCCGTTGGTGAAGTCGCCGCCCTGCAGCATGAACTGCGGGATGACGCGGTGGAAGGACGAGCCGGCGTAGCCGAAGCCCTTCTCGCCCGTGCACAGGGCGCGGAAGTTCTCCGCGGTCTTCGGGACGACGTCCTCGAAGAGGTTGAACGTGATCCGCCCGGCGGGCTCGTCGTTGATCGTGATGTCGAAGTAGGTCTTGATTGCCATGGGCGCAATCCTTTCATCACGAGCCCCGGATTGCCGATTCGGCCCGTCGTGATGGCCGTTTTCCTCCACCATTCGCACGCTCCGTGACACTTCACGTGCGGGGCGCGAGCATTCGGGCCGCGAGCCGGTCCTACGTCTGCACGCCCCCGCCCGGCTACGGCTTGTGAGGCTCAGGGGGCCGCCGCATACGATGACGGTGGCAGCCGGACGCTCTGCGGCGGCCACACCAACGGGAGGGACCCAATGATCATCTTCGGCACGCGGGGCTACGCGTTCCAGCTCGCGATTCTCACCTTCGTCTGCGGCAACTGCGGCAACCCCGCGGCGCACACGCTGCGCAAGTTCGTCACGAAGTTCACGCTGTTCTTCATCCCGCTGTTCCCGGTCTCGACCAAGTACCAGGCGCAGTGCACGTTCTGCGGCGCCGCCCACCAGGTCCCCAAGGAGCACGTGGACGCGATGGTGGCGCAGGCCGCCGCCGATCCGCAGGCCGGGGCTCCGCAGCAGCAACAGCAGCACTACCAGGGCTAGTTCTTCGCCAGAAGAAGGCGGCCCTGTCGCCTCCCAGGGGGGAGAGGGGGCGACAGGGCCACAGGCTCGAGCGCCCGGGGGGGGTGGGCTGCAAGAGCGTCTGTTCTCCTGCTGCCCGGGATCGGGGAGAGCATGCACACCGATCGCAGAATCGTCCCGGCGGCTGTGCGGACCCCCGTCAGTACGCGGCGTTCATGGCGGCCCGCACCTCCCTCAGCGTCGCGTCGGCGATCGCTCCGGCCCGCTCGTTCCCGGCCCGCAGCACCTCTCTCACCAGGGCGCGGTCCTGTGCGTACAGCGCGCGGCGCGCCCGGACCGGCGCCAGGTACGTGTTCACGGCCTCGGTGACGCGCCGCTTGAGCGCGGCGCCGCCGCCGTCGCCGATCTCCTCCGCCACCGTCCGCGGATCGGCGTCCTCGCACAAGGCGGCGAGCAGGACGAGCGAGGAGACCTCGGGGCGGCTCGCCGGGTCGTACGTGATGCGGCGTTCGGCGTCCGTCCGGGCGCCGCGGATCAGGCGCGCGGTCTCGTCGGCGGTGGCGGACAGGGCGATGGCGTTGCCGCGGGACTTGCTCATCTTGGTGCCGTCCGTGCCGAGCAGCAGCGGCGCCGTGGACAGCAGGGCGTCGGGCTGCGGGAAGACCGGGCCGTAGCGGTCGTTGAAGCGGCGGGCGACGGTGCGGGTGACCTCCAGGTGCGGCAGCTGGTCCTGGCCGACGGGCACGAGGTTGGCCTTGCAGAAGAGGATGTCGGCGGCCTGGTGCACGGGATACGTGAACATCAGCCCGCTCACCGCGGACTGCCGGGAGTGGGCGATCTCGTCCTTCACGGTCGGGTTGCGGCTCAGCTCGGCGACGGAGACGAGGCTGAGGAACGGCAGCAGCAACTGGTTCAGCGCGGGCAGCGCGCTGTGCGTGAAGACCGTGGAGCGCTCGGGGTCGATGCCGACCGCCAGATGGTCGAGGACCAGTTCCTCCACGTACGCCGTGAGGTCGTCGGCGACGTCGCGGTCGGTGAGGACCTGGTAGTCGGCGATCAGGACGAAGGTCTCGACGCCGAGGTTCTGGAGCCGTACGCGGTTGTGCAGGGTCCCGAAGTAGTGCCCGAGGTGCAGCCGTCCGGTGGGCCGGTCCCCGGTGAGGATCCGGAACCGCCCGGGATCCGCGCGCACCAGTTGTTCGAGTTCGGCGCTACGGGTCCGGGCGGCGGAGGTGCCGAGGTCGCCGGTGGCGCCGAGGACGGCGGTGGTGCTGCTCATGGTGGTCTCTCCCCTGGAGTCACGGGCGCCCTCGGGACGGCGTGACCTCCGGCTGGGGAGGCAGCGAAAAAGGGCCGTCCAGGGACGGCCCTTGTACGTGCTTGGCTGTGCGGCCGCCTCTAAGTGAGGCGCCACCAGTTGAGACACGTAGAACGATGCATGACGCAATCGTACACGCGTCGGGGCGGCCCAGTCAGCCCGCGACCGGCGTGAACCGCACCGGCAGCGCCTCGGGACCGCGGGTGAAGACGCCCCGCTCGACCGGCGCGAACCCTTCGGCGAGCCGTATGTCGGGCATCGCGTCGAGCAGGTGGTTCACGGCCGTCTCCACCTCGGCCTTGGCGAGCAGCGCGCCGACGCAGAAGTGCCGGCCGAGGGCGAAGGCGAGGTGGTCGGCGGCGGCCGAGAAGGCGGTGGTCCCGGTCAGGTCCTCGCGGAACAGGTCGAAGCGGTCCGCGTCCTTGTACCGGTCCCCGTCGCGGTTGGCCGCGCCGATGAGCAGCGTGACCGTGGCTCCGGCGGGCACCGTGCCGCCGGTCAGCTCCACGTCGACGGCCGACTGGCGCATGATCATGTGCACGGGCGGGGTGAGCCGCAGCGTCTCGGCGAAGGCCCGCGGCACGAGGGAGCGGTCGGCGCGCACGGCCGCCAACTGGTCGGGGTTCGCGAGGAGGTTGGCGAACAGGGAGGCGATGGCCTTGTCGGTGGTCTCGCCACCGGCCGCGAGCAGCAGGCTGCAGAACGCCTTGATGTCCTCGTCGCTCATCTGCACCCCGTCGACCTCCGCGGCGCAGAGCGCGGAGAGCAGGTCGTCGCCCGGGTTCTCGCGGCGCTCCTGGATGATCGGGATCATGTACTCGGCGAACTCGACCCGGGTCCGCTCCCCCGCCGCGGCGACCTCCGGGTCGCCCGCCAGGTTGGAGAGGAAGGCGACGACGGCGGTGTACCAGCCGTGGAAGCGGGCGTGGTCGGCCTTGTCGAGGCCGAGCATGTCGGCGATGACGTCGACGGGGAAGCGGGTGGCGTAGTCGGCGACGAGGTCGGCGGAGCCGGATTCCCTGAACCGGTCGATGAGTTCACGGGAGTTGCGCTCGATGACGGGCAGGAACTTGTCCTGCAGTTCGCTGCCGCGGAAGGCGGGGGCGACCAGCGCGCGGCGCACCGAGTGCTCGCGCCCGCTCATTTGCAGGATGGTCCTGCCGCCGTGCACGGGTTCGAGCTGCCAGTCGTAGTTGTCGGTGGTGAACTGCGCCTGTTTGTCCTTGAAGATGCGCTCCACGTCGGCGTACCGCGAAACGATCCAGCTCTGCGTGGCCTCGTGCCACAGCAGCGGGGCGGACTCGCGCATCGCGCGGTAGGCGGGGTAGGGGTCTGCGGCGAACTCCGGCGAGAGGATGTCGGGGACCTGCGCGGTGGACATGGGGCTCCCTGTGACGGTGCAACGGGCGGTCCGGCTGAGCCTATTGACCGCCCGTCAGCACGTACACCCCTCCCCGGTTCCCCGGTGTCAGCCGTTCGGAAGGATCACCGCACGCCCGTTGATCTTGCCGTCGTGCAGCAGCTCGTACGCCTTGGGGGCGTCGTCGAGCGAGAAGGTCTCGGTGTGCACGGAGACGGCTCCGGCGCGCGCCAGGTCGAGCACCTCGACGAGCTCACCGCGGCTGCCCCAGTACGGGGCGGTGACGCTGACCTCGAAGTTCGTGGCGCCGAAGCCGACGGGCAGGGTGCCGCCGCCGATGCCGACGATCGTGACGTCGCCCTCCACGGCGGCGACCGCGCCGGCCGTCTGGACGGTGGGCTGGACTCCGACGAAGTCGAAGACGGCCTCGGCGCCGCGCCCGCCGGTCAGCTCCTTGACCTTCCCCGCGGCCTGCGCGTCGGACAGGATCGCCTCGTGCGCGCCGACGGTCCTGGCGAGGGCGAGCTTGTCCTCGGACACGTCGAGGGCGATGACACGGGCGGCGGTCATGGCGCACAGCAGCTGGATGGCCACGTGGCCGAGGCCGCCGGTGCCGATGACGACGGCGGTCGAGCCGGGCACCAGCTTGGGCAGCGAGCGCTTGATCGCGTGGTACGGCGTGAGGCCCGCGTCGGTGAGCGGCACGGTCGCGACGGGGTCGAGGCCGTCGATCGGCACGAGGTGGCGCGGGTCGTCGACGATCATGTACTCGGCCATGGAGCCGGGGGAACCGAGTCCGGGCGGGTTGATGCCCAGCTCGGCGGCGCGCAGGCAGTAGTTCTCCTTGCCCTCGGCGCACTTGGCGCAGGTGCCGCAGCCCCACGGTCCGTAGACGGCGACGGAGTCGCCCTCCTCGAACCCGCTCACTCCGGCGCCGAGCGCGGCGACGGTGCCGACGCCCTCGTGCCCGAGGGTCAGCGGCAGTTCATAGGGAAAGCCCTCGGCGGGCCAGCTCATCACGGCGATGTCGGAGTGGCACACTCCGGCGGCGGTGACCTTCAGCAGGACTTGTCCGGGGCCGGGCTCGGGGTCCGGGACGGTGACGACCTCGGGCGCTGCCCCTACGGTCCGGTACTGAAGTGCCTTCATGACTTCTCGACTCCTTCGTCGCTCTCGCGGCCCCCGCGCCTCCCACGATAACTCGCTCGCGTCCCAATGGGACATGTGTCCCGGCGGGACATGCAAAAAAGCACAAAAAAGGACCCCGACCGTACGGGGGAGAACGGTCGGGGCCTGGTTCAAAGTTTAACAGCATCCGGCCGGTGGTGAACGCCGGTTCGACGGGCGGAAGAACGTGAGGTCGGACACATCCGTTCATCTGCCCTTTAGAACGCCCATTCCGGGCGCGAGTGCCGCCCGCCATAACTGCCCATATGGTGACAAAAGCCAGAAGCCGCCTTTCGTCGCGATCGGAGCACTCGTGGCCGAACCCCAGCCCGTCCTTCTCTACCCGCCCGCGAAGGCCGCGGTCTTCTTGGTCGTCACCGTCGCCCCGGGCGGCGAGAGCACGGTCCGCGACACGCTTGAGGAGCTGTCGGGGCTGAGCCGCTCGGTCGGCTTCCGGGACCGGGACGCCGCGCTCAGCTGCATCGCCGGCATCGGTTCGACCGCCTGGGACCGCCTGTTCAGCGGCCCGAGGCCCCGCGAGCTGCACCCGTTCCAGGCGCTCGCGGGCCCCCGCCACCTCGCCCCCGCGACCCCCGGCGACCTGCTGTTCCATCTGCGCTCGCGCCGGATGGACCTCTGCTTCGAGCTGGCCCGCGTGATCATCGGCAGGCTCGGCTCCGCCGTCACCGTCGTCGACGAGGTGCACGGCTTCAAGTACTTCGACGACCGCGATCTGCTCGGCTTCGTGGACGGCAGCGAGAACCCGACCGGGCGGGCCGCCACGGACGCCGTCTTCGTCGGTGACGAGGACCCGGACTTCCAGGGCGGCTCCTACGTCGTCGTGCAGAAGTACGTGCACGACATGGCGGCCTGGGAGGCGCTGCCCGCCGGTGAGCAGGAGAAGGTCATCGGCCGCACGAAGACCGACAACATCGAGCTGGACGACGACGTGAAGCCCGCCGACTCGCACGTCGCGCTCAACACGATCGTGGACGAGGACGGCACGGAGCGGCAGATCCTGCGCGAGAACATGCCGTTCGGCAGCGTCGGCCAGGGCGAGTTCGGCACGTACTTCATCGGCTACGCGAGCACCCCCGACGTCACCGAGCGGATGCTGCGCAACATGTTCCTCGGCGATCCGCCCGGCAGCCACGACCGGATCCTCGACTTCTCGACGGCGGTCACCGGCTGCCTGTTCCACGTCCCGAGCGCCGACTTCCTCGACGACCTGCCCGAACCGCCGTCCGGCGGCGCCGTCCCGGCCGACACAGCCGTCGGCTCCCTCGGCATCGGCAGCCTCGGCATCGGCAGCCTCAAAGGAGCCTGAACACCATGAGCACCGACCCGAACCCCACCCCGAGCAACAACCTGCACCGCGAACTCGCCCCGATCACGCCCGCCGCCTGGGCCGAGATCGAGGAGGAGGCCGTGCGCACCTTCCGGCGCCATGTGGCGGGCCGCCGCGTCGTCGACGTCACGGGCCCGGACGGCGCCGAACTGTCGGCCGTCGGTACCGGCCACCTCGACGAGATCGCGCCGCCCGCGCCGGGCGTGACGGCGCGGCTGCGCGGCGCGCAGCGGCTCGTCGAGCTGCGGGTGCCGTTCACGGTGAGCCGGGAGGCCGTGGACGACGTGGAGCGCGGCTCCAAGGACTCCGACTGGCAGCCGGTCAAGGACGCCGCGCGCGCCATGGCGTACGCAGAGGACCAGGCGATCTTCGACGGGTACGCGGCGGCCGGCATCGACGGGCTGCGCGAGCGCACCTCGAACCCGGTCCTGAGCCTGCCGGCCGAGGCCCGCGACTACCCGGACACGATCAGCCGGGCGCTCACCGCGCTGCGCCTCGCCGGGGTGGCGGGCCCGTACGCGCTGCTGCTGGGCGCCGACGCGTACACGGCGGTCAGCGAGACCTCCGACCACGGCTATCCGATCGCGAACCACCTCGCCCGGATCCTGGCGGACGGGGAGCTGATCTGGGCGCCGGCGCTGAACGGGGCGTTCGTGCTGTCGACCCGCGGCGGCGACTTCGAGCTGCGGCTCGGCCAGGACCTGGCGATCGGCTACAGCGCGCACGACGCGCACAGCATCGAGCTGTACTTCCACGAGACGCTGACGTTCCTGCCCTACACGGACGAGGCCGTCGTCGCGCTCAAGGCGTGAGCGCGCCCGCGCGGGTCAGCCGGTGACCCGCGCGACGAAGGCGTCGAGGTTGGCCAGCGCCCGGTCCACCCGCTCGTCGAGCGTCAGCGACTCCTCGTAGCGGCCGGCCCGCAGCTTCGGCTGCTTCTTGCCGCGCAGGTACAGGGAGCAGGCCAGGTCGGCGCAGACGTACAGGCCCACGGTGTTGCCCTCGCGGCCGCGGGCCCCGGCGAGCGGGGCGGCCAGCAGCGAGACGCCCGAGGAGGCGTGGCCGGTGAGGCAGATCTGGCACATGCTCGACTTCACGGCGCTGGTCCGTCCGCTCTGCGGGACGCGCAGCGCGATGCCGAGCGGGCCGTCGGCGGTCGGGCGCACGATGTGGGCGCGCAGCGGCGCGCCGGGGTCCACCCAGCCGAGGAAGTCCAGGTCCTGCCAGGGCAGCTCGGCGAAGTCGAGCGGCAGCCGCATGCGGGACGCCTCGCCCTTGGTGCAGTTCACGAACGACGAGCGGATCTGTTTGTCACTGAGTGGTTCCACACCCTGGACCCTACAAAGCCGCCCGTCGATCATGCATCCGGTTATTCGGCCGCCGGTCCGGGATGGGGGACCACCGCCACCGGACACGGCGCGTGGTGCAGCACCGCGTGCGCGACCGAGCCGATGCGGGAGCCGATCGCGGTGCGGCGGGCGCGGCGGCCGACGACGAGCAACTGGGCCTCGGAGGCGACCGAGAGCAGCACCTGGCCCGCGCTGCCGATCTCGACGTGCTCGCGGACCCGCACGTCGGGGTAGCGGTCGCGCCAGGGGGCGAGGGCCGCGGCCAGCGCCTTCCTCTCGTACGGTTCGATGCCGCCCGCGTCGTCGAGGAGTTGGAGGGAGCCGGGGCTGTAGGCGAAGACCGGCGGCAGGCTCCACGCGCGCACCGCCCGCACGGCGACGCCGCGGGCCCGCGCGGTGCTGAAGGCGAACTCCATCGCGGCGGCGCTGTCCTCCGGATCGCCCTCCTGCCCGACGACCACGTCCCGCCCGCTCGCGTCGGCCGACGCCTCGTCGCCCGCGCGTACGAGGACGACGGGGCTGTCGGCCCTGGCGATCACCTGCTGGCCGACCGAGCCGAGGAGGAAGCCGACGAGCACACCGTGTCCGCGCGAGCCGAGCACGAGACAGTCCGCGTCGCGCGCGGCGCCCAGCAGGGACTCGGCGGGCCCGTCGCCGTCGAGGACGTCGGTGGTGACGGCGAGTCCCGGGTGGCGTTCGGCGATCTCCTGCTCGGTGTCGGCGAGCAGATCGCCCGCCCACTGCGCGAGCGCGGAGTCGTCGGCGCCGAGCGCCAGGGCGTCGGGTGCGGGCTCGCCCACGTGCACCAGACGCAGCGGCAGTCCGCGCCGCTCCGCCTCGCGCGCCGCCCAGGCGGCGGCCGCCGCGCTCTCGGGGGATCCGTCCACGCCCGCGGTGATGGGCCGGGTCATCGCACCGCCTCCTGATAGGTCCGGTCTCGTCCAGTGGGCTGTCTGTCCTGCGGCTCCATTTTTACTCGTCTTTACTCGTCGCCTTCGGGTTCGCCGGATTCTTCGACACTCGCAGATACCGGTTCCAGCCGCCCGTCGGCCGCTCCCCCACCTGCAGACCGCGGAGTCTGGCGAGGACGGCCGGGTCCTGCGCGTCGAGCCAGTCGACGAACTGCTTGAAGGACACCAGGCGTACGTCGCCGCCCTCGGCCTTGTCGGCGATCCGCTTGAGCGCCTCCTCGACGGCGTCCATGTAGATGCCGCCGTTCCACTCCTCGAAGTGGTTGCCGATGAAGAAGGGCGCGCGATTCGACTCGTAGGCGCGCAGGAACCCCGTCATGTAGGCCTGCGTGGCCTGGGTGCGCCAGGCGGGGTAGTTGTGCGCGGGGGCGCGGGTGGAGTTCTTCGACTGGTTGGCGAGGATGTTGTAGTCCATCGACAGGACCTCGAAGCTGTGCCCGGGGAACGGGATGCCCTGCAAGGGCAGGTCCCAGATGCCGTGCCGCTTCTCGGGCCAGCGCTGCAACCCGCCGGGCGAGGACGCGTCGTAGCGCCAGCCGAGGTCACGGGCGACGGGCAGCAGGTTCTCCTGGCCGAGCAGGCAGGGCGTGCGGCCGCCGATGAGTTCCTGGTCGTAGTCGAAGGGCAGCGCGGGCTGGTCGTGCCAACCGGTGTGCGTGCGCCAGGACGTGACGAAGGTGCGGGCCTGTTCGATCTCGTCGCGCCACTGCTGGGAGCTCCAGTGGGCGACGGAGCCCGCGCCGCCGCAGAAGTGCCCGTTGAAGTGGGTGCCGATCTCGTGCCCGTCGAGCCAGGCCTGATGGACGTACTTCAGGGTCTCCTTGACGTGCGGGTCGGTGAGATACCCGATGTCGGAGGCGCCGACGGGGTTGCCCGGCGGCCGGTAGCGGCGCTTTTGCGCCTCGGGCAGCAGGTAGAGCCCGGACAGGAAGAAGGTCATCCGGGCGTCGTGCTGCCGGGCCAGTTCGAGGAAGCGCGGGAAGAGGCCGTTGCCGACCTCGCCCGCGCCGTCCCAGGAGAAGACGACGAACTGCGGTGGCGTCTGGCCGGGTTCGAGCCGAACGGGCGCGGCGGGCTGCTTCGGCTGCCTGCCCGTGTACGAGGTCGAGCCGTCGCCGATGAGGCGGGGCAGGGCCTTCTTGGCGGGGCGTTCGGGGTGGCGCGCCGGACCGGCCGGGGGCGTGCTCTTCGGCTCGCCGCCCGTGCCGCAGCCGGCGAGCGCACCGGCCGCGGCGCCGAGACCGACGCCGAGGCCGAGGCCCGCCACGCGTCTGCGGCTGATGCCGCCTGCCGCTTTCGGCTCGTTGGACTCGCTGGACCGACTGGACTCCATGGGCAACCCAATCCGCGCCCCGCGCGGGGGCGTTGTACGTCCCCCCTCACGGACACCGACCCCCGCACCGTAGGGCCGATAAACGGACAATTGCCTCATTTAGTGCGGCGTGCCGCACAAAGAGGTGCCGTGGAGGGGCGCTGCCCGGAGCCGGAGTCTCAGTCCTCGCCGACGACCTTGCCGGGGTTGAACAGGTCGAGCGGGTCCAGGGTCTGCTTCACGGCGCGCTGCAACGCGCAGACGGCCGGGCCCAGTTCGCTGCGCATGCCGCCACGCTTGAGCAGACCGACGCCGTGCTCGCCGGTGACGGTGCCGCCCGCGGCGATCGCGGCCTGGAGAAGTTCCTCGAAGGCGGCCTGCGCGGCGATCCGCTCCGCCTCGTCGCCGGGCTCGGTGATCAGCAGCGGGTGCAGATTGCCGTCGCCCGCGTGCGCGATGGTCGCGATCCGCACGCCGTGGCGGCGCCCGATCTTTTCGATGGTGGCGAGCATCTGCGGCACCGCGGACCGCGGCACGCACAGGTCCTCCGTGAGCACCGGACCGAGCCGTTCGAGCGCCGGATACGCCAGGCGCCGTACGTCGAACAGGGCTTCGGCCTCGACGGCGTCGGTGGACTGCTCCGCCCACAGTGCGCCGGCCTCGCGGAATGCGTCGGCGATCGCGCTCGCCTCGGCCTCGCCCGCGTCCCCGGGGGCGTCGACACGTGCCAGCAGCATCGCCTCGGCGCCGGGCTCGATGCCGAGGTGCTTCCAGTTCTCGACGGCCTCCATGCAGGCGCGGTCGAGGAGTTCGAGGGCGGCGGGCGCGAGACCCCGGCTCGTGACGAGGGCGACGGCGGCGCCCGCAGCGACGAGGCTGTCGAAGTTGCCGACGACGGTGCGCGGCTCGGCGGCGGGCGCCGGACGCAGCTTCAGCGTGATCTCGGTGATGACGCCGAAGGTGCCCTCGGAGCCCACGAACAGGCTGGTCAGGTCATAGCCCGCGACGCCCTTGGTGGTGCGCCGGCCGAGCCGGACCCGGCTGCCGTACTCCCCCGCGGGACCGCCCATGACGACTTCGAGGCCGAGGACGTAGTCACGGGTGACGCCGTACTTGAGGCAGCACAGGCCGCCCGCGTTCGTGGAGACGTTGCCGCCGATGGTCGACCAGGGGGCGCTGGCCGGGTCCGGCGGGTACCACAGGCCGTGTTCGGCGACGGCGGCCTTGAGGTCGTTGTTGACGACGCCGGGCTGGACGACGGCGATCAGGTTCTCGGTGTCGATCTCGAGGATGCGGTTCATCTTGGACACGTCGAGCACGAGGCAGCCGTCGACGGCGTTCGCCCCGCCGGAGAGTCCGGTGCCCGCGCCCCGCGTGACGACGGGGATTCTCCGGGCCGCGCAGGCCCGCACCACGGACTCGACCTCCTCGGCGGACGTGGCGCGCACCGCGGCGAGCGGGCGGCCCATCGGCGCCCACTCGGCGTCGTCGTGGTCGAGGGACGCGAGGACGTCCGGGTCGGTGACGAGGGTGCTGTCCGGGAGCGCGGCGGCGAGTTCGCTCACCGTGCCGGTCGTGGCTGGGGTGTTGATGTCGTGCCTCCGATACGTGTCCGCCTGGCCGGGGGGGTCCGTGGACGCCCGCCGGTTCCATCATGGAACACGCCTTCGAGACACCGGACGGCGACCTGTGCCCGCGGCGACCGCCTGGGCCAGGGGCCGAATCGTTCAGGCCGACAGGGTGAGGACGGCGCGGACGAGCTTGCCGACCGGCACCCGCTCCACGCTCACGTCGGCGAGCGCGTGCACTATCTCCAGGCCGTGCCCGCCGATCCGGCCCGGATCGCGCGGGTAGCGCAGCGGCACCCGGGCGCTGCTGTCGTACACGGTGACGGCGATGTACCCGTGCGTCCCCTCCAGCTCCAGGACGTACGGGCCCAGGCTGTGCCGGTCGGCGTTGGTGACCAGCTCACTGACGACGAGGAGCGCTTCGCCCGCGGTCACCCGGTCCAGGGCGACGCACCACTCCTGGGTGAGCTGTGCCAGGAAGGTCTCCGCGAACTCACGGGCCTGCGCGATGCATCCCGGTTCGCCGGAATAGTGCGTCACCCGTCGCAGTGGCTCGACGGTCGTGTCGTAGCCGCCGGGGATCACCGCCCCGTCCAAGTACTCGGTCATACGTGTCTCTCTCGCCTGTCCGCCTCAAGGGGGTGAGGCTCCCGCAGCCTGCTGATACCCCACATACGGCCGCGCAGTCCTGCCGGAATCAACGGGGTGACCGACGCACCGGCCACTCGTTTGAAGGAAACACAGCGTTCCTTCGAGCTTCCGGGAGAGGTCCCGTCATGCCCATGCTCCGCCGCGACACCAGTATCCCCCGTGCCCGGATAGCCACCGACCAGGCCGAGACCGCGCTGCTCGAGGAGTACACCGGCCTCGTACGCCTGGCTTATCTCACGCTCCCCGCCACGTTCACCCGGCACCGACGGGTGCTGCTCGCCCACACCGCCGTACAGCGCGCCCTGCCGGGACGCCGCCGCACGGCCGTGCCTGGGCCCCGCGTCCCGGACGGCGCCGAACCCGCCCGGGACGCCCTGCGGGTCCGTATCCTCTCGGCCGTCCTGGCCACCGCCCACCGCCCCGCCGGCTGGCCCGCCACCCTGCCTCCGCCCCGCGCCCTGATGCCCCGGCTCCCCGTGGTATGGGGACTGCGGCTGTTCCCGCGGGCCGGGGGCGCGGAGGAGGAGGCGCTCGTCGGTGCCCTCGCGGACGCCTCGGCCCCGGCGCGCGCCGCGTTCGTGCTCCGGCACGTCGACGGCATGAGCACGGCCCGCACGACGGCGCTGCTGACCGCCGCCGGGGTGGCGGAACCCGAGACGGCCGTGCGCGAGTCCACCGACCTCGACGCCCAGGCAGGGCCCGCCGCGGCTGCGTTGCTGCGCTCCCGCGAGTTCGACGCCTGTTCGGTACAGACCCGGCCCACCGACCTGCTGCGCCGGGCGCGGCGGACCCGGGCCGCGGTCGTCGTCGTGGCCGTCGGCGTCGTCGCGGGCGCCGTGCTGCTCGCCCCCGACACCGCGCCGCCCCAGGAGGCGGCGGGCGCGGGCGACCCGGTGCGGACCTCGTCCGCGTCCGGCGAACTCACCCGCGCCGGTCGCGACACCTGGGCCGACACCTCCCGGGTCGACTTCACGGCCTGGCCCGCGCGCGGCGACCGCACCGACGACGCGTCCCTGCTGGCCCGCGCGCAGGCCGCGTGGACCCGGCCCACCACCGCCCTCCAGGTCAGCCGGACCTCGACCACCCCGGCCGACGCCCCGCCACGGGCCCCACAGCTGTTGTTCGCGGGCGACGTGGACGGCGACGCCGTGGTCCTGCTCAGCGACGGCGAGCGGCTGGCCCGCTACACGGAGACGGACGGCGGGGACGGCGCCGCGCGGCTCGCGCTGGCCCGCGTCGACGACGCCGACGTGACCACGGCGGCGGCCGTCGTCCTGCGCCGCGGCGACGGCTCCGCGCGCTACCTGATGGCGCCGTGGATCACCGAGGTGACCACCAGGGACCTGCTGCGCCCGGACACCGCGGGACGGCCCCTGGACGTGTCCGACGACGGAGTGACGGCCTCCTTCCCCGTCGCCCCCGCGGGCGGCTGCGAACGGCGGCCGGTGCTCCAACTGCGGTCCTCGTCACGCATCGTGGAGGACCACTCGTTCCTCCTCGCCGACCTCGGCGGACTCTCGCCGGTGCACCTCACGTACACGCCGCTGCCCGGTCACGGCACGCCGCCGGCGCGGCAGCCGCGGGAGGCCACCGGCCCCCAGGGGCTGCTCGCGTGGGCCCGTACGGCCTGCCGACTGGAGCCCTGGCGGGGCGGCGAGGTCCGTGCCGTGAACGCCTGGGACTTCGCCGAGCAGCGGTTGCCGGAGGGCGCGGGTCGCGCGGTGTGGTCCTGCGTGCGCGCCACCACGTGGCGCGGTCCCGGCGATGTGGCGCTGCTGCTGCGCGCGCCGGCCTCCTCCCCCACGGAACCGGCCCAGCTCGCGGGGCAGGCCCGGTCCACGGCCGCGTGCAGCCGGTTCGGTCAGCACGTGGTGGCGGGCGTGCGGTGGAAGTCGCCGAAGGGGCACTGGTATCTCCTCGCCGCGGGCAGTCGCGCGGTCACCCGGATCGAGACGAGCGGTGAGGTGACCGAGTCCAGCAAGGGCCACACCCTGGCCGTGCGCGCGCCCGAGCACGGCACGGTGCGCACGACGGCACGCCTCGACACCGGTGAGCGGCTGACGGAGGTGGCGCCCGAGCGTCCCTGACCGCCGGGGATCGCTGCATCCGGGTGCCCTGGTGGTGCGGAAGTCGTTCATGGGGTTGACGGTGAAAGGGGGGCGAGCGAGGGAGGCCCATGAACGCGGACCATTCCGGGCAGCGCTGTCTGGTGACCGGCGCGAGCGGCTACATCGGCGGCCGGCTCGTGCCGGAGCTGCTCGCGGTCGGCCACCGCGTGCGCTGCCTGGCCCGCACCCCCGGCAAACTCCGGGACCATCCCTGGTCCGGTGACGTCGAGGTGGTGCGCGGCGACGTCACGGACCGGGAGTCGGTCGCCGACGCGCTGAACGGCATCGACGTCGCGTACTACCTGGTGCACGCGCTCGGCACCGGCGACGACTTCGAGCGCACCGACCGCGAGGCGGCGAGGATCTTCGCGGAGGAGGCGCACCGGGCGGGCGTGCGCCGGATCGTCTACCTGGGCGGTCTCACGCCGCAGGGCGTGCCCGAGCGGGAGCTGTCGCCGCACTTGCGGTCGCGGGCCGAGGTCGGGCACATCCTGCTGGACTCCGGCGTACCGACGACGGTGCTGCGCGCGGCCGTGATCATCGGTTCGGGTTCCGCGTCGTTCGAGATGCTGCGCTATCTGACCGAGCGGCTGCCGGTGATGGTGACACCGAGCTGGGTGCACACCCGGATCCAGCCGATCGCGGTGCGCGACGTGCTGCGCTGCCTCGTGGGCAGCGCGGCGATGCCGCCGGAGGTCTCCCGTGCCTTCGACGTCGGCGGGCCGGACGTGCTCACGTACCGCGACATGATGCTCCGGTACGCGGCGGTGGCGCGGCTGCGGCGGCGGGTCGTGGTCGGGGTGCCGATGCTCAGCCCCGGTCTGTCCAGCCACTGGGTCGGCCTGGTGACGCCCGTGCCCGCCTCGATCGCCCGCCCGCTCACCGAGTCGCTGCGCCACGAGGTCGTCTGCCACGAGCACGACATCGAGGAGTGGGCGGCGTATCCGCCGGGTTCGCCGATCGGGTTCGACGAGGCGGTGCGGCTGGCGCTGCGCCGCATCCAGGACGCGCAGGTCACCACCCGCTGGTCGTCCGCCTCGCTGCCCGGCGCGCCCAGCGACCCGCTGCCCACCGACCCGGACTGGGCGGGCGGCAGCCTCTACGAGGACGAGCGGGAGCGGCTCGTCGACGCCTCGCCCGAACGGCTGTGGGACGTGGTCGAGGGCATCGGCGGCGAGCACGGCTGGTACTCGCTGCCGCTGGCGTGGGCGGTGCGCGGGTGGCTCGACCGGTTCGTGGGCGGGGTGGGGCTGCGGCGCGGGCGGCGGGACGCGGCGCGGCTGCGGGTCGGCGACTCACTGGACTTCTGGCGCGTGGAGGAGATCGAGCCGGGCAAGCTGCTGCGGCTGCGGGCCGAGATGCGGCTGCCGGGCCTGGCCTGGCTGGAGCTGTCCGTGGAAGCCGTGGACGGGGGGCGGTCCCGGTACCACCAGCGGGCGCTGTTCCATCCGCACGGTCTTGCGGGGCAGGCGTACTGGTGGAGCGTGGCGCCGTTCCACTCCGTGGTGTTCGGCGGGATGGCCCGCAACATCGCGGCGGCCGCGGAGCGCGGCCCGGACGGGGGCGCCCCGTCCGGGTGATCGTGCATCCGTGCGGTCCTTCGACCGGGAAGGGCTGACACAGCTCGCTTTCCTCTCCCACCAGGAGCCACTTCGTGCGTGTCCACGTCGTCCTGTTCACCTCCGACCTCCGGGTCCACGACCACCCGCCGCTGCGGGCGGCGCTGACCGCGGCGGACGCCGTGGTGCCGTTGTTCGTCCGGGACTCCGGGGTGGGCGATTTCCTCGTGCCGAACCGGGAGGCGTTCCTCGCCGACTGTCTGCGGGACCTGGACGCGGAGCTGCGGGACCGCGGCGGGCGGCTCGTGGTGCGTTCGGGCGACGTCGTCGACGAGGTCGCGAAGGTGGTCACCGAGACGGACGCGTGCGCCGTGCACGTGTCCGGCGGGGTGTCGAAGTACGCGCGGCGCCGGGAGGACCGGTTGCAGGACACGCTGCACCGCCTCGGCTGCGATCTGGTGGCGCACGACGGGGTCGTCACCTGTGTGCCGCCGGGCGCCGTCACGCCGAGCGGCGGCCGGGACCACTTCGCGGTGTTCACGCCGTACCACCGGCAGTGGTCCCAGCAAGGGCTGCGGGCCGTCGTGCGGGCGCCGCGTGCGGTGCACGTGCCCGACGGTGTGGGCTCCGAGGCGCTGCCCGAGCGGTCGAAGGTGACAGGGGCGTCGCCGGGGCTCGCCGAGGGCGGTGAGCGGGCGGGCCGCTCGCTGCTGACCAACTGGCTGCGCTCGGGCATCTCCTCCTACGAGGACCGCCACGACGACCTGGCGGGCGACGCCACCTCCCGGCTCTCGCCGCATCTGCACTTCGGCACGATCGGCGCCGTGGAGGCCGTGCACCGGGCCGCCGCGGCGGGCGGGCCGGGCGCGGAGGCGTTCGTACGGCAGATGGCGTGGCGGGACTTCCACCACCAGGTGCTGGCCGCGCGGCCCGACGCCTCGGGGACCGACTACCGGGCGCAGCACGACCGTTGGCGCCGGGCGCCGAAGGAGGTCGAGGCGTGGCAGGAGGGGCGTACGGGCTACCCGATCGTCGACGCGGCCATGCGGCAGTTGCAGCACGAGGGGTGGATGCACAACCGGGGCCGGCTGCTCACGGCGTCCTTCCTCACCAAGACGCTGTACGTGGACTGGCGGGTCGGCGCCCGCCATTTCCTCAGCCTCCTGGTGGACGGTGACATCGCGAACAACCAGCTGAACTGGCAGTGGATGGCGGGCACCGGCACGGACAGCCGCCCGAACCGAGTACTCAATCCGGTGACCCAGGCCAAGCGCTACGACCCGGACGGTGAGTACGTGCGGCGCTGGGTGCCGGAGCTGGCGGATGTCGAAGGGGCCGCGGTGCACACGCCGTGGGAGGCGGCCGGCCTGGACCGCGCCGCCTTCGACGACTACCCCGACCCGATCGTGGACCTGTCGGACGGGCTCGCCCGGTTCAAGAGGGCTCGGGGACTCGATTGACCTCCGGGTAGTGCCGCGTGATCTGTTCGAGCGCCTGCGGCAGCGTCGCCGGGTGCAGCGCCCCGCGTACGCCCCGCCCCGCCCAGCCGGGTCCGGCGAGCATCACCGCCGGCTTGCCGCGGGCGCCGCGCACCCCCCAGCGGGTCTCGGCGAGATGCCGGGCCAGCGGCAGGCTCGCCGTGGACCGGGCCTGCGCCCAGAGCACGATGACGCGCGGCCCGATCCGGCGCACGGCGGCGCCGACCGCCTCGACGGGGACGGCCGCCCCGAACATCCGCTGCGGTACGCCGAGTTGGCTCAGCCCCGCGCTGAGCGCCTCCAGCGCCAGCACGTGCTGCTCGGCCGGTACGCAGGCGAGGACCAGCGGCGGCAGGGTCAGCACCGACTCGGCGGGCGCGGCGGACCGGTGCAGGGTCCGCGAGACGTGCCAGGACAGCAGGTGCTCGACCTCGACGTACCGGTCGCCCGCCTCCTCCCACTTGCGGCCGACGGCGTGCAGCACCGGCGCCATGACCTCCTGCCAGGCGGTGACCAGTCCGTGCCGGTCCACCGCTTCGGTGAGCAGCTTCTGCACGACCGGTGAGTCCATGCGGGTCGCGGCCCGGGAGATGCCCCGGCACTGGCGCTCCAGCGTGGCCGCCGAGGCGGGCGCCGGCACGGCGGGCGGGGGGACCCGGAGCGGCAGCCCGGCGGGCTCGACCTCCAGTCTCTTGCCGGCGAGCCGGGCGGCCTCGGCGGGCGGCAGGCCCGTCGTGGTCAGCCGGCACATCTCCTCGACGACCGCGACGTCCTCCGCGGTCCAGCGCCGGTGGTGCCCCGTCGACCGCTTGGCGGGCCCCAGCCCGTAGCGGCGGTCCCAGCTGCGCAGGGTCGTCGGTGACACCCCGAGCCGCCTGGCGAGGGCACCGGTGGTGACCCCGATCTCCGACGGCGCCCCGTCCGACACGGCCACCTCCGGCGGTGCCACTTTCGACATGGCTACTTTCGACACCGCCTCGTCCGACGGTGCCGCTGTCCGTACGTCTCGCCCCTCGTCCATCGCTTCACGATACGACGCACAACCGATGCGAGTGGCCGCCTGTCGCCACCGGTTCCAGGATGACCGGGCCGTGCCGTGAGTAGGCAAGTTCACGACCGTTTCGAGGAGTTGACTGGGCATTGATGGGCACAGGGCTGCTGGCGCGGGGAGTCGACCCACGCGAGGTGTCGGACTCCGTTCTGGCGAACGGGCTCGCCGAAGGTGACGTGGCCTGCCTCGCCGAGGTGTACCGGAGGTGGTCCCCGCTGGTGCGGGGCCTGGCCCAGCGGGCGCTCGGCGACCGCTTCGAGGCGGAGGACGTGATGCAGCAGGTCTTCCTCTCCGCCTGGCGCGGCCGCGGCAACTACCGGCCCCAACTCGGCCCGCCCGCCGCATGGTTGACGGGCATCACCCGGCACCGGGTCGCCGACGTGCTCGCCGACCGCACCCGACGCGCGGCGCTGTTCGAGGCCGCGGTCGCCCGGCAGGGCATCACGGTCGAGCACGGCGGCGCGGGCGGCGACAGCATCGACGCGGTCGTCGAACGGGTGGTGCTGTCACAGGAGTTGGCCCGCCTGCCGAGCACGCAGCGCACGGTGCTGCGGCTGACGTTCTACGAGGACCTGACACAACCGCAGATCGCCGAGCGCACCGGCTGGCCGCTGGGCACGGTCAAGAGCCATGTCCGGCGCGGCATGCGGCGCCTCGGGGGCCGGCTGCGCGGCGAGACCGAGCCGGGGTGAACGGCGGGCGCGGCCCCGCGTGAGATTCCCCGGACCCCGGTGCATCCGCGCAGCGGCCCCGCCGCGAACCCCCCATGTGCCGCACTCCCCCCAGAGCGGCACGGAACCGGGTGGCCCAGACCCCGCCACCCGTCCGCCTCAGTGGAGTCGGCGCCGCTGAGGCTCTGACCGCCGTGGGCGGCGTCGGACGCGACGCCGTCCACGGCTCTGCCGAGGGGCCGGAGCGGGTGAGGCGCGACTACCGTCGATGATCACGAACACTCGTTCCGTCACCCTCCGGGACGCGCCCGAGTCCCGTTCGAGCGCGCTCTGGCCCTCGCCCATCGCGTCTTCCACGAGTCCCCCGACGACGAGCGGCGGGGCAGTAAGGGGAGTTGCTGTCCGACTGTCTGCGCGGCGCGGCGTCGATGTTCGACGCCGCGCCGCGCACGGGCGACACGCTGTGAGCCCGTCGCGTCAGCGGACGCGGCGGGTCAGTGAACGCGGCGCGTGTGCGGGTGTGGTCAGCAGCCCATCTTCCAGGTGTGGGAGTCGCCGCTGTCGTTGCCCCAGTCGTCGTTCGCGATCTCCTGGCCGGGGGCCAGGCACACGGTGCCGAGCCCGATGAGGCCCGGGTTCTCGTACACCTGGACGTGGTCCTTGATGCCGGGACCCGAGATGCCGTGGTTGGCCCAGGAGGAGTCCTCGTCCTGGATGCCCTCTTCCCAGTCGTGGTCGTCGCCGGACCAGTTCCAGCGCATTCCGGTGTAGTTGGCGTCGGTCCAGGCGCAGAACTCGCCGCTGGGGCACTGCGCGGCGTACGCGCTGGTGGTGACGGCGGCGCCGCCGAGGGCGAGGACGGCGGCCGTGACCAGGGCGAGTGGGTGTCGCATGATGTCTGTTTCTCCTTGTCGGTTCAGCGGTTGGGGGTTCGCAGCACCCGGGCGGACGCGTCGAGCGCGTGCTCCCTGAGGCGCTGCCAGTCGGTGAGTTCGGCGCGGTGCCGCGCGCGTACGGAGGCGAGGCTGAGCTCGCGGTGGGCGGCCTCGGGTTTGAGGTTGTTGACCACGGTGGACACCCGGAACCAGCGTTTCTGGTCGCCGTAGAGGGTGCGTTGGGCCTCGGCGAGGCAGCCGTCGGTGTGGGCGCGCACGGCGATGCCGGTCGCGAGGGTGAGGGAGAGTTCGGCGGGCGGGCGGCCGAAGAGGGCCGCCGCGACGCGTTGTTCCTCCGCCCGGTCCGTCGCCGGCCGGTCCGGCCGGGGCGGGGTGAGGCCCTGGCGGGTCAGGCAGCGGTCGGTGAGGGATCGGGTCGCGGCCCGGATGGTGTCGTCGGGGGTGAGGGCGGGCCGCTCGGGGCGTTCCTGGGAGCAGCCCGCGAGCGGGAGCAGCAGGAGGCAGCCGAGAGCGGAGAGAGCGCGGTTCGTGCGGTTCATGGCGCGCTCAGCCCGGCTCGCACCCCATGGTGGTGTCGGAGACGCCGTCCAGTTTTCCGGCCCACTCCCAGTTCTCGGAGTAGTCGTCGCGCCGGATCTCCCGGTAGAGGCAGCCGGTGTTGGTGTAGCTGATGGCGTAGACGGTCCCCTGGACGCGGGAGTCGAAGGAGACGGCGTGCCGCGCCGTCCCGTTCTCCGCGTCGGCGTAGCCGGGCGGCCCGTAGCACCAGGCCTGGCCGTGCATGCCGATCTCGGTCCAGAAGCAGACCTGGCCGGGTGGCACGGCGGCCGGGGCGGCGGTGGCGGTCGGCGCGAGCGCGGTCGTGGCGCCGGCGAGGAGCGGGAGGGCGAGGGCGAGGGCGAGAAGCGTGGATCTGTGCTTCATGAAGGGTTTCATCACATGGACCCCGAGTGATCGTTCTTACTGTGCGTGATCACACTCCCCACGTAGCCACCCGATCAAGCGCGATGTCACCCGTGTCAGTGACTGCTGGTGACCGGCGTGCGACGTCGGGGGCCGCGGCCGCGGGGCTGGGTGCGCGCCATGCGCAGGGCGTCGACGGACTCGGCGAGGAGTTCGTACTCGGTGGTCTCGTCGCGGGTCGCGATCCTGACGAGCCGGCCCGAGGCCAGTTCCTCGGCGACCTGCTCCTGCTGCCCGGGGTCGGCGCACCACGCGCGCAGCCGTCCCGGCACGTCGGGGCTGTCGTCACCCACAGGGGTGAGCGCCCCTTCGGGTACGTACTCCAGGCCGGGGCGGGGGTCGAGGCGCTCGGCGATCCAGGTGGCGCGGTCGCGCAGCCACCACAGGGCGAGCGGCAGGGTGGGGGCGCGGTACGTGCCGAGCGGAACACCCACGCGCCGTCCGCCGCAGATTCCGTACGCGGTGACGTGGCACAGGAATTCGTCGTGCACGGTGTCCCCCATAGGCCCATTGCCTGGCGGCCGGCAGCATTGACTGTCCGCATTACGATCAACGATGACGATCGGCGATCCACCGCAACGGCGAGAATTCAGGGGTCAATTGGCCCGTGTCACGCCGCCATGGAGCAACGTTCAACCGTTCCTTGGTCAAGTATCGGCACTGGGAAAGCGGAGTCACCATTCTTTTACGCCAGTCTCCGGGCATATTCACGGCGCTCGTTGGCTGAAATCCTCCGCGTCGGAGAGACTGCCCGCATGCGCTCACACGACGTACTCAAGGACGGTTATCAACGCATTCGGGAAGAGGTGCACGCGGCCGCCGAGGGCCTTTCCGTCGATGAACTGCACGAGCGTCCCGATGACGCGGCGAATTCCATCGCCTGGCTGGTGTGGCATCTCACCCGGGTGCAGGACGACCATGTCGCCGATGCCGCGGACCAGGAGCAGGTGTGGATCTCCGACGGCTGGGCGGAGCGGTTCGATCTGCCGCTCGCGGAGTCGGACACCGGATACGGGCACACGCCGAAGCAGGTGGGTCAGGTGCGGGTCGCGTCGGGCGATCTCCTGACGGGCTACTACGACGCGGTGCACGAGCGGACGGTCCGCTTCCTCGACGGTCTCGAGGACGCCGATCTCGACCGTGTCGTCGACGAGGCGTGGGATCCGCCGGTGACGCTGGGGGTGCGGCTCGTCAGCGTGCTGTCGGACGACCTCCAGCACGTGGGGCAGGCCGCGTACCTGCGCGGACTGCGCTGAATCCGTCGGTCGTTCGCGGGGCGGGACGGCGCCGGGCCTCTGGTCCGGCGCCGTTCGTGTGTGCGCCAGAGGTCTTGACAACTCGATTGGTCTGAACCAACTTTGGCGCTCATAGCGGTGGCCACCGTTCACATCCGCTTCCCCACCTCTCCCCAGGAGGCATCCCCGTGGACCGTGCACGCCCTCGCAGACTCAGACCCCACCTCGTGCTCGCCGCCGTGGCGGCCGCGGCGCTCGGCGTCCCGGCGCTCGCCGCACCCGCGCAGGCCGCCGACGTCAACGTCGCCAAGAACGCCGGCTTCGAGTCGGACCTCAGCAACTGGACGTGCACCGCGGGCAGCGGTTCGGTCGTGTCCTCGCCGGTGCACGGCGGCGCGAAGGCCCTCAAGGCCACGCCGTCGGGCCAGGACAACGCCAAGTGCAGCCAGACGGTCGCGGTGAAACCCAACTCGACGTACACGCTCAGCAGTTGGGTGCAGGGCTCCTACGCCTACCTGGGTGCGAGCGGTACCGGCACCACCGACGTGTCGACGTGGACGCCGGGTGGCTCCTCCTGGCAGCAGCTGACGACCAGCTTCAAGACGGGCGCGAACACCACTTCCGTGACGATCTACACGCACGGCTGGTACGGGCAGAGCGCGTACTACGTCGACGACGTGAACGTCTTCGGGCCCGACGCGGGCGGCGGTTCCGACCCGGTCGTGATCCCGGCCGCGCCCACCGGACTCGCGGCGGGCACGGCCACCTCCTCGTCGATCGCCCTGTCGTGGACCCCGGTCTCGAACGCCACCGGCTACAACGTGTACCGGAACGGCACGAAGGTGGCCGCGGTGACGGGCGCCTCGACGAATGTCACCGGGCTCACGGCGGACACGGCGTACAGCTTCCAGGTCACGGCGACGAACGCGGCGGGCGAGTCGCCGAAGTCGGCGACGGTGTCCGCGAAGACGGCGACGTCCGGCAACCCCGGCGGCGGCACCGTGCCGAAGCACGCGCTGACCGGCTACTGGCAGAACTTCGACAACGGCGCCACCGTGCAGAAGCTGCGCGACGTGCAGGCGCAGTACGACATCATCGCCGTGTCCTTCGCCGATGCCACGAGCACACCCGGGCAGCTGACGTTCAACCTCGACCCGGCCGTCGGCTACGCCTCGACCGCCGACTTCAAGGCGGACATCGCCGCCAAGCAGGCCGCGGGCAAGTCCGTGATCCTCTCGGTGGGCGGCGAGAAGGGCTCCGTCTCGGTCAACAGCGACGCCTCGGCGACGGCGTTCGCGGACAGCGCCTACGCGCTCATGCGGGAGTACGGCTTCGACGGCGTCGACATCGACCTGGAGAACGGCCTCAACTCGACGTACATGACCAAGGCGCTGCGCCAGCTGTCGGCGAAGGCGGGCGGCGACCTGGTGCTCACGATGGCGCCGCAGACCATCGACATGCAGTCGACGTCCGGCGAGTACTTCAAGACGGCGCTGAACGTGAAGGACATCCTCACGGTCGTCAACATGCAGTACTACAACAGCGGTTCGATGCTGGGCTGCGACGGCAAGGTCTACAGCCAGGGCTCCGTCGACTTCCTGACGGCGCTGGCCTGCATCCAGCTGGAGGGCGGCCTGGACGCCTCGCAGGTCGGGCTCGGCGTGCCGGCGTCGACGCGCGGCGCGGGCAGCGGCTACGTGGACCCGTCGGTGGTCAACAACGCGCTCGACTGCCTGGCGCGCGGCACCGGCTGCGGGTCGTTCAAGCCCGCGAAGACCTATCCGGGGCTGCGCGGCGCGATGACCTGGTCCACGAACTGGGACGCGACGGCGGGCAACGCCTGGTCGAACGCGGTGGGGCCGAAGGTGCACGCGCTGCCGTAGCGCGCGTGCGGCGGGCCGGTGGCCGGCGGCCACCGGCTCCGCCGCGGTCAGCCGCCCATGAAGAGCATCGTGCCGTCGGGGCCCAGCGCCTCGACGCGCGCGCCGTGCTCGACGGTGCGGCTGACCGTGCAGTACTTCTCGTGGGTGAGGCGGATGCCGCGTTCGAGCGCCTCGGCGGCGTCCGTGTCCCCTTCCGGCAGCTCGATCTCGTACGAGACGCGGACCGCCCCGACGCGCCCGTCGTCCTCCGGGCGGGACACGGAGGCGACGGTGATGCGCAGGTCGTCGTGCGGCACGGTGCGGGCCGTGCGGTCGACGACGAGTCCACCGCAGCCGCCGAGCGCGGCGAGGAGCAGTTCGACGGGGGTGAAGGACGGCTGGGCGCCGGGGCTGTCGGCGGGGGCGATGCGGACCTCGGCGCCGCGGTCGTTGCGCGCGGTCCAGTCGCGGTCGCCGTTGCGTACGGTCTCAATGCGGTAGTCGGCCATGCCGGAACCGTAACCAGGCACGGGATGCGCGCCGCGCAGCGTCGGCGGGGTGTCGGGGCGGGGAGTCCGCGCGCCCCACGCCCGCGGACTCCCCGATGGTGCTCCCTCCCCTGGCGGCCCCTGCCCGAGTGCCCGGCCGCCGTGCCGCCGAGTCTGCCGGGGCCGGGCCAGGACTTCATCCCGTACCCCCGGATTTCGGTAACTTCACGTATTGAATCAGTGGCGAGAAGTGACGGTGGCGGGACCTCGGTTCCCGTTCGCACGGCGGGCGCCGTGGTACGGGCCGCAACGGCTGGCGTGATCCGTTCGCCTCAAGGACGACCGGATTCCGATGCCTCCAGGCGTGTGCCGCAGCGGGCGCAGTACAGCGCCCCGGCGTCGTCGGCGGCCCGCCCGCAGGAGGCGCACACGCGCGGGAGCAGGCAGGGCGCCTCGCCGCCCTCGGCCGTCAGGCGCGGGGCGCTGCGGATGGTCATGCCGGGGCGCCTGCGGTGCGCCGTGAGGTAGACGAGCCCGTCGGCCCCGGCGCGGACCGCGCGCCGTTCGCCGCGCGGCACGAAGACGAGCGTGCCGGGCGCCAACTCCTCGTCCACGCCCGCCCGGTGGAGCGTCCCGTGCCCCTCGACGACCACGAGGAGCACGTCGAGCTCCGTCTCCTCGTACGCGCCCCCTCCCCCGCCGGGCCGCAGACGGACGACGTTCGCGTCGAGCTGGCGGGCCGCGCCGTCCAGCCGCCAGAGGGCGCCGGCGGCGTCCGGCGCGGCGGCGCTCAGGACGTCGGCGAGGGTGACGTGGGCTGCGGGCATCGCTCGGGTTCCCCTGACGTGGTGCGGCGGGAGCTGTCTGTTCGATTCTCTCGCACCGCACCTCTCGCTGTTCGAGGAGCGGTCTCGCCAGCCAACCCGCCTAAGGGAACCCCGGTTCCATTACCGCTCGATCCCTGCTACTTTTGCGGCACGACTTAACGGGTCTCGCGACCCATTAGCCAGGAGGCCGTCATGGAGTACCGACAGTTGGGGACGTCCGGGCTCAAGGTGCCCGCGTTGAGTTTCGGAGCCGGGACCTTCGGCGGGCGGGGGCCGCTGTTCTCCGCCTGGGGCAGCGCCGGGGTCGAGGAGGCGCGGCGCATGGTGGACCTGAGCCTGGAGCGCGGCGTCACGCTGTTCGACACCGCCGACGTCTACTCGGACGGCGCCTCGGAGGAAGTCCTCGGCGCGGCACTCAAGGGACGACGCGACCGGGCACTGATCTCCACCAAGGCCGCACTGCCCACGGGCGACGGCCCGTACGACGCCGGGGTGTCGCGATCGCGCCTGATCGCCTCCGTGGACGCGGCCCTGCGACGGCTCGACACCGACCGCATCGACCTGTTCCAACTGCACGCCTACGACGCGAGCACACCGGTCGAGGAGGTGCTGGCCACGCTGGACGACCTGGTACGGGCGGGCAAGATCCGTTACACGGGGGTCTCCAACTACGCGGGCTGGCAGCTGATGAAGGGGCTCGACACGGCGGAGCGGCACGGGTGGCCGCGGTTCGCCGCGCACCAGGTCTACTACTCGCTCGCCGGCCGCGACTACGAGTGGGAGCTGATGCCGCTCGCCAAGGAGGAGGGCGTCGGCGCCGTGGTGTGGAGCCCGCTGGGATGGGGGCGGCTCACCGGCAGGATCCGGCGCGGGCAGCCGCTGCCCGCGGAGAGCAGGCTGCACCGGACGGCACAGTTCGGGCCGCCCATCGAGGACGAGCACCTCTACCGGGTCATGGACGCGCTCGACGAGATCGCCGAGGAGACCGGGAGGGCCGTCCCTCAGATCGCCATCAACTGGCTGCTGCGCCGACCCACCGTGTCCACGGTCCTGATCGGCGCCCGCAACGAGGAGCAGCTGACGCAGAACCTGGGAGCCATCGGCTGGGAACTCACACCGGAGCAGGTGGCGAAGCTCGACGCGGCGAGCGAGACGCAGGCGCCGTACCCGTACTACCCGTACCGGACCCAGGACGGTTTCCGGCTGCTGAACCCGCCGACGGTGTGAGCGAGCGAAACGCGCCCGCCGCACTGTCAACTTCGGGTTGACGCCCGCTTACTGTCAACCTACGGTTGCCCCATGACGAATTCAGGCGGCAGCTCGCCCCACGTTCGCCTCGACGACCTCATCGAGGCCATCAAGAAGTCCAACACCGACGCACTCGACCAGCTCCAGAACGCCGTCATCGCGGCGGACCACCTCGGTGACGTCGCCGACCACCTGATCGGCCACTTCGTCGACCAGGCCCGCCGCTCCGGCGCCTCCTGGACGGAGATCGGCAAGAGCATGGGCGTCACCCGGCAGGCCGCCCAGAAGCGCTTCGTGCCCAAGGGCTCCGAGAACGACCTGGACCCCAGTCAGGGCTTCAACCGCTACACCGAGCGGGCCCGCAACGTGATCGTCTCCGCGCAGAACGAGGCCCGCGCCGCGAGCAACGCCACCATCACCCCCGCCCACCTGGTGCTCGGCCTGCTCCACGAGCCGGAGGGCCTCGCCGCCAGGGCGATCGTCGCGCAGGACGTGCTCCTGGACACCGTCCGGCAGGCGGCCACGGCCCAACTGCCGGACGCGTCCGACGACATGCCGGCCCTGGTGCCGTTCGACGCCGACGCCAAGAAGTCGCTGGAGCTGACGTTCCGCGAGGCGCTGCGCCTCGGCCACAACTACGTCGGCACCGAGCACATCCTGCTCGCGCTCCTGGAGCACGAGAACGGCGCGGGTCTGCTGCACGGCCTCGGCATCGACAAGGAGAAGGCCGAGTCGCAGGTCCTCGCGACCCTCGCGGAGATCGTGAAGAACCAGCAGGAGTCCCAGGAGGACTGAGCCTGAGCCGCACATTCCGTCCTCCCTGCCCGTCTCCCACCTGTGCCGCCCACTTTTCTTCATAGGCGCAGGTGGGAGACTGCTGCCATGACTGCTGAGCGCTCAGGAACCCCCGCCCTGCCGGCCGACCTCATCGACGTCGACGCGCTGGTCGACGCCTATTACACGAGGCAGCCCGACGTCACGCGCCCCGAGCAGCGCGTCGTCTTCGGCACCAGTGGCCACCGCGGCTCCAGCCTCGACGGGGCCTTCAACGAGAAGCACATCGCCGCGATCACCCAGGCGATCGTCGAGCACCGCACCGCCGAGGGCATCACCGGCCCCCTCTTCATCGGCCCCGACACCCACGCCCTGTCGAAGCCGGCCCTGGGGACCGCGCTCGGCGTCCTCGCGGCGCACGGGGTGCGGGTGCTGGCCGACGCGCACGAGGACTTCGTGCCGACGCCCGCGCTCAGCCACGCGATCCTGCGCTGGAACCGCGAGGAACCGGCCGACCGCGCCGACGGCATCGTCATCACGCCCAGCCACAACCCGCCCCGCGACGGCGGCTTCAAGTACAACCCGCCGCACGGCGGCCCCGCAGACTCCGCCACGACGTCGTGGATCGCCGACCGCGCCAACGCGCTTCTCGAGGACGCCAGTTGGGAGCCGCGCACGGCCGACCAGGCCGCCTGGGAGCCGTACGACTTCCGTGAGCGGTACGTCGAGGACCTGGTGAACATCGTCGACATCGACGCCATCCGCGCCTCCGGCGTCCGGGTCGGCGCCGATCCCCTGGGCGGCGCCAGCGTGCACTACTGGGCGCGGATCGCGGAGCTGTACGGGCTCGACCTGACCGTGGTGAACCCGGAGACCGACCCGACCTGGCGCTTCATGACGCTCGACTGGGACGGCAAGATCCGGATGGACCCGTCGTCGGCACCCGCGATGGCCTCGGTGCTCGCCCGCCGCGCCGACTTCGACCTGCTGACCGGCAACGACGCCGACGCCGACCGGCACGGCATCGTCACCCCCGACGCGGGTCTGATGAACCCGAACCACTACCTGGCCGTCGCCATCCACTACCTGTTCAGCCACCGGCCCCAGTGGTCGGCGTCGGCGGCCGTCGGCAAGACGCTCGTGTCGTCCGCCGTCATCGACCGGATCGCCGCCTCGCTCGGCCGCGAACTCGTCGAGGTGCCGGTCGGGTTCAAGTGGTTCGTGCCGGGGCTGGTCGACGGTTCGGTCGCGTTCGGCGGCGAGGAGAGCGCCGGGGCGAGCTTCGTCCGCAAGGACGGCGGCGTGTGGACCACCGACAAGGACGGCATCCTGCTGGCGTTGCTCGCCGCCGAGATCACCGCCGTCACCGGCAGGACACCGTCCGCGTACTACGCCGAACTCGCCGCCGAGCACGGGGCGTCGGGCGCCGCGTACGCCCGGATCGACGCCAAGGCCACGAAGGAGCAGAAGGCCCGGCTCGCCAAGCTGACCGGCGACGCGATCACCGCCGACACCCTCGCGGGCGAGCCCATCACGGCCCGGCTGTCCGAGGCGCCGGGCAACGGCGCGGCGATCGGCGGCCTCAAGGTCACCACCGAGAACGCGTGGTTCGCGGCGCGGCCCAGCGGCACGGAGGACGTCTACAAGATCTACGCGGAGTCCTTCCTCGGCGCCGAACACCTCGCCCGGGTGCAGAGCGAGGCGCAGGCGATCGTGGACGCGGCGCTCAGCTGACGGCGGTGGCCTCCGGGAGGCCGGGGACGTCGGCGACGCTGTCCAGCACGTAGGTGTGCGGGTGGGCTGCGAGCTGCTCACGGGTGAGCTGTCCCGTGAGCACGCCGGCCACGACACCGGCGCCGGCGTTGCACCCGGCCTCCAGGTCGACGACCGTGTCGCCGGCCACGAGGACCGTACGGACGTCGACGACCCCGGTCTTCTCCATGGCGCGCTGGATCATGTACGGGGCCGGGCGGCCGCGCGGCACCTCGTCGGAGGTGACGACCGCGTCGAGGTTGCCGCCCTCCCCGGTGGACCAGCCGAGCGAGTCCAGCAGGGGCAGCGCCACGTCGGCGCTGAAACCGGTGGTGAGGGCGACCTTGATGCCGCGGGCGCGCAGCTCCTCAAGTGCCTTGTCGGCGTGGGCGATCGGCTCCGGCGGACGCTCGGCGTAGCGCTCGCGCAGGTACGTACGGAACACCGCGTACTGCCGCTCGACCAAGTCCGCGTCGGGGGTGCCGCCGCCGATGCGGACGAGCGCGGCGATGGCCTCACGCTTGTCGGTGCCCATCCACGTCTGCAGATCGGCCGGGTCGACCTCGACGCCGGTGGTCTCGACGGCATGCCGCAGCGCCTCGTAGACGGCTCCGTACTCGTCGATGGTGGTGCCTGCCATGTCGAAGACGGCGAGTGCGATCACTGGGCTTCCTCACTGGGGGTGCGGGTGGTGTCCGGGGTGCCGCCGCGGGCCGCGACGGTGCGGCCGCCCATGGTGTTCTCGATGGTGAAGGTGGCCATGGACGGCAGATAGCGGTCGTCCGCGTACTCGACGGGCCTGCCGTCGCCGGTGTACGCCAACCTCCGCACGCGGAGCAGGGGTTGTCCGGCCTCGACGTCGAGGAGTTCGGCGTCCTGCGGGCCCGCCGCGACGGCGTCGATGGTGTGACGGGCGTGGTGCAGATCGACGCCGCGCGCGGTGAGCGCGCCGTAGACGGAGCCGTCGTCGGGGTCGAAGGCGAACAGGTGCGCGCCGACGTCGAGGACGAACGTGGACCGCTCGACCATCGCGGGCACCCCGTCGAGGTGGCGGACGCGGATCAGGTCGACCGCCCGCGCGCCCTCGTCCAGGCCGAGGCGCGCGACGGCCTCGGGGCTCGCGCGGCGCCGGGCCACCTCCACGGTGTGCTGGCCGGGCGTCCGGCCGATCGACTCGGCCCACTGCGTGAACGACATCAGCGAGGCGAACGGCTGGGACGGGGTGACCCGGCGGGCGACGGGCGGTCTGCCGCGCCCGCCGACCAGGTGTCCGTCGGCCCGCAGCTGTGCGAGCGCCTGGCGCACGGGGCCGCGGGAGGTCCCGAACTCCTCGCAGAGCTGCGCCTCGCTCGGCACGGGCGCCCCCTCGGGCCACTCCCCCGCCTCGATACGTCGCCGGAACTCGGCACCGAGCCGCTGGTGCAGCGGCCCCTCCTCGCTACTTGTCTTCA
The DNA here is from genome assembly GCF_054724165.1 of Streptomyces sp. BYX5S. Classification (NCBI taxonomy): domain Bacteria; kingdom Bacillati; phylum Actinomycetota; class Actinomycetes; order Kitasatosporales; family Streptomycetaceae; genus Streptomyces; species Streptomyces sp. BYX5S. The sequence continues at coordinate 3,991,775 of NZ_CM138829.1, read as the reverse complement.
CAAGTCGAGTGTGACAGTCCTGCGACGAGCAGGGCAAGGTCGGCCACGACGCACAGCTGGTAAACATCGAGAAAACTTGTATAGACAATACTTGCGGGTGGCGTCGACCGGTCCGCAGGCTGGGCGCCATGAACAACGCATCCGCACCCTCCCCCTCCCTTCCCACCGGCCACAGCGACGTCGTCGTGGTCGGCGCCGGCATCGTCGGCCTCGCCCACGCCTTCGAGGCGGTCCGGCGCGGCCTGCGCGTCACGGTGGTCGAGCGGGACCGGCGGCCGGTGGGCGCCTCCGTGCGCAACTTCGGCCACTGCTGCGTGACGGCGCAGCGCGGCGAACTCCTCGACCTCGCGCTGCGCTCGCGCTCCGGCTGGCTGGACGCCGCGAAGTCGGCCGGGCTGTGGGCGCCGGAGGCGGGCGCGCTCGTGGTCGCCCGGTCGGCGACCGAACTCGTCGTGCTGGAGGAGCTGCGCGACGAGCGGGGCGCGGACGCGGTACGGCTGCGCACCCGCGACGAGGTGGGCGAGGCGCTCGGCCGGACCGCGGAGGGCCGCGCGGACCTGGTCGGCGGCGCCCTGCTCCCCGCCGATCTGCGCGTCGACCCGCGCGAGGCGGCGCCGCGGCTCGCGGACTGGCTGGCGCGGCAGCCCGGCGCGACGATCGCCTGGGGCACCAACGTGCTCGGGGCGGAGTCCGGCACGGTGCACACCAGCCGCGGACCGGTGCACGGCGACCGGATCCTGCTCTGCGTGGGCCACGACCTCGACCGCCTCCACCCGGACCCGGCCGAGGCGCACGGTATCGAGCGCTGCCGTCTGTCGATGGCCCGGGTGACCGCGCCCGAGGCCTTCCGCACGGACGCGGCGGTCCTCACCGCGACGTCGATGCTGCGCTACGACGGCTTCACGGCGATGCCCTCGGCCGCCCGGCTGCGTACCGAAGTGGCAGGGCACAGCCCCGAGTTGCTGGACGTCGGCGCCAACGTGATGTTCACGCGGCTGCCCGACGGCACGGTGCTGGTCGGCGACTCGCACGCGTACGACGCGACGGAGATCCCGTTCCAGGACGAGGCGACGACGGATCTGCTGCTGCGCGAGGCGGCCCGCGTCCTCGGCGTCCCGTCGGTCCGCGTCACCGAACGCTGGCAGGGCGTCTACGCGAGCAGCCCCCGCGGCCCGCTGCTCGTCCGCGAGGTGGCGCCGGGCGTGCGGGCGCTCTCGGTGACGTCGGGGATCGGGATGACGCTGTCGTTCGGCCTGGCGGCGGCGACTTTTGACGGAACGTTGACCGACTCGGCCATCCTTGCCGAGGATTGATCAAGTCTTTGCCCGTGGCCGGATCGTTCTGGTCGCCTGAGGCAACCGAAATCATCAGGCCCACGTTGTCGGGCATTTGCGAAGGGGATCACTCCGTTTCGCGACCACGGCGGGGGCTGAAAACGCTCGCTCCGCCACCTCCCGCACGTTACGGGCACATTGACCGCCCCCACCGCCGTGTCACACGCTCGACACATAGATGTCGTGTACAACTTGTTGTTCCGGTTGGCCACGGCCGTACGGCGAGCAGGAGGAAGCGTTTATGTGTGGCATCACCGGCTGGGTTTCCTTCGACCGTGACCTGCGGGCCTCGGCCGACACATTGGATGCGATGACCCGGACCATGGAGTGCCGCGGTCCGGACGACCGCGGCACCTGGATCGAGGGCCCCGCCGCCCTCGGTCACCGCAGGCTCGCCATCATCGACCTGCCGGGCGGCCGACAGCCCATGACCGTCGAGACGCCCGACGGCAACGTCGCCCTGGTGTACTCCGGGGAGACGTACAACTACACCGAGCTGCGGGAGCAACTGACCGCGCGGGGGCACCGGTTCACGACCGACTCGGACACCGAGGTCGTGCTGCGCGGCTACCTGGAGTGGGGCGAGCGGCTGCCGGAGCGGCTCAACGGCATGTACGCCTTCGCCGTCTGGGACGGCCGCGTCGGCAAGCTCCTGATGATCCGCGACCGCATGGGCATCAAGCCCTTCTACTTCTACGAGACCCCGGACGGCGTGCTGTTCGGCTCCGAACCCAAGGCCATCCTCGCCAACCCGCTCGCCACGCCGCGCGTCGCCCTCGACGGGCTGCGGGAGCTCTTCACGTTCGTGAAGACTCCGGGGCACGCCGTGTGGGACGGCATGCACGAGGTCGAGCCGGGCACCGTCGTCACCGTCGACCGCGCCGGGCTGCGGCAGCGCGCGTACTGGACGCTGGAGACGAAGCCGCACACCGACGACCGGGACACCACCATCGCGCATGTGCGCGAGCTGCTGGACGACATCGTGCGCCGCCAGCTCGTCTCCGACGTGCCGCGCTGCACGCTGCTCTCCGGCGGCCTCGACTCCTCCGCGATGACGGCGATCGCGGCCCAGCAGCTCGGCGCGCGGGGCGAGACGGTGCGCAGCTTCGCGGTCGACTTCCTCGGGCAGGCGGAGAACTTCGTCGCCGACGAGCTGCGCGGCACCCCCGACACCCCGTTCGTGCACGACGTGGCCCGCTCCTCCGGCACCTCCCACCAGGACATCGTGCTCGACTCCAACGCCCTGGCCGACCCCGATGTGCGCGCCCGGGTGATCCGGGCCCGGGACATCCCGGCCGGCTTCGGCGACATGGACGCCTCGCTGTACCTGCTGTTCAAGGCGATCCGCGAGCACTCGACGGTCGCCCTGTCCGGGGAGTCCGCCGACGAGGTGTTCGGCGGCTACCGGCACTTCTTCGACGAGGAGTCCCGCACCGCCGACACGTTCCCGTGGCTGGTGCAGTTCGGCAAGCACTTCGGCGACGACGCGGACGTGCTCCGCCCCGACCTCGGCAAACGTCTCGACCTCACCGGATACGTCGCCGACAGCTACGCGGGCGCGGTGGGCGGCATCCAACGGCTCGACGGCGAGAGCGACTTCGAGTACCGGATGCGCCGCATCTGCCATCTGCACCTGACGCGCTTCGTGCGGGTGCTGCTCGACCGCAAGGACCGGGCCAGCATGGCGGTCGGCCTGGAGGTGCGCGTGCCGTTCTGCGACCACCGGCTCGTCGAGTACGTGTACAACACCCCGTGGGCGCTCAAGTCCTTCGACGGCCGGGAGAAGTCGCTGCTGCGCGAGGCGACCGCGGACGTGCTGCCGACGTCGGTGTACGAGCGGGTCAAGAGCCCGTATCCGTCGACGCAGGACCCGAAGTACGCGGTGGCGCTCCAGGAGCACGCGAAGGACCTGCTCTCGCGGCCCTCGCACCGCGTCTTCGACCTGCTGGACCGTGACCGCGTGGCCCAGGCAGCGCACCGGGAGACCCCGCAGATCACGCAGGCCTCGCGCCGGGGTCTGGAGCGGGCGCTGGACCTGGCGCTCTGGCTCGACCTCTACAACCCGGAGCTCGTCCTGGACTGACACCGCGGGAACGGGGCCGGCTCCGCGGGAAAAGGGGCTGGCCCCGCGCGCCGCTCTGTGTCTATGATCCCGGCCAGCATCGCGTGTCGGTCACCGTCCGGGTGAGACATGGAGGTGCCGGAGTTGCCTTCTGGAGGCAATTCACCATGGCAGTTCAGCTCAATCACACCATCGTGCACGCCCGGGACAACCGGGAGTCCGCCGAGTTCCTCGCCCGCGTCCTGGGGCTCGAAGCCGGCCCCGCGTGGGGCCCGTTCGTCCCGCTCGATCTGAGCAACGGCGTCACGCTGGACTTCGCGACGATCCCCGCCGAGTCCATCGTCACGCAGCACTACGCCTTCCTCGTCACCGAGGAGGAGTTCGACGGCATCTTCCAGCGCATCAAGGACGCCGGGCTCACGTACTACGCCGATCCGCACGGCAAGCAGCCGGGCGAGATCAACCACAACGACGGAGGTCGTGGCGTGTACTTCATGGACCCGTCGAACCACGGCATGGAAGTGATCACCCGCCCCTACGGGAGCGGTGCCGAGTAACCCCGGGATCCGGTGGGGCCGTGGCCTGCGGGCCCGGCCCCACGTCCCGCGGCACGGGGCCGGTCAGCCGTCCTGGAGTACCCCGAACACATTGCCGTCGGCGTCCTTCAGCGAGGCGATCCGGCGGCCGGGGCCGACCTGCGTGACCTCCTGCACGACCTCGGCGCCGGAGTCGACGAGGGACGCGACCATGGCGTCGATGTCGTCGACGGTCCAGTAGCCGACGGGGCCGCTCATGCCCTGCTGATGGCCCGCAGGGTTCAGCCCGAAGTGCTGTCCGGCCACGTCGTAGCCCACGTAGTACGCCTCGTCCGACGACGGCTCCACGCCCAGCAGCTTCGTGTAGACGGCCTTGGCCGCGGCGAGGTCGCGGACCGGGGTGATGATCGTGTGCTGACCGCTGGTCATGCAGTACTCCTTCATTCGGTGCGCGCCGGACGGGCGGCGGCTCAGCCGAAGTTCGTCACGTCCAGGAACAGGAACACCGTTCCGACGACGAACGAAGCGATGCCGAGCGCCCCCAGGGCGAGCGCCGTCCGTCTGGCCGGGCGGCAGGCCGCCTCGGCTTCCTCCTGCCGGACCGTAGCTCCACAGGGAAGCGCCGCGAGACCGTAGGTCACCAGTCCTGCGGTACCGACCGTGAGGCCGAGTCCGAGCCACGTCACACTCGCGGACATAAAGGACATGCGTCCGATTTTGCGCCCATTCGTGCGATCGCGCTATTCGGACGGTGACCGCCCGCACACGGTGCGAGTCCCGGCCCGGCGGGGCCGGGTCCGGCTCAGCCCGCCTCGTCCAGGCCCGGCACCGGCGCTCCGGAGGGGAACCCGGCCGCCGTGTAGGCGTCGTAGAGCTCCTTCCAGGGCGGCACCGCCCCCGCGCGCTCCCCGGACAGGGGCTCGCCGCGGTCCGCCGCGTCGAGGGCGAGCAGGCAGGCCTCCCAGCCCGCCGCGTTGCGCGCCGCCGCGTCCGCGCTCTCCAGCACGTTGGTCAGCGTCAGGTGGGTGCCGCCGTCGCCGCGCTCCTCCAGGTCGTACTGCAACTCGTCGCCACCCCACGTGAAGGAGAACTGGCGCGGGGGTTCCGCGGCGACGACCGTGCCCACCGACTCCGGCATGTTCGGGTCGTCGAAGAACCGGATCCGCGCGCCGGGGCGCAGTTCCCCGACCTCGAACGCGGAGGGGAACCAGTGCGCGAGGTCGGCCGGATCCGTCACGTACCGCCACACCCGCTCCATCGGCCGGTCGAACGTGCGGGTGAACCGGACGCCGGGCCTGCCGTCGTCCAGGGTGAGGTAGCTGCCCGTGGTGGTGGTCATGCCTGCGCCTTCCTTGCCGTCACGGTTGGTGCCCACCTCCGAGCCTCTCACCGGCCACTGACAGCCGCCTCCGCCACGGTGGTGCGGCGCGCGTTCCTCGGGCAGGCTCGATGCGCACGGAACGTGTCCGACGTCGACAAGGGAGACCCACGTGCCCGGCAACGCCTCGTACGGCAAGAAGGCCTTCAAGCGGTCCCGCAGCCACTTCGCGGACCGGATCACCGCCGACGGCCGCGACGGCTGGCCGGTGGAGGCGGGCCGCTACCGGCTCGTCGTGAGCAGGGCCTGCCCGTGGGCGAGCCGCGCGCTCGTGGTGCGGCGGCTGCTCGGCCTGGAGGACGCGCTGTCGCTGGCGGTCGCCGACCCGATCCAGGACGACCGCAGCTGGCGCTTCACGCTCGATCCGGACGGCCGCGACCCGGTGCTCAGCATCCGGTATCTGAGCGAGGCGTACGACGCGCGCGAGACGGGGTATCCGGGCGGCGTGAGCGTGCCCGCGATCGTCGACGTGCCGTCGGGGAAGCTCGTCACGAACGACTACCAGCAGCTGACGCTCGACCTGGAGACGGAGTGGACGGCGCTGCACCGGCCCGGCGCGCCCGACCTGTATCCCGAGGCGCTGCGCGACGAGATCGACGAGGTGATGGAGGGCATCTACCAGGACGTCAACAACGGGGTGTACCGCGCCGGTTTCGCCAACTCGCAGGAGACGTACGAGGAGGCCTACCGGGACGTGTTCGCGCGGCTCGACACGGTGTCCCGGCGGCTGGCCGGGCAGCGCTATCTCGTCGGCGACACCATCACCGAGGCGGACGTCCGGCTGTTCACGACGCTGGTCCGCTTCGACGCCGTCTACCACGGCCACTTCAAGTGCAACCGCAACAAGCTGACCGAGGATCCGGTGCTGTGGGCGTACGCGCGCGACCTGTACCAGACACCCGGCTTCGGGGACACGGTCGACTTCGACCACATCAAGCGGCACTACTACCAGGTGCACACCGGCATCAACCCCACGGCCATCGTCCCCGTCGGCCCCGACCCGTCCGGCTGGATCACCCCGCACGGCCGGGACAAGCTCGGCGGGCGCCCCTTCGGCGACGGCACACCGCCCGCGTCTCGGTAGGGTCGGGGCGTACGCCCCGCCTGGTCACGGAGTCGCCATGTCCCGCCCGCACGTGTTGTTGTCCGCCGCCGTGTCGCTCGACGGATGCCTCGACGACACGGGGCCCGAGCGGCTGCTGCTGTCCGGCGCCGAGGACTTCGACCGGGTGGACGCGGTGCGCGCGGCGAGCGACGCGATCCTCGTCGGGGCGGGAACACTGCGCGCGGACCGGCCCAGGCTGCTGGTCAACTCCGCCCGGCGGCGCGCGGAGCGGGTCGACGACGGGCGGCCCGCGTACCCGCTGAAGGTGGCGGTCACGGCCTCGGGCGAGCTGGATCCGGGGGACCCGTTCTGGACGACGGGCGGTGAGCGGCTCGTCTACACCACCGCGACCGGCGCCGCGCGCGCCCGCACGCGCGTGGGTGGCGCGGCCGACGTGGTGGACCTCGGTCCGCGCCTCGACTGGGCGGCGCTCCTCGACGACCTCGGCCGGCGCGGTGTGCGGCGGCTGCTCGTCGAGGGCGGGGCGCGCGTCCACACGCAGCTGCTGCAACTCGGTCTCGCGGACGAACTGCGGCTCGCCGTCGCCCCGTTGGTGGTCGGCGAGCCGGACGCGCCGCGGCTGTTCGGGCCCGGCTCCTACCCCGGCGGACCGCGCAGCCGGATGCGGGTGCTCGGCACGGAGCGGGTCGGGGACGTGATCGTGACCCGGTACGCGCCGACCGTCCCCGGCACCGGCGGGACGGCCACCGCGGCGGACCGGCACTGGCTGCGGCTGGCCTGCGAACTCGCCGCGGACTGCCCGCCGTCGCGGACCGCGTTCAGCGTGGGCGCCGTGGTCGTCGCCGAGGACGGCACGGAGCTGGCCCGCGGTCACTCGCGGGAGGGCGGGGACCCGGTGGTGCACGCCGAGGAGGCCGCGCTGGCCAAACTGGCCGGCGACGACCCGCGCCTCGCCGCGGCCACCGTCTACAGCAGCCTGGAGCCGTGCGCCCGCCGCGCCTCGCGCCCGAAGCCGTGTGCCCGCCTCATCGTCGAGGCGGGGGTGCGCCGGGTGGTGACGGCGTGGCGGGAGCCCGACACGTTCGTGCCGGGCGCCGACGGGATCGGGGTGCTCGCCTCAGCGGGCGTCGCCGTGGTGGAGGTGCCGGAGCTGGCCGACGCCGCGGTGCTCCCCAACCGGCACCTCGTCCCGGCGGCTCCGTAGCCGGTACGCGCGCGTGCCGCCGAGCCGGACGACCACGACGGCCGCGAGACCGAGGACGAGTCCGATGGCTGTGCGCACACCGAAGGGCTCGCCGAACATCAGCGCGCCCCACACGGCGGTCACCGGCGCCATCAGGAACATCAGCGTGTTGACCTGGGTGACGCCGCCCCTGCGCAGCACGATCCAGTACAGGCCGTAGCCGCCGAACGTCGACAGGCCGACGAGCCAGGCGATGGCGAGCCAGAAGGACGGCTCTGCGGGCGGCGCGGCCTCGCCGAACGCGACGGCGAGCCCGGTGAAGACGACGGCGCTGGTGGCGCAGTGCACGGTCAGCGCGACCATCGGCTCGACGCGGCTGCGCGAGCGGCTCTCCACGAACGTCGCCGCGACCAGGGACAGCATCCCGAGGAACGGGACGCCGTACGCCCACCACGGCACGCCCGTGGCGGCGCCCGCGTCGGCGGTCGTGACGACCAGGACGCCGGCCACGCCCAGGCACAGGCCGAGCCACTGCCGGGCGGTGACGTACTGGCGCAGCAGCGGTCCCGCGAGGGCGCCCGCGACCAGGGGCTGGGTGCCGTCGATGAGGGCGGTGGTGCCGCTGGAGACGCCGAGCTGGATGGCGTAGTAGACGGTCAGCAGGTAGCCGCTCTGCGACAGGGCGCCGATGACGACCTGCCGGCCGAGGGCGCGCCGGCCGAGCCCGCGCCATCGGTCCCTGCCGACCAGCACGGCGACGGCGCCGAGGACCAGCGCCAGCGGCAGGAACCGCCACATCAGGGTGGTCACGGCGCTCGCGTCACCGGCGCCGAGCTTGGCTCCGATGAAGCCGGAGCTCCAGGTCAGGACGAATCCGACGGACAGAAGGACGTTCATGGCGCGGCCACCGCCTCGCGTGATCGGGTTCAGATGCCAGAGGTATACAGATCGGTCTACCTGGCTCCACTATACAGATCGGTATAGCCTGGAGGCATGGCTACGACGACGACCCCCGCCCCGCCGACCGTCGACCCGGACCGCCCCGACCTCACGCCGGCCGCGCGCAGGGTCCTGGAGACCGCCTCCCGGCTGTTCTACGAACGCGGCATCCACGCCGTGGGCGTCGACCTGATCGCGGCGGAGGCGGGCGTCACGAAGAAGACGCTCTACGACCGCTTCGGCTCGAAGGAGCAGATCGTCGTCGACTACCTGGCGACCCGCGACGCCCGCTGGCGCGCCTACCTCGCCCGGCACCACGAGAACGCCGAACTCTCCCCCACCGACCGGGTGCTGGCCGTGTTCGACGCCTCCGAGGAGTGGATGCGCGCCAACAGCGGCAAGGGGTGCAGCATGGTCAACGCCCACGCGGAGATCAGCGACCCCGCGCACCCCGCGTACGCGGTGATCACGGGCCAGAAGAGCTGGATGCTCGACCTGTTCACGCGGCTGGCGCGGGACGTGGCGCCGGACGCGGCACGGGAGTTGGGGCGTTCGCTGATGCTGCTGCACGAGGGCGCGCTGGTCTCGGACGGCCTGGACGTGTTCCCGGACGCCTTCGGGCGGGCCCGCCGGATGGCGGCGTTCCTGCTGTCGGCGGCGAAGGACGCACGGTGACCTGGGAGGTCGGCGCACCTGGCGTGCTGCGGCTGCCGTCGGGGCGACTGGTGCGGGGCCGGGGGCTGCGCGCGCCGCTGCCGCCCGGTCCGTTGCCGACGTACGGCGTGTACCTGCTGGGCGGCCGACCTCCGCCCATGGAGTGGGAGTCGACGTGGCTGCGCTGGCCCGACTTCCGGCTGCCGGCCGACCCCGCGCACGCGCGTGCCGTGCTCACCGAGGCATGGGAGCGCTGTGCGCGGGAGCGGGTGGAGGTGGCGTGCGGGGGCGGGCGCGGGCGTACGGGGACGGCTCTCGCGTGTCTGGCGGTCCTGGACGGCGTACCGGCGCGCGAGGCGGTCGCCCACGTACGTGCGCACTACGCGCGTGGGGCGGTCGAGACGCCTTGGCAGAAGCGGTACGTGCGGCGGTTCTCCGTCGTGTGAAAGAGGCGTGATCAACGCATCCGGTGGCATGCGGTAGTCATGAGAAGGAGGTCGACCTCATGACGCCGAGGACCTCACTGCCCCGGTACGCGAAGGCAGCGCGGTTGCCGCGCTGGACGAAGGCGGTGGTCGCGCTGGCCGTCGTACTCGCGGTCCTGTTCACCGGATTGACCCTGGTGAACAGGCTCGACGACGTGTTCGGGACGGAGACGCACGACAGGACCGGGCCCGCGCTGCTCAAGTCCGTGCGGGACCTGAGCCGTTACGACGCCGCGTCCGGGAACTTCCAGGTGGTGGTGGATCTGGAGAAGGACTCCAAGTACCTGCCGGACGCCGTCCAGGGCACCCGCACGCTGTACGTGGGCGCGGGCTCCGTGGACGCCTACGTGGACATGGGGAAGGTCGGCTCGGGTGACGTACGGGTCAACGACGACCGTACGGCGGCGACCCTGAAGCTGCCGCACGCCCGGCTCGACGCGCCCGCGCTGGACGAGGACCGCAGCTACGCCGTGGCCAAGCAGCGGGGTCTGCTCGACCGACTGGGAGACGTGTTCTCCGACAACCCCAACGACGAGCGGGCCGTGCGCAAGCTCGCGGCCCGGCACATCGGTGAGGCGGCGAAGGACAGCCATCTCACGGAGCGGGCCGAGAAGAACACCACGGAGATGCTGCGCGGCCTGTTGCGCTCGCTCGGGTTCCGGGACGTGAAGGTCACGTACGGGACCTGACTCCGGCACGACCGAGGGACGGCGCCGCCCCGCGCCGTCCCTCACCCGTGCTTCCCTTGCTGCTGCTCAGTGGTGCGTCATCAGACGCAGGTGCAGTTCCTCCTCCTGATCGCCGGAGGCCGCGGTCGCCTCGGAGAGGGTGTACGCCTTCATCAGCGCCGCCCGCACCCGGTCGAGGGCCTCGTGGTTGCCCTGGATGTCCGCCGTGACCGGCCCGGACAGCGGCTCGGCCGGGCACGGCTCCGGGAGCGACGCGGCGTCCAGCGTGGTGAGCCAGACGGTCGCGCCGTCCTCCGGGCGTTCGCCGGACTTCCGGTCCGAGGGGAAGGCCGTGCACAGGACCCGCAGCACCGCGTCCGCGTCCTGGGGCGTGCAGTCGCTGAGGGCCACGCCCACCGTGCTGGAGGCGAACCCGTGGACGGGAGGTGTGTCGGTCATGGGGATGCTCCCTTCGCTCCCTGTACGTCACCGTTTCCGCGTACGTCACCGTTTCCGCTCGGTCACGGGTACCGGCGGCGCGCCCCGCGAAACCCCCGGCCCTCACGCCACGCGCGTACCGATGACGATCGTGGCGTACAGGTCGTCGTTCGCGACCACGCGCGCGTGCAGGCCCGCCGCGCGCACCGCCGCCTCCGCCGCGGCGGCCTGCCGCTCGCTCGTCTCGACGAAGAGGTGTCCGCCCGGCGCGAGCCACCGCGGGGCCTCGCCGGCCACCCTGCGCAGCACGTCGAGGCCGTCGTGCCCGCCGTCGAGGGCGATGCGCCGCTCGTGCTCGCGGGCCTCCGGCGGCAGCAGCGGAACGTCGCCGGTGGGCACGTAGGGGCCGTTGGCGACGAGCGTGTCGACGCGGCCCCCGAGGTCGGCGGGCAGCGGCGCGAACAGGTCGCCCTCGTGCACCTCGCCGCCGAGCGGGCAGAGGTTGCGGCGGGCGCAGCGTACGGCCGCGGGGTCGAGGTCGGCCGCGTGCAGCCGCGCGGGGCGGCGCTGGGCGAGGACTGCGGCGACGGCGCCCGTGCCGCAGCACAGATCGACGACGACGGCGCCCGGCCGCGTGCGGGCGAGGGCCTCTCGGGCCAGGAACTCGGTGCGGCGGCGCGGCACGAACACATGCGGTTCGACGGCGATCCGCAGCCCGCAGAACTCGGCCCAGCCGACGACGTGCTCCAGCGGCAGTCCGCTCGCCCGCCGCTCGACCATGGCGGCCAGGGCGGCGGCGTCGCGGGCGGTGGAGAGCAGGACGCGTGCCTCGTCCTCGGCGAAGACGCAGCCCGCGGCGCGCAGGGCCGCGACGACGGAGACGGAGTCGAGTGGAAGGGGTGAGCCGGGCGGTGAAGAAAGCGACATGAAGGGTGGGGCCTCTCGGGATACCGAGGGGGCTCCCGGTCACCGGACGGCCGCGGCCTCGCTCAGCGTGAGCGGGCGGGGCGCACGGCGGGGGCAGGGAGCTCCCGACCTGACACAACGGTGATCGGACCCACCTCCTCGTTCCCTCGCGGCGCTGATCGGCCCGGCCACACTACCGCACCGGACACGCGTCCGACGGGCGCCGGCCGGGGCTCAACTCCGGCGCAGCGCGCGGTCCGTGACGGTCAGCGCCACGAGGAGCAGGCCCAGGACGACGGAGACGCCCGCCATCAGGTGCAGACCGCTGTCGGTGGCGCGCTGTCCGTAGGCGAGGGCGATCAGGCTCGACGCCGTGATGGCGCCTATGTACTGCGCGGTGCGCTGGAGTCCGGCCGCCGAGCCGATGTCGGCGGCCGGAGCGTGCTCCTGGACGGCCGCCTGGTTGCAGGTTCCGACGAAGCCCTGCGGGATGCCGAAGCAGGCGCCCGCGAGCAGGAGCAGCGCCAGTGGTGTGTCGCCGTCGAGGAAGGCGAGGAGTCCGGCGCCCGCGGTCAGCAGGACGCCCGCGGTGACGAGCGGGGCGCGGATGCCCTTGGTGCGGGCGCCGAGCAGCGAGCAGACCAGTGCCGTGAGGGACATCGGCAGCATGAGCAGTCCGGTGTGTCCGGAGGAGTAGCCGCGCGCCTCCTCCAGCCACTGCGTGAAGCCGTACATCACGCAGTAGATGAGCAGATAGCTCAGGCCGTGGCGGAGGTAGGTGCGGGCCAGCGGTGCGTTCCCGGCGAGCATGCGGACGTCGATGAACGGCGTCTTGGCGCGCAACTGCCACCACACCAGCACCCCGGCGAGCGCGAAGAAGGGCGCGAGCAGCCACCACACGGGGTCGGAGAGGTCGAGCAGGAAGAAGACGAGCACGGTCAGGGCCGTGGTGAACAGGCTGATGCCGAGCGGGTCGAGGGCGGGCCGCGGTGCCGGTGCGCCGGCTCGGGCGCGCGCCGGGTCCCGGGGGATCCACAGCAGGGCGCAGCCGAACGCGATCGCCGCGACGGGCACGTTGACGGCGAAGATGCCGCGCCAGCCGACGACCATGACGAGAAGTCCGCCGAGCGTCGGGCCGACGGCCGCGCTGCCGAGCGCGGCGAAGGAGAGCCGGGCCATGACGGGGCGCGGCGGGCGGCGGCCGACCCGGTGGCCCTCGTCGCGCAGCACCGCCATCGCGGCGGGGTAGGCGGCGGAGGTGCCGATGCCGAGGAGCAGCCGGGAGACGATCAGCCAGCCGAAGGCGGGGGCGAGGGCGCCGACGATCCCGGAGACGCACACGACGACGAGGCCGGTGAGGAAGACGCGGCGCGGGCCGAGCGTGTCGGCGAGCTTGCCGAGGACGGGCTGGGCGACGGCGCTGGCGAGATAGAGGACGGAGATCAGCCAGGCCGTGTCGGCGGCGCCGATCCCGAAGTCGTGCCCGATCGCCACCAGGGCGGTGGAGATCATCGTGGTGTTGAGGGGGTTGAGCACCGAGCCGAGGAGGAGGGGCGCGGTGAGCCGGGCCCGGAAGCCCTGCCGGCGCGCGGGGGACTCGCCGCTGTCGGTGGCGACCGCCTGGCCTCCCACGCCCTGGGTCACTTGCGCACCAGCCGTTCGAGCAGCGCGGTGGCCTCGGCGAGGGCCCGGCGCTCGGCGGGGTCCAGTTCCTCGGCGAGCGCCCGGGTGAGCCAGCCGTGCTTGGCGGCGCGGACGGCGTCGAGGGTGGCGCGGCCGCTGCCGGTGATCGACACGACGGACTGCCGCCCGTCGTTCGGGTCCGGGGCGCGCGACACGAAGCCCTGCTCCTCCAGCGCGGCCAGGGTGAGCCGCATGGACTGGGGGCGCACGTACTCGGAGCGGGCGAGCGCGGCCGTGGTGGCGGGGCCCTCCCCTTCGAGGCGCACGAGGACGGTGCGCTGGGTGGGGGTGAGCAGGCTGTCCGGCGACGCGGTGCGCAGCCGGCGCGAGAGGCGGCCGACGACGGTGGCGAGGTCGGTGGCGATCCGCTCGGTGGGCGGCTCTTCCTGCTCTTCGGCTGCGGGCCCTTGCGTTCCTGACATGCCGCCCACCGTACGAGGTAGACAGGAAGCCTTGCAAGTTACCCTTGCAAAAGACCCGGGGCGGGCGCTACGGGAGCCCGATCGCGCCGAGCAGCGCCCGCGCGCACAGGTCCCTGACCTGCTCGCGCGTGAGCTCGCCCGCGTCGAGCCAGTCCAGACAGACGGCCACGAGGAACGCGAGCCAGCCGCGCACGGCGAGGCGCAGCGCGGCCGGCTCGGGCAGCCGGCCGGCGATGCGCGGGTCCGCCGCGAGGGCGGCCATGATCTGCTCCTCGTGCGCGGCGAGCCCTTCGCGGTACACGGCGCGCACGGCCGGGTCGCCCGCGGCCTCGGCGCGATGGAAGGCGCGGAAGCCGTGGGCGTGCGTGGCGACGTATTCGAGGAAGGTGTCGAGGCCCGTGCCGAGCTGCTCGCGGACGGGGACGCCGGGCACGGCGGCGGTCAGCCGCAGCATCCGCTGGCTCTCGCGCTGCACGACGGCGGCGAAGAAGTCCTTTTTGTTCGGGAAGTAGTGGTACAGCAGCCCGCGGGAGACCCCGGCGATCTCCGCGACCTCCTCGATCCACACGTCGCCGTACGGGGCTCCAGCGAACAACTTGGAGCCCACGGACAGCAGTTGCTCGCGGCGCTCCTGCGTGCTGAGCCTGCGCCGGGCGCGCTCCCCCGGTGCCGACGCTCCCGCTTGCTCCCTGGTCATGGCCGCACCCTACTCGACACGTCACTCCTTACTTGACGTGAGTTCAATAACAGGCCCAGACTGTGGCGCGTTGTTGAATCCACGTCCAACAGTGTGGTCCGGGTGACCCAACACGGCACCCGTGCAAGGGAGATGGGCACGATGGCGCAGGTGACACAGGCCGCGGGGACCCCGCTGCCGCGAGGGTTCCGCAGTGCCGAGCAGGGGTGGCCGCGCCTGGACCGCATCCCCCACCCCGCACGCCGGGTGCCGGTGATCGGCGACGTGGTCGGCGCCAATGTCCGCACTCCCTTGCAGGACTCGATGAAGCTCGCCGCCGAACTCGGGCCGATCTTCCGGCGCAAGGGGTTCGGCAAGGAGATCGTGTTCGTGTGGGGCGCCGAACTCGCGGCCGAGCTGGCCGACGAGTCACGGTTCGCCAAGCACGTCGGACTCGGCGTCGCCAATCTGCGCCCCGTCGCGGGCGACGGCCTGTTCACCGCGTACAACCACGAGCCCAACTGGCAGCTGGCGCACGACATTCTGGCGCCGGGCTTCAGCCGTGACGCGATGGCGGGCTACCACCCGCTGATGCTGGACGTGGCCGGGCAGTTGATGGCCTCCTGGGACGTCAGCGAGGCCGCGGGCCGGACGGTGGACGTGCCCGCCGACATGACCAAGCTGACCCTGGAGACGATCTCGCGCACCGGGTTCGGGCACGACTTCGGATCGTTCGAGCGGGAGCGGCCGCATCCGTTCGTGACCGCAATGGTCGGCGCGCTGACGTTCGCGCAGCGCCGCAACGTCGTCCCGCCCCTGCTGTCCGTGCTGCTGCGCGGCGCCGAGAAGCGCAACGCCGCGGACCGCGCGTATCTGAACCGCACCGTCGACGAGGTGGTCGCGGCGCGCCGGGCCGCGGGCGGCGGGCCCGGCGACCTGCTCGACCGGATGCTGGAGGTGACGCACCCGGAGACGGGCGAGCGGCTCACGCCGGAGAACATCCGCCGCCAGGTGATCACGTTCCTGGTCGCCGGGCACGAGACGACCTCGGGTGCGCTGTCGTTCGCACTGCACTACCTGGCGCAGCACCCGGAGGTGCTCGCCAAGGCGCGGGAGGAGGTCGACCGGGTGTGGGGCGACGCCGAGGTGCCCGCGTACGAGCAGGTCGCCAAGTTGCGCTATCTGCGGCGGGTGCTGGACGAGTCGCTGCGGCTGTGGCCGACCGCGCCCGCGTTCGCCCGCGAGGCCGTCGCGGACACCACGCTGGGCGGGACGCACCCGATGCGGCGCGGCGCCTGGGCGCTGGTCCTGACGACGATGCTGCACCGCGATCCGGCCGCGTGGGGCGACGCCCCGGAAGCCTTCGACCCGGAACGCTTCACGCCGCAGGCGGTCCGCTCCCGCCCCGGCCACGTCTTCAAACCGTTCGGCACGGGCGCCCGCGCCTGCATCGGTCGGCAGTTCGCCCTCCACGAGGCCACGCTGGTCCTCGGCCTGCTGCTGCGCCGCTACGACCTGCTCCCCGAGCCCGGCTACCGGCTCGCGATCACGGAGCGGCTGACCCTGATGCCGCGCGGCCTGCGGCTGCACCTGAACCGCAGGTGAGCCGACCCGGGGTGCGGGGCTGCGCATAGGGTGCGGCCATGAGCGACTCCGGCGCGGACGTGCGCGACAGACCCGGCGGCAGCGACCCCGGAATACCGGAACTGCACGGTCCACTGCGGTACTTGGGGTGGCTCGTCGCCCGCCAGCGCGGTCGCGTCGCGGCCGCCTCGCTCTACGGCAGCCTGTGGATGCTGGGGCTCACGTTCCCGCCGTACCTGCTGTCGCGGGCCGTCGACGACGGGCTGCGGGGCGACGACTCCGGGGCCCTGTACGGATGGTGCGGGGCGCTGCTCGCGCTCGGGGCGGTCACCGCGTGGCTCGCGATCATGCGGCACCGCACGATGACCCGGGTCCGCCTCGACGCCACCTTCCGTACGACACGGCTCGTCACGCGGCACGCCACGGTGCTCGGGGCGGCGCTGCCGCGGCGCGTCGCGGCCGGCGAGGTCGTCACCATCGGCGTCGGCGACGTGCGGCGCATCAGCCAGACGCTGACGATCGCCGGTCCCGGCGTCGGCGCGGTCGTCGCGTACGCGGTGGTGGCCGGGCTGCTGCTGTCGATCTCGGGGCTGCTCGCGGCGGTGATCCTGCTCGGTGTGCCGCTGCTCGCGGTGGCGCTCGGGCCGCTGCTCACCCGGCTCCAGGGCGCCGAGTCGGGGTACCGGGAGCGCCAGGGGGCGCTGGCGGCACGGCTCGCGGATCTCGTGGGCGGCCTCGGTGTGCTGGCCGGGCTCGGCGGCAAGGACGTGTACGCGCGCCGCCTGCGCCAGGACACGGCGCGGCTGCGCGCTGAGGGCTACCGGGTGGCGCGTGTCATCAGCTGGATCCAGGCACTGGCGGTCGGCCTGCCCGCCGTCTTCCTCGCCGTGGTGACCTGGCTGGCCGCGCGGATGGCCGCGCAAGGACAGCTCTCCATCGGCGAGTTGGTGGCCGTCTACGGGTACGTGGCGATGCTGGTCGTGCCGGTCGAGGCCTTCATCGAGGGCGGGTACGACCTGGGGCGCGGGCTCGTCGCGGCGCGGCGGGTGCTGCGCTTCCTCAGCCTGGAGCCGGAGACGGCCGACCGCCGCTCCCCCGTGCCCGGCCCGGCGGAGCACTCCGCGCTGCACGACCCGGTGTCCGGGGTGACCATCGCGCCGCGGCGGCTCACGGCGCTGGTGTCGGCGGGCCCCGGTGCGGCGGCCGCCGTGGCCGACCGGCTCGCCCGGTTCGCGCCGACGGCGGTGACGTGGGGCGGCGTGGCGCTCGACACGGTGGACCTGACGGAGGTGCGGCGCCGGATCCTGCTGGCCTCCCCCGAGGCGGATCTCTTCGCGGGGACGGTACGGGAGGCCGTGGCGGGGCGGCACGCGCCCGACGACGCGGCGGTCGCGGGAGCGCTGCACGCGGCGGCGGCCGACGACCTGCCCGGCGGCAGGGACGCCGCACTTCTCGCGCAGGGCCGGAACCTGTCCGGCGGGCAGCGGCAACGGGTGCGCCTGGCGCGCGCGTTGTACGCGGACCCCGAGGTGCTGCTCGCCGTGGAACCGACCTCCGCCCTCGACGCCCACACGGAGGCCCGCGCCGCGGACCGGCTGCGGGCGGCGCGGCGCGGCCGGACGACCGTGGTCACGGGCACCTCCCCGCTGCTGCTCGACCGGGCGGACGAGGTGTGCTTCCTGCGGGACGGCGTGGTGCGCGCCACGGGCAGCCACCGCGAACTGCTGGCACGGGACCGGGAGTACCGGGAGCTGGTGGGGCGGGGGACGGCCGCGGAGGGCGAAGGATAGCCGGAGCGGGGCCGACTTCGTGCGGGAGGCGGTGAAGCGTGAGCACGTCCAGTGAGCCCACGGCATCCCAGGCGTCCGAGGTGTCCCGCGGCGTCCTGCCCGTCGCCGACCGGCGTACGGTCCGGCGCGCGGCCCTCGCCATGGTCCGCGCCGATCGCCGTGCCTTCCTGTGGACGCTGGTGCTCAACTGCCTCGCCGCCGGCGCCGGGCTCGTCGCGCCCTGGCTGCTCGGGCGGATCGTCGACGACGTGCGGGGCGGCACGAGCGTGGGGCACGTGGACCGGGCGGCGCTGACGATCCTGTGCTGCGCCGTGGCCCAACTCCTGCTGCTGCGCTGGGCGCGGCTCGTGGGTCACCGGTTCGGCGAGCGGACCGTGGCCCGGGTGACGGACCGGTTCGTGGACCGGGCGCTCGGGCTGCCCGCCTCGGTGGTCGACCGGGTGGGCCCCGGCGACCTCACCAACCGCGGCACCAACGATGTGGCGGCGGTCGCGATGGCGCTGCGCGACGCGGGGCCCGACGTGTTCGTGTCGTCCGTGCAGGTGCTGTTCCTCGCGGCCGCCGTGGTCGTGGTCGAGCCGGTGCTCGGCGCGGTCTCGCTGCTCTGCCTGGCCGGCATTCCGGTGGTGGTGCGCTGGTACCTGCGGCGGGCCCGCACCGCGTACCTGGAGCAGGGCGAGGCCGATTCGCGGCTCGCGGAGCAGCTCGCCGCGACGGCCGCGGGCGCTCGCACGGTCGAGGCGTTCGGGCTCCAGGAGCAGCGCCTGGAGGCCTGCGAAGAAGCGATCCGGCACAGCTACCGCACGCGGATGCGCACCCTGGCGCTGCGGACCGTGCTGTTCCCGTCGGTCGACGTCTCGTACGTCCTGCCGGTGGCCGCCGTCCTCCTGGTGGGCGGCGCCCTGCACGCGCAGGGCGGCATCGCCCTGGGCGCGATCGTGACGTGCGCCCTCTATGTGCGTCAGTTGTCGGGACCGTGCACCACGATCCTGCTGTGGGTGGAGCAATTGCAAAGCAGCGGCGCCTCCTTCGCCCGCGTCGAGGGTGTGGGCAACACCGAGGAGTCCAGGCGCTTGGGGAAGAACGCTTCCCCGCGCGCGTACGACGAGTTCGGGCAGCCCGCGCCGCGCGGTGACACCGTCGAACTGCGCTCGGTGCGCTACGCGTACGAGGGCGGCGGCGATGTCGTGCGCGGGGTGGACCTGACCGTCCGGGCGGGCGAACGGCTGGCCCTGGTCGGCCCGTCCGGGGCGGGCAAGACCACGCTGGGCAAGCTCCTCGCCGCGATCCACGCGCCCCGCACCGGCTCGGTCACCGTCGGCGGCGTCCCGGTCACGGCGCTCGCGCCGGACGAACTGCGCCGCCACATCGTGCTGGTCACGCAGGAGCACCACGTGTTCCTCGGCTCGGTCCGCGACAACCTGCGCATCGCCGCGCCCGACGCCGACGACGCCCGGCTGCGCGCGGCCCTCGACGCGGTCGGAGCCGACTGGGTGCAGGGGCTCCCGCGGGGACTGGACACGGAACTCGGCGGCGCCGCGCTGCGCCTCGAAGGCCCGCAGGCGCAACAGCTCGCCCTCGCGCGCGTGGTGCTGGCGGACCCGCACACCGTGGTGCTCGACGAGGCGACGGCCCTGCTCGATCCGACCACGGCCCGCCACACCGAACGCGCTCTCGCGGCGGTGCTCCGCGGCCGCACCGTCATCGCCGTCGCCCACCGCCTGTCCACGGCGCACGACGCGGACCGCGTCGCGGTCATGGAGGACGGGCGGCTGACCGAACTGGGACCGCACGCGGAACTGGTGGCCGCGGACGGCGCGTACGCGGCGCTGTGGCGGTCGTGGCACGGAACGGACGCGTAGCCGGTCCCGCGTCCGGGATCAGTCGTCCGGCGCCGACGCCAGCGACGCCACATCGAGGACCCCGTCCAACTCCGCCAGCACCGCGACGAGTTCCGGCACGTCGGCCGCGCCCTCGATCTCCATGCGGACGGCCATGGTGCGCACGCGGCCCCCGTCGGGGTCCCAGTCGGCACTGTCGTTGCGGAGTTCGACGACGCGGAAGCCCCGGCTCGTGCACTCCTCCAGGACGCGGGTGAGGACGCTGGAGCCGACCCGGTAGGCGAGGTGCAGGCCGGTGCGCCGCTCCGTGGCGAGGGCGGGGATCCGGCGGGTCAGCCAGGGGTAGCCGCGTACGACGAGGAAGTGGCAGGCGGTCGCGGCGATGGCCAGCAGCGGGAGGCCGCCGCCGCACGCCATGCCGATCGCGCACGTCAGCCACACGGTCGCCGCGGTGGTCAGGCCGCGCACCGCGTCACGGCGCACGAAGATGAGGCCGCCGCCGATGAAGCCGATGCCGGAGACGATCTGCGCGGCGACCCGCGACGGGTCGAAGGACACACCGTCCAGGCCGAGCACGGAGTTGAACCCGTGCTGCGACACCTCCATGAACAGCGCGCTCCCCACACCGACGAGCGTGTGCGTGCGCAGCCCCGCGCTCTTCTGCTGGACGGCGCGCTCGGCGCCGATGAGCGTGGAGAGCACCAGGGCGAGCCCCAACTCGGCCAGTTGCCGGAGCCCTTGCCCGGCGGACGGGTCGAACAGGGGGAACGCGGACGACGGCACGGGCGGGGCCCTCCTCTGCGGTGGTGGATCTTCCCGAGGGTAGCCCCGCGCCGTTCGGGCCGGATTGTCAGACCCATGCGCAAGAGTGGACCCATGAACGGGACGAGGAACCACGGACAGCAGACGAAGAACCCCGAGTTGGCGGCGGCGCAGGCCTGCCTGCGTCTCATGCACACGGCGCGGGCCGCGCTCTCCGGCTCCGAGCCGCCCACCACGGCGGCGGTGCTCACGGTGCCGATCGCGGAGGCCGACGAGGCGCTGCGCACGGCCGGACTGGCGGGCAACGAGGCGTGGTTGCTCGAGCGGATCTACGGTCTGGGCCTGGACGGCGAGTCGCCCTAGCGCCCGGTGTCACGCTCCCGGCCCGCGCCGCGCGTCCCGGCTCACGCCCAGCGCCCGGTCCTGGGAGACTGAGGCGATGGACCCTCGCCGTACCGACGCCTATCTCCGCCGCATCGGCGCCGCGCGCCCCGTGGCGCCGACCGCGGACGCGTTGCGCGCGCTGCATCTGGCGCATCTGCGCGCCGTGCCGTTCGAGAACCTCTCCGTGCATCTGGGCGAGGAGATCGTTCTCGACGGGCAGGCGCTCGCCGCGAAGCTGGTCGACCGCGGCCGCGGCGGCTTCTGCTACGAGCTCAACGGGGCGTTCGGCGCGCTGCTGGAGGCCCTGGGCTTCGAGGTGACGCGGCACCAGGCACGGGTCGCGGGCGAGGACGGCCGGTTCGGCATCCCGTACGACCACATGGCGTTGCGCGTGCGCGCGGCCGACGGGACGACGTGGCTCGCGGACATCGGGTTCGGCACGCACACCCACTACCCCCTGGTGTACGACGAGCGGGGCGACCAGCGGGATCCGGGCGGCGTGTTCCGGATCGCGGACGCCACCACGGACACGTTCGAGGGCGGCGCGGAGGGCGATCTCCTGGTGCTGCGGGACGGGCGCCCCCAGTATCTTCTCGACCAACGGCCGCGCGCGTTGCGGGACTTCGAGGCCGGTGCCTGGTACCACCGCACCTCCCCCGCCTCCCACTTCACCCGCTCCCTGGTCTGTTCGCTGCTCACCGGGGACGGCCGGATCACCCTCAGCGGTCATACGCTCACCACCACCGTCGACGGCGAGCGCACCGTCACCGAACTCCCCACCGACGCCGCCGTCCTCACGGCCTACGACCAGCACTTCGGCATCGTTCTCGCGCACGTACCGCCGGAGCCGAATCCGACGGAGGGCTGACAGCCGTCCCCACCCGCTGGTTATGCTGCGCCGGAGCGTTCACCGAAACGCTCAAACGAACAGCGGTACCAGCGGGTCATGAGGGGGCCACCAGCATGCGCGAACCGGTCGATCTCCGGCGGCAGCGGATCCTCGCCGCCGTCCAGGCGCGCGGCGCGACGCGGGTCAGTGATCTGGCCACGGAGCTCGCGGTGTCGGTGGTGACGCTCCGCCGCGACGTCGAGGAACTGGCGCGCGCGGGCAAGCTCCGCCGCGGCCACGGCACCGTCCGCCCGCTCCTTCCGGAGCCGGACGAGCGCCGGGACCGGAGCCCCGCGCGCGCGACCGGGCCGGTACCGGCGCTGGAGGCGGGCCCGGACGGCGGCCCCGTCGCGGTCGTCGTCCCCGAACGCCACGCGTATCTGTACGAGATGCTGCACGGCGCCCGCACCGCGTTCGAGGAGGCCGGGGTCCGGATCGCCCTGCACATCGCGCCCGCCGCGCCGGGCGCCGAACAGCCCATGGTGGAGCGGGCGCTGGCGGACGGCGCGCGCGGTCTGCTGATCGCCCCGCGCTGGCGCAGCCGGGTCACCGAGGAGAGCGACTACGCCTGGCTCGCCGAGGTCGACGTGCCCATGGTCGTGATGGAGCGCAGGCCGCGCCGGGGCAGCGCGCTGCACGGCGTGGACACGGTGTGCACCGACCACTGGTACGGCGTGCACCTCGCCGTGGAGCACCTCACGGGTCTCGGTCACCGCCGAATCGTGCTCGCGGCGCGCGACGACAGCCCGACGGCGCGCGCGGTGCGCGCCGCGTTCGCCGAGATCGCGGCGGAGCACCCGCGGGTCGACACGTGGGCCGTCGCCCTCAGCTCCCCCAACGCCGTCCCCGACCTTCAGGCCCGGCCCGCCGAGCCGGCGCTCGACCTGCCGTCGCTGGTGGGCGAGTTGGGCGCGACCGGCGCGCTGCTGCACGGAGACGTCGACGCGCTGATGCTCGTCCAGTCGCTGCGCGACGCCGGGCTGCGCGTCCCGGAGGACTGCTCCGCCATCGCGTACGACGACGTGGTCGCGGGCCTCGGCAGCACGCCCCTGACGGCCGTGTCCCCGCCGAAGACGGAGGTGGGACGGGCGGCGGCGGAGCTGCTGCTGCGGCGCCTCGCCCGGTGTGCGGCGGGCGACCCGGTCGGTCCGGCGCACCGGGTGGAGCTGCTGCCGACGCTCAAGGTGCGCGGTTCCACCCGTTCCGCCCCGTATCGCGATCCGGTGACCTCAACTCCCGCCGCACAGTGAGCGTTTGATCGATTCATTTTCTTCTGATCGATCTATTGACCGTCTCTCGTGAACCGATCAGGATTCCCGTGACTCGAACACGCAGGAGCCGCGGGAGGCGCCCATGCCTGGTCGACAGAGCCGTCGATCGGTGCTCGCCGCGATCACCGCGCTACCCCTGACGGGCGCCCTGAGCGCCTGCAGCGGGAACGACAGCGCGGCGTCGGCAAGCTCAAGCTCAAGCAGTGGAAAAGGCACGACCACCATCACCTTCTGGTCCGCCCTGCGCGGCAGCCAGGAAGTGGTGGACGCGTTCAACCGGACGCACGACCACATCCAGGTCGACTTCGAGCAGATACCCTCCGGCACGCAGGGCGGGTACATGAAGCTCAGCAACGCGGCGCGCGCGGGCAACGCCCCGGACGTCGCCACCATCGAGTACCCCCAGCTGCCGGGCTTCGCCATCGACGGCGTCACGCGCGACATCACGGAGATGATCAGCGACGACCTCAGGGCCAAGCTGCTGCCGCAGTCGCTCGCGCAGACGACGTTCGAGGAGCACACGCACGCGGTGCCGCTCGACATCGAGCCGATGGTCCTGCACTACCGCAAGGACCTCTTCGACCGGTTCGGCCTCGACGTGCCCACCACCTGGGACGAGTTCGCGGAGCTCGCCCGCAAGGTGAAGCGCACCGGTGGCGGCCGCCGGGTCGCCGTGTTCCCCACGGACGGCTTCTCGCAGTTCGCCGCGTGGTCCTGGCAGGCCGGCGCCCAGTGGTTCGACACCTCCAAGGGCGCCTGGAACGTGTCCATGGCGGACGCCCCGACCAGGAAGGTCGCCGCGTACTGGCAGCGCCTCATCGACGAGGAACTCGTCTACGTCAACTCCTCCACCGCCCGCCTCTACGACGCGCAGATCGGCAACGGCCTGGTCCTGACGCGGCTCAGCGGGGCGTGGGACGCGGGCGCGCAGATGAACGCGCGCCCCGAGCAGAAGGGCAAGTGGCGGATCGCCCCGCTGCCGCAGTGGGACACCGCCCGGCCGTCGCTCGGCACCCACGGCGGTTCGACCTTCGCCGTGACGAAGGACAGCCGGCAGCCGGAGGCCGCCCTGGAGTTCATCGCGTGGCAGGTCGCGCACCCCGCCGCCCTCAAGGCACGCCTGTCCAGCGGCGCGAGCAGCCAGTACCCGGCCGCGACGGACCTCGTCCCGGTGGGCCGCAAGGCGTTCGACGAGGCGTACTACGGCGGCCAGGACATCTACCGCCTCTTCGACGAGGAGGCCCGCAAGATCAGCGGCAACTGGGTCTGGGGTCCGCGCATGACCGCCACCGGCACCGTCATGCAGGACGCCTTCGCCCGCGCGGGCGCCGGTTCGGGCACGGTCCTGTCCTCGGTGCGCGCCGCGCAGGAGGGCACGATGCCCGACCTGAAGGCCCTCGGCCTCACCACCACCCAGCGCTCCACGTGACCGCCCCCGCTCCCCGAAAGGCAGGTGACCCCTCATGACCGCGACCACGCACGCCCCCACGGCCCCCGCTCCCCCGCGACAGGCCGACGAACAGTCCGGGCGCAAGGCACAGCGGGCAGCCAGGCGCCGCCGCAGCGGTGCGGCGGGCGTCCTGATGACCCCGTTCTTCGTCCTCCTCGGCCTGATCTTCCTGGCCCCGGTGGCGACGGCGGTCTGGCTGAGCCTGTTCAGCGACGACCAGCCGGGCCTCGGCTTCGGCGCCGAACGCACGGTCTTCGTGGGCCTGCGCAGTTACGCCGCGGTGCTCAGCGACCCGACGTTCCTGTCCGGTCTGGGCACGGTCGCGTTGTACTGCGTGATCTACATCCCCCTGATGGTGATCGGTTCGCTGGCGCTCGCGCTGCTGCTCGACTCCGGTGTCGTACGGCTGCGTTCCTGGGCCCAGTTGGGCCTGTTCCTGCCGCACGCGGTGCCCGGCATCATCGCCGCCCTGATCTGGCTGTACCTCTACACGCCCGGCATCAGCCCGGTCATCGAGGCGCTCGGCAAGGCCGACATCACGGTCGACTTCCTCGGCCTGCACACCACGCTGCCGTCGATCGTGAACATCGCCCTGTGGTCCAACCTCGGCTACAACATGGTGGTCTTCTACGCGGCGCTGCAAGCGGTGCCGCGCGAGGTCCTGGAGGCCTCGGTGGTCGACGGCGCGGGCCCGGTGCGCACGGCGCTCCAGGTGAAGGCGCCGCTGGTGCGCTCGTCCATCGTCATGGTGGCGATGTTCACGCTGATCTGGGCGCTGCAACTGTTCACCGAGCCGATGCTGCTGCACCAGTCCTCGCAGATGATCAACTCGCGTTTCTCGCCGAGCATGTACATCTACGACGCGGCGTTCAGCCGCAACAACTACTCGCTCGCCGCGGCCGCGTCGGTGGTCCTGCTGGTCATCACCATCGCCGTCTCCTACGGGGTCACCCGCTGGACCAACCGCGTCAACTCGGCCGAGGAGGACGCCCGATGAGCGCCCACTCCACCCTGCTGCGTCCCCGTCTGCTGGGCCGGGCGACGGTGAACGTCGTCGTCGCGGTCTCCGTCCTGTACACGCTGCTGCCGGTCCTGTGGCTGGTCCTCGCGGCGTCCAAGTCCCGCGACGCCCTGTTCAGCAGCAGCATCCTGTCCCTCAGCGACTTCTCGTTCGTGCAGAACCTGAAGGACGTGTTCGCGATGGACGGCGGCCTGTACGCGCGCTGGTACGGCAACAGCCTGCTGTACGCGGTCCTCGGCGCGGCGATCGGCGCGCTGATCAGCGTCGCCTGCGGGTACGCCTTCGACAAGTACCACTTCCGGCACAAGGAGAAGCTGTTCGGCCTGGTGCTGGCGGCTGTCATGGTGCCGCAGACGGTGCTCGCGCTGCCGCTGTACCTGATCGCCTCCGAGATGGGCGTGGTGAACACCTTCTGGTCGGTGTTCGTCCCCGTCCTGTTCAATCCCTTCGGCGTCTACCTGGGCCGCATCTTCGCCCAGGGGTACGTGCCGGACGAGGTCCTGGAGGCGGCCCGTGTGGACGGCGCCGGCGAGCTGACGACGTACGTCCGGGTGTCGCTGCGGATGCTCGGCCCCGGCCTGATCACCGTCTTCCTCTTCCAGCTGACGGCGATCTGGAACAACTTCTTCCTTCCGATGGTGATGCTGTCGAACCAGGACCTCTATCCCGTCAGCCTGGGCCTGTTCCAGTGGAACAGCCAGGCGTCCGTCTCGCCCGAGTACTACCCGGTGGTGATCATGGGCTCGCTCCTCGCGGTCCTTCCTCTCGTCCTCGCGTTCGTCTTCCTCCAGCGGTTCTGGCGGTCCGGTCTCACGGCGGGGGCGGTCAAGTGAGCAAGCCCCGCGTGGCGTTGGCCATGTCCCCCCGGGCCGCGGCGGCCGTCTTCACGCCGCGGTCCATGGCCGCGCTCACGGAGGTCTGCGACCTCGCGCCGCTGCCCGTGCTGGACGACCTGACGACGGCGCGGGCGAGGGAGGTGCTGGCCGGCGTCGAGGTGCTCGTCACCGGCTGGGGCTGTCCGCCGCTCGACGCCGACGTGCTCGCGGCGGCGCCTGCCCTCAAGGCGGTGGTGCACTCGGCGGGTTCGGTGCGCGGGCATGTCACCGACGCCTGCTGGGAGCGGGGCATCGCGGTGTCCTCGGCGGCCGCGGCCAACGCGCTGCCGGTCGCCGAGTACACGCTCGCGATGATCCTGCTGCACGGCAAGCACGTGCTGGAGCGGGCCCGCCACTACCGCGAGACGCGCGAGCGCGGCGACTGGCTGCTCACCCCGCACGAGGTGGGCAACTACCGCCGCACCGTGGGCATCCTGTCCGCGTCGCTGATCGGCCGCCGCATGATCGAACTCCTGCGGCCCTTCGACTTCGAGGTGCTGCTGCACGACCCGTACGTGTCCGCGAAGGACGCGGCGGAGCTGGGCGTCGAGCAGGTGTCCCTGCCCGAACTCTTCACGCGCAGCGACCTGTTGAGCATCCACACCCCGCTGCTGCCCACCACGCGCGGGCTGGTCAGCAGGGACCTGTTGAACTCGATGCGGCCCGGTGCCACGCTGATCAACACCGCGCGCGGCGCCGTCGTCGACCAGGACGCCCTGACCGACGTGGTCCGCGCGGGCCGGATCCGCGCGGTGCTCGACGTGACGGACCCGGAGGTGCTGCCCGCCGAGCATCCCCTGTGGGAGTGCCCGAACGCACTGATCACGCCGCATCTGGCCGGCTCCCAGGGCAGTGAGTGGGAGCGGCTCGCCGACACCGCGGTCGGCGAGCTGGCGCGCTGGGCCGCGGGCGACGGCTTCGCCCACCCCGTACGACGCGAAAGGCTGGCGTTCCTCGCATGAACAGCACCCCGTTCGACCTGCCCGCAGAAGACCGGGACCTGAGCCCGTGCACGGGGTTCACCCGGGCGCACTGGGAGGCCGTCGCCGACGGGCTGCTCGGCGCGGCCTGGCGGTGGGCGACGCCCGAGGGCGCGCTCCTGGACCTGCCGGGCCGCCCCTCCGGCTCCGGTGTCCGTTCGGACGGCCTCGAAGGGTATGCCCGTACGTTCCTGGCCGCCGGGTTCCGGGTCGCGGGCGCCGAGGGCAAGGATCCGCACGGCTGGCTGGAGCGGTACGCGCGCGGCCTCGCGGCGGGCACCCTGACGCCGGGCCGGGACGACGCCGAGTCCTGGCCGCTGATCCTCGACCACCACGTGCAGGGTCAGCCGATGGTGGAGTCCGCCTCGGTGGCGCTCGGTCTGTCGCTGACCCGGCCGTGGCTGTGGGACCGGCTCGACGGGGACGTGCAGGACCGGGCGGAGAAGTGGCTGCGCGGCGCGATCACGCACACCCCGGCCCCGAACAACTGGTACCTCTTCCCGTTCATGGTGGCCTCGTTCCTGGAGTCGGTCGGCCGGGCCGACGCGGCGACGACCGGGGCGATCCAGCGGGCCCTGGACCTGATGGAGACGTGGTACGAGGGCGACGGCTGGTACCGGGACGGCGACGGCCGGGCCTTCGACCACTACAACGGGTGGGCGCTGCACCTCTACCCGCTGCTGCACGCACACCTGACGGCGGACGCGGCGCTCGCGGAGCGCTTCGGTCCGCGGCTGCGCGAGCATTTGGAGGGCTTCTCCCTGTTCTTCGGCGCGGACGGGGCGCCGATGCACTACGGGCGTTCGCTCACGTATCGGTTCGCGACGTCGGCGGCCGTCGGCGTCGGCGCGGTCACCGGCCACACCCCCCTGACCCCCGGCACCTCACGACGCCTGATCAGCGGCAACCTGCGCTACTTCCTCGACCGGGGCGGCGTCACGGACGACGGTCTGCTGAGCCTCGGCTGGCACGGCCCGCACGAGGCGACGCTTCAGCACTACTCGGGCCCGGCATCGCCGTACTGGGCGTCGAAGGGTTTCGTGGCGCTGCTCGCGGGCGCGGACGACCCGTTGTGGACGGCGCCCGAGGAACCGGCGCCGAGCGAGGGGCCCGACCGGGTGCTCGCGCTGCCCGCGCCGGGTCTGCTGGTGCAGTCGACGCGCGCGGACGGCATCGTGCGGCTGCACAACCACGGCAGCGACCATGTCCGGCCGCACGAGGGCGAGCTCGCCTCGCAGGACGACGCCCACTACGGCCGCCACGCCTACTCGACGCACACCGGCCCCACCTCGGGCGCCAATCCGGCGGACAACCATCTGTCGGTCGAGTGCGGCGGCGTCGGCAGCGTCCGGCGCCGCATCCATCCGCTGGGCGCGGGGCACGGCGACGGATGGGGCTGGGCCGCGTCCTGGCACCGGCCGGCGTTCACGTCGGGCCCGCCGATGGTGCCGGGGTTGCGCGTGGAGAGCGTGACCGTGGCCCGGAGCGCGTACGAACTGCGGGTGCACCGGGTGGTCGGCGCCCCGCCCGGAGCGCGGGTGACGCTCACCGGGTGGGCGACGCGGGCGCTGCGCTCGGAACTCGTCGGGCTGCACGGCTGGGGCGAGCGGGACGAGGTGCGGGCGCCCGAGGGCACGGCGTACGAGGCGTGGGTGCGGGTGCCGCGGCTCGCGGCGGACGTGGAGGGCACGGCGGTGTTCGCGGCGCTGGCGCGCCTCGGCACCGCCGAGGCGGCGGACGACCTCGCGGACGCCGTGGCCGACATCGCCCTCCTGGACGGGGAGTTGACGGTCCGGTGGGCCGACGGCACGCGGACGACGGTCGCCTTCGACCCGGTGGACGTCTCGTGCGCCTGACGCACTCCTGAGACTCGGCGGCATGGCCCGTTTACGCTGGTGGCCATGCCGCTAGAGATCAGCGCCACCAACCCCGAGCACCCGGTGCTCCTGCTCGCCCTGCCCTGGCACATCCCGCTGGAGGAGTGGCCGGAGGAGTACCTGGTGCCCCTGCCGCGCGGCATCTCCCGGCACGTGGTGCGCTACGCGCGGGCCGGCGACGAGGTGGTGGCGGTCAAGGAGCTGGCCCGCCGCCCGGCGCTGCGCGAGTACGAACTGCTGCGCACGCTCGACCGGTTGGGCATCCCGGCGGTGGATCCGCTCGCGGTGGTCACGGGCCGCGAGCAGCCCGACGGCACCCCGCTGGAGCCGGTGTTGATCACGCGGCACCTGGGCGGCTCGCAGCCCTACCGCTCCATGTTCGAGACGACGCTGCGGCCGAAGACCGTGCACCGCCTGATGGACGCGCTCGCCGTCCTCCTCGTGCGCCTGCACCTCACCGGCTTCGCCTGGGGCGACTGCTCGCTGTCCAACACGCTCTTCCGCCGGGACGCGGGCGCGTACGCCGCGTACCTGGTGGACGCCGAGACCGGCGAGCTGCACCCCCAACTGAGCGACGGGCAGCGGGAGTACGACATCGATCTGGCGCGGGTGAACATCGCGGGCGAGATGCTGGACCTGGAGGCGTCGGGGGCGCTGCACCCGTCGATCGACCCCATCGAGTTCGGCGCGGAGATCGTGCAGCGCTACACGAACCTGTGGACCGAACTGACCCGTACGTCGGTCTATCCGGCGGGCAAGCACCACTACATGGAGCGCCGCATCCGCCGCCTGAACGACCTGGGCTTCGACGTGGCCGAGATGCAGATCTCGCGCTCGCCGCACGGCGACACCGTCACCTTCGTGCCGAAGGTCGTCGACGCGGGCCACCACCAGCGTCAACTCCTGCGGCTCACCGGCATGGACGCCGAGGAGAACCAGGCGCGGCGGCTCCTCGGCGACCTGGAGAGCTGGATGGCGACGCAGGAGGACGCGGCGGACGCCCGGCCGGAAGTGCTCGCCCACCGCTGGGTCCGCGACGTGTTCCGCCCCACGGTCCGCGCCGTCCGCGACCGCGTCGACACACCGATGGATCCGGCCGAGCTGTACCACCAGGTCCTGGAGCACCGCTGGTACTTGTCCGAGCGCGCCCAGCACGACATCGGGCTCGACGCAGCGGCCGACGACTACGTACGGAACGTGCACAAGGCCGGGAGCTGACACGGCCCGGGGACCGGGCGCGGTCGGTGCCGTGGCCGCTACGTGATGGCGAGTGACGGCACCGACCGCAGCCAGTGACCTCCTCCGGCCGCCCGGACGAGTGTGGGCGTTTGCGTCTCGCAACGCATTTTCCGGCCACATCCAACACAATTGGTGGCCCGGCCCCACTCGCACTCACGTGAACAGCCGCGGAGGCTCGTGGGTTACCCGCAGCCGGGAACTTTCGGCCAATCTCGAGCGGCCCGGCACAAGTGCCGCAATGCCGCGCTCACTTGCTCACGGCGGAAGAAACCAGCAGGTGGGCAACCCAACTCCGCTCATCATGACGCACCGTCTGATCGTTTTCTTCGGGCAATGTTTATTACCAAAGAGCTTGGGACTATTTAGACTGCACTCGCTCAACCAGGCGTGAACAACGAGGGATTACCCACCATGAACAAGAAGGCGCTCCGCGCCCTGCTCCGTGAACGTCGTGCCCTCATAGCCCCGGAATCACATGGCTTCAGCAGACCGACAGGACAGGGCCGCCGCGCGCCCGGCCTCTCCCAGCATCAAGTCGACCAGCTGCTGCACCGAACGCTCGGCACCTACCACCGACTGGAGTCGGGCACCTACCCGAACGCCCCGGCGGAGCTGCTGCGCGACGTGGCACGTCTGTTCGGGCTCAACGAGCAGGAATGGATCCTGCTGTGCCGGTACGCCCTGCTCCAGGATCCGCCGGGACCACTCAACTTCAGCGCGGGCAAGGAAGTTCCCGGTGTCTGGCAGGAAGCCGTCGACGGCATCTCGCACATGGCCTACGTCACGGACGCATCGTGGGATCTCCTGGCCTGCAACGATCCCTTCTCGGAGCTTTTCCCCGACGCGTGCGTGCCGGCGAACACCATGCGCTGGATGCTGCTGGATCCAGCGGCTCGGACGGCCCTGACGAATTGGTCCACGGCGTGGGCGCCCCTGGTCATGCCCCAGCTGCGTGCCGCGCTGGCCTCACGCCCCCACGACGACACCCTCCTTCAGATCGAGAAGGAGGTGTTGGCCGACTCCGAGACGGCACGCATCTATGAAGCGGGCGGGGCGTCCGTGCATCCCGACGGCGACGAACGCCCACTGCTTCACGCGAAGTACGGTCCGGGCTGGGTGACCACCTGCGCCGCCCAACCCCTCACCGCACCGGGCGCCAGGATGATCATCCTGGTCTTCCACCCCGGCGCGCGCCGGTCCCACCAGCGCGCGCCCTACCTTCGCGCGGGCTGAACCGAGGCTGCAGGGGGCACCGTTACGGCGGTGAAGTACGTTGAGCGACACCCCCCACGCCCGAACTCAGCCAAGTGGGAGTCACTCCGTGCCCGCCTACATATCGCAGCCCCGGACCGTCTTCGGCGCCCACAAGATCGCCACTGACGAGATAGCCGACGACATACGCTCCCACCACCGCGATCACCCCCGCCTGGGCGCAATCCTGCGCGTCATCGGCAACTGCGGTGTCGACACGCGCTACTTCGCCCGTCCGCTCCAATCCCCGACGGTATCGGGCACGTCGGACGTCGGTGAACGGGCACGCACCGCGTTCGAGGACGCGCTCGAACTTGCCGAACAGGCAGCGACGACCGCACTCGATGCGAGCGGGCTGGCTCCCGAGGACGTCGACGCCGTCATCACCACCCACGCCTCGGGCTGGGCAGTTCCCAATCTGGACATCCGGTTGATGAACCGGCTTGGCCTCCGCCCGACCACCCGGCGTATCGCCCTCACGACCTTGGCGTGCGCAGGTGGGGCCCAGGCGCTGATCCGTGCCGCCGATCACGTGAACGCCCGCGCCTCCGACAGGGTGCTCGTGGTCGCGGCGGAAGCCATATCGGGCGTCTACCAGCACAGCGACACCACCATCCAGTCAATGATCTACAAGGCCCTCTTCGGCGATTCGGCCTCTGCCGCGATCGTCACGGCGCGACCTTTCGGACCCGGGATGGCCATCGAGGACAGCTTCGAATACGTACTGCCCGACAGTGTCGACCGGTACAGCGGCCGGGTCGCCGTCGACGGCTTCCACTTCGACTCAACCAAAGCTGCGCTGTCGGCGGCCGATGACGTGCTGCCGGCACTCACCGACTGGCTGGGCTCCCGCCGCACCGATTTCCCCGTGATCCACCCCGGCAGCACGCGCATCATCACCGACACCGCGACAGCGCTCGGCTTGAGCGCCAACGCCGCTCGGCACTCCACCGACACCCTGGCCGAAGAGGGCAACCTCGGCGCGCCGAGCGTCCTGCGCGTCCTCGAACGCACCCACACCACCCCGCCCGCCCCCGGCTCCCGCGGCACGCTGGTCGCCTACGGGCCCGGGTTCACGACCGCCGCGCTGCACGGGCACTGGCACGCCTGAGGCGGGACGCGGACCGGAACAGGAATGTCCCCCTGGGACATCTGTCCCATTGGGACACGAAGGTGTAAGGTCGAAGACATGAAGGGCAACGACGCGATCAGCACCGCACCGGCCGCCGACCGCCGCCAGGCCAAGGCCCGGCGGACGCGCGAGGCGCTCGCGGAGGCGGCCGTGGAGCTGATCCTCGAGCGCGGGCTCGCCGACGTCACCGTCGAGGCCATCGCCGAGCGCGCGGACGTCACCCGCCGCACGTTCAGCCGCCACTTCTCCGGCAAGGAGGACGCGGCGCTGGACTTCACCCGGGCCGACGGCGCGGGGATCAACGCGGCGCTGCGCGCCCGCCCCGCCGAGGAGCCGCCACTGCTCGCCTACCGCGGCGCGGTCACCGACTGGCTCGCCGACCGGGAGACCCCCGCCTGGCATCACCGTCCCCGGCTGCGCGAGCTGTACGCGGTCGTGGACGCGGAGCCCGCCCTCTTCGCCGCGTACGAACGGATCCGGGTCGACGCCCAGGACGAGTCCGTGCGCATCATCGCCGACCGGCTCGGCACCGACCCGGCCCGTGACCCCCGTCCCGAGGTCTACGTCGGAGCCCTGGCCGGAGTACTGACCGCCGCACTGCGCACGTGGGCGCGCGGTGCGGACTCGGACGCCGAAGACCTCGCCGATCTGGTCGCGCGGGCCTACGACGCCCTCATAGCGGAGGCCGCCCGCGCGGCGGCCCCCGTCAACGCCACCAGAAAGTGAAACGCACCATGAGCACCACCCCCACCACGGGCAACATCACCGAGTACGCCGCCGAGTTCGCCGGGAAGACCGCCCTCGTCACCGGCTCCGCCTCCGGCATCGGCCTGGCCACCGCCCGCCGCCTCGGCCGCGGCGGCGCCAACGTCGTCATCGCGGACTACAACGAGAAGGGTGCCCAGACAGCCGCCGAGACGCTGACGTCGGAGGGCCTGAAGGCCGCGGCCGTCGCCCTCGACGTCACCGACCCGGCCTCCGTCGAGGCGGCCGTCCGGTTCACCGTCGACACGTTCGGCGGGCTCGACCTGGCCGTGAACAACGCCGGCATCGGCGGCGCGAGCGCCCCCACCGGCGAGTACGACATCGATGTCTACAACCGCGTCGTGCGCACGAACCTGGACGGCGTCTTCTACTCGATGCGCTACGAACTCCCGGCGATCCAGGCCGCGGGCAAGGGCGGCGCGATCGTCAACGTCGCCTCGATCCTCGGCTCGGTCGGCTTCGCCGGCTCCCCCGCCTACGTCGCCGCCAAGCACGGCGTCGTCGGCCTGACGAAGTCGGCGGCCGCCGAGTACGCGGCGAAGGGCATCCGCGTCAACGCGGTGGGTCCCGGCTTCATCGAGACCCCGCTCCTCAAGGAGATGGACAAGGCCGCCTACGACGGTCTCGTCTCGCTGCACCCGGCGGGCCGCCTGGGCCAGTCCGAGGAGGTCGCCGAGCTCATCGCGTTCCTGCTCTCGGACCGCGCCTCGTTCATCGCCGGCAGCTACCACCTCGTGGACGGCGCGTACACCGCCGTCTGATCCACCGGTCCGGCCGCGCCGCGCGGCGGGGTCACCTCCGGCGGCGGCTGACGGACTGGGCCGACGCGAGCAGGCAGTGCATGCGCTCGGTGAGCGAGCTCAGGTCGTCGGCCGGCCGGTGGAACGCGAGGCGCACGTCGGCCTGGCCGCGCATGCGTTCCAGACGCAGCGTCAGCCCGTGCCGGTCGACGGCGAGCGGCTGCACGCGGACGACGCCGTGCAGGCTGTCGGGCGTGATGAGCCGGGTGAGCTGCTCGACGGCCTCGGGGTGGGCGTCGGCCAGATGCGTGAGCAGCCGGGGCTCGGCGAGCGCCAGCGGGTCGGGGGCGGTCGCGGCGAGTTCGTCGAGGTCGATGCAGATGCGTTCCGAGCGGGTCTGGAGCACCGCCCGCTCGGGGCGCAGCACCATCTCCATGCCGTCCGCGCTCTCCTCGGGCACGAGTTCACCGGAGAGCCACAGCCGGGCGCGCACCCGGTCGCGTACGGGGACGGGTGCCGCGTCGGCGAACTCCAGGAGCGTGGTGGGCCGTCCGTGCGGTGAGCAGAGCACGGCGGCGGCCAGCACGCTGTCGGCCGGCGGCGTGATGCGCACCGTGCCGTCGTCGGCGACGCGATGCGCGCCGACGAGGTCGTCCTGCCCCACATCGGTGGTGACGCCGCAGGTCCATGCGGCGGCGAGCACGGAGCGTGCGTGGGCCGCAGTGCTGGGCACGGCGGCAGCGATCTGTCGGACACCCATCCCGAACCTCCATTAGGTAAGCCTTGCCTAACTTACCGGAGATGATCGGCGAGGGTCTACCCCGCCCTCCCCGTGTCGGGGAACGGGGCGGCGGATCCCGACCGGTTCTGAGCGTCTTCTGCGCGGCGCGCCATCGAACGTCGCCAACTCCACGCTAACGAGGGGTGAATATGCCATCCGCCCGCGCGGCGCGTCCCATGGCGGCATCATGCCGCCATGGACGGTAGTACTGCGCTCCTACGGGAGCTGTTCACGCCCGATGAGTACGCCGCGGTCCGCAGTCATGCGGACCATCTGGGCGTGACCGTGACCGAGTACGTACGCTCCTCAGCCGCAGAACGCGCCCTGGAGCGGCTCCATGTGACGCGGGCCCTGGAGTCCCGTGCGCCGCATCCGGGCAAGTTGCCGATACCGCACGTGGAGCGCTCGCACGGGTCCGACGGCGCTTCTTCCCCCGCGCTCGACCGGTTCCTCGACACGCTGGCGCACCCGCACCCCACGGAAAGCGGCTGAACCGGCCTGAACGGGCCGGGGCGGGGCACACGATGCACAGAGCACGGATGACATGACGGTGATGTGGGAATGGGGTCCGTCACCGAGGTGCGATCCGCGCACAGTCCATCACGAGAGGAAGTGATCGTCATGCGTGCGTCGAGGGGCGCCGAGCGGCGTGCCGCGCGCGTGGAGTTCCTCATGCCGCAGGGGACGGGCGCGGCCCGGTGGGCCCGGCGGCTGACGCGGCGGTTCCTCGCCGGGCGTGCGGGCGAGGGGGCGACGGACGCCGAGCTGGTGGTGTCGGAGCTGGTGGCGAACGCGACGGAGGCCCAGGGCGGCAGCTGCCGGATGAGCCTGTGCCTGGACTCCGGCGAGCTGACGGTGGCCGTCCACGACGACGCACCGGGCGTCCCGCGCCTGATGCCGGAGTCCCGGACGGCCGAGTCGGGCCGCGGCATCGTCCTGGTCGATGCTCTCGCCCGCAGCTGGAGCGTCCGCCCGGACCCGCGCGGCGGCAAAACGGTCTCCGCGGTCCTGACTCCCTGCTGACCGGGGCCATGGGAGCCCCTGCGGCGATTGAGCAGCGGGGCCCGGGGCGGAGCCCCGCGAGCGCACCCCCGGTCGGAGCGACGGCACACCCGCCGCTCCGACCGGAGGTACCGGCTCAGTGCCCGCGCGCGATCCACTCGTCGAGCTGGGGCGCCTCCGCCCCGATCGTCGTCCCGTCCCCGTGCCCGGTCCGCACCACGGTCTCCGCGGGCAGCGTCAGCAACCGCTCCTTGATCGACTCCACGATCGTCGGAAAGTCGCTGAACGTCCGCCCCGTGGCCCCGGGCCCGCCCTGGAAGAGCGTGTCCCCGGTGAACACGGTGCCGAGGGCCGGGGCGTAGAGGCTCACCGCGCCGTGGCAGTGCCCCGGCGTGTGCAGCACGGTCAGCTCGACGCCCGCGACGGCGATCGTCTGCCCGTCGGCCAGTTCCCCGTCCGGCGCCCGGTCCGGATGCGTACGCTTCCACAGCTCGGTGTCGGCCGGGTGCAGCAGGATCGGCGCCCCGGTCCGTGCGGCGAGCGCGGGCGCGGCGTCGATGTGGTCGTCGTGGGCGTGCGTGCACACGATCGCGACGAGCCGCCGCTCGCCCACGGCCTCGGCGATGGCGTCGGCGTCGTGCGCGGCGTCGATGACGATCGCCTC
Source organism: Streptomyces sp. BYX5S (assembly GCF_054724165.1). Lineage (NCBI taxonomy): Bacteria > Bacillati > Actinomycetota > Actinomycetes > Kitasatosporales > Streptomycetaceae > Streptomyces > Streptomyces sp. BYX5S. Next base: position 3,955,047 of record NZ_CM138829.1, on the reverse strand, counting down.
ACGGTCGTCGCCGACGATCCACACGTTGTTGTCGACGTCCCACGTGCCCCCGTCGAGGGAGAACGTGCCGGAGGTCACCAGGTGCTCGATGCGGGCACCGGGAGCGGTCGTGCCGGTCATCAGAACACCACCACCGAACGCAGCACGTCACCGTGGTGCATCCGCTCGAACGCCTTCTCCACGTCGTCGAGGGCGATGGTCTCGGTCACGAACGCGTCGAGGTCGAGGCGGCCCTGGAGGTAGAGGTCGATGAGCATCGGGAAGTCGCGGGACGGCAGGCAGTCGCCGTACCAGGACGACTTGAGCGCGCCACCGCGGCCGAACACGTCGAGCAGCGGCAGCTCCAGTTTCATCTCCGGCGTCGGCACCCCGACCAGGACGACGGTGCCCGCCAGGTCGCGGGCGTAGAAGGCCTGCTCGTACGTCTCCGGACGGCCGACCGCCTCGATGACGACATCGGCGCCGAAGCCGCCGGTCAGCTGGCGCACGGCCTCGACCGGGTCGGTGGAGCGGGAGTTGACGGTGTGGGTGGCGCCCAGTCCGCGGGCCGTGGCGAGCTTGGCGTCGTCGATGTCCACGGCGATGATCTTCGCGGCGCCGGCGAGCCGCGCGCCGACGACGGAGGCGTTGCCCACGCCGCCGCAGCCGATGACGGCGACGGAGTCGCCGCGGCCCACGTTGCCGGTGTTGATCGCGGCGCCGATCCCGGCCATCACGCCGCAGCCGAGCAGGCCCGCGGCGGCCGGCGAGGCCGAGGGGTCCACCTTGGTGCACTGCCCGGCGGCGACCAGGGTCTTCTCGGCGAAGGCGCCGATGCCGAGCGCGGGCGACAGCTCGGTGCCGTCGGCCAGCGTCATCTTCTGCTTCGCGTTGTGCGTGTCGAAGCAGTACTGGGGGCGCCCGCGCCGACAGGCCCGGCACTGGCCGCACACCGCACGCCAGTTGAGGACGACGAAGTCGCCCACGGCGACCTCGTTGACCCCGTCCCCCACTGATTCGACGACACCCGCCGCCTCGTGACCGAGCAGGAACGGGAACTCGTCGTTGATCCCGCCCTCCCGGTAGTGCAGATCGGTGTGGCAGACCCCGCAGGCCCGGATCTTCACGACGGCCTCGCCCGGCCCCGGGTCGGGAACGGTGATCGTCGCGATCTCCACGGGGGCGCCCTTGGCCCGCGCGATCACGCCCTGCACCTGCTGTGCCATGACGGTCAGCCCTCTTTCTCAATCGCGGCATCTTCACACTTCGTTGTCCGCCCATCCTCGCGCACTGATCAAGCGGTGAACAGCACCGGTGCCCTGGTCGGAGCGCTCTACGCTGCTGTGGTGCGCGATCGAACCCAGGCAGCGGCCGCCCTCCTCCCCGTCAACGGCGCCCTCGCGGTGGCGCTCGTCCTTCTGCTGACGGTCGCGGCGGGCGTGGCGGCGGTGTACCGCCTCTCCCCCGACGGCTCGCGCCGACGCGCACGGGACATCGGGATCGCGGGGGTCCGGGCGACGGCCCAGCTGGCGGTGGTGTCGGCGCTGATCGGCTGGGTGGTGCGGCACGGCGTGGCGCTGTTCGCCTTCCTGCTGCTGATGCTGACGGTGGCCGCGCGCACGGCGGGGCGCCGCATCACGGCGAACCGGAGCTGGGTCTGGGCGGCGCTGCCGATCGCGGTGCCGGTGGTGCCGGTCGTGGCGGCGCTCATCGCCTCCGGGCTGTTGCCGCCGCGGGGCATCGCCGTGATCCCGGTGACCGGCATCCTCATCGGCGGCGCGCTGACGGCGAGCGTGCTCGCGGGGCGCCGTGCGCTCGACGACTTGACCGCGCGCAAGGGCGAGGTGGAGGCGTGCCTGGCGCTCGGCCTGCTCCCCCACGAGGCGCGTCTGGAGATCGCCCGCCCCACCGCGTCCGACGCCCTGCTCCCCGGTCTCGACCAGACGCGGACGGTGGGCCTCGTCACGCTGCCGGGGGCGTTCGTGGGCATGCTGCTGGGCGGGGCGTCGCCGGTGACGGCCGGGGCGGTGCAGCTGTTCGTGCTGGTGGCGCTGATGGCCGTTCAGGCGATCGCCGTGGCGGCGACGGTGGAGCTGGTGGCGCGGGGGCGGTTGCACCGCGCGGCTTGAGGCGAACCTCGGCTACGAGGTGGAGCCCGGCTTACGGGGTGGCGCCCTCGTCCATGACCGCGAGGAGGCCGGAGAGGACGCGCAGGCAGGTGTCGACGTCCTCCTCGGTGAGGTCGCCGTCGACGTCGCGCAGGACGGCGCGCTCGCGGTCGAGGACGCCGCCGATGACGTTGCGGCCCTCCTCGGTCAGCCGGATCAGGGAGGACCTCTTGTGGGCGGGGTTCGGGACGGCCTCCACGAGGTCGCGCTCGGCGGCCTCGTTCACCATGCGCTGCACGAACTGGCGGCTCAGCGCCTGGGCACGGCCCATCTGCGGCACCGTCATGGGCCCGCGCCCGTGCAGCATGGCGAGCACGGCGCGCACCCCCACGGACAGCCCGTCGGCCGCCACGTCCCGCTCGACTCTCGTGTACGTACGCCGGTACAGCGGCCCGACGAGGTCGAACACCTCGGCGAGCCGGTCCGCGAGCGCTGCGGGGATCGGGCCACGGTCTGTCTCACTCACCCGCCCATCATGACACCTCAGTTGTCGGTCGGTGGTTGTCAGGCGAAGGAGAAGATGACAACCTGGTTGTCATGTCAGACCTCTTCTGGATCGACAAAGGCACCGGCCGCCCGCTCGTCCTGCTGCACGGCGGCTTCCTCGACCACCACATGTGGGACGACCAGATCCCCGCTCTGGCTTCGGAACACCGCGTCATCGCGCCCGACGCGCGGGGCCACGGCCGATCCCCCAACGCCGGCGAGCCGTTCCGGCACACGGACGATCTGGCCGCGCTGCTGCGCCACTTGGACACCGGCCCGGCCGTCCTGGTGGGCGTCTCGATGGGGGCGAGCACCGCGGTCGACACCGCGCTGGAGCACCCGGAGCTGGTGAGCGGCCTCGTCATCAGTGGCGCGGGGACCAGCGAGCCGTACTTCACGGATCCGTGGACCACCGGGATCTGGGCGACCTGGCAGGCGGCGATGGCGGCGGGCGACGTGGCCGGAGCCGTCGAGGCGTTCACTGTCTTCGGGGCGGGTCCACACCGCGACCTCGACGACCTGGACCCGGGCGTCGTCCAGCGGCTGCGCGCCATGACGTGGAGCACCATGACCAAGCACACCGCGGACGAACCCGACTGGCGTGTTCCGCTCCAGAACACCTGGGAGCGCGCCGCCGCGATCACCGTGCCGGTGCGGGCCATCAACGGCGCCGTCGACTCACCGGACCACATCGGCATGGCCGAGCGGCTCACCGGCAGCGTCGCCGACGGCCGGGCGGTCTCCCTCGCCGACGCCGCCCACTACCCGAACATGGAGCGGCCCGACGCCTTCAACCGGGCACTGACGGACTTCCTGCGCACGATGTGATCGCCGGCGCGCCGCCAGCCACTGCGCGCCACCGGCCAGGGCCGCCACGACACCCGAGGCGGCCAGCCCGAGGAGCGCCCCGGCGAGCGGCCCACCGGCGGTCACGCCACCGAGGACACCCATCCCGATCGCGTACGAGACCCAGAGCGTCTCGGCGATCAGCGACGCGCACGCGAACCGTCGCGCCCGGAGGCCGACGAGCCCGGCGGCGACCGCGCCGACGAATCGTCCGGCGGGCAGGAAACGGAGGCCGACGATGACCGGGATTCCGCCGCGCCGGACCCGTACCGACGCCCGGTCGAACAGCGCGGCGCGGCGTCTCCTGCGCCGCAGCCGTCGCAGCACCGGACCGGCGAACCGTCGCGCGCCGTGGAACACCAGCAGGTCGCCGAGGACGGCGGCGCCCGCGACCACGAGCAGCACCAGGACGAGCGGGAGCCGGCCGTCGGCGACCATGGCACCGGCGCCGACCAGCAGCCACGCGTTCGGTACGAGGGGCAGCAGGACGCTCAGCGCGAGGAGGCCGCAGAACAGGCCGTCGGGCACAGCCGCACTCCCACCCGCCACCGCTAGCAGAGCGCCGTCTGGACGGCGGATTCGATGTCGTCGCTCTGCGCGTCGGAGCCGCCGGGCCCGGAGTTCACCATGACCGACGCCTGCCGGCCGTCCCGCGTGGCACCCGCCGCCGTCTCGAATCCGAGGAAGTCGCCGGTGTGTCCCCAGTAGTGGCCGCCGCAGGGCAGCGGTTTTCGTTCCAGGCCGAGCCCGTACCTGCGTCCGTCGGAGCCGCCGGTCGGCACGGTCCGCTTCATCTCCCCGAGTTGTTCGGGACGCAGCAGCCGGCCACCGAGCAGGGCGTCGAGAAAGCGGTTGAGGTCTCCGCCTGTGGAGATGACCGCGCCGGCCGCGCCGCCGATCGTCGAGTTGATCCGGGTGATGTCGATGAGCGGGGCACCGCCTCCGGGATTTGCGTAGCCGCGCGGATGCGGAACCGGGAGGGTGGTGGCGTCGCCCGGCACGGAGGTTCCGTGCAGCCCGAGCGGTGCGATGACGCGCCGCTGGACCTCTTCGCCGTAGCCGCGCCCGGTCACCTTCTCGATGATCATTCCGGCGAGCACGTACCCGGTGTTGGAGTAGTCCCAGCCGGTGCCGGGCTCGAAGACCGGCGGGTGCGCGAGGGCGATGTCCACGAGGTCGCGGGCATCGCGATGGACCAGCGGATCCTTGACGACGTCCTGCGGCTTGAGGTGGTCGAGGAAGTCGGGGAGGCCGCTGGTGTGCTGGAGCAGCTGCCGGACGGTGACGGTCCGGCCGTCGTTGCCGTGTCCACGGACGACGCCGGGGAGGTAGCGCTCGACGGGGGCGTCCAGCGCGACGCGCCGCTCCCCCACCAGCTGGAGCATCACGGTCGCCGTGAACAGCTTCGTCATGCTGCCGATCCGGAACCTGCTGTCGGGCTGCACCGGCGCGTCGCTCCGGAGGTCGGCGACGCCGCTGGTCAGCACGGTGCGGCCGCGTCGGTCCCGGGTGGCGACGAGCGCGCCGGGGGCGCCGTCGACGGTGGTCAACCGGTCCAGGATCTTCTGGAGTCGGGCGTGGTCGGTACCGGTGCCGACGACGTGGCCTGCGGCGGACCGGGGGCTCGGTGGGGTGGTGGCGGCGGCCCCGAGGGGCGCCGTCGTCGCCACGATTCCGAGCGCGACGGCCGATGCGAGTGCGCCACCCAGGGCCCGCTTGTACTTGATCACGTCGACGTCCTTGTGTGTGTGGGAGTCGTGCGGCAGGGCTCTCACGATGCCGCGCGCGAGACGTCGACGCGCTGGGGCGGTCGGCCGGATCCGTGGTGGGGTTAACCCCCGGCCGCGGTCGACGCCTTACGGGGCGCCGTAGTCGTGCGCACGCCCACCACGCCAGTGGATGAGCGGCGAATCCCCGAACACCAACTGCTCGGCGTCCTCGAGGCCCGCGCGGCGCAGGAACTCGACCAGGTCGTGATCACCTCTGGCCAGCCCGAGCACCACCCCGTGGACCGCGACCCGCCGCCCACCGCTCGCCACCGCCCGATGCACCACGATCCCCTGCTGTATCTGCCGCATACAAACAATTAGATCGCGTGTTCGATTTTCTAGGCAAGTCGGTGCTCGCTCCGCGCGACGCCGGGCCTCGCCACCGCGACAGGGCCTTGGAACCCACTGAGCGTGATGGTGTTGCGCACGAGGGGCCCGTCCGCGAAGCGCAGCCCTTCCCGCACCCGCACGACACGCCCCTCCTCATCGACCCACACCTCGGCGTCGACGGTGGTGACGGACCGCAGATTGCGCCCGCTCGTCCTGTCGACCGTCTCGATCTGACGCGGCGTCAGCTTCCCCGACACACGGACGGGTTCGCCCTCCCGCTGATGGACCCGCCCGCCGTGATCGAGGATGAGCCGCACGAACCGCGGCAGCCGGTCCACCGGAATGCCGCCCTTGGCCGCCGCCGCGGGCAGCACCTGCCACGCGCCCCCGGCACCGACCGCGCGCCGGTACACGTGCTGCCGGGTCATCACCACGTCCTCCGTGTAGTGCTCCGTGACGTCCGTGGTGCGCCCGGTCAGCGGCGCGTTGAGGTTGATACGCCCGTACATGTGCTGCAACCGCTTGCCCTCGGACCGGGTCACGGCGTCGAGCGCGGCCGAGTACGGCGCTTCGGAAGCCGCCCGCAACCGTTCGAGGACCAGCTGCCGCCCGGTCTTCGGGGGCGCGGCGGGCGAAGCGGAGGCGCAAGCGCTGAGCAGCAGCCCGGAGAGCACAAGGATGACGGGGAGGGGCCGACGGTGCGTCACAGAGAATCCTCGAAGTACCGATCCAGGCGCGGCGAAACGCCGGTCCGGGGAACGAATGATCCCCTCATCCTTCGCCACGGACACACCCAACCCCCCACGCCCCCACCAGACGTGACCGGTCGTCCGCCGGACGGTTACCGAATCGCGGCCCGCCCCCGTACAACCCTCGGCCCGAAGGGCGCAGCCGCTACCGCCGGCCCCGGTCGTACCGTGCCCTGGCGAGCCGTCGGCAGATGCCCGTGGCGACCGCCACGCAGAAGCTGATCAGCGTGGCGGTGCCCCAGCTGGACTCGGTCATGACGCCGCCGTTGGCCACGATGCACAGTGACAGCGTCATGAAGAAGGTCATCGCGCAGAGAATGCGCAACGGGACCAGGTACCACGTCGGCTTGGTTTCGTGGGCGGTCGCCTGCCGGACGATGGCGGCGAACTCCCGGTCGATGTCCTCGTTCGAGAAGTCTTCCCTGCGTTCCTCACTCACCGTGCACCCCGTTTCGCTGGGCAACGCCCCCCTCGCCGGATCGTCCCGTGGCCCGCAGGGCGCCGTCAACGCTTCGTCCGACGTCGGCGTACGCTCCGGACCATGACCGTTTACGACGCCGTAGAGATCGACCGCCTCCAGGGCGGTTCCGCAGACCTCGACCAGTACCTCGGCAAGGCCGTTCTGATCGTCAACGTGGCCTCGAAGTGCGGCCTGACGCCGCAGTACACCGCGCTGGAGGAGCTCCAGAAGCAGTACGGGGAGCGCGGGTTCACCGTGCTCGGGGTGCCGTGCAATCAGTTCATGGGGCAGGAGCCCGGCAGCGCCGACGAGATCGCCGAGTTCTGTTCGGCCACGTACGGCGTGACGTTTCCGCTGACGGAGAAGGTCGACGTCAACGGTGAGGCGCGGCACGCGCTGTACGCGCATCTCGTGGGCACCGCGGACGCCGAGGGGCACACCGGTGACGTGCGGTGGAACTTCGAGAAGTTCCTCGTGAACCGTTCCGGCGACGTCGTCGCCCGTTTCTCGCCCCAGACCGCCCCCGACTCCCCCGAGGTCATCGCCGCCATCGAGCGGGAGCTCGCCGCGTAGGGCGTACCGCCGGGTGGCGCGTGTCCCGGTGCGGCCCCGGGCCGGGCGTTGCACCATGGGCCCATGTTGTTCGCCCGGCTCGCTCAGGTGTCCCAGGACGTCGCCGCCACCTCCGCGCGGTCGCGGAAGATCGCGTTGCTCGCGGAACTGTTCCGGGACGCCGAGCCCGATGACGTCCCCATCGTCATCCCCTATCTGGCGGGGCGGCTGCCGCAGGGACGGCTCGGGGTCGGGTGGCGGGTGCTGAGCGAGCGGGTGGAGCCGGCGTCGGAGCCGCGGTTGAGCGTGCAGGACGTCGACCTGCTGATGACCGAGCTCGGGGACGTGTCCGGTGCCGGTTCGCAGGCCGAGCGGAAGCGGCTCGTGGGTGAGCTGATGGGGGCGGCGACCGAGGACGAGCAGAGGTTTCTGTTCGGGCTCGTGACCGGTGAGGTGCGCCAGGGCGCCCTGGACGCCGTCGCCACCGAGGGCCTCGCGCAGGCCACGGGCGCCGCCCCCGCCGACGTACGCCGCGCGGTGATGCTCGCCGGTGGGTTGCAGGACGTCGCGCGGGCGTTGCTGGCGCGCGGGCCGGAGGCGCTCGACGACTTCCGGCTGACCGTGGGGCGGCCGGTGCTGCCGATGCTCGCGCACAGCGCGGCAGGTGTGGTCGAGGCGTTGGAGAAGTTGGAGACATGCGCCGTCGAGGAGAAGCTCGACGGGATCCGGGTGCAGGTGCACCGGGACGGCGACGAGGTGCGGGTGTACACGCGGACCCTGGACGACATCACCGAGCGACTGCCCGAAGTAGTCACCGCCGTAAGGGAGTTCGACGGCGAGCGGTTCATTCTCGACGGGGAGGTCATCGCTCTCGGCGAGGACGGGCGGCCCCGCGCGTTCCAGGAGGTCGCCGGGCGCGTCGGGTCCCGGGTGGACGTCGCGCGGGCCGCGCAGGCGCTGCCGGTGTCCCCCGTCTTCTTCGACGTGCTGTACGTCGACGGGCGCGATCTGCTGGACCTGCCGTTCGCCGAGCGGCACGCGCAGCTGGCCCGGCTCGTGCCGGAGCCGATGCGGGTGCGCCGGGTGCTCGTCGAGGAGACGGGCGACGAGGCAACCGCCCAGGAGGCGCGGCGGTCCGCCGAGGCGTTCTTCGCCGACACCCTCGCGCGCGGGCACGAAGGGGTCGTCGCCAAGGGGCTGGAGGCCCCCTACAGCGCGGGGCGGCGGGGCGCCTCCTGGCTGAAGGTCAAGCCCGTGCACACGCTCGACCTGGTCGTCCTCGCCGCCGAGTGGGGGCACGGCCGACGCACCGGCAAGCTGTCCAATCTGCACCTGGGCGCCCGCCGCCCGGACGGTACGTTCGCGATGCTCGGCAAGACGTTCAAGGGGCTCACCGATGCCCTGCTGGCCTGGCAGACGGAGCGGCTGCGGGAGCTGGCGGTGAGCGACGACGGGCACGTCGTGGTGGTGCGGCCCGAACTCGTCGTGGAGATCGCCTACGACGGGCTCCAGCGGTCGACCCGCTACCCGGCGGGCGTGACGCTCCGCTTCGCGCGCGTGGTGCGCTACCGGGACGACAAGACGGCGCAGCAGGCGGACACCGTGGACGCCGTGCTCGCCGCGCATCCCGCCCTCGGCGCCTGACCGTTTCTTTGCCAATCCTTGGCCCCGTATAGGGTGGCGGACATCCATCCAAAGATGCATCTGCCAACTATTGGCCGCGGGGACCAGCGGCCACGCACGGACAAGGGGAGAGACGTGCCCGCTTCACGCCTGAGCAGGACACCATTGCCGGGGATCGGCTACCGCTACGACCTCACGACCCGCGAACAGCGCCAGCTGTCGGTCGTCGCGCACCGGGACGGCGGGCGCACCATCAGCGCGTACCGCGCGGACGACCCGGACGCCTGTGACCTCTCGATGAAACTGACGTCGGGTGAAGCGGCGTATCTGATCGACGCGTTGATGCCCTCGCACCACAGCCCCAACCTGCTGCACACCACCGACCTGGGTCTGGTCGCCGAGCGCATCGAGGTGCCGGGCGCCTCGGTGTGGAACGGCCGGCTGCTCGGTGAGACGCAGATGCGGACGGAGACGGGAGCGTCCATCGTGGCCGTGCTGCGCCGGGCGGACGCCCATCCGTCGCCGGCGCCGGACTTCCGGCTCGCGGGCGGCGACACCGTCATCGTGATCGGTACGCGCGAGGGCGTCGACGCCGCGGCCGCGATTCTGGGCCGGGAGTGAACGTATGCATTCCGCTGTTTTCCTGATCGAGTTCGGTGCCATCACGCTGGCGCTGGGGCTGCTCGGACGGCTCGCCGGCAGACTCCAGTTCTCCCCGATTCCGCTCTACCTCCTGGCGGGCCTCGCGTTCGGCGAGGGCGGTCTGCTGCCGCTCGGCGCGAGCGAGGAGTTCGTCGCCATCGGCTCCGAGATAGGCGTGATCCTGCTCCTGCTGATGCTGGGCCTCGAGTACACGGCCAGCGATCTCGTCACCAACCTGAAGACGCAGTATCCGGCCGGTCTCGTCGACATGACCTTCAATGCCCTGCCCGGCGCGATCGCCGCACTCCTCATGGGCTGGGGCCCGGTGGCCGCCGTGGTGCTCGCCGGTGTCACCTGGATCTCGTCGTCCGGCGTGATCGCCAAGGTCCTCGGCGACCTGGGCCGCCTCGGCAACCGTGAGACTCCGGTCATCCTCAGCATCCTGGTGCTCGAGGACCTGGCGATGGCCGTGTACCTGCCCATCATCACCGCGCTGCTCGCCGGCGTCGGCTGGGCGGCCGGCGGGCTCACGCTCGCCATCGCGCTCGGCGCCGCGGGTCTCGTGCTGTTCATCGCGGTGCGGTACGGGCGGCACATCTCGAAGTTCGTGTCGAGCGACGACCCGGAGAAGCTGCTCCTCGTGGTGCTGGGTCTGACCATCCTGGTCGCCGGCCTCGCGCAGCAGCTCCAGGTCTCGGCGGCCGTGGGCGCGTTCCTCGTCGGCATCGCGCTGTCCGGTGAGGTCGCCGAGAACACGCACACGCTGCTGTCCCCGCTGCGCGACCTGTTCGCGGCCGTCTTCTTCGTCTTCTTCGGCCTGCACACGGACCCGGCGAGCATTCCGCCGGTGCTGCTGCCCGCGCTGCTGCTCGCCGTGGTCACGGCCTGCACGAAGATCGCGACAGGGTACTGGGCGGCGCGGCGCGCCGGGATCTCCGTCAACGGTCGCTGGCGGGCCGGTGGCGCCCTCGTGGCGCGCGGCGAGTTCTCCATCGTGATCGCGGGGCTCGCCGTCACCTCCGGCATCGAGCCGCGGCTCGGCCCGCTGGCCACCGCGTACGTGCTGATCCTGGTGATCCTGGGCCCGCTGACCGCGCGGTACGTCCAGCCGCTCGCGCAGCGGCTGTTCCCGCGGCGCGCAGCGGTGGCGACGGCCGGCGCGGGCGCGGTGCCCGAGCAGCGCCCGACCGAGCCGTCCCCGCAGGCGGAGCCCGGCCGGGTCGAGCTGGCGAAGTCGGAGGACGAGCCGGACGTCGCCGACGAGGTGTCGAGCACGGACGAGCAGTCGGCCGTGGACGAGCGCATCCGCTGACGCGTTACCGCCCGCGCGGCGGCATCCGACGGGGCCGTTCTCCTGACCGGGGGAACGGTCCCTTTCTCTCTCCAGTCGCCCGCCGTGGGCAGGGCGCTTAGCGTGGTGGGCGACGCTGATCGGGGGGCCGGGTGGTTTGGAGGCCCCTATGGATCGCTCGCCCGACACCTCCCAGGCCGGGTCCGAACCCGGCCCGGAGAGCGCCCCGCCCACCGGTGGCTCCGCGCAGTACGCGAGCGGAGGCAGGCACGAGCACCGCTGGATCATCCTGGCCGTGATCGGCCTGGCGCAGCTGATGGTCGTCCTCGACGCCACCATCGTGAACATCGCGCTGCCGTCGGCCCAGCAGGATCTCGGGTTCTCCGACGGTCAGCGCCAGTGGATCGTCACCGCGTACTCCCTCGCGTTCGGCAGCCTGCTGCTGCTCGGCGGGCGGATCGCCGACCTCGTCGGACGCAAGGCCGTCTTCCTGACCGGTCTGGTGGGGTTCGCGGTGGCCTCCGCCCTCGGCGGCGCCGCGGGCAGCTTCGGGATGCTGGTGCTCGCGCGCGCCCTCCAGGGGGCGTTCGGCGCGCTGCTCGCGCCGGCCGCGCTGTCCCTGCTGACGACGACGTTCACGGACCCCAAGGAACGCGCCAAGGCCTTCGGCATCTACGGCGCGATCGCGGGAGCGGGCGGCGCGGTCGGGCTGCTGCTCGGCGGGGTGCTGACCGAGTACCTGGACTGGCGCTGGTGCCTGTTCGTGAACCTGGCGTTCGCCGCGTTCGCGTTCCTCGGCGGTCTGCGTCTGCTGATCGGCGGGCGGCCCGCGGACCGGCCGAAGCTGGACGTGCCGGGCACGATCCTGGTGTCGGCGGGCCTGTTCTGCATCGTGTACGGGTTCTCCAACGCCGAGACGCACGACTGGGGAGAGTTCCTGGTCTGGGGCTTCCTGGTGATCGGCGTGGTCCTGCTCGCGGCGTTCGCGCGGGTCGAGACGCGGGCCGCGCATCCACTGCTGCCGCTGCGCGTGCCGCTCGACCGGGACCGCGGCGCCTCGTACCTGGCGATGTTCATCGCCGGTGCCGGCATGTTCGGCGTGTTCCTGTTCCTGACGTACTACTTGCAGCAGATCCTGGAGTTCTCGCCGGTGTCGACCGGTGTGGCGTTCCTGCCGATGGTCGCCTGCATGATCTTCTCCTCGATGGTCACGCAGAACTATCTCGCGCCGCGGTTCGGGCCGAAGCCGATCGTGCCGCTGGGCATGGCGCTCGCGGTGCTGGCGCTGATCTGGCTGACGTTCCTCGGCCTCGACAGCGGATACGCCGCCCATGTGCTGCCCCCGACGATGGTGATGGGGCTCGGCATGGGCCTGATCTTCGCCACGGCGATGAACCTCGCGACCTCCGGCGTCGCCGCGCGCGACGCGGGTGTGGCCTCCGCGATGGTCAACACCAGCCAGCAGGTGGGCGGTTCGATCGGTACGGCGCTGCTGAACACGCTGGCCACGACCGCCGCGACCAACTATCTCGTCGGCAAGCAGCCCACGCCGCTGGTGCGCGCGAACGCGGCGATCGAGAGCTATTCGACCGCGTACTGGTGGTCGGCCGCGTTCTTCGCGGTGGGATTCGTCGTGACGCTGCTGCTGTACCGGCCGGGCGCGCCGAAGGTGATGTCGGGTGAGGGCGCCGTGCACATGTGAGGCGGTCCGGGCGCCACCGGTTCGCGCGGCCCATCCACGGGGCATACCCCCTGAGCAAAGTCCGCCGTACGTGCAGGTGCCGGTTCGGACGGTTGCGCCGTGCGGGGTGGACGAGTCGGGGCGAGGGGGACGTCATGCGTGGCGTGCCGTACGAGGCGTACCAGGTGGACAGCGAGCGGCTGGCGACGGCGTTCGTGGAAGTGGCCGACGCCGCCGTGCGAGGTGGTGCGCAGGCCCTGACGGCGCTCGTCGGCAGCTGTGTGTCCCTGCTCGGGGTGGCGTCCGCGGTGGCGGTGCTCCAGCCGCCGGCGGGCCGGGTCGAGGTCGCGGCGTCCGACGCGCGCTGTCTGCGGCTGGAGCGGGCCGCCCTGACCTGGGGCGAGGGCCCCGGCCGGGACTGCCGCGACTCCGCGACGGCGATCAGTGGCGTCCCGCTCGCGCATCCCTACGCGCGCGCCAACTGGCCCTCGTACACGGCGATGGCGCGCAGTCTGGGCTTCGCGTGCGTGGTGGCGGTTCCGCTGCGGGCACCGGACCGGGCTCCGGAGCGGGCGGCGGTCGGTTCCCTGAGCCTGCTGTCGGAGCGGGCGGGGCCGCTCGGGCCGTTGCAGTTGCGGCTGGGGCAGCATCTGGCGGACGCGACGGCGCTGGGGATCGTGCCGCGGGGGCGCGGCTGAGCGCGCGCCCGCTGCCTCGTCGTGTACTCGCGGACACCCGGTGCCTGCACCGAGACTTGAGGCATGGCTGACGGGACGAGGCGAACGAAGCGCAGTGCGGGCCTGCTTCTCTTCCGGCGGACGGCGGAAGCGGTCGAGGTGCTGCTCGGGCACATGGGCGGCCCGTTCTGGGCGCGCAAGGACGCGGGGGCGTGGGGTGTGCCGAAGGGCGAGTACGAGCCGGGCGAGACGGCGTGGGAGGCGGCGCGGCGCGAGTTCCAGGAGGAGCTGGGGCTGCCGCCGCCGGAGGGGGCCGCGCTGCCGCTGGGCGAGACGGTGCAGTCCGGGGGCAAGCACGTGACGGTGTGGGCGGTGGAGGCGGACCTGGACCCGGCGGACATGGTGCCGGGGACGTTCACGATGGAGTGGCCGCGGGGTTCGGGGCGTACGGCGGAGTTCCCGGAGCTGGACCGGGTGGCGTGGTTCGGCCTGGAGGCGGCGCGGGCCAGGATCGTCAAGGCGCAGACGGTGTTCCTCGATCGGCTCGCGGAGCAGCTGCGATCCGGGCCCCGGGAGCACGTCTGACGTGCGGGCGAGCGGGTACTCGGCGGTCCGTCCGCAGCCCGCGTTGCGCAGGTCGGTGGCGCGCGGGAAGGTCGAAGAAATCGCGCAGAGGAGGTCGGCAGCCATGCCCATCGCGACGGTCAACCCCGCGAGCGGCGAGACGCTCAAGACATACGACGCCCTGTCGTCGCAGGACATCGAGCACAGGGTGGCCCTCGCGGCCAGTGCCTTCGACTCGTACCGGAAGACGACGTTCTTCGACCGGGCGAGGCTGTTGCAGCGGGCCGCCGACCTGCTGGAGGCGGACGCGCCGGACATCGCCCGCGTGATGACGACGGAGATGGGCAAGCCGGTCGCGGCGGCCCGCGCCGAGGCGCTGAAGTGCGTGAAGACGATGCGCTGGTACGCGGAGAACGCGGCGCGGCTGCTGGCGGACGAGCATCCGGCGGACGCCGATGTGAAGGACTCCGGGGCGGTGCGGGCGCAGGTGCGGTACCGGCCGCTCGGGCCGGTGCTCGCGGTGATGCCGTGGAACTTCCCGCTGTGGCAGGTCGTGCGGTTCGCTGCGCCCGCGCTGATGGCGGGCAACGTGGGCCTGCTCAAGCACGCGTCGAACGTGCCGCAGACCGCGCTCTACCTGGAGGATCTGTTCCGCCGGGCCGGGTTCCCCGAGGGCTGTTTCCAGACGCTGCTGATCGGGTCCGGCGCGGTCGAGGACATCCTGCGCGACGAGCGGGTGGCCGCGGCGACACTCACGGGCAGTGAGCCCGCCGGGCGTTCCGTCGCGTCGATCGCGGGCGACGAGGTCAAGAAGACGGTGCTGGAGCTGGGCGGCAGCGACCCGTACGTGGTGCTGCCGTCGGCGGACGTCGCGAAGGCGGCCAAGACGGCCGTGACGGCGCGCGTGCAGAACAACGGGCAGTCGTGCATCGCGGCGAAGCGGTTCATCGTGCACGAGTCGGTGTTCGAGGAGTTCCGGGACGCGTTCGTCGCCGGGATGCGGGAGCTGCGGGTGGGCGATCCGCTCGACGAGGACACGGACGTCGGTCCGCTCTCCAGCGAGCAGGGGCGCAGCGATCTGGAGGAGCTGGTCGACGACGCGGTCGAGGCCGGGGCGACGGTGCTGTGCGGCGGGCAGCGCCCCGAGGACTTCGCCGACCGGGGCTGGTTCTACGAGCCGACCGTCATCGCCGACGTGACGCCGGAGATGCGCATTCACCGGGAGGAGACGTTCGGTCCTGTGGCGACGCTGTACCGGGTCGCGGACCTGGACGAGGCGATCGCCGTCGCCAACGACACGCCCTTCGGGCTGAGTTCCAACGTGTGGACGCGGGACGAGGACGAGATCGAACGGTTCGCCCGCGACAGCCAGGCCGGTGGTGTCTTCGTCAACGGCATGACGGCCTCCCACCCGGCGCTCCCCTTCGGCGGCGCGAAGCGCTCCGGTTACGGGCGTGAGCTGGCGGACCACGGCATCAAGGAGTTCTGCAACGTCACCACGGTGTGGATCGGGGCGTGAGGGAGGCGGCCGGGCGCCGCGGTGACGTCCCCGGCGGTTCGGGGCGTGGTCGTGCGCCCGGCCTGTCGGCGCGCGATCCGGCCGTCGGCCCGGACCGGTCGAGGCGGGCCGTCGCGCACAGGCCGTGCAGGAGGTCGTTGCCGGAGGTGTGGCCGACGGTGCTCAGGTCGGCGACCGGTGGGCCGAGGTCCGCGCAGGTGGCCGCGGCGCGCAGCACCGCCGCCACCTGCGGAACGCAGTAGCCGTCGGCCGCGTGGCGCAGGAGCGCGGCGGAGACCGGGGCGGTCCGGGCGGCGGCCTGACCGGCCGTGTCCAGCAGGACGGGCAGCCAGTGCGGCGGCCGGAGCGGTAGCCGGGCGGCGAGCAGCAGTCCGCACAGGAAGTCGTCGCCGGACGGGGTGGCGCCGGGGCCGAGCCCCAACAGGGCGTCGGCGCGGCGCCGTTGAGCACTCGGCGTGCCGTGCGCGAGGGCGCGGACGAGCGCGGTGGCGGCGCGGCGGGCCTCGGCGGCGAGCGGCCGGGGCGGGCGCAGCGCGGCGAGCCGTTCGAGCACGGGGCCGCGCGGGGTGTCCTGGGCGCGGGGCGGCGCCCAGAACTTCCCCGCGGTCAGGTACAGGTGCCCGACCGCGAGGCGCCCGCCCCCGACCCGGCCCGTGTTGCCGACCGCGAGACCGTCGAACGGCCGCTCCCCCGCGGCGCGCGGCACGACCACCGCGGTCGGCACCCGCACGGCCCGCGGCGTCACGACGGCGAGCGGGGCGTCGTCCCCGTACGGCGCCAGGTACAGCGCCTGCCGGGCGACGGCCACGACGCGCGCCGGGCGGGCGGGCCCGGCGAGGAGGTCGCGGGCCAGGGTGCTGACCGTGCACGGGAGCAGTGCGGGGCTCATGGGCGGGAGTCGGGGGCGGTGGGGGTTGGGCCGTCGTCAGGAACCGTGTGGGCTCCTTCGGTGTCGTCCGTCTCCGGTACCCGCAACGCCGCCAGTGCCTTGCGGAAGCACTCGGACGGGGCGTGGGCGAGGCCCGCGCCGATCTGGCCGATGCCGGGCTCGCGGTGGGCGATGCCCGTGGTGACGACGGGTTCGATACCGGTGTCGAGGACGGCGCGCAGGTCGATGCCGACGGGTGCGCCGATGCCGCCGAGGGCGGGCAGCCGGTACGCCTCGTGGCGCGCGAGCGTGATCCGGGCCATGTCGCGGCTGGTGCGCAGCGCCTCCCGGGCGGTGCCGCCGACGAATCCGGTGATGGCGGGCGCGGCGGCGAGGGCGAAGCCGCCGAGGCCGTTCGTCTCGGTGATGGCGCTGTCGCCGATGTCGGGGTTGGCGTCCTGGGGCCCGTATCCGGCGAAGTACAGACCCCGCACCTCGGCGGCCGGCGCCGTGAACCAGGCATCACCGAGTCCGCTGACGCGGATGCCGACCTCGACACCGTTGCGGGCGAACGCCGTGACGAGCGTGGAGTGGGCGACGCCGTGGGCGGCGGACGTGGCGAGTTTGGCGGCAGCCATCGAGAAGTTGAGGAACCAGTAGTGGTTCGCGGCGAGGAATTCCAGGACGTCGGGGCCGTACGGGACGCGGGCGAGGGGTGCGGCGAGTTCGCGCAGCAGCAGGGCGGAGGCGGCGGTGTTGCGGCTGTGGCACTCGTCGCCCATCTGGAGCGCCTGGGCGACGACGGCGCGCAGGTCGACGCCGTCGGGCAGCCCGGCGAGGACCGTGCGCAGGGCGGGTGCCAGGATGTCGGCCATCCAGCGCAGGCGTTCCATCACGTCGTCGCCGAGCGCCCCGTAGCGCAGGCAGCGGCCCGCGCCCTCGTTGAGGTTGGCGTAGGCGCGGCGTCCGGTGCCGGGGTCCTCGACGACGAGCACGGGCATCGACGGGGACGTGATGCCGCCCATGGGGCCGACCGCCTCGTGGTGGTGGCACGGTTCGAAGCGCAACGCGCCGGAGTCGGCGAGGAGTTCGGCCTCCTGTGGTGTGTCGGCCCACCCTTCGAGGAGCGCGGCGCCGATGACACCGGCGCGCATCGGGCCGCACATGTCGGCCCAGGCGATGGGCGGTCCGGCGTGCAGCAGGACGCGTTGGCCGGTGGCCCGGTCGTCGAGCACCGGCAGGACGTCCCGGGCGGTGCGTACGTCGCGCCAGACGGGGCGCACGGCGAGCAGCCGGCCGACGGCGACCCGGTTGGCGGCCTCGATCCTTTCGTGGCCGGTGAGTTCGGCGAGCTTCCAGGCCAGTTCGGGGTCGCCGCCGGCCGGGGGCCGCCAGTCGAGCGTGGTGACGTGGGCGCCCGCGGTGCGGGGCACGTCGGCGAAGTCGGCGACACCGACGGCGGCGACACGGGGCGCGGCGGCGCCAGCGCCGAGCAGGTCGGGCACGGGGTGCGGGATCATGTACGGCCTCCTGGGCGGGGATCGGGGTGACGGGCGGCAAGGGCGGCGGGGCCGGTCATCGCCCCGGCCGGCCCGAGGACGTCAGCTCGCCCGCGTCCCGCCGCGCGTTCACGGCCGCGGCCACCAGGGCGACCGCCCACTCGGCTGCGTCCGTGCTGGTCGGTGCGAGGTGGGCGCCCGCTCGTGCCAGGCGGGACCGCACCGCGGACACGTTCTGCGGGTCGCCTTCCGTACCGACGGTGAACGCGACGACCGGCGGCCGTCCCCGCTCCCCCGCCCGTTCCAGTTCGGCGGCGAGCGGCCCGGCCGGGTCGGCGCCCGCGCCGTGTCCGCAGACGACGTCCAGGACGACGGCCGCCGTCCTCGGATCGGAGAGCGCGGCCCGCAGATGGGCCGCGCGGACCGTCGGATCGATCATCGGGTGGGGCCGACCGGCGGTGTAGGCGTCGTCGCCGAGGTCGAGCACCAGGTGCCCCTCCGGCAGGTCGATGTCCCGTCCGGGCACGTACGGCGCGACCTCGGTGGCGGCTGCGGGCAGCAGGTGCCGCGCCTCGTGCGCGAAGGTGCCGCCCGCGTACAGGGCGCGCAGGTACCGGCCGGGCCCCGGGGTCACCGGCGGAGGCGTCCACGGTGTCGTGGGTGCGCCGCCGAGTCTGCGCAGCGCCTCACGGGCGGCGTCCCGCAGCGCGCCGACCACGGTCACCGGCCCGCGGACGACCGGGCGTTCGGTTCCGAGGAACGCGGCGACGACGGGCTTGCCGGTCCGTGCCGCGTGCGCGAGGACACGCTCGGCGACCTCCGGGGCGGGCGGCTTGGACACCAGGACGATCAGCTCGCAGCCGGGGTCGGCCGCGAGGAGGTCGAGGGCGTCGTGCGTGGTGCGCGCGCCGACCTCGGCGCTCAGGTCGCGGCCGCCGGTCCCGATCATCTGCCGTACGCCCTCGCCGGCCGCGTCCAGGAGGCACGACACCTGTTGCAGTCCCGTGCCGGAGGCGCCGATCAGGCCGGTGCGGCCGGGCCGCAGCACGTTGGCGAAGCCGAGCGGGACGCCGTCGAGCATCCCCGTGCCGCAGTCCGGGCCCATCGCGAGGAGGCCGCGCCGGTGGGCCTCTTCCTTGAGCCGGATCTCCTGCTCCAGCGGCACGTTGTCGCTGAAGACGAAGGCGTGCATGCCGGAGCGCAGCGCTTTGAGGGCTTCGGCCGCGGCGTAGGGGCCGGGCGTGGAGATGAGCGCGAGGGAGGTCGCCGGGTCGGCCTCGACGAGGGCGCGCGGCGTGGGGGCGTCGTCCGACTCCTGGCGGTCCTCGGCGGGCTGTTCGAGCAGCGCGGGCACTTCGCTCACCGCGTGCTCGATCGCCTCGGCGGTGCCGCGCAGCGCGACGATCAGGTCGGCGGGGCGGGCGGCGCGGCCCTCGTCGGTGAGCAGTCCGGCGTCGGCGAGCAGCCGCAGGTTCGGTGCGGTCGCCATGACGAGGCTGGCGGCCGTGATGCCGGGCAGCGCGGTGAGGTGCTGGGCGGCGCGCATGAGGGCGACGGAGTCGGCGTAGGCGTCGGGCCGCACGGTGTTCGACGTCCGGGGGGTCGGGGCGGGTGCGCCATCGGTGGCGGGCGGGATGGGCTCCATGGCGTCGACGCTACGGTCGGCCGGGGGGTGGGGTCTTCGGCGAGCGGTGCCAGTGGGTGGGTGTGGATCACCGGCAGTGGGTGACAGTGACCTGGCGGGTGGGGTGGGTTCGGTGTGGGCCGGGCCGGGGCTGGGCGGCGCCGATCGGCCAGGTGGTCCGTCCTGCGTCACGGGGCGCTGCCCCGGACCCCGCTCCTCAATCGCCGGAGGGGCTTAATTTAGGGCCGGCTTCTCGAACGCGGCCGAGGCTTGGGTGGGGCGCTCCTCAATCGCCGGAGGGGCTTGACTGGTTCAGTGGGCGCGGGCCGTGAGGAGGCGGTGGGCGTGGATGGCGAGTTCGGTTTGGAGGCGGCGCATGGGGTCCTTGTCGGGGGCGCCGGTGAGCCGTTCGATCTGCTTGAGGCGGTAGCGCAGCGTGTTGTAGTGCACGTGGAGTTCCTCGGCCGCCTCGACGCCGTTGCGGTCGTGGCGCAGGTACACGGTGAGGCTGTGGACGAGACTGCCGTCGTGCCCGGCGTCGTACGTGAGGAGCGGGCCGAGCGCGTCGTCGACGAGTGCCTGGAGTTCGCCGGCGGGCAGCTGGTCGAGCAGTCGGTAGACGCCGCTCTCCTCGTGGAGCCGGACGAACGACCGTGCCGGGCCTTCGAGTTCGCGGCCGAGGGCGAGCGCGCTGAGCGCCTCACTGTGGCTGAGGTGCAGTTCGGTGAAGTCGTCGCGGACGGTGCCGGCCGCGACGGCGACCACCCGGCCGGGGCACGCGGCGGTGACGGCGCGGCGCAACTCCTCGCAGAGGCGGCGCAGTTCGACGCCGTCGGGCGCCACCAGCGCGGTGAGGCCGCCGGGGGTGCCCCACGCGGGCGTGTGCGCGCCGAGCGCGGTGCGGGCGGCGGCGAGCAGGCGCTCCTCGGTGAGGCGGACGCCACCGCCGTCGAGGGGCGCCGCGGCCTCGACGACCACGGCGGCGCGGGGCCGTTCCAGGTCCCAGCCGAGCGCCGCGGCACGCCGCGCCGACTCCGCGCGGTCGCGCGGCGGATGCGAGACGAGTTCGGTCAACAGCAGTGTGCGGTAACGGCGTTCACGCTCGGCGAGTACCCGTTCCTGCACGGCGAGCATGCCCGCGAGGCTCGCCACGTGGTCGGCTGCGGTCGTCCACTCCTCGTCCGGTACGCAGCCGGGCCCCGCCCACAGGGCGACCTCGCCGCCGCCGCGATGCCCGACGGTGATGGGCCGGGTCACGGACGCGGGGGCGCCCTCGGGCACGTCACCGGCCGCCGCGAGGACCGCGCCGTCCGGGCCGCGGATGGCGGCCGGGCAGCCGGTCTCCCCCGCCAGCAGCACGACGAGCTCCCGGTAGGAACCGCCGCCGAGCACCGCCTGCGAGAGCCGGTCGCGCAGCGCCTGCGAGCGTTCCAGGCTGAGGGCCTGGCGGTTGAGGACCGTGCCGATGACCTCGGAGAGGATGTCGTTGAGCATGACGTCGCCGGGCAACTCAACGATGGGGAAGCCCAGTTCGTCGGCGCGGCGCAGCATCGGGGCGGGCAGCCGCGGCAGGTAGGGGCCGACCTTCACGCCGAGGGCGGCGAGACCGCGGTCGGCGAGTTCGGGCACGAGGCCGATGAGGGCGCGCTCGTCGTCGCGGACGGCGTACGCGGTGGTGAGCAGGAATTCGCCGCCGCGCATCCAGCGGATGATGTCCGGCACTTCCATGATGTTCGCGACCCGGATGGGGCGCCGCGCACCCCGCTCGCCGGCCGCGAGGCGGGCCCCCGCGAGCGCGGGCAGCTCCAGCGCCTGGGCCACGGTCAAAGCCGCGGCCCCGGCTGGGCGGGGCGCCGTCGCGGTGCGCGGAACAGGGGTCACGCAGCTCACTATGGGCGCCCTTCCGGGGGCTGTAAACGCTCGTGACGCAAGGTTGTATACGATTTACGGGTGGGACGGCGCCGCGCCGCCCCGGCCCCACCGACTCGCCTCCGAGGCACTGTCAGCGAGCGTCAACGCCCTCGCGCACACGCTGGCACCGACTGCCCATGACCACCGCGTCCGGCGTTCCTATCGTCCTGGCATGCCTCCTGGAACCGCGCCCTCACCAGCCGCTTCCCCCGTCCGACCGGCGGCCGCGCCCCGTCCCGCGGCCCCGGTCACGGTCCTCGCCATCGGCGGCAACGCGTTGCTGACCGGTGGCCCGCGCGCCACCATCGCCGAACAGTTCGCCGCCGCCCGCCAGTTGGCCCGGCCGGTCGCCGAACTCGTCCGCGCGGGGCACCGCGTGGTCGTCACGCACGGCAACGGCCCCCAGGTCGGCTTCATCAAACGCCGCGCCGACCTCGCGGCCGAGCTGGCCCCCGAACTGCCGGTGCTCGACCTCGACATGTGCGTCGCCGACTCGCAGGGCAGCCTCGGCTACATCCTCGTCCGCGGACTGTCCGACGCGTTGCCCTCCGGTTCCCGGCCCGTCGCGCTGCTCACGCACACCGTCGTCGACCCGGACGATCCGGCCTTCGCACGGCCCACCAAACCGATCGGCGCCCCCTACGACCGCGCGGAGGCGGAGCGGCTCGCCGCCCGGTTCGGGTGGGCGGTCGCGGACGACGCGGGGCGGGGCTGGCGGCGCGTGGTGCCGTCGCCCGCACCGCGGGCCGTCGTCGAACTCGACGCCATCGCCGCGCTGTTGGACGCCGGGCACGTCGTGGTGGCGGGCGGGGGCGGTGGCATCCCGGTCACGCGCGGGGCCGACGGGACGCTGTGCGGGGTGGAGGCGGTCGTCGACAAGGACGCGACCTCCGCGCTGCTCGCCTCGGCGCTCGGCGCGGACGAACTGATCGTGATGACGGGCGTCGAGCGCGTCGCCCTCGACTGGGGCACCCCTCGCCACCGCGACCTGGACCGCATGGACGCGGCGCAGGCCCGTGAGCATCTGGCCGCGGGGCAGTTCCCCGAGGGCAGCATGGGGCCGAAGGTGCGGGCGTCGCTGGACTTCCTCGCGTCCGGCGGGCGGCGCGTACTGATCACGTCGCCGGGCGCCCTGAGCGAGGCGCTCCGCGGCACGACGGGCACGCGGATCGTCCCGACGCCCGAAACCGTCGACTCCCTCGCTGACGCCACGGCCGCTGCAACCGCCCCTGCCCCTGCCCCCGCCCCCGCCCCCGCCGCGAGCAACACGACGGGTTCGGAGCCGTAACACGCCAGAAGCAAGATCACCGCTCAGTTCCCTGTCCCGCCTCCGCCCCGACTCCCCCTTCATCACCTCACCGAGAGGACCCCTTGTGCCCCTGACCACCGGCGTCGGCCCCGCCCCCACGCCCGAGCCGCTGCCCCTCGACGGCCGCCACCACCTCGCGACGACTCCGGACACGGCCCGCTGGGGCGAGCTTCCCCGCGCGGACAGCGCCCCGGTGCTGAAGGTCGACGACGGCGACACGGTCACCCTCGACCTCGTCTCGCACGAGGGGATCCTGCCGGACCAGGGCCGCGACCCGGTGGAGTTCTTCGGCGCCTACGGCGTGGCTCCGCACCACGTGCCGCGCGACGCGCAGGTGATCGCCGCATCGGACCTCGGGCGCGGCCCGGAAGGTCTGCCCGGCCCGCACATCGTGACCGGTCCCGTCGCGGTGCGCGGCGCCCGGCCCGGCGACCTGCTCGCCGTACGCACCCTGAGCCTGCACCGCCGCACGCACTACGGCATCGTCTCCAACCGCCACACCCGCGGCTCGCTACCCGGCGAACTCCCGTATCCGGACAACGAGTTCACCGGCCCCGACACCCGGCGCGCGGCCGAGGGCACGGTCTCCTCGTTCTGCACGGTCGAACGGGACGGCGCCGGAGCCGAGTTCGGCGTGCTGCGCTGCACACCGACGCTGAACGCCCGGTTCCCGCTCGGCCCGTTCGTCGGGCTGATGGGGGTGACGGACGACGGCGCGGACACGCACAGTTCGGTGCCGCCCGGCGCCTTCGGCGGCAACCTCGACATCAAGCACCTGACCTGCGACTCGACCCTGTACCTGCCCGTACGCACCGAGGGCGCGGGCTTCTACGCGGGCGACCCGCACTTCGCCCAGGGCAACGGCGAGGTGGCGCTGACCGCGCTGGAGGCACCGCTGCGCGCCACGTTCCAGCTGTCGGTGGTGCGGGGCGCCGCGGCGCGCAGGGTGACCGGGCTGCTCGGGGAGCCGTTCGCCGAGACCCGTACGCACTGGGTCGCGCTCGGGCTCGACGCCGATCTCGACGAGGCGATGCGGCAGTGCGTGCGCTCCGCGCTCGGCTTCCTCACCGCCCGTACCGGCATGGACCGGGCCACCGCGTACGCGTATCTCAGCGCGGCGGCCGACTTCGAGGTCTCGCAGGTGGTCGACCAGATCAAGGGCGTCCACTGCCTGATCCGCAAGGCGGACTTCCCCGCCGGAGCGTAACCGCACCACCCCCAGGACACACCCGCACGCATCGCACCCGCACCCGCACTTGCTCTGTCACGCATGTCTCGACCACTGATGAGGAGAATCCGTCGTGACCGCTCTGCTGCTGCGCCACGCGCGTGTGGAGGTCTCGCCCGATCCGACCGACATCCGTATCCTCGACGGCCGGATCGACGCCATCGGCCCCGATCTCACCCCACCGGACGCCCCGGGCGCCGAGGTGCTCGACTGCGCCGGCCGGGTCGTCCTGCCCGGCCTGATCGAGGCCCATCTGCACCCGGACAAGGCGCTGCTCGACGGGTTGACCCCGGAGGGCACCGGCTCCCTCGCGGACGCCATCCGGATCACCGCCGAGCTCAAGGCGGGCTTCACCCACGACGAGGTACGCGCGCGTGCCGAGCAGGTGCTGCGCATGTGCGTCCTCAACGGCACCACGGTGATCCGCGCGCACCCCGACGTCGATCCCGTGGCGGGCCTCACAGGACTCAACGTCCTGCTCGAACTGCGCGAGAAGTGGGAGGCGTTGGTGACCCTCCAGGTCGTCGCGTTCCCTCAGGAGGGGATCCTCAAGGCGCCCGGCGCGGAGAAGCTGCTGCGCGAGGCGCTCGACTCAGGCGCCGATGTCGTCGGCGGCTGTACGTACAACGAGGCGTCCCTCACCGACTGCCACCGGCATGTGGAGCTGGTGCTCGACCTCGCGGCGGAGTACGGCGTGCCGGCCGATCTGCACGCCGACTTCGGTGACGACGCCGCCGACCCGCGGTTCGCGCTCGCCGAGTTCATCGCGGCCCGCACCGCCGAACGCGGCCTCCAGGGCCGGGTGACGCTCGGCCACGCCACCTCGCTCGGCGGCCGCCCACCCGCCGAACGGCTGGCCGCCCTGACCGCGCTCGCGGCCGCCGGGGTCGCGGTCGTGCCGCTGCCCGCGACGGACCTCTTCCTGGGCGGCCGGGGCGACGACACGGCGCCGCGCCGCGGTCTCGCACCGGTGCGCGAGCTGTGGGCCGCGGACGTGCTCACCGCGTGCTCCACCAACAACATCCGCAACGCGTTCACCCCGTACGGCAGCGGCGACGTCCTGGAGACCGCGCTGCTGCTCGCGCGGATCGCCCAGTTGTCGGGCCCGGCCGAGCTGCGGCGGGTGCTGCGCATGGTGACGTACGACGCCGCGCGCGTGATCGGCATCCCGGAGGCGGACTACGGGGTGCGCGAGGGGGCGGTGGCGGACCTCGTCGTCCTGGACACCCGCGACCACGCCACGCTGCTCCTGGACCGGCCGGCGCGCACGGCGGTGGTCAAGGCGGGCCGGGTGGTGGCCCGTTCGGCCTTCTCGGCGGAGCTCGACGGATCCCTCATCGCGGGCGGGGTGGCGTGACATGGCGGAGACGACGACCGGGACGACCCCGGCGACCCCGGTGACACCCGTGGTCCGGGAGCGGATCCCGCACGAGATCGTGGCGTCGGTGCTAGCCGCGACGACCGCGTTCGTGGGTGGGACCGCACTGCACCTGCCGCCGTGGGCGATCTTCATCTCGTGGGCGGGGACGTTCATGCTGGGCGGGCCGAGCCTCGCCAACGCGCGCCGGTTGTGGTGCGCGATGCCGGTGGGATCCACGTACGCGCTGCTCATCGTGTTGCTGGAGACGAACGCGGGCACGGCGTTCGGGGAGAGTCAGTTGGCGCGGAACGCGTTCGGGGCGGTGTGCATCCTCGTGCTGAACAGCGCGCTGATGTACACGGGCCGCATCAGGTTCTTCTCTCTCATCCCGGGCATGTTCTTCGGCTTCGCCAGCTACTTCGCGACGTTCTTCGGCGGCTTCGGCTACGACGCGGGCAATCCGTGGGCGGCGTGGGTGTGCGTGGTCGCGATGAACGCGCTGGGGCCCGTGTACGCCTGGCTGTCGGTGAGGCTGGCGTTCCCGGTGGAGATCAAGTCGCCTTCCTGAGCAGTCCTGTTCACCCGGGCGTCATCCCGCGTTCGAGGTGGGGGCCGAGCGTGTGCGCCGTACACCGTTTCAGGTGTGCGCCGTTCCAGCGCCGCAGGAGGCCCCATGTCCCCGCTCGTCCCCGGCAAGCGCCGCACCGTCGCACTGACCGTCGCGGCGGGGGTGCCTCTCGCCGCCCTCGTGGCGCTGGGGCTCGCCCCGGCCGCGACGGGCGCGTCCGCCGGCTCCGGTTCGGCGGAGGTCACGGGCAGCGCGACGCTCGGCGACATACCGCTGGGCGGATTCAGCAACGCCCTGCTGCCGGGCTCGGTGGACAACGACCGGGGCGTGGACCTGGGCGGCATCGGCTCCGACCTCTACCCGGCGGGTCGCACGGGCGAGTTCTGGACGGTGACGGACCGCGGCCCGAACGGCCAGATCAAGGTCGACGGCACGAAGCGCCGCACGTTCCCCGTGCCCGGTTTCGACCCGGCGATCGTGAAGATCCGCGTGAGTGGCGACACGGTGAAGGTCCTCGACGCGATCCCGCTCACCACGAGGTCGGGCAAGCCCGTCACCGGCCTGTCGAACCAGGAGGGCCGGGACGAGAAGCCGTACTCGTACGACGCCCGGAGCCCGCTCGCGTACGACCCGAACGGTCTCGACACCGAGGGCGTCGTGCGGGCGGCGGACGGCAGTTTCTGGCTGGTCGACGAGTACGGGCCCTCGCTCGTGCACGTGTCGGCGGACGGCCGGGTCCTCGCCCGGCACGTGCCGAAGGGGCTGAACCTGAGGGGCGCCGACTACCGGGTCGTCGAGTCGCTGCCGTCGGTGCTGCTGCACCGGAAGGTCAACCGGGGCTTCGAGGGGCTCGCTCAGCTGCCGGGCGGCGACCTGGTGCTGGCGGTGCAGAGCCCGCTGTCGCTGCCGGACGAGGACGCGGGCGAGGCGTCGCGGACGACGCGGCTGCTGCGGTTCTCGCCGAAGAGCCAGGCGGTCACGGCGGAGTACGCGTACCGGTTCGACCCGGTGGGCGAGGTGGACCCCGGTGAGGACGACACGTCCGAGCTGAAGATCTCGTCCGTCGTCGCGGTCGGCGGGAACCGGCTGCTGGTGGAGGAGCGCACCGACAAGGCGGCCCGCCTCCAGGAGGTGCGGCTCACGCGCGGCGCGGACATCCTCGGGCAGCGCTGGGACGACGCCACCACGTCGCCGTCGCTGGAGCAGGTGCCGGACCCGGCGGCGAGCGGTGTTCCGGTTCTCGACAAGCGGCTCGTGGTGGACCTGGGCACGGTCGACGGCGTGCCGGACAAGATCGAGGGCATCGCGCTCGCGGGCCGGAACACCCTGGCGCTGATCAACGACAACGACTTCGGGATGACCGACGGTGCGGCGGCGTTCGACGCGGCCGGGCGGCTCGTGGACAGCGGCGTCGAGACGAAGGTGACGTACGTGAAGCTGCCGAAGGGCGCCCTGTAGGGGCCGGGCCCGACGCGGGGGGTCAGCCGAACAGATCCGTCGGGAGCTCGCTGGGCAGCTCCGAGGGCAGCTCGCTCGGCAGTTTGCTGGGGAGTTCGCTCGGCAGCTCACTCGGCAGCGAGGACGGCAGCTTGCTCGGGACGCTCAACGAGGGCGTGGCCCGCTCGCTGCTCTTGTCGGGGGCCTTCTCGTCGCCGCCGGAGGAGCCGTCGCGGGTCGTCAGGAGGACCGTGGCGCCCACGATCACCACGAGGGCGAGGAGCACGGCGACGATCAGGAAGCGGCGCCGGTCGGGTCGCTGCGGCCCGTCGGGCGGCGGCGCGCCGAAGCCGCCTCCGGGCGGTGGGGCGTCGCTCGGCGGCGGGGGCTGCTGCGGCGGCATCGGAGGCACGGACACTCCTCCAGGATTGCCGCACCGGGGCCAACATGCGAGCCCCTGGGGGAAGTTGGCCGACCGGGCATCCGGGCCCGGCCGTCCAACCCTCCCCGCGGGTGTCCTCGCGTCAGCCGCGCACGCCCAGCAGGTGGTCCATCGCCAGCTGGTCGAGGCGCTCGAAGCCCATACCGCGCTCGGCGGCGGCGTCGACGTCGAACTCCTCGAAGGCGCTCTTGTCGGCGAGCAGCGCGGACAGGCCGTCGGCGGCGGTCGGCTGCGCGAGCTGGTCCAGGCGCGAGGCGGCCAGGGCCTCCTGGACCTCCGGGTCGTCGCGGAAGGCGGCGGCCCGGTCCTTGAGGATCAGGTAGTTGCGCATGCAGCCGGCGGCCGAGGCCCACACGCCCTCGAAGTCCTCGGTCCGCGGCGGCTTGAAGTCGAAGTGCCGCGGGCCCTCGTAACCGGCCTGTTCCAGCAGGTCGACGAGCCAGAACGCGGCGCGCAGGTCACCGGCGCCGAAGCGCAGGTCCTGGTCGTACTTGATGCCGGACTGGCCGTTGAGGTCGATGTGGAACAGCTTGCCCGCCCACAGGGCCTGGGCGATGCCGTGCGGGAAGTTGAGGCCCGCCATCTGCTCGTGACCGACCTCCGGGTTCACGCCGAACAGCTCGGGCCGCTCCAGGCGCTCGATGAACGCGAGGGCGTGGCCGACGGTCGGCAGCAGGATGTCGCCGCGCGGCTCGTTGGGCTTCGGCTCGATGGCGAACTTGAGGTCGTAGCCCTGTTCGGTGACGTACTCGGCGAGAAGGTCGAAGGCCTCCTTCATGCGGTCGAGGGCGTCCCGGACGTCCTTGGCGCCACCGGACTCGGCGCCCTCGCGGCCACCCCAGGCGACGTAGGTCTGCGCACCGAGCTCGGCGGCGAGGTCGATGTTGCGGATGACCTTGCGCAGGGCGTAGCGGCGTACGTCGCGGTCGTTGGCGGTGAAGCCGCCGTCCTTGAAGACCGGGTGCGTGAACAGGTTCGTGGTGGCCATCGGGACGACCATGCCGGTGGCGTCGAGGGCCTGCCGGAAGCGCTTGATGTGCGACTCGCGCTCGGTCTCGGAGGCGCCGAAGGGGATCAGGTCGTCGTCGTGGAAGGTCACGCCGTGGGCGCCGAGCTCGGACAGGCGCTGCACGGACTCGACCGGGTCGAGCGCCGGACGCGTGGCGTCGCCGAACGGGTCACGGCCCTGCCAGCCGACGGTCCACAGACCGAAGGTGAACTTGTCGTCAGGAGTGGGCTGGTACGTCATCTCGCGGCTCCCTCGCCGTTGCCCGGCGGCGCTGCACATGGGGTGCGGCCACCTATTTCGTCATGGCGCTTTACAAATTAGTATGCGGGAACGCCGCTGGGAAGAGCCGACGGCCCTTCGGGGCACAATCGCGAAAAATCGCGATCCGACGACCGCCCCTCAGGGCGCCATTTCCACACAAACGTTCAGGAGAGCCGCATGTCAGCTGCCGATGGACCCCTCGTCGTAGGAGTCGACAGTTCCACGCAGTCCACGAAGGCCCTGGTCGTCGATGTGGCCACGGGCGCGATCGTGGCGAGCGGGCAGGCGCCGCACACCGTGACCTCGGGTGCGGGCCGCGAGAGCGATCCGGAGGAGTGGTACGGGGCGCTGCGCGCGGCGCTCGCCCAGTGCGGCGACGCGGCCCGGGGCGCGTCGGCGGTGTCGGTGGGCGGGCAGCAGCACGGGCTGGTGACGCTGGACGCGCGGGGGCGGCCGGTGCGGCCCGCGCTGCTGTGGAACGACGTGCGCTCGGCGCCGCAGGCGCGCCGCCTGGTGGACGAGCTGGGCGGGGCGAAGGTGTGGGCGGAGCGGTTCGGGATCGTGCCCGCGGCCTCCTTCACGGTGTCGAAGTGGGCGTGGCTGGCCGAGCACGAGCCGGAGGCGGTCCGCGCCACGGCCGCGGTGCGGCTGCCGCACGACTACCTCACGGGGCGGCTGACCGGTGACGGCACGACCGACCGGGGCGACGCGTCCGGTACGGGGTGGTGGGCGTCGGCGACCGAGGCGTACGACGAGGACGTGCTGGGGCGGGTCGGGCTCGACCCGGCGCTGCTGCCGAGGGTCGTCGGGCCGGGCGAGGTCGCGGGCACGGTCCACGCCGCGGACGGCGACCTGCCGTTCGCCAAGGGCACGTTGGTGGCGGCCGGTACCGGTGACAACGCGGCCGCCGCGCTCGGCCTCGGCCTGCTGCCGGGTACGCCGGTGCTGAGCCTGGGCACCTCGGGCACGGTGTACGCGGTGTCGCGGAACCGGCCGGCCGATCCCACCGGCACGGTCGCCGGTTTCGCGGACGCGCGCGGTGACTGGCTGCCGCTGGCCTGCACGCTGAACTGCACGCTCGCGGTCGACCGGATCGCGGCGCTGCTGGGCCTGGACCGGGAGGCGGTCGAGGCGGGCGGCACGGCGACGATCCTGCCGTACCTGGACGGCGAGCGGACCCCCAACCTCCCGGACGCCTCGGGCCTGCTGACGGGACTGCGCCACGACACGACGGGCGGGCAGCTGTTGCAGGCGGCCTACGACGGCGCGGTGCACGCGCTCCTCGCCGCGCTCGACCAGGTCCTCGACGCCGACCCCGACCCGACGGCTCCCCTGCTGCTCATCGGCGGCGGGGCGCGCGGGACGGCCTGGCAGGAGACGGTGCGGCGCCTCTCCGGGCGCGCGGTGCAGGTGCCGGAGGCCCGCGAACTGGTCGCCCTGGGCGCGGCAGCCCAGGCCGCCGCCCTCCTGACCGGCGAGGACCCCGCCGCGGTCGCCCGCCGCTGGAACACGTCCCAGGGCCCCCTCCTCGACCCGGTCCCCCACCGCGACGAGACGACGATGAACCGGATCTCCGGGGTGCTGGAGGGGGCGGGTGCGTTGCTGGGAGGTGGCGGCGCGGAGAGCTGAGCGAGGTCCTACGACGGGGCCCGCCACCTCAAGCCCCTGCCACCCTCGCAGCGCACGCTCGGAGACCGGGCCCCGCCACCTCAAGCCCCGGCGGCCCTCGCCACGCACGATCCGAGGCCGAGCCCCGGCAATTCAAGCCCCTGCGGCGATTGAGCAGCGGGGTCCGGGGCGGAGCCCCGTGGGCGTGGGCCGGGTGGGCGTGGCCCGGGTGGGCGCACTCGACGGACACCTCAGCACACCCACGTTCGGAAGACCCCACCTCTCCTCCCCTGGGAGCATGTCCACATGACCGCACCACTGCACCGCCCACGCCCCGGCACATCCGACACCCAACAGGCCATGCGCCGCCGCAACCTCTCCCGCGTCATGCACGCGGTCGCCGCCGAGGGCACACTGTCGCGGGCCGCGGTCTCACAGCGCATCGGGCTGACCAGGGCGGCCGTGTCCACCCTCGTGGACGAGCTGATCCGGGCGGGTCTCCTGGAGGAGTTGGGGCCGCAGCGCCCGGGAGGCGTCGGGCGGCCGGGCTCGGCGCTGGGCATCAGCGGCCAGGGCCCGGCCGGGCTCGGCGCCGAGGTGGGAGTCGACCATCTTGCGGTGTGCGCGGTGGACCTGCGGGGCGAGGTACGGGCTCGGGCACGGCGCCGGGTGAGCAACCGGGGCCGCGCCCCGAAGCCCGTACTGGACGAACTCGCCGAACTCGTACGGGAGGTGAGCGAGACGGCCCGGGAGGCCGGCCTGCGCCCCGCCGGTCTCGCGCTCGCCGTACCGGGCCTCGTCGCACGCGGCTCCACCACCGTCGTCCGCGCCCCCAACCTCGACTGGCACGACACGGACGTCGCGGCCCTGTTGCCCGTCGACGTGCCGGTCACCGTGGAGAACGAGGCGAACTTCGGCGCCCTCGCCGAACTGTGGCTCGCCGAGGACTCCCCCGCCGACTTCCTCCACGTGTCGGCGGAGATCGGCATCGGCGCCGCACTCGTCGTGGACGGCCACCTCCTGCGCGGAACACGAGGGTTCGCCGGAGAACTGGGCCACGTCCCGGTCCAACCGGAGGGCCCCGCGTGCCCGTGCGGCGGCCGCGGCTGCCTGGAGCAGTACGCGGGCGAGGAGGCGGTACTGCACGCCGCCGGCATCGAACCGGGCCCCGACCGGGTGTCACTGCTCGCCGAGCGGGCCGCCGACGGCGACACCGCGACCCGCCTCGCGCTGCGCTCCGCGGGCACCGCACTGGGCATCGCACTGGCGGGCGCGGTGAACCTGGTGGATCCGCGCGCGGTGGTCCTCGGTGGCGCGCTGTCCCGTCTCGCGCCGTGGCTCCTGCCGTCCCTGGAACAGGAGTTGACGAGCCGCATGGCGTCCCCGACCGACGGCGTCGTCGCCTCCGGGCTCGGCTCGGACGGGCCGCTGCTGGGCGCGGCGCACTCGGTGGTGCGGGCCGTGCTCGACGATCCGACGGGAGCCGTCGCCGCCTGAATCCCGTCCCACTCAGGCACCCCGCCGCCACTGGTTCGGACCTCTGACGTGCGGTTGTTCACAACGCGCCAGTAGTCCACAGATCCTTCGCGCCCTCTTCCACCCCAGCCGACGGGCCCCGTAACGTGATGCACGCGAGGCGCCGCACTCCCGTCCGTCCGGCGGGTGGCGGCGTGCGCACGGGGAGGGGGAATTCCTGTGTCGGGGGACATCAACAGCAGGCAGAGCGCGACCCGCACGAGCGGCGACTTCCGCGAGGCCGTCGCCAGCAGCGGCAACCAGGCGCGCCCCACCCTGCCGTGCACGGTCTACGCGGGTCCCGCCTCGGGCATACCGCTGATACCCGCCGCCTGACCACACCACCGCCCCACCCGGCCGCGCACCCAGGCCCCCACAGCTGGGGCCCGCTCAAAGCCCCGCCCCGATCTACCGCCCCACCGGTGACCCGAGAGGCAGCATTGACATGAACCGTGCAATCCAACCAGCAACCCAACGAGCGACCCAGCGCGCAGCCGACCGAGCGGACGACCCGGCATCCCACCGCTCGACACCCGCACTCCCCAGCCGCCGCCGACTGCTCCAACTCGGGGCGCTCGCCGCCGCGCCCACCTCCCTGCTGGCCACGGGCCGGGCCGACGCCCGAGCGCTGGCGGTGGACTACCCGAAGGCCGAGTCCGTCCCGGCGAGCACGTCCAACTACACGGTGTCCGGGCGCCCGTCCTCGTACCCGATCGACTTCGTGATCGTCCACGTCACGCAGGAGACGTACGCGACGACGCTCGACATCTTCAAGAACCCGGCCAAGCAGGTCTCCGCGCACTACGTGGTCCGCTCCTCCGACGGGCACATCGCGCAGATGGTGCGGGAGAAGAACATCGCCTGGCACGCGGGGAACTGGAACTACAACACGCGCAGCATCGGCATCGAGCACGAGGGATGGGTGGACAAGCCGGAGTACTTCACGGAGGCCATGTACAGGGAGTCGGCGGCGCTGACCGCGTCGATCTGCGCGCGCTACGGCGTCCCGAGGACCCGCGACCACATCATCGGACACGTGGAGGTGCCCGGCGCGGACCACACGGACCCCGGGCCGAACTGGGACTGGGACCGGTACATGCGGCTGGTCGCCGCCGCCTGACCCGGCCGGGCGCGGAGCCCGCCCACGCTGTCGGTAGGAGCCGGCCCACGCATGTGAGTGGCATGTGCCGATCCGTCCGACCCGTGTACTGATCCTTGTCGGCCCGCTCCCCCGGGGCGACGATGGTCGCGTCACCGCACCGTCGCGAGGATTCGCCCTGGAGGCCGAGTTGACCGATCAGTGGGTCGCCCTGGAGCCGGGCACCGATCCGTCCGAGCAGGTCAGGGCGTTGCGCCGCGCGCACGACCGGTTCACCGCGGCGGGTACCGTGGTGCGTCCCGTGCGCCCGGTCGTCGCCGCGTCCTGGCGGCGCTCGGCGGGCGCGCGCGTCAGTCCGGACGCCTCGGCGTCCGTGGAGATGCCCGAGGACGACCTCGACGCCTACCGCGCGGAGCATCCGCTAGCGCGGGTGATGCCGCTGTTCCGCGAGCTGATGGGCACGTTCGCGGCGGACGGGGAGCATCTGCTGGCGGTGTGCGACGCGCACGGCAGACTGCTGTGGGTCGAGGGGCACACCGGGACGCGACAGGCGGCGGGCCGGATGAACTTCGTGCCGGGCGCCCGCTGGGCGGAGTCGGCGATGGGGACGAACGCGCCGGGCACGGCCGTCGCGGTGGACCGTCCGGTGCAGGTGTTCGCGGCCGAGCACTTCATCCGCAAGGTGCAGCCGTGGACGTGCGCGGCGGCCCCCGTGCACGACCC
The DNA here is from genome assembly GCF_054724165.1 of Streptomyces sp. BYX5S. Classification (NCBI taxonomy): domain Bacteria; kingdom Bacillati; phylum Actinomycetota; class Actinomycetes; order Kitasatosporales; family Streptomycetaceae; genus Streptomyces; species Streptomyces sp. BYX5S. The sequence goes on along the minus strand of NZ_CM138829.1, from coordinate 3,921,250 downwards.
GCACACCGGGCGGCTGCTCGGAGCCGTCGACATCACCGGCGGCGACCGTCTCGCGCACCCGCACAGCCTCGCGTTCGTGCAGGCGGTGGCCCGCGCGGCGGAGTCCCAACTGGCGCTCCAGGCGCCGCAGTCGGTGAGCGAGCCGACGCTGCGGCTGAGCGTCCTCGGCCGCGACGAGGCCCTTCTGCTCACCCCGACCGGCCACAAGCTCCGCCTCAGCCGCCGCCACAGCGAACTCCTCGTCCTCCTCGCCCGCCACCCGGAGGGCCTGACCGGCGACGAGTTGCTGTGCTTCCTGTACGAGGACGAGTCCGTGACCCCGGTGACGTTGCGGGCCGAACTGGCCAGGCTGCGCCGGGTGTTGGGCCCCGACGTGCTGCGCTCCCGCCCTTACCGGCTGGCGGCCCCGGTCGACTCGGACCTCTCCACCGTGGAGCGGCGGCTGGCGTCCGGGGCGGTCACGGCGGCGGCGTCCGCGTACGCGGGCCCTCTGCTCCCCGGTTCGCAGGCGCCGGCGGTGGCCCGGGTCCGGCACCGGCTCGCCGCCGAACTCCGGGCGGCGCTCATCGCCCGCGGCGACCCGGACCTGCTGGCGGACTGGGCGCACGCGCCGTGGGGCGAGGACGACCTGGACGTGTGGCGGGCGCTCGCGGCGATCCGCCCGACCCCACCGGTCCTGGCCCGCCTCGCCGCGCTCGACGACGAGTTGCGCGCCCCGACCCCGTAGGCGCACCGCGCAGGCACCCGCACGCCACGTCCCTGCACGCAACGTACCTGCAACGTACGGACTCCTAGCCTCCCTGCGAACGCTGCCCAACGGCGGGCAGCCGCAGAGGAGGCCAGCACCATGACCCGCTACGCAGCGCCCGGCACCGAGGGCTCCGTCGTCTCCTACCAGGCCCGCTACGACCACTTCATCGGCGGCGAGTACACGCCTCCCGCCCGCGGCCAGTACTTCGAGAACCCGAGCCCCGTCAACGGTCAGCCGTTCACCGAGATCGCCCGCGGCACGGCCGAGGACGTCGAGCGTGCCCTCGACGCCGCGCACGCTGCCGCACCCGCCTGGGGCCGCACGGCGCCCGGCTCCCGTGCGGACATCCTCCTCAAGATCGCCGACCGTATGGAGCAGAACCTCGAACTCCTCGCCGTCGCGGAGAGCTGGGAGAACGGCAAGCCGGTCCGCGAGACGCTCGCCGCCGACATCCCCCTCGCCATCGACCACTTCCGCTATTTCGCGGGCGCGGTCCGCGCGCAGGAGGGCAGCCTCTCCGAGATCGACGACGACACGGTCGCGTACCACTTCCACGAGCCGCTGGGCGTGGTCGCGCAGATCATCCCCTGGAACTTCCCGATCCTGATGGCGACGTGGAAGCTGGCCCCCGCCCTCGCGGCGGGCAACGCGGTCGTCATCAAGCCCGCCGAGCAGACCCCGGCGTCGATCCACGTCTGGCTGGACCTGGTCAAGGACCTGCTGCCGGCGGGTGTGGTCAACATCGTCAACGGCTTCGGCGTGGAGGCGGGCAAGCCGCTGGCCTCGTCCTCCCGCGTAGCGAAGGTCGCGTTCACGGGCGAGACCACGACGGGCCGCCTGATCATGCAGTACGCCTCGGAGAACATCAAGCCGGTCACCCTCGAACTGGGCGGCAAGAGCCCGAACATCTTCTTCGACGACGTCTGGGCCAAGGACGACGACTTCCGCGACAAGGCCCTCGAGGGCTTCACGATGTTCGCCCTCAACCAGGGCGAGGTCTGCACCTGCCCGTCGCGCGCGCTGATCCAGCAGGGCCACTACAGCGAGTTCCTCGACGCGGCCATCGCCCGCACCCAGGCCATCAAGCCCGGCCACCCGCTGGACACCGACACGATGATCGGCGCCCAGGCCTCCAACGACCAGCTCCAGAAGATCCTCTCGTACCTCGACATCGGCCAGCAGGAGGGCGCGAAGGTCCTCACGGGCGGCCAGCGCATCGAGTACGACGGCGAGCTGGCGGGCGGCTACTACGTGCAGCCCACCATCTTCGAGGGCCAGAACCGGATGCGGATCTTCCAGGAGGAGATCTTCGGCCCGGTCGTCTCGGTCGCCTCCTTCGCCGACTACGACGACGCCATCAAGATCGCCAACGACACGCTGTACGGCCTGGGCGCCGGGGTGTGGACCCGCGACATCAACACGGCGTACCGGGCGGGCCGCGCGATCCAGGCGGGCCGCGTCTGGACCAACTGCTACCACGCGTATCCGGCGCACGCCGCGTTCGGCGGCTACAAGCAGTCCGGCATCGGCCGCGAGAACCACAAGATGATGCTGGACCACTACCAGCAGACGAAGAACCTTTTGGTTTCCTACAGCGCGACGAAGCTCGGGTTCTTCTAGAGCCTCACGTCGGCTGCCTGGAGGCCCCGTTGCGCTCCAGGCAGTCCGACACCGGAGTCGCTCCAGGTATGCCAGAGGCTGCCTGAAGTGGGTGGTTCGGCCGCCAGTGAACGCCGATCCTCCGGCAGTCCCTCACCGCATAACCTCCGGACATGGTTGATCACCGCTCGGTCGACGCAAGAGGAGTCCGGCTGGCCTACCAGGTGTCGGGGCCGCCGGATGCTCCGCCGATCGTCCTCATCCACGCGCTCGGCGAGAATGCCACCGACTGGGAGCCGGTGGTGCCCGCCCTCGCCCACAGCCGACGGGTGTACCGCCTCGACCTGCGCGGGCACGGCCGAAGCGACTGGCCGGGGGACTACTCGCTCGAACTCATGCGGGCCGATGTGCTCCACTTTCTGGACGCTCTGGGACTGGGCCCGGTGGACCTGATCGGACATTCCCTGGGCGGGATCGTGGCCTACCTGCTCGCACAGGACCACCCTCAGCGGGTGAGCCGACTCGTCCTGGAGGACGTGCCGGTCCCCCGTCCCCGGGAGCCGAGTGCCCCGACCAGGCCGGACGGCGACCTGACCTTCGACTGGGAGATGGTGCTCGCCGTCAGGCGGCAGATCGACCAGCCCGATCCCCGGTGGCTGGAGCGACTCAGCCAGGTCACCGCCGAGACCCTCGTGGTGGCCGGCGGCCCACGCAGCCATGTGCCGCAGGACGGCGTCGCCGAGTTGGCCCGCCGCATCCCCGGCGGACACATGGTCACCATCCCGGTCGGACACCTGATCCACCGCGCAGCGCCGGAGGCGTTCACAGAGGTGGTTGCGGCGTTCCTCCTGACACAGGAGGAACGCCGCCCCGCCCGCCAACCATGAACGCGATCAAGAGAACCAGCCTGACGTACCCGGACCGGACCCGGCGCATGGACAAACACGGCATCGACGGGGCGCACACGACGGCGTTGTCAGAGCCATAGGGCACCATGACCTTCATGAGTGAGACAACTGGGCCCGAAGAGAACACAGTTGCCGCTGTTCCGATCACGCCGCAGGAGTGGCGCGGCTTCCTGGAGCGGTACGGCGAGCGGTACGTGAAGACCTCTGCCGACGAGGACGAGCTGGCCGATCTGCTGGATGACGATCAGCTGGACGCGCTGGATCGAGAGGAGCGGATCGAGCTGTGGCTGGGTGAAGCACCGGCTCGGGAAGAAGCCCTGGCGGCATCCGAGGAGCGCCTCGGGGTGCGGTTCCCACCGAGCTTGCGGGGATTCTTCCTGGCGAGTGACGGATGGACGCACCTGGACGCCTGGGTGGACGGCGTCCATCCGTGCGGCCGCGTCTCGTGGATGCGGGACGGCGATGCCGGCAGGCGCGTGACCGCGGTCTACGAGTCGATACCCGGCAACGAGGACGATGTACAGGTGTTCCGCCGGTCCCTCCAGATCGCCCAGGGAGAGGACTTCTGGTTGCTCGATCCGACCGACGTCGGGCCGGACGGCGAGTGGGCCGCCTACGAGTTCGCGCCGAAGTACGGCGATCTGACCAGGTATCCCAGCTTCTCGGCGCTCTTCCTCTCCGCGTACGAGGGCATGGACGAGGACGGAGAGGAGGACGAGGACGAGGACTGAGTCGGGTCACGTCACGCCGACATCAGAACGCCCACATCAGAAGTGGGGCGAGGGTGACGGCCGCTGCGCAGGACGCGATGGGTTTCTCACTGCGGGTGGCAACGCCCTTGCGCTGGGCGTAAGACGCAGGACGCAGTGCACAGGACACAGCTGAGAGATCATCGCATCCACGCCCCTGCTGCCGCGCCACGATTTCGGCCGTGCGGGGTCTTCCTCACACAGCAAGGCGCCCGACCCCATCATCCACACGTCGGGCGCCTCACTGCCACCGCGACCGGTACCGAACCGGCCACACCGCCCCACCCATAGTCGCCCCGAAGGTGCAACTCACGCACCAGGTCTATGAACTGACGACACGTCAGGTTACGCTCCGGCGCATGACTTCCACGGTGGTCTGGGGCACCGGGAACGTGGGACGCGCGGCGATCCGAGCCGTTGACGCCCATCCCGGGCTCGAACTCTGCGGCGTACTCGTGCACGACCCCGCCAAGGACGGCCGCGACGCGGGCGACCTGGCCGGTTGTGACCACGCCCTCGGTCTCACCGCGACGACGGACGTCGACGCGGTGCTCGCGGCCCGGCCCGGCGCTGTCTTCTACGCGGCCTCCGGCGAGCTGCGCCCCGACGAGGCCCTCGACGACATCTGCCGCGCCCTGCGCACCGGTGCCGTCGTGGTCTCCCCGGCCCTCTATCCGCTCTACGACCACCGCAGCGCACCGCCCGACTTCACCGATCCGGTGCGCGCGGCCATCGCGGAGGGCGGCGGGTCGCTGTTCGTGTCCGGCGTCGACCCCGGCTGGGCCAACGACGTACTGCCCCTGCTGGTCAGCGGTCTCGGCACCCGCGTCGACGTGCTGCGCTGCCAGGAGATCTTCGACTACTCGACGTACGACCAGGAGGACTCGGTACGCGATCTCGTCGGCATGGGGCACCCCATGGAGTACGAGCCCTTGATGCTGGCGGAGTCCGTGCCGACGATGGTGTGGGGCGGGCAGCTGAGGCTGATGGCGCGGGCGCTCGGGGTGGAACTCGACGAGATCCGCGAGACGTTGGAGCGCCGGGCGCTGGAGCGCGACGTCACGACGGCGGCCATGGGCGACTTCGCCGCGGGCACCCAGGGCGCGGTCCGCTTCGAGGTGCAGGGCGTCGTGGACGGCGAGGTGCGCCTCGTCGTCGAGCACGCGACGCGGATCCATCCGTCCTGTGCGCCCGACTGGCCGGTGCCGCCCGGTGGCGGGGCGGGCGCGCACCGGGTGATCGTCGAGGGCCGTCCGCGCATCGAGGTCACCGTCCAGGCCACCGACGAGGGCGGCAACCACGCGGCGGGCGGCAACGCGACCGCCGTGGGGCGCCTCGTCGGCGCGATCGAGTGGCTCGTGGCCGCGCCGCCCGGACTCTACGACGCGCTCGACGTGCCCATCTCCCCCGCCGTCGGCCGGCTCGGAAGGAAGCAGCCATGACGGAAGCAGCGAGGACATCGGAAGCAGTCATGAGGATCGACATACCTGACGGGCAGGAACCCATCCCGTACGTGTGGGGCGAGATGGTGCCCGGCATCGGGCCCGCGGCGGCGCAGTTCTCCATGGCCGTGTACGACCATTCGACCCTGGGGCTGCGGGAGTTCGAGGCCGCGCGGCTGCGGATCGCGCAGATCAACGGTTGCCTGTTCTGCCTGGACTGGCGCACCGAGCGGGACGGCGAGAAGGTCGAGGAGTCGTTCCTCGACGCCGTCGAGGGCTGGCGCGAGACCAACGCGTTCGACGAGCGGACCCGGCTCGCGGCGGAGTACGCGGAGCGCTACGCCGTCGACCACCACGGCCTGGACGAGGAGTTCTGGAAGCGGATGACCGCCCACTACAGCCAGGCCGAGATCGTGGAGCTGAGCATGGCCATCGGCTCCTGGCTGGCCTTCGGACGGCTCAACCACGTGTTGGGCCTCGACACGGCGTGCGTCCTGCCCAAGTCCTGAACCGCACCTGGGCGGCCGGGACTCGGGCAGGCCGCGGCCGTTACAGATCAGCGGCGACGATCTTGGCGATGTTGCGCTCGGCGAGCGCCGTGATCGTCACGAACGGGTTGACGCTGGTGTTGCCCGGGATCAGCGCGCCGTCGATGACGTACAGACCCGCATAGCCGTGCAGGCGGCCGTAGTTGTCGGTCGCCTTGTTCAGTACGGCGCCGCCCAGCGGGTGGTAGGTGAGGTGGTCGCCCCAGATCTTGTACGTACCGAACAGGTCGGTGCGGTAGATCGTGCCCTCCTTCGCGTTGATCTTGTCGAAGATGGTCCTGGCCATGTCGATCCCCGACTGCTTCCATGCCCTCTGCCAGCTCAGGTCGACGCCGCCGGTCGTCGGGTTGTACGTGAACTCGGCGCGTTGCGGCGTCTTCGTGATGGACAGGTAGAAGGAGGCGTACGTCTCGATGCCGGTCGGCAGCGGCGCCACTTCCGCGAAGGCGCCGCCCGCGGCCCAGTTGTCGATGCCGCCGGTGGGGATCGACGCCTGGAGCGAACCGGTCGGGTCCCAGAGGTGGTTGGCGCGCCCGCACATGACGTTGCCGTTGTCGCCCCAGCCCTTGCCGATCTCACCGTTGAGCGCGGGCAGGACGCCGGTCGCCCTGAGCCTGGTGAGGAGCTTGCTGGTGCCGACGCTGCCCGCGGCGAAGAAGACCCGGCCAGCGGTGACTTCCTTGGTGGCGGTGACGGCGCCGGTGGTGTCGAGCTGGTCGATGCGGACGGTGTAGCCGCCGCCTGCCGCCGGGGCGACCGATGTCACCTTGTGCAGCGGGGAGATGGTGACCTTGCCGGTGGCCGTGGCCCGCGCGAGGTAGGTCTTCTGCAGTGACTTCTTGCCGTAGTTGTTGCCGTAGAGGATCTCCCCCGCGAGCGCCGACTTCGGCACCGTCCCCGCGGCCTCCTGCTTCATGTAGTCCCAGTCGTACACGTCGGGGACGAACACGAACGGGAAGCCGGAACGCTGGGCGTGCTTACGGCCGACGCGCGCGTACTGGTAGCACGCGGCGCTCTCGAACCAGTCCGGGTCGATGGTGGCGACGCCGAGCCCCGCGTTGGCGCGCGGGTAGTACGTGCCGTACATCTCGCCCGCGTCGACGGACGGCAGGATCGCCGCGAAGTTCTCCCGCTTGGGCGTCACGGCCATGCCGCCGTTGACCAGCGAGCCGCCGCCGACACCGCGGCCCTGGTAGACGGTGATGCCGGCGAAGTCCTCGGCGTCCAGGATCCCGGTGTACTTCGGGATGTCCTTGTCGATCGGGAAGCCGAGGAAGTTGCTCAGGGGCTGCTTCGTTCTGGTTCTCAGCCAGAACGATCTCTTGTCGGGTGTGGTGGTGTTGGCGAAAATCTTGCCGTCGGATCCCGGGGTGTCCCAGGCCATGCCCATCTCCACCATCTGCACCGCGACGCCGGCCTCGGCGAGCCGGAGCGCGGCCACGGAGCCGCCGTAACCGGTGCCGATGACGAGGGCGGGCAGGTGTGCCCCGTCGGCGACGGGAGCGACGGCCGCCGCGGTGGAGCGGTCGGCCGCGGCGGCGTGACCGCTGAGGGCCACGGCGCCGAGAAGAGAACTTGTTCCTGCGAGGAAGCCGCGGCGGGAGATCCCGTTACGGCCCACTTCAGGGCGGGTTGAGTCGGTCATCGCACGTTCCTCACTCTCGACGGAATGGGAACGAGTTCTACTGTTGATCGCTCATCAAGTCGATGCATACCGATAGGTAACGTGCGTCCAATTCACGCCAACTTCTCCCGATCTTGGGCACCGCCCCGGCACGGGCACCGACGGCGTCCGCCGGGCCGCTCAATGAGCCCCGACCGCGGCTGCGGCGGCCCGCGCCGACGGCACGGCCTCCAGTCGGCGCAGCGCCGGATGGTCCTCCAGCGGCTCGTCGGTCATGAACCGCGCCAGTACGTCGCTGAAGTCACGGGGCCGCTCCAGGTGCACGACGTGCCCGCTGCCCCGCAACACCGCGAGCATCGCCCCGGGAATGCTGGCGGCGACCGCCCTCGCGCCCTCCGGCGGGCACAGCCGGTCGTGTTCGCCGCTGACGCACAGTGCCCGCACCCCGTGGATGCCGTCGGGGTCGCCGAACGGGTGCCGCAGCAGCCGGTCGTTGGCCGCGATGTACCGAGGGATGTCCGCCGGTCCGGCGGCCGACAGCACGCGGCGCAGTACCTCCGCCGCAGCGTGCGGGTGGGCCGTCAGGCACGCGGGCTCGGTGCACACCAACAGTTCCACCGCGCGGCGGGCGAACGTCTCGGTGTCCCCGGCCCGCAGCAGTTCGCTGAGCTGGGCGATGGCCGCGCGGGCGTCGTCCGGGACGGCCGGGGTGGACCCCACCAGCGCCAGCCGGGCCACCCGCTCGGCGTGGCGTTGCGCGTACCGGTAGGCGATCGCCGTGCCGTAGGACACCGCGATCATGTTGACCCGGTCCAGGCCCAGTTCGTCCAGCAGGTGCCCCAGGGCGTCGCCCAGGAAGTCGAAGCCGTACTCCTCCGGGAGGTCGGCGGCGGTGCCCAGACCCGGCAGTTCGACGCTGACCACCGTGGACGCGGCCACCCACGGCCCCTCCGAGCGACGGTTGGAGTGCATGTTCTGGTAGGCGCCGCCCAGGACGACGATGGGTTCGGTCCGCGGGTGTGGCTGCTCCACGATCCGGCAACCGAAGGCGAAGCCTCCGTAGGTCATTTCGCGGATCGATTCGACCGGCATGTACTACCTCGTCACGTCAGTGTGTTTTCACCTTCGATCAAGGACAACGAGGCACTGCCGGGACCGTCACAGCCTCACACCGTCAGCGGGACGGCGTGGATTTCGTCGGCCTTGTGGCCGGCCCGTTCGTGGATGCGCTGCACGGCCTCCGCCGAGGGGGCCTCGGACAGGCAGTAGACCGTGCCGGACTGCGGGTCCGCCCATGCCTTCTCGAAGTGGACGCCTTCTTCCTTCTCGATCGCGAGATCCGCCTGGTGCGCCTTCATCAGATCGTCGGCCGTGAGGCCCTTCATTCCGTGGTGGACGTCCATGAACTGCGACATGACGTCGCACCTCCTCTCTCGCTCGGCCCATCGGTCCGGCCCGTCTTCTCACCGGCCTGTTTCTTCCTCTCCATCCTCCTCCGCCGGGGCCCCGGCAGCGACAGAAGCGGGCTCTCGTCACTGCCCGAGGCGCAGGCGATACGAAGCGTGCGGCCTCGGTCCTGAGACGCTGTGTCCGGCCACTCCGTGCTGGGGCGGCGATCGATCGAAGAGTGATGACGAGGTGCGCGCGATGAGCGAACTGACGAAGCCCGAGGTGGACGTTCCGGAGGGGGAGGCTCCTGCCGAGTTGACCGTCCGGGACCTGGTCGTCGGCGATGGGCCCGAGGTGAAGCCGGGCATGGTGGTCAGGGTCCACTACGTCGGGGTGAACTTCGCGTCCGGCAAGGAGTTCGACGCCTCCTGGGACCGGGACGAGCCGTTCAAGTTCGCCCTGGGCGGCGGCAGGGTCATCAAGGGCTGGGACCGAGGGGTGAGGGGCATGAGGGTCGGCGGCCGACGCGAGATCGTCGTTCCCCCGCGACTCGGCTACGGCAACCAGTCGCCGTCACCGCTGATCCCGGCGGGCTCGACCCTCGTCTTCGTGGTGGACCTGCTCGACGCGTACTCCCGCACGACCGGGTGGAGCAACTCCTAGCGAGGCCGGGTCTGTTCCGCGCGCTGAGACGTACGTTTCAGCGGTCTGCAAGTCCGGCGTGACACCGTCCTTGTGTCGGCCGCGGAGGCCGGCGAGGAGAGATTCCCAGAGCGGCCCAATGGGGGCCGGAGCCCGTCTCCGGTCAGGGGTGCCGAGCCCCGCGCAGGTTCGAATCCTGCTCTCTCCGCTCAGCGCGGCGGCCGATCCGATGCGGACAAGGATGCAGAGCATGAGCCACTGGGCACGCACTGCGGTGATCGTGGCGAACGAGCGGGCGGGCGGCGCCGTGGCGGCCCCCGTCACGGAGGTCGCCGAGGCGTGTCGGAGGCTGGTCGGAGAGGTCGCCGTAGTGCGGACCGCGCACCCCGGGCACGCCCGGATCCTCGCCGCGAAGGCCGCAGGGGACGGTGTGGACGCCGTGGTCGCGGTCGGCGGCGACGGCACCGCCGCCGACGTGGCGGGCGGCATGGTGACCGCCGGGGCGGGTCCCGGCGGACCGGCCCTGTTCTGCGTTCCCGCCGGTACCGGGAACTCCTTCTACAAAGAGGTCTGGCACGACCGTCCGTGGCACGAGGCCCTCGCCGCCGCCTTCACCGGGGCGCGACCGCGCCTTCGGCGGCTCGACCTGGCGCGTGTGGCCCAGACACGGGACGTCGTGCTGCTGGGCGCATGCTCCGGTCTCGTCGCGGAGGCCCTTTTGACGGCCGCCGGGCTCACCGGGATCAGCGGCCGGGCCCGCTACCGGCAAGCGGTGGCCGCGACGCTGCGCGACTTCGCGCCGCATCCGGCCAGGGTCGTGGTGGACGGCGAGGTGGTGCACGACGGCAGCGTCGTCCTCACGGCCGTCGGGGGCGGCCGCTACCGGGGCGGCGGCTTCCTCCTGCTGCCCCGCTCCGTGCTGGACGACGCGCTGCTCGACGTCTGCGTCGTGACCGGCGATCTCGACCCTCTGGAGCTTCCCGGCCTCACCCGGGAGGGACGGCATCTCGAACGGCCCGAGGTGCTGTACCGGCGGGGCCGCCACGTGGAGATCGAACGCACCGACGGCGCCCCTCTCACCTTCGAGTGGGACGGCGAGGTCAAGGGCGGGCGCACGCGCTACACGCTCGACGTCCTTCCCGCGGTGCTGCCGGTGCTGTCCCCGGCCGGGCCCGTGCGATGACCGCAGGGCGACCACCATCCGCAGCACGCAAGGGACTTACCGATCATGAGTGAGAGCGACCGCACCGCACAGACCGACACCAGCGCCGCCTGGTCCTTCCCGATGCAGGGACGCAACACCTTCACCTGGGTGTACGACACGGATCGAGAGCGACTGCTGAACCTCTACCAGAAGGGCAAGGACAAGCAGTGGGACAGTACGAAGCGGATCGACTGGTCCCTGGACGTGGACCCCTGTGACGTCCTCGGAACGCCCGAGAACGCCCTCGCGCTGTACGGCTCCCGGCAGTACTCCCGCCTGAACGAGCGGGAGAAGCGGGAGCTGCGACGGCACATGGCGGCCTGGGAGTTCAGTCAGTTCCTGCACGGGGAGCAGGGCGCGATGATCTGCTCCGCCCGGATCGTCGAGTCGGTGCCGGACATCGACTCCAAGTTCTATGCCGCGACGCAGGTCATGGACGAGGCACGGCACGCGGAGCTGTTCACACGTTTCGTGCGCGAGAAGATCGGCATGAGCTATCCGATCAGCCCTCATCTGAAGTCCCTGCTGGGCGAGGCCCTGAACGACTCCCGCTGGGACATGCCGTATCTGGGGATGCAGGTCCTGATCGAGGGGCTGGCCCTCGCGGCGTTCGGCATCCTGCGCGACCGCACGGACAAGCCGCTGCCCAAGCAGATCCTGTCGTACATCATGCAGGACGAGGCCCGGCACGTGGCCTTCGGGCGCCTCGCGCTGCGGGACTACTACAAGGAGCTGACCAGCAAGGAGATCGCGGAACGCGAGGACTTCATCGTCGAGGGCTGCTACCTGATGCGCGACCGGCTGCGGATGCAGGAGGTGTGGGAGACGCTCGGCTTCGACATGAAGGAATGCATGGAGTACATGAACCGGGGCCCGCGCATGCGGGCCTTCCGGTCACGGCTCTTCACCCGGATCGTGCCCTGCGTCAAGGACATCGGGCTGTGGGGGCCCAGGGTCCAGCAGGCGTACGCGGACATGGGCGTGCTCGACATGGCGGACCGCGACCTGGTGAAGCTCATGGCGGCGGACGAGGCCCAGGCCGAGGCGCTGGACGCGGAACGCCGTGAGCTCACGGCGCGGCAGAACGAGGTGCACCACGCGATCGCCGAGGGTCGGCTCACCGCCGCCGGTGACGGTGACGGCTGACCCGAACCTCTGTCGGCCCAGCAGACTCCGCCGGACCCTTCGACCGGGTCCGGCGGAGTCTGCTGGGCCGACAGCGGCTTGCGTCAGGGGCGGGTCAGCACCACCACGGCGTTCTGCCCGCCGAAGCCGAAGGAGTTGCTGACGGCGACCTCCACGGCGGCGGAGCGGGCCTCCTTGGCGACGACGTCCAAATCGATCCGTGGGTCCTGGCTGTCCAGGTTCGCCGTCGGCGGGATCAGCTGCTGCTCCATCGTGAGGGCGGCGACGGCCACTTCGACGGCTCCCGAGGCCCCGAGCGAGTGGCCCGTCACGCCCTTGACCGAAGTCACGGCGGGCCGGTCGCCGAGGACCCGGCGGATCAGCCGGGCCTCCATCAGGTCGTTGAGGGGTGTCGCGGTGCCATGGGCGTTGACGTGGTCCACGGCGCGCGCCGCAACCCCCGCGTCCTTCAGGGCCGCGCGCAGGGCCAACTCCGCTCCGGCGCCCTCGGGTTCCGGCGCGGTGGCGTTGTAGGCGTCCGCCGAGGCGCCGTATCCGCTGACGCGGGCGCGGACGCGCGCTCCGCGGGCGCGGGCGCTCTCCGGACGTTCGAGGACGAGCACGGCGGCGCCCTCGGCGGGTACGAAGCCGTCGCGGTCGACGTCGAACGGCCGGGAGGCCGCCGTGGGGTCGTCGCGACGCCCGGACAGCGCGCCCATCTGCTGGAAGCCCGAGATGATGGAGGGGACGAGACAGGCCTCGGTGCCGCCGGTGAGCACCACGTCGCAGTGCCCGGCGCGCAGCAGTTCGCGCGCCGCTCCGACGGCGGTGGCGCCCGACGCACAGGCGGTGGCCGTCACGAAGTTGGGCCCGCGGGCACCTATCTCCATGGCGATGTGGCCGGCCGGCATGTTGACCGCGAGCATGGGGATCAGCAGGGCGGACACCTTCCGCGGCCCCTGGTCGAGGAGCACGCCGTGCTGCTTCTCCCAGGTCCCGGCCCCGCCGATGCCGCTGCCCAGCACCACGCCCACCCGCGCGCCCGCGTCGCCCTCCCAGTCCGCCGGGCGGATGCCCGCGTCCGCGAGGGCCTCGGCCGCGGCGGCGACCGCGAACTGGCTGCTGCGGTCCAGGCGCCACGCCTTGCGCGCGCCGATCGCGGCGGCCGGGTCGAAGTCGGGTATCCAGCAGCCGATGTCGGCGGGGATGCCGTCGAGCGCGGGCACCCGCCCGGCGGCGGTGCCGGACGCGGCCTTGATGCGGTCCCAGGACGCGGCGGTGCCGAGGCCGGCGGCGGTCACCATGCCGATGCCCGTGACCGCCGCGTGGTACCCGCCGTCAGCCGTGGTCATCGGACGGTCACCAGCTTGGCGTCGAGTGTCTTCGCCGCGTCCGTCATGGTGCTCGTCGCCTGCAACTCGTCGTCGGTGAGGGTGATGCCGAACTCCTCCTGCGCGGCGAGGGTCAGCTCCACGAGGGCCAGCGAGTCCAGTTCCAGATCCGCGAAGGTGCTCTCCGGCGCTACCTCGTCGGCCTCGATGCCGAAGCCCTTGGTGAGCAGGCCCACGAAGCGGTCGTAGGTGGTGGTGGCGGTCATGTGGTGCTCCTTGGTGAGTGGTTGAGGGCGAGAACGGGACAGGGTCGGGTGTGCTCACGCGGGGGTGAGGGCCGGCCAGCGCAGGGCGCAGGCGCCCCAGGTGAGGCCGCCGCCGAAGGCCGTGAGGACGGTGCGGTGGCCGGGCTCCAGCGCGCCGGTGGCCGTGGCATGCGCGAGGGCCAGCGGGATGGAGGCGGCCGCGGTGTTGCCGACCTGGTCGAGATGGACCGGGCAGCGCCGGCGTGGGAGCCGCATCCGGTCCGCCACCGCGTGCAGGATCCGCAGGTTGGCCTGGTGCGCGACGAGCCGGTCGATGTCGTCCGTGGCCCATCCGGCCCCTCGCGCCGCGGTGAGCGCGGCGTCGGCCATGCGCTCCACGGCCCCGCGGAAGACGGCTTTGCCCGCCATCCGGAAGTACGGGTCCGCGGTACCGTCCGCACCCGTGTCCGTGCCGAAGGGGTGCAGCGGCTCGCGGGAGCCGCCCGAGCGGACGGTGATGAGTTCGCTGCCCGTGCCGTCGCTTCCGAGGACCGGCGTGCCGAGCGCGCCAAACTCCGCCGGGTCGCCGGAGCGCAGCACCACCGCTCCGGCGCCGTCGCCGAAGATGGCGCGCGTGGAGCGGTCGGCCGGGTCGAGGATGCGGGAGTACGTGTCCGCGCCGACGACCAGCACGCTGCCCACGGTGCCCGCGGCGATCAGCCCGGCGCCCGCGGCCAGGGCGTACAGGAATCCGGTGCAGACCGCGCCCACGTCGAAGGCGGCCACGGTGCCGAGGCCGAGTCCGGCCGCCACCAGCGGGGCGGTGGCCGGGCAGGGGCGGTCCGGGGTGGTGGTGGCGAGGACCACCGCGTCCACGGTGTCGCGGCCCGCGGACTTCAGCGCCTGCCGTCCCGCCTCCAGCGCGAGATCGGAGGTCGCGAGGGGCGGGGCGGCGATGCGGCGGGTCCCGATCCCGGTACGGCTGCGGATCCACTCGTCGGACGTGTCCAGCTCCCGGGCCAGGTCGTCGTTGGTGACGGCCTGTGGCGGAAGCCAGGTGCCGAGGCCGCACAGCACCGCCGCCGCGCCGGTCACCGGGCTCCCCCGGGCGACGCGGCGCGGTCGAGCTCGGCCGCGTCGCGGCTCACCGCGCCGAGGTGGTCGGCGACCGTGAGGTAGGAGCGCAGCAGCCGCTCCTCGGCGTACGGCAGGCCGCCGCGCACCAGGTAGTCCTTCACCAGCGGCTGGGCGCGGCGCAGGTTCCTGCGGGGCATGGACGGGAACAGGTGGTGCTCGATCTGGTAGTTGAGCCCGCCGTAGAAAAAGTCCGTGATCCGGTGGGGGGCCAGATTGCGTGAGGTGATCACCTGGCGGGTGAGCCAGTCGAGTTCCTCCTCCGCGCCGTCGCGTACGGGCTGGCCCTTGTGGTTGGGGGCGAACAGCAGACCCATGTAGAAGCCGAAGAGTGCCTGGTGGACGACGATGAAGGCCACGGCGAGGGCCGCCGGGAGGACCATGAAAACCGCCGTCAGATAGGCCGCCAGATGGAGTGTCAGCAGGGTCAGGTCGAGGGCGACGTGACGTTTCAGCGCCCCCTTGCGCGCGGCCACGTATCCGGAGGCGTGCAGACGCAGCCCTTCCATGAGGATGAGCACGTAGAACATCCACGCCTGGTGCCGCACGATGAACCGGCCGACGGCTCCGGTGCGTTTGGTGCGGTCCTTGGCGTCGAAGATCACCTGGCGGCGCAGGATGTCCGGGTCGAGAGAGAGGTGGTTGGGGTAGTTGTGGTGCTTGGTGTGGTGGCCGACCCACCAGCCGAAGCTGACGCCGGTGAGCAGATTGCCGTGGGTGTAGCCGATGACCTCACCGGCCCGCCGGGTCCGGAAGATCTGCCGGTGCCCCGCGTCGTGCCCGATGAGGTCGGTCTGGCCGCAGCACACCGCGAGCCAGACCGCCACGGCGAGCTGCCACCAGCTGTCGCCGAGCAGCGCGAAGCAGGTCCAGCCGGCGGCGAGGAGCAGCAGGTTCGTGAGGATCTTGAAGGTGTAGTAGCCGGGTCGGGAGTCCAGGAGACCGGCTTCCCGCACCAGGCGGGTGATCTCCGGCATGTTCGGCGTGCCGTCCGGCGCCGCGGCCAGGGGGCGGGGGGTGCCGTCCAGGGAGCTCATATCGCCTCCTTCAGACCCATGTACGCGAGGCGGGTCCGCTGGAGGCGCGCGGCCCAGGCGTGGGCGGTGTCGAGGCGTTCGCGCGCGGTGGTGTCCGCCAGGCGGCGGCCGGGCCAGATCTCGTAGTCGCCCAGGAGATCGCCGTGCCGCTCTACGCCCTGCTGGAAGAGGTCCTCGCGGCGTGCCAGCACCTCGGTCGTCGGCAGCTCGTCCCACAGGGCGTAGCCCTCCCGGATCAGTTCCAGGAGCCGCGCCTTGTCGTGCGGGCGGGCGCGCAGATGGTCGCGGACGATGGTGCTGCCGACCGTGAGGTGCCGGATCTCGTCGATTCCGGCGCCCCGCTCGATGTCGGCCGCCGCCGGGTCGAAGACCCGCCACTTGCGCTCACTGAGTTCGGCGGCCGGTGCCAGCACCCCCTCGACGAGGACCGTCAGGACCAGTACGCCGCCGATGAAGTCGCGCTCGTCGCGCAGTACGCGCAGCCCGAACTCCTCCAGGGGGTCGAGGATCCGCTCCTCGTCGGCGGCCGCGAGGCGGGCCACGGTGTCCCGCAGTTCCGTGCGGGGCACGCCGAGGTCGAGCAGGTGGCCGCGGAAGACCATGGCGTGCCGGGCCTCGTCGAGCAGTTGGGTGGCGTAGAACTCCATGGTGTCGGTGTCCGGCGCGAGCGCCGTCAGATGGCCGATGGCCCGGGTGGCCTTCTCCTCGGCGAGGGAGCGGTAGGCGAGTTCCTGGGTGAGTGCGCTGTTGAGCGGGCCGGGCGCGCTGACCACGGGCAGCGGCCGTACGTGCGCGGCGTGGCCCGAGACGTTGCCGCGCAGGGTGCCGTGCGGTACGGCGCCCAGCCAGTAGCGCAGGTCGCAGACGGCCGGGGTGAGTTCGAGGTGTTCCGCGCCGTCCAGGAGCGAGGGGGCGGTGTCCCAGTCGGCTTCGGAGGGCACGGCGGCCTGCCCCGCCCTCGGTGCCGGTTCTGTGGTCGATGTCGTCATGAGGTCTCCCTTTCGATCTGTCGCGGGGCAGGGGTGGAGGGCCCCGGGGCGCGGCGGGCCGCGGGGCCGGGGTGCAGGTCGTGGGCGAAGTTGACCAGCGGGGCGGCGCCGGTGTGGACCGCCGACACGACGTGCGCGACCAGCAGTTCGTGGTCGCTGAGCGGCACGGTCAGCTCCGGCCGGCACTCCAGCCACGCCACGGCGCCGCCGATCCGGGGCACGTCGTCGCCCGGGTCGCCGAGCCAGGCGTCCGGCGGAAGTTGCCCGAGGCCGCGGGGCCGGCGGCGGCTTGCGAAGTGCCGGGCGAGGGGTTCCTGCGTGGCCGCGAGTCCGTTGGCGACGAAGACCGGGCTGTTCGCGAGGGCGCGCAGTCCCCGGCTGCCGCGACGCAGCGCCACGCAGGCCATCGGGGGCTCGCCGGGAACGGTGCTGAACGTGCTGACCGTCACCCCCTCGGCGGCCTCGCCCACCCCGCAGGTGAGGACGGTCACGCCGGTCACGAAGTGGCGCATCGCGGTGAGGACGGCGGTGTCCCCGGCCGCGCGGGCCGTCGCGCGGGCGTGTCGGGTGGCTACGGCCATGGCAGCGGTCCCCGGCTCGTGGCGTCGCGTCCGGCGGCCGTCGTGTCCGCCGCCGCGAGTTCGCTTCGGAAGCGGCGGTACGCCTGGTGCGTGACGGGCTCGAAGCGCAGGGCGAACGGCTTGAGGAAGTTGCCGAACAGCGCCCTGTCGCCGCACAGATGGATGGGCAGCGCGAGCAGCGCCCACTCGAAGCCCCACAGCCAGATCCACCCCAGCGCCAGCAGCCCCTGGGTGACCAGGGAGTGCATGGTGTTGTAGGCGACGTAGTAGCCCTTGCCGATCCGGCCGTCGCGGCGCCGGTACTGGACGGCCCCGGGGAGATATCCGATGAGGTCGATGTAGGCGAAGAGCACGAGGGCCGGCAGCCATCGCACCTCGTCGAGGTGGACGAGGAACAGGACCGTGGCGACGACGAGACCGAGCCCGTACTCCGCCCGGATCAGCCGCGCGGTCACCGGCGTCATGAACAGGTTCTTGGTGTCCATCAGCGGGCCCGCAGCTCTTGGTCGTCGAGCACCGTTCCGGAAGGGAACAGGGCGAGTACCACCTGGGTGATGGTCTCCTTGATGACCCGCTCGGCCACCGGCTCCAGGATGCCCGCCAGGCTGGGGATGCCGAAGTCGAAGGCCGCGTGGAAACCGACCCGTGCCCCGCTGTCCGTGGCGACGATCCACCACACGCCTTCGAACACCTCGAAGTCGCCGTCGAGTTGGGCGAACGTGATGGTGAGCGCCGGCCGGTCGAAGTGGTCGGACTCGGTCCAGCGCAGGATGCCGTTGCGGAAGTACACCTCCCAGGCGCTGGTCTCCTCCGTCTCGCTGAGGTCGTGGACGGTGACCGACAGGACCACCGGGGTGAGTTCGGGATAGCGGGCGAATTCCGCGACCCGGTCGTACACCGCTTGCGCGGCGATACCGGGGACGCCGATGGTCAGATCAACGCTGCGCATGGGCGGCGCCACCTTCGTGAGTCGGGGTGTCCGGGACATAGCGGTCTGCCTGCACACGGCAGGCACGTTCGAACGCCGCGAGGAGGAACCGCACCTCCGACGGCGTGAGGACGGCGGGCGGGGTGAAGCGCAGGACCAGGTGGGAGTTGAGCGAATGGTTCGCCACCACGCCCTGCCGGATCAGCTCGACCAACAGGTCCCCGGCGGGCCCCGGTTCGGCGAACTCGACGCCGATGAGCAGCCCCCGGCCGCGCACCTCCCGTACGAGACCGCCGAAGCTCTCCTGTGCGATCCGGCGGATCCCGGCCAGGAGCACGTGGCCCAGTTCGCGGGCGCGGGTCACCAGGTCGTCCTCCTCGACGGCCCGCAGCGCGCCCCGCACGGCGGCCATCGCCAGCGGCATGCCGGAGAAGGTCGAGGTGTGCAGGTACGGGTCACGGTCGAGGGCTCCGAAGGCGTCCGCCGACGCGAGGACCGCCGAGACGGGCATGATGCCGCCGCCGAGGCCCTTGCCGGTCAGCAGCAGGTCCGGGGTGAGCCGTTCCTCGTCCGCTCCCCACCAGGAGCCGAGCCGGCCGATTCCGGTCTGGATCTCGTCCAGGACGAAGAGGGCGTCGTGGGCGCGGCACAGCTCCTGGACCGTGCGCAGATAGCCGGGCGGCGGCAGCACCACGCCCGCCTCGCCCTGGACCGGCTCGATCACGACGCAGGCACGTCCGGACGCGGCGTCGAGCTGTTCGGCCAGCGCTTCGGCGTCGCCGTAGGGCACGTGCCGGGTGCCGGGGAGGAGGGGGCGGAACGGGGCCTGGAAGAGGTCCTTGCCGGTGAGGCCGAGCGCGCCCATGGTCTTGCCGTGGTAGCCGCCGTGGGTGGCGATCAGCCGGTCCTTGCCGCGGGTCCGGGCGATCTTGATGGCGGCTTCCACGGCCTCCGCGCCCGAGCAGGCGAAGTGCACCCGGTCGAGTCCGGGCGGCGCCTTGGCCACCAGTGCGTCGGCGGCGAGCGCCGCCTGCGGTTCGAGGAGCACGCGGGTGGCCACCGGATTGCGGTGCAGCTGTTCGGTGACGTGGGCGACGACGACGGGGTGCCGGGCCCCCATCAGGAGGACACCGTAGCCACCGCAGTTGAGCAGCCGTCGTCCGGTCGCGGTGGTCACCCAGGCGCCCTGGGACTCCGTTTCCAGCTCGCCGCCGAGGAGTTCGCCGAGGGTGGCGCGGCCCTTGCTCAGGCGGGTCCGGTACAGCCGGCCGATCTCTTCGCGGCTCGGCGGCTGCGCGGGCCTGTCGGTCGTGGTCATGGCGCTCCTCATGCCAGCCGCAGCGGACGGCCCGCGGCGTGTTCGAGCCAGGGGCCGGCGAAGCTGGACCGGGACGGCGGGTGGAAGGACAGGCCGTGCGCGGCGGCGGCGAAGCAGGCGATGTCGGGCGAGCCGATGAAGGCCGTCCCGCCGAGCAGTTCCACGGCGCGGGCGACGGCCTCGCGGATCAGGTCCTGCGCGCCGTAGCGCGCGACGAGGGCGCGGGCGAGACCCGCGTCGTCGACCGTCTTGTCCATGATCAGGCGGGCGGTGCCCTCGATGAGCAGCGTCGCCGTCTCGTAGCGGGTGAGCAGCTCGGCTCGTTCGGTGTGCGTGCCACGGCCACCGGCCAGGACACGTTCGACCAGGGCGCCGGCCATCCCGGCGTACGAGGCGGTGATGAGCAGTTCGAACCAGATGAGGCCGACGGTCTGGAGCTCGTCCAGCTCCCCGGCCTCGCCGGGCTCGGTGCGCATCAGCTGCTGTTCGTCGACGAACACATCGCGCAGCCGCACCTCGTCGCTCTCCGCCCCGGCCAGTGCCCCGCTCGCCCAGAACGGCTCCACCGTCAGCCCTTCCGTCTGCCGGGGTACGAGCACCACCGCCATGTCGCTGGTGCCGTCGGCGTTGGGCAGGGCGGCGCTCGCGGTGAGCAGGTCCATGGAGCGGGAGAGGCTGCACGGCTTCTTCGACCCGCTGAGGCGGTAGCCCTTTCCGTCCGGCCGTGCCAGGACCGTGGGGCTGAGGATGCCCTGGCCGGGGCGTCCCTCGGCGAACCCGGAGGCGACCAGGAGGCGTTGTTCGACGATCCCTTCGAGCAGCGCCCACTCCACGCCCGCGCTCTGCGGGCTGTCGGCGAGCGCGAACAGGGTGGCCACGGAGAAGTGGTGCATGGTGGTGGCGACCGCGAGGGACGGGGCGACGGCGCCCAGCGCCCTGGTGACGTCCACGGCCTCCAGTGGTGTGGCGCCGCTTCCCGAGTAGGTTTGGGGGATGACGAGTCCGGGGCCGCCGTGCGCGCGGAAGAGGCCGATGGCCGGGTTGCCGGGCCGTTCCAGTTCGGCCAGTGGAATCTCGTCGAGTGCGGCCAGCAGGCCGGGCAGGAACTTTTCGCAGGTGCGGCGGGCGGTGCTCATGGAGCGCATGGCGTCGCCTCCTTGCGGGTCTCCGGCTGTGAGCGGCTGCCGCTCCTGGGGCGCTCGTCGACGAGGTTCTGCCAGGCGCCGAAGACCGCGTCACGGGGCCGGGAGCCGGAGCTGATGCTCACGCCCTGGAGGTGCGAGGTCCGCAGGATCGGGTAGTTGGCCTCGCCGAACACGCCTCCGGTCAGCCCGGTGCCGCCGTGGGTGGGCAGGTACGGCAGGAAGCCGATGTGCGAGTCGTTCACCTTGAACAGGCCGCCGGTGTGGACGCGGGCGGTGAACTCGTCGATGACGGCCGGGTCCTTGGCCCACAGCGAGTTGCGCAGGCCGTAGCGGTTGGAGTTCACGAAGCCGATGAAGGTGGCCATCAGCTCGGTGTCCGGCGCGGGTTCGGCGACGATGACGGGCAGCAGCGGGAAGAACGTCTCGTGCCGCACGGCGTGGAGATCGCGTGCGCCCTCGACGCCGCGCACCAGGATGACGGTCGGCTCCAGGAAGATGCCGCTCGGGTCGCGGATCTCGTCGAGTTGCATGGGGTGGCCGCCGCAGATCACCTTGGCGCCCTTGTCGCGGGCGTCCTTGAGGCAGCTGAAGAACTTCTCGTTGCGCAGCACCGGTGTCAGCAGGACGTCGGGTTCCCCCGGGTGGCCCGGCCGGATGTGGCCGATCTGCCGTACCAGGGACGCGAGGAGCGCGTCCGCCGCATCGGGGTGCACCAGCACCTGGTTGGGGATCATGCACAGCTGTCCGGAGCCGTAGAAGCTCTCGGTGAGGGCTTCGGCCGCGAGGTCGATGTCGGCGTCCTTCCATACGGTGACGACGTCGTTGCCCGCGAGTTCCAGGATCGGCTTCTTCCCGGCGGCGATGCAGCGTGCCTCGAACTTCAGCCCCGCGTCGCTGCTGCCGAAGTAGATGATGTCGTTCACGGCCGGGTGCTCCAGCCAGCAGCTCAGCATCGGCGCCGGGTCGCCGCAGACGACGTTCAGCGTGCCCGGTGGAGCGCCGCACTCCGCGAGGACGGGCGCCACGATCTCCTGCATGACGTACATGACGCCCAGGGGCGCGCTGCGCGGGGCCCGTACCACCAGCGCGTTGCCGGCCATCAGGGCCGTCACGCCGAGGAGGGCGCTGGACAGGGGCGCGTTCTGCGGAGGGTTGACGCAGACCACTCCGTCGGGCTGCCGGCGCACCTGGAGGCGGCGTTCGCCGCGGTGGAACTCCTGGAGCATCTGGGACCGGTAGAAGCTGACCGACTCCGCGCCGAAGCACTCCAGCATGCCGGAGACCTGCCACCGCGCCAGTGCCAGCGGGTGGCCCTCCTCGACCAGGATGGCGGCGATGTCCTCGGCGTGGTCGGCGAGGCGGGCGTGCAGCAGCCGGCCCACGGTCTCCATGCGGGTGTGCGGTGCGACGGCGCTCCAGGCGGGGGCGGCCGCGGCCGCGGCTTCGACGGCGCGCTGGACCGTGGCGCGATCGGCCTTGGCGACGCGTCCGACGACGGTCGACGGCAGGTCGTGCGCAGGGATGCGGCCCTGTTCCAGTTTCCGTTTGAGTGCCAGGCTCGCGAAGACGTCGTCCAGGAGGGAATCGGCGCCGAGTACGTAGACCCATTCCTCGCTGGGCACGTGTTGTCCGTTTACGTAGGACGCATAGGTGCGGTACATGGCGGCGAGCATGGCAAGGGGAACTGACAACTCGCTGAAAATCCACTGAGACCGCGACATCAGTCAATTCCGGCGCCTTTTGGATACGTTGGCCGAAAAACAGTGTCCACTTGAGGGAGGGCGTGCGGAAAATGAGCCGAGTACCGAATGCACGGCACGTGTGCGCGGAGGGATCCGAAACGACGGAGCTGGCGCTGAACGCCGTCCAGAAGTACGCGGACAACCCCAGCGCCTTTCTGGCGCTGAACGCCGCCAACAAGATGTTCATCGGCGAGGGGGGTTGCCTCGTCGCCCACCGGGAGACGGGGGGCTTCTTCGTCCAGTTCGGCGGCGTGTTCGGGCCTCCGGAGCGACAGGAGTCGACACTTCGGGACTTCAAGGCCTACGCACGCGCACACAAACGCTCGATCGTCAGCATTCAATTGCAGCGCTCGGACGCCGAAATGTATGCGGGCGCGGGTTTCACCCTCAATCAGGTGGGGTCCTCCTATGCGGTGCGGCTGTCGGAATTCACGCTGCGCGGCTCGCGGTTCATGAAGCTGCGCAACAAGATCTCGCGGGCCAGGCGCGCCGGACTCGACGTCCGGGAGGTCCCGTACGCGCAGCACCGGGACAGTGTCGAGCGGATCGACGCGGCGTGGCTGCGCGGCAAGGGCAGGCACGTCAAGGAGATCGAGTTCCTGGTGGGAGAGACCGGCGGGCCGGCGCAGCGCCACCGGCGGCTGTTCCTGGGAACGCTCGACGGCAGGCCGCTGGCCTACATCTCCTACTCCCCCGCGTACGGTTCCCGCCCCGGCTGGCTGCACGATCTCAGCCGACGCCTGCCGGAGGCCGGTCCCGGGGTGATGGAGGCCATCAACGCCACCGCCCTGGAGACGTTCACGCGGGAGCACGCCGAGTGGCTGCACTTCGGGTTCACGCCCTTCACCGGCCTGGACTCGGCGCATGAACTGACGCCGAGCAGCGCCGTGACGGGAAAGCTCCTGCGGTTCCTCGCGGAACGGGGCGAGGCCGTCTACCCGGCCGCCAGCCAGCTCGCGTACAAGAGCAAGTGGGGTCCGCAGGTGGTTCTGCCCGAGTACCTGGCCTTCGAGGGTGGCGCCAGTCTGCGCGCCGTATGGCGCGTCCTCCGGCTGACCAGGTCCCTCTGAAGTCGCTGCCCCGGCCGCGCCGGCCGCTCAGGCCCCGCGCAGCAGGGTCCCTTCCTGCTGGAGGATCTGCCGGAACCTCCGCTGCATTCCCGGGCCCGGCTCGATCCCCAGTTCCACGCCCAGATGGTGCCGGACCCGCCGGTAGGCGCTGAGGGCGTCCGCCTGCCTTCCGGAGCGGTACAGCGCGGTCATGAGCTGTTCGCAGAAGCGCTCGCGCAAGGGGTGCTGGGTCAGCAACTGCTCCAGTTCCGGTATCACTTGCCAGTGCCTGCCGAGCCTCAAGTGTGCCTCGACGAACAACTCCCGGCCGAGCAGCCTGGTTTCTTCGAGTCGGGTATAGGCGATCCGGCAGATCATGCCGTTGCCCGTGTCCATGAGGGCCGGTCCCCGCCATTCGGAGAACGCGTCGGTGAGCAGTTTGATGGCGAGTTCGCAATCGGTGTTGAGGCGTCGTCCGGCGGTCTCCACGGCGTGCGAGAAACGCAGTGCGTCGACGTCCGCCGGTTCGACGTCGAGCTGGTATCCGGAGCGGGTCGTGCGGATGATGTGACGGGCTTTCGGCTTTCCGGTCTGTTCGGTGAGGACACGGCGTAATCGTGCGACGTGTGACTGCAGGGAGTTGTCGGCGGTTTTCGGAGGCTGGTCCCCCCACAGTTCGTCCAGCAGATCGAGGGCGGGGACCGGGGTGCCGGGTGTGAGAGCCAGGGCCGCCACAATTGTTCTGAGCTTCTCTCCGGGCAGCTGGACGGGAACGTCCTCCTCGATCACATGGAGCGGCCCGAGTAGCCTTACCTGCATGTGAACCCCCGGTTTTTCGGCCACGTGGGACGTGACTGCGGTGTGTTCTCGTCCGTACTTCGTCGTGCGGGCGCACCCGGATTGGTGGAGGACACACTCCGATTCGGTCCGACAGGGCCACGGTGGGGCCCACGTGTGCGGCGGGTTCGGTGGGTTCGGCTAACGGGCGTCGCGCGTCGCGTCGAGGTGGTCCGCCAGGCGGTGGACCACCGCGTCGGCCACGCTCGAACCGCCGCACCCGGCGGGCCGTGCCGGTGTCTCGACGTACAGCGCGCCGTGCCGCAGGGCGAGGTCGCGGGTGCGCTCCGCCAGGATGCGCAGCCGGCGCCGCGGTCCGCTCCCTGGCTCCTCGGGCGGCGCGGCGGACGGGCCGGGCGCGCACGGCCCGAGGATGAGCACATCGGCCCCGGAGCACCGGAGCGGGCCGACGATCCTGCTCAGCTCCGCCTCGACGGCGTCGATGTCGAAGGACGCGCGCGCCGCCTCCCGGCCGCCGACGACGACCGCGGCCAGATCTCCCCGGAACGCCAGCGCTCTGGCCAGTTGGCCGGTACGGACCTGGGCCGTCGAGAGCTCGTAGCGACCCAGGTCGAGGTGGGCGAGGTCGGGCCGGACCGACCGCAGCGCCTCGGTCACCCGGTCCGCCCAGTCCGGGGCGCTGTCGCCCAGCACGACGAAGCGCCGCCAGGGCATGCGGGCGAGGGAGGCCGGCCGGCAGTGGCGCGGATCGTGGTCGGAGACCGTCACGGTGTCGCTTCCTCGCCACCGGCGGTGCCACTGACCGTGTTGGCGACGGTGCCTGCGGCGCGCGCCGGCGCGGTAGTGGACACGGTGCGCGGCGCTGGGCCGCCGCTGCGCCGGGCGAAGCCGAGACCCACCAGGCCCGCGACGGCGGCCGTGGCACAGCAGAAGAAGACCACGTGGCGGTACGGGGCGGGGTCGGACGACGTCGCCACCGGCAGGATCGCGGCCAGCGCCGCGATGCCCAGGGCGCCGCCGATCTGCCGTACCGCCACGTTGAGTCCGGTGGCACCGGCGAAGTCCGCCGGCTCCACGGACAGCGCCGCCACGCTGGACACCCCGGTGCTGACGGCGCCGATGCCGGCACCGGCCAGCAGGCCGACCGGGATCCACATGCTCCACAGGGCGGGCTCGGAGGAGAGCGTCAGGCCCAGCCACAGTCCGGCCGCGACCAGCGTCAGCGCACCGCAGCACACCACCAGGTGCGGGTGACTCCTGCTCAGGGAGCGTCCCACCGTCGCCGCGACCCCCGCGGACAGCAGCGCCCCCGGCGTCATCGACAGACCGGCCGTGATCCACGGGTAGTGCCAGACATTGACCAGGAGGAGCGCCCCGACCAGGAGCCAGGCGTACAGCGCCGCGCCGAAGAACAGAGAGACGACGTTGGCCAGCGCGAACGGCCTGCTGCGCCACAGTCCGGTCTGGAGGGCGGGCCGCGGGTGCCGCCTGGCGCGCAGCAGGGCCCACACCGACAGGACGAGGCCCCCGGCGAGGGAACCCAGGGTGCGCGGGTCGTCCCAGTGCCACTCCCGGCCCTGGGTGACACCGAGTACGAGGAGCCCGGTGCCGACGGTGAGGAGCAGCGTGCCGAGCGGGTCGGGAAGTCCCTGCCCGCTGTGGGCCGGTGCGCGCACGGCCCTGATCCCGGCGATCAGGGCGAGGCCCAGGGGGACGTTGACGAGGAACACCGAGCGCCAGCCAGCCGCGTCGACGAGGATGCCGCCGAGGCTGGGCCCGGCCGCGGCCGCCGCGGAGGCCGCGGCGCTCCACAGCCCGATCGCCGCCCCTCTGCGCCGCGGGTCCACATCGGCGAGGAGCACGGCGAGGGAGGCCGGGATCATGGCCGCCGCCCCCAGCCCTTGCAGCCCTCGCGCGACGAGGAGGGCGGGGAGGGCCGGGGCCACGGCGCACAGCAGCGAGGCGACGGTGAACAGACCCATCCCGGCGACGTACAGACGGCGTCGCCCCAGGACGTCGGCGAGGCGTCCGGCGGGGGCGAGGAACGCGGCGAACACGATGGCGTACAACGAGATGACCCAGGTCAGGTCGGTCACCGAGGCGTCGGAGAAGCTGCTGTGCAGGTCCGCCACCGCGAGGTTGGCGACGGTGGCGTCCAGGATCGACAGGAAGATCGCGCCCGCCGCGAGGGTCACCACGACCGGGTAACTCGGCTGCTGGGCAGCGGAATCCGGGTTCCGGCTCATGCGTCTGGACTCCTTCGTCGTACGGCCCTTGGTGAACGGCTGCCGCTCGCTTCAATCTCGCAAGGTCCGGGGGCGGGCGCTGGCAGGAATCCGCCGCCACCCGTGGGCCTCGGCGCACCGGGCCAGCACCGGATCCGCGCCCACCACCACCGGGTGGCCCACGGCGCGCAGCATCGGCAGGTCGGAGGCATGGTCGCCGTACGCATGACAGCGTTCGGCGTGGACTCCCCGCGCTCGGAGCAGGGCGCGCACCGCGTCGGCCTTCTCCTCGCCGACCATGGCGACGTCCAGTCCGCCGGTCAGGACGCCGTCGACGGACTCGGGCCGGGCGCAGAGCACGTCGTGGGCGCCGAGGCGTTCGGCGATGGGGTCCAGGCAGGGCGCGAAGGACCCGGAGACGAGGACGACCCTGTCGCCGCGGCGCAGGTGCTGCCGCAGCGCCGCCACGGTGGCGGTCAGGAACAGGCCGTCGGCGCGGGCCTCCTCGGCGAACCAGGCACGGCCCTGGGCGGCGAGCTCACGGGCGTCGCAGCCCGCGTAGAGGCGGTAGTACGCGCGCGTCAGCTCCAGCCGGGGCGCGCCCCGCGCCGCGAGGGCCCGCAGGCCGCGCACCGCCTCGTCGAGGGAGGGGCGCGGCCGTCCGGTGACGCGCACGTGGTGGCGCAGGAAACGGGACATGCTGTTGACCGAGATCAGCGTCTCGTCGACGTCGAAGAACGCGACGGCGGGCGCAGACACAGGCGCAGGCATGACGGTGGACGGGTGCGGGTTCGGGTGCGCGGTCATCGCGTGATCGGTCCCGGTCAGTCCAAGGCCACGGGCATGTCCTCCAGCCCTCCGAGGTGCGCGAAGTCCTTCCAGCGCAGCTGCTGGACCGGTACCGCGAGTCGCAGCCGCGGGAACCGCTCGAAGAGGGCGCGCAGGCCGATTTCCAGTTCGAGGCGGGCGAGGCCCGCGCCGATGCAGAAGTGCGGGCCCTGACCGAAGGCCATCTGGGTGCGCTGCTCGCGCTGGATGACGCAGCGGTCGGGCTCCGGGTAGACCTCGGGGTCCCGGCTGGCGGTGCCGACGGAGGCGAGGACCGCCGAGCCCTCGGGGACGACCGTGCCGCCCAGCTTCACATCGCTCGTCGTGATCCGGATGGCCGTCCCGCCG
Organism: Streptomyces sp. BYX5S; assembly: GCF_054724165.1. Classification (NCBI taxonomy): domain Bacteria; kingdom Bacillati; phylum Actinomycetota; class Actinomycetes; order Kitasatosporales; family Streptomycetaceae; genus Streptomyces; species Streptomyces sp. BYX5S. Next base: position 3,893,571 of record NZ_CM138829.1, on the reverse strand, counting down.
CCGGGGACGTTGAGCCGCACCAGCTCCTCTACGGCGTCGGGGTAGAGCGCGGGATCCTCGCGCAGCAGCGCGAGTTGGTCGGGATTGCCGAGCAGGGTCGCGGTCCCGGCGCAGAGCACGGTCACCGTGGTGTCGTGGCCCGCGAACAGCAGCAGCGCGCCCAGGCTGACGATCTCGTGCTCGGACGGTTCGCCCTCCTCTTCGTGGATCTGCACCAAGGCGCTGATCAGGTCGTCGCCGGGTTGCTCGCGCCGGTGGCCGATCAGCCGGGCGAAGTAGGTCCGCATGTCCTCGTTGGCCCGCTGGAGCTCCTCGGGCGGGTACTTGGTGAGCGAGAAGAACCGGTCGCACCACGTTCCGAACTTGTCGTAGTCCTCGAACGGGACCCCGAGGATGCGGCAGATGACACGCAGCGCGAGCGGGCGGCCGTACGCCTCGACGAGGTCGCACGCGGGCGGGCCGGCCGCCATGGCGTCGAGCAGTTCCGCGGTGACCTCCTCGATGTACGGCCGCATCCGCCGTACGCGCTGCGGGCTGAAGGCCCGGTTGGCGAGTTTGCGGATCCGGGTGTGCCGCGGCGGATCCATCGTGATCATGCTGTTCGGGTCGGGCTCGACCACCTGCGCGCGGGCGGCGCCGGGGCGGAACAGCGCCTCCCTGCTGAAGCGGCGGTCCGACAGCGCGGTCCGTACGTCCTCGTGGCGGGCCACGAACCAGGCGGGGTCGCCGGTGGCGAGGGTGATCGGGCACACCGGCTCCTCGCGCAGCGCCCGCGTGTACGCGTCCGCCGGCACGAGCGGGTCGGTCCGCTTGGAGGGGTAGGTGAACCTGGGTGTGTGGCGGGGAGGTGTCTGCTCAGGCATCGCGATTCCTCTTCTTGGTAGGGGAGTTGGCCTTCAGCGCACAGGAGCCGGAGCGTCCGGATCGGCTGGATCGGCTGCGGTTGTGGACAGTGGTTCGGACAGTGCCCGGGTGACGAGCGCGTCGACCTGACGTGCGGTCAGCGAGGCAAGGCGGTCCAGGCCGTTGATGACGTCGGGGGAGGTTCCGGTCGACGCGAGTTTGGACCGGACCAGTTCACGGTGGCCGTGCCGCGTCTCGGGGCCTGCCGCCCCCTTCGGGCGCCCGCACGACGCGGTCAGCACCCGGCCGTCGCGCAGGGTGACCCGCAGCCTGGCGCCCACCGACTTGTCGGCGTTGCGGAAGGTGGTGCTCGGTGGTCCCGTGATGTCGGCGGTGGCCGTGATGCCCTCCCCCACGGCCGCCACGAGCCACCGTCGGCCGTTCTCTCCCGCCTGCCGCAGTGCCTCGCCCAACGGGGCGGTCCCGCGCAGTGCTTCGCGGGAGAGCGCGGGGTCGTACTCCAGCCGCACCCGGTCCGCGAGGGTCCAGCGCAGGCGGTCCGCGGTGGCCGGCTCCGTGAGGTCCGCGGGGACGACGGCGCCGGTGGTGAGGGCGGTGGCCACGTTGTAGGCGACGGAGACGTTGAGCGCCATGATGGCGGACCGGTCGCGGTCCACGTAGGGGGCGCCGTCCCGGTCCATGGCGATGGTCAGCCGGGCCGCGGAGACGACGATCTCCTCGATGTCGTGGAGGTCCCGCGGGGAGAGCCGGGTGTGCAACTGCGCGGCGCACTCGACGGCCGCGTCCACGTACGCGCCCGCCGGGTTGAGCTTGAAGGTGAGCGTCTCGGTGTGCCAGCGGGTGCCGAGTCCGGCGACGACCGTCTCCGGTGACGGTACGTCCGAGAACTTGGCGAGCAGGCCGCCGGGGTGCTCCAGGATGTCCTCCGCGCCGCGCAGCCCCGCGGCCGCCGCGTCGCAGGCGTCCAGCGCGGTCCGCACCGGTGTCGCCGCCGAGAGAACCTTCGCCTCACTTCCGAGGAGCGCCCTGCGCAGCGGCCACGGCGGCATCGCGAGGGCGAGGCCCCAGGCGTTGGTCCACAACGCGGCCGGGACGCGGGCACCGTGCAGGCGGGCCGCCACGGCGCCGACGAGCTGGGTGTACGAGGTCCCCTGCCCCCGCAGCGGGCCCAGCGCGCAGGCGGCGGTGACGCGGGCGGCGCACTCGTTGGCGGCGACGACGGCCGTCAACAGGGCCCGCCCGTTGAGCCGTTGGACCCGCCGGAAGGCCAGCGGGACGCCGACGGAGGCGTGGGTGACATGGCCCGCGTACATGCTGTCCTCGTAGTAGAGGCACGAGGACAGCGCGGCCATGACCTGCGCCGCCTGGCCGGGGTCGGCCATGAGCGGGGTGCCGAAGGCGCCCACCAGCTTGCGCCCGAGGGGGTGTGCCAGGCTCGCCCGCAGCACCGCGAGATGCGACATGACCTGGCTGGTGGCGTACTCCTCGATCCGCTCGGGAAGATCCGCGTGGCGCAGACCGGCGGACCACTCGGCGAGCTGCCGGGTGAGGGTGGGGGCGCCGGGCGTCCGGCCGGGGCGTCGTCCGGGGCGCCGCCTGCCGTCGGCGGTGCCCGGGGTGCCGGTCGCGGTCACGTCCGGCTCCGGGGACTCGGGTGGCTGTGTCGGTCTGTCCCGGCCGTTTCGTACACACCTCGCTCCTTCCGAGAGCTGGGGACGCACCGGTGGTGCGCCGGAGTGCCGTCCCATCGTTCAGGCCCCGGGTGGTAGCGCTCTGACATTCCGCTGACACGGACGTCTCAGGCGCGTCCCGGCCGGCGGGGCCGACACTGCCTGGGACGCCGCGCCGCCGTGATGGCGCTTTTCCGCCAGCGGACGCGGACACCGGATGCCACCGTCGATGACGTCCATGGCGTCGATGAACCGGACACCGGGAACCGGGCTCGGGAGGGGATGGGGACGTGGAAACGATCCAGTTGACGGAGGGGAACGACCCGCAGGTGGTGTCACCGGCCAAGGGAACGGCGCTGCTCCGGGGCGCGCCGTGGTCCCGGCTGGTGATCGTCGGTGACAGCGTCGCCCGGGGCGTCAGCGAGCCGTGCCCCGGCTACCGCACCGGCTCCTGGTCGAGCCTGGTGATCGCCGCGCTGCGCGGGGTGCGGCCGGACCTCGTCCACCTCAACCTGGGACAGCGCGAACTGCTGACCGCGCAGGTGCGCGAGACTCAGCTGAAGTCCGCGCTGGCCTTCGGCCCCGACCTGGTGATCGCGCTGTGCGGGGGCAACGACGGCCTGCGCAAGGTCTTCGACGCGGACGCCACGGAAGGCGAACTGGAAGCGCTCTTCACGCCGCTGCGCGCAGCGGGGACGTTGGTGACCGCCGGTTTCTTCGACGTCATCGGCAATCCGCACTTCGACGCGCGGTACCGGGACGTGGCCCGTGAGCGCCTGGCCGTGATGTCGCGGCGGATCCGCTCGGTGTCGGAGCGTCTGGACGCCGTCCACGTCGACCTGCGCGACCACCCGACCGAGCGCGACGCGTCGATCTGGAGCACCGACGGCATCCACCTCAACGCCCGGGGCCAGGCCGTCCTCGGCACCGAGATCATCCGCGCGCTGGGGTCTCGCCTGGGCAACCGCTGACCCTGTTGCCGGTCTTGTCCTGCCCTGGGCTCACTGTTGTTGAGTGCCGGGCGGCCCGTCGAGGAAACTCATCGCCGTCCCGTACGTGGGTACCGGTGCCGCATGGGCGACATACTCGTGGGCACCTGCTCGTGGACCGATCCGGCTCTGGTGCGCAGCGGCTGGTACCCCTCCGGGCAGCGGGATGCCGAGCGCCGGTTGCGGTACTACGCCGGGCGGTTCCCCGTCGTCGAGGCCGAGCGGACACTGGAGGCGACCGCGCGGCGCACGGAGGGCCGGCCGATCGCCGTGGAGTTCCGGCATCCCGACAGGTGGCGCCCGGAGCGGGCCGCGGCCACGCGGGCGCTGCTCGCTGACCACGGCATGACGGCCGTCGCCGTCGACATGCTCCAGGGCCTGCCCACCTCCGTGCCGCCTGTCGCACCCGTCACCACGTCCCGGCTTGCCGTCGTACGGTTCCACGGGCGCAGCGCGTCATGGGGGCGCGGGAGCAAGGAGGACCGGTTCCGGTACGCGTACACGGACGACGAGATCGCCGAGTGGGTGCCCCGGTTGCGCGAGCTGGCCGAGCGGACCGAACGGGTCCACGTCCTGTTCAACAACTGTTGCGCGGACGCCTCCGTACGGGCCGCCGAGCGGCTGGACCGGTTGCTGCGGGCGCGTCAGGCTCCGCCGAGTGGCTCGTAGCTCCTCGGCCGCTCCCGTGCGAGTAGCCCGTACACCCACGAGTCGGAGACCTCGCCGTTCACGACGCAGTCCTCGCGCAGGGTTCCTTCGCGTACGAATCCGGCCTTCTCCAGCACTCCGGCGGACGCCGGGTTGCGTGTGTCGACCTCGGCCTGGACGCGGTTCAGGTCCAGCGTGTCGAACGCCCAGTCCAGCACGGCGTGCACGGCCTCCGTGGCGTAACCGCGGCCCCACATCGTCTCGTTGAGGATGTAGCCCAGCGTCGCGCTGCGATGGGTCGCGTCCCAGTGGGTCAGGCCGCACCAGCCGACGAACGCTCCGTCGGAGGTCCGGTCGATGGCCAGCCGCGCCCCGCTGCCTTCGTCCGCGATTCTGCGGCACACGGCGAGGAAGCGTTCGGAGCGGGCCCGTTCGGTCCACGGCGGGGAGTCCCAGTAGCGCATCGCGTTCTTGCTGCTGTGGAGCGCGAAGAGGGCGTCCGCGTCGGCGTCCGTGAAGGGGCGCAGCCCCAGGCGGGCGGTGTGCAGCGTCGGGGTGGCCAGCGTCATGCGCCCCATCCTGCGGGTTCACGCGGCCGACGGACAGCGAATTTCGGGGATGCCGGCGGCCGGCCGGTCGCCCGGCGCTCGGCGGGACACGCGTGCCCGTGCCCCCGGACCGAGGGTTCCGGGGGCACGGGCACGGAGGGTGGTGCGGTGGTGTCGTGTTCAGAGGCCCATGGAGGCACGGAACTCGTCGAAGGACACCTTGCGGTCGCCGTCGCTGTCGATGGTGTCGATGAGCTCCTGCGCGGCCTCCGCGGTGACACCCGTGTCACCGAGCTCCGCGACGACCTGCCGGTACTCCTCGGCGGTCAACTGCCCGTCCCCGTCGACGTCGTACCGCTCGAAGACCTTGCGCGCCGCGGCTGTCATGTCGACCACTTGTTCCCCATTTCCTTGCTGTTCCACGTCCGCCCCCACTGTAGGACCTCTGCGCGCGGTGCAGGTCAGGTGGGCTGGATGCTGTCGGCGTTGTTGTAGAACGTGGCGTTGGTGCCGAGGCGGCGGAAGTCGTTCAGGACGCCCGCGAAGGTCTTGCGCGACGGCAGGAATTCCAGCAGGGCGGCCCGGTCGTTCTCCGTGAGGTGCTCACGCAGCAGCTGGTTGTAGGCGTTGAAGGACGCCGCGGTGTTCCCCGGCGCCTTCGCCGCGTCGCCCCGGTGGTCGTTGGTGACGGCGATCGACGCGAGGTCCATCAGGAAGCAGTCGAACAGGTCCTTGACGTCCTTCGGCCGCCCCTCGGCCCTGAGCAACTCGGCCATGCCGAGGACGACATCGCGGTAGATGGCGTGCCGCCGGGTGAGGTGGTAGGCCGCCATGATGTGGTCCTTCTGCCCGGCGCCCTCGGTCGTCATGAACTTCCGCGGGTTCTGCCCCTCCAGGCCCGGCACGGGCAGCTCCGCGCCGTCGAACATCGCCTCCTCCACCTCGATCCGCGTGTCCCGGGAGGCCAGGGGGTGCAGGCCGATCTCGTGGGCGAGCATTCCCATGACGTGACCGATGTCGTACGTCTCGAAGTAGTAGCTGGCGAGGTTGATCTGCACGCCCTCGTCGCCCAGGTCCACCACGTCGGCGGGCGGCTCCTGCTTCAGCAGGTCGCGTTTGTGGAGCGTGATGCGGCAGGGGCGGCTGCCGATGTAGGTGTTGACGACGTCGTGTCCCTGGAGCAGTTCGATGATGCGCACCGCCTTGTCGCGGTAACGCCGGTCCGTGTGCTTCAGGTTGGTGAACTCGACGTTCCCCGAGCGGAACGGGGCGTACGCGGGCGCGGGGTCGGGCGCGGCGTTCGGCTCCGTGGGTGCGCGCGGCGGGACCTCCGTCGCCGTGGCGTCGGGCAGCGGAAGTGACACGGGGTCGACCCATACGGCTTCGCGCGGGACGGGCGTGGCGTTGGTGCGCGCCGCGCCCCAACTCGGCGCGTTTTCCGCCCCACTTGCGCGCGTGCCGACGGGAGCCGGCTCGCTCGCGGTCAGGTCGAGATCGCCGATCAGCGTGCCGATCAGAGCGAGGTGGCGACCACGCAGTCCGGCCGCCGCGAGCGAGGAGTCCTCGGGCTCCTGGTGCGGGATGCCGAGCAGGCTGCCGGGAATGTCCGGCCGGTGCTCGGCACCCGCCTCCCGGTACTCGTCGCGCAGACCGATCTGGTGCGCCAGCTCGTGCGCCAACTGCACCGGGGCGGCGTCCGTCCACCACGCCGTCTGGTCCATGGCCTGGTCGCGGCCGATCAGGTCCACGGTGAGGTGCGGGGCCTCCTCGGGGCTCACGTGCTCGACCGTCACGTGCAGCCGGTCGCCGTTCGGCAGGCGATACGCCGGGCCGTTCAGGAACTCGCCCACGGCGGCGTCGAGTTGGCCGAACACCCGGTCCGGCTGCCCGTCCTCGCCCCCGCGCAGCGCCACCCGCACCGTCAGATCCGTCACGGGTTCACCGTCGAACGTGAAGCGCCGCGCGTCGAAGCCCGAACGTACGACGAAACGCGGACGGTCGTCGCGCGGAGCGGCCGGAGTCCGGTGGCCGACCGAGTTCGCTCCACCGGTCGGCTCACCGGTCGAGGTCTGCTGCGGCAGCCGGGGCCGCGCCTCACCGGCAGGGGGCGCGGGCGGCAGAGGGCGCTGGATGCTGTCGCCCCGGTTGCCCCTGCCGAGGCTGGCGGTGGCGAGCGTCTTGAAGTCCGCCGCGACGCCCCACATCGTCTTGTTGCCCGGAAGCAGCGCGTGGACGGGGCTGTCCGCCGCCAGTTGCTGCACGAACAGTTCCTTGTACGCCTGGTAGGCGCGCGCGGTGTGCCCCGGGCTGAACACGGCGTTCGCCCGGTGGTCGTTGGTGACGGCGATCGACGCGAGGTCCATCAGGTAGGTGTCGATCAGGTCCGTGACGTCCTGCCTCTTCGCGCCCTCCGCACCGGCGTTCGCGTCGGCCGCGAGGTTCTCGGCCATCCGCACGACGATGTCCCGGTAGATCCGGTGCCGTGTCGTGCTCGGGAACGCGGCCATGACGTGATCGGCCTGTCCGGCGGTCCCCGCGTCCATGGCGCGCGGCGGGTTCAGTTCGCTGAGCCCCGGCACGGGCAACGGGAACTCCAGGAGTCCGGCCTCCTCGTCGGGAATCCCCGTGTTCCGGGAGGCCAGGGGGTGCAGCCCGATCTCGTGGGACAGCATCCCCATCACGTAACCGATGTCGTACTTCTCGAAGTAGTAGCTCGCGAGATTGATGTCGACGCCCGCGTCACCGCGGTCGATGACATCGGCGGGGGTCTGGGTGGTGCGCATGTGCAGCGTGATCCGGACGGGGCGGTCGCCCACGTAGTCGCGGATGGTGTCGTGGCCGCGCAGCACATCGATGATCCGGACCGCCTTGTCGCGGTACAGCTCGTTCGCGTGGTTGAGGTTCGTGAACTCGAAGTTCCCCGACTTGAACGGAATGAACGTCGGCTCCGCCTCCACACCCTCCGGCGCACGCGCAGGCACCTCGGCCCCCGCCCCGTCCGTAACCGTAGGCAGCGACACCGGATCCACCCACACCGCCGTACGCACCTCAGGTACGGCCTCGGCACGCGCCGCATCCCAACTCGACTCGCCCTCCGGACGGTTCGCGTGCACCTCCAGATCACCGATCAACGCACCCAGCAACGCCATGTGCCGCCCCCGCAGACCCGCGGCAAGCAACGACGCATCCTCGGGACTCTCGTCGACCGCACCCAGCAGACTGCCCGGCACATGCGGACGATGCGGCGCATCCACATCCCGGTACTCGTCCCGCAGACCCAACTGATGCGTCAACTCATGCACCAAATGCACCGGCTCCGCATCAGCCCACCACACCGTCTGATCCATCACCCGGTCACGACCCGCCAAGTCCACCGTCAGATGCGGCGACTCCCCCGGCGCCACCCGCTCCACCGTCACATGCAGCCGATCACCATTCGGCAGCCGGTACGCCGGACCGTTCAAGAACTCCGCCACACCACCCTCCAGCCGCCCGAACACCCCCTGCGACTCACCGTCCACACCACCGCGCAACGCCACCCGCACCGTCAAATCCGTCACGGATTCGCCGTCGAACACGAACCGCCGCGCATCGAAGCCCGAACGCACCACGAAACGCGGGCGCTCGTCCACCGGACCCACCAGGACCGGCGGAGTGACCTCCTGGGCCGGCTCCGTGCCCACCGTCTCCGCAGCCTGGGGAAGCCGGGGGCGCGCCTCGCCCTGCGGAGGCAGCGGGCGCTGAATGCTGTCGCCGCGGTTGTTCGTGCCGAGGCTGGCGGCCAGTGTCGTGAAGTCCCGTGCGACACCGAACCAGCCCTTGTCCGCCGGGACCAGCGCACGCACCGGGCTGTCCGCCGCCAGTTGCTGGACGAACAACTCCTTGTACGCGTTGTAGACCTTCGCGGTGTTGGCCGGCTCCCTCGCCGCGTTGACCCGGTAGTCACTGGTGATGGCGATCGACGCGACGTCCATCAGATACGTGTCGATCAGGTCCGTGACGTCCTTGGCTTTCGCGCCCTCCTCACCGATCCGCGCATCCTCCGCGAGAATGTCCGCCATTCCGAGGACGATGTCCCGGTAGATCCGGTGCCGCGTACTGCTCGGGAACGCGGCCATGATGTGGTCGGCCTGACCAGCGCTCTCCGTGTTCATCGTGCGCGGCGGATTCAGATGCCCCAGGCCCGGCACGGGCAACGGAATCCCCTGGAACATCGACTCCTCGTCCGGGATGTCCCTGTTCCGGGAAGCGAGCGGGTGCAGCCCGATCTCGTGGGACAGCATCCCCATCACGTAACCGACGTCGTACTTCTCGAAGTAGTAGCTCGCGAGATTGATGTCGACGCCCGCGTCACCGCGGTCGATGACATCGGCCGGGGTTTCCGTCGTGCGGACGTGCAGGGTGATGCGCACCTGGCGACCGCCGACATAGTCGCGAATCGTCTGGTGCTTTTGCAGCACATCAATGATCCGCACGGCCTTGTCGCGATACCGCTCATTCATGTGATTCAGGTTCGTGAACTCGAAGTTCCCCGACTTGAACGGAATGAACGTCGGCTCCGCCTCCACACCCTCCGGCATACGCGCGGACACCTCGGCCCCCGCCCCGTCCGTAACCGTGGGCAGCGCCACCGGGTCCACCCACACCGCCGTACGCACCTCAGGTACGGCCTCGGCACGCGCCGCGTCCCAACTCGACTCGCCCTCACGGTGGTTCGCGTGCACCTCCAGATCACCGATCAGCGCGCCCAACAACGCCATGTGCCGCCCCCGCAGACCCGCGGCGAGCATCGACGGATCCTCGGGACTCTCGTCGACCGCACCCAGCAGACTGCCCGGCACATGAGGACGATGCGGCGCATCCGCATCCCGGTACTCGTCCCGCAGACCCAACTGATGCGTCAACTCATGCACCAAATGCACCGGCTCCGCATCAGCCCACCACACCGTCTGATCCATCACCCGGTCACGACCCGCCAAGTCCACCGTCAGATGCGGCGACTCCCCCGGCGCCACCCGCTCCACCGTCACATGCAACCGATCACCATTCGGCAGCCGGTACGCCGGACCGTTCAAGAACTCCGCCACAGCCGACTCCAGCCGCCCGAACACCCCCTGCGACTCACCGTCCACACCCCCACGCAACGCCACCCGCACCGTCAAATCCGTCACGGGTTCACCGTCGAACACGAACCGCCGCGCATCGAAGCCCGAACGCACCACGAAACGGGGGCGGGAGTCCGGTCCGCCGAGGGGGGTCCGGCTGGTGGTCTCGTTCGCGGGTTCGGTGCTGACCGTGTTCTGCGGGAGGCGGGGGCGTGCCTCGCCCGGCGGCTGAGCTGATTCGGTCGACGTGTTCGGCGGCGTCGCACGGCGGATGCTGGAGCCGCTGTTGTTCGTCGCCACGCGCGTGGCGAGCGTCGCGAAGTCACGTGTGACGCCCCACCAGCCCTTGTCCGCCGGGACCAGCGCGCGTACGGGGCTGTCGTCCGCCAGTTGCTGGACGAACATCTCCTTGTACGCGTTGTAGACCCGCGCCGTGTTCGCCGGCTCCTTCGCCGCGTTGACCCGGTTGTCGCTCGTGATGGCGATCGACGCGACGTCCATCAGGTACGTGTCGATCAGGTCCGTGACGTCCTGCTGCCTCGCGCCCGGCTTTCCGGCCCGTGCGTCGGCGGCGAGGACGTCGGCCATGCCCAGCACGATGTCGCGGTAGATCCGGTGGCGGGTACTGCTCGGGAACACCGCCATGATGTGATCGGCCTGGCGCGCGGTGTCCGTGCTCATCATGCGCGGCGGATTCAGGTGTTCCAGGCCCGGGACGGTGAACGGCATGCCTTCGAGCAACGGTTCCTCGTCGCGGACCTCGGCGTTGCGGGACGCCAGGGGGTGCAGGCCGATCTCGTGGGACAGCATCCCCATGACGTAGCCGATGTCGTACTTCTCGAAGTAGTAGCTGGCGAGGTTGATCTGTACGCCCTCGTCGCCGCGGTCGACGACGTCCGCGGGGGTCTCCGTCGTGCGGACGTGCAGTGTGATTCGTACCGGGCGGCCGGCGACGTAGTCGCTGATCGTGCCGTGTCTGCCCAACAGGTCGACGATCCGCGCCGCCTTGTCGCGGTGGCGCTGGTCCGAGTCGTCGAGGTTGGTGAACTCGATGTCGCGGGGCGGGGTGTCGGGCGCGGCGTCCGAGGCTTCCGTGGTGGTGTCGGCGCCCGACATCGTGTCCAGTTCGTGCGCCTCGTCCGCAGGGGTGCGTTCGAGCAGCGGCACGAAGTCTCCGCCGCGGCGGCGGAGCCGGATGTGGGTGCTGTCGGAGGAGGGGCCCGCGTAGGTGTGGGCGGTGCCGTTCTCCTCGATCAGGGTGACCGTGGTGCCCGTCGCGGCGGCGGCCCATTCGGCGACCACGCGGTCGGCCTCGTGGTTCCAGGGGGCCTCGGCGAGGTGGCGGCGCAGGTGGCCGTCGCGGGCCGCCTGGCTGGGCGGGGGTGCGTGCGGGGCCTGCTTCAGTGGCGGCGGCGAGAAGAGGGAGGTGCGCTCGTCCGCTGTGCCCGGGAGGCCGTTCATGCGCATCAGTTGCGCGGCCGGCACCCCGGCGCGGACGCGCAGCCGGGACGCTTCGTGGCGCTGCGTGCCCGGGTGCGCGGCGGCGTGGTGCAGGGCGGTGGCGAGCGCGCCGAAGAAGCCGTTGCCGCGGCCGGTGGGACGGCCCTGGGTGTACGTGGCGCCGTCGGGTGCGGTGAGGACGCCGTCGCGGTCGAGGCGGTAGCGCGGGCCGCTGAGATCGGTCGGGGGCGACCAGGGCGGCGTGGCGTGGGTGCGGTGCGCGGGCGGCTCCGTCGTGGTGCTGGTCGTCGTCTTCGTGGCCGTGGCGGGCGTCGGCAGCGGCGTGGCGGTCGGTGCCGGCGTGCCCGGCACGAGCGCCGCGTGGAAGAAGCCGTCGGTGGTGAACAGGACCGGGTCGGCGATCGGGTCGACGGCCGCCGGGTCGCCGCCGTGCGGCAGGAACACCTGGTCGCGGCCCTCGCCGGTGACGACGGTGAGCGGGGTGCCGAGGACGCGGGCGGCGAGCGCGGGCAGCAGGTCGGCGCCGCCGTGGTCACCGGCGATGCGCGTGGGCGGGGTCTGCTCGCCGTCCGGCCGGGTCATCGAGGTGTCCGGGGCCGGTTCGGCCGCGAACGGGCGGGCGAGCGCCGACACGGCCAGGGCGACGCGCTGCGCGGGCGTCGGCCAGAACGTCTGCGGCAGCCGTCCGAACGCGTCGAACTCGGACTGCTGCGCGGGCGTCAACCGCACGCCGGCAGCGTCGAGTTCGGCCTGCGTGAAGGTGTCGGCGGCGTCCAGGGCGAGCGCGTCGAGCAGGTCCTCGTTGCCGTTGTCGCCGAGCGCGGTGGCGAGCCGGTCGCGGGCGGCGCCGATGGCCTCGGCGGTGACGTCCGGATCGCCGGGGGCGCGCGTGAACCGGTCGGCGAGGTCGGTGCCGAGCAGGTGCGGCAGCCGCCCGTGCGCGTCGGCGGTGGCGAGCAGCGCGTGGAAGAACGAGGCGCCGTCGTGCGGCATGTCGTGCACCTCGCGCACCGTGGCGCCGTCCGGCGAGGTGAGGGTGCGCGGAGTGGTGCCCTCGGCGTCGGTGACCGTGTACGGGTCGGGGGCCTCGGAGCGCCACGCCGGTGCGGTGTACTCCTGCGGCCGGTCCGGCACGGGGACGGTGGTCGAGCCCTGGTGGTGGGCGGTGAGCCGGGACGCGGCGAGGTGCAGCCGGTGGTGGTCGGCGGCGGCGGTGTCGACGCGCTGCTGCCAGAGCCGGACCTCGTCGCGGGCGGCCTGCCAGGCGGTCACGGCCGGGGACTCGGAGACGGCCCTCGGCAGGGCGGTCGGCCGGTCGGGGTCGCCGTCGCCGAGCGCGGCCCGCTCGTCGGGGCTCAGGGCGAGCCAGGTCTCGCGGGCGCGGGCGCGGGCGTCGTAGTAGTTCGTCTCGGCCTTGGCGAGGTCGCCCGCCGCGTCGGCCATGGTGTCCCAGGCGGCGGCGACGTCGTCGGGGAACGACGTGTCGTCCAGCAGGCCGTAGTCGCGGGCGAGGTCCTCGCGCAGCCACACCAGGGCGGTGGTCTCCGCCTCGGCGGCGCGCGGGCCGCGGACCGGCTTGCCGAGCGCCTGCATCGGGCGGCTGTCGGTGAGCCGGTGGTCCGCCTCGGCGACCGTCAGCCAGCTCACCGGTACGGCGAAGAGCATGCTGCGGTCGGTGACCACCTTGAGGTGGGTGCCGAGGGTGGTGTCACTGGTGCCCCGGAGCGCGTTGGTGTCGTTGCTGCCGCCGAACGGAACCGTGGCGCCGGGAATGACCAGGCCCGCTTCGGAGGTGCTGAAGATGGGGCCGGTGCCCAGGGCGCCTTCGACGTTGTCGGTGATGCCGGTCTCGTTGGCGTCGGAGGTCTTGGCGCGCCGCATGGCCTCCATGCGCGGCTTGTTCTCGACGGCGAGGAGCCGGGCGCCGGTGCGGTGCATCTTCGCGTACAGGCGCGAGTCGGCGGTGTGGGACTGGCCGAAGAGGCGGGCGGACGCCTGCGTCGGCAGCTCGGAGCCGTGGGCGCCGAGTGCCTCGCGCAGGCCCGCGGTCAGTCCGCCCTGGCTGGTGGCCTCCTGCTGGGCCTGCGCGGCGGCGGTGCCGAGGCCGGTGAGCGGGGTGTGGCGGGCCATGCGGACCCGCTCCTTGAGGGTGTTGCCGGTGTGCAGTTTGCCGGGGTCGCTGTCCCCGAAGCCGTCGGCGCGGGCGGTGGCCAAGGTCAGGGCGTCCTGGACGTTGGCGGCGCCGCGGATGTCGACGGCGAGGATGCCGGAGCCGATCCGGTCGTCGAAGGGCAGCACGTCGGACGCGCCGGGGGTGTTGCCCGCGGGGGCGGTGCGCCACTCGGCGATGCCGTCCGGGCGGGCCTGCTCGGGTGTCCTCATCCGGACGGCGCGCTCCGGCTCGGGCACGTCGCGTTCGGTGAGCGCGCCGTCGGCGCCGTCGCCGTCCGGGGTGAGCAGACTGACCGGGGCTGTCTCGTGCAGGGCGCCGACGTGCGCCACGGCGCGCGGCGAGAGCCGTCCACCGGTCGCGTCGGTCATGGTGACGGTGAGGATGTAGTCGGTGACGATCTCGGCGTGCGCCTGGGTGGTGGCGATGTTCGGCATCGCCGTGCTGCCCGCGGTCCGGGTGTGGGTGGTGGCCTGCTGCTGGGTGGCGGTGCCCTGGACGGCGGGTCCGGCGATCAGCGGGCCTTCGCCCATGCGCTCGCCGACGCCGAGGGTGACGTCGCCGCCGCGGTCCTGGACACGGGCGTCGGCGTGGTCGCGCGCGTTGTTGCGGTAGTCCTCCAACTCGTAGCCAGTACGCAGCCGTTCGACGGTGGTGGTGACCGGCGTCAGCTTGAACGTCACCTGGCCGGGGCTGCCGCCGACGGCCAGGTGGTGCGGGCTCGACCAGGACCGGTAGCGGACCGGAAGGGTCATTCCGTCGGTGGTCAGCTCGTGCAGATGGGCGCGGAGGAAGTCCGGCGAGAGCCGCTGGAGGACCTGCTCGCGGTCGTGCGAGGGCACGCCGATCTTCGCCAGACGCGGCAGCAGTTGGTGTGCGGCGTGGCCCGCGTCGAGTTGCCCGGCGGGGTGGGTGGGGAAGCGGCGGCCGCGCAGGAACGCGGGGACGCGGTAGCCGCCGCCGAGGTTGCGCGGGGTGTCGGTGCTCAGCCCGTCCGGGGCGAGTCCGGCCTCGATGGCGTCCTGCATCGGCAGGTGCATCATGACCGCGTCCTTGACGCGCTGGAGCGCGGCGGCCGCCTTGCGCGGGGCGAGGCTCCGGCCGAGGCGGTCGGAGACCCGTCCGGCGGCGGAGGCGATCGCGGTCCCGGCGCGGGTGCCGATGGTGCCCATCGCGGCGGTCCACCGGTCCCGTACGGCGACGGTCTCGGTGGCGTCGGCGGCCACCAGATACATCCGGCCCGCGTAGCTGAGGGTGGTGCTGCGGCCGCGGGTGACGGTCTCCGAGATGCTGCGGCCCTTGCCCCAGGCGTACTGGAGGGCCGTCTGGTAGGTGCCGGTCGCGGCTTGGTGGCCGGGGGCGCGCTGGTAGGGGATGTCGCTGCCCTGGAGGCCGACGGTGGCCCGTGCGGTCGTGCCGGAGCTGCCGAGGATGCGGCGCTCGTTGCCGAGGGTGGCCTCCAGGCTGCCGGGCTTGGGGTCGCTCTTGACGCGTACGTTCGTCAGTTCACCGCGGACCGCGCCCTTCACGTAGTGCGTGCGCAGCGGTCCCGCTCCGTTCAGCCCGGTGATGCGCGCGCCGAACGGGCCGAGGTACTGACCGAGTTGACTGGCGACGCTCAGGTTGGCCATCGCGCGGCGCAGCGCGGTGCGCACCGGGGCGCCGGGCGCGCTGACGTGCCACGTGGTGCCGGAGGCGCGGTCGGCGGTGTCCTGCATGAGCTGAGCGCGCGGGCCGCCGCCCTCGGTGCTGAGGACGACGTGCGGGGACGTGAGTAGTTTGCGGGTGAGGTCCCGGTCGGCGCTGTTCGTGTGCGGCAACGGGCGCTCGCCATCGAGGAGTTGGTCTGCCTCGACGCTGGAGAGCCGCTGCGGGGTCGGGGCCGGCGACGGCGTGGCAGTCGAGTCGGTGGGGGCGTACCGCTCGGAGCCGTGGGAGGAGGGCACGGCCAGCTCGACGCGGCCCACGCTCGCGCTGCCTCCGTCGAACAGCGGGCGTTCGGCGACCTTGCTGACGAAGATGCCGCCGCCGAGCAGACCGGCCGTGGCGAGGCGGGTCCAGCCGCGCGGGCGGCGGTGGCCCTCGAAGGTGGCTCCCAGTTCGACGCGGTAGCTGTAGAGGTCGGCGGTGCTCTGGAACGCCAGGTTGTCGTGGGTGACCGCGGACGTGCTCCGGGTGGCCGTCTGGTCGGTCCTGCCGTAGCGGGCGCCGAGCGTGACGTTGCCGATCTGGGCGAGGGACGTGGTGCCGGGCACGGGTGTGTGGTCGCGGGGCGAGATGCCCAGTTCGACGCCGCCGGAGAGCGCGCTGGATGCCTGCTCGCCCTGGCCGGACACCTCGGTGCCGATCACCGCGTTGCGCAGGGAGCGCTCGCTCATCGTCGTCTCGAAACGGCGGTCGGTGAGCCGGGCCTTCAGGATCAGCGTGTGGTGGCCGCGGCGCACCTTGCCGTCCTCGGTGAGGGTGACCGGAACGCCGGTGGTGGTCAGGTCGTCCAGGCTCTGCGCCAGGGTGGGCCGGTTCAGCGCCTCCCGTACCTGGCGGTCGTTGTGCAGCGCGGTGCGCATGCGGCCGTCGCCGTACCAGAGTTTGGCCAGGCGCGGATGACGGAGCATCAGCGGCGGGACGAACAGGGACGGGTACGACTGGTGCAGCGTGTCGAGGACGGTGTCGGCGAAGACCCGCAGGGGGTCCTGGGGCCGGTTCGGGTCGGGCGCCGCCTTGGGGTCGCGCGTCGGCTTCGGTTCGCTCGTCGCTGCCTTCGGGTCCAAGGTGACGTCCGGTGTGGCGTCCAAGGTCGCCTTCGGGCCGGTCGTCGCCGTGGTGTCCGGGCGGAAGCCCTCGGCGCGGATCTGCCCGCCGAGGTGCACCGGGTCCTCGCGGGTGAGGTACCACGGCACGGGCGGCTCGGCGTCCGGGTTCGGGCCGGTCCGGCCGGGCGTGCGGCTGTCCCAGCCGGCCAGCCGCCGGGCGTCCTGGGTCGACATCCAGTCCAGGCTGACCACGCGCACCGGCCGGGCCGCGGAGGCGGGCTGTCCGGCCGCCCGCACCATGAGGGTGCGCTCCACCCGGTACAGCGCGACCGGGTGGTTGCGGACGCGGCCGGTGACCTTGCGGGCCGCGTCGACACCGTAGTAGTGGCCGCGCCCGGTGCTCACGTCCGAACGGATCTGCGGCCCGCCCTGGATGCGCACATCGACGTCGGGGCCGACCAGGCTGTGGTTGGGACCGGAGGTGACCTGGGCACCGAAACGGGTGTCACGCACGTGTGCGCGCTGGTTCTGGTACGTGGTCTGCGTGAGGTCGCGCACCTCCGCCTTGACCGACTCGGCGACCAGCGTGGCGCGGTGCGGCACCGACCGCTCCACGATCAGATGGCCCAGCGGATGGTGTCCGCTCCCCCGGGTCAGCTCGGGGCTGGTGACCGGCCCAGCGAGCCGTCCGAACAGTCCGAGCAGCCGTCCCGGCCGGACGTACGAGACGAGCGTGCGGTGCGCCGAACTGCCGGGCCGTGCACCGGAGATGGCGAGCGCGAGGTCCTCCGGCGGGTCCGTCAGGTGCAGACCGGTGGTGTCGGTCATCCGGGGCTCGACACCGTCCAGGAAGGTGAGTGTCTCGGGCGCGCGCCGGGTGCCCGTGTACGGGACGGTGAGGTCGTCCGGCAGCCGCCAGCTCAGGCCGTCCCGCATGGCGAACTCGGCGGTGTGCACGGGTGTGCGCCGCCAGTTTGGGGCGCGGTTGCCGTCGCCGGTGGCCGGTCCGGTGGTCTTCGGGGCCTCGGTGACGCGCTCGACGCGCACCCGGTAGTGCACGTCGTCCAGGTGCAGATGCGAGCCCTCGAAGGCGCGGTACTCGGACTGGTGGAAGCCCTGCGTGCCCAGCGTGAAGTCGGTCCTGCGGTTCCAGCCCAGCGACACACCGATCTTGAGCAGCCAGTTGAGCGGCGGGCCCAGGCTCAGCGCGCCGGCGATGCGGCGGCCGACACCGACACTGCGCGCGCCACCCGTACCGGACTGGCCGCGGCGCATGGTGTCGAGGCGTGTGGTGCCGCCGCCGATGTCGTTGAACCGTTCCCAGCGGTGGTACGGGACGGCCTCCACGGTCAGCTCGTGGCCGACGCCGGACTTCTCGCGGCCCACGAAGCGGGCGCCGCGCGGGGCGGTGAAGGCGCCGGGCTGTTCGGTCAGCAGCCGCAGCAGTTCGGCCTCGTCGAACTGGGAGCGCAGCTTCGGCGGCAGCCCGTCGAGGATCTGCCGGGCCGCCAGCTCGGGTGACCGGAGGTTGAGGGTGCCGAGGCCGGTGAACAGGCCGGTGCGGCTGCCCGGGGCCCGGGTGGCGGGGGTACCGTCCGTGCCCTTGGCGTCGCCCTTGTCGGTCGGGTCCGCGTCCGGGTTGATCAGCACGGTGGGCAGTCGGCTGCCGTCGTCGAAGGTGACGGTGCGCGGGGCCGGGCCCGGCGCGGCGGCGTCCGGTCCGGTCATCAGGCGTGCGGGGCGGTGCCGTTCGAGCTGGGTCTCCAGCGGGACCGTCTCGCCGGTGTCCTTGGGCGTGGTGTCGGTGCTGAAGACGTCGGTGACGCCACCCATGCCGCGCAGCCATTCGCCGAACGGGTCGGAGCCGTCGGGGGCGGGGTCGGGCGTGGCGGTCGGATCGAGCGTGACCGGGCTCGTGTCGGTGGTGACCGGCGCGGTTTCCGTCGTGCCGGGTGTCGTGCCGGTCGTCAGCGGTGCGGAGGCCGGGATCAGGGCGTCGAAGTGGTCCCTGCCGTTGTACGCCAGGTGCAGGGTGCCGTTGGTGCCGCCCGGGTTGAGCCGGGTGACGTAGGTGTCGCCCGGGGCTCCGTGCCGGTCGGGCTGGACGAGACGCAGGTCGACGTCGAGGGTGTGTGCCAGTGCGTGCGGGAGCAGGTCGCCGAAGGGCGAGGACCACAGCCCCGTCCGCTCGGCCGCCGCGGCGATCAGCCCTTCGGTGCCGATGCGTCGTGCGTCGTCCGGTGTGGGTGCCACCTCGGCGAGCTGCGGGTAGCCGCTGTCTTCGAGGATCTGCCGCCACTGGGCCGGGTCGCCGTCGGTGACGACCTGGTCCGCGATCCGGTTCCACTGGTCCGTGATGCGTGCCTGTTCGCTCGGGTCCGTGACTCCGGTGAGAGCGGTCGTGCGCAGGTCGTCCACGACGGAGAGCACCGGGTCGGGTGTCATGGCGGCGGCCGTGGCGACCAGTTCGGAGCCGACGAGCCGGTCGCGCAGCAGGCCGCGGAGCCCGGCGACGTTGCGCGCGGCCCAGGCGGGCGGGATGTCCTGACCGCGCGCGCTGTCGAGCAGGGACCGGAAGAGGCAGTCGCCGTCGGCCCGGGTGCGCAGCCGGACCAGCGAACGGCCGTCCACGTGAACGGCGTTGGCCGGATCGGGCGTCGCCCCGCTCTTACTGACCCCCTTGCTGAACAGGGCCACGTTGTCGGCGAGGCTCTCCCGGCGGCTCGGCGCGGGTGCCAGATCGGGCCTGCGGCGCAGCAGTTCGGCGGTGTCCTCGGGGCTGAGGGACAGTTCGGACAGGGGCAGCGGTTCGGTGGAGAGCGACCAGGTGACGCGCGCGGACGGCGCGTAGTCGAGGCCGCGTACGTCGTCGGGCGAGATCAGCGTGCTCGGGGGCAGTTCGGCGGGCGGTGGCGGCAGGAGCGCGTCGAGGGTGGTGTCGGGTCCGGCGCCTGCCCGCAACTCGGCTGCCGCGCGCAGGAATTGGGTGTACTGCTCGGCGGTGGGGCCGGCCGTCGGGTCGGCGAGGGTGTCGCCATTGCTGTGGAGCCGGTCGGTGACCATGCGGTTCAGCAGGTCCGGGGTCATCCGGCCGTCGCCGTACCGGGCAGCACTGTGCGGGCTGTGCCAGCGCAAGGCGTCCGCGTAGGCGAGACCGGCCAGCAACTCGCGGTTCTCAGGGCGTTGTTCGGCGTCCGGGCCGAGCGCGTCGCGCAGCGTGCGGATCTGCTGGAGGGTACGGGCGCGAGCGAAGGCGTCGGCCGGTTCCGGACCGCGGTGCAGGCCCGCGTCGCGGGCGAGCTGGTCCAGGGTGGCACCGGCGGGTTCCGGGGTGAACAGGCGCCAGCGGCCGGGGCCTTCCGCGCCCTCGGTGAGGACGGCGCGGACATTGCCGTCGCCGTCCCGGGCGGTGCCGACCTCGGTCGTCGGCGCGTAGACCGGCCGTCCGGTGCGGTTGGCGACGTGCTGGGCGACGGGCAGTCCGGCGACCGCGGGCTGCCGTCCGGTCTCGCAGGAGAACAGCACCAGCGGCCGGTCCTGCTGTCCGTCCCGCGACCAGGACTTGAGCACCTCGCCGAGCTGCACACCGCTGACCTTGACACTGGGGTGCGCCGCGTCGTCGGTGCCGAGGGTGACCGTACGGGGGGTGCCGTGCCCGGCGAAGTAGTCGGCGCCCTCCTCGGTGTCGGCGCCGGGCAGTGCGGTGGGCGGGCCGGTGAACACCGTACGCGTGGTGTTGTCGGGTCCGGAGGTGGTGCGTACGCCGCGGAAGCTGTCCTGGCCGAGGAGTTCGGCGCGGCGCTCGCCGATGGGTGTGCCGTCCTCGGCCGGGCTCTGCGAGATCGTCAGCGTCCGCACGGGTTGGCCCGGCCGGGGGTGTGCGGCCGACTGGGGCATCCAGCGCCGCAGTTGGGCGACCGGGACCGTGTGCCCGTCCAGGGTGGTGACGAACGGTTCGGCCGGGGTGGTCGCGTTCTGCACGTCGGGCCGTACGACGACCTTCGCGGGCGGCGGCGGGGTGCCACCGGTGCCGCGTCCACGTCCGCCGCCGGGGCCCGGAATCTGCGCGCCGATGCCGTGGCCGGACTCCAGGTGCAGGCCGGTGGCCTCTTCAGCGGCGGGGCGGGACTCGCCCCGCGGTACGGATGTCGTGCTGCTCTCGGTGGCGGGGCGGCCGGGCGGGCCGAGGGCGTCGGCGAGCGGCAGCAGCACGTCCGCGCCGGGGAACTCGGTGTCGGTGGGTGGAGGTCCGGCGAGCGGGCGGGCCCGGACGGGTGCGCCCGGCCCGACCCGGGTCAACTCCACGGCGGAACGCACCGGGCGGCCCGTGCCGTCCGGCGTGACACCCGGCCCGAAGACGACGGCCCGGTCGGTCCCGGCCCCGTCCAGGACGGCGCTCGCCTCGGGCGTTCCCTCCGGCGGTGGCGGGGTCTGCGAGACGACAATCGTGAGCGGCGCCGTCCGTGCTTCCGGGCTCGCCTCGACCGCGGACTCGGTCCGTACGGTGGTGTCGCCCTCGGTGTACGACCCGGTGGTGACCACGGTCGGCGGGGCGACGCCGGGTTCGTCGACGTTCGACGTGGCTGTGGGTGCGGGCGTTTTGGCGGCATCCGGTGAGGCGGCTGGGTCCGAGGAGGTCGCGACGTCGGGCGTGCTGTTGGTGGGCGCGGACGTGGGCGTCTCGGGATTGGTGACCGTCTCCGGCGCCTCGGCGGGTGCCGCGTTGTTGTCCGGGGTGGTGGCCCCGGGGTCGCTCCTCGGAGTGGGGGTGGTGCCGGTACGGGGGCTGGTGGAGCTGTTCGCGCCGGGCGCCGGGCCGGTGTTGGTGCCGTTGCCGGGAGCGGCCGAGGACGGGGCGACCGGTGCGGGCCCGTTGCCGGGGGCGTTCGAGGTGTCGGCTTCGGGCGTCGTCGAGCCGTCGGAGTCGGACGTCGTGGACGAGGCGGTGTCCGCCGTGGTGCCGTCCGCGCTGGCGTCGGGCCCGGTCGAGGCGTCCGTGCCGGGTGCGCGGAAGGTGTTGATGTCCGACGCGGACGAGTCGCCGGGCGCCGGAGCGGTCCGGGCGCCCGGCTGTTCGGACACCTCGGGGCCGCTCTGCGGCGGGCCGTCCGCCTCTGGCGCGTTGTACGTGTCGGAGGAGTTCGGGGACGCCGAAGTGTCCGTGCCGGAGGCGTTCGAGGTGTCGGGGCGGGGCGGGGCAGATGTGTCCGTGCCGGTGCCGCTCGCAGTGCCGGTGCCGGGCGCGCCAGTTGTGTCCGGGTCGGTCGCGTTCGACGTGTCGGGGTTGGTGTCGCTCGAGGTACCGGCGCCGGGCAGGCCGGACGTATCCGTGCCAGGCACGTTCGACGTGTCCGGCGCGGCCGTGTTCGACGTGCCCGAGCCATGCGCGCCGGACCCACTCGACGTACCGGCATCGGGTACGCCGGACGAGTCGGTACCGCCCGTGTTCGAGCCACCCGTCCCCGGCACGCCGGACTCGTCCGTATCGCCCGCGCCCGACGCCCCCGAATCGGGGACCGTCGAACCGTCCGGGTCGCCCGTGCCATGGGTGCCACCCGATGCGCTCGTCTGCCCCGAACCGGGCGCCGTGGACACGCCGGGGCCGGTACCGGACGTCGCTCCCCCGGACACGTTGCCCGTGTCCCCGACGTCCTGCCCGCCGCCGCCCGGCGAGAGGCCCTGCGTATCGCCGCCCCCAGGCGTGTCCACCGTGACCGGCGCCCCCAACCCGTCCAGGACACCACGGACGTGGTCCACGTCGGCCTGGGCGGTGGGTCCGTCCGGGGACACCACTCGTACCTCGGAGAGCTGCGACAGGCTGCCGCGCAGACCGTCCCGCAGGCCGATCTCGGCGCTGCCTGGCGGCGGCGTGCCGCGCAGCGCGCCGAGGTCGTTCAGCGCCTGCTGGCGGACGTCGGCCGGGCCGGTGAGCGCCTGCTGCCACAGGTGGCTCTCGTTGATGGCCGTCGAGGGCGCGAACGGTGTGTACGGGGGCGGGTCCATGGGCGAGTACGGGGGCGGGCCGTCCGTGGGCACGGACGCGTTGCTGGACGAGTTGCCGGAGGCGTCGCCGGTGGCCGGGGGCTGCCTGGTCGCGGAGCCGTCTCCGCCCCCGCTCTCCGTGTGCGGGCGGCCGTCGCCGTCGCCGTCGGCCGAGCGCGTGGAACCGCTCTCGCCCCCGCTGACCGTCGGCGGCGTGCGCAGGTTGTCGATGGTGTTGCGCAGTTCGGCGCCGCTGTTCAGGGCGGTGGAGGTGAGCGAGGACTCGACCTGGCTGCTGACACCCGCACCGACGAACGTGGACCAACTCGTGGACCAGTCACCGTCGAAGACACCCTTGATGAAGATCTCCGCGAGCGCCTCACCCGCACCGGCGGCGAGGAAGTCGGACGTCCCCTTGAGCCCGTAGTGCCCGGCGAGGCCCCGCAGGTTGTCGGCGTTGTCGCGCAGGATGGTGCTGTTGCGCCACAGATTCGGGTTGTTGAGGAACGACAGCGCGTTGTTGTGCAGCAGGGACGGCGGATTGCGGGTGATGCCGGAGCCACCCGGCACCGGAGTGGGCGTGGGCTCGGGCGTGGGCTTCGGTGTCGGACCGGGGCCGGGGTCGTTGGACTTCGGGCCGGGGCCGGGGGTGTTGCTTCCCGGTCCGGGGCCCAGGTCGTTCTTCAGGTTCGGGCCGGGCTTGAAGTCGAGATCCGGGCTGTTCTTGAGGAACGTGTTGTCGTAGCTCTTGACGATGTTGTGGGCGAACCTGTCGAAGAAACTGGTGAGGCCCCCGGCGGCGGCGCCGAACGCGGCGTCCTTGAGGATCTGGTTCCAGTCGAAGCCGTCCGGGCGGCGGTTGTTCGGCGCGAAGTTCATCATCGCCAGACGCACCGCGAACGTCGTGAACGCCTCCGCGAACGCCTCTGTCAGCGCGGGCGCGAGGTGCAGGCGTTGCAGCAGATGAGTGAGCGTGGTCAGGATCATGAAGCGGCTGCGCAGCTTGGCCATCATGATCTGGCTGGCGGAGGCACCACCGGTGAAGAACGACATCGCGAGGTAGATGGCGATCTCGATGAGCAGCCGGATGACCTCGGCGATCACCTGCCACTTGGACTCCATGATGTCCATGGAGGTCTTGCGGCGGCCCTCGGCGATCCTGTCGAGCTGCTCGGCGAACTGGCGCAGGTAGTTCTTGCCGTTGTCGTCGGTGAGCGTACCCATCGCCCTGGCGTACGACTTGGCCAGGTCGTCGGGCATGGCCTCGGCGATGTCGTGGACCGACTTGTCGATGAGCGACGACAGCCGGTCCATCTTCCGGCCGAGGCCGGAGTACGGCTGGCGGCTGTCGTAGGCGAGGTCCTCGTCGGCGTCGATCAGTTTCTCGCCGGTGAGGATGAAGATCATCGCGTTGACCTCGGGTGAGGCCTTGATGCTCATCGGGGGCCGCCCGAAGGGCCGTTCGGGCAGGCCGAAGCGGCCGCTGCCGCCGGGAGGCGGGAGCGGCCGGGGCGGTGTGCGTCAGTGGCGGCCACGGCCGCCGGTACCGTCGGCGCCGAAGTCGCCGAGTCCGTCGGTCTCGATCCTGCTGTTGCCCTGCTCGATGTCCTCGAGGTTCCGGTCGCGGGTGCGCTTCATCATCTCGACCTGGCTGAGCGTGGCGTCCGTGATGCCGACCAGGGCGTCCCGGACGGACATCATGGTCTCCTTGGTGGTCTGCCGCTCCTTCTGCTCCTGCGGCCGGGCCTTCTCCGCGAACTCGCCTTCGTGGCCCGGCCAGTTGACCGTGGGGGCCAGGCCGTCGAGGAACTCCTCGGTCATGCTCCGCACGAGCGTGGCGATCTCCTCGAGCTGACCCGTGCAGGCTTCGATGCGCTGCGGGTCGACGTAGTACCGCTGTCCCATCGTCAGTCCTCCCCGTCCTCGCCGAGCGCGTCCCGCCAGGCGGGGGTGGCCCGGGTGTCGTCGCGTGCCGTGTCCTCGTCGTCGTCGCGCAGTACCTCGGGGCCGAAGATGCGCTCCCAGTCCAGCTCGAAGCCCTTCAGCTCCGGCACGTTGCTGCTCGGCTCGGCGAACGGCGCCATCGCCTTCATGACATGCCGGTTCATCTTGGTACGGGCCGCGCTGGACGCCTCCAGGACGCTGGCGGCCAGCTCCTGGGGTGACATGTCGCGGTGCTTGTTCTCCAGGAACTCGATGCCGGTGAGTTCGCCCTGGGGGCCCACCGTGGCACGGACCGCCCGGTCGGAGGAGAGCACCGAGAACGACGCCTGCCGCAGCTCGCGTTCGGTGCGCGCGATGGCCTCCTGGGCCTCCTGGAGCTCGACCATCGCCTTCTCCAGACGCTTCTCCAGCGGTTCCGCCATGCCGGGCCAGCCTTTCCGCGTCGGTCTCTTCGTGCTGCTGGTTCGTACGGGTGGTGCGTCAAACGGTTGCGGCGTCAGCCTGTTGCGGCATCAGCCCGTTGCCCGTCGGGGCATCAACTGCATTGATGATCTTGCCTGGTGAGGGGCGTGTTCCGGAAGCCGGGGCCGAGTGGTGTTCGTCTCGGCGCCCGGCCGTTCCGCCTCGGCGCGCCACCGCTCACCGTCCGATGACGGCGGGCGCGCCGCCCTCGTCGGTGCCCCACACGTCCGCGTCCTCCTCCAGGTAGTCGGCGGAACTGGTGGTCCGCCGGCCGCCGGCCTCCGCGTCCTGGTCCGCGCCGTCGTGGCCACCGCCACTGGCGGTGGTCGCGACGCGGGAGGCCGGGGCGAGGAAGGTGTCGCTGTCCTCCTGGCGGTTCCACGGGTTGCGCCGCCGGCGGTTGCGCCGTTCGCTCTCCTCGGCCGCGTCGACGAGGACGGCGCGCACCCGCTCGCCGTTGCCCTTGTCGGCGCCGCCCGCGCCCATGCCGCCGGCGCCGCCCATCGGCATACCGGGCGTACCCGGCGTACCCGGGGCGCCGGGCGTGCCGGGCTGCTGTGCGGCTCCCCCGCCCCCGTTCAGCGCGGAGTTGCCCGCGGCGCTGTCCGCCAGGGGCGCGACGCTGCCGCCGACGCCGCCCAGGGAGTCGGAGCCGCTGCCGCCGAGGCCCAGCGCCGAACCGGCCGTCTGGGTACTGCCGTTCGCCCCGCCCGAGCCGAGGTTCAGGTCGGAGGTCGGGATGTGCTGGGTGCTGGGGTTGTCACCACCGGTGAGGTTCAGGTCGTTCAGGTCCCCCAGCCGGTCGTTCAGGTCCCCGAGCGCGCCCGAGGTGTCGTTGCCGCCACTGTTCAGGTCGTGCAGGTTCACCTTCTCGGTGTGGCCCTGCGGGTCGGTGGTGGTGGCGACGCCGGTGTCCGGGTCGATGGTCTGCGTGCTGCCGTCCGGGTACGTGGTGGTGAGCTGCCCGTTGTCGAGGGTGGTGGTGGAGCCGTCCGGGTTGTGCACCGAGGCACCGTGGGTGAGGTCGGTGGTCGTGGTGGTGCCGTCCGGGTTGGTGACGGTCAGCTCGCCCGTGTCGGGGTCGAACGAGGAGTGCCCACCGTCGGCGAACGTGGTGGCGAAGTCGTCGCCGTCCATGCCGGTGTGTCCGCCGGTGGGGGTGTCCAGGCTGTTGCCGCTGTTGAGGTCGCCGAAGCTGCCGAGGTCCGAGGTGGTCGGAATGTTCGAGTCGATGTTCCCGAGGTCGTTCAGGTCGCCCAGGTTGCTCAGGTCACCCGAACCGTTGTTGCCGTTGAGGCCGCCCAGGCTTCCGAGGTTGCTGGTCGTGGTGTGACCGTTCGGGTCCGTCGTGGTGGCCTGCCCGTTCGACGGGTCGACGGTCTGGCTGCTGCCGTCGGGGAACGTCGTCGTCAGCTTGCCGTCGTCGCCGAGGGAGGTGACCGAGCCGTCCGGGTTGGTGACCGAGCGGCCGTCGCCCAGGTCGACGGTCTGCGTCGCCCCGTCCGGGCCGGTGGTGGTGAGCGTGCTGTCGTCGGGGTCGAAGGACGATTCGCTGCCGTCGGGGAAGTCGGTCGACACGTCGCCGTTGCCCGTCAGCTGGGTCTGGCCGCCGGTCGGGGTGTCCAGGGTGCTTCCGCCGAGCTGTTCGTTCAGCGCGTTCACCGCGTCGTTGTTGTTGTTCAGGCCCTGAAGGCTGCCCAGGTTGTCCGTGTGCGTGGACCCGTCCGGGTTGGTGGTGACGCTCTGCCCGGTCCCCGGGTCGACGGTCTGGGTCGTGCCGTCGGGGAACGTGGTGGTCAGCTTGCCGTCGTCGCCGAGCGTGGTCCTCGAACCGTCCGGGTTGAGCAGTTCCTGGCCGTTGCCGAGATCCGTGGTGGTGGTCGAACCGTCCGGGTTGGTCGTGGTGACCTCTCCGGTGACGGGGTCGAACGAGGTCTTGCTGCCGTCCTCGAAGTCCGTGGTCAGCTTGTCGCCGTCGAGGCGGGTGCTGCCGCCGGTCGGCGTCTTGAGCGCGTTCCCGCCGCTCCCGTTGAGGCCCCCGAGGTTGCCCAGGGTCTGCGTGATCGGGATGTTCGGGTCGCCCCCGAGCCCTTGCGTGTCGCCGTTGCCCAGCTGCTGGTCGCCGCCCCCGTTCAGACCGCCGAGATCGCCGAGGCTCTCGGTCACGGGATTGTTCTGGCCGTTGCCGGTGCCGTCACCGTTGCCGTTCAGGCCGTCGATGCTGCCCAGGTTCTCGGTGGTCGGGCCGTTCTCCTTCAGGTACTCGTCGAGCTTGTCGAGGCTCTGGTCGCCGCCGCCCCCGCCGTTGATGTCACCCAGGCTGTTCTGGAGGTTCTTGGCCTGCTCGTCGGCCTCCCGCTGGGCCTCCTCCTGCTGCTTGCGCTGCTCCTCGCGCAGCTCCTCCTGATACGCCTTGTCCTCTTTGCGCTGCTCTTCCTGTTCCTTGCGCAGCTCGTCCTGGTAGGCCTTGTCCTCCTTGCGCTGCTCCTCCTGTTCCTTGCGCAGCTCCTCCTGGTAGGCCTTGTCCTCCTCACGCTGCTTGTTCTGCTCGTTGCGGAGGTCCTCCTGCTCCTTGCGGTTCTTCTCGTTCTCCTCCTCGATCCGCTTCTTCTCCTCCTCCGCCTGCTGCTTCTCGTAGTCGTCGGAGGCCGTGCTGGTCGACTTCGGCTCCGGCACGTTGCCGGAGAAGTCCTTGGAGAGGTCGAGGAAGTGGTTGTTCAGGTTCGACTGCACCGTGCGGGCCGGTTCGCCGAGGTACTGGTCGATGCCCTGGTTCCAGATCTTGACGGCCTTGTCGCCGACCTTGGCCCAGTTCTCGATGTTCGTGAGGTCGCCGTACTCCGGGTGGCTCTGGGTGAAGCCGTCCTTCGGCGTGTGGTACGTGCTGGACGAGTACATGCTGGTCGTCGTCTGGATCTCCGTCTGGGCGACGTTGTGCTCGTCCACCCACATCGCCAGGTCGTCCAGGACGTACCGCAGGACCTGAACCGGGTCGTAGTACGGGGAGTTGGCCCACTTGCTCCACGCCTGGAGCAGTTCCTTGGCGGAGTTCTCCAGGTAGCTGCGGCCCAGCGACAGGGCCCGCGAGTACACGGTGGCGCCCGTGCCGGAGGCGTCCCCGTCACCGGCCGTCTCGTCGAAGGTCTCGATGTAGTTCTCGTAGTTCTCGCGGACCTTCTTCAGCAGGTTGCGGAAGACCTCCGCCGCCTCGCCCTTCCAGCTCGCGGCGTCGCCGCCGAACCGCTTCTCCCAGTCCGCCAGGATCTCCTTGGTCTCGCGGAAGAACTTGGCGGCGTAGTCGAAGGATTCGCCGGTGCGGTCGAACGAGCTGAGGTCGACGGCGGCGTCCTCGGCCACTCCCACGTTGCTGAAGCGGGCATCGCCGGTGCCGCCGGCCAGCAGCTTCATGAGCGCCTCACGCGGCCCGTTCATGTACCGGGCGAGCGTGACGGTGCTCATCTTGTCTTTGTTGTAGTCGGTGAAGTCGTTGCCCTCACCGACGGACGCGTTCTCGTAGTTGTCGCTTCCGGGGTCGGCGAAGTGGATCTCGTCACCCGACTTGACGCGGCCCTCGAAGACGATGCGGGCCTGCTTGATCACCGTCTTCTTGCCGCTGTCGAAGAAGTAGATGTCGTAGTCTTCGCCGCTGCTCTGGAGGAAACCGGAGTCCTTGACCGCGTTGCTGAGGCTGTGCTCCTGGATGTCCATCCGGAAGAGCTTGCCGCCGTGGTCCGAGCGGAGCGTGTCGAAGACGGTGGAGCGGTCCGGCACCGGGTAGCCCGTGATGTGCGTGACCAGGTTCGCCCAGATGTCGCTCTGCGGGTCCTTGGCGTCCTTGAACTCGCCGATGTTGTCCCGTGAGTTTTCGTCGTACCGCTCCGCCACCGGGCGCCCTTTCTCGTCCTGCCGTCAGTCGTCGGTTCGTCGCTCGTCAGCTGGTCTCGTCGTCGGTTCCCGAGCTGCCGGAGGTCAGCGCGTCGACGTCCTCGAACTTCTGGAGCAGCGTCTGCGCGTCGATCGCGTCGAGGTTCTTGTCCTTGGTCTTCTCGGCCGCGTCGATGGTGTCCGTGAGCGCCTCTTTCAGCTCCTTGAACAGGTCCATCTGGTCACCGAGCAGCTTGTCGATCGCCGTGGCCGCCGTGGTGATGCCCTCGATCAGGGTCGGGCCCGAGACCAGGGGCTCCTTGTTCATCTTGCCCAGGCGCAGGAGCTGTTGGTCCTGGGAGAGGTTGTCCGCCGTGGTGTGTCCGTCGATGAGCTCGCCGAGCGGGCGGACGCTGCTGCCGTCGCCCTCCTCGCGGTGCTTCTTCGCCTTGGTGCGGACCGGCTCCACCTCGTGGTCGCGGAAGTTCTCCATCTGCTTGAGATCGAAATGCGTGACGTCGGCCTTGTCGTCGGCCATGGGACGCCTCCTGCCGGTTGCTGCCTGACGGGGATGGGGGTGGCCCGACGGGCGGACCGAGCAGGGGCCCCGGCCGGGTCGCCGGGGCCCCGAGAAGACTTAACGGGCGCGCACGCTGCCCCAGTTGTCGGCGCTCTTGCGCTCGTCACGGGAGTGGTTGTCGTGGATGCTCTGGATCAGCTCGCCGTTGTCACCCAGGAGCTGGGCCATGTTCTTGGTGGCCTGGTCCCACTCCGCCTGGACTCCGCGGTACATCTCCTGGTCCGCACCCTCCCAGGAGGCGATGAGCGGCTTGAGCTCGTCCTCCAGGTTGTTCAGGGTGGTGATGATGTGCTGGGTCTGCTCGCTCAGCTCCTCGATCGCCTGCCGCACCTTCGGGTACTGCACATCGATAATGCCGTCGGCCATGACGTCTCCTCTTCGGTGGCCGGGCGCCGTGGCCCGGAATACTCACGAGCCCGCGGTCAAGGGGCCCGTGCCGCGGGGTGGTTCAGCGCAGCGCTTCGAAGACGCCCTGGCTGGTCTTGCTGTTGAGGACCTCGGTCAAGTCCTGGTTCTCCTGCGCCAGACGGTTGGCGGAGGTGACGTTCTCCTGGAGGGCGTCGACCATCTTGCTGATCTGGACGACGACCTTCTGCGCCTCACCGTTCCAGCTACGGAAGAGCTTCAGCAGGGCCTGGCCCTCGTCGCCTCCGACACCCGAACGCGCCGCGATCTCGGCGACGTTGTTCTGGATTTTCTCGACCTGGTCCCGGGCGCTCTCCAGTGAGGAGACACCTCCAAGACCCTTGGCATATTCCGCTTTCCTCGCGGCGCTGTCCGCCATGTCGCGTTCCCTTCGCTCAAGCGAGTCTCGTCGCACGTTGCCCGCTGAGGCTAAAGAGAACCTGCGGTTCCGCGCAACGCGTGCCGGAAAGATTCGCGTATCCGGGCCGGGGCCAAAATACGTGTGTGGCAGCGGAGTTGAGAACGCGTTTCGGCGGGATGAACGCAGCCTTGTCCGCCGATTCGGGCAGCCGGACATGAACCGTTCGCCGGCGTCCGCGATACGGACGGAAAACGGGCGCGCACACCTTCCGAACGGGCATCGCGGCGGCGTGAATCCGCCATTGAAGACGTGTCCACGGCTTTGCGCGGATCCGGTCGGAGACAAACTCTGAGCTTTATCTGAGGTTCGGCGCCGGGACCGGATGCCGGGGCGCGGGCACCGACTGGGTGTGCCCTGCATCCGGTGGGGCCGAACCGTTATCCCTTCGCCGTCCCTTTCTCTTTCCCGGACTGCGTGGCGCAGGCCGGTGCTGTGACCTTTGCCTCAAGGGCTCCGGTCGCGGCGTCCGGGTCGAGGTCGGCGCCGGTCGGCAGGGCGGCGAGCAGCGGGGCCGGAACCGAGTCGATGTCACCGGTGGCGAAGCCGAGCGCGGTGAGCGAATCCTCGTTGGACACGCGGTACTTCACCCCGTTCTCGGCCACGAGGTACGTGGTTCCGGCGTGTGCGGCGCCGCTCGCGTTCAGCGCCCTCACCAGGGCGCCGCGGCCGGGCCGCACCACCGTGGCGTCGGTGCGGACGCATGCCTCCTGCACCAGGCCGGCGGTACCGGCGGGCACCGCGACCGGGGACAGCGAGGTCAGCGGGACCAGGACGGACCTGATCCGGACGCCGCCGTCCCCGCCCTCGATCTGGGCGCACAGCGCCGTGCCGCGCGGCGTGGCCTGCGGGGCGGGCGGCGTGTCCGGCAGCTCAG
Source organism: Streptomyces sp. BYX5S (assembly GCF_054724165.1). Classification (NCBI taxonomy): domain Bacteria; kingdom Bacillati; phylum Actinomycetota; class Actinomycetes; order Kitasatosporales; family Streptomycetaceae; genus Streptomyces; species Streptomyces sp. BYX5S. Next base: position 3,862,831 of record NZ_CM138829.1, on the reverse strand, counting down.
CCGAACCGGCGGAGCCCGCGTTCTCGGCCCGGTGCTCGCGCAGCGCGTCCGCGCCGACCGTGCGGGCCTCGGGCGACTTCCCCTGGTAGGCGTCCTTCTGGGTGGCCGGGTCGCCGAGGACGAGGGCGGCGCCGAGCCGGGTCAGCGGCACCAGGCCGTCCTTGCGCAGCAGGTGGTACGTGCTGCCGCCGCCGGGCACGCTGACCTTGAAGACCTGGCCGATGCGGCTGGCCTCGCCGCCGATGACGGGGCCCTGTTCGCCCCGGCCCGGGGCGGCGGGCGGCTTCAGGGTGGGGCCGGAGGCCAGCGCGTCCAGGAAGGCCGCCGAGACCGGCATCGGGCGCTGGGAGCCGTAGCCGAGGGCGTTGCGGGCGTCGGACGCGCGGTCCAGCGGGAGCCGGCTGCCGCGCCAGACGAGGTACTCGGTGCCGTCCGGGCCGCGCACCAGGACCTCCCGGTCGGCGGCGACGGCGGTGGAGTCCAGTGGCGCACCGGCGACCATGGTGGTGGCGCCGGGCTCGTTCACGCCGGTGTCCGACACGGTTCCGGACGTGTTGGCGAGCGCCCCGGCGGGTCCGGTGACGCACATGTGCCAGGGGTCCGCGTCGAGTTGAGCGGCGGCCGGCACGGAGTCGGGGGCGCCGGGGATGCCGACCGGGGATCCCACCGGGACGCCGTCCAAGGACGGCGTGTGGACGTCCGACGTGGCCAGGTCGGAGCCGCCGATCAGGCGCGCCGAGGCGTAGTTGCGCACCGGGTGGAGCACGCCGTCGGTGTCGGTCCACAGGTAGCGGGCGCCGGTGTCACGGTTGACCACCAGGTGCTTGCCGTCGCGCCAGCTCTCGTTGCCGCCGGGGCGCAGCAGTCCGTAGACGGTGGCTCCGGCGCCGATCAGGAGCGTCGCCAGGACACCGAAGACCACACCGCGGGTGGTGCGCCCGAGCGGGCTCTCGGGGGCGTCCGGGTCGGCCATCAGCAGGCCCGAGCTGAGCCTGCCCATCATGAAGGTGTGGGCGTGAACCTGGTCGCGTTTGGACTGCACGGCCTCTCCTCAACGTCTTTCTCTGATCCGTCCGCGCGGGCGCTCGGCTCGCGTGCGTACGGGTGTGCTCAGCCGAACAGGCCGCGGAGCCAGCCGAAGAGGCCCGCCACCCAGAGCGTCAGGGGCAGCACCGCCACCGCGAGCAGGGTGTGCAGGATCTCGGCGGCGCGGCCCCAGTAGGGCAGCATCCGGCGGCCGGGGACGGTCCAGGCGGCGATCACGAGCCCGGCGGCGCAGGCCAGCAGGACCGCGAAGACGATCACGCGCGTGGTGCCGTCGGTGTCGACGGCCCAGCCGCGGGCGAGGAGCAGCAGCCCCCAGATGCCCGGGACGGCCAGGGTGAGGCGCTGTCCGATGTGCACCAGGCCGCGGGAGTGCAGGAGCAGCAGGAGGCTGAGCGCGGCGGAGGTCAGCACCTCGGGAAGGTTGGGGTGTTCGGTGAGGACGACCAGGGCGGCCGCGACGACGGTGCCGGTGGCGGCGAACAGGGCGGCGACCCAGCGTCCGGCCAGTTCGGTGCGCTCGGCGACCTCGTCGCCGGCGTACGGTTCGATGCCCTCCTGGAGCTGCCCGGCCGAGGAGGGCAGGGCGGGCAGCCGCATCCCGGCGAGCTTGAAGGCGAACGGTGCCACTGCTCCGGCGGCGAGCGCGACCACGGTGGCCACCACGGCGACGGCGGCCGGTACGTGCAGTCCGGTGTAGCCCATGAGCGCACCGGCGATGGCGGTGGCCACCGCGACGACGGCGGTGGCGAACAGGGCCGGGGCGCCGACCGCGGTGGCGGCGAGCGCGAGGACCGCGCCGCCCGCGCCCGCGGCGCCCGCGGCGAGCAGCCGGGCTCCGGCGACGCGCGCCGCGTCCGGTCCCGTCAGGTCGCCGCCGGGCAGCAGCCAGCCGGCCAGGGCCAGGCAGGGGGCGACCAGCAGGCCGAGGGCGGTCGCGGAGAGCCGGTCGCCGACGGCGCGGCTCGCGGATCCGGCGCCCGCGAGGACCAGCAGCCCGGTCACGGCGGCGCAGGCGGCGCGGGTGGACGCGGTGGCGGTGATGCCGGGCCACAGCAGCAGGACGAGGGCGGCCGCGACGGTCACCAGGGCGGTGACCACCAGGGTCCATTGGGAGGCCGCGGGGCGCCAGGTGTGCAGTCGGCGGCCCGCGGTGTCGGCTATGCCGTCCACCAGGTCGTCGAGGCGCGCCTCGGGCAGGGCCTCGGTGTGCGGGCGCAGGTAGAGCACGTCGCCGTCGGCGAGCCCGGCGCGCTCGAGGGTGGTCTCCTCGTCGAGCGGGGTGTCACCGAGCCGTTGGAGTACCCAGCCCGCGTGGTCGAGTCCGGATTCCTCGGCCCCTTCCCCGACGTAGCGCAGCAGCGTGGGCAGCAGATCGGCGACCGGGACGTCGGCGGGGACGGCCAGATCGACGGAGACGCTCGGCGCACGTACGGTCAGGCGGCACAGGGCGGCCACCACGCTGTCGGTCATCAGCTGAACTCTCGTCTTCCGTGGGGGGCTTTGTCGGAGGACTTCCCGAGCGGGACTTCTCCGAGTGGGATGTGCGAAGACTACGGAAAGCGCGCACGGTGACGAACCGCGGGGCCGGGCAGTGGAATTGGGTCCCGCGGACCGGCGGCCGCCTCGCCCCGCGTGGACAGGGCGTGTTCCGTGAATGCAGACTACTGCCTACGCCCGCCGGATCGCACTGCCGACCGGACTCCCTTTGTCCGGTGCGGACTTGCTCTCGGGACGCGGCTGCCCCGTTATGCGCCCGAAGTTTTCATCCGGTGTTCACCGCCCGAGCGGCGACCGGGAGAATCGGCGTGGTGCGGTCTTTTCCGAGTACCGGTGCGCCGGTACTCGGCTCGGGCCGGAAAGTCAGTGAAACCGGAGGTTCTGTTCCTTGAGTGTGGTGCTGTTTCGCCGGCCGGCCCGTAGGCGTGGTCCGGAGATGCCCGACGGGCAATTGACCCTCCAGGAGCCACCGGTTCTCGCCGAGACGGTGCCGGACACATCGGCGATATGGACTTATTTGCCGATGGCACTGATGTCGGTGTCGATGATGCTGATGTTCCTGCGGACCGGCGGCAGCAACGGCATCTTCATGTATCTGGCGATGGGTGTCATGGTGATCGCCGCCGCCGCGATGCTCGTGGGGCAGCTGATGCGCCGCGCCGGTGAGCGCAAGCAGCGCCTCAAGGGCGAGCGGCGCGACTACCTCCGGTATCTGGCGCAGATCCGCAAGCGGGTCCGTACCACCATCGTCGAGCAGCAGCGGGCGCTCGCCTGGCGGCACCCGGAGCCCTCCTCGCTGCGTTCGGTGGCCCGTACGTCGCGGCTGTGGGAGCGGCGTCCGGCCGACGAGGACTTCGGCGAGGTCCGGCTCGCGGTCGGCGAGCAGCAGCTCGCGGTGACGCTGGAGCCGGTCTCCACCCGCCCGGTGGAGGACCTGGAACCGCTGTGCGCGCACGCGCTGCGGCGTTTCATCCGCGCCTACTCCACCATCCCGGACCAGCCGCTGGGGCTGTACCTGCGGTCCTCGGCACGGGTGTTGCTGCGCCCCGAGGAGTCGGACGGCGAGGAGAGCGCCGAGCGGGACTCCGAGGCGGTACGCGACTTGGTGAGGGCCATGCTCGGGCAGCTCGCGGTCTTCCACGCGCCCGAGGAGCTGTGGCTCGCGCTGTGCGTCAGTGACGAGCGGCGGGCCGAGTGGGAGTGGGCCAAGTGGCTCCCGCACGTACTGCACCCGCACGAGGAGGACGGAGCGGGCCAGGTCCGCCGGATCACCGGTGACATCACCGAGCTGGACGACCTGCTGGGCGCCGAGTTCGCCGAACGGCCGGGCTTCGACCCCGACGGCCGCCCCGGCCGCGACGAGCCGTACACGGTGATCGTCCTGGATGGTGTCACCGTCCCCGAGGGGCACCGCTGGGAGGGCCACGGTTACCGCAACGCGCTGGTGCTCGATGTCTCGGGCGCGCTGCGCTGGCGTCCCGGCCGCAACACACTGCGGCTGACCGTCGGGGAGAGCCGGGTCAGTCTGGTGCGCACCGACCGCAGCCGCAAGGAGCGTTCGGTGCCGCTCGGCACACCGGACCGGCTCGGCGCGCTCGGCGCGGAGGCGCTGGCCCGGCTCCTCGCACCGCGCCGGATCAGTCTGGGTGGCGACATCTCGCAACCGCTGGACTCCGACGTCGAGTTGACGACTCTGCTGGGCATCCCGGATCTGCACAGGCACGATCCGCAGACGCTGTTCGACCGGCACTCCGGGAGCGGGCGGCTGCGGGTGCCGATCGCGGTCGGCGAGGACGGCCGTCCGATGGAACTCGACATCAAGGAGTCGGCGCAGGGCGGCATGGGCCCGCACGGCATGCTCATCGGTGCCACCGGCTCCGGCAAGAGCGAGCTGCTGCGCACCCTCGTCCTCGGTCTGGCCCTGACCAACTCCTCCGAGACACTCAACTTCGTCCTGGTCGACTTCAAGGGCGGTGCCACCTTCCTCGGTCTGGACGAACTGCCGCACACCGCCGCCGTCATCACGAACCTCGCCGACGAGGCGGCGCTGGTGGAGCGCATGCAGGACGCCCTGCACGGCGAACTCATCCGCCGTCAGGAGTTGCTGCGCGCCGCCGGCAACTACACGTCCGTCCTGGAGTACGAGCGGGCCCGCGCGGCGGGCGCCGACCTGAAGCCGCTGCCGAGCCTGTTCGTGGTGGTCGACGAGTTCAGTGAACTGCTGGCCACCCACCGCGAGTTCATGGACCTGTTCGTGATGATCGGACGCCTGGGCCGCTCGCTGGGCGTCCATCTGCTGCTGGCCTCGCAGCGTCTCGACGAGGGCCGTATGCACCAGTTGGAGAGCCACCTGTCGTACCGGATCGGTCTGCGCACCTTCTCCGCGATGGAGAGCCGGGGTGTGCTGGGTGTCCCGGACGCCTACGAGCTGCCGGCCCAGCCCGGCAGTGGGTACCTCAAGTCCGGTGTGGAGTCGCTGACCCGGTTCCGTGCCGCGTACTCCTCCGGCACCTACCGGCGTCGTACCGGCGCCGTCGTGCAGGCCCGGGTGGCCAGTCAGGTGGTGCAGTGGACCAGCGGCTGGGTGGTGCCCCGCACCCTGGAGGCCGCGCCCGAGCCGGAGCCGGCCGAGGAGGAGGGCGGCGACGAGGAGACCTTGCTCGATGTCGCGCTCGACCGGCTGCGCGGCTCGGGGCCCGACCCGCACCGGGTGTGGCTGCCGCCGCTCGGCGCGCCCTCGCCGCTGGACGAACTCCTGGGCGGGGTCGTGCCCGACGAGGAGCGCGGTCTCACCGCCGCGAAGTGGTCCGGCAACGGCAGGCTGCGGGTCCCGGTGGGTCTGGTGGACAAGCCGTTCGAGCAGCGGCGTGACCCGCTGGTCGTGGACCTGTCCGCGGCGGGCGGCCATGTCGCCATCGCGGGCGGTTCGCAGAGCGGCAAGTCGACGCTGGCCCGGACGCTGGTCGCCGCGCTCGCGCTGACGCACACGCCCCGCGAGATCCAGTTCTACTGCCTGGACTTCGGTGGCGGTGGCCTCTCCCAGTTCGCCGGGCTGCCGCACGTCGGCGGGGTCGCGGCGCGGCTCAACCCGGAGCGGGTGCAGCGCACCGTGTCCGAGGTGATGACACTGCTGGCCCGACGCGAGCAGTTCTTCGTGGACCACACCCTGGACTCCATGCAGTCCTACCGGCGCCGCCGGGCCGCGGGCGAGTTCGCGGACGAGCCGTTCGGCGATGTGTTCATGGTGGTCGACGGCTGGTCCACGGTCCGTCAGGACTACGACGAGCTGATCCCGAAGTTCAACGAACTCGCCGCTCGCGGCCTGAACTACGGCATCCACCTCATCATCACCACCACCCGCTGGGTGGAGCTGTCCGCGCAGGTCCGCGACCAGTCGGCGACCCGTCTCGAACTGCGGATGGGTGACCCGATGGACTCCGAGATCGACACCCGCAAGGCCCGCTCGGTGCCGCGCAGCGGCGGCCGCGGCATCACCGCCGACAGCAAGATGCACTTCCTCGCGGGCCTGCCCCGCCTGGACGGCAGCGGCTCACTGGAGGATCTCGGCGACGGTGTCTCGCACCTGGTCTCCGAGATCTCCCGCGCCTGGACGGGCGCCCGCGCCCCGCAGGTCCGGATGCTGCCGCACCGGCTCCCGCTGGCCGAACTCCCGGCGCCCGAGAGCACCGAGGGCGGCGGGATGCGGCTGCCGCTCGGCATCGACCAGGACGCCCTGGAGCCGGTCTGGCACGACTTCAGCCGGACCCCGCACCTGGTCGTCGTCGGCGACACCGAGAGCGGAAAGACGAACCTGCTGCGCCGCATCACGGACGGCATCGTCAGCCGGTACGCCCCGAACGAGGCGAAGATCATCGCGGTGGACTACCGCCGCACCCTGGTCGACGCCATCCCGGCGGAGTACCGCATCGGGCACGTGATCTCCCTGGACAACCTCACGGAGACCGTCGACGGCGCGGCCCGCGCACTCAAGACCCGGGTGCCCGGCGCGGACATCGCCCCCGCGCGGATGCGCACGTGCGACTGGTGGACGGGACCGCGTCTGTTCCTGCTGATCGACGACTACGACATGGTCTCCGGCAGCTCGTTCCAGAACCCCTTCGAGCCGCTCTTCGAGCATCTGACGCTCGGCTACGAGATGGGGCTGCACATCGTCGTCGCCCGCAGCGCGATGGGCGCGGGACGTGGTCTGAGCGACGGGCTGATCCGCCGTCTCGACGAGGCCAACAACCCGGCGGTGCTGCTGTCCTGCCCGCCCACCGAGGGCCGCCTGTTCGGCAACGCGAAGCCGCTCAACCTGCCTCCGGGCCGGGCCCTGCACATCGCCCGGCGCAAGGCGCGGCTGATGCAGACGGCGCTGATGGAGGAGGTCCCGGGTCAGGAGGGCTGAGCCGGGCACGCAGGACAAAGGGAGTGGGGGCCGCCTCGGGCGGCCCCCACTTTCCTGTTCACCGCGCGCCCGGTCCGCCCTGTCCGACCGGGCGCCAGCCCCGCGCTCGGGCCCGGGGCAGCGCGAACGCCAGCCATACGACCAGCAGGACGACGGCGGAGCCGCCGAGCAGCAGGACGGTCGCCCGGCCGGTGGCCCGCTCGGTGTCCGAGGTGTCCCGCACGGTCACCGGCTGCGCGGCGCTCTCGGAGCCGCCGGAACCGGACGCCTTGGCGTCGCCGAAGACCGTGGTCACGGCGGCGTACGGGTCCAGTTGCGGGATGTCGGCCGGGTAGGCGGTGGCGGTGAGCCGGTGGATCACCTCGGTGGCCGAGTCGTCGGGGCGCGCGGCGCGCACCACGGCGGCGGCGCCGGCCGTGAACGCGGTGGCCACCGAGGGGCCTCCGCCGAGGTAGTGGCCGGTTCCACGGGCGCCGCCGGAGACCACTCCGGCGCCGGGGGCGGCCAGGTCGATGCCCTCGGTCGGCAGGGCGTTCTTCGCCCGGGAGCCGTTCGGCAGCATGTCGGCGACCGACAGGACGCCGGGTTCGGCGGCCGGCCAGTAGCGGCGCGTCGGGACCTCCTCGTCGCCGAGGGTCTTCGGCGGGTCCGGGGTGGCCGCGGCGACCACGACCGCGCCCTGCGCACGGGCGTCGGCGATCGCGCGGGTCAGCTCCTTGTCCCGTTCGGGCAGCGCGACACCGATCGCGATGACTTGGGCTCGGGCCCGGGTCGCGGCGCGCACGGACGCCGTCACGAGCGCGGCGTCGGCCCGGCCGTTGGTGTCGGTGCCGCGCAGCGCGAGGATCTCGGCCCCGGGCGCGACGCCCGCGAGCCGGGGGCCGGCGCCGCCGTCACCGGCGATGAGCCCCGCCAGGAAGGAGCCGTGGCCGACGCAGTCCTGCGCGGCGGCGCCGGAGGCGGTGACCCGGCCGTCGAGCCCGGCGGCGTCCGGCGCGACCCCGGTGTCGATCAGGGCGACGGTCACGCCCGCGCCGGTGCCGTCGCGGCGCACCTTGTCCAGGTCGAGGCGCTGGCGCGACCAGTCCTGCTTCTTCGCCCGCTCCTTGGAGGCGGGTACGCAGGTCGCCTTGCCGTACTTCGTGTCGAGCGCGGACGGCATCGCGGGCAGCTCCTGCCCCTGGTCGCCGTCCGCCGCGGGCAGCCGCTGCGGGACCGACTGCGCGGGCGGGGCCACCGACATCAGCAGGGCGGCGGCGAGCGCGGCGCCGGACAGCGCGCGGGCGGGCGGCTTCATCGGGGTGCCGCCTTCGGCTCGGGGGTGACGACGTCGTCGGGCACCAGGATCCGCAGGTCGTCCAGGGTGGGCGAGGCCAGTGAACTGAGGCGTCCCGCCTGCCGGGTGACCATCGAGTCGACGACCTGCCGGGCGAGCCGTGCGTTGCCGAAGGAGCGGTCCCGGGGCAGCGCGTCGAAGTACTCCTTGAGCAGCGGTCCCGTGCCGGGGCCGCACTCGTAGCCCATGGCGGAGGCCTGGGCGCGCACGATGGTGACCAGTTCCTCGGAGGAGTAGTCGGCGAAGGCGATCCGGCGCGGGAAGCGGGAGGACAGGCCGGGGTTGGAGCCGAGGAAACGCTCCATCTCGTCGGTGTATCCGGCGACGATGACGACGACCTCGTCGCGGTGGTCCTCCATCAGCTTCAGGAGGGTGTCGACGGCCTCCTGGCCGAAGTCGGCGCCGCCGCCGCGCGGTGTGAGGGTGTACGCCTCGTCGATGAACAGCACGCCGCCCCGGGCCCGTTCGAAGACCTCCTTGGTGAGCTGCGCGGTGTGGCCTATGTAGCGGCCGACGAGGTCGGCGCGGGCCGCCTCGACCATCTGGCCGCGCTCCAGGATGCCGAGCTGGGTGAGGATCTCGCCGTAGAGGCGGGCCACCGTGGTCTTGCCGGTGCCGGGCGGACCCGTGAAGACCAGGTGGTGGCTGAGCGAGGGCACCGGGAGTCCGGCGGCGGCCCGGTGCCGGGCGGTGGTGATGAGGTTGACCAGGTCGGCGACGTCACGCTTGACCTCGGACAGGCCGATCATGTCGCCGAGGCGGGTCAGCGGGTCGTCCTCCGCGACGGCGCTTCCGCCGCCCGGCGCGACGGCCGTCGCCGACACGTCCTCGGGCAGCAGCAGCCGCAGATCGTGTTCACCGACCTGCTGCTGGGTGGCGAGCCGGACCGCCTGCCTGTCCACCATCTCCTCGAACACCCCGCGCGCGGCGCGGCCGTTGCCGAACCCGGCGTCGCGCGGCATCGCCTCGAAGTGCGCCGCCAGCGCCTCCGCGGTGCCCTCCCCCAGCTCGTACTGGTGCTGGGTGCACATGCTCTCCATGATGGCGACCAGGTCGGGCACCGAGTAGTTCTCGAACTCCACGGTGCGGGAGAAGCGGGAGGCGAGGCCCGGGTTGGAGGCGAGGAACGACTCCATCTCGCGGGAGTACCCGGCGGCGACCACCACCACGTCGTCGCGGTGGTCCTCCATCAGCTTCAGAAGGGTGTCGACGGCCTCCCGGCCGAAGTCGGCGCCGCCGTTGCCGCTGTCCGCTGCGAGGGTGTACGCCTCGTCGATGAACAGGACCCCGCCGAGGGCCCGTTCGAAGGTCTCGGTCGTCTTGATCGCGGTGCCGCCGACGACCTGGGCGACCAGGTCGGCGCGGGACACCTCGACGAGGTGGCCGCTGCGCAGCGAGCCCAGCTCGGCGAGGATCGCGCCGTAGAGCCGGGCCACGGTCGTCTTGCCGGTGCCGGGGGGCCCGGCGAAGATCAGGTGCCGGCTCATCGGCGGAGCGGTCATGCCAAGTTGCTCGCGGCGCTGGGCGAGCTGGGTCAGGCTGACCAGCGTACCCACCTGCTGCTTGACGTTCTCCAGGCCGATCAGCGCGTTCAGCGCGCCGAGCGGGCCGTCCGCGCGGTCCGGCGGCGGCGCGTCGGCGGCGCCGGAGCCGGCCGGGTCGGTGTTCTCGGCGCTGCCGCTGCCCCAGGCGTCGCGCTTGCCGTTGTCGGTGCTGTGGAGGCCCTCGACCGCGAGCCGGTCCCCGGGGGCGGTCTGCACGAGGCCGCCGCCCTCGTTCTCCCGTGCGGTGCAGTTCACCAGGGAGACCGGGGCGGTGGACTCGACGCGGAAGCCGTCCTGGGCGCCGCCGTTCGCCTCGCAGCCGCTGAGCGAGGCGAGCGAGCCCTCGCGGAGCAGCAGGCCGTGCCCCTTGGCGGCGTGCACGGTCGTGCGGTTGGCGGTGAGTTCGCCGCCCGCGGCGACGACCACGCCCTCCTCGGCCGGTGTCTCGATGCGGAAATCGCGGACGGTGACGTTGCCGCCGTCCTCGACGACGAGCCCGTTGCCGACGGAGTCGGAGACGCCGCCGCCCGCCAGGTAGAGGGTGCTGCCCGCGGCCACGCGGACACCGGAGCCGTTCGGCCGCAGGATCTCGCAGTCCTCGGCGCGCCCGCGGGCGTTGTCGGTGGCCGCGATGCCGTCGCCGTTGGGCTCGACGATGCGGGCCCGGCGCAGCATCGGGTTGGCGCGGTCGCGCACGGCGATGGCGGGGGCGCCGCCGATCACCTCGACGCGGTCGAGCTCCGGTGCGGAGTCCTCCTCCAGGAGCAGTCCGCTCTGGTCGGCGTCGCGGACGGTCAGTCCGGTGAACGCCGGGGAGGCGGCCCCGGCGACGCGGAGGGCGGCGCCGCGCGCGCCGTCCACCCAGCAGTCCTCGAAGGTGCCGCGCGAGCGGTCGGTGACCAGGATGCCGTTGCCCCGGGTGCGCGAGACGCGGCAGCGGCGCAGCACCGGGTCGGTGCCGGCGGCCAGCGCGATCCCGTTCCCGGAGGCCCCGGTGACGCGGACGTCCTCCAGGGTCGTGCGGCCCGCGCTGCTCAGGTGCACGCCGGTGCTGGTGTCGTGCACGACGGTGCGGACGACCGTGAGCGCGCTGTTCTGCTCCAGGGCGAGGGAGGGCTTGTCGGTGGAGGAGATGTCGCAGTCCTCGACGGTGCCGCGGGACTCGCCGTTGGCGAGCACTCCGTTGCCCCGGGCGTCGCGCACCGTGCAGTCACGGATCCGGGCCTCGCCCTGCTCGGCGAGGACCAGGCCGCTGGTGCCGAGGTGTTCGAAGGTGCAGGACTCCACGGTGGTCGGCACGGTCGAGGTGATCACGACTCCCGCGCCCTGGGAGTTGCTGACCCGGCACTCGCGCAGCGCGAGCGAACCGGTGCCACCGGCCAGCATCGCCGTCCAGGCGGCGCCGACGATCTCGCAGCCGTCGAACGCGGCCTGGCCTCGCCGGACATCCACCGCGGGCAGCTCCGGGTCGCCGCCGCGCAGGGTCACCTCGGAGACCATGACGGCGTCGGCGCGCAGCGCGATCACGCTGCCCGTGCGCGGCCGGATCTCCACGGTGCCGCGTCCCTCGGCGGCGGAGAGGGTGACCCGGGTGGAGACCACCAGGTTCTCCGCGTACGTCCCGGGCCGCACGCTGACCAGCGCGCCGGTGCGGGCGGCCGCGAGCGCCTCACCGATGGTCCGGTAGCGGTCCCCGGGCCCGGGGCCGACCGTCAGTACCTGGCGCGACACGCACCAACCTCCTTGCTACGGCGGCGTCTTGGACGGGCTCCCCCGTGCGCCGGGGGAGCTTGTCGGCGAGCCGACGGTGTCATCATGCCTCGTCGCGGTGACGGGCAGGTGCCGAGGGCGGTGCCCCCGGTCCGGTGCGTGGGGTGCGTCCGGTCAGACGCTCCACTTCTGTGCGTCGGATCCGTTGCAGGTCCACAGCTGCACCGGTGCCTTGTTGTCCGGGTTGCTGCCCTTGATGTCGACACACATGCCCTTGACGGTGTTGACCAGGTCATGGGCTTCGTTCAGGACGAACTTCTGGGCGTCGTTGCCGTTGCACCAGGCGATCTGCATCGGGGTGCCCGGGGTGAAGTCGGCGTTGGCGACGTCCAGGCACAGGCCGTGGATGCGGACGGTGCCGTCGGAGGCGAACTGCCATTGCTGTGCGGGGGCGTTGTTGCAGTCCCACATCATCAGCTTCTTGCCGTCGGTGAAGTCACCGGCCGGCACGTCGAGGCAGCGGCCCGCGAGGTGACTGCGCAGGGCCATGGGGGCGCTGAAGGTGACGTTGCCGGCCTTGGCGGGCTGGTTCTTCGCGCCCTCCGACTTCTTGCCGTCGGTGCCCTTCTTCGCCGGTTCCTTCTTCTCGGCGGCCTCGCTCTTCGGCTTGCCGTCCGCGCTCTCCTTGGCAGACGGCTCGACGGCCGCCTTCTTCTCGCCGGAGTCCTTCTTGTCGTCCTTGGAGGCACTGGCGCTGGGCGTGGCCGTGGACTCCGAGAACGCGCCGGGGGCTTCCGTCTCGTCGCCGCCGAGCACGGTGCCGGCCGCGGTCGTCTCCTTGCGGTCGTTGTCGTCCTTGTCGCCGCCGAGCACCAGGAACGGTACGGAGACGAGCAGCGCGCCCGCGACCGCGGCGCCGGCGAGCACCGCCTTGCCGGGCCGCCCGACCGCGGTGGCGGCCTGCGGCTTGCCGATGGCCGTCGCGGACATGGTCCGAACGAGGGCGGGGAGCCGGCTCTTGGCCGCGGCGGCGGCGCCGGGGTCCGTCTCGGTGTCGGTGTCCGTTCCGGCCGTGGTGCGTTCGCCGGCGGCCGGGGATCCCTCGCTCCCGCTGTCGGGGCCGGCGGCGGGGCCGGTGGGTGCGCTCTGCGGATCGGGGGTCGCGGCCCCGGCGGCGGCCGTCGCCGTGCCGGGCTCGGACGGGGAATCGGGCTCGGCCCCGGTCGCCTCGGGCGGGGTGCCGGGTGCGCGGGCGGCGGTCGCGGCCGCGGCCGTCTCCTCACCGTCCGGCCCGGTCTCCGCCTTGGCGGACGTGGGGGGTTGCTGGGCCGAACGCGTCACGGGGTCCTCCCTGTGATGTGGGGCCGGGGTTCGAGGGGGCTGTCGGTCCGGGGCGCGGTGTCCACCTGGGACACCGGGTCGGCGTGGGGCGCCGGTTCGGGGCCGAGCAGCCGGTCCGCCGGGACGAGCAGGGGTGCTGCCGCCCCGGCGTTGGCGAGCAGCAGGGTGGCCGGTCCGCTCAGGGAGCGGGCCAACTCCCGAGCGGGCAGGGTGTCATGGGCAAGTGTTGCGGACATGAACTCTTGTGCCGGGGAGGTGAACAACAGCACCACGGGTTGCCCGTCACGTCCGGCGGCCGTGAGGGGGGCGCCGTCGGGTGCGCGCACCACGGTGACCTCGGCGTCGGCGAGCGCCGCGACCGCCTCGTCCGTCGTGCCGTAGCCGGTGGCGGCCCGCTGTGCCGCCGCGTCCACCGGGTCGGTGGGTTCGGGCCAGCCGAGCATCCGGGCCGAGGGCCGGTACTCCGGGTTGGCGCGGAACTCGCCGACCCCGCCGCTCTCGTCGGACTGCCATTCGCCGAGCACTGCCCACTGCGGAGGGGTGCGTTCCGCGGTCCACTCCGGGTCGGCCACCCCGATCCAGTGACCGGGCGCGCGACGGGCGGCGGCCCGCACGGCCTCGGGTATCTCGGGGACCGCGTCCGAGGCAGCGGCGACGGCGGCCTCGGGGTCGTGCGCCCGGTCGGAGCCGTCGGACGCCCCGGGCAGGGCCTCGCGCCTGCCGTCCTGCCGTTCTCCGGGCCGCATCTCCACCTGAACTCTTTGGTCCGTACGAATTCCTGGGTGCCGCATGACATGCGCACACGCCGACACTGATCAGATCAGGCGTCAACAGGATGCCACACACGTTCCTTCCGTATCGGACCGAGGAGGACCCGTATCGGGTCACACCCTGCCCGTTTGCCGCCCGAGTGCCGAACTTATGCGGATCAGTGGGGTGTTGGCGGACATAGCGCCGACAGGGGTGGGGCGGGAGGAGCGGCCGTGACGCGTGCGACGGGCTAAGTTGGGTACGTCTTCGCCCCCTCAGCCGTACCGACCGGTGCCTGACCAGTGCCCGGTGCGGCGCCGAACCGCCGGTCCCGCGTGCGGCGTTCGCCCCACCTCGCCGCAGGGACTGCGCACACCGACGGCTCCGCCCCCGAGTAGGAGTACCGCATGTCCACCGAGCAGCAGCCCCCCGGCTCGAACGGGGCGGCGGCCGCCGCCCCCCACAAGGCCGGTGCCGAGCCATCACCCGCGTCCGCGGACCCCACGCCGGAGGCCGCGTCCACCGAACCGGCCGCCGCCTCCGCCGAATCGGCCGCCGCCACCCCTGAACCGGGCGCCTCCGCCACCGAATCGGGCGCCGCTCCCGCCGAACAGGGCTCCGCCGCACCGGAGTCGGGTACCACATCGACGGACACCAAGAAGTCCGCCGGCGCGCGCAAGGCGAAGGAGGGCGTCGCGGTGGCGACGGCCGTCGCCACCGTGCAGCCGAACACCAAGACCCGTACCGGCGTCGACGGCGGGCGTCCGCGCAAGCCGGTCCTGGCCGGGGCCGCGATCGCCGGGGCGGCCCTGATCGCGATACCCATGCTGCTGATCGGCGCGAAGGACGACGGGCCGCCCGACGACAAGGGTTCGACCTCGGCGGAGTCCGACACGGTCCTGAGCGCGGACTCCTCCCCCGACGATCTCGGCGCCTACGCGACGGAGGAGCCGAAGCCCTCTCCCACCAAGGAGAAGAAGACACCGGAGGCGGTCGCCAAGACCGTCGCGCCGCCGCCCGCTCCCACGACGAGCGCGCCCGAGCCGAAGGAGTCACCGAAGCCGAAGCCCAAGCCGAAGCCGAAGGCGACTCCGAAGCCGAACTGGGGCTCCACGACCGTCGGCGCGCCCAGTGTGCTGGAGGTCAACCAGGCCTGGACCACCAACCGCATCCGCATGATCATGCAGCCCGACGGCAACCTCGTGGTCTACAACGAGAAGAACAAGCCGATCTGGGCGTCCATGACCTTCGGCGAGCGCCATCGGGCCATCTTCCAGAGCGACGGCAACCTCGTCATCCACAACGGCGACGACCGGCCCATCTGGGCCTCCAAGAGCCATGGCCACGAGGGCGCCCAGCTGATCCTGCGCGCCGACGCCAAGGTGGTCATCGCGCACAACGGCCGGGTCATCTGGTCGACCTGATCCGCACGCGCCCGCTGCACGACGAACGACCACTGCCGGGACATCCACGGCTCCCGCCGCATTCCGCTGGTTCCACCCGGCTGACCTGCGCGCCCTCGGTCTTCACGACGGCGCGCAGGTCGATGTGTCGGCGGGTCGGGGTCAGGTGCGGGTCCAGCGCTGGTTGCTGCCGTTCGAGCAGGAGTAGAGCTGGATCAGGGTGCCGTTGGCGGTGCCGTTCCCGACGGCGTCGAGGCAGAGCCCGGACTGGACGCCGACGATGGAGCCGTCGGAGTTCAGGCGCCACTTCTGGTTGTCGCCGCCCCAGCAGCTGTAGATCTGGACCTTGGCGCCGTTGCCGGTGCCGCCCGCGTCCAGGCATTTGCTGCCGTAGACCTTGAGTTCACCGGCGGAGGTGTACGTCCACTTCTGGTTGCTGCCGGAGCCGCAGTCCCACAGCTGGAGCTGGGTGCCGTCCGTGGTGCTGCTGTTGGGGACGTCGAGGCAGCGGCCCGAGCCGACGCCCTTGATGGTCCCGGACTCCGCGGGAGGCGTGGTGGAGCCGCCGTTGAGGGCGTTGAGGACGGCGGTGTAGGCGGCCTTCTTGCTGCCGTCGCCGTTGAACAGCAGGGGTGTGTCCCCCGAGCGCCAGGAGTCGGTGTCGCGCACGCCCCAGACGGTGATGCCGAGACAGCGCGGCACGGCCAGGCAGTCGTTGGTCACGGCGGCGTAGGTCGTGGCGGACGCGCCCTGGATGTCGAGTTCGGTGACGGCGACGTCCACGCCAAGGGCGGCGAAGTTCTGCAGCGTGGTGCGGAAGTTGCTGTTGTAGGGGCTGCCGCTGTTGAAGTGCGACTGGAAGCCGACGCAGTCGATCGGCACGCCGCGCTGCTTGAAGTCCTTGACCATGTTGTACATGGCCTGCGTCTTCGCCCACGTCCAGTTCTCGACGTTGTAGTCGTTGTAGCAGAGCTTCGCGGACGGGTCGGCGGCGCGCGCGGTGCGGAAGGCGACCTCGATCCAGTCGTTGCCGGTGCGCTGGAGGTTGGAGTCGCGCCGGGCTCCCGAACTGCCGTCGGCGAACGCCTCGTTCACGACGTCCCACTGGGCGATCTTGCCCTTGTAGTGGCCCATCACGCCGTTGATGTGGTCGATCATCGCCTGGCGCAGGGTGCTGCCGCTGAGGCTCTGCATCCAGCCGGGCTGCTGGGAGTGCCAGGCCAGGGTGTGTCCGCGCACCTGCTTGCCGTTCTGCACGGCCCAGTTGTAGACGCGGTCGGCGGCGGTGAAGTTGAACTGGCCGCGCTGCGGTTCGGTGGCGTCGATCTTCATCTCGTTCTCGGCCGTCACCGAGTTGAACTCACGGTTCGCGATCGTCGTGTACGCCGATTCGCCCAGCTTGCCGGAGGCGATGGCGGTGCCGAAGTAGCGGCCGCTCTGCGCGGCCGCGGCGCCGAGCGTGCTCTCGGCCGCGTGGGCGGCCGGCGGCGGCGCGACGAGTGCGGCCGCCGCGGCGAGGACGCCGACGGTCAGCGCCAGCAGCAGACGGCGCAGTCGTCGGGGGACGAAGGGTCTGGCGAGGGCGGATAAACCCATGGGGGTGCCTCCAAGGTGGACGTCGCACGAGGACTGGAGCGCAAGGGGCTGCGCGTGGGGCACCACGGATGATTGAGGCGTTGGCGGGACATCGTCAAGACACCCGCACGGAAAACTTTCCGCTCCCCCACCGAAACCTTCCGGCCCCCACTGCACCGTGATTCAGGGCCAGTTCAGCCCAAGACCTTGACCGGAGAACCTGGCATTCCTAGCTTGTGGCGTCACAGGTTCCGGGAATTCTTCGAAACCTTTCAGGTGTGTATCCGCCTCCTAGGGAGTCCCCCATGTGGTTCCGCCGCCCCTCCCCCGTCCGCGCGAGACGCTTACTCGCGGTGCTCGCGCCCCTCCTGCTCGTGGCCACCTTCCTCGGCGCCCAGCCCGCCGCCGCGGCGACCGTCGACACCAACGCCTCGTACGTACTGGTCAACCGCACCAGCGGCAAAGCCCTGGACGTCTACAACATGGCGACCGGCGACGGCGCCCGCATCACCCAGTGGACGAGGAACGACCAGAGCCAGCAGCAGTGGCAGTTCGTCGATTCCGGAGGCGGCTACTACCGCCTCAAGTCCCGCCTCTCGGGCAAGGTGCTGGACGTCCACAACTGGTCGACCGCGAACGGCGGTTCCATCGTCCAGTGGACCGACCTCAACGCGACGAACCAGCAATGGCGGCTGGCCGACAGCGCCGACGGCCATGTGCGACTGATCTCGCGCCACAGCGGCAAGGCCCTCGAAGTGCAGGGCGGCTCCACCGCCGACGGCGCGAACATCGTCCAGTACGACGACTGGGGCGGCGCCAACCAGCAGTGGAAGCTCGTCAAGGTCGGCGACGACACGTCCGCCCCCTGCGGCCTCCCGTCGAGCTACAGCTGGTCGTCGACGGGCGCGCTGGCCCAGCCCAAGTCGGGGTGGGTCTCGCTCAAGGACTTCTCCGTCGTCCCCTACAACGGCAAGCAGCTGGTCTACGCGACGACGCACGACACGGGGACGAGCTGGGGTTCGATGAACTTCGACCTGTTCTCCGACTGGTCGCAGATGGCCTCGGCCGGCCAGAACGCGATGTCGTCCGGCACCGTCGCACCCACGCTCTTCTACTTCGCGCCGAAGAACATCTGGGTGCTCACCTACCAGTGGGGCGGGAGCGCCTTCTCCTACCGGACGTCGAGCGACCCCACCAACCCGAACGGCTGGTCCTCACCGCAGGTGCTCTTCTCCGGGAGCATCGCCGACTCCGGAACGGGGCCCATCGACCAGACCCTCATCGGTGACGGCACGAACATGTACCTCTTCTTCGCCGGTGACAACGGCAAGATCTACCGGGCCAGCATGCCGATCGGGAACTTCCCGAGCAGCTTCGGCACGAACTCGACCGTCGTCATGAGCGATACGACGAACAACCTCTTCGAGGCGCCGCAGGTCTACAAGCTCAAGGACCAGAACCGCTACCTCATGATCGTCGAGGCGATCGGCTCGCAGGGCCGCTACTTCCGCTCGTTCACCGCCACCAGCCTGAACGGCTCGTGGACACCCCAGGCCGCGACGGAGAGCAACCCCTTCGCGGGCAAGGCCAACAGTGGCGCCACCTGGACCAACGACATCAGCCACGGTGAACTGATCCGCACCAGCCCCGACCAGACCATGACCGTCGATCCCTGCAATCTGCAGTTCCTCTACCAGGGGCGCAGCCCCAACTCGGGCGGCGACTACGGCCTCCTGCCCTACCGTCCGGGGCTGCTGACACTGCGGCGCTGACGGCCACCGGCGGTCCTTTGAGCGGCGCGGCGGCGGGTCACCGGCCGCGCCGCACCCGGGCCGCCTTCCGGGCCTCCGCCAGCTTGCGGGCCTCGTTCGTCTTGCGGGAGCCCCTGCCGCCGGACCCGGAGCCGCCGGCGGACCCGGACCCGGTCCCCGCGCCGGAGCCGCGCTTCGGGTCCTTGCTGCTGCCGAGGCCGCGGAACGGGGTGTTGTGGTTCTTGGCCCGCGCGGCGGGACCGCCGTCGAGCGGCTTGCCGGAGGGGGCCCTGGCTCCGGTGATGCGGCTGAGCTCCGCCTCGCCGGAGCGCACCTTGGTGACCTTGGGGGCGACCTCGGCGTCCGCCATGACCTGGCTCGTCTCGCGGCGCTGCCCGGACAGGACGAGCGACACGACGGTGCCGGAGCGTCCCGCGCGGGCCGTGCGCCCGGCACGGTGCAGGTAGTCCTTGGGGTCGGTGGCCGGGTCCACGTTGACGACGAGGTCGAGGTCGTCGACGTGCAGGCCGCGGGCGGCGACGTTGGTCGCGACCAGCGCGGTGACCTCGCCGTCCTTGAACTGGGCCAGCGTCCTGGTGCGCTGCGGCTGAGACTTGCCGCTGTGCAGTGCGGCGGCCGCGACGCCGCTCGCCCGCAGGTGCCGGGTGAGCTGGTCGACGCCGTGCTTGGTGTCGAGGAACAGCAGGACGCGGCCGTCGCGGGCGGCGATCTCCGTGGCGACGGACCAGCGGTCGGGACCGTGCACGACGAGGACGTGGTGCTCGATCGTGCCGACCGCGCTGCCGGACGACGGATCCACCTCGTGGACGGCCGGGTCGCGCAGATAGGTGCGCACCAGCTGGTCGACGTCGCCGTCGAGGGTGGCGGAGAACAGCATCCGCTGTCCGTCGGGACGGACCTGGTCGAGGATCTCGGTGACCTGCGGCAGGAACCCCATGTCGCACATCTGGTCGGCCTCGTCGAGGACCGTGATGCGCACGCGTCCGAGGCGGCAGCCCTTGCGCCCGATCAGATCGTGCAGGCGGCCCGGCGTGGCGACGACGACCTCGGCGCCGTCCCGCAGCGTGGCGGACTGCCGTCCGATGGACACCCCGCCCACCACGGTCGCGAGCCGCAGGCCCAGGGCCTGCGCGTAGGGGGTGAGCGCCTCGCCGACCTGCTGCGCCAGTTCCCTGGTGGGGACCAGGACGAGCGCCAGGGGCTCCTTGGGCTGCGCGCGCCGGCCGGCGGTCCGGGCGAGCAGGCCCAGGCCGAAGGCGAGCGTCTTTCCGGAACCGGTGCGGCCCCGGCCCAGCACGTCACGCCCCGCCAGCGCGTTCGGCAGCGCCGCCGCCTGAATGGGGAAGGGCACCGTCACGCCCCGCTCGTCCAGTGTCCGCAGGATCGCGGCCGGAAGTCCGAGCTCCTTGAAGGAGGGCGCGGTGGACGGCGCGTCGTCCTGCTGCCGGGGTTCGGGGCGTGCTGATTCGCTCACAGAGAGCCTTCCTGCGGAGGGTGCCGTACCGGGGGAAACGTCCAAAGCTAGCACGAGGCGCCTTTTCTCCCACGCCCACGGTCGAACGCCGTACCCGTCTTCGATTTCCGTGCGGGCGGGGTCCCCCGGACAGGTGCCGTGCGGCGTGGTCGGGAGGAAGGCGGGCATCGGGGCATCACGAGAGAGCGCGGCACTGCCGCGAGGAGGAAGGAGCGCGCATGACACTGGAGATTCCGTCCCATCCGTCGGCCACGCTGGAGGCCCTGACGCTCCTGCGCGGCGCCCTTCAGGACGGCTACACGCCCGCCTCCCGGGCCCAGCTCGACTCGGCGGTCCTGCGTGTGGGGCGGCGGCTCGGTGACGACGCCGCCGCGCACTGCGCGCTGCTGTGGGCGATGACCCACACCGCGGAGCTGAGTGTGGGCGTCGCGGCGCAGGCCTACGACCTGGACCCGGACTCGGTGCTCGACGAACTGACCGTCGGCCTGCGCCGCGTCGAAGAGCGGGAGTGAGGCGAGCGGGTGCGACGGCGGCGGGTCCGTACCGGGGCCGCCGGATGCCGGTCGACGCGGAGCCTGCTCACCGCGAGGTGTCCTCGCGGTGAGCAGGCTCCGCGTCGCGGCCGCCCGCCTCCTCGTCGGCCTCGGCGGCCGAGGATTCGCCGATGAGGTGGCCGAAGGTTCCGGTGACGTCCAGGAGTCTGTCCAGGCGTGCGGAGCGCGGGGTGAGCCGCAGCGCCGCGCCGAGTCCGTCGAGTCGGCGGCGCAGCGACAGCAGCACGGACAGGCCCATCGAATCGATGCTGTCGAGGCCGGCGCAGTCCAGGAGCAGGACGCGCGTGACGGGATGCTCGGCGAGCGCCCGCTCGACGTGCTCGGCGAGGGCGCCGCTGGTGTCGTAGTCGAGCGTTCCGGCGACCCTCAGGGTCAGTACACCGTCGGTCGCGCCGACACGGGTCACGCTCAGGGCTGCGTAGGAGGTCATGCGGGGATTCCGGGTCCGGGGTCGGGGTCTTGGTCGGGGTCGGGGTCGTGGTCGGTCAGGGCCTTGCGGGCCTCGGCGAGCATGCCGGTGGCGCGCGGGAAGTCGTTCAGTTGGTGCACCAGGGAGTCCAGTACGGGCCGCAGGCAGCCCGGTGGCACTCCTCGGCTGCCGAGGATGTCGGCGGTCCAGGTGACGAATCCGGTGAACAGTTCGGTGTCGTCGACGTAGAGGGCGGTGCCGAGGTTGGTGACGATGTGGTCGATGTCCTCGGTCGTGCGCTCCCTTTGGGGCGCGCTGTAGGAGCGCATGGGCGGGAAGGCGCTCTCGACGTCGGCGAGCGTCTGCTTGATCAACCGCCGCTTCGCCTGCCTGACCATGGTGAATTCCTGGTCGGTGAGGTGCGGCAGGTCCAGGTCCGGCAGCCGGGCCGCCGCCACTGACGGCCGCGCGAGCCCCTGCTCCAGCAGCGCGTGCGCGTCCCGGGCGTCGGCCGCCCAGGCGACCTGCATGCGGCGCGCGTAGCGGCCGCGCGGGCCGAAGGCCGCGCCGCCGACCAGTACCGGGACGGCGGCGGCCTGGCAGGCGCTGATCGCGGCGTGGGCGGTGGGCAGATGCGCGGGGAGCGAGGAGGAGAGCAGCACGGCGTCGGCGGCGCGCTGGTGGAGGTGGGCGACGAGGTGCTCGGTGGGCACCTGCGCTCCGAGGTAGTCGACGTCCCAGCCGCGCAGGCGCAGGACTTCCGCGACCAGGCGGGCGGGCAGGGCGTGCCACTCGCCGTCGACGCAGGCCACCGTCACCCGGCCCAGCTCCGGGCCCGTCCCCGCGGCGGCGGCGAGTTCGGCGACGGCGGTGACGCAGCGCTCGTTTATGGCGGTCGCCGCGTGCTCCTGCGCCACCGTGATCGCGTTCGCCGCCCACTGGAGGCCGACACGTTCCTGCACGGGCGCGATCAGGTCGAGCAGTACCCGCTCGGCCGCCGACCGCACCTGTGCGGGTTCGCCCTCGCCGACGGCGCCGCACGCCACGGCCACGGCGCGCACGTCGTCGCAGCCGATCGCGGCGTCCCACAACTGCTCGCGCAGCACGGCGAGTTCGGGCTCGGTGGCCCGCTGTGCGGTCACGCCGTGAACCTGCCTCGGGTGTGTCCGTCGACCGCGGTGAGATGGGTGGAGCGCGGGGCGGTGATCGCCAGGAGCGCCATGTCGTCGTGGGGGCCGTCGCCGACCCACTGGGAGGCCACCATGTGGACGTGCTCGGTGACGGCCTCCGCCGGCAGTCCGGCGCACTCGGCGAGTACGCCGCGCAGCCGCTCGTCGCCGAACATGTCGTCCCCGAGCGGGCCGCCGTGCGCCTCGGTGATGCCGTCGGAGTACAGCAGGCAGGTCTCCCCCGGCTCCAGGACGACGGTGTCCGTGGTCACGGAGACCTCGGGCAGCACTCCGACGAGGGTGCCGCGCGTCCTGGCCTCCTCGACCCGGCCGTCGGCCCGCAGGATGAGCGGGGCGGGATGTCCGCCGCTGGTCAGACGCAGCCGGACCCGGCCCTGGCTGCGGACCGCCGAGGCGAACACCATGGTCGCGAAGCGCGTGTGGTGCGAGGTCAGGAGCGCGTTGTTGAGGAGGGTCAGTACGCGGGCGTGGTCGGCGGCGAAGGGCAGCAGCGCCTGGACGGTGTTGCGGATCTTTCCGGTGAGGACGGCCGCCTCCAGCCCCTTGCCGCACACGTCGCCCAGGACCGCGAACGCCTCACCGTCCTCGCTGTCGGCGGCGTACACGTCGTAGAAGTCGCCGCCCACGCGCTCGCCCGCCGCCGAGGGGCGGTAGCGGCCGGAGAACTCGATGCCCTGGATGCGCTCCAGTTTGGGAGGCAGCAGCTCCCGCATGAGGACGCTGGTGATGTGGGTCTGCTCCGCGTAGATGCGGGCGGCCGAGAGGCCCGCGCCCGCGCGGGCGGCGAAGAGCCGGGCGAAGGCCTCCTCGCTCTCGGTGAACGCCGCCTCCTTGCTGCGGCGCATCAGTACGACGGCGCCCGCGGGCAGCCCGTGGCCGGGCAGCGGCACCACGACCACCGAGCCGACCTCGGCCGCTTCCCGGGCGAAGCCCTCGGGGATCGCCCACTCCGGCATCCGGGCAGGATCGATCCACCGGGAGGGCACCGGGGGGAAGCCGAGCAGCGCCTCGGTCAGGCCGGGGAGGTCGTCGGTGTCCACGGCGATGCGGCTCTGGGTCACTCCGCGGCCCGCGCAGGCCCAGGTGACCGGGTGGGTGCGGCCGCTGCCGACGCCGACGATGACCGCCGCGTCCGCGAGGTGCTCGGCCGCCAGGGAGGCGGTCACCTCCATGCACCGGTCCACGTTCAGGGACGCGAGGAGTTCGCCGGAGACCTCTTGCAGCAGGCGCGAGCGGGACCGCTCCTGGCTCAACTGTTCGCGCGCGTGGTGCAGTTCACCGTCGTCGACCAGCCACCAGGAGACCGCGCCGTCGGTGCCGCGGCTGGGAAACGCTTCCACCGTGCGCTCGCCGACGCGGCCGCACGCGACGCCGGGCAGCCCGGCGCCCGCGCCCGTGGGGACGCCGCTGTGCGCGTCGGCCAGCCAGTCGGGCGCCGTCTCGGTCAGCAGCGCGCCGACGCGGACGCCGCCGAGGAGCTCTCCCGCCCGGTCGTTGCAGGACAGGACGCGTCCCACCGGGTCCACGGTCAGTATCGGATGCGGCGATCGCTGACCGGGAACCGGCGTCGTTCCTCGGGGGCCCAACGGCTCCGTGGAGGAGACCATCACACGGGGCCCGGGTAGTACGGGCCCCCACCACCCTTCGCTGGGAGTCTGGAGACAGCAACTGACACGGGGTTCAACGAGCTTGTCCTGCTCCCCGGGCAGCGCGGACCATTACAGTTTCCATGAGGCAACAGTTGCACGCTCGGGTCAGTCCCGGCAAGCGACGGCCTCCGCGCCCCGGATCGCCGGGACGTCAGTCGCGAGTGGCTCTGCCGAGCCAGTCCAAACACACCACCAGGGCGTCGTCGTCCGCGTCGTGGTTCAGATGCACCGCCAGCTCCTTCAGAATGGCCCGCGGCACGGCCGAAGCCGGCAGCAGACGTGCTCTCTGGATCGCTCTGGCTAGCATCTTCTCCCCGTACGCCTCCCCGGAGCTCGACAGTCCGCCATAAACACCGTCACTGACGAACAGCAATCGGTCACCCGGCCGCACCTGGAATTCCTGTGCGACGTAGTCGGTCTCCTCGAACATGCCCAAGGGCAACTGGGGTTCGAAGGGTATCTGCTCGATCACCCTGCCCCGCTGCCGCCACAGCTGGGGCGACCCGGCGTCCACCACCCGCACCCGTCCCGTCGCCAGCTCGAAGGAGAGCAGCAGCGTCGAGACGTACTGGTCGCCCCGGTACTGGGCATGGAGCGCCTGGTCGGCGAGGGCCGCCTGGTCGGCGATGCCGATGCCGGCCCGCCGGGCGTTGCGCAGGGCGTTGACGGCGAGGTTGGTCAGGAGGGAGGCCGCGATCCCCTCCCCCATGCCGTTCGTGATGGTGAGGGTGAGCGTCTCGCTGGTCGCCGCCCAGTCGAAGTTGTCCCCGTGGATGGCGTACGCCGGTTCCAGCTGGGCACCGATCGCGTACTCCGCGCCGGTGTGGGCCCGGCCGGGCAGCAGTTGCCACTGCATCTCGGCGGCGAGGGTGAGCCGGCTCGCCCTGCGGGCCTGGAGATAGACGTCGGTGTCCCGGTCCGCGACGACGATCTCGTGGCCGAGGACGTCCGCGAGCGCGGTGAGCTCCCGCACGTCCTCCGGCAGGCTCCGCTCCTGCGGCACGCGTACGCAGAGGATGCCGAGCCGGTCGCCGCGGACGGTCACCGGCAGGTAGAGGTCGACCGCTCCTCCGTCGCCGACGGAGCTGCTGTGGGTGTCCTGGCTCGCGAAGGCCCGGCCCGCGGGGCTGCTGTGCACGGGCAGCGGGTCGGCGGTGCGCGGCAGCTCCGTCACCGTCTGGAGCACGGTGAGGCTGTAGTCGGCGAGCAGCAGGTCGACGCTGAGTGCGCCGTAGTGCTCGGTCAGTGCCCTGCGCACGGTTTCCAGGAGATCGAACGGAGCGGCGGAGCGGACAGCGCGCTCCGCGGCCAGAAAATCCTTCACTGCAGCCTTCTTCGATGGCCGGGCCGGCTGCCGGGGCGGGAATGTCCGAAGGAATGTCCGAGCACCAGACATGTTGCCGTGCGACACACTGGACAACGATTGGTCCAGTCTAGCCCGTCCGCGCGTCCTCCTGGCCTTCTCTCGGAGCGATGTGCTGCGAGGCCGCATGCTCGAACTGCGCCAGTCCCTCGGCCAGGGTGCGCAGCTCCGCCGGGGCCATGGTCCGCAGCACTTCCGAGATCTCCCGCGCGCGGGAGGCGCGGAACTCGTCGAGGACGGCGGCCCCACGACGGCTCAGCCGCAGCTCCACCTCGCGGCGGCTGGTGGGACTCGCGACGCGCTCCACCAGCCCCGCGGCCGCCAGCCGGTCGCACATGCGGCTCACCGAGGACGGCCGGGACCCGAGGGCCTCGCCCAGCGTCCGCTGGTTCACCCGCCGCTGCTCCTCGATGAACGCGAGGGCCCGGAACTGGGAGGGCGGAAGAGGGCCGGACGACGCGGCCTCCTGGCCGCGCCCGTACAGCAGGTCGAGGAGCTCCGACACGTGGCACGCCAGCTCGGCCACCTGTTCAGGGGCGGGGCGGGGCAGACTCCGCGGCATCCCAGCACCCTCCGGGAGAAGACAGCGTCGACACGTCCGACCCTACCCCCGCGCCCCGGCCCGCGTGGGCCCCGGCCGCCGTATCCGCGTCCCCGGACAACTGAGCCACCGGCTTGCCGAGTTGCTCGGGTGCGCGCGCCGCGCGGCGGTTAGGGTCGGTTGAGGATGGTTCGGACACGACTGGGGGGCTCGCGTTGGATCACCTGGCAGGATCAGCGGGCCCGGAAGCGGGAGCGGGTCCCGCGGCGGACCGGAGCCGCCGTGACCGTGACTCCACCACCGCCGCACCGGCCCTCGCGCTCCCAGTGGCGCTGCGCGCGCCGCTCGCGCTGATCGGGGCCCTCGCCGCGCTGACGGCGGTCGCGCTCGGCGTCCTCTACTCCGGTGACGGTGCGCCCGGCCGGCTGGACAGCTGGATCGTCCACCCGACGGCGGACAGCGTCGGTCCGCCGTGGCGGGGTGTCGCGCTCGCCGTGGACTTCCTCGGCGAGCCCGTCGGCGCGGTGGTGCTGGTCTTCGCCGTCGTGGCGTGGTGTCTGCTGCTGCGCCGCCCGCGCGCGGCGGTGCTGGTCGTGGCCGGGGTCGTCGCGACCGTGGGCACGGGGACGGCCGTCAAGCCGCTGGTCGGGCGCACCATCCACGGCCCCGACAACCTCGCGTACCCCAGTGGGCACACCGCCTTCCTCACCGCGCTCGCACTGGCGGTGGCACTGACGGCGGTGGGCCGGTTGGGGCTCGGCAGGGCGGCCGGTACGTCGCTGGTGCTGGGCGCCGCGCTGGTCGCGGGCGCCGCGATGGGGTGGGCGGAGGTCGCGCTGAGCGCCCACTACGCGACCGATGTGCTCGGCGGCTGGTGCACGGCGCTGGTGGTGGTGCCGGTGACCGGGTGGCTGGTCGACCGGGTGGCGGACGCCGGTCGACCAGGGCGGCGCTGACCTCAGGCCAGGCGGCGGAAGACCGGCTTCACCGGGCGGCCGCCCACCCATGGCGTGGGGTCCCGGGCGTCGAGTGCCTTGCGGTACACGGCGCAGGCCTCGGCCACCACGTCGACGGTGTGCTCGATGTCGGCCTCGGTGAGCGCGCTGCTCACCACGAACGACGGGGCCAGCACTCCGCCCATGAGCAGTCGGCGCAGGAACAGGGTGCGGTACTCCTGCGACGGCCGGCCGTCCTCGTCGAGGGTGGCGAAGACCAGGTTGCTGGCCCGGCCCCGGACCAGGACGTGGTCGGCGACGCCCATGCTGGAGGCGGCCTCGCGGACTCCGGCGGCCAGGCGCTCGCCGAGCGCGTGCAGCCGCGCGGTGATGCCCTCCTCGGCGTAGGTGGCCTGCACGGCCATCGCGGCCGCCAGGCAGTGGGTCTCGGCGCCGTGCGTCGTGGAGAGCAGGAAGACCCGCTCGTCCGGGTGGCGCAGGCCGCCGCGCTCCATCAGCTCGCGGCGTCCGGCCAGCGCGGAGACGGCGAAGCCGTTGCCGAGGGCCTTGCCGAACGTGGAGAGGTCGGGGACGACTCCGTACAGGCCCTGGGCGCCCGCCTCGGACCAGCGCAGACCGGTGATCATCTCGTCGAAGACGAGGACGCAGCCGTGGCGGTCGGCCAGTGCGCGCAGGCCCGCCAGGTAGCCGGGCGGCGGCTCGGCGTGGCCGGCGGGTTCGAGGATCAGGCAGGCGACCTCGCCCTCGTACCGGGTGAGCAGTTCCTCCGTGGCGGCCAGGTCCCCGTAGGGGAAGGAGACCGTCAGTTCGGTCGTCGACGACGGGATGCCGGCCGACATCGGTGTCGTCCCGATGAACCAGTCGTCGACGGAGAAGAACGGGTGGTCGCCGCAGATGGCGACGCGCGGGCGGCCGGTGACGGCGCGGGCGAGGCGGACCGCGGCGGTGGTGACGTCGGAGCCGTTCTTCGCGAACTTCACCATGTCGGCGGTCGGCACGGTGGCGAGGAAGCGCTCGGCCGCCTCGGCCTCCAGGACGGACGGCCGTACGAAGTTGCTGCCGCGGTCGAGTTCGCGGCGGACGGCCTCCGTGACTCGCGGGTGGGCGTGGCCGAGGCTGACCGAGCGGAGCCCGGAGCCGTACTCGGTGTAGCGGTTGCCGTCGACGTCCCACACGTGGGCGCCCCGGCCGTGGCTGATGACCGGGGCCAGGTGCTCGGGGTACTGGTCGTCGCCCTTGGCGTAGGTGTGCGCGCCGCCGGGGATCATGCGGTGCAGGCGTTCGTTGGCCGCCCGCGACCGGGGCAGGTCCATCTCTTCGGTGCTCACGGCGTCCTCAACCCACTTTCTGCTTGAGGACGTCGGCGAGGCTCGGCGCCTCCCGGTCCCGCTGGGACATGGCGGTGACCGGCAGCGGCCACGGGATGGCGAGCTCCGGGTCGTCGTAGCGGATCGTCACGTCCTCGGACGGGTCGTGCTCGCGGTCGATGCGGTACGAGGTGTCCGCGGTCTCGGTCAGCGCCTGGAAGCCGTGCGCGCAGCCCGCGGGGATGTGGAGCGTCACCTGCGTGTCGCCGGACAGTTCGAAGGTGGCCCGGTTGCGGTAGGTCGGCGAGTCGGGCCGGAGGTCGACGACAACATCGAAGATCTTCCCGTACGAGCAACGCACCAGCTTGGCCTCGCCCTGGCCGGAGCGCAGGTGCATGCCGCGCAGCACGCCGCGGCGGGAGCGGGAGACGCTGTCCTGGACGAAGGCGTGGGGGTCGAGGCCGACGGAGCGGAGCACGTCGGCGTCGAAGGTGCGGCAGAAGAAGCCGCGCTCGTCGGCGTGCGGGGTCGGCTCCAGCAGGAACGCCCCGGTGATCTCCGGGACTTCGGTCAGTTTCATCGGTTCTCCCGGTGGGCGGGGGCCTGGGCGTGGTCGGTCGTCGGGAACGTCGGGAACAGCGTCGCGGTCAACGCGGTGAACTGGTGGGCGAGTTGTTGGGCGGCGGCCCGGTTGCGCCGGGTCAGGGTGCGGCGCAGTTCCGCCGCGTTCTTCTCGACGTCCCGGAACTGTTCGAGCAGCCGGTCGGCGTCGACGTTCCGGGCGGGGTGGCAGTACGTGCCGAGGCCCATCCGTTCCATGAGCGCCTCGCTCTTCGCCGCGTAGGTGAGCGCGAGGGTCGGGGTGCCGACCTTCAGGGCGCAGACGAGGTTGTGGTAGCGGGTGGCGACGACGGTGTCGGCGGCCGCCATCTCCTTCATCAGGTCGGCGAGCGAGGCCGTTTCGGCGGCGGTGACCAGGGGTGAGTCGACGGCGTCGAGGATCGCGGTGACGACCGTCTCGTCGCAGTCGTCGCCGGTGAGCAGCCGGACGGGCCTGCCGTCCTCGACCAGGGCCCGGACGAACCGGGTGGTGCCGTCGACGTAGCGGCGGTGGATCGCGTCGGCCCGCGCCCGGTCGTCGTTGCTTCCGTGGAAGTCCATGACGCCGACGCAGACCGTGCCCGCGCCGGGCGTCGCCTCGGGGGTGGGCAGGGCGAACGCGAGGTCCGGGTAGACGTTGTCGCGGGCGGTGTTCACGCCCATCGCCCGCATGGCGTCGCGGGACTGGGCGTCGCGGTAGGAGCGGTAGGCGGCGAGCCGCGCCGACCAGCGCACGAGGGCCCGGGTGGGCCGGGCCCGGATCGGGGCGGCGCCGACGCTGACCAGCGCGACCTTCGTCCCCAGCAGCCGTCCGCTCGCGCAGAGCAGGAACAGGGAGTACGGGAAGCCCCACGGCCGCAGCGGCAGGGTGGCCTCCAGCACGCCCATGCCCGGCACGATCACCACGTCGTGCCGGCGCACCCAGGCGGCGGTGCGGAGGACGTCGACGAGCTTGCCCGCGCCCTTGGAGGCCACCGCGCCCAGGCGGGAGGCGGTGGCGTACTCGCCGCGGTTCCAGTGCAGGCGGGTCGCCGGGATCCCGTAGCGGGCGGTGACCGCCTCGGGTCCGCCGCACAGCGCGTCGACGGCCGCGTCCGGGTGTTCGGCGCGCAGGTAGTGGAGGACGGCTTCGAGGGATCCGTCGTTTCCGAGGTTGCCGGAGCCGAGCAGGCCGAACACTCCGACGCGTATCGGGGTCATGGCTTCCTGCCTTCGCGGCCCGCGACGAGGTCGTCGATGGAGACCTCGAACTGGGCGGGATCGACGGGCGCCCGGTCCTCGACGCGCTCCCCCGCGCCCGGCCGCGCCCGGCTGGTCGCCCAGGCGGCCAGGTGGCCGTAGCAGGCGCGCCGTTCGGCCGAGGACAGCGGCGCCCGGCGGATCGCCGAGACGAAGCCGAGGACGTACTCGGCGAGCAGCCGGGGCGTCGGGTGCAGGGCGCCCGCGCGACGCGGGTCGAGGTTGACGCAGCGGGCGCGCTTGGACGGGTTGGCGCGCTCGGCGCGGGTGGGGTGGTCGCGGCGGAAGTACAGCAGTTCGGGCACCTGGTGGAAGGGGCCGTGCAGGCCGATCTCGGCGACGAAGGTGCGGTCGGCGTGGTGGTAGCTGTCGTGCGGCTTCACCTTGCGCAGCACGTCGGCGCGGATCACGCCGTAGAAGTCGTCGCCGCCCGGCTCGAAGAGCATGCTGCGGAACCGCTCGGGGGCGTACGGCGAGGCCGTGTCGAGGGTGTACGCGTAGGGCACCTTGACCTTGCCGTCCTCGTCGATGACGGCCTGGTCGGCGTGGGCGAGGACGGCCTCGGGGTGCTCGTCGAGGGCCTCGACGCAGCGGCGCAGCAGGTCGCGGGCGTACAGGTCGTCGTGGGAGGCCCACTTGAACAGTTCGCCGCGGCACTGCGTGAACACGTAGTTGTGGTTCGGGGCGGCGCCGATGTTCCTCGTCAGCCGGATGCAGCGGATGCGGGAGTCCTTGGCCGCGTAGGTGCGGCAGATGTCCTGCGTCCCGTCGGTCGAGGCGTTGTCGGTGATGACCAGTTCGAAGTCCTCGTAGGTCTGGCCGAGGAGCGCGTCGAGGGACTCGGCCAGGTACTCCTCGCCGTTGTAGACGGGCAGGCCGATGCTCAGCCGGGGGCGGTCGCTCATGAGGTCCTCGCTTCGGGGGTGGGGTCGTGGTGGTGCTCGCGCAGGGCGGACCGCAGGTGCAGCCACCACACGGCGGAGCCGGTGAGGGTCGCGGCGGCGACGCCCCAGGCGGAGCCGACCGTGCCGCCGAGGGCCGCGCCGCCGAGCCCGCCGCCGACGTAGAGGGCGGAGGCCAGCAGTTGGGAGCGCAGGCTGCGGCGGGCCGCGCCGAGCGCGCGCAGTCCCGCCGCCGCTCCGGTGCCGAGTCCGGCGCCCGCGACGCCGAGCGTGACGGGCACGATGAGCTGTGCGGAGGCGTGCCAGACGTCGCCGAGGACGAACGCGCCGGCCCGGTCGGGCACCAGGAGCAGGGCCGCGCCCCACAGCAGCGCGGCGACGGCCTGGCCGCCGCCGAGCACGAGGCAGAACGCGCCGAGGCGGTGCGGTGCCCGCCGCAGGACGCGGGCGGCTTCGGCGACGGTGACCAGCGACAGGCCCATCAGCACGGCCATGAAGGGGCCGAGCAGCAGTTCGGCGCCGCGCACCACACCCACCGCGCCGACTCCGACGATGACGCCGAGTCCGTAGGCCCGCAGTTGGCTTCCGCCGCTGTTGCTGACGTTCTCGACGAGGTAGCGGTAGCCGAGGTCGCGCTGTTCGCGCAGCCACGCGCGCGCCCGGCTCACGCGGGGCCGGATCCCCGACTGGAGGCAGCCGTAGGCGGCGGCGATGGCGGCGGAGCCGCCCCAAGCGAGCACGAAGGCGGCGACGCCGCCGACACGGGCCGCGATCAGCAGGGCGGGGACGAGGGCGACGCACCACACGACGTCGTTGAGGAACGCCTTGCGTCCGGCGCCCGCGGCGAAGAAGGCGAACCGCCAGGAGTCCTGGAGCAGCAGCCCCGGCAGCACGACGCCGAGGCAGGCGAAGGCGGGCCCCACCTGGCCGCCGAGCGCGAGCCCGACGACCAGGGACGCCGCGCCGAGCGCGGTGCCGACGCCGAGGGCGGTGCCCGTCGACCGGGCCACCGCCCCGCGCCACGACGTCTCGTCGACCCCGCTGAAGCGCACCATGAGCGGGTCGGTGGCCAGGCCCCGGGAGACGTTGAGGACCACGCCGTACGTCACCCAGGCCAGGCTGAACACGCCGAACGCGGTGACGCCGAGGGAGCGCGCCACGTAGATGCCCACCGCGAAGTTGGACATGCTGGAGGCCGCCTGGTCGGCGAGCCCCCAGGACAGCCGGCCGGCGAGGGCCCGCTTGGCGGATCCGGCGGTCGGCTTCGTGGTCCCCTCCCCCTCGGTGGTCGTCGACGTCATGCCTTGACCAGCCCCGCTCCGTGCAGGGCGGCGGCCGCCGCGGCGACGGTGTCGAACGGCAGCCCGGACCGCTCGGCGACGTCCAGCAGGCTGTGCGTGCCGTCGGAGAGGTTCAGCACCCAGAGCATGGCCATCTGGGCCTCCTTGGTGTCGCTGCGCCCGCCGAGCGCGTCGTACAGACCGCGCCGCCCCAACTGCGGCTCCCCGTAGGGACTGAGGTTGAGATACGTCCGGTTGCGGTCGAGCACGGCGAATGCCTCCCGGCACACGGCGAGCGTGTCGGCCATCGCCTGCGCGGAGACGAAGTCCATGTTGTCCGCCGACGTGTGGTACTCGGGATAGCCCGCGTACGGGGTGCGGGTGAGGGAGCCGACGCCGAGGTCGAAGCCGGGCGAGCAGTACTGCCGCTCGTCGTAGCCGTAGGGCGTGAACTCCTTGACGGTGTGCGGCCGTTCGGAGACCTTCAGCACGTGCCGCAGCACCCGGTCGATCTCCGCGTCGCCGCGCCTGCTCTGCTTGTACGTGAGGTCGCCGGGGTCGCCCGCGCAGGCGAGCACGAGCCCGTGCTTGACCCGGTCGACGCGCTCCTTGTTGCGGGCGAGCCAGGTGATCGCGCCGATGGTGCCGGGCGCGAAGATGAACCGGTAGGTGTAGTACGGGTTCCGCTCGGCCAGCTCCCGCGCCAGGTACGTCGCCACGGCGACGCCCGCCATGTTGTCGTTGGCCAGCGACGGGTGGCAGACGTGGCAGGAGACGATCACCTCGTCCGCGACCTGGCCGGGGACCACGTGCTCGGCGTAGGTGAGGTGGCCGTCCTCCAGGGTGGAGTCGACGCGCACCTCGTACTCGCCGTCCGGCAGCGCGTCGAGGGTGTCCTGGGCCAGGCAGAATCCCCACTCGGGCTTGTAGTAGCTGGTGCGGTACGGGATCCAGCCGGGCCGGTCCGGCAGGGTGTGCAGGTGCTCTCGCAGTTCGGACAGCGGCATCGTCGCCGCCACCGGGACGCTGTAGCCGAGCACGTGGAGGCTGGACGCGGCGAAGTCGATCACGCGGCGGCCCGAGGCGTCGGCGACGTAGGCGTCCCGGATGTTCCACTCCTGCGGCACCGTCCAGTCGAGCACCTGGGTGCCCGTCGGCACCTCGTGCGTGTCGAGGGCGATGTACTCGCCGACGATGGCCAGGGTGGCGCGCACCCCGTCGCCGGTGATGCTCCGGCAGAGCGGGTAGAGCCGCTCCACCAGGGCGTACATCTCCTCGCCGAGCGCGGTCACGGGCGCCACCGCAGGGTGTCGTCGACGGCGCCGGACCCGGTCGCCGAGCGGAGCACGGCGAGACGGGTGAAGCGGTTGTCGAAGGCGTCCTTGGTGAGGCCGAACTTCCGGTAGGCGTCGGCGAGTTCGAGGGCGCCGCGCTTGACCGTCCACTCGCAGTCGAAGCCGGGGACCGCGGAGCGGAAGCGGGCGAAGTCCACGCGGTAGGAGCGCGGGTCGGCGCCGGACTCCCCGGTGATGCGCACCTTCGCGCCCTCCACCGCCTCGGCGACCTGTTGGGCGATCTCGGCGACCGTGACGTTGTTGGTCTCGCTGCCGATGTTGAACGCCCGGTCGTGGACCGCCTCGCGGGGCGCGTCCAGCGCGGCCGTGAAGGCGCGGGCGATGTCGGCGGCGTGCACCAGCGGGCGCCAGGGCGTGCCGTCGGACAGGACGAGGACCTCGCCGGAGAGCAGCGCGTGGCCGACCAGGTTGTTGAGCACGATGTCGGCGCGCAGCCGCGGCGAGTAGCCGAAGGCGGTGGCGTTGCGCATGTACACCGGGGTGAAGTCGTCGTCGGCGAGCGCGTGCAGGTCGTCCTCGACGCGCACCTTGGACTCCGCGTACGGCGTCACGGGACGCAACGGGGCGTCCTCACCGACGAGTTCGCCGCCGCCCGCCGCACCGTAGACCGAGCACGTGGAGGCGTACAGGAAACGCTTGACGCCTGCCTCGCGGGCCAGTCGGGCGAGGTGGACGGAGGCGTGGTGGTTGATGTCGTACGTGAGTTGCGGCGCCAGCGAGCCGAGCGGGTCGTTGGAGAGCGCGGCGAGGTGGATCACGGCGTCGACGCCCGCGACGTGCTCGGCGGTGACGTCGCGCAGGTCCACCCGGTGCCCCTGCGGGTCGTCGGGGGCCGGGCCGAGGACGCAGTCGGCGAACAGGCCGGAGTCGAGGCCGACGACGTCGTGTCCGGCGGCCTTCAGGACCGGGGCCATCACGGTGCCCAGGTAGCCCTGGTGTCCGGTCAGCAGTACGCGCAAGGTTCAGTCCCCCAGAGTGAGGGCGCCCGCGGTGGCGGCGCCCAGGTCGAGCGTGAGTTTGGTGACGGCGAACGCCTCGGCGTAGCGCTCGTGGCATTCGATGCCGCGGATCCGGGCGAGGCCGAGGAAGGCCTCGCGGTCGTACCAGGGACGGTGCCGCTGCGAGGCGTAGTGCTCCTGGAGCAGCCGCACCTTGTCCTCGGCGGTCTGAGGTGTCAGCGGCTGGTACGCGGACATCCGGCCGAGGTCGCCGTCCCACTTGACGATCTCGTAGCCGAGCACGAGGTGGTCGCGGAACGCGGTGGGGATCAGCCGGGCGAGGCCCCGGTGGTCCTGGTGGGCGTCGTCGGCGCGCGGGGCGAGGACGAGGTCCGGGTCGCCCTGCAGGCGCAGTTCCTCGACGGCGGACTTGGCCTCCTCCCAGTGCGCGGGAAAGCGCCCGTCGGGCAGCTTGTGCACGGTCAGGCGCAGGTCGGCGCCGGGGCAGAAGGCGGCGAGCGCGGCCCGCTCCTCCTGCTCGCGCTCGCTGCCGCCGCCGGTGAGCACCAGGGCGTCGACGCGCAGGCCGGGCCGGGCCCGGCACAGCGTGAGCAGCGTGCCGCCCGCGCCGATGGCGATGTCGTCGCAGTGCGCGCCGACGGCGACGATCCGGCCGGGGCGGCCGGCCGCGAGCCGGATCACGCGCTCACCCCCACGCCGTCGCGCTCCCACACGGCCCACGGGCGCTCGCCGCGCGCGTATCCGGCGTCGAGCGCGGCGCGCTCCTTGACGGTGTCGGTCGGCTTCCAGAAGCCGCGGTGCTGGTGCGCCACGAGCCGTCCCTGCTTGGCGAGTCGGGCGCAGCCGTCGGCGACCAGGTCGCCGTTCTCGGGGATGTGGTCGAAGACTTCCTGGCGGAGCACGAAGTAGCCGCCGTTCTCCCACAGCGGCATGTCGCTGACGGCGGTGATGCCGCCGACGAGACCGTCCTCGCCGAGGTCCACGCAGTGGAAGGAGGACTGCGGCGGCACGACCATCATCGACGCGCCGGCGTCGCGCTGGGCGAACCGGTCGATCATGTCGGGGAGATGGGCGTCGGTGAGGACGTCGGCGTAGTTGGCGAGGAACATCTCGTCGCCGTCCAGGTGGTGGCGGACCCGGCGCAGGCGCTCACCGATCGGCGACTCGATGCCGGTCTGGGCGAACGTGATCGTCCAGTCGGCTATGTCGTTGGACAGCAGCTCGGCCCGGCCGCCCCGGAGCACGAAGTCGTTGGACGTCGTCTCCTCGTAGTTGAGGAAGAAGTCCTTGATGTGGTGCGCGCCGTAGCCCAGGCACAGGATGAACTCCTTGTGCCCGTAGTGCGCGTAGTAGCGCATGACGTGCCAGATCAGCGGGCGCGGGCCGACCATGGCCATCGGCTTGGGCACGTCGTCGGACGACCCGTTGCGCATCCGCATTCCGTAACCGCCGCAGAACAGGACGACCTTCATCGCTGGACCTCGCCATCGCTCGGCTCGACAACACTCAGTTCCGGGATGGGGAAGACCAGACGGCCGCCCCAGTCGTGCACATAGCTCAGCTGCGCGACGAGCTCGTCGCGCAGGTTCCACGGCAGGACCAGGACGTAGTCCGGCTTGTCGACGGCGATCTGCTCGGGCGGCAGGATCGGGATCCGGGTGCCCGGCGTGAACCGGCCGTGCTTGTACGGGTTCCGGTCGACCGTGTAGGCGAGCAGGTCGGGGCGGATGCCGCAGTGGTTGAGCAGCGTGTTGCCCTTGCCGGGCGCGCCGTAGCCGACGACCGTCTTCCCCTGCTCGGCCGCCTCGATGAGGAACTTGAGGAGGTCGCGGCGGACCTTGGCGACGCGCGCGGAGAACTCGGTGTACCCGGACAGCTCCTGGAGCCCGGCCGCCTTCTCCCTGGCGAGCACGTCGGCGACGCGCTGCGAGGGCTCCCCCGCCACCTCGGCGGGGCGCGCCCACAGCCGGATGGAGCCGCCGTGGGTGGGCAGCAGCTCGACGTCCACGAGCGCGAGTCCGCCGCTGGCGAGGGCGCGGATCGCGGAGGCGACCGTGTAGTACTGGAAGTGCTCGTGGTAGATCGTGTCGTACTGGTTCTCCTCGATGAGGGTGAGCAGGTGCTGCACCTCGATGGAGACCCAGCCGTCGTCGGCGACCAGGGTGCGCAGCCCCTGCGTGAAGCCGACGACGTCGGGGATGTGCGCGTACACGTTGTTGGCCGCGACCAGGTTCGCCGGGCCGTGCTCGGCGCGCACCGCGGCGCCGGTCTCGGGCGAGAGGAACTCGGTGAGCGTCGGCACGCCCTTGTCGCGCGCGGCGGCGCCGACGTTGACGGACGGCTCGATGCCCAGGCAGCGGATCCCCCGGTCCACCACGTGCTTCAGCAGATAGCCGTCGTTGCTGGCGACCTCGACGACGAAGGCGTCGGCGCCGAGTCCGGCCCGCTCCACGGCGTCGGCGACGTAGGTGCGCGCGTGCTCGACCCAGGACGTCGAGAACGAGGAGAAGTACGCGTACTCCTTGAACGTCTCCTCGGGTGTGATCAGCGGCGGGATCTGCGCCAGCCAGCAGTCGGTGCAGACCCGCAGGTGCAGCGGGAACGCGGGCTCCGGCGCGTCCAGCCGGTCCGCCGCGAGGAAGCTCTCGCACGGAGGCGTCGCCCCCAGGTCGACGACGCTCGCCAGCGTCGCCGAACCGCAGAGTCGGCATCCAGTCATTTACTGCCCCCCATTGTTTCGTCCCCCATTGATTCCGACCGGCCCGCGATCACGGCCCGGTACTCCTCTTCCAGGCGGGCCAGGCCGACGGCCGGGCTGAAGCCCCGCTCGTACCGGCGTCTGGCCGCCAAACCCATCTCCCGGTTGCGCCCCGGCTCCTCGGCGATCCCGCGCAGGCAGGACGCGAGCGAGGTGCGCTCGCCCGGCCGGTGCAGCAGCCCGGTCGCCCCGTCGTCGACGAGTTCGACGAAGGCGCCGTGCCCGGAGGCGACGGCCGGCACCCCCG
Source organism: Streptomyces sp. BYX5S (assembly GCF_054724165.1). Classification (NCBI taxonomy): domain Bacteria; kingdom Bacillati; phylum Actinomycetota; class Actinomycetes; order Kitasatosporales; family Streptomycetaceae; genus Streptomyces; species Streptomyces sp. BYX5S. Next base: position 3,825,665 of record NZ_CM138829.1, on the reverse strand, counting down.
CCGCCATCGCCTCCGCGACGACCAGGCCGAAGGTCTCCGGGGCCAGCGAGGGCGCCACCACGGCGACCGAGCGGGCGACGGCCTTGCGTACCTCGTCCGGCTCCAGCAGCCCGACGAAGCGCACGTCGTCGCGGCCCTGCGCCCACGCCCGCACCTCACGTTCCAGGGGCCCCGCGCCGGCCAGCACGAGCGGCACCCCGACGCCGCCCTGCGCGGCGACCATGTCCCACGCGGCCATCAGCACCCGCACCCCCTTGGCCTCCGCGAGCCGCCCCAGGTACAGCAGTTGCTCGCCGTCGCCCTCCCGGCGCGCGCCCGGGTCGGGAACGAAGTTGTGCTTCACCGTCAGCAGGTCGGCGGGCATCCCGGAGCTCACCAGCAGGTCCCGCTGCGCCGCGGAGATGCAGAAGAACCGCTCGACGCCCGACCACCAACGCCGCCGGTTGACCGACAGGTTGACCGCGAGCGGCACCGTCGCGAGGCGTGAGTCGCGGTAGCAGCCGTGCCGGACGGCGGGCAGCGGCACCGATGAGCCGACGCACTCGGTGCACAGCCGGCCGTCCCGCTGGAGCGTGCCCGGCGGGCACACCTGGTAGTAGTTGTGCAGCGTCGCCACGGCGGGCACCCCGGCGTCGGCGCAGGCGGTGAGGACCGAGGGCGACAGCAGCGGGAACACGTTGTGGACGTGCACCACGTCGGGCCGCTCGGCGCGCAGCCGGGCCGTCAGTTCCTTGCGGACGGCCGGGTTCCAGGGCACGAGCAGCGGGACGGCGACCTTGCCGAGCAGCGAGCGCCCGGCGATGTCGTCGCTGCGTCTTTCGAACCGCTCGACGTGGTGGCCGGCCGAGCGCAGCAGCGCGACCTCCTCGTCGACGACGCGGTTCTCCCCGCTCGGCTGCCCCGACGAGTAGTAGTTGTGCACCACGAGCACGCGCATGGTCACATCACCTCCCGGTCCCGGGCCCAGCGCGGGACACGTCGTCGGGGCACCGCGGGCGTCGGGAACGGGCCCGCGGCGGTCGGGGTCGCGAGGAGCGTGGCGGCGAGCGCCAGGTGCAGCAGATACGGCGAGGCGTCGCCGAGCCCCGCCTCGGTGTACGAGGAGAGCGCGACGTAGCTGATGAGGAAGATCGCGCAGGCCCGCGGCAGCGACGGCGGCCGCAGCAGCGCGACGCCGCCGAGGACGAGCACGACGGCCGCGACGAGGGTGACGCCGATCAGCCCCTGCTCGTTGTAGGCGGCCAGCCAGCTGTTGTCGATGGGCAGCCCGCCGTACGACTTGTCGCCCATGCCCGTACCGAAGAACTGCTCGGAGCCGGTGCGGGGCGCGGAGAGCAGGGCGTCCCAGACCTTGGCGCGGCCGGTGAGGCTGGTGAAGTACTCCTGGGTCTGGCCGCGCAGGAACCACGCCTGGAGCGCGGAGGCGAACCCGACCGCGGCGATCGTGACCACCAGCACCGCCCACCCGAAGAACCGCCGGGCCGCCGCGCTGGTGAGCAGCAGCGAGCAGATCGCGAGGGTGAGCCCGGCGAGCAGGCCGACCGTGGCGGTCCGGGTGTGGGTCATCGCGAGCAGCGCGAGGCAGGGCACGATGACGATCGCCGCGCTGGTCCGGTCGACCTGACGGCCCACCAGGAGCAGCACGGTCAGCCCGATGATCACGGCGGTGTACTGACCGATCTGCGGCGGGGTGAGCGGCCACAGCGCGCCGACGAGCCGCCCGCCGTACAGCTCGGGCATGGCGGCGCCCGGGGAGATCGCGAGGCCCGCGACCACGGACACGAGGATCCCGGCGTACATCCGGATGTGGTAGCGCACGAACCGCAGGCTGCCGTCCCACCAGCAGGTGAGCAGCCACAGCGTGGCGACGAAGAGGGCGAGGCGGCCGCAGCGGAACAGGGCGCCGGCCCCGACCTGTTGGTGCACGGTCGAGATCAGGCTCGGCACCAGCAGCAGCGTCAGCAGGAACACGAAGGTGCTGGGCTTGATGCGCAGCCGGGGGTTGAGCGCGAGCGCCAGCGCGAACGCGGCGGCGAGCGAGCCCATGGTGATCAGCTGGATGAGGGAGCGCGGCAGCGGCACGATGGTCTTCGCGCCCGCGGAGCCCAGCGTGTTGATACCGAGGAGCAGCCAGACGATCCCGACGGCCTTGGGGGTGCGGGGTGCGGCGCGTTCCGCCACGGCCGTCTCGGGTGTGCCGGACATCTGGGCCATGTCAGCCACCGGCCTTTCCGAAGGTGCTGCCCTTGTCCTGCTTGTAGGGGGCGCCCTGCCACTCCCCGCGGTCGACGACCTTGCTCTGGTCCTCGACGACGAACGTCCACGACCCCAGGTACGTGTTGTCGTGCCAGCGGTTGTCCTGCTCGCGGGTGATGGCCTCGCCGACCTTGGTGGCCTTGTACGGGGACCACTTCGGATAGGTGCCGTAGAGGGAGAGGATTCCCATCCGGTCGCACTTCTGGGTGCACTTGACGACGGCCTTGTCGAGGACGAAGCGGTTGTCGTGGATGTCGACGCGCTGGGTCTTCCACCGGCAGTCGTCGTAGAGCGGTGCCTTGGCGATGGCGGGCTGCTTGCAGGTCTTGGTGTCCTTGACGAGCAGCGTGCACTCACCGGTGGAGGTGTTCGCGGGGCTGTTGCAGAACCGGTTGGAGTTCTCCCACAGGGTGATGCCGTTCCAGTTGTTCTCCAGCAGGTTCCCGTAGATCTCCAGCTTGTCCGTGCGGGCCTTGACCCGGGGTTCCCCGCCGGCCTCGGAGACGTAGACGGTGCCGTAGGGGAAGCTGTCGCCGCGCGCGGCGGACTTGCGGCTGCCGACCAGGTTGTTGTGGCGCATGGTGTTCTTGCGGATGATCGCGTTGTAGCTGGTCTCGTACATCAGCGCGGCGCCGTCGTTGTCCTCGAAGAGGTTGTCCTCGATGAGGAAGTCGTTGTTGTTGTTGTCGGCCCAGAAGCCGGCGCCGCGGTTGTCGTGGACCCAGTTGCCGCGGATGTCGGCGCCGTTGACGGCCCAGAACTTCATGCCGCCGGTGCAGCCGCAGCCCGGTTGCCTGCGCTCCCAGTCGTCGGTGTTGTTGCCGACGATCTCGTTGTCCTCGACGACGAGGTCGCGGGCGGTGTCGCCGTCCTTGTAGCCGTTGATGCCGTACTGGCCGTTGTCGCGCAGGCAGTTGGCGCGGATCTGCTGGCGGGCGCCGGTCATCATCCCGGCTCCGGCGTTGCGCTGGATCGTCGAGTGCTCGATGATCCAGCCGTCGGCCGAACCGTGGTTGACGACGCCCTCGTTCTGCGGCGGGACGAAGCGCTGCACGGTGAGGTGGCGGATGACGACGTCGGGGGCCTGGCCGCCGAAGGCGTACTGGTTGACCTTGCGGCCGTCGAGGACGGCGCCGGGCGCACCGAGGTAGCGGTTGCCCTTCTTGGGGATGACCTGGGCGTAGCGCGCGGCCTCCAGGCGGTGGGTGCCCGGCCGCAGCCAGAACGTGGTGCCCGCCGGGTGGCTCTCGGTCTTCGCCGCGAGGTCGTTGAGCTTCTTGGGGTCGACGGTCACCGCGCCCTTCGGCGCCTTCTCGGGCCCGGGTTCGGGCTTGGCGCACACGCGGGCCGCGGCGGAGCGGGAGCCGGACTTGGTCGGCGAGGCGCTCGGCTTCGCCTCCTCGTCGGGCGAGCCCGTGCAGGCGGTCGCCGCCATCAGGACCAGCGCCAGCGGTGCCGCGGGCCACGCCCAGTGCCGCCACTTGATACCCACGTGTGTCCTCCCTCCTAGCCCTGGAACCTGAGCACGGTCGTGAACTCCCCCGCGCCGTCCGTGGATCCGGTGCCGACCAGCGTGGTGGCGGGCTCCTTGCGGCCGAACCCGGCGGAGTACCAGCCGAGCGGCGGCGTCATCTCGCCGCGGTGCGCGCGCCACCGGAGCTGTCCGGGCAGGTCCAGCACGGCGGAGCGGTCCTCGCCGTCGCGGGTCCAGGTGAGCCGCGCCCGATTCCCGTCCTCCAGTTCGGCGGTGATGTCGGGGCCGAGATGGAACGCGAGGCGGGCGTCACGGCCCGGCCCGCTCACCTCGTCCACGATGCGCAACTCCGCACCGTCCGGTGCGAGTTCGGCCCGGCGCCGGTGCACGGAACCCTCGTAGCCGTCGTGTTCGGCACGCCAGCGTCCGGCCCCCGCCTCGAGGACGCGGGTGCGGGCGTGCCGGGTCCACAGGAACGGTCCGCCGGAACCGGACTGGTCGGCGCCGTCCAGCTCCAGCGTGTTGTGGCCGAGCGTCGAGCGGAAGTACTGCCGCCACTCGGGCTGACCGTGGTAGCAGTACGTCCCCGGGTCGGCCAGTACGTCGACGCCGTTGTGCCGGACCTCCACGGACAGCGCGTCGGAGTGGGCGTGCGCGGCGATGGACAGGAAGCCGTGCGGTCCGCCGTCGCAGCGGCACCAGACCTCCCCCGTGTCCCCCGCGCCGCGCAGGACGGTGAGCCCCGCGTCGGCGAAGTGGGCCGGGCGGGCGGCGGGCCGCCGCACGGCGGGCGCGCCGGGCTTGATCAGTGCGGCCAGCAGCGGCGTGCGGACATCGCTGCCGGGCACGGCCGGCCACCAGTCGAGGCGCCCGAAGACGGCCTCCCCGGTGGCGAGGAGCGAGCCCCAGCGGTCGGTGCCCGGGGCGTCGACGACCAGGCCGTGGCCGTCGTCGGCGTCGCCCTGGCGCGGTGGCCGCAGCCGGTCGTCGACGACGGCCGCGAGCGCGTCGGTCATCCGCAGCAGCACGATGCGTACGGTCGCGGGGACCGGTACCCCGGCGGCGTCCGCCTCGGCGAGCGCGGCGAGGCCCAGTTCCAGGACGAGGCCGTGGTACTCGGAGGCCAGCTCGCGGTTGATGCCGGAGTGGAAGGTGTTGGACCGCAGATGCCGGTCGAGGGACTTCAGGGCGCCCGCCCGCCAGCGCGCCGACGACGGGAACCAGTCGAACGCGCAGGACGCCGCGAGTTGCCCGGCCGCCTCGGCGATCACGTGGTTGTTCGCCGACGAGCCGCGGCTCGGGAAGGCGGCGAGCCAGCGCTGGTGGTGCCAGATCTGGTTGATCGCGACCGGATTGTCCTCGAACAGCTCGGCCGCGCCGGCCCAGCCGTCGAGCAGCCTGCGCACCCACACCCAGGAGATGAGCCGGATGCCCAGTTCGATGCCGCTGATCCAGTGGACGCCGCGCAGCGGCGGGTTGGCGGCCCACCAGGAGCGCAGATGCTCGGCGACGCGCTCGGCGTACCGCTCGTTGCCGGTGAGCGCGTAGGCGGCGGCGAGCTGCGTGAGGTACTGGTGCCGGGACGGCTCCCAGATCTGCTTGATGTCGCCGACCACGTCCTCGTCCCGGTACGGCACGCCGAAGGCGTAGCCGAACGGCGCGCGGCGGCCGGTCTTCGGGTCGTACCACCAGTCCGGGTCGACCATGTCGTCACGGACCACGCCGAAGTACTCGGCGTGCCCGTACATCAGCCGGTCCGCCTCGGTGATCAGGCGTTTCGCGGCGTCCGGCGGCACGGCGGCGACCGTGCCCGCGGGCAGCGCCGCGGTGAACCGGGCGCCGGGCACCGGCGGGCAGGTGGGCCGCGCCGACCGCCAGCGCCGCCTGCGCACGGTGTCGGCGACCCGGCCCGCGACCTCCTGCGGCCCCATCCGGGACAGGCGCCGCAGGTACCAGCCCACGCTCATCGTCATCGCGTCTCCGCCAGGGTCACCGGGGCGCCGCCCGCGAGGCCCGCCTGCACGGCGAGGGTGGCCGCCGTGGTGGCGACGAGGGACTTCAGCGGCACCGGCATCGGGCCGCCGGTGCGCACGGCCCGTACGAACGCGGCCAGTTCGGCGTTCTGCCCCTTGTCGCGGGCCTTGGGCAGCCGGGAGCTGACCCAGCGCTTGCGCCCGTAGACCGAGGCGCGCACGAAGTCGTCGAGGCGCAGCGCCTTGCCGTCGGCGACCAGGTCGAGCGTCTCCTTCGGGAAGGCGGCGGGGCCGGTGGTGACGTAGCTGATGGTGGCGGTGGAGCCGTCCGGGTAGCGGAGCACGACCTGGAGGTCCTCGTTGCCGGCCGGGGCGGTGGCGTACACGGAAACCGGGTCGGCGTCCAGCAGCCAGCTCGCGGTGTCGATGAAGTGCCCGCCCTCACCGGCGAACCGGGAGCCCTCGGTGCCCTGCTGGAGGTACCAGCTGCCGTGGTCGAGACGGCCCGCGTTGACGAGGTACCGCAGGTGTGCCGGGCCGCTGCGGGCGCCGAAGCGGGTCCGTGCCTCGCGCAGCAGCGGCGAGAAGCGGCGGTTGAAGCCGACCTGGAGCCGGTCGTTGCCGGACTCCTCGACGGCCGCGAGGACCCCGGCCAGTTCGTCCTCGCCGAGGGCGAGGGGCTTCTCCACGAAGACGGTCTTGCCCGCGAGGAGGGCCTTGCGGGTGAGGTCGGCGTGCGAGCTGTGCCGGGTGACGACGAAGACCGCGTCGACGGCGGGGTCGCCGAGGACGGCGTCGAGGTCGGTGGTGGCCGCGGTGAAGCCGAACTTGCGCTGCGCGTTGGCCGCGGACAGCGCCGTGGTGGTGACGACCGTGGACAGCTCGACGCCCTCGCGCTGGGCCAGGTGCGGCAGCAGCATCGACGACGCGTAGTTCCCGGCGCCGACGAAGGCGAGGCGTACGGGTGTCTTCGCGGCGCGGGACGGGCGCGGCTTCGTGGGTGCGGGCACGGCGGGCACGGCGATCTCCGGGGCCGCCGCCTCCTCGGCCGGCTGCTCGGGGTACTTGAACAGCACGGCGACGGCCTTGAGTTCGCCGTCCTTCAGGCTCTGATAGGTCTCGACGGCGTCGTCGAAGTCGGCGACGTGGGAGACGAGGGGCTCCACGTCGACGCGGCCGCGGGCGACGAGGTCGAGGAAGCAGGCGAGGTTGCGGCGCTCGGTCCAGCGCACGTAGCCGATCGGGTAGTCGCGGCCCTCCAGCTCGTACTCCGGGTCGTAGCGGCCGGGTCCGTAGCTGCGCGAGAAGCGGACGTCGAGTTCCTTCTCGTAGTACGCGTTCCAGGGCAGGTCGAGGCGGCACTTGCCGATGTCGACGACGCGGCCGCGGTCGCGGCAGAGCCGGGCGGCCAGCTCCACCGGCCCGTTGCTGCCGCCGCCCGCCGCCAGGTACACCTGGTCGACGCCGTGGCCGTCGGTGAGTTCGGCGACGGCCGCCTCGACGGCCGCGGACTCGGGGTCGCCGCAGGCCACGGCGCCCTGTCGCTCGGCGAGTTCGCAGCGCGCCGGGTCGGGGTCGACGCCGACGACGCGGACACCGGAGGCGGTCAGGAGCTGCACCACGAGCTGCCCGATCAGGCCGAGGCCGATGACGAGCGCGGACTCGCCGAGTCCCGGCGCGCCCTGCCGTACGCCCTGGAGCGCGATCGAGCCGACCGTGCCGAAGGCGGCGTGCCGGGGCGCGAGGCCGTCCGGCAGCGGGGCGTAGAGGTTCTTCGGCACCCAGTTCAGCTCGGCGTGCAGCGCGTGCTCGTTGCCCGCGCAGGCCACCAGGTCGCCGACCTTCACGTCGTCGATCCCGGCGCCGACCTGCTCGACCACCCCGCACAGCGAGTAGCCGAGCGGTGTGTAGGAGTCGAGCTTGCCCATTACCTTGCGGTAGGTGGCGGGCACCCCGTTGGTGGCCACGGACTGCATGACCTTGGCCACCTGGTCGGGGCGGGAGCGGGCCTTGCCGAGCATCGACATGCCGGCCTCGGACACCTTCATCATCTCGGTGCCCGTGGAGATCAGCGAGTAGGCGGTGCGGACCAGCACCCCGCCCGGCTTGCAGCCCGGCACCGGCACGTCGAGCACGGCCAACTCGCCGCTCTTGTAGTTCTGAACAACTTGCTTCACGCGAACTCCCCTGAGATTCCTATGCCGTTGGCCGAGTGCTCGGTGCGGACCCAGAGGTCGCGTCGCGATACCAGTACTCGAGCGTCAGTACGTGCCACAGATGCTTGGAGTAGTCGCTCTGTCCGGCCGCGTCGGCCGCGGCGAGCCGCTGGAGCGCGTCGCGGCGCAGGAATCCGGAGCGGACCAGTTCCCCGTCGTTGATCACCTCGCGCACCAGCGGCGCCAGGTCCCGGCTCATCCAGGCCCGCAGCGGGGCGCTGAACAGCCCCTTGGGCCGGTAGACGATCTCGCGGGGCAGGATCGAGGTGGCGGCCTCCTTGAGGACGGCCTTGCCCTGCCGAGCGACGATCTTCTGGTCGCCGGGCACCGTGAACGCCGCCTTGACCACCTCGACGTCCACGTACGGCACCCGGACCTCGGTGGAGGCGGCCATGCTGGAGCGGTCCGTGTACGTGAGGTTGAGGCCCGGCAGGAACATCCGGGCGTCCCCGAGGCACATCCGGTTGACGAAGTCGTCGAGGTCGTTGTCCTCGTAGGTGTCGGCGTGCTCGGTGAGCACGTCGTCGACCGTCCCCGCGAGGTCCGGGTCGAGCAGGGAGACCAGCTCGGCCCGGTCGTACATGGTGTAGCTGCGCCGGAACGCGGTCTCCTCCGGCAGGTCGGCGAAGGACAGGAACCGCTTGGCGAAGCGGACCGACCGCAGCCCCCGCTTGGACGTGGCGACCGGCAGCCGGTCCACTGCCGCCGACACCCCGCGCCGCACCGGCCGCGGCACCCGCTGGTAGCGCAGCGCGATCAGGTTGGCGAGGTGCTTGCGGTAGCCGGCGAAGAGCTCGTCGGCGCCCATCCCGGAGAGCATCACCTTGACCCCGGCCTCGCGGGCGGCCGTGCAGATCAGGTAGGTGTTGATCGCGGCGGGGTCGCCGATCGGCTCGTCCAGGGAGTACGTCATCCGCGGCAGCAGGTCCAGCACGTTCGGCGCGATCTCGATCTCGTGCAGGTCGACGCCGAACCGGGCGGCGACCTGCCGGGCGTAGCGCAGGTCGTCGGGCATCGCCTCGAACTTGGCGTCCTCGGCGCGGAAGCCGATCGTGTAGGCGGAGATGCCGGGCTGGTGGCGGGCCGCGAGGGCGGTGAGGTAGCTGGAGTCGAGGCCGCCGGAGAGGAAGGTCGCGACGGGCACGTCGGAGAGCAGGTGCCGCTTGGTCGACTCCTCGACGATGGCGGCGAGGTCCGGCTTCTCTCCGGCGCGGGCCCGGTCGCGGCCCTCGGCGGCGACGTCCTTCAGGTTCCAGTACCGGCCGCGCTCGACCTGTCCGTCGGGCCGGAAGCGCATCCAGCTGCCGGGCGGCAGCTTCTCCGCCTCGCGGTACGCGCAGCGCGAGTCCGGCACCCAGTAGTACAGGAGCGAGGCGACCAGGGCCGCGTGGTCCACCTCCAGCTTTCCGCCGGTGGCGGAGGCGAGCGCCTTGAGTTCGGAGGCGAACACCAGGCCGCCGCCGCGCCGCAGCAGGAACAGCGGCTTGATGCCCAACTGGTCGCGGGCGAGCACCAGTTCACCGGTGCGCTCGTCGAAGATCCCGAACGCGAACATGCCGCGCAGGCGGGGCAGGCAGTCGGTGCCCCAGCGCCGCCAGGCCTCCAGGAGCACCTCGGTGTCGGAGGTGCCGCGGAAGCGGACCCCGGCGCCCTCCAGTTCGGCGCGCAGCTCGGGGGCGTTGTACAGCTCGCCGTTGTAGGTGAGGGCGAGGCCGTCCGAGACCATGGGCTGGGCGCCGGTCTCGGACAGGTCGATGATGGCCAGCCGGCGGTGTCCCAGCTGCACCTCGCCGTCGCCGACGGGGTGGCCGTAGCGGCCCGCCCCGTCGGGTCCGCGGTGCGCGAGGGTGTCGGTGAGCCGGTCGGTGACGACCTTCCCGTCCGGCCACCGGTAGGTGCCTGCGATGCCACACATGTGCTAGCGACCCTCCTGGTCGTTGTCCGCGCCTCTTGCCGCCCACGCGGGCTTGCGCTCGGTGCGTCGCTGACTCGCCCCGTTGTGCCGGGCCGGCCGCTCGCCCCTGCCGCGCAGCGCGGTGTGCAGGCCGTCCCAGAGCGTGCCGTCGGTCCGGTCCCGGGGGTCCGGGTCGATCAGCACCACGCCGAGCACGGGGATGCGCTGCTCGGCGAGCTGACGCGCCACGGTGTGCAGCCAGGCGGCGCTGCCGTGCCCGGCCCGTACGACGAGCACCGTCCGGGTGCCGAGGTACTGGAGGTCGGTCCACGCCGTGCCGGGCGCCACCGAGCCGACGCCGATGGCGCGGTCCTGCGGGGACACCGCGCCGGCGTGCTCGCCGCTGACGACGGTGGGGTCCCCCGGCTGCGCCTGGCGGCCGGACAGCTGCGGTCCGGGGAGCCCGTCGACGAGGACCACCGGGCCCTCCGCGGCGAGTTCCCGGGCGAGGTCCAGCGCGATCAGGCTGGTGGCGTGCGCGCAGCCCAGTTCGAGCAGGGACAGCGGTTCCCCCGAGCCGCGCGTGGCACGGCTCAGGGTCGCGGTCAGCCGCTCCCGGGTGACGCGGGTGCGCCCGCGCCGCCACGGGCCGCCGGAGCGGCGCGGGAGTTCCGCGATGACGGAGGCGCCGAGATGGGCCGAGATGTCCCGGCGCAGCACGGGGCGGTCCGCGACCACGGAGCCGACGGCGGCGAGCGCGAGCCCGAGGACGAGTCCGAGCACGAGCCCGATGGCGCCGTTGACGGCCGCCGACTTCGGCACGGACGTCTCGACCGCGCGCGGGGCGTCGACGATCTGCGTGCCGGCGATCACCTTGGGTGTGCCGGTGCGGGCCTCGGCGGCGCGCTGGTCGAAGTCGGCGATCCGCGAGTTGAGTTCGGCCCGGCGGGCGAACAGCGTCTCGATGCCGGCCGAGTCCGTGGGCTCGGTCTCGGGCGACCGGTCGCCGATCTCCTTGTTGACGCGGGCGAGTTCGTCGCGCATCCGGTCGCGCTGGTCGAGCAGCGCGTCGGACTCGGCCTTGGCGGCCGCCCGCATCCGGTGGACGTGGTCCGCGATGAAGGCGTCGGCGAGGGCCTTGGCCCGGTCCACCGCCTGCGCGTCGTCCTGCGCGGTCACGTCGATCTGAAGCACGTTGTTGGTCAGCCCGGTGCCCCGGTAGTCCCGCAGGAAGTCCTCGGGGCGCTCCGGTGACTTGAGGGTCTGGAGGGCCTCTCTGGCGATGCGGGTGGTGGCCAGCACCTCGACGTCGGTGCGGATCAGCGTCCCGGTGTCGTTCGGCTGGTCCTCCTGGTGCGCGACCAGCACCTTGGTCACCGCGGTGGGCGGCGGCGGCAGCAGGACCGCGACCGCCATGCCGATCAGCAGGCCGAGCAGCGCCGTCGCGGTCCACAGGCGGCGGCGCCTGCGCACCGCCACCACCAGGGCGTGCAGGTCGAACAGCGGGGTGGCCGCCGACGACTCGGTGGTCTTGCTCGTCGTCATGCCGAACCTCCCGTCATGTGGCCGCGCACCGCGAGGGCCGGGGTGGCGTGGTCGGGTGTCTCCTCCACGGGCCGGGCCGGGTGCGCGAGGACCGGTCCCGCGACGACGATGCCGACGATGTCGTGCCGGCCGTCGGCGCACGCCCCGGCGATCCCGGCGAGTTCCTCCGCGGTCCAGCTGCCGGCGCTGAGGACGACCACGGCGCCGGACTCGGTGCCGCGGTCCGGGACGATCGGCCGGTCCACCGGGACCACGACGGCGCGCAGCAGCGGATCGCCCTTGGCCTCGGCGACGAGCTGTCCCGCGGCCTGGAGGGCGAGTTCGTCGCCGTCCGGGACGACGGCCAACAGCCGGCGCGGGGCGGGCAGTTGACTGCGCAGGCGGGCGCACACCCGCCGGTAGCGGGTCCGCCGGGCCGCCTCGTCGCCCGAGCGCTGCGGGGCGGGCACGTCCCACCGGGTGTCGGTGCCGAGCACCCGGCGCAGCCAGGCCCGCCGGCCGCCGCCGCGCGTCCGGTGCGTACGCAGGTCGCCGGGGACGTCGACGGTGCCGAGGAGGGTCGAGCCGAGCGCCGCGGCGATGTCCGCCTCGGTGCGCAGCCTGCGGTTCATCCGTGCGGCGGTGAGATGGCCGATGACGGTGAGCAGGAAGAACAGCAGAGCGCCGCCGACGACGAGGTGGAGCCTCGTCGGCGGCGCCTCACCGGTCGGCTTGGCCGCGGGGCCCATGACGACCAGGGCGGCCTTGTCCGTCGCCGGGTCGGCCTCCTCCAGCTTCTTCATGGCCTCCTCCAGCGAGGTGCGCAGCTCCTCCAGCTCGGTGCGGGCCTGGACGCTCTCGACGGTCCGCCCCGGGTCGGCCGCGTTCGCCAGTTCGGTGATGCGGCGGTTGGTCTCCTGCACCTTCTTGCGCAGTGCCTCGGGACCTCCGGCCGCGTCCTCGTCGGTGGCGGCGCCGCCCGCGATCCGCTCGGAGAACGCGACGAACTGCTGGGCGGTGCGGTCGGTGAGCTGCTGGGCGCGTTTCGGGGTCTCGGCGGTGCCCGAGATCGTGATGATGTTCCCGTCGGCCTTGGCGCTCACCCGGTCCTTGAGGTCCTTGCCCTCGACGCCGCTCCAGCCGAGCTTGGCGGCCACCCGGTCGGTCACCGAGGAACTGGTGGCGACTTCGGCCTGGGTGAGCAGCTCGCGCTCCTCCCACTGTCCCGGCAGCAGCACCGACGCCGACGCCGTGTACTTCGGCGGGAACACCACCGAGGCGCCGAGGCCGACGAGGGCCCCGAGCACCGTGAGGACGACGAGCAGCCGCCACCTCCTGCGCAGAATCCGGCCGATCGTCACCAGGCGGATCGTGTCGTCGTTCAACGCCCCCGCCTCCTCCTTGCCGAGGGCGGGCCGTCGGACGGCACCGGGATGCGGCCGCGGCAGGCGGCGGCGTAGGCGGCGAGCAGCGCGGTCTGCGAGTTGCGCCAGCTGAGCGGACCGCCGATCCGCTCCTGGCCGATCTTGCCCATGCGGGCCCGCTGCTCCGGGTCGTCCAGCAGCCGGGCGACGAGCGCCGCGAACTCGCTCTCGTCGTTGGCACGCGCGTAGACGGCCGCTTCACCGGCGGAGACACGGGCCTCGCGCAGATCGAACGAGACGATCGGGCGGCCCATCGCCATGTACTCGAGGACCTTGTTCATGGTCGACACGTCGTTGAGCGGATTGCGCGGGTCCGGGGACAGGCAGACGTCGGCGGTCGACAGGTAGCGCACCAGGTCGGCGTCCGGGATGCGCCCGGTGAACTGGACCTGGTCGTCGAGCCCGAGTTCGCGGGAGAGCTCGACCATCGCGTCGAAGGCGTCGCCGGAGCCGACGAACACCGCGTGCCAGTCGGTCCGCCCCTGTTCGTCGCGGAGCTTGGCGAGGGCCCGCAGCGCGTAGTCGACACCGTCCTGCGGCCCCATCACGCCGAGGTAGCACAGCAGATGGGACTTGCCGCGCTTCAGCTCCGGCTCGGGCGGCACCGGCTGGAACCGCTCGATCGCGGGCGCGCTGCGCACCACGAAGACGTCCTCGGGCCGCTTGCCGCCGCGGCGTACCGCGACGTCGCGGTAGCTCTCGTTGGTGGCGAGCACGATGTCGGCGCTGCGGTAGGTGCGCCGCTCCAGTGCGCACACGGCCCGGTAGAGCAGGTCCTTGCCCCGGTCGAACCGGGACAGGTACAGCTCCGGCACCAGGTCGTGCTGGTCGAAGACGAAGCGGGCGCCGCGCCGCTGGAGCCACCGCGCGGGCAGGAACAGCAGGTCGGGCGGGTTGCACGCGTGCACCACGTGGACCGGTCCGACCTTGCGGACGAGCCGGGCGGTGTGCCACAGCGCCGAGCCGTACTCCCGCAGGTAGCCGGCCGGTCCTCCGGTGGCCGCGGTCAACGGGTAGCGGTGGATCCGCACCCCGTCGATCACCGTCTCCGGTTCCGTGTCCCGTTTCGTGCCCTGCGGGCAGATGACGTCGACCGTCCAGCCCGCGTCGCGCAGGGTCGTGCACTCCTGCCACACCCGTCGGTCGAAGGGCACCGAGAGGTTCTCCACCAGGATCAACGCGCGTCCGGCCGGCCCTTCGCCGCCTGTCACGTCGTCCTTTTCGTTACCAAGCAAGTCCCGTGTACCCCGGTTCGGCCCGGCGCTCTTCGGCGTCGGGAAGGCGGATGAGGTCGACGACCGCCGGGCCGCCGCCGTGAGGCAGCGCGTCCAGCACGGCCGGATCTCTGGTTCCGATGAGGCACACGTCGGCGTGCTCGATGACCTCGTCCACGGAGTCCGCGAGGAGCTGCGCGAGGTGCGGCAGCCGGCTCTCGATGTACTCGCGGTTGGCGCCCATCAGCCGGGAGAGGCTGACGTTGGCGTCGTAGATCCGCAGGTCGTACCCCTTGCCGAAGAGCCGCTCGGCCAGCTCGACGAGCGGGCTCTCGCGGAGGTCGTCGGTGCCGGGCTTGAACGACAGGCCGAACAGGCCGACCTTGCGCTTGCCGGTGCGCTCGACGAGCTCGACCGCCCGCTGGAGGTGGTCGGCGTTGGAGGCGAGGACGTGCGCGAGGATCGGCACGGAGACGTCGGCCCGCTGCGCCGCGTGCACCAGGCTGCGCAGGTCCTTGGGCAGGCAGGAGCCGCCGAAGGCGAAGCCGGGGCGCAGATAGGCGGGGCTGATGTTGAGCTTGCGGTCGGCGAGGAACACGTCCATCACCTGGTGCGAGTCCACGCCCAACGCCTGGCAGACGGCGCCCAGTTCGTTCGCGAAGCCGATCTTGAGACCGTGGAACGAGTTGTCGGCGTACTTGATCGCCTCGGCGACCGGGACCTGTACGCGGAACACCTCGCCGGGCAGTCCCTCGTACAGCGCGGCGACCACGTCGCCGCTGGCCTGGTCGAGTTGGCCGATGACGGTCTTGGGCGGGTCGAAGAAGTCCCGCACGCTCGTGCCCTCGCGCAGGAACTCCGGGTTGACCGCGACCCCGAAGTCGACGCCGGCGGTGCCGCCGACGCTCTTCTCCAGGATCGGCACCAGCAGGTTCAGGCAGGTGCCCGGCAGCATGGTGCTGCGGAACACGACCGTGTGGCGGCTGCCGCCCTGCTCCTTGCGCTCGGCCAGCGCGGCGCCGATCTGTTCGGCGACCCGCTCCAAGTACGTGGTGCACAGGCTGCCGTTCGGCTCCGACGGTGTGCCGACGCACACCAGGGACACGTCGCTGCCCAGGATCGCCTCGCGGACGTCGACGGTGGCGCGCAGCGCTCCGCTGTCGACGACCTCGGCGGTGAGTTCGCCGATCCGCTCCTCGACGACCGGCGCCTTCCCTGCGTTGACCAGGTCGACCTTGGCCTGGTTGACGTCGACGCCGATGACCTCGTGGCCCTGGCCCGCGAGGCACGCGGCCGAGACACACCCTACGTAGCCCAGCCCTAAGACGCTGATTCTCATGACCCGTTCCTCCCCCTCGGCGGACCCTTGTGGCCCGCCGTCCGTACGCCGCCGAAGCGGCGCCCCCCGGTTCAATACGCCCCCTGCCCGTGGAGCACGGCACGCAGCGTCTTCCACAAGATCACCGTGTCCAGGGCCAGCGACCAGTCCTCCACGTACCGCAGGTCGAGGCGGACGGCCTCTTCCCACGGCAGGTCACTGCGTCCGCTGATCTGCCACAGGCCGGTGAGTCCGGGCTTGACCAGCAGCCGCCGCCGGATGTCGGGTCCGTACGCGGCGGACTCCTCCGGCAGTGGCGGCCTCGGGCCGACGAGTGACATCGACCCGCTCAGTACGTTGAACAGCTGCGGGAGCTCGTCGAGCGAGTACCGGCGCAGCACCTGCCCGACCCGCGTCACCCGCGGGTCGCGGCGGAGCTTGAACAACAGGCCCGCGCCCTCGTTGTGCTCGGCGAGGACGGCGCGTTCCTGGTGGGCTCCGACGACCATGGTGCGGAACTTGAGGATGGTGAACTCGCGCCCGTCCTTGCCGACGCGGCGCTGCCGGTAGAACACCCCGCCCCGGCTGTCCGCGAGGACGGACAGGCCGACGAGCACCATCACCGGCGCGAACAGCAGGATCAGCAGGGCCGCGCCGAGCCGGTCGACGACTTCCTTGATGGCCCGGCGTCCTCCGGTGAAGGCCGGCATGCTGACCCGCAGCAGGGGTATCCCGAGCACCGCGTCGACGTGCAGCCGCGGTCCCGCGACCTCCATCAGCACGGGCGCCACGACCATCTCGGCGTCGCTGCCCTCCAGGTTCCAGGCGAGCCGCTGAAGCCGCTCCGGGGTCCAGTACGCGTCCGGGGTGACGGCGACGACGCGGTAGCCGTCGCGGGACACGTGGCTCGCGACGTCCGTCAGGGAGCCGACGACCGGCACCCCGTCCAGCCGGTCGCCGCCGGGACCGTGTCCGTCGGTCGTGCACACCGCCTCGACCTGCCAGCCGATGTGCGGGAACTTGCGGGTCCTGGTGATGAGGTCGCGCAGCGTGTCCGGGCTGCCCGCGGCGAGCACCGGCCGCAGGCAACGTCCTTCCTTGCGCTGTTTGTGGAGCCACAGGCGCAGCAGATAGCGCGCGGTCATGGTGACGAGCGCGATCGCGGGGATCGCGACGAAGATCCACAGCTTGATGTTGCGCGAGGTGAGGGCGATCCCGCCGAGCGCCAGCACGACGGTCGCCGCGAACAGCGAGCGTCCGAGCCGCCGGAACTCCTCGGCGCCCTGACCGAGGACGGCCGGGGCCCAGGAACGGCTCACCGCGAGCGCTCCCAGCACCAGCAGTTCGGTGCCGAAAGCGAGGATCTTCCACTTCTCGTGCCAGTTGGCGGCGTCCCGCACTCCGAAGAAGCCGCCGAAGGCGGTCACCACCAGGGCGGTCGCCAGGGTGTCGCTGATGATCACGATGCGCCGGTAGCGCTGTTCCCAGTCGCTCGCCGGCCTGCGCAGTGTCCCGTTCGCCCGGCGTCCGTGCGCCGGTGGAAACGGGCTGACTAAGTCACCTTGCTGAACCGCGCCGTCCTGGTCACCAGCGGGTTCGACGTGCTCGCCCAACACGGTTACTCCCCCCTCGGAGGCCCCCCGGCCTCCGCGCTGTTCCCCTCCTCGGGAGACCCCCCGGCCCCCGCGCCGTGCTGCTCCTCCCCCCGGGAGGTCCCACCCTCCCGCGCATGACATCCGGCTTTTCCAGCGCTTGTTGTCGAGCTGTCCGCTCAGTCGGCGGTACGTCCGCGGAGACCCGGGGCGCTCCCCGCACCCCGGCCCCTGTCGGGCATCAAGAAACGATCACCCCCCTGTCGGCTCCGGCGACGAGACGGTCAACTGCCCGTCGCTGCAACGCAATAGATCGTCATTTGTCGCTTCGTGTCCTGCATGCGAAGCACGGTCAATCTAGACCATTGAGCCCGCCCATAGAGAGGGATGTGTGGAATTTGTGGTCAAGGTTTGAAGTTGGATACATGTACCGGTCAACTCCTGTACGTGGCCTGTTTGTTACCCCATCCCGCCTGACCTGCGCCTACGGGCCTCCATCGGCCCTGTGGAGCCACCGCCTCCTCGACCCGATTCACAGGAGAACGCCCGCCCCGGGCGTGCGCCGGGGCGGGCGTAGCGGAGTGCGGTCACATCTGTGGTGCGCGTGCGATGAAGGTGTCCAGCACACCGTCGGCGACCTTGACCGGTCCCTGCGGCCGGGTGGTGCCGGGGATGGTCGTGATGGCTCCGGCCTGCTCGGCGAGTTCGGCGGCCTTGGCGAACTCGGCTTGTCCGTCACCGGAGTTGAGCCTGGCGCGCAGTCCGTCGAGGGTGGCGTTCAGCGATCCGCCCCACAGTTCGAGGGCGTCGAGCCACGGCTTCGTCTGCGCCAGAAAGGCCGAATCCGGTACCCCGGCACGGATCCGCTCGGGCGCCCCGGCCAGTACGTCGGCGTAGGCGGCCAGCTTCCGCAGCGCGGACCGCCGCTCGGCGCGGGACCCGCCGTCCCACGCCTCGCCGAACTCCTGGAGCCGCGCGGCGAGTTCGGGTGCCTGCGGCTGCCAGGCGGTGTCGCCGAAGGTCGGCGCGAGGTGTTGGGTGTCGAAGAAGGCCAGCAGCGCCCGGGAGGTGTCGCGGTCCCCGCCCGCCAGGTAGTCGGCGGAGGCGCGCCAGGTGCGGCCCGGGTCGTAGTCCTCGTCGTTCCAGGCGAAGGACGCGCCGCCGAAGAGGGCGACCTTGCTCGGCGCGGCCTGGTTCATCGGGTTGAGCACGATGCCGCTCAACTCCTCGTGCAGCCCGGCCTCCCGCTTGTCGTACGGGGCCATCAGCAGCCGCCCGGTGGTCTGCCCGTAGTCGTTCACCGGGTAGTTGTCCCAGAGGAACACCTTGCGGCCCCACACCGTGGACGCGGCCTTCGCGTCGGCGACACTGATGGCGGGCGGCACCACGTCGGTGCCGGTCCACTGCACGACGACCTCCGGGTCGAGCTGCTCGCGCAGCACCGACTTGTACGCCGAGTCGGCCGTGTCGGAGTACTCCGTGGGCACGAACTGGAGCGGCTTCGCGCCGTCGTGCGTGTCGATGAAGTCGTGCTGCACCGCGTTGAGCAGATCGGTCTGCGCCTGCCCCGCGGCGGCCCGGCCGGGGGCGCCGTACTTCGCCTCGTCGGCCGCGCAGTTCCACTTGGTGTAGCTGATGTCGTCGAGCGCCACGTAGAAGCCGCGCGCGCCCTGGTCGTAGAGCGAACCGACCTTCTCCTTCAGCGCCTTGACGTCGTCGGGGTCGCTGTAACAGATCGACAGGCCCGGGGAGACGGCGTACGTGAAGTCGACGTGGTGGGTGGCGGCCGCCTCGATCAGCTCACGCAGATCGGCGAGCTTGTCGGCGGGATAGGGGGTGCGCCACTTCTCCCGCAGGTACGTGTCGTCCTTCGGGGTGTAGATGTACGTGTTGGCCTTCACGTCGCCGTAGAAGGCGAGTTGGTCGAGGCGGTCGCTGTGGGACCAGGGTGCGCCGTAGAAGCCCTCGATGCTGCCGCGCAGCGGCATGCTCGGGTGGTCGGTGACGGACACGGCCGCCAGGGTGCGCTTGCCGGTCACCAGCTGGCGCAGGGTCTGGGCGGCGTAGTACACGCCGTCGCCGTCGTTGCCCGCGAGGACCACGGACCCGCCTCCGGCGGCGCTGCGGGAGGCCAGCGAGTAGCCCTCGGCGACCAGGGTGTCGGGCACGGTGCCGCCCGCGGCCTTCAGGGCGGCGGCCACGGCGGGGTCCTTGACGGAGCCGACCACGACGGTCAGCGGGCCCCGGCCGGAGCGGGCCGCGTCAGCGGCCTTCACGGTGTCGACGGAGCGGGCTCCGGCCGATCTCAGGGCCCGCTCGACGACGGCCACGGTCGCGTCGTCGACGTCCGGCCCGAGGACGAGGCGCACGCGGTCCGGCACCCGCAGATCGCCCCCGGTGGATCTCATGTGCTGCGGGGTGGGGGTGACGACGGGCAGCCGCGCCGAGGTCGCGGCGCCGGTCCTGGACGGCGCTTCGTCGAGCGCCTGGGCGGGTCCGGCGGCCGTGCCGAGCGTCAGCAGCAGGGCCGCGCCGGCCAGAAGGGGGCGGGGAAGGCGGGGACGACAGGACGGTTGACTTTCGGGCATGCGAGAACTGCACCTCCGCGTCAGTGGACCATCACGTTCCGGTGAGGGAACGTGGTCTAAACCACCACCCCTCGATGCCGGTGTCAAGATCCCGTGACCGGGTGGTGAGTTGAACGGCGGTTCCGTCCATTTCCCGCCGCGCGCAGGGGCGTTGCGGTCACGGTTCCTCCGGACCGTCCTCGTCCACTTCGAACCACACCGTCTTCCCCTCCGGCTCGGGCCGCAGGTTCCAGCGGTGGGCCAGCAGGTCGAGGAGGACCAACCCCCGCCCGGAGGAGGAGAGTTCGCCCGGGGCGCGCCGGGCCGGCACCTCGTCGCTGCGGTCGGACACCTCGACGCGCAGACAGCGGTGGCCCTCGGTGCCGTGGATGTCGGCGCGCAGGACGGCCGCCTGGTCGGTGTGGACCAGTACGTTGCCGAGCAGTTCGGAGGCGAGCAGCAGGACCGTGTCGACCTGCTCCGGGCGGTCCCAGTCGTGCAGCAGGCCCTGGAGTTCGATCCGGGCGTCGGCGAGGCCCTGCGCCTGGTCCTGTTCGAGGGTGAACCGCAGGTTGCGGCCGGGGCCGTCCGCGTGGTCGGCGGAGGGGTCGCGGCGCAGGAGCACCAGCGCGATGTCGTCCTCGGTGAAGGAGGTGACGGAGCGGTCGCCGGGGTGCGCGGACTGCGGGGCGACCACCGCGTTCAGGAGCCGGTCGGCGAGGCCGTCGATGTCGTCCGGGCCACCGGGCGTCAAAGCGCCCCGGACCCGGAGCCAGCCGGAGTACATGTCGTGGCCGCCGGACTCGATGAGGCCGTCGGTGCACAGCATGAGGATCTCGTTCTCCCGCAGCGTGAGCACGCTGACCGGGTAGTTGTCCTCGCCGAGGCCGAGTCCGAGCGGCAGCCCGCCGCGCACGTGTTTGAGCAGACAGGTGCCGTCCGGCAGCCGCAGCACGGGGTGCGGGTGCCCGGCGCGGGCGATGCGGAGCATGCCGCTCGCCGGGTCGGCCTCCAGGTAGATGCAGGTGGCGAAGCGGTCCTCGTCGAGCGAGGCCAGGAAGCGGGAGGCGCGCACGAGGACGGCGTCGGGGCCGTGGCCCTCGGCGGCGTAGGCGTGGATGGCGGTGCGCAGCTGGGACATCAGCCCCGCCGCCTGGACGTCGTGCCCCTGGACGTCGCCGATCACCAGGCCGAGGCGCCCGCTCGGCAGGGTGATGCTGTCGAACCAGTCGCCGCCGACCATGAGCCCGCCACCGGTGGGCACGTAGCGGGCGGCGACGGTGAGGCCCTCCGGGCCGGGTCCGACGCGGCCCATGCTGCTGCGCAGGGCCTGCGACAGGGCATGGTCGGCCTGGCCGTCGTAGCTCTGCTCGATGCACTCGCCGAGCAGCCGGGCGAGCGCCACCAGGAAGCTGCCGAGCCCCTCCGTCACCTCCACCGGGGCGCCGAAGGCCGCCATCCACACCCCGGTGAGCTGGCCGTACGTGGTGATGGGCAGGAAGGCCCACGCCTCGTGCCCCTCCCGGCCGGCGGACGCGTCGGCGGCCGGGAACCGCTCCCGGTACTCCCGCGGCGAGGTCAGCACCACGGGCCGCCCGGTCCTCGCCACCTGCGCCGCCGGGTGGGCCGCGTGCAGGGGCAGCCGGAACGTGGCGGGCTCGTCCGCCTCCAGGCCGAGCCGGCCCACGCAGTGCAGCACTTCCCGGTCGGACCGGAAGACCGCCTGCCCGTGGACCGGGAAGCCGTCGTCGGCGAGCCGCGCGATCAGGGTGAGCGCCTCCCCCAGCGAGGTGACGCGGGCCAGGGCCTGCCCGGTGACGAGCAGGTCGGTGTCGCGGTGGCGGGCGCGCGGCGTCCGCTTCCCGGCACCGGGTGCACCGGACGCCGGTCCCGCCAGCCGGTTGAGCCCCTCGACCTGCCGCACCTCGGCGTCGTGCCCCTCGGGTTGCCCGTCGTCCTCGCGGCCCTCGTGGCCCTCGTCGAGGTTTTCGTGCTCGCGCCCGCCACCCACTTGCGGCACTCCCCTCGGCTCGACGCACTCCGGCTCCCCCATGGTCCGCCGTCCGACGCACCCGCGCCTGCCCACGCGGGCCGTTCCGGGGTCCACGCAGGGCGCCCCACCTGGGCGGATGCCCGGTGGGGCGGATTCGCGCGGCTACGTCACCAGGATGACTTCGTCACCCCCGGCAGATGTCCGGCGTGCGCCTCCGCGCGCAGCCGCACCCGCGAGAGGCCGAACTTGCGGACGTGGCCGCGGGGCCTGCCGTCCACGCTGTCGCGGTTGCGGACGCGGGTGGCGCTGGCGTCGCGCGGCTGGCGGCGCAGCTCCGCGAGGGCGGCGGCGCGGTCGGCCTCGGAGGTGGCGGGGCGGCGGATGATCTCCTTCAGCTCCGCGCGCCGGGCGGCGTACCGCTCGACGACGGCCTTCCGCTTCTCGTTCTTCGCGATCTTGCTCTGCTTCGCCATCAGACCTTCCCCCCTCGCGCGCGGATCCGGGCGACCGCCGCCTCGATCCCGATGACATCGACCGTCTTGACTCCCCGGGCGCTCAGGGTCAGCCGCACGGTGCGCCCCTCGCTGGGCAGCCAGTAGCGCTTGCGCTGGATGTTCGGGTCGAAACGGCGCGAGGTGCGCCGGTGCGAGTGGGAGATGCGGTTGCCGAAGCTCGGTGCGGCTCCGGTCAGTTGGCAGTGGGCGGACATGCCACCCCTCTCTGTCGTGTGTGCGGTCGTACGTGTCGCGGTCCGCGACCCGGTCCCCTTATTGAACATGGAAACCATTGCCATATACTAGCGGCATGGCACGCAACGAACTCCGCCCGATCGTGAAAATCCGCTCCACCGCGGGCACGGGCTACACCTACGTCACCCGCAAGAACCGCCGGAACGACCCGGACCGCCTGGTCCTGCGCAAGTACGACCCGGTGGCAGGCCGGCACGTCGACTTCCGCGAAGAGCGCTGAACACCCACCGCCCCGAACCCCTGGAGTCCGCCATGAAGCCCGGCATCCACCCCGCCTACCGGCCCGTCGTCTTCCGTGACAAGGCCGCCGACTTCGCCTTCCTGACCCGCTCGACGCTCACCAGCGAGCGCACGATCGAGTGGGAGGACGGCCACACCTATCCCGTCTTCGACGTCGAGATCTCCTCGGCGAGCCACCCCTTCTACACCGGCACCGCCCGCGTCATGGACACCGCGGGCCGCGTCGAGCGCTTCGAACGCCGCTACGGCCGTCGAGAGGCGCGGTGATGGGGGACGTCGACCGGCTGCCCGTCGTTCTCGTCGGCGGGCTGCACAGCGAAGCCCGCCGCGAGGTGGTCCGGGGCCTGCTGGAGGCGGTGCCGTCCAGCGTGGCCCTGCACCACGACCTCAGCACCGCCCCGTCGGGGACCGTGACCCGGACCGTGCGAAACGTGTCCGGTGAACTCGGCCGCGGCGAGGCGCCGTTGGTCAACGACTGCGCCTGCTGCGCCCTGCGTGAGGACCTCGTCCCCGAGCTGGAACGCCTCGCGGGCGACGGCCTGACACGGCTCGCCGTGGTCGAGCTGTGGGACTCCGTGGAGCCGCAGGCCATGGCGGACGTGGTCGCCGCGCACGGGGCGCCGCTGCTGCACCTGACCGGTGTCGTCACCGCCGTCGACCCCGCGCTCGTGCTGCCCTACCTCGGCAACGGCGACGACCTCGCCGAGGCGGGCCTCGCGGCGGCCGCCGCGGATCAGCGCACGGTCGCGGACACCTGGGCCCGGCAGCTGGAGTACGCGTCCGTGATCGCCGTCGTCGAGAGCCCGGAGGCGGACGACGAGGACCGGGCGCTGCTCGCCCAGCTGCACCCGACGGGGCGGCAGGTGGCGGCCGGGTCGGACGAGCTGGCGCGGATCGCGCGCGCCGGGTTCGACGTCGAGGCGGCCCGCACCGCGCAGCACCCCGCCTGCGCCCGGCTCCCGCAGGAGGCGGAGGAGGCCGGGGTCGGCACCCTCGTGTGGCATCGGCGGCGGCCGTTCCATCCGCAGCGGCTCTTCGACGCGCTGGAGGACCTGTGCTGCGCCGCGGCCCGCAGCCGGGGGCGGTTCTGGCTCGCCGACCGGCCCGACACCCTGCTGTCGTGGGACGCGGCGGGCGGCGCGCTCGGCGTCGACGACTGCGGGCCCTGGCTGCACTCGTTGCCGGACGCCGCCTGGGAGTTGGTGCCGCCGGAGCGGCGCGCGGCGGCGGCCGTCGACTGGCATCCGGAGCACGGCGACCGCTGCCAGCACCTCGTGTTCACCTCCCCCGCCCTCGACCGGGAGGGACTGTCCGCCCTGCTCGACTCCTGCCTGCTCACCGACGACGAGTACCGCGCGGGCCCGGCCGGCTGGAGCCGGCTGCCCGCCGCCTTCGACCCGCTCCTCGACCCCGCGCGCTGACCCACCCATCGAAAGGACCCGACATGCCCCGCTCCCGTATCCCCCGCAAGCCCGCCAAGCCCCGCCCGAACCCGCTCGACGCGGCCGGCATCACGTACGTCGACTACAAGGACACCGATCTGCTGCGGCAGTTCATCTCCGACCGGGGCAAGATCCGCAGCCGCCGGGTCACCCGGCTCACGGTGCGGCAGCAGCGCCAGGTGACGGCCGCTGTCAAGAACGCGCGGGAGATGGCGCTGCTGCCGTACTCCAGCAGGTGAGTCCGGCCCGCTGACGGCCCGGTCACTCCTTTGGCGCGCCCAGCCACGCCAGAGCGGCCGCAGTCAGCGCGCGCACGCCCGTGTCGAGGGTGGGCCGCGGGGCCGGGGCGAAGTGCGGGCTGTGGTTCACGGGGACGTCGGAGGTGAGACGGCCCGCCGTGAGCGCCTTCTCGTACGTCGCCGGGTCGGTGCCGCCGATCCCCCAGTACGTGAAGGGGACGCCGAACGCCTCGGGGATGCGGCTCATGTCCTCGCTGGCCGGCTGGGCGTCGATGGTGTGGGCCCGCTCGCCGAAGTGCTCGGTGAAGGCCGCGGCGACGGCCCGGGTCGGCGCCTCGTCGTTGACGGTCGGCGGGAAGGCGGCGAGCGCCTCGAACTCGGGGTCGCGGACCGCTCCGGACGCGGCGGCCTCCGCCCGCACGATGCGCTCGACGGCCGCGCGGACCGCGGCCCGCGTCTCCTCGTCGTAGGTCCGGACGTTGAGGTGCAGCTCGGCGCGGTCGGGGATGATGTTCGGCCCCGTGCCGGCCAGGATGGCGCCGACGGTGAGGACGGCGGGGGTCGCGGCGGCGATTTCGCGGGAGACCACGGTCTGGAGCCGGACCACCGCCATCGCGGCCATCACCACGGGGTCGACGGCGTTCTGCGGCATGGAGCCGTGGGCGCCGCGCCCGTACAGCGTCACCTTCGTGCTGTCGGCCGCGGCGAGGAAGGAACCGGGGCGGATGCCGACGTAGCCCGCCGGGTACGGCAGCACGTGCTGGGCGAGGACGACGTCCGGGCGCGGCGAGCGGTCGACGAGGCCGTCGGCGACCATCGCGTCGGCGCCCGAACCGTCCTCCTCGGAGGGCTGGAAGAGCACCACCAGCGTGCCCCGCCAGGCCCCGGGCGCCCGCGCCATCAGCCGGGCGAAGCCGAGCATCGAGGCCACGTGCACGTCGTGGCCGCAGGCGTGCATCACCGGGACCGTCGTGCCGTCGGCGCTCCGCCCGGTGGCGGTGGAGGCGTACGGCAGGCCCGTCGCCTCGGCCACCGGCAGGGCGTCCATGTCGGCGCGCAGCAGCACCGTGGGCCCGGCGCCGCCGCGCAGTACGCCGATCAGGCCGGTGCCGCCGATGCCCTCGGTCACCTCGAAACCGTCCGCCCGCAGGGATTCGGCGGCCTTCGCGGCGGTGCGGTGCTCCTGGAAACCCAGTTCCGGGTGGGCGTGGAGGTCCGTGTAGAGCTCCTCCAGCCAGGGGCGGATCTCGTCGAGTGGCTTCAGGACGGTGTCGGTGGCGCCGCTCACGGAAGTGGTCCCTTCGTCGGGGCGTCCCCAGCACGGGGCGTCCTCTTCAGTAGAACCCGCTCACGGCGCCACCGCCCGCTCAGTCCTTGTAGTCGGGGGCGATGCGCTCCACGAGCCGCAGCAGGGCGCCCCAGGCCAGGTCGTAGCCGATGTCGTCCGCGAAGTCCGAGGCGGCGCCGCCCTCGCCGGTGAGCTGCTGAGCCGTGTACTCGCAGACCTGCTCGGAGGGGATGATCAGCCCGCCGCCGGCCTGGGCGGTGACCTGGATCTCGCAGGCCTTCTCCAGGTAGTACATGCGCAGGAACGCCTGCTTGGCGCTGTCGCCGACGGTCAGCAGGCCGTGGTTGCGCAGGATCAGTGCGGGGTGCGTGCCGAGGTCCTCGACGAGGCGCTGCTGCTCGTCCAGGTTGAGCGCGACGCCCTCGTAGTCGTGGTAGCCGACGCGGTTGTGGAACTCCATCGACATCTGGTTGACGGGGAGCAGTCCGCCCTGCTGCGCGGCGACGGCGCAGCCCGCCTTGGTGTGGGTGTGCAGCACGCAGTGGGCGTCGGGGCGGGCCTTGTGGATCGCGGAGTGGATCACGAAGCCGGCCGGGTTGACGGGGTGCGGGCTCGGCTCGACCGCGTTGCCGTCGAGGTCGATCTTGACGAGGTTCGAGGCGGTGATCTCCTCGAAGAGCAGGCCGTAGGGGTTGATCAGGAAGTGGTTGTCCGGGCCCGGCAGGCGCTGCGATATGTGCGTGAAGATCAGGTCGGTCATGCGGAAGTGCGCGATCAGCCGGTAGACGGCGGCCAGTTCGCGGCGCAGCCGCAGCTCCTCCTGGGCGGCGTCGTCGGCCGTGACGGGGGCGGTGAGGGTGTCGGTCACGCGAGGGCTCCTTGGGTGCGGGTCGTGGGGTCGACGACGGGGGTGTGCGGGCGTCCGGTGGTCCACCAGGCGATGACGTTGCGCGCGGGTTCGGTGACGTAGGCGCGCTGCGAGGCGTCGGAGAGGAAGGCGCTGTGCGGGGAGAGCAGCAGGCGGGGGTGGGTGCGCAAGCGGTCGTCGGCGGCCGGTGGTTCGACCGGGAAGACGTCGAGCGCGGCGCCCGCGAGGCGGCCGGCGTCGAGGGCGCCGAGCAGGGCTTCGGGGTTCACGAGGTCGCCGCGCGAGACGTTGACCAGGAGGCTGCCGGGCCGCATCCGGGACAGCAGGCCGGCGTCGACCATGCCCTGGGTCTGCGGCGTCGAGGGGACGTGCAGGGAGAGGACGTCGGCCTGCTCCACGAGCGTGTCCAGGTCGAGGCGTTCGACGCCGTCCGGCCAGTTCGTGGCGCGCGGGTCGTACGCGGCGATCCGGCCGAAGAGGGGCGCGGCGATCCGGGCGAACGTCCGGGCGATGCGGCCCATACCGACGAGGCCGAGCGTCAACTCGCTCGTGCGGCGCGGCACTTCGCCCAGGTCGGTGCTCCAGCCGCCGGAGCGGACCACGGCGTCGGCCTGCGGCAGGCGGCGGGCCAGGGCGAGCGTCTGGGCGAGGGCGTGCACGGCGACGTCCTCGGTCGCGGCGCCCGGCAGGTTCGCCACCCACAGGCCGCGCCGCTCCGCCTCGGCGACATCGACCATGTCGTACCCGGCGGACATCGTGGCGAGCATCCGCACCGCGGGCAGGTGGTCGAGCAGGTCCGCGTCCACGCGCGCGTACCCGACGATCAGCGCGTCCGCGTCGTGCGCGACGGCGGCGATCGCCCGCGGGTCCCGGCTGCCGGCGATCCGCACCTCCCAGCCGGCGTCGGCGAGGAGCCGGACCCCCGGCGCGGGGTCCAGTTCCTCGGTGTCGGTGATCACGACGACGGGTCGCGGCACACCATCCTCCAATGACATCAGGAATGATTCGAACGACTTACGGGGATTGAACTTACGTTTCGACTGCTCACCTTGTCCAGACCGGACGAGACGACCGCTCGCACCATGACCGAGAATGAGCGCGCACCCCGGCCGGTCCTCGGCCGGGCCGCAACCGAACCGCCGAGGGGAACAGCACGTGGATCTCGACGAGACCGACCTGGGCATCGTGCGCGAGTTGCAGGCCGACGGCCGCCTCACGTACGAGACCCTCGCCCAGCGCGTGGGCCTGTCCCGGCCCGCGGCCCGGATGCGCGTCCAGCGGCTCCAGGAGTCGGGCGCCGTCCGGGTCGTGGCGATCGTGCACCCGGCGGTGCGCGACCTGTCGGCCTCCGCGCACCTGGCGATCGACACCGAAGGGCCCGCGGGTCCGGCGGCCCGCGCGATCGCCGCGCTCCCCGAGGCCCCGTTCGTGACGCTGACCAGCGGGCGGCGCGCCATCATGACGGAGCTGCGCACCGCGGGCTTCGGCGCGCTGGAGCGGACCATCGAGCGGATCCGGGCGCTGCCGGGGGTGCGGGCGGTGGACGCGCTCGTCGCGACCCGCCACGTGAAGGACCCCTATCTCCTCACCCGGGAGCCGACCGTGAGCGCGCTCGACGCGCTGGACGAGCGGATCCTCGCCGAGCTGGAGGACGACGGCCGCCTGGCCTTCGCCGAACTGGCCGCGCGCGTCGGCCTGTCGGCGGGCGCGACCCGCGCCCGCACCCTGCGCCTCCTCGACGGCGGCGTCGCCAAGGTGGTGGCCCTGGTCCGCCCCGACGTGCTCGGCATGGGGTACCTGTGCGGGTTCAGCCTGCGCGTCGACGGCACGGCGGCGGACGTCGCCGAACGGGTCGCCGCCTTCGAACGCGTGACGTTCCTGTCGACGTGCCTGGGCCACGCGGAGCTGGTCGGCACGATCACCGCGGAGTCGTTCGCGGCGGTGCGCGCCACGATCGAGGACATGCGCGC
The DNA here is from genome assembly GCF_054724165.1 of Streptomyces sp. BYX5S. Classification (NCBI taxonomy): domain Bacteria; kingdom Bacillati; phylum Actinomycetota; class Actinomycetes; order Kitasatosporales; family Streptomycetaceae; genus Streptomyces; species Streptomyces sp. BYX5S. The sequence goes on along the minus strand of NZ_CM138829.1, from coordinate 3,797,424 downwards.
ACTGCCCGCCGTACGCGAGGTGGAGAGCTGGCTCCACCTCGAACTGATCAAGGAACGGTACGACCTGGGGCCGCGCACGGACTGATCCCGGGCACGTGACGTGTCGCGGCCGCGGACAGGATGCCCACGGCCGCGACGCCCGCCGGTGTGCCCGTCTAGGGCCCTTCTGGCGGATCAGGCTGGGCCCGGGAGGCCGCATCGTTCGGCTCCGCGAGCGGGGTAATGGGGCCTCCCCTGCTCGAGCGAAGCCGAGAGCTCGGGGAAGCGTGCAGCTGCAAGGCGGAGGAGGGCGGCAACGCGAGGGGGTACCTCCCGCCCGAGCCTGGCGGAGCCTGGTTCGAGGGTGGGGGAGTTGGCAACCGACGACAACGCCGCAGATGTGCGTGCCAGACCCCGCGACTCCAGCAAGATCCGTCAGAAGGGCCCTAGTACCGCTGCGCCTTCGCCACACTCGCCTTGAGGTGCGGCTCCGGGGGCTTGGAGCTGATGGCCAGCGGCTGTGCGCGGTCGCCCGCCTTCAGGTCCTCGGCGCCGACGACCTTCGACTCGACGAGCTTGCCGTCGGGGTCGGTGAAGTCGACCTGCACGGCGTAGGAGGCCGTCTTGTCGGTGGTGTTGGTGATGTTGACGACGACGGCGCGCACGCCCTGGGTGTCCTTGAGGCGCTTGCCGGTCAGTTCGACGTCGCGCACCGCGTTGCCCTTTCCGTCGGCCTTGTCGAGCTGCTTGGTGAACTCCTGGCGCTTGCGCTCGACGTTGGCCGAGACCGACTCCTCGAAGGCGCTGGCGCGCGCCGAGGCCGACTTGGCGGCCTCGGAGGCGGAGGCCTTGATGGACTCCTTCTTCGACTCCAGCGCCGAGGGCGGGGTGCCGGAGAACCTCGACGCGTCCGGTGAACTGGCGGTGGCGCTGGCGCTCGCGCCCGTGTCCTCGCCGCTGTCGCTGCCGCACGCCGCGAGGGCCAGCGCGCCCGCCAGGGCGCACGCGGCGGTCGCGAGTGTCCTTCGCCCGCGCATCAGAACCTCAGCACCGCGGCGACGCGCCCGGCGTCCGCGAGGGTGTCGTCGGGCACGAACACCACCTCCGCGCCGGTCTCCAGGGCGGACTCGACGACCTCGTCGACGATGTCGTGCACGGCGTCGAGGTCGTCCTCCTCGGCCGGTTCCAAATGGCCGTCGCCGGCCCGCACGGTGATGCGGTAGTTCTCCTCGACGACGAGCCGACGGATCCGCCCGTCCTGGGCCTCCTGCCACACCTCATCGACGCCGGCCGCGTACTTGTTCTCGCCGCGCGCCTGCTCCAGCTGGTCGAGGGCCTCGGCCACGGCCAGCCGCGCCGCCTCCTCGCGGGCCGGGGCGACCGCCTGCGCGACCTCGTCCGGGGTCGCCTGCGCGAGGCCGCCGACCGGCACCTCGACCGCGTTGTTCGCGACCGTGCCGACGTCCGCCAGGAGCGCCAGCGCGGCCGACTCCCCGGTGACGTACAGGCGCCGGGGCTCGTCGCCGAGCAGCCGGCTCAGTGTGCTGTCCGCGTCGCGGAAGAACTGGCGGGTCTGCTCGTCGCGGAAGGTGCTGGGCAGGTCGCCGACGCGTTCCTTGCGCTCGGCGTCGGAGTCCTCGAGGCTGCGGGTCAGCGGGAAGCCGTGCGCCGTGTCCTCGGTGACGCGTTCGCCCCGGCCGTCCCACAGCGCGACCCGGTCGGCGGCCAGGGTCAGCACCCAGTAGGGGCGGCGGGCCGCGTCGGCGGCGACGAGGTTGCGGGTGAGGAAGGTGTCGGCCAGCACGACCCGCTCGGGGACGGCGCGGTCGACGACCCATGTCTGGTGCTCCCCGGGCGCCGCGAAGACGACGAGGCCGTCGCGCACCTGGGCGGGGTCGATCTCCTGGACCGCTGCGCGCAACTGCTCGACGACGTCCTCCTGCACCTCCTTCGTCACGCCCGGATCAGCGGCGAGCTGGCGCTCCGCTTCGCTGACCAGGTTGCCGAGCCGCACCGGATCCTGACTGTTCTCCGGTGGGCGCCGGTGGGTGGGCATCGCGAGGGAGACGGCCGGATAGGCGCGCGGCTCGCGCAACTCGCGAAGGATCTCCGGACTGAGTGACGCATGCATGGCTGCTTGTCCTTCTTCAGAGACGGCTCGCACCATGCTGCCCATAACTCGCAACATCGGCCATTCGGAAATCAGGCCATGGACCACTCGTACATCTGCAAAAGATGCGTTACCCAACATCTCGGTAGAAAACTGTTGCCCCAGCAGTCCGGTTCCACCGCACCACGACCGAAGGGGTCGAGATGGAGCAGCAGGCCTCTTCGGAGTCCGCGTCCTCCGCACCGCCCGTCAAACTGGCCCTGTTCACGCTCACCACGATGGTCATCGGCTCCATGGTCGGGGCCGGGGTGTTCTCCCTGCCCGCACGGTTCGCCGAGCAGACCGGGGTGGCGGGGGCGCTCATTTCTTGGGCGATCGCCGGTACGGGCATGCTGATGCTGGCCTTCGTCTTCCAGTCGCTCGCCGTCCGCAGGCCCGATCTGGACGCGGGCGTCTACGCGTACGCCAAGGCGGGCTTCGGCGAGTACATCGGCTTCTTCTCCGCCTTCGGCTACTGGGCCAGTTCGTGCGTGGGCAACGTGACGTACTGGGTGCTGATCATGTCGACGATCGGCACGATCTGGTCGGGGCTCGGCGAGGGGGACACGGCGCTCGCCGTGATCCTGTCCTCCGTCGGCCTCTGGGCCTTCTTCCTGATGATCCGGCGGGGCGTGAAGGAGGCCGCGGCGATCAACAGGATCGTCACCGTGGCGAAGGTCGTACCGATCGTGATCTTCGTGATCCTGGCGCTGGTCTTCTTCGACCCGGGCGTGTTCGCCGACAACTGGGGCGGCGCCGACTACGCGGGCTCCCTGTTCAGCCAGGTCAGGGGCACGATGCTCGCCACCGTCTTCGTCTTCCTCGGTGTGGAGGGCGCGAGCGTCTACTCGCGGCACGCCAAGCGCCGCGAGGACGTCGGCAGGGCGACGATCCTCGGCTTCCTCAGCGTCTTCGCCATCTTCGCCTCCGTGGTCATCGTGTCGTACGGGATCATGCCGATGAGCGAGATCGCGGAGCTGCGGCAGCCGTCGATGGCCGGGGTCCTGGAGGAGGCGGTCGGCACCTGGGGCAAGGTCTTCATCAGCGTCGGCCTGATCGTGTCCGTGCTCGGCGCCTATCTGGCCTGGACGCTGATGGCCGCCGAGGTGCTGTTCGTCGCCGCGAAGGACGACGACATGCCGCGCTTCCTCGGCCGCGCCAACCGGGCGGACGTGCCGATGCCCGCGCTGCTGATGACGACGCTGCTCACCCAGGTGGTGCTCGTCGTCACCGCGTTCTCCGACGACGCGTTCAACTTCGCGCTCGACCTGACCAGCGCGCTCTCCCTCATCCCGTATCTGCTCGCGGCCGCGTTCGCCGCGAAGATCGGCATGCGGCCCGATCCGCTCACCACGGGCGGGCGCACCTCGGGACGTGAACTGACGATCGCGTGGGTCGCCGTGCTGTACACGGCGTTCCTGCTGTACGCGGCGGGGCTGAAGTTCGTCCTCGTCTCGCTGATCTTCTACGCCCCGGCCACCGTCCTGTTCGTCATGGCCCGCCGCGAGCAGGGCCGGCGGATCTTCTCGCCCCGTGAACTCGTGATCCTGGCCGTCTCCGTGATCGGCGCCGTGCTGGGCATCGTCGCGCTGGCCGCCGGCTGGATCAGCCTCTGACCGCACCTCATCCGTCCCGTCCGTCCCACCGCCTCCGGGAGGCACCCCGTGACCGAGCCCGACAGCACCGCCCCCGCCCCGTACGGCGTCCACTCCGAGGTGGGCCGGCTGCGCAAGGTCCTGGTGTGCGCGCCGGGGCTCGCGCACCGCAGGCTCACGCCGACCAACGCGGACGACCTGCTCTTCGACGACGTGATGTGGGTGGAGAACGCCCAGCGCGACCACGCCGACTTCGTCAACAAGCTGCGCGGGCGGGGCGTCGAGGTCGTCGAGCTGCACGAGCTGCTGGCGCAGACGATGGCGATCCCCGAGGCCAGGTCGTGGCTCCTGGACCGGAAGATCGTGGCGAACCAGGTGGGGCTCGGCCTCATCGACGACACCCGCGCGTTCCTGGAGGGGCAGGACCACCGGCAGCTCGCCGAGTACCTCATCGGCGGGCTCGCCACCACGGACCTGCCCGACGACTACCGCTCCCCGTACGTGTCGCTCGCCCGTGAGTCCACCGGGGTGCGCGAGTACCTGATGCCGCCGCTGCCCAACACCCTCTACACGCGCGACACCACGTGCTGGCTGTACGGCGGGCTCACCCTCAACCCGCTGTACTGGCCCGCCCGGCACGACGAGACGCTGCTGATGAAGGCGATCTACCAGTTCCACCCGGACTTCGTGGGCTCGACGGTGTGGTGGGGCGATCCCGAACGGGACTGGGGGCAGGCGAGCTTCGAGGGCGGCGACATCATGCCGGTCGGCAAGGGCGTCGTCCTGATGGGCATGAGCGAGCGCACGTCGCGGCAGGCCATCACGCAGGTCGCGGCGTCCCTGTTCGAGCGCGGCGCCGCCGAGCGGGTCATCGTCGCCGGGATGCCGAAGCTGCGCTCCGCGATGCACCTGGACACGGTCTTCACGTTCGCCGACCGCGACATCGTGACGCTCTACCCGAAGATCATGGACGCGGTGCACACGTTCTCGCTGCGGCCCAGCGACAAGGCCCCGGGCCTGGAGATCACCGACGAGGGCTCGGCGGCGTTCACCGACGTCGTCGCGAAGGCGCTCGGCATCGGCGATCTCCAGGTCATCGAGACGGGCGGCGACGTGTACGCCTCCGAGCGCCAGCAGTGGGACAGCGGCAACAACGCGGTCGCCCTGGAGCCCGGCGTCGTCTTCACCTACGACCGCAACACGCAGACGAACACACTGCTGCGCAAGGCGGGCGTCGAGGTCATCACCATCGTCGGCGCCGAACTCGGCCGGGGCCGCGGCGGCGGTCACTGCATGACCTGCCCCATCAGCCGGGACCCGGCCGACTACTGACGCGGCCCCGGCACCGGTACCGTCAAGGGCATGGAGAAGGTCGCGCTCCATCCGCTGCTCCGCGTGGTGGCCCTCGTCGTGGCCGCCGTCTCCACGCTGACCGTGTGCGTCACCGCCACCGTCCGCGGCACGCTCCTCGAACCCGGCTTCCACGCGGCGGTCCTCGACGAGCAGCACGCCTACGACCGGCTCTACAACGAGGTCCTGGTGGATCCGGAGGCGGCCCCCGTCACCCGTGACCTGCTCGCCGGGCTCGCCGTGCCGGAGGCCCAGATCACCTCCAACGTCAAGCTGGTCCTGCCGCCGGACACGCTGCGGGACCTGACGCGGCAGCAGATCGACGCGGCGGTCGGCTATCTGAACGGCGACCGTGACGAGCTGCGCCTCGTCGTCGATGTGCGTCCGGTCCTGGCGGGCCTCGGGGACCTGGGCCACACCTACTTCGGCGACCTCGTCGCGGGCGTCCAGAACCGCTCCGAGCCCGACTTCGACCGGTTCCGTCGGACGCTCGCCGACGACGTGCGCGAACTCGCCGCCGGGCGGGCGCCCGAGAGCCTGCCGAACCTGCCGCTGACGCCCGACCAGGCGGACCGGGCCGCCGACGCGCTGCTCGCCCTCGTACCGAAGGGGCAGCGCGCGCAGCTGCGCCCGGAGGTCGGGACGGCGCTCGCGGACGGGGACGTCGGCACCGCGCTCGCCGCCGTCGCCCCGGCCCTCGTCACCGAGCGCACCCAGGACGCGGCGGCCCAGCTGCGGTCGCTCGTCGACGGCGGCCGCTGGGACCTGACCGACACCCTGGAGGCGTCCGGGAACGACCTGACGGGGCTGCGCGAGGTGCGCCCGTACACGGCGGTCGGCCTCGGGGTGCTCGAAGTCGTCGCGGCGGTGCTGCTGTTGCTGTCGCTCGTGGCGCTGTGGCTGCTCGGTCCGCCGCAGACCGGGCGCCGACTGGTCCTCCTCGGGATCCCGCTCGCGGCGGGCGGGGCGCTCACCGCGCTGGCCGCGTGGGTGACGCGTCTGATCACCGACGGGCGGCTCGTCGCGCCGCCGGACTCGTGGCCGCCGAGCCTGGCCCGCCTCGTCGACGACGTGCAGCGCGCCGCCGTCGGGCACGTCACCGCGACCGCGCTGTGGGCCGCCCTCGTCCCCGTGCTCGCCGGGGCCCTGCTCGCCGGGGTCGGCCTGCTCCTGCGCCGGGAGCCGACGGGCCGGGTCCCGCGGGTGGCGCGGGAGCGGCTGGGGTCGCCGCGGCGGGCGGTGGGCCTGGGGTTCGGGGCGGCGTGCCTGGCGGTCGCGGGGATGGTGCTGATGCCGCTGGCGTCCGCCCCGGCTGCCGCCCGTGTGTGCGGGGGCAGCGCCGAGCTGTGCGACCGCCCCTACGACGAGGTCGCGTTCCTGACCACGCACAACGCGATGTCGACGACCGCGGACCACTTCATCGGGCCGCTCCAGGACCCGGGCATCGGCACGCAGTTGGACCAGGGGGCGCGTGGGCTGCAACTGGACACCTACCGCTGGGAGACGCCCGAGCAGATCACCGAGCGGCTGAACGCATCCGACTTCACGGCGGAGCAGCGGGCGCTGGTGCGCTCCGCGGTCAACACGGTCAATCCGCCGCGCGAGGGCATGTGGCTGTGCCACTCGGTGTGCCGGGCGGGGGCGATCGGCCTGGTGCCGACGCTGCGTGAGCTGGGCGACTGGCTGAAGGCCCACCCCGACGACGTGGTCACGCTGATCATCCAGGACGCGATCCCGGCCGAGGACACCCGCGCGGCCTTCCGGCAGGCCGGGCTCGACGGACTGGTCCGCCGCCCGGACCCCGACCCGGCGAAGCCGTGGCCGACGCTCGGCGAGATGATCGACAGCGGCCGCCGTCTCGTGGTGTTCGCGGAGCAGGCGGACGGCCCGGCGCCCTGGTACCGCAACTTCTACCGGTACGGGATGGAGACCCCGTTCGCCTTCCGCAGCCCGGACGAGATGAGCTGCGTCCCGCACCGCGGCGGCGACGACAAACGCCTCTTCCTCCTCAACCACTTCATCACCAACAACGGCGGCAGCCGTATCGACGCGGGCGAGGTCAACGCGCGCCGCTACGTACTCGACCGGGCGCACCGCTGCGAACGCGCGCGCGGCAGGCCGGTCAACTTCGTCGCCGTCGACTACGCCACGATCGGCGACGCCCAGGGCGCGGTGGACGCGCTCAACGCCGAACGGTGACACGGCGGGTGGGCAGCGGGGCGTACCGCCGTGTTACCCGCGGCGAACACGCCGGACCGACGGCCGTAACAACGGGTCGGTAGGTGTCGGCCGAGACCGTACGCACCCACCACAGGAGTCGCCGTGATCGACCGCGCCGAAGCAACCCGTCGTGTCCTGGCCGCCAAGGAGAGCGCCGGGCTGTCGTTCGAGAAGATCGCCGAGACCGTCGGCGCGCACGAGGTGTGGACGGCGTCCGCGCTGCTGGGCCAGAACACGATGAGCCGGGACCAGGCGGCCCGCGCCGGGGCGCTGCTCTCGCTGGACGACGAGACGGTCGCCGCGCTGTGCCGCGACGCCTCGCGCGGCTCGCTGGACACCCCTGTCCCCACCGACCCGCTGGTCTACCGCTTCTACGAGATCGTGCAGGTCTACGGCACCACGCTGAAGGCGGTCATCGAGGAGAAGTTCGGCTCCGGGATCATGTCGGCGATCGACTTCTCGATGGACGTCGCGCGCAGGGAGGACCCGAAGGGCGACCGCGTGGTGGTCACCCTGGACGGCAAGTTCCTGCCGTACCGGACGTGGTGAGCGACCGGCGGGGGGCTTGGTGACGGTGTGATAGTTTCGCCGAGCCAGTCGTACCTTTGTGCGTTTTTGCATGCACACGGGTCAGGGAATCCGGTGGGAATCCGGAGCTGACGCGCAGCGGTGAGGGTGACGGGCGGAGCCACTGCCACTGGGCCGTATGAACCGGCCTGGGAAGGCGCTTCGCTCGGACGACCCCGAGTCCGAAGACCTGCTGGCGGCCTCCGGCGCCGCGTGGCGCGGGGGGTGTCCGTCCGTCGGCTCCGCGTTCGAGCCCTGTACTGAAGGAATCCCTGTGCCCTTCGCACGCCGTGTCCGCCTGCTGGTGCCCCTGATGGCCGGCGCCCTGCTCCTGACCGCCTGCGGCGGCGACGCCGACACCTCGGCCGGATCCAAGAACGCCGGGTCCGCCGTCACCCTCGACAACTGCGGGACCCGGGTCGAGGTGGCGCACACGCCGAAGCGCGCCGTCTCGCTCGACCAGGGCTCCACGGAGATCATGCTGTCGCTGGGGCTCGCCGACCGCATGGTGGGCACCGCCACCTGGACCGACCCCGTTCTCAAGGGACTTGAGAAGCAGAACGCCGAGGTGCCGCGGCTGGCCGACCAGTACCCGTCGTTCGAGAAGGTGCTGGACAAGGAGCCGGACTTCGTCACCGCCTCCTTCCTGGCGACCGTCAGCAAGGGCGGCGTGGCCGACCGCGCACAGTTCGAGAAGCTCGGCGTGCCCACGTACCTCTCCCCCGCCGACTGCGTCGGCAAGGACAACAGCGGTGACGGCGACGGCCGGCGCACGAAGGCGCTCGACCTGAACACCGTGTTCGACGAGATCCGCGATCTGTCGCGCGTCTTCGACGTCGAGGACCGCGGGGACGCGCTGATCGAGCGGCTGAAGTCCCGCGTCGCCAAGGCCACCCGGTCCGTCGACGCCGGCGATGTCAGCCTGCTCTACTGGTTCGCCAACTCCGAGTCCCCCTACATGGCGGGCTGCTGCGGCGCCCCCGGCATCATCACGGGCGAGCTGGGCGCGAAGAACGTCTTCGACGACACGCACGACGAATGGCCGCAGATCAACTGGGAGACGGTCGCCGACCGCGACCCCGACCTGCTCGTCATCGGCGACCTGACCCGCCGCTCGCAGACCGCCGAGTCCGGCGCCGCGAAGATCGAGTTCCTGGAGAGCAACCCCGTCACGAAGAACATGACCGCCGTGAAGGAGAAGCGGTACGTGTTCCTCAGCGGTCAGGCGATGAACCCGACGATCCGTACGATCGACGGGATCGAGGAGGTCGCCGCGGCGATCAAGAAGTTCGGCCCGGCCGAGCGCGACAAGTGAGGGCGCTGAGGCCCACCGCGCTGTGGTCGGCGGGTGTGCTGCTGCTGTGCGTGTCGCTCGCCGTGGCGATCACCATCGGTCCCGCCCACATCCAGGTCGCGGACGTGTGGTCGGCGGTGGCGGCGCGCCTCGGCTGGGGCTCCTCGGACCTCAGCCCGATCCGGGACGGCATCGTGTGGAACCTGCGGCTGCCGCGCACCCTGCTCGCCGCGGTGTGCGGGGCCGGGCTCGCGGTCTGCGGCACCGTGCTCCAGTCGCTGCTGCGCAACCCGTTGGCCGACCCGTTCGTCCTCGGGGTCTCCTCGGGGGCGTCGACCGGCGCGGTCCTCGTGGTGGTGCTCTCCCTCGGCGGGGGTGTGCTGTCGCTGTCCGGGGGCGCGTTCCTCGGCGCGGTGGTCTCCTTCGCCCTGGTGCTGCTGCTCAGTCATCGCCTCGGCGGAACGGTGGACCGCGTGGTGCTCTGCGGTGTCGCCGCGATGCAGCTGTTCTCGGCGCTGACCTCGTTCATCGTGCTGACGTCCGCCGACGCGGAGACCACACGCAGCGTCCTGTTCTGGCTGCTCGGCTCGCTGAGCGGCGCGGACTGGACCGATGTGTGGCTGTGCCTCTCGGTCCTCGTGGTGTGTCTCGCGGTGTGCCTGGGGCACGCCCGTACCCTCGACGCCTTCGCGTTCGGGCCGGAGGCGGCGGCCGCGCTCGGCGTCCATGTGGCGCGGACCCGGATCGTGCTGCTGTGCGTCACGGCGCTGCTCACCGCGGCGCTGGTCAGCACCGCGGGCGCGATCGGTTTCGTCGGGCTGGTGCTGCCGCACGCGGCACGCGCCCTGGTGGGGCCGGGGCACGCCCGGCTGCTGCCGGTCACCGCGCTCACCGGCGCGCTGTTCCTGGTGTGGGTGGACACCGTGGCCCGTACCGTTCTCGATCCGCAGGAGGTTCCCGTGGGGGTGGTGACGTCGCTGATCGGCGTCCCGGCGTTCGTGTTCGTGCTGTACCGGCGGAAGGCGGCACGATGAGCGCCGGTCTGCGCGCGCAGCGCGTGTCCCGGTCGGCCGGCGGCGCGCTCATCCTCGACGGAGTGAGCCTGACTCCGCATCCCGGGGGCATCACCGGTCTGCTCGGCCCCAACGGTTCGGGCAAGTCGACCCTGCTGCGGCTGCTCTCCGGCGTGCTCGCCGCGGACAGTGGCACGGTCATGCTGGACGACGAGCCGCTGGCCTCGGTGGGACGCCGCGACGCCGCGCGCCGCATCGCCGTGGTGGAGCAACAGTCGGACACCCAGGTCGACTTGACCGTCGGCGACGTCGTCCGCCTGGGCCGCATCCCGCACCGGCGGGCCTTCTCGTCGCCGTCGGCCGCGGACGAGGCGGCGGTGCGCTCGGCCCTGGAACGCACCGGGCTCACCGACCGCGTCGACCGCACCTGGCACACGTTGTCGGGCGGCGAACGCCAGCGCGTGCAGATCGCGCGGGCCCTGGCGCAGGAGCCGCGCGAGCTGCTGCTGGACGAGCCGACGAACCACCTGGACATTCAGCACCAGATCGAACTCCTCGACCTGATCGGCACCTTGGACGTCACGAGCGTCGTCGCCCTGCACGATCTGAACCTGGCCGCCACCTACTGCGCGCAAGTCGTCGTGCTGCGCGAGGGCCGGGTGGTGGCGGCGGGCGAGCCGGGCGACGTGCTCACCGAGGAGCTGATCGCCGACGTGTACGGGGTGCGCGCCGAGGTCACCCGCCCCGGCGCCCGCCCGCACATCCGCTATCTGGGCACGACGGCGTCGGCCTGAGTCACTCGAAGCGCTCGGTGTCCCCCGCGCCGCGCCGAACGATCTCGGCCTCGCCGCCGGAGAAGTCGATCACCGTCGTGGGCACGGTGCCGCAGTCGCCGGAGTCCACGACGGCGTCCACCTGGTGGTCGAGCCGTTCCTTGATCTCCCAGCCCTGCGTCAGCGGCTCCTCCTCGCCGGGCAGCAGCAGGGTGCTGGACAGCAGCGGCTCGCCGAGCTCGGCGAGCAGCGCCTGCGTCACCACGTGGTCGGGGATGCGCACGCCCACGGTCTTCTTCTTGGGGTGCTGGAGCTGGCGCGGCACCTCGCGGGTCGCGGGCAGGATGAAGGTGTAACTGCCGGGCGTGGCCGCCTTGATGGCGCGGAACACGTCGTTGTCGATCTGGACGAACCTGCCGAGCTGGGCGAAGTCCTGGCACACCAGGGTGAAGTGGTGCCGGTCGTCGAGCTGCCTGATCTGCCGGATCCGGTCGACGCCCGACCGGTTGCCGAGCCGGCAGCCGAGCGCGTAGCAGGAGTCGGTGGGGTAGGCGACGAGCGCGCTGTCGCGGATGCCGTCGGCGATCGCGGAGACGAGGCGCGCTTGCGGGTTTGCTGGGTGCACGTCGAAGTACCTGGCCATTCGGCGAGCGTACGGGATGGATCGCGCCACGCCGGGGTACACGGAGGGCGAATCGGGCACACACGCGCGACAATCCCGACACCGGCCCACCCTGCTCTGGCCCCGGCGCGCCCACGGACCCATACTGGTCGCGCCCCGATCACTCACAGAACGACTCCATGGCGAAGAAGAACTCAACTCCGACACCCGTCCCCGACACCGTGTGGCTCGGCCGCGGACGCCATCTCGGGTCCGAACCCGAGCGGGACGTCCGGCGCAACCTGATCGCCCTCAAGGCGGCGGGTGTGCTCGACGACTTCCTCGACCTCGATCCCGAGGACGCCGCGCGCTCCACGGTCCTGCACCCGCGCGACGAGGACTCCGTGCCCGGCCCCGGCGCCCGCCGGGTGTTCGAGGCGCGCTGGCGCGTCGCCGAGAACGTGACGGTGCGCGGCCAGCTCACGCTGTACGAGCCCGACACCCGTGCGAAGGGCCCGCAGGGCATCTCCTGGATCCTGGCCGCCGAGGCGGAGCGCGCCTGGGAGCTGACCTGGCCGTCTCCGGCGTCGATGTTCTGGCCGGACACCGACCGGGTGCCGTGGGACCACGACACGGTCGCAGGCCTGCGCCTGCGGGCGCCGAACCATCTACCCAAGGACGACGACGAGCTGCGCCGCCTGCTGAAGGACTGCTCGCGCGACAGCTGGTACGTGCAGGTCGTCATCCACGAGGCGATGACGCCGGACGCGCGCGGCCAGCGCTCGATCACCGAGTACCTGCCGCCGAGTCTGCGGCACCGTGTGGTCGAGCACCGGGCGACGCCGGAGCAGGCGCAGATCGTGGACTTCGGCCTGCGCAAGGACTTCAAGGCCGGCATGCCGCGCGGCGGCGGCGTCGTGCTGCCGACCACACCGCCGCACCCGGACTACACCGCGGACCGTTTCACCGTGCGCAGCGTGTTCCTCGACGGCAGCGAGCCGACCGAACTCCTCGACCGGATCCGGGAGTTCATGGCGTTCCCGCGCCCGCTGACCGGGGAGGCGGAGCAGGCCCTGACGCGGCTGCGCAAGGGCTGGCACCTGCTGACGCCGGACGAGGAGCTGGTGCACGCGCAGGACATGGTGACGCGGTACGCCGAGGCGCTCGACGCCATGACGAAGTCCCGGGACAGCTACCGGGAGGCGGCGGAAGCGGCGCGGGCGGCGCTCGCCGAGACGTCGGGCGGCGACGGTCTGCCGCGCACGGCGTCGGAGGCGGCCGAACACAAGGAGGTCTCGCCGTTCGGCACGCTCGGCAAGGCGTTCGGACGGTTCCGGGGGCCGACCAAGTAGCGCGGGGCCCGGCGCCGAGGGTGGTCGGTGGTGTCGGGGAGACTCGGGGCATGTCGAACACAGCTGACCGCGTGCAGGCCGCCTGGACGCGCATCGAGGACTGGCTGCGCGTCCACGCCCCGGTGTCCTACGAGGGCCTCGCCCCGCCCGCCGACCCCACCGAGGTCGAGCGGGCGCAGACGGAGCTGGGGCTGCGCTTCCCGGATTCGCTGCTGCGGTCGCTGGCCCGCCACGACGGCCTGCGGCACTGGGGCCTCACGTTCCCCGTGGCGTCGCCCTGCTCGGTCGCCGGGATCGTCGACTTCTGGCGGATGCGCATGGACATCCTGCGCTACGAGGTGTGGCCCGACCAGGAGGAGGCGGGGCTCGGCGACGACGACCTGGGCACCTACTGGGACCCGCGGTGGATACCGTGGGCGCACGACAACGCCGACGCGCAGATCATCGACCTGAGCGAGGGCCCGGAGCGGGGACGGCTCGGCATGAGCCGGCACGACGGCTCCGGCGACTTCACGGAGGGCTGGCCCTCACTGGCCGACTACCTCGAAGCCGTGGCGGACGTCCTGGAACGCGGCGGGACGGTGGCCACGCTGGCGCCGCTGCTCCGCGAGGGCTACGCGGACGGGCGGCCCGAACTGTGCTGGGACGTGCTGGACGCGTCGGGGAAGCCGCGCAACTTTACGACGGCCACCGCGGCGCCGACGCCGCGCTCGGGCGGCTGAGAAAGCCGGGACGCGACGCGGGGAGAGCCGGGACGCCCCGCCCGGCTCTCCCCGCGACAGGCGGGCCCTACGGCCCCTCGTCGGCCTCCGCCTCCGTGTCGCCCGGATCGGACATCCGCAGGGCGATCTCCTGAAGCAGTTCGCTGGAGCTGACGTCGCCGCGGCCCTCGTCGTGGATCTTCGCGAGCTGCGTGAAGAGAAACGCGAACGCCTCGACGAGCGACACGCTCGCCGGCATGAGCGCCGCGATGGTGAGTTCGGCCGCCTCCTCCGGCGTGGCCCCGGACGGAATCTCGATGGTCGGGAACACCTCCGACACGAGTCTTCCCAGTTGGGTCAGGTCGGTGTCGAGCTGCTCGCCGTCGCTGAGCCTGCGCACCATCTCGTGCGTCTCGGTGAGCACGCCGATCGCCCGCAGGATGATCTCCCTCTGTTCCATGTGCGGAGCTTATGCGGAGCGTCGTCGCGCGCGTGCAACGTGGTCGCAACGTCCTGCCGCTTTGACTGGCGTGTCATGACCGACGTACCCCGCGTGGAGCTGACGACCGAGGCCGCCGAACTGGTGCGGCGGCTGCGCGCGTCCCACGGCCCCTTGATGTTCCACCAGTCCGGCGGCTGCTGCGACGGCAGCGCGCCGATGTGCTACCCGGCGGGCGAGTTCCGCACGGGCGGCTCCGACGTGCTGCTCGCCGAGCTCTCGGTGGCGGGGGTGGCGGAACCGGTGTCGTTCTGGATGTCGAAGAGCCAGTACGAGGTGTGGAGTCACACCCGGCTGATCGTGGACGTCGTCGAGGGCCGCGGCAGCGGGTTCTCGCTGGAGGCACCCGAGGGCGTACGTTTCCTGATCCGTTCCCGGCTGGTCGGCGCCTAGCCATCGACGCACGCCTCCAGGTCTGCTGAACTCCCCAGATGCAGACCAGAGTTGGCAAGAGAGGCAGACGATTCCTCGCGGCCCTCGGGGTCGCCTCGATGCTGGCCGGTGCCGCCCTCACGGGTGCGTCACCGGCCGGCGCCGCTTCCGGCGAGCGGATCGCTCCGGGCGTCACGTACACGGAGTTCGACGTCCCCGCCGCCAAGGGCACCGCGCACGCGCATGTCCTCACCGTCGATCTGACCGACCCGCGCGTGCGGGTGGACCTGCTGCATCCGGGCGTGGTCGGGGCGCGCGCCACCGTGTCCTCGATGGCCGACACGGGCGGCGCCGTCGGCGGGGTCAACGGGGACTTCTTCAACATTACGGAGAGCCAGCACCCGGGCGTCGAGGTGACGGGCGCCGCGGTCGGACCGGCGATCGCGTCCGGGCAGGCGCTGAAGGCGGCCGTGCCCAACGGGCAGCGTTTCGGTCCCGCGCTGCCGCCCGGCACGTCCACGCAGGACGTCCTCGGCGTCGGTGTCGACCGCCGCGCGCGGCTCGACAGTCTGGCGCTCGACGGGTCGGTCCGTACGCGGGACGACCGGTTGCCGCTGGGCGGGCTCAACCAGTACGCGCTGCCGGTGGGTTCGGTGGGGGCGTTCACGTCCGACTGGGGCAGCGTGTCGCGGGTGCGGGCGACCTGCGGCACGGACACCCAGCGGGCCGCGCCGTGCAGCACGGACACGTACGAGGTGACGGTGCGGCGCGGGCGGGTGGTGGCGTCGGCCGAGACGCCGGGCAGCGGGACGATAGCGGGCGGCACCACGGTGCTGGTCGGCCGGGAGGCGGGGGCGCAGTGGCTGCACAAGCTGTCGGCGGGTGACCCGGTCGCGGTCCGCCACCGGCTCGTCGCCGCCCGGTCGCACGTCCCGTACCGCTTCGCGGTGGGCGGCTACCCGGTGCTGCGCGACGGGGCGCCGCTGCCCGGTCTGGACGCGGCCACGTCGGCGGTGCGCACGGCGGCCGGTGTCGGGGACCACGGCCGCACCCTGTTCCTGCTGGCCCTCGACGGGGCGCCCGCCTACCGCACCGGCATGTCGATCGCCGAAGTGGCGTCCGCCATGCGGTCGTTGGGCTCGGACGACGCCTTCAGCCTGGACGGCGGCGGTTCGTCGACGCTGGTGGCGCGCCCGCCGGGGGCGGCGACGGTGACGGTCCGCAATCATCCGAGCGATCCGCCGGAGCGTGCGGTCGCGAACGGCATAGGGGTCTTCTCGGCCGCCGGGTAGCGCTCCCCCACGGGCTCACGGGTCGAGGCTGCTGACCAGCCCGGCGGTGGAGTTGATGCCGTCGTGGATGGTCGGCGCCGCGTCCGTGCCCGCGAGCAGGAAGCCCAGGAGGACGCACACGACGGCGTGCGACAGCTTCATGGCCCCGTTGCGCAGGAACAGCACCGCGACGACCAGGAGCAGCAGCACGACGGAAATGGACAGGGACATCGCCGGACCTCCTCCGCCACGTCAACACCGTGGCTGTCGGCCGCAAGTGTGACGCAGCGAAGGACGCCGACCGGGGCACGACCTGTCCCCCGAACGGGTGTTAACGGGGGGTCACCGGTCGTACGTTTCCAGGAACGCGCGCAGCCCGGCGAGGTCGTCGGTGTTCAGGTGGTCGACATCGGCTGCCACCAATTCGCGCCATACGGCGTCCCGTTCGGGGCCCGCGACGTCCGGTGTCGCCCAGAAGCGGACGCGCTGTCCGCGCGCGTGCGCGGCGCCGACGATGCCGCGCAGTTTGTCGCGCTCCGCGTCCGGCATCGGCCCACTGCCCAGCCAGGTGAAGTTGTTGGCCCAGTTGTCGCTGATGAGCGGGATGAACGAGGCGGGCGCCGCGCTGCCGAGGTCGGTGAGGCGCCCGTCGTAGAAGGCGCTGCGCACACGCTGCGCCTCCATGGGCGCGCGGGCGGCCCGGTCACCGGACACGACGGCCGTCACCGCCCCCTTGCGCACCCGCCCATGGGCGTACGTGGTGAACAGGCGGCCGTAGCCGCGCAGTTGGCGGTTGAGTTCCTTGTACGTGGCCGCGCCGTCGGTCTTGATGTCGACGAGCAGTTGGAGCGGGGTACGCCAGCCCCGGCACACCGAGCCGTGGTTGGCCCTCACGCGGGCGGCGAGCGGGGCGAGGTAGAGGGCGTCCAGGGTGCGGGCGGGGTCGAGGTCGACGGGGTCGTGGGCGACGAGGAGGTCGCCGTTCACGAGGTAGATGTCGGCCTCGACGCTGTTGAACCGCTGGTCGAGCGCGTCGAACAGGGGCCGCTGGTGTTCGTAGTCGTTGTGGGCGTGGGCGCGGCGCAGCGGTCCGGGGCCGCGCTTGCCGCCGGTGGCCTGCGCGACGCCGGTTCCGGCGACGGATCCGGCGGCGAGCGCGCCGGCGAGGGTGCCGAGGGCTCTGCGACGAGTGGTCGGGGCCATGCGTGCCTCCCGTGGTGGGCCGGTGGGACACGGTGAGTATGCGCGGCCGTGTCGCCGAACCGGCAGAGGTGGGACGGGAGTTGGCCGGACGGACTCCCCCGGTTCACCGGGGCGCCCCGCAACGCGCCGGTCACGGGCGTGCGCGGCGGTCGCGTGTGGCCGGATCGGTCACCGGCTCACGGTCGTCGCCCGTTCCACCCGTGACAGCTTCTCGGGGTTGCGCACGTGGTAAGCGCCGGTGACGAGGCCGTTCTCGACGCGGACCGCCACCACACCGTCGACCTCCCCGGCGACGCGGACGACGAGGCCGGGGCCGCCGTTGATCGGGACGATCTCGACGGACCTGTGGGCATCGCGCCGCCACCAGCCCGTGGCCAGCAGGCGCGCCACCTTGTCGGCGCCCAGCACCGGCCGCAGCAGGGCGTGCTTGATGCCGCCGCCGTCGCTGAGGGCGACGACGTCCGGGGCCAGGATGTCGAGCAGGCGTCGCAGATCGCCGGTCTCGACCGCGCGTTGGAACGCTTCGAGCGCGGCTCGGGTCTGGGCCGGGGAGGCGATGCCGCGGGGCCGGCGCGCGGCGACGTGGGAGCGCGCCCGGTAGGCGATCTGCCGTACGGCGCCCGGGGTCCTGTCGACGGCGGCGGCGATGTCCTCGTACTCCAGGGCGAACACCTCGCGCAGCACGAACACCGCCCGTTCGACCGGCGCAAGCGTCTCCAGGACGAGCAGCATCGCCATGGAGACGCTCTCGGCGAGTTCGACGTCCTCCGCCACGTCCGGGGTGGTCAGCAGCGGTTCGGGCAGCCAGGGCCCGACGTAGGACTCCTTGCGGCGCCCGAGCGCGCGCAGCCGGTCCAGCGTCTGCCGGGTGACGATGCGCACGAGGTAGGCGCGCGGCTCCCGGACGGCGGCCAGGTCGACGCGCACCCACCGCAGCCAGGTCTCCTGGAGGACGTCCTCGGCGTCCGCGGCCGAGCCGAGCATCTCGTAGGCCACGGTGAACAGCAGATTGCGGTGGGCGACGAACACGGCCGTCGCCGCGTCCACCGCCCCTGCATTCTTCGGTTCGTCGCGTCCGCTCATCCCCGGCTCCCGTCTCGTCGGCCTCGCTCCTGCGTCGGGCATCAGACGACGCCCGGCGCCACTCTGTGACATCCGGGCCGAGTGGCGCAGGTCACAAGAGCGGAGTGTCACGCGGTGCGGGGCGCGGACGTCCTGTGTGCGTCCGGTCGCCGTGGCCACGCCCGCCGCGGCGCGCAGCACCTGAAGTGGGGAAGAAGTCATGCCACTGACGAAAGCGGCGAACGCGCAGGCCCGGTCGGCCGATGCGCGCCGCTGGTCCGCGCTGCTGTTCATCGCGCTGGCCCAGCTCATGATCGTTCTGGACGGCACGGTCGTGAACATCGCGCTGCCGTCGCTCCAGCGGGATCTCGGCATCTCCGACGGCGACCGGCAGTGGATCATCACCGCGTACACGCTGGCGTTCGGCAGCCTGCTGCTGCTCGGCGGTCGGATCGCCGACTGCACCGGCCGCAAACGGGCCTTTCTCATCGGGTTGCTGGGTTTCGCCGGTGCGTCGGCGCTCGGTGGCGCCGCGGACGGTTTCGGAGTCCTGCTGAGCGCCCGCGCCTTGCAGGGGGCGTTCGCCGCGCTGCTCGGCCCGTCCGCGCTCTCCCTGCTCACGGTGACGTTCACGCAGCCCAAGGAGCGCGCCAGGGCGTTCGGGATCTGGGGCGCCGTGACGGCCGTGGGCGGCGCGATCGGACTGCTCGCCGGTGGCGCGCTCACCGAGTACCTGGACTGGCGCTGGTGCCTGTACGTCAGCGTGCCCATCGCCCTGGTCGCGGCGGTCGGCGGCCACGCGCTGATCTCCGAGTCGCGGACCGCGGGACGCGCCCGGTTCGACCTTCCCGGCGTCCTTCTGGTGACCGGCGGGCTCGTCGCCCTCGTGTACGGCACGAGCCGCGCGGAGTCCGACGGCTGGGCCTCGGCGAACGTCCTCGGGCTGCTGGCCGCGGGCGCCGTGCTGCTCGCCGCGTTCGCTCTCGTCGAGAGCCGGGTCGCGCAGCCGATGCTGCCGCCGCGGCTGGTCGCCGACCGGACCCGCGGGGGCGCGTATCTCAGCGTGGGCCTCGCGATGGTCGGCATGTTCGGCGCGTTCCTCTTCCTGACGTACTACTTGCAGGCCGTGAAGGGGTACTCGCCGGTCCGTACCGGGGTGGCGTTCCTGCCGATGACCCTGGCGGTGCTGCTGTCCGCCGGTGGGCTCGCGGCCCGGCTGCTGCCGAAGGCCGCGCCGCGCGCGCTGATCGTGCCGGGGCTGACGCTCGTGGCCTCCGGGATGCTGTGGCTGCGCACTCTGGAGACCGATTCCGGTTACGTCGAGGGGGTGCTGGTCGCCGGGCTGTTGCTGGGGCTCGGCTCGGGCATGATCATGCCGGTGGCCTTCAACTACGCCACGCACGGCGTCGACCAGCGGGACGCGGGCGTCGCCTCGGCGAGCGTCAACACGGCGCAGCAGGTCAGCAGTTCGCTGGGGACCGCGCTGCTCAACACCATCGCCACCAGCGCGACGGCCACCTACGTGGCCGCGCACGCCGCGCAGGGCAGGAGCCCGGCGTTCGCGAAGGAAGCGATGCTGGAGGGGTTCGTGACGGCGGGCACGTGGGCCGCGGGGATCCTGCTGGCGGGCGCGGTGGTCGTCGCGGTGCTGATGAACACGCCGTGCCCCGCCCGCCCGGCCGGGGCCGACGACGCCGCCCGCGCTCCGGGGGACGCCGCGTCGGTGCTCGCCCGTCCCTGACCGCTGGGGCCTGTCGTTTGGATCAGGCCCTAGGTTCCGACCAGCTCGCCCCACTCCACCGTCCGCTCGCACCACCGCTCCAGGAGCACCCGGTCGTGCCCCACCGCCAGCAGCCCTGCCCCGCTCTCCCGCCGGTAGTCCTCCACCACGCCCACCAGCGCGGCCGTGGTCGACGCGTCGAGCATGGCGGTCATCTCGTCGCAGATCAGCCAGCGGGGGCGCAGGGTGAGGGCGCGGGCCAGGCAGGCGCGCTGGAGTTGGCCGTCGCTGACCTCGTGGGGGCGGCGGGGCAGGAGGTCGGGGCCCAGGCCCACCGTGTCGGCGAGTTCGCGCACCCGTGCGGTGCGGGCGGCGCCGTTCGCCCGCAGGGGTTCCGCGATCAGGTCGGCGAGGCGCAGCCGGGGGTCGGCGGAGAGGCGGGGCTGCTGGAAGACGACGCCGAACGCGGTGCGCTGGGCGCGCGGGGCGCGGTGCCGCCAGCCCCGGGCCGGTGCGCCGTCGACGACGACGCGGCCCGCGTCGGGGGCGTGCAGCAGCGCCGCGACGCGCGCCAGCGTCGACTTGCCGCAGCCGCTCGGGCCGAGGAGTCCGACGCTCTCGCCGGGGCGCAGGGTGAGCGACACGTCGCGCAGGACCGGGGCCCGACGGTCGTAACCGGCGGTGACGGAGTGCAGTTCAAGCACGGGTGGCCTCCTGGTGGGCCGGTACGGGGTGGTGGCAGGCCACGCCGTGCGTGAGGCGGGGCGGTTCGGCGCACCGCTCGTCGGCGGACCCGCAGCGCTGCGCGAACGCGCAGCCCCGTGGCAGCGCGCCGAGTTCCGGGGGCATGCCGGGGATCGGGGTGAACGCGCGGTCGGGCAGCGCGTCGAGGAGGCCCCGGGCGTAGGGGTGGCGGGGGCCCGGAGCGCCGAAGAAGGCGTCGGCCCCGGTCAGTTCGACGATGCGGCTCGCGTACATCACCGCCACCCGGTCGGCGATCCGCCGCGCCGCCGCGAGGTCGTGCGTGATGAGCAGGAGCGCGCGGTCGGTGCCGATGTGGCGGCGCAGTTCGTCGACGGTCCGCTCGACGAGGTCGCGGTCGAGGCCCGTGGTCGGCTCGTCCGCCAGGAGCAGGGGCGCGTCGCCGACGAGGGCGAGGGCGGTCGCGGCCCGCTGGGCGAGGCCGCCGGAGAGTTCGTGGGGGTACCGGTCGAGGTGGTCGGGCGGGAAGGCGGCCCGCTCGGCGGCGGCCCGCACCGCCGCCTGGAGCCGGGGGCCGCGGCGCGGCGCTCCCGTCAACTGCCGCAGCGTCTCGGCCAGTTGTGAGCGCACCGTACGGACCGGCGTGAGGTGCGCGGCGGGGCTCTGCGGCACGAGGCCGACCCGGCGGCCGCGGACGGTGCGCGCGAGCGTGGCCTCGTCCGCCGTCATGAGGTCCAGGTCACCGGCGCGCGCCGCGCCGGCCGTCTCCGCGTTCCCGGGCAGCAGGCCGAGCAGCGCCGACGCGAGCACGGACTTGCCGCAGCCGCTCTCCCCCACGAGGGCGAGGCACTCCCCCGCCCGCAGCTCGAAGGAGACGTCGGTGACGGCCCGGACGTACGCGCCGTCGCGCATCCGGAACCGTACGGACAGGCCGTCCACCGAAAGTACCGTGGTCACAGGGTCAGCTCCGATCGGCGGCGGGGGTTCAGGCGTTCGCGCCAGGCGCCCGCGAGGCCCGCGATCGCCAGGGTCGGCACGATGATGAACAGGCCGGGGAAGAGGGTCGGCCACCAGTCGCCCGCGAGGAGCGAACCGCGGGCCGTCTGCACGAGCGTGCCGAGGCTGGCCTGGTGGGTGGGCAGGCCCAACCCGAGGAAGGACAGGGCCGATTCGTGCCAGATGGCGTGCGGCACCATGAGGACGGCGGCGAGCGCGGCCTGTGGCAGGACGCCGGGCAGCAGGTGGCGCGCGGTCACCCGCCACCGCGAGGCCCCGCCGGAGATCGCCGCGTCGACGTAGGGCCGCGAGCGCAGCGACAGCACCTCCGCGCGCACGATGCGGGCGGTCGACAGCCAGTGCGTCAGGCCGACGGACACGACGACCGGCCACACGCCGGGCCGGAACATCGCGACGATGAAGATGCCGAGCAGCAGGTGCGGCACCGACGAGAACGTGTCCACGACGCGCATCACGCCCCGGTCCACCCACCCGCCGAGCGCGCCCGCGAGCGCCCCGACGGCGGTGCCGATGACGGTCGCGACGACCGCGGCCACCACACCGACGAGCAGCGAGACCCGCAGCCCGTACACGCAGCGCAGCAGCAGGTCGCGGCCGACGTCGTCGGTGCCGAACGGGTGCGCCCACGACGGCGGCCGGAGCTTCGCCGCGAGGTCGACGGCCTGCTGGTCGAGGTGGACGAGCGGCGGCACGAGGAGGACGGCGAGGACGACGAGTGTCACGATCACCGCGGACGTACGGATCCGCCACGCGCGCGTGGAGCGGCGCCGCACCCCGTGCGTGCGCCAGTGCAGGGCTTGTTCAGCCATCGAAGCCCACTCTCGGGTCGGCGATGCCGTACAGGAGGTCGGCGGCCCAGTTCCCGGCGAGGACGGCGAGCGTCGCGAGGACGGTGACGGCGGCGAGCAGCGGGAAGTCCACGGAGGTCGCCGCCTGCACGGTGGCGGCCGCGATGCCGGGCCAGCTGAACACGGTCTCCACGAGCAGCGCCCCGGTGATGAGTTCGGGTACGCGCGAGCCGATGAGCGTGAGCACGGGCAGGGTGCCGGAGCGCAGCGCGTGCCCGAACAGGACGGTGCGCGGTGCGAGGCCGCGCGCCCTGGCCCCGCGCACGGGGTCCTCGTCGAGCGCGTCGCCGACGCCCTGGCGTACGTACAGGACGAACCAGGGCAGCTGCGAGACGGCCAGCACGCCCGCGGGCAGCGCGAGATGGGACAGTACCTGTCCCGCGGTGACGGTCGACGAGCCGGTGTCGGTCAGTCCACCGGCCGGGAGCACACCCAGCTTCAGGGCGAACAGCCACACGGCGAGCAGGCCGAGCCAGAACGGCGGCGCGGCCTCCAGGGTGTACGCGAGCGAGGTGATCGCCCGGTCGAACCAGCCGCCCTGCCGGCGCGCGGCGAGGACCCCGAGGAGGGTGCCGAGGACGACGGCGACGAGGAACGCGGTGGCGGCCAGGAGCACGGACCAGCCGAGGCGCTCGCCGATGACCTGCGCGACCGGCTGCCGCATGACGGCCGAGTCGCCGAGGTCGCCGGTGAGCGCCGCCGTCAGCCACTGCCACCAGCGCGTGAACAGGGGCTGGTCCACGCCGAGGTTGGCGCGCAGCTGGTCGAGGTTCTCCTGCGAGGCGGTGAGGCCCGCCGTGCCCGCGTACGCCTTGACGGGGTCGAAGGGGGACGCCGCGGCGATCGCGAAGACGCCGAAGGTGACGGCGGCGAGGACGGGCACGGCGAACGCGATCCGCCGGCCCGTCAGACGCGCCATCGGCCCCCAGGGGAGCCGCTTGCTCATGCGCGCCAGTCCTCGACGTTCCACCAGGGCCCGGAGGCGAGCCCGTGGTCGTGCGGTTCGGTCTGCGTGGTGAGGTCGCCGAACTTCTTGTCGACGACGTACAGGTGGTCGATGTGGGTGAGGAAGGTGTAGCCGGGGTTCTTCACGAGTTCGCGCTGCACGGTGTCGTACGCGGCCTGCCGCTTCGCCTGGTCGTCGGTGCGGCGACCCTCCTCCAGGGCGGCGTCGACCTTCTCGTTGTCGTAGTGCGCCATGTTGTTGAAGCCGTCGCCCGCGAGGGAGGACTTGAGGAGCGTGTACTGGTCGAAGTCGGGGTCGGCGGGGGCGCCGCCGCCCGCGAGGACCGCGTCCTTCGGCATGCGCGGCTGGATGACCTCCCAGGTGCCGCTCTCGACCTTGACGTCGATGCCGAGCTTCTTGGCGTCGGAGGCGTAGGCGAGGGCGTGGTCCTGGCGGAGCTTGTCGCCGGTGAGGTACCAGAGCGGGAACGCCGCGCGCACGCCGTCCTTCTCGCGGATGCCGTCCTTGCCCGGCTTCCAACCCGCCTTGTCCAGCTGCTTCTTGGCCTTCGCCACGTCGTGGGCGCGCTCCGTGCCCCGGGTGAACCAGGGGCTGTCGGTGGGCACCGGGCCGTACGCCTCCTTGCCCGCGCCCTCCAGGATCTGGTCGACCATGGTCCCCCGGTCCACGCCGATGTCGAGGGCGCGCCGGATGTCGGTGTCGCCTGCCACCTCGTTGCCGGTCGGCAGGGTGACGACGCGGTAGTCGAAGGAGTTCGCCGCGTACGTCTTCTTGGCGGTGTCGGCCTGATACGTCTTGGCGAGGTTCGGCGGCAGGATGGCGCCGTCGAGGTCGCCGGAGCGCAGCCGGGTGGCGCGCACGTCGTCGTCCTTGATGATCGCCATGGTGAAGTTCTTGACCTTGGGCGCGCCGCCCCAGTAGCCGGGGTTGGCCTTGAAGACGAGCTTCTCGCCCTTGGACCACTTGACCAGCGTGTACGGTCCGGTGCCGATCGGCTTGGTGGTGAACTTCCCGTTGTTCACGTCCTGGCGGCCCGCGACGTGCTCGGGCGCGATGGGCAGGACGGTGCGCTCGGCGAACGGCGCGTAGGGGTACTTGAGGTGGAAGACGACGGTGTCGTCGCCCTTGGCCTCGACGCTCTCGACGGCGTCGAGTTCGGTCCTGGACGCGTTGTTGGTCTTCTTGTCGAGGATGGTCTCGTACGTGAAGACGACGTCCTTCGACGTGAACGGCTCGCCGTCGCTGAACTTCACGCCGTCGCGCAGCTCGTACGTGTAGGTGCGGCCGTCGTCGCTCACCTTCGGCAGCTCGGCGGCGAGCGCCGGCTTGAGCTTCATGTCGGCGTCGTGCGTGAGCAGTCCGTCGAAGATCTTCGAGTTCCCGTCCTTGCCGTAGCCGAGGAGCGGGCTGAGGCTGTCGGGCTCGTAGGCGATGCCGACCACGGCGCTGTCGCTGCCGCCGCCCTTGGCGTCGTCGTTCGGCGCCGCGCAGGCCGCAGCGGTCACCGCCAGTGCGGTGACCGCTGCTCCCGCTATCGCGCTCCGTGCCGGCCTGGCCACGTCACCCACCCCTATTCAAGATCAGTCGTTATTGCGAACGAGTCGCAATAATGGCATCCCGTCAAGGAGAGGTAAAACCCGGCTGTGAAGTTGTGCGCGCGGCTGCCGCCGTCAGGGGGCCCGCAGGTCGACCAGTTCGGCCAGCTCCTCCCGGTGCCGTCCCGCCGTACCGAGCGCGATCGAGTCCGCCTTGGCGCGCTTGAGGTACAGATGGATCGGGTGCTCCCACGTCATCCCGATGCCACCGTGCAACTGGAGCGCCTCCTCGGCGGCGTGCACCGCGACGGGCGCCGCGTAGGCCTGCGCGACGGCGACCGCGATGTCCGCGTCCTCGCTGCCGGTGGCCAGCGCGTCGGCCGCGTTGCGGGCGGCGGCGCGGGTGTTGACCGTCTCCAGCCACAGCTGGGCGAGGCGGTGCTTGAGCGACTGGAAGGAGCCGACGGGACGGTTGAACTGGTGGCGCTCCTTCGTGTAGCGCACGGTCTCCGTCAACAGCCATTCGGCGAGGCCCAGTTGCTCGGACACGAGCAGCCCGGCACCGGCCCGCAGCGCCCGCCGCACGGCCGTCGCCGCGCTGTCGGTCAGCCTGCGCCCGGCGGCACCCGCGAAGGACACGACCGCCAGCGGGCGCGTACGGTCCAGCGAGACCTGCGGCTCGACCGTGACGCCCTCGGCGCCCGCGTCGACCGCGAACAGGCCGCTCGCGGTCGGCACCAGGAACACGTCGGCGGCGGCCGCGTCCGCGACGCCGGTGACGCGGCCGGTGAGGGTCCCGCCCTCGTCGCGCACGTCCCGGAAGTCCTGGCCCGCCGTCGCCGCCAGCGGCACCGTGAGCGCGCCGATCGTGCGGCCGGAGGCGAGGGAGGCGAGCAGGCTCGACGCCTCGTCGCCCTCGCAGGCGAGCAGCGCCTCCGTGGCGATGACCGCGCTCGTCAGGTACGGGACCGGGGCGACGGCGCGCCCCAACTCCTCCAGGACGACGGCCGCTTCGCGGTGCGAGGCGCCCTGGCCGCCCTTGTCCTCCGGAACGAGGAGACCGGCGAGGCCCATCGTCTCGGCGAGGTTCTTCCACAGCTCACGGTCGTGCGGGGTGTCCGTCTCGACGCGGGCCAGGACCTCGGTGGCGTCGCAGTGGTCGGTGAGCAGGTCGCGGACCGCCGAGCGGAGCGCTTCCTCCTCCTCGGAGTAGAGGAGGTCGGGCTCGGTGTTCACGGAAGCGGTCATCGGGCGAGGTCCTTCCAGGCGACGTCCTTGTCGGTGCGCGGCTCGGACGGCAGGCCCAGGACGCGCTCGGCGACGATGTTCAGCAGGATCTCGCTCGTCCCGCCCTCGATACTGTTGCCCTTGGCGCGCAGGTACCGGTAACCGGCCTCGCGGCCCGCGAAGTCGACGATCTCCGGCCGCCGCAGCGTCCAGTCGTCGTACAACAGCCCTTCCTCGCCGAGGAGTTCGACCTCCAGGCCGCTGATCTCCTGGTTGAGGCGGGCGAAGCCGAGCTTCATGCCGGCGCCCTCGGGGCCGGGGTGTCCGGCGACGAGCTGCTGGCGCAGACGCTCGGAGGTGAGGCGGGCGACCTCGGCCTCGACCCACAGCTTCACGAGGCGCTGGTGCAGGTCGTGGGTGCGCAGTTCGGGGCGCTCGCGCCAGGTCCCCGCGACGAGGCCGACGAGTCCGCCCTCGCGGGGCACACGCATGCCGCCGATGGAGACCCGCTCGTTGTTGAGGGTGGTCTGGGCGACCCGCCAGCCGTCGCCGACCTCGCCGAGCCGGTGGGCGTCGGGGATCCGTACGTCGGAGAGGAACACCTCGTTGAACTCGGCCTCGCCGGTGATCTGGCGCAGCGGCCGGACCTCGACGCCGGGGTCGGTCATGTCGCACACGAAGTACGTCATGCCCTTGTGCTTGGGCACGTCCGGGTCGGTGCGGGTGACGAGGATCGCGAACCGGGCGTTGTGCGCGTTGGAGGTCCACACCTTCTGGCCGTTGACGACCCAGGTGTCGCCGTCCCGGACGGCGCGGGTGCCGAGCGCGGCGAGGTCGGAGCCGGCACCGGGCTCGCTGAACAGCTGGCACCAGATCTCGTCGCCGACCCACAGCGGCTTGAGGAAGCGCCGCTTCTGCTCCTCGGTGCCGTAGCGCAGGATGGTGGGGGCGGCCATGCCGAGGCCGATGCCGTTGCGCCGCGGGTGGTTGTCCGGAGCGCCCGCCGCCGTCATCTCGGCCTCGACGACGGCCTGGAGGGCGCGCGGCGCGTCGAGCCCGCCGAGGCCCTCCGGGTAGTGCACCCAGGCGAGTCCGGCGTCGAAGCGGGCGCTGAGGAAGTCCTCGCGGCTCGTGGTGGCGGGCGGGTGCGCGGCGAGGAATTCCTGTGCGCGGGTGCGCAGTTGGCTTGCGTCGACGGTCATGCGCGGGCTCCTTCCTGCGTGCGGGCGCCGAGGCCCGGCACCACGACGACGCGGCCCGTCGTGACGCCGTCGGCGACGCGCTGCACGGCGGACGCGGCGTCCGCCAGGTCGACGCGCTCGCTGACGAGGGGCTTGATGGCACCGCTCGCGGCCAGCTCGGTGAGCTTCTGGTGGCAGTGCGGGATGAGCTTTGGGTTCTTGGTGGCGTACAGGCCCCAGTGCAGCCCGAGGATCGAGTAGTTCTTGACGAGGGCGTGGTTGAGCGCCGCGGTCGGGATGGCGCCGGAGGCGAAGCCGACGATGACGATGCGGCCCTCGAAGGCGACGACCTTCGTGGACTGCCGGTACGCGTCGCCGCCCACCGGGTCGTAGATCACGTCGGCGCCGTGCCCGCCGGTGGCCTCCTTCACGGCGGCGATGACGTCCTCGGAGCGGCGGTCGACGACGACGTCGCAGCCGAGCTCGGCCGCGACCTTCGCCTTCTCGGGGCCGCCGACGACGCCGATGACACGGGCGCCCGCGGCCTTGCCGAGCTGTACGGCGGCGCTGCCGACCCCGCCCGCGGCGGCGTGCACGAGCAGCGTCTCGCCGGACTGGAGGCGGGCGCGCTGGTGCAGGCCGAACCAGCCGGTCTGGTAGCCGATGTGCAGGGCCGCGACCTCGGCGTCGTCGAGGGACTCCGGGGCGGGCAGCAGCGTCCGCTCGTCGGCGACCGTGTACTCGGCGAAGCCGCCCAGCGGCAGGGCGGGGGTCGCGATGACACGGCGGCCGTCCTCGGTCTCGCCGCAGATCTCCACGCCCGGCGTGAACGGCAGTGGGGGCGTGACCTGGTACTGCCCCTTGCAGAGCAGCGCGTCCGGGAAGTTGATGTTGGCGGCGCGCACCTTGAGCAGAACCTGCCCCTCGCCGGGCACGGGGCGCTCGACCTCGTCGAGGCGCATCACCTCGCTCGGCTCGCCGTTCTCGTGCACTTGCCATGCCTGCATGCGAAAGCCTCCACGGGACTGCTGCGTCAAACCGGGTTCGGCCGCATACTAAGCGGTCGCTTGCCGATCTGTGAATGCCCCGGAGCGGCTCGGCTCACTGGTCCTTCCTGCGCGCGGGCCGCGCCCGCACGTGCATGCGCTCGCCCTGCGGGCCGAACAGCACCAGGAACTCCGCGGGCCCCTCCCCCGTGGACCCGAACCAGTGCGGCACCCGCGTGTCGAATTCGACGACCTCCCCGGGCTCCAGGATCACGTCGTGCTCACCGAGGACGAGCCGCAGCCTCCCGGAGAGCATGTACATCCACTCGTAGCCCTCGTGCGTCTGCTGGTCCGGCTCGATCCGGCGCTGCGGCTCGATCACCTTGTACGCCTGGAGGCCGCCCGGCTTCCGGGTCAGCGGGATCATGGTCCGGCCGCCGCGCACGATCGGCTTCGCCTGCACGCGCGGGTCGTCCACGGGCGGGGCGCCGACCAGCTCGTCGAGCGGGACCTTGTGGGCGCGGGCGATGGGCAGCAACAGCTCCAGGCTGGGCTTGCGCAGGCCGGACTCCAGGCGGGAGAGCGTGCTCACGGAGATCCCGGTGGTCTCGGAGAGCCCGGAGAGAGTGGCGCCGCGCTCCTTGCGCAGCGCCCGCAGCCGGGGCCCCACCCCGGACAGGACGGCGTCCGTGCTCGCCTCGGGCTGCTCTTCGTCGTGGTGCGGATGACCTTGCCGATTCATGAATCCATTGCAGTTTCAGCAAGCTTGTTTGTCAATCCGGCAGCGTCGGGTGCACCTTCGGGAGCACAGTGGTTTTCGAGTGCGAGGTGGTCGCCATGGAGCAGAACATGTACGACGTCGTGATCGTCGGCGGCGGAACGGCGGGCCTGTCGGCCGCGCTGATCCTGGGCCGCTCGCGCCGCTCGGTCCTCGTGGTCGACGCGGGCGAGCCGCGCAACGCGCCGGCCGCCCACATGCACGGTTTCCCGTCGCGGGACGGCATGCCGCCCGCGGAGTTCCTGGCCGAGGTGCGGCGCGAGGTCACCGGGTACGGCGTCGAGCTGGTGCGCGGCCGGGTGGCCGGGGCCGAGGCGGACGGCGGCGGCGAGTTCGACGTGACGCTGGCGGACGGCGGCCGGGTGCACGCCCGGCGCTTGGTCGTCGCGACCGGTCTGGTCGACGAGCTGCCCGACATCCCCGGCCTCGCCGAGCGGTGGGGCAACGACGTGATCCACTGCCCGTTCTGCCACGGCTACGAGGTACGGGACCAGCCGATCGGCGTGCTCTACCGCAAGGCGGCCGGCATCCACCAGGCGCTGCTGTTCAGCGGCCTGTCGTCCGACGTGACCCTGTTCCTGAACGGCGCGGACGAGGACGACCTGCCCGACGAGCACTGGCAGCTGCTGGCCGCGGCCGGAGTGGGCGTGGTGAGCGGCAAGGTCGACGGCGTCGAGGTGACGGACGACCGGCTGACCGGGGTGCGCGTCGAGGGCGGACGGGTGTTCTCCCGGTCGGTCCTCGTCGTGCCGACGGTCATGGTGCCGCGCGACGCGCTGCTGAGCGCGCTCGGGGCCCGGACGAAGGAGACTCCGGCGGGGCCGTTCGTCGAGGTCGACCCGACCGGGCTCACCAGTGTGCCGGGGGTGTGGGCGGTGGGGAACGCGGCCGGGCCCGCGGAGCAGGTGGTCAACGCGGCGAGCGCGGGCTACCGGGCGGGGGTCACGATCCACGCGCAGCTGCTCCACGCCGACCTGGAGCGGGAGGCCGAGCGGCGCCGGTCCGGGGCGTTCTCCCCGGAGGGCGAGCGGGCGGTGGCGGCGGCGCGCGGGCGGCAGCGGGCCGCGGGCGTGTGAGGGGCGCGGGGCGGCCGCGCGGTGGGCGGACCGGGCGTCCACCGCGACCTCGCGGCTGTTCGGCCATGGCAGGTTGCGCGTTCAGGAGGTATCCATGTGCGCCATGACGTCCTCCTCGCCCGCCCCGCGCGGCCTCCCCGCCCCTCCTCCGCTCGGCGCCTCGGCGCTGCCTCCGGACACGTACGACGGCCGGCTGGTGCTGGTCACCGGGGGCGGGACGGGGCTCGGCAGGGCGGTGGCCGCGGAGTTCGCGCGGCTCGGGGCGGACGTGATGATCGTGAGCCGGAAGCCGGAGCATCTGGCGCCCACGCGCGAGGAGTTGGGGGCCGTCGAGGGCGCGGGCCTGATCACGGCGGCGACCTGCGACATCCGGGACCCGGACCGGATCACGGAGGTTTTCGACGCGGCGTTCGCGGCGCACGGACGGACACCGGACGTCCTCGTCAACAACGCGGCCGCCAACTTCCCCGTCCCAGCAGAGGAGTTGTCGCCGAACGGGTGGCGCGCGGTCGTCGACATCACGCTGAACGGCACGTACTTCATGACCCGCGAGTTCGGCCGACGCCATCTGGCGGCGGGCACGCCGGGTTCGGTGATCGCCGTCGGGGCGTCGTACGCGTGGACCGGCGGCCCGGGGTACGCGCACAGTGCGGCGGCGAAGGCGGGCGTGAAGAACCTGGTGGAGACACTGGCCGTGGAGTGGGGTCCGTACGGGATCCAGGTCAACGGGCTGGTACCGGGCCTCATGCCGCACGAGGACATGACGTCCGACATCCGCGACCACCTCGACCGCGCCGACGCCCCGGCCGCCCGCCAGCCCGCGCTACGGGTGGGCGCGCCACGGGAGTTGGGGTGGGCGGCGACGTTCCTCGCCTCTCCCTACGCCCGCTTCGTCAGCGGTCACACGCTGGTGGTGGACGGGGCGAACTGGCAGCGGCGGGAACTGGTCAACGCGCCGGTGACACCGGTGCGGGAGCAGCTGGGGCGGGGGCCGTTCGCTCCGTAGCCGACATGCCACCGACGGCGACCGGCTCACCTGTCCGTGACCGCCGCGCGTCGCTACCATACGTACGGGTCGCACAGCCCCCGACGGGCCGCGCGCCACGTGGGCGACGGGGGTGCCGATGACGTCTTCGACCAAGCCCTGGGGGGCACTGACCGGCCTCGACGAGCACAGCGTCGGGCGGCAGTTCCAGCAGCCCGGCCTCGCCTCGCGGACCCTCCCTTTCGCGCTGGTCACCGTCGTGGCCACGGTCGGCGTCGTGGTGCCGCACAGCGACGTGCAGTCCTGGCCGCCGTACATCGTCAGCCTCGCCCTGATGCTGGTGGTCGCCGCGGCCTTCCGACTGCCCTGGCACCGGATGCCGGCGTGGTCCCCGGTGCTGGTGCCGCTGGTGTACACCGGTTCCGTCCTCGCGCTGGTCCTGGCGTCCGGGCCGACGGCGGGTGTGGGCCTTCTGCTGCTGGTTCCGCTGATCTGGACGGTGCTGTTCCACCACCGGTGGGAGTCCGCGTGGGTGGTCGCGGCCATCGTGACCGCCCAGACGCTGTCGTCCTTCGCGCAGGCGGCGCCCGGGGTCGTGATCGCGCGGCGCATCGTGCTCTGGAGCGCGCTCGGCGCGCTGATCGCGATCGCCACGCACGATCTGCGGGACCGGATCCAGGGCTCGCTGGCCGCCAACCTGGCGTTGCAGGCGGAGGTCCGCGAGCTGTCCCTGGCACGGGAGCGGGAACGCATCGCCACCGATCTCCGCGGCGCCGTGGTGCGCCGGATCTTCGACGTCGGTCTCGATCTGCACGGCACGGCCGCGATCCTCGGCGAGGGGCCCGCGCGCACGCGGCTGCTGCACTGCGTGACCGAACTCGACGCCGTGATCCAGGGGTTGCGGGAGAGCGTGTTCGACGTCGACGTCGGGGCCGGTTCGGCCCGCGACACGGCTGCGGACACGAACGGCGACGCCGACGAACGGGCCTCGCCCGAGGAGCGCTGAGGGGGGCCTCACGCTCCCCGGAACTCCGGGGGCCGCCGTCGCGCCTTGGCCGTGAAGCCCTCGGTGGCGTCGTCGGAGGTGAGGGTGAGCGCGGCGTTCATCGCCACCCGGTCCAGGGCCGCGTCCAGTCCGGCGTCGGCGTACGCGTCGATGTCACGCTTGACGGCCTGCACGGCGAGCGGCGCGTTGGCGGCGATCTCGGCGGCGACGCCCCCGGCGACGCGCTCCAACTCCTGGACGGACACCACCTGTTGGACCAGATGGAGCCGCCGCGCGGTCTCCGCGTCGATCCGCCTGCCGGTGAGCGCGAGGAACTTGGCCCACCCGGCCCCGGCCTCGCGCGCGATCCGCAGGTCACCTCCGGCGTCGACGGCGACCCCCAATTGCGCCTCGGGCAGCGCGAACACGGCGTCGTCGGCGGCGATCCGAACATCCGCCATGAGCGCCAGCTCGAACCCGAACCCGAGGCAGTAACCCCGCACGGCGGCGACCACGGGCTGCGGCAACCGCGCGAACGCGGCGAACCGCTCGTGTGCCCACCGGATGCCTTCCCGATAGGCGTGCTGACGCGCGACCCCGCCCTCCCCCGTGATGCCACTGCCGGGCGCGCCGACATCGATCCCCGCACAGAAGGCCCGCCCCTCGGCCCGCAGCAACACCACCCGTATCCGCTCGTCGAACCGGATCCGGTCGGCCATCACGCCGAGCTGCCGCGTGGACTCCCAACTCCAGGCGTTGAGCTTGCCGGGCCGGCAGAGCGTGAGCACCCCGACCCCGCCGTCCTCCACATCGAGCCGCAGTCGCCGCGCGTCGCCCTCGGGGATGCGGGTGTCGGTCGTGTCGATCATCCGCGCAGGGTAGCGGCGGGGGCGCGTGATCTGAAGACGCGCGAGGGGCTCACCGCCGGCCGCGCGGTACCGGTCCCCGGGTCAGTGCGGAATCCCGTCGATGAGCTCCCGCGCTCCCTGCCGCAGCAGCGCCACCGCCACCGACATGCCCAGCGTCGCCGGGTCCAACGGGCCCGCCCATTCCTGGGCGTTGAGGATGCGCTTGCCGTCAGGGGTGAAGACGCAGGCGCGCAGGGAGAGGTCGCCGGTGCGTTCCGCGCGGGCGTAGCCGGCGATCGGGGAGTTGCAGTGCCCCTGGAGGACGTGGAGGAACATGCGTTCCGCCGTGGCTTCGCGCCAGGTGTCGTGGTGGCCGAGGCCGGTCACCGCTTCCAGCGTCGACCGGTCGTCCTCGCGGCACTGGAGCGCGAGGACGCCGGCGCCGATCGGCGGGCACATCGTCTCCGGGGAGAGGACCTCGGTGATGACGTCGGTGCGGTCGATGCGTTCGAGGCCGGAGAGGGCGAGGAGGAGCACGTCCGCGTCGCCCGCGGCCAGCTTCTCCATGCGGCGGTTGGCGTTGCCGCGCATCGGGACGCACTCCAAGTGCGGGTGCGAGGCCGCCAGTTGGGCCACGCGACGCACCGATGAGGTGCCGACGCGCGTCCCCTCGGGGAGTTCGTCCAGGGTGCGGCCCGCCGGGTCGATCAGGGCGTCGCGGACGTCGTCGCGCTTCAAGTACGCCCCGAACGTGCACCCTTCGGGCAGCGGCCGGTCCGCAGGGATGTCCTTGAGGCAGTGCACGGCGAGGTCCGCCTCACCGTCGAGCAGCGCCCGGTCGACCTCCTTGGTGAACGCGCCCTTGCCACCGAGCTTCGACAGGTCGCCCATCCACTTGTCGCCGCTGGTCGTGACGGGCACGACCTCCGTGCGGATGCCGGGGTGCAGCGCGGCGAGTTCGGCGCGGACCCGCTCCACCTGAGCCAGAGCCATCGGCGACGAGCGGGAGACGATACGGATCAACTCGGCTGACATGCCGACACGATAGCCCCTTTGCCGCCCAGGGGAATCGCGGCCCCGCCCGGAACCGGCCGCACCGCGGCGCCCCGTGCCCGCCTACCGTGCGAACACCTCGAACGGCACCGCCGGCTTCCCGCCGAACCGCTCCGCCGCCGCCTGCGCGTTCCCCGTGAGGAAGGTGCGGCAGTACTCCTCCGGGTCCTCGTTCGTCAGCACCTCGATGTACGTACGGTGTTCGAGGAGCGAGCGGATGGAGCGCTCGAGACCGGCCGTCGCGTCGACGGCGTGCGTGGGCCGCGCGGAGCCGGCGACGGCCACCCAGCGCACGCCGTCCCACGGCTCCAGGCCCTGTTCGGTCAGCTCGGGGAAGATCCACCGGTTGCCCGCGTCACCCGCCGCGTCGAGCGTGGCGCGGCCGACGGCGACGTGGTCGGGCGTGTTCCAGGCGACGCCGCCCCACGTGTCGCGGTGGTTGAGGGTGATGAGGAGTTCCGGCCGGTGGCGGCGGATCGCGGCGGCGATGTCGCGGCGCAGCGCCGTGCCGTACTCGATGACGCCGTCGCGATGGTCGAGGAACTCGACGCTCTCCACGCCGACCACGGCGGCACTGGCCCGCTGCTCCTGCTCGCGCAGCGGGCCGCACTTGGCGGGTTCCACGGTGTCGATGCCGGCCTCGCCGCGGGTGGCCAGCAGATAGCCGACCTCGCGGCCCGCGTCGGTCCAGGCCGCGACGGCGGCGGAACAGCCGTACTCCAGGTCGTCCGGGTGCGCGACCACGGCGAGGGCGCGCTGCCAGTCCTCGGGCATGGGCTGGAGCGGGGCTCGGGTGTTCGGTTCGGGCAGGGTCATACGGGCAGCCTAGGTCCCTGCCCGACGGGTCACACCTCTTCGCGCGCCATCGCCAGCAGCCGGTCCAGCACGTGCGGGGCGCCCGCGCGCAGGCCGTCGTGCTCGTACTCGTTCGTCACCCAAGGCCGCAGGCCGCGGATGGCGCGGGCGGTGCGCAGCGCGTGGTCCGTGTCCACGTACATGTCGTCGTGGTAGACGGCGGCGACCGTCGGGACCTCGTTCGCGGCGAGGCGGGTCGGGTCGTACAGCGGGGCCCAGTCGGTGCGGGCCGCGAACCGTTCGGCGACCTCGCGCAGCGGGCGCAGGGCCGGGTCGCAGTCG
The DNA here is from genome assembly GCF_054724165.1 of Streptomyces sp. BYX5S. Lineage (NCBI taxonomy): Bacteria > Bacillati > Actinomycetota > Actinomycetes > Kitasatosporales > Streptomycetaceae > Streptomyces > Streptomyces sp. BYX5S. The sequence continues at coordinate 3,762,378 of NZ_CM138829.1, read as the reverse complement.
AACTGCCAGGGGTGGATGGTCTCGCCGGTGAAGAGCAGCGGGCCGCCTGTGGCGAGCGCCTTCGCGCCGTCGAACTGCGGGAACTCGCCGCGTACGCGCTCCGCGGACCAGTCGGTGGCCCGGCCGCCCTGCGCGTAGATCGCCTCGTGCAGGACGGCGTACAGGGGGTTGGAGCGGTACGAGAGGGCGGCCGCGACCTGCTCCTGGAACGCGTCGGACAGCTCGCGCCCGCCGGGGGTGCGGACGAAGGCGTCCTCCAGCAGGTAGTGGAGCCGGTCGCTGCCGTCGCTCGCGCCGAGCCAGATGCCGAGGGACTGGAAGGCGGGGAGGGTGAGCCGGTAGCCGTTCGGGAGGACGGGCTCGTGCTCGTGGACGTACGAGGCGATGTCGCGCGCCCGCTCGACGTCCATCGGGTAACGGGCGTAGTGCGCCCGGACCTTGCGCTCGACGCGCGGGTAGGCGGCCCGGTACACGTCGTCGGCGTGGCCGTCGAGGGTGGGCAGGCCGCCCGTGATGATCGCGGTCTCCAGGCCGTGCGGCGCCGACGACAGGTAGCGGACGGCGCAGAAGCCGCCGAAGCTCTGGCCGAGGATCGTCCAGGGCGCGCCGCCAGTGACCTCCCGGCGGATGTACTCGCAGTCGCGCACGATCGCGTCGGCCCGGAAGTGCCCCACGTACGCGGCCTGTTGGGCGGCGTCGCCGCGCAACGGGAGCGTCTGGCGGTTGATCGTGGCGGAGGCGCCGGTGCCGCGCTGGTCGAGGAGGAGGACGCGGTAGTCCTGGAGGGCGCGGCCGAGCCAGGCCTGGGTGCCGGAGAAGCGGTTGGCGCCGAAGCCGGGGCCGCCCTGGAGGTAGAGCAGCCAGGGCAGGTCCTCGTGAGCCCGCCCCGGCGCGACCGCCTCGCGCGCGAAGAGCTCGATGCGCTCCCCGTCGGGGACGTCGTGGTCCAGGGGGACGGAGAACCGTCGGTCGGTGAGGACGACTCCGGCCTGACGGTAGCTGGCGGCGCTCAATGCGGCTCCTGTGCGGCGGTACGAAGGGTGCTTCCGCCCAGTTCAGCACATGGTGGTGTCGGGGACGGGGGCGGCCCCGGGACAGGCCCTAGCGGCGCACCGGGTAGCGCAGGTGCAGGGCGCGGTGGCCCTGGACGACGACCGGGTCCTCCAGGAGCTGGTGTCCTCCGGTCAGCTTCCCGAAGTACGGGATGCCCTCGCCGAACAGCACGGGGACGAGGCTGACGCACACCTCGTCCACCAGACCGAGGTCGAGGGCCTGCTGGATGACCGAGGCGCTGGCGATGGTGACGTCGCGGTCGCCCGCGATCTCCTTGGCCCGGCCGATCGCGGCCTCGACGCCGTCGACGAACGTCGTGGTCGGCCACTTCTCGGCGGCGTTCCCGGGCGGGCGGTGCGTGACCACGACGACGGGCGCGCCCGCCGGGTGCTTGTCGCCCCAGCCGTCGGCGATGTCGAACAGGCGCCGCCCGGCGACGATCGCGCCGCAGCCCGCGGTCAGCTGCCGCAGCACCCGCTCGCCGGCCTCGTCGACCTGGAAGGAAACGGTCTCGTTCGGGTTCGGTACGGTCACCTCCCCCGCCTCGTACCACTCGAAGAGTTCGCCGATGCCGTCGTTCGGGTCCGCGACGAATCCGTCGAGCGACATCGTCACGTGGCTCAGTACCTTGCCCACGGCGGGCCTCCGTCCCTCGGTGCGGGTCTCACCGGGGTCGACTCCGCACGGGCCCGGAACTCATCGGTCGGGCGGGGGCCCGTGCCTCAGGTGAGCGGTTCCAGGACCACCACGGCCGTCTCGGTCGGCCGCCGCGCGGCGTGGGCGTCGAGGTGCGTCTCGATCTCACGCCAGCGGTCCCACAGCCGCGCCCGTTCGTCGCCCGTGGCGGCCCGCCCGCGTACGGTCCGCCGCCCGTCGACCATGTCGACGGTCGCCTCGGGGTGGGCGCGCAGATTGAGCCACCAGGCGGGCTCGGCCTCGCCCCAGCCGTTCATCGCCAGCGAGACCAGGTTCGGGCCGTCCTCGACGTACGCGATGATGACGCCGCGCCGACGGCCGGTGCGGCGGCCGGTGGTGGTCAGCCGCAGGGTGCCCCACTTCTTGGCGCGCGGCTTCCACAGGCCGACCCGGCCGCCGGAGGTCCGGTACGCGCCCCGGTGCAGCGACCAGATCACGCGGATGATGCGGCGCGGCGGGAGCCACGGCGCCTTCCTGCGGTCCTCGGCCGGCATGTCGCCCTCCCCACGCTGTGGTTTCGGAGCACGGTAGCCGCGGCCCGCGACGCCGGACAGGGCCGTGCGGGCCCGAAAACCGGGGGTACGCGGCTCAGCGCGCCCCGAGACTCGACCCGCGCACCACCAGCTCCGGCTGGAGCACGACCCGCCGGTGCTCGTGCGGGCGCCCCGGCTCGTCCGCCGCCTCGATCTCCTCCAGGAGGAGGTCCGCGGCGAGGGCGCCCATGTGGACCGCGGGCTGGCGCACCGACGTGAGCGGCACGGCGGCGGCCGCCGCGAACTCGATGTCGTCGTAGCCGACGATCGCCATGTCGTCCGGCACCCGCACCCCGGCCGCGTACAGGGACTGCAATACACCGAGGGCGAGGAGGTCGTTGGCGCAGAAGACGGCCGTGGGGCGCTCGGTGAGGCCCAGGAGCCGGGCACCCGCGTCCCGGCCCGCCGCCACGTCGAGGCGCTCGGTGGGCAGTTCGCGCAGGGCGGTCTGCGGCAGTCCGGCCTCCCCCAGCGCGCGCAGGGCGCCCTCGCGGCGGTCCGCCACCTGGTTGAGGGTGGGCGGGCCGCTGACGTAGGCGAGGGAGCGGTGGCCCGCGTCGACGAGGTGGCGCACGGCGAGCGCGCCGCCGTTGACGTCGTCGACGGAGACCGAGCATTCGGTGGCGCCCTCGGCGACCCGGTCGACCAGGACGAAGGGGATGTCGTGGCGGCGGAACGCCTCCACGGTCGGCCCGGTCGCCTCGGCGGGCGTCAGGAGCACGCCGCGCACCCGCTGCTCGGCGAAGAGCGACAGGTACTCGGCCTCTTCCGCCGTGCTCTGCGCGCTGTTGCACACCATGACACCGAGCCCGGCGTCCCGGGCCGCGCGCTCGGCGCCGCGCGCGACGTCCACGAAGAACGGGTTGCCCATGTCGAGGACCAGCAGGCCGATGATGCGGCTGCGTCCGGCGCGCAGTTGGCGCGCCGACTCGCTGCGGACGTAGCCGAGACGCTCGATGGCGGCGAGCACGCGCGCCCGCGTCGCGTCGGCCACGGCCTCGGGCCGGTTGATGACGTTCGAGACCGTGCCCACGGACACCCCCGCGACACGGGCGACGTCCTTGATCCCCACGGTCTGTCCCATCGGGTGCGGTCCTCCTGGTGAGCTGGTGCGGCAGAGGGAGTGTACGTGGCGGACCCCGGCCGGTGTTCGACAAGCCGGACAGAGGAGTGAATCGTTTTCGCCGTGCTTTGTTCATGTACACATCAGGCGCGGCTCGTGCGGATCCGACCAGCGTATTGAATCGTTCGAGCCGGTCTGCCTCTACGGTGCGGGAGCCGCGCGTTCCGCCTGGAGCAGACGCTGCTCCTCGTCGTCCGCCGCAGTGGCCGTGCGGTACGCGGCAGCGAAGCCGCTGACCATGTCGAGCAGTTCGTCCCGCGCCGCCAGACCCTCCGCACCGGGGCGGGCCAGCGCCCTGCTCAACGCCTCGTGCAACAGCGCGCGGACCTGCGGCGCGGGACCGCTGACGGGGCGTGCCCGGTCGATGTGGCCGCACAGGGCGTCCAGGGCGCGGACGGATGCGGCGCTCAGATTCCTTCGGTACACGGGCGAGCTCAACACCCAACGCAGGGAGCGCAGTTCGTCGACGGGGACGGGGACCGTCACCTCCCCGGCCCCGTCCACGCGCGCCGCCAACGACGCGAGGGCCTGGAGACTCGGGTGTCCCTCCTCGGCCGCGGCGAGATCCGCCAGAGCCCGTCGCAGGTCGGCCACCTCCGCCGCGGGCACCGAGAGCGCGACGGTGCCCTGGCGCTCCCCGGGCCGCGTGTCGCGCCCGCGCAACGGGCTCTCGAAGCAGAGCACGTCGAACTCCGCGCCGTCCTCGGGGCTCCCGGTGACAGCGGGACCCTTGCGCACGCACGCGTCCTCCGCGAGCGAGCGGTCGATGTCGTCCCACGTCGGTGAGGCGCCGCTCCCGTCCAGGAAGTACGAGCCGTCGTCGCGCCGGACGACGACGCTCGTCCACATCGAGGAACCATCCTTCGCCAGGGTGATCTCGACGGTGCACCGCCTGCCGAGCCGCAGCCGGGCCCGGCCCGGGTACCTTCCGGCCAGCATCGGATCACCCTCTCCCGTTCCGTCGCGACAGTTCACTCTCGACCCGGTGCAGATAACTGAAGTCGTGTCCGTCGCGGACCTGGTCGAGCGGGCGGATCTCCCGCGTGGCCACGTTCAGGGCGTAACCGCCGACGGTACCGAGCAACCACCCGATGTCCGGCAACAGCAGCGCGCCACCCGCGGCGGCAGCCACGGCGACCGACACGGTGACCGAGCGGTGCACCCACGCCATGCGGCTGCTGCGGCGTGCGCGGCGGTAGTCCTCCACCGCCTCGGACAGCTCCGCCCGAAGCTGGGCGAACACATCCGCAGGGTGTGCGTAGTCGCGGCGCAGGTCACCGAGCATGCGGTGCACGGCGCGCATCAGGCGGACGCGTTCGTCGGCGAACCTGTCGCGGAACGCGAGAACGGCGTCGGTCGGCGTTCCGGGCGCCGGCGCGGGCAGCAGCCGGCCCAGTTCCATCTCCCAGGCCAGGGAGCCGGCCGAGGACGCGGTGCGCAGACCGTGGCGGTAGGCGTCCGCGCTGTCCGTGTAGGGGAACAGCGCCATGTCGGGGCGCACGGCGAGCTCCCGGGCCAGCACTCCGATGATCAGCGTCTGCACCTCCTTCGGCACCGCGAGGTGCGCCATGAAGGATGAGCGTCCGTAATGCCTGGCGAGCCGGAGCTCCAGGAGCAGGTCCTGGAGCCAATGGCTGATCTTCGAGGTGTAGACGACGGCTTCGGGCCGGGAGCCCGGCCGGGGAGGGGCCGGCCGGGCGGCGATCCTTCTCAACTCCGCGGCCAGGAGGGACGAACTCCGTCCCCCGAGCCAGGACGCTCCGGCATCGACGGGGCCCCGCAGGACGTCGAGGGAGTGCTGGGTGAAGGCGAGCGGCCGGTACAGGTCCCGCTCCTCCAGCTGCCGCAGCTCCCGGCTCACCACGGCTTCGTAGACCCGCGGGTCGCGCGGCACGATCGAGGCCACACCGTCCCAGTACAGCAGGGCCTGATGAACGATCTCCGTGGGCGGGTTCACGGTCGGGTAGTACAGCAGCACACCCATCGGGCCCCCGCAACGCCGGTTTCCTCGTCGGTCGGGAAGCAACGATAGACGACACGCGACCCGCCTCACACGCCGGACCGACGCGACCCACCGCTCGATGAGCGCACCACCAACTCCGGCCGCAGCACGATGTGTTCGTGGCTGTGGTCGGAGGCGTGGTCGCCGGTCTCCGCCAGGAGGAGGTGGGCGGCGATGGTGCCGAGGGTCGTCGCCGGCTGGCGGACCGAGGTGAGGGGGACGGTGGCGGCCGAGGCGAACTCGATGTCGTCGTAGCCGACGATCGCCATGTCGTCCGGCACCCGCACCCCGGCGGCGTACAGGGACTGCAATACACCGAGGGCGAGGAGGTCGTTGGCGCAGAAGACGGCCGTGGGGCGCTCGGTGAGGCCGAGGAGGCGAGCGCCCGCGTCCCGGCCGGCGGCCACGTCGAGGCGCTCGGTGGGCAGTTCGCGCAGGGCCGCGGAGGGCAGGCCCGCTTCGGCGAGCGCCTTGTGGGCGCCCTCGCGGCGGTCCTGCACCTGCTTGAGCTGGGGCGGGCCGCTGACGTAGGCGAGCGCGCGGTGGCCCGCGTCGACGAGGTGGCGCACGGCGAGCGTCCCGCCCGCCACGTCGTCGACCGCCACCGAGCAGCCCGGTTCGTCGCCGGCGACGCGGTCCACGACGACGTAGGGGATGCCGTGGCGGCGGAAGGCGCGCAGGGTGGCGCCGCTGGGGTCGGCGGGGGTGATGAGGGCGCCGCGCACCCGCTGTTCGGCGAACATCGACAGGTACTCGGCCTCGACGGCCGGGCTCTGCGCGCTGTTGCACACCATCACGCCGAGTCCGGCCTCGCGCGCGGCGCGTTCGGCGCCGCGCGCGAGGTCCACGAAGAACGGGTTGCCCATGTCGAGGACGAGCAGCGACACGATCCGGCTGTGTCCGGCCCGCAGTTGGCGGGCGTACTCGCTGCGGACGTAGCCGAGGCGGGCGATGACCTGTTGGACGTGGTGGCGGGTGGGCTCGGAGACCCGGTCGGGCTGGTTGAGGACGTTGGAGACGGTGCCGACCGAGACACCGGCCTCCCGGGCCACGTCCTTGATGCCCACCGCGGAGCGCTCAGGCAAGGTGGAAGACCTCGGTGAGCGGGCGCATCGCGGCGTCGGGCGCCTGCCCGTCGAGCGCTTCGAAGAACTCGCCCATCTCGGCCTGCCAGCGGGCGTTCACGTCGGTGGCGTCCATGGCGGCGCGGGCCTTGTCGAAGTCCTCCGTCTCCAGGTAGCCGACGAGCAGGCCGTCCTCGCGCAGGAAGAGCGAGTAGTTGTGCCAGCCGGTGGCGGACAGGGCCTCGCGCATCTCCAGCCACACGTTCTCGTGGCGGGCCTTGTACTCGTCGATGCGGTCGGCCCTGACCTTCAGCAGGAAGCAGACGCGTTGCATGGTGGTGTCTCCCCTTCGGTGGTGCTTCGCGCCGCTCAGAACTTGTAGTCGTCGATGTTCTTCTTGTCGAAGACGGTGGGCTTGCCGAGGGTGACGACGCCGTCCTTGCCGATGGTGTACTCGCCCATGTCTCCGGCCGTGAACTTCTCGCCCGCCTTGCCGGTGATCTGTCCGGACTCCAGGGCGACGGCGGTGTGCGCGGCGAGCGCGCCGAGCTTCGCCGGGTCCCACAGCTCGAACGCCTCGACGGTGCCGTTCTTGACGTAGGCGCGCATGTCGTTGGGGGTGCCGAGCCCGGTCAGCTTGACCTTGCCCTTGTACTTCGAGCCCGACAGGTACTGGGCGGCGGCCTTGATGCCGACGGTGGTCGGGGAGATGATGCCCTTCAGCTTGGGGTGCTCCTGGAGGAGGCCCTGGGTCTGCTGGAATGACTTCTGGGCGTCGTCGTCACCGTAGGCGGTCGTGACGAGCTTGATGTCCTTGTACTCGGGCTTCTTCAGCTCGTCCTTCATGTACGTGATCCACGTGTTCTGGTTGGTGGCCGTCTGGGCCGCCGACAGAATCGCGATCTCGCCCTTGCCGCCGATCTGCTCGGCGAGCTCCTGCACCTGGGTGCGGCCGAGGTCCTCGGCGGAGGCCTGCGAGACGAACACGTTGCGGCAGTCGGCCTTGGTGTCGGAGTCGTAGGTGACGATGCTGACGCCGTTCTTCATGGCCTGCTTGAGGGCGGTGCACAGGGCGCCCGGGTCCTGTGCGGACACGGCGATGGCGTCGGCCTGCTGCTGGGTGAGGGTGTTGACGTAGGAGACCTGGCCGGAGGTGTCGGTGCCGGAGCTGGTGCCGACCTCCTTGTACGTCGAGCCGAGCTCCTCCAGGGCCTTCTTGCCGCCGGTGTCGGAGGTCGTGAAGTACGGGTTGTTGACCTGCTTGGGCAGGAAGGCGACCGTGAGGCCCTTCTTGGTCTCGGCGTTCGGGTCGGCCTTGCCCGCGGCCGCGGACTTGGCGTCCTCCTTGTTGGAGTCCGACTTGGTGGTGCCGCCGCAGGCGGTGGCGCCGAGGGCGAGGGCGGTGGTGACGGCGAGCGCCGCACCGATCCGGCGGGTCTTGAGGGTCATGGCGGTTCCTTACGGGTCGTGGGCGGGGTGGGGCGGGGGGGCGGGCGCCTAGGTGACCGCGGTGGCCGTCCTTCTGCGGGACCTGGACCGGGCGACTTGGCGGCCGACGCGCGGCGCGAGCACGGAGATCACGAGCAGCACGCCGGTGACGACGATCTGGGACTGCGCGGAGACGTTGAGCAGGCTCATCACGTTCTGGAGCGAACCCAGCAGGAACACACCGGCGATGGCGCCGCCGAGCGTGCCCTTGCCGCCGTCGAAGTCGATGCCGCCGAGCAGGACGGCGGCGATGACGGACAGTTCGAGGCCGGTGGCGTTGTCGTAGCGGGCGCTGGCGTAGTGCAGCGCCCAGAAGACACCGGTGAGCGCGGAGAGCACTCCCGTGGTGACGAACATCGACAGCTTGAGCCGCTTGACGCGCACCCCGGCGAACCGGGCGGCCTCCTCGTTGGCGCCGATCGCGAAGAGGGAGCGGCCGAACCGGGTGGCGTGCAGGACGACGACGGCGATGGCCAGCAGGACGACGAAGGGCAGGGCGGCGTACGGGACGAAGGTGTCGCCGATCCGGTTCGCGCCGAAGTCCAGGTACGCGGCGGGGAAGTCGGTGACCGAGTCGGAGCCGAGGACGATCTGCGCGATGCCGCGGTAGGCGGCCATGGTTCCGATGGTGACGGCGAGGGACGGCAGGCCGAGGCGGGTGACGAGGAGGCCGTTGACGAGTCCGCAGACGACGCCGAGCAGCAGGCAGAGCGGGATGATCGTCTCGATGGCCATGCCGTTGTTCCACAGCGCGCCCATCACGGCGCCGGACAGGCCGACCGTGGAGCCGACCGACAGGTCGACCTCGCCGGAGACGACGAGCATCGTCATCGGCAGCGCGATGATCGCGATCGGCAGGGTGTTGCCGATCAGGAACGACAGGTTCAGCGCGTTGCCGAAGTTGTCGACGAACGCGAACGAGCAGAGCAGCAGCACCACCAGCAGGGCGCCGACGGCGGTGTCCCAGCGGACCGCGCCGGTGAGGGAGTTCTTACGCATGGCGGGCGCTCCTCATCTGTGCGGCCTGCTTGCGCAGCACAGCGGCGACGCGCAGCGCGACGATCCGGTCGACGGCGATGGCGAGCAGCAGCAGGATTCCGTTGATGGCGGTGACCCAGACGGAGCTGACGCCGATGGCGGGCAGCACGCTGTTGATGGAGGTCAGCAGCAGCGCGCCGAGGGCGGCGCCGTAGACGGTGCCGGAGCCGCCGGTGAAGGCGACGCCGCCGACGACGACGGCGCTGACGACGGTGAGTTCGTAGCCGTTGCCGGTGCCGGAGTCGACGTTGCCGAAGCGGGCCAGGTAGAGGGCGCCGGCGAGTCCGGCGAGCGCGCCGCACAGCACGTACGCGGTCATGATCCGCTTGCGGACGGGGATGCCGGCGAGGTTCGCGGCCTCGGGGCTGGAGCCGAGCGCGTACATCTCGCGGCCGCTGCGGTAACTGCGCAGGTAGTAGCCGACGCACAGCAGGACGAGCGCGGCGAGCACGGCCAGCCACGGCACGATCCAGAGGCCGTCGTGCCCGAAGTCGACGAAGGCGTCCGGCAGGTCGGCGGCGACGATCTGCTGCGAGCCGACCCAGATGGAGTCGAGGCCCCGTACCACGTACAGCGTGCCGAGGGTGACGACGAGGGCGGGCACCTTGCCGAGGCTGACGAGCGCGCCGTTGAGGACGCCGAAGGCGGCGCCGAGCGCGACGGCGTACACGACGGCGATCAGTGAATTGCCGCCGCCCTGAAGGTAGTTGCCCGCGGCGAAGGCGGAGATGCCGAGCACGGAGCCGACCGAGAGGTCGACGTTGCGGGTGATGACGACGACGGCCTGACCGGTGGCGACGAGGACGAGGATGGTGGCGTTCAGGAGGAGGTCCTTGACGCCCTGCTGCGACAGGAACTCGCTGTTGGAGACCTGCGTGGCGAGCAGCATCACCACGAGCACGGCGGCGACGGCGAGTTCGCGGGCCTTGAACACCTTGTCGATCAGCCGTCGTCCCGCGGTCGGCGGCGGCGCCGCGTCCTCGCGGACGGGTGGTGCGGTCACGGTCATGCGGCGCTCCTCGCGGTGCGGGCGGTGGCGGGTGTCGCGTGGCCTCGTCGCGGTGCGGCGGGCCGTCGGCTCACGGGGGTCACGCCGCCCTCCCCGTGGCCGCCGCCATCACGGACTCCTCGTTCGCCTCGGCGCGCGACAGCTCCGCACAGAGGCGGCCCTCGTGCATCACGAGCACCCGGTCGGCCATGCCGAGGATCTCCGGCAGGTCGGAGGAGATCATCAGGACCGCGACGCCCTGTGCCGCGAGCGAGGACAGCAGCCGGTGCACCTCGGCCTTGGTGCCGACGTCGATGCCGCGCGTGGGCTCGTCGACGATGAGCACCTGCGGGCCCGTGGCGAGCCATTTGGCGAGGACGACCTTCTGCTGGTTGCCGCCGGAGAGCGTGCCGACGACGTCGGCGAGCCGCGCGTATTTGACCTGCAACTTCACCGACCAGTCCAGGGACCGGCTGCGCTCCGCCTTGCGGTTCATGAGGCCCGCGCGGGAGGTGTCGGCGAAGCCGGTGAGGCCGATGTTGCGCTCGATGGACATGTCCATCACGAGGCCCTGGGCGCGTCGGTCCTCGGGCACGAGGGCGAGGCCCGCGTGCATGGCGAGGCTGGGCGCGCCCGGCTTGAGCTTCTTGCCGAGCACCTCGACGTCGCCGCCGTCGAAGCGGTCGACGCCGAAGACGGCGCGGGCCACCTCGCTGCGGCCGGCGCCGACGAGCCCGGCGAGGCCGACGATCTCGCCGCGCCGCACCTCGAAGGACACGTCGGTGAAGACGCCCTCGCGGGTCAACCGGCTCACCTTCAGGGCCACTTCGCCGAGTTCGGTGTCCTGCTTGGGGTACAGCTCGTCGAGGTCGCGGCCGACCATGCGGCGCACGAGATCGTCCTCGGTGAGCCCGTCGACCGGCTCGCTGGCCACCCACGCGCCGTCGCGGAGTGTCGTGACGCGCTGGCACAGCTCGAAGATCTCCTCCAGGCGGTGCGAGATGAACAGGACGGCGGAGCCCTGCTCGCGCAGCGTCCGTACGACGCCGAACAGGCGCGCCACCTCGCTGCCGGTCAGGGCGGCGGTCGGCTCGTCCATGATGAGCACGCGGGCGTCGAAGGAGAGCGCCTTGGCGATCTCGACGAGTTGCTGGTCGGCGATGGACAGGCCGCGGGCCGGCTGGTCCGGGTCGAGGTCGACGCCGAGCCGCTTGAACAGCGCCGCCGTCGCCTCCTTCACCGAGGCGTGGTCGACACGGCCGAGGGACCGGCGCGGCTGGCGGCCCATGAAGATGTTCTCGGCGATCGACAGGTCGGGGAAGAGCGTCGGCTCCTGGTAGATGACGGCGACACCGGCGTCCCGCGCGTCGGCGGGGCCGTGGAACTCGACCGGGGAGCCGTCCAGCAGGACCGTTCCGGTGTCCGGTCGGTGCACCCCGGCGAGGGTCTTGATGAGCGTCGACTTCCCGGCGCCGTTCTCACCGGCGAGGGCGTGCGCCTCGCCCGCGCGCAGACTCAGGGACACCCCCCGCAGGGCGCGTACGGCGCCGAAGGACTTGCTCACCCCCTCCAGGGCGAGCACCGGAGTGGTATCCGGTTCAGGTTGCGTCATGACTGGTCTCCAGGGGTCGAAGGGCACCCGGCGTGAAATGATTCAGTGAAACGTTCCGGAAGCTAGCCACGCAGCTCGCCGCTGGTCAAGGGGTCGGAACCAGCGGGCTCCGTCGATGCGCAACACGATTCAGTAACGCGCACAACGTGCTGCGCACCCCCTTGACGCCTCCCGTTCACAGGGTTAGCTTCGCCTGCGAAGTGAATCGATTCAGAACAGATTCAGAGCTGATTCAGACCCGCGTACTCAGAGGTGGACATGCCTGACATCGCTGCCGTCAAGGCCGCACTCGCCAACCAGCGGATCGAGACGCCGTCCTGGGGTTACGGCAACTCCGGCACCCGGTTCAAGGTGTTCGCCCAGGCAGGTGTGCCGCGTACGCCTCAGGAGAAGCTGGACGACGCGGCGAAGGTGCACGAGTTCACCGGCATCGCCCCGAAGGTGGCGCTGCACATTCCGTGGGACAGGGTCGAGGACTACGCGGCGCTCGGGGCGTACGCGAAGGAGCGCGGTGTCGAGCTCGGCACCATCAACTCCAACACTTTCCAGGACGACGACTACCGGTTCGGCAGTGTCTGCCACCCGGACCCGAAGGTCCGCCGCAAGGCGCTCGACCACATCCTGGAGTGTGTCGACGTCATGGACGCCACGGGCTCCAAGGACCTGAAGGTCTGGCTCGCCGACGGCACCAACTACCCGGGCCAGGACGACATCGTGGCGCGCCAGGACCGCCTCGCGGAGTCTCTCGCCGCCGTCTACGAGCGGCTCGGCGACGACCAGCGCCTCCTCCTCGAGTACAAGTTCTTCGAGCCGGCCTTCTACACGACGGACGTGCCGGACTGGGGCACCTCCTACGTGCAGTGCATGAAGCTCGGCGACAAGGCGCAGGTCGTGGTCGACACGGGCCACCACGCGCCGGGGACGAACATCGAGTTCATCGTGGCGCTGCTGCTGCGCGAGAAGAAGCTCGGCGGCTTCGACTTCAACTCCCGCTTCTACGCGGACGACGACCTGATGGTGGGCGCCGCCGACCCGTTCCAGCTCTTCCGCATCCTGCACGAGGTCGCGAAGAACGGCGGCTTCGACCCCGAGACCAACGTGGCGTTCATGCTCGACCAGTGCCACAACATCGAGGCGAAGATCCCGGCGGTCATCCGTTCCGTGATGAACGTGCAGGAGGCCACGGCGAAGGCGCTGCTCGTGGACCGTGCGGCGCTGAGCGCCGCGCAGGCCTCGGGTGACGTGCTCGCCGCGAACGCCGCGCTGATGGACGCGTACAACACCGACGTGCGGCCGCTGCTGGCCGAGTGGCGCGAGGAGCGCGGGCTCGCCGCCGACCCGGTCGCCGCGTACGCCGCGTCCGGATGGCAGGAGCGGATCGCGGCCGAGCGGATCGGCGGCGAGCAGGCGGGGTGGGGCGCGTAACCCACCCGCTGTCACCGATCGCACGCACCCCTTCCGGGATTTAGGGAATCAGGAATCTTCATGGCTACGCACCCTCAGGTCGCCGCCCTTCTCGACCGTTCGAACCGGCTCGGCGCCGACCCCCGCAACACCAACTACGCCGGCGGCAACACCTCCGCCAAGGGCACCGAGACCGACCCGGTCACCGGCGGCGACGTCGAGCTGATGTGGGTCAAGGGCTCGGGCGGCGACCTGGGCACACTGACGGAGGCCGGGCTCGCCGCGCTGCGCGTCGACCGGCTCAAGGCGCTCACCGAGGTGTACCCGGGCGTGGAGCGCGAGGACGAGATGGTCGCCGCGTTCGACTACTGCCTGCACGGCAAGGGCGGCGCCGCGCCGTCCATCGACACGGCCATGCACGGCCTGGTGGACGCGGCGCACGTCGACCATCTGCACCCGGACTCCGGCATCGCGCTGGCCTGCGCCGCCGACGGGGAGAAGCTGACCGCCGAGTGCTTCGGCGACAAGGTCGTGTGGGTGCCGTGGCGGCGCCCCGGCTTCCAGCTCGGTCTGGACATCGCCGCGATCAAGGCGGCGAACCCGGAGGCGGTCGGCTGCATCCTGGGCGGCCACGGCATCACCGCCTGGGGCGACACGGCCGAGGAGTGCGAGGCCAACTCGCTGTACATCATCCGCACCGCGGAGACGTTCCTCGCCGAGCGCGGCAAGGCGGAGCCCTTCGGCCCGGTCGTCGAGGGTTACGTGGCGCTCGGTGCGGCCGAGCGCCGGGCGCGGGCCGCCGAACTCGCTCCGCTCATCCGGGGGTTGGCGTCGACGGACCGTCCGCAGGTCGGCCACTTCGACGACTCGGGTACGGTCCTGGACTTCCTGGCCTCCGCCGAGCACCCGCGGCTCGCCGCGCTCGGCACCTCGTGCCCGGACCACTTCCTGCGCACGAAGGTCCGCCCGCTCGTCCTCGACCTGCCGCCGACGGCCGAACTCGACGCGGTCACCGCGCGGTTGAGGGAGCTGCACGCCGATTACCGCGAGGAGTACGCGGCGTACTACGAGCGGCACGCGACGCCGGACTCCCCCGCGATGCGCGGCGCCGACCCGGCGATCGTGCTCGTCCCGGGTGTCGGCATGTTCTCCTTCGGCAAGGACAAGCAGACGGCGCGGGTGGCGGGCGAGTTCTACCTCAACGCCATCAACGTGATGCGCGGCGCGGAGGCCGTCTCCACGTACGCGCCGATCGAGGAGTCGGAGAAGTTCCGCATCGAGTACTGGGCCCTTGAGGAGGCCAAGCTCCAGCGGATGCCGAAGCCGAAGCCGCTCGCCACGCGGGTGGCCCTGGTGACGGGTGCGGGCTCCGGTATCGGCAAGGCGATCGCGCACCGGCTCGTCGCCGAGGGCGCGTGCGTGGTCGTCGCCGACCTGAACGCGGACGGCGCGGCCGCCGTGGCCGAGGAGTTGGGCGGCGCCGACAAGGCGGTGGCGGTCACCGTCGACGTGACGTCGGAGGAGCAGATCGCGGAGGCCCTCAAGGCGGCGGCGCTCGCCTTCGGCGGGGTCGACCTCGTCGTCAACAACGCGGGCATCTCCATCTCCAAGCCGCTCCTGGAGACGACGACGAAGGACTGGGACCTCCAGCACGACATCATGGCGCGCGGCTCGTTCCTCGTCTCGCGCGAGGCGGCGCGGGTGATGCGGACGCAGGGCATGGGCGGTGACATCGTCTACATCGCGTCGAAGAACGCGGTGTTCGCGGGCCCGAACAATGTGGCGTACTCGGCGACGAAGGCGGACCAGGCCCACCAAGTGCGACTGCTGGCAGCCGAGTTGGGCGGCGACGGCATCCGCGTCAACGGGGTCAACCCCGATGGTGTGGTGCGCGGGTCCGGCATCTTCGCGGGCGGCTGGGGTGCGAAGCGCGCCGCGGTGTACGGGGTGGAGGAGGAGAAGCTGGGCGAGTACTACGCGCAGCGGACGCTGCTGAAGCGGGAGGTGCTTCCGGAGCATGTGGCGAACGCGGTCTTCGCGTTGACCGGGGGCGACCTTACGCACACGACGGGGTTGCACGTCCCCGTGGACGCGGGTGTCGCGGCGGCGTTCCTCCGCTAATGCCGGGGCTCCGCCCCGGACCCCGCTGCTCAATCGCCGCAGGGGCTTGATGTTCCCACCCGTCCGCGGGGCCCCTGATGTGCCGACGGAGTCGGCGCTCCAGGGGCGAGAAGGGGAGACGGGGGTGACCCGTCTCCCCCGGCCACCCACCCCACCGCACACTCGCAAAGGCCGACCACATGCCCACCACCCCCTACGCCGCCATAGACCTGGGCGCCTCCAGCGGCCGGGTCATGACGGCCCGGGTCACCCCGGACAGCCTCACCCTGACGGAGTCCCACCGGTTCCCGAACACGCCCGTCCGCACGCCCGACGGCCTCCACTGGGACATCCTCGCCCTGTACAACGGCATCCTGGACGGCCTGCGCGGAACCGGCCCGATCCGCTCCCTCGGCATCGACAGCTGGGCCGTGGACTACGGCCTCCTCGACGCGGACGGCGCCCTTCTCGGCAACCCGTACCACTACCGCGACTCCCGCACGGACGACACCGCCGAGAAGCTCTGGGCGACGATCCCCCCGGCGGAGCTGTACGCGGCGACCGGCCTCCAGTACGTCCCGTTCAACACGATCTACCAGCTCACCGCCGCCCGCGACACCGCCCAACTCGATGCGGCGAAGCGCCTGTTGCTGATCCCGGATCTGCTCTCCTACTGGCTGACGGGGCGCCAGGGCACCGAGCTGACCAACGCCTCCACCACCCAGCTCATCGACCCCCGCACCGGCGACTGGGCGCACGACATCGCCACCCGCGCCGGCATCGACGTGAACCTCTTCGCCCCGGTCCGCCGCCCCGGCGACCCGGCCGGCGAACTCCTCCCGCACGTCCTCGCGGAGACCGGCCTCACCGGCCCGGTCCCGGTGACGACGGTCGCCTCACACGACACGGCGTCCGCCGTGGCCGCGGTCCCGGCGACGGAGGAGAACTTCGCGTACATCTGCACGGGCACCTGGTCCCTCGCCGGCCTCGAACTCGACGCGCCCGTCCTCACCGAGGAGAGCCGCGCCGCGAACTTCACCAACGAGCTCGGCATCGACGGCACGGTCCGCTACCTGCGCAACATCATGGGCCTGTGGCTCCTCCAGGAGTGCCAACGCGCCTGGAACCAGCCGGACGTGACCGAGCTGCTCGACGCCACCGCGAAGGCGGCGCCGCTGCGCTCGGTCGTCGACGCCGGAGACCCCGCCTTCCTGCCGCCCGGCGGCATGCCGGACCGGATCGCCGCCGCCTGCCGCGCCACCGGCCAGCCGGAGCCCCGCACCCGCGCCGAGACCACCCGCTGCATCCTCGACTCGCTGGCCCTCGCCCACCGCCGCGCCGTCGAGGACGCCGCCCGCCTGGCCGACCGCCCGGTCGACGTCGTGCACATCGTCGGCGGCGGCGCCCGCAACGCCCTGCTGTGCCAACTCACCGCGGACGCCTGCGGGTTGCCGGTCGTGGCGGGCCCCGCCGAGGGCGCCGCGCTGGGCAACGTACTCGTCCAGGCGCGGGCCGACGGCGTCCTGGGCGACCGGGCCGCGATGCGCCGCCTCGTCGCCGACACGCAGCCACTCGCACGCTACGAGCCGCGCGGCGACCGTGGCGCCTGGGACGCGGCGGCGGCGCGCGTGCACACCTCGTGACCGGCGCCCGCGCACGCCGTACCCTGCACTCACCTGATGATCGACAACACGAAGGGGCCCCGATGCGTGTCGCACTCTTCCTGACCTGTGTCAACGACACGCTCTACCCGGACACGGGCCGCGCCGTCGTCACGCTCCTGAACCGGCTCGGCGTGGACGTCGACTTCCCCGCCGCGCAGACCTGCTGCGGCCAGCCGCACTACAACACCGGCTACCGCCGCGAGGCCGAGCCGCTGGCCACCCACTACGCCGACACCTTCGGTCCGGGTCTCGCGTCGGGTGATTACGACGCAATCATCACGCCGTCGGGCTCGTGCGCGGCGATGGTGCGCGAGCTGTACCCCCGGATGGGCGAGCGGGCCCGCGCGGAGGGCCGCGGCGGCCGTCTCGCGACGACGCTCGCGCCGGTGGTCCCCAAGACGTACGAACTGACCGAGTTCCTCGTCGACGTACTGAAGGTCACCGATGTCGGCGCGTACTACCCGCACAAGGTGACCTACCACCCCACCTGTCACGGTCTGCGCTCCCTCGGTCTGGGCGACCGCCCCACCCAACTGCTCAGCAAGGTCAAGGGACTTGAGCTGGCCGAGCTGCCGGGCGCGGCCGAGTGCTGCGGATTCGGCGGCACCTTCGCGGTGAAGAACGCCGACGTGTCGGCGGCGATGGGCACGGACAAGGTGCGCAACGCCGAGTCGACCGGCGCGGACGTGCTGTGCGCCGCCGACAACTCCTGCCTGATGCACATCGGCGGCACCATGTCCCGTCTGAAGGTCGGCATGCGCCCCGTCCACATCGCCGAGATCCTGGCCAGCACCGAAGAGGAGCCCCTGGTATGAACGGCACGTACCTCGGCATGCCGGCCTTCCCGAAGGCCGCGCACGACGCCGTACGCGACACCACCCTGCGCGCCAACCTGAAGCACGCCACGCACACCATCCGCGACAAGCGCGCCCGCGCGGTCTCCGAACTCGACGACTGGGCGCGGCTGCGCCAGGCCGGCAAGGAGATCAAGGACCACACGCTGCACCACCTGGAGCACTACCTGGTCCAGCTGGAGGAGTCCGTCACGGCGGCGGGCGGCACCGTGCACTGGGCGCGCGACGCCGACGAGGCCAACCGGATCGTCACCGGCCTCGTCCGGGAGACCGGCGAGTCGGAGGTCGTCAAGGTCAAGTCGATGGCCACGCAGGAGATCGGCCTCAACGAACACCTGGAGGCCGAGGGCATCCACGCCTACGAGACCGACCTCGCCGAGCTGATCGTGCAGCTCGGCCACGACAGGCCCTCGCACATCCTGGTCCCCGCGATCCACCGCAACCGCGGCGAGATCCGCGACATCTTCACCAAGGAGATGGGCAGTTGGGGCCGCCCGGCCCCGGACGGTCTGACCGACACCCCCGCCGAGCTCGCCGAGGCGGCCCGCCTGCACCTGCGGGAGAAGTTCCTGCGCGCCAAGGTCGGCATCTCCGGCGCCAACTTCATGGTCGCCGAGACCGGCACCCTCGTCGTGGTGGAGTCCGAGGGCAACGGCCGCATGTGTCTCACGCTCCCCGAGACGCTGATCTCGGTCGTCGGCATCGAGAAGATCGTGCCGACGTGGCAGGACCTGGAGGTGTTCCTCCAGACGCTGCCGCGCTCCTCGACGGCCGAGCGGATGAACCCGTACACCTCCACCTGGACGGGCACCACCGACTCCGACGGGCCGAAGACCTTCCACCTGGTCCTCATCGACAACGGCCGCACCGACACCCTCGCCGACGAGGTCGGCCGCCAGGCGCTGCGCTGCATCCGCTGCTCCGCCTGCCTGAACGTGTGCCCGGTGTACGAGCGGGCCGGCGGCCACGCCTACGGCTCGGTCTACCCGGGTCCGATCGGCGCGATCCTCAGCCCGCAACTGCGCGGCACGCAGAGCGAGATCGACGCCTCGCTGCCGTATGCCTCCTCGCTGTGCGGCGCCTGCTACGAGGTGTGTCCCGTCGCCATCGACATCCCCGAGGTCCTCGTCCACCTGCGCGAGCGGGTCGTCGCCGGTGGCCCCGCCACTCTGGGCGGCAACAAGGTCGTGCTCCGGCCCGCCAAGGGCCACGCCGCCGAACGCGCCGCGATGCGGGCCGCCACCTGGGCCTTCACCCACCCGGCCGCCCTCGCCACCGGCCAGCGCCTGGCCTCCCGCACCCGCCGCTTCCACCCGCGTACGGTGCCGGGCCCCGGCAGGGCCTGGACGGCGACCCGCGACCTGCCGAAGGTCCCCGCGGAACCGTTCCGCGACTGGTGGAAGCGCACGAACGGCGGCAAGGAGACGAGCAAGTGAGCAGCAGGGACGTGATCCTCGGCCGGGTGCGGCGCGCACTCGGCGGCCCGGTCGGGGCCCCGGAGACGTACGACAAGGACATCGACCGCGGCTATCTGCGCGAGCACGGCAGCCGGACGACCGAGGAGACGGTCGAGCTGCTGGCGGAGAACCTGGCCGACTACCGGGCGATCGTGCACCGCGCCACCAGCGAGGAGCTGCCGGCCACCGTGGCGCGGCTGCTGACCGAGCACGGTTCGCTGACCGTGGCGGTGCCGAAGGAGCTGCCCGAGGCGTGGCTGGCCGAGGCCACGGCGACGCGGGTCCCCGACAGTCCCACGGACAGCCCCGCCGAACTCGACCAGGTCGACAGCGTCGTCACCGCCTGCGCGGTCGCCGTCGCCGAGACCGGCACGATCGTCCTCGACGGCTCCCCCGACCAGGGCCGCCGCCGCATCACGCTCGTGCCCGACCACCACATCTGCGTCGTCCGCGTCCCCGACCAGGTCGTCTCCTCGGTCCCGGGGGCCCTCGAACGGCTGGACCCGACGCGGCCGCTGACCTGGATCTCGGGCCCGTCCGCGACCAGCGACATCGAGCTCGACCGGGTGGAGGGCGTGCACGGGCCGCGCACCCTGGAGGTGATCCTGGTGAGCGCCACGTAGGGCACGCGGTTACGTTGAGGGCATGATCCGGTTCGACCATGTCACCAAGCGGTACGCGGACGGCACGACGGCGGTGGACGACCTCTCGTTCGAGGTGAACGAGGGCGAACTGGTCACGCTCGTCGGTCCGTCCGGCTGCGGCAAGACCACCACGATGATGATGGTGAACCGGCTGATCGAGCCGACGTCGGGTCGCATCCACGTCGAGGGCGAGGACATCTCGGGCGTCGACCCGGTCCGGCTGCGCCGCCGCATCGGCTACGTCATCCAGCAGGTCGGCCTCTTCCCGCACCGCACGATCCTCGACAACACGGCGACCGTGCCCGCGCTCATCGGCTGGAAGAAGGCCAAGGCCAGGGCGCGCGCCGCCGAGCTGCTCGATCTGGTGGGCCTCGACCCGAAGACGTACGGCGGCCGCTACCCGGAGCAGCTCTCCGGCGGCCAGCGCCAGCGGGTCGGGGTGGCCCGCGCGCTCGCCGCCGACCCGCCGGTGCTGCTCATGGACGAGCCGTTCGGCGCGGTCGACCCGGTGGTGCGCGAGCAGTTGCAGGACGAGTTCCTGAAGATGCAGGCCGCCGTCCGCAAAACGGTGCTGCTGGTCACGCACGACATCGAGGAAGCCGTCCGGCTCGGCGACCGCATCGCGGTGTACGGACAGGGCCGCATCGAGCAGTACGACACACCGGGCGCGGTCCTCGGCTCCCCCGCGACGCCGTACGTCGCCGAGTTCGTCGGCGCGGACCGGGGCCTGAAGCGGCTTTCGGTGACCGAGATCGAGCCGGACGACCTGGAGCAGCCGTCGGTCGCCCGCGTCGACGAGTCGCCCGCGCGGGCCGCCGACCGGATGCGTACGGACGGCGCCCGGTGGGCGGTGGTCCTCGACGAGGGCGGTGACCTGCACGGGTGGGTCGGCGTCGACGAGGCGTCGCTCGCCGGGCCGGACGGCCGGGTCGGCGAGCTCGCGCACCGGATGAACGCGTGGGTGCCGGTCGGCGCCCCGCTCAAGCAGGCGTTCGGGGTGATGCTCCAGCACGACGCGGGCTGGGTCGCGGTCCTCGACGGCGCCCGCTTCCTCGGCGTCCTGACCCCGGCCAAGCTGCACGAGGCGCTGCGGCGGTCGGTGGACGCGGACGCGCAGGGCGTGGGGCGGGACGAGGTGGAGTTCGACTCGGTGGCGGACGCGTGACGGGGCGTCGAATCACCGCCGGCCCTACGCGTCAGCCGTAACCCTAAGGTTGAGGTTGAGGGTGTGAGCCCCGGCGGTTCATCGCCCGCAGATTCTCGTCGCGGACGTCGCCGTCGATCGCCCGCCCCGGCCGGTACGCGGCCAGTTCCTCGGCGGGCCGGCCGCCGGTGATCTCCTGCGCGACGAGCCGCCCCAGCACCGGGGTGAGCGTCACCGCGCTGTGCGACACCAGGTGGTACAGGCCCGGCACCGTGTCCACCTCTCCGACCAGCGGCAATCCGTCGTGCGGCACGGGCCGTACGCCGATCCGCGTGTCGGCGATCCGGGCCGCGCCGAGGCCCGGCACGACGGTGCGGCCCCGGCGGTGCAGCTCCTGCGGCAGCCCGTCGACGGACCCGTTCAGCCGCGCGTCGACCTCCCAGGACAGGGCGAGCACACCGCCGTCGGCCGTGGGCCGCAGGTCGATGCCGGGCGCGGAGAGAATCGCGGTCAACGGCTCCCCGGTCAGGGGCGCGCTCTCGGCGAGGAGCCCCGGCACGCGCCGCAGCGGCAGCCGCGCCCCGGCGAGCGCGGCGATCTGGTCGGCGGCGGGTCCGGCACAGTTCACGACGACGTCGGCGCCCCACTTCCGGTCGCCCGCCACGGCGCCGACGACACGGTCGCCTCGGCGCAGCAGGCCCGTGACGCGGGCGCCGTAGTGCGCCTCGGCCCCGTGTCTGCGGGTCGCCGCGTCCAGCAGCGCGTGCACGAGGCGCGGCGCGTCGAACCAGGCGGTGCCGGTGTGCACGACGACCTCGTCGACGGCGCAGGCGGCGGGGGCGACGGCGGGCGCGAGCTCGCGCAGCGCGGAGGCCGGAACGCTGCGGCAGTCGTGGCCCCACTCCCGTACGCGGGAGGCCCGCTCGTGCAGGGCGCGCTGCTCGTCGTCGGTGTCGGCCCACTGCACGAGCGGTACGGGGTGCCGCCAGCCGGGCCCGTCGAGTTCGGCGGCGAGGGCGCGGTGGCCCTCGGAGCCCCGCCGGTTCAGCCGGTAGTAGGCGTGCGGCGTCTTGAGGTGGGTGACGTCGGCGGCGAAGGTGGCGCTGGACGTGCCGGAGGCGGGGCGCGCGCCCTCCTCCAGGACGACGACCTCGACGCCGGTGCGGGCGAGGTGGTAGGCGACGCAGGCGCCGAGGACGCCCGCTCCGACGACGACGGCTCGTTTCATGTGCGTCCCCCCGGTGGTCCCGGTCCGGTCTCGGTCAGTCCCCCGGTTTCCCGCCCGGACGGCGGCACACACCCCTCAACCGCCCTGCCGCAACAGCCCCTTGTCCGTCAGGTAGTCCCGTGCGACGTCCTCGGGCAGCCGCCGCCAGCTGTCCACCTGCTGGTTCAGGGAGGCGAGGTCGTCGGTGGTGAGGACGGAGTTCAGGGCGCCGAGCGCCTTCGCGACCTTGGCGTTGCCGGCGCGGGAGCGGTTGACGACGGGCACGATGTAGTCGGCGTTCTGGAGCTTCTTGTCGTCGTCGAGCAGGACGAGCCCGAAGTCACCGAGGGTGGCGTCGGTGGTCGTGGTGAGGACCATCTGGTCCTGCCCGTTCTTGACGGCGTTCTTCGCCTGCGTGGTGCCGACGCCCTTGGGGTCGATCCCCGTGACGTCGATGCCGTAGACCTTCTCCAGGCCGGGCTGGCAGTAGGGCCGCTGGACGCACTCGTCCCCGGCGGCGACCCGCACCTTCAGGCCGGAGGCGCCGAGGTCGCTGAGCGTGGTGAGCCCGTGCTTCTTCGCGTACGCCTCGGTGACCGCGAACGCGTTCTGGTCGACGGCCTTCCCTGCGTCGAGGACGTCGAGGCCACGCGGCGCGGCGAGGCGGCGCAGGCTCTTCATGGTGGCGTCGAGGTCGGGCGAGCCGACGGGATCGGCGTCGGCGCCGTTGGCCTTGGCGTTGAGCCAGTCGGCGAAGGTGGCGGCGTATTCGGGGACGACGTCGATCTGCCCGGACTCCAGGGCGGGTTCGTACAGTTCGCGGTTGCCCACGGACAGCAGCTCGGTCCCGTACCCGGCCTGCTTCAGCAGCAGGGCGTACATGTGGGCGAGCAGGTCGCTCTCGGTGAATCCGGCGGATCCGATGACGAGGTTCTTGCTGTCCCCCGGCGGCGCGGTCACCTCGCCCCGGTCCTCCAGGGAGGGACCACTGGCACACCCCGCGACCAGCAGCACGAGCCCCCACAGCAGGGCGACGCGGCGCAGGCTCCGACTCATCCTGCCCGCCTCCCCCGGAGCAGTCCGGGCCCGAACCGCTCGACGACTTCGAACAGCCCTTCCACGACGAGCGCGAACCCGGCCACGAGCACGGCGCCCGCCACCACCTGCGGCGTACTGGCGAGGTTGAACCCGGCGGTGATGATCCGCCCGAGTCCGCCGCCGCCGGCGATGGCGGCGATGGTGGCGGTGGCGACCAGTTGCACGGCGGCGATCCGTACGCCGTTGAGGATCATCGGCAGCGCGAGCGGCGCCTCCACCCGCAGCAGCATCTGCCGCCCGGTCATGCCCATCCCCCGCGCGGCCTGCACGACTCCCCGGTCGACGCCGCGCATGCCCACGTACGCGTTGGTGAGCAGCGGCGGCACGGCGAACAGGACGAGGGCGACGACGGTGGGCCCCTCGCTGTACTGCCCGAGCGGTGTGAGCAGCAACAGCACGAGGACGGCGAAGGTGGGCACGGCCCGCCCCACGTTGGCGATGTTGACGGCGAGCGCGCCGCCCTTGCCGAGGTGTCCGAGCACCAGGGCGATCGGGAGCGCGATAAGGCAGCTGATGACGAGGCAGACGACGGTCAGGGTCACGTGCTGGGCGAGTCGGTGCCAGACGCCGTTGTCACCGGCCCAGTGGGCGGAGTCGGCGAGCCAGTTCCAGGAGTCGGAGAGCAGCTTCACGCGCGACTCGCTCTCGTCCAGGGCGTGAGCACCCGCCCGATCCCGAGCAGCAGCACATCGGCGACGAGCGCGATGACCACGCAGAGCACGGAGGCGGTGAGCACCTGGGCCTTGAAGTACGTGTTCATGCCGCTGTAGATCAGATTCCCGAGCCCGCCGTACCCGACGATGGCGCCGACGGTGACGAGCGAGACGGCGGACACGGTGGCGATACGGAGCCCGGCCAGCGCGGCGGGCAGCGCGAGCGGCAGTTCGACGGTCAGCAGCAGCCGGACCGGCCCGTACCCCATGCCGCGCGCGGCCTGCCGGGTCTCCTCGGGCACGGACCGCAGCCCGGCGAGGATGTTCCGGACGAGGAGGGTGAGCGAGTAGAGCACGAGCCCGGCGACGACGAGCGTGGCGGACAGCCCGTAGACGGGCAGCAGCAGCGAGAACATCGCGAGTGACGGGATCGTGTACAGCACGGTCGTCAGGGCGAGGACCGGCCCGGCGGCCCAGCCCCACCGGCGCGCCAGGAGCGCGAGCGGCACGGCGATGACGAGGGCGATGGCGACGGCCACGACGGTGATCTCCAGGTGCTGCACGGTGGCGTCGAGGAGGATGTGGCGACGCGTGCTCAGGTACTCGCCGCAGATCCAGTCGTTGCGGGCGAGGCAGTCGTCGGGAGGTGGGGTGTCGGACCCACCGGTCGCGAGGCGCACCTGACCATTCCAGTGGCTCGGCGGCCGATCAGCGCGCCGGGTGACCCGTACGGGCGGCATCCGTGTGCTTGCTGCGCCGGGCGGGTGGCGGGGCTAGGTTGTCCGCCATGAGCAACCTTGACCGCGAGGCGGTGCCCTCGGTGTGCGGCGGACGCGGCTTCGTCGTGGCGGAACCGGTCCGCGAACTCCTCAGCCCCCGCCACGTGCGGCTCGGCGAGTCGACGGAGGTGCGCCGGCTGCTGCCCAACCTGGGGCGCCGCATGGTCGGGGCCTGGGCCTTCGTCGACCACTACGGGCCGGACGACATCGCGGACGAGCCGGGCATGCAGGTGCCGCCGCATCCGCACATGGGGTTGCAGACGGTGAGCTGGCTGCACGACGGCGAGGTCCTGCACCGCGATTCGACGGGCAGCCTCCAGACCATCCGCCCGCGCGAACTGGGCCTCATGACGTCGGGCTGCGCGATCTCCCACTCCGAGGAGAGCCCCCGCCCGCACGCCCGCTATCTGCACGGCGCCCAGCTCTGGGTCGCGCTCCCGGACGCCCACCGCCACGTGGACCCGCACTTCGAGCACCACGCGACGCTCCCGACGGTGTCGGCCCCCGGCCTGACGGCGACGGTCGTCCTCGGCTCCCTCGACGGCACGACGTCCCCCGGCACGACGTACACCCCCCTCGTGGGCGCGGATCTCGCCCTCACCCGCGACACCGAAACCCGCCTCCCCCTCGACCCGGACTTCGAGTACGCGGTCCTCGCCATGTCCGGCGAGTCCCACGTCGACGACGTCCCCCTCCTCCCCGGCTCCATGCTCTACCTCGGCTGCGGCCGCACGGAACTCCCGGTGCGGGCGGGGTCGGACGCGGGCCTGATGCTCCTCGGCGGCGAGCCGTTCGAGGAGGAGCTGGTGATGTGGTGGAACTTCATCGGCCGCACCCAGGACGAGATCGCGCGGGCGCGGGAGGACTGGATGGGCGGGTCGCGGTTCGGGGAGGTGAAGGGGTACGACGGGGAGCGGTTGGATGCGCCGGAGTTGCCGCCCGTGCCGTTGAAGCCGCGTGGACGCGTGCGCTGAACCGCTGTTCTGCGCGGCTGAGGGGTCCACGGTGGAGCGGGGACAGCCGAGGTTCACCCCCATGCAGCCGCGGGCCGTCGTGCCGTCAGCAAATACGCGGGAGTTGTTCGCCCAGCGGCATGTCCACGATGCGCCGCGATCCGACGAGCGTACGCAACGTCACCATGCCCGGTGCGCCGTGGCCCACCGCGCCGATCCGGGTGGCCTGGTGGCCCTCCGCCAGGTGCCGCAGGGCATCCAGGGCCGCATCGGCGGACTCCGGCGCCACGAACGCCACGAAGCAGCCCTCGTTGGCGACGACCAGCGGGTCCAGGCCCAACAGGTCGCAGGCCGCGGCCACTTGGGACGGCACGGGCAGCGCGCGCTCGTCGATCTCGACGCCGACCCGGGCGTCGCGGGCGATCTCGTTCAGCACCGCGGCGACTCCTCCGCGCGTCGGGTCGCGCAGGACGTGGACGTCGGGGCCGAGGGGTGCCAGCGCGGAGACCAGCCGGTGGAGCGGTCGGGTGTCGGAGGCGAGGGTGGTTTCGAAGCCGAGGCCCTCGCGGGTGGAGAGCACGGCCGTGCCGTGCAGCCCGATGGGGCCCGAGATCAGGACCTGGTCACCCGTCCGGGCGCGGGCGGCGGACGGTTCGAGGCCCGGGATCCTGCGGCCGATTCCGGTGGTGGTGAGGAAGAGACGGTCCGCGGCGCCGCGTCCGACGACCTTGGTGTCACCGGTGATCACCGGGACGTCGGCGTCGCGCGCCGCCTTGCCCGCGGAGTGCAGCACCGCCCGCAGTTCGGCGAGCGGCAGCCCCTCCTCGGCGATGGCCGCGAGGGCGAGGGCGATCGGCAGGGCCCCGCGCATCGCGAGGTCGTTGACCGTGCCGTGGACGGCGAGCGCACCGATGTCACCCCCCGGGAAGACGGGCGGATCGACCACGAACCCGTCGGTGGACAGCACCAGTTGACTGTCTCCGGGCAGCAGTGCCGCGTCCTCCAGGATCCCGTCCGGCGGTGCGCCCAGCGCGGGCAGGACCACCTCGTGGAGGAGTTCGGCGGTCAGCCGTCCGCCCGCGCCGTGGCCGAGCAACAGTGTCGCGTCGTCGTGGTGCGGTGTGGGGCAGCCCAGGGTCATGGTGTGCTCCTCGTGGCGGGCTCGCTCTTCCCGCGGCCGGCGGTGTGGAAGGCCGCGCAGGTGCCTTCCGTGGACACCATCGGGGCGCCCAGCGGGGTGCGGGGCGTGCAGCGGGTGCCGTAGGCGGGGCAGTCGGTGGGCAGGGCGGCGCCGGTCAGGACGGCGCCCGCGATGCAGGCCGGGTCCTCGACGCAGCGCAGGTCCGCGACGTCGAATCGGCGGCTCGCGTCGAACCTCCGGTAGCGCGGGGCGAGTTCGAGCCCGCTGTCCGGCAGGGTGCCGATGCCGCGCCAGGCCCGGTCGGTGACGCGGAAGACCCGCGCGAGCGCCTGCTGGGCCGTGGTGTTTCCGTCGCGGCGGACGGCGCGCGCGTACTGGTTCTCGACGGCGCACCGGCCGTCCTCCAGCTGCCGTACGGCCATCAGGACGCCTTCCAGCAGGTCGAGCGGTTCGAATCCGGTGACCACGACGGGGACCTCGTAGCGGGCGGCGATCGGTTCGTAGGCGCGCCAGCCCATGACCGCGCAGACGTGCCCGGCGGCGAGGAAGGCCTGCACCTCGCAGTCGGGGTCGTCGAGCAGTGCGGTCATGGCGGGCGGTACGAGGACGTGGCTGACCAGGACGGAGAAGTTCGCCAGGGCGAGCCGTTCCGCCTGGAGCACGGCCATGGCGTTGGCGGGTGCGGTGGTCTCGAAGCCGACGGCGAGGAACACCACCTCCCGCTCCGGGTGGCCCGCGGCGAGGCGGACCGCGTCCATGGGGCTGTAGACGACGCGGACGTCCGCGCCCCGGGCCCGCAGCGACAGCAGGTCCGTCGTCGAACCGGGTACGCGCAGCATGTCGCCGAAGCTGGTGAACACGACGCCGGGGCGGGCGGCGATCGCCATGGCCCGGTCCAGGGTCTCCAGCGGGGTGACGCAGACCGGGCAGCCGGGCCCGTGGATCATGCGGATGCCGGCGGGCAGCAGTTCGTCGATGCCCTGGCGGACGAGGGTGTGCGTCTGGCCGCCGCACACCTCCATGATCCGCCAGGGCCGGGTGGCGGTGGCCGTCAGCTGGGCGAGCAGGCGCCGGGCCAGGTCGGGATCGCGGTATTCGTCCAGGTACTTCATCGCTGCTTCGCGGCCGTGTCGGTGAAGTCCATGCGGATGTCCACGACCCCTTCCACGGCGCGGGCGAGCCGGGCGGCGACGGGCACCAGGTTGCGGTTGGCCAGGGTGCCTCCGATGGTGACGACGCCCTCGGTGACCGTGACGGTCACCGGCTGACCGGGAAAGAGGTAGGAGGCGACCGTGCGCCGCACCTCCTCCTCGATGTCCTTGTCGCTGCGCAGGAACACCTTCAGCAGGTCGGAGCGGCTGACGACGCCTTCGAGCATGCCCTCCGCGTTCACCACCGGCAGCCGCTTGCACCTGCGGTGGGCCATGACGCGGGCGGCCTCGGCGAGGGTGGCGGTGGCCTTGACGCAGACGGCGGGGCTGGTCATGAGCTCGCCTGCGCTCACCGCACCCGCCTTGGCCAGGTCGGACAGCCGACGCATCTGCTCGTACCGGTCCGGGGCGGTGTCCCGGAACTCCTCCTTGGGCAGCAGGTCCGCCTCGGAGACGACACCGACGACGCGGCTCTCGCCCTCCAGGACGGGCAGGGCGCTGACCTTCCACTGCCCCATCAGCTCGACGATCTCCTTGAAGGGGGCGTCGCGTCCGACGGCGATCACCGTGTGGGTCATCACGTCACTGACGATGTGCGGACTGTCGTTCACGGGGTCCTCCTACGGGGCGGGCGCGCGGTCGACGGTGAGGTCGAGGAAGTGCGTGGAGCAGGAGATGCACGGGTCGTGGTTGCGGATGGCCCGCTCGCACAGATGCGTCAACTCCGCGTCGCCGCAACGGTTGTGCGCGAGAGCGTGCTGCGCGATGCGGCGCAGGTCCTCCTCGATGGCGCCCTGGTTCTGGGACGTGGGCGGCACCAGGCGGGCGTCGGTGACGGTGCCCTCCGCGTCGAGCACGTAGCGGTGGTAGAGCAGCCCGCGGGGCGCCTCGGTGGCTCCGTGTCCGACGCCCGCGCGCGGCGGCACCGCCACGTGGGGGCGGGCGGGCCGCTCGTAGGTGTCGATGATGCGCAGGGCCTCCTCGACGGCGTACACGACCTCCACCGCCCGTACGAGGATGCTGCGGAACGGGTTGCGGCACACGATGCCGTCGCGCGGGTCCCCGAGTCCGGCCTTCCGGGCCGCTTCCCGCGCGGCGGCCGACAGGAGCCGGCCGTTGATCGCGTAGCGCGCGAGGGAGCCGGTGAGGTGGTGGCGGCCGCGCAGCGTGGCGTGCAGCGCGGTGGAGTGCGGGACCTGTGTCTCGACGACCTCACGGGGGAAGTCCGCCAGGGCGAACTGCCGGGTGGCACGGGCGCCCGGCGCAAGGACCGTGGGCGTGCCGGTGTCGATGGCGTACCGGTCGGGTTCGGACAGGGCCAGGAAGTCGTACGGGCTTGTCGCGTCGGGGAAGTCGAAGCCGGACACCCACCGGGCGGTGGCCCACGCATCGTCGAGGGCACGGCGCAGCCGCTCGGCGAGCGGGCGCAGTTCGGCCTTGGTCGGAGCGCGGTGGAAGCCTCCGAGGCGGACGTTGACGGGGTGGACGGCCCGGCCTCCGAGCAGTTCGAGCAGGGCGTTTCCGGTCTGCTTCAGGCGCAGTCCGCGCTCGACGTCGGCGCGGTGGGTGCGGGCGAGGTCGATGGCGCCGTCGCGGCCCAGGAAGTCGGGGGCGTGCAGGAGGTAGATGTGCAGGGTCTGGCTCTCGATCCACTCGCCGCAGTACAGCAGCCGCCGCAACTGCTGTATCTCGTGCGGCACTTGGATGCCACAGGCGTTCTCGATCGCGGCGCAGGCGCTCATCTGGTAGGCGACGGGGCAGATGCCGCACACGCGGGCGGTGATGTCGGGTGGCTCGGTGTGGGCGCGGCCGCGCAGGAACGCCTCGAAGAAGCGCGGGGGTTCGTAGATCCGCAGCCGGGCGGCGGTGACGGACTCGCCGACCACGGTGAGGCGCAGGGCACCTTCGCCTTCGACTCGGGCGAGGGAGCCGACGTGCAGCACGCGGGTTCCGCGGTGGGTCACGGCCGGGGCTCCTTGTCGTACGGGGCGAATGCGGTGGCGTTGAAGGTGTGCAGCAGCCGTTCGGTGTTCCGGTCGTCGAGTCCGTCGCGGTGCAGTACCGGGATGAGCGCGGGCAGGTTCACCGATCCCGAGGGGCCGAAGCAGCCGTAGCAGCCGCGCCCGTAGGCGGGGCAGATCGCGCCGCAACCGGCGTGGGTGACGGGGCCCAGGCAGGGGGTGCCGTGGGCGACGGTGACGCACACCGTGCCGCGCCGCTTGCACTCGAAGCACACGCTGTGGTCGGGGACGTCGGGTTTTCGACCGGCGAGGAACGCGGTGATGACCTCGACGAGTTGGCGCCGGTCGATGGGACAGCCGCGCAGTTCGAAGTCGACGTCGACGTGGGCGGAGACCGGGGTGGAGGTGGCCAGGGTGTCGATGTAGTCGGGGCGGGCGTAGACGGTCCGCCGGAACTCCTCGACGTCGGCGAAGTTGCGCAGCGCCTGGATGCCGCCCGCCGTCGCGCAGGCCCCGATGGTGACGAGGTGGCGGGAGTCCGCGCGGATGGCCCGGATGCGGGTGGCGTCCGCGGCGGTGGTGACGGAGCCCTCGACGAGCGTGAGGTCGTACGGTCCTTCCAGCACGTCGCTGGACGCCTCCAGGAAGTGGGCGACGCGGACCTTTCCGGCGAGCGCGAGGAGTTCGTCCTCGCAGTCCAGGAGGGTGAGCTGGCAGCCGTCGCAGGAGGCGAGTTTGAACACGGCGAGCGTCGGGGTCCCGGTCATCGTCGTCACAACTCCCTGATGGACATGAGGGCTTGGGCCCGCTCGTAGTCGAGGACGGGGCCGTCGCGGCACAGCAGGACGGGGCCGAGCTGGCAGTGTCCGCAGTGGCCGGTGGCGCAGCGCATGTTGCGTTCCAGGGAGACCCGGATCCGGTCGGGCGCCACGCCCCGGTGGACGAGATCGCGGGCGGTGGCCCTGATCATCGGCTCGGGTCCGCACACGAACGCGGTGGTGTGCGCCGGGTCGAAGCGGGCGCCGTCCAGGAGCCGCGTGACCAGGCCGATCTCGCCGCGCCAGGAGGTGTCGGGGTGGTCGACGGTGACACCGGTGTACGCCGTGGTCCACTTGCCGGTCTCCGCGCGGCAGATGAGGTCGGAGGGGGTGCGGGCGCCGATGAGGACATTGGTCCGGCCGTACGCGCCGGGTTCACGGGTCGCGTGCTGGATCAGCGGCCGCAGGGGCGCGAGTCCGATGCCTCCCGCGACGACCACGAGATCGCGCCCGAGCGCCTTCTCGACCTCCCAGGAGGTGCCGAAGGGGCCGCGCAGTCCGACCACCTCGCCAACCCGTTTGCCGCACAGCCCCGTTGAGACGGCGCCGACCGCGCGGATCGTGTGGGCGAGGCCGTCACCGGCCGTCGCGATCGCGCTGACGGAGACCGGTATCTCCCCCGCCCCGAACGCGTACACCATGGCGAACTGTCCGGGCGCGAAGCGGGCGAGGGGCGCTCCGATCGGGTCGAGGCGCAGTGTGACGGTGTCCGGTGTCTCGTCCCACCGCTCGACCACCTGGTACGGGGCGGGGACGGCGCTCATCGCGGCAGTCCGCTGCCGTGCGGGGCGTACAGGTCGAGGAGACGGATGCGGGCGGCCAGCAGGCGGTGGGCGAGCACCGCTCCCACCCAGTGCTCGACCTCCCGGCCGAAGCCGGCGTCGCTCGCGCAGAGCGCCCGGACCTCGGCGGCGTCGAACTCGTATGCGCGGACCGGACTCATGGTCTCGGCGCCCAGTTGCCAGACGTACGGCTCGAAGAGCCAGGACCAGCCGACGAGTTCGCCGAATCCCAGGGTTTCGATGACCGCCGGTCCCCTTCCGGGAACGTGCAGGTCGAGGGCGACGGTGCCGGTGCGGATGATCCAGAAGTGGCCCGCGTGCGCTCCCTCTTCGAGGATCCGGGCACCCTCGGGGAAGTTGACCAGCCGGGCCATTTCCATGAGGCGGGCCCCATGGGCACGGGAGAGCGCCTGCGTCATCCGGGGAGTCGTTGTCGCGATCATCGTGCGGCCTCCTCTGCCAGCGCCGCGACTTCCTCGGTGATGTCGATGCCGACGGGGCACCAGGTGATGCAGCGTCCGCAGCCGACACAGCCGGTGGAGTCGAACTGGTCGTGCCAGGTGGAGAGTTTGTGGGTGAGCCACTGCCGGTAGCGGCTGCGGGGTGTCGCGCGGACCGGCCCGCCGTGGAGTCGGGTGAAGTCGAGGTCGAAACAGGAGTCCCAGCGCTGCCAGCGCTCGGCGTGGTCGCCCGTGAGGTCGGTGACCTCCTCCGTGGTGGTGCAGAAACAGGTGGGGCAGACCATGGTGCAGTTGCCGCAGGTCAGACAGCGCGCGGCGACGTCGTCCCAGCGGTCGGCGTCCGGGTGCGCGCCGAGCAGGGCGCGCAGGTCGACCGGGGGCATGGCGCGGCCCATCCGGTCCCGGGCGGCGTCGACGGCCGCGCGGGCGGTCCCGGCCGTCTCCGGGTCGCCCGGGGTGTGCGGCACCTCGGCCAGGATCCGGGCGCCGTCCGCGCTGCCGACGCGTACGAGGAAGCGGTGGCCGTCGTCGTCGATCAGTTCCGTCAGGGCGAGGTCGAACCCGGCGTCGGCGCCGGGGCCGCTCCCCATCGACACGCAGAAGCACGTCTCGCCGGGCTCGGTGCAGTCGACGGCCACGAGGAACGCCTTCCCGCGGCGCGCCGCGTAGCCGTCGTCCTTGAAGTGGCCGCCGGCCAGGACCCGGTCCTGGATGGCGATGGCGCGCAGGTCGCAGGGGCGTACGCCGAGGAAGGCGTAGGTGGTCGGCTCCGCCGCGGGCGGTCGCACGGCGATCCGTCCGCTGTCGGGGTCCCGGTCCGCGTCCCACAGCTTCTCCCGCTGCGGGTGGAGGAAGCTCTTCCACGACTGGGGCCCGGAGGTGTGCGCGAAGACCGCGGTGTCCTGACGGCGCACCAACCGGTAGCGCCCGGCGTTCAGTTCGGTCCCCCACCCCCACGGCAGCGCCCCGGCGCCGTCCAGTTCGGCGAGCACCACGGCGCCGTCGCGCACGGTCGGTCCGACGACGGTGCGTCCTTCGGCCGCCAGGGCCGCGATCAGCGCGTCCAGCCCCTGCCGGTCGAGCACTGCCGTGGTTCCGGTGGCGTCCATGTCCGCCTCCTTCGTCGGATGCCCGGGTCCGTCTCCACTCTCGACGTGCGGTGGGTGCGGGGGTATGGGCCGAGCGGCCCTGATGGGGTGGTCGGGTCGGCCCGGCCACGCCTGATGTGCGGTGGCCGCGGCGCCCGGTCTCCGAAGTGCTGCGCGCCCCCCCTGACCACAGAGGCCGAACGTCCTCATCCGTGGCCGGGTCGGCCCTTCTTCCCGCCGCCGCCCCGTGCCACGGTGCACGTGATCCGTCGTCGTGAGGACGCGGCGCGGACCCGGTCGTCGGTGACCTGAGTGAACTGATCCTGGAGGAGGCCGCGCCGTGACCGATGGGACGTGGAGTTACGAAGGCTACGCGGCGGGCGAGGAGCGTCTCCGCGAATCGCTGTGCACGCTGGGCAACGGCTACTTCGCCACCCGGGGCGCTCTTCCCGAGTGCACGGCCGGTGAGATCCACTACCCGGGTACCTACGTCGCGGGCTGCTACGACCGCCTCACCTCCGTGGTCGCGGGTCACCGCGTGGGCAACGAGGACCTCGTCAACGTCCCCAACTGGCTTCCGCTGCGGTTTCGTTGCCGCGACGAGTCCGGCGCCGGGGCATGGCTCCACCCGGACACCTCTCACGTCGTCGAGCACCGCCTGCGCCTTCTCCTCGGCAGCGGTCTGCTGGAACGCCGGACCGTGTACGAGGACGCGGCGGGACGGCGCGTCGGTGTGCGGCAGCTCCGGCTGGTGCACATGGCCGATCCTCATCTCGCGGCGCTGCGCACGGAGTTCCACGCCGAGAACTGGACGGGAGAGCTGGAGGTGGAGTCCGCCCTGGACGGCGCGGTGCGCAACGCGGGCGTACCCCGCTACCGCGACCTCGACGGCCGCCACCTCGTGCACGGTCACAGCGGCACGGTCGACCCCGACCTCGTCTGGCTGCGCTGCCGCACCCGCACCTCCGACGTCCGCATCGCCCTCGCGGCACGCACCACCTGTCCCGAGGTCACGCAGACGTACGGGCACCTCACCGGCGAGCGCGCCGCCCAGCTGCTGTACGTGCCCCTGGAGCCGGGGCACACCGTCACGGTCGACAAGGTCGTCGCCCTGCACACCTCCCGGGACCCCGCCATCGGCGACCCGCTGCAAGCGGCCGTCGACCGGGCTCAGCGGGCCCGGCCCTTCGACGGCCTGCTCGACTCGCACCTCACGGCATGGGACCAGCTCTGGCGGCGCGCCGACCTGGACATGCCCGCCGAAGCGGGCCGCATCCTGCGGCTGCACCTCTTCCACGTGCTCCAGACCCTCTCGCCCCACACCGCCGACCTCGACGTGGGCGTACCGGCGCGCGGGCTGCACGGCGAGGCGTACCGCGGCCACGTCTTCTGGGACGAGCTGTTCGTCCTGCCGTATCTGAACCTGCACTTCCCGGAGGTTTCCCGCGCGCTGCTCACCTACCGGCACCGCCGCCTGGAGCGGGCCTGCCGCGCGGCGGACGACGCCGGCGGCCGGGGCGCCCTGTACCCGTGGCAGAGCAGCGGCGACGGCCGCGAGGAGACCCAGCGACTGCACCTCAACCCGAACTCCGGGCGCTGGCTGCCCGACCACACACATTTGCAGCACCACGTCGGCTCGGCCGTCGCCTACAACGTCTGGCGCTACTGGGAGGCCACCGGCGACGCCGAGTTCCTGCACACCAAGGGCGCCGAGATGCTGCTCCAGATCGCCCGCTTCTGGGCGGACACGGCCACCTACGACGACGCGCTTCGCCGGTATCGGATCCGCGGTGTGGTCGGCCCCGACGAGTACCACGACGCCTACCCGGACTCCGACCGGCCGGGGATCGACGACAACGCGTACACGAACGTGACCGCGGCCTGGGTGCTGACCCGCGCCCTGGAGCTGCTGGACCTGCTGCCCCCGCCGCGACGGCAGGAGCTCGCGGAGCGGATCGGTTTCGACGGCGGCGAGGCGGAGCTGTGGCGGGACGTCTCCCGGTCCCTGCACGTTCCGTTCCACGACGGGGTGATCAGCCAGTTCGCCGGGTACGAGCGACTGGCCGAGCTGGACTGGGAGGCGTACACGAAGAGGTACGAGGACATCCGCCGCCTCGACCGGATCCTGGAGGCCGAGGGCGACCGGGTCAACCGCTACCAGGCGTCCAAGCAGGCGGATGTCCTGATGCTCGGCTACCTGTTCCCACCCGCTGAACTCAGCTCCCTCTTCGCGCAGTTGGGGTACGCACTCGACGACGCCACGTGGCGGCGCACGGTCGATCACTACTTGCGCCGCACCAGCCACGGCTCGACCCTGAGCGGCCTCGTGCACGGCTGGGTGCTCGCTCGGGCCCGCCGCACCGGCGCCTGGCGCTTCGCCCACGAAGCACTGGTCGGGGACATCGCCGACATCCAGGGAGGCACCACCGGCGAGGGCATCCACCTCGGCGCGATGGCCGGCACCGTGGATCTGGTCCAGCGCGGCCTCACCGGCCTCGAAACACGCGACGACGCGCTGTGCCTGGATCCGGCGCCGCTTCGTGAACTGACCGGCTCCTCCTACGGGTTCACCCTCCACTACCGAGGCCACTGGGGCATCCGGCTGCGCATCCTCTCCGACCGCATGCACCTCACCGTGCCGGCCTCGGACCGCTCCCCCATCACGGTGCGCCTGCCGGACCGTGCCGTGCTGGTACAGCCAGGAGAAACGTGCGAACTGCTGCTGCCGGGGTGAGCGCGGGCGCCACCGACAACTTCGCGCGCCTTCGCGACGCAGATGGGCCGCGTCGGCGTCGCAGACCTCCTCATGAAGCTGATCGAGCCGGTTAAGCCTGTTCTGTCCGGTGTTCCAGACGGTAGCTTTGTGAAGAGGTCCCCCCGAGGGAGGCTGATCGCCATGCCATGGTTCATCTGGCTGCTCGCCGCCGTGGGTCTCGGCGCCGCGGAGTTCTTCACCCTGACGCTGGTCTTCGGGCTTCTGGCGGGCGCGGCGCTCGTGACCGCGGTGGTCGCCGGTGTGGGAGTGGGGCTTCTCGGCCAGTTCGTGGCGCTCGGCGTGTCGGCCGCGGCCGGCCTCCTCCTCGTCCGGCCTGTCGCGATGCGGCATCTGGCGCAGTCGCCCCTGACCCGCGAAGGCAGCGACGCACTGGTCGGCAAGCGGGCCGAGGTCATGCAGGAGGTCACGGCGACCCGTGGCCTGATCAAGCTCTCCGGCGAGGAATGGTCCGCTCGCGCCCTGGACGAGACCCAGGTGATCCCCGTGGGGGCGCTGGTCGACGTCATGGAGATCGAAGGGGCGACGGCTGTGGTCTATCCCCGCGAGCTCCTTCCGTAACCGGCCGACCGCTCATCACTGGAGGAAGCGTGGACCCCGTAGTCATCCCGATCCTGTTGGCGGCCCTCGTCGTCGTCTTCCTCGTGGCCGCCTCCGTGCGCATCGTGCCGCAGGCCCGCCGCTACAACATCGAGCGGTTCGGCCGCTACCGCCGCACCCTGCAACCGGGGCTGAACCTCGTCCTGCCCGTGGCCGACCGCGTCAACACCAAACTGGATGTGCGCGAGCAGGTGTACTCGTCCGACCCCAGACCCGTCATCACCGAGGACAACCTCGTGGTGAACATCGACACCGTGCTCTACTACCAGATCACCGACCCGCGGTCGGCGGCCTACGAGGTCGCCGACTACCTCCAG
The DNA here is from genome assembly GCF_054724165.1 of Streptomyces sp. BYX5S. Taxonomy (NCBI): domain Bacteria; kingdom Bacillati; phylum Actinomycetota; class Actinomycetes; order Kitasatosporales; family Streptomycetaceae; genus Streptomyces; species Streptomyces sp. BYX5S. The sequence goes on along the minus strand of NZ_CM138829.1, from coordinate 3,725,732 downwards.
GCGATCGACCAGCTCACGGTGACCACGCTGCGCAACGTCATCGGCAGCATGGACCTGGAGGAGACGCTCACCTCCCGCGAGGAGATCAACACCCGGCTGCGGACCGTCCTCGACGACGCCACCGGCAAGTGGGGCATCCGCGTCAACCGCGTCGAGATCAAGGCCATCGACCCTCCGAACACGATCAAGGAAGCGATGGAGAAGCAGATGCGCGCGGAGCGCGACAAACGCGCCGCCATCCTGCACGCCGAGGGGGAACGCCAGGCGAAGATCCTCACCGCGGAGGGCACGAAGCAGAAGGACATCCTGGAGGCGCAGGGCACGCAACAGGCCATGATCCTGCGGGCGGACGGCGAGGCCAAGGCGGTGGAACGCGTCTTCCAGGCCGTCCACCGCAACAACGCCGATCCGAAGGTGCTGGCCTACAAGTACCTGGAGACGTTGCCGCACCTCGCGCAGAGCGACAACAACACCTTCTGGGTGATCCCGGGAGAGCTCACGGAAGCAGTGCGCACCGTCACCAAGGCCTTCGGGGACGAATCGACGTCGGGACCGCCCCGGAGCGCACAGGCCGACGAACCCCCTGCCGACGCAGCGGAGGAAGTCGGCACGCCGCAGATCGAGGCCGCACCGCCGAACACCGCCGCGGCGGCCGCCGACGAAGTCGCCAAACAGGCCGCCGCCGCGGTGAACGACGCGAAAGCCGAGGCCGAGGCCGCGCAGTCGACCGCCGCGCCGGGTCGGGGGCAGCGTTCCACCGGCTGAGCACCGGACTCCGACACTCCGTCCGAGCGGGACATCCCGGCGGCACGCTCCTTGCCCCGGGCTGCCGCCGCCTACCCCCTCAGCCTGGTGTCGATCCAGGTGGTGGCGTAGTCGATGACGTCCGGGGCATCGAAGAGATGGCTCTCGGCAGCGCCGACCCTGCCCCGTCGGCCGCAACCCGCGGCGAGCATGTCCCGGACGATGGCGTCGAACGGATCCTGTCCCTCGGGGACCACCGCCGAGTAGTCGAAGGCCCCGTTCTCCGAGTCGATGTCGTGGAAGCGGCGCCAGCGCCGGCGGCCCCGCACCACGATCGGCTGCTCGTACTCCACGAACCGCTTGCCGGGTGCGTCGGCGAGCGCTTCGGCGTGGTGCAGCAGCGTCATGGAGTCCAGGGGCGCACCGAGCATCAGGACCCGGCCACGGTGCGCTGTCAGCCGTGCGAGAGGGCTGCCAGGGCCGTGCGGATCGTCCCAGGGGTGGTCGGCCATCAGCTCCTCCGCTGCGGCTCCCAGCGCCGCGAAACTGACATCCGGATGACGGCTGCGCACGGCGCCGGGCCGACGGCGCAGCACCTCCGGGAGGCGTCCGTTGTCGTGATCGGCCTCGCTGAGGACCGGATCGTAGGCCGGATGGTCCGCGCGCACGGCGTCCTGCCAGTCCTGCGGCCAGGAGACGAAGTCGTACGGAGGCGCGTCGTTCCAGCCGCACGTCACCATCAGCGTTCCGCGCGCGCCGACGACGTCCTGGAGCGCGTCGATCACGGTCTGCGCCCCGCCGGCCACGTAGCCGAGGGCGGACATGCGGGTGTGGAACATGACGACGTCGCCCTCCCCGAGTCCGAGCGCGGCCAGGTCACGGCCCATCCGGCTACGGGTCACCGGACCGCCGGAGCGTCTGAGCAGGTCCATTGCGTCCATGCCGAGGAACGTACCCGTGTACGAGGGCCCACCGCCCCGTCCTTCGGCCGACCGGATCAGACGGTTGTGGGTACGCACTCGGCGAGCAGATCGACGACGTCACGCCACGCCCGCTGCGCGTGCCGCGGGTGATGGCCGACACCGGGGCGCACGGGGTGGTCGACCGGTGGGTGGTGGAAGGCGTGCAGGGCGCCGCCGTAGACCGCCAGGCGCCAGTCGACGCCCGCGGCCTGCATCTCGGCGGTGAACGCGTCCCGTTGCGCGGGCGGCATGATCGGGTCCTCCGATCCGACCCCAGCCCACACCGGGCAGCGGATGCGCGCGGCCTCGCCCGGTCGGCCCGTGGTCAGTGCGTTGACGGTCGCGATCGCGCGCAGGTCGACGCCGTCGCGTCCGAGTTCCAGCGCGATCGCGCCACCCGTGCCGTAGCCGACGGCGGCGATCCGGCCGGGGTCGGTCCGCGGTTCGGCGCGGAGCACGTCGAGCGCCGCGTGGCCGATGGCGCGCATCCGGTCGGGGTCCGCGAGCAGCGGCAGGCACCGGGCCAGCATCTCCTCGGGGTCGGTCAGACAGCGCCCGCCGTGGAGGTCGAAGGCCAGCGCCACGTATCCCAACTCGGCGAGCGCGTCGGCCCGGTGGCGTTCGACGTCGCTGAGCCCCACCCCCTCGGGTCCGACGAGTACCGCGGGCCGGCGGCCGGCACCGGCCGGGAGCGCGAGGTGCCCGACCATCGTCAGGCCGTCGGCCGCGTAGGCGATCGTGCGCGTTGTCACCGTCGTCACCGTCGTCATGAGCCCGGACTGTAGTGACCGCGGACTCCGGTCGGGCCGGTCCTCTGCCGTGGGCAGAACGCGACGTGCTCGCGCCGGTGTGCGGTCAGGTCCGGGTACCCAGCGCGTCGGCGCGCCTCCACACTGATGCTTTCCGGGGCCGCGGACAAACTTGCGTCGTACATGGGTACTGGGGTGGCAGCAATGGAGTGTCGATGCGGGGAGCGGTCCCGATGAGTGAGCGGTTGACGGCGGCGCAACAGGTCCTTGCCGCCGCGCGCCGTGCGGAGGTGGGCCGGCAGTTGCCGACGGTGCTGTGCCGGGCCCTGTGCGAGGCGCTGCCCGTCGACGGCGCGGCCCTGTCCTGGCTCACGGATACGCCGTACCGGCAGCTGGTGGGGGTGAGTGACGAGCGTGCCCTGCATGTGGAGGAGGCGGAGTTCCTCGCCGGGGAAGGCCCTTGTGTCTCCGCCGCGGTGACGGACCGCGCGGTCCTGGTCAACGACATGTCGCAGCCTCTCGCGCGGTGGCCGATGTTCCAGGCCTGCCTGTACGAACGGAGCAGATACGGCGCGGTGTACGCCTTCCCGCTCCGTTTCGACTCGAAGGTGTTCGGTACCGCCCTGCTGCTGTGCGAGCGGCCCTGCCTCGTCGTGCCGGAGGCGATGAATCAGGCCTCGCTCGCCGTCGGCGCCACGGCCGAGGCGCTGCTGCCGGACTTCTGGCAGCTGCTCGCGCGGGGCACGCTGCCGGCGTGGGAGCCCGCCGACCTCCTCGAGACCCACTGGGTCACCACGCACGCGGCCTCCGCCCGGCTCGCCGAACGGCTGAGTCTGCCCGTCGAGGAGGCGCTGACCAGGCTGCGCGCCCGCGCCTTCGCCAGCGGGCGCCCGCTGGCGAGCATCGCCGCCGACATCCTCGCCCCGGACTTCTGACCGGACTTCTGACCGGACTTTGAACCGGCACCCCGATTTCCTCAGGGGGCCGGTTCGGTCAGGAGGTCGTCCGCGTCGGTGCTCTCAGGCGGCCTGCGCATGGTCGGCGGAACGGTCGGCGGACCGGTCCGCGGATCCGGTGGCCACCGCGCGCACCCGTGCGCAGCTGCGCGTGATCAGGCGGGAGACATGCATCTGGGACACGCCGATCTTCTCCGCGATGCGGGACTGCGTCATGTCCTCGAAGAACCGCATGTAGAGGATCTCGCGTTCCCGCTCGGGCAGCAGGCGCAGGCCCTCCTTCACGGATTCGCGGTCGGTGATGGTGTCGTAGGCCTTGTCCGTGACCCCGAGGGTGTCGGCGAGGCTGACTCCGTCGCCGGCCGCGCCGAGTTGAGCCTCCAGGGACAGCGTGCTGTGGCTTTCCAGCGCCGCGATGCCCTCGCGGGTCTCCTCCACGCTCAGGCCCGCCCTCGCGGCCATCTCCTCGATGGTGGGTTCCTCCCGCTCACCGGGCTCGGCCTGGAGCTCCCTGCGGGCGCTGCGGACCTTGTTGCGCAGATCCTGCACGCGGCGCGGGACGTGCACGTCCCAGCTGTGGTCACGGAAATGGCGGCGCAGTTCACCGGTGATGGTGGGCACCGCGTAGGACTCGAAGGCGCCGCGCCCCGGCTCGTACCGGCTGATGGCCTTGACCAGGCCGAGCGCGGCGACCTGCCGGAGGTCGTCCAGGCTTTCGCCCTTGTTGCGGTACCGGGCGGCCAGGCGTTCGGCCATCGGCAGCCATGCCTCGACCAGTTCTTCCAGCAGGACGTCGTACTCGGGGCCCTCCGCGGCCTCCGCCAGTCGGTAGAAGGCCTCAACGGTGTCCGGAGCGTCGTCGTGGGAGTGCTGAGTAGGCATAGTCGAAGTGCTCCTTGGATTACTGGACGTCAGAACACCAGCAACGCCCCGGAAGGCCGCTCAGATGGACCTCTCCCGCTGCTGGTTCGCGCCTGTTGTCCCAAGCACTGATGAACCGCCTGCCCCTCGACCCTACGAGCAAACAGCGGCACTCGCCCGTCTTGCACACAGTCGGTCACCACCCGTGCGGGCGGGGCGGAAATACTTCGTTGTCCTGTCCATGCACCCCTGGCAGGATCACTCGCGGTCGGCGCGCCGCGTGCCGGCCGTGCGACCCGGCCGGCCGTTGTCGGCGACCGGCGCACGTGCACGTGAAAGGTGCCTGAATGACATTCCTCAGCGGTACGGCTTCCCGGTTCTCCGCCGTGGCGGGGCCCGGTGCGGAGCTCGACCGGGTGCTGGACCTCGGCTCGCAAGAGCCCGTGTGGCGGCTGTCGGCAGCCGCGTACCGGGCGGAGGCCGCACAGCGGATGTACCGGCCGGAGTGGACCTGGGCCGTCTGGGGGCCGGACGGGCGGGTGCTGGCGCGCGCCCTGTGGTGGGGGCAGAGCGACAGCGCGCACCCCCTCGCGCTCGACTGCCTCGCCGTGGCCGACGAGGTGCCCGCCGCCGAGCGGGCCGTACTGGGCGCCGCTCTCCTCGACGCCGCCCACGCGGCGTTCCGGGCGGCGGGCGCCGAGGCCGCGCCGCTCTACAACCTCATGAAGCTGCCCGGCTCGTGGCGGGAGGACCCCGCGCACGTCGCCGCGGTGGCCTGGCGCCAGGAGGCGGCCCGCCGCGCGGGGCTGACCGTCGAGGTGGAGCGGTTGCAGTTCGAGTGGACGCCCGAGGCCCCGCTGCCCGCCGAGCCCGAGCGGCTGGTGTTGTCGCCGGAGCCGGACGACGAGGTCTTCCTCCGGGCGATGCTGCGGGTTGCCGAGGGCACGCTCGACGCGCACACCGTCGAGAGCGAAGCGGCCGTCGGGCGGGAGGCCGCCGCCCGCGAGAGCCTGGCCTTCTACCTCGACCGCCCCGGCAAGCGGGACTGGTGGCGCCTCGCCCACACCCCCGACGGCGCCCTGGCCGGCCTCGCGATCCCGTCGGCCACGCCCTACAGCCGCAACGTCGGCTACCTCGGCGTCGTCCCCGAGCTGCGCGGCCGGGGTCTCGTGTCGGAGATCCTCGCCGCCCTCACCCGTTTCCAGGCCGCGGACGGCGCGGACCGGATCACCGCCACCACCGACCTCGGCAACCGGCCGATGGCGGATGCCTTCACCCGTGCCGGGTACCGCACGACGGAAGTACGGCTCATCTTCTCCGCGCCCAGGTGAGGTGAAGTCCCGCTGCCGGGGTACAGGGGAGGTCGCGGTGGCTCGAATGGCCAGGTCCGGCGAGAGGCAGCAAGATGGTCTCGTCGTCGGTCTGCCCGGTGTGTCCCTCCGGATGCGTTCCGCTCGAAAAGAGCTTCCGGGGCTCACTCGGCCAGAGCGCCGCGGCGTAGAGCGACCCCCGTCGAGAGGCACGCACAGCTCATGAGCGACCCCACAGCCAAACCCACCACCACGGATGCCGGCATCCCGGTCGAAAGCGATGAGCACTCGCTGACGGTCGGCGCCGGCGGGCCGATCCTCCTCCAGGACTCGTATCTGATCGAGCAGATGGCGCAGTTCAACCGGGAGCGGATTCCGGAGCGGCAGCCGCATGCCAAGGGCAGCGGCGCCTTCGGGCACTTCGAGGTCACCGCGGACGTCAGCGCCTACACCAAGGCCGCGCTGTTCCAGCCCGGTACGCGCACCGAACTCGTGGCCCGCTTCTCCACGGTCGCCGGGGAGCGCGGCAGCCCGGACACCTGGCGCGACCCCCGCGGTTTCGCGGTGAAGTTCTACACCACCGAGGGCAACTACGACATGGTGGGGAACAACACCCCGGTGTTCTTCATCAAGGACCCGATGAAGTTCCAGCACTTCATCCGGTCCCAGAAGCGCCGCGCGGACAACAACCTCCGCGACCACGACATGCAGTGGGACTTCTGGACCCTCTCGCCCGAGTCCGCCCACCAGGTCACCTGGCTGATGGGCGACCGGGGCATCCCCCGCTCCTGGCGCCACATGAACGGCTACACGTCGCACACCTACATGTGGATCAACGCCCAGGGCGAGCGGTTCTGGGTGAAGTACCACTTCAAGACCGACCAGGGCGTCGAGTGCTTCACGCAGCACGAGGCGGACCAGATGGCCGCGGCCGACACGGACTACCACACGCGGGACCTCTTCGAGCACATCCGCGACGGCGAGTACCCGAGCTGGACGCTGCACGTGCAGGTCATGCCGTACGAGGACGCGGCCACGTACCGCTTCAACCCGTTCGACCTGACCAAGGTCTGGCCCCACGCGGACTATCCGCTCATCGAGGTCGGCAAGATGACCCTCGACCGCAATCCCACGGACAACCACGCGGAGATCGAGCAGGCGGCGTTCCAGCCGAACAACCTGGTCCCCGGCATCGGCCCGAGCCCCGACCGGATGCTGCTCGGCCGGCTGTTCTCGTACGCGGACGCGCACCGGCACCGCATCGGCGGCAACTACCAGCAGCTGCCCGTCAACGCGCCGGTCGCGCCCCTGCACACGTACTCCAAGGACGGGGCGATGGCCTTCCGGAAGGCCCAGGACCCGGTCTACGCGCCGAACTCCAAGGGCGGCCCGGCGGCCGACACCGAGCGCTACGGCACGCCGCCGAGCTGGTACGCGGACGGTGACATCACCCGCGCCGCCTACGTCGACCACGCCGAGGACGACGACTGGGGGCAGGCGGGCACCATGGTGCGCGAGGTCTTCGACGACGCCGCGCGCGACCGCTTCGTCGACAACGTCGTCGGTCACCTGCTCAACGGCGTGAGCGAGCCGGTGCTCAAGCGGGCCTTCGAGTACTGGTCCAACGTCGACCGGTCCATCGGTGAGCGCATCGAGCAGGGGGTGCGCGCCAAGGCCGACGAGAAGGACCCGAAGGCGGCGGAGCAGGGCAACCCCGCGCGCAGCAGCATGCAGGACAAGGCCTGAGACCCGAGGTCTGAACCCGCGTCACGTACGGCCGGGCCGTGACGGCCCGGCCGTACGTGTGCCGGTCACGCCGGGCGGATGCCGGGCCACCGGCCGGTGGCCGCCAGTTCCCGGGTGACCTCGACGATGCCGCGACGCACCGCCACGACGGGTTCGCTCGGCTCGTAACGGTCGGTGGCCGTGCGGACGGCGATGTGGCGGCGCAGCGCCGGGTCGACGATGCGGCGCACGCCGAGGCCCGGCTGGGTGCCGTGCACCGCGACCACCGAGCGCGGCAGGATCGTGCAGGCCTCGCCGCTTTCGGCGATGCGGATCAGGGTGCCGAGCGATTCCACGTCGCCCACGTTGTTCTGCGCCAGTCCGCGCGCGGCGAACGCCCGGTCCACCAGGGCCCGCAGGTTGCTGCGCGCCCCCGGCGTCACGAGCGGCACCCCCTCCAGATCGCGCAAGGACACCTCGTCCGGACTGTCCGGGGCCGGGTCCGGATGCCCGATGAGATACAACTCCTCGGAGTAGAGCGGGAGTTCACCCGCGCGCGGCGCGTCGTCCTCACGGTAGACGGCGGCCAGGTCGAGGCGCCCGGCGAGCAGCAGTTCGTGGACGTAGCCGCTCATCGACTCGAAGAGTTGCAGGTGGATGCCGGGGTAATGGGCGCGGACCCAGGAGAACAGGGCGGGTGCGAGCGGCGCGGTCACCGTGGTGGGCAGACCGATGGCGACCGGGCCGTGGACCGGCTGGCGGCCGCCGGTGATGTCCTGTGCGAGCCGGTCGAACTGCCGCACCAGTTGCTGGGCGTCCCGGTAGAGCGTCTGCCCCCGTGGCGTGGGCCGTACGCCGCGCGGCCCGCGGTCGAGCAGCCGCACCCCGAGGTGTGTCTCGAGCTGGGCCATGCGCTGGCTGACGGCGGGCTGCGACACGTGCAGCACACCGGCGGCCCGGGAGAGGCTGCCGGCGTCGACGACGGCGATGAAGTCGCGCAGCTGGGCGATGTCCACGGGGCGTTCGGGGCTGCCTTCCGGCTCAGGAGTACGGGCTCAGGGTCTGCTGGACCGGGCGTCGGAGGCGGCCCGGTGGAGGATCCGCCGGGCCCGTTCGACGACCGGCCGGTCGATCATCTCACCGTCCACCGTCGCCGCCCCTTCGTGGCCCGCGGCGAGCACCCGCCGGGCCCAGCCCACCTCCTCCTCGGTGGGGGCGAAGGCGGCCCGCACGTGCGGGAGTTGGGCCGGGTGGATGCAGAGCTTGCCGCCGAAGCCCCAGGCCCGGCCGCGCGCCGCCGCCCGGGTCACGGCGTCGGGGTCGCGGACGGCCGTGGTGACTCCGTCGACGGGGGCGGGACGTCCGTTCGCCGCGGACCAGCGGACCAGGTCGGCGCGGGCGGAGTCCAGCGCCCGGTCGTCGGACACACCGAGGTCGAGGGCGAGGTCGATGCTGCCGAACAGCAGCCGGACGCCGTCGGGTTCGGCCGTGATGGTGTCGAGGTGGACCAGTCCGCGCGCGGTCTCGATCAGCGGGAGTACGCGGGTGCCGCTCGCCTGCGCCGTGTGCCGCACCTGCGCCGCGGACTCGGTCTTGGGCAGCACGACGGCGGCGGGCGCCAGGGCCCGGCACACGGCGAGGTCGTCCTCGTACTCGGCGGTGCCGGGCCCGTTGATCCGCACGGTCACGGGCACGTCGGCGTCCCGGGGCCAGGCGGCGCGCAGCCGCTCACGGGCGGCCGCCTTGTCGTCCGCGGCCACGGCGTCCTCGAAGTCGACGACGACGGCGTCGGCGCCGCTGGCGGCCGCCTTCGCGAACCGTCCGGGGTGTGTCGCGGGGACGAACAGCCAGGTCACCGCCGTGGCCAGGGGGTTGGTGGGGTGGCTCATGCGGCGCCCCGGGCGGTGAGCGCGTCGATCTCGGCGTCGGCCAGGCCGGCCTCGGCGAGAATGGCCCGGGTGTGCTCGCCGAGGGCGGGCACCGGGTCCATGCGGGGGGTGTCGTCGACCAGTCCCGGCGGGGCCAGCGCGGGGACGGCGCCGGCCGGGGTGCCCACCTCGTGCCAGCGGCCGCGGGCGGTCAGCTGCGGGTGCTCCCACACCTCGGCCAGCGAGTTGACGCGGGCGTGCGCCACCGGGACGGCCGCCAGCAGCTCGACGGCCTCGGCGGCGGTGAGCTCGGCGAACCGCGCCGCGATGATCGCGCCCAGGGCCTCCCGGTGCGCATTGCGGGCGGCGTTGCCCGCGTAGTCCGGGTGCGTCGCCAGCTCCGGGCGCTGGAGGAAGCGTTCGCAGAAGGCCGCCCATTCGCGCTCGTTCTGGATGCACATCATGACGACCTTGTCGTCCCCTGCGGTGAAGGGACCGTACGGGTAGATGGTGGCGTGCGCCGCACCGGCGCGCGGCGGCGGCTCGGCGCCGTCGTACGCGTAGTACAGGGGGAAGCCCAGCCACTCCACCGTGGCCTCCAGCATCGACACGTCGACATGGACGCCCTCGCCGGTGCGTCCGCGTTCGAGCAGAGCGGCGAGGATCGCGCTGTAGGCGTACATGCCGGCGGCGATGTCGGACACGGAGATGCCCACCTTCGCCATCTCCTCCACGCTGCCCGTCACCGAGAGCAGCCCGGACTCGCTCTGCACCATCAGGTCGTACGCCTTCGCGGTGGCGTACGGGCCGGGAGAGCCGTAGCCGGAGATGTCGCAGACGATCAACCGCGGGTGTGCGGCGTGCAGTTCGGCCCAGCCGAGGCCGGCCCGCTCGGCGGCGCCGGGGGCCAGGTTCTGCACGAAGACGTCGGCGTCGGCGAGCAGCCGGCGCAGGACGTCCATGCCCTGCGGGTCCTTGATGTCGAGGGTGAGCGATTCCTTGTTGCGGTTGACCCACACGAAGTGGGAGCTGAGTCCGCGCACGCGGCTGTCGTAGGCGCGGGCGAAGTCTCCGGCGCCCGGCCGCTCCACCTTGATGACGCGGGCGCCGAGGTCCGCGAGCTGCCGGGTGGCGTACGGGGCGGCGATGGCCTGTTCGAGCGAGACGACGGTGAGGTCGCGGAGGGGCTGCATGTGCTTCTTTCTCTCGACGGGGCGGCGCGCGGCTGTCACACCACGAAGCTCACGGCGATGACCAGGACCAGCGAGACGACCGAGGCGAGCGCGGTCACGAAGGTGAGTGCCTTGAGGGCGCCCCGGGTGGTCACGCCGAGGAGCGGCTGGAACATCCAGAAGAAGTTGCTGTTCACCTGGAGGGCGAAGAGCGAACCGGAGCCGATCGCGAGCGCCAGCACGGCGGGTGGCACGGCGAGGTCGCCCATGATCGGGGCGATGATCCCGGCGGCGGCGATGGCGGCGACGCCGATGGAGCCGATGGCCAGGTGGAGTACGGCGGCGACCAGCCACACGAGCAGGATCGTGAGCACCGTGGACATGCCCGCGTCGGCGGAGAAGATCCCGGAGAGCACCTTGTCGAGGCCGGTCTTGCCGATGACGGCGCCGAGCGATCCGCCCACACCGGTGACCAGCAGGATCTGTCCGGTGCTGTGGAAGCCCTCGGTCACCGCCCGGTCCACGCGCTCGGTGGTGAGCACCCGCTTGGCCAGGGCGTACGCACCGACCAGGCCGGCGAACAGCGCGAACGCCGGGTTGCCGAGGAAGGCGAGGAGATCGGACTTTACGCCCGCGGCGTCGGCGACGGCGCCGGTGGCGATGAGCAGCAGCGGAACGACGATCGGCAGCAGCGAGAGGTACAGCGGCGGCTGCGGGCGGACCGCGTCCTGGCCGTGGTCCGAGGCGGCTTCGGCATCGGTCTCGGCGTCGGTGCCGACGGCCGCTTCGTCGGTGGCCGCGTTCCACAGGCCGGCGCGCAGCAGCCGCCCGTAGAGGAACACGGTCAGCAGGGCCGCGAGCGGGCCGAGGACGAAGCCGTACACCAGCATGGTGCTGAGCGGCACGTGCAGCAGTCCGGCGACCGCGAGGGTGCCGAGGCCCGGGACGACGAAGACGTAGCCGACGAGGATGCCGGCGCTGAGCGCGCCGCCCATCATCGGCAGTCCGTGGCGTCCCATGCGGGGCGCGGCCGACTTGGCGAGCGGGGCGGCGAGGACGAGTTGGACGTCCACGTAGATGGAGGGGAAGACGGCGCTGAGGGCGCCGGCGAGGGCGTAGGGGAGCTTTCCGGGGCCGAGGACGCGCATCAGTTTCTCGACCAGTTTCTGCAGGGCTCCCATGGAGTTGAGCAGGGAGCCGAGCAGGACGCCGAAGCCGATCAGCAGGCCGACCTCGGCCATGATCTCGCCGAAGCCGTCGACGATCGTCTCGATGGTGCCCTCGAAGCCGAGGCCGGTGGCGACACCGAGGTAGAGCGAGCCGATGACCAGGGCGATCACCGGTTCCACCTTGGGCACCAGAATGAGCAGGACAACCACGAGGATGGCTATCGCGGTGTGCAGAGCTGTCACGGGGTTCCTCTCACCACGTCGTGAGTTGATGAGAGGGAAACACGGTGATCAGCGGCGCGGAAGGCAGGAATCCGCGATGGGGGTATCAGGCGTCCTTATGGGACCGCGACGGTCGGCCGGCGCTACGGCTGCGGCTGCGCCAGGTGCAGCTCGCAGCCGTTCTCGCGGATGCCGGTGGCCGCGCCCTCGGCCAGGGCGTTGTCGGTGATCACGGTGTCGAACGCCGTGAGCGGAGCCACCCGGTACTTGCCGAACGTGCCGAACTTCGACGAGCCCGCCACCAGGACCGAGGCGGCCGCGGACTCCATGGCCGCCTGCTTGACGTCGACCTTGGGTTCCGAGGGGGTGGTGACCCCGCGCAGCAGGTCCCAGGAGCTGGTGCTGATGAAGGCGAGGTCGAGGGCGAGCTGGCGCAGGGTCGCGGCGCCGAGGCGGCCGACGCTGGACCGGTTCGCCATGTCGATGCGGCCGCCGGTGTGCACGACGTCGAGGTGGGGCGAGGCCATGAGCTGCTCGGCGGTGGCGAAGTCGTTCGTCACCACGGTGAGTTCGCTCAGGCGTGCCAGCTCCGGGACCATGGCGAGCAGGGTGGTGCCCGCGTCGAGGTAGACGGTCATTCCCTCGGTGACCAGGCGGGCGGCCTCGCGCGCCATGGCCCCCTTGGCGGGCTGCTCGACGCGGGTCTTGTCCTGGAAGCTGGGTTCCGTACTGACGTGGCTGGCGATCCTGACGCCGCCGGGCACCGAGAAGACCAGCCCTTGGCGTTCGAGTTCGGCGATGTCCCGCCGCACCGTCATGTGGGAGACCTGGAAGAGCTGCGTGATCTGCTGGACGCTGAGCACGCCCTCCTTGCGCAGATGGCGCAGGAGGTGCTCGCGCCGCTGGTCCGGGATGAGCGGCAGGTGCTGCTGAGCGGTCATCGTCACCCTTCTCCGAAATTCGTACGCGACGTTAGCCGATGATCGACCGCGCTCCGGCGGCGACTCAGCCTCCGACGAACGTGCTGAGCAGCAGGACACCGCCGAGGCTGAGCAGGGACTGGAGCGACAGCATGAGGGTCCAGGTGCGGAACGTCTGGGACACGGACAGCTGGAAGTACTCCTTGAAGAGCCAGAATCCGGAGTCGTTGACGTGGGAGAGCATCACGGCGCCGGAGGCCGTGGCGAGCACCATGAGCTCCGGCGAGGTGCCCGGATACGCGGCGAGCAGCGGTGCGACGATGCCGGTCGCGGCGGCGGTGGCGACGGTGGCCGAGCCGAGGCAGATGCGCAGGAGCGCGGCGACGAGCCAGGCCAGCAGCAGGGGTGGTACGGCCCAGTCGACGGCGTAGTCCGAGATGATCTTGTCGATGCCGGTGGCGGTGAGCATGGCCTTCAGGCCGCCGCCCGCGCCGAGGATGAGGACGATCGCCCCGACGGGGCCGAGTCCCTTGCCGGCCATCTTCTGCAACTGCCCAAGGCCGAACCCGGAGCGCAGGCCCAGCGCGAAGAACGCGAAGACGACGGCGGCGAGCAGCGAGAGGACCGAGGAGTCGCAGGCCTCGAAGAAGGCGTACGGCAGGGTGCCCTCGGTGGTGCGTGCCGTGCCCAGGGTGCCGATCAGCATGAGGCCGGGCGGCAGCAGCACGGTGATGAGGGCCAGGGTGAAGGAGACCGGGCGCCGCCGGCTGTCCGGGGCGGGGTCGGGCTGGGGCACGGGCCCCTTGTCGAGATCGGGGGCGGGCCCGAACCAGCGGGAGGCGAACCGGGTCAGCAGCGGCCCGGTGACGATGGCCAGCGGGATGCCGATCATGAGGCCGTACAGGATGGTGAGCCCGGTGTTCGCGTCGTACGCGGACACCGCCAGGGTCGGCGACGGGTGCGGCGGCAGCAGGCCGTGCGAGACGTAGAGGCCCGCGGCCATGGGCAGACCGACGTACAGCAGGTGGGAGCCGGTGCGCTTGGCGACGGCGTAGACCAGCGGGACGAGCATCACGAAGCTGACGTCGAACAGGTGCGGCATGCCGATGAGCAGGGCCGCCGCGGTGATCGCGGTGGGGATCCACTTCACGGGGCGCGCGCCGATGAAGACGGTGGCGATGCGGTCGGCGCCGCCGGAGCCGAGCAGGATGCCGCCGAGCAGGGTGCCCAGGCCGATGGTGGGGCCGCTGCTGGCGAGGGCGTCGCCGAAACCGTCCTGGAAGTGCTCGACGGTGGTGCCCGGACCGATGCCCGCGGCGAGCCCGAGGCCCAGCGCGGAGAGGGTGAGGGCGAGGAACGGGTGGAGCTTGAACTTGGTGATGAGCACGACGAGCACGACGACGGCCGCGGCGCCGAGCAGCAGGTGCTGGACGTCGGTGCTCAACGCTGCACCGCCGATGCGGTGCGGCGGGCCGCGCGGCCGGCCGTCCAGGCCCGGGTGAGCGCTTCGTCGGCGTCGGCGAGGTCGCCGAGGCGGACGAGTTCCCCCGCGGCGACGGGCCGGGCCAGCGTGGTGTGGGCAGCGAGGTAGAGCGGAGCGATGTCCTCGGGGGTGTCCTCGTCGCGCAGCAGCACGGCCTGGACGCCGGTGACGTCGTGGTGGTGGCCGCCCATGTCGAGGACGGTGCCCGCCGGGAGGTCCTGGCGGGCACGGCCGCCGAGGACGGCGTGGCCGCGCGGGTCGGTGCCGCCGGAGGGGCGCTGGTGCAGGACCGCGGAGAGCAGCGACAGCGGGGTCTCGACGCCCATCAGGTGGTACGGGAGGTAGACGGCGGCGTATCCGCCGTCGCGGCTGACGACGTGTCCCTTGCCGCGCAGTGTCTCCCACGTCTCGGTGTCCCCGGTGCGTACGACGACGAAGACGCCGCCCGCGAAGGACGCCTCTCCGGGCAGGCGCAGGGCGCTGAACACGTCGACGGCGCCGGGCCGGCGCAGGACGCCGCCGTCCTCGCGCAGCCGGTAGATGTCGGCGAGCTCGGCGGTCCGGGCCACGGGGTAATGGAGCAGCTCGGTGTCGGGCTTGAATCCGGTGTTGGTGGCGACGACCGCCATCTCGCAGTAGTCGGCGGTGGCGCCCTGGGGCAGCGCGGCGACGGCGGCGGCTCGGGCTTCGAGCGTCGCCGCGACGTCGTCGCCGAGCGTGAGCAGGCCCGCGAGTTCGGGGGCGGGGACGGTGGTGTCGAGCTGGGTCACCGTGCCGCGCTCGGGGTCGAGGACCAGGTCGTACTCGCTCGACTTGCCGATGGCCACGATGTCGAGGCCCAGGAGCTGCGCCCAGGTGACCAGGCCGATGAGGTTGGCGGGCTGGTCGCCGTCGGCGGTGGTGTAGACGAGGCCTTCCCGGGCGGCGAGCTCGGCGAGGTGCAGTCCGGCGACGGAGTCGACCTCCTTGCTGACCATGGCCACGTGGCGGCCACCGCGCAGGGCTTCCTCGGCCATGGTGTATCCGTGGACGGGGCTGCCGGTCGCCTCCACGAGGATGTCCCAGTCGGCGGCGCCGAGGAGGGACCCGTCGGCGACCAGGGCGATGTGCCCCTCGTCCCGGGCCCGGACGACGGCGGCGGCGTCCGCGCAGTCGGTCAAGCGGTCCGTGTCGTAGCCGAGGTCAACCAGCATGGCGCGCAGGCGCGGCAGGTCGCGGTCGCACAGGACGGCCGGTTCCAGGGCGTCGATCCGGCGGGTCTGGGCGAGGAGGGTGCGGGCGAATCCGCCGCCGGCGCCGGAGAGCGCGTAGCGCACGTTCCGGCCCTTGGTGGCGGCGAACAGGTGGTGCAGATTCATGGCCCTCCTCAGTGAGTGCTCATAGGCAGGGGTGACCCCGGTGCTCCGGCACGTGGGTCGTCCGACGGTGGCGTGAACTGATCCCATCGGTTAACAACATGTATCAGGCATTCTCATGGGAGTAAAGGTTGTTAACATAACTTCACATGCACGGTCGGCAGGTTCACACCTGCCGTCACACCCACCGCACCTTGGAGGTCCGATGCCACTGCTCGGGGCCATCGCCGACGACTTCACCGGCGCCACCGATCTCGCCACCATGCTCGTCGCCCGCGGTTTCCGGACGGTGGTCGCGGTCGGCTCCGCCGGCCTGACCGGCGACGGGCCCGCCGCCGCGGAGGTGCGGCAGGCCGATGCCGTCGTGGTCGCCCTCAAGACACGCACCAACCCGGTCGACGAGGCGGTCCGCGAGTCCACCGAGGCCCTGCGGGCCCTGCGGGACGCGGGCTGCCGGCGGTTCTACTTCAAGTACTGCTCGACGTTCGACTCCACCCCCGAGGGCAACATCGGCCCGGTGAGCGACGCCCTCCTCGACGCCCTGGGAGAGAGCGCGACCGTCGTCGTCCCGGCCTTTCCTGCGACGGGCCGCACCGTCTACAAGTCGCGCCTGTTCGTGGGCGACGAGCTGCTCGACGAGAGCCCGATGCGCGACCATCCGCTCACCCCCATGCGCGACGCGCACGTCGGACGGCTCCTCGCGCCCCAGACCCGGCGCCCCGTGCGGTCCATCGACCTCGACACCGTGCGCTCCGGCCCCCGGGCGCTGCGCGACGCCCTCGCCGACCCGCGGTTCGCCGACGCCCTCACCGTCGTCGACGCCACCCGCGACGACGACCTGCGGACCATCGCCGCGGCGACGAGCGACATGCCCCTGATCACCGGCGCGGCCGGCCTCGCCCTGGGGCTGACGGGCCCGCACGAGGGGACCGCGCGCGCCACCGCCGCCTCCGCTCCCGGCGCCCCGGGGGCCGTTCTCGCCGGCAGCGCGTCCGCCGCCACGCGCGCCCAGGTCGCCGACGCGCAGCAACACCTCCCGCACCGGGGGCTCGACATCGCTGCGCTGCGCTCGGACTTCGCGGGGACGGTGGCCGGGCTCGTCGACTTCGCGCGTGACTGCTGGCGCCGCGACGCCGCCCTGCCCCCACTCATCTACGCGGTCGCCTCCCTCTCGGACCTCGAACACGACACCCCGCCGGGCGCGACCCCCGCCTCCGAACTCGTCGAACGGGCGCTGGCGGAGTGCGCCACGCGTCTCGTCGACGCGGGCGCGAGGCGTCTGCTGGTCGCCGGCGGAGAGACCTCCGGGGCCGTCACCACCGCGCTCGGGTGCCGCACCCTGCGCATCGGTGAGCAGATCGCGCCGGGTGTCGCCTGGGCCCGCACCGAGCCGGGGGCGGGCGGGGCGGCCGACGGCATCGACCTCGCCCTCAAGTCCGGCAACTTCGGCGGCACGGACATCTTCACCACGGCCTGGGGCCACCTCGCATGAGTCTTCGCCACGAACTCGCCGCCGCAGGCGCCCACTTGGCGTCGCTCGGCCTGAGTCCCGGCTCGTCCGGGAACCTCAGCGTCCGTGAGGGCGACCGGGTCCTCATCACACCCACCGGCGCCGACCTCGCCGCGGTCGACCCCGACGGCCTGACCACGCTGGACCTGAACGGCGCGCACCTCGACGGGCCCCGCCCGTCGAAGGAGTTCCCCCTGCACACCGCCTTCTACCGGCGCGACCCCGAGGCCAGGGCCGTCGTCCACCTGCATTCGCGTCAGGCCGCGGCGGCGTCCTGCCTGCCCGCGTGGTCCGCGCGCAGCGCCCTGCCCCCGCTCACCCCCTACTTCGTGATGCGCGTGGGACAGACCCCGCTCCTCCCCTACGCTCCCCCGGGCGACGCCGAACAGGCCGCCGAGCTGGAGCGGTTGCCGTTCCCGTTCCGCGCCGCGCTGCTGCAGAACCACGGTCCGGTGGTGTCCGGGACCACGGTCCGCGCGGCCGTCGACACCGCCGTGGAGCTGGAGGAGACCGCCGCTCTCCTCCTCACCCTGGGCGAACGTCAGGCCCGGCTGCTCACACCACACGAGGCACAGCACCTCGCCGCCGCGTACGGCACCTCGTGGACCGGCTGACCGCTCCCGGTGGAAGGTGTCGCCCTGAACGGCCACGGCCCGGCCGGGAGTTGGTGTGTCCCGGCCGGACCGCGGCCTTGGGTCAGTCGCTCGGTGGTGTCACGACGGGGCCACCGCGCGGCCGGTCTGCGGGGAGATCATGCCCGCGCACAGGCCGCGGGCGGCGAGCCCCTGCGCGATGCGGGGGACGGCGGCGCGGGTGTTGGCGGACCAGTCGTGCAGGAGGATGACCTGGCCGTTGGTGAGCCGTCCCGCGGCCTGCACGATGGCGTCGGTGCTCGCCCCGTTCCAGTCCTGCGAGTCGACGTCCCAGATGACCTGCGTCAGGCCGTACTTCGCGGCGACGGACGCGACCGTCGCGTTGGTCTCGCCGTACGGCGGACGGAACAGCCGGGGCGTGCCGCCTCCTCCGGCGGCGATGGCCTGCTGGGTCCTGGCGATCTCGGAGTCGATCTGCGCCTGCCCGAGCTGCGTCAGGTGAGGGTGGGTGTAGCTGTGGTTGCCGACCCACATCCCGGCCGCGACCTGGGCGCGCACCAGGGACGGGTTGGTGGCGGCGTACTGGCCCTGGTTGAACATGGTGGCGCGCAGACCGCTCTGCCGGAGCGTGTCCAGCAGAGCCGGTGTGGTGGCGGCCGACGGGCCGTCGTCGAAGGTGAGTCCGACGTATCCGGTGCAGGCCGCCGCGGGCTGCGCGGTGGCGGTGGCTCCGACGGTGAGGCTGCTCGCCCCGACCGCGGTGACGACGGCCAGCTTCAGCAACCGGGAGCGTAAGGGTCGCGACGGGAGGTCTGGTCTCGGTTTCATGGGGGGATCCTCCGGTGTGGGGGGAGGGCTCAGCTCACGGTGATCGTGGAGCTGCCGCTGCTCTGGTAGCCCTCGGTCGCCATGATCATGTAGTAGTTGAAGCTGCCGAGGGGCATCCCCGCGCGGCTCCAGGCGTCGAAGTGGTTCCCCGTGGTGATGCTGCCGCCGGTGCGCTTCGACTGCCGGACGCTCCAGTACTGGTTGAAGGTCCTGGTGCCCTCGACGGACGGGGCGTTGTACCGCGTCGTCTGGTAGATGTCGTACGTGCCGCCGTCGCTGGTGACGGTGCCCTTGTAGGTGCCCGTGGGCCGGTAGGTGCCCCAGTTGTCGACGATGTAGTACTCGACGAGCGGGTTCGCGGTCCAGCCGTACAGCGTCAGGTAAGCGTTGCCGGACAGGCTGAAGCTGCCCGAGTAGTTCACGGTCCTGCGGGAGCCGTTGCCCCAGCCCTTGCCGGCCACGAAGTTCCCGGTGTTCCGCCACGACGTGCTGTAGCGGCCGCCGGAGGACAGGGTCATCGAGACCGTGCCGGGCGCGTCGGTCCAGAACGAGTAGTAGTAGCCGTTGTTGGTGCCGGTCTGGTTGGTCGTGATCGTCGTGTCCGCGTGGGCGGTGCCCGGCACGGTCAGCGCCGTGGCGCTCAGGGCCGCGGCTCCGGCGGTGCCGATGAAGGCGCGGCGGCTCAGGGGTGGGACGGGGGCCTTGTTGTTCGAGTTCATGCTTCCTCCTGGTGGGGCCTGCGAGAGGCTGCACAGCCATTGAGGTGCGTGTCGACGCCGATAGGTTGGTCCTGGCCCTGAGGGCTGTCAACTGTTTCGGCAGAGCGGACGAAACTCTTTATTCGCGACCGATCTTTGCGATCGCCCGTCACAGCAGTTCAAGTACACAACGCCGGTCTCCGAGCGGCGGCGGATTCGCGGTGATCGACATCAACGATCGGGCCGCCAGCGAGTCATCGCGGCAAAGGCGTCGAAAGAGTTTCGGGCACTGTGGGTCAGCGGTGGCGCGGCGGCGCCGTGCTCTGGCGGACGACCAGGCTCGTCGCCATTTCGAGCCGGGTCGCCCCGTCCTCCCCCGCGCGCAGCCGGAGCAGCATCTGCGCGGCGCCCTCGGCCATCTGACGCAGCGGCTGGTGCACCGTCGTCAGGGCGGGACTGACCCACTGGGCCAGCGGTACGTCGTCGTAGCCCACCACGGACAGGTCGTCCGGGACGCGCAGGTCGCGCAGCCGGGCCGCGTCCAGGACGCCGAGTGCCTGGAGGTCGCTGCCCGCGAAGACGGCGGTCGGCGGGTCGGCGAGGTCGAGGAGCTCGGCGGCGCGCTCGCGTCCGCCCTCCACGTGGAAGTCCCCGAACCGCACGAGTTCGGGGTCCACCGGCAGTCCGGCCATGCTCAGCGCCGAGCGGTAGCCGTCGAGGCGGGCCAGCGAGCAGAGGATGTCCTCGGGCCCGGTGATGACACCGATGCGCCGGTGCCCGAGCTGGACGAGGTGCCGGGTGGCGGCGAGACCACCGTTCCAGTTCGCCGAGCCGACCGAGGGGACGTCCGGGTCGGGATCGCCCGCAGGGTCGATGACCACGAACGGGATGGAGCGCGACCGCAGTTGCTGCTTGACCTCGGCGGGCAGCGTCGAGAAGACCAGCACCACGCCGAGCGGTCTGCGTTGCAGCACTCCCTCGATCCATTCGGGCCCCGGCGCCTGGCGCGTACCGCTCTCCGTCAGCACCACGCTGGCGCCGGCGGCCTTGGCGACCTTCTCCACTCCGCGGATGAGTTCCAGGGCCCAGACGCTCTCCAACTCGTGGAAGACGAGCTCGATCAGCGGCGCCTCGTGGGCGACCCGGGTGGTGCGGCGGTAGGCGTGCGCGTCCAGGAGGCGCTCCACCTTGTCACGGGTGGGCGCCGCGACGTCCTGCCGCCCGTTGAGCACCTTCGAAACCGTCGAAATGGAGACCCCGGCCTGCTGAGCCACCTGCGCCAGGGTGACCCGGCCGACGTACGCGTCCTCTCGCATGCCCGGGAGCATAGGCGATGCCGAAAGGGTTTCGAAGGGGGCGGCGAAGGCGGGGAGTCGTCAGGTCGCCGAGCCCGGCACCACGGGCGAGTCGGTGCGGTCGCCCACGGATCCGCGCGTCGCGTCCTCGGGCACCGGCCGGTCGTGGCGCAGCGCCTGCCACACGCGGTGGGAGGCCTTGTCGAGGGGCAGGACGCGGCCCGCGTCCCGGGCGTCGTAGGTGACGGGTAGCGTGACCATGGTGGTGCGGTCGGGGCTGATGCCCTTCAACTCCTTTGCGAGGCCGAGGAGTTCGTCGGCGGACGCGAGCTCGGAGTCCGCGCTGATGCTCTTCGTCGCCGTGTCGGCCAGCGCGTAGGACTTGCTCGGGCTGCCGAGCGGGTCGACGGTGTCGGCGCGGTGGATCAGGGCCTTGATGAACGCCTGCTGGAGCTGGATGCGGCCGAGGTCGCTGCCGTCGCCGACGGCGTGCCGGGTGCGGACGAGCGCCAGCGCGTCCTCGCCCTTCAGGCGGTGCTTGCCTGCGTCGAGGGAGAGGCCGCTGCCGCTGTCGTGGATGGCGTCGCGGGTGGTGATGTCCACGCCGCCGAGCTCGTCGATCAGCTTCTGGAAGCCCTTGAAGTCGACTTCGAGGTAGTGGTCCATGCGCACGCCCGACATCTTCTCCACCGTCTTCATGGTGCAGGCCGGGCCGCCCAGCGCGTACGAGGAGTTGAAGACCGCCTTGTGGGCCGCCCGCACGGCGCCGTGCGACGTCTTGCAGGTGGGGCGGTCGACCTCGGTGTCGCGCGGGATGCTGACGACCGAGGCCTTTTTGTGTGTCTTGTCGACGTGCAGGACCATCGCCGTGTCGGCGCGGGCGCCGAGGACGCCGCTGCCGTACTCGCCGTGGGTTCCGGCGCGGGAGTCGGAGCCGAGCAGGAGGATGTTCATCGCGCCGCCGCGCTGTTCGCCGGGCCGGTCGCTGCCGAGGGCCGCGTCGACGTCCGTTCCCTTGATGTTGCCGTTGAGGTGCTGCCAGGCGTAGGCCGCACCGCCGCCGCCGATGAGGGTCAGGCCGAGGGCTCCGCCCGCCATCCAGCGCAGGGCGCGCTTGCGTTTGCGGTGCCGGGAGCGGCGCAGCTTGGCGGGGCCGTAGGCGGGCACCACGGGCGCCGCGGGCTCGTCGGCCGGGCGCGCCGGGTGCGCGTTCCCGCTCTCGTGCGACATGGGGAGGGCTTCCTCACTGCTGGGTGCTGCTGGGTACTGCTGGGTGCTGCGTGTTCGGTGCTCGCCCGCGGGCGGCTCAGTAGGCCGAGTCGACGTTGTCGATGGAGCCGTAGCGGTCGGCCGCGTAGTTCGCGGCGGCGGTGATGTTGGCGACGGGGTCCGTGATGTCGTTCGACGTGCCCGAGACGTGGTACGCGTCGAAGGTCGGCTGGATCACCTGGAGCAGGCCCTTGGACGGGACGCCGTTCTGGGCGTTGACGTCCCAGCCGTTCTCGGCGTTCGGGTTGCCGGAGGACTCGCGCATGATGTTGCGGTGCAGCCCGTCGTAGGAGCCGGGGATGCCCTTCGCCTTCATGATGTCGAGGGACTCGCGGATCCAGCCGTCGAGGTTGTCGGCGTACGTCTTGGCGGGCGCCGCGGTCTTCTCGGCGGGCGCGGCGGCCTTGGCGGGAGCGGTGTGCTCGGCCGCCTGCGCCGGCGAGGAGGGCACCAGGGTGAGGGCCATCGCGGCGGCGCCCGCCGTGGCGATTCCGGCGACGGAGATCCTGCGCATGCGGTCGGTGCGGTTGTCGGCGCGCGTCGGCATCGGGGCAAAGGGCATCAGCATGAGGGGGTGCCTCTCCAACGGGGTGGTGCACGAAGTGCGTCGTGCGGCGCGAGCCGGGGCCGGTGTGTTCCGGCCGCTCCCGGCTGCTCGGGACTCAGTCAGGGTTAGCGGGGCGCCGTGGGTGGACGCAAAGGTGTGACCTACTACCCCGACGCGGAGAACCGGCAGATCGGACAGTTCGGGCGGCCCTCGGACGGCGGCCCGGCACGCCGAGCGCGCTTACTACCGTCCTTAGCATGTGCCGTGGCTCATATGGGTGGGCTCACAGCCGAGGCCCCGGCCGGAGCGCTCGAAGCGGGCGGCACGGGCCGGTCCGGTCGGGCGATGGCCCGCGTTCACATGTCGTCCACCCCGGCGTGGGCAACCCGTCACCCGTCCCAGAGGTCTGCTGTGATGACGCTGCGCCGTGTCCCGCACGGAACACGGCGCGCACGGGCACCACCACGACAGGACCACGGGAGTGTGTGTGAACGGCATGAGACGGCAACGGATGCTCGCGGCGTGCGCGACGGCGCTGACGGTGACGGGAGGGGTGCTGGTGGCGGCGCCCGCGTACGGACAGACCGAGGTCCGGGCCGAGGCCTCCCGGCCGGGCGACTTCGACGGCGACGGCTTCGGGGACCTTGCGGTCGGCGCTCCCGAGGGGACGATCGCCGGGTACGCGAAGGCGGGCTACGTCTCGGTGGCGTACGGCACCGCGCAGGGTGTGCGCACCACCCGCCACAAGGGCATCACCCAGCGCACCGCGGGCATCCCGGGCACCCCGGAGGCGGGTGACCGGTTCGGTTCGGCGACGGCCGTCGGGGACGTGGACGGCGACGGGTACGCGGACCTGGTGATCGGAGCGGGCGGGGAGGCGATCGGCTCGGTGAAGGGGGCCGGTTCGGTCACCGTGGTCTTCGGGGCTCGGGGCGGGCTGAGCGCGGACGCGATCGCCTTCCACGCGCCCACACCGACGGCCCGTCAGGCCTTCGGCGACAAGCTGGCCGTCGGGGACTTCGACCACGACGGCCGCGCCGACATCGCGGTCGCGGCCGGGACGAAGGTGCACGTGGTGAAGGGCGCGGCCAAGCTGCGGGACACCGCGACGCCGGCCGTCAAGTCCCTCACCCCGCCCGGCGGCGGAGCGGGAACGGGGCGGATCGCGGCGGCCGACGTCAACGGCGACGGCTTCAGCGACCTCGCCACCGTCGCCTACGTCGACGACCCGGCGGACGAGGGCACGCTCGGCGTGCTGGCCGGTTCGGCGGGCGGCCTCACGGGCGCGACGCTCGGGAAGACGGGCCTGCCGTTCGCGGGCTACAGCGTCGTCGCCGGTGACGTCACCGGCGACGGCAAGGCCGACATCGTCGTGGACACCACCGCCGAGGACGGTCCGGACGACTTCCTGATGCGCATGTTCCCGGGCACCGCCGCGGGGATGGGCGCGGGTGTCGCGTACGGCGGCCAGGCGCGGCCCGGCCGGGCCGGTGTCCTCGCCGACCTCGACGGCGACGGTCACGCCGACCTCGTGACCGCCGACACCACCGCCACCGACCCGGACGGCTTCAACAACGCGGGTGCGGTGACGGTGGTGCCCGGCGCCGACGCGGGTCTCGACGCGGACGGCGCGCGCACCCTCACCCTGGCCACGCCCGGTGTGACCGGTGCGAGCGAGGGCAACGACCTGTTCGGCTCGGCGGTGGCCGCGGGCGACTACGACGGGGACGGCAGGGCGGATCTCTCGGTGGGCGCGCCCGGCAAGTACCTGGGCACCGGCGCGGTCAGTGTCATCCCCGGCTCGGCGGACGGGCCGACCGGTACGGGTTCGATCCTGTTCAACCCGGAGGACCTGGGCCACCCGGCGGCCAAGGCCCGCTTCGGCTCGGCGCTCGGCGCGACGGACCGGGGCTGAGCGCCGCGGCCACGGTCGCCGCTCACCGCGGTCGGCGAGCGGCGGCCAGCACCGCTGCGAGGCCCTCGCGCAGGTCCTCGACGAAGTAGTCGGGGACCTCCAACGACGGGAAGTGTCCGCCGCGTTCGGGCGTGTTCCAGCGGACGATGCGGCGGTACCGCCGCTGCGCCCAGGGGCGCGGGCACTTCTCGACGTCGCGGGGGTACCCGGTGATCGCCGACGGGACGTCGACCCTGAGGTCGGGGTCGAGCGCGTTGTGGCTCTCGTAGTAGATGCGGGCCGCCGAGGCGCCGGTCCGCGTCAACCAGTACAGGGTGACGTTGTCGAGAACGCGGTCCTTGGACATCGTCTCGAACGGGCTGTCCTCGGTGTCGGACCACTCGGCGAACTTGTCGAGGATCCAGGCGAGCAGGCCGACCGGTGAGTCGACGAGCGCGTAGCCGATGGTCTGCGGTCGGCTCGCCTGCTGCTTCGCGTACGCCGCGCGGCGGCTCCAGAAGTCGCGGGTCTCCTCGGCCCATGCGCGCTCGACGGCCGTCAGCCCGTCCGTCGTCAGTCCGGGCGGGCCCTCCGCGAACGTGGTGTGGATGCCGATGACCTGCTCCGGGAACCGGCCGCCGAGGACCGTCGTGATGTTGCCGCCCCAGTCGCCGCCGTGGGCCACGAACCTCGTGTAGCCGAGGCGGCCCATCAGTTCCACCCAGGCGGCCGCGATCCTCTCGGTGCCCCAGCCGGTGGTGGCAGGGCGGTCGCTGTATCCGAAGCCGGGCAGCGACGGGACCACGACGTGGAACGCCGGGGCGTCCGCGTCCTTCGGCTCGGCCAGTGCGTCCACGACGTCGACGAACCGGGCGACGCTGTCCGGCCAGCCGTGTGTCATGAGCAGCGGCGTGGCGTCCGCACGCGGGGAGCGGCGGTGCAGGAAGTGGATGCCGAGTCCGCCGACGGTCGTGCGGAACTGGCCGATCCGGTGGAGCCGGTCCTCGAACGCCCGCCAGTCGTAGGCGGTGCGCCAGTAGTGCACGAGGTCGACGAGGTCGGCGAGCGGTACGCCCTGTTCCCACCGGCGCGGTCCCGGTGGGACCCCCCTGACCGTCTCGGCCTCCGGCAGGCGCGCCGCGGCCAGGCGCGCGCGCAGTTCGTCGAGGTCGGCGTCGGTCGCGCGGGCTTCGAACGCCCGCACATCACTGGTCGAGGTGGTCATACGGCCTCCTGATCACGGCGGAACCGGCTAAGACGGTTCTAGCAGCCCGGCGAGCCGTGTCGCAACCGGCTAAGGTGGTTCCATGCGTGCTGCCTTCCCTGACTTCCGCCTCGGCAAGGTGCTGGCGACGAGCTTCACGGGGACCCTGTCGGAGCGCCACGGAGAGCCCGTGGAGCGCATTCCGACGCCTCAGCGGCTCCTCGACTGGCTCGCGGTGTACGACCTCGCCGTGGACTCCTGCACCACCGCCCAGCTCGGTCTCGCCCAGGAGCTGCGGGAGGCGATCCACGCCGTCGCGACCGCGGCCGCGCTCCAGGCCCCGCTCCCCGCGCCCGCCGTCCAGGTCATCAATGACCACAGCGCTGAGGGACGGGCCGCGGCAGCGCTGACGCCCGAGGGCACGCGGCGATGGCGGCTCGGCGCGTCCCGTGTGGAGGACGCGCTCAGCGTGATCGCCGCCGACGCGATCGACGTGCTCTCGGGCGAGCGGGACGGAAAGTTGGCCCTGTGCGCGTCGCCGACCTGCCGGGCCGCGTTCTTCGACACCAGCCAGAGCCGCACCCGCAAGTGGTGCGACATGAACACGTGCGGGAACCGCCAGAAGAAGGCGCGCTTCCACGCCGGCCGGCGCGAGCACGCCGATTCGGCCGGGTAACTGGCCGCCCCGGCGCACCGGATCGCCGTCGCCGCGCGATTAACCTCCTCCTGTGCCCGCCTCTCCTCAGCATCGCGTCGCCGTCCTCGTACTGGAGGGCGCGAAGCCGCTCGACGTCGGCATCCCCGCCCAGGTCTTCACGACGCGCGCGAGCATGCCGTACGAGGTGCGGGT
Organism: Streptomyces sp. BYX5S; assembly: GCF_054724165.1. Classification (NCBI taxonomy): domain Bacteria; kingdom Bacillati; phylum Actinomycetota; class Actinomycetes; order Kitasatosporales; family Streptomycetaceae; genus Streptomyces; species Streptomyces sp. BYX5S. The sequence continues at coordinate 3,699,548 of NZ_CM138829.1, read as the reverse complement.
GTGCGGAGCGACCTCCGGGCTCGTGACCGGCGGCGACGGTCTCGCGTACCACGTCGAGCACGGGCTGGACGCCCTCGCGTGGGCGGACATCGTGTTCGTGCCGGGCTACCGGTTCCCGGACCGGGAGGACCCGCCCGCGGACGTGATCGACGCGCTGGTCGCCGCCCACGACCGGGGCGCGCGGCTGGCCGCGATCTCGACGGGGGCGTTCGCGCTCGCCGCGACGGGTCTGCTCGACGGCAGGCGGGCCACGACGCACTGGCACTACACGCGGGCGCTCGCGGCGCGGTATCCGGACGTCCGGGTCGACGAGAACGTGCTGTTCGTCGACGAGGGCAGCGTGCTCACCTCGGCGGGCGCCGCGTCCGGCATCGACCTGTGCCTGCACATCCTGCGCGGCGACCTCGGGGTGGCCGCGTCCAATCATGCCGCCCGACGGCTCGTCGCGGCGCCCTACCGCAGCGGCGGCCAGGCCCAGTACGTGCCGCGCAGCGTTCCCGAACCGCTGGGCGAGCGGTTCGCCGCGACGCGCGAGTGGGCGCTGTACCGGCTCGGCGAACCCCTCACCCTCGACATCCTGGCGCGGCAGGCGGGGGTGTCGCCGCGCACGTTCTCCCGGCGCTTCGTCGAGGAGACGGGCTGCACCCCTATGCAGTGGGTGATGCGCGCCCGTATCGACCTGGCCCGTGAACTGCTGGAACGCTCGGAGCGCAGCGTGGAACAGATCGCCGGGGACGTCGGGCTCGGCACGGGGGCGAACCTGCGCCTGCACTTCCAGCGCATCCTCGGCACCACCCCGAGCGAGTACCGCCGCACCTTCACCCGCGGCGAGTGATCCGGCCCTCGACGCGCCTGGCGGGATCCTTTTGAACAGTGGCGATCCCGCCACTGTCAGGAGCGTCGCCGAAGGACGAGCCTGGTGGTGAACGGAAGGGACACCATTCATGACTCGCATCGCCATCAACGGATTCGGCCGCATCGGACGCAACGTGCTGCGCGCGCTGCTGGAGCGCGACAGCGCCCTGGAGGTCGTCGCCGTGAACGACCTGACCGAACCCGCCGCGCTCGCCCGGCTGCTCGCCTTCGACAGCACGGCCGGACGCCTCGGCCGCCCGGTGACCGCCGAAGGGGACACGCTCGTCGTCGACGGCCGGCGGATCAAGGTGCTGGCCGAGCGCGAACCGGAGCGGCTGCCGTGGGCCGAACTCGACGTGGACCTCGTCCTGGAGGCCACCGGCCGCTTCACCTCCGCCAAGGCCGCCCGCGCCCACCTCGACGCGGGCGCCCGCAAGGTCCTCGTCAGCGCCCCCTCGGACGGCGCCGACGTCACCCTCGCGTACGGGGTCAACACCGACGCCTACGACCCGGCCGTGCACACCATCGTCTCGAACGCCTCGTGCACCACGAACGCGCTCGCGCCGCTGGCCTCCGTCCTCGACGAACTCGCCGGTATCGAGCACGGGTTCATGACCACGGTGCACGCCTACACGCAGGAACAGAACCTTCAGGACGGGCCGCACCGCGACGCGCGGCGCGCCCGCGCCGCCGGGGTCAACATCGTGCCGACGACGACCGGCGCCGCCAAGGCGATCGGGCTGGTGCTGCCGAACCTCGACGGCAAGCTGTCCGGCGACTCGATCCGCGTACCCGTGCCGGTCGGTTCGATCGTCGAGCTGAACACGACCGTCGCCCGTGACGTGACGCGCGAGGACGTGCTCGCCGCGTACCGCGCCGCGGCCGAGGGTCCGCTCGCCGGTGTCCTCGAGTACTCCGAGGACCCGCTGGTGTCGTCCGACATCACCGGCAACCCCGCGTCGTCGATCTTCGACTCGGCCCTCACCCGCGTCGACGGCCGGCACATCAAGGTCGTCGCCTGGTACGACAACGAGTGGGGCTTCTCGAACCGGGTCATCGACACGCTCGAACTCCTCGCCGCCGGCTGACCGGCCCGCCTCTCCCCCGGCCCCGGGAGTCCGTCACACGGACTCCCGGGGTTCTCCATGTCCCGCGCGTCTTGCATCGTCCCGGGCCGGGTACCCGGGCGAGGACCCTGCTCTCACGACACATGGACAGGTAGGTGAGACGAGATGAGCGCCACAGAACAACGACAAGCCACAGAACAACATCAACGCGGGGCCGAGGCGTCGATGGGGGAACTGGTTCAGCGGGCTTCGCAGCAGCTGTCCGATCTGGTCCGTGCGGAGATGCAGCTCGCGCAGCGGGAGATGGCGCAGAAGGGCAAGCGTTTCAGCACCGGCGGCGGACTGTTCGGCGGTGCCGGACTGGTCGGGATCCTGGCGTTGCAGGCGCTGGTGGTGACCGCGATCGCCGCGCTGTCGCTCGTCCTTGAGGTGTGGGTGTCCGCGCTGATCGTCACCGGTGTGCTCGCCGTGATCGCCGCCGTGATGGCCGCCCTGGGCAAGAAGCAGTTCGGCAAGGCGTCCCCGCCGATGCCGGAACAGGCGGTGAACAGCGTCAAGACCGACGTGGCCGAGATCAAGGAGAGGGCACACCGATGAGTGAGCAGTCCCCCGACAAGGGGAACGCGGCCGACCCGCAGGACCTGCGCAGGCAGATCGACCACACCCGCGAGGAACTGGGCCGCACCGTCGAGCAGTTGGCCGCCAAGGCGGACGTGAAGGCCAACGCCCAGCGGCGGGCGGCGGAGCTCAAGGAACAGGCCCGCGAGCGGGCCACGCACGTCACGCACCTGGTGAAGGACAAAACTCCCGCACCCGTGCGGGAGAAGGCCGGCCAGGCGGCGGGGGTGAGATGGGACAAGCGCGGTCCGCTGCTCGCCGTGTCGACGACGCTGCTGGTGTTCTGGCTGGTCCAGCGTTTGTGGAGGCGCCGATGAACACCGTGAAGATCGCGTACAAGCCGGTCGGTCTCGCCCTGGGCGCGGTCAGCGGCATGATGGCGGGGATCGCCTTCGACCAGACGTGGAAGCTGCTCGGGCACCAGGACGACGCCCCCGACGCCACCGACGAGCACCGCAGCTGGCAGGAGGTGCTGATCGCCTCGGCCCTGCACGGGGCGATCTTCGCCGTGGTGAAGGCCGCCGTCGACCGTGGGGGCGCGACCGCCACCCGGAGCCTGACCGGCACCTGGCCGGACTGACCGGCGGGCCGCGGCCGTTGCGGTCAGTCCGGGCGCACGCCCGCCGCGTGATCGGGGACGTAGGTCTGCAGATCGCGCGGCGGCCGCCGGTAGCCGGTCGTGGGCGGCCGGGCGGGCAGTTCGACCGCGGGTGGCGGCACATCGTGGTACGGCACCGTGCTCAGCAGGTGCGCGATCATGTTGAGGCGCGCACTGCGCTTGTCGTCGCTCTCCACGAGGTACCAGGGCGACTCCTGTACGTCCGTGTGCACCAGCATCTCGTCCTTGGCCCGCGAGTACGCCTCCCAGCGGGTGATCGACTCGACGTCCAGCGGCGACAACTTCCAGCGCCGCGTGGGGTCTTCGAGGCGGCGCCGGAACCGCCGCTCCTGAACGGCGTCGCTCACCGAGAACCAGTACTTGCGCAGCAGGATGCCGTCCTCCACCAGCAGCCGCTCGAAGATCGGGCACTGGTGCAGGAAGCGCCGGTGCTCGGCCGGGGTGCAGAATCCCATCACGTGCTCGACACCGGCCCGGTTGTACCAGCTGCGGTCGAACAGCACGATCTCACCCGCCGCGGGAAGGTGCTCCACGTACCGCTGGAAGTACCACTGCGTCCGCTCGCGCTCGGTGGGCGCGGGCAGGGCCACGATGCGTGCGACCCGCGGGTTGAGGTGCTCGGCGACCCGCTTGATGGTGCCGCCCTTGCCCGCCGCGTCCCGTCCCTCGAAGACCACGACGAGCCGGGCGCCCTCGGCCCGCACCCACTCCTGGAGTCTCACCAGCTCCGTCTGCAAACGGTACAACTCCCGTTCGTACAAAGCCTTGTTCACCGGCAGCCCCCTCGCCTCGGGCGGACCCGTCCAGGAGCGACCTTACGGAGCGGCTGCCGCGCGGGGTCAACCGTTCCGCACCGGTCGGTGCCGGGAACCCCTGGGAGCGAGGAAGCGGGCGATCTCCGCGGCCACCTCGTCGGGTACGAGCGACGGCGCGAAGTGCATCTGGCCGGGGAACGTCACGCGGGTGACGTCGGGCAGCGCGGCGGCCAGCGCGTCGAGCACGGCCGGCATCGGCTGCCAGGTGTCGGCGCCTCCCATCAGCAGCGTGGGCACGGTGACGGCGGACCAGCGCGCCACGTCCACCGGCTCGGCGATCAGCGATTCGATGTCGCGGCACCAGCCGGGCGCGTCGTCCGGCTCGTCCTCGGCGGGTTCGCCCGCGTCCATGAGGTCGAGGAGCGCGGCCGGGACGCGGGCCACCTTCTCGGCCAGCAGGCGTTCGGCCCGCCGCCGGTCGCCGCGCCCCGAGAGTTCCTCGAACTCGGCTTGTACGGGGACCAGTTCGGCGCCCGCCGCGAACAGCGGCGGCTCCCACAGCACCAGCGAGCGGATCGGCAGCTGTGCGGCGGCGGCGTGCAGGGCCACGGTCGCTCCGTAGGACATGCCGACCAGGTCCACCGGGGCGCCGATCCTTGTGATCAGCGCCCCGAGGTCCGCCACCTCGTCGGCGAAGCGCTTCGGCGAGCGACCCGGCCCGCTCGGGGTGTACCCCCGGCGGGCCGGTGTCCACAACGCGTAGCGGTCGGCGAGGAGTTCGGCCACCGGCTCCCAGGAGTGCAGCCCACCGCCGGAGCCGTGGACCATCACGACCGGCGGCCCGGAGCCGCGCTGTCGGTACGTGAGGAGGGTCCCGTCGGAGGACTCCCACGACTCGAAGGGCCCGTAGGGCTCGGGCGTTTCGCTCTGACTCGGCATGCCCGGACCGTCGCACGGTCCGCGCGGACCGGTCCACCGGTTTTCCGCGCGTCTACCGGTGGGAGAGCGCGGCGGCCTTCGTGCTCGCGAACCAGCGGCCGTCCTCGGCCTGTTCGGCGAGGGCGCCGTCGGCGAGCTTCTTCAGGTGCCGGGCCACCGTGCGCGGCGTCCAGCCGACCTCTTCGCAGAGCTGCTCCAGCGTCAGCCCGTGCGCGGCCCCTGCCAGCCGGTCCAGCGTCAGCCGGGTGTTCTTGGCGAGGTTCGCGACGCCCTGGGCCTGCTCCGGACTCGGCTCAGCCACCGTGTCCTTGGGCGCGGGCGCGGGTGTCGATACGGGTGCCGGCGCCGATGCCGGCGCGGGGGTGGGCGCCGGGAAGCGCAGGCGTCCGTAGCCGAGCCTGTCCAGTACGCGGTCCAGGTCCGGGCCGCTCCCCTGACCGGGCACCACCGCCGCGGCCGTCGGCGTCGCGCCCGGCTCCACGGCCGCTTCGCGCCGCGTCACCGGCCTCGGGGTGCGGTTGACCGTACGGTGCCGACGCCCCTTCTTCTTGGTCCTGTTGGTCCTGCTGCTCATCCGTCGCCTCCTCGAACACGTTGATCATGGTCACGTGTTTCAACGACGGACCGGCCGCAAAGACGCGCAGTTGACGCAATTCACCCATGCAGCGCCCGGTACGCGGCCAGCGCCCCGGGGTGCAGCGCCACCGCACCCGTGCCGATCAGGCTGCGTACGTCGAGGAACTGGGCGCCCACCGCGTTCCCCGGAACGAGGGACGTGGCCCGTCGCACGAGCAGCCGGGTGAGGGCCTCCGCCACGTCGTGCGGCAGGTCGGGGCGGCAGACCAGGAGGTTGGAGACCCCGATGGTGGCGACCCCGCCCGCCGCCCGGTACGCGCCCTGCGGCAGCGACACCTGTTCCAGGCCCGCCGCCGCCCGGCTCTCCCGGTCGCCGAGCCGGGGCAGCAGTTCGGCCAGCGGCAGGAAGCGCAGGCCGGGCCGCTCGTCGAGGTTCGTGAGCGCGGGCAGCGGGACGCCGCCCGCGACGAGCAGCCCGTCGACGGTCCCGGCCGCCATCGCACGCGCCGCGTCGTTCAGCGGCAGATGGCGCACCCGGACGTCCGTGCGCGCGGACAGGCCCGCCGCGCGCAGCAGCCGCTCGCCGAAGACGGCCGCGCCCGAACCGGGCGGCCCCAGCGAGACGACGTGTCCGCGCAGGTCGGCCACGGTGCGTACGCCCGCGTCGGCCCGCACGGCGAACTGGAGGTACGTCTCGTAGACCCGGCCGATGGCCCGCAGCGGCACGGGCCGGGGGAACACGTCGGTGCCCGCGGCGTCCTGTGCGGTGGCGGTGAGGGTGAGCGCGAGGTCCGCGTGGTGGTCGCGCAGCAGCTCGATGTTGTCGACGCTCCCGGCGGTGGTGCGCACCCGGCAGTCCAGGCCGGGGTGGGCGGAGGTGAGTTCCTCGGCGAGGAGACGGCCGAAGGCCTCGTAGAACGCGGTGGGCTCCCCCGTCGCGAGGCGCAGGACGCCGCTGGGGCCCGGGGCCTGCCCGGAGGCGTCGCCCGCCAGCGCTCCTCCGAGGGCGACGGCCGCGGCGGCGCCGAACCCGGTCCGCAGTGCGGTGCGGCGGTTCACCGGGCCACGTCCGGTGTGTCGGCCCGGGGCAGGACGGCCCGTGCGCACAGTCCCCGCGGGCGGGCCGGGCGCAGCTCCAGGCGGCCGCCGCGCCCTGCGAGCAGCTGTTCGGCGATGGCGAGGCCGAGGCCGGTTCCGGTCGTGGCGCCGCTCTGGCGGCCCGCGCGCCAGAACCGCTCGGTGGCGCGGGTGAGTTCCTCGGCGTCCAGGCCGGGCCCGTCGTCGGTGACGGTGAGGACGACGGACGGTCCCTCGACGGCGCAGCGCAGCGTGATCTCGGCTTCGGCGCGGTCGGTCCCGTTGCCGTCCTGGGTCGCGTACTTGATGGCGTTGTCGAGGAGGACGTCGGTGATCTGGGCGAGTTCCGGCTCGGTGCAGGCGGTCATGGCGGGGGTGGCGGCCCGGAGGGTGAGGCGGGCGCCCGCGCGGTGGGCCACGGGTTCCCAGCGCCGGTGCTGGTCGGCCGCGACGGCGGCGGCGTCGCAGGCCGGGCGTTCGCCGCCCGCCATGGTCAGTTCCCCGGCCCGGTGTTCGGCCGTGGCGAGCGCCAGCATGTCGTCGAGGAGGGTTTCCAGGCGGTCGACCTCGGTGGTGACACCCGTGTACGTGCGGTGCGCGGTCGCGGGCAGGTGGGTGTGCAGGGCGTCGACGCGGAGCCTGAGGGCCGCCATGGGGTTGCGCATCTGGTGGGAGGTGTCGGCGACGAGGCGGCGCTGCTGTTCCAGGGCCGTGGTGACGGTGTCGGCCATGCGGTTGAATCCGGTGGCCAGCTGGCGCAGTTCGGGCGGTCCCGAGGCGCGGGTGTGTGCCGGGGGCAGCCCGGCCGCGAGCTGTCCGACGGCGCGGTCGAGGCTGCGCAGCGGCCGGACCACCCAGCGGGTGACCGCGCGCGCGAGCCCCGTGCAGGCGAGGGCGACCAGGGCCGCGGCGGCGAGGACGGCGGCCCAGCGCCACGTGATGTCATCGGCCGCGGTGCGCACGGAGGCGCGCAGGACGACGGCGCCGGACACCCGGGTGCCGGTGCCCGCGGGCTCGGCGAACATGCGCTGTCCGTGCGACCACGGGGTGAGCGAGTCCTTCGGGTGGGCCGTCTGGTTGCGCAGCGCCGCGTCGATGAGGCGGGAGACGGCGGGGTCGGCGGCCCGCATGCCGCCGGTCTCGACGACGGGCCGGTGGGCGGTGTCGGTGACCACGAGCGCCTCTCCGTACAGCTGGGTGTAGCGGCGTGCCTCGGCGACGACCGCGGAGGTGTCACCGGTCGTCGCGGCCTGGTCCATGAGTGAGCCGAAGCGGTCCAGGTCGGAGCTGCGGGCCAGCACCAGCTCCTGCGTACGGTCCGAGGCGGTGACCACGAGCAGCGGCACGGCGAACGCCGCGACGGCGAGCACCACGAACGCGAGGAGCGCGGCCTGGACCCGGTTGAACACGGCGCCGCTCCTCAGTCCGCGGCGTCGCCGAACCGGTAGCCGAAGCCCCGGATCGTCGTGAGCAGGTCGGGGCGGCCGAGCTTGGCGCGCAGCTGGGTGAGGTGGACGTCGAGGGAGCGGGACACCCCGTGGTGGGTGTCTCCCCACACCTCGTCGAGGACCTGCTCGCGGCTGACGGCCGTCCCGGCGCGCGCGGCGAGGACGGCGAGGACGTCGAACTCCTTGGTGGTCAGCTCGGTGTCGGCGCCGCCGATGGTGACACGGCGCACGTCGAGGTCGATCTCGATGTCCCCGACGGCGACCTTGCGTGCCCGAGGTGTGTGCTTCGCCGCGAAGCGGCGGGTGACGGCGTCGATCCGGGCGAGCAGCTCGGCGAGTCGTACCGGTTTGACCAGGTAGTCGTCGGCGCCGAGGCGCAACCCGCGGACCACCGAACGCTCGTCGCCGCGGGCGGTGAGCACCACCACCGACATGTCGCTCACGGCCCGCAGGGACCGCAGTACCTCCAGACCGTCGATGTCGGGCAGCCCGAGGTCGAGCAGCAGCAGGTCGGCGCTGCGGTGGTACGTGAGCACGTCCTTGCCGTGCGTGACGCGCCGGGTGACATGCCCGTGGTCGTAGAGGACCTCCAGGAGCGCGCCGGCCACCCCGTCGTCGTCCTCGGCCAGCAAGATCTGCACGTTTCCCGCCTCCCATCAGCGGTGTCCGCACTGATACCGCCCGCCGACGAATGTAGACCACGTGCCTGTGACGGCCACCCCGGGCGTGTGTCGGGGGCCGCAATGTTAAGGGACGGTTAGTTCGGTGTCCGGAGGGCTCGGCGGGGTGTCCGGGCGGGGTCATGGTGCGGGCGTCGACGACGAGCCGCACCCGAAGGACACCATCATGATCATCGACTGTCACGGTCACTACACGACCGCGCCGCCGGCGCTGGAAACCTGGCGGAAGCGGCAGATCGCCTCGCTCACCGACCCCGCCGCCGCGCCCGCCCGCGCGGACCTGCGGATCAGCGACGACGAGCTGCGCGAGACCATCGAGCCGAATCAGCTGCGGCTGATGGACGAGCGCGGCATCGACCTGACCGTGTTCTCCCCGCGCGCCTCGTTCATGGCACACCACATCGGTGACTTCGCCACGTCGGCGGCGTGGGCCTCGATCTGCAACGACCTGTGTCACCGCGTCGCCCGGCTGTACCCGGAGCGGTTCGCCCCCGCCGCGATGCTCCCGCAGTCCCCCGGCGTCGACCCGGCCACCTGCGTCCCCGAACTGACGCGCTGCATCGAGGAGTTGGGCGCGGTCGCGATCAACCTCAACCCGGACCCGTCGGGCGGCCACTGGACGGCGCCGCCGCTCACCGACCGTTCCTGGTACCCCGTCTACGAGAAAATGGTCGAGTACGACATCCCGGCCATGATCCATGTCAGTACGAGCGTGAACCCGGCCTTCCACACCACCGGCGCGCACTACCTCAACGCCGACACCACGGCGTTCATGCAGCTCGTCCAAGGCGACCTGTTCGCCGACTTCCCGACGCTGCGGCTGGTCATCCCGCACGGCGGCGGCGCCGTCCCGTACCACTGGGGCCGGTTCCGGGGCCTGGCGATGGCGCTCGGCAAGCCGCCGCTGGAGGAGCACGTGCTCGGCAACGTCTACTTCGACACCTGCGTGTACCACCAGCCGGGCTCGGACCTGCTGTACGACGTCGTCCCCACGCGGAACATCCTCTTCGCCTCCGAGATGATCGGCGCCGTCCGGGACATCGACCCCTGCACCGGCCACCACTTCGACGACACCCTCCGTTACGCCGAGGCGGCCCGGCTTCCCGCGGACGACCTGGCGGCGGTCCAGGAGCACAACGCGCGCGCCGTGTACCCGCGCCTGGACGCGCTGCTGAAGAGCCAGGGCCGCTGAGAACCGGCGCCCGGCGGCCGGTGACCCGCACCGCTCACACCACTCCCCCTCCCCTCAACTCCCTTCCGGAGCCGCGAACATGCACACCCTCTCCCCCAAGACACCCGGCTGGCTGGACTGGTACCAGAACCCGTCCACTCCGGCCTTCCGGCTCCCGGCAGGGGCCGTCGACGCGCACTGCCATGTCTTCGGTCCGCAGGCCGCGTTCCCCTTCGCCCCCGAGCGCAAGTACACGCCCTGCGACGGCGGCAAGGACGAACTCTTCGCGCTGCGCGACCGGTTGGGCGTGTCCCGCAACGTGATCGTGCAGGCCACCTGCCACGGCGCGGACAACTCCGCGATGGTCGACGCGGTCCGCGCGGCGGGCGGCCGGGCGCGCGGCATCGCCACCGTACGCCCGGACATCACCGAGGCCGAGCTGCGCGACCTCGACGCCGCCGGCGTACGAGGCGTGCGCTTCAACTTCGTACGGCGGCTGGTGGACACCTCCCCCACGGACGCGCTCATGACGATCGCGCGGAAGATCGCCCCGCTGGGCTGGCACGTCGTCCTGTACTTCGAGAGCGCCGATCTGCCCGAACTGGAGGAGTTCTTCGCCTCGTTGCCCACGCCCCTGGTCATCGACCACATGGGGCGCCCCGATGTCACCAAGCCGGTGGACGGCCCCGAGTTCGGCCGCTTCCTGCGCTTCGTGGAACGCGGTGACGTCTGGGTGAAGGTGACCTGCCCCGAGCGTCTCACCGTCACCGGCCCCGCCGCCCTCGACCGGGAGCGGCACGCCTACACGGACGTGGTGCCCTTCGGCCGCCGCGTGGTCGAGGAGTTCGGCGACCGGGTGCTGTGGGGCACGGACTGGCCGCATCCCAACCTCACCGACCACATGCCCGACGACGGGCTCCTGGTCGACCACGTCCCGCACGTGGCGGTGACCGCGGACGAGCAGCGCAGGCTCCTCGTGGACAACCCGATGCGCCTGTACTGGCCGGACGAATCCGCCTAGCCCCCGCCCTCCCCAATTCCACCCATCTGACGAAGGCGTCACATGTCACCCTCCCACTCCAACGCCCTCAACCGGATCGACAGACTGCCGATCTCCCGGTTCCACAAACTCACGCTGCTCGCCGTGTCGTTCGCCTACTTCTTCGAGTTCGCGGACATCAACAGCTTCGCCACCACCGCCCCGAAACTGATCGACGTCTGGGGCGTGACGGTCAATCAGGTCGCGTACGTCACCTCGCTCTCGTTCGTCGGCATGTTCATCGGCTCGATCGTCGGTGGCACGATCGCGGACCGGTGGGGCCGCAAGCGGGCGCTCGTGCAGACGACGCTGTTCTTCGCGTTCTTCTCGTTCGCCTCGGTGTTCTCCTGGGACCTGGCGTCGCTCGGTGTGTTCCGCGTCCTGACCTCGGCGGGCCTGTCGGCGATGACCGTGGTGGCCGTCGTCTACGTCAACGAGATGTATCCGGCGGCCGTGCGCGGCAAGTACCAGGCGTACGCCATCGTCATCGGCATCTGCGGCACGCCGGTCACCAACCTGATCGCGAGCGCCGTCGTCCCGCTCAGCGACTGGTCGTGGCGTCTGGTCTACCTGTGGGGCTCGCTCGGCATCCTGCTGATCATGTTCACCCGGTACCTCAAGGAGTCGCCGCGCTGGTACGAGAGCCGGGGCGATCACGAGGCCGCCGACAGGGTGCTGCGCGAGATCGAGGAGCAGGTCGCCGCGGAGAAGGGGCCGCTCCCCGAACCGGCGCCGCCGGTCGACGACGTCCCGGCGCAGAAGGCGCCGCTGAAGATCCTGCTCCAGAAGAGGTACCTGTATCCGACGCTGCTCCTGACGGTGCTGTGGGTGACCCAGACCATCGGCTTCTTCGGCTATTCGAGCTGGGCGCCGACGCTGCTCGCCAAGGAGGGCATGAGCGTCGAGAAGTCTGTCTTCTACGTGGCGCTGACCACGGTCGGCGCGCCGCTCGGCTCGTATCTGGCGTCGCTGGTCACGGACCGCTTCGAGCGCAAGTGGTCGCTGGCGGTGTTCGGCACGGTCATCGCGGTGTGCGGTCTGCTGTACGGGCTCACCTTCAGCCCGGTGTTCATCATCGTGTTCGGCTTCCTGGTGAACTTCTTCGAGCGGGGCTACACGGCGCTGGCGTACGCCTACTCCCCCGAGCTCTTCGACACCCGGGGCCGCTCCCTGGGCACGAGCGTGTCCTACGGTCTGGGCCGGCTGTCGAACGCCGCGGGCCCGCTGATCGTGGCGGCGCTCTACAACAGCCACGGCTACCAGAGCGTCTTCTACTTCATCGCCGGTACGTGGATGGTCGGTGCGGTGGCTCTGGCCCTGTTCGGCCCCCGCACCCGCAGGGCCCGGCTGGCGGTGGCCGCGGCGCGCGAGGAGGCCGCGGCGGCACACCGGTGAACCGGCCGCCTCTCGGAGGCCGGTGGCACCGGTCCTACGGCGCCAGGGTGCGCAGCACGCAGAACTCGTTGCCCTCGGGGTCGGCCATGACCACCCAGCTCCGGTCCGGGCCCTGACCCACGTCCGCCCTGGTGGCACCGAGGCCGAGCAGTCGGGTGACCTCGTCCTCGGTACCGCGGTCGATCGGGCTGACGTCGAGGTGCAGCCGGTTCTTCCCGGCCTTGGCCTCGGGGACCCGGAGGAACACCAGCGTGGGCGGCTTCTGTCCGGCCCGGACGTCCTCGACGGTCGGCACCCACGAGCCGATCTCGACCATGTCCGGGCGCCGCTCCAGCACCTTGAAGTCGAGGACCTCGCACCAGAATGCCGCGAGCCGCTCCGGGTCGTGGCAGTCGACGCCCAGCTCGGTGAACCTGCTTGTCATGTGTCTCCCCTCACGGATCAAGCCTGGCAGAACACTAGTTGGCCGGACGCGCGGCGGCAGGCACAGCGCGAAACCGATCCCACCGCCCGTTGCCCCCGGCCACTCCTTGACCACTCATTGACGAATCCCTCTCCCCCGGCAAAGATCGTCAGGCGTCACCCCCGACAACGTTGTCGAACGAGAGGACCCCGATGAGTTCGTCGCCGTCACCGGACTGTCCGAGGCCGCTGAGCCCGCTGAAACCGTCCCGTTCACCGCGACCGATGAGAGCGCTGCGCCGCGGTCTCACCTCCGCTTTCCTCATCACCGCCGTCGCCGCCGCCTCCCTCACGCCCGCCGCCGCGAACACCGCGCACGCGGGTCCGGGCTTCGCGGCCGACCCGACCCGCCTGGTCGACACGTCGATCGGCAACAACGGGGACGGCACCACCTTCCCCGGCGCCACCACCCCCTTCGGCATGGTCCAGCTGAGCCCCGACACGCAGCTGAACAAGTACGCCTCGTACGACTACGCGCAGGACACCATCCTCGGGTTCAGCCACACGCACCTGTCGGGTGTCGGCTGCCAGACGATGGGCAACATCCGGTTCATGCCGACCACCGGCGCCGTGACCTCCTCCGATCCGGCGCAGTACGGCGCGAAGTTCAGCCACGACAACGAGACCCGGTCGCCGGGCTACTACGGCGTGACGTTCGACAACGGCATCGAGGCCGAACTGTCGGCGACCTCGCGGACCGGCCAGCACCGGTACACGTTCCCCAGCGGTTCGGGCGCGGAGAACATCCTCATCGAGGCCGGGGAGAGCAACGGCAGCACCTACGCCGGTGACATCAAGGTCGTCGGCGACAACACCGTCGAGGGCTGGGTTCAGGGCGGCAACTTCTGCGGGGAGACCGGCAAGGAGCGCTACCGGGTCTACTTCAGCGCGAAGTTCGACCGGACGTTCTCGAAGTTCGGCACCTGGAGCGACGGCACCCTCACCCCGGACCGGCGCGAGGCCTCGCGGGGCGACAAGCGCGCCGGAGCCTGGCTGTCGTTCGACCCGGCCAAGGGTGACAAGGTCGGCGCCTCGGTGGGCCTGTCGTACACGTCGGTCGACGGCGCGCGGCTCAACCGCGGTGCCGAGCAGCCGCGTTCGTTCGACCGGGCCCGTACGAGCGCGCACGACGCCTGGAAGAGCGAGCTGAACCGGATGCGCGTCGCCGGTGGCTCGACCGCCGACCAGCGCACGTACTACAGCGCGCTGTACCGCTCGCTGCTGCACCCCTCGATCGGCTCCGACGTCGACAACCGCTACCGCGGCCTCGACGACAAGGTGCACCGCTCGGATTCCACGTACTACCAGATGTTCTCGCTGTGGGACACGTACCGCTCGCAGAACCAACTGGTGGCGCTGCTGCACCCGGACAAGGCCGCCGACATGGCCAAGTCACTGCTGCGGGTCTACAAGGACGCCGGATGGCTGCCGCGCTGGAGCCTCGGCAACAGCGAGACCAACGTGATGAGCGGCGACCCCGTCACCCCGTTCGTCGTCGACCTCTACAACCGAGGTCTCCTCGACGACCGCACGTCGCGGGAACTGTTCGAGGCGCTCTGGAAGAACGTCAACGAGGTCCCCGAGGACCAGTCGGTCTTCCGTGGCCGGGACGGCAACCCGACGTACGTGAAGAACGGCTTCGTCGGCTACCAGAACCTGCCCGGTTACAAGTACGGCGACAGCCGTCAGGCCGGTTCGGCGACGCTGGAGTACGCGCTCGGCGACTGCGCGCTGTCCACGATGGCCGACGGTCTCGGCCACCCCGACAAGGCCGCGACGCTGGCCTCGCGCTGCGACAACTTCGCCAAGCTGTGGGACACCGACGTCACCTCGCAGGGCTTCACGGGCTTCCCCGTGACGCGGAACGCGGACGGCAGCGTCGCCGGTGACAGCGACCCGACCCAGTCCGGCGCCTTCCACGAGGGCACGGCCTGGCAGTACCAGTGGCTCGCGCAGCAGGACCCGGGGACCCTGTACGGCCTGATGGGCGGCAAGAAGGCCGCCGAGCAGCGGCTCGACACGTTCTTCGACATGCCGACCGTGCTCAGCGACCCGGCGAAGGCCGCCAAGGAATCGTGGGTGACGGGCGCGTACGACTACCACAACAACTTCGCGTTCAACCCGAACAACGAGCCCGACTTCCACGCGCCGTGGATGTACGCGTGGACCGACACCCCGTGGAAGACCTCCGCGGTACTGCGGGCCATGCGGACGCTGTTCACCGACGACCCGTACGGCATGCCCGGCAACGACGACCTCGGCGCCACCTCGTCGCTGCTCGTCTTCGCCATGGCCGGCGTCTTCGAGGTCCAGCCCGGCTCGGCGAAGTACGTCCTGTCGGCGCCGATGTTCGACAAGGTCGAGATTCGCCCCGCCCACGGCCGCCGGATCACCGTCTCGGCCCCGGGCGCCGACGCCTCGACGCACCAGTACGTGTCCTCCGTGACCACGGGCAAGGGCCCCCTGCACCGCAGCTGGCTGTCCCACAAGGACCTGCTCGGCGCGGGCACGATCAACGTCAAGCTCTCGCAGAAGCCGACGAGTTGGGGCACGGGCGCGACGGCCGCACCGCCGTCGGTGGCGAAGGACTGACCGTCGGGTGCGGCCCCTCCCCTGCAAGGAGGGGCCGCACCCGTCAGCCTGCCACGGCCTCCACCCGCACCGCCTCCCCGCCCTCCCGCACCACCGCGACGCCCCGCCCCGGCACCACGACCGGCCCCGTCGACAGGGCGGTGTCGCGGGTCAGTTCGTGGTCGCCGCCGGTGACGCGGAGGGAGGCGGTGCCGTGGTTGAGGAGGAAGAGGTAGGTGTGGTGGCGGCCGCGGCGGCGGACGGCTTCCACGCCGGGCGGGAGGCCCGGGACGGTGGGGGTCACGCCGGTCCGGGCGCAGATGTCGTCGAGGAGGTCGCGCAGCGCGTCGTCGGGGAGGCGGGTCGACAGGTAGTAGGCGTGGCCGTCGCCGACCTGGTGGGTGGTGATCGCCGGGTGGCCGTCGAGGGGGCCGCCTTCGTAGCGGGTCAGCGGTTTCGCGCCGTGCAGTGCGATGTGCTCGCTCCAGTGGGTCGCGAGCGTTCCGTCGTCCAGGCGGACGTGTTCGTCCTCGCCGAGCGGGCACAGTTCGGTGGTGCGGATGCCGAGCAGGTCGCGCAGGGCGCCGGGGTAGCCGCCGCGGATCACGTGCAGGTGCTCGTCGGTCGTGCCGGTGAAGTGGCCGACGACGAGGGTGCCGCCCGCTTGCGTGAACTGCCGCCAGCGGTCCGCCAGTTCGGCGGAGACCGGCATCATCGACGGGACGAGGAGGATCCGGTAGCGGGACAGGTCCGCGTCGGCGGGGACGAAGTCCGTGGGGATGCCGGAGCGCCAGAGCGCGGCGTGGGTGCGGCGCACCGCGTCGGGGAAGCTGAGCCGCCGCGACGGCAGGCCGTCGCTCTCCAGGGCCCACCAGCCGTCGGCCTCCCACAGGATCGCGACGTCGGCCTCGACGACGGGGCCCTCGGCGGGCGGCTCGGCGACCTCGGCGAGACGGCGCAGGGTGGCGCCGAGTTCCACGACGGACGCGAAGCGGTCGGTGTCGGGGCCGGTGTGCGGGACCATGCCGCCGTGCCAGGTCTCCGATCCGGCGGTGGAGGCGCGCCACTGGAAGAACAGCGCGCCCTGGGAGCCGCGGGCCAGGTAGGACAGTGTGTTGCGCAGTACGCGGTCGGGCCATTTGGTGGCGTGCCGGTCGCGCAGGGCGATCTGGGTGGTGCCCTGTTCCATGAGCAGCCAGGGTTCCCCGCCGGCCCAGGAGCGGGCGAGGTCGCCCGCGTACGCGGCGTGGGTCTCGCCGGATTCGCCGGTGGTGTCGAGGTAGTGGTCGATGGAGACGGTGTCGAGGTGCGGGCGCCAGGACCAGTGGTCGAGGTGGTTCCAGTCCGGCAGCATGAAGTTGGTGGTGACGGCGGCGGTGGAGCCCGCGGCCCGGACCTCGGCGACCTGCTCCGCGTAGGCGTCACGGAACTCGTCGGCGGTGAACCGGCGGAAGTCGAGCGCGTGGGTCGGGTTGTGCAGGTACTGGGTCTGGCGCGGCGGCAGGACCTCGGCCCAGTCGCCGTAGCGCTGGGACCAGAACGCCGTGCCCCAGGCCCGGTTGAGCGCTTCGAGGGTGCCGTAGCGGCGTCGCAGCCAGGTGCGGAAGGCGGCCGCCGCATGGTCGGAGTGGTCGAGGCTTCCGTACTCGTTGTGGATGTGCCAGCCGCGCAGCGCCGGGTGCGTGCCGTAGCGCTCGGCGAGTTCGCGGGCGATGCGGCGGCAGGCCTTTCGGTAGGCGGGGGCGCTGATGGCGTAGGTGTCGCGGCTGCCGTGGGTGTGCCGGCTGCCGTCGGGCTGCACCGGGAGCGCGTCGGGGTGGCGGAGCGTGAACCACGGCGGCGGGGACGCGGTCGGGGTGGCGAGGACGATGCCGATGCCGGCCGCGTGGAGCCGCGCGAACACGTCGTCCAGCCAGCCGAACTCGTAGTGCCCTTCGGAGGGTTCGAGCCAGGACCAGGAGAACACCCCGACGGTGGCGGTGTCGACGCCGGCCCGGAGCATCAGTTCCACGTCCTCGGCGTGGGTCGCCGCGTCCCACTGCTCGGGGTTGTAGTCGCCGCCGAACAGGAAGTGGTCGCGCGGGGTGAGGCCGCCCGCGGGGTCGTGGGCGGGCCGCGCGGCTGAGGACGGGGTCATACGGGCTTCTCCTCGCGGGGTCGGGGGCGGCCGGCCGCTGCGGGCGGGCGCACGGAGCCGTGCTCGGTGTACGCGGGCGAGAGCAGTTCGAGGTGGGGTTCGACGCCGCCGTCGATCATCTGGAGGACGAGTTCCACCGCGCGGTCGCAGCTGCGTTCGGGGACGAGGGGGATGTTGTCCAGCGGCGGGGTGAACCGGGTGGTGTCGAAGGTCTGTGCCACCGACAGCAGGGACACGTCGTCGGGGGCCGTGAGACCGAGGTCGGCGAGGGCGTCCAGGGTGCCGACGTAGGTCTCCTCGTGGCTGTGCAGGACGAGCGCGGTCGGTCGGTCCTCGCGCGAGAGCAGTTCGGTGACGGTCCGGCGGGCGCTGTGGGCGCGGGACTCCGGGCTGAGGACGTCGACGGTGACACCGAGGCGTTCGGCCTCGCCGAGGACGCCTTCGCGCAGGCGGGGCGGGAAGTTGGAGGCCTCCGGCAGATAGCTGGTGGCGGGATGGCCGACGAATCCGACGTGGCGGTGTCCGGCCTCGGCGAGCCGTCGGACCGCCATCCGGCCGACGGCGACGAAGTCGAGGTCGACGCAGACGAGTCCGGCGGTCTCGGCGGGTACGCCCACCACGACGCAGGGGACGTCCAGGGTCCGTGCGAGATCGACGCGCTCGTCCTGGGTGAGGACGTCGAGGACGATGATGCCGTCGACGGTGCCCTGGGAGGTGACGCGGCGCAGTCCGCCGGCCGCCTCCTCGCGGGTGAGCAGCAGGATGTCGTAGTCGTGGCGGCGGGCTGCCTTCGCCGCCGCGAGGACGAACGCCAGGTGGGCGGAGGTGGAGGTGTCGGCGCGCAGTGGTTCGGTGACGGCGATGATGGAGGTGCGCCGACTGGCGAAGGCGCGGGCCCGTGCGTTGGCCCGGTAGCCGAGTTCCTCGGCGGCCCGTTCGACGCGTCGCCGGGTGGCGGGCGCGACCGGCCGCTTCCCGGTGAGCGCGTAGGAGACGGTACTGATCGACACCCCGGCGGCGCGGGCCACGTCGTGGATGGTGGTCATGGCAGTCAGCTCTCCGTCCTGACCGGGTCGACCGCGTGGCGCGCAGTGGCTGTTCGGGGTGTTCCAGTCGAAGCGTTTCGCAAATAGTAGGAAGCGCTTCCGACTTCGACAAGAGGCATGACAATCCCGTTCACCTGCGTCGCAGCCCAGAAGGTCCTTTTGTGTACGAGGCATTGTCATGAGGCCGGCCCTCATGGTCACCGTCACGGCGCCGTTGGGGTCGAAGCGCTTCGCGAGGGGCGGTGGAGCGCGTGCTCACCTGTGGAACGGAGGCGTGACCGGGTTGCCCGGGAAGCCCGCCTGGGCCCTCTCCTGCTGCCGGGCGCGCCGCGTCATGAGGACACCGGGGATGCCGAGGGCCAGTACGAGCGGGATCGCGGCGGCGATGCCGAACCAGAGGAAGAGGGCGAGGTAGCCGTAGGCGGCGTCGTTCACGTCGGCGTCGGCCTTGGCGAGGAGGACGAAGCTGGCGACGAGCGCGACCAGCACGAGGCTCGCGAGGACGATCGCGAGCCCCAGCAGGATGCGGGCCCACCTGCGATAGGAGGCACCGAACCGTGCGGCCGGGGGCGGGCCGGGCATCGGCGCGGAGTGAGGGGTGGGCCAGTGGTCGGACATGAGGTCCAGTTCTACTGGGCGTGTCCACGGAACACCAGCGGCTCGGGTCACTTCTTGCCGGCGTCCCAGGAGCCCGCGCCGAAGCTGCGCAGCAGGGCGACGAGCGCGGCCGCGAGCCGCCAGTCGACGTCGGGCGCGTGCAGGTGCAGCTTGTTGCCGCCGGAGGTGAACTCCAGCGGGACCTGCCCGCCCGCGCGCCAGCGGATGCGTCGCGGGGCGCGGGCGAATCCGCCCTCGTTGCCCGCGACGCCGTCGAAGACGCTGAACACGAGCAGCATCACCATGAAGGGGAGCAGCAGCCACCACATCCACCACCACACGATCCGGCCCTTGAAGCCCACCGCGTCGGGGTGGCCGGACCGGCTCACGGTCCACCGGGTGCGCAGACGCCAACCGCGCAGGGCCTTCTTCCGCTCCAGCGTCCCGATGAGCTGTCCCCGTGCGTCGAGCACCTGGTACCGCGCGACGCCGCCGCGGGCCGAGAGCGTCGTCACGGTCGCCGCCCGCTCGCGGCGGTACTCGTCCGCCCACAGGGCGAAGGCGCGGGCGCCGCTGCCGCGGGCCGCGCGGTAGGCGGCGATGCCGCCGGGCGGCAGTTCACGTTCCACGTGGACGACCGACGGGGCCCCGTTCGCACCGCTCGAGAAGCTGACCATGTGCGAGACCTTCCCCGGGTCCCGCTCGTCGACCTGTCTTCTGATGTCGTGCAGGGTCGCTGTGCTGCTCATCGGGCGGGCTCCTCCGTGCGGGGCAGGCGGAGGCCAAGTCTCGCCCATGCGGGGGCGGTTCGGACGTTCGGGGTGGGAACTACCGCAGTTCGGCGCTCGTCGCCGACAGCGGCGCCCACGTGTAGCGCACCGGCACCCCGTGGTCGCGCAGCCAGGCCGTCTCCCGGTGGCGGAGTTCGTGGGCGGACTCCGGGGCGATGGCGCTGGGCCAGCGGACGAGGACGGCGGCGACGCTGCCCTTCTGCACCAGCTGCCGCACCCGCCGCCAGCCCAGCCGCCGGGCGGGGTCGGGTTCGCCGTAGGTGTCGGTGACGACCTCGGCGATCGTCAGGCCGCGCTCCTCGGCGAACGCCTTGCCCTCCGCCTGAGCGCAGCGCGTGGCGGAGCCGGGCGCGCCGGGGGCCCGGTCGGCGCAGACGTACAGCACGGCGGGAGCGGCGGTGTCGCCGTGGGGGATCATGAGTGCCTCCTGTGGATGGATCGAGGAGAAAGGGTTCCTCGTCGCGCGAAGGGACGGCGCGGGGCCGACGTCAGGGGCAGGACGCCAACTCCGCCCAGACGACCTTGCCTTCGGAGCGCGTGGAGTGTCCGGAGCCCCAGCGCTCCGCGAGCTGCTCGACGAGGAACAGCCCCCGCCCGTTCTCGTCGCCGGGGCCGGCGGGCGCCGCCGACGCGCGGACGGGATCGCTGCCCCCGTCGTGGAGTTCGATCCGCAGGCACCGCTCGTCGTCGGTGAGGGTGAGGCCGCACAGGAAGTGGTCGCTGTCGGTGTGCAGCACCGCGTTGGTGGTCAGCTCGGAGACCAGGAGCACCGCGTCGCAACAGGTGTCGCCGGGCACCTCCCAGGCACAGAGCCGGTCGCGCACCGTGTCGCGGGCGGATCTCGCGCTGGAGCGCAGGGCCGGCAGCCCGAACCAGTACTCCCGGGCAGCCGCTTTCGTGGCTAAGCCGGGGAGCGTGGCCGGGGCCGATGACGTGGGGAGAGTCACGGATAACGCCTTCCAGTGCCTTCCGCGGAGCGGGCGCGGAGTGGGGGTGCGGGCTGCCACACGAGCGGCGGGAGGCGTCTGCGCGGACAGACGGACTCCGGTGGGGCGCCGACGGCCTCGGCGGCACTCGTCCCCATCGGGCCGGATGCCGCGTCAGAGCTGTGACTCGACCGCTCACAGAGCAACTATGCGCGTGATCGCGTGCCCCCTGCAACCGACTCTCTGATAATTTCACCAAGACAGGTATCAGTCTGGCGTCACCATCAAGTGGCTGCCAGAATGGTCATGTTGATGTCCCCTCAGGAGGTTGGGCGTGAGTGAAGCCCGTGCCGGCGGCAGCGCGCCGACAGTCCTGCGCATGATCCTCGGCCGCCGGCTGCAGGACATGCGACGGGCGGCCGGTGCCTCGCTGGAGGACGCGGCGAAGGCACTGCGCGTCAAGCCCCTGACGATCCGCCGGCTGGAGAAGGCCGAGGTCGCGCTCAAGCCTCTCTACGTGGAGAAGCTGCTGGAGACCTTCGGCGCGGGCCGCCAGGAGATCGACGAGTTCGTCGACCTGGCCGAGCAGGCCAACGAGCCGGGCTGGTGGCACTCCTACCGCGACGCGGTACCCAGCTGGTTCACCGCGTACGTCAGTCTGGAGACCGACGCCAAGACCCTGCGCACCTACGAACCCCAGTACGTCACGGGCCTCCTGCAAACGCCCGGTTACGCGCGCGCGGTGCTCCGCGGCGGCCTGCCGAACGGCAGCGAGGAGGAGCTGGAGCGCCGCGTGGAGCTGCGGCTGCGCCGCCAGAGCCTGCTGGAGCGGGCGGACGCGCCCACGCTGTGGGTGGTCATGGACGAGGCCGTGCTGCACCGCGAGGTGGGCGGCGCCGACGTGATGAGGGAGCAGATCGAGCGGCTCCTGGAAGCGGGCGAGCTGCCGCACGTCAGCCTGGACGTGGTGCCCTTCACCGCGGGTGCGCACGTGGGGGCCTGCGCCCCGTTCACATACTTCCGGTTCGAGGAACCCGAGCTGCCCGACATCGTCTACAGCGAACTCCTGTCGGCGTCCGTCTACTTGGACCAGCGAGCGGATGTCGTCGCCCATCTGGAGGCGCACTCCCGCATGGCGTTGCGGACGTCCTCCGAGGACAGCAGGGCGCTCTTGAACCGTATGCGCAAGGAGTACTCATGACGGTCACCGACGAGGGCGTCTACAACGGGATGCCCGCCCGCAATCTCGGGGAGCACGGCTGGGAGCGCCCCTGGAGCGGGCCGAACGGTGGTCAGTGCGTCGAGACGAAGCTGCTCGCCGACGGCCGCGTGGCCGTACGGCAGTCGACCGACCCGGCAGGGCCGGCGCTGATCTACACGCCGGAGGAGATCGCCGCGTTCGTCCGCGGCGTCAAGGAGGGCCTGGCCGATCATCTGGCCGCCGGCTGATCCGGCGGCGGACACAAGGGACGACGGCACCGGTCGCGTTCCCGGCCCGCGGGCCGACCGACACACGCATGAAGGGGAGCACATGAGCACCAGGCAGGCCGGCCGGGACCTCGACACGAGCCGGGCGCACTCGGCCCGGATGTACGACTACTTCCTCGGCGGCAAGGACCACTTCGAGGTCGACAAGGAGGCGGCCCTGGTCGCGGCCAAGGCCCACCCCGGCCTCCCCGTGACCGCCCGTGAGAACCGGGCGTTCATGCACCGCGCCACGCGCGCCCTCGCGCAGGAGCACGGCATCCGCCAGTGGCTCGACATCGGCACGGGCATCCCCACCGAGCCGAACCTGCACCAGGTCGCCCAGTCGCTCGTCCCCGAGGCCCGCGTCGTGTACGCGGACAACGACCCGCTGGTCCTCAAGTACGCCGAGCGGCTCATGCGCAGCACGGCGCAGGGGCGCACGGCGTACGTCGAGGCCGACGTCACCGACCCGGAGACGCTGCTGGACGCCGTGCAGGACGCCGAGGTCCTGGACTTCTCGCAGCCCATCGCCCTGTCGCTCAACGCGCTGATGCACTTCGTCACGGACCCGCACGACCCGTACGCGATCGTGCGCCGGCTGCTGGAGCCGCTGCCCGCGGGCAGCGCCCTCGCGATGAACCACTGCACGCCCGACTTCGACCCGGTCACGTGGAACAACGTGGCGGAGGCGTACACCAACTCCGGTACGCCGGTGCAGTTCCGTTCGCACAGCGACGTGCGCCGCTTCTTCGACGGCCTGGACCTGATCGACCCCGGTATCATCTGCTGCCACCGCTGGCGCCCCTCCCCGCCCGACGCCGGAGCGGAGATCGCGGACGCCGAGATCAGCCTGCTGGCGGGCGTGGGCATCAAGCGCTGAGCCCCGAGCGTTCCCGCAGCCGTCACCCGGAGGTCCGTATGCGCCGCCTCGCCGTCTTCATCGCGTCCTCCGACGGGCACGCCCCCGCGCACGCCGAGCTGGCCGCCGCCGTCGGCGCGGAGCTGGCCCGGCGTGGCATCGGTCTGGTGTACGGGGGCGGGCGGCGGGGGCTGATGGGGGTGCTGGCGGACGCCGCCCTGGGGGCCGGGGGCGAGGTGGTCGGGGTCATGCCGCGCAGCATGGTCGAGCGGGAGTGGGCCCACGAGGACGTGACGGACCTCGTGGTCTGCGACTCGATGCACGAGCGCAAGGCGCTCATGGCGGACCGCGCGGACGCCTTCGTCGCGCTGCCGGGCGGGCTCGGCACGCTGGAGGAGCTGTTCGAGGTGTGGTCCTGGCGCCAGCTGGGCTTCCACGCCAAGCCCGTGGGCTTCCTCGACTTCCAGGGCTTCTGGACGCCGCTGCTGACCGCGCTGCGCGGCATCGCCGACGCGGGCTTCCTCCCCGCCGCCACCCTGGACGACCTGGCCGTCGCGACGGATCTGCCCGCACTGCTCGACCGCCTGGAGCGGCGGCTGGACTCGGGGCCGAGGCCCGCCCACGGAGAGCTCCACCGCTGAGCGCCCGGAGGAAAACCCTTCGCGCGGGGCGGGCGGACGCTGCTAGCCTGCGGGCGGCCGTGCGAGAGAACCAGGAGGTGGTACCCGTGAACACAGAATCGACATGGGTGCTCTCCTGCGGAGTCACGGTCGGGCGATAGGTCGTCGTCCGGGAGCGCCGTTCCCGTGCTCTCCCGAAAGGCACGACCATGCACTTCACTGCTGAACAGCGTCACGACGACGGCGTCGTCGAGCGCGCCTTCACCCTCGGCGAGATCCCCGGCACCCTGTGGCTGCCCGCGTCCGCCGCCCCGGCCCCGCTGATCCTGATGGCCCACAACAACGGCCTGCCCATGCGCGAGCCCCGGCTCGTGGCCCGCGCCCGGCACACCGCGGCCTGCGGCTACGCGGTGGCCACCATTGACGCCGCGGGCTGCGGCGACCGGCCGCGTTCCGCCGCCGACGAGGAGGCGCGCGCCGAGCTGCGCCGGGCGATGCGGGCGGGTGAGGAGGTCGACGGGATCTTCGAGTCGTTCATCGGCCCGATGGTCGAGAACGCGGTCCCCGACTGGCGCGCCGCTCTCGACGCCCTGCTGGAGCTGCCCGAGATCGGCGGCCCGGTCGGGTACTCGGGGTGGACCGCGCTCGGTGTCCGCCTCGCGGTGCTCGATCCGCGCGTCGAGGCCGCCGGCTTCTTCGCCGGGGGCTATGTGCCGCGCGCCCAGCGTGCGGAGGCCCGGCGGGTCACCGTGCCCCTGCTGCTCCTGCTCCAGTGGGACGACGAGGGCAACCCCCGGCAGCGGGCCCTCGACCTGTTCGACGCCTTCGGCTCGAAGGAGAAGACGCTGCACGCCAATCTCGGCGGGCACACCGGCACTCCGTGGTTCGAGCTGGAGGACGGCTGCCGGTTCTACGACCGGCACCTGAGGTGAGACGCGGCTGCCGGGGCCGTCGTCCGCGACGGCCCCGGGGCCTTCTCACCCCTCCGCTCCCTCGCATGTCCCGGTCACGCGAAGGTCACCTCCGCGCTCGCGTGCCGCGCCTCGCGGTGGGTGGCGAGGGTGAGTCGCGCGCCCTGTCCGTCGTCCGTGGGTGTTCCCGCGGCCAGCAGGTGTTCGCCGACGAAGACGGGGCGGTGCAGCCGGTAGGAGAGCGAAGCCACGCGTCGTGCGGGGGCGTCGCGGCGCACCAGGTCCAGCATCAGCAGCGCGAGGAGCGGTCCGTGGACGACGACGCCGGGGTAGCCCTCGACGTCGCGGCAGTACGGGGCGTCGTAGTGGATGCGGTGGGTGTTGGCGGTCAGCGCGCTGATCCGGAACAGCAGCCGTTCGTCCGGCTGGGCCCGCAGCTGCCAGGGGGCCTCGGCGTGTGGGAGCGCGGTGCTGTCGAGGGTGGTGGGGTGGCCTGCGGCCCTGCTGCGGCCCGAGCGGTAGACGATGTCCTGTTCCTCGACGAGGCAGGTGCGGCCCGCCTGGCGGAACTCGCGGCGTTCGGTGACGAAGAGCAGTTCGCCGCTGCGGCCGGTCTTGGGTGTCACGGAGCCGAGTGTGCACACCCGTTCGGCCGGTTCTCCGAGGCGCAGCGGCTCATCGACGCGTACGCGGCCGCCCGCGAACATGCGCTGCCGGTCGGGGATCGGTGGCAGGAAGAGGGCGTCGCGGAGGTGTCCGTCGGGGCCGAGTTCGTGCTGGGCGGGCCATTCGAGGAAGTACAGCCACTGCCACAGCGGGGGCAGCGGGTCGCCCGCCTTCGCGGCCGGTTCGGGCAGGTCGAGGACGGCCGACAGGGCGGCGGCCGGGGCCGGGTGGAGGGCGTCCTCGTCGGTCGTCGCGGCGGGGGCCCAGGACTCCACGTACGAACTGAGCGGCGGGGTGGGGGCGGCGGATGCCATGGCGGGTGCTTCCCTTTCGTCCGTGGGTGTTACGCGCGGGTCGTGGCCGGGGCCGGGGCGGTCGGGGCCGTCTCCAGCTGCGAGTCGCGGGACGGCTCGCGTACGAGGAGCGTGGCCAGGAGCGTGAGGGCGACGCAGCCGGTCACGTACCAGAAGAACACGGTCTCGTGGCCGTGCTGCTTGAGGGCCAGCGCGATCGGCTCGGTCAGTCCGCCGAAGGTGGCGGTGACGAGGGCGTGCGGGAGGCCGACGCCGAGGGCACGCACCTTCGTGGGGAACATCTCGGCCTTGACGATCGCGGCGAGGGCCGAGTACCCGGTGACGAACGCGAGGGCGAGTGTCATCAGCAGGAACGCCACCCACGGGTTGTCGGTGTGTCCGAGGAACGTCATCACGGGGACGGTGAGCACCATGCAGCCGATGGAGAAGCCGAACATGACGGGGCGGCGGCCCACCCGGTCGGACAGCGCGCCGACGGCCGGTTGCAGCAGCATGTAGACGAACAGCGCCGCGAACCCGATGACGGTCACCGTCGACTTGGGGATACCGGCGGTGTTCACCAGGTACTTCTGCAGGTAGGTGGTGTACGTGTAGAA
Source organism: Streptomyces sp. BYX5S (assembly GCF_054724165.1). Lineage (NCBI taxonomy): Bacteria > Bacillati > Actinomycetota > Actinomycetes > Kitasatosporales > Streptomycetaceae > Streptomyces > Streptomyces sp. BYX5S. The sequence continues at coordinate 3,673,346 of NZ_CM138829.1, read as the reverse complement.
GGCGACGGTGCCGCCGATGGCGAGGCCGAACACGGCGAGCAGTTGGCGCGGGTACTCGGCGAACAGGGCGATCAGGCCCTTGCGTTCGCCGTCGGTGGCGCGGCCGCGCTCCTTCTGGAAGTGCTCGGACTCCTCCATGGTGCGCCGCAGGTACATCACGGTGAGTCCGGCGACGGCGCCGATGACGAACGGGATGCGCCAGCCCCAGTCGGCCAGTTGCGCGTCGGTGAGCACGTTCTGGAGGACGATCGCCACGAGCAGCGCGCAGAGCTGGCCGAGGACGATGGACACGTACTGGAAGCTGGAGTAGAAGCCGCGCCGTCCCGGTGGCGCCACTTCGGAGAGGTAGGAGGCGCTGGAGCCGAACTCTCCGCCGACGGACAGGCCCTGGGCGAGCCGGGCCACGACGAGCAGGACGGGTGCCCACAGGCCGATGACGTCATGTCCCGGTGACAGGGCGATGACCAGTGAACCGGCGCTCATCAGCAGGACCGACAGGGTCAGCGCCCGGCGCCGCCCGTACCGGTCCGCGTACGCGCCGAGCAGCCATCCGCCGAGCGGGCGCATCAGGAAGCCGACCGCGAACACGACGGCGGTGGAAAGGAGTTGGGCGGTCTGGCTGCCTTCGGGGAAGAACACCGAGGCGAAGTAGACGCTGAAGGTGGCGTAGGCGAACCAGTCGTACCACTCGATGAGGTTGCCGAGGCAGCCGCGCACGACGTTGGCGGTGACGCGGGAGGGTGGGGCGGGGGCCGGTTTCTGACTCATCCGTGGCGTCTCCGTACTCAGTGCTCGACCCGGGAGATCGAGGCAGGTTGGTCGGGCGGCTCAGAACGCCACTCATCATGAGCGCTGATGCGGTATGCGGAACAATAGAAATTCGTGATGCGCCCATGCGCCGGACGCATGGGCCCGCGGGCGTCGCGGCGGCCCCACGGGCGCGTCGGCCGTCAGTGCTCCTTGGCGGCCCCGCCCTCCTTCTCGGGGAGCCGCGCGGAGGGCCATTTACCGTTCCGGACCGCGGAGTTGACCTGCCGCACCAGTTCCTCCGCGACCGCGGTGACGGCGGCCGGGGTGCGGCCGGTGCGGGGCATGCCGAGCACGATGTCGCGCCACGTCGCGGGTGAGCACAGGGGCGCGGCGCTGAGGTTCCCCGCCGCGACGTCCTCGGCGAGGCCCACACCGGGGAGCACGGTCCAGCCGTGTCCGGCGCGGGCGAGCTGCTTCTGCACGGGCATGGAGTTGGTCTGCGCCGCCACCTCGATACGGGCGCCGGCGCGGGCCGCCGCGGACTCGATCAGCGCGCGCAGCGCGTGCCCGGCGGTCGGCATCACCAGGGGGCGGGCCGCGGCCTCGGCGAACGGGACGGGGCGCGCGGCGCGCAGCCCGGCGGACGGCGGGGCCGCCACCCACAGCCGTTCGCGCACCAGGGGCCGCACGTTCAGGGAGGGGGTGCTGCCGAGGTTGTAGAGGAGGGAGAGGTCGAGGTCGCCGTCGTCGAGCCACTGCTGAAGGTGACCCGAGTACGCGGTCATCACCCGCAGTTGCACGCCGGGGTGGGCCTCCCCGACGGCGGTCACCAGGGGCTCCGCGAGCAGTTCGAGCGTGCTCTCCAGCAGGCCCACGGTCACGATGCCGGTCACCTCGCCGGGCGTCGGCCGGACCTCCGCGCGGGCCCGCTCCAGCTCGTGCAGCGCCCGCCTGGCCCGCTCCACGACGACCGCCCCGGCCTCGGTGGGCCGCATGCCCTGCCGCGTGCGCTCGAAGAGCGGGACCCCCAACTCCTCCTCCAGCGTGCGGATCTGGCGGGTGACCGCGGGCTGCACCAGGTGCAGCACCGTCGCGGCCCGCGTCACGCTGCCCACCTCCGCCACCGTCACCAGCGCCTTGAGCTGCTTGATGTCCACCGCACCCGCCCCTCTCCCCTGCCATCCGCGCTCCGCATGACGGCATCACGATTTGCTATTTCCCGAGGACTGCCATGAGCACCCATGATGTCAAGCGTCACGGGGCGGCCCACCGGCCGCCGCCCGTGCGCACCGCACGCGCACCGATCCGCCCCTGGAGGTCACCGCATGACCGGACCGACCGAACGCGTCGCCGGGCCGCCCGAGGCCCCCCTGTCCGGGATCACCGTCGTCAGCCTCGAACAGGCCGTGGCCGCGCCCTACGCCACCCGCCAGCTCGCCGACCTCGGCGCCCGTGTCATCAAGGTGGAGCGGCCCGACGGCGGTGACTTCGCCCGCCGCTACGACACGACCGTGCACGGCGAGTCCAGCTATTTCGTCTGGCTGAACCGGGGCAAGGAGTCCCTGACCCTCGACGTGAAGTCACCGGCCGGGCGCGAGATCCTCGCCGAACTCCTCGCGGACGCCGATGTGTTCGTGCAGAACCTCGGGCCCGGCGCCGCCGCCCGCCTGGGTCTCGACGCGGCCACGCTGACCGAGCGGTACCCACGGCTGATCCCCTGCACCGTCTCCGGCTACGGCACCGACGGCCCCTGGGCGGACCGCAAGGCGTACGACATGCTCGTGCAGTGCCAGACGGGGCTCGTCTCGCTGACCGGCACCCCGCAGGAGACGGCGCGGGTGGGGGTGTCGGTCGCCGACATCGCGGCCGGGATGTACGCCTACACCGGTGTCCTGACCGCGCTGTTCACGCGCGCCACCACCGGCGTCGCCCGCGCCGTGGAGGTCTCGCTCTTCGAGGCGCTCGCCGAGTGGATGGGCCAGCCCGCCCACTACACCCGCTACGGCGGGGCGCAGCCGCCGCGCATCGGCACCCAGCACGCCACCATCTCCCCGTACGGCGCGTACACGGCGCGCGACGGGAAGCAGATCCTGCTCTCCGTGCAGAACGAGCGGGAGTGGCGCTCGCTGTGCGAACGGTTCCTGGAACGGCCCGAGCTGACGGACGATCCGCGGTTCGCCAGCGGCTCCGCGCGCGTCGCCCACCGCGACGAGCTGAACGCCGTCATCGCGGAACGTTTCGCGCGCGGCGACAGCCATGAGCTCGCGAAAGCGCTCGACGCGGCGGGCATCGCCAACGCCGGTGTCAACGACATGGCCGCGTTCCTCGACCACCCGGTGCTGGCGGGGCGCGGCCGCTGGCACGAGGTCGGCACGCCCGGCGGCCCGGTGCGGGCGCTGCGGCCCCCGGTGGACCTGGCCGGCGTCGACGCCCGGATGGGGCCGGTGCCCGCGCTCGGCGAGCACACCGAGCGGCTGCTCGCGGAGCGGGGGCGCGGTGCGGCGGAGATCGCGCACCTGCGCGCCACCGGCGTGATCTGACGGCGCGCCGGACCGGCTCCGGCATGACGGCCACCGACACATCAGTAAGCAGAAACCCAGCAGAGGAGAACGCCCCGTGAGCACCCTGGACGCCCTGGACAGTGACGAGCGGTTCGTCGTCGAGACCGTGCGCGACTTCGTCGACAAGCAGGTACGCCCCGTCGTACAGGAGTTGGAGCACAGCAACACCTACCCCGAAGCCCTCATCGAGCAGATGAAGGAGCTGGGCATCTACGGGCTCGCCGTCCCGGAGGAGTTCGGCGGCACACCCGTGTCCATGCCCGCCTACGTCCTGATCACCGAGGAGCTGGCGCGCGGCTGGATGAGTCTCGCCGGGGCGATGGGCGGCCACACCGTCGTCGCCAAGCTCCTCAGCCTCTTCGGCACCGATGAGCAGAAGGCCGCCTATCTGCCGCGCATGGCGACCGGTGAGCTGCGCGCGACGATGGCGCTCACAGAACCGGGCGGCGGCAGCGACCTCCAGGCGATGCGCACCACGGCCCGCCGCCAGGACGACGGCACGTATCTCGTCAACGGTTCGAAGACGTGGATCACCAACTCCCGCCGCTCCGGCCTGATCGCGCTGCTCTGCAAGACCGACCCGGACGCCACGCCCACGCACCGCGGCATCTCGATCCTCCTGGTCGAGCACGGTCCGGGACTCACCGTCTCCCGTGATCTGCCGAAGCTCGGCTACAAGGGCGTCGAGAGCTGCGAGCTGGCCTTCGACGGACACGTCGCCGGGGCGGACGCGGTGCTCGGCGGGACGGAGGGCAAGGGGTTCGGGCAGATGATGAAGGGCCTGGAGACCGGCCGCCTCCAGGTCGCCTCGCGCGCGCTGGGCGTGGGCCGCGCCGCGCTGGAGGACTCGCTCGCGTACGCGCGGGAACGCGAGTCGTTCGGCAAGCCGATCTGGCAGCACCAGGCGATCGGCCACTACCTCGCCGACATGGCCACCAAGCTCACCGCGGCCCGCCAGCTCACCCTGCACGCGGCCCGTGAGTACGACGCGGGCCGCCGGGTCGACATGGAGGCCGGCATGGCGAAGCTGTACGCCTCCGAGACGGCCATGGAGATCGCCCTCAACGCCGTCCGCATCCACGGCGGTTACGGCTACTCCACCGAGTACGACGTCGAACGCTACTTCCGCGATGCCCCGCTGATGATCGTCGGTGAGGGCACCAACGAGATCCAGCGGAACGTCATCGCAGCGCAGCTGGTCAAGCGGGGCGGCCTCGACGGCTGAGCTTCACCGGGGCCGCTCACGGGCCGCCGGCGGCGCGTCACGACCAGGGCGGCGGCCCCGAGCCCTCCGCCCAGGCGTCGAGGGCCGCGCCGTCCACACAGCGGATGCCGGAGGACTCGGCGTACGCCTCGGCCGGGACCGTGAACGTACTCGTCGTCACGAGGACGGCGAGTTCCGCGCCGTGCACCGACCAGCAGGTGCCGCCGAAACGCTGGAGGTCCTGCGAACCCACCTTGCGGTCCGGCCCGTACCGCTTGCACTGCACGACGAGCCGGCTGCCGTCCGGTGCGACGGCGATCACGTCGGCCCCCAGGTCACCGGCGCCCCCGATGACCTCGACGTCACGGCAGCCGTCGCGCTCGCACAGCGCCGCGACGGCGTCCTCGAAGCCGTCGGGATGCAGGTCCTCGAAGGCGGGGCCACGGTCCGGGAGTTCGACCGTCAGGCCGTCGTGCACCGCCGGAGCGGACGCGGGAACGGGCACGGGCGCGGGCACGGGCGCGGCGACCGGTGCCTCGACTCCCTCACGGTCGGCCTGTGCCATTCCGGCGCGCGCGGCCCGGCGCAGCTCGCGGGTCCGGGGCATCGCGCGCAGCAGGACGTAGAGGACCGGGACGGCGACGAGACCGCAGAGGATCGCGGCGAGCGGGTGCGCCCCGGCCCAGTGGGCGAATCGCACGAAGAGCAGCGTGCCCATGCCGACCGCGGAGGCGATCAGCGCGAAGGCGACCACGAGCCCCGACAGTCGGCTCCCGTCGCCGCGCACCGAAGCCGCGCGCCGGGGCCGGGGTATGCGGGCCGTCCCGCCGTAGTGTCTCCTGGCCACCGAATCTCCCTCGTCCGTCCGGAAACGTCGTGGGAGGACAGGTGCCCCGGGAAACACTTTTCATGATCGACTACTTGCGGTTGCGCCACGCGATCGACGCGTTGAGGGCCGTCGCGAAGCCGCACCACGCCGCGTAGGGCCACAGGGTGCGGGCCGCCGTCCGGTCCGTGGCGGCGACGCGGCGGACGAGGTGGAGGTTGCTCGCGTCCAGGGCGAGGGTGCCCAGCACTCCTGCCGCGGGGTTGCGCAGTCCGAAGAACAGCCAGTTCCACGCCGTGTTGAGGGTGAGGTTGGCGGCGAGGGCGCGGGCGACACGGCGCCGCTCCTCGGCGTCCGCCCTGTTCAGAGCTCGTACGCCCGCCACCGCGACGCTCGCGTACAACGGGGTCCACACCACGGGGAACGCCCAGCCGGGCGGCTGCCAGGACGGCTTGTTCAGCGCCTTGTACCAGTCGCCGTCCGGGGTGACCGCCGCGCTGCCCAGGGCGGCCGACGCGATCACCCCGCCGACGACGGCGGCCTGCGCGGCGTACGGAGCGGACTTCTTGCGGGTACGGCGCACGGAGACTCCCTGCGGTTGGTTCATCATTGCGGCCACACAATCACTTGGGCCGCGCACGGCCCGGCGGATGCGGGGCTTCCGCTCTATGTCACGCGGTGACCGCTGGAGGTGTCGCGCGGTGCCTCCGCCTCGCGCAGCGCGGCGTCCATGGTGCGCAGGCGGCGGTGCTGGAGGCTGCTGACCCAGGTCAGCCAGCCGATGAACACCACGGTCAGGACGGCGAACCCGATCGTCCTGCGGGCGTCCGCGGTGAAGCCGGTGAGCACGGTGATCGACACGAACATGAGCGCGAGGAAGACACAGGCGGCCTTGCGGTGCCGACCGCGGTGCAGGCGCTGGTCCACCAGATTCCGCATCGCCTGCCGCTCCCCCGGTTCGGTGGGCGTCTCGCCGGTGCGCAGGCGCCGCTCCAGCGAGATCAGCCCGTCCGTGCTTCCGGCGGCGCGCTTCTCCTTGCGCCGGACGGCCAGGGCGATGCCCACGGCTCCGGTGCACGTGACCGCGCTGCGCATCAGGACGGCGGCGAACGAGCCCTGCGGGTAGAGCAGCTGGACCAGCAGGGCGCCGCCGAGCACCGCCAGCAGCAGTTGCAGCCACAGATGCTTGGACAGGAAGTCGTTGACACGTTCCACGGACCATCTCCTCCGTCTCCCCGGCCCCGGCCGCACCGTTGGGCGCGGCCTCGGGCCCCCGGAGCGTCCTCGTACCCCCACCCCCAGGGCACACGCGGCCCCGGCGCCGCGGGATACGGAGGCCGGCCGTCCGCCGCCGCGCCCGCGCCGGGCCGGGCCGGCCGAAGGCGACCACTCCGGCCACCGAAGGCGTTCGAACGGCCGATATCCTGGGCCGATGGCTGACAGAACCGGCGGTGAGCCGCAGATCGACGGACGCTCCACCCGCTGGGACCAGCACAAGGCGCAGCGTCAGGTCGAGTTGGTGGACGCGGCGGTGGCGCTCATCGAGGAGGAGGGCGCGACCTTCCGGTTGCAGCGCCTGGCGGAGCGCGTCGGGTTGCCGCGGTCGGTGCTCTACCGGCACTTCAAGGACCGGGCCGGCCTCGACGAGCTGATCCGGCGGCGGGTCGTGCAGTCGTTCATGCGGCGGATGGAGCCGACGCTCAGCTTCGACGGCACGATCGAGGAGTCCGTGCACCGGGTGGTGGGCGCGCACCTGGACTGGGTGGCCGAGCATCCGCGACTGTACGCCTACATGGGTGTCGGGGAGCACGCCATGGGGGACGGCTCGCTGGTGGCCGACACGAAGACGGCCATCGCGCTGATGCTGAGCGAGCGGTTCGGTGACGTGCTGAAGGCGCTGGGGCTGAAGGAGGCCCCTATCCGCTCGGTCGCGGTCGGGATCGTCGGCTTCGTGGACACGGCCGTCAACCAGTGGGTGCGCGACCCCCAGCGCGAGGTCACCGAGGACGAGTTGCGGGCGATGCTGTGCCGCTCGGTCTGGGCGGTGCTGGACGCGACGCTGAAGGATCTGGGGGTCGAGCTGTCGCCGCGGCAGAGGGTCTCGGACCTGGAGGCGGGCTGAGCGGCCCGCCCGCCTCCGAGGGGAGTGTCTAGGACACCGGTGCGGTGGTCCGCGCGGCGTGGCGCAGGGACGCCGTGTCCGTGAGCTTCACGCGGGGGCGGCCCTGGGCCTCGCCGGCCGTCCGTTCCGCGTGGTCGATGGCGCGCCAGGCGTCGAGGCCCAGGGCGTCCGAGTCCACCGCGACGGCCGAGGCCGGCCGGGTCAGACGGTCCGCGGCGAAGTCGTCGAGGAGGGACTCGACGGTCTCGTGGGCGCAGGTCTTGTTGGTCCCGATGAAGCCGTTCGGGCCGCGCTTGATCCAGCCGGTGACGTACACGCCGGGCTCGACCCGGCCGCGCTCGTGCGGGACGGTCGCGGTGGCCTCGTCGAAGGGCAGGCCCGGGACGGGCCGGGCGCGGTAGCCGACGGAGCGCAGGACGAGCCCCGCCTCCAGGCTCTCGGTGGCGCCGGTGGGCACGGCGCGGACCGTGCCGTCGTCGTCCGTGCGCAGCTCGGTGGGGGTGACCTCCAGGGCGCGTACGGTGTCGTCGCCCGTGAGCCGCACCGGGCTGGTCAGGAAGCGCAGCACGATCCGGCGGCGGCCCTCGACGGGGGTGCGGGCGGCCAGTTCGGCCAGCAGCCTGGTCTTCTCCGTGGCGTCGGCGGCGAGCCCCTCGGGCCAGCCCTCGACGGAGACGTCCACGTCCTTGAGGGCGGACAGCGCGAGGAGTTCGGGGACGGTGAAGGCGGCCTGGGCGGGGCCGCGGCGGCCGAGGAGGACGACCTCACGGACCTTGCTGGTGCGCAGCGCGGCGAGCGCCAGGTCGGAGATGTCCGTGCGGGCCAGCGCGTCCGGGTCGGCGGTGAGGATGCGGGCGACGTCGAGGGCCACGTTGCCGTTGCCGACGACGACTGCGCGTTCGGTGTCGAGCGGGTAGGTGTCGGCCGCGTGGTCGGGGTGGCCGTTGTACCAGGCGACGAAGTCGGTCGCGGAGGCGCTGCCGGGCAGGTCCTCGCCCTCGACGCCGAGCCGCTTGTCGGTGGCCGCGCCGACCGCGTAGATCACGGCGTGGTGTGCGCTCAGCAGGTCGGCGTGGGTGAGGTCGGTGCCGACCTCGACGCCGAGGCGGTAGCCGAAGCCGGGCTGCGACTCGATGGCCCGGAACAGCTCGGTGACCTGCTTGGTGTCCTGGTGGTCCGGTGCGACTCCGGCGCGCGCGAGACCGTACGGGGTGGGCAGCCGGTCGAGGACGGTGACGCGGACGCCCGGGTGGCGCAGCAGTTCGTCGGCGGCGAACAGTCCGGCGGGTCCGGCGCCCACCACGGCGACGTTCAACTCCCCTTCGGGAAGCGGGCGTTGCTTGGGCACCACGTACATGGGTGCGCGGTCGTCGTGCGGATTCTCCTTGTAGTAGGACGCGTTCAGCTCCAGGAACGGCAACTCGCCCTCGGTGAGCTTCGTGTGGGGCTTGAGCGCGTCCACCGGACACGCGGTGGTGCAGGCGCCGCAGTCCACGCAGGTGCGCGGATCGACGTACAGCATCTCGGCGGTGCCGAAGCCGGGCTCGCCCGGTGCGGGGTGGATGCAGTTGACCGGGCAGGCCAGCACGCAGGAGGCGTCGGCGCAGCAGGATCGGGTGACGACGTACGGCACGGCGGGCTGGTCTCCGTTCGGGCGTTCAACGAAAAGCGGTGGCTGTGCCACCGGGAGCGGTTGCTGCGGGGTGCTCAGTCGGCGAGCGGAGCGGGCTCGCCGCGGAAGCGCGCGGGGCGGCCGTCGATGCGCAGGGCCCGCCACAGCGGACGGGACGCCTTGTTCATGAGGCCGATGTCCTGCGCCAGCATGCGCACGTCGGAGAAGAGCTCCTGGAGCATCCGCCGGCCGGCCTCGGACTTCCAGAACACGTCCTTGACCACCCACTGGGGGATGCCGACCAGTGCGGCGGACTTCTTGTCGGGGATCATGATGACGTCGCACAGGGTCCGCATGATGAGCGGGAACAGCAGGGACAGGGCGCCACGGCGGGCCTTGCCGTAGCGCGGGACGCGCAGCCGCAGGAACTCGTGGGCGAAGGAGATGTGCCGGGCCTCCTCCGCGATGTGGATCTGCATGATGCGCTGGGGCAGCGGGTGCACCGGTTCGCCGCTGCGCAGGGCGCCCTTCTGGAGGTGGTCGATGGGCTCCTCGCCGGCGAGGATGCCGGTGAAGAACGCCTCGGGGTAGAGGGAGCCCAGCAGCGGCAGGACCCGGCTGAGCTGCCGGAACCAGCGCTTGCCGCCCGCGGTGTCCACGCCGGTGCGGTTGACCAGCTCCTGGAACATCTGGGTGTGGTGGGTCTCTTCGGTGATCTCGTGGGTGAGGTACCTGAACTCCTCGTCCCGGTTGCCCAGTTGGTAGATGTAGTCGAGCGCCCCGCGCATCAGCAGGTTCTCGAACTGCATGCCCACCTTGGCGATCACGGCCCAGCGCCAGATGCCGATCCGGATCTGCGTCTCCAACGGCTGTTCCTGGTACCAGGGATGGGCGCCGAGGGCGTCCGCCGAGGTGAGCACCCAGCGCGGGTCGGTGGTGTCCACGGCGAACTCGGGGTCGTCCCACTTGATGTCGACGAAGGCGTTGAAGTTGACGTTGACGGAGCCTTCGGACAGGGTCCGCAGGCGCTCGTCATAGGCCTTCTTGGACAGGTTCGGGGTCATCTTCGTCCTCGATCCTCGATCGTCGTTGATGCGGGGGCTGGGCGGAACGGTCAGGCGACGCGGGCGGATTCCTGGACGGCGTCCTTGCTGCCGGCCTTCTCGAAGCGCAGGGGGCCGTCGTCGATGGCGGTGTCCTGGAGCATGGCGCGGTCGCGGTAGTAGTTGTTCCACAGCCGCCACGGGTCGCGGGTGCCCTGGCGCGGCATGACCTGGTCGGCGCGCGCGATGTAGCCGGAGGTCAGCGCCTCGCCCATCACGGAGAACTCGGACCGGTCGCCGTCGGCGGCCACCGGCGTCGCGATGTCGTGGCCGTGGCTGCGCATGTGCGCGAGCAGCCGGGCGGTGTAGTCGGCCGCGAGGTCCGCCTTGAGGGTCCAGGACGCGTTGGTGTACCCGATCACGAGGGACATGTTGGGCACGCCCTCCAGCATCACGGCCTTGTACAGCACGCGGTTGGTGACGTCCACCGGCTGTCCGTCGACGGTGAGTTCCATGCCGCCCATGAGGCGGACGCTCAGGCCGGTGGCGGTGACGACGATGTCGGCCTTCAGCTCCTCGCCGGACTTCAGGCGGATGCCGTCGGCGGTGAAGGTGTCGATGTGGTCGGTGGCGACGGCCGCCTTGCCGCTCTTGAGCACCTTGAACAGATCGCCGCCGGGCACGACGCACAGCCGCTGGTCCCAGGGCTTGTAGTGCGGGCTGAAGTGGCGCATGTCGACGCTGCGGCCGACCCTGGCCCGTACGAGCCCGAGCAGCGCCTTGCGGGCGAGCCGGGGGTACTTGCGGCAGAAGGCGTAACTCCCGCGCTGCAGGGCGATGTTGCGGGCGCGGACGACCTTGTACGTGAGCCGGGCGGGGGCGCGCACCTTCTGCAGGACGGCCGTCAGCGGGTCGACCTTCGGCAGGGCGAGGACGTACGTGGGTGAGCGCTGGAGCATCGTGACGCTCGCGGCCTCGTCGGCCATCGCGGGCAGCAGGGTGATGGCGGTGGCGCCGGAGCCGATCACGACCACGCGCTTGCCGGAGTGGTCGAGGTCCTCGGGCCACTGCTGCGGGTGGACGAGGGTGCCCTGGTAGTCGGCCTCGCCGGGGAACTCGGGGCGGTAGGGCCGGTCGTAGTCGTAGTAGCCGGTCGCGCCGACCAGATAGCCCGCGCTGTACGACTCGCGCTCCCCGGTGGCCTCGTCCTCGACCTCGACGCTCCACCGCCCGGTGTCGTGCGAGAAGTCGGCGCTGATCGCGCGCCGCCCGAAGCGGATGCGCTCCAGCACGCCGCGGTCGGCGGCGGCGTCCTCGACGTACTGCCGGATCTGCGCGCCGTCGGCGAGGATGCGGGCGTCGCGCCAGGGGCGGAAACCGAAGCCGAAGGTGGGCATGTCGGAGTCGGAGCGGATGCCCGGGTACCGGAAGAGGTCCCAGGTGCCGCCGACCCGGGCACGGCGCTCGAGCACGACGAGCGAGGTGCCGGGTTGGTCACGCAGGACGTGGGCCGCGGCGCTGATTCCGGATATTCCGGCGCCGATGACCAGGACGTCGACGTGGTGCTGCTCCATTGCGGAGGTCCTAACTCTCGCTCGCGGGCCCCTGGACGAGAAGGAGACGGCGGGCCGCCACTACTGCTGCTCGGGACACTGACGGTGGTTCAGACGCGTGGTTCCACAGATGTGCGTTCCCGCAATTTACCTGCGACATAGTGTTTCAGATACCGCCGGTAACGTGATGTGGGTCACACGCCGTGGTGCGTTTCCCGGCCGGATTCGACGGCCCACCCGTGCTGAACAGCCGTTGTACGGAACACTCTCCGGGATGGACGAGCACGCGAGTGGCGAGGACACCGGGGCCGGGGCGGAGCATCCGCTCCTGGGCCGCCATCGTCGCACCTGTCGCCCGCGACGCCCGAAACCCACCTCGTATCTCCTTCTTCTGCTGAAGCTCCTCCCATTCGCGGCGCTGACCTACCTCGTGGCGATCCTGTTCTGCGCGATCGTCGGCTGGGACACGCCCCGCGTGGCCGAAGTGCTCGCGCTCCTCGCGCTGTTGGGGCCGCTGACCGTGCGAGTGGTGTGGCGGCTGCGGCACACGCGCATCGAGATACGGCTGTACGAGCGCGGTCTCGTGGCCGTCGCGGCGGACGGGACGGAGGCGGTCTTCCCCTGGTCGTCGACGATGCTCTTCACGCACGGCGACGAGCGCTACAAGCTGGCCAACGCCGAGGGCACGGTCGTCACGCTCGGGACGGCGGAACGCGGCCCCCTCCTCAACGCGACGCGCGTCCGGGGCCTGCGCACCCGCACGCTGATCAAGGGCGCGCAGCTCCCAGACGCACGCGAGTGGGGTCCCGCGATCGAGCGCGGCATCCGGGAGGCGGTGCTGGAGCCGACCATGGCGGCGGTCCTCGACGGCGCCGACGTCGCCTTCGGGGACCTCGTGCTGGGGCGGGACGGGCTGACCGTACGGCGCAGGCATGGGCGGGACGACCACACGTCCTGGCAGGACCTCGTCTCGATCGCCTTCACCGACGAGGGCGCCCTGGAGATCTCCTCACGCGGTCACGACTTCCCGAACCACTACGTGAAACCGCGGTACCAGGTCCCGCACGTCGACGTCTTCCTCGACGTGGCCCGCCGACTGCACGCGCAGCGGGTACGGCCCTCCTCCGACCGGCCCGCACCCGAACCGGAACCGGCGACGACCAGCGGGAACGCCGAGCCGAGCGAGGTGTGGGAGACCCTCGGCCTGTACGTCACCCTCGGCGTGGGCGCCTACGCCGCCTGGCGGCTCGGCTCACGGCAGGAATGGGACGGCGCGGGCTCCGTGCTGCGGGGGCTCGGCGCGGTGGCGTTCGGCGGGTTCTTCGGTGCCCTCTTCGGATTGGCGGTCGCCGCGCTCGCGGGGATCCTGCCGCGGACCGTGGGCGAGTTCGTCGTCGAACCGCTGATCCGCTGGATCCGGCACCGCCGCTACGCCGCCGCCCTCGTGCTCGTCCTGGTCACCCTCGTCGTACCGGCCGCCGCGCTCTTCGCCCTCTTCCGGGCCTTCCCCGAGCGCCTGGTGCCGCTGGTCGCGCTCCTCTTCTTCGGCGGCTGGACGCTGCTGCTCGCGGTGCGGCGGTGCGGCCGCTCCGAGCGGTGGTACGTGCGGCACCTCCCCGACGTTCCCGGGGTGGCGCTGGCGTTCCTCGCCGTCCATCAGCTGCTCACCGGCGACATGCTGACCGTGTACCCGGCCGCCGGACTGTTCTTCCCGATCGCCGTCTGGCTCTGCCTGCGCGGTTGGCGCGTGTTGAAGGACTCCGCGCGGCCCACGGTGCGGGCGGCGGCCGACGTGGGTGCTGTCCCTGGAACTCGGCCTGGTCCTGGCCGTGTTCCTGGTGTGGCTGGCCAACGTCCTGTCGTTCACGCCGCGCCAGGTAGCCGCCGTGCGCAAGGCCGTGGAGGCGGTCGAGGAGCTGACCGAGGTGCACTGGCTGTACTGGCTCGGGGCGTACACCCTTTTGGCGTTGGGCAGTTACGCCGTGCTGCGCTGGCCGGAGCGCGTCGCGCGGCTGCGGCAGCGACTGCGCCCGGCCCGCTTCGGCGAGGCCCGGCTGCCGCTGGGCGCCGCCGTCAACTTCGGGCGGCGCGCCCTCAGCGGGATCAGCCTCGGCGTCATGGTCGCGCTGCTGTTCGCCATCGCGCTGGTCCCCGTCTCCGAGGGGGCGTGGCAGCGCCCGGTGGCCGAGAGGTACGCGTTCGAGGCGGAGCGCCGCGAGGACGCCGCGGGTGCGGCGGACGCGTATCGGGAGATCCACCGGCAGGTGACGGCGCATCCGCGCTCCGCCGCCCGGCTGCGCACCGTGGTCCTGGCCGTGAACCGGGCGGCGCCCTCGCGGCCCGGTGAGCCCGTGGACCCGGCGGCGCTGCGGATCGCGCGGCAGGTGGGCCGCTATCAGGCCGCCACCGTCGCACCCGACGACCCCGGGTCGTCGGATACGCCCGGCGCCCCCTCGCCGGGCGGCGAAGGGCTCGACGACGAGCTGGCACAGCTCGACGAGAGCCAGCAGCGCACCGCCGAACGGGAGGAACGCACGGACCGGTTCGCCGAACTGGCGTCCCTGGCGGTCACCCGCACCTTCGACATCCCCGACCTGGGTGAGAACGGCGTCGTGCAGATCCTCAAGGAGTACCTGGGCGGGCTCGTGGAGGACGGCCCCGTCAAGAGGCTCTTCCAGCGGTGGGGCGAGCGGATCGGGCAGCCGCCGCCCGACGGTGAGCGACTCGTCCGCATCGACATCGACCGGCTGACCACGGTGGCCTACGACCGCGCCCGCGCCGCGGTGGACCGGGCGGACGCCGACCTGCTCGCCTTCTACCACCGGTTCGGCATGGCCTTCCCCGTGCGGGAGCCGACGATGACGCGGGTGGTCGACCTGGCGAACCAGCACCGGTACCTGCGGCAGGCCACCGGCTCCTGCTCCGGCTGTGTCCGTCCGGACGGCGACGGGGGCGGCACCGGTGGCAGTGGCGGCGGGGGCGGACGGCGCTGAACCGCGGCCGCCGCTGCCCTCTCGTGGTGTCGGTCCGGTCCGAGCGATGACTTCCGGCGCCCCGGACGGTCCACCCCTGCGGGAAGGCACGACGCCTTGCCCCGCGCGCCGCACGCGCGTCCACCGTCCGGAGGCACCATGTCCAGCACCGGCAACGCCCTGCCGCCCGTCGTCGACCGCGCCACCTGGGAGAAGGAGCTCGCGGCCCTGCGGGTCCGGGAGAAGGCCGCCACACGGGAACTCGACGCCGTCGCGGCGCAGCGGCGCCGACTGCCGATGGTCGAGATGCCCGACTACGTACTGGAGGGAGAGGAAGGGCCGGTGCGGCTCGCGGACGTCTTCGGCGAGCACCCGCAATTGATCGTCTACCACCACATGTGGCACGACGGCGCCGAGTGGCAGTGCGGTGGCTGCACGGGCTTCACGTCGCAGTTCACGCGCCTCGCGGGCCTGGAGAAGTTCGACGCCCGGTTCGTCGTGGTCACCCAGGGCCCGATCGACCAGGCCCTCGCGTACCGGCGCAGGGTCGGCAACACGATGACCTGGTACTCCACCGCGAACAGTTCCTTCGGCGCGGACGTCGGCGCCCCGCCGAACGCCGGGTTCGCGGTCAACGTGTTCCTGCGCGACGGCGACCGGGTGTACCGCACCTGGCACACCGACGGTCGCGGGACCGAGCAACTGAGTTATCTGTTCGGCCTGATCGACGTCCTGCCGTACGGCCGGCAGGAGGAGTGGCAGGACTCCCCCGCGGGCTGGCCGAAGTCACCGACGTACAGCAAGTGGGCGTCGTCGCAGGAGATCGCGGCGGCCTACGGCGCGGACAGCTGAGTCCGGCGGGATCGGGCCGCCCCGGGCAACGCGCCTGCGGGACAAGCGACTTGGTCAGTCGTCCTCGACGCCGAGCACGCGGTGCACGGTCTTCTGGGCTTCGTAGAAGTCGGCGTCGGAGACGTCCGGGTCGTCCTCGGTCCGGTCGAGCCAGTCGGACATCTCCTCGGGCGACAGCAGGTCGAACCCCTTGGGGATGTCCAGCGTCGTGGTGCTCATGCGCAACCGGGCGATGGCCGTCGCTTCCTCGACGCTGATCGTGCTCACTTCGTTCATCGCGCCCTCCCATCGGGACTTCACGGGATCGGACCGGCGACCCTGCCAGACGCGCCCTCGGGGTGTCCAACCGGCGGCCCCGGCCGCCCACGTGACGGGGAACGAGCGGGCCCGGAGCGGAACGGATGTACGAAAGAGCCGCCGGTGCACGGCGCCGCGTTCGAGCATCGCCGGACCATCTGCGGTTTCATGGACAAATGCCTCGTGGAGTGATGAATCGCCGCACTTTCTCCGCCCTGCTGATGGCGTGCGCCGCGGGCGGACTCTCCGGGCCGCTGCTCGGCTGCTCGCGGTCCGACGGGGCCTCGTCGTCCGGCGCGTCGGGGGACGCCGTGCGGCGGGCCTACACGTTCCTCGACCGCCGGGTCGACGAGGCGGGCGGCGATCCGCACGGGCTGCCGCGCAGCTACACGGGCGGCCACATGGCGCGGCACCACTCCACGACGGCCTTCACGTACGACGTCGCGCTCGTCGTCATCGCCTACTGCGCCCGGGGCACGGACGCCGACCTGAAACGGGCGACGGCGCTCGCGCGGACGCTGCTCACGCTCCAGGAGGAGGACGCCGAGGCGGACGGCAGGCTGCGGCAGTCCTACGTGTCGGGGCGCCTGCCCGACGGAAAGAAGGCGCCGGAGGTGGCGGCCGGGGACACCTTCACCGGCACCCTCGCCTGGGCGGGCCTCGCGCTGCTGCACGCGCACCGGGCCACGGGCACCGACGCCTTCCGCTCGGGCGCGGTGGCCGCGGCCGAGTGGATCCAGCGCCACGCGTACGGGGCGAAGGGGGTGCCCGGCTACACCGGCGGCTTCAACTCCGCGGGGGACAAGGTGCGTTGGAAGTCCAGTGAGCACAACGCCGACGTCGTGGGTTTCTTCCGGGCGCTGGACGAGGCGGGCGAGGACGGCTGGTCCGGGCGGGCCGACACCGCCGCGGAGTTCCTGGGCGCCATGTGGGACGGCGACCGGAGCGCCTTCTGGACCGGGACCGGCACCGACGGCCGGACGGTGAACCGCACGCCGGTCCCCGAGGATCCGCAGACCTGGTCCTACCTCGCCACGCGGGACGCGCAGCACGCCGCGTCCGTCGACTGGGCGCGCGAGCACCTGGCGGCGAAGGACGGCGGGTTCGCGGGGGTGTCCGTCAGCGACGCCGACACCTCGAAGGTGTGGTTCGAGGGGACCGCGCACCTGGTGTGCGCGCTGCGGGCCCGCGGCGCGCACGACGACGCCGGGCACGCGGACCGTTTCCTCGACTCCCTGCGCTCCGCCCAGACGGACGCCCCGAACGCCGACGGCCACGGCATCGTCGCGGCCTCGTCCGACGGCCTGGACACCGGAGACGGAGACAAGATCTACGCCAGCCTGCACACCGGCACGACGGCCTGGTTCGCCCTGGCCTCGCAGGAGGCCAACCCCTTCACGGTCGGCTAGGACGAGCCGTTACGGCCCGCGGCGATCAGATCAGCCAGATCCAGCGCACGACCAGGACCCCCGCCACCAGCACCACCGCCAGCAGTTCCAGCCAGAACAGTCGGTGGTCGCTGCGGCGGTCCGCGCGGGTCAGGTCGTGAGCGCGACGCGTGAGGGCTTCGGGGGTGCGGTCGTCGTCCGTCATCGGCCCGCCGCCACCTTTCCGGTCTTCTCGGTCTTGTCCCAGGTCAGCTGCTTGTTGCGGATCTCCTGGAAGAAGGAGGCGACCAGGCAGGCCGCCAGCAGGGAGCCGTAGCCGGCCAGGTGCAGCAGGGGCGGTGCCAGCCACCGCAGCCGGGTGCCGGTGAGGAGTTTGGCGACCCAGGCGATCGGCATGGACAGCCCCAGCCACGCGTACACGGCGATCATGACCGGGTGGTCCGTGCCCGCCGGGCTCACCAGGCCCGCCTGTTCGAGCAGGGGCACGAAGAAGCCGGGTGCCGCGGTGATCACGAGGATGACCGTGGCGATCGCGCCGGGATAGATCAGGGCCTCGAACCAGCAGCGGCGGAAGGTACGGGGGTCGATCACGGCCGACATGAACGTGATGAGCAAGTAGCAGATCAGGTTGATGACCCAGAGCAGGTGGAACAGCGGCCAGGCCCGGTCGGGGTCGGTGAAGTACAGGAAGAGCAGCGAGGCCGAGCACACCACGAGCAGGACCGGGGTCATCAGCAGCGAGAACCAGATCAGGCCGAAGAGGAACGAGCCGAGCCGGTGGTGGTGGCCGGGCGCGGAGCGGCCGCGGAACCAGACCTTCTTGTAGCGGCGGGTGACCTGGAGGTTGCCGCGGGCCCAGCGCAGCCGCTGCTTCCACAGGCCGGACAGCGTCGCGGGTTCTTCTGCGAGGACGGTGGCGAAGCCGTCGAAGACGACGCGGCGGCCCGCGAGCTGGGTCTCGAAGGTGGTGACGGTGTCCTCGGCGAGCGTGGAGGTGTCGACGCGGCCGCCGATGTCCTCCAGGTTGGCCCTGCTGTGCAGCTGGGCGCCGCCGGCGAGACAGGCGACGACGCCCATGACGTTCTGCGCGCGGCGGGCGGCGGCCTGCGCGGTGATGTACTCGTAGGCGATGTAGCGGGTGAGGTAGTTGCCCTGCTTGCCGCTGCCTTCCTTGATGTAGGCGGTGACGGCGCCGACGTCCGGGTTCTCCAGGTGCCGGGTCATCCGCCACAGCGCGTCCTCGTCGAAGACGACGTCGGCGTCCATGATGAGGACCGCCTCGGCCCAGTCGTCGCTCAGCACATGGGCGAGGCCGTGGTTGAGGGTGTGCGCCTTGCCCTGTCCGCCGTTCTCGCGGCGCAGGTGGACCACCCGGCCGGGATGGCGGCCGGCCAGTTCCCGCAGCACTTCGGGGGTCTCGTCGGTGCTGGCGTCGTCGATGACGACGACCCGCAGCCGGTCGGGCGGGTAGCGCATGGCCAGCAGCCCTTCGACCGAGGCCGTCAGGACGGGCGCCTCGTTCCAGGCGGGGATGAGGACGGCGGTGCGCGGCAGGTGCGGTGTGTCCCGGTCCTCGTACAGGTGGCGGAAGCGCTGGAAGCCGATGAGCAGGAACTGGATGACGGCGGCGACCAGCGGCACCGCGCCAAGGAAGACGATCACCTCGGCGATGGTGTGGAGGACCTCCATCACGTCGTGCATCGTGCCTCCGTCTCGGCCAGGGCCTGTGCGACCCAGGGGAAGACGCCGACGGCGTCCGCCCGGTGCGCGTCGCTGCCCGCGGCGAGCCGGACGCCGGCGCGCGCGAGGAGGGCAGCGGTGCGCGGGGCGGGACAGCGCCACTTCTCGTTGAGTTCGACGGCGACGTCGTGGCGGCGGCAGACGCGGGCCAGCGGCGCGAGCAGCGCCGCGTCGAGGGCGCTCTCGTGGAGCCCGGTCTTGGGCAGCACGCTGAACAGGTGCGCCAGGTGCGCGGTGCGGCCGGCCGGTACGCGGGCGACGGCGCGGGCCGTGGCGGTGAGGAGGTGGTCGAGCGCCGCGGCCGGGGTCAGGGTGCCCGCGTCGAGGCGTGCCCGTACGGCGTCGGGGTGCGCGGGGCCGTCCGGGAGCGGGAAGCGGTGGTCCGCGAGGGCGATGTGGTCGATTCCCGTGAGGTCGTCGGGGAGGTCGATCCGGCCCTCCGTGTCCATGATCTTCGCCTCCACCCCGCAGACGAGCCGTACCCGGGTGCGGGCCCGCGCGGCGCTCACCGCGGCGACGTAGCCCGGCAGGTACGTGGTGTCCGCGCGCACGTGGTCGGTGACGACGAGGGTGTGCAGACCGGCCGCTTCGGCGGCGCCGACGACCCGGTCGAGCGGGTCGTGGCCGTCGGAGAAGTCGGTGTGGGTGTGCAGGTCCGAGCCGAGCAGCGGATGCGTCCTGCCGCTCATGCGGCGCCTCCCGCCTCGCTCGCGTCGCCCATGTCGCCGAGCTCGCGGGGGTGCAGGACGACGTCCTGCCAGTGCCGTACGACGGCGGTCTCGCGGTGGTCGAGGCGGTCGGGCAGCGGCGCGCCGAGGAGCCCGGCGACCGCCCAGGCGGGCATGTCGACGCCCGCGGCGACGGTCAGCGAAAGGCCGCCGGGCGGTCGGGGGTTGACCTCCAGGAGCGCGGGTTTGCCGTCGCGGTCCTCGCGCACCTGGACGTTGAGGACGCCGCGCAGGCCGAGGGTGCGCACCGTGTCCTCGGCGAGCGCGGAAAGTTCGGGGGCGTGCAGGACGCGGCCCGCGACGACGATCCCGGAGTCCGTCTTGTCGCGGGCGCGGGGCACGGCGGCGACCACCCGGCCGTCGGCGTCGGTGAGCACGTCCACGGAGTACTCGGTGCCCGGCAGCATTTCCTGGAGGAGGTACGAGCCGTCCCGCGGGAGCCGGGCGAGGTCGGCGGCGCTCTCGACGACGCTCACGCCGCGGGAGCCGGAGCCGGTGCGCGGCTTGGCGATCGCGGGGAAGCCGCCCTCGAAGTCGGCGCCCGGCACGTCGGCGGGCCCGACGAGGCGGGTGACGGGCTGGCGCACGGAGCCCTCGCAGGCCAGTGCGAGCCGCCACTTGTCCAGGCACGTCTCGAGGCCGTCGGCGGGCGGCACCAGCACGCGCACCCCGGCGTCGGCGAAGGACTCGGCGGCGCGGGCGAGCGCCACGAGTTCGGAGTCCACGGTCGGGACGAGGACGTCGACGGCGTAGCGGCGGCACAGGGTCAGCACGGCGTCGGCGAAGCGGGGGTCGTGGCCGGGCGGCAGCAGCAGCCGGTAGGCGCGGGGCACGAGGTACAGGCCCGCGCCGTTGGGGTCGATGTCTGCGGCGTACCGCTCGGCGGATCCTTCGAGGGCCCGCAGGAAGCAGACTCCGGAGGGGCCGCCCGCGCCGGTGACGAGGACGCGGGGCGGCCGGCCGAGGGCCGCGGCGAGGTCGGGGGACGCCGTCGGGCCGGGGGTGGGGCGCGGCCCCGGCTCAGACATGGTCTGCGGGGAAGAAGCCGAGCGGAGTGGCATCGCGGATGACCTCCAGGGGTTCTGCGTACCGGGCCTGCGAGAAGCGGCCCCAGTAGCGGGCGGTGGAGCGCAGCAGGTCCTCTTCGAGGTACCAGCGGCTCGCCGCCTGTGAGTGGTGTGCGTTGATCGCGGCGAGCTTCGCTTCGAGGTCGCGGTCGCGCAGGCCGACGAAGCGGTTGGGCCGGTAGGCGACGGTGGCGGAGGGCGACTGGTAGCAGGCGACGCGCGGCACGCGGCGGCAGGCCACGAGGGTGGCGCGGTGGACGGCCCGGTGGTCCTGGTGGGTGTCGCTGTCGGAGTGCACGAGGACGACGTCGGGGCGGGTCTCGGCGACGGTGCGTTCGATGGTGCGGACGGTGTGGCTGTCGTCGGCGATCGAGCCGTCGGGCAGGTCCTCCATGATCAGGCGGGCGCCCATGGTCCGGGCCGCGCGACGGGCCTCGGAGCGGCGCTCCTCGGGGTCGCCGCCGCCCGCGCCGCGGGACAGCGTGAGGATGGTGACGTCCCAGCCCTCGTCGGCCCGCAGGTGGATGGTGCCGCCGGCACCGATCTCGACGTCGTCGGGGTGGGCGCCGACCACCAGCATGTGCACGCGGCTGCGCGGCTCGCCGACCTCGGCCGGGTCGGGCCGCTCGCGCAGGGCGCGGGCCACGGCCGCCACCAGCACCTCCGGGGCGTGGCGCTCCACCATGTCGGCGGCCCGGCCGCGCAGGGCGGCTCCGGCGCGGCGGGTGCTCGGGGTCTCCTCGGTGACGACGACCGGGACGTGCGGGTGCTGCCGGTGCCACTGGCCGAGGAAGTCGGTGAGCGCGTCGTCGCCGCCGGTGAGCCCGGTGTCCCAGACGGCGACGTCCCAGCCGGACACGGCGGCCGGCGGAGTCCGTCCGGCCTCGACGAACGCTTCCGGCGACCCGACGACGTGGACGTGGGCGGCGCCGTGGGCGCGCAGGACGTCGGCGACGGCCGCGGCGGTCGTCGGGTCGCGGTCGGCCAGCAGGAGGCAGGCGCCGGACAGCGACGGCCGGTCGTCCTCGGCGGGCGGAGCCGAATCGCCGTCTCCACCTTCGGACTTATTGGATATTTCCGACATATGAGCCACCCTAACAGTGACGCTCGGCACATCAGGAGGCTCGGAGATCAGCCTTCTTCGCTGGCCGCACATCGGGAGTTCCGGCCCTCACGTCACGGGACTTTGGTCCTGATTCAGCACCTTTCGCCCCGGGCAGCACGTCCCTTGCGTCCGGCCGCCCCTGCCGCCGGAACCCGAACCGAGCCGTCCCACGGAAGGCACCCGCGCATGCTCGCCAGCACCCCGTCCGACCCGACTCCTCCGGCCCCCGGGTCGAACGAGCCCGCCGACCGGCTGGCGGATCTCGCCGTCGCCGCGTTCACCCGCGAGGTCTTCCTGACGCCGAAGCCGGGGCTGCCGGACTGCCGGACCGCGCACACCCCGGCGAACTCGGTGTTCGCCTCGCTCGTCGACGCCGGTGTCGGCCTGCACGGCTCGTTCCGCGCCGCCGCCGAGGCCGGGGCGGACGTGGACCGGCTCTCCGCCGCCTGCCGGGACGCTCAGACCCAGGTCCCCTACGTCGCCTCCCTCAACGGTCTCGATGTCGCCGCCCGGTCGCTGTGCCTGCTGTCCGCCGCATGGGCCCAAGGCCCGCGGGACGTAGACGACGCCGGCCGGATCGCCCTGGACCTCGACGCCCGGATCGACCCGTCCGGAGACTTCCACGACGCCTACGACGACCTTCCCGCCGAGGACCGGCGCCACCACCTGGCCAGCGCGGTGGCCGCCCTGCCGGAACTGCGCGCGGCGCGGGCCCGGGGCGTCCCCGAGGAGACCGCGCAGCTCGACGCGCTCCTCACCCTCATCGCGTCCGTGGACGACAGGCGGGTCCTGCGGGACAACGGGCCGCTGGGCGCCCGTCTGCTCCGGCGGGGCGCCGCCGCCGTCCTGGAGGCGGGCGGCGCGGGCACCGCCGACGGACGAGGGCTGCTGACGCAGCTCGACGAGGAGGCCCGGCGCTACGGGATCTGCCCGGCGACCAGCGGCGCCCTGCTCACGGTGCTGCTCTTCCTGGACTCCGTCGTCGAACGCCCCTTACCGACCGCGGCCTGACCCCGGCACCGCATGGCGTAGGCAGAGTGGCCCGGTCCGGCCCGTTCACCGAGGCTGAAAGGCACCACCCCGCACTGCCCGAGCCGCGCTCAGGAGGCACCTCCCCCGCATGGACGCCCGCACACCGGTGCCCGACGCCCGCACCCACCTGGCGCTGCGGGCGATCCGGGAGCTCCTGCGGTCCCAGCGGCGGCGGATCAGGCAGTACGCCGATTCGTACCAGGAGGCGGTCGGGCCCACCGGCCGGGCCCCGGCCGCGCCGACGACGGGCGCGCCCTCGGGCTCAGAGGTCCTCGACGCCTTCCCCGTGCCCGCGCTCCTGGTGACACCGGTGCTCGACGACGACGGCCGGATCGAGGACGTGCTCTACGTCGCGCGGAACGTCTCGGCCCGGGAGTACGCCGCCGAGCGGCTGCCGCCCGGCAGCATCCCGCACTGGCCGGCTCCGGGCTCCATGTTCACGCGCTTCCCCTCGCTCGCCGGATCGCCGCTGCCGGACATGCTGGCCAGGGCCCTGCACGAACGCTCACCGCAGGGGCCCACGCTGGTCGAGTGGGTCATGAGCACCTCGTACGGTCCGGTGCGCATCAACGACCAGGTGCGGGTGTCCCCCTGCGGAGAGCACCTGCTCATCACGTGGGAGCACGGCCACCGTCTGCACATGGCCGCCGCCGCCCAGCGTCTCGTGCGCACCTGCTGGGCGGAGTGGAACCTGGGCGACGGCGGGGTCGACCCCTCGCGCGGCTTCCGCCAGGTGCTGGGCCTCGACAACAGCGCGCCCATCCCCTCGCTGTCCGATCTGGCGGCCGCGGTCGCCCCGGAGAGCCTGCCGGAGCTGTACCGGACCCTCTACGACGTCATCCTGCGCAAGCGCACCGGCGTCTGCGAGTTGCGCATGAGCGGAGCCCGGGACCGGACCTTCCGGATGACGGCCGAGCCGGTACGGATCGCTCCCGGCCAACTGGTGTGGGCGTTGCGCGCGGTACTCACCGACATCACCGCCGAGCGCCGCAGACGCGCGACCGCCGAACGCGCCGAGCGCGAGGCACGGCGCCAGCGCGAGCGCGCCGAGGCCGTCGCCGAGGTGGCCGCCACGCTGCGCGAGGCGGTGCTGCCGCACTTCCAGGACGAGCTGGCCGACTACGGCCTGGAGGCCACCGCCGTGTACCGGCCCGACGCGCGCGAGGCGGGTGTCGGCGGCGACTGGTACAAGGCACGAAGGCTGCCCGGCGACCAGCTCCTCGTCGCGCTCGGCGACGCCCGCGGCCACGGCCTCGCCGCGGTCACCCTCATGGCGAAACTCCGCTACGCGCTGGCGGGGCTGGCCTACACCGAGCAGCCGGTCGAGCAACTCACCCAGTGGCTCAACGAGTTGGCGTGCGCCGACGGATTCGAGTCCACGGCGACCGCGATCATCGCCCGGTACCGTCCCGAGGACGCCCGGCTGCGCTGGACCTGCGCGGGCCACCCGCGCCCCGTCCTGCTGCGCGACGGCCGGGCCGTCCAACTCCCCGATCCCGCGGGCGGACCGGACCTTCCCCTGGGTGTCCTGCCGAGGGCCGCGTACTCCGCCGCGAGCACCACGCTGCGCCCCGGCGACATCGTGCTCATGTACTCCGACGGACTGACCGAGCGCCGGGACAGCGACCCCGACCTCGACACCCGGCGTTTCCTCGACGCGACCGAGCAGTGCTTCGGCGCGTCCGCTCCCGGCGCGGGCCACGACGCCCTCCAGGAGTACGCCGAACGGATCGTCGCATGCCTCGACGGCCCGCACCGCTCCGACGACGCGACGCTCCTGGTGCTGCGGCGCACGGCGCCCGACCCCACGGCTTCTTAACGACCGATCAGCATCCTCCTCGGGGCCGAGGAGAAGTCGGACGGAACAACCACGTCTCGCGCCGCGGGGGTTGTGGACGGCCCGCGCCGCTCTTAACGTTCGATCAGTCCTGGATCGGGTCCCCGCACCGGCCGCCGCGGCCAGGGGCGACCCGGCCGTCCGGCAGCCGTCGACGGGAGCCCCGCGTGTCCGAAGCGACCGCCACACCTGACGCAACCGGTCCCACCGCACCTTCGTCCGCCTCGTCCGACGTCGCCCTGCGAGCCGGCCGTCGTCTCGCGCTCGCCCACCAACTCGCGCGCCAGGCACGGCGCACGCCCGACGCCCCGGCGCTGCGCCACGGAGACCGGGAGATCACGTACGCCGCCCTCGACGCGCGGGTGAACCGGCTCGCGCGCGCCTACGTCGAGCGCGGCGTCGGGCCCGGTGACCGGGTCGCCGCGCTGACCACCAACCGGATCGAGACGGTGGAGGCCTGGTTCGCCGCGCTGCGGCTCGGCGCGATCGCCGTGCCGGTCAACTTCCGTCTGGTGCCCGCCGAGGTGGCGCACGTCCTCGGGGACTGCACGCCGTCGGTGTTCGTGGTCGACGAGCTGCTGACGGAGGTGGGTCTGGAGGGGCGGCGCCTCGCCGGTTCCGACTGCCGTGTGCTGCACCTCGGCGAGAGCCCCGCCCCGGACGGCACGGAGAGCTTCACCGCGGTGCGCGACGCGTACGACGCCCGGCCCGTCGAGGTCGACGTCGACGAGAACGCCCCGGCGTTCCTGATGTACACCTCGGGCACCACGGGCCGCTCCAAGGGTGCCGTGCTCAGCCACCTCAACCTGGTCGTGAACACCGCGCACATGGTGGAGGTGCAGGCGCCGAAGCCCACCGACCGCGGGCTGCTCAACATTCCGATGTTCCACATCGCGGGCGTCGACACCCTCGTCGCCGCCGTGCTGTACGGCACCTGCACCGTCATCGGGGCCACGCTCGGCTTCGACGCCGCGGAGACGGTCGATCTGCTGGAGCGGGAGCGGATCACGGGCTGCTTCCTCGTGCCGAGCCAGTGGAGGGCGATCTGCGATGTGCCGGGTATCAAGGACCGGGGGCTCGTCCTGAACAGCCTCAGTTGGGGCGCGTCCGCCGCCCCGCCCTCCGTCCTGGAGGCGATGAACGACACGTTCCCCGGCGTCGTCATCCGCAGCGCCTTCGGGCAGACCGAGATGGCGTCGGTGACCTGCTACCTCGACGGCGAGGACGCGGTGCGCAAGCTCGGCTCCGTCGGCAAGCCGGTGCGTCATGTGGACGCGCGGATCGTCGACGAGGAGATGCGGGACGTGCCGGTGGGCGAGGTCGGCGAGATCGTCTATCGCGGCGCCAACCTCATGCTGGGCTACTGGAACAACCCCGAGGCGACCGCCGAGGCGTTCGCGGGCGGCTGGTTCCACTCGGGGGACCTGTGCCGGATGGACGACGAGGGCTACATCTACGTCGTCGACCGCAAGAAGGACATGATCATCTCGGGCGGCGAGAACATCTACTCCGCCGAGGTCGAGGCCGTCGTCGACAAGCACCCGAAGGTCGCCGAGGTGGCCGTCGTGGGGGTGCCGCACCCCGAGTGGGTGGAGACCCCGCGCGCGTACGTCGTGCCGGTGGATCCGGCGGACCCGCCGACCGAGGACGACATCGCCGACTTCTGCCGCGAGCGGCTCGCCTCGTACAAGAAGCCGACGTCGGTCGTCGTCATCGAGGCGCTCCCCCGCAACGCCGCCGGGAAGGTCCTCAAGGTGCGGCTGCGGGAAGCCGCCCGCGACTGACCCGGATTCCCACCAGCCACCCGGACACTCCCCCGGACGAACGGAGGCCGCATGCCCGACGACACCCCCGATCACGCCCCTCTCACCGAACTGCGCTCCCGCATGGCCGACTTCATCAACGACGAGGTCATCCCGGCCGAGCGGATCCTCGGCGGCCGCACCCCCGAGGCCCGCGCCGCGCTCGCCGCGCTCCAGGAGCGGGCGAAGGAACTGGACCTGTGGATCCTCGGTCACCCGGTGGAACTCGGCGGCAAGGGACTGCCGTTGTACGACTTCGCCCTGCTCAACGAGATCATCGGGCGTTCGGAGTACGGCCAGTTGGCGGTCGGCACGTTCACCATGCAGGACTCGATCATGCTCGACCTGTACGCCTCGCCCGCGCAGCGCGAACGCTGGCTGAAACCGCTGGCCAACGCCGAGATCAGCCCGAGCGTGGGGCTCACCGAGCCGGAGGTCGCCGGTTCCGACCCGACCCGCATCGCGACGACGGCCGTGCTCGACGGCGACGAGTGGGTGATCAACGGCCACAAGTGGTTCACCACCGGCGCCAGCCGCGCCGCCTTCACCACGGTCTTCGCCCGCACCGAGGAGGACGCCGAGAACCCGCACGGCGCCGTCTCCGCGATCATCGTCCCGGCCGGCACACCGGGCCTGGAGATCACCCGCGTGCTGGAGACGATGGGCGACACCGAGGGCGACCACTGCGAACTGCGTCTCACCGACGTACGAGTGCCCGCCGACCATCTCCTCGGCGACCGCGGCAAGGGCTTCACCATCGCGCAGCGCCGCCTCGGGCCGGGCCGCATCTTCCACTGCATGCGCTGGCTCGGACAGGCGCAGCGGGCCTTCGAGTTGATGGTAGAGCGCGCCAACACCCGTTACGCGCACGGTTCGTTGCTGGCCGAGAAGGGCGAGATCCGCCGCTACGTCGCCGAGTCGGCCGCCGAGATCCAGGCGGCCCGCCTGATGACGCTGGACGCGGCGCGCCGCTACGACCAGGACGGGCAGGCCCGGCTGGAGATCAGCATGGTGAAGTTCTGGGGCGCGCAGGTGCTGCACAACGTCGTCGACCGCGCCATCCAGGTGCACGGCGCGCTCGGCGTCACCGCGGACACCCCGCTGGAGGCCATGTACCGGCGCGCCCGCTACGCCCGGATCTACGACGGCCCCGACGAGGTGCACCGCATGGTCGTGGCGCGCAAGCTGCTCGCGGACGTGGACCGGGCGCCGTGGGCGGGGCTGCCAGCGTGAGCGACGCGCTGCGGGAGGAACTGCGGTCCCGGCTCGCCGAGTTGTGGGGCGGGCCGGTGACCGTCGAGGGCTGGCGGCGGCTGTCGGGCGGCGCCAGCCGGGACACGTGGACGCTCGACGCCGCCCCGGCCGACGGCGCCCCGCGCCCGCTCGTGCTGCGCTGCGATCCACCGGTCAGGCCGAGCCCCGAGGTGATGGCGCGGGAGGCCGCGGCGCTGGCCGCCGCGGCCGACGCCGGAGTGCCCGTGCCCCGGCTCGTCGACCACGGCACGGGGCTGGGTCGCGCCTACCTGCTGATGGAGCGCGTCGAGGGCGAGACGATCCCGCGCCGGCTGCTGCGGGACGAGCGGTTCGCGGCCGTGCGGCCGAAGCTGGCGCGGGACCTCGGGCGGATCCTCGCCCGTATCCACACCGTCCCGGCCGCCTCGGTCCCCGACCTGCCCTCGGCCGATCCGCTGAGGCAACTCACCGACCTCTACCGGCAGTTCGACGATCCGCGGCCGGCCGTCGAGCTGGGCCTGCGGTGGCTCGCCGACCACCGGCCGCCGCCCACCCGCACTCCCCGCCTCGTGCACGGCGACTTCCGCAACGGCAACCTCATGGTCGACGAGACCGGCGTCCGCGCCGTCCTCGACTGGGAGCTGACCCACGCGGGCGATCCCGTCGAGGACCTGGGCTGGCTGTGCGTGAAGGCCTGGCGGTTCGGCTCCGCCGAACCGGTCGGCGGCTTCGGCCCCCGCGAGGAACTCCTCGCCGGGTACGCCGAGATCGCGCGCGCCCGCCCCGGCGACGACGAGCTGCACTGGTGGGAGGTGTACGGCACGCTCCGCTGGGCGGTGCTGTGCCGCATGCAGGCCGAGCGCTTCCTGTCCGGCGCCGAACCGTCGGTGGAGTACGCCGTGCTGGGCCGCAAGGTGTGCGAGCAGGAGCACGACGTGCTGCTCGTGCTCGGTGTCACCACCCCGTACACCGTGCCCGACGTGCTCTCCGGCCGCACGGACACGACGGCCACCGCCCCGCACGACCGGCCCGGCGCGGACGCGCTGCTGCGCTCCGTGCAGAGCTTCCTCACCGAGGAGGCGGCGGGCGATCCCCGGCTGCGCTTCCTGTCCAAGGTGGCGGCCAACGCGGTCGCCGTCGCCCGCCGCGAGGCCCTGCTCGGGCCCGCGCACGCCGAGGCGCACGCCCGCCGCCTGGCCGCGCTCGGCCGCACCGACGACCGCGACCTCGCCGAGGCGATCCGGGACGGCGCCGTGGACCCGGCCGACCCGGCGGTCCTCGACGCCGTCCGGGGCGCGGTCGCGGACAAGCTGGCGGTCGCCAATCCGGCGTACGCGGCGCAGGCCGCCGGGTGACCGCCGCCCCGAACCCGTAGGAACGAGAACCGAGGGAGCACACGCATGACCAGCACAGAGGCCGCCCCCGACACGGCCGGGCGGGTGACGGTCGCCGTGCGCGACGGCGTCGCCGACGTACGGCTCGACCGGGCGGACAAGCGCAACGCGCTCGACCCGGCCATGTTCGAGGCGCTGATCGCGACGGGCGAGCGGCTGAAGACGGAGAAGGGCGTCCGGGCCGTGGTGCTGTCCGGGGAGGGGCCCGACTTCTGCGCGGGCCTCGACTTCGCGTCCTTCGAGGCGATGCGCGACGGGCAGCGGCTGTCCGGGCTCGCCGCGCTGCCGCCCTCGGACAGCCCCGCGCGGGCGGCCGGGCAGCGCGCCGCGTACGTGTGGGCGGAGCTGCCGGTGCCGGTGATCGCCGCGCTGCGCGGGAACGCGCTCGGCGGCGGGCTCCAGGTGGCGCTCGGCGCCGACATCCGGATCGTGGCGCCGGACGCCCGGCTCAGCGTGTTCGAGGTGGCGTGGGGGCTCGTCCCCGACATGACGGGCACGCAGCTGCTGCCGGAGCTCGTCGGCCGGGACGTGGCGAAGGAACTCACGTACACGGCGCGGATCGTCGGCGGCGAGGAGGCGGCCCGGATCGGTCTCGCCACGTACACGGCGGACGATCCGCTCGCCGCCGCGCTGGAGACGGCGCGGCGGATCGCCGGGCAGAGCCCGGACGCCGTGCGCGCGGCCAAGCGGCTGCTCGACCTCGCGGGCCGCACCGACCTGGCCACCGGGTTCGCCGAGGAGCAGAAGGAGATCGGCGCGCTCATCGGCAGCCCGAACCAGGTCGAGGCGGTCGCCGCCCGCTTCGGCAAACGCGCGCCCCGCTTCACCGACAGCTGACTCCCCCACCGCACACAGGGATTGAGGACCACCGCATGACAGACGCAACGGCGGCCACGACCGCGGCCGATTTCACGGAGATCCGGTACCGGGTCGCCGACCGCATCGCCACCATCACCCTGCACCGGCCCGAGCGGCTGAACGCCTTCACGCACACCATGGCGGCCGAGCTCATCGCCGCGTTCGACGCGACCGACGCCGACGACGACGTCCGCGCCGTGGTCCTGACCGGCGAGGGCCGCGGTTTCTGTGCGGGCGCGGACCTGGCGGGCGGCGCGGCCACGTTCGACCACGAGGCCGTCGGGCGGGCCGGTGGGCGCACCGACTTCGGCACCATCGACGGGGTGCCGCGCGACGGCGGCGGGTGCGTGGCGCTGCGCATCGCCGCGAGCGTGAAGCCGGTGATCGTGGCGGTCAACGGGCCGGCGGTGGGCGTCGGTTCGACGATGACGCTGCCCGCCGACATCCGGATCGCCGCCGAGTCGGCGCGCTTCGGGTTCGTGTTCTCGCGCCGCGGGCTCGTACCCGAAGCGGCGTCGAGCTGGTTCCTGCCGCGGGTGGTGGGGATCTCGCAGGCCATGGAGTGGGTGGCCACCGGCCGGGTCTTCGACGCCGCGGAGGCCCTCGCGGGGCGCCTGGTCTCACGCGTAGTCCCGGACGCCGAGCTGCTGCCGACGGCGTACGCGCTGGCGGCCGAGATCGCCGGGAACACCTCCGCCGTGTCCGTCGCGCACGCGCGCCGCCTCATGTGGTCGATGCTCGGCGCGTCCTCGCCGTGGGACGCGCACCGTCTCGACTCGGCGGCCATCTTCCGGCTCGGTCAGGGGCCCGACGCCGCCGAGGGCGTGATGTCGTTCCTGGAGAAGCGGCCCGCGAAGTTCCCGGCGACGCTCGCCGACCACGCGGACACCCTGCCGTCGTGGCCCGACGCCCCGGGGGACGTGCGATGAGCGCGGCGGACCTGTTCGACCTGAGCGGCCACGTCGCGCTCGTCACCGGCGGAAACTCCGGCATCGGCCTCGGCATGGCGCGCGGCCTCGCTCAGGCGGGCGCGGACGTCTGTGTGTGGGGCACGAACGCCGAGCGCAACGCGGCGGCGGCCGAGGAACTCGGCAAGCACGGGACACGGGTGGCCGCGATCCGCTGCGACGTGGGCGACGAGGAGGCGGTGACGGCGGGCTTCGCCGAGACGCTGGAGCGGTTCGGCCGGGTCGACTCCTGCTTCGCCAACGCGGGCGTCACCGGCCGCGTCACGCCGTTCACGGAGCTGAGCCTGACCGAGTTCCGCCGGGTGATGCGGGTCAACCTGGAGGGCGCGTTCCTGACGCTGCGCGCCGCCGCCTCGCACATGGTGGAGCGCGGGGGCGGCGGCGTCCTGGTCGGCACGTCGAGCCTGTCGTCGGTGCAGGGCAGCCCGCGCAACGAGGCGTACGCGGCGAGCAAGGCGGCGCTCACCTCGCTCCTTCAGGGCTGCGCCGTGGAGTTCGCGCGTCACGGCATCAACGCCCATTCCCTGCAAGTGGGGTGGGTGGAGACGCCGCTCGCGTCGAGCACGCTGCACCACGAGACGTTCGAGCGCAACGTGATGAAGCGGATGCCGCAGCGCCGCTGGGGCGACCCGTCGGACTTCGCCCGTCTCGCCGTGTATCTGGCGGGCGGGGCGGGCGGCTTCCAGACCGGGGACACGATCGTGATCGACGGCGCGTACTCGATCTTCTAACGCGCGGGCCCCCGGCCGAGGTCGCGTACCGCCTCGT
Source organism: Streptomyces sp. BYX5S (assembly GCF_054724165.1). Lineage (NCBI taxonomy): Bacteria > Bacillati > Actinomycetota > Actinomycetes > Kitasatosporales > Streptomycetaceae > Streptomyces > Streptomyces sp. BYX5S. The sequence goes on along the minus strand of NZ_CM138829.1, from coordinate 3,641,634 downwards.
ACGCGGCCTCGCTCTGGCGCAGCACCTGCCGCTCCAGTTCCTGCACGGGCAGTTCGTTCTCGCCCATCACCCCGGCCGCGAAGCGGGCCGCGACCCCGGCGCCGATGCACGCGGAGCGCCACCGTGAGAACGCCACGTAGTACGGCAGGTCGGACACGTCGGTGCCGGAGGCCTTCGCGTAGGCGTCGACCAGTTCCGTGCGGTCGGGGAAGCCGGGGGCCGCGCTGGGGCCCGCGGTGGTCGGCGGGACCGTGTCGCCGGGCCGCTCCCAGGTGGAGACGAGCCAGCCGAGGTCGGCCAACGGGTCGCCCAGGGTGGCCAGTTCCCAGTCGAGGACGGCGACCACCGTCCCGTCGGGCGCGAAGGACAGGTTGCCGGGCCGGAAGTCGCCGTGCACGATGCCCGTGGTCTGCGCGGGCACGCGGGCGAGCAGCGCGTCGTGCACGGTGTCGAGGAGCGGCAGGTCGGGGGCGCCGGAGCGGTGCACCTGGCGCTGCCAGCGGTGGAGTTGGCGCTCCACGTAGCCGCGGGGGCGCGCCATGTCTTCGAGGCCGACGTCGCGCGGGTCGATGCGGTGCAGGGCGGCGAGGACCTCCACGAGGCTCGCGCCCGCCCTCTCCCGGGCGGCGTGCGGCCAGTCCCGTACGGCGTCCCGGTCGGCGCCGACGGTGCCGTCGACGAAGTCCATGACGTAGAACTCGGCGCCGGTGACGGAGGGGTCCGCGCAGTACGCGCGCGGCCGCGGGACCGGGACGTCCGTCGGCGCGAGGGCCGTCAGGAAGCGCCACTCGCGGCTCATGTCGTGCGCCGTGCTGAGCACCCCGCCCGTCGGCGGCCTGCGCAGCGCGCGGACCGTCCCGGCGGCGTCGGTGACGCGGTAGGTGAGGTTGGAGCGGCCGCCGGAGACGAGGTCGAAGGCGAGCGGCGGGACGAGGCCGGGCACGTGCGCGGCCAGCCAGTCGCGCGCCGCGGGTGCGATACCGGTCGTCACGCCGGGTCCGGCTGCGCGTACCGCGCCTTGAGTTTGCCCTTGACCAGCTTGCCGGTCGGGGTGCGCGGCAGTTCGTCCACGAAGTCGACGCTGCGCGGCGCCTTGTAGTGCGCGATGCGCTCCCGTACGTAGGTGATCAGGCGCTCCTCCAGCTCCGGCCCCGGGGTCACGCCGGGCGCGGGCTGCGCGACGGCCTTGACCGCCTCGCCCATCTCGGGGTCGGGCACACCGATCACGGCGACGTCGGTGATGTCGGGGTGGAGGGCGAGCACGTTCTCGATCTCCTGCGGGTAGATGTTCACCCCGCCCGAGATGATCATGAAGGTGCGGCGGTCGGTGAGGAACAGGTAGCCGTCCTCGTCGAGGTGGCCGACGTCGCCGAGCGTCACCCAGTCGTCGTGCTCCGGGTGCTGCGCGCCCTTGGTCTTCTCGGGGTCGCCGAGGTACTCGAAGGTGCCGTCGCCCTCCCGTGCGAAGTAGACCGTGCCGGTCTCCCCCGCGGGCAGCACGCGGCCCTCGTCGTCGCAGATCCTGGGGTGGCCGAGGATGGGGCGGCCGACCGAGCCCGGCTTCCTCAGCCATTCCTCGGAGGTGATCAGCGTCATGCCGATGCCCTCGGTCGCGGAGTAGTACTCGTACAGCTTCGGGCCCCACCAGTCGATCATCGCGCGCTTCACGTCGGGCGGGCAGGGCGCGGCGGCGTGCACCGCCATCGTGTGGCTGGAGAGGTCGTAGGCCGTACGGACCTTCTCGGGCAGCCGCAGCAGGCGGATGAAGTGGGTCGGCACCCACTGGCTGTGCGTGATGCCGTACCGCTCGATGGCGCGCAGCGCGTCCTCGGGGTCGAAGCGCTCCATCATGACGACCGTGCCGCCCAGCGCGTGCACGGAGGCGCCGTAGCGCAGCGGCGCCGCGTGGTAGACGGGCGCGGGCGACAGGTACACCGCGTTCTGGTCGAAGCCGTAGAACAGGCGCAGGAGTTCGACGAGCGTGTCGCCCGGATCGCCGACCTGGCGGTCCGGGAGTTCGGGGCGGATGCCCTTGGGGCGGCCCGTGGTTCCGGAGGAGTACAGCAGGTCGGCGCCGCGCGGCTGGTCGGCGGGCGGCTCCGCGGAGGCGCCGGCGAGCGCGGCCGCGTAGTCGCCGTAGCCCTCGACGTCGCCGCCGTAGGCGAGCCGTACCCGCACCGTCTTCGGCAGCCGGTCCGCCACGTCGCGCGCGAGGTCGCCCAGCGCGTGGGAGACGACCAGCGCGGCGGCGCCGGAGTCGTTGACGATATAGGCGATCTCCGGCGCGGACAGGTGGTGGTTGACGAGCGTGATGTAGAGGCCGGAGCGGACCGCCGCCCAGTAGACCTCGTAGGCGTGGATCGAGTTGTCGGTGAGCAGCGCGACGACGTCGCCGCGGCGCAGCCCCGCCTCTCGGAACACGTGGGCGAGCCGAATGGAGCGTTCGTCCAGCTCCCCGTACGTCAGTTGGTCGCCGGTCGACGCCATGACGACGGCGGGCCGCTGCGGATCACTCTGGGCATGAGCACCTGGATACACGGGACGCCTTTCCCGGGGACGTGGACGCCGGTGGCCGTGCACTCTTTCTAAGTCACGCCGCGAGTCGGCAGCAAGACGTACGACGCGATGAATTGATCGTTCGTTCAGGGCGGCTCCGGCCACCCGCGGGCCGTGCGGACTCCGCTCAACTCCCTTGCGGGCGCCCCGCGTCCGCGGCGGTCCAGCGGCGGAAGGCCCGCATGAAGCTGGACGGCTCCGAGTAGCCGAGCCGGTGCGCCAGCTCTGCGGCCGACAGCCGCTCGTCGCGCAGCCCGTCCTGGACGAGCGTGAGCCGTACGTCGTCCAGCAGGCGCCGGTAGGTGGTGCCCTCGGCGGCGAGTTTGCGGCGCAGGGTGCGCGAGGTGATGTTCATGCGGCGGGCGATGTGCTCGATCCCGGGGTCGGGGCCGCCGCCCGCGAGCAGTTGCCTGCGCACCGTGCGGGCCGCGCCGCTGCCGCCCGCGCGCTGCGCCACGAGGCGTTCGCACAGTTCCTGGCAGATCTGCGCGGTGTGCGGGTTGCCGTGCGGCAGCGGGCGGTCGAGGAAGTCGCCGTCGTAGACGAGGGCCGTGGTCCCGGCGCCGTAGCGGACCGGCGCGCCGAGCAGGGCGGCGCCGGGGGCGCCCGGTGTCTGAGGGAAGGCGAGGTCCACGCGGCGCAGCGGCACCGGCGGCCCGCCCGCGAACACCTGGCGGCCGAGCGCGATGTTCGCGGCGCAGTCCCGCTCGACGAGGAAGCGGCGCACGTCGGCGGGGATCCGGCCGCCGTCCATGCGGTGCTCCACCTGGCCCGCCGCGTCCACGACCGCGCTGTGCCGGGCGAAGCCGAAGGTCAGCGCGGAGTAGCGCAGGCCGGAGCGGAACACCTCGCGCATCGTGGGGGCGCTGAGCATCGCGTAGCCGAACAGGCCGAACGTGGTGACGTGGTAGCGGGCGCCGACCTCGATGCCGAGGCCGGGGCGGTCGCCGAGGCCGCGCAGCAGGTTGCGGACGACGGCGATCTCCTGGGACGCCTCGACGAGGTGGTGCGGGTCGCCGAGGGCGGCCGCGTCGACGCCGGAGCCCGCGAGGCAGTCGGCGGCGCTCAGGCCGCGCTCGGCGGCGAAGTCGAGGAGCAGGACGACGCCGGTGGCCGCGCGGGGGAAGTCCCAGTCGGTGAAGCCCTCGGCGATGACCTCCGGCTGCGCGGCAGCCGTGTCCACCGACACGGTCATGACCGGCCCTCCGTTCCCGCCGTTCGCCTGCCAACGTCCGCCCACGTCCGGGGAGTTCATGACAGCACGGCGCTCTCAGCGGCCACAACCCGGCTGCGTGTCCGAATCTGTCCCGGCGTTGTCCGCTTCGGTCATGGAGCCGCCGACGGGCGCCCCATAGCTTGAGGCAGGTGCAGCGGACCGGCGTGCGCGCGGGCGACGTCACCGGGCCCGCTGCCCGCACGCGGTCGAGAGTTCGGGGAAGGGTCACCCCGGCCGACGTCCCCACCACATCTGGGAGGACTCATGCAGACCAAGGGAGCCCTGCTCCGCAAGCCCGGCGACGACTGGACGGTCGAGCCCATCGAGGTCGGCGACCCGGTCGCGGGCGAGGTGCAACTGCGGCTGGCCGCCTCGGGCCTGTGCCACTCCGACGAACACTTCCGGGGCGGCGCCAACCTCGCCGCCTCCTATCCGCTGCTCGGCGGGCACGAGGGCGCGGGTGTCGTGACGAAGGTCGGCCCCGGCGTCAGCGGCGTCGAGGTCGGCGACCACGCCGTGCTCGGCTTCATTCCGGCCTGCGGCGTGTGCCGTCCCTGTTCGCAGGGCTTGCAGAACCTGTGCGACCAGGGCGCCAACCTGCTCACCGGGCAAGCCATCGCCGACAACACCTTCCGCACGCACACCGCGAGCGGCGAGCCGGTGACACCGATGTGTCTGCTCGGCACGTTCGCCCCGTACGTCACGGTCAGCCAGTCCTCCGTCATAAAGATCGAGAAGGATGTGCCGCTGGAGACGGCGGCGCTGCTCGGCTGCGGTGTCTCCACGGGCTGGGGCTCCGCCGTCTCCATCGGCGACACCCGGCCGGGCGACACCGTGGTGGTCGTCGGTGTCGGCGGCGTCGGCATCAACGCCGTGCAGGGTGCGGCGGCGGCCGGGGCGCGGTTCGTGATCGCGGTGGACCCGGTCGAGTTCAAGCGGGACAAGGCCAGGGAGTTCGGCGCCACGCACACCTTCGCCTCCATGGAGGAGGCGGCGGGGCCGGTCGCCGAGCTGACGTGGGGCGCGCAGGCCCACACCGTCATCCTCACCGTCGGTGAACTCCAGGGCGACCAGCTGGCCCCGGCGCTGGCGATGACCGCGAAGGGCGGCCAGGTCGTCGTGACGGCCATCGCCGACATGACGCAGATCGACGCGAAGGTCGCCCTGTTCGACCTGGCGCTGATGCAGAAGCGGATCCAGGGCGCGATCTTCGGCGGCATCAGCCCGCGCACGCAGATCCCGCGCCTGCTGGAGCAGTACCGCACCGGGCAGCTCAAACTGGACGAACTCACCACGCGCACCTACCGCCTGGACGAGATCAACCAGGGCTACCAGGACATGCGGGACGGCAAGAACCTGCGCGGCGTGGTCCGCTACACCGACGCGGACTACTGAGCCGCCACCGGCGCGAGGCGGGCGGGCCGGACGCTCCGGCCCGCCCCCTCGCACCTCCGCGTACCGCACATCACCCTTGAGGGAAGTCGCAGATGCCCGACACCAGCAAGCTCTACATCGGCGGCCGTTGGGTCGCATCGGCCGGCACGGGAACCATCGACGTCGTCGACCCCAGCACCGAACAGGTCGTCGGCGCCGTCCCCGACGGGGTCCCCGCCGACGTCGACCAGGCGGTCGCGGCGGCCCGCGACGCGTTCCCCGGCTGGTGGGACACGCCGGTCGAGCAGCGCGCGAAGTACCTGGAGGAGATCGCGGGCGGCCTGATGGCGCGCGCCGAGGAGCTGGCCGCGCTGATCTCCTCGGAGATGGGCTCCCCGCTGTCCTTCTCCAAGGCGGTCCAGGTGCCGCTGCCGGTCAACAGCTTCGCGCAGGCCGCGACGGTCGCCCGGTCCTTCGCGTTCGAGCGCGAGGACGGCAACACGACGGTCGTGCGCGAGCCCTACGGGGTCGTGGGCGCGATCACGCCGTGGAACTATCCGCTGCACCAGATCGCCGCGAAGGTCGCGTACGCGCTCGCCGCGGGCAACACCGTCGTGGTCAAGCCCAGCGAGGTCGCGCCGCTCAACGCCTGGGTGCTCGCCGAGATCATCGACGGGGCGGGACTGCCGCCGGGCGTCTTCAACCTGGTCAGCGGCGTGGGCCCGGTCGTCGGCGAGGCGATCGCCGCGCACCCGGACGTCGACGTCGTGTCCTTCACCGGGTCGACGCGCGCGGGCAAGCGCGTCGCGCAGCTGGCCGCCGACACGGTGAAGAAGGTGGCCCTGGAACTGGGCGGCAAGAGCCCCAACGTGCTGCTCCCGGACACGGACTTCGCGGCCGCGATCCCGATGGCGGTCCAGGCCGCGATGATCAACTCCGGTCAGACCTGCTCCGCCCTCACCCGCCTCCTCGTCCCGCGCGAACGCCTCGCGGAGGCCGAGGACCTGGCCCGGACGATCGTCGAGTCGATCCCGGTGGGCGCGCCCGACGACGAGGCGACGGTGCTGGGGCCGCTGGTGTCCGCCACGCAGCTGGAGCGGGTGCGCGGCTACATCGACCGGGGCGTGGCCGAGGGCGCCCGCCTGGTGACCGGCGGCAGCGCGCCGGTCCCGGGCCTCGCGGCCGGCTACTACGTCCGCCCGACGGTGTTCTCCGACGTCACCACCGACATGGTGATCCACAAGGAGGAGATCTTCGGCCCGGTGCTGTCCATCGAGCCGTACGAGGACGAGGACGACGCCGCCCGCATCGCCAACGACACGCCCTACGGTCTGGCCGGTGGCGTCTGGTCCGCGGACCCGGCCCGCGCCCGCGCCTTCGCCCGCCGGATCCGCTCGGGGCAGGTGCAGGTCAACGACGGACAGTTCAATCCGAACGCGCCGTTCGGCGGCTACAAGCAGTCCGGCATCGGGCGCGAGTACGGCAGCCACGGCCTGGAGGAGTTCTTGGAGGTCAAGGCGATCCAGCACTGAGGGCCGCCCCTGCGGGCGGGCCGTGGCGGGGCGGACCCTGGTGGCGTCACAGGCCGCCCCGCTCGCTCACCTGGCGTGCCACGTCGCGGAGCTTGACGTTCTTCTCCTGGGAGTAGCGGCGCAGTGTGGCGAACGCCTCCGCCTCGCTCAGGTTGTGGCCGGCCATGAGGATGCCCATGGCCTCGCCGATGACGTGGCGGGTCTCCACCGCGCGCTGGAGGGAGGCGTGCTCGCGGGCGCTGGCGAGGGCGACGGCGGCGTGCGAGGCGAGGAGCCAGCCGGCGGTCTCGCTGTTGTCCGTGAAGACTCCGGGCTTCGTCGAGTAGAGGTTGAGGGCGCCGAGGTCGCCCTCCTCCTCCGTGTAGAGCAGGAAGCCCATCATGCTGCCGACGCCGAGTTCGAGGGCGCGCGGTGCGTACGAGCGCCAGCGCGTGGTCTCGGTCGTGAGGTCCTTGATGCGGAAGACGGGGTGCCCGGTGCGGGCGGCGTCGAAGCACGGTCCCTCGCGGACCTCGCCCTGGATGCGGTCGCTCTCCTCGACGAGCCGGCTCGTGGCGGCCAGTGTCTCGACCTGCCTCTTGCGCAGGACGAGGATGCCGGCCGCCTCGCACCCCTCGACCTGGTCCACGGCCCATGCGGCGATCTTGTCGAGCGTGGCGTCCACGGAGTCCTGTGCCAGCAGCTCGCGCGCCATGGTCGCAAGATTGAGGGCGAACTCACGCCATTCCATTTCGCGCTCCTCGGCTTCTCTCTACGTCCGTTCCCCGCGATGGGAACAGCCTGCCACGTCCGGCCCGTCCGGAACCCGGCGCGGTCGGGGCGGGAACGGCCGTGGAATGCTCGGTGGTCCGACGACCAGGAGGGTAGGACAGCGTGACGGAATCCGCCGCACCGGGGCCCGCGGAGCGCATGTCCGCCGCCGACCTGGCCTCCCGAGCGTCGCTACAGGCCCAGTTCGCTGAGTCCCGGGTGGTCGTCGGGGCGGCGGCCCAGCGGCCAGTGGAACACGCGGTCGGCCTCGGTGATCGGCAGGTCGTTGATGGAGGCGTGGCGCAGCCGCATCAGGCCGTGCTCGTCGAACTCCCAGTTCTCGTTGCCGTACGCGCGTTTCCAGTTGCCCGCGTCGTCGTGGCACTCGTAGGCGAAGCGGACCGCGATGCGGTCGCCGTCGAACGCCCACAGTTCCTTGATCAGCCGGTAGTCGAGCTCCTGGTTCCACTTGCGGGTGAGGAAGGCGACGATGTCGGCGCGCCCGGTGGGGAACTCGGCGCGGTTGCGCCACCGGCTGTCGGGTGTGTAGGCGAGCGAGACGCGCAGCGGGTCACGGGTGTTCCAGGCGTCCTCCGCCATGCGCACCTTCCGTACGGCGGTCTCGCGGGTGAACGGCGGGAGCGGCGGGCGGGCGGCGTCGGCGGCCGGGGCTGTGTGGTCGGTCATGGTGCGCCATCCTCCCCGCCGAACCGCCGCGGCGGTACCCGCCCGTACGCGACGCGGGTGTCCGCGGTCGGCGCGGCGGCGTGTCGGGCACGAGCGGGTACCAAGGGGCTCAGAGCAGTTCGAGCACCGTGGCGTTGGCCATGCCGCCGCCCTCGCACATGGACTGAAGGCCGTAGCGGATGCCGTTGTCCTTCATGTGGTGCACGAGCGTCGTCATCAGGCGGGCGCCGGAGCCGCCGAGGGGGTGGCCGAGGGCCATGGCGCCGCCGTTGGGGTTGAGGCGCGCGTAGTCGGCCCCGGTCTGCCGCTGCCAGCCGAGGGAGACGGAGGCGAACGCCTCGTTGATCTCGTACGTGCCGATATCGTCGAGCGTGAGACCCGCGCGGTCGAGGACCTTGGCGGTGGCGGGGATCGGGCCCTTGAGCATGGTGACCGGGTCGACGCCCGTGACCACGCCCGTGTGGAAGCGGGCCAGCGGCGTCCAGCCGTTGCGCGCGGCCACCTCGGAGGTGGTGATGAGGAGGGCGGCGGCGCCGTCGGAGATCTGGGAGGCGTTGCCCGCCGAGATGACGCCGTCCTCCTTGAACGGTGTCTTGAGGCCCGCGAGCTTCTCCACGGTGGTGCCGCGGCGCACGCCCTCGTCGGTGTCGAAGAGGGTGCCGTCGGCGCGGGTGACCGGGGTGATCTGGTTCTTGAAGCGGCCCTCGTCGATGGCGCGGGCGGCCCTCTCGTGCGAGTCGGCGGCGTGCTGGTCGAGCTCGGCGCGGGTGAGGCCGAACTCCTCGGCGATCATCTCGGCGCCGATGCCCTGGTTGAAGACGACGTGGTCGTAGCGCTCGGCGACGAGCGGGCCGAACGGCTTGCCGACCTGGCCGCCCGCGCGCGTGGAGCCCATCGGGACGCGGGACATGGACTCGACGCCGCCCGCGATGGCGATGTCGTACTGCCCGGCGATGACCCCGGCGGCGGCCTGGTGCACGGACTGCTGCGAGGAACCGCACTGCCGGTCGATGGTGAGTCCCGGCACGGACTCCGGCCAGCCCGCGGCGAGCACCGCGAACCGGCCGACGCCGCCCGCCTGCTCGCCGACCTGGGAGACACAGCCCCAGATGACGTCGTCGACGGTGGCCGGGTCGAGGTGGTTGCGCTCGGCGAGCGCCTTGAGGACGTGGGCGGAGAGGTCGACGGGGTGGATGTCGGACAGCGCGCCGCCCGGTTTGCCCTTGCCGACGGGGGTCCGCAGGGCATCGACGATGACTGCGTCACGCATGCTGAACTCCTAGGTGAGGTACGGGGGTTGGCGTGGCGCGCGGTCTACTTCGGGGCCATGCGGATCGCGCCGTCGAGGCGGATGGTCTCGCCGTTGAGCATCGGGTTGGTGACGATGGAGTCGACCATGTGCGCGTACTCGGCCGGCTGGCCGAGGCGGGCCGGGTGCGGCACCTGCGCGCCGAGGGAGTCCTTGGCCTCCTGCGGCAGGCGGCCGAGCAGCGGGGTCTCGAACAGGCCGGGGGCGATGGTCATCACGCGGATGTTCATCCGGGCGAGGTCGCGGGCGATCGGCAGGGTCATGCCGACGATGCCGCCCTTGGACGCCGAGTAGGAGCACTGGCCGATCTGCCCGTCGAACGCGGCCACGGAGGCGGTGTTGACGATGACGCCGCGCTCGCCGTCGACCGGGTCGTTGCCGGTCATGGCCTGGGCCGCAAGGCGGATGACGTTGAAGGTGCCGATCAGGTTGATCTCGACGACCCTGCGGAAGGTGTCGAGGGCGTAGGGGCCCTCCTTGCCGACGGTGCGGCCGGCGGAGCCGATGCCCGCGCAGTTGACGGTGACGCGCAGCGGGGCGAGCGCGACGGCTGCCTCGACGGCGGCGGTGGCGTCTGCCTCGCTGGTGACGTCACCGGCGACGAAGGTGGCGCCGATCTCCTTGGCGACGTTCTCCCCGTCGGAGGTGGGGAGGTCGAAAATGACGACCTTGGCGCCCGTGGCGGCGAGCCGCTCGGCGGTGGCGCGGCCGAGACCGGAGGCGCCACCGGTGATCAGGACGGAGGACTGGGCGTCGAGCTGCATGGCAGTTCCCTTCTTGGGGCCGGTGCTGGGAGGGGGAGTCGGAGGCTTCAGAGGCCGAGCGACTTGGCGATGATCGTCTTCATCACTTCGTTGGTGCCGCCGTAGATCCGCGAGACGCGGGTGTCGGCGTACAGGCGGGCGATCGGGTACTCGGTGACGTAGCCGTAACCGCCGTGCAGCTGAAGGCACTTGTCGATGACGCGGCCCGCGACCTCCGTGCAGAACAGCTTGGCCTTGGCGGCGTCGGCGACGGACAGCTCGCCCTCGTCGTGCAGTTCGAGCGCCCGGTCGGCCATCAGCTGCGCGGCCTCGACCTCGGTGGCGCACTCGGCGAGCACGAACTTGGTGTTCTGGAAGTGGGCGACGGGCTTGCCGAAGACCGTGCGTTCCCGCACGTAGTCGGTGGCGAAGCGGAGCGCCGCGGCGGCCGTGCCCGAGCCGCCGAGGGCGATCATCAGGCGCTCCTGGGCGAGGTTGTGGGACAGGTACGAGAAGCCCTTGCCCTCCTCCCCCAGCAGGTTCCGGACGGGCACCTTGACGTCCGTGAAGGCGAGTTCGGCGGTGTCGGAGGCCTTGAGCCCGATCTTCTGGAGCTTGCGGCCCACGGAGAAGCCTTCGCTCGCCGACTCCACGACGAGGATGGACAGTCCGCCACGGCGGTCCTCGGGGTCGTAGGGCGCGGTGCGGGCGACGACGAGGACCAGGTCGGCGAGGGCGCCGCCGGTGATGAACGTCTTGGCGCCGTTGAGGACGTAGTGGCTGCCGTCGGCGCAGAGTTCGGCCCGGGTCTGGATGTTGGCGAGGTCGGAGCCGGTGCCGGGCTCGGTCATCGCGATCGCCGTCATGAGGTCGCCGGAGACGAAGCCGGGCAGCCAGCGCTCCTTCTGCTCCTGCGTGGCGTACGCCATCAGGTACGGCAGGATCAGGTTCGAGTGCACCGAGTAGTTGCCGAAGGTGACTCCGGCGCGGGTCGTCTCCTCGACCGCGACCGCCGCGAACTTGAGGCTGGCCTCGCCCGCGCCGCCGAACTCTTCGGGGACCTGGATGCCGAGCACGCCCAGCTCGCCGAGCCTGCGGTAGAAGTCGCGGGGCGGATGCCCCTGCTCCTCCCACTCGTGGTGGACGGGGACGACTTCCTTGTCGATGAAGTCCCTCAGTACCTGGCGGAACGCTTCGTGGTCCTCGTTGAACAGCGTGCGGCGCACGGCTTCCCCTTCCACGCCCTTGTAGAACGATCGTTAAGTTACGTCGGCGCCCCGAGCCCTGACAACCCTTGCGGGGGTCACCGGGGCGCGGACACGTGGAGCAGCGCCTCCTGGGTGACGGACGCGATCAACTCCCCTTCGCCGCTCCAGAATTCGCCGTGCGCCAGGGTCCGGCCGTCGCCCGCCACGACGCTGTGGCACGCGAACAGCAGCCACTGGTCGGCGCGCACCGGCCGGTGGAACCACATGGCGTGGTCGAGGGAGGCGAGCGCGATGCCGCGCGGGCGCGGCTCGCCGTGGGCCACCAGCGCGGTGGGCGCGAGCGGGGCGTCGCAGAGGTAGGCGAGGGCGCAGGCGTGCGCGCCGGGGTCGTCGGGCAGGGCGCCGGTGGTACGCATCCACGCGTAACGGTCGATGCGGCCGGCGTCCGGGTCCCGCTCGACCGGCACCTCGCGGTACTCGACGCAGATGCTCAACGGGTGGTCCTGCGGCCGGTGCGCCCAGCCGTTGCCCAGCCCTTCGGGGCCCGGTACGTCGGGCATGCCGGGCTGGCGCCACCTTCCGCCGGGCTGCGGCCGCTTGAACGAGACGCTCATGGTGAGCGACTCCTTGCCGTCCTGGATCGCGGTCACCTGCCGCATCGAGTAGCTGCGGCCGTCGCGCACGGCCTCGGGCTCGTAGCGCACGGGCCGCTCCGGCGACAGGGCGCGCAGGAAGTAGGCGTGCAGCGAGTGCACGACCCGGTCCCCGTCCACGGTGCGGTGAGCGGCGTCCAGCGCCTGCGCCAGCACGGCGCCGCCGTAACTGCGGGCGGCGGCGCGGCCGGAGTGGCAGTACCCCTGGTACGCGCCGTCCCCGGCGGCCTCGACGCGAATGTGACGCCCCCGGCCCAGCTCACCCAGCGCGCCGGGTTCCCGGAGGGGAACGGGGCGGCGGACGCCATCCGCGCCGCCCGGATCGCCGGCACCGGTCGTGCCGCCCGCGTCGACCGCACCACCCGCGCGGCCCGTGCCGTCCCTCCCGTCCCTGCCGCCCGTACCGTCCCTTCCGTCCGCGCCGTCGACAGCGATCCCGTCGGCCGTTGCCTCGTCCACCACGCCGCCGCTCACGCCCGCGTCCCTCTCGTCGGTCCGTCGCCCGTGACCGCGCCGCCCGCCGCCGCGCCGCCTGCCGCCGCGTACCGCTGCCGCAGCTCCGTCTTGAGGATCTTTCCGGCGGCCGAGACCGGCAGGGACCGCAGGAAGTGGAGTTCTCGGACGCGCTGGTACGGGGCGACGTGTTCAGCCACGAACGCGAGGAGTTTCTCGGCGAGTTCGGGTCCTGCCACCTCCCCGGCGCGCGGCACGACGTACGCGACGGGGATCTCGCCGACCCCGGCCCGTGGCGCGCCGATGACGCTGGCGCCCGCGACGGCGGGGTGGCGGTGCAGCAGGTCCTCAAGGGGGGTCGGATAGACGTTGTACCCCTTGTAGATCAGCATGTCCTTGGCCCGTCCGACCAGGTACAGCCACCCGTCCTCGTCGACGCGCCCGAGGTCGCCGGTGCGCAGCCAGCCGTCGACGAACTGCTCGGCCGTCAGCTCGGGGTGCCCCTGGTAGCCGTCGGTGATCTGCGGTCCGCGCGCCCACACCTCCCCCGTTTCACCCGGCGGCACGGCGGGCCCGCACCCCAGCTCGCGGATCTCGATGTCGGTGTCGAAGACGGGAGCGCCCACGCTGCCCTCCGGCACGGGGTTGTCGCCCACCAGCGGGTGCGCGGCGAGCGCCATGGTGGCCTCGGTCAGCCCGTACCCCTCGACGATCGTGGCGTTCGGGAAGAGCGCGCCGAGGCGGCGCACGGTGTCGGTGTCGACGGGCGCGGCGCCGGAGTTGACGCTGCGTACCGAGGAAAGGTCGAGGTCCTCGACGCCGGGCAGCGCGAGCAGGGCGTGGAAGAGGGCGGGCGAGCCGGGCACGGAGGTGACGCCGTACTCCTGGATGAGCCGTGCGAAGCGGCGGGGCTCGAAGCGGCCCGCCATCACGACCGTGCTCGCCACGGCCGTGCTCACGGACTGGCCGACGAGGCCCATGGCGTGGAAGAGCGGGGCGAGCGCCACGGCGGTGGACGTCCCGACGTCCATGGAGTGCGGGGTGTGCGCCGCGGGCACGGGTTCGAGCGCCACGCGGCCCTCGGCGTCGACGACGGGCACGGCGGCGCCGCGCCAGCAGGCCATTTGGAGGGCGTTGGCGAGAACGTTGCGGTGCAGGACACGGACCGCCTTGGAGCGCCCGGTCGTGCCGCCGGTGAACGCGAGGTGCGCCAGGTCTCCCCCGCGCACGGCAGCCCGCTCGCCCGGCTCGGCCGCGAGCAGTTCCTCCAGCGGCACGGCGCCGGTCGGCGGCGCGTCCTCGGGTGTCGGCGCGGTGGCCGTCGCCGGGACGAGGACGGTCGTGCGGACGCCGGGCGCGGCGGCCTCGGCGAGCGCGGGCGCCGTCGCGGGGTGCGCGAAGGCGGCGACGGCGCCCGCCTCGTCGAGCTGGTCGCGCACCGCCTTGGGCGGCAGGGTGGGGTTGAGGGGGACGACGACGGCCCCGGCCAGCAGGACGGCGTAGTACGTGACGGTGAACCAGGCGGAGTTGGGCTGGTGCAGCGCGACGGCGTCGCCGGTGCGCACGCCGCGTGCGCGCAGCCCCGCGGCGATCCGCAGCGCGGTCTCGTACAACTCCCGGTACGTGAGCGTCAGTTCGCCGTCGCGGACGGCGGCGCGGTCGGGGTGGCGGTGGGCGGTTCCGGCGAGCAGGTCGCCGACGGCCGCGTCGGGGTAGGTGAGGCTCTCGGGCATGCCCGGGGGCACGTAGCGCGTCGTCAACCGACGATTCCCTTCTCGCGGAGTGTGTCGACGTCCTCGGGGTCGAGCCCGGCCAGCGCGGTGAGCACGTCCGTGGTGTGGGCGCCGATGCGCGGCGCGGGCGCGGGCTCTCCCGGCGGGGTGGCGGTGAAGCGTGGCGCGGGCGAGGGTTCGTGGCCGCCGTGGGCGCCGCGCCGGTAGGTGGCGCGGGCGGCGTTGTGGGGGTGCTCGGGCGCCTCCTTCAGCGACAGCACGGGAGACACGCAGGCGCCCTGCCCGTCGAAGAGCCGGGCCCACGCGTCGCGGGGCCGCGTGGCGAAGCGCCGCGTCAACTCGGCTTTCATCGCAGGCCAGTTGGCGCGCTCGTGCTGCCGCGCGAACCGTTCGTCGCCGTCGAGGCCGAGGACCCGCAGCAGCGCCGCGTAGAACTGCGGTTCGATGGCGCCGACGGCGACGTGCCGGTCGTCGGCGCACCGGTACACGGCGTAGAAGGGCGCGCCGCCGTCGAGCAGGTTCGTCCCCGGCCGGTCCTTCCAGACGCCCTGCGCGAGGAAGCCGTACGTCATGGCGAGCAGCAGCGCGGTGCCGTCGGTCATGGCGGCGTCGACGACCTGGCCGGCGCCGGTGGTGCGCGCGTGCAGCACGGCGCTGACGAGGCCGAGGGCGAGGAGCATGCCTCCGCCGCCGAAGTCGCCGATGAGGTTGAGCGGTGGCACGGGGTCGCCTTCGGCGGGCCCGATGGCGCCCAACGCACCCGCTACGGCGATGTAGTTGATGTCGTGCCCGGGTTCCTGGGCGAGCGGCCCGTCCTGTCCCCAGCCGGTCATCCGCCCGTAGACGAGCTTCGGGTTTACGGCGAGGAGGACGTCGGGCCCGAGGCCGAGGCGTTCGGCGACGCCGGGCCGGAACCCTTCGATGACGGCGTCGCAGCGGCCGATCAACTGCCGTGCCGCGGCGGCGCCTTCAGGGCTCTTGAGGTCGACGGCGACGGATCTGCGGCCGCGCTGGAGGACGGGGTGGGGGCTGGGCCTCCCGGCCTCGGCGGGCCGGTCGACGCGGATGACCTCGGCGCCGAGGTCGGCGAGGAGCATGCCGCAGAACGGGGCGGGCCCGATGCCGCCGAGCTCCACCACGCGCACACCGGCGAGCGGTCCGGCGCTCACCGGCCGGTCCAGCGCGGGGCGCGCTTCTCGGCGAACGCGCGGGCGCCTTCCTTGGCGTCGTCGGACTCCATGACGGGCCCGGCGATCTCCCGCATGCGCTCCCACTCCTCGCTCGCGGTCCAGGTCGCCGCGCCCGCGACGATCTCCTTGGTGGCGCGCACCGCGAGGGGGCCGTTGGCGGCGATGGCGCGGCCGAGTGCGAGGGCGCCGTCGAGGGCGGAGCCGGGCTCGGTGAGCCGGTTGACGAGGCCGTAGGCGTGGGCGCGTTCGGCGTCGAGGAAGTCACCGGTGAGGGCGACCTCCAGGGCGACGGCGTACGGGATGCGGCGCGGCAGCCGCAGCAGTCCGCCGGCGGCGGCCACGAGGCCCCGCTTGACCTCCGGGATGCCGAACCTGGCGTCGCGCGCGGCCACGACCATGTCGCAGGCGAGCGCGATCTCGCAGCCGCCCGCGAGCGCGTACCCCTCGACGGCGGCGATGACGGGCTTGCGCGGCGGCGCCTCGGTGATCCCGGCGAGCCCGCGCCCCTCGACGACGGGGCGCTCCCCCGCGAGGAACGCCTTGAGGTCCATCCCGGAGCAGAAGCTGCCGCCCGCGCCGGTGATCACCCCGACCACCTGGTCGTCCCTGCGGTCGAGTTCGTCGAGCGCCGCGGCCACTCCTTCGGCGACCACCCGGTTGACCGCGTTGCGGGCCTCGGGGCGGTTGAGGGTGATGACGGTGATCCCGTCGGCGCGGAATTCGCTGAGCACGGCGTCGGTCATGGCGGGGCTCCCGGAGTGGGTCGCGGACTGCGTACGCTGCGAGCGGAGCGGTCGACGACCGCTCCGCCCGGCACGGCTCGGCCTCACCCACCCCGCGTTGAACATTCGTTAAGTTACGAGGGCGGGTGCGGGCCTGTCCATACCCGTGATCAATTCCGGGAGGCGCCCGGGGAGTTCGCGAACCTCCGCCGGGCGCGGCCTCAGTGCTCGATGTCCCCCGCTCGCGTCGGCACCTCGTCCAGCCTCGCCAGCGTCGCCCCGTCGAGGGCGAGTTCGCCCGCCGCGACGTTCGCCGCGAGGTGGCCGGGGTCGGCGGTGCCGGGGATCAGCAGGACGTTCGGCGCGTGGTGGAGGAGCCAGGCCAGGCCGACCTGGGCCGGGGAGGCGCCCAGCGTCTCGGCGGCCTCGGTGACGGCGGACTCGTCGGTGACCTTGGGCATGCCGGGGAAGGCACTGCCGAGCGGGAAGAAGGGCACCCAGGCGATGTTCTCGGCGACGCAGAGCCGCAGCATCTCCTCGTCGTCGCGGGCCACCAGGCTGTACGCGTTCTGTACGCAGGCGATCCCGGCGGGAAGGCCGCGGCGCAGTTCGTCGAGGCCCACGTTGCTGAGGCCGATGGCGCCGATCTTGCCCTCGTCGCGCAGTGCGGTCATGACGGCGAGCTGATCGTCCATGTCGACGACCTGGTCGCCCTCGGCCCGCAGGCCGGGCCCGGCCTTCTCGGCGCGCCGCAGGTTGACCAGCGCGATCCGGTCGACGCCGAGGCTCTTGAGGTTGTCGTCGACCGCGGCCCGCAGTTCCTCGGGCCGCTGGGCGAGCCGGAGCGGCAGCGGGCCGTCCGTGTCGGGGGTGGCACCGACCTTGCTGGCGACGAGGACGTCGTCCTCGGGGCGCAGTGCCTCGCGGAGGATCTCGTTGGAGAAGCCGTGTCCGTAGAACTCGGCGGTGTCGATGTGGTCGACGCCCAGCTCGACGGCGCGCCGCACCAGCGCCACGGCCGCGGCGCGGTCCGACGCGAGGCGGGGCAGTTGCATCGCGCCGAATCCGACGCGGGAGACGTCCCGGCCGAGCAGCCGTCCGGCGCCGCCGGGGCGCGGGACGCCGGAGGCCGTGACGGCGGAGGACGGGGTGGAAGCAGAAGAGGACGCGGAAGAGGTCATGGGAATCCTGCCTCGTGCGAAGATGAAGGAAACGGAGGAGCCTCCGTTAAACCGACCGTAGCACAACCGGAGGGACCTCCGTTTTGCCTGCGCCCCAGAACAAGCCGGCCCCCGCGTCCACCGGGGGCGACGCCGCACGCCCCGCCCGCGCGGACGCGCGGCGCAATCGTGAGCGTCTCCTCGCCGCCGCCCGCACCGCCTTCACCCGGGACGACACGTCGGTGCCGCTGGAGTCGGTCGCCCGGGAGGCGGGCGTCGGCATCGGCACCCTGTACCGGCACTTCCCGACCCGCGAGGCCCTCGTCGAGGCCGTCTACTCCGCCGAGCTGGACGCCGTCACGGCCGCCGTGCAGCCGCTGCTCGCCGAGCTGGCGCCGAGGGACGCGCTGCGGGCGTGGCTCGACCGGTACGCGGACCTCGTGGCGGCCAAGCGCGCGATGGCGGGCAGCCTCACCCTCGCCCAGGCCTCCGGGCGCGGCGTCACGGCGAACACCCGGGAGCGGCTCACCGAGGCGGTCGCCGCGTTCCTGGACGCCGGGGCGCGGACCGGCACGCTGCGCGGCGACGTACCGGCCGACGACGTGATCACGACGCTGCTCGGCGTCTTCATGTCGACGACGGCGGGCGACCGGACCGAACGCGTCCCGCACCTGCTCGACCTGGTCGTCGACGCTTTGCGCCCGCGCCTATAGCCGCGGTCCGGCGTGGCCGAACCACGGCGCACCGCCGGCCGCCGTACGTTTCGCCGCGCGCGCGTCGGCAATGCGCCCACGGACGTTGATCACGACCAGCGGCCGCGGCACCCGTGCGGCCGCGGACGGGAGGCCAGATGCGGTCGGACGGTCACAGCGAGGGCGACACGGGTCTCGGCGCGGGCGGTGCGCGGCGGCGGGCGCTGCTGACCGCGGGAGCCGCGGGCGCCGCCGGGTTGCTGGCGGGGTGCGGTACGACCGACGCCGACGACAGGCCGTCCGCGGCCGGGCGGGCCGGGCCCGATCCCTCGGGCACCTCCCGGTCCCCCTCGCCGAGCCCCACCCGCCGCCGCCCGGAACTGCCGCGCGGCGGGCGCCGGGTGTTCCCCGGGCACCGGCTCGTCGGCTACTGCGGACTGCCGGGCGCGAGCGCGCTCGGCCGGCTCGGTACGGGGAACCTCGACGACCGGGTCGCGGAGCTGGAACGGCGCGGGCGCGCCTACGCCGACGGCCGTGCCGTCCTGCCCGTCCTGGAGCTGCTGGCCACCGTCGCCAATCCCGGGGCGGGCCCCGACGGCACGTACCGCACGCGCACGCCGGACGCGACGATCCGCACGTTCCACGAGGCCGCGCGCCGCCACAAGGCGCTGCTGCTGCTCAACATCCAGCCGGGCCGCGCGGACGCCCTCGACGAGGTGAAGGCCCTGGACGAGTGGCTCGCCCGGCCGGACGTCGGGATCGCTCTCGACCCCGAGTGGGAGATGGATTCCGGCCAGGTCCCCGGCGACACGTACGGCCACACGACGGGACCCGAACTGAGCCGGATCGCCGAGCATCTCGCCTCGCTCGTGGACCGCCACGACCTGCCGGAGAAGGTGTTCGTCTACCACCAGGTCGCCGAGTCGGTCGTCCAGGACGAGCAGGAGCTCGACATCCCGGACGGCGTCGCCGTGGTCAAGAGCGCCGACGGCATAGGCAGCCCGCAGCTCAAACGGCACACCTGGGAGCGGCTGGTCGACGAGATGCCCGACCGGCTGCGCACCGGCTTCAAGCTGTTCTTCGAGGAGGACACCGAGGGCGGGAGCCGGCTGATGAGCCCGGACCAGGTCCTGGGGCTGCGCCCGCGGCCGTCGTACGTGCTCTACGAGTGAGGCGTCCGCCCGGTTCCGCTGGCGGCGGGGCACATTGGGCCGCGCCGCACCGTGGGCCGAACGTCCCGCGGCATGGCCGAACCGGCCCCTGCGCCCGTGGCACCCGCGCGTGCCACGGTGAGCGTGGACCCGGCAGCGCACGGACGGCCCGGCCGGCGTGGCCGCGCGCGGCACCGGATCCGGACACCTCACGAGGAGGAGCCGTGCGTGATCTGACACCGCCCCTGCGCACCGCCCGAGCCGTCGTCCTCGACACCGACGGCGTGATCACCGACTCCGCCCGGCTGCACGCGGAGGCGTGGAAGACGACCTTCGACACCTATCTGCGCGAACGGCCGCCCCGGCTGTCGAAGGACCGGCGCCCCTTCGACATCGACGTCGACTATCCGCGGTACGTCGACGGCAGGTCGCGCGGCGACGGCGCCGCCGCGTTCCTCGACTCCCGCGGCTGTCCCCCGGATGCGGCGATGGTCGACTCCGTCGCCCGCGACAAGGACCGCCGCTACGTGGAGCGGCTGCGGCACGGCGCGGTCGTGCCCGCCTATCCGGGCACCGTGGCGCTGCTGCGCACGCTGCTCGCCCAGGGAGTGCTGCTGGCCGCCGTGTCCGCGTCGCTGCACGCCCGTGAACTGCTCACCCGCGCCCAGGTGTTGGGGCTCTTCGACGTCGTGGTGGACGGCGTCCTGGCGGCCGAGCTGGGGCTGCGGGGCAAGCCCGCGCCCGATCTGTTCCTGGAGGCCGCCCGCAGGCTGCGGGTCGACCCGGCGGACACGGCCGTCGTCGAGGACGCGCCGGCCGGTGTCGAGGCCGGCGACCGCGGCGGTTTCGGTCTGGTGATCGGGGTCGACCGGACGCCGGGGCGGGCGCGGACCGGCATGCTCCTGCGGCACGGCGCGGACCTCGTCGTCTCCGATCTCGGTGAACTGCTGCGGGAGGTGGCCGCCCCGTGACCCACCGGGCCTGGCGCCGCGAGGGGTGCGCACCCGCCGAGGGCATCCCGCCGGGGTCCTGAGGGCTACCGCGTCAGCTCCGCCGCGATGCCCCGCGCCCACGCCGCGATGCGCTCGAAGTCGCGGAAGTCGCCGCCCTTGCCGTTCTTGACGATGGCTTGGGCCATGCGGCCGCGGGCGTGCTCGTCGAGGTGGCCGCCGAACGTGACGTGGTCGCGGGCCCGCGTGCGCCGCTCGATGCGCCGGACCCCCGGCACGGGCGCGATGTCGCGCTCCGAGGCCGACGGGTCGAGCGGACCGCTGCTGAACAGCCACAGCGGGCGCGCGGCCAGCTCGCGGGCGGCGCGGCGGGCGAGCCGGCGGGCGTCGCGGTGCCAGCGGCCCGCGTAGAGCGCGCCGCCCAGCACCACGGCGTCCTGCTCCCCGACGAGGGGTGCGGCCTCGGCCGCCGGGCGGAGCGTGGTGGCGCAGCCGGCCTTGGTGAGCTCGGCCGCGATGTGTTCGGCGATCTCGGCGGTGGAGCCGTTCTTCGTCCCGTAGGCCACGAGCACCCGTGGCTCCCTGGAATGCGTCGCATCCATCGTTCTCAACCCCCTCGGGACCGGCCGTTCAGTCATGGCCGGTGTTCACTCCTGGTCGATGCTGAGAATGTCGCGCACCGGCCGACGGGGTGTCACTGGGCCCATTGGCCCATGTCCGAGGCGGAGCACCATCTGGACATGGCCGGTGCCGGAGAGCGGGTCGCGGGCGAGGCCGCGCAGATCCGGCCACTCCAGCGCGTGGGAGGTGACCGAGGCGGTGAGGCCGTGCAGGGTGGCGACGAGGAGGACGCGCTCCAGGGCCTGTCCGGCGCGCAGCCAGGCGGTCGGGTCGTCCCGGTCCGTGCCGAGCAGCGCCAGGTGCGGGTCGTCCTCGAAGGGCGCCGAGCCGGCGCCGGGGGCCGGGTGCCTGCCCGCGAAGTCCCGCATGGGCGCGCCGCCGGTGCGCACGCGCGGCCCGAACGCGTAATCGGGCACGCCGTCGACGGCGGCGCTCGCCTCGCCGCCGTGCCGGGTCCAGCGCTCGATGTCCCGGGTGCGTTCGGGGTCGGCGCTGTCGCGGCCCTCGGCGTCCCTGACCAGCTCGCGCAGCATCTCGACGTGCCAGGCGTCGGCGAACCGCAGGCCCGCTCCTTCGCGCTCGGCGGCGTCGACGAGCGCGGCGCGCACCGGCGCGGCGACCTCCTTGTCGGCGAAGGGCCACCGGCTCGTGTGCCGCTGCCGGATCGCCGGGTACAGCCCGGCCAGTTCCTTCAGCCCGTCGTCCGCGGTGCCGTCGGCCCCGGTGAGGTCGACGCGGGCCAGGAGCGTCGGCTCCGCCGGATCGGGTGTCAGGCGCACCCGCGCGGCGAGCCCCGCCTGGGCGGCGGCGACGCGCAGGTTGAACAGCGCGGCGCCGCAGCCCAGGTGGACGGCGCGCAGGTCGGGGTCGGCCGTCGGCATGACGCGGTCCGGATCGACGGTGAGCCGCAGCGTCCCGGTCCCGGTGTCGTAGCTGAACCGCCAGGGCTGCGCGTTGTGCATGGAGGGCGCGGTGGCCGCGTCCTCGACGAGTGCGGTGACCGTGGCGCGATCCGGCGGGAGAGTCGTCATGGCTCCTCCTCGGCGCTCCCCGCCATTGTCCGCCGCGCGGCGCGCCGGACGCCGGGGGCCATTGGCCCCTTCCGGCCGGGCCGAAGGACCCGCGGCTACAGCGGGTGGTCGACGACCTCGGAGAAGCTCATCCGGACGCCACCGGGTGCGACGAAGTTGCCGATGTCCTCCGCGCCGGCCTTCCCGACCGGCGTGCCGAGCGCGGCGAGCGCCTCCTCCTTGGAGTCCCAGTCGAGGGCGGCCACCACGAAGTGCGGCGGCCGCGATCCGTCGGGCATCTCGGAGACGCTCCACTGGAAGGACTTCAGGCCCGGCATCCGCGCCGCCAGCGGGGCGTGCACCTCCCGGTAGTGCGTGAGGAACTTCTCCGGGTCGGCGGGGTGGTCGTAGATGACGGTCATGCGGTACATGCGCGGGCCTCCTCGTGGCACGGTCGGGCTGGCGCCGATCGTCGCACCGGCCACGTGACCACGAAACCCCGCCGACCGCACCACGACACGGCCCCGGTCACTTCACGCGCAGCGTCCCGCGCTCCGCCGCCGCCGAGCTGACGCCCGCGTACACGTCGAAGCGGCCCCGCTCGACGCGGAAGGTGCCCGCCGGATCGTTCGTCCAGAAGCCGAGGTCCTCCTCGCCGAGGGTGAAGGTGACCGTGGTGGTGGCGCCGGGGGCGAGGGTGACGCGCTCGAAGCCGCGGAGCTTGCGGACGGGCTGGGCGATGCTGGCCGTGACGTCGTGGACGTACAGCTGGACGACCTCGTCGCCCTCGCGGTCACCGGTGTTGGCGACCGTCACGGTGACGTCGACGGTGGCGCCCTCGGCGATGTCGGCGCGGGTGAGCGAGTCCCGGCTCAGCGACGGGGCCGACGTGGTGAACGTCGTGTAGCTCAGGCCGTGGCCGAAGGGCAGGCGCGGGCCCTCCTCCAGGTCGAGGTACTTCGATGTGTACTTCTCGTCGGCGTCGTACGGGCGGCCGGTGTTCTCGTGGTTGTAGTAGACGGGGATCTGGCCGACCGCGCGCGGGAACGTGACGGGCAGCTTGCCGCCCGGGTTCACCGCGCCGAACAGGACGTCGGCCACGGCGTGGCCCGCCTCCAGGCCGCCGTGCCAGGCCTCGACGACGGCCGGAGCGGCGTCGTACCAGTCGCCGAGGACCAGCGGCCTGCCGTTGACCAGGACCACCACGTACGGCTTGCCGGTGGCGGCGACCGCGGCGAGCAACTCGTCCTGGCCCGCGGGCAGTCCGAGGTCCGAGCGGGCCGCGGCCTCGCCGCTGAGCAGCGGGTCCTCGCCCACGACGACCACGGTGACGTCCGCGGCGCGCGCGGCCTCCGCCGCCTGCGCCGGGTCGGCGCCCGCGTGGGTGACCATCGCGGCCGGGGCCGCCTCGCGCACCGCGTCCAGAACACTGACCGTCGGGAAGCGGCGGCAGCCGGGGCCCGCCCAGGTGCCGTGCAGATCGGTGCAGTCGGCGAAGGGGCCGACCACCGCGACCGATCCGGTGCCCGGCGTGAGCGGCAGCGCCGACGCCTCGTTCTTGAGGAGGACCGTGCAGCGCGCGGCGGCCTCGCGGGCGGCCGCGCGGGCGGCGGCCGACGGTTCGGTGATCTCCGCCGACTCGTCGCAGTACGGGTGGTCGAACAGGCCGAGCGCGAACTTCAGGGCGAGGATGCGGGAGACGGCGTCGTCCACGCGGTCGAGCGACAGCTCTCCCGACGCGATGAGCCGCTCGCCGTGCTCGGTGATGTTGGTGGAGACCATCTCCATGTCGAGGCCCGCGCCGAACGCCAGGGCGGCGGCGTCCGCGCCGTCCTCGGCGAAACCGTGCGCGATCAGCTCGTGCACGCCGGTGTAGTCGCCGACCACGAACCCGTCGAAGCCCCACTCGTCCTTGAGGATCTGCCGCATCGTGTGCGCGTTGCCGTGCGCGGGGACGCCGCCGACCGTGTTGAACGCGGCCATCACCGTGGCGGCGCCCGCGTCGATCGCGGCCTTGAACGGCGGCAGGTAGTGGTTGCGCAGCCGCTGTTCCGACATGTCGACGGTGTTGTAGTCGCGGCCGCCCTCCGCGCCGCCGTACCCGACGAAGTGCTTGGCGCAGGCGGCGATCCGGTCGTCGTGGGCCAGCTCGGTGCCGTCGGCGGCGCCCTGGTGCGCCCGGATCTTCGCGACGGCGTAGGCGGCGTTGAGGTACGGGTCCTCGCCGGAGCCCTCCGCGATGCGGCCCCAGCGGGGCTCGTGCGTCACGTCCATCATGGGGGCGAACGTCCAGCGCACACCGTTGGTGCGGGTCTCGGCGTTGGCGACCTCGGCGTCGCGCCGGGAGACCTCGGGGTCGAAGGCGGCGGCCTGGGCGAGCGGGATCGGGAACGTGGTCCAGAAGCCGTGGATCACGTCGAGGCCGAACAGCAGCGGGATGCCGAGGCGGGACTCCTCGACGGCGATGCGCTGGAGCGCGTTGGTGTGCGCCGCGCCGAAGATGTTCAGGACCGAGCCGAGCCGGCCGGCCCGCGCGGCCTCCTCCGTCTCGGCGGTCTGGCCACCGCCCGGTCCGGTCTCGCCGGTCCACGTCAGCTGCTGGAGCTGCCCGAGTTTCTCCTGGACCGTCATCCGGTCCAGCAGTTCCTTGACCTGTGGTTCGTACGCTCGCAGCACGTGGTGCCCTCGGACCTTCTCTGTCTGTTGCCGTGTCGCTGTCCGCGAATCTGGGGTTTTCGCGCCCTCTGAATGTAAGCGCATTCATTGCATTCGGACAAGGGGCGACTGGAACGGGGTCGCGCGGGGAAAGCACCTGACCGGGGTCACCGTCGCCGCCGTACTCGCTCAGCCCACGCCCGACTCGCCCAGCCCACAAGGACGTGCACCGTGTCGCACACCGACCGACGCCCCGCCACCGAGTGGCTCGCCGATGCCGTGCTGTACCAGATCTATCCGCAGAGCTTCGCCGACTCCAACGGTGACGGCATCGGCGACTTCGCCGGAATCGAGGCACGCCTGGACCATCTGTCGTGGCTCGGCGTGAACACGGTCTGGCTGAACCCCTGCTTCGCCTCCCCGTTCCGCGACGCCGGTTACGACGTCAGCGACTACCTCACCGTGGCGCCCCGCTACGGCACCGAGGACGACCTGGCCCGTCTCGTCGACGCCGCCCGGCAGCGCGGCATCCGGATGCTGCTCGACCTCGTCGCCGGACACACCTCCGACGCGCACCCGTGGTTCCAGGCCTCCGCGAACGACCCGGCCGACCAGCGCTACATCTGGGCGGACCCCCGGGACCCGGCCGCGCTGCCCGCCGGTTTCGTCGCCTCACCCGGCAGCCGCCCCGGCCACTACCTGCCGAACTTCTTCGCGTCGCAGCCCGCCCTCAACTTCGGCTACGCGCGCCCGAATCCGGCCGAACCGTGGCGGCTCCCGGTCGACGCGGAGGGGCCGCGCGCCAACCGGCGGGCGCTGCGCGACGTGATGGACCACTGGCTGTCGCTCGGCCTGTCGGGTTTCCGGGTCGACATGGCGGCGTCCCTGGTCAAGGACGACCCGGACCAGTCGGCGACCTCGGCCCTGTGGCGGGAGCTGCGCGGCTGGCTGGACACGGCGCACCCGGACGCCGCGCTGCTCTCCGAGTGGGGCGACCCGGCGACGTCGGTCCCGGCCGGGTTCCACGGCGACTTCTTCCTCCAGTTCGGCCCGGTCCGCGACGGCATCGCGCTGCGCTCCCTGTGGAACAACTTCGAGGGCACGGTGAGCGAGCCGTGGGAGCCCCTGGAGCCGTACTTCGGGTCGGCGGCGCTGGGCTCCCCGCGCACCTTCCTCGACATCTGGCGCTCGACCGCCGACGCGATCGACGGCGCCGGGTACGCCTGCCTGCCCACCGCCAACCACGACTTCTCCCGGCTGTGCTGCGGCCCGCGCACCGCCGAGCAGCTGCCCGCCGCGTTCGCCTTCCAGCTGACCTGGCCGACGCTGCCCGCGATCTACTACGGCGACGAGATCGGCATGCGGTACGTCCCCGGTCTGCCCGACCACGAGGGCAGCCGGCTCGGCCCCCGCTACAACCGGGCCGGTTCGCGCACCCCGATGCAGTGGGACGGCACGGAGAACGCGGGCTTCTCCACCGCCCCCGCCGACCAGCTGTACCTCCCGCTCGACCCCGATCCGTCCCGCCCGGACGTCGCCGCGCAACGGGCCGACACCGGCTCGCTGCTCCACCTGGTCCGCGAGCTGATCCAACTGCGCACGTCACGGCCCGAGTTGGGATCGCGCGGGACGACCCGCGTGCTGCACGACGGGTATCCGCTGGTGTACCTGCGCGGCGCCGGGCATCTGGTGGTGGTCAACCCCGGCGCCGCGGCCACCGCGTACGAGCTGCCGCCGGAGTTCACCGGGCGCGCCGTGACGCCGGTGCTGGTGCGGGGCGCCGAGGTGGCCGGGGGCCGGGTCCGGGCGGCGGGGTTCGGCTTCGGCGTGTTCACCTGGTGAGCCTCGCCCCGCGGCAGGACGTCACACGGGCCCACCGTCGGCGGTCACGGGCGGCGGCACCAGCACCAGCTTGCCCAGGTGCTTCTTGGTGAGGAACTCCTCCTGCGCCCGCGCGATGTCCGCCAGCGGGTAGGTGCGCGAGACGACGGGCCGCACCTCGTCGCGCTCGATGTAACCGATGAGGTTCTCGAACACCTCGTCCTCCTGGAACGTGCAGCCGAAGGCCGAGAGGTCCCTGAGGTAGAGGGTGCGCAGGTCGATCTCCGAGCTGGGGCCGCCGATGGCCCCCGCGACGGCGTACCGGCCGCCGCGCCGCAACAGGTCCAGCAGCTGCGGGAATTGGGGCCCGCCGACGAGGTCGAGCACGACGTCGACGGTGCCCCGCCCGAGCTCCGCGACCAGGTCGGCGCCACGGTCCACGACCCGGTCGGCGCCCTGGGCCCGCACCCCGTCGGCCTTCGCGGCGGAGCACACGGCGACGACCGTCGCGCCCCGGCGCTTGGCGAGTTGCACCGCGGCGAGCCCGACCCCGCCCGAGGCCCCGGTCACCAGGACGTTCTCGGCCCCGACGCCCGCGCGGTGCAGCATGTTCTCCGCGGTCGAGTACGCGCACGGCACGGCCGCGAGTTCCGCGTCGCTCCAGTCGCTGCGCACGGCGTGCGTCTCGCGGGCGGGCGCCACGGTGAACTGGGCGAATCCGCCGTCGCACTCACTGCCGAACGTCCAGCACTCGTAGGGCCGGTAGTCGACGGGCGTGCGCAGCATGTTCCGTACGAGGACGCGCTCGCCGATCCGCTCACGGGGCACCCCGTCCCCGACGTCGGCGATGCGGCCGCACACGTCGGCGCCCTGGATCCGGGGGAACTCCAGTGCCTTGCCGGTCCAGGAGGCGTCCACGTCGTCGACGCCGTCGAAGCCCCCGGCGGCGCCCTCGCCGGTCGCCGAGTCGACGGCCTTGGAGTACCAGCCGATGCGGGTGTTGACGTCCGTGTTGTTGATCCCCGCGGCACCGACCTGGATGAGCACCTCACCGGCCCCGGGCCGCGGCACCTTCACATCCGTCCGGTACTCGAGCCGTTCCAGGCCACCGTGTCCGGTGAGCAGGGCCGCGGTCATGGTCGTGGGCAGCACGCCGAATCCCTTCCCTCGCTGCTTCTTTCCGCTTTCGCCGTGCGGCGGGTACCCCGCACGATCAACGACTACCGCCATATCGGCCATAATCGGCTCAACACGAACACCCGCCCCGACCGAGGAGGCCGCCATCACCGTCACAGGACCCGCCCCGGGAACGGCAGTCGACCGCGCCCCCGGGCTGTCCCGTCCGTGGCACGGCGCGCTGGCAGCGATCGTCGCGACGGCGCTCGTCGCGCAGCTCGTGCTCGTGTTCACCGGCGGTGCGGCGGCCGGGGCCGGCGACACCACGGGGGACGAGGCGGACGTGGTGACGCGGCTGGTCCGGATGTTCAGTTACTTCACGATTCAGAGCAACATCCTCGTCCTGGCCTGCGCGGTCTCGCTGATGCTCCACCCCGGCCGGGACGGACGGCTGTGGCGGGTGCTGCGGCTCGACGCGCTGCTGGGGATCACCATCACCGGGCTGGTGTTCGCGATCGTCCTGGCGCCTCAGGTGCACCTCGCGGGGGTCTCGATGTGGATCACCGTGGGGCTGCACTACATCGCGCCGCCGATGACGCTGGTGGGCTGGCTGCTGTTCGGGCCGCGCGGGCGACTCGATGCCGCGACCGTGCGCGGGGCGTTCGTGTGGCCGGCGCTGTGGATCGCGTACACGCTCGTGCACGGCGCGGTCACGGACTGGTACCCGTATCCGTTCCTCGACGTGCACGAGCGCGGCTACGGCGTGGCGTTGCGCAACATCGCCGGGGTGATCGTGATCGCCGCCGCGCTGGCCTGGCTGTTCTCCTGGCTCGACCGCCGCCTCACGCGGCGTCGCTCGCTTCCCGATCCTCTGTGAACCGGGGCCGGATCGGGCCCCCGAGCATCCCCGCTTCTTCGGGGGCGGGTTCGGCGCAGGCGGCGGACGCGGACTGAGCGGAGCCCCGTCGTCAACACGCGGCGCCGGCTTCACCCCGCTCACCCCCTGTCGCCGCAACCCCGTCGCATGAAAGGATTCCTGGGCACAACTCCGACACAGCACGCCCGCAGGAGGCCCGCATGCGGAGGAGGACGGGCGGACTGTTCACCACCGGTGACGGCACGGTGGTGATGCTCGCCGAGCAGCGCCCCGGTGCCGACGGCCAGTGGCGGATCACCGCCCGCACCCAGGCCGGCCGGCAGATCGCCGAGGTCCGTTTCCGGCTGTGCGCGGACTGTGCGGCGGGGCGGATACAGGCGATCTGGGTGGACGAGCCGTGGCGCCGCGAGGGCATAGGCCACGAATTGCTGCGCGGCGCGATCGCCGTCGGTGACGGCTGCCGCTGGACGACCACGCTCCAGTCGTCCATGGGGCGCCGCTTCTTCGTCGCCATGGGCGCCACGGAGGGTGTCGAGCTGACGCACGGCCGGCCGCTGTGCCCGCACATGAGGGGGCGGTGGGGCCGGGCCTGGGCGAGACGGACGGCGGCCTGAGCGGGTCGCCGTCGTCCCCCTGATCCCTCTTGCATGGACCCACACCCCATGGGTACGCGGGGCGCCACTCGTCCGTACACCTGAGGGGATCCAGATCATGACCGAGAACGCCGCCACACCCGAGAGCAACGGCGCCTCCGCCGCCCAGCAGGCACTCAGCGCCCTCACCGTGAACACCGGCGACCAGAGCGCGCTCGACGCGCTCGCCGAGTGCCAGGTCCTCGTGCCGGTGCCCGACGAGGTGGGCGAGGAGCAGGATTCCGCATCGCCCTCGCTGTCCCTGCCGGTCATCGAGCAGCCCGGTGGCGAGCAGCTCGTTCCGCTGTTCACGTCCGAACTGCGGATGTCGGAGCTGCTTCCGTTCATCTCCCGCTGCACACCGGTCCCGCTGGGTGTGCTCGCCGCGCGCTGGCCCACGGAGCTGTCGATGACGATCGACGCGGGCTCCCCGGACGCCCTGACGCTCGACGGTGCGGGCGTACGCGAACTGCTCGGGCACCGCTCCTGACCCCGGCTCCGCCACCCCCACGAAGTGTTGCCGAGGAGGCCCCGTGCCCTTTCGTGACCGTACGCACGCCGGTGAGGAACTCGCGCTGCACGTGCTGGAGTTGACGGGCTCCAGAGCGTTGCCGGACCCGGTCGTACTGGCGCTGCCGCGCGGCGGCGTCCCCGTCGCCGCGCCGATCGCCCACGTGCTGCGCGCGCCGCTCGACGTCCTGGTCGCCCGCAAGATCGGCGTACCGGGCCGTCGCGAGACCGCGATCGGCGCCGTCGTCGACGAGGAGCCCCCGCTGTTCGACCGCGCGGGCTTGGAGCTCCTGGGCCTGAGCGAGGACCGGCTGGGCTCCGAAGTCGCCGAGGCCCGCGACGAACTGCACCGCCGCACGCACCTGTACCGCACCGGCCGCCCGATGCCGCCCCTGTCGGGCCGGACGGTGATCCTGGTCGACGACGGACTCGCCACCGGCCTGACCGCCACCGCGGCCCTGCTCTGGCTGCGCCGCCGCGACCCGGCCCACCTGGTGGTCGCGGCCCCCGTCGGGAGCCCGGACACCGTGGCGGACCTGCGCGCCCACGCGGAGGACGTGATCTGCCTCGACCAGCCGGCCGACTTCCGCGCGGTGAGCGAGGGCTACGCCCGGTTCCCGCAGGTCACCGACTCCGAGGTGACGGACCTGCTGGACTCGTTCCACACCACCGCGCAGGCCCGTGAGAGGGCCCGGGAGCGCAGCGGCCGCCGCGGCTGAACCGCCCTCGAACCGGCGGGGCACCGTCCGCGCCCACCGCCCTCCCAGCGCGGACGGGCCCCGTCACCATCCGGTCAGCAGCAGATGGTTCACCAGCAGCGCGCCCGCCACCTGCGCGGCGAGCCACGGCCGGGGCCGGGGCAGGAAGGCGCAGGCGGGGATCAGCCACATCGCGAAGGGCAGCCAGATGCGCTCGGTCTCCGCCTTGCTCATGCCGGACAGGTCGGCGGCGAGCAGGGCGAGCAGCGCGGCGCCCGCGAGCAGCGCGAGCCGCGCCCGCCCGCTGTCCCGGTCGCCCGGCCGGACGAGCAGCCCGACGGTCCGCCGCAGCCCCGCGACCGTGGCGAGGCCGACGACGAGGACCGTGCACGCGAGATTGGCCCACACCCAGTAGCCGTACGGGCGGATGCCGCCCGCGCCCTGGTAGTAGCGGGTGACCAGCAGGTGGTACGCCTCCCACCAGTCGAACCCGGCGAGCGTGAACGCGAGCGGCACGACCACGAATCCGGCGCAGAACAGTACGGCGAGCGCCACCGGCCGCTCCCGCAGCCGTGCCCGGCCGAGGAACAGCACCGCCAGGCCGATCACCGCGAACAGCGTCAGCCCGTACGAGAGGTAGAGGGCGAGTCCGAACAGCAGCCCGGCGCCCGCCGCCCAGCCGACGGCGCGCCCGCTGACGGCGAGCGCGAGCAGGGCCACCGCCCACGCGGCGACGGCGGCGAAGTAGGCGTCGGCCGAGGCGCCCATCCACACGGCGCCCGGCACGACGACCAGGAACGGGGCGGCGGCGCGCGCCCGTTGCTCCCCCGCGAGGGCCCGGACGGCGACGAGGACGGCGACCGCGGCCGTCGCGCCGACGGTGACGCACCACAGTGCGGCCCATCCGCCGCCGCCGAGGCCGACGCGGTCGAGGAGGACGAAGGTGAGCGGAGCGGCGGGAGGGTGGCCCGCGGTGTGGGCGGGCCAGTGGTCGGGCGAGTCGATGAGGATGTGCCGGGTGTAGGTGCGCAGGGTGGCCGGGATGTCGTGGAAGCGGTCGATGACCTGGAGGTACTCGTACTTGGTGGTGAGCCGGCGCGCGAGGCCGCGGTGCCAGCCGTCGATCAGGGCGAGGGAGAGGATCCAGGCGGTGCCCGTGGCCCAGGCGGTGGCGAGCAGCGCGCCCCACCGGAGCCGGGCCGCGAGGACCGGCCCGTACGCCACGACGGCGGCGGCCACCGCGAGGGCGGCGGGCGTGCCGGGGCCGATGTGCGGGAGCCACTTTCCGTACAGCGGGGGGACGCCGACGTGCAGGGTGCCGTAGGTGTCCTCGATGTGGCGGCCGACGAGGACGGCGGCGAGGACGAGGAGGAGCGCGGCCGCGGCGGCGTACAGGTCGCGTCGGGTGCCGCGGGATTCGGTGCGGGGGGTCACACGGGAACGCTAGGCCGTGAGGTGGCCCGGACTGCGCCGACCGGCCCTGATGTCAGCGTTTCGTCATGAGTCGCACCCCCTGATGCGGCCCGTCGCGGCTCTACCGTCGACCCATGCGTGAGACTCCCGCCTCCCCCTCCTTCTGGCGCAGCCCGCTGCGCGGCCCGTGGTTCACCGCGGTGCTGGGCCTGGTGCTGCTGGTCGGCATCACCGTGCTGTTCGTGACGGGACTCGTCTCGTACGCGGCGTACAACCCGGAGCTGGCCCGGATCAACGACAAGACCCCGGACAAGGGGCTGCTCGGCTTCTATCTGTTCGACTGGCCGACGGATCCGCACTGGCTGTACCGGTTCACGCAGGGCGTCCATGTCACGCTCGGCGTCACGCTGATCCCGGTGCTGCTGGCGAAGTTGTGGTCGGTGGTGCCGAAACTGTTCGCGCTGCCGCCGGCCCGTTCGCTGACCCACGCCCTCGAACGCCTCTCGCTGCTGCTCCTGGTCGGCGGCGGCCTGTTCGAGTTCGTCACGGGCGTGCTGAACGTGCAGCTGGACTACGTCTTCCCCGGCTCGTTCTATCCGCTGCACTTCTACGGGGCGTGGGTGTTCTTCGCCGCGTTCCTGGCGCACGCCGCGCTGAAGGTGCCGACGGCGCTGCGCAACGTGCGCAGGGCGCGGGAGGAGGGCGCGCTGGTGGCGCCGCGGCCCGATCCGCCGACGGTGTCGCGGCGGGGCGCGCTGTGGTTCGTGGGCGGCGGCTCGCTGCTGCTGTTCGGTACGACGGCGGGGCAGAGCTTCGACGGGCCGCTGCGCCGCACCGCGCTGTTCGCCCCGCACGGTGGCGCCGATCCGGCGGCGGGCCCGAACGGGTTCCAGATCAACAAGACGGCGGCGTACGCGGGCATCGACCGGGCGGAGATCTCGGACGAGGCGTGGCGGCTGGTCGTGGTCGGGCCTACGGGCCGCACGGTTCGCCTCGGCCGCGCCGAGCTCGCCGAACTGCCCCTGCACAGTGCGGCGTTGCCCATCGCGTGCGTCGAGGGCTGGTCCACGTCCGACCAGTGGTGGCGGGGTGTGCGGCTGCGCGATCTGGCGGCGCTCGTGGACTCCTCTGCCGAGGGCGCGGATCCGCCGGACGTGCTCGTCGAGTCACTGCAACGGCGCGGCGCCTTCCGGCACGCCGCGCTGCGCGCCAACCAGGTGGCCGATCCCCGCTCGCTGCTCGCCCTGTAC
Organism: Streptomyces sp. BYX5S; assembly: GCF_054724165.1. NCBI lineage: Bacteria > Bacillati > Actinomycetota > Actinomycetes > Kitasatosporales > Streptomycetaceae > Streptomyces > Streptomyces sp. BYX5S. The sequence continues at coordinate 3,608,952 of NZ_CM138829.1, read as the reverse complement.
GTCAACGGGGAACCGCTCTCGCCCGACCACGGCTACCCGGCGCGGGTGATCGTGCCCGCCGCGCCGGGTGTCCTCAACACCAAGTGGGTGGCCCGGCTCACCTTCGGAAAGGTGTGACCGCCATGACACGTCGCCTCCCCCGGATCCCCCGGCCGCCACGGATCCCTCTCGGCAGTCCGCTCCAACTGCTTTTGCTGCTCTGCTCGTTCGCGCTCGCCGGGTACGCGGGGGTGCGGCTGCTCGCGGACGACTGGTTCGGGGTGGCGCTGTGGCTCGTGGGCGCGGCCCTGGTGCACGACCTCGTGCTGGTGCCGCTGTACGCGGGCGTGGACCGGCTTCTCGTGCGGGGGTTCGCGGCGGCGGGGCGGCGGGACCGGGTGGGGTACGTCCGGGTTCCGGCCGCCCTGTCGGGGCTGCTGCTGCTCGTCTGGTTCCCGCTGATCGGCGGGGTGGTGGACGAGCGCTACCGGTCGGCGACGGGGCGCTCCGCCGAGGTGTACCTGGGCCACTGGCTGCTGGTCACGGCGGCGCTGTTCGCCGGGTCGGCGCTGCTGCTCGCGGTGCGGGTGCGCAGCGCGGCGAAGCAGCGGCCGCCCACGGACCACTGATCGACGGGGCGCAGGCCCGCCCCCGCCGCGTACCGGAGGAGGGCGGGCGCGCCGAGCCGCGCCCAGGGGAAGGGGTGGCCCGCGGCCCAGCCGGGCGTGTCGGTGACCTGCACGCTGGCCCGCTCGTCCACGTCGACGGGCGCGGCCTCGGCGATCAGCAGGCCGCCGGGCACCAGGAGCTGCGCGATGCGGGAGAGCAGCGGGTGCGGCTCTCCGCCGATGCCGATGTTGCCGTCCATGAGCAGCACGGTGTCCCAGCGGCCCTCGCCGGGCAGCGGGTCGAACACCGAGCGGCACAGCGCCTGGCCGCCGAGGTCCCGGCTGTGGGCGACGGCGGCCTCGCTGACGTCGACGCCGAGCGCGGCGCGGCCCCGCGCGGCGAGTTCCGCGACGAGCCGTCCGGGCCCGCAGCCGACGTCGAGCACGGCGCCCTCGCAGCGGTCGAGCACCTGCCGGTCGACGCCGTCGGCCCGCGCGCACCAGCGCTCGACCTCCAGCGGCAGCAGCCAGCCGTCGGAACGGCGCAGGAAGAGCGGGCCGCGGCCGGTGCGCAGGGCGGTGGCGTAGGGGTCGGCGCTCGCCCAGGGGGCGGCGGGCGGGGCGCTCATCGGAGGACCTTCGGTGTACGGGGGCGGGCGGCGGTTCGCGAACGGGACGTCCGGCCGCGCGGCGGCCTGCAGGCGGTCACCGTCCGGCCCCCGCCGTACAGCGCGCCAGGCGCCCGGCGAACCGGCCGTGCGGGGCCTCGGCGGCCACGGCCGCGGCGTCCTCCGCGGTGTCCACGTCGCGCAGCGGCGGCAGGTCGCGGACGCGCAGTCCCGCTGCGACGAGGCGGGCGCGCTGGGCGGCGCCGGTGTGCGCCGTGGACATGGGCACGCCGTGCAGCAGCTGCGGGTCGGGGGCGGCCAGGCCGAGGGCCCAGAAGCCGCCGTCGAGCGCCGGGCCGAACCAGGCGTCGCAGTCGGCGAAGTCCACGGCGAGCAGGTCGGGTCTCACCTGGGGGGTGTCCATGCCGATGAGGAGCGCGGGTCCGGTGCTGGCGGCGAAGGCCGCGGCGAGGCGTGCGTCGAGGCCGCCCGCGCACTGCGGCACGACCTCGAAGCCGGGCGGGAGCCAGGGGCCGGGTTCGCCGTCGAGGACGAGGATGCGGCGGGCCGCCGGGGTCGCGGCGACCGCGTCCAGGGTGTCGGCGAGCGCGGCCTCGGCGAGCCCGGCCGCCTCCTCGGGGGTGAACGGCGGGGTGAGGCGGGTCTTGACGCGGCCGGGGCGCGGCTCCTTGGCGATGACCAGCAGGTCGTGGGGTGTGCTCACCGTGTGCTCCCTTCGCTTGCGGGTGCCTCCGACAGCACCCGGCTCATGTCGCGCACCGCGTGCCAGGTGCCGCGCCAGGTGCCGGTCACCTTGGAGGCGCCGGTGCGCGGCAGGTACGGCACGTCGTGCTCGGCGATCCGCCAGCCCGCGTCGGCGGCGCGCACCACCATCTGGAGCGGGTAGCCGCTGCGCCGGTCGTCGAGGCCGAGCCCGAGCAGTGCCTCGCGGCGGGCGGCGCGCAGCGGCCCCAGGTCGTGCAGCCGCAGTCCGGTCCTGCGGCGCAGCATGCGGGCGAGCGCGAGGTTTCCGGCGCGGGCGTGCGCGGGCCAGGCGCCGCGCGCGGTGGGGCGGCGGCGGCCCAGTACGAGGTCGGCCTCGCCGTCGGTGACCTCGCGGACGAAGGGCGCGAGCCGTCCGGGGTCGAGGGAGGCGTCGCAGTCGCAGAAGCACACGATGTCGGCGTCGGACGCGGTGAGTCCGGCGTGGCAGGCGGCGCCGAATCCGCGCCGCTCCTCGCGCACGACGGTCGCGCCCAGGGAACGGGCGATGCCCGCGGAGCCGTCGGTGGATCCGTTGTCGACGACGAGGGCGCGCCAGTGCGGCGGGATCCGGTCGAGGACCCAGGGCAGCGCCTCGGCCTCGTTCAGACAGGGGAGGACCACGTCGACGGTGGTGGGTGGGCTTGTCACGGCTCTCACCCTACGAGTCCGATTCGGACATATCCGGCGAGAGATCCGTACGAAACGCGGACATCGACCGCCCCGGCACGGCACGGCCGCCCGCGGACGCCGGGCACGGTGCGAGGCTGGGTCCATGCAGCAGTCATACGAGCCCACGACGGCGGCCGGGGACGGCGCCGCGGCCCGCGTCCTGGTCGTCGACGACGATCCGACGGTCGCCGAGGTGGTGGCGGGGTACCTGGACCGCGCGGGATACCGCGTGGACCGCGCCGACGACGGCCCCGCCGCTCTCGCGTGCGCCACCGAGCACCGTCCCGACCTGGTGGTTCTCGATCTGATGCTGCCCGGCATGGATGGTCTGGAGGTGTGCCGCCGAATGCGTGAACGCGGCCCCGTCCCGGTCATCATGCTGACCGCGCGCGGCGACGAGGACGACCGGATCCTCGGCCTGGAGGTCGGCGCGGACGACTACGTGACGAAGCCGTTCAGCCCGCGCGAGCTGGTGCTGCGGGTGGAGTCGGTGCTGCGCCGCGCCCGCCCGGCCACGGCCCGGCAGCTGCCGCTGCACGCGGGCGGGCTCACGGTCGACCCGGCGGCGCGCCGGGCCTCCCGGGACGGCGCCGAGCTCGCTCTCACCCTGCGCGAGTTCGACCTCCTCGCCTTCTTCCTGCGGCATCCCGGGCAGGCGTACACGCGCGAGGACCTGATGCGCGAGGTGTGGGGCTGGGACTTCGGCGACCTGTCGACGGTCACGGTCCACATCCGGCGGCTGCGCGGCAAGGTCGAGGCTGATCCGGCGCGCCCGCGGCTGATCCGGACGGTGTGGGGCGTGGGGTACCGCTTCGAGCCCGACTCCGAGCCCGACGCCCAGGAGGCCTGAGCGTGCACGACATGCTTCTCATCGCCCTGTACGCCTTCGCCGGCGCCGCCGTCACCGGGCTCGCGGGCGCGGCGGCGCTGCGGCTGCTGCGGCGCCGTTCGCTCACCGCCTCCCTCGCCGTGGTGTCGACGGTCGGCGTGGTCGCGATGCTGGCGGGGACGCTCGCCGTGGCGTGGGCGATGTTCCTGTCGCCGCACGACCTGAGCGTGGTGACGACGGTGGTGGCGATGGCGGCGGTCGTCTCGCTCGGTACGGCGCTGGTGCTCGGCCGGTGGGTGGTGGCGCGCAGCCGTGAACTGGCCGTCGCGGCGCGCTCGTTCGGCGACGGCGGCGACTTCGCGGCGCCCGCGGCCCCGGCCACCGCCGAGCTGGAGGAGCTGAGCCGTGAGCTGGCGGCGACCAGCGCGAAGCTCGCCGCCTCCCGGGAGCGCGAGCGCGCCCTGGAGACCTCCCGGCGCGAGCTGGTGGCGTGGATCTCGCACGATCTGCGCACCCCGCTCGCGGGCCTGCGCGCGATGGCGGAGGCGCTGGAGGACGGTGTCGCCGCCGATCCGGACCGCTATCTGCGGCAGATGCGCACGGACGTCGAGCGGCTCAACGGCATGGTGGGCGACCTGTTCGAGCTGTCCCGCATCCACGCGGGCGCGCTGCCCCTGAGTCCGGCGCGGATGTCGCTGTACGACCTGGTCAGCGATGCACTGGCGGGCGCGGACCCGCTGGCCCGCGAGCACGGGGTGCGGCTCGTCGGCGAACGGGTGGAGCCGGTCCCGGTGGAGGTCGACGGCAAGGAGATGAGCCGCGTGCTGGGCAATCTCCTGGTGAACGCGATCCGCCGGACGCCCGCGGACGGCACGGTCGCCGTCGCCGCGCACCGCTCGCCCGAGGGCGTGGTGGTGTCGGTCTCGGACGCCTGCGGCGGTATCCCGGAGGAGGACCTGCCGCGTGTCTTCGACACCGGTTGGCGCGACACGCACGCGCGGACCCCTCCGGCGGGCGCGGGGCTCGGTCTGGCGATCGTGCAGGGCATCGTGGCGGCCCATGCGGGCCGGACGTCGGTGCGCAACATTCCGGGCGGCTGCCGTTTCGAGGTCACGCTGCCGTCCGCCGCGTCCGCCTCCTGACGGCCGGTACCGCGGCGAGCGGCTTCGCCTGGACCCGTCTTTGATTTGGACTGAGTCCAAGTTAGGATCGGGTTCACGATCTGAGCCGCCGCGGATCCCCGCGGTGCGCTCCGGTGTCCCAGCGAAGGAGCCAGCCTTGCCCGAGAACAACCAGAAGCCGCTGACCACGGTTGCCGGTGCGCCGGTTCCCGACAACCAGAACTCCGTGACCGCCGGCCCGCGCGGGCCGATGCTGCTCCAGGACGTGTGGTTCCTGGAGAAGCTCGCGCACTTCGACCGCGAGGTCATCCCGGAGCGCCGTATGCACGCCAAGGGCTCGGGCGCGTTCGGCACCTTCACGGTCACGCACGACATCACGCGGTACACGAACGCGAAGATCTTCTCCGAGATCGGCAAGAAGACCGAGATGTTCGCCCGCTTCTCCACCGTCGCCGGTGAGCGCGGCGCGGCCGACGCCGAGCGCGACATCCGCGGTTTCGCCCTGAAGTTCTACACGGACGAGGGCAACTGGGACCTGGTCGGCAACAACACGCCGGTGTTCTTCTTCCGCGACCCGCTGAAGTTCCCTGACCTCAACCACGCGGTGAAGCGCGACCCGCGCACCAACATGCGCGACCCCGAGAACAACTGGGACTTCTGGACCAACCTCCCCGAGGCCCTGCACCAGGTCACCATCGTCATGTCGGAGCGCGGCATCCCCGCCTCGTACCGGCACATGCACGGCTTCGGCTCGCACACGTACAGCCTGATCAACGCCGAGGGCGAGCGGTTCTGGGTGAAGTTCCACCACCGCACCCAGCAGGGCATCAAGAACCTCACCGACGCCGAGGCCGAGGCCCTGGTCGGCAAGGACCGCGAGTCGCACCAGCGCGATCTGTTCGACTCGATCGAGAACGGCGACTTCCCGAAGTGGAAGCTGTTCATCCAGGTCATGCCGGAGGCCGACGCGAACAGCTACCGCTTCCACCCCTTCGACCTCACCAAGGTCTGGTCGAAGAAGGACTACCCGCTGATCGAGGTCGGCGAGTGGGAGCTGAACCGCAACCCGGACAACTACTTCGCGGACGTCGAGCAGGCCGCCTTCACCCCGGCCAACGTGGTGCCCGGCATCAGCTTCTCGCCCGACCGGATGCTCCAGGGCCGGCTGTTCTCCTACGGTGACGCCCAGCGCTACCGCCTCGGCGTGAACCACCACCAGATCCCGGTCAACGCGCCGAAGAACCCGGTGAACTCCTACCACCGCGACGGCGCCATGCGTGTCGACGGCAACCAGGGGGCCACGCCCGGCATCGAGCCGAACTCGTACGGCCGCTGGCGCGAGCAGCCCGCCTACCGCGACCCGGCCCAGGCCGTGGGCGCCGTCGCCGACCGGTTCGACTTCCGCGAGGACGACGACAACTACTTCGAGCAGCCCCGCAACCTGTTCCGGCTGATGAGCCCGGAGCAGCAGCAGGTCCTGTTCGAGAACACGGCGCGCGCCATCAACGGCGCGTCGCGGGCGACCGTCGAGCGGCACATCGCCAACTGCACGCAGGCCGACCCGGCCTACGGCGAGGGCGTCCGCAAGGCGATCGAGGCCCTGGCGGCCGGAAACCTCTGAGCCGCGCCCGTCCGGCAGCCGCACACACCCCTCAGGAGTGGTACGAGTGAACAGTGGCGCACTGACGCCCGAGCAGACGGAGCGGGTCGTCGCCCTCGCCATGGACCTGGCGCGGGAGGGCAGGACGGCCGAACTCGTGGAGTTCGTCGAGCACGGTCTGCCGGTCGACACGACGGACCCGCAGGCGAACAGCCTGCTGATGCTGGCCGCCTACCACGCGCACGCCGACACGGTCCGCGCGCTGCTCCGCCTCGGCGCCGACCCGGACCTGCGCAACGCCCGCGACCAGTCGCCGGTCGCGGGCGCCCTGTTCAAGGGCGCGGACGACGTGGTGGCGGTGCTCATCGAAGCGGGCGCCGACCTCGACTGCGGCACCCCGTCGGCGCGCGCCGCCGCCGCGATGTTCGGGCGCGAGCACCTACTCGACCGCTGAGCGGCGCTCAGCCGGCCATGGCGGCCCGCGCGAACTCCGTCACGCCGTCCTCGAAGCGCACCTCGGGCTTCCACCCCAGTTCGGCACGGATCCGCGCGGAGTCCGCGGTGATGTGCCGGACGTCGCCGAGCCGGTACTCCCCCGTCACCACGGGTCCGGGCCCGCCGTACGCCGCCGCGAGCGCCGACGCCATCTCGCCGACGGTGTGCGGGGTGCCGCTGCCCGTGTTGAACGCGCGCAGCACGCCGGGCTCGGACCCGGCCTCCAGCGCCACCGCGTTGGCCTCCGCGACGTCCCGTACGTGCACGAAGTCGCGGCGCTGGTGGCCGTCCTCGAAGACGCGGGGTGCCTCGCCGCGGGCGAGCGCCGAGCGGAAGAACGAGGCGACACCGGCGTACGGGGTGTCGCGGGGCATCCGGGGGCCGTACACGTTGTGGTAGCGCAGCGAGACGGCCGTTCCGCTGCTCGCGCGCGCCCACGCGGCGGCCAGGTGTTCCTGCGCGAGCTTGGTCGCGGCGTACACGTTGCGCGGGTCGGCGGGGGCGTCCTCGCCGACGAGCCCCGGCGCCAACGCGGCTCCGCAGTCGGGGCAGGTGGGCTCGAAGCGGCCCGCGTCGAGGTCGGCGGCGGCGCGCGGTCCCGGCCGGACGACGCCGTGCCGGGCGCAGGCGTACCACCCCTCCCCGTACACGACCATCGACCCGGCGAGCACGAGCCTGCGCACCCCGGCCTCGGCCATCGCGGAGAGCAGCACCGCCGTACCGAGGTCGTTGCGGGAGACGTACTCGGCGGCGTCGGCCACCCCGTTGCCGAGCCCGACCATCGCCGCCTGGTGACACACCGCGTCGATTCCGGCCAGCGCCGCGGCGACCGCCTCCGGGTCGCGCACGTCGGCGCCGGGATCGTCCTGGACGTCGAACACCACGGGCTCGTGCCCGCGCGCGGTCAGCGCCTCGACGACATGGGACCCGATGAACCCGGCACCGCCGGTGACCAGTACTCGCATGCCGCCACGCTAGGGCCCCCACCCCCGCCCGCCACGGCACCGGGCCGTCGCGTCATCACTCCGTAAGACCCGGCCCGCCCCCGCGGCCCCCTGCGGCTCGCCCCCTTGACACGTTTTGCATAATGCAAAGGTCCGGGTTTTGCATGGTGCAAAAGTAAGGCGGGTAAAACAGTGAACGGCTCAGGAGACGGCCTGCGGGCGCGACGGCCGATGCTCGACGGCCGGGGGTGGACGATGGGGCTCGCGGTGCTGGTGGGCGCGGGAGCGGGGCTCGGCTCGATCGTCTTCCGCTGGTGCATCCAGACGTTCACGCACCTGTTCTCCGGGCACGCCGACTACGCGTCGGATCCCGGCGGCGCCCACCCGGGCCTGCCGTGGCTCGGCCCCTTCTTCGTGCTCGTCACCCCGGTCGTCGGCGGCCTCCTCTACGGGCCGCTGGTGCACCGCTTCGCCAAGGAGGCGCGCGGGCACGGCGTGCCGGAGGTGATGCTGGCGGTCGCCCAGCGCGGCGGCCGGATCAGCCCGAAGGTCGCCGTGGTGAAGACCCTCGCCTCGGCGCTGACCATCGGTTCGGGCGGCTCGGTGGGGCGCGAGGGCCCGATCGTGCAGATCGGTTCGGCGCTCGGTTCGACGCTGGGCCGGATCACGGGCCTGTCCGAACAGCGGCTGAAGCTGCTCGTGGCGTGCGGCGCGGCGGGCGGCATCGCGGCGACGTTCAACGCGCCGCTGGCCGGTGTCTTCTTCGCGATGGAGCTGATCCTGCGCGCGTTCACCGTCGAGGCGTTCGGCGCCACGGTCCTGGCCAGTGTCACCGCGAGCGTCATCGGGCGGGCCGCGTTCGGCGACGTGGCGTTCCTGAACCTGCCGGACTTCCCCGTCCACCACCTCGGCCAGTACGCCCTGTTCGCCGTCCTCGGCGTCGTCGCGGGTGCGGTCGGCGTCGGCTTCTCGCGGGTGCTGTACGCGATCGAGGACGCCTGCGACTGGCTGTGGCGCGGCCCCGAGTGGCTGCGCCCCGCGGCCGGCGGTCTCGCGCTCGGCCTGGTCCTGCTCGCCCTTCCGCAGATGTACGGGGTCGGCTACCCGGTCCTGGAGCGGGCGACGCAGGGCGGGTACGCCGTCGGGTTCCTGCTGCTCCTGCTCGTCGGCAAGATGGTCGCCACGAGCCTGACCATCGGGATCGGTGGCTCGGGCGGCGTGTTCGCGCCGAGCCTGTTCATCGGGGCGATGCTGGGCGCCGCGTTCGGCGCGGTCGCCCACGCGCTGCTGCCGAGCACGGCCGGGGCCGTGGGCGCGTACGCGCTCGTGGGCATGGGCGCCGTGTTCGCGGGCTCGTCCCGGGCGCCCATCACCGCCGTGGTCATCCTCTTCGAGCTGACCGGCGAGTACTCGATCATCCTGCCGCTGATGCTGGCGATCGTGCTGGCGACCGCGACCAGTCGGCTGCTCGCCCGCGACACGATCTACACGCTGAAGCTGCGCCGTCGCGGCATCGATCTGGACGGTCCCGCGCCGCACGCGCCGCTCGGCGGCCAACCGGTCGGCAGTGTGCTCGAACCGCTGCCCGATGCCCTGCCCGCGTCCCTGCCCCTGGCCGACGCCGCCGAGGCGTTGAGCCGCTCCGGGCACGGCGCCCTGCCGGTGCGCGACGGCTCAGGCGCCCACCTCGGCACCGTGACCGCGCAGGCGGTGGCCGAGGCGCTCGCCGAGCAGCCGGAGGCGGCGCCGGCCACCGTGGGCGAACTCGCCCTGCCCGCGCCGCGTGTCACCACGGACCAGCCACTGGCGACGGCGCTGCACACGCTGCTCGCGGCGCCCGGCACCGGTCTTCCGGTGCTGGCCGCGGAGACGGACGAACCGGTGGGCTGGCTCAGCCACCAGGGCGCACTGCGGGCCCTGCACCACCCGGAACCGGCACCGGAACCGGCGGCGGAACCGTCCGGCCCCGCGCGGACACAGCCCGTCTGAAGCCGCGTCCGACGACCGGGCTCAGGTCCGGTCGGCGACGCCCGTCGGCGGGTCGGCCCAGCCCAGCGGGTACAGCGCCGGGTCGACGCCGCCGGGCGCGGAGGGCTCGCCGCCCGCCTCGTTGAACGCGGCCAGCGCCCCGATCAGCGAGGCCCGCTGTTCCGGGTCGAGGCGCTGCACGATGCCCGCGATGTCCTCGCGGCGCCGCGCCGTCACGTTCTCCACCGTGCGGCGTCCCTCTTCGGTCAGTCGCAGCAGCGTCTCGCGGCGGTTGGCGGGGTTGGCGCTGCGGTCGGCGAGGCCCGCCGCGATCAGCCGGTCCACCATCCGCATCGCCGTCGACGGCGCCACGTGCAACTGGTCGGCGAGCGTGACGAGTTTGGTGGCGCCGCGCGTCGACAGCACCACCAGCATGCGGAACTGCGGCAGCGTCACCCGGTCCTCGACCTCGGCCAGCGACCGGGCCGAGACCGCGACGAGCAGCCTGGAGGCGGTGAGCACGGCGCGGGTCACCTCGTCGACGTCGTCCCGGTCCCCGGCGGGGACTTCGCCCGCACGCTCAGCCATGCGTCCGCCGCTCGCTCCGCAGTGCCCTGGTCGCCATGGCCCACATTCTGACATGGCCGAAACGTTGTTCCCCGCGGGCGCGGAGGCCCCGGTCCGGGTGCCCGGCGCGGTCCCCCGTGCGTACGTGGGCGCGACCCGGGTACCCGGCCGCCCGCACGAAGTCCACCGGAACGACACGACGACACGGAGGACAACCATGGCCCACACCACCGAGACCGGCGACGTCACCGGCACCCAGGACAAGGACTACAACCTCGTCTGGTTCGTCGAGTCGTGCCTCAGCAACGCGCTGCGTCTGGAGACCTACATCCACGACGCGGAGCGCACCAAGGACGACGAGCTCGCCGAGCTCTTCCGCAAGGCGCAGGCCGACAGCCGCAAGGGCGCCGCGCTGGGCAAGGACCTGCTGCGCAAGCGTCTGCACGACTGAACACCCGTCGACCGGGCGTCCGTCGGCGCGGCCCATGGTGCGGCGCCGACCGCGGCGGGACAATGTGCCGGATCTGCCCCTCGCCGGGACGGACCCGGCACATTCGTCGAAGGCGGCGCCCGTGAACGACGACGGCTACTACGACCTCGGTACGTTCCACCGAGAGATCACCACCCGCTCACCCGAGGCCCAACTCTGGTTCGACCGCGGTCTGATGTGGACCTACGCCTTCCACCACGAGGAGGCGGTCGCCTGCTTCGAACGGGCCGCCGAGGCCGATGAGCACTGCGCGATGGCGCACTGGGGCCTCGCCTACGCCCTGGGCCCGAACTACAACAAGCAGTGGGACGCCTTCGACGAGCGGGAGCTGGTGTCGACGGTCGAGCGCACGCACCGGGCGGCGCAGCGGGCGACGCTCGCGGCGGGGCGCGCGACCCCGGCCGAGCAGGCGCTGATCGACGCCCTCAAGTCCCGCTACCCGTCGGCAGGACCGGCCCCCGACCAGTCCGTGTGGAACGAGGAGTACGCGCAGGCGATGGGCAAGGTCTACGCGAACCACCGGGACGACCCCGACGTCGCGACCCTGTACGCCGACGCCCTGATGAACCTGACGCCGTGGATGCTGTGGGACCTGCCCACCGGCCGGCCCGCCGAGGGCGCCCGCACCATCGAGGCGCGGGAGGTCCTGGAGCGCGCGCTGGCCCGCCCGGACGGCCGCGACCACCCCGGTCTGCTGCACCTCTACATCCACCTCATGGAGATGTCCCCGACCCCCGAGCAGGCGCTGCCGGTCGCCGACCGGCTCCGCGGCCTGGTCCCGGACGCGGGCCATCTGCACCACATGCCCTCGCACATCGACGTCCTGTGCGGCGACTACCGGCGCGTCATCGACGCCAACACCCGGGCCATCGAGGCGGACGAGCTGGCGCTGGCCCGCGGCGGCGCGATGAACTTCTACACGCTCTACCGCTGCCACAACTTCCACTTCCGGCTGTACGGCGCCATGTTCGCGGGCCAGGCGGAGGTGGCGTTCGACTCCGTGGACCGTCTGGAGGCCGCGATCCCCGAGGACCTGCTGCGCGTCGGGACGCCGCCGATGGCGGACTGGCTGGAGGGCTTCCTGGGCATGCGGGTGCACGCCCTGGTCCGCTTCGGCCGCTGGCAGGACCTCCTCGACCTGCCGCTGCCCGCCGACCCGGAGCTGTACTGCGCGACGACGGCGATGCTGCACTACGGCAAGGGCGTCGCCCTCGCCGCGACCGGCCACACCCGGGAGGCCGGGGCCGAGCACGCGCGTTTCCATGCGGCCGTCGAGCGGGTGCCGGAGTCCCGCACGCTCTTCAACAACACCTGCCGCGATCTCCTCGCGGTCGCCGCGGCCATGCTCGACGGCGAACTCGCCTACCGCCTGGGCGAGTTCGACCGCGCCTTCGCGGCGCTGCGCCGCGCCATCGACCTCGACGACTCCCTCCCCTACGACGAGCCCTGGGGCTGGATGCAGCCGACCCGGCACGCGTACGGGGCGCTGCTCCTGGAACAGGGCAGGGTCGCCGAGGCCGCCGCCGTGTACGCCGCCGACCTGGGCCTGGACGAGACCCTGCCGCGCCCCTTGCGTCACCCCAACAACGTGTGGGCGCTGCACGGCTACCACGAGTGCCTGCTCCGGCTCGGCCGAGACGCCGAGGCCCGCATCATCGCCCCGCAGCTGCGGACGGCCCTGGCGGTGGCGGACGTCCCGATCCGCGCATCGTGCTTCTGCCGCCTCGACGCTGCGGACGACTGCTGCTCGGGTCAGCCGTGACCCCGCCCCCGCAGATCACTCCTGTTCTTCCAGAAGGCAGAATCCGCCCCCGCCGCACTCACCGCACACCGCCCCCTCACCTCTGCCGTCGCCGTGGCACGCCCGGCACAGCCCGTCGTGCCACGTCGTCCCGTCCAACGCGTGGTGCGGGCCCGGATAGTGCGTGTCGGCCAGCACGCACTCCACCTGTGTGTCCGGATGCCGCCGGACGCACAGGTCCCGTCCGGGCAGTCGACGCCGAGCTTCCTGAGTCATGGCTGCTGCTTCCCCTTTCCGTACGAGTCCAGGTAAGCACCCCCCACTGACAACGCGCCCGGCCCGCGCGAGCCGGTCAGGCGCCGCGGCGTTCCGCGGTGACCACGACGGCGGTGTACGGCAGCGTGAACGCGCCGCCGAGCGCGTCGATCGCGGCCCCCGTGCGCGCGAGAAGGTCGTCCAGTTCCCGCGGCCGGTACGTGCCCGCCTCCCCGCTCGTGCGCATCTGCTCCAGCCACGCGGCCCGCGTGTACGTGGCCTCCCACGCGAAGCGCCACTCCTCGGGTTCACCGAACAGCCCGGTCCCGCGCAGCCCGTCGGCGACCTTCGCGAAGATCGCGTCGTAGGCGTCGCGGGCGGGCGCCGCCCAGGGGTTGCGCGGCGCGTCCGGCAGGGCGTCGCGGTGCGCGGCGGCGAACGCCTCGGCCACCTCGGGGCCCGGCCGGAAGACGTTCCAGAAGAGGGCGAGCCGGCCGCCGGGGCGCAGCACCCCGGCCGCCTTCGTGGCGCCCGCGACGGGGTCGATCCAGTGCCAGGTCTGCCCCGCGACGACCGCGTCGAAGGTGCGGCCCGCGGCGTCCCAGGTCTCGAACCGGCCCACCTCGACGTCGAGTCCGCGCTTTCGCGCGTACGCGGCCATGCGCGCGTCGACGTCCACCCCGAGGACGGTGCAGCCCGCGGCCCGGAACTGGCGGGACGCGATACCGGTGCCGCAGCCGACGTCGAGGACGTCCGGACCCGGGGCCGCGGCGGCGATCCGGGCCACGAGGGCTTCGGGGTAGCGGGGCCGGGTGCGGTCGTAGCGCTCGGGGTCGGCGCCGAAGGACTCCGCCATGGCGCGGGCCTTGTGCGGCTCGTTCGCGGCGGTCGGGGGCTTCCCCCCGTCATGAGTGGGCATGCGCCCACCATAGTGGGCACATGCCCACTCTTCTAGTCTGGCCCGAGCCGAACGAAGGAGAAGCGCAGGTGCCGACCGGTGTGGCCATCCGCGATGTCCGCGAGCAGCTCTTCGACGCGGCCGAGCGCGTCCTCATGCGCGACGGGGCCGCCGCGCTCACCAGCCGGGCGGTCACCACGGAGGCGGGCTGCGCCAAGGGGGTGCTGCACCGGCACTTCGCCGACTTCGACGCGTTCCTGGCCGAGCTCGTCCTCGACCGGGCGGGCCGCATGGAGGAGCGGGCGGCCGCCCTCGTCGCCGCCGCGGGCACCCGCACCGTGGTCGACCTCCTGACCGACGCACTGACGGACCTGTTCACCCCGGTCGTCGTGGCGATGGTCGGCCTGCTGACGTTCCGCGACGGGCTGCGCGCCCGGCTCCGGGCAGCCGGGCGCCCCGGCGTCACGGTCCTGGCGGACGCCACCGCGATGCTCCGCGCGTACCTCGAAGCGGAGCGGCGGGCGGGCCGACTGGCGCCCGACACCGACGTCGACTCCCTCGGTCTCACCCTCATCGGCTCGGGCCATCTGCTGTACGCGGACCGCGGGGCCGGCGCGCCCCGCGAGGCGGACGTGCGCCGCGTCGTCGCCTCCGCCGTCGCGGGGGCGCTTCCTCGCTAGATCCGGCCGACTCCTGAGCAACACCTAAGAATGTCATCCATATTGTTGACACTTACGTTGACGCTTGGTGCGGTGGGGTCGTAGGGCGGGAACCCACCCGCCCCAAGAGCCCCATGGGAGTGCCGAGTTGAAGCACAGGACCATCCATCGCAGAAGCGTCGTGAGGGGCATCGGGGCCACGGCGGGCGTCGCGGCCGCCGGTGGTCTCACCTGGACCGCGCAGGCGTCGACCGACACCACCGCGCAGAAGTCCCCGGAGCCCCTCGTGTTCGACGAGGACGCCTTCACCGAGCTGACCACGACCGTCAGCACCGACGCGGGCGACAAGGAAGTCACGTACCGCTTCTGGAAGGCGATCACGTACGTCGCGAAGCCGGTCGACGAGAAGTACCAGAGTCTGAACGTCAGCGTGCCGGTCGCGATCGACGGGCAGGCGGTCGACGCCTCCGACGCGCCCGTCCTGCTCGCCAACGCCATCGGCGGCTACATGCCGTCGTCCGTGGCCGACGCGGACGGCGTCGGAGGGGGCGGTGGCGGCATGCCCGGCGGCGGCGCGAGCACCCGCGCGTCCAACCAACTGCTCGCCCTGGCCGCCGGATACGTCGTCGTCGAACCGGGCGCCCGCGGCCGCACCCTCAAGAACGACGCCGGCGAGTACTACGGCACCGCGCCCGCCGCCATCGTCGACCTGAAGGCCGCCGTCCGCTACATCCGCGCCAACCAGGGCCGCCTGCCCGGCAACACCCGGCACATCGTGTCCGCGGGCACGAGCGCGGGCGGCGCCCTGTCGTCGTTGCTCGGCGCCTCGGGCGACAGCCCGCTCTACGCCCGTCACCTGGCCGAACTGGGCGCCGCCGACGCCTCCGACGCGATCTTCGCGACCGGCGCCTGGTGCCCGATCACCGACCTGGAGCACGCCGACGGCGCCTACGAGTGGAACTGGGGCACCAACAAGCTGAGCAGCGGCGAGGCGGCCGACCCGACGATCTCGAAGCAGCTGCGCGCCCAGTTCGCCGAGTACCAGGCGTCGTTGCGGCTGCGCAGGCGCGACGGCCACGGGCAGCTCACCGCCCGCAACTACGACGAGTACCTGCTGACGCATTACTTCCAGCCGTCGGCCACGCGCTACCTCAAGGCCCTGTCGGACAGCGACCGCGCCGCGTATCTCGCCGCCCACCCGTTCCTCACGTGGCGGGGCGGACAGGCGACGTTCACGTGGGAGGGCTTCCTCGCGCACGTGGGCGCGCGCAAGAAGGCCGCGCCGTCCTTCGACACGTTCGGCCTGACCGCCCCGGAGAACAACCTGTTCGGCGCGGGCACCACCCAGGCGCGGCACTTCACGGCGTACGGCGCCCGGCACGACACCAGCGGCGTGGGCGGCTCGCGGGTGGCGTCCGACATCCCGGAGAAGCTCGACCTGATGAACCCGATGTACCACCTGGCGCGGGGCAACCCGGGCCGCTCGAAGCACTGGTGGATCCGGCTCGGCACGAAGGACACCGACACCTCGCACACCGTCTCCGCCAACCTCGCGGCGAGCGCCGCGGCCCTCGGTGACGACGTCGACCACCTCTACTACTGGGACGAGGGGCACGGCGCCAACACCGATGCGGCGGACTTCATCGCCTGGATCGCGACCGTGACGGGCCACGGGAAGAAGTAGCGTCGCGAGCGGCTCGTACGACGGTGGCCCGGTCCCTGCCAAGGGACCGGGCCACCGTCGTGCACGAAGGGGGTCAGCCTGCGAGCGCGGGCGAGCCCTCGCGGTTGCCGCTGCCCTTGTCCGCCCGCACCTTGATGGTCAGGGCGGCCAGCGCCATCATCACGGCGCCGAACACGGCGGCCACGGAGAACATCGAGAAGCCCAGGTCCGCGTGGCCCGCCGCGAGCAGCTGGCCGCCCACCCACGGGCCGAAGACGGCGCCGAAGCGGCCCATGCCGGAGACCCAGCTGAGCGCGGTCGGCCGGTCCTCCTCGACGTGGTGGGAGCCCACCGTCGCGTACACCATGGTCTGCCCGCTGAACAGGAGCAGCCCGGCGAGGAAGACCACGCAGTACAGCAGCCCCACCGACATGTGCACGCCCATCAGGTAGACGAAGACCGCGGTCAGCGTGAACCAGATGATGACGATGCGGCGCGGGCCGATCCGGTCGGCGAGGCGGCCCGCGACCAGCATGCCGACGATGCCGCCGACGTTGAGGAACGTCGAGAACAGCAGCGAGTCGCCCGTCTCGTACCCGAGTTCGCCCATGATCTTCGGCAGCCACTGGCCGACCCCGTAGACCAGCAGCAGCCCGGCGAACGACGTCAGCCAGAAGCACAGCGTCGTCAGCCACTGGCGGTCGCGGAAGAGCGCCTTGAGGCTCTCCAGCTTGTCGGTGGCGTGCCCCTTCGGCTCGGGCAGCGCGAGTCCGTACTCGCCGGCCAGGCGCCGCGCGTCCGCGGTGCGGCCGCGGGTGAGCAGGTTGGTCGGCGACTCGGGCAGCATCTTCAGGGCCAGCGGCAGGAAGATCAGCGCGGGTATCGCGCCCACGAGGAACGCCGAGCGCCAGCCGAAGTCGTCGATCAGCCACAGCGCGAGCAGCGGGGCGACGGCGCCACCGGTCTGGTGGGCGGTCATGATGATGCCGGTCGCGAGCGCCTTGCGGGCGCCGGTGGTGAACTCCATGCCGTACGAGATCGCGATCGGCAGCAGCGCGCCGAGACCGAACCCGCACACCAGGCGGAAGAAGCCGAAGACCCCGGCGCTCTGCGCGAGTCCGCAGCCGACGGTGGCGATCGTGAAGACGGCGACCGACGTGAAGATCGTCTTGCGGCGGCCCACCCAGTTGCTGACCGTGCCGGACAGGATCGTGCCGATCAGCATGCCGAAGGTGGTGTAGCTGCCGATGTCACCGGCGGTGGCATCGGTCAGGCCGAGCGCCTTCGAGCCCAGCATGTGCGGCAGCGCGGAGCCGTAGATGAACGTGTCGATGCCGTCGATGAAGACCAGCGCCCAGCACAGGGCGATGACGACGGTGCGGCTTCTGACGGAGGGGGCTGCCGTGTTTTCGGGCAGGAGGGAGCGGTAACGCGAGGACATCTTTGTTCCTCTCGTGCGGGCAGTCCGGACGGGCCGGAGGTGGTGGTGGAACAGCCCCGGGTCAGGGCTGGATCGGCGGGGTGCCGTGGGTGTGGAAGGACTCGATGGTCTTCAGGCCCCAGGCCTGGCCCTTCTTGCGCTCCTCCTCGGTCCAGGTGATCAGTGGCCAGTCGGGCGCGAGGACGAGGCGGGTGAGCGGGTTGCACAGCTCGATGCGGTTGCCGCCGGGTTCGTAGACGTACAGGAAGAACGTCTGCTGGATGGCGTGCTTGTGCGGGCCGGTCTCGATGAAGACGCCGGTGTCGATGGCGAGATCGGCGGCGCGCAGGATGTCCTCGCGGTTGTCGGTCGCGAAGGCGATGTGGTGCAGGCGGCCCTGGCTGCCGGTCCAGTCCTCGGTGTAGACGACGTCGTAGGACTTGTTGGTGTACGTCAGCCACTTGCCGGCGATGCGGCCGGTGTCGAGCCGGATCTGCTCGGTGGGGCGGGCGCCGAGCACGTCCGCGTGGAAGTCGGCGTTGAGCGCGACGTCCGAGGCGAGGAAGTTGACGTGGTCGAGGCGGCGGACGCCGACGCCCCGGTTGGGCTTGGCCTGCGGCTGGTTCTTCAGGGCCGGCTTGAGCCCGTCGGGGGCGACGTAGTGCTCGCTGTCCCAGTAGAGGGCGAGTTCGTGGCCGTCGGGGTCGGTGGTGACGAACAGCTTGCCGATGCCGGGCTCGTCCTCGGTCCAGTGGCCGGTGCCGCCTGACTCCTCGACGGCCTTGACGCGGCGCTGGAGCGCGTCCTCGCTGGAGGTGCGCAGGGCGAGCCGGCCGAGGCCCGGCTGGTCGCGGGCGGTGAGGACGAGGCTGTGGTGCTCGTAGTCGTCGAAGGTGCGCAGGTACACGGTGTCGCCGTCCTGGCCGCAGACGGTCAGGCCCAGGAAGTCCGTGAAGAAGCCGACGCTGGCGTCCAGGTCCGGGGTGAACAGCTGGGCGTGGCCGATGTGGGCGATGTCGCCGAGGGGCGGAGTCATCGGGGACCTCCTGGGGTCGGTGCGGGGTGTGCGGGGAGGGGAGCGGTGTCGGCCGCGCGGGGGAAGACCGTGCCGTCGAAGAGTTTGCGGGCGGTGCGGACGACGGCGGTGCGCCGCGCGACCGGCTGTCCGCCGGGCTCTTCGGCGATGCTGCTCTCGATGTCGGTGAAGCCGGTGGGGTGCTCGATGCGCAAGCGGTCGGTGCCGGTGGCCGGTTCGGCGATGCCGTCCGCGACGCTGCCGTCGAGGCGCAGTCCGGCGGCGACGCTGGCCGCGCCCAGTACGCCGATGGAGGTGTGGCAGCGCACGGGGATGAACGTCCGGGTGGTGACGGCGCCGCCGTGCCGGGGCGCGGCGAGCAGGGTCAGCTTGGGGACGGTGGCGTCGGAGACGTCGCCGAGGCCCATCAGCTCCCCTGCCGCGAGCCGTATCTCGCGCAGGCGCGCGGCGAGTTCGGCGTTCGCCTCCAGCTCCTTCGGGTCCTCGTAGCCGGTGACCTTCAGGGACTCGGCGGCGACGAGCACGGTCGGCATGCCGTTGTCGACGCAGGTCACCTCGGTGCCCGCGACGGTGTCGCGGACGTTCCCGGTGGGCAGCAACGCGCCCTGTCCCGGCGGGAATTCGACGACCACGGCCGCCGCGGTCCCGGGTACTCCGGAGATCTCCGCGTCGCCGGTGTAGTCGACCCGGCCGCCCGGTGTCGGGAACGTGGCCGTGGCCCGGTCGCCGGAGTTGACCATGCGGATACGGACCGAGGTCTCGCCGTCCGCGGCGGGCACCAGTCCGCGTTCGACGGCGAAGGGGCCGACGCCGGCGAGGATGTTGCCGCAGTTCTGCCGGTCCGACACCACCGGTTCGTCGACGTTGACCTGGAGGAACAGGTAGTCGACGTCGGCGTCGGGTGCGGCGGACGGCGACACCACGGCCACCTTGCTGGTGAGGGGGTGGGCGCCGCCGATGCCGTCGATCTGACGGGGGTCGGGGCTGCCCATCACGCGCAGCAGCAGGTCGTCGCGGTCGGCCGGGTCGGCGGGCAGGTCCTCGGCGAGGAAGTAGGCGCCTTTGGAGGTGCCGCCGCGCATCAGCATGCAGCGCGGCTCCTCGGGCGCGGTCACGAGGTGTGCTCCTCGTACGTGCGGTACTCGACGCCGAGCCGCTTGAGGGTGTCCCGCAGCCCGTAGCGGTCCAGGCCGAGCTGGCCCTCCAGGAAGGCGGCGCGGGTGGCGGCCTCCTTCTCCTCGCGGGCCTGGGACTTCTCGGCGGCCTCGGCGGTGCGCTCGCGGGGCACGACCACGACTCCGTCGTCGTCGGCGACGATGACGTCGCCGGGGCGGATCGTCTCGCCGCCGATGACGACCGGCACGTTGACACTGCCGCCGGTCGCCTTGACCGTGCCCTGCGCGGACACGGCGGCGGACCAGGCGTGGAAGCCCATCTCGCGCAATTCGGCGGTGTCCCGGATGCCGGCGCCCGTGACGATGCCGCGCACGCCGCGCTTCTGGAGCGCGGTGGCGAACAGCTCGCCGAACATGCCGTCGGTGGACGGTGAGGTGGTGGTGACGACGAGGATGTCACCCTCGCCGCACTGCTCCACGGCCGCGTGGATCATGAGGTTGTCGCCGGGCCACGAGAGCACCGTCACCGCGGTACCGGCGATGCGGGTGTCCTGCTGGTTGGGGCGCAGGTGGTGGCCGAGGAGGCCGGTGCGGCCCATCGCCTCGTGGATCGTGGCGACGCCGTACCCGGCGAGCGCCTCGACGTCCTTGGCCTCGGCCTTGGGCGGGTTGGTGACGATGACGCCGGGCATCAGGCGAGCTCCTTCGCGATCTGCGGGTACGGGCGCATGTACGCCTCGGCCATGGTCGTGTGGGCGAGCCCCAGGTTGGGGCCGGCGTTGCGCTTGAGCTGCACACCTCGCCGTACGGCGAGGTCGGTGTAGTACTCCCACAGGTGCCGTTGCGCGCCGAGGCACTCCATGGCCTTGCGCTTGGTGTCCCAGACCTCGGTGATGTCGAGGAGCACCTCGGGCTTGAAGCCGCTCATCTCGGGCTGGTGCGGTTCGAAGTAGAAGACGGGCGGGGCGCCGATGATCTCGCCCTCGCCGGGGTAGCCGATGGCCTGCGCGAGGACGCGGGCCTCCAGGGCCATGCGGTTGGCGGCCGGGTGGTCGCCGTTGTACGGGTCCTCGACGGGGTGCGTGAGCACCACGTCGGGCTGGGTCTCCCGGTAGACGGCGACGAGCCGGTCGGTCAGTTCGGCGCTCGCCACCAGCGGGTAGTCACCGGCGTCGAAGAAGCGGACCTCGGCACCGAGCGCGGCGGCGGCCCGCTCGGCCTCGTCGCGGCGCAGCGCCTTGATCTCGTCGAGCTTCTTGCCCTCCCGCCAGGCCTTCGCGGACTCGCCGCGCTCCCCGAACGTCAGGCACGCGATGGTCACGTTCTCGCCGCGGGCGGCGGCGAGCGCGATGGCACCGCCGGCCCGCCACACGAAGTCCCCCGCGTGCGCGGTGACCACCAGGGTCGATCGTGGTGGGGCGGCGGGCAGGTTGCCGTTGCTCATTGTTGCTTCTCCTTGGTGACAGGTGTGCGCCCGCCCCAAGCCGCGTCAATCGGCGCGCAACACGTCGATCACACTGCGGAGGTGGGCGCGGACGGCCGTCTCGGCCGCCTGCGGGTCCCTGGCCCGGATCGTCTCGATCATGGCCAGGTGCTCTCCCAGGGATTGCTGCGAACGCCCCGGCCGCAGCGCCAACTGGAAGCGGTGTCGCACCAGTTGGGCATTGAGCCGTTCCAGGAGCGTCACCGCCGTCCGCTGGCCGGAGATGTCGCGGATCCGGGCGTGCAGCTCGTGGTTGAGGTCGGAGTAGGTGAGCGGGTCGCCTTCCCCGACCGCCTTGGACATCGCGTCACCGAGCTCGGCGAGCTCGTCGAGCTGCGCGTCGGTGGCCTGCTCGGCCGCCTTGGCCGCGCACAGCCCTTCGAGCGCCATTCGGCACTCCGTGATCTCCACTGCCTCCTCGACCGTGACGACCCGCACCCGCGAGCCGCGGTTGCGGATCCGCTCGACCAGACCTTCGGCGGCCAGTTCAAGCAGTGCCGCGCGGATGCTCGCCCGCGTCACGTCGTACTGCTCGGCGAGTTCGTTCTCCACCAGCCGCTGGGCCGGTGACATCTCGCCGCGCAGGATCGCCTTGCGCAGTTGGTCCAGCGCGTACTGCTTGGCCTGCTCTCCGGAGCCTGGACGGGCTTCCTTCGGCATGTGCCCTCCCTGAATGAGTGCGTGTCGACGCTAAATCTAGGCGAACAGAATTGTCAACGATTTTGTTCGCAACCTATTCGTGCGCTGTGCACCGCCGCCGACACCGCGCACGCGCGCAGCACGCCCCAACTCGCCTCGCAGCACCGGGAGTTCACCCCTTGTACGCTCCCGCTTCGGACACCTCCCCCTTGCCCCTCACACCAAGATCACAGAATGCGTCCGCCATGTTCGCGCCATGAAGGAGCTTTCACGTGCCCACTCCACGGATGTCCCTGCTGGCCCTCGCCACCACCGTCGCCGCACTCGCCGTGACCACGACGGGCCCCGCGCAGGCCGCCTCCAGGGCGCTGCCCGCCGTCACGCCGCGCGCCGAGACCGCCGCCCTGCACGACGACGCGGCGGGCGGGGACGCGGACGCCGACGACCCGGCGATCTGGCGCAACCCCGCGGACCCCGGCCGCAGCCTCGTCGTCGCCACCGCCAAACAGGGCGGCCTGCGCGTCTACGACCTCGACGCACGCGAGGTGCAGTCGCTCCCGGCCCCCGCGGGCCCCACCGCCGACGACGCGCCCGGCCGGTTCAACAACGTCGACCTGGTCCGCGGCGCGGGCCTCGGCGACCTGGCGGTGACCTCGGACCGGGGCAACGACCGGCTGCGCCTGTACCGCATCGACCGCGACCGGTCCGGCGGGCCGCTCACCGACGTCACCGACCCGAAGGCGGCCCCGGTCTTCTCCGCCTCCCAGGACGAGATCAACGAGCAGCGCACGGCGTACGGCCTCGCCACCTGGACCGACCGGGCGAGCGGCCGCTCGTACGCCCTGGTCAGCCAACGCGAGCGGACCCGCCTCGCCCTCCTGGAACTCAAGGCGAACGCCGACGGCACGGTCGGCTACACCAAGGTCCGCACCCTCGACCTGCCGTCCGCCTTCCGCCTCCCGAACGGCGCCACCTGGTCGCCGTGCGGCGAGCCCGGCGAGCTGCCGCAGGTCGAGGGCATGGTGGTGGACCCGGCGACCGGCACGCTCTACGCCGGCCAGGAGGACGTCGGCATCTGGCGGCTGCGCGCCGACCTCACCGGCACCCCGAGGCTGATCGACAAGGTGAAGGAGTACGGGGTCCCCGGCACCTACGACGAGGCGAGCGAGGAGTGCGTCGCGGGCGCCGACCCGGGCTTCGGCGGCAAGCGCCTCACCGCGGACGTCGAGGGCCTGACGCTGGTCGAGGAGGAGGACGGCGACGGCCTGCTGCTCGCCTCCAGCCAGGGCGACGACACCTTCGCCGCGTACGACCGCGAGGTGTCCGACGCCAACGCCTACGAGGGCGGCTTCCGCGTCACGCCCGCCTCGGCCGGGCTCGACGGCTCCGAGGAGTGCGACGGCGCCGCCGCCCTGAACGAGCCGCTGGGCCGGCGCTACCCGGACGGCCTCCTGGTCGTGCAGGACGGCCACGACGCGCCGGGCGATCCGGACCGCCCGTCCACCAACTTCAAGTTCGTCGACCTCGGCGCGGTCACGGACGCGGTCGACGACTGACGGCCGCGGCGGGCCGCTCGTCGGACGGCCCGCCCCACGGCGCCTCCAGCGCCGCCCGCAGCGCGCCGAGCGCGTCCTCGCCGATGCGCTCGGCCAGCCGGGCCTCCAGACCGTCCAGGGCGCGGCGCGCCCGGTCGTGCGCGTGGCGCCCCTCGGCGGTGCGGCGCACCAGGCGCTGCCGGGCCGACGCGGGGTCCGGCACCTGCTCCAGGAGGCCGTCGTCGATCAGGGCGCGCACGGCCTGGTGGACGGTCTGCCGGGTGACGCCCATGCGGCGGGCCAGCTCGGAGACGGTGGTGCCGTCCGCGTCGAGCATCGCGAAGAGCTGCACCTGGGTGGGCGTTATCGGCGCCACTCCCTGCGCCTCCAGCTCCGCGAGCAGCCCGTCCTCGAACCAGCGCCGGGCGTCACCGAGGAGCTGCGGCAGATCACGTCGGGGCTCGCTCATCGCTTCTTCGTCCTCCCGGACTCCTCAGCCGCCTCGGCTGCTCCGGCACCGACCGTGCCCTTGCCCGCCGACCGTTTCACGTGTCAGGCTACCTGACACATAACGTCAGGCACCCTGACATGCTCCGGCACAGGCAAGGACGATCCGCATGACCATGGAGTTCGCGAAGCGCTATCGCAGCACTTCCCGCATACCGGCCGACCCGTCGAAGCCGTACGTCATCGAGAAGGGCGAGGGCGACCGGGCGCACCTCTTCGGCGAACTCGTCACCGTCTACGCGGGCGGCGAGCAGACCGACAACACCTTCAACTTCTTCACCGTCGAGGGCCCGAAGGGCGACATCATCCCGGCGCACGTGCACGCGGACACCCACGAGGTGTTCTACGTGACGCAGGGCGCGGTCCGGCTCTTCGCCGAGGATCCCGAGGGCGAGCAGCTGGAGCGGCTGCTCCTGCCGGGCGACTTCGGTTTCGTACCGAAGAACTGCGCGCACGCCTACCGCATGGAGCGCCACCACTCGCAGGTCGTCGGCGTCGCGGCGGGCCCCGGCGGGACGTTCGAGCGGTTCTTCGAGTCCCTGGGCACACCGGCCGAGGAGATGGGCCTGCCCGCCCAGCCGTTCGTCCCGGAGCCGCACAAGTTCGGCACCGTGCCGCACCAGTACGACGTGCGCTTCCTGCCCGACCACCAGTGGCGGACCCCGTGACACCGGGCGAGCTGCGCGCCCTCATCGCCGCCCCGCACCCCGACGCGGCGCCGCTGCCGCCCGCCGCCGAGTGCGCGGGCGGGACCCGGCTGCTGCGCGGTGTCCCGTACGCAAACGTGGAGGGCGCCCGGCCGCTGGAACTCGACCTGTGGCTGCCCGCAGGGGACGCGGCGGCGCCGCTCGTGCTGTTCGTGCACGGCGGGGCGTGGCGGCGGGGGCGCCGCGACGACCTGGGGCTGCGCACCCGGCACTGGAACCCCGGCGCGTTCGAGCAGCTCGCCGGGGCGGGCATCGCGGTGGCCTGCGTGGACTACCGGCTCAGCGGCGAGGCGACGTTCCCGGCGCCGCTGGACGACCTGCGGTCGGCGCTGCGCTGGCTGGGCCTGCGCGCCCACGAGCTGAACGTCGACCCGGCACGCACCGTCGTCTGGGGCGAGTCGGCGGGCGGCCACCTCGCCTCGCTGCTCGCGCTCACGCACGACGAGCCGCGGCTCGCGGGCGCGGTCGTCTGGTACGGCCCGGCGGATCTGACGGCGCCGCGGCCCCCGTTCGA
Source organism: Streptomyces sp. BYX5S (assembly GCF_054724165.1). Taxonomy (NCBI): domain Bacteria; kingdom Bacillati; phylum Actinomycetota; class Actinomycetes; order Kitasatosporales; family Streptomycetaceae; genus Streptomyces; species Streptomyces sp. BYX5S. The sequence goes on along the minus strand of NZ_CM138829.1, from coordinate 3,584,137 downwards.
CCCGGCGGACCCGGCCACGCCCGAAGCGCTGCTGCTGGGCAGCGCACCGGCGACGGTGCCGGAACTCGCGGACTGCGCGAGCCCGTTGAAGCGGGTGCGCACGGACGCGCCGCCCTTCCTCGTGGTGCACGGCGAGGCCGACTCGATGGTGCCGTGCTCGCACGGGCGGGACCTGGCGGCGGCGCTGCGGTCGGCCCGGGTGCCCGTCGCGCTGCGGACGGTGCCCGGTGCGGACCACGGCTGGCACGGCGTACCCGACGGGGAGGTCCGGGGGATCTTCGCCGCATCCCTGGACTTCGTACGACAGCACACCTGACCACCCCTTTGCTCGACGGCTCCGACCTGGCAGATTGAGGCGCGGACACCGGACCCGAATCCGGCGTCGACTTCGTGATGTGCAGGTTCCGAGGAAGAGGTGCGTGATGAGCCCGCAGTTCGGCGACTACCAATTCGAGATCTACCTCGACGGACTGCGCGGCGTCACCCCCACGCAGCCGATGGACTTCGCCACCCTGGAGGAACGCGCGCGGGCGGCCCTCTCCCCCTCCGTCTGGTCCTACGTCGCCGGGGGCGCGGGCGACGAGTTCACGCAGCGCGCCAATGTGCGGGCGTTCGAGCGGTACGGGCTGGTGCCCCGGATGATGGTGGGTGCCACGCAGCGGGACATGTCGGTGGACCTGTTCGGGATGCGGCTCGCCTCGCCGCTGTTCATGGCGCCGGTCGGGGTGATCGGCCTGTGCGCGCAGGACGGGCACGGCGACCTGGCGACGGCGCGGGCCGCGGCGCGCACCGGGGTGCCGATGGTGGCGTCGACGCTGACGGTCGATCCGCTGGAGGACGTGGCGGCGGAGTTCGGGGAGACGCCGGGCTTCTTCCAGCTCTACACCCCCACCGACCGGGCGCTCGCCGAGAGCCTGGTCAAGCGGGCCGAGGCGGCGGGCTACAAGGGCATCGTGGTCACGCTCGACACCTGGGTCACCGGGTGGCGTCCGCGCGATCTGTCGACCTCCAACTTCCCGCAGTTGCGCGGCCACTGCCTGGCCAACTACACCTCGGACCCGCGCTTCCAGGAGCTCACCGCGGGCAAGGACCCCATGGACATCGTCGGTTCCTGGGTCGGCCTGTTCGGCAACCCGCTCACCTGGGACGACCTGCCGTGGCTGCGGTCCCTCACGGACCTGCCGCTGATCCTCAAGGGCATCTGCCACCCCGAGGACGTGCGGCGCGCCAAGGACGGCGGCGTGGACGGCATCTACTGCTCCAACCACGGCGGCCGCCAGGCCAACGGCGGCCTCCCGGCCCTCGCCGCGCTCCCCGGCGTCGTCGAGGCGGCGGACGGCCTGCCGGTCCTCTTCGACTCCGGAGTCCGCTCGGGCGCGGACGTCATCAAGGCCCTCGCCCTCGGCGCCTCGGCGGTCGGCGTAGGCCGCCCGTACGCGTACGGCCTCGCGGTCGGCGGCGAGGCCGGCCTCGTCCACGTCCTGCGCTCCCTCCTCGCGGAGGCGGACCTGATCATGGCAGTCGACGGCTACCCCTCCCTCCGGGACCTGACCCCGGACGCGTTGACACCCCTGCCGTAAACGCGTCCCACCAAGCTCTACCGGCGGTGCCATCAAGCCCTTCCGGTACTGCTGTCAAGCTTTCCGGCGCTGCTGTCAAGCCCCTCCGGTGGCGCCATCAAGCCCCTCCGGTGGCGCTATCAAGCCCCTCCGGCGATTGAGGAGCGGGGTCCGGGGCGGAGCCCCGTGGCGTGGGAGGGGGGTCAGCGCAACAGAGCTGGCACCGCGTCAACCAGCTCGGCCAACGCCGACACCACGACGTCCAAACCTCCGTGCGGCGCAACCGGCTCCTCCAGATACACATCCCTCCGCACCTCCACCATGAGCGCAAGCACCCGCCCATCACACCCATACCGCTCCAACGGCACATACGCCCCCGCGAACGGCGTATTCACCTCCACCCCACCCACCGGCGCGAACACCTCACGAGCCCGCTCGACCAACGCGCCCGGCGTATGAAACGCGTCGACCCCCAGGCACACCGGCGGCCGCACCCCGCCCCCGTGCAGCTCGTACGGCAACGCCCGGCTCGGATACGAGTGCACATCGATGATCACCGCCCGCCCGACCGCGTCCAGCCGCTCCCCCACGGCACCCGCCACCGCCCGCGCGTACGGCCGGAAGTACGTGTCGAGCAACTCCTCCTCGTCCGCCGCCGGCTCCACCCGCAACGGCTCCCGCCGCGTCGTCCGCGTATAGACCGCCCCCATCCCCACGGCCCGCATCTCCTCCCGCTCGTCGGGAAACCGCTCCGGGTCGACGACCAGCCGCGACCGCCCGTTGACGAACCGCCAGGGCGTCCGGCGCGCGGCACGCGCGGCCCGTTCCGCGACGACGTCGGTGTGCGCGTCCGTGATGAGGTCCAACTCCCCCTCCAACGCCTCCCCGTCCAGCAGCAGCCCTTCCCGCACCCGCCCCGGGATCACGCGGGACGCGTGCGGAACGTGCAGGAGCACCGGGGAGGACGGGTCGCCGGGGTGGAGCCGGAACGGCGGGGTACCGGCGCCGTCCCGCACGGAGGTGTCCGAGGTGTCCGAGGTGACCGCGTTGTCCATGCGCCCACTCTGCCACCCCCGCACGGGTGTGCCGAACCCGCCTAGATCCCCGCGTCGCAGCACCCTTCCCGGCGCATGTGCCGCCCCACCTCCAGCCAGTCGTCACCGGTGGCCTTCAGTGTCGCGGAGGTCACCGGCTCGAACGAGGCGACGAGGTCGGCCTGTTGGAAGGGGACGCCGCCGCGCAGTACCGCCGTCGTGCGGATCAGGTCGTCGAAGTCGGTGAACGGGTCGCCGTCGACGATGGTGAGGTCGGCGAGCTTGCCCTCCTCCAGGGTGCCGAGGTCGGCGTCCGCGCCGAAGACGCGCGCGGGCATGAGGGTCGCCGTGTGCAGGGCCTGCGCAGGGGTGAGTCCGGCGCGGTGCAGGGCGCGCAGCGCGAGGTGGAGGTGGAGGCCGACGGGGACGAGGGGCTGGTCGGTGCCGAGTGCGACGAGGCCGTCGGCGGCGAGGATGCGCCGATAGACGGCGAGTTCGGTGTCCAGGGTGGCGAGTTGGGCGGCCGTGGGCGGGGTTCCGGCCAGCCTCTCCACGGCGGCGGTGTCCCACGGCGGCATCAGCCGCGTGACGCGCGGGTCCTTCGCGAGGGCCGGGTCGGCGCCGATCAGCGGCTGCGCGGTGAACGGCGTCGCGATCAGGTGGAAGTCGCCGGTCCTGGAGTAGATCTCCCGGACGTCCTGCCCGGAGTGGCCCGAGGCGGTGGTCGCGTGCCCGAACTCCAGTCGCTGCGTTGCCTGGAGATGGGTCGTCAGGTCCTGGCCGACCTGGATTCCGGGGGTGCACAGGTGGCTTCCACTGCGTACGCCGAGCCGTTCGTGCGCGAAGGCGGCGGCCTCCTTCATCAGCCAACCCGGCGCCCGCACATAGGTTTTGACGAAGTCCCAGTCCAGGGCGGCGGCCCGGTCGAGGGAGCGGCGCAGACCCGCGCGGGTGCGGTGGGCGCGGCCCATGCTGTAGGCGACGCGCGGGCCGTCGAGGAGTTCCCCGGTGGCGAGGAGCCGCGGCCCGGCGAGCGCCCCCGCGTACACCGCCTCCCGGATCCGGGCCTGCTCGTAGGCGAATCCGCCGAGGGAGACGGCGGTGGTGATGCCGTAGGCGAGCTGGAGCGCGGTCTGGCGTCCGCCGTAGGTCGACTGCCAGGGGTGGGTGTGGGCGTCGAAGAGGCCCGGGATCACGGTCTGGTCGGAGGCGTCGATGTGCGTGGCGCCGCCCTTCCCGCTGCCCGCGCGGTGCGGCGTGACGGCAGTGACGCGGCCGCCCTCCACCGTGATGTCGACGTCGTCGCGGACCTCGGACCCGGCGCCGTCCCAGAAGCGGCCCGCGTGCACGACGGTGTCGGCGGGGCGCGGGCGGCGGTGGTCGAGGGGGATCCTGACCGTACGGGCGGTGCCCTTCGCCACGTCGAGGAGACGGAGCCTGCCCGCGCCGACGTAGAGGATCCGGCGGCCGTCGGCGGACCAGCTCGGGTGGTCCGCGGCCTCGTCGGTGACCTGGCGCGGCTCACCGTCCGGCGTGCCGTCGGGGCGGACGGGCAGCAGCCACAGCGCGGACTCGACGACGACGGCCATGGTGCGCCCGTCGGGCGACCAGACGGGCCCGGAGTCGTAGCGGTCGGCGATCGAGACGTGCGGAGCGACCGCGTGGACGACCGCCTCGCCGGTCTCCGCGTCGATGACGCGGATGAGGTTGTAGCCCTCGCGGAAGCGCTGGTTGAGGCGGCCTCGGTCGCACAGCGCCACGTACCTGCCGTCGGGTGACCAGCAGGGTCTGCCGGGCAGTCCGCCGCTGCCCATCGGCGCGGCGAGGACCCGTTCGGTTCCGGCGGCGAGGTCGCGCAGGACGAGGTTGCCGGACATGTCGACACAGGCGAGCCGGTCCCCGTCGGGCGAGAGCGCCGGGAACACCCGGCCGCCCTCCGCGAGCACCTCTTCCTTGCCGCTCGCCAGGTCGTGGCGGCGCACGGAGAACAGGCCCGCCCGGTCGTCGGCGTAGACGAGCGCCGTGCCGTCGGGAGTCCAGGTCGGGGCGAGGACGTAGCGTGTCGCGGGGACCTGGACGACCTTGCGCGGAGCGCGCCCGCCCGATGTGCCGCCCACCCACAGCGAGTTGAGGGCGGCGAAGGCCACCTGTTCGCCGTCGGGCGAGAGCGCGGGCAGGTGCGGGGAGCGCACCGGCCGGACTCCCCCGGCCCCGAAGTCGTAGCGCTTGACCCGGTAGCGGGGGCGGTCGACGGGCAGCCACGCGGTGAACGCGACCTCTTCGCCCTCGCCCGGCGCGGCGGGCCGCACGAGGCGGAAGCGGCCGTCGACGGTGAGCAGGAGGGTGTCGGGCCCGGTCCAGCGGGGTGGCACGGGGGCGAGGTCGCCGGGGACGTCGACCGGTTTCCCGTCGACGACGAGGGTGCAGCCGGCGGAGGGCGCGGCCGTGGTCCGCAGGTAGGCGAGGGTGCCCCTGGGTTCCGGGGCGACGGCGGGGGTCATGACCTGGGCGCCGGAGTCGTCGGTGTGCTCGACGGTGACCGGTCCTGTGCCGTCGGCGGCGACCGAGGCGACGGTGGCCGCCCGGAGCGTTCCGGCTTCGGTGACCACCGCTCGTACGAACAGCACGCGGGTGCCGTCCGCGGACCACGTCGGGTCGAAGTCCTCCCAGGCGCCGCCCTGCCCCGGCCCGTCCTGGCCGGGCCCGCCCGTGAGGCGGGTGAGGGTGCCGTCGCGGACGTCGACGGTCCAGACGCGGTACGGGGCGGCGGACTCGGGGTCGCCGCCGCGCTCGGAGGCGAAGGCGATGCGGGTGCCGTCCGGCGACCAGGCGGGGCCGCGGTCGTCCCAGGGGCCGTCGGTGAGCTGCTTCGGCGCGCCCTGCCCGTCGGCGTTCAGCAGCCAGAGGTGGAAGCCGCCGCCCTGGTGGGCGCAGACGACGAGCCGCTTGCCGTCGGGGGCGAACTGGGGCCGGGTCGGCTCCAGTTCGGGCGCGGTGAGCGCGGTCGCGGCGCCGCCCTTGCGCGGGATCGACCAGAGGATGTTCTGGATCTCGGCGACGAAGCGGTCACCGGAGGGGGCGAGGGTGGCGGCGCCGTTGGTGGCGGCGGTGAAGGAGAGCGCGGCGGGCACGGCCGCGGCCGCGGGCGCTTCGAGGAGGGCGCCAGCCCCCGCGGCGACGGCTCCGGCCGCGGCGGTGGTGGTCTGGAGGAAGCGGCGCCTGGTGAGGGCGGAACCGGCGCCGGGCGTGGTGACGGGTCTGGTGTCCATGGGGCTCCCAATGCGCGAGGGGTGTCGGAGACGTGACGGTGCGCGAGGCGGAGAGGGGACGCACAGCAACATACGTGGCACACGCAGTGAGTCAACATGGCGCGCGAGGCGTCCACCGCACCCCACCACCGCCCAGCCCTGCCGCGGCGCCCCGGAATACAGCTCCGGCCTCCCCTGTTGAGGCGGGCGAAGGAGGCAGAACAGTGGAGCAGAAGTACTACACGCAGGGGACGGCCTCGGAGCGCTGGGACCGCGCCCAGATGTTCTTCGACGCGAAGGAGTACGCGAACGCCGCCCTGATCCTCGACGGTCTCGTCGAGGAGGTCCCCGAGCAGACCGGCCCCCGTCTTCTCCTCGCCCGCTCGTACTACCACTCGGCGCAACTGCGCCGCGCCGAGACCGAGTTGCGCACCATCGTGGAGCGCGACCCGGTGGAGCACTACGCCCGTCTGATGCTCGGCCGCACGCTGGAGCGGCAGGGCCGCGACGACGAGGCGGCGCCGCACCTGAGGATGGCGGCGGCGCTGGCGGGCGACTTCCCCGAGTAGCCGTTCGTGTGCCACGGGCGTGCGCCCCGGACCCCCGTACGGGGCCGGGCGCACGCCCGTGAGCTGCGCCTCGGCTAGCCTTGCTGAACGATGAACCGCACCGATCAGCCCGCCCCGGCCCCCCGTCTCAGCACCCCCTGGGGAGACATCGACCTCACCCGCTTCCCCGCCGACCCCCGCGACCAGCTGCGCGCGTGGGACGCCGCCGACACCTACCTGCTGCGGCACCTCGCCGAGAGCGGCACGGACCTGACGGGTGCGGTGACGGTGGTGGGCGACCGCTGGGGCGCGCTGGCGACGGCCCTGACCGGGGCGCCCGGCTGCGCGCCCACCCTGATCTCCGACTCGTACCTGGGCCAGCAGGCGACGTACGCGAACCTGACGCGCAACGACCGCCGCTCCCCCGCCCTGCTCACGACGCGGGACACCCCGCCGCCGAGCATCGACGTCCTCGTGGTGCGCGTCCCGAAGAGCCTCGCCCTCCTCGAGGACCAGCTGCACCGTCTGCGCCCCGCCGTGCACGAGCACACGGTGGTGATCGGCACCGGCATGGTGAAGGAGATCCACACCTCGACGCTGAACCTGTTCGAGCGGATCCTCGGCCCGACCCGCACGTCGCTGGCGGAGAAGAAGGCCCGCCTCATCTTCACCGCGCCCGACCCGTCGCTCGCCCCGGGTCCGAACCCGTGGCCGCACAGCTATCAACTCCCGGCCGACATCGGCCCGTTGTCCGGCCGCACCGTCGTCAACCACGCGGGCGTGTTCTGCGCGGAACACCTCGACATCGGCACCCGTTTCCTCCTCCAGCACCTGCCCCGGGAGACGGAGGCGCGCACCATCGTGGACCTGGGCTGCGGCAACGGCGTGGTGGGCACGAGCGCGGCCCTGTCCCACCCGCACGCGGACGTCGTCTTCACCGACGAGTCGCACCAGGCGGTGGCATCGGCCGGGGCCACGTACGCGCTGAACGCCGCCGACCGTCCCGGCAAGGCCGACTTCCGGGTCGCGGACGGCCTCGCCGACACGGCGCCCGCGAGCGTCGACCTGATCCTCAACAACCCCCCGTTCCACAGCCATCAGGCCACCACGGACGCGACGGCGCACCGCATGTTCGCCCAGGCCCGCAAGGCCCTGCGCCCCGGCGGTGAGCTGTGGGTGGTGGGCAACCGCCACCTCGGCTACCACGTGAAGCTGCGGCGCCTGTTCGGCAACAGTCAACTCGTCGCCAGCAACGCGAAGTTCGTGATCCTGAAGGCGTCACGAAGGTGAAAGAAATCGGCTGCGGTCCGGCGCATCCGCTCACGGGGTGAGGCCCGAATACAAGGGAGAGACAGCGGGCACTACCCCGCCCGCTGATCCCCTCCGCCGCTGACGCCGGGCGCCTGCACGCCCCGGCGTCAGCGGCTCTCGCGCGTGTGGGCCCGCCCCACCCTTGTAGGAACCGGTCCCTCCGGGCCACGATGCCCGCATGAAGGGTGATCTTTTCGCGAGTGAGTACATGGTCCAGCCCGCCACCGCACCGGGCATGACCGTGCAGAACGCCAAGTCCATCCGGTATGTGATCGACGGTGAGATGGTGGCTCGGCAGGGGGCGATGGTCGCCTACCGGGGGAATCTGAAGTTCGAGCGCAAGGGGCAGGGCGTCGGCGGCATGCTCAAGCGCGCCGTCACCGGGGAGGGCCTTCCCGTGATGAAGGTGCGCGGGCAGGGCGAGGCCTGGTTCGCGCAGGAGGCGCAGAACGTGTTCGTCGTGGACATCGAGCCCGGCGACACCTTCACCGTCAACGGCCGCAACGTGCTGTGCTTCGACGCCACGCTGTCGTACGACATCAAGACCGTGAAGGGGGCGGGGATCAGCGGGGGCGGGCTGTTCAACAGCGTGTTCACCGGGCACGGCCGGCTCGGGCTGATCTGCGAGGGCAGCCCGCTCGTCCTGCCGGTGTCACCGCAGCAGCCGGTGTACGTGGACACCGACGCCGTCGTCGGATGGACGGCCGAGCTGCGCACCTCGCTGCACCGTTCGCAGTCGCTGGGCTCGATGATCCGCGGCGGGTCCGGCGAGGCGGTCCAACTGATGCTGGAGGGCGAGGGGTTCGTCGTCGTACGCCCCAGCGAGGTGACGGCGCAGAAGCCGCAGCAGCACTGACACCGCGGCGCCGACGCTCAGGGAGCGGCGCGTTCCGCGTCCTGGTGCTCCCGGACCGCGATGCGCGCCAGCTTCGTCAGCATCATTCCGTTGCGGACCGCGACGAGGTAGTCCACCGGGAGCCCGTGCATCCGTGTGCCCGGCCCCCGGAGGGCGTGCCAGTCGAGGACGAAGAGGGTGTGTCCGGCCCACGGGATGAGGTTCATCGCGACGCGGGCCGCTCCGAACGGGTCTGCCTTCGCCTCCAGTTCGAGGCGCTGCTCCGGCTCGCAGATGCGCACCGTACTGGTGTCGTCGAGGGTCAGCGGGCCGACCCCGACCCGCACCTTCAGGGCGGTGCCGACGGCGGGCCAGGCCGGGTCGACGTCGAGGATCCGCTGGGTGCCCGTGACCCATTCTCCGTAACGGTGCCCGTTCGCGAGGAGCGCCCAGACCTCGGAGGGCGAACTCAGGATCAGCCGGCGATTCCTGGCCATGGCGTCGCTCGCACTCCTCTGCGGGTACATTTCCGCCCAAATCTAACAGCGGGATTTCCGCCACGCGCGCCCTGCGGAACGGTGCCGACAGTCGCGCACGCGGGGTGGCTCCGTCAGAATGTCGGCGATGGCAGCGACCGCAGGGCTCCCTCCCGACGACGCCGCCCCCGGCGTCCGGCTCTCCTCGGCGCGCGGGCGGTGGATCCTCGCGTGCGTGGTCCTCGCCTCGGGCATGGCGATGCTCGACGGGACGGTGGTGAACGTCGCGCTCCCCACGATGGGCCGCGACCTGGACGCGTCCCTGTCCGCGCTGCAATGGGTGGTCAACGCCTACATGTTGACGCTGTCCGCGCTGCTGTTGTGGGGCGGCGCCATGGGCGACCGGATCGGGCGGCGGCGGGCACTCGTGCTGGGTGTGGCGTGGTTCGCGGTGGCGTCCGCGGCGTGCGGGCTCGCCCCGGACGAGGGCACGCTGATCGCGGCGCGGGCGTTGCAGGGGGTCGGCGGGGCCCTGCTGACCCCCGGCTCACTGGCGCTGGTCCGCTCGGTGTTCCACCCCGACGACCAGGCCAAAGCGGTGGGCGCGTGGTCGGGGCTGACCGGGGTGGCGGGGGCGCTCGGGCCGTTCCTCGGCGGGTGGCTGATCGACGGGCCGGGCTGGCGGTGGATCTTCCTGATCAACGTGCCGATCGCCGCGATCGTGCTGGTCATCGCCGTACGCCACGTGCCGGAGAGCCGGGACGCCGCGGCCGCGGACGCCCCGTTCGATCAGGCCGGAGCGGCGCTCGCCGCGGTGTGCCTGGCCGGGGTGAGCTACGCGCTCATCGGGTCCTCGGGCGACGCGCCCGCGGCGGCGACCGGCCTCGCCGCGCTCGTGGGTGTGCTCGCGGGCGTCGCCTTCGTGGCCGTGGAGCGGCGCCGGGCGGCGCCGATGCTGCCGCCGTCGCTGTTCCGCTCCCGCCTGTTCAGCGCCGCGAACGGTATGACCCTGTGCCTGTACGCGGCGATCGGCGGCATCCTGTTCATCCTGCCCGTCCAGCTCCAGGTGACCCTGGGCTACGACGCGCTGGAGGCGGGCGTGGCGACCCTGCCGGTGACCGTGCTGATGCTGCTGCTGTCGGCGCGCGCCGGCGACCTGGCGCGCCGGGTGGGTCCGACGCCGCCGCTCGTCGTGGGCCCGGCGGTCGCCGCGACTGGGGTGCTGCTCATGCTGCGGATCGGTCCGGACTCCTCGTACGCGGCCGACGTACTGCCCGCGGTCGCCGTCCTGGGCCTCGGCATGAGCCTGTTCGTGGCGCCGCTGACGACGACGGTCCTGGCGTCGGTGGCTCCGGACCACGCGGGTCTGGCCAGCGGCGTGAACAACACGGCGGCGCGCGTCGCCCAGCTCCTGGTGGTCGCGGCGCTGCCGCTCGCCGTGGGCCTGTCGGGCGACGCCTACACGCGGCCCGCCGCCGTGGACGCGGCGTTCCACCGGGCGGCGGTGGGCAGCGCCCTGCTGTTCGCCCTGGGCGCGGCCACGGCTGCCGTCTTCATCCGCCCGAAGGCCCTGCGCCCGCGCCTGGAGACCGCGCCGCGCCCGCAGTGCCGCTCCCATCTCGGCGTGTGCGCCCCGGCGTTGGAGCCGGGCGAGGAGCGGCACGGGCGGCGTCGCGAGCGGTCCCGCTGAGCGGGCGCGGGCCGGGCGGCATGCCCGGCCCGATCGGCTCGTACGTTCAGGAGCGCTTGGTCCGCAGCAGTTCCGGCAGGCCCTTGCGGGCGGAGCCGAAGCGGGAGCCGGGGCCGGGGGCGGGCTTCTTCCGGGGCGTGGGAGCGGGGGCGGCCTCGTTGTCGCGCGGGTCGTGCTTGCGGCTCGCCCAGCCCTTGTTCCACCAGTGCTCGCGGCGCGGATGCAGCGCCCTGCCGAGCTTGCGACCGAGGAGCAGGTAGCCGACGAAGGCGCCCGAGGCGTTGAGGATCACGTCGTCGATGTCGAAGGCCCGGCCGGTGACCAGCAGACCCTGGGCGACCTCGACGGTCAGCATCACGAACGCCGTCATGAGGACCACCCGGACGAAGCCCCGGGTGCGCGGGAAGAGCACCGGCAGCAGCACACCGAACGGCACACCGAGAACGATGTTCCCGCCGACCTGCTTGATCGTGTCGCGCCAGTCGGGCTGGTCGAAGTAGAGCCGGATCGAGCTGCCGGGTTCCAGGTTGGTGTGGGTCTGCGAGACGGACGCCGGCGAGGGGACGAGGGTGGCCTTCGCGAGCGCCACGGCGAACGCCACCATGCAGACGAAACCAACCACCATCACGAGAGCCCTGATCAGCTGTCGACCCCACGAGGGCCGTCGCGTGCGAGATTCGGTTTCCATGTGGCGCCGCATACCCCGGAGTTGACGCCGGACACGCCGTTCGGCCGGACCGGTTCGCCGCGGGTTCCGGGCGAGGGCCTTGACACGATCACGACCACTTGTATGGTCTAGTCCAAGTAACAGCCTTGCTGCACACGGGAGTTCACCGCGCCTGACGTCGGTCGATCTCCCGCTGCCTCCCTTCGCGCCTCTTGGCCCCACCCTCGAGAGGCCGACCCGGACGTGCGCCCCCACTTCACGCACGCCCCGGGAAGACCTGAAGTGAAGGAGTACGCATGAACGCCCGAAGGAAGACCGCTGCCCTCATCGGCGCGGCCCTCGCCCCCGTCCTCGCCGTCAGCCTTCCCGCCGGTTCGGCGAGCGCCCACGGCTACATCTCCACCCCGCCCAGCCGCCAGGCGCAGTGCGCGGCGGGCACCGTGTCCTGCGGTGACATCACCTACGAGCCGCAGAGCGTCGAGGGCCCCCAGGGGCTCACGAGCTGCAGCGGCGGCAACAGCCGGTTCGCGGAGCTCGACGACGACTCCAAGGGCTGGGTCGCCACTCCGGTCTCCCGCAGCACCACCTTCGAGTGGAAGCTGACGGCCCAGCACGCCACCAGCACCTGGCAGTACTTCGTCGGCGGCCAGGAGATCGCCGAGTTCGACGACAACGGCGCGAAGCCGGGCGCCACGGTCACCCACCAAGTGGACTTCGGTTCTCTGACCGGCCGTCAGAAGGTGCTGGCGGTATGGAACATCGCCGACACCACGAACGCGTTCTACGCCTGCATCGACGTGAACGTCGGCGGCTGAGCGAGCGCCCCGGTACCGCGGCGCGGCGGGTCTTCCCCCCACGACCGGCCACGGCCGGCCACGACCCGCCGCGCCGCACCCACGCGGGCCGCCGCACCGGACAGCGGTGGTCCGGACGTCGTCCTCGAGGTGCGCCGCGTCGCCAATGTGCTCAGACTCGGCCCTGACGACAGGGATGAGGACGACACGAGAGGCGGCACCGGCGCGTGGCCGACACACCTTCCGACGACACGACCAGCCGGGGCCGCAGGCGCATGCCGGAGACGGTCGCGGACATGCCCCGCCATGTGCGCGAGGAGCTGGCGCGCCGGCTGCGGCGCACCAAACGGGCCTACCGCAAGCAGGACGTCCAGGTCGTCGAGAAACCCCTGCTCAAGCGGGCCGTGGGCGCCTCAGCCCTGGGCAACTGCATGGAGTGGTTCGACTTCGGTGTCTACAGCTACCTCGCCGCCACCATCGGCAAGGTGTTCTTCCCGGGCGCGTCCCCGGGCGCCCAGCTGATCTCGTCCTTCGCGACCTTCGCCGCCGCGTTCGTGGTGCGTCCCCTCGGCGGCCTGGTGTTCGGGCCGCTCGGTGACCGGATCGGCCGGCAGAAGGTGCTGGCCACCACCATGATCATGATGGCGGCGGGAACGTTCTCGATCGGCCTCATCCCCAGCTACGAGACGATCGGGATCGCCGCTCCCGTCCTGCTGCTCCTCGCCCGAATGGTGCAGGGCTTCTCGACCGGTGGTGAGTACGGCGGTGCCACCACGTTCGTCGCCGAGTACTCGCCGGACCGCAGACGTGGCTTCCTCTCCAGCTGGCTCGACTTCGGCACCTTCGTCGGCTACGCCCTGGGGTCCGCGCTGGTCACCGTCCTGAACATGGCACTCACGGACGACCAGATGCTGTCCTGGGGCTGGCGCCTGCCGTTCCTGATCGCGGGACCGCTGGGTGTCATCGGCCTGTACATGCGGCTGAAGCTGGAGGAGTCCCCCGCCTTCCAGCAGCAGCTCGACGAGCACGAGAAGAACCTCGCCCAGGACTCGGTCGGCAGCGAGTTCAGAACCATCATCCGCGAGCACTGGCGCCCCCTGCTGGTGTGCGTCGGCCTGGTCCTGCTCTACAACGTCACGAACTACATGGTCACGGGCTATCTGCCGACCTACCAGACGGAGACACTGGACCGCTCCAGCGGCTCGGCGGACGTCCTCGTCCTCATCGGCATGGTGTGGATCGTCCTCCTCATCACCTTCCTCGGACGGCTCAGCGACCACATCGGCAGACGTCCGCTGTACGCGGGCGGGGCCATCGCCATGATCGTCCTGGCGATCCCCGCCTTCCTGCTCATCAAGTCGTCGGGGACCTGGCCGCCCATCTTCGGGGTGCTGCTCCTGTCCACGCTGCTCGCCTGCTTCGCCGCGCCCAGCGCCGCCACGCTGCCCGCGCTGTTCCCGACCGCGGTGCGGTACGCGGCGATGGGCATCGGCTTCAACTTCGCCGTGGCCGCCTTCGGAGGCACCACTCCCCTGGTGACGGAGGCCCTCGTGGACGCCACCGGCAACAAGCTGATCCCCGCCTACTACCTGATGGCGGCGGGGGTCATCGGCCTGGTGACCGTCAAGTTCCTCCCCGAGAGCGCGCAACTGCCCCTCAACGGCTCCCAGCCCATGGTCGGCTCCGCGGAGGAGCAGAAGGAACTCATCGACACGTCGCAGGACCTGTACCGGTACGCGAAGGCGGAGGCCCAGTCGTCGTCGGAGCCCTGAGCCCTGAGCCCTCCGTACGGTGCGCGTCGGCCCCGCGCGGGCGCGGTCAGCAGCCTCCGCAGTTGTAGAACGTCACGTCCCAGTGGTTGCCCTCGTCCGCGTAGACGTTGCCGGACGCGGCCTTGTACTGCGGGGCGCCGTCGCCGCGCAGACCGATGTACGTGAAGTGGTTCTTGACGTAGGCGGTGACGCAGGTGTTCTTGCCGAAGTCGAGCTTGTAGCCGTTCCAGTGCGAGTACGTGCCGCTCGCGTGGCCGGTCTCGGTGCCACCCGTGATGTTCAGCGCGCACCCGCTCGCCGTCTTCAGTGTCTGGGCGCCCTGGGCGGTGGCGAGGTTGAGCTGGTCGAACGACGTGCACGTGGACACGTTGCGGTCGGAGCAGCCGCCGGAGGACGACCAGGTGATGCCGACCGAGCTGAACATCGACGTGGCCGTCGCGTGCGAGATCTTCGTGGCGGCGAACGCGTCGGTGGGGGTCGCCAGCACACCGAAGCCGGGGGCGATGAGCGCGCCCGTGGTGAGGGCGAGCGCGGTGAGTGCGGAGCGAAGACGCATGGGGAGGGCCCTTCCTGCCAGTGCCTGAGTGGGGGTGTGACAGCTGTGACGCAGGTGGATCGGCCCAGATCGTGCCAGGATCTACGCGCGTACGGAAGACCCCGGGGCGGCCGGGGCCGCGGCGGCCGACCGGTGTCGTCGCCCGCCGCGGCCCTCCTGGTGCCTGTCAGGGGTAGGACACCACCGTCGACGGGACGGTGTCGCTGCCCGAGGTGGCGGCGCCGATGTCGTTGATGACGTGCTCGTACTGCCCCTTGCCGCCGAGTGACACCACGAGCAGGTCGTGGAACTTCACGCCCGGTGTGTTCGGGGCGGCGAAGCCGTGGTGCTGCACGATCGTCGGGTCGACGTTGTAGAAGCAGTACGAGCCCATGCCCCAGCCCTCGTGGCTGGTCACGGAGTCGGCGACCTTGTAGGCGGCGAAGCCCTTCAGGTCGCCGTTCTGGATGGCTGCCTGGTTCGGGGCGTCGTAGGCCTTCTCGTTCTGGAAGAAGATGGTGCGGCCGCGCTCGCCGTTCCACTGCACGTCGTACTTGTTGAAGTGCTCGACGAACAGACCGGTCATCAGCACGTCGTCGCCGTTGACGACGACGCCGTAGTCGGCCCGGTTGGTGTCCCAGCCCACGCCTTCGCCGTGGTCGGCGCGCCACACCCAGGTGTGGTCGACGATGGTGTGCCGGGCGTTGACGACCAGGCTGGTGGTGGCCTTGCCGGCGCCGGCGCCACCGATCCGGACGAACACGTCCTGGACGGTGATCGGGTCGGCGGAGTGGTCCGCGGAGGCGCCCTGCGGGCCGATCTCGATCAGGGTGGCGGAGTTGACGGTTCCCGCGTCGACGAGGAACCCGGCGAGCCGCACCCCGTCCACGTCGGCGACCTTCACCGCGGTCGCGCCGCCGTCGGGGACGAGGGTGGCGTAGCCGAGGCCGAGGACGACGGTGCCCGCGCGGTCCACCTGGATGGGGGCGTCCACGTGGTAAACGCCGGGTGTGAGCAGGAGGTTGAGGCCCTGGGCGAGGGCGGCGTTGAGGGTGGCGGCGCTGTCGCCGGGCTTCGCCACGTAGAACTGATCGAGCGGGAGCGAGGTGCCGCGCGGTGTGCCGCTGCCCCAGGTCGTGCCGCGTGCGTTGGTCCGCTTCTCCGGCAGGAACACCTTGTAGTCCTCGCCGTCCAGGTACAGGAACGGCTTCTCGCGGGAGACCGGGGTGGTGTCGAGGGTGGTGTACGGCGGGTTCGGGAATCCCTGCCCGGGTGCGCCCTCGACGCCCGAGAACACCATGTTCCAGACGCCGTTGAGCCATCCGCCCACCGACGAGTCGCGGGTGTACCACTGCTGCTGCGAGTACGGTCCGACGCTGCCGTCGATGCGGCTGTCGGCGATGTAGCCGCCGCTGGCCCAGCCGTAGCCGTCGGGCGAGAGGTTGAGGCCGCCGCGTACGTGCATGCGGCGGAACGGGGCGGCCTGGGCGACCGCCCACCGGTTCGTCCCGTTCACCGGCACCAGCGCGAGGTTCTCGGCCGAACGCCAGAAGTTCTGCGTGGCGTTGCCGTCGAACCAGCCGGCGTCGACGGTCACGTCGCCGTTGATGACGGTGTCGTCGGGGGACAGTCCGAGCCCGGATATCGAGGTGTAGAAACCGAGTTGGGCATTGAGCCCGTTGTAGGTGCCGGGCTTGAACAGCAGTTGGTAGCGGCCGCCACCGAACTGCGCGGACTCCTGCTGCTGGAAGATATCGTCGAGCTTGGCCTGGATGCCGGGCGTGGCCGGGTCGAACACGATCACGTTGGGACCGAGGTCACCACCGGCGGCGAGGGTCTTGCGGCGGGCGGACGCGGCTGCGGGCACGGCCGGGGCGGGCGCCGCCCCGAGGGCGGGGATCGCGGCGCCGACGGCGGCCGCGCCGAGGACTCTGCGGCGCGACAAGGACGGGGACGAAGGCAGGGGGAAGCGAGTCACGGCGGCTCTCCTGGTTCATGAAATGAACGAGTGGGGGTGGTGGGAGCGCTCTCTGACGACGCATGTTTCAGGGTGGTGAACGCTGCGTCAAGGGGTGCCACCGTACTTAGTTCACGAAGTGACGGAAGCCGGGGTGACCGGAAACCGCTCACCGACCGCCCGGAGCTGCGACACGAGCAGCGATCCGTGACGTTCCACGCCTGGTGGGCCGGAGCGGGGCCCTGGATGCTGGAGGCGGAAGCCAGCCCGCGATCCGCAGAGGAGTCGTTCGTGAGGTTCGGATCGGCGAAGCAGCCTGCCGTCGTCGCCGTCATCGGAGTGGGCATCCTGGGAGCCGGCGTGGGCTGGAATCTCTCCCGGCGCGGCTCCAAGGTGGTCCTCATCGACGCGGGTCGGCCGGGCGAGGGCGTCACCAACTGGTCGTTCTCCTGGGCCAACGCCAGCAACAAGACCGCGCGCAAGTCCTACTTCGACCTGAACGTCGCGGGCCTGGCCGCCCACCGGGAGCTGGCCTCGACCATCGGACCGGGCTCGTGGTGGCACCCCACCGGCCACCTGCGCTGGGCGGACGATCCCGCGGCGGAGGCGACGCTCCTGAAGACCGCCGACCTGCTGGCCGACTGGGGC
Organism: Streptomyces sp. BYX5S; assembly: GCF_054724165.1. NCBI lineage: Bacteria > Bacillati > Actinomycetota > Actinomycetes > Kitasatosporales > Streptomycetaceae > Streptomyces > Streptomyces sp. BYX5S. The sequence continues at coordinate 3,567,063 of NZ_CM138829.1, read as the reverse complement.
TATCGGACCGAGCTGCGCACGGGGGCCGAGGTGCGCCGCCGCCTCGAACCCGCCCTCGCGGTGCCCGACGAGGCTCCCGTCGTCTTCCACCCCGACGAAGCCTGGGTGCACGGACGTCATCTCGTCGGCCGTCTCGTCAGCGAGGCCGTCGCGTCCGGCGCCGAACTCCGAACCGGCGCGGAGGTCTGCGGCATCGACGCCGATTCCACCGGTGCCCTCCGTGCGGTCACGCTGTCCGACGGAAGCCACCTGGACGTCGACGTCGTCGTGAACGCGGCAGGCCCCCAGGCCTCCCACATCGCCGGGCTCGTCGCACGGCACTTGCCCATGCGCCGCGAACCCGGCGTCGTGACCCGACTCGCCTGCGCTCGGGTCCCGGTCCACCGGGCCATGCACGCGCCACACATCGAGATCCGCCCCGACGGAGACGGTTCAGTGGTGCTCCACAGCCGCGAGATCGACGCGCTCATCGGCACCGGCGAGGATCCGGCGGAACTCGGCCGGCTGCTCCACGAACTCGCACGGGACGCCGTCCCCGCACTCGGCACCTCCCGCGTCACACGGACACGGACGGCCGACCGCCCCATCCCGGCCGACGGATTCCCCTCGGTGGGAGCGGTGCCGTCCGTGCCCGGCTACTACGAGGCCGTTTCCCACAGCGGCATCACCCTCGGCCCGCTCATCGGCCGACTGCTCGCGTCGGAGATCCTCAGCGGCGGGCGGGACGAACTGCTCACGGATTTCCGCCCCGAGCGGTTCCCCGACCGCTGTTGACCTACGATTGCCACCCCGCCTTCGCTGCGGCCCGGCCGATGAGAGCCGTACCGAAGTCCGGATCGGACATCGGATCCGGCTCACCGCTGTCCGTACGGGACGGGCCACGGTGACCAAAGCTGCCTTTAGCGAATTCGCCGCCCAGACTCAGGGTGATGCCGTGCGCGGGGTCTCCACTGTCCGTGACGGTCACTCGGTGGTGCCGCAGACCGACGCTGAACTTCTTCGTCTGCGGGTCGCAGGTGGCTTTCCACAGGTAGACCCTGTCCTGCCCGCCTTCGCCGAGCACCCGCTGCCAGCGCGAATCAGTGAGTTCGGGTACGACGTCCAGGCGTGACTGGCTGACCTCGATGCGGTACGGGGCCCGAGTGGCGGCAAGTTCCGCGCGCGCGTGCCAGATCAGCTCTTCGCCCGCGGAACCGCCTCCTCCGGCCGTCGCGGCACCCCCTCCTGTGGCGAGCGTCGAGGGCTGCGCCGACGGCGCTGCGGCGGGCACGGGAAGACGGTCCGCGATGTCGCACAGGAACTGGATCACGGCCTCAATTTTGTCGGGAGACTGCTCGCCCTTCTCCCATGCCATGACCTCGTTGCCGATGAACCGCAGCCCGAATTCCTTACTGCGCGGGTCGGCCACCAGGAATTCCGCCAGCGCGCCCTGCAGGGCAGCGACAGCGGCACTTGCCTGCAGCCCGCGGACCGTGAACTGCTCGTCGAACTCGGGGTGTCCGATACGCAGATCGTCGGGGCCGCCGAAGGTGCGCGAGACGCGGTTCGTACGGCGCACGGAAAAATCGCCGACCACGTACGGGAGTTGAAGAGCCCACAGAGCGAGCACGATCGACTTGCCAGTGTTGTCGTCGCCGGCACCAGGTGACGACACTCGGGGCACAGTGGCCTCGAAGGAACAGGCGGAACGGCCACGGTAGAGGCCGTGGCAGTAGTCGGAGGCAAGCGATTCCGGAGCCCCGTCGGACGTGAAGGGCTCGTCACGCATCAGTCTGGCGACTTCCCCGTTCCGGGGGCGCTCGATGAGCTGCCAGCCGAGCCGCTTCGTGAACGCGTGGTACTTGCCCAGCTCGCTGCGTCGCTTCCGGCGCCGCCAGAGCGAGGAGACGATGACGAGCAGCACGACGATGGTCGCGGTGACGATGAACTCCTGCACACCTTCGGACATGACGTCAGCCCTCCCCTTGACCGGCGGGGCCGACCGTACGCAGAAAGTCCTGGAAGTCATCCAGTACACCCGGCAGTTGGTCGAAGCGCGCGGTCAGCGCGATCTCGATCTCCGCCAGCCGACGCGGCTGCTTCGGGTCCTCGAGGAGCAGAATCAGCTGGCTCTGGGCGAGCGTCTCCGACCGGCCCTTGACCTGGGCGTCGATCCGGAGGTTCTGCACGACACCCGGTGCCTCGAACAGGCTCGGCTTGAAGTGAGTCCCCACATCGGTGCGCTTGACGAGGGTGACCGGGCCGACCGTCTCCTGGAGTCGCCGCACCGACTCGTCGGCGACGCGGTGCAGACTCGCGCCGTCCTCACGCACCGTGCCGGTCACGGTGATGTTCGGCGTGAATCCCGAACCGTGCGACGCGACGTGCAGGGCCACGAAGGCGGCCTGCGGCGCTCCGACCTCATCGGGCGGCGCCGCCTGCCAGCCCTCGGGAACCTCACAGGTCAGTGGCACCGGAAGCGTTCCGGGCATGATGGATCAACTCCTCTGGACATACTGGTTGGATGGGCCGAGGGCCCCGTCGCGGCGAGTGCCCGGAGCCTCGGTGCGCTAGAACCATGAGTCGACCGTGTCCGTCACGCCCCCACCCCAGTCCTTGACCGCTTGGGCGCCGTCGCCAACGGCATCGACGACCTTGCCCGGGTCGACCTCGACCTGGCCGCCGAGCTTGCCGCCCAAGCCGATCCCGGCACCCACGTCGGCGCCGATCACCAGCTTGCCGTTCTCCATCCCGGCGTCGGCATGTGCCGAGACACCGACGCCGGCCCAGCCCTCAGCCGTGCCGCCGACACCGACACCGGCCACCGAGGCGTGCCCCTCCGCCGTTGCCTTCGCCCCGGCAAAGGCCTCGCCTCCGAGGTGGGCGCCGTCGAGACCGACGCTCGCCTTGGCATTCGCATCGCCACCGACGAACGCCTGGGCCTTGCCTGACGCCTCGAAGACCCCGGCTTCATACTTTCCCTCCGCTGTGGCTTGGGCGAGATATGCCTTCCCGGAAGCCTGCGCCTGGACCCTGCCCTCCTCGATGCCGGCCCCGGCACCGCCCTCCACTCCGAGAGCGGAGAAGCTCGCCCGGCCCGCGACATCACCACCGAGTGCAGCCCCGCTTCCCTCGGCCGCCGCCTCCCATGCCTTGGCATCGCCTGAAACGGACACGCCCTCGACTCGGACACCGCGGTCGCCCTTCTCCCGCCGATCCTCGGTTCTCCTCTCGTCGTCGTTGGCGCCCCAGCCCTTGTACTTCCGGACCTCTTTCTCGCGATCCGGATCCTCGCTGCGGGGGTGCTTCAGGAAATTCTCGTACTCGAGCTTGCGGACCTGCGCGCCCAAGGCCCACGGAGAGGTATCGGCATCCTGCGCCGCCCAGTACAGCCAAGCAGGGGCTCCGGGGTCGGAGCCTCCCTGGGCCTTGAACCGTTTGGCGGCGGTCTTTCCGGCCTCGTCCAGCTGTTCCCGCGCGGATTGCAGGGTGACGACGGCCGCGAGCTGGTTCCCGACCTCGTGCTGAGCGATGGCGTCCTGCGCCTTGCCCTGCGCCCAGACGACGATGTCGGCGTACGAACGCAGTGCCTCCGCCACCACGTTCAAGGAGCCCGCGCCCCGGAACCACTTGCCCGCCTGCGGGGAGAAATCCTCCCAGAAGCCTTCGCTCGCCGAGCCGCTCCAGGCATCGACACGTACTGCCTTCAGATCGTCGCCGATCCCCTCAAGAGTCCTCGACCACGTGGTCAGATGGTCGGCTTGCTCAAGGAGTCCCGGCGCGTCGCCAGGGACGAGTTCCTTGGGGTCCTGGGTCTCCCCCAGTTGCGCTGCCACCGCCGCTGCTTCCCCTCGACTCACTGATCGCCGACGTGTTGCCCAACGAGATCGGCCGTCAGCCCCTCGTTCTTCTCATAACGATCGGCCGAGCTCTTGAGCCCGTCCGCAGAGCCCTCGGCCTCGTCCTTGAGTACCTTCGTGAGGGCCTGGTGCCATGTGGCCAGAAGTTCCTCGTACGCGTCGGAGGCATCGCCGTGACCGAACTCCGGTGTGTCATCGGCGAGTTTGTCCAAGTGCACCTTGTCCACGGCCGCTACGGCATTCGTGATCGACTTCGCTGACGCGCGCAGCGTCTCAGGCTCGACGGAGTAGCCCGTCATAAAAGTCCCCCGACTCTCATTCGTCCCCGGGCGCACGAGCACGCCGGATCCAACGATCAACCGGGCGGGATCATCGCACGCGTTTCGGCCGCCGGCGGCAAGGCCGTAGACGCGAGAAAGTCGACCGGAACGCAGCAACGCTACCGGTCGACTCCCCCGGGCTCCTTGCCGTTCCTCGCTCAGCCCCTCGTGTCGCACGTCTGCGTCCTCCAGCCGTCCACGTACGCGGATTACTCCGAACGAGGCGGCAGGTCAGGCGACTTGACCCCTCTGAGTCCACTTCATGAAGTCGCCGGGATTTTCGTTGGTGCCGCGGCCAGGTTGCCGTGCCGCACGGTTGGCCCACCGCACCTCACAGCCGGTGCACAGCCCACGCCCACGCTGCGCATGACCGGATCAGGAACGCTCTGGCCATGCATGGACACGTAACCCGCACCCCTGAGAACGAGCGCACGCGCCGCTGGTTCATGAACAAGACACTGCTCGCCGGTGGTGTCGCCGCCGTCGCAACGATGACCGGCTGCTCGGCCGGTTCCACCGACGCCGCAAGCGGCTCGTCGTCGTCGGGAAAGCCGTCCGGAATGCCGTCGGGCGGTCCCGGCGGCGGGGCCGGGGGCATGGGTCCCGGAGCGACCGAGGTGAAGTACGACGACTTCAAGGGTGTCACCACCGACGGCAAGGTCATCGACGACCTGCATTCGATCCACTCCACGGGTGTCTCGACGACCGCCGTGGTGCAGGCGGCGCAGGCGTTCCTGGACGGCTTGTCGGCGAAGGAGCGCCGCGCGTGCACGTTCGACGTGGACGACGACGAGTGGCTGGCCTGGAGCAACGTCGACGGCTACGAGCGCGAGGGCGTCCGCATGGGCGACATCACCGCCAAACAGCGGAAGTTGGGCTACGCGCTGCTCGGCAAGGCGTTGTCCGCCGACGGCCTCACGCAGACCCGCAACATCATGAAGCTCAACGCCTTTCTCGGCGACTACAACGGCGGCAACAAGGAGACCCTCACCGAGGGCGCGTACTTCTTCACCTTCATGGGCACCCCCTCGACGAGCAAGCCGTGGGGCTTCCAGTACGAAGGCCACCATGTCGTCGTCAACTACTTCGTCCTCGGTGACCAGGTCGTCATGACGCCGACGTTCATGGGTTCCGAGCCGACGAAGGCCACCTACAAGGGCGAGAAGATCCATCTCTTCAAGCCGGAGACAAAGGCCGGCCTGACGATGATCCGCTCGCTCACCAAGGCGCAGCGCGCCAAGGTCATCGACTCCAAGAAGGAGAAGGGCGGCACGGACATGGTCGCCGGCGCGGGCCAGGACAACCTGAAGCTGGCGTACGCGGGCCTGCCCGGTTCGAAGATGACGACCACCCAGCATCAGAAGCTTCTCGACCTGGTCCGCGTCTACGTCGGCTACATGGACGCAGGGCACGCGGAAGTGAAGATGAAGGAGGTGGAGGAACACATCGACCAGACGTACTTCTACTGGCTCGGCGGTACCAAGGACTCCTCGGCCTTCTACTACCGGGTGCACAGCCCGGTGGTTCTCATCGAGTACGACGCCCAGTCCCCGCTCGCCTACGGAACCAAGTCGGGCGGCGGGAACGCGGGTGGCCCGCCGAGCGGCCAACCCTCCGGCCGGCCCAGCGGCGACGCGTCCGGTGGACCCGGCGGTGGCGGCATGGGTGGCATGGGCGGGACGCCGACGCAGCAGCACATCCACACCATCATCCGCACACCGAACGGCGGCGACTACGGCGTGGACCTGCTCAAGCTCCACCTCGAGACCGATCACTAGAGCGGCGCCGTCGGCCCGCCGACAGGGAGCGAAGGGTGGGTGCGGAGGGTCCCAGGGGCTGCGCACTCCTCCGCCTGGGGCCGGGCTGTGACCTGGGCCCCGCTCCACACCGGCCAGCACCGTTGGGAGGCGGTCGACACCGAGATGGAAGTGATCCGCAGACGCGGATACGTTGATGCGAGCCCTCCACTCGGGCCTCGGGGTTCTGGCCGAGAACGCGTCTAGCAGGGGCTGCTTCAGGTTGTCGGCCCAACGGGCAAGCCCGTCCCGCAGGTTGGAACGGGCTCACTCGTCCCAGCCCACCATGAAACAGGAAACGAAATGATCAAGGTGGAAACGCTGGGGCGGATCGTTTCTGGCGATGAACAGGGACGCTACGTCTACATCAAGGAGCTGCCGGACGACCCGCCGAGCTACTTGGTCCTGACCTCCGACGACCCCGACTTGAAAGTGGCAGGGGGCGACGAATGGGTGGAGGACTTCGCCTCGTTGCAGCAGTTCTTCGACGAGGGCATGTGGGTCGTCGAGTGGAACGTGTGAGGAGGCACGGAGCGCCCCCTTCGAGCGCAGTCGCGGCCCGGACCGCACCTCCGGCCGGGCCGCCTCCGCCGTACGCGCTTAACCCCGATACGTCTCCAGCAACCGCAACCACACCTCACTCACCGTCGGATACGCCGGCACCGCATGCCACAACCGGTCGATGGGGATCTCGCCCGCGATGGCGATCGTGGCGGAGTGGATGAGTTCGCCGACGCCGGGGCCCACGAAGGTGACGCCCAGGAGGATCTCGCGGTCGAGGTCGACCACCATGCGGGCCTGGCCGGTGTAGCCGTCGGCGTAGAGGCCGGAGCCGGCCACGTTGGCCAGGTCGTAGTCGACCGCGCGGACGCGGTGGCCCGCGGCTTCGGCCTCGGCGAGGGTGAGGCCCGCGCTCGCCGCCTCGGGGTCGGTGAAGACCACCTGGGGGACGGCGGACACGTCGGCGGTCGCGGCGTGGGCGCCCCAGCGGTCGGTCTCCAGGAGCGGGACGCCCTGCGCGCGGGCCGTGATCGCGGCGCCGGCGATCCGGGCCTGGTACTTGCCCTGGTGGGTGAGGAGCGCGCGGTGGTTGGCGTCGCCGACCGCGTAGAGCCAGGTGCTGTCCTTGACGCGGAGGCTGTCGTCCACGTCGAGCCAGGACCCTGGTTCCAGACCCACCGTCTCCAGGCCGATGTCGTCCGTGCGGGGCGCGCGGCCCGTCGCGAAGAGGATTTCGTCGGCTTCGAGGGTCGTGCCGTCGTCGAGGGTCGCCGTGACGGTGCCGTCGGCGGACCGGGTCACCTCCTTGGCCGAAACACCCGTGCGCACCTCCGCGCCCGCCTCGCGCAACGCGTCCGCCACCAGCCGGCCCGCGAAGGGTTCCATGCGCTCCAGCAGGCTGTCGCCGCGGACGAGGACCGTGACCTGGGAGCCGAGGGCCTGCCAGGCCGTCGCCATCTCCGTGGCGACCACACCGCCGCCGACCACGATGAGGCGGCCCGGCACCCGGTCCGCGCTCGTGGCCTCCCTGCTGGTCCACGGCTTGACCGCGTCGAGGCCCGGCAGCGGCGGCAGGGCGGCGCGGGTGCCGGTGCAGACGGCGACGGCGTGCCGCGCCGTGAGGGTGGTGACCGTGCCGTCCTCGGCGGTGACCGTGACGCGGCGCGGTCCGTCGAGGCGGCCGTGGCCGCGGTACAGGCCGACGCCGATGGACTCCAGCCAACCCACTTGGCCGTCGTCCTTCCAGTGGGAGGTGAAGTAGTCGCGGTGGGCGAGGACCGCGGGGGCGTCGAGGGGGCCCTGCACCGCCTGGCGCAGGCCGGGAACCCGGCGGGCATCGGCGCGGGCGATCACCGGGCGCAGCAGCGCCTTGCTGGGCATGCAGGCCCAGTACGAGCACTCACCGCCGACCAGCTCGCTCTCCACGACCGCGGCACTGAGACCGCCCGCCCGCGCGCGGTCCGCGACGTTCTCGCCGACCGGCCCCGCTCCCAGGACTACGACATCGTAAGTAATGGCTTCCGTCATACGGCCCAGTGTCTCAGCGTGGTCGGATGTGTGCGTGCCGAGCACATGGGTAAGGGCGCGGAATACGTCCGTCATACGGACCGTTGTGCACAGCGGCTTTGCCCCCGACGGCTTCGCCCCGAACCCCGGAAGCAGGAAGAGGGAAAACACCATGAGCAGCACCACCACGGAGCTGACCAAGGAGAACTTCGATCAGACAGTGACGGAGAACGAGTTCGTACTGATCGACTTCTGGGCTGACTGGTGCGGGCCTTGCAAGCAGTTCGCGCCGGTCTACGAGCAGGCCGCCGAGGCCAACCCGGACCTGGTGTTCGGGAAGGTCGACACGGAGGCCCAGCCCGAGCTGGCCGCCGCTTTCGGGATCCAGTCGATCCCGACGCTGATGATCGTCCGTGACCAGGTCGCCGTGTTCGCGCAGCCGGGCGCGCTGCCCAAGGAGGCGCTCGACGACGTCATCGGGCAGGCCCGCAAGCTGGACATGGACGAGGTCCGCAAGTCGGTCGCCGAGCAGCAGGCCAAGGCCCAGCAGGAGGGTCAGGGCGGTCAGGAGGGCTGACACACCCCTCCACCGGCGTCCCCTGGTGCTCTGTTCGCACCGGTGATGCCGCCGAATCGTTCTCGAGGCGGTCGCCCCTGTGGCGGCCGCCTCTCGGCGTACGGGCAGGGTCCCGTACGCCGAGAAGGCCTCAGGTCGACTCGCGTGCCACCAGCGTCGCCGTGAGCGCCTCGCGCGGCTCCGGGTGCGCGTCGTGGTCCGGGTCCCTGACGAGGCGGTCGACCAGCTCCGCCAGCTCCCGCCCCGAGGGCATGTCGAGCCGCACCGTGCTCAGGCGGGGGCGCAGCAGCCGCCCCAGCATCAGGTCGTCGGCGCCCATCACGGCGACCTCGCCGGGGACGTCGACGCCCGCGTCCTGGAGCGCGCGCATCAGCAGCATGGCGTACTCGTCGTTGTACGCGAACACGGCGCCGAGTCCCGACTCCCTTGTACGGGCGGCGACTTGGTCCGCGTCCTGCTCGTCGTACGCGAGTGGCAGCGGCACCGGTTCGGCGCCCGTGGCGCGCACGCCTTCCATGCGCGGCACCGCGAACGCGTCGAGGCCCGGCTCCTTCGGCATGACCACGCCCACCCGGCGGTGGCCGCGGGCGAGGAGGTGTTCGGCGGCGACGCGGCCGACGTGGCGGTGGTCGGTGAGCAGGGCGTGCGCGCCCTCGACCGGTTCCGCGCCGAGCGTGATGACGGCGCGGGCGCCGGAGCGGCGGAGCACGGCGATGCCGTTGGCGCCGAGTCCGGCCGGAGCGAGGACGGCGACGGGGCGCAGCTCGGCCCAGGCGCGGGCGGCGGCGTCGCCGCCGAGGCCGACGCTGCCGTACTGCACGACCGTGTAGTCGAGGCGGCTCAGTGCCCACTGGAGTTCGTTGAGGAAGGCGCTGTACAGCGGCCCGATCGGGACGTCGGGGGTCGGGACGAGGACGATCCGGGTGTGCCCGGCGCGCAGGCTGCGGGCGGCGGCGTGCGGGACGTAGCCGAGTTCCTTGGCGGCCTCGTGGACCCGCTGCCGGGTCGGCTCGCTGATGCGGACGGCGCTCGCGTTGTTGAGGACATAGCTGACGGTGGCGCGCGAGACGCCGGCGCGGCGGGCGACGTCGGCGCTCGTCGGCAGGGCGCCGGGAGCGGGCTGGGCGTCGGGAGCGGGCCCCGTGCCGGGTGCGGGCTGGGCCGGTACGGGCGGCTCGGGGGACGACTGGGCGGATTGCTGCTTCGGTATCTGCACCATGACGTACGGCATCCTCGCAGACGCCCCCGGGCCCGTGCGCCTACCCCTGGGCCAACGTTTTCCAGAGCTTCGGGTCCTCGAAGTTCAGCGCCCACAGGACCGTGTTCCGCACTCCGTGTTCGCGCAGTACGGGGAGGTGCGCGGCCGTCCCGGCGGCGTCCTGGTACCAGACGGTGCGCCGGACCGCCTTCTTCCCCTTGCCCTCCTTGTACGTGAAGTGAGGGGTGCGGGAGTCCGGGTCGAGGGCGTAGTCGGCGCCGACCTTGCGGCGCAGCGTCTCGGCCGATTTCGACGTGACGTGCCGGGCCCGCTCCTTGCTGCCGACCTTCCAGTCCCAGCCGTACGCGGGCAGGCCCATCTCCAGCTTGTCGAGCGGCACTTGGTCCGTCGCCAGAGTCAGGATCTCGTCGTACCACTGCGGCGAGGAGAGCGGTCCGGGCGTGCCCAGCGCGTTGTGCAGGTTGTACGCCATGATCCGGACGCGGTCGGCGACGGCGCCGAGCTTCTTGTAGTCCCAAATACGTCCGGTGCCACGGGTCTTGGGCGTCACGGTCACGAAGCACTTCTTGTCCGCGGCGTGCAGACGGCCGCAGAGTTCCGTGGCGAAGGCCGTGTAGCCGGTGCGCACCGCCCGGTACGTGTCGTCCGACGCCATGGCGATCGACTCGTAGTCGATGTCGAGCCCGTCGTAGTCGCGGCTGCGGACGACGTCGAGCAGGGCGTCGATGTGGCGGGTGCGGGTCTTGTCGTCGATGAGCACGGAGGCCAGGTCGTCCGTCTTCTGCTGCTCCATGACGGTCGGGACGACCTCGATGCCGCGCTCGTGCAAGCCGTCGACGATGCGGCGTTCGCCCGCGCCGGGGTGTCCCGTGACGCGGGTCGCGGACTTGGCCTCGTACCAGAAGGGGCTGATGGTGCGGATCTGCGCGGCGTGCGCGAGGGCGTTGCGGTAGGCGTTCTCCTGGTCCCAGTACGGGAGCCACGCGGAGACCGTCCGTGGGGGTGCGGGCGCGGCGGCGTGGGTGGCGGGCGTGGCGGCGGTGAGGGTGAGTGCGGCGGCGAGGGCGGCGAGCACTGTTCTGTGACGTCGTGTCATGCCACGAGCCTGCGGTCCATCCGGCGTACCCGCCGCAGGGGTTGGGCCGGTCGGCGTCTAACGTGACCCGCGTGACTGCCAACACTGAAGACCACGCGTACGAACACCCTGGCCGCGGCGGTGCGACCGCCACCGTGGAGGCCGAGCCGACCCGGGTGGGCGCGGTGCGCACCGAGTACGCGCCCGCCCACGACGGCGACCCGGACCCCGGCGAGATCGTGTGGACCTGGGTGCCGTACGAGGAGAACGACGGGCGCGGCAAGGACCGGCCGGTGCTCGTGGTCGCCCGGGAGGCGGCCGGGACGCTGCTGGCGGTGCAGCTCTCCAGCAAGCGGCACGACAACGACCGCGAGTGGGTGGCCCTCGGCTCGGGACCCTGGGACCGGGACGGCCGGGACTCGTGGGTGGACCTGGACCGCGTACTGCGCGTGCACGAACGCGGCATGCGGCGCGAGGCGTGCGCCCTGGACCGCGGCCGCTTCAACCTGGTGGTCCTGCGGCTCCGGGAACGCTACGGCTGGCGCTGACCGCGGCGGCGGGCGGGGCCTGAGCCGCGCACCGGGCGCTGCTGCGGCCGTGCGCCCGCCAAGCCGGTGCCCGGGGCGCGCCTCAGCCCCGCCCGAACACCCGCTCAAACGCAGCCCGCGTCCGCGCCTCCCGTGTGGTGTCGAGGACGGCGAAGACGACCTGGTCGAAGTGGCCCGCGAAGCGCCCGGCGAGGAGCGTGCGGAAGGCCGTCGCCACCTGCGCCGGGTCGTTGCGGAAGACTCCGCAGCCCCAGGCACCGAGGACGAGGCGCCGGTAACCCTGCGCGGCCGCCACCTCCAGGACCCGCTCGGCCCGCGAGGCCAGCACGGACGGTATCTCGTGGACCCGGTCCGGGGTGCGCTGCGCGATGACGCCCGCGTTCGGGGCGGCGGAGGTAAGGAAGCCCACCTCGTACGGCTCGTCGAGCAGTGCGCCCCGGTCGTCGCGGAACACCGGGACGCCCGGCGCGTGGATGACCCGGTCGGTGTAGAAGGCGTCGCGGTGCGCCCGGTGGTGGTCGTAGAACTCGGGCACCTCGATGAGGCACGTGTAGAGCGCGGAGCAGCGGCAGAGGGCCTCTTCCTGGGCCTGCGCGCCGTTCAGATAGCCGCCTCCGGGGTTGCGGGCCGAGGCGAAGTTGAGCACGGCCACCGGCTGCGGCCGCTCCCCCGTCATGCGGCGCGCCGCCTCCAGGCTGCTCTCGCCGGTGACCTCGACGGCGGTCGCCGCCACGGCCGGTACCGGTGGCACGCGCACCGGGTCGGGCCCGAACATCCTGGTGCCCGCCCTGGCCCGCGCCACCGCGGCGCCGATCGTCACCACGCGGCCCCCGTCGTCCGCGTACTCCCCCGCCGCGACGATCTTCTCCGTGCTCCGCGCGATCTCGCGCAGCCGTGCGCTCACTGCACGTCCCCCGTTCTCTCCCCCGTCGTTCCGATGAAGCCATCGTGTACGCACAGTGACGACCCGGGCAACCGATTTTCGCCGCGCGCGGACAGAACCCGGAATCTTCCGGGGAATGGCCGAGGAAGTCCCAGGCGCTCTTGTGCGATCGGTCCGAACCGTCTTGGGTGGGGACCTGCATCGCCCGTAAGGGGCTGTTTGTCGGCCCCGGCCGAATCGACGGCATGGTCCCCACAAGGGATCATGTGAAGCGTGCGAACCAGGAGGAATCCCGGCATGAGCGAGGGAGACTGTACGGCGCTCGGCGAGCTGATCGCCGAGGCCGAGGCGGAGGCCCTGGTACGGGGCATCTGCTTCAAGACCGGCCCACCCCGGAAGGTCGGGGTCGAACTGGAATGGATCGTGCACGAGCCGCGGCCGCCCCTGACGCCGTGGCTCCCGGTAGCACCCGAACGACTCGACGCGGCATACGTCGACCTGCGCGCCCTGCCTCTGCGCTCGGCGATCACCGTGGAACCCGGCGGGCAACTGGAGCTGAGCTCGCTCCCCGCCGACTCCCTCCCCGAATGCGTCTCGGCCATGAGGGCCGATCTGACCGCCGTCCGCGCCGCGCTCCGCGGCCACGGACTCGCCCTGTCCGGACACGGCACCGACCCGTGGCGTCCGCCCCGCCGGGTGCTCCACCAGCGCCGCTACGACGCCCTGGAGGCCTCGCTCGACCGTGCCGGGCCCGCTGGGCGTTCCATGATGTGCTCGTCGGCCTCCGTGCAGGTGTGCCTGGACGCGGGGTACGAGGAACCGGGCCCGCTGGGGCTCGGCCGGCGGTGGCGGCTCGCGCATCTGCTGGGCCCCGTGCTGGTCGCCGCGTTCGCCAACTCGCCGATGCTGTCCGGCCGTCCGACCGGCTGGCGCTCCACCCGGCAGCTGTTGTGGGAGCGGATCGACGTGGGCCGCTCGGGTGGCATGCCCCTCGACATCGAGCCGCGCGAGGCGTGGGCCCGGCATGTGCTGGACGCCCCCGTCATGTGTGTGCGCACCGAGGAGGGGCCGTGGCAGGTGCCGGACGGGCTCACGTTCCGCGCGTGGGCGCGCACGGGTGAGCCGCGCCCGCCGACCCGCTCCGACCTCGACTACCACCTGACGACCCTGTTTCCGCCGGTGCGGCCGCGCGGGCACCTCGAACTGCGCATGATCGACGCCCAGTCGGGCCCTGACGGGTGGCTGGTGCCGCTCGCCGTGACGACCGCGCTGTTCGACGACCCGGAGGCCGCCGAGACCGCGTACCGCGCGGTCAAACCGCTCGCCGAGCGCGCGGGCCCGCTGCCCGCTCCGCACAATCCGCTGTGGCAGGACGCGGCCCGGCTGGCCCTCACCGATCCGGAGCTGCGGGAGGCCGCCACGGCCTGCTTCACGGCGGCCCTGGAGGCGCTGCCACGGCTCGGCGCGGACGCGGGGACGCGGAAGGCGGTCGCGGATTTCACCCACCACTACGTCGTCCGCGGCCGCTGCCCCGCCGACGACGTGCTCGACCTGCTCACGCGACAAGCCGACCGGACTCAGGGGAGGACCGTCACCTCATGACCACGGAGGAGAACGTCACCACGGACCCGGAGGCGCTCCGGCGCCGCGCGGCCGACGCCCTGGAGACCGCGCGGCGCCGCACCACACTGCTGACGAGCGCGGTCGACGAGGCCGAACTCACCGCCCAGCACTCGCCGTTGATGTCGCCGCTCGTGTGGGACCTCGCCCACATCGGGAACCAGGAGGAGCAGTGGCTGCTGCGCGCGGTCGCGGGCCAGGAGGCGTTCCGGCCGGAGATCGACCCGCTGTACGACGCCTTCGAGCATCCGCGCTCGGAGCGCCCCAGCCTTCCGCTGCTCGCTCCTCAGGAGGCGCGGGGCTATGCGGCGGACGTGCGCGGCCGGGCCTTCGACGTGCTGGAGAAGGCGTCGTTCGAGGCGGCGGGCACCGAGCGTCTGACCCGCTCGGGGTTCGCCTTCGGGATGATCGCCCAGCATGAACAGCAGCACGACGAGACGATGCTGATCACTCATCAGCTCAGGAAGGGCGGTGCGGTACTCACCGCCCCCGATCCCGAACCGCTGCCCCGGCCCTTCGACGGCCCCGCCGAAGTCCTCGTCCCCGGCGGCCCGTTCACCATGGGGACGACGGCCGAGCCCTGGGCGCTGGACAACGAAAGGCCCGCGCACACCCGCCTGGTCCCGCCGTTCCACATCGACACGACGCCGGTGACGAACGCCGCGTACCTGGAGTTCGTCGAGGACGGCGGCTACCGTGAGGAACGCTGGTGGGACCCGGCGGGCTGGGCCATGGTGCGCGAGCACGGCCTCGTGGGACCGCTGTTCTGGCGCCGCGAGGCCGGTCAGTGGCTGCGCAGGCGCTTTGGGGTGACCGAGGCGGTGCCGCCGGACGAGCCGGTGCTGCACGTCAGCTGGTACGAGGCCGACGCCTACGCCCGCTGGGCGGGCCGACGCCTGCCGACCGAGGAGGAGTGGGAGAAGGCCGCCCGCCACAATCCGGCCACCGGCCGCTCGATGCGCTACCCCTGGGGCGACGCGGACCCGACGCCGGACCGCGCCAACCTCGGCCAGCGGCACCTGCGCCCCGCCCCCGCCGGAAGCTACGAGCTGGGCGAGTCCCCGCTCGGTGTGCGGCAGTTGATCGGTGACGTGTGGGAGTGGACGTCGAGCGACTTCCTGCCCTATCCGGGGTTCGTGGCGTATCCGTACCGGGAGTACTCGGAGGTGTTCTTCGGGTCCGACCACAAGGTGCTGCGCGGCGGTTCGTTCGCCGTGGACGCGGTGGCCTGCCGGGGCACGTTCCGCAACTGGGACTACCCGATCCGGCGGCAGATATTCTCCGGCTTCCGCACGGCGCGCGACGCCCACCCCGAGGAGCGCGCCTGATGTGCCGTCACCTGGCCTACCTGGGCCCGCCGGTGGCGCTCGGCGAGATCGTCGACCGACCCCCGCACAGTCTGTTCCGGCAGTCGTGGGCCCCGCGCAGGCAGCGGCACGGCACCGTCAACGCCGATGGTTTCGGCGTGGGTTGGTACGCGGACGGGGACCCGGTGCCCGCCCGCTACCGCCGCGCCGGGCCCATCTGGGGCGACGCCGCGTACCAGGACCTGGCCCGCGTGGTCCGTTCCGGCGCACTGCTCGCGGCGGTCCGTGACGCCACGCTCGCCGGGCCGGACGGCGAGGCGGCGGCCGCGCCGTACGCGGCGGAGCGCTGGCTGTTCAGCCACAACGGGGCGGTGCCGGGCTGGCCGCGGTCGCTGACGGCCCTGACGCCTACGCTGCCGCCGGCGGACCTGCTCTCCATGGAGGCCCGCTGCGACGCCGCGTTCCTGTGGGCGCTCGTCCTGCACCGGCTCCGGGCCGGCGACGAGGAGGCGCAGGCCCTCGCCGACACGACGCTGGAGGTCGCCGAGGCCGCCCCCACCGCCCGACTCAACTTCCTGCTCACCAACGGAGACACGATCACCGCCACGGCCTGGGGCGACACCTTGTGGTACCGCACCGAACCGGGCCGCAGCACCGTCGTCGCCTCCGAGCCCTACGACGACGATCCGCACTGGATCGAGGTACCCGACCGCACTCTGCTGGCGGCGAGCCGCACCGACGTCCTGTTGACCCCGCTCAAGGAGCCCACCGCGTGAGCCCGTTCAGCATCACCCGCACGCTGCCCGAGGACGCGACGGACGCCGCGCTGCGGGCCGACGTCCTGCACGGCCTGACCCGCACCCCGAAGACACTGCCGCCCAAGTGGTTCTACGACGCCCGCGGCAGCGAACTCTTCGACGAGATCACCACATTGCCCGAGTACTACCCGACGCGGGCCGAGCGCGAGATCCTCGTCGCGCGCGCCCCGGAGATCGCGGCGGCGACGGGTGCGCGCACCCTCGTCGAGCTGGGCTCCGGCTCGTCCGACAAGACCCGGCACCTGCTCGACGCGCTCGCCGGCCTCACGACGTACGTGCCCGTGGACGTCAGTGAGAGCGCGCTGCGCGGCGCCGCGGAAACACTCCTCGCCGAGCGGCCCGCCCTGGACATCCACGCGCTGGTCGCCGACTTCACGGCCGCGCTCGACCTGCCGGACACGCCGGGGCCACGCCTGGTCGCGTTCCTCGGCGGCACGATCGGCAACCTGCTGCCGGAGGAGCGGGTGGCCTTCCTGACGGCGGTGCGCGGCCTCCTCTCCCCCGGTGACTTCCTCCTGCTCGGCACCGACCTGGTGAAGGACGAGCGGACGCTGGTCGCGGCGTACGACGACGCGGCGGGCGTCACGGCGGCGTTCAACAAGAACGTGCTGGCCGTGATGGACCGTGAACTCGGCGCCGACTTCGATCCGGACGCGTTCGAGCACGTCGCGCTGTGGAACGCCGAGCGGGAGTGGATCGAGATGCGGTTGCGCTCCGCCGCGGATCAGACCGTGAAGCTGCCCGCGCTCGGTCTTGAGGTCGAGTTCGCGGCGGGCGAGGAGGTTCGTACGGAGGTTTCGGCGAAGTTCCGCCAGGAGGGTGTGCGGGGGGAACTCCGTGGGGTGGGCTTGGAGTTGGTGCGGTGGTGGACGGACGAGGGTGGGAGGTTCGCGCTGTCCTTGTCGAGTCCTTGCGACGGGTGAGGCGTCCCCCTGCGGCGGGCGGGCGACGTGGCTGAGGTCGCGGGGCTCTGCCCCGGACCCCGCTGCTCAATCGCCGCAGGGGCTTGATCGGCCAGGCCCCCGTCCGGGCGCTGTCACTCGCCGCGTTCGTCCAGTCTTGTTGTGATCTCTTCGGACGCCCGCTTCGCCTCGGTGGCGGGGGTCCCGCCGGCGAGGACGCGGGACATGTACTCCTTGATGGGGTTCTTTCCGGCCTCCACGTTCGCCCACAGGGGCGATCCCGGTGTCGCCCGGCCGTGGGCGGCGCCGACGGCCATCGCGGCGACGCCGGGTTCGTCGGCGACTTCACCGGCGAGCGTGGTCTTGTTCGGGACGTAGTTCATGGTGCGGGCCAGTTCGGTGTTCCACTTCTTGCCCGCGAGTGCCTTCACCACCTCGACGGCGCCTTCGCGGTCGCCGGTGTTCGCCGGGACGATGAGGTCCGAGCCGCCGGTGAACACCGCTCCGGCCCGGCGGGCCGTCTTGCCGGGGATGGGGAAGTAGCCGAATTTGCCCTTGAGTTCGGGGTTCTTCTGGAGGATGCGCTGGGCGGCGCCCGGCACGGAGATGATCTGGGCGATGTCTCCGCGGGCGAACTCCTCGGCCTGCGGCGGGTGTTCCTCGTCGGCGTTCCTGGGGCCGCCGCCGAGCGCCTGGAGCTGCCGGTAGAAGGCCATGCCGCGCAGCGCGGCCGGCGAGTCGAGGGTGCCCTTCCAGACGCCGGAGGTCTCCTCGGCGAGGTCGCCGCCCTCGTCCCAGATGAACCCGGACAGGGTGTACCAGTCCTGGCCGGCGAGGTAGATGCCCTGCGTGCCGCCGAAGTTCAACTTCCGTGTCGCGTCCAGCCATTGGGCCCGCGTGGTGGGGGGCTTGTCGATGCCCGCCTGCCGGAACAGGTCCTTGTTGTAGATGACGACGCGGTTGGCCGCGTACCAGGGGATGCCGTACTGGCGGGAGGTGTCGACGCCGGGTTCGGCGAGGCCGGGCAGCCAGTCCTGCATGCCGAGGTCGCGGGCGGACTCCAGGGAGAGGTCGAGCAGGCCGCCCCCTTCGACGTACTGCGGGACCTGGGTGTTGCCGACCTCGATGACGTCGGGGGCACCCGACGCCGCGTCGCCCGTCTCGTCGAGCGCCTTGGTGACCTTGGTGCCGATGCCGGTCCAGTCCTGGATGCGGATGTCGAGTGTCATGCCGTCGTGGGTGGCCTCGAAGTCCTCGGTGAAGCGCTCGATGAACTCCTCGGACGCGCTGCCCCGCATCAGCCAGACGGTGACGGCGTCGGCCTCCTCCCCCGTGCCCGGCAGGGCTCCGCACGCGGTGAGCAGGGCGCCGGTGGCGGCGAGGGAGCCGAAGGACAGGACGAGTCGACGGGGGTTCACGTGGGTCACTTTCTGCCTGCGGACAGGGAGGGTCGGCCCGACGTGGGGGAAGAGCGCGTGGCTCGTACGGGTGTCCAGGGATTTTGGTATAGACCAAGGGCGGGGTCAAGAGTCGTGGATGGCGGACCCCGCCACCCTGCGGCACGGTGGAAGCATGTCGAATCACACCTATCGCGTCACCGAGATCGTCGGCACCTCTCCCGCGGGCGTGGACGAGGCGATCCGCAACGGGATCGCGCGTGCCTCACAGACCCTGCGCAACCTCGACTGGTTCGAGGTCACGCAGGTCCGCGGCCAGATCGTCGACGGCGAGGTCGAGCACTACCAGGTGGGCCTGAAGGTGGGTTTCCGCCTGGAGGACGACGGGGCCTGAGCCGGGCCGCCCCCGGTCGCTCACGTACGTCCCTCGCGCTCCTGCGCGTCCTTCAGCGCCGCCGACGTGCTCGCCCAGCGGGCCCGTACGACGGTGAATCCGGCGCGCTCGACCGCGTCGCAGACCAGCTCGTCGTCGTCGACGAACACCCGCACCTCCCGGCCGCGCGCGACACGGCGCAGGATGTCGGGCTTGGCGTACCGGGCCGGCCTGCGGTCGTCGTTGCGGCGCATGTGGACCGGCCCGTCCGGCAGGCCCTGCGCGGCGAGCCAGGCCACGGTGTCGGCGCGGCACCGTTCCGGGCGCCCGGTCAGATAGACGACCTCGCAGTCGGCGGCGTACGCGCGGGCGAGCGCGACGCCCTCGGTGAGCGGCGGGTCGTGCGGCGCGGCGGCGAAGAACGCGTCCCAGTCCCGCGGCGCGCGCTCCAGGAAGCGCTGCCGGTGCGCGGTGTCGGCGAGGGTGCCGTCGAGGTCGAAGACGGCGAGGGGGCGTTCGTCGCGGGCCATGCCGTTCACCTTAAGCGGACGGGCGGTGGGCCCGTGGCGGGAATCCTTGGGGCGTCACGGCGTTGAACACAGTGTGAGCACCGTGATCGAATCGACCCGCTTCTCCGTCCTGGACCGCTCCCGCACCCGCGAGGGCCACCGTGACCAGGACGCGCTGCGCGACACCGTCTCCCTGGCCCAGGACCTGGAGCGGCTCGGCTACGAGCGCCTGTGGGTCTCGGAGCACCACGGTGTGCCGGGCGTCGCCGGGTCCGCGCCGACCGTGCTCGCGGCGGCCGTCGCCGCGGCCACCCGGACGATCCGCGTCGGCACGGGCGGTGTGATGCTGCCGAACCATCAACCGCTGGTCGTGGCCGAGCAGTTCGGGGTGCTGGAGTCGCTCTTTCCCGGCCGGATCGACATGGGCCTCGGCCGGTCGGTCGGCTTCACGGGCGGTGTCCGCAAGGCGCTCGGCCGCGACAAGGACGACGCCGACGACTTCGCGGCGCAGTTGGAGGAGTTGCTGGCGTTCTTCACCGGCACGTCGCCGACGCGCGTCCACGCCCGCCCCTCGGAGGGCTTGGGCGTGCCGCCGTTCGTGCTCGCGATGGGCGAGGGCGCCTCGATCGCCGCCCGCGCCGGGCTGCCGATGGTGATCGGCGACTTCCGCTCCCGCGACAGGATGCTGCGCGGCATCGACCGCTACCGCGCCGAGTTCCGCCCCTCGGCGTGGGCGGCGGAGCCGTACGTGGTGATCTCCGGGACCGTCGCGGTCGCGGGCAGCGAGCCGGAGGCCCGCCGCCTGCTGATCCCCGAGGCCTGGTCGATGGCGCACGCGCGCACGCACGGCACGTTCCCGCCGCTGCCGCCCGCGGAGCGCGTGGCGGCCGCCGGGATGACGCCGAAGGAGCGCGAGTTCTACGAGTCGGGCCTGCGCGGCCACATCGCCGGCACGGAGCAGCAGGTCGCGGCCGAGCTGGAGACCGTGATCAAGGAGAGCGGGGCGCAGGAGGTGCTGGTGACGACCAGCACGTACGACCGCGAGGCCCTGCTGGAGTCCTTCCGCCGCCTGGCCCGGATCGCGCGGCTCACGCCGGGCGGGGGCCCGTCCCGCTGACGCGTCCGGCGGGTTCAGGGCCGCAAGGCCCTCAGCAGCATGGGCAGTGAGGAATGCAGTTCGCGTTCCCAGTAGGGCCAGGTGTGGGTGCCGGGGCCGTAGAAGTGGGTGGTCAGGTGGGTGGCGCCCGCCTTGCGCAACTGGTCGGCCAGTGCGTGGTTCTGGCGGTTGAAGTCGGCCTCCAGGGCGCTGGTGGCGCCCGGCGCGTCGAGAGGGCCCGTGGTGCCGTCACCGCAGGAGAGGTACACGGGCAGCGTCTTGAGGCGCTTCGCCAGGTGGTACGGGTCGTGGGCGGCCCAGATGTCGCGCTGGGCCACGGGGTCGCCCCAGACGCGCAGCGGATCGTTGCCCTGGCCCGCGAAGAAGCCCATGATCCGGTCGGTCGACTCGTCGTTCAGGAGCGGGTGCGCGGACCCGGAGTAGGCGGCGGCCGCCTGGAACATGCCGGGGTGCCGGGCCGCGTAGAGGAGTGCGCCCTGGCCGCCCATGGACAGGCCCGCGACGACGCGGCGGTTCCCCGCGCCCCAGTCGCGTTCCAGGAGGCGGCGCAGGTCGCGGGTGTGGAAGGTGTCCCAGGCCGGGTCGCCGCCCTGCCCGTGGTTCCACCAGTCGCTGTACCAGCCGTTCCAGCCCGCCTCCGGCATGACGACGAGCACGTCGCGCAGGCTCTCGGCGGAGGCGACGTCCGTCATGGTCGTCCACGACGTGTAGTCGCCGCAGCAGCCGTGCAGCAGCCACAGGGTGGGCCAGTGCTGGGTGCGGTCGTCCGGGTCCCAGCCGTCGGGTGTGAGCAGGCGGACGTTCACGGTGCGGCCGCCGAGCGCCGACGCGCGTACGGACAGGTCCACCTGGCGGTCGGCGACCCGGGTGACGTCGACGACCTCGGCGGCGGGGCGCGCCGTGGTGGTGGCCGTGGCCGGTGGGGACGCGCCGAAGCAGAGCAGCAGGGCGGCCAGGACGAGCAGCAGGCGTCCAGCTCTGCGGGGCGGGGCGACGGTCATGGCGGCTCCCTCGTGGTCCCTCGGGGCGGCGGGCGCCCGCGTCAGTCCGTACCGGAATCTGTACCGGATGCACCGGGGAGCACCAACAGGGCGTCCCCGACGGGGCGTTCACCGGCCGCGTCGGACGGGTCGTTGATCACCGCTGCGCCGACGACCATCGTGGTCGAGCCGCCGCCGTCGAGGTTGATCGCGTCGCGCAGCCCGAGGGACCGCGCGACCGCGGCGCTCTCGTTGATGCTCAGGCCCAGCGATGCGGTGCTCCGGCCGTCGGCGGTGATCAGGACGGTGCGTCCGGCGGCGTCCGTACCGGCGAGGGTGCGCGGGTTCCGCTTGTGCACCCAGCCGTAGTAAAAGCTCGGGTTGCCGGGCTGGACCATGCCGTCGGTGGCCGCGGTGACGTGCGGGCGGCCGTCGCGGACGAGTTCGGGGCCGCCGTTGACGACGCTGGTCGTGCGGGACGGGTTCAGGGCGCGCCCCTTGGTGTCCTTCAGCCCGGCGCGGACCGTGAGCGGGCGGCCGACCTTCGCGAGGGCGGTGAGCCGGTCCGCGTACGCGCCGGTGGCCTGGACGCTGCGGCCTCCGGCGGGCAGGGCGCCGCCGCGCGGGGAGCGCACCTCGACGATCCGGCCGGTCCGGTCCAGGACGGCCTCGGCGCCTTCGCCCTTCGGCGTCTCCTTGCCGAACTCCGGGGTGAACGCGACGAGTTCGTCGGGGTCGGTGCAGGTCGTGTCGTGCAGCGGGAGTGCGGTGGGGGTGTCGTCGGCGGTGCCGCCGCAATTGCGGATCAGGCCGGGGACGCGGTCGATGCCGTCCAGTGGCAGGGAGGCGCCGCCGACGGTGACGCGGCCCCGCCATGTGAAGCGTTCCACCGCGGTGCCGCGCGCGGAGTCGTGGACGACGAGCGCGGGCCGGCCGTTCACCGCCTCGCTCAGCACCCGCCCGCCGTAGACGCCGACGCCCGCCGGGTCACCGGGGGCGCCCGCCTTGGGGTCGAGGACGAAGAAACCCGCGTTGATCCCGGCCGTCGCCCCTTCGGCGGCGGCCAGCGCGCTGGTCGTCTCGCGGTTCTCCAGATCGGGGCCGTACGAGGCCCTGAGGTCGCCGCGGAAGGTCTTGGGGTCGACGGTGAGCACGTCGACGCGCCAGGGCCCGCGGTCCCCCGCGTCGCCGTCCCAGCCCGTGTACCAGGCGGACCCCGTGTATCCGGCGGCCCGCAGCCGGGCGCGTTCGGCGGTGGCGGCGGCCTCGGCCGGGAAGGAGCCGACACGGACCCGCCAGCCGAGCGTGCCTCCCGCGTAGTCGGCGGTGGCCGCGGTGGTGACCCGCTCGGAGCGGGCCTCGAAGCCCTTCGCCCGCAGCTCGGAGGCCAGTTCCGCGGCGCTCGCCTCGTCCTTCAGCGCGGTCGGCGGCGCGTCCGGGTCGGGCGATCCGGCACCGCCCGGGATGGACACCTCCACGGTCCACGCCATGGCCGGGGCGTCGGCGCCGCGCACGATCCGGGTGAGGGTCACGCCGGGTTGCAGCGTGCGCGTGGTGCGGGTCTCGGTCAGGTCGGACGCGCCGAGCGGCAGCCCGTGCCGGGGCGCCGACGGGGCCGGTGACGCCGGTGCGGGCGCGGCGCCCACGAGGGCGAGCGCGCACATCGCCGCTCCCGCGCCGAACAGTCTGCCGTTCACGGACCCCCCACTGATCGGACGACGGCCTCCGTAACGGTGCGGGGGCCCGCGACCACCCGTCAAGGCATGTGCGCGTCATTCATCGGGCGTTCTCCGTGGCGCCGCCGCGGCGCCGGGGGTGGATCATGGAGGGCGACGCAGTGAACGCCGTACGACCGGGAGCCCGCCCCATGCACGACCCCACCTCGACCGACCCCCGCCACGCCGGCCTCGTGCGGGTGCGCGACGCCCGCGAGCACAACCTCAAGGGTGTCGACGTGGACATCCCGCGGGACGTCGTCGCGGTCTTCACGGGTGTCTCGGGCTCCGGGAAGTCCTCGCTCGCCTTCGGCACGATCTACGCGGAGGCGCAGCGCCGCTACTTCGAGTCGGTGGCTCCGTACGCGCGCCGGCTCATCCACCAGGTGGGCGCCCCGAAGGTCGGCGAGATCAGCGGTCTGCCGCCCGCGGTGTCGCTCCAGCAGAGCCGCTCCGCGCCGACGTCGCGCTCGTCGGTCGGCACGGTGACGACGCTGTCGAACTCGCTGCGGATGCTGTTCTCGCGGGCCGGTGCGTATCCGGAGGGCGCCGAGCGCCTCGATTCGGACGCGTTCTCGCCGAACACGGCGGCCGGGGCGTGCCCCGAGTGCCACGGGCTCGGCCAAGTACACCGCACCACCGAGGAGTTGCTGGTCCCGGACCCGTCCTTGTCGATCCGCGAGGGCGCCATCGCGGCGTGGCCCGGCGCCTGGCAGGGCAAGAACCTGCGCGACGTCCTCGACGCCCTGGGCTACGACGTGGACCGGCCTTGGCGGGAGCTGGCGCGGGCCGACCGGGACTGGATCCTGTTCACGGACGAGCAGCCCGTGGTGACCGTGCACCCGGTGCGGGACGCGGGGCGCATCCACCGCCCGTACCAGGGCACGTACATGAGCGCGAACCGGTACGTGCTCAAGACGTTCTCCGACTCCAAGAGCCAGTCACTGCGGGCGAAGGCGGAGCGGTTCCTGGAGAGCGCGCCGTGCCCGGTCTGCGGGGGCGCGCGGCTGCGGGCGGAGGCCCTGGCCGTCACGTTCGCGGGCCGTACGATCGCGGACCTCGCCGGGGTGCCGCTCGCGGATCTCGCCGAGCTCCTCGCCACGGCGGGTGACACCTCCGAGACGGCCCGCGTCCTCACCGGCGATCTGCGGTCCCGGATCGCGACGGTCACCGAGCTGGGGCTCGGCTATCTCAGCCTGGACAGGTCCACCCCGACCCTCTCGGCGGGCGAGCTGCAACGGCTGCGGCTGGCCACGCAGTTGAGGTCCGGGCTCTTCGGCGTCGTATACGTGCTGGACGAGCCGTCGGCCGGGCTGCACCCCGCCGACACCGAGTCGCTGCTCACCGTCCTCGACCGGCTCAAGGCCTCGGGCAACTCCGTGTTCGTGGTCGAGCACCACCTGGACGTGATGCGGCACGCCGACTGGCTCGTGGACGTGGGCCCGCTGGCCGGGGAGCACGGTGGCCGGGTGCTGCACAGCGGTCCGGTGGAGGGGCTGCGCGGGGTGGCCCGGTCGGCGACGGCCCGCTTCCTCTTCGACGAGGAACCGGCTCCCGAACGCCACGTGCGCACCCCCACCGGCTGGCTGAAGGTCGGCCCGGTGACCCGGCACAACCTGCGGGACGTCACCGCCGCGTTCCCGCTCGGCGCGCTCACCGCCGTCACGGGCGTCTCCGGCTCCGGGAAGTCGACGCTGATCGGCGAGATCACCGAGGAGCTGGAGGGCGTCGGCCGTCTCGTGGTCGTCGACCAGAAGCCCATCGGACGCACGCCGCGCTCCAACCTGGCCACGTACACGGGCCTGTTCGACGTCGTGCGCAAGCTGTTCGCGGGCACCGACGAGGCGAAGGCGCGGGGCTACGGCGTCGGCCGGTTCTCGTTCAACGTCACCGGCGGGCGCTGCGAGACCTGTCAGGGCGAGGGGTTCGTCAGCGTGGAGCTGCTGTTCCTGCCCAGCACGTACACGCCGTGCCCGGACTGCGGGGGCGCCCGGTACAACCCCGAGACGCTCCATGTGACCTACCACGGGCGGAACATCGCCGAGGCCCTGGATCTGACGGTGGAGTCGGCGGCCGCGTTCTTCGAGGCGACGGGCGACAACGCCGCGCGGCCCGTGCTGCGCAGTCTGCGCACCCTGCTCGACGTGGGTCTCGGCTATCTGCGGCTCGGGCAGCCCGCGACCGAGCTGTCCGGCGGCGAGGCCCAACGCATCAAGCTGGCCAGCGAGTTGCAGCGGGTACGACGCGGACACACCCTCTACCTCCTCGACGAGCCGACGACCGGGCTGCACCCGGCCGACGCGGAGGTGCTGATGCGGCAGCTGAACGGGCTCGTCGACGCCGGGCACTCGGTCGTCGTGGTCGAGCACGACATGGCGGTGGTGGCCGGGGCGGACTGGGTGATCGACATGGGTCCCGGCGGCGGGGCCGCGGGCGGGCGGATCGTCGTGGCGGGGACGCCCGCGACGGTCGCCGCCGACGCGGAGAGCCGGACCGCTCCGTATCTGCGAAGGGTGACGCGAACGCGATGACGGGACCGGAGGTTGAGCACCACACCGGTCCCGCCCACCCCGCGCTCTTCGCGGGACGCCTATCGCCGTGCCGTGGTCAGCGGCTGACCTTCCGGTTCGCGCGCAGCCACTCCTTGTTCATGCTGGTGATGGAGAACAGCGGGATGCCCTTCGGGCAGGCCGTGGCGCACTCACCGGCGAGGGTGCAGCCGCCGAAGCCCTCCTCGTCCATCTGCCCCACCATGTCGAGGACGCGGGTCTCGCGCTCGGGCGCGCCCTGCGGCAGCACGTTCAGGTGGTTGATCTTCGCCGACGTGAACAGCATGGCCGCGCCGTTCGGGCAGGCGGCCACGCAGGCGCCGCAGCCGATGCACTCGGCGTGCTCGAAGGAGAAGTCCGCGTCCGGCTTGGGCACGGGCGTGGAGTGCGCCTCCGGCGCCGCACCCGTCGGGGCCGTGATGTAGCCGCCGGCCTGGATGATCCGGTCGAAGGCCGAGCGGTCCACGACCAGGTCCTTCACGACCGGGAAGGCGGCGGCGCGCCACGGCTCGATGTCGATGGTGTCGCCGTCCCGGAAGGACCGCATGTGCAGCTGGCAGGTGGTGGTGCGCTCCGGGCCGTGCGCGTCGCCGTTGATGACGAGGGAGCAGGCGCCGCAGATGCCCTCGCGGCAGTCGTGGTCGAAGGCGACCGGGTCCTCGCCCTTGAGGATGAGCTCCTCGTTGAGGGTGTCGAGCATCTCCAGGAACGACATGTCCTGGCTGATCCCGTCCACCTCGTACGTGGACATGGCGCCTTCGGCGTCGGCGTTCTTCTGGCGCCAGACGCGCAGGGTGAGCTTCATGCGTAGCTCCGCTGAGTGGGGTGGACGTACTCGAAGACCAGGTCTTCCTTGTGCAGGGTGGGGGCGGCGCCGGTGCCGGTGAACTCCCAGGCGGCTGCGTAGGAGAACTCCTCGTCCTGGCGCGCGGCCTCGCCGTCGGGGGTCTGCGACTCCTCGCGGAAGTGGCCACCGCAGGACTCGGCGCGGTGCAGCGCGTCGAGACACATCAGCTCGGCGAGCTCCAGGTAGTCGACGATGCGGTTCGCCTTCTCCAGGGACTGGTTGAACTCCTCGCCGCTGCCGGGCACCTTGATGCGGCGCCAGAACTCCTCACGGATCTGCGGGATCCGGTCGAGGGCCTTGCGCAGGCCCTCCTCGGTGCGGGCCATGCCGCAGAACTCCCACATGAGTTCGCCGAGTTCGCGGTGGAAGGAGTCCGGGGTGCGGTCCCCGTCGACGGCGAGCAGCCTGGCGAGCCGCTCCTCGGTCTCGCGCACGACCTCGACGGTGGCGGGGTGCGACGCGTCGACCTCGTCCTTGTGCGGGTGCTTGGCGAGGTAGTCGTTGATGGTGGCCGGGAGGACGAAGTAGCCGTCCGCGAGGCCCTGCATCAGCGCCGAGGCACCGAGCCGGTTCGCGCCGTGGTCGGAGAAGTTGGCCTCGCCGATGGCGAAGAGGCCGGGGATGGTGGTGGACAGGTCGTAGTCGACCCAGAGTCCGCCCATCGTGTAGTGCACGGCCGGGTAGATCCGCATGGGTGTCCTGTACGGGTCCTCGTCGGTGATCCGCGCGTACATGTCGAAGAGGTTGCCGTACTTGGCCTCGACGGCCTTGCGGCCCATACGCTCGATGGCGTCGGCGAAGTCGAGGTACACACCCTGGCCGCCGGGGCCCACTCCCCTGCCCTCGTCGCACACGTTCTTCGCGGCGCGGGAGGCGATGTCACGGGGCACGAGGTTGCCGAACGCCGGGTAGATGCGCTCCAGGTAGTAGTCGCGCTCGTCCTCGGGGATCTCGTTCGCGGGCCTGGTGTCACCCTTCGCCTTCGGCACCCAGATGCGTCCGTCGTTGCGCAGCGACTCACTCATCAGCGTCAGCTTCGACTGGTGGTCGCCGGTGCGCGGGATGCAGGTGGGGTGGATCTGCGTGAAGCACGGGTTGGCGAAGTAGGCGCCGCGCCGGTGGGCCCGCCAGATGGCGGTGGCATTGCTGTTCATGGCGTTCGTCGACAGGTAGAAGACGTTGCCGTAGCCGCCGGAGGCGAGGACGACGGCGTCCGCGAAGTACGTGTCGATCCTGCCGGTGACGAGGTCGCGGGCGACGATGCCGCGGGCCTTGCCGTCGACGATGATCAGGTCGAGCATCTCGGTGCGCGGGTGCAGCTCGATGTTGCCCGCGGCGACCTGGCGGCTGAGCGCCTGGTACGCGCCGAGGAGGAGCTGCTGGCCCGTCTGGCCGCGGGCGTAGAACGTACGGGACACCTGGACGCCGCCGAAGGAGCGGTTGTCGAGGAGGCCGCCGTACTCGCGGGCGAACGGCACACCCTGCGCGACGCACTGGTCGATGATCTCGACGGAGATCTGCGCGAGGCGGTGCACGTTGGACTCGCGGGCGCGGAAGTCGCCGCCCTTCACGGTGTCGTAGAACAGCCGGTGCACGGAGTCGCCGTCGTTGCGGTAGTTCTTCGCGGCGTTGATGCCGCCCTGCGCGGCGACCGAGTGGGCGCGGCGCGGGGAGTCCTGGAAGCAGAACTGGACGACGTGGTAGCCCTGTTCGGCGAGGGTGGCACCCGCGGAGCCGCCGGCGAGTCCGGTGCCGACGACGATCACCTTGTGCTTGCGGCGGTTGGCCGGGTTGACCAGCTTGGCCTCGAACCGGCGGGTGTCCCAGCGCTCGTTGACGGGCCCCTGGGGGGCCTTGGTGTCGACGACCGGCTCACCGGTGGTGTATTCGGCGTACGCAGTCATGTCTCTCAGCTCACCAATCCGGTCATGACACCCACGGGCACGGCGATGAAGCCGAGCGTGAGCACCACGGCGAGTACGTTGCCTACGGTCTTCAGGACGCGGTCGCGGGTGCGGCTGCCGACCCCGAGGGTCTGCGCGGCGCTCCAGAACCCGTGCTGGATGTGGAAGCCGAGGGCGAGCATCGCGACGAGGTAGATGACGTTGCCGTACCAGGTCGAGAACGTGTCGATGATGTTCTGGTACGGGTGCAGGTGCTCGTAGCCGCCCGGGTGCACCGTGCCGGTCGTCAGGTCGAGGATGTGCCAGACGATGAACAGGCCGAGGATGATGCCGCCCCAGCGCATGGTGCGCGTGGCGTAGCTGGCCCGCGGCTTCTTGTGCACGTACTTGCTGGGGCGTGCCTTGATGTCCCGGCGGCTCAGCTGGTACGCGGAGGTGGCGTGCGCGACGACCGCGACGACCAGGACCACGCGTGCGATCCACAGGCCCCACTCGTAGTGCAGCACCGGGGAGCCCATGGTGCGCAGCCAGTGGGCGTAGTGGTTGATCTCGTCGGGGCCGAAGAAGATCTTGAGGTTGCCGATCATGTGGGCGACCAGGTAGAGCAGCATGACGAGGCCGCTCACCGCCATCACGGTCTTCTTGCCGACGGAGCTGTCCCAGATCGTGCGCGTCATGGACGGCCGTCGGTCCGTCCGCGTTGCCAGAGCCATGGGTCAAGACGCTAGGGCCCGAGGACCCGATCGGTCCAAGACATGGTCCACCTCATTTCCATAGGCTTTCTCTATCGAGGGAACTAGGATGGGGTTCATGCAGTTCCAGCAGCTCCAGTACTTCGTCGCGGTCGCGGAGACCCGGCACTTCACGCGCGCCGCCGAATTGGTGCATGTCGCGCAGCCCTCGCTGTCCCAGCAGATCCGGGCCCTGGAGCGCGAGCTGGGCGTCGATCTCTTCCTGCGGGCGCGGGGCAACATCTCGCTGACCGACGCCGGGGAGGCTCTGCTGCCGCTCGCCCGCCGGATCCTCGCCGACGCGGACACGGCGCGGCACGAGGTGCAGGAGCTGGCGCAGCTCAAGCGGGGCCGGGTGCGGCTCGGCGCGACGCCGTCGCTGTGCACGGGGCTGCTGCCGGACGTGCTGCGCGCCTTCCACGACCGCTACCCCGGCATCCAGCTGCTGATCGAGGAGGGCGGCTCCCACGACCTCGTGCGGGGACTCGCGCGCGGCGCCCTCGACCTCGCGCTCGTCGTGCTGCCGCTGCCGGCGCCCGCGCCCGCCCTGACGACGGTGGAGCTGCTGCGCGAGGAGCTGGTGGTGGTGTCGTCCCAGGACGCGGCGGCGCCGGGGCGGGGGCGGAAGTCCGTACGGATCTCCGACCTGGAGGGCGAGCGGCTCGTGATGTTCCGGCACGGGTACGACCTGCGGGAGCTGACGGTCGCGGCGTGCCGGGGCGAAGGGTTCGAGCCGGACTTCGCGGTGGAGGGCGGCGAGATGGACGCGGTGCTGGGGTTCGTGCGGGCGGGGCTCGGGGTGGCGGTGGTGCCGTGGATGGTGGCGCACCGGGCGGGGGCGGACCTGCGGGTGACACCGCTGGCGCGGCCGGGGCTCAGTCGCACGATCGCACTCGCGCACCGGTCGGACGTGGCGCCGCCACGCGCTGCGCGCGAGCTTCAGCGGATGCTTTTCGAGGGGCAGCCCAGCCCCTCCGGCGATTGAGGAGCGAGGTGCGGGGCAGCGCCACGGGGCTCCGCCCCGGGCCCCGATCCTCAATCGCCGGAGGGCTTTGAAGCCACCCGGACCACCCCGGTGATCGTGCCCTGGAGGTACGTGCCGTTCGGAGCGATCGTGCCCGCCATCTGGAGGCTGTCGTAGAGGGAGCCGATGCCGATCCGCTTGCTGCGGGTGACCTGGCCGGTCGCGGGGTCGATCTCGGCGTAGCGGTAGGGGTCGAGGAGGCCGGTGGAGTCGGTGCCGGGGAGCACCGGGTCGCGCAGCACCGTCCGCAGCAGGCCGTCGGCGGTGGACAGGCGGGGCACGGCGGCGGACCGCAGGGTGTTGTCCCAGACGAGGTCGCAGCCGGAGCCGTCGGCGCGTACGTCGACGCGGCTGAGCCCGCCCTTGAACGCGGCCGAGGACGGCACCGAGTCACCGGCGTCGGCGGGCACGGCCGGGTACGGGTAGCCGTACGTACTGGCCACGAAGACGCTGCGGCCCGCGCCGACCGGGGAGTTCTCGCTGCCGGAGCCGCCGGAGCGCAGGACCGGCACGGAGCACACGGAGGCGCCGGTGGCGGTGGCGTACACCTGGAGGGAAACGGTGGTGTCGGCGTTGTCGACGACGGTCACGTACTCGGTGCCGGTCCTCGGGCCGAAGAACGTCGGGGTGGAGCCGCTGCCCCAGCTCAGCTGGCCCGGCTTGCGGGCTTGGCCTCGGTCGTAGGCGCGGCGCCAGGTGATGTGCGGGGTGCCGTCACCGTCGGCGGTGAGCAGGTACGTGGCGTGGGTCGAGGTGACGGCGGTGCCCTGCGGCGCGGTGGAGATGCTGTTGGAGACACGCTCGCCGTCGGGCAGCGCGAGGGTCCGGACCGTACCGGTGCGGTCGTCCGCGGTGCCGACGAGGCCGCCGCCGGTGGCGAACCAGACACGGCCCGACCAGTCCGGGGACAGGCCGGTCACGGCGTCGTCCTCGGGGATCACGGAGGCCAGCGACAGGCTCTGGTCGACGGACAGGCGCCACTCCCCCGCGGCGTCGCGGTGGTGCCCGACGCGTAGCAGCGAACGGCTGCCGTCGACGACGGTGAGCCGGTCCCGGTCGTCGAGATACGCGTACACCCCGCCGAGCAACGAGCCCTTGGTGAGCGGGAGTTCGGCCAGCGAGGCACCGGTGTCGGGATCGAGCAGATGCACCGTGGGGACCTGCCCGAAGATCGGGGTGCACAGGGCCACCGGGTAGCCGTCGGAGCCGACGAGCACGGTCGGGCAGGCCGAGGCCAGCGCGGTGCGCTTCGCGCTGAGACTGCCCGCGCCGGGCCCGGCCAGCGGCGTCAGGTCGGAGGAACCGGTGTCGCCGTGCATGGTGGCGGTGCCGTCGGGACCGGCGTACGGATTGTGCGGCGGGGCCGGCAGGTACGAGGAGGCGGCCGCGGCGGACGGCACGCCGAGGGCGGAGGCGGCGAGCAGGGCGGCGGCGAGCAGCGCGGAAGCGCCCGCGGTTCTGCGGGAAGGCATGAGGTCTCCAGGGCGGGGAGCCGGAGTGGGACATCAGGGCGGGAGGAAGGAGCGCGACAAGGAGGTGCGGCGGTGCGGCGCGCGGGAATCAGCGCCGGGCGCCGAATGTCAGCTCGGGCGACAACAGGCACCGGCGACGCGCACGAGATCGACGTGCAGGCGTCGGGTGAGAGCGGGTCGCGGGTTCACGAGGGTGATCGAACCAGTCCGCTGAACCATCGTCAAGAGCCGATCCACGAGGCGGACTTGAGGTCTCCCGCACGGTCCGGTCTCCGGCGGCTACGGGTCGCGCCGCGTCAGGCAGTAGACGCCGCCCGCCGGGTCCCGCATGACGATCCAGGCCCTGCCCTCGCGGACGCGCCGCGCCCCCAGCCGCTCGTGCCGGACACGTACCGCGTCGGCGTCCGCGCAGGCCAGGTCGACGTGTGCCGACGGCGGGTCGGCCGTGTCGAGGCGCTGCAGCAGGAGCTGGACCGGGGCGGCCTTGAGGAGGCGGAACTCCGGGCTGCGGCAGGGGACTTCGGGCCAGCCGGTGAGCGCCGCCCAGAAGGCCACCTCCGCGTCGTACGCGGCCGGGGCCGTGTCGAGGCACAGCTGGTCCAGCCGGTTGGCCGGCTCGGTGGGTGTCGGGACCGTCCGCTCGCCCCGCCAGGTGTCCACGCAGAACCGGTGTCCGGCCGGTGAGCGCAGCACCTCCAGGCCCGGCTCCGCGTGCAGCGGGCTCGCGCCGAGCCGCCGGGCCCGCTCGCTCGTGGCCACCACGTCGTCCACCAGCAGGTCGAGGTGTGCGCCGCCGGGCCCGTCCGCGACACCCTGCACCTTCACGCAGGCGTCGCCCGTGTCCGGCAGCAGCGTGGCGAACTCGCCGCCCTCACCCCGGAGTTCGGAGACCCGCGTCCCTGTCGCACCCGCCCAGAAGGCGCACGCCGCGTCCAGGGCGGCGCGGGGCCGGTCGAGGAAGGCGTACGCCCAGCGGATCACCGGGTGCTCACCCCGTCGCGTCGGCGAGCGCCAGCTCGTGGAGGCGGTCCGGCGGGCCGGGGCGGGCGTAGTACCAGCCCTGGGCGGTGTCGCAGCCCAGGTGGCGGAGCTGCTCGGCCTGGGCGCCGGTCTCGACGCCCTCGACGGTGACGGAGAGGTCGAGGCTGTGGGCGAGGGAGACGATGCCCTCGACGATCTTCAGGTCGACGGGGTCGGCGGGGAACTGCTGCATGCCCTGCGTGAAGGACCGGTCCAGCTTGAGGACGTTCACCGGCAGACGGCGCAGGTTCGCGAGGTTCGAGTAACCGGTGCCGAAGTCGTCGAGGGCGATGTCGACGCCCATCTCGGAGAGGTTGCGCAGCGGCTTCAGAAGGTCGTCGTCCGCGCCGATCAGGGCCGACTCCGTCACCTCCAGGCACAGCGCGTCCGGTTCGAGGCCGAAGCGCTCCAGGATGTCGACGGTGTCCGCGACCAGGCCCGGGTGGGTCAGCTGCATCGGGGACAGGTTGACGTTGATGCGGAACGGGCCCGCTTCCTCGTACCGGTCCTGCCAGACCCGCGCCTGGCGGACCGATTCCTCGAGGACCCAGCGGCCGAGCGGCACGATCAGGCCGGTGTGTTCGGCGAGCGGGATGAACCGGTCGGGGCCGAGGACACCGTGCTGCGGGTGCAGCCAGCGGACCAGGGCCTCGGCGCCGCGCACGCTGCCGTCACCGAGGTGGACCAGCGGCTGGTACTCGATGAAGAACTCGCCGCGGTCGAGGGCCGCGGGCAGCGCCGTCGTCAGACCGTGCCGGGTGATGGCCCGCGCGTCGGCCTCGGGGTCGGCCACCTCGTAGCGGTTGCCGCCCGCCGACTTGGCCCGGTACATCGTGATGTCGGCGCTGCGCAGCACCTCGGCGGGGCTGCGCTCGGCGGCCGGGCCCTCGACGATGCCGACCGAGCCGCGCACGGTGAGTTCGCGGCCGTCGATGCGGATGGGGGTGGCCAGGGCGTGCATGATGCGCCCGGCCAGCTCGTCGACCTCGGCCTCGGTGTCGCGGCCGGTGGTCAGGGCCACGAACTCGTCGCCACCGAGCCGTGCCACCATCTCGCCGGGCGCGGTGGCGCAGGCCTGGAGGCGGTCGGCGACCTCGACGAGGAGCCGGTCACCGGCCGCGTGGCCGAGACTGTCGTTGATGGTCTTGAAGCCGTCGAGGTCGAGGTAGCACAGGCCGAAGCGCATCCCGTTGCCCGCGCTGAGCACCTTCTCCAGGCGCTCGAAGAACAGGGTGCGGTTGGGGAGTCCGGTGAGCGCGTCGTGCGTGGCCTCGTAGCGCAGCCGCAGGTTCAGCAGCCGGCGCTCGGTCACGTCCTCCATCAGCGCCAGCTGGTACTGCGGGGCACCGTCGGCGTCCCGCAGCAGTGACACCGTCAGGTTCGTCCACAGGGCGGTGCCGTCCGGGCGCGAGTACGCCTTCTCGACGCGGTAGTGCTCCCGCTGTCCCTGCACCAGCTCGCCGTACATGCGCCAGATGTTCGGGTCGTCGTCGGGGTGGGTCAGCTCGTGGGCCTTGCGGCTCAGCAGCTGCTGCCGGCTGCCGCCGAACATCCGCACCATCGTGTCGTTGACCTCGAGGATGGTGCCGTCGAGGTCCGCGATGCCGATGCCGATCGCGGCGCCGTGGAACACCGCGCGGAACTTGGCCTCGCTGGCGTGCAGCGCCTCGGCGACGGCGCTGCGGGCGTTGAGCGCGGCCCGCGATATGGCCTCCTGCTCGGTGCGGGTGCGCTCCCGCAGCGCGGCCGCGAAGCCGGCGGCCAGCGCGTGCTGGAGGCGGATGCAGCGGGACCGCAGCTCCGCCTGCCGCTCCGCGCCGCGCTCCGTCCCACCGCAGTGCGCGACGAGGTGTTCCTCCACCACGCCGAGGGTGTGGGTGAGCGCCTCGGGGTCGGTGCAGTGCGCCTCGACGAGGGCCGCTCCGACGGCCCGTACCGCGGCGCCGTCCAGGCTCGGCGCGGTGAGCGCGGCACGCAGCCCGCGGACGAGCGGCACGAGTTCGTCCTCGAACTCGTGCCGGGTCAGGGAGGTCGCCGTGACCGGGAAGATGGCCCGGCTCCAGAGCACGGCGAACCCGCGCACTCTGTCTGATGCAGCAGTCACGCCTTGCGCCCCACTCCCACATAGCCCGCGAAGGTGTACGGGTCCGCGTCCTGGATGTCCTGCGGTGCGTTGTCAGGCCGCCACACCGGCATCGCCACAATGCCCGGTTCGACCACGTCGTACCCCTTGAAGAACCGTTTGATCTCGTCCTTGTTCCGCATAATCAGCGGATTGCGGACGTCGTTGCGATAGACGTCGGCCATGCCGTCCGCCCGTTCCGTCGCTATGGGCATGCCCTCATTGGTGGCATGTGTCACGACCAGCAGGCTTCCGGGGGCCAGCGCCCTACTGAGTTCGGCCACGGCCCCGTACGGGTCGTCGGCCTCCTCGACGAAGTGCAGGACGGCGACGAGGAGGAGGGCCACCGGCCGCTCCAGGTCGAGCAGTTCACCGACTTCGGGGCTCTGAAGGATCTCCCGCGGCCTGCGCAGATCCGCCGCCACCACACCGGCTCCCGGCACGCCCTCCAGGACCGCCCTGCTGTGCGCGACGGCCACCGGGTCGTGGTCGACGTAGACCACGCGCGCTCCGGGGCTCGCCCGCTGGGCCACCTCGTGGACATTGCCGAACGTCGGTATGCCGGAACCTATGTCGAGGAACTGCGTGATGCCGAGCCCCGCGGCGTACCGCACGGCCCGGCGCATGAACGCCCGGTTCGCCTGCATGATCTTCGGCAGCCCCGGCAGGAACTCCATCGCCTTGCGCGCCGCCTCCCGGTCGACCTCGAAGTTGTGCGAACCGCCCAGGTAGAAGTCGTAAATACGGGACACACTGGGCACCGAGATGTCGATGCCCTGAGGGGCCCAGGCGGGTCGCTGCATCAAGGTCTCCATGGCGTAGGGGAGCCGGTGTTCGAGCAGAGGCTACTGATCCACCGCCAAAGGAGCGAGTCAAAACGGAAATTGACCGTCCGTTCCCGGTCACTGCCTCCGTCACGTGCCAATCGGCAACGATCCGAAACCATCCCGAAACCTTCTCTTTCCACGACGAAAAGAACCGGCCCGCTCCCTTCACACGGCCTGAGCTGGCCATGCGGGGAACGGACCGGCAACGCGCCAATTCCGTTGACGACTCTACTGTGAGGCCCTTGCCGAACGCACTGGACCCCGAACGGTTGTTACTTGGGAGCGCCTACCGGCTTTCCATCCGGAGCCGCCGCGTACCACGTACCGCCGACGCCCTGTCCGTTCGTGTCACCTGGCTCTTTGTCACCGGCGAAGGTGTAGACGGGCCAGCAGTTCAGGGTCTGCTGCTTCGTTCCGTCGGACCTCGTGAAGGTCATGTAGCCCTTCAGTGGAATATTCTGTGTGTCGTTCTTCGCAACCGGAGCGACCGCCGGCCACTTCTCGGCACAGGCACCGACACAGTTCGACTTGATGGGCCACGCCGAGTCCTTGAGGAAGCGGTAGACGGTCATGCCGTTCTTGTCGACGACGATCTCGCCGAGCTTCGGATCCTTGCGCGTGGACAGGCCCTTGAGGTCGGCCGGCTGGGCCCCCGCCTCCTCCTCGGCCTTCTGGTTCGCCTTCTTGCCGTCGGGGGCCGCGGCCCACCACGTGCCGCCCACGCCCTGGCCCTTGGCGTCCCCGGCCTTCTTGTCCTCCGCGTAGTGGTACATGGGCCAGCCGTCGACGGTCAGCTGCTTCGTGCCGTCGGCGGCGGTGACCTCGCCGAGCAGCGAGTCGTCCACGCCCGGCGCGGCCTTGGCGCCGCTCGCCGGCACGGCGGGCCACATCTTCAGGCAGGCCGCGTCGCAGTTCGACTTGGGCGGCTGCGCGGTGTCCTTGTCGAAGCGGTACAGGGTCATGCCGTCGCTGTCGGTCAGCACCTTGCCGAGTTCCGCGCTGTCCCACGAGGCGAGTTGACCCGCGGACTTCGCCTTGGCCGCGCTCTTCTCGGAGCCGTCCGACGAGCCGTAGCCGTCGGAGGACCCGTAACCGCCGTCGGCCGGGGCCGCGTTGCCCACGTTCTGACCGGCCGCGGACTGGTCGCCCTGATCCTGACCGCACGCCGTCGTCAGCGCCAGCAGGGCCGCAGCTGTCGCTACGAGCGAGGCGCTCCGCCAGGAGGTCTTCATCTCAACTCCCGCACAATGCTTGGGTGTTGTGCGGGCCCGAGCGGTCCGCACATGGCCCTAGGTACGGGTGGCGGTGACGCCTGTGTTCAATGCGGGGCAAGATTTCTTCCGCTGAGGCGGGTGGGGCCCGACGGCGGGCCGGGGCGCACGGGGCGCACGCCCGGTGATCACCGGCGCACGGCGGCAAACGCGGATGCTCCCGCACCCCACGTTCGGATCATTCCCTGCCCGACCCGGCGTGCCGGGCCCCGCGGGCGCTCAGGATCTTCGTCGTGCATCGAACCAAGCGCCCGACCTCCGCCCTGGCCACCCGTGTCGTCGCGGTGGTCGCCACGGCCTGGCTGTGCGGCGCCCCGAGCGCGGCCGCCGCCCCGGCGCCGCTCCTCGCCCCGGCCGACAGCTGCGCGTACGCCTCCGTGGACGGCGGCGCGTCGGGCGACGCGGTGGCGGTCGCGGGCAGCGGCGTCACCTGCACCGCGGGCCCCACCACTCCCCCGCCGAAACCGCCGAAGCCCACGCCCAAGCCGCCGCCTCCCAAGCCGGCACCGCCGCCTCCGCCTCCGCCTCCTCCACCGC
Organism: Streptomyces sp. BYX5S; assembly: GCF_054724165.1. Lineage (NCBI taxonomy): Bacteria > Bacillati > Actinomycetota > Actinomycetes > Kitasatosporales > Streptomycetaceae > Streptomyces > Streptomyces sp. BYX5S. Next base: position 3,529,757 of record NZ_CM138829.1, on the reverse strand, counting down.
CCCCACCACCACCGACACCCACGCCCACCCCCACACCGCCGCCTCCACCGCCGCCCGCGCCCGCGCCGCCCCCGAAACCGGAGCCGAAGCCGAAGCCGACACCGACGCGCACCGAGCGCCCGTCCCCCACCCCGAAGGCCGTGCACTACCCGGCCTACCGCCCCACCGCGCACCGCGCCCCGCCGCGCGGCGGCCCGTCCCTGGTCACGCTCACCCTGCTCATCACCGCGCCCGCGGTGCTCGCGGTCGCCGCGCTGCGTCCCCGCTGAGGCCGTTGTGGCCGCCGAGTCCGCTGAACCTGCTGAATTTGTTGAATCCTTGTGGAGCTGTCGATGTCGGAATGGCTTGTTCTCGCCCTCGCGATGCTCGCGGTATGCGGTGTCGTCCTCGTCGTACAGGTGCTCCAGCAGCGCAGAATCGGCGATGACGACGACCCGTCCGAGACCCCGGACGTCATCGAGTACATGACGATGATGATCGGCGTGGTCTACGCGATCGTCCTCGGTCTCGCCATCGCCGGCGTCTGGGAGGCGCGCAACGCGGCCGAGGACCACGTCCGCAACGAGGCGCAGGCGCTGCACGAGGTCCACGAACGCGTCCGCGTCTACCCGGCCGACGTCCGCGACGGGATTCGCGCGGATGTCGACAGGTATGTCAGCCATGTCGTGACGACCGAGTGGGAGTCGATGCGCACGCACAGCGAACTGACACCCAAGGGCGACGCGCTGCTGGCGAAGGTGCGCGAGGACGTCACCGACTTCGAACCGAAGAACGACTTCCAGGCGCAGGCCTACCAACCGCTCCTCGACCACGTGACGGCCGCCGACGAGGCGCGGGGCGCGCGGGCGGACTCGGCGGGGGCCACGATGCCGGGCGTCGTCTGGTTCGGCCTGATCATCGGCGCGCTGGTGACCATCGGCATGATCTTCGCGCTCCAGATCCGGCGCACCCCCCGCGAACTGCTCCTCGCCGGGCTCTTCTCGTCCCTGATCGCGTTCCTGCTCTTCCTCATCTGGGACTTCGACGCGCCCTACAGCCGCGGTGTCGCGGCCACGGCGGAACCGTTCCTGGCGCTGTTCCCCGGAGCCCAGTGACCGCGCGGGGCTGCGCTCCGCCCCGGCGCGCAGCACTCTGTGACACATGACCCGATGGCACGCCCCGATCGTCGTCCACCCGCCCGCCCCGGCGGGTGGCCGGCATGTCTCCGTACGCGGCCAGGCGCTCGGCCTGGCCCACAGCGACGCGGATCTCACCGCGCTGCTGCGTCGCGCCGGGTTCGGCGAGGCCGACCTGACGCTCGACGACCCGCACCTCGTGGAGTGGCGCGGCGCGGGCCCGCACGTATGGCACGGCACGGGGCCGGGAGGGCGCAGCCACGGCCCGGGGGTCGCCTGACCGGCCCACATGTGTGCCCCGTTCGCACGACAGGGATCGCGGCCGTCCGGGGCCGTCCTTAGCGTTTCGGGCATCGAGGTGCCTGTCCCCAACGCGCGGAACCGGTCCGCTGCTGCTCCTCGTGGACCCCGGAGGAACCCCTATGCACGCGATACGTGCCGCATCCGCCGCCGCGCTCTCGCTCACCGCCCTGACGCTCACCGCGCCCTCGGCGCACGCCGACGACTCCTTCCGGCCGAGCATCTCCCCCACCACGATCGCCGCGGGCGGCGAGGTGACGCTGTCGGCCTCGGGCTGTTCCGGGGACACGAGAGTGTCGGCCGGGATCTTCGACTCCGTCACGATGCACAAGGGCGACGGCCCACGCAGCGTCCCGGTCGACTGGGACGCGAAACAGGGCGCCGCCTACACGGTGACGTTCACCTGTGACGGCGGCCAGCCCCGCAGGGTCGATCTCACCATCGCCACCGGCCGCCCCGACTCCCCCTCGCCCAGCCCCGTCCCCCAGGGCGTGAAGGCGGGCATCGGCGGCAGCGCCGGCGGGCTGGACGTGCGGGAGGTCGCCCTCGGCGGCGCGCTCATCGCGGGCGCGCTCGGCACCGCGTACGTCGTGGCCCGCCGCCGTACGGCGAGCCGCGGGGCCTGAACCGCCGCCCGCACACCTGCCGGTGCCCCGTGGACCACGTGGTCCACGGGGCACCGGCGGGTACGGCCACGGCTCGTACGGCTACGGCTGGGCCGTGCGGCCGCCGGACCGGCCGCGGAACCAGAGTACGGCGCCGCCCACCAGCGCCGTGGTGATCAGCACCGAGCCGACCACCATGTCGGTGGGGCTCGCGCCGGGCGCGGCCGCTCCGCCGACGCCGCCGCGCACTCCGCCGTGGACGACGGTGAAGGCGGCGGGTCTGGTGAGGCTCGCCCCCTGGCAGTGGACGGTGACGTCGTGCGCGCCCGGTCCTGCGTCGTCGCGCACGGTGGTGGTCGCTCCGGCCCGCTCGCCGCCCGCGTTCAGCAGGCGCACGGTGCCGAAGGCGTCGGACGTGGCGGTGGAGCCCGACTGGCACTTGGTGCCGTCCACGGTGACGGTGACCCGGCCGCCGCGCGGCACGAGCTTCTGGGCGGCCTTCAGGTGCGCCGGGTCGGTCCAGGCGGTCGCCGCGGGGGCGGCGAGCGCGAGGGCCGAGGCGGCGAGGGCGGACACGGCGAGAGCACGGATCGTGCGGCGCATGGAATTCCTCCGTGAAAGACGGTCCCCGCTATTCGGTTGCGGGGAATTTCGGTGGGCGCGTCCTGCGGACACGCCCTCGGCTGCCTTGTTCGGGAACGCATTTCGGTAATGCGCCGACCGGTGTGCGCAGAGGGCGGCCATTTCGCGCGGAAGCCACCCGTTCGCGCTCGTCCCGTCGCCCGGCGTTCGGGCCCGACTTAGCGTTCCCCCATGTCCAACCGGCCTTTCGGGGATGAGGAACAGCCGAGAAAGCGTGCCCCTTGGGGGGTGCTCGCGCTGGTCCTGCTCACCGGTCTCGCACTCGTCCGCAACGGGTCGGGCGCACTCGACGAGGGTCCGCCGCAGCCCGCGTCGGCCGCAGCCGCCGACCGCCGCGAACCGGCGCCGGCGCGGGACGCGGGCCCCCGACCGTTGCCGTTCTCGCCGGTCGAGCGGGTGCGGATCCCGGCGATCCGGGTCGACGCCCCGGCCACCGAGGTCGGCCTGGATGCCGACGGCTGGGTGGACGCGCCGCCGCCGAAGGAGCCGAACCTGGCGGGCTGGTTCACGGGCGCGGCCTCGCCCGGCGAACGCGGCACCGCGGTCGTCGTCGGCCACGTCGACAACGCGCGCGGCCCCGCCGTCTTCTACGGTCTGGGTTCGCTGCGCAGGGGCCACCACGTGGAGATCCGCCGCGCGGACGGCCGGACGGCCGTCTTCCGGGTCTACGGAGTGGAGGTCTACCCGAAGTCGGGTTTTCCCGGCCGGAAGGTCTACCGCTCGGGCGCGACGCCGGAGTTGCGGCTCATCACCTGCGGCGGCCGCTTTTCGCGGCGGGACGGGTACGAGGCGAATGTCGTGGCGTTCGCCCGGCTGGTGTCGACGCGCTGAGGTCATGTCAGACGCCGGTGGGGCGCGGAACCGTCAGGCGGTATCCGGCGTCGATGAGGCGCGGCAGGTAGTCGCGCACCGCGGTGAGGGTCTGTGAGCGGTCGCCGCCCGCGTCGTGGTTGAGCACGATGACACCGGGTGCCGCTCCCTCGACCACGCGGGAGATCACCGTCGGGGCGCCGGGGTTGTCCCAGTCGAGCGAGTCCACGGTCCAGGCGAGGGGCTCCATGCCGAGTTCGGTGCCCACCTCGAAGACGTTCCGGTTCCACGCTCCGTAGGGCGCCCGGAACCAGCGGGGCGGTTCGCCGACGGTGCGCTCGACGAGGTCACTGGTGCGTTCGATCTCGGCGCGGATCCGCGCCCGGTCCAGCTTGAGCAGCAGCGGGTGCGTCCAGGTGTGGTTGCCGATGACGTGTCCGGCGTCGGCCATCCTGCGCAGCAGGTCGGGGCTCTGCCGCGCCCTGCCGCCGCACACGAGGAACGTCGCGCGCACGTCGTGCGCGCGCAGGATCCGCAGGATCTCGGGCGTGTACGCGGGGTCGGGTCCGTCGTCGAAGGTGAGCGCCATGGCGCGGTCGCCGGGCGCGGTGTCCAGGCGCAGGACAGGTGCCTCGCGGACCGTCAGTCCGGTCGGCCGCGGGCCGTGGCCGGTCAGCGGGCGCAGCCGGTACGCGGACGGTTCGCGTACGGGACGGGCGGCCCCGCCCGCCGGCGGCGCGGTGGCGGTCGGCTCCGCGCCGGCGCAGCCGGTGAGCGCGGCCAGGGCGACGGCGGTGGCGCCGCGCAGCATCGCGCGCCGCCCCGGGGGCTCCTGATGGTTTGTCATGTTAGATGCGTGACACGGCGCGCGGGCGTCGCACCCGGAACCACCGGATGGGACGCGGGAAAGCACCTGATCGGCGGCTTCTCGGTTAACCTCTGCCGCGTGACCGAAGAGCAGCCCCATCAGTTCGAACGTGGCACCGACGGACCGAAAGTGATCGTCGTGGGTGTCGACGGCTCCGATTCCTCGTTCCGCGCGGCGGCCTACGCCGGGGGCCTCGCCCGTCGGCAGCGCGCCCTGCTGGCCGTCGTCTACGTGCAGCCCGTGATGACGGGCGGCGCCGCGCTGGGGGTGCCCGTCGCCGAGACGACCGACGAGATCGCGGAGGGCCTCATCCAGGAGATCCGGGCGTCGGCCGCGCGCGTGAAGGACATATACGACGTGCGCTGGGAGTTCCACACCTTCCGCGGCGACCCGTTCAACGGCCTGGTCACGGCCGCCGACGAGTTGAAGGCGGACGCGGTCGTGGTCGGCGCCTCCGAGCAGGCCGGTCACCGCATCGTCGGCTCGGTCGCGGTGCGTCTGGTGAAGGCGGGGCGCTGGCCGGTCACGGTCGTCCCGTAGGGCTCAGTGGGTGGCTCACCGGCGCTGCTGTCTTCCTTCGCCGTCGCCCCGGGGGCATCATGATCGGCCGTCAGCCGTCGTCGCAGCAGCGAAGAGGTGAGGTCCCCCATGACCGTCCCCCCGAAGATCTCAAGAGGGCAGGGCGTGCTGCGCCGCAAGCCCATCGAGCAGATCGACGACACGGAGTCCGGCGGTAAGCTCACCCGCTCGCTCGGCCTGTGGCAGCTCACCGCGATCGGTGTCGGCGGCATCATCGGCGCGGGCATCTTCACCCTCGCCGGCACCGTCGCCAACGGCACGGCGGGTCCGGCGGTCCTCGTCTCGTTCCTCATCGCGGGCGTCGCGAGCGCCGCGGCCGCCCTGTCGTACGCGGAGTTCGCCGGGCTCATCCCGAAGGCCGGGTCCGCCTACACGTACGGCTACGCGGTGCTCGGGGAGCTGGCCGGCTGGTTCATCGGCTGGGACCTGCTCCTGGAGTACACGGCGATCGTCGCGGTCGTCGCGATCGGCATCTCCGGCTACTTCAGTTTCCTGCTCGGCGAGATGGGTCTCGACCTGCCGAGTTGGATGCTGGGCGCGCCGGGCACGGGCGGCGGCCACAAGGTCGACCTGTTCGCCGCCGTGCTCTGTCTGCTCATCGCGTGGCTGCTCAACATGGGCATGAAGAACGCGGCCCGCTTCGAGACCTTCGTGGTCGTCCTCAAGGTCCTCGTCGTGCTGCTCGTCATCGGCGTCGGCGTCTTCCACATCAACTCGGACAACTACACGCCGTTCTTCCCGTTCGGCGTCGGCGGCGCGTTCACGGGCGCGGCCACCGTCTTCTTCGCGGTCTTCGGCTACGACGCGATGTCGACGGCGGCCGAGGAGTCGAAGGACGCGCAGCGGCACATGCCGAAGGCGATCATCTACTCCCTGGCGATCTCGATGGTCCTGTACGTGCTCGCCTGCCTGGTCCTGACCGGGATGCAGAACTACAAGGACATCGACCCGGAGAGCGGCTTCTCGACGGCGTTCAAGTCGGTGGGGCTGAGCGGGCTCGCGGACGTGATCGCGGTGGGCGCGATCATCGGCATCCTCACCGTGATGTTCACGTTCATGCTGGGTGTCACGCGCGTGTGGTTCTCGATGTCGCGCGACGGGCTGCTGCCCAAGTGGTTCGCGAAGACCCACCCGACGCGGCACGTGCCGACGCGTGTGACGTGGATCGTCGGTGTCTGCTCCGCCGCCATCGCGGGGTTCCTGCCGATCGGCGAGGCGGCCGAACTCACCAACATCGGCATCCTGCTGGCGTTCGTGGTGGTGTGCGTCGCGGTCATCGTGCTCCGCTACCGGCAGCCGGAGCTGCCGCGCACGTTCCGCACGCCCGCCATGCCGTTCGTGCCCGCCCTCGGCATCGTCTTCTCGATCTGGCTGATCACGTTCCTCCAGTGGCAGACGTGGGTGCGGTTCGCCGTGTGGTTCCTGATCGGTCTGGTCATCTACTTCGGCTACTCGTACCGCAAGTCCGAACTGGCCCGTACCTCCGACTGATCCGGCCGCTGCCGCCGCCCGTCCCGCTCACCGCACCGCTCGTCGACGGCTTGGACCCGCCCGCCGCAGATCCCCGCGCGGCCCCTGGGCGGGCCGGGCGGGCTGGGTTGCCATACGGCCATGACGACGGCGCTCAGGACACGCACGACGACGGAGGAGCACCTCGCCCAGGTCCAGCGGGAGCACGGCGGGCCGCTGTTCTCGTTCCTGCTGCGCCTGTGCGACGGTGACGCGGGGCGCGCGGAGGACCTCGTCCAGGAGACGTACGTACGCGCCTGGCAGCATCCGGAGGCCCTCGACTCGGAGTACGAGTCGGTGCGGCCCTGGCTGTTCACGGTCGGGCGGCGGCTCGCCATCGACGCCCGCAGGGCGCGCCTCGCGCGGCCCCCGGAGGTGGGCGGCACGGTCCTGGAGAACGCCCGGGTGTGCGCGGACCACGCGGAGCGCTCTGCGGCCGCGCTCGACGTGCGGGAGGCCGTGGCGACACTCAGCCCCGACCACCGGGCCGTGCTCCTGGAGGTCTACTTCAAGGGCGCGAGTGTGGCGGAGGCCGCACGCGCGCTCGGCATTCCCCCGGGTACCGTGAAGTCCCGTGCGTACTACGCGTTGCGGGCGTTGCGGCGGGTCCTTCCGGGGTACGCGCCCGACCTGCGGTGAAACCGGGGGCCGGGTCAAGCATTGGCAAAGCGCCTTGCTCCGCACCCCCAATCCTCGGTTGAGTAATCCGCTGTCCTCCCCGGTGAGTCGAGACGGGTGGGTCCGGGGGCCGGCGAAGCGCACGGACCGGAGGAAGGCGGGAAGCGATGCGGTACGGGAGCGATGAGGGCACGGACGGCGTGCCCGGACCCGAGGGCGGACCGGGCGGCGGCCTCGTCGTCCCCATGGCGTGGTTGTACGCGGAGTACATCGCGGACGAGCTGTTGCGGACGGGCGACCTGATGCCGCCGACGTCCTTCGAGTTCAAGGCGGGGCGCGACGCGCTCGCCCTGACGATCTATCTGTCCGACGCGGGCGACGAGCTGTCCGGGATCCGCGTCGTGTCGCAGCTGGAGACCTGGCTGTCGCTCACGGCGTACGACCAGCCGTGGCAGTCGTGGGTGCGCGACCGGTTCGCGGAGCGCCTCGACCTGGACGCGGGCGCGCGGCGGCCCTCCCCGGACCTGCTGCTCGCGGAGGCCGCGTGGAGATGGCTGGAGGAGACCGAGCTGCTCGCCCCCGACCTCGACGCGGTGCCCGTGCCGGACGAGGAGGACGGGCCCCAGGTGTGGACGCCCGCGTGGCAACTGGGCTTACCGCTGGGCCACTTGGCGATCTCCCTGTTCTAGAAGCTCCCTGTTCCAGAAGCTCTCTGTTCCGGAAGCTCCCTGTTCCGGAAGCTCCCTGTTCCGGAAGCGCGGACCGCTACGGCGCGTACACGCCCGCCCGGTACTTCGGGATCCGGATCGTGATCTTCATGCCCGCACCCTCCGCGGTCTCGATCACCAGGCCGTACGCGTCGCCGAAGACCTGGCGGAGCCGTTCGTCGACGTTCGACAGGCCGATGCCGCGGCCCTGGCCGCCCTCGCCGCGCAGGATCGCACGGAGCTCGGCGGGGTTCATGCCGACGCCGTCGTCCTCGATGACGACCTCGGCCTCGGCGCCCGCGTCGGTGGCGCCGATGGAGATGCGGCTGCGGGTGACGGCGCCCTCCAGGCCGTGCTTGACCGCGTTCTCGACGAGCGGTTGCAGGCACAGGAACGGCAGGGTGACCGGGAGGACCTCCGGGGCGATCTGGAGCGTCACGGAGAGCCGGTCACCGAAGCGGGCGCGCACCAGCGCCAAGTACTGGTCGATGGAGTGGAGTTCGTCGGCGAGCGTGGTGAAGTCGCCGTGGCGGCGGAACGAGTAGCGGGTGAAGTCGGCGAATTCCAGCAGGAGTTCACGGGCCCGCTCGGGGTCGGTGCGGACGAACGAGGCGATCGCCGCCAGCGAGTTGAAGATGAAGTGCGGCGATATCTGCGCGCGCAGCGCCTTGATCTCCGCCTCGATCAGGCGGGTGCGGGAGCGGTCCAGTTCGGCGAGTTCGAGCTGGACGGAGACCCAGCGGGCGACCTCGTCGGTGGCGCGGGCCAGCACCGCGGACTCGCGGGCGGCGTAGGCGACGACGGCGCCGAGCACCCGGCCGTCCGCGACCACCGGCGCGGCCACGGCCCACCGCTGCGCACAGTCGTCGTCCGGGCACCCGCAGCCGAACGCGGCGCTGCGGCCGCCCGCGAGGACCGGGGCGACCTGCTCCATCACCTGGCCGGTGTGGGCGTGTTCGGCCGCGCCGTCCCAGGCGAGGACCGTGGAGCGGTTGGTGACGGCGAGGGCGTCGGTGCCGAGGAGCGTGCGCAGGCGGCGCGCGGACTTGCGGGCGGTGTCCTCGGTGAGGCCCGCGCGCAGGGCCGGGGCGGCGAGGGAGGCGGTGTGGAGGGTCTCGAAGGTGGCGCGCTCGACGGGCGTCCCGACGTCGCTGCGTCCCTCGGGGTGGGCGCTGCGCCGCCCCAGCAGGTACCCGGCGCCGAGCAGGAGGGGGCACAGGGCGATGAGGACGGCGGTGACCGTGCCGCTCACGGGGCGCCTCCGGCCGTCGGGGGCCGGTGCCGGGCGGCGGCGGAGGGCGGCCCGTCGGACTGCTGCGGCCCGCGGTCGCGCAGCGCCCCCGACCACAGCGCCTCCGGGAGGTGCAGCCGCGTCATCGTCGCCGTCGTGTGCGGCGGGATCGCGTCCCGTGTCGCCAGCGAGACCAGGATCATCGCCAGGAAACCGACCGGCACCGACCAGACGGCCGGCCAGGCGAGCAGGGTGTGCAGCCAGCCGGAGGTGACCGTCCCGGCCACGGTCAGCGCCACCGCGACCAGGGCCGAGCCGCCGCCGAGGAAGAGGCCCGCGAGGGCGCCCGGCGGGGTGAGGCCGCGCCACCAGATGCCGAGGATCAGCAGCGGGCAGAACGAGGACGCCGACACCGCGAACGCCATGCCCACCGCGTCCGCGACCGGCACCCCGTCCACCAGGAGCGCCCCGCCGAGCGGAACGGCGATGGCGAGGAGCACGGCGAGCCTGAAGTGCCGTACGCCGCGCGCCTGGAGGACGTCCTGGCTGACGACTCCGGCCACCGCCATCGTCAGCCCCGACGCGGTGGACAGGAACGCCGCGAACGCGCCGCCCGCGACCAGCGCCCCGAGCAGGTCGCCCGCCACCCCGTCGAAGACCCTGCCCGGCAGCAGCAGGACGGTGGCGTCGGCGTCCTGGGTGGCGATGAGTTCGGGCGCGTAGAGGCGGCCGAGCCAGCCGTACACGGGCGGCAGCAGGTAGAAGAGGCCGATCAGGGCGAGGACGACGACCGTGGTGCGGCGGGCGGCGCGGCCGTTGGGGCTGGTGTAGAAGCGGACGACGACGTGCGGCAGGCCCATCGTGCCGAGGAACGTGGCCATGATCAGGCCGTACGTGGCGTAGAGCGGGTGGTCGGCGCGGCTGGTGGCGAGCGGCTGGCCCGCGCCGACCCCGGCGGACGGCGGGTCGAAGGACGTGGCCTCGGGCGGCGGGGCGCCCGTGCCGTGCCAGGTCAGAAGGAGGAAGAACGCCGGGACCAGGAGGGCCGTCAGCTTGAGCCAGTACTGGAAGGCCTGCACGAACGTGATCGAGCGCATGCCGCCCGCCGCCACCGCGAGCACGACGACCGCGGCGACGAGCGTCCCGCCGAACCAGCGGGGCGCGCCGGTGAGGATCTGCAACGTCAGCCCCGCGCCCTGGAGTTGGGGCAGCAGGTACAGCCAGCCCGCACCGACCACGAACAGGCTGACCACGCGCCGCACCTGGCGGGACTCCAGGCGCCCCTCGGCGAAGTCGGGCAGCGTGTACGCGCCGGAGCGGCGCAGCGGGGCGGCGACGAAGACCAGGAGGACCAGGTAGCCCGCCGTGTAGCCGACGGGGTACCAGAGCATGTCCGGGCCGTGGATGAGGAGCAGTCCCGCGATGCCGAGGAAGGAGGCCGCCGACAGGTACTCGCCGCTGATCGCCGCCGCGTTGAGGCGCGGGCCGACCGTGCGCGACGCCACGTAGAAGTCGGACGTCGTGCGGGAGACGCGCAGGCCGAAGCCGCCGATGAGGACGGTGGCGAGGACGACGGCGGCCACCGCGGGGATCGCGTACGCCTCGTTCACGGTGTGCCGTGGTCGAAGGGGCGGCCGCGGACCAGGTCGGCGAAGTCGCGTTCGTTGCGCTCGGCGCGGCGCACGTACCACCAGGCGATCAGGACGAGGAAGGGGTAGCAGCCGAAGCCGAGGACGAGCCACTGCACGGGGGCGGCGCGCAGGGCGCCGAAGAACAGGGGCAGGGCGGTGACGGGGACGGCGAGGAGCATGAACGCGGTGATGCCGGCGCGGAGTTGGCTGCGCATGAGGGAGCGGACGTAGGCGGCGCCGAGGGTGGTCTGTTCGTCGATCTCCCACTGGGTGCGCAGGCCTGCCGGGCCGGGGTGGCGGCGGGGTTCGCCGGTCACGGTCTCGCGTTGCGGGTGATCGGGCACGGGCGGAGTTTAGGCAGGTGGGGGTGGTTCGGGGAAGGGGTGGTTCGGGGCGGGAGGTGGGTTGCGGTTCCACGGGGGTGCGGTTGCGGGGCTCCGCCCCGGGCCCCGCTGCTCAATCGCCGCAGGGGCTTGAAATGCGCTGCCGCCGACAGGCACGGGACGCAAGGGCTTGAAATGCGCTGGCGCCGACAGGCACGGGCCGCAGGGGCTTGATGTGCGGCACCGCCCGCAGGGAAGCGCACGGTTACGGTCTGCGCATCAGGAGTTCGCGGACGCGGCTGGCGTGGCGGCGGCTGACGGCTATTTCGGAGTCGCCGACCCGGACGGTCATTCCGGCGCCGTCGAGGCGGAGTTCGTCGATGCGGTGCAGGGCGACCAGGTGGCTGCGGTGGACGCGGACGAAGCCGAGTTCCTGCCAGCGCTCCTCCAGGGTGGTCAGCGGTATGCGCACCAGGTGGCTGGCGCCGTCCTCGGTGTGCAGGCGCGCGTAGTCGCCCTGCGCCTCGGCGTAGGTGATGTCGGAGACGGCGACGAGCCGGGTGACGCCGCCGAGTTCGACGGGGATGCGGTCGGCGACGGTGGCGGGCGGCGCGGCGGAGGCGGCGCGTTCGGCGACCCGGCGCACGGCCTCGGAGAGGCGTTCGCGGCGCACCGGCTTGAGCACGTAGTCGACGGCCTTCAGGTCGAAGGCCTTGACCGCGAAGTCCTCGTGGGCGGTGACGAAGACGACGAGCGGGGGCCGGGCGAAGCCGGCCAGGAGGCGGGCGACGTCGAGGCCGGAGAGGCCCGCCATCTGGATGTCGAGGAACAGGACGTCGATCGCGCCGTCCCCGCCGTCGAGGGCGCGGCCGATGCGGCGCAGCGCCTCGTTGGCGTCGGTGGCGCCCTCGGCGCTGCGGACGCGCGGGTCGGCCCGCAGGAGGTACAGGAGTTCGGCGAGGGCGGGTTCCTCGTCGTCGACGGCCAGTACGCGCAGCATGCGGCGGAGTGTAATCGCGCGGTCGCTTGAATGAATCAGCCGCCTCCTGCGTACCGGTGGGCGACAGACGGAGGAAGGCATGTGGTCCGTGGAACGGCATCGCGACGTAGGCGCCTACGCGCTGGGGGTTCTCGACCCCGCGGAACGCTTCCGCTTCGAGGATCATCTGCCCGAGTGCGCCGCGTGCTCGGCGCTGGTCGGTGAACTGGCGGCCACGACCGGCGCGTTGGCCCTCTACGCGCGGGCGACACCGCCGTGCGTGGAGGCGTGCGCGCGTCCGGCGCCCTCGCTACTGGACCGTGCCGTGGACCGGCTGGGCGCGGTGCACCGCCGGATGCGGCGCCGACGGTGGGGTGCGGCCGTCGCGGCGGTGCTGGTGCTCGCGGCGGCGGGGCAGGGGTTCGCGCTGCTCACCGGGGGCGGCGCCGGTGCCGGGCACACCGCGACCCTGCGGGGGCACGACGCCGGGACGGGGGTGGCGGCGACCGTGACGGCGGACGACCGGGACTGGGGCACGCAGGTCGGCCTCGACATCCGTGACTCGGGCGGCCCCCGGGTGTGCGAGCTGGTCGCGGTCGGCCGGGACGGTTCGGAGCAGACGGTGGCGACGTGGGCGGTGCGCGGGGACGAGGTGGCGCTGGACGGCGGCGTCGCGGAGCGGCCCGCGGACCTCGCGCGGTTCGAGGTGCGGGCGGAGGGCGGGGAGCCGCTGCTGACGCTTCCCCTGCGGTGACCCGCTGCGCTACTTGAGCAGTCGGGACATCCGCCGGTCGGCGAGCGGCTTCCCGCCCGTCTGGCACGTCGGGCAGTACTGCAACGCACTGTCGCTGAAGGAGACCTCGCGGATCGTGTCGCCGCACACGGGGCACGCCTCACCGGCCCGCCCGTGCACCCGCAGCCCGCTCTTCTTCTCCGCCTTGAGCCGCCCGGCGGCGACGCCCCGGGAGCGCTCCACGGCTCCGGTGAGCGTCGTCCGCATCGCCTCGTACAGCGTGTGCACGTCGTCGGCGCTCAGCCGGGACGTCGGTTTGAACGGAGACATGCGGGCCACGTGCAGGATCTCGTCGCTGTAGGCGTTGCCGATCCCGGCGATGAGCGACTGGTCGCGCAGGGCGCCCTTGATCTGCCGCCGCTCCCCCTCCAGGAGGCGCGCGAGGGCGGCCTCGTCGAAGTCCTCGGCGAGCGGGTCCGGGCCGAGGCGGGCGACGCCGGGTACGTCGCCGGGGTCGCGGACCACGTAGACGGCGAGCTTCTTCGTCGTGCCGGCCTCGGTGAGGTCGAAGCCCGCGCCGGTCTCCAGCGCGACCCGCAGGGCGAGCGGTCCCTTGCCGGGCTTGGGCGGGCCGTCGGGGAGGCGGTCCTTCCACTGGAGCCAGCCCGCGCGCGCCAGATGGGTGACGAGGTGGGGGCCGTCCTGGGTCGCCACGTCGAGGAACTTGCCGTGCCGCGCCACGCCCGTGACGGTCCGGCCCTCCAGGGCGGTGAGCGGGGGGTCGTACGTCTTGAGGACGCTCACGGCGACCGGCAGGACACGCACGACGTCGTGTCCCACCAGGTGCTCGGTGAGGAAGTCCTTGAGCGCTTCGACCTCGGGGAGCTCCGGCATGCCGTCCAGCCTCTCACTCGCGCGCGGGCACCACGAATTCACACCACACGCACTTGCCGACGCCGCGCGCCTCCACGCCCCACAGGTCGGCGAGCCGGTCGACGAGGAGCAGGCCGCGCCCGGAGACGCCCTCCTCGCCGGCCTCCCGGCGGCGCGGCAGGGCGCTGGAGGTGTCCTCCACGTCGACCCTGAGTCTTCGGTCGGCGCCGGTGAGGACGCGCAGGGTCACGATGGCGGGGCCTTCGGTGTGCATCAGCGCGTTGGTGATCATCTCGTCGGCGACGAGTTCGACCTCGTCGGCGCACTCGGTCGCGCCCCAGGCGCGGACGGCGTGCCGGATCATGTGCCGGGCGGCGCGCAGCGCCTCGGGGTCGCCGGGTGGTACGTGCTCGGTGAGCCGGCCGCCGCTGTGCACGGCGCCCGCGGCGCGGCGGCGCAGGAGCAGCAGCGCCACGTCGTCCTCGGCGTCGCGTTCCTCGACGGAGGCGACGAGCCGGTCCGCGAGCAGGTCGAGGTCGTCGGGGCCGGTGCCGATGAGCGCGGTGAGGGCCTGGAGGCCGTCGTCGAGGTCGGTGCCGGGCTGCTCGACGAGGCCGTCGGTGCACAGCAGCAGCGTCTGTCCGGGGTCGAGTTCCGCGGTGGTGACCGGGTAGTCGAGGCGGCCGAACTCGGCGGACAGGCCGAGCGGGAGGCCGCCCTCGACCGGGAGCCTGCGGCAGGTCCCGTCGGGCAGGCGCAGCAGCGGGTCGAGGTGCCCGGCCCGGACGAGCTGGACGACGCCGGTCGTCAGGTCGGCCTCCGCGTACAGGCAGGTCGCGAAGCGGTCGGTGTCGAGTTCGTGCAGGAAGGAGGAGGCGCGGGCCATGACGGTGGCGGGGGTGTGGCCCTCGGCGGCGTAGGCGCACACCACGATGCGCAGCTGGCCCATGACGGCGGCGGCGTGCGTGTCGTGGCCCTGGACGTCGCCGATGACCGCGCCGACCCGGCCGCCGGGCAGCCGGATCACGTCGTACCAGTCGCCGCCGATGTCCCGGCCGACGGACGCCGAGCTGTAGCGGACGGCGATGTCGGCGCCGTACACGTCGGGGATGGTGCGCGGCAGCATGGCCTGCTGGAGGCCCTGCGCGAGGTCCTTCTCCTGCTCGTAGAACATGGCGCGCTGGAGGCTCTGGGCGATGCCGCTGCCGAGGGCGACGAGGACGTTGCGCTCGGACTCGGTGAAGCCCTGGCGGTCGTGGAAGAGCAGGCCGACCACGCCGATGGGCTTGGCCTGCGCGATGAGCGGCAGGTAGGCGGCCGAGGTGATCTTCATGTGGGCGATCCGCGGCCACAGCTCGGGGTAGTGCGTGGCGAACTCCTGCGGCGACTCGATGAAGCGGGGCTGGAGGGTGCGCACGGCCTCGCTCATCGGGTACGGGTCGTCGACGCGGGTGGCGTGGATGCCCGGCACGAAGGCACCTTGAGGTCCTTCGGCGACGAGGTGGATGCGCCCGGCCCGCACGAGGCCCATGACGAAGCTGGTGGCGCCGCGGTGGTCGACGCCGTGGGTGTCGCGCAGCACGTCGATGACGTCCTGGACGGTGCGGGCGTGCGCGAGCGCGGCCGTGGTGTGCTGCACGACGCTGGTGTCGCCGCGCCGCAGGGCCCGGCGGGCCTCGCGTTCGGCGTGCACGGTGGCGTCGTTCAGCTCGTCGGTGGCGTCGCGGACGATGCCCACGATGCGGCGCGGCCGGCCGTGCTCGTCGCGGCGGATGTAGCCGCGCGTGTGGGTCCAGCGCATGTCGCCCGTGCGGGTGCGGATGCGGAAGTACGTGCCGTAGGTCTCCTCGCCGCACTTCAGGGCCCGGGTCACGATGCTGTCGAGCCGCCCGCCCTCGCTGACCGGGACGCGCCGGGCGAGGGTCTCCGGGCGGTCGTCGTACTCCTCGGGGAGCAGGTCGAAGACCTCGTGGGCCTGGGCGTCCATCGCCATCAGACCGGTGTCGAGGTCCCAGTCGAAGCTGCCCATGCGCAGGCCCCGCCCGTACGCCTCCAGAAATCCGCGTGAGGAGTCCTCCGGGCTCTCCCCGCCTGGGGCGAACCCGGACTCCTCGCCACCCCCGTTGCCCGCGCCCATGGGGCCCACGCTAGGCCGAGCCCCCGGCGCCCGCACGTCGTGACCTCGGCGGAGCGCCGGGCACACACTGGGGGCATGGACTGGTTCGGAGCGTCCGACGCATGGCTCGCCCGCCTGGTGTTCCAGCGCGGCCTCGCGGCGCTGTACCTCGTGGCGTTCGTGGCGGCGGCGCTTCAGTTCCGGGCGCTGATCGGGGAGCGCGGGATGACACCGGTCCCCCGGTTCCTGGCGCGGGTGCCGTGGAAGGCGGCGCCCTCGCTGTTCCGGCTGCACTACTCGGACCGGTTCTTCGCGGGGTGCGCGTGGGGCGGCGCCGTGGTGGCGGGCGGGCTGGTCGCCGGGGTGGACGGGCTGCTGCCGCTGTGGGCGGCGATGCTGCTGTGGCTGGTGCCGTGGGCGCTGTATCTGTCGATCGTGAACGTCGGGCAGACCTGGTACGGCTTCGGCTGGGAGTCGCTGCTGCTCGAGGTCGGCTTCCTGGCGGTGTTCCTCGGCAACGACGAGGTGGCGCCGCCGGTCCTGGTGCTGTTCCTGCTGCGCTGGGTGCTGTTCCGGCTGGAGTTCGGGGCCGGGCTGATCAAGATGCGGGGCGACGCCTGCTGGCGGCGGCTGACGTGTCTGGACTTCCACCACGAGACACAGCCGATGCCGAACCCGCTGAGCTGGTTCTTCCACCGTCTGCCGCGCCCGCTGCACCGCGTCGAGGTGGCGGCGAACCACGTCACCCAGTTGGTGGTGCCGTTCCTGCTCTTCACGCCGCAGCCGGTCGCGACGTGGGCGGCGGCCCTGATGATCGTCACGCAGCTGTGGCTGGTCGCCTCCGGGAACTTCGCGTGGCTGAACTGGCTGACGATCGTCGTCGCCGCCTCCGCCCTCGACCTGTCGTCGGCGCACCCGCCACCGGCGCTCCCCGGGGCACCGCTCTGGTACGCGGTGGTGGTGCTGGCCCTGACGGCGGCGGTGGCGGCGCTCAGCGTCCGGCCGGTGCGCAATCTGCTCTCCCGCCGCCAGGCGATGAACCGCTCGTACGACTCCCTGCACCTGGTCAACACGTACGGGGCGTTCGGCACGGTGGGGCGGGTCCGGCAGGAGATCGTCATCGAGGGCACGGCCGAGGAGAGGCCGCAACCGGATTCGGGGTGGCTGGCCTACGAGTTCAAGGGCAAGCCCGGCGATCCGCGCCGCCTCCCGCGCCAGTTCGCGCCGTACCATCTGCGGCTCGACTGGATGATGTGGTTCGCCGCCCTCTCCCCCGCGTACGCCCGGTCCTGGTTCCAGGGGCTGGTCGAGCGGCTGCTGGAGGGCGACCGGGACACGCTGCGGCTGCTGCGCCACTGCCCGTTCCCGCCCGATGCCCCGCCGGTGCACATCCGGGCGCGGGTGTACCGCTACCGGTTCACGTCGTGGCGGGAGCTGCGGGAGACGGGGGCGTGGTGGGAGCGGACCTACGTACGGGAGTTCCTGCCGCCGACGCGGCTGAGGTAGACGCGGCGGGCGGTGCCGCCGAAGACGTCGGGGTCGTCGCCGCCCACCAACTGCCGCGCCGTGTCCAGGACTTGTCGGTAGGTGGCAGCGAGGGTGCAGACGGGCCAGTCGGAGCCGAACATGACGCGCTCGGCCCCGAAGGCGTCGAGGACCGTGTCCGCGTACGGCCGCAGGTCGTCGACGCTCCAGTGCGCCCGGTCGGCCTCGGTCACCATGCCGGAGAGCTTGCAGACGGTGTTCGGTAGGGCGGCGAGAGCCCGGACGTCGCCGCGCCAGGGCTCCCGCTCCCCCGCCGCGATGGGCGGCTTGCCCAGGTGGTCGAGGACGAAGGTGAGTTCCGGGTGTGCGGCGGCGGCCTTGACGCAGGCGGGCAGCTGGTGCGGCAGGACGACGAGGTCGTAGACCAGCCCCGCCTCCGCGACGGCGGCGAGGCCGCGGCCCACGTCGGGCCGGAGCAGCCACCCGGGGTCGGGCTCGCCCTGCACCTGGTGCCGGATGCCCACCAGGTGGCGTCCGCCGGGCAGTTCGCGCAGGGCGTGGAGGGTGTCACGGACGTCGGGGCGGGTGAGGTCGGTCCAGCCGACGACTCCCGCGACGTGTGCGTCGCGCTCGGCGAGTGCCAGGAACTCGGGCGTCTCCTGCGCGACCGTCACGGTCTGCACGAGGACGGTGGCGTCCACACCGTGCGCCCGCAGCTCGGGCGCCAGGTCGTCGAGCGTGAAGTCCCGGCGCAGTGGCGCGAGTTCGGGTCCGGTGATCCAGTCCTGGTCGCGTACGGAGAGGTCCCAGACGTGGTGGTGCGCGTCGACGACGCCCGCGACGGTCATGACAGCTCCCACACGACGGGCAGACCGGCGTCGGCGCCTTCGGCGGAGTAGTCGTGGACGACGTCGAGGAGTTCGCCCATGCGGGCCTGCCAGGCGATGTTGACGGGCAGCTCGGCGAGTTCGGCGAGCATCCGGGCGTAGTCCTCGCACTCGATGACGTGGAACAGGTCGGTGCCGCTGCGCCAGATCGTCCACTGCCGCGCGCCCGCCGCACGGATCGCGGCGACCAGCTCCCGCGGCACTTCCTGGTGTGCGGCGTCGTACGCGTGGACGCGGTCGGCGCGGACCTTGGTGTGCAGGGCGACTCTCACGGGTTCGGCTCCTGTTCTGGGGGCGACGGTACGGGCGCGTCGGCGGGGAGGAGGTGCTGGGCGCGGGCCTCCCGCCAGAAGGCGTCGGGCACTCGCGTCTCGAACTGCGCCACCGTGTCGACGACTTCGGCGGCCGAGCGCATGCCGACGAGGACGCCGGTGACGCCCGGGTGGCCGAACGGGAAGGCGAGCGCGGCGGCGCGCAGGGTGGTGCCGTGCCGTTCGGCGAGCTCCTTCAACCGCCGTGCTCGGGACAGGACTTCGGGTGAGGCGAGGGTGTAGTCGTAGGTGCCGCCCTGCCGGGGGTCGGCGAGGAGGCCGGAGTTGAAGACGCCGCCGAGGACGACGGAGACGCCGCGCTCGACGGCGGCGGGCAGCAGTGTCTTCAGGGCACGCTGGTCGAGGAGGGTGTAACGGCCCGCGCACAGCACCACGTCGACGTCGGTGTCGCGGACGAAGCGGGTGAGCATCGCGGACTGGTTCATGCCCGCGCCGATGGCCCCCACGAGCCCTTCGCCGCGCAGCCGCTCCAGCTCGGGGTACGCCTCACCGAACGCCTCCTTCGCGTGGTCGTCGGGGTCGTGCAGATAGACGACGTCGATGCGGTCGACGCCGAGGCGGCCGAGGCTCTCCTCGATGGAGCGGCGTACCCCGGCCGCGCTGAAGTCCCACACGCGGCGCGCGGTGGCGGGCACGGCGAACCCGTGGGCGCTGTCGTCGCCCCCACCGTCGTACGACTCCAGGAGACGGCCGACCTTCGTGGACAGGGTGTACGAGCCCGTGGGCCGGGTGGCGAGGAACGCGCCGACCCGGCGTTCGGACAGACCGAGGCCGTAGTGCGGCGCGGTGTCGAAGGAGCGCAGGCCCGCGTCCCAGGCGGCGTCCAGGGCGGCGTGGGCCTCGTCGTCGCGGACGGGTGTGTAGAGGTTGCCGATGCCCGCGGCGCCGAAGCCGAGGGCGGTGACGGGGACGCCGCTGCGGCCGAGCGTGGCGGTGCGCATGCGGGTCACTGGCCCGCGGGGCGCAGCCGCAGCCCCTGCATGCCGCCGTCGACGGCGAGGGAGGTGCCGGTGGTGGCGCCGGAGAGCGGGCTCGCCAAGTGGGCGATGGCGCCCGCGACTTCCTCCGCGGAGACGAGGCGCCCGGTGGGCTGGCGGGCTTCGAGGGCGGCGCGTTCGGCGGCCGGGTCGGCCGCCTTGTCGAGGAGCCGGCCGACCCAGGGGGTGTCGGCGGTGCCGGGGTTGACGCAGTTGACGCGGATGCCTTCGCGTAGGTGGTCGGCGGCCATGGCGAGGGTGAGGGAGTGCACGGCGCCCTTGGACGCGGAGTAGAGGGCGCGTTGCGGCAGGCCCGCCGTGGCGGCGATGGAGCAGGTGTTGACGATGGCCGCGTTGTCGGAGTTCCGCAGTGCGGGGAGGGCGGCGCGCGCGACGCGGACCATTCCGATGACGTTGACGTCGAGCACGCGGTGCCATTCGGCGTCGTCGTTGTCGGCGACGGTGCCCTGAGCGCCGATGCCCGCGTTGTTGACGAGGATGTCCAGGCCGCCGAGGTCGGCTGTGGCCGTGGCCACGGCGGCCCGGACGGTGGTGTCGTCGGTGACGTCGGCGGCGTAGCCGCGCAGCGGTTTCTCGACGTCGGTGATGTCGCGGTCGAGGACGGCGACGTCGGCGCCGCGCGCCACGAACAGCAGCGCGGCGGCGAGGCCGATACCGGAGGCGCCGCCGGTGACGAGGACCTTCAGGCCCGCGAAGTCCTGCACCATCCGCTCGCTGGTGTCGCTCATGCTCGGGCTCCGTTCGTGGGGTCGGCGGCGTGCTGCGCGGCGAGGTCCTTGAGCCAGAACTCCCCGCCCGGATAGCTGAATTCGGCGATGGACGCGGCCCGCATGGTGGCGGAGAAGCCGGGGGCCGCGGGTGCGGTGTAGTGGCCCTGCCGTACGACGACCGGGTCGACGAAGTGCTCGTGCAGATGGTCGACGTACTCGATGACCCGGTCCTCGGTCGTCCCGGACAGGGCGACGTAGTCGAACATGGACAGGTGCTGGACGAGTTCGCACAGTCCGACGCCGCCCGCGTGCGGGCAGACGGGGACGCCGAACTTGGCGGCGAGCAGCAGGATCGCCAGGTTCTCGTTGACGCCGCCGACGCGGGCGGCGTCGATCTGGAGGACGTCGATGGCGCCCGCCTGGAGGAGCTGTTTGAACACGACGCGGTTCTGGACGTGTTCGCCGGTGGCGACCTTCACCGGGGCGACGCCCCGCCGGACGGCGGCGTGGCCGAGGATGTCGTCGGGGCTGGTCGGCTCCTCCACCCAGTAGGGGTCGAACTCGGCGAGGGCGTTGGTCCATTGGACGGCGTCGTCGACGTTCCAGCGCTGGTTGGCGTCGATCGCCATGCGGATGCCGGGGCCGAGGGCCCGGCGGGCGGTGCGGCAGCGGCGGATGTCGTCGTCGAGGTCGGCGCCGACCTTCAGTTTGATCTGGGTGAAGCCGTCGGCGACGGCCTGCCGGGCGAGGCGGGTGAGCTTCTCGTCGCTGTAGCCGAGCCAGCCGGGGGACGTGGTGTAGGCGGGGTAGCCGCGTTCGACGAGCCGCGCGGTGCGGTCGGCGGCGCCGCGCCGGCCCGCGCGGAGGAGGTCGAGGGCCTCGTCGGGGCTGAGGGCGTCGGCGATGTACCGGAAGTCGATCTGCTGGACCAGCCAGGCGGGCTCGGCCTCGGCGAGCAGCCGCCACAGGGGTTTCGCGGCGCGCTTGGCGGCGAGGTCCCAGGCGGCGTTGACGACCGCGCCGATCGCCATGTGCATCACGCCCTTCTCCGGCCCCAGCCACCGGAGTTGACTGTCGCCGACGAGGTCGCGGCTGAGGCTGCCGGGGTCGGCGCACAGGGCATCGAGGGAGCGGCCGACGACGTGGTGGCGCAGCGCGTCGATGGCGGCGACCTGCACGTCGTTGCCGCGGCCGATGGTGAACGTGAAGCCGTGCCCCTCGTGGCCCTCGGGGTCGTCGGTGCGCAGGACGACGTAGGCGGCGGAGTAGTCGGGGTCGGGGTTCATGGCGTCGGACCCGTCGAGCTCCCGGGAGGTCGGGAACCGGATGTCGTAGGTGTCGACGGCGGTGACGCGGGGCGGGGCCGGAGGGGGCGCCGGGCGCGGTGACGGGGGCGGTGTCGGAGGCGGTGTCGCGGGCAACAGGGAGCCTTTCGCGCGGGGTTGGCGGGTCGGTCCTGAGCACGGCCGGTCCCTTCCGTGCGATACCGGCCGCGCCGAGATATTTATCAGACCACTTGGACGCGCCAACACCCGTCGTGCCCAACTTTCCTCGCTATTTGCGCTTCGCATGGGCTTCAGCGGGGCGCGTATTCCCCTAGTGGTCGGACCACTTGGCTGGCTACACTGCGCCGCATGCAGCAGACCGACCCGCGGAAGGGCACCGTCACCCAGCGGGCCATCGAACAGATCAAGGCGATGATCGGCGACGGCGAGCTCCAGCCGGGTGGGCGGCTGCCCACCGAGCGGGAACTGGCGGCGCAGCTCGGGATCTCACGCAGCTCCATGCGGGAGGCGATCCGGGCGCTCACCGTGCTCGGTGTACTGGAGGCGCGGCACGGATCCGGCATCTACGTCACGCAGTTGGAGGCGGGTGACCTCCTGGAGACGTTCGGTGTGGTCGCCGATCTGTCGCGCGGGGAGCGGATGGTGGAACTGCTGGAGGTGCGGCGCATCCTGGAGTCCCACGCGACGGCGCTGGCCGCGGCGCGGATCACGGACGCGCAACTCGCCGATCTGGCACGGAACTTGGCGGCGATGGAGGCGACGGACGACCCCGACGAGATCCTCGCGCACGATCTGGCGTTCCACCGGACGATCGCGGCGGCGGCCGGGAACGAGACGATGGCGGCGATCCTGGAGGGACTGTCGTCACGGACGTTCCGGGCGCGGGTGTGGCGCGGGTACGAGCAGGAGGGGGCGTTCGAGCGGACGCGGCGGGAGCACGGGCGGATTCTGCGGGCGTTGGAGGCGAGGGATCCGGAGGTGGCGCGGGGGGCTGCCGCGGGGCACGTGGGTGAGGTGGAGGGGTGGTTGCGGGGGCAGTTGGCGTGAGCGTTCCCGTCGAGGTCGGCCGGGGTTGACGTCGCGGGGCTCCGCCCCGGGCCCCGCTCCTCAATCGCCGGAGGGGCTTATGTGGCAGCAGCCGTCGCCTCAAGTGCCGTCAGCAGCAGGTCCAGGGCCAGGTCGAAGGAGCTGCCGGTCATCAGGGGCAGGTGGGGACGGACGCCCCCGAGGTGGGGGTGGGTGTCCGGGGGGAGGTGGGCGTACTCGTCCGTCCACGCGCGGTCGTCCGCCTCCCTGCGCTCCGCCGGCAGCGCCACGTACGCCGCGTCGAGGGCCGCGTGGCCGAGGACGGTGTCGACGAAGGCGGAGTAGTGGCGCACCGCGGCCTCGTCGTCGAAACCGGCGCGCCGGAGCAGGCCGATGCCCGCATCCACGGCACGGAACTCGTGCGCGCGCCGCGTCACCCGGTACGCCGCGAGCGCCGCGACCCGCGGGTGCGCCCGGTAGCCGCGGTGGATGCGCAGGCCGAACTCGCGCAGGCCGTCGCGCCACGTCATGCGCTCGGGGTGGAAGCCCGCCATGGCCTCGCCGATGATCCGGTCGGAGACGGCGAGCAGCAGGTCGTCCGTGCTGTGGAAGTAGCGGTACAGCGCACTCGGATCGCAGCCGAGGGCCGCGCCCAGGCGGCGCACGCTCAGCGCGTCCGGGCCGTGCTGCCCGACCAGGCGCAGCGCGCAGTCGACGATCACGTCCTCGGACAGCAGGACCCCCGATCTGGTCGGCCTGCGGCGCCGCCGTTCCGCGGGTATCCGCCCCTCGGTCATCGCGTTCTCCCCTCGCTCGGCCGCCCGTGCGCGCTTATGACAACACCATTGACGCAACGCTGACAAGACCGCTTTGATCTCGGTCGCCGCCCCCACCGGCTGTTCCCTCCTTCGTTCCTGCCTCCGTCCCGCCTCCGTCCTGCCTCCGGGAGACCGATCATGAGAAGCGAACCACCGGGCCTGCGCCGCTCCCTCGGCGTCGTCGACGGCATCGCCATCGCCGCGTCCAGCACCGCCGCGACCACGAGCATCGGCATCGGGATGGGTTCCCTCGCCGCGACGGTCGGGCTGCACGCGCCGGCGGTCCTGCTCGTGGCGTTCGTGCCGATCCTGGGCATCGCGACGGCCTACGCCCGGCTGAACCGGCAGGAACCCAACATGGGCAACGGCTATGTGTGGGTGGGGCGTTCGCTCGGCCCGTGGCCCGGTTTCCTCACGGGCTGGGTGACGCTCGTCGGCACGCTGGTGTTCATGGCGTACACGAGCGCGGTGACGGGCTCGGTCTTTCTCCAGTTCGCCAACAAGGCGGGTCTGCACGCCGTGTGGGGGTTCCGCCTCGATCCGAACTCGACGGCGCTGTCGACCGTCGTCGGCCTGGTCGTGCTCTCCGCCGTGACCGTCACCGCGGTCACCGGCGTCCGCAAGGCGACCCGGCTCCAGGCGTGGCTGCTGGTCTTCGAGTACGCGGTGCTGCTCGGGTTCTGCGGCTGGTCCCTGGTCACGGGGTCGCACGCCTTCCAGTGGTCGTGGTTCAACCCGTTCGCCGTTCACGACGGGACCGCCTTCGCGCAGGGCCTGGTGCTCGCCGTGTTCTTCTTCTGGGGCTGGGACGCCGCGTTCACCGTCACGGAGGAGACGAAGGACGTGCGGGACGCGGGGCGCGGCGGGTTCATCGCCCTGTTCGCGATGCTCGGCCTCTTCCTCTACGGGTCCGTGGCCTTCCAGCGCGAGATGTCGCTGCCGGAGCTGGTCGCGCAGGGACCGCAGGCCCTCACGTACCTCGGCGCGAGGCTCGCGGAGGAGCCGGTGGCCAGCCTGCCGCTGCTCGCGCTGCTGTTCTCGGCGGTGGCGTCCCTCCAGGCCAGTGTGATCCCGACGGCGCGGGGCCTGCTCGCGATGGGCCGGGACCGGACGATGGGCCGGCTCTGGACGCGGGTCAGCCCTCGGTACGGTTCTCCGGCGGCGGGCACCGTGGTCGTCATGTCGATCGCGGCGGTGGTGGCGCTGCTGGCCCTGGCGATACCGAAGTTGAACGACATGATCCTCGCAGCCGTGAACTCCATCGGGCTCACCGTCGCCCTCTACTACGGTCTCACCGCCCTCGCCTGCGCGGTCCGCTTCCGCTCGCTGCTGCGAACGGCGCCGCGCGAGGCGGTGCGCGCGGTCCTCGTGCCGGGGCTCAGCGCACTCGCGCTGCTCGGCATCGGGGCGTATCTGGCGTACTCGTACGCGACGATGAGCGATCACTTCGAACTGAGCCCGGACAACGGCTGGTTCATGCTGGCGGTCCCCGCGGCGATCATCGTCTCCGGTCTGGTGATGGCCGGGGTCGCGAAGTACGGCCGCCACTCCCCCTACTTCACCACCGGGCGCGGCACGGACGCCGACGCCGTCGAACCGGCCGGACCCCGGGCCACCACCTGAACCGGCACGCCCGCTGAACAGCCATACATGCACAAGGAGTTGACACCATGACCGCACCCGCCGATCTCGTCTTCACCGGCGGCCCCGTCCACACCGGTTCCCCCGCGCGCACCCGCGCCACGACGGTCGCGGTCCGCGGCGAGCGGATCGTCGCCGTGGGCCACGACGAGGTGCGCGAGCTGATCGGCCCGCGCACGGAGGTGGTCGACCTGGCGGGGAAGCTGCTGGTCCCCGGCTTCCAGGACGCCCATGTACACCCGGTCGGCGCGGGCCTGGAGATGGGGCAGTGCGACCTGAGCGGCGGGACCACGCTCGCCGAGTACCGGGAGGTGATCGCCGCGTACGCCGCCGCGCACCCGGAGGCCGAATGGATCACCGGGGGCGGCTGGGCGATGGAGGCGTTCCCCGGCGGGGTGCCGTCGGCGGCCGAGCTGGACGCGCTGGTGCCGGACCGGCCGGTGTACCTGGTCAACCGTGACCACCACGGCGCCTGGGTCAACTCCCGGGCGCTGCGGGCCGCCGGGATCGACGCCCGCACCCCGGACCCGGCCGACGGCCGGATCGAGCGCGCCGCGGACGGCTCGCCGACCGGCACGCTCCAGGAGGGGGCCGCGAACCTCGTCGGGCGGCTGCTTCCCCCGGTCACCCGAGAGGAGAAGATCACCGGGCTGCTCCGCGCGCAGGCCCACCTCCACTCCCTCGGCATCACGGCCTGGCAGGACGCCCTCCTCGGCGAGCACGCCAACCTCTCCGATCCGACGGAGGCGTATCTGGCCTGCGCCGACGACGGCAGCCTGACCGCGCGGGTCGTGGGCGCGCTGTGGTGGGACCGGGCACGCGGCACCGAGCAGATCGAGGAGCTGCTGGCCCGGCGCGCGGCCGACGCCCGGGGCCGGCTGCGCGCGACGACCGTGAAGATCATGCAGGACGGGGTGGCGGAGAACGGGACGGCGGCGCTGCTCGGCCCGTATCTCGACGGCTGCGGCTGCCGCTCGGACAACAGCGGGATCAGCTTCGTACCGCCGGAGGCGCTGAAGACGTACGTGACCGAGCTCGATGCCCACGGGTTCCAGGTGCACTTCCACGCACTCGGCGACCGGGCCGTCCGCGAGGCACTCGATGCCGTGGAAGCGGCACGCCGGGCCAATGGCTGGACGGACACGCGTCCGCATTTGGCGCATCTTCAGGTGGTGCACCCCGATGACATCGGCCGGTTCCGGGAGCTGGGGGCGACGGCGAACATGCAGCCGCTGTGGGCCGCGCACGAGCCGCAGATGGACGAGCTGACCATCCCGTTCCTGGGTGCGGAACGGGCGTCCTGGCAGTACCCGTTCGGCGCGCTGCTGCGGGCCGGGGCGACCCTCGCGGCGGGCAGCGACTGGCCGGTGAGCAGCGCCGATCCGTTGCAGGGCATCCATGTCGCGGTGAACCGGGTGCTGGCGGACGCGCCCGCGGGGACCCCGGAGTTCCTGCCCCAGCAGCGCATCGGGCTCCACGACGCGCTCACGGCGTACACCTCCGGCAGCGCGTACGTGAACCGTCTGGACGGCGAGACCGGGGTCGTCGCCGTGGGGCACCTGGCGGATCTCGCAATCCTGGACCGCGACCCGTTCGCCGGCCCCACGACGGAGATCGCCGCGACCCGCGTCACACAGACCTTCGTCGGCGGAACACGGGTCCACTCAAGCCCCTCCGGCGCTTGAGGAGCGGGGTCCGGGGCAGCGCCCCGGGACCGCACCCCCGTTACGGCGCCACGAGCAGAGCGCCTAGTCCACGCTGGGCAGGATGTGCGGCTCCGCCAGATCGTCCTCGTACCCCGCGAGGCGGATCGGCGCGGACCGCGCCCAGACGTCGAGGCTGCCGAGCTTCTCCGTCCTGAGGCGGCCGCCCCGCTCGGCCCGGTCCTTCGGGCGCTGTTCGCGATTCGTCTTCTCTGGTGTCACCGCGCACTCCTTGTGTGTCGGGTAACCCGCTCGGCTGTCCGGCCCGGCGTCGCGCGGGGTCCGGCGCCCGATCGGGCAGGTACAAAGGGCCAGTTCGAGCGCGGTGGCGCCGGTATGTCGCTGGTGGGACCGGCCGTGGTTCCGGCCTCTCCCGGGACGGCCACCATGGGTCGAGGTGTCGGACCCACTTGCGGTAACCGTCCGGCTACAGCCTAACCAAATGAGCGGGGGCCCGCTCGATGGGGCTGAAATCCGTGCGTCTTTCGAGGGTTGCCTCGCGTTCATTCAGCCACGGACGGCGCGGCCCGCGCGACGGGTTTTCGCTCGTGCGGGGGTACTTCAGGACTTCACGGCGTGTCCTGTCGCGATGCGAGGGTGCCCCGCCACGCCTCCCGGGGCCACCGGGAGGCGTGGGACGGACCGCCGGACGCGGAACATTGGCGACAACTCGCCCCTGCGGAGGGCTACTTGCCGTCGACCGCCGCGTTCCCCGGCCGCCCGCGCAGGGCCCGGACGAGAAAGAAGCCGCCCACGAGCGCCACCGCGACGACGAGCACGGCCACGTCCGGGATCCGGTCGCCGAGGCCCCGCGCCCACTGCTCGGCGGCGAAGGAGTCGTCGACGTCGAGGAGGCCGGGCAGCGCCGTCGTGCCGTCGAAGACGAGGAACAGCGTCCCGAGCGCGAGGAAGAACAGGCCGGAGGCCAGCGACTTCGAGTGCGTCTCGAAGCGGCCGACGCGCACCGGACGCCCGCGCAGCCACCGCTTGCCGCCCAGGTCGAACCGTTCCCACAACAGCGCCAGCAGGAACAGCGGTACGGCCATGCCCAGCGCGTACACCGCGAGCAGCGCCCCGCCGTACACCGGGTGCCCGCCGAGCGCCGCGACCGTGAGGACGCTGCCGAGGATCGGCCCCGCGCAGAAACCGGCGAGGCCGTACACGGCGCCGAGCGCGTACACGGAGACGGCGTTGGTGGGCCGGATGCGGCCGGAGAGCTGCGACATGCGGCGCGAGGCGAAGCCGCGGCCCGCGATCTGGAGCACCCCGAGCGCGATGATCAGCCAGCCGCCGACGGCGACGAGCAGGTCGCGGTTGCCGTAGAAGAAGCGTCCCGCGTACGAGCCCGCGGCGCCGAGCGGGACCAGGGTGGTGGCGAGGCCGAGGTAGAAGACGCCGGTGCGGGCGACGAGCCGTGTGGGGCTGTCGATGGAGTACGCGAAGAACGCGGGGAGCAGCAGCGCGCTGCACGGGCTGAGCAGGGCGAGCAGGCCGCCGAGGAACGCCGCGAAGTAGCCGATGTCGCTCACTTGTCGCCGCCGGACCGCGTGGCCTGCTGCTTCGCCGCCTCGATGACCTGCTCGAACGCGGCCTCGGGCTGCGCGCCGGCGAGCGGCTGGCCGTTGATGAGGAAGGAGGGCGTGGAGGTGGCGCCGAGGGCGTAGGCCTCGTCGGTGTCCCTCTTCACGGCGGCGCGCGCCGCCTTGCCGTCACGGTCGTCGCGGAACCGTTCGAGGTCCTCGACCCCGGCCTCGCGGGCGAGCGCGTCGAGGCGGTCCGCGCCGAAGCCCTTCTCCTTGGCGCCTTCGGCGTACGCCGCCTTGTGGAACTGCCAGAAGCGGCCCTGCTGCCCGGCGGCCCAGGCGGCGCGCGCGGCGGCCCCCGAATCGGCGCCGAAGATCGGGAAGTTGCGCCACTCGATGCGCAGCGTGCCGTCGTCGACGTACTTCTTCACCAGGTCGGGCTCGGTGTCGCGGGCGAACTTTCCGCAGTAGCCGCACTTGAAGTCGGCGTACTCGATGAGCACGACGGGCGCGTCGGCGCGGCCCTGCGCGAGCCGGTCCTCGTCGTCGCGGCGGGCGAGCTTCACGAGCTGCTCGGTGAGCGCGTCCTTGGCCTCGCTCGTGTCCGCCTGCTGCTGGTCGGTGACGTCGGCGCGGGGCTCGGGCCTGGTCGCCGTGTACGAGACGGTGCCGAGGAGGACGGCGGCCACGGCGACGACGCCGACGATCGCGGCGGAGCGGCGCTGCGCGGCACGGGTGGTGGTGTTCTTGGGCATGACGAAGTGGTCCTTGCGTGTTCAGGTGACGGTGCTGGGCGATGACGCGTGGTGCGGGAGCGTCATCTACACGCGCAGGATCGACAGTTCGAGCGGGGAGGGCGGGACGCCCGGCGGCGGGCCACGGCCCGCGGGGGTCGGCGGGACGATGCCGGTGAGCGGCACCGTGGCGCCGTGCGCGTGCTCGTGGGCGAGCGGGGCGAGGAGTTCGTGGGCGGTGGTGCCGCGTGCGGGCACGCCCTGCCGGCTGTCGGGGGCGTGCGGGCTCTCCGGGGCGCAGCCCGGCGTGCCGGGCGACGACAGCTGCGCGGAGGCGAGGGTCGGGGCGGGTGCGACGGGCGCGCGCCCGAAGTCGACGCCCCACGCCGCGCCCAGCACGGTGACCAGCAGGGTCACCAGGAGTGCGGGAACGGTCAGGCGGCGCATGCGGGCAATTCTGCACCATCGGCGTGGAGGGACAGCGTTCACGTCCTGTTGACCGGTGGGTCGGTTCGCCCTCAGCTCGTCATGGTCTGCTTCCGGACAGGCTGCGGAAGATCTTCGGGAGGAGTCGTCCATGGAACGCGTCGAACTGCGCACCGTCGAGGAGTTGATGGCCGCGCTGTACGCCTGCCGGGGCGCGTGGGACACCCCGGACCGCAGCGGCGACCCGGTCGATCTGCACGACCACGCGCTCCAGACGGCGGCGCTGCTGCGCCGTTCCCGGCCCAGCGACAAGGAGTTGCAGGTGGCGGGGCTGGTGCACGACCTCGGGCATCTGCTGTGTCCGGGCGACGACGCGGGGCACGCGGACCGGGCGGCGGACGCGGTGCGCGGGCTGCTCGGTGCGCGGGTGGCCGGGCTCGTCCGGCTGCATGTTGCGGCGAAGCGGTACCTGGCGGCGGTCGAGCCGGGACGCGGTCTGTCCGTGCAGAGTGCGCTGACGCTGGAGGCGCAGGGCGGGCCGATGACGCCTGGGGAGGTCGCGGCGTTCGAGGCGGACCCGCTGGCCGAGGACGCGGTGGCCGTACGGCAGGCGGACGACGCGGGGAAGGTCGTCGGCCTCGACGCGGGAGTGCTGGAGGACTGGCGGCCGGTGCTGGAACGGGTGGCGGCCGACCGGGTCTCGTACGCACGCTGAGCGCACCTCCACAAACGGCCCACGAACCGTGCACGTCTGACGCATCGTCATCCCCGGCTCGCCCGTGAGACCGTACGCGCATGACCTCGCGCCCCACGGACCACCCGCGTGCGCTCGACGGCAGGGCGGCCGTCGTGACCGGTGCCTCGCGCGGCATCGGCCGCGCCGTCGCGGTGGAACTGGCCGACTGCGGAGCCCGGTTGTGCGTGACGGCCCGGGACCCGGCCGGGGTGCGCGAGACGGTCGCGGCGCTGCGGGCGCGAGGCGCCGACGCCGTGGGCGTGCCCGGCGACGTGGCCGATCCGGCGCACCTGTGGGAGGTGACGGAGCGGACGATGGCCGCGTTCGGCCGGGTCGACGTCGTCGTCAACAACGCCGCGACGAACCAGCCGTACGGCCCGCTCATGGACGCCGACCCGGACGCCTGGAGGTCCGCCTTCACCGTCAACGTGGAGGCGCCGCTGCGGCTGACCCAGTGCGCGTGGCGGGCGTGGATGAGCGAGCACGGCGGCGCCGTCGTCAACGTGTGCACGGAGGGCGCCGGGCATGTCGGCCCGAACGTCGGCGCGTACGGTACGAGCAAGGCGGCGCTGCTGCACCTGACGGCTCAACTGGCGGGCGAGATGGGACCGTTGGTGCGGGTCAACGCCGTCTCCCCCGGTCTGGTGCGCACCGAGATGGCCCGCTTCGTGTGGGAGCGGGCCGAGGAGTCGGTGGCGGCGGGCCTGCCCGCCGGGCGGATCGGGGAGCCGGAGGACGTGGCGCGGGCGGTGCGCTGGCTGGTGTCGGACGAGGCGTCCTGGATCACCGGCGCCGACCTGCTCGTGGACGGCGGTACGCGGGTGCGTGCCGCCTCACCGGGCGGCGCGGCGAACCCCGTCCACGAGCGGTTGCGTCACCACTTGCCGGGTTCGTAGTCCTTCAGGAAGACGCCGTACACGTCGTCGCCGGCCTCGCCGCGCACGACGGGGTCGTAGACGCGGGCGGCGCCGTCGATCAGGTCGAGCGGGGCGTGGAAGCCCTCCTCGGCGAGGCGCAGCTTGTCGTAGTGCGGGCGCTCGTCGGTGATCCAGCCGGTGTCGACGGAGGTCATGAGGATGCCGTCGGCCTGGAACATCTCCTGCGCGCTGGTCCGCGTCACCATGTTCATCGCGGCCTTGGCGGCGTTGGTGTTCGGGTGTCCGGCGCCCTTGTAGCCGCGGCCGAAGACGCCCTCCATCGCCGAGACGTTCACGACGTACGCGCGACCGCTCCCGGCCTTCTTCGCGGCGTCGGCCATCGCCGGGCGCAGCGCGCTGATGAGGATGAACGGCGACGTGTAGTTGCAGAGCTGGGTCTCCAGGAGCTCGACCGGGGAGATCTGGTCGATGGTCTGCACCCACGTGTTGGACTCGACGACGTCGGGGACGAGGCCGCCCGCGTCGATGGCGGTCCCGGCCAGGTGCCGCTCGACGCTCGCGTTGCCTGCGACGAGCGCGAGGTCGGCGACCTTCTGGGCGTCGAGGCCGCTGGTGCCCAGCGGCAGCGCCTGGATGCCGTCGACGGAGCCCGAGTTGAAGGCGCCGATGACGGTGTGCGGCGGCAGCTCGCCCGCGGGCAGCGGCGCGCTCTCGCCGTCGACGAGGGCGGCGTAGGCGGACGGCAGGCGGCGGACGGTCTGCGTCGCGTTGTTGATGAGGATGTCGAGCGGTCCCGCGGCGGCGACCTGCTCGGCGAGGGCGACGGCCTGGCCCGGGTCGCGCAGGTCGATGCCGACGACCTCCAGGCGGTGGATCCACTCCGCCGAGTCCTCCATCGCCTTGAAGCGGCGGATGGCGTCCTTCGGGAAGCGGGTGGTGATCGTGGTGTGCGCGCCGTCGCGCAGCAGGCGCAGCGCGATGTACATGCCGATCTTGGCGCGGCCGCCGGTGAGCAGGGCGCGCTTGCCGGAGAGGTCGGCGCGGGCGTCGCGCTTGTTCCGGTTCAGTCGGGCGCAGGCCGGACAGAGCTGGTGGTAGAAGTAGTCGACTTCCACGTACCGGGTCTTGCAGGTGTAGCAGGAGCGCGGGCGCTGGAGTATCCCCGCGATCCGGCCCTCCTCGGTCTGCGACGAGGGCAGCAGACCCTCGGTCTCGTCGTCGATGCGCTGCGCGGACCCGGTGGCCGTCGCCTCGGTGACCGCCTTGTCGTGAGCGGTCTTGGCGGCGCGGCGCTCTTGGCGGCGGCGCTGCTTCACGGTCCGGTAGATGCCGGCGGTGGCGCGGCGGACGGTGATCGCGTCGGGGTGGTCGACGTCGATCTGGTCGAGTTCCGCCAGGACGCCGAGACAGACGGCGAGCCGCTCGGGGTCGATGCCGGGGCCGTACGCGACGTCGCCGCTGTCGGCGGTGGTCGGCGTGGCCTCGGCGGCGTCGGCGCCCTGGTTGTCCTCTGTCACGGTCATCGCCGCTGCTGTTCCTCGTGTCGCTCGTGCCGCGGCGGATCCGGGTGTGCCGCGCGGCTGCCAAAAGGCGGCACCTTACAGGTCAATCGGTTGATCCCGCCAGCTCCGGAGGATACTGGCGGGACTGGGGTCGGCCAAATGACGGGCGTCACGCGGGCCGCTTCGGTCAGGCATTCGCCCGCTCGCAGGCGGTCGTGAGTTCCGCCACCTCCTCCCGTACGGCGGTGGCGAGGACGTCGAGGTCGGGGACGGCGTCCGCGTCGGCGACGAGCCCGTAGTGGACCTGCCCGCGGTACGTGGAGACGGCCACGGCGAGCGACTGC
Source organism: Streptomyces sp. BYX5S (assembly GCF_054724165.1). Lineage (NCBI taxonomy): Bacteria > Bacillati > Actinomycetota > Actinomycetes > Kitasatosporales > Streptomycetaceae > Streptomyces > Streptomyces sp. BYX5S. Next base: position 3,497,089 of record NZ_CM138829.1, on the reverse strand, counting down.
CCCTGGGCCAGCGGGGCCAGGGGGAAGACCTCGGCGAGCGGGCAGCCGCCGAGTTTCAGTCCGAGGCTGGGCAGCGGGACGCTGGTGACCAGCAGGTCGAACAGGAGCCGGGCGTTCTGCCCGACGAGGCCGCCGGCGAGTTTGAGGCCGAGCGGTGGCACGTGGTCGGCGAGGAGGGCGACGGCGCCCGCCCCGCGCGAGGGCCCGGCGTCCTTGCGGCGGTCCATGGAGGCGCGCACCGACCGCAGCCGCTCCACGGGGTCGCGCTCGGCGACGGGGAGGCGGACCAGGTAGCCGGAGAGCCGGTTGCCCTGGGGGTGCGCGGTGCGGGGGCGGCGCCGGGAGACCGGGACGAGGGCGCGGGGCTCGACGCCGTCGCTGCCGTCGCCGCGCTCGTCGAGCCAGCGCCGCACGGCGCCCGCGACGACGGCGATCAGCACGTCGTTGACCGTGCCTCCGGCCCGTTTGCGGATGCGGTGCACGTCGTCGAGGTCGAGGACGACGCCCGCGGTGCGGCGGGTGCCGCTGGGCTTCGAGGTGAGGACGGGCGAGGTGCGCACGCCCCAGGTGGCGCGGGCGACGGACGCGCCGATGGACGCGGCCTGCGTGGCGCTGCCGGTGAGCGCGCGGACGTGCTCGGGGTAGCGGCGCGGGTCGAGGTCGCCGATCGTGATGTCGCGCAGGCCGGGGAACGGCAGGCGCAGGCCGCGGCGCGGGGCGGGTCCGGGCTTCGGGGCGCGGGCGGCGGGCAGGTCCATGGGGTCCATGACGGCGGCGGCGAGGGTCAGGGCGCGCAGTCCGTCGGCGAGGGCGTGGTGGAACTTGAACAGGACCGCGAAGGACGCGCCGTCGGCGGCGGGCAGGACGTGCGCCTCCCACGGGGGCCGGGCCCGGTCGAGGGGCCGTTCCATGAGCGCGCCGGCGGCGGCGTGGAAGTCGGTCACGGGGTCCGTGAGCCGCACATGGTCGAGCGGGTCGAAGTCGGTGGCGGGCACGCGGGCCGCGCCGCCGACCGGGACCAGGACCCCGGCGATCCGCATGCGCAGTCCGGGCACGCCCGCGGCGCGGGCGGCGAGCAGCTCGTACGCGTGCCCGGCGGCGCCCGGGGCGTCCGCCTCGAAGACCCCCAGCGCCCCCAGGTGCATGGGGTGCTCGGCGGTCTCGATGTTCCAGAAGGCAAGGTCGAGTGGAGCGAGCAGATCCGAACTCAAGGAGGTCATGGAAGGCTCTCGCGTCGACAATGGGAGAGGCCAGTCAACCCCCAGCGGTCGATTACGTTCAAGTACGATCTAGCCACTCTGCGTTAACAACTGATGAAGACCCGCCTCCTTGTGAGAGGCGGGTCCCCTGTGACTCAGGAGGTACCCCAAGTGGCGTGTCGTTTACGTCACTTGAGGGCGGGCGGCGCCGCGTCGGCACCGGTCCCCCACGCCGACGGCTCGGCGCCGACGGTGAAGGACAGGTTCCGCAGGCCCCGCAGGTCCCCGGTCGTCAGATACGTCTTGCCGTACGCGGCCCCGTCGACCCGCGCCGACTGGATGTACCGGTCGGTGTCCGAGGTGCCGGGCGCCCTGACGGTCAGCGCGCCCTTCGGGTAGTAGCGCCGGTCCAGCCGGATGTCGACGCGCTCGAAGACGGGCGTGGACAGGCTCCACGTGTCCGTCCCCGGCTGCACCGGGAAGATCCCGATGGACGACAGGACGTTCCAGGCGGACATCGTGCCCAGGTCGTCGTTGCCGGTCATGCCGGTCGGGGTGTCGGTGAACAGGGTCAGCGCGGCGTGCACCACATCGGTGGTCTTCCACGGCTGGCCGGTGGAGAGGTAGGTGTACGGCGCGATCAGGTCGGGCTCGTTCTGCGGGTTGTACTTGTCGGCGTTGTAGTAGTCGTACGGGCCGTTGACCCACACCTCGCGGGCGGTTTTCGCGGGGTCCTTCAGCAGCTCGTCGTAGGCGAAGAACGAGTCGAGCCGCTTGTTCGCCGCGTCCTTTCCGCCGATCAGGCCGACCATGCCGGGCAGGTCCTGCGGCACGAGCCACTGGTACTGCCAGGACGTGCCCTCATGGAAGCCCTCGCTCTGCGCCGGGTCGGCGGGGCCGGTGAAGGCGCCCGAGGCGTCCCGCGCGCGGAAGAACCCGGTCGAGTCGTCGAAGATCTTCCGGTAGTTCTGCGCGCGCTCGGCGTACCGCTTCGCGTCGTCCTCGTGCCCCAGCTCCTTCGCCATCTGCCCGAGCATGGCGTCGGACAGCGCGTACTCCAGGGTGGCCGAGGCGCCGTGGTCGTAGTCGGAGTCGCCGGGCTTCACGTGTGCGCGGCCCTTGATGTACGGCGCGAACCCGTCGGCCAGGTACTCCTTGTTGGCCTCGCGGCCCACGGGCGCGGAGTCGGCCGGCGGCACGCCGTCGGCGTTCTTCTTCAGGGCCCGGTACGCCTCCTCCTCGTGCCCCTTGAGCAGGCCCTGCTGGTAGGCGTTGGTGAGGAACGGGGTGACCGGGTCGCCGGTCATGATGTTCGTCTCGACGGTGCCGTAGCCCCACTTCGGCAGCCAGCCGCTGTCCTTGTCGATCCGGAGGACCGACAGGGCCATGTCCCGCGACTCGCGCGGGGCGAGCAGCGAGAGCAGCTGCGCCTGGGTGCGGTAGGTGTCCCACAGCGACCAGTTCTGGTAGTACGTGAAGCCCTTGGCGCGGTGGATCTGCTGGTCCCAGCCGGTGTAGCGGCCGTCGACGTCGCTGCCGATGTTCGGCGCGAGGAACGAGCGGTACAGCGAGGAGTAGAAGGTCCGGCGCAGGGTCTCACTGCCGCCCTGTGCCTTCACGTCGTCGAGCCGGTCCTCCCACGCCGCCTGCGCGGCGCCGCGCACGGAGTCGAAGGAACGCCCGCCCTCCTTGGCGAGGTTGAGCGCGGCGCCGTGCGCGTCGACGTAGGAGATCGCGGTGGTCGCCTCGACGGTGCGGTCCTTGGTGGTGTCGAAGCGGAGGTACGCGCCGTTGCGCTCGGCGTCGGCGGACGAGGCCCTGGAGCCCTCGGTGACGGTGTCGCCCTTCCAGGTGCCCGAGGTGGCGAAGGGCCGGTCGAACCTGGTGATCGTGTAGAGCGTGTACTGCTTGGTGTCCTGGCAGAAGCCGCTGCCGGTGATGGCGGTGCGCACGGTCCGGCTGTCGAGGATCTCGACCTCGGTGTGCACGGTCTTGTGCAGCGACTGACCGGCGTTGATCAGCACGTTGGCCTTGTCGGTGGCCGGGAACGTGTACTTCTGCACGCCGGTCCGCTTCGTGGCGCTCAGCTCCGCGTCGACACCCGACTTCAGGCCCACCTGGTAGTAGCCGGGCGACGCCTTCTCGTCGTCGTGGCTGAACTCGGCCGCGTACGTCGCGTAGTCCGTGCTCCCGATGTCGCCGACGGTCGGCAGCACCGGCAGGTCGCCGCCGAGGCCGCAGCCCACGCCGGACAGGTGGACGGTGGAGAAGCCACGGATGCGGTTGTCCGAGTGGTCGTAGCCGGTGTTGTGCCCGGTGTCGGGCGAGAACTGGACCATGCCGAAGGGGACGGCGGCGCCCGGGTAGGTGTTGCCCTCGTTCTCGGTGCCGATGAACGGGTTGACGAGGTCGGTGAGCCGGCCGGTGTCCGCGGCGGCCGAGGCCGTCGCGGGCACCGCGAGCCCCGCGCCGAGCAGCCCCGCGCCGAGCAGCGCCGCGGCGGCCGCGAGGGCCCCCAACGCACGGGATCTGAACCGATGGTGACGGGTATTCATGTTGCACCTTTCCTGGTCAGGAGCAGTTCGCCACGGTGTCCTGCGAGGCGTCGCGGATCAGCGCCCGCTGGGCGTCGCGCACCCGCTCGACATCCGGCTTGACGACCCTGCGGTCGTAGGTGAGCAGGCCGTTCAGCTCGCCCTCCACGTCGGAGATCTGCGTGTAGACCGCGCCGTTGCCGCCCTTGCAGGCCAGCGCGTGCACCTCGTCGAGCTTCTTGAGGTAGTCGTCCGTGTACGTCGCCGGGTCCACGTCGACGTAGGACTGCTGGACCGACCAGGCGTGGCCCGGCACCGCGAGGCCGAGGCCGCCGTACTCGCCCGCGACCAGGGCGCGTTCGCCGTCCGGCTGCGGTGGCAGGGCGGGGCTCGGGTAGCCGTGCTCGTCCATGATGTCGCCGGTGCCGCCGTCGCGGCCGAGGTTGAGCCCGGACTGGCCGTTGATCAGCCGGGTCGGGTCCCAGGACTTCGCCTGGTCGGCGATGCGGGCCTCGTCGTACTGGCCCCAGCCCTCGTTGAAGGTGACCCACATGATGACCGACGGGTGGTTGACGTGCTGGTCGATCATCGTCTTCATCTCGCGCTCGTACTCGGCGCGCGCCGCGGCGGACGGATTGCGCCCGGCCTCCATCGCCGGCATGTCCTGCCACACGAGCAGGCCCAGCTTGTCGGCCCAGTAGAACCAGCGGTCGGGTTCGACCTTGATGTGCTTGCGGACCGAGTTGAAGCCCATCTTCTTGTGCATCTTCAGGTCGTACGCGAGGGCCTCGTCGCTGGGCGCGGTGTGCAGCCCGTCGGGCCAGAAGCCCTGGTCGAGGGTGGCCATCATGAAGACGGGTTCGCCGTTGAGGATCGTGCGCGGAGTGCCGTTCACCTTCTCGACGGAGATCGAGCGCATCCCGAAGTAGCTGCCGATCCGGTCGCCGCCGACGCTCACCTTGAGGTCGTACAGGAACGGGTCGTCGGGCGACCACAGACGCGGCTTCGCGATCTTCAGGGTGAGCGGGCCGCCGGAGGTTCCGGTGGCGGTGGCGACCTTCTTGCCGTCCGCGTACGCCGTCGCCGTGACGGGCAGGCCGTCGCGGACTCCGGTGGTGGCCACGGCCACGTCGCCGGTCTTCGCGTCCGGCGTCACCTTCAGGTCGGAGACGTGGTCGGCGGCGACGGGCTCCATCCACACGGTCTGCCAGATGCCGGAGGACGGGGTGTACCAGATGCCGCTCGGGTCGAGGCGCTGCTTGCCCACGGGCGGGTTCTCGGCGTCGTCCGCGTCGGTCGGGTCGTACACGCCGACGATGAGTTCCTGGGTGCGGCCGGGCTTGAGGGCGTCGGTGACGTCGGCGCTGAACTTGTCGTAGCCGCCCTTGTGATCGGCGACCTTCGTGCCGTTGACGTAGACCTCGGACTTCCAGTCCACGGCGCCGAAGTTCAGCTTCAGACGCTGCTTGTCACCGACCTTCCAGTCGGCGGGCACGGTGAAGGTGCGGCGGTACCACATGCGGTCCTCGTGGCGCTGGACGCCCGAGAGCTGGGACTCGACCGGGTAGGGCACGAGGATCTTCTCGGCGAGGTTCTTGCCGACGGGCGGCTGCTCGCCCTCCTCGGCTCCGGCGAACTGCCAACTGCCGTTGAGGTTGCGCCACTTGTCGCGGGTGAGCTGAGGCCGCGGATACTCGCGGTGGGCGTTGGCCGGGGTGACGTCGTCACCCCATTTCGTGGTCAGCTCGTACGTCGAGTGGTTGGGTCCGCTCGACCAGAAGGCGCCGACCGCGGCGCCGTCCGCACCGGCCAGCCCGCCCTTGCCGTCGTACGTCACGTCGGCGAGGCCGGAGGCGTCGCCCTCCTTGTTGCCGACGACCGGCTCGTCGAGGGCCACGAGGAGCGCGCGGGGGTCGTCGGGGTCGGCCTTCGCCGCGCCGAGCGGCCACGTGGCGCCGCCGATGACGGCGCCCAGGTGGTCCTCGACTCCGGCGGGCACGGAGCCGAGTTTCTGCGCGAAGTCGAGCTTCAGGGTGCGGCCGTCGCCGAGCACGGTGGTGCCGATGGCGCCGTCGTACGTCCAGTCGTCGGGCAGCCGGAACGCGGAGGACGGGACGGCCTCCTTCTGCTCGCCGGGCTCGGTCCAGCGCAGATGGAGGTTGGAGCCGCCGTAGTGCTCAAAGTACTCGACCTTGATGTCGACGGCCTCGCCCGCGGTCAGGTCGACGGGCTGGGAGGTCTGTTCCTTGTCCCAGTCGTCGACCCAGTGGTCGATGACGAGCTTGTGGTCGACCCAGAGCCGGAATCCGTTGTCACCGATCATTGACAACGTTGTCGGACCGGTTTTCTCCGGCACGAGTTTTCCGGTCCAGCGCACGCTCGCGTCGTCCGCCTGTCCGGTGGCGGAGGAGAGGCGGGACTCAAGGCTGTCGAAGTCGATCCGCGGGTCGAAACCGGTGGCCTTCAGCTCGTCGAAGTCGAAGGCGCCCGCCGCGGACTGTGTGTAGTACTCGCCCTTGAGCCCGTGGGGCACGACCACGTCGTCCTCGGCCGCGGCGGTGGCGGACGGGGCGAGGGTGAGGGCGCCGAGGCCCAGGGCCGCGGTGAGGAGCAGGGACAGGTGCTGTGCGTTGCGTCTGAGGTGTCTGGTGCGCACGGATCCTCCTGGCCGGGACTGCGTCGAGGAAGAGTGGCGGCTCGCCGCTCAGGTTTGTGCAACTGCGTTGGAGTTCGTCGGACTTCGTTGAACATTGTTGCTGGAGTGGGCCGTTGGCATCACAGCACGCGGGGACGGCGCGGGCAAGACCGCGCGAGGCACAAAATCCGCCGCCCCTCCTCCGATCGTCGGGGCTGCCGTCCGGCCTGAAACCGCGCTGAAGCCGGGCTGAAGGCGCCCTGCCGCACGCTCTGCGGCATGACCACTCCCTTCATGACACCGACGACCGGTTCCGCGCCGCCGCCCGCCGTCGTGGCGCGCGGGCTGCGCAAGGCCTACGGAAAGAAGACCGTGCTGGACGGCATCGATCTGGTGGTGCCGGCCGGGACGGTGTTCTCGCTGCTCGGGCCGAACGGCGCGGGCAAGACGACCGCCGTCAAGATTCTTTCCACGCTCGTCCGCGCCGACGCCGGTGAGCTGTCCGTCGGCGGGCACGATCCGGCCGTCGACCCGCAGGCCGTGCGCCGGGCGATCGGGGTGACCGGGCAGTTCTCCGCCGTCGACGGGTTGATCACCGGCGAGGAGAACATGCTGCTGATGGCCGATCTGCACCATCTGCCCCGCCGCGAGGGGCGCCGCGTGGTCGCCGAGTTCCTCGAACGGTTCGACCTCACCGACGCCGCGCGGAAGCCCGCCGCCACCTACTCCGGCGGCATGGCGCGCCGCCTCGACCTCGCCATGACACTGGTCGGCGGGCCGCGCGTCCTCTTCCTCGACGAGCCGACGACCGGCCTCGATCCGCGCAGCCGGCACACCATGTGGGGCATCGTCCGCGAGCTGGTCGCCGAGGGTGTCACCGTCTTCCTGACCACGCAGTACCTCGACGAGGCCGATGAACTGGCCGACAGGATCGCCGTGTTGAACGAGGGCCGGATCGCCGCGGCGGGCAGCGCCGAGGAGTTGAAGCGGCTCGTGCCGGGCGGCCACGTCCGCCTGCGGTTCACCGACCCGGCCGCCTACCGCGCCGCCACCGCCGTACTGCGCGAGGTCACCACGGACGACGAGGCGCTCACCGTGCGGATCCCCAGCGACGGCACCCAGCGCGAGCTGCGCTCCGTCCTCGACTGGCTGGACTCGGCCGGTGTCGAGGCCGACGAACTGTCCGTGCACACCCCCGACCTCGACGACGTGTTCTTCGCCCTGACCGATGGTGCTGCGGGGCCCCACCCCACCAAGGAGGCCGTGCGATGAGCGGTTCCCTGTCCCTCGCCGTACGCGATTCGGCCACGATGCTGCGCCGCAATCTGCTGCACGCCCGCCGCTACCCCTCGCTGACTTTGAACATCCTGCTGACGCCGATCGTGCTGCTCCTGCTGTTCGTGTACGTGCTCGGTGACGTGATGAGCGCGGGCATCGCCGGCGGGCCCGCCGACCGCGCCGCGTACCTCGGCTATCTCGTGCCGGGCATCCTGCTGATGACGATCGGCGCCACCCCGGCCGGGACCGCGATCTCCGTCTCGATGGACATGGCGGCGGGCATCATGGCCCGTTTCCGTACGATGGCCATCCATCGGGGGTCCGTGCTGATCGGCCATGTCCTCGGCAGCGTGTTGCAGGCGGTCGCCGCCGTGCTCGTCGTCGGCGTCGTCGCGGTGGCCGTCGGTTTCCGGTCCACGGACGCGACGGCGGTCGAGTGGCTGGCGGCGTTCGGCCTGACGGTGCTGGTCGCCACGGCGCTGAGCTGGATGGCCGTCGGCCTCGGCCTGGCCAGTCCGAACGCGGAGGCGGCAAGCAACAACGCGTTGCCGCTGCTCCTCCTGCCGCTGATCTCCAGCGCCTTCGTGCCGATCGACACGATGCCCGGCTGGTTCCAGCCGATCGCCGAGTACCAGCCGTTCACGCCGCTCATCGAGACGCTGCGCGGCCTGCTGCTCGGCACGGAGATCGGTGGCAGTGGGTGGCTCGCCGTGGGCTGGTGCGTGGCCCTGACCGTGCTCGGGTTCTGCTGGTCGAGGGCGTTGTTCAGCCGCGATCCGAAGTAGTCGGGGCGAGGGCCGCCTCGCGCAGTCCGTCCCGCCCGAGGGCGGCGTACTCGGCGACCGCGTCGGCGTACGCCGCCCCGTCCACCCGCTCGGCCGCCCGCCGGGCGCGCCCCGCCGCCATCGTGGGCTGGAAGTCCCGCAGCGCCCACAGCCGTTCGGCCAGGGCCAGTGTCCGTACGGCGCCGGGGGCGCGGTCCGCGAGAGCGGCCACGGCGAGCGCGTGCAGCAGGGTGCCGAGCACGGGCAGGCCCAGGGTCCGGGCGTCCGGCCCGGCGAGCACCGCCCGCAGCCGGTCGACGGTGGCGGCGACCGGCGCCGTGTCCCCCGCGTACGCGTGCGCGGTGACGGCGGTGGCCTGGATCTGCAACGCCCACGGGTCCCGCCACAGTTCGCCGCCGCGCCGCGTCCCCGCGCCGGACAGCCGGGCCACGGCGCGGCGCCACAGGGCGAGCCCGGTCTCCGTGTGCCCGCGGGCGAGCGCGATCTCGGCGCGTACGCCCAGGTCGGGGCTGTAGAAGGGGTCCTTCTGGGCGGTGCCTTCGGCCTCCGCCCGGTGCTGCCAGGACTCGGCCTCGTCCGGTTCCCCGCGTTGCAGGCAGGCGAGGGCGTACCCCCAGCGGATGCCCACGTAGTCGTTCTCGTCGCCGAACCGGGGCAGTGCCTCGCGGGCCGCGCCGAGGTACCGGTACGCGGCGTCGCCGTCGCCCGTCGTCAGGCACAGCTGGCTGAGCCGCGAGTAGCCCAGGACCTCCAGGGGCGGGCTGTCGACGGAGCCGAGGACGTCGACGGCCCGCCGCGCCGAGGCGAGCGCGCGGTCGATGTCATGCTCGTACTCCCACACGTACGCGGCGACGGTCTCCGCGACGGACACCACCAACGGGTGCGGGTCGGCGCAGAGTCGGCGCAGCACGTCGTACTCGGGAGGCCGCATCTCGGGCACCGCGTTCAGGACGACGGCGATCGCGCGCAGCAGTGTGTCCGGCGGGGCCGCGGGCAGGCGGCGCAGGGTGACGAGGTGGCGTACGACGTGGGGCGCGTGGTCGGCGACGAGGCCGGCGGCGCACAACACGGCGGCGGCGCGGGTGACTTCGACGTACTCGGGTTCGGGGTGGTAGTGCGACAGTGGGGCGCCGGTGTCACCGGCGAGCGCGGTGAGGCGGGCGAAGTGGGAGTCGGTGGACCACAGTGCGGCGAGCACGGCGGTGACGGCGGCGGTGGTGGGGCCGTCCTCGCGGGCGAGGGCGTGCCGCAGGGCCGCGACGAGGTTGTCCTGCTCGGCCTTGATCCGCTCCCCGGCCTCCGGCGGCCTCGGGCCGAGCAGTGTCTCGTAGTGGGTGACGCCGAAGTCCCGTGCCCAGTCGCGGAGTCGACGGGACACCCGCTCCTCGTCGCCGGTGTCCGCGCGGCGGGCGGCGCTGAACTCGCGCACGGTCTCCAGCATCCCGAAGCGTACGCCGGACGGGGTGTCGGTGACGATGAGCAGCGACTGCTCGACCAGTTGCTCCAGCAGTTCGGGGGCGGCCGCGCCGAGCACCCGCTCCGCCGTGTCGCCGAGGAAGCCGCCGGGGAAGACGGACAGGGTGCGCAGAGCGGCGCGGGCCTCGTCGGTCAGCAGGTTCCAGCTCCAGTCGACGACGGCGTGCAGGGTGCGGTGGCGTTCGGGCACGTCGCGTACGCCACCGCGCAAGAGGGCGAACCGGTCGTCGAGGCGGTGGGCGATCTCCGGTACGGACAGGGTGCGTACGCGCGCCGCGGCGAGTTCGACGGCGAGCGGCAGTCCGTCGAGGTGGCGGCAGAGTTCGGCGACCGCGTCCGGTGGCAGTTCGACGCCGGGCCGGGCGGCCCTGGCCCGCTGGGTGAACAGTTCGGCGGAGGTGTCGGGGCCCAGTTCCGGGAGCGCGTGGACGGCCTCGGACGTGAGGCCGAGCGGGGCGCGGCCGGTGGCGAGGACGCGCAGTTCGCGGGCGCGCGACAGCAGGGTCCGCACGAGGTCGGCGGCGCCCTCGACGACGTGCTCGCAGTTGTCGAGGACGAGCAGCGCGGGCCCCGCGCCGAGCGTGCCGACGATGCGTGCCACCGGGTCGGCGGGCGCGTGTGCGCCGATGGCGCCGTGCCGCCCCTCCCCCGCGCCGAGCGCCGACGCCACCTCGGCGGCGACGTCCGCGTCCGCGGGGATTCCGGCCAACGGCACGGCGTGCACGACGCGTTGCTCGGCGGAGCGGGCGACGGCGTACGCGAGCCGTGTCTTGCCGAGGCCGCCGGGGCCGACGACGGTGACGGCGCGGGAGGCGCGCAGCAGGCGCCGCACGGCGGCGAGGTCGTCGGCGCGGCCCAGGAGCGGGTTCGGTTCGTGCGGCACGCCGTGCCGGACGACGGGCGGTTCGTCGCGCAGCAGTTCCTGGTGCACGTCCTTGAGGGCGGGCCCCGGATCGGTGCCCAGTTCCTCGCGCAGGTCGCGGCGGTGGGCCTCGAAGCGGGCGAGCGCGGCGGACGGGCCCGCGGTGGCCGCTTCCGCGCGCAGCAGTTCGGCGAGGACCTCCTCGTCGCGGGGCTGGCGCGCGGCGGTCTCGGTCAGGGGGCCGCACGCTTCGGCGTACCGGCCGAGCCGGGCGAGCGCGAGGGCGCGCGTGCGGTCGAGGGCGGCGCGGACGGGGAGGCGTTCGGCGCGGAGCGCGGCCACGGGGTCGTGCGGGGCGTCGCTGTCCGCCGTGCCGCCCTCCCACAGGGCGAGTCCGGCTTCGGCGGCGCCCAGGGCGCCGGCGTGGTCGCCGGTCCTGGACCGGTGGGCGCACTCCGCGGCGCGGAGCAGCAGTGCGGAGGCGTCGACCTGTTCCTCGTCGAGGGCGAGCCGGTAGCCGGTCGGGGTGCTGGCGACGATGTCGGCGCCGAGCTGGGCGCGGGTGCGGGCGACGAGGACGTGCAGCGCCTTGTCGGGGTGTTGCGGCTGTTCGTCGGGCCACAGGCCCGCCACGAGCCGGTCCGCGCCGCAGCCGGTGCGCGGCCCGCTCGCGAGGAGGGCGAGCAGGCCGCGCAGGCGGGGGGCGGTGATCTCCTGGCCGCGGTGGGCGACGCGGGTCAGGAGGGTGAGGTCGGGGCTCATCCGTGCAGATTAGCCAAGGGGGTTGGTGGCGTTGGTGGTTGAGGGCGCGGGGCGCTGCCCAGCGCCCCGCTTCTCATTCGCCGGAGGGGCTGGAGAGGTGGTTCGGTCGGAGCGTGCGGGTGGTGAGTTGGGCGGCCAGCGCCAGCAGGCAGAGGGCGCCGGCGATCGACCAGATCGTCACGTACGCGGAGAGGGTGGGGGTGTCGGTGTGGGCGAGGACCAGGGATCCGAGGACGACGCTGAAGGCGGCGCCGCCCGCGCTGCCGCCGAGTGTCTTGAAGTTGTTGTAGACGGCGGTGGCGCTGGCCGTGCGGTCCGCGGCGCTGCTCTCGACGATGACGGTGGGCAGGCCGCCGAGCGCGAGGCCGACTCCGAAGCCCACGAGCGCGTTGGCGACGGTGAACGGGACGAGACCGGAGTGCAGCGCGATCAGCCCGCCGTATCCGCAGGCCAGCAGCGTGAACGCGAGCAGGAGGAGGCGGCGGTAGCCGATCCGGGTGGCGAGGTTCGCGCACAGGGACGAGCCGAGGAACGCCATGACGTGCGGGATCGTTCCGCACAGGCTGATCTGCCAGGCGGCGAGGTCGAAGCCGTACCCCGCCCGGTCGGGCGACGTGGCCATGAAGCTGACCGCGACGGTCTGGCCGCCGAGGAGGACGGCGCCGAGCACGAACCCGGAGCCGTAGTAGGGGGCGCTCTGCCTGCGGCCGAGGGCCCGTACGTCCACCAGGGCCTCGGGGTTGCGCAGTTGGAGGCGGGCCCAGACGTACAGGAGCGCCACCGACAGGGCGAGGCCGCCGAGCGTGGGCGCCGACAGCCAGCCCCAGGAGGAGCCGCGGGAGACCGTGCCGAGCAGGAGGACCAGGGCGACGGCGAGGAGCGCGGCGCCCGACCAGTCCATCCGGCCGCTCGCCCGGGTGGTGGACTCGGGGATCGCGAGGAACGACAGCACGACGCAGGCGACGGCGAGCGCGGCGAGGGTGAACAGGGTGGCGCGCAGATCGCCGAGGAGCGCGAGCAGCGGGCCGACGAGGGCGTGGCCGAGGACCGAGCCGAGGGTGAGCGAGCCGACGAGGAGGCCGACGGCCCGGCGTCCGCCGTCGACGCTGAGCCGGTCGCGGACCAGGCCGATCTCCAGCGGCAGGAGCGCGGCGAGGGGGCCCAGCAGGGCGCGGCCGAGGAGCAGCACGCCGAGGTTGGGGGCGCAGGCCACGAGGACGGCGCCGACCGCGATGGTGCCGAGCGCGACGCGGATCATGCGCCGGTGTCCGTAGAGGTCGCCGAGGCGGCCGAAGGCGGGGACGCTGACGGCGGCGGCCAGGTACTGCACGGTGGTGATCCACTGGGCCTGGCCGGTGCCGATGCCCTGCCACTCCTGGATCTCGGGGACCAGGGGCACGGCGGCGCCCTGGAGGAAGCCGCTGATCAGCTCGAAGGCGACGAGCAGGCCGACGACGGCGCGTACGCTGCCGCCGGTCGTCGGGGTCCCGGTGGTCGCGGTGGTCGCGCTCATGCGGCGTCCCCCTGCTGGAGGTCTCGCGCGGCGTCGCGGCCCTCGGCCGGGGCGCTCCGGGAGAGGCGCCCCTCGGCGAGCGCGGCGAGCAGGGCCGCCTGCCGGTACAGGACCCGGTCGTCGAAGACCGCGCGCGGCGAGTGGTTCACGGCCGTGTGCGCGGGGTCGGCGCCCTCGGGTGCGGCGCCGACGAGCAGCATCGCGCCGGGGGTCCGCTGGAGTACGAAGGCGAAGTCCTCGGAGCCGTTGGCGGGCTTGGGCGCCTCCCACACCTGGCCGTCGCCGAACAGATCGCGGGCGGTGTCGAGCGCGAAGGCCGTCTCGTCGGGGGTGTTGACGGTGACCGGGTACCGCACGTCGTACGTGACCTCGGCCTCGATGCCGTGGGCCTCGGCGATGTGGTGGACCAGGCGGGGCAGTCCCTCGATGAGGCGCTCGTGGACGGCCTCGGAGTAGCTGCGCACGGTGGCCTCGAACGTGGCGGTGTCGGGGATGACGTTCTGCTGGGTGCCCGCGTGGAAGGTGCCGACGGTGACGACGGCCGGGTCGAAGATGTCGAAGCGGCGGGTCACCCAGGTCTGGATCGCGGTGACCATCTCGCAGGCCACCGGGATGGGGTCCTTGGCGCCGTGCGGGGTCGAGCCGTGGCCGCCCTGGCCGCGTACGGTCACGGTGAGCACGTCGGAGGCGGAGGTGACGGTGCCGGCGCGACTGGCGATCATGCCGCCGGGCAGCCGGTCGGCGGCGACGTGCAGGGCGAACGCGGCGTCGAGCGGCTTGCCCGCGGCGTCGAGCACGCCCTCCTCGATCATCGCGCTCGCGCCGTTGAACCCCTCCTCGCCGGGCTGGAACATGAACACGACGTCGCCGTCGAGGTGTGCGCGGCGTTCGGCGAGCAGCCGGGCGGCGCCGACGAGTCCGGCGGAGTGCAGGTCGTGGCCGCAGGCGTGCATCGCGCCGGGGGTCTCGGACGCGTACGGGACGCCGCTGCGCTCGGTGATGGGCAGGGCGTCCATGTCGGCGCGCAGCAGGACGGCGCCGCCGGGCCTGCCGCCGCGCAGCACCGCGGTCACGGAGCTGAGGTTCTTTCCGGTGGTGATCTCCAGGGGCAGTCCTTCGAGGGCGGTGAGGATCTTCTCCTGGGTGCGGGGCAGGTGCAGGCCGAGTTCGGGCTCGCGGTGCAGGGCGCGGCGGAGCCCGACGAGGTCGGGCTGGAGTTCCTGGGCGCGTTCGGTCGACGACACGAGGGGTGAACCTCCGGATGAGCCGGTGGAGTTGAGCGGGAAGGAACGGGCGGAAGCGGGGCGTGCGCGGGGTCAGGCGGGCAGCAGCAGCTGCCGGGCGATCCCGTTCTTCTGGATCTCGGAGGAGCCGGTGAGCACGCGGAACATGCGCAGCTTGCGGAAGAGGGACTCGACTTCGGCGCCGCGCACGAGGCCCGCCTTGCCGTGGATCTGTACGGCCTCGTCGGCGATGCGGAAGGCGCTCTCGGCGACGAACAGCTTGCACATGAAGGCTTCGGTGCGCGGTTCCCGCCCGGCGTCGAGGTCGGCGAGCGCGTCGTACGTCATGCTGCGGGCCGCGTAGTAGGAGGTGGCCATGTCGGCGAGCTTGTGCTGGATGGACTGGAGCGCGCCGAGGGGTGCGCCGAAGACCTGCCGGGTGCGGGCGAAGTCCACGGTGAGGGCGAGGGCGCGGCGGGCCGAGCCGAGGGCGGTGGGGCAGTGCAGGAGCCGGTTGGTGGTGACGCGGCCGAGTCCGATGCGCAGCCCGTCGCCGACGTTGCCGAGCAACTGCCCCGCCTCCACACGGCAGTTGTCGAGGACGATGTCGCTCTCGATGTGCTCGCCGGACATGGGCGTCTCGCCGGGCAGCACCGTGCAGCCGGGCGCATCGAGGTCGACGAGGAACGCGGAGAACACCGGCTTGGCGTCCTCGGGCGCGCCCGGCTCCGGGGCCATCCGCGCGATGAGGACGGAGAAGTCGGCGAACGGTCCGGCCGAGGAGAACACCTTGTGCCCGGTGATCCGCCAGCCGTCGCCGTCGGGGGTGGCGACGGTCCTCATGGCACGGACGTCGGATCCGGCGTCGGTCTCGGTGAGGGAGAAGCAGCAGGCCCGCTCGCCGCGGATGACCGGCTCCAGGTATGTCCTGGCCTGGTACTCGGTGGCGTACTGGAGGATGGATCCGGCGCGCAGGGGGCCGCCCATGTCGCCGAGGACGCTGTGCTGGAGGATGCGCCCGGAGGCGCCCACCTCCTCCTTGAGCGCGGCGAGTTCGGTGTGGGTGAGGTCCTGGCCGCCGTGCTCCTTCGGCAGGTGGATGCCGTAGAAGCCGAGTTCGCGGCTGCGCCGCCAGACGGGTTCGAGCTGGGCGCGGGTGTAGCCGCCCTCGGCCGTGAGCCCCAACTCCTGCTCGTAGTCCGCGAGTTCGCCTTCGAGGTAGTCGCGCAGGCGGCCGACCAAGTCCTGGAGCCGGGGGTTGTCGTCGTACGTGGGGGTGAGGGTGAAGGTCATGGCGGTCTCCTGTCAGTGGACGCGGCGCTCGGCGCCGGCCCAGTGGCGCGCGCGGACGGCGCGGCGGTCGATCTTCCCGTTGCGGTTCACGGGCAGGGCGTCCACGAACTCCACGGACCGCGGCTTCTTCACGCGGGCGAGGCGCTCGGCGCAGAAGTCGACGATCTCGGCCTCGCCGACCTCGGCGCCGGGCCTGCGCACGACGACCGCCTTGACGGCCTCGCCCCAGGTGTCGTCGGGGACACCGACGACACATGCCTCCGCGAGCGCGGGGTGGGCGTACAGGACGGCCTCGACCTCGCTGCAGTAGACGTTGTAGCCACCGGAGATGATCATGTCTTTCTTGCGGTCGACGATGAACAGGTAGCCGTCCTCGCGCAGATAGCCCAGGTCCCCGGTGTGCACCCAGCCGTTCCTGAACGTCTCGGCGGACAGTTCCGGCTCGTGCCAGTATTCGCTGACGCAGTCGGGGCCGCGGGCGACGACCTCGCCGATCTCCCCGGCGGGCAGTGCGGCGCCCGCCTCGTCCACGACACGTATCTCGGTGTCGAACACCGGTCGGCCGCAGGAGAGCAGCAGGTCGGGGTCGGTGGTGGTGCCCGCGAGGACGTCCTCGCGGGTGAGGACGGTGATGCCGCTGGTCGTCTCCACCTGCCCATAGCCCTGCATGACGATCGGCCCGAACGCCTCGACGGCGTCCCGCAGCCGCTGCGGGGAGACCGGCGCGCCGCCCACGTGCAGGGACCGCAGGCTCGTCAGGTCGGCCGAGGGGGTCTTCGGGTGGGCGAGCAGCATGCCGAGCATGGTCGGCACGAGGAACGTCGCGGTGACGCGTTCGGTCTCGACCGTCCGCAGGAACAACTCGGCTTCCCAGGTGGGCAGTACGACGACGGTGGCGCCGGAGGCCAGCAGGGCGAGCAGCGGCATGCCGGGGGCGTGGGTGATGGGTCCGGCGGCGAGGTAGCACTCGGGGTGCGCGGGGTCGCCGTCCGAACTCATCATCCGCTTGCGCATGTTGGCGAGCCGGTTGCCGTGCGTCTGGACGGCGGCCTTCAGTTTGCCGGTGGATCCGGAGGTGAAGTTGAGGACGGCGGCGTCGTGCTGGTCGACCTCGACGGCGACGGTGTTCTCGCTCCCCTCGGCGAGCAACGCGGCGTAAGTGAGGGCTTCTTGGTCGCCGTAGTCGACGAGCAGGCAGTCCACGGAGGCCTGCTCCAGGGCGGCGCGGGCGGCCTCCAGGCGCTCGCCGTCGACGAACAGGACGCGGACGTCGGCGTCGTCGAGGATGTGCGCGACCTCGTCGACGGAGAGCCGGGGGCTGATGGGGACGCGTACGAGACCGCTCTTGGACAGCGCCATCTCGGTCTCGACGGCCTGCGCGCAGTTGCCCGCGTACGTCGCCACGGCCTGGCCGGGCACGAGCCCGCGGCCGATGAGCGCGGAGGCGAGGCGGTTCGTGCCGCGCTCCAGCTCCCCGTACGTCAGCCGGCGCTCACCGCAGATCAAGGCTTCGCGGTCGGGCCAGAAGGTGCTGCTGCGAGTGATGTACGTGCCCAGGTTCACGGATTGCTCCCACGCTCGACGGCTCAAATCATCATGGCGGCCATTAGTGGACAGCGTGTCTATAAACCTTCGGGGTGTCAATGATCAGGTGTACGCTTCCGACATCAATGGGGGACGCGAGAGGAGCCGGAACCATGCCGCCGGAAGCGGGCGATCGCCGAGTACGCCGCACCCGACGCCTGTTGCGCGACGCCCTGGTGGCGCTGTCCCTGGAGCGGGGCTACGCGACCGTGACCGTGGAGGACATCACGGAGCGGGCCGACCTGGGCCGGGCCACGTTCTACAAGCACTACACGGACAAGGACGACCTGCTCGACCGCGTGGTCACCGACCTGCTCGACGAGTTGCAGGACCGGTTGAGCCCGCTCGTCCAGGCCTCCGAGGTGGGCTTCACCGGCAAACCGGCGCTGGAGATCTTCCGGCACGCCGACGAGGAGCGGGACGCCTACCGGATGATCCTGCGCGGCGAGGGCGACGGCCGGGCGCTGCGGCAGTTCACGCAGGCGCAGGCGGCGGCGACCGCCGAGGTCTTCCGGGCCCGCGCCGCGCACGAAGGGGTCACCCCCCGGATCAGCGTCGACGTCCTGGCACACGCCTGGGTAGGCGAGCAACTCGCCGTACTGGGCTGGTGGTTGGAGCAGGACCCCCGCCCGATGCCTCCGGAGGAGGCCACCCGCATGCTCCTCGACCTGTCCCTGCGGGGCCGCTACTGGGCCAACGGCTTCACGGGCGAACCGCCGGTCCCCGACCCCGCGTAGCGGTGTGGGGCGGGGCTCAGTGCACCGCCTGCCCCTTGCCGAGGGCGATCACGCCCGCCTTCGACACGGTGTAGAGCTCCGCGTCGCGTTCCGGGTTGACGCCGATGGTGGCGCCGACCGGGACGTCGACGTTCTTGTCGAGGACGGCGCCGCGGACGACCGCTCCCCTGCCTACCCGCACGTTGTCGTGGAGCACCGAGTTCTGCACGACGGCGCCGTCCTCGACGACGACGCCCGGCGAGAGCACGGAGCGGGTGACCTGGCCGCGGATGACGCAGCCGGGGCTGACGATGGACTCGGACGCGATGCCGCCCGCGCAGAACTTGGCGGGCGGCAGCTGGCCCGGGTGCGTGTAGATCGGCCAGCGGCGGTTGTCGAGGTTGAAGACCGGGGCGTCCGAGATGAGGTCCATGTGGGCCTCGTAGTACGTGTCGAGGGTGCCGACGTCGCGCCAGTAGCCGTGGTCGCGCTCGGTCTCGCCCGGCACGTGGTTGCCGTCGAAGTCGTAGAGCTGGGCGACGCCGCGCTCGGTGAGCATCGGCACGATCGAACCGCCCATGTCGTGCGCCGAGTCCTCGTCCTCGGCGTCCGTCTGGAGCGCGTCGACCAGGACCTTGGTGGTGAACAGGTAGTTGCCCATCGAGGCGAACACCTGGTTCGGGTTGCCCGGCAGCGGCGGCGGATCGGTCGGCTTCTCCAGGAAGGCCTCGATGCGCGTGCCGTCCCGGGCCGGGGTGATGATCCCGAACGCGGACGCCTCCGCGCGCGGCACCCTGATGCCGGCGACCGTGACGCCCGCGCCCGACTCGATGTGCTGGCTGAGCATCTGCCGCGGGTCCATCCGGTACACGTGGTCGGCGCCGAACACCGCGATGTAGTCGGGCTGTTCGTCGTGGACCAGGTTCAGGGACTGGAGAATCGCGTCGGCGCTGCCCGAGTACCAGCGCGGTCCGAGCCGCTGCTGCGCCGGGACCGGCGTGACGTAGTTGCCGAGCAGGCTCGACATCCGCCATGTCGTCGTGACGTGCCGGTCCAGCGAGTGCGACTTGTACTGCGTCAGCACGCAGATCCGCAGGATGTCGCCGTTGACCAGGTTGGACAGGGCGAAGTCCACCAGGCGGTAGGTCCCGCCGAAGGTCACCGCGGGTTTCGCCCGGTCCGCGGTGAGCGGCATCAGCCGCTTGCCCTCCCCGCCCGCCAGTACGATCCCCAGCACCGAAGGTCCGCCGCGCATACCAACCCCCCTGCGTTGTAAAGGTGTTCAGGCGCCGCCGAGGATCTCCTCGTACACGTCGACCGTGCGCCGCGCCACCGTGTCCCAGCCGAACTCCGCCGCGGCCCGCTCCCGCCCCGCCTCCCCCATGGCGCGCGCCGCGCCGGGATCGGCCACCACCCGGTTCAGGGCGTCCGCGAGGCCCGCCTCGAACGCGCCCGGGTCCGCTTCCGCGTACGGCACGAGGAGCCCGGTCTCGCCGTCCGCCACCACCTCGGGGATGCCGCCGACCCGGGAGGCGACCACCGCCGTGCCGCAGGCCATCGCCTCCAGGTTCACGATGCCGAGCGGCTCGTACACGGAGGGGCAGACGAACGCCGAGGCGTGCGTGAGGAATTGGATGACCTCACTGCGCGGCAGCATCGACGGGATCCACCGCACGCCGTCGCGCGTGGCCTTCAACTCGTCGACCAGTTCACGGAACTCGCGGCCGATCTCCGGGGTGTCGGGCGCGCCCGCGCACAGCACC
The DNA here is from genome assembly GCF_054724165.1 of Streptomyces sp. BYX5S. Lineage (NCBI taxonomy): Bacteria > Bacillati > Actinomycetota > Actinomycetes > Kitasatosporales > Streptomycetaceae > Streptomyces > Streptomyces sp. BYX5S. Next base: position 3,477,466 of record NZ_CM138829.1, on the reverse strand, counting down.
AGCTGGACGTCCTTCGCCAACTCCTTTGCCGCGCGCAGCAGATGAGGCACGCCCTTCTGGCGCGTGATGCGGCCGACGAACAGGACGTAGGGGCGCCCCGGGTCGATGTCGTAGCGGCGCAGCACGTCCGTGCCGGCGTCGGCGTGGTAGAGGGAGACGTCGATGCCGTTGTGCACGACGCGGACCTTCTTCGGCTCCAGGGCCGGATAGCAGCCCAGGATGTCCTTGCGCATCGCGTGCGACACGGCGATCACGCCGTCCGCGGCCTCGATCGCGGTCCGCTCGGCCCACGCCGACAGCGCGTAACCGCCCCCGAGCTGCTCGGCCTTCCACGGACGCAGCGGCTCCAGGGAGTGCGCGGTCATCACGTGCGGAATCCCGAGGTGCAGCGCCGCGAGGTGCCCGGCCAGGTTGGTGTACCAGGTGTGGGAGTGGACGACGTCGCGGCCCTGGAGCGCGGCGGCCATGGCCAGGTCCACGGAGAGCGTGCGCAGCGCGTCGTTCGCCCCGTCGAGCGCGGGCCAGGCGCGGTGCCGGCGCACGCCCTCGGACGTGCCCTCACCCCACGTGTGCACCTCGAGATCGACCAGCGGGCGCAGCTCGCGCGCCAGGAACTCCACGTGCACGCCCGCGCCGCCGTAGACATCCGGCGGGTACTCCCTGGTCAGCAGTCCCACACGCACGCGTGGCCCCCGTCGTTCCCTCGGCAGAACTCGGCTCGGATCACTGTTCGGATTGCTGTGCGGATCGCTGTTCGGATGCGCACCCTCATGGTCACCCATGGAGGGCGCCGCGCGAAAGAGCGCGGACGACCCGGAGTCCCCGCGGGTCACCGGGGCACCCGTCCTGGGGATGACACACGACGCGACCTACTCCAACGGCAGTAGGACTCAATGAGTGCTCAGGTCGGACGACACGGAAGGCGGAAAAGGGCGATCGTAGGGAGTATGAGAAGCGACCGTTCGCCACGCCGCACCCCAGGGGGCGCCATATGAGCGACCTGGTGCTTTCCGTGCTGCTCTCGCTCGTCTCCGCCGTCGCGTACGCGGGCGGGGCGATCGTGCAGGAGCGCGTGGCGGCGACGAGTCCCGCGGCGGCGTACGCGCCGCTGCGCAGGCCCGCGTGGTGGGGGGCGGGCTGCCTGAACGGGCTGGGCGCGCTGCTGCACGTGGCGGCGCTGGCCTACGGGCCGCTGAGCGTCGTCCAGCCGCTGGGCGCGCTCACGATCGTGCTCGCGCTGCCGATGTCGGCGCTGCTCGTGGGCCGCAGGGCGGGCACGACGGCCTGGCGCGGGGCGATCATGGCGACGGTCGGGCTCGGCGGCATGCTGGCGCTGACCGGCGCCACCACCGAGCAGACGCTGGGCGGCTCGCAGCGGCTGCTCGTCGGCCTGGTCACGGCGGGCGGCGTGCTGGTTTTGATGTCGTCGGCCCGCGCGGCGCACCGGCATCCGGTGGTGCGCGCGGTGCTGCTCGCGATCGCGGCGGGCGGCTCGTTCGGCATGGCGTCGGTGTTCACGAAGTCCGTGACCGAGGACTGGACGGGGCAGCCGCTGGAGCAGCTCGCCACGCTCCTGGCGATCGTGGGCCTGGCCGCGGCCGGAATGCTGCTGTCACAGGCCTCCTACCGGGGCGCGGGGCTCGCGGCGCCGCTGGCGACCGCGACGGTCGTGAACCCGGTGGTGGCGGCCACGGTGGGCATCACGATGTTCGGCGAATCGTTCCGTTACGGAACGATCGGCACGGTGCTGGCGCTGGGCTGCGGTGTCGTGGCGGCGGGCGGCCTGATCCTGCTGACCACGGAGCGCATGGGCCGCGGCCGCCGGGCGGGCGCCTCGGTCGTCTCGCAGGGCGTGACCCCGGCGATCCCGCCCGTGGTGCCGGACAGCCCCGCCGGGCTCGACTGCGTGCCGCTGCCGCCGCGCGCCCCCGATTCCCGGCACCGGTCGCCGGGTGGCTGCTCGCCCTCGGAGGACATCAGATCCTGACGCCGTGGGCCCGCAGGTACGCCAGCGGGTCCACGTCACTGCCGAAGCCGGGCCCGGTCCGCACCTCGAAGTGCAGATGCGGGCCCGTGCTGTTGCCCGTGGAACCGGAGCGGGCGATGCGCTGGCCCGCCACCACGTGCTGGCCGCTCTTCACGGAGAGCGCCGACAGATGCCCGTACTGGCTGTACCGGCCGTCGGAGTGCCTGACGACGACCTCGTAGCCGTACGAGCCGCCCCACCCGGCCGACACGACCCGACCCGCGGCGACGGCCTTCACGGAGGTTCCGGTGGGCACCGCGAAGTCGACGCCCGTGTGGTACCCCTTCGACCAGGAGGAACCGGCGGCGCGGTACGGGGTGCCGACGGAGGCGGAGACGGGGGCGACGACGCTGTGCTCGGTCGCCTTGGTGGTGCTCGCCTTCTTGGGCTCGGCTTTCGGGGCGGCCTTCTTCGGCTCGGCCTTCCTGGGCTCCGTTTTCTTGGGTTCCGCCGTGCGCGGGGCGGCCTGCTTCCCGGCCTTCGTCCCCGACACGGACAGGCGCTGCCCCGGAACGATCAGGTCGGGGTCGGCGCCGATGGTCGCCCGGTTCGAGGCGTAGAGCGCCCGCCAGCCGCCGGAGACGGACCGCTTGTCCGCGATGCCGGAGAGCGTGTCCCCGCTGATCACCGTGTACATCCGGGCGTGGCCCGCCCGGGACTGCGGCGTCGTCTCCGGCTTCACGTCCTGGACGGTGCGGGCCGGGGTGCGCTCCGCGGCGGTGCGGGTCAGGCCCGCGCGCTGCGAGCACACCGGCCAGGCACCCGGCCCCTGCCCCTTGAGCACCTTCTCGGCGACGGCGATCTGCTGGTCCCTGGTGGCCAGGTCGGCGCGCGCGGCGTAGGCGGTGCCGCCGTACGCGGCCCAGGTGGAGCGGGTGAACTGGAGGCCGCCGTAGTACCCGTTGCCGGTGTTGATGCTCCAGTTGCCGGAGGACTCGCAGGCGGCGACCTTGTTCCACGTCTGCGCGTCCGCGGCCTGCGCCGTGCCGGCGCCGATGACGGGGATCGCCATGCCGACACCGCCCACGGTCACGGTGAGCGACGCCCGGTTGACCCGGCTCGGCCTGTACCGGCGGTGCCGGCCCCGTATCGCCATGAACGCCTCCTCAGCCACACGTAGGAGCGGCAAATTAGCCGCTCCTACGGAGGTGGACAAGAGAGGCTTTGGCCACCTTGGCGTGATTCAGCCCCTCAAGTGCCCCGGCAGCCACCGGAGTTGGGCGGCCTGCTGGAAGGGTCCGCCGCCCTCGTGGTCGTTGAAGGCGTACACCTCGATGGACTTGTCCGTGCCCGCCCAGTGGTTGTACGCAGCGAAGACGGTGGACGGCGGGCAGGTGAGGTCCTCCAGGGCGGCGGAGAACAGGGTCGGCGCCGTGGCGCGCGCCGCGAAGTTCATGCCGTCGAAGTACGAGAGCGTCCGGAAAGCGCGCTCGTCCTCGCCGATGTGGGCCTTGAGGTAGAGGGCGATCTCGCGGTACGGGTGACGCTCGGTGAGCGTGGCGGCGCGCCGGAAGTCGCACAGGAACGGCACGTCGGGGGCGGCGGCCTTGAGGTCGGGCACGAGGCCGGCCACGGCGATGGTGATGCCGCCGCCCTGGCTGCCGCCGGTGACGGCGACGCGGGAGGCGTCCACGAGCGGGTGCGCGCGGGCGGCGTCGACGGCGCGCACGGCGTCCGTGTAGACGCGCCGGTAGAAGTACTCGTGGGGGTCCTGGATGCCGCGGGTCATGAAGCCCGGCTGGGACGGCGTGGAGCCCACCGGGTCGGCGGTGTCGCCGACGCTGCCGCCGCTGCCCTGCCCGCGGGTGTCCATCACGAAGTGCGCGAACCCGGCGGCCGCCCACTGAAGGTGCTGGTGCGGCAGGCCGCGGCCGCCCCCGTAGCCGATGTACTGGACGACGGCCGGAAGCGGCTCGTCCGTGCCCTTCGGCAGCACCAGCCACCCCTTCACGGGATGCCCGCCGAAGCCCGCGTACGTAACGTCGAATACGTCCACCGCGGTGTACGGGACGTCGACGGGCTCGAAGCGCGCGTCGAGGTCGTGTTCCCGGGCCTCGGCGAGGGTCTTCTCCCAGAAGGAGTCGAAGTCGTCGGGGGCCGTCAACTCCGGCTGATAGGTACGCAACGCATCGAGCGACAGGTCGAAATGAGGCACGCACGGCTCCAAATTCGTAGAGAGTCCACGGTGGGGGACGGACGCCAACCTAACCCGTCCGCCCACCAAGAATGAACAAAATCCTTCATTTTCCATAGGCAGCAGCGACAGGAGCGACAGGCATGAGCACTACAGCCCAGATCGGTGTCACGGGACTCGCGGTGATGGGGCGCAATCTCGCCCGCAACTTCGCCCGCAACGGCTACACCGTCGCCCTCCACAACCGCACGGCGTCGCGCACGCACGCGCTGGTCGAGGAGTTCGGCGAGGAGGGCATCTTCGTCCCGACCGAGACGGCCGAGGAGTTCGTCGCGGCCCTGGAGCGGCCGCGACGGCTCGTGATCATGGTGAAGGCCGGCGACCCGACGGACGCGGTGATCAAGGAGTTCGCGCCGCTCCTGGAGCCCGGCGACATGATCGTCGACGGTGGCAACGCGCACTTCGCGGACACCCGCCGCCGCGAGAAGGAGCTGCGCGAGCAGGGCATCCACTTCGTCGGCACCGGCGTCTCCGGCGGCGAGGAGGGCGCGCTGCACGGGCCGAGCATCATGCCCGGCGGCAGCGTCGAGTCCTACGACTCGCTCGGCCCGATGCTGGAGAAGATCTCCGCGAAGGCGAAGGACGGCGCGCCCTGTGTGACGCACGTCGGCCCCGACGGGGCGGGCCACTTCGTGAAGATGGTGCACAACGGCATCGAGTACGCCGACATGCAACTCATCGGCGAGGCCTACCAGTTGCTGCGCGACGTGGCGGGCTACTCCCCCGCCGAGATCGCCGACATCTTCCGCACGTGGAACACCGGCCGTCTCGACTCGTACCTGATCGAGATCACGGCCGAGGTCCTCAAGCACGTGGACGCCGCGACCGGCAAGCCCTTCGTGGACGTCGTCCAGGACCAGGCCGAGCAGAAGGGCACCGGCCGCTGGACGGTGCAGATCGCGCTCGACCTGGGCGTGCCGGTGTCCGGCATCGCGGAGGCGGTGTTCGCGCGCTCGCTGTCGGGGCACGCCGAACTGCGGGACGCCTCACAGGGGTTGGCGGGCCCGACGGCGAAGAAGCTGGGCGAGTCGGAGGCCGCGGCCTTCGCCGACCGGGTCGAACAGGCCCTGTACGCCTCGAAGATCGTGTCCTACACGCAGGGCTTCCACGAGATCGCCGCGGGCAGCGAGACGTACGAGTGGAACATCGACTCCGGCGCCGTGGCGCGGATCTGGCGCGGCGGCTGCATCATCCGCGCGGCGTTCCTCGACCGGATCACGGCGGCGTACGAGGCCGAGCCGAACCTGGTGTCGCTGCTCCAGGACAAGGGCTTCGCCGACGAGATCGCCGCGGCGCAGGACGACTGGCGCGCCGTCCTGGTCGCGGCGACCACCCAGGGTGTGCCGACGCCGGGCTTCGCCGCCGCGCTCGCCTACTACGACGCGCTGCGCGCCGAGCGCCTGCCGGCCGCGCTCACGCAGGGCCAGCGGGACTACTTCGGCGCGCACACGTACCGGCGGGTCGACCGGGACGGCTCGTTCCACACGCTGTGGGGCGGGGACCGCTCCGAGGTCGACGCGTAGCGCCGGTTTGCCGCTACACGGGTGACGGCTCGGGCTCCGGCGGATGCGGGTCGGGGTCCGGGTTCGGCCGCGGCGGCACCGGGTCCGGCGGCGAGGGCTGGGGCCCCGGCGTGGGCACCGGCGACGGATACGGGTCCGGGAGCGGGCCCGGATCCGGCCGGTCGGGTCCGGGGCCGGGCCCCGGGGTGGGGGTCGGCGGGACGGGATCGGGGAACGGCTGAGTCATCGTTGGTTCCTCCAACGGTTCGGAGGGGACCTCTCCACTGTCTCCCGCCTCGCGTTCCCACGCCCGCCGAGTCCACGCGTGCGGCGGCCTGTCAGCCGTCCGTGCGACGCAGTCGTACGACTGGAATGTCCCGGCTTGTCTTCTTCTGGTAGTCGGCGTACTGGGGGAACAGCTCGACCAGCGAGTCCCAGACCCGCGCCTTGTCCCGCGCCGACAGGGTCTCGGCGCGCGCCGTGAACCGCTCCGTCTCCACGCGCAGCCGCACCTCCGGGTTGGCCTGGAGGTTGAGGTACCACTGCGGGTGCTTCTCCGACCCGCCGTACGACGCCACGATCAGGTAGTCCTCGCCGTCCCTGCCGTAGATCAGTACGGTGCGGCGCCACTGCCCGCTCTTGCGGCCCTGGTAGTCGAGCAGCAGGCACGGCACGCCTTGGATGGTGGTGCCCTTGGTGCCGCCCGACTCCTCGTACGTACGGGCCTGCTCGGCAACCCAGCCGGTGGGGCTGATGACGATGTCGGCGTCGCTGTGAGTCATGCGCACTGCCTCCTGAAGGTCGTGGCGTCAACGTCCCTTCAACCTAAGCCCTGTTGGCGCCCGCGCATTCCGAGGCGGCGGCGTCGAGGCCCGGCCGCGGGCTGGAGAGCACGGGCAGCGCGGTGCGGGTCAGGCCGGCGGCGTCGGCGAGGGAGGCCTGGGCGAGGACGATCACGTCGGCGTCCGCGATGCCGTCGACGGCGGTGGCGACCAGCGCCAGATACCCGTCCCGGTCCCCCGCGAGGAACAACTCCCAGGCCCCGTCGACGAACACGGTCCGCGCCCGCACCGCGCGCCCGGCCCGCCGCGCCTCCTCCTCGACCAGATCGAGGGTCGGCCCGAGGGTGCTGCGCACGGTGGCGACGACGGCGATCCGCTCCCCCGCGGCGACGGCCCGCGCCGCCATCGGCCGGTCGACGCGCAGCACCGGCACCCCGGCCGCGACGCTCAGCCCCTCCGCGACGGCGCCGAGCGTGGAACACGTGCACAGCACGGCGTCCGCCCCGTCGGCAACGGCCGCCGCCAGGACCGCGCGCACGTCGTCGGCGACGGCCTCGGGCCCCTCGGCGCCCGCCCGTACGAGCAGTTCCTCACGCACCACGTGCCGCAGCCGGAGACCCGGGTGATCGGTGTCGCGCAGGGCGTCGAAGACGGGCACGTGGACGGGCGAGGTGTGCACGAGCGTCAGGTTCATGACCGGAACCCTATGCGCGGCCCGCGGTGGTTCAGCCGACGGGTACCACGTGCGGGCCGCGCCGCTCCTCACCACCGGGTACCGGCTCGGAGGGGTCGGCGCCGAGCGCCACGATCCGGTTGTCCCGGTCGACGTGCACGACGCTCGGCCGCAGGGCGCGCGCTTCGGCGTCCTCGACCTGGCAGTAACTGATGATGATCACGAGGTCGCCCGGGTGCACGAGGTGGGCGGCCGCCCCGTTGATCCCGATGACCCCGGACCCGCGCTCCCCCTCGATGACGTACGTCTCCAGACGGGCACCGTTGTCGATGTCGACGATGTGCACGAGCTCGCCGGGCAGCAGATCGGCGGCGTCGAGCAGGTCGGCGTCGATGGTCACGGAGCCGACGTAGTGCAGGTCGGCCTGGGTGACGGTGGCGCGGTGGATCTTGGACTTGAACATGGTGCGCAGCATTGGGGCACTCCCAGCGGTAGGCTCCCTGCCTGCGTATGTGCAGGTCAAGGGCTGTTCGCGCAGCCTACAGCGAGTCGTGCGCGACCGGCGGGTCCCTTCGGGTTTTTCTGGACTGACGCCGACCGGTCACGGCCGCACCGGGGCGGGAGGGTCAGCGCACGTCCACGCAGTCACCGGTGGCGGTGACCGGCGGCGTGGTGGTGGTGCCCTCGAACTTGTAGCGGTAGCAGCGGTCGGTGGTGGCGGTGCGGGTCTGCTTCTCGACGCCCGCCAGGCTGCCGGTGCCGGTGCTGTGGCTGCTGGTGGTGGCGTACGAGCCGGTCAGCGAACGCTCCTGGAGGCGGACGGTCTGCTGGGTGTAGCCCGCGTACTTGTGGGTGTCCCAGTTGGCGCGCTCCAGCTTGCCGGTGATCGTGATGGTCTTGCCCTTGGCGACGGGCTCGGGAGCCGCGTTGTTGCTCAGCCGGGACCAGCGCTTGAGGTACCAGGTCTTGGCGTTGTCGGTGCGCACGTCGGTGGTGGCCTCGGTGATCGCGTAGAGGGAGATCTTCCAGGCTCCGGCGTCCGCGTTCTCCAGGTCGCTCTGGGGGTCGATGTCGAAGGTGGCCGTGCACTTGAAGGTGGCGTCACCGGACGAAACGCAGGGGTCGGTACCCGCGTCGAACTCCTCGGAGTTGATGAACCGCTCCAGTCCGCTGTCGCGGTCGGTGCCGCGCCAGATCGACGCGTGGCTGCCGTAGAGCGTCGACCCGCCCGTGACCGTCCACTTCACGGTGATCGTCTGCGTGTTCGTCGTCCCGACGCGGGCGGTGTTGCCGCCGTCGACGGTGACGCCGGAGACGACGGTGGCGTCGGCGGTCGCGGCCAGGGTTCTCGCCTTGGGCGCGGCGTCCTTGGCCTCCAACGCGTCGGTGGCCGCGGCGTTGCTCTGCTCCAGCGCCTCGGCCGCGTCGGTCCCGCCCGCCGTCGCGGACGGTGTGACGAGCAGGCCGACGGCGAGCCCGGAGGCGGCCAGCGCGCTGACGCCCAGGGTCACCTTCTTGCCGGACGTCAACTTCTTGCGGGAGTGCTGGGACATGGGGAGGCTCCGTTATCGACGATCGACTACCGACGGGTGGACGCGGGTCGCGGACGGGCGGACCCACAGCACCTGCGGCCACAGCGGCCGCACAGTCTTGATCGGCGATGGAGCCAAAGGGTTGTACGCGCGGGGCAGTTGGGGCCTGTGAGGTGGGTCACCCCGCGGCCCGGCCGTGTCGCGTCGTGTCGCGTCGTGTCGTCGGCTGGTACTCAGTGCGGCTCTCGCGCGTTCACCACGAACCGTGCTCCGGCCGGGTCGGCCAGGACCGCCTCCGGGGAGTCCGGTCCGCCGTGCAGGACCTGGCCGCCGTGCTCGCGTGTCGCCCGTACGCAGGCCGCGACGCTCTCGACGGAGAAGTGCACCTGCCACCGGGGGCGGACGGCGGGGTCGGGGGCCGAGTCGACCGCGCCCGAGTGGATGCGTGCCACGACGTCGCCGTGGCTGCGCAGGACGACCTCCTCGTCCTCGTAGCAGGCCTCGCAGCACCCGGTCCCGGACGACCAGCCCAGCACCTCGTCGTAGAAGATCGTCGCGGCGAAGGCGTCCCGGGTGTGCAGTTCCACGAACGTCGGTGCCGCGCGGCGCCACCGTTCCCAGTCACTGACGAGTTCGCCCTCCCACACACCGAACACGGCTCCGTCCCGGTCGGCGAGCACGGCGGCCCGGCCCGGCGGGAAGGACAGCGGCCCCACCGCCGTCGTTCCGCCGCGTTCATGGTTGCGGCCCACGCACTCGTCGGCTCCGGCCACGGCGAAGAAGGGGGTCCACACACCGGGTGTCGGGCCCATCCCGGTCGACGACACACCTGCCACCGGCACACCGCGCACGCTCGCGAAGCGGTACTGCTCACCCAGCCTGCCCGCGCGCCAGTCCCAGCCCAGGACCGCGTGGTAGAACGCTTCCGCTTCGCCCATGTCGTGGGTGGCCAGGCTCACCCAGCAGGGCGCTCCCAGCACCGAGTCGCTGTTCAGGTCCGTGTGCGGGGATGAGGTGAAGGTGTTCATTCTCGTACCGATCTGCGAGCGGGAACGAAGAGGGGTCCGGCAGAGGCGACCGTCGCGCCGGGGCGGCGTGCGGGCCGTTTCGCCGCCCGGGTTCCCCCATCCCGATGTCTCAGTCTTCGGGGCGCTCCCGGGGTGACAGCCACAGCGTGGCGAGCGGCGGAAGACGCAGGATCAGGGAAACGGGCAGGTCATGGCAGCCGGAGGGCTGCTGGACGAGTGGCCCCGGGTTTCCCACCCCGCTGCCTCCGTACCGCCCCGCGTCGGTGTTGACGGCCTCCCACCAGACACCCGTGGCCGTCCTCGGGACACCGAACCGGACGTCCTCGCGCACCACGGGGGAGAAGTTGCAGACGGCGAGGAGCGGGTCACCCTCGGCCGGGTAGCGGAGGAAGGCCAGCACGTTGTCGTCCGCCGCATCGGCAGTCACCCACTGGAAGCCGGCCGGGTCGCTGTCCCTCTCCCAGAGGGCGGCGTCGGCCGTGTAGTGACCGTTCAGGTCCCGGACCAGGCGCCGCACACCGAGGTGGTCCTCGCTCCCGGGCGCGCCCTCCTCGACGAGGTTCCACTGAAGACCGTGGGCTTCGGACCATTCGGCGCCCTGGGCGAACTCCTGGCCCATGAAGAGGAGTTGTTTGCCGGGGTGGGCCCACATGAAGGCGAGGTAGGCGCGGAGGGTGGCGCGTTGTTGCCACCAGTCGCCGGGCATCTTGGAGACCAGGGAGCGTTTGCCGTGCACGACTTCGTCGTGGGAGATCGGCAGGACGTAGTTCTCGCTGTAGGCGTAGACCATGGAGAACGTCATCTCGTGGTGGTGGTGCTTGCGGTGCACGGGTTCGTGGGCGAGGTAGTCCAGGGAGTCGTGCATCCAGCCCATGTTCCATTTCAGGCCGAAGCCGAGGCCGCCGAAGCCGGTCGGGCCGGTGTGGTGGGTGGCGCGGGTGACGCCGTCCCAGGCGGTGGACTCCTCGGCGATGGTGACGATGCCGGGCACCCACCGGTAGAGGGTGGCGTTCATCTCCTGGAGGAAGGCGACGGCGTCGAGGTTCTCGCGGCCGCCGAACTGGTTGGGCGTCCACTGCCCGGCCTGGCGGGAGTAGTCGAGGTAGAGCATGGAGGCGACGGCGTCCACGCGCAGGCCGTCGATGTGGAACTCCTGGCACCAGTACAGGGCGTTGGCGACGAGGAAGTTGCGGACCTCCTTGCGGCCGTAGTCGAATTCGAGGGTGCCCCAGTCGGGGTGGGCGGCGCGCAGCGGGTCCTCGTGCTCGTACAGGGGGCGGCCGTCGAACTCGGCCAGCGCCCAGGCATCGCGCGGGAAGTGGGCGGGCACCCAGTCCATCAGGACGCCGATGCCGGCCCGGTGCAGGGCGTCGACGAGGTGTTTGAAGTCGTCGGGGGTGCCCAGGCGGGCGGTGGGGGCGTAGAAGCCGGTGACCTGGTAGCCCCACGAGCCGCCGAAGGGGTGCTCGGCCACCGGCAGCAGCTCCACGTGGGTGAAGCCCAGGTCGGCGACGTAGGCGGGCAGTTGCTCGGCGAGCTGGCGGTAGGTCAGGCCGGGGCGCCAGGACGGCAGGTGCACCTCGTACACCGAGAACGGCGCCTCGTGCACCGGACGCGCGCCCCGCTGCTCCAGCCACGCCTCGTCACCCCATGTGTAGTGCGAGGCGTGGACGACGGACGCCGTGGCCGGGGGCCGCTCGGTGCGCCGCGCCATGGGGTCCGCGTGCTCGCGCCGGGCCCCGTCGGGGCCGGTGATCTCGTACTTGTACAGCTCGCCCTCGCCGAGGTCGGGCACGAACAGTTCCCAGACACCGGAGTGTCCGAGGGACCGCATGGGGGCCGTGGTGCCGTCCCAGTGGTTGAAGTCGCCGATGACACGGACACCGCGGGCGCGAGGGGCCCACACCGTGAAGCGGGTGCCATGCACGCCCTGGTGCTCCATGGGGTGGGCGCCGAGCGCCGTCCACAGGTCCTCGTGGCGGCCCTCGTTGATCAGATGCAGGTCCAACTCCCCGAGGGCGGGCAGGAATCGGTACGGGTCGTCCGTCTCGACGACGCCTTCGGCAGTGGTCACGCGCAGCCGGTACTCAGGGGCAGCCGCGACGGCGGTGGCGGGCAGCGTGCCCTCGAACACGCCGTCGCCCACGCTGTCCGCCAAGCGCCACGCCGTGCCACCGCACACCACGGCCGCCTCGGCCGCGCCCGGACGCAGGCAGCGCACCACGACACCTCCCGGGACCGGGTGCGCCCCGAGCACCGCGTGAGGGTCGTGGTGGGTGCCGTCGAGGAGCGCCGCGCGCGTGCCGGCGTCGACGTCCGGCGCGGTGTCGGCCGGTCGGCGCCGGGGCGGGTCGGCGGTCACGTTGGCAGTCATGGTCGTCCCCTTCGGAGGGCTTGCGGAAGGCGGTCGCTCGGCGCGGTCAGGAGGCAGTTCGCGGTTCAGCGCGTGCGGCGGCGAGCCGGGCCACCGCCCTCAGGGGGACGTCGGTCCAGTCGGGCCGGTGTGTCGCCTCGTACAGCACCTCGTAGACGGCGCGGTCGGCCTCGTAGGCGCGCATGAGTTCGGGGGCGCGCGCCGGTTCGAAGCCGCCGGAGCCGCTGTAGCCGGAGCAGAAGGCGGCGCGGCAGTGTTCGGCCCACCGGGGGTGCGGGGTGGGGCTCATGTGTGCCGCGTAGTCGAAGGACCTGAGCATGCCGACCACGTCCCGGATCGGTGAGCGGTCCGCGCGGCGCTCGGCCAGCGGCCGTGCGGGCTCTCCTTCGAAGTCCACGACGTGCCATTCCCCGTCCGCCCACAGCACTTGGCCGAGGTGGAGGTCGCCGTGGATGCGCTGCGGGGCCGGTTCGCCGCGGGCAGTCAGGGCGGCGGCGAAGACCTGGTGGAGTCCGGGTACGTGAGGGCGCAGCGCCGGTACGGCGTCCGCCGCGTGCTTCAGGCGTGCCACCATTTCCTCGGCGAGACACGGCAGTTGGTGGCTCGCCGTCGCCCCGACCGGAAAGACCTGTGCGAGCGCCGCGTGCAGTTCGCCCGTCGTGCGGCCGAGGCCCCAGGCCTGTTTGACGAAGTCCTCCTGCGCGGCGGCCGCACGCAGGGCCAGTTCCCAGCCGTCCGTGGCTCCGGCCAGGAAGGGCTGGAGCATGCCGAGGGTGCCCAGGAACGGGGCGGTCGTGAAGAACCACGCCGCGGGGGCCGGGACGGCCGGGTGTCCCCACCTCCCCAGCCGGGACGTCACCTCCAGATCCGGGTTGACACCCTGCTGGATGCGGCGGAACAGCTTGAGCACGAGCCGGTCGCCGTACACGATCGAGGTGTTGGACTGCTCCACGTCCATGACACGCGGCGCGAGCCCCGCCGGGACGAGTGTGCTGGAGGGTTTCTCGAAGCGGAGTGCGCCCGCGGGGCCGCCCTGGCGGAGCCGGTCGAGCAGCACGACCGCGACCCGGTGGTCGTGCACGGCGTCGTAGACCACCAGCGCCCCGCCGCCAGGCCCGTCCACCTGTCCGAGGGCGTGTCTCCACAGCCGAGGCGGCGGGGCGACGGCGGCGCCCAGGATCAACTGGTAGTAGGTGTCGTCCTGTTCACCGGCCTCCCGCACGCGCACCAGCAGGTGGAAGCACTCCGGTGTCAGCGCGGTCGCGTTCGCTATCGAGATGTCGCTGATCCGACGACCGCTGTCGGCGTACCAGCGCTGTCGCGGCAGCCAGCGTCCGAGCAGATCGTTGAGGGACGTGCCGAAGAACGCGGGGCGCGCGTCCGCGAGTTCGGCCAGGGGGCGGGTCATGAGATCCGGTCCAATCCAGAGGGAACCCCCGAGGTGCCGGCCGGGGCCGAGTCGTCGCTCAGCCTGAACCAGTAGAAGCCGTGTCCGCCGAGGGTGAGCAGGTAGGGGAGTTCGCCGATGGCGGGGAAGCGGACGCCGCCGATGAGTTCGACGGGGTGGCGGCCGTTGAAGGCCTGCAGGTCGAGTTCGGTGGGCTGGGCGAAGCGGGAGAAGTTGTGCACGCACAGCACCAGGTCGTCGCCGTACTCGCGCAGGAACGCGATCACGGCCGGGTTGGAGGAGGGCAGTTCGGTGTACGAGCCCAGGCCGAACGCCGGGTTCTGCTTGCGGATCTCGATCATGCGCCGGGTCCAGTGCAGCAGCGACGACGGCGACGACATCGACGCCTCGACATTGGTGACCTGGTACCCGTAGACCGGGTCCATGATCGTGGGCAGGAAGAGGCGTCCCGGGTCGCAGGAGGAGAAGCCGGCGTTGCGGTCCGGGGTCCACTGCATCGGGGTGCGCACCGCGTCGCGGTCGCCGAGCCAGATGTTGTCGCCCATGCCGATCTCGTCGCCGTAGTACAGGATCGGCGTGCCGGGCAGGGACAGCAGCAGCGCGGTGAACAGCTCGATCTGGTTGCGGTCGTTGTCGAGGAGCGGGGCCAGGCGGCGGCGGATGCCGATGTTGGCGCGCATCCGCGGGTCCTTGGCGTACTCCGCGTACATGTAGTCGCGCTCTTCGTCGGTGACCATCTCCAGGGTCAGCTCGTCGTGGTTGCGCAGGAAGATGCCCCACTGGCAGCCCGACGGGATCGGCGGGGTCTTGGCGAGGATCTCCGAGACCGGGTAGCGCGACTCGCGGCGCACCGCCATGAAGATCCGCGGCATGACGGGGAAGTGGAAGGCCATGTGGCACTCGTCGCCGCCGGAGGCGGCGTCGCCGAAGTAGTCCACGACGTCCTCGGGCCACTGGTTGGCCTCCGCCAGCAGCACCACGTCCGGGTACTGGGCGTCGATCTCCTTGCGGACCCGTTTGAGCATCTCGTGGGTGGCGGGCAGGTTCTCGCAGTTGGTGCCCTCCTCGGCGTAGAGGTAGGGGACCGCGTCCAGGCGGAAGCCGTCGATGCCCAGGTCCAGCCAGAAGCGCAGGGCGGCGAGGATCTCCTCCTGCACGGCCGGGTTCTCGTAGTTCAGATCCGGCTGGTGGGAGAAGAAGCGGTGCCAGTAGTACTGTTTGCGCACCGGGTCGAAGGTCCAGTTCGAGGCCTCGGTGTCGACGAAGATGATCCGCGCGTCCTCGTACTGCTTGTCGTCGTCGGCCCACACGTAGTAGTCCCCGTAGGGGCCGTCGGGATCCGAGCGCGACTGCTGGAACCACTCGTGCTGATCACTGGTGTGGTTCATGACGAAGTCGATGATCACGCGCATCCCGCGCTGGTGCGCGGCGTCCACGAACTCCACGAAATCGGCCAGATCACCGGCGTCCGGCAGGGCCGCGATGTAGTCGGCGACGTCATAACCGTTGTCCAGCAGAGGGGACTTGAAGAAGGGCGGCAGCCAGAGGCAGTCCACGCCGAGCCACTGGAGGTAGTCCAGCTTCGCGGTGATGCCCTTCAGGTCGCCGACGCCGTCGCCGTTGCTGTCGTGGAACGAGCGGACCAGCACCTCATAGAAGACGGCGCGCTTGAACCAGTCCGGGTCCCGAGGCAGACGGTTCGGGCGCGCGGGCACGCTGAGTTCATTCGTCGTCATGAGGGTTCACTCCCTCGTTTGTTCATGCGGGGCGGGGAAGAGCCGGCTTCCTGACTCAACCGATGGTGAAGATGTGCGCGGGCGTCACACCCGGCGTCAGACACACATAGTTGGTGTCACCCCAGGTGTACGTCCGGCCGGTCAGCTCGTCGTGCACCCGGAACGTGTCGTCCGGTGACACCTTCAGGGCCTCGCGGTCGACGCGGACCGTGGCTTCCTGGGTGTGGTGCGGGTCGAGGTTCACGACCACCAGCACCGTGTTCGAGCCCTGTGCGGATGCGGTGGTCTTGGAGTACACGAGGACCGCGTCCTTGTCGGCCTCGTGGAAGTGCACGTCGCGCAGCGTGCGCAGCGCCGGGTTGCGGCGGCGGATCGCGTTGAGCGCGGTGATCAGCGGGGCGATGGTGCGCCCCTCCCGCTCGGCCGACTCCCAGTCCCGGGGCCGCAGTTGGTACTTCTCCGAGTTCAGGTACTCCTCGCTGCCGGGCCGCAGCGGGGTGTTCTCGCACAGCTCGTAGCCGCTGTAGACGCCCCACGTCGGCGACAGCGTCGCCGCCAGCACCGCCCGCAGCTCGAACGCCGGACGGCCGCCGTCCTGGAGGAAGGCGTGCAGGATGTCGGGGGTGTTGACGAAGAAGTTCGGCCGCATGTACGCCGCCGTCTCGCCCGCCAACTCCTGTACATAGTCGGTGAGTTCGCCCTTGGTGTTGCGCCAGGTGAAGTAGGTGTAGGACTGCTGGAAGCCGACCGCGGCCAGCGTGCGCATCATCGCCGGCCGCGTGAACGCCTCCGCCAGGAAGATCACGTCCGGGTCGGTGCCGTTGATCTGGGCGATCACCTTCTCCCAGAACACCACCGGCTTGGTGTGCGGATTGTCGACCCGGAAGATCCGCACCCCGTGGTCCATCCACAGCCGCAGGATCCGCACCGTCTCCGCCACCAGACCGGGCAGATCCCTGTCGAAGGCGATCGGGTAGATGTCCTGGTACTTCTTCGGCGGGTTCTCCGCATACGCGATCGTGCCGTCCGGACGGTGGTGGAACCAGTCCGGATGCTTGTCCACCCACGGATGATCCGGCGAGCACTGCAACGCGAAGTCGAGGGCCACCTCCATCCCCAACTCCCGCGCCCGGCCCACGAACGCGTCGAAGTCCTCGAACGTGCCCAGGTCCGGATGGATCGCGTCGTGCCCGCCCTCCGGCGAACCGATCGCCCACGGCACCCCCACGTCATCAGGGCCCGGCGACAGCGAGTTGTTGGGCCCCTTGCGAAACGTCGTCCCGATCGGATGCACCGGCGGCAGGTACACCACGTCGAAACCCATCGCCGCGATCGCCGGCAACCGCCGCGCCGCCGTCCGGAACGTGCCACTGACCGGCGGCTCCCCCGCCCGGACCACCGCCCCCTCCGAACGCGGGAAGAACTCGTACCAGGACCCGAACAGGGCCCGCTCCCGCTCGACGAGCAGCGGCAGTCGGCGGCTCTCGGTCAGACGCTCGCGCAGCGGAGCGGCGGCCAACGCGGCACACACCGCCGGGTCCTCGGCCGCGGCGAGACGCCCCAGCGGGGTCCGGTCCGCCGCGCACAGCAGCTCGGCCGCGGCCCGGAGGGTGTCACGCGCCTCGTCCGTCGACGCCCGGACCCGCGCCCTGTCCAGGAGGACCGCGCCCTCCTCCAGCGTGCTCTCGCAGTCCACGCCCGCGCCGACCTTGATCCTGGCGTCCCGCAGCCACGTGGCCACGGGGTCGCGCCACGCGCGCACGCAGTAGCTCAGGCGGCCGGGGCGGTCCGCGCGCACCTCGGCGCACCAGCGGTCGGTCCCGGGGGCCTGCGATGTCATCGGCCACCGGCCCGTCTCTTCGCCGTCGGGCGCGCGCAGCACCACTTCGGCGCGCAGGACGCCGTCGCCCTCCACGAAGACCAGGGCCGTGACCGTGAAGGTCTCCCCCACGACCGACTTCACCGGACGTCGGCCTCCGTCCACGGCCGGTCGCACGTCCTCGATCGGGACAGGGACGGCGGTGTGCGACAGCGGGGTCATGCGGGGTCACCTTCCCGGTCGGACGCGCGGGGCCGCGAGCGCTGCGCCGCTTCGGCGGCCTCCCGGCCGCACCGCTCGCCCGTCGCCCTGCACAGGGCGGCGACAGCGCGCTCGAAGCGTTCGCGGGTCGCGGGGTCGGCCGGAGAGGCCAGGAACCGCCGCTCCCAGTAGCGGTAGCTCACCAGGCACGGGCCCACTTGTGCGGTGACGCGTGACGCGCACATGGGGGTACCTCCGGGGCTCCGTACCGCCGAACCCGGTGGGCTCGTGAGCCGGTCACGGACGGGGAGCGGCTCGTTACCGTCGGCTGCTCCCCCACCCATGGTGTGCGCTCTTCGGCGATCCGTCCTGTTGAACCGATCGTGGCTGGTCAGACACGCTGCGGTTGCACGAATGGAGTACCGGGCACAGGCTGATCGGTGACTCTCAAGCAACCCGTGCTCACGGTCCGTGCGCCCGGTTCCGCCGCGTCGGCGGGCCGCGAGCCACGCGGTGAGGAGCAGGAACCATGCACCAGGCAAAGCCCAGCTACTACCACATCGCCGTGGAGCCGGCCCCCGAGCGTGTCGGTCAGATCCAGCGGATCATGGCGGCGCACACCCGTTACTGGGGGCTCGAGCGGCTGACGCCCTCGGCGACCCACGGCCTCGGTCTGCTGCTCGAACTGGCCGTCCAGGGGCGGCCGGACGGCCGCGTCGAGGCGGAGGCGTGGTGGACGGGGCAGCACTTGATCAACGCCGTGTCCTACGAGGACCCGGCCACCGGCGCCTCGCACGCGCTGTCCCGCTGCTCGGCGCAGATCGCGGCCCTGAGCGACGGATGGGGCAACTGCACCCGGGACGCCCGCCGCATCATGTGGTTCTCGTTGCGCAGCAGGACCGGGGTACGCGAGGTCCGCACGCCCACCGCTCCGGTACCGGACGCGAGCGAGGCGCTCCAACTGCCGGGCGCGGCGCTCCCGTTCGCGGGACCGGAGAGCGTGCCGGTCGGCACGAGCACGCCTTCGTGACCGCACGACCGGCGGGTCCGGGCCGCGCGACGGCTGATCAGGACCACGCACCGGAGGGCCCGGCCCCCGTCCGCGGCGGGCGCCCGTACCCGCTCGGAGCGACCTACGACGGCCACGGCACGAACTTCGCGTTGTTCAGTGCCGTGGCCGACCGCGTCGACCTCGTGCTGCTCGACCCCGACGGCACCGAACGCACGATTCCCCTGCCGGAGGTGTACGGCTCGGTGTGGCACGGATACGTGCCGGGCGTCGGGCCGCCGCAGCAGTACGGCTACCGGATCCACGGCCCGTGGGAACCGGCCTCGGGGCACCGGTGCGATCCCGAGGCGTTCCTCCTCGACCCGTACGCCAAGGCCGTCCACGAGCGCGCCGACTCGGTGGGGGCGGGCGGTCAGGGACTGTGCGGCGTGGTCGTCGACCCGGCCTTCGACTGGTCCGGCGACACACCACCGGACCACGCCTACGCCGACTCCGTCATCTACGAGACACATGTGCGGGGGCTGACGGCGACCCACCCCGGGGTGCCGGAACACCTGCGAGGCACCTACGCGGGGCTCGCCACGCCCGCGGTCCTCGACCACCTCACCGCGCTTCACGTGACCGCGGTCGAGCTGCTCCCGGTGCACCAGTTCGTGCAGGACGGCTTCCTGCGGGAGCGCGGGCTGACCAACTACTGGGGCTACAACACCATCGGCTTCTTCGCGCCCCATCACGCCTACGCCGCGCACGGCACGCTCGGCGAACAGGTCACGGAGTTCCGGGACATGGTCAAGTCGCTCCACGCGGCGGGCCTCGAAGTCATCCTCGACGTGGTCTACAACCACACGGCGGAGGGGAACGAGAACGGGCCCACGCTGTCCTTCCGCGGTATCGACAACGCGTCGTACTACCGGCTCGCCGACCACGACTTCAGCCGCTACTACGACACCACGGGCACCGGCAACAGCCTGCTCATGCGCCACCCCCACGTCCTTCAGCTGCTGATGGACTCCCTGCGGTACTGGGTGACCGAGTGCCATGTGGACGGCTTCCGCTTCGACCTGGCGGCCACCCTGGCACGCCAGTTCCACGAGGTGGACCGGTTGTCCGCGTTCTTCGACCTCATCCAGCAGGACCCCGTCATCAGCCGCGTCAAGCTGATCGCCGAGCCGTGGGACCTCGGCGAGGGCGGCTACCAGGTGGGGAACTTCCCGCCGCTGTGGTCCGAGTGGAACGGCAAGTACCGCGACTGCGTCCGGGACGTGTGGCGGGCGCAGGAGGGTGTCCTGGCGGAGTTCGGCACCCGGCTGACCGGGTCGGCGGACCTCTACGAGCGCGACCGGCGGCGCCCGCGTGCCAGCGTCAACTTCGTCACCGCGCACGACGGCTTCACCCTGCGCGACCTCGTGTCGTACAACGCCAAGCACAACGAGGCCAACCAGGAGCACAACCATGACGGCGCGGACGACAACCGGTCCTGGAACTGCGGCGCGGAGGGCCCGACCGACGATCCGGGGGTGCGTGCCCTGCGGGCCAGGCAGCAGCGCAATCTCCTGGCCACCCTGATGCTGTCCCAGGGCATCCCCATGCTCAGCCACGGGGACGAGCTGGGCCGCACCCAGCGGGGCAACAACAACGCCTACTGCCAGGACAACGAACTGGCCTGGGTCGACTGGGACCTCGACGAGGAACGCACCGCCCTGCTGTCCTTCACCCGCGATCTCGTCGCCCTGCGGGCCGCGCACCCGGTGCTGCGCCGGCGCCGCTTCTTCAGCGGTCAGGCCCCCACCGGCCACCACCACGACCTGCCGGACCTGGTGTGGCTGCGGCCCGACGCGACGGAGATGACGGACGAGGACTGGCACCGCCCCGACGCGCACACGCTGGTCGCCTTCCTCAACGGCGCGGCCGTCACCGCGCGCGACAGCCGCGGCGAACGCGTGGTCGACGACTCGTTCCTGTTTCTCTTCAATTTCTTCTGGTACCCGACGGACTTCCAGCTGCCCGACGCGTCGTACGGCGTCTCCTGGACGACCCGGATCGACACGGCGGAGCCGGACGGCGCCTCGGACGAGACCGAGCACAAGGCCGAGGCGACGGTCCGGCTGGAGGCGCACTCCTTGCTGGTCCTCTCGCACCGTCCGCCCCACCGGGAGCCTTCATGAGCGACAAGAACACGACACCGCCCGAGGATCCGACGACCGCGTACCCGCGGCCCGAGTTCCCCCAGCAGGACCAGGAGCCCCCCGGCTGGACCGGCGAAATGGACCCCCGCCCCGATCACGGCGAGGACACCTACGAGGGCTCCGGCCTGCTGCGGGACCGCAAGGCGGTGCTGACGGGCGGCGACTCCGGGATCGGCAGGGCCGTGGCCGTCGCCTACGCGCGCGAGGGCGCGGACGTCCTGTTCACCCACCTTCCGGAGGAGGAGGGCGAGGCGCGCGAGACCGTCCGCCTCGTCGAGGAGGCGGGCCGCAAGGCCGTGGCCGTCTCCTGCGACCTGCGGTACGAGGACGAGTGCCGCATGGTGGTCGACCGGGCCGTGCGGGAGTTCGAGCGCATCGACGTCCTCGTCAACAACGCCGCGTTCCAGATGTCCCAGCCGGACGGCATCGGGTCGATCACGACGGAGCAGTTCGACCGGGTCGTGCACACCAACCTGTACGCCATGTTCTGGCTGTGCAGGATGGCCGTCCCGCACATTCCGCGCGGTGGGTCGATCATCAACACCACGTCGGTGCAGGCCTACAAGCCGAGCCCGCACCTTCTCGACTACGCGATGACCAAGGGCGCCATCGTGACGTTCACGCAGGGCCTCGCCCAGATGCTCGTCGAGGACGGGATCCGGGTGAACGCGGTGGCTCCCGGGCCGGTGTGGACGCCGCTGATCCCGGCGACGCTGCCGGACACCGCCGCGTTCGGAGAGCAGGCCCCCCTCGGCCGTCCCGCCCAGCCCGCGGAGATGGCCCCGGCGTACGTCTTCCTCGCCTCGCGGCACGCGAGCTTCATCACCGCCGAGATCATGAACGCCACCGGCGGTACGCCTCTCCCCTGACCCGGTCACCGGACTCCATGCCTCTCGGCCGCTGACCGGCGCCGCTAGTTCGGCGGGTAGGGAGAGTCGCGCAGCAGGTGGGCGAGGTGGGCCGCGTTGGCCGCGAGGGCGCGGTTGTTCGACGCGACGCTCTCCGGCGTCTCCTTGAGGTCCTGGTAGTCCGTGCCGTGCTGGGCCTCCCCCACCCAGTACGTGACCGCGCCGGGTGCCAGCGAGAAGCCCAGGTCGTTGAGGCCCTGGAAGACGTCGGCGCTCACCTTGTGCGCCCCGTCCTCGTTGCCGACCACGGCGAGCGCGGCGACCTTCCCGGACGGCAGTTGCCGGCCTTGTTCGTCGGTCTCGGAGATGTCGGCGTTCAGCCGTTCCAGGACCCGTTGGCAGAGGCTGGAGGGGTGGCCGAGCCAGATGGGGGTGGCGAGCAGCAGGATGTCCGCCGCGTACACCTTCTCGCGCAGGCCCGGCCAGTCGTCCCCGAGATCGACGGCGACGCCGGGCCGTACGTCGAAGTCGGCGATCCGCAGGGTTTCCCCTTCGACGCCGAGTTTCCCCAGCTCGGTCATGACCTGGTCGGCGAGCAGGTGGCTGCTCGACGGGTCCGGCGACGGGGTGAGCGTGCAGACGAGGGCGAGCGCGCGGGTCATGGGCGATCTCCTGACGGTGTGGGGTGGCCCCCGCCCCGGACGGGGCGGGTCCGGTACGGGGTACCCCCACCCCATCCGTCAATTCCGTCTCCCGCCACCCGGCTGCTCAGCCGGGACCAGGTTCGACGCCGAGGTCTTGATCAGGTCGAGGGCCTGTGCCACCACCGGGTGGCGGGCGCCGCCCTTGCGGGTGGCGGCGAGGATGCGGCGGGCGGGGGCCGGTTCTCCGGAGAGGTGGATGCGGGCCACCGGCCACTCGGTGTTGATGCGGGCGAGGCGCGGGACCAGGATCACGCCGAGGCCGTGCGCCACCATCGCCGTACCGGTGTCCCACTCGTCGGACTGGTGGCGCACGTCGGGGGTGAACCCGGCGGCCATGCACGCGGTGAGCACCAGGTGGTGGTACGTGGTGCCGGGCGTGCCCACGATCCACGGCTCGCGGGCGGCGTCGGCGAGCACCACCCGGTCCCGGGCGGCCAGCGGATGGTCGGCGGGGACCACCAGGTCGAGCGGGTCGTCGAGGAGCGGCTGCTGTTCGAAGCGCTCGTCGCTCAGCGGCGGTGAGTCCGCCGTCACCACGACCAGGCCGAGGTCGGCCTCCCCCGTCAGCAGCAGCTCGAAGCAGCGCGCGGGCTCCGCCTCCACGAGCCGGACCCGCAGCCCCGGGTGCCGGTCGCGCAGCGTCGCGGCGGTCGACGGCAGCAGGTGTGTCGCGGCCGTCGAGAACCCGCAGAGCGTGAACGACCCCGTCTGCGCGTCGGCCATCGCGGCGATCTCGCTGCGCGCCCGCTCCCACTGCGCCTCCAGGACGGCGCCGTGCCGCAGCAGTGTCCGGGCGGCGGCCGTCAGCTTGATGCCACGACCCACGGGCTCCAGGAGCGGGACGCCGACCTGCTCGGCCAGCTGCCGCATCTGGTACGAGACCGTGGACGGCTTGAGCCCCATGGCCTCGGCGGCCGCGGTCACGCCACCGTGCGCCTCGACCATCTGGAGGACCCTGAGCTTGGCATCGATCATTCGACCATTCTGCACGGTCACATACAAGATCGTGTAATTGTGTCGATGAGTCAGGGGTGGCACCCTTCCCGGGTGCTGTTCAAGAGTCCTTTCCCGCCCCGTGGTCCGAAGATCCCGTCGGGAACGCGCGCCTTGTTCGCCACGGTCTCGGCCGTCCGTTTTCTCGCCCGTGCCGCGGCGGGCCTGTTCGTCGCCCTCGTTCCCGCGGTCCTGATCACCTCCGGGCACGGCGGCCTCGCGGTCGTCTGCTGCGTTCCGCTGTCCTTTCTCGTGTGCTCGGCGCTCGCGCGTCCGCTCGCCGCGGAACGCTGCGGCCGCGGCGCGCAATGCGCCGGTCTCACCGCCCTGTTGGCGAGCCTCTCCGTGCCGGCGCTGACCGGCGGGACGGCGGCGTGGCCGGACCTGGCCGCCGCCGTCCTCGCCGGTTCCGGCCACGGCCTCGCGCTCGCCGGGGCGGACGCCGCCCTCCGCGCGCCCACGCCCCTCGCCTCCCACCTGGGCTTCGTCCTGCCGATCGGCGCCACCGCGCTGCTCACCGCCGCGTGCTCCGCGGCGACCGCGACGACCCTCGTGGCCTCGGCACTGGCGCTGCTCGTCTTCCCGGCGACCGGCGCCGCCCTGGAGACCGGCCGGAACGTCCGGCGACCGGTCCCGCCCCTTCACTGGATCGACCCGCATCGCCTCTACGGGAATCCCACCCGCAGTAGCGCGCAATTCTGAGGAGTAGTACGTGCCAGCCGCGCACAGCGTTTCCGAGCTTCCCGATACGACGTCGGGCTCGGCCGACACCCCCTTGGTCACCGACCCCAAGGTGACCAGAAGGGCCGTGGGCGCCGCGGCCATCGGAAACGTCACCGAGTGGTTCGACTTCGGTGTCTTCGCCAATCTGACCCCGGTCCTCACCGCGGTGTTCTTCACCGGCGCGAGCCCGGCCGTCGGCACGATCGGAACCCTCGGCCTGTTCGCGGTCGCCTTCCTCGTGCGCACGCTCGGCGGCATGTTCTTCGGCCCGCTCGGCGACCGCATCGGCCGCACCAAGGTGCTGTCGATCACGGTCATCATGATGGCGATCGGCACGTTCGTCATCGCGTTCATCCCCGGCTACGAGACATGGGGCCCGGCCGCTCCGCTGCTGATGCTGCTGGCCCGCCTGGTGCAGGGATTCTCGACGGGCGGCGAGTACGGCGGCGCGATGACGTTCATCGCCGAGTACGCGCCCGACAAGAAGCGCGGATTCCTCGGCAGCTGGCTGGAGTTCGGCACGCTGACCGGCTACCTCCTCGGCGGCGTCGCGGGGCTCGTCATCCAGCTGCCGGGTGTCATGTCGCACGAGGACCTGCTGTCCTGGGGCTGGCGCATCCCGTTCCTGATCTCCGGGCCGATCGGCATCATCGGGCTCTATCTGCGCCTCAAGCTGGAGGACACCCCCGCGTTCAGGGCCGCCGTGGCCGAGCAGCAGGGCCGCGAGGGCAACCAGACGCTCAAGGAGATCCGCCGGGTCTTCACCGACCACTGGCGGCCCATGCTGATCTGCATGGGTCTGGTGCTCGTCTTCAACGTCACCAACTACATGCTCACGACCTACATGCTGGAGTACATCGACACGTTCGCCCCCTCGGTGAGCACGACGTGGGCGCAGCTCCTGGAGATCTCGGTCCTCGCGGTCGGCATGCTGCTCATCACCTTCGTCGGCCGCCTCTCCGACCGCGTCGGGCGCAAGCCGGTGCTGTACGTCGGCTGCGGCATGCTGATCGTGCTGGGCGTGCCCTCCGTGCTCCTCATCCAGCAGGACACGCTGCTGTCGGTCTTCGCCGGTCTGGTGCTGATGTCGCTGATGCTGCTCTGCTTCAACAGCACGATCCCGTCGACGCTTCCGGCGCTGTTCCCGACGGCGATCCGGTACGGCGGCCTGTCGATCGCGTTCAACCTCTCCGTCTCGCTGTTCGGCGGCACGACCGCGGTCGTGAACGCGCTCCTGGTCGAGGCCACCGGAGACATCAACGTGCCGGGCTACTACCTGATGGCGGCGGGCGCGATCGGCGCCGTGGCCGCGTACTTCGCGGCGGAGTCCGCGGGGCGTCCCCTGCCGGGCTCGCCGCCGGCGGTCGAGGCGCGACCGGCGAAGGCGCGGGCCTGACGGCCCGAAGCCGTGCGGGTACTGGGGGCGTACGGATCATGTCGCGGGGCCGTCACAGCGGGACGGTTCCGCGCTCCGGCGTGCCTACGGTGTCGGCGCAGTGGACAGCGATCCCCCCACGGATTGGACAGCAGTGACTCGCCACACCACCACCCGCCGCCGCCTGTTGGGCGCCTCCGGCGCCGCCCTCCTCACCGCGGCGTGCTCGCCGTCGGCCGACACCGCGTCCACCGGCGCGAAGGGTTCCGCGTCGCCGTCGGAGCCGGTCGAGGGCAGGGCCGCCGCCGGGGGCGAGGCGTCCGGCAGTGCGCCCGACGGCGCGCTCGGCGTGAACTTCAACGAGGACCCCTCCGAGCTGACCTCGTCGCAGCTGACCGCGCTCACGGCCACCTGGGTGCGTGGCTTCGTCCCCGTGACACCCGCCGAGGTGGGCTCGGGGGACGTGACACGGCAGCGCGCGATCGCCGCCCTGCTGGACGCGGGCGAGCAGGGGCGCAGCACGATCCTTTCGCTGAAGTTCCCCGAGCCGGGCACCGACGCCATGAAGCGTCAACTGACTCGCGTGGAAAGGGTGTTGGACGCCGTTCTCGGCAAGGTGGACATCCTCACGATCGGCAACGAGCCCTTCCTGGAGACCCGGGAGAAGGCGAAGCTGAACGTCTTCTACGAGGCCCTGGCCCGGCACGTCGTCGAGTACCGCGCGGCGCGCGGCGGGGCCGGTGCGAAGACCCGCCTCTACATGGGGGCCCTCAACAACCTCGACTCCCAGGAGGGGCGCACGCCCGCGACCGAGCGGTGGCTGCGTTTCGTCCACCGGACACCCGAGATCGACGGCGTCGACATCCATCCGCACGTGCCGTCCCTCAAGGCGGCCGACCGGTTCGTCGACTACGTGCTGCCGCACCTGCGGGCGGACCAGAAGTTCCTCGTCACCGAGTTCTCGCTCGTGCAGCTCTGGAAGCAGCACATGGGCGACAAGGTGGCCGCCGCGTTCGCCGGCCGTTACGACGACGTCGATCCGGCCTGGCAGGTGTGGCAGGTCGTCCAGGACGCGATCCGGCACCCCTTCCCCCAGGAGAAGTGGGACGCGTTCGTCGCCGCCGCACCGTGGCTCCACGACAACCGGACGTATCTGACCGATCAGGTGGCCAGGTTCCGGGAGACGGGCAGACTGGCGGTGGCGACGTACGCGGGCGTGCAGATCGAGTCGATGGCCACGGACTGGGGGCCCACCAAGGTGCCGTGGATCCTCAACCCGGTGTACGCGAACCGGACCGTCGCGCGGCACGCCGACGGCACGACCGGGCGCAACGTCTGGTTCGAGCAGTTCAAGGCGTTGCAGAAGACGGCCTGACGCGGACGGGCCGCGGCAGCGGGCGCGCACGGATCCGTCGACTACAGCAATCGTCGTACGGCCCCGGCCCCCGATCCCAGGGTTTTCCCCGTGGCCCAGGGGCCCGTCCGGGTCCATCGTGGAGACACGAAAGCACACGGGGGCTTTCGACACGGGGGAACCGACGGGGGACAGCGGGGAACCCACGGGGGATACGGGGGACGGGGGTGCCCGAAGCGGGCACCCCCGCTGTACGCGCGGCTCAGGGGTGGGCCGAGGCGCTGAGCAGGCGCACCAGTTGGGCGCGCCGGTGGACCCCTTCGAGTTTCCGGTAGATGTTGCCGAGGTGGAACTCGACCGTCTTGACACTGAGGAAGAGCTCTTCCGCCACTTCGTGGTTGGTGACACCGCGGCCCACCGCGAGGGCGACGCGCAGCTCCTGCGGGGTCAGCCCGTCGAGCGGCGTCGGCCCGGCGTCCACCCTGTCCCCGCCGGCCGCGTGGAGTTCGGCGGCGGCGCGGGCCGACCAGAGACTCGCGCCGAGGCGTTCGAAGGTGATCTGGGCGCGTTGCAGGCGGCGCCGGGCCTCGCTGCGGCGGCCGAGGCGGCGCAGCAGCTCCCCGCAGGCGAAGTCGGTGCGGGCACGCTCGAACGGGGCCTGGACGTCGCCCAGTTCGGACAGCGCTCGGTCCATATGGCGTTCGACGTAGGCGGGTTCGAGCATGCCGCGGCAGCGGGCGGCCGCGGCCGCCGTGATGGGGCGCCTGCCGCGGCGCGCCTCGTGCTCCAGGATCCGCAGCACCTCGTACGCCTCGTCGGTGCGGTGCAGGTGGACGTAGGCCTCGGCGAGGTCGGCGGCCCAGGAGAGGTAGAGGCCCTCGCCGCGGCCGTTGGCGAGGGAGAAGGCGCGCACCTCCTCCAGGTGGGCCGCCGCTTCCTCGTAGTGGCCGAGGCCGAGTTCGAGGAGGCCGAGGGCGCCGCGCGCGCGGGCCGCGTCCATGGGGAGTTCGGCGGCGGCCGCGAGGGAGCGGCACTGCGCCTCGTGGCCGCGGCAGTCCGCCTCCCTGCCCAGGACCGCCTCGGTGCGGGCCTGCGCCGCCAGCGCCCGGCACACCTCGATGACGCGGCCGGTGTCCTCGCCGAGGCGGACGGATTCGTCGGCGTGCGCGAGCGAGGCCGTCCACTCGCCGCGCCAGAACTCGACGACGGAGAGCGTGCCGAGGAGGTGGGCGAGGAGGCCGACCGTGCTGGAGGAGCGGGCGGCGTGCACGGCGCGGTCGAGCAGGGCGTGCCCCTCGTCGAGTTCCTCGGTCGCGAGGTAGCACAGGCCGCCGACGCCGGAGACCGGGTACGGGAACGACAAGTCCGGTACGGACAAGGGCTTTTCGAGCTCGTGGAGCAGGGCGCGGCCGTCCTCCGCGTCGCCGCCCAGCAGCTCGACGAGGGCGTGCAGGAGGCGTACGGGGAACGCCGCCGACCCGTCGCCGAAGGCGTCGGCGATCTGCATCGACTCGGCGGAGGTGGCACGCGCCGCCGTCAGGTCGCCGATGGCGAGTTCGGTGAGGGTGATGCCGCCGAGCATGACGGCGGCGAGGCCGGGGTCGACGCGGCGGGCCTCGTCCACGGCGGAGCGCAGCTGTTCGCGGGCGCGGGCCGGGCGGCCCCGCTGGATGTCCACGTAGCAGCGCATTTGGCGCAGGTCCAGGCGGGTGCGGGCGTGCGCGGCGTGACCGAGGGCGCGGTCGAGGAGGTCGGCGGCCTCGTCGAGGGAGCCGGCGGCCTGGGCGGCGCGGGCCGCGGCGAGGAGGCGGCGGGCCTTGCCCTCGTCGTCGGGGGTGAAGCGGGCGGCGTGGGCGTACAGGCGGGCGGCGAGCGGGAAGGTGAGGCTGGCGGGGCCGCCGGACGCCGCCTTCTCCAGGGAGGCCGCGACCTGTTCGTCGGGGTCGGCGCCCGATTCGGAGAGGTGCCAGGCGTAGCGCTCCAGCGCGGTGGGGGCCTGCGCGCCCCGCAGTGCCTGGGCGACGGTGCGGTGGGCGCGCCAGCGGCGGACGGCCGTCGCGCCGTGGTAGACGCCGGAGCGGACCAGCGGGTGGCGGAAGACGTATGCGCCTTCCTCGACGGCCATCAGGCCCGTGCGCTCGGCCGGTTCGAGGTCGGCGTACGTCAACCCGTGGGCGCGCAGCACGCGTTCGGTGCCGGCGAGGGGGCGGGGGCCGAGGACCGCGAGGAGCAGCATGGCGTCGCGGGTCCGGTCCGGGAGGCGGGTGATGGCGCTGTGGAAGGTGCGGGCGAGGATGTCGCCGATGGGCAGCGGGGCGCCGCTGTCGGGGCGGTGGCCGCCGTGGGCGAGCAGGGCGGGGAGTTCGACGAGGGCGAGGGGGTTGCCGCGGGCCTCGGCGAGGAGCCATTGCACGTCGTGCGGGGAGAGGGGTTCGTCGGCGACGAGTTCGCGGGCCGCCCCGGCGTCGAGGCCGCGCAGGGTGAGGGATTCCACCGGGGCGAGGCGGGAGGCGGCCTCGTCGGTGTCGCGGGTAGCGAAGAGGGCGACGACGCCCTCGCGGCCGAGGCGGCGGGTCGCGAAGGCGAGGGCGTCGAGGGAGTACGGGTCCAGCCACTGCGCGTCGTCGACGACGACCAGGACCGGGCCGTTCTCGCTGATCGCGCCCAGCAGGCTGAGCGTGCCCGCCGCCACCGCGAAACGGTCCTGGGCGACGGCGGGGCCGAGGGCGAGGGCGCCGGTGAGGGCGGCGGCCTGGCGTTCGGGGATGCGGGGCAGGTGGTCGGTGACCGGGCGGAAGAGGTCGGCGAGTCCCACGTACGGGAGTTGGGACTCGGACTCGATGCCCTGGGTGCGCAGGCGGGTGAGGTCGCGGGCGACGGATTCGGCGTAGGCGAGCAGGCTGGTCTTGCCCATGCCTGCTTCGCCGCGCACGACGAGCGCGGCGCTGTGTCCGGTGCGTGCGGCGTCCATCAGGTCCGCCAGGCGCGTGCATTCCGCGGTACGGCCCACCAGCATGCGGGTAGGGTAACTCGCGGTCACGGTGTGGCGGGAGCCGTCAACTGGCCGTTGATGAACGTGAGTTGGATGGTGCGCCGGGCCGCCTCCTGCGCCGCGGGGCTCCGCCCCGGACCCCGCTCCTCAAACGCCGGAGGGGCTGAAAATGCCTCAGGCGCCGGTGAGGCTCGAAAGGGCGCGATCGCCGGAGGGTTAAAGGGTCGCCTCCGTGAGTGGGGCGCCTGTGCGGAACTGGGTGCGGTAGAGCTCGGCGTAGCGGCCGTCTTGGGCGAGGAGTTCGTCGTGGGTGCCGCGTTCCGCCACGCGGCCGTCCTCCACCACCAGGATCTGGTCGGCGGACCGTACGGTCGACAGGCGGTGGGCGATGACGACGGCGGTGCGGCCCTCCAGCGCCTCGGCGAGCGCCTCCTGCACGGCCGCCTCCGAGGTGTTGTCGAGGTGGGCGGTGGCCTCGTCGAGGATGACCACGCGCTGGCGGGCCAGGAGCAGCCGGGCGATGGTCATCCGCTGCCGCTCCCCGCCGGACAGGCGGTAGCCGCGCTCGCCGACGACCGTGTCGAGACCGTCGGGCAGGTCGCGGACCAGCGCGTCGAGCCGGGCCCGGCGCAGTACGTCCCACAACTCGTCCTCGTCCGCCTCGGGCCGGGCCAGGAGCAGGTTCGCGCGGACCGTGTCGTGGAAGAGGTGCCCGTCCTGCGTCACCATGCCGAGCGTGGCCCGCAGCGACTCCGCGCTGGCGTCGCGCACGTCGAGGCCCCCGATGCGTACGGCCCCGCCGTCGGTGTCGTAGAGCCGCGGCAGCAGCCCGGCGATCGTGGACTTGCCCGCGCCCGACGAGCCCACCAGCGCCACCGTCTGCCCGGGTTCCGCGCGGAAGGAGATGCCGTGCAGGACCTCCGCGCCGCCCCGTGTGTCGAGCGACGCGACCTCCTCCAGGGAGGCCAGCGACACCTTGTCCGCGGCCGGGTAGCCGAACCGGACGTCGTCGAACTCGACGGCCACCGGGCCCTCGGGGACGGCGCGCGCGTCGGGCTTCTCGTCGATGAGCGGTTTCAGGTCGAGCACCTCGAAGACCCGCTCGAAGCTGACGAGCGCGCTCATGACCTCGACGCGGGCACCGGCGAGCGAGGTGAGCGGCGCGTACAGGCGGGTGAGGAGGAGGGCCAGGGAGACCACCTCGCCCGCCTCCAGGGTGCCGGTCAGCGCGAAGTAGCCGCCCAGGCCGTAGACGAGCGCGAGCGCCAGGGCCGAGACCAGGGTGAGCGCGGTGATGAACGCCGACTGGGCCATGGCGGTGCGGACGCCGATGTCGCGCACGCGGCGGGCGCGCTCCGCGAACTGGGCCGACTCCTCGCCGGGCCGGCCGAACAGCTTGATGAGCGTGGCGCCGGGCGCGGAGAACCGCTCGGTCATCCGCGTGCCCATCGCGGCGTTGTGCGCGGCGGCCTCCCGCTGGAGGCGGGCCATGCGGGAGCCCATGCGGCGGGCGGGGAGCACGAAGACCGGCAGGAGCACCAGCGCCAGCAGGGTGATCTGCCAGGACAGCGTGAGCATCACGGCGAGCGTCAGGATCAGCGTCACCACGTTCCCGACGACGCCCGACAGCGTGTTGCTGAAGGCGCGCTGCGCGCCGATGACGTCATTGTTGAGGCGGCTGACCAGCGCCCCCGTCCGCGTCCTGGTGAAGAACGCGACGGGCATGCGCTGGACGTGGTCGAAGACGGCCGTGCGCAGGTCGAGGATGAGGCTCTCGCCGAGGTTCGCGGAGAGCCAGCGGGCCAGCAGCCCGAGCCCCGCCTCCGCGAGGGCGATGGCGGCGATGAGCAGGGCGAGGCGGACGACGTGGCTCTCCTCGTCGCCGCCCACGATGGCGTCGACGACGTCGCCCGCGAGCATCGGCGTCGCGACGGCGAGCAGCGCGGTCAGGATGCTGAGGAACACGAACTGGGCGATGCGGCGGCGGTGCGGACGGGCGAATTCGGCGATCCTCCGAAGGGTCTCGCGGGCGAAGGGGCGGCCCTTCGGGCCACCGTTCTGGGCGTTCATGACGCTGTGCAGCTGCGTCCAGGCTGTGGTCTCCATGCTCATGCCGCCGACAGTAGGACCTCAACCAATCTTGAGGTCAAGAGTCGGCACCACGGAGGGAATCGGACGTGCTCCGACACCCCGGTCGCACCTCTTGACCCTCGCGTAACCGGAACGTAACTTCGCTTCAATTGTTGCGCCCACCACACAAGTTGTGGGCCCCGTACGATCGGGAAGCGAAGGCATGCCGGAGCTGCGCAGACGAACCCTGCTGTCCGCCATCGGTGTCACCGCGGCCGCGAGCGCGGCCACCACCAGCCACACCGCCACCGCACACGCCACGACGACGGCCCCGCACAAGGGCGACGAGGCGAAGGTCCAGCGCCTCCTCGCGCGTATGACTCTCGAAGAGAAGCTGGGCCAGCTCCAGCAGCTCCCCTGGTCCTACGACCTCAATCCCGGCTCGGGCACGACGAAGGCCGTCGAGGACGCGGCGCGCGCCGGACGGGTCGGTTCCGTCTTCAGCATCTTCGGCGCGAAGACCACCAACGCGCTGCAACGCCTCGCCGTCGAGGAGTCCCGGCTCGGCATCCCGCTGCTGCTGGGCCTCGACGTCATCCACGGCTTCTGGACCAACTTCCCGATCCCGCTCGCCCAGGCCGCCAGCTTCGACCCGGACGTGGCCCGCTCGGACGCCGAGGTCTCCGCGAAGGAGGCCCGCTCCAACGGCGTGCACTGGACGTTCGCGCCGATGATGGACGTCACGCACGAACCGCGCTGGGGTCGCATCGCCGAGGGCAACGGCGAAGACCCGTACCTGACGGCGCAGTTGGCGGCGGCCAAGGTGAGGGGCTACCAGGGTTCCGGCTACGGCACCAAGGACACCCTCGCGGCGTGCGCGAAGCACTTCGTGGCGTACGGCGGGGCGGAGGGCGGCCGCGACTACAACACGGTCGACGTGTCCGAGTCGCGCCTGCGCAATCTCTATCTCCCGCCGTTCAAGGCGGCGTTGGACGCGGGCGTCGCCACCGTGATGGCCTCCTTCAACACCATCAGCGGCGTCCCGGCGCACGGCAATCCGCACACCCTCACCGACATCCTGAAGAAGGAGTGGGGCTTCGAGGGCCTGGTCGTCAGCGACTACACGGGCGTGCAGGAGCTGATCGCGCACGGGTTCGCCGAGGACGGCGCGGACGCGGCCCGGCTCGCGCTCAACGCGGGCGTCGACATGGAGATGACCAGCACCAACCTCCTCACCAACGGCAAGAAACTGGTGCGCGCCAAAAAGATCGAGGAGCGGCGGATCGACGACGCGGTGGCACGCGTGCTCCGCCTCAAGTACGCACTCGGCCTCTTCGACGACCCGTACGTCGACGAGTCCCGGGCCATCGACGCGCCCACGGCCGAGGCCCGCGAGGCGGCGCGGGCGGCGGCGGCCCGCTCGATGGTGCTGCTGAAGAACGAACGGGACACGCTCCCCCTGAAGAAGTCCGTCGCGTCCGTCGCCGTCGTCGGTCCGTTCGGCGATTCGTCGGACCTGCTCGGTACCTGGGTGGTGCCCGCGTCGGCCGAGAAGTTCCCCGCGGTGAAGGTGCTCGACGCCGTGCGGAAGGCGGCGCCCGGCGCCGAGGTCGCCTACGCGCGCGGCGTCGACCCGGAGGGCGAGGACACCGGCGGCATCGCGGACGCGGTGGCCGCCGCGCAGGCCGCCGACGTCACCGTCGTGGTCGTCGGCGAACCGCCCTCGATGAGCGGGGAGGCCGCGGCCCGCAGCGACATCTCGCTCCCGGGCGCGCAGGAGAAGCTGATCGCGGCCGTCGCGGAGACCGGAAAGCCGTTCGTGGTGGTCCTGGTGGGCGGCCGGCCGTTCACCGTCGGGGACTGGCTGGACAGCGCGCCGGCCGTCCTGGAGGCCTGGCACCCGGGCATCGAGGCGGGCCACGCGATCGCGGACGTCCTGTTCGGGACCGTGAACCCGGGCGGCAAGCTGCCGGTGTCGTTCCCGCGGACGACCGGCCAGATCCCGATCCACTACAACCACGAGTCGACGGGCCGCCCGTACGACAAGGACAACAAGTACACGTCGAAGTACCTCGACCTGCCGCCGACCCCGCAGTTCCCGTTCGGCTTCGGGCTGAGCTACACGACGTTCGCGTTCTCCGCACCGAAGCTGAGCCGTTCGTCGGTCACGGCGGCCGCCCTGCGCAAGGGCGACACCCTGGAGGTCTCGGTCGAGGTCCGCAACACCGGCTCCCGCCGCGGTGACGAGGTCGCGCAGCTGTACGTGCGCGATGTGGCGGCCTCCCTCACCCAACCGGTGCGCAGACTGCGGGGGTTCAAGCGGGTCACGCTCGACGCGGGGGCCTCGACGACCGTCCGGTTCCGGCTCGGCGCGGAGGACCTCGGCTTCTGGACGAACGACCCCAAGGGCGAATTCCGGCTGGAGGAAGGCACGTTCGAGCTGTACGTGGGCGACAGCTCGACGGCGGATGCCAAGCTGAAGCTGACTGTCGGTTAGCCGAGAGGAGCCGCTGATGCCGTCCCCCGTCCGCGTGGAACGCGAAGGTCCGGTCACCACGGTCGTCCTCGACCGCCCCGAGGCCCGCAACGCGGTGGACGGCCCGACGGCCGCGCGACTGGCCGACGCCTTCCGGGCGTTCGAGGCGGACGACGCGGCGCGGGTCGCGGTGCTGTGGGGCGAGGGCGGCACGTTCTGCGCGGGCGCCGACCTCAAGGCGATCGGCACGGAGCGCGGGAACCGGGTGGCGCATGACGGGGACGGGCCGATGGGCCCGACCCGGCTGCGCCTGACGAAACCCGTGATCGCGGCGGTCTCCGGGCACGCCGTGGCGGGCGGTCTCGAAATCGCCCTCTGGTGCGATCTGCGGGTCGTGGAGGAGGACGCGGTGTTCGGTGTCTTCTGCCGCCGCTGGGGCGTGCCGCTCATCGACGGCGGCACTGTCCGCCTCCCCCGCCTCATCGGCGAGAGCCGGGCCGCGGACCTGATCCTGACCGGCCGCCCGGTGCCCGCGCGGGAGGCCTACGACATCGGCCTCGCCAACCGCCTCGTCCCGCCCGGTCGCGCCCGCGCGGAGGCGGAGGCGCTGGCCGCCGGGATCGCCGGGTTCCCGCAGGACTGCCTGCGCAGCGACCGCGCGTCCCTGCGCCGGCAGCACGGCGCCGACGAGGAGACGGCGATGCGCGCCGAACTCCGCCACGGAATGGGCGTGTTGGGCGGAGCGGTCGAGGGCGCGGGACGGTTCGCGGCGGGGGCCGGGCGGCACGGGGCGTTCGGGGAATCGGGCGGCGCGGACGCCTGAGTTGGGGCAGGATGCTCGGACGTACGCACGATCACGGCAGTCCGTACCGGCGAACCATCGACACCGTCAGGGGAGTTGCAGCACCTATGCCGTCCACGCCCGAGAGTTCCCCCACCCCGGCCTCCGCCCCGCCCTCGCCCCGCATCGACACCAGCAGGCCGCACCCGGCGCGGGTCTACGACTGGTACCTCGGCGGCAAGGACAACTACCCGGTGGACGAGGAGCTCGGCCGGCAGATCACCACGCTGGAGCCGACGGCCAAGTACGCGGCGCGGCACAACCGTTGGTTCATGCACCGCGCGACACGCATGCTCGCGGCGCGCGGCGGCGTGACCCAGTTCCTCGACGTCGGCACCGGCATTCCGACCGAGCCGAACCTGCACCGGATCGCGCAGCTCGCGGTGCCCGAGGCGAAGGTCGTGTACGTCGACAACGACCCCATCGTGCTCCGGCACGCGGAGGCGCTGCTGCGCGGCACCCCGGAAGGCGTCACGCGATACGTCCAGGCCGACGCCCGGGAACCGGCGAGGATCGTCGAACTGGCGCGGGAGATCCTGGACTTCGAGCGCCCGATCGCGGTGTCGCTGATCGCGCTGCTGCACTTCGTCCCGGACGAGCAGGGCGCGTACGACATCGTGCGCACTTTCGTGGACGCGCTCCCCTCGGGCAGCCATCTGGTGCTGTCGCACGTGGCCTCGGACTACGACCCGTCGCGCACACAGCAGGCGATCGACATGTACGCGGCCGGCGGGGTCACGCTGGCGCCGCGGTCGCGCGAGGAGATGACGAAGTTCTTCACGGGGGCCGGGCTCGAACTCGTGGACCCGGGTGTGGTGTGGCTTCCCGACTGGCACCCGGAGTTGGCGGTCGACGAGGACCGGGACGGTTCGCCGGTGCCGATGTACGGGGCGGTGGGCCGCAAGAACTGAAGGAGCACGGAAGGCCGAAGTGACGCACGGGGCCGGGTCACTTGAGAGGGACAGCAGTCTTCCCACGGATACGCATGACGAAACTCACACATGGCGATGACCACGTGACGGACCGCAGCGAATAGGCGTGCGTATCCCCTACTCTTTTTCACATGTCCGCCATCCCAGCCCCACGCACCGTACGGTCCGCCGATGTGGTCAACGAGCAGATTCGTGACCTGTGGGCACGCACGGGTGGGCATCTGAGCGCCGAGGACCGGGCCGAGTACGAGACCCTGGTCACCGAGTGGGCGTCCGCGATCGGCGGAGGGGTCGCGCAGCGCGCATGACCCCCTCCGCACGGTCACCCCGCGCGGTCAGGACTGCGGACGGGATCCGTGGTTCGCGGCGTGCTTACGGCGCGCCTTCTTCTTGCGACGACGCTTCGAGGACATGACACCTCCCGGGGCGAAACAGCACATTTCACCCACTGACGATTCCACGGGCCGCGCGCACCCGCGAGCCGAGCCGCTCCGGCGATCACTCCGGATGCACGCCGCGCCGAGCCCTCCTAGCGTGGGAGCCGTTCCCCCCGGCTCAACCACGCAAGGAGCAGTGATGGGCGACAGCAGCGCCATGGACAAGGCCAAGGGCAAGGCCAAGGAGATGGTCGGCAAGGTCACCGGCGACGACCGGAAACAGGCCGAGGGCCAGGCCGACCAGGCCCGCGGCAAGGCCAAGGAAGGCGTCGAGCGCGTCCGC
This sequence comes from Streptomyces sp. BYX5S, assembly GCF_054724165.1. Classification (NCBI taxonomy): domain Bacteria; kingdom Bacillati; phylum Actinomycetota; class Actinomycetes; order Kitasatosporales; family Streptomycetaceae; genus Streptomyces; species Streptomyces sp. BYX5S. The sequence goes on along the minus strand of NZ_CM138829.1, from coordinate 3,440,968 downwards.
GACAAGGCCGAGGGCGTACGGGACTCCCTGCGCGACGACGACGCGTAGCCGGTCCCCCGCCCCCTGCGTGCGCCCTCCCGCTGACCGGCGGGAGGGCGCTCGCGTGCGCTACTCCGGCGGCGTCGGCGTGTCCTCGCTGCGGTACATCGCCTGGACGTCCATCTCCAGCTTGACCGTGGGACCGACGACCGCGATGCCCTTGGCGAGCATGGTCCGCCAGTTCAGCGTGTAGTCCTCGCGGTGCAGCTCCGCCGTGGCGAGGGCCGCGCAGCGCAGTTCCTCGGCGTAGCCGCCGTTGACGACGCCGAGGTAGCCGGTGTCGAGCTCGACGGTGCGGCTCACGCCGTGCATCGTGAGGGCGCCCTGGAGGGTCCACTTCGAGCCACCACGGTAGATGAAGCGGTCGGAGGAGAAGTGGATGTAGGGGTAGCGCTCGACGTCGAGGAAGTCGGCCGACCGCAGGTGGTTGTCGCGGGTGTTGTTGCCCGTGGTGATCGAGGCGGCCTCGATCCGGACCTCCACCCGCGAGTCCGCCATGTCGGGCGCGATCTGGATGCCGCCCTCGAAACGCGTGAAGCGCCCGTGGACGTGGGCCATGCCGACGTGCTTGGCGATGAAGCGGATCGCGGTGTGCGGCGGGTCGAACAGCCAGGTGCCGGGCTGCGGCAGCTCGGGCGAGCGGCCCACGTGCAGCTGGATGCCGGTGAGCGGCAGCGTCTCGCCCGCGACGACGTCCACCGTCTGCTGGAACGGCTGGAGGCCCTCGGCGGCGATCAGCACGCTGTAGCGGCCGGGCTCCAGGGTGACGAAGACCAGGCCGAAGGGGTCGGTCGTCGCCTTCGCGGACACCCGCCCGGTGTCCGAGTGCGTCAGGGTGACCTCGGCGCCCGCCATGGGCTGGCCGAACGGGTCGGTCACCTCACAGTGCACACCGCCCGCACCCTGCGGCATGGAGTGGACGGGCCCGGCTCCCCGCCCAGCGGAACCGGCCCGCTTCCGGCGGAACAATGCGAGGGGCATGATGGGCCTTTCTTGTGCATCCGAACGAGCGTGCACACTTTGCCATGCTCCGTGCCCGCCCAAATGGGGCGGAGGGCCGTATTCCGGCAGGCGTGAACCCGTCATTTCACAGGATCCACACCTACCGGCGTGGTCCGCTTCCTCGACTTCAGCCCTCTCCCCACCTCCCCCCGCATACGTTCACGTGTTCTCCGTAAAGCGTTGACGGCAGCGGAAGCGCTCTGGCAAGGTCACGAACCCGGCGTCACCCCCCTCAGTGGGACCCGAGGAGATCCCCCGCCCGATGAAGTCAAGGCCCTCCCCCGCCCGCAGGACCGCCCCGCGCGGACCCGCCCTGCGACGCTTCGCCGACCTCTACTGGGGCCGGGAACCGGTGGTCGTCAGCGACACACCGGCACTCGGCATCGGGACGGCCGACGCCCACGCGCTCCTCCTCGCCGCCGCCGCGGACCCGGCCCCCGCGCCGCTCCGCCTCGCCACCGCCGACGGTGTGCTGCGCGAGCCGGGGCGACTGCTGCCGGGACCGGCCGACCGGGACCTCGCCGGGTACGTCGGGCGCCTCGCCACCGCGCCGCAACTCGACGGGGACGGCTGGCTGTTGACCGTCGACGAGCCGCTGCGCCGGGACTTCGCGCTGTGGTCCCGCGTACGGGACATGCTGGCCGGGCTGTGGCGCCACGTCGGCTGGCCCGCGGTCCCGGTGTCGGCAGAGCTGGCCGTCGGGGACCGGCACCACGCCCTCGCCGAGTCCGGCGACCCGGACGCCGCGTCCCTCACCTGGGTGCTCGACGGCGAACTGACCGTCCGCGTGCGCCCAGAGCACACCGGCACCGAGTACGAACTCCGGGCCCGCGCGGGCGACCTGGTGCACTGGCCCGCCGGGAGCCGGCACCTCGACCACCGCGCCGGGCCGTGCACGACGCTCCGGCTGAGCGTGCCCGCCCGCGCGGCCACGGCCGTGCCGGTGGTGACGGAGGCCGTGTGCGCGCTCGCGCGCGGACACCGCGCGCCCGGGGAGCTCGCGGCCGCCCTCCCCCACCCGCTGCCCGCGCGGGCCGACGGCCGGGTCACCCTGCCCGAGCGGCTCAAGGACTCCGCCCGCCTGCTGACGGACACGCTCGCGGCACCGGAGGTCGAGCGGGCCCTCGTCGCCCGCTGGGCCGGGTTGCGCTCCGCCGCGGGCCTGAAGCCGGCGCCCGAACCGCGCCCCGCCGTGCCCCTCACCTCGCGGCACCGATTACAACGCGTCGCCGAGATCATCCGCGTCGCCGACGGGCCGGACGACGCGCTGTGGTCGGCCAACGGTCATGTCTGGGTGGCGCCCGGCCGCTCCGCCGACCACGTCCTCGCCCACCTGCGCACGGCGCGCCGCGGCACCACCGTCGCCGATCTGGCCCGCGCGTCCGGGCACTCCGAAGGCTCTCCCCGACTCCAGGCGCTGCTGCGCGAGTTGTGCCGCTCCCGAGCCGTCACCGTCACACCCCCGTCACCGGAGCCGCGTCCGTGACCACCCGCACCGTCACCCCCATCGACATCCTGGGGCCGCTCGACCGGACCGTCGACTGGCGGCGCCTCGCACGCGAGCACTGGGACCGCCGCCCCGTCCTGCTCCGCCCGGCCCGCGGCTCCGGGCCCGGCCGCGCCGCCGCCCCGTTCGACGCCCACGAGGTCTTCGAAGGTGCCGTCGCCGCCGCGCAGCACGGCGCGCCGGGCGCCGGCGAGCGGGTGAGCCTCGCCGTGGGGCCGCGGCGCCTCACGGACCCCGGCGATCTGCTGCCCCGGTCGGAGGACGGCTCGTTCGGAGACTACGACCGCAGGCTGGCGGAGCAGTTGGGCGGCGACTCCCCCTTCGCCCTGGTCGTGCGGGAACTGCACGCGGGGCACCACCCGCTGTGGGCCAGGGAGCGGGCGTTCCTCGCGGGGTTGTGGGACGAGGTGGGGCAGCCCCTGGCGGCTCTCGGCACGACGCTCTGCCACGGCACGGCCGTACCGCCCAGGACGGCGCCGTCCCTGCGGGCAGCAACGTTCCTCTACACGCTGCACGGCCGCCTCCGGATCCACCTCACCGGCCCCGGGAACCGGCACTGGGAGGCCGCCGTCGTCCCCGGCGACCTGCTGTACTGGCCCGCAGGACACCACCACACGGCGCGCCCGCCGGGCCCACCCGGGGCGCCCGCCACGACCGTGCACATCACGGTGCCGCGCGCATCCCCCCACGGCCTCGGCCCGGTGCGTCGCGGCGACGACTGGGGGCCCGCCGACGTCCTCGTTCCGGCCACCGATCCGCCGGACGACCTCCCCGGCACGCTGCCGCCCGTCCTCGCCGCGGCCCTCGACCACCTGCGGCAGGAGGCCCGCCCCACACTGCTGCACCGGCGCCTGACCCGCGAGGTGCTGGAGCACGCCACGGACGGCGGTCTGCGTCCGGTGCCGCCGCCCACGCGCCCCGGCTACTTCACCGACGACGACGCGGTGCGGGCCACCGAGCGGGTGCTGTGGGCGCAGGCCGGCCGACACCTGCTGGTGGCGGCGTGCGGCCATGTCACGCGCACCGATCTGACGGCCCGCGAACTGTCCGTCCTGGTCGGCCGGTTGAACGGCGGCGAACCGCTGCCGGTGGGGGAACTGGCGCCGCCCGCCCGCCGGTTGCTGGCCCGGCTCGCCGGTTTCCGCGCGGTGGAGCGGCTGTGACGGCTGCCGCGCGGCGCCGGAGCACCCGCGTCCGTACGCCCGACCGGCTGTCCGGTTTCTGACGCCGCGTACGTCACAACGCGTCCCCACCCTCTGCACAGTTCGAACACGTACGGCAGGATGGCTCAGTGCGTTCCGACCGGGTTGCCGGTCGGCGCGCCGCTTTCCGGCCCCGAACGAGCAGGTTCCACGTGACGAAACATCACATATCCGCCCCGACAGCACCGTTCAGCTCCCGCGAGGGAGGCGTCCGATGAGCCGCGCCGTCGAGCTGCACGACCTGATCCTCGCCGGTGTCGCCCTCTTCGGCGGGCTGCTGGCCGGGCTGCTGCTGCGCACCCTGCTGCGCTGGCTGGGCGTGCGCGCCGGGCAGACACGGTGGTCCGGGGACGACGTGATCGTCGACGCGCTGCGCACGCTGGTGCCGTGGGCCGCCGTCGCGGCGGGCGCCGCGGTGGCCGCCGAGGTGCTGCCGCTGACCCCGCGCACGGGCCGGAACGTGAACATGGCGCTCACGGCGCTGCTCATCGTCGTCGCGACGACGACCGCGGCGCGGGTCGTCACCGGGCTCGTCCGGACGGTCGCGCAGTCGCGCGCGGCGGTGGCGGGGTCCGCGACCATCTTCGTGAACATCACGCGGGTCGTGGTGCTCGCGATGGGCTTCCTGGTCGTCCTCCAGACCCTCGGCATCTCCATCGCGCCGCTGCTCACCGCGCTGGGCGTCGGTGGTCTCGCCGTCGCGCTCGCCCTCCAGGACACCCTCGCCAACCTCTTCGCGGGCGTGCACATCCTCGCCTCGAAGACGATCCAGCCCGGTGACTACATCCGGCTCAGCAGCGGTGAGGAGGGCTATGTCGTCGACATCAACTGGCGCAACACGGTGGTGCGCTCGCTCTCCAACAACCTCGTCATCATTCCGAACACGCAGCTGTCCGGTACGAACATGACCAACTTCAGCCGCCCGGAACAGGAGATGACGCTGACCGTGCTCGCCGGGGTCGGCTACGACGTCGACCTGGAGGACGTGGAGCGGGTGACGGTCGAGGTCGTCACCGAGGTCATGAAGGACGTCGAGGGCGCGGTCCCCGAGCACGAGCCGCTCGTGCGGTTCCACACCTTCGGCGACTCCCGGATCAGCTTCAACGTGATCCTGGGCGTGGGCGAGTTCAGCGACCAGTACCGGATCAAGCACGAGTTCATCAAGCGGCTGCACGCCCGCTTCCGCACCGAGGGCATCCGGATCCCGTCGCCCGCGCGCACGGTGGCGCTGACGGCGAACAGCACGTCCGTCCTCATCCCGCACCAGCGCGAGGCGGCGCAGGACGTGCACCCGGCACCGGTCACCCCGCCCGTGTGACGTGCGCCCCGGTCAGGCGCGGGCGGCGTCGGTGACGACGTCGCCGATGACACGGGTGGCCGTGCGCGCCATGAACGGGTTCGACTCCCGGTAGTACGCCAGCTCGTGGGCGGCGACGGTCAGGGCCCAGCCACGGCCGCGCGACCACGTGTCGTCGTCGCTGCCCACGGCCTCCCGGAAGACCTGCCGCTCCGGCTCGGCCAGCACGTACCAGGCCACGATGAGGTCGACGGCCGGGTCGCCCGTGCCCAGGCAGCCGAAGTCGATGACCGCGCCGAGCCGTCCGTCGGACAGCAGCAGGTTGCCGGGCTGGAGGTCCCCGTGCAGCCATCCGACGCGGTCCGCGCCGGGGATGTCCACGGCCTCGTCCCACACCGCGAGGGCCGCCGCCGCGTCGACCTCCGCGCACAGCCCCGCGATCACCTCGCGGGTCCCCGCGGCGCGTTCGGCGAGCGGGCGGCCCCGGTACGCCTCCGGGGCGCCGGTGGTGTCGATCGCGCGCATCGCCGTGACGAACGCCGCGAGGTCCCCGGCCAGCTCCGCCGGCCGCTCCAGCCGTCCCACGGCCGGGATCTCCCCGGAAAGCCAGCGGTGCACCGCCCACGGCCAGGGGAACCCGTGCCCCGGCTCCCCCTCGGCGACCGGCTCCGGCACGGGCACCGGCAGCCGGTCCGCGAGATACGGCAGCCACCGGCGGACCCCGGCCAGTTCGGGCACGGCCCCGGCCAGCCGGGGCAGCCGGACCACCCACTCCTCGCCGAGCCGGTACAGGACGTTCTGCGTGCCGTGCGAGTCGACGTACTTCAGGGGCAGTCCCGCCCACTGCGGGAACTGTGCGTCGACCAGCGCGCGGACGAGGCCCTCGTCGATGTCCGGCTCGTCCTGGTGCAGCTTGCGTACGCCCATGGTCACCTTTCGCGAGGCGGTGGAGTGCGGCGCGAGCGTAGCCGTCCGCGGCCGTGCCCCGCGAGGGCATTTCGCACGGGCCGGTCGCGTCACCCGGAGACGGACGGCCGCCCGTTCTCGATGTGGCCCATCAGCCGGCGGGCGAAGTCGGGCTCACCGGCGACGGAGACCGTCACGTCGTACCAGCCGTGGGTCTTCGCGGCGGGGTGCGTGACGGTGGTCCGGTCGCCGGGCGCGACGCGGACCTGCCGGGTCAGCGCCCCGACGTCGGCCTTGCGGACGTACGACGTCGGGCGGACGGTGAACACCTTCGGCTCGGTGCCGTGGTTGGCCAGGGTGAGGCGCAGCTCGCGGGTCCTGCCGCGTACGGCCGACGTGACCTCGGCCGTGTCGTCGGCGAGCCCCGCGAACTCGCGGCGGAAGCCGTTCGGGCCGGTGACGGTGAACCGGTAGTGGTCCTCGGGCGGTGTCACCGTCAGCGCGCGGGTGCCCGCGACGTCGCGGTGCTGCGGCACGTCGAACTCGCCCGCGTAGGGGTAGAGCGCGAAGTGGGCGCTGGACTCACCGGAGTTGGCGAGGGTGACCTCGATGCGGCCCTCGCGGATCCGGGCGTACGCGTCCGGCTGGTACGGCAGCGGGCGCGCGGGGCGGGTGCCGGGTTCCTGGACGGGCATCCGCTGCTCGGCGGGCGGGACCGGCTTCCAGCGGGCGGCGGGCGGCGGCACCGGGCCCGGGGAGTGGACGGCGGGCTGCTTCTCGGCGGTGTCGAAGTCGAAGGCCGAGGTCAGGTCGCCGCACAGACGGCGGCGCCACGGTGTGATGTTGGGGTCCTCGATACCGGTCCACTTCTCCAGGAAGCGGTTGACGGAGGTGTGGTCGAACAGCTCGGAGCACACGTGGCCGCCCACGGACCAGGGCGAGATCACCAGCATCGGCACCCGGATGCCGAGCCCGGTGGGCTGGCCCTGCCACCACTCGTCGGGGTCGCCGGGCTCGGGCACGGGCGGCGGGACGTGGTCGAAGAAGCCGTCGTTCTCGTCGTAGTTGATGAACACGACGGTCCTGCGCCACACGTCGGGGTGCGAGGCCAGCGCGTCGAGCACTTTGTACGGGACGCTGGCGCTCGCGGCGGGGACGGAGACGCTGGGGTGCTCGGAGTCGACGGCGGAGGGCACGAGGTAGGAGACGGCGGGCAGCTGCCCGGCGGCGACGTCGGCGGCGAAGCGCTCGGCGAGCGTGCCCGTGGGCACGCGGCGCAGCCCGCGCTCGAACAGGCTCCGCTCGGCCTTGCTCAGAGCGGCGACGCCCTCGTCGAGGAGGCCGAGCAGCCGCTCCCGCTCGGCGGCGTCCTCGGTGTCCCGGACGACGGCGTAGAACGACTCCATGTACGTGTGCCCGCCGGTCTTCGCCAGCGCCTTGCGGGCGATGGCCTTGAAGGTGGCGTAGAACTCGATCTGGTTGTCGGTGAAGTTCTCCCACTCGGTGTACGTCCGCCAGTCGCGGCCCGCCTTCTCCAGCAGCTCGGCGTACGTGGGCCAGGCGTAGCCCTGGTGGACGCCCTCGTCGTAGGCGCCGTTGCCGACGGCGCGGCCGCCGGTCGGCTCGTCGCCGGAGTTGCCGCTCCACAGATAGTTGCGGTTGGGGCTGGTGGAGCTGTGCATGGAGGAGTGGTAGGCGTCGCAGACGGTGAAGGTGTCGGCGAGTTCGTACTGGAGCGGTATGTCGGAGCGGTCGTAGTACGCCATGGTCGCCGCGGTCTTGGCGGAGACCCACTGGTTCATCCAGCCGTTGTTCCAGGCCTTGTGGCCGCCGTTCCAGTCGTGGTTGAGGGCGTCGATGTACTGGAGATCGTGGTGCTGCGCCTCGGCGGCCGCCCGCACGGGGAACGGCAGGACTCTCTTCGCGCCGTCGGGCTGCTCGAACACCGGCCTGCCGTCCGGGAGTTGGACGGCGTTGCGGTCACCGAAGCCGCGGACGCCGCGCAGGGTCCCGAAGTAGTGGTCGAAGGACCTGTTCTCCTGCATGAGGATCACCACGTGCTCGATGGCGTCGAGCCCGCCGGCCGGCGGTTCGGCGGCCAGCGCCCGCTGGAGCGAGGGCGGCAGCAGCGAGCCGGCCGCGGCGGCGCCGACGGCGCCCGCGCCGAGGGCGAGGGCGCGGCGCCGGGACACGGGCGTGGCGAGGGGATCGGTCATGTCGGCGGCTCCTGGGTTCGGTGGGGGCGGGCGGTACGCAGGGACGCTACGAGTGCAGACGGTACGGACGGTGAGCACCGGATGAACTCATGCCTGCACCACACAATCAAGACCTGGGCACATACGAGCATGGAGTTGCTTGTTTTTGACGAGTAGTGTGCGCCGCATGCTGGCCGAGCGACGACACCACCTGATCCTGCGTGCGCTGCGCTCCGGAGGGCCGGCGTCGGTCGCCGAACTCGCCGAGCAGCTCGCCGTCAGCCCGGCGACCATCCGCCGCGACCTGGTGAAACTGGAGGAGGACCGGCTCCTCACCCGGGTCCACGGCGGCGCGGTCGCGGAGGAGGGCGACCAGCCGTTCGCGGACGTGGCGCAGGTGCGGGTCCCGGAGAAGGACGCCATCGCCGCGCACGCGGCCTCCCTCGTCGCGGACGGCCAGACGGTCCTGCTCGACATAGGCACGACCGCGTACCGCCTCGCCCGACAGCTGCACGGCCGCCGGCTCACCGTCGTCACCAGCAACCTGGTGGTGTACGAGGAGCTGGCCGACGACACCGGCATCGAGCTGGTGCTGCTCGGTGGCATGGTGCGCCGCGAGTACCGCTCGCTGGTCGGTTTCCTCACCGAGGACAACCTGCGCCAGCTCCACGCCGACTGGCTGTTCCTCGGCACCAGCGGTGTCCGCCCCGACGGGCAGGTCATGGACACCACCGTGGTGGAGGTCCCGGTGAAGCGGGCCATGGTCGCGGCGAGCGACCGGACGGTGCTGCTGGCCGACTCCGCCAAGTTCCCCGGCACCGGCATGGCCAAGGTGTGCGGGCCCGACTCCCTCGACACAGTAGTGACCAACTCCTCCGCTCCCGCGGCGACGTGTGCCGTGCTCGCGGAGGCCGGCGTGAAAGTAGTGCGCGTATGAAACTGACCATTCTCGGCGGCGGCGGCTTCCGGGTACCGCTGGTGTACGGGGCCCTGCTCACCGATCACGCGGAGGGCCGCGTCACCGAGGTGGCGCTGTACGACCTCGACGGCGGGCGGCTCGACGCGATCGCGCGGGTGCTCGCCGAGCAGGCCGAAGGGGTGCCGGACGCGCCGACCGTCGCCGTGACCACCGACCTCGACGAGGCGTTGCGCGGCGCGGACTTCGTGTTCTCGGCGATCCGGGTGGGCGGGCTCGAAGGGCGGGCGGCGGACGAGCGGATCGCGCTCGCCGAGGACGTCCTCGGCCAGGAGACGGTCGGCGCGGGCGGGCTCGCGTACGGGCTGCGGACGCTGCCGGTCGTCGAGGAGATCGCGCGGCGGGTCGCCGCGGTGGCCCCGGACGCCTGGTTCATCAACTTCACCAACCCCGCGGGCCTGGTGACGGAGGCGCTGGCGGAGCATCTGGGCGACCGGGTCATCGGCATCTGCGACTCCCCCGTCGGCCTCGGCAAGCGGGTCGCGCGGGCGCTGGGCGCCGACCCGAAGGACGCGTGGGTCGACTACGTCGGCCTCAACCACCTGGGCTGGCTGCGCGGGTTGCGGGTGAACGGCCGCGACGAGCTGCCCCGCCTCCTCGCCGACGACGCGCTGCTCGGCTCGTTCGAGGAGGGCAAGCTCTTCGGCACCGAGTGGCTGCGCTCGCTGGGCGCGATCCCCAACGAGTACCTGCACTACTACTACTTCAACCGGGAGGCCGTCCGCGCGTACCAGGAGGCGGAGGCCACCCGCGGGGCGTTCCTGCACGAGCAGCAGTCCCGGTTCTACGACCGGATGCGCGACCCGGCGGCCCCGCCGCTGAAGACGTGGGACGCCACGCGGGCCGAGCGCGAGGCCACGTACATGGCGGAGAACCGGGAGGCGGCCGGCGCGGGCGAGCGCGACGAGGCGTCGCTGACCGAGTCGGGCGGCTACGAGAAGGTGGCCCTCGACCTGATGCGCGCCATCGCCCGCGACGAGCGCGCCACGCTGATCCTCAACGTCCGCAACCGCACGACTCTTTCGGCTCTCGACGCGGACGCCGTGATCGAGGTCCCCTGCCTGGTCGACGCCAATGGCGCACACCCGGTCGCCGTGGACCCGCTGCCCGCGCACGCGACGGGGCTGGTCACGTCGGTGAAGGCGGTCGAGCGCGAGGTGCTGGCCGCCGCCCGCTCCGGGTCGCGGGCGACGGCGGTGAAGGCGTTCGCACTGCATCCGCTGGTGGACTCGGTGAACGTGGCGCGGCGGCTGGTGGACGCCTACCGGGACGCCCACCCCGGACTCGGCTATCTGCGCTGACGCCGCCGGGTCAGAGCACGAAGCCGTGCGGGAACGGGTCGCGCGGATCGAGGAGGTAGTCGGCCATGCCGGTGATCCAGGCGCGACCGGAGAACTCCGGTACGACGGCGTCGAGTTCACCCACCCGCGCGGTGTCGACGAGGCGGCCGGTGAAGCGTGTCCCGATGAAGGACTCGTTCACGAACTCGGTGTGCAGCGGGAGTTCGCCGCGCGCGTGGAGCTGGGCCATGCGCGCGCAGGTGCCGGTGCCGCACGGCGAGCGGTCGAACCAGCCGGGCTGGATCGCCATCGCGTTGCGGGAGTGCCGGGCGGTGGAGTCGGGCGCGAGGAACTGCACGTGCTTGCAGCCGCCGATGCCGGGATCGAGCGGGTGCCGGGGCGGGTTGTGCTCGTTGATGGCGTCCGAGAGCGCGAGCCCGGCCTTGAGGATGTCGTCCTTGCGGGCCCGGTCGAAGGGCAGCCCGAGCCGGTCGAGTTCGGTGATGGCGTAGAAGTTGCCGCCGTACGCCATGTCGTAGCGGACCTCGCCGTAGCCGGGCACCTTCACGGTGGCGTCCAGTTCCAGCGCGAAGGCGTCGACGTTGCGCAGGGTGACCCGCTCGGCGACACCGTCGCGGACGGCGACCCGCGCCTCGACGAGCCCGGCCGGGGTGTCGAGGCGCACCACCGTCTCGGGTTCGCCGACCGCCACCATCCCGGTCTCGACGAGCACGGTGGCGACGCCGATGGTGCCGTGCCCGCACATCGGCAGGAACCCGCTGACCTCGATGTAGAGGACGCCCCAGTCCGCGTCGGGGCGGGTCGGCGGCTGGAGGACCGCGCCGCTCATCGCGGCGTGTCCGCGCGGTTCGTCGACGAGGAACCTGCGGAGTCCGTCGAGGTGTTCCAGGGCGTGGTTGCGGCGCTCGGCCATGGTGGCACCGGGGATCGGGGCCACGCCGCCGGTGACGACACGTGTGGGCATGCCCTCGGTGTGGGAGTCGACGGCGCTGAGCGTGCGGACCGAGCGCATCACACCTCCCGGCCGTCGAGTGCGGCGACGGCGCGGTCCATGTCGGCCTCGACCCGCGCGCGCACCTCGGGCAGCAGGGCGCCGCGCGGCGGCCTGCACGGTCCGCCGAACCGGCCGACCCGCTCCATGCCCACCTTGATGGCCTGCACGAACTCGGTCCGCGAGTCCCAGCGGAAGGCGGCGACCAGCGGCTCGTACAGCGCCCGCGCCTCCTCCAGCTTGCCCGCGCGCGCCAGGTCGTAGAGCCGTGCGGACTCGGCGGGGAAGACGTTCGGGAACCCGGCGAACCACCCGGTGGCCCCCATCAGCAGACTCTCCAGCACCACATCGTCGGCACCACTGATGATCTCGAGCCCCGGCGCCTTCTCCTTGATCTCCAGCACCCGCCGCACATCGCCGGAGAACTCCTTCACGGCGACGATGTTGTCGATCTGCGCGATCTCGGCGAGCAGTTCGGGCGTCAGGTCGACCTTCGTGTCGAAGGGGTTGTTGTAGACCATCACCGGCAGCCCGACGGAAGCGACTTCGGTGAAATGCTCGATCACATCACGGGAGTTGGCCCGGTACAGGGTGGGCGGCAGGCACAGCACGCAGTCCGCGCCGTCCTCGGCCGCGGCCTCCGCCCAGTGCTTCGCCTGGTGGGACCCGACGCCGTGCACACCGACCACGACGACACCGTCCTCCCCGACCGCGTCGATCGCCGTACGGGCGACCGCGCGGCGCTCCTCGTCCGTGAGCGACGAGTACTCGCCGAGGGAGCCGTTCGGGCCGACGCCGCGGCAGCCGTTGTCGACGAGCCAGCGGCAGTGCTCGGCGTAGCGGTCGTGGTCGACGGCGAGCCCGGCGGGGGCGGAGGCCTTCTCGGCGTAGGGCAGGGCGGTGGCGACGACGACGCCGCCGAGCCCGCGGGAGTCCTTCTTCTGCTGCTCGTTTCCACTCGTCAACTGCTGTCCTCCGTACGGGACGTGGCGGATTCGGTGGGGTGCGCGGAGCCGTCGGCCGCCGGTGCGGCGAGGTCGCCGAGGCGGATCGGGCGGGCGATGGGCCGCCGGTGCTCGCTGGCGGGCGGCAGGCCGGGGACGTCCCGGTCGCCGTCGGGTCCGCGCAGGCGGGCGCCGATCTCGGCGACGGTCGGCCCGCACATCCGGGCCTGGCAGGGGCCGAGCCCGGCCCGGGTGACGAGCTTGGCCGCGCGCGGCGCCGCGGTGGACTCCTCGGTGGCGGCGCGGCACACGGTGGCGTAGTCCGTCTCCTCGCACCGGCACACCACCGTGTCGGGTCGCAGCCAGCCGGTCCAGGCCGCGCCGACGGGGTGTGCGCGGGCCAGCCGTTCGGCGAAGGCGCGGCCCTGGTCGCGGCGGGTCCGCAGGCGGCGCACGGTGGCGGTGTTCCAGTCCCCGGCCGCGGCGAGCCATCCGGCGAGCGCGCCCTCGACCCGGGCGGCGGGCGCACCGGCGATGCCGGTGATCTCCCCGGCGGCGTACACGTGCGGGACGGTGGTGCGCTGGTCGCCGTCGACCCGTACGAACGGCCCCGCGGGCGTGCCGCTCAGGGCGCAACCGGCGGCGAGCGGCAGCTCCAACTGCGGGCTGAACCCGTGCGAGACGCACACGGCGTCCACGGCGACGGTGCGCTCACTTCCCGCCACGACCGACCAGTCGGCACGCAGCCGAGCGGTGACGACCTCTTCCACGCGCGCGTCACCCCGCGCCTCGACGACGGCACGCCCCGTGCGGTACGGAACGCGATGGCGCCCCAACAACGCAAGATACCCACCGAGTTCAACGGCCTTGCCGGTCTGCGCGGCCAGCTCCCAGGGCCGCCGGGCCCAGCCGCGGGCGAGCGTGGCGGGGGTGCCCGCCTCCAGCACCTCGCGCACCGTCGCCCCCGCCTCGACGAGCGAGGCGGCCACCGGGAGCAGGAACGGCCCGGTCCCGGCGACGACGACCTCGTCGCCGACCACCACCCGCTCCCCCTTCGCCAGCGCCTGCGCCGCACCCGCGGTGTACACGCCGGGCAACTCCCAGCCGGGGAACGGCAGTACGCGGTCGTGGGCGCCGACCGCGAGCACCAGCGCGTCCGGGTCGAACGTGTACCGCGAGCCACTGGTGCCGTCGGCCGGGCCCCGCAGCACGTGCACGCGCGGCGGGCCCGGAGCGGCGGGGTCGGGGCGCTCCAGGGCCCACACGGCGGTCTCGGGCCACCAGGCGCAGCGCGGGTGGGCGAGGACCCGGCGGCGCCGCGCGTCGAAGGCACGCCGACCGCTCTGGAGGCGCTCGGGCTCGACGTCGGCGTAGGCCTCGGGCGGCATCCGGTGGTACTGCCCGCCGGGCCTCTCGGCCTCGTCGACGAGGACGACGTCCGCACCCGCGGCGAGCGCGGCATCAGCGGCGGCAAGCCCAGCAGCCCCCGCCCCCACAACGACAACGCGCCGCGCTATCCGCCCTCCGGACGTGCGGGACGCGGGACTGTGACGGCTCACCGCGACACGGCCAGGGTGGGGCGTCACAGTTCCTCCTCGCGTGACTGCGTGCGGACCTCGTCGCCGTCCCGGGCGCGTCTGCGGCAGGAGCGGACGTCGCGGTCGGGGCCCACCGTCACCAGGCAGTCGAAGCAGGCGCCGATGCCGCAGAAGACGCCGCGGGGCGCGCCGGAGCGGGCGTGGCGCCAGGAGCGGCGGCCGGAGCCGAGCAGGACGCCCGCGATGGTCTGGCCCTGGATGCCGGTGACGGGCTCGCCGTCGACGGTGATCGTCAGTGGTGTCTCGCGCCGCCCCGCGGGTACGCGTCGTGGGCTCATGCCGTCCTCCCCTTCTCCGTGGTTCCCAGGACGGCCGGCCGGTCGACCCGGAACGGCGTCGCGTCGATCTCGGTCGGCCGGCCGAGCAGCAGGTCCCGTACGAGGCGTGCGGTGCCGACGGACAGGCCGATGCCCGCGCCTTCGTGGCCGCCCGCGTGCCAGAGCCCCGCGAGGCGCGGGTCGGGGCCGATGACGGGCAGGTGGTCGGGTACGTAGGGCCGGAAGCCGCCGTAGGCGCGCATCACGGGGACGTCGGCGAGGGACGGGAAGAGGCGCAGCGCCTTGGCGGCGATGGCGGAGAGGGCGTCGGGGCGCAGCCGGTCGTCGAAGCCGACGCGGCGGCGGGAGGAGCCGATGAGGACGCTGCCCGCGCGCGTGGACTCGACGACGGCGGAGGTCTGGAGGTCCTCGGCGCTGCTGCCGACGGCGCCCACGTAGTCGGCGTCGTAGACCTTGTGGAAGACGGTGGGTGGGAGGGGTGTGGTGACGAGGACGTCGCCGCGGCGGGGGCGTACGTCGACGGGGGCGCCGAGGCGGGCCGAGAGTTCGCCCGCCCAGGGGCCCGCGGCGTTGACGAACACGTCCGCCTCGATGGGGCCGTCGGTGGTGGTCACGGCGGTGAGGCGGCCGGAGCGGGTGACGGCGCCGTGCACCTCGCAGCCCGTGCGGAGCGCGGCGCCCGCCCGCAGCGCGTCCGCGAGGAGCGCGGCGGCGGCTCCGGCGGGCTGCACCTGCGCGTCGTCGGGGTAGTGGACGGCCGCGGTGTGCGTGCGGGTGAGGTGGGGTTCGGCGGCGGCGAGGGCGGCGGCGTCCAGGGGCTCTGCCCGTACGCCCGCGGCGCGTTGGGCCGCGGCGAACCGGGCGAGTTCGCGGGCGCCGTCCTCGGTCGTGGCGACGACGATGCCGCCCTTGGGGTCCCATTCCGTCAAGTGCCGGGCCCCGTGGGTCCGTTCGGCCATGTCGTCGACGATCTCCGGCCACAGGCGGCGGGAGAGTTGTGCCAATTGCAGTTCGGGGCCGGGGGCTTTGTCGGAGACGAGGATGTTGCCCTCGCCGTGCGCGGTGGTCGCGGCGGCCGGGCGGCCGCGGTCGACGACCGTGGTGGCGCAGCCCGCGCGGGCCAGCTCCCACGCGCAGGCGGCTCCGACGATCCCGGCCCCGAGAATGACCGCGCGCGCTCCGGGCATCGAACCGCCTCCGTTCGTTTCATCGAACGCAACGGAGGCTAGGACGGTCGTTCAGGGGGTGTCAACGGTGCCCGGGTCGGAGGCGGGGTCCGGGTCGGGTGCGGGGTGCGGGATACCCAAGTGGGCGTGTCCGTGCGGCCGGTGCTGGAGGAGCAGCACCGAGTGCACCTCGCCGTCGAGCGCCGTGTAGGTGTGCGGGAGCGCCGCGTCGAACCCCACGTAGTCGCCGGGTCCGAGCTCCACCTCGTCGCCGTCCACGCGCACGTGGAGGCGGCCCGTCTGCACGATGGTGTGCTCGGTGCCGACGTGGCCGAGCGAGTCCTGCCGGCCGTCGGTCCGCACCACCTGGTCGTAGACCTCGAGGACCAGGTCACCGAATTCCATCCGGCGCAGCGGCCGCAGGTCGACGCCCTTGCCGCGGAGCACCTCGACCTCCTTGGCGCGCACGACGGTCAGGCCGCGGGGCGCGCGGGTCTCCAGGAGGTCGGAGACGGGCACCTCCAGGGCGCGCGAGAGGCTGAACACCGTCTCGATGGTGGGGTTTCCGGTGCCGGACTCCAGCTGGGAGAGCGTGGCCTTGCCGATCTTCGAGCGCCGCGACAGCTCCGAGATCGACAGTCCGCGGCGCGTCCTCGCCCGGCGGAGATTGGCCGCCACCATGTCACGGACCGACCCCTGGGGAACGTCCATAGCCTCTCCCTGGCTCCCTTGACAGCGTTCGCTTTACCGAACACTATGCCGCACGGTGTCGCGCGCGCGAGGGTTCCCGAAGCGGCGCCGCGCTGCCGTGCGGAACCCTCACGAAGTGGAGCCCGCATCATGACCGAGACGCCCGTCCCCGCCTCCGTGCCCCGGCCCGGCACCCCGGATCCCCGGATGCCGCGCCTGGCCGAACTGCCGGACTTCACGGCGTACATGGGGCAGGGCTGGGCCGAGGCCGACCGGACGCCGCCGACCGTGCCGGGCGCCGCCGAGGCGGCCGCGGCCCACCGTGCGCGGCTGAGCGCCGCGCTCCCCGGCCGCCCGCTGGTGGTCGCCGCGGGCCGCGCGCCGGTGCGCAGCAACGACACCGCGTACGACTTCCGGCCCGACAGCGACTTCTTCTGGCTGACGGGGTGCGCGGTCGAGGGCGCCGTCCTGGTGCTGCGCCCCGTCCCCGGCGGGCACGACGCGGTGCTGTACCTGCCGCCGCCGGCCCGGCCGGGCGAGACCGCGTTCTTCGCGGACGCGGCCCACGGCGAGCTGTGGGTGGGCCCCGCCCCGGGTCTCGACGACTGGCGGGAGGCGCTGGGCCTGGAGACGGCGCCGCTGGATTCCGTGAACGGGGCGCTGGCCGCGTGCATGGCGCAGGGCCCGCTGCTCACCGGCCCGCTCGACGCGGAGTCGGCCCGCCGCCACGGCCTCGCGGCTTCCGCCGAACTCGCCCGGACGCTCGCCGAGTTGCGCATGATCAAGGACGCGTGGGAGGTCGGGCAGCTCCGGGAGGCGGTGAACCGGACGGTCGAGGGGTTCGCCGCGGTGGTCCGCGAGTTCCCGGCGGCCGTGCGCGGCGGTGGCGAACGCTGGTTGCAGGGCACCTTCGACCGCTACGCCCGCACGTACGGCAACGGTCCCGGCTACGCGACGATCGTGGGCAGCGGCCGCAACGCCGCGACCCTGCACTGGGTGCGCTGCGACGGGCCGGTGGCCGAGGACGCCGCCGTGCTCCTGGACATGGGCGTGGAGACGCGCAGCTACTACACGGCCGACGTCACCCGCACCTTCCCGGCCTCCGGCCGCTTCTCCCCGGCCCAGGCTTCCGTGCACGACCTGGTGGAGCGGGCGCACCGGGCCGGGCTCGACGCGGTGCGGCCCGGCCGGGACTGGGCCGACTTCCACACGGCGGCGATGGAGGTCGTGGCGCGCGGCCTCGACGACTGGGGTCTGCTGCCGGTCTCCGTCGACGAGGCGCTCTCCCCCAAGGGCCAGCACCACCGCCGCTACCTGGTGTGCGGCGTCGGCCACCACCTCGGTCTCGACGTCCACGACTGCGCCCGCGCCGACTACTCCGCGTACCAGGGCGCCCGGATGGCTCCCGGCATGGTCCTCACGGTCGAGCCGGGGCTGTACTTCCACGCCCACGACACGACCGTGCCGCCGGAGCTGCGGGGCATCGGGGCGCGCATCGAGGACGACATCCTCGTGACGGAGAGCGGCTCGGAGGTGCTGTCGGCGGAGCTGCCGCTGGACGCGGCGGGGCTTGAGGCGTGGATGGCGGCGCAGCGGGCGTAGCAGGAACGCGTGTCTCGGATATCGGACAACCTTTACCGGTAAATGAGACGCGTGACAGGGTGGGAAACCTCGTACCGTCCGATCGGTGCGAGGGTCCCCGGCGTCGAGCGCCGGTGGACGCACACCGCAATACCCCTGGGATTGACCCGAAGATGTCCGCTTCTGCCACCGGCCCGGCCCCTGCCACGTCCGCCGCGCCGTCACCCGCCTCCGGCCCGTCACCGGCCGCGCCGGTCAACCCGCGCTCGCGGGTCCTGATCGCCAGCCTCATCGGGACGACGATCGAGTTCTACGACTTCTACGTCTACGCGACGGCCGCCGTACTCGTCTTCCCCGCGCTCTTCTTCCCCAGCAGCGACCCGACCACGGCGCTCCTTTCGTCGTTCGCCGTGTTCGGCGCGGCGATGGTGGCGCGGCCGGTCGGCGCGGCGTTCTTCGGGCACCTCGGTGACCGGCTCGGCCGCAAGAGGACGCTGGTCGTGTCGCTGCTCACGATGGGCATCGCCACCTTCCTGATCGGCGTGCTGCCCACGTACGGGTCGATCGGCTGGATCGCCACCGCGCTCCTCGTCCTGATGCGGCTCGCGCAGGGCTTCGCGCTCGGCGGCGAGTGGAGCGGCGCGGCGCTGGTCGCCACGGAGAACGCGCCGCCCGGCAAGCGTGCGCTGTGGGGGACGTTCCCGCAGCTGGGCGCGCCGCTCGGGTTCATCATCGGCAACGGTCTCTTCCTGGTCATCGCCGCTCTGCTGCCGTCCGCGGCGGGCGCCGACCCCTCGCAGCCCTCCGAGGCGTTCCTGTCGTGGGGCTGGCGGATCCCGTTCCTGTTCTCCGCGGTGATGGTCGCGATCGGCCTGTGGGTGCGGCTGCGCCTCGTCGAGGCGGAGGTCTTCACCAAGACGCAGGAGAAGAAGCAGGTCCGCAAGATGCCGCTGGCGACGGTCTTCCGGCACCACTGGAAGCAGCTGATCCTCGGCACCTTCGCGATGCTCGCGACGTACGTCCTGTTCTACCTGATGACGACGTTCTCCCTGAGCTACGGGCGCACGGCGAAGGACGCCGCGGTGCCGGGGCTCGGTTACAGCTACACCACGTTCGTCCTGATGCTGATCTTCGGCGTGGTCTTCTTCGCCGTGTTCACGCTCGTCTCGGGTCCGCTCGCGGACCGGTACGGGCGGCGCAGGACGCTGGCGTGGATCACGGCGGGCATCTTCGTCTTCGGTCTGGTGTGGGTGCCGCTGATCGGCCTCGGCACGCTGGGCGTCGTCCTGTGGCTGGTCCTCGGCTTCACGCTGATGGGCCTCACCTTCGGCCCGATGGGCGCGCTGCTCCCGGAGATGTTCCCGACGTCCGTGCGCTACACCGGCTCCGGCATCTCGTACAACGTCAGCTCCGTGCTCGGCGCGGCCGTCGCCCCGTTCATCGCGGTGGCGCTGTGGGAGGCGGGCGACGGCTCGCCGTGGCTGGTCGGCGTCTACCTGTCGGCGATGGCCGTCCTCACCTTCGTCGCCGTGCTGTGCGGCAAGGAGACGAAGGACGTGGCACTGGAGTCGGGCGAGAGCCCGGCGTAACCGCGCGCCCGTCCGCACCCGGAAGCCCGGGACGCCCCGCCGAACAGCGGGGCGTCCCGGGCTTCCGGGTCCCTCGGCCTCGTCAACCGCGTCCCAGCAGCTCGGCGTTGAGGATGGTGCCGCCGAGGCTCCAGCCGCCGTCGGCGACCTCTTCGAGGATCACGAGGGTGTTGGCGCGGGCGCGTTCCCCGTAGACGGCGACGAACGCGTCGGTGACGGCGTCCTGCAACTTCTTCCTGGACTCGGCGCTCAGTGTGTCGGCGGGCACCTTGAGGTTGACGTAGGGCATGGGGGCTCCTTTCAGCTGGTGCCACCCTGCGCCGCCCGCCCGCCGTGTGCCAGGGGATGTCATCCCCAGGGTCGGCGCGGCATCCGCGGTGCGCGGTGCCGCAGACTGGGTGGGTGGCTTCCCTCAAGTACGCCGAACTCGGCGCCTTCCTGCGGGCGCGGCGCGACCGCATCCGCCCCGAGGACGTCGGCCTGGTCGTGGGCCCGCGGCGGCGGGTGCCGGGACTGCGCCGCGAGGAGGTGGCGCAGCTCGCGGGCGCGTCGGTCGACTACTACAACGAGCTGGAGCGGGGCGCCGGCTCCCAGCCGTCCGAGCAGATGCTCGCCGCGCTGGCCCGCGCCCTGCGCCTGACGTCGGACGAGCGCGACTACCTGTACCGCCTCGCGGACCGCCCCCTGCCGGTCCACGGCGGGCCCCGCTCGCACGTGCACCCGGGGATGACGGACCTGCTGGCCCGGCTGACGTCGACGCCGGCGCAGGTCATGACCGATCTGCACGTGACGCTGGTCCAGAACCCCCTCGCCGTTGCCCTGCTCGGCGACCACTCGGGGTTCCGCGGCAGCGACGCGAGCTTCCTGCACCGCTGGTTCACCGACCCGGACGCGCGCCTCATCTACCCCGAGGCGGATCACGCCGCGCAGTCCCGGACGTTCGTCGCCGATCTGCGGGCCGCCGCGGCCCGCCGTGACGCGAAGGACCACGAGGCCCGCGCCCTGATCGGCGAACTGACCGCCCGCTCGGCCGAGTTCGCCGCACTGTGGGCCGAGCACGAGGTACGGGTGCGACGCGACGACCGCAAGCGCATCAACCACCCCACGCTCGGCGTGCTGGAGGTCAACTGCCTGCACCTCTTCAGCGAGGACGGCCGCCAGCGGCTGCTGTGGCTCACCCCGGCCCTGGGCACGGACACCGCGGACAAGCTGGATCTGCTGGCGGTCCTGGGAACCCAACTGGCGGATGCGCGGGGCTGAGCGGGCCCGCATGGTAGTTTTCGTATACAAATTGTATGCGAGGCGGTTCCACAGGAGCTTCAGATGACGACGTCCGGCCGGGAGAAGGCGTACGCCTACCTCAAGGGAACGGTGCTCACCGACCCGGCGATGCAGGGTGAGTTCCTCTCCGAGCAGGAGATCGCCGACCGCATCGGAGTCTCCCGTACGCCCATCCGCGAGGCGCTGCTGCTGCTCGCGGCGGAGGACCTCGTCGAGATGGTGCCGCGGCGCGGGGCGCGCGTCGCCCGGCTGACGGGGCGGGAGATCACCGAGCTGATGGAGCTGCGCGGCATCGTCGAGCGGTACGCGGCCGAGCAGGTCATCAAGGCCGACCGGGCGCCCGTCGCGGAGCTCGTCGAACTGCTGGAGCGGCAGCGCGGGTTGAGCGGTCCCGACGACGCCAAGGAGTTCATCGCGATCGACCACCGCTTCCACGCGACGATCGTCTCGGCGGTCGGCAACGGGCTGCTGGACAAGCACTACGACGGGCTGCGCAGCCGCCAGGTGCGCGCGGGCGTGGTCGCGCTCTACAACCAGAGCGGCCGGCAGCGGTCGGTGATCGACGAGCACAGGGCGATCCTCGACGCGCTCACCGCGGGCGACGCCGCCGCGGCGGCCGCGGCCATCGACGGCCACCTGGAGTCGACGCTGCGGGTCCTGCTCGCGGGCTGACGCGCTCCCGCCGACGACCGGGCTGTACCGGTCGCCGGTTCCGTTCGGCGTCAGCCCTGCGGCACGGCTACTTCGGGTACGTGATCGCGGCGTCGTCGAGCCTGCGGTTGGCCAGCACCGAGATCTTCTCGCGCACCCGCTCGACCTCGGCGACGTCCAACTCCGCGACGATCAGGCCCGGTTCGGCGTCGAGCCGCTGCCTGACCGTGCCGTCCGGGCCGACGAGCATGCTGTGGCCGATGCCCGTCGGGGCCGTGCCGGTGGTGACGACGCCGCTCGCCGCGGGGTCGGCCTGGCCCACGGCGGCGAGCCACACCGTGGCGTCCAGGGCGCGGGCCCGTACGAGGAGGTCCCACTGGTCGGTCTTGCCGGGGCCCGCGCCCCAGGACGCGGCGAGCAGGGTGGCGACGGCGCCCGCGTCGGCGTGGGCCCGGAACAGCTCGGGGAAGCGGACGTCGTAGCAGGTGGCGAGGCCGAGGCGGACCCCGTCGACGTCGATGGTGACCACCGTCGAGCCGGGGGCGACGGTGTCGGACTCCGCGAAGCCGAAGGCGTCGTAGAGGTGGATCTTGTCGTAGGCCGCCTCGACGCCCGGCCCGGTCGCGAGCAGCGTGTTCGTGACGCGGCCGTCCCCGGCGGGGGTGAACATCCCGGCGACGACGACGATCCCGGCCGCCTCGGCGATGGCCCGCACCCGGTTCGCCCACGGTCCGTCGAGCGGTTCGGCGAGCGGGCCGAGCGGTGTGCCGAAGCAGGCCATCGTCGCCTCGGGGAGGACGACGACGCGGGCGCCCGCGTCGGCCGCGCGGCGCGCCTGGTCCTCGACGAGGTCGAGGTTCTTGGCCGGGTCGGGTCCGGTGGTGAGCTGGCTCAGGGCGATGCGCATGAGGTGTCCCTTCGGGTCGGGTGACGGGTGCCGGGGATATGGACGGTACGGGTCAGACCGTGGCCTGCGAGACCAGGCGGGCGTCCTCGTCGGTGGCCGCCCCCGGGTCGCGGCCCAGCAGCAGTCCGGTGACGGTCACGGCTGCGGTGACGGCGACGTACACGGCGAGCGGCACCCAGCTGTCGAACGCGCCGAGCAGCGCCGTGAACAGCAGCGGGGCGATGGCGCCGCCGATCAGACCGGCCAGCGTGTACGCGAGGGAGGACCCGGTGGAGCGCAGCCTCGGCGAGAACTGTTCGGCGACGAACGCGGCCTGCGGCCCGTACATCAGGGAGTGCAGGACCAGCGCGACGATCACGCCGAGGACGAGCAGGCCCCAGGAGCCGCCGCCGACCATGCCGAAGAACACGAACGGCCAGATGCCCGCGCCGACCGCCGAACAGCCGTACAGCAGGCGCCGGTTGACCCGGTCGGACAGGGCGCCCGCGAGCGGGATGAGGAAGATCTGGAGCGAGGAGCCGATCAGTACGGCGGTCAGGGCCGAGCCCCGTGACATGTCCAGTTCGTCGGTGGCGTAGGTCAGCACGAAGACGGTGAACAGGGCGTACAGGACGTCCGGGGCGACGCGGGCGAGGATGGCGGCGACCAGGGCGCGGGGCTGGCGGGTGAGCACCTCGCGCACCGGCGCCTCGGGGCGGGACTGCTCTGCCTCCATGGCCTGGAAGACGGGGGTCTCCTCCAGCTTGGCGCGGATCCACAGGCCGAAGCCGACGAGGACGCCGGAGATCAGGAAGGCGACGCGCCATCCCCAGGACAGGAACTGGTCCTCGGTGAGCAGGGCGCCGAGCGCCGCCAGGACGCCGTTGGCGAGGAGGTTGCCCGCGGGTGGTCCGACCTGGGCGGCCGAGGCGAAGAAGCCGCGCTTCTTCGGGTCGCCGAACTCGCTGGAGAGCAGCACGGCGCCGCCCCATTCGCCGCCGACACCGACGCCCTGCGCGAACCGCAGGACGACGAGCGCGATGGGCGCGGCGGCGCCGATGGAGCCGTGGGTGGGCAGCAGACCGATCAGGAAGGTGGCCGCTCCGATCAGCACGAGCGTCGCGATCAGCACCTTCTTCCGGCCGATCACGTCGCCGAGCCGGCCGAAGACGATGCCGCCGAGGGGGCGCGAGACGTAGCCGACGGCGTACGTGGAGAAGGCCAGCAGGGTGCCGGTGAGCGGATCCTCGGAGGGGAAGAAGAGGTCGCCGAAGACCAGCGCCGACGCGGCGGAGTAGACCGCGAAGTCGTACCACTCCAGGGCGGTGCCGGTGAGGCTCGCGAAGAAGGCGCGGACGAGTCCGGAGCGGTTCGGCCTCGCCGCCGGTGGTGCGGCCTGGCCGCGGGGTGTGTCGTGCAGCATTTCGGTCCTCGGATCGGGGGGACGTCAGCGGTTCGGGGAGTCTCGGGGAGATCGACCTTTCGGCATACTTCTTGTATACAGGTCGTATGCGCAAGCCCTGAACGGGAAGTTAACCGCTTCGCAACCCTCCTACCTGCCCACACCTGGAGATGCCATGACCCTGCTCACCTTCGAACTGCCCGACGGCTCCACCCGCGAGGTCGACGTCGTCCAGGTCCTGAACGCCGGATACGCCGGGCGCAGCCAGGACGACGTCGCCGCGCACGTCGCGGAACTCGCCGAGCTGGGGGTGCCCGCGCCGACGACGACGCCCGCGCTCTACCCGATCTCGCCCTACCTCGCGCAGCAGACCGACCGGGTCGCCGTGCAGCACGGGCGCACCTCGGGCGAGGCGGAGTGGGCGCTGGTCGTGGCCGGGGACGGGGAGCTGCTGCTCACAGCGGCCTGCGACCACACCGACCGGGAGCTGGAGGTGCACGGCGTGGCCTGGAGCAAGAACGCGAGCCCCGACGTCCTGGCCCGCCGCGCCTGGCGGCTGGCCGACGTGGAGGGCCGCCTGGACGAGCTGACGCTGCGTGCCTGGGTCACTGTGAAGGGCGAGGAGACCCTGATCCAGGACGGTTCCCTCGCGGAGCTGCTCACGCCCGGCTACTGGGCCGACGTGCTGCGCGAGCGGGGTGAGCTGCTGCCGGGCACGGTGCTGATCTCCGGCACCATCCCGATGGCGGAGGGCGTCGACCAGTTCGGCGAGGCCTGGCGCGTGGAGCTGGCCGACCCCGCGTCCGGCGGCACGATCTCCCTCGCCTACGACGTCACTCCGCTTCCCGAGCCGATCGGCTGACGTCCGCCGCCGCGGCCCGCGGCGGCCACACCCCCGCCACCAGGACCCCCTCCGCGTACGCCCGTGCCACCAGCTCCGTGCGGTTCGACGCGCCCCAGCGGCGGGAGAGCCTGCGCAGGTGGTAGGTGACACCGTCCGTGGTCAGGCCGGTCTCGCGGGCGGCGCGGGCCGTGGTCGCGCCCGCGGCGAGCAGGGCCAGGATCCGGGCCTCCTGCGGGTGCGGGGGTGGAGCGGCGGCGGACGGGGGTCCGGCGGGCGCGGCCGCCACACCGGTGGCCCGGACCGTCACCAGCAGATCCGGAACGCGGTCCGAGGTGTCGCTGACCGTGTCGACGATCAACTCGCCGCGGCGGGACACCCCGTCGCCGCCGCGCCAGGCCACCGCCACGGTGTAGCGGGAGCGGCGGCGCAGCTTCTGCGCCTCGGCGATCCGGTCGACCTGCACGGCGTCGACCGGGACGAACAGGTCGAGGATCGCACGGCCCTTGAGACGGCCCGCAGTGGTGCCCCACTCCAGGGCGAACGCGGCGTTGACCAGCCGTACGGTGCCGTGCGGGTCGCACACCGCGACCGGCAGCGGGATCCGGTCGAACAGCACCATCGCGCGGTTGCGCCACACCACCCCGTCGC
This sequence comes from Streptomyces sp. BYX5S, assembly GCF_054724165.1. Classification (NCBI taxonomy): domain Bacteria; kingdom Bacillati; phylum Actinomycetota; class Actinomycetes; order Kitasatosporales; family Streptomycetaceae; genus Streptomyces; species Streptomyces sp. BYX5S. The sequence continues at coordinate 3,415,994 of NZ_CM138829.1, read as the reverse complement.
CGGTCTCCATCGCCGCCCGCCTCCTGCCGCCCGTACGCGCACGGCCGTCGCGCCCTCTGCCACGGACGGCGCCCGGCGCACAAGTGCGCCACGCCGTCCGCCACTACACAATCATGTAGTGCGCAGGCTCTGACCAGCAGGGGCAGCGGATCAAGCTGGAAGGCGCGGATCCCCCACGTCCGCGACCGCAACTCCCCTTCCGCGAAAGGCAGTGCCCCACCATGCCGGACTCCGCACCCGTCCCCCCGTCCTCGGACGACGCGGCTTACGCCCGCGCGGGCGTGCCCGTCGTCGACATCTCCGACATCGGTCCGGGGCCCGCTCCCCTCCAGCAGGTCATGGGTCTGATGCGGGAGCACGGGCCGATGCTGGTGCGGCGCATCCACGGGCGGGACGCGCTGTTCGTGTCCGAGCTGGACCTCGTCACGGAGCTCGCCGACGAGTCCCGGTTCAGCAAGAACATCGGGCCCGCGCTGCGCAACGTCCGGGAGTTCGCGGCGGACGGCCTGTTCACCGCGTACAACGACGAGCCGAACTGGGCGCGCGCCCACGACATCCTGATGCCGGCGTTCGCGCTCGGCTCGATGCGGACGTACCACCCGGTGATGTACACGGTCGCGCGCCGCCTCGTCGACTCCTGGGACCGGGCGGCGGCCGACGGCAGCCCGGTCGACGTCCCCGGAGACATGACCCGGATGACGCTCGACACCATCGGACTCGCCGGTTTCGGCTACGACTTCGCGTCCTTCGCGAGCAGCGAGCCGCACCCGTTCGTCGAGGCGATGGTGCGGTGCCTGGAGTGGAGCATGAAGCGGCTCGGCCGCGTTCCCGGCGGCGACTACGAGGCCGCGGACACCGCCTTCCGTGCCGACGCGGACTATCTCGCGCAGGTCGTCGACGAGGTGATCAGCGCACGGGTGGAGAGCGGCGAGCGACACACCGACGATCTGCTCGGGCTGATGCTGACGGCCGAACACCCCCGGGACGGCGGCACGTTGGACACCGCCAACATCCGCAACCAGGTCATCACGTTCCTGATCGCCGGGCACGAGACGACGTCCGGGGCGATGTCCTTCGCCCTGTACTACCTCGCCAAGAACCCGGCCGTCCTCGATCTCGTACGCCGTGAGGTGGACGCCCTGTGGGGTGACACCGCCGACCCGGAGCCCGACTTCGACGAGGTCGGGCGGCTCACCTACACGCGGCAGGTCCTCAACGAGGCGCTGCGGCTGTGGCCGACGGCGGCCGCGTTCAGCCGGGAGGCCCGCGAGGACACGCTGCTCGGCGGCCGGGTCCCCGTGAAGGCGGGGCAGGGGGTGACCGTGCTGGCGCCGATGCTGCACCGGGAGCCGGTGTGGGGCGACAACCCGGAGCGGTTCGACCCGAACCGGTTCACGCCGGAGGCCGAGGCGGCGCGTTCGCCGCACGCGTTCAAGCCGTTCGGCACCGGTGAACGGGCCTGCATCGGACGGCAGTTCGCGCTGCACGAGGCGACGATGCTGCTCGCGATGCTCGTGCACCGCTACCGGCTCGTCGACCACGCCGACTACCGGCTCTCCGTCAAGGAGACCCTCACCCTCAAGCCCGACGGCTTCACCCTCACGCTCGCCCCGCGCACGCCCGCCGACCGCCGCCACACCCCGCTGCCGGGCGCCGCCACCACCGGCCCCGCGCAGGAGTCGGCGGCGGACACCTTGCCGGTACGGGTGCGCCCCGGCACCCGCGCCCTGTTCCTGCACGGCAGCAACTACGGCACCTGCGCCGGGCTCGCCGCGCAGCTCGCCGACGAGGCGACGGCACTCGGCTGCGAGACGGAGATCGCACCCCTGAACACTTACGCGTCGGGCCTCCCCACGGACCGCCCCGTGGTGATCGTCGCGGCGTCCTACAACGGTCAACCGACGGACGACGCGGGACGGTTCGTGGCGGCCCTCGACACGGACACCTCGTCCGACGGGGTGCGGTACACCGTGCTCGGCGTCGGCGACCGCAACTGGGCCGCCACGTACCAGCACGTCCCCACCCGCATCGACGAGCGGCTGGCCGCGCGGGGTGCAAAGCGGTTGTGCGAGCGGGCCGCCGCCGACGCCTCCGGGGACCTGGGCGGCACGGTCCGCGCGTTCACCGCCGGCCTGCGCACGGCGCTCCTGGAGCGGTACGGGGACCCGGAGGCGACCGCCGCCGACGCCGCCGCGCCCACCTCTTCGTTCGAGGTCCGGGAGATCGCGGGCGGGCCGCTGGACGCCGCGGCGGCACACCACGGGCTCGTGCCGCTGACCGTCACCGAGACACGTGACCTGACGGCGCCGGATCACCCGCGGGTCAAGCGGTTCGTGCGGCTCGCGCTGCCCGAGGGCGTGCCGTACCGGACCGGCGACCATCTCGCGGTGCTGCCCGCCAACGAGGCCGGGCTCGTCGACCGCGCGGTGAAGGCCCTCGGCCTCGACCCCGACGCGCTGCTCGACATCCGTGACGCCCGCCCGCGGCGTGCCGCGCTGCCGGTGGACCGGCCCGTCACAGCCCGCGAACTCCTCACGCACCACGTGGAGTTGCAGCACCGTCCCGGCCCGGACGAGGTGGCGGTGCTGGCCGCCGCGAACCCCTGCCCGCCGGAGGCCGCCGCGCTGCGGGCGCTGGGCGCGGACGACCCGCGCACGTTCGTGGAGCTGGTCGAAGCCCACCCGGCGCTGCACGGCGCCCTCGACTGGACGCAACTCCTGTCCCTGCTGCCGCCGTTGCGGACGCGCCACTACTCCATCTCGTCGAGCGCGTCCCAACTGCCGGGCCACGTCGACCTGATGGTCTCCGTGCTCGACGCCCCGGCCGCCTCCGGCTCGGGCCGCTACCGGGGTACGGGCTCCCACCACCTGGCGGGCCTCGGCGTCGGTGACACCGTCCTCGGCCGCGTGCAGCCGTGCCGCGACGCCTTCCGCATCGCTCCTGAGACCCCCGGGCCGGTCATCATGATCGCGGCGGGCACGGGCCTCGCCCCGTTCCGCGCGGCCATCGCCGAACGGACGGCCTCGTCCACCGACCTCGCCCCCGCCCTGCTCTACTTCGGCTGCGACCACCCCGACGGCGACTTCCTGCACGCCGACGAACTCCGCGCAGCCGAAGCCTCGGGGGCGCTCTCGCTCCGCCCGGTCTTCAGCGAGGCCCCGGTCGACGGCCACGCCTTCGTCCAGCACCGCATCGCCGCCGAGGCCACCGAACTCGCCCACCTCCTCGACGCGGGCGCCCGCGTCTACGTCTGCGGCGACGGCGCCCGCATGGCCCCCGGCGTCCGCACCGCCTTCCACACCCTGCACCGCACCCACACCCCCGACGCCGACCAACAGTCGGCCGAGCAGTGGCTGAGCGGCCTCATGGCGGAGGGCCGCTACGTGGAGGACGTGTACGGAGGCTGACACCACATCAAGCCTCTCCGGCGATTGAGGAGCCCCGGACGGCCCTCGCCCTCCGGGGAACCCGGCCCACATCAAGCCCCTCCGGCGATTGAGGAGCGGGGTCCGGGGCGGAGCCCCGAGGCGTGGGCCACCGGCACCGACTGCTGACGGTTCAGCGGGCCCCGGCACCCCGGGACCCCGCCCCCTCCGCCCGACGGAACCCCCACCCGTGGTCCACCGGCCCGATCCCCGCCCCCAACGGGAACCCCGCCGCGATCGCCCCGGTCACATACCCCTTCGCCCTCCGCACCGCCTCCGGCACGGACACCCCCCGCGCCAACCCCACCGCAACCGCCGACGCCAGCGTGCAACCCGTCCCGTGCGTATGCGCGTTGGAATGCCGCGGCGCCCGCAACCAGTGCTCGTCCACCCCGTCCGTGAGCAGATCGACCGCCTCCCCGGGCAGATGCCCGCCCTTGACCAGCACCCACCGCGGCCCGTACGCCAGGAGCCGCTCCGCGGCCCGCCGCATGTCACGCTCGGCGCTGTCCGCCCCGACCTCGACCCCGGTGAGCTCCGCGACCTCGTCGAGGTTCGGCGTGACCACCGTCGCCACCGGCAGCAACCGCTCCCGTACGGCATCCACGGCGTCGTCGGCCAGCAGCCGGTCACCGTGCTTCGAGACACTCACCGGATCCACGACGACCGGCGCGGGCGCATCGGCCAGCAGCTCCGCGACCGTCACCACCATGTCCGGATCGGCGAGCATCCCGGTCTTGAGCGCCTGCACACCGATGTCGTCGACGACACTGCGGTACTGCGTGCGCACGGCCTCCAGCGGCAGACTCCACGCACCTTGCACACCAAGGGAGTTCTGCGCGGTCACGGCGGTGAGCACGCTCATGCCGTGCGCGCCGAGAGCCAGCATGGTCTTGAGGTCGGCCTGGATCCCGGCGCCACCGCCGGAGTCGGATCCGGCGATGGTCAGCACGCGGGGCGGTACGACGACGGGCGTCCCGTTCATGCGGAGACATCCTCTCGGGAGTGGGTACGGGGGTGCGCGCCGCGCGCCCAGGCGGCGGCGTAGGTGTGCGCGGCGGCGCGGGGATCGTCGGCGGCGCAGATGCCGGACACGACGGCCGCCCCCGCCGCCCCGGCGGCCCTCAGGTGCGGCAGGTCACCGGGGGTGACACCGCCGATGGCCACGGCGGGCAACGGACTGAGCGGGACCAGCCCCGCGAACCCGTCACGCCCGAGCGGCGCGGGTGCGTCCGCCTTGGTGCGGGTGGCGTGCAGCGCGCCGATGCCGACGTGGTCGACGCGGGCCGGGTCCGCCGCTGCGGCGCGCAACTCCGCGCCGGTGGCGGCGCTCAGCCCCAACACAGCCTCTTCGCCAATGAGTTGACGTACGACGTGAGCAGGAAGATCCGACTGCCCCACGTGCACGCCGGTGACACGGGCGCCGCTGGCCCGCGCCGCGAGGAACACGTCGACGCGGTCGTTGACGATCAGCGCGACGTGGTCGGGCAGCACCTCGGCCACGTCCAGGACCGTCCGCAGGAATTCCCGCCCACCGGCCCGCTTCTCGCGGACCTGCACCGCGGTGACACCCCCGGCGACGGCCCGCTCGACGGTCTCGGCCACGCTCCGGCCGCGGGCCGCGCACTGGTCGGGGTCGGTGACGAGGTACACGGACAGATCGACGTCGTGGCCGGTGCCCGGTCGTCGCCCGTCGCTCGCGCGCGCCGTCATGACACCTCCGCCCGCTCGGCGACCTGTTCCGGTGTGAGGGCAGCGAGCGCGTCGAGGAAGCCGACGGCGAAACTGCCGGGCCCGGCGGCCGTCCGCGCCGCCGACTCGGCGGCGACCGTGTACGCCGTGGCCGCGGCGACCGTCGTCGCGAACCGGTCCTCGGCCACGGAGGCGAACGCGGCCATCACCGCGCCGAGCGCGCACCCGCCGCCGGTGACGCGGGTCAGCAGGGCGTCACCGTTGGCGATCCGGGCACCGCGCGTGCCATCGGTGACGTAGTCCACGGGCCCGGACACGGCGACCACGCTGCCCGCCGCACGCGCCAGTTCCGCGGCGACGGTCTCGGCGTCCTCGACGTCGTGGGACGCGTCCACGCCCCGGCCGCCGTCGCCCGCCCCGGCGAGCGCGATGATCTCGGAGGCGTTGCCCCGGATCACGGTCGGCCGCAGCGCGAGCAGCTCCGCGGCCAGCGCGGTCCGTACGGGCAGCGCGCCGACGGCCACCGGGTCGAGCACCCACGGCGTCCCCGCGTCCGCCGCGCTCCGGGCGGCCTCGACCATGGCGGACCGCTGCTCGGCGCGGGGCGTACCGAGGTTGACCAGCACGCCCGAGGCGACCTGGGCGAAGGCCCCGGCCTCGTCGGGGATGTCGACCATGGCGGGCGCGGCGCCGACGGCCAGCAGGACGTTGGCGGTGAACCCGGTGACCACGGCGTTGGTCAGGCACTGCACGAGCGGCGCGTCGTTCCGCACGCGTCCGAGCGCGTCGGCCGCGAAGCCGGCGAGGCCACGCTCGGAGGGACGGAGGGGCGGAAAGGGCATGAAGGCGCTCCAAGAAGGGGGACGGTTACGAATGCCGAGGCCCGCGCGGTCGAACGCCGCGACGGTCGTCCGGACCCGCGGGACGTCAGCCGCGTCGCCGCAGCCGCACGGGCGCGTACACCGCGCCGGCCACGACGAACGCCACGTAGTACGACAGGTCGGCGCCGTGCAGCGCCTGCGCGACCGGCCCCACGTACAGGCTGGTGTCCATGAAGGGGACGGCCGAGGCGAAGGCCGCGGCGAAGGCGAGCAGCGCCGGCCGGGCGGGCTGCCTGCGGGCCCGCTCGACGGCGAGGTCGAGCGCCTCGCCGGTCCGCGCCCGCGACCGGGCCCGCGCGTACCAGTCGACGAGGACGATCGCCACGAAACCGGGGATCCAGTAGCCGACGAACAGCAGCACGTTCTGGAAGCGGGCGGTGGTGTCGGCGGCGTGCATCCACAGCACGAGCGGGAAGCCGAGCACGGCGGCGAGGGCCGCTGCGGCCGGGCGCGGGATGCGGACGCCGATGGTCTGGAGGGCGAGCGAGCCGCTGTAGTCGTTCATGGCGTTGCTGCACAGCGCGGCGAGCGCCACGGCGAGCAGCCCGAAGCCTCCCACCACACCGCCGCCGAGCAGCCGGTCGACGCCGGCGGCCGTCTGGTCGGTGAGCACGGACGCACCCCACAGCCCGAGCGCCTGCACCGCGACGAACGACACCACCAGGCCGAGCAGGGTGTAGCAGAACATGCGGGTACGGGAGGTGGTGGCGGGCAGATACCGGCTGAAGTCACTGGCGTACGGCGCCCAGGACAGCGCGAGGCTCAGCGCGATGGTGCTGGTCAGCACGAACGCACCGGCGCGGTCGGCCCCGGCCGCCGGGCCGTGGGCGGCGGGGTGGACGCCGTCGAGCAGCCGCCAGGCGATGAGCAGGAACGCGGCGCCGAGCACGAAGGTCATGACGATCTGGAGCCGGTGGATGGCCTCGTACCCGAGCACCCCGAGGAGTCCTTGGGCGAGCAGCATCACCAGCACACCCACCCAGAACGGCCAGCCGAACAGCCGGGCCAGCGCGTCCCCGCCGAACAGCCCGATCAGGGCGTCCCACGCGATGGACGACAGCCACTGCAACACCCCGGGCAGCACGACACCCCGCCCGAACGCGAGCCCGGCGAGCGGCAGTTGCCCGGCCCCGGTCCGGCTCCCCCACGTCCCCAGGTACGCGGTCGGCACGGCCCCGATCAGCGTGCCGACCACGACGGCGGCGAGCGCGGTGGCGAAGTCGAGGCCGAGCGCGATGCCGACGGTCCCGGTGAACACCCCGGTCATCGTCAGGTTCGGCGCGAACCACACGCTGAACAACCGCCCCGGCCCGCCGTACCGGTTCCCCTCGGGAACCGGCTCGATACCGTGCGCCTCCACACTCAGATCACCGGCCGCCGCGGGCATCCGCCCCTCGAAGGCGCCGACACCACGGTCGGCGGGCAGCCCACTGGAAACATGCGCCAAAGGCATGAGACATCCCTCCGCCAGTACGAACTGGTTCAGGTTCGACGGGTGTGTTCTCAGCCCTCTGGTGGGGCACCCCGTGTCCGGTACGCGGCCAGGGTAACGCGGAAGGTGTCGCGGGCAAGCCGCGGGGCTCGGGTGCCCGGGGGAAGCCGGCCCCTTTGGTCAGCTCTGCGGCTCCCACAGCGCGGGGTCGGTCTCACGGGCGACCGCGATGATTTCCTTGATCAGGAGCCGGGTGCTCGCGGACGGCGGCCGGTCGGCGACCGTCGTGACCCCGATCTCGCGCGGCACGACATCGAGAGCCTGGGGCAGCAAGGCGAGCAGCGGGTCCCGCGCGCCGATCAGCATGGGCAGTGGAGCGACGGCGTCGGTTTCCAACAGAACCGTCCTCAGCGTGAGGATCGTCGAGCACTCGATGATGTTCGCGGGGAGAGGCAGGCCCCGGCGGTCGAAGAGCGCGTCGATCTCCTGGCGCAACTGGGTGTTGCGGCCCGGCAGGATCCACGGCAGGTCCATCAGGTCCTCGATCCCGCTGGTGGGTGTCTCGAGGCAGGGGTGCTCGTGCCGGACGACGAGGCGCACCGGCTCGTCGTAGAGCCGCACATGCCTCAACGTGGCGCGCGGGCGGATGGGTTGGAGGCGGCCGACCAACACGTCCACTTCACCTCGGGCGAGTTGCAGGCCGAGTTCCTCCGGCATCGCCTCGACGACGGAGACGGTGAGGTGCGGGTGGGCCTTCTTGAGCCGGATCAGGGTCTGCGGCAGCAGGGAGTACGCGCCGGCGAGAATGGTTCCGACCCGTACCGGCTCCATGCCGAGTCGTTGCAGTTCCTGGATGCGCCCGGCGGCGGCCTGCACATTGCCCACGACCGCGCGGGCATGCTCGATGAGGACGTCACCGTACATGGTCGGGCGGACACCGCGCGGCCCCCTGGCGAAGAGTTCCACGCCGACGATCGTCTCGATCTCCTGAAGACTCCTGGTCACCGCCGGCTGGGTGACATGCATGGCCTTGGCGGCGCCGACCAGGGTGCCCTCATCGGCCACGACGGTCACGAGAACGAGGTGGCGAAGCTTCAGTCGGCCGTCCAGCAAATGATCCACGTTCATCAGGTGACATCTCTCCGTCGCATGGTGTTGGCCCCAGGTATAGCTCTACATGCATAGCGCCGACCGGAGAAGCATTGGTCAGCGCTGAGCCCCTGCCAAATGATGGGGCCATGTCTTCGACACTCTCCGCCAAGAGCGCGCTGGGCGGCCTGATGTCCGCTCTGTCCTCCGGCGCCGTCGAGGTGGTCGATCTGACCGCCCTCCTGTCGCCGTCGACGCCCGTGCTCGACCTCCCGCCCGACATGGCACCGATCCCCCACTTCGAGCTGGAGGAGCTCGCACGCTACGACGAGCGGGGGCACACGTCCTACCAGAACGGCATCCACACCGGTGAGCACGTGGGCACCCACTTCGACGCACCGTGCCACTGGATCACCGGCGCCGACAAAGGGGATGTGTCCCAGGTGCCGGTCCGGCACCTGACGGCTCCCGCTGTCGTGATCGACAAGACCGCCGAGTGCGCGGCCGACCCGGACTTCCTCCTGACACGTGAACATCTGGAGGAGTGGCAGCAGCAGAACGGGCCGCTTCCCGAAGGTGGTTGGCTGCTGTACCGGACCGGCTGGGCCGCGCGCTCGCACGACCAGCACCTGTTCCTCAACGCCGACGACAGCGGGCCGCACACCCCCGGCATCACGGCCGACTGCGCCCGCTGGCTGACCGACGAGTCCCCGATCGCCGGACTCGGCGTGGAGACGGTCGGGACCGACGCCGGACAGGCGTTCACCTTCACCCCGCAATTCCCCGCGCATCACTTCCTGTTGGGCGCGGGGAAGTACGGGATCACCCAGTTGCAGAACCTCGACCGGCTGCCCGACACCGGCGCCGTCCTGATCGTCGCTCCGCTCCGCATCGCCGGTGGGTCCGGCAGTCCGGCGCGGGTGCTCGCTCTCATCGAGGCTCAGAAAGAGAACGGAGAAGGCCAGTGACCGTGCTCGTCCACGAGGCCATCGGCAAGCAGCTCACCGACCTCGGCGTCCGTATGGTCTTCGGTGTCGTCGGCAGTGGCAACTTCCACTTCACCGACGCGATGGTGCGCGGCGGCGCCCGATTCGTCGCCGCACGTCACGAAGGCGGCGCCGCCACCATGGCGGACGCGTACGCCCGGATGTCCGACGAGGTCGCCGTGCTCTCCCTGCACCAGGGCTGCGGCTACACGAATGCCCTCACCGGGATCACCGAGGCCGCGAAGAGCCGGACGCCGCTGCTGGTGCTGACGGCGGAAGCCGCCGACCCGACCTCGAACTTCGCGCTCGACCAGGCGGCCGTCGCGACCGGCATCGGCGCGGTCGCCCTGCGCGTCCGGTCGCCCAGGACCGCCCTCGACGACGTGGCGCGGGCCTTCGCGATCTGCCGCCACCAGCGGCGCACGGTCGTCCTGAACGTTCCGATCGACGTGCAGGACGCGGTTCTCGACGCGGTCGGCCCGGCCCGGGAGTACCGCCCGGTCGCTGAACCGCGTCCCGACGACAGTGAGATCGCCACCTTCGCCGAACTCCTGGAACGCGCCGAGCGGCCGGTCTTCGTCGTCGGACGCGGCGGCCGTTCCCCGGGCTCCAAGGAGGCCGTCCGCGAACTGGCCGCCGAGGCGGGCGCCCTGCTCGCCACCTCCGCCGTCTCCCGCGGCATGTTCAACGACGACGACTGGAACATCGACGTCTCCGGCGGCTTCTCCTCGCCGCTGACCGCCGAACTCGTCGCGGGCGCGGACCTGTTGGTGGGGTTCGGCTGCGCCCTGAACATGTGGACCATGCGGCACGGCCGGCTCATCGCGCCGGACGCGACCGTGGTCCAGGTCGACATCGAACCCGGGGCCATCGGCGTGCACCGTGACGTGGACCTCGGTCTGTGGGGCGGTGTCGCGGGGACGGCCCGCGCCACGGCCGCGCGGCTGCGGGCGAACTCGCCCGGCGGGCGGACGGGTTACCGCACCCCGGACGTGGCCGAGCGGCTCCGGTCCGGCCTGCGCTGGAACCAGGTCGCGTTCGAGGACGCGTCGGCGGACGGGCGGGTCGATCCGCGGAGTCTGACCGTCGCGCTCAACGACATGCTGCCCACCGAGCGGATCGTCTCCGTGGACTCGGGCAACTTCCTCGGCTACCCGAGCATGTACCTCGACGTGCCCGACGAGTACGGGTTCTGCTTCACCCAGGCGTTCCAGTCCGTCGGCCTGGGCCTCGCGAGCGCGATCGGCGCCGCCCTTGCGCAGCCCGACCGGCTGCCCGTGGCCGGCTGCGGCGACGGTGGCTTCCTGATGGGCCTGTCGGAGCTGGAGACCGTCGCACGGCTCGGCCTGCCCATGCTGATCGTCGTCTACAACGACGCCATGTACGGCGCCGAGGTGCACCACTTCGGGTCCGGTACCAGCGGTCTCGACACGGTGACCTTCCCCGACACGGACATCGCGGCGATCGCGCGGGGCCACGGGTGCGAGGCGCTGACCGTCCGACGGCCCGAGGACGCGCACGCCGTGAAGGAGTGGCTGGCGGCCGGGCCCGTCCGCCCCCTGGTGCTGGACGCCAAGATCGCCTCGGACGGGGGTTCCTGGTGGCTTCAGGAAGCCTTCGGGCACTGAGGCGCCCCGGCGTGCATCCCCTCGACCGCCCCACGAAATGGAACGGCACACTTTGATGAGAAGGACGACAAGCGACGTCTGCGTCATAGGCGCGGGTGAGTCCCCCTACACCCGCCATCCGGCGCCCGGCACGACCACGGAACAGGTACTCGCCGACGCCGTGCGCCGCGCACTCGCCGATGCGGGGCTGGGGACCTCCGATGTCGACGGCTTCGGTGTCTCCAGCTTCACCCTCGATCCGGACCACGCCATCGACCTGGCCTGGCGGCTCGGTCTGCGGCTGCGCTGGCTGATGCAGGACACCAACGGCGGGGCGAGCGCGGGCACGATGCTTCAGCACGCCGTGCGGGCCGTGGAGTCCGGCGACGCCTCGGTGGTGGTGCTCGCGGCCGGCGACCTGATGGACCGGGACGTTCACCTGAAGATGGTGGCCGAGTACAACCGCGCCACCGCCGAGCACTTGGTTCCGCTGGACATGCTCGGTCCGAACGCCCTCTTCGCCCTGCTGACCCAGCGTCAGATGGCGGCCGAGGGCCTCACCCGTACCGACTACGGGCGACTCGCGGTGGCGCAGCGCGAGTGGGCGTCCCTCAACCCGGGGGCCGTGTACCGCACGCCGCTGACGCTCGACGAGTACCTGGACGCTCCGATGGTCGCGGAGCCCCTCGGCCGGTACGACTGCGTGCCGCCGGTCACGGGCGCCGACGCCGTCGTGGTCGCGGCGGACGAACGGGCCGCGGGCACCCGGCGGGCCAGGGTGCTCACCGTAACGGCCCGTTACAACAGCGACGACCAGGCGGGCGACGGCCTGTCCACCGGCCTGGCCGACTGCGCGTCCGAGCTGTGGGACACCGCGGGCCGCGGTCCCGCCGACGTCGACGTGGTGAGCGTGTACGACGACTACCCGGCGATGGCGCTCGCCCAGCTCAAGGATCTCGGTCTGGTCGCCGGCGGGGAGATGCCGGCGTTCATCGCCGAGCGCATCGCGACCCGCGAGCTCGCCGTGAACACCTCCGGCGGCCAGCTCTCGGCCGGCCAGCCGGGTTCCGCGGGCGGCATGCACGGACTCGTGGAGACCGTACGGCAGTTGCGCGGCCAGGCCGGGCAGCGGCAGGTCGACAACGCCCGGCTCGGTCTGGTCAGCGGATACGGGATGGTCCTCTACCGCTATGGCGCGTGCGCCAACGCCACCCTCCTGGAGGCCGCCGTATGAGTGTGACCGTGCAGAAATGCCAGGAGTGCGGCGGCCAGTGGTTCCCCGCCCGGTTGATGTGTCCCCGCTGCGGGGGCGCCGACCTGGCACCCGTCAAGGTCGAGCGCGGGGTCGTCGAGCAGCTGACCCATCTCGGGGACGTCGTCGTCGCGTCGGTGGCCTGCGATCCCGAACCGCTGCTCGTGGCCCGGTTGTTCGGCCCGGTCGAGCCCGGTGACGTCGTGGAACTCACCGATCGCCCCGACCCGTCGTCCGACCGCCCCGTCGCCTTCGTACCGTCGGGCGGCCGGCCCGGAAAGGAGCTGTCATGAGCGAGGTCACCGAAGTCACCGGCGTCCCCGACCTCACCCGCGCGAGCGTCCCCGGGCTGCTGCGATGGCGCGCGGAAGCCACCCCGGACAGCGTCCTGCTGCGCTGCGGGGACACGAGGCGGACCGCGGCCCAGATGGTCGAACGGGTCGCCGTCGCGGGCGGCCTGCTGCGCCGGCACGGCGTGGAGCGGGGCGACCGGGTGGCGCTGATGGCGTCCAACCGGGTCGAGTTGCTGGACCTCATCCTGGGCTGCGCGTGGATCGGTGCCGTCGCCGTGCCGATCAACACCGCCGCACGCGGTGAGCAGCTCCATCACATCCTGACCAACTCGCAGGCGGAGCTGTTGGTTCTGGAGCCCTCCTTCCTCGCGCAGGTGGAGGCGCTGCCGAGCACGGCCGCGCTGCGCCAGATCTGGCTGCTCGACGAGCACGAGGCGGCCACGGTGCTGCCGGTCCCCGTCGACCCGCTGCCGGACGACGGCCCGGCCGTGGAGCCCGCGCCGGTCGGCCCCGGCCATCCCGCGGTGATCCTCTACACCTCGGGCACCACCGGGGTCTCCAAGGGAGTCGTCTGCCCGCACGCCCAGTTCTACTGGTGGGGCCGCAACGTCACGGCGCAGCTCGGCATCACCTCGGCGGACGTGCTGCACACCTGTCTGCCGCTGTTCCACACCAACGCGCTCAACGCCTTCAGCCAGGCGCTGGTCAGCGGTGCGCAGTACGTCATCGGTCCGCGCTTCTCCGCCTCCCGCTTCTGGGCGGACGTGACGGCCAGCGGTGCGACGTGCACCTACCTGCTGGGCGCGATGATCAGCATTCTGGCGGGCCGGCCGCCCGGCGAGCACGACCGGGCGCACCGGGTGACCGCGGCCCTGGCACCGGCCACTCCCGCCGGACTGCTGCGGGAGTTCGAGGAGCGGTTCGGCGTCGTCCTCGTCGACGGTTACGGCTCGACCGAGACCAACGCGGTGATCTCCGCGAGCCGGACCGAACAGCGGCCGGGACACATCGGCCGCCTCCAGGAGGGCTTCTCCGCCCGGGTCGTCGACGAGAACGGGTTCGACGTCCCCCCGGGCACCGCGGGCGAACTGCTGCTGCGCAGCGACCAGCCCTACGCCTTCGCCTCCGGCTACTACCAGATGCACGAGGCCACCGTCGCCGCGTGGCAGGACCTGTGGTTCCACACCGGTGACCGGGTGGTGATCGAAGCGGACGGGTGGATCAGGTTCGTCGACCGCATCAAGGACGTGATCCGGCGGCGGGGCGAGAACATCTCCTCCGTCGAGGTCGAGAGCGTTCTCGCGCAGCACCCCGGCGTCCGTGACGTCGCGGTGTACGCGGTGGACTCCGAACTGGGCGAGGACGAGGTGATGGCCGCCGTGGTCCCGGTCGAGGGCCAGGAGATCGACTTCACCGAGCTGGTGTCCTTCTGCGAGCCACGGCTCGCCTACTACGCGATCCCCCGCTTCGTGGCGCTGTGCCCGGAACTGCCGCAGACCGAGAACGGCAAGGTCCGCAAGGCCGTGCTGCGGGAGTGGGGCGCCGCCCGCGCCGACTGGGACCGCGAGGCGGCCGGCGTCGGAGCGCGACAGGGCCGGCAGCCCACCACGGCGCGCTCGTAAGGAACGCGGACAGGGACGGTTCCCCGGCGCCACCCGCCTGCCCGGGGCCGCGGCCGTCGCCGAACCGGGCCCGACCGTCGACGACGGCCACTGAACCATCCCACTCTCGGGCGGACTCCGCCCCGGCACATCCCCCTTCCCCGCCATCGGGACGTCACCACGCTCCCCCGACGTCCCGATGGCCACCGTCCTCATCAAGAGGTGACGAGATGAGCCCCACCACCCCGCACAAACCGGCAGCCGGACCGCAGTCGATCCGCAAGGTCGCGATCGCCAGCCTGACCGGCACCGCACTCGAGTGGTACGACTTCTTCCTCTACGGCACCGCCTCGGCCCTGGTGCTCGGCACCCTCTTCTTCCCCGAGGCCAGCTCCCTCGCCGGCACCCTCGCCTCCTTCGGCACCTTCGCCGTCGGTTTCGCGGCCCGCCCGCTCGGCGGCATCATCTTCGGTCACTTCGGCGACCGGCTGGGCCGCAAGCCGATGCTTGTGATCACCCTGCTGATCATGGGGCTGACCACCTTCCTCATCGGCGCCCTGCCCACCTACGCGCAGATCGGTGTGTGGGCGCCGATCCTGCTCACCCTGCTGCGCGTCCTCCAGGGCATCGCGGTGGGCGGCGAGTGGGGCGGCAGCGTCCTCATGATCACCGAGCACGCCCCCGCGGGGCGACGCGGCTTCTACTCGGCCTGGAGCCAGGTCGGCATCAACCTCGGCTTCGTCACCTCCGCCGGAGTCTTCGCCGCGGTCCAGACCATGTCCGACGAGGCGTTCCTGTCCTGGGGCTGGCGTCTGCCCTTCCTCCTGGGCGCCGTCCCCGCGCTGGCCGGGCTCGTCATCCGGCTGAAGATCGAGGAGACACCGGAGTTCCAGAGCGTCCAGCACGAGGGCGGCAAGCAGCGGCTGCCGATCCTGCACGCGCTGAAGACCCAACCGCGCGCCATCCTGATCACCGCCGGCGCCCGGATGGCGGAGAACGGCGCGTCCTACATCTTCCTGGTCTTCTCCCTCGCCTACGGCAAGCACATAGGGGTCGGCAACGGCCTGCTGCTGACCGGGATCATCGTCGCGAACATCGTGGAGGGCGCCTCGATGGTGGGGTTCGGCGCCCTCTCGGACCGCGTCGGCCGCCGTCCCGTCTACATGGCCGGGGCAGCCACCCTCATCGTCTTCGCGTTCCCCTTCTTCTGGCTCGTGGACACCGGCACCCCCGCGCTCGTCTGGCTCGCCTTCATCATCGCCATCGGCATCGGCCACGGGGCGATGATCGGCACCCAGCCGAGCTTCTTCACCGAGTTGTTCGGCAAGTCCTCGCGCTACAGCGCCATTTCGCTCGGCCACGAGCTCGCCTCGGTGTTCGCGGGCGGCCTCTCGCCGCTCATCGCGACCGCGCTGCTGGCGGCCACCGACTCCTCCTGGCCCGTCTCCGTGTACCTCGTCGTCCTCGGCTGTATCACGCTCGTCTCGGTCTACTTCGCACGCGAGACGGTGCGGCGCGACACGGCGCCCACGTCCGACCAGCGGTTGCAGCCCGCCGGAGCATCCGACTAGGAACCGCGCTCCTCAGGTCACCTGACCGTCGGCCCGCTGGGGCCCGGCGGTCAGGTGGCCTCCGTGGTGTCGCGAGCGGTCCGCGGGTGCATCGAGTGGGCGATGGTGACGAGCGCCTGCGCCATGGCTTCCGAGGCCGGGCTCAGACGGCGTCCGGCCGTGCGGGTGATCCCCACCCGGGCACCGACGAGGTCGAGCGAGATCGGCAGCGCGGTGAGCCGGGGGTCGCTGGCGCCGATGAGTTCCGGCAGCGCGGCCACCATGTCGGTCTCCACGAGGAGTTGGCGGATGGTGAGGAACGCGGTCGCCTCGACGAGGTCGGTGGGCAGGGAGCAGTCGTTGCGGTGGAAGAACTCCTCGAGTTCGGTGCGCAGCGCCGTCTCCGCCCCCGGCAGCACCCACGGGTAGGCGATCAGCTCGTCGAGCGGGATGTGGGCGCGTGCCGCGAGCGGGTGTCCGCTGCGCGCGATCACCCGGATGGTCTCGGCGTGGAGCGTCTGCTGGATGGTCCCCTCCGGGGGAACCGTCGCCAGGCGGCCGATGATGAAGTCGACCTTGCCCCCGGCGAGGTCTTCGAGCAGCGCCTCCGGCGTCGCTTCGCGCACCACGATCCGCAGGGCGGGGCGGTCCCGCTTGAGATGGGCGATGGCCCGCGGCAGCAGGAGGTTGGAGCCCGCGAGATGGGTGCCGATGACCACGTGGCCGCGGGTGGCGTCGGCGATCTCCGCGAGATGCCGGCTCGCCTGGTTCATCTCGGCCAGCGCCGAGCGCGCGTACTGGGTGAAGGCGTCACCGAACTCGGTGGGGTGGATTCCTCGCGGGCCGCGTTCGTAGAGGGTGACACCCAGGATGCGTTCGAGGTCCTGGAGGCTGCGGGTGACCACGGGCTGGGTGACGTGGAGCGCGGCCGCGGCTCCGACCACGCTGCCCTGGGCGGAGAGCGCCTCGACGAGCAGGAGATGACGGAACTTCAGTCGCCCGTCCAGCATCCGCGGTATTTCCATGCCCAGCACGGTAGACCGCCTTTCGCGTAAGGGCACAGCCGAGCGGCTGTGAGCGTCACCATGGGCACACCTGCCGGCCCAGCACGGCCGACGGCCCGGTGACCGCCCCGTTCGGGGGCATGTCACCGGGCCGGTTCGCGGATCAGCGCTCGGCGGGCACGCGCCCAGTCCAGCGCAGCGCGTTGCCGCCGGCGATCGCCTCGCGCTCCGCGTCGCTGAGGAAGTCGGACTTCCGGAGCACCTCGCCGACGGGCCGCTCCCCCAGCGGGTAGGGGTAGTCGCTGCCCAGCATCACGTGGTTCGCGCCGAGGGTGTCGACCAGCGTGCGCAGCGCCGCGGGTTCGAAGACGACGCTGTCCACGCTGAACCGGCCGACGTAGGCCGAGGGCGGCAGCTGCGAGGTGGCGATGAGGTCCGAGCGGCGGTGCCAGGCGTTCTCCAGGCGGCCCAGCCAGAACGCGAACGATCCGCCGCCGTGCGCGAAACAGATCTTCAGCTCGTCCGAGACGCGGTCGAACACGCCGCCGAGGATCATGGCGAGCAGGGAGAGGTGGGTCTCGGCCGGCATCCCGGTAAGCCACTGCGCCATCCAGCGGCCGAGGCGCGGGGAGCTGGGCATGTCCCAGGGGTGCACGAAGACCGGCGCGCCGCGCGAGGCCGCGTGCTGGAGGAAGGTGACGACACCCTCCGCGTCGAGGTCCTGGTCGCCGACGTGGTTGCCGATCTCCACCCCGACATGTCCGGCGTCCAGGCAGCGGTCGAGCTCGCGGCAGGCCGCGTCGGGGTCCTGGAGCGGCACCTGGGCGAACGGGATGAACCGCTCCCTGTCGGGTGCGCAGATCTCCAGGGCGAGATCGTTGAAGATCCGGCAGACCTTGACGGCCTCGGCACCGCTCAGGTCGTAGCCGAAGAACAGCGGGGTGGGAGACACCACCTGGGCGTGCACCCCGTCGGCGGCCATGTCGGTGAGCCGGGCCGACACGTCCCAGCAGGTGGAGTCGATGGGCCGGAACTCGGTCTCCCCCACCATGATCATCGCCTGGCGTTCGGACTCCACCCGCAGCCAGGGCCGCCCGGGTCCGAGGTCCGGCCAGGCGGCGGGCACGTAATGGGTGTGGATGTCGACGACAGCGGACACCGGATCAGCCCTTTCCGGGGTGCAGCGCACCGCAGTTGCCGCACGTGCGCTGCTCGACGGAGGCGTGGAACGCCTCGAAGACCGGCGGCAGGTCGGCGACGATGTCCCGCACCTGCAATTCCACCGCGTGCACCTTCGTGCCGCACTCCAGGCAGAACCAGCCGAACTGCTCCGTCGTCCCCTCGGGGCGGACGCGCTCCACGACGATGCCGATGGAGCCTTCCTCGGGCCGCTGCGGGGAGTGCCAGGTGTTGCCGGGCAGCAGCCACATGTCACCTTCGCGGATGTCCACGCGCCGCGGACCGTCCTCGGTGATCACGTTGACGTGCATGTTGCCCTTGACCTGGTAGAAGTACTCCTCGTACGGGTCGAAGTGGAAGTCGTACCGCTGGTTGGGGCCGCCGACGATCTGGACGATGAAGTCACCGCTGGTGTCCCACATCGCCTTGTTGTTGACCGGCGGCTTCAGCAGGTGCTCGTGCTCGGCGAGCCACTTGGGGAAGTTGAAGACCGGGGGCAGCGACGACGTCATGAGTTCTCCTTGGCGGTTCGGCCGGACCGGCGCACGGCGACGGCCTGGATCTCGATGAGCAGGTGCGGGTGGGGCAGTTGGTGGACCGCGACGGTGGTGCGCGCGGGTCCTGAGGCGTCGAAGTGCTCGGCCCATACGCGGTTGTAGCCGCCGAAGTCGTTCATGTTGACGAGATAGGTGGTGACCTGGGCCAGGTCGTCGAGGGTGCAGTCCACGGCGTCGAGGACGTCGCGGATGTTCTCGATCACGGCCCGGGTCTGTACCTCGATGTCGAGGTCCGTCACCCCCATCCCGTCGGCACTGGCCCCGGCGAAGGTGTTGTCGGGGCGGCGGCTGCTGGTCCCGGAGACGAACACCAGGTCGCCGACGACCTTGACGTGCGGGAACCTGCCGCGCGGGGTGGCCTTCCCTTCGACCACGAGGGACGTGTCGGTCATCGCTGCTCCTCCGTGGCGGCGCCGGTGGTGGTGACGCTGACGGAGCCGAGCCCGGGGACGGTCGCGCTGACCGTGACGCCGCCGGGGAGGGCGACCGCGGCGGTCGCCGCCCCGGCGAGCAGCACGGACCCCGCGGGCAGTACGACTCCCTGGGCCGCGGCCATGCGGGCGATCGCGGGCAGGGCGAGGACCGGGTCGCCGAGGATGTCGCTGGTGCTCCCGGTCGCCGCGGCCGCGCCGTCGATCTCCAGCGTCACCGGCCGATCGTCGAAGCGGACGTCGGCGGCGGTCAGGTCGACCGGCTGCCAGGCCCCGGTCACGAAGGCGGCCGCCGAGGTGTTGTCGGCGACGACATCGGTGAGGGAGAACCTGAAGTTCGCGTAGCGGCTGTCGATGATCTCCAGACCGGGGGCGACCGCGTCGACGGCGGCCCGCAGATCCGCCTCGGGATCGGCCGCGGCACGCGGGTCGAAGTCCGCGCCGAGGCGGAAGGCCACCTCCGGCTCGACGCGCGGGTGGATGAAGTCCTCCATGGCGACGCTGCCACCGTCGGCGTGCTCGCCGGCCGCGTACAGCCGCCCGAAGATGACATCGGAGACACCCATCTGGAGCGCCTTGGCCTTGCTGGTGAACCCCAGCTTCACCCCGACGACACGGTCACCGCGGGCCGCCCGCAACTCGGCGCCGAGCGCCTGCACTTGGTAGGCGTCGTCCAGCGTGAGGGAGGCGGAGTCGCTCAGCTGCGCGATCGCCTGCCGGGAGGTGACGGCCTCGTCGAGGGCCGCGGCGTACTGGGCGAGGGAGGAGGTCGTTTCGGTCACAGTGCCACGCACACATTCGTCGTCTCGGTGTAGAAGTGCAGCGAGTGCTTTCCGCCCTCGCGTCCGATACCGGAGCGGCCCGTCCCGCCGAAGGGGGCGCGCAGGTCGCGCAGGTACCAGGTGTTGACCCAGGAGAGGCCGACGTCCATCGCCTGTGCCACCCGGTGGGCCCGGTTCAGGTCGCTGGTCCACACGGCGGCGGCAAGGCCGTAGTCGGTGTCGTTCGCCAGGCGGATCGCCTCCTCCTCGGTGTCGAAGGGGATCAGCGCGGCGACCGGGCCGAAGACCTCCTCGCGCACGGTGCGGCAGGAGTTGTCCAGGCCGGTCCAGACCGTCGGTTCGATCCAGGCGCCGCCCGCGAGGTCCGCGCCGAGGTCGGGTGTGCCGCCCCCGGCGAGGACCTCCGCCCCTTCCTTCACGGCGAGGTCGAGATACGACTGCACCTTGGCCCGGTGCTTCTGGGAGATCAGCGGTCCTGTCGTCGTACCGGAGTCGTAGGGGCGGCCCAGGCGCAGTCCCTTGGCCCGCTCGGCGATCCCGGCCGCCAACTCGTCGAAGACACCTCGCTGGACGTAGACCCGCTCGGTGCACAGACAGACCTGGCCGGTGTTCAGGAACAGCGAACGGGTCAGTCCGTCGAGGGTCCGCTCCAGCGGGGAGTCGTCGAAGACGACGGCCGCGTTCTTGCCGCCCAGTTCGAAGGAGACGGGCACCACGCGCGGCGCGACCGTCCTCATGATGGTCGCCCCGGTCGAGGACTCCCCGGTGAAGGTGACTCCGTCGATGCCCGGATGCCGGGTGAGGAACTCGCCCGCTGAGTCGGGGCCGAAGCCGTGGACGACGTTGTACACACCGCTCGGCGCGCCCGCCTCGGCGATGACCTCGGCCAGCAGGGTCGCCGTCGACGGGGTCTCCTCGGACGGCTTGACCACCACGGCGTTGCCGCACGCCAGGGCCGGTGCCACCTTCCATGTGAGCAGCAGCAGCGGAAGGTTCCAGGGCACGATGACGGCCACGACACCGAGCGGCTTGCGCACCGCGTAGTTGAGGGCCTGACGGCCGTCGGCCGTGTCGGTCAGGTACGAGTCGAGCCCGGCGGAGGCGATGGTGTCGGCGAAGGACCGGAAGTTCGCCGCCGCGCGAGCCACGTCCAGTTCGCGGGCCTGCGCCACCGGTTTGCCGGTGTCCCGGATCTCGGCGTCCACGAACTCCTCGAAGCGCGCCTCGATCCCGTCGGCGATCCGCCTCATCAAGGCGGCTCTCTGCTGGTCCGTGGAGCGGCCCCAGCGGCCCTCGAACGCCCGGCGCGCGGCACGTACGGCGGCATCCACCGTCTCCTGCCCGGCCTCGTGCACCACGGCGACGCGGGCCCCGTCGACCGGGCTGAATTTGTCGAACGTGTCCGCGCCTTCGACGAAGTTCCCGTCGACGAAGTTGCGGAGCTGAACGATCTCGGTTGGCGAATCGTCGGTCATGAGGGGACCGTACGAGCGCCTTTTCATGCCCGTCCAATGCCGTTTTGGGCCTCCGGTATAGCCGTTCGGACATGGCGGCGCCGGGCGACGAGGTGGGTCGGGCGCGGATGCCGTACCCGGCCGGGCTCGGCGGGGCACGCGCCTTCCGGTATGACCGTTTGGCCATAGGTGCGGACGAACTAGGCATTACCCGAGGTGCCGCGGGCCTGGTGAAGATACGGACCACTGCACATCCGGAGCCTCCAGGCGCCGGCGATGACGAGGAGGCGCAGTGGCCTCGAGCCAAGCAGTCCGCCCGGCGGACACCAGCGAGTTCTTCACCTGTCGGCGACCGGAGGACTACCACCCCGACTGGCCGGGCTTCTACCGGCGAGCCGCACTCCGCCGCCAGGAGCTGCGCTCCCGGGTGCCTCACGAGATCGACCTCAAGTACGGCCCCGACGCACACCAGTTGGTGAACGTCTACCACCCCGGGCCGCCCGCCGACGGCTCCCGGGACCGCCCGGTCGTCGTCTACTTCCACGGCGGTCGCTGGCGCGAGGGCCACCCCGCCCACTACGACCACCTCGCGGGACCCTGGGTGGAGGCCGGCGCCGTCTTCATGTCCTTCGGGTACCGGCTCGAACCGGCCCACACCATCGCCGACGCGGTCGCGGACGCGGCCCTGGCGGTGGAGTGGGCACGCGCGAACGCCGCGCGTTACGGGGGCGACCCGGACCGCATCACCGTGGCCGGGCACTCCGCGGGCGGTCACCTCGCCGCGATGGTCACGCTGACCGACGACTCCCCCGGCCCGGTGGCGGGCACCGTGTGCATGAGTGCGCCCACCGATCTGCGCGACATGGTCGAGGACCCGACGGAGGCCGTACGGCTCAGCCCCGCGCTGCGGGTGAGCCGCGGTCCCGAGCGGGTGGTGGTCTCCTTCGGGGATCCGGAGCCCAACCGGAAGACGGACGACGACCTCTGGCTGACCCGCCAGGGCCGCCTGCTCGTCGATGCCCTGGCCGCCGCGGGCCGGCCCCCGGTGACCGTAGTGCTGAAGGGGACCGATCACATCGGCACCGCCACCGCCTTCAGCGAACCCAAGTCGCAACTCTTCGAGGCCGCGCACCACGTCGTCTTCGGAGGCACGCGATGAGAGAAGGCGAACGTACGGCGACGGCGAGCGGCGGCGTCCTGGCGAGCTTTCGCGGGATGCGCACGGGCGTGGTGGGACTTGCCTTTCTCGCCGTGCTGCTCGACGGCTTCGACTCCGCTTCGCTCTCCTTCGTCCTGCCCTCACTGGCCGAGCAGTGGGGTGTCACCTCGGCCGACTTCACCCCGGCGGTGGTGCTGACCAACATCGGCGTGGTGCTCGGCTACCTGGCTTCGGGCAGGCTCGCGGTGCGGCTCGGCCTGCGGCGGATGCTGATCTCCGGAACCGTGCTGTTCGCCGCGGGCTCGCTGGTCACCGCGCTGGTGCTGCCCGCGCAGTCACTGACCGCGCTGAGCACGGTCAGGCTGGTCACGGGCCTCGGCCTCGGCGTGGTCCTGCCCGGCGCCGTTTCTCTCGCCGCGGCACACCACCCGGACCGGCAGCGGCAGTCGGTCTCGGTCACGGTCACCCTGGGGCTCGCCTTCGGCGGGACGGTCGCCGGTGTCTTCGGCAGCAGCATGCTGGCGTCGGTCGGGACCGCCGGGGTGTTCTGGATCGGCGGGGCGCTTCCGCTGCTGCTGGCGGCGCTGATGATCCGCCGACTCCCTGAAGCACCGCCGCCCGCGGCCACGGGCGGCACGGCGACCGCTCCCGGAGCCGACGACGCGGCGGCCGCCGCACGCGAGGCACGCGTCGGCGCGCTGTTCGCCCCTGGACTGCGCGCCCCCACCGTGCTGCTGTGGACCTTCGCCTTCCTGGTCTTCATCGCCAGCTACACCCTCCAGTCCTGGGTGCCCACCCTGCTGACCGAGTACGGCTTCTCCGCCTCGCGGGCGCCGATCGGACTGGCCTTCCTGAGCTTCGGCGGAGTCGTCGGCGGACTCGTGCTCCTCCTGCTCGCGGCCCGCAAGGGGATCACGTTCGCCCTGATGGTGATGCCGGCGATCGGCGCGGTGTCGATGGTCGCCGCGGCCACCGTGGGGACCGACCACACGGCGCTGCTGCTCACGCTCGCCGGTGCCGGTGCGGGTGTCACGGCCGGCCAGATCGGTCAGCTGACCCTCGCGGTGGCGATGTACCCGCCGGCCACCAGGACCGCCGGAGTGGGCTGGGCCGCGGCCCTGGGACGGGTGGGCTCGATCGTGGGCCCCGCGGCGGCGGGTGCCCTGCTGGCGCTCTCGCTTCCCGGCGACGACATCGTGCTGCTCACCGCGATCCCGGTGGTGGTGGCGGCCGTGAGCGCGGCGGTGCTGTGGCGCCTGCCCGATACGACGGGACGGAGCCGCGGATCCGAGGACGCGGAGCGGACGCGGCGGGAGGTGAGCGCACCATGAGCGGCTGGTTCGATCTCGGTGACGTCGCGGTGGTTCCGATCGTGGAGACACCGCGGCTGCTCATCGACCCGGTGGAGTTCTTCCCCGACCATCCGCTCGGGCCGTCCGGTTGGGCCGCCGAGGGACCCTGGTACGACCCGGGGCGAGGACAGCTGGTCTACACCATGCAGGCCTTCCTCGTCGTCACCCCGCACGAGCGGATCCTGGTCGACGCGTGTGTCGGCGACGGGAAGCAGCGGGGCAGACCGGAGTTCGACCGGCAGGACAGCGGCTGGTGGCAGCGGTTCGCGGAGACCGGCGTTGCCGCCGACGAGGTGTCCGCGGTCGTCCTCAGTCATCTGCACGTGGACCACGTCGGCTGGGCGACGCGGTGGTCCAACGGCCGCTGGCAGCCGGCCTTCCCGAAGGCCCGGCACGTGTTGACCGCCCCGGAGTACGACTACTGGCGGTCGGCGGCGGGGGCCGCGGCCATGACCCGGACCGGCGACTACCTCGCCGACAGCATCGAACCGGTCGCCGAGGCGGGCCTGCTGGACCTGACACCCCCGGACGCCGAACTCGGCCCGCATGTGCGGCTGCACCCGGCGCCCGGTCACACCCCCGGCAACACGGCCGTCCTGGTCACCGGCTCCCGGGCACGGATGCTGCTCACCGGCGACATCCTCCACCACCCGCTCCAGCTGATGGACCCGGACACCAGCACCCGCTACTGCGTCGACCCCGAGCTCTCGGCGCGCACCCGCAGGCGGACGCTGGAGTGGCTGGCCGACACCGGGACCGCGATGCTGCCCGCACACTTCGCCGCCCCGTCGGCCGGTCGCGTGGAGCGCCGCGGCTCCGGGTACACCTTCACACCTGCCGCCGATCTGCGTCGACCGGGCCGGTACGGGGTGGCGGGCGGCGCCGGATAGCGCGGCCGTCCTCGCACTAACGACGCTGAGCGGCCATCCACTGCCAGATGTGCGTTCCGTCGATGCTCGGGTCGTTGCGGGCGACGTAGATCCACGAGAAGTGGCCGAGGAACTGGTAGCCGTTCCAGACGACGTGGTCGTAGAGCGTCATCAGGGAGCCGGGGATCACCTCGTGCGCGTGGACGGTGTTGGCCTGCGGGTCCACGGTGGTGTCGTCGCGGGAGGTGACGAGCCAGCTGGGCGTGGTGATCCGCGCCAGCTCGCTGTCGGGAAGAAGGGGCGCGCCTCCGGGCGGGAACGACGTGACGATGCCGCAGATCGGCACGGAGGCGGCGAACAGGCGGGGGTAGACGGCTGTCATCTTCATGCTCATGTAGCCGCCGTTGCTGCACCCGGCGACGTAGATCCGCTCGCGGTCGATGTCGTTCCTGCGCGTGACGTCGCCGATGATCTCGTGGATGAGCGGGGCGAAGCGGGGGCCGTCCTCCATCCAGTAGGAGGTGCTCTGCGGGGCGACCACATGGGCGCCGCCGAAGATGCACTGCGCCTCGGGGGTGGCGAAGCCCAGTGCGCCGCGGTTGGCCCGCAGCGTGGTCTCGTTGTCGTAGTAGTCGTTGGGCAGTGAGGCGCCTTCGCCCCCGCCGTGCAGCCAGACGATCAGCGGGCGCTTGCGTCGTTTCGAGGAGCGGGACTCGGCGGGTGAGTACAGCCGGTACTTCATCCCCGAGGCGGAGACGTGGGAGGTGAACGCGTCCACCTCGGGGTTCGACAGGCGCCGGTTTTGCACGAAGTTGTCGACGGTGATCGATCGGCCGTTGCGCAGGGCGATGGGGGTGTGCTGCGTGACGGTGTAGGCGAGGTCGAGCATCACGTTGCGGCCCTCGGGCGAGAGGTAGCCGAGCGTGTTCCCACCGGACTGGCCTTCACCGTGGGCCAGT
The DNA here is from genome assembly GCF_054724165.1 of Streptomyces sp. BYX5S. NCBI lineage: Bacteria > Bacillati > Actinomycetota > Actinomycetes > Kitasatosporales > Streptomycetaceae > Streptomyces > Streptomyces sp. BYX5S. The sequence goes on along the minus strand of NZ_CM138829.1, from coordinate 3,390,440 downwards.
TCGAGCACGATGTCGCCGTGCCGGTCGAGCCGCACGGCGGTCACCGTGCGGTCGAGGTCGTACTCGCCGCTGATGCGCTCGCCGTCCGCGAGGGGGAACGGGCGGGTGGCCTTGGCGTGCACGCCGAAGGTGCCGGTGGTCAGTCCGGCCGGGTCGATCGGGCCGAGCCGGGAGGTCTTCAGGGTGAGCGAGGTGACTTGTTCGCCGCCGTCGAGCACGTGGGCGTTCAGGGTGAATCTCACGCCGTCGGGCGCACGGTCGTCGGCGTGAGCGGCGACGCCGGGCAGGGACAGTGCCCCGGCACCCGCGCCTGCGGCCAGGATGCTGCGACGGCTGATACGTGTTGCCATGCGGACTCCTTGTGGGATGCGGAGACTTCGCTGACGAACTGTGGTGCGTCGAATCTCTTGAGAGACCGTAGCGACGGGGGAGTCATTTTGTAATGCGCGCGCCTGTTGACCACACAACGGTCCAGGGAGCGGAACGAGGACATCGCGCGTCCGCCACGCGAGGCAGAGCATGACCTCCTCCATCGCTCCTACCTCTCAGGAGACTCAGTGAGATCCACTGTCCGACAGGGATTCGCCTGGCTGGCGAGCCTCCTCATCCTCGTGACCCTCATCTCGGCCGTCCCGGCGTCGGCCGCCTCCCGGTCCTTGACGGTCTCCACCGACAAGGGCCTGGTCGCGGGAGCCTCGGCCGACGGCGTCGACCGCTTCTCCGGCATCCCGTACGCGGCTCCGCCCGTCGGCGCCCAACGCTGGCAGCCTCCGGCACCCGCTGCCGCGTGGACGGGCACCCGGTCGGCCGCCTCCCCCGGACCCCGCTGTCTGCAGAACGGGAGCAGCACGAGCCCCGGGACGAGTGAGGACTGTCTGTACCTGAACGTCTACACCCCTGCCAACCGGACCAACCGTCCGCTGCCGGTGATGTTCTGGATCCACGGTGGCGGCTTCTCGACCGGCTCCGGGGACGCGGAGGACGGCTCGCTGATCGCCCGGACCAACAACGTCGTGGTCGTCTCGATCAACTACCGGCTCGGCGTGTTCGGCTTCCTCGACCTGCCGGGGCTGAGCAAGCAGGGCGCGGGCAATTACGGCCTGCTCGACCAGCAGGCGGCGCTGCGTTGGACCCAGCGCAACATCGGTGCGTTCGGCGGTGACGCGAGCCGTGTCACCATCGGTGGGCTGTCGGCCGGCGGCCACTCCGTGTGCGCGCAGTTGGCATCGCCGTCGGCACGTGGTCTCTTCTCCGGCGCGATCATCCAGAGCGGCGGGTGCCCGAGCTATACGGTCAAGCAGGCCGTCGCCCGCGGCGAGAGGTACGCGACGGCCGCCGGCTGCTCCACCGCCTCGGCCGATCTCGCCTGCCTGCGGGCCAAGCCCGCCAGTGAACTGCAGGCTGCGGCGAAGGACTTCATCGGCGGCGTCGTGACCACCCCGCTGCCCACGTCCGGGACGCCCGAACTGCCCGTCGCTCCGCTCGATGCCGTACGCACCGGCCGGACCGCGAACGTCCCCCTCCTCATCGGCCACACACGTGACGAAGTACGGGCGTGGGCACTGCCGTTCGCGAACGCGACGAAGGACCAGTACGAGCGAGCGGTCCGGATCGAGTTCGGGGCCGAGGCCGACGCCGTCCTCGCGCACTATCCGTTCAGCGCCTACGGCGACTCCCACACCGGGGCGTACGCCTTCGGCGCCCTGTGGGGCGACAGCAGCACCTTCTTCGGTCTCGGGGGCTGCCAGTACCAGAACCTCACGGCGCAGTACTCGAAGCGGCAACCGCGTACGTACTCCTACGAGTTCAACGACCCGCACCCGCCCACCGGCCGACCCTCGACCGGCTTCGACGCGGGCGCGTCGCACGGCAGCGAGAAGCCGTACCTGTTGCCCTCCGCGACCTCGGCACTGCTGACTCCCGAGCAGCAGCAGTTGTCCAGTGAGATGGTGCGCTACTGGGGCTCGTTCGTGAAGCACGGGAACCCGGCCTCCGCGGGGCTCGCCGACTGGCCTTCCTACCGGGCGGGGAAGTTCATGTCCCTGCTGCCGGGCGGTGAGAGCCGGGCGCTGAAGAACGAGGAGTACCAGACGCGCCGCCAGTGCGCCTTCTGGAACTCCGTCGACTACGACTGGCTCCCCGTCAACCCGGACCAACTCGCCGCCCAGGCAGGCGTTTCGCAGTCCTGATCCGGCAAGCGTGAAGGGCCCCCTCCGGCGGGAGGGGGCCCTTGTCGGATTCCGTGCGGAGAGAGCCTTGGCTCAGCCGGTGTGCTCCATGTCGAGCACGATCTTGCCCACCGCCTGCCCCGTGCGCAGCCGCTCCACCGCCGTGCCGAGCGCGTCCATCCCGTACCTCTCGTACGGCAGCGACAGCGCGCCCGAAGAAAGGTCCGGGAGCAGGCGCAGGACGTCGGGGGCGACCTCCGGGCTGCGGGAGATCATATTGACGGGCAGGAGGGTGACGTCGGCGAGGAAGAAGTCCGCGAGGTCCAGGGTGAGCTCGCGGCCGGCCGTGTAGCCGAGGAGCGCGGCCCGGCCGCGTGGGCGGACGAGGGTGAGGGCGTCGCGCAGGATCCGGCCGCCGACGGTGTCGATGAGGACGTCGACCTTGCCGCCGATGGTCTCCTCGGAGAGGTCCTTGGCGAGCAGTGCCTTGGCGGCGTCCGGGACGTGCTCCAGCTTCGTGGGGCGGCCGACCGCGCCGATCACCTCGGCGCCCGCGCGGGCCGCCAGCTGTACGGCCATGGCGCCGACAGCGCCGGACGCGCCTGTGACCAGCACCCGCTCCCCCGGCCGCACCTTCGTGATGTCGTGGACGGTGGCCCAGGCGGTGCCGACCGGGGAGAAGTAGATGCAGGCCAGGGCGGGGTCGGTGCCCTCGGGCATGACCTCGGCGGCGGCGTCCGGCACGAGCGCGTGCTCGGCCCAGGCACCGTCGCGGCTGAGGCCGAGGCCCTCGCCGCGCAGCCTCACCAGCGATCCGACGGGGTGGGTGTCGGAGGCGAGGACGTAGCCGCTGCCCTGGGTGCCGGGGACGAACGGCAGCTCGGGCAGGATGCCGAACTGTCCGTCGAGGATGTTGAGGTCCAGGTGGGCGGCGGTGGCCGCGGCCGTCCGTACGAGGGTGTGGCCGGGGCGCGGCTCGGGAACGGGCCGCTCGGTGAGGCGGGGCAGGGTGCCGAACTCCTCCAGGAGCAGGACCTTCGATGTCGTTGCGGAAGTGCTCACGTGCTGTGTTCTCCGTTCTTGTCCCCGTTGGCCGAGCTTGTCCCCACCCTCACACCTTAGCTCCGTACTTGTGCAGTACACGCATCGCGATGAGGCGCAGGATCCGGTCGTAGACGAGGCCCAGGATGCCGAGGGTGATGATGCCGACGAAGACCCAGTCGATGCGGCCGTAGTTGCGGGACGTCCAGATCAGGGAGCCGAGGCCGACCTGGGAGGCGACGATCTCGGCCGAGACGATCGTCAGGAAGCTGTTGCCCATGGCGAGCCGGGAGCCGGTGAGGATGTACGGGACGGTGGACGGCAGCACGATCCGTTGCAGGATCTGGCGGCGGCTCGCGCCGAGGCTGGCCGCGGCCCGCAGTTTGTTCTCGTTGACGGCCATGACACCGGCGCTGGTGTTGAGGGTGACGATGAAGACGGCCGTGTAGAAGATCAGCACCACCTTCGAGGACTCGCCGATGCCCAGCCACACCACCGCCAGCGTCACGAAGGCGACCGGCGGGATGAAGCGGAAGAACTCGATGTAGGGCTCCAGGAGCTGGCGGACGATCCTGATCTGTCCGATCAGCAGGCCGACGGGTGCCCCGACCAGGACGCCGAGGCCCCAGCCGATGAGGATGCGGCGGCTGGAGGCGACCACCGAATTGGTGAGGGTGCCGTCGGCCGCGAGTTCACCGGCGGCGGACAGGGTCTGGCTGGGCGAGGCGACGAGCGAGGGGCCGTACTTCATCGCGACGAGCTGCCAGATCCCCAGGCCGACGAGGACGGCGAGGGCGTACAGGCCGGCCGTGCGCAGCCCCTGTCCCCCGGCCTTGCTGGGGCGGCGGGTGCGGGCGGGGGCCGGGGCCTCGGTGGTGGTGATCGTCATGCGCCTTTCGCCTCTCGGTCGGGCCGGTCGTCGAGTCCTTGGTCGCGCATGGCCTTGCGGACCTCTTCCCCGATGTCCTCGCGCAGCTTGTGGTGAAGGTCTACGGCGGCCGGGTCGGACTCGTCGCGGGGGCGCGGCAGGTCGACCTCGTACAGGGACTTGATGGAGGCCGCGGGGCCGGCCGTCATGACGGCGATGCGGTCGGCCAGCAGGATGGCCTCGTCGATGTCGTGGGTGACGAAGACGACGGTGCAGCCGGAGGCGCGCCAGATGCGGGCCGTCTCCTCCTGGAGCACCTGCCGGGTCTGGGCGTCGAGCGCGCCGAAGGGCTCGTCCATGAGGACGACGTCCGGTTCGTTGGCGAGGACCCGGGCGATCTGGACGCGCTGGCGCATGCCGCCGCTGAGCTGGTTCGGGTAGCGGTCCGCGCAGTGGCGCAGGCCGACCAGGCCGAGGAACTCCTCGGCCGCCCGGTCCTGCTCGGCACGGGAGCGGCCGCGCATCCGGGGACCGAAGGTGACGTTCTGCCGCACGGTCAGCCAGTCGAAGAGGGCCTCGCTGCTCTGGAAGACCATGCCGAGTTCGGGGTCCGGGCCGCTGATGGGTGCGCCGTCGGCGGTGAGCGTTCCCTCGCTGACCTGGATGAAGCCCGCCATGGCCGAGAGGAGGGTGGACTTGCCGCAGCCGCTCGGGCCGAGCAGGCAGAGGAACTCACCGGCCGGGATGTCGAGGTCGATGTCGCGGACGGCCTGGAAGTCTCCGAAGGAGATTCCAGCGCGCTCAGCGCGCAGGGCGGCCCCGCGACCGGCCGGGGCGTCCCTGCGGGGTGTGGCCATGGTGTCCCCCGGTGCCGTCGTCGTGTCCTTCTCGATGCCCTTGGTCAACTCGGTCATCGGGATTCCTTCGTGTTGTCGGAGAGCCAGCCCTTCTGGATGGCGCCGGACAGGTCGGGGCGGGACTTGACCTTGCCGGTGTCGACGTAGAAACCGGCCGTGTCGTCGTAGCCCTTCAGGTCCTTCGCGGTGAAGTCACGGACGCCGAAGTCGATCTCCTTCACCGCCGTCAGGGTCTGCTCCGTGGGGATCTTCGCCGCTTGCATGGTGGCCTTCGCGGCGGCCTCCGGATCCTTCTCGGTCTTCTCGGCCGCCTCCGCGAGCGCCTGGGCCACCTTGGCGGCGACATCCTTGTGGTCCTTGAGCCATGAGGAGGTCGACAGGAGCCAGTGCTGGTAGATGAGCCCGTAGTCGCCCGTGGTCTCCACGATCCGCGAGCCGAGTTCCTTCCCCTTGCTCGGCCACGGCTCCCACAGGGCGTACGCGTCCACATCGCCCTTGTCGGCGAGGGCCGGGATCTCCGCGGGGTCGCTCGTCACGAACTCCACCGACTCGGGGTCGATGTCCTTCGATTCGAGGAACCGAGTGGCGGCCAGTTCGGACAGGCCCGGGACCACGGCCATCTTGCGGATCTTCTCGGGGGACTTCACATCGGAGCGGAGGACGACCTTGAGGTACTGCCCCGAGCTCTCGTACACGGCGAGCGACCTCAGGTTCGGGTGCTGTCCGAGGACCCCGATCGTGGTGGCGTCGGAGTTGCCCGCCATCTGGACCTGCCCGGCGCCCAGGGCGTCGACGCCTTCCCCTCCCTTGGCGAACTGGACGAGGTCGACGTTCACACCGTGCTTGGCCCACAGTCCCTCCTTGTCGGCCACGTAGAAGGGCGCGTACGCCCCGTCGACGCCGACGGCGATCCGCACCTGCGGGCCGCTCGCCTTGCCGCCGGAGCCCGAATCGGCTCCGGCGTCGGTGGTGCCCGCGCCGCATCCGGTCGCGGCGAACAGTGCCGCGGCGAGGAGAGCGGAGCCGGTGATGCGATGGACCGGACGGGACGCTGTGTGCATGGTCACCTCTGAGTTGGACACTTCTCGGCAGGTCATCAGGTGCGGGTCCGTGGGTTGGCGCAAACTACTGCCCTCCTGAGGTCGGAGGCTTGCGTCCCGGTCCGCTCAGCGGAACGGACCGGGAATGGTTCTCGCGAAGGCGAGTCACCCGGCGTGGCGGTCGTACCAGCCGCGCAGCAGCACGGTGTCGTAGTCGGGTGCGCTCTTGATGAGCTTCTGGGCGCGCAGGAAGTCCACGATCCTGCGCGAGGAGGTGACATCGGCCGACGTCAGGGCGCGGGCCCTGAAGGAGATCTCACCGATGGCCTTCTCCGTTGCGGCCACCGGCAGTTGGGCCTGCTCGTGGGAGGCGAGGGCCGCCGCGTGCGGGTCCTTCGTCACCAGCCGGTCGGCCTCGGCGACCACCTTGAACACCTTCCCGGCGGTCTCCTGGTTCCCCTTCAGCCACTTCTGGTCCGCGAGCAGCCACTGCCGGTACGTGACACCGAAGTCGCCGGTCGAGCCGGCGATGTGGCCGCCCGCCTCGACGCCCTTGGTCACCCAGGGGTCGAAGAGGATGTAGCCGTCGATGTCGCCGCGCTGGAGCATGCTGGGGATCTCCTGCGGCGAGCCCTGCTGGATCGTCACCGAGTCCGCGTCGATGTCGTGGTGTCTCAGGTACTCGTGCGTGGCGTACAGGCCGATGCCCTGGATCGAGCCCATCGTTCTGATCTGCCGCGGCGAGTCGATGCCCTTGCGCAGGACGACCTTGAGGAGGCGGCCCGAGGACTGGAAGACGCCCAGGGCCCGCAGCCCCGGGTTGCTCACCATCTGCGGGAGCGCGGTGGAGTCGGCGTTGGCGGACATGTGGGCGGTGCCGGCCGTGACCGCCTGCGCGGCGGCGGGGCCGCCCTCCACCTTGACCAGCTTCACGTCGAGACCGGCCTTCTTGAACATGCCGCGCTCCGCGGCGAGGTACAGCGGTGCGTACGAGGCGTCGACGCCGAGGGCGATCCGTACGGTGGGGCTGCCGCCGCCCGAGGTGTCCGTCGTGTCGGTGGTGCCCGCCCCGCAGGCGGTGGTGAGGAGGAGGGCGAGCAGGCCGAGGAGGACGGCCGCCGTTCGGTGGTGCCGTGTCGTCCGGGTCATCGTGATGGACCTCCGGGTTCGGAGCGCGGTCGGGGTGGCGGAACGCTGGCACCGCGCGGGGACCACGGGAAGCGCGCCGTCCCGTCAGGCGGACCGACCCGATTGAGGCGACTCGGGGGCCGTTCCTACGCTCCAGCGATCTCAAGGTCGAACGGCAAGGAGCACGTATGCCCCGCAAGAACACGACCGAGGGCGCATCCACGACGCGACGCGTTGTCATCGCGTCCGTCGCCGGCAACATGATGGAGTGGTACGACTTCTTCCTCTACACCACGGCCGCCGCGCTCGTCCTCGGCCAGGTCTTCTTCCCCTCCGGCGAGAATCCGCTGCTCGGCACCATCGCCGCGCTGGCCGGTCACGCCGTGGGGTTCGCCGCCCGGCCCATCGGCGGCCTGATCTTCGGGCACATCGGCGACCGGCGGGGCCGCAAGGCCGCCCTCATGGGAACGCTCTCCCTGATGGGCGGCGCCACCTTCTGCATGGGGTTGCTGCCCTCGTACTCCACGGCCGGTCTGCTGTCGCCGCTGCTCCTGGTGCTGCTGCGGGTGCTCCAGGGCGCGGCGGCCGGCGGCGAGTGGGGCGGCGGCGTGCTCATCATCACCGAGAACGTCCCGGCCGAGCGGCGCGGCTTCCTCGCCTCCTTCAGCTCCACCGGCATGGGCCTGGGCTTCGTCCTGTCGTCGCTGGCGCTGTGGCTCGCCCAGCAGGTGTCCGGGGACGGCTTCCTCTCGTGGGGCTGGCGGCTCCCGTTCCTGGCCAGCGCGGTGATCTTCGTGGTGGGCCTCTACATCCGCCGCCACATCGGCGAGACGGACAGTTTCGAGGCCGACTCCGCGAAGGCCGAGGCCCCGGCGCACTCGCCGCTGCGGGAGGTCCTGCGCCGCCATCCGCGTCAGGTGCTGTTCGCGATGGCCCTGCGCTTCGCCGACAGCGGCGCCAGCTACATCTTCATGTCCTTCTCCCTCGTGTACGGGGCGTACGTGGGGATCTCGTCGTCCGTGCTGCTGTGGGCCGGGATCGTCGGCATGCTGACGGACTCGGTGATGATGGTCGTCTTCGGCCGGCTCTCCGACACGGTGGGCAGGCGGCCGGTCTACATCGGCGGGGCGCTCGGCATGCTGCTGTGGGCCGCGCCCTTCTTCCTGCTCATGGACACGGGGTCGACCGCCGCGGTGTGGGTGGCGTTCATCGTCGGGCACATCGCCATCGCCGCGATGATCGGGGTCCAGCCCTCGTACTTCTCCGAGCTGTTCAGCACCAGCACCCGCTACTCCGGGATGGCGCTCGGCCACGAGCTGTCATCGGCGATCGCCGGGGGCCTGTCGCCGGTCGTGGCCGCGGCGCTGCTGGCCGCCACGGGACACTTCCTGCCGGTCGCGCTGCTCACCGTGGGCATGGCCGTCGTCACGCTGGTGGCTCTGGTCTTCTTCGCGCATGTGCCGGACAGCCGGAGCGGGACGCGGCCGGACGCGCCGGACACGGACCCGGCCGAGCAGGGGCACCGCACACCCGTTGCGTGATGTTCACACGTACGACCCCCTAGGCAACATGGCGTTGATGCACTTCAAATGGCTGTGCCGCCACATGGACAAGTGAGGGGACGCTGATGGGGTCGTACGTTGACGAAGAGGTCCTGCTGCCGAATTCCGTGCTGGGGAAGGCTCAGCTGCTGCTCGCCGCGTTCGAGTCCGGTGCGGACCGGCTGCGACTGAGCGAGCTGAGCCGCCGGTCGGGCGTGCCCAAGGCGTCGGCGTACCGGCTCGCGCAGGAACTGGTGCAGTGGGGTCTTCTCGACCGGCGCGAGGAGAGGTACGAGCTGGGGATCCGGCTCTTCCACCTGGGAGAACGGGTGCCGGCGTCGGCGGTGCTGCGCACCGTCGCGCGCCCGCTGATGGCGGACCTGTTCTCCCGGACCCGCGCCGCCGTGCACCTCTCGGTGCTCGACGGCACGCATGTCCTGTTCCTGGAGAAGATCGCGGGTGAGGCCAATGTGCTCACCCACTCCTATGTCGGCGGCCGGCTGCCCGCCTCGTGCACCGCGACGGGGCAGATGCTGCTGGCCCTCGCCCCGGACGGTCCCGAGCGGGTGGCGGCGCTCGTCGGCAGCGGGTTGCCCGCGCTGACCCCGCGCTCCGTCACGGATCCGCAGGCCCTATCCCGGCGGCTGTCCACGGCGGCACGTCAGGGGTACGCGCTGGAGCGCGAGGGGGTCAGGATCGGGGACGCCAGCCTTGCCGTACCGGTGGCTCTGGGCGACTCGGAGTACGCGGCGCTCTCGGTCACCGGCCCCGTGGCGCAGGTGTCGGCGGACCGACACCTCCCGACATTGCGGGCCACGGCGGAGCGGATCGCGCGCGGAGTGGCACGGAAGACCTCGTACGACACCGTTCGCGCGGCGCACGCGCCGAAATCCAAGCCGACCGCGGTGCGCGTCGTCGCGGGCTGAGCACCCGCGGCAGCGGTCCCGGTCCGGCCAGCAGAACACACCGGTGGCCCGTCTCCCCTCCCGCGGTGACCGTGGGGTGCCGCAAAGGCTGCGGACATGTGAGGGGAGGAGCCGTGGTGCGAACAGAACGGGTCACGACGCCGCTGCGCGTGCTCGACCTGACCGATGAACTCGCCTTCCAGGGCGCTCGACTGCTCGTGGGGATCGGCGCCGATGTCGTACGGACCGAGTCGGGTGCAGGGCTCGGTCCGGCGGCCCGCGCGCACTGGCACGCCGGGAAGCGCTGGACCGCGGCGCGCGACGCGGCGGAGCTCGACGCACTGGCGGCGGGCGCCGATGTCGTCCTGGAGAGCGGGCCCGTGGCACGGCTGCGCGGCCTGCGCGAGGACGGATCGTCCCGCTGGCCGCACGCGGTGCACGTGGTGGTGACACCGTTCGGTCTGACCGGGCCGCGCCGCGACTGGGTCGTCGACGATCTGGTCCTGGCGTCGGCGGGCGGCATGACGTGGCTCGGCGGGCGCCCCGACGGGCAGCCCAAGCCGCCGCCGCGCGAGCAGGCGTTGCAGACCGCCGGGGCGCACGCGGCGATCGGGGCGCTGTTCGCCGTCGTGTCGGGGACCCCGCAGCTCGTCGACATCTCCGCGCAGGAGGCCGTCGCCGCCACGCTGGAGACCGCCGCCCTCGCCTGGATCCACGCGGGACGCTTTCCCGTACGCAACGCAGGGGTGTACGAGCACGTCGCGCACCGGATCTTCGAGGCGGCGGACGGGTACGTGGCCGGGGGCTACTCCGGCAGCCCCCGGATGTGGACGGATCTGCTGGCATGGATGGCGGAGCGCGGCGAGGCCGGTGACCTGCTCGACGAGCGCTGGCAGGACGCCGCGTTCCGGTGGGCCGAGCGACCTCATGTCGACGAGCTGGTGCGGCGGTTCGCGAAGGGGCAGCCCGCCGCCGGCATCGCCGCGGAGGCGCGGCGGCGCGCCCTGCCGTGGGCCGAGGTCGTGCCGCCCGAGCGGCTGACCGCCCATCCGCAGTTGCGCGACCGTCAGTCCCTGGTCACGGTCACCGGTGAAGGCCTGCCGGACGGCGGCGTCGAGGACGTCGGCTTTCCGTGGGCGGCGCTCCCCCGGCCGGTCGCCCTGTCCGCGCTCCACGAGGCGGAGGGCGACTCACCGTGGCACCACCCCGCCCCGGTGCGGCGGCAGCAGGAGCGGTCCACGTCCCGGGCCATGGAGGGCGTTCGGGTCCTCGATCTGACCTGGGTGCTCGCCGGCCCGTACGTGACCAAACAGTTCGGGGAGCACGGCGCGGACATCGTCAAGGTCGAGTCCCGGCACCGCAAGGATCCCACGCGCTACGCGCCCTCGATGCATCTGCGGCCGGGCTCCGACCCCGACGACAGCGGCTACTTCCTCAACTTCAACCGCAACAAGCGCAGCGTCGCCCTCAATCTGCGCACCGAGGAGGGACAGCGGCTGCTGCGCGAGCTGGTCCCGCACTGCGACGTCGTCGTGGAGAACTTCAGCCCGGGTGTGCTGGCCAAGTGGGGCATGGACTACGCCTCGCTGCGCGAACTGAACCCCGACGTGATCCTGGTGTCGATGGCGGGGGTGGGGCAGACCGGGCCCTGGCGCAACGCCGTCACGTTCGCCGACACCCTCGCCGCGATGTCCGGCCTGTCCTACGAGACACGTGACCCGGGAGGCCCGCCGCAGGGGCTGACCTTCGGTCTCGGCGACATGATCGCGGCCAACTCCGCGGTGCTCGCCACGCTCGACCTGCTGGCGCGGGGAGGCGGTGGCCACGTGGATCTGTCCCAACTGGAGGCGATGGCCGCGACGATGGGCCCGGCGGCCCTGGAATCCGTCCTGGGCGACGGTGCGCCGGATCCCCGGACCGCCGAGTTCCCGAACCGGTCGCCGCACGCCGTGCCGCACGGTGTGTACCCGGCGGCCGGGGACGACCGGTGGGTCGCCGTGTCGGTGACGGACCGAGCACAGTGGCACGCCCTGACACGCCTCGTCGAACTCCCCTGTGCCGAAGGCGACTTGACTGCACGGCGGGCGCACGAGGACGAGATCGACGCCGCGCTCGCCGCCTGGACGCGCGGGCAGGACGGCCACAAGCTGGCCGAACTGCTCCAGGCCGAGGGCATCGCGGCGGCGGTCGTGGCGACCGGCCAGGACCTGGTCGAGGCCGACGAACAGCTCGCCGCCCGCGGCTTCTACCCCGTACTGGATCACCCCCTGGCCGGGCCGGTCCCGCACGAGGGCATCGTCGCGCGGCTGGCCGCGACACCCGGTGGGCTCGACCGGCCCGCGCCGCTCCTCGGCCAGCACACGGCCGAGGTGCTGCGCGAGCTGCTGGACCTGAACGATGAGCGACTGGCGGCGCTGGCCGCCGAGGGAGTGACGGAATGAGCGAGGCGAAGACGGCGCACGGGCAGGGGTCCGTTCTGCACGTGACGCGCGACGGCGGCGTGGCGACGGTCCGCGTGGACCGGCCCAAGGCGAACGCCGTGAACCCGGCGATGATCGAGGAGTTCCTCTCGGTCCTGCCGCCGCTGGCCGCCGACCCCGAGGTGCGCTGCATCGTCGTCACCGGCACCGGACGGTTCTTCGTCGCCGGCGCCGACATCGCCGTCATGCGGGACCTGTCGGCGGACAACCAGGCGAAGATGCGCCGCTGGATCCACGTACAGCGTCTGATCGAGCAGATCCCCAAGCCGGTCGTCGCGGCGATGAACGGCCACGCGCTGGGCGGCGGAGCCGAGTTGGCGCTGGCCTGCGATCTGCGGATCCTGTCGGCCGATGCCACCTTCGGGTTCCCGGAGATGGGGCTCGGGCTGTTCCCGGGGGCCGGCGGCAGTCAGCGACTCCCCCGGCTCGTCGGCCCGCATCTGGCGAAACGCCTGATGATCGAGGGGGAAAGGCTGATGCCGCGGCGTGCCCTGGAGCTCGGCCTGGTCGATGTCGTGGTGGAGCAGGACGAGTTCGACGCGGTGGTCGCCGAACGGTCCCGGCGCCTGGCCGCGCAGCCGACGGCCGCCATCGGCCTGCTCAAGCGGGTCGTCGACGAGGGGTACGGGCTGCCGGTCGAACAGGCCCTGGAGCGCGAGGAGAAGGGCGTCGCCGACCTGATGGGGACGGCCGACGCGGCGGAGGGGCTTCAGGCGTTCCTCGACAAGCGGGCGCCGGTGTTCACCGGACGGTGATCACATGCCGACGCGGGTGGTCCTGTTCCGGTGACCGGACCGCCCGCGTTGGTGTGTCACCGGACGGTGCGCATCCTCACTGGATGACCTCCACACAGCACAACGGCCCCGTGCTCGTCACCGGTGGCACGAGCGGGATCGGCCTGGCCGTCGCCGAGGCGGTGGCCCGGTCCGGTCGCCCCGTCGTGGTCACCGGGCGTTCCGAGGACCGCTGCCGGGCGGCTGCCGACCGCCTCCAACACATCGCGACAGAGCGCTGCTCGGCCCTGGTCGCCGACACCACCGACGCCGACGCACTGGCCGCGGTCGTGAGCCGGGCCGCCGAACGCTGGGGCCCCGTCACCGGCCTGGTGACGGCCGCCGGGCAGCTGGCCCGCGGCTCGGTGCTCGACCTGACACCGGACGATTTCCGCGCCGCCCTCGAAGCCAACGTCATCGGCACGTGGCTGGCGATGCGCGCCGTCCTGCCCGGCATGCTCGACGCCGGTCACGGCCGCATCGTCACCGTCGGCTCCGTGCTCGGCTCGACGGGCGCCCCCGAACGGGGCGGGTACGCCGCCACCAAGGGCGCGGTCGCCGCGCTCACCAGGTCCGCGGCCCTGGAGGTCGCCGGGACCGGCGTCACCGTGAACTGCGTAGCCCCCGGCCCCGTCCGCACCCCCATGAACGAGAGCGATGCCACCACCGACGCCGCCGCGCAGGCCGCCTTCACGGCAAAGGTGCCGATGGGCCGCTGGGGCACCCCCGAGGACATCGCGCACATCGTGCTCCCGTTGCTCGCCGCCGGCTCGTCCTTCACCACCGGCGCGGTCGTGCACGCCGACGGCGGCTACACCGCGCAGTGAACCACCGAGTGAGAGCGGTTCGCTGAACGGACCGCGACGCTGGGCCCGCGCCCGGCTCGGTGATGGGCTCGACACCGTACCCCCCCTCCCCGCATTCGTACGGAAGACGGAAGGAACCACATGTCACCAGCACCGGAGAGCCACTACGCGGACGGCGCGGGCATCCGCTACCACTACCACGACCTGGGCGCGGGGCCCGACACCGTGTTCCTGCACGGTGGCGGCCCCGGCTGCACCGCGTGGAGCGACTTCGGGCCCGTCGCGCACCTGTTCGCCGCCGACCGGCGCTGTCTGCTCGTCGACATCCAGCAGTACGGCAAGTCGGAGAAGTCCCCCATCAAGGGGCCGATGTGGGACCACCACGCGGCGAAGACCGTCGGCCTCCTTGACACGCTCGGCGTCGACCGCGCCGACTTCGTGTGCAGCTCGTGGGGCGGCACCATCGCCCTCAACCTCGCCGCGAAGTACCCGGACCGCGTCCGGTCCCTCGTCATCACCGGCAGCATGCCCGTCTTCTACGGGCCGCTCGCCCCGCTCCCGGAGAACGGGCACCGCGGCCGCACGGCCCGCGACATCTACTACGGCGGCGAGGGCCCCACCCGCGAGAAGATGCGCGACCTCATCACGAAGCTGGAGTGGTACGACGGCTCCAAGCTCCCCGAGGAGACGCTCACCATGCGCTACGAGCAGAGCCTCGACGAGGAGGAGCGCGCGCTGGCGGCCATGTCCGACTCACCGCGCGGCGACTGGCAGGACCTCACCGAGGAACTGGGGCGGATCCAGGCTCCCACGCTGTTCATGTGGGGCATGCAGGACGCCTTCCTCACCCCCGACTACCCGCTGATGCTGGCCCGCATGGTGCCGAACGGGAACCTCCACGTGATGGACCACACCTCCCACCACCTCGAGGAGGAGCGCCCCGAGGCGTACAACTCGGTGGTCAGCGGCTTCCTCAACTCCTTGAGCTGAAGCCTCACCTCTCCCCAACTGCCTTACGGAGCACAGCCCATGTCGATCTGGACCGAGATCACCCCCACCCCCTTCCGCGTCGAGTACGTCGACGCCGCCGGAGTCCCCACCCGCACCCTGCGCGCCGGCGACCCGAGCGCCCAGGCCGTCGTCTTCCTGCACGGCACCAGCGGCCACCTGGAGGCCTTCGCGCGCAACATCACCGCGCACGCCGCCTACGACCTGCACGCCATCGACATGCTCGGCCACGGCTACACCGGCAAGCCCGACAAGCCGTACGAGATCGCCGACTACGTCACCCACCTGCTCGACTACCTGGACGCCGTCGGTGTGGACAGCGCCCACATCGTCGGCGAGTCCCTCGGCGGCTGGGTCGGCGCCCGCGCCGCCATCGAGCACCCCGAGCGGGTGCGCAGCCTCCAACTCCTGTGCTCCGGCGGCACGGTGGCCAACCCCGAGGTGATGGACCGCATCCGCACCAGCACCAAGAAGGCCGTCGCCTCCGACGACATCGACCTCACGCGCAAGCGGATGCGGCTGCTCATGGCCGACGACGCCTCCGCCACCGAGGAACTGGTCGAGGTCCGGCACGCGATCTACCACACCCCGGAGTTCGTCGCGGGCGTCGACAACCTCCTCTCCCTCCAGGACATGGAGCGCCGCCAGCGCAACCTGCTGCGTCCGGAGCACCTGGCCCGGATCACGCAGCCGACGCTGGTGGTGTGGGGACGTCAGAACCCGTTCGGCGAGACGCCCGAGGCGACGGCGCTGCACGAGGCCGTTCCAGGCTCGCGCCTCGAACTCTTCGAGAACTGCGGGCACTGGCCGCAGCACGAGCAGGCCGAGCGCTTCAACGCGCTCAGCCTGGAGTTCATCGGCAAGGCGGCGAGCTGATGCGGGCCGTCCGGTTCCACGAGTGGGGCGCGGCCCCCGTCCTCGACGAGGTGCCCGAGCCGGTCCGTGCCCCCGGCGAGGTGCTCGTGCGGATCACGGCGGGCGGTGTCTCGCACCTCGACGCCACCGTCGCCTCCGGCGACTTCGACCTCAAGCCCCAACTGCCGTACGTCGGCGGGGTCGAGGGCGCGGGCACGGTCCTGGAGGCCGACGCCGACTCCGGCCTCGCGCCGGGCACACAGGTCGTACTGCGCGGCGGCGGCCTGGGTCTCCTGCGCGACGGCACGTGGGCCGAGCGCGTCAGCGTGAAGCGCAAGGCCGTCACCCCGCTCGCGGCGCCGCTCGCCCCCTCGGTGGCGGCGAGCTTCTTCGTCCCCGCCACGACGGCGTACGTGGCCCTGCACGACGTCGCCCGGATCGGGGCGGACGAGGACGTCGTCGTGGTGGGCGCGGCCGGCGCCGTCGGTGCGATGGTGGCGCAGCAGGCGCTGGCCGCGGGCGCGCGGGTGACCGGGGTGGTCGGCCGGGAGGATCAGCTGGCCGATGTGCCGAAGGGCGTGGAGGCCGTGACCCTGGAGGGCGCGGCGGGCCTCGCCGAGGACCGTTCCGCGTCGCTGCTCGTCGACACGCTCGGCGGGTCCGGTCTGGTCGGCCGTAGCCGGTGGGTGCGGCAGGGCGGGCGCGCGGTCGTCATCGGGTACGTGGCGGGTCCGCGCGTCGAGCTCGACCTGCCGAGCTGGCTGCTCGACGAGGTGGCGCTGCTGCCGGTGAACATGATCCGCCAGGAGCGCCGGGCCCGGGAGGTCTCCGCCGACCTCGTGCGCAGGCTCTCCGAAGGTGAACTGTCGCTGGCCGTCGAGGAGTTCGGCCTGGCGGAGGCCCCGAAGGCACTGGACGCGCTGCGGGCAGGCCGCGTACGGGGCAGGGCGGTCCTGCTGGCCGGCTGAGAGCGCGCCCGCCGCTGCTCATGACCGGACCACTCGTGAGCAGCCTTCCGCGGGCACGTGAGGAGAAGACAAGGAACGCGTTTTCACACCCACTTTTTTGTGGGTACTTGTCGCTGTCGCCACCCCGGGAGAGCCTGGTGGTGGCCGGGAACGACAGCGGGAAGGAGGAGGACGTGGATCAGGACACGGCGCGCTCGGCGGCGATCCGGTCCAGCCGGCGATGGCCCCAGTCGGACACGGGAGCCAGCGCTCGCGAGAGTTCGCGACCGGACTCGGTCAGCGAGTAGACGGTCTTCGGCGGCACCTCGTCGTACACCTCGCGGTGGACGAGTCCGTCCGACTCCATCTCGCGCAGGGCCTGGGTCAGCACCTTCTCGCTGATCCGGGGGACCTTGCGGCGCAGCTCACCAGGCCGGTGCGGGCCGCCTTCGAGCAGCCACAGCAGGAGCGTCTTCCACTTGCCGTCGATGACGGCGACGGCCGCGGCGACGCCGCAGACGTCGGGGTCGTCGACCCGGATGCGTGTCACGACGCCGCTCCCTCCCCTGAATGTCCCGTCCTTGTCTTCTCCACCTTACGCACAAGGGAGTTCCGCCATGTCTTCTTCCATCGACCCCACTGCCGGGCGTTCCGCGGGCGCCGTCACCGTGATCGGGCTCGGCCCGATGGGGCGTGCGCTGGCCGGCGCGTTCGTGGCCGCCGGGGTGCGTACCACCGTGTGGAACCGCACGCCGGGCAGGGACCGCGAACTGATCGAGCGGGGTGCGGTCGGCGCCGCGAGCGCCGCGGAGGCGGTCGCGGCGAGTCCGCTGACCGTGGTGTGCGTGGTGAACTACGACGCCGCGGACGCGGTGCTGCGCCAGGGCGATGTCACGGCCGCGCTCAAGGGACGCACCGTGGTGAACCTGACCGCCGACACCCCGGAACGCGCCAGGAACACCGGGCGCTGGGCCGACGAGCACGGCATCGACTACCTCGAGGGCGCCATCATGACGCCGACGCCGACGATCGGCACGCCCGATGCGGTCCTGCTGTTCAGCGGCCGCGAGGAGCTCCACCGCGAGCACCGGCGGGTGCTGGATGCCCTGGGCGGCTCCCACACCCACCTGGGCGAGGACATCGGCCGCGCCGCCGCGTACGACATCGCGCTGCTGGATGTCTTCTGGACGTCGATGACCGGCTACATGCACGCGCTGGCCCTGGCGGGGGCGGAGGGCATCGCGCCGCGTGAACTGGCCCCCTTCGCCCAGGGGATCGCCGCGATCCTGCCGGCCCTCTTCCAGGAGACGGCCGGCGACATCGAGGACGGGAGCTTCTCGGGCGAGGGCAATCCGCTGACCTCCGCGGTGTCGACGATGGCCCATGTCGTGCACGCCTCCGAGGCCCACGCCATCGACGCGGGCGTGATGCGCGCCGCCGAAGGTCTGGCCCGCCGCACCGTGGCGCTCGGCCACGGCGCGGACGGCTTCTCCCGGATCGCGGAGGTCCTGGCACGGCGCCGGTGACCCGGCCCACCGGCGCCGTGCCCGTGCGCACCGGACGCACCTCTACCCGCACCGGTCCCACGTCGCCCCGCTGACCCCTCGCTGCCGCAGCACGGACTTGCGCACCTTCCCGGTCTCCGTGAGCGGCAGCTCCGCGACCACGTCCACGTACCGCGGCACGGCGAACGCCGGCAGCTCGGCGGCGCAGTGCCGCGTGACCTCCGCCGCGTCGAGCACGCGGCCGGGCCGCGGTACCACCGCCACCATCACCTCGTCCTCGGCGAGGTCGGAGGCGACCGGGAAGGCGGCGGCCTCCGCGATGTCGGGGTGACCGCGCAAGGCCGCCTCGACCTCGTACGAGGAGATGTTCTCGCCGCGGCGCCGGATGCAGTCCTTGACACGGTCGACGAACCGGAACCAGCCGTCGGGCTCGCGCACCACACGGTCGCCGGTGCGGCGCCACGACCCGGGGTCCGGTTCCGGTTCGCCCAGGTAGCCGGTGGCGAAGGCGTGTTCCTGGTCGGTGCGGACCAGGAGTTCGCCGGCGGTCCCGTCCGGCACGTCGGCGAGATCCACGGCCACCACCCGCGCCTCGAAGCCGTCGCGCACCCTGCCCATGCACCCCGGGCGGCAGTCCTCGGGGGTCGCACCGATGACCAGGTTCGTCTCGGTCGAGCCGAACCCGTCGACGAGTGTCACACCGAACCGTTCGCGGAAGGTCTCCCACAGCCCGCCGGGCGTGCCGGGACCGAGCCCGCGCCAGGCACGGTGCGCGCGGTCGCCGGGGCCCGGTGGCTGGGCGAGCAGCATGGGCACCATGGCGCCGAGCACGTACACACACGTGGCTCGCGTCTCGGCGGCCCGTGCCCAGTGCCGCGAGGCGGAGAACCTGCGGTCCACCACGATCGAGGCGCCCACGGTCATGGCCTGCGCGAGCGCGTTGAGGGCGTTGGTGTGGAACAGCGGGAGGCACGTGTAGAGGGTGTCGTCGGCGGTCAGACGCAGTGAGTCGGCCACGTTCCGGCCCCACCAGACGAACTGGGCGTGCGGGCAGCGCACGCCGCGGGAGGGGCCCGTGGTGCCGGAGGTGAACAGGACGGCGGCCGTGTCCTCGGGCCGGGAGGGGTGGGGCGGCAGCGCGTCGGCGTCGCCGGAGGCGGGCGCGCCCGGCGTCCTGGCCACCCATGTCTCGCCCGCGTACCCCACCTGTGCCACTCGCTCGGCCAAGTCCTGGTCCGCGTACAGGAAGCGGGGCTTCGCCTCGTCCAGCGCGTGTCGGAGCAGTCGCCCGTGCAGCGCGGTGTTGAGCGGGACCACCACCGCGCCGAGCCAGGCGCAGCCGAGGACCAGGTCGACCAGTTCGATGCGGTTGGGCAGCAGCGCGGCGACCCGGTCGCCGGGGCGGCAGCCGCGGGCCGCGAGCGCGCCGGCCATGGTGGCGGCGGCGTCGCGGGTCTGCGCGTAGGTGCGCCGGGTCCCGTCGACGGTGAGGAAGGTCCGCTCGCCGTGCGCCGTGGCCGCCGCGTCGACGAGGCCGGGGATCGTCATGCGGTTCATGAACGGATGCTGTCCGTCCGCTCCCGCGCGCTCAAGGCCGATGGTTCGCTGACCGGTCCGTCCCGGGCCGGTCCGTTCACCGGAACAGGTTCATAGGCGGGGGCCGCACCGCGTCGGATGCTCGTGTCGCACACCCACTTGAGCAGGAGGCCACGACGAGATGACGACGAGCGAACGATCCCCCGCCGTGAAGAAGGCCGCCGAGAAGCAGCCCGCGAAGGCGCGCAGCGCGTCCGACGAGAAGATCGGCCGGCAGGACTGGTCGTCCTGGCCCCACTACGACAAGGCGGCGTCCGGCTTCCGCGGCTACTGGTACCCGGTCACCTGGGCGAGCCACATCACCGGTGACCCGAAGCCGTTCACGCTGTGCGGCGAGAAGATCACGCTGATCCGCGACAGCGGCAAGGTGTACGCGCTGCACAATCGCTGCCCGCACCGCGGCGTCCCGCTGTCCGAGGGCAACCAGCAGTTCCCCGGCACCGTCAGCTGCCCGTACCACGGCTGGACCTTCGACCTGCCCACCGGCAAGCTGTCCGCCGTCATCACCGACGGCCCCGGCTGTCGGCTCACGGGCAAGCTCGGTGTGCGCACGTACCCCGTCGAGGAGCGGCTCGGCATGGTCTGGGTGTACGTGCCGGTCGCCGACGAGGAGCCGCACCCGATCGACGAGCAGCTGCCCGAGGAGCTGGTGTCGAACGCCTTCGTGATGGGCGGCCGCTTCGACGAGCGCGGCGGCAACTGGCGCTTCGCCTGCGAGAACGGCTTCGACGAGGGACACGCCAAGTACCTGCACCGCACGGCCCTTTGGCGCCTGTTCAAGCCGATGCCGACGTGGAACATCACCCGGATCGTGCCGGAGGGCCGCTGGATCTACCGCGTCCAGGACGAGGTCTACTGGGAAGCCGACTTCCCGGGCGTGGGCAAATGGACCAACAAGCGGTGGTGGATGAAGCAGCCGCCGGAGGGGACGTTCAACCTCGGCAACACCGGCGCGACCGACAAGGTCGACCCGGTGATCGAGTCCCAGAACTTCCCCGGCTTCGCGTCGCTTTCGATGCCGGGCATGCTGCGGATCGCCTACCCCAACTTCATGCACTACGAGTTCTACGTGCCGATCGACGAAGACCACCACATGTACGTCGGCGTGATGGTCAACTTCAAGCGGGGCTGGGACACCCTCCGCTTCTACGGCAAGTACCTCGGCGCCATCCGCTGGCTGTTCCACGGCCAGTTCTCCGGCCAGGACAAGTGGATGGTCGACGTGACCGACGCTCCGCCGGAGAAGCTCTACCGCCCCGACGTGTCGCTGACCGCCTGGCGCAACCTCAGCGAGGAGGAGTACGCCAAGAAGCTCGCCGCCGTCGGCATCGACCCCGCCGGTGACACCACGGAAAAGGAGGCCTGATCATGGCCCGCACTCTGTCCAGGATTCTGCTCGGCGTCGCCCTCGCGGTGGCACTCCCCCGTGCCAAGCAGCTGTTCGCGGAGAAAACGAAGACCCAGGTCCACCGGGTCAACCAGTGAGCGCGGGCAACGGCCCCGACGGACTCTCCGGCCTCGACGCGCAGCGCCGCGAGTGGGTCTCGGGCGCGTGGCGGCACGTCACCGAGGAACGGCTGCGCGAGCTGATCGTGGGGCTCGTCGGTGTCCCCAGCCCGACCGGTGACGAGCGGCCGCTCGCGCAGCACATCGCGGGGACGCTCGCCTCGGTCGGCCTGCGCGCCACCTGTCAGCCGATCGACGCACGGCAGGCGAACGCGTGGGCCCGCCTCGACGGCGACGGCACAGGGCCCGACCTGATGCTGTACGCGCCCATCGACACCTTCACGGTGGGCGAGGAGAGCGAGGACGTGCCGTGGGCCGGGCCTGCGCTGCGTGAGGACATGCGTCCCGAGGCCATCGTCTACGACGACCTGGTGACCGGCCTCGGCGCCTCCAACCCCAAGGGTCACGCGGCCTGCGTGATGATGGCCGCCGAGGCCATCGCGCTGGCCGGGGTGCCGCTCACCGGGGACCTGGTGGCCGCGTTCGGCGCGGGCGGCATGCCGACCAACGCCCGGCCCGGCAGCGACCGGTTCAACACCGGTCAGGGCGCGGGCTGTTCGTTCCTGCTGGAGCAGGGGGTGTGGACGGACTACGCGGTCATCGCCAAGCCCGGCTGGACCGTGTCGTGGGACGAGGTCGGCCTGGTGTGGTTCGAGGTGACGGTGCACGGCACGCACACCTACGTGGGCTCGCGCCACCGGCTCCCGTACGACAACGCGATCAGCCGCGCCGGCGACGTCGTACGGCACCTGGAGGAGTGGTTCACCGAGTACGCGAAGCGGCACACCGGCGGCACGGTCGCGCCGCAGGGGATCGTGTCGTCGGTGCGCGGCGGCTGGCCCCGGCTCGCCGCCGCCACCCCGGCGGCGTGCACCCTGCGCGTGGACCTGAGGATCGCGCCGGAGACGACGCCGATGCAGGCGAAGCGTGAATTCGTCGCCGCCATCGCGGAGTTGAAGCGCTCCATGCCGGGGCTCGACGCGACCGTGGAGATGATCCTGGCGATTCCCGGCACGTCCACGAGCCGGGAGAGCTGGGTGTTCCGCAGCGCGGTCGCCGGATGGGAGGCCCTTGAGGGGCGCCCGCACGAGGTCGTGACCGGGAACAGCGGCGCCACGGACGCGAACATCCTGCGCGGGCGCGGCATCCCGACGGTCCGTGTCGGCATGCCGAAGGTCACCCGGGCGCCGTTCGACATCGACTTCACCCGCGGCATGAACACCGTCTCCGTACAGCAGATGCAGAAACTGACCCGCCACCTGATCCGAACGGCGGTCGACACCGTCACCCGTTCCCGCGCGGACTGCGATGCCGCCCTGGAGCCGGAAGGAGCAACGGCATGAGCGAGATCGTGCTCGGCGTGGGAGCTTCCCACAGCACGCTGATGAACACGCACTGGGAGGAGACCCTCCACAAGGACCGGGCCGAACGCTTCCGTGACGCGCTCGGCGCGGCCCGCGACGAACTGGCCCGCACCCGCCCCGACACGGTCGTCCTGATCGGCTCGAACCATTTCCGCGGGTTCTGGCTCGACCTGATCCCGCCGTTCACGCTCGGCGTCGGGGAGTGCGTCGCGAGCGGCGAGTCCGGGACCCCGAAGGGCCCGCAGCCGGTGGATGTGCCGCTCGCGCAGCACATCGCCGACTCGCTGGTGGAGAGCGGGCGCTTCGACCCCGCGTTCTCCGCCCGGCTCCAGATCGACCACGGGCAGTCGCACGCCATCCAATACCTGCTCGACGGGCTCGACCTCGAGATCGTGCCCCTGGTGGTGAACGTCTTCGCGCACCCGCTGCCGACCCTGGAGCGATGTCAGGAGCTGGGGTACGCCATCCGCGAGGCCGTACTCGCCTTCCCCGGCGACCGGCGGGTCGCGGTGGTCGGATCGGGCGGGCTCTCGCATCGGCTGCCCTGGCCGGACTGGCGCGAACCGCACGGCGACGACGAGGAGTTCATGGTCGGCGCGTGGCTCAACGGGCGCGACAACTGGCAGGACTACGACGCCCGCCGCCGCGAGATCATCCGGGCCGCCGAGGCCTCCCTCACCCCGGAGTTCGACAACGAGTTCCTGACTCTCCTCGAACGCGGCGAGGCACACCGTCTCACCGCGTACACGACCGAGGAGCTGGAGAAAGCCGCGGGCAACGGCGCGCAGGAGCTGCGTACGTGGCTGCTGATGGCCGCCGCCCTGGACCACGCGCCGGCCCGGCGGCTGGCCTACGAGCCGATGCCCGAGTGGCTCACCGGGATGGGGGTCGCGGTCATCGACCCGGCGGCCGTGGACGCGGGGCAGTCGGCATGAGCGGGGCGGCCGGGGCACCGACGGCCGACCGCCGGCCGGGCGTCACGGCGCCCGCCGGGTTCGTGCTCTCCGCACGGCCGGGCGCACCGGGCCCCCGGGCCGAGGCCGGCAGAGCGCCGGTCGACGGGGGCGACGCGGCCGAAGCGGGCGGGGGCGATTCGATGAACTCCGTTCTCGGGAAGGTCCGTCCGATCCTGGAGGCCTTCACCTCCGACGACGCCTCGCTGTCGCTGGCCGAGCTGGTGCGCCGGTCGGGCGCCGCCAAGGCGACAGTGCACCGGCTGGCCCAAGAGCTGGTCACCTGGGGGCTGTTGGAGCGCGAGGGCTGCGACTACCGGCTCGGGCTCCGGCTGTTCGAGCTGGGGCAGCGGGTGCACCGGCAGCGGATCCTGCGCGAGGCCGTGCAGCCGTACATGGAGGATCTGCTCCTCATCACCCGGGAGACCATCCACTTCGCCATCCACGACAGCCTGGACGTCGTCTACCTCGACAAGATCTTCCCGCACCGCGGGCTGAACGCCGAGTCCCGGGTGGCGGGCCGGCTCCCGTTGTACTGCACGGGCACCGGCAAGGCGATCCTCGCGTACTCGCCGCCGTCGCTCTTCGTCGACGTGGTCCGGGGCGGCCTCAGGCCGATCACCCGGCACACGGTGGTCTCGCCGGGCCGCCTGCGCGCCCAGCTCGACCGGATCCGGGAGGAGGGCATCGTCCTGGAGTCCGAGGAGATCCGGCTCGGATACGCCAGCCTCGCCGTTCCCGTGTTCGCCGGGGGCACCACGCTGGTGGGCGCGTTGTCCATCACGGCACCCACCTACCGCATGGACGCGCCGGGGTACGCGGCGGCGCTGCGGACCGCCGCGCTCGGCATCGGCCGGTCGCTCGCATAACCGCACCACATCTCACGCGTACGAGGGGGCCCGCCGGACGGCGGGCCCCTCGCCGTTCGTCGAGCCCCACGCGCCGGGACCGTCCTGCTCAGCGGAACGACTCCGTAGGGGGAACCGGCCCCGCGTTCCTACGCTCCCCCCATGAGCGAACTCACCGACGACACCGGCGCCCTGACCACGGACGTCCTGATCATCGGCGCCGGTCCCGCGGGCCTGTACGGCGCGTACTACGCCGGGTTCCGCGGCCTGAACGTCACCGTGATGGACGTGCTTCCGCAGCTCGGCGGGCAGATCAGCGCCATGTACCCCGAGAAGCCCATCTTCGACATCGCCGGCTTCCTGTCCGTGCGCGGCCGCGACCTGGTGGACGGTCTCGTCGCGCAGGCCGAGCCGTACTCCCCGCGCTATCTCCTGGGCCACCGGGCCGCCGAGCTGACGCACGACACCGAAGGGCTGCCGGTGGTCCGCAGCGACCAGGGGGTGACGGTGCGCGCCAAGGCGGTCGTCATCACCGGGGGCGTGGGGACGTTCACTCCGCGCCCGCTGCCCGCCGGGGAGGAGTTCCTCGGGCGCGGCCTGGAGTACTTCGTACCGGACCCGTCCGTGCACGCCGACCGGGACGTACTGGTCGTCGGTGGCGGCGACAGCGCCTTCGACTGGGCGGCCCTGCTCGCCCCGATCGCCCGCTCGGTCACCCTCGTGCACCGCACCGCCCGCTTCCGCGCCCACGCGGCGTCCGTCGAGAAGGTACGGAACCTCGGCGTGGAGATCGTCACCGACAGCGAGGTCAGCGGGCTCATCGGCACCGACCGCGTGGAGCAGGCGCAGATCCGGCACCGCGTCACCAAGGAGACCCGCCTCGTCCCGGCCGGAACGGTCGTCGCCGCGCTCGGCTTCCTCGCCGACCTCGGCCCGCTCCAGCACTGGGGCCTGGACCTCAACGCCCGGAAGATCACCGTCGACACCCACATGGCGACCAACCTGCCGCGCGTGTTCGCCGCGGGCGACATCACCGACTACCCCGGCAAGGTCCGCCTCATCTCGGTCGGCTTCGGCGAGGCCGCCACCGCCGTCAACAACGCGGCCACCGTCATCGATCCGGAGGCGGCCCTGTTCCCCGGCCACTCCACCGAGAAGGAGCACTGAACACACCATGGCGTACGTCATCGGCTCGTCCTGCGTCGACATCATGGACCGGTCCTGCATGGAGGAGTGCCCGGTCGACTGCATCTACGAGGGCGAGCGCAAGCTCTACATCAACCCCATGGAGTGCATCGACTGCGGGGCCTGCGAAGTCGCCTGCCCCGAGCAGGCGATCACGGTGGACCGCAAGGCGGACCCCGACTTCCGCGAGGACAACCGGGCGTTCTTCGTGGAGATCCTCCCCGGCCGCGACACCGCGCTCGGCTCCCCCGGCGGGGCGACGCCGCTCGGCCCGGTGGGCGTCGACACACCCATGGTGAGCGCCCGGTGAGCGAACCGGCGGGCAGGGTGGCGGTCGGCGTCCGGGTCCCGCCGTGCGACCGCGCCGACCGGATCACGGCGACGGTGCGCCGCGCGGAGGAGCTCGGCTTCGACGCCGCATGGTTCCCGGACTCGCAGCTGCTGTGGCGCGACGTGTTCACCACCCTCACCGCCGCGGCGCTCGGCACCGAGCGGATCGCCCTGGGCACGGCGGTCACCAATCTGGTGACCCGTCACCCCGCCGTCGTCGCCTCCGCCGCCCGCAGCGTCGCCGAACTGGCCCCCGGCCGCTTCACCCTCGGCCTCGGCGTGGGTGACAGCTCGGTCGGGCCGGTCGGCCTGCGCCGGAGCACGACGGGTGGGATGCGTGCGGGCCTGGCGCTGCTGCGCGCCCTCCTGGGCGGCGCGGAGTACGAGTTCGCGGGCCCCGCCGGGACGGTCCGCTCCCGGCTGCGCGACCCCGGCCCCGACGTACCACTGCACCTGGCGGCGAGCGGCCCGAGGAACCTGCGCCTGGCCGGTGAGGCGGCCGACGGCGCCGTCCTCCTCAGCGGTGTCTCGCCCCGCACGCTGGCAGGCGCCACGGCCCGGGTGCGCGAGGGCGAGCGCGCGGCGGGTCGCGCGGAAGGTTCGGTGCCGCTCACGGTCTCCGCGTACTGCGAGGTCACCGACGACATCGAGGCGGCGGCACGCCGCGTCAAGCCCATCTGTGCCGCGATCGCCCAGAACGGCGGCGCCCCGTTCCTCGCCCTCGCCGGCATCGACGTCGCCGTCCCCGAGGTCGTCGAAGGCGTGTACCCGGATCTGGTGCACGCCGAGGACTGGGAGGCCGCCGTGAAGGTCGCGTCCGCGTGGGTGGACGACGCGGCGGCGCTGCGCTTCGCCGAGGAGTTCTGCCTGTTCGGCACAGCCGACGACATCGCCCGTCGGTTGCGCGCCCTGCACACCGCCGGTGTCCGCGGCGTGTTCCTGCAACACGTCGGCTCCTACGACCCGCCCACCGATCTCATCGAATCCGTCGGCGCCTCGGTGCTGCCGGCCCTGTGACGAAAGCGACGCGCGCATGACGGACACGACCACCACGGACACGCCCACGCTGCGGAAGGGCTATGTACCCAGCCGCTTCGGGCAGTTGCACTACGTCGAGTGCGGCGCGGGCGAGCCCGTACTGCTGCTCCACCAGACGCCCCGCTCCTGGACGGAGTACCTCGACGTGCTCCCCCTGGTCGGGACCCGGTACCGGGCGATCGCCATGGACACCCTGGGCTACGGGGCGTCCGCCAAGCCCGTCGGCCCGCACACCATCGAGCGTTTCGCGGACGGCGTCGGCGACCTGGTCGAGGCGCTCGGCCTGGACCGCTTCCACCTGGTCGGGCACCACACCGGCGGGGTGATCGCCGTCGAGGTGGCGGCCCGCTTCCAGGACCGCGTGGCGAGCCTGCTGCTCTCGGCGACGTCGTTCGTCGACGACGAGAAGCGAAACGGCGCACACGGCAGCGTCGACCTCGTCGACCCGACACCCGACGGCGCGCACCTGCGGCAGCTGTGGGACAACCGGCGCGGCTTCTACCGGCCGGGCGAGGAGGCGGCTCTGGGCCGGTACGTCATCGACGCGCTGACCGTCCTCGACCGCGTCGAGGAGGGCCACGCGGCGGTGCGCGGCTACGCGATGGAACCGCGCCTGCCGAAGATCACCGCCCGTACGCTCGCGGTGTGCGCGCCCGACGACCGGTTCTCCCGGCCGTCGCTGGCGAAGTTCGCGGCGACGCTCGACTGCCCGACCAGGGTCCTGTCGGCCGGCCATGCGGCGGCGCCGGAACAGATCCCGGAGGAGTTCGCCGCCACCGTCGTGGACTGGGCCTCCGGCGGCTGACCCGGTGCGGAGACGGGAGCCGGTGTGGCGTCCGGAACAGCCGCGGCGGGCCCGCACAACCTCGTCGTCGACGTCTGGCTCCGCTCACTGGCCGACGTGCACTCCTTCGAGGCGCACCTGTCGCGCAGGCTGCCGCGTCTGACGATCCACGACCGCTCGGTGGTGCTGCGCACGGTCAAGCACATGGGCCACCTGCTGGACCACGCGGGCCGCGCGACGGGAGTTGTGCCGCTGCGACATCCGGTGCGGGCGCGCTGACACCCGCCCCGGGATGCGTGCCCCGGTGTCACCGGGTGCGGGAGCCGGACAGGGAGCAGTCGTTGAGCAGGGTCGTGGTGTCGGCACCGGCCGGGCGCTCGATGGTGTGTCCGGCCGGGGGCCGTGCCGTGCCGGTGTGCCACTTCTCCATGGCCTCGAACGCGGCGCGATAGCACGGGAGGATCGGGCGGAGCCGGTCGGGGAAGGTGTCGACGAGGGAGTCGACGTGGGTGCCGTCCTCGACGCGGTAGTAGCGCAGCAGCGCGCCGCGGCCGGACGTGCGGACCATGTCCGCGTAGACGTCGGAGTCCTGGGATACGGGCAGCAGTACGTCGAGGGTGCCCTGGAGGGTGATCAGCGGTTTGCCGATGCGTCCCGTCAGCGCGATCCGGTCGACGGCCCGCTGGGCCCCGGACCGGGACGCGTAGTCGTAGTCGGCGTCGCAGGCGTCGGTCCCGGGTGTGCAGTACGGGGTGCCGGCCTCGGTCGCGCCGTCGTAGTCCGGGTCGAGTTCCTCGCGGTAGATGCGCTGGGTCAGGTCCCAGTAGACCTTGTGGTGGTAGGGCCACAGGAACTCCGAGCCGGCCGGGAACCCCGCCCGGTGCAGGGCCCGCCCGGCGGCCTCGGCGTCCTCGCCGCCGGCGGCGTACGCGGGGTAGTGGCGCAGGGCGGATGGCAGGAACGTCAGGAGGTGGGGGCCCTTGGTGCGCCACAGGGTGCCTTCCCAGTCCACTCCCCCGTCGTACATTTCGGGGTGGTTCTCCAGCTGCCAGCGCACCAGGTAGCCGCCGTTGGACATGCCGGTGGCGAGGGTGCGGACGGGTGCGCGGTGGTAGCGCTGGGCGACGACCGCCTTGGCGGCGCGGGTGAGTTGGGTGAGGCGTTCGTTCCACTCGGCGATGGCGTCGCCGGGGCGGTCGCCGTCGCGGTGGAAGCCCAGGCCGGTGTTGCCCTTGTGGGTGGCGGCGTACGCGTAGCCGCGCTTGAGGACCCAGTCGGCGATGGCGCGGTCGTTGGCGTACTGCTCGCGGTTGGCCGGGGTGCCCGCGACGACGAGGCCGCCGTTCCAGTGGTCGGGCAGCCGGATGACGAACTGGGCGTCGTGGTTCCAGCCGTGGTTGGTGTTGGTGGTGGAGCTGTCGGGGAAGTAGCCGTCGATCTGGATGCCGGGGACGCCGAGGGGGGTGGGCAGGTCCTTCGGGGTGAGGCCGGTGTAGTCGGCGGGGTCCGTGTGCTCAGTACGCACCGTGCCCGCGGTCGTCAACTCGTCCAGGCAGTCGGCCCGTTGGTGCTCGGCGCCCGGTACGCGCAGGTGGGCGCGGCCGGCGCAGTGCCGGTCGGAGGGTGCTGCCGCGGGCGCCGTCGCGGTGGCCCCGAGGACCAGGGAGCAGGCTCCGGCGAGCGCGAGGGCCGCGCGGGCCGCGGCCCGTGCCGGGTGTGGGCGGGTGGCGCTGCGGGGCGGGTTCATCGTTCTCCTCGGAGGTCGCGCGGTGGGAATGAGGCGGAGGCTAGGACCTCGGTCACCGGGCGCGACATGTGGCGGCCCGCCATGACGCGGACGCCGACAGGGGCGCCGGACACCATGGCGGGCCGGTTCGTCGAGGGCGCGGACACCACAGACCGGCCCACGGTATGCGGTGACGCGCGGATCGCGCGGACTTCCGGGGTCCGGTGGCCGACTCCTGCCCCAGAATCCCGCTGCTCCAGTAACTTGTCCGTACGACAGCTGCCTTCATGAAGCTTCAAGAACCCGTACCATGCTCGGTAGTTGAGGGACAGAGATCATGAACACACCGCCTTCTCCCGCCCCTTTCACCCTCACCGCGGTCGACGCCGGGGTCTCGGTCCTGCTGCGTGTGAACGGGGAGCTCGACCTCGAC
This sequence comes from Streptomyces sp. BYX5S, assembly GCF_054724165.1. Taxonomy (NCBI): domain Bacteria; kingdom Bacillati; phylum Actinomycetota; class Actinomycetes; order Kitasatosporales; family Streptomycetaceae; genus Streptomyces; species Streptomyces sp. BYX5S. The sequence goes on along the minus strand of NZ_CM138829.1, from coordinate 3,360,755 downwards.
ACCGCGCCCGCGCTCGACGAGGCGCTGACGTCGTTGCACACGCGGCACTGCGAACTGGACCTGGCCGAGGTGCCGTTCACCGATTCGACCGGCATCAATCTGCTCCTGCGGCACCACCGGGAGGCCGCCGAGGCGGGCGGCAGTCTGCGGGTGGTGTCGGTGACACGGCCGGTGCGGCGGGTGCTGGACATCAGCGGGCTCAGTGCGACGCTGCTCAGCTCGGTGGACCCGTCCTCCCCGCATCCCGACAACGCGCAGGAATGACACCTTCCGACGCGTGCGTCTCACGTCGCCTGCCGGCCGCGGCCCTCGCCGTCCCAGGCCGCCCACTCGCTCTCCCAGCCGGCCAGGCGGCGCCGGTCGAAGGCACGGCGGGCCGCCCAGCCCGCGATGAGGAGCGCGCCGATCGCGGCGCTCCCGGCGGTCGTGCCCGCCACCACTGACCGCCCCAGCGCGTCGGAGGGGTTCAACGGCGCCACGGTCAGGGCGCCTTGGCGGTCGAGCCAGATGCCGATGCGGTCGCCGCGCTTCAGGCCGGAGTCGACGGTCACGACGGCGGTGCGGGTCCCGCCGCCCGGCGTGGTCCAGCGGACGCGCACGGGGACCTTCGGTTCGACCGTGAGCGCGTCCGGACCGGCGCTGGTCACCTTCCACGGCGCGTCGCGGGTGAGTTCGGCGCGGGCGGGATGGCGTTCCGCGCGCTCGGCGCGGGCCTGCGCGCGGACGTCGTCGTACGTCGTGCGCCCCACGGCCGTCCCCGCCGCGGGCGCGGCGACGAGCGCGGCCACCGCGAGCGCGAGCATCAGCCGCCCCTCCAGCACGTCGCTGCGGCGGCGCAGCGGATTGTCGCGCCACAACCGTCCCCGCCGTCGCACACCCCGCATCGCACTCACCCGTCCTCACCCGACCTGGTGTTCCTCCGGTCCTGGCGCTCAGAGCCCCCGCAGCCAGTCCTCCTGGATGCCCCGGAAGGGCGGCTCCTCCGGTCGCAGATGCGCGTCGTCGAGGCGGTACGACAGCCCGTCCACGACGCCGACCACACCGTCGAGGTGTCCGGTCATCCGGGCGGCGATCTCCTTCTCGCTGCGCCGCTCCACCTCGCCGGCCAGCGTGGCCACGCCCTCGCGGACGCTCACGGAGACCCGCTTCGGGTCCAGCCACAGGCTGCGCACGACGACCTCGTCGATCACCTCGCGGCGGATGTCCTCGTCGGGGCGCAGGAACGTGCGGAGCAGGTCGCGGCGGGTGACGATGCCGACGAGGCGGTCCTCGGCGTCGACCACGGGGAGCCGTTCCACCTTGTGGCTCGCCATGGTGCGGGCGGCTTCGGCGATGGTGTCCTCGGCGTGCACGGTCACCGGCGGCGCGGACATCAGCTGACCCGCGGTGCGGGCCGTCGAGCGGCGGCGTTCGGCGCGGTTGCGGCGCTCGGTCCACCGCCGCAGCAGCCGCGGCCCGGACGTGCCGTCCGCGTCGGCGGCGTCGTCGTCCGCGTGGGCCTGCCGGGCCATCAGGTCGGTCTCCGAGATCACTCCGATGACCTTCTGGTCGCTGTTCACGACGGGCAGTCCGCTGATGCGGTGCCGGTTCAGCAGTCGCGCGACCTCCTTGAACGGGGTGGCGTACTCGGCGCGCACGACCTCCGCCACCATGACCGATCCGATCCGGCTGTGCTTCATCCGACTCGACCCCCTTGCCTCCGGCCCGGGTCCGGCGTCTGTTCCGGGCAGCCAGCGTCCAGCGGACGGGGCGGTTCTGGCAGGGGCCGGGCGGCCCGGCGTCCCGGGCCCTTCGGGTCCTACCGGCGCCCGGCGAGGCGCCCGAGGCTGTGACCGACCACCGCATCCGCCGGGGATTCGACCGGGAAACCGGTTCGGGAGGAGCGACCCCACCATGACCCGCTACGTGTACACGTTCACCGAGGGCCGCCGGGACATGGCCGACCTGCTGGGCGGCAAGGGCGCCAACCTCGCCGAGATGACGCGCCTCGGCCTGCCGGTGCCGCTGGGGTTCACCGTGACCACCGAGGCGTGCCGGACCTTTCTGGCGACCGGCGCGGAACCCGACGACCTCGTGGGCCAAATGGCCGACCGCATCGCCGAGTTGGAGGAGGCGGCGGGGCGGCGGCTGGGGCAGCCGGACGATCCGCTGCTGCTGTCCGTGCGCTCCGGGGCGCGCTTCTCCATGCCGGGGATGATGGAGACGGTCCTCGACATCGGCCTGAGCGACGCCTCCGTGCCGGGTCTGGCCAAGGTCTCCGGCGACGAGCGGTTCGCCTGGGACTCGTACCGGCGTCTTGTGCAGATGTTCGGCAGCACCGTGCTGGGCGTCGACGACGCCGTGTTCGCGCAGGCCCTGACGCAGCTCAAGGCGTCCCGCGGCGTCACCGACGACGCGCGTCTGGACGCTACCGATCTCGCCGAACTGGTCGGCTCGTACAAGGAGTTGATCCGAAGGGAGACCGGAGAGGACTTCCCGCAGTCCCCCGCCGAGCAGTTGCACCGGGCCGTCCGCGCCGTCTTCCAGTCCTGGAACGGCGAACGCGCCCGTCTGTACCGGCGCCGCGAGCGCATCCCCGACGACCTGGGCACCGCGGTCACCGTCCAGACCATGGTCTTCGGCAACCTCGGCGCCGGCTCCGGCTCGGGCGTCGCCTTCACCCGCGATCCGGCCACCGGGCGGCCCGGCCTCTACGGCGACTACCTGCCGGGCGCCCAGGGCGAGGACGTCGTCGCCGGGACCCGCAACACCGTGCCGCTGGCCGAGCTGGAGCGCATCGATCCCCGCGCGTTCTCCCAACTGCGCGCCCACATGCGGACGTTGGAGACGCACTACCGCGACCTGTGCGACATCGAGTTCACCATCGAGCGCGGCAGGCTGTGGATGTTGCAGACCCGGGTGGGCAAGCGCACCGCGGAGGCCGCTTTCACCGTCGCGGCGCAGCTCGTGGACGAGCGTCTCATCTCCGCCGACGAGGCGCTGCACCGTACGTCCGGCGACGCCCTCGCGCGTCTGATGTTCCCGCGCTTCGACGTCTCCGGCGCCGGTCCCACCCTCGCGCGCGGCCTGCCCGCCTCACCGGGGGCGGCCGTGGGGGCCGTCGTGTTCGACTCCGCGGAGGCGGTCCGGCGGGCCGCGGCGGGCGAGCGGGTGGTCCTGGTGCGCGCGGAGACCACCCCGGACGACCTGCCCGGCATGGTGGCGGCGCAGGCCGTGCTCACCAGCCGGGGCGGGCGGACGAGCCACGCGGCGGTGGTGGCCCGCGGCATGGGCAAGGTCTGCGTCTGCGGAGCGGAGGAGATCGCCGTGGACCTGCCCGCGCGCCGGTTCACCGTCGGCGCCACCGTCGTCGAGGAGGGCGCGCTCGTCTCGGTGGACGGCTCCGAGGGCACGGTCCGGCTCGGGGCGGTGCCGCTCGTGGACTCGGAGGTGATGCGGTACTTCGAGACGGGCGAGCGCGCCGCGGGCGTGGTCGAGGCCGTGGACCGGGTCATGGCGCGCGCCGACGCCGGGCGCCGTCTCGGTGTGCGGGCGAACGCCGACACTCCGCAGGACGCGGCGCGCGCACGGCGGTTCGGCGCGGAGGGCATCGGCCTGTGCCGCACCGAGCACATGTTCCTCGGGGACCGCCGCCGGCTCGTCGAGGCCATGATCCTGGCCCGCACCGACGCGGACCGCGAGCGCGCCCTGGCGGAGCTGCTGCCACCGCAGCGGCAGGACTTCGTCGACATCCTCGCGGCGATGGACGGGCTCCCCGTCACCATCCGTCTCCTGGACCCGCCGCTGCACGAGTTCCTGCCGGACCGCACCGAACTCGCCGTGCGGGTCGCCGCGGCCGAGGCCCACGGCGAGCGGCCCGACCCGCACGACACGGAGCTGCTCGACGCGGTGAACCGGATGCACGAGGAGAACCCGATGCTCGGCCTGCGCGGCGTCCGGCTCGGGCTGGTGGCGCCTGGGCTGGTGGCCATGCAGGTACGGGCGGTGGCCGAGGCCGTCGTGGCACGCAAGCGGGCCGGGGGCGATCCGCGGGCCGAGATCATGGTGCCCCTGATCGACACCGTGGAGGAACTGCGCCTGGTGCGCGAGGAGGTGGAGCGGGTGCTCGACGGGGTCGCCGCCGCCTCCGGGGTCGAGGTCGGCTGTCCGGTCGGCACGATGATCGAGCTGCCCCGCGCCGCGCTGACCGCGGGCCGGATCGCGGCGGAGGCCGCGTTCTTCTCCTTCGGCACGAACGATCTGACGCAGACCACGTGGGGGTTCTCCCGCGACGACGTGGAGGCCGCGTTCTTCTCCGCGTACCTCGACAAGGGCGTCTTCGCGGTCTCCCCGTTCGAGACGGTCGACCGGGACGGCGTGGGACGGCTGATCCGGATCGCGGTCGAGGAGGGCCGCGCCGCCCACCCCGGTCTCACGATCGGTGTGTGCGGCGAGCACGGCGGCGACCCCGACTCGGTGCACTTCTTCCACAGCGCGGGCCTCGACTACGTCTCCTGCTCACCGTTCCGGGTCCCGGTGGCCCGGCTGGAGGCGGGGCGGGCGGCGCTAGGCTGAGCCGGCCACCGCGGCGGCGGGGACCCGCGCGCCGTCGTGCCGGTCCCCCGGGCGGAAGCTCAGCGTGCGGTCGCAGGTCGCCGCTCCGGCGAGTTCGGCGCAGGCCCGGGAGGCCGCCGTCGCGCGGTGCGGGCAGGCGGGGTCGCGGGCGTCGAGCAGGATGCCCAGCGTGGTGCCGCTGTGTCCGACGACGACACCGAGGCCGCCCACGTCACGGCAGATGTCCCGCATCGGTGCGAGCAGCCGCTTCGGGCTCCTTTGCTGGTTGAGGACCGCGCTGCGGGTCGCGACGGCGCCGACAGCGTCCAGGTCCCCGTCCCGCACGGCCGTGGTGAGCCGGTCCAACAGCCGTGCGTACTCGCGCCGGTCGGCGGCCGTGAACGGTTTCCGGGTGCGGTTGAAGTCGACCGTGTCGACGACGCCGCCCTCGTCGACGCCCACCACGGTCATCCGCGGCAGCGACCCCAGCGTGGCGCGCAGGCGCACCGTCCGGTGGTGGTAGGCGACGACCGCCGGGTAGAGCACGCCGTCGGTGGGTTCGATGCGGGCGAGGTACCGCTCGATCCGGCGGGGTGGCATCGGGATGCCGAGCGCCCGCCCGACGGCCCGCGCGGTGGCGACGAGGTCGGCCGACGAGCTGGCCAGCCCCTTGCCCTCGGGGATGGCGCTGCGGACGGTGAGCTGCCCGCCCGCGCGGCGCCCGGCGTCCGCGCAGATCATCCGCACCAGGCGCAGCGCCTTCGTCTTGTGCGGCGGCCAGACGTGGGGTTCGGTGTGCCGCGGGTCCGGGCGGAAGACGACGCGGGTCCAGCGGGCGACCGGCAGGGTGACGAGGAAGTCGCCGTCCTCCTCGGGCAGTTGGCCCTGGAGGAGTTCGCCGAAGGTTCCGAAGGCGGTGCCCGCGCCGACCGGGCCCGGCAGTACCGGGAGCGGCGACGGCTCCACGGATTCATCGATCGACTTCACACAGGTCCTCTCGCGCGGCATCACGATCAGGTTTAACACGATCTCCGCCATCACCGTATCGCAATTGACAATCGTTTTCGTTTAATGCTTCTCTCTCCCCTGTCAGAGCTGAGCCAGGGGAAGGGTTCGATGTGGACGAGCACATAGCCGAAGCGGTCAAGGAGCCCCATCTCATAGGCATCGAGGGGGACTTGACCTGTCTGCGCTTCGAGACGATGAAGATCTACTCGGCGCTCGGCGCGGTGCGTCACCTCCTGGAGCAGGGGACGATCAGGCCCGGTGACACCCTCATCGACAGCTCCAGCGGCATCTACGCCCACGCGCTGGCCCTCGCGTGTCACCGCTACGGGCTGAGGTGTCACATCGTCGGCTCCACGACCGTCGACCGCACGCTGCGCGTCCAGTTGGAGATCCTGGGCGCGACCCTCGAACAGGTACAGCCCTCGAAGAACCTCCGCCTCGACCAGGAACTGCGCGTACGGCGCATCGCGGAGATCCTCGACGCCAACCCCTCGTACCACTGGATGCGTCAGTACCACGACGAGATCCACTACTACGGCTACCGCGAGGTGGCCGCCCGGCTCGACAAGGAACTCCCGGGCGGGGCCATCACGTTGAGCGGCGGGGTCGGGTCGGGGGCGTCCACGGGCGCGCTCGCCACCTACCTCCGCGAGGCCGGGCGGGAGGTGCGGCTGGTCGGCGTGCAGCCCTTCGGCAGTGTCACCTTCGGCTCGGAACACGTCTCGGACCCGGACATGATCATCGCCGGGATCGGCAGCGCCATAGAGTTCGGCAACGTCCGGCACGCGCTCTACGACCGCATCCACTGGATCGACTTCGACTCCGCCCTGTCCGGCGCGGTCGATCTGCTGCGCACCAGCGGGATCTTCGCCGGACTCTCCGCGGGCGCCGCGTACTTGGCCGCCCGCTGGGAGCGCGACCGGCCCGGCCGGGGCCCGGTCGGGAGCCATGTGTTCATCGCCGCCGACACCGGCCACCGCTACGTCGAGAGCGCCTACGCCCAGCACCACCGGGCCCGCCCCGTCGGCGAACTCGCGCCGCGCGAGATCGGCTCGCTCGACGAGCTGAGCCTGCCGTGGTCGGCGATGTCCTGGCCGAGGATCCCGGCGCCCGCCGATCCCGCGGCCCTGCCCGGTGCGCGCTCCGCGGCCGCCTGACGCCGCCTTCCGCCGCTCACCAACCCGTCCCCCTGAACACCCACGAGAGAGAACCCTCATGTCTCACCAGGCGCCGCACACGGTGGCCGAACTCACCGACGCCGTACTGGCCGGGGCCCTCGGTCCCGACCCCCGCGGCACGACCGTCACCAGCGCCTTCTGGCTCTACCACACGACCCGTCTCGCCGGCGGGCCCGTGACGTACCACAACCACTATCTGCTGCTGCGGGCCGGCGCCTCCTTCGGCGCGTGCTCCTTCGAGGCGGGCGAACTCACCCCGGACTTCTGCGAGAACGCCTCCGGTCACTCCCTCGACACCCTGCTCCGCAGCGACTCCACGCCCGTGCGCATCGCCGCGCTCGACGCCTACTTGGCGCTGACCGCGCCGCACCGCGAGGCCGACGCCGAGGCCGTCACCCTGCCGACCGGCACACCCGAGGTCCGGGCGCGGGCCCGCGACGCGGCCATCGCCGGGCTCCTCGACATCGCACCCGGCGCGAAGGTGGCGCTCATCGGTGTCGTCAACCCGCTGGTGGAGGCGATCCGCGAGCGCGGCGGCGAGTGCCTGCCCTGCGACCTCAACCTTCAGACGACCCAGTGGGGCGACCACGTCACCGACGACATGACCGAGGTGCTTGAGAAGGCCGACGCGGTCGTCGCCACCGGCATGACGCTCAGCAACGGCAGCTTCGACCTCATCCTCGGCCACTGCCGCGACCAGGGCATCCCGCTCGTGGTGTACGCGCAGAGCGGCAGCGCCGTGGCCCGCGCGTTCCTCGGCTCAGGGGTCACCGCGCTGAACGCCGAACCGTTCACGTTCTCGCAGTTCAGCGCCGACGAGACCCGCATGTACCGGTACCGCGCCGGGGCCGCCACGTGAGCGCCTCCACCTCCCACTCGGTTGCCGGTACGGCGGATGCGCGGGCGCCGATCCCCGGCGACCTCGCCATGACGCGCGCCCTGTGGCCGCTGCTGCTGGCGTCCGCCGTCGGCCTGCTGCCCTTCACCGTCTTCAGTACGTACCTGGTTCCCATCGCCGAGGAGACCGGCCGGGACGTGGCCACCGTGGGCGGGCTGCGCGGGCTCGGCGGGATCGCCGCGCTCGCCGTCGGCATGGCGCTGGCGCCGTTGCTCGACCGGGTGCCGAGGGCCTGGGCCGCGGCCGCCGGTCTCGGTGTCCTCGGCGTCGCCGCGGCGCTCGGTGCGGGCGGCAGCTTCCTGCTGCTGGCCGCCTTCTGTCTGCTGACCGGCGCCGCCACCGCCGTCCTCAATCCGGCGCTCTCCGCCGCGGCCGCCGACCGGTTCGGCGACGGCCGGGCGGCGGGCCGGGCCGCGACGCTCGTGTCCGCCACCACCTCGATGACGGCGATGCTCGCCGCACCGCTCATCGCGCTGCCCGCGATGCTGTGGGGCTGGCAGGGCGACCTGATCGCCGTCGCGGTCCTCTCCCTGCTGCTGGCCGCCGCCCTGCTGCTGCGTGGCCGCGCCGACTCCGGCTCGACGCCTGCCAAGAAGGCGGAGACGGCCCGACTGCCGGGCTATTTCGCCTCGTTCAAGGTGCTGGCCGCCGTCCCCGGCGCCGTGCCGCTGCTGGCGATCTCGGTGCTGCGCACCTCGGTCTTCATGGGGTACCTCGCCTACTTGGCGGCGTACTACGACGACCGGTTCGATCTGCACCCGGAGGTCTTCTCCCTGGTGTGGACGCTGAGCGGTGCCTCGTTCTTCGTCAGCAACCTGCTGACCGGGCGGGTCACCAACGCCGAGAACTCCCGCACCGGCACCGAGCGGCTCCTCGTCGTCGGGGTGGTCGCGGCGCTGGTCAGCGCCGTCGGCTTCTGGTTCACGCACTGGCTGCCGCTGGCGCTCGCGCTGACCTCGCTGCACGCCGCCGCCCACGCGGTGGTCGCGGCCTGCGCCGTCAGCCTGCTCGTACGGCGCTGCGGTGCGCTGCGCGGCACGGCGCTCAGCCTCAACTCGGCGGGGCAGAGCCTCGGTGTGTTCGCCGGTGCCGCCCTGGGCGGGGCCGGGCTGGCGGTGGCCGGGTACCCGGGGATCGCCGCCGCGTTCGGCGCGCTGCTCCTGGTCGCGGTGGCGGCGGCGTGGCTCATGCTGCGGCGCGGGCCCGTCGAGGACGAGGCGTGATGCGACGGCTCGGCCGGCTCGACTCCCGTACGGGCCTGTTCCTCACCTGCGCGATCCTGTTCGCCGCGCTCGTCGTGTCCGTCGTCGTCGCGATCGGGCTGGGTCCCGCCACGGTGACACCGGGCGAGACGGCCCGCTATCTGTGGGCGGCGCTGAGCGGCGGGCGGATCGGGGCGGCGGAGGAGAGCACGTACCAGATCATCTGGCAGATCCGGACGCCGCGCGTGCTGCTCGCCGCGCTCGTCGGGGCCGGGCTCAGCGCCGTCGGCGTGGCGATCCAGGCGCTGGTGCGCAACGCGCTCGCCGACCCGTTCGTCCTCGGGGTCTCCTCGGGTGCGTCGGTGGGCGCGGTCGCGGTGAAGGTGACCGGGGCGCTCGCCGCGCTCGGCATCTACGCGATGTCGGCCGGCGCCTTCCTCGGCGCGGTCGCCGCGTCCGTCCTGGTGTACGCCGCGGCGTCCCGGCGCGGCGCGCTGTCACCGCTGCGGCTGGTGCTGACGGGGGTCGCGCTGGCGCTCGGCTTCCAGGCGGTGATGAGCGTCATCGTGTATCTGGCGCCGGACAGCGAGGCCACGTCGACGGTCCTGTACTGGACGATGGGCAGCTTCGGTGCCGCGACGTGGGGTGTGCTGCCCGTGGTGGTGGCGGCCGTCCTGCTCGGTGTCCTCGTCCTGCACCGCGGCAGCCGCACCCTCGACGTGCTGGCGCTCGGCGACGAGACCGCGGGGAGTCTGGGCATCAGCCCGGACCGGCACCGCAAGGCGCTGCTGCTGCTCGTCTCCCTGGTGACGGGGGTGCTGGTCGCCGTCAGTGGTGCCATCAGCTTCGTCGGCCTGGTCATGCCGCACCTCGTGCGCATGGCGGTGGGCGCCTCCCACCGGCTGGTGCTCGCCGTCGCGCCGCTCGCGGGCGCGGTCTTCATGGTCTGGGTCGACCTGGCCTCGCGGACGCTCGTCGCGCCGCGCGAGCTGCCGCTGGGTGTCATCACCGCGCTGATCGGGGTGCCCGTCTTCATCACGCTGATGCGCCGCAAGTCCTACATGTTCGGAGGACGTTGAGATGGATCTGGAGCTCGACGGGCTGACCGTCGTCACCGACGGCGCGACGCTCGTGCGCGACCTGTCCCTGCACGTCCCGGACGGCCGGATCGTGGGTCTCGTCGGACCGAACGGCAGCGGCAAGTCCACCGCCCTGCGCTGCGTGTACCGCGCGCTGCGGCCCACGACGGGCGTGGTCCGGGTCGGCGGCGACGACCTGAACCGGCTGAGCATGCGCGACGGTGCCCGCGCCGTCGCCGCGCTCACCCAGGACGGCACCGTGGAGCTGGACTTCACGGTGTCGGAGGTCGTCGCCCTCGGCCGGACCCCGCACCTCAAGGGCAATCAGCACCTCGGCGCGCACGAACGCGCCCTGTGCGCACGCACCATGGAACGTCTCGGCATCGGCCACCTCGCCGACCGCGGCGTCCTCACGCTCTCCGGTGGGGAGCGCCAGCGGGTCCTCGTGGCCCGCGCCCTCGTCCAGGAGCCGCGCGTCCTCGTCCTCGACGAGCCGACGAACCACCTGGACATCCGCCACCAGGTCGAACTGCTCTCCCTGTTGCGCGGCGCGGGCCTGACCGTCCTCGTCGTCCTGCACGACCTCAACCTCGCCGCCGCGGCCTGCGACCGGCTCGGCGTGCTGCGCCGGGGCCGTCTCGTCACCGCCGGGACACCCAAGGACGTCCTCACCCCGGAACTCGTCGAGGACGTCTTCGGTGTCGGCGCCAGCGTCGTCCCCCACCCGCTCACCGGCGACCCGCAGCTGCTCTACACCCTCGCTCCCGCGCCGACTCCGGCCCCAGAAGGAAGACCTCAGCCATGCCCGTGAACCGACACCCCGTCCTCGGCTGCGTCCTCGCCGCCACCGCGCTCGTCACCACGGCGTGCGGCGCCGACATCGCCTCCGACGACCCGAAGGCCGCGGCGCGGAAGACCACCGTCGAACGCTGCGGGGAGAAGGTCGAGTACACCGTTCCGCGGCGCGCCGTCGCCTACGAGGCGGGCAGCGCGGACAAGCTCTTCGCGCTCGGCCTGACCGATCACGTCCACGGGTACGTGATGCCGCCGGCCAACCCGCCGGTCAGCGAGTCACCGTGGGCCTCGGAGTACAAGAAGGTCGAGATGCTCAGCGACGACCTCCTCAACAAGGAGGTGGTCGTGGACGCCAAGTCGGACTTCGTCGTCGCCGGCTGGGGCTCGGGCTTCGCGGACGACCGGGGCATCACCCCCGAGATCCTCGACCAGCTCGGCATCCAGAGCTTCATGCACACCGAGAGCTGCTTCAACTACCCCAAGTACCCGCAGAAAGCGGCCCCGTTCGAGGCGCTCCACACCGACCTGGAACGGCTCGGGAAGATCTTCGGCGTTGAGGAGCGGGCGAAGAAGGTCGTCGCGGACCTCAAGAAGCGCGAGGCGGCGGTCGCCGCGCAGGCGCCCAGCGGCAGGAAGACCCCGGTCTTCCTCTACGACTCCGGCACCGACAAGCCGTTCACGGCCGGCAACCAGGTTCCGCCGGACGAGATCATCTCCAAGGCGGGCGGGAAGAACATCTTCGCGGACCTCGACCAGCGCTGGACCGAGGTGAACTGGGAGTCCGTCGCCGAGGCGCGCCCCGAGGTCGTGATGATCCTGGACTACGGCGACAAGCCCGCGAAGGAGAAGATCGACTTCCTGAAGCGCTCCCCGCACACCCGCGACCTGCCCGCGGTCAAGAACGACCGCTTCTTCGTCCTCGACTACAACGAGGGCATCTCCGGCCCGCGCAACGTCGACGGACTGGAGAAGTTCGGCAAGTACCTCCGCGAGCTGTAACCGCCTGGGACCGGCACTAGCTCTTCCGCCCGACCCCGCCGAACATCGCGACCTCCGCGATGTCCGCGGGGTCGCCCGTCTCCGGACGCCAGCGGGAGCAGGAGACGACGCCCGGCTCCAGCAGGTCGAGACCGTCGAAGAAGCGGGTGATCTGCTGCGGGGTGCGCTGGTTCAGCCGGGGCGTGCCGTTCTCGTTCCAGAAGGCCACCGCCTCGTCGACGTCGGGCATGGCCGGGCTGGTGATGGTGTGCGAGAGCACGAGGTGACTGCCCGACGGCAGCGCGTCGAGGAGGCGCCGCACATAGGCGCCCGGGTCCTCCTCGTCGGCCACGAAGATGATGACGCCCAGCAGCATCAGGGCCACCGGGCGGCTCAGGTCGAGGGTGCGGGAGGCCTGTTCGAGGATGCGGTCGATGTCGCGCAGGTCGGCGTCGAGGTAGTCCGTGCTGCCCTCCGGCGTGCTGGTCAGCAGCGCCTGGGCGTGCCGCAGGACGACGGGGTCGTTGTCGACGTAGACGACCCGGGCGTCCGGGGCGATGCGCTGGGCGACCTCGTGGGTGTTGTCGACCGTGGGCAGCCCCGTGCCGATGTCGAGGAACTGCCGTATCCCCACGTCCTGCGTCAGGTACCGGACGGCTCGGCCCAGGAAGGCGCGGTCCGCGAGCGCGTAGTCGGCGATGCCGGGGTGCAGCGTGCGGATCTGTTCGCCCGCGGCCTCGTCGACGGGGTAGAAGTCCTTGCCGCCCAGCCAGTAGTTCCAGATCCGGGCCGTGTGGGGCCTGCTGGTGTCGATACGGGAACGCGGGTTGTCGGGCTGCGCGTTGTCGGTCACGGGGCGTCTCTCCCAGCATCGTTGATCATGCACTGGGCCCTCACCCTAACCGGTCGGCCGCGGGGCCGACCGGTCAGGCGTGCGGCAACTTCCCGACAGCGTGCGCTAGTTGGCCGCGTCGACGCGGAGCAGCCCCCGCTGGTACGCCTTCACCAGGTGCTGCGGCACGAGGTGCCGCTCGCCGTCGACGGTGACGGGCACCAGCTGAGCTGTGGTCGCCTTCCACTGGGAGCGGCGGTGTCGGGTGTTGGAGCGGGACATCTTCCGCTTCGGGACAGCCATGGTTCTTCTCCTTGCTGGGTGACACCGCAGACCCTACATGAAAATGACTTCCATTAACGATTTTGCGGCGGAGGATTATATTCCGCTTATCCGGCCGGGTTCGGGGTCGGCAAGGGCCTCCCGAGCGCCGCGTGGCCGACTCCTGTCGCCCCTCCGGCGCCTTGGCACGTGACCGAGGGGCCCGCACGGCGGCGACCAGAACGCGCGGCAGGAATCGGCCGCACACCGAGAGCACCACCTTGACCTGGGCATACGCCACCCGAGAAGCGCGGTGGCACATCCATCGCGCGTCGCGTGCACCCGGTCCGGCGGCGCCGCGGAGGCTTCACGCAAATGCGGCCGAGTTCCATCGGTGCCCGTCCAAACCCCCCGCGGGCTTGATCAACGTATCGGGTTAATGTCCCCAACTTCCCTTGGTGCGGCGGGCGATACGCCCCATACGGTGCTTCCGGATCCGGACGGAGAACCCGTCCTGTACTCGCCTTTTCCCTGTCCACCCGTCCTCCTGCCGCCCGGTCGCCGCCGGGCACACGTGTGCCAACGCTCGACCAAGGAGAGCTCATTCGATGACAGTCGACTCGACCCCCGAAGTCCGCCAGGAGCAGCCCCGGCAGACCAGCCTGGGCACCGCCGCCGCCCGCAATCTCGCGACCACCACCAAATCCGCCCCGCAGATGCAGGAGATCACCTCGCGGTGGCTGCTGAAGATGCTGCCGTGGGTCGAGACCAAGGGCGGCGTCTACCGGGTGAACCGGCGCCTGACCTACACCGTCGGCGACGGCAGCGTGGAGTTCATCCAGGACGGCGGTGACGTCCGGGTGATCCCCCGCGAACTCGGGGAACTGGCGCCGCTGCGCGGCTTCGACGACGTCGAGGTGCTCACCGCCCTCGCCGACCGGTGCGTCCAGCGCGACTTCCGGGCCGGCGAGACCCTGGTGGAGCGCGGGGCGCCGGCGGACCGGCTGCACCTGATCGCCCACGGCAGGATCAGCCAGCTCTCCGAGGGCGAGTACGGCGACGAGGTCGCGCTCGACGTGCTCGCCGACGGCGACCGGTTCGGCGACCACGCCCTGCTGGACGACGAGGCCCGCTGGGAGCAGACCGCGGTCGCCGAGACCTCGGGCACGCTGCTCACCCTGTCGCGCGCCGACTTCGCCTCGGTACGGGACTCGGCGCCGAATCTGCGCCGGCACATCGAGGAGTTCAAGGAGCGCGCGGGGCGGCGCCAGAACCACCGCGGCGAGGCGGAGATCCCGATGTCGGCGGGGCACGTCGGCGAGCACGAACTGCCCGGCGCCTTCGTCGACTACGAGGCCAACCCGCGCGAGTACGAGCTGTCGGCCGCCCAGACGATCCTGCGGGTCCACACCAGGGTCGCCGACCTCTACAACGAGCCGATGAACCAGACGAAGGAGCAACTCCGGCTCACCATCGAGGCGTTGCGCGAACGCCAGGAGCACGAGCTGGTCAACAACCGGGAGTTCGGCCTGCTCCACAACGCCGACTTCAAGCAGCGGCTGCAACCGCACGCGGGAGCGCCCACCCCGGACGACCTCGACGAGCTGCTCTGCCGTCGGCGCGGCTCGAAGTTCTTCCTGGCGCACCCCCGCACGATCGCCGCGATGGGGCGCGAGTTCAACGCGCGCGGCCTCTACCCCGACCACGTCGACCTCGGCGGCCAGCAGGTACCGGCCTGGCGCGGGGTGCCGATCCTGCCCTGCAACAAGATTCCCGTCACCAAGGAGCGGACCAGCTCCATCCTCTGCATGCGTACCGGCGAGGACAACCAGGGTGTCATCGGCCTGCACCAGACCGGTCTGCCGGACGAGTACGAGCCGGGGCTCTCGGTGCGGTTCATGGGGGTCAGCGAGGCGGCCATCACCTCGTACCTCGTCAGCACCTACTACTCCGCCGCGATCCTCGTGCCGGACGCGGTCGGTGTGCTGGAGAACGTGCAGATCGGCCGCTGGCCCGGCCGGTAGCGGCCGCCGCCCCGCGCCATCGGCGCCGGCCAGGTGCCGACCGCGCCCCACCCAGGAGCCCTCAAGGAGTCATGGATGCCCCCGCCCGAGCCGACACCTCCACCGTCGGACCCGCCGGAAGCGGTCTCCCGCTTCGGGACGCGGGTCCTGGCCGACGCCGCGGCCCGCGCCCGTGACATCGGCGTCGCCACGGGCCGTCCGCCCGCCGTGCCCGCGCAGCCGCCCGCGCCGGCGGCCGACGCGGTTCCGCCGCGGGCCGAGGCCCCGGTGATCGACGTGGTGACCGCTCACGTGGCGCCAGAAGCCGACGTGGAGCGTCTGCTGCGCGGCCCCAACGGCCTCGGCACGGCGGGCCTGCGCCTCGTCCCGCACCCGGAGCCGTCGGCGACCGACGCCCCGGTGTCCACGGCGGGCCGGCCGATCCCCGGCCTGTACTTCCACCCGGTGCCCGACCCCGATCCGGTACGGGTCGCCGAGGTGAGCCGTCGGATCAAGGCGTGGGCGCTGGACGAGGTGGACCTGTACCCCGACGACTGGGAGGAGGAGTTCGACGGCTTCTCGGTGGGCAGTTACATGGTCGGCTGCCACCCGGACGCCCCCACCGTCGACCACCTGATGATCGCGACCCGGCTGATGGTGGCCGAGAACGCGGTGGACGACTGCTACTGCGAGGACCACGGCGGCTCGCCCGTCGGCCTCGGCTCCCGGCTGCTGCTCGCGCACACCACCCTCGATCCGCTGTACACCACGCCCGAGTACCAGCCGCAGTGGGCGAGTTCGCTCCACTCGGACGCGCCCCGGCGCGCGTACCGCTCGGCCATGGAGTACTTCAACGAGGCGGCCAGTGCCTCGCAGACCGACCGGTACCGGCACGACATGGCCCGGCTGCACATGGGCTACCTCGCCGAGGCCGCCTGGGCCGAGCAGGACCACGTACCGGAGGTGTGGGAGTACCTGGCGATGCGCCAGTTCAACAACTTCCGCCCCTGTCCCACCATCACCGACACCGTCGGCGGCTACGAACTGCCGGCGGACCTGCACGCCCGACCGGCCATGCAGAAGGTCATCGCGCTCGCGGGCAACGCGACGACCATCGTGAACGACCTGTACTCGTACATGAAGGAACTCGACGCTCCCGGACGGCACTTGAACCTGCCGGTCGTGATCGCCGAACGAGAGGACCTCTCCAACCGGGAGGCCTATCTGAAGTCGGTCGAGGTCCACAACGACCTCATGCGCGCCTTCGAGAAAGAAGCCGCGGCCCTGGCCGCCGCCTGCCCGCTGCCGAGCGTCCAGCGCTTCCTGCGGGGCGTGGCCGCCTGGGTCGACGGCAACCACCACTGGCACCGCACCAACACCTATCGCTACAGCCTGCCCGACTTCTGGTAAGAGATTGGATTCATTCGTGACCAGCACCGAACTCACCGCCCCCGCGGGCGGCACCGCCCTGTACATCCCCGAACCGGCCACCCCCTACCAGGGCGACATCGCGCGCTACTGGGACGGCGAGGCCCGGCCGGTGAACCTGCGGCTCGGCGATGTCGACGGTCTGTACCACCACCACTACGGCATCGGCGCGGTCGACCACAGCGCGCTCGGCGACGCCGCGGACCCCGCGAGCGAGCAGAAGCTGATCGCCGAACTGCACCGGCTGGAGTCGGCGCAGGCCTCCTACCTGCTGGGCAATCTCGGTGACATCGGCCGCGGGGACACCCTGATGGACGCGGGCTGCGGGCGCGGCGGCTCGATGGTGATGGCCCACCAGCGCTTCGGGTGCACGGTCGAGGGGGTCACGCTCTCGGCCAAGCAGGCCGACTTCGCCAACGGACGGGCCGAGGAACTCGGCATCCAGGACCACGTCCGCGCCCGGGTCTGCAACATGCTGTCCACCCCCTTCGACACCGGCTCGGTCAAGGCGTCGTGGAACAACGAGTCGTCCATGTACGTCGACCTGCACGACCTGTTCGCGGAGCACTCCCGCGTCCTGGAGGTCGGCGGCCGCTACGTGACCATCACCGGCTGCTGGAACCCGCGCTACGGCCAGCCGTCGAAGTGGGTGTCCCAGATCAACGCGCACTTCGAGTGCAACATCCACTCGCGCCGCGAGTACCTGCGCGCCATGGCCGACAACCGGCTCGTGCCGCAGACCGTCATCGACCTGACGCCGGACACCCTCCCGTACTGGGAGCTGCGGGCCACGTCGTCGCTGGTGACGGGGATCGAGGACGCGTTCATCAACTCGTACCGGGACGGCTCCTTCCAGTACGTGCTGATCGCGGCCGACCGCGTGTGACCGGTGCGGTGAGCAGCGGCTGAGCGCCGCCCGCCGGGGAGGGCCCGCATCCGTGGGTCCTCCCCTCGCGTGTGTGCGCGGACCTGGTGGTTCGTGATCGGCTTCCCTTGCCCCGGCGCCGTCGCCCGCCTAAGGTGAATGCGCTTTCATAGGCTTAGGCCCCCTGCCGGGCCGCAACGGACTCGGGGGATTCCACCCAGTGAGCACAGCTCCCACGGTGTACGACGTCGCCGAACGCTCCGGCGTGTCCATCGCCACCGTGTCCCGCGTGTACCGCACCCCCGACACGGTCCGCGCCCAGACCCGCGAGAAGGTCCTCGCCGCCGCCCGCGAGCTCGGCTACGTGCCGAGCGGCAACGCCCGCGGCCTCGCCAGCCGCTCCACCGGCGTGCTCGGCCTGTGCCTGCCCGACTACTCCGACCCGGACGTCGAGTCGGAGGCGGAGCACGCCGCGGGTGACGAGGCGGAGGACGACGCCGCGGTGCTCTACGCCGACCAGATCATCCGCGGCATGGAGCGCGCCGCGCGCCGCCACGGGTACGCGCTGCTGATCGCGGCCTCGCCCAAGGGCGGGCCGGAGAGCCAGGTGGCGAAGGTGGCGGGCCGCTCCGACGGGTTCGCGGTGATGGCCCGCACCGTGCCGACGGAGGACCTGGAGGTCATCGCGCAGCGCCAGCCGGTGGTCATGCTGGCCGGGCCGCGCGAGTCGGACGCGCTCGACCACCTCGACCACGTCGAGGTCGCCAACGCCGACGGCCAGCGCGAGCTGACCCGGCACCTCATCGAGGACCACGGGCTGCGTCGGCTCACGTACGTCGGCGCGGCCGAGGACTCGCCGGACGTACGGGCCCGTTTCCGCGGATACGTGGAGGCCTGCCGCGCCGCCGGGATCCCCGCGCCCGAGGCACCCGATGTCAGCGTCGGCATGATGACGCAGGCCGAGGGCGCCCGCGCCGCCGACGCGCTGCTCGACCGGCCCGGTGAGCGGCCGCAGGCCGTGCTGTTCGCCAACGACCAGCTGGCCGTGGGCGCCCTGCACACCTTCGAACGCCGGGGGGTGCGGGTGCCACAGGACATCGCGGTCACCGGCTTCGACGGCATCGCGCTGGGCCGCCTGGTGCGGCCGGCGCTGACCACGGTGCGCCAGCCGATGCGGCAGCTGGGCGAGGAGGCGGTGGAGCTGCTCGTGCGCCGGCTGACCGGCCGCCAGGACAGCAGGCCGGTCTCGAAGGTCCTGCCGGTGTCCGTCGCGCGCCGGGCCAGCTGCGGGTGCCCGGGGCACGCCAGGTAGGGCCCCTCCCCCGGGCGTGGGGCGCCGACGACGCCCCACGCCCCGGTGTCACCTCACGGCGACCCACGTCACCTCACGTCAGCACGCGGGCGAAGAAGTCCGCGGTGGCGGCGTCCAGTCCCGCCTGCTCCGTCTGCGTGCCCTCGTACTCGAAGTGCCCGGCCTCCAGCACCCGCAGCTCCCGCTCCCCGGCCAGCGCGTTGTACACGGCGAACTGGCCGGGCGGCGGCACCGACGGGTCGAAGAGCGCCGCCGCCACCAGCACCGGCTTGCGCAGCCGGCCCGCCGCCGTCGCCGCGTCGAAGTAGCCCAGCACGTCGACGACCTCGGGGTGGTCCGCGTGGTACCGGCGCACGGCGGCGCCGCTGCCGATGCAGTCCAGGGTCAGCCGCAGCGGGTGGTTGCCGAACGTCGGCACGGTCAGCTGTCCCGCGGCGAACCGCTCGTCCCACGGCAGCGCCAGGGCGCCGAGCCCGCCGCCGAAGCTCACGCCGAGGTAGCCCAGGCGCGGGTCCGGGCCGTTCAGCTCCGGCACCAGTTCCAGGAGCGCCGACGCGGCACACCACAGGTCGGCGACGCACTCGCCGATGACGTAGGTGTCTCGCGAGGCGATGCCGTGCAGGACGTGTTCCGCGGAGACGGACGGGACGCCGGGCAGCAGGCCGCGGTCCGCCATGCCGCGCACGCAGGGCAGGATCGCCGCGGACCGGGGCAGCGGCAGCGGCACCTCGGGGCCGACCTGGTCACGGCCGCCGTAGCCGTGTCCGATGACGAAGCCGTGCTCCGCCTCCCCCTCGGCGGGCAGCACGAGCCAGCCGCCGAGCCGGACACCGCCCACGGAGGTGTACGACACCTCATGGATGCGGACACCGTCCCGCTCCTCGACGAGCGGTCCGAGCTCGGGCTTCGGGTCCACCGCGCGGGCCGCCTCGTGGCGCGAGCGCCAGAACGCGTCGAAGTCGGCGGGGGCCTCGGGCGCGGGGATGCGCAGCAGCTCGTTCAGCCCCCGGCCGTAGGCGGGGTCGAAGGGGAAGTCGTGCGCGAAGTCGCGGGCCGAGCGATCTCCGTCGGCGACTGTGCTGTGAGTCATGGCCGAGACCTTAGATCAGGAGGTATGACCTTCTGGGGGCGGCCCTGCTTGTCCCCCGATGTCACCTGATGTCTCCCTCGCGATGTCACGTGACGTCGTTCCAGCTGATGACGCTCCCGTGATGTCACTGCCGTTACGAGAGTGTGACCAAGCCCCTATTGCCACATCAGCCGGGTTCTTACAGAGTGATGTATGCGCTTACAAACAGCGCTTACATTCCACGGTCCGCTCAAGGAGGAGCCGTCCATGAACCGCCGAGCCACCACCGCCGCGATCGGCGTCACTCTGGCGTCCGCACTCACCCTGACCGCTTGCGGCGGCTCCGGCGGCGACCAGGTCAAGGCCGACGCGAAGCAGACGCTCACGGTGTGGGCCATGGGCACCGAGGGCGAGAAGCTCGCCGACGTCGCCAAGGTCTACGAGAAGGCGAACCCGAACATCACGGTGAAGGTGACCCCGATCGGCTGGGACGTCGCCCACCAGAAGCTGGTCTCCGCGGCCGCCGCGAACAAGCTGCCCGACGTGATGCAGATGGGCGGCAGCTACATCACCGAGTTCGCGGACATGGGCGCCCTGGAGAAGGTCGACACCAAGACCTTCAAGGAGAAGGACTACTTCCCGGCCGGCTGGAAGCAGGGCCAGTACGACGGTGACACCTACGGTGTGCCGTGGTACGTCGACACCCGCGCGCTCTACTACCGCACGGACCTGGCGAAGAAGGCCGGCATCGACAAGGCGCCGACCACCATGGCCGAGCTCCAGGAGGCCGCCGAGAAGTTCCAGGACAAGGCCGGCAGCAAGTGGGGCCTGTCCATCCAGCCCGGCGGCCTCGACACGGTGCAGAGCTTCTACCAGTTCCTGTACTCGGCGGGCGGCGAGATCGTCACCCAGGACGGCAAGACCGTCGTCAACAGCCCGGAGGCCGTCAAGGCCCTGGAGAACTACACCAGTTACTTCAAGAAGGGGCTCGCCGCGAAGTCGGTGCGTCCCGGCTACGACCCGACCAAGGACTTCAACACCGGCGCCGTGCCGATG
The DNA here is from genome assembly GCF_054724165.1 of Streptomyces sp. BYX5S. Taxonomy (NCBI): domain Bacteria; kingdom Bacillati; phylum Actinomycetota; class Actinomycetes; order Kitasatosporales; family Streptomycetaceae; genus Streptomyces; species Streptomyces sp. BYX5S. The sequence continues at coordinate 3,340,258 of NZ_CM138829.1, read as the reverse complement.
TTCTTCAGCGGTCCCTGGATCATGGGCCTGCTCGACGAGAACTACCCGGACCTCAAGGGCAAGTGGGCCGTCGCCAACGTGCCCGCCGACGAGACCTCCGCCTCCATGGCGGGCGGCTCGGCGCTGACGATCTCCGCGGACAGCGAGCACAAGGCCGCCGCCAAGGAGCTGGTGAAGTACCTCACGGACACCAAGGGCCAGGCCGACTGGTACGAGCGCACCAAGGACCTCCCGGCCAACGTGAACGCCTGGAAGACCGGCGAGCTCGCCACCAACCCGGACATGAAGGTCTGGAAGACCCAGATGGAGTCGGCGAAGGTCTCCCCGGCCCAGCCGAAGTGGACCGAGATCACCTCGAAGGTCGACACCGCGATCGAGAAGGTCGCCCAGGGCAAGGCCTCCGCGAAGGAAGCGCTCGACACGGCCAAGACGGAGATCGAGGGCCTCGTCCAGAAGTAGCCGTCACCGGGGCGGCCGCGCCACCAGCGGCCGCCCCGCGCAGCGGCCCCCGCAGAACCGGAAGTCCACAAGGACGTGCCGGAGGAAGTCCGAAGGACGGACCATGTCCACCACGACACCCACCCCCGCGCCGTCCGGAGCCGTCAAGGCCCCGGTCGGTGAGCCCGAGGACGGCGACGGCAAGAGGCGGCGCAAGAAGCGCTCGATGGGGAAGCAGAACCTGGCCGGCTGGCTGTTCTCCACCCCGTTCCTGGCGCTGTTCGCGGTCTTCATGCTCTTCCCGATCATCGCGACGTTCGTGATGAGTTTCACCGACTTCGCGCAGCGCAACGTCAGACAGCCGCTGGACGCGAACTTCGTCGGCTTCGACAACTACGTGAAGCTGTTCGGCGACGACCAGTTCCTGCGGGCGCTGTTCAACACCGCGTACTTCGTGGTCGTCGGGGTGCCGCTGACCATCGGTCTCGGTCTGCTCGTCGCGGTGCTCCTCAACAACGGGATCGACCGGGCCCGCACGTTCTTCCGCGTCGGCTTCTACGCCCCCGTGGTCACCACCATCGTCGCCGTGGCGATCGTGTGGCGGTTCGTGCTCGACCCCTCGGACGGGCTGATCGCCGGTCTCGGTGACCAGTTCGGCTTCACCGCACCGGACTTCCTCGGCTCCGAGACCTGGGCCATGCCGTCGCTGATCCTGATGGCGGTGTGGCGCAACCTCGGCACCGTCATGGTCCTGCTGATCGCCGGTCTCCAGGCCATCCCGACGGAGGTCCGCGAGGCCGCCCGGCTCGACGGGGCGAGCGCCTGGCAGGAGCTGCGCCGCATCACGGTGCCGCTGCTGCGCCCGACGCTGCTGTACGCCACGGTCATCACCACGATCGGCTACCTCAACGTCTTCGAGGAGCCGTTCGTGATGACCCAGGGCGGCCCCTCCGACGCCACGCTGACCGTGTCGCTCGACATGTACAAGCAGGGCTTCAGCTTCTTCAACATGGGCTACGCGAGCGCGATGGCGTACGTCCTCTTCGTGGTGATCATGGGCATCACGGTGCTGCAGCTGCGACTGATGAAGGACAACACGAAATGAGCGCCGTCACCCCCGCCGGCCACCGCCCCGCCGGGCGGTCCCGCAAGCCCCTGCTCTACGTCGTCGCCTCGCTCGGCCTGCTGATCATGGCCACGCCGTTCCTCTGGATGGCGCTCAGCGCCTTCAAGACGAAGAAGGACCTCACCGCCAGCCCTCCGGTGTGGATCCCGAGCGAGTGGACGCTGCAGAACTTCAGCGACCTGCTCGACCAGCTCGACATGCCGCGGTACTTCCTGAACTCGGTGATCGTCGCGGTCCTCGTGACCGTGTGCAATCTGCTGTTCTGCTCGATGCTCGGCTACGCGCTGGCCAAGCTGAACTTCAGCGGCCGCTCGAAGGTCTTCGGCGTCGTGCTCGCCGCCCTGATGGTCCCGGCGAACCTGATGGTCCTTCCGCTGTTCGTCCTGATCAACCAGCTGAACCTGCTGGACACCTACGCGGGTCTGGTGCTGCCCTTCGCAGCCGGAGCCTTCGGTGTCTTCCTGATGCGGCAGTTCATGCAGTCCATCCCGGACGAGCTGCTCGAAGCGGCCCGGATGGACGGCGCGGGCGAGTGGTACATCTTCTGGCGCATCGTGCTTCCGCTGGTCAAGCCGGCCCTCGCGACGCTGACGATCTTCACGTTCCTCGGGTCCTGGAACAACTTCATCTGGCCGCTCATCGCGACCAACGACCCGGACAAGTACACCCTTCCGGTGGCCCTCGCGACGTTCGCCAACGACCCCAACCGCACGGTCGGCGGCGGCAACGGAATGCTCATGGCGGGCTCGCTGCTCGTCGTCCTGCCCGTGCTCCTCGTCTTCGCCGTCCTCCAGCGGCACTTCACCCAGGGCATCGCCACCGCGGGCATGAAGTGACCGGCGGGACGTGACCGGCCGCTCCCCCACGCGCGCGGAAAGACCCGCACGCAGAAAGACAGGCACCACCATGACGCCCACCCCTGCCCGCACGCCCTTCCCCGACGGCTTCCTGTGGGGCGCCTCCACCGCCGCCCACCAGATCGAGGGCAACAACGTCAACAGCGACTGGTGGCGCAAGGAGCACGACCCGGCGGCCGGGATCCAGGAGCCGAGCCTGGACGCCTGCGACAGCTACCACCGCTGGGACCAGGACATGGACGTGCTGGCCGGACTCGGCTTCACCGACTACCGGTTCAGCGTCGAGTGGGCCCGCATCGAGCCGGCCCGCGGCCGCTTCTCGCGCGCCGAGATCGCCCACTACCGCCGCATGGTCGAGGGCGCCCTGGCCCGGGGCCTGCGCCCGGTCGTGACCCTGCACCACTTCACGGTGCCGCAGTGGTTCGAGGACCTGGGCGGCTTCACCGCCGAGGGCGCCGTCGAGCTGTTCGCCCGGTACGTGGAGGAGTGCGCGCCGATCATCGCGGACGGCGTGAGCCACGTGTGCACCATCAACGAGCCGAACATGATCGCCGTGATGGCCGGGCTCGCCAAGCGCGGCGACCAGGGCTTCCCGCCCGCCGGGCTGCCCTTCCCCGACGAGGAGACCACGCACGCGGTCATCGCGGCGCACCACGCGGCCGTGAAGGCGGTGCGCTCGATCAACCCGGAGATCCGGGTGGGCTGGACCATCGCCAACCAGGTGTACCAGGCACTGCCCGGCGCCGAGGAGGTCACGGCCGCGTACCGGCACCCCCGCGAGGACGTCTTCATCGAGGCGGCGCGCGGCGACGACTGGATCGGCGTGCAGTCCTACACCCGTACGAAGATCGGTACCGAGGGTCCCGTCCCGGCTCCGGCGGACGCCGAGCGCACGCTCACGACGTGGGAGTACTACCCCGAGGCCGTCGGTCACGCGCTGCGGCACACCGCCGAGGTCATCGGCCCGGACACGCCGCTGATCGTCACCGAGAACGGCATCGCCACGGACGACGAGCAGCGCCGCATCGACTACTACGCGGGTGCCCTCGACGCCGTCGCGGCCTGCCTCGACGACGGGCTCGACGTCCGCGGGTACCTCGCCTGGAGCGCCCTCGACAACTACGAGTGGGGCACCTACAAGGCGACGTTCGGCCTCATCGGCTGGGACCGCGAGACGTTCGCGCGCACGCCCAAGCCCGCCGCCCACTGGCTGGGCGGCCTCGGCCGGGAGCGGGCCCTGCCGCGCCTGTGACGGTGAGCACGACCACCGACCCGGGGCCGGGACCAAAGCCCCCGTTGTCCCGCCCCTGAGGCCCGCGATCCTGACCTCGCGGGCCGCCGGGCGGGGCCGGCGCACCCCTGAAGTGCGCCGGCCCCGCCCATCCCCGACCCCCGCACGAGCACCACGAACCTCCCTTCCACGTCCGCCCTTTCGGAAGAAGGACCTTCATGGACCGCCGTACGTTCCTGACCGCGGCGAGCGCCGGTGGCGCCGCCCTGACACTGGGCGCCGCGCCGTTCGCCTCGGCCGCCCCCGCCCCGTCGCTGCTGCGCACCTGGTTCCGTTCGACGTACCGCTCGATCGAGGCGATGACCACCGACTTCGGCCTCGTCACGGACAAGGCCGACGTGAGCGGGTCCGGCGCCCCGGTGCCGTCCGTGCAGACCTCGCCGACCAACATCGGCTGCGGGCTGTGGTCGACGGCCGCCGCCGGCGGGCTCGGTGTGATCGGCCGGGACACCATGGAACGGCGGCTCGCGAGGACCGTCGCGGCGGTGGAGCAGCTGGAGCGCGCCCACGGCTTCTGGTTCAACTGGTACGACGCCCACGACGGTTCGCTCCTGACGTCCTGGCCGGAGACGGGCGACACCGTCCGCCCGTTCCTGTCGTCCGTGGACAACGCCTGGCTCGTCACGGGCCTGCGGATCGCCGCCCACGCCTCCCCGGCGCTGCGCCCGCGCGTCGCGAAGCTGCTGGCCGACGCGGACTGGTCGTACTACTACACGCCCTACGACGCGGCCGACCCGGTCGCGGGCCCCGGCCAGCTCCGCGGGGGCTTCTGGCCCGACAGGCCCGGCAAGGGCGAGCCGACGGGGCACCACTACGGCGCCCTCAACACCGAGCCCCGGATGGCGAGTTACCTCGGTATCGCCGACGGCAGCCTGCCGCCCGAGCACTACTGGCACCTGTCGCGCACCCTGCTGCCGGGCGCGGGCCAGGAGCAGGAGCCCGAGGGCTCGTACGTCACGATCGACGGCGTCCGGGTGTGGCAGGGCCACTACACCTACCGGGGCCGCAAGGTGGTGCCCACCTGGGGCGGTTCGATGTTCGAGGCGCTGATGGTGCCGCTGTTCGTGCCGGAGGCGCAGTGGTCCCCGCGCTCGTGGGGCACCACGCACACCCGCTACGTGCGCGGTCAGATCGAGCACGGCCTGGCGGAGGCGGCGTACGGCTACTGGGGCTTCTCCCCCGCCAACATCCCCGAGGGCGGCTACCGCGAGTACGGTGTCGACGCCCTCGGCATGCAGGAGGACGGCTACCACTCCCTCGGCGTCGTCACCCCGCACGCCTCCTTCCTCGCCCTGCCGTACGCACGCGCCGAGGCCGTCGCGAACCTCAGGGCGCTGGCCGCCGACTTCGGCGCGTACGACCCGGAGTACGGCTTCCGGGACTCCGTGGACGTGACGACGGGCCGGGTCAGCGACTTCGTGCTGGCCCTGGACCAGGGCATGGTCGCGGCCGCTCTGGCGCAGGAGTTGAGCCCCGGCCTGCTCCAGCGGCCCTTCCGCACGGGCGGCTTCGCCTCGCGGGTGCGCCCGCTCCTCGCGAAGGAGCGCTTCTCCGTCTGAGCCGACCGGCTCGGACACCGTGGACCGGTGCCGCGACCGTGGCCGCTGTGGGGGCGGCCCGGTCGCGGCGCCTCATTCGTCGCGCACCCGTTCGTAAGCTGGCCGCATGATCACAGGTTCCCCGCCGCAGGACGTCACCCTGCGGCAACTGCTCGCCTATGACGAGGACGGCCTGCTGCGCCTGGTCCTCGCGCCCGCCGGTGAGGACGTCGTCGTACGCGGTGTGGTCATCGGTGACGAGAGCGCCGACCGGCCGCACGAGGGCCGGGTCGTCCTGGTGGCGGGGCCGGGCGCCGAGCCCGGGGCGTGGGCGGCCGCCGTGCGGCGGGCGGCCGGGCGGGGCGCCACCGCCGTGGTCGCCCGGCGCCCCGACGAGGAGCCGGCGTGGGACGAGGTCGTCGCGGCGGCCCGCGCGACGGGCGTCGCCCTGCTGGAGCGCGCCGCGTGGGCCGACTGGGCCGACACCGTCGAACTCCTGCGCTCGGCCCTCGCGTACGCGGCGGTGGGCAGCGGGGACCGGCTCGCCGGAGACATCGCGGGCGGCGGTCTGGCCGTGCTGGCGCAGGAGGTCGCCCGCTACTGCCGGGCCTCCATCACCGTCGAGGACACCCGGTTCCGCCTCCTCGCGCACTCCGCGACCAGCTCCGCCGCCGACCCCGAGCGGATGTCGACGATCCTCGGCGGGAAGGTGCCGGACCGGCGCGTCGAACAACTGCGGCGCAGCGGCCTGTTGCGTGCCCTGTGGACCTCCCGCGACGTCATCCACCGGGCCGCCGACGGCACCGACCCCGAGCGTCTCGTCGTCGCCATCCGCAGCGGCGGCGAGATGCTCGGGTCCATCTGGGCGGCGGCCGACGGCAGCAGCTTCTCCCCCGACGCCGAGGAGGCGCTGCGCCGCGCCGCCGAGGTCGCCGTCCCGCACCTGTTGCAGCACCGGCTGCGCACGGCCGTGAACCGGCGCCGGGAGGAGCACGCGCTGCGCGGCCTGCTGTGCGGCGAGGGCGACGCGGGCTCGCACCTGTGGTCGCTGGGGCTCGCGCCCGAGACCCCCTGCGCCGTGGTGGTCGCGGAGCGGGACCGCCCGACCGGTGACATCACCGAACGCAGCCTCCAGGCCCTGTGGTTGCAGGCGACCGCGCACCGGCTCGACGTGCGGGTGCTGCGGGAGAGCGACCGGATCACCGTGTTGCTGCCGCTGCCGGACGGGGACGAGCGCGCGGCGTCGGCGCTCGCCGGCGAACTCGACTCCCTGGCCACGGCGCTGCCCGACGCGCCCGTCGTCTGGATCGGCGCGGGTCCCGTGGTGCCGACGCCCCTGGACGCCGCGGACTCCTGCGCGCAGGCCCGGCTGGTCGTCCGCGCCGTGCGCGAACGCGCGGCCCGGACGCCCGGGTCGGCCGCCCCGCCCGCCCGCTTCGCGGGCCACGCCGACGTGGCGGACACCATGACGGTGCTGCGCGTCCTCGACTCCGTGCGGCCCTGGTGGCAGCGGCACGGCGGCCCCGTGCACGAGCTGCTGCGGACCGACCTCGCCGCCGGGGGTGAACTGGTCCGCTCGCTCGCCGCGTACCTCGACGCGGGCGGTGACGTCCCCCGCGCCGCGCAGCGCCTCGTGCTGCACCCCAACACCTTGCGCTACCGGCTGCGCAGGGCCCGCGAGCGGTTCGGGATCGACCTGGACGATCCCGACACCCGGCTCGTCGTCACGCTGGCGGTCCGGCTGGCCGACGCCGGTCAGGACGGCCGCGCGGAGTCCCGCTGACTACCGGATCGCGCGCGGGTTGACCGGTTTTGGGCCGGTGTTCTTCCGCCGCGCCAAGGAAGCGCGGTGGTTTTGTCGTGCCCGACGAAGACGCGGCGCCCTGTGACGTCGGAGGCTCGTGCCACCTCCCGGACAGCACGTCACCTCTCCCGTACTCGCGTCACGAGGACCGCCCATGCCCGTGTCCGCCGCCAACGGCACTCCCACCGACGCCCCGGCGCGTCCCGCCGCGCACCGTCGCCCCGTCACCCTGGTCGCGGCCGGCGTCGCGCTCGCGGGCAGTCTCGTCGCCGGTCTGCTCACCGAAGGGCCCACCGCGTGGGGCCTGTTGCCGATCGCGCTGTACGCCGTGCTCGCGCTGACCGGCACGAACCTCGTCGTCGTGACCGCTCTCGCGCTGGCCGGCTCGGTCCTCGTCGCGCTGCCACCGCCCGGCGAGGCGGGGCAGGTGCTGGCCGCTTCGGTCACCGACCCGGTCACCGTCATCGGCGTGATCATCGTGTTCGGGGCCGCGACCGGGGAGGTGCTGCGCGTCACCGGCGTCGCCGACGCCCTCGTGCGCGGCATCATGCGGCTGACCGAGGGCCACGGCACCACCGTCGTCATGTACGGCATGATGCTCGCCTGCCTGGTGCTGGTCGCCGCGCTCGGCACGCTGGCGGGCGCTCTCGCGATCGCCGCGCCGCTGCTCGTACCGATCGCCGCGAGCGCCGGGTTCACGCGCTCGGCCACGGCCGCGACCATGTTCCTCGGCGGCTGCGCGGGCCTCGCCCTGGCGCCGTTCGCCGGGTCGAACATCGCCATCATGGACACCGCGGACGCCGGTTACCTCACGTACCTCGGCGTCGGCGCGGGGCCGCTGGCCCTGCTGTCCCTGGCGCTCGCGGCGGTCGTCGTGCCGTGGGTGCAGCGCAGCAGCGCGGCCCGCGGGGACTTCTACCGCGCCGACGAGATCACCGATACGGGCGCCGGCGCCGCCACCCCCCGTACCCGCCGTGCGACGTGGGCGTTCACGGTGACGCTCGTCGTCACGGTCGGCTACGCCACCGCGACCCGGGCCGGAACCACCTTCCCTCTCCTGGCGCTGCCGCTCATGGCGCTGGTGACGGTGGTGGCGGCAGGGCTGTCGCCGCGGCGCGCGGGCCGTGCCCTGCTCGTGGGGGCGCGCCGGATGCTGCCGATGCTGGCGCTGTTCTGGATGCTGGCCGCCCTGTTCGGCTTCATCGACCTGCTGAAGCCGTACGACGTCGTCCTCGACACGTTCGGGCCCGAGCTGCGGCACATGTCGGCGCTGCCGTTCGCGCTCGCCGTCGCGGCCCTCGGCTGGGTCGGGGTGCCCGGCGCCACCGCGGCCCAGGTCATCCTGATCGGCGAGGTGTTCGGGCCGCTCGGCGCCGAACTGGGCATCGGCCCCGCCGCCTGGGTGATCGTCCTGCTGTGGGCGTCGAAGGCGGACACGTACGGGCCGCTGCCCAACGCCAACATGGTCGGCGCGATGGGCCTGGCCCGCGCCGACCGGCTGCCCTACCTGCTCGGCACGGGCTGGGCCCTGCTCGTCCCGGCGTGTGCGCTGTACGCGGTGCTGCTGACCTTCATCCTGTGAGTCACGCCCCCGGCGCCCCGAGCCACCGTCCGTACCCCCGTCTCCCGCACCACCTGGAAGTGAGCCGCACATGTCCGCACAGCCCACCTCGTACGATGTCCTGATCACGGGCGGCACGGTGCTCGACGGGACGGGCGCGGCCCCGGTCCGCGCCGATGTCGCCGTGCGCGGCGGGCGGATCGTCCGGGTCGGGGAGCGCGAACCGGACGCGTCCGCCGCGACGGTCCTCGACGCGACCGGACTGACCGTCACGCCGGGCTTCATCGACCTGCACTCGCACGCCGACTTCTCCGTGCGGGCGCAGCCGGACGCCGAGGCGTGTCTGCGGCAGGGTGTGACGACCCTCGTCACCGGCAACTGCGGCCTCTCGCCGTTCCCGCAGGCGGCGGGCGAGGAGGGCGGCGCGGCGGGTCCCGGCACGCTCGCCGGGGCCCAGTGGCGCGATCTCGACGCCTTCGCGGCGGCGGTGGACGCCGCCCGACCCGCGCTCAACGTCGCGCCGCTCGTCGGCCACGGCGCCCTGCGCACCGCCGTCATGGGCGAGGACCGCGCACCGGCGGGACCGGCCGAACTGGACGCCATGCGCGCCCTCTTGGCGACGGCGGCCGAACAGGGTGTGTTCGGCATGTCCACCGGACTGATCTACGCGCCCGGTTCCTTCGCGGACACGGACGAGATCGTGGCGCTCGCCCGCGAGGCCCGCTCGCACGGCCTGCTGTACGCCACGCACATGCGCGACGAGGGCGACCATCTGATCGAGGCCGTGCAGGAGGCGCTCGACGTGGCGACGGCGTCCCGCGTGCGGTTGCAGGTCTCGCACCTGAAGGCGATGGGCCCGGCGAACCACGGCAAGGTGGACACGGCCCTCGCGATGATCGACGCCGCGGCGCGCGACGGCCTGGACGTGGCCTGCGACGTGTACCCGTACACCGCGTCGTCGACCCGTCTGACCTCCCGGCTGCCGGACTGGGCCATGGACGGCGGTCCCGCGGGGCTCCTGGAACGCCTGGCGGACCCCGGCACCCGCGAGCGGATCCTCGCCGACCTCCGCCCGGCCGTGGGCCGCACGTTCCTGCCCGAGGGCGTGGTCCTCGCCATGATGGGTCCGGGCCACTACAGCGACCGGATCGGCGACAGCATCGCCGACATCGCCCGCGACGAGGACGTCGAACCGGCCGCCGCCGTCCTGAACGTGCTCGCCGCCCACCAGGGCGAGGTGATGATCGTCAACCACGCCATGGCGGAGGCCGACGTCGACACGGTGCTGCGGCACCCCGCGAGCGCGGTCGCCAGCGACGGCTGGGTCCTGCACGCCCCGGGCGACGGCCACCCGCACCCCCGCAACTTCGGCACCTTCGCCCGCGTCGTCGGCCGCTACGTCCGCGAGCACCACGTCCTCGAACTCGCCGACGCCGTACGGAAGATGACGTCCCTGCCCGCGTCCCGGCTCCCCCTGCCCGACCGCGGCACCCTGGCCCCCGGGCAGGTCGCGGACCTCGTCGTCCTCGACCCGGCCACCGTCAGCGACCGCGCCACCTTCGCGGACCCGTGGCAGTACGCGACCGGTGTGCGCGATGTGCTGGTGGCGGGCGAGTGCGTGCTGCGCGACGGCGAGGTCACGGGGGCGCGGCCGGGCCGGACGCTGCGCAGGGCGACGGGCGGCTGAAGTCCGGGCCCCATGGCACGCGCCGCCCCGGTCAGGCCGCCGCCGTGCCCGTCCCGGCCGCCTCCGGGAGGCCGGGCGTGCGCAGCACCCGCTCCCTGGCGTCGACCGCGAACACCTCGCAGCCCGGCAGGGACGCGGCCCAACCGATGCCTTCGGCTCCCATGGAGAAGGCGGCGGTGGCGACGGCGTCGGCCTCGGTCAGGGTCGCGGCGACGACCGTCATGCTGAGCAGGGCCGTCGCCGGGCGGCCGGTGCGGCCGTCGACGATGTGGTCGCCGCGCTCGTAGCGGGCGGAGGTGGCGACCGCGGCGTCGGTCAACTCCAGTACGGCGCACAGCTGGTCGGCGTGGACCGGGTGCCGCACCCCGGCCCGCCAGGGCCCGCCGGAAGCGACCACGTCACCGCCTGCGTTGAGGCAGAAGCGCCGCACCCCGGCCGCGCGCAGCAGTTCCGCGGCCCGCTGCACCGACCAGCCCTTGACCACAGCGCAGGGGTCGAGGCCGCGCCCCGGCAGCCGGGCGTCGAACGCACCGCCCGTCGCGCGGCGGTAGTGCTCGCACAGGTCGAGCACCTCGACGAGGTCGGCGCTGAGCGCGTGCCGCGCGAGGTCGCCGCGGCCGTACCGGGAGACCTCGCTGCCCGCCTTGAAGGGGCTGAACCGCGCGTCGACCTCGCGCAGCCACGCGTACACCGCGTCCGCCGCCCCTTCGGGGACGCGCGCGTCGTCGATGCGCAGGGAGACGGGGAAGCCCATCACATGCTCAACCCGCCGCACCTCAAGCCCCCTTGGCGTCGATGGCCGCTTGCAGGGATTCCTTGTAGGCATCGCTGGTGATCGTGGCGCCGGTCACCGTGTCGACCTCCGCGCTCTGCGCCTTCAGCGTCGCCGCGACCAGCTTCGGCACGGCCGCCTTCGTCTGCGGGTGGTTCGGCTGCCGCAACAGCTTGACCGCGGTGATCTCGCTTCCCTTGAAGGTGACCTGGACCTGGACGGGGCCCTTCTCCGTGGTGACCGTCGTGCCCTTGACGACCGTGCCGGAGGAGGCCCCCGAGGAGTCCGCGGACGCGGAGGGCGTCGTGGCCGGTTCGGCGGCGGACGCGGTGTCGTCGACGGCGCCGAGGGTCGGCTCGTAGCGCCAGACGGAGATCAGGCCGACGGCGCTGAGGAGAACGGCGGGGATGGCTCGCTTCACGTGGTCTTCCTCGTGTCTGTCTCGGGTCCGGCTCAGCCGGCCAGGCTGAAGCGCTCGAAGTGGATCTGCCGCTTGGGGACGCCGAGTTCGTCGAGTGTGCCGAGCACCGCCTTCATCATCGGCGGTGGACCGCACAGGAACACGTCCCGGTCCGCGACGTCCGGCACCAGCTCCTTCAGCCTGCGCGGCGCCAGCTTGTCGGGGGTGGGGCCGCCGGTCACCAGGTGCAGGGCGGCGCCCTTGGCGCGGGCGAGGTCGGTCAACTCGTCGTGGAGGACCGCGTCGCGCTCGGAAGCCACCCGGTAGACGACGACCGTGTGCCCCTCAATGTCCTCCAGGAGCGCGCGGATCGGGGTGACGCCGACGCCGCCCGCGATCAGCAGGGAGTCGGTGCGCGTGCGGCGCAGCGCCGTGAAGGCGCCGTACGGGCCCTCGGCGAACACCCGGGTACCGACGGCAAGTTGGCGCAGGGAGGCGCTACCCTCGCCGACCGCCTTCGCGGTCAGGCGCAGGCTCCGCCCGTCGGGGGCGGCGGACAGGGAGAACGGGTTGGCCTGCCACCAGCGGTCCTTGGTGAGGAACCGCCACAGGAAGAACTGACCGGCCCGCGCGGGCAGTTGGTCGAGGTCGCGGCCGGTGATGTGGATCGAGACGACGTCGTCGGACTCGTGGACGACGGCCGAGACCCGGAACCGGTGGCGCGCGTTGCGCCACAGCGGCAGCGCGACCCGTCCGACCGCGACGGCGCCGAGGGCCACGCCCCACACCCCGTACCAGTACGCCGTCGCGAGGGCCGAGGACGTGAAGGTCGTGCCGACCGCGATCTGGTGCGTGAACGCGAGGACCACGGCCACGTACGCGTAGAGGTGGATGAAGTGCCAGGTCTCGTAGGCGAGTCGGCGGCGTGCCCAGCGGGCGGAGACCGCGCCGATCACGAGGACGAGGCCGAGGGCGACGACGGCGCGGAGCACTCCCTCGGTCGTCCCGGCCAGGTCCACGATCTCGGTGACCGGGCCGACGCCCGCGCCGTCCGCGTAGCCGAAGGCGATGAAGACGACGTGCGCGAGCAGCGTCCACAGCAGGGCGAATCCGGTCCAGCGGTGCCAGGCGGTCAGCCGGTCCATGCCGATCCGGCGGTCGAGCCAGGGCAGCCGGGCCACCAGGACCAGCTGGAACGCCATGATCAGCGCGCCGTACAGGCCGGTGAGACGGCCGATGACGATCAGCGCGTTGGAGGCGAAGCCCGCTGCGGCGAAGAAGCAGGCGACCACGGCGGCGTTGACCGCGAGCACCGCGTACAGGCCCGTGCGGGCCACCGCCCCGGGGCGTGTCGCCTGGGGCGGCGCAGGGGGTGATTGGACGGTCGTCACGGGACGGCAGCTCCTCGGTCGGGGCGTGGGACACCGAGCGGACCGGAGCGGGAACTTCCCGGTCGTCGGGTCGTACGCCTACGAGCTTCGCTGGCGGGAGCTGTCGAGAACCTGTCGAACCCCTTACAGGTCCTTATCAATGAGCCCGCTGTGAGAGGGGAGGGGCGGGGCCCGCCCGCCGCGTCGGGCACGATGAACGCGTGGAAAAAGTTCGCCTCCTGGTCGTCGACGACGACCCGCCGATCGCCGATCTCGTCGCGACCGTCGCCCGTTACGAGGGCTGGGACGCCGTCACCGCGCACCGCGGCGAGGAGGCGCTGCGCCTGGCCGAGGAGTTCCGGCCGGACATCGTGGTGCTCGACCTGATGCTGCCGGACCTGGACGGCTTCGGTGTCCTGGACCGGCTGCGGAGCTCGGGCACGATGGTGCCGGTCGTCTTCCTCACCGCGCGGGACGGCGTCGCCGACCGGGTGGCGGGGCTGACCCGGGGCGGCGACGACTACCTGGTCAAGCCGTTCGCCGTGGAGGAGCTGATGGCGCGGCTGCGCACGGTGCTGCGGCGCAGCACGGGGCCGGACTTCCAGCGGTCCGTGCTGCGGGTGGCCGGTCTGTCGATGGACGAGGACACCCGCGAGGTCCGGCACGGCGACCGGCTGCTGACCCTCACACCCACCGAGTACGAGGTGCTGCGCTTCTTGATGCGCAGGTCGCCGACCGTGATGACGAAGGCGCAGATCCTCAACCATGTGTGGGAGTACGGCTTCGGGGGCCGCTCGAACGTCGTGGAGCTGGTCATCAGCCGGCTGCGCCGCAAGCTCGACGCGCCGGACGGCACCGGCGCGCCGCTGATCCAGACGGTGCGCGGCTTCGGCTACGTCATACGGCAGGCGGCCGCCGAGTGAGTGGCGCCCCGCGGGCCACGTGTCCACCGCTTCTGACGCGCAGGCTGCGTCAGGGGTACGGGCGGATGCGGCTCGGCACCCGGCTCGCGCTCGGTCTCGGGGCGCTGTCGCTGGTGGTGTTCGCCGTCGTCGGCACGGCGCTGACCGCGTTCATGCGGGACTATCTGACGGGCCAGCTCGACGAGCAGCTGGGCAGCGTGCAGGTCGCCCAGTCCAAGAGCATCGAGCAGAGCGGTTCCCTCCAGGGCAAGAAGTACTACCGCTGGTACTACGCCGTGTACGACGTGTCGGGCGGCTCCCCCGCACTGCGCGCGCCCGAGGAGAACAGTGATCTGCCGCGGGGCTACGGGGCCTTCACCGAGCTGGCCGGGCGGCAGGTCGCCGCGGACACCGAAGTGCTGCGCACCGTCGGGCTGCCGGACCGCGGCGAGTACCGGTTGCGGGCCTGCGAGGTGGAGCCGGGCGTGGTCCTGGTCAGCGCGGCGCCGATGGACGGCATCGACGACACGATGCAGCGGCTGATCGGCGTGCAGGTCGTCGTGTTCGCGCTGGCGCTCGCGGCCCTCGTGGTGTTCGGGCGGCGCATGCTGCGCCGAGGCCTGGACCCGCTCGGCGCTCTGTCCCACACGGCGCACGGCATCGCCTCGCACGATCTGACGGAGTCGGCGGCCCGGCTGTCGATCCGCGCCGACGAGCGGGGCGGCGGGCCGGAGGTCGAGGAGCTGCGCACGGCCTTCAACACGATGCTGGAGCACATCGACGAGTCGCTCGCGGTCCGCGCGGAGGCGGAGCGGCGCCTGCGCCGCTTCGTCGCCGACGCCTCGCACGAACTGCGCACCCCCCTGATGTCCGTGCGCGGCTACGCGGACCTCTTCCAGTACGCCGCCGCCAACGCCCCCGAGGAGCGGGCGAAACACCTCGCGCGGCTGCGCTCCGAGGCCGCCCGCATGGGCGTGCTCCTCGACGACCTGCTGCTGCTCGCCCGTCTCGACGCGGCCGAGGTGGACGCGCCGCTGCGGCTGCGGGAGGCGGATCTCGTGCCGCTCGTCGAGGACGCGGCGGCCGCCTTCCGTGCCGGTCACCCGGACCACCCGCTCACCCTCGCGTCGCCCTCGGCCGCGCTCGGCCTGCGCATGGACCCGGACCGCGTCCGCCAGGTCGTGGACAACCTGCTCACGAACGCGGCCGTGCACACACCGGCCGGCACACCGGTGTCGGTGGAGGTCGTGCGGGAGCGGGACACGGCCGTGGTGCGGATCGAGGACGCCGGTCCCGGTATCCCGTCCGCGGACCGCGAGAAGGTCTTCGACCGCTTCTACCGCGTCGACAAGGCCCGCACCCGCGACCGCGGCGGCAGTGGCCTGGGCCTGTCGGTCGCCCGCTCCCTGGTCACCGCCCACGGCGGCACGATCACCCTCGACGACGCGCCGGGCGCGACGGTGTTCACGGTGCGGCTGCCGCTGCGCGGTGTCCCGTCGGGACCGGCCGTCCCCCACCGGGTCACGCGTCCGGCGCCAGCCGGGCCGTCGTGAGGTCCGCGAGGCGCTGCGCCGTGTCGAGGTGGAGGGTGAGGCGGTTCTTCGTCATCGCGAAGGAGAGGCCGGCGGCCGGGTCCGCGTACACGTAGCTGCCGCCTCCGCCGACCCAGCCGAACGTGGTGCTCGCCTCGTCCCGCGGTGCGCCGACGCGCCCGAGGGGGTAGCCCAGGGAGAGCCGGACGTGGTGGCCGAAGACCTGATCGGTGCCCGTGAAGGCGACCGTCGTCAGCCGCTCCAGGCGTGCCGGGTCGAGGAGCCGCCCGTCGAGCACCGCCGCGTGCATCGTGGCGACGGCCCGCGCGGTGAAGGTGGCGACCGACGGGATGTCGGCGCGCAGGATCCCGGGGCTGTTCCCCAGGGTGGCGCTCGGTCGCATCTCCCAGGGTGCGAGCACCGCGTCGTCGTCGGGCTCGGTGTCCGGCGGACGGGTGGCGTCCTCCAGCCGTGCCAGGCGCGGCAGTTGGGCGCGGGGCACGCCGAAGTACAGCTCGTCCTCGACGCCCAGCGGGGCGGTGACCCACTCGCGCAGCAGCTGCCGCATCGGTTTGCCGGTGGCCCGGCGGGCGATCTCGCCGACCAGGAAGCCGAAGGTGAACGGGTGGTACCCGGTCGCGGTCCCGGGCGGCCACAGCGGTGCGGCGTCGGCGAGGGCGGCGCAGACGCGCGGCCCGTCGGGGAGATCGCCGGGGCCGATGTTCCGCGGCATCGCCGGCAGGCCGACCGAGTGCGTCAGCACGTGCCGCAGCGTCGCGGTCTCCTTGCCGTGGGCGCCGAACTCCGGCCACAGCTCGACCACCGGCGTGTCGTATCCGACCGCCCCGGTCGCGACGAGCTGGTGCGCGATCAGCGCGGTCACGGCCTTGCCCGCGGAGAAGCTGAAGAACGGTGTCCCGGCGGTCACTTGACGCCCGGTGCCGCTGTCGGCCGCACCGGCGACTGCGTCGACGACCACGGCGCCCTCGTGGTGAACGGCGACCTGCACACCGGTTTCGGCGCCCGTGTCGACCAGTTCGTCGAGGATGCCCTGGACCTCCCGCTGCAACGAGGACACGGCCGCCGTCACCGCCACCGGCCCGGCCACGTGGCCTCAGGTTCACGCTTCACCATGTCGCGCCCCCTCAGGAACATGCGGTCAGGACCATTCGGCCGCGGGCGCCGCCGGGCCCGGAGCGGCGTCCCTCGGTGAGCGGCGCGCGTCCGCCGAGAATCTCATCGGCCGACGCACGCCGGGAAGCCCACGGAAAGCCGAACTCCGGTCGGATGCGCGGTAGTTCAGTCCTGGTCGACTTGCTCGTCCAGGACCTTGCCGTTGGCGGCGTCGATGTCGAACGACGTCTTGTCCCACGTGGCGCGCGTGACCACGTCGACCGACCAGACCGTGGTCCCGCTGTCGGAGTCGTCGAGGCCGACGGAGGTGACGGTGCCCTTCTTGCGGTCGGTGGCGGTCCCGGCCGCCTTCGCCGCCGAGATCTTGGCCGCGTCGAGCTTGGCGGTGTTCTCCTTCTTGTCGTCCGCGTCCTGGTCGTTGTCCTCGGTGGACCCGGTGACCTTGCCGGTGGCGGCGTCGATCCGGACGTCGGTGCTCGTGCCGTCGGACGCGACGATCTCGGCGTCCCACTCCGGGGCGCCCTGGTCGTCGTCGCTCAGCTCGATCTCCAGGAGCTTGCCGCCGGAGACCTCCTTCTGTGCGGTACGGGCCGCCTCGTCCCAGTCGACCTTCGTCGCGGACAGCAGCTTCTTGCGCTCGGTCTGGTCCTCGTTCAGCCGTCCGCTCGGGCTGGCCTCGGCGGACTGGTCCTGCGGGGAGGCGCTTTCGCTCTCCGAGGTGCCCGAGGAGGTGTCGTCGTCGGACGAGCAGGCGCTCAGCAGGGAGAGCGAGGCGGCGACGGCGCACACGACGCCGACGGCACGCCGTCGCGCGCCTCGACTGCTCCGCTTCACGGGTCCAGAGTGCATGGCAGGCCTTTCGTGCCGTGGGGCGTGGGGGAATCCGGAGCGCTCCCGCGCCAGGGGCCCCGGGCGCCCGCGGCCCGCGCCGCGACTTCCGCGAACACGCACAATACGGACGCCCGCCGATCGTCCCAGCCGTACCGGGCACCGGCATCCCGAACACGCCCCGGGTCGGCCGGTCGGGGGCCGCGCTCCCCCGGAAGGCGCCGCACAACAGAAAAAGGGCCGTTCGAAAACGGCCCTTCACCTGCGACGTTCGATCATTCGAA
Source organism: Streptomyces sp. BYX5S (assembly GCF_054724165.1). Taxonomy (NCBI): domain Bacteria; kingdom Bacillati; phylum Actinomycetota; class Actinomycetes; order Kitasatosporales; family Streptomycetaceae; genus Streptomyces; species Streptomyces sp. BYX5S. The sequence goes on along the minus strand of NZ_CM138829.1, from coordinate 3,322,734 downwards.
CTTGTCGGGACGACAGGATTTGAACCTGCGACCCCTTGACCCCCAGTCAAGTGCGCTACCAAGCTGCGCCACGTCCCGGTGTCCACTGCCCTCCGGCCCGGTGTTCCCGGCCCTTTTGGCGGCGACAAGAAGAACAATACCCCAAGCTCAGGGCTGGTTTGAAACCGGATCAGCGGGGTCCGTCACGGGTGGGTGAGAATCGGGGAATGAGCACTTCTCGCACGGGTGACCGGGATCGCGACGAGGAGGGGCGGGCGCGCAACGCCCGCCCCCGGGACGGGCTCGGACGGCCGCTCCCCTACGGCACGGACGGTGTGGACCGGCAGCCGGAGGGCGTCGTCCGGACCGCGGCGCAGAGCGTGGCCGAGGCGCAGGCGCTGCTCGACGCGGGGCGCCCCTTCCACGCGCACGAGGTGTTCGAGGACGCCTGGAAGTCCGGGCCGGAGAGCGAGCGGGGGTTGTGGCGGGCGCTCGCGCAGACCGCGGTGGGGCTGACGCACGCGGCGCGGGGCAACGCGACCGGTGGCGCCCGGCTGCTGCGGCGGGGCGCCGAGGGCGTCGCCGAGTGGCGGGGTGTCGCACCGGCGGGGCTCGACGCGGCGGGCGTGGTGCGCTGGGCCCGGGAGCTGGCGGACGAGGTGGAGCGGGGCGGGTCCCCCGTGGACGCCGCGGCCCGTGCGCCGCGCCTGACCTGACGCCAAAAGCGCACGTCACCGGTCCGGCCCTCACCCGCATGCGGCGGCCTGGGGCCGGTGTGACGCTGCGAGGGTGACGACCACCGAAGAAGCCGCCCCGCCTCCGGCCGCCGAGACGACACCTCCGGTTCTCGACCGACGCCGCCGCAATGTCGTCTTCGGGACGATCATGCTCGGCATGCTGCTGGCCGCCCTGGACCAGACGATCGTCGGCACGGCCCTGCCGACGATCGTCTCGGACCTGGGCGGAGCGGCGCACATGTCGTGGGTCGTGACGGCGTATCTGCTCGCGGAGACCGTGGCCACGGTCCTCGTCGGCAAGTTCGGCGACATGTTCGGCCGGAAGATCGTCTTCCAGGTCTCGGCGATCGTCTTCATCACGGGGTCGTTCCTGTGCGGGCTCTCGACGAACATGTCGCTGCTCATCGCCTGGCGGGCGCTCCAGGGCATCGGCGCCGGCGGCCTGATGGTGACGTCGATGGCGCTCATCGCGGATGTCATCCCGCTGCGTGAGCGCGGCAAGTACCAGGGCGCGATCGGGGCCGTGTTCGGTGTCTCGACGGTCATCGGGCCGCTGCTCGGCGGGCTGTTCACGGACCACCTGACGTGGCGGTGGGCGTTCTACGTGAACGTGCCGATCGCGATCGTCGTGGTGATCGCCGCGGCGCGGACCATCCCGGTGGTGAGGTCGGCGGCGAAGCCGATCATCGACTATCTCGGCATCGCGCTGGTCGCGGTCGGCGCGAGCGCCCTGATCCTGGCGACCAGTTGGGGCGGCAACGAGTACGCGTGGGGCTCCGGCGTCATCATCGGCCTGTTCGCCGGCGGTGTCGTCGCGCTCGGGCTGTTCTGCTGGGCGGAGCTGCGGGCGAAGGAACCGATGCTGCCGATGCATCTGTTCAAGAACCCGGTGTTCACGGTCTGCTCGATCCTCAGCTTCATCGTGGGCTTCGCCATGCTCGGCGCGATGACGTTCCTGCCGACGTACCTCCAGTACGTGGACGGGGACTCGGCCACGATCTCGGGCGTGCGGACGCTGCCCATGGTGATCGGTCTGCTGATCGCGTCGATCTTCTCCGGCAACGTCGTCAGCAAGACCGGGAAGTACCGGATCTTCCCGATCGTGGGCGCCCTGGTGATGGCGCTCGGGCTGTATCTGCTGTCCCTGATGGACAGTTCGACGAGCACCTGGCTCGAGTCGGTCTACATGTTCGTGCTCGGTCTCGGCATCGGTCTGTGCATGCAGGTGCTGACCATCGCCGTGCAGAACACCGTCGAGTACGCCGAGTTGGGCACGGCCACCTCCGGTGTCACGTTCTTCCGTACGCTGGGCAGCTCGTTCGGGACCGCCGTGTTCGGCACGATCTACGCCAACAGCCTGGAGCCGAACCTGAAGCAGGGCGTGGCGGAGGCGGCGCGGGCGGGGACGGGGCTCACCCCGGAGGCGCTCATCAAGGCCGCGCAGAGCCCGCAGGGCGTGCACGGACTGCCCCAGGCGGCGCGCGAGCCCATCGTCAACGGATACGCGGACTCGCTGCACACGGTGTTCCTGTGCACGGTGCCGGTGGCGCTCATCGGGTTCCTGGTGGCGCTGTTCCTCAAGCAGGTGCAGTTGCGCGACACCGCGCGCGCGGGCTCCGCGGACATGGGTGAGGGCTTCGCGCAGCCGTCGACGGGCGATCCCGCGCACGTGCTGGAGCGGGCGGTGGCGAACCTGGTGAAGGAGACCGACCTCAACACCGCGCGGCGGATCCTGGAGAAGTCCGAGACGCGGCTCGATGTCGCGGGCGCCTGGGCCGTGATGCAGGTGGACTTCTTCACGCGCATGGTCGGGCACGCGAGCCTCGGCATGATCGCCGCGCGCCGCAGGGTGCCGCCGGAGGTGCTGGTGCCGGTGTTCCAGCGGATGGTCGACGAGGGCTATCTGACGCGTACGGGCTCGTACTTCTCGCACACGGCCGCGGGCAGCCGGGAGTCCGAGGTCATCAACCGTGCCTGGGGCGACTGGCTCGGCGCGAAGGTCGAGGCGGACGTGGGCCGGCCCGCGGACGCCGAGCTGCGGGCGGCCGTCGACTCGATCGCGAAGCGGCTGCTCGCCGAGGACATGGCGCAGGGGCACGTGAGCCAGGCGGGTTCGGAGCGGACGCTCGTCCCGATGTAGGCGCCGTGCCGGGCGTCAGCGCAGCAGCAGTTGCAGGGCGCCCAGCACGGTCGCCGCGATGACCAGTTGCTCGAAGAGGCGCTGGTTGATCCGGTTCACGCATGCTCTGCCGATGAGCGCTCCCGGGACGACGAACGCGCAGAGGGCGGCGTCGAGGAGCAGCGAGCGGGCGTCGATGAGGCCGAGGCCGACACTGAACGGCACCTTCGCGGTGTTCACGATGAGGAAGAACCACGCGGAGGTGCCCAGGAAGCCGAGCTTCTTGAAGCCGGCCGACAGCAGGTACATGGACATCACCGGGCCGCCCGCGTTGGCGACCATGGTCGTGAAGCCGCCGAGCACCCCGTACGAGCCCGCCTTGACGCGCGCGGCGCGGGTCGGCGTCGTCCCGGTTTCGGGCGCCGCGGTCTGCCTGCGGCGCCATACGGTGACCCCCGCCATGACGAGCAGGATCACGCCGATGGAGATGCGTACGGCGCCGTCCCCCGCGAAGCCGAGGAAGACCGTGCCGAGGACCACGCCCGCGGCGACGGCCGGGAACAGCCGCCACAGGGTGGGCCAGTGGGCGTGCCGCCGGTAGGTGAGCACGGCGAGGATGTCGCCGCAGATGAGGATGGGGAGCAGCACTCCCGTGGACTCGCGCGCGGGCAGGACCGCGGCGAACACCGCGAGGCTGACCGTGTTGGCGCCGCTGACGGCCGTCTTGGAGAAACCCACCACCATGGCCGCGGCGGCCAGGGCGGTGAACCCCCACGGGGTGACCCCGAGTATCTCGTGCATGGCGGGGACAGATGCTAGACCCAACTATCTGTCCCGCGTCAGGGGCGCCACATGGTGATACGCGTCGCACCGCCCCGCCGACGTCAGCCCGCGTAGGTGTCGCGCAGTTCGCGCTTGAGGACCTTCATGCTCGGGCCGAGCGGCAGCCGGTCGGTGAACTCCACGCGGCGCGGGTACTTGTGCTTGCCGAGGTGGTCCTTGGACCAGGCGGTGAGTTCGGCGGCGTCGAGGGCGCTGTCCGGCTTGGGCACGACGACCGCGCAGACCTCCTCGCCGTGCACGTCGTCGGGCAGTCCGATGACGGCGACGTGGTCGATGCCGGGGTGGCGCATCAGCGCCTCCTCGACCTCGCGCGGGTAGACGTTGTAGCCGCCGCGGATGATGACGTCCTTCTTGCGGTCGACGATGCGGAGGTAGCCGTCCTCGTCCTTGGTGCCGAGGTCGCCGGTGCGGAACCAGCCGTCGACGAGGGCCTGCGCGGTCTGTTCGGGGCGGCCGAGGTAGCCGGAGAAGACACAGTGGCCGCGGACGACGATCTCGCCGAGTTCGCCGGTGGGCAGCAGCTCGATGCGGTCGTCGAGCTCGGCGCGGGCGACCTCGACGTCGACGCCCCAGATGGAGTGGCCGATGGTGCCCGCCTTCGCCCCGTACCAGGGCTGGTTGACGGCGGCGACGGGGGACGTCTCGCTCAGTCCGTAGCCCTCGTGCACGGGCGCGCCGAAGAGCTGCTCGAAGCGCTCCAGGACGGCGACGGGCAGGGAGGCACCGCCGGAGACCGCGACGCGCAGCGCCGGCAGGGCGGCGGCCTGTTCGGCTGCCGCGAGCAGGTGGACGTACATGGTGGGCACGCCCTGGAAGACGGTGACGCCCTCGCGGACCATCAGGTCGACGGCCTTGGCGGCGTCGAAGCGCGGCATGAGGACGAGCGTCTTGCCGGCGCGCCAGACGGCGTTCATGGAGGCGGTCTGCCCGAAGGCGTGGAAGAGCGGCAGGGCGCCGAGGACGATGTCGCCGGGGCTGTACTCGTTGCAGTCGAAGGCGTCGACGGTCGCGTTCATCACGAGGTTGAGGTGGCTGAGCACGGCGCCCTTGGGAACGCCCGTGGTGCCGCTCGTGTAGAAGACGACGGCCGCGTCGTCCGCGTCGCGGGTGGCGTACGTGGCGACCGGCTCGGCGTCGGCGGTCAGCTTCTCCAGTTCGCCGTCGGGGCCGAGGGCGACGGTGCGGATGCCGACGGCCTCGGCGGCCGCCTCGCCGGTCGCGGCCTGCGCGGGGTGGCACAGCAGGAGCGTCGCGCCGCTGTCCTTGAGGACGTGCTCGACCTCGTGCGCCGACAGGAGCAGATGGACGGGGACGATGGTGGCGCCCGCGGCCATGGCCGCGTAGTAGGCGCGCGGGAACTCGACGGTGTTGGGCGCCATGAGCGCCACCTTGTCGCCGGGACGGACGCCGAGTTCGGCGAGGGCGGCGGCCTGCTTGCGTACCTGGAGCCACAACTGGGCGAAGGTGAGGCGCTGTTCGCCCGCGACGAGGGCCGTCTTGTCGGGGTGCCGGCGGGCGTTGTCGGCGAGGATCGCGGCGAGCGAGAGGGTGGCCATCGGGTAGCGCTCCGTTCCGTGCTGACTGCTGGTGCGGCAGTGGACCAGGTCGGGACGGCTCCACAGCGGTAAATTAGCAACGCTAGTTTTGTCGTCCTGGTGGGACTCTACGCCCGCATCCCCGCCCGGGGGAATGTGCCCTGGGTCACTTCCGGATCTCAGGGCTGGCCCTGATGTCCTGGCCGGTCGGCCCGCCTATCGTTGAAGTCCGGCACCGCTCCGCGGACGACGCACGGGGGAGCACGGGGGCAACGGGGGAAGCGCGTCGTCCGCCGGAGCGGGTAGCCGGAACCCGATCGGCGGCTCGGGGAAGCCGTGGCCCGAGGGGGGGGCAGGCGTTGAGGCCGGAGTCAGCCGCGAAGGAAGCGCAGCACCGCCATCACCCGGCGGTGCTCCGCCGGATCCGACTCCAGGCTCAGCTTCACGAAGATGTTCCGGACATGCGTCTCGACCGTCTTGCCGCCGATGACGAGCTTCTGCGCGATGGCGTCGTTCGAGCGGCCCTCGGCCATCAGCGCCAGCACGTCGCGCTCGCGGCCGGTCAGGTCGTCCAGCGGGCCCGGCGGGCGCGGCGCGTCCAGCAGCCGGGCCACGACCAGCGGATCGACCACGGTCTCCCCCGCCGCCACCCGCTTCAGCGCGCTGCCCAGCTCCTCGGCGTCCGCGACGCGCTCCTTCAGGAGATAGCCGAAGCCCTCGGGACGCTCGGCCAGGGACCGCACGCTCGCGGTCGTCTCCACGTACTGGGACAGCAGCAGCACGCCGATGCCGGGATGCCGCGCGCGCAGGGCGGCCGCCGCGAGCAGCCCCTCGTCGGTGTGGGTGGGCGGCATCCGGATGTCGAGCAGCACCGCGTCCGGGAGGTGCTCGGCGACCAGCGCGAGCAGCGGTGCGGTGTCGCCGCACTCGGCGACGACCTCGATGCCCTCGTCGGTGAGCAGCCGTACGATCCCCTGCCGAAGGAGTGCCGAGTCCTCGGCGACGATCACCCGCACGGAAGCTCCGCTCTGATTCTGGTTCCGCCCCCGGCGGGGCTGTGGATGTGCAGGACGCCGTCGACCGCCGCGAGCCGGTCGGCGAGGCCGCGCAGGCCGGTGCCGCGCGCGAGGTCGACGCCGCCGACGCCGTCGTCCACCGTCTCCACCACGAGGCGCCCCTCCTGGTGCCGGGCGGAGACGCTGACGGCGCGCGCCCCGGCGTGCTTGGCCGCGTTCGTGAGGGCTTCGCACACCGTGAAGTAGGCGGTGGACTCGACGAGTGGGTCGTAGCGGCGGGGTTCGGCCGCCACGACGACCGGGACCGTCGCCTCCTCGGCCAGCGCGCTCAGCGCGGCGGCGAGGCCCTCGCGGGTGAGGACGGCGGGGTGGATGCCCTGGGCGATGCCGCGCAGTTCCTCGATGGCGAGGCGGAGGCTGGACTCGGCCTCGTCGGCGGCCTCGCGCAGCGCCGGGTCCGGGTGGTCGGCGAGGCCCTTGCGCACGCGGCGCACGGACATCAGGGCGAACACGAGGCGGGTCTGCGCGCCGTCGTGCAGATCCCGCTCCAGCCGGCCGCGCTCGGCGTCGGCGGCCTGCACGATGCGGGTGGCGACGTCCTTCGCGCGCGTGCGCAGCCATACGTTCTCCAGGGCCAGGCGCAGGGCGGCCGCCACGGAGTGCAGGAGTTCGGGGTCCTCGTCGAGCGCCGGGTCGTGGTGGAGGAGGGCGAGCGGGCGGCCGTCGGCGGCGGCGACGGCCGTGCGCCCCGGCCGGTCGTCGGCGGTGATCTCGCGCCCGGCCCCGTCGACGTATCCCCCGCGCGCCTCCTCCCACAGGCCGAGCCGCAGCGTGGGGTCGCCGAGGACGCGCACGAGCGCCTCGCGCAGCCGTACGGGGTCGGAGTCGGTGCCGATGTCGATGACGAGCCCGCTGACCTCGGCGCGCTGGAGGCGCATGCGCAGCAGACCGGCGAGGAAGGCGAAGGGGACGGCGACCTGGGCGAGGTCGGACAGCAGGTAGACGGCCTGCTCGGGCAGCGAGCCGACGCCGCCGAGCCACGGCACGACGTAGAACAGCATGTCCCACATGAGGAACACGGTCGCGACGCCGATGCCGATCCACGCGGGCAGCAGCGCCCGCCTGCGCGCGGCGGACGCGCCCCGCCAGCGCAGCACGATCGCGACGGCGGCGACGACCGAGAGCACCCAGCCCGCCGCGTGGTACACCGCGTCGAACGGCCCGAAGACGTCGTCCCAAGCGGCCACGTGCAGCAGGTTCGGCCCGCAGTCGCGGCAGTCCAGGTACGTCGCCCCGGTCTGCTTCGCCGGGTCGAACAGGAGCGTGCGCACGAGTCCGCCGACGGCGACGAGTCCGTACGCGGCCTGCACGAGGCGGCGCGTGAGGACCGTGGTCAGGCGGCCCTCCGGGAACGACAGGATCAGGTGCAGGAGGACCGCCATGTTCAGCGCCTCCCACCACGCGCCGAAGGCGAAGAGCGCGGGGACGGCGGTGCCCTGGAGGTTGCCGAAAAACCACGTGATGCCCTCGGCCACCATGAGGCGCCCGGTGTGGTTGGCGGGCCTGCGCCGCCAGGCCACGAGCCCGGCGATCGCGAACGCCCAGCCCACCGCGAGGTCCCGCACGAGATCCGCCGCGGACGCGCCGCTGCGCGCGTACGCCCACGCGCCGACCCCACCCGATACTGCGGCGAGGACCGCGGCCCCGGTCAGGCGCAGCCGAACCGCCCGCTCACCCTGACTGTCCACGGCCACACGTTAAGGCATTCGGGTGCACGGTGTGCAACGCGCTCCTACGGTAGGTGATCCACATGCGGGCCGGATTCCGGGGAGTCGGTGGCGCGGCGCGGGACGTCGCTCCTGCCCGGCTGGTCCTCCCGGCCGCGGATCCGTTCCAGGACGCGGCTTCTGAGGGCCGTGAAGCGTTCGTCCGCGCGGGTGGTCAACTGGTCGCGGTGCAGCGGGAGTTCGATGGGGACGTCTTCGAGGACGACGGTGGGTGAGCGGCTCAGGACGAGGACGCGTTCTCCCAGGTAGACGGCTTCGTCGATGTCGTGGGTGACGAAGAGGACCGTCATCGCGCGTTCGCGCCACAGGCCGCGGACGAGGTCTTCGAGGTCCGCGCGGGTCTGGGCGTCGACCGCGGCGAAGGGTTCGTCCATGAGGAGGACGTCCGGTTCGCAGGCGAGGGCGCGGGCGATGGCGACGCGTTGCTGCATGCCGCCGGAGAGTTCCCAGGGGTAGGCGCGGTGGACGCCCGCGAGGCCGACCGCTTCGAGGGCGTCGGCCACGCGGGCGCGGCGGTCCGGTTTCGGGATGGACTTGCGTTGGCGCAGGGGGAGTTCGACGTTCTCGGCGACGCGCATCCAGGGGAAGAGGCTGCGACCGTACTCCTGGAAGACGACGGCGAGGCCGGGGCGGGGGCCGGCGACCGGGGCGCCGTCCAGGGCGACCGTGCCGTCAGTGGGGTTCAGCAGTCCCGCCACGCATTTGAGGAGGGTGGTCTTGCCGCACCCAGAGGGGCCGACGACGCACACCAGCTCGCCCGCGTCGAGGCGGAACGTCAAATCGCGCAGCGCCTCCACCTGCCGCCCCGAGCCCTCGTAGAGCTTACGCAGCCCTTTGACCTCAAGCACCGCCGTCTCCCGCCTTCCGCCGCGCTCCGCGCGATCCGTGGTACCAGCCGAGTGCCCGCCGTTCGACGAGCCGGAACAGCAGCGCGAGGACGACGCCGAGCAGGCCGAGGACGAGGATGCCGGTCCACATCTCCGGTACGGCGAAGGAGCGTTGGAACTCCACGACGGCGAAGCCGAGGCCGCTGCTGGAGGCGTACATCTCGCTGATGACCATGAGGATGACGCCGATGGACAGGGCCTGGCGCAGGCCCGCGAAGATCTGCGGGCTCGCGGCGGGCAGCACCAGGTGGCGCAGTCGGGCCGCTCCCCCGATGCCGTACGCGCGGGCCGTCTCGGCCGCGACCTGGTCCACGGCGCGGACGCCCGTGGCCGTGTTCAGCAGCACCGGCCAGACGCAGCCGGAGGCGATCACGGCGATCTTCATCGTGTCGCCGATGCCCGCGAACAGCATGATCACGGGGACGAGGACGGGCGGCGGCACCGCGCGGAGGAACTCCAGGGCGGGTTCACAGAACGTCCGGGCGCGGCGCGAGGAGCCGATCAGCACGCCGAGCCCGATGCCGGCCACGGCCGCGGCCGCGTATCCGGCGAGCAGGCGCAGGACGCTGGGCAGTACGTCGTCCCGGAGCCGGGCGGGCGTCCAGGTGTCGTCGAAGCGGCCGAGGATCGTGCGCAGCGGCGGGGCGTAGAAGCTGGTGCTGGCGTCGGAGGCGAACCACCAGACGGCGACCAGGACGCAGGGCAGCGCCAGCGCCAGCGCGGCGGCCCGCAGGGCGCGGGTCACGTCGGCGCCTGCGTTCGGACGGACTGGTGCCAGGACAGGGCGCGGCGTTCCACGAAGCGCGCCCCCGTGTTGATCAGTACGCCGAGGCAGCCGGCCACCAGGATCAACGCGTACATGTCGGGGACGGCCTGGGAACTCTGCGCGACGTTGATCCGGTGACCCAACCCCGGTGCCCCGATGACGAGTTCGACGGTGATGGCGAGGATCAGCGCGACCGCGGCGGCCAGCCGTACGCCCGTCATCACGTACGGGAGGGCCGTCGGCCACACCACGTGCCGGACGCGCGCCCAGGGGCCGAGGCCGAAGGCGCGCGCCGTGTCGTCCGCCACCGGGTCCACGTCCCGCACCCCGTACAGGACCTGCACGAGGACCTGCCAGAACGCGGCGTAGACGACGAGCAGCAGGACCGAGCGCAGTTCGGTGCCGTACAGGAGGATCGCGAGCGGGATCAGCGCCACGGACGGGATGGGGCGCAGGAACTCGATGGTGGACGCGGTGAGTTCACGCAGGTACGGGACCGTGGCGATGACCAGGCCCGCCAGCACGCCGCCCGCGGTGGCGAGGGCGAGGCCGAGCGCCCAGCCGGTGAGGGTGTCGCCGAGCGCCGACCAGAAGGCGGCGTCGCCGAGTTCGCCGCGCAGGGCGTTCAGTGTCGTGGTGAAGGGCGGCAGGAAGTCGGGGTTCACCAGGCCGAGGCGCGGCACCGCCTCCCACAGCGCCGCGCACACGAGCAGCCCCAGCAGGCCGGGGATCATGGCAGCAGCGCGTCCAGGTCGGGGGTCTTCTCGAACAGTCCGTCCTGCTCGCCGAGCTTGGCGAGGGTTTCGAGCGAGGGCCTGTTCCACTGGGCGGGCCAGGACGGCAGCGTCACCTTGTCGAGGGTCTCCGGCGGAATCTTCGTGTACGTGCGGATGATGTCGCGGACCTCGTCGGGGTGGCCGTTCGCGTAGGTCAGGGACTGTTGAGTGGCTTCGTTGAACTTCTTGACGATGTCGGGGTGTCGCTCCACGTACTGACTCGACGAGAAGTACATGGCGACGGTCAGCTTGCGCGCCGTGTCCACGAAGTTGGAGGCGATCTCGCGGCCGCCCTGCGCCTTGACGGTCGCGGCGGCCGGCTCCACGACCTGAGCGGCGTCGATCTGTCCCTTGTCGAGCGCGGCGGGCATCTGGTCGAAGGCGAGCTCGACGAACTTCACCTTGGAGGGGTCACCGCCGTCCTTGCGGACGGATTCCCGGACGGTGGTGTCGTTGATGTTCTTGAGCGTGTTGACGGCGACCTTCTTGCCTTCGAGGTCCTTGGCCGACTTGATCGTGCTGTCCTTGCCGACGACGACGGCGCCGAAGTCCGCGCCCCGCTTGCCCGTCGAGGCGACGCCGTTGACGACGACCTTGACGGGTACGCCCTTGGACTGGGCGACCATCAGCGAGGTGGAGTTCGAGAAGCCGAACTGGAACTGGCCGCTGACGACGCCCGGCACGATCGCCGCGCCGCCCTGCGCCATCGTCATGGACAGGCTCAGGCCCTGCTTCTCGTAGAAGCCCTTCTTCTGGCCGAGGTAGAGCGGCGCGACGTCGACGATCGGGATGACACCGATCTTGAGTTTCGTGGTGCCGCCCCCGCCGCCGCCCTCGGAGGAGGCGGAGTCGGACGGCGGGTCGTCGGAGCCGCAGGCCGCGGTCGCGGCGAGCAGCGCCATAGCGGCGAGGACGGTGAGAGCGCGGCGCGTGCGACGCATGGAGATCCCCCTGGGGCCATGGTGCTCAGCGGCAACGTGGAGCCCGCACCATAAGGGGTCAACGCCCGCTGCGGGCAAGGGTGTTGGCACGATTCACAGCGCACTCTTTGTGTGCACGGTGCGGGGTGCGCGGGGTGCGGTGCGCGGAGTCGGCGGGAGCTGGGCCGGTGTTGCGATGGTGACTGATGAGCAAGTCAGTACCTCAATGGACAGTTTCTACTGGGTTTTGCGGGTCCCTGTGTTGAGTTCTTCTCAACACGTGGTTAGGGTCGTGCCCCGTGGAATCCAGCAACGAGGTGCCCCCCGTCGACACCGCCGCCCGCGTCCGTGAGGTGATCACGGCGGCCGGTGTCAGCCAGCGCGAGTTCGCGCGCCGCATCGTCATGGATCCGTCGAAGCTCTCCCGCTCCCTGAGCGGGACCCGCCGGTTCACGGCGGCGGAGCTGGCGCGGATCGCCGACGAGGGGCGTGTCGACGCGGGCTGGCTGCTCGGCGCGCGGCCGCGCGAGGACGAGGCCGAGGCTCCGGTGCCCGCCGCCGTGGCGGGCGGGCGGCCGTTGCAGATCGTCCGTGAGACGGTGCGGCTGATCGCCGAGCACGGCTTCCACGCGGTGCGGGTCTCCGACATCGCCCGCGCCTGCGCCACCAGTACCGCGGCGATCCACTACCACTTCCCCGGTCGCGCGGAGCTGCTGGAGGCCGCGGTGCGGTGGTGCATGGACGAGGACACCGCGCGCCGCGCCGCGCACCTCGCCGAGGCGGACGACGCGGCGGCGGAGCTCCGGCAGCTGATCGAGTTGCAGACGCCGCGGACCGCGCAGCAGCGGCGGCAGTGGAAGGTGTGGCTCGACCTGTGGGCCGAGGCGGCGCGGTCCACTGCCGTGGGGCGGTTGCACGCGGAGTACTACCGGCAGTGGCGGTCGACCGTGGCGGATGTCCTCCGTCGTGGGGTGGACCAGGGCGTGTTCCGGTCGACCGTCGATCCGGACGCGGCGGCGTTCGCGCTGACCGCGCTGATCGACGGGCTCGCCACGCAGGTGTTGGCGTCCGGGCCCGGGGACGGTGGGGCGGACGCGATGCACGCGGCCCTGCTGACCTACGTCGACCGCACCGTTCTGGCCCCCTGATCCCACGCCTCGGGGCTCCGCCCCGGACCCCGCTGCTCAATCGCCGCAGGGGCTCCCCTGACCGAACCCCGCTGCCCAGTTGCCGCAGGGGCTCCCCTGACCGAACCCATCCTGGAGGTACGCCCATGCCCACCGAGAACGTCATCATCACCGCCGCCCTCACCGGTGCCGGTGACACCGTGCGCAAGAGTCCGCATGTGCCCGTCACCCCGGAGCAGATCGCCAAGAACGCCGTCGAGGCGGCCGACGCGGGTGCCGCCGTCGTGCACATTCACGTACGGGACCCCGAGACCGGTGCCCCCTCGCGCGACACGAAGCTGTACCGGGAGGTCGTCGAGCGGATCAAGGAGACCGGGACCGACGTCGTCATCAACCTGACCGCCGGGATGGGCGGCGACCTGGTGATCGACCCGGACGACCCGACGACCCACCTGCCCGGCACCGACCTCGTCAGCGGGCTCGACCGGCTGCCGCACGTCGAGGACCTGCTGCCCGACATCTGCACGCTGGACTGCGGTTCGCTCAACTTCGGCGACGGTTCAAACCTGTACGTGTCGACGCCCGACATGCTGCGCCAGGGCGCCAAGCGCATCCAGGAGCTGGGTGTGCGGCCGGAGTTGGAGATCTTCGACACCGGTCAGCTGTGGTTCGCCAAGCAGCTCCTCGCCGAGGGGCTGCTCGACGACCCGACCGTGTTCCAGCTGTGCATGGGCATCCCGTGGGGCGCCCCGGCCGACCCGGGGGTGCTCCAGTCGATGGTCAACATGCTGCCGGAGGGCGCCCGGTTCGCGAGCTTCGCGCTCGGCCGCATGCAGATGCCGTGGGTGGCGCAGTCGATCCTCCTCGGCGGCCACGCCCGCGTCGGCCTGGAGGACAACCTGTACCTCGGCAAGGGCAACAAGGCGACGAACGCGCAGCTCGTCGAGCGCGCGGTGACCATCACCGAGTCGATCGGTTCGCGCGTCGCGACCCCCGACGAGGCCCGCGAGATCCTCGGCCTCAAGCCGCGCGCCTGACCCCGTCCCGGCACCAACCCCCACCGGAAGGCAACACCACCCTCATGACCTCCCCCTTCACCGCTCCCGAGGACGTCCGCCGGGTCGCCTGCGTCGGAGCCGGCGTCATCGGCGGCGGCTGGGTCGCCCACTTCCTGGCGCGCGGCTACGACGTCACGGCCTGGGACCCGGCGCCCGACGCCGAGCAGAAGCTGCGCCGCCTCGTCGACGCCGCCTGGCCCGCGCTCACCGGAATGGGCCTCGCCGACGACGCCTCGCGCGACCGCCTCACCGTGGCCCCCACCCTCGAAGAGGCCGTCGCCGACGCCGAGTTCGTGCAGGAGAGCGCGCCCGAGGACCTCGACCTCAAGCGCGATCTGCTGGCGCGGCTCGACGCTGCCGCCCCCGCCGGTGTCGTCATCGCCTCGTCGACCTCCGGCTACCCGATGACCGACATGCAGACCACCGCCGCGAACCCGACGCGCCTGGTCGTCGGGCACCCGTTCAACCCGCCGTACCTGATCCCGCTCGTCGAGGTCGTCGGCGGCGAGCGGACCGACGCGGACGCCACCGCCTGGGCCTCCCGTTTCTACGAGGTGGCCGGCAAGTCCGTCATCACCATGAACCGCGAGGTGCCGGGCTTCATCGCCAACCGTCTCCAGGAGGCCCTGTGGCGCGAGGCGCTGCACATGGTCGCCAACGGCGAGGCCACGGTGAAGGAGATCGACGACTCGATCACCGAGGGTCCCGGTCTGCGCTGGGCCTTCATGGGCCCGATGCTGACGTTCGCGCTCGCGGGCGGCGAGGGCGGCATGGCGCACATGCTCGACCACTTCGGCCCGTCCCTGAAGTCGCCGTGGACGCGGCTCGAAGCCCCGGAGCTGGACAAGCAGTTGTACGACTCCGTGGTCGCGGGCTGCGACGTCGCCGCAGACGGCCGTACGATCGCCGACCTCGTCGCCGAGCGCGACCAGGGTGTCATCGATGTGCTGCGTGCCACAGGCCGGTTGAACGGGAACGGCAGTGGGAAGGCGGACCCGCGATGAGTACCGCAATCACCGCACTGCCCCTGCTGCACCGCACGGTGCGCCCCGAGTGGATCGACTACAACGGCCACATGAGCGAGGCGTTCTACGTCCTCGCCTTCGGGCACGCCACCGACGCCATGATGATCGAGACGGGCCTGGACTCGACGTACCGGGACACCACCCACTGCTCGCTCTACACGGTCGAGTCCCACATACGTTATCTGCGTGACGTGCCCGAGGGCGCCCATCTCGCCATCCGTACGCGGGTGTTGGGCGTGGCGTCGAAGAAGGCGCGCTTCACGCACGAGATGTTCGTGGTCGACGACGAGGAGGGCGAGCCGGCGCCGGACGACGCCCCGGTGGCGACCACCGAGCTGCTGGCGATCCACGTCGACCAGGAGGCGGGGAAGGCCGCCGAGTTCCCGACCGCCGTCCGTGACCGCTTCTCCGAGCTGACGGAACCCGCGCCCGACTGGGCGGGCCGGTCGATCGCCACGGTGTGACGACACCCCTGTGACACCCGAAGGGGCCCCGGGCATCGCGCCCGGGGCCCCTTCTCGACTTTCCCTACGGCACGGGGCCCCTTCTCCGCCTTCCCTACGGCACGGGGACCCGCTCTTCCTCCTCCTGCACGCCGAATCGCGCGTGCACCCGCCGCAGCGCGCGCGGCGCCCACCACGCGCGCGTACCCAGGAGGGCCATCGTCGCCGGTACGAGCAGCATCCGTACGAGCGTCGCGTCGATCACGACCGCCAGGGTGAGGCCCAGGCCGATCTGGAGGATGGGCGCGAAGCCGCCCGTCATGAAGGCGCCGAAGACGACGGCGAGGAGCAGCGCCGCGCAGCTCACGACGCGGCCGGAGCGGCGCAGCCCGGTGACCACCGCCTCCTGCGCGTCCCCCGTGGCCAGCCACGCCTCGCGCATCCGGGCCAGGATGAACAGCTCGTAGTCCATGGCGAGGCCGAAGGCGATCGCGACGATCAGGGGCGGCGCGGTCA
This sequence comes from Streptomyces sp. BYX5S, assembly GCF_054724165.1. Taxonomy (NCBI): domain Bacteria; kingdom Bacillati; phylum Actinomycetota; class Actinomycetes; order Kitasatosporales; family Streptomycetaceae; genus Streptomyces; species Streptomyces sp. BYX5S. The sequence goes on along the minus strand of NZ_CM138829.1, from coordinate 3,307,200 downwards.
GGCTCAGCGCCCCGAGCCCCTCTCCCCCGAGCCAGGACGCGGCGTGCCCGTCCTGGAAGACGAGGACCACCACGCCGAGCGCGGCGCCCAGGCTGAGCAGGGTGGTGAGGACCGTGCGCAGCGGGATGAGCAGCGATCCGGTGAACGCGAAGAGCAGGGCGACGATGCCCGCGAGGACGGTGAGCGCCGCCCAGGGCGCGCGGTCGGCGAGCATCTGCCGGAAGTCGACGAGCCGCGCGGCGACACCGGTCACGGCCACCGGGTCGGCGCCGCGCAACTCCCGTACCTCGCGCACCAGTTGCGTGGCGGTCGCGCCGTCGACCGATCCGGCCGGGGTGACGCGCAGGACGCGTGTGCCGTCGTCGAAGGTCCGCGTCTCGGAGGCGGCCATCCCGTCGAGGCGCTCGACGCGGGACGCGAACGCCGGGTCCGTGCCGGGGCGTGCCACGACGACGACGGGGTCGACGCCGACGCCCGCCGGGTAGTGCGCGCTCACGGCGTCGTACAGCTGTCGGGCCTCGGTGGAGGCCGGGAGTTGGCGGGCGTCGCCGATGTTGACGCGCAGGTTGGTGACCGGCAGCGCGAGCGCGAGGAGGACGAGGACGCTCACCGCCGTCACGGCGACGGGGCGGCGCGCCGAGAAGCGGGCGAGGCGGGCGAAGACGCGGCCCTCCGCACCGGGCGGCAGCGTCTTCGCCGGGGCGATGCGCGCGCCGAACCGGGCGAGCAGCGCGGGCAGCAGGGTCAGCGCGGCGAGCATGTCGACGACCACGACGGCGGCGACAGCAAGGCCCATGCTGCGCAGGAACGGGCTGGGGAAGACGAGCAGTCCGCTGAGTGCGACGGCGACGGTGAGGCCGGAGAAGAGGATGGTGCGGCCCGCGCGTTCGACGGTGCGGCGCACGGCCTCGGTGACGTCGCCGCCGGCCCGCCGCTCCTCCCGGAACCGCATCACCATCAGCAGCGCGTAGTCCACGGCGAGGCCGAGTCCGAGCATGGTCGTCACCTGGATCACGTACACGGAGATCTCGGTGACCTGGCTGAAGGCGAACAGGGCGAGGAACGCGCCCGCCACGCCGCTCACCGCCACGAGCAGCGGCAGGCCCGCGGCGCGCAGCCCGCCGAAGATCAGCAGGAGCAGTCCGAGGACGATCGGCAGGGAGATGAGTTCGGCGCGCTGGACGTCCTCCTGGGCCCGTTCACCGAGCTGCTTCCCGAGCAGGGGGCCGCCGCTGACGTGCACGTCGGCGCCGTCGATCGCCTCGACCCGGTCGGCGACCGTGTCGACGGCCGCGTCCTCCGCGTCGTCGTCGAGGCCGCCCTTCAGGGTGATCGGCACGATGAGCGCCCGGCCGTCGCGGGAGACGAGGCGGTCGCTGGCGTACGGGTCGGGGACGGCGGCGACCCCGGGGACGCGGCGCAGTTCGGCGACGGCCCGCTCGACGGCGCCGCGCGGTCCGGGGTCGGTGACGCGCGGCGCCTCGACGACGGCGGTGAGGGACTCGCCGCGCGGGTCGATGTCCTCCAGGAGTTCGGCGGTCCGGTCGGACTCGGTGCCCGGCACGTCCGGCACGGAGTCGGAGAGCTTGCCGAAGACACCGGTGCCGAGCCCGAAACCGAGCACGATCAGGGCGAGCCAGGTCAGGATCACGGTACGGGGACGGCGGGTCGCCGCCCGAGCGAGTGTGCTGAGCACGGCGCCTCCTCAGCGGGTTCCGATGGGTCCCCGCCAGCGTGACGGCGCACCGGACGTCGGCGGATCGCCGGGACGGGCGGTTCACGGCTCGCGCGTGGGAGGGAGGCGGGGTGGCGGGGATGGGTCGCGCGGGTGAGGGACGCGCGGTTCACCGGCGCAGCGCGACGCACCGCGGGCGAGGGCAGGTGTGGGGCCAGGAGCAGCCACTCGCGGTCGTCGGGGCGTCCGTCGGAGGCCCTTCGCCGACAGACTCGTCAGGCGGGGCAGATCGTGTCCGGCAGGGGGCCCGACAGGGCGCTGCGTTCGTCACCGGTCAGGGTGCGGCCGAGGACTTCGCAGAGGTGCCGCTTCCAGAGGTCGGGGTCGAGGCGGGTGAGTTTCAGGGGGCCTGTGTCGAACCCGCCCGACGGGCGCTCCGGGTCTTCCGACGAAGGGCTGCCCAGGAGGGCCTTTCCGTCGGTGGTGTTGGTGGCTGCGAAATGCTGGTCCGCACCGAACTTGTACGTGTCCCTGTCCGCGGGGGCGTCCGCCTTGAGGAAGACGACGGTACTGCCGTAGGCCACGAAGAAGTCGGCGCCGGACGGGTTCCCGACCGCGAACTCGCCGGGCTCCAGCGGTCCGAACGGTCCCACCACTCTTCGTGGCGATTGCCCCGGCTCGGCGGACCACAGTTCCACGATGCGGCCCGTGGTGAGTACGGCCAGGTACCGGCGGTCCCGAAGGAACGAGGCCGTCAGGAGGTCCTCGTCGAACGTGACGCGGAGGTTCTTCCGTTCCCTGCCTGTTCGCAGGTCGATGGCGTACAGGTTGGGCGTCCCCGGTACCAGGACCCCGATCACTCCTGAGGCGCGGTGCCCCGCCATGAGGTATTCCGGCTTGTCCCCGGAGGTCAGTCCGAGGTCCTTCACGTCGATCGGCGAGCGCAGGCGCCGCCCGTCACCGGTGTCCCAGTACTCGATCCGTGCGCCGGAGAGCGTCACGAGCCGGTCGTCGGGCTGGAAGTCGAGAGCGACGGGGTCCCGCTCGTCGCTGCCCTCCTTCAGCGGTGGGCGGGCCACGGTGAACGCGGAGACCTTCTTCAGCGACGGCAGTCGGCGAACGATCACGCGACTCTCGCCGGTCACGTATGCCATGAGCGTCTGCGAGCGGTTGACGGCGATGAGCTGTTCATCGGCGGGTGGAGTCTTCCCCTTGCTGGACACCTCGGACAGGACTCGCTGGTTGCCTTCGGTCTCCACCACCATCAGTTTGTCGCCGTCCGACCCGGTACGGACGAGCATGGAGCTCCCGTCCCCCAGCAGGGTGGGCGTGCCGAACGCGGTTTCACCCTCGGCGTCGGTCAGCCGGTGACCGGTGATCTTGGTGTCTCCCCGGACGGGCACCGACGGGCTGTGAGCCGTGCCGAGCAGAGGGAACGGCACGCGTTTGCTCGATCCGATACTGGGACCGGTGAACTTCCGGGGGCGGGCGTCTCCACCGGTTTCCGCCACCTCCCAGTCGTCGAGCCCGGTGTTCAGGGCGAACCGCTTCCCCGACGGATCGAGGAGCGCGGGCCCGCACGATGAGCCGCGATCCCATCGGCGGTCGCTCAGAACCCGACCGTCCGCAACCCGTATCGCCTTGTACCGCGCGCTGGACGAATCGGAGTCGCCACGGCACGAGAGCACCACGGTTCCGTCGGCCGACACCCAGCTGCCACCCTGCTCCCCCTGGGGCACGCTCTTGAACGATGCGGTCAGCCGGCGCATCTTTCCGGTCCGGACGTCGACTGCGATCAGGGAGCCACTCGCCGAGGCGAGGACCACCGTGCGGTTGTCGGGACCGAACCACGCCGCCGTCGCGATGGAGTACTTCTTCGGCAGCACCCGCGGGCGCCCGGTCTCCAGATCCCACACCCGTACGGGTCGGTTCGACTGATCGACCACGCCGGCCGTCCAGGCGTCGTCGCCCGATTCGACCAGGAAGCGGCCGTCACGGGAGAAGGCCGTTTCCTTGAAGTGGGCGGCAGCGCCCGGGGCGGCCTCATCGGGCATGTCCAGCGGGTGTGCGCTCCCCACCATCTTCCGCGCGGTGAAGGTGACCTCGTGCCAGACGACCGCTCCGTCCTCCCGGCGTACGTAGGAGATCCGCCGTCCATCGAAACTCACCCGGGGCGTATCGACGATGGGGCCCAAGCGAAGGCTCTCCTGTCGTACCTTGCCTCGCGCCGTCCGCACGAACAGCAGGGCACGCCCTCCGTCGGTCGTCACCAGCGTGACCCTGCCGTCCGCGCTCATCGCGGCGTTCTGGAACTTGCCTTCGGCCCCCGACAGCAGCCATTCGGTGCTCCGGGCCTCGGAGTACCTCCGCAGCAGCGAGTTGCGAGCCTCCTGCGTCGGCGCGGTCTCGTAGGCGGCGACGGCGGCCAGGGCGGCATGGCCGGGGTTGGTGGCGACCAGGTCGTCCGACTGCACCGCGAGTGCCCGGGAGCGCGCCTCACCGGCCTGCCGGGCTCTGTCCCGGGACTCCAGGACATTGAACGTGATGAGCGTGGCGATGAACACGCATGCGAGAGTGGCTGCCGCCCAGGCGTACCAGGCCCGCCGGCGGTCCCTCCGGCGTTTACGGCGCGCGACTGCCAGGAAATCTCGCTGGTCCTGATCCAGTTCGTTCTCACGGCCCCCCAGTCTCTTCGTGAGGGACTCGAGCTGGAAACCGCCCGGCAGCAGGTCTGCGGGGCACTCTGCCTGCACCCATCGCTTCTGGTCGTGCCGGACCTCGGCGCGCGCGTTCAGGAAGTCGGCGTCGACGCGGACCGCTTCGGCCAGCTCGGGCCACTGCGTGATCAGGGCCTCGTGCACCAGCTCCGCGCTCTCTGGCCTGCCGTCCCCGCCGTGAAGGACGAGCAGGCGCTTGTCCTCAGTGGACATGGCTCGGGCCAGACGCCAGCGTTCCTCTCCGGCCTCCTCCCGCGTCAGCGGGCGCCGCAGGGTCGCTTCCCCACCAGGGACCACCCGCACCAGTCCCGCCAGCAGACGCCGTGCCTCCTCTTCCGACCCCGGGGGCACACAGCTGTCCCACACCTGTCGGGCGTGGCGGACCAGCGCGCCCTTGACCCCGCCGATCTCCTGGTACGTCGCGGCGCTCAGGCGCGGGCCGCGCTCCTCGTTCCACAGCTGTTCCAGGAGGAAGCCCAGGAGCGGCAGAACGCCCGGGTCGGTGCCGGCGTCGTCCAGGATCCGCAGGTCCAGTCCCGGTTCGTAGGTCACCCCGGGCGTTCTTTCGAGCGGCCGTGTGATGACGGTGTGCAGCTGGTCCCGGTCCATCGGCGTCAGGGGCACGGTCAGGCCTGCCGTCAGCACGGACCCCAGACGGGGATGCTTCAGCGCCGTGTTCATGACGTCTGCGCGCAAGGTGGCCAGGACGCGCAGATTGGTGGGGCGGGGCGGGAACAACAGGTCCAGCGCCTCGGTGAGGTGCGGCTCGTCGAGGTTGAGAAGGGCCTCCGCCTGATCGAGGACGACGAGCAGCCGCCCGGTGGTCCGGCCGGTGGCCCGGTGGGCGGCGTCGACGACGCCCAACTCCCTCAGCCATCCGTCCACTTGGTCCGCGTGTGCCGCCCGCGCACCGGCCGCCGCGCGCTCGAACAGTTCCGTGGCCAGGGCGGCCCGGGGCACCTTCACGCGGCTGCAGTCGAGGACCAGGATCTCCCATCCTGCTCCGCGCAGCAGGGGCACCACCCCGGCCAGTACGAGGGAGGACTTGCCGCTGCCCGACGGGCCGCACACCGTGACCGACGGGTGGTCGCCCTCCAGGGCGGTGACCACTCGGGCGATGTCGTCGTCCCGGCCGAAGAACAGGTGCCGGTCGTCCTCCTCGAACGGCTTCAGACCGAGGAACGGCTTGGTGGGCAGCAGCAGCTCCCTGAGGGCGGGCACCGCCTCGGCCACCGCTTCCGTGCGCATCACGAACGCCTGTTGGGTCTCCCGTGCCGGCTCCGAGGCGACGACCATGCCCACGGCCACGCCCAGATCGTCGTCCCAGACCGGGCTCCCGCTGAAACCCGGCCGCACGTGGACGGCTTGGCCGTCCGCGCGCGACAGCTGCACCAGGGAGGTACCGACGGGGCCTCGGAAGCGCCCCTGCTGCCAGTTCCCGTCCGGAGCGTCGGCGGTGAAACCGACGGCCCTGGTCTCGTGGTCCCAGACGTCCCCGGCGTCGGCCATCGCCAAGGGGCGTACCCCGGGCAGCGCGCCGTCCAGACGGAGCACGGCCACGTCCCCGCCCTGGTCCTCCCGGACCGGCACCCAGTGCAGGACCTTCGCCGACCCTTCGGGGCGGTCTACGGCGAACGGCACGTCGAGCATGACCTCGGTCCCCACCGCGACGGCGAGGTCACGAGGCTGGTCCAGGGCGTCGGACACGACGTGGGCGCAGGTCACCACCGTGTCGTCGGCGATGAGGAATCCCGCGCCGACCGCCGCGCCGTCACCGCCCTTGACCCGTACGACCGACGACACCATGGCCGCTTCGTGTGCGGCTCCCCCGCTGCTGGCCACGCCGGTCTCAGTTCGTCGAAGTCTGCGTGTCGGTGCCGGTGTTGTTCCAGGTGAGGCTCACCGAGAAGTTCGCGGCAGCCGACGATCCGGCGATGAGGACCTTCGCGTCGGCGGACAGCGACATACCGAACTCCAGTGTGGCCTCGTCCGGTGGTCGCACCATGTCCCGGCAGCGCCCGACGAACGCGTTCGCCACCGGCCGGACCGCATCCAGCATCTGGTCGAGGGAATCCTCGGCACGGGCCATGGCCCGGCTTCCCCGCCCCACCCGCACCACGGAATCGTCCACCACGTCGACCTGCACCCGCACCACGTCTTCCCCTTCTCCCAGGGGCACTTCGACGACTTGCAAAGGACGACGCTCGTTCAAGGCCATGGGCTCCTCGCCTCGGATCCGGCACACAAGATGTGCTCAGCGAGCGTATTCACTGCCTTCTCCGGCGTACGCCGTGATCACCTTTCGTGGCAGAAAAGTTACCGCCGGGATTGCGGGGACGGCAGACGAGAATGTCGGAACACTCGAGCCTCCGCCGCGAAAGGCTCGGCGGCCGGATAGAGGACCCGGCTCCCTAGCGGACCCCGCGCCCCGAACGCGCCCTGTCGCGAGCCCTGTTGCCCTCCCTGCGGTCCTGCAGGCCCACGACGACGGTGAGCGTCGCCCCGCCCAGGATCGGCGCGAGCAGCCCGACGAAGAACCACCACGGGACCTCGGACGTGCCGCTCGTGCGCCAGAGGACGAGGTTGCCGACGATGAAGGACAGGCCCATCCCGATGTTGGTGACGAGCAGCGCCACGGCCATCCGGCGGGCTCCGGTGCGCGTCGCGGGGCGTTGGCTGCCGGTGATCGCGAAACGGGGTGCGCCGTCGGGCAGTTCACTGGTGGGCGTGGTCCGCAGCAGCAGCACGGCGGTGGCGGACAGCAGCGCGGTCACACCCGCGTAGACGAAGACGAGGACGAACGCGGCGCCCACGGACTTGTCCGTCCAGGCATCGACTCCGCTGCCACCGATGTGCTGCGGGATACGGTCGGGCAGACGCGGATACACAGCGATGCCCCAGGCCACCATCCCGGCCAGCAGCACCACGCTGGGCGCGAGCCAGGCCCAGGGGACGCGGGGCGGGGTGTACGAGGCTTCGGGCATGGTCCCATTGTGCGGGATCACGCGTCGTAGGGGGTTTCCCTCTCGTGCTGGTGGGACGCTTCGGTGCCGAGCGGGTCGCTCCCTCGTTCTCCGTCCCGCACGAAGCGCAGGTACCGGTCGGCGGAACGCCGCACCGCGGCAGCTCCGTCGGCTTCGACCACGCGTCCCCAGAACGCCCCGTAGACGCGCTCGAAGGCGAAGGGCTCGACCAGCGCGAGCGCGCGGCGGATGGTGCTGGGCCGTTCCGGAATGAAGTTGGGGATGCTGTACATGAAGCTGACCCAGCGCCGGTCCATCACCACCATGAAGATGTCGCCGCTGAACAGCGCGCCGCGCCCTTCCGGATCGTCGGCCCAGTGCAGCACCGTGCCGCCCGCGAAGTGCGTGCCCGCGTTGATCAGCGTCATGCCGGGCGCGATCCGGTGGGTGTCACCGGACCAGTAGTGGATGAGCGGGTCGGGCCGTCCCACCCACTCGCGGTCCGCGGCATGGACGTACACCGGAGCGTCGAAGGCCCGGCCCCAGTCGGTCATCACGCCGTAGAAGTGGGGATGGCTGACGGCGATCGCGCTGATGCCACCGAGCTCCTCGATCCGGGCGGCCAGTTCGTCGTCGAGATAGCCCACGCAGTCCCACAGCACGTTGCCGGACGGTGAGCGGATCAGCAGCGCACGCTGGCCGACGGCGACCGAGGGCTCCGCGCCCACTCCGACCACACCGGGCCCCTCCGCTTCGAGCCGGCCGCGATGGCCCTCCGCCTTCAACTCCGGGAGTGAGGTCCACCGTTGGCCTTACCAGCCGACGTACTGGCGCTCGTCCAGGCAGATCGGACAGTCGGGGCGCGGCGCCGCGTACTGCACGCCGCAGGTGCGGCAGATCGGACGACGCGGACCTGCGGCCGACACGGACCGCTGGGATGAGGACACCGGGATCCACCTCTCACTGAGCTCGCTGACGACGACAGGGACATCAACAGCCGCTCCGGCCCGGCTTCTTCCCGACGGCCTCTAGCCCGGCGTCACCAGTCCCGACTCGTACGCGCAGATGACCGCCTGGACGCGGTCGCGCAGGCCGAGTTTGCTGAGGACGTTGCTGACGTGGGTCTTCACCGTGTGTTCGCTGACGTGCAGGGTCGCGGCGATCTCGGCGTTCGTGAGGCCGCGGGCGAGGTGGCGCAGGGTTTCCGTTTCGCGGGCGGTCAGGGCCGAAAGGGTGGGCGGTTCGGGGGACTTGGGCCTGCGGCGGGTGATGTCGGCGACGAGGCGGCGGGTCACGGACGGGGCGAGGAGGGAGTCGCCGGCCGCCACGACGCGGACGGCGTGGACGAGGTCGTCGCGGCGCACGTCCTTGAGCAGGAAGCCGGAGGCGCCCGCGTACAGCGCCTCGTAGACGTACTCGTCGAGGTCGAACGTCGTCAGCATGACGACGCGGCAACCGGACTGCTCGCACACGTGGCGGGCCGCCTCGATGCCGTCCATGTGCGGCATGCGGATGTCGAGGAGGAGGACGTCCGGGGCGTGCCGGCGCACCGCGGTGACCGCCTCGTTGCCGTCGGCGGCCTCGGCGACCACCTCGATGTCGGGCTGCGCGTCGAGGATCATGGTGAAGCCGCTGCGCACCAGTTCCTGGTCGTCGGCGACGACCACGCGGATGCTCACGGCGCCTGTTCGGCGGCCGGGCGCGGGGCCGTGGGCAGCCGGGCCGTCACCCGGAAGCCGCCGCCGGGAGCGGGGCCGCTGCGGGCGCTGCCGCCGCACGCCGCGGCGCGTTCCTCGATGCCGACCAGCCCGCGCCCGGCACCGGCGCCCGGCGGGCCGCCGGTTCCGTCGTCCGTCACGGCGATCGTCAACTCCGCTTCCCCCCAGTCGAGTTGTACGTCCGCTCGGGCAGCGTACGCGTGCTTGACGGTATTGGTCAGGGCTTCCTGGACGATGCGGTGGACGGCGGTGCCGGTTTCGGTGCCGAGGGGGCGTGGGTGGCCCGTCGTGCGCAGGGTGACGGTCACCTCGGTGGTGGCGGACACCTGCCGGACCAGGTCCGGGAGGCGGGCGAGGCCGGGGACGGGGGCCTCGGGGGCGCCGCCGTTGCCGGTGTCGGTCAAGACGCCGAGGATCAGGCGCAGTTGCTGCATGGCCTCGCGTCCCGCGCCCGCTATCGCGTCGAACGCCGCCTCGGCGCGCGCGGGATCGCTGCGCACCACGACCGGGCCCGCCTCGGCCTGTACGACCATCAGGCTGACGGCGTGGCCGACCACGTCGTGCATGTCCCGGGCGATCCGGGCGCGCTCACCGGCCACCACCCTGGCCCGGTCGACCTCGCGCTCCCGTTCCAGGGCGCGGGCGCGCTCCTCCAGGGCGGCCGTGTACGCGCGCTGGGTGCGGGCGAGCAGGCCGAACCCGAAGGCGCTGAGGAGGCTGAGGAGGTGGAAGGCGTACTCGAAGGGTGCGGCGTGCTCCTTCCCCGCCATCGTCACCGTCGCGCCGACCAGCCAGCCGGCCAGCATGAAGCGGCGCCGCACCGGGTCCGTGTACGCGGCGACCGTGTAGAGCACGACGAACCCGCCGTACAGGACGTCCGGCGGCGGCGCGTGGTACAGCGCCATCGCCGGGGTGGCGACGGAGACGACGGACGCGCAGACCATGGGCGCGCGCCGCCGCCAGACGAGCGGCACCGCCGTGCCCGCGCCCAGCAGGAAGCCCTGCCAGGACAGCGGGTCGCCGCCCTCGTCGGGGAACAGGAACTGGAGCGACACGGCGAACAGGACGAGGGCGGCGAGCGCCCCGTCCACGAGGTAGGGGCTGGTGCGGCGCGGCAGACGCATGGTGCGGCTCCTCGTGACCCGGCCCGCCGCAGGGACGTCCGGCGGGCCTGTGGGAGCCAGTATCGAGGCGCGGCCCGCCCGACTCCTCACCGGCGAGAGGGATTTCGGCGCGGCCCTCCCGCCCGGCGGACGCCGCCCGAGGGAGCCGCGCCCTAGAAGGGCCGGTCCCCCGCGATGGCGACGCGCTCCGCGACGCGGCGGGCGTCGCCGTAGTCGGCCACCGCGTAGTGCTGGGTGGCGCGGTTGTCCCAGAACGCGATGTCGCCGGCCTGCCAGCGGAACCGCACCTGGAACTCCGGGACGTGGGCCTGTTGGTAGAGCAGGCGGAGCAGCCGGTCGCTCTCGGCGCGTTCCAGGCCGAGGATGCGGGTGGTGAAGGAGGTGTTCACGAAGAGCATGCGCCGCCCGGTCTCGGGGTGGCGGCGCACGACCGGGTGGGTGACCGGCGGGAACAACTCCTGCCACTGGGCGAGCCGTTCGGGACCGTAGAAGCGGCGGAAGCCGGGCAGGAAGTCGTGCTCGGCCTCCGCGCCCTCGATGCGCGCCTTCACCTCGTCCGAGAGGTTGTCGTACGCGGCGGCCATGTCGGCCCACATGGTGTCGCCGCCGAACGGCGGGACCTCGCGCAGCTGCAACACGGCGCCGAGGGCGGGGCGTTCACGGAAGGTGACGTCGGTGTGCCAGACGTTCTCGTAGCTGGGCACGCCGCCCGCGCCCTTGTCGAAGCGGACGACGTCGTCGCTGTCGCCGCGCTCCAGGAGCGGGTTGGTCTCCAACTCGCCCCAGTTGCGGGCGAATGCGCGCTGCCGCTCGCTGGTGAGGTGCTGGCCGCGGAAGAAGAGGACCTTCCATTCGAGCAGCGCCCGGTTCAGCTCCTCGCGCAGCGGCGGGGAGAGGGGCTCGCTCAGGTCGAGGCCGCGGATCTCGGCGCCGATGGTGGCGCCCTGCGGCACGAGCTCGAACAGCTCGTAGGGGCGGTCCTGCCAGCCCTCGGGGGTGCGGCGCAGGACGCGGCGCCCCTCGTAGAGGCCGTCGGCGGGGATGTGGGCGGGGCGCAGCGAGTAGGAAGGGGGCATTTCGGTCACGGACAAGGGGAGCCTCCACAGGCACGCAGTGACGAGGGAACGCGCTGAACGCGAGGGGATCCGTACGTGCGCGGCCAACGCCCTACAGGGCGCAGGCTTCTACAGGAGCACGTACGACAAGGAACGGCGAGGGGTCTGGAGGCCCACTACAAGCCGCTGCGCGCGCAACCACATCGATCCGGAACGGGGGCCGTTCCGGACGCGTGGGCACGATGAGTGAACATGCCCCTCATCCTGCGCCCCGGTTGATCAACTCGTCAAGTGCCGCGAGGCCGGCCCCGCGTGCGGCGGGACCGGCCTCGGCAGGAGTCGGTGACGTCAGGCGGTGGGCGCCGGGAACGTCGGGTACTCGACGCCGGAGACGTGCTGGACGACCCGGATGACCTGGCACGAGTAGCCGAACTCGTTGTCGTACCAGAGGTAGAGGATCGCGTTGTCGCCGTCGACCTTGGTCGCGCCCGCGTCGACGATCGAGGCGTGGCGGGAGCCGAGGAAGTCGCTGGAGACCGCGTCGGGCGAGTCCGTGAAGTCGATCTGGCGGCGCAGCGGCGAGTTCAGCGAGACGTCGCGGAGGTGGTCGAGGACCTCCTCGCGGGTGGTCTCGCGGCCGAGCCGCAGGCTGAGGATCGCGATGGAGACGTCCGGGACGGGGACGCGGATCGAGGAGCCGGTGATGGGCGCCTTGAGGTCCGGCAGGGCCTTCGCGACGGCGGAGGCGGCGCCGGTCTCGGTGATGACCATGTTGAGCGGCGCGGAGCGGCCCCGGCGGTCGGCCTTGTGGTAGTTGTCCAGCAGGTTCTGGTCGTTGGTGAACGAGTGGACGGTCTCCACGTGCCCGCGCACCACGCCGTACTCCTCGGCCATCGCCTTGAGCGGCGGCACGATCGCGTTGGTGGTGCAGGAGGCGCAGGACAGGATCTGCTCGTCCGGCTTGATCGTGTCGTGGTTGACGCCGTGCACGATGTTCGGCACGTCGCCCTTGCCGGGCGCGGTGAGGACGACCTTGTCGATGCCCGGACGCAGGTGCTCGGACAGGCCCGCGCGGTCGCGCCACTTGCCGGTGTTGTCGATCAGGATGGCGTCCTTGATGCCGTACGCCGTGTAGTCGATCTCCGACGGGTCGTTCGCGTAGATCACCTTGATCGCGTTGCCGTTGGCGTTGATCGTGCTGTTCGCCTCGTCCACGGTGATCGTGCCCTGGAACTGGCCGTGGATGGAGTCACGGCGCAGCAGCGAGGCGCGCTTCACGAGGTCCTGCTCGCCGCCGCCGCGGACGACGATGGCGCGCAGCCGCAGTCCGTTGCCGGAGCCGGCCTTCTCGATGAGCAGGCGGGCGACGAGGCGGCCGATGCGGCCGAAGCCGTAGAGGACGACGTCGCGGCCCGCGCCGCGCTCCAGCTTCAGCGCGCCGGTGGCCCCGGCGACGGCCTCGGCGGTGAACTCCTCGACGCTCAGGCCCCGGTCGTCGGCCTTGTACGTCATGGCGAGGATGCCGAGGTCGATCTGGGAGGGCCCGAGGTCGAGACCGGCGAGCGCCTTCAGGAAGGGCATCGTCTCGGTGACCGAGAGCTCCTCGCCGGCGATCTGGCGGGCGAATCGGTGGGCCTTCAGCAGGCTGACCACCGACTTGTTCACCAAGGAGCGGCTGTGCAGCAGGACGTTCACGTCCCGCTCGCGGTGCAGCTTCCCGATGATCGGGATCATTGCCTCCGCGGTTTCCTCGCGGTGCTTCCAGTTGGTGAACGAGTCGTCGTTGACAGTCACGTGCGTCTCTTTCGAGCTAGGCGGCGCTCATATGCTAACCCGCCCTTACGAGTGATCGATCAGGGGGCCGACACCCAGCTCCGCGAAGCGCTCTCCGATGCGTCGGTGGGCGGCCGCGTCGGGGTGCAGGGCGTCCGACAGCGGCAGTTCCTCGTGGTCCGTCTCGCCGTACAGCTCACGGCCGTCGAGGTAGTGCAGGTGCGGGTCGTCGGCGGCGCGTTCGGCGACGATGCGGGCGAGTTCGGCCCGGATGGTCTCCAGGGTGAGCTTGCCCTGCGCCACCTCCGCGGGGTCGCCGGTGGCCATGAATTTCAGCTGTCCACTGGCGAGGGTGCTGAAGTCGGGGGCGCCGGGTCCGGGCGTGCGCTCGTGGATCGGGCAGTGGATCGGCGAGACGACGAGGAGCGGGGTGTCCGGGTGGCCCTCGCGGACGGTGTCGAGGAAGCCGTGGACGGCGGGCGTGAAGGCCCGCATCCGCATCAGGTCGGCGTTGACGAGGTTGATGCCCATCTTGACGCTGATCAGGTCGGCCGGGGTGTCCCGCAGGGTGCGCGCGGTGAACGGGTCGAGCAGCGCACCGCCACCGAAGCCCAGGTTGACGAGTTCGACGCCGCCGAGGGACGCGGCGAGCGCGGGCCAGGTGGTCGTCGGGCTCGCGGCGTCGGAGCCGTGACTGATGGAGCTGCCGTGGTGCAGCCACACCGGGCGGCCGGACGCGCCCAGGGGTGCGAGCGGGTCCACGGGGGCGTCCGTGCGCAGGGCGACGAGTTCGGTGGTCTCGTTGTGCGGGAGCCAGATCTCGACCGTCTTGAGCTCGTCCGGCAGGCCGTCGAAGCGGAGCGTGCCCGGCTCGCCGGGCGTGTGCTCGAAGGTGCCCTTCGCCATGTCGATGGTGAGGATGTCGCCGCCCGTCACGCTGCCCTGCCCGGCGAGCCGGCCGTCCACGAGCAGGTCGTAGAGGCCGTCGGGGCGCGGGGGCACACCGACGTAGGAGCGCTTGGTCGGCACCGTGTCGAGTTCGAGGGCGGTGGCGCGGGTGCGGAACGCGAGGCGGACGCCGGAGGGCTGCGACTCGGCCATCGTCAGCTGGCCGTCCGTGTTCTGGGCGCGGGCCCAGGCGGGGAGGCGGTGCGGGAGGAGGCCGCGCGCGGTGCGCTCCAGGTCGATCGCGCCGCGGACGAGGTCGTCCGTGAGGGGGGTGGCCGTCAGGTCGTGGACGGAGTGGTGCTGCGTGTTCATGGGGGTGTCCATCTGTTGATCAAGGGTGTCGAGCACAGGGAGTCGCCGGTCGGCGGCGGCCGCCCGGGGTGTGAACCGGCTGGGGCTAGGCAGATGCGGGCCAGTTCCGCAGCAGGGCGTCGAGGGCGTCGAGGGAGCGCGCCCAGCTCTCGTCCGAGCCGGGGGCGCTGTGGCTGAAACCGCCGGCCAGTTCGAGACTCACGTAGCCGTGGAAGACGCTGCCGAGCAGCCGGACGGCGTGGGTCTGGTCGGGCTCGCCGAGGTCGTAGCCGCGCAGGACGGCCCGCGTCATCTGCGCGTGCCGGACGCCCGCGCTCGCCGCCGCCGTCTCCGGGTCGAGCCGGTACTGGGCGGCGGCGTAGCGGCCCGGATGCTCACGGGCGTAGTCGCGGTAGACGTTGGCGAGGGCGGTGAGCGCGTCCTTGCCGGACCGTCCGGCGAGGGCGTCGGCGGCCCGGTCGGCGAGTTCCTGGAGGGCGATCAGGGCGATCCGCGTCTTCAGGTCGTGCGAGTTCTTGACGTGCGAGTACAGGCTCGCGACCTTGACGTCGAAGCGCCGGGCGACGGCGGAGACGGTCGCCTGCTCGAAGCCCACCTCGTCGGCGAGCTCGGCCCCGGCGCGGGCCAGCCGCTCGGCCGTGAGTCCGGCGCGTGCCATCACCGTGCGTTCCTTCCCTAAGCCTCATGGATTACTACCGAAACCAATTTAGCACTTGCCTAATAGCATTAGGCAAGTGCGGTTGCGGCAGTGCGGTCGCCGGTGCGGTGCGCCGAACGCGCGGACGAACGCGGAAGGGGCCCGTCCCGGGCCCCTTCCCTGTCGTCCGTCAGCCGCCGACGAGCGCTCTCAGCGACACGTAGAAGACCGAGGGGCCGAGCAGGCAGCCGACCCCCGTGTAGAAGGTGGCCGTCATCGCCCCGTACGGGACGAGCCGCTTGTCGGTGGCGGCGAGGCCGCCGGCGACTCCGGACGTCGTGCCGAGCAGGCCGCCGAAGGCCATCGCCGACTTGGCGCTGTTCAGCCCGATCAGGCGCGCCACCAGCGGCGTACCCACCATCACCACCACGGACTTGACGAGGCCCGCGGCGACCGACAGCGCGATCACGTCCGAACTGGCGCCCACCGCCGTGCCCGTGACGGGGCCGACGATGTACGTGGCCGCGCCCGCGCCGATCGTCGCGAGGGAGGCCGCGTCGCGGTACCCGAACAGCGCGGCGACGAGCGCGCCCGCGACGAAGGAGACGGCGACACCCAGCAGGATCGACAGCGCGCCGGACGGGCCGGCCCGCTTGATCTCCTTGAGGTCGACCCCGTACGCGGTGGCGACGATCGCGAAGTCGCGCAGCATCGCGCCGCCCATGAGGCTCATCCCGGACAGCGCGGTGATGTCGGCGAGGCCCGCCTCTCCCCCGGTCGCCGCGCCGCCCCAGTAGGCGAGCGCGAGGCCGAGCACGATGGCGATGGCGGAGCCCTGCAAGCGGCCACGGGTGAGCTTCTTCGACAGCCACGCGGAGACCAGCATCAGCGTGCCGACCAGGGCGAAGGCGACGATGAGGCCGTTGTCCTCGCAGACGGAGACGAAGGTGTCCACGTCAGACCCCCTGCTTCTCGGTGGCGGTCTCCGCGTCGGCCGCCGTCTCCGCCCCGGTCAGCGGTGGGAGCGGTTCTCCCTTACCGCCGATCCGCGCGACCGCCGGCACGAGGGCGAAGCCCGCGCCGAGCGCGAGCAGTCCCGCCAGGAGGGCCATGGGGCCGCCGGTGACGGCCTTGTACACGTTCTGCGTCGACGCCATCGCGATGACGATCGGGATGTACATCGCGCTCCAGAAGAGCACGCCCTGCTCGCTGACCTCGGGGAACTTCCCCTTCTGGCGCAGCCAGTGCGTCGCGAACACCAGCAGGATCATGGCGAAGCCGACGCCGCCGACATTGGCGTCGACGCCGAGCGCCGCGCCCAGGTACTCACCGACGAGCGTGCCCGTGAGCATGCATGTCGCCAGCGCTGCCACTCCATAGAGGACCATCGTCTTCTCCACATTGAGAGACCGGAAAAAGAGGGGGTGCGGGGATCAGGACGCCGTGAACAAGTCCCTGTAGGTCTTGCGCAGTTCGGCCTTCTGGACCTTGCCCATGACGTTGCGGGGCAGCGCCTCCACGACGCGTACGGCGCGGGGGTGCTTGAAGCGGGCGAGGTCCGCGCTGATGGCGTCGATGAGCTCACGCTCCTTCGGCTCCTGGCCCGGAGCGGGGACGACCACGGCGACGACCGTCTCGCCGAAGTCGGGGTGCGGGACGCCGATCACGGCGGATTCGAGGACCGTGGGGTGGGAGTCGAGGAGCGTCTCGATCTCCTTGGGGTACACGTTGAAGCCGCCGGAGATGATGAGGTCCTTCTCCCGGCCCGAGATGCAGAGGTAGCCGTCCGCGTCGACGAGTCCGAGGTCGCCGGTGATGAAGAAGCCGTCCTCGCGGAACTCGGAGGCCGTCTTCTCCGGCATCCGCCAGTAGCCCGCGAACACGTTGGGGCCGCGGACCTCGACGCTGCCGACCTCTCCGTCGGGCAGCGGCTTGCCGGTCTCGGCGTCGACGACGCGGATCTCGGTGCCGGGCAGCGCCTTGCCTACGGTGCCGGGCTTGCGGGGCCCGCCCTCGTACGGGTTGGTGGTGTTCATGCCGGTCTCGGTCATGCCGTAGCGCTCCAGGATGGCGTGGCCGGTGCGGGCCTCGAACGCCTCGTGGTCGCTGGCGAGCAGCGGCGCCGAGCCGGAGACGAACAGACGCATGGACGCGCAGGTCTCCGGGGTGACCTTGGCGTGCTTGAGGAGCCGCGTGTAGAAGGTGGGCACGCCCATGAGCACGGTGGCACGCGGCAGCAGCTCCGCGATGGCGTCGGCGTCGAACTTCGGCAGGTAGTACATGGAGGCGCCGGAGGTGAGCACCATGTTGGCGGCGACGAACAGGCCGTGGACGTGGAAGATCGGCAGGGCGTGGATCAGCCGGTCCTCGGACGTGAACCACCAACTGTCCAGCAACGCCGCACAGTTGGAGGCCAGGTTCTCGTGGGTGAGGACGGCACCCTTGGAGCGGCCCGTGGTGCCGGAGGTGTAGAGGATGGCCGCCGGTTCACCCGCCGTGGCCTCGTGGACGTCGTCGTGGTGGGCGTCGCCTTCGAGGAGGCTGCCGTCGCCCGCGGTGCCGAGGGTCTCGACGACGAGGTCGGTGCTCTCACGGTGGGCATGGTCGGCGCGGCGCTCGGGCGGACAGACGAGGACGCGCGGCTCGGCGTCACCGATGAAGTAGTCGATCTCGGCGCCGGTGTAGGCGGTGTTGAGCGGCAGGAAGACCCCGCCGATGCGCAGCGTCGCCAGGTACAGGGCGATGGCCTCCGGTGACTTGCCGACCTGCATGGCGACGCGGTCGCCGGGCCGCACCCCGTCGGCGACGAGGCGCGCGGCGATCCTGCGGACGAGGCCGTCGGTCTCGCGGTAGGTCACGGACCGCCCGTCGGGCAGCTCGAAGAGCGCCTTGTCCGGCCGGAGTTCCGCCTGTTCGACGAAGGACCGGTGAATGGTGCGGAAGGGTGCCGCGGGGGTGCTCGGCTGCGTGCTCATCGGGTGGTTCCTTTCTTCGTTCCCACGGAGGCCGCGGGTCGTGCGACCGCCGGGAAGTCTTCCTTGAGGGGGCCGCCGACGGCGACGGCGCCGCGGCGCACGAAGTCCTCGTGACGGCGCTCCAACTCCTGCGGTTCGTAGCGGTAGTTGATCATCGCGCCGTAGGACTGCCGCCACGCTTCGGGCGAGGTGTTGGCGGGCCAGTCGAGCTGCCAGGCGGCGGCCCCGTTGCCGAGGTGGAAGCGGGCGACCGGGTCCAAGGGGCGGCCGTCGGGGCGGCGTTCGCGGGTGATGTAGCGGGCGATGGCGGGCAGCAGCCGGGGCCGGAGGCGTTCGGCGTCCCGGGTGGCGGCGTCCTGGTCGCTCAACTCCGCTGCAAGGGCGCGCAGTTCGGGGTCGTGCGCGGCCTGTTCCTCCATCCACGCGCAGAATCCGGGGATCGGTGACAGCGTCGCGAACTGCGTCAAGTGCGGCAGCTGCTCGCCCACTTGCTCGATGACCTGCTTGATGAGGAAGCTGCCGAAGGAGACTCCGGCGAGGCCGTCGAGCGCGTTGTTGATGGAGTAGAGCGCCGCCGTGTCCGCGTCCGCGGGTCCGAGTTCGGGGCCCTCGTCGAGCAGCGGGGCGATGCGGTCGGGCAGCCCGCGGACGAGCGCGACCTCCACGAAGATCAGGGGTACGTCGCCGGTGGCGGGGTGGAAGAAGGCGTAGACGCGGCGGTCCTTGGGCTCGATGCGGCGCCGCAGCTGGGCCTCGGAGGTCATCGGGTGCACCTTCTCGCCGCGCAGCAGATGCCGGTGCAGCTCGGGCGGCGAGTCCGGGGTGACCTCCTGCATGCGCAGGAAGCCGCGGTTGAACCAGGACGTCAGCAGGTGGTGGAAGTCGTGGTCCAGTGGCCGCAGTTCGGGGTGGGCGGGCAGCAGGCGGCGCAGGTCGGCGCGCATGTGGACCAGCGCGAGGGTGGCGTCGGGCGCGTGGTTCATGCGGCGCAGGAGCTGCTGGCGGGCCGGTTCGACGACGTCGAAGAGGCGGACGAGCTCCGCCTCTCCCTGGGAGCCGACGGCGCGGGCCTCCTCCCAGCGGAGGTAGGCGGCGCGGACCTGGTCGGCGTCGGCGTCGTACGTCTTGGTGACGTGGGCGAAGAAGGCGAGCCTGCCGTCGGCGTCGAGCGCGTCGTACGCGGTGAGGGCGCGGGCCGCGACCGCGCGCATGGAGGCCTCGCCGACGTCGCTCATCAGGACCTCGCAGGCGACGAGCAGCTGATCGAGCGGCGCGTCGGTCCTCGGGTCGCCGCCGGAGCGCTCCCCGAGAGCCCGGTACAGGTCGGTCAGCAGCCAGCCGTCGTGCCGCTCCATGTCCGCCCCTCTCCACGTGACGGCCCGAGGTGGATATGCATCGTGGGCCGTGTTGTATATAACAAGCGCACCGTAGATCAGGGACAGAAGCGGCGCTACCCCCTGGAGCGGGCGGATAATCTGGGCGTTCGGAGGTGGAGATGGCTCGAGTCCCGGAGGCCAGGCGCGTGCGCGACGCCCTGGAGAACGCGGTCGTCGACGGCCGGTACCGGCCCGGCGAGCGCCTCGACCCGGCACAGTTGGAGCGCGAGTTCGGCTGTTCGCGCACGCCGGTGCGCGAGGCGTTGCAGGCCCTTGAGCGTTCCGGTCTCGTGCAGATCCGCCCGAAGCAGGGCACGTACGTGACCGAGCTGAGCGTCTCCGAGCTGGCCGAGCGCTTCGAGGTGATGGCGGAGCTGGAGGGGATGGCCGCGCGGCTGTCGGCGCGGCGCATCGAGCGCGAGGCGCTCGCGGAGCTGGAGGACGCGCTGCGGGAGTGCGAGGTGCATGCGCACGCGGGGGACGCCGATCGGTACTACTACGCGAACGCGCGCTTTCACGCGGTGGTCTACGACTCGTGCGGCAACGAGTACCTGCGGCAGCAGTCCCATGCGCTGAAGCGGGCGCTCCAGCCGTATCGGCGGTTGCAGTTGCGGGTGCCGGACCGGATGCGGCGGTCGCTCGCGGAGCACCGCGCGATTGCCGACGCGATTGGCGCGGGGGCGGCGGATGTGGCGGAGGAGGCGGCGCGGGAGCATGTGCTGGTGCAGGTGAAGGAGTTCAGCCAGTTGGTGCGGACGTGGCGGAGTGTGACGGAGGCGGCGGCCGGCTGAGTGGTTCCGGGTGCGGTCGTCGTTGCTGACGTCGCGGGTCTCCGCCCCGGAGGCGGGGGTAATGGGTTGGGCTCGCGCCCCTGTCCAGCGCAGGATTGACCTCGTGACGGAGACGACGGACACGGCGGGCATGAAGGCGTTCCACCAAGCGGTCACCGACTGGGCCGCCGGCGGCCCCATGGAACCGGCGCGCGACCTGGCGGAACGCCTGCGCGTACGGGGCGCCCTGCTACTTGAGGGCCGCAGCGACGCCGCCGCGGTCGACGCGCTCGCCGGGCGGCGCGGACGCGACCTCGCGGCCGAGGGCGTCGGCGTCGTGTCCATGGGCGGCGCCATGAATGTCGGGCGGTACGCCCGGCTGCTGGGCCCGGCGGGGCTCGGGCTGCGGCTGACCGGTCTGTGCGACGAGCGTGAACGTCCCTACTACGACCGCGCGTTGGGGCACGACGGGGGTGTCTTCGTCTGCGTCGCCGACCTGGAGCAGGAGTTCATCCGCGCGCTCGGCGTCGTACGCGTCGAGGAGCTGATCCGGGAGGCCGGCGAGTGGCATCCCTGGCAAACCTTCGTGCACCAGCCCGCCCAGCAGGACCGGACCGCACAGCAGCGCCTGTGGCGGTTCCTCGGCACGAAGGCGGGCCGCAAGATCCGCTACGGACGGCTGCTGACGGAGGCGGCGTGCGACGCGCAGTGCGTGCCCGCGCCGCTGGATGATCTCTTCGCGAGTCTTTGAGCGGTCCCGTTGCGGAAGGGCCCTGCCGAGGGGGCCCGCCGAGGGGCCTGCCGGGAGGCGCCGCGAGGGCGCTGCGAGGTCCGTGCGCGGTGCGGCCGCCGTGTGATCGCCGGAAGTTATCTTGACCGCATGCAGTCCTACACAATCGGCCAGGCCGCACGGCTGCTCGGCGTCAGCTCCGACACCGCACGGCGGTGGGCGGACGCCGGGCGGATCGTCACGCATCGCGACGCCAGTGGGCACCGGGTGGTCCGGGGCAAGGATCTCGCCGCGTTCTCCGTGGAGCTGGCGGCGGGCGACGACTCCGACGAACACCCCTCGTACACCTCGGTGCGCAACGCGTTTCCGGGCATCGTGACCGCCGTGAAGCTCGGCGACGTCGCCGCCCAGGTGGAGATCCAGGCCGGTCCGCACCGGCTGGTGTCGCTGCTGACGCGGGAGGCCGTCGAGGAGCTGGGGCTGGAGGTCGGCATGGAGGCCACGGCCCGCGTGAAGTCGACGAATGTCCATGTCGACCGTGCATGAGCCAGTGACGTACGAACGCACATGCGTACCTACACCGTCCATCCACTGGGATCATGCGAACCCACAGGCGACTTACGCCTGGCAGATGCGGCAGTATGGTCGCCGTAGGCGTTCGAGGACACGTATGCAGGACACGCAGGGGAGCTGAACCGTGACAACCCGTTCCGCGCGCAGGACCACCACCCGTCGGATCCTTCAGGCGACCGGCATCGGGGCGGCGGCGGTGCTGACGCTGAGCGCCTGCGGCTCGTCCGACGCGGACTCCTCCGGCGCCTCCTCCGGCGACGAGAAGCTGTCCGGCACGGTGAACGTGTTCGCCGCCGCCTCCCTCAAGGAGAGCTTCACGAAGCTCGGCAAGCAGTTCGAGAAGGAGCACCCCGGCACCGAGGTCACCTTCAACTTCGGCGGCAGCGACAGCCTCGCCGCGGGCATCACCGGCGGCGCCCCCGCCGACGTGTTCGCGGCGGCCAGCCGGAAGACCATGAAGACCGTGACCGACGCCGGGGACGCGGCGGGCGAGCCGAGCACGTTCGTCCGCAACCAGCTGGAGATCGCCACCCTGCCCGGCAACCCGGACAAGGTGTCGTCCCTGAAGGACCTCACGAACGCCGACCTGAAGGTCGTGCTGTGCGCGAAGGAGGTGCCGTGCGGGTCCGCCGCGCAGACGGCGCTGACCGCGAGCAAGCTGAAGCTCACCCCGGTCTCGTACGAGCAGGACGTGAAGAGCGCCCTGACGAAGGTGGAGCTGAAGGAGGCCGACGCGGCGGTCGTGTACAAGACCGATGTGCACGCGGCGGGTGACAAGGTGGAGGGCGTGGAGTTCCCCGAGTCCGCCGACGCCATCAACGACTACCCGATCGCCCGGCTGAAGAAGGCGCCGAACGCCGACGCCGCGAAGGCGTTCATCGAGCTGGTCAAGTCCGCCGACGGCCAGAAGGCGCTGACCGAGGCCGGGTTCCTCAAGCCGTGACCGTGCTCGACGACACCGCCCGGGGCGGGCGCCGCCGCCGTGGCCGTGTTCCGCCGCTGCCGCTGCTGGTGCCCGCGCTCGTCGGCCTGGCGTTCCTGGTGGTGCCGCTGATCGCGCTGCTCGTACGCGCGCCGTGGGCGCAGCTGCCCGAGCAGCTGACCAGTCCCGCGGTGTGGCAGGCGCTCCAACTGTCGCTGGTGTGCGCCACGTTGGCGACGCTGGTGAGCCTGGTGCTCGGGGTGCCGCTGGCGTGGCTGCTGGCGCGCACCGAGTTCCCGGGGCGCGGTCTCGTACGGGCGCTGGTGACGCTGCCGCTGGTGCTGCCGCCCGTGGTGGGCGGTGTCGCGCTGCTCACGGCGCTCGGCAGGAACGGGGTCGTCGGCCAGTACCTCGACTCCTGGTTCGGGATCACGCTGCCGTTCACCACCACCGGCGTGGTGATCGCCGAGGCGTTCGTGGCGATGCCGTTCCTCGTGATCAGCGTCGAGGGGACGCTGCGGGCGGCCGATCCCCGGTACGAGGAGGCCGCGACGACGCTCGGCGCGTCCCGGTTCACCGCGTTCCGGCGGGTGACGCTGCCGCTGATCGCGCCGGGGATCGCGGCCGGGGCGGTACTCGCGTGGGCGCGGGCGCTCGGCGAGTTCGGCGCGACGATCACCTTCGCCGGCAATTTCCCCGGCCGCACCCAGACCATGCCGCTCGCCGTGTACCTCGCCATGCAGAGCGATCCGGCCGCGGCGATCTCCCTCAGCCTGGTGCTGCTGGCCGTGTCGATCACGGTGCTCGCCGGGCTCCGTGACCGCTGGATGACCGCGTCATGACCGACCTCGAGAAGACCGGACCGGAGCTCACCCCTGCGTACGAGGGCGGGGCGGGCGGCGGTCTCGACGCGCGGCTCGTCGTGGACCGGGGCGACTTCCGGCTCGATGTCGCACTGTCCGCCGCGCCCGGTGACGTGGTCGCGCTGCTCGGGCCGAACGGTGCGGGCAAGACGACCGCGCTGCGCGCGCTCGCGGGGCTCACGCCGCTCGACGGCGGGCACCTCACCCTCGACGGCACCGCGCTGGACGGGGCGCCGCCCGAGTCGCGGCCGGTCGGCGTGGTGTTCCAGGACTACCTGCTGTTCCCGCATCTGAGCGCGCTCGACAACGTGGCGTTCGGACCGCGCTGCCAGGGCACGCCCAAGGCCGAGGCGCGGGCGCGGGCGCAGGCGTGGCTCGACCGCATGGGGCTCGCGGCGCACGCGGCGGCCAAGCCGCGGCGGCTGTCCGGGGGCCAGGCGCAGCGGGTCGCGCTCGCGCGGGCGCTGGCCACCCGGCCGCGGCTGCTGCTGCTCGACGAGCCGCTGGCCGCGCTCGACGCCCGCACCCGGCTCGACGTGCGGGCGCAACTGCGGCGGCACCTCGCCGAGTTCGAGGCGGTGGCGGTGCTGGTCACGCACGATCCGCTCGACGCGATGGTGCTGGCCGACCGGCTCGTCGTCGTCGAGCACGGGCACGTCGTCCAGGAGGGCGCTCCGTCGGACGTGGCGCGGCGGCCGCGCACGGACTACATCGCGCAGCTGGTGGGGCTCAACCTGTACCGGGGCGACGCGGATGGACACACCGTCCACATCGCGGACGAGGGGCCCGTGATCACGACGACCGAGGATCTGCGCGGGCCGGTGTTCGTCGCGTTCCCCCCGAGCGCGGTGACGCTGCACCGGGAGCGGCCGAGCGGGTCCAGTGCCCGTAACCTCTGGCGCTGCGAGGTCTCCGGGATGGAGACGCACGGGGACCAGATCCGGGCGGCCCTGTCCGGGGAGCTTGCGCTGGCCGCGGACCTGACGACGGTGGCGGCGGCCGAGCTGGGGCTGCATCCCGGGGCGGAGGTCTGGGCGACGGTGAAGGCGACGCAGACGCACGCGTATCCGGCCTGACACGGTGGCGCTCACGGGGCTCCGCCCCGGACCCCGCTCCTCAATCGCCGGAGAGGCTCCATCTGCTTGAGACAGGTTGACCGCTATGTGAGACGGCGTTCTCCTGTTCGAGGGTGCGGCCTAAGGTGGGGCGCATGTTCGGACCCGCTCGTCTTCTGGCTCTCGCGCTCTTCGCGGCCACGACGTGGAGTGTCGACGACGCGCTCTGTCGTCGCTGACACCTCGCCGCGCCGCGCCCGGCGCGGCCCGCTTCCCTGTTCGAACGCTCCCACTCCACCTGCCGGAGATCCGCCGTGACCACCGCTCCCCCTGCCGGGGCGCCGCCGCGCGCCGCCCTGCTCACCCCGTCCCCCACCTCATCGCCCGCCCCGGTCGCCGAGGCCGCGCCGCCCACCCGGTGGGGTCCGCTCGCCGGCGCCCTGGTCATCGGCGCCGTGCTCGACGCCTACGTGTTCGCGGCGCACGGCGCCAAGCCGGGTGTCCTGCTGCTGCTCGGGCTGGGACTGGGCTTCGCCCTGTTCCACTCGCGGTTCGGGTTCACCAGCGCCTGGCGGCAGCTCGTCGCCGTCGGCAACGGCACCGGGCTGCGGGCGCACACCCTGTTGCTGGGCAGCACCGCGACGCTGTTCGCCCTGATCATCGGCACCGGCACCGGACTGTTCGGCTCGGTGCCCGCGCCCAGTGCGGGGCCGATCGGCATCGGCCTGATCCTCGGGTCGTTCCTCTTCGCCATCGGCATGCAGCTGGGCGGCGCCTGCGCGTCCGGCACGCTGTTCGCCGTCGGCTCGGGCCAGACCTCGATCGTGCTGACCCTCTTCGGCTTCATCGTCGGTTCCACCCTCGCCGCCTGGCAGTTCGGGCTCTGGAGCGATCTGCCGGCGCTCGACCCGTATCTGCTGTCCGACCACGTCGGCTGGTTCGGCTCGTGGGCGATCACCATCGTCGCGCTCGCCGCGATCTGGTTCGTCGCGCGTGCCGTGCAGGCCCGCCGCAATCCGCCGCCGGTCGGTGCGCCGCCGTCGGCGCGGGGCGCGTGGCGACGTGCGGTCCGGGGCTCCTGGCCGCTGGCGGCGGGCGCCCTGGTGCTCGCGGTGCTCGGCGCGGGCGTCCTGCTCGTGTCGGGCGGTGCGTGGGGTGTGACCAGCGCGTTCTCGCTGTGGGGCTCCAAGGTGGTGGGCGCCCTCGGCGGCTCCCCCGAGACCTGGGCGTTCTGGCAGCAGCCGAACAACGCCGCGCAGCTGTCGGGCCCGGTGCTCGCCGACAAGAACAGCCTCACCGACATCGGCATCATGGTCGGCGCGGCCGTGGCCGCCGCGGCGGGCGGCGTGTGGAAGCTGCACCGCGGCATCCCCGCACGCACGGCCGTCGCCGCGGTCGTCGGCGGCATCCTCATGGGGATCGGCGCGCGCCTCGCGGGCGGCTGCAACATCGGCGCGTACCTCGCGGGCATCGTGTCCGGTTCGCTGCACGGCTGGATCTGGGGCGCCGTCGCCATCCTCGGCACGTGGGCGGGGCTGCGGCTGCGCCCGCTGTTCGGGCTCGGCAACCCGAAGCCGACGGACAGCGTCTGCTGAAACGGCAGGTATGCGCCAGCAGGGGGCGGCCCCGCCGGAGATCCGGCGGGGCCGCCCCCTTTCGCCGTGCGTGTCTACGCGGCCGGGCCCTCGCCCAGCAGCCCCTCCAGCGCCACCACCGCGTGCTCCCGGTGCTGGTCGAGGATGCGCACCGCGTCCTCGGTGCGGCCCTCGCGCAGGGCGTCGAGGGTCGCGCGGTGCTCGTCGACGACGTGCGTACGGCTGGTGGAGTCCGCGTAGTAGAGGGAGCGGTAGGCGTCGGTCGCGTCCCAGAGGGTGGCGATGAGGCGGACGAGGCGCCGCATGCCGGACGCCTCGAAGAGGACGAAGTGGAACCGGCGGTTGGCCGCCGCCATCGCCGCGACGTCCCCGGCCTCGGCCTGCGCCTCGACCTCGCGCTGCGCCTCCTCCAGGGCGCCGAGGACGGCGCCGCCCCCCGCGGCCATCGCCTGGCGGACGGCCTCGGCCTCCAGGATCTCCCGGATGCGGTAGACCTCGCGGAGCTCGGCGAGGGAGAGTTCGGCGACGAAGTAGCCGCGGTGCGCGTGGTGGACGACGAGGGACTGGCCCTCCAGGGTCTTCAGCGCCTCCCGCAGCGGGACCCGGCTGACGCCCAGCTGTTCGGCGAGGGCGTCCTGCCGGATCGGCATGCCGGGCCTGATCTCCCCGCTGGTGATGGCCCGGCGCAGCTCTTCGAGGACGAACTGCTGCGCCGTGGGGGGCCGCCGCCTGCTCGCGGGGGTGGTCATGGCGGCTCCTCTTCCTCGCTCCCGGGTGTCGTCGGCAGCTCGTGGTGATGAGCGTCCATCCTACGGAGCCCCACCGACATCGCCCGCCTCACCTGCGGCGGACCCATCCGCGAGGCCCAGCTCGGCGAGGATCTGCTCGGTGTGCTCCCCGAGCCGCGGCGGCGCCGTGACGTACGCGGCGGGGGCGGCGCTCAGCCGGATGGGGTGGGCGACCTGCGCGGCGGGGGTCTCGCGGTTCGGGTCGTCGATGTGGACGCGGGCGTCGAGGCCGATGTGGCGCGCGAACGCGAAGGCCTCGCCGAGATCGTTGATCGGGCCGCAGGGCACGCCGACGGCGGTCAGTGCCTGGAACCACTCGTCGGCGCCGCGCTCGCGCAGCCGCTCGGAGAGTTCGGCGAGGAGTTCCTCGCGGTGGGCGACGCGCGCGGTGTTGTGCGCGAAGCGCGGGTCGGAGGCGAGGCCTGGGACGCCCAACTCCGCGCACAGGGCGCCGAATTGCCGGTCGTTGCCGACGGCGAGCGCCAGCGGCCGGTCCTTGGCGTCCACCACCTCGTACGGGGCGATGCTCGGGTGCTTGTTGCCCATGGCCCGGGGCACCACTCCCCCGGCGACGTACGCCGAGGCCTGGTTGGTGAGCGCGGAGAGCAGTGAGGTGAGCAGGGAGACCTCGACCTTCTGTCCCTCGCCGGTGTGCTCGCGGTGCCGCAGCGCCGCCATGACGCCGAGGCCGGCGTGCAGGCCCGTGATGACGTCGACGAGCGCCACTCCGGCCTTGGTGCCCTGCCCGCCCGGGTCCCCGGTGACGCTCATGAGCCCGCCCATCGCCTGCACCAGCAGGTCGTAGCCGGGCAGCGCGGCGCCCTCGGCCGCGCCGAATCCGGTGACCGAGCAGTACACCAGCCCCGGATTGAGCGCGCTCAGCTCCTCGTAGCCGAGGCCGAGTCGGTCCATGGTGCCGGGCCGGAAGTTCTCGACGAGGATGTCGGCGCGGGCGGCGATGGCGCGGGCGGCCTCGCGGCCGGAGTCCTGGGTGAGGTCGAGGGCGACGGAGCGCTTGTTGCGGTTGACGCCGAGGAAGTAGGTGGCCTCGCCGTCGGCGAACGGCGGGCCCCAGGAGCGAGTCTCGTCGCCGGTGCCGGGGCGCTCGACCTTGATGACCTCCGCGCCGAGGTCGGCGAGGAGCATCGTGAGATAGGGGGCCGCGAGGACCCGGCCGAAGTCGGCGACGACGAGCCCCGCGAGGGCCCCCTGGGCGGCTGGTCCGGCGGCAGGGCTGCTGGCCCGCATACGAGTCTCCTTGGCAAGCGGTGGGCGTACGGCTACGATCCGAGGCGGCAGCCAAGTTGGATCCAAAATCCGATATCCGTCACCCTAGCGCCGACCACGCACCGCAGCCAAGGAGTCCGCGATGTCCTCAGCCCCTCTCCACCCCTTCGAACTCGTCGACATCGACGGCATGTTGAGCGACGAGGAGCGCGCCATCCGCGACACGGTGCGCACCATGGGCGAGCGCGAGCTGCGCCCGAAGATCGCGGAGTGGTTCGAGAACGGCTCCATCCCGGCCCGCGAGCTCGCCCGCGAGCTGGGCGGCCTCGGCGTGCTCGGCATGCACCTGGAGGGCTACGGCTGCGCGGGCACCAGCGCCGTCTCGTACGGCCTGGCGTGCATGGAGCTGGAGGCGGTCGACTCCGGGCTGCGCAGCCTGGTCTCCGTACAGGGTTCACTCGCGATGTACGCGATCTGGAAGTACGGCTCCGAGGAGCAGAAGCAGCAGTGGCTGCCGGGCATGGCGGCGGGCGAGAAGATCGGCTGCTTCGGCCTGACCGAGCCGGACGCGGGCTCCGACCCCGGTTCGATGCGTACGAACGCCAAGCGCGACGGCTCGGACTGGGTCCTCAACGGCACCAAGATGTGGATCACGAACGGTTCGGTGGCGGACGTCGCCGTCGTCTGGGCCCGCACCGAGGAGGGCGTGCGCGGCTTCCTCGTCCCCGCCGGGACGCCCGGTTTCTCGGCGCCGGAGATTAAGCGGAAGCTGTCGCTGCGCGCCAGCGTCACCAGCGAGCTGGTCCTGGAGGACGTCCGCCTGCCCGCCGACGCGATGCTGCCGAACGCGCGCGGCCTCTCCGGCCCGCTCGGCTGCCTCAACGAGGCCCGCTTCGGCATCGTCTTCGGCGCGCTCGGCGCCGCCCGCGACTGCCTGGAGGCGGCGATCTCGTACGCCGGTGACCGTACGGTCTTCGAACGGCCGCTGGCCTCCTACCAGTTGACGCAGGCGAAGCTCGCCGACATGGCCCTGGAGCTCGACAAGGGCATGCTGCTCGCGCTGCGCCTCGGCCGGCTCAAGGACGCGGGGCGCGGCACGCCGGAGCAGATCAGCGTCGGCAAGCTGAACAACGTGCGCGAGGCCATCCGGATCGCCCGCGAGTGCCGCACCATCCTCGGCGCCAACGGCATCACCCTCGAATACCCGGTGCTGCGGCACGCCAACAACCTCGAATCGGTGCTGACGTACGAGGGCACGAGCGAGGTCCACACGCTGGTCATCGGCAAGACGCTGACGGGGCACGCGGCCTTCCGCTGAGCACCGTCATCCGGCGGCGCGCAGCCGCCACACCACTTCGCCGTCGTGCCACGCGCCGGTGGGCGTGAGCCCGCAGGCGGTGGCGACGGCGGCGGAGGCGTGGTGTTCGGGGTGGATGTGGGCGACGACGGTGCGCACGCCCTGCTCGTTCAGCCAGGCCACAAGGGCCCGCGCGGCCTCCGTGGCGAAGCCGCGCCCCTGCCACGCCGTCCCCACGACCCAGGCGATCTCCGCGACGCCGTCGCCGACGGTCGCCTGCACCGTACCCACCAGCCGTCCCGCGTCCCGGAGTTGGACGACCCAGTTGAGCCAGGCGACGGCCGGGTCGGGCGAGCCCGCGATCATGCGCGCGTAGCGCGCCCGCAACTCCTCGGCCGTGTCCGGGGCGCCGCCGATGAAGGTGTGCAGGGCCGGATCGCCGAGCACCTCGGCCATCTCCTCCGCGTGCGCGACGCGCAGCGGCAGCATGTCGAGGCGCTCGCCGGCGAACGGGCCGGGCTGGGCGGGGGCGGTCGATGTCACCCGCGAACGGTAGCCCACGCCCCCAGGGCCTTGTGCACTTTACTGACCGCCGTCATGCGCGCGCATACATTCACGGGCACCCTTCCCCTGCCTCAGGGAGCCCGCGATGCCGCACCCCACCCGGCAACTGCGCCGAGTCGCCCTCTCCGGCCTCCTCGGGACGGCGGTCGAGTTCTACGACTTCCTCGTCTACGGGACCGTCGCCGCCATCGCGTTCGGTGAGCTGTTCTTCCCCGGCGCCGATCCGGCCGTCGGCACCATCGCCGCGTTCGGCACGTTCGCCGCGGGATATGTCGCGCGGCCGCTCGGCGGGATCGTCTTCGGGCACTTCGGGGACCGGCTCGGACGCAAGTCGATGCTGCTGCTCACGATGGGGCTGATGGGCGGCGCCAGCTTCCTCATCGGACTGCTGCCGACCTACGACACCGCGGGTGTCTGGGCGCCGCTGCTGCTGATCGCGCTGCGCGTCGTGCAGGGCCTCGCCATCGGCGGCGAGTGGGGCGGCGCGACGCTGATGGTCGTCGAGCACGCGGGGGCGCGACGGCGTGGACTGTGGTCCAGTTTCACGCAGTTGGGGGCTCCGCTGGGCTCGCTGCTGTCCACCGCCGTGGTCGCCCTCGTCGTGATGCTTCCGAGGGACGCGTTCCTGTCGTGGGGCTGGCGGGTGCCGTTCCTGCTGAGCGTGGTGCTGCTCGGCGTCGGGCTGTTCGTCCGCCTGAAGGTCGTCGAGAGTCCGTTGTTCGCCGAGGTGAAGCAGGAGCGCGGAACGGCGCGGCTGCCGATCCTCGACGTGCTGCGCCGCCCGCGCCCCGTCCTGCTGGCGGCCTGCGTCGGCATCGGCGCCTTCACCGCGCAGTCCCTGCTGACCAGTTACCTCATCTCGTACGCCACGGGCATCGGTTACGCGCGCTCGCAGGCGCTGACCGCGCTGACGGTGTCCTCGTCGGTGGCGCTCGTCGTGCTGCCGTGCGCCTCGGTGCTGTCCGACCGGGTCGGGTGGCGGCCGGTCGTCCTCGCCGGGGCCCTGCTCTCGGCGGCGCTCGCCTTCCCCGTCCTCGCCCTCGTCGACTCCGGCTCCCCCGGTCTGCTGATCCTCGCCGTGGTCCTCGGGCACGGGCTCGCCCAGTCCGTGATGTACGGCCCGCTGGGCGCCCTGTTCAGCGAGATGTTCGGCACGCGCGTGCGCTACACCGGCGCCTCCCTCGGCTACCAGGGCGCCACGCTGGTCGGAGCGGGCTTCTCCCCCATGATCGCGGGAGCGCTGGTGGCGGGCAGCGGCGACAGCACCCCCGTCGCCCTGCTGCTGTGCGGCGGTTCACTCATCACCGCGCTGTCCCTGTGGTTCGTCCGCGAGACCGGCAAGGACACGCTCCCGCACACCAGCGGGCAGCCCGCGCCCCGCACGAAGGAGACCTCCACGTGAGGACACGCCGGCCCCGTCGCCGTCGGACCGGTGACGTCGTCGGCACCGTCCACTACTGGTCGTCGGCGACCACCGGGCGGCCGACCGTACGCTTGCCGACGTGGACGACACCGGCATAGGCATCGGCACCGACCCGACCCGCGACGCGGCGAGCCCTCCGCAGCCGCGCCCGCAGTCGCTGCTGCTCGCCTTCTTCGGCAACCACGTGCTGGAGGCAGGGGATGTGTGCGTGTACTCGGGCAGCATCATCGAGGTGCTCGGCCGGCTCGGGGTCGGCGAGCAGGCCGTGCGGTCGACGCTCACGCGGATGGTCGACCGGGGCCTGCTGCGGCGCCGCCGCGAGGGCCGCCGGATGCACTTCGGGCTGACCGAGCAGGCCACGCGCGTACTGGAGGACGGACGCTCGCGGATCTGGAAGCAGGGCGCGGTCAACGACGAGTGGGACGGCACCTGGACGCTGCTGGCGTTCTCGCTGCCCGACGCCTGGAAGCGGCGGCGCCACGAACTGCGCTCCCGGCTCGCGTGGTCCGGATTCGGGGCGCTCTACAGCGGGTTGTGGATCGCGCCGGGGAACGTCGACGTGTCGGCGGCCGTCGAGGAGCTCGGGCTCGCCGCACATGTGACGACCTTCCACGGGGCGGCGGGTGTGACGACGGACATCGAGCGAATGATCCGCGAGACCTGGGACCTGGAGAGCATCGCGGCCCGCTACCGGGCCTTCGACGCGCGGTGGACCGCCGCGCCGGACGCCCCGGGCGGCCCGTTGCGCGCGGATCCGCTCGGCACCCGCCTGCGCCTGGTCAGCGAGTGGCTCGACACCATCCGCACCGATCCCCGCCTGCCCGCCGGACACCTCCCGGACGACTGGCCGGCCGGGGCCGCCCAGGAGACGTTCCACCGCATCGCCGGACAAACCGAGCTGCCCGCACGGGAAATGGCCCACGAGTTGCTCCGGACGACCACCGCGCGGTGACAGGATCATCTTGAGGAGGTGCCGGTGTCCGGTCTCAGCAGACGGTGGTGCGCGGTGGTCGTGGCCGCAGTGTGCCTGGCACTCGTCGGGCCGAGCGCGCCCACCGGCGCCCACGTCTCCGAGCCGTTGCCGCTGCCCGTCGGCGCCGCCAAGGACATCGTGCCGAACCGGGTGATGACGTGGAACATCTGCAACCCCTGCGGCAGCGCCAAGAACCTCGGCCGGGCCGCCGACATCGCCACGTACGCGCCGCAGGTCGTCGGTCTCCAGGAGGCGTGCGTCCGCGACGTCGAGGAGATCCGCAGCTACCTGCGGACCTTCTACGGCCTCGACTACCACGTCGAGTACGGCTCGGTGCTGCACAACTGGGGCCGCTGCGGCGGACTTCCGTGGCGGGCGGGCGGCTACGGCCAGGCGATCCTCTCGGCGGCCCCGATGAGCGACGCGGTCGTCGACGAGTACCCGGACGGCGGCTCCGAGGACCGCGGCTACATGGCCGTGACGACGACGCTCGGCGGCCGCTCCGTCCGCGTCTTCAACACCCACCTCGCCCAGCGGCAGCAGGAGGAGTTCCGCGCGCGGCAGATCGACGTGTTCGCGAAGGCGGTCGCCCGCCACGAACGCGCCGTCGTCCTGGGCGACTTCAACGCCGTACCGGACGCACCGGAACTCGATCCGATGTGGTCCCTGGCCTCGGACGCCGACCCCACGTGCCACCCCGGGGCCGGGGTGGAATGCGCGACGACCACCGACTGGCAGAGCAAGTTCGACTACATCTTCCTGCGCGCCGTCACCGCCCGCGCCCACGCCGTCCACACCAGCGAGTTCTCGGACCACCACCAGTTCCGGGCGGATCTGGAGCCGCTGCCGTAGAGCGAGGGCGGCGGGGGCGTCAGGCTTTGGGGCGCAGGACCTCGTGGATGCTCTCCTCGCGCCACCTGCGCAGCAGTTCGTGGAAGGCGACCGCGCCGTGCGGGTAGGCGTTGGGGCCGTTGGGGCGGCCCTTGCCCTCGCGGTTGTAGTAGCCGGGGGTGCACTCGGCGTGGAACCACGCGTGGTCGGGGGCGTCCTGGGCGCAGGTCGCGCGCCAGGCGTCGACGGCCTCGGGGGCGGGTTCCAGGAGGGCGCCGGCCTTTTCGGCGGCGGCGACGAGGGCGGCGGCGTGCACGGCCTGTTCGTCGAGGATGTGGCTGAAGTTGACGCTGGAGGCGTTCTGCATCGGCCCCAGCTGGATCAGGTTCGGGAAGCCCGCGCTGGTGAAGCCGTGCAGGGTGCGCGGGCCGAACCGGGCGAGGGAGTCGAGGAGTTGCAGCCCGTCGCGGCCGGTGACCGGCAGTTTGCCGGAGGTGACTCCGGACACGCCGACCGAGAAGCCGGTCGCGAAGATGAGGCAGTCGACCTCGTACTCCACGCCGCCGACGACCACCCCGCGCTCCGTCATCCGCTCGATGCCGTGCGTGTCCGCGGTGTCGACGAGGGTGACGTTGGGCCGGTTGAAGGCGGGCAGGTACAGGTCGGAGAAGGTGGGCCGCTTGCACGCGTAGCGGTACCAGGGCTTGAGGGCCTCGGCGGTGGCGGGGTCGGTGACCTCGGCGGCGACCCGGTCACGGATCCGGTTCATCGTGGCGTGGTCGGCGGCCTCGTAGGCGGCCTCGAAGTCCGGTTCGCCGTCCCGGCGGAAGCTCGGCAGCAGCTTCTCCAGCAGGCCCGCCGACTCGGTCCAGCCGTCGGCGACGAGGTCCCGCTCGGCGTCCTCGCCGGAGACGATGCGCAGGAAGTTCTCCCGGCGTTCGGCCGCCCAGCCGGACCGGTCCGCGCCGACCTCCTCGGGTGTCGTCCGCCGCTGCCCGCGCACGTCCACGGCGGACGGTGTGCGCTGGAAGACGTACAACTGCCGGGCGTCCTCGGCCAGTTTGGGGATCGCCTGCACGCCGGTGGCGCCCGTGCCGACGACACCGACCCGCTTGTCGGCGAGGCCGGTCATGCCGCCGTCGGGGCCGCCTCCGGTGTAGCCGTAGTCCCAGCGCGAGGTGTGGAAGGTGTGGCCCTTGTAGTCCTCGATGCCGGGGATGCCGGGCAGCTTGGGCTCGGAGAGGGTGCCGGTGGCGGTGACGACGTACGTGGCGCGGAACGCGTCGCCGCGGTCGGTCGCGACGATCCACTGGTGGGCCGCGTCGTCCCAGGTGAGGGCGGTGACGGCGGTCGAGAAGAGGGCGTCCTCGTACAGGTCGAAGCGCTCCGCGATGCGCACCGCGTGGCGCCGGATCTCGTCGCCGGGCGCGTACTTCCACTCGGGTACGTAGCCGGTCTCGTCCAGCATCGGCAGGTAGACGTGCGCCTCGATGTCGCAGTGGATGCCGGGGTAGCGGTTCCAGTACCAGGTGCCGCCGAAGTCGCCGCCCTGCTCGACGATCCGCACCTTCGCCACGCCCTTGCCGCGCATCCGCGCGCCCGCCAGGATCCCGCCGAAGCCGCCGCCGACGACGGCGACGTCCACCGTGTCGGTCAGCGGCGCGCGCTCGACGGCCGGGCCCGCGTACGGATCGGCGGCGAAGTAGCCGAACTCGGCGGTGGTGGAACGGTATTGGGCCGTGGCGTCGGGGCGGACACGGCGCTCGCGTTCGGCGCGGTAGCGCTCGCGCAGCTCGGCCGTCTCCTGCGGGGTGGGGGGCGTGTCGCACTGCGGGAGGGTCATCCGGCGGCTTCCTCTCGTGGGGGGGGCATGCGGCGCGAGGGGTGCCCTCGCTGGGACTTCCGCACCGTCACGGGTACCGTAACCCAACAACCGGACAGCACTGTCCGGTAGGGGCCGGTGCGGCCCGATCCCGACGTGAACCGACGCGAAAGGCGCGCGATGTCGAACCTCTCCCCCACCTCCCCGCTGCGCGACTGGCTCGCGAACCCCGCCGCCGGGCAGATCCTGCGCGGCATGCTGGCCTCGCAGGGACAGAGCGAGGAGGCCCTGGCGCCCGCGCTGGGCCTGCCGTTGGAGCAGCTCGTGAAGATGTCCGGCGGGAAGTTCCCGGCGGAGCTGGTGGACGTACTGGTCGGCGCCGCGGAGACCGGCGAGATACCCGAGGGCCTGCCGACCGCCGCCCCGGCCGCGCCCACCGCGGCCGCCCGGCAGCCCGGCGTCGAGATCGGCACGCCCCAGCCGTGGACCGAGAAGATCACCGGCGGCCGTTTCGCCGGGCAGACCGTCGTGGTCACCGGCGCCGCCTCCGGCATCGGCCGCGCGGTGGCCTCGCGGATCGTACGGGAGGGCGGCCGGGTGGTCGGCGTCGACGTGTCGGCCGACAAACTCGCCGACCTGGCCACCGAGTTGGGCGCCGAGCTGGTGCCGGTCACCGTGGACATCACCCGGCCCGAGGCAGCCGACGCGGTGCTCGCGGCGGCCGGCGGCCGGGTGCACGCGCTGGCGAACGTCGCCGGTGTGATGGACAACGACGCCGCCGTGCACGAGGTCGACGACGCGATCTGGGAGCGCGTCATGCGCATCAACGTCGACGGTCCCATGCGGCTGATGCGGGCCGTCGTGCCGGGGATGCTCGCGGCGGGCGGCGGGCGCATCGTGAACATCGTCTCCGAGGCGGCGCTGCGGGGGTCGGCGGCGGGGGCGGCGTACACGACGTCGAAGCACGCGCTCGTGGGACTGACGAAGTCCTCGGCTTACCAGTACGCCGGTACGGGGGTGCAGGTCAACGCGGTGGCGCCGGGGGCGGTGGCGACGGGGATCCAGGTGCCGGAGGGGGCGCCGTACGGGTCGGCGCGCACGGCGCGGATGCGGGTGGCGATTCCGGGGTTGGCGATGGCGGAGGAGTTGGCGGCGTCCGTGACGTTTCTGCTCAGTGAGGATGCGGTGAACCTCAACGGGGTGGTGATGCCGTCGGACGGGGGGTGGTCCGTGGCCTGAGCACGTGAGCCGTGGCCGAGGCCGCGGGGCGCTGCCCCGGACCCCGCTCCTCAATCGCCGGAGGGGCTTTGATTTGCCGGACCCCGCGCCTGGATCGCCGTTCCCCGCTCCTCGATCGCCGCAGGGGCTTGGATCGCCGGACCCCGCTCCTCAATCGCCGGAGGGGCTTCAGACATTCGAACGCAGGAAGGTGTACCCCCACATGCCCAGCAGAGCACACACCCTTGCCGTCCTCGCCGCCCTCGGGCTGGTCTCGTTGACCGCGTGCGGGACGCAGAAGGCCGATGGCGCGGATGCGCGGCCGGCGGCCGTGTCGGGTGAGGGCCGGACGATCCGGGCCACCCAGGTCTCGCACGTGACCGATCCCCACCAGGCCACCGGCATGACGCTTCTGGAGGGGCCGGTCCTCACGGAGAGCGGGGCGTTGTACGTCGTGGACGTCACGGCGCCGCCCGGCGAGCCGAAGCTGATCTCCGTGGACGTGCGCACGGGCAAGCACGAGGGTGTCTACACCGACAAGACCGGCGCGTACACGTCGGCGCAGATCAGCCCGCACGACGGCCGCGTGTATCTGACGGACTACCGGTCGGGCGACGTGCGCAGCACGAAGCAGGACGGTTCGGACGCCCGCACGTTCTTCTCCGGCGACGTCGACGGGTCCCCGATGAACCCCGACGACATCGCCTTCGACGACGACGGCAACCTGTACGTCAGCGATCTGCACGGTATGAAGACGGGCGAGGCCGAGGGCCGCATCGTGCGGATCGACCGCGACGGCGGGAAGGCCACCGTCCTCGCCGACGGACTCGCGCACCCCAACGGCGTGATGTTCGACCCCGAGGAGAAGGGCCTGTGGATCAGCGAGCTGGCCACGGACACCGTCTCGTACCTGCTGCTCGACGCCGAGAAGACCACGGTGACCACCCGGCACGAGGCGATCCACGTCGACGGCGGCGTCGCGCAGACCGACTCCATCGCCGTGGATGCCGAGGGCAACCTGTACCAGGCGCTGCACGGCCGCCCCGCCATGGCGGTCTTCAGCAAGTACGGCGAGCGGCTCGGCACGGTGGAGGTGCCCGCGAAGGAGGCGAAGGGGCTGGAGTCGGCGACCAACGTCGCGATCGCACCGGGCGGCCGGGACGCGTACATGACGGTCAGCGGCCCGAAGGGCGGTTACGTGTACAGGTTCGACGCGCTGGCCAAGGGCATCCGGCTGTCGAACGGCGGCTGACGCCGCCTCAGTCGTCGGCGGTCTCGACGGACCGCAGCGGCCCCACCTCGATGCCGAGCAGCCCCCAGGCGGCGAGCGCCAGGCGCTCGCGCTCGGCGGCGGTGGGGCCCGCGACGGCGCCGGAGACCATCGCGATGGCCAGCATCAGCTCGTCGGCGCCGAGCCCGCGCCCCCGCCCGGCGGGTCCGCACGTGGCGAGCGCCGCGCGCACACGGGCGGACAGCTCCCGGCCCCGGTCGTCGTCGCCGCGCACCCGCAGCAGGTCGACGAAGGCGGTGGACCGGGTGATGTGCCAGGTGACGACGCCGAGCACGGACGTGAGGTCCGCGTCCGGCCCGGCGGCGGCCGTCTCGATCTGCCGGACGTTCTCGTCGAGCACCGCCGAGGCCAGGGCCACCCGGTCGGCGAAGTGCCGGTACAGACTCCCCTGCCCGACCCCGGCCCGGCGGGCGACCGTGGACAGCGGCGCGTTCAGCCCCTGCTCGGCGAAGACCTCGCGGGCGGCGGTGATGAGCGCGGCGCGGTTGCGGGCGGCGACACGGCGGCCCTGGTTGGCCGGTCGGGCCCGGTCGGGTTCGGAGGGGTTCGTCACGTTGGCAGCGTAATGCAGCGCAATGGGGGCCCAGCGCCTTCCTCCTCTCCCCCGCCGCCTCCTCCGTCACCGGCACGGACCTCTTGGGCTTCTCCGGCGCGCCCCACCCGGCGCACCCCTTTTCACCCGATATGTATCGTGTATGACCGCATTGGTCCTCGCACACTTCGTCGTCGCGCTCTGCGCCGCCCCGCTGATCCGCAGGGCCGGGCCGCGCGGGTTCGCGCTGCTCGCGCTGCCGCCCGCCGCCGCGCTCGGCTGGGCGCTGTCCCGCTGGGGCGAGGTGAGCGCGGGCCGGCCGAGTACGGAGTCGTGGTGGTGGATCAGGGACTACGACGTCGAGATCGCGTTCCGGCTCGACCCGCTGTCGCTCGTCATGGTGCTGCTCGCCGCGGGCATCGGCGCGCTCGTGCTGCTGTACTGCGTGCGCTACTTCGACGGCGGGGCGCGGCAGTTGGGGGCGTTCGGCGGCAATCTGCTGGCGTTCGCGGGCGCGATGCTGGGGCTCGTCCTCGCCGACGACCTGATGAGCCTGTACCTGTTCTGGGAGCTCACCACCGTCCTGTCGTTCCTGCTCATCGGCTACGACAGTGAGAAGCGCTCCAGCCGCCGGTGCGCGCTCCAGGCGCTGACGGTGACCTCGGTCGGCGGGCTCGCGATGTTCGTCGGTTTCCTGATGCTGGGTCAGCTGGCGGGTACGTACCGGATCTCGCGCATCCTGGAGTCGCCGCCCGCCGCGAGCGGCACCCTGTCGGCGGCGCTCGTGCTGATCCTGTGCGGGGCGCTCGCCAAGTCCGCGGTGTGGCCGCTGAGCATGTGGCTGCCGAACGCGATGGCGGCGCCCACTCCGGTCAGCGCCTATCTGCACGCCGCGGCGATGGTGAAGGCGGGCGTGTATCTGGTGGCGCGGCTCGCCCCCGCCTTCGCCGAGGTCGCGCCGTGGCGGCCCGTGCTGCTGACGCTGGGCACGGTGACGATGCTGCTCGGTGGCTGGCGGGCCCTGCGGCTCAACGACCTGAAGCTGGTGCTCGCCTACGGAACCGTCAGCCAGTTGGGCTTCCTGGTGGTGCTTGCGGGCGCGGGCACGTACGACGCCGCGCTGGCCGCCCTCGCGATGATCCTCGGGCACGCGCTGTTCAAGGCGCCGCTGTTCCTCGTCACCGGGATCGTCGACCACGCGTCCGGCACCCGCGATCTGCGGCGCCTGTCGGGGCTGGGACGAAGACTTCCGTGGGTGTGCGCGGTCGCCGTCGTGGCGGGCGCGTCGATGGCCGCGCTGCCGCCGCTGCTCGGGTTCGCTGCGAAGGAGGCCGCGTTCGACGCGCTGCTGCACGGGAGCGTGGCCGAGCGGTGGGTGCTGGCCTGCGTCGTCGTCGGCTCCGCGCTGACCACGGCGTACACCCTGCGTTTCCTGTGGGGCGCGTTCGCCCGCAAGCCGGGGGTGCCGGAGACCGACGCGCACCGGGTCCGTGCCACCTTCCTCGCGCCGCCCGCGCTGCTCGCGGCCGGGTGTCTCGTCCTCGGCCCCGGCATCGGCTGGCTGTCCACGCTCTTCGAGCGGTACGCGGCCCAGTACCCGCTGCCCGAGCACCCCTATCACCTGGCGCTGTGGCACGGGTTCGGGACGGCGTTCTGGCTGTCGGTGCTCGCGTGGGCGGCCGGCGCGGCGCTGTTCCTGGCGCGGGAGCCGGTGGTGCGGCTCGGCCGGAGCTTCGCCTGGCCGAAGGCGGACGAGGTGTTCGGGCGGTCCGTGCTCGGCCTGGAACGCACGGCGCTCCAGATCACGGGCACGGTGCAGAAGGGTTCGCTGCCGTCGTACGTGGCGACGGTGCTGGGCGTCATGTTCACCGGCCTCGTCGCGGTCCTCGCCACCGACCGGCCCTGGCACGGCACGCCCACGCCCCGCGCCTGGGACCACCCGGCGCAGGCCGCCGTCGGCGCCCTGACGTGTGCCTGCGCCCTGATGTGTCTGGTGGTGCAGCGGCGCATGAAGGCGGCGGTACTCGCGGGGCTCACCGGGTACGGCACGGCGCTGCTGTACGTCGTGCAGGGCGCGCCGGACCTGGCGCTCACGCAGTTCGGCGTGGAGACCGTGTCGACCGTGGTGCTCGTCCTCGTCCTGCGGCGCCTGCCGGTGTTCTTCGGTGACACCCAGCGCACCTGGCGGTGGGGCGTGAGCATGCTGCTCGCGCTCGGCAGCGCCGTGGCGGTGGCGTGCGCGGTCTGGCTGGCGACGGGCGCGCGCACGGCGGAACCGGCGGGTGCCGCGCACATCGAGGAGACCGCGCACCACGGCCTCAAGGACGTCGTCGCCACGATCCTCGTGGACTTCCGGGCCTGGGACACCATGGGCGAGTCGGCCGTTCTCGCGGTCGCCGTCCTGGGCGTGACGAGCCTGCTGTACGTGCACCGGCGTCAGGGCCGGGCCGTCGCGCCGCCGGCCCGGCTGCCGGGCGGGGTGACGGCCTGGTCGCTCGCCACGTCACGGCTCAAGGTGCCCGAGAAGTACCGGCAGGGGGCGCCCGAGCGCAGCTGGCTGGTGGCCGGGGACACGCTCGCCCCGGAGCACCGCTCGGTCGTCTTCGAGGTGGTGGCACGGCTCGTGTTCCATCCGATCCTGATGCTGTCGATGTATCTGCTGCTGTGCGCGGAGAACCTGCCGGGCGGCGGTTTCGTCGGCGGTCTCGTCGCCGGTATCGCCCTGACGATCCGTTATCTGGCGGGCGGACGGCACGAGTTGACGGCGGCGGCGCCGGTCCATCCGGGTTTCTTCACCGGGCTCGGGCTCACCCTGTCGACGTCCGTGGCGCTCATCGGCCTCGCCGACGGCACGGTGCTGCACGGCTGGACCTGGCACGGTCATCTGCCGCTGATCGGCGAGTGGCACGCCAGCACCGCCGTCGTCTTCGACCTCGGGGTGTACCTGCTGGTCCTCGGCGTGGTCCTGGACGTCGTACGGGCGCTCGGCTCGAAGATCGACCAGCAGACCGAGTACAGGGCGGGCCTCGCGCTCGCCGGGGAGGCCAAGAACTCGTGACCGTCAGTCTGACCCTGCTGGTCTGCGCCGTGGTGCTGACCAGTGTGGGCGGGATCCTCCTCCACACCCGCAGCCTCACGCGGGTCCTGGTCGGCATCATCGTGTGCGGCAACGGCGTCAACCTCTTCGTCCTCGCCTCGACGGGCGCGGCCGGGTTCCCGCCGCTGCTGTACCCGGGGGTCGACGCGGCCAAGGTGACGGACCCGCTGCCGCAGGCCATCATCCTGACCGCCGTCGTGATCACCCTCGCCACCACCGCGTTCGTGCTCGCGATGGCGTACCGCAGCAGCCAGTTGACGGGGTCGGACTTCGTGCCGGACGACGTCGCGGACCGGCGGGTGGTGCTGCGCGCGGAGATCTCCGCCGAGCGGGCGGAGCTGCGCGAGATCCATCGCGGCGAGGGCCCGAGCGCCTGGCGCGAGGAGCGCCGCGACCAGCGCCGCAGGCTGCGCGCCGACCGCGCCTACCAGGCCCGCGCCCGGGACGCGGACGGCGATCTGTGGGACGACGTGCTCGGCGCCGACCCGCCCCAGTCGTCCTCCGCCGATCCGGCCGATCCTCCCGAGCCCACCGAGACCCGCACGGAGGAGACCCGGTGAACTCCCTTGTCCCGCTGCCCGTGGTGCTGCCCCTCGTGGTGTGCGGCCTGACCCTGTTCATCGGGCCGCGGCTGCGCTGGCTGCACCGGCTGATCACGGTGGGGGTGCTCGCGGGGGTCGTCGCGGTCGATGTGATCCTGCTGGTGGAGGCCGACCGCACCGGCCCCCTCGTGGTGCACCTGGGCGACTTCGGACCGCCGCTCGGGGTGACGCTGGTCGCCGACCGGCTCGCGGCGCTGATGCTGCTGGTGTCCGGCGCCGTCACGTTCATCGTGCTGATCTACGCGATGAGCCAGGGCATGGCGGACCGCGAGGAGAACGCGCCGATCGCCGTCTTCCACCCGGCGTACCTGGTGCTGGTCGCCGGGGTGTCGCTGACGTTCCTCGCGGGCGACCTGGTCAACCTCTACGTCGGCTTCGAGATCATGCTGATGGCGAGCTTCGTGCTGCTCACGGTGGGCGCCACCGAGCCACGGGTGCGGGCGGGCTCGACGTATGTCGTCGTGTCCCTGGTCTCGTCCCTGGTGTTCCTCGGCGGGATCGCGGTGACGTACGCGGCGGCGGGCACCGTGAACTTCGCGCAGCTGGCCCAGCGGATGCCCGAACTCCCGCTCGGGGTGCGGACCTTGGCGGAGGTGCTGCTGCTCACGGTGTTCGGGGTGAAGGCGGCGGCGTTCCCCGTCGCGGCCTGGCTGCCGGACTCGTACCCGACGGCGCCCGCGCCGGTGACGGCCGTGTTCGCGGGGCTGCTCACCAAGGTCGGCGTGTACTCGATGATCCGCGCGGAGACGCTGTTCTTCCCGGGCAACCGGCTCTCGGCCGTGCTGATGGCCGTGGCGTTCGCCTCGATGATCATCGGCATTCTCGGCGCGGTCGCGCAGACCGACCTGAAACGGCTGCTGTCGTTCACCCTCGTCAGCCACATCGGCTTCATGCTGTACGGGCTCGCGCTCGGCAGCCGGGGCGG
Source organism: Streptomyces sp. BYX5S (assembly GCF_054724165.1). Taxonomy (NCBI): domain Bacteria; kingdom Bacillati; phylum Actinomycetota; class Actinomycetes; order Kitasatosporales; family Streptomycetaceae; genus Streptomyces; species Streptomyces sp. BYX5S. The sequence goes on along the minus strand of NZ_CM138829.1, from coordinate 3,264,829 downwards.
CATCGGCGGCGCCATCGTCTACACGGCACACCACATCACCGTGCAGACGACCCTGTTCCTGGCCGCCGGTCTGCTCGAAAAGCGTTACGGGACGACGGAGTTGACGCGGCTCGGCGGGACGATGCGGTCGGCGCCGCTGCTCGCCGCGCTGTGGTTCGTGCCCGCCATGAACCTCGCCGGGATCCCGCCGCTGTCCGGTTTCCTCGGCAAGCTGGGCCTGATGCGGGCGGGCGCCGCGGACGGCGGCGCGTGGTCGTACACGCTGCTCGCCGCGGCCGCCGTGACCAGCCTGCTGACGCTGTACGTGATGGCGAAGGTGTGGAACCTGGTGTTCTGGCGGGCGGCGGCGACGCAGCCCCCGGACGAGGGCGACGTACTGGAGGAGAGCGACGATCCGGACTCGGCGCCCGAGGGGCACGGCGGCTCGACGGTGGCGACCGCCGTGTGCGTCCGCACCACGATGCGGGTCCCCCGTGTGATGACCGCCGCGACGGCGGCCGCGGTCCTCCTCGGCCTGTCGTACACGCTCCTGGCCACCCCGCTGACCGGTCTCGCCGACCGCTCGGCCACCGAACTCCTGACCCGCACGCCCTACGTGGAGGCGGTGCTCGCCCCGTGAACTCCTCTCGTCCCAAGGGCCGTTGGCGGCGGATCGACCTTCCGCTGATCGCCTGGCTGACCGTCATCTGGATGCTGCTGTGGTCGGGCCTCACGTGGGGCAACGCCATCAGCGGCGTCGTCGTCGCGCTCGCGCTGTGCCTGGTGTTCCCGCTGCCCGCCGTCGAACTCGACCTGCGGCTGCGGCCCTTCGGCATCGCCCGGCTCGCCGCGTACCTCCTGTACGACATGACGTCGTCCACGGTCACGGTGACCTGGCAGACACTGCGCGGCAGTCCGGGCCCCGCCGCCGTGATCGCGGTGCCGCTGCGCTGCCGCACCGACCTGATGATCGCGGCGACGGCCGTCGCGGTGTCCTGCGTGCCGGGCGGGGCCCTCGTCGAGGTCAACGGTTCCACCGCCACCCTGTTCCTGCACGTGTCCCACGCCGACGACCCGGACGCGGTGGAGCGGGCGCGCGCCGACGTGCGGCGCCTGGAGGCCCTGGTCGTACGGGCCTTCGGCACGCGCGAGGAGATCGACCGGATCGCCGGGTCGGAGCCGGAGGAACTCCCCGACAGAACGGAGCCCGGCGCGTGAAACTCGCCGACGACATCCTGCTCAACGGCGCGCTGGTGCTGATCGTCCTGGCCGGCGCCCTGCTCCTGGTGCGGATCTGGCTCGGGCCCTCGATGCTGGACCGGGCCGTGTCCGTCGACATCGCGGCGGTGCTCATCATCGCCGGTATCGGGGTCAACGCCGCTATCACCCGCACCAGTTACTACCTCTCGATCATGCTGGTGATCGCCTTCCTCGGTTTCACGAGCTCGGTGGCCATCGCCCGCTTCATCGCGACGCGCGACCGGCCGGGCACCCGGACGCGGCCGCTGGTGAGCCTGAAGAAGAGCGCACGCACGAAGAACGACCAAGGTCTCAGGGAGCGCCCGTGAACTGGCACGCCGTCACCGATCTCGCCGGATCAACGCTGTTGTTCATCGGCGCGGCGGTCTGTCTGACCGGCGTCATCGGCATGCTCCGGCTGCCGGACGTGCTGACGCGCAGCCACGCCGCGACCAATCCGCAGACCCTCGGCATGCTGCTGCTGGTGGCGGGGGTCGCGCTGCGGCTGCGTTCGTGGGTGGACCTGGGCACGCTCGCGCTGGTGGCCTTCTTCCAGCTGCTGACCAGCGCGGTCGCGGCCCACCTGGTGGCACGGGCCGCGTACCGCACGGGCCAGCCCGGCGAGTTCGCGCTGCTGCGGGACGAGTTGGCCTCGGCCCGCAAGCAGTGAGACCGCACACCTCCTAGGAGCCGTCGCCGAGGAGGTGGGGACGGATCAGGGGGCCAGCTCCGCCCCCACCTCCTCGGCGATCTCCCGGAGCCACATGTGCGTCGGGTCGTGGGTGTGCACGGGATGCCACCACAGGGCCTCGCGCAGTGGGACGGACTCGTAGGGCGGCGGCAGGATCCGGACCGGCGCGGCCGAGCGCAGCAGTTCGGCGAGGCGGCGCTGCACGAGCGCGATGCGGTCGGTGCCCGCGACGAGGAACGGCAGCATGGCGAAGTGGTCGACGGACACCTCCACGCGGGGCTCGATGCCGAGCATGCCCAACTGCCGTACGGCCGGGGCGTCGTAGGTCCGCTGGTACGTGACCCAGGGCAGCCGGGACAGGTCGTGCAGGGCGAGCCGCTCGCCGACCTCCTCGTTGCTCTCGGCCACGAGGAACACCCACTCGTCGCGGAACAGGTCGGTCTGGGGCATGTCACTGACGACGCCGTGCGGCATCAGCAGGCCGTCGGTGGTGCTGAGCAGTACGCCCAGGTCCTCGACGACGGTGGGCGGGGTCCGGGTGAAGCGGAGCCGGACGTTGGGCGCGTCGGTGTGGATGCGGCGGGCCAGGGCCGTGCCGAAGACGCCGACGGCGTAGTCGGAGGCCATCAGCGTGAAGGTGCGGGACTCGGTGGCGGGGTCGAAGTCGGCCTGGCTGCTGAAGAGGCGCTCCAGCAGGTCGTAGGCGGTCGAGGTGCGTTCCAGGAGGACCTGGCCGAGCGCGGTGAGTTCGTACTGAGCGCCGTTGCGGGCGAGGAGTTCGTCGCCGAAGTGGCGGCGCAGCCGGGACAGGGCCGCGCTCATGGCCGGCTGGCTGAGCCCGACCCGCCGACCGGCCCGCGTCACGTTGCGCTCCTCCAGGAGGGCGCGCAGGGCGACGACGAGGTTGAGATCGAGTCGGGACAGGTTCACGGGCGTTCCTGGGGGCTGGTCGGCGGTTATTCGTCCGGTGGATGTCTCGCATCCACACAATCTATTTTACTGATCGGTGGTTCAGGGGCCAGATTAGTCACGACGCCATCTGGAGGACACACCCGTGAAATCTGAAGCAGCCGCAGCGGCCTCCCCGCTCTTCGCCGGCCCCTACGCCCTGGGCACCCTGTCCGCCGCCGATCACGCCGCGTTCCCCGCCCTCGTCCGCGCCGACGGCGCCGTCGTCGACCTGCGTGCCGCGCTCGACGACGAACGCCTCACGATGCTCGACGTCCTCGACCGGTGGGCGGAGTGGGAGCCGCGCCTCGCGGGCCTGGCGGAAGCGGCCCCGGCACACGCTCCGACCGTCGACCAGTTCCACGTCCACGCGCCCGTCGCGCCGCGCCAGGTGCTCCAGTCGGGCGCCAACTACCGGCAGCACGTCATCGATCTGCACGTCGCGCACAAGGCTCCGGGCGACGAGCGCCCGGAGGAGGAGCGGCGCGCCGAGGCCGCGGAGATCATGGACCGCCGGGCCGCCGAGGACCTGCCGTACGTGTTCATCGGCCTGCCGAGCGCGATCACCGGCCCGTACGACGACGTGGTGCTGCCCGCCTGGGCCGAGAAGCCGGACTGGGAGCTGGAGTTGGCCGCCGTCATCGGCCGGCCCGCGCACCGGGTGCCGGTGGAGGAGGCCCTGGAGTACGTGGCCGGGTACACGATCGCCAACGATCTCACCGACCGTGCCACGGTCTTCCGCCGGGACATGCCGCAGATCGGCACCGACTGGCTGCGCAGCAAGAACGCGCCGGGGTTCACGCCCCTCGGTCCGTGGATCGTGCCCACCGCGTCGGTCGGCGACACCGGCGACCTTCAGGTCACCCTGAAGCTGAACGGCGAGACCATGCAGGACGAGTCCACCAAGGACATGATCTTCAGCGTGGCGCGCATGGTGTCCTACGCCTCGCAGACCACCCAACTCCTGCCCGGCGACCTGGTGTTGACGGGCTCCCCGGCCGGCAACGGCATGCACTGGGGACGGCTGCTGCGCGACGGCGACGTGATGGAGGGCACCGTCACGGGGCTCGGCGCCCAGCGCACCCGCTGCGTCGCGGAGGTGTCCGAGTGACGCTGGACCGCAGCGATCCCGAGGGCGCGATCGCCGAGGCCGCCAAGGCGTGCTCCAACTGGGGGCGTTGGGGCGCGGACGACGTGCTGGGCACGCTCAACTTCCTCGACGAGGCCAAGCGGCGCGAGGGCGCGGCCCTCGTACGGCGCGGCGCCAGCTTCTCGCTGTCGCAGGCCTTCGACATGGACGGCCCGCAGAAGGGCTGGCGCCGGCGCACCAATCCGGTGCACACCATGCTCGACACCGGCACCGACGCCGCCCTCGACAACCAGGGCTTCCCGCACGGGCTGGGCGGCGCCGACGACGTCATCGCCATGCCGCTCCAGTGCTCGACGCAGTGGGACGGCCTCGGCCACATCTTCGACCACGGCAAGGCGTGGAACGGCCGGGACGCCGCCCGCACCGTCACCTCCGACGGCGACCTGGTGACCGGCATCGAGCACATGGCGCCGCACGTGGCCGGGCGCGGTGTACTGCTCGACGTGGGCCGGGTCGTCGGCGCGGACGGAGAGCTGGCCGACGGCTTCGCCATCACGGAGGAGCACCTGGCCGCGACCGCCGAGGCACACGGTGTGACGGTGGGCCGGGGCGACATCGTCACGGTGCGCACCGGCCGTCTCGCGCGGGCCCGGCGGGAGGGCTGGGGCGAGTACGCGGGCGGCCCGGCTCCCGGTCTGTCGTTCACCACGGCGGGCTGGCTGCACCGCACGGAGATCGCCGCGATCGCCACGGACACCTGGGGCTTCGAGGTGCGGCCCAACGAGTTCGAGCACGCCTTCCAGCCGCTGCACCAGGTCGCGATCCCCAACATGGGCCTGCTGATCGGCGAGATGTGGGATCTGGACGCGCTCGCGGAGGACTGCGCACGCGACGGTGTGTACGAGTTCTGGCTGACCGCCGCTCCCCTGCCGATCACCGGCGCGGTGGGCTCCCCGGTCAACCCCGTCGCCGTCAAGTAGCCCTCAACCCCCTTGAGGAACAGAGGAGTTCCCCTATGAGCACACCCCGTTCCGTCCTCGTCGTCGGTGGCGGCGCGGCCGGCAACGCCGCGACGATCCTGCTGCGCCGCGCCGGGATCGCGGTCGACCTGATCGAGGCGAAGGACGACTGGAACGCCACCGCGGGATCCGGCATCACCCTCCAGGGCAACGCACTGCGGGTGCTGCGCGAGCTGGGCGTGTGGGACCAGGTCGAGAAGTCCGGGTACGGATTCGGGGCGGTCGGCATCACCGCCCCCGACGGCACCGTCCTGCACGTCGCCGAGGACCTGCGCACGGGCGGTGACGACCTGCCCGCCACAGTCGGCATGCAGCGCCCGCGGTTGCAGGGCATCCTCAGCGACGCGGTCCGCGCGAGCGGCGCCACCGTGCGCCTCGGTGTCCGCGCCGACTCCTTCGAGCAGGACGGCGAGGGCGTCACCGTCCGCCTCACCGACGGCACCACGGGCCGCTACGACCTGGTGATCGCCGCCGACGGGCTGGGCTCCACGACCCGCGCCGCCATCGGCATCACGGACAGGCCGGAGCCCACCGGCATGGCGATCTGGCGCGTCGCCACCCCGCGCCCCGCCGCGCTGACCCGCACCGACCTCGCGTACGGCGGCCCCGCCTACATCGCGGGCTACTGCCCGACCAGCGAGTCCACGATCTACGCGTACGTCGTGGAGGCCAAGCGCGACCGCGCGACGATCCCGGCGGACTCCTACGCGGACGAGATGCGCCGTCTGGCGTCGGCCTACGGCGGGCACTGGCCGGAGATCACCTCCCACATCACCGACCCGGCGCAGGTCAACTACACCTGGTTCGACCGGATGCTGGTGGAGGGCTCCTGGCACCGCGGACGCGTGGTCCTGGTCGGCGACGCCGCGCACTGCTGCCCGCCCACCCTGGCCCAGGGGGCGGCCCTGTCCTTGGAGGACGCCTGGGTGCTCACCCGGATGCTCACCGCCTCCGACACCTGGGACGACGCGCTGCTCCAGGCGTACTACGAGCGGCGGATCGCCCGTGTCCGGCCGGTGGTCGAGGCCTCGGTCCAGATCGGCCAGTGGCAGCTCGACGGGGTCCGCGACGCCGACGTGCCGGGCCTGATGGGCCGGACCATGACCATGCTGCGGGAGCTGCCGTGACGACGCCCACCATCGATGTGCACGCCCACGTCCTGCTGCCGGAGGTCGAGCAACTCGTCGCGGGGCTGCCGGGGTTGGACGAGGCGAAGGCCCTGGACGCGCGGCGCAACGGCCCCGACGCGCTCGCCGTCAGCGGCGCCATGATCCGCGAGCGGTTCCCCCGCCTGACGGACGTCACGGCGCGCCTCGCGGCGATGGACGCGCAGGGCGTGGACGTCCAGCTGGTCAGCCCGTCGCCGTCGCACTACCACTACTGGGCCGACGCGGAGACCGCCGAGAAGCTGTACCGGCTGGCCCACGAGTCGGTCGCCGCGCACTGCGCGCATGCCCCAACACGCCTGCGCGGTCTGGGACTTGTTCCGCTCCAGCACCCCGAGCTCGCGGTGGAGGCGCTGCATCACGCCCTGGAGTCGGGGCTGTTGGGCGTCGAGCTGTCGAGCCACGCGCCGGGCCGCGAGCTGTCCGACCCCGCGTACGAACCGCTGTGGGCGCGGGCCGCCGAGACGGGGGCGGTGCTGTTCCTGCACCCGTTCGGCTGCACGCTCGACGAGCGGCTCGACCAGTGGTACCTGTCCAACAGCGTGGGGCAGCCGACCGAGAACGCGGTGGCGCTCTCCCACCTCATCTTCTCCGGCGTCCTCGACCGCCATCCGGGCCTGCGGATCGTCGCGGCGCACGGCGGCGGCTACCTGCCCACGCACATCGGCCGCGCCGACCACGCGTGGGCGGCGCGCACGGACGCCTCGGCGGGCTGCGCCGAGCGCCCCAGCAGCTATCTGCGGCGCCTGTACTTCGACTCGCTGGTCCACGACCCGTACGTGCTGCGGGAGTTGGTGCGCGCGGCGGGCGCCGACCGGGTGCTGCTCGGCTCCGACTTTCCCTTCGACATGGGCAGCGAGGACCCGCTCGGCGCGCTGCGCGCCGCCGAGCTGCCCGCCGCCGACTTCGACGCCGTCCGGGGCGGCAACGCCGCCGCCCTCCTGAGGAAGGACTGACCCATGAGTGGACGCCTGCTCACCCACCTCCGCCACGTCGACCTGGCGGTGCCCGACTACGACAAGCAGCTCGACTTCTACTCCGGTGTCTGGGGTCTGACGAAGACCACCGAGGACTCCGGCCTGTCCTTCCTGGCCGCCGAGGGCTCCCCCGAGAGTTACGTCGTCCGGCTGCGCAAGGCCGAGGAGAAGCGCCTCGACCTCGTCTCGTACGGGGCGGCCAGCGCCGCCGACGTCGACACGCTCGCCGAACAACTCCTGGCAGGCGGGGTGCAGTTGATCTCACAGCCGGGGAAGGTCGACACCCCCGGCGGCGGCTACGGTTTCCGGTTCTTCGACGTCGACGGCCGCACCATCGAGGTCTCCGCCGACGTCGAGGTGCGGCAACACCGCAAGATCGAGGAGAAGGAGGCCATCCCGGTCAAGCTCTCCCACGTCGTCCTCAACTCGCCCGCCCTGAACCGGACGCGCGAGTGGTACGAGCGGCACCTCGGTTTCGCGCTCTCCGACACCCTGTCGTCGCCGCACATGGGCGAGGTCATGCACTTCATGCGGATCTCCAGCCAGCACCACTCGATGGCGATCGCGCAGGGCCCGCACACCGCGCTGCACCACGTGTCGTTCGAGATGCGCGGCATCGACGAGTACATGCGCGGCTCGGGCCGCGTGATGCGCGCCGGGTTCAAGAAGATCTGGGGCCCGGGCCGGCACATGGCGGGTGACAACACGTTCACGTACTTCCTCGACCCGCACGGCAACACCGTCGAGTACACGACGGAGTTGGAGACGCTCGACGAGGACACCTGGCACCCGCACGTCTACGACTTCTCTAAGCCCGAGGTCACCGACCAGTGGGGGACGGCCAACGCGATGAACGAGTTCGTCGCCAAGGAGTCTTTCAACGACCCCGACCGCGGCGTGTTCGTCGCCCCGCCGGTCTGATCCCGCCCCCACCTCCTGGAGCCGCACATGCGCTTCGCCACCTGCACGCACGAACACGAGACACGGGTCGCCGTCGTCGACGCCGACGGCGCCCTGCATCCGCTGCCCGGCACCCGCACCCTCACCGAGGTGATCGCGGCGGGCGCCGGCCTGCCGGACCTGCTGGCCCTCGGCCGCGCGGCCCTCGCCACACCACCGGGCCCGCACGTCTCCGAGGTCCGCCTGCACGCGCCTGTGCAGCCGCCCTCCATCCGGGACTTCGTCACCTTCGAGGAGCACGTCGAGGGTGTGCGCCGCTCCGTGGACGGGGCGGCGGGCGTGCCCGAGCAGTGGTACGCGGCGCCGACGTTCTACTTCGGCAACCCGCACGCCGTGTACGGGTCGGGCGAGCCGATTCCGGTGCCGCCGGGCTCGGCCGTCCTCGACTTCGAACTCGAAGTGGGCGCCGTCATTGGCCGCGAGGGCCGCGACCTCACCCCCGAGCAGGCACGCGACCACATCATCGGTTACACGGTGTTCAACGACTGGTCGGCCCGCGACCTCCAGTCCGCCGAGATGAAGGTCGGCCTCGGCCCCTGCAAGGGCAAGGACACGGCGACCACGCTCGGCCCGTACCTGGTCACCGCCGACGAGCTCGACCCGTACCGCGACGAGGAGGGTCTGCTGCGGCTGGCGCTCACCGCCGAGGTGAACGGCGAGGTCGTCGGCAAGGACCTGCTGTCCAACATGAGCTGGACCTTCGAGGAGATGGTGGCCTACGCCTCGCGCGGTACGCGGGTCGTCCCCGGCGACGTCCTCGGCTCCGGCACCTGCGGCAACGGCGGCTGCCTCGCCGAACTGTGGGGCGTGCGCGGCGAGCGGACACCACCGCCGCTGAAGCCGGGGGACACGGTCTCGCTCACGGTGGAGGGCATCGGCACGGTCACGAACACCGTGGTCGCCGGGGCGGCACCGCTGCCCCTCCCGACCGGGCGGCGCCGTCCGCGGGAGCGGCCGTGAGCGGCGCCGAAGCTCCGTCTCCCCTCGCCGACAAGGTGATCGTGGTGACGGGAGCCGCGCGCGGGCAGGGCGCCGCCGAGGTGGCGGCGCTCCGCTCGGCCGGTGCCCGGGTCGTGGCGACCGACGTGCGGGAGGCGGCGGGCTGCCGTGTCCTGGACGTCACGGACGCGGCGGCCTGGTCGGCGCTCGCGGCCGAACTGGGCGACACACACGGGCGGGTGGACGGCCTCGTCAACAACGCGGGCATCACCTGGCGCGCCCGGCTCGGCGACGTACGGCCCGAGGACTTCGACCGCGTGCACGCCGTCAATGTCACCGGACCGCTCCTCGGCATGCAGCACCTGAGTCCGCTGATGCCGCCGGGGTCGTCGATCGTCAACGTCGGCTCGTCGGCCGCGCTGACGGCGCACTACCCGGTGGCGTACACGGCGAGCAAGTGGGGACTGCGCGGGCTGTCGCGGGCCGCGGCCCTGGAACTCGGCCCGCGCGGCATCCGCGTCAACACCGTCCACCCCGGTTACATCGAGACGGAGATGTCGGCGTCCGCGGCGCCCGCGTTCCGCGAGGCGAACCTCCGCGAGACTCCGCTCGGCCGCACGGGCGGCGTCGACGAGGTCGCCCCGCTCGTGGTGTTCCTGCTGTCGGACGCCGCCTCGTTCATCACGGGCGCGGAGATCCCGGTCGACGGCGGGCTGACGGCCCACGGCGGCGTGAAGTCGATCTCGGACGCGCTGCGGCCCTGACAAGGCCCTAGTGGGACCCCGGCGTGTGCCCGAAGGCGCGCCGGAACACGTCGATGAACGCGCTGGGCGACGACCATCCGCACAGGTTCGCCACGGTCGTCACCGGTGTGTGGTCGGCGAGCAGGATCAGCGCGTGGTGGAGGCGGAGCTGGGTGCGCCACTGCGGGAAGGTCATGCCGAGGTCGCTCCGGAACAGCCGGGACAGGGTGCGGTCGCTCGCGCCGACCTCGCGCCCGAGCTCGGCGAGGGTGCGGCGGTCGGCCGGGTCGGCGCCCAGCAGGTCGCACACGGCGCGCAGCAGGGGCGCGGTGGGCGTCGGCAGGTGCAGCGGCTGCTGCGGCGTGAGCTTCAGCTGGTCGAGCAGCACCGCGCGCAGGCGCGCCCGTTCGGGGCTGCCGACGTCCGTGGTGTCCGGGGAACCGGTGCGCGCGTACTCGATGATCAGCTCGCGCAGCAGCGGGCCGACGGCGAGCACGGCCGGAGCGTCGAGGCCGAGTGGGTTCTCGGTCGCGGGCAGGCCCACGAAGTGCAGTTCGACGTCGCCGTGGGCCTGGTGGGCGTGCACGGTGTCGGCGGGCACCCACAGCGCCCGGGTCCCCGGCGCCACCCAGGACCCGGCGTCGGTGGTGACGGCGACGACGCCCCGGCCGGCGTAGGCGATCTGGTGGTCGTCGTGCCGGTGGGCGTCGATCTCGGCGCCGTGCGTCAGGTACCGGGTGTGCGTGGGGGCCACCGGGGTGTGGCGCACGGCGTCCGGGAGCGCGTCCTCGTCGGCGTGGCGGTTCTTCGACATTGTCTGGCAGGTTATCGGAAGCGGGCCACGGCGTCCGCTGGCGACGATGACCCGGTGGACAAGAACACTTCGATCCCCCTGCTCTCCGTCGGGCACGCCTGCGTGGACGTCTATCAGGGCTCCGTCGCCGCGCTCGTGCCGTACTTCGTCGCCGAACGCGCCTACAGCTACGCCGCCGTGTCGGGCATCGTGCTCGCCGCGTCCCTGCTGTCGTCGGTGGCGCAGCCGGTCTTCGGCCTGCTCACCGACCGCTGGGCGATGCCCTGGCTGCTCCCCGTCAGCACACTCCTCGCGGGCGTGGGCATCGCGCTGAGCGGGGTCAGCGACTCGTACGCGGTGACGCTCGCCGTCGTCGCGGTCTCGGGGATCGGGGTGGCCGCCTACCATCCGGAGTCCGCGCGGGTGGCCCGCCTCGCGAGCCGGGGCAGTCACCGCTCGATGGCGTGGTTCTCGCTCGGCGGCAACATCGGTTTCGCCGTGGCCCCGCTGCTGGTCGCGGCGGTCGTCGCCGCGGGCGGTCTCGGCCTGACGCCGCTGCTGGTGCTGCCCGCCGCGGTCGGCGCGGCGATCTGCCTGCCGGTGCTGCGCGCGCTGGGCCGGCGCGAGAAGGCCTCGGCCGCGAGCGCCGCGGCGCCGGTCAGGGACGACGTCCCGTCCTTCGTCCGGCTGTCCCTCGCGGTGGTGTTCCGCTCCATCGCCTTCACCGGCCTGAGCACCTTCGTGTCCCTGTACGCCACCCAGCGCATGGGCGGCAGCGGGGCGGCGGGCACCGTGGCCCTGTTCGTGCTGTACCTGGGCGGCGCGGTCGGCAGTGTGCTGGGCGGCGCTCTCGCGAGCCGCTGGGACCGGGTCACCGTCTCGCGCTGGTCGTACCTGCTCACGGCGGTGTCGGTGGCGGGTGTGGTGTGGGTGCCGGGGCCGGCGCTCTACGTCTTCCTGGCCCTCACCTCGGCGGGCCTGTACGTGCCGTTCTCGCTCCAAGTGACCCTGGGGCAGGACTACTTGCCTTCGCGCGTGGGCACGGCCAGCGGGATCACGCTCGGCCTGACGGTGAGCATCGGCGGTCTGGCCAGTCCCGTCATCGGCACCCTCGCCGACCACACCTCGCTGCGCACCGCGCTCACCCCGCTCGTCCTCATGCCCGTCCTGAGCCACCTCCTCTACCGGACCCTCCGCGAACCCGGGACCCCTCCGGTGCCGCCCGCTCCCGCCGCCCCCGCGGCGGTCGAACAGCGCGGTTCGGCGCACTCCGGTTGATAGGCAAGCCGGGACTTGCCTATGCTGGCGTCGTGGCCGATGAACTGTTCAAAGCCCTGGCCGACGCCACCCGCCGTACGATCCTCGACGAGCTGACGCTGAAGTCGGGCCAGACCCTGTTCGAGATCTGCTCCCGGCTGACCATGAAGCACCGGCTGAACCTGTCCCGGCAGGCCGTCTCCCAGCACCTCGCCGTACTGGAGGCGGCCGGGCTCGTCGAGACCAGGCGGGAGGGCCGCTACAAGTTCCACGACCTGAACACCGCACCGCTGCGCCTGATATCGGAGCGGTGGCTCACGACGGACCATCCCAGGCCGGACCAGGAAGAGAGCACCCCATGAAGATCCACATGACCAGCGTCTTCGTCGACGACCAGGCCAAGGCCGCGCACTTCTACACCGAGATCCTCGGCTTCCAGAAGAAGCACGACGTGGACCTCGGCGGCGGCGCCCGCTGGCTGACCGTCGTGTCGTCCGAGGAGCCCGACGCCGCCGAGCTGCTCCTGGAGCCCTCGGGCCACCCCGCCGTCAAGCCCTACCGCGACGCGCTGATCGCGGACGGCATCCCGCTCGCCCAGTTCGCCGTCGACGACGTGCAGGCCGAGTACGAGCGGCTGACGGCGCTCGGCGTCCACTTCACCCAGGAGCCGCTGGAGATGGGCCCGGTCACCACCGCCGTGCTCGACGACACGTGCGGCAACCTCATCCAGATCGCGACCGAGCCCCAGTAGTCCGCACCGGACCTAGGGCCTGTCGTTTGGATCAGGCCGGATCAGGGAGCGGGGGCAATGGGGTCTCCCCTGCTCGAGCGGAGCCGAGAGCTTGGGGAAGCGTGCGATCGCAAGGCGGAGGAGGGCGTCGACGCGGAGCGTCGGCAACCGACGACAACGCCGCGAGCGTGCGTGCCAGCCCCCGCGAGCCCGGCCTGATCCAAACGACAGGCCCTAGGCGCGCCGCCGCCCGAAGACCGCGATGCCCGCGCCGACGGCGGCGGCGAGCAGCCCGATGCCGCCGAAGATGATCGGCAGCAGCCACAGCGACAGGAACCCGTCGATCCGCGCGTCCCCGGGCTCGTCGGCCCGGTACAGCACCTCGACGCGCTCCCCCTCCTCGTACGCGGGCGGGTTGGACCCCGTCGAGCCGCGGAAGGTGTGCGGTGCGCCGTCGGCGCCGGTGAACTCGACGACCGGGTACGCCGCGGGCTCGTCCCGCTGCCGGCTCCTGCGGGAGGAGCCGATGTCGTCGTCGCGCCACTCGACGGCGACGACCTTGCCCGACGTGCGCTCCGCGTCCCGCAGCAGTGAGATCGACGACCAGGCCAGGATCAGCCCGACGATCAGGAAGATCCCGCCGAACGCCGTCACCCCCAGCACGACCCATCGACGTACGCCCCACCCACGCGCCTGTGCCTGCACCGTGTGCCTCTCAGTTGTCCGAAGAGGAGGGAGGCTATCGCAGGCCACGGGTCAGTGGTTGCCGGTGAGTTCGCCGCTCAGCCTTCCGTGCAGGGCCGCGCTGTCCGGGTTGAAGCCGACGATCTCGACGCTCTTGCCGCGCTCCGCGTACTTGGTCTCGATCGCGTCGAGCGCGGCCACGGACGAGGCGTCCCAGACGTGGGTGGCGGAGAGGTCCACGACGACCTTGTCGGGGTCGCCCGCGTAGTCGAACTGCGTCACGAGGTCGTTGGAGGACGCGAAGAAGAGTTCACCGGTGACCGAGTAGACGACCTGGCCACCGTCGGGGTCGGTGACCGAGGTGACGTTCGCGACGTGGGCGACGCGGCGGGCGAAGACGACCATCGCGGTGATCGAGCCGACGACGACGCCGATGGCGAGGTTGCTGGTGGCGACCACGACGACCACGGTCAGCACCATGACGACGAGCTCGCCGGCGGGCATCCGCTTCAGCGTCTTCGGAGCGATGGAGTGCCAGTCGAAGGTCGCGAAGCACACCATCACCATCACGGCGACCAGCGCACCCATCGGGATGTCGGAGACGACGGGGCCGAACACCACGCACAGGATCATCAGGAAGACACCCGCCAGGAACGTCGACAGCCGGGTCCTGGCGCCGGACACCTTCACGTTGATCATCGTCTGGCCGATCATGGCGCAGCCGCCCATGCCGCCGAAGAAGCCGGTGACGATGTTGGCGATGCCCTGGCCGATGGACTCGCGGGTCTTGGACGAGCGGGTGTCGGTGATCTCGTCGACGAGCTTGGCCGTCATCAGGGACTCCATGAGTCCCACGAGCGCCATGGCGAGGGCGTACGGGGCGACGATCTTCAGGGTCTCGACGGTGAACGGCACGTCCGGCAGCCCCGGCACGGGCAGCGAGGACGGCAGATCGCCCTTGTCGCCCACGGTCGGCACGGCGATTCCGGCGGCGACGGTGACGACGGTCAGGATCACGATGGAGACCAGCGGAGCGGGCACCGCCTTGGTGACCTTCGGGAAGAACACCATCAGCGCGAGCCCGGCGACGATCAGCGGGTAGACCGCCCACGGCACGTCCGTCATCTCCGGCACCTGCGCCATGAAGATCATGATCGCGAGGGCGTTGACGAAGCCGACCATCACGCTGCGCGGAACGAACCGCATCAGCTTGGCGACACCGAGCGCCCCGAGCGCGATCTGGAAGACACCGGCCAGGATCACGGCGGCGACCAGGTACCCGAAGCCGTGCTCCCGGTTGAGCGGCGCGATCACCAGCGCGACCGCTCCGGTCGCGGCCGAGATCATGGCCCGGCGCCCGCCCACGACGGAGATCGTCACCGCCATGGTGAAGGCGGCGAACAGGCCGATCTGCGGATCGACGCCCGCGATGACCGAGAACGAGATCGCCTCGGGGATCAGCGCGAGCCCCACCACGAGACCGGCCAGGATCTCGGTGCGCCACACCTTCGGGTCGGACCACCAGTCGGGGCGGCGCAGGCCACGCAGCCGGGCGGCCGGGGACAGTGCGGAGGAGGGAGGCAAGAGAACGTAACCTGTCGTGGTCGGGGCACGCCGGCGTCACGCGGCGTGTGCGAACGGGAGAAGGGGCGGCGCGCGGCCGCCCGGACGACCACCAACTCTACCCTGACGTGAGGGTAGAGATCGGCGCCGCCGACCGTGACCCCGGTGACACCACTACGAGGAAGGGCGCCGCGTGAGCAGCGAGCACATGCAGATCGGCGAGGTCGCGAACCGGACCGAGCTGTCGTTGCGCACCATCCGGCACTACGAGGAGACGGGCCTCGTCATTCCCTCCGCCCGCTCGCAGGGCGGCTTCCGGCTCTACACCGAGAACGACGTGGCCCGTCTGATGGTGATCCGCCGCATGAAGCCGCTCGGCTTCACGCTCGACCAGATGCGCGACCTCCTCGACGCCACCGACCGGCTCGACGCGACCCCGCCGCCCGAGGGCGAGGAGCGCGAGCAACTCCTCGACCGGGTGCGCCACTTCGAGCGGGCGGCCGCCGACCGCGTGGCCGATCTGCGCAAGCAGCTGGGCCGCGCGGAGGAGTTCGCGGGGACGCTGCGGGAGCGGCTGGGCGAGGCGGGGGCGTAGCACCCCGGCCCCTACGACCAGGGCAGCACCAGCACACCCCAGGCCACGGCCGGGCCGAGGGCGACGATGCCGCCCGTGTAGCCGATGACCTGGCGGTAGAAGCGGCGGGAGTCGACGCCGCGGGCGTTGGCGAGGACGAGGGCGCCGTTCGTGGAGAACGGTGAGGTGTCCACGATGGTGGTGGACACCGCGAGGGCGGCGATCAGCCCGGCCGCGTTGAGGTGGCTGGAGAGCAGCAGCGGCACGGCGATGGGAATGATGGCCGTGAGGATCGCGGTGGACGAGGCGAAGGCCGAGGTGATGGCCACCGTGAAGCAGAGGAGCAGGGCGACGAGCAGCGGGGCGCCCAGGCCCGCCGCGTGTTCGGAGACGTCCTCGATGACGCCCGCCTTCTCCAGCATGGCGATGTAGGTCATCATGCCCGCGACGAGGAGCAGGGTGGACCAGCTGATGCCGTCGACCGCCTTCTCCTGCCGCTTCATGTCCACCAGCGCGAGGACGGCGCCCGCGACGAGCGCCAGGAACCCGATCTCCAGCCGGAAGCCGAGCGCGCCGACGACGAGCGCGACGAGGAAGGCGAGCGTCAGCCACTGACGCCAGTCGGGGCGCCCGGTGACGGCTTCGTGCGCGTCGTCGGCGGCCGCCTCGGCGCTCGCGCTGAGCGGCACCTCGCGCTTGGCGAGGAACAGGTACGTGAGCAGCGAGAGCACCAGGTTGATCGCGAAGCTGGCCGCGAACAGGGTGACCGGCGAGACGTGCAGATCCGTCTTGCCGACCAGTCCGAGCACGAGCGCGCCCGACACGGCGAGCGGTGAGAACGCGCCCGCGTGACCGCCGCTGATCACCATCATGCCGACCATCAGCGGGTTGAGCCGGTACCGGTGGGCGAAGTTCATGCCGATCGGGACGAGCAGCGCGACGGCGGCCGGGGTGAAGGTGCCGAAGGCGGTGAGCAGCGCGGCGACCAGGAACAGCACCCACGGGATGAGCGCGACCTTGCCGCGCACCAGTCGCACGCCGCCGGTGACGAGCAGGTCGATGGTGCCGTTGCGGCGGGCCACCGAGAACAGGTAGGTGACCCCCACGATCGTCACGAACAGCTCCACCGGGAAGCCCTCGAAGATCTGGTCCTCGGTGAGGCCGAGGGTGGCGCTGCCGACGGCGAACGTCGCGACGAAGGCGAGTATGCCGAGGTTGATCGGCAGCATGGTGCCGACGACGAACATCACCAGCAGGGCGCCTATGGAGATCAGTTCAGGAGACATCATTGTCCTCGTTCCGGATTGGGCGTGTGCTCTCGTGCGCTGTTCAGGAAGCTCTGCGGGCTTCCGGTACGTAGATGCGGGCATCGGCGAGGAGTCGGGCCGCGCGCTGCACGGTGACCCGCCCCGGCGCGCCGTCGCGCACGTCGTCGCAGCGGACCGCCACGACCCCGGCGGGAGTCCCCACCCTCAGCCACGCGCCGCCCGGCCGTCCACCCCTCGCCCGCGCCACCACGGAGCCCTCCAGGAGCCCGGCCGCGGCGACGGCGACGGCGGAGGTGAGGCCGATCGCGGGGTGCGGGGCGTTCATGGAGAGCATGCGCACCGAGACGTCGTAGTCGTCGGCGTCGATCTTCTCCCGGGCCGTGGTGGTGTACGGGACGGCGGGGCCGACGAGGCCCACCTTGGGCACCGCGTCGCCGGGTTCGCCGCCCGGCGGGACGAGGCCCATCAGGGGTGCGGCGGCATGCCGGACGGCGCGCAGCCACGGCACGTCGGCGCTGATGTCACGCAGGTCCTCGGCGCCGGTGCGGCCCGCGTGGAGCGCGTCGACGAGCACCACGGGGGCGCCCGCGTCGACCATGCTGACACGCGCCGACTCGGCTTCACCGAAGGCCAGTTCCTCGACGGTCCGTCCGGTCGGCAGGAGCGCGCCGGTGGTTCCGCCCGCGGGGTCGAGGAACGTGAGGCCGACCGCCACCCCGCCGGCCCGGGTGCCGGGGACCCGCTGCTCGCCGAACTCGTGGACCCGGCCCCCGGTGGTGTCCACCACGCCCTCCAGGACGGCGCCGGTGTTGCTGTTGCGCATCACCACCCGCGTGCGGTCGCCGGTGACGGGCACCAGGCCCTTGGCGACCGCGTACAGGGCGATGCCGGTCGCGCAGTTGCCGCAGTTGCTGGTCCACTCGACGGTTCCGGTGCCGATGCCGACCTGCGCGAAGAGGTAGTCGACGTCGACGCCGGGTGCGCGCGAGACACCGACGACGGCCGCCTTGGAGGTGGTGGGGGTGGCTCCGCCGACGCCGTCGAGCACGACGGGTTCGGTGGATCCGTACGCGGCGACCAGCAACTTCTCCAGTTCGCCGCGGTCGGCTGGGACATGCACCTGGCTGAACAGCCAGCATTTGCTGGTGCCGCCACGTACCAGGGTCGCGGGGGTGTGCACAGCTTCGAGCTCTTTCTGATCGCGCCGAGGGGGCGCCGGTCACGCGGGCCGTGGGGCGTCCCGCCCCACCGGGCCCGGCCGGCGATGGCCACGACCTTCGCAGAGCCATGGGTTGGGCACAATGACGGTTTCCTTCACCAGGCTTTAGCTGGGCTAAAGTCAGGGGCATGCTGAACGTCCGCCGCCTGCTCCTGCTCACCGCCGCCGCGGAGTGCGGTTCGCTGACCGCCGCGGCCACCGAGCTGGGCATGACCACGTCCGCTGCCTCGCAGCAGATGTCCCTGCTGGAGCGGGAGGCGGGACAGCCGTTGATCGAGCGCCTGCCGCGCGGTATCCGCACCACGCCCGCGGGCGCCGCCCTCGCCGAGCGCGGCCGCACCATCCGCCGTGAACTGGGCGCCGCCGAGGCCGACTTGCAGTCGTTCGCCGACCTCGACCAGGGCACGCTCCGGCTCGGCTCCTTCCCCACCGCCAGCGCCTCGCTGCTGCCGCTCGCGCTCACCCGCTTCCGCCGCCGCCACCCCGGGGTACGGACCGTGGTGCGCGCCGGGGTCCTCGACGAACTGCGCGACATGCTGCACACGGGCGAGGTGGAACAGGCGCTGCTGTGGGACTACGAGTGGAACCGGGTCGACGACGACACCCTCACCCTCACCCACCTCCTCGACGACCCGACGGTCCTCGTCGTCCCCGCCGACTCCCCGCTGCGCACCCGGGGTTCGCTGCGGCTCGCGGACCTCGCCGACGAGGAGTGGATCATCCGCGCCGACAACCACCCCGTCGCCGACGTGCTGCGCCGCTCGTGCGGGCGCGCCGGATTCGAGCCGCGCATCGCCTACGCCTCGCACGACTACCAGGAGGCGCAGGCCATGGTCGCCGCCGGTCTCGGTATCGCGCTGGCCCCGCGTCTGGCGCTGACCAGCCGCCGCAGCGACGTCCGGCTGCTGGCCCTCACCTCCGACGCTCCCCCGCCGACCCGCCGCATCCTGCTGGCCCGCGCCACCTCGCGTGCCACGACGCCGCCCGCGGAGGCGATGGCCCGGCTGTTGCGCACGGTGGCGCAGAAGTTCACGGCGGCGGACCTGGACCGCACGCAGCTGGGGGCGGTACGGCGGGCGGGGCACGGCCGGGGGTAGGCGGGGCGCGGCCCGGGGCGGTCGGGGTGGCGGGACGCGACTGCGGGGCCCGGAGCGGTCGGGGTAGCGGGGCGCGAACAAATGCCGCGCCGGGCGGCCCCCGCGCGTGTCAGGATCGCCCCCATGACCCGCACCGACATGCCCTCGTCCTGGGACGAGCGCACCATGCTGACGACCTTCCTCGACTACGCACGCGCCACCGCCGTGACCAAGTGCACGGACCTCGCCCCGGAACACGTCGGCGCCGCGCCGCTCCCCGGCTCACCGCTCATGACACTGGGCGGGCTGATCAACCATCTGCGCTGGGTGGAGTACCACTGGTTCCAGGTGATCTTCCTCGGCGAGGAGGACGCGGGCCCGTGGACCGACGAGGACCCGGACCGCGAGATGCGTCTGGGCGCCGAGACGCCGATGCCTCAGCTGATCGCGGAGTACGAGGAACAGAGCGCCCGCTACCGTCAACTGGTCGCCGAAACCGACCTGTTGGCGACGGCGAAGCGACCCGTCAGGGGCGGCACGCACGTCACCCTCGGCTGGATTCTCATGCACCTGATCGAGGAGACGTCGCGGCACAACGGCCACATCGACATCCTCCGCGAAACGGCCGACGGCTCGACGGGCGACTAGTCACCGTCACACCCGCCGCCGGGCCCCGCCCTCACTTCTTGGAGCGGTCCTCGTCCATGCCCGCCATGAGGGCCTGGTGGCTGCGGCGCACGTGCTCGCGCATGACGCGCTCCGCGCCGTCGCCGTCCTTGGCGAGGATGAGGTCGAGTACGCGGTGGTGCTCGTGGTCGGACTCGCTGAGGCGGCCGGGCTGGGCGAGGGAGGTGCGGACCAGGCGGGCGTAGGCGAGTTGGTTCATCAGGGTCCGGTAGTGGGCCTCCAGCTTGGAGTTGTCGGCCCCGACGATGATCAGCTCGTGGAAGTCGTGCACGAGCTTCTCGTACTTCTCCGAGTCGCCGGCGCGCACCGCCTCGTCGGCCTCGCGCATGGTGGTGGCGAGCCGCTCCACCTCGGGAACGTTGCCGCGGAAGGCGAGGAGGCGGGCCGCAGCACCTTCGAGGAGTTCCTTCATCTGGAACAGCTCGGTGATCTCACGGCGGGAGGGTACGGCGACGAACGTGCCGACCCGCGGGCGCACCTCCACGAGGCCCTCGATCTGGAGCTGCTTGAGCGCCTCGCGGATGGGGGTGCGGCTGACGCCGAAGGTCTGCGACAGCGTCATCTCGGAGAGGCTGGAGCGCGGCGGCAGCTCCCCGCTGATGATCATGCGGCGCAGCTCTTCGGCGACCTTCGCCTGCATGCTGGTCTGCTGCGGCGGCCGACGGGACGGGCGATCGGGCTCTTGCATGGCACGTGAACCTAGTCTTCGGGGACGCACGGCGTCAATCGACAGGGAAACCGGGAATTGCCATGCAAGGTGGCGGGCACCCGTACCGCTGCGGGCGGGACCTACTGGAAGGCCGGGACGACCTCCTTGATGAACAGCTGGAGCGACTCCCGCTTCTGTTCGTGCGAGAGCGTGTTGTCGATCCAGAAGCTGTACTCGTCGATGCCCAGTTCCTCGTAGCCGCGCAGCCGCTCGACGACCTCGGCGGGCGTGCCGATCATCGCCGTCCTGCGCAGCGCCTCGGGGGCGAACTCGGGGCGCTCGGCGAACTTGTCCTCGGGGCTGGGCTCCAGGAAGCCGTTGACGGGGGTCTTCTTGTTGCCGAACCAGGCGTCGAAGGTCCGGTAGAACTTGTTGATGCCCTCGGCCGCGGGTCGCCAGCCCTCCGGGTCCTCCGCCGCGTGCACATGGGTGTGGCGCAGCACCATGATGTCGGGGCGCGCCACCTCCGGATGGGCAGCCACGGCGGTGTCGAACTTGCCCTTGAGCGCGGCCACCTCCTCGTCGCCCTTCATCAGCGGGGTGACCATGACGTTGCAGCCGTTGGCGACGGCGAAGTCGTGCGAGGCGGGATCGCGGGCGGCGACCCACATCGGCGGGGTGGGCTGCTGTACGGGCTTGGGCACGCTGGTCGATGTCGGGAACTGCCAGACCTCGCCGTCGTGGGCGTAGTCGCCCTGCCACAACGCCCGCACGGCGGGCACGAGTTCACGCAGGTGCTTGCCTCCGTCGCTCGCGGCGAGGCCGTCGGCGAGGCGGTCGAACTCGATCTGGTAGGCGCCGCGGGCGATGCCGACCTCTGCCCGGCCGTTGCTGATCACGTCGAGGAGTGCCGTCTCCCCCGCCGCGCGGACCGGATGCCAGAACGGGGCGACGATGGTTCCGGCGCCGAGCCGGATCCGGTCGGTCTTCGCGGCCAGGTGCGCCAGGATCGGCATGGGGCTGGGCGAGATCGTGTACTCCATCGCGTGGTGCTCGCCGACCCATACCGTGCTGAATCCGCCGGCCTCGGCCATCCGCGTCAGCTCGGTGAGGTTCTCGAAGAGCTCGCGGTGGGTGGTGCTCTCGTCCCAGCGCTCCATGTGCACGAACAGCGAAAACCTCATGACAGCTCCTTCTCTGCGATGGGGGTGGTCTCCACGGTGGTGGCTCGCATTTCCGCGAGCGTGGTGTCTCCTGTGGACCAGTGGGTGGCGGGCACCTCGTGGACGACGACCCGGATGTACTCGGGGCGGGTGTCGATCGAGCGCAGCACGGCCTCGTGGACCTCGTGCTGCAGGGTCCTGATCTGCTCGGGGGTACGGCCCTCGGCGAGCGTGACGGTGATCTGGGGCATGGCGGGCGTCAGCTCCGCATCGTGAACGGATCGGCCACGGGCTCCTCGCTCGTGTTGATCCATACGCTCTTGAGGCGGGTGTACTCCTTGATGGTCTCGGTGCCGTGCTCAACGCCGACGCCGCTGGCCTTGAAGCCCTGACGCGGGGACATCGGGGACATGGCCCGGTAGGTGTTGACCCAGACCGTGCCCGCGTCCAGGCGGCCCGCCACCCGGTGCGCGCGGGACAGATTGGTGGTCCAGATCCCGGCCGCCAGGCCGTACTGGGTGTCATTGGCGAGGCCGACGACCTCGTCCTCGGTGTCGAACGGCATGATCGCCACGACCGGGCCGAAGATCTCCTCGCGGACCACGCGCATGCTGTTGTCGACATCGACCAGAACGGTCGGCTCGTAGAAGTACCCGCCCGTGCCGCCGTCGGTGGGCGCGCCGCCGGTCAGCACCCGGGCGCCCTCCTCGCGGCCGAGGTCGACGTAGGCGGCGACCTTGTCGCGCTGCGCCTCGAAGGCGAGCGGGCCGAGTTCGGTGGCCTCGTCGAGGGGGTCGCCGATGCGGATGGACTTGGCGCGCTCGCAGACCCGCTCAAGGAGCTCCTCGTAGACGGAGCGGTGGGCGAAGACGCGGCTGCCGGCGATGCAGGTCTGGCCCGCGGCGGCGAAGACACCGGCAATGACACCCATGGCGGCGTTCGCCACGTCGGCGTCCTCGAAGACGATCTGCGGTGACTTGCCGCCGAGTTCGAGGGTGGAGCCGATGAAGCGGCTCGCGGCCGCCGCCGCGATCCGGGAACCGGTCGCCGTGGACCCGGTGAAGGAGATCTTGGCGAGTCCTTCGTGGTCGACGAGGGCCTGCCCGGCCTCGGCGCCGTACCCCGTGACGACGTTGACGACACCGGGCGGGAACCCGGCCTCCAGGGCGAGTTCGGCGAGGCGCAGCCCGGTCGCCGAGGTGTACTCGGACGGCTTGACGACGACCGTGTTGCCCGCGCACAGGGCGGGGGCGAGCTTGCTGGTGGTCAGGGTCAGCGGCGAGTTCCACGGTGTGATCGCGCCGACGACGCCGAGTGGTTCGCGCGCCGTGTAGTTGAGGACGGCGCGGTCGGAGGTGGGGATGGTCTCGCCGTGGATCTTGTCGGCGAGGCCCGCGTAGTAGTGGAAGTACTCGGGCAGCGTGGCGAGTTGGCCGCGCATCTCGCGCAGCAGCTTGCCGTTGTCCCGGGACTCCATGAGGGCGAGTTCCTCGGCGTTCTCGGCGATCAGCTCGCCGAGACGGCGCAGGAGGTGGCCCCGTCTCGTCTGGCTGAGGTCGCGCCAGGCCGGGCTCTCGAAGGCTTCGCGCGCGGCGGCGACGGCCTTGTGGATGTCGGCGGCGGTGCCGCGCGCGGCGCGGTAGAGGGTGCGGCCCGTGGCCGGGTCGGTGCTGTCGAAGTACGCGCCCGTGGCGGGCTCGACCCACCTGCCGCCGATGAAGTGCTTCCAGGTGGTGAGGTCAGACATGTGCCTTCTCTCCGATGGCTGTGCTCTCTGTGAGAAATCCGGTGAGGGCCTCGGCGAACACCTCCGGGCGCTCGACGGGCAGCATGTGTCGCGCTCCGGGCACGATCACCGCCCGGCAGTCGGGCAGCGCGGCGGCGAGCCGGTGGGTCATCTCCGGCGTGGACCCCGGATCGTTCTCCCCGGTCACCGCCAGGGACGGCACCGTGATGTCACCGAGGCGCGGGCCGAGCTCGGCGTCGGCGTTCGCGAACACCCGGTAGCAGCCGAGGAAGGAGTCGACGTCGTTGGCGCGCAGCGTGGCCCGCGTCCGGTCGATGGTCCCGGTCGGCACGGTGGTGTCCGCGTACCAGCGCTCGATGGAGGCCTCGGTGCTCGCCGCGAAGTCGCTCTCGGCGGCCCGCAGCCGGGCCCGGACGGCCGCCCGCTCGTCGGGGGTGCGGCGGCAGACCGAGCTGACCGAGGTGAGTGTGCGCGTCAACTCCGGTCGGTGCAGGG
Source organism: Streptomyces sp. BYX5S (assembly GCF_054724165.1). Classification (NCBI taxonomy): domain Bacteria; kingdom Bacillati; phylum Actinomycetota; class Actinomycetes; order Kitasatosporales; family Streptomycetaceae; genus Streptomyces; species Streptomyces sp. BYX5S. Next base: position 3,241,173 of record NZ_CM138829.1, on the reverse strand, counting down.
CGAGGTGCTGGGCGACCAGCGCGCCGAGCGAGAAGCCGACCAGGTGTGCGCCGGCCGGAAGGTGTTCGGCGACCCCGTCGGCGAGTTCCGCGAGGGTCACGTCGCCGCGCACGGGCGGCCGGGCGCCGTGCCCCGGCAGGTCGATCGCGACGACGGCGAAGCGGTCGGTCAGCAGCGCGGTGACCGGCTCCCACATGGTGCGGTCGAGGCCGACGCCGTGCAGGAGTACGAGGGGCGGCTTGTCCATGGCGGGGCCTACTGCTCGGTGGAGAGCGGGGCGAGGCGGGCCTGCGGGCGGCCCTGGGCCGCGGCGGCGAGACCGATGACGATCTCGTCGGCGCGCGGGCCGTCCGGGACCCGTACCTCGATGCTCTGATGGTGGGAGCGGACGGTGGCGTCGGTGATGTGCTTGAGCGGGATGTCGAAGACACCTCCGGCCACGGCCCGCTTCTCCACGGCCGGGAGCAGCGTGGTGGCGTTCGCCGCCTTGCGGAAGTGGTCGCCGAACTTGAGCGTGTGGATCAGGGCACTGCCGTGCTCGACCTCTCCGTCGAGGCCGACGATCGCGGCCTTGCCGTACGCCTCGACGGGCGCGCCGAGCGCCTCGACGACCCGTGGCGCGAGCAACTCACCGAGCTGCGGGGCGACTTCGTCGATGCCGGGCAGCAGGTCGTCGACGAATCCCTGCCCCGCCCACGGGTTCTCGATCACGGCGAGCACCACGGCGGTGCGGGCCACCGAGTCGACCGGGCGGCCGCCCTCGGCGTGGATGTCTTCGACGTACGTCACGATCTTGCGGAGGTTCATCGGGCGGTCTCCAAGTCGGCGAGGCGGACCACGGGGTCCTGGCGGCGGTCTCCGATCCGGGCGTTGGGGCGCGGCCCCGAGGCGGCGGCGGCCACGACGACGATCTCGTCGGGGCGCGGTGCGTCCGGCACCCGGATCTGAACGGTCTGGTAGTGGGAGCGGGTGGCGGCGGCGGTCTTGTGCCACACCGGGACGGTCAGCGGTTCACCGGCCGCGAGCCGGTCGTCGCTGAACACGATGATCGAGGTGCCCTCGGTCAGCTCCCGCAGCACATTGCCGAAGTACGGGGTGTGTATCAAGGCCCCGCCGTGCTCGATCTCCCCGTCGAGCCCGACGACGGCCGCCTTCCCGAACGCCTCGACGTGTTCCACACCACCGAGTGTCTCGATCAGCCGGTCGGTGAGGAGGCGGCCGATGCCGGGCGCGATGTCCTCCACCTCGGGCTGGAGGTCGGCGACGAATCCGCGCCCGGCCCAGGGGTTCTCGATCACGGCGGCCGCGGCGACCCGGCGCCCGGGGGTGGCGACCGGGCGTCCGAGTTCCAGGAGGACCTCGTCCACCACGGTAACGACCTTGCGCAGTCTGCCTCGTGCGGGACGGGCCCACAGCTCTCGGCCTGCTGATGGTTGCTGTGCCATGGCAGTGAGGCTAAGAGCGCTCCGGAAGGCCGTCAAGGGTCGACGACAAATGACCCGCCCTGACCTAGCCGTTTCCGGTAACCCAGCCCAAGAAAAGGCAAATCGCGTCCGACCCATTGACACGACGGACACCGGATTCCTACGGTCCACTGCCATACAACAGATCTGCCATGCAACAGCAGGCCGATCCGATCGATGGAGCCGCCATGTCAGTCACCCTGGAACACGCCACCGACCGCCCCGCCCGCCTCCGCGCCGCCTGGGACGCGGCCTGGAACCGGGGTGAGGTCGACGCCCTGGACGCCGTGTTGAGTCCCGGCTACGTGCGCCGCCGCGGACCGGCCGGCACGTCGCAGGACCGCGCCGGGTTCAAGGAGAGCATCAGCATGGTGCGCGCGGCGTTCCCCGACCTGCGGACCGAGATCGAGGACCTGGTCGTGGACGGGGACCGACTGGCCGTCCGCTGGCGCAGCACGGGCCGGCACACGGACACGTTCCTGGGTGTGCCGGCCACCGGCCGCCCCGTCGAGGTGTCGGGCGCGACGTTCGCCGTCTTCGACGGTGACACCGTCACGGAGGAGTCGGTGACCTTCGACTCCCGGCAGCTCCTGGAGGCCCTCGGCATCATCACGACGGCGCACGAGGCCGCCGTCGACGCCGACCTGGTGAAGGGGGTGCACCGCAAGTTCATCACCGGTGTCACGGTGGTGACCACCGACGACGACGGCACGCCCAGGGGTCTCGCCGTGAACGCCTTCTCCAGCATCTCCCTCGACCCGCCGATGGTCCTGGTGTGTGTCCAGCGCAGTTCCTCGACACACCCCGCACTGCACCGTGCCACCCACCTCGGCATCAACATCCTCGCGGCCGACCAGCTCGACGTGGCGAAGGTGTTCGCGAGCAAGGGCGCCGACAAGTTCGCCGCGCTCGACTGGGCGCCCGGTGAGCACGGGGCCCCACTGCTCGACGGCTCCGCGGCCCAGCTGGAGGTCGAGATCGGCGAGCGGCTGGAGGCCGGGAGTCACACCGTCTTCACCGGACGTGTAGTGTCGGCCGCTCATTCCGAGCGCGCCCCGCTCGTCTACAGCGGTGGTGGCTTCTTCGACATCTCGCAGACGGTGCCCCTTCCGTGGTGACTCGCGTCCGCCCCCGCACCCACGTTCTACGGAGCACCCATGACTCATGACGCACAGGGGCCACCCGTCTACGGCAGCGCCGTCACCAAGGTCGAGCCGTTCGGCGTCGACCACATCCCCGACAGTGAGCGGCACGGAAAACCGAGTTCACAGTTCTTCGTGTGGTTCGCCGCGGGGCTCAACTTCCCCGTCATCCTGCTCGGCTTCAGCGCCGCGTGGTTCGGCCTCAGCTTCGCCACCGCCGTCGGCGCGATCGTCGTCGGCGCCGGTGTCGGCGCCGTCCTGATGGCCGTGATGTCCCGCATGGGCGTCCGTCTGGGTGTGCCGCAGCAGATCCAGGCGAGAGGGCCGCTGGGCTTCTTCGGCAACTTCGTGCCCGTCGCCTACATCAACGTGTTCTCGGGTGTGGGCTGGGCGGCCGTCACGGTCATCCTCGGCGGCAAGGCCTTCGCGGAGCTGAGCCACCTGCCGTACTGGCTGTGCGCCCTCCTGCTCACCGTGGTCGAACTCGTCGTGGCCGTCTTCGGCTACAACATGATCAATTTCCTGCAGCGGGCGCTGACGTACGTCCTCACCCCGCTGTTCGTGCTGATCACGGTCGTGGCGGTGGCCCGCGGCGGCAGCCTCTTCGAGGCCAATCCGCAGGCGGACGGCTATGTCGGCGCGGCCGGCGGCTCCATCACGCTGGGCGGCTGGTTCCTCGCGTTCCTGGTGGCGTGGGCACCCTTCGCCTCCGACTACTCGCGTTATCTGCCCGACACGGCGAAGGTCGTCCGGCAGACCACCTGGTACACCGGCCTCGGCAACTTCCTCACCATCAGCTGGCTCGGCATCCTCGGCGTCGTGGTCGGCGCCTCCGCCTCCAGCACGGACACGATCACCGCGCTGCACCAGCTGATGGGCCCGTTCGCCGTCCCGGCCCTCATCGCCGTGGGCCTGTCCGCCCTGGCGCAGAACTTCCTCAACGTCTACGGCGGCGCGATCTCCGTACAGACCCTCAAGATCCCCGTGACGCGCACCCAGGCGGTCGCCGGGATCTGTGTCCTCGCCTACGGGATCAGCCTGTGGGGCGCCTCCGGCACGGAGGACAAGTTCAAGGTCTTCCTCAATCTGACCGCGTACTTCATCGCGCCGTTCGCGGCCGTGCTGCTGATCGACTTCTACCTGGGCGGGCGCGGCGACCCCCGCAGGATCGCCGAGCTCTACGACCGCTCGCGGGTCGTCGACTGGGGTCTGGTGGCCTGGGCGGCCGGTGTCGCGGCGTCCGTGCCGTTCTGGGTGTCCGACCTCTACACCGGCGCCTTCGCCTCCGCCCACCCTGGAGCCGGTGACCTCAGCATGCTGGTCGCGGCGGCGGTCGCGGTCGTCGTCTACCTGTTCACGTACCGGCTGAAGCCGTTGTGGCGGCGGGCGGGCGGCGAGGACTCCGACGTCGCTGCCACCGACACTCCCGCCGGGCAACTGCCCGAGCCCGCGGCGGACTTGATCGGTCGCGGCTGACCGGGGGCCACCGCGGTGGGTGTGTCCGCCGCGGTGGCGGGTACGACACTTCCCGTGCAGGATGTCGCAGAAGCGACGGTTGAGGGAGGAGTGCCGGAAGTGATTCGAAAACTGCAGGCGGTCGCGCTGGACTGCGCCGACCCCGTACAGCTCGCCGGGTTCTACGCGGAGCTTCTCGGCGGCCGGGCGGAGCCGGACCCCGACGATCCCGACTGGATCGACGTCGTGGGGTTCGAGGGGACGCGCCTGGCCTGCCAGCGGGTGGACGGGTACCGGCCGCCCGAGTGGCCCGGCCAGGACCGGCCGCAGCAGCTCCATCTGGACTTCGACGTGGACGACCTGGAGGCCGAGGAGAAGCGCGCGCTCGCCCTCGGCGCGACGCTCCTGGAGCGCACGGACCAGGTCCGGCCGGGGGCCAACTGGCGGGTCTACGCGGATCCGGCGGGCCACCCGTTCTGCCTCTGCCTGCACTGAGGCGGGGGCCCGCCGGCCGGGGTTCACCCGGTCGGCGCGGCCCGCTCCAGCTCGTCGACGCTGCCCGACATGACCACCTTCAGATGCGCGGTGAGATGCTCCAACGGCCAGTCCCACCACGCGATGTCGAGGAGGCGGGCGATGTCCTCGTCGCTGTAGCGGCGGCGGACGAGGCGGGCCGGGTTGCCGCCCACGATGCCGTAGTCGGGCACGTCGTCGACCACCACGGCGCCCGAGGCGATCACCGCTCCGTGGCCGATGCGGACCCCGGGCATCACGGTCGCCCCGTAGCCGAACCACACATCATGGCCCACCACGGTGTCACCGCGGCCCGGCAGGCCGGTGATGAGGTCGAAGTGCTCGGTCCAGGAGCCACCCATGATCGGGAACGGGAACGTGGAGGGGCCGTCCATGCGGTGGTTGGCCCCGTTCATGATGAACCGCGTGCCCTCCCCCAGCGCGCAGAACTTCCCGATCACCAGCTTCTCCGGCCCGTAGTGGTACAGCACGTTCCGGGTCTCGAAGGCGGTCGGATCGTCCGGGTCGTCGTAGTACGAGAACTCCCCCACCTCGATGAGGGGCGACGTCACGAGCGGCTTGAGCAGCACGACCCGGGGCTGCTCGGGCATCGGATGGAGCACGGTCGGGTCGGCGGGAACGCTCGGTGTCACCGGACGGCCTCTCTCGGACTCGCGTGGCCGGCGCGAGCGGCGGGCCACCCATTGACAGGACATTTGAACAAGGACGATCGTACTCGGACCGGAGCGCGCCAGAACCGCCCAGCGAAGGGACGCCAGCCGAGATGCCGTTCGATGTGTTGACCATGGGCCGTGTCGGGGTGGACGTGTATCCGCTCCAGACGGGCGTGGGGCTCGCGGAGGTCTCGACGTTCGGGAAGTACCTGGGCGGCAGCCCGACGAACGTGGCGGTCGCCGCGGCCCGGTATGGACGGCGCACGGCCGTGATCACGAAGACCGGCGCGGACCCGTTCGGGCAGTTCGTGCGAACGGCCTTGGTGGGCTATGGAGTTGACGCCTCGTTCGTCGGTACGTCGGACATCGCGCCGACGCCGGTGACGTTCTGCGAGATCTTCCCGCCGGACGACTTCCCGCTCTACTTCTACCGGCAGCCGAAGGCCCCGGACCTGGACATCCGCCCCGGCGATCTCGACCTCGACGCGGTCGCGGCGGCCCGGATCTTCTGGGTGACGGGGACCGGGCTGTGCGAGGAGCCCTCGCGTGCGGCGACACTGTCCGCGCTCCGGCACCGGGCGAAGCGCGGGACGACGGTCTTCGACCTGGACTGGCGCCCCATGTTCTGGAACGGCGGCGCCGGGAAGGACACGGCCGGGCACGACGGTGACGAGGCGCGCGCCTACTACCGCGAGGCACTCGCCCACACCACGGTGGCCGTCGGCAACCTGGAGGAGTGCGAGATCGCGACCGGTGAGCGGGAGCCGTACGCGGCGGCAACGGCCCTGCTGGCGGCGGGTGTTGAGCTGGCCGTGGTGAAGCAGGGGCCCAAGGGTGTGCTCGCGATGGACCGCGGCGGCGCGGTCGCCGAGCTGCCACCGGTGCCGGTGGAAGTGGTCAACGGGCTGGGCGCGGGCGACGCGTTCGGCGGAGCGTTGTGTCATGGCCTGCTTTCGGACTGGGACGTGGCGCGGACGGTGGCGTACGCGAACGCGGCGGGGGCGCTCGTGGCGGGCCGCCTCGCCTGCTCGGACGCCATGCCGACCGCGTCCGAGGTCGAGGAGAAGCTGCGCGAGGTGAACGGTGACGTCTGAGGGGAACAGCGTGCGCATAGGTGTCATCGGAGCCGGCTGGATCGGCATGGAGCACATCCGCCGGCTCACCGACGTGGTGTCCGGGGCGCGGGTCACCGCGGTGACCGACATCGACGCGGAGCGCGCCGCCGAGGCGGCCCGGTACCCGGGCGCGCGGGTGTGCGCGGACGGTGCCTCGCTCATCGCCTCGGACGACGTCGACGCGGTGCTCGTCACTTCGTGGGGGCCGACCCACGCCGAGCACGTCCTGAACGCGATCGCCGCGCGCAAGCCGGTGTTCTGCGAGAAGCCGCTGGCCACGACGGCCGAGGACTGCCTGAAGATCGTCGAGGCGGAGCGGGCGCACGGCGCGCGGCTCGTGCAGGTGGGCTTCATGCGCCGCTTCGACCAGGGCTACCGGCAGATGAAGGAGGTCATCGACGCGGGCCGGATCGGCACGCCGCTGATGGTGCACTGCGCGCACCGCAACGCGTCGTCCGTGGCCGCGTACACCTCCGACATGGCCGCCCTGGACACGGCCGTGCACGAGATCGACGTGCTGCGCTGGCTGCTCGCCGACGAGTTCGTCTCGGCACAGGTCATCACGCCGCGCTCGACCACGAAGAAACCCGCCCACCTCACCGACCCCCAGTTCATGCTCTTCGAGACCGCGAAGGGCGTCCGCGTCGACCTCGAGGTCTTCGTCAACTGCCGCTACGGGTACGACATCCAGTGCGAGGCCGTCGGCGAGGACGGACTCGTGCGGCTGCCCGACCCGGCGGCCGTCGGGGTACGCACGGCGGGCGCGCACAGCACGGCGATCCTGCCGGACTGGACGGGCCGCTTCGCCGACGCCTTCGACACCGAGCTGCGCGAGTGGGTCGCGGACCTCGCCGCGGGCCGTGCCCCCACCGGGCCCTCCGCATGGGACGGCTACGCCGCCACGGTCATCACCGCCGCCACCGCCGAGGCCCTCACCTCCGGCCGCGTCGTCCCCACGGACGTACCGAACCGTCCGGCGTTCTACGCAGGGGACGGACGGTAGGCCCGCCGCGTCGCGCTCCTACAGAGCGACGGACAGCGTCGCGACGACCGGCGCGAGATACAGCACCGGGAACGCCACGGTCTTGTAGGAGCGCGCCCGCAGCACGGTGACCACGGCCCCGACGAAGTACAGGATCAGACCGATCGCCGCGGCGACGCCGACGGCCGGCACGGCGAGCCCGGCCAACAGGCCCAGCGCGCCCACGAGTTTGGCGACGGCGAGCCGCGGCCACCAGGGTTCGGGAACCCCGTACGAGACCAGCGGCTCGACGACGAACGGGGCGCGGCGCAGCAGGGAGACGCCGGAGAAGCCGACCCAGAGCGCGGTCAGGACGGTGACGATCACAACGGTCGTGGACATGCGCGTGTCCCCTCGGGGGCAGGAAGCGAATACGAAAGCGGGCGGCCGTCCCGCCCCAAGATTCCGTCCTGCCGTGCCGGACATCAACGGCCGATCTGGTAACGAGCGATAATCCCGGGGTTAACGACGGGGAGGGGCCCAGGGGTGGAGCTGCGGGACATCGAGATCCTCCTGGCACTCGCCGACGAGCTGCACTTCGGCCGGACCGCCGAGCGGCTGCACGTCTCGACGGCGCGGGTGAGCCAGGTGGTCAGGGCGCAGGAGCGCCGCATCGGCGCGCCCCTGTTCGAGCGGACGAGCCGGTCGGTGCGGCTCACGTCGATCGGCCGGCAGCTCACCGAGGGGCTGCGGCGGGGCCAGGAGTCCATCAACGCCGCCGTGGCCGAGGCCGTCGCCGCCGCCCGGGGTGTCTCCGGTGCGCTCGCACTCGGGGTGATGGGCGCGCTCGGGCACGAACTGCGGGGCCACATCGCGCACTTCCGCAAGCTGCACCCCGAGTGCGAGGTGCGGCTCCAGGAGATCCACTTCAGCGATCCGTACGGTCCGCTGCAACGCGGCGAGGTCGACGTCCTGGTGCTCTGGCTGCCCGTCGCCGGACCCGATCTGACTGTGGGGCCCGTGGTGCTGACGGAGGGCCGGGTGCTCGCGGTGTGGGCGGGGCACGAGCTGTCCGACCGCTCCGACGTGTCGATGGAGGACCTCGCGGACCGGACCGTCCTGGGCCTCGGCCCCGGCGTGCCGCAGGACTGGATCGAGTCCATGCTCCCCGCCCGTACGCCCGCCGGGCACCCCGTCCCGCGCGGTCCCGTCGCCCGTACCTTCCACGAGGTGCTGACCCTGGTCGCCGCACGCGCCCTGATCACCCCGCTCAACGCGCATGTCCTGCGCTACTACCGGCACCCCGGGGTGGAGTTCCTGCCGATCCGGGACGCGCCCGAGACGGAGTGGGCGCTGGTGTGGCGCACCACGGCCGAGACCGCGCGGCACCGGACGTTCGCGGAGGCGGCGTCGGCGTACGGGGTGCGCGGCTCGGAGTGACGGCGCCCGGCCCGCGGGGGGCCGGAGCGTTTGCGCCGCATGGGGCGGGGCGGGCGCCCGAGCCGGCGAACAGTGCGTGCCTCCGCGACCTTTCGCAGGCCCGGGAGAACAGGGGTTGATGTGTCCGTCGGGCTTGAGGCAGCGCGGTGAGCCAGGAGCGGTTGCTGGGTGTGCTCGGTGAGCGGGTTGCGCCGTAACGGTGGTGCGGACGCGGGGCGCTGCCCCGGACCCCGCTGCTCAATCGCCGCAGGGGCTCGGTATGGGCCCCGCTGCTCAATCGCCGCAGGGGCTCTCCTAGTCCTTCGTGCGGCCCAGGGACAGTAGCGCCTCACGGTTGGCGGCCAGGAGGTCGAAGCGGTCGAGGTCCGTGGTGTCGATCTCCGCGATGTGCCAGGTCAGGGCCGTGCCACCCGCTTCGATCGCGGCGGGGATGTGCACGTCGCCCGTGCCGATCGGGGTCTGGGGTTCCTCGCGGGTCGCCCTGCCGTCCTTGAGGTGGGCGGCGACCGCGCGGCCGGCGAGGGCGCGCAGGACGGCGGCCGGGTCCTGGCCCGCGACCGTCGCCCAGTAGACGTCGAGTTCGGCGAGGACCCGGGGGCCGGTCAGCTCCCAGAACACGTCGTAGCCGAAGCGGCCGTCGGGGAGGGTCGCCCACTCCAGTTCGTGGTTGTGGTAGCCGAGGCGGATGCCGTGCCCGGCCAGTTCGTCAGCGGCTTCGGTGACGCGGGCGGCGAACCGGGTCAGGGTGTCCAGGTCGCCGAACACCTCGTGGTCGAAGCCCTCCACGAGGCCGGGGATCGGGATGAACACGGTGTCCGTGCCGAGGATGCGGCACTCCTCGGCGAGGGTGGCCAGGCCGTCGGCGCCGATCGCGGCGTGCAGGGAGCAGACGGAGAGGCCGGCCGCGTCGAGGTCGGCGCGGAGCGCGCGGGCGTCGGCCAGGCGCTGCGCGGCGGGGGCGTGCCAGTCGCCGAGGCCGAAGGGCTCCACGTACCGGTAGCCGAGGGCGGCGAGGCGGGCGAGGGTGCCGGGACGGTCCTTCTCCAAGTCCTCGCGCAGGCTGAAGAGTTGGACGGCCAGGGTGCCGGTGGGCTGCGGTGGGGTGGTCATGGCGGGTCGGTCCTCCGGGTCAGTCGACGATCAGCGGGCGCAGGGTGCGGTGGGCGATGTCGAGGCCCTGGACGACCTTCTCCGGGGTGCCGCCCCACACCGGGTCCTCGTGCTCGACGGAGAGGGTGCCGGTGAAGCCGTGCTCGTAGAGGCGGTCGAGGACGGCGCCCCAGTCGACCTGGCCGCGGCCGGGGACGCGGTAGCGCCACCAGCCCATGTCCCAGGCGTTCTTGGAGCGGTCGCGGGCCGGGCCGAAGTGGCCGTAGCGCTGCCGGTCGCGCGGGCGCAGCTCGACGTCCTTGGCCTGGGCGTGCACGATCCGGTCCGCGTACGGCGCGATGGTCTCCACCGGGTCGATGCCGATCCAGGTGAGGTGGGAGGGGTCCCAGTTGAGGTAGAGGCCCAGGTCGAACATCCACTCCCACAGTTCCGGGGAGTAGGCGAGGTTGCCGGGGTAGCCGTCGGGGTGCCAGCCCTCCATCACGCAGTTCTCGATGATGAGCTTGACGCCGCGCTCCCCCGCGTAGTCCACCAGCTCCGGGAAGATCCGCTCGGCCTCGGCGAGGTTCTCGGCGACCGGCTTCGTCCAGTCGCGGCCGATGAACGTGCCGACGTACGGGACACCCAGGCGCTGCGCGGTGTCGACGGCGTGCTTGAGGTGGGTGCGGTGGCGGGCGCGCTGCCCGGGGTCGGGGTGGAGGTGGTTCTCGTAGTAGGCGAGGGCGGAGATCTCCAGGCCGTGGCGGTCGAGGAGGGCCCGGGTACGGTCCTCGTCCTCGGACGTGAAGGTGGCCACGGGGAGGTGGGCGGCCTCGAAGTCGCGGCCTCCGGTGCCGGGCCAGACGGCGACCTCCAGGGCCTGGTAGCCGCGGCCCGCCGCGTAGGCGGCGATCCGGTCGAGGTCCCAGGAGGGCAGGCAGGCGGTGAGCATGCCGAGGGTGATCCGGCTCGTGGTCGGGTTGCTCATGGTCAGTTCACCTTTGTCCAGGCGCCGTTGGCGGATGAGGTCAGGAAGGCGTCGACGAGGCGGGCCGAGCGCAGGCCGTCGGCGAAGAGCGGGAGCCCTTCGGGGGCCGCGCCGGTGGTGACGGCCGTGTACACGTCGGCGACGAACGCGGCGAAGCAGTCGACGTAGCCCTGGGGGTGGCCGGGCGGGACGACGTTGAGGCGCCCCTGCTCGGGGCTGGTGCGGCCCGCGCCGCGGTGCAGGACCGTGGCCGAGTCCGGGCCGCCGAGCCAGAGGGTGTCGGGGTTCTCCTGGTCGAAGACCGCGCTGCCGGCCGAGCCGTCCAACTCGAACCAGAGCCGGTTCTTGCGGCCCGCGGAGACCTGGGACACGACGGTGGAGGCGAGGGCGCCGCCGTCGGTGCGCAGGAGGAGGGCCGCCGCGTCCTCGGTGGTGACGGCGGAGCGCTCCCCCGACCCCGCCGCCTTCGCGAAGGACTTGGTGCCCGCGCCGGGCCGGTCCGGGACCGTGACCGTGCGGTGCGCGGTCAGTTCCGTGAAGCGTTCGCCGGTGACCCACTCGACGAGGTCGCACCAGTGCGAACCGATGTCGGCGAAGGCGCGCGAGTCGCCTCCGGCGGCCGGGTCGACGCGCCAGCCGGAGGCGTCCGGGTCGAGCATCCAGTCCTGGAGGTAACTGCCGTGCAGCAGCTGCCAGTTGCCGAACTCGCCTACGCGTGCCCGGCTGCGCAGTTCGCGGACGAGGGGGTGGTAGCGGTACACGAACGGCACCGCCGCGACGGTGCCCGCCCGCTCCGCGGCCCGCACCAGGCGTTCCGCGTCGGCGACGGTGGTGGCCAGCGGCTTCTCGCACACCACGTGCCTGCCCGCGGCGAGGGCGCGTTCGGCGTACGCGGCGTGGGTGCGGTTGGGGGTGCAGATGTGCACGACGTCGACGTCCGGGTCCGCGAGGAGACCGTCGAGGTCCGCGTACGCGGCGACCGGCTCACCGGGGGCCGACCAGTCGGCGGCGACCCGCGCCGAGCGTTCGGGGGTGGAGGCGAGCACCCCGGCCAGGCGGCCTCCGGCGGTACGGACCGAGCGCCGGTGCACCTCTGCGATCATTCCCGCCCCGACGATCGCGGAGCGGACCGGGCGGGCCCGGGAGTCCGCCCGGTCGGGGCTTGGTGGAGCGGGCGGGGCCATCGCGGCCGCCCTCCTTTCGACGTCGGCACATGACGCCGCGCACATCGTCGGCGGAGGCAACTCGTCCCGCTGACGAACGTAGGACATTCAATTTGGCCCTGACAAGCGAAAGTTACTGCATCTTGAGAGTCATAAATGGGTGGGAGGGCGTACGGTGTGCAGCCATGTCCCCCTCCGCCCTCCCCCGCGCCCGACTGTCCGTCCCCACCCTGCGCTTCCGGGACGGCGGCGGGCTGCTGTACTCCACGCTGGCCCGGCTCATCGCGTCGGGCGCCGCCGTGCACCGCGCCGACCTGGTGGAACAGGCGGGGCTCGCCCGCTCGACCGTGACCCGCCACCTGGACGCGCTGATCGAGGCCGGGGTCGTCGTCGAGGGCGGCGGTGTGCCGCGCGGCGGCCGGGGGCGCCCGGCGCAGCTCCTCGCGCTGAACCCGCGGGCGGGGCTCGTCGCGGCGGCCGACATCGGGGCCCGCGACGCCCGCCTGGCCATCGCCGACCTGTCGCAGAACCCCCTGGCCACCGCCCACATCCCGGTGGATCTGGCGCAGGGCCCCGAGGCGGTGCTCGGCGAAGTGGAGGCGGCGCTGCGCGCGCTGCACGCCTCGACCGGCGACGGCGGGGCCCCGCTGTGCGCGCTGGCGGTCGGGCTGCCGGGGCCCGTGGACCACGCCGCCGGGGCTCCGGTGCGGCCGCCGATCATGCCGGGCTGGGACGGCTATCCGGTGGGGGACGCGCTCGCGGAGCGGTTCGGCTGCGCGGTGCTCGTCGACAACGACGTGAATTTGATGGCGCTGGGCGAGGCGCGCAGCCTGCCCGAGGACCAGCTTCCGCTGCTGTTCGTGAAGGTGTCGACGGGCATCGGCGGCGGCCTGGTCTCCGCGGACGGGGAGCTGCACCGCGGCGCGGACGGCGCGGCGGGCGACATCGGGCATCTGCCGGTCGCCTCCGGGGGCGCGGCGGAGGTGGTGTGCCGGTGCGGGAAGAGCGGCTGTGTGGAGGCGGTGGCGTCGGCGGCGGTGATGATCCGGCGGCTCAACGCTGCCCGGGAGGCGGCGGGTTCGGCGCCCACCCCGACCGGCAAGGGCACCCCGCCGCCCCGCTCCGCCGACGGCCGTCGGCCGCTGCGTACCACCGGCGACCTGGCCCGTCTCCTGGCCCACGGCGACCCCGACGCGCGGCGCGTCGTACGCGCCGCCGCCGAGCGGATCGGTGAGGTGGTGGCGCTGCTGCTGCACGTGTACAACCCGGCCCGCGTCGTCCTCGGCGGGGCCCTGGCGGGGGCGGGCGACGAACTCCTCGCCGGGGTGCGCGCGGTGGTCTACCGGCAGGCCCTTCCCCTGGCCACCCGCCGTCTCGTCCTCGAACCGAGCGTCCTCGACGAGCACGCCGGACGGGTCGGCGGCACGGTCCTCGCGGTGGAGCACGTGCTGTCGCCGGACGGGGTGGTGGACCTGATGGAGCGGCGCCTGGGACGCGCCGCGCTCGACCGCGCCGGGCTCGGCGCCGGACCCGGGCAGTCTTGACATCCCGCGCACCCGGTGTTTGATTGACGCAAGATCGCGCGCTTCCCGGCGGAGGACTCGTCCCCCGAACCCACCCGCCCGAAGGGAAGTCACCCGCTCATGAGCCGCAGCGTCAACGTCGGCATTCTCGGCACCGGTTCGATCTTCCGTGCCTACGCCGCCGGCATCGCCACCCTTCCCGAGCTGACCGTCACCCGTGTCGCCGATGTCGACCTGGACCGGGCCCGCACCGCCGCGGCCGAGTTCGGGATCCCGGCCGCGGGCACCACGGCGGAACTGCTGGCCGACGACGACGTGGAGATCGTCGTCAACATCACCCCGCCCGCCGTCCACGCGCCCCTCAACGAGGCGGCGTTGCGCGCGGGCAAGCACGTCTACACCGAGAAGCCGCTGGCCGCGTCCACCGAGCTGGCGCGGGCCAACCTCACGACGGCGACCGGGACCGGCCGGACGCTGGGCGGGGCGCCCGACACGTTCCTCGGTACGGCGGGGCAGGCGGCCCGCGCGGCCGTCGACGACGGGCTGATCGGGACTCCTTTCGCCGCCACGAGCTTCGTGCGCTCCAGCCGGGTGCAGGCCTGGCACCCCAACCCCGGCTTCTTCTTCCAGGCCGGTGGCGGGCCCGTCCTCGACTGGGGTCCGTACCATGTGGCGGCGCTGGTCAACCTGTTGGGGCCGGTGCGGGACGTGCTGGGCGCGAACACCAGGGCGGAGCGGGAGCTGGCGGTGACGGCTCCCGAGCGCACGGTGGAGTCGGTGCCGGTGGAGGTGGCCACGCACGCCACCTCCGTCCTCCGGTTCGACTCCGGGGTGCTGGCGACGGTCATGTACTCCTTCGACGTGTGGGACACCGAGCTGCCGCACCTGGAGATCTACGGCACCGGGGGCACGCTCTCGCTGCCGGACCCCAACACCTTCGACCGGCCGGTCCGCGTCAAGCGCCGCGGTGACACCGAGTGGAGCGAACTCCCGGCGGTGACCGCGGCGAAGGCCCCCGCCACGGGGCCGTTCCGCGGTCTCGGTGTCCTCGACCTGGCCCGGCACCTCGACGGGGGCCCGCACCGCGCGTCCGGCGAGTTCGCCTTCCACGTGCTGGACGTCCTGGAGCGGATGTCCCTCGCGTCCCCGGAGGCCGGCGCGCTCACGGTGACGTCGTCCGTGAAGCGGCCGGCCGCGCTGGAGCGCCTGTGAGCGGCTGCCGGGCTACGGGTAGAAGTGCGTGAGCGACTCCGCCACGCACGCCGGCTTCTGCGAGCCCTCCAGTTCGAAGGTGAACGCGCGGGTCATCTGGACGCCGCCCCGCGCCACCTCCTTCACCTCCGCCACGGAGGCGTGCAGGCGGACGCGGCTGCCGACCGGCACGGGAGCGGGGTAACGGACGCGGTTGACGCCGTAGTTGAGGGCGCGGCCCACGCCCTCGACGCGGAGCAGTTCGCCGAACATCGGGATGCCCCAGCTGAGGACCATGTAGCCGTGGGCGATGGTGCGGCCGTACGGGCCCGCGGCGGCGCGTTCGACGTCGGTGTGGATCCACTGGTGGTCACCGGACACGTAGGCGTAGGCGTCGATGAGTTCCTGGGTGATCTCCTTCCACTCGGAGTGGCCGAGGTCGCGGCCGGCGAGGGCGAGGATGTCCGGGATGCCGTGCGCGGTCACCGTCATGCTCGGGCTCCGTTCGTGGGTGCGGACGCGGGGCGCTGCCCCGGACCCCGCTGCTCAATCGCCGCAGGGGCTTCCATGGCCAGTTCGTCGTGGTTGGGGCGCTTGAGGAGGAGGAGCATGCAGCCGAGGGTGAGGGCGACCTGGAACATGGCGTAGGCGATCACCGCGGTGATGGAGCCCGTCTTGTTGAGCAGGAACTGGCCGACGATCGGGGTCGTGCCGCCGAGAAGCGTGCCGCACAGCTGGTAGCACAGGGAGATGCCGGTGTAGCGCAGGTGGGCGGGGAAGCGGCTGGCGAGCATGCCGGCGAGGGCCGCGTAGTAGAGGCAGTGCGGGATGGTGGCGACGGCGACACCGACCATCGCGAGCCCGTAGTTGTTCGTACTGATGAGGACGAACATCAGGGGCAGCAGCACCAGTTCGGGCACCAGCATGATGGTGACGGCGCGGGCCCAGCTCTTCATCCTCGTGGCGAGGACGGCGCCGAAGGGCTGGACGAGGACCTGCGTGATGTTGGCGACGAGGATGATCGTCAGGAACGAGCTGCGGTCGAAGTCGAGCGAGCTGGTGGCCCAGGACAGGGCGAACGTCGACTTGAAGTACGTGGCGGACAGGCCGATGGTGCAGGCGCCGATGCCGAGGGCGATCAGGCCGGGGTGGTTGCGCAGCACGTCGGTGAGCGGAAGCTTGACGACTTCCTTCTTCTCGATGAGCTTGGCCATGGCCGGGGACTCGGCGACCTTGAGGCGGACCAGCAGCCCCACGAGGACGAGGACGGCGGAGGCGAGGAACGGCACGCGCCAGCCCCAGGACACGAAGGACTCGTCGGGCAGCTGGCTGATGGCGAGGAAGCTCAGCGTGGCCAGGGTGTTGCCGACGGGCGAGCCCTGCTGGGCGAACGCGCCGTACAGCACGGACTTGCCCTTGGGCGCGCTCTCGGAGGCGATGAGGACGGAGCCGCCCCACTCGCCGCCGAGGCCGATGCCCTGGATCATGCGGATGCACACCAGCAGGATCGGCGCGGCGACGCCGATGGAGGCGTAGCTCGGCAGCAGGCCGATCGCGGTGGTGGAGATGCCCATCATCAGCAGCGTGATGACCAGGGTCTTCTTCCGGCCGAGGCGGTCGCCGAAGTGCCCGAAGACGATGCCGCCGAGGGGGCGGGCGAGGAAGCCGACCCAGAAGGTGGCGAACGCGACCAACGTGCCGACGGCGCCGTCCAGTTCGGGGAAGAACACCTTGTCGAAGGCGAGCGCCGCCGCGGTTCCGTAGATGTAGAAGTCGAACCATTCGATGGTGGAGCCGACGAAGGCACCGAATCCTGCTCTGTTGGCGGCTCTGGTCTCCGCGCGCGAGGTGGCGGTGGACGCACTCATGGGTCGCTCCGTGAACGTCGTTGATCAAGCGGATGGGGACGGGGAACTGCGGGCGAAACGTGGGGAGTTGTTATGCGGGGACGCGCTCGAAGACCGCGGCGAGGCCCTGGCCGCCGCCGATGCACATGGTTTCGAGGGCGTAGCGGGCCTCGCTGCGCCGCATCTCGTGGGCGAGCGTGGCGAGGATGCGGGCACCGGTGGCGCCGACGGGGTGGCCGAGGGAGACACCGGAGCCGTTGATGTTGATGCGCTGCTCGTGGTCCTTCTCGCCGAGCCCCAACTCGCGGGTGCAGGCCAGGACTTGGGCGGCGAAGGCCTCGTTGAGCTCGATCAGGTCGAGGTCGGCGAGGGTGAGTCCGGCGCGCTCCAGGGCGGCGCGGGTGGCCGGGACGGGCCCGATGCCCATCGTCGCGGCGGGGACACCCGCGCGGGCGAAGGAGACGAGGCGGACCAGCGGGGTGAGGCCGAGCCGTTCGGCGGTGGCGGCGCTGGTGACGAGGCAGGCGGCGGCCGCGTCGTTCTGCCCGCTGGCGTTGCCCGCGGTGACGGTGGCGTCCGGGTCGGACTTCGCCATGATGGGCCGCAGCTTCGCGAGTTGCTCGGCGGTGGTGTCCGGGCGCGGGTGCTCGTCGGCGCTCACGACGGTGTCGCCCTTGCGTCCGCGTACGGTGACGGGCACGGTCTCCGCGTCGAAGCGGCCCTCCGCCACGGCGCGGGCGGCACGCTGTTGCGAACGCAGGGCGAGGGCGTCCTGGTCGGCGCGGCTGATGCCGTACGCGCGGCGCAGGTTCTCGGCGGTCTCGATCATGCCGCCGGGTACGGGGTGGTTCACGCCGCCCGCGGTGACCCGGCCGCGCGCCAGGGAGTCGTGGAGCTGGAGGCCGGGGCCCTTGATGCCCCAGCGGCCCTCGTGCGTGTAGTACGGGGCGGCGCTCATCACGTCGACACCACCGGCGATGACGACCTCGCTGAAGCCCGCCCGGATCTGCATGGCGGCGTCGAGGACGGCCTGGAGGCCGGAGCCGCAGCGGCGGTCGATCTGGACGCCGGTGACGGTGTCGGGCAGCCCGGCGTCGAGGGCGGCGACGCGGCCGACGGCCGGGGCGTCGGAGCTGGGGTAGGCCTGCCCGAGGATCACCTCGTCGACGCGGTCCGGGTCGATGCCGGCACGGGCGACGATCTCGGCGACGACCCGCGCGGCGAGCGCGGCCGGCGTCTGCTGGGCGAAGGCCCCGCCGAAGCGTCCGATGGGGGTGCGCAGCGGTTCGCAGATGACGACATCGACCTGTTCGGGCACGGCGGAACACCTTTCGGGCGGCTCAGGGGTGTGCGCCGACCATCGCACCCTTCCGCTGAGTCGGTCCAATACCAAGTTTTCAGCGGATCCAGACGCGAGCGGTCTCAATCACTTCCCTCGGCGCGGCCCGCGCCCTGCGGGGTCGGCAGCGCGTCCTCGCAGACCGCGAGCACCGCGCGGAGCGCCGCGGAGGGGTTGTCGGCGCGCCAGGCGAGGGCCGCCTGACGGCGGATGGGCGGCCCGGCGAGCGGGCGGTAGACGAGGCCGGTCTGCTGGATGTGCCGCACCGAGGACACCGTGAGCGTGACCCCGACACCGGCCGCGACCAGCGCCAGGATCGTGTACGAGTCGGGGGCCTCCTGCACCACGCGCGGGTTGAACCCGGCGGCCTCACAGGTCTCCACCATCGCGTCGCGCACCGTGGACCCGGCGTTCGCGGGGAAGGACACGAAGGGCTCGCCGGCGAGGATCTCGATGGGGATCTCCTCGCGCCCGGCGAGGAGGTGGTCGGAGGGCAGCGCGCACAGCAGCTCCTCCTCGTCGATGACCCGGTGGGCGACGCCCGGCTGCGTCACCGGGAGCCGCACGAAGCCGAGGTCGAGGGTGCCGTCGGCGACCCGGTCGAGGGCGACGTTGGCGTACGTCTGCCCCTTCATGACCAGTTCCAGTGCCGGGTGCGCGGCCCGCACGGCGCGCGTCAGCCGGGGCAGGGTCTCGTGGCTGGAGGCGCCCGCGAAGCCGATGGTGACCCGGCCGAACTCACCGCGCCCGGCGGCCTTCGCGGCGCGCACCGCCGTGTCGAGGTCGTCGAGCACGGTCCGTACGGGCTCCAGGAAGGACTCCCCCGCGCTGGTGAGGCGCACGGAACGGGTGTTGCGCTCGAAGAGCTGGACGCCGAGCTCCTTCTCCAGCTGCCGGATCTGCTGGCTCAGCGGCGGTTGCGCCATCCGCAGCCGCTTGGCGGCCCGGCCGAAGTGGAGCTCCTCGGCGACAGCGGTGAACGCGGTGAGATGACGCAGCTCCATGACGAGCCCCTGTTCCGTACTTACTTATTACTCAGCGGTCTTGATTCGACCTTAATTTGGTATTGGACGGCAATCAATAGGCGCTGACACGGTAGGGCGACCCCTACGCACTCATTGAGGAGCACCGTGTCCCCCAAGGTCATGTCGATGAAGGAGGCCATCGCCACCTTCGTGCACGACGGCGCCACCATCAGCATCGAGGGCTTCACCCACCTCGTCCCCACGGCCGCCGGGCACGAGATCATCCGGCAGGGCCGCAAGGACCTCACGGTGGTACGGATGACGGCGGACATCGTCGTCGACCAGATGATCGCCGGGGGCTGTGTCTCCCGCCTCGTCTCCTCCTTCGTCGGCAACTCCTCCGCGGGCTCGCTCGGTGAGCTGCGCCGCCGCATCGAGAAGGCGGAACCGGCGCCGCTCGCGTTCGAGGAGTACAGCCACTACGGGATGATCTGCCGCTACCTCGCGGGGGCGCAGCGGCTGCCGTTCTACCCGCTGCGCTCCTACGGCGGCAGCGACCTGCCGGGCATCAACGACGCGCTGCGCAAGGTGACCTCGCCCTACCCGGGGCCCGACGGCGAACCCGAGCAGATCTACGTCGTGCCGCCCGTGAACCCGGACGTGACGATCATCCACGCGCAGCGCGCCGACCGCCGCGGCAACACCCAGATCTGGGGCCTGACCGGCATCCAGGCCGAGGCGGTCTACGCCGCCGACAAGGCGATCGTCGTCGTCGAGGAGCTGGTCGAGGACGACGTGGTCCGCTCGGACCCCAACCGCACGCTCGTCCCCGCGCACGCCGTGGACGCCGTCGTGGTGTGTCCGCGCGGCGCCCACCCGTCGTTCGCGCAGGGCTACTACGACCGGGACAACGCCTTCTACCGGGCCTGGTCGGGCATCAGCAAGGACCCGGAGCGGCTGCGGGAGTGGCTGGCGGAGTGGGTGTACGGGACGGCCGACCACGCCGAGTACACCGCCAAGCTGGGCGAGGAGTTCTGGGCGGGTCTCGCGGTCGGCGAGGCGCTCAGCGAACCGGTGAACTACGGACGGCGACTGTGAGCGCGACACACGACAAGGACCTGACCATGACTTCAGCCACCACCACGTCCACCACGCAGGAGACCGGCGCGGTCACCTCCTCGGAGCTGCTCTCCGTCGTCGCCTCCCGCGAACTGGCGGCCCGCCGCACGGTGTTCGCCGGCATCGGACTGCCCACGCTCGCCACGGAGCTGGCACACCTCACCGTCGCCCCGGAGATCGAGGTCGTGTACGAGTCCGGGGTCTGCGGAGCGCACCCCTCGCACCTTCCGGAGACCATCGCGGACGCCGTCCTCATCACCGGCGCCGAGGCGGTGCTGTCGATGCCGACCCTGTTCGGGAGCGTCCTTCAGGGCGGGCACATCGACGTCGGCTTCCTCGGCGCCGCGCAGATCGACCGCTGGGGCAACCTCAACACCTCGGTCATCGGCGACTGGGAGAGCCCGCAGGTCCGGCTGCCCGGTTCCGGGGGCGGCATCGAGGTGATGGCGAACTCCCGTGAGGTCTTCGTCGTGATGCGGCGCCACAACCCGCGCTCCTTCCTCGACACGCTGGACTTCTGCACGACGCCGGGCCCGGACCGCGCGCTCCAGGAAGGCATCCGGCCGCTGGGAGTCGGTGTCACCCGGGTCATCACCGAGCTGGGCATCCTGGCCCGCGAGGGCATCGGCGAGGAGCTGCGGCTCACCGCCGTCCACCCCGGCGTCACGGTCGAGCAGGTCAAGGCAGCGACGGGCTGGGACCTGAAGGTCGACGACCACGTCGGGACGGTCGCCCCGCCGACCGCCGCGGAACTGCGGCTGCTGCGCGAGGACGTGGACCCCGGCCGCGTCTATCTCCGCTGACCCACCCCCTCCCGTACACCCCTACTGCGAAAGGTCCCCCTGTCATGCGAATCAGGATCGTCGGCGCCGGAGCCATGGGCCGCGGCATCGCCCAGTGGGCGGCGAGCGCCGGGCACACCGTCGAGCTGGGCGACGTCCGGGCGGAGGCCGTGCGCGAGGCCGTGGACTTCGTGACGTCGATGCTGGACCGCGCGGTGGCGAAGGGCCGAATGTCCGCCGCCGACGGCGCCGCGGCCGTGGCCCGGCTGACCCCGCTGGCCGACCCCTGGGCGCCGGGTCCCGACGTGCGGCTGGTGATCGAGGCCGTACGGGAGGACCTCGACACCAAGGCGGAGGTGTTCGGACAGCTGGCGGAGGCGCTGCCCGCGTCGACGGTCTTCGCGACCAACACGTCGTCCCTGTCGGTGACCCGGATCGCCGCCACGCTCGACGATCCGTCGCGCCTCGCGGGACTGCACTTCTTCAACCCGGTACCGCTGATGCGGATCGTCGAGGTGGTGCCCGGCGCCGCGACGCGCCCCGACATCCCGGCGTTCCTCACGGAGTTGGTGGAGGGCTGCGGGCATCGCGCCGTCACGGTGTCCGACACCCCGGGCTTCCTGGTCAACCACGCCGGGCGCGGCCTGGTGACGGAGGCGCTCGCGCTCCTGGAGGAGTCGGTGGCGGGCCCGGCGGACCTCGACCGGGTCGCCCGCGACGTCCTGGGCCTGCGGATGGGCCCGTTCGAGCTGATGGACCTCACCGGCCTCGATGTCACCGCCGCGGTCATCGACTCGATCTGGCAGGGCTTCCGCCACGAGCCGCGCCTGCGCCCCTCGTTCCTCACCCCGAACCGTGTGGCGGCGGGCCTGCTCGGCCGCAAGACCGAGCAGGGCTGGTACGGGTACGGTCCCGACGCCGCGGGTCCCGCCGCGGAGTCGGCGGTGACGGGGAACGCGGACCGGCCGGTGTTCGTGGCCGGCTCCCCCGACCTCCGGGAGGCGTTGCGCGCCGCCGGGGCCACCGTCGAGGACGGCGCCCGCCCCTCCGCCGAGGCACTCGTCCTGGTCCCGGTCTGGGGCACCACGGTCGCCGGGGCGGTCGCGGCGGACGACCTCCCGGCCGCCCGCACCTTCGGCGTGGACCCGCTGTCCGTGCCCACGGGCCGCCGTGTCCTGTCGGTGACTCCGGCCGCCGACCCGACGGCCGCCCGCGACGCCCGCGCGGTCCTGGCGCGGTCGGCGCACGGCGAGGAACCGCACGCGGTGACGGTGGTGCGGGACACGGCGGGTTCGGTGGCCCAGCGGCTCCTCGCCTCCGTGGTGTCGGTCGCCACGTCGATCGCCGAACGCTCCCTCGCCGCGCCGGAGGACATCGACGTGGCGGTGACGCTCGGCCTCGGCTACCCCACCGGCCCGCTGGCGTGGGGCGACCGCGTCGGCGCCGCGCGCCTCCTGGACCTCCAGCGCGCGCTGCACACCACCACGGGTGACCCCCGCTACCGCCCGACCCGCTGGCTCACCGAACGCGCGCAACTGGGCCTGCCGCTGACCCACCCGGGTATGTGAAGCCCCTGCGGCGATTGAGCAGCGGGGTCCGGGGCGGAGCCCCGAGGCCTCGGCCACGTCAGCCGCCTGCTCCATCGCCGCAGGGGCTCACAAGGCGCGGAGGCGTCACGCGCTCACACCGCCCGCACCCGCACCAGCAGCAACTGCTCCGGGTACAGGGCCGGCGCCCGCACGCCGACCCGCGCGAGCGCGGCGCCGCTCAGCACGAGCGGCGCGTCCGTCCACGGCGTCCGTTCCGTCTGCCGCAGGCGGGGTGCGTCGCCGGGCGCCTGGACGCTCACCCGGTAGGCGCGGTCCGGGTCGAGGCCGGGCAGGCGGACGGTGCCGGGGACGGAGGTCAGCGGCGCGTCCAGCTGGACCAGGGCGAACAGGGCGTCGCCGCGGTCGGGTGCCACGACGCCGTGGACCGCGAGCGCGGGATCGTAGGAATCGGCCCGTACGGTCGTCCCGCTGTGCAGCAGCGGCCTGATCTCCTTGTAGAGGGCCACCCAGCGGGCCAGTTCGGCGCGTTCGGCCGGTGTGGCCGAGGTGAGGTCCCACTCGATGCCGAACGACGCGAACAGGGCCGTGCCCGCGCGGAACGCGAGGTCGTGGGTGCGCCCCGTGGTGTGCGAGCGGGGCGCGCCGACGTGGGAGCCGACCAGCTCGGGCGGCAGCAGCTGGGCGGTCCAGCGCTGGATCTGCTGGCGCTCCAGCGGATCGATGCAGTCGCTCGCCCAGACACGGTCGGTGCGCTCCAGGATGCCGAGGTCGACACGGAGACCGCCGGAGGAGCACGACTCGATCTCCACCCGTGGATGGCGGGCGCGCAGTTCGTCGAGCAGCCGGTACACGGCACCCGTCTGCGCGTGCACCCCGGGCGTGCCCTGCGGTCCGTGTCCCGCGTCGATCAGGTCCCGGTTGTGGTCCCACTTGAGGTACGCGATGTCGTACTCGGTCAGGAGCGCGTCGAGGCGTTCGAGGATGTACGCGTACGCGCCCGGTTCGGCGAGGTCGAGCACCTGCTGGTGGCGCGAGGTGAGGGGCCGCCGGCCACCGGTGGCGAGCAGCCAGTCGGGGTGGGCGCGGGCCAGGTCGGAGTCCGGGTTCACCATCTCCGGCTCGACCCACAGGCCGAACTCCATGCCCAGGTCCCGCACTCGCTCGATGAGCGGGCCGAGCCCCTTCGGCCAGACGCCTTCGTCGACGTACCAGTCACCGAGGCCCGCCGTGTCGTCGCGACGGTGCCGGAACCAGCCGTCGTCGAGGACGAACCGTTCGGCGCCCGCTTCGGCGCCGAGCCGGGCGAGTTCGGTGAGCCGGTCCAGGTCCTGGTCGAAGTAGACGGCCTCCCAGGTGTTCAGCACGACCGGGCGGGGCCGCAGTTCGGGTTTGCGTGCGCGCAGGTGCGTGTGGAACCGCTCGGCGATCGCGTCGAGACCCCCGTCGCTGTGGGCGGCATACACCCACGGGGTCGTGTACGACTCCCCCGGCGCGAGCCGTACCTCGCCGGGCAGCAGCAGCTCGCCGCCGCCGAGGACCGCGGCGCCGGTGGAGAGCCGTTCGGCGTACGTGTGGTGGTTGCCGCTCCACGCCACGTGCAGCGCCCACACCTCGCCGTGCCGGAAGCCGAATCCGGGGGTGCCGGCGGCGAGGATCAGCGGGGCGTCGGGGCCGGTGCGGCCGCGCCGGTTCTCGCGGGCGTGGACGCCGACGGTGAACGGCAGCCGCTGCGGGGCCCGTTCGCGCCCCCAGCGTCCGGCGAGGTCGAACAACTCGGTGGCGACCGGTGGAACGGGGAGGGTGACGGCGAGCCCGTCGACCACGAACGTGCCTTCCGTGGAGACCACTTCGCCCCGCTGTCGCAGCAACCCCTGTGCTGTCAGCTCCAGTTCGAGCATGAGGGTGAGCCCCGCGACGGCGTCCTCGCCGACGGCCACCACCCGGCCGCCGCTCCGCCCGGCGGCACCCCCGTGGCCGTCCACCACGTCGATCCGCGTGCACCGGAACCACGGCGACCAGGCCGTGCCGTCGTCGCGGTGTCCGGTCAGGCCGGGGCGCCCGCTCCACCCCGAGGCGTGCTCGCGCGCCAGTGACGGGGCGACGGCGCGGTCGGCCTCGTTGGGTACGGGGGACGGGGTGACGGCGCGGCACAGTGCGGCGAGGCCCTCGGCGTCCAGGGCGCCGAGGTCCGCGCCCCAGTGCACGACGGCCGGCAGCCCCTCGTCCGGCGCGGCCAGCACGAGGCTCACCCCGGCGGCCCGCAGATGGACGGGCCCGTTCGCAGGCATGACGGGGTCGATCGACGGCACGGGGGTCTCCAGACGGTCGGGAACGCGCACGCGGGGACACACGCGGGTGACGCCCCTTCGTGCCACCCCGCGAAGAGTTTCACCACGACGCCTTCGGGGCGTCAACACGGTTGCACGGTCCGTGCCCCGGCCGTCGACGCCGCCTCCCGACAGGCGTCACCAGTCGTGCACCGACCCGTCCCGCAACCGCACCTCACCCCGCACGCAATTCACCATGCGCAACAAGGGGTTGACCGGGCTCCGCTTCGCGCTTAAGTTGCTCGCACCCCGAAGGTATATCGATATACCAACGCGACAGGAGGCCTCCCGCCTTGCGCTCCCCTATGAATCGACGCGGCTTCATGGCTCTGGGTGCGGGTCTTGCGGCGGTGCCCGCGCTCAGCGCCTGCGGTACGTTCTCCGCCTACGGCTCGGACCCGGACACACTGGTGATCCACAGCCAGATGGGCGGAAACGCGCCCGGCTCCCCCACGTTCCGCGCGGTGGTGAACCAGTTCCGCGAGGAGAACCCGGACATCACCGTGAAGAACCTGGTCAACGGCGACGACCTGGGGCAGGTCTACGAGACCTCGCGGCTCGCGCGCGCCGAGGCCGATGTCGTGATGGTGAACCTCTACGACAAGACGCTGTCGTGGACCGAGGTCGGCGCCACCGTTCCGGTCGGCGGGTACCTCGACGACTGGGGGCTGCGCGAGCGGGTGATCCCGAAGGCCGTCACCGAGTGGACCGACGAGAAGGGCCGGCTGCGCGCCCTCCCGTACATCGGGACGAACTGGCCGGTGGCCTTCAACCACGCGCTCCTGGAGCGCGCGGGCGTCGACGCCCCGCCGGCCACCTCCGACGAACTCGTGGCCGCCGCCAAGAAGTTGCGCGGCAAGGGCATCACACCGTTCACGGTGGGCGGCAACGACTGGACGGGCCAGAAGCTGCTCGCCCAGATCATCCAGACCTTCCTGACGCCCGCCGAGGCCCGGCACCTGTACCGCGAGGGCGACTTCAGCGGCTCGCGCGGCGCGCAGGAGGGCATCGCGTACTTCGTGGACCTGCGGGACGCCGGGGTCTTCGCCGACAAGGCGCAGGGCCTGATGTCCGACTCGATGACGACGCAGTTCAACACGGGGCACGCGGCCATGGAATCGGCGATGTCGTCCGCTCTCGCCAGCGTTCCCGACAACGTTGTCAAGACCACGTCGGTCGGCGGTTTCCCGCTCCCCGAGGGGGCCGCGCAGAAGAAGCCGACGATCCTGCGCACGTACACCGTCTCCGGCTTCTGGATCAGCCCGAACGGCGAGAAGAAGATCAAGACCGTGGAGCGGTTCATCCGCTTCATGTACCGGCCGGAGGTCGTGGACCGGTTCGTCACCGAGGGCGGCCGTGACATGTCGGTCGTCACCGACGCGCTCAGCACGGACTTCCCGCTGGTGGCGAAGGCGCAGCAACTCGGCGACGACGTCAGCCAGGTGGTCCTGCCCGACCAGTACATCCCGGCCGCCGCGGCGCAGCCGCTGATCCAGGCCACGTCGACCGCCTTCACCCCCGGTACCTCCGCGCGCGCCATCCGGGCGGCGCTCGAGTCCGCGTACCGCTCCGCCTGAGCCCGCCGCACGTCGAGAACGGAAGTCGCCCCCGATGACGATCACAACGCCTCGGCCCGCCGTCGGCGCGGGCCGCGCCCCCTCCCCCGAGGAGACCCGCGCGAGCCGGAAACGCCAGGGCAGCACGATCCTGGCGCTGCCCGCGCTCGTCTGGTACCTGCTGTTCATGGTCGGCCCGATGGTCGCGATCTTCGTGATCGCGGCCCTGCACTGGCCGGGCATGCTCCAGCCGGTGTCCTTCGCGGGCCTCGACAACTTCCGCACCGTGTTCGCCGATCCGACGTTCTGGGACGCGGTGCGCAACACGGCGGTCCAGCTGGCCATCGCGCTGCCGGTGATGATCGTGTGCGCGTACATGATCGGCTACTACGTGGCGCAGCGGCCGCCGGGCCACCGCGTCGTCCGGTACCTGCTGTTCGTGCCGGGCCTGATCTCGACGCCCGCGAAGGCCATGGTCTTCTACGCCGCCCTCTCCCCCGACGGCCTGCTGAACGGCGCCCTGTCGGGGCTCGGCCTGGACTCGCTGACGGACGCCTGGCTGGCGAGCCCGTCGACGGCCCTGTACTGCCTGATCGCCATGGACGTCTGGGCAGGCATCGGCTTCACCGCCGTGCTGTTCGCCGCCCGGCTGTCCAGCGTTCCCGAAGACCTCGGTGAGGCCGCGCAGTTGGACGGGGCGGGGCACTGGCGCACGATGTGGGGCATCCACTTCCCGGTCGTGCGGGACTACGTGGGTGTGGTGACGATGCTTCAGCTGCTGTGGACGCTGTTCGGTTCGGCGCAGTACGTGCTGCTGCTCACCCAGGGCGGCCCCGGCACCTCGTCGACGACGCTGTCCTTCCTCGTCTACCAGAAGGCGTTCATCGAGGCGGACCTCGGATACAGCCAGGCCGTGGGCGTGGTGCTGTTCCTCGGCGGGCTCGTGGGCCTGCTGACCGTCCGCCGCGTCTTCCGCGCCAGCCACTGAGCCCTGAGCCGATCGGAGCTGTTTTCCTTGAGCAAGAGTCATGCGAGGTTCGGGCGGTCGTGGTGGCCCGCGCACATCCTGGTGTGGGGGTACGCGGTACTGCTCGCGGTGCCGCTGTACTACTTCGTCGTCTCCGCCTTCAAGTCCAACGACGCGATCTTCGGCAGTCCGCTGGCGCCGCCGACCTCGTTCGGCTTCGACAACTTCGCGACGGCCTTCCGGACCGCGGGGCTCGGCACGGCGGTGCTCAACTCGGCCCTGGTGACCGTGCTGGCGCTGGTCCTGACGCTGGGGCTCGCCGTCCCGGCGGCGTTCGCGCTCGCCCGGTCCGAGGGGCGGGCCGCGTCGGTCATCGAGAAGGTGTTCTCGCTGGGGTTCCTGATCCCGACGTTCGCCGCCCTGTTCCCCACGTTCCTGCTCGCCGCCGCGGCCGGCCTGTTCCACACCCGTACGTTCATGGTGCTGCTGCTTCCGGCGACGGCGCTGCCGCTGTCCGTGGTGATCCTCGTGCAGTTCATGCGGACCATCCCGAAGGAGATGGAGGAGGCGGCGCGGATGGACGGCGCCTCGACGTTCGCGGTGCTGCGCCACATCTACACGCCGATGTGCCTGCCGGGCATCGCGACGGTGCTTCTCCTGAACTTCCTCAGCTTCTGGAACGAGTACCTGTACTCCCTCGTCCTCATCGGCCCCGACCCGGATCTGCGCACCATCCAAGTCGCCCTGCCCACCCTCAAGTCGGTGACCGGCACCGACTACGGTGTACTGACGGCGGGCACGGTGCTCACCCTGGTGCCGGTGTGGATCGTCTACACCGTGCTCCAGAAGCGCATGCAGACGGCGCTCGTCAGTGGGGCGGTGAAAATGTGAGCGTGCCGAACACGGGCAGGCGTCCCACCATCAAGGACGTGGCGGCCGAGGCGGGTGTCTCGCCGGGCGCGGTGTCGAAGGTGTTCAACGGCACCGGCCGGATCTCCGAGCCGACCCGGCGGCGCGTGCAGGACGCGGCGGCCCGGCTCGGCTGGTCGCCGAACGCGGCGGCGAGCGCCCTGCGCCGCTCCCGCAGCCACACCGTCGCCCTCGTGGTGCGCCGCCCCAGTGATGTCCTCGGCACGGACCCGCACTTCAGCGAGCTGATCAACGGTCTGGAGAGCGAGCTCGCGCCGCGTGGCTACGGTCTGCTGCTGCACCTGGTCGCGGACGTCGACGAGGAGGGCCGGCTGTACGAGCGGCTGGCCGCCGAGGGCCGGGTGGACGGCGCGGTGCTCACCGACAGCCGGACCGACGACCCGCGCCCGGCCCTGCTGCGGCGCCTGGGCTTGCCGTTCGTGCTGCTCGGCGGCCCGGACGGGGTGATGCTCAGTCACCAGGAGACCGGTGTCACGGAGGCCGTGGAGCATCTGCTCGGCCTCGGCCACCGGCGGATCGGCTATGTCTCCGGGCCGCCGGAGCTGGTTCACTCCGGGTTCCGGCAGGGTGTGCTGACGGACGTGCTCGCGCGGTCGGGGCTCGCCCCGGCGGCCGTGGTCCCCACGGACTTCAGCGCACCGGCCGCGATCGCCGCCACGGAGCGGCTGCTCGCCCTGTCCCCCCGGCCCACCGCGATCGTGTACGCCAACGACTCGATGGCGGTGTGCGGCATCGGCGCCGCCCAGCGCGCGGGCCTCTCCGTCCCCGGTGACCTGTCGGTGATCGGCTACGACGACCTGCCGCTGGGCCGGTGGCTGCACCCCCGGCTGACCACCGTCGACCAGCGGGTGACCGTGGTGGGCGCGGCGGCGGCGCGGACACTGCTCGCGGAGGTGGGAGAGGTGGACGTGCCCGCACCCGACCTCGCGGACAGCCCCCGGCTCGTCGTACGCGAGTCGACCGGACCCGCCGCCCCGTAGGTCACGCCGCAGCGACTGGATGTCCGTACCGGCGTAGCGGACTCGGGGCTCTGCCCCGGACCCCGCTGCTCAATGGCCGCAGGGGCTCAATACGTCATTCCCGGCACCACTGTTTGGAGCACCATGCGTCGCCACAGCGCCCAGCTGTCCCACCACCCCGCCGTTCTGCCCTGGCTCGGCGCCAACTACTGGTCCCGTACGGGCGGTCTGCTCATGTGGCGGAACTACGACCCGGCCGTCGTCCGCGAGGAGCTGCGGACGCTGCGGGACCACGGCCTGAACATGACCCGCTCCTTCTTCTACTGGCCCGACTTCCACCCCGAGCCGCACCGGATCGACAACGAACTGTGCGACCGTTTCCGGGACTTCCTCGACGCGCACGAGGAGCTGGGCATGGGGTCCGTGCCGACGTTCATCGTCGGTCACATGTCCGGCGAGAACTGGGACCCGGCCTGGCGCGGCAACCGCGACCTCTACGAGGACGTGTGGATGGTCGGCCGGCAGGCGTGGTTCGCCAGTGAGATGACACGCCGGTTCAAGGACCACCCGGCGGTCACCGGGTGGCTCATCACCAACGAGATGCCGGGGTACGGCCGGATCTACCAGGTCGATCCGCCGTCCTCGGACGTGGTGACGGCCTGGGCGCAGTTCATGTGCCAGGCCGTGGTGGCGGCGGGCGCGACGCAGCCCGTGTCCCTCGGCGACGGCGCGTGGGGCATCGAGGTGACCGGCAAGGACAACGGGTTCTCGCTGCGGGAGACGGCGGAGTACGTGGACTTCGTCGGGCCGCACGTGTACCGCTCGGACACGGACCGGCCGCGCCAGCACTACCGGGCGGCGTTCGAGTGCGAGCTGGCCGCGGTCACCGGGAAGCCGGTGGTCCTGGAGGAGTTCGGCCTGTCCACGGACACCGTGTCGGCGCGCAACGCGGGCGTGTACTACCGGCAGACGCTGCACAACTCGCTGCTCGGCGGCGCCACCGGGTGGATGGCGTGGAACAACACGGACTACGACGACCTGTGGGAGCAGTCTCCGTACGACCACCACCCGTTCGAGATGCACTTCGGCATCACCGACAGCGAGGGACGGCCGAAGGAGCCGCTGCGTGAACTGGCGGCGTTCGCCCAGGTGTTGAAGGACGTCGACTTCCCGCGCTGCCGCAGGGTGGACGCGGGCGCGGCGCTGGTGGTGCCCGCGTTCCTGGAGAAGGGCTACCCGTACAGCCGTCCCGCCGACCGGCCGCTGATCTTCACGTCGCTTCAGCAGGGGTACGTCGCCGCGCGCGGCGCGGACCTTCCGGTGGGCTTCGTGCGCGAGGCCGACGGGCTGCCGGACAGCGGCGACGTGCAGCTGTATCTGCTGCCGTCCACGCGGCAGTTGACGACGCACACGCGGCGCGGGCTCGAACGGCGGGCGCGGGAGGGGGCGACGGTGTACCTGTCGTTCTGCTCGGGCGAGCACCCGGGGACGCGCGGGCCGTGGTTCCACGACCTGGACGGGCTGTTCGGCGTCGAGATGCAGCTGTCGTACGGGGTGGCGGAGCCCATCGAGGACGACGTGCTGGAGATGACGTTCACCGAGGACTTCGGTGGCCTGCGCGCCGGTGAGACGCTGCGCTTCGCCGTCGCGGGCAACGAGGACAGCCGGGCCTGGCTGCCGGTCGTCCCCGACGGCGCGCGGGTCGTGGCGACGGACGCGCACGGCCGGCCGGCGCTGCTCGTCCACGAGATCGGCGCGGGGCGCACGGTCCTCGCCACGTATCCGCTGGAGCACATGGCGGCGCGCACGGCCCGGGTGAACCCGGAGCAGACGCACCGGCTGTACGCGGCGCTCGCCGAGGTGGCGGGGGCGGCCCGCCCGGTGACCGTGGACACGCCGCTGGTCAGCGCGGACGTGCTGGAGCACGAGGACGGGCGGCGGTTCCTGTGGCTGGTCAGCCAGGCCGACGAGGAGCTGACGGTGCGCCCGTGCGACGACCGGGGCACGGCGCTGGACAAGGTGACACTCGACCCGTACGGCGTCCGCGTCGTCCCTCTCGGCAAGGATGCCTGACCCGCCATGGAGCTGTACAAGGACGCCACCGCGCCGGTCGCCGACCGTGTGCGCGACCTGCTCGGCCGGATGACGGTGACGGAGAAGGTCGGCCAGGTCAACCAGCGGATGTACGGCTGGAACGCCTACGAGCGGACGGCCGACGGGCACCGGCTCACCGGCGCCTTCCGTGACGAGGTGGCCCGGTTCGGCGGGATGGGCGCGCTGTACGGCTTGCAGCGCGCCGACCCGTGGTCGGGTGTCACCTTCGCCGACGGGATCACGGCGGCGGACGGGGCGCGGGTCGCGGACGCGGTGCAGCGGCACGTCGTCGAGCACACCCGGCTCGGCATCCCGGTGCTGATGGTGGAGGAGGTGCCGCACGGCCATCAGGCCCTCGACGGCACCGTGCTGCCGGTGAACCTGGCGGTCGGCGCCACGTGGGATCCGGACCTGTACCGGGAGGCGGCGGCCGCCGCGGCGGCCGAACTGCGGGCCCGGGGCGGGCACATCGCGCTGGTGTCGGCGCTCGACCTGGTGCGGGACCCGCGGTGGGGCCGCAGCGAGGAGTGCTTCGGCGAGGATCCGTGGCTGGCGGCCCGGCTCACCGAGGCGCTGGTCGAGGGGATGCAGGGCACGGACGGCGCGTACGGCGCGGACCACGCGGCCGTCGTCCTCAAGCACTTCGCGGGGCAGGGGAGTTCGGTGGGCGGGCGCAACAGTGCCGCCACCGAGATCGGGCTCCGGGAGCTGCACGAGATCCACCTTCCGGCGGCGCTCGCGGGGGTGCGGGCGGGCGCGGCGGGCGTGATGGCCGCGTACAACGAGTTCGACGGGCTGCCGTGTGCGGCCTCGCGGGAGCTGCTGACCGGGCTGCTGCGGGAGCGCTGGGGTTTCGACGGTCTGGTGATGGCCGACGGCTGCGCGCTCGACCGGCTGGTGCGGCTGACCGGCGACCGGCCCTCCGCGGCGGCGCTCGCGCTGTCGGCGGGCACCGACTTGAGCCTGTGGGACGCGGTGTTCCCGGAGCTGGAGACGGCCGTGGAGCGCGGGCTCGTCGCGACCGATGTGCTCGACGCGGCGGTGGGGCGCGTCCTGGCGCTGAAGTTCGGCCTCGGCCTCTTCGAGCGGCCGTACGTCGGCGAGCGGCCGCAACGGGCCGACCGTACACGGGAGTTGAGCCAGCGGATCGCGCGGGCCTCGGTCACGCTGCTGCACAACGACGGGGCGGCGCTGCCCCTCGGGTCCGGCGCGCGGCGCATCGCCGTGCTCGGCCCCAACGCGGACTCGATCCCGCAGCAGATCGGCGACTACACGGCGCCGCAGCGCCCCGGCAGCGGTATCTCGGTGCTCGCCGGGCTGCGGGAGGCCGCGCCGGACGGTACGGACGTGTCGTACGCGCGCGGCTGCGATCTGGTGGGCGACGACCGTTCGGGGATCGCGGAGGCCGTGGAGCTCGCGGCGGCGTCGGACGTGGCGGTGCTGGTGCTCGGCGGTTCCAGCGCGCGGGAGCACGACACGGTCTTCGACGACAACGGCGCCGCGATCGTCGCCACCGGCAATCCCACGGAGATGACCTGCGGCGAGGGCGTCGACCTCGCCGACGTCCGGCTCGGCGCCGGGCAGCGGGCGCTGGTGGCGGCGGTCGCGGCGACCGGCACGCCCGCGGTCGCGGTCCTGGTCCAGGGGCGTCCGCACGCGGTGCCCGAACTCGCCGACGGGGCGGGCGCGTTGGTGAGCGCGTGGTATCCGGGGCCGTGGGGTGGGCGGGCCGTCGCCGACGTACTGTTCGGGGCGTGCGAGCCGAGCGGGCGGCTCCCGGTGTCGGTCCCGCGCTCGTCCGGTCAGCTGCCGGTCTTCTACAACAGCAAGGACCACGGCTACCGCGGTTACGTCGACGAACCCTCGACGCCGCTGTACCCCTTCGGCCACGGACTGGCGTACACCACAACGGAGTTCGGCGCGCCGCGCGTCACCGACGGGGTGTGCGAGGTCGAGGTCACCAACACCGGGCAGCGGCCGGTCCGTGAGGCCGTGCAGCTCTACGTGCGCCGGGTCGGCGGCGGCACGTCCTGGCCGCGCGTGCGCGAACTGCGCGGCTTCCAACGCGTGGAGCTGGCACCCGGCGAGAAGGCGACCGTCGCCTTCCCCCTCGACGACGCGGTCCTCGCGTCGGTGACCCGCTCCCTGGATCTCGCCGTGGAACCGGGCACGTACGAGATCGGTACGGGCCCGTCGTCGCACGCCACCCGGTCCACGACGCTGACCATCTGACGCCCCACCCCACAAGGAGCACTCCGCCATGCGTCGCCACAGCGCCCAGCTGTCCCACCATCCGTCCGTCCTGCCCTGGCTCGGCGCCAACTTCTGGTCGCGCACGGGCGGTCCGCTGATGTGGCGGAACTACGATCCGGCCGTGGTCCGCGAGGAGTTGCGGGTCCTGCACGACCACGGCCTGAACATGACCCGCTCGTTCTTCTACTGGCCCGACTTCCACCCGGAGCCGCACCGGATCGACGACGAACTGTGCGTGAGGTTCGACGACTTCCTGGACGCGCACCGGGAACTGGGCATGGGCACGATCCCGACGTTCATCGTGGGTCACATGTCGGGCGACAACTGGGACCCCGCCTGGCGGGGCGGCCGTGACCTGTACGCGGACGCGTGGATGGTGGGCCGGCAGGCGTGGTTCGCGCACCGCATGGCGGCCCGGTTCAAGGACCACCCCGCCGTCACCGGATGGCTGATCAGCAACGAGATGCCGGGCTACGGGCGCCTGGAGGGCGAGCCGCCCGCGCCGACCGAGCAGGTGACGGCGTGGGCGCAGGCCATGTGCCACGCGGTGCGGGCGGCGGGGGCGACGCAGCCGGTGTCGCTCGGCGACGGCGCGTGGGGCATCGAAGTGCACGGCCGGAACAACGGATTCTCGCTACGGGAGACGGCGGAGTACGTGGACTTCGTCGGGCCGCACGTCTACCGCTCGCAGAACGACCGGGTCCGCCAGCACCACAACGCGGCCTTCGAGTGCGAACTGGCCGCCGTGACCGCGCAGCCGGTGATCCTGGAGGAGTTCGGCCTGTCCTCGGACACGGTGTCGGAGGAGAACGCCGCGGTCTACTACCGCCAGTCCCTGCACAACTCCCTCCTCGGCGGGGCCACGGGCTGGATCGCGTGGAACAACACGGACTACGACACCCTGTGGAACCAGGGCCCGTACGACCACCATCCCTTCGAGATGCACTTCGGCATCACGGACAACGCGGCCCGCCCGAAGCCGCCGCTGCGCGAACTGGCGTCGTTCGCCGCGGTGTTGAAGGCCGTGGACTTCCCGCGCTGTCGCCGCGCGGACGCGGAGACGGCACTGGTCGTGCCCGCTTTCCTGGAGTGGGAGTTCCCGCGCGCGCTGCCCACCGACAAGCCGGTGATCTTCTCCGCGCTGCGCCAGTCGTACATCGCGGCCCGCGAGGCGGACCTGCCGCTCGCCTTCCGCCGCGAACTCGACGGCCTCCCGGAGGACGCCCGCCTGTTCCTCCTGCCCGCCACCCGCCAGATCACCTCCGGCACCCGCATCGAGCTGGAACGCCTCGCCCGCGGGGGCGCCACCGTGTATCTGTCGTACTGCTCCGGCGAGTACGCGGAGACGCGGATGCCGTGGTTCCAGGGCATGGACGCGCTCTTCGGCATCAAGCACCAGCTGTCGTACGGGATGGTGGAACCGATCCGCGACGAGGTGCTGGAGCTGACGTTCACGGTCGACTTCGGTGACATCGAGGCCGGGGACACCCTCGCGTTCCAGGTGAACGGGACCGAGTACTCCCGCTCCTACCTGTCTCTCGTCCCCGACGGCGCCGAGGTCGTGGCCACCGACGCGCACGGCCGTCCGGCGCTGCTGCGGCACGCGGTCGGCGACGGCTGGGCGGTCCTGTGCGCGTACCCGCTGGAACACATGGCGGCCCGCACCCCGGGGGTCAACCCCGAGGAGACGCACCGCCTCTACCGCGCCCTCGCCGCGCACGCGGACGTCACCCGCCCGCTGACCGTGGACTCCCCCTGCGTCGCGGCCGACACGCTCGTCCACGAGGACGGCCGCCGCTTCGGCTGGCTGGTGAGCCAGTCCCCCGAGCCGCTGACCGTGACACCTGCCGTGTCACCTCGCGGGGCCGCCCCGCACGACCTGGCGACCGGGGAGCCGGTCGCCGAGGTCGAGCTGGAGCCGTACGGGGTGCGGGTGGTGGAGCTGCGCTGATCCTGCCGGTTCCGGGTCACAGGCTGCGGGCGGTGATGTCCCCGTGGTCCGTAGTGGCGTGGATCGCGAGGCCGGCCTTGGCGCCTTCCGCGTTCATCAGCGAGTTGTGCACCCGGCCGTAGCCGGTGCCCGCGTCGAGCGTGGCGGAGACACCGGGGGCGGCGTCGACCGTCACGTCACCCATCATGGTGCGCAGCTCCAGCGCGCCCGAGGTGGCCTCGGTGACCCGGATGTCGCCCTTCTGGACCTTGATGTCCGCGGAGCCGGTGAGCCGGCCGACCGTGACATCACCGGCGTAGGCCGACAGGTGCACGCTCGCGGCCTCGTCGATCTTCACGGTGCCGTGCGCGCCCTCGCAGACGAGGTCGCCGAGGCGTCCGACGCCGCGGAACTCGACGGCGGCCGACACGGTGCGGACCGCGGAGCCGGACGGCAGCTGGACCGTGATCTCGACGGCGCCGGACGCGCCGAGGAGCTGGTTCTTCTCGGCCGGGGCGTCGACCCGCAGGACCCCGTCGGCGAACTCGACCGCGGTCTGCTCGGCGGCCTTCACGTCGCGGCCCTTCGAGGAGTCGGCGGGCCGGACGTCGACGGTGGTGTCGGCGCGGTCGGCGGCGATGACCTGGACGCGGCCGGCCGGGAGGTTCAGGACGGCGGAGATCGTGGCGGGGGTGTCGAACTTCTGCATCGTGCACTCCTTGAGTCGTTGCGCTTCGTTCCGCGCTTCGTTTCCGATGAAGGAAAAGCTACGTTGCGTTTCATGATCGCTCAACAGTGTCGTTGCACGCGGAACACATAATGGCAGCTCACGGCGGCAATATCGTTGCAACGAATAAGAATCTAACGCAACGGAAGGCATCCGTCCGTTGCATTGGGGTGAGACTGAACGCTACGCTGACGATGACCGGACGCCACGGATGCCGACGGACGACACGAGACGCGGGAGATCACGATGCCGGGAGGCCGACTCACCCAGCAGGAACGGCAGCAGATCGCGGTCGGGCTCGCCGACGGGCTCGCGTACGCGGAGATCGCCCGCCGGCTGGAGCGCCCCACCTCGACCGTCACGCGCGAGGTGATGCGCAACGGCGGCCCGACCTCCTACCGCGCCGAACTCGCCCACCGCGCCACCGAACGCCGCGCCCACCGGCGCAAGCAGACCCCGCCGCCGGGGAGCGGGGAGCCGGCGCGGGTGGCCGGGCGGCGCAACGAGGAGGCGGTGCGCGAGTACGAGGAGACGTTCACGACGCTGCTCATGCAGCAGGGGCTGCCCAAGATGACCGCGCGCGTACTGACCTGCCTGTTCACCAGCGACGAGGGCGGACTCACCGCGGCCGAGCTGGTGCGGCGCCTGGACGTCAGCCCGGCGTCCGTGTCCAAGTCGGTCTCCTTCCTGGAGGAGCAGGGGCTGCTGCGGCGGCAGCGGGACGCGGGGCGCCGCGAGCGCTACCTCGTCGACGACGACGTCTGGTACCAGTCGACCGTGGCGAGTGCGCGTGGCACCGCGCGGCTCGCCGAGGTCGCGCGGCAGGGTGTGGGGGTTCTTGGCCGGGGCACTCCTGCGGCTGCGCGGCTTCAGAACATCGCGCGCTACAGCGAGTTCATGAGCGAGTCCATCATGCGGGCCGCCGACCAGGTCCGCGACATCCTCCACACGAAACCGCAACCGCCGGCGGCAGCCACCCCCTCCCGGGAAACCTGACCTTCGGCCCCGCCGTCCCCTTCAAGCCCCCTTGCGGTGACTGAGCGCCCCTCAAGCCCCTGCGGCGATTGAGCAGCGGGGTCCGGGGCGGAGCCCCGGGGTGTGCGCCGGGTGGGCGTGGCTGAGCTCGGGGCTCTGCCCCATACCCCGCTCCTCAATCGCCGGAGGGGCTTGAACGGGCCCTCGTCACCGGACGGGCTTGAAGTACTCCGACATGACCTGCCCCACCCACTCCGGCTGCCTGACGGCCCGCGGCCGGAACTCCTCCATCACCGGCTTGAGGTCGATCACCGGTGTGCCCGACACCGCGTCGAGGCCGACCACCGTCAGCTCGCGGCCGTGCACCGACTCGATCGCGCAGGCGGTCACGCCGATGCGGTTGGGGCGGCGGGGGCCGCGGCCGGCGAAGATTCCGACGGGCGGGAGGTCGGCGCGGCCACGGTAGGGGCGCGGCTCGCGGTGGTCCTCGGACTCGGCGAACCGGTCGAAGAGGAAGAGGACTTCGACGTGGGAGAAGCCTTCGAGGCCCTGGAGGCAGGCCTCGCCGAAACGCTCGTCGACGGTGATCGTGCTGCGCACCGCACCCCACTGGTCGGTGTGCTGGACGTCGGTCCGGTCGTTGCGGACCGTGCCTATCGGTGTGATCTCGAAGCTCGGCATGGGGCGAGCCTAACGCCGCGGAGCCTGTCAACTCGGCGGCGTGTACCGGCCGTCGACGGCCGTCCAGCCCCCGTCCACGAACAGTTGACTGCCCGTCACGAACGACGACGCGTCCGAGGCCAGGTAGACGACCGCGCCCGCCAGTTCGTCGGGGCGCGACCAGCGGCCCAGCGCGCTCTTGCTCGCGTACGCGTCGGACCACTCCGGCACCGCCCGGATCTGCTCGGTGAGCGGCGTCGCCACGACTCCCGGCGCGATCGTGTTCACGCGTACGCCCGCCGGGCCGAGTTCGGCCGCCGCCGTCCGCGTGAGCTGCACGAGGCCCGCCTTGGTGGCCGCGTACACGCCCTGGCCCGGCTCCACGGTCACGGACCGGATGGAGCTGAAGCCGATGATGCTGCCCCGGCCGCGCTCCGCCATGCCCCGGCCGAACGCCCGCACCAGGTCGAAGGAGGCCCGCAGGTTGAGGGAGACGACCCGGTCGAACTCCTCCGACGTGTAGTCGAGGAGGCGCTTGCGGACGTTCGTCGCGGCGGTGAAGACGAGGACGTCGACCGCGCCGAGGTCCTCGGCGGCGCGGTTCACGGTCTCGGTGTCGAGCACGTCGAGGGCGTACGCGGACATGCCGGGGGCCAGCGACGCCGTCTCCTCGGCGGCCTCCGGGTCGCGGTCCGCGCACACCACGTGCGCGCCGTGCGCGGCGAGGGCGAGGGCGCTCTCGCGGCCGATGCCGCCGCCCCCGCCCACCACGACCGCCGTGCGGCCGTCGAGTCGGAACAGGCCTGTGTAGTCGGGGCGTTGAGGTTGTTCGGGGCGCTTCCGGGTCACCGTGTCACCGGTCCTTCTTCGTCGTGCTCGGACGGATCACTGGTCCTTCTGCTTCGTGCTCGGGCGGATCACCGCCATGCGGGTCACCGTCAGTTCGTCGAGGGCGAACCGGGGCCCCTCCCGGCCGGTCCCGGAGTCCTTCACGCCGCCGTACGGCATGGTGTCGGAGCGGAATCCGGGAACCTCGTTGACGACGACACCACCCGCCTCCAGGCGTTCCACCGCGGCGAACGCGGTGTCCAGGGACGCGGTGTACACACTGGCGTGAAGCCCGTAGCGCGCGTCGTTGACCAGGGCGAACGCCGTGTCGATGTCGGGGACGGAGCGCAGGCACACCACCGGGCCGAAGATCTCCTCGGACCAGACGGGGAGAGCGGGGTCCGGGTCGAGCAGGAGCGTGGGTTCCAGCACGCCGTCGGTGATCCCGCCCCCGGCCGCGAGCGTCGCGCCCGCCTTGACGGCTTCCTCGACCCAGGTACGTACGCGGTCGGTCGACGCCTCGTCGATGAGCGCGGAGACACGTGTGCCGGGGTCCCTCGGGTCACCCGTGGCGATCCGCGGGATGCGTGTCTTCAGGCGGGTCACGAAGGTGTCGCGCACCGCTTCCTCCACCACGACCCGCTGCACGCTGATGCAGGCCTGACCGGACGCGTAGTAGCCACCGCGCACGACCGCGTCGACGGCGGCGTCGAGATCGGCGTCCGCGGCCACCACCAGGGCGGCGTTGGAGCCGAGTTCGAGGAGGACCTTGGTGGGCGCCGCGTCCTTGGCGATGCGGTGGCCGACGGCGGCGGAGCCGGTGAAGGAGACCGCGCCGATCCGGCGGTCGGTGGTGAGCGCCCGCCCCACCTCCGGTCCCCCGGTGACCAGCTGCACGGCGGCGCGCGGGGCCCCGGCCGCGGCCAGTGCCTCGCGCAGCAGATGGACGAACCACAGCGTGGCCAGCGGGGTCTGCGGGGCGGGCTTGGCGACGACCGGGCAGGCCGCCGCGACCGACGGGGCGACCTTGTGGGCGGCGAGCAGCAACGGGTAGTTGAAGCCGGCGATGCCGATCACGACGCCGATGGGCTTGCGCGTCCAGAAGCCGAGCAGCCCCTCGCCCGAGGGCAGCAGATCGAGCGGCACCGTCTCGCCGTGCAGCCGCGCCACCTCCTCGGCGGACGTACGCAGCGTCAGCAGGGTGCGGTCGACCTCGACACGGCAGTCGACGAGCGGTTTCCCGGTCTCCAGGACGAGGAGCCGCTCGAAGTCCGCGCGCCGGGCGGCGAGGGCGTCGTGGGTCGCGTGGAGGGCGGCGGCCCGGGTGTGCGAGGGCAGCCGGCCGACGGTGTCGCGGACCGCGAGCGCCTCCTCCAGCGCCCGGAGCGCGAGCGCGGTGTCACCGACGGGTGCGCGGCCGACCACCGACCCGTCGTAGGGGAAGCGCACCTCCTCGGTGGCGGGTGCCGGCAGCCATGTGTCGCCGACGGGCAGTCCTTCGGGGAACTCCCTCGCCCACTGTGTGCTCATGCGTGCCCCTCCTGGTGCTCCT
This sequence comes from Streptomyces sp. BYX5S, assembly GCF_054724165.1. Taxonomy (NCBI): domain Bacteria; kingdom Bacillati; phylum Actinomycetota; class Actinomycetes; order Kitasatosporales; family Streptomycetaceae; genus Streptomyces; species Streptomyces sp. BYX5S. Next base: position 3,201,096 of record NZ_CM138829.1, on the reverse strand, counting down.
GGACGAGGTCGGCCGCCGTCACTCCGGCGAGCGCCTTCTCCAGCGTCGGCACGGCGGCGATCAGCCGTTGGGTGTACGGGTGTCGGGGGTGGTCGTAGAGCCGCGCGGTCGGGCCGCTCTCGACGATCTCGCCGGACCGCATGACGGCGACGTGGTCGCACACGTGCCGGACGACGGACAGGTCGTGGGAGACGAAGACGAGCGTCAGGTTCAGCTCGTCGACGAGGTCGGCGATCAGATTGAGGACCTGGGCGCGCACGGACACGTCGAGGGCGCTGACCGGTTCGTCGGCCACGAGGATGCCCGGCCGGGGCGCGAGGGCGCGGGCTATGGAGATGCGCTGGCGCTGGCCGCCGGAGAACTGGTGCGGGTAGCGGCGCGCCGCGTCGGCGTCGAGGCCGACCGAGTCGAGGAGTTCGGCGACCCGCTGCTTACGGTCGCCGATGCCCTGTGCGACGAGTGGTTCGGCGACGATGTCGCCCACCCGCATCCGCGGGTCGAGGGAGCTCATCGGGTCCTGGAAGACGAGCTGGAGGCGTTCGCGGACGAACCGCAGCCGCCGCTCCGGCAGCCGGGTGATGTCCCGGCCCTCGATCTCGACGGTGCCGCTCGTGGGCCTGTCGAGCCCGGCGAGGATCCGCAGCAGGGTCGACTTCCCGCACCCCGACTCCCCCACGATGCCGAAGCGTTGGCCCTTCGGTACGGAGAAGGTGACGCCGCGCAGCGCGTGCACGGGCGGTGCGGGGGTGCGCAGCGAGGTGCGCGGCCGGTGGTAGTCGCGGGTGACGTCGGTGACGCGGAGGGCGTCGGTGCGGGTGTTCCGGTCAGCCACGGCCTGCCTCCTGGTGGTCGGGGGTGTCCGCGTCCCGGGCGTCGGCGGGGTCGGCCGGGACCGGGTGGAAGCAGGCGTAGCCGGAGTCCGGGCCGGTCGGGGTCCACGCGGGGCGGGTGGCGCAGCGGTCGGTGGCGGCGGTGCAGCGATTGCGGAAGACGCAGCCTTCGGGGAAGGCGCCGGCGGGTGGCACCGAGCCGGCGATGGTGGCGAGGCGGCCGCGCTCGTCGACGACCGTCAGGTCGGACGCGCCGAGCAGGCCCCGCGTGTAGCGGTGCCGGGGGCGGGTGAACACCTCCCGTACGGGGCCGGATTCGACGATCCGGCCGCCGTACATCACCAGGACGCGTTCGCAGGCGGTCGCCACCACGGCCAGATCGTGGGTGATGAAGAGGAGGGCCGAGCCCCGGTCCCGTACCCCGCTGACGACGAGGTCGAGGACGCGGGCCTGCACGGTGACGTCGAGCGCGGTGGTGGGTTCGTCGCAGACGAGGAGGGCGGGGTCGTTGGCGAGGGCGATGGCGAGGACGATCCGCTGGCGCTGGCCGCCGGAGAACTGGTGCGGGTAGGCGCGCGCGGCGGCCGCAGGATCGGGCAGGCCGACCTGGTCGAGGAGTTCCACGGCGGCGGCGTGCGCGGCGGCGCGGTCCGGCCGGGTGCGGTGGACGAGGAGTACCTCGGCGATCTGGCGGCCGACACGCATCGTGGGGTTGAGGGCGGTCATGGGTTCCTGGAACACCATGGCCAGGTCCTTGCCGCGTACGCGCGACATCCGTCGCTCGTCGGCGCCGATGAGGTCGTGGTCGACACCGGCGAGGCGTACCGAGCCGGTGGCGCGCAGCCCTTCGGGGAGCAGGCCCATGAGGCTCAGCGAGGTGAGGGACTTGCCGGAGCCGGATTCGCCGATGAGGCCGACCCGTTCACCGGAGCGGATGGTGAACTCGACGTCCTGGACGAGCGGTTGGGCGTCACCCGCGTGCACGTCGAGGCCGCGGACGGTCAGCACGTCGTCCGGTGGGGACACCACGGGGTCGGTCATCGGCGGTTCTCCACCTTGGGGTCGAAGCGGTCGCGGAGCCCGTCGCCGAGCAGGTTGAAGCCGAGGACGGCGACGGCGATGGCGAGGCCGGGGAAGACGGCGAGGCGGGGCGCGGTGCCGAGCAGTTCCTGGCTCTCCTGGAGCATCCGGCCCCAGGACGGGGTGGGCGGCGGGGTGCCGAAGCCGAGGAAGGACAGCGCGGCCTCGGCGAGCACGGCGAGGGCGAAGCCGACGGAGGCCTGCACGATGACGAGTCCTGCGACGTTCGGCAGGACGTGCCGCAGCGCGATGGCGAACGGTCCGCGTCCGGCGGCCCGCGCGGCCATCACGTACTCCGTGCCCATCACCTGGAGGGTGCCGCCGCGGATGAGCCGGGCGAAGCCGGGGACGGCGGCGATGCCGATGGCGAGCATGGCGACGCCGGTGCCCGCGCCGTAGACGGCGGCGAACATGATGGCGAGCAGCAGGGCGGGGAAGGCGAGGATCAAGTCGTTTCCGCGCATGAGGAGTTCACCGGACCAGCGGGGGCCCATCGCGGCGAGGATGCCGAGCGGCACGCCGACGACGGCGGCGACGCCGACGGCGACAAGGCCGACGTAGAGCGTCGTGCGCGAGCCGATGAGGATCTGGCTGAAGACGTCGCGGCCGAACTTGTCAGTGCCGAACCAGTGGGCGGTGGACGGGTCCTGGAGTCGCACGGCGGGGTCCACGAGCGTCGGATCGTACGGGGTCCAGACGAAGGACAGCAGCGCCGCGCCGACCACGAGCGCGACGACGGTCCCGCCGACGAGGAGGGAGCCGGGCAGCGGCCTCCGGCGGCGGCGTGCGGTCACGGCCAGGTCCACGGCGTTCGGAGCAGCCATCAGCCACGCACCCTGAGTCGAGGATCGATCACCAGATAGGCCAGGTCCACCAGGAAGTTCACGAGCAGTACCGCCGCGGCGACGATCATGACGACGTCCTGCACGACGATGAGGTCCCGGCCGGCGACGCTGTCGAGCAGCAGGCTGCCGAGGCCGGGGATGACGAAGACGCGCTCGATGACGACGGCGCCCACGAGAAGGGTCGCCAGTTGCAGGGCGAGGACGGTGACGACGGGTACGGACGCGTTGCGCAGCCCGTGCCGGACGAGCGCCCGCGTCGGCCGCAGCCCCTTGGCGCGCGCCGTGCGCAGGTAGTCCTCGCGCAGGACGTCGAGCACGGCGCTGCGGACGTAGCGGGTGAGGACGGCGGCCTGGACGAGTCCGAGGGAGAGCGCGGGCATCAGCAGCTGTTTGAGGAAGAGCACGGGATCGTCGACGGGTGGGGTCCAGCCGTTCGCGGGCAGCCAGCCGAGGCCCACCGCGAACACCGTGATCATCAGGATGCCCGCGAGGAACGCCGGTACGGCGACGCCGAGTTGGGAGAGCGCCGACAGCACGAGCCCCGACGGCCTGCGGTGCCGCACCGCCATCAGGGTGCCGAGCGGCACGGCGACGAGGCAGGCGATCACCATGCCGGCGCCGACCAGCCAGAGGGTGACGAGGAGCCGGTCGGCGAGCTGTGGGCCGATGGGGGTGCCCGAGATGTAGGAGTCGCCGAGGTCGAAGGTGACCAGGTCGTGCAGCCAGCCGAGGTACTGGTCGAGGAGGGAGCGGTCGAGGCCGAACTGTTCGCGGAGCCGGGCCACCGCGGAGTCGGACGCGCCGGTGCCGAGGGCGACGCGCGCGGGGTCGCCGGGCAGCACGGCCATGAACGCGAACACCACGACGGAGCTCACGAACAGGCTCGCCGCCAGGATCGCGATGCGCTGCGCGAGACGGACGATCATCGGTTCACCTCCGCCGCTCGCCGGCTCAGGCCGGTGAGGTCCAGGGACTCGGTGACGCTGTTCACCGGGAGGCCGGTGATGTCGGCGTCCGCCACCATCAGGTTCGGCAGCAGGAACAGCCAGTCGGCGGCGGCGTCCTCGGAAAGCGTCCGGGCGGCGGCGCGCATGGCGGCGCTCTGCTCCGCGCGGCTGCCGGTGTCCGCCTTCGCCAACTGCGCGCGGAACGTGGGGTTGTCGTAGCGCGTGTAGTAGTTCTTGTCGCCGAACACGGCCGCCATGTCGCGGGGTTCGACGTGGGACATGATCGTCATGTCGTAGTCGGCGTTCTTGAACACCGTCGTCAGCCATGCCGCGGGGAACTCCAGCTGGCTCAACTCGACGGTGAAACCGGCCTGTTCGAGCTGGCTCTTGACGACGGTGCCGCAGGCGGCGGCGTAGGGCAGCGTCGGAATCCGCAGCCGCAGGGTGCGCCCGGCCTGGCCGGACTCGGCGAGGAGGCGGCGCGCCTTGTCCCGGTCGTACGGATACAGGTCGGTGAGGTCCTGGTACCAGGGGTCGGTCGGCGGCACCATGCTGCCGATGAGCTTGCCGCGCCCGCCCCAGCAGGTGTCGACGAGGGCCCGGTGGTCGATAGCGTACCGGACGGCCTGCCGTGCCTTCCTGCTCTTCATGGGCCCTGAACCGTTGTTCAGCGACAGCATCACCTCACCGTTGGTCGAGCCCTCGATGACGCGGTACGCGGGGTTGTTCTCGAACCGGTAGAGGGAGTCCGGCGACTGCATCGCCGCGATGACGTCGATGGTGCCCGTCAGCAGCGCGTTGTTCATCGCCGTCGGGTCCTTGAAGTACTTGAGCGTGACCGTGTCGAAGTGCGGGGCGCGCCCCCAGTAGCCGGGGCGGCGGGCGAGGGTGAGGGAGTCGCCGCGGTTCCACTTCCTCAGTTCGTACGGGCCGGTGCCGACGGGGTTCGTGGCCAGCTCGTCGACGCCGGTGCGGCTGAACATGGCGCCGGTGCGGGTCGTCATCCGGTACAGCCAGTCGTTGCTCGGCTTCTTCAGCGTCACCCTCAACTCGTCGCGGGAGACGGCCCGTACGTCGTCGACGACGCTCATCTGGGCCTTGAGGGCCACCGTCCACTCGGGGACGACGCGCTCGATGGAGAACTTGGCGTCCTCGGCGGTGAACGGTGCGCCGTTGCTGAACTTCGCGTCGTCGGTGAGGTGGAAGGTGTAGGTGCGGCGGTCCTTCGACAGCTCCCAGGAGCGGGCGAGCGCGGGGCGGATCCTCCCGTGCTGGTCGAGCTTCACCAGGTTCTCGTACACGTTGTAGAGCAGCGCCTGCGGGATGGCGGCGCCGTCGGTCCTGGTGAAGTCGAGGTTGGCGGGTTCGGCGGTGACGCCGATGACCAGGGAGTCACCGGGGCCCTGCGGGCGGGAGCCGGAGGCGGTGGAGCCCGCGGAGCAGGCCGTCGTCAGGAGCAGGAGACAGGCGACCGCCAGGGCGGCGGCCGTCCGGGCGCGCCGCCCGCGTCGTCGGTCCTCGCTCATGCACGACACCTTCCGCCACAACTGGCCTGACCAGTAAGCTCACTTGACAGGTACCGTGACGACTGGGGCGGTACCTGTCAAGAGGGAGGGTGCGGATGCTCACCGATCAGAACCTGGCCACCATGTCCGCCGTCGAGATGACCGCCCGCTTCGCCGACCGTTCGGTGTCGCCCGTCGAGGTCCACGACGCCGTCCAGTCGGTGATCGAGGCCCGCGAGGACGTGCTCAACGCGTTCTGGGTGCGTGACCCGGAGGAGTCCCGCAAGGCCGCCGAGGCGAGCGAGGCCCGCTGGGCGGCTGGCGCGCCGCTCGGTCCGATCGACGGGGTGCCGGTCACCCTCAAGGAGAACATCGCCCGCAGGGGCGTACCCATGCCGTCGGGCAACGCCGGGGTGGAGCCGGTGGTCCCCGAGCGGGACGCGCCGATCACCGAACGGGTCCTGGAATCGGGCGCGTCGGTGCTCGGTTCGACGGTCATGCCGGACTGGGGCATGCTCTCCTCCGGCGTCTCCAGCCGTCACGGCATCACGCGCAGCCCGTGGAACCCGGCCTGGACGACGGGCGGTTCGAGTTCCGGCGCGGGCGCGGCGGCCGCGGGCGGGTACGGGCCGCTGCACGTCGGCTCGGACATCGGCGGCTCGATCCGGCTTCCCGGTACGTGGCTGGGGCTCGCCACGCTGAAGCCGAGCGACGGCCGAGTCCCCCTGGACACCCCGTACTTGGGGCGGGCGGCGGGGCCGATGGCGCGGACGGTGGCGGACCTGGCGCTGTTCATGCGCGTCCTGAGCGGGCCCCACCCGCGGGACTGGACGAGCCTGCCGCCGCAGGACGTCGACTGGTCGCTGCCCCCGGGCGAGGTGCGCGGGCTGCGGGTGGGCCTGCATCTGGACGCGGGGTGCGGCGGGCCGCTCGACGCGGAGGTGGTGGCGGCGGTGCGCGCGGCGGCCGAGGTGTTCGCCGCGGCGGGCGCCACGGTCGAGCCCCTCGACCCCTTCATGACGCAGGAACTCCTGGACGACCTGGACCTGTTCTGGCGGGTGCGCTCCTGGAACGACCTGCGCAAGCTGTCCCCCGAGGCCGCGCTGCGGGTCCACCCGTACGTCATGGGCTGGTGCCGGGAGGGCGCGGACGTGTCCGGGACCCGGGTCCTGCACTGCTACCAGCAGATCATGCGGATCCAGTCCGTGACGGTGGCGGCGACGCTCCCCCACGACATCGTGCTGTCGCCGGTGGCCCCGGTCGCGGCGTTCGCGGCGGAGCGGCCGATGCCGTTCATGGAGCCGGGGAGGACCATGTCCCACATCGGTTTCACGGCGCCGTACAACATGTCGGGCCAGCCCGCCGCGACGGTCAACTGCGGCTTCACGGCGGACGGCCGGCCCATCGGCGTCCAGCTCTCGGGGCGCCGCTTCGACGACGCCGGGGTGCTGCGGGCGGCGGCCTGGTACGAGCGGGTCCGTCCGGCCGGGGCGGTTCCCCGCTGGCCGGACGCGAGTCCCGGGGGCGCGGCGGGGGTGGCGTCGTGACGTCGGAGGGGGCGCGGTTCCAGCAGGTCGCGCCGGTGCGGCTGTACCAGCGCATCGTCGAGCAGATCGAGCAGGCGATCGCCTCCGGCGCCCTCAAGCCCGGTCAGCGTCTGCCGAGCGAGCGGGAGTTGGTGACGCAGTTCGGCGCGAGCCGGCCCACCGTGCGGGAGGCGCTGCGGGTCCTGGAGAGCAACGGCCTGGTCCGGTCCCGTCCCGGCGATCCGCGGGGCCCGGAGATCCTGCCGTTCACCACGGCGGGCCTGGCGAAGGAGATGACACGCCTCGCCCGCTTCGACACCGTCTCGATCGCCGAGCTGATCTCGTTCCGCATGATCCTCGACGGCTCGGCGAGCCAACTGGCGGCGCACCTGCGCACGGACGACGAACTGGCCGAGATGGAGCGCACGGTGACGGCGATGGCCGCGGCGATCGACGCGGGCTACGAGGAGTTCAGCGCGGCGGACGTGGCGTTCCACGAGGTCGTCGCGCGCGCCAGCCGCAACGCGCTGATCGAGGTCTCCAACCAGGTGGTCCGCGGCGCGGTCCTCACCCTGATCGCCGACAAGGTCGCCCACGCCACCCACCGCGAGTCCCTGATGCGCACCTCGCTCCGCCACCACCAGGAGGTCCTGACCGCCATCCGCGCCCGCGACGGCCTCGCGGCGTCCCGCATCTCACGACGGACGCTGTACGACTACTACGCGGGGTACGTGGCGCAGGAGGAGCGCGGGGCCCTGTGGGCCTTGGTGGAGGGAGAGGCGGAGTGAGAGGCGGAGTGAGGCGCGCCGCCGGGCCCGCCGGCCGCGTCGCTCGCGGGGGCCGGCCCGGCGCATCACCATGGGTGGCGATTCAGTCGGCGAGCGCGCCCATCGGGTCCCAGGCGGGCAGCACGATCGGCGGCTCGTCGAGAGCCGCGGACAGCTCCGGCGGGAGGGCGTCGCGGCGGACCGCGACCTCGAAGACGTGCTCGCCGAACCACGAGTCGTTCATCGTCCAGAAGCCCTTGTCGGCCTTGTCGTCGCCCCAGCTGTTCTCGACCCGCCAGCGGCGCGGCGCGCCGTCGACGACGTCGACGCCGGTGAAGAGCATGGCGTGGGTCATCTGGGTCTCGTGGTGGAGGAGCCGGTCCGCCTTGCCGAGCTGGAACCGGGCGTCGTAGACGGACGCGTAGTCGAAGAGTTCGGCGTCCCAGATGCCGAGGTCGGGGCGCATCATCTGGGCGACGTCGCAGCCGAACCAGACGGGTTCGCCGCCGACGAGGGCCTCCATGCTGAGGCGCTTGATCAGCTCCATCTCCACGTTGAGGTAGACGACGGGCGGGGCCTCGACGATGTTGCCCAGGTGCTCGACGGTGAAGGTGCGGCCGACGGGGCTGGACTCGCGCGGGTCGTGGACGAGGCACACGTACTGGTCGAGGGGTATCCGCACGTACGCCTCGGCGAACTCGACGGGGGTCGTCCAGCCGTCGCGGTGGAACTCCTGGTCCTTGTCGCGCCACTGCCACAGGAACCTCCGCGGCGGCGTGCCGAGGTGGATGCTGAGCACGCGGTGCACGGCGCCGAGCACCTCCGCCTTGCGGGCGCGCTGCGCCTCGACCCCTTCGGCCGCCGCCCGGCGCAGATCGCGGGCGCCCTGCCGGAGCAGGCTCATGAGGGCCCGGTTCATGGGTCCGGTCGCGGAGGAGCTCTCGGTCTCGGGCATCGCCGACTTGGGGACCAGTCCGTGCTTGGCGACGAGCGCCACGAACATGTTCCACTGCCCGCCGTCGCTGATCGGGTCGTCGAGCAGGTGCGCCACCGTGCGGTCGTCGACATCGCGGTCGGAGGTGGCGATGACGCTTTCGAGGAAGTGGTTCGCCCGCTCGAACTTGTCCCACCACAGCACGTAGTTCTGGGAGAACTCGAAGTCCTTCACCCCGAGCTTCTCGGCGGCTCCGACACGCAGCAGGTTGAGCCCGGCGAACATCCAACAGCGGCCGCTGCGCTTCTGGTTGGTGACCTTCCAGTCGTCCAGGTGGTGCGAGACGGAGTGGTCGATGGAGGTGACGATCCGCCGGTCGAGCGCGATGTCGTCGACCGGCGTCTGCGTCACCGCGTTCTGCATCAGCCGGTTGGCGGGCCGGGCGGCGAACTCCTTCTCGTAGACGTCGAGTTGCGCCGCCCCGAGGCTGCGGTCCCCGTCGGCCGGTGCGTCGGTGGGCTGATCGGCATGAACGTGTCCGAGCGTCACAGTATCCGCTTCCCGTTCTCGAATCGGCCCGCCGTCGGTGGGGCCTGGGCAAGGAGGAGAGGCACCTCGGACTCACCGTCGCACGGCCGTTCCAAGCCAGTCAACGGAGCAGTGTTCAATGTTCAGTTAAGTGTCGGCCGGAAGAAGCGGGGCTGGTCAGGCACCCTCGGCGCCCTGCGGGTACCAGCGCAGTTCGACGGTGTTGCCGTCCGGGTCCTTGATGTACACGGACTGCGCCTGCCCCCGGGCGCCCCAGCGCGGCACCGGCCCCTCCAGGACGTCGAAGGCACCGGAGTCGATGACCTCCTGCCAGTCCAGCGGGTCGACGACGAGACAGAAGTGGTCGACGTTGGACTCGATGCGGGGAGCGGCGAACAGGTCGATGACGGTGCTGTCGTCGATCCGCAGGGACGGGAACGGCACCTTTCCGGCCCGCCACTCCTCCACCCGCTCGGGCGCGAGGCCCAGGCGCCCGGTGTAGAACTCCAGCGACTTGTCGACATCGGTCACGTTGAGGACCAGGTGATCGAGGGCTTTGACGCGCATGGGTTCGTTCCCCGTCTCTGTCGGTGGCCGCGCGCCCGGTCGGGCGCCGGCTCATGGCCTGCTTAGTCGAGCGGGGGTACGACGGCAAGCCCTCGCTCCCGGTCGCAAATGTACGTACAGGTCCAGCCAGAATCCCCGAACCCGCTTGTCCGTGCGTCGAAAGAGGCCCTAGCGTAGATGTACGTACATTGCGGCGAGGGACGGGGAGGTTTTCCCTTGGTGACCAGGCAGCACCACCGGACGGTGATCGTCGGAGGCGGCTCGGCGGGCATCTCGGTCGCGGCGCGGCTCCGGCGCGCCGGAGAGCGGGACGTCGCCGTGCTCGAACCGAGCGACCGGCACTACTACCAGCCCCTGTGGACACTGGTGGGCGGCGGCCGGGCGCCGCTGCGGGAGAGCGTCCGCCCGCAGCGGTCCACGCTGCCGAAGGGCGTCCGGTGGATCCGGCGCGCCGCGGTCGCCGTCGATCCGCAGGCGCAGGAGGTGACCCTGGACGACGAGAGTGTCGTGCACTACGACCACCTCGTGGTCTGCGCCGGTATCCAGCTGGACTGGGACGGGGTGCCCGGCCTCGAAGCCGGGCTCGGCCAGAACGGTCTTTCCAGCAACTATCTGCCCCACACCGCGCCTCTGACCTGGCGCTTCATCCGTGACACCCGTTCGGGCAGCGCGGTGTTCAGCATGCCGTCGGGCGCGATCAAGTGCGGCGGCGCCCCGCAGAAGATCGCCTACCTCGCCGCCGACCACTGGCGCGGGCAGGGCGTCCTCGGCCGCATCGACGTGCACCTCGTCATCCCCGCGGACACCCTCTTCGGCGTCCCGGAGTTCGCCCGGGTCCTGGAGGGCGTCGCCCGCAGGTACGGCATCCACGTCCACTACGGCAGCGAGGTCACCGAAGTGCGCCCGGAGGCCCGGGAGGTCGTCGTCACCGAGATCGGCTCGGGCCGCGCGCAGACCCTGCCGTACGACATGGCCCATCTGGTGCCGCCGCAGAGCGCCCCGAACTGGATCAAGCGCGGGCCGCTCGCGGACCCGGCGAGCCCGGCCGGATACGTCGAGATCGACCCGCACACGATGCGGCACGTCCGGTACCCCAACATCTGGGCGCTCGGTGACGCGGGCTCCTCGCCGAACTCCAAGACCGGCGCGGCCGTGCGCAAGCAGGCACCGGTGGTCGTCGAGAACCTGCTCGCGTCGATGCACGGCCGGCCGCCCACGGCCACGTACGACGGGTACTCCTCGTGCCCGCTGACGACCGCCCGCGACAAGATGCTGCTCGCCGAGTTCGACTACAGCGGGCGGCCCGCGCCGTCGATCCCGCTGATCGACACCGTCCGCGAGCGCACCGACATGTGGTACCTCAAGCGGCACGGACTGCCGTTCCTGTACTGGAACCTCATGCTGCGCGGACTCGCGTAACCCCCTCCCTCTCCCCCGCAAAACCCCTCCCTGTCACAGGAGTTCGTCATGCCCAAGGAGCCCGTCGCCGACGACGGCACCGCACCCGCGACCGACCTCGGCACCGGCCCGCTGATCTGCGTACGGTTCTACGTCGACTGCCTCTCGCACGCCTCGTACCTCGTCGGCGACCGCACCACGGGCCGCGCGCTCGTGGTCGACCCGCGGCGTGATGTCAACGACTACCTCGCCACCGCCGCACACCACGGCCTCACCATCGAGCGCGTCGTCGAGACCCATGTGCACGCCGACTTCCTCTCCGGCCACCTGGAACTCGCCGCGCGCACCGGCGCCCGGATCTCCTACGGCGCCGCCGCCGACGTCGACTTCGACACCGACCCGCTGAACGACGGCGACCACCTGAGTCTCGGCTCGGTCGACCTGGAGGTGCTGCACACACCGGGACACACCATGGAGTCGATCTGCCTGCTCGTCCGCGCGCACGCCGACGACCCCGTGCCCTACGCCGTCCTCACCGGTGACACCCTCTTCATCGGCGACGTGGGACGTCCCGATCTGCTGAGCGCGCGCGGCCGGTCCGCCGAGGAGATGGCCCGCGCCCTCTACCGCTCCACCCGCGAGCGCCTGCTCACCCTCCCCGACGAGACCCGCGTCCTCCCGGCCCACGGGGCGGGCTCGGCCTGCGGCAAGAACCTGTCCAGCGAGGCCAGTTCGACCATCGGCGTCCAGCGCCGGACCAACGCCGCGCTCGCCGACATGACGGAGGACGCCTTCGTCGGGACGGTCACCTCCGGCCAGCCCACCGCGCCCGCCTACTTCCCGTTCACGTCCGCGCGCAACCGCCAGGCCCGTCCGGTGCTCGACGAGGACGCGCCCGTCCCCGACCTCACCCCGGACGCCGTACGGCGGGTCCGCGCGGGCGGCGCGCTCGTCCTCGACACCCGCGCCCCCGACGCCTTCGCCGCGGCCCATCTGCCCGGATCGGTCAACGTCCCGCTCGGCGGCCGCTTCGCCGAACTCTGCGGAGAGGTGCTGCCGGCCGGGGCCGACCTCGTCCTGTGCGGCGAGCCCGACCGCGCGCGCGAGGCCCGCAACCGGCTCGGCCGCATCGGCTTCGACCGGGTGCTCGGCGCCCTGCCCGGCCCCGGCGCCCGCGGGGCCGGGGAGCCGGTGTCGGTGCCACGGGTGGAGCCGGAGGCCCTCGCCGAGCGCCTGGCGGCCGGGAGCGCGGACCCCGTGACCGTGCTGGACGTCCGCGGCCCCGGCGAGATCGACGACACCGGCACCGTGCCGGGCGCCCACAGGATCCCGCTGCCCGAACTGGTAAAGCGGCTGGGTGAGTTGACGTCGCAGCAGGACATCGTCGTGGTCTGCGCCAGCGGCAACCGGTCGTCCGTGGCCGCCTCCGTGCTGCGGGCCCGCGGCTTCCGCGCCGACGACCTGCGCGGTGGGTTCGCCGCGTGGCGCGGTCCCGTCGCGCACCCGTCCCGCGGGGGCGGCGGCCGCGCGTGAACGTCCTGATTCTCGCCGTGGTGTGCGGCGCCGTCGTCGGCCTCGCCCTCGGCGGGCTCGGCGGCGGCGGGGGCGTGCTCGCGGTACCGGCCCTGGTGTATCTGCTGGGTGTCTCCCCCGCCGACGCGGGCACCACCAGCCTGGCCGTCGTCACGGTGACCTCGGCGACCGCCCTCGCCCGGCACGCGGGCACCGGCACCGTCCGCTGGCGCACCGGCGTCCTGTTCGCGGCGGTCGGCGTGGCGCCGACCGTGGCGGCGTCCGTGCTCGCGCACCGCGTGCCGCAGGCCGTACTGACCGCGGCGTTCGCCGTGCTGGCGGCGGTGGCGGCCGTGGTGATGCTGCGCGGCACGCGGGTGCGCGAGGGTGTGACGCGGGTGGTGGCGGCGACCGTCCCGGCGGGCCCAACCGCTCCCGTCGACGCACCGACGCGCGGGCCCGGACCGGCGCGGACGGCGGGCGCGGGGGCGGGGCTCGGAGCCGTGACCGGTCTGCTGGGGGTCGGCGGCGGCTTCCTCGCCGTGCCGACCCTGGTGTCGGTCCTGCGGCTGCCGATGCGGGCGGCCGTCGGTACCAGCCTCGTCGTCACCCTCCTCAACTCGCTCGTGTCCCTCACGACGCGCCTGACGACACACGGGCTCTCCGTGAACCCCGCGGTGCTCGGCCCGTTCATCGGAGCGGCGGTGCTCGGCGCGTGGGACGGCAAGCGGCTGACGGCAGGACTGTCGAGTCGGACCCTGCGGCGGGCGTTCGCGGCGCTGCTGCTCGGGACGGCCGCGTTCATGCTGATCGACGCCGTCGTGTGAGGTGGCACGGGGTTTGCGCCGCCTCCGCAAATGAACGAGCATGCATCCCGTGCCCACCAGCAGCTCCCAGTCCGGCCCCCGCCCGCTCACCCGCACCAAGGGCAGGCCACTGTGGTCCCAGCTCCGCGCCGACCTGCTGCGGCGCCTGGAGGACGGCGAGTTCCGCGACGTCTTCCCCGGTGAGCACGATCTCGTCGCCGAGTACCGGGTGAGCCGGCACACGGTCCGCGAGGCGCTGCGCACGCTGCGCGCCGAGGGTCTGGTGACGGCGCAGCGGGGGCGCGTCTCACGGTTCGCGGCGAGCCGGCCGCTGGAGCAGAAGGTCGGCGAGGCGTACAGCCTCTTCCGCTCCGTCGAGGAGGTCGGGGCCGTTCAGCGCAGTGTCGTGCGCCGCCTGGACGAGCGCGCCGACGGTGTCATCGCCGCCCGTCTGGGCCTTGAGGAGTCCACGCCGCTCGTCCACCTGGAACGGCTGCGCCTCGCCGACGGGGAGCCGCTCGCGGTCGACCGCGTCTGGCTCCCGGCGGACCTCGCCCGGCCGCTGCTGTCGGTCGACTTCACGCACACCGCGCTCTACGACGAGCTGGAGCGGCACTGCCGTACCCGCATCAGTGGCGGCTGGGAGCGGATCCGGGCGGTCGTGCCCACGCGCGCGGAGCGCGAGCTGCTGGACTGCCGTGAGTCCACCGCCCTGTTCGCCATCGACCGCCTGGGCCACGACGCCGCGCGCCGTCAGGTCGAGTGGCGCCAGACCCTGGTCCGCGCGGACCGCTTCGCGGTGTCGGCGGCGTTCTCCACCGACGGCTACCGGCTGGGCGCCCCGGTCCCCACGCCCTGAGCGGTGCGGGCCCGAGGGCTACTTCCGCGCCGGGCGCCGTACCGACCTGGGCCGGTACTCCACCACCGTGAGGGCCAGGGACACGTACCGTTCGACGAGTTCGTCGGGGGTGACCTCGCCGTCGGGGCGGTACCACTGGGCGATGGCGTTGCACATGGCGATGACGGCGCGGCGCGCGTCGTCCGGGTACGGGGTGAGGAACACGCCGTCGGCGACGCCGCGTTCGATGACCTCGCGGAACTGCTGGGTGCCGCGCTCCTCGTTCTTGCGGTAGCGGGCGAGGTGTTCGGGCTCCAGGCTGCGCCCCTCGGTGAGCACGATGCTGCTCTTGACCGGGTGCTCGATACGGAACTGGACCGTGGCCGTGACGAGCGCCTCCAGCTGCTCCGCCGGGTCGTCGCCCGCCTGTTCGAGGGCGGTGCCGCAGGCGCCGAAGTAGGCGTCGAGGCCCTCGTCGAGGATGGCGACGAGCAGTTCCTGCTTGCCCTTGTAGTAGTAGTACAGCGCGGACAGGCTGACTCCGGCGCGCCCCGCGATGTCGCGGATGGAGGTGGCCCCGTAACCCTGTTCGGAGAACTCTTCGCGGGCGGCCTCGATGATGGCCTTGTGACCTGCGGGTCGAGTGGACACGATGCTCCGATCTGCTGGGCCGCCCAGTCCGCCTCGCAACTGGGCACGCGTACCACGGGCGTGGACGCCGTCGTTTAACGAGCGTTCAAACCGCAGGTGGCCCCGTACCCAACCATGGGCCCACCGCACTGTCAACCGGCCGTCGGCCGGATTCGTCCCGGCCGCGAGGGGCGTCGCGTGTTTCGTCCCGCAGAAGCGGGAATGCGAACGGAACACTCAACGAGAGCCACGAACCGCACGACGAAGGAAGGCTTTCCCATGAGCGCTCCAACCCCCCAGGCGGAGCGCGTGACCTGCCCCGAAGCCCGCAGCCGGGTCAGGTCGGTGCTCCAGCCCCTGTGCGACAGCCTGCCCGCCTGTACGGCGGAGCGACTGTGTCAGGACGCCTGCCTGGTGACCAGCGAACTGATCACCAATGCGATGCTGCACGCCGGAGGCGTCAGCGACTTCGACGCCCAGCTCGACGGCCAGGTCCTGACGGTGCGCGTCAGCGACCACAGCCCCGCCCCGCCGGCCCCGCTGCCCCGCGCGCCCGAGCGGTCCGGCGGCTTCGGCTGGACCATCGTCAGCCGCCTCAGTACTCACGTGGACATCGTGCTGGACGACGCCGGAAAGACCGTCACGGTGACGATCGACGCCGCCCGGCTGGCCGCCTGAGGCACGGTCAGTGGGGCGGCCGGGGCCCTTGTGACCACCTCGTGAACGAACTCGCCGGAGAATATGGAGGATCACCAGGATTGCCCGGCGTAAAGGCGGGCACACGCAGGTCAGCGAAGCACCCATCCGAACCAGCGAGGGGGACACCCGCAATGACCACCGTGACGGCGTCCGCACACACCCGGCACTCGGCCTCACGGACTGAGCAGAACCTGATCGAGCGTGCCTATGCCGACCCGGCTTCGATAGCACCGCGGGACGCCCGCGAGGTGGGCAGGCACTTCTTCGATCGTCTCACCCGGCTCGAGGAGGGGACTCACGAGTTCCAGTACGTGCGCAACGTACTGATCGAGATGAACCTCTCCCTGGTGCAGTACGCCGCGTCGCGGTTCAAGCACCGTGGGCACGAGGAGATGGAGGACATCATCCAGGTCGGCACGATCGGCCTGATCAAGGCGATCGACCGGTTCGAGCTGACCCGCGGGGTCGAGTTCACCTCCTTCGCCGTGCCCTACATCACGGGTGAGATCAAGCGGTTCTTCCGCGACACCAGTTGGGCCGTGCACGTGCCCCGGCGCCTCCAGGAGGCTCGTGTCGAGCTCTCCCGGGCCACCGAGGAGCTGAGCACCCGGCTGGGGCGGTCGCCGTCCACGCAGGAGCTCGCCGAGCTGATGCAGCTGGAGCCCGCCGAGGTCGCCGAGGCCCAGAAGGCGGTGAACGGGTACAACGCGATGTCCCTGGACGCCGCCGCGATGGGCAAGGACGACGAGAACGAGAGCGTCCTGGCCGACTACATCGGCGTCGACGAGGAGCGCTTCGAGCTCGTCGAGGACTTCCACGCGCTGGCCCCGCTCATCGCCGAACTCGACGAACGCGACCGCACCATCGTGCATCTGCGCTTCGTCGAGGAGCGCACCCAGCAGGAGATCGCCGACGAGCTCGGCTGCTCGCAGATGCACGTCTCCCGTCTCATCTCGCGCATCCTGAACAAGCTTCGCGACGGCCTGCTCGCCACCGAGTGACACCGTCTCCCCCTGGGGCGAGAGTTCCGGCACGAAGGCGGGGCCGCACCGTTTCGCACGGTGCGGCCCCGCCTTCGTGTGCGGACGGCGTCCCGGACGCCCGATCCGAACGGCAGGCCCTACGCGTCCGCCGTGGCCTTGAGGACGTCGCAGGTGTGCTGGAACTCCTCCATCAGACGGGTCGCCTCGACCACGAGGACGCCGTACGGGCGGGTGGAGTCGGCCAGCGGCAGCTCGTGCTCGCGCGCCGACTCGACGATCCGCTCCCGCGCCTCCTGGGCCGTGTTCGCCAGCCGGCACATCTCGTCGGCCTGCTCGTCGAGGGTGTCGCTGTCGATCTCGGCGACGACATGGGCGATGTCGCGCAGCCGGCGCGTGAAGTCCGCGTACTTCTCGAGCACCGGCGCGTAGGTGTACGTGTCGTCCGTCTCGCGCCACCGGCCGAGGCTGCGGGTGAGCGAGGCGAGCTGGTAGACCGCCCGCTCCAGCGCGTCGAGCGTGTCCCGGTAGCGGCCGAACCCGAGGTAGCCGCGGTGCGCGGGCAGCAGGCGGCGCGGGTTGAGGGGCACGCTGTTCTCGGCCATGTCGAGCCCGCTGCGGGCCTGTTCGACCGCGTTCTGGAGCCGGCCGCCCGCGGTGCGCCACTCCTCGGCGCGGTCCTCGTCGACGCCGCCGGTGCACAGCCCCTCCGCCATGTCGTCGAGGAGCGTCTCGATCTCGGCGGCGAGGATACGCAGACCGTGTTCGGCGCTGCGGTAGCGGAGCGGGGGCGCGATGCACAGATTCACGACCAGGCCGATGCCGCAGCCGATGACGACGAGCAGGATGATCTGCCCGAGCTGGCTCGCGCTCTGCCCCGTCGAGGTGGCCGAGGCGTAGGTCGAGAACGCGAAGAAGGCCGCCGTCGGGACCTGGGAGCGCTGCTCCCCCAGCGCCGGCCACTGCGCGACGCACAGCGCGACCAGCGCGACCACGACGAAGGCGAACAGGTCGGGTCCCGCGGTGAAGCCGATCGCGGCCTGCACCGCCACGCCGACCGTGACGGCACCGGTGTAGCGCAGCGACTGCCAGACCGACGTGTAGATCGTCGCGTTCATGGTGAGCACCGCGGAGAACGGCGCGAACGCGGGCGACGTCGCGTTCATGAGGTCGTGCGAGACCCACCACGCCAAGGTCGCGGCCAGCGCGCACTTGACGACGAACAGCACGGTGGCACGTTCGTGCCCGGACGAGCGCCACGCCCGCTTCCACCACTGACCAAAATTTCGGATCCGGTCCAGCACGTGCTCTGTGTTTCCTTTCCTTGTGCCACTTCGCGTACATCACAACAGAAAAGGTGGGCCCGGCCGTTGAAGGCCGGGCCCACCCTGTGAGGACGGCGTGCCCCTCAGGCACGCCTCACCGCCACCTGCCACGGGACGGACCACGAAGCTCCTGCCGACCGTGTGCTCCCGCCCGCCTTCCGCAAACCACGTTCCTCCGCGTCATTCGGCGGCCCGGAGAATTACGGCAGGTCGACCTGGCGTGCCGCGTCGACGAGCCGGCGCAGCTCGTCCTCGGTCCAGCCGGTGAGCCGTGACACGTGCGACCAGTCCTCGGCCGTGGCGTCCTCGGACCGCAGGACGGCGGCCGCCTCGGCCTCCAGGTCCGTGCGGGCCGCGTCCAGTCCGGAGACGGCGTCCTGATACCTCTGCAGTGCGAGTTCCAACTTGGGTGCGTCCATCGCCGCATTGTGCCGCACACGAACGGCGGCGCGGGGACGGCCGCTTCGGGCCGTCCCCGCGCCGGGATTCGTCATGGGGTGGGCGGCGGCTCAGTGCCGGCCGACGTCCTTCGCGGACTCCTTGCCCTGACGGGCCGCCCCCAGGGACTTGGCCGCGCGGCCCTTGGCCTTGAGGCGTTCGTTGCCGACGGCGCGTCCCGTGGCCTCCATGACGGCGCCCGCGGCCTGCTCCGCCTGGGCCTTGGCCTTCTCACTCGCGGTCATGCCGTTCACCATCCGTTCAGTGGACTTCAGTGCTGACCTTCGCGTGGCCGCTGCGCGCGGGACTAAACGTGTCGCACGGCATCGCGTGAAGACGGCGTGACGGGGCAGTGGATGTCTTGCCCCTGCCCCCGAATCCATGGAGCACCCGTGACCACCAGCATCCCTGCCCCCACCAGTACCGTCGCGGACGCCGCCGCCGGCACGGAGGCGTCGAGTCTGCGGCTGCGGCGGCGCCTGGAACGGCTGATAGGCATCGCCGCCACGGAGGGCAACGCGCTCACGCCGCTGCGCAACGGGAAGGAGATCTTCCCCGCGATGCTGGACGCCATCAAGGGCGCCCAGCACACGATCGACATGATGACCTTCGTGTACTGGCGGGGCGAGATCGCCCGTGACTTCGCGCACGCGCTCGCCGCGCGCGCCCGCGCGGGTGTCCGCGTGCGGCTGCTCCTGGACGGCTTCGGCAGCCGCACCATCGAGGGAGAACTCCTCGCGCTGATGGACGAGGCCGGGGTGCAGGTCGCCTGGTTCCGCAAGCCGTTGCTGCTGTCGCCGTTCAAGCAGAACCACCGGTGCCACCGCAAGGTCCTGGTCGTCGACGAGCGGACGGCGTTCACCGGCGGCGTGGGCATCGCCGAGGAGTGGTGCGGCGACGCCCGCAACCCGAACGAGTGGCGCGACACCCACGTACGGGTCACCGGGCCGGCCGTCGACGGCGTCTGCGCGGCCTTCGCCCAGAACTGGGCCGAGTGCCACGACGAACTCTTCGACGAGCAGGACCGGTTCATCGAGCACGAGCCGAGCGGGAACGCCGTCGTGCAGGTGGTGCGCGGCTCCGCCAGCATCGGCTGGCAGGACATGCAGACGCTGCTGCGCGTGGTGATCGAGTCCGCGCAGACCCGGCTGCGCCTGGCGACCGCGTACTTCTCCCCCGACGCCTATTTCGTCGGGCTGCTCTGCGAGGCTGCCGCGCGGGGCGTGGAGGTCGAACTGCTCGTGCCGGGTCCGCACACCGACAAGGAGGTCAGCCGGATCGCCGGGCGCCACTACTACGCGCGGCTCCTGGAGTGCGGCGTCGTCGTGCGCGAGTACCAGCGCACCATGCTGCACTGCAAGGTCGTCACGGTCGACGGGATCGCGGCGCTGGTCGGCTCCACGAACCTCAACCGGCGGTCCATGAACCACGACGAGGAGGTCATGCTCGCCGTGCTCGACGAGGAGTTCACCGCCACGCTGGACGCCGACTACGAACGCGACGTCTCCCACAGCATGCGCGTGCGGCCCGACCGGTGGAACCGGCGGCCGGTCGCCTTCCGCGCCGCGGAGAAGGCGACCCGCGCCATCCAGCACTTCCTGTGATCGGCGGGAGCGGGGGCCCGGCGGTCGGCCGGGCCCCCGAACACGGCGGGACGGCGCGTCAGACCTTGCGCCAGCGGGCGTTGGCCCACGAGAAGAACCCGAAGGCGACGAGCCCCACGGCGATCAGGGCGAGCAGCCACGGCCCGGCCGGTGTGTCGGTGAAGGAGCGCAGCGTGTCGTCGATGCCCTTGGCCCGGCCCGGCTCGTGCCGCACCGCGGCGGTGACGGCGAAGGCGCCCGCGGCGGCGAAGACGATGCCGCGTGAGGTACCGCCGAACACGCCGAGGAAGTCGACGCCCTTGCGCGTGCGGCCGGTGAGCTCGGACATCTTCAGGTGCTTGTGGAACTTGCGCATCAGGGCCCGGCCTCCGATCCAGACACCGGCCCCGGCGACGGCGAGTCCCGCGGCGGCGACGATCCACTGTCCGCCCGGCCATTCCAGTGCCTTCGCGGTGACGTCCTTGGAGCTCTTGTCGGAGCTGTTGCCGCCGCTCGACTTCTCTCCGGCGGCGAAGGACAGCACGGAGTAGGAGACGAAGGCGTAGAAGACGAAGCGGCCCGCGGCCATCGCCCGCTTGCTCGGCTTCCTGCCGTCAGGACCGGCCTGTCCGAAGGCCGCTTCCGAAAGGCGCCACACGGCCATGCCGACCAGGGCGATGCCGAGCAGCCACAGCAGGGCCATGCCGAAGGGCTTCTCCGCGATCTCCGCCACGGCACCGCTGCGGTCCGCCTGCTTGCCGCTGCCACCGTCGGAGAAGGCGATGCGCAGGGCGAGGAAACCGATCAGAAGGTAGATGACGCCCCGGCCGATGAAGCCGGCGCGCGCCGCCATCGCGACCGCGGGGCTTTTCGCCGCACTGCGAGCCCGTCCGAGACCTGGTGTCGCCGATCCAGTAACCATGTCAGCCGAATGCCCCCGCTTCGGCTCCCAACTCCTGCGAAACGGCGGCAGTACGGCGTGCGTTCAGGCCTCGCGCGGGGAGCCGGGCCGGCGGGCCGACGCCCCGAAGACCTCGTCGAGCCCCATGACGCGCAGCAGCCTCAGGGTCTTCTCGGGTACGGCGTCCAGACCGACGTCCGCGCCGGCCGCCTGGGCGTGGTTGCGGGCCGCGAGGAAGGCGGCGATGCCGCTGGAGTCGCAGAACTCCAGCGCGGTGAGGTCCAGCACGAGCCGGTCCCCGGAGCGCAGGACGAGAGCGCTCAGCCGCGAGCGCAGTTCGGGAGCGGTGTCGTAGTCGAGCACCCCGCCGATCCGGATCACGGGTCCGGCCGGGGTGTCGTGCGTGGTGGTGTGCAGCGGCTTCATGACGTGGTCTTCGGGTCGGGGTCGTACGGGGTGGTGGCGGGCACGCCGAGGGCGAGCAGGGCGGTGTCGTCGTCGAGGCCGTCGCCGAAGCCGGCGAGCAGCCCGGTGAGCGCTTCGACGACGTCGCGCGGGGAGCGGCCCGCGTGCGCGGTGACGAAGGCCCGCATGGCGTCCTCGCCGTAGAGGCTGGTGCGGTCGGCGCCGGTGCGGGCCTCGATGAGGCCGTCGGTGTAGAGCAGCAGGGTGTCGCCCGGCGCGAGGGTCGTCGTGGTGGCCGCGAAGTGCGGTTCGGGCAGCGCGCCGACCAGCAGGCCGCCGGGGGTGGGCAGGAAGTCGGCGGTACCGTCGCCGCGCAGCACCAGGGCGGGCGGGTGGCCGCCGGAGGCGAGGCGCACGGTGACGTGGCCGGAGTCGGTGGCGGGTTCGAGCATGCCGAAGATCGCGGTGCAGAAGCGGGGGTCGTCGCCGGTGTAGCGCTCGCCGAGTACCTGGTTGAGGGTGTTCAGCGCGGCGACGGGGTCCGGGTCGTGCAGCGCCGCCGCCCGCAGCGTGTAGCGGGTGAGCGAGGTGACGGCCGCCGCTTCGGGGCCCTTGCCGCAGACGTCGCCGAGGAAGAATCCGTGGCGCTTGCCGTCGACGGGGAAGACGTCGTAGAAGTCGCCGCCGAGCCGGTCGGGCGAGGCGGTGTGGTAGTACGCGGCCGCCTCCATGCCCGGCAGCGCGGGCAGCGTGGAGGGCAGCAGCGAGCGTTGGAGCGCGGCGAGGGCCTCCTGCAGGCGGGCGCGGTCGGCCTCGGCGCGGCGGGCGGCCTCCTCGGCGGCCCGGCGGGCGCGCAGGAGTTCGCTCTCGTAGGAGCGGCGGTCGGTGGCGTCGAAGAGGGTGGTGCGGATCAGCAGGGGTTCGCCGGTGGTGCCGTACTTGACCGTGGCGGAGACGAGGACGGGGCGGCGGCTGCCGTCGGTGTGCCTGATGTCGAGCGCGATGCTGTTGACCTCGCCCTGGAGGCGCAGGAGCGGCGCGAAGTGCGTCTCGTGGTACATCCGGCCGCCGGCGGTCAGCAGGTCGGTGAAGCGCATCCGGCCCAGCACCGCGTCGCGTTCCAGACCGAGCCAGCCCAGCAGGGTGGTGTTGATCTTGGCTATGGTGCCGTCCATCAGGGTGGACAGATAGCCGCAGGGCGCGTGCTCGTAGAGTTCCTGCGCGCTGTCCTCGAGGAGCGCGGTGAACGCCGCGTCCGGGTTCGGCCCGGCTGCGGCGTGCCCGGTGTCGCGGGGCTCGGAGTCCCGGTCGGCGCGGCACATCATCGGAGGTCCGCCAGGAAGCCGCGGATCGCCTCGTTGGTGGCCTCGGCCGCCGACAGGTGCGGGCAGTGGCCGACGGCGTCGAGCGTGATCCGCGAGGAGCCGGGGATCGCGGCGTGGACGTGGGCGCCGACCTCGCGGGGCGCGATGGCGTCCTGGAGGCAGTCGAGCACCAGCGTGGGCACGCTGACGCCCTTCAGCTCCTCGCGCGAGTCGGACAGGAACGTGGTCCGTGCGAACACGCGCGCCATGTCGGGGTCGGTGGCGCAGAAGCTGTTGGTGAGTTCCTCGCCCAGCTCGGGCCTGTCGGGGTTGCCCATGATGACGGGTGCCATCGCCGCGGACCAGCCGAGGTAGTTGGACTCCAGCGAGTCCAGCAGCTCGTCGATGTCCTGCTCGGTGAAGCCGCCGCGGTAGCCCTCGTCGTCGATGTAGCGCGGCGACGGCGTGATCATGACCAGGGAGGTGATCCGCTCGGGCGCGAGGCGGGCCGCCGTCACGCCGATCATGGCGCTGACCGAGTGCCCCACGAACGTCACGTCGCGCAGGTCGAGCGCCTCGCACACCTCCACGACGTCCTGGGCGTAGCCCGCCAGCGAGCTGTAGCGGTGCTCGGAGAACGCCGAGAGGTCGGAGCGTCCGCAGCCGACGTAGTCGAAGAGCACGACCCGGTGGTCCTCGGCCAGGGCGGGCACGGTCAGCCGCCACATGTTCTGGTCGCAGCCGAAGCCGTGGGCCAGCACCACCACCGGGCCGTTCGGATCGCCCGTGACGGTGACGTTGTTCCTGCGCTCGACATCCATGCCCGCCATCCTCCCAGCTCCCGCGATCTTCCCGTGCCGGGAGGCGTGCCTTTTCGGCCGTCAGGCCGGGGGATGCTGGCCGGGTCCGTCCTCGTGACCGGCGATCCGGCTGGGCGAGAGGTCCGTGGAGTCCTCCCCCGGTTCGAGGAGCGTGTTCGCGGGGCCGATCACCAGGGGGTCGGCGGCGCCCACGGCGTCCTCGTCCCGGGACTCGTAGTCGACGCGCAGCAGCAGGTGGCGCATCGCTTCGAGGCGGCCGCGGCGCTTGTCGTTGGTCTTGACCACGGTCCACGGGGCGTGCTCGGTGTCGGTGGCGCGGAACATCTCGACCTTGGCGCGGGTGTAGGCGTCCCACAGGTCGAGGGAGGCGAGGTCGGTGGGCGACAGCTTCCACTGCCGTACGGGGTCGACCTGGCGGATGGCGAACCGGGTGCGCTGTTCGGCGCGGGAGACGGAGAACCAGAACTTGACCAGCACGATGCCGTCGTCGGTGAGCATCTTCTCGAACTGGGGTGCCTGGTTCAGGAAGTGACGGTGCTGTTCGGGGGTGCAGAACCCCATGACGGGTTCGACCCCGGCGCGGTTGTACCAGGACCGGTCGAAGAAGACGATCTCACCGGCGCTCGGGAGCTGAGTGACGTAGCGCTGGAAGTACCACTGCCCGGCCTCCCGCCCGGTCGGCTTGTCGAGGGCGACGACGCGGGCGCCGCGCGGGTTGAGCCGCTCGGTGAACCGCTTGATGGTGCCGCCCTTGCCCGCGGCGTCCCGGCCCTCGCACAGCACGACGACGCGCAGCCCCTGCTCGCGCACCGTCTTCTGGAGTTTCAGCAGCTCGATCTGGAGGATCCGCTTGCGCCGCTCGTACTCCTTGCGGGGCAGTTTGGTGCTGTACGGGTAGTTCTCCCGCCAGGTCCGCAGCGGCTTCCCCTGTCCGTCGACCAGGACGGGCCGCTCCGGCCGGGAGGTGTCCACCCGCAGCCCTTCGAGCAGTTCGCCGTTGTCGCCGCCGTCGCCGTACTCGGGCACCCAGGTCTCCTCCGCCGAGCCGTCATGGATCTTGAGTCAAACACAGCTCGCGGCCGTGCGGACGGTCGGGCCGCAACGGGTGCCCAACGCGGCCGCTGCGTCGATACTGGCGAGGGAGCAGCAGACGTCACTCGGAGGTACCAGTGAAAATGTTGATCAACGTCCCCGAAACCGTTGTCGCCGACGCCCTGCGCGGGATGGCCGCCGCCCACCCCGAGCTGACCGTGGACGTCGAGAACCGGGTGGTCGTGCGGCGGGACGCGCCGGTGGCCGGGAAGGTGGCGTTGGTCTCGGGGGGCGGTGCGGGGCACGAGCCGCTGCACGGGGGGTTCGTGGGGCCGGGGATGCTGGCCGCCGCGTGTCCCGGTGAGGTGTTCACGTCGCCGGTGCCCGATCAGATGGTGCGGGCCGCCGCCGCGGTGGACAGTGGCGCGGGTGTGCTGTTCGTCGTGAAGAACTACACCGGTGACGTGCTCAACTTCGACATGGCCGCCGAGTTGGCCGAGGACGAGGGCATTCAGATCGCCAAGGTGCTCGTCAACGACGATGTCGCCGTGACGGATTCGCTGTACACCGCCGGGCGGCGCGGCACCGGGGCGACCCTGTTCGTCGAGAAGATCGCCGGGGCGGCCGCCGAGGAGGGGCAGCCGCTGGAGCGCGTCGAGGCGATCGCCCGGCAGGTTAATGACAGCGCGCGGAGCTTCGGTGTGGCGCTGAGCGCGTGCAGTACGCCCGCCAAGGGCACACCGACCTTCGATCTGCCCTCCGGTGAGCTGGAGTTGGGCATCGGGATCCACGGCGAGCCGGGGCGGGAGCGGCGCCCCATGATGACGTCCGGGGAGATCGCCGACTTCGCCGTGAACGCCGTGCTGGAGGACCTGAACCCCAGCAGTCCCGTGCTCGTCCTCGTCAATGGCATGGGTGCCACTCCGCTCCTGGAGCTGTACGGGTTCAACGCCGAGGTGCAGCGCGTGCTCGGCGAGCGCGGTGTGGCCGTGGCCCGCACGCTCGTCGGGAACTACGTGACCTCGCTCGACATGGCGGGGGCCTCCGTCACGCTCTGCCAGGCCGACGAGGAGCTGCTGCGGCTGTGGGACGCGCCGGTCAGCACGGCCGGGCTGCGCTGGGGCATGTGAGACCGGGCCCCACCGGGTACGGGGCCACGTCAGGACACCTACCAAGCAAGGAGATCACGTGCTCGACGCCGACTTCTTCCGGCGCTGGCTGACGACGGCCGCCGCGGCCGTGGACCGTGAGGCCGACCGGCTCACCGAACTCGACTCGCCGATCGGCGACGCGGACCACGGCAGCAATCTGCGACGCGGGTTCAACGCCGTGCGCGACGCCCTCGACAAGGACGCGCCGGACACGCCGGGGGCCGTCCTCGTCCTCGCCGGGAAGCAGTTGATCTCGACGGTGGGCGGCGCGTCCGGCCCGCTGTACGGGACGCTGCTGCGCCGTACCGGAAAGACGCTGGGCGACGCGGCCGAGGTCGGCGAGGCGGACTTCGCCGCGGCGCTGAAGGCGGGCGTCGACGCGGTCGCCGCGCTCGGCGGGGCGGCGCCCGGCGACAAGACCATGCTGGACGCGCTCGTCCCGGCCGTGGAGGCGCTGGGTGACGGCGACGTCCTCGCGGCGCGGGCGGCGGCCGAGCACGGGGCGGAGGCCACCACCCCGTTGCAGGCCCGCAAGGGGCGGGCGAGCTATCTGGGTGAGCGCAGCATCGGGCATCAGGACCCGGGGGCGACGTCCTCGGCGCTGCTGATCGCGGCGCTCGCCGAGACGGCGGTCGACCAGGCGGGGGCGGGGGCATGAGCGCGCCCGACAAGACCGTCGGCATCGTGCTGGTCTCGCACAGCAGGGAGGTCGCCGAGTCCGTGGCCCGGCTCGCGGCCGGGCTGGCCGGGGGCGGCGCGACCGCGCCCGTCGCGGCGGCGGGCGGCACCGCCGACGGCGGCCTCGGCACCAGCTCCGAGCTGATCTCGGCGGCGGCCGCGGAGGTCGACCGGGGCGCGGGCGTCGCGGTCCTCGTCGACCTCGGCAGCGCGGTGCTGACGGTGAAGGCGCTGCTGGCCGAGGGCGACGAACTCCCGGACGCCACACGGCTGGTGGACGCCCCCTTCGTGGAGGGCGCGATCGCGGCCGTCGTCACCGCGTCGACCGGGGCGGACCTCGACGCGGTCGCCGCGGCGGCGTCGGAGGCGTACACGTACCGGAAGGAATAGGAAAAGCGGCGGGAACCAGGAGCAATGGGGGGCGCCGCGCGGGGCTATTGGTCCGGACCTCTTGAGGAATGACTTCCTCTCGTGCCATACAGGTCTGTACCAATCCGTTCGAACGGAAGGCTCTCCGTGCGACGCCTCCCCCCACCCGGACTTCTCGCCCGAGCCGTCGGCGTCACCGCCCTCGCGGCGGCGCTCACCTCCTGCGGTCTGGTCTCCGACAGCGCGAACGCCGAGGGGCCCGCCCTGTCCCCGCCGCTCGGGATCACCGCACAGGCCGGCAGCGCCACCTCCGTGCACGTCATGTGGAACCGGCCCAGCAGCTCGGCGAGGATCACGGGCTACGAGGTGTACCGCGGCGGCAAGTTGGTGCGGAAGCTGCCCGTCGAGCGGCACATGGTGGACGTCACCGGGCTCGCCCCCGAGTCCCGCTACACGTTCACGGTGCGCGCCCGCGGCGAGGACGGCTCGCTGGGACCCGCGGGCACCCGGGTCTCCGTGACCACCCCGGCCGCCGTGCGGGCGGACCGCGCCGCGCCGAGCCGGCCGACCGGGCTACGCGGGGAGGCGGACGGCGCGCGGGGCGCCTCGCTGGCGTGGCGGAAGGCGACCGACGACCGGGGCATCGTCTCGTACGACATCTATCAGGGCGCCACGAAGATCCACAGTGTGAGCGGGAAGGAGACGCGGGCGCTGCTGACCGGGCTGCGGCCGGGCACCGCGTACGCGTTCAGCGTGCGGGCGCGGGACGCCGCCGACAACACCTCGGCCGCGAGCGGGACCGTGCGTCTGACGACCGCCGAGGGCAGGGCCGAGGGGCCGGGGACCGCTCCGTCGGACTTCGAGGCGTCGACGCGGCTCAAGAGCGGCGCGTACTACGTCGACCTGGCGTGGACGCCGCCGCGGACGGGCGGCGAGGCACCCGCGTACCAGGTGTTCCTGGACGGCCGTGAGGCGACGACGGTGATGTGGGGCGACAGCGCGCCGGCCGGCCCGGCGACGTACAGCTTCTACATCGGGAAGAAGGCGCGCGTGGAGCACCGCGTGAAGATCCGCGCGCAGTTGCCGGACGGGACCTGGGGCGCGTTCTCGGCGGAGCGGACGGTGGTCACGGGGAAGCGGGGCTGACGCTTCTCAGCCCAGCTCGGCGATGGTGCGCTCCAGCCAGTCCACCCAGAACCGCTCCAGGTCGATGCCGGCGCGCAGCACCGCGTGCTGGAGGCGGTCGGCCTCGCTGTTCTTCTCCGGCGGGAAGTCCCGCTTCTCGATGTCCTGGTAGGTCGCCAACTGTTCGCGGTGCAGGGCGAGATGGCGGGTCAGGTCCTCGGTGATGCCCGCCGTTCCGACCACCGCTGCCGCGCGCAGGCGCAGCGGCAGCGGGTCGCGCATCGGCTTGGGGTCGTGCGGGGCGGCGGTCCAGCGGGCGAGTTCGGCGCGGCCCTCGGGCAGCACCTCGTACTCCTTCTTCTGGCCGCGTGCGGGGGTCTCGGTGGGCAGCGCGCGGATGAGGCCCTCGCGTTCGAGCTTGCCGAGCTCCCGGTAGATCTGCTGGTGCGTGGCCGACCAGAAGTAGCCGATGGACTTGTCGAACCTGCGGGTCAGTTCGAGGCCCGACGACGGCTTCTCCAGGAGCGCCGTGAGGATCGCGTGCGGGAGTGACATGGTGCCCAGCGTACGAGTCGGTGGAGGGTGGCCACGCGTCCGGCGGGCCCGGACACGTGACCACCCGGTCTCTACAGGGCCGCCGCGACCTCGGTGCCCTGCTTGATGGCTCGCTTGGCGTCCAGCTCGGCCGCGACGTCGGCGCCGCCGATCAGGTGCGGGGTCCGTCCGGCGGCCACCAGGTCGTCGTACAGCGAGCGGTGCGGTTCCTGGCCCGCGCACAGCACGACGGTGTCGACGGGGAGGAGCGTCCGCTCGCCCTCGACGGTGATGTGCAGGCCCGCGTCGTCGATCAGGTCGTAGGTGGCGCCCGCGACCATGGTGACGCCGCGGTGGCGCAGTTCGGTGCGGTGGATCCATCCGGTCGTCTTGCCGAGGCCGGCGCCCACCTTGGTGGTCTTGCGCTGGACGAGGTGCACCTGGCGGGGCGGGGTGGGCCGCTCGGGCCGGGCGAGACCGCCGCGGTCGGTGTAGTCCATGTCGACGCCCCACTGCCGGAAGTAGGTGGCCGCGTCCAGGCTCGCCTTCTCGCCGCCGTCGGTGAGGTACTCGGCGACGTCGAAGCCGATGCCGCCGGCGCCGATGACGGCGACGCGCTCGCCCACGGGCGCCTTGTCGCGCAGGACGTCGAGGTAGCTGACGACGCTGGGGTGGTCGACTCCGTCGATGGCGGGGGTGCGCGGGCTGACACCGGTGGCGACGACGACCTCGTCGTAGGGGGCGAGGTCGTCGGCCTCGACGCGGGTATCCAACTTCACGTTCACGCCGTGCAGTTCGAGCTGGGCGCGGAAGTAGCGCAGTGTCTCGTCGAACTCCTCCTTGCCCGGGACCTGGCGGGCGACGTTGAGCTGTCCGCCGATCTCGGCGGCGGCGTCGAAGAGGGTCACCTCGTGGCCGCGCTCGGCGGCGCTGACGGCGCAGGCGAGTCCGGCGGGGCCCGCGCCGACGACGGCGACGCGCTTCTTCAACCGGGTGGGGGCCAGGACCAGTTCGGTCTCGTGGCAGGCGCGCGGGTTCACCAGGCAGGAGGTGATCTGGAGGCTGAAGATGTGGTCGAGGCAGGCCTGGTTGCAGCCGATGCACGTGTTGATGGTGTCGGAACGGTCGGCGGCGGCCTTGTTCACGAACTCCGGGTCGGCGAGCATCGGGCGCGCCATGGAGACCATGTCGGCGGCGCCGTCGGCGAGCAACTCCTCGGCGAGTTCCGGGGTGTTGATGCGGTTGGTGGTGACGAGGGGGACGGACACCTCGCCCATGAGCTTCTTCGTGACGAAGGAGTACGCGCCGCGCGGCACGGATGTCGCGATGGTGGGGATGCGCGCCTCGTGCCAGCCGATACCGGTGTTGATGATGGTGGCTCCGGCCGCCTCGATCTCCTTGGCGAGGTGCACGACCTCGTCGAGGGTCGAGCCGCCGGGGACCAGGTCCAGCATGGACAGGCGGTAGATGAGGATGAAGTCGGGGCCGACCCGCTCGCGCACGCGCCGCACGATCTCGACGGCGAACCGGATCCGGTTCTCGTAGGAGCCGCCCCAGCGGTCCTCGCGGTGGTTGGTGGCGGAGACGATGAACTCGTTGATGAGGTAGCCCTCGGAGCCCATCACCTCGACGCCGTCGTACCCGGCGGACTTGGCGAGCTCGGCGGCGCGCGCGTAGTCCTCGATGGTCCGCTCGACCTCGTCGTCGGTGAGGGCGCGCGGGACGTGGGCGCTGATCGGCGCCTGCACGGCGCTCGGCGCGACGAGGCCCGCGTGGTGCGCGTACCGGCCGAAGTGCAGGATCTGCATGGCGATCTTCCCGCCCGCCGCGTGCACGGCGTCGGTGACCTCGCGGTGCTGGGCGGCCTCCGCCTCGTCCGTCATCTTGGCGCCGCCCTCGAAGGAGCAGCCCTCGGCGTTGGGCGCGATGCCGCCGGTGACCATGAGGCCCACGCCGCCGCGGGCGCGGGTGGCGTAGAACTCGGCCATGCGTGCGAACCCGTTCGGCGCCTCCTCCAGGCCCACGTGCATCGAGCCCATCAGAACGCGGTTCGGGAGCGTCGTGAAGCCGAGGTCGAGCGGGGCGAGCAGGTGCGGATAGCGGCTCATGGGGCCCTCCGTGAGCGGTGAACGGTCACGTCAGTTGTAGAGGACACCACTCTGGTTTTGCAACAAGTTGCATAAGAGATGCGCGCCACGTGCCAGGCCCTCTTGACCTGGGGGTTGTAGAGTGCAACGAGCACCCCGAAAGGAATCGCCGTGGCCCACTCAGATCGTGCGACCGACCGCGAGGCCGCCGTGGAGACGATTCAGCGCGAGCTGACCTCGTTCGCCCGGCGCGCGCGGGCCACCGCCGCGCGGATGCACCCGGAGCTGTCGCTCGTCTCGTACTCGCTGCTGGCCCACCTCGACGAGCGGGGCGGCTGCCGGGCCACGGACCTGGCCGCGCACTACGCCCTCGACAAGTCGACGGTCAGCCGCCAGGTGGCCGCGCTCCAGCGCGCGGGGCTCGTGATCCGCCGCGTCGACCCCGACGACCACCGGGTGCAGGTCCTGCAACCGACGGAGGCCGGGGCCGAGCTGCTGCGCCAGGTGACGGTCAACCGCCGCCAGATCTTCGGCGACCGCCTCGCGGACTGGCCGGAGGAGGACCTGGAGCGGTTCGCGGACTATCTGGTGCGGTACAACCACGCGGCCCAGGAGGACCCGGGCGCGTAACCCACGGATTCCCTACCGCGGCGCGCGCACCGTCCGGAAGCGGGTCGTGGCGCGCAGGTGGAAGCCGAGGGACTCGTAGAGCCGGATCGCGCTCGCGTTGGCCGCGCCGGTGTGCAGGAACGGGGTCTCGCCGCGCTCCAGGATCACCGCCGAGACGGCCCTGACGAGCCGCCCCGCGAGGCCCTGCCCGCGCTGCGCCGGATCGGTGCACACGGCGCTGACCTCGGTGTACCCGGGCAGGTGCAGGCGCTCCCCCGCCATCGCGACGAGGGCGCCGCCGCGCCGGATGCCGAGGTACGTGCCGAGCTCGATGGTGCGCGGGGTGAACGGGCCGGGCCGCGTGCGGGACACCAGGTCGAGCATCTCGGGCACGTCGGCGACGGTGAGCGGAACGGCCTCGGGGTCCGGCGCCGCGTCCACGGCGTCGCCGACCATGCGCACGCCCGCGTGGTCCACCGTCGTCTCCCAGCCGTCCGGGACCTCGACGTCGGTGCCGAGCAGCGGCAGCGTTCCGTCGGGCTCGGCGAAGGCGGCGAGGTCCGCCCAGTCCGCGGGCCCGGCGTCCGGGGGCAGCGCGGTCCACGGGGTGACGGCGGCCGGATAGCGCAGGGCGCGGCCGCTGCGCTCGGCGAAGTGCGCGTGCGGGCCGGTGAGCGCGGCGTACGCGGGGTGGTCGAGGGGATCGAACCCCGGGATGCGGCCCGTGACGGCCTCGTGCTCTTCGTACGTCTGCGACTGCGTCTGGGTCATTCCCGCGGAACCTTCGAACCTTCTCCTGTGTCACGGCCGCACCGTGCGTTCGGGCGGCCACATGATCACAACCGCTGGGGCGCGCCGTCCATTCCCGCACCCCGGACAGCCGCCGCGGCGGGACGCTTGGCATCCTGGGCCGATGCCGTACATGTCACTGACCGATCACGTCGAGTCGCTGCTGGCCGGGGCCGGGGACGAGCCG
Organism: Streptomyces sp. BYX5S; assembly: GCF_054724165.1. NCBI lineage: Bacteria > Bacillati > Actinomycetota > Actinomycetes > Kitasatosporales > Streptomycetaceae > Streptomyces > Streptomyces sp. BYX5S. The sequence continues at coordinate 3,169,366 of NZ_CM138829.1, read as the reverse complement.
CTGCCGATCGTCGCGGCGGGCGATCCGGTGCTGCGCCGCCCCGCCGAGCCCGTCGACGGACAGCTCTCCGACGAGCTGCTCGCACGGCTGATCGCGGCGATGCGGGTCGCCATGCACGCCGCGCCCGGCGTGGGCCTCGCCGCGCCGCAGATCGGGGTGCCGCTGCGGCTCGCCGTCATCGAGGACGCGGCGACCGTGAGCGAGGAGGTGCGCAGCGCGCGCGGTCGGGTGCCGCAGCCGTTCCGGGTGCTGGTCAACCCTTCGTACGACGGGGTGGGCGCGCGTCACGTGGCCTTCTACGAGGGGTGCTTGAGCGTGCCGGGGTACCAGGCCGTCGTCGCCCGGCACGAGCGGGTGCGGCTGCGTGCGCTCGACGGGCAGGGGCGCGCGGTGGACGAGGAGTTCACGGGCTGGCCCGCGCGGATCGTGCAGCACGAGACGGACCACCTGAACGGCACGCTCTATCTGGACCGGGCCGAGCTGCGGTCGCTGGCGTCCACGGGGACGGCGGCGGTCGGGCGGTGGGCCGAGCCCACGCCGCGACGCGCCGCCGAGGAGCTGGGGTTCACGCTGCCGGGCCGGGCCGACTGAGAGCCCGTGAACAGCGTCAGGACAGCTCTGGCATCTCGCCCTTCGCGGCCGTCACGTCGATGACGGAGAACGCGGCGCCCTGCGGGTCAGTGACCGCGGCGAACCGGCCGAAGGGGCTGTCGGTCGGGCCGAAGTGCAGCTTGCCGCCCAGGCGTTGGACGGTGGCGACGGCCGCGTCGCAGTCCTCGACGGTGAAGTACACGTTGACGTACGACGGGACGTGCGGCGGGAAGTCGTCCGTCATCCGCATGCGGCCCATGGTGGGTTCGCCGTTCAGCTCCCACACGTTGAAGTCGACGTGCTCGTCGGCCATCTTCTTCACGCCGTAGCCGAAGACGGTCGGGAAGAAGGAGTCGGTCCGCTCGGCGTTGCGGGTGTTGACCTCGGCCCAGCAGTACGCGCCGGGCTCGTTGACCTTCTCGAAGCCCTCGTGGGTGTCGGGCTGCCAGACGCTGAAGACGACGCCGGCGGGGTCCTGCGCGGTGACCATCGTGCCGAACGACGCGACCCGCATCGGGTCCATCATGAGGCTGCCGCCCGCGTCCTTGATCCGCTCGGCGACGGCGTCGATGTCGGAGGTGCCGAGGTACAGGTTCCAGGCCGGGTGCACGCCCTCCGCGCCGGGCATCTGCGGGACGAGCGCCGCGACGTGCTTGCCGTCGGGGGTCCTGGCCTGCGTGTAGTTGCCGTACTCGGGGCTGCCCTCGTCGTAGGTCCAGCCGAACAGCTCCGCGTAGAAGGCCTTCGCGGCCTCGAGGTCCGGGAACATGGCGTCGGCCCAGACGGGCGCGCCTTCTGGTCGAGCGGACATGGGGCGACACCCTTCCCTCGGTCGCCGGGCACGCCGCGGCCCGGCAGGTATGGGTACACGCTAGGCGCGGCGGGCGCCGCACGCGATCCGGCGGACCGCAATCGGGAGACGTCAGTCCGCGCCCTGGCGGCGCAGGTGCATCGCCCGTAACGCCAGTTGCATCTCGAACTGGGCGGCCGGGTCGCGCAGCCGGTCGCCGAAGACCTCCTCCAGCTGGCGCAGGCGGTAGCGCACGGTCTGCGGGTGCACGGCGAGCCGCTGGGCGACCTCGCTGGCGTTGCGGGCGCAGCTCAGCCAGCACAGCAGGGTCTCGGCGAGGCGTTCGCGGTGCGGCGGGCGGATGGTGTCGAGGGGGCCGAGGTGGCGGCGGGCCAGCTCCGCGACCAGGGCCTCGTCGCGGAAGAGCAGCAGCGTCGAGAGGTGGTCGGTGCAGCGGACGAGCCCGACGCGCGGCAGGGTGCCGCGGCGCGCCAGGTCGAGGGCGTCGCGGGCCCAGCGCAGCGAGCGGGCGCCCGCGTCGAGGGTGACGGTGGGGCCGAGGGCGGCGCGCAGTCCGCGCAGCGCGCCCGCGATGGCGCGCTCCCGGCCGGGGCCCTCGGGGTCGGGGACGACGATGACGCCGGGCTGCCCGTCGAACCGGGCGAGGAACTCGGGCGGCACGATGGGCCGGCTCCCCTCGCCCGATCCGTGGTCGTCGCTGACGACGACGGCGATCTCGCGGGGCACCGGCCACTGCGCGGTGTGCGCGAGGTCGGCGATGGCCTCCGGGGAGACCGGCGGGTCGGCGGTGAGCAGGTCGATGAGGCGGCTGCGGCGCTGCTGGAGCTCGCCGGCCGTGTGCAGCCTGGCCTCGGTGTATCCGGCGGTGGTGGCGGCGGCCATCTCGTCGAGGTGCAGGAACATCGCCTCACCGAACGCGACGAGGACGTTCGGCGGCAGCCGCTCGGCCTGGACGAGTTCGGTGACGCGCCGCCAGGTGACGCGGGCGCCGAGCCGCAGCGCCGCCTGGAACGAGTCGAGGCTGCGCCCCTCGTCGGCCTCGCCCCTGCCGATCCGCTGGTAGGTCGCCTTGACGTCCTCCCAGTCGGAGTCGGAGTCGGCGACGCGGGCGAGGAAGCCCTCAAGCGCCTGCTCGACTCCGCGGTGCACGACGTGCATGTACGTGTCGTCCATGGGCCGCGCGTACTCGGCGATCTCGGTCCTGATGGCGCGGACCACCTCTTCGGTGAGGTCACCGAGGAACGGCCGCAACTGGTCGTTGAGTTCGGCGGGGAAGTTCCTGAACGGAGCGCCGTTCACGGGCCGTTCGCGCGTGCCGTGGGCTGCTTCGAGCATTGGCTGCTCCCTTCCGTGTGCGGGTCCGTCAGGGTGCGGTGACGATACTGCCGGGTTCTTGTGGCGACCCGTAGAAGGCGTACAGAAACCGGCGTGACCCTTGTCACCGGAGTGACAAGGCGGGGCCCGGTCCTGCGCGAAGGGGCACAAGTGGCGGGGGTGTGCGGTGCGCCACGATCCAGGCATGACGGAGCTGTTCACGGGTGCCCCCGCGGCGCCGCCGCGCGCGCTGCCCGACCTCCTCGACGAGGCGGCCCGCCGCCACGGACCGCGCACGGCGCTGATCGGCCCCGGCGCGCGCCGCACCGGCTTCGGCGGACTGCGCCGCTCGGCCCTGCGGGTCGCAACGGGCCTGGCCGGGCTCGGCGTGCGCCGCGGCGACCGGGTGGCCCTGCTGCTCCCCGACTGCCGGGAACTGGTGGTGCTGTGCCACGCGGTGTGGCGGCTCGGGGCGGTGGCGGTGCCGCTGGACCCGGCCGGGTGGGGGCAGGCCGACGCGTCGGCCGTGGTCGCCGTGGCACCGGAGCGGACCGCGTCGGAGGTCGCGGGGGCGTGGGGGTGGTCGGCGCTGCGGACGGTGGTGGCCGTGGACGTGGGCGGGGAGACCCGGTACGCGGGCGGGGGCGCCGGTGGCGGGCCCACGCCCGTGGGGGTCGTCGCCTACCGGAGTCTGGACGCGCGGCGCCTCCCGGATGCGCTGCCCGCGGCGCCCTCCGCCGACGATCCCGCGGTCGTGCTGCGCGGGCCGGACGGGGCGGAGGTCGGGCTGCGGCATCGGCACCTGGTGGCAGCGGTGCGGCAACTCGCCCACTGGCACGGGCAGTCGCGGCAGCGAGTCATGTCGTTGGCGCCGGTGCGGCAGGCGCAGGGGCTCGCGCTGACCGTCGTGGCGCCGCTGCTCACCGGTGCCCGCACGGTGCTCGCGCCACCGGCCACCGACCCCCTCGCGGTGCTGCGGACCGCGCGCCGCCGCGCGCCCACCCTGCTCGCGGCGCCGCCGGACGCCCTGCGCGGCCTGCTCGCCCGGCCGGTGCACGAGCGGGAGGCCCTGGCGACCGTCCGGGCGGTCGTGACGGCGCCGTTGGACGCCGCCACGGGTGAGCGGGCGCGCGCGGCGCTGGACGCGCGGATCTTCGAGGCGTACGGGCCGCCCGCCGCGGCGGGCGTCGCGCTCGCCAACCCGCTGTCGGCGGACGCCCGTCCCGGCACGGCGGGGCGGGCGCTGCCGGGGACGCAGGTGCGGATCGCGGTGGAGGGGGTGCCGGAGGTGGACGCGCTGCCGGGGCACGCGGGCGAGCTGCTGCTGCGCGGGCCTCAGGTCGGCGACGTGCACGGTCTGTTGCCGGGCGGGTGGCTGCGTACGGGGCTGCTCGCGGTGCGCGGCCCCGACGGTTTCGTCACGCTGCTCGCGGACGGTGGCGCCCGGGGCGGCGACGTACGGTCGGCGTGAGCCGGTCACCGGGCGCGTTCGGCGGTCGCGTCTCCCGGTCTGCGTCGCCGCGCGTACGTGCGGTCCCCCGCCGTCGCGCTCCCCTCGCTCCGGTGCCGGCCCGGCCTGCGCAGCGCCACCAGTGTGACGAAAGCCCCCAACAGCACGCACCCGGCGGCGAGTTGCAGCCCGGTGTCGTAGCCGTCGAGGAAGGCCGTGCGCGGGTCGATGCCGTCGCGGAGCGCGGAGCGTTCCGTGCGGGTGAGGACGACCCCGATCAGGACGACCCCGAACACCCCGCTGATCTCGCGCGCCGCGCTGACCAGCCCGGACGCCATCCCGGTGCGCGTCGCCCGGACACCCGCCACCGACCGCACGGTCAGCGGCGTGGTGAGGGAGGAGCCGACACCGATGAGCACGAGCCCCGGCTGGAGATCGGCGTACGTGGCGTGCAGCCCGGTCCCCGACACCCACAGCAGGCCGACCGCGACCAGCGCGAGCCCCGCCGCGATGGAGCGGTGCGCGCCGCCCATGAGCCGGGCCGCGCGCTCGGCCAGCGGCGTGCACAGCAGCAGCGCCCCCGCCAGCGGCAGGAACGCGAGTCCGGCCTTCACCGGCGAGAAGCCGAGCACGTGCTGGAGGTAGAGCGCGGTGAAGAAGAACACGCCGTTGACGCCGATGCCCCACAGGACCTGCGCGACGACCCCGCCGACGAGGAACCGGTCGCGCAGCATCCGCAGGTCCACCAGCGGCAGGAACGTGCGCGCCTCGACGACGAGGAAGGCGGTCCCGGCGGCGGCCGACAGCCACAGGAAAAGCGGCACGGGCGGGGTACTGAAGGTGTGTTCCCCGCCTTTCACGAGGGCGTACGTGAGGAGGAACAGGGTCAGCGCGGACAGCGCGACGCCCGGCAGGTCGAGCAGCCCCGCGAGCCCGCCCGACCGCTCCCGCCGCGCGCCCGGCACCGCGGGGACGAGGAGCAGGGCGAGCGTCCCGAACGGCACGTTGAGCAGGAACACCCAGCTCCAGCCCCAGTGTTCAGTGACGAAGCCGCCGATGACCGGCCCGAGCGCGAGCGCCACGGCCAGCGACGCCGTCCACAGCCCGACGGCGGTCGCGCGGCGCCGGGCCGGCAGGTCGGCCGCGACGACGGCGAGCGAGGCGGGGATGACGAGCGCGGCCCCGACGCCCTGCACGGCGCGCGCCACGACGAGCGACGTCCCGCTGTCGGCGAGGGCGGCGGCGCCGGAGGAGACCGTGAACACGACGAGCCCGACGGCGAGCACGGGCCTGCGTCCCACCAGGTCGGTGAGGCGGCCGCCCGCGAGGAGCAGCGCCCCGAAGGACAGGACGTAGCTGGTGGCCACCCACTCCAGGTCGGCGACGCTGAGGCCGAGTTCGTCCTGCACCGTCGGCAGGGCCACATTGATGACGGTGTTGTCGAGCGTGGTCAGGAACCCCGCCAGGGACAGCAGCACCAGCAGGGCCGACAGCCTTCCCCGACGCATCCCGTACCTCCCGTCCCCGGAAACCGTGCCTCTCCCTGGGAATTCTCGGCACGCGCACGGTGCGTGCACTGCTCTGCGGAACGCCGATTCCGGCGCCCGGTGTTGTCACCTCTTTGACAGTTGCGAGTTGACAAACTGTCAGCAAGTCGTCTTTCTCCGCTGTCGCACCCCGGCGGAACCTGGGGCCTCCGTCACCCCATGGAGCCGTCATGACGCACGAGATGCCTCACGAGACCACGCCCCCCGAGCCCATGCCCCTCCTGACCGACCGCCTCAGCCACTGGGCGACCCGGCACGCGCACCAACGGGCCTTCACCCAGGTCGATTTCCCCGATCCGTACTCCCCCGGGCTGCACCGCACCCTGGGCTGGCGGGCGCTGGACGCGCGGGCCCGCGCCGTCGCGGAGCGGCTGACGCACACGACGGCGCCCGGCGACCGGGCCGCGCTCCTGCTGCCGCAGGGCCTGGACTACGCGGCCGCCTTCCTCGGCTGCCTGTACGCGGGGGTGATCGCGGTACCGCTGTTCTGGCCCGAACTGCCGGGCCATGCGGGCCGGTTGTCGGCCGTGCTCGACGACTGCGAACCGGCGTGCGTGCTCACGGACGCGGAGTCGCGCCAGGACGTCGAGGACTTCACCCACGGGCGCGGCGAGCGGCTCCCGGTCCTCGCCGTCGACGGCCTGCGGCCCCCGCCCAAGGACCAGCGGTTACCGCGGCCCGCTCCGGACGACGTGGCCTACCTCCAGTACACGTCGGGCTCGACCCGCACCCCGGCCGGGGTGATGGTGACGCACGCGAACGTCGTCACCAACGCCCGGCAGGCCGTCGCCGCGGTCGGTGCCGCGCCCGGTCTGAGCACGGCGGTCGGCTGGCTGCCGCTCTTCCACGACATGGGCCTCGTCCTGAGCGTGGCGGCACCGGTCTTCGCCGGGTACCCGTCGGTGCTGCTCACCCCGCAGGCCTTCCTGGAGCGCCCCGAGCGCTGGCTGCGACTCCTCGGCGGGTACCCGGGCACGATCAGCGCCGCGCCCAACTTCGCGTACGACTACTGCGTGGCGCGCGTCGACGACGTCACCGACCTGCGGCTCGACCGGGTGGCGACGCTGCTCAACGGCAGCGAACCGGTGCGGCCCGCCACGCTGGAGCGGTTCGCCGGGGCGTTCGCGGGTGCCGGTCTCGCCCCCGAAGCACTGTGCCCGGCGTACGGGCTCGCGGAGGCGACGGTGTTCGTCACCACGGACCGGGGCGACGCGCCGCCCCGCACGGTGGAGTGCGACGCGGCGGAGCTGGCGCGCGGTGTCGTGGCGCCTCGGGACGGCGGGGACGCGCGGCTCGTCGACTGCGGGTGGCCGGTCGGCCAGGACGTACGGATCGCGGACCCCGACACGGGGGCCGTGCTCGACGCGGGGCGGGTCGGCGAGATCCAGGTGCGGGGGCCGAACGTCGGCGCGGGCTACTGGAAGCAGCCGGAGCGGACGGCGGAGACCTTCCACGACGGGTGGCTGCGGACCGGCGACCTCGGGGCGCTGCACGACGGCGGACTGCTGGTGACCGGCCGGCTCAAGGACCTCATCGTGGTCGACGGCCGCAACCACTATCCGCAGGACGTCGAGGAGACGGTCCAGTCCGCGCCCGCCCTCACGGCGCTGCTGCGCAGGGACCGGCTCGCCGCGTTCCAGGTCCCGGACGGCGATCTCGTCGTGGTCGCCGAGGTCCGCCGCGGCACCGACCCCGACACCGCCATGACCCGCGCCGCCCACCTGGCCGCCCGCCGGGCGGTCACCGCCCGCCACGGCCTGCGCCTGGCCGATCTCGTCCTGGTCCCGGCGGGCACGGTGCCGCGCACGTCGAGCGGAAAGGTGGCGCGGGCGGCCTGCCGGGAGGGGTATCTGGCCGAGTCGGCGCGGCGGGCGTCCGTTGCGGAGGCCGGGCGGTGAGCGCCGGGCAGCGCCTGCGTGAGGTGATCGTCGAGAGGCTCGGCGCCTGGTACGGGGTGGCGGCCGACGAGGTGGACGACGACCGGCCGCTCGCCGAGCTGGGGCTCACCTCGCGGGACGCGGTCGCGCTGACCGGGCTGCTGGGCGACGTGGTGGGGCGGCGGCTGCCGGCCACGCAGCTGTGGGACACGCCGACGCCGGGGCAGCTGGTGGCGGCGCTGACCGGCGCGGAGGCAAGGGACGAGGCGCGGGTGGCCGTCGCCGAGCCGGCCGGTGGGCCCGTCGCCGTCGTCGGAATCGGCTGCCGGTTCCCCGGCGGGGCCGACTCCCCGGCCGCTTACTGGAGGCTGCTCACGCAGGGGCGGGACGCCGTCGGGACGGTGCCGGAGGGCCGCTGGGAGCCGTTCGTGCCGCCCGGCGGGCGGCTGCCCGAGGACCTGTCGCGGCACGGCGCGTTCCTGGACGGGCTCGCCGGTTTCGACGCGGAGTTCTTCGGCATCGCGGAGGACGAGGCCGTCGCGCTCGACCCGCAGCAGCGGCTGCTGCTGGAGGTGGCCCGGGAGGCCCTCGACCACGCCGCGCTGCCCGCGCCGTCGCTCGCCGGGAGCCGCACCGGGGTCTTCGTCGGGATCAGCGGCACCGAGTACGCCCATCTCACGGCGCGGGACCCGGAATCGGTGACGCCGTGGACCGCACCGGGCGGCGCGCTGAGCGTCGCCGCGGGCCGTCTGTCGTACGCGCTCGACCTGCGCGGGCCGAGCCTCGCGGTCGACACGGCGTGCTCGTCGTCGCTGGTGGCGGTCGACCACGCGGTGCGCGCGCTGCGCGACGGCTCGTGCGACACGGCGCTGGCGGCGGGCGTGAACGTGCTGCTGTCCCCCGCGGTGACCCTGGGGTTCCAGCGGGCGGGAGCGCTGGCGGGCGACGGCCGCTGCAAGGCGTTCGACGCGGCGGCGGACGGCATGGTGCGCGGCGAGGGCTGCGGGGTCGTCGTCCTCAAGCGCCTCGCGGACGCCGAACGCGCGGGCGACCGGATCCTGGCGCTGCTCACGGCCTCGGCGGTGAACTCCGACGGCCGCTCCAACGGACTGATCGCACCGAACGCGTCGGCGCAGCGCGCACTGCTGCGGCACGTCCACGGCGGTGCGGGCCGGTTCGTGGACTACGTGGAGGCGCACGGCACCGGCACGCCGCTCGGTGATCCGATCGAGGCGGGCGCGCTCGGCGCGGTGCTCGGCCGGGGCCGCTCCCCCGAACAGCCGCTCCTGCTCGGCTCGGTGAAGACGAACCTCGGTCACCTGGAGGCGGCCGCCGGTATCGCCGGGCTCATCAAGACGGTGCTGGCGCTGCACCACGACGAGCTGCCGCCCCAGCTGCACTTCACGGGCCCGCCCGACCACCTCGACCTCGAAGGACTCGGCCTGCGGGTCGTCGACGCGCCGCAGCCGTGGCCGCGCTACTCCGGCGGCGCGACGGCGGGCGTCTCGGCGTTCGGGTTCGGCGGCACCAACGCGCACGTCGCGCTCGCCCAGTACCCGCGCCAGGCCCCCGACACGCAACGACCGCCGGGCCAACCGGCGATCACCCTCCTCGACGCGCCCACGCCCTCCCGACTCCGCGCGCAGGCGGGCGAGTTGGCCGACTGGCTCGACTCCCCCGCCCTCCCCGGTGTTCCGCTGTCGGACGTGGCGCGCACCCTCGCGGGCCGTACGGGACGCGGCCGGGCCCGCGCCGCCGTCGTCGCCCGCGACCTGCCGGCCACGGCGACCGCCCTGCGCCGCCTCGCCTCGGGCGCCCCGGACACCCACCTCGTCACGGCGGACCGCCCCCGCCCGGCCACGGGACCCGTCTGGGTCTTCTCCGGGTACGGATCGCAGTGGCCCGGCATGGCGCGCGAACTCCTCGCCACGGAGCCGGTGTTCGCCGCCAGCGTCGACCGCATCGCCCCGGCCCTGCGCGAGCACGCCGGCATCGACCTGCGCGCCGCGACCGCACCCGACGCGGACCTGTCGTCCCCGGCCGTCGTGATGCCCGTCCTGTACGGGCTCCAGGTCGCGTTCGCCGAACTGTGGCGTTCCTACGGGGTGGAGCCCGCGGCCGTCGTCGGGCACTCGCTGGGCGAGATCGCGGCGGCCGTCGCGGCGGGGGCGCTGGATCCGGCGACCGGGGCCCGGATCGTCGCCGTGCGCTCCCGTCTGCTCGCGACGCTGCGGGGCGGGGCGATGGCGGTCGCCGACGTCCCGGCCGCCGAACTCGCCTCCTTCTCCGCGGACTTGCGGACGCTGAACGTCGCCGTGCACGCCTCCCCCGCGCAGTGCGTGGTCACCGGGTCGGCGTCCGACGTCGCGGCGCTCGTCGACCGGATCACCGCCGACGGCGGCTTCGCGCGGGCGCTGCCGGTGACCGGGGCCGGGCACTCCCCCGACGTCGACCCGCTGCTCGACGAGTTCGCCTGGGAGCTGGGCGCGGTGCCGCACGGGACGCCCGTGTGCCCGCGCTACTCCTCGGTCCTGGACGATCCGCGCGCCGACGACCCGTACGACACCGCGTACTGGATCGCGAACCTGCGCCGCCCCGTGCGGTTCGCGCAGGCGGTGCGCGCGGCGGCCGAGGACGGGCACCGCGTGTTCGTCGAAGTCGCCCCGCATCCCACGCAGTTGCATCCGCTGACCCGCACCCTGGAGGCCGTCGGCGGCGCCGCCCCGCTGATCCTGCCCACGCTGCGCCGGGGCACCGACGACGCGCTCACCTTCCGCTCCTCGCTCGCCTCGCTCCTGGTGAACGGGGTGGCCGTGCCGTCCGCACGGGAGACCCTCAACCCGGGCGGGCGGATCGCGGACGTGCCCACGCCGCGCTGGCGGCACCGCCGGTTCTGGGCCGGCGAGAGGCCGCAAGCCCTGGCGCCCGCCGAGGACGACGCGGCCGACGCGGCGCCGGTCACCCCGCTGGACCGGCTGCGGGCCCTCGTCGCGGGGGTGATGGGGTTCGGCGCGGACCGGCTCGACCCCGACGTCCCGCTCACGGAGCTCGGCCTCGACTCTCTCACGGCGGTGCGGATCCGGGCCGCGGTGGAGCGGGAGTTCGGGGCGGCGCCGGAGCCGGGCGCGCTGTTGCGGCAGGGGACGTTGCGGGGTGTGGCGGCACTGTTGGACGCCGCGCCGACCGCCGCCGCGCTCCCCGATCCCGCCGAGCGCCCCTCGTTCGGCACCCCCGGCCTCCTGCGCGCCTTCCCCGGCACCGGGCCGGGCGCCCCGCTGTTCCTCGCGCACGCGGCGGGCGGCTCGTCCGACGTGTATGGGCGGCTCGCGGCGCGCCTCGACGGGCGGTGCCCGGTGTTCGGCTTCGACCGCGTCGAGGCGCCGGACGACGTGCCGGGGCGCGCCGCCGAGTTCGCCCGTCGCGTCCGCGCGGTACGGCCCGCGGGGCCGTGGGCGCTGGGCGGCTGGTCGTACGGCGGGGTCGTCGCGCAGGAGGCGGCCCGGCTCCTGTCACGGCACGGCGAGGTGTCCGCCCTGATCCTCGTAGACTCGGTCCTCCCGCTCCCGGCGCCGCCCGCGCGCACCCCGGCCGCCGAGGCCCGGCGCCGCTTCGAGGACTTCGCGACGTACATCGGCACCACGTACGGCGCCGAACTCAAGCTTCCGTACGAGGAGTTGGGCGGTCTGGAGGACGGCGCGCAGATCGAGCTCGTCCTCAAGCTCCTGGAGCAGGCCGTCGACCTGCCCGCGTCCGTGCTCGCGCACCAGCGCACCTCGTACCTGGACCTGCGCAGCGGCGAACGCCACGCGCCGGGGCCGTACGCGGGCCGGACCCTGCTGTTCCGGGCGACGCGGCCCGCGCCGCACACGGTCCGCGACGCCCGCTACGAGCGCACGGACGACGCGCTCGGCTGGGACGCGCACCTCACCGACCTGACGGTCGTCCCGCTGCCCGGCCACCACCTGGAACTGCTCGACCCGCCCGTGGTGGACGCGCTGGCCGCGGGCATCGCGCGGGCCCTCACCTGACGTGCACCACCGGCCCCTTGGAGCTGCCATGCCCACCCGCCGCACCTCTCGCCGCCGCAGACGGTCGCGCACCCGCCTGACCGCGCTCGCCGCCACCGTCGCCCTCCTGGCCACGGGTGGCGCGCTCGGCGCGGCCACCGCGCACGGCGAACCCGTCGTGGCCACGTCCGTCGCGCAGGACGGCGCGCGGATCGTCGGCCAGAAGTGGCTGGACGAGCGGACCGTCGACCTGACGGTCCGCTCCCCCGCCGTCGGCGCCGACGTGCCCGTACGGGTCCTGCTCCCGGCCTCGTACGCCGCGGCGCCCGAGCGGGAACGCCCGGTGCTCTATCTGCTCCAGGGCGCGCACGACGACTACACGTCGTGGACGCGGGAGACCAATGTCGAGGAGTTCCTGGCCGGTCAGGACGTCATCACGGTCATGCCGTCGTCGGGCCCCACCGGCATCCCCACCACGTGGTGGAACCTCGGCCGCAACTCCCCCGACTACGAGACGTTCCAGGTGGACGAGGTGATGCGGCTGCTGCGCGGCACGTTCCACGCGGGGCCGCGGCGGGCCGTCGCCGGGGTGTCGACCGGTGGGTACGGGGCGCTGGCGTTCGCGGCGCGGCGGCCCGGCGCGTTCGCGGCGGCGGCCTCGTACAGCGGGGTCCTCGACACCACGGCGCTCGGCATGGTCACCGTCGTGAACGCGATCGTGGCCCGCGAGAGCAAGCTGCCGAGCACCCTGTGGGGCAGCCCGCTGCTGCACCGGGCGAACTGGAACGCGCACAACCCCTACGCCCTCGCCGAGCGGCTGAAGGGCACGCGCCTGTACGTCGCGCAGGGCAGCGGCGTCCCCAGCGACGACTTCGGGAACCTCACGGGGACGGTCCTCGAAGGCACGTTGTGGGGGCAGGCCAAGAAGTTCACCGGGCGCCTCGACGCGCTCGGTGTGCCCGCGCGGACGCATCTCTACAAGGGCGGCTCGCACGCCTGGCCCTCCTGGCAGCGCGAGTTCAAGGAGTCGTGGCCCGTGCTCGCCGCCGGCCTCGGCCTGCCGCAGAACTGACCCGTACCACCGACAACCTGGAAGGGCACGCCATGGAACACGATCCGCTCGCGGCCGCCGTGGTGGCCGGAGCCACCCCCGCCGAACTGTCCGCGCTGCCCGTGCCGGCCGACTACCCGGCGGCACATCTGCGGGCCGAGGACGTCGACACGTTCTCCGGCGTCGACGACAAGGACGTCCGCAAGTCGATCCACGTCGGCCGGGTGCCGATGCCCGAACTCGCCCCCGACGAGGTGCTCGTGGCGGTGCTCGCGAGCGGCATCAACTACAACACCGTGTGGTCGGCGATGTTCGAGCCGGTGCCCACGTTCGCGTTCCTGCGCCGGTTCGGGCGCGAGAACGCCTGGGCGGCACGCCACGACACACCTCAGCACGTCATCGGCTCGGACGCGGCCGGTGTGGTGGTGCGCGCGGGCGCCGGGGTGCGGCGCTGGCGGGTCGGCGACCGGGTGGTGGTCTCGCCCGCGTACGTCGACGACGAGGAACCGGCGACGCACGCCGACGGCATGCTGGGCGCGGGGCAGCTCGCGTGGGGCTTCGAGACGAACTTCGGCGGCCTCGCCCACTACTGCGTGGCCCGCGCCAGCCAACTCCTGCCCAAACCGGCCCACTTGACGTGGGAGGAGGCCGCGAGCAACCCGCTGTGCGCGGGCACGGCCTACCGGATGCTGGTCAGCGACCGGGGCGCCCGGATGAAGCAGGGCGACGTGGTGCTGATCTGGGGCGCGGCGGGCGGCCTCGGCGCGTACGCGGCGCAGTTGGTGCGCGGCGGGGGCGGGATCGCCGTCGGCGTCGTCAGCAGCGAGGAGAAGGCCGCACGGGCACGGGAGTTCGGCTGCCATGTCGTGGTGAACCGGCACGAGCTGGGCCTGGACGGCACGGTGCCCGCCGACCCGTCCGTGCCCGGCCGCCGCCTGGGCAAGCTGATCCGGGCGGCCGTCGGCGAGGACCCGCACATCGTGTTCGAGCACGTGGGCCGGGCCACGTTCGGCGTGTCGGTGTACGTGGTGCGGCGCGGCGGCACCGTGGTGACCTGCGGGTCGACCAGCGGCTACCAGCACGAGTTCGACAACCGCTACCTGTGGATGCGGCTCAAGCGCGTCATCGGCAGCCACGGCGCCAACCTGGAGGAGCAGGCGGCCACCCACCGCCTCCTGGACCGCGGCCTGCTGCGGCCCGCCCTCACGGCGACGTATCCGCTGGAGGAGACCGGGGAGGCGGCGCGCCTGGTGCAGCTGGGTCAACACGCGGGGAAGGTCGGCGTGTTGAGCCTGGCGCCGCGCACCGGTCTCGGCGTGTCCGACGAGGAGGCGCGGCGCACCGTCATGGCGTGAGGCGCCACCGCACCGGTCATCGGCGCGTGGCCACGACCAGCCTGCACCGCGGGCTGCCGTCGGGCCGCTCGCCGAGCTCGGGCAGCGCGTGGAGCGCGACGCCGAAGTCCGCGCGGTCCAATTCCCGCTGCACGGCGCCGAGTTGGAACGGCCGGTAGTACATGACGAACGGGGGCCGCCACACCGCGTTGCGCACGCGCATCGCCGCGTCGAAGCCGAGCATCGACCAGTACCCCGGCGAGCCGGGCCGGGCGGGAGCGGGCAGCGCGAACGCGAACTTCCCGCCGGGGCGCAGCACATGGCACACCTCGGCGAACAGGCGCGGCCACTCGCGCGGCAGGAAGTGCCCGAACGCCCCGAAGCTGACCACGAGGTCGAAGACCTCGTCGAAGGGGAGCGCGAGCGCGTCCCCGCGGACGTATCCGGCCGTCGGCTCGCCGGCCCGCGCGACCTCCAGCATCCCGCCGCTGAAGTCGACGCCCACCGGCCGCCCGACCCCCGCCTCGCGCAGCACCCGCAGCCCCGCCCCGGTCCCGCAGCACAGGTCGAGCCCCCGGTCGTACGGGCCGAGACCGGCGAGGACCCGGCCCGCCGCGTCGAGCACCCGGTCCGGGGTGCGGAACGGCGTGTGGTCGAATTTCGGCGCCAGCAGGTCGTAGCCGCGCTCGACGGACGACAGCGCCTGAACGGCCAGCTCGCGGAGGGTCGGCCCCTGATCGGTGAACATGGCCGACCAGCATAGGGCGGCCCGGCGCCGAAATCGGGGCTTGCCGCGCGACGGGGGTCGGGTGGTACGGTCTTCGTGGTACATGTGCTCGCCCGCATCGGGGCGCCGGTACCGGATCCACTCTCTCAGCGCTCCACCGTCGACGGTTCCACGTCGCCACACAGCGCGCACCAACCCTGGTCAGCGGCTTCTGGCGGGCTCTTCACCCGCTGCCGCGACACCGGGTTCTCCCCGGCCGCGGGGCGTGTCCTCACGCGGACTCCAGCGCCCCTGCCTCTCGCCGGATCCCTTCCCCTTCCCGCTCTCGCACGCCTCTCGTTCCCGCGGCACCGTCCGCGAAAGGACCCCGTGATCACCATGACCACCACGACCATCAGCCAGACCACCCCACCTGAAGAACAGACACCCGTCCGCGCCGCCGGCGTCCTCGACATCGGCGGGAACGGGCACGGTTTCCTGCGGGCCGCCGACCTGGAGCCCACGCCCCACGACGTGCAGGTCCCCGCGCGTCTGATCCGCCGGCTCGGCCTGCGCAAGGGCGACCTGATCGAGGGCGCCTGCGCGAAGCCGGGCACCCTCGCGGCCGTCGAGACCGTCGGCGGCGCCCCCGCGGAAGCGGCGGCCCGCCGCCCGCGCTTCGCCGACCTGACCCCGCTCCACCCCAGCGAGCGCTTGCGCCTGGAGCACCCGGCCGCCGGGCTCGCCGGACGCGTCGTCGACCTGTTCACCCCCGTCGGCAAGGGGCAGCGCGGCCTGATCGTCGCTCCGCCCAGGACCGGCAAGACGGTGCTGCTCCAGCAGCTCGCCGCCGCGATCGCCGCGAACCACCCCGAGGTGCACCTCATGGTGCTGCTCGTCGACGAGCGCCCCGAGGAGGTCACCGACATGCGCCGTTCCGTGCGCGGCGAGGTGTACGCCTCGACGTTCGACCGCCCGGCGAAGGCGCACATCGCACTCGCCGAGCTGGCGGTCGAGCGCGCCAAGCGCCTCACCGAGCAGGGCCGCGACGTGGTGATCCTCCTCGACTCCCTGACCCGGCTGTGCCGGGCGCACAACAACGCCGCGTCGTCGGGCGGGCGCACCCTGTCGGGCGGCGTGGACGCGGCCGCGCTGCTCGGCCCGAAGCGCCTGTTCGGCGCGGCCCGCGACGCCGAGGAGGCCGGATCGCTCACGATCCTCGCCACGGCCCTCGTCGACACCGGCTCGCGCGCCGACGACTACTTCTTCGAGGAGCTCAAGAGCACCGGCAACATGGAGCTGCGCCTCGACCGCACGCTCGCCCAGCATCGCGTGCACCCGGCCGTCGACCTCCCCCCGTCCGGCACCCGCCGCGAGGAACTCCTGCTGCCCGCCTCCGAGTTGGCGGCCACCCGGGGCCTGCGCCGCGCCCTCCAGGGCCGGGACGGCACCGCGTCGTACGAGGCGCTGCTGGAAAAGCTGCGCCGGACGCCGGACAACGCGGCGTTCCTGCGCCAGGCCCACGCCACGGTGCCCACGGCGTAGCCCCGGGTCCGGATACGTAATACTCGACGTATGAACGCGAGCACGACGCGGCGTGGCGGGGCGCCCGGCGTCACCGTCCGGCGGGCCACCGCACGGGACGCCAAGCGCCTCACCCGCCTCGTCCGCGGCTCCCGTGCCTACGAGGGCCAGTACGCCGCCATGGTCGCCGGGTACCGCGTGGGTCCGGACTACATCGAGACGCACGACGTGCACGTGGCGGTGGACCAGGACGAGGGCGTCGTGCTCGGTTTCTACGCGCTGCTCACCGCGCCGCCCGAGCTGGACCTCATGTTCGTCGCGGACCGGGCGCAGGGCCGCGGCATCGGCCGGCTGCTCGTCGCGCACATGCGGGAGCGGGCGCGGGCCGCCGGCCTCGACCACGTCCGCGTCGTCGCGCACCCGCCCGCCGAGGGCTTCTACACCGGCGTGGGCGCGCGCCGCACCGGCACCGTGCTCGCCCGTCCACCGGCCGTCGCCTGGGACCGGCCCGAACTCGAATTCACCATTCCCCCGGCCGCCTGAGGGGTTCCGCCTCCGCCGCGCACGGCGCACACTCGTGGCGTCGGAATGCGGCAAGGAGGCCACATTGGGCAGCAGTCAGGCAGGCGCCGAGGCGTTCGACGTGATCGTGGAGATCCCGCAGGGATCCCGCAACAAATACGAGATGGACCACGATCTCGGCCGGATCCGGCTGGACCGGATGCTGTTCACGTCGACGCAGTACCCCGCCGACTACGGTTACGTCGAGGGCACGCTCGGCGGCGACGGCGACCCGCTCGACGCCCTCGTGCTCACCGGCGACGCGACGTTCCCGGGCTGCGCCATCGAGTGCCGGGCGATCGGCATGTTCGTGATGAGCGACGAGAAGGGCCCGGACGAGAAGGTGCTGTGCGTCCCGGCACACGATCCGCGGCACGAGGCGACCCGGGACATCGAGGACATCCCCGAGTTCGACCGCCTGGAGATCACCCACTTCTTCGAGGTCTACAAGGACCTCGAACCGGGCAAATCCGTCGACGGCTCCCACTGGGAGGGCCGGGACAAGGCCTACGAGGAGATCAGGCGGGCCCGAAAGCGCGCCCAACGGTAGGTAGTAGGGTGGTCGGGCCGTGGTGCTCGGGAAGACCGGTGACGTCCCCTCAAGGGACCATTCCGGAGCGGCCCTCGCCACTGTGATCGGGTTCCGACCGCGCGTCCTTCACGTCTCGCGGCCGGGGCGCGCCGTTCCATCCTGTACGCCACTGGCGGCACACCAGCCGCTGGGAAGGCCGGAGCGGCGGGCACGCCCGTAAGCCAGGAGACCGGCCACGGCATCTCACGAAGTGATCCACGAGGTGCTGGAGCGTGATCGACGCATGACCCTGCCCGGGAACTCCCCGACCCCTGCCCCGAACTCCCCACCCCCCGCCTTCCGTTGGCGCCGCGAGGACACGCTGCGCACGGCCGGACTGATCGCGGTGATCGCCGCGCTGCACGTCGTCGCGTTCGGCGTGCTCTTCCTGCTCGTCGTCCCCGGACACTACGAAGTGGACAACAAGGCCTTCGGCATCGGCCTCGGCATCACCGCGTACACGCTCGGCATGCGGCACGCCTTCGACGCCGACCACATCGCGGCCATCGACAACACCACCCGCAAGCTGATGGCCGACGGCAAGCGGCCCGTTTCGGTCGGCTTCTGGTTCGCGCTCGGCCACTCCAGCGTGGTCGTCGCCATGGCGGCCCTGGTCGCGGGCGGCGCGGCGCTCGCCGGGACCCTGATGAACGACGGCTCGACCACCCACCAGGTGCTCGGGGTCGTCGGCACGACCGTGTCGGGTACGTTCCTGTACCTCATCGCGGCGCTCAACCTCGTTGCCCTGATGGGCATCCTGAAGGTCTTCAAGGCGATGCGCGCGGGCTCCTACGACGAGCGCGAGCTCGAAGAGCACCTGGATTCCCGCGGGTTCATGAACCGGATCCTCGGCCGCTTCACCAGGTCCATCACCCGGCCCGGCCAGATGTTCCCGCTGGGCTTCCTCTTCGGTCTCGGCTTCGACACCGCGACCGAGGTGACGCTGATGGTGATGGCGGGCAGCGGCGCGGCGGCGGGCCTTCCGTGGTACGCGATCCTGTGCCTGCCGCTGCTGTTCGCCGCGGGCATGAGCCTGTTCGACACGCTCGACGGCACGTTCATGAACTTCGCCTACCAGTGGGCGTTCTCCAACCCGGTGCGCAAGGTGTTCTACAACCTCACCATCACCGGCCTGTCGATCGCGGTCGCGTTCTTCATCGGCACGATCGAACTCGTCGGCGTCCTCCACGACAAGCTCGACCTCACCGACGCGGTCACCGGCTGGATCGCCGGGCTGGACCTCGACAACGTCGGGTACGTGATCGTGGGCCTGTTCGTGGTCGTGTGGGCGGCGGCGATCGCCTACTGGCGGCTCGCGCGGGTCGAGCAACGGTGGTCGGCGCGAGTGGCCGACGGCGCGTAAATCGGTTGCCGGGGCGCGCGGCCGGCTGCTGCACTGAGCTCCACGCGGCAGCCGGCCGCGCACACCCCCGAGCGTGAGGACCGATCCATGCGCACTGCAGTGCAGTTCCTTCCGAGGGCCACCGCGGATTCCGCCGCCGTGGCATCCCCTTCCCTCAAGGAAACGACTGCTTGTGGCATCGCTGAACCTTGGAATCCTCGCGCACGTCGACGCCGGTAAGACCAGCCTCACCGAGCGCCTCCTGCATGCGGCCGGGGTGACCGACGAACTCGGCCGCGTCGACGACGGGAGCACCCGCACCGACTCCCTCGACCTGGAGCGGCGGCGCGGCATCACCATCAAGTCGGCCGTGGTGTCGTTCCCGGTCGGCGACACGACCGTCAACCTCGTGGACACACCGGGCCACCCGGACTTCATCGCCGAGGTCGAGCGCGTCCTCGGGGTGCTCGACGGGGCGGTGCTCGTCGTCTCCGCCGTGGAGGGCGTGCAGGCACAGACCCGCGTCCTGATGCGGACGCAGCGCCGCCTGCGCATCCCCACGCTGGTGTTCGTCAACAAGGTCGACCGCGGCGGCGCCCGCGAGGCCCCGCTCCTCGCCGACCTGCGCGCCAAGCTCACGCCCGCCGTGGTGCCGATGAACACGGTGGCGCGCGGCCTCGGCGGCCGGACCGCGCACTGCGTGGCGTACGGCGCCGGGGACGCGGCCCACCGCGCCGACCTGGTCGACGTGCTGTCGGCCGGTGACGACGCGCTCCTGGAGGCGTACGTCAAGGACGAGGAGTCGGTGACGTACGGGCGGCTGCGCGACGCGCTCGCCGAGCGGACGGGACGGGCCGAGGCGCATCCGGTCTACTTCGGCTCGGCGATGACGGGCGCGGGCGTCGACGCCCTCGTGGACGGCATCACGGGCCTGCTGCCACCGGCCGAGGAACGGCCCCGACTCCCGCTGTCCGCGCGCGTGTTCAAGGTCGAGCGCGGGCCCGCCGGGGAGAAGATCGCCTACGCCCGTGTGTTCACCGGGACGCTGCGGGTGCGTGAGCGGCTCGCACTGCCCGGCGGCGGGGAGGACCGCGTGACGGGGGTGAGGGTCTTCGCGGACGGGGCCGACGCGCCGGTCGCGGAGGCGGGCCCCGGACAGGTGGCTCGGCTGTGGGGGCTCGGCGGCGTACGCGTCGGCGACGACCTCGGCGCACCTCATGTCCCGGTGAAGGAGCACCACTTCGCGCCTCCGACGCTGGAGACGGTGATCGACCCCGGGCGGCCGGAGCAGCGGGGCGCGCTGCTCGCCGCGCTCACCCTGCTCGCCGAGCAGGACCCGCTGATCGGTCTGCGCCAGGACGACGTCCGCCAGGAGGTCTTCCTGTCGCTCTACGGCGAGGTGCAGAAGGAGGTCGTGCAGGCCACGCTCGCCGATAAGTTCGGCCTCGACGCGACGTTCCGGGAGTCGACGCCGCTGTGCGTCGAGCGGCCGACCGGCTCCGGCTCGGCGGCCGAGGCCATGAAGGACGACGGCAACCCGTTCCTCGCGACCGTCGGCCTGCGGATCGATCCGGCGCCGGTCGGCGCGGGCGTCGCGTTCCGCCTCGGCATCGAACTCGGCTCGCTCCCGACGGCGTTCATCAAGGCCGTCGAGGAGACCGTGCACCGGACGCTGGGCCAGGGACTGCACGGCTGGCAGGTCACCGACTGCACGGTGACCCTGTTCCGCTCCGGGTACGCGCCGCGGCAGAGTCACGCGCACGCCGTCTTCGACAAGTCGATGTCGAGCACGGCGGGCGACTTCCGGGGGCTGACGCCCCTGGTCCTGATGAGCGCGCTCGCGCGCGCGGGCACCGCGGTCTGCGAGCCGATGCACCGCTTCCGCCTCGACATCCCGGCCGACCTGTACGGGGCGGTGCTGCCCGCGCTGACCCGGCTGCGGGCCGTGCCGACGGGACAACGCACCGACGGCGGGGCGTGGACCGCGGTCGACGGGGTGATCCCCGCGGCACGGGTGCGCGCCCTGGAGCGGCAGCTGCCCGCGCTCACCCGCGGCGAAGGCGTCCTGGAGGCCGCCTTCGACCACTACGCCCCGGTCCGCGAGGACGCGCCGCGCCGCGCCCGCACGGACCACGACCCGCTGCACCGCAAGGAGTACCTGCTGCGGGTGGTGCGCGGGGCGGGGGTCCGGCAGGTGTGAGGCCGGTCACCCCGGGGCCGGGGCGGGGGTCGGGTCGGTCCGGGGCATCCGGGCCGTTCGGCCCCGCGTGAGGGCCCGTTGGCCCCCGTACACGGCGGGGCTCCCCTGAGATGCTTCTGTCACGAGCCTCCCGTGTCCTCGCCCTCCCGCCGCGGAACACGGTCGAGGCCGAGGGCCGGGCCCGCTGTTCGCAGAAGGGGGAGCCGCGAATGGCGGGCCCGTCCATGTCACCCTCCCTGTCACCGCCCGCGGCCGGGCCCGTTCCGGCGTCCGCGCGAGTGCGCCGCGCCGTCAGGGCAACTCGCGCGCAAAACGCCCCAATCGGAGCGATAAAGTGGCTCGTCAACCCGCACGCGCCCGATCACTCAGGAGTGCCTACGTGTCCGTAGCCATCGCCTCGTCCGACGCAGCCGTCCCCTCCGGCGACGCCGCACCCGCGGAGACCGTGCCCGCGCCGTCCGTCGAAGCGGACGGCGCCGCCGCGACGCCCGCGCACGAGGAGACGGCCCAGCCCGAGGGTGAGTCCGGCCACTTCTGGACGCCGCCCACGGAGAACGTCGCCGCCGACGGGCCCACGGGCGAGGCCGCCGCCGCGGACGTGGCGGAGGTCGACGACGCGGCCGGCGCCGAGGACGACCCGGCCCCCGGCGACGTACCGGAGTCCATCACCCTCGACGCCCACGAGTTCGGCGTCTACGCCCGCACCGGCGGCTGGGCCTTCGCCCTGAAGGTGGCCCGCAGCGTCCGGCCCGGCGGGCAGCCCGCCGGGGAGTCGGCCAAGGTGTCGGCGCGCCGGTTCGCCCAGCTCGCGGGCTGCTCCCCCGACCGCGTCATGCGCTTCTACAAGGCGTGGGACCGGGCGGCGGACGACGGTCTGGTTCCCCAGTTCGAGGCCCTCGCGCCCGGCGCCGACGTCGAACTGCCGGACGCCGACGTCTGGTTGTCGTACTACGTCTCCCGCAACAGCGCGACCTCGGTGCGCGGCCAGGCGATCACCGAGGCCGCCGAGGCCGAGGGCATCCGCCCGACGAAGGCCCTGGAGGTCGCGGAGAACCCGACGGCGCTGCGGGCCGCGATCCTCGCCGACCCGGGCACCGCGGAGGCCGCCCGCAAGGCGCTGATGGACCGCCTCGACGAGGACCCGGTGCTGCGCACCGGCCTGGCGCGGGACATCGTGCGCGTGGACGACCTGAAGAAGGCCGTCGCCGAGGAGACCAAGACCGGCGGCCAGCTCGAGTACGTGCGCAGGATCGCGGAGGAGGGCCAGGTCAAGACCCCCGCGGGCCAGAAGATCGAGGCCTCGCCCGAGCTGCGCGAGGAGGCCGAGCGGCACCTGTCCCTCATCGACGAGCTGGATGAGGACGAGGAGGCGGGCGAGTGGGCCCGCGAGGCGTACGACACCGTGCGCACGCTTGTCGCCGAGACCGTCGACAAGGACCCCGAGCTGCGGGTCCAGGAGCGGCGCGCGAAGTTCTACAGCAGCCTTCAGAAGGCGACGAAGGCCTTCGAGGAGCTGACGTTCGACGACGTCGCCGCCGAGGAGATCGACGACATCGTCGAGGACGACATGCTCCAGCGACTGGAGGAGTTGCAGGCGGCGATCGCGACCTGCATCACGGCGCTCCAGTCGGCGCAGAAGAAGGCCTGACCCCGACGGGGCCCCACGACGCGACCGCGCCCGCGGCCGGTGGCATCGTGGGGCCATGTCACACACACCCCGGACCCCTCACACGCCCCGGTCCACGGGCCGCCCCGCGCACCAGAACGTGACGTTCGACAGCAACGGCACCCCGGCCCACGGCTACCTTGCCCTCCCGCCCTCCGGCCGCGGCCCCGGCGTCGTCGTCATCCAGGAGTGGTGGGGGCTGACCGACCACATCGCCGACGTGGCCGACCGCCTCGCGGCGGAGGGCTTCGTCGCGCTCGCGCCGGACCTGTACGGCGGCAACGTGGCGCACGACTCCGAGGAGGCGTTCCGCATGATGCGGGACCTCCCGGTGGAGCGCGGCGTACGGCTGCTGTCCGGCGCGGTCGACCACCTGCTGGCCCTGCCCGAGGTCACCTCTGAGACCGTCGGCGCGGTCGGCTTCTGCATGGGCGGCGGCTTCGTCCTGTACCTGGCCGCGCAGGACCGGCGGGTCGGCGCGGCGGTCCCGTTCTACGGCGTCATCCAGGGCGAGGTCCCGGACTTCTCCCGCCTGAACGCCCGGATCCTCGGCCATTTCGGCGACCGCGACGAGACGATCCCCCTGCCGACCCTCGACGGCCTGCGGGGGGCGATCGAGTCCCGCTCCGGCATCACCCCGGACTTCCGCCTCTACCCGGCCGACCACGCGTTCTTCAACGACGGACGGCCGGAGGTGTACGACGCGCGGTCCGCCGCGCAGGCGTGGTCCGCCACCGTCGAGTTCCTGCACGACACCTTGGGCGCCTAGGGCTCGGCTGGGGCCGGACGGTCGCGTCCGTCCGGCCCCACGCGTCGCTCACGTCACCAGATACGGACGCGCTCCGCCGGGTCGAGCCACAGACCGTCGCCGGCGGCGGTCGAGAACGCCTCGTGGAACTCGTCCAGGTTCCGCACGATGTTCGCGCGGAACTCCGGCGGCGAGTGCGGGTCGATGGTCAGGTACTGCTGCTCCTGCTCCTTGCGCCGCTTGGTGCGCCAGCAGTACGCCCAGTTCATGAACAGCCGCTGGGTGCCCGTGAGTTCGCCCTCGACCGGCACGGGCGCGTCACCGAGCGCGATCCGGTACGCGGTGTGGCCGATGGTGAGGCCGCCGAGGTCGCCGATGTTCTCGCCGACGGTCAGCGATCCGTTGACGAACTCCCCCGGGAGGTTCCGCGGCGAGAACCCGTCGTACTGCTTCACGAGCGCCTTGGACTTGGCCTCGAAGGCGGCCTTGTCGTCGGCGGTCCACCAGTCGTTCAGGTTGCCCTGGCCGTCGTACTGGGCGCCCTGGTCGTCGAAGCCGTGGCCGATCTCGTGGCCGATGACGGCGCCGATGCCGCCGTAGTTCTCGGCGGGGTCGGCGTCCGGCGAGAAGAACGGCTTCTGGAGGATGCCGGCCGGGAAGCAGATCTCGTTGGTGCCCGGGTTGTAGTACGCGTTCACGGTCTGCGGCAGCATGAACCACTCGTCGCGGTCGACCGGCGCGCCGATCTTCGCCATCTGCCGGTCGTGCTCGAAGGCGTCGGCCGCGTACGCGTTGGCGAGCAGGTCGTCGGGGACGACGGTCAGGCCGGAGTAGTCGCGGAACCGGTCCGGGTAGGCGATCTTCGGCCGGAACGTGGCGAGCTTCTCGTACGCCCGCTCCTTCGTCTCGTCCGTCATCCAGTCGAGACGGGAGATGGACTGCCGGTAGGCCTCCAGGAGGTTGGCGACGAGGTCGTCCATGAGTGCCTTGGAGCGCGGCGGGAAGTACCGGGCCACGTACTCCTTGCCGACGGCCTCGCCGATGGCGCCCTCGACGAAGGCGACACCGCGCTTCCAGCGGGCGCGCAGCTCCGGCGTGCCGTTGAGGGTGCGCCCGTAGAACTCGAAGTTGACGCGCACGAACGGCGAGGAGAGGTACGCGGCGGCGGAGCGCAGCACGCGCGCGAGCAGCCAGTCGCGCCACTGCTCGATGGGCACCTCGGTGAGGACCGTGGACAGGTGCGTCAGGTACGAGGGCTGGCGCACGCACGACTCGGCGAGCGTCTCGTCCTTGCCGCCGAGCCCGGTGACATAGCCCCGCCAGTCGAACGCCGGGGCGAGCGCGGTGAGTTCGTCGAGGGTGGTGAGGTTGTACGTCTTCTGCACGTCGCGCGTCTCGGCGCGCTCCCAGTGGCCCTCGGCGAGCCGGGTCTCCACGGCGAGGACGGTGCGCGCGGCGCCGGCCGGGTCGGTGTGCTCGCCGAGCGTGAACAGCTCGGTGAGGTACGCCTCGTACTTCTCGCGGATCTCGGCGAACTTCTCTTCGCGGTAGTACGACTCGTCGGGCAGCCCGAGGCCGCCCTGGACGAGGTTGAAGAGGTAGCGGTCGGAGTTCTTGTCGTCGGTGTCGATGTAGGCACCGAAGAGGCCGGAGCCGCCCTTGCGCTCGAAGCGGCCGAGGAAGCCGGCGAGCTGCGCCACGTCGCCGAGCGCGGCCACCTCCGCGATCAGCGGGCGGACCGGGTCGAGCCCGCGGGCCTCGACGGCCTCCTCGTCCATGAACGACGCGTACAGGTCGGCGATCTTGCGCGCCTCGTCCGCGTCCAGGCTCGTGGGCCCGCCGGCGGCGATCTCCTGAATGATGTCCTTGACCCGCTGCTCGGCCACGTCCACGAGCTCCACGAAGGGGCCCCAGCTGGAGCGGTCGTCGGGGATGGGCTCGGTCGCCAGCCACTGGCCGTTGACATGCCCGAAGAGGTCGTCCTGCGGTCGGATCGCCGGGTCCATGCCCTGCGTTGCGTCATCCAGAGTGCTCATCGCAGCACCCTACCCAGGTCAGGGCGTAGGAAGAGCGTCAAATACGGCGCCTTCAGCGCTGCGTGAACAGCGGTGCCCCGGTCGGCGCGGCGGCCGGCCGGGGCACTGCGGTCGTTGCGGGGATCAGGCGAGCGAGGCCAGCGCCTCGTTCAGGGTCTGCGACGGGCGCATGACCTTGTCGGCCTTGGCCGGGTCGGGCTGGTAGTAGCCGCCGATGTCGGCCGGGGAGCCCTGGACGGCGATCAGCTCGTCGACGATCTTCTGCTCGTTGGTGGCGAGCTTCTCGGCGAGCGGAGCGAAGGCCTTGGCCAGCTCGGCGTCCTCGGTCTGCTTGGCCAGCTCCTGGGCCCAGTACAGGGCGACGTAGAAGTGGCTGCCGCGGTTGTCGATGCCGCCGAGGCGGCGGGTCGGCGACTTGTCCTCGTTGAGGAAGGTGCCGGTGGCGCGGTCCAGGGTCTCGCCGAGGACCTTCGCGCGGGCGTTGTCCGTGGAGGTGGCGAGGTGCTCGAAGGAGACGGCCAGGGCCAGGAACTCACCGAGGGAGTCCCAGCGCAGGTAGTTCTCCTTGACGAGCTGCTGGACGTGCTTCGGGGCGGAGCCGCCGGCGCCCGTCTCGAAGAGGCCGCCGCCGTTCATCAGCGGGACGACCGACAGCATCTTGGCGCTGGTGCCCAGCTCCAGGATCGGGAAGAGGTCGGTCAGGTAGTCGCGCAGCACGTTGCCGGTGACCGAGATGGTGTTGAGGCCCTGGCGGATGCGCTCGACGGAGAGCTTCGTGGCGTCGACCGGGTTGAGGATCCGGATGTCGAGGCCCTCGGTGTCGAACTCCGGCAGGTACGCCTCGACCTTCTTGATCAGCTGGGCGTCGTGGGCACGGCCCTCGTCCAGCCAGAACACGGCCGGGTCGCCGGTGGCGCGGGCGCGCGTCACGGCGAGCTTGACCCAGTCCTTGATCGGGGCGTCCTTGGTCTGGCAGGCGCGGAAGATGTCGCCCTCGGAGACCTGCTGCTCCAGGACGACGTCGCCGGCCTGGTTGACCACGCGGACGGTGCCGGAGTTCTTGATCTCGAAGGTCTTGTCGTGGGAGCCGTACTCCTCGGCCTTCTGCGCCATGAGGCCGACGTTCGGGACGGTGCCCATGGTCGACGGGTCGAAGGCGCCGTTGGCGCGGCAGTCGTCGATGACGGCCTGGTAGACACCGGCGTACGAGGAGTCCGGGATCACCGCGAGGGTGTCCTGCTCCTGGTCGTCCTTGTTCCACATGTGGCCGGACGTGCGGATCATCGCCGGCATGGAGGCGTCGATGATGACGTCGGACGGCACGTGCAGGTTGGTGATGCCGCGGTGCGAGTCGACCATGGCGAGGTCCGGGCCGGAGGCCAGCTCGGCGTCGAAGGAGGCCTTGATCTCGGCGCCGTTGGACAGCGACTCCAGGCCCTTGTAGATGCCGCCCAGGCCGTCGTTCGGGGTGAGGCCCGCGGCGGCCAGGTCGGCGCCGAAGCGGGCGAAGGTCTCCGGGAAGAAGGCGCGCACGACGTGGCCGAAGATGATCGGGTCGGAGACCTTCATCATGGTGGCCTTCAGGTGCGCGGAGAACAGCACACCCTCTTCCTTGGCGCGGGCGATCTGCGCGGTGAGGAACTCGCGCAGCGGCGCGACGTGCAGCACGGAGGCGTCGACGACCTCGCCGGCGAGGACCGGTACGGACTCGCGCAGCACGGTGGTGGTGCCGTTGTCGGCAACGAGCTCGATCTTGAGCTTGTCGTCGGCCGGGAGGACGGTGGACTTCTCGGTCGAGCGGAAGTCGTTCTCGCCCATGGTCGCGACGTTCGTCTTGGACTCGGCGGTCCAGGCGCCCATGCGGTGCGGGTGGGCCTTGGCGTAGTTCTTCACCGAGGCGGGGGCGCGGCGGTCCGAGTTGCCCTCGCGCAGGACCGGGTTCACGGCGGAACCCTTGACCTTGTCGTAGCGGGCGCCGACCTCGCGCTCCTCGTCGGTCTTCGGCTCGTCCGGGTAGTCCGGCAGCGCGTATCCGTGCTCGCGCAGCTCTTCGATGGCGGCCTTGAGCTGCGAGACCGAGGCCGAGATGTTCGGCAGCTTGATGATGTTGGCCTGGGGCGTCTTGGCCAGCTCGCCGAGCTCGGCGAGGGCGTCCGGGACGCGCTGCTCCTCGGTCAGGTACTCCGGGAACTGGGCGAGGATGCGCCCGGCCAGGGAGATGTCACGGGTCTCGACGCCGACGCCGGCGGTGGACGCGTAAGCCTCGATGACCGGCAGGAAGGAATACGTCGCGAGGGCCGGGGCCTCGTCAGTGTGGGTGTAAATAATGGTCGAGTCAGTCACCGGGTGCTCCGCTTCCACGTCTTCCACGTCGTCTGCAGTCTTGTATCGGATTGCTCGACATCAAGATATCTCCTACCCGGCCCGGATTCGAAAGGGGTCCGCTCGCCAAGATCGCGACGGCGGATCAGCGCGGGACGCAGACCGTGAGCCACTCCGCCTCGCGGGGCCGGTATCCGTGGCGTGCGCGGCGTGGATCGCGTCGAGCGCGTCGAGCAGCCGCCGGTCGCGGCGGTCGGTCATGGCGTGCCCCACGGGGTTGTCGGCCTGTTCCTCCGCGCGCGCCGTCGTCGGCAGGTCGTCGAGTGCCAGGTCCTCGTCGAGGAAGGCGCGCGGCCCGCGCAGCGCGAGGACGAGGCCCATGACGGGGGCCGCCGCCAGGAGCAGCAGGTACGTCGGCCGGGGCAGCGTCTTCAGGTCCGCGATCGCCTCCGCGGCGGTCACGTCGGGGCGGACGACCGGCACGGAGGCGGGGAGCAGGGTGTCGTCGTTCTGTTCCTGGAGGCCGCCCCGGCCCACGCGCGGGGCGAAGCGGTAGGCGAGCGTGAGGGTGCTGACCACGCGTGACTTTCCGCGGATGCCTTCCGCGACGATGAGGTCGCAGTCCTGGAGGCGGCGTGTGACCTGGGCGTACAAGGTGGGTGCGGCGACGTGCAGCATCGGGAAGAGTACGAACTCCAGGGGGCTGCCTGTGCGGCGCAGCGTGATCACTGCGGACCGGGCCGCGAGCCCTGTCACCTCGATGATCTGCATGGTGTCCCCCGCTGCGTACACGAGGGCGACTGGCCGCTTGGTTCCACCGATCGAGCCCCTGCGGCGATTGAGCAGCGGGGTGCGGGGCGGAGCCCCGATCTTTTGGCCGCCGGGTGTTGCGCTCCCGGGGCGCTGCCCCGGACCCCGCTCCTCAATCGCCGGAGGGGCTTGATGGGCCGGAGCCGCTGGAGGGGCTTGAGGGGCCGGTGGGGCTTGAGGAGGCATCGGTCCACGCGAGCAGACGCTCCACCGGCCACGTGTTCACCACCCGCTCCGCAGGAACCCCGCACTGCTCCGCCCGCGCACACCCGAACACCTGCCAGTCCAGCTGCCCCGGCGCATGCGCGTCCGTGTCCACCGCGAACAGCGTCCCCGCCTCCACCGCCGTGCGCAGCAGACGCCGGGGCGGGTCGAGGCGTTCGGGGCGGCTGTTGATCTCGACTGCCGTGCCCGCTTCGGCGCACGCCGCGAACACCTCGTCGGCGTCGAACCGCGACTCGGGGCGGCCCTTGCCGGTGACGAGGCGGCCGGTGCAGTGGCCGAGGATGTCGGCGTGCGGGTTGCGGACGGCGGCGACCATGCGGCGGGTCATCGCGGCGGCGTCCATCCGCAGCTTGGAGTGGACGGAGACCACGACCACGTCGAGGCGGTCGAGCAGCTCGGGTTCCTGGTCGAGGGAGCCGTCGTCGAGGATGTCGCACTCGATCCCGGTCAGCAGCCGGAACGGCGCCCACGTCTCGTTGAGTTCCGCCACCACGTCCAACTGTTCCCGCAGCCGCTCCGGGGACAGGCCGCGTGCCACGGTCAGGCGCGGCGAGTGGTCGGTGAGCACCGCCCACGCGTGGCCGAGGTCGCGGGCGGCGCGGCCCATCTCCTCGATGGGGCTGCCGCCGTCGGACCAGTCGGAGTGCAGATGGCAGTCGCCGCGCAGCAGGGACCGCAGCGCGACGCCCGCGTCGCCCTCGACCGGCACGGTGCGGGCGAGCTCGTCCTCCAGGTGCGTGAGGTAGTCCGGGACCTGCCCGGCGGCCGCCTCCCGGACCACGGCGGCGGTCTTGGGGCCGATGCCCTTGAGCGACTCCAGGGAGCCGGCGTCGAGGCGCCGCGCCACCTCGGCGTCGCCCAGGTCGGCGATCACCTTCGCGGCGGTGCGGAACGCGCGCACCCGGTACGTGGGCGCGCCGTCCCGCTCCAGCAGGAACGCGATCCGCTCCAGCGCCCGTACGGGCTCCATCGCCACCTCCGGCCGGTCGCTCGCACCGTCGTTCCCAGCCTGCCGTACGCCGCCGGGAGCGGCACCCTCAGCCGGCTCCGCTCAGGTGGCGGGGCGGCTCGCGAGGTACTCGGCCAGGCCGTCCTCCGTGAGCGGGTAGTAGTCGGAGAGCCGGCCGCCCTCGTCGAGGCGGCGGCGCGCGAAGGCCTCCCGGTCCTGGTGCAGCAGCGAGTCCTCGGACAGCGGCACCGCGCTGTGCTGCGGGACGACGACGGGCCCGTCCTCATCGGCCACGATCAGGTCGCCGGGGGTGACCAGGGTGCCGCCCACGGCCACCGGCACGTTGAACGCGGCGGGGAACAGCTCCGTCTGCGAGGCGTAGTGCGGGGTGACACCGGTGCACCAGATGGGGACGCCGAGCGCCCGCACCCGCGCCGCGTCGCGGACCCGGCCGTCCACCACGATCCCGGCCCCGCCGCGCAGCTTGAAGTAGCGCACCAGCATGTCGCCGAGGCAGCCGGTGAAGTGGCTGCCGTGGGCGGAGATCACCAGGACGTCGCCGGGCTCGATGGATTCGAGGACGCCCCACAGCGCGGTCTTGCGCTCGATGTCCTCCTGCTCGGCGCCGTTGAAGACGTCCTCGCGCTGCGGCAGGAACTGAAGGGTGACGGCGCCGCCGGTGACCTTCACCTCCGGTTCGCGGTGCAGGGGCACCGGGCCGTCGATGAAGGTGCGGGTGATCCCCATCTGATGCAGCTTCGCGCAGGCCGTCGCCGCGCTCACGTCCTTGAGGGCGTCCACCATCCGCGCGGTCGGCCGGACGTAGCTCGCGGTGTGGACCGGCGCCCGCATCGACTCGTACGGACGGGCCTCCCCCGTCGTCGGCGTCCTCTGATTTCCAGTCGGGTGCATGCACTTGCCTCTCCGCGCGCTCGCCGCACGCAACGCCAGTGACATCATCGCCTATCGATGGTAGATAACAGCCGATCGATCAGTGCTGTCAATGCGTCAGGAGCCCCCGTGGCCTTTGATCCTCTCCCGTCCCCCAACTCCCCTGCCGACGCCGGATGGTTCGAGGCGGCGCGCTTCGGCCTCTTCGTGCACTTCGGCCTGTACAGCCTGGCCGCGCGGCACGAGTGGGTGCGCAGCCGGGAGGCCATGTCGCAGGCGGAGTACGACCGTTACCTCGACCGCTTCGACCCCGATCTGTTCGACGCCCGCGAACTGGCGCGCACCGCACGGGAGTCGGGCATGCGGTACGCCGTGCTGACCACCAAGCACCACGACGGTTTCTGCCTGTTCGACTCGGCACACACCGACTACACGTCGGTGACCGCCACCGGCCGTGACCTGGTCCGGGAGTTCGTCGACGCGATGCGGGCCGAGGGGCTGCGGGTCGGTCTGTACTACTCGCTGCTCGACTGGCACCACCCCGGCTTCCCGGTCGACGAGCACCATCCGCTGCGCGGCACGGACGCCGAGCGGGAGCGGCGCGACATGGCGGACTACCGCGCGTACATGGAGGGCCAACTGCGTGAACTCCTCACCGCATACGGGCAGATCGACCTGCTGTTCTTCGACTTCAGCTATCCGGCCAAGGGGCCGAAGGAGTGGGGCTCGGAGCAACTGATGGCGCTGGTACGGGAATTGCAGCCGGGCATCCTCGTCAACGACCGGCTCGGCATCCCGGGCGACTACGTGACCCCCGAGCAGTACCAGCCCGACCGCCCGCTGGAGCGCGACGGCGAGCGCGTGCGGTGGGAGGCCTGCCACACCCTCAACGGTTCGTGGGGCTACGACCGCGACAACCACGACTACAAGGACCCGGCGATGCTGGTGCGGATGCTGGTGCAGTCCGTGGCCTGCGGCGGAAACCTGCTGCTCAACGTGGGTCCGACCGGACGCGGCGCGCTGGATCCGCGGGCCCGCGCGACGCTGGCGGCGATCGCCGGGTGGACGGCGCCGCACTCCCGGGCGGTGCACGGCGCGGGGCCGAGCCCGTTCGAGCCGCCGCCGGGCGGTCTGTACACGCAGCGCGGGCGGCGGCTGTATCTGCACCTGCCGACGTGGCCGCTCAAGCACGTGGACCTGCCGGGCCTCGCCGGGCGGGTGCGCTACGCCCAACTCCTGCACGACGGTTCGGAGATCCGCTTCCAGGAGGTCGACGGCGCCCGGCACGAGCACAACAACCTCGCCCCGCCCGGCCGCCCCGCCGGCACGCTCACCCTCACGCTGCCGATCGCCCGGCCCGACGTGCTGCTGCCGGTGATCGAGCTGGAACTCGACGACGACGCCGCGACCGTGGCCGGGGAGTGAGACGTGGCCGGGCCGTCGAGCGGTCGGCCGCGGGTTGCGACGGCACCCTTGAACATGCGGGGTGGCCGCCATAGCATCAGCAATCGATAGACGATAGCAACGGCGTTGCGGGGTACGGCCCTTGAACGACACCGGCCCCGCTCACCGCCGACGCGCACCACCCGCACGTCGGGCCGCCCCCACGGCGCCGCCGCGCGGCCCACCCCCCTCCCCTGCCCCACCGGGAAACCCCATGGCTGGACACCAGCTATCGATTATTCACGACTACGCAACGGAGCGTGTCCCGATGAGAACACTGTGGCGCCGGACCTGCGCGCTCGCCGCGGCTCCCCTCGTGATGGCCTCGGCCGTCGCCTGCGGCGGCGGGTCCGACCAGGCCGCGGAGGGCACGACCCTCCGGGTCATCGTGAACATCACGCCGAACCTGACGGAGAAGTACTGGAACGACCTGTTCGCCACGTACGAGAAGGCGCACCCCGGCGTGACGGTCAAGCTGGAGCTGACCGGCACGGTCTCGGCGGACGCCAAGCTGAAGCAGGACCTGGCCGCCGGCGACCCGCCGGACGTCGCCCAGCAGATATCTCTCACCGCGGATTCGGCGAAGCTCTTCGCCGACCTGACGGACCAGGCGTGGACGAAGAAGACACCGCTGGCCGACCAGTACGCGATCGGCGGCAAGCGGTATCTCGTCGGCGTCGGCGAGCAGATCCAGTCGCTCGTCTTCTACAACAAGGCCGCCTTCACCAAGGCGGGCGTCGATGCCTCGAAGATCCGGACGCTGGATCAGTTCGGCTCCGCCATGGGCAAGTTGAAGGGCGCGGGCTACAAGCCCTTGCAGACGGCCGGGCAGTGGGTGACGGGCGCGCAGTTCTCGATGATGGCCGACGCGGGCGTCCTCACCGCCGACCCGCAGTGGACGGCCAAGCGCAACAAGGGCAAGGGCTCCTTCGCGGACAGCGGGTACGTCGACTATCTCAAGCGGTACAAGGAGTGGATCGGCAAGGGCTACCTGGACAAGAGCGCGATCGGCCTGACGTACGCGGACGGCCAGACGGCGTTCCTGAACGGCAAGTCGGCGATGTACATCATGGGTTCGTACTTCGTGCCCGCCGCGGACGCCGCCAAGAAGAGCGACGACATAGGTGTCTTCGCCATGCCGACCGACGGGGCGTACCCCCCGGGCCAGTTCGGCAACGTCTCCAACCCGTACGTCGTCGTCAACCAGTCGCGGCACAAGGCCGAGGCGATCGAGTTCGTGAAGTGGGCGACCACCGACCCGAAGGCGGTCAAGAGCCAGCTGGCCTCCGACGGAAATCTGCGCTCGGGCTTCAGCTACCCCAAGTCCAGCCTCGGCACGTCCGTGCAGAAGATCCTGGACGAGGCGCCGTCGGTGTTCGTGAAGTCCGGCGCCGACCAGCCGGTCGCCGGCTTCAGCGACGAGCTCAACAAGCAGGTCCAGTCGCTGTACACGGGCGCCTCGCCGGAGAAGGTCGCGGGCGGATTGGACACGTGGTGGAACTCGCAGCGCTGACCACGCGGGCGCGGCGCCGGGCCCGGCTGCGGGCGGGCGCGGTCACCTTCGGGATGCTGGGCCCGGCCGTCCTGCTGTACACGGTGATGACGGTCGTGCCGGTGGGGGTGGCGGTCTACCTCAGCCTCACGGACTGGGACGGCTTCTCCCCCGCCACGTTCATCGGGCTCGACAACTACACGCACCTGTTCGACGATCCGAGCTCGACCGACGCCTGGTACGTGACCGCGCTGATCGCGGTCGCCGGGACCGTGCTCATGGTCGGCCTCGGCCTGGTCTACGCGCTGCTGCTCAAGGGCCGCTCGCGCGGCAACTCCTTCTTCCGGGCCGTGGCCTACTTCCCGCACGTCATCAGCGCGCTGATCCTCGGCTATCTGTGGGCGGCGATCCTCGGCACCAACGGCGCGATCAACAACACGCTCGCGAAGTTCGGCATCGAGCCGGTCGGCTTCCTCTTCGAGGAGAACTTCGCGCTGATCTCGCTGATCTTCGTCATCGTGTGGGCCGGGTTCGGCTTCAACGTGGTGCTGTTCGTGGCCGCGCTCCAGACCGTCCCCGCCGAGCTGCTGGAAGCGGCGGCGATCGACGGCGCGAGCAGGCGCCAGACCCACCTCCGCGTCGTGATCCCGATGATCGCGCCGGTGGTGACCGTGGCCACGGTGCTCAACCTGGTGGGGCTCATCCGCGCGTACGACATCGTGGTGAGCCTCACCGGCGGCGGCCCGGCCGGGTCCACGCAGACCTTCACGTATCTCATTCTCGTCCGGTCCTTCCAGGGCACCGAGGTCGGTTACGCGACCGCTCAGGCCGTCTTCCTGATGGTGGTGTCCGCGGCGCTCGCCCTCCTCGTGACGGCGCTGCGCAACCGGCAGGACCGGGCGGCGACAGGTTAGGAGCCGGTGGTGGCAGTTCTGGAGGCACCCGAGGCGGAGTCCCGCCACAGACGGCGGATCCGGCGCCCGCGCCCCGCGGTCCCCGACGACGAGGCGAAGGACCTGACGGGCGGTTCGACCCGCTCGCCGCTGCGCTGGGCGCTGCTCGGCGTGCTGTTCGTCGCGATGGTCGTGCCGGTCTATCTGCTCGTGGTCAACGCGTTCAAGTCGCAGCAGGACATCCTCGACAACCCGTTCTCGCTGCCGCTGGACGGCCTGACGTTCGCGCATCTGTCGGCGGCGATCAGCAGTCCGCAGTACAACGTGATCGGCGGATACGGTTTCACGCTGTTCCTCGTCGTGACCGTCGACGTGCTGTGCATCGCGCTGGCCGGGCCGGCCGCGTACGCCATCGCGCGCAGTCTCAAGCGCCGCACGCAGCTCGTCCTGCTGTACTTCCTGGCCGGCACGTTCATCCCCGGCGCCGCGGTGATCATCCCGGTGATCTACGTGCTGCGGGAGATCGGCCTGGCCAACACGGTGACGGGTCTGGTCGCCCACGACGTGGCGTCGACGCTGCCGGTGAGCATCTTCCTGTTCGTCGGCTTCATCCGCACCATTCCCGTGGACATCGACCACGCGGCGACGATCGACGGCGCGGGCCGCTACCGCACGTTCTGGACCATCATCTTCCCGCTGATGCGACCCGCGGTCGTCACCGTGCTGATCCTCAACTCGATCGGGATCTGGAACGACTTCGTCAGCCCGCAGATCCTGCTCGGCCCGTCCTCGGGCCACTACACGGTCACGACGGCGATCTACGCCGGCATCAGCCAGTACTCGACGGACCTGACGAAGGTCTTCCCCAACCTGCTGCTCGCGGTGGCGCCCGTCGTCATCTTCTTCATCTACATGCAGCGCCACATCATCAGCGGCCTCACCGTCGGCGCGGTGAAGGGCTGAGCCCCTGTCGGACGAGTCCCCCCACCAGAAAGGATCACGCAGTGTCCAGGAGATGGAGACACCGGTCCGCTGCCGCGCTCTTGGCCTGTCTGGCGGTGGTCGCGGCCGGGCATCCGGCCACCGCCCGCCCGGCCAAGTCCCAAGCGGGAACGGTGTATTACGTCGGCCCGTACGGCGCCGACGGCAACGCGGGCACGAACGCGTCCGCCCCGTTCCGGCACATCCAGAAGTGCGCGGACGTGATGGTGCCGGGCGACACGTGCGAGATCGTGTCCGGCCGCTACGAGGAGACGGTGACGCCCGCCCGCTCCGGCACCGCCGAACTGCCGATCACCTACCGCGCGGCGCCCGGGGCGGACGTGACGGTGAGCGGCACCTCGAAGCTCGGCGGCTTCGCGCCGGTGACCGCCGCCGACGTCACGAAGATCGCCGAGTCGGATCCGTACGCGAAGGACTCGCAGTTCAGCGACGCGGTCGCGGCCGGGCACGTCTACAGCACGGCCGTCGACCTCGGCCCGGACGTGAGCACGGTCCAGGTCTTCACCGACCGGAAGATGGGCGTCGAGGCCCAGTGGCCCTACCCCGGCCTCGACCCGCTCGACCCCTCGCTCCAGTACGCCGGTACGGGCAGCGCCGACGCCACGATCGCCGACGCGGACCTGACCCGCCCGGCGGGGTACTGGGACGGCGCGCGGGCCCTCACCGGCTACTGGTACGTCTCGGCGACGGGCACGGTGAAGAGTTCCGCGGCGGGTTCGGTGACGCTGGACGCGGCGCCGCCGTGCGTGCACAAGGTCGTCTCGGGCGAGACCCGCTACGCCCTGTCGGGGAAGATCGGTGAACTCGCCCACCCCGGCGAGTGGTTCTACGACCCGACGGCCAAGCGGCTGTACGTCTACAGCGAGGACGCCCCGGCCGACCACACGGTGGAGGCCAAGCGGCGCGCCCTGGGCTTCGACCTGACGAACACCAGCCACACCACGGTCAAGGGCCTCGGCCTGTTCGCCACGACGATCAGGACGGGCGACAGCAGCACCGGTGTCACCCTGGACGACCTCACCGGCCGGTACCTGTCGCACTACACCGACATCACGCAGGGCGCGACGGACTGCGGCAGCACGGTGACACGCGGCGTCGCCGACACCGGGATCGTCCTCAACGGCACCCACAACAAGATCGTGAACAGCGATCTGGCACTCAGCGCGGGGAACGGCATCGCGCTGCGCGGCCAGAACAACACCGCCACCGACAACGTGATCCACGACGTCGACTACCTGGGCACGTACGCGGCCGGGATCGCCGTGCAGGGCAACAGCCAGACGGTCACCCACAACACGATCTCGCGGGTCGGCCGCAGCGGCATCAACCTGCAGTGGAACACCGTCGATGGCCTCTCTCCCGGCAAGGACACCATCGCGTACAACGACATCTCGGGGTACGCGCGCCTCAGCCTGGACGTCGCCGCGATCTACACCTGTTGCAGCGTGTACATGATGGGCTCCTCCATCGACCACAACGTGCTGCACGACCCGGCGCCGACCACGACCTCGTCGACGTTCGGTATCTCGGGCGTCTACGCGGACAACGGGCAGAGCGATCTGCGGATCCACAACAACGTGGGCTGGGGCAACCGCGAGGGCACGGTCATGCTGAACGGGCTGGGCACCGGCTCGCACGACAATCTGGTGGCCAACAACACCGGTGGCATGACGCTGTTCTACGTGAAGGAGGCGGGTCAGTCCACGGGGACGAGGATCCACAACAACATCGGCACGATCCGGGGGCTGGACGGCGCGACGGACGGCGGGCTCGTGCTGTCGAACAACCTGCCCGCGGAGACCGATCCGCTGTTCGTGGACGCGGCCGGCCACGACTTCCGGCTGACGGCGGACTCCCCGGCCCGCAACGCGGCGGTCCCGCTCGCGGGGATCACCGAGGGCTCCACGGACGCGACACCGAGCCTGGGCGCGTACCAGTACGGGGCGCCGAAGTGGGTTGCAGGAGCACGTGGTTGACGTCCGCGTGAGGTGCGCGTGACCTACGGGCGTCGTGAACGCGAGGAGGGGGTCGAGCCGGGTTTCCGGCTCGACCCCCTCCTCGCTTCCCGTCACGCGCGAGGGCGCGTGCCGACGCGCGGGTCAGGTCCGCTGCGTCGGGGGCTTCTTCGCGGCGGTCCTCTTCGTGACCGTCTTCTTCGCGGCGGTCTTCTTCGCGGCCGTCGTCTTCGCGGCCGTCGTCTTCGCGGTGGACGGCTTGGTCGCGGTCTTCTTGGCGGTGGTCTTCGCCGCGGTCGTCTTCTTGCGGGCGGGCGCCTTCCTGGTGCCTCGGGCGTCCGGTACGGGGCCGCGGCCGGCGGCGTGGTCGGCGAACGCCGCGGCCGCCTTGTCGGCCTCACGGGAGCGCAACAGGCCCACCAGGCGCCCGTGTTCGTCGGCCATCGCGCACCAGTCACCGGCGAAGAGGGGGTCGGAGATCGCCCGCAGCGTGCGCAGGCTCGGCTCGATGACCTCCCACATCCGGGCCAGGAACGGATTGCCCGCGTACTGGCTGACCAGGGTGTGGAACTCGATGTCGGCGTCGCGGAAGCGGCTGACGTCGTTCGCGGCGACCGCCTCGCGCATCCGCTCCACCAGCGCTTCCAGCTCACCGAGCTGCTCGTCGGTGATCCGCTCGGCGGCGAGCTCCGCCGCGAGCCGCTCCAGCGGCTCACGCACCTGCCGGGCGTACTCGGCGTCCTCCGTGGAGATCTCGACGACGAAGTGCCCCCGGCGCGGCACGTGCGTGAACAGGCCTTCGCGGGCCAGCCGCTTCACGGCCTCCCGCACCGGCGCCTGGCTCACTCCGAGCCGCCGCGCGATCTCCGACTCCACGACTCTGTCGCCCGGCGCGAGGTCGCCTTCGACGACGGCCTGCCGCAGCAGCTCGTAGACCTGGTCGGAGATCAGCGTCTTGCGGAACCGGTCCTTGTTCGTGGCCAGCGTGGAGACGAACCCAGCCGACGCGTTCGATGCCATGAAATCCCAATCCGGCGCGGGGGCAAGCGAGTTGTCCCATGATACGCACTCATCGTCTATCGATGGAATCAGAGAGCGGTTGCCAGCCGCTTGGCCAGCCAGTCCAGTTTCACGACCTCGTGGGCGGGGCCGCCGCCCTCGTGATCGTTGAACGGGTACGCCCGGATCTCCTTGGCCGCCTGATCCATCCCGGTCCCGGCACCGTAGTGGTTGAACGCCGCGTACACCGTGGAGGGCGGGCAGATGTGGTCCATCAGCCCGGCGGAGAACAGCGTGGGCGCGTTCGCGCGGCGGGCCAGGACGGCCGCGTCGAAGTACGACAGGGTACGGCCGACCGTGGCCGCGTGCTCGCGGTGCAGCTTCACGAACCTGGCGACCTCGACGTACGGCGGCATGTCGGTGAGCGTGGTGGCGCGCGGGAAGTGGCACAGGAACGGCACGTCCGGCATGCAGGCCGTGAGGTCGGGCACGAGTCCGGCGGCGGCCAGCGCGATGCCGCCGCCCTGGCTGGTGCCGGTGACGACGACGCGGCGGGCGTCGACCGCGGGGTGGGCCCGGACGGCGGCGACGGCGCGCACGGCGTCGGTGTACAGGCGCCGGTAGTAGTAGCGCTCCGGGTCGAGGACGCCGCGGGTGAGGAAGCCGGGGGCGGCGATGTCCCCGGTGGCCGGGTCGGGGTCGGGGGTTTCGGCGCCCTGGCCGCGGGTGTCCATCACGAGGTGGGCGCAGCCCGCGTCGGCCCACAGCCGCTTCTCGTGCGGGGCGCCGCGGCCGCTGCCGTAGCCGAGGTACTCGACGACGGCGGGCAGCGGTCCCTCGCGGTGCACGGGCAGGTGGAGCCAGCCGCGCACACGATGGCCTCCGTAGCCCGCGAACGTCACGTCGTACGTGTCGATGGTGGCGAGGCCGTTGTGCACCGGCACGAAGCGTGCGTCGAGCGCGAACTCCTCCTGCGCCGCGAGCGTTTCGCGCCAGAACGCGTCGAGGTCGGGCGGTTCGGGGAGGGTGGGCCGGTAGCGCTCCAGCTCGTCCAGGGGCAGGTCGAAAAAGGCCATGGCGCGTCTCCGGGGGAGGTCGGGGCCGACTCCGGGCGCCGGGCCGGCCGCTTTCTATCGCCTATCGATCATCGTAGGAATCGAATCAGGGCCGGTTGAGCACTGTCAACCACGCAGCCCGTACACCTCGACGGGTGTGGTGTGCAGGACCTGTTCCCGCTGAGCGGGTGTCAGATGGCCGAGCCCGGAACGCGCCAGGGCCAGCGCGTCGCCCCGCGAGCCGCGGGGCAGGCAGATCGGCCAGTCCGAGCCGACGAGGCAGCGTCCGGCCCCGAAGGCGTCCACGGCGTGCCGCACCATGTGCGCGACCCGCTCGGCCGGCGCCCCGTGCTGCTGGGTGAGCAGGCCCGAGACCTTGACGACGACGCCGGGCACCGCCGCGGCCCGCTCGACGTCCCGGTACCACTCCCCCGCCTCGGGGGCGGTCGCGTGGGGTGCGTTGCCGAGGTGGTCGACGACCACGGTCAGGCCGGGGTGCCGGGCGGCGACCTGCGCGGCCGTGGTCAACGCGGCGTGGTGCAGGTTCAGTTCGAGCACCACGCCCTCGTCGGCGAGCAGCGGGATCAGCGCGCGGGCGTCGTCCGGGGTGCGCTCCCAGTCGGCGCCGCCGAGCCGCATGCCGTTGGGGCGGGACGGGCCCCAGGCGTGCAGCAGGTCGCGCAGCCGCTCGGGGCCCGCCGGGCCGTGGACGTGCAGGTTGGCGACGTATCCGGCGACCAGGTCCGGGTGGCGCAGCCGTAGCTCGCGCAGTGCGCGGGTCTCCGCGGCGTCGCC
Organism: Streptomyces sp. BYX5S; assembly: GCF_054724165.1. Taxonomy (NCBI): domain Bacteria; kingdom Bacillati; phylum Actinomycetota; class Actinomycetes; order Kitasatosporales; family Streptomycetaceae; genus Streptomyces; species Streptomyces sp. BYX5S. Next base: position 3,129,199 of record NZ_CM138829.1, on the reverse strand, counting down.
GCGCGAGGCCTCGACCAACACCGTTCTGAGCACGTCGAGTTGGGAGCCGGAGTCGGCGAGATCGGCGACGCGGAAGGGCCGGTGGTGCGGGCTGTCGGGGCGTATCCAGCCGAAGCCCTCGGCGGGGTCCCACAGATGGGCGTGACAGTCGATCACGGGGCGCTCGGCCTCCTTCTCGGGGCTGTTCCGGAGTATTGACACGCCGGTGTCCGGGCGGTGAGTCTAAGCGACATGAACAATCGCCCATCGATAGCCGATGGTTGGGGTTCCCCGCAGACGTCCTCCGCAGCCGCTCCCCTCCTCACCGCGACGCGGCGCACCACCCGAGTCCCGCAATGGGCCGTGCTGGAGCGCGAGTTGTTCGCGGCCCAGGACAAGGCGTGGCGGCTGTTCGCCGACCGGTACACCGAGGCCGACGGCCGCCTCGTCTTCCGGGACACGCTCGGCGAGGGCCTCGACGGCCGGGACGGCGTGGACGACTTCTACGAGCCGTTCTTCAACTGGCCGACCCTGTATCTGCTCGGCGGCAGCGCGGATCTGCTGCCCGCCGCGCGCAAGCACTGGAGCGGTGTGACCGCGCAGCTCACCGAGATGGGCATGCTGGCCGACGGCCTGGAGCGCGGCTACGACTGGTTCCACCAGGGCGAGGGCCTGCTGCTGTTCTACGGCCTGTGCCTGGCCGACCCCACCGACCCGCACCTGCGCGAACTCAGCCGCCGCTTCGCCGACTTCTACCTCCCCGGCGGCCCCAACTACGACGCGGAGCACCGCATTCTGCGCGCCCCGCACAACGGCTCCGGCGGCCCCCGCTTCGGGTTCAGCGACGAGGAGCCGTACTTCCCGTGGAGCCTGGCGCTGCGCCCGTACGGGCTGCCGCTGGACGGCATGGACGACGTGGCGTCCTTCGACGACCTGGCGGACTCCCCCGAGCGAGCCCGCGCGTACGGGCGCGCCATGTGGGACCGGATGGGCCGAGGCGACGCACTGGTGAACCTCGCCGCGACCGGCCTCGCCACCAACGCCCATCTGCTCACCGGCGAGCGGCGCTACGCAGACTGGGTCGCCGAGTACGTGAGCGCCTGGCAGGAGCGGCTCGCGGGCCGCGACGTGGTGCCGGACAACGTGGGGCTCGGCGGGGTGGTCGGCGAGTACCTGGAGGGCCGCTGGTACGGCGGCCACTACGGCTGGTCGTGGCCGCACGGGCTGTCCCCGGTCTCCAGCGCCACCCTCGTCGGCGCCTCCAACGCCACCCTGCTGACCGGCGACCGCTCGTATCTCGACCTGGCGCGCAACCCGCTCGACACGGTGCTCCGGCACGCCGAGGACCGCCGCCCCGACGAGCGGGGCACCCTCGGCGAGCGGTGGGATCCGCACCTGGCGTCGATGTCCGCCGAGCGCACCCTGATGGTGCCGCAGCGGCACAACGACTCCGGCTGGTTCGACTACACCGTCATGCCGGGCCAACTCCCGCTCAATCTGTGGCACTTCAGCCGCGACGAGGCCGACCGGGAACGCATCGAGCTGCTGCGCTCCGGTTCCCGCTGGGACTGGGCGGAGGTCCACACCCAGCGCATCAAGGACGAGGCGGGCCACGAGGAACCCTGGTTCGAGTATCTGCACGGCCGCAACCCCGGCTTCCCGGAGCGGATGCTGCGCAGCGCCCTCGACAGCTGCGCCGAGCGCGTCGAGGCGATCGAGAACGACACCGTGGACCCGGCCGTCGGCCCCGACGCCCTGGACATCCACCACTGGCAGCACCTCAACCCCGTGGTCACCGAGGCCCTGCTGCAACTGACGTGCGGGGCGCCGCAGGTCCTGTACAACGGCGGCCTGGCCCAGCTCCAGGTGCGCTGGTTCGACGAGGACGCGCGCCGTCCCGGCCTGCCGCCGGACGTCGCGGCCCTGGTGTCCGACATCGACCCGGACCACACGGTGGTGGAGCTGGTCAACCTGGGCGTCACCGCGCGCCGGCTGCTGCTCCGGACGGGCTCGTTCGCCGAACACCGCATCACGACGGTGCGCGTGGACGACGACGGCCCGGTCCAGCCGGTCGACGGCCCGCACTGCCGCGTCGACCTGCCCGGTGGAACGCGGATCCGCCTGACCCTGACGCTGGCCCTCCACGCGGCCCGCCCCGCCTGCGCCTCACCGTGGGAGGCAACGCCCTGGGAGACCACACCGTGGCAGAGGACGCCGTGAGCGACGACACCGTGGGAGAGGACCGTATGAGCGAGACGTCGGCGGCGGCGCGGCTGCCCTTCGCGCTGCCCCGGATCGGCCTGGGCACCGCGCCCCTGGGCGGCCTGTTCGAGGAGGTCACCGAGGAGGACGCGGCGGCCACCCTGCGGGCCGCCGCGCAGGCCGGGATCACGTACTTCGACACCGCGCCCCGCTACGGCCACGGCCAGGCGGAGGCGCGTCTGGGCCGGTTGCTCGGCCCGGCCGGTGTCACCGAACCCGTGATCTCCACCAAGACGGGCTGGCTGCTGCGGCCGAAGCCGGACGGCTCCCCCGGCGAGGTGGTCACCGACTGGACCGAGCGCGGCATCCGCGCGTCCCTGGAGTCGAGCCTGACCCGCCTCGGCCGTTCCAGCGTCGACATCCTGTACCTGCACGACCCCGACCACTACCCGGACGACGTCCGCCGCACGGCCTACCCCGCGGTGCGACGGCTGCGCGAGGAGGGTCTGGTCCGCGCGATCGGCTTCGGCATGAACCACAGCGGCCCGCTCGCCTCGTACGTCACCGAGTTCGACGTCGACGTGGTGCTCATCGCGGGCCGCCTCACGCTCCTGGACCACGAGGCGCTCGACACGCTGCTCCCGGTGTGCGAGAAGACCGGTACGGCGGTGGTGGTGGGCGGTGTGTTCAACACCGGACTGCTCGCCGATCCCACGCCCGACGCGATGTTCCACTACCGCCCGGTGCCCGCGGGGACGCTGGAGCGCGCCCGCCGGTGCCGGGACCTGTGCGCCGCGTACGACGTGCCGCTCACCGCGGCCGCCGTGCAGTTCCCGCTGCTGCACCCGGGTGTCGCCTCCGTGGTGCTCGGCTGCCGCTCGGCCGCCGAGGTGCGGGCCAACGCGCACGCGGCCCGCTTCCCCGTCCCGGCCGAGCTGTGGCGGGACCTGGCGGAAGCGGGCTTCGTGCCGCGGGAGTTGCTGGCGGGCGTCTGACCCGCCATGCGGGTGGGGATGCGCACGGGCCCCGGGCGCGGTCCCGGGGCCCGTGCGCTCAGAGGTGCTTGCTGACGGCGTGCTGGGCCTGCGCGGGCAGGGCGCGCACGCTGTCGGCGGCGCCGCGCAGCGTGCCCGTGGCGTCGTGCAGGGTGCCGGTCGCCTTGCCGCTCACCTGGCGCAGGGTGCCGCTCGCGTTGCGGCGCGCCCGGCGGGCCGAGCCGCGTCCGCTCGCGGCGGCGCCGCGGGCCCGGTAGGCGACGGACGGCTTGCCATGGGTGTCGGCCGCCGCGATCAGCAGGCCTCCCATCAGGGACACGTTCTTCAGGAAGTGGTTGCGCTGCTCGGCGCGTCGCTCGGGATCCTTCTCCTTCCACCAGGCGTGTCCGGCCAGGGTCGTCGGCACGAGCGTCCCGGCGAGGGCGAGAGCGGCCAGCCGCGGGGCGATCCCGGTGGCGAGCAGCAGACCGGCCCCCACGTGGACGGCGCCGTTGATCCGGACCAGTTGTTCGGGCTCCTCCGGCAGTTGCGGCACCCGGTTGGCCACGGGAACGGCCACCGGCTCCGCCGCCGGCGCCACCCGCTCGGGCGCTCGGAGCGTGGACAGCCCGCCCGCGACGAAGACGGAGGCGAGCATCGGACGTGCGCTTTTCCTCAGTACGGCCATGTGCACCGCGTTCCCCGACTGCGCGCGCTCACTCCGGCTTCCGCGGCCCGGGTGTCTGGCCGCGGCCCGACGGGGCAACCGGCACTCATGGACACAGCGATACGAACACGAGTGCGGAGCCGGACGCTGGCGCTCACTCTCGCGGTGGGGCTGCTGCCCCTGGCCACGGCGTGTGGAGGCGGAGGCGACGACGGGACCGCGGGCGGCGCGAACACGGCCGCCGGCGCCTCGTTGGCGAGTGAGCGGGGCGCCCGCCTGGTGATCACCACCGACAACGGGCTGCGGCTGCGCCCCACCGACGGCGACCGGGTCACCGTCGACGACCGGGTCGAGCACCACTGGTCGCAACGGGACCGCACCCACGTCCTCGACCTGTCCTGTGCGGGGCAGTGCCCCCGGATGCCCGAGGTCGCCGTCCCTTCCGGCACCGCCGTCACGGTCGTCGCCCGCAACGCCGGCATCGACGCCGCCGGGGTGTCCGGCGCCCTGCGGCTGTCCACGGTCAACGGCGATGTCACGGTGGCCGATTCGGGGAACGCCGACGCGAAGCTGCGCCTCGCCACCCGCAACGGCTCGGTGCGCGCCACCGGCCTGCGCTCGGCCGCCCTGGACGCCACGACCGTAAACGGCGACGTCACCCTCGACTGCGCCACCGCGCCCCGCCGGACCACCGCGACGACCACCAACGGCTCGGTGGACACCGTCCTGCCGTCCGACGCCCCGGCCTACCGCACCACCGCCACCACGGACAACGGGCGCTCCACGGTGGCCGTGGCCACCCGTGGAGCGCCCGAGGACCGGACACTGCGTCTGACATCCGTCAACGGCGACGTGCGTGTGCGCAAGGGGTGAAAGGCCCTAGGGACGCCGCCCCGCACGGCGTCCCGCCGCGTACGACGCGGCGCCGACGGCGGTGACCCCGGCCCCGACGCCCATGGCCAGCATCTTCCGGTGCGCCAGGGCGGTCCAGGCCGTCCGGGCGACCGTGGTGACCTGCCCGGTCGCCGCGACCGCGGCCTGCCGGCCGGCCTCGACGCCGCGCGCCGCACTGCCCACGGCTCCGGCCGCGCCCTCGGTGACCCGCTCGGCCCCCTGCTGCACGGTCTCGGCCGCCTCACCGGCCTTGGCCTCGGTCTTCTTGGCGGCGTCGCTCACGGGAGCGGTCGCCTTGTCGGCGCTCTCACGCGCCCGGGAAGCGGCCTTCCGCTTCGTCGTCTCGTTCTGCTGATCCGTTCCCTTGTTCGGTTCACTCATGGAGTCCCGGTTAGCCGTTGCCGGTCGTCACAAACCCGATCCGCTCCCTCAACTCGTCCTCGCCGACCCGGGTTTCAGTGCCCAGCGGCCACACTCGGCCCCAAAAGTATGGTGTCCCACCACATGTGCCGCTGACCTGCGTCTTCCTACCTTGTGCCAGCACGTACACGTCCCCACCAACGCCTGGAAGTGGTGCACATGGCCTCCGCAGCAACCGCTCCGCCAACGCCCGGAAACCTCAAGCGCATTGTCGCGGCGAGCCTCATCGGCACCACGATCGAGTGGTACGACTTCTTCCTGTACGGCTCCGCCGCCGCACTCGTGTTCAACAAGTTGTTCTTCCCCGACTCCGACCCCCTGGTCGGCACCCTCCTCTCCTTCCTGACGTATGCCGTCGGCTTCGCGGCCCGCCCGCTGGGCGCGCTCGTCTTCGGGCACTACGGCGACCGGCTCGGCCGCAAGAAGCTCCTGGTGGTGAGCCTGCTGATGATGGGCGGCGCCACCTTCGCCATCGGTCTGCTGCCGACCCACGCGACGATCGGCACGGCCGCGCCCGTACTGCTCACCGTGCTCCGCCTCGTCCAGGGCTTCGCCCTCGGCGGCGAGTGGGGCGGTGCCGTCCTCCTCGTGTCCGAGCACGGTGACGCCCGGCGCCGCGGCTTCTGGGCCTCCTGGCCGCAGACGGGCGCGCCCGCGGGCCAGCTCCTCGCGACCGGTGTGCTCTCGGCGCTGACCGCGCTGCTCTCGGACGCGGCGTTCACCGACTGGGGCTGGCGCATCCCGTTCCTCCTCTCCGGCGTGCTCGTCCTGGTCGGTCTGTGGATACGTCTGTCTGTCGATGAATCCCCTGTCTTCAAGGAGGCGTTGGCCCGCGCCGAGGCCCGCAAGGCGGAGTCCGACGTCGTGGAGAAGCTGCCCCTGATCGCGGTGCTGCGCCACCACTGGCGCGACGTCCTGGTCGCCATCGGAGCGCGCATGGCCGAGAACATCAGCTACTACGTGATCACCGCCTTCATCCTCGTGTACGCCACCACCTCGGCCGGCGTCTCGAAGCAGACCGCGCTGAACGCCGTGCTCATCGCGTCCGCCGTGCACTTCGCCGTGATCCCCCTCTGGGGCGCCCTGTCCGACCGCGTCGGACGCCGTCCCGTGTATCTCCTCGGCGCGGCCGGGGTCGGCCTGTGGATGTTCCCGTTCTTCTCCCTCATCGACTCCGCGGACTTCGGTGGACTGCTCCTCGCCGTGACCGTCGGCCTGGTGCTGCACGGCGCCATGTACGCCCCGCAGGCCGCGTTCTTCTCCGAGATGTTCGCGACGCGGATGCGGTACTCCGGGGCGTCGATCGGCGCCCAGTTCGCCTCGGTGGCGGCGGGCGCGCCCGCACCGCTCATCGCGACGGCGCTGCTGGCCGAGTACGACTCCTCGACGCCGATCTCCCTGTACGTCATCGCGGCCGCCCTCCTCACCCTGATCGCCGTCGGCGTGGCCAAGGAGACCCGGCACCGGGACCTGGCCGATGTCGACGCCGAGCGCCCGGACGCGGTGGCGGACCGCGAGCGCACGCTCAGGACGCACGGCACCTGACGGGTGCGGCCCTCGCCCCCGCCGTCGAGCCGTGGTTGCGGTCGCGGGGCCCTGCCCCGGGTCCCGCGCCTCAATCGGCGGCGGGGCTCGATCGGTCCGCCAATCGGTGCAGTCGCAGGGCGAGTTGGATCTCCAGGGCCCGTTCCGGCGACTGCCAGTCCTCGCCGAGGAGCCGACCGATCCGCTCCAGGCGCTGCGCGACCGTGTTCACGTGCACGTGCAGCGCGTCCTTCGTGCGGGCCGGGCTCATCCCGGACGCGAAGTAGGCGTCGAGGGTGCGCAGCAGGTCGGTGCCCCTTCGCTCGTCGTAGCCGACGACCTCACCGATCGTGCGGCCGACGAACCCCGCGACGTCCCGGTTGTCGGCCAGCAGCAGGCCTAGGAAGCCGAAGTCCTCGGCCGCCGCGCCCTGCCCCGCCCGCCCGAGGAGCCGCAACGAGTCGAGGCAGCGCTGCGCCTCGGCGTAGGCGGCGGCCGCCCGCTCGGTCCGCTCCGCCAGATCCGCGACGGGCGCCGAGGCTCCCACGGTGACGCTCTCGTGGATCGCCTCGGAGAGCCGGTTCGCGACCTGGGACGCCAGCGCCGACGCGTCGGTGGCGCCCACCGGCAGCAGCAGGACCGTGCCACCGTCCCGCGCGGCGGCGAGACCGTGCCGGGTCGCCGCGAGGTGGCCCGCGGCGGACCACAGGCGACGACGCGCGGCCGCCTCCTGCTCGGCGTCACCGGTGCTCTCCAGCCGGGCGGCGAGCACCACATGGCTCGCGTCGAGGTCCGCGCGCAGCCGCGCCGCTCTCTCGCGCAACAGCCGCGGGTCGCGGTCGCGCCCGTCCAGGAGGTCGTCCAGCAGCTCCCCGCGCACCCGCTGCTCGGCCTCCGCGGCGGAGCGCCGGGCGAGCAGCAGCAGCGAGGTGACCATGGCGGCGCGCTCCAGTGTGCGCTGGTCGACCGGGTCGAGGCCGGGGTGGCCGCGCAGTACGAGGGCGCCGAGCAGTTCGCCGCCGGCGGCGACGGCCGCGACCCAGTCGTCCCGGTGGCGCACCGCGTGTCCGTCGGCGCGGGACGCTTCGAGAGCGCGGCCGGGCGCCGCCTCGGCGTCGGTGAACTCCACGGTTCCGTCGAGGACTTGGGAGACGGCCGCGGCCACGTCGTGCACCCCGCCGCCGCGCAGCACCAGCTCGGCGAGCCGGTCGTGCACGTCGGAGGCGCGCTCGATGACACCGCTGCGGTCCCGGATGATCTCGTTGGCCCGCTCCAGTTCACCGAGCGCCTGCCGGGTCTCGGTGAGCAGGTTCGCGGTGTCGATGGCCGCGGCGGCGAGCGCCGCGAACGAGCCGAGCAGCGCGATCTCCTCGCGCTCGAAGACCCGGGCCCGCCGGTCGGAGGCGAACAGCACGCCGATCACCTGCGCGCCCAGCATCAGCGGGACGCCGAGGATGGCGACGAGCCCCTCGTCCCGTACGCCCGCGTCGATGGTGCGGGTGTGCTGGAAGCGCACGTCCTGCCCGTAGTTGTCGGTGACGTACGGCCGCGCGGTCTGTGCGACGAGGCCGCCGAGCCCCTCCCCCATGCCGAGGCGCAGCTGCTGGAAACGGGCCGCGACCGAGCCCTCGGTGACCCGCATGCTGGTGTCGCCCCTGACCGGGTCGTTCAGCGTCAGGTACGCGACGTCGGTGCCGAGCAGGGAGCGGGCCCGCTGGACGATCGCTTGCAGCACCGCGTCCAGATCGCGCAGGCCCGCGAGGTCGTGGGCCGTCTCGAACAGCGCGGACAGTTCGGCCTCGCGGCGCCGCCTGCCCTCCATCTCCGCCCGTACGCGCAGCGCGAGTGCCTTGGCCGCCTCGAGTGCCGCTATCCGCTCGGGCTCCGCCCCTTCGGCCCGCGCGAGCAGCACGGGCTGTTCGTAGGCATCGGCGGAGGCGCCCCTGGCGAGCAGCTCCAGGAACGGGGCCTGCGGATCCTCGGTGGTCACCGGGCCGGAGGCGGTGTCGGGTGACAGCGGTTGGTGCGACATGCAGAACAGGATTACCCGTCGGGCGGTCGGGCCTGCCAGCCCTGTGGACAACTCCGTTCGTCACGGATCCGCGGTCACCCTGCCGAGCGACCGCACCCCCGTACGAAACGCCTCGAACTCGTAGAATTCGGGCTTCAGTGGGCGGACCAGCCGCCGTCGAGGACGAGGGACGTGCCGGTCATGAACGAGGCCTGCGGCGTGCACAGGTAAGCCACGGCCTCGGCGACCTCGGCGGGTTCGATGAGCCGCTTGATCGCGCTGTCCTGGAGCAGCACCTCGCCGAGGACCCGCTCCTCGGGGATGCCGTGCGCGGCAGCCTGGTCGGCGACCTGCCGCTCGACGAGCGGGGTCCGCACGTAGCCGGGGTTCACGCAGTTCGACGTGACGCCGTGCGGAGCGCCTTCCAGCGCGGCGGTCTTCGACAGCCCTTCGAGACCGTGCTTGGCCGCGACGTAGGCGGACTTGTACGCGGAGGCGCGCAGGCCGTGCACCGACGACACGTTCACGACGCGTCCCCATCCCTGCTCGTACATGTGCGGCAGGGCGCCTCGCAGCAGCCGGAAGGGGGCCTCCAGCATCACGGTCAGGACGGTGTGGAAGACGTCGGGCGGGAACTCCTCGATGGGCCGGACCAATTGGATTCCGGCGTTGTTCACGAGGACGTCGGTGCCGGCCGCCGCCGCCTCGGCGGCGTCGAGGTCGGTCAGGTCCAGGACGTACGGCTCGATGCCGTCGCTCCGCGCGGCCAGCGCCTCGACTCCCGCCGCGTCCCGGTCCACCGCTCTCACCTTGGCGCCCGCCGCGGCCAGGCGCAGGGCGCAGGCCCGGCCGATGCCACTGGCGGCGCCGGTGACGAGTGCGGTGCGGCCGCCGAGATCCAGTTCGGGGGCGGCGGGTGCGGTCAGTGGGGTACGCGGCGTCATGACGTGCACCCTAGGCAGCCGATCATCGCCTCCCGATGTGGCCGGCACCCATACTTCAGCGCTCAGTCATGGTCTCGAACCATGTGGGGCCCTCTGCCTGGGCCTGCTTGATCCGGAACAGCGAGAACTCCTCCAGGGGCGGCAGCGCGTCCAGGTCGAACCAGGCGACGTCCAGCGACTCGTCGTCGTTGACGCGCGCCTCGCCGCCGGTGGCCCGGCAGCGGAAGGACGTGTCCATGAACTGGCAGCGGTCTCCGTTGGGGTACGTGATCGGCTCCAGGGCCTGCACCAGTACGACCCGCTCGACGACGCATTCGACGCCGGTCTCCTCGAACACCTCACGCGCGACGACGTCCGCCGGCTGCTCACCCGGCTCGGGGATGCCGCCGATGATCGACCACTTGCCGGTGTCGGCGCGCCGCCCGAGCAGCACCCGGCCCTCGTCGTCGAAGACGACGGCGCTGACGCCCGGCAGAAGCAGCAGCTGATGGCCCGCGGAGGCCCGGATCGTACGGATGAAATCAGGTGTCGCCATGTCGGCGAGCCTACCTGCACGGCCCAACGACCCGGCAGGCCACGACCGCTTCTCAGCCTTCCGCGCGACGCCCCGCGCGGGACCGCACGAACGCCAGCCCGAGGCCACCGGCGCCGATCGCCACGAGCAGCGCCTCGGGCCAGGCGCCCGCGCGCGTGGCGAGCGTCTGGGACGTGCGCTTGGGGACGTCCGCGATGAGCGTGGCCGGTTCGAACATGCCGGTCTGCTGCTCGATGGAGCCGTCTGCCCGGATCACGGCGCTGACCCCGCTGGTGACCGGAACCATCACGGCCCGGCCGTGCTCGACGGCCCGTACCCGGTCCATGGCGAGCTGCTGGTACGTCATCTGGCTGCGCTCGAACGTCGCGTTGTTGCTGGGCACGGAGAGGATCTGCGCGCCCTCGCGGACCTGGTCGCGCACCGTGTCGTCGAACGCGGCCTCGTAGCAGGTGATGTTGCCGACCTTGGTGCCCGCCATGTCGAAGACGACGGGATCCTTGCCGGGCACGAAGCTGCCCGCGCGGTCGACGTCCTTGCTGAAGATCCGGAAGAAGCTGCGGTACGGCATGTACTCGCCGAAGGGCTGCAGGTGGCGCTTGTCGTAGACGGCGCCGGGCCCGGTCCTGGGGTCCCACAGGATGAGCCGGTTGCGGGGCTTGTCGTCCTCCCCTGTCACCACGGCGCCCACGGAGATGGGCACGCCGACGGCCTTCGCGGCCTTGCTGATCTCGTAGAAGGCGTCCGCGTTGGTGTACGGGTCGATGTCGGAGGAGTTCTCCGGCCACAGCACCAGGTCGGGGCGCTTCACCTCACCGGACTTGATCTTCGCGGCGAGCTTCATGGTCTCGCGCACGTGGTAGTCGAGCACGGCGCGGCGCTGGGCGTTGAAGTCGAGGCCCATGCGCGGCACGTTGCCCTGGATGAGCGCCACGCGCGCGGTGCCGGCCTCGGCGGACGTCGCGACGAAGGGCATCGCGGCCGCTCCGGCGACGAGGGGCGCGACGGTGAACGCGGCCGCCGCGGCGATCTTGCGGTCCTTCAGGACCGGTGCGGCGCCCTCGCGTCGGACCTGCCGCAGACGCAGCGCCAGAGCCCCGAGTCCGAAGCCGCACAGGACGACGCCGAAGCCGAGCAGCGGCGTGCCGCCCAGCGAGGCCAGCGGCAGGAACACCCCGCTGGGCTGCCCGAACGCGACCTTCCCCCAGGGGAACCCGCCGAACGGAGCACGCGCGCGAAGCGCCTCGTCCGCGATCCAGACGCCGCTCGCCCACAGGGGCCACAGCGGAAGGCGGGACACGTAGGCGATGCCCAGGCCCGCGAGCGAGACGAGCAGCGCTTCCGCGGCGGCCAGCGCCAGCCACGGCAGCGGCCCCACGTCCACGCCGGTCCAGGACAGCAGCGGCACCAGGTAGGCGAGCCCGAAGGCGAGCCCGAGGCCGAAGCCCGCCCTCAGCCGCCGCCCGTGGACGGCCACGCCGAACAGGGCGAAGGAGATCGGCGCGAGCCACGGAAGCTCGCGCGGCGGGAAGCTCGCGTACAGGAGCAGTCCGGCGATCACCGCCAGCGCGAGGGGGACGAACCGCCGCAGGTGGGAGCGGGTCCCGGGCTGCTCGGCGGGCTCGTCCGACGGGGCTGTCTGAGGTGCGGTGGCGGTCACTCGGGGAGTGTACGGCGCGCCGCTGTCACGCCGACATGCCGGTCGAGGGCGGCCGTGTCAGCACTGAGGAGCATCGTTCCTGCGCAACACCGGCCCGGCGCGGCCCACCAGCCGTTACCGTGAGCCCCAGTCCCCGACGGCCCGGCCGCATCCGGCCGCGCGTGCGGGGCCCGTCTACGTCGGGGGGCGGCGGGTGGGTACGACGGGGTGGTCCGCGGATGCGGAGACGGACGGTGTCCTGCGGCGGCACCGCGGGACGTCCGACGCGGTGGGGGTCGCGGTTCTCGGGTGCTGCGCGGCGTGGTCGCTGATCAGCGCCGCCGCGCGCGCGGGCAGGCCGGAGGGTGTCCTGCTGGCGGTCCTCGCGGTGATCGCGGGGTACGCGTGCGGGCGGATCGGTGGTGCGCTCGTCCCGGTCGCCGCTCCGTGCGCGGTGGGGCTCGGCGGCATGCTGCTCGCGCTCACCACGCCCTACGCGGCGCCCACGCCCGATGTCGTGACACCGATGGGCCGGGTCGGCGCGACCGCGGCGCTGCTCGCCCTGTCGGCGGGGGCGCTGTGCTGCGCGGCCTGGTCCGCTCGGGGTCGGGTGGCGCGCGGGGCGCTGCACGTCCTGGCGGCGGGCAGCGCGGTGGTGGCCGCGGTCGGCGACTCCCCGGCCGGTGTCACGGCCTGCGCGGGCGTCGTCCTGTGCTCGCTCGCGGCGGCCCGGCTGCGGCACCGGGCGATCGGCCTGAGCGGTCTCGGTGTCGCCACCGCGCTGGTGGCCGGGCTCGGGGTGGCGCTCGCCAAGAACGTGCTGCCGCCCGGCCCCACGGCCTCCCTGGAGACGTGGCTGTCGCCGCGCCGCATCCTGCTGTGGCGCGACGCCGTGCATCTCGCCGGGAGCGACCCCGTGCTGGGCGCGGGCCCCGGCCGCTTCGAGGACCTCAGCCCGACGCTCGCGCAGTCCCCGATCTCCGACGGCAAACCGCACTCCGCCGTGCTCCAGATGGCGGCCGAGCAGGGCCTCGTCGGCGTCCTGCTGCTGGCAACGGCGTACTGCTGGCTGCTGTACGTCCTGTGGCGCTCGGCGCGCTCGACGCAGGTGGTGCTCGCGGCGGGCGCGGCGCTGGCGGCGGTGGCCTCGATGGCGACGGTCGGCAACGCGCTGAGCTTCACGACGGTGACGGCGGGCGTGGGGCTGCTCGCCGGGATCGCCACGGCCGAGCCGCTCACGGACGGCCCGCCGGACGACGAAGCGGCCGCCCCGGATCTCCTCCGGGACGGCCGCGACTGAGCTCCGCGGTGCGGCCTTGCCGTCAGACGGCCGGGCCCGCAGGGGTCGGCTTGAGGCGGTCGCGGATGTGCCGCACGGCGCTCTCCGCGTCGTCGACGGTCACGGTGAACCTGCGGCCGTCGCCGAGGTGCAGCACCACGCCCTCGCCGCGCCGCACGACGACAGCTGTGCCGATCCCCGGGCGCCAGCGGTAGCCCCAGCCGCCCCACTGCCGGGGCGTGACGCGGGGCGCGAAGTCCGCCTCGACCACATGGGCGAGCGGGATGCGCCGACGCGGCAGTCCGACGTGGCCGCAGCGCACTTCGAGGTGGTCCTTGTCGACCTTCACGGCGACATGGAGGAAGGCCAGGGTGCCGAACAGGACGAGCAGGCCGACGGCGATCAGGCCGACCACGGACATGGCCAGGGCGAGTATGCCCGTGGCCCACGAGTTGTCCACGGCCAGCTCGATGCCCAGCGCGAGGCAGGCGAGCCCGCCGCAGGCGAGGAGCCACTGCACGCGGTTGTGCGCGCGGCCGGTCCAGACCTCGGTCGCGGCGGCGGAAGATCGCCGCCCTGAGTGCTCGTCGGGGGCGTGTTCCCTCATGCGCACGAGCGTACTCAGGTTCCGCGAGGACGGCACGGCCTTGCGGAGCCCCGGCCGCCGGAAGAGGCCGGTTCTCAGCCCGCGTGGCTGAGTGTCCGCAGCTCCCGGCCCTCCGCGTAGGCGAGGGCCTCGGCGGGGAGCGCTTCCTCCCGGCCGCCCAGGAGGACGGTGAGCCGGCCGCGCGTGCCCGGCGCGGCCTCCGGGGCGGCGCCGATCCGGCGCAGGGCCTGGGCGGCGACGGCGCCGGCGCTGCTGTGCAGGACGAGCGGGTCCGCGTCCGGCTGCTGGACGGCGGCGCGGATGCGCTCCGCGACGAGCTCGTAATGGGTGCAGCCCAGGACGACGGCCCTTACGTCACGGGGAGTGAGGGCGGCCGCGGCCGCGATGGCCCGGTCGATGCCGTCCTCGTCGGCCCACTGCACCGCGTCGGCAAGGCCGGGGCAGGGCACCTCGGTGACCTGCGCGCCGCCGCCGAAGTCGCGGATCAGCGTCTGCTGGTAGGGGCTGCCGGTGGTGGCGGGCGTGGCCCAGATGGCGACCGGTCCGCCGCCCGCGGCGGCGGGCTTGATCGCGGGGACGGTGCCGATGACCGGGATCCCCGGTTCGAGCCGGGCGCGCACGGCGGGCAGCGCGTGCACGGAGGCGGTGTTGCAGGCGATGATCAGCGCGTCCGGGCCCTGTGCCGCGGCGGCCTCGGCGACAGCGAGCGCCCGCTCCGTGACGTCCTCGGGCGTGCGCGGGCCCCACGGCATCGTCTCCGGGGCGGAGGAGAGCACGAGGTCGGCGTCCGGCCGCAGGCGCCGCACCGCGGCGGCGGCGGCGAGCAGTCCGATTCCCGAGTCCATCAGCGCGATCTTCACCCGGAAACCATAGACGATCGGTCCGACAACCCCCGGGCCGGTGGGGCAGACTGCGGCGGATGGACGTCGTTGCGTGGATCACCGCGGCCTCGCTCGCCGCATGGGTGTGGCTGCTGCTGTGCCAGGGCTTCTTCTGGCGTACGGACCTGCGGCTGCCGCCCCGTACGGAACCCGGGAGCTGGCCGGACGTCTGTGTGGTGGTCCCCGCCCGCGACGAGGCGGCCGTGCTGCCCGACAGCCTTCCGTCGCTGCTCGCCCAGGACTATCCGGGGCGGGCGGAGATCTTTTTGGTGGACGACGGCAGTTCCGACGGCACGGGCCAGGTGGCGCGGGCCCTCTCGGAGCGGTTCGGCGGGCTCCCTCTGACGGTCGACTCGCCGGGTGAGCCGCCCCCGGGCTGGACCGGGAAGCTGTGGGCGGTGCGCCACGGCATCGGCCTGGCCCGCGCGCGGGAGCCGGAGTTCCTGCTCCTGACCGACGCCGACATCGCCCATGAGCCGGACAGCCTGCGGGAGTTGGTCGCGGCGGCGCGCACGGGCGGCTTCGACCTGGTCTCGCAGATGGCGCGGCTGCGGGTGGAGAGCGTGTGGGAGCGGCTGGTCGTGCCCGCGTTCGTGTACTTCTTCGCGCAGCTGTACCCGTTCCGCCGGATCGCCGAGGAGGGCTCGCGCACGGCCGCGGCGGCGGGCGGCTGCGTCCTGCTGCGCACCGAGGCGGCCGAGCGGGCGCGGATCCCGGACGCGATCCGGCAGGCGGTCATCGACGACGTGTCGCTCGCGCGGGCCGTGAAGCGCTCGGGCGGGCGCATCTGGCTGGGGCTGGCCGAGCGCGTCGACAGCGTGCGGCCGTACCCGCGGCTCGCGGATCTGTGGCGCATGGTGTCGCGCAGCGCGTACGCGCAGTTGCGGCACAACCCGCTGGTGCTGCTGGCCACCGTCCTCGGGCTCGCCCTGGTCTATCTGGCGCCGCCTGCCGCGCTGGCCGCGGGCCTGGTCACGGACAGCGTCCCGACCGCGGTGCTCGGCGGGCTCGCCTGGGCGGTGATGGCGGGGACGTACCTCCCCATGCTGCGCTACTACCGGCAGACGCTGTGGCTGGCGCCGCTGCTGCCGTTCACCGCGCTGCTGTACCTCCTGATGACCGTGGACTCCGCCGTGCAGCACTACCGGGGGCGCGGCGCGGCCTGGAAGGGCCGTACGTACGCCGCGCCCGACCGGATCTGAACCCCGGGTCCCGGCGGGCTACTTGCGGCCCTGCGTCCAGTTCATGCCCCACCCGTAGGCGCGGTCCACGGTGCGCTGCGGGCTGACGCCGCGGTCGGGAACGAGGTAGCGGGCCTCGCGCTGAACCATGAGGTCGCCGCCGTTGTTGGTCAGCAGCGCGAGCGCGCACACCGGGGAGGGCACCGTGCACGCGTCGAGCGAGAAGTCGATGGGCGCGCCGTGTGCCGGCCGCAGTGTGACCGTCGCGTGCAGGCCCGCGAAGCTGCGCGCGCTCTCGTAGATGGTCACGAAGACGAGGACGCGGCGGAACGCGTCCGTGTGGTCGAGGTTGATCGTCAGGTTCTCGCCGGTCGCGAGGCCGCCGCTGCGGTCGTCCGCGTCGAGCTGGATGTACGGGGGTCGGTGCAGCGCCCCGAAGGCGTTGCCGAGTGCCTGGACAACTCCCTTGGCGCCGTCGGCCAGTTCGTACAGGGCGCACAGGTCGAGGTCAAGGTTCCGGCCGCGTCCGCCGCCGCGGGCTCCGAGCTGATTGCGCACCTGCCAGGTGAGGTTCACCCGCAGCGCGCCGGAGGTGCCGCCCTGCTTCGCCAGGGAGACCGCGGGGGCCGCCTTGGTCAGCGTCACCCTGGTCGGCGGCGTGGCGGGCGCGGGCGTGGCGGCAGGCATCGCGCGCGGCGGTTCGTCCACCGTGATGCCGTAGTCCCCCGCCAGGCGCGCGAGGCCGCTGTCGTAGCCCTGGCCCACCGCGCGGAACTTCCAGGCCCCTTGACGGCGGTACAGTTCACCGAGGACGTAGGCGGTCTCGACGGTCGCGTCCACGCTGTCGTAGCGCGCGAGGTCGACGAAGAGGACGCATCGACGTCGGGCGCGCCGGGAGCTGAACGCCGGCCCAATTCGACGCGTACGGCCGAAGCCCGCACGCCGACATTCGATCCTTTAGGCATTGTCATGTCCGCCCCCAACGCCGGTCGTCGGCTTACCGGCCAAGGTATTCCCCGAGGACTTCCCCCTCCCAGAGCCGCGTTCGGAGATCACTGGCCAACCGCCGGTAACCCCCGGGAGGCTTGGGCTCATACCGGAAAAAGTGCCGGAACGACGACCGTTTTTCCCAAGTTCGCTCGCATTGAGGACGCGCGGTCACACACGACACGCAAAAGAACCCTCTTATCGGGCTACCCCAACGACCACATCGTGGGCTTAACTTATGTGTCATGACCTCCCCCCGCTCCACATATGGCGGCGGTTACTACTCCGCGCCGTCCTTCCCGGACACTCCGATCTATGACTCTCTCGTCGCAGAGCGGGGCACTCCGCAGATCGCCCCGATCCGGGTCCCCTCCGCGTACGAGAGCAGCAGCCACCTCCCGGCGCTCCCGGCCGCGCTGCCCGCCCTGCCGTCGGCGCCCTCCGCGCCCGCGCCGCAGTACGGGTACCCGCACCAGCAGCAGGCCCCGATGCAGGCCGCGCAGACCGCGTACATCCCGCAGCAGGCCGCCGCCCCGCGCGGCTATCCGAGCCCGCAGGCCCAGCAGCCGCAGCGCCCGGCGCCCGGCTCCGCCACCGGCTACGAGGCGATGCGTCCGGCCACGCCGCGGCCCGCCCCCGCGCCGTACGAGGATCCGTACAACCGCCAGCAGTACCGCGGTTACTGACGGGAAGCGGCCGGATCTCCCCGGTCGCCTCCCGCGCCCCTCCCGGCGCCACGGGCGATGTCCGTGGCTGCTGGCAGAATTGCGGGCATGTCGCAGCCTGCACTCAGTTCGATCCATGTCCACCCGCTCAAGGCGGTCCGGGGACACGCTCCGCGCGAGGCCGTCGTGGAGCCCTGGGGCCTGGCCGGGGACCGGCGCTGGGTGCTGGTGGGCACCGACGACAAGATCGTCACCCAACGGCCGCACCCCCGCCTGGCATTGGCCGCCGCCGAGGAACTGCCCGGCGGCGTCCGGCTGACGGCGCCCGGCATGGACCCGCTCACCGTCGAGACCCCGGAGCCCGGGGAGACGACCACGATCGAGATCTGGTCCGACAAGGTCGAGGCGGTTCCCGCCGACAGCGCGGCGCACGCCTGGTGGAGCGCGTACCTCGACACCCCGATACGCATGCTGCATCTCGACGACCCGGCGACCAGACGCCCCATCGACCCGCGGTACGCGCGACCGGGCGAGACGGTGAGTTTCGCCGACGGATACCCGCTGCTCCTGACGACGCTCTCCTCCCTGGACGCCCTCAACTCCTTGATCGCCCAGGGTGACCACGCCGACGAGGGTCCGCTCCCCATGGACCGGTTCCGGCCGAATGTCGTCCTCTCCGGCACGGCCCCGTGGGCGGAGGACGACTGGACGCGCATCGCGATCGGCGAGGTCGCTTTCCGTATCACCAAGAAGTGCGGCCGCTGCGTGGTCACGACGACGAACCAGCAGACCGCGGAGCGTGGCAAGGAGCCCCTGCGCACGCTGGCGCGGCACCGGCGCTTCGACGACCAGCTGTGCTTCGGGACGAACCTGGTGCCGGAGTCGACCGGCACCCTGCGCATCTCGGATCCCTTGACGATCCTCGAATAACCGTTACCCGGTCGGGGAACCCGGCGCCGCGACATGCTCGTTGAGAGACAATGGCAGTGTCGGAAGCGCCGGTGGGCAGGGGCGAGCAAGTCAGGTGACGTCGCTCTCTCTTCTCTCCTCCGGCATGCGGGCGCTGCCGTTCGGGGTTAAGACAGACCCGGAAGGGGGTGCAGACCGTGCGAGCGTTGATCGGGCTCTGGCGCTGGCGCCACAATCCGGTGTGCCGCGGGACCGACCTGGCAGAGGCCTGGGTCGCCCTGGTCGCACTGATCCTCATCGTCGTCGCGGCGCCGGTGTCCGGCATCATCGCGGGGTCCCTGTCGCGTGACGCTCTGTACCGATCGGTGGAGCAGCAGCACAGCGCCCGGCACGAGGTCACGGCGACCGTGGTGGCGAAGGTGGCCCAGCCACCGCTCGATTCCGACCCGGAGACCTCCACGGCGCGGGACGCGCACACGCGCGTGGTGGCGTCCTGGAAGGGGCCGGACGGCTCACCGCACAAGGACCGCGTCGTCGCTCCGCTGACGACGCCGCAGCGCGGCGACAAGTTCCCGGTGTGGACCGACGACCAGGGCCGCGTCGTCGGCCGCCCCCTCGACCGGCCGACGGCCGCCACGCACGCGGCGCTCGCCGGTTTCGGCGCCGCCGTGGCCGTCACCGGCCTGGTGGAGGGCACCCGGCGGCTGGTCCTGTGGCGCATGATGCGCCGCCGGTACGCGCGTTGGGACAGCGCCTGGGACATCGCCGGGCCCGACTGGGGCAGGACCGGCACCGGGAGCTGACGGCGTTCGCGGGCTCACGGCTCTGGTCAACCGCCGTGCTCCGCGCACGCTACGGTGGACCCACCTTTTGGCAGGCAGAGCGCAGGAAGCAGTCGGGAAGGCGCCGCGCAGGGCGCGAACTTCCGGCGCGGAACAAGGTGGGGGCAGATCAGCGCCATGGCACAGGGCTCGGTCCAGGTGACGCACGCCGGCACTTCGCGGTGGCGGCGCCGCACGGGTGAGTACGCCTCGCTGGCCGCCGCCCTGGAGGCCGCCGGCGACGGCGATGTACTGACCGTGGCCCCGGGCACGTACAGAGAGAACCTCGTGGTGCGGCGGGCCGTGACGCTGCGGGGTCCGGAGGGTTCCCCCGGTTCCGTGCGCATCGCGCCGACGGAGGGTGTTCCCGTCACCGTGCGGTCGTCCGCGACGGTGCGTGACCTCCAGGTCGAGGGGCAGGACGCGGCGGCGCCCGCGCTGCTCATCGAGGAGGGCGCCCCGGAGATCGTGGGCGTGCGCGTGGTGACGCGGTCCGCGACCGGTGTGGAGGTGCGCGGCGGCGCGCGCCCCACGGTGCGCCAGTGCACCGTCGACAACCCCGGAGGCATCGGCATCGCCGTGCTCGACGGCGGGGGCGGCGTGTTCGAGGAGTGCGAGGTCGTCGCGGCCGGGCAGGCGGGTGTCGCCGTGCGCGGCGGCGCGCATCCGCGCCTGGAGCGCTGCCGGGTGCACCACACCTCGGGCTCGGGCCTGTCCGCGACCGGGGAGAACTCCGGCCTGGAGGCCGTGGGTTGCGAGGTGTACGAGGTCAAGGGCTCCGGTGTGCAGATCAGCGGGCGGGCCGCGGCGCACCTGACGGACTGCGACGTGCATCGCACGACGGGCGACGGCGTCACGCTCGACACGGACGCGGTGCTCACGCTCGCGGACTGCCGCGTCCACGACGTCCCGGAGAACGCGATCGACCTGCGCTCCCGGTCGGTCCTCACGCTGACGCGTTCCACGGTGCGCCAGTTCGGGCGCAACGGGCTGTCGGTGTGGGACCCCGGCACGCGCGTGGACGCCAACCAGACCGAGATCCACGACAGCACGGGCGACTACCCGGCCGTGTGGGTCAGCGACGGCGCGACCGCCGTGCTCGACTCCTGCCGGGTGCACGACGTGCCGGACGCGCTGTTCGTGCTCGACCGCGGCTCCCGCGTCGACGTCGTCGACAGCGATCTCTCCCAGGTGCGCAACACGGCGGTGTCGGTGAGCGACGGCGCGACCGCGCAGCTCGACGACTGCCGCATCCGCGAGGCCGCGACGGGCGCCTGGTTCCGCGACCACGGCAGCGCGGGCACGCTCGCCAACTGCACGGTGGACGCCACCCAGACCGGCGTGATCGTCACGAAGGGCGCCGATCCGACGATCGAGCGCTGCACGGTCACCTCCCCCGCCGAAGCCGGTTTCTACGTGTCCGCGGGCGGCCGGGGCAGCTTCCACGGCTGCCGGGTCACGGACAGCGGAGGCTTCGGTTTCCACGTCATCGACGGGTGCCGTACGAGCCTCAAGAAGTGCCGTACGGAGCGGTGTTCGCGCGGTGGCTACGAGTTCACGGAGGACGGCCCGCTGATCGAGGACTGCACGAGCGACGAGAGTGGCGGCGTGGGCGGCGGCGGGGCGGCCGCACCGCAGAGCGCCCCGCAGCCCACCGTGCAGACCGCGACGCAGACCGTCGGGCTGCTGAGCGCGGTGCCCGATCAGCGGCCCGTGGCGGCCCCTCAGGAGCCCGCGCGGGAGTCCCGCGCGTCCCAGGACGTCCTGGGCGAACTCGACGCTCTGGTGGGCCTGGAGAGCGTCAAGCGCGAGGTGCGCGCCCTCACCGACATGATCGAGGTGGGCCGCAGGCGCCAGGAGGCCGGCCTCAAGGCGGCCTCCGTGCGGCGGCACCTGGTCTTCACGGGCTCGCCCGGTACCGGCAAGACGACGGTGGCGCGGCTGTACGGCGAGATCCTGGCGTCGCTCGGCGTGCTCGGGCAGGGACACCTCGTGGAGGTGTCCCGCGTGGACCTGGTCGGCGAGCACATCGGCTCCACCGCGATCCGCACCCAGGAGGCCTTCCAACGGGCCCACGGCGGCGTCCTGTTCATCGACGAGGCGTACGCCCTGTCGCCCGAGGACTCCGGGCGCGACTTCGGCCGCGAGGCGATCGACACGCTCGTGAAGCTCATGGAGGACCACCGCGACGACGTCGTCGTGATCGTGGCGGGCTACACGGCGGAGATGGAGCGCTTCCTCGCCACCAACCCCGGTGTGGCCTCCCGCTTCTCACGGACCATCACGTTCTCCGACTACGTCCCGGAGGAACTGCTGCGGATCGTGGAGCAGCAGGCCGAGGAGCACGAGTACCGGCTCGCCGAGGGAACGCCGGAAGCACTGCTCAAGTACTTCACGGCGCTCCCCAAGGGCCCCGCCTTCGGCAACGGCCGCACCGCGCGGCAGACGTTCGAGTCGATGGTGGAGCGGCACGCGGGCCGGGTCGCCCAGCTCGACGCCCTCGACACCGACGCCCTCACGCTGCTCTACGCGGAGGACCTGCCGGAACTGCCCTGAGAGGCCCCTTCGGAGCACCCTGGCCGCGGCTCCTGGTCGCCCTCGGCCCGCTGCTGCGGTACGCCCGGCTTCAGGCGGGCGAGCAGCCGGGCGCGCTCCTCGGCGAAGACCGGGTCGGCCTGGTAATCGCTGTGCCCGAGGATCGGTGCGGGCAGCGGGTGCCGGCCCGTGCGCCCGTAGGCGAGGGGGTCGAGGAGAGCCGCGTGGTCGACCGCCGGGCCGCAGTCGCCGGGCAGGTCGATCGGCCCGCCGATGGGGTCGGTCCTGCGGTGCAGATTGCGCCAGCAGTCGACCTGGCGGTGCAGCGAGGCCAGCGCGGCGGGTCCGAACTGGGACGGGAACCAGCGCCCGTACAGCCGCTCCAGAGGGGATCCGTAGGTGAGCAGTCCGACGCGCTTCCTTACGGACGGGTGCAGTTGCCAGGCCGCGGCCGCCGCGAGGACGCTGCCCTGGGAGTGCCCGGACAGGATGAGCCGGCCCCCGGTGGCCTGCGTCCAGGTGGCCATGCGCCACGTCAGGTCGGGGACGGCGCGCTCGGCGTAACAGGGGGGCGCGAAGGGGTGCGCGGCGCGCGGCCAGAAGGTGCCCACGTCCCACAGGATGCCGATGGTGCGCCGCGCGGACGGGTCCTTGTAGGCGCGGCGTCCCCAGGTGACGAACAGTATGAAGCCGAAGCCGATCAGCCAGGAGCCGAGGGCCTGCGCGACGTCCGCCGCGCCCTGCACGACGGCGTCGGAGCCCTCGGCCGCGCGCCCCGGCACCTTCCCGGTCGTCCAGGCGCCGACGACGGCCAGGGCGCCGAGCAGCAGCGTCACCGAGGAGACGACCCCGATGATCAGCGGGGCCCTGTCGGTGAGGGCGGCACGCGCGCGCGTGCCCGCGATGCGCGCCGTGCGTCCGGCGTCCGGTGGCTCGCTGGTGTCGCCCGGCCTGTCGTCGAGGTGGTAGTCCGCGGCGACCTGGGCCGTCTCGCGCTTCTTGATGCGGGACGTGCGCAGGGCGAGAGCGCCGCACAGGACGGCGACCACGATCAGCAGCGGCGGGATGGCCGAGGCCTGCCAGGTCAGCAGCACGGGCGGGCCCTTGATGAGGCCGCTGGTGCCGTCCAGCCAGTCCGCCACGCGCTGCGCGGTGCCGCCGGTCATCACGCCGCCGAGGGCGCAGGCGAGCATCGCGGTGGCGGGTCCGCCGAGGCCGCGCAGGGCGGTGCGCGGGTCGGGGGCCGTGCGGTAGATGGCGTGCGCGACGAGGGCGAGGGCGAGGATCAGCGCTCCCTGGACGAGGGTGATGCCCCCGAAGGTGGCGTCCCCGGGCAGGCGCCCGGAGGACTGCCATGCGGGGCGGGACCAGGCCGCGTACACCATGCTCGCGGCGAGCAGGGCGAGCGCGCCGTACGGCAGGAAGCGCACCACCGTACGGTCCAGGGTGTCGTCGACCCGGTTCTCGCTGCGGCCGCGGCGGACGACGACGAGGACCACGGCGAGGACGCCGGCGAGCAGCGCGCCGACGACCACCCAGCCCAGTACGTCGAGCAGGGCCGGTCCGCCGGCCGCCCGGTCGTGGCGGGCCGCGGGTGTGCCGACGGCGGCCGCCACGGTGAGCAGCGCTGCCGCCGTGTGCGCGCTGCGCAGGCGGGCGACGAGGCGGCGGCCGTACCAGAAGCCGGGCCTGCCGAGCGCGTTGTCGGCCTCGCCGTTGCTGGGTTCGGGCATGTGCGGCAGCGGGCGCTGGGTCTCGTACGCGCTCCAGGTGCGGTGCGAGAGGTACCAGAGCAGTACCGCAAGCGCGGTCGGGACGAGCGAGGCGAGGGCGAGGCGGCGGCCGGGCTGGCCCCACCAGCCGTCGGCGAGGAACCCCAGCCAGGAGTGCCGCGCGACGCAGCCCGCCGTGCCCGCGCACTGCCAGGCCGTCAGGTCGAGGGCGACCTCGCAGGCGGCGCCGACCAGCAGCACCGTGAGGGTGAGCGAGAGGAGGCGGACGAGCATGCCGTAGAGCCGTACGGTGCGGGATCTGCGCCGGGCGTTGGGCCGCATCCAGTGGGACAGGTTCACCACCATGAAGGGCAGCAGCACCAGCCACAGCGCCCGTGAGCCGTTGCCCGAGGTGAGGTTGCACCACACGTACGCCTCGGGGACGGGCTTGCCCCGGTAGTCGTCGGGGCGGTCCTCCGCGTCGACGTCCTCGCCGCGCCGGAAGACGGCCGCCGTGTCGTCGCCGGACACCCGTACCGTGCGCGGGTCGTCGAGCATCTCTTGCGGGGTGGTGCCGCCGACTCCGTGGACGAGCAGTTCCAGGGCGGTCTCGTCGGCGGCCGCGAAGGCCGGTGCGGGTGGCGCCGTGCGTGATGTGGTCGCCGGGTCCGCCGACGCGGCGTCCCGTTCTTCGTGTTCGTGCGTCGTACTCATGGGTCCCCCGTTCTTGAACACGACAAGGATCTCGGCTCAACACCCCCTCGGGCACCCCTCGTCACGGAATCTCCCCGAGGCGCACTGCCCCATTCACCCCTTGGCGCCCCGTCGCGGCGCAGGTCGGCTGTGCGGGCGGTGGTCCGAGTGTCGGTGGCGCGTGCGAGGATGACGCGAAAGCGCTGGCCGGTACGGCGGTGGTGGCAGTGCGGGACGAGCCGAAGGGATCCGACGGACGTGAGCGAGAACCAGAACCTGCTCGCGGAGCAGCGCCGCGCCCTGATCATCGACGAGGTCCGCCGCCGCGGCGGCGTCCGGGTCAACGAGCTGACCAGGAAGCTCGGCGTCTCCGACATGACGGTCCGGCGGGACCTCGACGCGCTCGCCCGGCAGGGTGTCGTGGAGAAGGTGCACGGCGGCGCGGTCCCGGTCGTCGAGGCGAGCACCCACGAGCCCGGTTTCGAGGCGAAGT
The DNA here is from genome assembly GCF_054724165.1 of Streptomyces sp. BYX5S. Classification (NCBI taxonomy): domain Bacteria; kingdom Bacillati; phylum Actinomycetota; class Actinomycetes; order Kitasatosporales; family Streptomycetaceae; genus Streptomyces; species Streptomyces sp. BYX5S. Next base: position 3,104,650 of record NZ_CM138829.1, on the reverse strand, counting down.
CGGGTCTGGAGCTGACCGCCAAGGAGGACATCGCGCGCGCCGCGGCGCCGCTGGCCGCGCCCGGTACGGCGATCGCGCTGTCCGGTGGTACGACGACGTTCGCGCTGGCCCAGCAGCTGCTCGACGTACCGGACCTCACGGTGGTGACGAACTCGGTGCGGGTCGCGGACGTGTTCCACGCCGCGCAGCGCGGTGCGGCGTCCCGGCAGGGCGCGGCGACGGTGGTGCTGACCGGTGGGGTGCGCACGCCGTCGGACTCGCTGGTGGGTCCGGTCGCCGACCAGGCGATCGCGGCGCTCCACTTCGACGTGCTGTTCCTCGGTGTGCACGGCATAAGCCCGGAGGCCGGTCTGTCGACGCCGAACCTGGCGGAGGCGGAGACCAATCGGCGGCTCGTGCAGTCCGCGCGGCGGGTCGTCGTGGTGGCCGACCACACCAAGTGGGGGACGGTGGGGCTGAGTTCGTTCGCGGCGCTCGACCAGGTGGACACGTTGGTGACGGACGGGGGGCTGCCGGTCGAGGCGCGGGCGGAGGTCGCCGAGCACATGCGGCTCGTGGTGGCCGGGGAGCCGGAGGACGGTACAGACATCTGACGGAGTGCCAGTTATGGTGGCGCGGAGCAGTCAGCTGGAGCACGTCGACGTCAATTCGCCTGCGCGCGATGCCCGTTGACTTGACCCGGGCGTCGCGTCCGATTCCACCTTGGGGGCTGAACCTTCATGGCACGCCGTCTTCTCCCCGTCGAGCTCGACTTCGTCGAGAGTGCGCCGCTGCGCCTCGTGTTCGCGCGTGAGGTGTCCGCCTCGCCGGACGCCGTGTACCGGGCGCTCGCGGAGGATGTCGTCGGGTGGCCCACGTGGTTCTCGGCGGTGACGCTGGCGCGGCCGCTGGACGGTGGCGCGCGGCGGGAGGTGCGGCTCAAGGGTGGGACGCGGTTCCTGGAGACGATCGTCGCCGCGGAGCCCGGGGATGTGTACGCGTATCGCGTAGACGAGACGAATGTGCCGGGGATACGGGCGTTGCTGGAGGAGTGGCGGATCGAGGGGGTGCCCGGTGGGGGGTCCCGGGTGCGGTGGACGTTCGCGGTGGATGCGGGGGCGGGGGTGCGGGTCGGGTTGAAGGTGGGGCGGGCCGGGTTGGGGCGGGCGTTTCGGGATGCGGTGCGGGCGCTTGATCGGAGGGTGTCGGCGGCGCCTGCGTGAGGGTGGGTGTTGTTGCGCGGCGCCGTGGTTGCGGTCTCGGGGCTCTGCCCCGGACCCCGCTCCTCAATCGCCGGAGGGGCTCGAATCAGGCCCGCCGGAAGGGCTCGAATCGGGCCCGTCGGAGGGGCTTGAACGCGGCCACTCGCCCGTGTGCAAGAGGTGGGTGATGGCTTCCGCGTAGGGGGCGATGTCGAGGTTCTGGGTGTGGAGCCAGGTGTCGGAGTAGTACTTGTCGAGGTAGCGGTCGCCGGGGTCGCAGAGGAGGGTGACGACGCTGCCAGTGCGGCCCTCCGCGACCATTTCCGCGACGATCTTGAGGGCGCTCCACAGGCCCGTGCCCGTGGAACCGCCCGCCCGGCGGCCGATGGCGGACTCCAGGGCGCGGACGGCCGCGACGCTCGCCGCGTCGGGGACCTTCATCATGCGGTCGATGGCGCCGGGGACGAAGCTGGGTTCCATGCGGGGGCGGCCGATGCCCTCGATGCGGGAGCCGCAGTCGCTCGTCGCGTCGGGGTTGTCGGTCGTCCAGCCCTCGAAGAAGCAGGAGTTCTCGGGGTCCGCGACGCAGATGCGGGTGTCGTGCTGCATGTAGTGGACGTAGCGGGCCAGGGTCGCCGAGGTGCCTCCGGTACCGGCCGTGGCGACGATCCAGGCGGGCTCCGGGTAGCGCTCCAGGGCGAGTTGGCGGTAGATCGACTCGGCGATGTTGTTGTTGCCGCGCCAGTCCGTGGCCCGCTCCGCGTACGTGAACTGGTCCATGTAGTGGCCGCCGGTGCGGGACGCGAGGGCCGCGGACTCCGCGTACATCGTGCGGGAGTCGTCGACGAAGTGGCACCGGCCGCCGTGGAATTCGATCAGTCGGCACTTCTCGGCGCTGGTCGTACGCGGCATCACCGCGATGAAGGGGACGCCGATCAGCTTCGCGAAGTAGGCCTCCGAGACGGCGGTCGAGCCGCTCGACGCCTCGATGACGGGGCGGCCGGGCCGGATCCAGCCATTGCACAGCCCGTACAGGAAGAGGGAGCGGGCCAAGCGGTGCTTGAGGCTGCCCGTGGGGTGCGTCGACTCGTCCTTCAGATAGAGGTCGATGCCCCAGTGCTCGGGGAGCGGGAAGCGCAGCAGATGCGTGTCGGCCGAGCGGTTGTTGTCCGCCTGTACCTTGCGCACCGCTTCTTTGAGCCACGCACGGTAGTCGGGGTCCGTGTGGTCGACGTCCAGCGTCGGCAGGGGGCCGGAGGCCGCGCCCTCGTCCGTGGGTCGGCCCTGTTCCGTGGTGCTCACCGCTTGGCTCCTTCACGTCGTGCCCGGCCCTCGCTCCCGAGCGCCCGTCCGGGGGCGCCGGCGGCGGCCGGACACCACGATCATAAGCACCTTTCGCACGCTTCTCACCTGCATAAACGCATCTTTGGGTGCCTCAAAGGCACGCCTGGGAGGGTGCTGGAACAACCGCCCGACGCGTCGGCGAAACCGGGCAACATACGCTCATGGGGGCGCGCATACAAGTTGCACCCAACGCTTCACAGTCCGTCCACATGCACACTGGTGCTCCAGGCCAGACGCGTGCAGACTGCACCGCACACACGCACTCGAGGGGGGCGAAACGGCATGGCGGAGCCGGAGTTCACGGCGACGGGCGTGCGCATCGGTCGGCGCCTGCGCTCACTGACCCGGGCGGGACAGGTCCGGATCACGGGCGGCAGGCTGGAGTTGCTCACGAGCTACGGGAGCGAGATCGACAGCGCACCCCTGGGTGAAGTCCGCGCGGGTCGGCCCTGGTTCGGCTCCGAGGACCGGGCGACCGCCGAGGTCGACGGCCGGCGCTATCTGCTCCGCCTCGGGGCGACCGGCGCCGAGGCCGGACCGCCCACGGCACGGCGGTTCATCGAAGCCGTGCGCACCGCCGCCTCACGCACCGGATAGCACGCCCCAGCGCAGCGGACCGTCGCCGAAGTTGCACGCCCCAGCCCCCTGAGTCACTCTGGTCACACATCACTACTCAGGGTTTACCGGCGATAACGCTGCGAACCAGCCCGCCGGACACGGAGCGGGCGGTCCTGTGCCAGCGTGGACGCACCGCTCGATCCGTTTTCGTCTTCTTCCGGACTCAATTTCGGGGAGTCGTAGCCGTGATCAGCCAGCCGAACAGGCATTGCACGGTGGAGCTCCAGGCCCTGCCGTCGCGGATCGGTCAGGTCCGCAGAATCGTATCGGCGCAGTTGCGCTACTGGCATCTCGATCCGTTGATCGAGATGGCGGCGCTCGGCGTCACGGAGCTCCTGACCAACGTCCACCGGCACGCGGAGCCGGACAAACTCTGCACCGTCGAGATCGAGCTGCTCGGTGGCACGCTCACCGTCTCGGTGCACGACCACGACCCACGGCTGCCCCAGGTGCGGGACGCCGACCCGCTCGCCACCTGCGGCCGCGGCCTCGCGATGATCGCCGCGGTGAGTCAGAGCTGGGGTGTACGGCCGGACGGCACCGACGGCAAGGTCGTCTGGTTCGCCCTGCCGGCGCCCGCCCCCGCGGTGGCGCTCGGCGCCCACCCGGCGCGCGCGGCGAAGCCCGTGCGCCGCGGCGATCCGCGCGAACGCCGGATGGCCCAGCATGCTCCCGCCCGGTCGGCCGTCGCAGGCTGACCGGGCGGTGATCTCGGAGGATTCGCCGCTCACTCGGTGGCGATCGCCCGCAGCACGTCCAGCCGGGCCGCCCTGCGTGCCGGGCGCAGGCCGGCGAGGACGCCGGCGGCGAGTCCGACCAGGGCCACGATCGCGAGCCGGCCCGGCGGCAGCGCGAACGCGAAGGCGCTGTCGCTCGCCCCGTCGGACGCCTCGACCAGGACCCAGCCGAGGAACCCGCCGAGCACGAGCCCGCCGGCCGTGCCGAACGCGGCGACGAGCACCGACTCCCAGCGGACCATCGCCCGCAGCTGCCCACGGGTCTGCCCGACGGCCCGCAGCAGTCCCAGCTCCCTGGTGCGTTCGTGCACGGCGAGGGTGAGGGTGTTGGCGATGCCGAGCAGGGCGATGACCACGGCGAGGGCGAGCAGCGCGTAGACCAGGGTCAGCATCATGTCGATGCCGCCCGCCGAGGACTCGGCGTACGCGTCGCGCGTCTGCACATCCGGATTCCCGTACGCCGCCGCCACCCGTTCGACCGCCTTCGTGCCGTCGGCCGCGGGGACGCCGTCCTTGAACGTGACGGAGACCAGCGTGTCGGAGTCCTGCGTACGGTGCGGCGCCCACGCCGCCCGCGAGATCACGTAGTCGCCCGCCAGCTCGGACCGGCCGTAGACGGCGCGGACCGTGAAGACTTCCTTCGTGCCGTCGGTGAAGGTGAGCCGTGTCGTGTCGCCGACCGCGAGGCGCTGCTTGTCGGCCTCGGCGCGGGTGATCGCGATGCCGTTCGTCCCGAGGTCGCGCAGCGATCCGTCGACCGTGCCGAGGTCGAAGGCCCTGGCGAGGGCGGCCGGGTCGGTGACGGTGAGGGCGCGCCCCTCGCCGTCGACGTCGGCGACGCCGCGGCCGAGGCCGACGGCCGTGGCCACCTCGGGCCGCTCGGCGATCGCGGGCGCCAGCTTCGGGCTGAGGCCGCTGCCGCCCGCGCCGAACGACGGGGTGGAGACGGCGACGTCGCCCGCGAAGGACCGGTTGACGGTCTGGTCCATGGTGGCCTTCAGCGAGGCCCCGAAGACGGTGAACAGGGAGACCACCGCGACCCCGATCATCAGGGCGCTCGCCGTGGCGGCCGTCCGTTTCGGGCTGCGCAGTGCGTTGCGGCGGGCGAGCCCACCGGTGACGCCGCGCAGCCGGTCGAGGGGTGCGCCCAGGGCGCGTACGGCGGAGGTGGACGCGACGGGGCCGAGCACCACGAACGACGCGAGGATCAGCACGGCGCCGATGCCCGCCAGGGTGATCGACGGGGACGCCAGGACACCGGCGAGGGTCGCCGCGACGGCGGCCACGCCCAGGACGCCGCCGAGGACGGCGCGGCGCCGCGAGGCACCGGAGTCGTCGATCACGCTCTCGCGCAGGGCGGCGAGCGGTGCGGTGCGGCCGGCGCGCAGGGCGGGCAGCAGGGCCGAGCCGACGCACACCACGATGCCGACGGCCAGCGGCAGCAGCATGGACAGCGGGCCGACGACCAAGTCCCCTTCGGGGAAGGGGAATCCGATGGCCGGGAAGAGGGCCTGGAGTCCGGCCGCGATGCCGATGCCGCCCGCGAGTCCGGCGGCCGATGCCACGACGGCGACCACGGTCGCCTCGACGAGGGTCGCCGCCGCGATCTGTCGCCGTGCGGCGCCGAGCGCCCTCAACAGGGCGTTCTCGCGGGCGCGTTGGGCGACGACGATGGCGAAGGTGTTGTGGATGGAGAAGGTCGCGACGAGGAGCGCGACGCCGGAGAAGACCAGCAGGAACGTCGTGAAGAGGGTGAGGAACTGGCCGGAGATCATGTCGGTGTTCTCCTGAGCCGACGCCTCGCCCGTGATGGCCTCAACTCCCCTGGGAAGGTGCGGAGTCAGCGAGTCGACGAGCTCCTGCTGACTGGTCCCCGGCCCCGCCCGTACCTGAATCGTCGCGGCCTCCCCCGGTTTCGGGGTGAGGTACTTCTCGGCGTCGGCGCGTGTCATGCCGGTGAAGGTGGTCTGCGCCATGCCGTCCTCGCCGCCGAAGGTGGCCAGGCCCACGAGGGTGACCTCGACCGGGTCGGGCGTGCGCAGGGTGGTCGTGTCCCCGACCTTCAGGTCGCCCGCCTTCGCGGCGCCCCGGTTGACGACGACCTCGCCGCTCCTGTCCGGGATGCGGCCTTCAGCGAGCCGGTACGGGTTGAGTTCCGGGTCGGCGATCCAGTTGCCCGCGACGGTGGGCGGGCCCTGACCGCCGATGGGTTCGCCGTCCGCGCCCACGAGTTGACCGGCGCCCTGGACGTTCGGCGCGACCGCGGCGACACCCGGCACCTTCGCCAGGTCGTCGGCGAGCGAGGCGTCCACCGGGCTGCGGGTGCCCTGGCGCTCGCCGGGTGTGGTGATGACGTCGGCGGAGCGCACGACGGCGTCGGTGCCGCTGCTGGCGCCCGCGAACATCGAGTCGAAGCTCGCGCGCAGGGTGTCGCCCATGACGAGCGTTCCTGCGAGGAACGCGACGCCGAGGAGGACGGCGGTGAACGTTCCGGCGAAGCGGCGTTTGTGGGCGCGGAGGGAGGTGAGGCTGAGGCGGACGGAGGCGTTCATGAGGGGCCTCCCCGGGAGGTGGTGGGCGGGCCGTCGAGGGCCTTCATGCGGTCGAGGACCGTGTCGGCGGTCGGGTGTTCCATCCGGTCGACGAGGCGGCCGTCCGCGAGGAAGACGACCTCGTCGGCGTGGGCGGCGGCGACCGGGTCGTGGGTGACCATGACGACCGCCCGTGCGGCCTGGCGGGCCGTGTCGCCGAGGAGACGGAGCACCTCGGCGCCGGAGCGGGAGTCGAGGTTGCCGGTGGGTTCGTCGGCGAAGACGACATCGGGCCGGCCCGCGAACGCCCGTGCCACGGCGGCGCGTTGCTGCTGTCCGCCGGAGAGTTCGGCGGGCCGGTGGTGCAGCCGGTCGCGCAGGCCCACGACGTCGACGAGCGCGTCGAGCCACTCGTGGTCGGGGCGGGCGCCCGCCAGGTCGATCGGGAGGGTGATGTTCTCGGCGACGTTCAGCGTCGGTACGAGGTTGAACGCCTGGAACACGAACCCGACGCGGTCGCGCCGCAGCAGGGTCAGCCTGCGGTCGTCGAGGGAGCCGAGCTCGCTGTCACCGATGTACGCGGCCCCTTCGGTGAGGGTGTCGAGACCCGCGGCGCAGTGCATCAGGGTCGACTTCCCGGAGCCGGAAGGTCCCATGATCGCGGTGAACCTTCCGGCGCGGAAGCCGACGCTGACGCCGTCGAGGGCACGGACGGCGGTGTCCCCGGAGCCGTACACCTTGACGGCGTTCTCGACACGCGCCGCGAGTGCGGTGGGCGTGAGCGTCGTGGGGGTGCTCATGACGTGCCGCCCTTGACCTTGCCGTGGTCCTCGGTGTCGTAGTCGGCGTAGCGGCCGTAGCGCCCGAACTCCTCGTTGAGCACGGTCAGTCGGCGCCAGTACTCGTCCTCGTCGATCTCGCCGGAGGCGAAGCGGCGGCCGAGGACGGCGATCGGCGAGTCGGCGTCGATGCCGCGGCCGGGGCCGGGTCCCGGGCGCCACGGTCCGCGGCGGCCGCGCCATACGGTGCGCCGCAGCAGCGTGACGACGCCGACGACGACGGCCGCCCAGATCAGCGGGAAGAGGAGAATCCAGGGGCCTGGGCCGTTGCCGGGGCCGAATTCCGCGAGGGTCTGCATCTGACTCATCTCCTGGTGCGTATCGGGCTGTCGCGACGAGCGGTCGCGACAGCCGGGTGGTTGATGTGAGCTGCTTCGGCGTGAACCGCCTCGATGAGTCGAGCCTCGCTCCGGGAGGGGGCCGGAGTCGTCGTACGGCCAGCGGCAGTCGGCGTACCTCCGTGGGAGTACGTGACGCCGACGAGGCTGCTCCCTCGCGCACGCGCGACCCTGAGGCGGCCTCAGGGTCGGGCGTCGGGGGCGGGTCCGGGGCGGCCCCCATGGTGTGCGGGGCTCACGGACCGCGAGGATCGGTCCGTGACCACTTCACTGCGAGACACCACGTGCGCGCGCCGGGACACTTTCGTGGGCCGCTGGCTGGCGCCCACGGTCTGGTCGGCCGTCCTTCTCTCCGCGGGTTCGGCGCTGCTGGCGCCGCGGGACACCGACCCCGGGCTCAGCCCCCTGTCCCTCACCGTCAGCGACTTCGCGGCGCTGGACCGGGGCGGCCCGATCGAGACCGGGATGGCCTCGCTCGGAGTGGTGTCACTGGTGCTCCTGGCGGTGGCGCGGAAGCGGCTCGCGGCGGTGCGGGGGCTGCCGTCGCTGCTGCTGGCGGTGTGGGGTGCGGGCCTGGTGCTCGCCGCGGTGGTGCCGACGGACCCGCTGACCACGGAGCTGACCGGCTCGGCGTATGTGCACCGCTACGCGTCCGTCGCGGCGTTCGCGGCGCTGCCGGTGGCCGGGCTGCTCCTGGCGAGGCGGCTGCCGCCGTCGGCGGGCCGAACGGCACGGTGGCTGCGCGTGCTGGCGTGGTGCGCGTTGGCCGGGGCCGGGGTGATGGCGTACGCGGCGGGGCCGGGCGGGCGGGAGCTGATCGGGCTGGTGGAGCGGGTGCTGCTCGGGTGCGAGGTGGCGATGGTGGGCCTACTGGGCCGGTACGTGCACGGCCTGCCCGCCCGCGCCGACGACTGCCGACACGGCGACATGTAGCTACTGGTACGTGCGGTGGCCCCCTCGGGGAGCACGGCGTCGTTCGAGACGAGCGCACGAGGCCTGCTGACGCTCCTCTCCCCCGCCCCCGGCCCCCGCTGGGCGGGGCATCACCCCCCGCTGAGCGCCCCCAACGGATCGTCCAGGACCGGTTGCCAGGCCAGCTCCGCGGCGCCCACGAGGCTGTTGTGGTCGAGGGTGGAGGCGAGGATGGGGACGCCGCCGCTGCGGCCCCAGAGGCTGCGGTCGGCGACGACGGCGCGGAGGCGGTCGGGGTCGGCGTCGAGGAGGGTGCGGTGGAGGCCACCGAGGACGATGCGGTCGGGGTTGAGGATGTTGACCAGGCCCGCGAGGCCGAGGCCGAGGCGGTCGATGAGGAGGGCCGTGGCCGCGCGGACCGCGGGGTCGTCCTTCGCCTCGGTCAGCAGGCCGCGGGCCTGTTCCAGGAGGGAGCCGTCGGGGTCGGGGGTGCGGCCCGCCGCCGTGAGGAAGGCGAGGGGGTCGGCCTCGACGTCCAGGCAGCCGCGGCTGCCGCAGTGGCAGGGGCGGCCCTCGGGGTGCACCGTGAGGTGCCCGACCTCCAGCGCCAGGCCCGAACTGCCGGTGTGCAGGTGGCCGTCGAGGACGAGCGCGCCGCCGACTCCGCGGTGGCCGGTGGCCACGAGGAGGAGGTCGCGGGCGCCGCGCCCGGCGCCGTGCCGGTGCTCGGCGAGCGCGCCCAGGTTGACGTCGTTGGCCGCGAACGCCGGGATGTCCAGGCCCGCTTCCCGTACGCAGTCGGTGAAGATCTGCCGCACCGGGGCGCCCACCGGCCAGGCGAGGTGGAGGGGGTTGAGGGCCGTGCCGTCGGGTTCGGCGACCGCGGAGGGGACGGCCAGGCCCGCGCCGACGCAGCGGCGGCCCGTGGACTCCAGCAGCCGCACGCCCGCCTCGACCACGGATCGCAGCACGTCCGCCGGGTCCGGGTCGATGATCTCGCAGCCGGGAGTCGTGGCGACGATGCCGCCGCCGAGGCCGACGAGCGCCGCCCGGTAGCCGTCGGAGTGGACCTGCGCGGCGAGCGCCACCGGTCCGTCGTCGGCGACGGAGAGCCGGTGCGAGGGGCGGCCCTGGGAGCCGGAGGCCGCGCTGGGCTTCGCGTCGATGCGGATGAGGCCGAGCGCCTCCAGCTCGGCGGCGACGGCGCCCGCGGTCGCGCGGGTCACGCCGAGTTCGGCGGTGAGCACGGCGCGGGTCGGGGCGCGCCCGGTGTGGACGAGTTCGAGCGCGGGTCCGAGCGCGCTGCGGCCCCGCTCCAGACGTGGTGGCCGCCCGGCCCCTGCGCCCGCCGTGTGGCCCCCGGTCCCGGAGGCCGCCCTGCCGCCGCCCATCAGCAACTCCTCGCCCTGATCACGCTCAGGAATGGTAGCCGGTCACCGCCCCGCGGCCGATCCGCGGACCGGCGCCGCTACAGGCCGCTGACCCGCAGCGTGATGTTGAGCCGCCCCCGCACCCCGAGCTCCGGCGGCGCCGTCCCCGGCTCGGTCCTCGGTACCCCGTGGTACGCGAACCGTGACTGGCCACCGAACACGAACAGGTCCCCGCTGCGCAGCTCGACGTCCGTGTACGGCTTCGTGCGGGTCTCGGTGTTGCCGAACCGGAAGACGCAGGTGTCACCGAGGCTGAGGGAGACGACGGGTGCGGACGACTTCTCGTCGCGGTCCTTGTGCATGCCCATGTGGGCGTCCGGGCCGTAGTGGTTGATCAGCGCGATGTCGTACGGGTCGCCGCCGGGTTCCTCGTCGTACGCGGCGGCCACCGCGCGCCGGCCGAGTGTCACCAGCTCGTCCGGCATCGGCTTCACCGCCGCCCCGTCGCCGTCGACGGCGGTGCGCGCGTACCCGTACGGGAACCAGTGCCAGCCGAGGCCGAACTGCCGCACGCTCATCCGTCCGCCGCCCGGCAGCCGCACGTCGCGCAGTCCGGCCGGCGGGCGCGCCCAGGTCCGGCACAGCTCGACCAGGTGCCGCTGCTCGCGCGGGTCGAGCCAGTCGGGGACGTGGACGGCGCCGGGGGCGATCTCCGTGCGCTCGCGGCCGAACAGTTCGTTCATGGTTCCAGTGTCTCCGACGGCACCTTCATAAGTCCGTGCGCGCCGGTGTTCACCCTGCTCAGAAGGTGCTCATGGGTGGCTCACGGGGTGCGTTCCGCCACCCAGGCCGCGATCAGGTCGGCGACCTGGACCCGCGCCTCGGGTGGTTCCTGGAAGTAGTGGCCGGACATGATGTGTTCGAGGCGCTTGTCCGAGGCGGCCAGGTGGCCGAAGAGGGCGTTCGCGTCGCTCTCGTAGACGCAGGTGTCGGCCGTGGCGTGGATCACGAGGGACGGGACGGTGATCCGGGCCAGGTGCGGGGCGGCGACGCACTGCGAGGTGCGCAGGCTCCACATCGACAGCCAGGTGCGCAGTGTGGAGAGCGCGCCGATGCCGACCGTGCCGTAGTTGGCGCGGACGGGTTCGCCCAGGTAGCACCGGCCCGCGGGGCGGTCGGACGGTTCGATGGTCGGGTCGATCATCCGCAGGTCGGCCCAGGTGCGGTGGAGCGGGAAGAGCTGGTCGCGGGCGCGGGTGCCGCGCAGCGCGTCGAGGCGTTCGAGCGCCCAGTCGGTGATCCGCTCGTTGCGTGCCCGCTGCGCCGCCCGGTAGCGCGCCTGGAACTCCGCGCTGTACGGGGCGGGGTTGCGCGGGTCGAAGGGGTCGAGGTCAGGGTCGACGGAGAGGGGGTCGGTCTCGTCCGTGACCGACGGGTCCATCCAGTTGGTCAGCACCTCGGGGCGTCCGGAGTGCGCGGCGAGCGCCACGAACAGGTCGCCGGGGTCGAGGTGCTGGATGGCCTCCACGGGGCGGGCGCCCGCCGTGGGCAGAACGTTGGGCTCGACGGCCTGCGACTGGTAGGCCGCCATGAGGGAGCCGCCGCCGGAGTTGCCGAGCAGCACGACGCGTTCGACGCCCGCGTGCTCCTTGAGCCAGCGCACGCCGACGCCGATCTCCGCCAGGGCGTGGTCGAGGAGGAAGTGGGGTTCGGCGCCGCGGAAGCGGGTGTTCCAGCCGAGGAAGCCGTAGCCGCGCTCGGCCAGGTGGGGCGCCAGGTAGTGCTCCGAGAAGTCGACGTTGTAGTGGCTCGCGAGGAACGCCGTGGTCGGCCGGTGGTCCTTGGGGCGGTGGTAGAGGCCCTGGCAGGGGTGTCCGCCGGCGCCCGCGCGATCGACCAGCGGTGACGCCAACCCGACGAATTCCCGGACGACTTCGTGCATGGCGCGACCTCCGCGGACATCAGCGTCTGTGGTGTGCCGGCACGCTAGCGCAGTTCTGAATCCGAGTTTAGATTCATAACGCAAGAGTTTTCCGGGAAGCCCGCATCCCCCGTAACCACCGAAGTCCCCGCGGACGGCTGGAGGCACGACACATGGCATGGCGCAACCCGAAGTTCGAGCTCGGCGGGGTCAACCACCTCGCGCTGGTCTGCGCGGACATGCAGCGCACCGTGGACTTCTACACCGGGGTCCTCGGCATGCGGCTGACCAAGACGATCGAGTTCCCCGGTGGCGCCGGGCAGCACTTCTTCTTCGACATGGGCGGCGGCAACGCGCTGGCGTTCTTCTGGTTCCAGGACGCCCCGGACGCGGTGCCGGGGGTGTCGCGGCCGGTGACCGTGCCGGGCGGCGGCGAGTGGCAGACGGCGGTCGGCACCATGAACCACGTCGCGATCAACGTGCCGGAGGAGCGGTTCCTGAAGTACCACGCCCAGTTGCGGGAGTCCGGGGTGGAGGTGAGTCCGGTCATCGACCACGACGACAGCCCGGAGGGGTACGCGAAGGAGCTGCACGACGGCGTCTTCGTGCGGTCCTTCTACTTCCAGGACCCGGACGGCATCCTGCTCGAATTCGCCTGCTGGCTCCGGGAGATGGGCGCGCCCGGCGACGTCGCCCACACCCCGCGCACCGAGGCCGACCGGATCTCTCCGGCCGTCACCGGCTGAGGCACGGCCCGGGGAGCACCGCTCAGCCTCGCACCACCCCGATGAGTTCGGTCACCGTGCGCGCCATCGCCTCACGCGCCACCTTGAGGTACGTGCGTGTGTCGACGGCCTCCGGGTGGGTCGTGAGGAACTCCCGGACGGCGGAGGTCATGGCGATGTTCAGAGCCGTACCGATGTTGACCTTCGTGATGCCGCCCCGGACCGCCGCGGCCAGCTCCGCGTCGGGGACGCCCGACGAACCGTGCAGCACCAGCGGTACGCCGAGACCGTCGGCGAGCCGCTTCAGCAGGTCGTGGTCGAGGGACGCGGTACGGGTCGTCATGGCGTGCGAGGAGCCGATGGCCACCGCGAGGGCGTCGACGCCGGTGTCGGTCACGAAGGCGCGCGCCTCGCCGGGGTCGGTGCGGGCGCCGGGCGCGTGCGCGTCCAGGGGCGCGGCCCCGTCCTTGCCCCCGACCTGCCCCAACTCGGCCTCCACCCACAGCCCGTGGGCGTGCCCCCAGTCGGCGGCGGCGCGGGTCGCCGCGAGGTTCTCGTCGTGGGGCAGGCGCGCGGCGTCGTACATCACCGAGCCGAACCCGGCGTCGGCGGCCTGCCGCAGCAGCGCGTCGCTCTGTACGTGGTCCAGGTGCAGGCCGACGTCGACGCGCGCGGCCTCGGCCGCGGCGACGGCGGCGCGGGCGAGCGGCTGGAGCCGTCCGTAGCGGTAGCGGACGGCGTTCTCGCTGATCTGGAGGACGACGGGGGCGTCGGCGGCCTCGGCGCCCGCGACGACCGCCTCGATGTGTTCGAGGGTGATGACGTTGAAGGCCGCGACGGCGCCGCGCCGGGCCGCCGCCGCGCCGACGAGGGTCCCTGTTGCTGCGAGGGGCACTGCCCCTCCCTTCTCAAGAGCCGTGGCGAGAGGGTCAGTTGGCGTCGAGGATCACCGAGCGGGTGAGGTGGCGGGGCCGGTCCGGATCGAGTTCCCTGCGCGCCGCGACGGCGACGGCGAGACGCTGGGCCCGGACCAGTTCCGCCAGCGGGTCGAGGCGGCCCTCGATCCAGAGCGCGCCGGTCCCGGCGACCTGTGCGGCGAGGCCCTGCGGCGCTTCGCCGAGCATCCACGTCGCTGTGCCGGAGGTGGTGACGCTGATCGGGCCGTGCCGGTACTCCATCGCCGGGTACGCCTCGGTCCAGGACAGGGAGGCCTCGCGCATCTTCAGCGCCGCCTCGTTCGCGAGGCCGACCGTCCAGCCGCGGCCGAGGAAGGTGAACTGGCCGCATTCCACGAGGCCTTCGGGCAGCGGCTCGGCGAGCGCCGTGCGCGCGTCGGCGACCGCCTGCTCGGGGTGCAGGCCCAGGTGGGCGCGGAGGAGGGTGAGGGCGGTGGTCGCGAACCGGGTCTGGACGACCGACCGTTCGTCGGCGAAGTCGAGGACGACCAGGTCGTCGGCCGCGTCCGCGATCGGGGTGGCCGGGTCGCCGGTGATCGCCGTCGTGCGGGCCCGGCCGCGGTGGGCGGCCAGCAGGTCGAGCACCTCGGTGGTGGTGCCGGAGCGGGTCAGCGCGATGACGTGGTCGTAGGCGCGCCCGCCCGGGAACTCCGAGGCCGCGAACGCGTCGGTCTCGCCGAGGCCCGCCTGCTCGCGCAGCGCCGCCGCGGCCTGCGCCATGAACCACGAGGTGCCGCAGCCGACGATCGCGACCCGCTCCCCCGCGACCGGCAGCGCCGCCTTGTGCCGGGCGGCGAGCCCCGCGGCCCGTGTCCAGCACTCGGGCTGGCTGTTCAGTTCGGTCTCGACGTGGCTTTCCTGCCGGCCCGTCCGGCCCTGGTCACCGCTCATACCGTGCCCCCACTCCGCGTCTGGTCGCACCTCGGGAGGCGCGCGCACTGTTTGCGTATTCCTGCAAGATATAGCGAGCTTTCGCGCAGGATCAAGCATTTGCGTGCAGGCCGGTTAAGGTCGTGCCACCCGCCGGAACGCGCACCGGACCCGCGACAGGACCGGACCAGCACCCGAACCGCACGACGAGTTGGAGCCCGAGATGTCCCGCGACGCCCGCTGGAAGTCCCTCCTGGAGCTGCTCGTCGAGCGCGGGCGTCTCGATGTGGAGGACGCCGCGAGCGAGCTGGGCGTCTCGGCCGCGACCATCCGCCGCGACTTCGACGGACTCGCCGAACAGCAGATGCTGGTGCGCACCCGCGGCGGCGCCGTCGTGCACGGCGTCAGCTACGAACTCCCCCTGCGCTACAAGTCCGCGCTCGGCGCCGCCGAGAAGCAGCGGATCGCCAAGGCCGTCGCCGACCTCGTCACCCCCGGCGAGGCGGTCGGCCTCACCGGCGGCACGACCACCACCGAGGTCGCGCGGGCGCTCGCGATCCGGCCGGACCTCGCCTCCGGCTCGCCCGCCCTGACGATCGTCACGAACGCGTTGAACATCGCGAACGAGCTCGCGGTGCGCCCCCAGTTCAAGATCGTGCTCACGGGTGGGGTCGCGCGCCCGCAGTCGTACGAACTGATCGGACCGCTCGCCGACGGCGTGCTCGGCCAGGTCACCCTCGACACGGCGGTGCTCGGCGTCGTCGGCCTCGACGTCACGCACGGCGCGTCGGCGCACGACGAGGCGGAGGCGGCGATCAACCGGATGCTGTGCGAGCGGGCGGAGCGAGTGGTTGTCGCGGCCGACTCCAGCAAGCTCGGCCATCGGGCGTTCGCGCGGATCTGCGACGTGGCGCGGCTCGACGTGCTCGTCACGGACACGGCGGCGGACGGGGCGACGCTCGGCCGGTTCGAGGAGGCGGGGGTGCGGGTGGTCACCGTGTGACGTGCCGGGAGAGGAGCGGGGTCCGCGCGCGTGACGCGCCGGGAGTGCATCGAGGCCCGTGCGTGTGACGCGTCGTCCCGTCCGGCACCCCCTTGTTCAGCTGCGGAGTCCCGTCCTACTCTGACTTTGTGCCGCTACTGAACAAACTGAGGGCCGTCAGCGCCGACGACCCTCGCGCCTCGTCCCTGGCCCGGCTGCGCCTGGCCCTCACCGCGTTCTTCGCGCTCGACGGCTTCGTCTTCGCCGGCTGGGTGGTCCGCATCCCCGCCGTCAAGGAGCAGACCGGCGCCTCGGCGAGCGCTCTCGGGCTCGCGCTGCTCGGCGTCTCGGCCGGCGCCGTGATCACGATGATGCTGACCGGGCGGCTCTGCCGCCGCTTCGGCGCGCACGCGGTGACCGTCGCCTGCGGTGTGCTGCTCCCGCTCACCGTGATCCTGCCGCCCCTGACGCACTCCCCGGTCGCGCTCGGCCTCGTACTCCTGGCGTTCGGGGCGGCGTACGGCGGTATCAACGTGGCGATGAACAGCGCCGCCGTCGACCTGGTCGGCGCGCTCGGCAGGCCGGTCATGCCCAGCTTCCACGCCGCGTTCAGCCTCGGCGGCATGGTCGGCTCCGGGCTCGGCGGTCTGGTCGCGGCCCACCTGTCGCCCACCCGGCACCTGCTGGCCATCGCCGTGCTCGGCCTCGCCGTCACCGCCTGCGCCGCCCCGACACTGCTGCGCCACCCGGCGCCGCGCCCCGCGACCCCCGCGCCCGAAGCCGCCGAGGCCACCGCCGCCCCCACCCGGGTCGACGGCCGCACCCGCCTGCTCGTCCTCGTCTTCGGCCTCATCGCGCTGTGCACGGCGTACGGCGAGGGGGCCCTGGCCGACTGGAGCGCGCTGCACATGGAGCAGGACCTGGGCGCCCACCCGGGCATCGCGGCCGCCAGCTACGCGTGCTTCGCCTTCGCCATGACCATCGGCCGGCTCACCGGCACGGCGCTGCTCGAACGGCTCGGCAGGACGCGGACCTTGGTGGCGGGCGGACTGACCGGCGCGGCCGGGATGCTGCTCGGCTCGCTGGCGCCCACGGTGTGGCTCGCGCTCATCGGCTTCGCCGTCACGGGGCTCGGCCTCGCGAACCTCTTCCCCGTCGCGATCGAGCGGGCCGGTGCGCTCGCGGGGCCGACGGGGGTCGCCGCCGCGTCCACGCTCGGGTACGGCGGCATGCTGCTCGGACCACCCGCGATCGGCTTCATGGCGGACTGGTTCTCGCTGCCCACGGCCCTCACGAGCGTGGCGCTGCTGGCCGCCGTCGCGGCCACCATCGGCTTCGCGACGCGGCGGGTGGCGACGGCGTAAAAGCGTGGGTCATGTCGATCAATTGGCTTGTCCACGGGCCCACTTCGGACGGCAGACTCTGCACATGCAGATTGCCGAACATATTCGCATCGTGGACGACGAGGGCCGGTCGCTGGCCGCGGCAGCCGAGGAGGCGGGGGTCGACGCCAAGGTGTCGACGTGCCCCGGCTGGCAGGTCCGGGACCTGCTGCGCCACCAGGGCGCGGTGCATCGCTGGGCCAACTCCTATGTAGCGGAGGGCATGAAGAAGCCGCACCGCCTTGAGGACCGCGCCGACCTGGACGGTGACGCCCTGCTCGCCTGGTACCGGGAGGGGCACCGGCAGCTTGTCGACACCCTGACGAACGCACCCCCCGACGTGGACTGTTGGGCCTTCCTCCCCGCTCCTTCCCCGCTGGCTTTCTGGGCGCGGCGCCAGGCGCACGAGACGACCGTGCACCGCGTGGACGCGGAGTCGGCCCTGCCCCGGCACGGCAGCGAGGAACCCACCACGATCACCACGGAGTTCGCCGTCGACGGGATCGACGAACTGCTCACCGGCTTCCACGCCCGCGAGCGCAGCCGGGTGCGCTCGGACGTGCCCCGGACCCTGCGCGTACGGGCCACCGACGCCGGCGCGGACGCCGTGTGGACGGTACGGATCACGCAGGACCCGCCGGCCGCCGAGCGCGGCACGGCGGGCGAGGCGGAGTGCGAACTCGCCGGCCCCGCCGCGCGTTTGTACGTGGCGCTGTGGAACCGGCTGCCGTTCCCCGAGGTGAGCGGGGACCGGGCGCTCGCGGCGCTCTGGCGGGAGCACTCAGGCATCTGACGTCACCGGCCCGGCTGGTGCCCGACCGCCCCGTACCGCCGGAAGCGGTTACGCGCCAGCCGGCCCACGACCACGGCGGCCACGCCGAGCACGAGGGCGATGCCACCGCCGACGACACCGTTTCCGGTGCCGGGGCCGCCGTCGGCGAGCGCGAGGTTCAGCACACCGACGAGCGCGGCGACGAGCCCCGCGCACTGCGCCGCGAGGGCCGCCCGCCGCGACCGGTGGCCGAGCCGCCCCGCCAGGGCGAGGCCGCCGAGGACGACCCCGATCAGCCCGACGCCCACGGCGGACGTGGCCCACACGCGGTCGGCGGTCCAGTAGAGCGAGTCGGCCTCGGCCGCGGGCGCCGAGACGAACGCGGAGCGCATCGCCTGCACGGCCTGGACGGGCTGCACGGACAGC
Organism: Streptomyces sp. BYX5S; assembly: GCF_054724165.1. Taxonomy (NCBI): domain Bacteria; kingdom Bacillati; phylum Actinomycetota; class Actinomycetes; order Kitasatosporales; family Streptomycetaceae; genus Streptomyces; species Streptomyces sp. BYX5S. The sequence goes on along the minus strand of NZ_CM138829.1, from coordinate 3,086,746 downwards.
AAGCCTGACATCGGTTTCTCCCTCGTCTGCGAAAGGTGTCCCCCTGGCGCTTCGAGCATGTCGCCGGGGTGGCGGCGCCGTCGTCCGGCAGCCGCGGACTCTTCGCGCTGCGCCCGCCGCCGCAGCCGACTACCGCGGGCGCGGTACTTTTCCGCGCGCTGCGGCGTGCGCGGCAGCGCACTCCTCGTCCGCGCGCAGGGTCCGCGCGAGACTGCCCTGCAGCTAGATTGCGCGCATGGGCACCAACCGGTTCGCCGTGCCGCCGGGCGTCAGGGACGCGGTGATCGCCGTGGGCGTCGCGGCGATGCTGCTCGCCGCCGCGCTCTCCGGCGACCGGGCCGCTACGGGCGTCGAACTCCTCGGCTACGCCCTGCTGTTGACCGGCGGCCTCGCGCTCTTCGCGCGCCGCCGCGCCCCGGTCGCCGTCCTCGCGGTCACCGGCGTCTGCGCGGTCGGCCATCAGGCGACCGGTGTCGACGTACCCGTCGTGGCCTACCTCTTCGCGGTGTACGCCGCCGTGCGCGAGGGGCACCGCCTGGTGACGGCGGTGGCGTCGGTCGCCGTCATGGCGGCCCTCCCCCTCGCGTATCTGGTGTCGCCGCACGGCGGTTCCGTCGGCGAGGCGTTCACGCACTCGCGCGGCGCCCTCGAACTGGGCTGGCTGGTCGCGGCCGCCGCCGCGGGGGAAGCGCTGCGGCAGGCCGAGCGGCGGGCGGACGAGGCGGAGCGGACCCGGGAGGAGACCGCGCTGCGCCGCGCCGACGAGGAACGACTTCGTATCGCACGGGAGTTGCACGATTCACTGACCCACCAGATCTCGATCGTCAAGCTCCAGGCCGAGGTCGCCGTCCACGTCGCGCTCAAGCACGGCGAGCAGCCGCCGGAGGCCCTCCTCGCGATCCAGGAGGCGGGCCGGGAGGCGAGCCGGGAGCTGCGCGCGACGCTGGAGGCGCTGCGGGACGACGACACCCGGCCGCCGCACACCCTGGACGACCTGCCGGAGCTGGTGAAGCGGGCCGGTACCGGGGGCCTGGAGACGCGGCTGACGGTCGAGGGCGGCCCCCGCGAGATTCCGGCGGCCGTGCAGCGCACCGCCTACCGCATCGTCCAGGAGTCGCTGACGAACGTCGCCAGGCACGCCGCCGCCCGCACCGCCGAGGTCGCCGTCGACCACCGCCCGGACTCCCTGGTCCTGCGCGTCGTCGACGACGGCCGGGCGTCGCCGGACGCCGCCCCGCTGCCCGGGATCGGGCTGCTCGGCATGCGGGAGCGGGTCACCGCACTGGGCGGCACGCTGCGGGCCGGGCCCCGCGCCGGGGGCGGGTTCGAGGTCCTGGCCGAACTCCCGGTGGAGCGCACACCGTGACCGAGGAGCCCCACCGTGAGCGAGGAGTCCGTCGTGCGTGAGGAGCCCACCGTCAGCGGTGCGCGAGGGACGGCCGCGCCGTCGCCCCCGATCCGCGTCCTGCTCGTCGACGACCAGCCGCTCATCCGCAGCGGGTTCCGCGCGCTCCTCGACCTGGAGGACGACATCGAGGTGGTGGCCGAGGCCGCCGACGGCGAGGAGGGGGTCGCGCTGGTCCGCGACCTGCTGCCGGACACCGTGCTGATCGACATCCGGATGCCGGTCGTCGACGGCATCGAGGCGACCCGCCGGATCGCCGCGGACCCGGCCCTCGACCGGGTGCACGTCGTCGTCCTGACCAACTACGGCCTGGACGAGTACGTCTACGACGCGCTGCGGGCCGGTGCCGCGGGGTTCCTGGTCAAGGACATCCTGCCGCAGGACCTGCTGCACGCGGTCCGGGTCGCGGCGCGCGGCGACGCGCTGCTCGCGCCGTCCATCACCCGCAAACTGATCGACCGTTACGTGACCCAGCCGCCGCACCCGGGCCTCGCCGCGGCCCTGGAGGAGCTGACGAACCGTGAGCGGGAGGCCGTCGCCCTCGTCGCCCACGGGCTGTCCAACGACGAGGTCGCCGTGCGCATGGTGATCACGCCGCTGACCGCGAAGACGCACATCAACCGGGCCATGTCCAAGCTCCGCGCCCGCGACCGCGCCCATCTGGTGGTGCTGGCCTACGAGTCGGGGCTGGTCGCACCGCGCGGCTCCGCGTGACCGGCGGACGGCGCCCCGACGCGGTGCGCGCTCAGCCCAGCCAGCCGGGCCGTACGAGCCCCGACTCGTAGGCGAGGACGACGAGTTGGGCGCGGTCGCGGGCGCCCAGCTTCACCATCGCGCGGCTCACGTGGGTCTTCGCGGTGAGCGGGCTGACGACCAGGCGGCGGGCGATCTCGTCGTTGGACAGGCCGATCCCGACGAGCGTCATCACCTCCCGTTCCCGCTCGGTCAGTCCGGCGAGCGGGGCGACGGCCGCCGGTTCCTTCGAGCGCGCGGCGAACTCGGCGATGAGGCGGCGGGTGACCCCGGGCGAGAGCAGTGCGTCGCCGTGCACGACGGCCCGTACCGCGCGCAGCAGTTCGTCCGGTTCGGTGTCCTTGACGAGGAAGCCGGAGGCGCCGGAGCGGATGGCCTCGAAGACGTACTCGTCGAGTTCGAAGGTGGTCAGCATGACCACCTTCACGGCTTCCAGTTCGGCGTCCTCGCTGATGCGCCGGGTCGCGGCGAGGCCGTCGAGGAGGGGCATGCGGATGTCCATGAGCACGACGTCGGGGCGCAGTTCGCGCACCATCCGCACCGTCTCCTCGCCGTCGGCGGCCTCGCCCGCGACCGCGATGTCGGCCTGCGCGTCGAGCAGGGCGCGGAATCCGGCGCGGACGAGCGACTGGTCGTCGGCGAGCAGGACGCGGATCACTTCGGGGCCTCCCGGTGCGTGGTGGTGACGGGCAGCCGCGCGACGACCCGGAAGCCTCCGTCGGACCGCGGTCCCGCCTCGATCGTGCCACCGAGGGCGGCGGCACGCTCGCGCATCCCGGCGAGCCCGTTGCCGCTGCCGCCCGCGTCGGCGCGCGTCGCGGGGCCGTCGTCGTCGACGGTGAGCGTCAACTCGCCTGCCGCGTACGCCGTGTGTACGCGCGCGTGGCGCGATCCCGAGTGCCGTACGACGTTGGTGAGCGCCTCCTGCACGATGCGGAACGCGGCGAGGTCGGCGCCCGGTGGCAGCGTGGTCCGGGTCCCCTCGGTCGTGACGTCGACGGTGAGGCCGGCGCCCGCCGCCTGGTCGACGAGTTCCGGGAGCCGGTCGAGTCCGGGCGCCGGGGTGCGCGGCGCGTCGCCGGGTGCGCGCAGGGTGTCGAGGACCTGCCGCACCTCCCCCAGCGCCTCCTTGCTCGCGCTCTTGATCGTGGTGAGCGCGGTGCGCGCCTGCTCCGGGTCGGCGTCGAGCAGGGCCAGGCCGACGCCCGCCTGCACGTTGATCACGGAGAGGGAGTGGGCGAGCACGTCGTGGAGTTCGCGGGCGATGCGCAGGCGTTCCTCGTCGGCCCGCCGCCGCGCCGCCTTTTCGCGCTCCACGCGCGCGTGCTCCCACTGTTCGCGCCGTACCCGCGCCAGTTCGGCGATCGCCAGGACGGCGAGCACCCAGGCCGCGACGATCCCTTCCTGCGCCCACGGGGCGGGCCCGTCGCCGGACGGCGGCAGATACGCGTACAGCCAGTGCCCGATGAGCAGATGCCCCGCCCAGAGCACCCCGGCGGCGGCCCAGGCGGCCCATCTGCGTCCCGCCACGATCGCGGAGAAGCAGGCGAGGGCCACGAGCAGAAACACCGGGCCGTACGGATACCCGGCGCCCAGGTACACGGCCACGCACGCCGTCGTCGCGAACGCGACGGCGACCGGGTACCGGTGCCGCCACAGGAGCAGGACGCCTCCGGCGAGCATCAGCAGCCGCGCGAAGAGGTCCAGGTCGGCGCGCTCCCCGGCCTGGCCGTGCGCGGCGAAGTTCGTCCCCATGAGGACGAAGGCGGTGACGACCAGCGTGGACCGCCACGGCCACCGCCGCTCGTCCTCGGCGGCGGGCCCCCACCGCTCGCGCAGCCACGGGGGCCCGCCCCACGGGCGGGGCCGGCCTCCGTCGCGCGCACGCTGCTCGTCCATGCTGCCACGCTAAGGGCGGGGGGCGGTGTGGGGCGTCCGCCGTGCGAGGTGATCAGGCGTACTTCGCGGGAAGTAGGCGGCTACCGGGTGAGCCCGACGTCCCCGGCGAGCCGCGTCACGGCGTGGGCGAAGAAGGCCGAGCGGTCCTCGACGACCCGGTGGAACTGGCCGAACAGCTCGAAGCCGACGAGCCCGAACAGCTGCGCCCACGCGGCGACCAGCGCGGCCACCACCTCCGGCGGCAGGTCCGGGGCGAGCTCCGCGGCCATCCGCTCGGCCTCGGGCCGCAGCGCGTCGGAGAGCGGGGGCGGTGTCACACCGCCGCCCTCGTGGGCGTCCCGCACGATCCGGATCAGCAGCAGCCCGACGCGCGCGGCCGCCTGGACGGTCGTGTCCGGCGCCGTGTATCCGGGCACGGGCGAGCCGTAGATGAGCGCGTACTCGTGCGGACAGGCCAGGGCCCACTCCCGCACCGCGCCGCACACCGCGCTCCAGCGCTCGGTGGCCGACGACGTCCGCACGAAGCCGGCGTCGGCGTGCTCGGCGGCCTCGCCGAGCGCGTCGTAGGCGTCGATGATGAGCGCGGTCAGCAGGTCGTCGCGGCTCGGGAAGTAGCGGTACAGGGCGGAGGAGACCATGCCGAGTTCCCTGGCCACGGCGCGCAGCGAGAGCTTCGCGGCGCCGTCCTGGGCGAGCTGTCTGCGCGCCTCGTCCTTGATGGCGGCGGTGATCTCCTGCCGGGCGCGGGCGCGGGCCCCTTGCGCGGCACTGGTGCGTGGGGGTGTGCTGCGGCTCGTACTCATGGGGAAAGTGTTCCACGGATGCGGATCGGTGCACACATCGCGGGTCGGTGCTCAAAAAAGAGAGCAATGCTCTTGCCGCGGAACGCAGACTGCGTGCACACTGATCTCAAGCGAGAGCACCGCTCACACTTTCCTGGAGGACCCCATGTCCGCGTCCGCACACGTTCAGAAGCCCGGCTGGTTCACCGTGAACGTCTTGAACCGGACCGTGGCGTGGATGACCCGCCGGGGCCTCAGCGTGTGGGGATCGCGTGTCCTCGCCGTCCGGGGCCGCAAGAGCGGCGAGTGGCGCACCACCCCGGTGAACCTGCTGACCGTGGACGGTCAGCAGTACCTGGTGGCCCCTCGCGGCCACGTCCAGTGGACCCACAACATGCGGGCCGCGGGCGGCGGTGAACTGCGCCTCGGCAAGAAGGCCGACGTCTTCACCGCGGCCGAGGTCGCGGACGACGACAAGCCCGCCCTGCTGCGCGCCTACCTCAAGCGCTGGAAGGCGGAGGTCGGCGTGTTCTTCAACGGGGTGGGGCCCGACTCCTCCGACGCCGAACTGCGCCGGATCGCGCCGGACCACCCCGTCTTCCGCATCACGTTCGAGTGACCGTCAGCGGTCCAGCCGCGCCAGCGCCCGCCCCGCCATCGGATGCGTCCGCACCAGTTCACCGAGGGACGACGAGCCCCGGGTGATCCTCGCGAACGCGTTCCAGGCGGGGCGCAGCGTGGTGAGGGCCGCGTGCAGCAGTCCGGGCTTGCTCTCGAAGACCGCCAACATGCGCTTGCCGACGGCCATTTCGACGCCGAGCCCGGCCTTGACGGCGAACGCGTAGTTCAGCGCCTGCCGCCGCGCGTCCACCGCGTCGTGCGCCTCGGCGACCCGGACCGCCCACTCCCCCGCGAGCCGCCCCGAGCGCAGGGCGAACGAGATGCCCTCGCGGGTCCACGGCTCAAGGAGCCCCGCCGCGTCCCCGCACACCAGGACCCGGCCGCGCGAGAGCGGCGAGTCGTCGGCGCGGCAGCGCGTCAGGTGCCCGGACGAGATCGAGGGCTCGAAGCCGGCGAGGCCGAGCCGGGCGATGAAGTCCTCCAAGTACCGCTTGGTGGCGGCCCCTTCGCCCTTCGCCGAGATGACGCCCACCGTCAGCGTGTCGCCCTTCGGGAACACCCATCCGTAACTGCCGGGGATCGGCCCCCAGTCGATGAGGACCCGCCCGCGCCAGTCCTCGGCGACGGCCTCGGGCACCGGGATCTCCGCCTCCAGGCCGAGGTCGACCTGGTCCATCTCCACGCCGACGTGCGCCCCGATCCGGCTCGCGGAACCGTCGGCGCCGACCACCGCCCGCGCCAGGATCGTCTCGCCGCCCTGGAGTCCGACCGCGACGGTCCGCCGGTCGGGCACGGCGCTGCCGTGCTGCTCGACGCTGGTCACCGTGACACCGGTGCGCAGTTCTGCGCCCGCCTTCTGGGCGTGCTCGACGAGCTGGGCGTCGAATTCGGGCCGGTTGATGAGCCCGAACAGCATCTTCTTGGAGCGCCGGGTGCGCGTGTACTTGCCGTTCACGGAGAACGTCACCGCGTTGACCCGGTCCTTGAACGGCAGCACGAAGCCGGGCGGCAGCGTGTCCCGGGAGGGGCCGATGATGCCGCCGCCGCATGTCTTGTACCGGGGCAGTTCGGCCTTCTCCAGGAGCAGTACCCGGCGGCCCGCGGTCGCGGCCGCGTACGCGGCGGACGCCCCGGCCGGGCCCGCGCCCACGACGACGACGTCCCACACGCTCCCGGAGGCGCCGTCGTCGCCCGTCTCGTTGCCGCCCGTGCCGTTCGTCGCCGGATTCTCGCTGCTCACGATGGTCTGCTGCTCCCGTTTCGGCCATCTTGGAATGCCTGCCGCACCTGTCCCAGGCATCCTACGGCGGGCAGCGCGGCGACCCCCTGTGGGAGGATCTTCCGCACACCCTGCACAACGTCGCACCCACGAGGAGCGTGCCCATGTCGCGGCATCCGATCGCCGAAACCGTCGCCTCGCTCATGCCGAGCGCCAAGGCGGAGCTGACCGAACTGGTCGCGTTCAAGTCGGTGGCGGACTTCGAGCAGTACCCGAGGAGCGAGAGCGAGGGCGCCGCCAACTGGGTCGCCGACGCGCTGCGCGCCGAGGGCTTCCAGGATGTCGCGCTGCTCGACACCCCCGACGGCACGCAGTCGGTGTACGGCTTCCTGCCCGGCCCCGAGGGCGCGCCGACGGTGCTGCTGTACGCGCACTACGACGTGCAGCCGCCGCTGGACGAGGAGGCGTGGGTGACGCCCCCGTTCGAGCTCACCGAGCGGGCGGACGGCCGCTGGTACGGGCGCGGCTCGGCCGACTGCAAGGGCGGCGTGCTGCTGCACCTCCTGGCGATCCGCGCGCTCAAGGCGAACGGCGGGGTGCCGGTCAACGTCAAGGTGATCGCGGAGGGTTCCGAGGAGCAGGGCACGGGCGGCCTGGAGCGCTACGCCGAGCAGCACCCGGACCTCCTCACGGCCGACACGATCGTGATCGGCGACGCGGGCAACTTCCGCGTCGGCCTGCCCACGGCGACCGCGACGCTGCGCGGCATGACCCTGGTCCGCGTCGAGATGGCCACCCTCGAAGGCAACCTGCACTCCGGTCAGTTCGGCGGCGCCGCCCCGGACGCGCTCGGCGCCCTGGTGCGCGTACTGGACTCGCTGCGCGCCGAGGACGGCTCGACGACGGTCGACGGCCTGACCGCGGCCGAGTCCTGGGACGGCCTCCAGTACGACGAGGACGCGTTCCGCAAGGACGCCAAGGTGCTCGACGGTGTGGAGCTGATCGGTTCCGGCACGGTCGCCGACCGCATCTGGGCACGCCCCGCCGTCACCGTGCTCGGCATCGACTGCCCGCCGGTCGTCGGCGCGACGCCGTCCGTGCAGGCGGGCGCCCGCGCGCTGATCAGCCTGCGCGTGCCGCCGGGCACGGACGCCGCGGAGGCCACGAAGCTCCTGATGGCGCACATCGAGTCGCACACCCCGTGGGGCGCCCGGGTGAAGGTCGAGCAGGTCGGCCAGGGCCAGCCGTTCCGCGCGAACACCGAGAGCCCCGCGTACGCGGCGATGGCCGACGCCATGCGGCAGGCGTACGACGGCCAGGAGATGCAGTTCGCCGGCCAGGGCGGCTCGATCCCGTTGTGCAACACGCTCGCCTCGCTCTACCCGGAGGCCGAGATCCTCCTCATCGGCCTGAGCGAGCCGGAGGCGCAGATCCACGCGGTCAACGAGTCCGTCTCCCCCGACGAGCTGGAGCGCCTGTCGGTGGCGGAGGCCCTCTTCCTCCAGAAGTACGCGTCCGCCAACTGACGCGGACCGGGGCCGGTCTGCTCTGGGCAGAGCCGTACGACGCCCTGCCCGCGGCCGCCGTACGGTCGCGGGCATGACCCCTTACGCACCCACCGCCGTCCTCGACCTCACGCCCCGGCTGCGCATGCTGCGCTTCCCCGTGGGCCAGGCCTATCTCTGGCGCGACGGCGACGCCTTGACCCTCGTCGACGCGGGCGCGCCGGGAGCCGGGGCGCCCGTCGCGGACGCCGTACGGGACTGGGGGCACGCGCCCGAGGACGTCCGGCGGATCGTGCTGACGCACTTCCACGAGGATCACGCGGGAGGCGCCGGGGAGTTCGCGCGGCTGAGCGGCGCCGAGGTGTACGCGCACCGGCTGGACGCGCCGTTCGTCCGCGGCGAGCGGCCCGGCCCGGATCCCGTCTTCGAGGAGTGGGAGCGGCCGATCCACGAGCAGGCCCTGGCCCAGCTCCCGCCGCCTCCGGCCGATCCCGTGCTCCCTTACGGAGTAAGGGAGTTGGACGACGGCGACGTGCTCGACTTCGGTGGCGGCGCGCGCGTGGTGGGGGCGCCCGGCCACACGGACGGGTCGATCGGGATCCACCTCCCGGAGCACGGCGTGCTGTTCACCGGCGACGCGATCGCGGTGTCCCCGGTGGACGGGCAGGTCATGCTCGGCGTGTTCAACCTGGACCGGGCGCGGGCGGTCGCCTCGTACCGGCGGCTCGCCGCGCTCGACAGCGAAGTGGCGTGCTTCGGGCACGGCGACCCGGTGACGGGCGGGGCGGCCGGGGCGCTGCGGGCGGCGGCGCCGTGAGCCGCACGCCGCACCGGCCCGGCGCTCAGCCCACCGGAACTCCGGCCTCCAGGTAGTGGGCGGCGCCGCGTTCGCGCGCCCTCAGGGCCCAGCGCAGCCGCTCGAACCGTACGGGCGGCAGCAGATCGGCCGCCTCCTCCTCCGTCACGAAGCGCCATGCGCGCAGCTCGGGGCCCGGCAGCAGGACGTCGCGCGCCCGCGCGCCCGCGAGGCGGCCACCGTCGAAGAGCAGGCGCAGGCCGCCGTAGCCGGGCGGGGCGGGCGACTCCCAGTCGACAACCAACAGGCGCGGCACGTCGTCGAGTTCGATCCCGGTCTCCTCCGCCACCTCGCGCATGCCCGCGCGCGCGGGCGCCTCGCCCGCCTCCACGACCCCACCGGGGAACTCCCAGCCGGGCTTGTACGTGGGGTCGACGAGCAGCACGCGGTCCTCGTCGTCGAAGAGCAATACGCCCGCGGCGACGGTCTCGGCGGTCGGCTCCGGCGTCTGGACGATGTCGCAGGACGCCACGTCCCCGGTGCGCAGGGCGGCGGCGATCCGCAGGGCGGTCTCGTACGGGGACAGTCGGCCGTTGTCCACGGGGTAGGCGTCGGCGGCGAGCCAGCCCGCGAGGGCGGCGCGATAGGGCTCGCTGTCGGCCGGGGTCTCACCGGCGGGGTCCCGTGTGCGCAGGATCGTTTCCCCTGGAGCAAGCAGCACATGGCACACGGGGATCCGCCGCGCCGCCAGTCCCCCGAAGATCTCGTCGCGGTACTCCTGGCGCAGCAGCCCCATCGGGACCACGAGCACGCCGCCCAGCTCGGCGAGGAGCGCGGCCGCCGTGTCGACGACGAGGCGCCGCCAGATCGGCAGATCCTGATGGGTGCTCACTTCGGCGAGCCGTTTCGCGGGCAGCAGCCGCTCCAGCTCGCTCTCGATCACCTCGGGGTCGAAGAGTGTGCAGTCGGGGATCAGGTCGATCAACTCCCGCGCTGCGGTGGTCTTCCCCGCACGGGACGCCCCGTTGATCCAGACGATCACGGCTCCCCCTCCTCCATCGGCCCCCTGTGGCTTGCCCGCAACACCCTGCCACGGAAACCAGACGCTGATGAGGGGGATCGATGCATGGGCCAGCAATCCTGGGCGGCGGCGCCCGGCGCCCGCCCGCCGCCCAGGGAAGTAGCGGCAGGCGGGCCCTCCGTACCAGGCGGTCGCACGCCATGACACCGCCCGGGGCGCCTTCCGGGTATCGGGGGGAGCCCGGAGGCGCGCACGGGAGACCTGGCGGCCGGACGGCACCCACCGCTGCCCGACGGTCGGCGGTCGCGGCCTGTTCTGGGCCTCCCGCTCTTTCTTCGGGCCAGTCAAGCGCGGCCCGACACGGAGCGACACCGTGTGCGCACGCCCGGTGACGGTGCGGAATTCACACGGGGTGTGCGACGAACACCCAGGCCGCAGCTCCAGCGATCCACTGTCAACTGTCAAGCGATTTCTGGGTAATTCACCCAATCCGGTGACGTTGCGCGGTTGGGAATCGTTACGCCGACGCGGCCTGCGCATCGGCCCGCTAGCGTGCTTGACCAGGCGCCCTGGACCCCGGCGGCCTCAGCTCGCCCGACCGGCCCGCCCTGGGAACCGGACGGGCCCGTCACTCGGGGGTCCAGATGCTACGCAGCGGTCACCAGGACTGCGCTCTCGGCGGTTTCGGCGAATCGGCCGCGCTCGGCGACGACATTCCCACGCCTCGGCTGCGCACCGTCGAGGACTGTGTCGTCATTGAACTCTTCGGCGAGGTCGACATCCTGGCCTTCCACCGGCTCGCCCCGATGTTCGACTCCGTGGCCTCGGGGCCGTACCGCGTGGTGGTGGTCGATCTGACGCGCACCACGTTCCTCGACTGCTCCGGGCTCAGACTGCTGGTGCGGGCCACTCACAAGACCCGGCACCGGGACAGCCGCGTGACGGTGGTCTGCCGCCAGCGCCTCACCCTCCGCCTCATCGAGATGGGCGGCCTGACCCGCCTGTTGAATCCGGTGTGGACGGTGGACGAAGCGGTGCGCGGGGACCGCCGGGACGAGGCCGGGTAGCGGGTACGGGCGCACCGGCCGCCCTCACACCGCCTGGCGCCGCACCCCGTTCACGGCCGCACCCGTGCGCAGCGCCGCTGCCGCCGCACCCACGAGCCCGGCGTCCGTGCCCGTGGAGGCCGGGGCCACCGTGAGGTTCTGGACGAACGACAGCGTGGCGTAGTCGCGCAGCGCGCGGCGCAGGGGCGTGAACAGGACGTCGCCGGCCTTGGCCACGCCGCCGCCGACCACCGCGATGTCGATCTCCACCAGCGTCGCCGTCGCCGCGATGCCGGCCGCGAGGGCCTGGGCCGCGCGCTCGAAGGAGGCCGTCGCCACCGGGTCCCCGGCGCGGGCCGCCGCGGCCACCGCCGCGGCCGTCGCGTCACCGTCGGGCCCCGGCCGCCAGCCGCGGTCGAGGGCGCGGCGGGCGATGTTGGGGCCGCTGGCGATGCGCTCCACGCAGCCGCGGGCACCGCAGGGGCAGGGGTCGCCGTCCAGGTCGACGCTGATGTGGCCGATGTGCCCCGCGTTGCCCGTGGGGCCGGGGTGCAGTGCGCCGCCCAGGATCAGGCCGCCGCCGACGCCGGTCGAGACGACCATGCACAGCGCGTTGTCGTGGCCGCGGGCCGCGCCCTGCCAGTGCTCGGCGGCCGTCATCGCCACGCCGTCGCCGATCAGCTCGACCGGCAGTTCACCGGTGACCGCCCGCACCCGCTCGACCAGCGGGAAGCCGCGCCACCCCGGCACGTTGACCGGGCTGACCGTGCCCCGCGAACGGTCCACGGGGCCCGCGCTGCCGATGCCGACGGCCCGCACCCGGGGCCACGCCGCGGCGGCCGTCAGCTCGCCGAGCACCGCCTCCACCGCACCCATCACCGTGTCGCCGTCCTCCTGCGCGGGGGTCGGGCGCTGCGCCCGGACGAGGAGGTGGCCCCGGTCGTCCACAAGGGCACCGGCGATCTTGGTGCCGCCGATGTCGAGCGCGGCGACGAGGTCCATGTGCATCAGTGTCTGATCCCCCGGAAAAGGCAGGTCGAATGGGCGGCCGCGAACAGCGACCGGGCGATGATGGACAGTCTCCCCCGCATCTGACAACGTTGTCCAGGCCCTATGCTCGACGCCACACGCCCAGGCGACAGGACAGGACAGCGCACAGTGGACCGTACCGCCCCCCGCACCGAGAGCCGCTACGGCAACCGCCCGACGATGAAGGACGTCGCCGCGCGCGCCGGGGTCGGCCTGAAGACGGTCTCCCGCGTGGTCAACGCGGAGCCCGGCGTCACCGAGGACACGGAGCGCCGGGTCCAGGAAGCGATCGCCGCGCTCGGTTTCCGGCGCAACGACAGCGCGCGCGTTCTGCGCAAGGGACGTACGGCGAGCATCGGACTCGTCCTGGAGGACCTGGCCGACCCGTTCTACGGTCCGCTCAGCCGCGCCGTCGAGGAGGTCGCGCGGGCGCACGGCGCGCTGCTCATCAACGGGTCCAGTGCCGAGGACGCGGAGCGGGAGCAGGAGTTGGTGCTCGCGCTGTGCGCGCGGCGCGTGGACGGCCTGGTCGTGATTCCGGCCGGCACCGACCACCAGTACCTGAAGCCGGAGATCGCGGCCGGGGTCGCCACCGTGTTCGTGGACCGGCCCGCCGGGCAGATCGACGCGGACGTGGTGCTGTCGGACAACTTCGGCGGCGCGCGGGACGGGGTCGCGCACCTCATCGCCCAGGGGCACCGCCGGATCGGCTTCATCGGTGACCAGCCCCGGATCCACACGGCGGTGGAGCGGCTGCGCGGGTACCGGGCCGCGATGGAGGAGGCCGGGCTCGACACGGCCGAGCGGTGGGTGTCGCTGGGTGTCACCGACCCCGAGCGGGTGCGGCGGGCGGCCGAGGAGATGCTGTCGGGCCCCGACCCGGTCACGGCGATCTTCGCGGGCAACAACCGTGTGACCGTCACGGCGGTCCGCATTCTGAGCGAGCTTGAGCGGCCCGTGGCCCTGGTCGGCTTCGACGACATCGAGCTGGGCGATCTGCTGAAGCCCGGGGTCACGGTGGTGGCGCAGGACGCCGCGCAGCTCGGCCGCACGGCGGCGGACCGTCTCTTCCTCCAGCTCGACGGGGCGTCGCTGCCTCCCGAGCGGATCGAACTGCCGACGCGGCTGATCCAGCGCGGCTCGGGCGAGCTGCCGCCGTCGGAGTGAGCGGGGTACGGGGGCGGGCCGGGCGGCTCAGTGCCGGATCGGGCCGCCCACCGGTACGGGGGTGACGTGGCCGGTCGGTGGGGTGGTGCGGGCCAGGGTGAGGCCGATGTCGACGAGCGAGGAGCGGGTGAGCTCCGCGATGCCGTCGAGCGGTGTCCAGAGGGATTCGGCGGTGTTCCCGTCGGGTTCGGGACGGAGGGCTCCGCCGGTGATCCGGACCGTGTAGTAGATGCCGACGTTGTGCAGCGGGGGTGAGCCCGGGACGCGGCGTTCCGGGGCCGGGACCACGCGGGAGTCCACGCCCAGCAGGCGGTCGACCTCGCCGGTCAGGCCGGTCTCCTCGGCAAGTTCGCGGACGACCGCCTCCACGGGGTCCTCCGCGCCCTCGACCCGGCCGCCGGGGAGGGTCCAGGTGCGGGATCCGTCGGGGGCGACGGCGTGGGCCAGGAGGGCGTGGCCGTCCTCGATGCACACGGCGTACGCCGCCAGTCTCAGATCCACCCCGGGAGGGTATCCCGCCAACTGCCCTGTCCGGGCTGCCCCATTCGGCTTCAGCGGCGCTGGGCGGTTCCATGAGGCGGGGGCTGGTGCGGCGTGGGGCGGTGCCGTCGAGCCCCTTCGGCGAGGCCCGGCGCCAATAGGCCTCGGCGGCGATGGCCGGCCCCAACAAGCCTTTCGAGCCCCCTCGGCACTTTCGCCTTCGAGCCCCCTCCGCGCTTTCACCTTCGAGCTCCCTCGGCACATGAGTCTTCTACGCCCTGCGGCGGCCAAGCCCTTTGAGCCCCTGCGGCGATTGAGCAGCGGGGTATGGGGCAGAGCCCCAATCCTTTGAGCCCCTGCGGCGATTGAGCAGGCGGCTCCGTGGCTGAGGCCGCGGGGCTCCGCCCCGGACCCCGCTGCTCAATCGCCGCAGGGGCTTGAACAGCTCGACCACCGCAAGGGCGTGTAGGGCTCGTCCCGACAGGGGCGTGGATGGCTCGCCCGAACGGGGTGAGGGGCTCGCCCGAACCGGGTGAGGGGCTCGCCCTGGCGGGGCGTGATGGGGGCGCTCCGCCAGGGTGTGGATCGCTCGGCCGGCCAGGGGGGACGCTACTTCGGGGACGTCGTCAGGTCGCCTCGGCGGGGGGACGCGTAGGACTCGAGGTCCGTGCGGGTGAGGCCGGAGAGGCGGGCGACTTCGGCGACGTCGAGGGCGCCGCAGTCGAGACCCCGCAGGAGGTAACCGGCGAGGGCCTTCGCCGTGGCGGGCTCGTCGGCGATGTCGCCCTCGGACTGGTTGGCGTAGGCGGCGAGCCGCGCCGCGGCGGCCTCGAAGCCCTCGCGGTAGAAGGCGAAGACGGCGGCGTAACGCGTCGGGATGTGACCGGGGTGCATGTCCCAGCCCTGGTAGTAGGCGCGGGCCAGCGCACGCCGGGTGAGGCCGAAGTGCAGGCGCCACGCGTTGTGCACCTTCTCCGTGGAGCCGACCGGCAGGACGTTCGTGGAGCCGTCCGAGACCCGCACCCCCGTCCCCGCGGCAGCGACCTGCATGACCGCCTTCGCGTAGTCGGCGGCCGGGTGGTCACTGGCCTGGTACGCGGCGGAGACACCGAGACAGGCGCTGTAGTCGAAGGTGCCGTAGTGCAGACCGGTGGCGCGGCCCTCCGCCGCCTCGATCATGCGGGCGACCGTGGCCGTGCCATCGGCGCCGAGAATGGACTGGCTGGTCTCGATCTGGATCTCGAAGCCGATCCGGCCGGGCTCCAGGCCGTGCTGCTTCTCGAACGCCTCCAGGATCCGCACCATGGCGGTGACCTGCTCCGGGTACGTCACCTTCGGCAGGGTCAGGACGAGGCCGTCCGGGAGGCCGCCGTGCTCCATCAGGCCCGTGAGGAAGATGTCGAGGGTGCGGATGCCGCGGTCGCGGACGGCCTCCTCCATGCACTTCATGCGGATGCCCATGTACGGCGCGGCCGTGCCGTTCGCGTACGCCTCGGCGATGACGCGGGCGGCGCGCGCGGCCGTCTCGTCCTCGTCGGCGTCGGAGGCGGGACGGTAGCCGTCCTCGAAGTCGACGCGCAGGTCTTCCACCGGCTCGCGCTCCAGCTTCGCGCGTACGCGGCTGTAGACCGGCTCGGCGAGGTCGTCGGTCAGCCCGAGGGCGGCGGCGAACGACGCGGCGTCCGGGGCGTGCTCGTCGAGCTGGGCGAGCGCCTTGTCGCCCCAGGTGCGGATGGTGTCGGCGTTGAACGCGTCACCGGGGACGTAGACCGTGTGGACGGGCTGACGGGTGCCGGGGTCTCCCGGGTAGCGGCGGGCGAGCTCCGCGTCGACCGGGGCGAGTGAGGCGCTGATGCTCTCGCTGACCGCGCCCGCGAGGCTCGTCGACACCTTCTCCTGCTGACCCATTCGTGCACTCTCCATATGCTCGATGTTTCCACTTCACGGAATCAACAATCCGTATAGCGAAGTTAACCGTCGGCTTGATCGGCGTCAATGGGTGTTTTTCGAGACTCCCCGCATCGTCCCGGTACGCGGACGGGGCCGCGCGGTGCGAACACCACGCGGCCCCGTCGACGTCGGATCCGTCTCAGCCCTTGCGGGTCTTGACCTCTTCGGTCAGGGCGGGGACGACGTCGAAGAGGTCGCCGACGACGCCGTAGTCGACGAGGTCGAAGATGGGCGCCTCGGCGTCCTTGTTGATCGCGACGATCGTCTTCGAGGTCTGCATGCCCGCCCGGTGCTGGATCGCGCCGGAGATACCGGAGGCGATGTACAGCTGCGGGGAGACGCTCTTGCCGGTCTGGCCGACCTGGTTGGAGTGCGGGTACCAGCCCGCGTCCACCGCGGCACGCGAGGCGCCGACGGCCGCACCCAGGGAGTCGGCGAGCGCCTCGATGACCGAGAAGTTCTCGGCCCCGTTCACGCCACGGCCACCGGAGACCACGATCGCGGCCTCGGTCAGGTCCGGACGGCCCGTCGACTCACGCGGCGTACGCGAGGTCACCTTCGTACCGGTGGCCTGCTCGGAGAAGGACACGGTCAGCGCCTCGACCGTGCCGGCGGCCGGGGCGGCCTCCACGGCGGCGGAGTTCGGCTTGACCGTGATCACCGGCGTGCCGGTGGTGACGGTGGACTTGGTGGTGTAGGACGCGGCGAACACCGACTGGGTGGCCACCGGGGCGCCGTCACCGGCCTCCAGGTCCACGGCGTCGGTGATGATGCCCGACTTGATGCGCAGCGCCAGACGCGCGGCGATCTCCTTGCCCTCGGCGGAGGACGGCACCAGCACCGCGGCCGGAGACACGGCCTCGTAGGCGGCCTGGAGGGCGTCCACCTTCGGCACGACCAGGTAGTCGGCGTACTCGGCGGCCTCGTGGGTGAGCACCTTCACCGCGCCGTGCTCGGCCAGCGCCGCGGCGGTGTCGGCGGCACCGTTGCCCAGCGCGACCGCGACCGGGTCACCGATCCGGCGGGCCAGCGTCAGCAGCTCCAAGGTGGGCTTGCGGACGGCACCGTCCACGTGGTCGACAAAGACCAGAACTTCAGCCATGGGACTTCAATCTCCTGCAATCACAAAGAACTTGGGCGATGGGTGGGTACGGCTGAAGCTCAGATGAACTTCTGGCCCGCGAGGAACTCGGCGAGCTGCTTGCCGCCCTCGCCCTCGTCCTTGACGATCGTGCCCGCGGTGCGCGCCGGACGCTCGTCCGCGGAGGCGACCTTCGTCCAGGCACCCTCCAGACCCACCTGCTCGGCCTCCAGGTCCAGGTCCTCCAGGTCCCACGCCTCGACCGGCTTCTTCTTCGCCGCCATGATCCCCTTGAACGAGGGGTAACGCGCCTCACCGGACTGGTCGGTCACCGACACCACCGCCGGAAGCGCCGCCTCCAGCTGCTCGGAGGCGGTGTCGCCGTCACGACGGCCCGTGACCTTGCCACCGGCGACCGCGACCTCGGACAGCAGCGTCACCTGCGGCACCCCCAGCCGCTCGGCCACCAGCGCCGGCACGATGCCCGCGGTGCCGTCCGTGGACGCCATACCGGAGACGACCAGGTCGTAGCCGGCCTTCTCGATCGCCTTCGCCAGCACCAGCGAGGTACCGATCGCGTCGGTGCCGTGCAGGTCGTCGTCCTCCACGTGGATCGCCTTGTCCGCGCCCATCGACAGCGCCTTGCGCAGCGCGTCCTTGGCGTCCTCCGGGCCCACCGTCAACACGGTGATCTCCACGTCGTCGTCCGAGTTCTCGGAAATCTGGAGCGCCTGCTCCACCGCGTACTCGTCCAGCTCCGACAGCAGACCGTCGACATCGTCACGGTCCACGGTCAGGTCATCGGCGAAACCCCGGTCGCCCGTGGCGTCCGGCACGTACTTCACGGTGACAACGATCCTCAAGCTCACGCCGGCTCTCCTACTGCAATCGTCTTTAACTGGGCGGCTGTCTTGCTACCAGCTGTACTGGCGGTTCGCCTGCTGTTCTGCTGCGGCTGAAAACGCCTTCTCGCAGGCAGCATATGCGCCTTGTGCGGACTCTTCCGGTCGGGGCGGCCCGCGCTCCGACGGAAACGTTACTCGCCAGTACACCCAGCTTATGCCCACTAAGCAAGCGCTTTGAACTGTGACCTTGCCAACGCTCCGTAACCGGTCGGCACAGGAACTTTCAGTCGCGCAGGCCGTTGAAGCGGCCCTGGTGGTAGAGCAGCGGACGACCGGCCCCGGCGGGGTCCCCGCTGACCGCCTCCGCGAGCACGATCTGGTGGTCTCCCGCGGGCACCCGCGCGATCACCTTGCAGACGAGCCAGGCGAGGACGCCGTCGAGGACGGGCACACCCTGCGGCCCCTCGAACCAGCGGGTGGGTGCGCCGAAGCGGTCGGCGCCGCTCTTCGCGAACGTCGCGGCGAGGTCGGCCTGGTGCTCGCCGAGTATGTGCACGCCGACGTGCTCGGCCTCGGCGACGGTGGGCCAGCTCGAGGAGCCGACACCGATACCGAAGGAGATGACCGGGGGCTCGGCGGAGACGGAGGCGAGGGACGTGGCGGTGAAGCCGACGGGGCTCGCGCCGGGCGCCGTGATCACCGCCACTCCGGCGGCGTGCTGCCGGAAGACGGAGCGGAGCAGTTCGGGGGTGGCCGCCTGGGCGGTGCGCAGATCGGGTGTGGCCGTCATGGAGTTGTCCTTCTGGCAGGAGGGTTCGAGCGGAGGGCCGTGGCTGCGTCAGACACGCGGACAGCGGGCGCTCGAACAGCGAGCCAGGTCCACGTGGAACCGCTCGACGAGAAGGAGATCCGAAGGCATAAGGTCACCCTGACGATACGTGGCGCGTGCAGTCAAGTGCGTTCCGTCATCTGGGAGATGCGTCACGCGCCCGCGTCACCGTCCGGTCACACCGCGTCGCCGAGCGCCGCGATGACATCCACCTTGCGCGGCTGGCCGGACGCGCGGCGCACCTCGCGACCGCGGGCGTCGAGGACGAGCACGGTCGGGGTCTTGAGGACACCGACGTCGCGGACGAGATCGAGGCGGTCCTCGGCGTCGATCTCGACATGAGAGACGCCCGGCACCATCGCGGCGACCTCGTCGAGGACGCGGCGGGTGGCCCGGCAGGGGGCGCAGAACGCGCTGGAGAACTGGACGAGCGTCGCCCGCTCCCCCAGCTCCTCGCCCAACTGCTCGGCGCTCCATGTGCGTTCACCCACGGTCACCCTGCTCCTCCTTTGATCCACCGCGTCCGGTGCAGCGTTCGCGGGCCGTTCGCGTATTCCCGGCACGTGACCAGGATCTCGTACAGGCGTGGAACCAGGACTGGTCACCCAGCCGTTGATGGGGCACGATCTGCGCAAGCCGGAAAACCTACGGCCGCGTAACTTACTGAAGGGCCCACCCCCTCCATGGCAGAGCTCGTCTACCGTCCGGTCATTGGCGCCGCACTCACGATGTTCAAGGCGCTCGACCTGAAGATCGACTGCAAGGGCTCGGAGAACATTCCGCGTACCGGCGGAGCAGTCCTGGTCAGCAACCACATCAGCTACCTGGACTTCATCTTCGACGGCCTCGCCGCCCTGCCGCAGAAGCGGCTCGTCCGCTTCATGGCGAAGGAATCGGTTTTCCGGCACAAGATCTCCGGACCGCTGATGCGCGGCATGAAGCACATCCCGGTGGACCGCACCCAGGGCGAGCACGCGTACCAGCACGCGCTGCGGTCGCTGCGCTCGGGCGAGATCGTCGGCGTCTTCCCCGAGGCGACGATCTCGGAGTCCTTCACGCTCAAGAACTTCAAGACCGGTGCCGTGCGCCTCGCGCAGGAGGCCGGGGTGCCGCTGGTGCCGATGGCGCTGTGGGGCACGCAGCGGCTGTGGACCAAGGGCAAGCCGCGCAACTTCAAGCGGCAGCACATCCCGATCACGGTCCGCGTCGGCGAGCCCGTGGAGGCGCCGGGCGACCAGTACGCGGGGGCCATCACGCGCCGCCTGAAGGACCGCGTACAGGAGCTGCTGGAGGCAGCGCAGCGCGCCTACCCGGTACGCCCCAAGGGTCCGGACGACACGTGGTGGATGCCGGCGCACCTGGGCGGCACGGCCCCGACACCGGAGCAGGTCAGGGCCGCGGAAGCGGGCTGACCTCCAGCGGCGCGAGCGTGTCCGGCAGGTTCTCCCACAGGTGGGGGCGGTCGGGTGCGCCGCGCAGCACGTCCAGCACCGCGGGGTGCGGCGCGGCGAACAGCTGCGGATGGTCCACCTCGCCGGCCGCCGGGTCCGGCACCCACGCCAACCGCTCCCCCTCCAGGGAGAATTGAGCGTCGACACCCGGTCCGTTGCCGCGGCAGTCCTGGCGGTGCCAGGCGCCGTGGAACCGTACGGCTGTCAGTGCGTGCAGGCACCAGCCCGTCCCCGCGTCGTGCGTGAGCCGCTGGTAGCACAGGGCCGTCGGGATGTCCTCGGCCCGCAGCAGCGCCGCCAGCGCGTGCGCCTTCGCGTGACAGATCCCCGTGCGCTTCTCCAGCACGTCGGACGCCCGCCACGTCACCCGCATGTCCCCGCTGTCCGCGGAGTGCGGAATCGTGTCCCGGACGAACGCGTAGGCGGCGCGCGCGTATGCATATGAATCGACGGCGTCGCGCGCGAGGCGCGCCGCCGTCTCCCGCACGAGCGGGTGGTGGTGGTCGATGACGTCGTCGGCCGCCAGATATGCGGACAGATCGGGATTCTGCTGGATCAGCTCCATGACACGCGAGCATAGGAACGCGACCGACCGCGCGTCAATGGATTTGCGGTCGGTCGCATACCTATGCGTTCCAGGAGGCTCGTCGGCTAGCGCGCCATCTCTTCCTTGAGTGCCGCGACGAAGGAGTCGACGTCCTCCTCGCTGGTGTCGTACGAGCACATCCAGCGCACGTCGCCGGCCGTCTCGTCCCAGAAGTAGAAGCGGTACTTCTTCATGAGGCGCTCGGACACGTCGTGCGGGAGGCGGGCGAAGACGCCGTTGGCCTGCACCGGGTAGAGGATCTCGACGCCGCCGACGGCGCGGGCGCCCTCGGCGAGGCGCTGGGCCATCTCGTTCGCGTGCCGGGCGTTGCGCAGCCACAGGTCCTTGGCGAACAGCGCCTCCAACTGCACCGACAGGAAGCGCATCTTGGAGTGCAGTTGCATGGACAGCTTGCGCAGGTGCTTCATGTGACGCACCGCGTCCTGGTTGAGGACGACGACGGCCTCGCCGAAGAGCGCACCGTTCTTGGTGCCGCCGAGCGACAGGATGTCGACGCCGACCGCGTTCGTGAACGTCCGCATGGGGACGTCGAGCGACGCGGCCGCGTTGGATATCCGGGAGCCGTCGAGGTGCACGACCATGTCGCGCTCGTGGGCGTGCTCGCAGATCGCGCGGATCTCGTCGGGCGTGTAGAGCGTGCCGAGTTCGGTGGACTGCGTGATCGAGACGACCTGCGGCATCGCCCGGTGCTCGTCGTCCCAGCCGTACGCCTGCCGGTCGATCAGCTCGGGGGTGAGCTTGCCGTCGGGCGTGGGCACGGTGAGCAGCTTCAGGCCGCCCATGCGCTCCGGGGCGCCGCCCTCGTCGACGTGGATGTGGGCGGACTCGGCGCAGATCACCGCGCCCCAGCGGTCGGTGACCGCCTGGAGCGCGACGACGTTGGCGCCCGTGCCGTTGAACACCGGGAACGCCTCGGCGGTGGGGCCGAAGTGGCTGCGGATGATCTGCTGGAGATGGACCGTGTACGCGTCCCCGCCGTACGCGACGTCGTGCCCGCCGTTGGCGAGGGCGAGCGCCGCCATCACCTCGGGGTGGCCCCCGGCGTAGTTGTCGCTGGCGAAACCCCTGGTGGCGGGGTCGTGATGCCGGCGGGCGTCGGTCTTCTGCACGTGGTTGGGCGGATTCACGGCTTCTCGGTCAGCCACAGACGGGTCCCGTTCAGTTCGGCGGCGGGCCGCTCCCAGACGCCGGTGATGGCCTCGGCCAGTTCCGTGACGTCCGTGAAGCCCGCGAACTTCGCGTTGGGGCGTTCGGCGCGCATCGCGTCGTGCACCAGCGCCTTGACCACCAGGATCGCAGCCGCCTGCTTCGGCCCCGTCTCGCCCCCCGCCTTGCGGAAGGAGTCGCCGAGCGCGAGCGTCCACGCCTCGGCGGCGGCCTTGGAGGCGGCGTACGCGGCGTTGCCCGCGGTCGGCTTGGAGGCACCGGCGGCGCTGATCAGCAGGTAGCGGCCGCGGTCGCTGCGGGACAGGCCGTCGTGGAACGCGAGGGAGGTGTGCTGCACCGTGCGGATCAGGAGCTTTTCGAGCAGGTCCCAGTCGGCGAGGTCGGTGTCGGCGAAGGTGGCGCCGCCGCGCCAGCCGCCCACCAGGTGCACGAGGCCGTCGACCCGGCCGAAGTCCTTCTCGACGCGGCCCGCCCAGTCGCGGGTGGCGTGCAGGTCGAGCAGGTCGACGTTGTCGCCGATGACGGTGGCCCCGCCGTGCGCGTAGCGCGCCTCGTCGACGGCCTCCACCAGGCGCTCGGCGTCCGCGTCGGCCCCGATGACGGTGGCGCCCGCCTCCGCGAGCCGCTTGAGGGTGGCCTTGCCGGCCGGTCCGGCCGCTCCGGCGACCGCGATCACCGCACCGTCCAGCGTGTCCCCGGTCCCATTGGTGTCGGTCATGTCGCCCGCCTCCTGCTGCTGTTCGCCGTGGCTCACGCGGCCACCCGCTCGGTGCTCTGCGCCGTGATCCCCTTCGTGGAGGCGATCACGGTCTTCAGCTTCTTCGAAAGCGCCTCATAAAACATGCTGAGCGGAAACTCGTCGGGAAGCACCTCGTCGACGAGTTTGCGCGGCGGCAGCGACGTGTCCAGGGCATCGGGGCCCTTCGCCCAGCGGGAGCCGGGGTGCGGCGCCAGGTACGTGGAGACGAGGTCGTACGCGGCGAACCAGTGCACCAGCTTGGGGCGGTCGATGCCGTCGCGGTACAGCTGCTCGATCTCGCCGCACAGCTGGTTGGTGACCTCGGGGGCGCGCTGCCAGTCGATGTGCAGCTTGTTGTCCGTCCAGCGCACCACGTCGTGCTTGTGCAGGTACGCGAAGAGGAGCTGGCCGCCCAGGCCGTCGTAGTTCTTGACGCGGTCGCCGGTGACCGGGAAGCGGAACATCCGGTCGAAGAGCACGGCGTACTGCACGTCGCGCGCCTGCGGGACCCCGTCGGCCTCCAGCTTCACGGCCTCCTTGAAGGCGGTGAGGTCGCAGCGCAGCTCTTCGAGGCCGTACATCCAGAACGGCTGGCGCTGCTTGATCATGAACGGGTCGAAGGGCAGGTCGCCGTGGCTGTGCGTGCGGTCGTGGACCATGTCCCACAGCACGAACGCCTGCTGGCAGCGGTCCTGGTCGGCGACCATGGCCCGGATGTCCGCGGGCAGTTCGACGCCGAGGATGTCGACGGCGGCCTCGGTGACGCGCCGGAAGCGGGCCGCCTCGCGGTCGCAGAAGATGCCGCCCCAGGAGAAGCGCTCGGGCGCCTCGCGCACGGCGATCGTCTCGGGGAAGAGCACCGCCGAGTTCGTGTCGTACCCGGAGGTGAAGTCCTCGAAGGTGATGCCGCAGAAGAGCGGGTTGTCGTAGCGGGTCGCCTCCAGCTCGGCGAGCCACTCCGGCCAGACCATCTTCAGCACGACGGCTTCCAGGTTCCGGTCCGGGTTGCCGTTCTGCGTGTACATCGGGAAGACCACCAGGTGCTGGAGGCCGTCTTGGCGCTGTGCGGCGGGCTGGAAGGCGAGCAGCGAGTCCAGGAAGTCCGGGACCTGGAAGCCGCCGTCGGACCAGCGGCGCAGGTCGCGCACGAGCGCCTCGTGGTACGCGGCGTCGTGCGGCAGCAGCGGGGCGAGCTCCTCGACCGCGGCGACGACACGGCCGAGTATCCGCTCGGCGTCGGCCTTCGCGGGGGCGCCGTCGGCGTCGAAGTCGATCGACCCGTCCTTGCTCTGCAGCGGCCTGAACTCCTCCACGGCGTCCTTGAGCAAGGGCCAGGCCGGGTGGTCCACCACCCTGGCACCGGGCACCTGGGCCGGAGAAACCTTTCCCTCCGCACCAGCCTGCACAAGAATTTCCGTCATGTCCCAACCTCCACGGGAGAACCTCGCGTAAGGACACCGTATGCGCGCGAGGTTCTCGACCACAAGGGGAGGTGCGGGAAATTATCCTGCCATACCCCCTAGATCACCGCTGTTTTTCCTGTCGCGCACGGTCGATGCGATCACCTCCGCCGCGCCCGCCACGGCCTCGCGGGCGTCCTCCAGGAGTTCCGGGAAGCCGAAGAATCCGTGGAACATCCGCGGGAAGTGGCCCTCCGTGACCGCGACCCCGGCGTCGCGCAGCGCCCTCGCGTACGCCCGCCCCTCGTCGCACAGCGGGTCGCAGCCGGCGGTGACGATGTGCGCGGCGGGCAGCCCGGCGAGGCTGTCCGCGAGGAGCGGCGACACGTGCGGGTGGGCGGGGTCGCCGTCGGCTCCGAGGTACTGCTCACGGAACCAGACGCAGTGGGCGGCGGTGAGGAAGTAGCCCTCGGCGTTGGCGTCGAAGGAGCCGGACTTCTGGCGGGCGTCGGTGGCCGGGTAGACGAGGATCTGCCGCGCGATCTCCGGACCGCCCTCGTCGCGGGCGAGCTGCGCGACCACGGCGGCGAGGTTCCCGCCCGCGCTGTCGCCCGCCACGGTGAGCGCCCCCGGGTCCGCCCCGAGCTCGCGCGCATGGTCGGCGACCCAGCACACGGCGGCGTACGCGTCCTCGACGGCGGCGGGGAACGGGGCCTCGGGCGCCAGCCGGTAGTCGACGGAGACGACGACCGCGCCCGCGTCGCGGCACAGGCGGCGGGCGGTGTGGTCGTGGCTGTCGAGCCCGCAGACGACCCAGCCGCCGCCGTGGAAGAACACCACGACGGGGCAGGGCCCGGACCGCGGCTCCGGCAGGTACACGCGTACGGGGATCGCCGGTGCGCCCGGCGGCCCGGGGATCCGGCGGTCCTCCACGGCGCCGACCACGGGCGCGGGGAACGGTGTCTCGGGGGCGGCGGCGAGGATGCGGCGGGCCTCGGCGGCGTCGGTGACGGTGCCGCCGAGGTCGGGGAACACGGCGGCGATGGCATCGACGAGCGGCCGGGCCTCGGGCGCGAGGCGGTCGACGGGGTCGGGGGACATGGGCGGCTCCTGGGACGGAGGGGGCGGATGCACGGGGCCGGGGGTGCGCCGGTGGTGGGACTCGGGAGCTGGGCAAGGCACGCGAGCGGTCGGTCGCACGGACGCAGGAGTGCGCGGACCGAGCGGTCACGCCGTACGCGCCACGCCCGCCCAACTGTGGCCCTCACTCCCCCACTTGGCCACGGAAGTGCGGGATGACTTTCTCGCCCCACTGCCGCAGCGTCTCCATGCACGCCTCCTGCGGCACGGTGCCCATCTGGATCAGGCACATGATCTCGTCGGCGCCCGCGTCACGAAGACGCTCGACGTAGGCGATGGCGTCGTCGGCGGTGCCGTACGCGTGGTCGGCGTTGAACGTGGCCGTGGCGGTGGGGCGGACGGGGATGCGGTGTTCGTGGAGGCGGGCGACGACCTGTTCGGCGGCGCGGCGCATCTCCGCCGCCTCGTCCGCACCCTCGACGACGGCCTCGTCGGGGATGCCGGCGCCGCCGTACCAGTGCCCGATGGACTGCGCGAAGAAGCGCTGGCCGCGGATGCCGATGCTGCGAGCGGTGTCGCGGTCGTCGAGGACGATCGTCGGGCACAGCACCGAGAAGTGGTCGTTCACGACGGAGGAGACATGGCGCTCGGGGGTGCGGGCCGCGAGCGCCGCGTCGTAGGCGCCGCGCATGTCGGCGATCGCCTCCGGGCCCGCGAATCCCATCACGAGGGCGCCCACGCCGAGTTCGGCGGCCTGGCGCAGCGTCTCCGTGCGGCTGCTTGCGAGGAACAGGGGCGGGTGCGGGGTCTGGACGGGGCGGGGCAGGATCGGGTGCGGGTCGATGTCGAGGAGCGGCCCGTGGTGCTCCAGCTCGTCCTTCTCCCACGCCTTCCCGATGATCCGCAGCGCCTCCTCGACCTCCTGCGCGGTCCGCTCCTTGTCGACCCCGCACAGCGACGTCTCCTGCGTGGTGCCGCCCCGCCCGGCACCGAGATCGAGCCGCCCGCCGGACAACAGGTCGAGCATCGCGGCGCGTTCGGCCACGCGCGCGGGGTGGTTGAAGTTGAACGGCATGCACACCACGCCGTGCCCCACGCGGATGCGGGTGGTGCGGGCCGCGACCCAGGTCAGGAAGATCTCCGGGGCGGACATGTGCGCGTACCACTTGAGGGAGTGGTGCTCGACCGCCCAGATCCGGTCGAATCCCATCTCCTCGGCGAACACGGCCTGTTCGACGCTGTCCCGCAGCAATTGGTGCTCGCGCTCGACGGTCGGGTCGGCGAGCTGGGCCTCGAAGATGACGGAGAACTTCACTGTGCCTCCCGCGGGTTGGGGGTGCCGTATGACTAATAGCTATATGACTGACCGTCAGAGAAGGGAAGAGTCACGACATCGCGTACCGCGGGATGGGAGGCTGAGGCGGTGACAGCCATGGAGCGGGACCCGGCGGTGCGCAGGCCGGTCGACGGGGAGATCCACGTCCACTACGGGCAGGCCTACGTCGAGAGCGACGACGGTCGCATGGCGGGCCCGCACGAGGCCCTCGCCGGTCAGCGGTCCGGGCTGTGCGGCGCCGCGGTGCCCGGTTTCCTGTTCCTCGTCACCGGGCTGCACACGGGCCACGTCGGTTTCAGCGTGGAGGTCCACGCGCGGGAGCCCGCCCTCGCCCCCGGCTGGGAGGACGTCGTCGAGGTGTCGTTCCGGCCGGCGTCGCCGCGCACCTTCCTCACCGAGTGGGGAGGCGAGGACGCGTGGGAGCTCGGGCTCGACGAGGTCGACCATCGCGTGCGGTACTGCGCGTCCGGCATGGACGCGGGCCGCGCGCTGGACACCCGCGGTGACGGTCCCCGGGCCGACCGCTACCTGTTGCAGTTCTGGCCCGCGCCCGCGGAGCCGGACCGCGTCGTGCGGCAGACGTCCGAGATCGCCGCGTACTGGCACGGGGTCGCCCGCGAGGTGCCACCACCGCCGACGGCCGCGGAGCGCGCCGCGCAGGAACGCGCGGCGCGCGCGGCGGAGGAACGCGCCGAGCGCGAGCGGCACGAGGAGCACGAACGGCGCGCGTGGGGCGGGCGGTCGCCCAGTGACAGCCTGCGCGCGGTGGAGGGACAGGCGTGGACCCTGCTCCGCTTCGACGCCGCCCTCGTCCATGAACTGGACGCCGCCGCCCCCGAGGTGCAGCGCGCGGTCGCCGTGCACGCCGCCCGGCGGGCGTGCGCCGTCGCCGGCATCGCCGGACTCTCCTGGGTGGCGCCCGCACTCGTGGCGCTCGACGAAGGGCGGGCGCTGCCGGCGCCGTTCGACGACTGGGACGAGATGTTCCAGGTGCTCTCCTCGGATCCGCGGGTTCCGGACCGGACGGTCCGGCAGGCGGTGCCGCCCACGGAGCCGGCGCCGGTGCACGCCGCCGCGTCCGTGGCCGGTCCCGCGCGCGCGTTCGCGGCGGACACCTCGGGGGCCGCGACCGAGCCGTACCCGGTGTCCCAGCCGCACATGGCGCTTCCCGCGGTCGTCGAGGCCAGTGACGGCCACCCCCTGAAGGCCGCCCTCACGTCCCTCGGGTCGGCGATCGCCGCCTTCGGAGCGGTGCAATGGCCGGTGCTGCTGCGCGAGGTGCGCGCCCTGTGCGCGCAGGCGGGCGGGGATCGCCCGGACGCCGCCACGACGCGGCCCTGAGGCGCTGCGCGGGCGGCACCTGGTCCAAACGGCAGGCCCTAGGCTTCCCGCGTCGACCCGATCACACCAGGAGCCACCCATGTTCGACCCCGCCCCGCCGCCCCCGTACCCGTACGGCGAGACGCCCGAGCCGCATCCGCTGCTCGCGCCCGTGCTCGGCCTCCTCGGCAGCTGGCACGGCCGCGGCAGCGGCGAATACCCCACCCTGGACGGCGACTTCGCGTACGCGCAGGAGGTCACGTTCAGCCACGACGGCAGGCCCTTCCTGCACTACGAGGCACGGGCCTGGCTGATCGACGGGAACGACGCGCCGGTGCGGCCCGCCGCGCGGGAGAGCGGGTGGTGGCGGGTGCAGCCGGAGGGGCGCGTCGAGGCACTGATCACGCAGCCCACCGGGATCGCGGAGGTCATGGTGGGGCAGGTCGCCGCCGGGACCGTCGACCTCGCCACGGACACCGTCGCCGGCACCCCGACCGCCAAGCAGGTCGACGCCACGCGGCGCCGCTACGCCGTCGAGGGCGACGCCCTCACGTTCACGCACGACATGGCGGCCGTCGGCCAGCCGCTCCAGCACCACCTCTCCGCGCGGCTGTGGCGCCGCAAGGACGGGTGACCGCCGGCGGTGGCGGCCGGTTCGGACCTCTTGCGCCCGTGACCTCCGCTCACTTCAATGCGGAGCCATGCCGACCACGCAGCTGCCGCCGACCGCCTGGGCCGTGCTCGGGCTGCTGTCCTTCCCGCCCGGTGAGCGGACCGGGTACGAGCTGAAGAAGTGGGCCGACGCCTCGCTGCGCTTCTTCTACGGCTCCCCCGCGTTCAGCCAGATCTACGCCGAACTGCGCCGCCTGGAGGAGCACGGCTACGCCACGTCGCGGCGCTCGGGCCCGGAGGAGCCGCGGGCCAAGCGCACGTACGCCATCACGCGCGCGGGCCGGGACGCGCTCGCGCAGTGGGCGGCGGGCGGTTCCGACCCGCACGCCGTGTCGCTGCGGCACCCGGTGCTGCTGCGGGTGTGGCTGGGGCATCTCGCGGCGCCGGAGCGGCTGCGCACGCTCGTCGAGGAGCATGTGGCGCGCACCGAGGGCGAGTTGAAGGAGGTGCGGGACGCGGCCGCGCGGGCGGAGGGCGTCGAGGCGTGGGCGCACCCGCAGATCGCGCTGCGCTGGAGCGAGCGGCGTCTGGTGGCCGAAGTCGAGCTCGCACGCGGCATGTTGGCCGATCTCGACGCGCTGCCCGCCGCTCCCGAGGTCAACGCCGACGGGGACGCGCCCACGACCGGGTGAGCGGGTTCGCGCCGGGGGCGGCCCGCCCGGTAGGACGGGCCTGCCCCTCTGCCCGTACCGCCGGAAAGCGCATCCGCCATGAGTACTCGTGCCGTCCTCGTCGCCGCCGTGATCACCGGACTGCTCCTCGGCGTGGTCGGCGCCAGAACCCACGACTCCGGAGCTTCCCGCAGGGGCGGTTCCATCGCGGAGGGGGGCCGTTAGGCTGCGAGTCCTGTCGCGTACGCGTGGCAGCACCGAGCCGCAGTCGACGGAAGCGAGACGACCTTGAACTTCCTCACCATCGGGCATCGCGGAGCCATGGGGATCGAACCCGAGAACACCCTGAGGTCCTTCGTAGCCGCCGAGCGCGGGGGACTCGACGTCATCGAGCTCGACCTGCACCTGAGCAAGGACGGCGCCCTCGTCGTCATGCACGACGCCGACGTCGACCGCACCACCGACGGCCACGGGCCCATCGCCGAGAAGACCCTCGCCGAGATCCGCGCCCTCGACGCCGGGCGCGGCGAGCGGGTGCCCGTCTTCGAGGAGGTGCTGGACGCGGTCGACGCCCCGCTCCAGGCGGAGATCAAGGACACGGCGGCGGCGCGGGCGCTCGCCGAGGTGATGCTGCGCCGCGATCTGGTGCACCGCGTCGAGGTGATCTCCTTCCACGACGAGGCCGTCGCCGAGATCGCCCGGCTGGTGCCCGGCGTCCGCACGGCGCTCGTCGCCAGCCGCTACGGCACCGGCGTCGTGGAGCGGGCGGTCACCGCGGGCGCCACGACGCTCGTGCTGAACATCCGCCGGCTCACCCAGGAGATCGTCGAGCACGCCCGCAAGGCCGACCTGCGGATCATCGGCTGGGTCGTGAACACACAGGACGACCTGCGGCTCGTCCGGGCGCTCGGGCTGGACGGCGCGACCACCGACTACCCGGAGATCAAGCGCACCGGCCGCTTCACGGCCTGAGCGGCGCGGCTACGCGTCGAGCGGCTTGACCAGCAGCTCGAACCGGAGGTCGTCGCGCTGCGGGATGCCGAAACGCTCGTCGCCGTACGGGAAGGGGCTGAACTTTCCCGTACGGCGGTAGCCGCGGCGCTCGTACCAGGCGATGAGTTCCTCGCGGGCGTCGATCACCGTCATGTGCATCTCGGTCACGCCCCACGTCTCGCGCGCCCTGCGCTCGGCCTCCGCGATGATCGTCTTGCCGAGTCCCGCGCCCTGCTGCGACGGGCTCACCGCGAACATGCCGAAGTACGCGTGGTCGCCGCGGTGCTCCAGCTGGCAGCAGGCGACGACCGCGCCGTCCCGCTCCACCGTGAGCAGCCGGCTGTCGGGGGCCTCGATGACGTCGAGCACGCCCTGCGGGTCGGTGCGCTGCCCCTGGAGGATGTCGGCCTCGGTGGTCCAGCCGGCGCGGCTGGAGTCGCCGCGGTAGGCCGACTCGACGAGCGCGACGAGGACGTCGACGTCCTCGGGCGTGGCGTCACGGAAGGCGAGGTCGACGGTGGTCATGGGCGGTTCTCCGGCTTCGTGGTCGACGGGCGTGGGGCGCCGTCGAGGTTAACGCGGGCGCACTACGCTGCGTCGGCATGGTTCACGTACTGAGCAGCAGGGTCCTGATCCGGCCGACCGATCCCGAGCGGTCGCGGACGTTCTACGGGGAGGCGCTCGGCCTCGCGGTGTACCGGGAGTTCGGCACCGGGCCGGAGCGCGGCACCGTGTACTTCCTGGGCGGCGGGTTCCTGGAGGTGGCGGGGCGGTCGGCGGAGGCGCCGGTGCCGAGTCTGAAGGTGTGGATGCAGGTGGCGGATGTGCGGGCGGTGCGTGAGGAGCTGGTGGGGCGGGGGGTTTCGGTGGTGCGGGAGCCCCTGCGGGAG
The DNA here is from genome assembly GCF_054724165.1 of Streptomyces sp. BYX5S. Taxonomy (NCBI): domain Bacteria; kingdom Bacillati; phylum Actinomycetota; class Actinomycetes; order Kitasatosporales; family Streptomycetaceae; genus Streptomyces; species Streptomyces sp. BYX5S. The sequence goes on along the minus strand of NZ_CM138829.1, from coordinate 3,056,052 downwards.
CCGTGGGGGCTGGTGGAGATGTGGGTGGCGGATCCGGATGGGCACGAGATCGTGTTCGTGGAGGTGCCGGAGGATCATCCGATCCGGTACCGGGCGGGGATCTGAGGCGGTGGTCGTCTCGCTCGAACGGCCTAGGCCGGGTTTCGGGCCGCCGTGGTGGACGCCACGGGGCTCCGCCCCGGCCCCCGCTGCTCAATCGCCGCAGGGGCTTGAAGGGGCGCGGCCGGAAAAGTTCGTTGGGAGGTTCCTTCGCGTGCGGGAGGGCGGTGGGGGACGCAGGATGTCGGGTGTCCATGATTCGCTCGCGCCGATCCGGATACGCAAGGACTGACGACGCCTCACCGGTCCCACGCAGCCCGACCCCAGGAGAGATCCGACATGACCGCTCCGCGGAACACCAGCGCTCCCCGTAAGTCGTCCGTCCCCCGGATCCTGATCATCGGCGCGGGATTCGCCGGTATGGAGTGCGCGCACAAGCTGGAGAAGGAGCTCAAGCCGGGAGAGGCGGTGCTGCGGCTCGTCAGCCCCACCGCACACCAGCTGTACCTGCCGCTCCTGCCGCACGTGGCCTCCGGCGTGCTCACCCCGCAGTCCGTGGCGGTGCCGCTGCGCCGGATGCTGCGCCGCACCGCCATCGTGCCGGGCGGCGCCATCGGCATCGACCCGCAGGCCAAGGCCGTCGTCGTACGGAAGATCAACGGCGAGGTCGCCGTCGAGCACTACGACTACCTGGTGCTCACGCCGGGCAGCGTGACCCGGCAGTTCGACATCCCCGGCCTGGACAAGTACGCGGTCGGCGTGAAGACGCTCTCCGAGGCGGCCTGGATCCGCGACCACGTGATCACCCAGCTGGACCTCGCGGCGGCCAGCTCCGACCCTGCCGAGCGCGCGGCGCGCCTTCAGTTCGTGGTGGTCGGCGGCGGCTACGCGGGCACGGAGACCGCCGCGTACTTGCAGCGCCTGACGACCTCCGCGGTCAAGCGCTATCCCGGGCTCGACCCGAAGCTGATCAAGTGGCACCTCGTCGACATCGCGCCCAAGCTCATGCCCGAACTGGGCGACCGGCTCGGCGACAAGGCGATGGACATCCTGGAGCGGCGCGGCCTGCACGTCTCCCTCGGGGTGTCGGTGGCGAGCGTCACCGAGGACACGGTGACGCTGACCGACGGGCGGGAACTGCCCTGCCACACGTTGATCTGGACGGCCGGTGTCGCGCCCAGTCCGCTCGTGGCGACGCTCGGCGCGGAGACCAACCGGGGCCGGCTCGTCGTGACGCCCGAACTGACCGTGCCCCGGCTCGACGGCGTGTTCGCGCTCGGCGACGCGGCCGCCGTCCCGGACGTCGTCAAGGGCGGCGACGCGATGTGCCCGCCGACGGCGCAGCACGCGATGCGCCAGGGCTGGGCCGCGGCCCGCAACGTGCTCGCCTCGCTGCGCGGTCAGCCGCTCACGCCCTACCGGCACAAGGACCTCGGCCTCGTCGTCGACCTCGGCGGCATCCAGGCCGTGTCGAAGCCGCTGGGCATCCAGCTGACCGGCCTGCCCGCCCAGGTCGTGGCGCGCGGCTACCACATCGGGGCGCTGCGCACCCTGACCGCGCGGTTCCGTACGGCGGCCAACTGGACCCTCAACGCGGTCGCGGGCGACGACTTCGTCCGCACCGGATTCCAGCGCCACCGGCCCGCGACCCTCAGGGACTTCGAGATGACGGACGCGTATCTGTCCGCCGAGGAGTTGCGGGAGGTGATCCAGGCGCGGGGCGACGGGCGGTCGATGGCGCCCGAGAAGCCGCACCTGCCGATCACCTGAGACGGACCGGGGCGCCCGAGCCGGCCGGGTTGGCGGCTCGGGTCACCGAGGCTTGCGGGCGCGCGACCGTGCCGCTGAGGTCGCTGAAGTAGTCGGCCCAGCAGAACTCGCCCTTGGTGACGTACGACCGCAGATCCTCGGGGATCGGCACCTCCAGGTGCATCGGTTCCCCGAGGCCAAACACGCCGCCGGGCCGCAGGATCCGGTGGATCTCGCCGAGCGCCGCCTGGTAGCGCTTCCAGCCCTCCATGCTGCGGGCCCTCTCCCTCGCGGCGCAGCCGAGCGCCACCCGACGCTCGGGTGGGGCCCGGCCGGGCTCTCAATCGCCGGAAGCACTCCGACGGTTCGCCGTGCGCAGCTTCTCGTACTCCTCCCGCGACAGCGGCTCCGCGTCCGGGGTGCCGAGGCGGTCCAGGGGGATGCGGAACGTCTCCGGGGACTTCCAGGTGGCGATGGAGGCGATCACGGTGATGACCAGGCAGAGCGTGCCGATGGTGAGCGGCACGTCCGAGGAGCCGGGCGGGGCGACCATCGTGAAGATCGTCGGGAGGAACGCGACGAGCGCCAGGCCGATGTTCTGCGCCAGCGCGAACCCGGTGACGCGGCGGGCCGCCGGGAAGAGTTCCTGGAAGAAGCAGGCGAACGTGGCGTTCCAGGACTGGTAGGCGACACCCCAGGACAGCACGGCGAGCACGAAGGTCAGCGGCACGTTGTTCGAGCCGACCGCCCACAGGTACGGGTAGCAGAGCAGGCCCGCGACCAGCCCTCCGCCGATCATGATGGGGCGGCGGCCGAAGCGGTCGGAGAGGTGGCCGAAGACCGGGACGACGAGCATGCCCGCCACGTTCGCGGCGATCTGGATCCAGAGGTAGACGCTGGTGCTCATGCCGACGCCGTAGCCGGACTGCGTGGCGTAGGCGCCGCCGAACACCGAGACGGTGACACCGATGACGTTGACGAACGTCATGCACACGGCGCGCAGGATCTCCCGCCAGTTCTCCCGGAACGCCTCGACGAACGGCACCTTGTGGGCCTCCGGGTCGTCGGTGTCCTGCTGCTCCTCGAAGGTCCGCGTCTCCTCGACGCGCCGCCGGATCAGGTAGCCGGCGAGCACGACGAACGCGCTGAGCAGGAAGGGGATGCGCCAGCCCCACGTCGTGAACGCCTCGTCGGACAGCAGCATCGACATCGGCAGGAAGATCGCGGCGCCGAGGATCTGCCCCACGACCGTGCCGTGCAGGGCGAAGCTCGCGAGGAAGCCGCGGCGGCCGTCCGGCGCGTGCTCGATGATCATCGCGCTGGCGCCGCTCAACTCGCCCGCCACGGCGAAGCCCTGCACGAGGCGGACGAGGGTCAGCAGGATCGGGGCGAGGATGCCGACCTGCCCGTACGTGGGCAGCAGCGCCACCACGAAGGTGGAGACGCCCATCAGGAACATGGCCAGGACCAGGACGTTCTTGCGGCCCTTCTTGTCTCCCCAGTGACCGAGCACGGCGGCGCCGATGGGGCGCGCGACGTAGCCGACGGCGTAGGTGCCGAGCGACGCGAGCACGGCGATCGTCGCGTTGCCCTCCGGGAAGAAGATCCCGGGGAAGACGAGCGCCGCCGCCTGGGCGTAGATGAACCAGTCGTAGTACTCGAGGGCACTGCCGATCCAGCCGCTCGCCGCGGCCTTCTTCGACATCGCCCGCCCGGTGGCGGGCGCGTCCGCGGTACGCGACTCCTTTGACGCGGTCACGCTCATAGCTCTCCTCGGTGTGGTGCGGCCACCGCTCGCGGCGCAGAAAGCGCTTGCACGGCGCGCGTTCGCAGGCGTCCTTGAAACGGTTTAGGGAAGGCGGCTCGCCTGGGGCGGTGACCCTGCTGGATCCGCGGGTCGCGCGCCGTCACGACATCCGCGTTCGACAGCGGCGAACGGTCGCACCGGACGACCGTGACCCGCAGGCGGGCTCCATACGAACCCGGAGCGCACGCCCGTGTCAATGGATTCCGGGGGTTTTCCGGCGGGCGACCGGGAGTTGACTGAGTCGTTTCAAAACGGCGGAACGACTGACCGGCAGCCGACACCCGAGGACGACCCCCCCCCTGAGCCCCTCCGGCGATTGAGGAGCGGGGCCCGGGGCAGCGCCCCGCGACCGCACCCCCGGGCGACCGGAGCGCGAAACCCGGAGCTGCCCCCCCCCGGGGCGAACGGAGCACGCAACCCGGACGCCGCCACCGGGTGGGCCCACGCGCGCCGGGCCCCGTCGCCCCCTTGTCCGGACCCGCACCCCCCGCTTAGGGTCAACGCAACGGAAAGCGCTTTCCCCTCCGATAGCTCTCCGCGAGGAACCCGCATGCCAAGCACCGCCCGCCAGGGATCCCGTCTGCGTGCCGCCGTCGTCGGCACGGGCGCGATCGTCACCGGTAGCCATCTGCCCGCCCTCACCGCCCTGCACGACCGCGTCGAACTCGTCGCCGCCGTCGATGTGGACCGGGGCCGTCTCGACACGTTCCGCGCCCAGGCCGCCGAGGCCGGGTTCGCGGACGTCTCCGCGCACACCGATCTGACCGCGATGCTCGACGAGGCGCGGCCCGACCTCGTCCTCATCGGCACTCCCCCGGTGTTCCACCGCGAACAGACCGTCGCGGCGCTGAAGTCCGGCGCCTGGGTGCTGTGCGAGAAGCCGCTCACCCTGTCCCTCGCCGAGTACGACGAGATCGCCGCGGCAGAGGAGGCCGGTGGCGCGTACGCGTCGGTCGTCTTCCAGCACCGCTACGGCTCGGGCGCCGTGCACGCCCGCTCGCTGCTCACCGAGGGGACGCTCGGCCGTCCGCTCGTCGCCCACTGCCAGACGACCTGGTACCGCAACGCCGCCTACTACGAGGTGCCCTGGCGCGGCCGGTGGGCCAGCGAGGGCGGCGGGCCCGTGATGGGGCACGGCATCCACCAGTACGACCTGATGCTGCACCTGCTCGGCGAGTGGACCGAGATCCGGGCGATGGCGGCCCGTCTGGTGCACGACACGGAGAGCGAGGACGTGTCGACCGCGCTCGTGCGGTTCGAGAACGGGGCCCTCGGCACCGTCGTCAACTCCGTGCTCTCCCCCGACGAGACGAGCCGCATCCGCATCGACTGCGAGAAGGCCACGGTCGAGCTGACGCACCTGTACGGGCACAGCAACGACAACTGGCGCTACACCCCGGCCCCGGGCGCCGAGCAGCCGCCCGCGCCCACCGCCGACACACCCAGCTCGCACACCGCGCAGCTGACCGCGGTGCTGGACGCGTACGACGCGGGGACCCGCCCGCCGGGCAGCGGCCGAAGCGCCCGCAGCACGCTGGAGTTCGCCGCGGCGCTGTACAAGTCGGCGTTCACCGGCGGCACGGTCACGGCCGGCGAGATCGGCCCCGGCGACCCGTTCTACGCCTCGATGCACGGAGACCACCCGGATTGGAGCCCGAAGAGTTGAGCAGCGCCCCGTCTTCCCTGAAGGTCACGCACACGCACGGCGACCGCGTCGTGGTGCGCGCGACCGCCACAGGCACCGATCTCTTCTCCTACGTCTACAAGCCGGACCCGGAGGCCTTCGAGGCCCGCAAGCCGTACGTGCATCCGCTGCGCACCCTGTCCGGCAACCTGGTGTCGGGGTACCGGCCCAACGACCACCGCTGGCACAAGGGCCTGCAGATGACGGCCAGCCACCTGTCCGGGCAGAACTTCTGGGGCGGCAACTGCTATGTGCACGGCGAGGGTTACCTCCCGCTGCACGACCGCATCGGCTCGATGCGGCACGACGGTTTCGACGCCGTGGAGGCAGGCGACGACGCGGTGGAGTTCACCGAGCGCCTGACCTGGATCGAGAACGGCGGCGCCGAGTGGGCCCGTGAGCGGCGCGGGGTGCGGGTGCACTCCGCGGACCCGGACTCCGGCTCGTACGCCGTCGACTGGTCGATCGAGCTGACGAACACCCGCGCCGACGGCGAGGCCCTGCGCTTCGGCTCGCCGACGACGGCGGGGCGCGAGATGGCCGGTTACACGGGGTTGCAGTGGCGCGGGCCGCGCGACTTCACCGGCGGGAAGGTCTTCGGGCCCCAAGGGGACGCCTCCGACAGCGCGTTGATGGGCACGCAGGGCCCGTGGCTGGCGTTCTCCGGTGAGCACGACGACGTGGACGCCCACTCGACGCTCGTCTTCGAGCACGCGCCGGAGAACGCGGACGCGATCCACGCCTCGCACTGGTTCGTGCGCTCGGAGCCGATTCCGACGGTCGCGTTCTCCTGGGCGTTCTTCGAGGAGTTCGCGCTGCCGGCGGGCGAGACGTTCCGCTACCGGTACCGGATCGTGGTCGCGGACGGCGCCTGGGACACGGAGCGGGTGGCGGCGCGTCTGAAGGCCCTGCCGTGGTGAGCCTGGACCGGCCGCTGCCCGGCGGCATCGGTCTGTCGCACATCTCCGCGTACGACTGGGAGGCGACGGACGGCGTCTGCGGCGGCAGCCCGCATCTGCACCTGGTGTGCACGGAGGCGTACGTGGTGACGTCCGGGCGCGGAGCGGTCCAGACCCTCAGCCCGGACGGCTACCGGGACACGCCTCTGGAGGCGGGCTCGCTGGCGTGGTTCGAGCCGGGCACGGTGCACCGCATGGTGCAGGGCGAGGACCTGCGCGTCACCGTCCTGATGCAGAACAGCGGGCTGCCGGAGGCGGGCGACGCGGTGTTCACGTTCCCGCCGCGCTACCTGACGGACCCGGAGACGTACGCGGCCGCGGCGAGACTGCCGCAGGGCCCCGACGCGGAGGCGGCCGCTCGCCGCCGCCGCGACCTCGCGGTGGAGGGCTACCTGCCGCTGCGCGAGGCGCTGGAGGCGGGCGACCCCGAACCGCTGCGGACGTTCCAGCGGGCGGCCGCCGCCCTGGTCCGCCCGCGCGTCGCCGCGTGGCGCGAACTGTGGCGCACGGGCGCCCTGGCGGCGGCGGAACGCACGGGGGCCCAGCTCGACGCCCTGGAGAAGGGCGACGCCGACGCCTACCTGGCGGCGTCGACCGCGCATGCGGCGGGCCCGACGCGGCACGGCGGGCTCGGGATGTGCGGGCGGCGCGAGGAGTACGGCATCGCGGGCGCGACGCTGCCGCGCTGAGCGAGCGGGGGCAGGCCCTGGAGACCCGGCAGGTCCTCAGGGCCTGGCCCCGCCCAGCCGCCCCTCCAGCTGCAACAGCAATTCGCCCAGCAGTGTGCTGAGTTGTGCGTCCTTGCCGTCACCCAGGCCCGAAAGGACGGCCCCTTCGTACGCGAGTTGACTCGGCAGCACCTCGTCGACGAGGGCCCGGCCCTCGTCCGTGAGGCTCAGGTGGGAGACGCGGCGGTCGCGGGTGTCGCCGCGGCGGGAGATCAGGCCGCGCTCCTGAAGCTGCTTGAGGCGTTTGGTGACCGCGGCGCCGGAGGCGAAGGTCTCGCGGGCGAGGTCGCCGGGGGTGAGTTCGCGGCCGGTGCGGCGCAGGGTGCCGAGCAGGTCGAACTCGGCCCTGGTCAGGCCCGCGTGCCGGAGCGGCGCGTCCTCCGCCTGCTGGAGCAGCGCGGCGCACCGGTTGATGCGGCCGATGATCTCCATGGGCGCGGTGTCGATGTCGGGTCGTACGGCCTGCCACTGCCGTACGACCGACGAGACGATGTCGAGCGGCCCCGTTGCCGCCGCGCCTTGCTGGGTGCTCATGCCTGCCTGCCCCGGACCTTTCTCATCGGCCGAACGTCGTGCGTCCGCCACTATCCGCTACTGCTGGGCGCTCGCACCACTCGGGGCGGCGGCGCCCGCCTCGGCTGCCTGTCGGCGCACCGTGGCGGCGAGCGTACGGTGCCCGGCCTGTTCCGCGGCGAGCACCCGCTCCTCGGGCAGCGCGCGCTGCCACCACTCCCCGGCTGCGGTGTCGGCGGCGGCCCGCAGCTCCACGACGGCCGCCACGAGGCTCCGCCGGGCCGCCTCCAGGGCGGCGTGGCCGGGCGCGGGCAGCGCGAGGGTGCGCTCGGCGCTCTCGCGGGCGGTGTCGCAGGCGGTGAGGGCGCGCTCGATGCCGTCGGTGGCGCGCCGGTTGGTGACGGCGATGGCGGCGACGATGCCGAGCACGGCGCCGACGAGGGTGTCGACGATGCGGTCCCCGATCAACTCCCCGGGCTGCTGGTAGCGGGCGAACTCGGTGACGAGCAGCGCCATCGGCGTCACGCAGAGGCTGCCCAGCCAGTAGTTGCGGGTGATGAGCGCCTCGGCGCCGAAGTTGAAGGCGAGGACACAGAGCACGAGGGCGATCTGGCTCGCGTGGGCGAGCGGCGCGACGGCGGCGAAGACGAGCACCCCGGCGAGGTTGCCGACGACGCGCTGCACGCCGCGGCTCCAGGAGAGCGTGAGGTTGGCCTGGTAGAGGGAGGCGGCCGTGACGAGGGCCCAGTAGGGGCGGCCGACGCCGAGGGCGAGGGAGCCGTATCCGGCGAGGGCGCAGCCGACGAACGTGCGCAGGGCGATGGGCAGCACGGGCGAGCCGGGCCCGATGCGCCGCCACAGCGAGGGCGTGCCGCCCGCGAGCTCGGCCTCGATGCCGAGCATTTCGTCGTCCATCCCGGCGATCCGCTCGGGGCGCGGTACCGCGCCGGTGCCGCGCAGGCCGGCGGCCCAGGCGCGCAGCAGGGCCGCGTCGGTGTCGGCGGGCGCCGCGATGGCGACCTCGGCGCGCAGCACGAGCCGTTCCAGGGCGCGCCGCGCCTCGGTGCGGGCCCCGGTGGCGAGCAGCGACTGCCAGGCGGCGTGCACGGCGCCGGCCGCGGCGCCGCGGCCGGGGGCGTGCTCGGGCCGCTCGACGTACGCGGCGGCGGCGTTCAGGGCGCGGGCGGTGGCCCGGCGCTCCGGCCCGTGGGGGCGTACGAGGGCGGGCGCCATGCCGACGAGCCAGGCGACGGCCGCGGCGGCCAGCATCAGCGCGAGGTGGCCGGGCACCTGCCCGATGGTCTGCGGCGCGAACAGGGTCGCGGAGCTGATGAACGTGAAGATCAGGTGTCCCGGCGGCCCGACGCGGGTGGCGTCGCAGAGCCCCTTCTGCGCGGCGGCGAGCAGCGCGCCGACGGCGACGAGGACGGCCGCGGACGAGGCGAGCGAGGCGGCGACCATGGCGACGGCGACACTGGCGAACATTCCTGCGATCACCCACGCGAGGGCGCGCGCTCGCGCCGCGTACGGGAGGTGGTGTCCGTACAGGGCGCACAGGCTGCCCGCCATCGTGTACATCGCCAGGTCGAGTCGGCCGAGGGCGAGCAGCGTCAGGTTCGGTATCGCGGTGGCGACGACGACGCTGGTCGCGGGCTTGAGCCAGGTGTCGGACGGCTTGTTGAGGCGCAGCACTCCGGCGAGCGGGAGGCGGTGGACGGCAGGGGTTCGAGGGGAGGGTGGTGTGCTGCTCATACATGAAGCTTAACAGATGTTTTACTCGTAAATGATTTAGTGTGCTTCCCTGCGCCGCCATACGCACCCGCACGCCGGGGCATCTCCCGATCGGACGAAGGACGCACGACCGACGACGGGATGGGGAATCCGGTGCACGGACCGCTCTCGGCCGCCTGGCTGCTGGTCGCGCTGTGCGCGGCCACCGGCGCGTACTGCCTGCTGCGCCTGCGCAGCGGCGTCGAGGAGCAGCGCCGCACGGCGGGCGGCGAGGCCCTGATGGGATTCGGGATGGCGCTGATGGCCGTGCCGGCCGCGGTGCTCACGCCCCCGTACTGGGCGTGGCTGCTGTACGCCGCCGTGTTCGGGGCCGCCGCGCTCCGCGCGCTGTGGGCCGCCCGGACCGGGGCCCACCACCTGCACCACCTCGTGGGCACCTTCGCCATGGCGTACATGGCCGTGGCGATGGCCGTACGGCCCGAGGCGCACGCCCACCACGGCGGCGCGGGCAGTCCTGCACTGACGGGCGCGCTCCTGCTCTACTTCGCCGGATACGTGCTGTGGTCGGGCGCGCGTCTCGTGCCGGTCACGGCGGGCGCGGGACCGGCCGTCGCGGGCGGCTGGGGCGACCGCCCGGAGCTGGCGCGGGCGTGCCGGCTGTCGATGGGGATCGGGATGCTGGCCATGCTGCTCACGATGTGAGCGGATCCGCCTCGACGGCGCTCAACGAAACCGTGGCGTGCGTCACTTGCCGCCCCAGGGCATACCCGTGGGTAGCGCCCGCCTCATAGGGTGACGGCCATGACGGTCCCCGTAGCACTGTTGCTGCTCGGCGCGCTCGCCGCCCTGATCGCGCCGCGGCTGCTCGCGCGCGCGGACTGGACGGAGCGGGAGCCGATCGTCGCGCTGTGGGCGTGGCAGTGCGTGGTGGCGGGGGTGCTGCTGTGCTGCGTGCTGTCGATGACGCTGAGCGCGGCGGCGGCCTGGAGCGAGGTCCGCGGCCATGTCTTCGCGGCGGCGCCGCACGGGGTGGTGGACGCGTACGCGCTGCGGGCCGCCGGGCCGTGGGCGGCCACCGTCGCCGTGACGCTCGCCCTGGGCGGGGCGTGGACGGTGGCGATGCTGGTGCGCGAGGTGCGGGCCGCGCGGGCGAGGCGCCGTGCGCGGCGGGCCGAACTGCTGGAGCGGGCTCCGCTGTTGCCCGGTGAGGAGCCGGGCCCCGACCGCCTCGTGATCCTGGAGGGCAAGCGCCCGGACGCCTGGTGGCTGTCGGGCGCGACGCCCCAACTGGTCATCACCACGGCCGCGTTGCAGCGCCTGAAGGGGCGCCAGATCGACGCGGTGCTCGCGCACGAGATGGGTCACGCGCGGTGGCGGCACGACTGGCTGCTGCACTGCTCGGGCGCGCTGGCCTCCGGTTTCCCGCAGGTTCCGGTGTTCGCCTCGTTCCGGGACGAGATGCACCGTCTGGTGGAGCTCGCGGCGGACGACGTCGCCTCCCGCCGCTTCGGCCGCATGAGCATCGCGCTCGCGCTGGTCGAACTCAACGAGGACCGTGGCGTGTTCGGCCCCTGCCCCACGCCGCAGGCGCACGTCCCGCAGCGCGTGCACCGGCTGCTCGCGCCGCAGTCGCGCCTCACCCCCGGCCACCGGCTGCGCCTGACGGCGGCCGCGGCGCTCGTCCCGCTCGTCCCGCTGCTGGTCACCTTCGGGCCGGCGCTGCGGGTGCTCGGGTAGGCCGCGTCCGGGATCACCCGGGGTAAGGAGGCGCGTCCCGGGGCACTCGGTCGGGCACGGGGGCACCACCACACGCCGCGCCGCCATCGGGACGGCGCGCGCGGCGATCGATGAGCGAGGATCTTTCCCATGCACCCGGCACGGCTCGACTCCCCGCCCCGCCGCACCCGCCCCGCGGCTCCCCTCGCGGCACTGAGCACGGCACTGGCCCTGCCCTTCGTGCTCCTGCTCCTCCTGGTCGCGCTCCGGTGGAGCCCGCTGATGGACCTCGACCGCGCGGTCGTCCGCTCCCTGCACGGACCGGCCGTCGACGAACCCGGCATCACGCACGTCAACCGGGTCCTCACGGACTGGGTGTGGGACCCGTGGACCATGCGGGCCCTGATCGCGGTGATCGTGCTGACCCTGCTGTGGCGGCTGCGGGACTGGCTGCTCGCGGGCTGGATCGCGGCCACGTGTCTGGTCGGCACGCTGCTGCAACAGGGCTTCAAGGCGGCCGTCGACCGGCCGCGCCCGGTGTGGCCCGACCCGGTCGACTCCGCGCACTTCGCCGCGTTCCCCTCGGGGCACGCGATGACGGCGACCGTGGTGTGCGGCCTCGTCCTGTGGCTGCTGCGCCGGTACGGGGCCGGTTCCGCGCTGTGGCGCACCGCGCTCGCCCTCGCCGTGGTGTCGGTGCTCGGCGTCGGGCTGACCCGGCTGTGGCTCGGCGTGCACTGGCCCACGGACGTGCTCGGCGGCTGGCTGCTCGGCGCGCTCACGGTGACGCTGTCCGCGGCCGCGTACGGAAAGTGGCTCGCCCCCAACGCCCGTTCTTGACCCACGCGTTCTGCGGCGCGGAGGATCGACCGCATGACGATCAAAGCCGTGCTGTTCGACTTCTCCGGCACCCTCTTCCGCATCGAGTCCACCGACTCCTGGCTGCGCGCCGGGCTCGACGGCGCCGGGCTGACCCTGCCCGCCGAGGAGTTCGACCGCGCGGTGGCCGCCCTGGAGACCGTCGGGGCGCTGCCGGGCGCCTCCACGCATCAGCCCCAGGTGCCCCGGCACCTCGCCGAACTCGTCGCCGTCCGCGATGTCGACGCCACCCGGCACCGCGCCGCGTACACGGGGCTCGCCCGCCAGGTACCGCTGCCCGACGAGCGGCTCTACGACGCTCTCTACGACCGCCACATGACGCCCGCCGCCTGGCAGCCCTACCCGGACACCCGCGAGGTGCTCGCCGGTCTGCGCGAGCTCGGCCTCCCGGTGGCCGTGGTCAGCAACATCGGCTGGGACCCGCGGCCCGTCTTCGCGGCGCACGGCCTGGACGACTGCGTCGACGCGTACGTCCTGTCGTACCGGCACGGCGTGACGAAGCCGGACCCGCGGCTGTTCACGGCGGCCTGCGAGGCGCTGGGCGTGGCGCCCGGTGACGCGCTGATGGTGGGTGACGACCGGCGCGCGGACGGCGGCGCCGCGCGGCTCGGCTGCGCCGTGCACTTCGTGGACCATCTGCCGGTCGGGGCCCGTCCGGACGGGCTGCGTCCGGTGCTCGACCTGGTCCGCGCCTGACGCGGCGACACCCGGCGGACCGGCACGTGCCACCGCGGAAGATGACGCGGCCGTATTCCGACGATCCCCCGCGTCGCCGGAATACGGCCGCCCTCCCGCGCACACCACGCCCCAACAGGCCGGCGGCCAGGAAGCGCTGAGTATAGTTGGCTGCGAGCCAGTCAACGCAGGAGTCAAGGATGTCCCCCCGCAGCGCATCGGTCAATGAGGAGTTGCGCCGACGTTCCCGCGAGCGGCTCCTTCAGGCGACGCTGGAGCTCGTCGGGGAGCGTGGATACGACGCGACGACGCTCGGCGACATCGCGGACCGCGCCCGTTCGGCGCGTGGTCTGGTCTCGTACTACTTCCCGGGCAAACGGCAGTTGTTGCAGTCCGCCGTGCACCGGCTGATGCACCGCACGCTGGAGGAGGCGCTGGAGCGGGAGCCGCGCCCCGGTCTCGACGACGGTGACGAGCGGCTCGCCCGCGCGATCGACGCGATCCTCGGTCTCGCCCGCGACCAGCCCGTGCTCATGCGCACGCACATGGCGGGAATCCTTCAGGCCGAGGGCTTCGTGCAGTGCCCGGAGCAGCAGCGGCTCGCGGCGCTGCTGCGCGACACGGTGGTGCGGCACGGGACGCTCGACGTGGAGCGGGACTATCCGCTGCTGCGCGCCCTGTTGATGGGCTCCGTGTTCTCGATCCTGGTGCCCGGCGCGCCGATGCCGATGGCGACGCTGCGCGGCGAGCTGTTCGGGCGGTACGAACTGGAGTGGCGGCTGGGCTTCCCGCCGGACGACGAGGATGACGCGTCGTCCGACGAGAGCCCCGCTCATGACAGACCGGCCGACTTCTCACGGTACTTCGAACCGCTGGCACCGGCTGTCGACGCCGACCGGTCCGGTCAGTCGAAGTAGTCCGGCTGCGTCTGGACGTTCAGCTCACCGAGCCGGACCTTCTGGGCCGGGTCCGTGCGGCGGTCGCTGACCTTCAGGACGTCGAAGCCCTTCACCATGTCGTTCGAGTAGATGTAGCCGTTGTAGTAGTAGGCCGACCAGGTGCCGCCGCCCACCAGCTGCTCGGTGCTGATCGGGCCGCGCTCGAAGTAGCCGATCTCCTTGGGCTTCGAGGAGTCGGTGAAGTCCCAGATGGAGACGCCGCCCTGGTACCAGGCCTGCACCATGAGGTCCTTGCCCTTGACCGGGATCAGCGAGCCGTTGTGCGCGACGCAGTTCTCGGTGTCGGCCTGGTGGCGCGGGATCTTGTAGTAGCTCTTGAAGACGAGCTTGCGCTTGTCGCCCTTGCCGACGATGTCGTAGATGCCGTCGGCGCCGCGGTTCGGGCCGATCTTCTCGTTGCAGGTCGCGGCGCCGCCGCCGCCCAACTCGTCGGTGAACACGACCTTGTTGGCCTTCTGGTTGAAGGTCGCCGAGTGCCAGAACGCGAAGTTCACGTTGTCCTGGACCTGGTCGATGACCTTCGGGTTCTCCGGGTCCTCGATGTCGAACAGGATGCCGTCGCCCATGCAGGCGCCGGCCGCGAGGTCCTTGGAGGGCAGCACCGTGATGTCGTGGCAGCCGGTGGTCTTCGAGACGCCCGGGTTGGTGGGCGCGCCCGGGTTGCCTCCGCCGTCGGCGCCCTCACCGGGGAAGAGGACGGGGAAGCCCACGACCGCCGCCTTCTCGGGCGCCTTGCGCGGCACCTTGATGACCGAGATGCCGTCGTGCGGCGGCTGGCAGTCCGGGAACGTCGCGCTCGGCGAGTACGAGGAGACGTACACGTAGACGTTCTTCTTCTCCGGAACCAGGGTGTGGGTGTGCGATCCGCACGCGGTCTCCACGGCGGCGACGTACTTCGGGTTCGCCTTGTCGGTGATGTCGAAGACCTTCATGCCCTCCCAGGACGACTTCTCGGTCGCCGGCTGGGTGGTGGAGGCGCAGGAGTCGTCGCTGCGGGAGCTGTCCGTGGACAGGAACAGCAGGTTCCCGGAGACGGAGATGTCGTTCTGGGAGCCGGGACACAGCACCTGCGAGACGGTCTTCGGCGCCTTCGGGTTGCTGATGTCGAAGACACGGAACCCGTCGTAGTTCCCGGCGAAGGCGTACTTGCCCTGGAAGGCCAGGTCGGAGTTGGTGCCGGGCAGCGCGTCCTTCGGGATGTTGGTGACGTGCTGGATGTTGTCCGAGTGGACGATCTCGTCCTGGCCGGGGATGTAGCCGGCGGATATCGCCTTCTCGACCTCGGCCTCGGTGCTCTTCGAGACGCTCTTCGGCGCCGCCGATCGGTCGCCCGGGTCGGGCGTCGCCGCGGCGGGACCCGCGGCGAGCAACGCCGCGAGGAGCCCGGCGGCGGCCGTGGCAACTCCGAGGCGTCTGCGGCGCGTTCGGGTGGAGTACAGGGTCACTGTTGTCTCCTTGGGTGACGGTGACTTCGCTCGTACTTGAACGGTTCACGGATCTCCCCGAGTATCGTCTTCCTCATGCACAGATCAATAGGTGGCAACGCAATCGTCATGAAAGTTGCTGTCGCCGCACTGGCGGCGGTGTCCGCGCTGGGGCTGGTCGGGTGCGACTCGGGGGGCCCGGACGACGACAGGGCCAACTCCCGGGCGTCGGGCGGGCCTTCGGTCATCGCGCCGGGCAAGCCGGGCGACGCGGCCGAGACGCTGTCGGCCAAGGACGCGGCGAAGCGCGGCTCCGACGACAGTCCGAACTCCGCGGACGTCGCCTACGCGCAGATGATGATCCCGCACCACCAGCAGGCGCTGAAGATGACCGAACTCGCCCCGAAGCAGGCCGAGTCGGCGAAGGTGAAGCGGCTGGCGGAGCGGATCTCCGCCGCGCAGGGCCCCGAGATCGAGGCGATGCGCGGCTGGCTCCAGAAGTACGGGCGCGACACCTCCCCGAAGGGCCATCACGCGCACGACACGATGCCGGGCATGGCCACGCAGGCCCAGCTGAAGAAGTTGCGGGCCGCGCGGGGCGAGGCGTTCGACGCGCTGTTCCTGAAGCTGATGATCACGCATCACCAGGGCGCCGTGACGATGGCCACGGACGTCAAGAGCGACGGCAACAACGTGCTGGTGGAGGAGATGGCGGACGACGTGATCGCCCAGCAGACCAGCGAGATCTCGCGGATGCGCGACATGCTCT
Organism: Streptomyces sp. BYX5S; assembly: GCF_054724165.1. Classification (NCBI taxonomy): domain Bacteria; kingdom Bacillati; phylum Actinomycetota; class Actinomycetes; order Kitasatosporales; family Streptomycetaceae; genus Streptomyces; species Streptomyces sp. BYX5S. Next base: position 3,040,420 of record NZ_CM138829.1, on the reverse strand, counting down.
GACGCCGGGCGCCCGCCCGCGCCGCACCCCCTCCCCCACCGCGCCTCCCGGTGTCATGCTGAGACACATCAGCACCCCGGCGGAGGGAGCCTCCCGTGCCGCACATCGCCGTCGTCGGTTCGGGTCCGAGCGGGGTCTACACCGCGCAGGGGCTCCTGGCCCAGGACCGGGTGCCGGGCGTCCTCGTGGACGTGCTGGACCGGCTCCCGTGCCCGTACGGGCTCGTGCGGTACGGCGTCGCACCGGACCACGAGAAGATCAAGTCGCTCCAGAACAACCTGCGTTCGGTCCTGGAGGACGAGCGGGTGCGCTTCCTCGGCGGCGTCGAGGTCGGCCCCGCACTGCCGCCCGCCAAGCTCCTGGAGCTGTACGACGCGGTCGTGTACTGCGTCGGCGCGGCGGCCGACCGGCGGCTCGGGGTGCCGGGCGAGGACCTGCCGGGCAGCTGGTCGGCGACCGACTTCGTGGCCTGGTACAGCGCCCACCCGGACGCCTTCGACGGCGGCTTCGTACGGGGTGTGCGCACGGCCGTCGCCATCGGCGTCGGCAACGTGGCGGTCGACGTGACACGGATGCTGGCCCGCGGCGCCCCCGAGCTGCTGCCCACCGACATGCCGCACGCCGCGCTCGGCGCGCTCGCGGCGAGCGAGGTGCGCGACGTGCACATGGTGGGTCGCCGCGGCCCCTCGCAGGCCCGCTTCACCACCAAGGAGCTGCGCGAGCTGGGCGACCTCCCGGACACCGACATCGTGCTGCACGAGCGGGAGTTGGCACTCGATCCGGCCTACGCCGACCCCTCCGCCCTGCCCGCCGCCCGGCGGCGCAACGTGGAGGTGCTGCGCACCTGGGCGGCCCGCCCACGCCGCGTCGGCGCGCACCGCCGCATCCATCTGCGCTTCCACCTGCGCCCGGTCGAGGTGCTCGCGGGCCCCGACGGGCGGGTGGCGGGGGTGCGTTTCGAGCGGACGCGGCCCGACGGGCACGGGGGCGTGGTCGGTACGGGGGTGTGCGAGGTGGTCGGGGCGGAGCTGGTGCTGCGGTCGGTGGGGTATCGCGGAGTGCCGTTGGAGGGGTTGCCGTTCGACGAGGGCTCCGGCACCGTGCCGCACACGGCGGGGCGGGTGCTGCGGGAGGGGCGGGTGGCGCCGGGCGAGTACGTCGCGGGGTGGATCAAGCGGGGGCCGACCGGCGTGATCGGCAGCAACCGGCCGTGCGCCAAGGAGACCGTCGCCTCGCTGCTGGACGACGTCACGGGGGACGGCCCCGCGCGGGATCCGCTGGGCGGTCTGCTCGCGGCCGGGGCCCGGCCCGTGCGGTGGGACGGTTGGCGGGCGATCGAGCGGGCCGAGGCGGAGCTCGGGCGGGGGCTCGGGCGCGGGTCGGTGAAGATCCCGGACTGGGAGGGCCTGTTGGGCGTGGCGCGCGGGTCGTAGACAACCCGACGGGGCGCGGGGGCGAGGACACGTACCGGCAACACGGCGGAAATCAACAAACCGTTTAAGGTCATTACGTTCTGCGGCATGACAACGCACCCCGTGGACCAGGTCCCGCCCGTACGCCAGTTGGCGGCGTTCGGGCTGCAACATGTGCTCGCCATGTACGCGGGCGCGGTCGCCGTGCCGCTGATCGTGGGCGGCGCGATGAAGCTGCCGCCCGCCGATCTCGCGTATCTGATCACCGCGGACCTGCTGGTGTGCGGTATCGCCACCCTCATCCAGTGCGTGGGTGTGTGGCGCTTCGGCATTCGGCTGCCGATCGTGCAGGGCTGTACGTTCGCGGCCGTGTCGCCAATGGTGCTGATCGGCACGACGGGCGGCGGACTGCCGGCGATCTACGGGGCGGTGATCGTCGCGGGGCTCGCGATGATGCTGCTCGCGCCGGTCTTCGGGCGGCTGCTGCGCTTCTTCCCGCCCCTGGTCACGGGCACGGTCATCCTCATCATCGGCCTGTCGCTGCTGCCGACGGCGGGCACGTGGGCCGCGGGCGGCGCGGGGGCGGAGGACTTCGGCGACCCGAAGAACCTCGGGCTCGCGGCGCTGGTCCTGGTGCTCGTGCTCGGCGTGCAGCGGTTCGCGCCGCCCGCCCTGAGCCGGGTCGCGGTGCTGGTCGGCATCGTGGTGGGCACGGCGGTGGCGATACCCACCGGCTTCACGGACTTCTCGGCCGTCGGCGACGCGAACTGGGTCGGGATCAGCACGCCCTTCCACTTCGGCGCCCCGGAGTTCCACGCCGCGGCCATCGTGTCGATGCTGATCGTGGCGCTGGTGACGATGACGGAGACGACCGGTGACTTCATCGCGGTCGGCGAGATGACGGACCGGCCGGTGGACCAGCGCGCGCTCGGCGACGGCCTGCGCGCCGACGGCTTCTCGACCGTGCTCGGCGGCGTCTTCAACACCTTCCCGTACACGGCGTTCGCGCAGAACGTCGGTCTGGTCGGCATGACGAAGGTGCGCAGCCGGTGGGTGGTCGCCGTCTCGGGCGGCATCCTGATCCTGCTCGGTCTGCTGCCGAAGCTGGGCGCGGTGGTCGCCGCGATCCCGTCACCGGTGCTCGGCGGCGCGGGCCTGGTGATGTTCGGAACGGTCGCGGCGAGCGGTCTGAAGACCCTGTCCAAGGTGGAGTTCGAGGGCAACAGCAATCTGACCGTCGTGGCGGTCTCGGTGGCCGTCGGCATCCTTCCGGTGGGCGTGCCGACGCTCTACGAGCACTTCCCGAACTGGTTCCAGACGGTGATGGACAGCGGCATCAGCGCGGGCTGTCTGACGGCGATCGCGCTGAACCTGCTCTTCAACCACCTGCCGCAGAAGGCCGGTTCCTCCGCGGCGCCGGAGTCAGCTCCCGCCGAGCCGGTCGTGCTGCCGCGCGGCCGCGTCGAGGATGTGGTCCAGAAGGCCGGGGAAGAGCGCGTCTAGGTCGTCCCTGCGCAGCCCGTTCATCTTGGCGGTCCCCCGGTAGACCTGCTCGATCACCCCGGCCTCGCGCAGCACCCGGAAGTGGTGCGTGGTGGTGGACTTGGTGACGGGCAGGTCGAACGCGGAACAGGACAGTTCGACCTGGTCCGAGGCGGCCATCTCGCGGACGACGGCCATGCGCATCGGGTCGGACAGCGCGTGCAGCACCGTTTCGAGCCGGATCTCCGCGCGGTCGGGGTGCGCGAGCGTACGACCGCCGGTGGCGGCCTCGGTGTGCGGTGCTGCGGCCGTCATGGACGACTCCCCTTCGCGGTGCGGGTGGCTGGATGCCTGCGGTGCGGTGACGCCATTGTACGAGAACCCTCGTAGTTTGACATCCGCCGTACTACGGTGGCTATCGTACTAGCGAAGACCTCGTCGCGATCCGCGAGGCGTTACTGCGATCCGTACGAATGGAGTCCGCCGTGAGCGCACTGTTCGAGCCCTACACCCTGCGGTCCCTGACCATCCCCAACCGCGTGTGGATGCCGCCGATGTGCCAGTACAGCGCGGCTCCGGAGGGCCCGCTGGTCGGTGCGCCGAACGACTGGCACTTCCAGCACTACGCGGCGCGCGCCGTCGGCGGCACCGGCCTGATCATCGTCGAGGCGACGGGGGTCTCCCCCGAGGGCCGCATCTCCCCGCAGGACCTCGGCATCTGGAACGACACGCAGGTCGAGGCGTTCCGCCGGATCACCTCGTTCCTGAAGTCGCAGAACACCGTGCCGGGCATCCAGCTCGGGCACGCCGGCCGCAAGGCCTCCACCGACCGGCCCTGGAAGGGCGGCGCGCCGGTGGGCCCGGACGCGCACGGCTGGCAGGCCGTGGCGCCCAGCGCGGTCGCCTTCGACGAGAAGCACCCGGTTCCGGCCGAGCTGTCGGTCGAGGAGATCAAGGAGATCGTCCAGCAGTTCGTCGCCGCCGCCCGCCGCTCCCTGGAGGCCGGCTTCCAGGTCGTCGAGATCCACGGCGCCCACGGCTACCTGATCGGCGAGTTCCTCTCCCCGCACTCCAACAAGCGCACCGACGCGTACGGCGGCTCCTACGAGAACCGCACCCGGTTCGCCCTGGAGGTCGTGGACGCGGTCCGCGCGGTGTGGCCCGAGGAACTGCCGCTGTTCTTCCGCATCTCCGCCACCGACTGGCTGGACGGCGAGGAGGGCTGGACCGCCGACGACACCGTGCGCTTCGCCGCCGAGCTGAAGGAGCACGGCGTGGACCTGATCGACGTGTCGACGGGCGGCAACGCGGCGGGCGTCCGCATCCCGCTCGGCCCCGGCTACCAGGTGCCCTTCGCGGCGCGCGTGCGCAACGAGGCCGGGATCCCGGCCGCCGCGGTCGGCCTCATCACCGAGCCCGAGCAGGCCGAGAAGATCCTCGCCAACGGGGAGGCGGACGCGATCCTCCTCGGCCGCGAACTGCTGCGCGACCCGTCCTTCGCCCGCCACGCGGCGCGCGAACTGGGCGCGGAGAGCCACGTCCCGGACCAGTACCACCGGTCCGTCTGAGCAAGCAGCCGTACGCCCCCGTGGTCCGACGACCACGGGGGCGTACGCATGTGCCGGTGCGCGGCCGTCAGTGCCCGGCCACCACGCCGGACAGTTCGTTGGTGCTCTCCGGCAGGGTCACGGACGTGATCTTCTTGCCGGTCTCCAGGTCGAAGGCGTGCAGGGCCTTCTTGCCCGGCTCCGAGACGTAGGCCGTGCTGTCGCGGACGAACAGGGTGGGCCGGGGCTGCTGCCAGTCCAGGGGCTCGCGCCACTCGCCGACGGCGTCGATCTTCTTCTCGACCTTGCCGGTGTCCGGGTCGATGACGTGGAGCTTCCCGTTGGTGCCGAGTACCAGCGCCTCACCCTCGGGGCCCCGGGCCAGCGAGCGGAAGGAGTAGCTGGTGTCCAGGTCGACGAGGCGGAGCTTCTTCTTCTCCGTGTCGATGAGGGAGACGCGGGTGGGGCGTTCCAGTTCGGCCTCGGCGTCGGTCTTGTAGTCGCCGAGGAGGACCGGGGAGGCGTCGCTGCCCGCCTGGTTGCCGATCCGGCCGTAGTCGTCGGGGGCGTCGACCTTGGTGAACTCACCGTCCTTGTAGAGGAGGATGCCGTCCTCGCAGCCGACGCCGACGGCCTCGTCCTTGGCCGCGGCCTCGCCGTGCACGCCGGGGCACTTCTCGTTGCGGGCGATCTCCTTGTTGTCCTTGTCGAGGACGAGGACGCCGGTGCGCTTCTCCTTGTTCCCGAGCGTGCTGAGGAGTTCACCGTTCTCCAGCTCGATGGCGACGCCGTGGTGCGCCTCGGCGGAGGTGTAGGTGCGGCCCTCGGGCTTCTTCCCGTCGCTCAGGTCGGCCGGGTCGAAGACGTTGACCTCACCGGTTCCGTCGGTGAACAGCACGGTCTTTCCCGCGTGCCGGACGACGTGGCCGGGCTCCGAGCCCTTGTACTCGATGCCGGTGAAGCGCTGGGCGGCGGCGTCCAGGACGCGGAAGCCGCTGTCGGTGGAGACGACGACGTGGTCCTCGTCCCCGGCCGGGTTGACGCGGTTGAAGCCGGGCAGCTCGATCGTCTTCGCGAGCTTGAGGCTCTTGCCGTCGAGTATGTAGAGGCCGCCGTCGAAGCCCGCGACGAGCGGCTCCTCGACCTTCGCGGCGGGGGTGGTGGCCCCGGCCTTGGCCGAGCTCTTGGTGTCGTCCTCGCTGCCGCAGGCGGTCAGCACCGTGGCGAAGGCCAGGGCGCAGGCCGCTCCCCCGAGGGCTCTCCTGCGGGTGGTGGGGATCGTGTTCACGTGTGTTCCTTCCCTGTTGAACAGAACGTTCGGAGGTCAGCGGGCCGTGAGGCCCTCGGTCATCGCGGTCGTGTTGGCGCGCATCATCCGCAGGTACGTGTCCGCGCCCTCGCCCTTCGCCGTGAGGGACTCGGAGTACAGCTCCACGACCTGCACCCGGCCGCCCATCTCCTTGCGCAGCACCTCGGCGAGGCGCGTGGGCTGCGAGGAGTCGGCGAACACGGCGCGGACACCGGCCTTCTCCATCGCCCGGGTGAGGGACCGCAGGTCGGAGGAGCTGGGTGAGGCGAGGGTGGTGCCGCTGGGGACGACGGCGCCGATGACCCGGAGGCCGAAGCGGTCGGCGAGGTAGCCGAAGACGTGGTGGTTGGTGACGAGGGCGCGCCGGTCCTCGGGGACGCTGTCGAAGGACTCGCGCATCCAGGTGCTGAGCTGCGCCAGCTCCTTGTCGTAGCGGTCCGCCCGGTCGCGCACGGCGCCGGTGTCGACGCCGTCGACGTGCTCGGTGACCTGGTCGGCGATGAGCCCCGCGGCCTTGCGCATCCGGTCCGGGTCGGTCCAGAAGTGCGGGTCCGCCTGGCCGTCCGCCGCGTCGTCGCCCGTGCGGAAGGTGAGCGGGTCGACCGCCTTGCCGACCTCGAAGGTGGCGACGCCGGAGGCGCGGGCGGCGTCCACGTGCCGCAGCACGTTCTCCTCCAGACCGAGGCCGTTGTAGACGACCAGGTCGGCCCGTTCCAGGTCGGCGGCCTGGCGTGCGGAGAGGCCGAAGGAGTGCGGGTCGGCGTTCGGCTTCATGAGGACGGTGACCTCGGCCTGGTCGCCGGCTATCTCGCGGGTGACGTCACCGAGGATGTTCGTGGTGACGACGATCCTCGGCCGGTCGCCGTCGGTGGTGCAGGCGGTGGCGGTGGCGGCGGCCGCCAGGGTCAGCAGTCCGACGAGCAGGCTGCGCAGGCGTGCCGTGCCGACGCGGACGCGCTTCTTCGCCTCGTCCGCGCTCATCGGCCCGTCTCCGCCATGAGGACGGGTTCGACGTCGAGGTCGAAGGAGCGGGCGATGCGCAGGTCGTCGTTGTAGTCGACCTCGAACACGCGCTTTCCTTCGGGGTCGTTGACGTAGGCGCGGCTGCGATCGACCTCCACGACAGGGGCGTGCTCCGCGCTCGCCTTCCCGGTCAGGAGCTTCTTCGTACGGGCGGTCTCCTTGCCCGTGGCGATGTCGTAGCCGTGCAGCCTGCCGTCGTCCTCCAAGACGAGCAACGGCGCGCCCTCGCCCGCGGTGTTGGCGGCGACGACGGTCCCGGTCTCGACCCGCGTCCAGGCGCGCTCACCGACGTCGAGCACCCATACGGCGTCGTCACCGGCCGCGGCGGTCAGGGTGTCGCTGCCGGGGCGCTGCCGGAACTCGGCGGCGCGTTCGGACGCCGACACGTCCTGGTCGTAGGGGATGGTCTCGGTGGTGAACTTCCCGTTCTCCTCACGTACGAGGAGTGCTCCGTCGGCGCAGCCGAACACGACGCCGCGGCGGGTGACGGCGTCGCCCTTCGGGTTCTCGCACTCGGCGTCCGGCGTGGTGACGCGCTTTCCCTTGCGGTCGAAGACGGTGAGCTGCGCGGTGGCGCCCTTGCCGGTGAGGGCCAACAGGTGCTCCTCGTACGGGACGACGGGGGCGGAGGCCGTGCCGGGCAGCGTCCCGGTGCGTGCGATGTCCCCCTCGTCCAGCGTGCCGCGGTCGTACAGGACGGTCCGCCCGTCCTTGTCGGTCACCGCGGTGACGGCCATGTCGCTGCGCACCGACGCGCCCTTTCCGACGGGGAGCCGGCCCACGTCGCGGATCGCGGCGCGGTAGTAGTGGACGTGGTCGCCGTGGTCCACGGTCCAGGAGCCGCCGTCGAGGACGTGGGTGGCTCCGGAGGCGTGGAAGTAGCCGAAGCGGCCGTCGGTGGCGAGGCGGCCTGCGCCCGTGACCTCGTCCGTCTTCGTCACCTTGCCGGTGATGAGGTCGAGGACGCGAGTGCTTCCGGTGCCGGGGTCGTTGAGGAGCAGCCGGGACTGCTGCTCTGCGCCCTCCTTCGCGCCCGCGACGTAGCCGTGCGGGGTGGCGGAGGGTGAACTCCCGGCGGATTTCCGGTCGTTGGTCTCCTGCGTCGCGCAGCCCGCGGCGAGCAGGGCGGTGAGCGCCAGCGGGATCGGGGCCCACTTGGCGGCGTTGCTTCTGGGGGTCAAGACATTGCCTCCGACGTGCTTCGGTCGACTTCGAGTACGGGAGCGGGCGCGGCGCTGTCGGTGGCACGGCTCGTACGGCGGTGGCGGACGCCGGAGGCGAGGTGCGAGAGGAAGAAGAGACTCACCGCGAGCGCCGAGACGGTGGCTCCGGCGGCGGTGCCGAGGTGCCACGACAGGAGCAGCCCGCCGAAGGTGGCGGCGGCGCCGAGGAGGGCGGCGCCCACCATCACGCCCAGCACACTGCGCGCCCAGGGCAGGGCGGCCGCGGGCGGCGCGATGAGCAGGCCGAGGACGAGCAGCGTGCCCACGATGTGGAACGACGCGACGATCGCGAGCCCCAGCAGGCCGAGCAGGACGGCGTGCGCGAGCCGCGGGCGCAGACCCAGCGTCTGGGCCTTGCGGGCGTCGAAGGTGAGGGCGAGGAAGGCCCGATGGCCGAGGACCGAGACGACGAGCGCCAGAAACAGGGCCACCCCCAGCACGGCGAGGTCCTGTCCGCGCACGGCGAGCACATCGCCGAAGAGGAATCCGGTCAGATCCACCGCGAAGGACTGCGAGCGCGACACGATGATCACGCCGAGCGACAGCATGCCGACGAACAGCAGCCCGATCCCGGTGTCCCCGGACAGCCGCCGGGCCCTGCCGAGGGCGGTCACCCCCGCCGTCATCACCGCGGCGCTCGCGACGGCGCCCACCATCAGGTTGCCGCCGAGCAGCGCGGCCAACGCGACACCGGGCAGCAGGCCGTGGGACATCGCGTCCCCGAGAAAGGCCATCCCCCTGAGCACGACCCAGGTCCCGGCCAGCGCGCAGATCGCCGACACCAGGATTCCGCCCCACAGGGCGCGCTGCACAAAGGCCACCTCGAACGGGGCCGTCAACCACTCCATGCGAGGACAGTACAATGAAAACCATGTTCAAAAAACCGACCATCGTTCCGGCCCCACGGCACAACCGGACCGCCCGCGTCCACCTCGACGGGCTGTGCGCGGGCTACCCCGGCCGCCCGGTCCTCCACCAAGTGACGTGCGAAATACCGCAGTTGGCGACGGTCGCCCTCGTCGGGCCGAACGGCAGCGGAAAGTCCACGCTGCTGGGTGCGCTGGCCGGTGTGATCCGTCCTACATCGGGAGAGGTACGGCACCACCGGGACGCGCGACCCGCGTTCGTCCCGCAGCGCGGCGCCGTCGGGGACACGCTTCCCCTGACCGTGCGTCAGACGGTGGAGATGGGGCGCTGGGGCGGGCTCGGGGTGTGGCGCCGGCCCTCGCGGCGGGACCGGGTGGCGGTCGACGCGGCGCTCGACCGGCTCGGCGTCGGGGATCTCGCCGGGCGGCAGTTGGGCGAGCTGTCGGGTGGGCAGCGGCAGCGCACGCTCATCGCGCAGGGACTGGCCCAGGAGTCCGACCTGCTGCTCCTGGACGAGCCGACCACGGGCCTCGACCCGGAGGCCCGCGAGCGGATCGGGTCGCTGCTGGCGGGCCTCGCGGCCGAGGGGGTGACCGTCGTACAGGCAACCCACGACCTGGAGGCCGCGCGCGCTTCGGACGTGTGCCTGCTGCTGCGCGACGGACACCTGGCCGGCCAGGGCCACCCCGCGGAGGTGCTCACGCAAGCGGCGCTGGCGAGGATCTGGCAGCCGGCCTGAGGCTCACCGCCCTCCGAGGTGTTCCGTCGGACCGCCGAACGGCAGGACCAGCGTCCGCCGGGACATCAGCCAGCACCCGTCGACCTTGCGGAAGGCGTCCTCGCTCATGGCCCAGTCGTACCAGGCGAGTTGGCGGTCCTACGAGTGCTTTTCGAAGTGACGCCGCGTCGAACGGTCCGCCGGGAGGAACGTCTCCAGGTGCAGGCCCTCCAGGGCGGCGTCGGTGGGTGTGGTGAGCTGGGCGGACGTACTGAAGAAGCGCAGCGGCCCGGCGCCGGGTACGGCGAGTTCCAGGGTGAGGACGGGGTTGCCGGTCGGCGGTGTGGCGGGGACCGCGGCGAGGTGCCGCGCGGTCTCCTCGGCGAGGGCGAAGTGCCGCGGGTCGTGGGTGCGTTCGGCGCGGTGGGCCAGCTGGTGGTGCAGGTGGGAGGCCCACTCGGTGAAGTTGCGGATCCGCGGGGCGAGGCCGCGCTCGTGCACGCACAGCCGGATCACGTTGACCGGGGGTTCGAGGAGTTCCGGGGCGCACCCTTCGAGGAGCGCCGCCACGCCCGCGTTGGCGTCCACGACGTCCCAGTAGGTGTCCAACAGCAGCGCGGGGTACGGCATATGGGCGTCCAGCAGGCCGCGCAGCCCTTCCATGACGACCGCGAGTGAGGCGTCCGCCAGGTCGCGGTCGCGGTACTGGGGCGCGTAACCGCCCGCGAGGAGCAGTTGGTTGCGGGCGCGCAGGGGGACGTCGAGGTGGTCGGCCAGGTGCAGGATCATCTCCGGCGTCGGATGGGCCCGGCCGGTCTCCACGCGGCTGAGGTGCCGGGTGGAGACCGCGGAGCGGTTCGACAGCTCCTGCTGGCTGAAGCGACGGCTCATCCGCCAGTCGCGCAGCAGGGGGCCGACGGTGCGGGTGGCGGCGGCGCCGGGGTCCACGAGGGGGCTCATGGGCGGCAGCGTACGGGGGTTCGGCGCGCTCGCCACGGCCTGTCTGGCACCAGCAGGAGGGCGGGGCGTCGCGGTCCGCGGGGAATGGACCCCGCCCGCTAAGTTGCATCCCAGATGCAACATTAATTAGCCTGCCCCCATGCGGCTGACGCGATTCACGGATCTTGCTTTGCGCGTATTGATGCGCCTCGCGGTCGAGGAGGGCGAACTGCCCACCACCCGCGAGGTGGCGGGCGCCATGGAGGTGCCGTACACGCACACCGCGAAGGTCGTCGCCAAGCTCCAGCACATGGGACTCGTCGAGGCCCGCCGGGGCCGGGGCGGTGGGCTCGCGCTCACCGGCGCCGGACGGTCGGCGTCCATCGGCGGACTCGTACGGGAACTCGAGGGCCCGGGGGACGTCGTGGACTGCGAGGGGGCCACGCCGTGCCCGCTCGCCGCGGCCTGCCGCCTGCGGGGAGCACTGCGCCAGGCGCAGGAGGCGTTCTTCGCCTCGCTCGACCCGCTCACCCTGGCCGACCTTGTCAAGGCCCCCACCGGCCCTTTGCTGGTGACCCTTTCACCCTCCCCCGGAGCGGGCTGACCCCGGCACCATGAAGGCCGGGCACGCGCCCGACACCCACCTCTTCACGGAGAACCCTCCAAGCCGGGCGCCCCCGCGCGCCCTTAAATACGCATCTGAGATTCAGATTAAGGAGTCCTGCCGATGCTCACCGACCAGTCGGCCGCCGTCGTCCGCGCCACCCTCCCCGCCGTGGGCGCCGCCATCGAGGACATCACCGGGCTGTTCTACGAGAAGCTGTTCGCCGCCCACCCCGCCCTGCTGCGCGACCTGTTCAACCGCGGCAACCAGGCCGCCGGCACCCAGCGCCAGGCCCTCGCCGGGTCGATCGCCGCGTTCGCCGGGTACCTCGTGAACCACCCGGACGACCGGCCCGACGTCATGCTGAGCCGCATCGCGCACAAACACGCCTCGCTCGGTGTGCGCGCCGACCAGTACCCCGTCGTCCACCAGCACCTCTTCGAGGCCATCGCCGAAGTCCTCGGCGACGCGGTCACCCCGGAGGTCGCGGCGGCCTGGGACGAGGTGTACTGGCTGATGGCGAACGCACTCATCACGCTGGAGAAGCGGCTCTACGCGGAGCAGGGCGCGGTCGACGGCGACGTCTGGCGGGAGTGGGAGGTGGTGTCCCGCGCCGACGAGACCCCCGACGTCGCGTCCTTCCTCCTGCGCCCGGCCGACGGTGCGCCCGCGCCCGCGTTCAAGGCGGGACAGTACGTGTCCGTGCAGGTCGAACTCCCCGACGGGGCGCGGCAGATACGCCAGTACAGCCTCACGGGCGCGCCCGCCGCGAGTACCCGCTCGATCGCCGTGAAGCGGGTCGACGGCGGCGGTGCGGCGCCCGACGGCGAGGTGTCGAACCACCTGCACGCGCGGGTCCGGGAGGGCGACCGGGTGCGGGTCTCCGCGCCGTACGGCGACCTCGTGCTCGACGCCACGGAGGCGCCCCTGCTGCTGGCCTCCGCCGGGATCGGGTGCACGCCGATCCTCGCGATGCTGGAGGACCTGGTGGCGGCGCGGCACGCGGGGTCGGTCACCGTCGTGCACGCCGACCGGACGCCGCAGGCGCACGCGTTGCGCACCGAGCATGCGGCGCTGGCCGCGAAGCTTCCGGGTGGGGTGACACGCTTCTGGTACGAGGAGGGCGCGCCGGCGGGGGGCCTGGTGGGGCGTGCGGACCTCGCGGACGTGGTGGTCGAGCCGGGGACGCGGGCGTACCTGTGCGGGCCGTTGCCGTTCATGCGGGTGATGCGGGAGCAGTTGCTCCGCAAGGGGGTGGGGGCGGCCGACATCCACTATGAGGTGTTCGGGCCGGATCTGTGGTTGGCGGCGGCGTAGGTGCGCTGCTTTCGGGTTGCGGGCCCCGGGGGTACGGCCTCGGGGCTCCGCCCCGGACCCCGCTCCTCAATCGCCGGAGGGGCTCATACGGCCGTGAGCCGACGGCGTGAGGACAGCGAGTACGGGGCGGAGTGGCTGAGTTGAGGCACTCCTAGAGCAGGGTGGGCGTGAGGTCCGGGGCGCTCCCGGTGCCGTACGCGTCCTCGTCGAACGGGTACAGCGGGCGCTCCACCCGGTGGTGTCCCAGGCGCAGCAGATCCTGGTCGACGCCGCCGGGGGTGAGCGCGAGGAGCCAGTCGGCGGCCATGTCGTGGAGCTCCGGCTCCAGGTAGCCGATCTTCACGACGACGAGGTCGTACGTCCGCGGGTCGATGCCGAGGCCGCCGTCGGCCGGACCCATGAAGTCGGCGAGCGTGTGGAACGGCTTGCGGCGCTCGACGAGGACCACGGTGAGGCCGCCGACACGGACGGCCGCCATGTCGACGCCTCGGTCGTACGCCCCGCCCTCGGCGCGGTCCTTCCGGTCGGCGGCGCGCTGCAACGCCTCGACGGTTCCGGTGAGTTCGTACGGTCCGCCGTGGTTCGGGTCGACCTTGCCGCCGACGGAGAGGGTGACCTCGGCGCCGACCCCGGCGTCGAAGCAGGCCGCCACCGCGACCGGGTCCGTGATGCCGGGGTGGACCGCCGTGACCTCCCCCGTCCGGATCGCGTCGTTGGCCAGCAACTCCCCCAGCATGTGGGCGAGATCGCCGGCGCCGCCCGCCGTCGGGTTGTCGCCGGAGTCGCTGATGAGGAACGGGCGCCGGTCGGAGGCGACCGCCTTCTCGATGCACTCCCGCGCGCTGCCGGTCGGGCCGACGAAGCGGAAGCCCTCGAGGGCGTCCCAGTAGAGGCGGGCCAGCGACTCGGCTTCCCGCACGGCGAGTTCGGCGTCCTCGCCGGTGACGACGACGGCCGCCTTGCAGCGCGGCTCGTCGGCCCAGGCGTAGCCGACCCACATGGCTGCGTCGAGGATGCCGTCCTTCCGCTCGATGTCGGCGAGCGAGGCGTAGAGGGACCTGGCGGGCTCCAGACGGGTGCTGGTCTTCTCGCCCGGGAGGAGGACCGGGACCTGGACCCATGCGCGGTGCGGCCGGCTGCCGTCGCGCAGGCAGCGCACGAGGTTACGGGCGGCGCGCTCGCGGGTGTCCCAGGCGTCCTCGTGCGGGGCGAGACGGTGGGCGGTGAGCAGGTCGACGGGTGCGGCGAAGCGGCGGGAGACGTTTCCGTGCAGGTCCATCGCCGCGGAGAGCATCGGGCGGCCCCGCTCCGGATCGTCGGGCGTGCCGTTGTGGTCGAGGGCCGCGCGGACCGCCTCCGTGAGGTCGCCCTCGGCGTCGGTGAGACCGATGACGCTCATCGCTCCGTGGATGTCGTACACGAGTCCGTCGAGCGGGCCGGACTCCCGGACGCGGGTGACGAGTTCGTCCTTGAGGACCAGGTACGACTCGGCCTCCACGGGGCCGCCGGGCAGTGCCGTCGCGTGCAGCAGCGGCACCCACTCGACCAGGGCGGCGAGGTCGGAGTCCGCGCGCGTCCACGTGTAACGGTCGAGGAGTTCCTGGCCGCGGGTCTGCCGGAAGTCGTCGGTGGTGGAGCGGTGGGGGCAGAACGTGGAGGACTCGATGCCGATACCGCCGATGCCGATGCGCAGGCGGCGGCCGGTGACCGGCGGGGTGGTGCTGCTCGTCATGCGTGGGTCTCTCTTCCCTCGGGTTCTTCGACGTTCTTCGGGGTTCTTCGGCGATTCCCGCCGACCGCTCCGACACCGCCCTGAACTGCGGCGATGGCCCATGCGGGGGCCATTGTCAGTGGTGAGGTGCAGACTGACGCATACCTGGGGACAACGACGTTTCGGAGGTATCGGCGTGACTGACGTACTACTGGCAGTAGGCACCCGTAAAGGTCTTTTTCTGGGCCGCAAGCGCGACGGCGGCTCGTTCGCGTTCGACGAGAGTCCGTACTTCAACGCGCAGGCGGTGTACTCGGTCGCCATCGACACCCGCGGGGAGCGACCACGGCTCCTCGCGGGAGGGGACAGCGCGCACTACGGGCCGTCCGTCTTCCACTCGGACGACCTGGGCCGCACATGGACCGAGCCTGCCAAGCCGGCGGTCAAGTTCCCCGAGTTCACCGGCACTTCGCTGGAGCGGGTGTGGCAGTTGCACCCGGCGGCCGCCGAGCCGGACGTGGTGTACGCGGGTACGGAACCGGCGGCGCTGTACCGCTCGGAGGACCGCGGCGAGACGTTCGAGCTGTGCCGCCCGCTGTGGGAGCATCCCACGCGCTCGCAGTGGGTGCCGGGCGGCGGCGGGGAGGGCCTGCACACGATCCTGACGGACGAGCGGGACCCGCGCGCGGTGACGGTCGCGGTGTCGACGGCCGGCGTCTTCCGGACCACGGACGGCGGCGAGAGCTGGGCCCCGGCGAACAACGGCGTGGCGGCCGTGTTCCTGCCGGATCCGAACCCCGAGTTCGGCCAGTGCGTGCACAAGGTGACGCGGGACGCCGTCGACCCGGACCGTCTCTACCTCCAGAACCACTGGGGTGTGTACCGCAGCGACGACGGCGGCGGGAAGTGGCTCAACATCGGCGACGGGCTGCCGTCGACGTTCGGCTTCGCCGCGGCCGCGCATCCGCGCCGGGGTGGCACGGCGTACCTGTTCCCCATCACGGCGGACAGCGACCGTGTGCCCGCCGACCACCGTTGTCGCGTGTACCGCACGCAGGACGCGGGCGAGACGTGGGAGCCGCTGTCGCGTGGGCTGCCGGAGGGCGACCATTACGGCACGGTGCTGCGGGACGCGTTGTGCACGGACGACAACGACCCGGCGGGGGTGTACTTCGGCAACCGCAACGGCGAGGTGTACGGGTCGGCGGACGACGGTGAGACGTGGGAGCGGTTGGCTGCGCATCTGCCGGATGTGTTGTGTGTGAGGGCGGCGGTGGTCGGCTGACGCGGTGTGGCGTCGCGGGGTGGGTGGGCGCGGTCGCGGGGCTCCGCCCCGGACCCCGCTCCTCAATCGCCGGAGGGGCTTGAGTGGCCGGACCGGCTCCTGCGGCGACGCAAGGGCTTGAGTGGCCGGACCCACTCCTCCAGCGCTGCAGGCGCTTGATAGGCCCGGCCCGCTCCTCCGGCGACGCAAGGGCTTGAGTGGACCGACCCGTTACACGCAGTGGCCCGCTGAAGCCTGGTGCAGCAAGCGCTGCAAGTGCAGTCCGCGCCGCGCGTCCAATGCGCTCGATCGCCCCGCCCGCACCGCCTGTGCGAACTCCGCGCGCAGGATGGGCCAGCATTCCTCGTGGTCGATGTCGGCCGTGTCGTAGATGAGCTCCGGGCCGGGGCCGAAGAGTTCGACGCGGGTCAGGGCGCGGTCGCGGTTCACGCGGCCGGACAGGGAGGCCTGGCTCACGGCGCCGTTCTCGTGTTCGCAGGTCAGCTCGATCCAGCGGCGGGAGTCGCCCGTGGCACGGATCGAGGCGATCGGGCCCACCGCCGCGTCGAGGAGGTCGAGGAGGTGGGGGCCCAGGTCGTGGAGGGCGCCGTGTTCGAGGCGCCAGGACGTCGCGAAGTCGCCGCCCAGGAAGGCGCCGTGGAGGTAGCAGGAGCGGGCGCCCGTGACCTCCGCGCGCCGCGCCTGCTCGATGAAGGCACGGGTCGTCGGGTGGTAGCGCTTGGTCAGGACGAGCTGGGAGACCACGCCCGCCTCGTCGATCGCGTCGACCAGGCGTTCCGCCGAGGCGAGGTCCAGCGCCAGGGGCTTCTCCAGGAGGAGCGCCTTGCCTGCCTTCGCGGCGCGCGGCGCCAGCTCCGCCTGCACGGAGGGCGGTACGGCGAAGGCCACCGCCTCGCAGTGGTCGAGGAGTTCGTCGAAGCTGCCCGCCACCGCCGCCCCGTAGGGTTCGGCCGCCTCGCGGGCCGCCTCGGTGCGGCGCGCCCAGACGGCGGTCAGCCGGGTCTCCGGGCCCGCGGCGAGCATCCGGGCGTGCATGGTGCGGGCCCAGGGTCCGGCTCCGACGAGTCCGACGCGGACGGGGTGGTGGGTCACGAGGTGGTTCCTTGGGGTGCTCGTACGTGCTGGGGGTCGGCCTGCGCGCGCAGGCGGGCGTCGGCGCGCTCGGGGGCGTACAGGACGTCCACGACCATCGCCGTGGCGCCGATCAGGCCCGCGTGGTCGCCGAGGCGGGAGGTGACGACGTCGAGGTGGGCGGTGGTGCGGGGCATCGCGCGCTGGTAGAGGAGTTCGCGTACGCCGGTGAGGAAGGGGATGCCGGCCAGGTCTCCGGCGAGCATCAGGACGCCCGGGTTGAGGAGGGTGACGACGGTGACCAGGACCTCGCCCGCGCGCTGTCCCGCTTCGCGGGCGAGGCGCACCGCGTCGGGGTTTCCCTGTTCCAGGAGGGTCTTCACGTCCCTGCCGGAGGCCACTTCCGTGCCCAGGTTGGACAGTTCCTTGGCGAGCGCGCGGCCGCTGGCCACGGCCGCCAGGCAACCGTAGGAGCCGCACATGCACAGGGCGTCGGGCCGGTCGTGCAGGCGGATGTGGCCGATGTCGCCGGCGCCGCCGTCGATGCCCCGGAAGACCTCGTTGTTGACGACGACGCCCGCGCCGATGCCGGTGGAGACCTTGATGAGGACGAAGGCCGAGCAGTCCGGGTGGCCCGTCTGCTGTTCCGCCAGGGCCATCAGGTTGGCGTCGTTGTCGACGAAGACCGGCACGGAGCGGCCGCTCCGCGAGTCCTCCATCGAGGCGCCGACGTGCTCCGCGTACGCCTCCTGCATCCGTTCCCTGACCGGGAAGCGGTCCCAGCCCGGCATGATCGGCGGCTGCACGATCCGGCCCGTCTCCCAGTCCACCGGGCCGGGGACCGACAGGCCGATGCCGCAGACCCGCTCCGCCGGGGTGCCGGACGTGGCGAGGAGGTCCGGGAAGCAGCGGGCCAGGCGGTCGAGCACCCGGTCGGGGCCGTCGCCGATGTCCAGGTCGACGGTCTGCTCGGCGAGGACCGTGCCCGCGAGGTCGAGCACGGCCACCCGCGCGTACCGGGTCTCCAGGTCGACCGCGAGGACGGCGGCGTGACCGGGGTCGAAGGCGAGGCGGTGGGAGGGGCGGCCGCCGGTGGAGGTGCCGGTGTCCTGGCGGAGCCAGCCCGCGCGGTCGAGTTCGTCGAGCCGCAGGCCCACCGTGGAGCGCGACAGGCCGGTGGCGCGTTGCAGCTCGGCGCGGGTGGTGGCCTGGCCGGTGCGGATCAACTGCAGCAGCCGGCCCGCGCTCGCCGGGCTTGGCGTACTCATCGTCTTCCCCCTGCTCATCTGGGTGGTCGCTCCCCCGGTCAGCTCTTGTCCGCGCCGGCGGTGAGACCTTCGGTCAGCAGGCGTTCCGCGGCGAAGAACAGAATTACCACGGGGATCGTCAGCACCACGGATCCGGCCATGAGGACCGTCTTCGACACCTCGATGCCGTTGGACAGCTGGGCGAGGCCGAGCGACACCGTCCACTTGTCCGGGTCGGCGGCCAGGAAGAGGAGCGCGAAGAGGAATTCGTTCCACGCGATCATCAGTACGTACAGGCCCGTCGCCATGAGCGACGGCAGGGCCAGCGGGAGGATGACCTTGCGGACCGTCTGGAGTCGGCTGCACCCGTCGAGGGCGGCCGCTTCCTCGATCGAGTACGGGATCGTCACCAGGTAGTTCTTGAGCATGTAGATCGCCACGGGGACCGTCTGGGCCACGTAGACGATCGCCAGTCCGACCAGGCTGGACGACAGGCCGATCTTCGCGAACATCACGAACAGCGGGACCGCGAGCAGCGTCGAGGGGAACATGTAGACCGCGAGGAACAGGGCGCTGACCTGGCGGTTTCCGAAGAACTTGAGGCGGCTGATCGCGTAGGCGCCGGGGACCGCGGCGAGCAGGGTCAGCAGGACCGTGCCGAGGGAGACCAGGGCGGAGTTGCGCAGGAGCTGGAGGAAGCCCTGGCCGCCGTCGTCGGTGGAGCGCAGCACCTCGGTGTACGTGTCGAGGGTGAACTGCTTCGCCGACACCCACAGGGATCCGGGGTCCAGGAGCAGCGCGTCGATCGGCTTCACCGACAGCAGCAGCATGTAGTAGAAGGGCACGATCGTGATCAGCGCGAGGAACGCGATGACCACCCAGCGGGCAACGCCGAAGAACCGCTCCTCGAACTGGGCGCGCGTCATGGCGGTTTTCGTCGTCACGACTCCTCCTGGACCTTGTTGCCGAAGAACTTGAAGTACAGGCCCAGCAGGACCATGAGGGCGACGGCCAGGACGAGGGCCTGGGCGGCCGCCGCGCCGACGTCGTAGCGCGAGGTCAGGAAGTCGTAGACGCGCACGGCGGCGACGTCGGTGCCTGCGCCGCCGCCGGTCAGCAGGTAGACGTCGTCGAACTTGTTGAACGTCATGATGAAGCGCAGCACGCACAGCAGCGCGATCACCGGCATCAGCTGCGGCAGCATGACGTGCCGGAAGCGCTGCGTGGGCGTGGCGCCGTCGACCTTCGCGGCTTCCTCCAGGCCGTCCGGGACCGCCTGGAGGCGGGCGAGGATGAAGAGGAACGCGAACGGGAAGTAGCGCCAGCACTCGAAGGCGATCACCGTGAGCAGCGCGAGGGGGATGTCGAAGTGCAGTCCCAGGACATGCACTTCGTACGCGCGCGTCGACAGGAACGCGATGGGGTCGTCCCAGCCGAACAGCTTCTGGCCCCACTCGTTGACGATGCCGTACTGCGGGCTGAGCGCGACCTCCCACACGAACGCGACGGCGACGACCGGCGCGACGTACGGCAGCAGCATCGCGGCGCGCAGCAGTCCGCGGCCGCGGAACGGCTTGCGCAGGGCGAGCGCGGCGATCAGGCCGAGCGCGACGGAGCCGAAGGTGGCGCCGACGGTGTAGGTGAGGGTGGTGCCGAGGCTGGACCAGAAGCCGGCGGAGTCGAAGACCTGCGAGAAGTTGCGCAGGCTCCAGTTGCCGAACAGGCCCATGCCCTGGATGTCGACGAGCTTGGCGCGCTGGAAGGCGAGCAGCACGGTCCACAGGATCGGCAGCACCACGACGACGAGGACGACGAGGAAGGTGGGGCTGACGAAGGCGAGGCCCGCGCGGTTGGTGCGGCGGCTCGCGGTCATGGGCTTGCGGGGGCGGCGGCCGCCGGGCGGGGTCCGCGGGCCGTCCGGCGGGCCGGGGCGCTGGGTCGCGCTGGGGGTGGCAGTAGTCATGACAAGGCTTTCGACGCTTCCGACGGGGAGTTCACGAGGCGGGCGGGGCTGTCATTGCAGCGATTTCTTGAGGGCCGCGACCTCTTCCTCGGCCTCGCGCGAAGCCTCTCGGGGTGAGGTCTGTCCCGCGGTCATGGCGCCGATGGCCTTCGGTACGGGCAGTTCGCCGTTGGTGGCGCCGACGAGTGCGCCCTCGCCCTGTTCGATGCCCCAGCGGCGCAGGTCGCCGATGCCGTCGGCGAGTTGGTCGAGGACCTGCGGCGAGAACACCTCGTCGAGCGGCTTCCGCTCGCCGACGCCGATCTCGCTGTGCCGCCAGGCGGTGAGGTACTTCTCCGGCTCGGTGGCGGTGCCGCGGCGGACCGGGATCTTGCCTTCGGGGGCCTGGCCGAACCAGTCCTCGTAGCCGCTGTTCATCATGTACTCGATGAACTCGCGGGAGGCGTCCGTCTCGGCGGTCTTGGTGGTCACCCAGGAGGTGATCTCGCCGAACTGGGCGGCCCGGTCGGTGTCCGTGCCCTTGAGGGCGGTGACGATGCCGGTGTTGTCGGCGAGGAACCGCTGGTCCTTGCCGCACTGCGGGCAGCTGGGCAGCGCGTCCTTGCGCAGACCCGCGAGTTCGTCGAGGAGGAACGAGGACCAGATCATCATCGAGGAGCGGCCGGCGAAGTAGGTGGCGCGCGTCGAGTCGACGGTCTGGGTGCCGGGCGCCCCGTACTCGCGCGCCAGCTGGTCGTAGGTGTGGAACGCCTGGACGCACTGCGGGGAGTCGAGGGCGACCTTGCCGCGGCCGTCGACGAGCTGGCAGTCGTTGGCGAGGGCGAGGCTCTCGAAGCTCTGCGAGGTGAAGACGTCCGAGGGGTCGGTGGCGGCGGAGACGCCGTCGTGCCCCTTGGTGGTGAGCTTCTTCGCGGCCTCGACCAGCTTGTCGTACGTGTCCGGCTCGGCCAGGCCCGCCTTCGCGAAGTCGTCCTTGCGGTAGACGAGGAGCTGGAGCCAGGCGTCGGAGGGGACGCCGAGGTTGACCGTGCCGTCGCTGGTGAGCTTCAGGGCGTTCTTGTCGAACGTGCCGCGCCCCAGCTTCCGCACGATCTGCCGGGGTATGTCCGTGTTCAGCAGGCCGTTGCTGTACATCTGCCAGGTCTGCCCCATGGGGGCGGCGCCGATCACGTCGGGCAGTCGGCCCGAGGCCGCCGCGGACATGATGAGCTGGGGCATCTGCCCCTCGTCGACGCCGACGAGATGCACCTTGACGCCGGTCTTCTTCTCGAAGCCGTCGATGATCCTCTGCGTCGCCGCGACGCGGTCCGGAAGGTTCTCCTGGGACCACACGGTGATCTCGCGGTCCGGTTTCCCCGGGCCCGTGCTGCTGGAGCAGCCGCTGAGCAGTCCGATGCCCAGCGCCGCCGTGGCGCCGACCGCGGTCATCCTCGACCGCCGCGTCCTGGTGCGCATTGCCTGTCCTCATCGCCGACTTACGTCTATCAAGCACGCATCTCAGCACTACTTTTGCCTGTTGACAAGACATAAGTGCGGGATATTGTCGACTCAACCAACACCCGCACCGCCCTAGTTCGGAGTCGTCCGTGGAACGCGTCGTTCAATTCACAGGTCCCCGCCAGGTGGAGGTGGCCGAGCACCAGAGCCTGGATCTGCCGCCGGGCCACCTTCGCGTCCACACCCGCTACTCGGGCATATCGGCCGGTACGGAACTGACCGCCTACCGCGGTACGAACCCCTACCTGACCCGCACCTGGGACGCCGAGGCCCGGCTGTTCCGCGACGACGAGGCCGGCATCAGCTACCCGGTCGTCGGCTGGGGCTACTCCGAGGTCGGCGAAGTCGCTGAGATCTCCCCCGAGTTGGCCGGCACGCCCGGCATGCCCGAGGTCGGCGACCTCGTGTGGGGCATCTGGGGCCACCGCAGCGAGGGCATCGTCCCGGCCGAGCGCATGATCGGGCACACCCTCCCGGCGGGCCTCGAACCGCTCGCCGGCGCGTTCGCCCGGGTCGGCGCCATCGCGTACAACGCGGTCCTGGCCGGCGGTATCAATCTCGGCGAGGACGTCGCCGTGTTCGGCCAGGGCGTCATCGGCCTGATCGCCACCCGGCTCGCCCAGCTCAGCGGCGCCCGCGTCACCGCGGTCGACGCGCTGGACGTACGGCTGGAGTCGGCGAAGAAGCACGGCGCCCACACCACCCTCAACGCCCGCACCGACGCCGTCGCCGAGCGCGTCCGCGAGGCCACCGGGGGCCGCGGCGCCGACCTCGCCATCGAGATCAGCGGCGCCTACCCGGCGCTGCACACGGCCGTCCGCTCGGTGACCGTCGGCGGCCGTGTCGTCGCCTCCGGCTTCTACCAGGGCGACGGCATGGGCCTGCGGCTCGGCGACGAGTTCCACCACAACCGGGTGGAGATCGTCTGCTCGCAGATCGGCGGCGTGCCCGCCCAGCTGTCCGGCCGCTGGACGGTGGAGCGCCTCCAGCAGACCTTCCTGCGGCTCGTCGCCGAGGGCCAGGTGGACGTGGAGTCCCTCGTCAGCCACGTCGTCCCGGTCTCGGACGCCGCCGACGCCTACGTGCTGCTCGACGAGCGCCCCGCCGACGCCCTCCAGGTCGTCCTGGAATTCTGAGAGGTACCGAAAGACATGCTGAAGTTCGCTGCCCAGGAACAACTGCTGCCCGGCGAGAGCCTCCAGCGCAAGTGGGAGTTCGCGCAGGGCGCCGGGTACGACGCCATCGAGCTGCGCGCCAAGGGCGACCTGCACTTCGCCTCCCGGCTGCCGGAGTTGAAGCAGGCGCTGGGGGACGGCGTGGTCATGCCGACCGTGTGCGTCGAGATGCTGCACTTCTTCGGTGCCTTCGACGACGACCTGCGCCGTGACGCCATCGTCCAGATGAAGTCGCAGCTCTCCGTCATCGCCGAGATCGGCGGCCTCGGCGCCCAGACCCCCGCCTCGTACGGGATGTTCTCGCGCCGGCTGCCGCCGTTCGAGCCGCCGCGGTCGGAGGCCGAGGACCGCGAGATCCTGCTCGAAGGCCTCACCGAGCTGGGTGAGCACGCCTCCGCCGAGGGGGTCACGCTCTACCTCGAACCGCTGAACCGGTACGAGGACCACATGGTCAACCGCCTTGAACAGGCCGCCGAGTTGATCCGCGAGGTCGGCCTGGACTCGGTCCGCATCGGCATCGACAGCTACCACATGAACATCGAGGAGTCCGACCCCGCGCGGGCGATCCTCGCGCACGCCCCGTACATCGGGCACGCCCAGGTCTCGGACTCGAACCGCTTCCAGCCGGGCGCCGGACACCTCGACTGGCCGGCCTGGCTGGGCGCCCTGCACACCGCCGGGTACGAGGGGTATCTCGCGGCCGAGTGCCGGCTCACGGGTGACCCGGTGGAGGCGGTCCGCTCGGTGCCCGCGTTCCTCAAGGGGTCCGGCGCGTGACCGCTCTCCTCGACGGACCCGCCCGCACCGCCACCGCGGACCTGACCCTGCGGCGCGGTGCGGGCCGGGTGCTCCTCGACAACTGGGTGGGGTCGAGCACGGTCCCGTCCCGAACCCTGTATCCGCACCAGTGGAGTTGGGACTCCGCGTTCATCGCGATCGGCCTGCGGCACCTGTCCGCGCGGCGGGCGCAGCGCGAGCTGGAGTCGCTGCTCGCCGCGCAGTGGGGCGACGGCCGGATCCCGCACATCGTCTTCAACTCCGCGGTGCCGAACGGGGCGTACTTCCCGAGCCCCGACTTCTGGCGCTCCTCCACGGCGGGCGCCACGGTCGGCGCCCCGGCCACGCTGGAGACGTCGGGCATCGTGCAGCCGCCCGTGCACGCGCTGGCCGCGTGGCTGGTGCACCGGGCGGACCCGGCGGAGTCGCGGCGGCGCGGGTTCCTGGGCCGGGTGTATCCGCGGCTCGCGGCCTGGCACCGCTATCTGCTGGACCGGCGCGACCTGGGCGGCGGCGGCCTCGCGGCGATCGTGCACCCGTGGGAGCCCGGCATGGACAACAGCCCGTGCTGGGACGGCCCGTTGGCCCGTGTCATCCCCGTCGACCCCGGCAGCTACCGGCGGGCCGACCTCGACCACGGCCACCCGGCGGACCGCCCGACCGACCTCGACTACGGCCGCTATGTGCGGCTCGCCGTCGACTACCGGGACGCGGGCTACGACGACCGGGGGGCCGGGCACCCGTTCCGGCTCGAGGACCCGTGCGTGAACGCCCTGCTGATCGCGAGCGAGTCCGCGCTCGCCGAGATCGCGCGGTGCTTGGGGGCGGACCCGGCCCCGCACACGGCGCGGGCGGCGCGGCTCACCGACGCGCTCGTCGCGCGCCTGTGGGACGAGGAGGCGGGTCTGTTCCGGGCCCGCGACCTGGTCGACGACACGTTCGTCGCGGCCCGCAGCGTCTCCGGCCTCGTGCCGCTGCTGGCGCCGGGCCTGCCGGACCACGTCGTGGACCGCCTCGTCGCGACCCTCGACGGCCCGTCCTTCCGCGCCGACGCGACGGACCTGGTGCCGAGTTACGACCTGACCGGGCCCGCCTTCGACCCGACCCGGTACTGGCGCGGGCCCGCCTGGTTCAACACCGCCTGGCTCATCGAGCGCGGCCTGCGCACCCACGGCCGCCACGTCCACGCCGACCGGATCCGCGCCGCCTTCCTCGACACGGCGGGCGCCTCCGGCTTCGCCGAGTACGTCGACCCGATGACGGGCGCCGCCCGGGGCGCGCGCTCGTTCTCGTGGACGGCGGCCCTCGCCCTCGACCTGCTCAGCACCCGGGAGACCGCGCCATGACCCGCGCCCAACTCGTGCGCGACGCCACGTTCGTGCACCTCGACCCCGACGGCGGCATCACCGGGACGCGCGGCGCCGTGCCCGACGGCCTGTTCGTACGGGACGCCCGGCACCTGAGCCGCTGGCAGCTCACCGTCGACGGCAGCGCCCCGGTGGTCCTCTCCCCCGTCGGCGCGACCGGCGAGTGCGTCCTCACCCCCGAGGGCACCCGCGACGCGCCGCCCGCCTACACGGTGTTCCGCCAACAGGCCGTGGCTGCGGGCGAGTTCACGGACACGCTGCGACTGGTCAGCAACAGCCCGGACCCGCTCGTCGCCGAGCTCGTCATCGCCGCCGACGCCGACTTCGCGGACACCTTCGAGCTGCGCGCGGACGAGCGCCGCTACCCGAAGCCCGACACGGAGCGCACCACTCAACGGCACGACAGCGGGGTCGAGTTCGGCTACCGCAGGGCCGACTGGCACGCCCGCACCACGGTGTCGGCGACGCCCGCACCCGACGCCGTGCGCGGCACCGACCTCGTATGGCGGCTGCACCTGGAACCGCACGGGCGGGCCGAGGTACGGCTGCGTGTCACGGCGCATCCGCACGGCGGGCCGCAGCTCGCGGCGGAGCGGGTGCGCGGCGGCGAGGCCGAACACGCGGACGTGACGGACGACTTGGGCCGGGCCTGCGTCCAAGGGCTGGCCGATCTGGACCTGTTGACCATCGCCGTCCCCGGCCTCGACGGCGAGACGGTCGGCGTTCCGGCGGCCGGGGTGCCGTGGTTCCTCACTCTGTTCGGCCGGGACTCGCTGCTCACCTCGTACTTCATGCTCCCCTACCGGCCCGCGCTCGCGGCCGGCACCCTGAGCGCGCTCGCCGCGACCCAGGGTCGGGAGTACGACGCGTTCCGCGGCGAACAGCCCGGCCGCATCGTGCACGAGACGCGGCGCGGCGAACTGGCCCACTTCGGGCAGGTGCCGTACGGGCGCTACTACGGGACGATCGACGCGACGCCGCTGTTCCTCGTGCTGTTGCACGCCCACCGCGAGACGACGCGGGACACGGCCCTCGCCGTCCGCCTGGCGGCGCACGCGCGCGCCGCCGTCGACTGGATGCTCGGCGACGGCGGCCTGCGCGAGCACGGGTACCTCGTCTACGAACCCGATCCGAACGGTCTCGTCAACCAGAACTGGAAGGACTCCGCGGGCGCCGTCTGCTTCAAGGACGGCACCCAGGCCGAAGGGCCGATCGCGGTGTCCGAGGCGCAGGGGTACGCGTACGACGCGTTGCGCCGCACCGCCCGGCTCGCCGAGGAGGTGTGGCGGGACGACGCGTACGCACGGGAGTTGGACCGGCTCGCCGACGGGCTGCGGGAGCGGTTCGCGCGCGACTTCTGGCTCAGCGGCGACGACTTCCCCGCACTCGCCCTCGACGGCTCGGGCCGCCAGGTGGACGCGCTCGCCTCCGACGCCGGGCATCTGCTGTGGTCCGGCATCCTCGACGACGACCGCGCGCGGCGGGTGGGCCGGCGGCTGCTGGAGCCGGACTTCTTCTCCGGGTGGGCGGTCCGGACGCTGGCCTCCGGGCAGCGCCCGTACCATCCGCTGTCGTACCACCGCGGCAGCGCCTGGCCGCACGACAACGCGGTCGTCGCGCTCGGCCTCGCCCGCTACGGACTGGGGCGGGAGCTGCGACGGCTGGCGGCCGGGCTGACCGACGCGGCGGCCCACCACGGGCACCGGCTCCCCGAAGTCCTCGGCGGCTACGCGCGCGACGCCGCCGCGCGCCCCGTGCCGTACCCGCACTCCTGCTCGCCGCAGGCGTGGGCGGCCGCGACGCCGTGGGCACTGCGCACCGCCCTTACCACGTCCGGAGGTTGACGGCGGCCGGTTGAGGCGGGGTGGTGGTGCGGCAGTAGGGTGACGCCCGTGGCACCACGACCTCTGCATGAAATCGTCGAAGCGGGCTGGGCGAAGGCCCTTGAGCCCGTCGCCGGGCAGATCTCCGTGATGGGGGACTTCCTCCGCGCGGAGATCGCCGCCGGGCGCACCTACCTCCCGGCGGGCGCCAACGTACTGCGCGCCTTCCAGCAGCCGTTCGACGAGGTGCGGGTGCTGATCGTCGGACAGGACCCGTACCCCACGCCGGGGCACGCCGTGGGGCTCTCGTTCTCCGTGGCCCCGGACGTGCGGCCGCTGCCGCCGAGCCTCATCAACATCTACCGGGAGCTCGGCAGCGACCTGGGCCTCGCGCAGCCGTCCAACGGTGACCTCACCCCGTGGACGAAGCAGGGCGTGCTGCTCCTCAACAGGTCGCTCACGGTGGCCCCGCGGCGGCCCGCCTCGCACCGCGACAAGGGCTGGGAGCAGGTCACCGAGCAGGCGATCCGGGCGCTCGCCGCGCGCGGCACTCCGCTCGTGTCGATCCTGTGGGGCCGTGACGCGCGCAATCTGCGACCGCTGCTGAGCGACTATCCGGCGGTCGAGTCCCCGCACCCCTCCCCGATGTCGGCGGACCGCGGTTTCTTCGGCTCGCGCCCGTTCAGCCGGGCCAATGACCTGCTCGCGCGCCAAGGGGCGCAGCCCATCGACTGGCAACTGCCGTGACGGTGGCCGGTGCCGAGTGGGTGCTCGGGGTGGACTCGGGCGGCTCGGGACTGCGGGTCGCGCTGGCTCAGGTCGGCGGCCTCGAACGCGCGCTGACGGCGGCGTCCACGATTCCCGTCCGCACGTCGGCCTCCGGCATCGACGCCGCGCACATGATGGAGCAACTGCTGCCCCTGGCGCGTCACTTGCTGGACCAGGCTGGTCAACCGGAGGTGTCCGCGGTCGCGTTGGGGGCGGCCGGGATGGCCACGCTCGGCGACGGTCTGCGGGCCGGGCTGCCGGGGGCGATCGCGCGTGAACTGGGAGTCGAGCGGCTCGCGTTGGCGGCGGACGGTGTCACCGCGTACGCGGGCGCGCTCGGACAGCGGCGCGGTGCGGTGGTCGCCGCGGGCACCGGCATGATCTCCCTCGGCACCGACCTCGCGAGCTGGCGGCGGGCCGACGGGTGGGGGCACCTGCTCGGCGACTGCGGCGGCGGCGCGTGGATCGGGCGGGCGGGTCTCGACGCCGCGATGCGGGCCTTCGACGGGCGGCGCGGCGGCAGCAAGGCGCTGCTCGCGGCCGCCGAGGAACGTTTCGGGCCCGCGATCGAACTGCCGGGCCGCATCTATCCACGCACCGACCGCCCGGCGGCGCTCGCCGCGTTCGCGCCCGACGTGGCGCGCTGCGCCGCCGCCGACGACGCCGTGGCGGCGGACATCCTGCGGGCGGCCGCCGCGCACATCGCGGAGGCCGCGGCGGCGGTCTGCCCGGCCGGAGGCGGGGACGTCGCGCTGACCGGCGGACTGTTCAGGACGGGTGAGCCGCTGCTCGGGCCGCTGCGGGAGGAACTGGCCGAACAGTTGCCCCGCGCCACCGTCGTGAGCGCCACCGGGGACCCGTTGCACGGCTGCCTCGTGATCGCCGCCGCGCTCGCCACGGACGGCCTGCGGCTGCCGCGCGACCGGCGACTGCTCCACGTGCCGTAGTTCACACCGGATCTGAGCCGTGGTTCACGCCGGATTTCCGGCACACCCCTCCGGACCAGGACAGTTGCAGAATTCGTCACTGAAAGGACAATCGCGGACGGATACCGTTCAGCTGCACCCTGACCGAACAACGAAGCCGGTCGAGCCAGTAGCATGCGGCGCCATGAGCACCCCCAATGGGCCCGCATCCGGCCTGCCCGTACGAATGCCGCGACCCCGTCAGCCCGGACGCCACCGTCGTCCGGAACCCGTGGCCGCCCCTGAGGGCGCGCCGTCCCTTGTGCTCGCGGTGCCCGGCACGCCCAGCGCCGCCACGCGCATGCTCGCCGACGAGGTCGTGAGCATCGCCCGCTCCGAGCTGCCCGGTCTGGACGCGCGGGTCGGCTTCGTGGAGGGCGAGCTCACGGACTTCCCGATCTCGGCGGAGTTCCCGTCCCTCGCGTCCGTGCTCGCGCACGCCGCGAAGGAGCGCACCGCCCGTTACGAGCAGGCGCTCGCGGCCGGTGTCGAGGCGCAGGAGCCGACCGGGATCGTCGGCGTCGTGGTGCCGCTGCTCGCCGGCCCGGACGGCTCCCAGCTGCGGCAGATCCGGCAGGCCATGGCCGACAGCCGGGTCGCCGCGGAGCTGACCGATGTGCTCGGCCCGCACCCGCTGCTCGCGGAGGCGCTGCACGTGCGGCTCTCGGAGGCCGGGCTGGCGCGCGCCGACCGGGCCCGCCTGTTCACCGTGGCCACGGCCGCGGACGGGATCATCCTCGCCTCCGTGGGCGGCGAGGAGGCGGTGCAGGCCGCCGGGATCACCGGGATGCTGCTCGCCGCGCGGCTCGCCGTGCCGGTGATGGCCGCGGCGCTCGACCAGGAAGGGGCGGTCGCCGCCACCGCGGAGCAGTTGCGCGGGTCCGGATCGCAGCAGTTGGCGCTGGCGCCGTACCTCGTGGGACCGGAGCTGGATCCGTCCGTGCTGGAGGCTGCCGCCAAGGACGCGGGGTGTGCGGTGGCGGAGCCGTTGGGGGCGTATCCGGCGATGGGGAAGCTGGCGCTGGCCAAGTACACGGCGGCGCTCGGGATCACGCCTCAGCCGGTTGCCTCCGGCGGGTGAGCGGTTGGTGCTTCGGGGCCTGGGGCGTTTGCCCCGGGCCCCGTTTTTTGTGCCCTCGCACGGCTTGCCCTACGGGGGTGTCCTCAAGCGCCGGACGGGCTTGAAAGGCGCCCTCAAACGCCGGGCGGGCTTGAAAGGCGTCCTCAATCGCCGGACGGGCTGTTGTGGGGTGGGTGGGGGCCGTTACGGTCGGTGGATGGATCTTGACGATGGGCTGATGGCGGAGCAGATGGCCTACTACCGGGCGCGGGCGCCCGAGTACGACCGGACCTACGAGGAGCGGGCGGATCTGCGGGAGTTGTTGCGGGTGAGCGAGGGGTGGCCCATCGGCGGGGACGTGCTCGAACTCGCCTGCGGGACGGGGCAGTGGACCGCCCTGCTCGCGCCGCGGGCCACGTCCGTGACCGCCGTGGACGCGTCCGAGGAGGTGCTGGCCATCGCGCGCGAGCGGGCCTCCGCGCCCAACGTGGAGTTCCTGCGCGCCGATCTGTTCGACTGGCGGCCCGAACGGCGCTACGACACCGTCTTCTTCGGTTTCTGGCTGTCGCACGTGCCGCCGGAACGGCTGCCGGGGTTCTGGAACCTCGTCGCCGCCGCGCTCGCCCCGGGCGGCAAGGTGGTATTCGTCGACGACGGGCCGACCGAGGTGGTGAACGAGACGGTCCTGGCGGACGAGTCCGCCCCGGCCGCCCTGCGGGAGCTCCAGGACGGCAGCCGGTACCGCATCGTGAAGGTGTTCCACGAGGCCGCGGGGCTGACGGCGGATCTGGCCGCGCTGGGGTGGGCCGCGGACATCCGGACTGCGGCGGACAGCTTCATCGTCGGGGTGGCGGAGCCGGCGGTCTAGCCGTAGACCACGCAGGACGCCGCCGGGACCGGTACCGAGTCGCCCCGTACGGGCACGCCGGAGTACCGGTCGACGGTGAACCATGTGACGTCGCCGGAGCGCTCGTTGGCGGCGTGGAGGAAGCGGCCGGACGGGTCGAGGGCCAGGTCGCGGGGCCAGTCGCCGCCGCAGGGGACGGTGCCGCGCAGGGTGGGCCGCTCACCCGTCGGGTCGAGGGCGAAGAGGGAGATCTCGTCGGCGCCGCGGGTCGCCGTCCACAGGAACCGGCCGTCGGGGGCGACGACGAGCGCGGAGGGGTACGCGTCGCCGGACGGGGCCTTCGCGAGGACCGGGGTCTCCGTCAGCGGTTTCAGGATGCCGGTCGTCGCGTCCCAGGCGCAGACCGTGAGCGTGGGGGCGAGTTCGTTGAGGACGTACGCGTAGGCCCCCGAGGGGTGGAAGGCCAGGTGGCGGGGGCCGGAGCCGGGCCGCAAGGCCGTTTCGTGGTGCGGGAGGACGCCCGCCCCGTCCGGTGCCTTCGCGTAGGTGTGGACCGAGTCCGTGCCGAGGTCCACGGCCAGGGCCCAGTTCCCGGTCGGGTCCGGCAGGATCTGGTGGGCGTGCGGGAACTGCTGGCGCTGCGGGTGCGGGCCCGAGCCGGTGTGCCGGTGGGCCTCGGTCGCGGTGTCGCCGGGGATGCCGTCGGCGCGCAGCCGGACCGAACTGACGCTGCCGGAGCCGTAGTTGGCGGTCAGGACACGGTCGCCCCACACGGACAGGTGGGTGGGGCTCGCCCCGTGCACGGCGACGGGCGGCGCGGCGAGCGCCAGCGGGACCGTCGGATGCGTACGGAACGCGGCCACGGCCCCCTCCTCCGTCTCGCTCACCGCGTACAGCAGCCCGCCGGAGAGCGTGAGGTACGAGGGGTCGGGCAGTTCGTCCGTGGCGTCGAGGACCGTCAGCGAGCCGTCCGTCGGATCGAGCGCCGCGGTCACGATGCCGCGGCCGCCCGCCGCCGTGAACGAACCGATGTACGCCCGCTGTGCCTGACTCCCGGTC
Source organism: Streptomyces sp. BYX5S (assembly GCF_054724165.1). NCBI lineage: Bacteria > Bacillati > Actinomycetota > Actinomycetes > Kitasatosporales > Streptomycetaceae > Streptomyces > Streptomyces sp. BYX5S. The sequence continues at coordinate 3,009,364 of NZ_CM138829.1, read as the reverse complement.
ACTGCTACCCCTTTCGGCGTCCGGCCCGGAACCTCGCCGACGGATCCCGGCACCGTGCCGCAGACGGTAGCAGCGGGTCTAGACCAACCCCCTCCGGCACCCTTCCTCCAACCCCAGCCCTTCCGGCGCTTGAGGAACGGGGCCGGGTCGCCCCCCGATCTTTACAGCCCTTCCGGCACCTGCCGAGCGAGCCCCGGAACGGAACCCCGCCCCATCCAGCCCCTCCGGCGTTTGAGGAGCGGGGTCCGGGGCGGAGCCCCGTGGCGTCGGCTACGCCTCCCGTGCCCCGCGCAGCGGAACCGCCAACTGCACGAGCGCCCGCTCAAGCGCATGCAAATGCACCAGCACCGGATGCCCGACGCCGTCCACCGCCTGCGGCACCGCGACCGCCACACGCCCACCCGGCACATCCGCCACGAGCACCTCGACCGCCGCCTCCACCCGCTGACACGCCGCCGCGAGCCGCGCATCGTGCGACGCCTCGGGGTCCGCCGCGACGGACGCCAGCCCCCGTACCTCCCGCGCACACGCGTCGAGCAGCCCCAGCACCTCCCGCGCCCGCCCCTTCCGCGCCTTCAGCGGACTGAGCGGATGCACGAGCGGTGACAGCGAGAGCCGCACGCGCCCCAGGATGTGCTCCAGCTCGGCCACCCGCGGCGCCGGGTCCGCGCCCTCCTCGCCCGCCAGCCGCGCCGCCGCCTCGGCCGTGCAGGCGTGCACGCACCGCAGCGCCCGCTCGACCCACGCCTCGGTCACGGAGTGCGTGGTGACGGGCATCAGTACCAGCACCGCGAGGACCGCGCCGAGCGAGCCCACCGCCGTCTCGGCCACCCGCAGCGCCAGCAGCGCCGGGTCGAGCACGCCCAGCAACCCGTACAGCATGCTCGCCATGACGGTGACCGCGAGCATCATCCAGGTGTACGAGACGTGCGCCGTGTAGAAGATGCCGAAGACGCTGACGGCGACGATCACGGCCGCCGCCACCGCGTGGTCGTGCAGCGGTACGGCCACGAGGAAGCCGAGCACGATGCCGAGGACCGTGCCGAGGAACCGGCGGAAGCCCCGCACCACCGTCTCGCCGCGCGACGTCGTCGCCACGAACACCCACCACGTGGCGCCCACGGCCCAGTACCACCGCTGGTCGGAGAGCAGCTGCCCGACGCCGAGCGCGAACGCCGCCCCCGCGGTCGCCTGCACGGCCTGCCGCGTCGTGATCCGCGCGAGCCCCGTCCCCCCGGTCGGCGCGGGCACGCCGACGGGCGCCGGGAGCCGGCGCTCGTAGCACCACAGCCCGAACCGGACGAGCGCCGCGGCGCCGAGCGACAGGAGCACGGCGACGTACAGCTCGGGGAGCCGGTCCGGCACGACGTGCAGGAACTGGGCGGCGAAGAACGTCATGAACGCGAAGACGCCGAGGGAGTGCCCGCGCGGCCCCCACCGCCGCGCGTACACCCCCGCCCCGACGACGGCGAGGAACGCGAGGTCGCGGGCGACGGGCGCGTCGTGGAGGACGGCGGCGAGCGCGAGCACGGGCAGGCCCACGAGCGGCAGCAGCGCCGTCGTCACCGCCTGCCCGCGCACGGTGGGGTCGGTGACGGTGAACAGGGCGAGCAGCGCGGCGAGCCCGCCCGTGATCGCCCCCGGCAGCGAGTGTCCGACCGCGCCGCACAGCGCGACGGCGAGCCCGATCCCCAGCACGGCCCGCGTCGCGAACCGCAGCCTGATCCGCCCCGGATCCGCCGCCACGAACGCCTTCCTCAGCAAAGCGTCCCGCCCCTTTCCGTACCGTCCTCGTACCCCTGACATGGAAAAGGCGCCGCGGAGACCCTTCCGGGTCCGCAGCGCCATCGACTGGTGATATTGCAGCATCCAGGGGGCCTGTGGTTCAACAGAGCCCGTGAACGGTGGGCCATTGGCACAGTCGCGAGCAGGTGACCGCGCGCCGCACCGGGCCAACTGCCCACCCCGCCCGCACGTCCCGCACCTTGACGCCCACGGGCCGCCGGCGGGACGCTCGGCACACCTGAATCCGACGTCAACTTGGGCGTCGGCCCCGGAATCCGCAGGGAGTGGTGTGCCGATGGCGGAGGTCTGGACGGTCCGCGGACCGATCGACCCCAGTGCGCTCGGGAACGTGCTCGTGCACGAGCACGTGGTGATCGTGGGCGAGGAGTTCCGGCAGAACTACGCCCCGTGGGACGAGGAGGCCGTCGTCGACGACGCGGTGGCCCAGCTCAACGGGCTCAAGGGGCTCGGCATCGACACGATCCTCGATCCGACGGTCCTCGGCCTCGGCCGGTATCTGCCCCGCATCCAGCGGATCGCCGCGCGCACCGAGCTCAACATCGTCGCGGCGACCGGCCTGTACACGTACAACGATGTGCCGTTCCAGTTCCACTACCAGGGTCCCGGCACGCTCTTCGGCGGCCCCGATCCGCTCATCGACCTGTTCGTGAAGGATCTGACCGAGGGCATCGCCGACACCGGCGTACGCGCGGCCTTCCTCAAGTGCGCCATCGAGGAGCAGGGCCTCACGCCCGGGGTGGAGCGGGCCATGCGGGCGGTCGGCCAGGCGTCGGTGCGCACCGGGGCACCGGTCACCGTGCACACCCACCCCGCCTCGGAGTCGGGACTGGTCGCGCAGCGCGTGCTCGCCGAGGAGGGCGTCGATCTGACGCGCGTCGTGATCGGGCACTCCGGGGACACCGACGACGTCGACCATCTGATGCGGCTCGCCGACGCCGGCTCGTACCTGGGCATGGACCGGTTCGGGCTCGACGCGCCGCTGACGACGGAGCAGCGCGTCGACACCGTCGTCGAGCTGGTGCGCCGCGGCTACACGAACCGGATCACGCTCTCGCACGACGCCTCGTGCGTCATCGACTGGTTCGGTGACGTCGACCGCACCGCGGTCGCCCCGAAGTGGAATTACCGGCACATCAGCGAGGACGTGCTGCCCGCCCTCGCCGACAAGGGGGTGTCCAAGGACGACATCGACACGATGCTTCGGGTCAATCCCCGGCGTTACCTGGAGGGCTGACCGCGCCGCCGCCCCGCTCCACGCGGCGCAGCACCTCCGCGTGCAGGGCCTCCAGGCCCTCGGGCGGCAGCGGGGCCGGGCTGCCGGTGAGCGTGTACCACTCGTCGGCGCCGGTGTACTGGACGGCGATGCGGGCCCGGCCGCCGTCCTCGCGGATGGTGGCGACGGTGAGGTCCCCGGTGACGACGCCGACCTCGTCGGTCATGGCGCCGCCGGGGCCCGCCTTCACGTCGCCCTGCATGCGATCGTCGGTCATGCCGAACACGTCCCCAGCATCGTCGCCAGTTCCGCCTTCTCCGCCTCGGTGACGGTCAGCTCGTACGTCGACTTCACCGACACCCAGGCCCTGCCGTACACGCACCAGTACCCCTTGTCCTCGGGCTGCCACTCGTCGGGGCCCTGGTCGCCCTTGGAGCGGTTGGAGTGGGCGGACACCGCGAGGAGCTGGGGGTGCTCCAGGTCGTTGGCGAAGTCCCGGCGCCGGTCCTGGGTCCACTCGTCGGCGCCGGAGCGCCAGGCGTTGGCGAGCGGCACCATGTGGTCGATGTCGAGGTCCTCGGACTCGGTGAACTTCTCTCCGTCGTAGACGCTCACCCAGGACCCGGACACCGCGCGGCACTCGTCGTCGAGGCGGACGCCGTCGCCGTCGCGCTTGAGCACCGCCTCGCGGGTGTTGCAGCTGTCGCCCTGTTCCCGCCAGTGCGGGAACTTGTCGCGGCTGTAGCCCGACATGGACCCGTGCGGCGCCACCTTCAGCCCGGACAGCTCGTCGCGGGCCTGGTCCGCGCCGGGCAGGCCGGGCAGGTCGCCCTCATCCGAAGAAGCGTTTCCGCTCGCGCTCGCCGACGCCGTGGGCCCCGCGGCCCGCGCCGAGTCGTCGGCCGCGTCGCCGCCCATCCCCTGACATCCCGTGAGCAACAGCGCCGCGAGCGCGGCCGGTGCCACCGAACGGCTCAACTGCCCGACCCTCGTACGTCCCTGAAACCGCATGCCCCGCAACTCGCCTTTCGTCGACCGCTTCGAACACTCGCAGCGTACGGCGCGGTCGACGGGGCGTCAGGGACCGGGGCGCGGCTCCGTGCGTCGGAGCGCGCGCACCCCTGGGCTCAGGCCAGCGGCTCCTGAAGTTCGGTCACCCACTCCTCCCTGTTCTCGGGGCATTCCAGGCTGATCTCCTCCGCCGCGCCGCCGTCGCGCGCTACTCGCGCTACTTCAGATAGGGCCCCGCCGCACCCACCTTTCCGGGCGCCGCGTTCTTCCCGCCCAGGTCGAGGACGTACACCCGCAGGTTGCCCTTGCCGGGGGCGGCGACGGTCAGGGTGCCGTCGGTGACGGTCCTGGTGTCACCGGTGACGGCGTCCTTGTAGGTGCCGTTCGGGATGTTTCTGTACGTGGCGCCGTCGGTGACGGCGACGAGGGCGAAGCTGTCGACGCCGGTCGCGGTGTCGGTGTAGCGGCGCTTGTAGGCCATGTTGCCGGAGATGTCGGCCGTGGAGTACTGGCCCATCTGGAGGGCGGGGACCGCGCGGCGGATCTGGTTGAGCCGCTGGACGTGCTTGACCAACGGCTGGGCCAGGGTGGTGGCGACCGCGCCGGTGGCGCTGGAGACCGTGCCGAAGTCGGAGGCGGTGACGCTGCCCTCCAGTTGGTCGCCGTAGTAGGCGCGGCCGGTGGTCGCGAGGGCGCACGTGGTGCCGCAGTCGATCTTCTGGCCCTTCTGGAACTCGGTCTCCGAGCCGTAGTACAGCGTCGGGATGCCGCGGAACGTCCACATCAGGGACATGTTCTCGGCCCACGCGTCGGTGCCGCCCGCGTAGCGTTCGCTGCTCTTGTTGGGGCCGTAGTCGTGGCTGTCGACGTAGACGACGTTGTAGGTGGCGTCGTTGGTCGAGTCGTCGGAGTCCTTGCCGTTGTTGTAGGCGTTGGAGGCGTCGCCGAAGTTCATGTGCATGCGCATGTCGATGATGTTCATGCCGGAGAACCTGCTGTGGTCGGGTGTGTGGTAGCTGTTGCCGTCGAGGAAGGCGTTGGTGGACGTGGGCTGGTTGCCGGTGCCCATGCCGTTCTCGTAGTCGTACTGCTCGATGGCGGCCTTCCCGTCGTCGGCGGAGTACTCCTTGCGCTCCTTCCATGTGTAGAACTGGGCGGAGTGGTTCACCGAGCCCCGGTTCCACTTGTCGTTGACGAAGGCCGCGACCTCGCCGAAGACGAAGAAGTCCTTGGCCTTCGCGGCTCCGAAGCGCTGGGTGACGCGTTCCTCGATCGCGGGCAGGAAGCGTCGGTTCCAGGTGACGCGCGGGATGTGCACGGCGGTGTCGACGCGGAAGCCGTCGACGCCCATGTCGATGTACTTGTTGTAGGCGCCGATCAGATAGTTCTGCACCTGGGTGTTCTCGGTGTTGAAGTCGGCGAGGTCCTCGTGCAGCCAGCATGAGCGGGAGTCCTCGCCCTCCCAGTTCCCGATCCAGCACTGGTGGTAGAGGGACTTGGGGAACATGCCAGACGTGGGGCTCGGCCACTGGCAGTTGTAGATGGTGTAGCCCTCGGGGCTCTTGGCGCCGGTGGGCTTGCCCCAGTTGAGGCAGGTGTTGCCGGTCGGCTCGGCCGTCGACCACATGTCGCCGTTGTAGTACGACTTGCCGGAGACCGGTTCCACGGTCAGGCCGTCGTACTCGAAGCCGTCCTGCTTCTGGTCGTAGTACCAGCTCCACTGGGAGTCGCGGACGCCGTACACGGTGGGTGTGTACAGGCCCTTGGCGCCCCAGCGGGAGGAGTGGTTGTAGACGACGTCCTGGTAGATCTTCATGCCCTTGGCGTGGGCGGCGTCGATGAGGTCCTGGTAGGAGGCGCCGGCGGATTCGAGGCGTGGGTCGACCTTGTAGAAGTCGTAGCCGTGGTACCCGTGGTAGTCGTAGTCGGAGCGGTTGAGGACGACCGGGGTGATCCAGACGGCGGACATGCCGAGGCCCTTGATGTAGTCGAGCTTGTCGACCAGGCCCTTGAAGTCACCCCGGAACATGGGGTCGTTGTGGGCGGCGTTGCTGGTCTTGGTGTGCTGGCTGCCGCCGCGGTTGTTGGAGCTGTCGCCGTCGTGGAAGCGGGCGGTGAGGACGAAGTAGATGGGGTCCTTGCGGGGGTCGCCGCCGAGCGGGGTGCCCGTGGTCTGCGCGGGCTTCGTGCCGGTGGTGGCCTTGGCCTCGGCGCTCGCCGCCGAGACGTTGCCGGCCGCGTCGAGGGCCTTGACCGTGTAGGTGTACGCGGTCTTCTCCTCAAGTCCCGTGTCCGAGTACACCGTTGAGGTGACGGGGACGACGGTGGTGCCCTTGGTGCCGCCGCTGCGGGTGACCTGGTAGCCGGTCACGCCGGTGTCGTCGGTGGCCGCGTCCCACGTGAGGACGACGGCGGTGCCGGTCGCGGCGGCCTTGACGTTGCCCGGCGCGGTGGGCGCCTCGGTGTCGGGTTCGGCCGCCGCGCACGGGTCCTTGGCGCCCTTGGTGGCGGCGCCGCCCTTGACCGTGTTGAGGCCCTGGCCGAGCTGGTAGTTGGCGCCGTTGTTGTTGTCCCAGGTGCCGTTGCCGTTGTTGAAGGTGGCCTGCCAGGTCGTGGCCGTTCCGAGGTCGACGGTCTTCTTGACCCACCCCGTGCACGCCACCTCCATGCCCGTACCGGGCGCGGTGGTCCATGAGCCACCGGTCGGGGCCCAGTGCAGGTTCGTGACGGCCCAGGTGGTGGTCGTGGTGTCGTAGTACACGGTCGCGGAGTTGCCCTCGACGGGTCCGGCGTCGGCACACGGGTCGCTGTGGGCGACGACGCCGTCCTTGACCGTGATCAGGCCGGTGCCCAACTGGTAGTTCTTGCCACCGTTGTTGTCCCAGGTGCCGTTGCCGTTGTTGAAGGTGGCCTGCCAGCTGGTCGCCGTACCGAGGTCGACGGTCTTCTTGACCCACCCCGTGCACGCCGCCTCCATGGCGACGCCGGGCGCGGTGGTCCAGGAGCCACCGGTCGGGGCCCAATGCAGCTTGTAGGCCGACCAGTTGGTACTGGTCGTGGAGTAGTAGACGGTCGCCGTGCCGGTGGCGGCGGCCCGTGCCGTCGTGGCGCCGAACGGGGCGCCGGGCAGGAGGGTCACCACGAGTGCGGCGACGACGGAGAGGACGGTTCCCACCAGACCTCTGCGGGGGACGCGGGCTCTGCGCGGCCCGGGGCGTGTGCGTGGTCGTACGGAGCGGCTCACATGGACTCCTCGGTGAGGGGCCGCGACGGTGCGGCCGTCGGGAGGGGTGGAGCACGTCCGGCCGCCCCCTCGTGCTCCTGACAGGGGACGGCCGGACGGATCGGTGGGGTCAGCGGCTGAAGACCGCGACCGTACGCGCGGGCACCTCGAAGGTGCCGGAACTCTTGCTGTACGAAGCCGACTTCACGGCCTGGTCCGAGCCACCGGCCTGCACGGGATGCAGCCGGTACCCCTCCCCCGCGAGACCGTCGACCGTCTGCTTCTGCCGCTCCGGGGTCGCGTTGAACACGACCACGAGGTCACCGAGGCGCATCGTGATGACACCCGGTGTCTCGTCCTTGCCGGAGAGCGGGAAGGACAGGTCCCGCTGCACCTGGCCGGCCGTCGACAGGTGGAAGGCCGGTTCGGCCGTGCGGATCCTCAGCAGGTCCTGGTAGGCCCGGGACGCGCCCTCGATCTGCGCACAGCCCGGCACCTTCACCGACGCCAACAGGGGCTTCGCATACGGCCACTTGTCCTTGTTGTCGGCGGCCATCGGCAGCCCCCGGCCGAAGCCGTTGCCCGCCCGGCAGTCCCAGTGGATCGCGTTGAACCAGTCACCGCTGTCGTAGGAGTTGCGGTCCAGGGACTTCGAGCGCAGCAGGTCGGTGCCCGCCTGGGAGAGCGCCGGGCCCTGGGAGAGCGCCGCCGTCGCCATCGCGAGGACCTGCATGCGGGAGCGGTCCGCCGTGGACGTCGACGCGGGCAGCTTGTACGTCAGCGTGTCGTACAGCGACTCGTTGTCGTGCGCGTCGGCGTAGGCGAGGGCGTCACCGGGAGCGTCCGCGTACCCGGCGGGCGCGCCATTGTAGTCGACGTCGGAACCCTTCACCTTCGCGCCTGCCGTGTCGGTGAACTCGTACGCCGCGAGGTTCCCCGACAGGCCCACCTTGATGAGGTCCTGGTAGTGCAGCAGGCGGGCCTTCTGCTCGGCCTCCGTGCCGTTCGCCTTGGAGGTGTTGGGGTCGGTGTAGAGGCCGGACGCGAAGCCCTGCACGCCCGGGTCCTCGTCGAACGGCGAGCCGCCGCGCACGGCGTCGCGCGCCCGGTCGGAGAAGGTGGCGATGCCGGTGCCCGCCATGTTCTTCTGCGTGGCCTGCTCGAAGCGGGCGTCGTCGGCGATCTCGCCGAAGTTCCAGCCCTCCCCGTAGAGAATGATCCTCTTGCCGTCGACGCCGTCCTTCTCCATGGTCAGGGCGTCGAGGGCCTTGCGGACCGCGAGGATGTTGGCCTTGGGGTGGTGCCCCATGAGGTCGAAGCGGAAGCCGTCGACCTTGTACGCGCGGGCCCAGGTGACGATCGAGTCGACGACCAGCTTGCCCATCATGGTGTTCTCGGGCGCCGTGTTGGAGCAGCAGGTGGAGTTCGCCACCGAGCCGTCGGCCATGAGCCGCTGGTAGTAGCCGGGCACGACCCGGTCCAGGACGGACGTCCTGTCCTGTCCTGCGGACGCCGTGTGGTTGTAGACGACGTCCATGACGACCCGCAGGCCGTCGTCGTTCAGCGACTTGACCATCTCGCGGAACTCGACGGTGCGCCGCGTCCCGTCCGGGTCGCTCGCGTAGGAGCCCTCGGGAACGGTGTAGTGGTACGGGTCGTAGCCCCAGTTGTAGGCGTCCTTGCCCGCGGTCTTGCCGACGCACTCCTGCTGCTGGTCGCTGTCGGGTGCGGAGGACTTCAGGTCGCAGTCGGGGGTGGCCTGTTCGGACCTCTTCTCCGGGATCGTGGCGATGTCGAAGGCGGGGAGCAGGTGCACGTAGGAGGTGCCGGACTTCGCGAGCTCGCGAAGGTGCTTCGAGCCGTCGCTGTTCTTGTCGGTGAAGGCGCGGTAGGTGCCCCGGTCCTTCGCCGGGGTCGTGGTGTCCTCCACGGAGAAGTCCCGGACGTGGAGTTCCTGGATCTGCGCGTCCTTCATCGGCGTGGCCTCGGGCTTCGTCAGCCCCGCCCAGCCCTTCGGCGCGAGGGACCGGTCGTCGAGGTCGACGACGAGGCTGCGCTCGGAGTTCGCGGTCAGTGCCACGGAGTACGGGTCGGTGACCTTGTTCGTGACGAGCTTCTGGACGCTGGGCGCCCACACCCGCACGGCGTACCGGTACTCCTTGCCGCGCCAGGCGGACGCGCTCCCGGTCACGGACCAGACGCCGCTTTTGCCGTCCCGGCGCATCGCGACGGGCTTCCCGCCGAGTTCGAGGGACACCTCGCGGGCGGTCGGCGCCCACACCGACAGGGTGACCTTGCCGTTCTTGAACACCGGGCCGAGGGCCGCCTTCTTTGCGGCGTCCCCGTAACGGTCGTCGAGCACGCCCGCCGTCTGCACACCGGTCGCGGCGAGCAGCGCCCCGTTCGCCGCGCGCTGCGTGGCGATGAGCTGGCCGCGCAGCGCGTCGCGCACCCGGTCGCGGTCGCGCGCGTCCACGGTGAACGCCGGGTAGTCCTTGAGGTGCGGGTACTTCTCCTTCTGCGCGTCGGTGAGGCCCCCCGGGTTCAGGCGCAGCCACCGGCCCTCGCTGGTCAGGGCGCCGTCCTCGACCCCGATGCCGCCTTCCGGCGCGTACACCAGCTGCTGGCTGGTGGCGGCGGTCTCCTTCACCTTCCAGACGACGGTGTCGGAGTCGATCCACTGCGCCTCGGCCTTCGACAGGTCGAGGTCGGCGCCCGCGTTCACGGACGGGAGGAGGTAGTTGGTGTCTCCGGAGTTGAGCCACACCTCCTTGCCGTAGGTGGCGAGGTCGAGGCTGCGGTCCGTGGGGATGTCCTTCTCGTCGCCCTTGTGGAGGATGTAGCTCAGCGTCGTCGCGCCGTCGGCGAGCGGCACCTCGAAGATCAGGCCGTAGGCGTCCTTGCCGGTGGGCTGGAGCGGCCTCGACCAGTCCGTCGGGGTGGCCGCGCCGGTCCAGGTGTGCAGGCCCCAGCCGTCGTAGTCGCCGTCGGCGCGGTGCACGTGGACGACGGCCTTCTTCGCGTCCTGCGGCGGGTAGGCGCCGTCGGGTCTGGTCGCGGACTGCTCGTCCTTGCCCTGCTCGACCCAGACCTCGCCGGTCCTCCCGAGGTCGACGGTGCGCTGCGGGCCGTCGGCGGTCCCGGACTTCTCGACGGTGTACGTCATCGAGGCCGCGCCGTCGGGCACCTTCACCCAGGCGAAGGCGCCGTACGCGTCCCGGCCGACGAACGCGGCGGACGTGTCACCGGACTTCAGGGTCCAGCCGTCGTAGTCGCCGTCCGCGCGCTTGTAGTGGACGACGGCGTAGTCGCGGTCCACGGCCGTCGGCTTCTCGGGCGCGGGCGCCTTCCCCGCCGTGGTGTCGGCGAGGGCGCTCGCGGTGCGTCCGGCGCGGTCCACCACCACCGCCTTGTACCGCAGGGGCGTTCCGGCCGTCACCGTGTCCGGCACCCGCTGTGTGATGCGGTACGGGGCGTGGTCGACGGAGCCGAGGGTGCGCCACGGGCCGCCCCCGACCTGTGCGGCGAACACGACGCGGGCGGAGGAGGTGTCGCCGGGGTCGGCGGAGAGGGTGACCGTGCCGGTGGCTCCGGCGGCGGGCGCCTTCAGGGACAGCGTGGGCTTCGCGTCGGGCGCGGGGAGCTTCGACTCGGCGCGCAGGACGAGCGAGGACAGCGCGGGCACGGTGACCTTCACGCGCCCGTCGGACGCCTTCTCGACGCCCGTTGCGCCGTACAGGGCGCGGAACGCGGCGGACTCGACGGGCAGCTCGACCGTCTTCGCCTCGCTCGCGTTGTTGACCGCGACGACGTACTCCCGCTGGTCGCCGGTGCGGGAGAACGCGTACACGGAGTCCTTCGCGTACAGCTCCTTCTGCGTCCCGTCGGCGAGCGCCGGATGGTCCTTGCGGAGCTTCGACAACGCGGCGATGGACTCGAACAGCTGGTGCTCGGTGTCGTAGGCGGCGTCGGCATGGGTGCGGTCGGTGCCGAGTTCGTCGTCGTCGAGGTAGTCGGCGACCTTCGAGGCGAACATGGTCTGCCGGGCGTCCTTGTCGCCGCCGGCGCCCGTGAAGCCCTGTTCGTCGCCGTAGTAGACGACCGGGTTGCCGCGGGAGAGGAACATCAGCTCGTTGGCGAGCCGGTCCCGCTTCACCAGTTCCGCGTCCGACGCCTTCGGGTTGTCGGCCTTGAGGAAGGTGCCGATGCGCCCCATGTCGTGGTTGCCGAGGAACGTGACCTGCTCGTACGCGTTCGCCTTGTCGGAGGCGTACTTGTAGTCGTCGGCGAAGACCCTGGCGAGTTTGTCGGCGGAGGCGCCCTGCGAGGCGTAGGCGCGGGCGGCGTCCTGGAACGGGAAGTCGAGCGTCGCGTCGAGGCGGCCCTGGGTGACGTACGGGGCGGTGACGTCGGTGTCGGCGGAGTAGACCTCGCCGAACATGAAGAAGTCCTTGCGGCCGTGCGCGGCGGCGTACTTGTCGAGCGCCGTCGCCCACTGCGTCCAGAAGTCCATGTCCACGTGCTTGGCGGTGTCGATGCGGAAGCCGTCGACGTCGAAGTCCCGCACCCACTTCTCGTAGATCTTCTCCATGCCGGAGACGACCTCGGGGCGTTCGGTCCACAGGTCGTCGAGGCCGGAGAAGTCGCCGTAGGTGGTGGACTCGCCCTCCCAGGTCGAGTCACCCCGGTTGTGGTACATCGTCGGGTCGTTGAGCCACGACGGCACCATCTCGCCGGTGCTCTTCGGCGTGTACGGGAAGGAGTCGGCGTCGACCTTCCTCATCGACGCGGCGTCGTCGAAGGGACGGCCCTCGGTGTCGAGGTACGGGTAGGCGCCCTTGGTGCGGTAGCCGTACTTCTTCTCCGCGTAGTCGACGGTGTCGGCGGTGTGGTTGGTGATGACGTCGAAGAAGACCTTCATGCCCTTGGCGTGCGCCTTGGATATGAGGGTCTTGAGGTCGGCGTTGCTGCCGAAGTGCGGGTCGACCTGGGTGAAGTCGGTGATCCAGTAGCCGTGGTAGCCGGCCGAGGCGTCCTTGCCCTCGCCCTGCACGGGCTTGTTCTTGAAGATCGGCGCCAGCCAGATCGCGGTGGTCCCGAGGTCCTTGATGTAGTCGAGGCGGTTCGTCAGGCCCTTGAGGTCACCGCCCTGGTAGAAGCCCTTGTCCGTCGGGTCGTGGCCGGTCGCGAGGCGGGAGCCGGTGAGGCCGCCCTCGTCGTTGCCGGTGTCGCCGTTGGCGAAGCGGTCCGGGAGCACGAAGTAGTACTGCTCGCGGGTGAGGTCGTGGCGGGCCGGCTCGGTCGCGAGTTTCGCGTCCGAGGGCGGGGCCGGGGGCGCGGCGGCACGGGCCGCCAGGGGCTGGGCAAGCGTCACGAGGAGCGCGGCGGCCGCGGTGTACGCGGCGGTCCGTCTCGGAGTCGTAAGGCGGGATCTGCGGCTCAAGGCGTGAACTCCTCGCGGAATCAGGGCTCTTGGATGCGCACCCCGGGGCCGGGGAGGCGGACCCCGGTGCGCCGCGTGACGGTATCGCTTGCGGCAACTTTGCTGCAAGAGTCGTGAAAGACACGGCAAGAATTTTCAGCACCGGTCTTGACGTGACCTTCTCAACTGACACACGCTCACGACGCGCCATCTGAGACACCGACCGCCCCACAGGGCCGGACACCCCACATTCAGGAGCCGCACATGCCCCCCATGCACCGCACCGCCCTGCCGCTGGCCGTCGCCGCGCTGAGTCTCGGCGGGGTCCTCACCCCGTCCGCCGCGGCCGCCGACACCGGCACCCCCAACGGTGATGTCATCGCCAATCTCTGGCAGTGGAACTGGGCCTCCGTCGGCAAGGAGTGCACCGACACCCTCGACCCGGCGGGCTACGGCGCCGTCCAGGTCGCGCCGCCCCAGGAGTCCCTCAAGCAGGCCGACCGCTTCTGGTGGGACGTCTACCAGCCGTACTCGTACGAGCTCGACAGCCGCTTCGGCAGCGCGAGCGACTTCAAGGCCATGGTCGACACCTGCCACGCCGCGGGCATCGAGGTCTACACGGACGCCGTCATCAACCACACGGCCGCCCAGACCGGCACCGGCTACGCGGGCACCACCGTCTCCAACAAGTACGACACCCCGGACTACGACCCGGCGGACAGCGACGACTGCACCAAGACCATCTCCAACTGGTCGGACCAGTACGAGGTCCAGCACTGCGAGCTGCTCGGCCTGCCCGACCTCGACACCTCCGAGTCGGGGGTCCGCGAGAAGATCGCCGGGTTCCTCAACAAGCAGATCGACCTGGGCGTCGACGGGTTCCGCGTCGACGCCGCCAAGCACATCCCCAAGGAGGACCTGAGCGCCATCGTCGGCGCCCTGCACACCACGACCGCGGGCGACGCCCCGTACATCACGCAGGAGGTGTATCCGGGCACACCGCCCTCGACCGGCGACTACTACGGCAACGGGGACGTCCTCGACTTCACGTACGCGGCCGCCATGAAGTCCCAGTTCGGCGGCGGCGACATCGCCAACCTGGCGTCCTTCGGCTCCAGTTGGGGCCTCGCCGACGAGGCGCACTCCAACAGTTTCGTCACCAACCACGACACCGAGCGCAACGGCTACACGCTCAGCTACAAGGACGGCGCGACCGCCACTCTCGCCAACGTCTTCCAACTGGCGCGCGGCTACGGCCGGCCCACGGTCTACGCGGCGTGGAAGTTCGACCAGAGCGACGAGGCGCCGCCGAACGACGGCAGCGGTGTCGTCACCGCCACCGACTGCGCGGGCGACTGGGCGTGCCTGGACCGGGACGCCGCGATCACCGGGATGGTGGGCTGGCACAACAAGGCGGCCGGTACGTCGGTGACCGACTGGCAGTCCCCCGCTTCCAACGTGATCGGCTTCGGACGCGGCGACGTCGGCTTCGTCGCCCTGAACAACTCGTCGTCCGCCCACACGCACACGTACACGACGAGCGTGCCCGACGGCACGTACGACAACGTGGCCGGCGACGGCTCGGTGACCGTCAGCGGCGGCAGGGCGGAACTCACGGTGCCCGCGAAGGGCGCGGTGGCGTTCCACGTCGCCTGATCGGGTTCAGCGGGGGTCGCGCGAGCGCCGCACCGCCCACGTCACGTAGGCGGTCGCGGCGGCGACGGCGAGCGCGCCGCCGTAGCCGAACACCATCGCGTGCTCGGGCGGCGCCTCGCCGAAGTGGGCCGATCCGGTGGCGGAGACCCAGACACGCACCGGGGAGCGGACGACCTCGTCCTCGACCGGCTCGTCGAAGAACCCCTTCTCCGCGAGGCCGTGCACGACACCGTGCACGGCCTCTTCGCGCGGCGACATCCAGGTGAACGCCTCACTCGTGTTCGGGTCCCCCACTTGGTACGCGGTGGACCAATACCCCCGCACATAGGCGAGGTTGGCCACCAGCGCATGGCGGAGCGGCAGTGCGAAAGCGGTCAGGACGACCACCCACACCACCGCTCGCACCACCCGCCGCACCGTCACGGTCAGGCAGTCTGCCACCACACCGTCGTGTCCGCCGGGAGGGTGACGTGGCCGCCGTCGACGGTCACCGGCGCCGAGGAGAGCAGGACCTCGCCCGGGGCCGGGATGCGGACCGCCGCGCCCGTCGTGTTGACCGTGCAGGCGAAGCCGGGGCGCTCGAAGTGGAGCACGCCCCGCGGCGCGTCCCCGTGCCACTTGACGCTGTCGCCGGCGCCGAGGCCCGGCGTGGTGCGGCGCACGGCGAGCGCCGAGCGGTACATCTCCAGCGTGGAGTCCGGGTCGCCGGTCTGCGCCTCGACGCTCAGCTCGCCCCACGTGTCGGGCTGCGGCAGCCAGCTGCCACCGTCACCGAAGCCGTACGAGGATCCGGTGCGGGTCCACGGGATCGGCACCCGGCAGCCGTCGCGGAAGCCGTCCTGGCCCTCGGCGCGGAAGTACGAGGGGTCCTGGCGCACCTCGTCGGGCAGGTCGGTGACGTCGGGCAGGCCCAGCTCCTCGCCCTGGTAGATGTACGCCGAGCCGGGCAGGGCGAGCATCAGCAGGGTGGCGGCGCGGGCGCGGCGCAGGCCGAGTTCGCGGTCGCCGGGGGTGCGGATCTGCGTGCCGCCGGGCGGGTTGGCGTAGCGGGTGGCGTGCCGGGTGACGTCGTGGTTGGACAGCACCCAGGTGGCGGGGGCGCCGACGGGGCGCATCGCGTCCAGCGAGCTGTCGATGATCTCGCGCAGCCCCTCGGCGTCCCACGGGGCGCCCAGGTACTGGAAGTTGAAGGCCTGGTGCAGCTCGTCGGGGCGGACGTAGTTGGCGGTGCGCTCGACGGTCGGCGTCCACGCCTCGGCGACGAAAATGCGCTCGCCGTCGTATTCGTCGAGGATCGTGCGCCACGAGCGGTAGATCTCGTGGACGCCGTCCTGGTCGAAGAACGGCATGACGTCGTTGCCGAGGAGCTTCAGCTGGTCGTGGCCGCCGATGTCGGGCAGGCCCGCCGCCTTGACGAGGCCGTGGGCGACGTCGATCCGGAAGCCGTCGACGCCCATGTCCAGCCAGAAGCGCAGGATGGAGCGGAACTCGTCGGCGACCGCCGGGTGCTCCCAGTTGAGGTCGGGCTGCTCGGGGGCGAAGAGGTGGAGGTACCACTCGCCGTCGGGGAGCCGGGTCCAGGCGGGGCCGCCGAAGATGGACTCCCAGTCGTTGGGCGGCAGTTCACCGTCCGCGCCCTTGCCGGGGCGGAAGTGGTAGCGGTCGCGCAGCGGCGAGCCGGGGCCGTCGGCGACCGCCCGCTTGAACCACTCGTGCTGGTCGGAGGAGTGGTTGGGGACGAGGTCGACGATGATGCGCAGGTCGAGCGCGTGCGCGTCCCGGATCACCGCGTCGGCGTCGAGCAGGGTGCCGTACATGGGGTCGACGGCCCGGTAGTCGGCGACGTCGTAGCCGCCGTCGGCCTGCGGCGAGGCGTAGAACGGGGACAGCCACACCGCGTCCACGCCCAACTCGCGCAGGTGCGGCAGGCGTCGGCGGATGCCTTCGAGGTCGCCGGTGCCGTCGCCGTCGCTGTCCGCGAAGCTGCGCGGATAGACCTGGTAGATGACCGCGTCCCGCCACCAGTCGGAGGCCTGGCGGGTCGTGGTGGCAGACGTCGTCGTCGCGTCCGTGGGGTGCTGACTCATGGTGTCCTTGCTGCGTGAGGGGCTGGCAACTGGTCGGTTCGGGGCGGCAGTTGGTCGGAAGGTCAGCCCTTGGTACCGCCGGCGGTGAGGCCGGTGACCAGGTGCTTCTGGACAAGGTAGAAGAAAGCGGTCACCGGGATGGCGATCAACACCGCGGTCGCGGCCATCAGGTTCCACTGCGCGTCGTGCTCGCTGACGAAGCTCTGGAGGCCGATCGCGAACGTGTACTTGGTGTCACTGAGCATGAACGTGGAGGCGAAGGCCACCTCGGCGAACGCCGTGATGAAGGCGTAGAACGCGGCGACGGCGATGCCCGGCTTGGCGAGCGGCAGGATGAGCCGCCAGAAGGTGCCGAAGGGGCTGAGCCCGTCGATCCGCCCCGCCTCGTCGATGTCGGCGGGGATCGTGTCGAAGTAGCCCTTCAGCAGCCACGTGCAGTACGGCACGATCGTCGTGCAGTTGACGAGGATCAGGCCCTGGTAGGTGTCGATGAGACCGAGCTCCGAGAAGATCTCGTAGATCGGCACGATCAGGACGGCGATCGGGAACGCCTGCGTGAGCAGCAGCACCCACATCAGCGAGCGGTAGCCGGGGAAGCGCATCCGCGAGACGGCGTAGCCGGTGGTCGCCGCGAACAGCACACCGACGATCGTGGTGCCGAGCGCCACGATCATCGTCGACGCGGTCCAGTTGAAGAAGTTGGTGTGCTGGAGGACGTACGCGTAGTTGTCCAGCGTCGCCTTGCCCGCGATCCCCTCGGGGTGCAGGTAGTCGTCCTTGTCGGGGCCGAGCGACAGATAGACCAGCCACACGACGGGGAACAGCGCGACAAGACTGGCGACGGCGAGGACGCCGTGGCTGAGGGCCTTCGCGAGCGGGCTGCGCTCACCGCGCCGGCGTACGGGGCGGGTGGGGTCCGTGGCTGCTCGCGCCGAGCGCTGCGCGGGCACCTGCGATGCGGAGGGAGTCGTAAGTGTGCTCATGGTGTCGGCTCCTGCGGCGTCAGACGGCGAGCTGCTCATTGCGCTTCAACCAGCGGTAGTAGAAGGACGTGAAGACGGTGAGGATCGACAGCAGCAGTACGCCGTAGGCGGCGGACTGCGCGAAGTCCCGCGGTTGCTGCCCGAAGCCGAGCCGGTAGGCCCAGGTCACGAGGATCTGCGCGTCCGGTGCCGTGTTGCCGAAGAGCAGGAAGATGATCGCGAACTGGTTGAACGTCCAGATGATGCCGAGCAGGACGACGGTCGAGCTGACCGACCGCAGGCCCGGCAGGGTGATGTGCCGGAAGCGCTGCCAGGCGTTCGCGCCGTCCATCTCCGCGGCCTCGTACAGCGCGGAGTCGATGGACTGGAGGCCGCCGAGCAGGGAGATCATCATGAACGGCACACCGCACCACGTGTTGACGAGGATCGCGGCGATGCGCTGGAAGGAGGGGTCCTCCAGCCAGCTCGGCTGGGGCAGATGCAGTGACCCGAGGGCCACGTTGATGATCCCGGAGTCGGCGAGCATGATGCGCCACGCGAAGACGGTGACGAACGTCGGGACCGCCCACGGCAGGATCAGCAGCAGCCGGTAGAAGGTGCGTCCGCGCAGCTTCTCGTTGAGCAGCAGCGCGAGGCCGAGCCCGATGCAGTAGTGCAGGGCGACACAGACCGCGGTCCACACGATGGTCCACACGAAGTGCGACCAGAAGCGGTCGTAGGCGGAGGGGCCCCACAGGATGTCGGCGTAGTTGTCGAGGCCGATGAACTCGTAGGTGGCCTCGATGTGGTTGACGCCGATGGTGCGCGCCGAGTTGAGGCTGTTGGCGTTGGTCAGCGTCAGATAGAAGCCCCGCATCAGGGGGTAGAGGACGAGGACGCCGAGGACGACGACGACCGGGGCGATCATCGCGTACGCGTACCAGTACGTGCGGTACGAGTCCTTCAGGCGCCGGAGCGGTCCCGGGCGCGGCGCGCGGTTCTTGGCGGCCGGTCGGTCGGCGGCGAGGGTCATGCGGGGCACCTTCTGAATTGGGCTGCGGCAGGGCGATGCCGGTTCGCACCTTCCCCCCTGGAGATGCGAACCGGCAGCGGTGTCAGGACACTCGGGTCACTTGGAGAAGCCGGGCAGGAGCTTGGCGAACGAGGTCTCCAGGGTGCTCACGCCCTTGTCCAGGGACTCCTTGCCGGTGGCGATCTTCGGCAGCTCCTGGTCCATCGGCGTCCACAGCGAGCTGTACTCGGGCAGCTCGGGCCGCGGCTGGGCGGCGGTCAGCACCTTCTGGTAGCCGGCGATGCCGGGGTCGGCGGTGACCTTCGCGGTGAACGCGTCCTCGCGGGTGGGCAGCGTCGAGTTCTTCAGGGCGATCTGCTCCTGCGTCTTCGCCGACGTCATCCACTTCACGAACTTCAGCGAGGCCTCCTGGTGGGCCTTGTCCGAACCCGCGTACACGGACAGGTTGTGGCCGCCGGTCGGGGCGCCCGGCTTGCCGGCGGAGCCGGCCGGGACGGTCGCGATGCCGAGGTTCTTCTTGTCCTTGAACGCCGAGCCCTTGTAGAAGTTCGTGATCTCCCACGGGCCCTGGACGATCGAGGCGACCTTGCCGTTCACGAACGCGTCCTGGATGTGCGCGTACGCGTCCGCCGTGGCGTCGGCCTTGTGCAGGCCCTTGCCGTCGAACAGGCCCTGCCACTCGGTGAGGCCCTTCTTGGCCTCGGCGGAGCCGATGGTGATCTTCTTGCCGGCGGCGTCGACGGTGTCGGTGCCCTCGCCGAACAGGAACGGCTGGGCGTAGTAGCCGGCCGTGGAGCCCCAGTAGCCGTCGGCGCCGGTCTTGTCCTTGACCTTCGCCGCGTCCTTCTTCAGCTGCTCCCAGGTGGTGGGCGCCTCGGTGATGCCCGCCTTCTCGAACAGTTCCTTGTTGTAGACGAAGGCGAGGGTGTCGGTGACCAGCGGGACACCGTAGGTCTTGCCGTCGAACTGGGCCTGCTTGATGAGGGACGCCTGGAACTTGTCCTTGTCGGCGAGCGCCTCGGTGCCGTCGAGCGGCAGCAGGTAGCTCTTCTTGGCGAACGCGGGCGTCCAGCCGACCTCGGCGCGCAGCACGTCCGGGGCGCCGCTCGCGGCGGCGGCCGTGTCGAACTTGTTCTGCGCCTGGTCGAAGGGCACGTTGACGTACTTGACCTTGATGTCGGGGTTGGCCTTGGTGAACTGCTTGGCCAGCGCCTTGTACGTGGGTGCCTCGTTGGTCGCGTTCGACGTGTCCCACCACGTGATGGTGACCGGGCCCGACGCCTTGTCGCCGCTGTCGTCACTTCCACCGCAGGCCGTCGCCGCGAGTGCGAGGGACGCCACCACCGCGGTGGCCACTATGCCACGCCGCATGAGAACTCCTAGAGGGTTGGGCCCGACTGAGCGACGTGAACGTAACAGCGCTGCAAGCCCGAGGAAAGACCTTGCTGAAAAAATTTGCAGAGCCGAGCTGCGGTTATGGGTTCGTGACCTCCAAGTACGGGCGACTTGCGGGTACTTCTGCCCGGTTAAGTGGGCTTTTGCGGCGCTGCAAGGACCTGCAAGGTCTTGCCACGAGGCGGTGTCACGGGGATCATCGGGGGTCTTGCCCCCACTTGGCCCGCCCGGCCCCACAAGGAGTGCGATGACCCAGCTGCCCGCCCAGGCCGACCGCAAGACGGCCCCGGCTCCGCCCGCGACCGCTCGGCTCGCCGACATCGCGGCGCAGGCGGGGGTGAGCGAGGCGACGGTGAGCCGGGTCCTCAACAGCAAGCCGGGCGTCGCCGCGTCGACCCGGCAGTCCGTGCTCGCCGCGCTCGACGTGCTCGGCTACGAGCGTCCGGTGCGGCTGCGGCGGCGCAGCGAGGGCCTGGTCGGCCTGATCACTCCGGAGCTGGAGAACCCCATCTTCCCGGCGCTCGCCCAGGTCATCGGCCAGGCCCTGACCCGTCAGGGGTACACACCGGTCCTCGCGACCCAGACACCCGGCGGCTCCACCGAGGACGAGCTGACCGAGATGCTCGTCGACCGGGGTGTCACGGGCATCATCTACGTCTCGGGGCTGCACGCCGACACCACCGCCGACATGCGGCGCTACGAGCAACTGCGCGCGCAGGGCGTGCCGTTCGTGCTCGTGGACGGGTTCTCGCCGCAGGTGCGGGCGCCGTTCATCTCCCCGGACGACCGGGCGGCCATGCAACTGGCGGTCACCCACCTCGGCTCGCTCGGCCATTCCCGGATCGGCCTCGCGCTGGGGCCGAAGCGGTTCGTTCCGGTGCAGCGCAAGCTCGAGGGCTTCGTGCGGGCGATGCGGGAGCGGTTCGACCTGGGCCCGGACGACGTGGAGCGGGAACTCGTCCAGCACTCCCTCTACACCCTGGAGGGCGGGCAGGCCGCGGCGGCCGACCTCATGGACCGCGGGTGCACGGCGATCGTGTGTGCCAGCGACATGATGGCGCTCGGGGCGATCCGCGCGGCGCGGCAGCGGGGCCTGCAGGTGCCGGACGACATCTCCGTGGTGGGGTTCGACGACTCCTCGCTCATCGCGTTCACCGATCCGCCGCTGACGACGGTGCGCAAGCCGGTGCAGGCGATGGGGCAGGCGGCGGTGCGGACGGTGCTGGAGGAGATCGCGGGGACGCCGGCGCCGCACACGGAGTTCGTGTTCATGCCGGAACTCGTCGTGCGGGGGTCGACGGCCTCGGGGCCGGGTGTCGTCGTGCGGCGCTAGCCGCGGGGTGGGGTGAACGCGCCGCCGTGCCGGTGCGTATCCTTCTCTGAGTCCGGTGGCGCACCGGACTGTTACGGGGGCCAGGCCACGGTCGACCGAAGGCGCCGTGGCCGATTCGATCTTTTCTCATTGTTTCGAAAGCTGACTCTGCTTTCTCTTTTTCCCCGTGCCAGGAGCGCGGCTCCCCCCTGCCCGAAAACAGGCCGAAAAGCGAATGAGAAATTTATTTGCGGACGTTTCCGTTCCTCGTTGACATGCCCGAATTCGCGTGACAAAGCTTGCTGCAGCACAGCGATTCCGGAATTCGCGCAACGTCAATGATCCGGAAAGGGGGAACACCATGAAGAAGATTTCTGTGCGCAAGGCAGGGCCCATCCGTCTGACCACGGCCTGCTACTACCTCTGCGGCGACGCCGCGTAACGCGCCTCCTCGACCGGGGCCGGACCGCCTTCGGGGTCCGGCCCCGGTCACCTTCGACCGCCCGTCTCCCACAAGGGGGTGGTGCCGGATGAACGGCACCGTTCGGCTGCACCGGCTCACGATGGTCGCCGACACCGACGGCGTGATGGTCGGCCGGCCCGACACCGGTTCGTACGCGGTGTTCCCCGAGGAGGGGGCACAGGCGCTGCGGATGTTCGACGACGGCCGGTCCGTCACGGAGGTCGCCGACTGGTACGAGCGCACCTGCGGCGACCCGCTCGACATGGACGACTTCCTGGAAACCCTCGCCGAGCTGGGGTTTCTGCACACCGGCGACCCGGTCGCGGAGGAGCGCCGGGTGCGCTGGCAGGGGCTCGGCCGGGCCCTGTTCTCCTGGCCGGCCTGGGCCGCGTACGCCGTGCTGGTGGCGGCCGCGGTGACCGTGATGGTGCGTGATCCGGGGCTTCGCCCCTCGTACCACCAGGTGTTCTTCACGCACTATCTGACGCTCATTCCGCTGACCGTCTTCGCGCTCGCGCTGCCGTGCATCGTCGTGCACGAGGCGTTCCACGCGCTCGCCGGGCGGCGGCTCGGGCTGCCGTCGACGCTCGGGATCGGGCGCCGGCTCTACTACCTGGTCGCCGAGACCCGGCTCGATTCGCTGCTCAGCGTCGAACGCCGCAAGCGCTATCTGCCTTTCTGCGCGGGCATGTTGGCAGATGTCGTTCTACTGTGCGGGTTCACGCTTCTCTCGGTCGCGCTTGACATAAATGCAATTCCGTCCTGGATTCACAAACTCTGTCTTGCTGTCGCCTTCACGTGTGTCCTGCGTCTCATCTGGCAATTCCTCTTCTATTTGGAGACGGATCTCTATTACGTGGTGACGACGGCCACCGGGTGCACGGATCTGCAGAATGCGACGCGGTTCCGGTTGCGCACCGGGATCCGGCGGACGCTGCGGCTCGCGCCGCCGCGTCCGGACACCGAGTGGTCGGCGCGCGACCGGGCCGTGGCCCGCTGGTACGCGCCGCTGCTCGTCGCCGGCTACGGGTTCTCGCTGGCCTCGCTGGCCTGGGCGGGGCTGCCCACCGCCGTGCGCTTCTGGTCGACCGTCGCCGACCGGCTCGGCAGCGCGCACACCCCGTTCTGGGACCTGGTCGACGCGGTCGGCTTCCTGCTGCTGTCCGCGCTGCAGATCGGGCTGCTCGTCCACGTCACCCTGCGGGACCGGCGCGCCCGGACCCGACCCACCTCACCGCAAGGAGCCCTGACATGACCGCACTTCTGTCGACACGCCACTGGTGGTTCGACCCCACCGCGCACACCACCGCCGCGGACTCGCCGCCCGCGCCGTCCCTGGAGGTGCGCTGCCATCGCCGGTTACGCGGCCCGTTCACCGCGGCGCACTTCCTGCTGCACCGGGCGGTTCCGCAACTCGTCGCGCACGACAGTGAGTTGGTGGCCTCCGCTCGCGCCACCGAAGTGGAGTCGATCGCGCCGGAGCTGATGGCGATGGTGCCGACGCCGCCGCAGACCCTCACCAACCTCGCCAGCGCCAAGGAGCGCACCCGCTTCTACCCTGCGCCCCGCGCCCTGCGCCTCGCGCACGGCGTCGCCGAACTCGTCATGGACTGGGCGCGGATCGCCCACCCGCGCGGCCTCACCCTCTCCTTCCGGGGCCTCGACGAGGCCGATCCCACGGACCGGGACCTGGTGGCGGTGCTGCTGCGGCGCTGCGACCCCGCCACCCTGACCGTGGTCGTGGACGGCGCGGGGGCGGCCGACGACCTGCTGGGCAGGGCGCTCGCCGCGCACACCTGCCGGGTGCCCCGACTACCCGTCGCCGACCCGGAGCTGCTGCCCGACACCGACCTCGCGCAGCTCTACGTGGACGCCGACGGCACGAGCGACGACGCGCGTCTGCTGCGCGCATACGCGGCGCTGCCCGCCGCCGAGCGGGCCCGCCGGCACACCGCGCGCGCCGCGCTGCTCGCCGCGCGGGAGGAGCCGACGCTGCGGCTCGGCGCGATCCCGTACCACCTGGAGCACGGCGAGGACCCGCGCGGCGCGGGCGTCGAGGCGATCGTCGAGGCCGTCACCACGTGCTTCAACAAGGGCTTCTACGAGGCCGTCATCGATCTCGCCGAACGGGGCCGCGCGCTGCTGGCCGACACCGAGCCCGACCGTACGTACTGGAACCTGACGCACAAGATCGGCGCCTGCCTGTGCTATCTGGGGCGCGGCGTGGACGCCTTCGCGTACTTCGAACAGATGCGGCGCGGTGCGCTCTCGCCGGACGTGCACATGGGGACCGCGTACCTGTACGCCATGCTCTACACCCGGTTCCTGCCGAAGGACCTGCACGACGAGGATCTGGCGCTGGCCTGGGTGAACACGGCGATCTCGATCGCGGACGTGCACCCGGACCCGCACAAGCGGGTGCTGGTACGGGCGTTCATGCGCAACGCGCGGGCACTGGTCGAGCTGCACCGGGGCAACGCCGACGGCTCGCTCGCGCTGGTCGACGAGGCGATGGCGATCACCGACTCGGACTTCGGCCCGGACGAGCAACTCCTGCACCGCTCCGTGCTGTTGTACAACCGGGCGCAGGTGCGGGGCGCGCGCGGCGACCACACGGCCTCGCTCGCCGACTACGACGAGGTGATCCGCCGGGACCCGGACTACGGGGACTACTACTTCGAGCGGGCCGCCCAGCACCGCGCCCTCGGCCGTCCCCGTGAGGCGCTCGCGGACTACGCGGCGGCGATCCGGCTCACCCCGCCGTTCTACGAGGCGCACTTCAACCGGGCGGATCTGTTGCGGGAGTTGGGGGACGACGCGGGCGCGCTGCGCGATCTGGACTACGCGCTGTCCCTCGACCCGGACCACGTCGACTCGCTGCTGCACCGCGCGGACCTGGCCCTGGAGCGCGGCGACTTCGACCGGGCGCGCGCGGACATCGACCAAGGGCTGACCGTGGCGCCGGACAACGCCCAACTGCTGGCCGCGCGGGGCGCGTTGCACGCGGAGCTGGGCGACGGGCCCAGCGCGTACGAGAGCTACTCGGCGGCCCTGAAGGCGGATCCGCGCTGCCTGGCGGCGTGGGCGAACCGGGCCGTGCTCGCCTTCGACGGGGGCCGCCCCGCCGAGGCCGTCGCCGACCTGGACGCGGCGCTGGAGCTGGCGGACGACGCCGAACTGCGGGCGAACCGGGCCGTGGCGCTCCAGTCCCTGGGCCAGCACGGGCGCGCGACGGCCGACCTCGACCGGGCGCTGGCCGCCGCCGACGGCAGCCCCGACCCGGAGCTGCTGTACCTGCGGGGCGTCAGCCGTTTCGCCCTCGACGACCCGGACGGCGCGCTCACGGACTGGCGCGCGCACCTGGCCGCGTACGACCGCGACGGGGCGTCGCCGCACGCCGAGGAGATCCACGCCCGCGCCGGGGCCGCGCTGCGGGAGGGCGCCGCGTGACCGCGGAGGCCACCCGCCCGGCGCTGCCGCTCTCGGCGCAGCCGCTGTCCGCCGGGGCCGTGCGGGGGGCGGCCCCGGCGGACCCCACGGCTTCAGTGGGCGGTGAGGGGGTGCGTCCGGCGGTCTCCGTGGAGCCCGCGCGGGCCGAGGTCGTGCGGTCGGTGCTGCGGCGGCACGCCAAGGGCGTCGCCGTCGTCACGGTCGGCGGGGAGCCGCCCGCCGGGTTCTGCGTCACGTCGCTCGCCTCGCTCTCCCTCGATCCGCCGCTCCTGTCGTTCACGGTGGGGCTGCGGTCGGGGTCGTGGGCGGCGGTGCGGGACGCGACCTGGGTGATGGTGCAGCTGCTCGCGGCCGGTCAGGAGGAGGTGGCGCGGGTCTTCGCGGGCCCGCGCCACGCCCGCTTCGGGTCGCGCGTCCCCTGGCACCGCGATCCGCTGGGGCTGCCCGTCCTGGACGGGGTGCTGGCCCGCTTCGTGCTCACGCCCGTCGACATCCGGCCGGTGGGCGACCACGCGCTGGTCATCGGGCTTGTGGTGCGGGCCGGGCGGGGCGCGGAGGCGGGTCCCCTGGTGCACCACGAGGGGGCGTTCGTCGACCTCCCGGGGCCGTTGGGCACGACAGGCGCGCGGCACTGAGCCATTGGTACAGTCGGCCACGTTCCGCCGCGCCACCCAAGGAGACGCCCGCACATGGCCGTGGACCAGCTCGACACCCGTATCCTGCGCCTCCTCCTGGAACAGCCCCGGACGAGTGTGCGCGAGTACGCCCGCATCCTCGGCGTCGCCCGCGGCACGCTCCAGGCCCGGCTCGACCGGATGGAGCGGGACGGTGTCATCACGGGCGTCCAGCCGTCCCTCTCCCCCGCCGCACTCGGCCACCCGGTCCTCGCCTTCGTGCACATCGAGGTCACCCAGGGCCACCTGGGCGACGTCGGCGACGAGCTGGCCGGCGTCGCGGAGATCATCGAGGCGTACTCGATCACCGGTGGCGGTGACCTCCTCGCCCGCGTGGCGGCCCGCGACGCGGAGCATCTGGAGGACGTGATCCAGCAGCTCAACCGCCTGCCCGGGGTGGTCCGCACCCGCACCGAGGTGGCGCTGCGCGAGCGGGTCCCGCACCGGATACTGCCGCTGGTCGAGGCGGTCGGCAGGGCGGCGGGCCCGGCGCGCGGATGAGGGGCCGACCCCGGTCCTGCATCCTGGGCCACATGAGCGACGCGAACCACCCCTCGTACCGGTTCGGCGACACCGCGGTCGTCTTCGATCTCGACGGCACCCTCGTCGACAGCGAACCGAACTACTTCAAGGCATCCCTGGGCACCCTCGCCCGGCAGGGTGTCACGGACTTCACGTGGGCCGACCACGAGACGTACGTGGGGATCTCCACGCTGGAGACCATCGGCATCTGGAAGCGGAAGTACGGCATCGAGGCGTCGGACGACGCTCTCCTGGAGGAGATGAACGCCCGCTATCTGGAGCTGGCGCGCGCCGACACGCACGTCTTCCCGCAGATGCGGCTGTTCGTCGAGCATCTGCACGCGGCGGGCGTCCCGATGATCGTCGCGTCGGGTTCCTCGCCTGAGGCCATCGACGCGATCCTGACCGGTACGGGGCTCGGGGCGCAGCTGCCGCTGTACGTGTCGGCGGACGAGGTCGAGCACGGCAAGCCCGCCCCGGACGTGTTCCTGGAGGCGGCGCGCCGGATCGGCGCGCGGACCTCGCACTGCCTGGTCCTGGAGGACGCGGCGCCGGGCGCCGCCGCGGCGCACGCGGCCGGCATGCGCTGCATCGCGCTGCCGTATGTCGCGGCGCAGGCGGACGACCCGGCGTTCACCACGGCGGACCTGCTGTTCAAGGGCGGTCAGGAGGAGTTCACGGCACGGGCCGCGTGCGAGTGGCTCGAACGCTCAGCTCCGTCTTCCTGATCTTCCCGGTGGCGGTGAGCGGCAGTTCGTCGAGGATCTCGACGACGTCCGGGACCTTGTACGTCGCCATGTTCCCCGCCGCCCACTCCTTGAGGCCGGCGCCGGTGAGCGTGGATCCGGGGACGGTGCGGGCGAAGGCGTAGGGGCGCTGGCCGCTGGCCGGGTCGTCGACGGCGACGACCGCGGCGGCCAGCACGTCGGGGTGCTGGGCGAGCAGGGTCTCGACCTCGGTCGGGAAGACGCTCATCCCCTTGACCTTGATCATGTCCTTGTCGCGGCCGAGGTAGTGCAGGCAGCCCTCCTCGTCGAGGGCGCCGATGTCCCCGGTGTGCAGCCAGCCGTCGCGCAGCGCGCTCGCGGTGGCCTCGGGCGCCCGCCAGTACCTCGTGAGCACGGACGGGCCGCGCACCACGATCTCGCCCCGCTCCCCCAGCGGCAGCGGCTCGCCGGTGGTGAAGTCCACGACCATGAAGTCCGTGCCGGGTACCGGCAGCCCGCAGAACACGGGGTCGCATCGCAGGTCGTGGTCACCGCTTTGGAAGCCGAGTGTGTTGGTGTCACTGGTGTGTGTCTCGGTCATGCCGTACGAGGCCTCGCGCAGCACACTGTGCTCGCCGACGGCCGCCTTCCACCGGGCGCGCAGGGCGGGGGTGAGCTTGCGGATGAAGGAGACGGTGAGCGGCGTCGACAGGCTGCTGAGGTCGTGGCGCGCGAAGTCGGGGTGGTCGAGGAGTTCGAGGTAGTTCTCGACGGTGCCGGCCATGGTGGTCGCGCCGTGGGTCTCGATGGCGTCGAGGACCTCGGCGGCGTTCCAGCGGGCGAGCAGGACGCTGGTGCCGCCGGAGACGAGCGGGGCGAGGATGCCGAGGTTCTCGCCCGCTATCCAGAAGACGGGCAGGTAGCAGACGGAGACGATGCCGCGCTCGCGCTCGGCTTCGGTGGGCATCCGTCCGTTGTCGATGGCGGTGGCCGTGTAGACCATGTGCCGCTGGGTGTGCTCGCAGCCCTTGGGCAGTCCGGTGGTGCCCCCGGTGTAGTTGAGGGCGGCGAGCGCGTCGAGGTCGTCGGCGACCGGTTCGTGGCGGGGGTGTGCGAGGGCGTCCGGCCAGTCGGCGTCGGAGAGCACGGTGCGGACGGGGGTGTCGGCGCGGACCTCGTCGACGGCGGGCAGCAGCGCGTCCTGCGTGACGATCAACTCGGGCCCGGCGTCGTTCAGTTCGTGGCGCAGCTCGGCCGCGCGGAACATGGGGTTGACCGGGACGTGCACCGCTCCGATCCGGAGCACGGCGAGCAGGGCGACGACGAAGCGGGCGCCGTTCGGGAGGAAGACCCCGACGCGGTCGCCGGGGCGCACCCCCTGGTCCGTCATCCAGCCCGCCAACCGGGCGCTGTACTCGTCGAGTTGCCGGTAACTGAGAGTCTGGTC
Organism: Streptomyces sp. BYX5S; assembly: GCF_054724165.1. NCBI lineage: Bacteria > Bacillati > Actinomycetota > Actinomycetes > Kitasatosporales > Streptomycetaceae > Streptomyces > Streptomyces sp. BYX5S. The sequence continues at coordinate 2,980,981 of NZ_CM138829.1, read as the reverse complement.
GGCGGTGACGAGCGCGGGCCGGTCGGGACGGAGCCCGGCCCACCGGGCCACATGGCCCGGGAGCGTCAGCTCACCCGCCGCGTGGCGGGTCTCGGAGGGCTGGCGGCCCGCCCTGGCCTTGGCCTGGCGGGCGCGCAGATCGTGCAGATACGCCTCGATGGATGTGCCGGTGGACAACGTGCGGCTCCCTACTGCTGCGGTGCTGCTCCGATACCGAGAAGGTGCAGGTACATGGCGGTCGCGTCCTCGACCGCCCGCTCGTACGCGGCCGGGTCCTCGGCCACGAGCCGGGCGAACTCGACGCTCATGCCGCCGACGGCGCGGGACAGCGTGAGCGGGTCGACGACCGGGTGGGCGCGGCCCTCCGCCGCGACCCGGCGCACGTAGCGTCCGGCGCGGCGGATCGGGCGCTCGCGGATCTCCTCCCACAGGGCGCGCACCTCGGAGTCGCCGCGCGCCTGCTGTTCGAGCAGGAGGAGCAGCGGGAGGTGGCGGGCGTAGGCGGCGATGAACGCGGCGGTGGAGGCACGCGCCACCGCCGCCACGTCGTCGGTGTCCACGCCGGGCACGTCCTGGGCGGCGAGGAACGCGTCCCGGACGCGCCCCGCGAGCACCCGGAACACCTCTTCCTTCGACGCGAAGTAGACGTAGAACCCGGCGCGTGACACCTCGGCGCGCGCCGTGATGTCGGCGATGGTCGCGGGCCCGTAGCCGAGCTCGCCGAAGACGTGTTCCGCCGCGTCCAGCAGCCGCCCGCGTGCCGGGGCGTCGGTCCGGTCGCGGGCGGTACGGACGGACCATTCCTGCTGGGTCTGCTGACTGCGTGCCACAGCGCCAGAGTATTGACGTTGACGTCAGTGTCAATGAGCATGACGGAATCCGGTCCTGAAACCGAATTCGACTTTCCGGAGGGGCACATGGGGTCTGCCGCCGTACTCGTCGCGAACCGCGGGGAGATCGCCGTACGGGTGCTGCGCGCCGCCGCCGAGCTGGGTCTGCGGGCCGTGGCCGTCCACGAGCCGGGCGACGAGGCGCACCTGCGGGGCGCCGACGAGGCCGTGCCGCTGGCGGCGGGCGGCTGTCTCGACGCCGAGGCGCTGGTCGCCGCCGCGCGGCGCACGGGATGCACGTATCTGCACCCCGGTTACGGCTTCCTGAGCGAGTCCTCGGCGCTGGCCCGGCGGTGCGAGGAGGCCGGTGTCACGTTCGTGGGCCCGTCCCCGGAGGTGCTCGATCTGTTCGGCGACAAGGCGCGGGCCCGTGCGCTCGCCGTCGAGGCCGGGGTGCCGGTGCTGCCGGGGGCCGAGGGTGACACCGCGCTGGAGGAGGCGCGGGCGTTCCTCGCCGAGGGGCCCGTGATGGTGAAGGCCGTGGGCGGGGGCGGCGGGCGCGGGATGCGGGTGGTCCGGGACGCGGCGGAGCTGGACGCCGCGTGGGAGCGGTGCCGGTCCGAGGCGCAACAGGCCTTCGGACGCGGCGCGTTGTACGTGGAGCGGCTGTGGGAGGGCGCGCGCCACATCGAGGTGCAGATCGTCGGCGACGGCGCCGAGGTGGGCCATCTGTGGGAGCGGGACTGCAGCGCGCAGCGCCGCCACCAGAAGCTCGTGGAGATCGCCCCGGCGCCGGGCCTCGACCCCGCGGTGCGCGACCGGCTCGTCGAGGCGTCCCTGCGCCTGGCGCGCGCCGCCCGCTACGCGGGTGTCGGCACGGTCGAATTCCTGGTGCGGGGCGAGGAGTTCGTGTTCATGGAGGCCAACCCGCGCCTTCAGGTGGAGCACACGGTGACGGAGGAGGTGACCGGCGTCGATCTCGTCGCGGCGCAGCTGCGCATCGCGGCGGGCGAGCGCCTGGCCGATCTGGGGCTCGCGGGAGAGCCGCCGGCGCCTCGCGGGTTCGCCGTGCAGGCGCGGGTGAACGCGGAGGTCACGGCGGCGGACGGCGGGGTGCGGCCGTCGGCGGGGCGGATCGCGCGGCTCGATGTGCCGACCGGCCCGGGGATACGGGTGGACACCGCCGTCCGTACCGGTACGGAGCTGGGCACGCGGTACGACTCGCTGCTGGCCAAGGTCGTCGCGCACGCGCCCGGTGGTGACTTCGCGGCGGCGTGCGCGCGGGCGCGGCGGGCGCTGGACGAGTTCACGGTGGAGGGCCCGGCGACCGGGATCCCCTTGCTGCGCAGGCTGCTCGACCACCCGGGGTTCACGGCGGGCGGCTACGACACCGGGTTCGTGGAGCGGCACCTGGCCGAGCTGGCGCCGCCGTCCGAGGCCCCGGAACGTCCGGCGGAACGGGGCACGGTGGCCGCGCCCATGGCCGGGACGGTCGTGTCCGTGGAGGCCGAGCCGGGCCAGGGCGTCGCGGCCGGGGCCACGTTGCTGGTGCTCGAAGCGATGAAGATGGAGCACGTGGTGCGCGCCGAGGAGGCGGGTGTCGTGCGTGAGGTGCGGGCCAGGGTCGGTGAAACCGTCGCGGAGGGCGCCGAGTTGGTGCTGCTCGACGTGACGGAGGGCGGCGCCGCGCTCGCGGAGGCGGACGTCGCGGTGGACCCCGACGCGATCCGCCCCGACCTCGCCGACTCCCTCGCCCGGCACGCCTTCGGACTCGACGAGAACCGCCCCGAGGCCGTCGCGAAGCGGCACGCCACCGGCCTGCGCACGGCCCGCGAGAACATCGCGGACCTGTGCGACCCGGACTCCTTCGAGGAGTACGGGGCCCTCGCCGTGGCCGCGCAGCGGCAGCGGCGCCCGCTCGACGAGCTGATCCGAGCGACCCCCGCCGACGGCATGGTCACCGGCACCGGCCGGGTCGGCGGGGCGCCCGCCGTCGTCATGTCGTACGACTACACGGTCCTCGCGGGGACGCAGGGGCACAACAACCACCGCAAGACGGACCGGATGCTGCACCTCGCGGAGCGGCGCGGGCTGCCCGTCGTGCTGTTCGCGGAGGGCGGCGGCGGGCGTCCCGGCGACACCGACACGTCGTCGATCGCGGGTCTCGACGTCATGACGTTCCATCAAATGGCGCGGCTGAGCGGCCGGGTGCCGCTCGTCGGGATCGCGTCCGGCCGCTGCTTCGCGGGCAACGCGGCGCTGCTCGGCTGCTGCGACGTGGTGATCGCGACGCCCGGGGCGAACATCGGGATGGGCGGCCCCGCGATGATCGAGGGCGGCGGTCTCGGTGTGTACCGGCCCGAGGACGTCGGCCCGCTGTCGGTACAGGTGCCCAACGGTGTCGTCGATCTGCCCGTCGCGGACGAGGCGGAGGCGGTGCGGGCGGCCCGCGCCTACCTGTCGTACTTCCAGGGGCCTCGGGCGAGTTGGGAGGCGCCGGACCAGCGGCTGCTGCGGCACGCCGTGCCGGAGAACCGGCGCCGCGCCTACGACATCCGGGCCGCGATCGAAGGGCTCGCGGACGTCGGCTCGGTGCTGGAGCTGCGGCGCGGGTTCGGCGTCGGGGTGATCACCGCGCTGGTCCGCATCGAGGGCCGGCCGATGGGGCTCGTCGCCAACGATCCGGGGCATCTCGGCGGCGCCGTCGACCGGGACGCCGCCGACAAGGCCGCGCGGTTCCTGCGCCGGTGCGAGGCGTTCGGGCTACCGGTCGTCTCGCTGTGCGACACCCCCGGGTTCATGGTGGGCCCGGACGCGGAGCGGACCGCGACGGTCAAGCAGTTCGCCGAACTGTTCATCGCGGGAGCCCAGTTGACGGTGCCGCTGGTGTGCGTCGTGCTGCGCAAGGCGTACGGGCTCGGGGCGATGGCCATGATGGGCGGTTCGACGCGGGCACCGCGGGGGACGGCGGCTTGGCCGAGCGGGGAGTTCGGCGGGATGGGGCTTGAGGGCGCGGTGCGGCTCGGCTACCGGCGCGAGCTGGAGGCGATCACGGACCCCGCCGAGCGGGAGCGGGCCTTCGAGGCGCGGGTCGCCGAGCTGTACGAGCACGGGAAGGCGCTCAACGCGGCGGCGGCGCTGGAGATCGACGCGGTCATCGACCCGGCGGACTCGCGGCGCTGGATCCTGTCGGCGCTGGACGCGTCGACAGCTCCCGAGGGCGATCTCAAGCATTGAGACGGGCGCAGAAGGGTACTCAGCCGATCATGCGTATCAGTGTGGTGGATGTCGGTTCGAACACGGTGCGCCTCGCGATCGCGGACGCGCGCGACGGGGCGCCGCTGCCGGTGCACACGTCCAAGCGGCGGCTACGCCTGGCGGAACTGGTCGAGGCCGACCGGAGACTGGGGCCCGCGGCCGTCGAGCGGCTGTCCCACGCGGTGCGGGCGTCGGTCGCCGAGGCCGAACGGTGGGGCAGCGACGAGCCGTTCGCGTTCGCCACGGCCATCGTGCGGGACGCCCCGAACCGGGACGAGGTGCTCGACGCCGTCGAGCAGAGCGCCGGGGTGCGGCTGCGGGTGCTGCCGGGCGAGGTGGAGGCCGAGCTGACGTTCCTCGCGGCGCGGCGCTGGATGGGGTGGCGGGCCGGGCCGCTCGGCGTCCTCGACATCGGCGGCGGGTCCCTCGAAGTCGCCTTCGGACGGGGCCGGTTGCCGGAGTTCGCGATCTCGCTGCCGCTCGGGGCGCAGCGGTTGACGCGGGAGCATCTGCCGGGGGACGGGGTGCCGCCGTCGGAGAAGGAGCTCAGGGCGTTGCGGCGGCATGTGCGGCATCAGTTGCGGGACGTCGCGGCGCGGATCCGGTGGGAGGGCCCGCTGACGGCTGCCGCCACGTCGCGGACGTTCACGCAGTTGGCGCGGTTGTGCGGGGCGGCGCCGGGCCGGTACGGGCCGTTCGTTCCGCGGCAGTTGAGCCGGAGGGCGCTCGGGGCGGCGGTGGAGGAGCTGGCGGTGCTGCCGGCGGAGCGGAGGGCGGAGTTGCCGGGGATCTCGGCGCCGCGGGCGGGGCAGGCGCTTGCGGGGGCGTTGGTGGGGCACACGGCGATGAAGCTCATGGGGATACGGGAGTTGACGGTGTGTCCGTGGGCGATTCGGGAGGGGATCTTGTTGCGGCGGATTGAGGGCGATGCGGGGTGGACTCCGCCGGTTCATCCGTCCACCCCGGCCTCCCTCCACCTGACCGCTCACCCGTAGCCCGCCTCGGGGCTCCGCCCCGGACCCCGCTCCTCAATCGCCGGAGGGGCTTGATGGGGCGCAAGCGCCGGAGGGGTTGAGGGAGGCGGCGGGAGTCAGCCCGTTGCGTGGACGAGTTCGATCGCGCGGCCCAGTGTCGACAGGCGCTCGGGCAGCGTGGCACCCGCCGGGTACAGGCGGACCGTGTCCACGCCGGACGTGTGCCAGACCTTCAGACGGCCCCGCACCATGTCCTCCGTGCCGATCAACGTCGTGGCCAGCACCATCTCGTCGGTGACCAGCGCCGCCGCGCCCTCCCGGTCACCCGCCTGCCAGCGTTCGCGCACCGCCGCGGCGACCTCGGCCCAGCCCTGCCGGCTGTAGGCCTGGTTGTAGAAATTGGTGGTCGCGGAGCCCATTCCGCCGAGGCTGAACGCGAGTTCCTTCTTGCGGCTGCCGACCACGGCGGCCAGCTCGTCCTCGTCCTCGACGAAGTTCACCTCCGCGCCCTGGCAGACGTCGAGGTCGGCCCGCGTCCGGCCGGCCGCCGCCAGCCCCGCGTCGAGGTGGTCGAAGTACGCCTCCTTCGCCCCTTCGGGCACGAAACTCGTGCCGAGCCACCCGTCGGCGATCTCCCCGGTGAGCCGCAGCATCTTCGGCGACAACGTGGCGAGGTAGATGGGGAGTTCGTGCTCCGCCCGCATCGACAGGCGCATGGGCTTCGCGTCGCCGCCGGGCAGGGGCAGGGTGAACTCCCGGCCTTCGTAAGTCAGTTTCTCGCCGGTCGCCGCCATGCGGACGATCTCGACGGTCTCCCGCATCCGGGTCAGCGACCGCGCGAACGGCACCCCGTGCAGCCCCTCGATCACCTGCGGCCCGGAGGGGCCGAGGCCGAGGAGGAAGCGGCCCTCCGAGATGTTCGACAGCGTGATCGCGGCGCGCGCGATGGCGGCGGGCGTGCGGGTGGCGAGCTGGATGATGCCGGAGCCGAGCAGCATGCGTTCCGTGCGCGCCGCCAAGTACCCCAGCGGGGAAGGCGCTTCGGAGCCCCACGCCTCCGCGACCCAGCAGATGTCGAGGCCCAGCTTCTCGGCCTCGGTGACGAAGTCGACGGTCTCCCGCCAGTTCCCGCCGGAGGCCTCGATGGTGGTCGATGCCCGCATCAGGCCGTCGCCCCTTCCGCGAGCGCCTTGAGCGTGTCGAGCGTCGCCGTCATGTTCCGCTCCCACTCCCGCAGCCGTACGTGGACGATCTTCTGCTCCTTCTCCGGCATCCGCTCGATCGCCGGGGTGAGCCCGGAGGGGCCGGGGCCGAGCCGCGCCCACTGCGTCAGCTCCGTACCGCCGCCGGGCCGCTCGTCGAGGATGAACCGCCACAGCGCGCTGGGGTGTTCGGGGTCGTTCACGGCCCAGGCGAACACGCGGGGCGCGGCGCACTCGACGACGTACGAGGTGGTCTCCCACTCGCCGAACGCCTCGTGCCGGCTCCGTCCGCGGAAACTGGCGCCCACCCCACGCCGCTCGTCGAGCCACTCGGCCGCCTGGAGCTCGTCGCTGAGGTCGGGCATCAGGCCGATGTCCGAGACCAGCTCCCACACGCGCCGCGGCGGCGCCTCGATCGTGCGCCGCACCTCGACGGTCGGCTGGTCGGCGTAGCGTGCGCCCGTCCACTCCATCGTGGCCACCTTCTCCGTTGCTCTTCCTGCCGTCGACCAAGATAGTTGCGTAGATGGACTCACCACGTCAAGAGGGTCGCCGCGACCCGGCGGGGCGGGGTCAGCGGGTGAAGCGGGCCGTGAGGTCGGGGCGCCGGGCGAGGCGCTCGGGGTAGCCGGGGCCCATCCGGGCGTGGGTGTCGGCGGCGGTCAGCGGTTCGCCGCAGTGCCCGCAGACGACCGCGGGCTCGCTCTCGTGCCCGCACCGGTCGTGCTCGAAGACGACGGGCGCGCCCTCCTCGCCGGACAGCCAGCGGTTGCCCCAGGCGTTCATGGCGGCGAGGACACCGAAGAAGTCGCGGCCCTTCTCTGTGAGCACGTAGTCGTGCCGCACCGGCGCCGTGTCGTAGGCCCGCTTCTCCATCAGGCCCGCCTCCACCAGCCGCCGCAGCCGCTCGGCGAGGGTGGTGCGGGCGATGCCGAGCTCCTGCTGGAACACGTCGAAGCGGGTGATCCCGTAGAACGCCTCGCGCAGCACGAGCGGCGTCCACCAGTCCCCCAGGAGGTCCATGGTGCGGGCGATGGAGCAGGGCCAGTCGGCAAAGGAAGTGCGCCTCATGACCGAAAGGATACGAAGGCGGCGCACGGAGGGCGCCTGGACGGGAGGAAGGTCCCCGGACGAGACCGAGGAGGCCACAGGGGCCGTCCGCCGGAGTGACGTTCGCCTCGAACGGCGCGCGCCCATTGTGGGCGGCCCATCCGGCTGATCACCTGGAGTTCTACGACGCACCGAGCAGGAGGCCCCGTTGTTCGCTTCCGTGGACGAAGTCACCACGCGCCTGGCCGGGACCGGCTATCTGGCCTCGCCCGCCGTGGCGACCACCGTCTTCCTGGCCGCCCGGCTCGGCAAGCCGCTGCTCGTCGAGGGCCCCGCGGGCGTCGGCAAGACGGAGCTGGCCAAGGCGGTGGCGGCGATCTCGGACGCCCGGCTGATCCGCCTCCAGTGCTACGAGGGCGTCGACGAGAGCCGCGCTCTGTACGAGTGGAACCACGCCAAGCAGCTGCTGCGGATCACGGCGGGCCGCGACGAGACGTGGGACCAGACCCGTACGGACATCTTCAGCGAGGAGTTCCTGCTGTCGCGCCCGCTGCTCTCCGCGATCCGCGGCGACGACGCGAAGGTCCTGCTCATCGACGAGATGGACAAGGCGGACGTGGAGGTGGAGGGGCTGCTCCTCGAAGTGCTCTCCGACTTCCAGGTCACCGTCCCCGAGCTGGGCACGATCGCCGCCACCCGGCGCCCCTTCGTCGTGTTGACCTCCAACGCGAGCCGTGAGCTGTCGGAGGCGCTGCGCCGCCGCTGCCTCTTCCTCCACATCGGTTTCCCCGACGAGGAGCTGGAGCGCCGCATCGTCGCCCTGAAGGTCCCGGAGCTCGACGAGGTGCTCGCCGAGTCCCTGGTGCGGGTCGTGGGCGCGCTGCGCGCGATGGATCTGCGCAAGGTGCCGTCGGTGGCGGAGACGGTGGACTGGGCGCGCACCCTGCTGGCACTCGGCGCGGACCACTTGGACGAGGAGGTCGTACGGGCGTCGCTCGGTGTCGTCCTCAAGCATCAGGAGGACGTGAACACGGCTGCGGCCAAGCTCGACCTGGACGCGGTGTGAGCACGCCCGCCGTCACGGACCGCGTCACGTCGCTGGTGCGGGCGCTGCGCGCGCACGGCGTACGGATCGGCACGGGCGAGAGCGTGGACGCCGCGCGGGCGGTCGCGGCGCTCGGTCTGGACAGCCGGGAGCACCTGCGCGAGGGCCTGGCCTCGGCGCTCCTGCACGACCACGGGCAGCGCGCGGTCTTCGACCCGGTCTTCGACGTGTACTTCCCGAGCGCGGTGGGCGGACCGGGGACGGGCGGCGACTGGGACCGGGACAGCCTGCGTGAACGTCTCACCGAGGCGCTGACCGCCAACGACGGCGCCGCGCTGGCCCGGCTCGCGGCCGAGGCGGTTCAGGCGCTCGGCGGCTACGACACCGATGGGTGGTCGTCGCAACAGACCCTGGACCGGTTGCGCCCGCAGACGCTGCTCGCGCCGGTGATGTCGGCGCTCCGGGCGGGCGGCGGCGGGCAGACCGGCGCGTTCACCGACCGGATCGAGGCGGACGAGATCCGCCGCCGCATCGAGGGCTTCCGGGAGCGGGTGCGCGGCGAGGCGCGGCGCCGGGTGGCGGAGGCCCGCAACCGCGACGAGCTGGCCCGCCGGATGCCGGTCCAGACCCCCGACCGCACGGTGTTCCTCTACGCGGACAAGGCCCAGCTGGCCGAACTGCGGCGCACCGTCCACCCGTTGGCCCGCAAGCTGGCGACACGTCTCGCGGCCCGCAGGCGGCGCGCGGCCCGCGGCCACATCGATCTGCGCCGCACCCTGCGCGGTTCGCTGTCGACGGGCGGGGTGCCGATGCGGCCGGTGCTGCGCAGGCGCCGTCCGGCCCGGCCCGAGCTGGTGCTGCTGTGCGACGTGTCGGGGTCGGTGGCCGGGTTCGCGAGCTTCACGATGCTGCTGGTGCAGGCCCTGCACGACCAGTTCAGCAAGATCCGGGTGTTCGCCTTCGTCAACCGGATCGACGAGGTCACCGACCTGATCGCGCACGGCGCCGCGGACGCGGACGGGCTCGGCGCCCGGATCGCGGCCGAGGCGACGCTGACCGGCTGGCACGGCAGCAGCGACTACGGCACGGCGCTCGGCGAGTTCGTCGAGCGCTACGAGTCCGCGGTCGGCCCCCGCTCCACCGTGTTCGTGCTCGGCGACGCCCGCAACAACCAGCAGAGCCCCAACCTCCCGGCGCTGCGCCGCATCGCCCGCGCCGCCCGCCGCACGTACTGGCTCAACCCCGAGCCGCGCTCCCAGTGGGACACGGGCGACTCGGCGGCCGCCACGTACGGGGACGTCGTCGAGATGTACGAGTGCCGCAACGCCCGGCAGCTGAGCGCCCTGGTGGGGCGGCTGCTGCCGGTGTAGCGGGGCCGTCAGTCCTCGCCGAGGTAGGCCTTGCGGACGCTGTCGTCGGCGAGGAGGTCGCCACCGCTGCCGGAGAGCACGATGCGGCCGGTCTCCATGACGTACGCGCGGTCCGCGAGGGCCAGGGCGGCGCGCGCGTTCTGCTCCACGAGGAGGATGGTGGTGCCGGTGGCCTTCAGTTCGGCGACCGTCGCCATGATCTTCTTCATCATGATCGGGGACAGGCCCATCGACGGCTCGTCGAGCATGAGCAGCTTCGGACGGCACATCAACGCCCGTGCCATGGCGAGCATTTGCTGCTCTCCGCCGGAGAGCGTGCCCGCGGCCTGCGTGCGCCGTTCGCGCAGCCGAGGGAACAGCTCGTAGGAGTGCTCGGTGTCGTCGGCGATGCCGTCGACGTCCTTGCGCAGGAACGCGCCGAGCAGCAGGTTCTCCTCGACGGTGAGGCGGGGGAAGATGTGCCGGCCCTCGGGCGAGTGGGCGAGGCCCAGGGCGACGACCTCGTGGGCGGGGACTCCGGCCAGGTCCCGTCCGGCGAAGCGGACGCTGCCCGACGTGGGCGCGAGCAGGCCGCTGAGGGTGTGCAGGGTGGTGGTCTTGCCCGCGCCGTTGGTGCCGATGAGGGTGACGACCTGCCCCTCGTCGACGGTGAAGGAGACACCCTTGACGGCCTCCACCTTCCCGTAGGCGACGCTCAGCCCGGCCACTTCGAGGAGGCTGCTCATACGGGGGACTCCTCGTCGTCGGGTGCGCCGAGGTACGCCTCGACGACACGTTCGTCGGCCTGTACGGCGCCGGGGGCGCCCTCGACGAGCTTGGTGCCCTGGACGAGGACGGCGACGCGGTCGCAGAGATTCATGATGAAACGCATGTCGTGCTCGATGACGAGGACGGCGACGCCCTGGTCGCGCACCGCCCGCACCAGTTCCTCGGTCTCCCGGGTCTCCTGCGGGTTCATCCCGGCGGTCGGCTCGTCGAGGAGCAGCAGGCGTGGCTCGCTCGCCAGGGCGCGGGCGATCTCCAGGCGGCGCTGGGCTCCGTAGGAGAGGTTGCGGGCGAGGTGGTGTTCGTGCGCGCCGAGGCCGACGAAGTCCAGCAACTCCCGTGCGCGGGAGCGGGATTCGCGTTCCTCGCGGCGGTAGCGCGGGCCGTGGCCGAGCGCCGCGAGCAGGCCCGCGCGGGTGCGGGTGTGGCGGCCCACGATCACGTTCTCCAGGGCCGACATGTTGGCGAAGAGGCGGATGTTCTGGAAGGTGCGTCCGACGCCGGCCCGGGTCACCTTCGCCGGGCGCGGCGGCAGCGGGGTGCCCGCGAACAGGACGGCGCCGTCCGTGGGGAGGTACATGCCGGTGAGGCAGTTGAAGAAGGTCGTCTTGCCGGCGCCGTTGGGCCCGATGAGGCCGACGATCTCGTTCTCGGCGACGGTCAGGTCGACGGCGTCGACGGCGGTGAGTCCGCCGAAGCGCATGGTGACGCCGCGGGCCTCCAGCAGAGGTGCTGCGGTGGGGCTCATACCGGGGCCTTCGCAATCTGGGCGTTCGGATCGTCGTGGAACTCCAGCTGGTGTTTGCGGTCCGGGACGAGCCCCTCCGGCCTGAAACGCATCATGAGGATCAGGGCGAGGCCGAACAGCATCATTTGGTAGCGGCTGAAGAACTCGAACTTGGCGGGGACGAGGTAGAGCAGCGCCGCGCCGACCAGCGGCCCGGCCACGGTGCCCATGCCGCCGAGGACGACGGCGGCGAGCAGGAACGCCGAGTTGGGCGGGGCGGTGTCGGCGAACTTGTAGTTCTCGGGGACGGCGTTGGTCTGGAGGTGGGCCATGACGGTGCCGGCGAGTCCGGCGAGGGAAGCACCGAGGCCGAAGGCGAGCAGCTTGTAGCGGAAGCCCTCGATGCCCATGGCGGTGGCGGCCTTCTCGTCCTCGCGCAGCGCGATCCAGGCGCGCCCGATCCGGGAGTCGCCCACGCGCGCGTAGACGAAGACGATGAGCGCGACGACCGCGAGGAGCAGCAGGTAGTAGTTGGCGAACCGGCCGAAGGGGACACCGAAGACGACGTGCGGCTCACCGAAGTCGAAGCCGAACACCACCAGGTTCGGCACGGAGTTGATGCCGTTCGGGCCGTTGGTGAGGGAGGGGCCGGACTGGCCGTCGAGGTTGTTGACGGTGATCCGGAAGATCTCGCCGAAGCCGAGGGTGACGATGGCGAGGTAGTCGCCGTGCAGCCGCAGCGTCGGCGCGCCGATCACGAGTCCGGCGACGAGGGACACCGCCATGCCGAGCAGGGCGGTCGCCCAGAACGGCCACGGGTCGATGTCCAGGGTGGAGAACGTGGAGCCGGAGACGAGGGCCGCCGTGTAGGCGCCGGTGCCGAGGAACGCCACGTAGCCCAGGTCGAGGAGGCCGACGAGGCCCACGACGATGTTCAGGCCGAGGGCGACCGCCGCGAACACGAGGATGTTGTCGGCGATGGCCGTGTACTGGTCGCCGGTCTGCGTGAACGGGAAGACGAGCGCGGCGGCGAGCGAGGCGACGGCGACCGCGATCCGGTTGCGGGCGTTGATGCGGCTGAGCCGGGCGGCGAGTCCGCTCGCGGCGAGTGCCTTGGCGCCGAACCCGGCGGCGGGCAGGAACGCCAGGAACTCCTCGGCGGACTCGGTGGTGATGCCGTACGCGAGGACGTACATCGCGGCGAGGAACACCACGGTGATGACGGCGACCTCGGCGGCGCGCGGCATGCGGGCCTCGGGCGCCGGGTCGTCGACGGTGTCGTCGGGCAGCGCGTGCGCGCCGACTGCGAGCAGCGCCGTTCCGGCGGCGGCGAGCCAGCCGCCCGGTTCGACGTTGACCGCTCCCCCGAGCGTGAGGGTGATCGCGCCGACGGTGATCCAGGTGGTGGTGAGCGCGGCGAGGGCGGCGGCCCTCAGGGCGCGGACGGCGCCGCGGGGCGCGAGCCTCGGCGCGGCGAGGGCGGCGACCGTGAAGTACGCGGCGAGCAACCCCGTGGCCAGGGTGACGAGTTGGCTGCCGCCGGGGTAGCCGGTGAGCGTCAGGTTGCCGGGGAACCGGGAGGTCCAGGTCCAGGCGAGGAACGGGGCGACGAGGGTGAGCGGCAGCCCGGCGACGACGAGCGGCTTCGCGAGGCGCGGCGGGAGCGCGAGCGGGAGACGTGGCATCGCGATCACGCCCTGTCCGTGGCGAGGCGTTCGCCGAGCAGGCCCTGTGGTCGGACCAGCAGGACGACGATGAGGATCACGAACGCCCACACGTCCTTCCACGCGGACCCGCCGAAGGTGTGCAGGGCGGGCAGGTGCGGCAGCAGCCCCGAGGCGAGCGATTCGGCGACGCCGAGGGTGATCCCGCCGAGCATGGCTCCCTGGATGTGCCCGATGCCGCCGAGCACGGCGGCGGTGAAGCCCTTGAGGCCCGCGATGAACCCCATGTTGTACGAGATGGTGCCGAGCCGGAGCCCTTGGGTGAGGCAGGCGACGGCGGCGAGGACCGCGCCGATCGCGAAGGCGATGACGATGACGCGGTCGGTGTCGATGCCCATGAGCCGGGCCGTCCTCGGGTCCTGCGCGGTGGCCTGCATGGCGCGCCCGGTGCGGGTGCGGCCGACGAACCAGGTGAGGACCGTCATGGCGAGCCCGGCGACGAGGATCGTCAGGACGGAGGCGTACGAGACGGTGACGCCGCCCACGTGCAGGGGCGCGCCCGGGAGTTGGGGGAAGGGGACGGGGGCGGTCACGCCGACGGACTTGCCGGGCAGGGTGAAGAAGTTGAACACGAACTGCTGGAGGAAGAGGGACAGGCCGATCGCGGTGATCAGCGGGGCGAGGCGCGGGGCGCCGCGCAGCGGCCGGTAGGCGAAGCGCTCGGCGGCGACCGCGGCGGCCAGGGAGACGAGGACCGCCGCGAACAGCAGTACGGGGAGCGCGAGCCACAGGTTCACGGCCCGCAGGCCCGGCACCCACGCGTAGACGAAGAGGGCGCCGAAGCCGCCGAGCATGAAGATCTCGCCGTGGGCGAAGTTGATGATCTGGAGGATGCCGTACACCATCGTGTAGCCGACGGCGATGAGCCCGTACATGGAGCCGAGGACGAGTCCGTCGGCGAGGAGCTGGAGGATTTCGCTGGTGCTCACTTGACGGTGACCACCTTGACGCCGTCCTTCCAGGCGCCGCCGCGCACGCAGTTGACGGAGATGACCTGGTTGACGCTGTCGCCGTAGCGGTCGAAGCCGACCGTGCCGGTGGCGCCGTCGAAGGACACCTTCTGCATGGCCTCGACGACCTTGGGCCGCAGCTGCGTGATGTCACCGGTCGTGCCGCCGTTCGCCTCGACGGCGGCGCCGACGGCCTTCATCAGCGCGGTGGTCGCGTCGTAGACGTTGGCGCCGAAGACACCGTACGGCTGCTTGTATCCGGCGGCCTCGTAGTCGTCGACGAAGGACTTCGCGGAGTCGAGGGTGTCGATGGGCGCGCCGTCGGAGTGGGCGCAGGTGCCGTCGGCGGCGGCCTTGCCCGCGATGGCGACGAGCTGGTCGTCCTTGACGGCGTCGCCGCCGCCCATGGGTCCGTCGAAGCCGGCGCCGACGAGCTGCTTCTTCAGCGATCCGGCCTGGGGGTACTCGCCTCCGTAGAACACCCCTTGTGCGGCCGAGGACTTGACGGAGTTCACGACGGCGGCGTAGTCCGACTCGTCGGGGTTCACGGACTGGTGGATGGCGACCTTGCCGCCGAGCTTCTTGTACGCCTCGGTGAAGTTGTCGACGATGCCGGTGCCGTAGGTCTTCTTGTCGTCGACGGTGGCGATCCTCTTGACCTTGAGGTCCTTGTAGAAGTACTCGGCCATGACGGGCGCGGCGACGGCGTCGGTGGAGATGGTGCGGAAGTAGTTGTCGTACTCCCGCTTCGGGTCGTTCTTGTAGTCGGCGCCCCGGGTGAGGGTGGCGGCGGTGTTGGCGCCGGACACCTGCACCATCCGCGCGTCGTGCAGCGTGGACTGCATCGCGGCGGAGACGGAGGAGTTGTAGGCGCCGACGACGCCGACGACGTCCTTGCCGGCGACGAACGCGGCGGCGTTCTGCTGCCCGATGTTCGGGGTGGCCTGGTCGTCCTTGGCCTGGAGCTTGAAGGTGACGCCGGGGACGAGCCTGCTCTTGTTGGCCTGCTTGACGGCGAGTTCGGCGGAGTTGCGCATGCCGAGGCCGACGGCGGCGAGGTCCTTGGAGAGCGGGGCGTCGAAGCCGACGACGACGGTGGTGGTGCCGCTGCCGCCGGATGCCTTGTCGCCGCCGTCGCCCTCGTCGCGGGAACCGCAGGCGGTCAGGACCAGGGAGCCGGCGAGCAGTGGTGCGGCGGCGGTGAGCAGTCGGGTGCGGGCGGTGCTGGACGTGCTGGTACGAAGCATGAGGTCCTCCCCGGTCGCGGTGGGTGAAACCTAGAACGGGGCGTCGCCCAGGCCTCCTGTCCGCCCGGCACATCTCTGGCGCCTCACGTTGTCCGTGCGGACAACTCGCTTAGCACAGCCGTCACATGACGCCTCATCAGTGCGCGGCGGGCCTTTCGGCGGGCACCCCTGCGCCCAGTGCGGCGACACGTCCCAGTTCGCGCGAGCGGGCGGCCGCCCGGTCGAGTGCGGTGCGGACCGTCCCGGCGAGGCCGCCGTCCCGCAGCGCCCGCAGTCCCTGCTCGGTGGTGCCGCCGGGCGTGGCCACGGCGCGCTGCACGTCCTCGGGCGAGCGGTCCGCCTCGGTGAGCAACCGGGCCGTCCCGATGAGGAGTTGGGCAGCCATCACGCGTGCGGTCGCCGCGTCGAACCCGGCCTCGGAGGCGTACGCGACCAGTTCCTGCGCGAAGCACGCCGTGAACGCGGGGCCGCCGCCGCACAGTGCGGTCGCCGCGTCGAGCGCCGCCTCGTCGTGGGTCCCGACGACGGCGCCCACCGTGCCCATGACGCGCCGCGCGGCGGCGGCCCGCGCGTCGGTGACGTCCGCCGCCGGGCACAGGACGGTGAGGCCCGCGCCCACCTCGGCCGCCGCGTTCGGCATCGCGCGCACCACCTGCGTCGTCCCCAGGCGGGCCGTGAGGGTGCCGAGGCCGACGCCCGCCATCACGGACACCACGGTGGCGTCGGCGTACGCGGCCGGGGGCGCGGCCGCGGCGAGCGCCTCGAACGCCTGCGGCGGCACGGCCAGGACGACGAGGTCGCCCGGCTCCCCCGCGTACCGGGGTGTCGCCTCGACACCCCACGCCTCGCGCGCGCGGGCGATGTGGGCGGGTGACACGTCCACGACGGCGAGCCGGGTTCCGGGCAGGCTCCGTCGTACTCCGGCGGCGATGAGCGAGCCCATGTGGCCCGCGCCCATGACGACGACGCGCTGCATGCGGGGTTCCTTTTCGGGTCGGCGGATCGGGGCCCGCGGGGCGCGGCGCCCTGTCCTCCCATTCAGCCAGGCCGCCGGGCGCGGGTTCGCTGGCCGGCCGGACAGTCTCGCCCGGTGTCTGCTGTCCGTACGGACAAAGGCGGGGCGCGGCCCGCGCGCCTAGCGTCGTCGGGCACCCTCCGCCCCTCCCCCTCGGAGGCCCTCGCCCATGTCCAAGGAACGTTCCGCGCCCGAGTCACCGGTGACGCTGCGGCACCTCGTGCCGGCGCTCGCCGGGCCGCTGGTCGAGCTGCTCGCCGCGCCGGGCGGGCTCGACCGGCCGCTGGCCGACGTGGTGATCGCGGAGCCGGACGAGGAGCCGCGCGGCGACCACGAGGGGCGGCTGGTGCTGCTCATCGGGGTGCGCGGCGAGGCGGCGCTGCGGCCGCTGATCGCGGTGTGCCGGGCGGGAGCCACCGCGGTGGCGCTGCGGGTGCCGGCCGACGACGAGACGCTGGAGACGCTGCGGCAGGCGGCCGTCGAGTGCGGCACCGCGCTGCTCGGGGTGCACGACGAGGCGCGCTGGGAGCAGGTCGCGGCGGTGGCGCGGACGGTCGTCGACACGATCCGGCAGGCGCCGGACCTCGCCGACCACCACAGTTACGGCGATCTGTTCTCCCTCGCCCAGACCCTCGCCTCGCTCACCGGCGGCGCGGTCTCGGTGGAGGATCCCGCGAACCGTTCCATCGCCTACTCGCGCTCGGACGCCACGGTCGACGAGGTGCGGCGGCTGTCCGTGCTCGGGCACGCCTGCCCCGAGGAGTACCTGGCGGTGCTGCGGGCGGCCGGGGTGTACGAGCGGCTGCGGTCGGGCGAGGCCGTGGTGGAGGTGGCGGAACGTCCCGACCTGGGGGCCAGGCGCCGGCTCGCGACGGGGATCACGGCCGGTGGGCGGCTGCTCGGCACGATCTGGGTGCAGGAGGGCGACGCGCCGCTGGCCGAGCGGTCCGCGCAGGTGCTGCGGGGCGCGGCCCGGCTCGCGGCGCTGCTGCTCATCCGGCAGCCCGGCGGCCGGGGCCCGGAGACGGGGCTGCGCGAGGAGCTGACGGCGGGGCTGCTCGCGGGGCGGCTGCGCCCGGCCTCGCTCGCCGGGCACCTGGGGATCGCGGTGCGCTCCGGGGCCGTGGTGATCGCCGTGGAGCTGCACGAGGCGGACGCGGACGGCGGACCGCAGCAGGAGCTGCGTCGGGCGCGGGCGGCGGAGATGGTCGCCCTGCACGTCGCCGCGTACCGCCGCACCGCGACGGTGGCGCGCCTGGACGGCCGCCTCTACATCGTGGTGCCGGACGGGTCCGCCGCCCCGGACGGCCCGGACCTCGACCAACTGGCCGCCTGGACGACCGAGTTGGTGACGACGCTCCGCCGCCATCTGCGCTCCCCCGTGCAGGCGGGCCTGGCGAGCCCCGTCGACCGGCTCGCCGACGTGCCGGCCGCCCGCGAGGAGGCCGACCGGGTGCTCGCGGTGCTGTCCGGGGACCCGGAGCGGGTGGTGGCGACGTACCGGGACGCGCGGGCCTCCGTCGTCCTCGGCGAGATCCTCGACGTCCTGCGCGCCCACCCCGGCATCCGGGACCCCGCCCTGCAACCGCTGATCGAGCACGACCGCAGGTACGGCTCGCAGATGTGCGCCTCGCTCCTCGGCTACCTGGACGCGTTCGGCGACGTCCGCACGGTCGCCGAACGCTTCCACATCCACCCCAACACCCTGCGCTACCGTATCCGCCGCGCGGTCGCCCTGACCGGCATCGACCTCGACGACCCGGAGCAGCGCCTCCTGACGATGCTGGAGCTGCGCCGGGCCCGGACCTGACCCCTTCCGTCGCCGTTTCACTTGCGCAATCGTCGAGGTCCGGGAAGCGTGAGCGGGAGGTTTCCGGATCGGGACGGAGTCTGATGAAGACGGACGGTCGTGACGCGTACTTCGACAACGCCAAGTACCTGGCGATCGTCCTCGTCGCGCTCGGCCACGCCTGGGAGCCGCTGCGCGGGGACAGCCGGGCGGCGTCCGCGCTGTACGTGACCGTCTACACGTTCCACATGCCGGCGTTCATCGTGATCTCCGGCTACTTCTCGCGCTCCTGGGACGCCACCCCGCGTCGGCTGAAACGCCTGGTCACGGGCGTGCTGGTGCCGTACGTGATCTTCGAGGTGGCGTACACGTTCTTCAAGCGGACGGTGGGCGACGACCCGGACTACCCGATCACGCTGCTCGACCCCTGGTATCTGACGTGGTTCCTGATCGCGCTGTTCATCTGGCGGATCACCACGCCGCTGTGGAAGATCGTCCGGGCTCCGCTGCCGCTGGCCCTCGCGATCGCCGTGCTCGCCGCGATCTCCCCCGACATCGGCGACGACCTCGATCTCCAGCGGGTCCTCCAGTTCCTGCCGTTCTTCGTACTGGGGCTGTGTCTGCGGCCCGAGCACTTCAGCCTGGTGCGGCGCCGCAGGGCCCGGATCCTCGCGGTGCCGGTGTTCGCGGGCGCGCTGCTCGTCGCGTACTGGGCGGCGCCGCGGATGACCGCCGCCTGGTTCTACCGGCGGGACAGCGCGCAGGAGCTGGGCGCTCCGGGCTGGACGGGCGCGGTGATGACGCTCGCGCTGTTCGCCTGCTCGGTGATCCTCATGGCCTGCTTCTTCGCGTGGGTGCCGAGCCGCCGCCTGTGGTGCACGGCGCTCGGCGCGGGCACCCTGTACGGCTATCTGCTGCACGGCTTCCTGGCGAAGGGCTCGCGTTTCTGGGGCTGGTACGACCACGACTGGATCCACACCCCGCTCGGTGAGATCACGGTGACGGTGGCCGCGGCGGCCGTCATCACCGCTCTGTGCACGCGGCCCGTGCAACGGCTGTTCCACTGGGCGATGGAGCCCGAGATGGCGTGGGCGTTCAAGCGGGAGCAGCCACCGGGTCAGGTGCCGCCGCCCCGCTCATAGGGCACGCCCCGGTTTCCTCGGCGCAACGCCGCCGAAACACCCGCTCCCTACGGTCGCTCCCACACCGGTCATGGCTGCAACGGCCGGTGCGCGTCCGGGCGCCTCGCCCCTTCGGCGCTAACCAGCCGTCTTCTTCCACCGAGTTGTGAGGAGGAACGATGGCTGTCGCCGAGCACGCCGTCGAGCCCGATCGCGTTGGACCCCACCCCGTCGACGTCCGGCCGCCGCTGCGCCGCCTCGTGCCGCTGAGCCTGCAACATCTGCTCGTCGCGTACGCGGGCATGGCCACGATGCCGCTTCTCGTGGGCACGGCGCTGCATCTGCCGGAGGACAGAATCCGGCTGCTGATCAGCGCGAATCTGCTGGTCAGCGGGATCGCGACCGTATTGCAGTCGCTGGGCGTCAAGTGGATCGGGGCGCGGCTGCCGATCGTGATGGGTTCGACGTTCACCGCGATCACCCCCGCCATCCTCATCGGCCAGGAGCACGGGCTCGCCGCCGTGTTCGGGGCCACCGTCGTGTCCGGACTCGTGACGCTGGCCGTCGCGCCGTGGTTCGGGCGCTGTCTGCATCTGTTCCCGCCACTGGTCACCGGGACGGTCATCGCCGTGATCGGGTTCTCGCTGGTGCCGTCGGCGGCGGGGCTGGTCGTCGGCAACGCGGAGGGCGGCAGCGGTGGCCGCGGGCTCGCGCTCGCCGCCGTGACCGTGCTGCTCGTCGTGCTGGTGGAGCGGCTGGCGCCGCCCGCGCTCGGCCGGTTCTCGGTGCTCGTCGCCATGGCGGTGGGGACCGTACTGGCGCTGCCGCTCGGCCTGTTCGACGGTTCGGGGGTCGCGGACGCGCGCGCCGTGACGGTGCCCGATCCGACGGCCTTCGGGGCGCCCACGTTCGTCGTCCCGGCCATCGCGGCGATGCTCGTCGTGCAGTTGGTGAACATGGTCGAGTCCGTGGGTGACACCCTCGCGGTCGGCCAGATCGTCGGCCGCGGCGACGACGCTCCCACCGTCGTACGGGCGCTGCGCGCGGACGGCGCGGCCACCGTCCTGTCGGGGGCGCTCGCCTCCTTCCCCATCGTGACGTTCGGGCAGTCGGTCGGCCTGGTGAGCGTGACGCGGGTGAAGAGCCGTCATGTCGTGGCGCTGTCGGGGGTGTTGATGGTGGTGCTGGCGTTCGTGCCCGTGCTCGGCGCCGCCGTCGCCGCCGTGCCGGGTCCGGTGCTCGGCGGGGTGTCGCTCGTCATGTTCGGGACCGTGGGGGCGGTCGGGCTGCGCATCCTGGCGCGCGCCGATCTGACCGACGCGCGCAATCTGCTGACCGTCGCGCTCGCCTTCGCGCTCGGCATGATCCCGGTCGGCGCCCCGGACTTCTACGCGCCGCTGCCGACCTATCTGCGCACCGTCCTGGACAGCGGCATCGCCGTCACCGGGATCGTGGCGTTCGCCCTCAACCTGCTGTTCCACCACACGGGCGCGGCCCGTGCGCGCAAGGAGTCCGCCCGATGACCCTCGACACGATCACGAACGTCACCGTCTACAGCGGGGGCCGCTGGCTGCCCGGCATGGACGTGCACCTGTCCGGCGGACGGGTCACATCGCTCGTCCCGCACGGCGAACTGCCCCACGGAGCAGCGGTGTTGGACGGCGACGGCGGGCACCTCACCGCCGGGCTCGTCAACACCCACACCCATCTCTTCCAGGCCGGACTGCGCGGCATCGGCGAGGGACTGCCCCTGCTGTCGTGGCTCTCCGCCGTCGGCGAGGAGGCGGCGCTGCTGACCCCCGAGCGGGCCTACGCGACCGCTGCCGCCGCGGCGGCGGAAGCACTGCGCAGCGGTACGACGACACTCGTCGAGCACATGTGGCCGCATCCGTCGCCGGAGGTGCACGAGGCGGTGCTGCGCGCGCTGAAGGACAGCGGTGTGCGGGCCGTGCTGTGCCGGGGCGTCGCCGACCGGGCGGACCTGAGCCGCAAGTGGGGCTTCGACCCGCGGCTCATGCAGCCGCTGAAGGAGGCGCTCGCGCACACCGACGAGCTGATCGCCGCGGCGCGCGGCAGCCGGGTGGACGTCGGCGTCGCCGTGCCCAACCCGCGGTGTCTGACGCCGCAGGGGATGGAAGCCGTGCGCGCGTACGCGGACGAGCGCGGGCTGCCCGTGTCGCTGCACCTGCTGGAGACCACCACCGACGACTCGATGTGCCGTGAGCACGCGGGGGTCGGCGCCGTGGAGTACCTGGAGCGGGCCGGGTTCCTGTGGGAGCGGCTGCTCGCCGTGCACTGCGTGGAGCTGGACGCGGCGGGCCGGGACACCCTCGCGCGGCACGGCGTCGGGGTGTCGTACAACCCGCTCAGCAACATGCGGCTGGGCAGCGGGATCGTCCCGCTGCCGGAGATGCTGGCGGCGGGGCTGAGTGTCGGCCTGGGGGTCGACGGCGCCGCGAGCAACGACACGCAGGACATCCTGGAGGCGCTGCGCATCGGCGCGTACCTCCAGCGGGCGGCGCGCCGCAAGGCCGATCTGTTCGGGTTCCCGGAGATGTTCGCGCTGGCCGCGGGCGGCGCCAACCGGGTCCTCGGGATCGAGGAGAACCCGGACGGCGGGATCCGCGCCGGCATGCCCGCGGACCTCGTCCTGCACCGCTTCGACCGCGACTACGCCTGCCTCCCCGTACGCGATCCGGGGGCGACGCTGCTGACGTGCGCGGGCAGCAGGACCGTGGCGGCCGTCCTGGTGGACGGCGAGGTGCTGGTCCGGGACGGCGAGCATGTCCGGCTGCCGTCGCGGGAGTTGGCCGCCGGGCTGCTCCGCACGGCCACGTGACCCTGCGGGCTTTACGGCGCCGTAACACCCGGATGCCCGGTGGTAACAGACGCCGGGCAGGCTGATCGCATCGCGTGCGGGTCCCGGTCCACCCGGGGCCCGCGCCAGCCCACGGCGCCGGGCCCACCCCAGGGTCCGCAGCGACCGTGCCCGCGGGCCTCTGAGCGCCCGCGGTGGGGAGCGCAGGGGCGGTGACTGCGTCCCGTACGCACTCCGTACACGAGGAGCGACAGCCGCGATGACGCAGGACACCACGTACACGCTCGACGAGTTGGCCAAGGAGACCCGCATGGGCGGGGCCGGGACGGAGACCTCCGCCCGGGAGATCCGCCGGATCGACCTCTCCGACTTCGAGCACCGCAAGGCGGAGATCACCGAGGAGCTGTGGGCCGCCGCCACCGACATCGGATTCTTCCAGCTCGTCAACCACGGCATCGAACAGGACGTCGTGGCCGGGGCGTTCGCCGACGCCGAGCGCTTCTTCGCGCTGCCGGAGGAGACCAAGGCCCGGCACGGTCTGAAGAAGGGGCTCAACTCCGGCTGGGAGTCCATGACGCAGGTGCGGCCCTCGATCGGGACGCCCGACCAGAAGGAGTCGTACCAGCTGACCCGGCCGCACATGGACGGCCTGTGGCCGGACGACGTGCTGCCCGGATTCCGGGAGCGCACGCTGGAGTTCGAGGCCCGCTGCCGTGACCTGGCAATGCGGGTGCTGTCCTGCTTCGCCGACCGGCTGGGCCTGCCCGAGGGCTTCTTCGCGCGGGCCCACGACCCGGCCAGCGCCCAGTACCAGTCGACGCTGCGGATGCTGCACTACTTCGCCGTGCCCGAGGACGCCGAGATCCCGGCGGACGTGTGGCGGGCGGGCGCGCACACCGACTTCGACTGCCTGACGCTGCTGTTCCAGCGGGACGGGCAGGGCGGCCTTCAGGTGTGTCCGGGCAAGGAGGCCGAGGCGCAGGAGTGGACGCCGGTCGAGCCGGCGGACTCCGTCATCACCTGCAACATCGGCGACATGCTGATGCGGTGGAGCGACGACCGGCTCCCGTCGAACTTCCACCGCGTGAAGTCGCCGGGCCCGCACGACGACCGCTCGGCCCGCTACAGCATCGCGTTCTTCGCGCAGGCCGACCGTGACGTGGTGATCGAGGGGCCGGAGGGCCGCTACCCGCCGATCACCGCGGCCGACTACATCCAGCAGCGGATCGCCGCGAACTTCGCGCGCTAGAGGGGTGGTTGACGTGACGACGCTCGCGAAGGCCGGCTTCGGGCGGCTCGCCGTGCTGGGCCTCCAGCACGTGCTCGTGATGTACACGGGGTGTGTGACCGTGCCGCTGGTGTTCGGCGCGGCGGCCGGGCTCGACGCCGCGACGGTCGCCGTACTGATCAACGCCGATCTGCTCGTCGCGGGCGTCGTCACCATGATCCAGGGCGCCGGGGTGGGCCGGATCCTCGGGGTGCGGATGCCGGTGATGGCGGGCGCGGCCTTCACCGCGGTGACGCCGATGATCCTGATCGCCGGGGAGTACGGCATCCAGGCGGTGTACGGGTCGATGCTGGCGGCGGGGGTGTTCGGACTGCTGATCGCCTACCCGTTCGCGAAGGCCGTGCGGTTCTTCCCGCCGCTGGTGAGCGGTGTGGTGATCACGGTGGTGGGGCTCGCCCTCATCGGGGTGGGCGTGAACCTGGTCGCCGGAAGCGACCCGAAGGCGGCGGACCACGCGGCGCCCTCGCGGCTCGCGCTGGCCGCGTTCGTCGTGATCGTGATCCTGCTGGTGGCGCGCTTCGGGCGCGGCTTCCTGGCCCAGACCGGGGTGCTGCTGGGCCTGCTGGCGGGGACGGCGGTCGCCGTACCGTTCGGCCTGGTCGACCTCTCGGCGGCGCGGACGGCGGACTGGGTCGGGGTCAGCGCGCCGTTCCACTTCGGGGCGCCGCAGTTCCCGGCGGTGGCCGTGCTGTCGATGTGCGTGGTCATGCTGGTCCTGTTCGCCGAGTCGACGGCGGACCTCATCGCCGTCGCGGAGCTGACCGGGAAGAAGCTGACGACCGGCGACATGGCGCGCGGGCTCGCGGCGGACGGCCTGTCCGGGGTGCTGGGCGGCGTGATGAACGCCTTCGTGGACACGGTCTTCGCGCAGAACGTGGGCCTCGTGACGATGACGAAGGTGCGCAGCCGGCACGTCGCCACGGTCGCGGGCGGCATGCTCGTCGTCCTCGGCCTCGTCCCCAAGCTGGGCGCGCTGGTGGCCGGGCTGCCGGAGCCGGTGGTCGGCGCGGCGGGCCTGGTGATGTTCGCGACGGTCGCCGCGGTCGGCATCAGCACGCTCCGCAAGGTCGACTTCGACGGCACGCACAACCTGCTGATCGTCGCGGTGTCGATCGGCGTCGGCATGGCCCCGGAGGTGGCGCCCGACCTGTACGCGCGGTTCCCGGAGGGGGTCGGGATCGTGCTGGGGTCGCCGGTGACGAGCGCGACGCTCCTGGCGTTCGGGCTGAACCTGGCGTTCAACGGCACCCGCGCGGCGCGGCCGGAGCGGACCGGGGTCGAGCGCGCCGCCGCGCCGACGCCGCTGCCGACCGCGGGAGGGCGGTAGCCGGTCAGCCGTTCTCCGCGACGACCCGGATCGTCCGCAGCGACGGGTCCGCCGGGTCCGGGACGTTCATGCCCGCCTCGATGCCGGTGCGCAGGTAGCCGATGACCGGGTCGGTGAGGCGCTCGCCCGGGAGGACCGTCGGGATGCCCGGAGGGTACGGGGTGGCCATCTCGGCGGCGATGCGGCCCGCCGCGCGCTCCAGGGGGACGTCCTCGACGGGGCCGAAGAAGGCGTCGCGGGGCAGCAGGGCCTGCTCCAGACGGAGCTCGGACGGCTTGGGCACCGCGACGTGCGGGGCGCCGCTCAGCTCGGCGCGGTGCTCGACGACGTCGCGCAGGCCGTCGAGGAGGGAGGCGACCGTCGCCGGGGAGTCCGCGTGGGTGAGCTGGGCGCCGATCCTGCGGTGGTCGGCGATGTGCACGTCGAGGGCCCGGTGGGCACGCAGCCAGTCGGCGACGCGGTAACCGGTCGTACCGAGGTCCGCCACGTCGACGAGGATCGGCAGCGGGTCGAGGTCGTGGGCGAGGCCCGGACCGGTGAGGTCGTCCGGCCCGTACACGTGGAGGCCGTCGATGGCGTCGATGTCGCGCCGGGCCCGTGCCGCCAGGTCGAGGGCGTCGCCGAGCAGCTCGCGGCCGTGCAGCCGCATCTGGCGGCGCCAGCCGTCGAGACCCGCGTAGATGATCACGGAGGGACTGGTGGTGCCGAGGAGGTCGGCGCGGGACATCAGGGCGGCCGGGTCGATGAGGTCGCCGCGCAAGTGGAACACCGAGCCCTGCTCCAGGCCGCTGCCCATCTTGTGGATGCTGGTCACGCACACGTCGGCGCCCGCGTCCATCGCCCACACGGGCAGGTCGGGGTGGAACGGCAGGTGCGCGCCCCACGCCTCGTCGACGATCAGCGGACGGCCCCGCGCGTGGCAGAGGTCGGCGATGGCCCGCAGGTCGGCGCAGGTGCCGTACGGGGTGGGGCTGGTGACCAGCGCTCCGCGGGCGTCCGGATGGCGCGCGAAGGCCTCCTCGTACGCCTCCGGGGACGGCGGGTGCGCGAGGCCGCGCTCGGCGTCCCACTGCGGTTCGACCCACACGGGGTCGATGCCGCACAGGATCAGCCCGCTGACCACGGACTTGTGGACGTCCCGACCGATGAGCAGCTGTTCGTGGGGCCCGGCGACGCTCAGCATGGCGGCCTTGACGGACAGCGAGCTGCCGCACGTGGTGAAGAAGGTGTGGTCGGCGTGGACCGCGTCGGCCATCAGCTCCTCGGCGCGCCGCAGCACGTTGCCCCGCATGCGACGGTCGTCGAGCCCGCCGTTGGCGAGCACGTCCGAGTGGAACACGGCGTCGCCGAGGACCCTTCTGGCCTGTTCGTCGGCTCCCCGCGCCTGTTTGTGGCCCGGCGGGGTGAAGGCGAGCCGGCCGTGCGCGTGGTAGGAGTCCAGGGCTTCCAGTACGGGGGCGGTGGTGTGATCCATGGGATCCGGGTACCGGGTGCGGGCCGTGTTCATGTCTGCTCCGGCCGGATTGGGACCGCTTGGCGGACCGACGCGGTCTCAGGCGCGGCCCCAGCGGACGCGGGCGCAGCGCAGCAGCTCCTCGCCGTAGGGCAGCGCCACGCCCGCGCCGATCGTGGCGGCGAGCAGCGCCAGATAGCGCTTCGGCAGCGGGGGGCGCTTGGCGCGCAGCCGCCAGTCGTCCTCGCCGGGGCCGCCGCGCAGCGTCGCGCGCACCGCGTCGGGGTGCAGGCAGGCGGCGTAGGACAGGGCGGTCAGTGGCAGCACCTCCAGGAAGCTGTGGATGTGCTGCTCGACGGGGCGACGTCGCGGGCGTCGACGGCCATCCGGACGTCCCAGAGCGCCGTGGCGCCGTGCGCCGCGGCGGCGCCGCCCATGACGGAGAGCACGAGCGGGTTGATCCGGGCGAACAGGCCCAGGGCCACCGGGACCCCGGCCTCCGTCATCATCAGGGCGTGCATCGCGGACTCGCGCAGGCCCGTGGTGTGCTCGATCCGGGTACGCCGGTGCATCCACCAGTCGGCGACGCCGGGGACCACCCACAGGGGCAGCAGCCCGTACAGCAGGAAGCGTCGGCTCGCCCTCTCGATCTCGGCTGCCGACGGTGTGTCGAGGGCCGGTGGGTCGGGCATGGCGGTGGGCATGACCCCCGGGTCACCCGATGCTGCCGTTGTATGCCCGGTGCGCCGCGGGTCCCGTCCCGGCCTGATTCAGGGTCCGTGGCAGGGGTACCCCGCGCCGGTGACCGACGCACTCAGTACGTGAGGAGCTCGCCGTGACCACCGACCGCAAACAGGAGCAGCGCGAGGACGCTCGCGCGGAGGATCCCGCGTCCGGGCCGCTCACCACCGACCAGGGAGTGACGGTCGACCACACGGACGACTCGCTCACCGCCGGTGACCGCGGTCCGACGCTGATGGAGGACTTCCACTTCCGGGAGAAGCTCACCCACTTCGACCACGAGCGGATCCCGGAGCGGGTGGTGCACGCGCGGGGCGCGGGTGCCTACGGGTACTTCGAGCCGTACGAGTACTGCGCCGAGTTCACGCGCGCCGCGTTCCTCCAGGACCCGTCCGTGCGCACCCCCGTCTTCGTACGGTTCTCGACCGTGCAGGGGCCGAAGGGTTCGGCGGACACGGTGCGCGACGTGCGCGGCTTCGCCACCAAGTTCTATACGTCCGAGGGCAATTACGACCTCGTCGGCAACAACTTCCCGGTCTTCTTCATCCAGGACGGCATCAAGTTCCCGGACTTCGTGCACGCGGTGAAGCCGGAGCCGGACACCGACATCCCGACGGGCGCCTCCGCGCACGACACCCTGTGGGACTTCGTGTCGCTGCAACCGGAGACGCTGCACACCATCATGTGGCTGATGTCGGACCGGGCGATCCCGCGCAGCTACCGGATGATGCAGGGCTTCGGCGTGCACACGTTCCGCTTCGTGACCGCCGAGGGGCGCGGCACGTTCGTCAAGTTCCACTGGAAGCCGAAGCTGGGCGTGCACTCGCTGGTGTGGGACGAGGCGCAGGAGTGCCAGGGGCGTGACCCGGACTTCAACCGGCGCGATCTGTGGGACACGATCGCGGCGGGCGAGTACCCGGAGTGGGAGCTGGGGGTCCAACTGGTGCCGGAGGAGGACGAGTTCGCGTTCGACTTCGACCTGCTGGACCCGACGAAGATCATCCCGGAGGAGCAGGTGCCGGTGCGGCCGATCGGCCGGATGGTGCTGAACCGCAATCCGGACAATTTCTTCGCCGAGACCGAGCAGGTCGCCTTCCACACGGCGAACGTCGTGCCCGGCATCGACTTCACGAACGACCCGCTGCTCCAGGCCCGCAACTTCTCGTACCTGGACACGCAGCTGATCCGGCTCGGCGGGCCGAACTTCACGCACCTCCCGGTGAACCGGCCGGTCGCCCCCGTCCGCACCAACCAGCGCGACGGCTACCACCAGTCGCGGATCCACACGGGCACGAACTACACGGACAACTCGCTGGGCGCGGGCTGCCCGGCCGCCGCGGGCATGGACGGCCACGCCTTCACGCACCACACGGAGCGCGTCGACGGCGCGAAGATCCGGCGCCGCAGCCCCAGCTTCCAGGACCACTACAGCCAGGCCGCGCTGTTCTGGCACAGCATGAAGGACTGGGAGAAGCAGCACATCGTCGACGCGTTCCGCTTCGAGCTCGGCAAGGTCAAGGCGCTCGCGGTCCGCGCCCGCACGGTCGACGAACTCACGCACGTGAACACGGAGTTGGCGCGGGAGGTCGCCCGCGGCATCGGTGTCCCGGTGCCCGAGGGCGGCCAGGAGACCGGACCGCCCAAGTCGGCGTCGCCCGCGCTGAGCATCGAGTCGCTGCCCGGCGACGGCTCGATCCGGACACGGCAGATCGCGGTCCTCGTGACGGACGGCGTGGACGCGGCGCAGGTGACCTCGGTGCGCGAGGGCCTCGCCGCCGAGGGCGCGATCGTGGAGGCCATCGCCCCGACCGACGGCACGGTCACCGGCTCGGACGGCGCGGAGTACCACGTCGACCGGGCGCTGCCCACGGTCGCCGCGGTCCTGTACGACGCGGTGCTCGTGCCCGGCGGGCCGGTCGGCACCCCGGAGGTGGTGAAGGACCCCGCCGCCATGCGGTTCGTGCGCGACGCCTACCGGCACGGCAAGCCGGTCGGCGCGCTCGGCTCCGGCGTGGGCGTGCTGTCGCCCGTCGTCCCGGAGTCGGTGCGCGTGTCCACGCAGGGCGGCAGCGTCGTCGCCGACCAGGGTGTCGTGACCGACACGTCGGCGGGGGCGACCGGAGCGGACTTCGTACGCGAGTTCACCCGGGCCGTGGCGGCGCACCGGCACTGGGGCCGCCCGCCGGTACGGACGTGACCGCCATGTCCGCCGAAGCCACGCGCGCCGCGCTGTTCGACGTCGACGGCACCCTCGTCGACACCAACCATCTGCATGTGACGGCCTGGTGGGAGGCGTTCCGGCAGGCCGGTCACCACGTGACGATGCACGACGTGCACCGGTCGGTCGGGCTCGGCGGCGGCGATCTCGTCGAGCGTCTCCTCGGGCCCGACCGGGACCGGGACGCCGACGACGGGATCAGCGCCGCGCACAAGACGCTGTACGCCACGTACTTCGAGCGTCTGCCCGCCTTCGAGGCGGCCGGCGACCTGCTGCGCGCGTTGGCCGGCCGGGGCCGGCGCATCGTGCTCGCCACGTCGGCGGGCGGCGCCGAACTCGCCGCGCTGCGCCGGGCCATCGACGCGGACGAGGTGATCGCGGGGGCCGCGAGCGCGGACGACGTGGCCGAGGGCAAACCCGCCCCCGATCCCGTGCACCGGGCGCTCGACCTCGCCGAGGTGCCGCCCGAGCGCGCGGTGTTCGTCGGCGACACGGTGTGGGACATGAAGGCCGCAGCGCGGGCCGGTGTCACTCCGGTGGGCCTGTTGTGCGGCGGCATCCCGGAGGAGGCGTTGCGGGCGGCCGGGGCGCGGGCGCTGTTCCAGGACCCGGCGGATCTGCTGCGGCATCTGGACGAGAGCCCGCTGGCGGCCGAGGGGTAGGCCCGGCCGCGACGGCGGTCGCGGGGCCGCCGGGGAAGGTGTTCCCCGGCAGCCTCAGTCGTCGTGTTTGGAGGTGCGCCGGTGGCTGGTGTCGCACCACGGGTAGCGGCGGCTGCGGCGGCAGGTGCAGATGGCGACCCGGAACCGGTCGGACGACACCACCGTCCCGTCGTCGAGGGTGATCTCCACGGGGCCCTCGACGAGCAGGGGGCCGGAGCGCTGGGCGGTGATGCGGGTGGGGTCAGTCGATTCGTTCGGCACGGATGACCACCAGTCCTTCCGTCGAGGCGTCGTCGGCGAGCAAGTGGCGCCCGCGCAACCACTGTTGGCGCTCTCGCAGCACCGGGCCGAAGGGGATCCAGCGGAGGCGCACCACCTCGGCCCGCAGGCCGTTCGCGGCGAGGAGGTCCACGGTGCGGTCGGGGTCGCTGAGCGCCGACTGGACGATGAGGAGCGTGCCGCCGGGGCGCAGCAGCGGTGGCGCGGCGCGGCAGATGCGGTCGAGCAGGAGGCGGCCGTCCCGGCCCGCGTCCCAGGCGCGCGCGGCGCCGCCGCGGGGCGCGCGGGCCGAAGGGGAGGGAACGTAGGGCGGGTTGGCGACGATCATGTCGAAGGTGCGGCCCTCGACGGGCGCGAGCAGGTCCCCGCGCAGCACGCGCAGCGGCAGCCGGTTGCGCCAGGCGTTCAGCCGGGCGGTGAGCACGGCGCGCCAGGAGATGTCGACGGCGGTCACGCGGGCGCCGCGGCCGGCGGCGGAGAGGGCGACGGCGCCCGTTCCGGTGCCGACGTCGAGTACTTCGGCGCCGGGCGCCAGCGGCTCGCGCAGCAACGCCTGGGCGAGCATGCGGGTGTCGTCCTGCGGGGCGTAGACACCGGGCAGCGTCAGCAGCGGGCTGGTCATGTCCGACCTCCTGTGTGCACGGCCGTCCCGGTGCGCAGGGACGACTCCCCCGCCTCCCACGCGGCGCGCAGTGCGCGCGCGAAGCGGTCCTCCAGGTGTTCGGTGGCGTCGACACCGAAGGCGATGTCCGCGTCCAGCTCCGGTTCCTGCTCCAGGAGCCCGTCCACGACCTCGTGGCGTACGACCTGTTCGTGCACCGCGTCGGCCTCGACGTGCTCGTCGTAGAAGAACACCGCGCGCTCCCCCGCGCCGACCCGGCGCAGCGCCTGCGCGAGGCGCCGGGAGCCGGGTGACGAGGTGGTCTCGACGGTGGCGAAGTGGCCGACGAGGGCGCCGCGCAGCGAGCGGTGCAGGCCGAACAGGGACATCAGGTTGACGAGCGCGAGCGCCTCGGCGGACGCGGCGTCGAGGTAGTGGCCGTAGTCGGTGCTCAGGCCGAGGTCGGCCATGAGGTCGGCGAAGAGCCGCGCGTGGATGCGGTCGGCTCGGCCGCCGCCGTACTCGTCGAACTCGATCGCGGCCATCCCTGCCTTGGGCCGCCCGTGCAGCCGGGGCAGCACCCAGGCGTGCGGGTCGGCCTCCTTCAGGTGGTAGACCGAGCGGTGGGCGGCGTACTCGCGCAGCATCCACAACTCGCCGCGCTCACTGAGGAAGTGGCTGAGACCGTCGCCGTCGACGGGTTCCACCAGGAGTGCGTCGAGGGCGTCGTGCGCGCGGCCGCCGCGGGTCGCGTCGGCGCGCAGGGCGGCCAGCATGCGCTGTTCCAACACCCCGCGCGCCCGCAGGAGTTCGGGATCCCACTCGTGGGCGTCGGGGACTCCCGCGAAACCGCGGTAGTGGAGTTCGTAGCAGACGTACAGGGCCAGCTGGGCGTCGTCGCCGTAGGGGTCCGCCGCCTCGACCGCGGCCGCCGTGGGCAGCGGGTGGGACGGGTCCCCGAGGTACCCGAGCACGGCGGCCGACACGGGGCCGCGCGGGCGTGGCGGCGCCGGGGCCCGGTGCCGGGCGGGGGCGGGCGCCGTGGCGGTCCCGCTGTCGTAGGTGGTCATGGCCGCCGGGTACCCCTGCCCCCTCACACCACTCCCGGCCTGCGCCGTTTCACCCCACGCCGCGTGGGAACCCGGTTCCGCGCCCGATTCGACCGACCTTGGGGAGGCCGTCTGCGATGCCACGCGGGCCGGTGCGCACGATCGTGGAGGAGGTCAGGGCCGTGGGCCGCTCCACGCGCCGGGCCGTGACCGCGCCGGGGCCCGAGCGGGCCACCGCCGTACAGGCGCTCAAGGCCGCCGCGGCGGCCATCGTGGCGTGGGCGCTGGCCGGGGTGTGGTGGAACGCGCCGATGGCGCTGCTCGCGCCGTGGACCGCGGTGGTCCTGGTGCACAGCACGGTGTACCGCTCGGTACGCTCGGCGGCCCAGCAGTTCCTGGTCGTCGCGAGCGGCACCCTCGTCGCCGCGGGCGCCATGGTGCTCACACGGAACGTGATGGCGGCGATGGCGATCGCACTGCCCGTCACCGTCCTGATCGGCTCGTACGCGCGCTTCGGCGACCAGGGCTGGTACGCCCCGTCGGCCGCCCTCTTCGTGATCACCTACGGCTCGTACGCCCCGGTCGAGATCGGGCACCGCCTGATGGAGACGGTGCTGGGCGCGGTCGTCGGCGTCGTCGTCAACGCGCTGGTGCTGCCGCCCGTGCACACGCACGACGTGCTGCGGCTGCGGGCCCGGGTACCGGCGGACTGCGCCCGGCTGCTGCGGGAGATCGCGGACGGCATCGAGGACGGTTACAGCGCCGCCGACGCCGAGGCGTGGCACGGGCGGGCGTTGCAGCTCGGGGCCACGGTCGCCGAGCTGCGGGCCGCGCGGCACCGTGCCGACGAGAGCCGCCGCCTCAACCCGGCCCGTCGGCTGCGCCGTCTCAAGCCCTCCCCGCCCTCCCGCGACCTGCGCTGGGACCGGGTGGCGGACCAGCTCGCGGTGGCGCTGCGCGCCCTCACGGAGGCCGCGGACGACACCCCGCCGTTCGAGACGCCGCCGCGGCGGGCGCTGCGCGATCTGGCCGCGCTGCTGCGGGCGGCCGGTCAGGCGTGCGCCACGGACGCCGAGCGGGTCGGCAGCCCCGGCGGTGAGCGGGCCCAGGAGGCCCTGGACGAGGCCCGCGCGGCGGCCGGCCGCATCGCCTCGGCCCTGGCGGACCCGGACGGCCGCGGTTACGTCTCCCGCGGCGAGCTGACCACGGCGACGACCCGCCTCCTGGACAACCTGGAGGCCGCCACCGATCAGTCCGCCCAGGACCCCGGCTCCCGCTCCGGCACCTCGAAGTCCGCCAGCACCCCGTAGTGGTCGCTGACCTGCACCCCGTCGACCGGCTCGACGAGGAACCGGTCGCAGGCCGTGACCCGCAGGGTCGGCCCGTGCCGTCCGCAGCGCGCCGGCACGTGGTCGATGCGGCGCCCCGGCTCCAGCGGCATGTCGCCCGCGCGCACCAGCGGATTGCGCCGGGTGAAGGTGTGTCCCGGCGCGTCCCCGTGCCGGGCCTCCCAGGCGTCCTGGTAACAGACGCTCACGCCGCCGAGGGACTGCCGGCCGCGCCAGAAGCGCAGGCTCGCGGCGTCCGGGCCCGCGTCGAAGTCGCCGAGGACGACGGTGTGCCGCAGCCGTCCCGCCCCGGCGGCGAGCATGTCCTCCGCGAGGGTCGCGGCGGCCCGCGCCTGCCGCTCCCGCTCCGCTTCGTAGCCGAACGGCCAGCTGGGCTTGTGGTGGACGACGAGGACACCGCCGAGCGGCGGGTCGTACGCCACTTCGGCGGCGGCCACCCCGCACCACGGCGTATCCGCCGTACGCCCGGTCACCCGCAGCGGATCGGTGCGGACCCGGCCGAGCGGCGCCCGCACGGCGAGCACGGCTCCGACGCCGTCCGGTCCGGCGCGCGGGTGCGGGACGACCCGCCAGCCGTCCGCCGTGAGGTCCCGTACGTCGTCCGCCACCACTTCCTGGAGGGCCAGCACGTCAGGGGCCGCCTCGGCGAGCGCCGCGTGGAGCGCGCGGCGGCGGGCGGGCCCGTCCGCGTACTCGGGGGCGAGAACGTTCATGGTCAGCACCCGCAGGCGCGGTCCGGAGGTCATGCGGCACTCCTTTCAGGGGCATCGCCCGAGTGCCCCGAACACGAGGCTTGATCAGTGATTCCGGGGGGACCCGTAGCGCATGACCGAGAGCGCATCCGTCCAGAGTTCGTACTGGATCGAGTCGGCTCCGGGGCGTCGGTACCCACCCCTGGAGCGGGACGTCAACGTCGATGTCGCGGTGATCGGCGCCGGGATCGCCGGGCTGAGCACCGCGTGGGAGCTGACGCGGGCGGGGCTGAGCGTGGCCGTCCTGGAGGCGGGCCGGATCGCCGAGGGCGTCACCGGGCACACGTCGGCCAAGCTGTCGGCGCTGCACACGCTGGTCTACGACCGGCTGCGGCGCACCCGTGACGCCGAGGCCGCCCGCCAGTACGCGAGGTCCCAGAGCCAGGCCGTGGAGCATGCCGTGGAGGTGTCCGAACTCCTCGGTATCGACTGCGAGTTCGAGCGCCGCGACTCCTACACGTACGCGTCCGACCACCGGTATCTGCCCGCGGTGCGGGCCGAGGCGAGGGCGGCGCGCGCCGCGGGGCTGCCCGCGGAGTTCGTCACGGACACCGGTCTGCCGTTCCCCGTGGCGGGGGCCGTGCGGGTCACCGGGCAGGCCCAGTTCCATCCGCGCAAGTACCTGCTCGGGCTCGCCGAGGATCTGCGGGCCCGGGGTGCGCTGCTGCACGAGCAGACGTCGGTGTTCGGCCTGGAGGAGGACAGCGTCTGCCATGTGACGGCCGAGACGGGGGCCCGGGTGACCGCGCGTGACGTGGTCGTCGCGACGCACTACCCGGTGTTTGACCGGGCTCTGCTGTTCGCGCGGCTCGCGCCGCGCCGCGAGCTGGTGCTGGCCGCGCCCATCGACGAGGAGCGCGATCCGCACGGCATGTACATCACGCCGGAGGACAACACGCGTTCGTTGCGCACCGCGCCGTACAAGGACGGGCAGCGGCTGCTCATCATCACCGGCGAGAAGTTCACCCCCGGCACCGGCGACACACCCGTGCGCTTCGACCGCCTCACCGAGTGGGCCGAGAAGCGCTTCCCCGGCATCGAGCCGGCCTACGGGTGGGCCACGCAGGACAACTTCCCCTGCGACACGACTCCGCTCGTGGGGCTGCTGCACCCCGCCGCCAAGCACACGTACGTCGCCACCGGCTTCAGTGGCTGGGGCCTCAGCGGCGGCATCAGGGCCGGTCAGCTGCTCACCGCGCTCATCACGGGCCGCGAGGAGCCCGACTGGGCGAGCCTCTACGATCCGCGCCGGGTGCGCTCGGTGCTGCGCGAGGCGCCCAACTTCCTCAAGCACAAGGCCGAGGTCGCCTACCACTTCGTCGGCGACCGCGTACGGCCCCCGAGCATCGACTCGGCCGACGACCTGCCCCCGGACTCCGGCGCCGTGCTGCGCACGAAGCGCGGCCGCAGCGCCGTCTACCGCGACCCCGACGGCAAGCTGCACAGCCTGTCGGCGCGCTGCACCCACCTGGGGTGTCTCGTCTCGTTCAACGCGGCGGAACGCGCCTGGGAGTGCCCCTGCCACGGCTCCCGCTTCGACACGGACGGGAAGGTCGTGCAGGGCCCGGCCACCCGCCCTCTCGAACAGCGCGACCTGTGAACCACCCGACCAACAGAGCGAGTTGAGGTAACGGCATGCCGCACGACACGTTCGAGCAGGCGCAGGAGGAGGCACATGGCGACGACAAGTGAACCGGAGCCGGAAGAGGAACCGAAGGACCCCACGGACCTTCCGGCCCACTCCTGGTGGGCCGTGCTGCGCCGCACCGGCAAGGAGTTCCTCGACGACGACCTGCCCGACCGGGCGGCCGCGCTGACGTACTACGGCGTCCTGTCGCTGTTCCCCGCCCTGCTGGTCCTCGTGTCGACGCTCGGCGTGGTCGGCGAGCGGGCCACGCAGGGCGTCCTGGACAACCTGCGCCACCTGACGCCGGGCCCCGTACGCGATCTGCTCAATGACTCCGTCAAGCAGTTGCAGGACACCGGCGGGGTCAGCGGGGTCGTCGCGGCGCTGAGCCTGGTGGCCGCGATCTGGTCGGCCTCGGGGTACGTCGGCGCGTTCATCCGCACCGCGAACGCCGTGTACGACCTGCCGGAGGGCCGCCCGGTGTGGAAGCTGACGCCGCTGCGGGTGGCGCTGACCGTGGCGCTGATGGTGCTGCTCGCGGTCAGCGCGGTGATCGTCGTGTTCACCGGGCCGCTGGCACAGCGTGCCGGGGACGCGCTCGGGGTGGGCGACGCGGCGGTCATGACGTGGAACATCGCGAAGTGGCCGGTGCTGCTCCTGCTGGTCGTCCTGATGGTGGCGCTGCTGTTCTGGCGTGCCCCCAACGTCCGCGGTCCGGGCTTCCGCTGGCTCAGCCCCGGCAGCCTGCTCGCCGTGCTGCTGTGGCTGCTCGCCTCCGGCGGCTTCGCGCTGTACGTGGCCGGGTTCAGCTCGTACAACAAGACGTACGGGACGCTGGCCGGTGCCATCATCTTCCTGGTCTGGCTGTGGCTGTCGAACCTCGCGATCCTGCTGGGCCTGGAGTTCGACGCCGAGCTCGCCCGGCAGCGCGCCATCAGCGGCGGCCACCCCGAGGGCGAGGAGCCCTACGTGGAGCCCCGCGACACCAGGAAGTGGCCCCCGCGGCTGCGCCGCC
This sequence comes from Streptomyces sp. BYX5S, assembly GCF_054724165.1. Lineage (NCBI taxonomy): Bacteria > Bacillati > Actinomycetota > Actinomycetes > Kitasatosporales > Streptomycetaceae > Streptomyces > Streptomyces sp. BYX5S. The sequence goes on along the minus strand of NZ_CM138829.1, from coordinate 2,944,735 downwards.
GCACCGTCGAATGACGGGGCCTTCTGTGCGGCTCCCGTACGGCGCCCCCGACCGGCCGGGCCGGTCGGGGGCGCCGTGCCGTCGCGGGCCGCTCAGGCCCCGACCGCACTGCCCGCCAGCGGCGGCGTGTCCGCTCCGGAGCCCTCGCGCAGTCCGCGCAGCAGTTCCTCGACCGCTTCGACGGAGGTGCGCTCGGGCCGCCAGCCCAGCTCCTTGTGGGCGCGCGTGCAGTCCATCAGCGGCAGCCGCAGCACCGCGTCGAACAGCTGCGGCGACGCGGGCACCAGGTGCAGCCCGTACGCGGCGGCGAGCGCCGAGCGGGCCGCGACGCGGGGCAGCCGCACCGCCCGTGAGTGGAACAGCTCGCCGAGGACCTTGGCGTCCAGCGGCGGCTCGGCCGCGAGGTTGAAGGCGCCGCGCGCGTCACCGAGCGCCGCCGCGCAGAAGGCGTGGGCCGCGTCGTCGGTGTGCAGGGTCTGCACGCGCAGGCCGGGGACGTCCGGGAACAGGGGCAGCAGTTCGGGCCGGGCGAGCTGCCCCGGCGCGAACCGGCCGCCGAACAGCCTCCGCTGCTCGCTCGCGGACTCCTCCTTGAACAGGAACGCGGGCCGCATCCGGGCCACCCGGATGTCCGGGTGCTCCTGCTCGAAGCTGTCCAACGCCCGCTCCAGGTACGCCTTTTCGCGGGTGTAGGCGGCCTCGGGCCAGCCGTGCGTGGGCCAGGACTCGTCGACCGTCCGGTCCTTGGGTCCCGGCGAGTAGGCGCCGACGGACGAGGAGTACACGAGCGCGGGCACCCCGGCTTCGGCGACCGCCTCGAAGACCCTGACGCTGCCGAGGACGTTGGTGCGCCAGGTCAGTGCGGGGTCGCGGGCGGGCTGGAACCGCCAGGCGAGGTGCACGACGGCGTCGGCGCCCCGGAAGTGCTCGACGAGCCCGTCCCCCTCCCCCAGGTCCACGGTCCGCCATTCGGTCTTCGGCGGCGACCACTCGGGTTTCCTGCGTGCGAGGCCGACGACGGAGTCGACCTCCGGGTCCTCGGCGAGCCGGCGCACCACGCTCGTTCCGACGTTCCCCGTGGCTCCCGTGACGACGATTCGCTTGCCTGCCATGACGTCCCACCTCTCCGGCGTGGCGGTCGATTCGTGACGTGCGCGCTGATGAGCGCACCGCCACGTGTGCCCCTCACACGCGTGGGTACACAGAGGGCCCTCTCACCCACCGACTCCTGGAGCCGTCCGTGAGCCACCGCCCGCAGAACGTGTTCGTGCTCGGTCTCGACGAGGCCAACATGACGACACTGCGTGCCGTCCCCGATGCCGACACCCTGAACCTGTATCCGCTGCTGACGTCGACGGAACTGCAGAGCGGGGAGGTGCACGTACCCGATCTGATCGAGCGGGCCCGCGCTGTCCTCGACGCCTTCGACGGGCCGATCGACGCGATCGTCGGCTACTGGGACTTCCCCGCGAGCACGCTCGTGTCCCTGCTGGGCGAGCGCTACGGGACGCGTGCCACCAGCCTCGAATCGGTCGTCAAGTGCGAGCACAAGTACTGGAGCCGCCTGGTGCAGCAGGAGGTGATCAGCGAGCATCCGCGCTTCGGCCGGGTCGACCTGAACGCCGACGACCCCCGGCCGCCGGAGGGCGTCCGGTTCCCGATGTGGCTCAAGCCGGCCCTCGCGTACTCCTCCGAACTCGCCCACGGCGTCGGCGACATGGCGGAGTTCCGGGAGGCCGTGGAGGCCATCAGGAAGGGCATCCACCGGGTCGGCCGCCCCTTCGAGTACATACTCGACCAGCTCGACCTGCCCGAGGAGATGCGCGGCGTCGGCGCGCAGGTGTGCCTCGCGGAGGAGACACTGAACGGGCTCCAGGTCGCGGTCGAGGGCTACGTCCACGACGGTGAGGTCACCGTGTACGGCGTGCTCGACTCGATCAACTACCCCGATTCCACGAGTTTCCTGCGCCACCAGTACCCGTCGGCGCTGCCGGAGCAGGTGCAGCAGCGGCTGCGTACGGTCGCCGAGCGGGTGATGCGGCACATCGGCTGGTCGGAGGCGACGTTCAGCATCGAGTTCTTCCACGACCCGGCCACCGACACCACGGCCGTCCTGGAGATCAATCCGCGGCACTCCCAGTCGCACGCCGAGCTGTTCCACTACGTCGACGGGGTGTCCAACCACCACTGCATGCTGGCCCTCGCGCTCGGCCGCGACCCGGCGCTGCCGTACCGCAAGGGCCCGTACGCGCTGGCCGCCAAGTGGTACTACCGCTGGTTCACGGACGGCGTCGTCCGCGAGACACCCTCGGACGACGACATCGCCCGCATCGAGCGGGAGATCCCCGGCGTCCGCATCGACCTGGTGCCCGACACGCGCCAGCGCCTGTCCGACAGCGGCCAGCAGGACAGTTACAGCTACGAAGTGGCCCACATATTCACCGGCGGGGACAGCGAGCGGGAGCTGCGGGAGAAGTACGACCGCTGCGTCGCCGCGCTCGGCCTCGGCCTCGACACACCGGATGACCGCACGTCCTGAGGATCCCGCTCCATGCGACACATCGATCAGCTCCCCCACCCCACCAAGGAAGAGGACCACGTCACGATCCCCATGGCGGACGGCGTCCGGCTGTCCGCCCGGATCTGGCGCCCGACCTCCTCCGACGGCTCCCCCGTCCCCGCGATCCTGGAGTACATCCCGTACCGGAAAAGGGACTTGAGTTCGGTACGCGACTCGATCCACCACCCGTACATCGCCGGTCACGGCTACGCCTGCGTCCGCGTCGACGTGCGCGGCACCGGTGACTCCGAGGGCGTCCTCACCGACGAGTACCTGGAGCAGGAGCAGGCGGACGCCGAGCAGGTGCTCGCCTGGCTCGCCGACCAGCCCTGGTGCGACGGGTCGACCGGAATGATGGGCATCTCCTGGGGCGCGTTCGCCGCGCTCCAGGTCGCGGCCCGCCGACCGCCGAGCCTGCGCGCGATCGTCATCTCGTCGTTCACCGACGACCGGTACGCCGACGACATGCACTACATGGGCGGCGCGCTGCTCTCCGACAACCTCGCCGAGTCCGGCACCATGTTCGCCTACTCCACGTGCCCGCCCGACCCGGCCGTCGTCGGCGAGCGGTGGCGCGAGATGTGGCACGAGCGGCTCTCCGCCGTCGACCCGTGGGTGCTGAACTGGCTGCGCCACCAGCGCCGCGACACCTACTGGCGGCACGCCTCCGTCTGCGAGGACTACTCGGCCGTACGCTGCCCCGTCCTCGCCTCCAGCGGCTGGGCGGACGGCTACTCGAACGCGGTCACCCGCCTCCTCTCCCACCTCGACGTCCCCCGCAAGGGCCTCGTCGGCCCGTGGTCGCACAAGTACCCGCACCTCGGTGAGCCCGGCCCCGCCATCGGCTACCTCCAGGAGGTGGTCCGCTGGTGGGACCACTGGCTCAAGGGCGTCGACAACGGGGCCATGGACGGGCCCATGCTGCGCGCGTGGATGCAGGAGAGCGTGCCCCCGTCCACGTCCTACGAGGAGCGGCCGGGCCGCTGGGTCGGCGAGCCGACGTGGCCGTCACCGCGGGTGCGCCTCACGCCGTACCGGCTGGGTACGCGGCACCTGACGGGCCCGGAGGAAGCGGCACCGGAATCCCGCGCGGCGACGGTCCAGTCCCCCTTGTCCGTCGGCCAGTTCGCGGGCAAGTGGGCGTCGTACAACGCCCCGCCGGACCTCCCCTACGACCAGCGCGAGGAGGACGGCGGCTCCCTCGTCTACGAGACGCGGCCGCTCACCGAGCGTCTGGAGATCCTCGGCTCGCCGCGCATCGAGCTGGAGGTCAGCGCGGACCGGCCCGTCGCGACGGTCGCCGCGCGCCTTTCCGACGTGGCGCCGGACGGCCGGGCGACGCGTGTCACCTACGGCATCCTGAATCTGACGCGCCGCGACGGCGCCGACGAGCCGGCCCCGCTCGAACCGGGGCAGCGCTACCGCGCGGTCCTCGAACTCAACGGTGTGGCCCAGGTGTTCCCGCCCGGACACCGCGTCCGGCTCTCCCTGTCCACGTCGTACTGGCCGCTGGCCTGGCCCCCGCCGAACCCGACGCTCCTCACCGTGCACGAGGAGGCGTGCCGCCTGTCGCTGCCGGTGCGCCCCGCCTCGGCCCCGGACGACGCGCCCCCCTTCGAGCCGCCCGAGGGTGCGCCTCCGGTGGGTGCGACGCAGGTGACGCCGTCGGAGGAGCGGTGGCAGGTCACCCGTGACCTCATCGACTACGAGGCGGCCCTCGACATCGTGAAGGACCGCGGCCTGATCCGCTACGACGCGGCGGACATCGACGTGGGGTGCCGGGCGCACGAGCGGTACACCTCGACGGCGGACGACTTCGCCTCGGCGGCGGGCGAGTCGACGTGGACGATGCGGTTCCGGCGGGCGGACTGGGATGTGGAGGTGTGCACCAGCACGCGGCTGACCTGCGACGACACCACGTTCTACGTCAACGCGACCCTCGACGCCTACGAGTCCGACCACCGCGTCTTCTCCCGCACCTGGAACGAGGCGGTGCCACGGGACCACCTGTAGGCCTTTTGAGCCTCCGCGGCGATTGAGCGGCGGGGTCCGGGGCGGAGCCCCGAGGCCGCAACCACGTCACCCGCCTCGGGGCTCCGCCCCGGACCCCGCTCCTCAATCGCCGGAGGGGCTCATATGCGCCCACCCGTATGGATCGCCCCTTCCCCCGCCCGGAGAGGGCGCCCCGTGCCACCACGCCGCGCCGAAACGATCTCCGCGCCGATGGAGATCGCCGTCTCCTCCGGGGTGCGCCCACCGATGTCCAGGCCTATCGGAGACCGCAGCCGCTCCAACTCACCCTCCGTCAGGCCGACTTCGCGGAGCCGTTCCATGCGGTCGTCGTGGGTCCGCCGCGAGCCCATCGCACCGACGTACGCGACGGGCAGCCGCAACGCCACTTCGAGCAACGGCACATCGAACTTCGCGTCGTGCGTGAGGACGCACAGGACCGTGCGCTCGTCCGTCGTGGTGGAGCGCAGATAGCGGTCGGGCCACTCGACGACCACCTCGTCCGCCTCCGGGAACCGCGTCCGCGTCGCGAAGACACCCCGCGCGTCGCACAGCGTGACGTGGAAGCCGAGCAGCTTGCCGACCTTGACGAGCGCACCGGCGAAGTCCACCGCTCCGAACACGATCATCCGCGCGGGCGGCACGCTGGACTCGACGAACAGCGTGACGTCCCCCTCGCAGCGCGCCCTGCTCTCCGGCACCTCGCACAGCCCGGTGCGACCGAGGTCGAGGTAGGCGCGGGCCTGCGCCGCGAGGGCCGAGTCGTCACCGGAGGCGAGGCTCCCCGTGTGCGAGCCGTCCGGGCGGATCATCAACAGGCCACCCGTGGCGGCCAGTTCACCCGGTCCGTCCAGGACGCGCGCGAGCGCCACCGCCTCGCCGCGCGCGGCGACCTCCAGCGCGGCCACCACCGTGGCCCGCGACGGCGAGTCGAGGCGGACCGGCTCGACCCGCACCTCGACCTCGCCGCCGCAGGTGAGCCCCACGGCGAACGCGTCGTCGTCGCTGTACCCGAACCGTTCGCGCGCGGGCGCCCCGTCCGCCAGGGCCTGCACGCACAGTTCGTACACCGCGCCCTCGACGCATCCGCCGGACACCGAGCCGATGACCTCGCCCGCGGAGTCGACCGCGAGGGCCGCCCCGGGGGGCCGGGGCGCGCTGCCGCTCACCGAGACGACGGTGGCGACGGCGAACTCCCGGCCCTGGGCGGCCCATTCGCTCAAGTGGGCGGCGAGATCAAGCATGGTCGCGCCGCGCCTCGGCGAGCAGGATCCGGTCCGGACGCAGCGGCAGGTCCCGGTGGCGCACACCGGTCGCGTGCCACACCGCGTTGCCGATCGCGGCGGCCGTGCCCACGATGCCGATCTCGCCGACGCCCTTGATGCCGACGGGGTCGTCCGGGTCGCTGTCGTCGACCCAGTGCGCCTCGACGACGGGCACGTCCGCGTTGGCGGCGACGTGGTAGCCGGCGAAGTCGGCTCCGACGTGCCCGCCGTCCGCCGCGTCGCGCACCGCCTCCTCGTGCAGGGCCATGGAGATGCCCCACGTCATGCCTCCCACCAACTGGCTGCGCGCGGTGAGGGGGTTGATGATGCGGCCGGCCGAGAAGACGCCGAGCAGGCGCCGCACCCGGACCTCGCCCGAGGCGACGTCGACGGCGACCTCGGCGAACTGGGCGCCGTACGAGTAGCGCTCCTTCTGCGCGAGGGCGCCGACCAGTTCGGTGGTGTCGCTGCGGACGGTGAGGCCCTCGGTGGGGATCGCGGCGGTCGGCGACAGCCGGTCGCGCAGTTCCCTGCTGGCAGCCATCACGGCCCAGCCCCACGAGCGCGTGCCCATCGAGCCGCCCGAGACCCACGCCTCGCCGAAGTCGCTGTCGGCGATGCGCACGCGCACCAGGCCCTGTTCGACGCCGAGTTCGTCGGCGGCGATCTGGGTGAGCGCGGTACGGGCGCCGGTACCGACGTCGGCCGCCGTGATCCGGACGGTGAACGTGCCGTCGTGCTCGGCGGTGACGGAGGCCGTGGACGGGGCGACGCCCGACGGGAAGGAGCAGGCCGCCACGCCCGTGCCGAGGAGCCAGCGGCCCTCGCGGCGCACGCGCGGCCGCGGGTCACGGCCCGCCCAGCCGAAGCGGCGCGCGCCTTCCTCGTAGCAGCCCAGCAGGTTGCGGCTGCTGAACGGCAGTCCGGAGACCGGGCCGACCTCGGGCTCGTTGCGCACGCGCAGTTCGACCGGGTCCATGCCGAGCCGCTCGGCGAGTTCGTCGAGCGCCGACTCCACGGCGTACGAGCCGGGGGCCTCGCCGGGCGCCCGGACGAACGTCGGGGTGGGCAGGTCCACGGGCACCACGCGGTTGACGGAGTAGTGCGCGTCGGAGGCGTACATCACCCGCGCGTATCCGGCGCTCGCCTCGACGAACTCGCGGATGTTGGAGGTGAGGGACTGCGCGTCGTGTCCGAGCGCGCGCAGCCGCCCGTCGGTGTCGGCGCCGAGCCGGACCCGCTGGGTGGTGGGGCTGCGGTAGCCGGTGAGCGCAAAGACCTGACGTCGCGTCATGGCGAGCCGGACGGGGCGCTGGAGCTGCGTCGCGGCCATCACGGCGGCGACGTGGTGCGAGCGCACCAGCTTGCCGCCGAAGGCGCCGCCGACGTGCTCGGAGACGACGCGGACGGAGGCCGGGTCGAGCGAGAACAGCTGCGCCAGCTCGTCGGCGACGGCCTTGCTGCCCTGGTTGGCGTCGTACACTTCCAGGCGCCCCTCGTCCCAGCGGACGGTGACCGCGTGCGGCTCCATGGCGCCGTGGTGGGCCTCGGGGGTGGTGTAGCGCTGGTCCACGACCACGGCGGACGCGGCGAGTTCGGCCTCCAGGTCGCCCTTGGCGGCCTCGGAGCCCTCCGGGGCGTAGGTGCCGGGCCGGTCGGCCTCGAAGGCGATGTCGTGCGGCTCGGTGTCGTACTCGACGACGAGCGCCTCGGCCGCCTCGCGGGCCTGCTCGGGTGTCTCGGCGACGATCAGCGCGACGGGCCAGCCGGCGTGCAGCACCTGGTCGTGCTGGAAGACGTGCAGGATGCCGTCGGGCTGGCCGAACATGCCCATGTACTGGGTGTTGATGCGCGGCGCGTTGCCGTGGTGCAGGACCGCGAGCACGCCGGGCATCGCGCGCACGGCCTCCTCGCCGACCGACCGGATCCGGCCGCGCGCCACGGTCGACAGCACGAGCCAGCCGTGCGCGAGGTCGGTGAAGGGGAACTCGCCCGCGTACCGGGCGGCGCCGGTGACCTTGTCGCGGCCCTCGATCCGGCTGCGTCCGACGCCGACGGAGTCCTTCGTGGACGTGCCCGACGGGGTGGACGAGGCGGTGGTGGTCGTCGTCATCGGGTCGCCTCCGAGCTGAGTTCGGTGAGCATCGCCACGATCAGATTGCGCATCAGTGGCACCTTGTACGAGCTGTCGGGCAGCGGCTTCGCCGCCGCGAGCTCCGCGTCGGCGGCGGCCGCGAACGCCGCGCCGTCCGCGGGCCCGCCGAGCAGTGCCGCCTCGGCGGCACGGGCGCGCCACGGCCGTGAGGCGACGGCGCCGAGCGCGATCCGCACGTCCTGTACGACGCCGCCCCGCACGTCGAGCGCGGCGGCCACGGAGCCGATGGCGAAGGCGTACGAGGCGCGCTCGCGGACCTTGCGGTACGTGGAGTGCGCGGCGACCGGCGCGGGCGGCAGCACGACCGCCGTGATGAGGGCGCCGGCCGGCAGCGCGGTCTCCAGGTGCGGTGTGTCCCCCACGGGCCGGTAGAAGTCGGCGAGGGCCAACTCCCCGCTTCCGTCGGCGGTTTCGTACTCGACGACCGCGTCGAAGGCGGCGAGCGCGACGCCCATGTCGGACGGGTGCACGGCCACGCAGTGGTCGCTCGCGCCGAGGATGGCGTGGTTGCGGTGCTCGCCCTCGACGGCCGGGCAACCGCTGCCGGGCTGCCGCTTGTTGCAGGGCTTGCTGACGTCGGTGAAGTAGCCGCAGCGGGTGCGCTGGAGCAGATTCCCGCCGACGGTCGCCATGTTGCGCAGCTGCCCGGAGGCGCCGGCCAGCACGGCCTGCGTCAACGCGGGGTAGCGGCGCCGGACTTCGGGGTGGGCGGCGAGGTCGCTGTTGGTGACGGTGGCACCGATCCGCAGTCCGCCGTCGGCGGTCACCTCGATGTCGCTCAGGGGCAGTTCCCGCACGTCGACGAGGCGCGCGGGCCGTTCCACCCCGCTCTTCATCAGGTCGACGAGGTTGGTGCCGCCGCCGAGGAAACGCGCCTCGGGGTCGGCGCCGAGCACCGCCACGGCACCCGAAACATCGGACGCCCGCTGGTATCCGAACTCCCTCACGCGACCGTCTCCTCAGCGTTGTGTTTCCCGTTCTGCGCGGCCTGCCCGGCCGCCTGGGCGACGGCGCGCACGATGGACACGTACGCGCCGCAGCGGCACAGGTTGCCGCTCATCCGCTCCCTGATCTCCTCCGGGCTCAGCGGCGGCGGTCCCGCCTCCGGCCGTACGTCGCCGGTGGCGGCGGAGGGCCAGCCCGCGGCGTGCTCCTCGATGACGGCGAGGGCCGAACAGATCTGACCGGGCGTGCAGTAGCCGCACTGGTATCCGTCGAGCTCGACGAACGCCTCCTGGACCGGGTGGAGTTCACCGTCCGCGCCCGCGATGCCCTCGATGGTGGTGATCTCGCGGTCCTCGGCGGCGACCGCGAGCTGGAGGCAGGCCACGGTCCTGCGCCCGTCGACGAGCACCGTGCAGGCGCCGCACTGCCCCTGGTCGCAGCCCTTCTTCGTACCGGTCAGGTCGAGCCGCTCGCGCAGGGCGTCGAGCAGCGTGGTGCGGTGGTCGACGGGGAGCGTGTGCTTCTCGCCGTTGATGTTCAAGGTGACGACGCTGGACGTACTGGACGTGGAGGACACGGTCGTGCCGCCGATGTCGGCTGGGGGCATGTGTGCAGCCTTCTTTCGCGTGTCTGGTGCGTGGAGAATCGGCGCTGTACGAAGGACGGGTCGGTGGTTCGCGGACCGGACGCACGTGCGGACCGCGGCCCGCACCCACTAGGGTGTCGACCCGAACCGGACAACTGTCCGCTCAACGGGTCACGAACGTAGTGGACAACTGTCCGCTCAGCAAGGACTATTCCCCGCCACGGAAAAAGCCACGGGAAAGGGAGGTGAGGTCGCGTGGGGCACTCGAAGAAGCCGGCCACGCTCCGCTCGGACGCGCAGCGCAACCGCGACCGCATCCTCGAAGTGGCCCTGGCCGAACTGACCCGCGACGCGGACACGCCGCTCAGTGCGATCGCGAAGAAGGCGGGCGTCGGGCAGGGCACGTTCTACCGCAACTTCCCCAGCCGGGAGGCGCTGGTTCTTGAGGTGTACCGCTACGAGGTGGAGCAAGTCGCCGACGCGGCCTGCGAGTTGCTGTGCTGCCGGCCGCCGGAGCGGGCGCTGCGCGAGTGGATGGACCGGCTCGCCCAGTACGCGATGACCAAGGCGGGCCTCGCGGACGCGCTCCGCGAGGCGACGAGTGCGCGCGGCGCGATGAAGCAGGTGGCGCACGGCCCGCTGACGCAGGCGATCACCAGCCTCCTGGAGGCCAACGAGAAGGCCGGCACCATCCGCCCCGGCGTCACCCCCGACGACTTCATGCTCGCCATCGCCGGCCTCTGGATGCTGGACCCCCACACCCCCTGGCAACCCCGCGCATCCCGCCTCCTGGACCTGGTCATGGCGGGCCTCCAGTCGGGCTCCCCCAACCACTCCCCCGATTGACCAGCGCTTTCAAGCCCCTGGGGCGCGTGAGCGCTTTCTCCCTGTGCGGCGCTTGAACAGCTGCTTTTAGCCCCTGCGGCGATTGAGCAGCGGGGTCCGGGGCGGAGCCCCGTGAGCGGGGGACGGTCGACCGCAGGCGCGACCCGGTGCCTCAGGAACGCTTGCGCGGCTTACCCCGCTTGACCGGCTTACCTCCGGACTTGGCGCGCACCGCACCACCCTTCCGCCCCGCCCCCACCGGCTTCTTCTTGACCCGCTCCGAACGCGCAGGCTCCGCCTGCACCCGCCCCCGCGAACTGTTCACCGTCCGCCCGCGCACGATCCCGATGAAGTCCTCGACCTGATCCGTCGTCCGCTCCTCCGGCCACGCCAACGCCACACCCGACTCCGGCGCATCCGTGACCGTGCGATACGTGAGGTCACGCCGATGGTGCAGCCGCGCCAGCGACATCGGCACGACCAGCACCCCCACCCCCGCCGCGACCAGCTCCACCGCGTCGGCCGTCGTGGCGGACCGCTGATACGCCGGCTGCCCCGGCGGCCGCTCCCAGCCGAGTACGTCGTCCAACGGGTGCTGCACGATCTCGTCGGCGAGATCCGCGAGCGTGATCTCCTCCGCGGCGGTCACGACATGGTCCTTGGGGACCACGACCACGGTCTTCTCCGTGTAGAGCGGGATGGCGCTGAAGTACGTACGGTCCACGGGCAGCCGCACGAGCCCCGCGTCCGCGTCGCCGCGACGCAGCACGGCGTCGGCCTCGTCCGCGGGGACCTGCACCAGGTCGAGCGGCACGTCCGGCAGCCGCTCGCGCCAGATCCGCACCCACTTGGCGGGCGTGGCCCCGGGTACGTAGGCCAGGCGGAAGCCGGGGCCCTGGGCCGGTGCGGGGGTCTGCTGCGTGCCTGTCACGCGGCCAAGGCTACCCGCCGTGGTCGGCGCGGCCCGTCACGCTCGATACCCTTGACCTCATGAGTTCGCACCAGAGCACCCAGACCATGAAGCCCGCGACCGCGGCGAAGAAGCTGGGTGTGTACCTCGAGGCCACGCCCGCCGATTTCCAGGAGGGTGTCGTCTCGCGCGCCGAGCTGACCGCGTTGCAGGCGGAGCCGCCGCAGTGGCTCGTCGACCTGCGGGCCAACGGGCCGCACCCGCGGCCCGTGGTGGCGCAGAAGCTGGGCGTCTCGATCTCGGGTCTCGCGCGTGGGGGTGTCACCGAGGCGCTGACCACGGAGCAGATCGAGGCGATCAAGTCGGAGAACCCGGAGTGGCTCCAGGTGGAGCGGGCGACGCAGGCGGATGTCCGCAAGGAGAATGTGCGGGTGAAGAAGTTGCACGCGGAGCAGGCGGAGAAGCGGGCGCGGCGGGGGGCCGAGTCCGACGGCTCCTGACGCCACCCGTCGGGGTCCGGCCGCCCGCCCCTGCGCCACGGGGCTCCGCCCCGGACCCCGCTGCTCAATCGCCGCAGGGGCTTAAATCGGGGTCACCGGCACCCCCGCAGGGGCTCGAATGACAAGGCCCACCCGGGGCTCGAATGACAAAGCCACCCGGGGCTTGAATGGGTCACCCGTCACGGTCCGCGCACAGCGCCAGCGCCCCCGCCGCCACCAGCGCCCCGCACACCACACCGCTCGCCGCGCCCCACCCGCCGGCCGCCACCAGCGGAGCGGCGAGCGCCGCGCCGAGGGCGCCCGCCAGGAAGTACAGCAGCAGGTAGACGCCGCTGAGGCTGCCGCTGCGGTCCGGGTCGATGGACAGGACGCGGGTCTGGTTCGCGGCCTGGGCCGTGAAGCACCCCGCGTCGACCAGCGCGAGGCCCGCCGCCGTCACCACGGGCCGGTCGAGCCCGGTGCACAGCAGCGCCGCCCCGGCCACCGCCACCCCCATGCTCCCGGCGATCACCGCCCGCGGCGAGTACCGGTCCCCCAGCCTCCCGGCCACCGGAAGCGCCGCGAACCCCAGCGCCCCCGCGAGGCTGTACAGCCCGATGGCCGCGGCGTCGTACCCGTACGGCGGCTGGGCGAGGCGCACCGCGAGCGCGACCCAGACGAGGCTGAAGGCGAGGTACCACAGGCTCCCGTTCAGCACCGCGAACCGCAGCGCCCGGTGCCGCCGCAGCAGTCCGGGCAGCGCGGCGAGCGTGCCCAGGTAGCCGCCGGGGCCGCCCGCGCCACCCGGGGGCCGCTCCCCCGGCAGCCGCCACCACGCCCCCGCCCCGCACACCACCACGAGCCCGGCGAACGCGAGCAGCATGCCGCGCCACCCGAGCGTCTGGGCGAGTGCCCCGCCGACGAGCCGGCTGAGCAGAATCCCGGCCGACATCCCCGCGGCGACCGTTGCCACCGCCGTCCCGCGCCGCTCCCCCGACACCCCGCGCCCCGCGATCGTCGACGCCATCGCGCTCACGCTCGCACCCGCGCCCACCAGCACGTACGCGAGGAGCAGCATCCCGAGTCCGGGCGCCGTCGCCGCGAGCAGCAGGCCGGAGGTCAGGAGGGCGAGCTGGCCCGCCACGAGGCGCCGTGGCGCCGCCCGGTCGGCGAGCGGCAGCAGGAACGCGAATCCGCCGATGCACCCGGCGAGCGCGGCGGTCGTGACGAGGCCGACGGCGGACGCGGACGCCCCCGTGTCCCGGGCGACGTCGGCGAGCGCGGGCTGCACGGCGTAGTTGTTGGCGAGCGCCACCCCGGCCGTCCCGGCCAGCACGGCGACGCCTCCGCGCGGCAACCGCAGCACTCCCCCATCGGTCACGGCCGAGCCATCCCGCCGACCGCCACCGTCCGGCGTCTCCGGTACTCCCGCCGCACTGGTCCCACCGGCCGCGGTTCGTCCGCGCGTCACGGCGCCTCCCCTCGCACCAGCACCACCGCGTAACGGCACTCCCGCTCCGTGGTGTTGGCGAAGACGCAGGCGGTCGGTGGCCCGAGTTCGACCGTGTCGCCCGTGCGCAGTTCGTGGACGGTGTCGCCCTCGTGGAACGTGAGGTGCCCTTCGAGGACCCAGATGATCTGCCGGTGGAACGCGAACGCCGCGGCGGGGTAGGGGACTTCCGCCCCGGCGGGGAGACGGATCTCCGCGACCTCGGCGGGGAAACCGGGGCCCGACACCTGGCGGCGCGCGTACCCGGTCTCCGGGTCCTGCCACCGCGCCGCCGCGTCCGCCCTGCGCACCCGCTGCGCGGTCGAGCCGGGTTCCGGCAGCGGCTCCGGGTCGAGGAGCGTCGCCACGCTCAGCTCGAACGCGGCCGACAGCTTCCCGATGATCACGGCGGTGGGGTTGCTCTCGCCCCGCTCGATCCGGTGGATCATCGCCCGCGACACCCCGGACTCCTCGGCCAGCTCCGCCAGCGTCCAGCGCCGCCGGTCCCGCTCCGCACGGATCCGGGCGCCGATCCGCGCCACCAGAGGGTCTACGATATTGGACATGGATCCACGATACGAGACTCGGGCCCCGGCGGTGAAGGTCCGCCCGGCCCACGCGGACGACCTGGACGCCGTCCTCGCCATCCGCAACCACGCCATCGAGCACGGCACCGCGCTGTGGACCGACACCCCGCAGTCCCGCGAGGAGGGCGCGGCCTGGCTCGGCGCCCACCTGGAGCGCGGCTCGGCGTACGTGGCGGAGCTCGGCGGCGAGGTCGTCGGCTTCGGGGTCTACGGGCCGTGGAAGGCGTACTCCGGCTTCCGGCACACGGTCGAGAACTCGGTGTACGTCACCGAGGGGCACCACGGCGCCGGTATCGGTTCCGCGCTGCTGGCCACCCTCGTCGCCTCCGCCCAGGAGGCGGGGCTGCACGTGATGATCGCCGGGATCGAGGCGGGCAACGCGGCCTCGATCCGGCTCCACGAGCGGCACGGCTTCGAGCACGCAGGAACGGTGCGCGAGGTGGGCACCAAGTTCGGCCGGTGGCTCGATCTGACCCTCATGCGGCGCCCGTTGAGCTGATCCACCGACGGGAAGCGAAAGGATTCGGACAACCCGGCCGGGCGCGCTAGAAGGGGTCCCCGGGTCGTGGCGCGGCATACCCCATGGCCCACCGCAGCTCCCGGCGCTCGGCCTCGGGCAGCTCCGCGTGCCCCTGGGCGAACGCCAGCACGTGCTCGGCCACCAGACGCAGCTTGACGTTGGTGCGCTGCGACACTTCGCGCAGCACCCGCCACGCCTCGTCGGGCGAGACCTCGCCGAGCACGACGACCACGCCGATGGCCTGGTCGATCACGGCGTGCGACGTCAGGGCCTGCTTGAGCTGGGCGACCTCTGTCCGCAGGCGGGCGTTCTCCTCGGCGAGGGCCTCGGTGGGCAGAACGACACCGTTCACCGGTTCGCGAGCGACCAGAACTCCACCTTTCCACGCCTTCGGCCCACACGGCCGGTCCGAACGACCCATGCTCGATCGCGGCGCCCGCCGCCCGCAGCACACGGAACGAAATGTTGGGACCTCCACTGTCCGGCAAACGAAACGCGCCAACCCCACACACCCCACGACAGGTGCTCCGTCGCAGGTCGTAGGCTTACGCCACCGGGCATATTCACTGGGAGCGCGGCGAACATGGACACCCTGCACTTCGACAGCAGCGACATCGAGGTCACCGAGGACTTCCTCAGTCGCAACTACGCGCAGATGCGCATCGGCAACGGCACCCCTGGCAACAGCCGCGCACAGATCCGGCGCGACGCGATGCCGGGAGTCACGGTCGACGAACTCGATCTCGACTTCGACATGCGGTACGCGGTGACGCCGCTTCAGAGGATCTGCCTGTGCATGGTCTATGAGGGGACCATCCAGGACCAGCGATTCGGCGACGTCGAGGACTCCTTCGGTCCGGGCGACATGGTGTCCTTCGCTCCGCCCGAACTGCCCTACGAAGGGCGGATCTGCGCGGCCCGGTACAACATCACGATGCTCGACACGGACCTGCTGACCCAGGTCGCCGCCAACGCCCCGGGCGGAGCGCAGGGCCCGGTCCGGCTGCTCGGGCATCGGCCCGTGTCCGCCGCCGCGGCCCGGCAGCTGAAGCGGGCCATCGTCCACGTGCGCGACGAGGTGCTGGCCGACCCGGAGATCGCCGACCAGCCGCTGATCGCGTCGACCGCGACCCAGTACCTGGCCGCGAGCGTCCTGAACGCCTTCCCGAACACCGCGCTGATCCGGCCCACCGGGACGGATCAGCGCGGTGCCCACTCCGCCACGCTGCGGCGGGCGATCGCGCACATCGAGGCGCACGCGCAGGAGCCGCTGACCGTCGCCGAGATCGCGGCGGCGTCCCATGTGACCGTCCGGGCGTTGCAGTACGCGTTCCGGCGGCACCTGGACACCACGCCGCTGGCGTTCCTGCGCCGGGTGCGGCTGGCGTACGCGCACGACGAGCTGCGGGCGGCCGACCCGGCGACGACGACCGTCACCGCGATCGCCGGGCGCTGGGGCTTCCACCACCCGGGCCGCTTCGCCGCGCTCTACCGGGAGGCGTACGGGCGCAGCCCCCAGCAGGCGCTGGCCGGCGCCTGAGCGGTGCTCCGGACATGTCCGTGAGGGCGCCGTTCGTGCCGCGTGCATTCATGTAGGCGAACAACGATCACATACATAGCCGTTGACGCGGACACGGCGGCCGCTCTAGCGTCACCGACGACCGCTCACAGAAAGGGCTTTCCCCCGCCCTGATTATGGCCCGCACGGGCCGAGTTGTTCACGGATTCGAACCAGCCACGCTCGTTCACGCATCTGGAGACGAACAATGAACGCAAGAGCCGCGAGACCCCTCATCACGCTCGCGTCCGCAGGCCTCCTGGCCGGCTCCCTCGTCGCCCTGTCCGGCACCTCCGCCCAGGCCGCGACCACCCGCTACCAGGCCGAGACCTCCCCGGCCGTCTGCACCGGCGTCGTCGAGACCGAATGGTCCGGCTACACCGGCTCGGGGTACTGCAACGCCACCAACGCGACGGGTGCGTACGCCCAGTTCACCGTGGACTCCCCCGCGGCGGGCACGGCGACGCTCAGCATCCGCTACGCGAACGGCACCACGACCACGCGCGCCACGGACGTCGTGGTCAACGGGTCGACCGCCACGTCCACCTCGTTCGCGGGCACCGGCGCCTGGACCACCTGGGCCACGAAGACCGTCACCGTCCCGGTCACCGCGGGCAGCAACACCATCCGCCTCAACCCGACCGGCTCCGCCGGGCTGCCCAACATCGACTACGTGGACGTCGACGCGCCGACGGGCGGCACCACCACCCCGCCCGCGAGCGGCGCCCTGTACGTGTCGCCGACCGGGACCGACGGGGCGGCCGGCACCGAGTCCGCGCCGACCACGCTGACCTCGGCGATCAGCCGGATCACGGCGGGCGGCACCATCTACCTGCGCGGCGGCACGTACGCGTACTCCTCGACGGTCACCATCCCCGAGGGCAAGAACGGCACGTCGTCCGCGCGCACCACGATCGCCGCCTACCCGGGCGAGAAGCCGGTCCTCAACTTCTCCGCGCAGAGCGAGAGTTCGAGCAACCGCGGGCTCCAGCTGTTCGCCTCGTACTGGCGCCTGAGCGGTCTCGTGGTGGAGCGCGCCGGGGACAACGGCATCTACGTCGGCGGCAGCAACAACGTCATCGAGCGCACGGTGACCCGCTACAACCGTGACACGGGGCTCCAGTTGGGCCGGATCGCGTCCACCACCCCGCAGGCGCAGTGGCCGGCCAACAACCTGGTCGTGAGCGCAGAGTCGCACGACAACGCCGACTCGGACGGCGAGGACGCCGACGGGTTCGCGGCCAAGCTGACCACCGGCAGCGGCAACGTCTTCCGGTACGCCGTCGCGCACAACAACATCGACGACGGCTGGGACCTCTACACCAAGTCCGACACCGGCGCCATCGGCCCGGTGACCATCGAGGACTCCCTGTCGTACACCAACGGCACGCTCAGCGACGGCACGGTGAACGCGAACGGCGACCGCAACGGGTACAAGCTCGGCGGCGAGGACATCGCGGTCAACCACATCGTGAAGCGCAGCATCGCGTACAAGAACGGCAAGCACGGGTTCACGTACAACAGCAACCCGGGCTCGATGGCGGTGTCGAACAATCTGAGCGTCGACAACCCGCAGCGCAACTTCGCCTGGGACGAGGGCAGTTCGGTGTTCCGGAACAACACCTCGTGCCGGTTCACCGTGTCCGGGTCGAACGACAAGACCGTCGGTGACGCGGACTCCACGAACCAGTTCTGGACGGGTACGAACGGCTCCCGCTGCTCCTCCTACAGCGGGGCGCTCGCCTGGTCCTACGCGTCCGACGGCAAGCTCGTCGTGACCATCGGCGGCAAGCAGGTCAGCCTGTAGCGCCGCGCTCCACCCGGCCTCCCGCGGTTCAGCGCGGGAGGCCGCTGCCGTGCGGCGCGTACAGGTCGAGGAGGCGGGTGCGGGCGGCGAGCAGGCGGTGGGCGAGGACCTTGCCCACCCAGAGGGACACCTCCCGGCCGAGCGCGGGGTCGGCGGCGCACAGGTCGTGGACGGCCGCGGCGTCGAACTCGTAGGCGCGCACGGGCGAGACGGCCTCGGCGCCGAGCTGCCACGTGTGCGGCTCGAACAGCCAGGACCAGCCGACGAGTTCACCGAATCCGAGGGTTTCGATGACCGCGGGGCGGCGGCCGGGAACGTGCAGGTCGAGGGCGATCGTGCCGGACCTGACGATCCAGAAGCGGTCGGCGTGCCCGCCCTCCTCGAAGAGCCGGGTGTCCTGCGCGAAATTCACCTTCCTCGCGATCTGCATGAGCCGGACGTAGTGCTCGATGGGCAGGGCGTGCGTCATACGGGGAGTCGTTGTCGCGATCACGGCCGGGCCTCCTTCGTCGTCACCACGAGCCTGCGCCGCGTGCCGCTCCACGTCTTGGGCCGAACGTCCCGGCACGATGGCCGCAAGGACTCTTCGGGTGCGGCCGGGCGGACGGCAGACTGGCCGCGCCGAGACCAACGCTGCCGCTACCGCTGGAGCCGCCCCATGGCGAAGGATCTGTCCAAGCACCAGGCCGCCGCGCTCGACGCGCACTGGCGCGCCGCCAACTATCTGTCGGCGGGCCAGATCTACCTCCTGGACAACCCACTGCTCACCGAGCCACTCGCTCCCGAGCACATCAAACCGCGCCTTCTCGGCCACTGGGGCACCTCACCGGGCCTCAACCTCGTGCAC
Source organism: Streptomyces sp. BYX5S (assembly GCF_054724165.1). Taxonomy (NCBI): domain Bacteria; kingdom Bacillati; phylum Actinomycetota; class Actinomycetes; order Kitasatosporales; family Streptomycetaceae; genus Streptomyces; species Streptomyces sp. BYX5S. The sequence goes on along the minus strand of NZ_CM138829.1, from coordinate 2,926,192 downwards.
ACCCACCTCAACCGGGTCATCAAGGAGCGCGGCATCGACGCGCTGTGCGTCTGGGGGCCGGGGCACGGCGGACCGGCCGTGCTCGCCAACTCGTGGCTGGAAGGGACGTACTCACAGACGTACCCCGACGTCACACGGGACGCCGTCGGGATGGGGCGGCTGTTCAAGCAATTCTCCTTCCCGGGCGGTGTGCCGAGCCATGTCGCGCCCGAGACACCGGGCTCGATCCACGAGGGCGGTGAACTCGGCTACTCCCTCGCGCACGCCTACGGCGCCGCCCTCGACAACCCGGAGCTGCTGGTCGCCTGCGTGATCGGCGACGGCGAGGCGGAGACCGGGCCGCTCGCGACGTCCTGGCACGCGAACAAGTTCCTCGACCCCGTGCACGACGGGGCGGTCCTGCCGATCCTGCACCTCAACGGCTACAAGATCGCCAACCCGACCGTGCTCGCCCGCATCCCCGACGCCGAACTCGACGAGCTGCTGCGCGGGTACGGGCACGAGCCGCTGCACGTCACGGGCGACGACCCGCAGCGCGTCCACCGCGACCTGGCCCGCACCATGGACCAGGCCCTCGACCGCATCGCCCGGATCCAGCGCGAGGCCCGCGCGGGCCGGAGCAAGGACCGCCCGCGCTGGCCGGTGATCGTGCTGCGCACCCCGAAGGGCTGGACGGGCCCGGGGACCGTGGACGGCGAACCGGTGGAGGGCACGTGGCGCTCGCACCAGGTGCCGCTGCCCGGCGTCCGCGAGAACCCGGACCACCTGCGGCAGTTGGAGGCGTGGCTGCGCTCCTACCGCCCCGAGGAACTCTTCGACGCCGAAGGACGGCCGACCGAGCAGGTCCTCAGCTGCGTCCCCGAGGGCACCCGGCGCCTCGGCGGCACCCCGCACGCCAACGGCGGGCTGCTCGCCCGCACGCTGCCGATCGCCCCGCTGGAGCGGTTCGCCGTGCCCGTCGACAAGCCGGGCGCCACGCTGCACGAGCCCACCCGGGTACTCGGCGACCTGCTCAGCCAGATCATGCGGGACACCGCGGACCGCCGCGACTTCCGCATCGTCGGCCCCGACGAGACGGCGTCCAACCGCCTCCAGGCCGTCTTCGACGCCACCGGCAAGGCATGGCAGGCGGGCACCCTCGCCACGGACGAGCACCTGACGCACGACGGCCGGGTCATGGAGGTCCTCTCCGAACACCTCTGCCAGGGCTGGCTGGAGGGCTACAACCTCACCGGCAGGCACGGCCTGTTCTCCTGCTACGAGGCGTTCGTGCACATCGTCGACTCGATGGTGAACCAGCACATCAAGTGGCTGAAGACCTCGCGGGAGCTGTCGTGGCGGGCCCCGCTGCCCTCCCTCAACTACCTGCTGACCTCGCACGTCTGGCGCCAGGACCACAACGGCTTCTCGCACCAGGACCCCGGTTTCGTCGACCACGTCCTCAACAAGTCCCCCGACGTCGTACGGGTCTATCTGCCGCCGGACGCCAACACCCTGCTGTCGGTGGCCGAGCACGTGCTGCACAGCCGCGACTACGTCAACGTCGTGGTGGCCGGGAAGCAGCCGTGCTTCGACTGGCTCTCCCTGGACCAGGCCCGCGCCCACTGCGCGCGCGGCGCCGGGGTGTGGGACTGGGCCGGCACCGAGGACGGCAGCCGCGAACCCGACGTCGTCCTCGCCTGCGCCGGGGACGTGCCGACGCAGGAGACCCTCGCCGCGGCGGGCCTGCTGCGCACGCATCTGCCGGAGCTGGCGGTGCGCGTCGTGAACGTCGTCGACATGACGCGGCTGCTGCCGAAGGAGGAACACCCGCACGGGATGCCGGACTTCGAGTACGACGCGCTGTTCACGGCCGACAAGCCGGTGATCTTCGCGTACCACGGGTATCCCTGGCTGATCCACCGGCTCGCGTACCGGCGCACGGGCCACGAGCACCTGCACGTACGCGGGTACAAGGAGTCGGGCACCACGACCACGCCGTTCGACATGGTGGTCCGCAACGACCTCGACCGGTTCCGGCTCGTGATGGACGTCATCGACCGGGTGCCGGGGCTCGGCGTGCGGGCCGCGGCGGTGCGGCAGACGATGTCCGACGCGCGGACCCGGCATCGGGCGTGGATCCGCGAGCACGGCACGGACCTGCCGGAGATCGCGGGCTGGTCCTGGGCGGGGTGAGGTGCGGGAGGCGGGCGGTCAGCGCTCGTCGCGGGGGCGTTCGCGCGTCTGGGTCGCGATGACGGCGGCCTGGATGCGGCGCTCCACGCCGAGCTTGGCCAGCAGCCGGGAGATGTGGTTCTTCACCGTCTTCTCGGCCAGATAGAGGCGGCGGCCGATCTGCCGGTTGGTGAGGCCCTCACCGATGAGGTCGAGGATCTCCCGCTCCCGCTCGGTGAGTCCTTCGAGCACGTCCGGCTGCGCGTCCTTCGCGGCCTCGCCGCGCAGCCGGGCCATCAGCCGGGTGGTGGCCATCGGGTCGAGGAGCGACTGCCCGGCCGCCACGGTGCGGACCGCGTTGACCAGGTCGCCGCCCTGGATCTGCTTGAGGACGTAGCCGGACGCGCCCGCCATGATGGAGTCGAGCAGCGCCTCCTCGTCGTCGAACGACGTGAGCATGAGGCACGCCAGATCCGGCAGCGCGGAGCGCAGTTCACGGCAGACGGTCACGCCGTCGCCGTCCGGGAGGCGTACGTCGAGGACGGCGACGTCGGGGCGCAGGGCGGGGACGCGGGCGAGGGCCTGCGCGACGTTGGCCGCCTCGCCGACGACGGTGATGTCGTCCTGGTCCTCCAGCAGGTCGTGCACGCCTCTGCGGACCACCTCGTGGTCGTCGAGGAGGAAGACCCTGACCGGTTTCCCGGGGCCTGCCTGCGGGGTGTGCGGTGCGTCCGGCATACCGGCTCCTGTCCTGTCCTGCTGTCGGCCTGTGCCCCTCGATCCTTGGCCATGACGTGACGAAGAAGTAGGGCCGGTCGGTCCATTGACACCGTCCACCCGAACCGTTCCCCGCACCATGTTCCCGGAGTTGGCCGACCTCGTACATATGCTCGACGCACGTACGGCGGGCACGGGTGAAGTCGGGCAGGATGGGCCCCGTCGGGGCGAGCGAGGGGGCACACATGGGGCAGGACAGGGGCGATCCGTACGACGCCGGGAGCGACGCGCCCACGACCCCGCCGCTGCGGCTCGACACGCTCCTCGACGAACTCCAGGAGCAGGTGGCGCGCGTCCGGTCCACCCAGAACCGGGTGCACTCGCTGCTCGACGCGGTGCTCGCCATCGGCAGCGACCTCGACCTGAACGTGGTGCTGCGCCGCATCGTGGCCTCGGCGACACAGGTCGTCGACTGCCGGTACGGGGCGCTCGGTGTGCTCGGCGAGGAGGGCGGCATCGAGCAGTTCATCACCGTCGGTGTGGACGACAGGACCATCGCCCGCATCGGGCACTACCCGCGCGGCGAGGGCATCCTCGGGCTGCTGATCCGCGAGCCGCACTCGCTGCGGCTCGCCGTGCTCAGCGACCATCCGGATTCGGTCGGTTTTCCGTCCGGGCATCCGCCGATGACGACGTTCCTCGGGACGCCGGTCCAGGTCAGGGACCGGGTCTTCGGCAACCTCTATCTGACGGAGAAGAGCGGCGGGCGGCCCTTCGACGCGGAGGACGAGGCGATCCTGCGGACGCTGGGCGCGGCGGCCGGCGTGGCCATCGACAACGCCCGTCTGTACGACGACGCGCGGCGCCGCGAGCGCTGGCTCGCCGCGAGCAGCGAACTCACCCGCACGCTGCTCTCCGGCGCCGACCCGGCGGAGGTGCTGCGGACCTTCACGGCCACCGTACGGGAGTTGGCCGAGGCGGACCTGGTCACGCTGGCGGTGCCGGTGGGCGGGACCGGGGACCTCGTCGTCGAGGCCGCGCACGGCGTGGCGGCGGAGCGGCTGCACGGCCTGATGCTGCCCGCCGGAACCAGTCTCGCCGCGAAGGTCTACAGCTCCGGTGAGACGCTGGTCAGCGCGGCGCTGAGCGAGGACCCGCGGGCGGTCTGGGCCGACGCGGGCGGGCCGCGGCTGGGCCCCGCGTTCCTGCTTCCGCTCGGCGCCCGCGAACGGGTGCGCGGGGTGCTCCAGATCGCCAACCTCCCGGGCCGGCAGCCCTTTCCCGAGGCCGCCATCGGCATGATCTCGGGCTTCGCGGGGCACGCCGCGCTCGCCCTGGAGATCGCCGAACACCGGCGTGAGGCCGAGCAGTTGCTGGTCCTCAACGACCGCGACCGGATCGCCCGCGACCTGCACGACCTGGCGATCCAGCGGCTGTTCGCCAGCGGCATGAGCCTGCAGTCGGTCGTCAACCGGCTCGACGACCGGCCCGAGGTCGCGCAGCGCGTGCGGCGGGTCGTGGAGGACCTCGACGACACGATCAAGGTGGTGCGCTCCACGATCTACGCCCTGCGCGAGTCCGACCCGTCCGAGACGCCGGGGCTGCGGGCCCGGCTGGTCGCCGAAGTGGGGCGGTCGGCCGAGCCGTTGGGGTTCACCCCGGCGCTGCGGATGAGCGGGCTGCTGGACACGGGGGTGCCCGAGGAACACGCCCAGCATCTGCTCGCCGTGCTCCGCGAGGCCCTCGCCAACGTGGCGCGGCACGCGGGGGCCACGGCGGTCGACATCTCCGCCGACGCCACGCGCGACCGGCTCCGCCTCGTCGTCACGGACAACGGCCGGGGCATGTCCCCCACCGCCACCCGCCGCAGCGGCCTCGCCAACATGCGCTCCCGCGCGCAAGGCCTCGGCGGCACCTTCACCCAGACGCCCGGCGACCCGCGGGGCACGGTGGTGGAGTGGTCGGCGCCGCTTTCGGCGGGGGCGGGCGTGGCGGAGTAGGGGCCGCTGTCACCCCTCGAAGACGCCGGTACGGCGGGGCGTGATCGGGCCCGTCGGGCCGTAGCCGAGGCGGATGACCATGTGGACGTGGTCGCGGGTGCCGGAGGCGGGGCTGATCCTGCGGCCCAGGTCGGTCCATTCCAGGGCCTGGTGGAGCAGCGAGGAGCGCAGGCCGTGGGCCGTGGCCACCAGCAGGACGTGTTCCAGGGCCTGGCCCGCCCGGAGCCAGTCGGCGCGGCGGTCGTGCGGGGTGCTCAGTACGGCGATGGCCGGGGCCCGTTCGAAGTTCTGGGCGGGCAGCCGCTCCCGGTGCCGTTCGGCCGTGAAGTCCCGCATCGGCAGCCGTCCCCTCGCGTCCTGCGGGCCGAGCGTCTCCCGCGGCATCCCGAGGTCGTCGGCCGGAGCGCCGCCCCCCGGCCACCGCACCCAGCGCCTGCTCTCCGCGCCGCGTACGGCGTCCGCGCTGTTGCGCCGCTCCCCCTCCGCCGACAGGCGCAGGACGTGGGCCCGTTCGGCGGGGCCGAGGAAGGTCAGCGCGGCGCCGCCGGCGTGGGCGGCCTCGACGAGTTCGGCGCGGACGTCGGCGGGAACCGGGTGTTCGGAGAACGGGAACCGGCTGCTGTGCCGTGACCAGATCACGTCGAACAGGTCGGCGCGGTGCGTCCGTTCGCCCTTTCCGCCGGGAGCCGGGCGGACGCTCGCCAGGAGCGCCGGGTCGGTGGGCCTGGGCAGCAGACGGGTGACCGGCAGCCAGCCGGAGTGGGCCACGGCCACGCGGAGGTTGAAGACGGCGGCGCCGACGGACAGGTGCAGGGCGCGGCCCGCGGGGTCCAGTTCGGGGAGGCCGCGTTCCGGGGCGGCGCGGACTTCCAGGGCGGGGGTGTCCACGTCCAGGCGGAAGCTCCAGGGTTGGGTGTTGTGGACGGACGGTGCGGCGACCGCCGCGGAGAGCCATGTCTCCAGGAGTGAAGCGTTCAGTGTCGCGGTGCTCATGGTCATCCCCACCTTTCCCTCGGTCTCCAGCGTCTGTCGCGTGCCGCCACCCGTTGAGGGGCCATCAGTCCCCCACCCCCTGCCGTCCGGCCCCTGGGGCTCCGCCCCGGACCCCGTCGGGCGCGACGAGGGGGCCGTTGGGCCCGAGGTGCGGAGCGCCCCGCCCGGCTACCCGTTCCGCCCCCATCCCGTGCACCGGCGCACTCGGAGCACCGCGTGGGAGCGGTGAATCAACCAGGGCCGTTCGGCCCTATCGCTGCGGGGTCCGGAGCGGGTCAATTACCCCGCGAACGGCATCATTCGGAACGGCACACACGCTTACGGAAAGCCGCCATGAACCTCGACAACGCCCGGCGATCCGGCCCCGGACCACGGCACAGCGTGGAACTCGACAGGAGCGAGGCACTGGCCCTGCTCGCCAGCGTCTCCCTCGGTCGCGTCGTCTTCACCCAGCACGCTCTCCCGACGATCCGTCCGGTGAATCACGTATTCGACGGCGGAGACATCGTCATCCGCACCCACGAGGGCTCGGCCCTCACCTCCCGCACCCGCATCGGCGGTCTGCAAGGCGTCGTCGTGGCGTACGAGGCCGATGCCATCGACCCGGACACCCACCTCGGATGGAGCGTGGTCGTCACGGGGTACGCCGAACTCGTCGACGATCCCGCGGAGTTGGCGCGGTACCGGGCACTGCTCCGTCCCTGGGCGAACCAGTCCATGGACTACGCCGTGCGCATCCGCCCCGACCTGGTCGCCGGCACCCGCCTGACCGACTCCGGCCCGCCCCCGTGAGGCCGCCTCACCCCTGGCCGCCCACGAACCATGCGGCGAGATCGGGCGCGAGACGGGGCACGGCGACCGGCCGGCCGTCGGCGCGCAGCGACTCGGTGGCCGCGACACCGGCGGCCACCGCCTCGCGGGCGGCGACGGGGCTGGTGTCGGTGGCGCCGCCGTCGCGCACGAAGCGGAGGAACTCGGCGACGAGCAACGGATCGGAGCCACCGTGCCCGCCCTCGCCGGGCGACGGCATGGGGACGACGAGGTCGGCGTCGGCGCGGTAGCCGCTGCGCCGCTTCCAGCCCCGCACCTCGGCGCTCTCCCCGTGGTCGCCGAAGTTCTCCAGGCGGCCCTCGGTACCGATGACGGTGTAGTTGCGCCAGTAGTCGGGGGTGTAGTGGCACTGCTGGTAGCTGGCGTGGATGCCGCCTTCGAGGCGCATCACCATCATCGACAGGTCCTCGACGTCGACGACGGGGTTGAGGCCGGTGAGGGAGAGCGGCGGCCAGTTGTGCTCGGGGTCGTACCAGTCGGGCATGGTGGCGCCCGGTGCCTGCCCCGAGCGGTCGGCGATGTCGCCGTAGACCGTGAGCCCGCCGAGCGCGCTGACCCGCTCGGTGTACGCGCCGGCCAGCCAGTGGATGACGTCGAGGTCGTGGGCACCCTTCTGGAGGAGCAGGCCGGTGGTGTTGCGGCGGTCGGCGTGCCAGTCCTTGAAGTAGAAGTCGCCGCCATGGCCGACGAAGTGCCGGCACCACACGGCCTTGACCTCGCCGATCTCGCCGCGCTCGACGAGGTCGCGCATGACACGGACCACGGGCATGTGCCGCATGTTGTGCCCCACGTACAGCCGGGAACCGGTGGTGCGTGCGGCTTCCAGGACGCGGTCGCAGCCCTCGGTGGTGATGGCGAGCGGCTTCTCGACGAAGACGGCGACCCCGGCTTCGAGGAGGTCGACGGCGAGTTCCTCGTGGGTGTGGTCCGGGGTGATGACGAAGACGGCGTCGAGGTCCTCGGCGGCCAGCATCGCGCGGTGGCCCCCGTAGGTGCGCACGTCGTCGCCGAACCACCCGCGGGCCCGGTCGAACATGCCGGGCGCGGTGTCGGCGACGGCCACCACGGCGGAGCCCTCGCCGGGCCGGTGGGCCTCGCGGGCGACGGTGGCGCGCAGGCCGAGCCCGACGACGCCGAGGCGGAGGTCGCGGGTGGCCGGCTGCCGGTCCGGCGGGGCGAGGGAGGTGTCGGTGGTCATGTCTGGTCAGCCCTTCATGCCGGAGAAGGCGATGCCTTGGATGAACTGGCGCTGCATCGCGACGAACACCACGATCACGGGGAGCGTGGCGAGCAGGGACCCGGCCATCAGCACCGGGTACTCGGTGAGGTGGGCGCCCTGGAGAGAGGCGAGCCCCGCCGACAGCGGCATCTTCGCGGGGTCGGTGTTGACGATGAGCGGCCACATCAGGTCGTTCCAGGACCACAGGAACGTGAGGATGCCGAGCGCGAGCAGCCCGGGGCGGGCCAGCGGCAGCGCGATCCGCCAGAAGACGGTGAACGGGTTGGCGCCGTCGAGCCGGGCGGCCTCCTCGACCTCCTCGGGCAGCCCCATGAAGAACTGGCGCAGCAGGAACGTGCCGAACGCGGAGAACATGCCGGGGACGACGAGCGCCTGCATCGAGTCGAGCCAGCCGAGGCTCTGCATGATCTGGTACTGCGGCAGCAGGAAGAGCTGGCCGGGCACCATCAGGACGGCGAGGAAGGCGAGGAAGAGCGGTCCGCGGCCGGGGAAGCGGATCCGGGCGAAGGCGTACGCGGCCATGGAGCAGAGCAGGAGTTGGGCGGCGGTCCGCAGCAGCGACATGACGACGGTGTTCACGAACTGCTGCCCGAACGGAACACCGTCGAAGACCTTCGCGTAGTTCGAGAAGTCCCAGTGCGCGGGCAGGATCGTCGGCGGCACCCGCACGGACTCGCCGAAGCTCTTGAAGGAGGTCAGCAGCTCCCACAGCAGCGGGAACACGGTGATCACCGCGCCGAGCACGAGCAGGACGTGGGCGGGCCAGATCCGCCCCTGGCACATGTCCGTCTTACGCATAGTGGACCCACTTCTTCTGCAGCCGGAACTGGACGGCGGTCAGCGCCATGATGAGGACGAAGAGCACGCACACGATCGCCGCGCCGTAGCCGCGCTGGTTGTCGAAGAACGCCTTCTGGAAGAAGAGCATGACCACGGTCTGGCCCTCGCCGTAGGCCGGGTTCTGGAGTGCGTTCTGCGTGTTGGCGCCGATGATCAGGTACACGAGGTCGAAGACCTGGAGGGACTGGATCACCGAGAGCACGGTGGTGAAGAACAGCGTGGGGCTGAGCAGCGGCAGGGTGACCGAGAAGAACTGCCGTACGCGGCCCGCCCCGTCGAGGGCGGCGGCCTCGTAGTAGTCGCCGGGGATGGACTGGAGGCCGGCGAGCAGCAGGATCATGTTGTAGCCGACGGTCATCCACACAGCGACGACGGCGACCGCGAAGCGGATGGTGTGGGGGTCGGACACCCAGTGGGTGCCGTCGACACCGACCGTGGACAGCGCGTGGTTCAGGATGCCCGCGTCGCCGTTGTAGAGCCAGCGCCAGACGACGGCGACCGCGGCGGGCATGGTGACGACGGGCAGGAAGTAGAGGGTCCGGTAGACGCCGGTGCCGCGCAGGCCCTTGAGGTTGAGCAGGACGGCGATCGCCATCGACAGCGGGATGCCGAGGAGGACGAGGCCGGTGTAGACGGCGGTGTTGCCGAGGGACTGCCAGAACTCCGGATCGTCCACGAGGGTGCGGTAGTTGGCGGCCCCGATCCAGGTCGTCCCGCCGAACGGTCCCCATTCGGTGAAGCTGTAGTACAGCGTCTGCACGACGGGCCACAGGTAGAAGACGGCGAGGCCGAGCCCGGCCGGGGCGACGAGCGCGTAGCCCCACCATTTGTCGCGGTGTTTGAAGCGCCGCTCACGTCGCTTCAACTGACGCTGGTCCAGCTCCACTTGTCGGCCGCGCTGCGCGGGGATAGCGGTCTTCGTCGTGACGTCGACACTCATCAGGCCCTGCCCTCCCGCTCCTGCGCGAGCAGTTGGTCCATGGCGTGTGCGAGGGCGTCGGTGGCGGAGTCGAGGCTCTCGACGCCGCTCCACGCCTTGGCGAGCCACATCTGTTCCTTGTGCTGCCAGGCCGCGCTGTTGGCGGATCCGGGGAAGGGCACGGCGTCGTCGAGAGCGTCGAGGTGGGCCTTCAGGTGGAAGCGCGGCATGCCCGCGGCCCACGGTTCGGCGGTGCCGTTGCGGGCGGGGATCGCGGTGCCGTACTTGCCCTGGAGGAGGGAGATGCGTTCGGTGCCGAGGAACCGGACGAAGTCGCGGGCGAGTTCGGGGTTCGGCGTGCGGGCGTAGACGACGTTGGCGAGGCCGTGCAGCACGGTGGCGCGGCGGCGCCCCTTGGGCATCGGCGCGACGTCGACCTTGGCCCGCAGCTCGCGGTCGGCGTAGAAGGTGGCGGCGTTGTAGGACGCCTCGTAGGTCATGGCCAGCGTGCCCGACTGGAACATCTGCGTGGGGTCGGTGTCGGCCATCTGCTGGAGGGTGGGCGAGGCCCGGTAGCGGTGGATGAGGTCGATCCACAGGCGCAGCCCCTCGCGGGTCCGCTCGTCGGCGTAACCGGAGGTGCGCTTGTCGGCGGAGATGACGTGTCCGCCGGCCTGGGGCACCGAGTTGTAGTAGTTCTCCTGCGCGCGGACCGGCGCGCCCACGCCGTAGATCCCGCGCCTGCGGTCGGTGAGCCGCTGGGCGTTGCCGATGAGGTCCTGCCAGGTCCAACTCTCCTCCGGGTACGGGACTTTGGCCCGGTCGAAGAGTTCCTTGTTGTACCAGAGGGCGACGGTGTCGAAGTCCTTCGGGGCGCCGTACTGCGTGCCCTTCCAGCGGTACAGGGAGACGAGGTCGGCCGGGAAGTCGTCGGGCTTCAGCACGGCGTCCGGGCCGTCGGTGTCGAGGGGCAGCAGCTGCCCGGCGTCGGTGTACATGCCGAAGTTGGGGCCGTTCATCCAGAACACGTCGGGCGCGGAGCCGCCGGTGCAGGCGGTGCGCAGCTTGGTCCAGTACGTGCCGTTGGGGGTGAGCTGGACGTCGACGCTCACGCCCGGCCGGGCCCGCTCGAAGGCGCGGGCCGCGCGCCGCATGGCGGGCAGTTGGTAGACGTCCCAGACGCCGTAGGTGAGGCGGCCGCTCCGGGCGGGGTCCGACGTGTTCGACGAGGAGGGGCCACAGCCGGACGCGAGCGGCGCCGCCGCGAGTGTCGTGGCGGCCGCGGCGAGGAGAGAGCGCCTGCGCACAGGGAGCCTTCCTGCTCGAGGGTTCGACCGGAATGCAAGGACGCTATTTGCTCGAAGTTGACGGGTCAAGGCTTGTTTCGATCACCTTTAAGCAAACCGGTGGAGGGGCGCGGAGAATCCGGGCATGCGAAAGCCTTAGAACCGAAGTCGTGGTCCCAAGGGAATGGATCGGGCAAGGTGGTTGTGGTCCGGGGGAACCGGGTGTGGCTGATGACGAAAGTGCCGCACATGGCTCCCGGGGCATGGCCGCCCGGTTCCCTTGGACGCTCTGACTGCTGATTGAGAGTTGCGGCCCATCGCTGACTAAGGCTTCGACAGCGGGGTGTCCCTCGGACCACGGAAGTAGAGGTCCAAGGGGCAGGGGCACAGCGTGAGCACGGAAGCACAACGGATATGGGTCGGCGTCGACGTCGGCAAGGGCCACCACTGGGCCCTCGCCGTGGGCGCCGACGGTGAACGGCTGCTGTCCAGGAAGGTCTTGAACGACGAGGACGACATCCTGACGCTGATCAACGCCGTCTTACCGATGGCGGACGAGGTCCGGTGGGCCGTGGACATCACGAGCCGCCCCGCCGCCCTGCTGCTGGCTCATCTGCTGGCCCAGGAACAGCCGGTGGTCTACATCCCCGGCAAGACGGTCAATCGCATGTCGGGGGCCTACCGAGGCGAGGGCAAGACCGACGCGAAGGACGCCCGGATCATCGCCGATCTCGCGCGGATGCGACGGGACTTCCGGCCCATCGAACCCTCGGTGGAACTGACGAACGGGCTCCAGCTGCTGGTCGGTTATCGCCAGGATCTCATCCACGAGCGAGTGCGATTGATCACTGGCCTGCACGAGGTGCTGGTCGGTATCTCTCCGGCCCTGGAGAACGCCTTCGACTACCGGAAACGGCCGGGGCTGATCCTGATGACGGGCTACCAGACGCCGACCGCCATCCGCCGCATCGGCGTGAAACGCCTGACGGCCTGGCTCGCCCGCCGGTCGGTCCGCGAGGCGGCCAGTTTCGCCGAGCGCGCGGTGGAGGCTGCCGGGGCCCAGCACGCCGTGCTGCCGGGCGAGACGCTAGCGGCCCGTCTGGTCCGGGAGCTGGCGTGCCGCATCCTGGAACTGGACGAGCGGGTCAAGAAGAACGATCGCGAGATCACCGCCCTGTTCCGCACCGATGAACGGGCGGCGATCATCGAGTCGATGCCGGGCATGGGGCCCATCCTCGGTGCCGAACTGCTGGCGATCGTTGGCGACATGTCACTGCACCGGGACGCCGGCCACCTCGCTGCCCATGCCGGGCTCGCGCCGATGCCGCGTGATTCCGGACGTAAGAGCGGCAACCTGCACCGGCCCAAGAACTACAGCCGACGTCTGCGTCGGGTGCTCTACATGTCGGCCCTCACCGCGATGCGCATGCCCGGCCCCTCGCAGGTCTACTACCGCAAGAAGCGTGCCGAGGGCTTGATCCACATCCAGGCCGTCCTGTCCCTGGCCCGGCGCAGGGTCGACGTGTTGTGGGCCATGCTGCGGGACAAACGCCTGTTCACGATCAGCCCACCGGTACGTGCCGCCGCCTGACTCCGGCAGGGACGGGCGGCGGCCGCCGTTCGCAACGGCGGCCGCATGCCCCTTCCGAGTGCTTCTGCCCTCCCCCGAGCAGACCACCGGAGCATTCCCTCCAGGCGGCCGGGGGCGCGGTCCTGCCCGGCCTCGAAGTTGCCCCGAGGGACCGGCCGGACTGTCGGCGACCTTCCGCGGGAGTGGAAGGGCGAGCCCGGCGTCCTTGATGCGCCACAGGCTCGCTCTGCTGCGGGATAGCCCCTCTGCGATACGCCAGGAGGCGCTGAGGGCTGCTGCCCCCAGCCTAAGCCCCGGAGACGGATAGGAACCCCAGCGAACCAGCCCCGATTCAGCTTGACTTCGGACATTGAGATGCCCCGCCCATCCGGACGGGGCTTTCACGCGACGCCGATCACCAGCGCATGCGGACGTCCTCCGCCCAGCCCAGCAGCTCGCGTACGGCGATCTCGGTGCCGTCGTCGGTGCGCACGTGTCCGTCGTAGTACCCGAAGCGCTGGTCGGTGTGGTTGGCGAGGAGGGCGAGGTCCGTGTGGACGGAGCGGGTGTGGAAGGGGGTGAACGTGAGGTTCACCTGGTCGGATTCCGGTGTGCGGATCGTCCACGGGGCCAGGGTGTCGCCGACGGACCAGCGCCAGTCCAGCTCCTCGCCGATCTTGGTGAGCCGGCCGTCCACGCACAGCCCGTTCTCGGTGGAGCCGGTGCCCACGGTCCACCGGCCGCCGAACTGGAGCCCCAGGGTGTGTCCGTCCGAACGCCCGGACGCGGCGCCCCAGTTCCAGGCGATGTCACGCGGCCAGCGCCCGCGTCCGTGGTCGAGCACCGCCCAGCTCGCGCCGACTTCGCACTCCAGCCGTTCGCGGCCGATCCGGACCCGGCCCGCCGCGGGCAGGGCGGTCTGCTTCGAGGTGTACTGGAAGCGCCGCTCGTCCCAGGGCACGACGACGTTGAGCGACTCGTGCCCCTCCGGCCGGCCGACCAACAGATCGACCTCGACGGGCAGCCGGCCCTCGGGGGTGAGGCAGCGCGCCCGCAGCCGGGTGCCGCCCGCCTCGGCGCGGATCTCGACGCGGACCCTGCCCCCGGTCGGCCGCTCGGGGCCGACGACCACGTCCGGCGCGCCCGGCGTCCCGGCGATCCGGTCCGGAAGCCGTACGCCCCGCCCCAGGGGGACGAGGTCGGCGACCTCGAACTCCCGCCCCGACGGGCCGAATTCGAGCAGATAGACCGAGTTGAGCGCCAGGAAGTCGAGATCGCTCACGGTCAGCGCCACGAGATGCGTCGGCGTGGTCACGCACCAGTGCTCCCAGCGCTTGTTGCGCCCCCACCCCCGCAGCCCGGTCCGGTGCACCGGCAGCCGCGACCAGCCGACCGCCGCCGGATCGAGGCGTCCGTCGGCGCCGGTCAGGTCGACCGGATCAACGATTTCCCGTTCGTGCGTCGCCATCCGTGGAGGGTACCTGCGGGTGCCGAGTCACCCGGCGCGGGCGACGCCCGGCCGGACGGACGGCCCGACAGTGCTCGACAGGGGCCGAGAACCCCTCTGCCCCGAGTCCCCCGGCCCCGGGAGGGCGTCGTCATGCCGATCACCGGTGCGGCCCCGCCGCTGGCGGGCCGGATCGTGCAGCAGTTGGTGCACGTGAGCATCCTGGACATGGCGACGCGGCTCGCCGCTCAGGCGTTCCTGGCCGCCCTGCCGATGCTCATCGCCGTCGCCTCGTTCTGTCCGCAGGTCGTACGGCGCGAACTGCTCAGCTCGCTGCGTACGTTGATCGGGACGAGCGGTCCCGTGGTGGCGCAGGCCGAGGAGTTGAGCGGCGGCGGCGATGCCGCGCTGCACAGCTGGGGCGCGGCGGGCGTGCTGGTGGCGCTGCTCTCGGCGACCGCGTTCACCCGGGCGTTGCAGCGGCTGTGCGAGCGGGCCTGGGACCTGCCACGCTCGGCGGTGCGGTTCGTGGCGTGGCGGTGGGCGGTGTGGCTGCTGGTGTGGGTGGCGATGCTGATCGTGCAGGGCGCGCTGCACCGGGCGTTCGGCGCGGGCGCGCTCCTCGGCTACCCCTTGCAGTTCGCGGCGGCCGCCCTGATGTGGTGGTGGACGCAGCATCTGCTGCTCGCCGGGCGGGTGCCGTGGCTGCCGCTGCTGCCGGGGGCGCTGCTGACGGCGGCGGGGGCCGTCACGTTCTGCGGGGTGTCGGGGCTGTGGCTGTCGCGCGCGCTGCGGATGAGCGTGGAGCGCTACGGGGCGCTGGGCTCGGTGTTCACCCTGCTGTCGTGGCTGATCCTGTTCTTCACCACGGTGGTGTTCGGGGTGGCGGTCGGCCGGACGCTCGCGCGCGAGGAGTTCCTGCGGCGCCGGCTCGGCGGCGCCGCGGACCCCGGGCCGCGCTGACGTCTCACGGGGACGCCGCGGTGACCCTGCCGTCACGGACGGCCGCGGCCAGCGCCTCGTAGTCCCGCTCGTTCTGGTCGGCGTAGGCCTCCGCGAAGCGGGCGAGTGCCTGGTCGAAGCGGTCGGAGCGGCCGAGGTAGGCGGCGATGGCGACCCGGTCGCCGGAGCGGGCGTGGGCGCGGGCCAGCGTGGCGCCGCAGGCCCGGCCGAACAGGGCCATGACGCGCGGGGTCATCAGGTCGGCCTGCGGGATCGCCTTCCAGTCCCGCAACTGCCGTATGTAGAAGTCGCGTTGCCGTCCGTCGAGGCCCTCGACCCGCTCCCAGCCGAGGAACATGTCACCGGCCGCCTGCATGAGGCGCTGCCCGGCGACGACGCGTTCGCCCTGGTTGGTGTGGGGGCCGGGGCCCGCGTGGCCCGCGAGCACGGACTCCTGCGCCTCCTTGGCCTGGAGCAGCAGCGGGTCGTGCTCGTCGCGGCCGAGCAGCAGCACGATCCAGCAGCGGGTGCCGACGCTGCCGACGCCGACCACCTTGCGTGCCATGTCGACGACCCGGTACTGGGCGAGCAGGGCCCTGCGTTCGGCGGTCAGCGTCAGCGCGTACCGGTCGATCAGATCCGTCAACTGCGCTTCCAGCTGCTTGCGTTCGACGCCGGGGAGCAGGTCCCCGAGCGGGGTGACCAGGGGCGGGTCGGGCGCGATGCGGGGCTCGCCGTCGACGAGGTGGGCGAGCCTGTCGAGCGCCTGGAGGTGGTCCCGGCCGCGGGCCTTGTCGAGCGCCCGCGCCATGCGCCGCCTGCTGCGGGTGTCGAGCTTCGCGGAGACGGTGGCGTACAGCTCGTCCGCCTCGATCCGCGCGTACCAGACGTCGAGCGTCCGCATCCCGGCGAACCGCTCCATGGACTGCCGGTACGAGGCCGCCGCGGCCCTCACCACACGCGCCCGCCGCGCCCGGTCGAAGCCGTTGCCGCGGCCCGCGATGACGAGGCTGGCGGCGAGGCGCTTGACGTCCCACTCCCAGGGTCCGGGCAGCGTCTCGTCGAAGTCGTTGACGTCGAACATCAGGCGCCGCTCCGGGGAGGCGAGCAGCCGGAAGTTCAACAGGTGCGCGTCGCCGCACAGTTGGGCCCGTACGCCGCTGACCGGGGTGTGCGCGAGGTCGGCCGCCATGATCGCCGCAGCGCCCCGGAAGAACCGGAACGGGGACTCCAGCATGCGCCCGTAGCGGATCGGGACCAGCTCGGCCAGCCGGCTCGACGACTGCTTCTCCAGTACGTCGACGGGGTCGGCGCGGTCGGCCGCGGGCGCGTAGTCGGCGTGCCGCGAGCGGGGCACGCGGGACCTCGCGGACCTGCCCGCGTCGGCCCGCTCGCGCACGGTGCGGTGGCGGCTCGTCGTCTCGGTCATGGCGGGGCTCCCTCCTGGCTGCGCCCACCGTGCGCCGGGCGGCTCGCGGGGACGTCACCCTGACGGTGTGAAGTCGCCTCCCGGGGGTGAGTCACGCGCGGCCCGGCGCGTCGCAGACTGTCGGTCATGGAACCGACGACGCGGGAACGGATGCCGGAGCGGGGCCGGGGGCGGCGGTGGCTGGCGCGTGGTGCGCTGGCCGCCGCCGCGGCGGCCGTGCTGGTCCTGGCCGCCTTCGCGGGGATGAAGACCTTCGCGCTGCTGGGCGTGGGCATCCTGGGGACGGCGGTCGCCGCGGCGGCCGTGTGGTGGGTGCTCAGCAGGCGGGGCCCGGTGCGGTATCTGGCGCTGCTCCTCGCGGTCGCCGCGCCCGTGTGGGTCGTCGTGGCGTACGCCCGCGCGAACCTGGTGTGGGTGGTGCTGGTGTCGGGCGGGCTGTGGCTGCTCGCCGCCGCGGCGGGCCGGGCGGCGCTCGGTTCGCGCGAGGCGTCCGCGCCGATGCCCGAGGCGGCGGCGCCCGCGTTCCGGCGACCAGTGCTGATCATGAATCCGCGCTCGGGCGGCGGCAAGGTCGAGCGCTTCGGGCTGCGGGAGAAGGCGGAGCGGCTCGGCGCCGAGGTCGTCCTGCTGGAGGGGCCCGAGACGATCGACGTGACGGCCCTCGCGCGGGCCCGCGCCGCCGCGGGCGCCGACCTCCTCGGCGTGGCGGGCGGCGACGGGACGCAGGCCCTCGTCGCCGATGTCGCCGCCGAGCACGGGCTGCCGTTCCTCGTGATCCCGGCGGGCACCCGCAACCACTTCGCCCTCGACCTGGGCCTGGACCGCGAGGACCCGGCGCAGGCCCTGGAGGCGCTGCGCGACGGCGTGGAGCTGCGCGTCGACCTCGGCAGGGCGGGCGGCCACCCGTTCGTCAACAACGTGTCGTTCGGGGCGTACGCGGCGGTCGTGCAGAGCCCCGCCTACCGCGACGGCAAGACCCGTACCACCCTCGATCTGCTGCCCGATCTGCTCGCCGGGCACAAGGGCGCGGAGCTGACGGCGCGCGCCGACGGACACGAACTGAGCGATCCGCAGGCGCTGTTGGTGAGCAACAACCCGTACGGCGCCGGTGATGTCGCGGGGCTCGGGCGCCGGACCCGGCTCGACGGCGGGGTCCTCGGCTGCGTCGGCGTGCGCGTCACGAGCGCCGCGCAGGCCGCGGGGCTGCTGCGAGGCCACCGGTCGGCGGGGCTGACGGCGTGGACCGCCGCCTCGGTGGTCGTCGACGCCGACCAGGAGTCGATCCCCGTCGGCCTCGACGGCGAGGCGCTGCGCATGGACGTACCGGTACGTGTCGACGTGCGCCCCGGCGCCCTGCGCGTGGTCGTGCCGAGGCGGCGCCCCGGCACGTACCGGGAACGCCCCGCGCTGGACTGGCGGGGCATCACGGGCCTGGCCCTGACGGTGCGCAGGCCCTGAAGGACCGCCCCTGCCTTCTCGCGGCTAGAGCGGCGCTCCGTAGACCTTGTGCGCCTCCCGGTGGCCGTACATGGCGAGGGACCAAATCACGAGGATGTCGAGGGCGATGAGGATGGCCGACCACACGGGCTGGTACGGCGTGAAGAAGAAGTTCTCGATCGCGCTCGCGCCGGCGATCACCATGACGGTGATCCGCGCCCAGGTGCGGCCGCTGAAGAGGCTGACGGCCGCGGCGAAGACGATGACACCGGTGATCATCTGCACCCAGCCGCGGGCGTTGGTGTCGAAGTCGAACGCGTAGTCGTTCTGCGCTTGGTAGTAGTTGTCGTTGAGGACCGCGGAGAGTCCCGCGATCGCGTGGTAGCCGCCGATGATGCCCATCACGAACGCGGCGAAGACGACGCCGCCGACCGCGACCGGGCGGACCCGGGGCTCCCGTTCGGGCGTTCCGGGCGGGCCGGGGCGCACCGGGCCCGGCGAGTACTGGTCGGTCATGTCGAACCCTCCTCCTCGATGGTCCCGGGCTCGACGCTCCCGGGCTCGATGGCTCCGGAGCATGCCGCCCGCGCCGCCCGGACCGGATCCCCCACAGCGGATGAGCCCCGCCGCCCGCCCGGCTGTCACCCGTGCGAGGTGATGCCACCCGAGGTGCCCTCGCCGTGACAATGGCGTGCGGGGTTGCCCTCGCACAGGAGGTGACGTGATGGGCGGGTCACACACGGGTCCGGGACCCGAGCCGACCGGAATTCCCTCCGGTGGCGGCGACTTCGAGATCCGGGTCAGGGGCCGGATCGGCGACGCGTTCCGGTCCGCGTTCGGGGAGCTGACGGTCGTCCTGCACCCGGCCGAGACGGTGCTCGTCGGCGCCGGCCTCGACCAGGCCGCCCTGTACGGGATCCTGGACCGGATCCAGGGGCTCGGCCTCGAACTGCTGGAGGTCCGCCGGCTCCCGGGGGCGCGGGGCGGATCCTCCTAGGGTCCGTTCGGCCCTGTCTGCCGGGCGAAGCTCCCTGAAAACGGCGCGGAAGACCCCTTACGCGCCGGGAGCGCACACCGCACCTTGGTGAGGTGATGCCCTCCACAAGGGGAGGTGAGGGGCATGATCACACCCCTTTGCCCGCGCGCCGACACCCACCGGGGAAGCCCGGAGCAGGTCGCCGGCCTGCGGCTTCGGCTGGGCGCGCTCGACCAGGAGGACGCGGCGGCCGACGCCGCCCTGACGGCCTGCCTGATGTGGGTGGCCGACGTCCTGATGGACGTCGCGGGGAGCGTGTCGGACCCGCGGGCCGCGGACGCGCTGGTGGGCCGTGCGGCGGCCGCGCTCGCCGCGGTTCCGGTCGCTGTTCCGGTGTCGGCACCGATACCTCGGGACGACGGCTCGCGCCCGTCAGCGCACCGACTGACGGACCGTGAACTCGCCGTACTGCGCTCCCTGCTGCGGCAGGAGGCATCGCTGCGCCAGATCGCCGACGATCTCTACGTCTCGTACAACACGGTGAAGACCCACACGCGCTCCGTGTACCGGAAGCTGGGCGCGCGCTCCCGCGCCGAAGCGCTGCTGCGCGCCGAGGAGTTGGGGCTCATCGGGTGCGTTCCCTTCACAGGATCTGGAGTTCGCGAGCCCGGCGCACCGCGGCGGACCGGCGGGACACGGCCAGCTTGCGATAGACGCTCTTGAGGTGCGTCTTCACGGTGTTCACCGACAGATAGAGCTCGTCGGCGATCTCCTCCGTGGTCATCATCTGCGCGAGCCGGTCCAGCACGTCGCGCTCCCGCGCGCTGAGCCGCTCGGTGGGCACGTCCGGCGGTGCGGCCGGGCCGGGCGGCACCGCGTCGGCACCGCCCGCGTGCGCGGGGCGCAGCAGCCGGGCGCAGGTGGGCGCCACGGTCCGCTGCACGGCCTGGGGCAGCCGGGACACCGCGACCGCCTCCGCGGCGGCCTCGGGGCCCCGGCCGCCGCGTTCCACGTGGCCGGCGACCCGGGCGACGACGCCCCCCACCTCGGCGATGAACGTGTCGCCCGACTTTCCCAACGCCCCGTCGCTGTGCGCCAGTTCGTGCCGGGCACGGCCCGGCTCGCCGCGCGCGAGGGCGCCCCAGGCGCGCACCAGGTGCAGGGTGGCGCGGGCGGTCTCGCCCCCGGTCCAGGGCGGCATCGGCGGCTGGGTGGCCTGCGCGGTGAGTTCGTCGGCCGCCCGGAACCGGCCGCGCAGCGCCTCTAAGAGCGCGAGTTCGACGAGGCAGTCGCGGCGCAGCGGACCGTTGCGCGCGGCGCCCGCCGCCTTCAGCCCTCGGGTGAGGGAGACCTGCGCCGCCTTCAGGCTGCCCGCGCGGAGTTCCCCGCTGCCCCGTACGGCCAGGATCAGCGCGGGGATCTCGGGGCGCTCGGCGAGCAGGGTGCCCGGCACGCGCGGCCCCACCGACTCCGCCTCGGCCGCCGCCGCCCCGGCCCGGCCCGGGTCGTGGCAGCGCAGCCGCTCCATCCGGATGACGGCGTGGGCGAGCCGGCACCGTGCCGCACGGTCGTCCTGGCCCGGCGGCAGCTGGTCGAGGAGTTCGGCGGAGCGTTCCAGGTGCCTGGTGCAGGCCTGGTCGTCGCGGCGGGTCCGCGCGACGGCCGCGGCGAGCAGCACGGACTCCGGTTCGTCCTCGGACAGTTCACCGGCCGGCTGCCGGCCGGCGTCGACGGGCAGCCGGGCCCTGGCCAGGCCCAGCACCTGTCCGATCGCCAGCCGGTGCACGATGAGCCGGGCCGCCTCGTCCCAGTCGCCCGCGGCGAACAGGTGCCGCACGGCGTCGGCGAGCAGGCCGTGCTCGGCGAGCCACGCCGCGGCCGTGCGGTGCAGGGATGCCACCTGCCCCGGCGTCTCGTGCCGCAGACAGGTCCGCAGCACGTCGGCGAACATCTGGTGGCAGCGGTACCAGCCGTGCCCGGTGGGCCGCAGGAAGGAGTTCTCCCGGACGAGGCCCGCGAACAGCGCGCCGTCGGTGTCGCCCGCGAGTGCGACGGCCAGCTCGGCGTTGACCCGGTCCAGGATGCTCGTCGTCAACAGCAGTCTGCGCATGCCGGGCGACTGCTGGTCGAGAACCTCCTCGACCAGATAGCTGGAGATCGCCTCGTCGTCGCCCGCGAGCCGCTCCACGAACCGCTCGGGGTCGTCGCGCCGCTCCATGGACATCGCGGCGAGCCGCAGTCCGGCCGCCCAGCCGTCCGCGCGCCGCCGCAGCGTGCTCACCGTCTGCTTGGCCACGTCGATGCCGTGCTGGGCGAGGAGGGCGGCCGCTTCCCGGTCGTCGAAGGCGAGGTCCGCGGTGCGCACCTCGGTGACCTCGCTGGTGAGCCGCCCGCGGTACAGGTGCAGCGGCGGGTCGCGGCGGGCCAGCACCACGAGGCGCAGCGCGTCGGGGGCGTGCCGCAGCAGCTGGGTGACACCGCGTGCGATCGGCGATTCGAGGGCGGGCTGGAAGTCGTCGAGGACCAGCACCGACAGCTCACCGTGCCGGTTCAGGCAGCCGGCGAGGGTGGCGACGAGCAGCGGCCCGTCCTCGCTCGCGGCGGGTTCCGGCACCGTGACCCCCGCGGCGCGCAGCGCGCCGAAGACCCGCTGCCAGAACACGGAGGGGTGTTCGGCCGGTCCGTCGCAGGCCACCCAGGCGAGCGGCCCCGAAGGGCGCCGGGTGTGCGCCCACTCCAGGGCGAGCGCCGTCTTGCCCGCTCCCACCGGTCCGACGACCACGGTGAGCGGTCCGCGTACGCCCCTGGCCAGTTGACCGGTCAGCCGGGGGCGCGGCACGATCCAGTCGGGCAGCGCCGGCACGGTGCCGGCCTGCCCCGCGACGGGCTCGCCGTCGGGTGTGCGGTGCGACCACTCGGCCATGGTTCCCCTCGCTCTCGCAGCGCCGTGGACCCACCCCCGTAGGGCCCAGTGTGGGCCCTGAAGCGGTGGGCCCGACACCTGCGGCGCGCCATCTCACCCGGGTGAAGTTCCCCGGGTGGGACGGCGCGGCGGTGAGCGGTCGCTGCGGAGCGGCTACACGCCCTGGAGGGCCGCCACCAGGTCCTCCTCGCGGTCCTTGGTCAGCGAGGTGCGGATGACGGTGGGGTTGAAGGGGCGCACGGCGTCCCGCACTCGGTCGGGCGTGGAGCGCCGCACGAGGGCGAAGAGCGCGGCGCGACCGGGTTCGAGGGTGCTCGCGGTCTCCTTGACGAAGGCGTCGTTGATGCCGATGTCGGTGAGCTTGCCCGCGACGGCGCCGGTGGCCGCGCCCACGGCGGCACCGAACACCGGCATCAGGAAGAGCAGCCCGAACAGCGAGCCCCACAGCGCGCCGCCGGCCGCACCGGCGCCGGTGGTGCTGTGCACCTGGTGGACGTGGATCTTGCCGTCCATGGTGCGCCAGGCCACGGCCGCGTCCTCGAGGTCGAGCAGTTCCTGCTTGGACAGGTCACGGGCCAGGCGCAGTACCGCCTCGGCCTTTTCCTTGTCCGAGAATCCGAGTACGACGAGATCTGCCATCAGGTCCTCCTGGGACGGTTGCCGGGTGTGGGGCGGGAAGCGGAGGCGGGCCCGGCCGGTTCGCCCAGGCGCTTGGCGGCGGCGGCGAGTTCGGCCATCACGGGTTCCAGTGCCTCCTCGGTGAGGAAGCCCTCCGCGACGGGCACCCCGCCGGCGTCCCTGACCGCCCTGCGCAGGTACGTCGCCCAGACGTGTTCGAGCAGGACGTACGCCGCCGACGTGCCCGGGTCGAGCGAGTCGGCGGTCTCCCTGATCTCGTCGGTCGTCAGCCCGAACGCGTGGCCGGCGGCCAGGCTCGGATACGCCCCTTGCACCGCCCTCATCCGCTCCCTGGAGATTCCGAGGAGGGCCGCCACGGTCTCCCCCATGCCCTCCTGCTGGAAGTCGAGGGCGAACAGGTCGCCGCCCGGTTCCTTGCCGACGAAGAGCATGTCGAGCACGCGGATCTGGTCGTTGGCCTCGAGAAGCGCCAGTTCCTCGATGATGCGGCCCTCGAACTTGGCGTCGGGCCCGAACCCTATGGTGAGCAGCTGCACCGGTCCGATGTCCGCCATGGCGTCTCCCTTCGGCGTTCCGGTCGGCCGTCCGACGGAATCTCCACCCGCATCACAGCGGAAGGCCCCCGTGCCCCGCGTCACCCGCCGCAGGTGAGCAACGCGCCGCGGGCCGCCGCGACGCTGGCCGTGGGAGGTGCCGTGCCATGAGCGATGATCAGGCGGAACTGGAACGGCTGCGCGCCGAGGTGGAGCTGCTGCGCGACCGCGCCGGCACCGAACGGCGGCGTCACGCGCGGACGTTGGCGCTGCGGCGGCTGATCGCCGCGGTCCTGGTCGCGCTCGTCGCCGTGCTGGCGGTGACCTCGGTCGTGGGGGTGTGGGGTTCGCGGACCACGCTGAACACGGACCGCTGGATCGCCACGGTGGGCCCGTTGCCCGAGGACCCGAAGGTGAACGCGGCGGTCTCCTCGTACCTCGCGGACGAGATCTTCGATCAGCTCGACGTGGAGCAGCGGCTCCAGGAGGCGCTGCCGCCGCGCGCCTCGTTCCTCGCGGGGCCGGTGACGGGGGCGGTGCACGACTTCATGCGGGAGAAGATCTCGCAGCTGATCGCCACGGACCAGTTCCAGGACCTGTGGCGGGCCACGAACCGGTTCGCGCACGAACGCATCGTCGCCCTGCTGGAGAAACGCAACGAGAACGTGCAGGTGCGGGGTGACACGGTCACGCTGAACCTGCTGCCCGTGGTGAACAATCTGCTGGGCGCCCTGGAGGACGAACTGCCGTCCGTCTTCGGCAAGAAGATCGACCTTCCGGCGCTGTCCTCCGGTGAACTGCCGCCCGGTCTGCACGAGCGGATCGAGAACGCGATCGGGCGGGACCTGCCCGAGGACTTCGCGCAGATCCGCCTCTACAACCGGCATGAACTGGGGCAGCTCCAGGACGCGGTGCTGCTGTTCAAGCGGGCCGTCGTGGGCCTGCTGATCGGTGTCCCGGTGCTCCTCGCGCTGTCCCTGTGGGTGTCGCCGAACCGGCGCCGTACTCTCCTCCAGCTCGGCCTGTGGCTGGTGGTGACGGTGACGGTGCTGACAGGCGTGCTGCGGGCCGTGCGCGACCAGTTGCTGGGGCAGGTGCCGGAGGGCGTCTACCGCGACGGGCTGCGCTCGGCGCTGTGGACCGTGTTCGAGACGCTGCGGGAGCGGGGCGATCAGCTCCTGTGGCTCGGTGTCGGCATCGCCGTCCTGTGCTATCTGGTCGGCCCCGGCCGGCTGCCGTCCGCGCTGCGGCGGTGGACGGCCCAGGGTGCCCGCGCCACCGGGCACGCCCTCGCCAGGGCGGGCGAACGCGTGCGCGGGGAGCGGCAGTTGCGGCCGTGGCTGGCCCGGCACGCGGACGTGCTGCGGGTCGGCGGCGCGATCGTCGCGGCCCTGGTGTCGATCCTGCTGTCGTCGTGGACCGGGCTGCTGGTGGTCGCGGTGCTGCTGGCGGCGTACGAGATCGCGGTCACGCTCGTGGCGCGGACGGAGAGCGCTCAGGACGCGGCGGGTCCGGGGACCTCACCCCCGGCAGGTGAGGCGGGCCCCGGGCCGACTGCCAAGACTGGCGCCCCGGGCTGACAGAGGGGCACTGGGAGGGTTCGCATGAAGAAGGACTCGCGCATCGGGCCGACCGGCGACGGAAGCGGACGCTCCCGGTTGTGGGGCCCGTACCTGAGTGAACGGCAATGGGGGACGGTGCGCGAGGACTACAGCCCGGGGGGCGACGCGTGGTCGTACTTCCCGCACGACCACGCGCGTTCGCGCGCCTACCGGTGGGGCGAGGACGGGCTCGGCGGGCTCAGCGACGACAAGCAGCGGCTGTGTCTGGCGCTCGCCCTGTGGAACGGCCGGGACCCGATCCTGAAGGAACGTGCCTTCGGTCTGACCAACGCGGAGGGCAACCACGGCGAGGACGTCAAGGAGTACTACTTCTATCTCGACGCCACACCCAGCCACTCCTACCTGAAGTACCTCTACAAGTATCCGCAGGCCGCGTACCCGTACACCGAACTCGTCTCCGTCAACGGCTCGCGTTCCCGGCAGGAGTTCGAGTACGAGCTGCTGGACACCGGCGTCTTCGCCGAGCACCGGTACTACGACGTGACGGTGGAGTACGCGAAGGCGGACCACGACGACATCCTGATGCGGATCACCGTCGACAACCGGGGCCCCGACGAGGCGACGCTGCACGTGCTGCCGACGCTGTGGTTCCGCAACACCTGGTCGTGGGGCGAGCCCGCGGGCGACGCGGCGCGGCCCCGGCTGCGGGAGGCCTCGGGCCCGCGCTCCACCCGCACGATCCGCGCCGACCATCCGGAGCTCGGCAGCTACGACCTGCGCTGCGCGCACACGGCCGAGCTGCTGTTCACGGAGAACGAGACCAACGCCGAGCGGCTGTTCGGCAGGCCCAACGCCTCCCGGTACGTCAAGGACGGCATCGGCCGGTACGTCGTCGACGGCGACGAGACGGCCGTCGATCCGGCGCACGAGGGCACCAAGGCCGCCGCCCACCACACGCTCACCGTGCCCGCCGGCGGGTCCGAGACGTTGCGGCTGCGTCTCGGTCCCGCCGGTGCCCAGCTCTCCCTGAACCGCGGGTTCGAGTCCGTGTTCCGCGAACGGATCGCCGAAGCGGACGCGTTCTACAAGGAGTTGGCGCCCAAGGGGGTGGGCGAGGACGAGGCGCGGGTGTTCCGGCAGGCGCTCGCCGGGATGCTGTGGTCCAAGCAGTACTACGCGTTCGACCTGGAGACGTGGCTCGCCGAGCACGATCTGACGCCGTGGAGCCTGCCGCGCCCCGGCGTGCGCAACCGCGAGTGGTTCCACATGGTCAGCGACGACATCGTGTCGATGCCGGACAAGTGGGAGTACCCGTGGTTCGCGGCCTGGGACCTCGCCTTCCACTCGGTCGCCCTGGCCGCGGTCGACCTCGACTTCGCGAAGCAGCAGCTCGAACTCCTGCTGAAGGACTCCTACTTGCACCCCAACGGGCAGATCCCCGCCTACGAGTGGAGCTTCGGGGACGTCAACCCGCCGGTGCACGCGTGGGCCGCGTACTTCGTGTACACGGTGGAGAAGGAGACGACGGGCCGTGCCGACCACGCGTTCCTGGAGCGCACCTTCCAGAAGCTGCTGACGAACTTCACGTGGTGGGTCAACCGCAAGGACCCCACCGGCCGCAACGTCTTCCAGGGCGGCTTCCTCGGCCTCGACAACATCGGCGTCTTCGACCGCAGCGCCCCGCTGCCCACCGGTGGCTCACTGGAACAGGCCGACGGCACCGCGTGGATGGCGCTGTACTGCCAGTCGATGCTCCAGATCGCGCTCGAACTCGTCGAGCACAACGAGTCGTACGGGGACCTGGTCCTCAAGTTCGTCGAGCACTACCTGTGGATCTCCGCGTCCATGGACCGCATCGGCGACCTCGGCGACGAACTCTGGGACGAGGAGGACGGGTTCTTCTACGACGTGCTGCGGCTGCCCGACGGGCAGGCGGTGCGGCTGAAGGTCCGCTCGATGGTCGGCCTGCTGCCGCTGTGCGCGTCGACGGTCTTCCAGCCGCAGCAGCTGGAGCGGCTGTCCGGGCTCGGTGAGCGGCTGCGCCGGTTCGCCTCTCGTCACCCGTCGCTGTCGGTGACGCTGTCGCAGGCGCAGGCCGGGACGGCGGGCGGCCCGCGGCTGCTGTCGGTCGTCGACGAGAAGAAGCTGGTGCGCGTGCTGTCCCGGCTCCT
Source organism: Streptomyces sp. BYX5S (assembly GCF_054724165.1). Classification (NCBI taxonomy): domain Bacteria; kingdom Bacillati; phylum Actinomycetota; class Actinomycetes; order Kitasatosporales; family Streptomycetaceae; genus Streptomyces; species Streptomyces sp. BYX5S. The sequence continues at coordinate 2,899,583 of NZ_CM138829.1, read as the reverse complement.
GTCGGAGGACGAGTTCCTCAGCCCGTACGGGATCCGGGCGCTGTCCAAGTACCACGAGGAGCACCCGTACTCGTTCTGGGCGGGCGGCCAGGAGTTCACGGTCGGTTATCTGCCCGCCGAGTCCGACACCGGCATGTTCGGCGGCAACTCCAACTGGCGCGGCCCGGTGTGGCTGCCGATGAACGCACTTGTCATCCGCTCCCTGCTGCACCTGTACGGCTTCTACGGCGACGAGCTCACCGTCGAGTGCCCCACGGGATCCGGGGTGCGCAAGAACCTCTTCGAGGTGGCGCAGGAACTCTCGACCCGGCTCACCCGCATCTTCCTGCGCGACGAGAACGGACACCGGCCCGTCTACGGCGGCCAGCCCCTCTTCCGAGACGACCCGCACTGGCGCGACCTCATCTCGTTCTACGAGTACTTCCACGGCGACAACGGTGCCGGCATCGGCGCCTCGCACCAGACCGGATGGACCGGGCTCGTCGCCGCCCTCATGAAGGTCTTCGGCACGCTCGGCCCCGACGCCTTCCGGCCACGGACCACGAGGAGGTAGCAGCGATGGGCGCACCACCGGCACAGCCCGTGATCCACGAGGTCAACACGCGGGTGTGGCTGCGGGAGACGGGCAGGCGGCTCGGCCGCGAGATCTCCCTCGCGGACGTCCCCAAGGACGTCTGGGACGAGATCACCCCGTCCGGGGTCGACATCGTCTGGCTCATGGGCGTGTGGGAACGCAGCCCGCAGGGGCGGTCCATCGCCCTCGACAACCCGTCGCTGCGCGCCGCGTTCGAGCGCGCCGTCCCCGGCATCTCCGAGGACGACATCGCGGGCTCCCCGTACTGCGTCCGCCGCTACGAGGTGGACGGGGCGCTCGGCGGGGCCGTCGGCCTCACCGCGGCGCGCGCCGAACTCGACCGCAGGGGTGTCGGGCTGCTGCTCGACTACGTGCCCAACCACGTCGCCCCCGACAACCCGTGGGTCGGCGAGTACCCGGAGCTGTTCGTCCGGGGCGACGCCGAGGACCTGCGGCGGGCCCCGGACGGGTTCCTCGACACGGGGCGCGCGGTGCTCGCGCGGGGCCGGGACCCGTACTTCCCGCCGTGGCCGGACGTCGTCCAACTCAACGCGTTCGCACCGCAGTTGCGCCGCTCCACCGCGGAGGTCCTCAGCCACATCGGCCGGTTCTGCGACGGGGTGCGCTGCGACATGGCGATGCTGATGGCCAACGACGTCTTCGAGCGCACCTGGGGCGAGCGGGCCGGGAAGCGTCCCGCGGAGGAGTTCTGGGTCGAGGTGATCGACGCGGTGCACGGCGGGCACCCGGACATGCTGTTCGCGGCGGAGGCGTACTGGGACCTCGAACGGGCGCTCCAGCGGCAGGGCTTCGACTTCTGCTACGACAAGCGGCTGTACGACCGGATCCTCGCGCACGACGCGGCGTCGGTCCGTGCGCATCTGCGCGCCGACGAGGCGTACCAGCGGCGGCTCGTGCGCTTCCTGGAGAACCACGACGAGCCGCGGGCCGCGCACACGATGCCTCCGGCGAAGGAGCGGGCGGCAGCCACGCTGATCGCGACGCTGCCGGGGGCGACGCTGTGGCACGAGGGCCAGTTCACGGGGCGGCGGGTCCAGCTGCCGGTCTTCCTCGACCGGCGGCCCGACGAGCCGGTCGACGAGGAGCTGCGTTCGTTCCACGAGCGGCTGCTGGCCGGGGTCCACCACAGCGGGATGCGGACCGGGGCGTGGCGGCTGCTGGACTGCGTGGGCTGGCCGGACAACGCGTCGGCGGAGGCGTTGGTCGCGTCGTGCTGGACGGGGGACGCGGGGCGGTTCGTGACGGTGGTGAATCTGTCGGATCGGGCGGTGCAGGGGCGGGTGCGGTTGCCGTGGCCGGAGCTGGGGCCCGGTGTGTGGCGTCTGACGAGCCTTCTGGGCTCCGACCGGTTCGACCGCTCCGGCGCGGAACTCCTCGACACGGGCCTGTACGTCGACCTCCCGCCGTGGTCCACCCACCTCCTCTCGGCGGAAGCAATGTGAACGCCCCCCGTCGTTACACCCTCGGGGCTCCGCCCCGTACCCCGCTCCTCAATCGCCGGAGGGGCTTGATGGTGCTCAATCGGCGATTGAAGGGCTCGGAGGTGGACGGATTGAGCCCCTGCGGCGATTGAGCAGCGGGGTACGGGGCGGAGCCCCAAGCTTTTGAGCCTCTCCGGCGATTGAGGAGCGGGGTTCGGGGCGGAGCCCAGGGGGGTTAGCGGGGTGTGTGGGTGCGGATGGCGGAGTCGACCGTGGGGTGGAACGCCTCGGGCCCGAACGTACGGGCCAACCCGTAACGTTCGATCTTCCTCCGCACCGGATCCTTCAACTCCGCGAACACCAACTCCACCCCCCTCCCCCGCAACCCCTCATGCAGCTCCTCCAGCACATCCGCCGCCGTCGTGTCCACATCCGTGATCGGCTCCGCCGCGATCACCACACACCGCACCTCCCCCGCCTCCCGCACCGCCCTCCGCACCACGTCCCGGAACGACTTCGCGTTGGCGAAGAACAGCGGCGCGTCGAACCGCAGCAGGACGAGCCCCGGCAGGAACCGCGCACCCGGATGCGACCGCACGTCGTGGTACCCCTCAAGCCCCGCCACCCGCCCCAGCACCGCGCTGTACGGCCACCACGCCCGCCGGAACACGTTGAGGATCGAGAGCCCTACCGCGACGGCGATCCCCGGCAGCACCCCGAGCAGCGCGACGCCGAGGAACGCGGCCATGCACAGCCAGAACTCCGCCTTGCGCTGCCGCCACAGCCGTCCCGTCCCCGCCAGGTCGGCCAGCGACAGCGACGCCGTGACGACGACGGCGGCGAGCGCGGGCTGCGGCAGGTTCCGGAACAGCCCCGGCAGCAGGACGAGCATCAGCACGATGAGCGCCGCACCGACGAGCCCGGTCAACTGCGTCTTGGCGCCCGCCCGTTCGGCCACCGCCGTACGCGATCCGCTCGTGCTCACGGGGAACCCCTGGAACAGGCCGGCCGCCGCGTTCGCCGTGCCGATGGCGATCATCTCGTCGTTGCCGCGCACCTCCTGTCCGCCGCGGGCCGCGAAGGCGGAGGCGTTGGAGATGGTGTCGGCGAGGGACACCAGGGCGATGCCGAGCGCGCCGGCGAACAGCGGCCCGAGGTCGTCCCAGCGGATGTCGGGGACGGTGAACGGCGGCAGCCCCTCGGGGAGCCGGCCGACCAGTTTCACGCCGTGCTCGCCGAGGTCGAACACGACGGTCGCCCCGATGGCGAGCACCACCATCACGAGGACGGCCGGCACCTTCGGCAGCAGTCGCTGCAACAGCAGGATGAGCACGATGCACCCGGTGCCGACCCCCACCGCGGCGGGCACCGCCGCTCCGTCGGCCAGCTTGCGGACGAGCGCGTCGACTTCCTCGACGAGACCGTCCGCGTCCACGGAGAACCCGAACAGCTTCGGCAGCTGACCGACGAGGATGGTCAGGGCGAGGCCGTTCATGTAGCCGATCATCGTGGGCTTGGAGATGAGGTCGGCGATGAAGCCGAGCCGGGCCACGCCCGCGAGGATCGTGATCCCTCCGACCATCAGCGCGAGCACCGAGGCGAGGGCGACCGCGCGTCCGCTGTCGCCGCCGGAGGCGACCAGCGGCAGCACTGTCGCCGCGATCATCGGCCCGAGCGAGGAGTCGGGCCCGAGCACGAGGATGCGGGACGGGCCCGCGACGGCGTACGCGAGCAGGCACAGCACCGACGTGTAGAGCCCGGTGATCGCCGGCAGCCCCGCCAGCTCCGCGTACGCCATGCCCTGCGGGACGAGCAGCGTGGTCAGGACGATGCCCGCGACGAGGTCCTTGGCCAGCCAGGAACGCCGGTAGCCGCGCAGGGTCCGCAGTCCGGGCGGCAGCGGCGGGGCCTTGGGCACCGCCGGTTCACCGCCGCCGGGCGATCAGTTTGCCCAGCTCCCACAGCACGAGGAGCGCGAGCGGGGGCAGCAGTGCCCAGCCGAACTGGCCGATGCTCAAGGGGACGGTGTCGAGCATCCGGTTGAAGGCGTCGGTCTGCGTGACGAGCACGGCGAGCGCGAACTCGGCGAGGATCGTCCAGTTGAGCTGCTTGCTGTCGAAGGTGTCGACGGTGAGCGCGGTCCCGGTCTGGCTGCGGCACTCGACCGCCGCGACGATCAGGCAGAGCGCGAACGCCGCGAACGCGATGGAGTTGCCGGTGCGGGCGCTGTCGTAGCGGGCCTCGCCGAGCTCGATCAGGGCGAGCAGCGCGACGGCGATGGCGGCCCCCGCCAGTCCGACGGTCAGCATCAGCGCGGGGGTCATCACCGGTTCGCCGCGCGGCCTCGGGCGCCGCGTCATGAGGTCGGCGCCGACCCGGTCGAAGCCGAGGGAGAAGCCGAAGGCGGCGTTGACGACGAAGTGGATCCACAGCACCTGCGCGGGGTTGAACGGCTCGGCGTCCGCGATGTCGAAGAGCGAGGCACCGAGGAACGTGAGCACGAACACGACCAGCAGGATCATCACGAAGCGGATGTACTTGGTGAGGTTGTCGTAGATCTTGCGGCCCTGCTCGACCGCGTGAATGATCGTCGCGAAGTTGTCGTCGGACAGGATCATGCGGCCGGCGTTCTTGGCGACCTCCGTGCCGGATCCCATCGCGACGCCGATGTCGGCGGCCTTGATGGCGGGCGCGTCGTTGACGCCGTCGCCGGTCATGGCGACCACGTCGCCGTTCTGCTTCAGCGTCTCGGCGAGCAGCACCTTGTGCTCGGGCGCGACGCGGCCCACGACGCCGATCGCGTCGATGCGGGCGAGCCGCTCGTCCTCGGACAGCGCCGCGAACTCGGCGCCCAGGATGGCCTCTCCGCCGATCCCGACCTGTTCGGCGATGGCGGCGCCGGTGATCACGTCGTCGCCGGTCACCATGCGTACGCGGATGTGGGCGGCCTGCGCGGCGGCGACGGCGGCCTTCGACTCGGGGCGCGGCGGGTCGACCATGCCGACGAGGCTGGTGACCTTCAACTCCCGTACCTGCGCGAGGAGATTGCCGTCGGGGTCGAAGACCTGGGGGTCGAGGTCGCGGGTGGCGGCGGCCATCACCCGGCGGCCCGCGCGTCCCATCCGTTCGACCTCGGCGTCGGCGCGGCCGCTCAGCGCGGCGTCGAAGGGGATGGCCATGCCGTCGGCGAGCGCGGTGCTGGCGCGGGCGAGCACGGCGGGCGCCGCGCCCTTGACGAAGCAGCGCACGACGGGCCGACCCTGCCCGTCGTGCGCCGCGTGGAAGGTGGCCATCAGTTTGTACGCCGGGTCGAACGGCAGGGTGGCGAGGCGGGGCAGCCGCTCCCGGGTGGCGGTGACGTCGAGGCCCGCCTTGTGGCCGAGCACGAGCAGCGCGCCCTCGGTGGGGTCGCCGACGACCTCGCCGTCGACCAGGGCGGCGTCGCTGGCGACGAGGTACGGCAGGATCGCGTCCTCGATGCCGGGCGTGCTGCCCGCGGCGTGGTGGATCCTGCCCTCCAGGGCGTAGCCGGTGCCGGAGACGGTGTACCGGTCGAAGGCGTCGACGACCTCGACGACGGTCATCTGGTTCATCGTCAGGGTGCCGGTCTTGTCGGAGTTCACGGCCGAGGTGAAGCCGAGCGTCTCCACGGACGGCAGGTCCTTGACGATCGCGTTGCGCTTCGCCAGGTCGAGCCCGCCGAGGGAGAGGATGGTCTGCGTCACCGTCGGCAGCGCCTCCGGCACGGCGGCGATGGCCAGCGATACCGCGCTGACGAACAGCGCGTCCCAGGCCTCGTCGCGGCTGCGGCCGAGCGCGAACATCACGACCATGGTGAGGGCGGCGGCCCCGACGATCCACAGGGTCAGCCGGTTCAACTCCTTGGACAGCGGCGACATTTCGCGCCGCGTCGCCGTCAGCATGCCGGAGATCCGGCCCAGTTCCGTGTCCGCCCCGACGGCGGTGACGAGGAGGACGCCGCTGCCGTGGGTGACCGGCGTGGTCATGAACGCCATGTCGCTCTGGTCGGCCGGGCCCAGCTCCCCGCCGGGCAGCGGCCGCGCGTCCTTGGCGACGGGCACGCTCTCGCCGGTGAGCGCGGACTCGTCGATCTGGAGCGCCGTCGCCGCGACGAGGCGGCCGTCGGCCGGGACCTCGTCGCCCGCCGCGAGCAGCACGACGTCCCCGACGACGACGTCCTCGGCCGGGATCTCGGCCTCCTTGCCGTCCCGCCGCACCCGCGCGGTGGCCTTCGTCATCGCCTTGAGGGCGTTCATGGCGCTGTCCGCCTTGCCCTCCTGGCGCAGGCCGATGACCGCGTTGAGGACGGACAGGGCGAGCAGCACCACGGCCGTGCCCCACTCCTGGATGGCGAGGGAGACGCCCGCGGAGACGACGAGGATGATCTGCATGTACGAGGTGAACTGCCCGAGGAGCCGTCGCAGCGCCGGTACGGGCCGCTCCTCGGGCAGCGCGTTGGGGCCGTCCTCGGCGCGCCGCCGCTCCGCGCGCGCGGAGTCGAGTCCCGCGGCCGGGTCGACGCCGAGTTCACGGGCGACCGAGTCGGCGGGCTCGGCGTACCAGAGGTGCGCGGGCGGGGCGCCGGGTCCGGTCGCGGCGGCGGTCACCGGGCCCGCCTCCGGGCCGCGTACGGGTCCGAGGCGGCGCCGGGCGGCGCCTCCTTCTCCAGCTTCCGCTTCTCCTGCTCCAGTTCGTGCCGGCTCGTGGCGCCGACGTCCGGGTAGCGCGGATCGATGTCCATCAGGGTGTGGGCGAGGACGGCCGCCGCGCAGATCCGCGCGTACCACTTGTGGTCCGCGGGCACGACGTACCACGGGGCCCAGGGGGTGCTCGTGGCGGACAGCATGTCGTCGAACGCCTCCTGGTAGTCGTCCCACCGGGCGCGCTCGCGCGCGTCCGCCGCCGAGAACTTCCAGTTCCGCTCGGGGACGTCGATGCGCTTGAGGAACCGGACGCGCTGTTCCTCCTTGGACAGGTTCAGGAACAGCTTCACGAGCCGGAAGCCGTTGTCCGTGAGGTAGTGCTCCCACTCGTTGATCTCGCGGTAGCGCCTGCGCCACAGCGCCTTCCCGTGCTGCCCCGGCCCCGGAAGTCTCTGGCGGGCGAGGAATTCGGGGTGCACGCGCACCACGAGCACCTCTTCGTAGTGGGAGCGGTTGAAGATGCCGATCTCGCCGCGGCGCGGCAGCTCGCAGGCGTAGCGCCACAGGTAGTCGTGGCTCAGCTCGTCGTCCGTGGGCACCTTGAACCCGGCCACCCGCACCCCCTGCGGGTTCACGCCGCTCATGACGTGCCGGATCGTGCCGTCCTTGCCCCCGGCGTCGAGGGCCTGGAGGCAGAGCAGCACGCCGTGGGTGCCCTCGGCGGTGAGCCTGCTCTGGTAGTCGGCGAGCAGGGCGACGCCTTCGCGCAGCAGTTCCTGGCCCTGCCGTTTGCCCTTCAGGCCCGCGGTGCGGGCCGGGTCGAACTCCTTCGACAGGCGCACCTTCGCTCCGGGTGCCACCCGCAGGGGTGCGATGAACTCGGCGATCCGCTTGGCCCGCGGGTCCCCCGTACGCGCCTGGCCGTGCTTCATGAGCCACCTCGGTCCGTCTCTCCGCGGGCCTCGCCGATCGGGTCGGAACGCCGGGTCAGAACACCGTGTCCCGCTTGACCACGCACAGGCCCCAGATGACGAGCGCGTTGATCGCGATCAGCGTCAGGGACCAGAACGGGTAGTACGGGATGGACAGGAAGTTGCCGATCATGATCAGGACGGCGAGGACCACGCCGAGCACCCTGGCCCACTTCATCGCGACGAAGAGGCCGAGGCTGACGACCACCGCGATCGCGCCGAGGATCAGGTGGATCCAGCCCCAGGTCGTCAGGTCGAACTCGAAGACGTACTCGGGCGTGCTGAGGAACACCTTGTCCTCCAGAACCGCCATCAGTCCGCGGCAGAAGTCCATGGAGCCGGCGATGAAGAGCATGACCGCGGCGAAGATCGTGAGCCCGCCGGCGGCTGCTTCCTTCGCACTGCCCATGCCGTGCTGCGAAGAAGTCGAGGTGGCCATCTCAAGGACCCCCAAGCTAGAGATTGGTGCCCAGTGCACCGCTGTGGGGCCGAGTGTGGCTGCCGGGTCCGGGAGGGGCGTCACCCTCCGGGGGTGACGCCCGCGAGCGCCCGCGCCCGGAAGCTGACGGGGGTCAGGGCGGCGAGCTGAAGCGAGGCGATGAGCGTGGCAGGCACCCCACAGGCGCCGGACGTACGCAGCCGCGGGCGGCAGCGCCGGATCCTCGCGCCGCTCGCGCTGGCCCAGTTCATCTGCAGCTTCGCCGGCTCGAACATGAACGTGATGATCCAGGACATCAGCGAGGACCTCGACACCACCGTGCAGGGCGTGCAGACGGCGATCACCGTCTTCCTGCTGGTGATGGCGGCGCTGATGATCCCGGGCGGCATCCTCGCCGACCGCTACGGCCGCAAGCGCTGCCTCGTCGTCGGTCTCGCGGTCTACGGGGTCGGGGCGCTGCTCAGCGCGGTGGCGCCGGGCCTGGGCGTGCTGATCCTCGGCAACTCGATCCTGGAGGGCGTCGGCACCGCCCTGCTGATCCCGCCGGTGTACATCCTGACGACGCTGCTGTTCACCGAAGTGGCGGACCGGGCGCGGGCGTTCGGCACGATCATGGCGCTGGGCGGCATCGGCGCCGCCGCCGGCCCGCTGCTGGGCGGGCTCATCACGTCGGCGATCAGCTGGCGGGCGGCGTTCGTCTTCCAGGCGCTGGTGGTCGCGGTGATCATCCTGCTGAGCCGGGGGCTGCGCGACCCGCTGCCCGCGGATCCCGAGCGGGACTTCGACACGGTGGGCGCGGTCCTGTCCGCGACCGGTCTCGTGCTCGTGGTCCTCGGGATCCTCGCGGCGGACGACAACGGGTGGCTCATGGGGGCGCTGCTGCTGCTCGGCGCGCTGGTCCTGACGGCGTTCTTCCGCTGGGTGCGGGGGCGGGAGCGGGCCGGCGCCCAAGCCCTGCTGCCCACCTCGCTGTTCCGCAACCGGACCTCGAACCTCGGCCTGATCACGCAGCACACCCAGTGGCTGATGCTGATGGGCATCTCGTTCGTCGTCGCCGCCTATCTCCAGGTCGTCCGCGGTTACGACGCGATCAGTACGGGTGTCATCTTCACCGCGTCGACGCTGGGCCTGCTCGTCAGCTCGCTCGGCGCGGAGCGGTTCGCCAAGCGCCGCGAGCAGCGGACCCTGGTCATGGTGGGGTTCGCCACCACCGTGGGCGGCATCGGTGTCCTGCTGGCCCTGGCGCACGGCGAACCGAGCCCGTGGGCCTTCACTCCCGGCCTGCTCCTGATCGGGCTCGGCCTCGGCGTGATGCTGACGCCGTCGGTCAACGTGGTGCAGTCCAGTTTCCCCGAGGACCTCCAGGGCGAGATCTCCGGCCTGTCCCGCAGCGTCTCCAACCTCGGCTCGTCCGTGGGCACGGCGCTCGCCGGCACGATCCTCGTGGCGAACCCCTCCGTCGGGCCGTACGCCGCGGCGCTGCTGGTCCTCGCGGTCATCGGACTCGGCGGCTTCGGCGCCGCGGCCATGCTGCCACACACCTCACCCGCCCCGGATCAGCCGTAGCCGCGGTCGTACGTCACGGTGGTGCGCACCACCAGGTCCTGCAACGCCGCGCGGCGTCCGCTGAACGGGATCCACAGCAGCCCCAGCGGGAAGCTCACGCACAGCGCGGCCCGGACGAGCGCCCGCACCGTCCGCAGCCGCCGCCCGTCCCGGTCCGTCACGCACACGCCCATGAGGCGGGCGCCGGGCGAGGCCCCGACCATCACCCACGAACCGCCGAGGTAGCACACGGCGAAGGCCCAAGCCACGGGCCCCGTCACCCAGTTGGGTACGTCGGGGAATTGGAACGGGGGCCCGGCGACCACCAACCGGGCGCACGCCGCGCCCACTTCGACGGCCAGCCCGATCAGGGCGAGCACGAGCGCGTCGACGAGGGCGGCGACGCCGCGCGACACGATTCCGGCGGCCCGGGGCCGTACCGCTCTGGCGCCGGGCACGGTCACGGCGACCGCTCGTCCGGGGCCTCAACCCGCCGCAACAGCCGGTCGGCGAACCGGTTCACGCTCCGGTCCCCCCGCTGCCCCAGCATCCGCACGGCGTCCACCGCCTCCACGGTGAGCCCGCCCCCGGTGTCCCGCACGATCCGCCCGAGATCGATCTCCCGCAGCACGTACCGGGTGAGCCCCACCAGATCGAACCGCGCGAGCACGGCGTCGACGTCGAGCCTGGCGGCGATCCGGTCGACGTCCACGCGAGCGACAACCCGCTCAAGGTCCAGCCGCCCGGCGACCCGATCCACGTCGACCCGCTCGGCGACCCGGTCGACGTCGACACGGTCGGCCACCCGATCCACGTCCACCCGGTCCGCGACCCGATCCACGTCCACGCGATCGGCCACCCTGTCGACGTTCACGCGGTCCGCCACGCGATCCACATCCACACGATCCGCCACCCGATCCACATCGATACGCCGCGCCACCCGGTCCACGTCAATGCGGTCCGCGACCGCGTTCACGTCGACGCGCTCGACGACGGCGGCGACATCGATCCGTTCGGCGACGGCATCCACGTCCACGCGGGCGACGACCGCCGCCACATCGATCCGCTCGGCCACCCGGTCCACGTCGATCCGGGCGGCCACCCCGTTCACGTCGACGCGCTCGACGACCGCCGCCACGTCCACCCGCGCCGCGATCGTGTTGACGTCCACCCGCGCCGCGACCCGCGCGACGTCGACCCGGTCCGCGACCGCGTTCACGTCCACGCGGGCGACCAGCGCGTCCAGGTCCAGGCAGTCGAGCAACACGTCCACCGACCGCCGGACCACCGTCCGCGGCACCCGCCCCACCGCGCCGAGCACACCCCGTGCCACCCGGCCGGCGGCGGCCACGGCGCCCTCCGCGCTCACCTCACCCATTCCGCGACCGAAGCAGCCCGCACCGCGCCCGGCATCCTCCGCGGCGGGTGAGTACCCGCCCCCGATGGACGAACGGCGGTCAACCGTCAAGCGGCGGGCGGCAGTTCGGGGACGCCCCGCTGCTCCCCGGCGAAGCCGAAGGCGAGGCCCCGCCGCGCCGCCAGCAGCCGGGCGAGCCGCAGCACGCTGAGGCCGCTGGCCCCGAGGTCGCCCGCACCGCGCACGTCGACGAGGACTCCCGCGCCGCCCGGCCGGATCGCCGCGTGCAGCACCCGGCCGATCCACGCCTCCGCGGCGGGATCGATCGCGCCGCGCATCTCGATCACCAGGACACCCGCGACGCATCGGACCACCACGGGCGGGCCCGCCGTCCGGGACGGCGCCGCCGCCTTCGGCCTGCGGACCAGGAGCGGAACATGCCACGCCATACGAAAGCCCCCCAACTGGGCCGGACTCGGGCGAACAGCGTCGTCACTCCGAAACGCCCCGGCATCGCTCCACGGGGGTGAGCACCGGCGGGAGGAACCGCCAACCACCGGTTCCGTACGCGGTGTTGATCATCGCCCGCGCGCTTCCTAGGGTCGACCCCGGCATGTCCCTGACGAAGGTGGAGCACCGCATGAGTCACGCAGCTCAGGTACGGCACACCGGCCCGACCCGCCGCCTCGTGGTGGGCGGGACGGCCTCCCTCGCGGTGGCCGCGACAACGTTGCCTTCCGGCGCCGCCACCGCGGCACCCGCGGGGCCCTCCCCGGCCGACCTCGACCGCTGGAAAAGACGAGCGGCCCGGGTGACGATCACCCGCGACGACTGGGGCATCCCGCACGTGGTCGGCAGGACCGACGCCGACGCGGTGTTCGGGATGATGTACGCGCAGGCCGAGGACGACTTCAACCGCATCGAGCGCAACTACCTCGTCAGCCTCGGCCGCCTCGCCGAGTCCGAGGGCGAGAGCGCACTGTGGCAGGACCTCCGCCAGCGCCTGTTCATCGACCCCGAGGAACTGAAGAAGCAGTACGCGACCCGGTGCCCGGCCTGGCTCCGCGCACTGATGCGGGCCTGGGCCGACGGCCTCAACCACTACCTGGCGACCCACCCCGACGTACGGCCGCGCGTCCTGACGCGCTTCGAGCCGTGGATGCCCCTCAGCTTCTCGGAGGGCAGCATCGGCGGAGACATCGAGTCCGTCGCGCTGAGCCAGCTGGAGGCGTTCTACGCGCAGCGGGAGGTGCCCCTCACCGACGAGGAACGCGGCCTGAAGTTCCGCGAGCCCTCGGGCTCCAACGGCATGTCCCTGGCCCCGGGCCACACCCGGGACGGCCACGCGCTGCTCCTCATCAACCCCCACACGAGCTTCTTCTTCCGCTCGGAGCAGCACGTGACGAGCGAGGAGGGGCTCGATGTCTACGGCGCCGCGACCTGGGGCCAGTTCTTCATCTACCAGGGCTTCAACGAGCACACCGGCTGGATGCACACGTCGAGCGGCGTCGACAACATCGACGAGTTCGCGGAAACGGTCGACCGCGCGCCGGACGGCTCGTACACCTACCGCTACGGCGGCGAGCGGCGCCCGGTGACGACCAAGAAGGTCACCCTGAACTGCCGTACGGAGAACGGGACTTCCGAGGCGCACACCTTCACCACGTACGCCACCCACCACGGCCCGATCGTCCGTGCGGCGGACGGCAAGTGGATCGCCTGCGCCCTGATGAACAAGCCGGTGGAGGCGCTGAAGCAGAGCTACCTGCGCACGACGACCCGCGACTACCACGCGTACATGAAGGTCGCGGAGCTGAAGGCCAACAGCTCCAACAACACCCTGTTCGCGGACTCGAAGGGCGCCATCGCCTTCCTGATGCCGCAGTTCATGCCGGTCCGCGACGACCGCTTCGACTACATGAAGCCGGTGGACGGCAGCGACCCCGCGACCGACTGGCGGGGCCTGCACGCGCTCGCCGACATGCCGCAGGCGGTGAACCCGAGGAGCGGTTGGGCCTTCAACACCAACAACTGGCCCTGGACCGCGGCGGGCGCGGACAGCCCGAACGCCTCCGACTACCCCCGCTACTTCGACAAGGCGGGCGAGAACCCGCGGGGTCCGCACGCGATCCGCGTCCTGACGTCCCGTGACGACTTCACTCCGCGGACCCTGATCGAGGGCGCCTTCGACCCGTATCTGACGGCGTTCGCCCGGCTGCTTCCCGGCCTGGTCGAGGCGTGGGAGGGGCTCGCGGCGGGCGATGCCCGCAAGGCGGAGCTGGAGGCGCCCGTCGGCCTGCTGCGCGGCTGGGACCACCGCTGGTCCGGCCGGTCGCGCGAGACCTCCCTCGCGGTGTTCTGGGGCGAGGCCCTGTGGGCCCTGGTGTCGGCGTCGGCGGCGAAGGCGGGCCTCTCCGTCTGGGACTACATGGCCGAGCGCGCCACGGACGCGCAGCGGCTCGCGGCCCTGACCTCGGCCGTGGACCGGCTCACGCAGGACTTCGGCGACTGGCGGGTCCCGTGGTCCGAGATCAACCGCTACCAGCGCAACGACGGCGCCGTCACCCAGACCTTCGACGACAGCAAACCCAGCCACCCGGTCCCCTTCACCTCCGCCCAGTGGGGCTCCCTCGCCTCGTTCGGCGCGAAGCGCTACCCCGGCACGAAGCGGTACTACGGCACGAGCGGCAACAGTTTCGTGGCGGTCGTCGAGTTCGGTCCGAAGGTGCGCGCCTGGGCGGTGACGGCGGGCGGCGCCAGCGGCCACCCGGAGTCCCCCCACTTCGGCGACCAGGTCAAGCGCTACGCGAGCGGGGATCTGCGCCCGGTGTACTTCTACCCGGAGGACCTGAAGGGCCACGTGGAGCGGAGGTACCGGCCGGGAGCGTGAGGGACGCACGCGCGCCGCGCGCGGACGCCGTCGTCACCCACGGTGACAGCCGCCCCACCGCCTCCGCTCCGGTCCGTTCGACAGGCGGACCCCGTGGCCCGAGCATGTGGGTTATGCAGGCATCCGCGCCCCGGAGCGGCACGCGAGGACGGGCCCTGCCGCTGGTCCTGGTGGCGGCGGCGCCCGACGTGTCCCTGGGCTGGCTGCGCGAGCTGGACGACCCCCGCTTCTCGTACCACCTCGCGTACAGCGGCCGGCAGACCCTGCACGACCTGTACCGCTACCGGCCCGACCTGCTCGTCCTCGGCCTTCACGTACGGGATCCGGGCCCCTGGGAGGTGCTGCGGCGGGTCCGGGACATGTCCGAGGAACTGCTCGTCATCGTGGCCGCCCGGAACTTCGACCGGGCGGACGCGCTGCGGGCCCTGGAGTCCGGCGCCGACGACGTGCTGTGGCGCGGCATGCCCGACGGGTTCCAGCGGGCCGTGGTCATGGCCCGGCTGCGCCGCGCGACGCCCGTGTCACCTCCCGACCAGCTCCTGGAGGACGGCTGCCTCCGGCTCGACCTCGCGACCCGCGAGGTGACCATGGGCTGCCAGTACGTGCCGCTGACCCCGCTGGAATTCGACCTGCTGCACTTCCTCGCCCGCAACGCGGGCCAGGTCCTCTCCCCCGAGCAGCTGCTGCACCACGTGTGGCGCGGCCGGGCCGGGGGCGACGCGCACAAGGTCAAGTACGCCGTACTGCGGCTGCGCCGCGGCATCGAGCGCGCCACCGGGGTCGAGGCGCCCATCGAGACCGTGCGCGGGGTCGGCTACCGGTACGTTCCGCCCGCCGCGCACCCGGCGTAGGTCCCGGGCCGAAGGTCCCCTTCTGCCGCTCCGAAGCCGCTGCAACCGTCGCGCAACCTTCGTACGACCTCGCTGCTCCCCGGCGCGCCCAGAGTCGAGGGCGTCGTCAGGCGATCCGCCTGCGGCAGTCCACGGCAGAGCAAGGGACAGCTCGTCAATGACACTCGTCGCACTCATCCCCGCGCACAACGAACAGGACCGCATCGTCGCCACGCTGGCGGGCCTGTACCGGCAGACGGTCCGTCCGGACCGCATCGTCGTCGTCGCCGACAACTGCACGGACCGCACCGCGAAGATCGCCGACTACTGCGGTGCCGAGGTGTTCGTGCCCACGGACAACAAGGACAAGAAGGCCGGCGCCCTCAACCAGGCGCTCGCGCCCCTGCTGACCGGTCTCACCGACGACGACCTGGTGCTCGTGCAGGACGCGGACACGGTGCTCAACCCCGAGTTCGTGGAGTGGGCGGCGGAGGCCATGGAGGACGAGACGGTCGGCGCGGTCGGCGGCATCTTCTACGGTGAGCCCGGCGGCGGCCTCCTCGGCCAGTTGCAGCGCATGGAGTACCAGCGCTACGCCCTGGAGATCCGCCGCAAGCACAACGAGGCCGTCGTCCTCACCGGGACCGGCAGCCTGTTCCGCGCGGGCGTCCTGCGCGAGGTGCGCCGGGCCCGCCTGGACGGCGTCATCGGGGGCGGCGACGCGTACTACTCCCTCGCCTCCCTCACCGAGGACGACGAGATCACCAAGGCCGTCAAGACGCTCGGGTACCGCACCGTCTCCCCGGACGGCTGCTGGCTGGTCACCGAGGTCATGCCGTCGCTCGGCAAGCTGTGGCACCAGCGGCTGCGCTGGCAGCGCGGCGCCCTGGAGAACCTGCGGGACTACGGCTGGACGCCGGTCACCCGCAAGTACTTCGGCCAGCAGATCATGCTCGGCATCGGCGCCCTCGCCCTCTTCCTCTTCTTCCTCTACGCGGTCCTGAACCTCACCCTCGTCGGCTGGGGCGGCCTGTCCCTCTTCTGGACCTCGATCATGCTGATCTTCGTCGTCGAACGGACCCTGACCGTACGGCGCCTCGGCTGGCGGGCCACGCTCCTCGCGCTGCCCCTGATCCCGGAGCTGCTCTACGACGTCTTCCGCCAGGCCGTCTTCGTTCGCTCCCTGATCGACCTGGCACTGCGCCGCGAGGCCCACTGGATCGCGACGTAGCACCCACCCCCCACCCACAAAGGAGTTGCCCTGATGTACGCAAACCCCACCAGCGCCGCCATGCTCGGCGGCGCGGGCACCGGCACCCTCGCCATGACCGGCTCCCTCAGCCCCCTCGCCGTCCTCGGCCTCGTCGTCGCCTGCCTCACCCTGATAGCCGCCGGCCTCGCCCTGCGCACCCTCAGCCCGGTCATCGCCGGCAAGGACCTCGGCCCGGGACCGCACTGACCTGCTCCCCCGCTTCCCGCCACTCCAGAAACCCGTCACCGTCCACGTACGGCTCCCACTGCCCCCAGACCAGGAAGCAGGAGGTGCGCAGGGCATCGGCGGCGGCCCGGAGCAGGCCCCCGAGACCGGCGAACGCCGCCTCCTTCGTAAAGGACGCGCCGTCGTCGCGCCCGAGGCGAAGGTGGCCGGTGCGTTGCGGCGCAGCCAGTCTTCGATGGTGGTCCAGGCGTCGGAGGCGGTCATCGGACTCCCCTACCGATGAACTTTCGCGGCGACGGAAGTCACCAGTACAGGACATTCACCGCGCGATTTCGACCGCACCTGGAGGACGACGTGGCCCTGGATCTGTTCGCGGGCATTCCCGTCAGCGATTACGCCGCGGCGCTGCCGTGGTACGAGCGGTTCTTCGGGAAGCCGCCGTCGTTTCTGCCGAACGACATCGAGGCGGTGTGGGAGGTGGCGGAGCACCGGTACATCTACATCGTGGAGGACGCGGAGCGCGCCGGGCACGCTCTGGTGCTGTCGTTCGTCGAGGATCTCGACGTGCGCGTCGACGAGGTCACGCGGCGCGGCATCGAGCCGGTGGGGCGCGAGACGTTCGACGGCGGCGTCAGGCGGGTGAACTACCGCGACGCGGACGGCAACGAGATCAGCTTCGGCGGTGGGGCGGCCTGACGCGGCGGGCCGCCCCACCGGCCGCTGTCAGCCGAGCGGCTTGTAGGTGCGCCTGCCGCGCCGGTACGCGATCTCACCGAGCGCGATGTCGCACAGCAGGAACGCCGCCAGCGGGATGCCCAGCAGCGGTACGAAGTAGCCGAGCAGGGCGACCGCCGCCATCAGCGGGACCAGGACGTACGGCGGTACGTCCTGCCACGCGCCGCGGCGCAGCGGCCGGCCGAAGGCGGAGCCGCGCCCGCGCTGCCACCACATGCGGTACCCCCACACGACGAGCAGCACCACCGCGAGGGCGAGCGCGGCGAGGGCGATCTGGTTGACGAGGCCGAAGAGGTTGCCGGTGTGCAGGTCGATGCCCCAGCGGGACAGCTTGGCCAGCACCGGGTAGTCGGCGAACCGCACCACGTCCGTGACCTCACCGCTCGCCGGGTCGACGGCGACGGCGTCCTGCTTCTCCGGCCAGCTCCGCTGGATCTGCTGCACGACGTACGCCGAGGAGGCGTCGGCGGGCGGGACGATCTCCACGGGGTCCGAAAGGCCCTCGGCCCGCGCCGCCTTCAGCACCGCGTTCACCCCGACATCGGCACCGCCCGCGCCGGCCCCGGAACCCGGGGCCGCGCCGACCGTGTCGTGCCCCGCGTGCTCCCCACCGGACGCCGCGGCCGCGGAGACGGTCGGCGTCGTCTGGTTCAGCGCCTCGCGCAGGTCGGCGATGTTGGCTCCCGCGTACGTCGACCAGGTCAGCCCCGTCGCGGACAGGAAGAAGAGGCCGAGCGCCGCCCAGACCCCCACCGTCCCGTGCAACGACAGCGTCCGCCCGCGCCCGGTCGTGCCACGGATCGCGCGGCGCGCCCGGCGCCGCCCGAACCAGAGGACGAGGCCGCCACCGGCGATCACCCACATCCAGCTCGCCGCGAACTCGCTGTACAGGCGGCCGACTTGACCGAGGTGGAGGTCGCGGTGGAACTCGTCGATCCAGGTGCGCAGCGGCAGCGCACCCGTCGACCCGTACTGTTCGAGGGCGCCGCGCACCTCGCCGTTGTACGGGTTCACGAACACCGCGAGCGTATGGCCCGCGTCGACTCCCGCGACGCCGGAGAGCATCACCCGCGTCGTCGCCCCGGCCTCGGGCGACGGCCGCACGGCGCTCACCTCGCCCTCCGGGTGTGCCGTGCGGGCGGCGGCCACCTGATCGGCGACCGGCAGCTCGGACTCGCCGACGGGAACCCTCAGTTCATGCGCGTACACGATCTTCTCGGCCTGGAACGAGCCCGCGTAGAGCAGCCCCGTGACGGCGGCGACCAGCAGGAACGGGGCGACGAACACCCCTGCGTAGAAGTGCAGTCGGCGCACCAGCGGGCGCAGTGACGACGCCGCCGACCTGACGGTCGTCCGGCCGGGTGGCGGAGCCTGCGGGCTCTCTTCAGCGGGGCGTGGTTCTGAGGTGACGGACAACGTGGTCCTCCAGTGTTTTGGGCAGCACGGAGTCCGGGCGCGGGCCTGCGCGGCCCTGGGCGCACCGGATCCGGTGCAAGGGGTGCATGGGACTCGAACCGGCTGTCGTCAGGCGACAGCGTCCCGTGCGGGTGGCCCTCTGGAGGTGATCGTGTCCGCGAGGAGGAGGACACGCGGTGCGCGGTCGCGCCGCGTGCGTCGCAGAGGCATGCGGGGGCGGTGCGGCGGAGTCGGGACCCGCAGCGGAAGCCTCAGGGGCGCGGCGATACGGCGGACGACGGCCCGCGCGACCCGGAACGCGGCCCGCTCCCCGTACGCGAGCCAGAGCCCGCTCAGCACGGCGGCGAGCAGGTGGGCCAGGAACATGCCGACCGAGGAGGTGTCCGTCAGCGACATGTGCGTGGCGGACATGTCCGTCGGCGACATGTCCGTCGGCGACATGCCCGAACCCGTCATGCCGCCCATGTCATGTGCGGCGTGCCCCATCCCGGACATGCCCCCGCCACCCGCACCGTGCGCGTGCGCGGCAGTACCCCCTTGCGCCCACGAGAAGAACAGGTGAAGCGCCCCCTGCGCCACCACGGCCAGGCCCACCACCGGCAGGAGCCCCCGCTCCCTCCCGGCCGCGCCGCAGGCCACCGCACCGGTGACCGCGAACGCCGCGCCCAGCGCCCACCACGGCATCGCCGCGCCCGACATGAGCGTGTGCCCCAGCGCCGTGAGCAGCACGCAGACGGCCGCGAACATCGCGGCCCGTCCGGCGCGGGCACCCCAGCCTGAAGTCATGGCCGCCCCATCTTGGCATCAGGGCGAGCGCCAGTTTGCCTTGTCTTTGTCTTTGGTCAGCCGCTGCATAGGATCAGCAGGTCATCGCCGCGACGGATGACAGGAAGCCGGTGCGAATCCGGCACGGTCCCGCCACTGTGACCGGGAAGCGCGCGTCCGCGCCCTCCCGGAAGTCAGGCCACTGGTCCGTCGCGGGCCCATTCCGAGGAGCGCGGACTCCGTAGGAGGCTTCACGTGTACGACGGTTCCAGCCGTCCCCATCGCTCTCGCTTCGCCCGTGTCGCGGCCACGGTCGCCGCACTGTCGGCGACCGTACTGACCGCCGGCTGCGGCCCCTCCGGGCCGGACTCCGGGAGCGCCGACAACCGCCCGAAGGCCGCGGCCGCCAAGGGCTTCCCCGTCACCGTCGACAACTGCGGCGTCACCACGACGTACGACAAGCCGCCGTCGCGCGTGGTGACCATCCATCAGCATCCGGCGGAACTCCTGCTCTCCCTCGGCCTGCGAGGCCGCATGGTCGGCACGGCGTTCCCCGACTCCGCCGTCCTGCCGGACCTGCGCGAGGACTTCGCCTCCGTACCCGAACTGGCAAGGAAGGCGCCCTCGTTCGAGAAGGTGCTGGAGGCGGAGCCCGACTTCGTCTACGGCGGCTATGCGAGCGCCTTCGACGAGAAGGAGGGCCGCTCGCGCGCCACGTTCGCCGACGCGGGCATCGACACGTACCTCAACCGCGAGTACTGCGGCGGCAAGAACGTCACCATGCGCGACACCTACGCCGAGATACGCACCCTCGGCCGGATCTTCGGTGTCTCCGAGCGCGCCGACGCCCTCGTCTCCGAGCTGCGGCGCCGGGTCGCGAAGGCGGCCGCCGCCGTCGAGGACGCCCCGGACGTCCCCGTGTTCGTGTACGACAGCGGCGACAAGTCGGCGTTCACCGCGGGCGGCCGGGGCCTCGGCACCCAGCTGATCCAACAGGCGGGCGGGCGCAACGTGTTCGCCGATCTGGACGACGTGTTCGGCGACGTGTCGTGGGAGCAGGTCGTCGAGCGCAGGCCCGAAGTGATCGCGATCTACGACTACGCGGGCGACAAGAGCGTGGAGCAGAAGAAGCGGTACCTGCTCGCGCAGCCCGCCCTCGCGGACGTACCCGCCATCAAGAACAAACGGTTCGTCGTGCTGCCGCTGACCGCGACGCTGGTCGGTGTCCGGTCCGCGTACGCGGTCGAGGACCTGGCGCGCGGGCTGCACCCGGAGAGCTTCGCGTGACGGCCACCGCAGCGGTCGACGAGCCGCGGACGGTCACGCGGCAACGGCGTTTCGGTCAGGGCGCGCGGCTCACCGCCACCCTGGTCCTGCTCACGGCGCTGCTCCTCGTGTCGCTCACCGCGGGAGTCGCCATCGGTTCGGTGCGGGTGCCGCCCGGTCAGGTGTGGGGCATCGTCACGCACGCCCTGGGCGCCGACTGGTGGGGCGCCGGGGACTGGTCGCGGGCGCGGGAGACGATCGTGCTGGACGTGCGGGCGCCGCGCGTCCTGCTCGGCGCGGTGACCGGCGCCGGTCTCGCGGTCGTCGGCACGGCGCTTCAGGCCCTGGTGCGCAATCCGCTGGCCGAGCCGTATCTGCTCGGCGTCTCCTCGGGTGCCTCGCTCGGCGCGGTCGCGGTCCTCGTGTTCGGGATCGGCGTGTTCGGGGCGCTGTCGCTGCCGGTGTCCGCGTTCGCGGGCGCGCTCGGGGCGCTCGTCCTCGTCTACGCCACCGCCCGCACCGGCGGCCGCATCACCTCCGGCCGGCTGATCCTGTCCGGAGTCGCGGTCGCGTCCGTCCTCAGCGCGCTGCTCAACCTCCTGCTGCTCACCACGGACCGCGGCAACGAGGCGCGGACCGTGCTCGCGTGGACGCTGGGCGGTCTGGGCGGGGTGAGCTGGGGGACGCTGTGGCTGCCGGGGCTCGTCCTGCTCCTCGGCACGGGTGTGCTCATGGTGCAGGCGCCGAACCTGAACCTGCTGCTCGCGGGCGAGGAGGCCGCGACGACGATGGGCCTGGACGTGGCCCGCTTCCGCGCCCGCATGTTCGTGCTGGTGTCGCTCGTCACCGGTGTCCTGGTGGCGGCGGCCGGGCCGATCGGCTTCGTCGGCCTGATGCTGCCGCACATCGTGCGGCTGCTCGTCGGCGGCGACCACCGGCGGGTGCTGCCGACGGCGGCGCTCGGCGGTGCGGTCTTCCTGGTGTGGGCGGACATCGCGGCCCGTACGGTGGCCGCGCCGATGGAGATCCCCGTCGGGGTGCTGACGGCGCTGTGCGGCGGCCCGTTCTTCCTGTGGCTGATGCGGCGGGACGCCCGCCGCCGGGACGCGGGAGGTGTCGGATGACCGCGGCCGAACTCCACGTCGAGGGCGTCACGCTGAGCGCGGGCGCGCGGCGGCTCGTCGACGACGTCTCGCTGACCGCCCGGCCGGGCGAGACCATCGGTCTCGTCGGCCCGAACGGCAGCGGCAAGTCCACGCTGCTGCGCGCCGTCTACCGGGTGCTGCGCCCGGACGCGGGGACGGTACGGGTGGCCGGCGCCGACGCGTGGGCGCTGCCGGTGCGCCACGTGGCCCGGACCGTGGCCGCCGTCGTGCAGGACGCGGGCGCGGACGTGGATCTGACGGTGCGTGAGGTCGTCGCGATGGGCCGCGCCCCGCACAAGCGGCTACTGGCGGGCGACACCGCGCGGGACGCGGCGCTGATCGACGCGGCACTCACGTCCGTCGACGCCGTCGCGCTGGCCGAGCGCCCCTTCGACCGGCTCTCCGGCGGCGAACGCCAACGCGTCCTGATCGCACGGGCGTTGGCCCAGCAGCCGTCCCTCCTGGTCCTGGACGAACCCACCAACCACCTCGACATCCGGCATCAGTTGGAGATCCTCTCCGCGCTGCGCCGGCTGCCCGCGACGGTCCTGGTGGCCCTCCACGACCTCAACCTGGCGGCCCACTACTGCGACCGCCTGTACGTGCTGCGCGCCGGGGCGGTCGTCGCCGCGGGCCCGCCGGTCGAGGTCCTCACCCCCGGGCTCCTGTCCGAGGTCTACGAGGTGGCGGCCGAGGTCGCCGTCCATCCGCGCACGCGCAGGCCGCAGGTCACGTACCTGCCGGACGACGGGGGCCCGGCGGGCTGAGGCGCGGGGTCGGCTGCTGCCGCGTCAGTCGGCGAGGCAGCAGTCACCGCACTTCGAGCCGCCGGGCACCCGGTAGTACAGACAGCAGCTGCGCCGCCGGAACGCCGGAACGCGCCCCGGCCCGTCCCCGCCCACGAGCTCCCCGGTGCCCCGCAACCGGCCCCGCCCCAGCAGCTCCTTCGTGCAGCGCACGATCGGTTCGCCCAGGTCGGGGCGGGCCCGGTAGAGCACGGAGGCCGTGCCCACGAGCGCCGACGCCACGTTCCCGTCCAGCAGCCGCGGCGCGATCTTCATGGTCAGGCCGCGCTCCACGGGCCGCAGCACCGCGTCCACCTGTTCGTACATCGCGTCGACGGCCCCGGTCCCGCTGACGGCCGTGCCGGTCGGATCGGGGAGACACAGCGCGGACCCTTCGTCGTCCGCCCAGCGCAGGCCGCTCAGGTCAGGAACGACGCCGTGCAGCAGGGCGCAGGCCATGACGGGGGACCACAGGCGCGCGGCGAGCCCCAGGTGGGCGATGGAGACGCCGATGCGGGCCTCGTCGGTGGCGTAGCGGGTGGTGACCGACGCGGCGAGGGCGGCGAACCGGGCCGAGGCGCGGGCGCCGCCCAGCGACGGGCCTCTCGCCTCCGCGGTCGTGGGTAGGACGAAGAACCCGCCGAGCCGGCCCACCTCGCGCAACGCCCACGCCGTATCGTCCTGGTCCACCGCACCCGCCTTCTCACTCACGCACGCCCTCCCCAGCTCCCGGCTCCCGGACGGCAGGACGCCCCGGACGACCAATCCGCCGCACCGGGAACACTTGGCCCGGCCTGCGCGGTTGCATCAGCCGGGGGTCCTGGTGCGTGCACCGCGCCCCGCCCGACCGAACGACATTCCCGCAGGAGGACTGTTTCATGACCGAACGCCCTTTGACGCTCATGGCCGTGCACGCCCACCCCGACGACGAGGCCACCAGCACCGGAGGCGTCCTCGCGCGGTATGCGGCGGAAGGCTTCCGTACGGTGCTCGTGACCTGTACCGACGGCGGCTGCGGTGACGGGCCGGGAGGTGTGAAGCCGGGTGAGCCCGGCCACGACCCGGCGGCCGTCGCCGCGATGCGCCGTCAGGAGCTGGAGGCGAGCTGCGAGGCCCTGAAGATCAGCGACCTGGAGATGCTGGACTACGCCGACTCCGGGATGATCGGCTGGCCGAGCAACGAGGCGCCCGATTCCTTCTGGCAGACCCCCGTGGAGAAGGGTGCCGCCCGCCTCGCGGAGCTGATGCGGCACTACCGTCCTGATGTGGTCGTCACCTATGACGAGAACGGTTTCTACGGCCACCCCGACCACATTCAGGCGCACCGCATCACGATGGCGGCGGTGGAGCTGACCGATCTGACGCCGAAGGTGTACTGGACGACGATGCCGCGCTCGGGGATGCAGCGGTTCGGCGAGATCATGCGCGAGTTCCACCCGGACATGCCGGAGCCGGACCCCGCCGAGGCCGCCGCGATGGCCGAGATCGGGCTGCCCGACGACGAGATCACCACGTGGGTGGACACGACCGCGTTCAGCGGCCAGAAGTTCGACGCCCTGGCCGCGCACGCCAGTCAGGGCGAGAACATCTTCTTCCTCAAGATGGGCAAGGAGCGGTTCGGCGAGTTCATGGGCGTGGAGACCTTCGTCCGCGTCCAGGACTCCACGGGCGCCCCGCTCCCCGAGGACGACCTGTTCGCAGGGCTGCGCTAGGACTGCCGCAGGCTCGCCTCTTCCTTGGACGCCGTCGGGGGGCGGGGCGGCCGTCGCCCGCCGGGAGTGAGGCCGGTCCGGGGGCAGGACGTAATCTCGGGTCGCCGGAGAAGCTCAGAAGGTCGCCGGAGATCCTCAGGAGGCGAAGCGTGACCGAGACCAGCGACACCCGATCCGCCGACAGCGGAGCGCACGGCGCGCCGCCGAGCCGAGTGCGGCGCCTGATGCGCTACATCCCTCTGATCGCCCCGTTCCTGCTGTGGGCCGTGCCGTGCTGGGTCCTCCTGTACGGCGGCCAGCACTGGCCGCTTCCCGTCACCGTGACCGGCACCGCGCTGTTCGCCGTCGGGCTGGTCACCATGCCGCTGGCGATGACGCGCGGCCACGGCCGCCGTCAGCGGGACCGGGCGGCGATCGTCGGTGACTCGCTGCTGGGCGGGAGTTGGGTGCTGTTCACGTGGTCCGTGCTGCTCGGCGTCCTGCTGCGGCTCGCCCTGGCCGTGGCGGGCGTCGGCGACGGTCAGGACCGGGCGCGCCTGGTCACCTGGGCCGTCCTCGGCGTGACCGCCGTGCTGCTCGGCTGGGGGTACGTCGAGGCCCGCCGCGTGCCGCGCGTGCGACGCCTCGACGTACAACTGCCGCGCCTGGGCGCCGGGTTGGACGGCATCCGGGTCGTCCTGATCACCGACACCCATTACGGTCCACTCGACCGCGCCCGCTGGTCGGCGCGGATGTGCGAGACGGCCAACACGCTGGAGGCGGACCTGGTCTGCCACACCGGTGACATCGCGGACGGCACGGCCGAACGCCGCCGCGCGCAGGCCACCCCGCTGGGCACGGTGCGGGCGACGCACGCCCGGGTCTACGTCACCGGCAACCACGAGTACTACAGCGAGGCCCAGGGCTGGGTCGACCTCATGGACGAGCTGGGCTGGGAGCCGCTGCGCAACCGCCATGTGCTGCTCGAACGCGGCGGCGACACCCTCGTGGTCGCCGGCGTCGACGACGTCACCGCCGAGTCCTCCGGCCTCGCGGGCCACGGGGCCAGCCTCGACGGCGCCCTCGACGGCGCCGACCCCGGCCTCCCGGTCCTCCTCCTC
Source organism: Streptomyces sp. BYX5S (assembly GCF_054724165.1). NCBI lineage: Bacteria > Bacillati > Actinomycetota > Actinomycetes > Kitasatosporales > Streptomycetaceae > Streptomyces > Streptomyces sp. BYX5S. The sequence goes on along the minus strand of NZ_CM138829.1, from coordinate 2,874,509 downwards.
GCCCACCAGCCCAAGTTCGTCGACCGGGCGGCGGCCCACGGTGTCGACCTCCAGCTCTCCGGCCACACCCACGGCGGCCAGATCTGGCCCTTCCACCACCTGGTCCGCCTCGACCAGCCGGCCCTCGCCGGACTCACCCAGCACGGCCCCCGCACCCTCCTCTACACGAGCCGCGGCGCCGGCTTCTGGGGCCCGCCCTTCCGCGTCTTCGCCCCCAGCGAGATCACCCTCCTGACCCTGCGTTCGCCGGAGCGGACCTCCGCGGCGTAGGGCCTGCCGTTCGGATCAGGCCGGGCTCGCGGGGGCTGGCCGAAACGACAGGCCCTGGACCCGCGACCTCGCGCCCGACGGGGCGTACCGAGGGATACGCGGGTCAAATCCCGCTAGGGCAAAGGAAAAGAAGGGGTCAAGCGTTCCGGCGCAGCGCAACCCGAGGCATGTGCGGCGGGAGCGGGGAGTTAGCCTGGATCTTGGTTGTCCGGGGCAACCAAAATTCCCGGCGCGGGCGCCACTTGCGCCGGGCACGGCGTCCTGCGCCGACGGCTCCGGGCCGCCTCCCCCACACCCAGACACAGCACCACCACCGGCGCACGCGAAGTCGAGGCGGGCCGGTGACGCAGGAGGAACCACCCATGCCTGACGAGGCATCCGCACACACCCCCACGCCCGCAACACCCCAGGTATTTGATGCCACTTCGGCCGATCCGGCCATATCCGACGCCGCGTCCGACGAGACGCCGGGCCCCTTCCGCACCTTCGTCGAGGACAACCTCGACGCACTGACGGCCCACCCCGACCGCGAACTCCTCGTGTACGGCGACCAGCGCCTGACGGCCGGTCATTTCCGGTCACTGGTGCACCGCATGGCGCACGCGCTCGCCGCTCAGGGCGTCGCACGCGGCACGACCGTCACCCTCCTCAGCGGGAACCTGCCCGAGACCATCGCGGCCCGCTACGCCGCCAACCTCGTGGGCTGCCGCGTCAACCACCTCTACAACAAGCTGTCGGCCGACGTGCAGGCCGCGATCGTCCAGGACGTCGAGACCCAGGTACTGATCGTCGACCCGCTCTACGCGGACCGCGCCGCGGAGGTCACCGCCGACACGCCCGTCCCCCACGTCCTCGTCCTCGGCGAGTCCAAGCGGGAACTCGGCCGGGACCTGCTGGCGCTCGCCGCCGAGCAGCCCGACGAGCCGTTCGTGTCCCGGGCCCGCCCCGACGACATCTGCACCATCCGGCACACCGGCGGTACGACGGGCCACCCCAAGTGCATCGTCACGACCTTCGAACAGGTCAACCGGATGCGCCGGATGGTGGCTCAGGCGCGCCCCGCCGAGCGGGAGTTGCCCCGGCAGCTGGCCTGCACCACGCTGGCGCACGCCGCGGGCATGCTCGCGGACGGTGTCATCCAGGCCGGCGGCTGCGTCGTGCTGCACGAGGACTTCGACGCGGGCGAGGTGCTCGCCACCATCGAGCGCGAACGCATCACCCACCTCTTCCTGCTGCCGCCCCTGGTGTACCAGCTCCTCGACCACCCGGACTCCGAGCGCCGCGACCTGAGCAGCCTGCGCGGACTGACGTACGGCGGCTGCCAGGCGTCGCCCGTCCGGATCGCGGATGCCGTACGCCGCTTCGGACCCGTACTCCTGCAGTTCTACGGGCAGAACGAGGCCGGCGGCATCAGCGTGCTCACCCCCGAGGACCACGACCTGGACCGGCCCGAGCGGCTGCGCTCCGCGGGCAAGGTGCTGCCGAGCGTGGACATCGCCATCCGTGACACCGACGGCAAGGACCTGCCGGTCGGCGGACTCGGCGAGATCTGCGTACGGTCCGAGGGCACCATGACGGGTTACTGGAAGCAGCCGGGGCTGACGGCCGAGGTGCTGCGCGACGGCTGGCTGCACACCGGTGACATCGGCTTCCTCGACGAGGAGAACTACATCACCGTCGTCGACCGGCTCAAGGACATGATCGTGGTCGTCGGCGGCCACGTGTACACCACCGAGCTGGAGGACCTGCTCAACTCGCACCCGAAGGTGCTCCAGAGCGCGGTCTTCGGCGTACGGGACGCCGACCGCATGGAGCAGGTGCACGCGGCGGTCGTGGCCGCGCCCGGCGTCCCGGTGGAGGCGGAGGAACTGCGGGCCGCTGTGCGCGCCCAGCGCGGCCCGATGTACGAACCGGCTCACATCACCTTCGTCGACGCGCTGCCCCTGACGGACGCGGGCAAGCCGGACAAGAAGCTGCTGCGGCGGCGGGCGGAGGAAGGGCAGGAGGAGCGGGTCTAGGGCGACCGGGCCGGGGGAGAGAAGCGGCGTCAACTGGGCGCTCTACGAGCGCAGTTGGCGCCGACCCTACGACCGCCGCCCCGGAAATCACCCGTACCGGGCGATGCCCCGGAAAGCCGGGCGGATCTGTTCTGGACGCACGTCACGACGTCCGGGAAGGGGCCGCGATGTCCGGGACCCAGGAGCCGAGGGCGCATCCGGACGCCGCGGCGGAAACACCCGCGACCGACGAGGCCGATCCCGCCCGGTCGGCAACCGAGGACGGCGGGCGCGAAGAAGCCGGACACGAGGACGGCGGGCGCGAGGATGCCGGGCGCGAGGACAACGGACGCGAGGACGGCGGGCGCGAGGACAGCGGGCGTGAGGGGACGTCGGGGAAGCAACCCCCGCGCCCCCGGCGGATGTTGTACGTCACGCTCCCCGGCAGCTGGACCGCCGTGGTGTTCGGCTGCCTGTCCTTCACGCCTTCGCTGCTCCCGCGCGGCGGACTGCTCCAGGGCGTGATCTGCGGCATCACCGCGGCGATCGGCTACGGGCTCGGGGTGCTGGCCGCGTGGGTGTGGCGCGAGTTCGCCGACCGGGAGGCTCGGCCCGCGCGACGGCGGTCCTGGCGGACCTTCTTCGTCACCGCACCGGCGCTCTTCGCGGTCGCCTTCGGGCTCGGCCAGTACTGGCAGCACGAGATCCGCCGCCTGATGGGGGTGCGGGACTACAACCTGCTGCTCACCATCGTCTCGCCCCTCGTCGCGGTGCTGGTCTTCTGTCTCGTCCTGGTGACCGGGCGCGGCGTCCGCGGGCTCTACCGCTGGCTCGCGGGGCTGCTCAGGCGCCGGATCGGTGCGCGGGCCGCGGGCGCGACGGGCTGGATCCTGGTCGCCGCCCTCGCCTATGCGACCGTCACCGGTCTGCTGCTGGACGGCTTCATCTCCCTGGCCAACCAGACGTTCTCGGCGCGCGACACGGTGACGCAGGAGGGCGCTCACCGGCCCACCGTCGGCGCCCGCTCGGGAGGCCCGGGGTCCCTGGTCCCGTGGGATTCCCTGGGCCGGGAGGGCCGCAGCTTCACCGGGAGGGGGCCCACGACGGCGGACATCGCGCGGTTCACCCACGGGTCGGCGCAGCAGCCGATCCGCGCCTACGCCGGACTGGACTCGGCGGAAAGCACCGAGGCCCGCGCGGAACTCGCGGTCGCGGACCTGAAGCGCGCGGGAGGCTTCGAGCGCAAGAACCTCCTCGTGGCGACGACCACGGGCAGCGGCTGGATCGACCCCGCCGCCGTGGACACCTTCGAGTACCTGAGCGGCGGCGACTCGGCCGCGGTCGCGCTCCAGTACTCGTACCTGCCGTCGTGGATCTCGTACCTCGTCGACCAGTCCAAGGCACGGGAGGCGGGGCGCGACCTGTTCGACGCGGTCTACGACACCTGGTCGCGGCTGCCTCAGGACCAGCGTCCCCGCCTGTACGTCGCCGGTGAGAGCCTGGGCTCGTTCGGCGGCGAGGCCCCCTTCAGCGGGGAGGCCGACCTGCGCATCCGCACGGCGGGCACGCTGTTCGCCGGGCCGCCCAACTTCAATACGCTGTACCGGCAGTTCACCGACGAGCGCGCCTCCGGCAGCCGGGAGATCCAGCCGGTCTACAAGGACGGCCGGACCGTGCGCTTCACCAACGATCCGGCCTCGGACATCGCGCCCGCGGACCGGCCCTGGGACGGCACCCGGGTCCTCTACCTGATGCACCCCTCGGACCCCATCGTGTGGTGGAGCCCGCGCCTCGTCCTGCACGAGCCGGACTGGCTCGACGAACCGCACGGAAAGGACGTGCTGGGTCGGACACGTTGGCTGCCCTTCGTGACGTTCTGGCAGGTCACCGCCGACCTGCCGTTCGCCACCGGGGTGCCCTCGGGGCACGGACACACGTACGTCACCGAGTACGTGGACGGCTGGAACACGGTCATGAGGCCCTCGGGCTTCAGCGGGCAGGACCTGGCCCGCCTCAAGGACATCATCGCGGCGGGCCACTGAGGCGGCGCCGGGCTTGCGGAGTGGGCGCCGGGCTTGCGGGGTGGGCGCCGGGCTTGCGGAGTCGGCGCCGGGCTTGCGGAGTCGGCGCTCACTGGCGGAGGAGGAATCCGGCGAGGTATCCCGCGGCGTTGACCACCCAGTGCAGCCCCATGGGCGCCAGCAGGCTGCCGCTGCGGCGGCGCAGTTCGCAGAAGAGCACGCCCGCGGCCGCCGTGAACAGGACCGCGCCCGCGTCCGCGACGGCGGCGCCGAGCGCGGAATCGCCGAAGATCGGCGTCAGCCCCGGCTTCGCCGTGGCCAGGTGCAGCGACGGCAGGATGTGCCACAGGCCGAAGAGCGCGCTGGACACGGCGGTCGCCCAGACGGCGCCGCGCGCCCGGTCCACCAGCCCGTACAGCACTCCCCGGAACCCGATCTCCTCCAGCAGGACCGTCCCCACCGGCACCGTCACGAGCATGCGGACCGCCACCTGCTCACCGGTGAGCCCGCTGTGGCGCTGGTCGGCGAAGAGGCCCCGGGTGGCCGGCAGCAGGGCGGCGACCAGGTACCCGACGCAGACCAGCCCGATCAGCACCGACGCCCAGCGCGCGCCGCGCCCCATCGTGGCCGGGTCCAGCCCCGCGTCCGCCCAGGAACCTCCGGCCAGGCGCAGCACCGCGAGCAGCAGCGCGCTGACGACGACGGCGGTCAGCAGGCGACAGGACGGCGCCCAGCGGTTGTTGAGGACGTTGGCGAGGGCGAGCACGGCGATGGCCAGCCCCACGGCGGTGCCGGAGCGGATCGGACGCCGGGGAAAGCCCCACCGGCCCCCTTCGAAGGTCACGAGGCCGGGCCTGTCGGGCACCGCCCCGAAACGCCCCGCCTCCACTCCATGCCAACCTCCGTAGGCACGATCCCCATGAAGTCCCGCACGAACCGGGCCGGTTGCCCACCGGCCCCGATCCTCCGATCCTCCGACTGGACGGGACAGCACGCAATGCCGGGCGAGTTGCCCCGCCCCCAGCGCGACCCTGACGAGTCGTCAGCGCAAGGTCTCGCCCTTGAGGTCCAACAGCTCGGCCGCCGCGATCTCCAGCTGGGCCGGGTCGTGGCGGGGCACCTCATCGGCGGAGACGGCGCCGAGGTAGAAGGTGAGGAAGGTGTCGAGCACGATCCAGTCGGGCTCGAGCTCGGCCAGCTCCTCCAGGTCGCGCCGCACCTGAGCGACGGTGCCGTGCCCGGTGAGCCGCCCCTCCTCCGCAACCGGCTGCTCGGTGATGTGCAGCGGGATCCGCGGCGCGAGCGCGGGCGTGGGGCGCCCGGCCTCCTCGGCGGCGGCCCTGAGCTTGGGCAGCCGCTCCCGCAGCTCGGCCGGGCCGAGGCCGAACGGGTGCCAGGCGTCACCGAAGCGCGCGGCACGCCGCATGGCGGGACCGTTGAGCCCGCCGACCCACACCGGGGGGTGCGGGTCACGGGCCGGGGCGGGGCCGGTGGTGATGTCGGTGTAGTCGAGGTGCTCGCCGTGGAAGGAGATCAGCGGCTTGGTCCAGTGGTCCTTGATGGACGTCAGGTACTCGTCGGTGATCCTGCCGCGGGCGGCGAAGTCGACGCCCAGCGCCTTGAATTCCTGTTCCGACCAGCCGACGCCCACGCCGAACACGAACCGGCCGTTGCACATCTGGTCGATGTTGGCGGCGACCCGGGCCGTCTGCAGCGGGTGCCGGTACGGGAGGACGATGACCGTGGTGCCCAGCTCGATGGTCGTGGTGCGCCCGGCGAGGTACGCGAGGGTGGTGAACGGGTCGTAGAACGGCGGCGGGAAGACCGGCAGGGCCTCCTGAGGGAGCGTCACATGGTCCGAGATCATCGCCAGGTGGAACCCCAGCCCCTCGGCGCGGAGAACCCAGTCCTCCATGGATGCGGGGGTGGTGCCCGGCCCGTAATTGAGCACATTGATCCCGAACTTCACCGACGGTTCTCCTCTCGACGGGCGCACGGCAGCACCAAGGTGGCGAGCCCACGCCGTATTCGCTGGTCGGAACGGCCAGGCTAACGAGGAGTCGCGTCGGGGTACGAAGCGGGGGCGACGAAGCGGAATCCGCGCAGCCGGTTACGCCCACCGGCTTCCCGGCGCCGACCGCGCCCCCGACTTCTCGGGCCACCTGGCCGGAACCCCGGGCACACGGACGACGACGCCGAAGCCCTCAACCGACGCGCGCACCCGCAGCCTTGGCGCGCTCCCGCGCCTCGGAGCCGACTCCGCGCTTACGGGCCGACATCCGGCCGTCCAGAGCCTCCCGCTGAGCCACCCGCACCAGCCGCCGTGGCCCCGGCACCGCTGCGACGCCGAGGAACCGCGGATCACCCGCGAACCACACCTCGTGCGCCGTCCCCGCCTTGGCCGCCCGCACCCAGAACGTGAATCCGCTGCCCAGCCAGTTGCCATGACCGACCGAAACCTCCCTCCCGGGGCTCTCCGGGTCAGGCAACGAAAACCGCGCGGCGCCATTGCTCGCCAGGCCGACGGCCCCGGGGCACGACTGCCACGGATAGACCCGCAGAATCCGGCGCAGACTCATGACCTCGCAGAGCCGTACGACGTTCAGCATGGCCGCGTAGAGCAGGACCAACAGGAGCGGGAGGAACACCACCAGAGCCCAGACCGACGTCATGACCACCAAGAAGAGCCACACAGGGAAGGACGCCAGTGACAGCAGGAAGGCGCCGAGGCGGAACAGGGCCGTTCGGCGCCAGCGCCGCCGGGTCGACGGGTCTTCGTAGGCTGTCTTCATCGAGGTCGTGTCCATGGACCGTTCATTCTCCACGCTCGTCAGCCGAAAGCGGTGCGTACCGACACTTCCTCCGACGTCAGACTCGGGAATCTCCTCCTCGCTGTCGCGGCAGTGCTCCCGAGCTCCTACCGCAGTGGTGGCGCGGGTGAGGACCAGGAGCCGTTGTCCGCTGGAGTCCCGGCCGGAGGCCACGACCGCACGGAGTGGTCACGCGCGCGGGCCCCGTCGCTGCTCATGGCGGAAGCGGAATCGAGCGTCGGCGCAGGTCGACGGCTGCCCGGGGGGCATCGGAAGCGGAATCGGGTCCTGGCCCGCCGGGACGGCGCCCCGCGGCGGCGTGACCGTCGGCTGACGTTCGGCCCCTCGGGGAGACACGTCAGCGGCGATACGTGCCTGCGGAGCGGGCCCCCGCGGCCGGAGCCCGCTCCGCAGATGTCCGGTGCTCAGCAGGCGGACGGTGTTCCGTCGTACAGTCCGGCGTCCGGTCGGCCGTCGGTGACGCTGCGCTGGTAGTAGCCGCAGGTGGGGCGCTGGGCGAAGTCGAAGGTGGCGCCGGGCTTGAGATGCCAGAGCTTGAAGCCCTTGTAGGTGAGGGGCTGTCCTGCGACGGCCTTCTCGGGCTGGTGGTCGGCGAGGACGACATAGGCGTCGGCTCCGTAGAGGGTGGCCTTGCCCTGGGCGTCGAGGTAGAGGGAGCCGCCACCTTCGTCCACGCCGACGCCCCACGCCTTGCCCCCTGCCGTCAGGCCGTCCTTGACCGCCCGCGCGGTGAACGACATCAGGCGGCCCATCCGGTCGCGGGCGACGAAGTGGGAGTCGTTGATCGTGTCGCCGTAGTGGGGCCAGGAGAACATGCCGGTGGTGAAGGTGGCGTACGAGTCGTAGGGGTCGGCCAGCGCCTCGCTGCTGGTGATGCTGCCCCGGCACGCGTCGTAGACGACGGAGCTGTTGATGTGAGTGCCGGCGCTGCCGCCGCCCGCTCCGCCGCCCTTGGCGACGACGGCCTGCACCGACGCCTGGAGGGCGGTGCCCTTCCAGGCCACGTAACGGCACTGGTTGCCGCCGGCGAAGTACACGAACTCGGCGTTGCGGATGTCCTGGTTGACCTGGGTGTTGTTGCCGTCGGAGGCGGCGGTGAGGGTCCAGGTCGTACAGGAGTTGACGCCCGCGAGCCGCATCACGGTGTCGCACTCGGGCGTGGCGCTCCCGGAGGAGGGGGCCGAGCCCGCCAGGACCACGACGTCGAGGCTGCCGCTCGCGCCGCGGATGGTGTCGATCGCCCGCCCCATCGACGCGGCCACGACACCGCCGTCGCCGTTCATGGTGTAGGCCGGGCCCGACCACGTACTGCGGCTGACGTCGCTGGAACTGCCCAGACGGATCCGGTCGGCCCGCGCCGCGGCGGGCGGGGCGGCCAGCCCGGCGACCGTCAGGGCGAGAACCGTGGCGAGCAGCGCCGAGCGCAGCCCACCACGGGTGAGGGAGAGGGGTTTCACGAAGTCTCCTTCCGCTCAGGCCTCTTGGCCCGGCGCCGTTACGCCGGCCACACCTTGAGGCGGATTCGGAACATACAAGTAGCCCACCTCCAGCGCCATATGTAATCCGAGGTTTCCTCGGAACCTGCCGCAGAGCCGCATGCAATGCCCTGATGGAGTACGGAATCTGACCGTTCGCGCGCGTCACCGCCCCGCGTTACCTGAACGTAACGAGCGATACATCTATGCACGGAGACGCTCTGGATGTAATTTCCCTGCTCGAACACTCCATCAGCTCCGCCGCAAGCGTGAGGAACCCTCCCGTGACTCCCAGATCCACATCACGCCACCTCGTCGTGGCCGCCGCGAGTACCGCGCTCGTCTGCCTCCTCGGCGCCTGCGACAGCGCCTCGGACACCACCGACGCCAAGGCCCCCGCATCCCTGAAGATCGCCGGGGTCACGGTGAAGAAGAGCGCCGAGCTGCACGCGGCGCTTCCGGACGCCATCAAGAAGTCCGGCACGGTCCGCGTGGCGACCGACGTCCCGTACGCGCCGTTCGAGATGTTCGTAAAGGAGGGAGAGAGCGAACTGACCGGTCTGGACTACGACTTGGGCCAGGCGCTGGGGGCCCGGCTCGGGGTGAGGTTCGCCTTCACGCCGCAGAAGTTCGACGGCATCGTGCCGGCGATCCAGGCCGGCAAGTTCGACGCGGCGATGTCGGCGATCACCGACAACAAGGAGCGTCAGCAGGTCGTCGACTTCGTCGACTACTCGCAGTCGGGCTCCGGAATCCTCGTGGCGAAGGGCAACCCGAAGCAGATCACGAACCTTGACGGTCTGTGCGGCCGCAAGGTCGCCGTGCAGGCCGCGACCAACCAGCTGAAGCTGCTCAAGGCGCACCAGAAGGAGTGCGGCGGCAAGAAAATCGACATCCAGACGTTCCCGAAGGACTCCGACGCCCAACTGGCCCTGCGTTCCGGCAAGGTGGACGCCGAGGTCCTGACGAAGCCGGCCGCCGGCTGGACCGCGAAGACCGCCGACGCGGGCAAGACCTTCGAGCTGGTCGAGGACGCCCAGGCGCCCGGCGGTTACAACGCCTCCCCCAACGGCATCGCCATCTCCAAGAAGCTGCCGCAGCTGACCGACGCCGTGCAGAAGGCACTTCAGTCACTGATCGACGACGGCACCGTCAAGAAGATCTACGCCAAGTACGGGGTCGCCTCGATCGCTCTGGAGACGGCCACGAAGAACGCGGCGGTGGACTGAGCATGACCACCGCATCCGTCACCGCGGGCACGTCCCGCGCCGACGCCCCGCCCCCGCCCGAGCCGCGCATCGTGCCGGTCCGGCACTGGGGCCGCTGGATCGCGGCGCTCGCCGCCCTGCTGGCCGTCGGCGGCCTCATCGGTTCGCTGGCCCGCAACGCCAATCTGCACTGGGACATCGTCGGCGACTACCTCTTCGAGGGGCTCATCTTCGACGGCCTGGTCACCACGCTGTGGCTCACCGCCGCCGCGATGGCGCTCGGCCTGCTCCTCGGCACCTTGCTCGCCGTGATGCGCCTGTCGCACAACCCGGTGCTCTACGGCCTTTCGACCCTGTTCGTCTGGGTCTTCCGCGGCACCCCGCTGCTCGTCCAGATCATCTTCTGGGGATACGCGGCCGCCCTCTACAAGAAGGTGCTCATCGGGATCCCGTTCACCGACATCACCTTCCTCAGCGGGGACACGAACTCCCTGCTGACTCCCTCGGTCGCCGCGCTGCTGGCGCTGGGCCTGAACGAGGCCGCGTACGCGAGCGAGATCGTGCGCGCCGGCATCCAGTCCGTCGACACGGGGCAGACCGAGGCCGCCCACTCGCTCGGGATGCGGCCCGCGCTGACCATGCGGCGGATCGTGCTGCCGCAGGCGATGCGCGTCATCATCCCGCCGATGGGCAACGAGACCATCAACATGCTCAAGATGACCGCGCTGGTCTCGGTGATCGCGGCCCACGACCTGATGTCGAACATCCAGGACGTGTACGCGCAGAACTACCAGGTCATCCCGATGCTCATGGTGGCCAGCATCTGGTACCTGGCCCTGGTCAGCCTGTTGAGCCTGCCGCAGGCCTGGCTGGAGCGCCGCTACGGCCGCGGCTCGACCGGCGGGCGTCCCTCGCCCCTGGCCCGTCTGTTCTCCGCCGGCGCCCTCCTCCGCAAGCCGGCGAACGACCAGGCCGGCCCGTCCAAGACCGTGAAGGACCCGGCATGACGACTGCTCCACAGACCGCCCCCGCCTCCGCGCCCACGACGGCGGAGCCGATGGTGCGCGCGGAGGCGGTCCGCAAGAACTTCGGCCGTCTGGAGGTGCTGAAAGGCATCGACCTGACCGTCGAGGCCGGTCAGGTGTGCTGTCTGCTCGGCCCCTCGGGGTCGGGGAAGTCGACCTTCCTGCGCTGCATCAACCACCTGGAGAAGATCGACGGCGGACGGCTGACCGTCGACGGGGTTCCGGTCGGCTACCGCGAACGCGACGGCCGCCTGTACGAGTTGCGCGAGCGCGAGGTCGCCGAGCACCGGCGCTCCATCGGCATGGTGTTCCAGCGCTTCAACCTCTTTCCGCACCTGACCGCTCTGGAGAACGTCACCGAGGCACCGGTGCGAGTGGCGCGGCGGCAGCGGGCCCAGGTGCGCGAGGAGGCCATGGAACTGCTCGACCGGGTCGGTCTCGCCGACCGGGCCCATCACCACCCCGCGCAGTTGTCCGGCGGCCAGCAGCAGCGCGTCGCGATCGCCCGTGCGCTGGCCATGAAGCCGCGCCTCATGCTGTTCGACGAGCCGACCTCCGCCCTCGATCCGGAGCTGGTGGGCGATGTCCTGGACGTCATGCGTGCGCTCGCCGAGGACGGGATGACCATGGTCGTGGTCACCCACGAGATCGGCTTCGCGCGCGAGGTCGCCGACACCGCGGTGTTCATGGACGACGGCGTCGTGGTGGAGGCGGGCAGCCCCCGCGACGTCCTGACCCGGCCTCAGCAGGAGCGCACCCGCGCCTTCCTGTCGAAGGTCCTGTGAGCGCCCCGGTGGCAGGCCGTCCCGCGACGGACGGTCTGCTGGCACACACCCGCGCGGCGCTACCCCGCTACCTCGACGAGCTGGAGCAGCTCGTCTCCGTGGACTCGGGCTCGTACAGTCCCGACGGGATCAACCGGGTCGCGGACTGGGTCGAGGGCCGGATGCACCGGCTCGGATTCACCGTCGAGCGGCTCTCCGGAGGAACGCTGCCGACCGGACAGCGCTCCGGCGACATCCTCGTGGCCCGCCGCACGGGCGCTCTGGCCGCCGCGGACGGTGCCCGCCGGATCCTGCTGGCCGGCCACATGGACACCGTCTTCGACGACGGGACCGCGCGCCTGCGGCCCTTCACCGTGGAGGGCGACCGCGCCCACGGTCCCGGGGTCAGCGACGACAAGGGCGGACTCCTCGCCGGGATCCACGCGATCGAGGCGCTCGACGCGCTCGGCTGGGACCAGTACGCCGAACTCGTCCTGCTGGCCACACCGGACGAGGAGATCGGCTCCCCCGTCAGCCGGGCGGTGACCGAGGCGACAGCGGCCGGGGTCGACTGCGCGCTCGCCCTGGAGTGCGCCCGCGAGAACGGCGACCTGGTCGTCGCCCGCAAGGGCGTGGCCGATCTGCGGGTGACGGTCACGGGGCGCGCCGCGCACGCCGGGATCGAGCCCGAGCGGGGCTCCCACGCCGCCCTGGCCGCGGCCCATCTCGTCATCGCCCTCCAGGACCTGAACGGCCGGTTCCCGGACGTGAGCGTCAACGTCGGTGTGGTCAGGGCCGGTTCGCGGCCCAACATCGTGCCCGCGGAGGCGGAGCTGCACGTCGAGATCCGGTCCTCGAAGGCGCGCTCCCTGGACGACTGCCGCCGGGCCGTCGAGGACCTGGCCCACACCCCCTGGGTCGCCGGTACACGTGCCGTGGTCGAGGTGACGGACGTGTGCCCGCCGATGGAGGAGACCGACCGGGTCCGGCAGCTCGCCGCGTCCGCGCTGCGCCTGGGCGCCGGGCTCGGCCTGTCCGTGGGCGCGGCCGCGACCGGCGGCGTCGGCGACGCGAACCTCATCGCCGGGGCCGGGATTCCGGTCCTGGACGGGCTGGGTCCCGTCGGCGGAGGTGATCACAGTCCTGCGGAGTGGCTGGACGTGTCCTCCGTGCCGGGGCGGATCGCCCTGCTGGCGGCCCTCATCGCGGAGCTGGGCGACACCCACGGCCCCTCGGCCGTGTGATCCCCGCCCTCGCCGTGGCGCGGCCACGTCACGGCGAGGCGTACCCCTCGCACCACCGGATGGTCTCCGGCCGCCACGCGCGGCACGCGCTCAACACCCCCGTCAGGAGTCCCGCATTGAACGCTCACGCACACTCCCCCCGCCCCTCGCGCGGCATGCGGCGCGGCGCCGGCGCGGCCGGTATCGCCGTCTGTCTCGCCGTGCTCGGCGCCGCCCCGGCGCCCGCCTCCGTCACGCCCTCGGCCGTCGGCCATGGGTCGCTCGTGCTGGTCGGCGGCGGCCTCAAGGACGACAACACGCAGGTCTACGGCGAGATCATCCGCCGCGCGGGCGGCCCCGGGCAGGCCCGCATCGGCGTCCTCACCGCGGCCTCCGTCCCGGAGAGCCAGGACCCGAACGCGGGCGATCCCGCCACGTGCAGCAACTCCGCGTGCAACGGCGCCTATTACGCCGACCTGTTCAAGCGGCACGGTGCCGCCGACGCCCAGTGGGTCCCGGTGGACCTGGACCACATCGCCAACGCCGACTCCGACGCGGTGGTCGCGCAGATCAACTCGATGACCGGGTTCTTCTTCGGCGGCGGCGACCAGTACCGGTACGTCACCAGCCTGCTGCACGGCGAGCAGCACACCGACTCCAAGGTGCTGGCCGCGATCCGCGCCAAGCTGAAGGCGGGCGCCGTCGTCGCGGGCTCCAGCGCGGGCGCGCAGATCGCCTCCGGTCCCGACATGCTCACCGGCGGCGACTCCTACCCGGCTCTTCGCGACGGCAGCAGACCCGGCTACTTCGACGACCCGACCGTCCTCGGCTATCTCCCCCAGGGCGGTTTCGGCTTCCTGCGCTCCGGCCTGCTCGACACCCACACCGGCACCAACGGACGCGAGGGCCGCTCCCTGCGCCTGGCCGCCGACACCGGTCACGACCTCGTCTACGCCCTCGACGAGGACACGGCCCTCGTGGTCGACGACGCGGGCAGCACACGCGAGCGGGTCAAGGTCGTCGGTAGCCAGGGCGTCAGCGTGCTGGACCTGTCCGGCTCCCACGCGGGCGACGGGCCCGCGGGCTGGCACCTGCACAACGCCCGCTACACATACCTGACGTCGGGCGACAGCTACGACCCGCGCACCGGCAGAGCGGCCACCCCGGACAAGCACCGCCTGGCCCCGACGTCCCACGCTCCGGTGCCGCCCAACACCGATGTCTTCTACTCCCCCGCCAACGCCGCGGGCACGCCGTACAGCCTGCGCGGGACAGCACGCGCGCTGGCCGCGTCCACCCGGCGCACCGCCACAGCGACGACGTACGAGGACGACCCCCGATTCACCGTCACCCTGACCGAACCGCGCGGCTTTCGTCCGCTGAGCGCGGACGGCCGCACGCCGCAGACGCTGCTGGATCTGCGGCTGGACATCGACGCCGACCGACCGGGCTCCGCCGCGCAGCGCTAAGGTCGACAAACCGCTCGTCCCGCAAAGGAACCGTTTCATGGCCATGGGCACCCTCGCCGACCGCATCCGCCAGCAGCTGGGGGAACTCAGCCCCGCGGAGCGCCGGGTCGGCAGGGTGCTCCTCGCCGACTATCCCGCCGCCGGCTTCGAGACCGTGGCCGTCGTCGCGGAACGTGCCCGCGTCAGCGCCCCCACGGTTCTCCGGTTCGTGGGCCGCTTCGGCTTCCGCGGCTTTCCCGACTTCCAGGCCGGCCTGCGCGCGGAGCTCGACGAACGCAGCGCCTCTCCCCTTTCTCTCTACGAGGCCTCGGACCGCGGCGCGAGCGAGCAGGAGGGCGACGAGAGCCTCCTCGACCAGGGCCGTCGGGTCTTCACGGCGGCACTGGCGCAGACCTACGACGAGCTGCCCCCGCACGACCTTGAGCGCGCGATCGAGCTGCTCGGCGACCCCAAGCGCCGGATCACCCTGACGGGCGGCCGCTTCACGCACCACCTGGCCCAGTATCTGGCGCTCCATCTGATGCAGTTGCGCGACGGCGTCTCGGTGCTGTCCGAGCGCACCGTCGAGCGGACCGCCGCCATGACCGGCTGGGGCCGCCGTGACGTCCTGGTCGTCTTCGACTACCGGCGCTACGAGCCGGACAAGGCGGCGTTCGCCGAGCTGCTCGGGGAACGCGGCGGGCGGGTCGTCCTCTTCACCGACACGTGGCTGTCGCCGGCCGCGCACCACTCCGAAGTGGTGCTGGCGACCCAGGTGACCGCGCCTTCCCCGTACGACAGCCTGGTGCCGACCATGGCCGTGATCGAGACGGTGGTGGCGGGGCTGGTGCGGACCCTCGGCGAGGAGGCGCATGCCCGCCTCAAGGAAGGTGAACGCCTCGCTCGGGCCACGGGCATGGTGTAGCGGCAGGCAAGATCAGCAACCGAACCTCATGACTTCCCGACTGCCGTGCGGCCGGGCCGGCTCACCCGCCGAAGAAACTCAACCGGACGTGACGGTTGGCGTTGTCCACATTGGTGTCCGCGAAACTCCGTTAAGACAACGGTCAGCGTAGCTGTGAGCCACGCGGCACACGTCGCGGTCCGAAGGTGCGGAGGGGGCGCCGCAGGTGGCCGCGGCGCCCCCTCCCCGGTCAATGCCCCCGACCTCCGGCGGGCTGTCCGGCCTCGTCGGTCAGGCGGGCGGAAGGTCCAGCGCCTTGCGGGCGAGCCGGAAGTACTGGTCGCCGCGGACCACCTGATAACGGGAGTCGAGCGAGCCGGCGATCGTGACCACGTCGGCCGGGGTCAGATTCCAGGCGAGGGTGCCGATCGACAGGAACAGCGGCTTGGTCCCGTCCCAGTCGGCGGATGCCTTCGCGATCGCGTCCCGGGCGTCCGCCACGGAGTCGGTCAGGTAGCTGACCGACAGCGGCACGCTGCCCTCCAGGGCGCTGATCTCGGTTCGGGTGGTCCACTCCTCCAACAGACCGAGCGGACGCACGTCGTGGAGGTACTGGCGGGCCTTCGCACCGGTGAGCGGGACGTCCGAGCCGGACGTGCGATTGAGGATCACCGCGCTGTCCATCCCGGTCCGGCGCATGTAGCGGGCGCTGGTCTCGGTGAAGACCCGGAAGGTGTCGTCCGGCCAAGGCGTCGGATACGCGTAACCCGCGCCGGAGGGCCCGGCCATCAGATAGTCCTGGCGGGTGGCGGTGCGCTGGTAGTAGGAGAGGAAGGTGGGCGCGGCGTCGGCGAGCACCGGGGTGGTGGACCAGTTGATCGGCACCGCACCGCGCGCCGGATCGTCCCACAGCACCCGCATGCGGTGCTGGTTGTACTGGAGGTTGTCGCCCTCCGTCATGGTGAAGGTGACGTAGATACGGTTGCCAAGGCGCGGCGTCGGCACTGTCACCTGAGATCTCGCCAGCGGCGCCTGCACGCCGCCGAAGACCGTCAGGTTCTGCGACCAGTCGCTGGCCAGCACCACGAGGCCGTGCTTCGAGGTCAGCTCGGTGCCGTCACTCTCGCCGCCCACACCGGAGGGGAACCAGCCCATATAGGGGGAGCCGGCCGGCATCTGGGACATCACCCGCTCGCCCAGCTCACGGGAGTTGGGCTGGTCGGCTTGGATCCACAGCACCAACGCCCGGGTGGCAACCGCGTAGTCGCGCAGATAGGCCCCGACGCTGGGGTCGAGCCCGACCAACAGGCGGTGGCTGGCGTGCGGCCAGAGCTTGTCCACCGCCCAGCGGTAGGCGGACAGTTCGTCGGAGAACCGGCCGCGCAGGTCGACCAGGACCTTCAGGCCGTACGGCGCAGCGGTCAGCTTGGCCAACTGGTCGGGGGAGGCGGCCACGGCGCCCCGCAGGCCGGCCAACGTGGTGGCGAGGTTGACGGTCGCGGGCTGGGCAGGGTCGGTGACGATGACGCCGCTGATCTCCGAGCGGTACTTCGCCAGCAGCGACCACGGATCCCCGGCCGTGCGGTAGGTCAGGCCGGCGGTCTTCAGCCAGGTGGTCGCCCCCTCGTCGGACTCGCGCAGCAGGGCGATCCGCGGCCGACTGCGATTCACGTTGCCCTGCAGCGTGGCGAAGAGCAGTTGTTCGTCGGCGTCTGCCGCCGTCAGGTCCGCGACGTCCAGTGCACGGGGTTCGGCGAAGCCGGGCAGTATTCGCTCGCGCGGCCACCACAGGCCGCCCGTCGGCGAAGCCGCGGCCGACGCGGTGTTGAGCATCGCCCCGGCGAGCGCGACACCCGCACCCGTTGTGGCGAGCAGGCCGAGCATCTTGCGCCGACTGGGGTTGGGGAGTGACACGGCGGGACCTCCACACTGGATCTCCGAGAAGCAGGCGAGACAACGTTGTCAGCACCGCGTGGCACGGTCAATGCCCTGTCAGGGATTTGCTGGGCACGAGGAATGACGCTCGCGCCGGCCGTCGCGGCGCAGGCCGTCTCCGCTTGATCGGGGCACCGCCGCACCGCCGTCGGGGCTCGCTCCCGTCGGTCGGTACGTCGCTCAATGGTCGCCAACCGCAGTTCAAGGTGTCGTTCGACGCGATGAACGGCACCGCCATCAAGCCGATGCTCGCTGTGCCGTGACGAGCCCGCCCAGGGAGCGATATCACGCCAATCCGTTCGAACGGAGACGGGTCGTTCCTCCGGCTGTCCGCTGCGTCGTCGAGCAAGGAGGCTGAGCTCATGGCATATGCCGAACGCTCGGTCAGGCCGGTTCGCGGCGCCCCGCCCTTTGAGTCAGATTGATTCAACTTCATTGTTTTGGTGGGGAGTTGAGAGCAAGCTGACTCCCGTTGAGACCGGCGTGCCCCCAGGGGCGTGAACGGCCGACGTGACGGGAGTCGCGTCCGAACCGACCAGTGGACGCCTACGTAGAACACACTTCGCGGCTTGGCATGCCCAGGTCGACCTCCAGCGGCTGCCCTCTGCGCGTCGGTGACACCGACGTCACGGAGGATCATGTTGTTCCGCAGAAGAACAACGGTCGTTACAGCCCTGTCGGCCGTGCTGCTCGCTCTGTCCGTGCTGCCCGCCCAGGCCGCCGACACTCCCGAGGTCCCGGGACAGGCCACCTCTCTCAAGCCCGGTGACGCGTA
Source organism: Streptomyces sp. BYX5S (assembly GCF_054724165.1). Lineage (NCBI taxonomy): Bacteria > Bacillati > Actinomycetota > Actinomycetes > Kitasatosporales > Streptomycetaceae > Streptomyces > Streptomyces sp. BYX5S. The sequence continues at coordinate 2,856,633 of NZ_CM138829.1, read as the reverse complement.
CGTCATCACCGACCCGAAGTTGGTCGCAGACCCGCAGAAGGTCGTCGACGCCCTGTCCGCCGACGGGGATCTGGGCCGGCTCGATCTCAAGCCCACCAGCGGCCCGTCCGCCCAGCCCAAGAACCAGAGCAAGGACGCTGCCGGCCGCTCCTACACCGTGCCGAGCGAGCGCTTCAATCGCGGACGCAAGCCCGCCGACCCGTACCAGTACATCGACAACGTCGACGAGTGCGCCGCCAACGACAGCTCCAGCAACGACGGTGGCTGGATCAAGAACCGCTTCTCGTACTGTCAGCGGCACCTCATCGCCATCCCGGCGATCCAGTGCGGCCTGTGGCCTCCGGGCTGTTACATCAAGGGTTGGTTCGTCTCCCGCAACACCATCATCGGCAAGGCCAGGATCGGCGGATGGTTCGACAGCAGCTACTACCGCTACGCCGACTTCGACCTCGATGTCGACGTGTGGAGTTCCACCGGGCACTTCAACAAGCCGGGCGCCACGATGAAGGCGGAACTCGAATGCGACGGCACGTAGGAGAGCGGTAACGGCAGCGCCGAGGACGCCTGCGACAGTGGCATGTACGAGGGCCGTACCGCTTCCCCCGGCGCCTGGAAGAGGGACGGCAAGACCAAGTTCGACCTCGTGTCGTTCGCCTCCAGCCCGCCCAGTGCCGCTGCGGGCGCGCAGATCGCGAATGCCGACTTCCGCCCGAAGTACGAGTTCACGATCCCCGGGTACGACCAGTTCCAGCCCACCGACGGCGAAGAGGGCAAGCTCCGCTTCGACAGCGCGGCCTACCTCCGTCGCGGCAACATGGGCGCGGTCTTCAACGACACCACACCGGCGCTGCGGTACGACCGCAGCGACACCAGCGACCCGAGCGCGCCCGGCGAGCCGTACCTCGGTGTCGCCGCCGTCGCCAATCACATCGGAGACGCCCGGAACGACCCGGACTCCACCCTGCCGCCCAAGAGCGACAAGAACCTGCCCGGAGCGGAGGCCACCGACCCGCTGCACCGTCTGGTCCCCGCCGCCGGTGCGACTCAGCGCACCCGCGTCCGGGACAACCGCAACGCCGTACGGGCCTACTGCAACGGCGGAGACGTGCCCGGCGGCCCGGCCGACGGGGTCCAGTGCGACGAGTACCCCTTCGCGTCCAGCTACGAAGGCGCGGCCCGCTACATGTACGACGGCACCCAGTACGAGTACGACTACTCGGTGAAGTACATCGACAGCCAGGAGAACGAAGAAGCCGGACGCCGGCTCAACGCCTGGTACGAGAACGACCGCATCATCGACAACGACGCCTTCGTGATCGCCATCGGCGACTGACGAGTGTCGGCGTGGGATGCCGTCGTGTCGACGGCACGGCGGCAGCCCGGTACCTCAGTCAAGATTCCAGACCTGCGCCAGACAGTACTGATCCACGCCTTCCAGATCGGCCTCGTGACCGTCCGCGGCATACTCCAGAGCGCCGATCTGCCCCTTGAACGGGGAGTAGAACGGGCCGGTCTCCGGGTTCAACGCCCACGACATCCGCACCCGGTATCGCCCGGTGGCGGCGAGTCCGATCTCCGTAGGGAGCGTCTCGCCCAGCGTATAGACGCACAATTCCCCCGCGGGAAAGAACACCTCGGTTTCCTCGCCGTGCGACCACACCCCCTCGCCGGGCGGGTCCCCCTTCCACAGTTCCACGCGCACCCGGGCGTCGATCACGTTCGAGGGACAGTGCGCGTGAACCATCCCCTCAGCAGGGCGCAACCAGCTTCCTGCCGGCGCATCCGGGTAGTGGATGTCGCTCTCTCGCGATTGTTCGACCAGGCCGAGCGTGCCGTTCTCAACGAGAACCTCGACAGTCCCAGCGGCGAGCAGCTGCCCCATACGAGTCCTCCCTGCCAGGTGCACACTCTGCGGCACCGGCGTCGGATGCTTCCACGTGCGTCAGCCTTTCAGGGGTGTCGCACCGTGGCCAGAGAGTCGCGGGCGCATGGCCGATTGCCGACGTCCGTCGGCGAAGGCCTTACCCGCCTACGCCGCCGCTGCCGTTGCCGTTGCCGTTGCCGTTGCCGTTGCCGTTGCCGTTGCCGTTGCCGTTGCCGTTGCCGTTGCCGTTGCCGTTGCATCATGCTCGCAGCCCAGATGACCACTGCCAGAAGGTGCTCGGGGAGCAGCCCGACGTACGGATCGGGCTGCACGAGCAGGGTGGGCGTTCCCGCAGTGGTGCGTCGGGCGGCTCCTCGTGGTCGAGGGTGGTGACGTCGTCGTCGATCCATGCGGCTGGGCAGTCGCCGAGTTGGGCGTCGACGTGGTCGCGCTTCCAGAGGTAGCCGTCGGGATGGCTAGTCGTGATGTCCAGCCGGGGCAGGTCGCCGTACGGCAACGGTGGCAGGGCAAGGAGTGGCCCGATCAGGGTGGCTGCGTCCTGGCGCCGGCACCGCTGTCGGGCCTCGCCTCTCAGCATCGGCCCTGCAGGAGCCCAGGGCGCGCACGCCTCAGCGCGGCGGTCGAACCAGCCCTGATAGCCAACCCGCTCTTCGAAGCCGCCTCCGTCTTATGGCGAACCTCGCCCGCATCCCGCGCGGCACCGGCCCGAGACGCAAAGCCGGGCGGGAAGGCAGGCTGGTCGTTCAGCCGCGGCGTTGTCACCACCACCTTCCGCGGGCTGGTCGAACTGCGCGGCACCATGCGGCGAAAGCAGCGCCGTCCGGTAGCCCGCAGGTCGGCGGACGACCCTGCACATCACTCGATCGGTGCGACCGGACTTCGTCTCTACAATCCCACCAAAGCGACTGGCTGACCGAGGAACGACAGCCGCACCTGGCGGTTGCGATTCGAGACGTTCGTATCCGCGAAACTCCGTTAAGACAACGGTCAGCGTAGCCGTTAGCCGTGCCCAGCCGTTGCCGGCCGCCCCGTGCCCGGTGCCCCGCCCACGACCACCGACGAGCCACGCGGCACACGACGGCGTCATCGCGGCTGGTCGCTGTCACGTCTGTCGTGATGCCAGTTCGACTACGGTGACGTCCGACGGCACCCCGATCCGGGTGTGCGGCCCCCGAACTTCCCGTTCGCCAGCGGTCCCATCCCTGTCTGAAGGGCACCGCACGCTCACGATGGAACTGGTCCGGCCCAGGGGACGCGAACTCCCGGAATCCGTGACTCAGTTCCTCGCGCCGGCGCGGAAAGAACTGGGTTCCGGGGCCGCAGCGGCCATTGAACGTACGGAGAAGCTGAGACGTCCCCGCAGACCGCTCCTTCAGGCCGTCGACAGCAGTCGCGGTGCGATCAACGGGACACGAGCTGGAACGGTGTGGTCGATGTCATCGACACGATGTCGTCGTCGGCGAACGACCAACTCACCAGCATGCGACGCCAGATCGCCATCCCGTCGGAGATCAGGTCGCCGCCGGGCTGACCGAGGTCCGTCGTGACCACCGTACGGCTCGCTCCGCAGGCCCGGATCCGTTCCCGTGTCGCCTGCTCGCTCACCTTTGCGCCCTGCACGACGGACAGGCACCGCTCGATGAGCGCGCCCTGCCGGGCGAACTCCTGCTGCTCCTCGATGCCGATCCCCTGCCGGGGAAGGTCGGGGTGGGTCACCATCACCCGCTGGATCCTTCGCCGACGAAGCTCCGCGAGGAGGACGGACACCTCCTGGGCGTCCAGATGCCCGGTGCCGACGGCCAGGTCGAACTCGGCGACCACGTCGAGGACGTGCTGCGCCTGCGCGCACAACCGATCACCGTCGAGGATGCCGACCGGAGGCCCGTAGCCCCGCTTGGCAGCCATCTCCTGATGCACCCCGCTCCACACGGGAGCGGCGTAGCCCGGCGGAAGACGCTGATCCGCTCGTTGTGCGCGACTGTCCAGCGTGGGCATCCACACCATGCGGGCACCGGAGCGCGCCGCCACCTCGACCGCCGCCGCGTTCAGCCCGCCGACGGGACGGTTGAGTGTGATGCTCCCGACGACCTCGACCTCGGGATGCCGCGCGCGCACCGCCATCGCCCGGTCGGCGGTCGGCGCGACATGGGACTTGATCACGAACCCGCGCTGGCCGGAGCGCAGACACCCCCGGGCCACTTCCTCGTCGGTCTGGCTCCGGGGCGAGATGTCGGGTGACGGGTGGCAGTGCAGATCGAAGGTGCCGGCGGCCGACTCACTCACCGTCCTCGCTCCTTTCGGGATCGTCGATACGGGAGGGTCCCACGGAGCGCAGCGACACGACTCCGCACAATGCCGCCGCGACCATGTACAGGGCCGGCGCGAGCGACCAACCCGTCGCATCCGTCAGCCAATTGGCCACGTACGGTCCGAATCCACCGCCGAGGATGGCGCCGATACCGAACCCGAACGCCACACCGGTGAAGCGCGCCGTTCCGCTGAAGAGTTCGGTCAACAAGGGGTATCCGATGGCCTGGGCGAAGACCCACGGCACAAAGGAGACCGCCATGGCCAGGCCCAGCACGACCGCGTTGTGGACCGCCATCAGGAGGAACATCGGCAGCGTCAGAACCACGTAGCCGATCATCGCCAGGCCGAAGACCCGGCGCCGGCCCCAGCGGTCCGAGGCGTACGCGGCCAACGGCATGAGGAAGGCGAAGCCCACGGTGAGCAACGAGTTCAGCGTGAGCGACAGCGTCTCGGGCTGTGCCAGCTCGGTGGTCAGGTGCACGTTCAGGTAGACATGTCCGACGTACGCGGTGCAGGTGATCGCGAAGGCGATGCACGTGACCTTGAGCAGGGCCGGGCGCTCGCTGCTCAGGACGTGCCGCAGCGGGCTCACCCTCCGGTTCCCCTTGGACCGGGCCATGTGCGGTGCCTCCGGCAGGGAACGGCGCAGGACGACGCAGAGGATCGCGAGGGGCAGCGACATCAGGAACGGGATGCGCCAGCCGAAGGCGTGCATCTGGTCGTCGGAGAGAACGAGCGAGCACAGCGCGGCCAGGCCTCCGGCGAGCGCCGTTCCGACCGCGATCCCGGCCGGGGTGAAGCCGCCGAAGAAGCCGCGGAGGGTGGCGGGAGAGTTCTCCGCGATGTACGTCGAGGCCCCGCTCGCCTCCCCTCCGGCGCAGAACCCCTGCACGAGCCGGGTGAGGGTGAGCAGCGCGGGCGCCACGATCCCGGCGCTCGACGAGGTCGGGAGCAGACCGGTCGCGGCACTCGCCACGCCCATGGTCAGCACGCTGCCGAGCAGCGCAACCTTGCGGCCGTGAGTGTCTCCGAGCCACCCGAAAAAGATCGCGCCGATCGGGCGCATCAAGAATCCCGATCCGAAGATGGCCAAGGTATTGAGCATGGCCGCGGTGTCGCTGAGGCCGGCGAAGAACAGCGGCGAGAGGAAGATCGCCATGTTGGCGTACAGGCTGAAGTCGTAGTACTCGATCGCGGACCCGGCCCCACCGGCCAGGGAGACCCGCCAGACGCGCCGCGGCACGCGGGACAGTTGCCCCGTCAGGCCGGGCGCCGAGGGCGGCGAGTCGTCGGTGTGCGGTCCCGACGAAGGAATGATGCGCGGCATACCGTCCTGCTCAGTTCGAGGGAAAGCTCTTCGTTGGTTACGTGGCGTCGGTGGGTTCACCACCCGCCTTGGCAGGTCGCTGCACGCCCAGTTCCAGCTGGGCGGGTGCGGCGCCGACGTCGTTGCTGCGCTCGGCGCGCGCGGCGACGATCAGGGCGAGGACACTGACGGCGGCCAGGGCCATGAGCGGCATCAGCGCCAGGGTGAAGCTGCCGGTGCGGTCCTTGATTCCGCCCACGAGCCAGTTCCCTCCGAAGGCGGCGAGCGACCCCAGGGAATTGATCACCGCTACGCCCGCGACGGCCTCGCGCCGGCTCAGCCATTGCGTCGACAGGCTCCAGAACGGGCCCTTCGCGGCGTAGGTCCCCACAAGCACGGCGGACAGGACGAGCAGGAACACGGGCAACGCGTAGGCGAGCGGCACGAAGGCGAGAGCCACCGCCGAGAGGGCGATGGGGATCACCGTGAAGCGGACGCGTCCGCTGCTGCGGTCGGAGGCCCTGCCCCAGAGGACCATCAGGATCGTGGCGATGGCGAAGGGAATGGCGTTGAGCCAGCCGACCTGTGTGTCGGAGAGTCCGAAGCCCTTCACCATCTGGGGCTGCCACACGGACAGTGCCTGACTGATCGCTGCTGTGGAGGCGTAGACGAGCGACAGCAGCAGAACTCGCTTGTTCAGCAGGGTCTTTCGCATCGGGACGTGGCCCGCCTCGGCGGCAGGCTCCTGCGCCCGCAGCTCGTTCTCCAGCCAGGCGCGCTGCTCCGCGGAGAGCCACCGTGCGTTGTCCGGGTGGGAGGGCAGCAGGAAGAGCGCGACGACACCGAGTACGACGGCGGGGATACCCTCGATGATGAACAGCCACTGCCATCCGTGCAGGCCGAGCAGGCCCTGGAGCCGCAGCAGGTAGCCGGAGAGGGGTGAGCCCAGAACGCTGGCCAGCGGAATGGCCATGCTGAACAGGGCGATGACCCGGCCCCGGTGGGCCGGCGGGTACCAGAAGGTCAGATACAGGATGACGCCGGGGAAGAAGCCGGCCTCGGCCGCACCGAGCAGCACGCGCATGACGGTGAAGGACGTGGGCCCGGCGACGAAGGCCATACCGGCGGCGACGAGCCCCCACGTGATCATGATTCTCGCGAGCCAGACACGGGCGCCGTAGCGGTTGAGTGCGATGTTGCTGGGGACCTCAAGGGCCACGTAGGCCAGGAAGAACACCGAGGCCCCGAAGCCGAACTGGGAGGAGCTCAGCCCGATGTCGTCGTTCATGTGGATCGCGGCGAAGCCGACGTTGGACCGGTCGATGTAGGCGATCAGGTACCCGAGCAGGAGGAGGGGGAGCAGCCGGATCGATATCTGCCGGATGGTGGCCTTCTCGATCTCAGGGGCATCCCCGGCGGGGTTCTTACGCAGGCTGGTCATGGGGCTGCTCCTGGGAAGGGCGAAGTGCGGGGGTGTTCGTCGAGGGACCCATCCGGTAGACCGACTCGGCCGTCTCATGGAAGAGGCGGGCCTGTTCGGCGGGTGAGAGATCCGCGACCGTCCGGGCGAAGGCGTTCCACAGCACGCGGTAGCCGAACATGCCCTTGTCCACGGGGAAGTTGCTGGCGAACATGCAGCGCTCGGTTCCGAACCGGCGCAGGCAGGTCTCGATCAGGGGCGCCATCGCGGCTGCGAGCTGCTCGGAGTTCGGCGGGGCGGGACGCTCGTCGAAGCGGAACCCGAGGACGCGCAGGCCGGCGCCGGAGAGCTTCAGGTGAACGTTGGGGAACCGGGCAAGTTCCGTCATCTCCCGGTCCCACTCGGCGAGGACGTCGGCGCGGGTGTGGTGTGTGTAGGGGCCGACGCCAAGAGGGCCGCCCATGTGGTCGACGACGATGGTGGTGTCGGGGCAGGCGCGCGCGAGGTCACGGACCTGCGGGAGCTGGCTGTGGTACGCCCACACGTCCAGGCTCAGGCCCCGCTGCGCCAGGACCCGTGCGCCGGCCTGGAACGCGGGGTCGACGAGCCGGTCGGCGGCGGGCGGGAACGGGGAGCTGGTGACGCGAGGGTCGGCGTGCCAGGCGGTCTGATTGCGTACGCCTCGCAGCCGGCCTCCGCCCTCGGCCCGCATGGCGTCGAGGACGTCCTCCAGCCGGTGCCCCAGGGTCAGGTCGGCTCCGGCGACGACGGCGCGACACACGTCGGGGGCCGAGGGGCGTGTGCGGCGGATGGCCTCGGCGATTCGCCGGGCGAAGCGCACTTCTCCCACCGGCTTGAGCTCCTCCGGCCCGTCGGTGCGGTACGACGACCGGCACTGGACATAGACGGTGGCCACGACGGTGGGAACAGTGGCGAGGTCCTGGAGGTGTTCCTCGGCGAGGTAGGTGTGGTTCGGACGGTCCCACAGATGGTGGTGGGCGTCGATGACGGGGATGTCCGGGAGCGCGAGGGGCTCGTCGACGAGCGCGAGCCAGTCCTCCCGGACGGGGGCGTGCACGTGGGATGAGAGTCCGCTGGCCGCCCGGGCATTGGGGTACTGCATGAAAGCACCACGTCCTTGGGGGCTTTGTGTCGTGCCACGGGGCGGCGCCCGGGGCGGGCGCCGCCAACCGTGTCAGGCGCCGGTGGGGAAGGCTTCGAGTCCGAGCTGAGCTGCGATCTCGGTTCGCTTGGCGTCCTCTTGGCGCTGCTTGTCCTCGGCGCGCGCGACGACGGTCCCTGCGCGCTCGCGCGGCACGACGACCACTCCGTCGTCGTCGCCGAGCACGTAGTCGCCGGGGCTCACCACGACATCGGCCACGGCGACCGGGACGTCCAGTTCACCGGGGCCGTCCTTGTACGGGCCTGCGGGGGTGACGGCCCGGGCGAACACGGGGACACCGAGGGCCTGGAGGACGGCGACGTCGCGGACCGCGCCGTCGATGACGATGCCGGCGCAGCCCTTGGCGACCGCGCGTCCGGCGACGAGTTCGCCGATGAGGGCGCGGTCGATGTCGCCGCCGCCCGAGACGACGAGGATCTGTCCCGGCTGGAGTTCGGCGAGCGCCTTGTGGATGTAGAGGTTGTCACCGGGCCTGGTGCGCACGGTGTAGGCGGGGCCGGCCAGGGTCAGCCCCGGACACATGGTCCGCAGGACGGACTGGCACACGTTCAAGCGGTCCATGGCGTCGCCGACGTTGGCGACGGGAAGGGCGGCCAGACGGCGCAGGATGTCGGGAGAGTCAGTCACTGAAGTGGCTTCCTTGAGTCTGATGAGCTCCCGCGCCGTGCGACGTGGGTCAGCTCAGTCGGGTGGAGATGGCGTCGGCGGCGCGCCGCACCTCGACCACGAGGGCCTCGGCACGTGCGTCGTCGATGTCCTTCGACAGGCCGGTGACGGAGGCGATCGCCAGGTACCGGCCGTCGGCGCTGTTGATGACGGGCGCGGCCACCGCTGCGGTGCCCGCCACCCGCTCGTTGGCGGCGACGATGTAGCCCTGCGCCCGCAGTTCGGGCAGCTGGGCCAGGAGGGCGGACAGTGCGATGTCCTCCCGTTCGGCAGGCGGCGTGGCGGCGAGGGACGCGGCCACGAGTTCCTCGACCTCACCGTCGTCCAGGTCGGCCAGAAGCAGCTTGCCGATGCCCTTGTGCAGGGGCAGCTGCTGCCCGATGGGCAGCTGGTAGCGCAGGGGCGTTGGCCCCTCGATGCGCTGTACGGCCACTCGCGCATGGTCGATGCGCACGAACAGGGAGGCCGTGAGGCCGGTGGCGAGCATGAGTTCCTGCAGCACCGGTGTCGCGATGAGGGTCAGTTGACTGGTCGTGAGGTAGGTGTGTGCGGCCAGCAGCGGTGCGAGTCCCATGCGGTAGTCGCGGTCCGCACGGCTCACGTAGCCGCGCCGTTCGAGCACGGTGAGGATGCGTTGCGCCGTGGCCAGGTGCAGATTGGTGCGTTTGGCGATGTCCGTGAGCCGCAACGGGGCCTTGGAGTCGTTGAAGGTCTCCAGGACGTCCAGGGCTCGTTCCAGCGCCCGGAGATTGGCGCTGCCACCCTTGTTGTCACCTGCGGGCCGTGTGCTCTCGTCGGTCACGCCGTCCGTCCCCTCATCACTGTCCTCGCGGAGAGTTGTTCTCACCTGGCGAGAGACTATCTGGCCCCTTCGGTCGGACTACGGGACCGCCTGCTGGAGCACCTGCGGATTGACGACGTTGCGGGGAGCCTCTCCCTTCAGGACCCGCAGCACGTTGCGTGCTGCCTCGATTCCGCTGCGCCCGCGGGCCTGGGCGGTGGACCCGCCGATGTGCGGTGTGACGACACAGGTGGGGATCTGCCGCAATGGGCTGTTGGCCGCGAGCGGCTCGCCCTCGACGACATCGAGACCTGCGCCGGCCAGCTCGCCCGCGGCCAGGGCCGCGGCGAGCGCCACCTCGTCGAGGACCCCGCCACGGGCGGTGTTGATGACATGGGCCGTCGGTTTCATGCGCGCCAGGCGGTCCGCGTTCAACCAGTGTCGGGTCTCGTCCGACAGGAAGAGGTGCAGGCTGAGGAAGTCACTGCGCTCGACCACCTCGTCGGCGGACGTGAAGTCGACCGCCGCGCGCTCGGCGAAGTCCGGGTCGGGGAAGGGATCGTAGGCGAGGACCCGCATGCCGAAGGCGAGTGCGAGGTCCGCGACGGCCTGTCCGATGCGCCCGCAGCCGATCAGGCCCAGCGTCGCCCCCCGCAGTTCGACACCGGGCAGTCGGCGCCAGCCGCCTACGCGTACGTCCTCGAGGTTCTCCCCGGCCCGGCGGGCGCTCATGAGCATGAGCATGAGGGTCGTCTCGGCGACGCTGTTGCGGTTCACGCCCGGGGTATTGCAGACCGTGATGCCGAGTTCGGCGGCCGCGGCCACATCGATCGCGTCGTAGCCCACACCGGTGCGCGAGATCACGCGCAACCGCGGGGCCGCCTCCAAAACCGCGGCCGTGATGGGGTCCGACCCCACGATCGCGGCATCCACGCCACTGAGCAGGTCCGCCAGCTCACCGGGGCCCCGGTGGCCCGACCAGGGGCTGTGCAGGGTCTGGCAGCCCTCGGCGCGCAGGAGCGCGTCGACCTCGTCATCGGGGCGCAGGTACTGGGTCGTCACTAGGACCCGGGGATCGGGCACGGAGACCTCCTCAATCTCTGGGAGCCCCCATCTAAGACCCGAAACACTCGCCACGCAATACCTACTTTCATCTGGCGAGAGTTTCTACAACTTTTTTGGTCACAGGTCTTGCTTTACGAGAGAAGTGCGCGCCAAGGTGCGGGGGTTGATCGACAGACCGTGGTGCCAGAGCCGTCACTTGCAGAGGTGAACCGATGTACCCGCCCCGCCACCCGCACCCCGAGCAGCGCCCACCGGGCAGGGGCCTGGCCCCGCCCCGGCGGCGAGCGCTCCAGGGACTTCTCGCCTCCGGGGCCCTGCTCGGGCTCGGCGCACCTCTCACGGGATGCACGGCCGAGGACCACAAGAACGCCGAGGCACCCTCGCTTCCGGACTACTACCCGGCCGACTACGCACAGTTGGTGGACGCGTCCCGCCGCGAGGACGAACTACTGCTGTACAGCAACACGCCGCAGACCGCGCTCCAGCCCCTCTTCGAGGGCTTCACCCGCCGCTACCCCTGGATCAGCCGGGTACGAGCCACCAACCTCAGCAGCTCGGCCGTCTTCCAGCGCTACTACAGCGAGCGTGCGACCGGCGGCTCGCCCGTCGATCTGCTCCTGTCCATCTCCCCCACCGACTGGGCCGACTACGCGCAGCGGGGCGTCGCCCTCGACTACGAGTCCGTGGAACTGAGCAAACTGCCGGACTTCGCCCAGATCCTCCCGCGCGTCTTCGTGCTGTCCACCGACCCGAACGTGGTGCTATACAACCGCAAGACCCTCGCGGCCACGCAGTACCCCAAGGGCCTGCGCAGCATGGCCGACCTGTGCGAGGCGCACCCGTCCAGATACCGGGGCAAGATCGGTATCTACGACACGACGAACCCCTTCGGCTACTCAAGCAACGCCACCTACACCTCACACGCACCGGGCGGCTGGTCCCACCTGCGCCGCCTACTGCCCTTCTGCCGCCCGGAGAACTCCTCCGGATCACTGACCGAGAAGGTCATCTCCGGCGAGTACGACGCCGCCGTCCACTCCGGCGGCACCGTCGCCATCCCGATCGCCGAGCGCAGCGGCGGCCTCCTCGGCTGGACCTTCTACGAGGAAGGCACGGTGGCGGTGCCCCGCGCCCTCTCCATCGTCGAGACCGCGCCCCACCCCAACGCCGCCCGGCTGTTCCTCGACTACGTGCTGTCCGCGGCGGGCCAACAGGACGCGGTCTCCGGCGGCTTGGGCCCTTATCGCGTCGGTACCAAGGGCGCCGGCGGCATCGAGCCGTACCAGGGTCTGATTCGTCGCCTGGGCGAGAACCGTGTGTTCCTCGCCTCGTACAAGGGCGTCGGGGAAAGCGCGCACGCGGCGTACGAGCGCCGCTGGGACAGCGCCAGGACGTAGCGGTCCACGTCGACCCACCCCTCGTTCGCCCCTCAGCACGTCCCGGAGAGCCCTCATGCCTCAGCAGTCATCGGCCCTGGCACCCAGTCCGCCACGGCCCACCCCGCCCACACCCCCCGCGCACGACCGGCCGCCGCGCTACCGTCGCTGGCGCGGCGCGGGCAGGGAAGTCGGCATCCACTACGCCGTCTTCCTCCTGACAGCGGTGCTCGTCCTGGCACCGGTCGTCCCCATCCTGTACCAGTCGTTGCGCGACCGGCCCCTGTACGAGGGCGGCGGCGCCTTCGTCCTGGACAACTACGTCCGGCTGTTCACCGAGGCCGGCTTCGGACACACGGTCGTCAACACACTCCTCTTCGCGGTGCTCACCACGCTGTTCGCCCTTGCCATCGCCGTCCCCATGGCCGTACTGCTCACCCGGACCCGTTTCCCCGGCGCCCGGCTGTTCGCGCAGGTCGTGCGGTGGCCGATCTATCTGTCACCGCTGGTCCTCGCCTTCGGATGGATCGTGATGTACGGACCCGCCGGGTTCGTCAGCGCCGCCCTGCACAACACCATCGGCTTCGTCCCCTGGGACCTGTACAGCCTGCCCGGCATGGCCTTCGTCGAGGCCGTCGCACAGGCCCCCATCGCCTATCTGTTCTGCGCCAACGCCCTTGCGTCGTCGGACGCTTCCCTCGAACAGGCGGCCCGCGTCTGCGGCGCGAAGCCCACCCGTGTGCTGCGCTCTGCGGTCCTGCCGATGCTGCGCCCACCCGTTCTCTACGCGAGCCTGCTGATCTTCGGAACCGCGGTCGAGACCCTGTCGATCCCGCTGATCCTCGGCGAGCCCAATGACATCGAGATGTTCTCCAGCTTCCTCTACGTCCACGGCATGGAGGCGCTGCGTCCCGACTACGGGCTGCTCGGCGCCGCGTCGACGCTGATCCTCGCCACGACCGTGTGCCTGTCGCTGCTGCAGATCCGTCTGCTCAAGCACGCCCAGCGGTACGTGAGCGTGCGCGGCAAGGCCACACGCCGCGGCACCCTCGACATCGGCGCCTGGCGCTGGCTGGGCTTCGGCTTCGTTGCCCTCTATCTTGGCTTCGGTGTGCTGCTGCCCATGGCGGCCCTGGTGCTGCGGGCGTTCAGCCGGTTCCTGTCGCCGCTGATCTCCCCGTTCTCCACGCTCACCCTCGACAACTTCCGGCTGATCTTCGCCTATGAGCCGTACACGCAGTCGATCACGAACAGCCTCGTCGTCGCGCTCACCGGGGCCGCCGCGGTCACCCTCCTCGGAGCGCTCGTCGTCCTCACGGCGCGACGGTCCCGGTTCCGCCTCGGCCGGTGGCTCGAGGTGCTGGCCCTTTCACCGCAGGCGATCCCCGGACTCATCATCGGCATCGGCCTGTTCTGGGCCATCGCGCTCGCGCCGTCCCCGATCAGTGCGGCCCAGGGAACCCTCGTCGCCGTCGTGATCGCCTTCGGTATCCGTGCCCTGCCCTCCGCCTTCGGTTCCATCTCGCCCGCGGTACTCCAGCTGGGACAGGAACTCGACAACGCCGCCCGCGTCGCCGGCGCCGACTGGTGGCGCACCGTCACACGCGTGCTCCTGCGCCTCATCGCTCCCGCGCTCGTCGCCTCGTTCCTGCTCATCTGGGTGCAGATGATCCGCGAATACGCGCCGGCGATGTTCCTCGCGGGTTCGGACTCCCAGGTCATCGGCACCACCGCCGTCGAGCTGTGGACGCAGGGAGAAACCGGATCCGTCGCCGCACTCTCCACCATTCAGATCGCCGTCACCGTCATCGCCGCAGGTCTTGTGAACCTGTTCGTCAAGGAAAAGAAGGGTGCGCCCCATGCCTGAGCTCGCCGTCGAGAACATCAGCAAGTCCTTCTCGGGCAACACCGTGCTCACGGACGTCGAGTTCACCGTCGCCGAAGGGGAGTTCTTCACCCTCCTGGGCCCGAGCGGCTGCGGCAAGTCCACGACCCTGGCCTGCGTCGCGGGCCTGGAGGACCCCGACTCCGGCACCATCCGTGTCGGCGACGACGTCTTCTTCGACGGGCGCCGTGACACCACGGTGCCACCGGAGGGCCGCAACCTCGGGCTCGTCTTCCAGTCCTACGCCCTGTGGCCCCACATGACGGTCGCGGACAACCTGGCCTTCCCCCTCAAGCTGCGCAAGCTCCCGGCGGACGAACGCGACCGCCGGGTCGACGCGGCCCTCGACAAGGTCGGCCTGCTCGAACTCAGGGACCGCTACCCGCATCAGCTCTCGGGCGGCCAGCAGCAACGCGTCGCTCTCGCCCGCGGAATCGTCTACTCGCCTGGCGTCCTCCTCCTCGACGAGCCGCTCTCCAACCTGGACGCCAAGATGCGCGACCAGGCGCGCGCGTGGCTCAAGGACCTCCAGAGGGAGATGGGCATCACCACGGTGTATGTCACACACGACCAGGTCGAGGCCATGTCGCTCAGTGACCGCATCGCGGTGTTCCTGGGCGGAAGGCTGGAGCAGATCGGCACCCCCACCGAGATCTACGAGACACCCGCGACGCCCGAGGTCGCCGCGTTCATCGGCCGCTGCAACCTGCTCGACGGAACCGTGCACATGACAGCCGATGACACCACGACGGTGCGGGTGTCCCTCTCCGGCACCGATCAGTCCCTGCGCGTCCCCCGCACCGACGGCCTCCACGACGGACAAAGCGTGACGGTCGGCCTGCGCGCCGAACGCGTCCGCTTCACGGACGAGACCGTCGTCGACGAGGACCAGGGCAGCGTACTGAAGGCGACCATCGTCGACCGGGCCTACACCGGAGCCCACTACGAGTACCGGCTGTCGGTCGGCGACCTCACCCTCCTCGCCGAGAGCCCGACCCACCGGGCCGCCGCCGACACCACAGTGCAACTGCGGGCCGACGACTGCCTGGTGTATCCCCACGGGTAGTTCGGGCCGGTGCGCCGCTTCAGAGCGGACGCCCTCGGTGAAGGCCACGGTGGTGCTGTGCGGGACTGGCTCAGGGGCCAGTTCCACTACCTGATCCGCCGACCGACTGAGGCCGCGTCAGACCGTCAGTGATCGGTCTCCAAAAGGAGCTTGAGGAGATCGATCCCGTAGTCGCCGCCGTAGCAGAGTGGTGAGTGGCGTCGTACGCGATCAGGACAACCGGGCTGTGCACGCGGTAGTAGACGGCAGAGAAGTCCTTCGTCCCTCCTGGCCAGTAGAAGTAGGTGGGGTCGATTTACTCCTCGCCCTCCTTCAGTTTCGCTGCCGCGTGCCCCGCATCCATGTAGCCGACGTAGACACCGACCAGGTGAGCAGCTTCTGCTTCTGGGCCGCGGTCAGTTTCGAACCGGGCAGCCCCCCATAGGGGGCTGGCACGCAGTCGCTCCCAACCGCTCGGCCAGCCCTTGTTCCTTGCAGCACGGACATGGCATGGAGGCGCGTCGGCCGACGTCAGCGTGTCGCCACCTCAGTGAGCAGGTACGGCTGGTTCGAGCGACGGCGAACGCATCCTGCGCGAGTTAATCGCCTTCTTCAGCGCTTCATGTGTGCCCCTGTCCCACAGCCCTTTACATATACGGTTCGGATTGCCATCCGAACCGATCACCGGCTCTCCCTTGCGCATCAGGTACCCAAGGGCAGCTTCGGAGAGCAGGATTTCGCGGAGCGTCGTCGAGTACCAGGGAAGCCCGCGTGCGGGACGCCCGTACATGACGGCGAGATGGTCAACCGGTGCCAGTTTCTGCGCCCGATTCAAGCGGGCCCCCTCACTACCAGGTGTCACGCTGACCGGGAAATCCCGCTCCGACGAAGGCCCAACAGAGCTGATGCAGGCTTTTGCGGCAGGTTCGGGCACGCGGCTCGATTGTCCAGTTGGTGCGGCCGGACTTCGCGACTATCGTGCAGCCAACTCGGCTCACCCACCGAAGAAGCTCAACCGGACCTTCCGTCGCGGATTGTCCTTGTTGGTGTCCACCAAACACACCGACTGCCACGTCCCCAACTCCAACCCACCCCCCACCACCGGCAACGTCGCATGCGGCGGCACGATCGCCGGGAGGACGTGGTCGCGGCCGTGGCCCGGGGAGCCGTGGCTGTGCTGCCAGCGGTCGTCGGCGGGGAGGAGGGTGTGGAGGGCGGCGAGGAGGTCGTCGTCGCTGCCGGCGCCCGTTTCGATGACGGCGATGCCCGCGGTGGCGTGGGGGACGAAGAGGTTGAGGAGGCCGTCGCGGCCCTGGGCCACCTCGCGAAGGAAGGACTCGCAGTCGCGGGTGAGGTCGACCACACGCTCCGTGGAGCCGGTGGTGAGGTTCAGGACTCGGGTCGTGAAGACGTCTGACATGAGGCCATTGTCCCTCCCTGAACGCTTGAGGACCCGCTGCGGGCGGGCCGGATCTCCGGGGCGCGGTTCCACGCGCTGAGACGGCATTGACCGGGGGTCGACAAGTGGATACGTTCTGCCGCATGTTGCGTTCAGCCATGCTCACCACGCGCGGTCACATCGACCTGCTGCGGGTGGCCTCTGCCGCGTGTCGTTTCGGCTGCTGACGCCCTCTTCGCTTCACCTCTCCCTCCTCTCTCTTTTCGTCGCCGCTTCGGTGTTCGTCCGTGACGGCGCGCCGCTGACGCGCGCCCGCTGACGCCGACGCGTGCTCTCGCCTGCCATGGAGTGCCATGAGCATCAGTCATGCTCCGCCCGTTTCCCCTGCCGGAAAACCTGCCGGAACACAGGAGTCGTCCGCCGAGACCGCCTCCCCTCTTGAGCTCGTTCCGCTCGTTTCCTCGTCCACTCGTCGCACCCGCGTGCCGCGGTGGCTGCGGCGGACCAGTGGTCCGTTGTTGCTGCTTGCGCTGTGGCAACTCCTCACGTCCCTGGGGGTGTTGACGCCCGAGGTGCTGGCCTCGCCCGGCACCATCGCGCGGGTCGGCGCCGACCTCGTGTCCGACGGATCGCTCCCCGCCGCCATGGGTGTGTCGCTGCAACGTGTCGCCGTCGGGCTGCTGTGCGGTGTCGTCGTCGGGGTGGGACTCGCGCTGCTGTCCGGCCTGTTCCGGGTCGGCGAGGATCTGGTCGACGCGAGTGTGCAGATGCTGCGGACCGTGCCGTTCGTCGGGCTGATTCCGCTGTTCATCATCTGGTTCGGGATCGGCGAGGCCCCGAAGGTCGCCGTCATCACGCTCGGCGTGACCTTCCCGCTGTACCTGAACGTGTACGCCGGGATCCGCGGCGTCGACGCGCAACTCATCGAGGCGGGCGAGTCGTTGGGGCTCAGCCGGTGGGGTCTCGTACGTCATGTCGTGCTGCCGGGGGCCCTGCCCGGTGCGATGACCGGGCTGCGGTACTCGCTCGGCATCGCGTGGCTGGCCCTGGTGTTCGCGGAGCAGATCAACGCGGACGCCGGCATCGGCTTCCTGATGGTGCAGGCGCGGGACTTCCTGCGGACCGACGTCATCGTCGTATGCCTCGTCGTCTACGCCTTCCTCGGCCTGCTCGCCGACTTCGTCGTCCGTTCCCTCGAAAGGCTGCTGCTGCAATGGCGACCGACGTTCACCGGCCGGTGACCCCCGCCCCGTCCACCTCGTCCGCTACTCCCGTGAAGACCGGTCCCGCGGTGCGCGTGGAGGGCCTCAGTCGCTCATTCGACGGGAAGGACGTGATCCGGGATCTCGAACTCGACGTCCGGCAGGGGGAGTTCGTGGCTCTCCTCGGGCGCAGCGGTTGCGGCAAGTCCACACTGCTGCGGATTCTCGCCGGGCTCGACCGTGACATCGAGGGCACCGTACTCGTGCCGCGCCGCAAGGCCGTCGCTTTCCAGGCGCCGCGGCTCATGCCGTGGAAGCGGGTGTGGCGCAACGTACTGCTCGGACTGCCCGGCAAGCCCGAACGGGCTGTTGCCGAGCGGGCGTTGGACGAGGTCGGGCTCGGGCACCGTACGGACGCCTGGCCCAAGACGCTCTCCGGCGGCGAGGCCCAGCGCGCCTCCCTCGCCCGCGCGCTCGTGCGCGAACCCGATCTGCTGTTGCTCGACGAACCGTTCGGCGCGCTCGACGCGCTGACGCGGATCAAGGCGCAGCGGCTCGTCGGTGAACTGTGGCAACAGCGGGGCTGCGCGGTGCTGTTGGTGACCCATGACGTCGAGGAGGCCGTCCTGCTCGCCGACCGGGTGCTCGTCATGGACGAGGGCGTCATCGCCCACGAGACCCGTATCGATCTGGAGCGGCCGCGCGACCTCACCGATCCGCGCTTCGCCGCCCTGCGCGCCGAACTGCTCCAGCGCCTCGGCGTGGACGAGTCCTCCCCTTGACGCTGACGCCTCGTCACCGTCATCGCCATCGCCATCGCCATCGACCTGGATCCTCAACTCAATCTCTTCTGAACGGACTTGCCATGCGACGCCTCCTCGTTCCCGGCGCCCTCCTCGCTCCCCTCTCCCTTCTGCTCGCCGCCTGCTCCGGCGCCTCCACCGCCAGTACGTCGACCGGCAGCGGCGGAAGCGGCGGCAACACCGACGGGAAGGGCTCGCTCACCCTCAACGTGGGTGACCAGAAGGGTGGTTCGGAGGCGGTGCTGCGGGCCGCCGGCGAGCTCGACGACCTGGATTACACCATCCGCTGGTCGACCTTCACCTCGGGGCCGCCACTCCTCGAAGCGGTCAACGCCAAAGCCGTGGACATCGGCGGCGTCGGCAACACACCGCCCGTCTTCGCGGCGGGCGCCGACTCGAAGATCAAGGTCGTGTCCGCGAGCCACGGGACCGCGAAGGGCGACGCGATCCTCGTACCGAAGGACTCGACGCTGAAGAGTCCGGCAGGGCTCAAGGGCAAGTCGATCGCGGTGGCCCAGGGGTCGTCGGCGCACTACCAACTCGTCGCCTCACTCAAGAAGGTGGGGCTCGAACTGAAGGACGTGCAGGTCAAGTACCTGCAACCGGCCGATGCGCTCGCCGCGTTCACCAGCGGCAAGGTCGACGCGTGGGCCGTCTGGGACCCGTACACGTCACAGGCTCTGCGCGGAAACCTCGGCCGTGTACTCACCGACGGCGACGGGGTCACCAACGGGCTCGCCTTCCAGGTCGCCGCCCCCGGCGCGCTCGCCGACAAGAAGAAGTCCGCCGCCATCAAGGACTACCTGGAGCGGCTGCGGCGCGCCCAGAACTGGGTCTACAAGCACCCCCAGGCCTGGGCGAAGGTGTGGGCCAAGGACACCGGGCTGCCGTACGGGGTCGCGTACGACGCCGTGAAGCGGACGAACGGCACGCGGGTCACGGTCGCCGTCGACAAGAACGTCATCGCGTCCGAGCAGCAAATAGCCGACACCTTCTCAGAGTTGAAGCTGATCCCGCACGAGGTCGACTTCTCGAAGTTCGTCGACACGCGGTTCAACGGCGAGCTGCCGCCCTCGACCACCGCTCCGCGCAGCTACGGCAAGGAGTCCTGACGCCGTGAACGTATCCCTGCACTGGTTCCTGCCGACCGGCGGCGACGGACGCACCCTCGTCGACCGGCACGCCTTCAGCGGCGGGGCGCTCGAACGCTCACCCGGCGGCCCGATCTCCGGCGTGCGCCCACCGGACCTCGACTATCTCGTTCAAATCGCCAAGGCGGCCGAGCAGTTGGGCTTCGAGGCCGTACTCACTCCGACGGGGACGTGGTGCGAGGACGCGTGGCTGACGACGGTCGCCCTCGCCCAGCACACCGAACGCCTGAAGTTCCTCGTGGCCTTCCGGCCCGGAGTGATCTCGCCGACGCTGGCCGCGCAGATGGCGTCGACGTACCAACGGCTCACGAACGGGCGGCTGTTGCTCAACGTCGTCACCGGCGGCGACTCCGCCGAGCAGCGCCGCTTCGGCGACCACCTCGACCACGACCGCCGCTACGCCCGCACCGACGAGTTCCTGTCGGTGGTGCGTGGTGTGTGGGGCGGCAGCTCGCGGACGCCGTTCGACTTCGCCGGGGAGCACTACCAGGTGGACGGCGGCTACACGGCGCTGCCGCCCGATCCGCTGCCGGAGATCTTCTTCGGCGGTTCCTCGGCTGCCGCGGGGCCCGTCGCGGCGCGGCACTCGGACGTGTATCTGACGTGGGGCGAGCCGCCGCAGCAGGTGAAGGAGAAGATCGACTGGATCCGTTCGCTCGCCGAGCGGGAGGGCCGCACGGTGCGGTTCGGGATCCGGCTGCACACCATCACGCGCGACTCGACGCGCGACGCGTGGGCCACCGCGGACCGGCTCCTCGACGACCTCTCCCCCGAGACGGTCGCCGCCGCGCAGGCCGCACTCGGGCGCAGCGAGTCGGTCGGGCAGCGACGGATGCTGGCGCTGCACGGCGGCAAGCGGGAGGGCCTGGAGATCTCGCCCAATCTGTGGGCCGGGGTCGGGCTGGTGCGCGGCGGCGCCGGCACGGCGCTCGTCGGCAGTCACGCCGAGGTCGCCGACCGGATCGAGGAGTACCACGCGCTCGGCATCGAGCACTTCGTGCTCTCCGGCTATCCGCATCTGGAGGAGGCGTACTGGTTCGGGGAGGGCGTCATTCCGGAACTCGCCGCGCGCGGGCTCGTGCGGCCTGCCGCGCGCCGGACCGGTGTCCCGCTGGCGGTCGCGGGCGGACGCTGAGCGCTGAGCGCTAAGCGATCGGCGGCGTTCGGAGCCGGTCGGGTCGGGTCGGGCCCGTGCCAGTCGGGTCGGGTCAGGACGGGACGGATCTGGTCGGTTCGGTTGGGTGGGAAGTTCTCGGGCCCCGAGGGAGTTGGTAGAAATGTGAACGACATCGGGGTACGTGCCGAGGTACGAGACGACGACACCCACGCCCACGGCGCCGGGGTCGACGTCGACGTCGTGGTCGTCGGCGCCGGGCAGGCCGGCCTGTCCGCCGCCTACCACCTGCGCCGCGTGGGCTACGAGCCCGAGCGGGACTTCGTCGTCCTCGACCACGCGCCCCGGCCGGGCGGCGCCTGGCAGTTCCGGTGGCCCTCCCTCACCTACGGCAAGGTCCACGGCATGCACGCGCTGCCCGGCATGGAGCTGACCGGCGCCGACCCCACGCGTCCGTCCTCGGAGGTCGTCTCCGCCCACTTCACCTCGTACGAGGAGACCTTCGACCTGCGCGTACGGCGTCCGGTCGACGTGCGGGCGGTGCGCGAGGGGGACGGGGGCCGGCTGCTCGTCGAGACCTCGGACGGCGTCTGGTCGACGCGCGCCCTGATCAACGCGACCGGCACCTGGGACCGGCCGTTCTGGCCGCGCTACCCGGGGCAGGAGACCTTCCGCGGGCGGCAGCTGCACACCGCTCAGTACTCGGGGCCGGAGGAGTTCGCGGGTCAGCGCGTCGTGGTGGTGGGCGGCGGGGCGTCCGGGACACAGCACCTGATGGAGATCGCCCCGTACGCCGCCGCGACGACCTGGGTGACGCGGCGGCCGCCCGTCTTCCGCGAGGGGCCGTTCGGCGAGGAGCAAGGGCGGGCCGCCGTGGCGAGGGTCGAGGAGCGGGTACGTGAGGGGCTCGCACCGCTGAGCGTGGTGTCGGTGACCGGGCTGCCGGTGAACGACGCGATCCGCGAGGCCCGCGCGAACGGTGTCCTCGACCGGCACCCCATGTTCGACCGGATCACCCCGACGGGTGTGGCCTGGGACGACGGGCAGGAGGTGGCGGCCGACGTGATCCTGTGGGCCACCGGGTTCAGGGCGTCCATCGAGCACCTGTCGCCGCTGAAGCTGCGGGAGCCGGGCGGCGGGATCCGCATGGAGGGCACGCGCGCGGCCCTCGACCCGCGGATCCATCTGGTCGGCTACGGCCCGTCGGCCAGCACCATCGGCGCGAACCGGGCGGGACGGGCAGCGGTGCGCGACATCCAGCGCCTGCTGGGCAGGCGCCCGGCACCGGTGTGCCCCGCATCGGTCACCGCGTGAGGGGCAGGGCGCGACCCGGCGCCCGCTTGCCTCACCCCTGAAGCCCCCTGAAGAGTTTCGTTCAGCCCTCTTCTTCCCTGGCTTTCGCCTGGTTCTTGTTGAACTCCTGCACGTTCTTCTCCTGCTCGTCCATGTCCGCCGTGAAGCGCGTGTCCCCGTGCTTGACCGTCACGAAGTACAGCCAGTCGCCCTCCGTCGGGTTGGTCGCCGCCCGCATCGCCTCGTCCCCCGGGTTGCCGATCGGAGTGGGCGGCAGCCCCTTGCGCGCGTAGGTGTTGTACGGGCTCTTTATGCGGGTGTCGTCGTGGGTGGTGTCCAGCGTGGAGCGGCCGAGCGCGTAGTTGATCGTGGAGTCCATCTGGAGCGGCATGTCGTGGTCGAGCCGGTTGTAGATGACGCGGGCGACCTTGCCCATGTCCTCCTTGTTGTCCGCCTCGGCCTGCACGATGCTCGCGATGATGACCCGCTGGTACGGATTGACGGCGTCGCGCTGGGCTCCCGCCGTGGTGCCCTGGCCGCCGAACCTCTTGTTGGCCGTCTCGACCATGTACGACAGGACCGACTGCGGAGTCGACTTGTCGTTCAAGGGATACGTGGCCGGAAAGAGGTAACCCTCCGCGTTGTCCCCCGCGTCGCTCGGCAGCTTGAGGTCGGCCTTGGGCGCGGCCTTCTTCGTCGTGCCGGCGGGGACGCCGAGCGCCTTGTCGACGGCCGCGTACACCTGGCCCGAGCGCCAGCCCTCCGGAATCGTCAGCAGCTGGTCCGCGTCGTCGCCCGCCAGGGCCAGCGGTACCGCGACCGCGGTGGCCGCCACGACAACCCCGGTCACCGTCATGGCGACGCGCCCTCGGCGCGTGAGTCGCATCGTGCTCCGTTGCGGAGTCTCGGTCTGCATGCCGGAACGGTAACCCGTGCGTCAGGCCATTCCTGACATCTCTTCATCCTCCTCGACTCCCTCACGGTCTCTCTCCCCAGCGTTCTCACGGACGTCCCGTTCGAGGCCCTCGGGCGCACGGATTCCGTTGCGCCCCACCTGTCGCCACGTGTCCGTTACGCCGCCGCTTCCACGCGCGCGTCCCGTCGCACCAGTGCGGCGTACCGGCCGTCCTGCGCGAGCAGCTCCTCGTGGGTGCCGCGCTCGGCTATTCGCCCGGAGTCGAGGACCACTATCTGGTCGGCGCCGCGGATCGTGGAGAGACGGTGTGCGATGGTCAGCGTCGTGCGGTTGGCCGAGAGCGCGTCGATGGCCTGTTGCACCGCGTGCTCGGTGCGGGTGTCGAGGGCGCTGGTCGCCTCGTCGAGGATGAGCAACGGTGGGTCGCGCAGGATGGTGCGGGCGATGGCCAAGCGCTGCTTCTCGCCGCCGGAGAAGCGGTGTCCGCGCTCGCCGACCACGGTGTCGTAGCCGTCGGGCAGCCCGGCTATGTGGTCGTGGATCTGAGCCGCTCGGGCCGCCGCGTACAGCTCCTCGTCGGTGGCGTCCGGCTTGGCGAACCGCAGGTTCTCGGCGACGGAGGCGTGGAAGAGGTACGTCTCCTGCGAGACAACGCCGATCGCACGCGCGAGGGTGTCGAAGTCCAGGTCGCGCACGTCCACCCCGTCGAGGGTGACGCGCCCGCCCGTGACGTCGTACAGCCGCGGCACCAGATAGCTGAGCGTGGACTTGCCGGAGCCGGTGGGGCCGACGACGGCGAGGCTGCCGCCCGCGGGGATCGTGAGGTCGATGCCGTCGAGGATCGGATCCTGCCGCTCGTCGTCGCTGTCGTAGCGGAACTCGACGTTCTCGAAGCGGACCTCGCCCTTGACGGTGTCCAGCCGGACCGCGTTCTCGCGCTCGGTGATGTCGACCGGCAGGTCCAGGTACTCGAAGATGCGCTGGAACAGGGCGAGCGAGGTCTGGATCTGGACGCCGGTCTGGAGCAGGCTCACGGTCGGCCGGAACAGGCCCTGCTGGAGCGAGACGAACGCGACGAGCGTGCCTATGGAGACGGTGGGACCGCCGAGCTGCAGGGCGACGCCGGCCGCCCAGTAGATGACGGCGGGCATGGCGGCCATGACGATGCTGATGACGGACATCCGCCAGCGCCCCGCCATGTTCGACCTGACCTCCAGGCCGACCAGCTGGTCCGACTCGTCGGCGAAGGACTTGGTGAGGGAGTCGGCGCGGCCCATGGTGCGGCCGAGCAGGATGCCGCTGACGGAGAGCGACTCCGTGACCGTGGCGGCCATCGCGGCCATCTGCTTCTGGCGCTGCGTGGCGATCTTCTTGCGCTCGCGGCCGACCCGGCGGCTTATCCACACGAAAACCGGCAGCAGAAGCAGGGAGACGACCGTCAGGCGCCAGTCGAGGGCGATCATCGCGACGACCGTGGCGATGACACTCGTCAGGTTCGAGACGAGGGAGGTCGCGGTGGAGGTCACGGTCGCCTGCATGCCACCGATGTCGTTGGCGATGCGGGACTGGACCTCGCCGGTGCGGGTCTTGGTGAAGAAGGCGAGCGACATGCTCTGCAGCCGTCCGTAGACGGCGGTGCGCAGATCGTGCATGACGCGCTGGCCGACGGTCGTCGAGATCAGCGTCTGCAGGACGCCGAAGACGCTCGTCACGACGGCGCTGACGATCATGCCGAGGGCGAGCAGGCTGAGCAGCCCGGTGCGGCCCTGCGGGATCGCGACGTCGAGGATTTCCTTGAGCAGGAACGGCGTGGCGACCGTGACCAGCGAGGCGGCGCAGACGAGGAGCCCGACGAGGGCGAGCCGCCCGCGGTAAGGACGGAAGAGCGACAGGATGCGGCGGATCTGGCGCGGCTCGCCCGGCGCGTCGGCATCGGGGGGCGGCGTCCACGGGATGTGTTCGGGGCGGGGCATGGGCCTCCTAGGCATGGGGAGAGCTCGGCGGGCCCTCATGGGTCAGGAGCCGAGCTCGACTTTGAGGAGCATAGTGCATTGTTACCTCTATTCACAATGCACAAGGTCCTGCTAATGTTCCCGGCATGAAGACACCGGACGCCGACGGCTTCCTCGCCGAGCAGCTGCTGCGGCTGACCCGCCGCCTTCAGCGGATACAGCGGCGCCAGCTGGAGCCGGTCGGGATCACCCCCGCGCAGTCCCGGCTGCTGCGCACGCTGGTGCACTACGACACGCCGCCGCGCATGGCCGATCTGGCGCAGCGCCTCGAAGTGGTCCCGCGCGCCGTGACGACCACCGTGGACGGGCTGGAGTCGGCCGATCTGGTGCGCCGCGTGCCCGACCCCACCAACCGCCGGGTCATCCGGATCGAGCTCACCGACAAGGGCCGGGCCGCCCTGCGGGAGCTGCGCAGCGCGCGCCGCGCGGCGGCAGAGGAGATCCTGGCCCCATTGGACAAGGAGCAGCGCGCGCAGCTGACGGTCTTGCTGAACACGCTGTTCGGATCCCCGCACGACCGCGATTGCTGAGCGAGGAGAGGCCATGCCGCTGCTGGAGCCGAAGCCGGAAGCCCTGCGTCCCGGAGCCCGCCGCCCGGGTCCCGCGCCCGACCGGGTCCCGGACCGGCAGGCCGGTGGCACGCCCGAGCCGCTGCGCTCGGAGCTGACGGAGCTGCTCGGCGCGGACAAGGTGCTCACCAAGGTCTCGGATCTGGTGCGCTACGCGTCGGACGCGAGCCCGTACCGCTTCGTGCCGCAGGTCGTGGTGGTCGCGGAGGACATCGACGACGTGTCGGCCGTGCTCTCCTACGCACACGGACGGGGCCGCGAGGTCGTCTTCCGCGCGGCGGGCACATCGTTGAACGGGCAGGCGCAGGGCGAGGACATCCTGGTCGACGTCCGCAAATTCTGGGCGGGGATCGAGGTGCTCGGCGACGGTTCGCGCGCCCGGATCGGCCCCGGCACCACGATCGTGCGGGCGAACGCCACGCTCGCGCGGCACGGGCGGGTGCTCGGTCCCGACCCGGCGAGCGCGATCGCCTGCACGGTGGGCGGCGTGGTGGCGAACAACGCGTCGGGGATGACGGCGGGCACGACGCGGAATTCGTACCGGACGGTCTCCTCGCTCACCTTCGTGCTGCCGTCCGGCACGGTCGTCGACACGGGCGATCCGCGCGCGGACGAGGATCTGGCGCACGCCGAACCGGCGCTGTGCGAGGGCCTGTTGGCGATCAAGCGAGAGATTGAGGCAGATGCCGAGCTCACGCGCAGGATCCGCGCCAAGTACGAGATCAAGAACACGAACGGGTACCGGCTGGACTCGTTCCTGGACGGCGAGACGCCGGTGCGGATCCTGCGCGGCCTGATGGTCGGCTCGGAGGGCACCTTCGGGTTCATCTCTGAGGTCGTCTTCGACACCCTGCCGTTGGACCGCAGGGTGTCGACGGCGCTGCTGTTCTTCCCCTCCCTGCCCGCCGCCGCCGCGGCGGTGCCCGTCTTCAACGAGGCGGGGGCCCTGGCCGTGGAGCTGATGGACGGCAACACGCTGCGCGCCTCGGTGAGCGTGCAGGGCGTGCCGCGGGACTGGGCCGAGCTGCCCAAGGAGACGACGGCGCTGCTCGTGGAGTTCCGCGCCCCAGACGAGGAGCGGCAGGCGGCTTACGAGGAGGCGGCCGCGAAGGCCCTCGAAGGGCTCGATCTGGTCGCGCCCGTCGCCTCGGTGACCAACGAGTTCACGCGGGACGCCAAGACGATCGCCGGGTACTGGAAGGCCCGCAAGGCGTTCGTGACCGCGGTCGGCGGCTCGCGGCCCTCGGGTACGACGCTGATCACGGAGGACTTCGCGGTCCCTCCCTCGCGGCTCGCGGAGGCCTGCGAGGAGCTGCTCGAACTCCAGACGCGGCACGGCTTCGACGCCGCGGTGGCGGGCCACGCGGCGCACGGCAATCTGCACTTCCTGCTGGCATTCGACGCGGCGAAGCCGGAGGACGTGGAGCGGTACGCGGCGTTCATGGACGAGTTCTGTCGCCTCACGGTCGACCGGTTCGACGGCTCCTTGAAGGCGGAGCACGCGACGGGCCGCAACATCGCCCCGTTCCTGGAGCTCGAATGGGGCGCCAAGGCAACGGAGTTGATGTGGCGCACCAAGCAGGTCATCGACCCGGACGGGGTGCTCGCCCCGCGCATCGTGCTCGACCGCGACCCGAAGGCCCATCTGCGGGGCCTGAAGACGATCCCCAAGGTGGAGCTGATCGCCGACCCGTGCATCGAGTGCGGCTTCTGCGAACCCACGTGCCCCAGCGAGGACTTGACGACGACACCGCGCCAGCGGATCGTGCTGCGCCGCGAGATGATGCGCCAGCCGTCCGGTTCCCCGGTCGAGGACGCGCTGATCGACGCGTACGGGTACGACGCCGTGGACACCTGCGCCGGTGACTCGACGTGCAAGCTGGCCTGCCCGGTCGGGATCGACACGGGGGCGTTCATGAAGGGCTTCCGGCACGCCCGGCACTCGCCGCGCGAGGAGCGGACGGCGGCGCTCGTCGCGAAGAACTTCAAGGCCGTGGAGGCCTCGGCTCGGCTCGCCGTGGCGGCGGCCGACAAGATCGGCGACCGGCTGGTCACGAACCTGACCGGCGCCGCCCGCAAGGCGATCCGGCCCGACCTGGTGCCCGAATGGCTGCCGGAGATCCCCGCCGCGGCGGCCCGCAAGCTCCCGCGCACCGCGCGCGTGGGCGCCACGGCCGTCTACTACCCGGCGTGCGTGAACCGCATTTTCGGCACGCCCGGCGACGTATCGCTGCCGCAGGCCGTCGTCGCGGTCTCCGCGCGCGCGGGCAAGCCGGTGTGGATCCCGGACGACGTGGCGGGCACGTGCTGCGCCACCATCTGGCACTCCAAGGGCTACGACGAGGGCAACACGGTGATGGCGAACCGGATCGTCGAGGCGGCCTGGGCCTGGACCGCCGGTGGCAGACTGCCCCTCGTCGTGGACGCCTCCTCCTGCACCCTGGGCATCGCGCACGAGGTCGTCCCGTATCTCACCGACGACAACCGGGAGTTGCACGAGGAGCTGACCATCGTGGACTCCCTCGTATGGGCGGCTGAGGAGTTGCTGCCCCGTCTCACCGTCGAGCGCACGATCGGCTCGGCCGTGCTGCATCCGACGTGCTCCATGGAACACCTGGGTGACGTCGCCCAGTTGAGAGCGGTCGCCGAGGCCTGCGCCGACGAGGTGGTGCACCCCGACGACGCGGGCTGCTGCGGCTTCGCGGGCGACCGCGGCATGCTGCACAAGGAGTTGACCGAGTCGGCCACGGCGAAGGAGGCGGCGGAGGTCACGTCCCGCGCGTACGACGCCCATCTGTCGGCGAACCGGATGTGCGAGGTCGGCATGGACCACGCGACGGGCCGCTCCTACTACTCGGTGCTCGTGGAGCTGGAGCGGGCGACCCGGCCGTAGGCCACCGTGGAGAGGGCCGGGCTCAGGCGGCCTTGAGTTCGGCCTTGTCCCCCATCACGACGACCGGGTGCCGCTTCGGGTCGAGCGTCTTGAGCAGGTACTCCATGTCCGCCTTCGACTGGCTCACGCACGCCGAGGTGCCGCTGCCGTGGTCCATGTGCAGCCAGATGCTGCCGCCCTTGGACTGGCCCTGCGGCCGGGTCGGGTCGTTGGGCGGGGTGCCCTTGGCGCGGTTGTAGTCGATGGCGACGACGTAGTCGAAGTCGTGCCAGTGCGACTTCGACCAGTAGTGCGGCGCCTGGAACGACGCCGACTGCGTGTACGGCAGTTTCGCGCCCGGATCGGCGAGTACGCCGCCGGCGTCGCTGAGTGTGAAGACACCGACGGGGCTGCGGTTGTCGCCCTCGTGGTGGTTCGTCGTCCAGCCCTTCTTGCCGTTGTGCCCGGACCAGCTGCGCTGCTTCTTCCAGGTGTCACCGGACTTGGTGTAGAACGCGATGGTCGAGCCCGCGGCGTCCTTGCCGTCGCCGTACACCGCGACGACCTGCCGGGCATCGGCCGGGATCTGCTTCTGGTAGCGGTCGCCCACGTCCGGGATGCGCTTCAGGTCCGCGGCGCGTGCCTCGGCGCCCCGGGACGCGCCGCCGGACGCCTCCGCCCCGCCCGAGGCCTTCTTCCCGCTGCCGCCGTCGGCGCCGCAGGCGGCCACCGTCGTCAGCAGGACCCCACACGCCGCCATCGCGACGCCTGTCCTGATCACACCCGCACTCCGCATGCGTTCCATGGTCGCACCACAGGTCACGAACCGCGGGATCGAATTCGATCAGCACGGACAATCCGGGCCGATTCTTTGCCCCGCACCGGAAAACCGTTTGCCTCGGCTCGCCGCGGGACGCGAACCTTTCACGGTTTGCTGCCGTTGAGTCCGCTTCTTCGATCCACCCCACTTCGAGCCCTGGGACGTCATGCAGATCTCCGACCTTCCGTATCAAGACCCAGGTGTACCGGACGCGCGCTCGGGCCCCAGGTTCCTGCTCTGGCTCGGCCGGAACCAGCTCGGCGGGCAGGCCAAGTCCCTGGTCTGGGGCCTGATCCACTTCATGTCCGTCGCCGCCCTCGCGTACGGCGTCGGTTACGCCGTGCAGGCCGTCGTCGACCGCTCCGGCTCCGAGCTCGCCAAGGCGGGCGCGCTGATCGTGCTGCTCGGCGTCGGCGTCGCGGTCGGCGACACGATGCTGCACCGCACCTCCGTCACCAACTGGATCACTGCCTCCGCCCGCGTCCAGCAGCTGCTCGCCCGCAGGACCGCGGCGCTCGGCGCGGCGCTGACCCGGCGGGTCGCCGCCGGTGAGGTCGTCGCGGTGTCCACGGGTGACGTGGAGAAGATCGGCTGGTTCGTCGAGGCGCTCTCCCGCTTCTCGGCCGCCGCGCTCACCGTCGTGTTCGCCAGCGTCGGGCTCCTGATCTATCAGCCCGCGCTCGGGGTCGTCGTCGCGCTCGGCATGCCGGTGCTGGCCCTCGCCGTGATTCCCCTGCTGCCCCGCGCCACCCGGCGCGCGGACCACCAGCGGGAGAAGGCGGGACACGCCACCGAGCTCGCCTCGGACACGGTCGCGGGCCTGCGGGTGCTGCGCGGTATCGGCGGCGAGGAGCTGTTCCTCGACCGCTACCGCCGCGCCTCGCAGGAGGTGCGCAGGGCCGCCGTGCGCAGTGCGCGCATGTGGTCGCTGATCTCCGCGATCCAGGTCCTCCTTCCCGGTCTGCTGATGATCGCGATCGTCTGGTACGGCGTCCATCTCGCGCGCGAGGGCCGCATCACCGTCGGCGAACTGGTCACCGTCTACAGCGGGGTGATGCTGCTCAATTACCCGCTGCGCCACTTCGAAGAGATCGCCATGGCGTACTCGTTCTCCCGGCCGTCGGCCCAGCGCGCCGCCAAGGTGCTGTCGCTGGAACGGGTCACCGAGCCGGACGGCGGGCTGCGCGAGGCCGAGGCACCGACCGGTGATCTGTACGACCCGGCGACGGGTCTGCTCGCCCCGGCCGGGCGGCTGACCGCCGTGGTGTGCGGGGACCCGGACCTGGCGGGGCGCCTCGCCGACCGGCTCGGCGGGCACCCGGCGTCCGGCAGCGACGAGGGTGCGGACAAGGACGCGCCGTCCGTCCTGCTCGGCGGGGTTCCGCTCGACGAGCTGCCGCTGGACGTCGCGCGTACGGCCGTCCTCGTCCAGGACAAGGACCCGGTGCTGCTCTCCGGCACCCTCTCCGAACTCCTCGACGTACCGGCTTCCGGGGGTGTGCGGCCCGACGAGGCGCTGGCCGCCGCCCAGTGCTCCGACGTGCTGGACGCCCTCACGCAGGCCGCGCTGGACGAGGACCCGATGACCGCCCGCATCACCGAACGCGGTCGGTCGCTCTCGGGCGGCCAGCGCCAACGGCTTGCCCTCGCCCGGTCCTTGGTCACCGATCCCGAGACGCTGGTGCTCGACGAGCCGACGTCCGCCGTCGACTCGCACACCGAGGCCCGTATCGCCCAGAGCCTGCGCGCCCTGCGGCACGGTCGTACGACCGTCGTGCTGACCTCGTCGCCGCTGGTGCTCGACCGCGCCGACCGCGTGGTGTTCGTGCACGAGGGCGAGGTCGCGGCCGTCGGCGAGCACCGCGAGCTGGTGCGCACCGAGCCCCGGTACCGCGCGGTCGTCACGCGGGAGACCGAGGAGGAACAGTCCGGCGGTGACGCCGCCCCGCGCACGCGCCGGAGCGGCAGGCCGACCGGCATCGGCACCGACATCGAGATCGACATCGAGGAGACGGCATGATCGGCGTAGCGCCACCGGCCTACGACCCGGCGGCCCCCACCACGGCGAACACCCTGCCGGTCGGCGCCCCGGCCACGGTCCGCGCCTATGTGGGCGAGCTGTACCGGCGCCACCGCAGCGAGTTCCTCCTGCTCATCGGCGTGAACACGGTCGCCGTCGTCGCGTCGATGGCCGGTCCGTACCTGCTGGGCGGCCTGGTCCAGGACGTCTCCGACAGTCCGGGCGGCATCGGCGCGCTGAGCGGCGGTGAACTGGTCCGCACCATCGGCCTGTTCGCGCTCTCCCTGGTGATCCAGGCGGTGTTCATCCGGCAGGTGCGGCTGCGCGGGGCGATGCTCGGCGAGCGGATGCTGGCGGATCTGCGCGAGGACTTCCTGGTGCGGTCGGTCGGTCTGCCGCCGGGCGTTCTCGAGCGGGCGGGCACGGGGGATCTGTTGTCGCGGATCACGACGGACATCGACCGGCTCGCGAACGCGATGCGGGAGGCCGTGCCCCAGCTGTCCATCGGTGTGGTGTGGGCGGCGCTGCTCGTCGGCGGGCTCGCGGTGACGGCACCGCCTCTCGCGCCCGCGCTGCTCATCGCGGTACCGGTGCTGGTGCTCGGCTGCCGCTGGTACTTCAAGCGGGCGCCGTCGGCGTACCGCTCGGAGGCCGCCGGTTACGCGGCGGTCGCCGCGGCGCTCGCCGAGACCGTGGACGCGGGGCGGACCGTCGAGGCGCACCGGCTCGGCGCGCGTCGCGTGGCGCTCTCGGAGCGGCGCGTGAAGGAGTGGACGGCGTGGGAGAACTACACCCTCTATCTGCGCTCCGTGCTCTTCCCGGTGATCAACACCGTGCACGTCCTCGTGCTGCTGTCGGTGCTGATGGTCGGGGGCGTCTTCGTCCTCAAGGGCTGGATCGACGTGGGGCAGCTGACCACGAGTGCGCTCATCGCGCAGATGCTGGTGGATCCCATCGGGCTGATCCTGCGCTGGTACGACGAGCTTCAGGTCGCCCAGGTGTCCCTGGCCCGGCTGGTCGGGGTGCGGGACATCGAACCGGCCGCCGGGGACGCCTCCGTGCGGCCCGAGGGGCGTGACGTGCAGGCGGACGGCGTGCACTTCGGGTACCGGGAGGGCGTCGACGTGCTGCGCAAGGTGTCCCTGGAGGTCGCGCCCGGGACCCGGCTCGCGCTGGTGGGCCCGTCGGGCGCCGGAAAGTCGACGCTCGGGCGGCTGCTCGCCGGGATCTACGCGCCGCGCACGGGGCAGGTCACGCTGGGCGGCGCGGAGCTCTCCCGGATGCAGGCGGAGCGGGTGCGCTCGCACGTGGCGCTGGTCAACCAGGAGCATCACGTCTTCGTGGGCTCCCTGCGCGACAACCTGCGCCTGGCCCGCACCGGGGCCGAGGACGCCGAGCTGTGGGCCGCGCTCGGCGCGGTCGACGCCGACGGGTGGGCCCGCGGCCTGAGCGAAGGGCTCGACACGGAGGTCGGCTCGGGCGGCACGGCGCTCACCCCGGCGCAGGCCCAGCAGATCGCGCTGGCCCGGCTGGTCCTGGCCGACCCGCACACGCTGGTCCTGGACGAGGCGACCTCGCTGCTCGACCCGCGCGCGGCCCGCAACCTGGAGCGCTCGCTCGGCCGGGTCCTCGACGGTCGCACGGTCGTGGCCATCGCTCACCGGCTGCACACCGCGCACGACGCGGACGTGATCGCCGTGGTCGAGGACGGCCGGATCCGGGAGCTCGGCAGCCACGACGACCTGGTGGCGGCCGACGGGGCGTACGCGGCGCTCTGGCGGTCCTGGCACGGGTGACGCACGGCCGGCGTCGGTCGGGAGCTGCCCTCTCGGGGCGGCTCCCGGCCGGTGCCGCCGTCGCGGTCGTCCGCGGCCGAGGACGGCCGACTCCCCGCGGGGGACGGGCGGCCGAGCGGTCAGATGAAGCCCAGTGCGGACGCGCAGCCCACGCCGCCCGCCAGCATGAACACCGGCATGAGGACCTTGAGCTCGACCCAGCTGCCGGCCCGGAACCGCATCGGCTTCGGCGGCCCGAGCGGGTACCAGCGCTTGCGGCCGATCGGGATGGGCCACAGGATCGGGCAGCCCGAGACGGTGAGCGCGTCCCCGATGTCGTGCACCAGGGCGCCGAGGACGATCGGCAGGCCCAGCCACAGGTACTCCTGGCCGGGGTCCGTGAACAGCCAGTCCGAGCCGTTGCCCGGCTGGTCCAGGACGCCCGCGAGGATCCACGCGCTGGTCGCCGCGAGCAGCCACACCAGGAGATCGCTGCTGTGACCGCGGGCCGCCCGCCACAGCAGACCCTCGATGGCCAGCACCATGTGCACGAAGAGGATCCCGAGGACGGCCCAGCGGCCGCCGAAGATCGCCAGCGCCGAGGCGCCCGCCCCGATGAGGACCGCCCAGACCCACGTATGGGTGAGCGTGCGGTGGCCGCCCGAGCGCCGGGGGTCGCCCTGCTTGCGGGTCGCCTTGTAGACGGCGTAGGAGAGTTTGTCGACGATCTCGCAGAGCCAGCGGGAGATCGGTCCGAAGGCGCCCGAGATGGTCGCGGATTTGTGGTCGAGGTCGGGGGCGAGCGCGGCGCCCGCGCAGATCAACGCTCCGACGAGGAGGACCGGCCACGGCATCGGGTACCCGGCCGCCGTTGTCGCCGCTCCCACCCCCAGCCAGGCCGCCGCTCCTGACAGCGAGTGTGCCGGTCCCATCATGGCTGTATTCCGCCCCTGTTTCTGCTGTGCCGGTCGCGCGCGATGTACCGACATGTCCCTTGTGCCTGCGCCGAGTTGCCCCACGAGGGCCGCGCACGTCCTGACGCCCCGTCGGCGACCCAGCGTAGCCTTCGTGATCTTCGTACGGGCATCCGATTGCCGGAACAAGCCAGAAGGCAGGCAAGATGGGTGCGTGACCCTTATCGATCAGCTCCCGCAGACCGCAGACCCGGACGCCCTCTACGACGCTTTCGAATCGTGGGCCGAGGAGCGTGGGCTCACCCTCTATCCCCACCAGGAGGAGGCGCTGATCGAGGTGGTGTCGGGCGCGAACGTGATCGTGTCGACGCCCACCGGGTCCGGCAAGAGCATGATCGCCGCGGGTGCGCACTTCGCCGCGCTCGCGCGGGACGAGGTCACCTTCTACACGGCGCCGATCAAGGCGCTGGTGTCCGAGAAGTTCTTCGAGCTGTGCAAGCTCTTCGGCACCGAGAACGTCGGCATGCTGACCGGCGACGCGTCCGTGAACGCGGACGCGCCCGTGATCTGCTGCACCGCCGAGGTCCTCGCGTCGATCGCGCTGCGTGACGGCGCCCAGGCCGACATCGGCCAGGTCGTGATGGACGAGTTCCACTTCTACGCGGAGGGGGACCGCGGCTGGGCCTGGCAGATTCCGCTGCTCGAGCTGCCGCAGGCCCAGTTCATCCTGATGTCGGCGACGCTCGGCGACGTCTCCATGTTCGAGAAGGACCTGACGCGCCGCACCGGCCGGACCACGTCGGTGGTCCGCTCGGCGACGCGCCCCGTGCCGCTGTCGTACGAGTACCGGCTCACGCCGCTCACCGAGACGCTGACGGAGCTGCTGGAGACGAAGCAGGCGCCCGTCTACATCGTGCACTTCACGCAGGCGCAGGCCGTCGAGCGCGCGCAGGCACTGATGAGCATCAACATGTGCTCGCGCGAGGAGAAGGACAAGATCGCCGAGCTGATCGGCAACTTCCGGTTCACCACCAAGTTCGGCCGCAACCTGTCCCGTTACGTACGGCACGGCATCGGTGTGCACCACGCCGGCATGCTGCCGAAGTACCGCCGCCTGGTGGAGAAGCTCGCGCAGGCGGGCCTGTTGAAGGTCATCTGCGGCACCGACACGCTCGGCGTCGGCGTCAACGTGCCCATCCGTACGGTGCTGTTCACGGCGCTCACCAAGTACGACGGCACACGGGTACGCACGCTGCGCGCCCGTGAGTTCCACCAGATCGCGGGGCGGGCCGGGCGCGCCGGGTTCGACACGGCGGGCTTCGTGGTGGCGCAGGCGCCCGAGCACGTCATCGAGAACGAGAAGGCGCTCGCGAAGGCCGGCGACGACGCCAAGAAGCGCCGCAAGGTCGTCCGCAAGAAGGCCCCCGAGGGCTTCGTCGCGTGGTCGGAGAGCACCTTCGAGAAGCTGATCGCCTCCGACCCGGAGCCGCTCACCTCCCGCTTCCGGGTGACGCACACGATGCTCCTGTCGGTCATCGCCCGGCCGGGCAATGCCTTCGAGGCGATGAGGCACCTCCTGGAGGACAACCACGAGCCGCGCAAGCAGCAGCTGCGGCACATCCGCCGTGCCATCGCGATCTACCGTTCGCTGCTCGACGGCGGCATCGTCGAGAAGCTGGACACGCCGGACGCGACCGGGCGCATCGTGCGCCTCACCGTGGACCTTCAGCAGGACTTCGCGCTGAACCAGCCGCTGTCGACGTTCGCCCTCGCCGCGTTCGACCTGCTCGACCAGGAGTCGCCGTCGTACGCCCTCGACATGGTGTCCGTCGTGGAGTCCACGCTCGACGACCCGCGGCAGATCCTGCACGCCCAGCAGAACAAGGCGCGGGGCGAGGCGGTCGCGCTGATGAAGGCGGACGGGGTCGAGTACGAGGAGCGCATGGAGCGCCTCCAGGACATCAGCTACCCCAAGCCCCTGGAGGAGCTGCTGTTCCACGCGTACGACACGTACCGCACGAGCCACCCGTGGGTCGGCGACCACCCGCTGTCGCCGAAGTCCGTGATCCGCGACATGTACGAACGCGCCATGTCCTTCACGGAGTTCGTGTCCTTCTACGAGCTCGCCCGCACCGAGGGCATCGTCCTTCGCTACCTGGCGAGCGCCTACAAGACGCTCGACCACACGGTGCCCGACGACCTCAAGTCGGAGGACCTGGAGGACCTGATCGCCTGGCTGGGCGAGATGGTGCGCCAGGTCGACTCCAGCCTGCTGGACGAGTGGGAGCAGCTCGCCAACCCGGCGGAGATGACCGCCGAGGAGGCCCAGGAGAAGGCCGACCAGGTCAAGCCGGTCACGGCGAACGCCCGCGCGTTCCGCGTCCTCGTCCGCAACGCCATGTTCCGCCGCGTCGAACTCGCGGCGCTCGACAACGTCGAGGAGCTCGGCGGGATGGACGCCGAATCGGGCTGGGACGAGGACGCCTGGGGCGAGGCGATGGACAAGTACTGGGACGAGTACGAGGACCTCGGCACCGGCCCCGACGCGCGCGGGCCCAAGCTGCTCATGATCGAGGAGGATCCGGAGCACGGCCTGTGGAAGGTGCGCCAGACCTTCGCCGACCCCAACGGCGACCACGACTGGGGCATCAGCGCCGAGGTCGACCTCGCGGCCTCCGACGCCGAGGGCCGTGCCGTCATCCGGGTCACGGACGTCGGTCAGCTGTAGATACCGGACGGGCCGGGCGATACGGTCCGGCCCCGCCCCCGCGCCGGGGTCCTCCCGCCGCACACACGAGAGAGAACCACCCATGACGAATCCTGCGGAGAAGCTCGTCGACCTGCTCGACCTGGAGCAGATCGAGGTCAACATCTTCCGCGGACTCAGCCCGGACGAGTCCCTCCAGCGCGTCTTCGGCGGGCAGGTCGCGGGGCAGGCCCTGGTCGCGGCCGGCCGCACCACCGAGGGCGACCGCCCCGTGCACTCGCTGCACGCGTACTTCATCCGTCCGGGCCGTCCGGGCGTGCCGATCGTGTACCAGGTCGAGCGGATGCGCGACGGGCGCTCGTTCACCACCCGGCGGGTCACCGCCGTGCAGCAGGGGCGCACGATCTTCAATCTCACCGCCTCCTTCCACAAGCCCGAAGAGGGTGCCTTCGAGCACCAGTTGCCGCCGGCCCGGCAGGTGCCGGACCCGGAGTCGCTGCCGACGATCGCCGACGAGGTGCGGGGTCATCTGGGCGCGCTGCCCGACGCGTTGGAGCGGATGGCCCGCCGTCAGCCCTTCGACATCCGCTACGTGGACCGGCTGCGCTGGTCCCCGGAGGACATCGAGTCGGCCGAGCCGCGCAGCGCCGTGTGGATGCGCGCCGTGGGCCCCCTCGGCGACGATCCGTTGGTGCACACCTGCGCGCTCACCTACGCGAGCGACATGACGCTCCTCGACGCGGTGCGGCTGCCGGTCGAGCCGCTGTGGGGGCCGCGCGGCTTCGACATGGCCTCGCTCGACCACGCCATGTGGTTCCACCGTCCTTTCCGTGCCGATGAGTGGTTCCTGTACGACCAGGAGTCGCCGATCGCGACGGGTGGCCGGGGTCTCGCCCGTGGCCGGATCTACGACACCGAGGGACGGCTGCTGGTCTCCGTGGTCCAGGAGGGGCTGTTCCGCAAGCTGGAGGGCTGACGGGCAGTCGGCCCGGTCTGGCGTGGCGGGTCAGGCGCCTCTGCCGACGAGGCGCGACCACAGGCTCCGTGACTGGGGCCGCGCGGGCTCGGGCACGGCGTCCGGTCGCGCGGGCTCGGACTCCCCGTGCGCCGTGGGTCGCGGCGCCGGGCGGTGCCTGCGCGCCTGTTCCATGTTGAGCAGCAGGTTTCCGCGCAGCCAACTGAGCTCGTTCGGATCGTCGGCGACGAGGATGCGCTGGGCCACCGCGGTGCTCGGCGAATCCGGCGCGCCGTGCCAGAACTCCTCGGGGCGCAGCCGTTGCAGGTGGGCACGCTCGTACGGGCTCTCGACCAGTTCCGCGAGCTGGGTCGGGTCCAGGAGCGTGGCGACGGCGGCCGCGCGCTCCCACGGACCGTCGGCCTGGCCGAGCAGATGTCCGGCGTGCCGGGCCCGCCAGTTCTTCGGCCGCAGGTCCTCGCCCGCCTGAAGCCGGGCGCGCATCTTGTCCGGCGCCCGGCCCGTCAGAAGCGGCGCGTTGACCGGTGCGGCCGCGAACTCCCGCAGCTCCTGGGCGAGGTACCGCCACACCACGGTGCGGTACCGGTTCACGTAGAAGTCCGCGGGCGTGAGCATTCCGGCGCGCGCGAGGCGGGTGAAGCGGGTCGCCGGGACGGCGAGGAGCTCGGCGCCCTCGGCCGTGCCCACGACCCGGACCTGCTCGCGCAGCGTCTCCGGGAAGCCCTCCGCCTCACGGATCCGCTCGATCTCCTCGCGTCGGACCCGGCGGCGTCCACCGCCGGGCGCCGGTACGGTGCGGATGCGGCCCAGTCGGACGGCGAGGTCGAACTCGCCGCGTTTGAGACCCAGTTCGCGTGCCGCGCTGCTCTGGGGCCTGGTCATGATGTCGCCTTGCACGATGGTTCTCCCCCGTCCTCCCATGGGTCGTTCCCATGAGGAGCGGTCACTGTCCGTGACCGATCGAGAGAACCGTAGCCCGGATCGCCCCGCGCCGCGCAAGCCTGTGGACAACCACCCGAATCCACGAATCTCCGCAGCTCAAAGGGGTGCCCTGCACTCCGGGAAGAGATCCGTCGAGCGGTCCGCTCAGAGATCCGCTCTCGGGCTTCGCTCCGGATTGCGCACACCGACCGTGAGGTGTTCGCCGACCCGGTGCACCAGCAGCGTCATCTCGTACGCGACCTGACCGATGTCGGCCTCGGCCGCGCTCAGGACGCAGAGGCAGCTGCCGTCGCCCGCTGCGGTGACGAAGAGCACCGCGTCGTCGAACTCGACCATGGTCTGGCGCACTCCGCCGGCCCCGAAGTGCCGGCCGGATCCCTTGGCGAGGCTGTGCAGCCCGGACGAGACCGCGGCGAGGTGATCGGCGTCCTCGCGGCGCAGGCCCGTGCTCGCCCCGGTCACCAGCCCGTCGTTGGACAGGATCAGGGCGTGCCGGACATGTTCGACGCGCTGCGTCAGATCGTCCAGCAGCCAACCGAGCCGTTCGTACTGGTGCCCCATGGTCCCCTGTCCCCGCTTCCCCTGTGACTCTCCGTCCGGGCGGAACGCGCTCCCCTGCCCGGACGACCCGACTCGCAAGCCTTCCCCACGGTCGGCGTCCCGGCAAGGAGGATGGGCGCATGGCACACAAGATGACCGATGAACAATGGAAGGCCTTCGTCTCCGAGGGCACGCACACCGCCAAGTTGTCGACCGTGCGGGCCGACGGGAGCCCGCACATCGCCCCCGTCTGGTTCGTTCTCGACGGCGACGACATCGTGTTCAACACCGGTAAGGACACGGTCAAAGGCCGCAATCTCGCACGGGACGGGCGGGTGGCGCTGTGTGTGGACGACGAGCGGCCGCCCTTCTCGTTCGTGTCGATCCAGGGGCGCGCCGAGCTCAGTGAGGACCCTGAGGAGTTGCTGGATTCGGCCACTCGGATCGGCGCCCGCTACATGGGCGCGGAGCGCGCCGAGGAATTCGGTCGGCGCAACGGGGTGCCGGGCGAACTCGTCGTCCGCGTCCGTGTCGAGAAGGTCGTGGCGCTGGGCGACATGACCGGCTGAACCGCCGCCCGGGGCGTCAGCCCACCGAGTCGAGGAGCCGGGCGGAGTGCATGCGCCCGGCGTACTCGACCAGTCTGATCAGCACCTCCTTGCCCGAGTCGCGCTCGCGCGCGTCGCACAGCACCACGGGGGTGCCGTCGTCGAGGTCCAGGGCGCGGGCCACGTGCCGCGCTTCGAAGGCCTTGCTGCCGGCGAAGCAGTTCACCGCCACGACGAACGGGATGCCCCGGTGCTCGAAGTAGTCCACTGCGGGGAAGCAGTCCTCCAGTCGCCGGGTGTCCGCGAGGACGACGGCGCCGAGGGAGCCCTGCGAGAGCTCGTCCCACAGGAACCAGAAGCGGTCCTGGCCCGGGGTGCCGAACAAGTACAGCGACAGGCCCGACCGGATGGTGATGCGGCCGAAGTCCATGGCGACCGTCGTGGTCGTCTTGCGTTCCACCGCCCCGATGTCGTCCACATGGCGGCCGGCTTCGCTGAGCTGTTCCTCGGTGCGCAGCGGCCTGATCTCGCTGACGGCGCCGACCAGGGTGGTCTTGCCCACCCCGAATCCGCCCGCGACCAGGATCTTCAGGGCCAGGGCGGTGCTGCCGGAGGCCGGGGGCTCAGAGTGCTCGGAGTCCATCGATGACTTCTCTCAGGATCTTCTCGTCGGGTAGCTGTGTGGGCGGCACCGGCCTGCTGACCTGCACACAGGCCAGTTCGAGCAGGTCGCCGAGGAGTACGCGGATCACCCCCACGGGCACGTCGGTGCTCGCGGCGAGTTCGGCGACCGTCTGCGTCTCCGTGCGGCACAGCTCGATGATCGACCGGTGTTCGGGGCCGAGGGTGGTGTCCTCGTGGGCGCCGGGCGCCGCGGTGTCGAGCGACACCAGGGCGATCAGGTCGAAGCGCGCTCCCTGGGGGCCCGGCGCGGTCCGGCCGCCGGTCATCGCGTAGGGGCGGACCAAGGGGCCCGCCTCTTGGTCGAACCACTGGCTGCCGGGGTCGTCGTCGTGCATGTGCGACCGTGCCCGTCAGCCCGCGGCGGGCGGTTGCGCGGCGGATCTCGGAGCCGTGCGGAGATGTTCGCCGACCCTTTTGACCATGCGCGCCATCTCGTAGGCGATCAGCCCGATGTCGGCGGTGGCGGTGCTCAGGACGGCGAGGCAGGAGCCGTCGCCGGCGGCGGCCACGAAGAGGAAACCTTCATCCATCTCGACCATGGTCTGCCGCACCGCGCCGGTTCCGAAGTGCCGTCCCGTGCCCTTGGCGAGGCTGTTGAAGCCGGAGGCGACGGCCGAGAGGTGTTCGGCGTCCTCGCGGGCCAGGCCGCTGGAGCCACCGATCGCGAGGCCGTCGTTGGAGAGGATCACGGCATGCCGCAGTTCGGGCACTCGAAGCACCAAGTCGTCGAGGAGCCAGTCGAGTTCACCGGAACCGCGGGCCGTGCCCGTGGTGCTCGGTTCCTTGATCATGCGGGGTCTCCTTCGCTGGTGTGGTGGCCGGGCGGGCGGCCACCGCCTCTGGCCCAACCGTCCCGGAAGGAGGTCATCCGGGCCCGGACCTGTTCGGGGGTGCGCTCGTCCGGTGCGGGCACGCGCGCGGGGGTCGTCGTTTCGGC
Source organism: Streptomyces sp. BYX5S (assembly GCF_054724165.1). Classification (NCBI taxonomy): domain Bacteria; kingdom Bacillati; phylum Actinomycetota; class Actinomycetes; order Kitasatosporales; family Streptomycetaceae; genus Streptomyces; species Streptomyces sp. BYX5S. The sequence goes on along the minus strand of NZ_CM138829.1, from coordinate 2,815,517 downwards.
GGGGCGCTCCCGCAGTTGGGGCGCGAGGTTGGCCTGCCGTACGCGGCGCGGGAGGCCGTCGGGGGGCGCGGCCTCGTCGTGCGGGCTCGCCGTGGGTCGCTCGGGTCCGGGCTCCGGCGGTGTGCGCAGCCGCAGGGCGGTGACTCCCGGCGGGTGCTGCGGCTGCTCGGGCTCCGCAGAGGGCGCGAGCGCTGGGCGGGGAGTCGGTGCGGGGACGTGGGGCGTGTCGTTCATCGGCGCCGCTTCGGGCTCGGGCACGCGCGCGTAGCGGCGCTCTTCCGGGGAGGGTGGGGTCGCGTCGTGCGCGCCCGGTCCGATCTCGCCGTCCTTGTGCAGCAAGGCGGTGGGCAGGAGGACGACGGCGGTGGTGCCCCCGTACGGGGACGTGCGCAGGTGCACCTTGATGTCGTGGCGAGCGGCGAGCCTGCTCACCACGAAGAGGCCCAACTGGTCGCTGTCGAACAGATCGAGGGTCTCCGAGTGTTCGATGCGCTGGTTCGCCTCGACGAGGGTTTCCTTGCCCATGCCGAGGCCGCGGTCCTCGATCTCGATCGCGTATCCGTTGCCGACGAGCTCGCCGCTGATGCGCACCTTGGTGTGCGGCGGCGAGAACTGCGCGGCGTTCTCGACGAGTTCGGCCAGCAGGTGGGTGAGGTCGGCGACGGCGGTGCCCGTCACCTGGGCCGCGGAGAGGTGGCGCACCTCCACGCGCGCGTAGTCCTCGATTTCGGAGACCGCGGCCCGTACGACGTTGGTCAGCGGCACGGGTTGCCGCCAGGCACGGCCAGGGGCGGCCCCGGAGAGGATGATCAGGCTCTCCGCGTGGCGGCGCATCCGCGTGGTGAGGTGGTCGAGGCGGAACAGGTCGCTGAGTTCGCTGGGGTCGTCGGCGCGGCGCTCCATGCTGTCCAGGAGACCGAGTTGGCGGTGGACGAGGACCTGGCTGCGGCGGGCGAGGTTGACGAAGACCCCGGAGATGCCGCTGGCGAGTTCGGCACGCTCCACGGCGGCGTGCAGGGCCGCACGGTGCACGGTGGCGAGTGCCTCGGACACCTGGCCCGTCTCGTCCTCGGCGGGCGGCCCCTGGGGCGCTTCGGCCGCCACGTCGATCTCCTCGCCCGCCCGCAACCTGCGCATGGTGTCGGGCAGTTTGCGGCGGGCGATCTCCAGGGCGGTGTTGCGCAGACCGACCAGTTCGACGACGAGGCCGCGGCCGATGCGTACGGAGATCACCAGGGAGGCCACCACGGCGAGGAGTCCGAACAGGACGGCCGCGCCCGCCGGGGTGAGCAGTCCGCGGGCCAGCGGGTCGGCGCGGTCCGCTGCGCCGCGGGCGGCATCCGTCTCGATGACCCGCAGTTGGTCCCGCACGGTCGCGTACGCGGTGCCCCAGTTGTCGTCGGAGGCCGCGGCGAGCGCCTTCGCGCCCGGTTCCGCGATCAGGGTGCGGTCCTCGACGGCGCGTACGTCGCCGTAGGCGCGGCTCGCCGCCAGGTGCTTCCACGCGGCGCGTTCGGGGCCGCGCAGATCGTTCGCGGCTGCGTCGAGCAGCGTCCTGCGGGTCTCGACCGCGCCGGTGAACAGCCGCAGCCGCTCGCCGTCCAGGGAGTCCGCGAGGCGCGCACCGGCCAGGACCGCGTCCTCGCGGGCGAGCATCTCGGTGGAGCGGCCGAATTCGAGGAGCACGCGCGCGTCGGAGCCCGCTGCGGAGTCCTGGATGCCGCTGAGTGCCCCGGTGACCGCGAAGGCGCCGTCGAGGGACTTCGTGTACTGCCCGTACGCGTCGTCCCAGCCGGTGCGCCGCTCTTGTACGGCCTCGCGGACCTCGCGCAGGCGCTCGGCACCGGTGACGAACGCGTCGAGTCGCCCCACCACCGCGCGCGGGAGGTCCGCGCCGTCCGCGACGGTGCCGCGGCCGTCGAGGCGCAGGGCGGAGACCGCGCGGTCGGTGGTCGCGGCGCGCCTGTCGAGGGCGTCGCTCCGGGCGGCGGTGGGTTCGGTGGCGTACGAGACGGCGGCGGTGCGTTCGGACTGGAGTGCGGCCACGGCCGTGACGACGGGTGCGCGCACGGACGCGTCGACGCGCTGCAACTGCCGTATCCGGGCGATGTCCTGGGCGGTGCTGACGGTGGCGTAGGCCCACAGCGCGAACAGCGAGACGACGGGCACCATCAGGAGGCAGACGATCTTCGCCCGGATGGTGCGGGGGCGCAGGTTCCTGGCTCCCCCGCGCGCCAGTGGCGTCCCGCGGGGTTCCGGCTCCACGAGGACGTCCTCGTCGGCGGGCGGCCCCGCGTGGGCGCGCCGGCCGCGTGCCGGGGCCGACCCCGGCGGCTCAGGGCCGGTACTGGGGGTTCTGCGAGGCGGGGGCATGGCCTCCTCGATCGGGTAGGGGCACCGTCGCTCGCGGGCGCCGGGTGCCGCGCCGGAACACCGGCACTGTCAGTGGGTCAGGTGCTCCAGCGGGCGCTGTGCGGACCTGGAGGCCTCCTTCTCGTCCGCGGTCGGGGACAGTGCGACGAATGCCGAGGTCAGGAAGAGGTAGGAGCCGAGCCCCACGGCCAGCGGGAAGATGAACTGCATCGTCGTGGCGCCGGGTAGCTCCGCCGTGGACGGGGTCACGCGCACGCCGACCGCCATCATTCCGGTGTAGTGCATGCTGCTCACGGCGCCGCCCATGACCAGGGAGGCGACCGCGACGGCGGCCGGTGTCTTGATGTGGAGGGCGGCCCACAGCGCGGCGGTCGCGGCGAGGACCGCGATCACCACGGAGACGGCGACCAGCAGCGGGTCGTAGTGGACCTCGCCGTGCAGCCGCAGGGCCGCCATGCCCAGGTAGTGCATGCTGGCCACGCCGACGCCCGTGGTGAGACCGCCCAGGGCCAGGGCGCCGCCGCGCTCGGGGTGGTGGCCGACCACGAAGACGCCGACGCCGACGACGGCCACCGCGACGAGCAGGCTGAGGACGGTCAGCGGAACGTCGTAGCGGATCTGCGTGCCGGTGACGCCGAAGCCGAGCATCGCCACGAAGTGCATGGTCCAGATGCCGGTGCCGATGGCCGAGGCCGCGGTGAGCAGCCAGTTGCGCCGGGCGCTTCCGGTGGCGTTGAGGGCGCGCACGGTGCAGCGCAGCCCGAGCGCCGCGCCGATGCACGCCATGGCGTACGAGAGCACGGGGGTAAGCCAGCCGAAGGCGGCGTGGTCCAGGTGTCCCATGGGTCCCGGACCGTATGCCGGTGGGGGCGTGCGCCATGGGCGCATTTCGAAAGGTTCCGCAATACGACTGGGTTGCGGTTCGGAACGGTCGCATGAGAGTCGAACATGCGCACCGCACGTACATGCGACGACGTCGGCGAAGAACGGGGCCTTTCGATCCCCCGGCGGGCTCCGGTCCCTCGCGCGTGGCACGACACCTGCCGGTGCGCCGTTGTCAGTGCCCTGCGCAATCATGGAGCGCATGAGCGACGACGCCACGCGTGTGCAGGAGTTCTTCGCGGCCAGAGCCGCCGACTGGGACGCCCGGTTCCCGGACGACGGCCCCGCCTACGCCGCCGCCGTGTCCGCCTTGGGCCTGCGTCCCGGAAACCGTGTGCTCGACGCGGGCTGCGGCACGGGCCGCGCGCTGTCACCGCTGCGCGCGGCCGTGGGTGCGTCCGGCGTGGTCCTGGGGGCGGATCTGACCGAGGCGATGCTGACGCAGGCCGTGCGGGCGGGCAGGGACACCCAGGGGCAGTTGCTGCGCGCGGACGTCGGCCGGCTGCCACTGCGCGCGGGCACGCTGGACGCGGTGTTCGGCGCGGGCCTCATCTCCCACCTCCCGCAACCGACGGAGAATCTGCGCGAGTTGGCGCGCGTCGTGCGCCCCGGCGGCATGCTCGCCCTCTTCCACCCCATCGGCCGAGCCGCCCTCGCCGCCCGGCACGGCCGCCCGCTCACGCCCGACGACCTGCGCGCCGAACCCAACCTCCGCCCCCTGTTGGCCGGTTCGGGCTGGCGCATGACCTCGTACGTCGACGAGGACGAGCGTTTCCTGACGTTGGCGGTACGGGAGGCCGAGACGCACGACTGAGGAGCCGGAAGCCGAGCGGTCGCAAGCCGAGGGGCGCTGGGTCATCCGCTCGCCGCCCGGCTCTGTCACCATGGCTGCAACTCGCCCACAGAAGTGGGCGGTTACGGCCAGGGGGGCGGTGGCGATCATGATCGACCGGATCCGCAAGGCATGGAAGACGTGGCACAAGCAGGTCGCGCGGAGCGAGAGCGGGGGAACCTCGGGGGGCAGAGAGCGCGGCCACAACATCTTCGACGCGGCCGCCGCCTACGTGGTGGCCTGCGTGGAGGACGACCAGGATCGGGCCGACGAGGCGGCGGGCTGGGTCGAGCCGAGCGCGCTGGTCTTCGGGGTCAACGAGCTCGCCTGCCGGGCGGTCATCGCCCTGGCCCGTGAGCGCGACGAGCCGCCGCGGACGGTCGCCCGCAGCCTCCTGGGGCTGCCCGTCGGCTGACGCACCACGCGCGCGGGGGCACACACCGCGCACACGGGATCCCGACATGCCGTTCACCAGTGGAACGCGGGGCCCCAACTGTCGCTGATTTTCCTGGTCATCCAGCACGGACCCCTCTGTACGCCACCGTCGGGCACTGACTAAGGTCTCGCCGGTGGATCGAAGTTCAGGGGAGGCTGGCGTGGCCGGAGTGGACGAAGCGGCGGTCGAGGGGGACGACGCGCTGTACGTGCTGACGGCGGTGTTGCTGACCCCCGCGAAGTTCCCGAGCGTGCTCGGTGACGACTACCCGGAGGCCTGCGCGGCGCTGGGGCTGGCGCCGCTGGCCGAGGGGTACGGGCTGGTGCTCGGGCAGGACGGGCAGGGCGCGCGCTGGACCGTCGTCGTCGACGACGTGTCACTGGTCGCCGTCGCCATCGCGTCGTGGGACTGCGGCATGGAGTACGAGCTCTCGCCCGACGAGAACAGCATGGTCGCGGCGCTGCCCGGCTGGCCGCTCGCGCTCGCCGTGGCCGCCCCCGGCGTGCCCGACCCGCACGACCCCGAGCCCGACGCCGAGGACGCGGACCAGGCGCCGCTGACGCCGCCCGACACGGAGACCTGGGGCCCGGCCCAGCGCCGTCTGGGAGCGGACGAGATAGCGCTCCAGTGGGCCGTGTGGCGCGAGCAGCTCGACGACTCGCAGTTCGCCACGGAGGCGGACGCCGAAGACTCCGAGGAGGGCGGCGACGCGGAAGCCGGAACGGGCGGTTCGCACGCGGGCATCCGCCGCGTCCTGACGGAGGTCCGCGGGTACGTGGACTCGCCCCCGCCGCTGGGCAGGGTGCGCTCCGCGTTCGCCTCGGGCGACGCGCGGACGCTGCGCGCGGACGGCCCCGGCTGGTCGATGGTGGCGCGGACCGACGACATCGCCTTCGTCCTCCTCGACGAGGAGCCGGGCGAGGTGCTGCCCGTCGGCCGCGGCCGTGAGCTGCCGGGCCTGCTCGAAGCGCTCGACAAGATGGCCGTACGCCCCGCCTGAACCGCTGACGGACCCTTCGACGAACCGCTGAGGCCGCAGGGGTGCGCACGCCCCCTGCGGCCTCAGCCCGATCTGTGGCCCCTCAGCCCCTCAGCGCCTCAGCTCCTTGCGTGACACGCGGCGCAGCCTGCGGCGCTGCGAGGGGTCCAGCGTGAGGTACGCCGCGGTGGGGACGCCCAGCACGATGAGCAGGGCCGCCCACCAGGGCAGCCAGATCAGCAGGATGATGCCGATCGCCACGCCTCCGGCGGCGACCTTCGCGTTCCTCGACATGTGTGTGGCCTCCTTCGGGGCGGCTCGCCCTCGCCCGAGTGCTGAGTGGATCGGACCCGTCCTCTGTTGTGAAGAACGGGTCCGCGTCGCCCGCGGTTCCGCCGGGTGACCCTGATACATCCCTGATTCCGTGCCGCCGCGCGCGCCGCCGGGAGGACCTCAGATGTCGGCCCGCAGCGGCTCTCCCACTTCATACATGTGGCGCAACGCCTGGCGGTAGGAGTCGACGAGCCCCGTCTCCACGAAGGGGATGCCGAGTTCGCGGCAGTGGGCCTTCACCATGGGCTGGGCGAGACGCAGATGGGGTCGGGGCATGCTCGGGAACAGGTGATGCTCGATCTGGTAGTTGAGGCCGCCGAGGAACCAGTCGGTCAGCGCGCCGCCCTTGATGTTGCGCGAGGTGAGGACCTGGCGGCGCAGATGACCCCACTTGTCGCCGTCGGGGTCCGGCATCTCCATGCCCTTGTGGTTGGGGGCGAACGCCATGCCCAGGTGCAGTCCGAACAGGGCCTGGTGGAGCGCCGCGAAGACCAGCGCGTGGGAGAGCGGCATGGTGGCCAGGAGCAGGGTGACGTATCCGGCGACGTGGGCTACCAGGAACGCGCCCTCCACGAGGCGTTCGCGGCCGCTCTGGCGGCGCAGGTCCTGGAATCCGTAGACCTTCAGGGCGAGGCCTTCGAGCAGGGTGAGCGGGAAGAAGAGCCAGGCCTGGTGGCGGGTGAGCCAGCCGCGGAACCCCGCGCGCGTGGCGGCCTGCTTGCTGGTGAAGACGAGGACGTCGGCGGCGACGTCGGGGTCCTTGTCGATGTGGTTCGGGTTGGCATGGTGCCGGTTGTGCTTGTCGTTCCACCACGCGTAGCTCATACCGAGGAGCAGGTTGCCGTGGACCAGGCCGATCAGCCGGCTCACGGAGCGGTTGCCGGTGATCTGGGCGTGGCCCGCGTCGTGCCCGATGAAGGCGGTGCGGGCACAGAGCACGGCCAGGAGGGGCGCCAGGGCGAGCACCCACCACGAGCCTCCTATGAGGGCCATTGCCGTGACGACGGCGCCGAGGCAGAGGGCGTTGACCAGGATGGTGCGCGCGTACCAGCCGGTGCGCCGCTCCAGCAGCCCCTGGCCCTTGACGGCGCGCAGCAGTGGCGTGAACTCGCTTCCCGCTTCGGGGGGTGCCGACCTGGTGGCGGGTTGCGGCATCGTTCCGACGGCCGAGGACATGGCGGTTCTCCGGTCTGTGATGGGTGAGGTCGACGCGGCGGGCTACGCGTCGCCCGACCACAACGAACCTAGGGACCACGGGCCTTGATCGACCATGACGCCACCACCCGAGTGCCGCCTGGGCGCACCCCACCCGGAAGCGGGGGTAAGCCCCACCCTTAGGGGTCGAGTGATCCAGATCACGACATAGGGATGCGCGTCCGGCGGTTCCGGCGGTGTACCCTCGGCGCCTCCAGGGCGAGTAGTCAAGTTTGATGAATACGAGGAAGCCGCCATCTCAGAGCACCCGCACACCGCGCCGCCCACCCTCTTCGAGACCACCGAACTCGCGCGCTGCGGCGTCGCGTTCCTTCCCGCCGACCCGGCGCGCACGTCGAAGGTCGCCTTCTGGCGGCCCGACGGCGGCGAGCCGCCGCTGCCGGACGCGGGCAGCCGCACCGAGCTGTGCCTGGCACTGCCCGGCGAGGACACGGTGGAGCCGGTGACGGTCCCGGCCGTCACCCTGCCCGTGCGGGCCGCGCTGCCCGTCCTCACCCGCGCGCGTACCCGCGCGGACGCCGATCCGACGGCCGCCTTCTGGGGCTCGGCCGGTGTCCTGGCGCTGCAACTCGTGGCCCGTGGGCTGCTGTTGCCGGGCGTGAGCCCCGAGGGCCACGACGCGTGGCGTGCGGGCCCGCTGGGCACGGCCGACGTCGACCGGGTCAGGGAGCTGGCCGCCGCGATGCCGCCGGAGGCGCACGCCGTACCGCTGGACGGGGACGGGCCGCCGCGCCTGCACGTCCCGGAGCGGCTGCTGCGCGCCTTCCTCGACGCGGTGGCCGACTCCCTGCCCCGCTCCCCCGCCGCCGCGCAGGCGGCGGGCGGGCCGGCGTTCGCGGCGCGGGCGCCGCAGCGGGTGCCGGAGCTGCGCCCGTGGGCGGGGGACGTCGCGGCGGGGCACGACGCGGGCGTGCGGATCTCGCTGCGGGTGGAGGTCCCGGGTCTGGAGCGGGTCGCGGACGACGAGGCGCGCGTCCCGTTCCGCGCGGTACTGCAACTGCACAGCGTCAGCGACCCCGCGCTGGTCGCGGACGCGGCACAGGTGTGGGCCGGGACGGGCGCGTCGGGCCGGGCCTTCGGGGACCGCGCCCGCATGGACGCCCTGTTGGCGCTGCGCCGTGCCACGCGCGCGTGGGCGCCGCTCACGCCGCTGCTCTCCGCGAGCGTGCCGGACTGCGTGGAACTGGCCGACGACGAGGTCACGGAGCTGCTCGGCGAGGGCGCACGGGCGCTGTCCGCGGCCGGTGTCGAGGTGCACTGGCCCCGGGAGCTGGCGCGCAAACTGACGGCCCGTGCGGTGATCGGCCCCGCCGGTGGCGAGGGCGCCGCCGAGGGCGAGGGTTCCGACGGGCTGTCCTCGGGCGCTCCGTCCTTCCTGTCCGCGGACGCCCTGCTGGCGTTCGACTGGCGGTTCGCCCTCGGCGACCAGGAGTTGAGCCGCGCGGAGCTGGACGTGCTCGCCGAGGCGAACCGTCCGGTGGTGCGGCTGCGCGACCAGTGGGTCCTCATCGATCCCGCGGAGGCCCGCCGCGCCCGCGCCCACCAGGACCGCAAGGTCAGCCCCGTCGACGCGCTCAGCGCCGTTCTCACGGGCTCCGCCGAGGTCGAGGGCCGCCGGGTCGAGGTGCGGCCCACCGGCTGGCTCACGGCCCTGCGGGACCGCCTCGCCGACCCGGAGGGCATGGAGCCGGTCCCCCGGCCGGCCGCGCTCGCCGCCGACCTGCGCGACTACCAGGTGCGCGGGCTGAACTGGCTCGCCCGCATGACCTCGCTGGGTCTCGGCGCCTGCCTCGCCGACGACATGGGCCTCGGCAAGACCGTCACCCTGATCGCGCTGCACCTGCACCGGCAGAGCTCCCCCGAGAGCGCGGGACCGTCCCTCGTGGTCTGTCCGACCTCCCTCATGGGCAACTGGCAGCGCGAGATCGAGAAGTTCGCGCCGGGCACCCCCGTACGCCGCTTCCACGGCGGGCGCCGCTCCCTGGACGGCGTCGTCGACGGCGAGTTCGTGCTCACGACGTACGGCACGATGCGCCTCGACGCCGCCCGACTCGGCACCGTCGGCTGGGGCATGCTCGTCGCCGACGAGGCGCAGCACGTGAAGAACCCCTACTCGGCGACGGCCAAGGAACTGCGCACCATCGGCGCACGCGCGCGCGTGGCGCTCACCGGCACCCCGGTCGAGAACAACCTCTCCGAGCTGTGGGCCGTCCTCGACTGGACGACACCCGGCCTCCTGGGCCGCCTCGGCACGTTCCGTACGCGCTACGCGCAGGCCGTGGAGGGCGGCAAGGACCCGGGCGCGGCGGAGCGGCTCGCCAGGCTCGTGGGGCCCTTCCTGCTGCGCCGCCGCAAGTCGGACCCCGGCATCGCGCCGGAGCTGCCGCCCAAGACCGAGACGGACCGCGCGGTGTCCCTCACCGCCGAACAGGCGGGACTGTACGAGGCCGTGGTGCGCGAAACGCTCGCGGAGATCTCCGGGGCGGACGGGTTCGAGCGGCGCGGCCTGATCGTCAAGCTCCTCACCGGCCTCAAGCAGATCTGCAACCACCCGGCGCAGTACCTCAAGGAGGACAGGCCGCGCCTCGTCGGCCGCTCCGGGAAGCTGGAACTGCTCGACGAGTTGCTGGACACGATCCTGGCCGAGGACGCGAGCGTCCTGGTCTTCACGCAGTACGTGCGGATGGCCCGTCTCGTGGAGCGGCATCTGGCGGCGCGCGGCGTCCCCGTGCTGTTCCTGCACGGCGGCACCCCGGTGGCCGAGCGCGAGGCGATGGTGCGGCGGTTCCAGGAGGGCGAGGTGCCCGTCTTCCTGCTCTCCTTGAAGGCCGCCGGCACCGGACTCAACCTCACGCGCGCGGAGCACGTCGTGCACTACGACCGCTGGTGGAACCCGGCGGTGGAGGCGCAGGCCACCGACCGCGCGTACCGGATCGGGCAGACCCGGCCGGTGCAGGTGCACCGGCTGATCGCCGAGGGCACGATCGAGGACCGCATCGCCCGGATGCTGGAGCGCAAGCGGGAGTTGGCGGACGCGGTCCTCGGCTCCGGCGAGGCCGCACTGACGGAACTCACGGACGCGGAACTGGCGGACCTGGTCGAGCTGCGAGGGGGCACCCGATGAACCACAGGGACGACGACATGCGCACCTTCGCGGCACTGCCGCCCGCGCACGGGCGGGCCTTCGCCACGACCTGGTGGGGGCAGACCTGGCTGAAGGCCCTGGAGGACACCGCGCTCGACCTGTCGCAGCTGAAGGCGGGCCGTCGGCTCGCGCGCGCGGGAGCGGTGGGCGCGGTGTCGGTCCTGCCCGGCCGCATCACCGCGGTCGTGGAGGACCGCGGCGGCGCGACGCACCGCTCCGACGTGCTCCTTCAGTGCTTCGACGAGGACGAGTGGGACCGCTTCCTGACGATGGCGGCCGAGCGGGCGGGGCACATCGCCGCGCTCCTGGACCGTGACATGCCGCCGCACCTGGTGGAGGACGCCTCGGCGGCCGGGGTCGAACTCCTGCCCGGGATCGGCGACTTGGAGCCGCGCTGCGACTGCGACGCCTGGGACCACTGCGCGCACACGGCGGCGCTGAGCTATCAGCTCGCCCGGCTCCTGGACCAGGACCCGTTCGTGCTGCTCCTGCTGCGCGGACGCGGGGAACGCGCACTGCTCGACGAGCTCCAGGTCCGCAGCACCGTGGGCACCGAACCGAAGGAGCCGAGCGAGGAGGAGCCGGAGGCGGAGGGGGTGGACGCGGCCGAGGCGTACGCGTCGGCGTTCGTGCTGCCGCCGCTGCCGCAGCCCCCGCCGCCGCCCGAGGAGCCGGGCCTGCCGCCGTCGCTGGACACGGAGACGCCGCCGCCCGCGGGCACGGACGTCGACGCGCTGGGCTTCCTGGGGGCGCAGGCGGCGGCCGAGGCGCACCGGCTCCTCGTGGACGCGCTCGCACCGGGTCACGAACAGCGTCCCGCCGCACCCGAGTCGACCGTCGCGCAGGACGCCGTACGCCTGGCGTCCGCGTCGCCCCAGCCGCACATCCGGGCGCGGCTGGCCGAGGTCGACGGCCGCGGCCGGGAGGGCCTGGCGCTCGCCGTGCGCGCCTGGGAGTACGGAGGCGCCGCCGCGCTCGCCGTACTCGACGAGGAGTGGACACCGGACGCGGAGAGCGCGGCACGCGCGCGTGCCGCGCTCGAAGGGGCCTGGGACGCCGACGAACGCCCGACGTTCAAAGCGGCGCGCGGCCGGTGGACCGCCACCGGCGCACCGGCCCAGCTGCGCCTGGGCCGGGACGGACGCTGGTGGCCCTACCGCAAGGAGAGCGGCCGCTGGGCGCCCGCGGGCCCGGCGGCGTCCGACCCGGCGGCCGCGCTGGCCACGGCGCTCGACGACGGCGACGCGTGACCGCGGCTCTTCCCAGAAGGCGCGAGGAGCCGGTGCCCTCGCACGGGACCCGCTAGCGGATCGGCATCCCCGAGAGGGTGCGGGCGATGACCAGGCGCTGGATCTCGCTCGTACCCTCGAAGATCGTGTAGATCGCGGCGTCGCGGTGCATGCGCTCCACGGGGTACTCGCGGGTGAAGCCGTTGCCGCCGAGGATCTGGATCGCCTGGGCACTGACCTTCTTGGCGGTCTCGCTCGCGAACAGCTTGGACATGGAGCCCTCGGCGTTCTCGAACTTCTTGCCCGTGGTCGCCATCCAGGAGGCGCGCCACACCAGAAGACGCGCGGCGTCGATCTGGGTGCGCATGTCGGCGAGCTGGAAGGCGACGCCCTGGTTGTCGATGATCGGGCGGCCGAACTGCTCGCGCGTCTTCGCGTACTCCAGGGCCTCCTCGTAGGCGGCGCGGGCGGTGCCGACCGCCATGGCGCCGACGGCGGGGCGCGAGGCCTCGAAGGTGGCCATGGCGGCGTTCTTCACGCGCTCGCCGCCCTTCTTGGCCTTCTCGCGCGCGCGGGCGAGGCGCTCGTCGAGCTTGTCCTTGCCGCCGAGCAGGCAGGAGCCGGGCACGCGGACGTTCTCCAGGACGACCTCGGCGGTGTGCGAGGCACGGATGCCGTGCTTCTTGAACTTCTGCCCCTGGGACAGACCGGGGGTGTTCGGCGGCACGATGAAGGAGGCGTGACCCTTGGAGCCGAGCTCCGCGTCCACGGAGGCGACCACCACGTGGACGTTGGCGATGCCGCCGTTCGTCGCCCACGTCTTGGTGCCGTTGAGGACCCACTCGTCCTTGGCCTCGTCGTAGACGGCGCGCGTACGCATGGAGGCGACGTCGGAGCCGGCGTCCGGCTCGGAGGAGCAGAAGGCGGCGACCTGCACGTCGTTCACGTCGCCGTACATCTGCGGTATCCAGGTGCCGATCTGCTCCTCGGTGCCGTTGGCGAGGACGCCGACGGCGGCGAGGCCCGTACCGACGATCGACAGGGCGATGCCCGCGTCGCCCCAGAAGAGCTCCTCCATGGTCATCGGAATTCCGAGACCGGAACTGTCGAAGAACTGCTGCGCGTAGAAGTCCAGGGAGTAGATTCCGAGCTTGGCCGCTTCCTGGATGACCGGCCAGGGGGTCTCCTCGCGCTCGTCCCACTCGGCGGCCGCGGGGCGGATCACATCGGCGGCGAATCCGTGCAGCCAGTCACGGACTTCCTTCTGCTCGTCGTTGAGATCCATCGTGAACTCGGCCATAACCCCTCCAGGGCGCGCAATGCATATGTTACTTGAGGTAACGCGAGTCTGTTACTCGTGAGTAGCCCCTGTCAACCTCCGAGTGCGCGTTCGATACCGGGCGGTCGACTGGTGTTACCTTTCGCGTGCGTCAGGCAAATCGCAGGGGCGGGGAGAGAAGCTCATGGAGACCACACAGCGGACCGATCAGCGCGCGGACCAACAGTCCGCCGCCGAGCGTCGGCGGCGCGAGCTGCTGGAGGCCGCGGACCGCGTGGTGCTCCGGGACGGCCCCGGCGCCTCGATGAACGCCATCGCGGCCGAGGCCGGGATCACCAAGCCGATCCTGTACCGCCACTTCGGCGACAAGGGCGGGCTCTACGCGGCGCTCGCCACGCGGCACACCGACGCGCTGCTGGCCTCCCTGCGGGCCGCCCTGGACGCGCCCGCGGAGCGCCGTGAGCGCGTGGAGGCGACGCTCGACACGTACTTGGCGGCGATCGAGGCCCGGCCTCAGGTCTACCGCTTCCTGATGCATCCGGCGGAGGGCTCCCCCACCGACTCGGGGTTCGACGTGGGACGCCACTCGGCGCCGTTGCTGCGGCGGATGGGCGAGGACCTGGCCGAGGTCATCGAGGAGCGGGTGGACCTCGGGCCCGGCAGTCAGCAGCTGGCGCGCGTGTGGGGGCACGGGATCGTCGGCATGATGCACGCCGCCGGTGACTGGTGGCTCGGCGACCGGCCGTGCGACCGGGCCGAACTGGTGCGGGGGCTCGCGGACCTGCTGTGGGGGCGGCTCGCCGCGGCGGGCGACAAGGTGGGCGGCCCCGGTTTCTGACGTCGGCGCGGCCGGCGGCCTCGGGCGATGCCCCGCCGGCCGGGCCCCGGCCTCACGACCAGGGGGCCCTTGCCGCCTGGCGCAGGACACGGCGTCTGCGCCAGCCCGTGACCCGCTCCGTGTACGTACGGCCCTCCAGGTGGTCGCACTCGTGCTGGAGGCAGCGGGCGAACCAGCCCGTACCGTGGATCACCACAGGGGCACCGGCGGCGTCGAACCCCTCCACGCGCGCGTGGTCGAAGCGGGGCGTGCCCGCCTCCAGGCCCGGGAGCGACAGGCAGCCCTCGGGCCCGCGGATCACCTCGCCGTCCGCCTCCACAAGACGCGGGTTGACGACATGGCCGACGTGCCGCACATCGTCGTCGTCCTCGCAGTCGAAGACGAACACCCGCAGGCCCTCGCCCACTTGGTTGGCGGCGAGGCCCACGCCCTGGGCCGCGTACATCGTGGCGAACATGTCCTCCACGAGCCGCGCGAGCGCCTGGTCGAACTCCGTGACCTCCGCACACGGTTGGTGCAGCACGGGTTCACCGAGCAGGGTCAGGGGTCGTACGCGCCCTGAGGCGCCCGGGATCGAGCCGTGTCGCATGGCCGTAAGGGTACGGTCCGAAGGAGACCACGATCCGCTGGTGGTGCCGCGGTTCGGGCTTGTCAGAGGATCTCGATAGGCTGAGCCCGTAAACGATGCCGGGGGCAGGCGCGGCGCCGTACGCAAGGAGGACCCAGGAAGATGTCAGGCAACTCGGAGCCGATGACTCCGCGCGCCAAGCTGGCCGTGACGGCCGGTCGGGCCGCGGCCGCGGTGTCGCGGGCGGCGGGCCGCGGCAGCGGATCAGTGATCGGCGGCAAGGTCGCGCTGCGGCTCGACCCCGAGCTGCTCGCGCGGGTCGCCCAGCACCTGGACGTGGTGCTCGTCTCGGCCACGAACGGCAAGACGACGACCACGCGACTGATCGCGGAGGCCCTGCGCGCCAGCGGCCCCGTCGTCTCGAACGCGCTGGGGGCGAACATGCCCGCGGGCATCACCTCCGCCCTCGCCGGCGGCGGCGAGGCCAAGTACGGCGTGATCGAGGTCGACGAGAAGTATCTGGCCGGCGTCGCCCGCGACACCGACCCGAAGGCGATCGCGCTGCTCAACCTCTCGCGCGACCAGCTGGACCGCGCCGCCGAGACCCGCATGCTCGCCGAGAAGTGGCGCGAGGGCCTGGCCGGTTCGAAGGCCGTCGTGATCGCGAACGCGGACGACCCGCTGATCGTCTGGGCCGCCTCCTCCTCGCCGAACGTGGTGTGGGTCGCGGCCGGCCAGGAGTGGAAGGACGACGCCTGGTCCTGCCCGGCGTGCGGCGGCGTGATGCAGCGCCCCGGCGACGACTGGTTCTGCGGCGAGTGCGGTTTCCGCCGCCCCCTCGCGAGTTGGGCGCTCCAGGGCGATCACGTCATCGACCCGCACGGCTCCGCCTGGCCGATCCACCTCCAGCTGCCGGGCCGCGCGAACAAGGCGAACGCGGCGACGTCCGCCGCCGTGGCCGCCTGCTTCGGCGTGCCCCCGCAGGTCGCCCTGGAGCGCATGTACCAGGTGCAGGCCGTGGCCGGCCGCTACGACGTGGTGCAGTTCCAGAACCGCGACCTGCGCCTGCTGCTCGCCAAGAACCCGGCGGGCTGGCTCGAAACGTTCACCCTGATCGACCCGCCGCCCACCCCGGTGATCCTCTCCGTGAACGCGCGGGGCGCCGACGGCACGGACACCTCCTGGCTGTGGGACGTCGACTACACGCGCCTGGCCGGGCACCCGATCTGCGTGATCGGCGACCGCCGGCTCGACCTCGCGGTCCGGCTCGAGGTCGCGGGCCTGGAGTTCCGGGTCTGCGACACGCTCGACGAGGCGGTGCAGATGTCGCCCCAGGGCCGCATCGAGCTGATCGCCAACTACACCGCGTTCCAGGACGTCCGCCGCCGCGTGGGCAACTGACGAGCCCCGCCCAGAGCGCGAAGAGCGAAGGATCATGAGCATGAGCGACAACAGCCTGCGTCTCGTGTGGGTCTACCCCGACCTGCTGAGCACCTACGGCGACCAGGGCAACGCGCTGGTGGTGGAGCGCCGCGCCCAGCAGCGCCGCCTCCAGGTCGAGCGCCACGACGTGCGCAGCGACCAGGCGGTGCCGACCTCCGGGGACATCTACCTCATCGGCGGCGGCGAGGACCGGCCGCAGCGCCTCGCGGCGGAGCGGCTGCGCCGCGACGGCGGCCTCCAGCGCGCGGTGGGCAACGGCGCGATCGTCTTCTCCGTCTGCGCCGGCTACCAGATCCTCGGCCACGAGTTCGTCAACGACCTCGGCGAGCGCGAGCAGGGGCTCGGCCTCCTCGACGTCGTCTCGACGCGCGGCGAGGGCGAGCGCTGCGTCGGTGACGTACTGGCCGACATCGACCCGCAGTTGAACCTGCCGCAGCTGACCGGCTTCGAGAACCACCAGGGCGTCACGCACCTCGGCCCGTCCGCGCGCCCGTTCGCCCGCACCCGCTTCGGCAAGGGCAACGGGACGGGTGACGGCACCGAGGGCGCCTTCAACGACACCGTGTTCGGCACGTACATGCACGGGCCGGTCCTCGCGCGCAACCCGCAGATCGCGGACCTGCTGATCAAGCTGGCGCTCGACGTCAACGCGCTGCCGCCGGTGGACGACCGCTGGTACGAGGCGCTGCGCGACGAGCGGATCGCGGCGGCCACGGCGACCCCGGCCTGACCCCGCCAGCACCCTCCGAGAGGGCCCTCCGCGAGGCCCTTCGGTGCGGCCCCGCGCCCATGTGAGCAGGTCGGTCCACCAGTCGGACGCCACGTGCGGAGGGACCCCCGGACGCCGATAAGGTACGGGGGTCCAGCCGGACGACGCAGTCCGGTCACCGGCCCACGTTTGCAAAGGTATTCCGGGCTTATGCGTATTGGTGTCCTCACCTCCGGCGGTGACTGCCCCGGTCTGAACGCCGTGATCCGTTCGGTCGTGCACCGTGCCGTCGTCGACCACGGCGACGAGGTCATCGGCTTCCACGACGGGTGGAAGGGCCTGCTCGAGTGCGACTACCGCAAGCTGGACCTCGACGCGGTGGGCGGCATCCTCGCCCGCGGCGGCACCATCCTCGGCTCCTCCCGTGTCCAGCCCGCGCATCTGCGCGACGGCGTCGAGCGGGCCAAGGGCCATGTCGCGGACCTCGGTCTGGACGCGATCATCCCGATCGGCGGTGAGGGCACCCTCAAGGCGGCCCGCCTGCTGTCGGACAGCGGCCTGCCGATCGTCGGCGTACCGAAGACGATCGACAACGACATCGCCGTCACCGACGTGACGTTCGGCTTCGACACGGCCGTCGGTGTCGCCACCGAGGCCCTCGACCGTCTCAAGACGACCGCCGAGTCGCACCAGCGCGTGCTGATCGTCGAGGTCATGGGACGGCACACCGGCTGGATCGCGCTGCACTCCGGCATGGCCGCGGGCGCGCACGCGGTCGTCGTGCCGGAGCGCCCCTTCGACATCGACGAGCTGACCAAGAAGGTCGGTGAGCGGTTCGAGGCGGGCAAGAAGTTCGCGATCGTCGTCGTCGCCGAGGGCGCCAAGCCCCGCGCCGGTTCGATGGAGTACGACGAGGGCGGCAAGGACGTCTACGGCCACGAGCGCTTCGCGGGGATCGCCCGCCAGCTCTCCATCGAGCTGGAGCAGCGCCTCGGCAAGGAGGCGCGGCCCGTGATCCTCGGCCATGTGCAGCGCGGCGGCACCCCCACCGCGTACGACCGGGTGCTCGCGACGCGGTTCGGCTGGCACGCCGTGGAGGCCGTGCACCGCGGCGAGTTCGGCCGGATGACGGCGCTGCGCGGCACCGACATCGTGATGGTCTCGCTCGCCGAGGCCGTGGAGACGCTGAAGACGGTGCCGGACGAGCGGTACGCCGAGGCGGAGTGCGTGCTCTGATCCACACCCGGTCCTGATCCACATCCGCTCCTGTTCCATCTCAGGCAGCAGACCTCGTAGAACTGCCCCCGGCCGATACAGCGGCCGGGGGCAGTTCTACTCTGGGTGCGCACAATCCGTACGAAACGAGCAACAGGAGCCGGCGGATGGATCACAGCGGGCACGGCATGAACATGGATCTGCCGCCGTTCACGCTGGGGCGTGGCCTTGGCTGGTCGGCCGACCCCTTCTTCCTCGTCGGGTGCCTGCTGGCGCTCGCCCTGTACGGCTGGGCGGTGGTGCGGCTGACGCGGCGCGGTGACGCGTGGCCGGTGTCCCGGACGATCTCGTTCGTCGCCGGTGTACTGAGCATCGCCCTGGTGATGTGCACCAAGCTCAACGACTACGGCATGGTCATGTTCAGCGTGCACATGGTGCAGCACATGGTCATCAGCATGCTGTCGCCGATCCTGCTGCTCATGGGTGCCCCGATCACGCTGACGCTGCGGGCGTTGCCGGTGGCGGCGAAGCGCGGCAGCAAGGGGCCGCGCGAGGTGCTGCTGTGGCTGCTGCACAGCCGGTACATGCGGATCATCACGCACCCGGCGTTCACGATCCCGCTGTTCATCGCCTCGCTGTACGCGCTCTACTTCACGCCGCTCTTCGACTTCCTCATGGGGTCGAAGGTCGGCCACATCGCGATGATGGTCCACTTCCTCGCCGTCGGCCTGGTGTTCTTCTGGCCGATCATGGGCGTGGACCCGGGCCCGCACCGGCCGGGCTACGTGATGCGGATGCTGGAGCTGTTCGCGGGCATGCCGTTCCACGCGTTCTTCGGGATCGCGCTGATGATGGCGTCGACGACGATGGTCGGCACGTTCGAGAACCCGCCGGCCTCGCTGGGCATCGATCCGCTCGCCGACCAGACGGCGGCCGGCGGCATCGCCTGGGCCTTCAGCGAGGTGCCCTCGGTGCTGGTGCTGCTCGCGCTGCTCTTCCAGTGGAAGAAGTCGGAGGACCGGCAGGCGCGCCGCAAGGACCGCGCCGCGGACCGCGACGGCGACAAGGAGCTGGCGGCGTACAACGCCTACCTGGCGTCCTTGAACACGCGCGGGCAGTAGCGCCGCCGCCCTGTTCCGGGTGACTATGTCCTTCCTGCGAGGAGGAGGGTACGAAATGCCCGGATCCACGAAGACGATGGGTGCGTTCACCGTGGGCGGCCTGGTGGCCGTCACCGCCTACACGGTGGCGCTCGGCAGCAACGGGTGGCTGTGGTTCGGCTGGGTCGTGCTCGGCCTGCTCACCGTGGCGATGGTGGCGTCGCGCGGCAACTGACGGCCGCGGGGACGCGGCCCGCGGACGACGTGCAGGGCGGCCGCTCGGGCGGGGGCCGTCCGGGCTCTCGCGCCGGGGCTCCCCGATTGGTTACTGTGCGCACGCACACACCGGGGTGGGGGAGGCGATCGGGATGTTCTACCGGCTGCTCAAGTACGTGATCCTTGGGCCGCTGCTGCGGCTGATCTTCCGCCCCCGGATCGAGGGTCTGGAGCACATACCGGAATCCGGTGCCGCGATCGTCGCGGGCAATCACCTGTCGTTCTCCGACCACTTCCTGATGCCCGCGATCATCAAGCGGCGGATCACGTTCCTGGCGAAGGCCGAGTACTTCACCGGCCCCGGCATCAAGGGCCGGCTCACCGCCGCGTTCTTCCGCAGCGCGGGCCAGATCCCGGTCGACCGCTCCGGCAAGGAGGCAGGGCAGGCGGCGATCCGCGAAGGGCTCGGGGTGCTGCGCCGCGGCGAGCTGCTCGGGATCTATCCGGAGGGCACGCGCTCGCACGACGGACGGCTGTACAAGGGCAAGGTCGGCGTCGCCGCGATGGCGCTCAAGGCGCAGGCTCCGGTGGTCCCGTGCGCGATGATCGGCACCTTCGAGGCGCAGCCGCCGGGCCAGAAGATCCCGAAGATGCGCCGGGTGACCATCCGGTTCGGCAAGCCGCTGGACTTCTCGCGGTACGTCGGGATGGACGGCGAGAAGGCGATCCTGCGGGCCGTCACGGACGAGATCATGTACGCGATCCTCGACCTGTCGGGGCAGGAGTACGTCGACAAGTACGCGGCGCTGGTGAAGGCGGAGGCCGAAGCGGAGCGGGCCCGGAGGTTCCCGCGGATGCCGCTGAGCTGACCGCCGCCGGGTTCCCCGCTCTGCGCTGAGCAGATTCCGGGGCCGCGGCGCCCCCGGCCGTCGTACGGTCCGGGCATGAAGACGGCATTGGTGATCGGTGCGGCGGGACAGATCGGGCGGCCCTCGGTGCGGGCGCTCGCGGAGGACGGCTGGGAGGTGACGGCGGCGTCGCTCGGCGGCCATCGGGACGCGGGGTGGCCCGAAGAAGTGCGAGCGGTGCGGCTCGACCGGGAGGACGAGGGCGCCGTCGCGGCACTCGTCGGGGACGGGGTGGACCTCGTCGTGGACCTCATCGCCTTCACGCCGGACCACGCGCGGCAGCTCGCGGGGCTCGCCGACCGGATCGGTTCGGCGGTCGTGGCCTCCAGCGCGGCGGTGTACGAGGACGAGCAGGGGCGCGGCTTCCACACGCAGGAGGAGCCGGACGGCTGGCCGCACTATCCCGTGCCGATCCCGGAGACGCAGCGCACGGCGGCGCCGGGAGACGGGTCCAGGGCGCGCAAGGTGGGGATCGAGCAGGATCTGCTGGCCCTCGGCGACCGGCTGCCCACGACCGTGCTGCGGCCGTCCGCCGTGCACGGCCCGTACTGCCGCACTCCGCGGGAGCTCTACTTCGTCAAGCGGAACCTGGACGGTCGCCGCAGGCGCGTCCTCGCGTACAACGGAGAGAGCCGTTTCCATCCGGCGAGCACCCGGAACCTGGCGGAGCTGGTGCGGCTCTCGGCGGCGCGGCCCGGGTCCCGGGTCCTGAACGCGGCGGACCCCGACCAGCCCACGGTCGTCGAGATCGGCGCGATGATCGACGCGCTGATGGGGGTGGAGACGGAGACGGTGCTCGTGGACGGTCCTCCCCCGGCGCCGAACGTCGGGGACAGTCCCTGGTCGGTGCCGCGGCCCCTGGTCCTCGACATGTCGGCCGCCGAACGCGAGCTCGGCTACAAGCC
Organism: Streptomyces sp. BYX5S; assembly: GCF_054724165.1. NCBI lineage: Bacteria > Bacillati > Actinomycetota > Actinomycetes > Kitasatosporales > Streptomycetaceae > Streptomyces > Streptomyces sp. BYX5S. The sequence goes on along the minus strand of NZ_CM138829.1, from coordinate 2,794,912 downwards.
GGTGACCACCTACGCCGACGCGCTCCCGGAGACGGTCGAGTGGCTGACCGCGCGGCTGCGGGAGGAGGACTGGGAGACCGGCTTCCCGAAGATGGTGGCCTCGTACACGACCGGCCTGTTCGACTACGCGGCCGAGGACGCCTGGCTGGCGTCCCGGGCCGCGCAGGCCTAGCGAACGGTTACGGCTTGGGCGTGGCGTGCGGAGCGCACGTCACGTCCTTGCTGTCCGTCTTGCCGGTCAGCAGGTAGCTGTCGACCCGGTCGTTGACGCAGGGGTTGGTGAGCCCCGTGACGCCGTGCGAGCCCGCGTCCTTCTCGGTGATCAGGCGGGAGCCCTTGAACCGCTTGTGCAGTTCGACGGCGCCCTCGTACGGGGTGGCGGCGTCGCGCTCGGACTGCACGATGAGGACGGAGGGCAGGCCCTTGCCCGTCTTCACGTCGAGCGGCGTCTGCTGCTTGGTCTTCCACGTGGCGCAGGGGAGGTTCATCCACGCGTTGGCCCACGTCATGAACGGGTACTTCTTGTGGAGCTCGGTGTTGTCGCGGTCCCACTTGTTCCAGCTGGTGGGCCACTTGGCGTCGGCGCACTCGACGGCGGTGTAGACAGCGTTGCCGTTCTCCGAGGAGGCGTTGCCCGCGGTGTCCGACATGTCGGGGGCGGCGGCGTCGACCAGCGCCTGCGTGTCACCGGCGACGTACTTGCTCCACACCTGGGCGGTGGGCACCCACGCGGAGTCGTAGTACGGGGCGCTCTGGAAGAAGGAGATCAGCTCGGCCGGGCCGACGATCCCGCCGATGGGGTTCTTCTTCGCGGCGGCGCGCAGGGTCTCCCACTGCTGCTGCACCTTGGCGCGGGTGTCGCCGAGGTGGAAGGTCGCGTCGTTCTTGGCGACCCAGTCCTGCCAGTCCTTCCAGCGGCCCTCGAAGGCGATGTCCTGGTTCAGGTTGGCCTGGTACCAGATGTTGTCCTTCGCCGGGTTGACCACGCTGTCCACGATCATGCGGCGGACGTGCCCCGGGAAGAGGGTGCCGTAGACGGCGCCCAGGTAGGTGCCGTAGGAGACGCCCAGGTAGTTGAGCTTCTTCTCACCGAGCGCGGCGCGGATGACGTCGAGGTCGCGCGCGGTGTTCGGCGTGGTCATGTGCGGCAGCATCTCGCCGCTCTTCTCGTAGCACCCGTCCGCGTACTCCTTGGCGAGCTTGCGCTGGGCGAGCTTGTCCGCCTCGGAGTCGGGGACCGGGTCGGCCTTCGGCGCCTTGACGAACTCCTGCGCGTCGACGCAGGAGATCGGCGCGGAGTGGCCGACGCCGCGCGGGTCGAAGCCGACGAAGTCGTACGCCTTCGACGTCTTGGTCCACAGCGGGTTCTTCGCGGTCACCCGGGCCGGGAAGCGCATGCCGGAACCGCCGGGGCCGCCCGGGTTGTAGACGAGGGCGCCCTGGCGCTCGTCCTTGGTGCCCGTGTTGCCGATGCGGTCGACGGCGAGCTTGATCTGCTTGCCGTACGGCTTGGTGTAGTCGAGCGGCACGCTGACCCAGCCGCACTGGATCGGCTTGGCGAGCCCCCAGTCCTCGGGGCAGTCCTTCCAGTCGATGCCGGCCTTCTCGGCCCGTGCGGCGGCGATCGCCGCGCCGCGCGCCTGCCGGTCCGCGGTGCTGGTGCCGGACTTCGGGGCATCGGCCTGTGCGGCGGGGGCGGTGACCGCGCCCGCTATCAGCGCCGCCGCGGCGAACGCGCCGGCGGAACCGATCACCGCCTTGCGGCTGCTGCGCGCCGTCTGTCTGGTCCGTCTCAAGTGAGGCCTCCCGCACATCGATTCGATCTCTACGTCGATCGTGTTGCTGATCGGTACGCGGATCCTGACGCGTGTGGGGTCCCTGACAACAGAGACGACGGGCGTTCTTTACCAATCCGATAAACGGTATAACTCGCCCCGGTGAGCGGTTCAGGCCAGTTGGCCCAGCGCGGTGTCGAGGGTCCGGCGCAGGCGCAGGGCGTCCGGCGCCACCGCCGTGACCAGCACGGCGGGCCCCGCGAGCGGCGTCAGCGCGGCGGTGCCGTCCTCGCCGAGCAGGGCCGCCGAGGGCTTGTCCGTCTCGAATTCCGGGCGTACGACGACCAGTTGACCGAGGGCCCGGTGTCCCGCCAGCACGGCCGGGCCGTCCCAGCCGCCGGGGGCGCCGGGACCGCAGGCCAGCTCCTGGTCGAGCAGCGGGCGGCCCGCGCGGTACACGGTGAGCCGGCTGGTGAGCCGACCCGGCTCCTCCGCCACCCGCCCGAGCACCTGCTCCTCGCGCAGCACGAGGCGCCCGCCCGGCGCGACATCGGCGCGCGTGGTGACCCGCAGGTCGCTCCCCCCGGCAGAGATCAACTGTTCGGGCAGCCAGTCCAGTCGCGCCCCGTCGGCCACGCTCAGCCGTACGTCGTAGCGGGCCTCGCCCTTGGCCTGACCCGGCAGGGCGATGGTCGCGGCGATGGAGCCCACGTGCAGCCGGGCGCCCTCCTCCGCGTGCGCCTCCACGGTGCAGTGGTCGTTGCCGAGCGGGCCGCTCATCGCGCCGACGAGCATGACGCGGGCCTCGTCGGGGGCCGCGCCGCGCGTACGGCGCAGCGCGAACGAGCCCTCCCCCTCCATCACGGGCAGCGCGGTCCCGCCCCGCCCGTCCCCGCGCGCGGCGATCCTGGCGGTGGACCGGACTCCGGCGCTCACGCGACCCATGCGGCGAGCTGCTTCCGTGCCCAGGCCGCGACGTCCCCGACCCCGACCTCGGAGCGCAGCGACTGGAGCACGACGGGGAGTTCGCCGCGCGCCTCCTTGGCGTCGGCCTCCATCCGGGCGAGGTCGGAACCGACGTACGGGGCGAGGTCGGTCTTGTTGACGACGAGCAGGTCGGCGGTGGTGACGCCGGGGCCGCCCTTGCGCGGGATGTCGTCGCCGCCCGCGACGTCGATGACGAAGATCTGCGCGTCGACGAGGCCCTTGGAGAAGGTGGCGGTGAGGTTGTCGCCGCCGGACTCGACGAGGATGAGGTCGAGCGGACCCACCTCGTCCTCCAGGTCCTCGACGGCCTCCAGGTTGGCGGAGATGTCGTCGCGGATCGCGGTGTGCGGGCAGGCCCCGGTCTCCACGGCGGCGATCCGCTCCGGCGGCAGGACGGCCTCGCGCAGCAGGAACGCGGCGTCCTCGCGGGTGTAGATGTCGTTGGTGACGACGGCGAGCGACAGCTCCTCGCGCAGCGCGCGGCAGAGCGCGGCCACGGTGGCCGTCTTGCCCGAACCGACGGGCCCCCCGAGCCCGATGCGCAGCGCCCTGCGGGTGCCGTCCGGCCGGCGTGCGTCGGCGGAGACGGCGGAGGCGTCGTCGTGGGTGTGTCCGAGGTGCATGAAGATCACGACTCCAAAGAGAGGGTTCACCATCCCGACCGGTGTCACCACCAGCCGGTCCGGCGACTGAGGACCGGTGTCACCACCAGCCCGTCCGGCGATTGAGGACAAGGGGGTCCGGGGGCGGAGCCCCCGGGGTGCGGCGGACCCACGTCACCTAGGACGCGAACAACCGCACGGGCCACGCCGCATGCGCCTCCGCCCCGATCTCGAGCAGCGGCGCCGACCCGGCCGGCAACGCGTCGACCCCCAGGTCGACCGCCCGCCGGGCCGCCTCCACGGCATCCCCGGCGACCCGGTCGACCTCCGGCGCGAGCCGCGCCAGCACCCCCGTCGCGTCGAACGGGTCGAGGCTCAGCAACCGCACCACGGCGGTCGCCGCCCCGCTCACCCCCTCGTACGCGGAGCAGTACGCGGCGTCCTGCGCCCCGAGCCCCGCCGACCGCGCGGCGAGCCCGAGGACGACGGGCTGGTGCGCCCCTTTGGGGAACCGCCGCGCGAGGGCGTCGAGTTCGGGATGCGGCCAGGTGGCGCGGGCGGCCCGCATCATCTGCCGCCCCAGCTTGCGCGCGGCGACGCGCAGTGCGGCGGAGGGCGTCCGGGCGTCGGCGGCCTCGTCGAGCACGACGGGGTCGACGCCCAGCGCGGCAGCCGCGGCGAGCGCGGCGGTCACGGCCCCGCTGGTGTGCAGGCGGCCCCGGCAGAACTCCTCCAGGCTCGCCGCGTCGGTGATGCGGCCCGCCTTGACCGCGGCCTCCGCCCCGCCCGAGTGGGCGTGCCCACCGGCGGGGAAGCGGCCGTCGGCCAGGACGAGCAGTGCGGCACGGGACATGACGTGGGTACCGCCCGGATCAGAAGAGGAAGTACCGCTGCGCGAGCGGCAGTTCGGCGGCCGGGGCGGGCTCGACGAGCTCACCGTCGATGGTGACGGCGAACGAGTCGGGGGCGACCTCGACGCGCGGCAGGGCGTCGTTGTTGACCATGTCGGCCTTGGTGCGCCCGCGGGTCGAGCGGATCGGCACGAAGGAGCGGTCGAGCCCGAGCCGCTCCGGCAGCCCGTCCTCGATGGCCCACTCGCTCGTGAAGTTCACCGAGTTGAGCTGCGGGGCCTTGCCGTACGCCCCGTACATCGGGCGCGGCAGGACCGGCTGCGGCGTGGGGATGGACGCGTTGCCGTCGCCCATCTGCGCGTAGGCGATCTGGCCGCCCTTGATGACGAGCTGCGGCTTCACGCCGAAGAACCGGGGGTCCCACAGCACCAGGTCCGCGAGCTTCCCGGTCTCGACGGAGCCGACCTCGTGCTCGATGCCCTGGGAGACGGCCGCGTTGATCGTGTACTTGGCGACGTAGCGGCGGGCCCGCTGGTTGTCGGCGCGGGTGTCGCCGGGCAGGAAGCCGCGGCGGCGCTTCATGACGTGCGCGGTCTGCCAGGTCCGCATGATGACCTCGCCGACGCGGCCCATGGCCTGCGAGTCCGAGGACATGATGGAGATGGCGCCGAGGTCGTGCAGGATGTCCTCGGCCGCGATGGTGGTGGGCCGGATGCGGGACTCGGCGAAGGCGAGGTCCTCGGGCACCGCGGGGTTGAGGTGGTGGCAGACCATCAGCATGTCGAGGTGTTCCTCGACGGTGTTGACGGTGTGCGGCCGCGTCGGGTTGGTGGACGACGGCAGCATGTTCGGCAGCGACACCGCGGTGATCATGTCGGGTGCGTGTCCGCCGCCCGCGCCCTCGACGTGGAAGGCGTGCAGGGTGCGTCCGGCGACCGCGTCGAAGGTGTCCTGGACGAATCCGGCCTCGTTCAACGTGTCGGAGTGGATGGCGAGTTGGACGCCGGACTCCTCGCAGATGTCGAGGCAGGCGTCGATCACGGCCGGGGTCGCGCCCCAGTCCTCGTGGATCTTGAAGCCGATGGCGCCGCCGCGCAGCTGGGCGCGCATCGAGTCCTTCGACATGGTGTTGCCCTTGCCGAGGAACCCGATGTTGACGGGGCTGTTCTCCATCGCCGCGAACATCCGGGCGAGATGCCAGGGGCCGGGGGTGATCGTGGTCGCCTTGGAGCCCTCGGCGGGGCCGGTGCCGCCGCCGACCATGGTGGTCACACCCGAGGCGAGGGCCTCGTCGAACTGGGTCGGCGAGATGAAGTGGATGTGGGTGTCGATGCCGCCCGCGGTGACGATCTTGCCGTTGCCCGCGATGACCTCGGTGTCCGGGCCGAGGACGAGGTCGGGGTGGACGCCGTCCATCGTGTCCGGGTTGCCGGCCTTGCCGATGGCCGTGATGCGGCCGTCGCGGATGCCGATGTCGGCCTTGACGATGCCCCAGTGGTCGATGATCACGGCGCCGGTGATGACCGTGTCGGGGGTGCCTTCTGCGCGCGTAGCGCGCGACTGGCCCATGGACTCGCGGATGACCTTGCCGCCGCCGAACACCGCCTCGTCGCCGGAGAATCCGGGCCCGCCGGAGCGGTCCTCCTCGATCTCGACGAGCAGATCGGTGTCGGCGAGCCGGATCCGGTCGCCGGTGGTGGGGCCGAACAGATCGGCGTATGCGGCGCGGGACAGCTCAGGCATCGAGGGCACCTCCGGTCTCGCCGCGCAGGCCGGTGACGATGCGGCGGCCTGCGAGGGCTACGAGTTCGACGTCTACGGGGATGCCGGGCTCGAAGCGAACGGCGGTGCCCGCGGCGATGTTCAGCCGCATGCCGCGGGCGGCGGCGCGGTCGAAGTCGAGGCCGGGGTTGGCCTCGTAGAAGTGGTAGTGGGAGCCCACCTGGATGGGACGGTCGGCGCGGTTGAGCACCGTCATGCGGACGCTGTCGCGGCCCTGGTTGTAGGCGACGGGTTCGTCGGCGAACAGTATTTCTCCGGGAATCATGGCTGCCGCTCCCCCGTCAGACGATCGGTTCGTGGACGGTGACGAGCTTGGTGCCGTCCGGGAAGGTCGCCTCGACCTGCACGTCGTGGATCATCTCGGGGATGCCGTCCATGACGTCGTCACGCGTGAGCAACTTGCGCCCGGACGACATGAGTTCGGCGACGGTGCGCCCGTCGCGGGCGCCTTCGAGAATGTGCGAGGTGATCAGAGCGATCGCCTCGGGGTGATTGAGTTTCAGACCCCGGGCCCGACGCTTCTCGGCGACGTCGGCTGCCACATGGATGAGCAGTCTCTCCTGCTCGTGCGGGGTCAGTTGCACGAATCCCACCTCACAGACTTCATGCCGGACCGTGCGGGCCCGACTGCCGCGGCCACCGCGACGGCTATAGATGTAACACACAAGAAAAGTGCGCAACTGTGCGCACCCCTGCTGAGAAAAGCCGCTGGTGGCGTGGCGTGAAGGCTAATTGGGCGGAGTTTCAACGACGTTAACCGTCGCTTGACCGTGCCATTGCTGAACGGGGAGCGGACTACCTCATCTCGGGCCCGCGGTGCTCGGCGGCGATACCGAACCTTTGCCGTTCGCCGGGAGCGGAAGGAAGGCCGCCGATCCGTGACACGGACGTGATCACGGGTTCCTCGGCCGGCTCCCCCGCGGGCTCCTTCATCGCCTCGAGTCGTTCCAGGTCGGCGGCGGAGACCAGGGCGACGAGCGGCTTGCCGTGCCGGGTGACGACGACGCGCTCGCTCCCGTATACGACGCGGTTGATCAGATCGGCGAGCTCAGCCCTGGCTTGCGTCACCGGAATCTCGTAGGCCATGCTCACCATCGTACGTCATGTACGTCCTGTACATTTTGAGAGAAGCAGCACCCTGAAGAGGCAAGCGTCCAAGGAGGCACCATGACCCGTCCGTCCGGCCGCTACGTCCTGCCCGAGTTCACCGAGCGCACCAGTGCGGGGCAGCGCACCCTCGATCCGTACTCGAAGCTTCTGGAGGAACGCATCGTGTTCCTCGGGACGCCGATCGACGACGTCTCGGCGAACGATGTGATGGCGCAGTTCATGCACCTCGAGTACCTGGCGCCCGACCAGGACATCTCCCTGTACATCAACTCTCCGGGCGGCTCGTTCAGCGCGATGACCGCGCTCTACGACACGATGCAGTTCGTCAGTTGCGACGTGTCCACGACCTGCCTGGGGCAGTGCTCGTCCGTGGCCGCGGTGCTGCTCGCGGCGGGGACGCCCGGCAAGCGGATGGTGCTGCCCGGGGCGCGGGTGGTGATCGACCAGCCCGCACTGCCCGAGCCCGCCCAGGGGCAGCCGAGCGACCTGGAGATCACCGCGCGCGAACTGACGCGCACGCGGACGCAGTTGGAGGAGCTGCTCGCGCGGCACACGGGGCGGACCACGGAGCAGATCAGCGCGGACATCGAGCGGGACACGGTCCTGACGTCGGAGCAGGCCCTCACGTACGGCCTGGTGGACCACGTCGTCGAGAACCGGACCGCCACCCTGCGCTCCCCCGGTACGAGGTGATCGGCCGATGTATCCACCGGAACTTCCGCCGCTGCCCGCGCTCACCCGCGCCGAGTGCGAGCTCGTGGACCGCTATCTGGAGGTGGTCGACCTGATCGCGCGGATCAACCCGGCCCGGGGCGACGACACGTACAGCGGGCTGCGGGCGGCGCAGGCGCTGGTGAGCCGGGCGACGGAGCTGCGGGACGCGCTGACGGTGATGCACCAGCGGGGCGAGAGCCGGGTGCACGCCAGCACACTGGCGCGGGCCCTGCGCGTCCTGGACGGCGAGCGGCGCACCAAGCGGGTCACTTTGCCGCCAGAACCGGTCGTCTGACGGAACAAAGCGTTCACCGGGCTCCCCGAACCGCCGGTTCGCGCCCCAAACGGCCCGGATGGGGTACCCCCGTACGGCCTAGTCGCGTGTCCGTCAACGAGCCCGGTGAAGTTGCGCTCCGGCCGTAGCCGGACACCGGAATTCGGCGTTCCGTCGCTGGTGCGGGGCTCGTCCGACCTCACCGGCGGGGCGCGAATGCCGCACTGTCCACCTGAACGGGTCAAGCGTGAGGAGCCTCACTTACCGCCGGTTCACCTCGGTTTTCGCCTCGCCCGTGCACGAAGATCCGTTGCGACGACAAGCCCCCGCCGCCGCGGCGGGGCGGTCCGCACGGACGCCGAGTCCTGCCGCCGTGCGGATGCCAGGTCGACAGGAGTGCACCGGCAGGAGTGGAGGACCCGAGCACGACGGGCCGCCGGAGCGCCTCGCCAGAGGCCGCGCCGGAGGTCCTTGGGGTGAAGCCGCAGCGCGCGGCCGGGCAACTTCGCCACCCGAACCCGACAGGTCACCCTTCACAGGCGGCTGACGAAGGGTTGCGCATGACTGCGCTGAATCGTGTTCCGTCGCTGCTGACCAGGGCGGGTACCGCTTCCGCTCTCACGCTCGCCGTCGCAGGCGCGGGCCTCACGGTCCCGGGCGCCGCATCCGAGGCATCAGCGGCCACGGCATCCGTCAAGGCACTGAACGTCGCCGCGTCCAAGAAGGGTGCGCCGTACAAGTGGGGCGCCGCGGGGCCGCACCGGTTCGACTGCTCGGGCCTCACGCTCTACTCGTTCAAGCGGGCCGGCAAGAAGCTGCCACGCACCGCGGCCCAGCAGTACAACAAGACCCGGCACATCAAGAAGGCCCACCGTTCCCGCGGTGACCTGGTGTTCTTCCGCTCGGGCGGCGGCATCTACCACGTCGGGATCTACGCCGGGAAGGGCCGTATCTGGCACTCCCCGAAGAGCGGGGCCGTGGTGCGTCTGGAGCGGATCTGGACGAACAGCGTGCTGTACGGCCGGGTCAGGTGACGCCATCCGCTCGCGCTTGAGGGGGTCGCGAGCGGATACTCGTAAGCGATGCAGGAGCGCAACGAGACGCCGTTGGAACGCGCCGATCGGAACTTCGGTGAGCTTCTTCAGGAGCTCCGGGTCGTCCAGACCGGCGTGCAGTTCCTGTTCGCGTTCCTGCTGACGCTCGCGTTCACCACGCGGTTCCCCTCGGTCGACACGTTCCAGAGAGCCACGTACGTCACCACGTTGCTCCTCACGGTCATCGCGGCCGCGCTGTTCACGGCGCCGGCCGCGGTGCACCGGATGCTGTTCCAGCTCGGGGCGAAGCGGCGGATCGTGCGGATGTCCTCGCGGCTCGCCGCGTACGGGATGGCGGCGCTGGTGCTGGCGCTGACCGGGTCCGTGCTGCTCGTGGTCGATGTGACGGTCGGCAGGGGCGGCGGGATCGCCGCGGGCGCCGGGACGTTCTGCGTCCTGGTGGGCCTGTGGGGGCTGCTGCCGTGGATGATGCGACGGCAGGTCCTCGGGCGCAGGGCGCCGGGCCTCAGGCCGGGCGGCTCGACCCCTGGGCGGGAGGAGTGACCGGCGCGACCCACGGCAGCGCGATCCACACCGTCTTGCCGCCCTCGGGGGTCGGGCGCACCGAGAGGGTGCCGCCGCACTCCGCGGTGAGACAGCGGATGATCACCATTCCCCGGCCGTTGTCCTGCTGCACCGCGGCCGGGAGCCGCCTGGGGTAGCGGGGATGGCTGTCGGTGACCCCGATGCGCAGCTCCTCGTCCCGCTCCAACTCCACGTCCACGGTGAACGTGGGTGACTGGCCGAGCGTGTGCTGCACGGCGTTGGTCGCGAGTTCGGACACGATCAGACGGACCGTGTCCGCCGCCTCCGTTCCCGACGGCAAACCCCATTCCGCGAGCACCGTGGCGACATACCTGCGGGCGGCGGAGACCGAGGCGGGATCGCTCGGCAGCGTGACGGATGCTTCCTGGTGATCTGCCATGTCGACGTGTCCCTTTCCCGCCGGGGTGGCTCGCGCGGCCCCGCGGATCGCTCGCGCGCGGTCCCGGCAACTGCTTCGCGCCACATTGCCACTTGAAGGTCCCACTGTGGTGGCGATCCCCCAAGATATGCATATATCTGTCCCTCGATGCGGTGAACTCTGCGACGGTAGACCGTATTTGGGCTGGCGCACGCACCGTCCTCTCACGTCTGCTCGGACACGCGATCCCGTGCGGGCCGGGAGGGAGCCCGGCCGGACGGCACGAAGAGTCCGAGGAGTTCCCATGAAATACGGCCCCGCGGTACGCCGCCGCAAGCTCGGCGCCGAATTACGGGCGCTGCGCGTCCAGGCCGGCCTGACGAGCGGGCAGGCGGCCCGGCTCGTCGGCTGGCACCAGTCGAAGGTGAGCAGGATCGAGACAGGACGCAGTGGCGTGAAGCCGTCGGACGTGCTGATGCTGCTCGACGCGTTCGAGGCGAACGATCCCGCTGTCCGCGAACTGGTCGTGGCGCTGGCCGGTGGCCAGGAGGTGGGCGGGCACCACTGGTGGCACGCGTACCGGGGTCTGCTGCCACCCGCCTACCGCGATTTCATCAGCCTCGAGTCCCAGGCGTGCCGCATCAGAACCCTGGAGACGAGCGTCGTGCCGGGGCTCCTGCAGACGCCCGAGTACGCGTACGCGGTGACCCGTTCGGTGCTGGACGGGGCGGAGGAGCGGCACGTCAAGGCGCTGGTCGAGGTGCGGCTCGCGCGCCAGGACGTGCTGCGCTCCGAGCCGCCCCTGCACCTGACCGCCGTGCTCGACGAGGCCGTGCTGCGCCGGGAGGTCGGCGGATCCGGCGTGCTGCGGCGGCAGTTGGCCCATCTGACCGAAGCCGCACGCATGCCCCATGTCCGGATCCAGGTGCTTCCGTTCTCGTCCGGGGGCCATATCGGCCTGACGGGACCTTTCGTTGTGTTCTCTTTTCCGAACACTTCTGATCTGGATGTGGTTGTTCTCGACCATTTGACGAGTAGCCTCTACCTCGAACGGAAAGAAGACCTCAAGGCGTACACGGACGCCTTTGACGCTCTTCTGCTCCATGCCAGGTCACCCGAGGATTCCTTGGAATTCATCGCAGAGATCGCCGGGTAAGCGGGGTCGCCGACACCTCGTCATGCGCCGGCGCCGTGTGAGGAGGCACCATGAACCACCGGCCTCGGTATGTTCCGCGCGTTCCTACCGTTGCTCGCAGTACGTCGCTGAGCGGCGCCCGATGGCGGCGCAGCAGCCGCAGCACAGGCGCCAACAACTGTGTGGAGACCGCTTCGTTGAGCACGGACTCGCCGGACGGCCTGCTGGCCGTCCGCGACTCCAAGCGCACGAGGGGTCCCGCGCTGCTGTTCACGTCCTCCACCTGGGGGAGGTTCGTCAACTCCCTGCGGTAGCGGCTCCCTTGGGAGCGAAGCGGCTGATCACTCGTACGGCCTCGGCGACCTGGGTCTCCGTGAGGTCGGCGCGGGCGGTCAGCCGCAGCCGTGCGATGCCGTCGGGCACGGACGGCGGCCGGAAGCACCCCACCGCGAGCCCGGCGTCCCGGCAGTCCGCGGCCCAGCGCACCGCCGCGTCGGGCGAAGGGGCGCGCACGGAGACGACGGCGGCGTCGGGTCGTACCGCCAACAGGCCCTGGGACGCCAGGCGTTGATGCAGCGACGCCGCCACCTCGCGCGCACGCGCGGCGCGTTCGGGTTCGCGGCGCAGGAGCCTCAGCGCCGCGAGGGCCGCGCCGCACGCGGCCGGGGCGAGACCGGTGTCGAAGATGAAGGTGCGGGCCGCGTTGACGAGATGGTCGATGACGCGGGCCGGGCCGAGCACCGCGCCGCCCTGGCTGCCGAGGGACTTGGAGAGGGTGACGGTGGCGACGGCGTCCGCCGCGCCCGCGAGCCCCGCGGCGTACGGGACACCCTGCCCGCCGGGGCCCACCACACCGAGCCCGTGCGCGTCGTCGACGATCAGACCGGCACCGAACTCCCGTGCCGCCTCGGCGAGTTCACCGACGGGCGCACGGTCCCCGTCCACCGAGAAGACCGAGTCGGTGACGACGACCGCGGGCCCTTGGTGGGTACCGAGCGCCTTGCGCACGGCCTCCGGGTCGGCGTGCGCGGTCACCTGGGTGGCGCCGCGGGCGAGCCGGCAGCCGTCGATCAGTGAGGCGTGGTTGCCCGCGTCGGAGACGATCAGGGAGCCGTGCGGGGCGAGCGCCGTGACGGCCGCGAGGTTCGCGGCGTAGCCGGAGGAGAACACCAGGGCCGCCTCGAAGCCGCAGAACTCGGCCAGTTCACGCTCCAGCCGGGCGTGCAGCTCGGTGCTGCCCGTCACCAGGCGGGACCCGGTGGCGCCGCCGCCCCACCGGCGCGCGGCCGCCGCGGCGCCCTCGACGACCTCGGGATGGCGGGCGAGGCCCAGGTAGTCGTTGCTCGCGAGGTCGAGCAGCGGGGAGTCCGCGGGGCGCGGGCGCAGGGTGCGCACGAGTCCGGCGGCCTCGCGGGCGCGGCGGCTCGCGTCGATCCAGCCGAACGCGGACGGGTGGGCCGTGGCCATGGATACCTCTTCGAGTCCGGCGGCTGACATGCAGCGCTTTGTAGGTAATGCACAGACACTAGCGGCCGCGCCACTCGGGCAGGGTGTGGCAATACCCACACGACGTACGGCGTCCTTTGTAGAGAGTCTCCTTTCGCCGGGGCCGTGGGATAGGCAAGGATCAGGGCCCATGAACCTGCTGAACACGCTGGTGGACAAGGGGCTTCGGCGCGAGCTGCCGAGCCGTGAAGAGGCGCTCGCGGTGCTCGCGACGTCCGACGACGAACTGCTCGACGTGGTGGCCGCGGCCGGCAAGGTGCGCCGCCAGTGGTTCGGGCGCCGGGTGAAACTCAACTATCTGGTCAACCTCAAGTCGGGCCTGTGCCCGGAGGACTGCTCGTACTGCTCGCAGCGCCTCGGTTCGAAGGCGGAGATCCTCAAGTACACCTGGCTGAAGCCCGACGAGGCCTCGAAGGCGGCTGCGGCCGGGGTCGCGGGCGGCGCCAAGCGGGTGTGCCTGGTGGCGAGCGGGCGCGGCCCGACGGACAAGGACGTGGACCGGGTCGCACGGACCATCGACGCCATCAAGGCGGAGAACGAGGACGTGGAGGTGTGCGCCTGCCTGGGTCTGCTCGGCGAGGGGCAGGCGGAGCGGCTGCGCGGCGCGGGCGCGGACGCGTACAACCACAATCTCAACACCTCCGAGGCGACGTACGGCGACATCACGACGACGCACACGTACGCGGACCGCGTCGAGACGGTCAAGAAGGCGCACGCGGCGGGGCTTTCGGCCTGTTCCGGGCTGATCGCGGGGATGGGCGAGAGCGACGAGGACCTGGTCGATGTCGTGTACGGGCTGCGGGAGTTGGACCCGGACTCGGTGCCGGTGAACTTCCTGATCCCGTTCGAGGGGACACCGCTCGCCAAGGAGTGGAACCTGACGCCGCAGCGGTGTCTGCGGATCCTGGCGATGGTGCGGTTCGTGTGTCCGGACGTGGAGGTGCGGATCGCGGGCGGGCGCGAGGTGCATCTGCGCTCGATGCAGCCGCTCGCCCTGCACATCGCCAACTCCATCTTTCTGGGCGACTACTTGACGAGCGAGGGGCAGGCCGGGAAGGCCGACCTCGACATGATCGCGGACGCCGGGTTCGAGGTGGAGGGCACCGAGCAGGTGACGCTGCCGGAGCACCGGGGCCCCGACGACGTCGCCGTACGCCGCCGGGGCGCGGGGACGGATCTGGCGCCGAATGCCTGAGTCGAACGTGCGTGAACGGAACGTGGCCGAGTTGCTCGAACTCGACCGGCGGCACGTCTGGCACCCGTACGGTCCGATGCCCGGCAGGCAGCAGCCCCTGGTCGTGGAGTCCGCGGCCGGGGTGCGGCTGCGGGTCGCCGGGCACGGTGAGCTGGTGGACGGGATGTCGTCGTGGTGGTCGGCGATCCACGGCTACGGTCACCCGGTGCTGGACGAGGCGGCGCGCGGCCAGTTGGAGCGGATGAGCCACGTCATGTTCGGCGGGCTCACACACGAGCCGGGGGTCCGGCTCGTGGAGCGCCTTGTCGACATGTCGCCGGAGGGCCTTGAGCATGTGTTCCTCGCCGACTCCGGGTCGGTGTCGGTCGAGGTGGCGCTCAAGATGTGCCTTCAGTACTGGCGTTCGCTCGGCCGGCCCGAGAAGCGGCGGATGCTGACGTGGCGCGGCGGGTACCACGGTGACACCTGGCAGCCGATGTCCGTGTGCGACCCGGAGGGCGGGATGCACGGGCTGTGGGCGGGGGTGCTGCCGGAGCAGGTCTTCGTCGACGCGCCGCCGAGCGGGTTCGACGCGTACGAGGAGTCGTACGCGGAAGAGCTGCGGGAGGCGGTCGGGCGGCACGCGCACGAGGTGGCGGCCGTGATCGTGGAGCCCGTGGTGCAGGGGGCGGGTGGGATGCGGTTCCACTCCCCCGCGTATCTGCGGGTGCTGCGGGAGGCGTGCGACGCGCACGATGTGCTGCTGGTGTTCGACGAGATCGCCACGGGGTTCGGGCGGACGGGTGAGCTGTTCGCGGCGGACCACGCGGGCATCTCGCCGGACGTGATGTGTGTCGGGAAGGCGTTGACCGGGGGCTATCTGACGATGGCCGCGACGCTGTGCACGGCGCGGGTCGCCGAGGGGATCTCGCGGGGCGAGGTGCCGGTGCTCGCGCACGGGCCGACGTTCATGGGCAATCCGCTGGCGTCGGCGATCGCGTGCGCGTCGATCGATCTGCTGCTCGGGCAGGACTGGCGGGGCGAGGTGAAGCGGATCGGGACGGGGCTGAGCGAGGGCCTGGCCGGGGCCGCCGGTCTGCCCGGGGTCCGGGACGTACGGGTGCTCGGCGCGATCGGGGTCGTCCAGCTGGACCACGAGATCGACATGGCGGCGGCCACGCGGGCCGCGGTGGCGGAGGGGGTGTGGCTGCGGCCGTTCCGCGACCTCGTCTACACGATGCCGCCGTATGTCACGGGTGACGAGGACGTGGCACGGATCGCGCGTGCGGTGTGCGCTGCCGCGCGGGAGGGGTGAGCGATGGGGTTCGACGAGGGTGTGCTCGTGGTCACCGGGACCGGCACCGAGGTCGGCAAGACCGTGACGACGGCGGCGGTGGCGGCGGTCGCCGCGCGCGCCGGGCGGTCGGTGGCCGTGCTCAAACCGGCGCAGACGGGTGTCGGGCCCGGGGAGCCGGGCGACGTGGACGAGGTGGTGCGGCTCGCCGGGGACGCGGTGACGGGGGTGGAACTGGCGCGGTATCCGGATCCGCTGGCGCCGGGGACGGCGGCGGCGCGGGTCGGGGTGGCGGGGGTGCGGCCGGAGCGGGTGGCGGACGCGGTCGAGAAGTTGCGGGCGTCGCACGATCTGGTGCTGGTCGAGGGGGCCGGGGGGCTGCTGGTCCGCTTCGACGAGGCGGGGTCGAATCTGGCGGACGTCGCGGTGTTGCTCGGGGCTCCGGTGCTGGTGGTGGCGGCGGCGGGGCTCGGGACGTTGAACTCCGTCGAGTTGACCGGGGAGGCGTTGCGGGCGCGGGGGTTGCGGGCGGCGGGGGTCGTCATCGGGAGCTGGCCGGCTGCGCCGGGGCTGGCGGAGCGGTGCAATGTGGGGGATTTGCCGGTGGTGGCCGGGGTGGGGTTGGTGGGGGCGGTGCCGGAGGGGGTCGGGGGGTGGGGGGTGGAGGCCTTCCGTGCGGGGGCCTCCGGCTGGGTCGGGCCGGGATTGGGCGGGACCTGGGACGTCGGAGCGCTCTCCGTGTGACCCGCCGGTCCCCGCCGCCCCGGCCGGTCCCGCTCGCGGGGCTCCGCCCCGGACCCCGCTCCTCAATCGCCGGAGGGGCTTGATGTGCCCGGCCCCTCCGCCCCTTGAGGAAACCGGTCGCAGCCACCCCCGGGGATGGGCCTTCCAGCCGCTCCGGCGATGGAGGAGACCCCCGCCGGAGCCGGTCCCTCAAGCCCCTCCGACCATCCACGAGACCCCCACCGGAGCCGGTCCCTCAAGCCCCTCCGGCGATGGAGGAGGCCCCCGCCTGAGTACGTCCACCAAGCCCCTCCGGCGATTGAGGAGGCCCGGGGTGGGCGTTCGGGAGGGGGGATGTGGGAAGGGGAGGGGTGGGGGCGGCGTTGGGTTGGGAGGCGGGATGAAGGTGGGGTCGCGGGAGGTCGTACGGCATCCCGTTTTCGCGAGGTACTACGCCCGCGCCGTCGCGCGGGTGGAACCGGTCATGGCGCCGGTGCGCGGCGAGCTCGTCGCCGGGCTGTCCGGGCGCGTGCTGGAGGTCGGTGCCGGGACCGGCATCGGGTTCCGGTACTACCCGGCCACCGTGTCCGAGGTCGTCGCCATCGAACCGGAACGCACCCTGCGCCGGCTCGCCGCCGACGCGGCGCAACGCGTGGACGTTCCCGTGGACGTGGTGCCGGGCGCCGCGGAGGCGCTGCCCGTGAAGAGCGAGGGCTACGACGCCGTGGTGCTCTGCACCGTCCTGTGCAGCGTCCGCGACGTGGACCGCGCCCTGCGCGAGGTGCGGCGCGTGCTCCGCCCCGGCGGCGAGGTGCGCTTCTTCGAGCACGTGCGGGCACCGGGCCGCGGCATGCGCCTGGTGCAGGGCGCGCTCGACCGCACGGTCTGGCCGCTGTGCGTCGGCGGCTGCCACCTGCGCCGCGACGCCCTCGCCGCCCTGCGCACGGCCGGTTTCGACCTCGGCGCCCACCGGGCCCTGACCATGCCGGGGCACGGGCCGCGGCAGCCGATGTCGTACTGCGTGCTGGGCACCGCCACCCGGCCGGCGGCCGAGCGCGAGGACGCGTAGCGGCCTGTACCGCGCGCTCCCCCGGCCGTTGTCGCAGCGAGCGGCTATCCTCGGATCCCTGATACCGAACGGCATCGACCCGATGGACAACTGGCTTACGGAGTAAGGGAGTTGGGGTGGGGGACACGGGTGTGGTCACAGAGGCGGTCGCCGCGCGGGCCAGGGGTCTGACGAAGGCGTACGGCTCGGGCGAGACGCAGGTGCTCGCCCTCGATGCGGTGGACGTGGACATCGCGCGCGGCCGGTTCACGGCCGTGATGGGCCCTTCCGGGTCCGGCAAGTCCACCCTGATGCACTGCCTGGCGGGGCTCGACACGGTCTCGGCGGGACAGGTGTGGCTCGGTGACACGGAGATCACGGGGCTGAAGGAGCGCGAGCTGACGCGGCTGCGGCGCGACCGCATCGGCTTCATGTTCCAGTCGTTCAACCTGATCCCGACGCTGAACGCCGCCGAGAACATCACGCTCCCGATGGACATCGCGGGCAAGGCGCCGGACGCGAAGTGGCTGGACCAGGTCGTCGAGACCCTCGGCCTGCGGGACCGCCTGAAGCACCGGCCCGCCCAGCTGTCCGGCGGTCAGCAGCAGCGCGTCGCGTGCGCGCGGGCGCTCGCCGCGCGGCCCGAGCTGATCTTCGCGGACGAGCCGACGGGGAACCTGGACTCGCGGGCCGGGCTCGAAGTCCTCGGATTCCTGCGGCAGTCGGTCGACGAGCTGGGCCAGACCGTGGTCATGGTGACGCACGATCCGGGCGCCGCCGCCCACGCCGACCTGGTCCTCTTCCTCGGCGACGGCCGACTCGTGGACGAGATGCGGGAGCCGACCGCCGAGGCGGTCCTGGAGCGCATGAAGCGGTTCGACGTCGTGCGCCAAGCGGTCACCGAGAAGCCGAGCCCCCGGACGTAGCCATGCTGAAAGCGACCCTGCGGAGCTTCCTGGCGCACAAGGGGCGCCTCGCCCTGTCCGCGCTCGCCATCGTGCTGTCGGTGGCCTTCGTCGCGGGCAGCCTGATCTTCTCGGACACCGTGTCGCGCACCTTCGACCGGCTCTTCGCCTCGACGTCCGCGGACGTGCGGGTGGGGCCGAAGGAGGACGACTTCGACGAGTCGGTGCCGTCGGGCACGGTGCGTACGGTGCCCGCCTCGCTGGCGCAGCGGATCGACGGTGTCGCCGGGGTGGCCGCCACGCACGTCGACGCCGGGGTCGAGAACGTCACGGTCGTCGACCGGCGCAACAAGTCGGTGGGTCCGACCACGGGCGCGCCCACCATCGCCACCAACTGGGACCCCACGGACCGCAGTCCGGTGCGTCTGACGTCGGGGCACGCGCCGCGCGGGCCCCGGCAGGCGCTGCTCGACGCGGACACCGCCGACAAGAAGGACGTACGCATCGGTGACACGCTCACCGTGATGGCGAAGCCCGGCTCGTTCAAGGTCGAGGTCGTCGGCATCGCCACGTTCCGTACGACGAACCCGGGGGCGGCGCTCGTCTACCTGGAGACGGAGACGGCGCAGCGCAGGCTGCTCGGCGGCACCGACCGGGCGACGAGCATCTCGGTGGACGCGGCGCCCGGTGTCGCCGACGCGACGCTGAAGCGGCGGCTCGGCCAGGAGCTGGGCGGCGCCTACGACCTGAAGACGGCGGACGAGGACGCGAAGTCGGCGGCGGAGGACCTGGGCGGTTTCCTCGACGTCATCAAGTACGTGATGCTGGGCTTCGCCGGGATCGCCGTGCTCGTCGGCGTGTTCCTGATCGTCAACACGTTCTCGATGCTGATCGCCCAGCGGACCCGGGAGTTGGGGCTGCTGCGGGCGCTCGGCGCGGACCGGCGGCAGGTGCGGCGCTCCGTCCTGACGGAGGCCGTGCTGCTCGGTCTCGTGGGTTCGGCGGTCGGCCTCGGGCTCGGCGTGGGGCTCGCGATCGGGCTGATCAAGCTGATGAGCACCTTCGGGATGAACCTCAAGTCCACGGAGATGGTGGTGGGTTGGGGCACACCCGTCGTGTCGTTCGCGGTCGGCATCGGGGTCACGTTCGTGGCCGCGTATCTGCCCTCGCGGCGCGCGGCCCGCGTCTCCCCCATGGCGGCGCTCGCGGATGCCGAGATCGCCGGTGTGGGGCGGTCGTTGCGGACGCGGGCGCTGGTGGGCGCGGTGATCGGGGCGGCCGGGGCCGCCGCGCTGATCGGCTGCTGGACGGCGGACGAGACGGGGCCCGCGTCCTCGCTGCTCGGGCTCGGCATCGCCCTGACGCTGATCGCGACGGTCGTCGCGGGTCCGCTTCTCGTACGTCCCGTGATCCGGGTGCTCGGCAGCGCGTTCCCCGCCGTGTTCGGCTCGGTCGGCCGGATGAGCCAGCGCAACGCGCTGCGCAACCCGCGCCGCACGGGCGCGACGGCTGCCGCGCTGATGGTGGGGCTCGCCCTGGTGGCGGGGATGTCGGTGGCGAGCGCCTCCATGAGCAAGTCGTTCGACCAGCAGATCGACGACACGCTGGGCGCCGACTTCACCGTGCAGAACGCCAACTTCATGCCGTTCTCGCAGGAGGTGACCCGCAAGATCCGGGCGACCGACGGGGTGGGCCTCGTGGTGCGGCAGCGGTTCACGGCGCTCGCCGTGCGGATGCCGGACGGGAAACGGGTGAAGACGACGGCCGCGGGGTGGGACCGGCGGATCGACGACGTCGCCAACGTCGAGTACGCGCGCGGCGACAGCGCGACGGGGCTCGCGCCCGGACGCCTTTTGCTCCAGAAGGAGTTCGCGGACGAGCACGGCGCGCGGATCGGCAGCGTGCTGCCCGTGGAGTTCCCCGGCGGGAAGCGCGCCGAGCTGACCGTGGGCGCCCTGACCGACCTGGAGGCCAACGACTTCGGCATGTCCGGCGGCTTCGCGATGGGCATGCCGACGCTGATGAGGTACGCGCCGGGCGGGCAGGACTCGGCGGTGTACGTGAACGCCGCGTCCGGCACGTCCCCGGACACGCTGCGCGAGCGCCTGGAGAAGACGCTCGACCCGTATCCGCAGGTGCAGGTCCGTGACCTCGCCGACTACAAGGACCTCGTCCACGACCAGATCGCGGTGCTGCTGTACCTGGTGTACGCGCTGCTCGGCCTGGCGATCGTGATCGCGGTCCTCGGCGTCGTCAACACGCTCGCTCTGTCCGTCGTGGAGCGCACGCGCGAGATCGGGCTGCTGCGGGCGATCGGGCTCGCGCGTCGGCAGCTGCGGCGGATGATCCGGCTGGAGTCGGTGGTGATCGCCGTGTTCGGGGCGGTGCTCGGGCTGGCGCTCGGCCTGGTGTGGGGCGTGGCCGCGCAGCGGGTGCTCGCGCTGGAGGGCATGCGGGCGCTGGCGATCCCGTGGCCGACGATCGTCGCGGTGGTGATCGGCTCGGTCGTCGTGGGGCTCGCGGCGGCGCTGCTGCCGGCGCTGCGGGCGTCGCGGATGAACGTACTGGCGGCGATCGCGCACGAGTAACGCGGGCGGCGGCGCGGACGTAGGGTCGGGGCGGCAACTGTCCACGGCCCGAGGAGAGTTCATGGCTACGGCGGCCCCGCGTCCCTTCCGTTTCGGCGTCAACCTCGTCACGCCCGCGCCCGACGACGCGTGGCGCGCCAAGTGCCGCAGGGCCGAGGAGCTCGGTTACGACGTGCTCCTCGTCCCGGACCACCTGGGCGCTCCGTCGCCGTTCCCGTCGCTCGTCGCGGCGGCCGACGCGACGAGCCGGCCGCGGGTCGGCACGTTCGTCCTCAACTGCGCGTTCTGGAACCCGGTGCTGCTGGCCCGCGAGGTCACCACGACCGTCGCGCTCACGGGCGGCCGTCTCGAACTGGGCCTGGGCACCGGTTACGTGCGCGAGGAGTTCGAGCAGGCCGGTCTGGAGTGGGGTACGCCCGGCAGCCGCGTCGACCATCTGGAGCGCACGGTCGCGGAGCTCGACCGGCTGCTGTCGGCGCCCGATCAGGGGCCCCGGCCGCCGCTGCTGATCGGCGGCAACGGCGACCGGATGCTGCGGATCACCGCCGAGCACGCCGACATCGCCGCGTTCACCGGGGCCCGCGCGCCGGCCGGGAACGCGGGCGGCCTCGAACCGCTCACCGGCGAGGAGCTTCAGGAGCGGGTGGCCGCCTACCGGAAGCTCGCCGCCGACCGGGCGGAGGCCGCCGAACTCAACCTGCTCGTCCAGCTGGTGGCAGTGACCGACGACCGCCCGGCCGCCGTCCGACCGCTCCTGGAGCACTTGCCGCGCCTCACCGAGGATCAGGTCCTCGACTCCCCGCTCCTCCTCGTCGGCACCGTGGAGGAGATCACGCGGCACCTCCTGGAGCGGCGCGAGCGGTTCGGCTTCTCGTACATCACGGTCCTGGAGCCGCACATGGAGGCGCTGGCACCGGTGATCGAGGCGCTGCGGGGCCGCTGAGGGTCCCGAGGGCGGCTGCGCCTACAGGGACTTCACCCAGCGCCGCCAGTGGTCCTCGCGGTGGTATCCGGAGGACGCCCACGCGCCGTGCGCCCGGGTGTTGGCCTCCAGGACCATGGCGTCGACGCGCCGCCCGCCGAGCGCGGTGAAGCGCTGCTCGGCGGCCTCCAGCAGGGCCGTCGCGATGCCCCGGCGGCGGTGGTCGGGGTGCACGGCGAGCCGGTAGGCGGAGCAGCGCCAGCCGTCGAACCCGGCGATGACGGTCCCCACGAGCAGCCCGTCGCGTTCCGCGAGGATCAGGGCGTCCGCGTCCCGCTCGATGAGCCGCGTCATGCCGTCGTGGTCGTCGGTGATGCTCGTGCCCTCGGCCGCCTCGCGCCAGAACGCGAGGACCGCGTCGATGTCGTCGGCGGTGGCGGAGCGCATGTTCAGATCGGTCACCCGGGGAGTGGACCACGGCGGCCGGTGTCCGGCCAAGGCGTTTTGGCCGGGCACCCGCCGTGGTCATGTGCTCAGTCCTCGACGACTTGGTAGAGCGTGGTCCAGAAGTCGTTGTGCAGCCGGATCGCGTGCCCGACGGACGTGCCGACCTGGGTGAGGACGATGCCGGTGACGTCGTTGACCGGGTCGGCGTAGGTCGAGGTGCCGCTGCCGCCGTCCCAGCCGAACTGGCCGAGCGGCGCGTAGTCGCCGACGTAGGTGCGCACCGCCATGCCGAAGCCCCAGCCGCCCTGCTGGCCCTGGCCGAAGGACACGTGGACGTTGTCGGTGGCGAGCGCGGTCCGGGCGGCCTGCTGCTCGGCGGTGAGGCGGTTGGTGGTCATGAGGCGCACGGCGGGCCTCGACAGGATCCGCTCGCCCTGGTGCGTGCCGCCGTTCAGGAGCATCCGGAAGTAGGCGTGGTAGTCGTCGGCGGTGGAGTTGAGGCCGCCGCCTCCGCCGGGGAAGGCCGGGGGCGCGCTGTGCCGGCCGCCCTCGGCCGGGTCCCACACCTGGAACTCGCCGGTGGCGGGGTCGGGCGCATACAGCGGCGGCAGCCGGTGGAGGTCGGCGGCGGGGACGTGGAAGCCGGTGTCCTTCATGCCCAGCGGCTCGAAGATCCGCTCGCGCAGGAACGCGTCGAAGGACTGGCCGGAGACCCGGGCGACCAGCACGCCGACCAGGTCGCTGGCGATCTGGTACTGCCAGCGCTCGCCGGGCTGGTGCATCAGCGGCAGCGTGCCGAGGCGCTTCATCCACTCGTCGGGGCCCGGCATCGGCTCCGGCAGGTTCGGGATGATCCCCTGTCCTGCGATCGCTCCGAAGATCGGGGTGCCGATCGCGGTGACGTCCATCCCGAGGCCGAAGGTGGAGGTGAGGATGTCCCGCACGGTGATCGGCCGGCGCGCGGGCACGGTGTCGTCGAGCGGCCCGTCGGGCCGCTTCAGCACCTGCCGGTCGGCCAGCTCGGGCAGCCACTCCTCGACCGTGTCGTCGAGGCGCAGCCGGCACTCGTCGAGCAGCACCATGGCCGCCGCGACGGACACCGGCTTGGACGTCGACGCCATGCGGAAGAGGGTGTCGCGGCGCATCGGGTCGCCGCCGTCGTGGCGCATCGTGCCCAGCGTCTCGACGTGCGTTCCCTCGCCCCGGCTGTAGAGCACGACGGCGCCGGGGATCCGCCCGGACTCGACGTGGCGTGTCAGCACGTCCCTGATCCGGCGCTGCCCCGCCTCGGAGAAACCGCTCTCGGCGTGTCCCATTCGCCTGCCCCCTCCGGGTCCGCCGGTGGCGGGCCCGCTCTCGGTACGAAGCCGGGCCCGGAGGCGTCCGGTGCCCGGAAGTCCTCAGCCTGCGCCGTGACCGGGAGGTGATCAACAGTGGGTTCGGCAAGACAGCGTTGTCCGCCGACGCATCAATGACCGTTGTGTCACCGCACAGTTGACCGCTAGGTTCACGCTCACAGGGGAGGCTGGGGGGCCGATGGAGCTTCGGGACATAGAGATCTTTCTGACACTGGCGGAGGAGCTGCACTTCGGCCGGACCGCCGAGCGACTGCACGTCACGCCGTCCCGGGTCAGCCATGTCATCAAGAAGCAGGAGCGCCGGCTCGGTGTGCGGCTCTTCGAACGCACCTCGCGCACGGTGCGGCTCACCGCGCCCGGCGAGCGGCTGCGCGACGAGCTGCTCCCGGCCCACCAGCGCATCCTCCAGGCCCTCGACCGGACGGCCGCCGAGGCACGGTCCGAAGTCGGTGAACTGCACGTCGGCTACACGGCCGCGTGGTGCGCGGAGCTGCTGCTGCGGGCCGCCGAGGAACTGCGCGGGCGGCATCCGGGCTGGACCGTGCGGATCCAGGAGACCCAGTTCAGCGATCTCTACGGTCCGCTGCACCGCGGCGAGGTACAGCTCCAGATCGCCGAGCTTCCCGTTTTCGAACCCGGGGTCACGGCGGGGCCCGTGGTGTTCCGCGAGCGCCGCGCGCTGATGCTGCCGGCCACCCATCCACTGGCCGGAGCCGACTCCGTGTCTTTGGAGGATCTGGCCGAGGTACCGCTGCTGCAACTCAAGGGCGACCGCCCGAAGCCCCAGTCGGACTTCCACTTCCCGTCGCGCACACCACAGGGCCGCCCCATCGCCCGGGGGCCGTACTACTCCACCTGGTACGAGGTTCCCGTGCTGGTCGCCGCCGGGTTCGGGGCCTCGATCGTGGCGGCCCGCGCGGCCCAGTACTACGCCCGGCCCGGGGTGGCGATCGTTCCGCTGCGGGACGGTCCGACGCTCGACTACTGCGTGCTCCTGCCCGCCACCCGGCAGGCGCATCCCGTTCCGGCCTTCGTCGACCTGCTGCGCGGGCTCGCCGACTGAGACCCTGCTTTGCAGCTCCTTTACCATGGACGGGTCATTCGAACTTCTGTTGTGCGAACTTCTAGGAAAGGTGTGAGCGTCCGCCCATGGGCGAGCCTCCCAGTCCCCGCTCCGTCACCCCGCGCGGCCCCCGCGAGCGCGCGTCCGTCCCGCCCCTGGCCGACCATGGGACGGAGGTGAGGAACCGATGACCGAAGTGCTCCTGCTCGCCGTGGCGGTGCTGCTGTCGCTGGCCTGCGGCGCGTTCGTCGCGGCGGAGTTCTCGCTCACGACCGTGGAGCGCGCCGACCTGGAGGAGGCCGTCGACCGCGGTGAGCGCGGCGCGGCCGGCGCCCTGCGGGCCGTCCGCAACCTCACCTTCCAGCTCTCCGGCGCCCAGCTCGGCATCACGGTGACCAACCTGGTCGTCGGCATGCTCGCCGAGCCGTCGATCTCGAAGCTGCTGTCGGGTCCGCTGGAGTCGCTGGGCCTTTCGGCGACGGCGTCGAGCTCGGTCGCCCTCGTCCTCGGCACCGCCCTGTCGACCGTGTTCCTGATGGTCGTCGGCGAGCTGGTGCCGAAGAACTGGGCGATCTCCTCGCCGCTGGCCGTGGCCAAGCGGGTGGCGACGCCGCAGCGTCTGTTCAGCGCCGTGTTCCGCCCGTTCATCACGCACCTGAACAACACCGCGAACCGGCTCGTGCGCCGCTTCGGCATCGAGCCGACCGAGGAGCTGGCCTCCGCGCGCGGCCCGCAGGAGCTGATGGCGCTGGCGCGGCACTCCGCGAAGGAGGGCGCGCTGGAGGCGGACACCGCCGAGCTGTTCGTGCGCACCCTGAACCTCGCGGACCTGACCGCCGAGAACGTGATGACGCCGCGTGTCCAGGTGATGGCCCTCGACATCCAGGCCACCTGCGAGGACGTGGCGAACGCGACGCGGGCCACCGGGCTGTCCCGGTTCCCCGTCTACCGGGGCAGCCTCGACTCCGTCGTCGGCGTCGTGCACATCAAGGACGTCCTGGCCGTGCCCGACGAGCAGCGGGCCCGCAAGGGCGTCGCCGATCTGCTGCGCGAGCCGTTGCTCGTACCGGAGACGCTGACCGTGGACCGGCTGCTCGACCGGCTCTCCGGGAAGCGGACGATGGCCGTCGTCATCGACGAGTACGGCGGTACGGCCGGGGTCGCGACCCTGGAGGACATCGTCGAGGAGGTCGTGGGCGAGGTCCGCGACGAGCACGATCCGCACGAGACGCCCGACATCGCGGCCGCCGGCGCCGACCCGGAGGGCCGGGCGCTGTACTCCGCCGACGGTGCCGCCCGCACCGACCAGCTCGCGCGGGTCGGCCTGCGCGCGCCAGACGGGCCGTACGAGACGCTGGCCGGGCTCGTCGCGACCGAGCTGGGCCGGATCCCGGACATCGGCGACAGCGTCGACGTCGCCGGGTGGCGGCTCGACGTCGTGGACGCGCACGGGCACCGCGCGGCGCGGGTGCTGCTGCACGCGCCGCTCGTCCCGGACCTCGAGGAGCACG
Organism: Streptomyces sp. BYX5S; assembly: GCF_054724165.1. Classification (NCBI taxonomy): domain Bacteria; kingdom Bacillati; phylum Actinomycetota; class Actinomycetes; order Kitasatosporales; family Streptomycetaceae; genus Streptomyces; species Streptomyces sp. BYX5S. Next base: position 2,769,145 of record NZ_CM138829.1, on the reverse strand, counting down.
AGCGGGAGGACGGGCCGAGGAACGGCAGGGCGGGCAGGTCCGCGAAGGCCGGGAAGGCCTCCGGCACGCAGAAGACGGAGAAGGGGGCGGCCCGATGACCGCGGTCCAATTGCTGATCGGCCTGGCGACGCTGTTCGTCAACGCCTTCTTCGTCGGCGGCGAGTTCGCCCTGATCTCGGTGCGCCGCAGCCAGATCGAGCCGTACGCGGAGGAGGGCGACCGGCGCGCGCGCAGCGTCCTGTGGGGCCTGGAGCACGTGTCGGCGCTGCTGGCCGCGGCGCAGCTCGGCATCACGCTGTGCACGCTGGTCCTCGGCATCGTCGCCGAGCCCGCCATCGCGCATCTGCTGGAACCGGCGTTCGACGGGGTGGGGGTGCCGCACGGGCTGGTCCACCCGATCTCGTTCGTGATCGCGCTGACCGTGGCGACGTATCTGCACATGCTGCTCGGCGAGATGGTGCCGAAGAACATCGCGCTCGCCGAGCCGGTGCGCTCCGCGCTGCTGCTCGGGCCGCCGCTGGTCGCCATCGCGCGCGCCCTGCGTCCGGTCATCTTCGCGATCAACGCCTTCGCGAACGGGCTGCTGAAGCTGCTGCGCGTGGAGGCGAAGGACGAGGTGGCGGCGACGTTCTCGGACGACGAGCTGGCCCGTATGGTCAAGGACTCCTCCGACGCGGGCCTGATCGACGACCGGGCGCAGGAGCGCCTGCACGACGCCCTGGAACTGGGCCGCCGGCCCGTCAAGGACGTCGTCCTGCCGATCGAGAAGGTCTTCTACGCGCGCGTGGGCGTCACGCCCGAGGAGCTGGAGCGGCTCTCCGCCGAGTCCGGTTTCTCGCGCTTCCCCGTGGTCGACGAGGGCCGCAGGATCGTCGGCTACCTCCATGTGAAGGACGCCCTGGACGCGATGCCGCGCGACCTGCCGTTCCGGGTCCCGGACATGCGCTCCATCGCGCGCGTGCGGGAGACGACGCCGCTGGACGACGTGCTGACCGCGATGCGCGGGAGCCGTACGCACCTCGCGGCGGTGCTGGGGGCGGACGGCCGGCTCGCGGGCCTGGTGACGATGGAGGACGTCCTGCGGGAGCTGTTCGGCCAGCCGGTGTGAGCCCGCGGTCCGCGTGACCGCCGCGAGGGCCGTCAGATGCGGGTGGCGGGCGGGTCGCTCGCGGGCTGCGGTGCGGGGGCCGCGTCCTGCGTCGGTGTCTCCAGGAGGCCGGGGCCGCGGGGGCCGACGCCCGCGGTGCCGACCGCCGTGAGGACCGCGAGCAGCGCCGCGAGGCCCGCCGTGCCGAGGGCCGCGGCCCAGTCGACGTCGAGCAGGCTCGTGGCGCCCGCCACCAGGACCGCGGCCAGTGCCTGCGCGAACGTCCGGATCGCGCGCTCGGCGGTGGCCTTCCAGAATCCGATGCTCCACATGACGTACTCCCCCGTTCGTGGTGCTCGCTCCTGGCATACCGCCGCCGGACCCCGCTGCCCAGACCTGCGGCGCGCCCCTCTTCGTTGCCTCGGGATACGATCTGGGCAGCCATGCACACGAACCCCACCTACACCAGCCTCGTCGCGGTCGGCGACTCCTTCACCGAGGGCATGTCGGATCTGCTGCCGGACGGTTCCTACCGCGGCTGGGCCGACCTCCTCGCCGGCCGGATGGCCGCGCGCACCTCCGACTTCCGGTACGCGAACCTCGCCGTACGCGGCAAGCTCATCCGCCAGATCGTCGACGAGCAGATCGACGCCGCGGCCGCCATGAAGGCGGACGTGGTGACCCTCGTCGGCGGCCTCAACGACACCCTGCGCCCCAAGTGCGACATGGTCCGCGTGCGCGATCTGCTGACCCGGTCGGTGGAGACGCTGGCCCCGTCGTGCGAGCAGCTCGTGCTGATGCGCAGCCCCGGCCGCAACGGCCCGGTGTTCCAACGCTTCCGCCCGCGCATGGAGGAGCTGTTCGCCTGCATCGACGACCTCGCCGAGAAGCACGGCGCCCTCGTCGTCGACCTGTACGGCGCGCCGGCCCTCGGCGACCAGCGCATGTGGGACGTGGACCGGCTCCACCTCACGGCGGAGGGCCACCGCCGGGTCGCCGAGGCGGTCTGGCAGGCGCTCGGCTACGAGGCCGAGTCCGACTGGCGCGCGGTGCTGCCGCCCAGCGCCCCGCCGAACTGGGTGACGCGCCGCGTCGCGGACGCCCGCTTCGCGAAGCAGCACCTCGGACCGTGGATCGGCCGCCGCCTCACGGGCCGCTCCTCCGGCGACGGCCGCGCCCCGAAGCGCGCGGAGCTGGCGCCGTACGAGGAGGACCGGCGGCCCTGACCGTTCGCGGGTCAGCCGCGCACGGTCGCGAGGAGCGCCCGCTCCTCGGGCTCAAGGGTCCGCGATCTTCGGCCGGTGCCTTGTCAACGTGCCGTCCGGCCGGTTTCCTTGGCGGCGGTACTCCGTGACCGGGTGGCCCCGGGGTCCGTCGCGATGCCGCCGTGCCAGGCCGCGGTCCGGTCCGGGACAGGCAAGGAGCGTGCCCATGAAGCCCCGCGTCCGCAGCGCCGCGCTGAGCGGCTACGTCCCCCTCGCCCGTTCCCTCGGCATCGTGCCGGAACCGCTGCTGCGCGAGGTGGGCCTGCGCCCCGCCGAACTCTCCGTGCAGGACCGGTGGATCCCCGGTCCCGCCGTGGCGCGGCTCCTCGAACTCTCGGCCGCCGCGGCGGGCCGCGAGGACTTCGGGCTGCTGCTCGCCGGACGGCGGCGCTTCGCGAACCTGGGCCCGATCAGCCTCGTCGCACGCGAGGAGCCGACGCTGCGCAGCGCGCTCGATCTGCTGATCCGTCATGAGGACGCGTACAACGAGATGCTGCACGGCCGGCTCGACGCCTCGCGGGGGCGGACTGTGCTGAAGGTGTGGCTGGAGCTGGGCGAGCCGGGGCCCGCGCGGCAGGCGACGGAGCTGGCCGTGGCCGTCTTCCACCACGTCGTCCGCGAGATCCTCGGCGAGCGCAGCCACCCGCACGCGGTCTGCTTCACGCACGCCGCGCCCGCCGGACTCGACTCCCACCGGCGGCTGTTCGGGTCCGCGGTGGAGTTCGGGCGCCCGTTCAACGGGCTGGTGCTGCACGCCCGCGATCTCGACGCGCCCAATCCGCACTCGGACCCGCTGCTGCACGCGTACGCCCGCCAGTACTTCGACTCGGTCACCGAGCCGCGCGGGGCCGAACTCGTCGACCAGGTGCGGGAGTTGATCGAGGCGTTGCTGCCGACGGGGCGGTGCTCCATCGAGGAGGTCGCGCACAGCCTCGGCGTGGACCGCAGGACCGTGCACCGGCATCTGGCGGCGGCCGGGCAGACCTTCTCGTCGCTGCTGGGCGCCACCCGCGCCCGCCTCGCCGAACACCTGGTGGCCAACCCGCACCAGCCGCTGACCGAGGTGTCCCTGCTGCTCGGTTTCTCCGCGCCCAGCGGTTTCTCGCGCTGGTTCCGCGACCAGTTCGGCTGCACGCCCAGGGCCTGGCGGGCCCGGCGCACCGGTGGCGCGACCCCTGTCCCCAAGTGACAAGTCGGCTGTCCCTTTCGGTTAAGCGGGTCCCGCAACACGTCCTTACCGTGGCGGTGGTACGCGAGAAACCGCATCGAAAGGGCGTGAAACCGTGCATTTTCACGATGACTCCCTCTACCCCGAGAACCAGCAGAAGCTGGTCGTCCAGGCGGCGCCGTACGGCCCCGAGTGGCTGCCCGGCGACGCCGACGATCTGCCGCTGACCATGGACGAGCACGTCCAGGCCGCCGTGGACTGCTACAACGCGGGCGCCACCGTCCTGCACATCCACGTACGCGAAGAGGACGGGCACGGCTCGAAGCGGCTGTCGATGTTCAACGAGCTGATGGGCCGACTGCGCCAGGCCGTGCCGGACATGGTGCTCCAGATCGGCGGCTCGAACTCCTTCGCGCCGGAGGACGAGGGCGGCGACGCGCAGTGGCTGAGCTACGACACGCGCCACATGCTGGCGGAGGTCTCCCCCGCGCCCGACCAGGTCACCATCGCGATCAACACCAACCAGATGAACATCGTCGAGCTCTTCGACGACGCCGACATCGAGGGCACCTCCATCGCCAAGCCGGGCTACCACACGGCGTACCGGGACATGGTGGTCGAGGCGGGGCCCGAGTTCTATCTGGAGCATCTGAAGCGGCTGCGGGCGAGCGGCATCCAGCCGCACTTCCAGCTCGCCCACCTGGCCCAGCTGGAGACGGTCGAGCGGCTCATCCGCAAGGGCGAGTACCAGGGCCCGCTCGTCCTCAACTACGTGGCGATAGGCGGCGGGTTCGCGGGCCGGCACCCCGCCGATCTGGTCGAGTTCATCCGCCGCGTACCGGACGGCGCCGTGCTCACCATCGAGGCGTCGATGCGCGCGGTCGCTCCCATGAACGCGGTCGGCATCGCGCTGGGCGCCCACGTCCGCGTCGGCAACGAGGACAACCTCTGGGGCCGCAAGGGCGAACGGATGTCGTCCGTGCGGCAGGTCGAGCAGATGGTGGCGATCGCCGACGCGGTCGGCCGCGAGGTGGCCTCCGGCCCCGAGGCGCGGGGGATCTACCGGCTCGGCGAGTGGTACGGCAGCACCGACGAGACCCTCGCGCAGCTCGGCATGGTGCCCAACCGCCGTCCCGGCCAGCGGGGTTCGATGCTGCGTTCCGTCGAGGCCGGGGGCAACCGCTGATGGCGTACGCGGTCCGCTTCCACGAGACCGGCGGGCCGGACGTGCTGCGCTGGGAGCAGGTCGCGGTGGGTGCGCCGGGTCCGGGCGAGGTCCGCGTCCGGCATCAGGCGGTCGGCCTGAACTTCGCCGACACCTACTTCCGCACCGGCCTGTACCCGGCGCCGCTGCCCGCGGGGCTCGGCGTCGAGGGCGCGGGCGTCGTTCTCGACGTCGGCCCGGACGTCACGGAGTTCGCGGCGGGCGACCGGGTCACGTACACGGGCAGTCCGCTGGGCGCGTACAGCACCGAGCGCGTGATGCCGACGGGGTCCCTCATCAGGCTGCCGGACGCGATCGGTTTCGACACCGCGGCCGCCATGACGATGCGCGGACTGACCTCCGCGTATCTGCTGCGCCGCATCCACCCGTTGAAGGCGGGCGACACGATCCTGCTGCACGCGGCGGCCGGAGGCGTCGGGCTGATCCTCACGCAGTGGGCGAAGCTGCTCGGCATCACCGTCATCGGCACGGTCTCCACGGAGGAGAAGGCGGCCGTCGCCCGCGCCCACGGCTGCGACCACACGATCCTGTACCGGCGCGAGAACGTCGCGGAGCGGGTCCGTGAACTCACCGGCGGGGAAGGCGTTCCGCTCGTCCTGGACAGCATCGGCAAGGACACGGTCGAGGCGTCGATGGCCTCGCTGCGCCGCCGCGGACTCCTGGTGTGCTTCGGCACCGCGTCCGGGGTGCCGCCCCTGGACGCCATGCGACTGGCCGTTCACGGCTCGCTGTTCGTGACCCGGCCCGCACTCGCCGACTACATCGCCGATCCGGCCGAACGGGCCGCACTGGCCGGGGAGTTGTTCGACCACGTGGCGGCCGGCCGGATCACGGTCCGGATCCCGCAGCGGTTCGCGCTGCCGGACGCGGTGGACGCGCACCGCGCCCTGGAGTCGGGCCGCACGACGGGCTCGTCCGTCTTCGTCCTCTGACCAAGGGAGTCCCGATGTCCGCAACCACCCGCACCTCCCTCACCGTCGAACCCCTGACCTGCACCCTCGGCGCCGAACTGCACGGGGTTCAGCTCGGCGCGGCGGCCCACGACGACGAGCTGTTCGCCGAGATCCGCCGGCTCCTGCTCCAGTACAAGGTGTTGTTCCTGCGCGACCAGGACCTGACGCGCGCCGAGCACGTCGCGTTCGCGTCCCGTTTCGGCCCGCTGGAGGACCACCCCGTGGCGGGCAGCGATCCCGAGCACCCCGGCCTCGTCCGCATCTACAAGGACCTCGACAGCCCGCCCGAGCACTACGAGAACGCCCTGCACTGCGACGCGACCTGGCGCGACCGCCCGCCCATGGGCGCGGTGCTGCGCTGCGTCGAGGGCCCGGCGGTCGGCGGCGACACGCTGTGGGTCGACATGGCCGAGGCGTACCGGCGGCTGCCCGACCGGGTGAAGCGGCGCATCGAGGGACTGCGCGCCCGGCACAGCATCGAGGCGACGTTCGGGGCGGTCATGCCGATGGCCGAGCGCCACGCGCTCAAGGAGCGCTTCCCCGACCCGGAGCACCCGGTGGTGCGCACCCATCCGGAGACCGGCGAGAAGATCCTCTTCGTCAACGCGTTCACCACGCACTTCGTGAACTACCACCGCCCCGAGAACGTGCGCTTCGGCCAGGACTACGCGCCCGGCGCGGCCGACCTGCTGCGCTACCTGATCGGTCAGGCCGCCGTCCCCGAGTACCAGGTCCGCTGGCGCTGGAGCCCGGACTCCGTCGCCATCTGGGACAACCGCTCCACCCAGCACTACGCCGTCCAGGACTACTGGCCCGCCGTGCGCCGCATGGAGCGCGCCGGCATCACCGGCGACCGACCCTTCTGATGACGGGGCCCGTGCTCGCGGCGGAGGCGGCGCAGGCCCCGCCGGCCGTGTCGCGTCGTTACGCGTGGCTGGTGTTCGCGCTGAGCTTCGCCCTGCTGCTGTCCGACTACATGTCGCGGCAGGTCCTGGGCGCCGTCTTCCCGATGCTCAAGTCCGAATGGCTGCTCTCCGACGGCCAGTTGGGCGCCCTGAGCAGTGTCGTGGCCCTCATGGTCGGCGTCCTGACCTTCCCGCTGTCCCTGCTCGCGGACCGCTGGGGACGGGTGCGCATCCTCGTCGCGGCCGCCGCGGTGTGGAGCCTGGCGACGCTGGGCTGCGCCGTCGCGGCGAGCTACGGCGAGATGTTCGTGGCCCGCTTCGTGGTCGGCGTCGGTGAGGCGGCGTACGGCAGTGTCGGCATCGCGGTCGTCCTCAGCGTGTTCCCCGTGGGGCTGCGGGCGACGCTGGCCGGTGCGTTCATGGCCGGAGGTTCGTTCGGCTCCGTGCTCGGTGTCTCGGTCGGCGGCGTGGTCGCGCAGGCGCACGGCTGGCGCTGGGCGTTCGGCGTGATGGGCCTGTACGGGCTCGTGCTGGCGGTCGTCTACGGGCTGGTCGTCAAGGAGCGCAGGCTCGGGACCACCGGGCAGCGGTCGCGGCGCGGCCACCGCCCGCCGATCCGCCCCCAACTCCCCCATCTGTTCAACTCGGTGTCCGTGGTCTGCGCCTACATCGGCAGCGGCCTGCAGATGTTCCTGGCGATGGCGCTGCTGACGTGGATGCCCAGCTACCTGGACCGGGCCTACGGTCTGCCGACGGACAAGGCGGGCCTGGCGGCGGGGGTGTTCGCCCTCATCGGCGGGATCGGAATGATCGTGTGCGGCGCCGTCGCCGACCGGCTCGGCCGCGGCGCCGGGATCCGCAACTGGACCGTCGCGATCGTGTGCAGTGTCGGCTCCCTGACGCTGCTCAGCTGCGGGTTCCTGCTGCCGACCGGACCGGCGCAGCTCGCGCTCGTCGGTCTCGGCACGCTGCTCGCGGGTGGCACGTCCGGTCCCGCTGCGGCCATGGTGGCGAGCCTGACGCCCGCCGCCATCGCCGCCACGGCGCTGGCCACGCTCACCCTCGCCAACAGCCTCATCGGCCTGGCGCCGGGCCCCGCCCTGACCGGCGTCCTGGCCGACCACCTGGGCCTGGGCGGGGCGCTGCGCGTGATCCCGCTGGTGGCGCTCCTGGGCGCCACGGCCTTCGCCATCGGCAGACGCTCGTACGAGAAGGACCTGCGTCGACTGACCCCTCTGGAGCCCTCGGCATGAACGCCCACGAGCCACCCACCGTGGTGATCGTCCCGGGCCTGCGGGACCACGTCCCCGGACACTGGCAGACCCACCTCGCGCGCGAACTCCCGCGTTCGCGCACCGTCGCACCGCTGGAACGGGACCGCCTCAGCCGCCGCGCCCAGGTCGCCGCGCTGCACAGGGCCGTGGAGGACACACCCGCACCGGTCCTCCTGGTGGCCCACAGCGCGGGCGTCCTCACCGCGGTCCACTGGGCGCGGCGGTACGGCGACCGGGTCGTGGGCGCGCTGCTGGCCGCCCCGCCGGACTTCGACTCCGGCCTGCCGGACGGGTACCCGACCCGTCAGGAACCGCGCGAGCACGGCTGGTCACCGGTGCCGCGCGAACGCCTGCCGTTCCCCAGCATCGTCGCGGCGAGCAGGAACGACCCGCTGGCGTCCTACGACCAGGTGTCCTCCCTGGCCGCGTACTGGGGCAGCCGTCTGGTGGACCTGGGCGCGGTCGGGCACCTCAACCCGGCTTCCGGGTACGGGCGCTGGCCGCGGGCGACGGCCTTGCTGAGCGAACTCGGCGTGACGCACCGGACCTTCGCCGGGGGCGGCGCGAGCCCGTCCGCGTAGACGCCGTGGCACGGGTCAGGCGCCCTCGGGGAGCGGGGCCGCCGGGCTGACGAGGCCGGCCGCGCGCAGGTCGGTCCAGAAGGCGGCCGGGATCTTTTCGGCGAGGGCGGCGGTGTCCTCGGCGATCCGGCTGGGACGTGTGGCGCCGGGGATGACGGCGGCGGAGGCCGGGTGGGCCAGGGAGAACTGAAGGGCGGCGGACTTGATACCGATGCCGTGCTTCTCCGTGAGCGCCTTCAGCCTGCCGACGCGCTCGATGATCCCGGCGGGCGCCTCCTGGTACTCGAAGTGGCTGCCGCCGGCGAGGATGCCGGAGCTGTAGGGGCCGCCCGCGACCATGTCGACGCCCTGCTCCTCGGCCATGGGGAGCAGCCGTGTGAGGGCGTGCTCGTGGTCGAGGAGCGTGTAGCGGCCGGCGAGGAGGAAGCCGTCGGGCTGCGGCTCGTCGAGGGCGAGGGTCAGCTCGATGGGCTCGGTCTTGTTGACGCCGAGGCCCCAGGCCTTGATGACGCCCTCGTCGCGCAGCCGGGACAGCACGCGGAACGCGCCGGTGCGGGCCTCCTCGAACTTCCGGATCCAGTCGTCGCCGTGGAAGTCCTGGGCGATGTCGTGGACCCAGACGATGTCGAGGCGGTCGGTGCCGAGGCGCTTCAGGCTGCCCTCGATGGAGCGCTCGGTGGCGTCGGCGGTCCACTCGTGGAGGATCCTGTTCGGGTTGCCGTGCTCGAACAGGCCGCCCTTCTCGCCGAAGTCGGGGACGTCGGTCTCGTGCTCGTCGAGGATGACGCGGCCGACCTTGCTGGAGAGCACGTAGGAGTCGCGCGGCTTGGTCGCCAGGACCTCGCCGAGGCGTTCCTCGGCGAGCCCGGCGCCGTAGAAGGGGGCGGTGTCGAAGTAGCGGATGCCGTGGTCCCAGGCCGCCTCGACGGTGGCGCGGGCCTCGTCGTCGGGGATCGCGCGGAACATGTTGCCGAGGGGTGCGGTGCCGAAACCGAGCGTGCCGGGGAGGAGGGACCTGATGCCCATGGAGATGCTTCCTTGCCTTGGTGCCGTACGTGCGCGGCCGCCGGGGATTTCTGCTGATTTCTCCGGCTCCGCGCCTCTTGCTCCTCCGAGGTTAGGATCGACCGGTAAGACTGTCCAAGACTTGCTTGGACATACTTGAGTCCCCCGAGGTCCCACATGCTTGACCTGCGACAACTGCGCTATTTCGTGGCCGTGGCCGAGGAGGAGCACGTCGGCCGGGCCGCCGAGCGGCTGCACATCTCGCAGTCCCCGCTGAGCCGGCAGATCGCGCAGCTGGAGAAGAACCTGGGCCTGACCCTGTTCGAGCGCAGCCAGCAGCGCATCCGGCTCACCTCCGACGGCCGCGTCTTCCTCACCGAGGCGACGGCCCTGCTGCGGCACGCCGCCCGCCTGGAGAACCTCGGCCGCCGCCTCGGCCGCGGCGAGGAGGGCGGCCTGTGCGTCGGCTACGTCGGCGACGCCATGCACACCGGCCTGCTGCCCAGCGCCCTGCGCACCCTCAACGAGGAGCGGCCGGGCATCCACGTGGCGCTCTACGACATGACCGCACACGAGCAGTTCGAGGGCCTGCGCCAGCGCAGCCTGGACATCGCCCTCGCCCCCGAGGCGCCGCCCGAGGACGACCCGGACCTGCGCACCGCCCTGCTCCTGGAGGACCCGCTGCTGCTCGCCGTCCCGGCCTCCCATCCGCTGGCGGAGGCGGCCGAGGTGCGGCCCGAGGACCTCGACGGCCTGCCGTGGATCGCGGTCGAGGACGGGCAGGACCACGTCTGGCGGGACGACTTCGTCGCGGCGTGCGCCGCCGCCGGGTTCACCCCGGACATCCGTTTCGAGGCGCCGGAACCACTGACGGCGGTGGGCCTGGTGGCGTCGGGGCTCGGCATGGCGTTCGTCCAGCGGAGCATGCTGCCCGGCCGTACGACCGGGATCGGCGTGCGTGAACTGCCCTGGTTCCGGCGGTCCGTTCGGCTGTGGGCGACGTGGCACCGGGTGGACCTGAGGCCGGTCGTCGCGTCGTTCCGCACGACGGTGCTGGCCGCCGGGGCGGAGGACTCCGGCGCGTGACGCCGGCCTCTCCGCCGCACGCGTCTGACCTGTAGGTTCCTACATTCGGACGACGGTTCGGAGCCTGTAGGGACGCCCGGTAAACTCCGTACACGTGACTGCGCCTGCAAAGCCCCGTATCCCGAATGTCCTCGCCGGCCGCTATGCCTCCGTCGAGCTCGCCACCCTCTGGTCCCCGGAGGAGAAGGTGAAGCTGGAGCGGCAGCTCTGGCTCGCCGTGCTGAAGGCCCAGAAGGACCTCGGGATCGACGTCCCGGACGCCGCCATCGCCGACTACGAGCGCGTGCTCGACCAGGTCGACCTGGGCTCCATCGCCGAGCGCGAGAAGGTCACGCGCCACGACGTGAAGGCCCGCATCGAGGAGTTCAACGCGCTCGCCGGGCACGAGCAGGTCCACAAGGGCATGACGTCCCGCGACCTGACGGAGAACGTCGAGCAGCTCCAGGTACGGCTCTCCCTGGAGCTGGTCCGGGACCGCGCCGTCGCCGTCCTCGCACGCCTCGGCAAGCTGTCGGGCGAGTACGGGGAGCTGGTCATGGCCGGCCGCTCGCACAACGTCGCCGCGCAGGCCACCACCCTCGGCAAGCGCTTCGCGACCGCGACCGACGAGCTGCTCGTCGCGTTCGGCCGCGTCGAGGAGCTGCTGAACCGCTACCCGCTGCGCGGCATCAAGGGCCCGGTCGGCACTGCGCAGGACATGCTCGACCTGCTCGGCGGCGACGCCGACAAGCTGGCCGACCTGGAGCAGCGGATCGCCCGGCACCTGGGCTTCTCGCAGGCGTTCACCTCCGTCGGCCAGGTCTACCCGCGCTCGCTCGACTACGAGGTCGTGACCTCGCTGGTGCAGCTGGCCGCGGCGCCCTCCTCGCTCGCGAAGACGATCCGTCTGATGGCCGGGCACGAGCTGGTGACCGAGGGCTTCAAGCCGGGCCAGGTCGGCTCGTCCGCGATGCCGCACAAGATGAACACCCGCTCCTGCGAGCGCGTCAACGGCCTCATGGTGATCCTGCGCGGCTACGCGTCGATGACCGGCGAGCTGGCGGGCGACCAGTGGAACGAGGGCGACGTGTCCTGCTCCGTGGTCCGCCGTGTGGCGCTGCCGGACGCGTTCTTCGCGCTGGACGGTCTGCTGGAGACGTTCCTCACCGTCCTCGACGAGTTCGGCGCGTTCCCGGCCGTCGTCGCCCGTGAGCTGGACCGCTACCTGCCGTTCCTCGCCACCACGAAGGTGCTCATGGCGTCGGTGCGCGCGGGCGTCGGCCGCGAGGAGGCCCACGAGGCGATCAAGGAGAACGCGGTGGCGTCGGCCCTCGCGATGCGCGAGCAGGGCGCCGAGCGCAACGAGCTGCTCGACAAGCTGGCCGCCGACTCCCGCATCCCGCTGGACCGTGCCGGGCTCGACGAGCTGATGGCGGACAAGCTGTCGTTCACGGGCGCCGCCGCCGGTCAGGTCGCGCAGCTCGTGGGCCGCGTCGAGGAGATCGTCAAGCAGCACCCGGAGGCCGCCGGTTACACGCCGGGGGCGATCCTCTGACGCGCCTCACCGCCGCGGACCTGGAGGCCGCTCGTGACCGTCTGGTTCCGGACGTCGTCGCGAGCGGCCTTCGGGTTCTGTTCTGCGGCATCAACCCGGGCCTGATGACGGCCGCGACCGGTCACCACTTCGCCCGCCCCGGCAACCGCTTCTGGCCGGTCCTCCACCTCTCCGGCTTCACGCCCCGGCAGCTCAAGCCGTCCGAGCAGCAGGAACTCCTCTCGTACGGGCTCGGCATCACCAACGTCGTCGCGCGCGCCACGGCGCGGGCGGACGAGCTGAGCGCACAGGAGTACCGCGAGGGCGGGCGCCTGCTGGAGGAGAAGGTCGCGCTGCTGCGCCCGCGCTGGCTCGCCGTGGTGGGTGTGACGGCGTACCGCTCGGCCTTCGGTGAGCCCAAGGCGCGGATCGGCCCGCAGGAGCGGACCGTCGGCGGGGCCCGGGTGTGGGCGCTGCCCAACCCCAGTGGGCTGAACGCGCATTGGACGGCGGCGACCATGGCGGAGGAGTTCGGACGCCTCCGCGAGGCCGCCGCCGACGCCTAGGTTCAGGTCACGGCTTGCGGGCCACGGCGCCGTACTGGGCGACCTGCTCGGCCTCGTCGTCGCGCCAGCGGGCGCACGAGACGAGGCCGGGCTCGACGAGGTCCAGGCCGTCGAGGAACGCGGCGATCTCGGCGCCCGAGCGGGCGGTGATCGGGGGCTTGGCGTTCTCGTTCCAGAACGCCATGGCCTCCGTGTTGCCCTCGCCGCCCAGTTCGAGGGTGGGATGGGTGAGGACGACGTAGCTGCCGGAGGGGATCGCGTCGATGAGGCTGCGCACGATGGACGTGGCCTCCTCCGTGTCGAGCACGAAGTTCAGGATGCCCAGCAGCATGACCGCGACGGGCTGCTCGAAGTCGAGGGTCTCGGAGGCCGCCTCGACGATCGCGCGCGGGTTGCGGGCGTCCGCGTCGACGTAGTTGGTGCGGCCCTCGGCGGAGCTGGTGAGCAGGGCGCGGGCGTGGGTGAGCACGATCGGGTCGTTGTCGACGTACACGACGCGCGCGTCCGGCGCGATGCGCTGCGCGACCTCGTGCGTGTTGTCGACGGTCGGCAGGCCGGTGCCGATGTCGAGGAACTGGCGGATGCCCGCCTCACCGGCGAGGTGGGAGACGGCGCGGCCGAGGAAGGCGCGGTCGGCGCGGGCGACCTCGCCGATGCTCGGGTACATGGACGTCACCATGTCGCCGACCTTCTCGTCCACCTCGTAGTGGTCCTTGCCGCCCAGCCAGTAGTTCCACACGCGCGCGTTGTGCGCGACGTGGCTGGAGATCCGCCCCTCCGGCTGGTTCCCGTCGGTGTCCGTCATGCGATCTCCCTCGTCCGTGGCCGGGTACTCCTCAAGATCCCATAGTGGCACGGGAGTTCGACCGGCCGCTCCACCGACCCTCGCCCTACGCGTCCCTAGGTGTCCCTGCGCCGCACCGTCCACCATCCGGCGACCACCGCGGCCGCCGCCCACAGCGCCGTCACGGCGAGCCCGCCCCACGGGCCGAGGGAGCCCTCGGCGTGCTGGCGCAGGACCTGCTGGCCCGCGCGGTCGGGCAGGTAGTCCGCGGCCGATCCGGCGACGTCACCGACCACGAACGACACGATCAGCAGGAACGGGACGAGGATGCTGAGCACGGCCACCGCGCTGCGCAGCACCGCCGTGAGCCCCGCCGCGAACAGCGCCATCAGCGCGAGGTAGACCCCGCCGCCGACGCAGGCCCGCACCGCTCCCGGATCGCCGAGACCGAGCGTGTACGGGCCCATGAACGCCTGGCCGACGAGGAACGCGGCGAAGCTCGTCAGCAGGCCGACGGCGAGGCCGCAGCCGCCGATGACCGCCATTTTCGCGCCGTAGAAGAGGGTCCTGTTCGGGACGGCGGACAGGGAGACGCGCAGCGCCCCGTTGAGGTACTCGGAGGAGACGGCGGTGGCGCCGAAGGCGAGGGCGGCGATCTGCCCGAAGTTGAGGGCGTAGAAGGCTCCGAAGAGGAGGTCGCCGCCGTCGTCGGCCTCGGCCTGGCCGATCGTCGCGAAGGCGAGGGTGGTGACGGCCAGCGTGGCGACGAACACGGCGAGCAGCGAGCCGAAGCTGCCGCGCAGCGATCTGATCTTGATCCACTCGGCACGCAGTACGGCGGTGGGGGCGGTCGTGGCGGTCATCGGTCAGGCCTCCTGGAGGGGCGTCGCGGCGAACTCGGTGTCGTGCGCGGTGAGGGCGAGGTAGGCCTGCTCCAACGAGGCCTGTTCGTCGGCGAGTTCGAGGACGGGAACGCCCTCGGCGGCCGCCAGGGCACCCACGTCGGCGGCGGTGACGCCCTCCACGTCCAGGCGGCCGTCGTCGGCGAGCGTCACCGTGTGCCCCGCGCGGACGAGGGCGGTGCGCAGCCGGGCGGGGTCCGTGGAGCGCGCCCGGACGCGGCGGGCGCTGTGCGCGGCGATGAAGTCGGGCATGGAGGTGTCGGCGAGGAGCCGGCCGCGGCCGAGGACGACGAGATGGTCGGCGAAGGTCGCGGTCTCGTTCATGAGGTGACTGGAGACAAGCACCGTGCGTCCCGCGCGCGCGAGGTCGCGCATCAACTCCCGGATCCAGATGATGCCTTCGGGGTCGAGCCCGTTCGACGGCTCGTCGAGCAGCACCACCTCGGGGTCGCCGAGCAGCGCCGCCGCGATGCCGAGGCGCTGGCGCATGCCGAGCGAGAACGTCTTGACGCGCTTGTTCGCCACGGCGGCGATCCCGGCCTGTTCCAGCACCTCGTCGACGCGCGCGGCCGGGATCCGGTTGCTCGCGGCGAGCGCCCGCAGATGGTCGCGGGCCGAGCGGGAGCCGTGCGCCGCCTGCGCGTCGAGCAGGGCGCCCACCACGCGCAGCGGTTCGCCGTACGCGGCGTAGGGGCGGCCGCCGATGAGCACGGCGCCGGAGGTGGGGCGGTCGAGGCCGAGGGCGAGGCGCATCGTGGTGGACTTGCCGGCGCCGTTAGGGCCGAGGAAGCCGGTGACGCGGCCCGGTTCGACCCGGAAGGTGAGCCGGTCCACGGCGCGGGTCGTCCCGTATTCCTTGGTGAGGTCCTGGACGTCGATGGTGGTCATGGCCTCAGCCTCGCGGGCGGGCAGGGGTACGGTCCTCCCCCGGCGGTGGGCATCGTCTCCCCCGCGCGGGGGAGCCGGGTGCGGAGGGGCGGCTGGCACGATGACGGCATGCCCCGCCTCTGGAGACCGCTCGCGCGTGCGGTCACGTACACGCGCTGGTTGCACCTGCTGTGCGCGTCGGTCATCGCCTTCGCGTGCGCCTCGGTGTACCCGGGGCTCACCCGGCCCGACGTCGGGACCTGGCTCCTGATCTACGCGGTTCCGGTGCCGCTCCTCGTGGTGGCCGGTCTCGTGCCCGTGATGCGGCGGGCCGAGGGGTTGCAGGCGCGGCTGATGCTGTTTCCGGGCGGGCACGCGCGCGTGGCGGGGAGCGACGCGGCGCACGGTGTCTCCGTGGCGCCGTCGGCGTCCTGGAGCGACCGGGGCCGTACGTCGGTGTGGCTGGTGCTGCGCCTCGTTCTCGGGCTGAGCACGGCGCTGTTCTCCAGCCAGTGCATGGCGCTGGCCCTGGAGCTGGCGGGCGCGGCGATGGGTGAGCGGACCGGTTCGGTCTCCGTCGTCCCGGTCGGTCTCACCGGGTGGTGGTGCGCGGCGCTGATCCCGTTCGCCCTGGTGGCGATGGTGTACGGGGTGGCGGGCGCGGGCTGGGCGATGGCCCGGCTGGCGCCGGTGCTGCTCGGGCCGTCGGCGGCCGAGCGGCTCGCCGCGTTGGAGGAGCGCACCGAGCAGCTCCTGGAGCGCAACCGCATCGCCCGCGAGCTGCACGACTCCATCGGCCACGCCCTGACCGTCGCCGTCGTGCAGGCGGGCGCGGCGCGGGCGGCGGGCGATCCGGCGTTCACGGAGCGGGCGCTGGGCGCCATCGAGGAGACGGGGCGGGCGGCGCTCGACGACCTGGAGCGGGTCCTGGTGGTGCTGCGGGAGCCGGAGCGGCCCGCGAGCACCCGGCCGACGCTCCAGGACGCGGACCGGCTGCTGGACTCGGCGCGGGCGGCGGGCACGAAGGTGGACGTGGAGGTGTCGGGTCCGCTGGACACGGTCCCGGGCCCCGTCTCCCGCGAGGGCTACCGCATCCTCCAGGAGGCGCTCACGAACGTGCTGCGGCACTGCGGCACCGTGCCGGTCGCCGTGACCCTCCGCGTCGCGGACGGGCGCCTCGTCCTGGAGGTGCGCAACGAGCTGCCCGCGGGGCGCCCGGCCGGTACCGCCGGTACGGGCAGCGGGCTGCGGGGCGTCCGGGAACGCGCGGCGTTGCTGGGCGGGCACGCGCGGACCGGGCCCCTGGGGGACGAGTGGCAGGTGCACGTCGAACTGCCGGTGGGGTGATCCAGGGCCTGTTGTTCGGATCAGGCCCTAAGCTGACGGCGTGCCGCTCACTGTCCTCCTCGTCGACGACGAACCGCTGGTCCGCGCCGGGCTGCGCGCGGTGCTGGAAGCGCAGCCGGACATCACGGTGGTGGGCGAGGCCGCGGACGGCGCGGCCGTCGTCCCGCTCGTCCGCGAACTGCGGCCCGACGTCGTCGCCATGGACGTCCGCATGCCGCTCCTCGACGGCATCGAGGCCACGCGCGCGGTACTGCGCGGCGCCGACCGGCCGCCGAAGATCCTCGTGATCACCACGTTCGAGAACGACGAGTACGTGTACGGGGCGCTGCGCGCGGGCGCGGACGGCTTCCTGCTGAAGCGGGCCCGGCCCGAGGAGATCGTGCACGCGGTCCGTCTCGTCGCGGCGGGCGAGTCGCTGCTGTTTCCCGCGGCGGTCCGCAAACTGGCGGCGGAGTACGGGAGTTCACCGGCCCGCGCGGCCCTGGAGCGGGCGGCGCTGACCGAGCGCGAGGGGCAGGTGCTGCGGCTGATGGCGCGCGGCCTGTCGAACGCGGAGATCGCGGCGGATCTCGTCGTCGGCACCGAGACGGTGAAGTCGCACGTGAGCGCGGTCCTGACGAAGCTGGGCGCGCGGGACCGGACGCAGGCCGTGATCGCGGCGTACGAGTCGGGGTTCGTGGCGCCCGGTTGACGGCGCGATGCCTGGTTGACGGCGTTGTGCCCGGCTGAGCGGGCCCCGGCGCAGAAGTGCACCCGACTCTCGCCGGTGTCGGTGGCTGCGGGTACCATCCGGCGAACACGTGCGACCTGGGAGGACGACGGTGGGGCGGCTGACCGGCGGGGATCCCTCTCTGCTCAGGCGGATCAACTCCGCGGTGGTGCTGCACGCGCTGCGCTCCACCGATTTCGCGACCCTCACCGAGGTCACCGGTGTCACGGGGCTGTCGCGGCCGACCGTGGAGGGCGTCGTCGAGGGGCTCATCGAGGCCGGGCTCGTCGTGGAGACCACGGTGGAGGAGCCGGGCGCGCGGCGGCAGGGCCGGCCCGCGCGCAAGTTCCGGTTCCGGGCGGAGGCGGGGCATCTGCTCGGCCTGGAGATCGGCGCGCACCGGGTGTCGGCGGTGCTCTCCGCGCTCGACGGCCGAGTGCTCGGTTCGGCGTCCAAGGAGGTCTGCGAGACCGCGCCCGCGGACGAGCGGCTGGAGCGGATGCGCGCGGCCGTCGCCGATCTGCTGCGCCGCCAGGGGGTGGCGCGCGACTCGCTGCGGGCCGTCGGGGTGGCCAGCCCGGGGATCATGGACGCCGATGGGACGGTGCGGCTGGGGACGGCGCTGCCGGGGTGGACCGGGCTGCCGCTCGGCGAGCGGTTGCGCCGGTCCTTCAAGTGCCCGGTGCTCGTGGAGAACGACGCGAACACGGCGGCCGTGGCCGAGCACTGGATGGGCGCCGGGGTGGACACCGACGACATGGTGTTCGTGCTGGCCGGGCTGAGCCCCGGTGCGGGCGCCCTCATCGGCGGCCGGCTGCACCGGGGGTACGGGGGCGCGGCCGGGGAGATCGGGGCGCTGCATCTGCTGGGGCGGGAGGTGCGGCCCGAGGCGTTGCTGTCCACGACGGACGAGCCGCTGCATCCGCTGGACGAGCGCGCCGTGGCGAAGGTGTTCGCGCTGGCGCGGGAGGGGGACGACCGGGCGTCCGCCGCGTTCGAGCGGTTCTTGCAGCGGTTGGTGCACGATGTCGCCGCGTTGGTGCTGGCGCTGGATCCGGAGCTGGTGGTCGTCGGGGGGTGGGCGGCCGGGCTCGACGGGGTGCTGGAGCCGTTGCGGCGGGAGCTGGAGCGGTATTGCCTGCGGCCGCCGCGGGTGGCGTTGTCGGTGTTGGGGGAGGCTGCCGTGGCCACGGGGGCGTTGCGGCTGGCGCTGGATCATGTGGAGGAGCGGTTGTTTGCGACCGAGAGTACGGTGACGGCTCGCCGCTGATTCCGGGTTCCCCGGTCGACCGGATCGTTGCGGTCACCCGGTGGTGCGGTGCGCGGTTCCTCGCGCCCCTGTAGGTGACAGTCGACCGTCAGCCCTCGCGTCACCCGGCGGTGCGGTGCGCGGTTCCTCGCGCCCCTGTAAGTGACGGCCGACCGTCAGCCCTCGCGTCACCCGGTGTGCGGTGCGCGGTTCCTCGCGCCCCTGTAGGGGGCGGTCGACCGTCAGGCCTCGCGTCACCCGGTGTGCGGTGCGCGGTTCCTCGCGCCCCTGGGGGTGGGGTCAGGAGGCCCTTGAGTGAGGGGTGTGGTGGATTTCGACGGAGGCGGTGTCGCCGAAGGTGAGGCGGCAGGTGTCCGCGCGGTAGGTGGCCACGGAGACCGCGGCGGTCGCGCCGTGGGCGAAGTAGCGGGTGGTGACCACGAGGACGGGGGCGCCGGGGAGGCGGTCCAGTTCCTTGGCGTCGTCGGCGCGGGCCGAGCCCAGCTCGACCGCGCGGTCCTCGCCGTCGAGGCCGAGGCGCTGAAGTTCGCGCACGACCGCACGCGCGCGTGCCGCGCCGGACAGGCCGTCGATGGCGGCCGGCTCGGGGGCCGAGGAGACGGGGACGTACAGCAGCTCGGCGGCGACCGGCTGGCCGTGCGAGACCCGGGTGCGGCGCAGCACGTGCACCTCGGTGTCCGCGGCCAGCTCCAGCGCTGCGGCGACCGCGCTCGGCGGCACCTCGAAGGCGGAGTCGACGGCCTGCCACGCGTCGTCGCTGCCACCGGGCCAGTCCTGCGCGTTCGACGCGACGGCGACGCCCATGCGGGGCGGGGCGACCGTGGTGCCCACGCCGCGGCGGCGCTGGAGGCGGCCCTCCAGTTCCAGCTGCTCCAGGGCCTGCCGGAGCGTGGCGCGGGCGACGCCGAAGCGGGCCGCCAGGTCACGTTCGTTCGGCAGGATCTCGCCCACCGCGAACTCGGAGTCGAGCGCCTCGCTGAGCACGGTCCTCAGGTGCCAGTACTTCGGCTCCGGAGCCGCTTCCAACTGCGTGGTCCCCACCCTGTCCTCCGCAACGGCCGCGCCCTGGCAGGTTTTTATCGGCCTTGTTTATTAAAGGTTCCTGCCTTATCCCTGCGAGAGTAGGACCGCTCTCGGAACTTGGTCAATACCAATCACCCTCCGGGAACGCGTGAGGCCCGCCCCCGTCGGCGTGACGGGGGCGGGCCCAGGGCGGTGCGAAGGCAGTGTCGGCTAGCCGAGCGATCCCAGCTTGTCCGGGTTGCGCACGATGTAGATCTGCTGGATCCGGCCTTCGTGGAGGCCGAGTTGGATGACGGAGTCCGGCTTGCCGTTCGCGGAGACGAGCACACCGAGGGTGCCGTTGAACTCCACGAGGCGGAGTTCGAAGCCGCCGCCCTCCATGCCCTGGCGGGTGGCGCCCTCCACGAACCGGCCCACCTTGTCCGCGGACTCGATGACCCGCAGCGGCGCCCTCGCCTTGCCGCCGCTGTCGCCGACGAGCCGGGCGTCCGGAGCGAGCAGGTCCATCAGCCCGCCGAGGTCGCCCTCGGTCGCGGCGGCGAGGAACCGCTCGGTGAGGTCGCGCTGCTGCGCCGGGTCGACGTCGAAGCGCGGGCGGCGCTCGTCGACGTGCTTGCGGGCACGGGCGGCGAGCTGCCGCACGGCGGCCTCGCCCCGGTCGAGGGTCCCGGCGATCTCCGCGTACGAGAGTCCGAACGCCTCGCGCAGCACGAACACGGCGCGTTCCAGCGGGGAGAGGGACTCCAGGACGACGAGGACGGCGAGGGAGACGGAGTCGGCGAGGACGGCCTGCTCCGCGGTGTCGGGCACCCGCGGCCCGAAGTCGGTGACGAGCGGTTCGGGCAGCCAGGGCCCCACGTAGGACTCGCGGCGCGCCTGGGCCTGCCGCAGGCGGTCGATCGCGAGCCGGGTCGTGACGCGCACCAGGTAGGCGCGTGGTTCGCGCACCTCGGCCCGCTCGGCGCGGGACCAGCGCAGCCAGGCGTCCTGCACCACGTCCTCGGCGTCGGCGACACGGCCGAGCATGCGGTAGGCGACGCCCATCAGTACGGGGCGGTGCTCTTCGAAGTCATCGATCTCTGTGTCGGTGGCCACCCGTTCATCCCATAGGACGCGCCGCGCGCTGTCCAGCGGGCGCTCCACTACTTCTGCTACGCCCCTTGAACTGCGCGCTACTGGGCGGTAATTGTTGCTGACAAGGTGTCTAAGGAACCGTCGTGGCGAGGCGGGGAACAGGGAGCGAACGACATGGCGACAGAGGCGTCCTTCAGCATCGAGAGCGCCGGAGGAACCCGCACGGTGCGCCTGGCGTACGAGCGCGCGGGCGCGGGCGAACCGCTGCTCCTGCTGCACGGGATCGGGCACCACTGGGAGGCCTGGCAGCCGGTGCTGCCGATCCTCGCGACGGAACGCGACGTGATCGCGGTGGACCTGCCGGGGTTCGGGAAGTCGCCCGCGCTGCCGGAGGGGCTCGCGTACGGGCTGGAGAGCGTGGTGCCGGTCCTCGACGCGTTCTGCCGTCACCTCGGCGTCGACAGGCCGCACGTGGCGGGGAACTCGCTGGGCGGGCTGCTCGCCCTCGACCTCGCCCGCGCGCGGCGCGTGCGGTCCGTCACGGCGCTCTCCCCCGCCGGGTTCTGGACCGAGGCCGAGCGCCGGTACGCGTTCGGCACGCTGCTCGCGATGCGGGCCGGGGCACGGGCCATGCCGCTGCCGATGATCGAGCGCCTGTCGCGCTCCGCGCCGGGGCGGGCGGCGCTCACCAGCACCATCTACGCCCGGCCCGGCCGCCGTTCACCGGACGCGGTCGTCGCCGAGACGCTGGCGCTGCGGGAGGCGACCGGGTTCAGGCAGACCCTCGACGCGGGCCGGGCGGTGCTGTTCCACGACGACATCCAGGACCTTCCGGTCACGATCGCGTGGGGCGACCGGGACCGCATCCTGGTGCGCCGCCAGGGCATCCGCGCCAAGCACGTCATCCCGCAGGCCCGCCTGGTCAAGCTCCCCGGCTGCGGCCACGTCCCGATGAACGACGACCCGGCGCTCGTCGCGCGGGTGATCCTCGACGGCAGCCGCTGAGGCGCGCCGCCGGCCGAACACCCCGGAGCCCAGGGCCACTCCGGCGCCGACGAGCGCGCTGCCGACGCCCTGGGCGACGCCGTACGTGCCCGATCCCACGAGCGGCGCGGTGGCGGCCGCCGCGACGGGGATGAGGCCGGAGAACAGCGTGGCCCGCTCCGCGCCGATCCGCTGGATGCCCATGTACCAGCAGACGAAGCCGACGACCGTGACGACCGCGGCCTGCCACACCAGGGCCGCGCACTCGGTGCCGTCCGGGACGCGCAGCCAGGACGCGCCGTCCACGACGAGCCCGGCGACGGCCGCCTCCAGCGCGGCGATCCCGCACACGGCGCAGGACAGCAGCCGGGGGCCGAGCGGCCGCAGCACCGGTACGGCGAGCACCGCGAAGCCGACCTCGCCCGCCAGCGCGCACACGGAGAAGGCGATCCCGGCGGCGTCGGTCCGGCCCCACCCCTGGACCGTGAACGCGCCCACGGCGACGAGCAACGCCCCGTAGAGCACGGCCCGCCTCGGCCGGACGCCGCTCAGCAGAGGCACCAGCACGGCCACGACCACCGGGGCGCACCCCACGAAGACGCCCGGCACGGCCGGTTCGGCGGTGCGTTCCGCGGCGAGGATCGCGAGGTTGAAGCCCACCATGCCGACGGCGGCGAGCAGCGCGAGCCGCCCCCACTGACGCAGCGTCAGACGGCGTAAGGGGCGCGTCCCGCCCCGTCCGACGAGCGGCACGAGCAGCAGACAGGCGGCGGCGTACCGGAGGAACTGGCCGCCCGCGTACGGGTAGTCGCCCAGAACGCTGTTGGCGGTGAAGGAGCCGCCGACGAGGACGCAGGCGAGCGCGGCGAGCAGGGAGCCCCGGAGGGAAGCGGTGTTCATGGGGCGACGGTAGGAAGCGCGGGTGGTCCGCCACGAGGTCCAGTCGGGCGGCCGTATCGGGGACCAATTCCCCCGCTGGGCCGGGCGATTGTCTCCTAGGGTCCCCGTATGACGTCGTCGCCGGACCCGATCCCCTCTCCCGCCTGGGAGTTGCTGCTGCCCGCGGTGTCCGCGCCCGCCCGCGCGCGGGGGCGGGCGTTGCAGGAGGCGCTGCGCGGCGCGGTGCGCTCGGGCCGGATCGGGGCGGGGACACGGCTGCCGTCGAGCCGGGAGCTGGCGCGGGACCTCGGGGTGTCGCGGGGGCTCGTCACGGAGGCGTACGAGCAGCTGACCGCGGAGGGGTATCTGCGGACCGGGCAGGGCGCCGGGACGTGGGTGGGCGGCGCGGCGCGCTCGGCCGCCGCGCCCGGCGCGAGCGATCTGGCGCCGCGGGCCCCGGCCGGTGTCCGGGCCGACTTCGTGGCGGGGAGCCCGGATCTGTCGCTGTTCCCGCGCGCGGCGTGGGCGGCTGCGCAGCGCGCGGCGCTCTCGGACCTTCCGCACCGGACGCTCGGCTACCCGGACCCGCGCGGTCTGCCCCGCCTGCGCACGGCCCTCGCCGAACTGCTCACCCGGCGGCGCGGCGCGGTGGCCGACCCGGAGCGGATCGTCGTGTGCTCCGGGGTGACGCAGGCGGTGACGCTGCTCGGGATCGTGCTCCGCGCGCGCGGGCGGCCCGACGTCGGGGTGGAGAACCCCGGCAGTCCGCAGTACGAGGAGCTGTTCGAGACCGTGGGGGCGCGGGCGGTGCGCCTGCCGATGGATGCCGAGGGGCTCGCCGTCGGTCCGCTGCGGGAGTCCGGGGTCCGCACGGCGATCACCACCCCGTCGCACCACTTCCCGTCGGGGATCGCCTACTCGGCCGCGCGCAGGGCCCAACTCCTGGACTGGGCGCGGGAGGTGGACGGCCTGGTCGTGGAGGACGACTACGACGGGGACTTCCGGTACGACCGCGCGCCCGTGGGCGCCCTGCAAGGACTCGACCCCGAGCACGTCGCCTACACGGGCTCGGTCAGCAAGTCGCTCGCGCCGGGCCTGCGCCTCGGCTGGCTGGTCGTGCCGGACGGACTCGCCGACGACGTCGTCGCCCGCAAGCGCTACATGGACCTCGGCAACCCGGCCCTCGACCAGGAGGCCTTGGCCCGTTTCGTCGAGCGCGGCGACTACGACCGCCAGCTGCGGCGCTGCCAACGCGCCTACAAGGAGC
Source organism: Streptomyces sp. BYX5S (assembly GCF_054724165.1). NCBI lineage: Bacteria > Bacillati > Actinomycetota > Actinomycetes > Kitasatosporales > Streptomycetaceae > Streptomyces > Streptomyces sp. BYX5S. The sequence continues at coordinate 2,745,411 of NZ_CM138829.1, read as the reverse complement.
GCCGCGACACCCTGGTGGCCGCGCTCCACGACCACCTGCCCGGCACCGAGGTGTCCGGGATCGCGGCCGGGCTGCACGCCATCGCCACGCTCCCCGCCCACTGCGGTCCGCGCCGCGCTCTGCTGGAGCGCTGCGCGGCGGCCGGGGTGGCGGTCCGCGCGCTGGACCACTACGGGGGCGGCGCCGACGACGGGGTGTCCCTGGTGCTCGGCTACGCGCACCTGTCACCGGCCCGTATCGCCGAAGGGGTACGACTCCTGGCACAGGCCGCGCGCGCCCCGTTCCCCTGACGGCGGGGGCGGTTGTTCACTTGGGGTTCGCGTGTGCGCCGTGGCACGGCAGTAGGAGTGGCAGGGCGGCGCCGCGCGCAGGCCATGGCACCGCACCGTCGTCGAGACCGTCACAGGAGGCGTCCATGTCAGACCGTCCGCACACTCCCCCGCCCGGCCGCCGCGGCGTGCTGCGCGGCGCGCTCGCCACGTCCGCGGCGCTGGCCCTGCCGGGGGTCGCCGGCGCCGCCGCGCCCGCCCTCGCGCTCTCCGGCCGGCCCAAGGCCGGCTGGGGCGTGCAGACCGGGGACGTGGGCGCGCACTCGGGGCTCGTGTGGGTGCGCTCCGACCGGCCCGCGCGGATGGTCGTGGAGACGTCGGCCACGGAATCGTTCAAGAACGTCACCAGATGGCGGGGGCCGCTGCTCGGGCCCGGCACCGACTTCACCGGGACGACCCGGCTGCGCGGCCTGCCGCCCGGCGAGCAGATCCACTACCGCGTCCGGCTCGCCGACCCGGACGACCCGCGACGCACCGGCGAGCCCGTCGAGGGCACCTTCCGCACCGCTTCCGTGCGCCGCCGCGACGGGGTGCGGTTCCTGTGGTCCGGGGACATCGCGGGGCAGGGCTGGGGCATCAACCCGGACCGCGGCGGCTGGCGCGTGTACGAGGACATGCGCGCCCTCGACCCGGACTTCTTCCTGTGCAGCGGCGACAACATCTACGCCGACGGCCCGATCCTGCCGAGCGTGACGCTGCCGGACGGACGGGTGTGGCGGAATGTGACCACCGAGGAGAAGTCCAAGGTCGCCGAGACGCTCGCCGAGTTCCGGGGCGCGTTCCGCTACAACCTGCTCGACGAGCACCTGCGCCGCTTCAACGCGCAGGTCCCCACGATCACGCAGTGGGACGACCACGAGGTGCGCAACAACTGGTACCCGGGGCAGATCCTCACCGACGAGCGCTACACGGAGAAGAACGTGGACGTGCTGTCGGGGCGGGCGCTGCGCGCGTTCAGCGAGTACTTCCCGATCTCGACGCTGCCGCCGGGCGACACCGGCGGGCGGGTGTACCGGGTGCTGCGGCAGGGGCCGCTGCTCGACGTGTTCGTGCTCGACATGCGTTCGTACCGGAACGCGAACTCGCCGGGGCGGCAGGCCGACGACACCACCGGCATCCTGGGGGCCGAGCAGCTCGCCTGGCTCAAGCGGGAGCTGTCGCGCTCGCGCGCCGTGTGGAAGGTGATCGCCTCCGACATGCCGCTGGGCCTCGTCGTCCCGGACGGGACCGCGAACTTCGAGGCGGTGGCGCAGGGCGATCCGGGGGCGCCGCTCGGGCGCGAGCTCCAGATCGCCGAGCTGCTGCGGCACATCAAGCACGACCGGATCACCGGCACGCTGTGGCTGACGACCGATGTGCACTACACGTCGGCGCAGCACTACGAGCCGTCGAACGCCGCGTTCCAGGACTTCGAACCGTTCTGGGAGTTCGTGTCGGGACCGCTGGCGGCGGGCGGGTTCAAGGCGCTGAAGCTGGACGGGACGTTCGGCCCGCGTCAGGTGTTCGTCAAGGCGCCGGACCGGAACAACACCTCGCCGGCCGAGACCCCGCCGTACTTCGGCGAGGTGGAGATCGACGGCGGCAGCGGTGAACTCACCGTACGGCTGCGGCAGGAGGGCGGTGACGTGCTGTTCTCGCAGACGTTGCGGCCGGGACTCGTCGGCCAATGAGCGCATGGGCGCGCAGAAAACCGACATAAGCACGCTTAACCCGTCGGTCACAAAGCGTTTGTGATCACGCAACACCACTCCTGCACAGTGGACGCATGAGTACTGAGACGCATGTTGTTGCCCTTGTCGTCTGCTGTGCGGCGGTGCTGCTCGCCGCCGCGGCCGCCGGTCTGCGATTGCTGTGGTCACGACACAAGGAGCACGCCCCACCAACAGCGGATACCGCCACCCGGCCGCCCGCCTCCCCGGAGGCCGCGGCCGGGCCGCTCGACCCGGCGAGCAGCGCGCTGTGGCGGATGCGGACGACCGTGCGGGACGAGCCGGGTTCGCTGGCCGCGCTGTGCACGGCCCTCGCCCACCGGCGCGTCGACATCCTGAGCCTTCAGACGCACCCGCTGGCCGACGGCACCGTCGACGAGTTCCTGCTGCGCGCGCCCGAGGAGTTGACCACGGACGAGCTGTCCGGGGCCGTCGCGGACGCGGGCGGCGCCGACACCTGGGTCGAGCGGGCGGACGCCCACGACCTGGTGGACGCCCCCACCCGCATCCTCGGTCTCGCCACCCGCACCGCGCTCGACGCCGCCGAACTCCCGCTCGCGCTGCGCCAGTTGCTCGGCCGCTGCACCATCAAGCAGCTGCCCGCGAAGGCGTCCGCGGGCCCCGGCGGCGCGCCGGTCGAGGGCGGCTTCGACGACACGGTGCTGCGGCTGCGCACCCCGGAGGGCGGACTCATCACGGTGGAGCGGCCGTATCTGCCGTTCACGCCGACCGAGTTCGCGCGCGCCCGCGCCCTGGTGGAGCTGGACACCCGGCTCGGCCCGCGGGTGCCGGGCGGCGAGGACGTCCTGACGCTGCCCGAGGGCAACGACATCACGGTGCGGCGCGCCGACCCCGGTGACCTCGCCCTGTCGAAGGCGATGCACGACCGGTGCTCACAGGCCACCCTCGCCAGGCGCTACCACGGTCCCGTCGCCGACGCGGACCGCTACCTCGGCCACCTGCTCAGCCCCCGCTACGGCCGCACCCTCGCCGCGCAGACCGCGTCCGGCCGCATCGTCGCCCTCGGCCACCTGCTGTGGGACGGCGACGAGACCGAGGTGGCGCTGCTCGTGGAGGACGACTGGCAGCGCCGCGGCATCGGCGCCGAACTCCTCGGCCGACTGGTCGCGATGGCCGTCGAGGCGGGCTGCGCGAACGTGTACGCGGTCACGCAGTCGTCCAACACGGGCATGGTCGCGGCGATGCGCGGCCTCGGACTGCCCCTCGACTACCAGATCGAGGAGGGCACGCTGGTGATCACCGTCCGGCTCGATGCGGCACAGGTGGAGTCGCCGCTCCCGTACGAGCGGGCCGAGCAGCACCACTGAGCACGCCACCTGGACCGGGGCCCAGCGCCCGGTCCAGGTCCGCCCACAGGTCCGACACGTCCTCCAGGCCGACCGAGAGCCGCAGCAGCCGGTCGCTCACGCCCGCCGCCCTGCGGTCGTCGGCCGCGACCACCCGGTGGCTGATGGAGGCCGGGTGCTGGATGAGCGAGTCGACGCTGCCGAGGCTGACCGCCGGGGTGATGAGGTCGACCCCGGCGATCACCGCGTGCGGATCGTCGGCGACCTCGAAGGCGACCATCGCGCCGCCGATCCGCGGGTAGTGGACACGGGTGACGCGCGGGTCCGCGGCGAGCCGCCGGACGAGTTCGGCGGCCGTAGCGGACGCGGCACGCACCCGCACCGGCAACGTCGACAGACCGCGCAGCAGCAGATATCCGGCGAGCGGGTGCAGCACCCCGCCGGTCGCGAACCGCACCTTGCGCAACTCGCGCGCGAACGCCTCGTCGCAGGCCACCACGCCGCCGAGAACGTCGCCGTGCCCGCCGATGTACTTCGTGGCGCTGTGCAGGACCAGCCGGGCACCGCTCTCGGCGGGGCGTTGCAGCACGGGAGTCGCGAACGTGTTGTCGACGAGCAGCGGCACCGATCCGCAGGCGTGCGCGACGGCCCGCAGATCGACCTCCGCGAGCGTCGGGTTGGCGGGCGACTCCACCATGACGAGGCCCGTGTCGGGCCGGATGGCGTCCGCGATGCCCGCCGGGTCGACCCAGGTCACCTCGGTGCCGAGGACGCCCGCCGTCAGCAGATGGTCGCTGCACCCGTACAGCGGACGGACCGCGACGACGTGGCGCGGGCCCGCCGCGAGCCGTACGAGGAGGACGGCGGTCAGCGCCGCCATGCCGCTCGCGAACGCCACCGCCGCCTCGGTGCCTTCGAGGCGGGCGAGCGCCGTCTCGAAGCGGGCGACGGTCGGGTTGCCGAGGCGGCCGTAGACGGGCGGCCCGTCGTCCACGGCGCCGCTCGCCGCGAAGGCGTCGATACGGGCGGCCTCGGCGCGGCTGTCGGCCGACGGGTAGGTCGTGGACAGGTCGAGGGGCGGGGCGTGCAGGCCGAGGGCCGCGAGGTCGTCGCGGCCGGCGTGCACGGCTTCGGTGGCGAAGGCGCGGGTACGCGCGCGGGGTCCGTCGCTGAAGGTGTCGTCCATGGCGTCGATGCTGAACAACGGGCGGGCCCCGTTGGTGAACTCCCGTGCTACGTTCGGCCGATGGCCGACTCCGTCGTACTCGATCCGATCGATCTGGACATACTGCGCCTGCTGCAGAACGACGCCCGCATCACCTACCGGGATCTGGCGGCGCAGGTCGGGGTCGCGCCCTCGACGTGTCTGGACCGGGTGGCCCGGCTGCGGCGCGGCGGTGTGATCCTCGGGCATGTGCTGCGGCTCGATCCGGCGAAGCTCGGCCGGGGCCTGGAGGCGCTGCTCTCGGTGCAGGTGCGGCCCCATCGCCGGGAGCTCGTCGGTCCGTTCGTGGAGCGGATCCGGGCGCTGCCCGAGGCCCGTACGGTGTTCCATCTGACCGGCCCCGACGACTACTTGGTGCACGTCGCCGTCCGCGACACGGCGGACCTGCAACGACTCGTGCTCGACGCGTTCACGGCGCGCCCCGAAGTGGCCCGCGTGGAGACCCGGTTGATCTTCCAGCAGTGGGAGTGCGGGCCCCTGCTTCCGCCCGCGGCGAATCATGGTGACGCGGCACCCTGACTCGTACGAGGATGTGTCGCATGCCACACACCGCGAGCTCTCAGCACTCCGCCGCCCGACTGCCCCGCCAGGTCGCCGACGCCTACGTCGACGCGATGGTCGCCCTCGATCCCGTGGAAGGGACGTTCCTCGGGGTCCGGGAGGCCCACAGCAAGCTGCCCGACCTCTCCCCCGCCGGCCTCGCCGCGGTCGCGGACCTGGCGCGGGAGACCCTCGCGCGGCTCGACGAGGCGGAGCGGGCGCCCGGCGCGGACAGTGACGTGGAGCGGCGCTGCGCGCGGCTGTTGCGCGAGCGGCTGACCGCCACGCTCGCGGTGCACGAGGCCGACGAGCACCTGCGCGAGGTCTCCAACCTGGGATCGCCGATCCACAACGCGCGCGAGGTGTTCACGGTCACGCCGACCGAGACCGACGAGGACTGGGCGGCGATCGCCGAGCGGCTGCGGGCGGTGCCCGGCGCGTTCGCGGGCTACCGGGAGACGCTGGCGCTCGGCCTGGAGCGCAAGCTGCACGGGGCGCCCCGGCCGACGGAGACGTTCATCGCTCAACTCGACGAGTGGCAGGGCTGGTTCGAGGAGTTCGTGGGCGCCGGGCCCGAGGGCCTGCGCGCGGAGCTGACCGCCGCGGCCCGCACCGCGGACGCCGCCACCGTCGAACTGCGCGACTGGATGCGGGACGTGTACGCGCCCGCCGTCGAGGGCGCGCCGAACGTCGTGGGCCGCGAGCGGTACGCGCGCTGGTCCCGCTACTACAACGGCACGGACCTCGACCTGGACGAGGCGTACGCGTACGGCTGGAGCGAGTTCCACCGGCTGCTCGCGGAGATGCGCGCGGAGGCAGAGAAGATCCTCCCGGGCGCCGGGACGCCGTGGGTGGCGCTCGCGCACCTCGACGAGCACGGGCGGCACATCGAGGGGGTCGAAGAGGTCCGGCAGTGGCTGCAACAGCTGATGGACGACGCGATCGGCGCGCTCGACGGCACGCACTTCGAACTCGCCGAGCGGGTGCGGCGCGTGGAGTCGTGCATCGCGCCGCCCGGCAGCGCCGCCGCCCCCTACTACACGCCGCCGTCGGAGGACTTCTCCCGGCCGGGCCGCACCTGGCTGCCGACGATGGGCCAGGACCGGTTCCCCGTCTACGACCTGGTGTCGACGTGGTACCACGAGGGCGTCCCCGGCCATCACCTCCAGCTCGCCCAGTGGGCGCACGTGGCGGGCGACCTGTCCCGCTACCAGGCGACGCTCGGCATCGTGTCCGCGAACGCGGAGGGCTGGGCGCTGTACGCGGAGCGGCTCATGGACGAACTGGGCTTCCTCACGGACGCGGAGACCCGGCTCGGCTACCTGGACGCGCAGATGATGCGGGCCTGCCGGGTCATCGTCGACATTGGCATGCACCTGGAGCTGGAGATCCCCGCGGACTCCCCGTTCCACCCCGGCGAGCGCTGGACGCCCGAGCTGGCGCAGGAGTTCTTCGGCGCGCACAGCAGCCGTCCGGCGGACTACGTGGAGAGCGAGCTGACCCGGTACCTGTCGATCCCGGGCCAGGCGATCGGCTACAAGCTGGGCGAGCGGGCGTGGCTGCTCGGCCGGGAGCGGGCGCGGGCCGCGCACGGCGAGGCGTTCGACGCGAAGGCGTGGCACATGGCGGCGCTGTCGCAGGGGTCGCTGGGGCTGGACGACCTGGTGGACGAACTGTCGAAGCTGTAGGCGTCCCGCTCGGTCCGGCGCACCGGGGTCCGGTGCGCCGGGTCAGGTGCGCCATTCAGGTGCGCCGGAAGCCGCCCTCCGAGTCGACGACCTGCCCGGTGATCCACTCGGCCTCGTCCGTGGCCAGCCACGCGATGAGCCGGGCCGGGTCGTCGGGCATCCCCCACCGCTTGGCGGGGAACATCCCGGCGATCGCGTCGTACACCTCGCCGTCCAGGTAGTCCGTGTCCACGGGTCCGGGGTTGACGGTGTTCACGGTGATGTACTGCGGGGCGAGGGCCGTCGCGAGGGAACGGGTGACGGAGGCGAGCGCGCCCTTCTGGAGGGCGTACGCGATCTCGCCCGGCATGCCGTCGGCGATGTCCTGGCCGGACGTCATCATGACGACGCGGCCCCCGGACCGCTCCGGGGCGGTGGCCGCCCGGTGCCGGGCGAAGGCCTGGACGAGCAGCACCACGGAGCGGGCGTCGACGGCCCAGTGGGCGTCCAGCATGGCGGCGTCGATGGTGTCGAGCGTGCCGTCGCTGCCGCTGAGGGCGTGGTTGGCGACGACGATGTCGAGGCGTCCGCCGAGGGCGCGGGCGGCGGTCCCGACGAGGTCGGCCGGGGCGGTGGGTCCGGTGAGGTCGGCGGGGCCGTGCGCCACGACGGCGTCCGGTACCCCGCGGACGGCCCGGACGGCGTCGGCGACGTCGTCCGGGCTGTCCGCGCCCCACGGCATCTCCGCGTCGTGCGCCACGTGGTGGTGCAGGTACACGCTCGCCCCGTACGCGGCGAGCCGCCGGGCCACGGCGAACCCGATCCCCCCGCGCCGGCTCGCACCGGTCACGAGCGCAGTGCGGCCGCGCAGCGGGAGGGGGTCACGGCGGAGGTCGTCACGGCTGGGCTGGGGAAGTTTCGGCATGCGGCGCATCATGCCGGGAGACGGGACGGGCCCGCACACGATTTCCTCCGGACCCCAGCCATTGGAGCCCCTCCGGCGATTCAGGATCGGGGCCCGGGGCGGAGCCCCGATCCTTCGAGCCCCTGCGGCGATTGAGCAGCGGGGTCCGGGGCGGAGCCCCGTGGCGTGGGGGCGGGTGGGTCAGCAGCCGCAGGAGGCCGCGAGCGGCGCCGTCAACGGATCGGCGTCACGCACCTCGCCCCCCTCCCACGTCTCGTACGCGAACCCCTCCCGCACCCAGTACTCGAACCCACCCAGCATCTCCTTGACCTGAAACCCGAGCTGCGCGAGAGCGAGCGCCGCCCGCGCCCCACCGTTGCACCCGGGCCCCCAGCAGTACGCGACGACCGGCACGGACTTGTCGAGCAGCCGCTCGGCCTGCTCGGGGATGAGCGCGGTCGGCAGGTGCACCGCACCGGGGACGTGCCCCTGGTCCCAGGACTCGGTGGACCGGGAGTCGAGGAGGACGAACCCCGGGTCACCGTCGGAGGCGAGGGCCGATGCGACATCGGACACATCGGCGTGGAAGGCGAGGCTCGCTCCGAAGTAGGCGGCAGCGGCGGACGGCGAGGCGGGGGCGGTGCGGAGAACCGGGTTGATGGCCGGAGTGGTGTTGTTCATGACCAAAAATCTACGGCCGCAGCGCACCCCGCTGAAGGCTCGATCCCCGGCGTTCTCCTTGCCCGACCGGGGATTCCCCTGCTATTTCTCGATGGTGACCACTGATTCCCCGCCGTATGTCCCCGACGCCACCGACTGGCGCATTCTGGGGGCCCTCCAGAGCGACGGCCGCGCCGGCTACGCCGAGCTGGCCCGGACCGTGTCCATGTCCGCGAGCGCCGTGACCGAACGGGTGCGCAGGCTGGAGGAGGCGGGCGTGATCGCCGGCTACACGGCGGTGGTCGTACCGGAACGGCTCGGCCTGCCGATCCTCGCCTTCGTCCGCCTGCGCTACCCGAACGGGAACTACAAACCGTTCCACGACCTCGTCGAGGTGACCCCCGAGATCCTGGAGGCGCACCACGTCACGGGCGACGACTGCTTCGTCATCAAGGTCGCGGCACGCTCGATGAAGCACCTGGAGGAGGTCTCCGGCAGGATCGGCGCCCTGGGCTCGGTGACGACGAGCGTCGTGTACTCGTCGCCGCTGCCGCGGCGTGCGATCGGGCACTGACACCCGCGCACGTCCGGCCCGCACACGTCCGGCCCGCGCCCGGGTCAGGCCTGCTGCACCCCGCGCTGCCGCACCACCGACCCCTCCCGCCCCTTCACGACCTCCAGCTGCGCGTGCACCCGCCGCCGCAGATCCCCGACGTGGCTGACGATGCCGACGCTGCGGTCGCGTTCGCGCAGCGAGTCGAGGACGTCGAGGACCTCGTCGAGGGTCTGGTCGTCGAGGCTGCCGAAGCCCTCGTCGATGAAGAGCGTGTCGAGGCGGACGCCGCCCGCCTCGTCCGTGACGACGTCCGCGAGGCCGAGCGCCAGGGCGAGGGAGGCGAAGAAGGTCTCGCCGCCGGAGAGCGTCGCCGTGTCGCGCTCGCGGCCCGTCCACGCGTCGACGACGTGCAGGCCGAGGCCCGAACGGCCGCGCCCGGCAAGGGAGTCGGAGTGCACCAGGGTGTAGCGCCCGGAGGACATGCGGCGCAGCCGGGCGGTCGCCGCGGCCGCCACCTGCTCCAGGCGGGCGGCGAGCACGTACGACTCCAGGCGCATCTTGCGCTCGTTGTCCGCGGCGGTGCCGGCCGCGAGGGAGGCGAGCCGGGCCACCCGGTCGTAGGTCTCGCGCAGCGGTCCGAGGCGGCGGGCCTCGGTGGCGGCGCGGCGCGAGAGCCGGTCGAGCTCGGCGCAGCGGCGCTGGGCCGCGTCGCGCGCGGAGCCGGCCGCCCGGACCCGCGCGTCGGCGGCCCCCGCGGCGGCCTGGGCCGCGGGCACGTCCGCGGCGGGCCTGCGGGCGGCCTCCGCGGTCTCCTCCTCGGCGAGCACCGCGCGTACGGTCGCCTCCTCGGTCTGCCGGGCGTCGAGGCGGTGCTGGAGTTCGCGGTGCCGGGCGTCGTCGAGCAGGGCGGCAGCCGCGACCTCCGGCGTGTCGAAACCGGCCCGGAACGCCGCGTCGGCGAGTCGCGCGTCCGCGTCCTTGAGGCGCCGTGCCGTCTCCTCGACGGCGCGGGCCGCGTCGGCCGCCCCGGTGAGCAGCGCTTCCCGCCGCTCCAGTTGCGCCGCGCGTGCCTCGACGCTCTCGGCCGTGCCGCGCGCCTGCGCCAACTCGCGCTCCAGGGAGACCTGTTCACGGTCCAGGGCCTCGCGCAGCGAGGTCCGGGCGGCGGTGCGCTGGGCGGCCTCCTGGCGCGCGGCCAGGCGCCGGTCGCGCTCGCTCTCGGCGCGGGCGAGGGTCTCGCGGGCCGGGTGCGCGGTGGCCGCGAGGGTGTGCGCCTCGGCGTGCCGCTCCGCCAACTCGCTTGCCGTTTCAGCGAGTTGCGCGGCGGGCGCGTCCCCCGCCGCCGCCTTCGCCGCCGCCAGCTCCTCCCGTACGTCGCCCAGGGCGCGCTCGGCCTCGGTGCGGCGCGTGTCGGCGGTGCGGTAGGCGGCGAGCGCGGTCTCCTCGGCGGCCCGGTCGACGTGCCCTTCGGACTTGCGCATGGGCGCGGGGTGCTCGGTGGCGCCGCAGACGGTGCAGGGCGCGCCGTCGACGAGCGCCTCGGCGAGCTCGGCGGCGACGTCGCGCAGCCGCTGTTCCTTCAGGCCGAGCCAGTGCTCGTGGGCGCTCGCCGCCTGTTCGCGGGCGTGCAGCGCGTCGGCGTCGGCGACCTTGGCGCGCTCGGTGAGCCGGTCGCGCTCGACGGCGGCGCGGGCCTGCTTGCGGGCCGGTTCCAGCTGGCCGGCGAGGTGTTCGGCGCGGGTCGCGGCGTCCTGCGCCTCGTCGACGCGGGCCTGGAGTTCGGCCCGGCGGGCGTCCCAGCCGTCGAGCCAGCCCTCGGTGTCGGCGAGCAGGTCGGCGTCGGCGCGCTCCTCACGGTCGAGGTCGGCGCGCTCGCGCGCGAGTTCGCCGAGCCGTCGCTCGCCCCGGCGCGCCGCGTCGAGTCCGCCCAGCTCCTGGGCGACACGCCGGGCGGCCTCGACGAGCGCCTCCGGTGACTCCGGCACGCTCTGTGCGCCCGCCGCGTCGCCCGGGGACGCGGCGCCTTCCGCCGTCAGCGCGGCCCGAGCCCGCCGGTCCTGCTCCTGCGCCTCCCGGTGCGCCGTCTCCGCCTCCTCGCGCAGGGCCAGCGACGGCTCCACCGTGGCCGCCTTGCGGGCGCGGTCCATGCGCTCCTGGACCGCGCGGTGCTCGTCGGCGCGCTCCTCAAGGGCGGTCTCCCGCTCGCGGGCCTGCGCGAAACGGCGTTGCAGGCGGTGCGTCTCCGTCGTCTCCGCCAGTTCGCGCTGGGCCGCGATCCGCGCCGACTCGGCCGCGTCCAGGGCGAGATGGGCATGCGTGAAGTGCTCACGTGCGGTCGAGCGGGCGGTCGCCGCCCAGGTGAGGACGGCGTCCGCGAGGCCGGGGTCGCCGGGCGCCGCGTCGACGGGCGGCAGTTCCACGAGAGTCCCCGCGGCCTGCTGCATGCGGTGGGCGTCGGCCAGCAGCTCGGAGTCGCCCGCGACCACTTGCTTCTGTGCCGCTTTGCGGTCCTCCGCGAGCCGCGTCTCCACGGCGGCGAACCGGTGCGTGTCGAAGAGCCGGCCGAGGAGCTTGCCGCGGGCCTCGGCGTCGGCGCGCAGGAACCGCGCGAAGTCGCCCTGCGGGAGGAGGACCACCTGGCAGAACTGGTCCTTGCTCATGCCGAGCTGCTGCGTGATCTCCTCGCCGATCTCCTGGTGGGAGCGGCTGAGGTCCTTCCACGCCCCGGCCACGGCGTCGTACTCGCGCAGCCAGCTCTGCGCCTTCTCCGTGGTGAAGCCCGTGCCGCGCTTCTTGGGGCGCAGGTGCGGGGGCTGGCGGGTGATCTCCAGGCGGCGGCCCGCCACCGTCAGGTCGAGGGCGACCTCGGTGCGCACGCCGGGTTCGGCGTGGTCGCTGCGCAGGTTCTGCCCCTGGCCGCTGCCGCTCTGCCGGGCGCCGGGCACGGTCCCGTACAGCGCGTAGCAGACCGCGTCGAGGACGGAGGTCTTGCCGGCGCCGGTCGGGCCGTGGAGCAGGAAGAGGCCCGCGGCCGACAGGTCGTCGAAGTCGACTCTCTGCGGGGCGCCGAAGGGGCCGAAGGCCGTGATCGTGAGTGTGTGCAGTCTCACCGGGCGACCTCGCGCACCACGTCGTCCTCGCGGACCGCGTCGAACGCGGCCCGCAGCACCGCCCGCTCGTTCTCGTCGGGCCCTGCGCCCCGGACGTGGGTCACGAAGTCCTCCGCGATCTCGTGGTCGTCGCGCCCCTTCAGGCGCTCGGCGTACGTGGCGTCCGGCTCGTCGTCGTCGGTGCGGCGCGGGTCGAAGAGCAGGCTGAGGGTGTGCGGGAAGCGCTCGGCGAGGCGGGCCATGGGGTCGTCGGGGCGCACGGCGTCGGTGAGGGTGGCCTCCACCCAGGCCTCCTCGTGGCGGGCGAGGTCCGGGTCGGCGAGCAGGTCGTCGAGGTCGCCGCGGATGCGGGCGAGGGCGCGCGGCACCGGGCAGTCGAGCCGCTCGGCGGTGACGGCGCCCGCCGCGTCGAGGTCGACCAGCCACATGCTCTTGCGGTGGTCGGCCTCGGAGAACGAGTACGGCAGCGGTGAACCCGAGTACCGGACCCGGTCGCTGATGACCTGGCTGCCGTGCAGGTGTCCGAGCGCCACGTAGTCCGCGCCGTCGAAGACGCCGGACGGGACCGCCGAGACGCCGCCCACGGTGATGTCCCGCTCGCTGTCGCTGGGCGCGCCGCCGGTCACGAACGCGTGCGCGAGGACGACGGACCTGGTGCCGTCGGGGCGGGTGGCGAGGTCGGCGCGCACCCGCTCCATGGCGGCGGCGAGCACCTGCTCGTGCCCGGCCTTCGCCACCCCGAACTCGTCCTTCACCAGGGCGGGTTCGAGGTAGGGCAGGCCGTAGAACGCGACGTCGCCGTGCTCGTCCGGCAGCACGATCGGCTCGCCGCAGCGGGCGGGCTGCGTACGGAGGTGGATGCCGGCCCGTCCGATGAGGCCCGCGCCGACGCCGAGGCGGCGGGCCGAGTCGTGGTTCCCGGAGATCATCACCGTGGGGATGCCGAGCTCGGCGAGGCGGTGCAGGGCGTCGTCGTACAGTTCCACGGCCGCGAGCGGGGGCACCGCGCGGTCGTAGACGTCGCCCGACACGACCACGGCGTCGACGCCGCGCTCGCGGGCGGTGGCGACGAGGTGGGCGATGAAGTCGGCCTGGGCGTCGAGCATGTTCACACGGTGGAACGTGCGGCCCAGGTGCCAGTCGGACGTGTGGAGCAGCCTCATGGGACACGAGGCTAACGGGTGGGTCTGACAGTACGGGTGGGTATGCCCGGGAGGCCTGTTGCGGGAGACGCCCCCTCACGCCACGGGGCTCCGCCCCGGACCCCGCTGCTCAATCGCCGCGGGGGCTTGAACGGGTCACCCGTACGCCTCGCCGCCCGGGGAGAAGGTGGCCGTGCCCGCCGTCGCGTCCGCCAGCCAGGTGCGGAAGCGGTCGACGTCGGAGTCGGGGAGGGCGATCTCGATGGTGACCTCGGCGCCGTAGTGGACGTCGCGTACCTCACAGCCCGTGGAGCGCAGGTCGTTCTCCATCTTGCCCGCGCGCGCGTGGTCGATCGTGACGGTGGCCAGGCGGAAGCGGCGGCGGGTCACCGTGCCGAGGGCGTCGAGTGCCTCGCCGACCGCGCCTCCGTAAGCGCGGATGAGGCCACCGGCGCCGAGCTTCACGCCGCCGAAGTAGCGGGTGACGACGGCGGCGACGTAGCGCATGTCGCGCCGGGTGAGCATCTGGAGCATGGGCACGCCCGCGGTGCCGCCCGGCTCGCCGTCGTCGCTCGCCTTCTGTACGGAGGCGTCGGCGCCGATGACGTACGCGTAGCAGTTGTGGTTGGCCGTGGGGTGTTCCTTGCGGACGCGCGCGACGAAGGCCTGGGCCTCCTCCTCGGTCGCGACGGGCGCGAGCGCGCACAGGAACCGGGAGCGGCTGATCTCTGTCTCGTGCACGCCCTCGCGGGCCACCGTGCGGTACTCGTCCTGCATCGCACCAGCGTATGCCCAGGTACGAACGGCCTCGCCCCCGCCCGACGCCGCCCCGGAATCCCGGCGCCGCCTCGCGGGTTACCCGTTTACGAACACACGTCCCTACCCAGGAGGCCCCCATGTACGGCGATCACGACACGGTCCGCAAGATCCTCACCGAGTCCGGGGACACCTGGGCCGTGGTCGGCCTCTCCTCCAACCGGTCCCGCGCCGCGTACGGGGTCGCCGAGACCCTCCAGCGCTTCGGCAAGCGGATCGTGCCGGTGCACCCGAAGGCCGAGACCGTCCACGGCGAGCAGGGCTACGCCTCCCTCGCCGACATCCCCTTCCCCGTGGACGTGGTCGACGTCTTCGTGAACAGCGACCTCGCGGGCCCGGTCGCCGCCGAGGCCACCGCGATCGGCGCCAAGGCCGTGTGGTTCCAGCTCGGCGTGGTCGACGAGGCGGCGTACGAGCGGACGCGGGAGGCCGGCCTGGAGATGGTCATGGACAAGTGCCCGGCGATCGAGATCCCGCGGCTCGGCTGACCGCCACCGGATCGCTCCCTTAGCGACGTGGTCGACCCCCAGAGCGGCTGCGAGGACGGCGAGCGGAGGACCTGGGAGGTCAGTGACAAGGGTGAGCCCTTCGCCATCATGAGCTCACGCGGCTCCCGCGCGTATGTCCAGTACGCGGGCGAGGACGACTACACCGCCGAGGGGAAGTCCGTGAGCGGACCGCCCAGGTGGGTCCTGCCCGGAGCCAAGGGCGGGCGGTGACCGGACGCCGCGTGCCGCTGTCGGGCCGTCAGGCCTCCGCGAACGCCCCGTCCGTCGACGCCCCGGAGGCGATGCCGTACTCCGGTGCCGGGACCGTCGTCGGGGACAGGAGGGTGGAGCGGCGGCCGTCGACGCCGGTGGGGACGTCGCCGTCGATGGTGACGCGGCGCAGGGTGCGGGTGTGGTCGTCGGAGTCGTCGACGCCGTAGTGCTGGGTGGCCCGGTTGTCCCAGATGGCGACGTCGCCGGCGCGCCACTGCCAGCGGAGCGTGTTCTCCGGGCGCTCGACGTGCGACTGGAGGATGCCGATGAGGGCGCGGGAGTCGCGGGCGTTGAAGCCGGAGCGTTTCTGGAGGAAATTGCCGAGGATCAGGGTGCGTTCACCGGTTTCCGGGTGGACTCGGACGACGGGGTGCTCGGTCTGGAACTTCGTCGACGTGAACACCTTGCGGTGCTGTTCGATCGCCGCGGTCGGGGCTTCCGGGCGGGCGGCCGCGTAGTCGTAGTCGTTGGTGTGGACGCCGCGCAGGGTGTCCGCCAACGCCCGGAGCGCTTCCGGGAGTTCGGCGTAGGCGGCAGCCGTGTTGGACCACAGGGTGTTGCCGCCGTACGGCGGGACGACCTCGGCGCGCAGGATGGAGAACGCCGGGTAGGCGGGGACGAAGGTGACGTCGGTGTGCCACTGGTTGGCGCGGCCACCGTGCTCGTTGTCGATGCCGAGGGCGTAGCGGCCGTCGACGGACGGCACGGTGGGGTGGGCGACCGGGGTGCCGAGGAGGCGGGCGAAGCCCTCGTGGCTGTCGGCGTCGAGGTGGTGCTGGTCGCGGAAGAAGACGACCTTGTGGTCGAGGGCGGCGGCACGGATCGTGGCGACGGTGGCCGCGTCCAGGTCGGGGCCGAGGCGGACCCCGGAGATCACGGCGCCGAGACGGCCGCCGAGTTTTTCGATGGTGGTGGAGGCGGTGGGGGTGGTGGGCGTCATGAACAGGAGCTTGGCGAGCGGCGCGAAAGCGGGTCAAGGTTCCGCCGGATCGCTTTACGACCTTGCAATGCGGGTGTCACGCCGGGCGTCCGTTGCACCCCCGGGGCTCCGCCCCGGGCCTCGCTCCTCAATCGCCGGAGAGGCTGAAAACGCAGGGTCGTTTCGGGTGATCAAGCCCCTGCGGCCGAGGGGGCAAGGCCGTCGCCCGTGGCGGCCCGTCGGCCGCGGTTCTGTCAGGGATACGGCGAGGTAAGCTGGCATTCCATGGCAATAAGCTCCGCCCTGTGGTCCTTTGCCCTCGTTGTAGGGCTCCTCACTCTGACTCCCGGCCTCGACACGGCACTGATCCTGCGCACGTCGGCCCTCGGCCGACGCAGGAGAGCCTGGGGCGTCGTCCTCGGAATCCAGACCGGCACCCTGGTGTGGGGCGCGTTCACCTCGCTCGGAGTGACCGCCCTTCTCACGGCCTCCCACCTCGCCTACACCGCGTTGCGCTGGATCGGCGCCGCCTACCTGATCTGGATGGCGGCCCGCATGCTCCGGGACACCTTCCGGGGGCTGCCAACGGCAGTCGCGGACGAATCCCTTCCGGCCGCCGGCGCGGACTCGGTCAGCGGCGGCTGGCGGCAGGGGACGCTCACCAACCTCCTGAACCCGAAGATGGGCGCCTTCTACGTCGCCGTCCTGCCCCAGTTCATCCCGCCGGGGGCCGGCCACTTCACCGTGGGCCTCCTGCTCACCACGGTGCATGTCCTCATCGGTCTGCTCTGGTCTGCCGTCCTCATCGGCTTCGCTCGCGTCCTGCAGGGGTGGCTCCGCAAACCCCGGGCCCGCCGCCTGCTCGACCGGATCACCGGAACCGTCATCGGCGTTTTCGGTATCAGGTTGGCACTCGGCAACTGACGATCCGAAGGTCGGCAACCAGCGACCTGCTCGGCATCGGACCCAGATCACGATGGACGCCGTGTGGAGTGCGGCCTGGTAGGCGATGGCGAGTTCGTCCGTCCGCAGAGCCAGGCCGCCTGGCCATGACCGCCTCGAAGGCCGGGGCGTCACCAGCCTGACCGGCGGTGACGTGGATACCCAGAGGACGAGCTTGGCTGTCACTCGCCCAGTGCACCTTTGTGCTCAGGCGGCGTTCGTAGCGGCGGAAGACGGGCGGGGCGAAGCGGTCGGCGCCGTGGTGGGACGCGTTGTCCTGGGCGCCAGCGGCACGGTCGCCTGCCCGGTGCCGCAGCCGATCTCCAGCACGCGGCACCCCGGCCCCGCCCCCGCGTGCTCGGCGAGGTCGTCGAACAGGCGGGGCGGGTAGCCGGGGCGGGCGCGGTCGTAGCGTTCGGCGTCCTGGGTGAACGTGGTGCGCAGGCGTTCGCGGTCCGTGTCCGTCATCCGGCGAACGGTACGCGGCCGGACGCGCGTCAGTCGTTCAGTTCCTTCAGGGCTACCGCCAGCGCGTCCGCGATACGTTCCACGTGTTCCTCCCGCAGCAGCTCCGGGTGGGTGCACGGCAGGTCGTGGTTGGTGATCGTGCCCGTGATGTGGGGGTGCCAGGCCTCGCGGGTCAGCCAGTCCTCGGGGCGCGGGGCCGCCGCCGTGAAGAAGAGGACGTCGCCCTCGTAGCGGCGGTGTGCGTGGGCACGCATCATCCGGGCGTGGTTCGGGACGATGTCGACGATCCGGGAGAGCGTGCTGTCCTTCAGCCCCGCGAGGGGGCTGCCCGCCTTGCGGAGGGTGGCGAGGACGTCCTCGCGGGTGGCTTCGTCGGTTCGTTCGAAACCGGCCATGCGCAGGACGGCGGTGAGGGCGTCGCCCTCTTCCGGGGCCGGGCGCTCGCGCCACTGTTCGGCGGGGAACGCGTCCAGCAGGGCGAGGAGTTCGACCGTCTCCCCCGCTTCCTGGAGGAGTACGGCGACGGTGTGCGCGAGGATGCCGCCGACCGACCAGCCGATGAGCCGGTACGGCCCGTGCGGCTGGATCCGGCGGATCTCGTCCACGTAGTCCGCCGCCTGCTCCCACAGCGTGGCCGGCAGCGGGTCCTGGGAGGTCAGGCCGCGTGCCTGGAGGCCGTGGACGGGCTGGTCCCGGCCGAGGCGCGCGGTCAGGCCCGCGTAGCACCAGGAGATGCCGCCCGCCGGGTGGATCGCGAAGAGCGGCGGGCGGGTGCCTTCGGCGCGCAGCGGGAGGACGACGCCGAGGGCGTCGGCGGACACCGGCGCCGCGTCGTCGATGCGGGCCGCGAGGGCGGCCGGGGTGGGCGACGCGAAGAGGGAGCCGATGGTCAGCTCCGCGCCGAGTTCCTCGCGGACCCGGTTGACGAGGCGCACCGCGAGCAGCGAGGTGCCGCCGAGGTCGAAGAACGCGTCGTCGGGGCCCGCCCCTTCGGCGTCGAGCACTTCGGCGAAGAGGCGGGTGAGCGTCTCCTCGCGCGGGGTCGACGGGCGCCGGGCGCCGCTGCCCGCGAAGACGGGGGCCGGGAGTTCGCGGCGGTCCAGCTTGCCGTTGGGGCTGAGCGGGAAGGCGTCGAGCGGGACGATCGCGGACGGCACCATGTGTTCGGGGAGGGTCCGGGCGAGGGCGGTGCGGATCTCCGCCGGGTCCAGGTCCGTTCCCGTCGCGTAGCCGACGAGGCGGTCGTCGAGGACGAGCGCGCAGGCCCCCTCGACGCCGTCCAGCGCCGCCAACTCCGCCTCGATCTCGCCGAGTTCGATGCGCTGGCCGCGCAGCTTGACCTGGTGGTCGGTGCGGCCGAGGTACTCGACCTCGCCGCGTTCGGTCCAGCGGGCGAGGTCGCCGGTGCGGTACATGCGGCCGCCGCCGAAGGGGTTCGGCACGAACCGTTCGGCGGTCAGCTCGGGGCGGTTCAGGTAGCCGTCCGCCAACTGCCGCCCCGCCAGGTACAGTTCGCCGACCACGCCGGGCGGACAGGGCTGTCCGGCCTGGTCGAGGACGTACAGGCGGGTGTTCCACACGGGGCGGCCGATGGGTACGGGTCCCGTGCCGACCGGCTCGCACGCGTGGTACGTGACGTCGACGGCGGCCTCCGTCGGGCCGTACAGGTTGTGCAGGGCCACGCCGGGCAGAGTGCGGGCGAAGGCGTTCGCCGTCTCGCGGGGCAGGGCCTCGCCGCTGCAGAAGACGCGGCGCAGCGCGCCCGCGCAGGCGGCGGCGCCTGGTTCCGCGAGGAACACCTGGAGCATCGACGGAACGAAGTGGCAGGTGGTGACAGCCTGTTCGCGGACGAGGCGGGCCAGGTACGCGGGGTCCTTGTGGCCGCCGGGCGCGGCGACGACGAGCGTCGCGCCCTCGCGCAGCGGCCAGAAGAACTCCCACACCGACACGTCGAAGGACGACGGCGTCTTCTGGAGGACGACGTCGGCGGCCCCGATGCCGTACGCGTGCTGCATCCAGCGCAGCCGGTTGTCGATCGCCGAGTGCGGGACGACGACGCCCTTGGGCCTGCCGGTGGAGCCGGAGGTGTAGATGACGTACGCGGGGTGGGCCGGGGTGAGCGCGCGGGCCGGGTCGACGGCGGCGTACCCGGACAGGTCGAGGCCGTCGAGCGCCACCAGCGGTGTGCCCGTGTCGGCCGGGAGGCGGTCAGCGGTGTCGGTGACGGCGCAGACGGGTGCGGCGTCCTGGAGCATGTACGTGAGGCGCTGCTGCGGGTAGTCGGGGTCGAGCGGCAGGTAGGCGGCGCCGGACTTGAGCACGGCGAGCAGGGACACGATCAGCTCGACGGAACGCGGCACGGAGACCGCGACGAGGCGCCCGGGGGCGGCGCCCAGCGACTGGAGATGCCGCGCCAACTGGTTGGCTCGGGCGTTGAGTTGGCCGTACGTGAGCACGGTGCCGTCGTGGACGAGGGCGACGGCGTCCGGGGTGCGGGCGGCCTGCGCCTCGATCGGGCCGATGAGGGTGGTGGGCGGCAGGGCCCGTTCGGTGCGGTTGAACTCGTCGAGCACGAGCGCGAGTTCGGCGCTGGTGGCGATGCCGAGTTCTCCGAGCGGGGCGCCGGGGTCGGCGGTGGCGAGGCGGTCGAGGAGGTCGATGAACCGGGCCTGGTGGGCGCCGAGTTCCTCGTCCTCGTACAGGGCCGGGTTGCCGTCGTGGTCGATGCGCAGGCCGCGCCCGTCGGCGCGGTCGTAGATGTTGACGGTGAGGTCCTCGACGGGGCCCGCCGACAGGTTGTGGGCGACGGCCGGGGCACCGGCGAACTCGGCGCCGTAGTCGAACGGCATGACGTTGACGAGCGGTCCGACCAGGCCCCGGCTCTCGCCGAGCAGGCCGAGGTCGCGGCGGATGTCCTCGTAGCGGTACCGCTGGTGGCGGCGGACCTCGCGGACGCCGAGGACGACCTGGCGGACGAGTTCGGCGAAGGTGGCGTCGGGGGTGACGGTGAGCCGCAGCGGCAGCACGTTCATGACCATGCCGGGCACGCGCAGCGCGACGGAGCCCATGCGGCCCATCATCGGCAGGCCGAGGACGACGTCCGAGCGGCCCGTGGCGCGGGAGGTGTAGAGGGCCTGCGCGGCGATGAGGACGTCGGGCCAGGTGGCGCGGGTGCGCGCGGCGAGTTCCTTGAGCCCGTCGGTCGTCCCGGGCGTGATCCGTGTCGTACGGCGGCGGAAGGAGCGGGACGGCAGGGCGCCGCGTCCGGCGAGCCGGGGCGCCTCGGGGCGGTCGGCGAACGCCTCGCCCCAGTGCGCGCGGTCGGCGGCGAAGGCGTCGCAGGCGCGGTACTCGGCGTCGACGGCCAGCAGGTCGGCGAGCGTCTCGAAGGTGCGCGGGCCCGGGTCGTCGCCGCGTACGAGCGCCGTGTAGACCTCGGCGGTCCGGCGCACGAGCAGGGAGTAGCCGAAGCCGTCGATGACGAGGTGGTGGATGCGCTGGTACCAGAGCCAGCGCCGCTCCCCCACGCGGAACAGGGCGTGCGCGAACAGGGGTCCGGTGGCCAGGTCGCAGGGCCGGTCGAGGTCTTCGCGCATCCACTCCAGCGCGTCCTCCTCGGTGAGGTCCTCGCGCACGGTGAGCGGCAACGCGACGCTGCCGCACACCCGTTGGCGGGGTCCGTCAGGGGTGTCCTCGACGCGGACGCGCAGCGCGTCGGCCTCCTCGACGACACGGCGCAGGGCGCGGGCGAACAGCTCCGGGTCGAGGTCGCCGTCGATCTCCAGGTACTCGGCGGTGTTCTGCGCCGGGCTGAGCGGGTCGAGGGCCTGCGCGAACCACATGCCGGACTGGGCGGCGGTGAGGGGCAGCACGAGGTCGCCGACGGCGGCGGGTCCGGGCTCGCTGAGCAGGGCGGTCATGAGGCGGTCACCCCCAGGATCTTCACCCAGGCCTCGACGGCGGGCTGCTCGGCGAGGTCGACGAAGGAGGCGTCGACGCCGTGCTCCTTGCGCCAGCGCTCCAGGAGGGTCATGACGCGTACGGAGTCGAGCCCGTAGTCGACGAGGTTCTCGTCGACGGGGATGTCGGCGGGGTCCTCGCCCAGGCAGTCGGCGACGTCCTCGCGGATCTTCTCTGCGGTGAGGGTGGTCATGCGGCCCGTACCTCCTCGATGAACGTGTCGGTGGTGGTGACGACGGCGCAGCGGCCGGCGGCCCAGCGCAGCGCCATGTCGTGGTCCTCGCGGGTGAAGTCGGCGACGGCGTCGGCGACGACGAAGGCCTGGATGTCACGCATCCACGCGTCGGCGGCGCTGATCATCACGCCGATGTGCGCGTACACGCCGACGATCACCAGCTGGTCGCGGCCCGACTCCCGCATCAGCGAATCGAGTTCGGTGCGGACGAACGCGCTGTACTTCCACTTGGTGAGGACCGTGTCGCCGTCCTCGGGGGCGACGGCGTCGGGCATGGCGAGGACGGCGGGGTCGTCGGCGACGCCGGGGCCCCAGAAGTCGAGTTGGAGGCCGCGCTCCTCGGGCGTCTGGCCGCCGCGCTGGGCGGAGTAGTACACGGGCACGCCGAGGGCCCGGCTCTCCTTCAGCAGCCGCGCGGTGTTGTCGAGCATGCCGGTCAACGGCTCTTCGTTCTGCGGGTACTTGGCGAGGAAGTGGTGCTGGAGGTCGTGCACGAGCAGCACGGCGCGGGCCGGGTCGACGGTCCAGGCGACGCGGTTCGCGGGGAGCTCCTCGGGGGTCGGGAGCGGGTAGGCGGCGATGGCGGGGAGTGCCACGGTGGGGGCCTTTCGGAGGGATGCGGTGGGGCGGCGCTCAGTGCTGCTCGGCGGCGGACCGCTGGTGTTTCTTGCTGATCTTGCCGATGCCGGTCTGCGGGAAGACATCGACGAATTCGACGAGGTCGGGCACCTTGTACGCGGCGACTCCCCGCTCCCGTACGAACCGCTTCACGGCGACGGAGCGCAGGGGTTCGGCGTCGGCGCGCAGGATGACGTAGGCCAGGGAGCGTTCGCCGAGGTACTCGTCGGGGACGCCGACGACGGAGACGTCGTGCACGGCGGGGTGGGCGAGGAGGATGTTCTCGATCTCCTCCGGGGCGATCTTCTCGCCGCCGCGGTTGATCTGGTCCTTGGCCCGGCCCTCGACGACGATGTGCCCGGTGGGGGTGCGGCGCACGATGTCGCCGGTGCGGTAGAAGCCGTCGGCGGTGAAGGCGCGGGCGTTGTGCTCGGGGGCGCGCCAGTAGCCGCGGATGGTGTACGGGCCGCGGGTGATCAGGTGCCCGAAGTCGCCGTCGGGGACGTCCTGGTCGGCGTCGTCGACGACCCGCACCTCGTCGTCGGTGGAGATGGGGCGGCCCTGGGTGGCGACGGTCGTTTCGAGGTCGTCGTCGAGCCGGGTGTAGTTGACGAGACCTTCCGCCATGCCGAAGACCTGCATGAGCCGGCAGCCGAGGGCGGGTTCGAGGCGGCGGGCGGCCTGTTCGCTGTACTTGGCGCCGCCGACGAGGACGAGTTCGAGGCTCGACAGGTCGTGGGGGGTACCGGCGGCGGAGTCGGTCCAGACGAGGGCGAGCGGCGGGACGAGCCCGGTCATGGTGATCCGTTCGCTCGCGACGAGCGGGAACGCGGTCTCCGGGTCGGGCGCGGGCGCGAGGACGACGGTGCCGCCCGCGTAGAGCACGCCGAGCCAACCGGGGCTGCTCATGGGGTAGTTGTGGGCGGCGGGCAGCACGACGAGGAAGCGGGTGTCGGCGTCGACGCCGCAGATCTCGTTGGAGCCCCACAGCGAGTACATGTAGTCGTCGTGGGTGCGCGGTATCAGCTTGGGCCGCCCGGTGGTGCCGCCGGACAGCTGGAGGAAGGCGAGCTGATGGGGCTCGGGTCCGTCCAACTCGACCGGTTCGGCCGGGACTTCGCCGAGCGGAGTGTGCTCCCCGGCGTCGGCGCCGACGACGAACACGTGCTTCAGGGTCGGCACCTCGGCGCGCACCGTGCTCGCGAGTGCCCGGTGGTCGAATCCGGCGTGCCGCTCGGGGATCACGTAGGCGACGGCCTCGGTGAAGGAGCAGAAGTACGTGATCTCGCTCTCGCGGTGCGCGGGCAGCGCGTACACCGGCAGTGCGCCGATGCGGAACAGGGCGAAGACGACCTCGACGAACTCGCCGACGTTCGGCAGTTGGACGACGACGCGGTCACCCTTGGCGATGCCCCGCTCCACGAACCCGGCGGCCAACCGGTCGACGTTCTCGTCGAGTTGGCGGTAGGTCCAGGTGCGGCGCTCCGGGGCGGGGTCGACGAGCGCGATCCGGTCCGGGTGGTCGGCGGCCCGCTCGCGCAGCACGCCGCCGAAGGTCTCGCCGCGCCAGTATCCGGCGGCGCGATAGCGCTCGGCGAACTCGGCGGGCCAGGTCGGCGCGTCGACGCCGGGCGTGAGGACATCGACGGTGGTCACAGGGTCGCTCCCACGGCGTTCAGGAACGTACGGAACTTGGCGCCGGTCTCGGCGGTCTCGGCCTCGGGAGAGGACTCGGCGACGACACCGGCCCCCGCGAACAGCCGCAGCAGGGTGCCCTCGGCCTCGGCGCAGCGGATGGTGACGACCCACTCGCCGTCGCCGTCCGCGTTCTGCCAGCCGACCATGCCGGTGTAGGCGCCGCGGTCGAACGGCTCGGACTCGGCGATGACCTGCCGGGCGAGGTCGGTGGGGGTGCCGCACACGGCCGGGGTCGGGTGCAGGGCGGCGGCCAGATCCAGGGCGGTCGTGGCCTCCGGGTCGGCGAGCTCCCCGGTCACGGTCGTGGACAGGTGCCACATGGCGGCCGTCCGGACGAGGGTGGGGCGGGCGGGCACGTCGATGGTCCGGCAGAACGGGGCGAGGGCCGCGCGCACCGCGTCGACGACGACGGCGTGCTCGTGCAGGTCCTTCGCCGATTCGAGGAGCGCGGCGGCGCGGCGCACGTCCTCGGCGAGGTCGGCGCTGCGCGGCGCGGAACCGGCGAGCGGGTTCGCGGTGAGCGTCGATCCGGTGCGGGACACGAGGAGTTCGGGGCTGGCGCCGACGAGGGTGCGGCCGGGGCCGCTGGGCACGGCGAAGGTGTACCCGGCCGGGTCGCGACGGGCCAGTCCGCGCAGCATCGCGGGCAGGTCCGGGGCCTGCGGGGCGGTCAGTTCGAGGGTGCGGGCGAGGACGACCTTGTCGAACTCACCGGCCTTCATGCGGTCGACGGCCGCGGCGACGGCGGCGCCGTACACCTCGGGCGCCGGCACCTCGCGCACGGTCCAGTCGGCGTCGGCGGCCGGCACGGGCAGCGCGATGAGCGGGTCCTCGCGCAGCGGCGGCGCCCACCGCACGGACTCCGGCACGGCGAGGGCGGGCGCCCCGTCGGGCGCGAACGGCAGAGCGCCCACGACGACGGGGTTCGGGTCCCCGGCCCGCCGCCGGGCGTCGAGCAGCGCCCGCACGCGCGGGCTCAACGGTCCTTCCCTGTGCGGAAGTTCGGCGACGACGCCGCGCCCGAGGAGAGTGCGGTGGGGTGTGGCGAGGAAGCGGTCGGTGACGGGTGCGTAGGCCTCCAGGAGGGCGGTGGCAGAGCCCGGCGAAACGATCTCGGGCACACGGGGACGGACAACGGTGGTCATGACGTCTCCAAAGCTGGGCGAATTGAAGCCCCTGCGGCGATTGAGCAGGCTTTCAAGCCCCTGCGGCGATTGAGCAGGCCTTTCAAGCCCCTGCGGCGATTGAGCAGCGGGGTCCGGGGCGGAGCCCCGCGACGTGGGAACGGCTCCCGGTCACCCCCGGAGGGTCGCGCCCCCGTCGACGTACAGGTCCTGCATCGTGATGTGCCGGGCCCGGTCGGAGGCGAGGAAGGCGACGGCCTCCGCGACATCCCCGGGATCGGCGATGCGGCCGAGCGGAATCCCGGTGCGGTACGCGGCGAGGTCACCCTCGATGACGGCACGGGCCCCCACCTCGGCGTCACCACCGGGCGCCGCCTCCCACATGCCACGCTGCATGTCGGTGAGCGTCGACCCGGGACACACGGTGTTGCACCGCACCCCGTGCGCGGCGACTTCCAGCCCGAGGCACTTGGTGAACATCGCGGTGGCCGCCTTCGACGCGGCGTACGCGGCCATGCCCTGCCGGGGGATCCCCGCGGCGTTGGAGGCGACGGTGACGATGCTGCCGCTCCCCCGCCCGGTCATCCGCCGCGCGACGGCCCGCGACACGTGCATGACACCGCCGGTGTTGACGGCGAAGCAGGCGTTCCAGTCCTCGTCGGTGAGGTCGACGACGGCCGAACCCCGCAGGATTCCGGCGACGTTGACGGCGACGTCGACGGCGCCGAGGGTGTCCTCGGCCTCCGCGACGAGCGCCTCCACGGCGTGGGCGTCGGTGACGTCGAGGGCCCGGCCGACGACCTGCCCGTCGGCGTACGGCGCCACGCTCTTCGCGAGGGCTTCGGCGTCGAGATCGGTGGCGAGGACGCGGGCCCCGCGCTCGGTGAGCGCGGCGACGACGGCCTCGCCGATCCCCCGGCCCGCCCCCGTGACGAGGGCGAGCCGGCCGGCCAGGTCCTGACCAGTGGTGGGGGAGGTCACTTGGCGAGCGCCCCCTTGATGTCGTCGAGGACGGTCTGCGCGGCGAGCGGTCCGCCCGCGCTGTTCCAGGCGGAGCCGTCGATGACGACGACGTGCCCGTCCTTCTCGGCCTTCAGCTTGCCGAAGTTGGTGACCTTCTGGGCCTCTTCGTAGGCCTTCTGGCTGTCGTCCTTGCTGCCGAGGGCGCCGAAGAACAGCCAGTCGGCGTCGATGGTGGACAGCTTCTCCAGGGAGACGGGCTCGCTGTGCCCGGTGCTCGCGCCCTGCTGGTCCTTGGGCCGGTCCATGCCGAGCGCCTTGAGCGTCGAGCCGACGTGGCCCGCGCCCTTGCCGACGACGGACGGGGCGCCGTCCTGCCAGCGGATGACGGAGACGGAGTTGCCGGCGTTGTCGCCGAGCTCCTTCTTCGTGGCGGCGACCTGGGTGTCGAAGTCGGCGAGCCACTTCTCGGCGTCGGACTTCTTGTTGAGGGCGTCGGCGATGGCGGTGAAGGACGTCTTCCAGTCCTCGTTGAGCTTCGCGGTGACGACGGTCGGCGCGATCTCCTGGAGCTTGTCGACGGTCTTCTTCGCGCCGGTCGTCTCGTCGAGGAGGATCAGGTCGGGCTGGAGCGCGGCCAGCTTCTCCATGTCGGCCTCGGCGACGGAGGCGACGACCTTCGAGGAGGCGGCCTTGTCGGCGAGGTACGAGGACACGCCCTTCTGGCCGCGGCCCGCGGTGGCTCCGACGGGGTCGACGCCGAGGGCGAGCGCCGCGTCGAGGGTCGGCTCGCTGAGCGCGACGACCTTCTTCGGGTCGCTCGGCACCTCGACCTTGCGGCCCTGGGCGTCGGTGAGCTGCCGCGTCTTCGACGCCGATCCTGCCTTCGCGGCCTTGTCCGCGTCGTCACCGCTGTCGCCGCTGCCACAGGCACTCAGCAGCAGGGCGCCGGTGACCGCGGCGGCGGGTATCAGGGCGGCGCGACGGGCTCTCAGGGAGGACATGTGCGTAGAGCTCCTTAGACATGAGAAGAGAGGGGGTGAACGGTCCGTGGGGGGAGGTTCGAGGGCCCCGCTAGGCGGGGGCGGGTCCGGTGCCGAGCAGCCGGACCAGGGCGTCGGCGAGGGCGACGTGCCAACAGGCGTAGTCGTGGCCGCCGTTGAACTCGTTGCGGGTGACCCGGTAGCGGGCCGAGTGCAGCGTGTCGTGGAGCGCGCGGCAGTGGTCGACCATCGCGCCCTCGTGCAGGCCCACGTCGAGGTGGACGGTGATCGGCGCCGGTTCGGCCTCGGCGTACCGGGCGACGAGCCACGGGACGCCGAAGACGTGTTTGTCGACGACGCCCGGCGGCAGTCCCGGCCGCCACCACAGGGAGGGCGACTGGGCGACGACATGGCCGAAACGGTCCGGTCGCAGCCGCCCCGCGTGGAGGGCTGCCATACCGCCGAGGCTCTGTCCGGCGACGACGGTGCGCGCCGGGTCCGTGGCGAGCGGCCAGCGGCCCGCCGCCCAGGGCAGCAGTTCGTCGGCGAGGAACTCCACGAAGGCGTCCCGCGCGCCGAGTTCACGGTTGCGGGTGTGGCGGTCGACGGCGTCGGGGGCGAGCACGGCCAGCGGCGGCAGCAGTCCCTCGGCGATCAGGGCGTCGAGGGTGTGCTGGAGTCCGACGCGGCCGAACCACATGTCGCCGTCGCAGAGGACGAGGACGGGAAGCCGCTCGGCCTCCCCGCGCAGCCCTGGGGGTACATATACCCATACGTCCCGCTCGCCGTCCAGCGCGGCGGCGCCCGCCCGGTGCCGCTCGACGCGTCCGGCCGGCACGTCGGCGCGCCGTTCGGGCCACGCCGGGGCGGGGGCCTCGGGCAGGGCGAAGACGGAGCTGTCGTCGGCGCCCCAACGCGTGGGCAGGCGGCGGGGGTTGAGCGGGTCGTGCGCGGCGTGCGCCGCGAGCGAGCGCAGCCGCGCCTGGAGCACCTCGGGGTCGGCGGGCGGCTCCTTGGCCGAGACGTCGGCCGCGATCCGGTAGGAACCGCGGTGGTCGGCGCGCAGCCGCAGGCCGAGGTGCCAGACGTCGGTGCCGGGGACCCGTTCCATGAGCGATCCCGCGAGATGGCCGCGATCGCCGAGCCGGTTGGCCATGAGCAGTACCTGCCGGGTGGCGCGGTGGCCGCGCCACAGGAAGGTGACCGCCCGGTGGTCGGGGTCGCCGTCGAGTTCCTCGACGAGCGGGGTGCCGGCGGCCGCGGCCTCCCGCCAGAACTCCTCGGCGATACGGCCGCGTTGAGCGTCGTCGGCCGCGGCGATGCGCTCCTGGAGGAGCGTGACGCGGGTACCGGTGACGCGGTCCGGCCGGTGGTCCGGCAGGGCGGCAACGGACTGGACGCTCATGACTCCTCTTCCTCCGACGTCCCCAGCGAGGGCCTTCGTTTTGTCAACGTAATTGTTAGCAGACTTGGTAAGGTTAGCCTAAGCTAATCACATGCCCGCAGGAATACGACTCCGCCCCGGCGGAACACAGCAACTCCCGGCCACCGAGCCGCGCAGCCGCCCACCACGCACCGCAGGACTCGTCCTCGGACTGGTGCTCCTGGTCGCGGCGGGGGCCCTCTCGCTCGCGGTGGGCACGGAGCACATCGCGCCCGGCCAGGTCTGGAGCGGGCTCTTCTCGCCGTCCGGCACCGCGTACGACAACATCGTTCGGGAACTGCGGCTGCCGCGGACGCTGATCGGCATCGCCGTGGGCGCGGCGCTCGGTCTCGCGGGCGGCGTGATGCAGGTACTGACCCGCAATCCGCTCGCCGACCCCGGACTGCTCGGCGTGAACGCGGGCTCCTCGGCTGCCGTCGTCACCGCGATCAGCGTGTTCGGCATCACGTCGTTCTCCGGGTACCTGTGGTTCGCGCTGATCGGCGCGGCCGTCGCCGCCGTCGCCGTGAACGCGCTGGGCGGCACCCGGGCGGCGACACCGGTCCGGCTGGCGCTCGCCGGCACGGCCGTCAACGCGGCCCTGTTCGGCTACGTCAACGGCTTGCAGCTGTGGGACCTCAACGCCCTGGACTCGATGCGCCACTGGTCCGTCGGCACGCTGGAGAAGCGCGACCCGCAACTCCTGCTCTACGCGCTGCCGTTGCTGATCGCCGGGGCGCTCCTGGCGTTCGCCCTGGCCCGGCCGCTCGGCGCGCTGTCGCTGGGCGAGGACCACGCCCGCGCGCTCGGCACGTCGGTGCGGCGCACCCGCGTGCTGTCGATCGTGGCGATCACACTGCTGTGCGGCAGCGCCACCGCCGTGTGCGGCCCGATCGGCTTCATCGGCCTGATGATCCCGCACGCGGTCCGCGCGTTCACCGGCCCCGATCCGCGCTGGATGCTGCCGTACTGCGCGCTGTTCGCGCCCGCGCTGCTGCTCCTGGCCGACGTGATCGGCCGGATCGTGGTGTCGCCCTCGGAGATCCAGGCGGACATCGTCACGTCGTTCATCGGCGGACTGATCTTCATCCACCTCGTACGGCAGCGGAAGGTGGCGCAGCTGTGAGCCTCGTGAAGGACCGGCCCGGGGCTTTCCGGGCGCAGTGGCGGCACGGACGGGTGCGGGCGGGCCGGTTCTCGGTGCGTTTCGACCCGCGTACGGTCCTCGTCTGCCTGGTACTGATCGTCGTGACGGCGTTCCTCGTGGTGCTCTCCGTCGGCACGGGCACGTACGAACTGTCGCCGGTGGAGGTGGTGCGGACGTTCGCCGGGAACGGGCCGCCGGGCGCCGAGTTCATCGTCCTCGACCTGCGGCTCCCGCGCGCCGTCGTCGCGGTCCTGGTCGGGTTCGGGACGGGCATGGCGGGCGCCGTCTTCCAGTCGCTCACCCGCAACCCGCTGGGCAGCCCGGACATCATCGGTTTCGGCAACGGCGCGTCGGCGGGCGCGCTCGTGGCCATCATCGTCCTCAACGCGGGGGCGCCGCAGACCGCGCTCGGCGCGCTGGCCGGCGGTTTCGCCACGGCCGCCGCGGTGTATCTGCTGGCCTGGCGCCGGGGCGTGCACGGGTACCGGCTGGTACTCGTCGGCATCGGCGTCTCGGCGGTGCTCGGTGCCGCGACCAGCTTCCTGTACGTCCGCGCCGACATCGGCAAGGCGGCCCAGGCGGCGAGCTGGATGATCGGCTCACTCAACGACCGCGGCTGGACCGAGGTGCGGATCGCGGCGCTCGGCCTGGTCCTCTGCGTGCCCGTGGTCCTGGTGTTCGGGCGGCGGCTGACGATGCTGGAGATGGGCGACGACACGGCGGGCGCGCTCGGTGTGCCGCCGGAGCGCAGCCGGCTGATCCTGCTGTGCGCGGGCACGGGGCTGACCGCGATGGCGGTCGCGGCGGCCGGACCGATCCCCTTCCTCGCCATGGCATCCCCGCAGCTGGCACGCCGCGTCACCCGCGCCGCGGGTCCGAACGTGCTGCCCGCCGCGTGGATGGGCGCGCTGCTGGTGACGGCCGCCGACCTGCTGACGCAGCGCGTGACCGGTTCCGCGCTGATGCCGGTGGGCGTGGTGACGGGTGTGGCGGGCGGCCTGTTCCTGGCGTGGCTGCTGCTGCGGGAGCGCAGGGCGCACCACATCTGACCGGATGCGTGCGGTACGGCGCCGCCCCCGCCACGTGACGCGTGGCGGGGGCGGCGTCGTGGGCCGGATCAGGCCGTCACGTCGGTGACCCTCCAGCGTTGGTTGGAGCCGGAGTTGGGCTGCCAGGTGCCGACGGGCGCACCTTCGTGCGTGGCCTGCCCGCCGACCTCCAGGAGCCGTCCCGTGCCCGCGTTGACGAGGGTGTACGTGCCGTCGCCCGTGGTCGACAGGATCCACTGGGCGGCCGGGTCGCGCTCCCCCGTGTCGGGTTCGACGACGGCCGCGCCGTCGCGGACGGCGAGCCGGCGGCCGTCGGCGGCGCTGGTGAACACGTGCCGCCTGCGGTTCGCGGGGCCGCTCGCGCTGATCTCCGCGAGCCGCCACCGCTGACCGGCCGCGCCCGTCCCGCCGCTGATCACGAGAGCGTCGGCGGCGACGGTGAGGTCCTTGCCGCTCTGCACGCCCGTCAGCTCGTACGTGCGTCCCCGGCGCAGCTCGGCGGCGTCCTTCGCCACCCCGGACACGCCGTTGATCACGAACGTGGTCACCGACTGCGCCGGCACCGTGAAGGTGGCTCTCCGGCCGGTCACCGCGATCGGCGCCCGCTCCGCCAGCTTGCCGTCCGTGCTGGTCACGACCGGGGTGACGGTCGCGCCCCGGCGTACGGTCGCGAACTTCGACAGGTCGAGCGTGACCGTACGCGGGCTCGTGGTGCTGTTGACGTGGACGACGGTGGCGCCGTTGCCGCCACGGGTGACAGCGGCGGTGCTGTGGGGGTCGTCCGTCTTCACGAGGTGGTCGCCGGGCCGGATGTAGTGCGTGAAGTTCCGGGCGGTGTCGAACTTGGTGTTCGTGTGGACGGGGCAGGTCTCCAGGGTGTCGTCGGGTCCCGCGCTGAAGGAGACCTGGACCTCGCCCCAGTTGCCGCCCTTGGCGGACTCGCCACCGGGCCTCATGTTGTCCCAGTCCTCGACGGGCTGCCAGAACACCCAGGCGCTGGGCTCCAGTTCGCGCAGGTCGTCGACGATGTGCTGGGCGAGCCCGAGGCCGGGCCGCATGTCGGTGAAGGACTGCCCGTCGCCCCAGTCGCCCTCGACCTCGCTCATCCACAGCGGCTTGCCCTCGGCCTTGGCGAGGTCGCGGACGGAGGTGCGGCCGCCGGTGCCGTACGTGTGGACGTTCATCTGGGCGACGCGGCTCTTCACGTCGGCCGGGTAGCTGGTCCAGTTGGTGACGAAGGTCGTCGGGTTCGTCTCGTCCATCGCGGAGACGACGGCCGTCGTGCGCGCCTTCTTCAGCGCCGCGTCGAGCGCGGTCACGATCTTCTGCTGGAAGGCGGGCCCGATGTGACAGCCCTCCTGGCGGCCGCCCGTCGGATTGCCGTCGGCGCCCAGCTTCGTGCCCCAGTAGCTGGTGTTGGGCTCGTTGCACGGGTCGACGGTCTTCACCTTGATGCCGTGCGCCTTCTCCAGGCGCCGGGTCGCCCCGGCCAGATAGGTGGCGAAGTCGTCGACGGACGCCTCCTTCAGCTGGTCCTTCGACGCGTCGAAACCGCCGGAGACGTAGCCGCTGACCGTCATGAAGTACGGCGGCGAGTTGGAGAACGTCTCCCAGTGGGTGATGTCCTTCTTGATCCGGTCCACCCACCAGCGCTGGGTCGCGTCGGCGTCCTCGTTCCAGTGGTCCGCGTCGGCCGGGTCCCACCAGTCGGTGTCCGTGCGGGTGGTGCCCTCGGGCGCCTGCCACCAGCCCTCGACGGCGCCGCCCGCCCGCAGGTAGTCGGGCACGTCGGGGGCGTTGCCGCCGCCGATGTTGTAGCGGGCGATGTTCAGGGCGAGGCCGTCCCGTCCGAAGACGAGGTCGGCGATCCTCTCGCGGATCTCGTCCGGGTAGTGCCCGGTGGCGTTCGCGAACCAGACGAGGCTGGTGCCCCACCCCTCGAACCGGTCGTGCCGGTACGAGGGGTCGGGGGTGACCGTGACCGTCGCCGCGGTGGCCGCGGCGACGAGCTGTGCGGTCGAGAGCTGGGTACCGGCCGCCGCTGCCGTGGCGGCGGCGATGCCGATGAACCGTCTGCGGGTCAAGCGCGCCAACGTGTGCTCCCTGTGTCGTGGTGTGAGCGGAGTGTGGTGCGTGGCGGGATCGGTCTCAGGAGGAGAGCGGCTGCCGCAGGACGGCGACCTGGCGGGGCGCCAGTACGAGGTCGTCGCCGGACGGGCCGACGAGGACCTCTCCGGTGACACCCGGCAGCGCCACCTCCTCGTCGCTGCGGTTGACCAGGAAGAGATAGCGGTGCTCGGCGTCGCGCCGGACCACCGGCTCCACCAACCCCCGCGCCTGCTGCGGGAGTTCACTGCTCACCCCGGCGGGCGCGAGCAGCTCCGGCAGCAGCACGGTCAGCCCGTCCACGCCGAGCCGGGTGGAGACGTACGCGGCCGAGCCCCGGCCCGTGGCGCGCCGGGTGACGGCTGGGCGGGAGGCGTACGTGCCGGTGCGGTACCCGGCGAGGACCTCGACGTCGGTGCCGGTGACGGAGATCCGGTCGGTCCACAGGCTGCCGGTCGTGCCGTTGTCCAGGTCCACGGTGTCGCCGTCGAGGAGCGGCCCGAACTCCTCGATACGGATGCCGAGGACGTCGCGCAGCGCGCCCGGGTAGCCGCCGAGCCACACGTGGTCGTTCTCATCGACGATCGCGGAGAAGTACGTGGTGACGAGGTGTCCGCCGCCCTCGACGTACCGGGTGAGCTCCTTGCCGAGCGGCTGCGGCACCACGTGCAGGACGGACGCGATGACGACGTCGTACGCGGACAGGTCGGTGCCGTGCGCGGGCACCACGTCGGCGCGGATGCCGAGGCGCAGCAGCGCCGCGTACCAGTCGAGGGCCTCGCGGTGGTAGTCGAGGCGGGAGGTCGGGTGGGAGTCCTGCTCGCTCGCCCACCACGAGTCCCAGTCGAAGAGGAGTGCGACGCGGGCCGGCTCGCGGCCGCTGCCGGCGATCGGCGCGAGCGCGTCGAGGGTGGCACCGAGCTCGACCACGGACCGGAAGAGTTCGCTGTCGGCTCCGGCGTGCGGGACCATCGCCGAGTGGTACTTCTCGGCGCCCGCCACCGACTGGCGCCATTGGAAGAAGCAGACGGCGTCGGCGCCGTGCGCCACGTGCAGCAGCGAGTCGCGGGCCAGCTCGCCGGGCATCTTGGGCAGGTTGACGGGCTGCCAGTTCACTGCGCTGGTGGAGTGCTCCATCAGGAACCAGGGGCGGTGGCCCGCGATGCCGCTGGTGAGGTTGGCGGAGAAGGAGAGCTCGTCGCGGTCCTGCGGGCCGGGGATGACGTAGTGGTCGTTGGCGACGAAGTCGACCTCGTCCGCCCAGTCCGCGTAGTCCATGCCCTTGGTGCCGGGCATCACCATGAAGTTGGTGGTGACGGGCGTGTCCGGGGTCAGCTCGCGCAGGATCTCCCGCTCGGCGAGGAGATGGTCCTTGAGCGCGTCGGAGGAGAACCGCTTGAAGTCGAGCTGCTGGGTCGGGTTGGGGTGCGAGGCGGCGAGGCGTGGCGGCAGCAGCTGCTCCCAGTCGCTGTAGCGCTGCGACCAGAACGCCGTCCCCCACGCGTCGTTGAGGGCGTCGAGCGTGGTGTAGCGGCGGCGAAGCCAGCCGCGGAAGGCGCGGGCCGCGTCGTCGGAGTAGTCGTAGACGTTGTGGCAGCCCAGTTCGTTGTTGACGTGCCAGGCGACGAGGGCCGGGTGGTCGGCGTAGCGGGAGGCCAGCTTGCGGACGAGGCCGAGGGCGTGCTCGCGGAAGACGGGCGAGGTGGGCCGCCAGTGCTGGCGGGCGCCGGGCCACAGGGTCTCGCCGCTCGCGGTGACCGGCAGGATCTCCGGGTGCGCGGCGGTGAGCCACGGCGGCGGCGACGCGGTGGCGGTGGCCAGGTCGACACCGACGCCGCCCGCGTGCAGCAGGTCCATGATCTCGTCGAGCCAGCCGAAGTCCCAGGTGTCGGCGGCGGGTTGGAGCCGCGCCCAGGAGAAGATGGCGAGGGAGACGACGTTCACCCCGGCCTCGCGCATCAGCCGGATGTCGTCCGCCCACACCTCCCGTGACCACTGCTCGGGGTTGTAGTCGGCGCCGTAGCCGAGGCGCCGGGTGCCGTCCGAGCCCTTCGCGTACGGGAAACGGGAGGTGAGGGGGGCGACCATGGACGTCCTTCCAGGAATGGGGAGTTGAAGCCGGGCGGGCTACTTCTCGACGGTGAAGCCCTGCTCGGTGCCGTACTTGACGGAGGCGTCCTGCCAGGACTTGAGTCCGGCGGTCAGCTCGGTCGAGGAGACGTAGGCCTTGCCGACGGTGTCGTTGAAGATCGAGTTGGCGTACACCTGGTACGGCAGGTACTTCCAGTCGGCGGGCACGTTCTTCGCGGACTCGGCGAATATCTTGTTGGCCTTCTGGCCGCCGAAATACGGGAACTCGGTGTTCTGGAACTCCGTGGAGTTCAGGTCCTTCGTCGTCGCAGGGAAGGCGCCGTTCTTGACACGGGTCTGCACGCCCGCGCCGGAGCCCGCGTACTCGACGAAGGCGTACGCGAGTTCTTTGTTCTTGCCGAGTGCGGGCAGGGCGAGGGAGCTGCCGCCGTTCTCGGAGCTGGCGTTCGCGCCCTTCTCCCACTGCGGCAGGGGGGCGACGCGCCAGTCGCCGGAGGCGCCCTTCACACCGGAGGCGAAGTTGGCGGGCATCCAGGCGCCGATCGGCAGGGTGGCGATGGTGCCGTCGCCGAGGCCCTTGTACCAGTCGTCGGTCCAGCCGGTGACGGGCACGACGAGCTTCTCGTCGATCAGCTTCTGCCAGGTGTCGGTGTACTTCTTGGCGCCCGCGTCGGTGAAGTCGATGCCGACCTTCGTGCCGTCGACCTTGTACGGGTGCGAACCGGCCTGCCACAGCAGGCTGGTGGTCATGCCGGCGTCGCCGACGTCGCTGGTGATGTACGCCTTCGGGTCCGCCTTGTGGAGCTTGCGGGCGGCCTCGACGTACTCGTCCCAGGTCGTCGGGACGGCGATCTTGTACTTGTCGAAGACCTTCTTGTTGTAGAAGAGCGCCATCGGGCCCGAGTCCATGGGCAGGCCGTAGACGCCGTCGCCGGACTTCACCGAGTTCCACGGGCCGGGCGAGTACGAGTCCGCCAGCTTCTCGGCGCCGAACGGCTTGAGGTCGTCGAGCTGCTTGGTCAGGGCGTACTGGCCGAGCGCGTAGTACTCGATCTGTGCGACGTCCGGGACGCCCTTCTTCGCGGAGATCGCGTTCGACAGGGCCTTGTACTGGTCGTTGTTGGTGCCCGCGTTGACCAGCTTCACGTCGACCTTCGGGTACTTCTTCTCGAAGTCCGCGGCGACCTGCTTCAGGGTGGGCTCCCACGCCCACACCGTGACGGTGCCGCCCTTCTTCAGGGCCGCCGAGATGTCGGACGAGCCGACCTTCTTGTCGGCGGAGCCGCCGTCGTCGGAGCCGCCGCAGGCGGTGGCCCCGAGGGCGAGGGCGCAGAGGAGACCGAGGCCGCGCAGCACGCGGCGGGAGTTCTTGGGCATGGCGATGGCTTCCACTTCTTCGTGGTCCTACGGAGGGTGTGCGAGAGGTGAACTTCGGTGCTGCGCCTACTCCTTGACGCTTCCTGCGGCCAGACCCGACTGCCAGTACTTCTGGAGCAGCAGGAACGCGGCGATCAGCGGCACGATGGTGAGCAGCGAGCCGGTGAGCACCAGATGGGGGATGGCCTCGCCGCCGGCCGTCTGCGACTGCTTGTTCCAGGCGTCGAGGCCGAGGGTGAGCGGATACCAGTCGGGGTCCTTCAGCATGATCAGCGGCAGGAAGTAGTTGTTCCAGGTGGCGACCGTGGTGAAGAGCAGGACGGTGACCGTGCCGGGGGCGAGCAGCGGCAGCGCGACCGTGAAGAAGGTGCGCAGCTCGCTCGCGCCGTCGATGCGGGCGGCCTCCATCAGTTCGGTGGGGATCGCCTCGATGGCGAACACCCACATCAGGTAGAGGCCGAACGGTGAGATCAGCGACGGGACGATGACGGCCCACGGGGTGTCGGTGAGCCCCATCTTGCTGAACATCAGGAACGTGGGCACGGCGAGCGCGGTGCCCGGTACCGCGACCGCGCCGATGACGACGGCGAACACGGCGCGCTTGCCCGGGAAGGCGAACTTGGCGAGGGCGTATCCGCCGAGGACCGCGAGGAAGGTGGCGCCGCCCGCGCCCACCACCACGTACAGCACGGTGTTGAGGAGCCAGCGGGCGAAGACGCCGTCCTGGTAGGTGAAGGTCTCGGCGATGTTGTGCCAGAGGTCGAAGTCCGAGTCGAACCAGAGG
This sequence comes from Streptomyces sp. BYX5S, assembly GCF_054724165.1. Taxonomy (NCBI): domain Bacteria; kingdom Bacillati; phylum Actinomycetota; class Actinomycetes; order Kitasatosporales; family Streptomycetaceae; genus Streptomyces; species Streptomyces sp. BYX5S. The sequence continues at coordinate 2,708,801 of NZ_CM138829.1, read as the reverse complement.
CCGAACGAACGGGCCAGGCCCTGCTGGGACTTGGTGGCGCTGATCAGGAGCCAGACAAGGGGCAGCAGACTGTAGACGAGGACGACGCCGGTGAGCACGGTCAGCAGGACGCTGCGCCGGGGGCGGCCCGACAGCGGGCGGCGGCGCGGCGAACGCAGGCGCGGGGCCGCGGACGTGAGCGGAGTGGCCGGCCGCGCGGGGCCTGTGGTGGTGGTCATCGCGCTCACGCTCCCTTGCGCATGCCGCGCAGCTGGACCACGTAGGCGACGACCATGGTGATCACGCCCATGACGATGGCGACCGTCGCGGAGTAGTTCTGCTGCTGCCCCGCGAAGGACAGCGAGTACGTGTAGTAGTTCGGCGTGTAGTCGGTGGTGATCGCGTTCGGGGTGAGCTTCTGGAGGATGGCGGGCTCGTTGAAGAGCTGGAAGCTGCCGATGATCGAGAAGATCGTGGCGATGACGAGGGCGCCGCGGATCGCCGGGAGCTTGATGGCGGTGATGATGCGCCACTGTCCGGCGCCGTCGATCTCGGCGGCCTCGTACAGCGAGTGCGGGACGACGCGCAGCGCCGCGAAGAAGATCAGCATGTTGTAGCCGACGAACTCCCAGGTCACGATGTTGCCGAGGGAGGCGAGGACGAGGTCGGCGGAGAGCGGGTCGGGCAGCGTCGTACCGAACGCGTCGCCGAGGTCGCCGACCAGTCCGTAGCGGGTGCCGTACATGAAGCCCCACATGAGGGTCGCGACGACGGCGGGCACCGCGTACGGCAGGAAGACGGTGATCCGGAAGAAGTCCTTGCCGTAGAGGCGGCCGCTGTCGATGGCGAGGGCGACGAGCAGGGCGATGCCCAGCATGACCGGGACCTGGATCACCAGGAAGAGCCCGACGCGGGCGACGCCGTCCCAGAACTGGGCGTCCTGGAGCGCCTGTTGGTAGTTGTCGAGGCCCACGAAGGTGGTGCCGCCGATGAGTTGTGTACGGAACAGGCTCAGGTAGACCGAGTAGGCGAGCGGCGCCAGGAAGACCAGGGCGAAGACGAGCACGAAGGGGCCGATGAACCCCCATCCCGTCCACGAGCGGCGCCGCCTGACGGCGACCGGCGGTTGCAGCGTGGTCATCTCGCGTCCCTCACTCGTCCGTGCGTCACAGGTCGCGATGTTTGCGTAAACATCCCTGGGTGTGAAGGACCCGGCAGCTGTTATGTTTACGTAAACATTCGGTGGCGGCATGTCTACACTGCCCCGAGGAGGACGGTCAAGAGTCGGTGAGGGACACGGTGACACCCCAGGAGAGCGCCGAGAGAGCGCCGCGGCGCGGCAGGCGTCGTACACAGAACGCGTCGATGGCCGACGTCGCCCGGGTCGCGGGCGTCTCGTCCCAGACGGTCTCCCGCGTCTCGAACGGCTTCCCCGGCGTCAACGAGGAGACCCGCGAGCGGGTCCGCGCGGCGATGAAGGAGCTCGGCTACCGCCCCAACAGCGCGGCGCGGGCCCTGAAACGGGGCGACTTCCGCACCATCGGCGTCATCACGTTCACGCTGTCGACGACGGGCAACATGCGCACGCTGGAGGCCATCGCCACCTCGGCCGCGCAGGAGGGGTACGCGGTCACGCTGCTCCCGGTGGCGGTGCCCACGCAGGACGAGGTGCGCGGCGCGTTCTCCCGCCTCGGCGAGCTGGCCGTGGACGCGGTCATCGTCATCATGGAGGTCCACCTCCTGGACTCGGCGCGCCTGTCACTGCCGCCGCACGTGAAGGTGGTCGTCGCGGACTCCGACGCCGGCGACCGGTACGCGGTGGTGGACACGGACCAGGCGGGCGGCACCCGCGACGCGGTGCGCCACCTCCTCGACCTCGGCCACCGCACGGTGTGGCATCTGGCGGGCCCCTCCGAGTCGTTCGCGGCGCAACGCCGAACGGGCGCCTGGCGCACGGCACTTGAGGACGCGGGCCGCGCCGTCCCACCGCTCGTACGGGGCGACTGGTCGGCCGAGTCCGGCTACCGCGCGGGCCTGCGCCTGGCCGAACAGGCCGACTGCACCGCGGTGTTCGCGGCGAACGACCAGATGGCGCTGGGGCTGCTGCGGGCCCTGGAGGAGCGGGGCCGCAAGGTCCCCGACGACGTCTCGGTCATCGGCTTCGACGACATCCCCGACTCGGGCTCGTACCAGCCCCCGCTCACCACGGTCCACCAGGACTTCGCGGAGGTCGGCCGCCGCTGCGTGGAGAGCGCGCTGCGCCAGGTGCGGGAGAGCGAGGCGGAACGCGGGACGACGCTGGTGCCGACGCGGCTGGTGGTGCGGGAGAGCACGGGGCCGGCGGGGGCGCGGCGGGGGTGAGCCGACGGGGAGCCGCGCGTCAGACCGTGACGCCGAGACCCTCCACGACCACCGCGCCCGGGAGTTCGGAGAGGGCCTTGCCCGGCACGATCAGCTTTCCGCGGCGGGTGCCGCTGCCGATGAGGACGTGCGGGAGGTCGACGACGGCGGCGTCCACGAGGACCGGCCAGTCGACCGGGAGGCCGATCGGGGTGATGCCGCCGTACTCCATGCCGCTCTCGCCGACGGCGGTGTCCATCGGGGCGAACGAGGCCTTGCGGGCGCCGAGTTGGCGGCGCACCGCGCCGTTGACGTCGACCTTGGTCGCGGACGGCACCACGCACGCGGCGAGCGTGGTCTCGCCGCCCCGCTTGCCGGCGACGACGACGCAGTTCGCCGAGGTGGCGAGCAGGTCGGGGCCGTAGTGCTCGACGAACGTCGCGGTGTCGGCCCACTCGGGGTCGGTGTCGACGTGGATCAGGTCCCGCGCGGGCACCGTGCCCCGCCAGTCGCGCACGGCGTCGGCGACGGGCCGGGTGAGCAGGTCGAGGGCGTCGGGGGCCGCGAGGACGTGGTCGAAGGTGCCGATGGGTGCGCGCATGGCGGCACGCTAACAGCCGCCGCGCGGCACCGCCGTGGCCGTCTCAGCGTACGAACGGCACCGACACGGCCATGATCATCTCGACGTCCTCGGTCCCGTCGTTGCGGTACGAGTGCGGGGTGCTCGCCTCGAACGAGACGCTGGCCCCGGTGGGCACCGCGTGCGGGGCGCCGTCCACGACGAGGGTCAGCTCGCCCACCGTGACATGGACCAGTTCGACGGTGCCCTGCGGGTGCGGGTCGGACTCGCTGCGGTCGCCCGGGACCAGCCGCCAGTCCCACATCTCCAGCGGCCCCTGCGCCTCCGTGCCCGCGAGCAGCCGGTTGTAGCTGCCGGCGTCCGTGTGCCACAGGCGCACCGCCTGATCGGCCGTCACGATGCGGACGTTGGGGCCCTGCTCGTAGTCGAGCAGCGTGGTGATGCTGACGCCGAGCGCGTCGCCGATCTTCACGACGGTGCCGATGCTGGGGTTCGTGCGGGCCTGCTCGATCTGGATGAGCATGCCGCGGCTGACGCCCGCGCGGGCGGCGAGCGCGTCGAGGGTGAAGCCGCGCTCGGCCCGCCACTGCTTGACGTTGCGCGCGAGCGCCTGGTTCAGGAGGTCGAGATCCGCCACGTTCCGTCCAGGGTCGGGGCCCGCGGAGTCCCGCCCCGGGACCCGTAGGCCAATATTCTGAATGACAGAGTTCACTTCATTGGACTACGGTGTGGTGCACTCCATCGTCCAGCAAACTGTACTGCGAGGTCCCGGCATGACCGCACTCTTCGCCCTGGCCACCAGCCTCCTGTGGGGTCTGGCCGACTTCGGCGGCGGGCTGCTGACCCGGCGCATCCCGGCGCTCACCGTCGTGGTCGTCTCCCAGGCGATCACCGTGGTCGTGCTCGGCGTGATCGTGGTCGCCACCGGGGCTTTCTCGGAGACCGGGCCGCGGTTGTGGTTCGCCGTGGCAGCGGGGCTCGTCGGGCCCGTCGCGATGCTCTCCTTCTACAAGGCGCTCGCGCTCGGCCCGATGGGCGTGGTCTCGCCGCTCGGCTCGCTCGGGGTCGCGGTGCCGGTCGGGGTCGGACTGGTGCTCGGGGAGCGGCCGGGGCTGCTCCAGTTCGCGGGCATCCTCGTCGCCGTGGTGGGGGTGGTCCTCGCGGGTGGGCCGCAGTTCAGGGGCCTGCCGGTGCAGCGTCAGGCGGTCCTGCTGACGCTGGTCGCGGCGTTCGGCTTCGGCGCGGTGATGGCGCTGATCGCGGAGGCATCGACGACAGTCACCGGGCTCTTCCTCGCGCTGTTCGTGCAGCGGGTGACGAACGTGGTGGCGGGCGGGGCCGCGCTGTACGCGTCCGCGAGGCGGGGTGGGCGGGTGCTGCCGGAGGAGGGCGGGTGGCGGGTGGTGCGGGCGTCGTGGCCGGCGCTGGCGTTCGTGGGTCTTGCGGATGTGGCGGCCAACGGAACGTACGCGCTGGCCGCGCGGGTGGGGCCGGTGACGGTGGCGGCGGTGTTGGCGTCGCTGTATCCGATCGTTACGGCGTTGGCGGCGCGGGGTGTTCTCAGCGAACGGCTGCGGGGGGTGCAGGCGGCGGGTGCGGGGCTGGCGCTCCTCGGCACGGCTCTTCTCGCCACGGGCTGATCCTTTTCCGCCTCCTCAATCGCCGGAGGGGCTGAGTACCGGTGACAGTCACCCGGGCCCCCGCCACGGGGCTCCGCCCCGGACCCCGCTCCTCAATCGCCGGAGGGGCTTGAGGAGCCGGACCCGGTCTCCTCTCCCCCGGCTCCCGCCCCATCGCGGTCGGCCGCACCCCGCCTTGGGCAATCTGCCGCCTGGGGCGGCAGGGTGGGCAAGGCGGCGCCCCGGTGCGGCGAGGGGAGACGGCGGGGTTCGGCCACGGGGTGGCGGGCGTGCGGCGCGGCGGAAGCGTCGGCCTCGCCACGGGGCAGCGCCCACCCCCGGGTCACACCCGATAACGCCGCAACGCCGGGACGGCCACCACCAGGATCAGCATCGTGATCACGACGAGGAACCCGCCGCCCGCCACGGCCACCCGCGGCCCGAACGCCGACCCCGCGGACCCGTGCAGCACGTCGGCCAGCCGCGGCCCACCCGCCACCACCACGGTGAACACCCCTTGCATCCGCCCCCGCATCTCATCCGTCGCCGCCGACAGCAGAATCGCCCCGCGGAACACCATCGAGACCATGTCCGCGATCCCCGCCACCGCGAGGAACACCACCGCGAGCCACAGACTCCCGCTCAGCCCGAACCCCGCGATCGCGAGCCCCCACGCCACGACCGCCCCGATGACCATCCACCCGTGCCGCCGCGCCCGCGAGAACGTCCCGGAGAACAGTCCGCCGACCACCGCCCCGATGGGAATCGCCGCGAACAGCAGCCCGAGCGCGAGCCCTTCCCCGTACGGCGCGTACGTCTCCGCCGCCAACTGCGGGAACAACGCCCGCGGCATCCCGAACACCATCGCGATGATGTCCGCGAGGAACGACAGCAGCAGCACCTTGTGCGCGGAGATGTAACGGAAACCGTCGACGATCTCCCGCACCCCCGCCCGCTTCTTCGACACCACGCCCAGCGGCGGCAGCGACGGCAGCCGGTACACCGCCCACACCGTGACACACAGCGCCACCGCGTCGATCAGATACAGCTCGGGCAGCCCGATCACCGGGATGAGTACACCGGCCAGCAACGGCCCGACGACCTGCCCGGTCTGCATGACGGTCGAGCCGAGCGCGTTGGCCGCGGCCAACTGCCCCTCCGGCACGAGCCGCGCGATGGACGCGTTGCGGGCCGGCGCGTTGAGGCCCCAGAACGCCTGCTGCATCGCCAGGAGCACCATCAGCACGGCCACCGAGTCGAGCCCGGCTATCGCCTGGACCCAGAACAGCACCGAGGTCACGGCGATGCCGGAGTTCGTGATGAGGAGCAGTTTGCGCCGGTCCATGTGGTCGGCGATCGCGCCGCCCCACAGCGCGAACACGACGAGCGGCACGAGACCCGCCATGCTCGCGGCACCGACCCACGCCGACGAACCAGTGATGTCGAAGATCTGCTTCGGCACGGCGACGGCGGTCAGCTGACTGCCGACGGCCGTCACGATGGTCGACGACCACAGCCTCCGGTAGGCGGGTACGCGCAGCGGCCGGGTGTCCATGGCCCAGCGCCGCCAGCCGCGCGGCCTGCTCTCGGCCTCCGCTGCCACCTCGTCGGCGCTCGTTCCCGTCGTACCGCTGGTACCGCTGGTGTCGCTCGTGTCCACGGCCGTCCTGATTGCTCGTTACATCTATCTGGTCCGGGGTTCAGTGTCCCAGGTGTCGTCGTCGAGTCCGGCCAGCGCGATCAGCTGGTCCGGCGTGACCCCCTCGGGTATCGCCCGGGGCGCCGGCGTCCGCAGCGGCGGCTGCCAGCCGGCCTCCGGATCCCAGCTCCGCACGACGCGTGCGGGCGCGCCCGCGACCACCGCGTGGTCCGGCACCTCGCCGCGCACGACGGCACCGGCCGCCACCACCACGTTGCGGCCGAGGCGGGCGCCCGGCAGGATCACGGCGCCCGTGCCGATCCAGCAGCCGGGTCCGATCTCGACCGGTTCCATCCGCGGCCACTGCTTGCCGATGGGCTCGTGCGGGTCGTCGTACGAATGGTTGGTCGACGTGATGTAGACGTACGGCCCCATGTAGACGTCGCTGCCGATCCGTACCGTCGTATCGGCGATGACATGGCTGCCGCGGCCGATCACGACGCCGTCGCCGAGCGTCAGGATGGGGTCGGGGCCGAGGTCCAGGTCCGGCATCAGGCCCGCGGTCAGCGTCACCTGTTCCCCGATGATGCAGTGCGCGCCCAGCCGGATCCACGGCTCACCGAACACCGTGCCCTGCGGGAACGCCAGCTTCGTGCCGTGCCCGATCGCCCCGAACCGGTGCCCGCCCGGCTGCCGCGCGGTGACCGCGCCCTTGCGCTGCACCCAGCGCCATCCGGCCTGTACGAGCCGGTGGCCGGGACCACCCTTGACGTTCCGCTTCATCGGCACGGCGACACGTTACCCACGCGTATCTTCCGCCCCCACCTCGACGGCCTGTGATCTTCACCCCACAGGTACGGTTCGCTCACGACGTAGATCGCACGACGTAGGGAGCCCCCGCTCATGTCCCACGAACCACTCGTCATCGGCATCGGCGACAAGGAACCGAAGGTGGACCCGGACGCGTTCACCGCGCCCACCTCCGTGATCGTCGGCGACGTCACGCTGAGCGCGGGCGCGAGCGTCTGGTATGGGGCGGTGCTGCGGGCCGAGTTCGAGCCGATCACGCTCGGCGCGGACAGCAACATCCAGGACAACTGCACGGTCCACGTCGACCCCGGCTTCCCCGCGACGATCGGCGAGCGGGTCTCGGTCGGGCACAACGCGGTGCTGCACGGCTGCACGATCGAGAACGACTGCCTCATCGGGATGGGCGCGACGGTGCTCAACGGGGCGGTGATCGGGGCGGGGTCGCTGATCGCGGCGCAGGCGCTGGTGCCGCAGGGCATGGTGGTTCCGCCCGGTTCGCTGGTCGCGGGGGTCCCCGCCAAGGTCAAGCGCGAACTCTCCCCCGAGGAACGCGAACTCGTCACCCTGAACGGCACGCACTACGTGGAACTGGCCACCCTCCACCGCCCCGCGTAACCAAATCAAGCCCCTGCGGCGTTTGAGCAGCGGGGTCCGGGGCGGAGCCCCGATCCTTTGGACCGGCACCGGTGGCGCGGTCCTGGGGCGCTGCCCCGGACCCCGCTCCTCAATCGCCGGAGGGGCTTGAAACAGCCACCGCGGCCACGCACCGAAGAGGCGCGAAGGAGCCAGCGGTCAAGCACCGAGAAGGCGCGAGGCCGCAAGGGGTCACCGTGCCGGTTCCGGCTCCCCCGCCGACTCCTCATGCGCGGCAGCCATCTTCGCCGCCCGCCGCTTCACGATCAGCATGGACGCCAGCCCCACCAGCACCGCCGCCCCCAACCCCACATAGGAGAACCGCTTCAGCCAGTCCTCCGCCACCACACCCACGTAGTAGATGACCGCGGTCGTCCCCCCGGCCCAGACGATCCCGCCGAGGACGTTGGCGATGAGGAACTTCCAGTACGGCATGTGCAGCACACCCGCGAGCGGCCCCGCGAAGATCCGCAGCAGCGCGATGAAGCGGCCGAAGAAGACGGCCCACATGCCCCACTTCTCGAAGGACCGCTCGGCCGTGGCCACATGCGCGGGCCCGAAGTGCTTGGGGAACTTGGACCCCAGTTTCGCGAGGAGCGGGCGCCCGCCCTTGCGTCCGATCGCGTAGCCGATGGAGTCGCCGACGACCGCGCCCGCGCTGGCGCAGATGCCGAGGACCACCGGGTTGACGTCCCCGTGCTGCGAGGAGAGCAGCGCCGCGGAGACCAGGACGATCTCACCGGGCAGCGGAATGCCGAGGCTTTCGAGGCCGATGACACCGGCCACCAGCGCGTAGATGGCGACCGCCGGAATCGTGTCGAGCCATTCCTGGACGTGCAACGCCGTCGCCTCCCGTACCCGCCGAAATCTGTGCCTGTGCCCGGCGTGCGCTCCCCTCCAGGTACGCGCACGCCGGGCAGCCTACCTGCTCCCTATGACGCCGCCGCGCCCCACGAGGTGCAGTGGTGCTCACGATGAACTCGCGTCGAGACCGTGATCCCGCCCACACCGGGCCGCACATCACTTCCGGCGGTCCCAGCCGATCGTCACGTCGGTGCGCAGCGGCAGTTCGGCCGCCGAGGCGCCGAGCCACACCGTGCGTCTGCCGGTGCCGAGAACCCAGTCGTGACGTTCGGTGTCCCAGGAGGAGAGGGTGCGCGGCGCGACGCGCACGGTGATCGCGCGCCGCTCCCCCGCGTCCAGTTCGACCCGCCGGTAACCGCCCAGCACCCGCACGGCCTGGTCCACTTGGAGGTCCGGGGAGCTGCCGACGTACACCTGGGGCACGGCGACGCCCGCGCGCACCCCCGTGTTCCGCACGGTGAAGGTCACGTCGAGGCCGCGCCCGGTCCAGCGCGCCCTCAGGCCCTCGTAGGCGAACGAGGTGTACGACAGGCCGTGGCCGAACGGGAACAGCGGCCGCACCTGCTGGGCGTCGTACCAGCGGTAGCCCAGGTGGATGCGCTCGGAGTACTCCTCGACGCCGTCCACGCCGGGGTAGCGGCGCGGGTCGCCGGACATCGGGTGGGTGTCCTCGGAGGTCGGGAAGGACTGGGTGAGCCGGCCCCCGGCGTCGCAGTCCCCGTACAGGACGGCGGCGGTGGCGGCCGCGCCCTCCTGGCCGGGGTAGTACATCTGGAGCACGGCGCCCACCTGGCCGAGCCACGGCATGGTGGTCGCGGAGGACGTGTTGAGCACGACGGTCGTCCGGGGGTTGGCCTGTGCCACGGCCGTGATCAGGTCGGCCTGGTGGTCGGGCAGCGCGAGCGAGGTGCGGTCCGAGCCCTCGGTCGCGTCCTCGTACGCGAAGAGCACCACGCTGTCCGCGGCGCTCGCGGCCAGCACGGCCTCGGCGACGTCGTCCGCGCGCGTCGCGGCGGTCACCCGGCGCAGCCGGAACGTCTGCCCCTTGCCGCCGCCCTTCGCGGTGATCTCCAGCCGGTGCGAACCGGCGCTCAGGGCACGGGACTTGTGGCGGACCTTGAGCCCGTCGGGTGCGACGGCGACGAGGGCGCCGCCGAAGTGCTCGGCGCTGCCGCGCAGCACGGGGAAGAGTTCGGTGCCGTCGAGCAGCACCGTGGGCCGCTCGCCCGAGTAGTGGACGACGAAGGTCCATTCGCCGGTCGCCTCGACCGCGTCGACGGTGAGCGCCCCGTCGTACGTCCAGGTCTCCCCGGCCGCGACCGCCTGCTCCTCCAGGTCGGCCGAGGGGGTCAGCGCGTCGCCGGGCAGGGCCTTGCCGTAGATGTCGCTGCCGAGGGCGTACGTCACCGAACCGCCGCTGCCCGCGCGGGACTTGATGGCTTCGTACGGACTGTCGGCATGGTCCGGGACGACGTGCGCGCTGCCGCCGCCGCTGACGAACGGGATGTCCCCGGTGGGGCCGATGACGGCGACGGAGCCGCGCGCGGGCAGCGGCAGGACGCCGTCCGGGTTGTGCAGCAGGGTGGCGCCCGCCTTCGCGATGTCGAGGGCGACGGCCGCGCCCGCCGCCGCGTCCCGGCCGGGCCGGGGCGCCGCCCTCGCGACGAGCAGCCCGAACCGGTCCATCACGGTGAGGATCCGGCGCACCGCCTCGTCCACCTGCGCCTCGGGCACGGTGCCGTCCTCGACGGCCGCCTTCAGGGCGGCGCCGAACGCGCGCTCCTGCGGCATCTCCATGTCGAGACCGGCGGCCATCCCGCCGACGGTGGTGTGCTTGGCGTGCCAGTCGGTCATGACCCAGCCCTCGAACCGCCACTGGTCCCGCAGGATGTCGCCGAGCAGTTCCTTGCTGTCGCAGGCGTAGACGCCGTTGACCTTGTTGTACGAGCCCATGACGGCGCCCGCGCCCGCCTCGACGGCGGCCTCGAAGCCGCGCAGTTCCAGCTCGCGCATCGTCTGCTCGTCGGCCCGCACGTCGACCGAGGTGCGGGCCTTCTCCTGGTTGTTGAGCGCGAAGTGCTTCACGGTCGCGATGAGGCCCTCGTCCTGGATGCCGCCGATCTCCTCGACGACCATGTCGCAGGAGAGCAGCGGGTCCTCGGAGAACGTCTCGAAGTTGCGGCCCGCGTACGGGGTGCGGATCAGGTTGACCATGGGCGAGAGCAGCACGTCCTGGCCGAGCGCCCGGCCCTCGCGGCCGATGACCTCGCCGTAGCGGCGGGCGCGGGCGGGGTCGAAGGTGGCGGCGAGGAGCACGGGGGCCGGCAGTGCGGTGGCGGGCCGGGTGACGCGCACACCGGCGGGGCCGTCGGCGAGGCGCAGCGGCGGGATGCCGAGGCGGGGGACGCCGGGGACGTAGCCGGCCTGGCCGAGGGAGTCCGGGTCCTCGGCGCCGTGCAGGAAGGTGAGCTTCTCGTCGAGCGTGAGCCGCCCGAGCAGCGACTCGACGCGCGGCCCGGCGGCCCGGACGCGTCCCTGTGCCGCCGTGGCGCGGCTCGGCAGTGCGCCGGTGACGGCGGCGGCGACCATGATCGCCGCGCCCATCCGGCGCAGGGCCGTCCGTCTGGAGATGCCGTCGACGCCGCGTGCGCTGCTGGTCCCGCTGTGGGGCATGGGCTGTCTCTCCCTCGTCGCGTTCGAGTACTAGACGCACTGTGCGACAAAACGGACATGACGCGGCGCTGGACACCGCGAACCGAACGGAAAATATGCCGGGAGACGACTCCTGTCGGCGCATCGCGCGAGGGGCGCCGACCTCAAGGTCGGCGCCCCTCGCGCGGTGCGGGTCCGGCTCAGCCGTTGGGACGCAGCGTCCAGACGACGGTCATCTCGCCGGTGACGGCGCCGTCCTCACGGGTGATCGCGATGCTCACCGGGAACTCGGGGCGCTCGCCCGCGTCGAGCTCGGCGACCACGTCGGCGGCCGGACGGCCGAGCGTCGCCGTGGCGGTGACCGGGCCCATCGCCAGCTTCTTGTACGCGATCTCGGCGCTCACCGCGAGCGGCACCGCGCGGGAGAGCTGGTCGCCGAAGGCGGCGAGCACGATGGCGCCGCTCGCGGACTCGGCCAGCGTGAACATCGCGCCGGCGTGCGGGCCGCCGACGTGGTTGTGGTACTCGGCCTGGTCGGGCAGCGAGACGACGGCCTTCTCCGGCGTCGTCTCGTGGAAGTCGAGGTTCAGGGTGCGGGCCATCGGCACCGTGGCGGCGAGCATCTCGCCGATGGACATCTGATCTGCGCTCATGAGCCGAATGTTACCCACCGGTAGCAACCTTGACCATCCCCTCGCGACGCGAGCGGGAAGCGCGACATAACATCCACAAACCGACCAATCGATCGAGGGTCGAGGAAACGGTTTGTCGATTCGGGCGCGGGGCGGCGATAGTCCCCCAGTGACCTCTGCCGCCGTCCCCGACCCGAAGCGTCCGCGCCTGCGCCCCACCTGGGCCGGGCGGAACTACACGCTCCTCGCCGTTTCGGCGATCATCACCACGCTCGGGGCGCACGGCGCGCTGATCGCCTCGGCGTTCGCCGTCCTCGAAGCGGGTGGCGACGGCGGCGACGTGGGTCTGGTGGCGGCGGCGCGCACGCTGTTCCTCGTGGTGTTCCTGCTGGTGGGCGGCGCGGTCGCGGACCGGCTTCCGCGCCACCACGTGATGGTCGCGGCGAACGCCCTCAACTTCCTCTCCCAGGGCGCCTTCGCGCTCCTCGTCCTCCAGGGCGATCCGAAGCTGTGGCAGATGATGCTGCTCAGCGCGCTCGGCGGCACCGGCCAGGCGTTCTTCAACCCGGCGGCCGAAGGCATGCTGATGGCCTCGGTCACCGGGGAGCAGGCCAGCCGCGCGTTCGCCCTGTTCCGGATGGGGATGTCCGGCGCCGGGGTGGGCGGCGCCGCGCTCGGCGGGGCGATGGTCGCGGCGATCGGACCCGGCTGGGTGCTGGCCGTGGACGCGGTGGCGTTCCTGGCGGCGGGTGCGCTGCGGCTGTTCCTCGACGTGCGCCACATCCCGCCGCGCGCGCCGGGCGGCGGGCTGCTCGCCGACATGCGCGACGGGTGGCGGGAGGTCGTCGGGCGGCCGTGGCTGTGGACGATCGTCGCCCAGTTCGCCGTGGTGGTCGCGGTGGTGGGCGCCGCCGAGTCGGTGTTCGGGCCGCTGGTGGCGCGCGACGAACTGGGCGGGGCGGGGCCGTGGGGCCTCGCGCTCGGCGCGTTCGGTGTCGGTACGATCCTCGGCGGCCTGCTGATGATGCGCTGGAAGCCGCGGCGGCTGCTCTTCGCGGCGACGCTCTCGGTCTTCTCCCTCGCCCTGCCGTCCGCGGCGCTCGCCGTGCCCGTGCCGCTCGGCTGGCTGATCGCCGTGATGTTCGTCAGCGGCGTCACCATCGAGATATTCGGCGTCTCCTGGATCACCGCCCTGCACCAGGAGATACCGGAGGAGAAACTCTCCCGCGTCTCGGCCTACGACTGGTTCGGCTCGGTGGCGATGGTGCCGCTCGCGACGGCGCTCGCCGGTCCGGCGGAGGCGGCGTTCGGACGGACGGCCTCGCTGTGGGGGTGCGCGGCGCTGGTGGTCGTCGCGACGTCCGCGGTCCTCTTCGTCCCGGACGTACGTCATCTGCGGCGCCGCGAGCCGCACGCCACCAAGGTCGCCGAGGGCGGCGCCGCCGCCGCGGCGGACCCCGTCACCCCACGCTGAACGACCCGCCGGGCGGCTCCGGCGAGGGCACGGCGTCCGCGTCCTCCACCGGTACGGCGTCGCCGACGAAACGGCGCAGCGCCGCCCCGTGCTCGACCCTGGCGGGGAACGCGTCGCGGGCGGTGCGCCGGGCCAGCTCCGCCACGTCCAGCTCGGCGCGCGAGGCGAGCAGCACGGCGTTGCCGAACCGCCGGCCCCGCAGCACCGCCGGCTCGGCGACGAGCGCGACGTTCGGGAACACGGCGGCGAACGTGGCCAGTTGGGACCGCAGGAACGCGAAGGGCGCGCCGTCCGCGAGATTCGCCGCGTACGTGCCGCCCGGCCGCAGCACCCGCGCCGCGTGACGGGCGTACGCGAGGGTCGTCAGATGGGCGGGCACCCGCGACCCGCCGAACACGTCCGCCACCAGCACGTCGACGCTTCCGTCGGCCGCGGCCTCCAGCCACTGCCGCGCGTCGGCGCCGTGCACCGTGACATCGGCGCCGTCCGGCACCGGGAGATGCTCCGCGACGAGGGCGAGCAGCCCCCGGTCCGCCTCGACGACGTCCTGCCGCGAGCCGGGCCGGGTGGCGGCGACGTACCGGGGCAGGGTCAGCGCGCCCCCGCCCAGGTGCAGCACGTCGAGCGGGGCGCCCTCGTCCCCGAGGCAATCAAGCACATGCCCGAGCCGCCTCGCGTACTCGAACTCCAGATGCCCCGGCTCGTCCAGATCCACGTACGACTGCGGCGCCCCGTCCACCGTCAACAACCACGCCCGCCGCCGATCCACATCGGGCAACAACTTGGCGACCCCGTAATCGACATCACGGGTAACCGGTACCGACTCCGGCAAGGAAGCGTTCACCCCCTCATTGTGCCGCCCCTCTTCAAGCACCTGCGGCCACCTTCAAGCCCCTCCGGCCACCTTCAAGCCCCTCCGGCGATTGAGGAGCGGGGCACGGGGCAGCGCCCCGATCTTTAGAGCCCCTGCGGCGATTGAGCAGCGGGGTCCGGGGCAGCGCCCCGAACCCCGCAACCCCGTTACAGCACCGCCGAAACCGTTCCGGCCCCCACCGTCCGCCCACCCTCACGCATCGCGAACCCGAGCCCCGCCTCCAACGGCACATCCCGCCCGAGCTCGACCGTCATCACCACGGTCTCCCCCGGCCGCGCCACCCCGGCCTCCCCGAGGTCCACATCCCCGACCACATCCGCCGTCCGCAGGTAGAACTGCGGCCGATACCCCGTACGGACCGGCGTCGAACGCCCACCCTCCGCCGCCGCCAGCACATACACCTGCGCCCGGAACCTCCGCCCCGGCCGCACACTCCCCGGCTCGGCCACGACATCACCCCGCCGCACCGCGTCCCGCGCGACCCCGCGCAACAGCAACGCCACGTTGTCCCCGGCCTGCGCCTCCTCCATCGGCTTGCCGAAGGTCTCGACCCCGGTGACCACGGTCTCGGCCTCGCTCCCGCCCCCGGCACCGCCGTGCACCCGCACCCGGTCGCCGACCCGCACGCGCCCGCGCTCCACGGCCCCCGTGACGACGGTCCCGCGCCCGCTGATGGTCATGACGTTCTCGACGGACAGCAGGAACGGCGCGTCCACATACCGCTCCGGCATCGGCACGTACGTGTCCACGGCGTCGAGCAGCGCCTCGATCGAGGCGGTCCAACGCGCCTCGCCCTCAAGGGCCTTGAGCCCGGACACCCGCACCACCGGCACGGAGTCGCCCCCATACCCGTGCGCGGACAGCAGCTCGCGGACCTCCAGCTCGACGAGGTCGGTGAGCTCCTCGTCACCGGCGTCCGCCTTGTTGATCGCGACGACGATGTGGTCGACGCCCACCTGCCGCGCGAGGAGTACGTGCTCGGCGGTCTGCGGCATGATCCCGTCGAGCGCCGAGACGACGAGGATCGCCCCGTCGAGCTGCGCGGCGCCCGTGACCATGTTCTTGACGTAGTCGGCGTGGCCCGGCATGTCCACGTGCGCGTAGTGCCGGGTGTCGGTCTCGTACTCGACGTGCGCGATGTTGATGGTGATGCCGCGCTGCGCCTCCTCGGGCGCCTTGTCGATGCGGTGGAATGGCACGAAGGTGGCGAACGTGCCCGCGCCGCGCTCGGCGAGGACCTTGGTGATCGCGGCGGTCAGGGTCGTCTTGCCGTGGTCGACGTGACCCATCGTGCCGATGTTGAGGTGCGGCTTGGTGCGCACGTATGCCGTCTTGGGCATGGCTGAGTGGTCCCTTCCGGAACTTCACGAAAGAAAGTGGTGGCCTCCTTCGGGAGGCGGGGACCCCTGAACCGGACCGACCCTCCCCCTGCGGGGTCCGCCGGAATGTCCGGAGAGGGTCAGCTTCGCGCGCCGTCAGCGGCTGCCGCGAAAAGCGCCGCGAGGAGAACGGCAGCCTGAGCAGCGTCCGCGACTGCGGACGGAGCTGCGAGGAAGGCGTGCCGGAACATGAGGCAGATCATCGCCGACGGACCGCCAAGCGTCGAACGATTTTCCGTGCCCGGCACGGCAGTTGGTCAGGGGATCACTGGCCTACGTTCTTCAGGGCTTCCCGCACGGAGAGCGGCGCGAGCACGTCGCGGTGCGCGGCGACGAAGGTCCGTACGGCGTCGGCGTCGGTCTTGGCGTACTCGCGCAGCACCCAGCCGATCGCCTTGCGGATGAAGAAGTCCGGGTGCCCGGCCTGGCGCAGGCAGTACGCGAAGAGCCGGTCGGTGTCGGTGGCGTCCTTGTGGCGGAGCTGGTGGAGCAGCGCGGTCCTGGCGACCCAGAGGTCGTCGTCCTCGATCCACGCGTCCATGTCGGCGCGCAGCGTCGGGTCGGCGGCGACGAGGCCACCGACGACGTGTGCCGCGAGGTGGTCCACGGTGTCCCACCACGGCACGGTCGTGATCAGCTCGCGCGCGACGGGCAGGAAACCGGACGTGAGACGCCGCACATGGCGGCGCAGGAAGTCGATGGCGAAGTAGGCGTATTCGCGCTCGGGCAGCGCCCAGCAGCGCAGCGCGACGGCGGTGAGATCGGCCTCGTCGGGACGCGGCGTACCGTCGAGGACGGTCCTGCTCAGCTCCCGGCGCACGGGCGACGCGAGCCCGAGGAACGGGGCCACGTCCTGCATGTACGCGCGCATCCGTGCGGCCCGTTCGGGGTCGGCGGCGGCTGCGTACACCTGCGGGAGGCGGGCGAGCAGGGTGTCGGCGAGGGCGCTCGGCGGGGTCGGGGCGACGGCCATGTGACGCTCCTCGCAAGTGGGGCAAGAGCCGGGAAAGTGAGACACAACCTACGGCGATCTTATGTGGGGGTCGGTTACTCTCCCCGAATGTTCGAGACCGTCCCCGCCCGTCCCGCCGGGCTCGCCGCGCGCTTCGGCCAGGCGCTGCTGTCGCCGTGGTCGCGGCTGTCGCTGCTGGTGATGCTGCTGGCCACGGGCGTGACGTGCGCGCTGCTGTTCGAACCGCAGCGGCTGATCACGCAGGGCTGGCCGCCGGCGGTGAACGGGGCGGCGGCGGTCGTCCTGTTCGCGGCGGCGTACGGGGTGTGCACGGTGGCGTTCGTACCGAGACCGCTGCTCAATCTGGCGGCGGGCGCGCTGTTCGGCTCCCAGCTGGGGCTGGTCGGGGCGATCGGCGGTACGACGCTGGGGGCGGGCCTCGCGTTCGTGCTGGGCCGGGTGCTCGGGCAGGACGCGTTGCGGCCGCTGGTGCGCGGCCGCTGGCTGAAGGCGGCGGACGGACAGCTGAGCGAGCACGCGTTCCGCTCGGTGCTGGCGGCCCGGCTGTTCCCCGGCATCCCGTTCGCGGCGGCGAACTACTGCGCGTCGATCTCGCGGATGAGCATCGTCCCCTTCCTGCTGGCCACGGCGCTCGGCTCGATCCCGAACACGGCGGCGTACGTGGTGGCGGGTGCCCGCGCGTCGACGCCGACGTCGCCCGTGTTCCTGATCGCGATGGGCTTCATCGTGATCACGGGGTGCGCGGGCGCGGTCGTGGGCTGGCGCAAGCGTCACCATCTGGGGAAGGGCTCTCAGGGCTCGGAGGGCTCGCAGATCCCGGAGCCGTCCCCGGAGCCCGCCGGAGCCTCGGCCCGGCCGACTCTCCCCTGAGCCCCCTGCCGAGGCACAGCGTCACCGCGACGGACGCCGCGGCGAGCGCCGTCATCGCGGTCGCGGGCGAGGTCGCCTGAGCCAGCACGCCCGCGAGCACGGCCCCCACTCCCTGCATGGTCAGCATGCCCGCCGTGTGCAGCCCGAGCGCGTGTCCGCTGAGCCGCTCCGGCGTGAGCGCCATCAGCCGTTCCTGCAACAGCAGCCCCGCCGAGAAGCCGATCGACGCGAGGGCGACCGCGGCCACGGCGAGCGGCAGGGCGGGCTGGAGCGCGAACACCAGGTACGGCACGGCGAGGAGCAGCCGCAGCGGCGCGGCGAGCCGGGCCCGCCACCGGGGCGGCAGGAAGCGGCCGGTGAGGACGTCCCCGGCGAGCATGCCGAGGGCGGCGCTCGCGAGCAGGACGCCCGCGTGCTCGGTGTCGTACGGCACGAACAGTGCCTCGCAGCCGACGATCAGCCCGTTGGGCACCCACAGCGCGAGGTACACGTACCGGCGGGGCACCGACGACCACAGGGCGGTGTTGCCCCGCATCGTCTCGCGCGGGGACGGCCGCCCGGCGGCGCGGGGCGGGCGGCGGGTGAGTCCGCAGCGGGCGACCAGCGCGGCGAGCGCGTAGAGCCCGGCGCCGACGAGGAGGGTCCCGCGCGGCGACAGCACCGCGACGAGGAGCCCGCCCGTCGCGTATCCGGCGATCTGGCAGACACCTCCGCTCATGTTGAGGACGGACCGCCCGAGCAGAAAGCGGTCGCGGTCGAGGACGTCGGTGAGGAGCCCGTACCGGACCCCGCCGCCGAGCGCCGCCGGAACGCCCTGGACGAGGACCAGCGCGAGCGCCGCCGCCGTCGGCAGCCCCGGCGTCGCCTGCGCGGCGGTGGCGAGCCCGAGGAGGACGGCGAGCCCGGTGAGGGCGGCGCGCGGCGGCACCCGGTCGGCGGCGGACAGGAGCGTGAGCGCGCCGACGACCTGGGCGAGCGAGGGCCCGAACATGGCGAGGGCGGACAGCAGCGGCGAGCCGGTCGAGGCGTACACGAGCGAGCCGAGGGCGAGCCCGCTCACCGTCTGTCCGGCGACCTGGAGCGAGACGGTGGCGAAGAGGGAGGGGAATTCGGGCGTACGGAACAGCTCCCGGTAGGTGGTCATGACGGGAGGCTGCGGGGCGTGGCACGCGGGCCGTTAATGTTTCGCGGACGCGCGAAACGTCCGGGCGGTGCACGAGGGGCGGGGCATGGGGATCTGGCAGGTCGACGCGGACACGCTCGCCGGGAGCCGGTTCGTCGTGTCGCGGCTGGCGGAGGCGACCGCGAGCCTGAAGAAGCTGGCGGATCCCGTGGCCGCGCACCCCGGCGAACGGCGCTGGCTCGACGCGCACCTGCCCGCGTACCGGGCGCGGCTCGCCGCCGATCCGACGACGGGGCTGCTGCTGGCCGCCGTGTTCGGGGCGCGGTGGATCGCCGACTTCATGACGCCCACGCCGGACGGCGTCCACGAGGACGACCTGGCGGACGGTCTCGCGCAGATCCGCGCCACGTCGCCGGAGGCCGTCCGGGCCGGCCTCGCCCTGTCGTCGCCCGGCCCGCTGCCGGACGCGCTGGCCCGCGCGGACGACCTGGCGGAGCGGGCGGCGGACGTGCTGGCGTGGGTGTGGCGGGAGACGGTCCTGCCCGAGTGGCCGCGGCGCCGCCGGATCATCGAGGCCGATGTCCTCGCCCGGACCAGGGAGTTGACGCGGGGTGGCTGGGCGGCGGCCTTCGGCGGGATGCGGCCCACGATGGGCTGGCTCGGCGACGGGCGGCTGCGGATCAACGCGCACGACTATCCGCCGCGGGACATCGCCGGGACGCGGCTGCTGTTCGTCCCGGTCACTCCGAAGCAGGGCTGGGTGTCGTGGCCGGAGGGCGACCCGGTCGACCGGTACGCGGTGGTCTACCCGTGCGCGGGGGCCCTCGCGGACGCGGATCGGGCGGCGCCGCCCGACGGCCTCGCGGCGCTCGTCGGCGCGGCCCGCGCGCAGGTCCTCGTTCTGCTCGGACAGCCGCTGACGACCACGCAGTTGGTGGCGCTGACCGGTCAGGGTCTCGGTTCGGTGGGCCGCCATCTGAAGGTGCTGCACGCGGCTCGTCTCGTGCAACGCCGCAGGTCGGGTCGGGCGGTCCTGTACTGCCGCACCCCCACGGGCGACACCTTGGTGGAGGCGCAGCGGGAAGCGCCGTGAAGACTCCGCGCACGCCCTCGTGGGGATCTTGTCACTTTCGGGCGCTACCCTGCCCCCACGCGAACACCCGGGCCCCTTGGGACGGGAGTTCGCGCTGCCCTGTCTGGCCCGCGTTCGCGGCCGGTTCCGCCGAGCACCTGGATCGCGTACTCACCTCATGTCTTGGTTCGAATCTTTCATTCTCGGGCTCGTCCAGGGGCTCACGGAGTTCCTGCCGATCTCGTCGAGCGCCCATCTGCGTCTCACGGCCGCGTTCGCCGGCTGGCACGACCCCGGCGCCGCCTTCACGGCGATCACGCAGCTCGGCACGGAGACGGCGGTCGTCATCTACTTCCGCAAGGACATCGCGCGCATCATCTCGGCATGGACCAGGTCGCTGACCGACAGGACCATGCGCGGCGACCACGACGCGCAGATGGGCTGGCTGGTGATCGTCGGCTCGATCCCGATCGGCGTGCTGGGCCTGGCGTTCAAGGACCAGATCGAGGGCCCGTTCCGCGATCTGCGGCTGACGGCGACGACGCTGATCGTGATGGGCGTGGTCCTCGGCGTCGCCGACCGGCTCGCGGCGCGCGACGAGGCGGGCGGCCGGCACCGCGCGGCCCGCCCCCGCAAGGAACTGAAGGACCTCACGGTCAAGGACGGCCTCATCTACGGCGTGTGCCAGGCGCTCGCCCTCGTGCCCGGTGTCTCCCGCTCCGGCGCCACGATCAGCGGCGGACTCTTCCTCGGCTACACGCGCGAGTCCGCGGCCCGCTACTCCTTCCTCCTGGCGATCCCGGCGGTCCTCGCCTCCGGTGTCTTCGAACTCAAGGACGCGACGGAGGGCGGCCACGTCTCGTGGGGCCCCACGATCTTCGCCACGGTGATCGCCTTCGGCGTCGGCTACGCGGTGATCGCCTGGCTGATGAAGTTCATCTCGACCCGCAGCTTCATGCCGTTCGTCTACTACCGCATCGCCCTCGGCATCGCCCTGTTCGTCCTGGTGAGCATGGGCGTCCTGAGCCCGCACGCCGCCGAGTCGGCGGGCTGACGCACACGGTTCAGCGCGGTGTGACGGCCCGCAGCCACCGCGGGAACTCGCTCATGAGCCGGTCGTACAGCACTCCGTCGGGGATCAGCCCGGGGTCCTTGCCCGCGGCGAAGAAGTTGGCGTTGTCGACGGCCCGCTTCTTCGGTACGGCGAGTTCGTCGAGCTTGCGCAGGAACCTGAACTCGTCGTCGCCGTAGCCGATGAACTGCCAGAACAGCGGCAGCTTGCTGGCCTTGCACAGGGTCTGCTCGGCGGCGCGGCGGGAGTCGGGCGAGCCGTCGGTCTGGAAGAGGACGAACGCGGGCACCTTCGCCTCGCTGTCGAGATAGTGGTCGATGACGGCGTCCATGGCCGCGGCGTAGTCGGTGGTCCCCATGTGCCCGTAGGACTCGTGGAGTTCGTTGATCCTGCCCGCGTAGTTGTCGAGGTCGATGTCGACGGCTTCGCGGGCGTCGGTGTCGAAGAAGACGGTGGGGACGATGCCGTCGTCGTCGAGGTTCACGGACAGGCCGAGGGCCTGTTCGGCGAGGTGCTGCATGCTGCCGTCCTTGTAGTAGCGCCGCATGCTCCCGGACCGGTCGAGCACCAGGTACACGGCCGCCCGTTCCCCCTCCAGGCCCTGCTTGCGCAGGGAGACGGCGGCGCTCTTCGCGAGGCTGACGAGCCCCTCGGGAACCTTCTCGAAGTCGATCGGCACGGCTGCTCCTTGGTCGCGATCAGCAGGCGTCGGGAAGAGACCCGCCACCTCAAGTGTTGCGCCCCACATCACGGTTGAGCCGAGTGGGACGGGTGGGTGCGGGATGCGGGCGGTGCGGTTTCACGAGTACGGCGGGGTCGACGTGCTGCGGGTCGAGGACGTGGCGCGGCCCGTGCCGAGCGCCGATCAGGTGCTGGTGGAGGTGCGGGCCGCCGGGATCCAGCCCGGTGAGGTGAGCATCCGGACGGGGTTCCTGCACGAGCGGTGGCCCGCCACGTTCCCGTCCGGGCAGGGCAGCGACCTCGCCGGTGTGGTCGTCGAAGTCGGCTCGCACGTACGGGACTTCGAGGTGGGCGACGAGGTCGTCGGGTTCACGCACCGGCGCGCCAGCCACGCGGAGTTCGTGGCCGTCGACGACGTGAACCTCGTGCACCGCCCGGCCGGGCTCCCGTGGGACGTGGCCGGTTCGCTGTACGTCGCGGGGGCCACCGCGTACGCGTGTGTGTGGGCCGTGGACCTGCGGCCGGGCGACACGGTCGTGGTGTCCGGCGCGGCGGGCGGCGTCGGCTCGATCGCCGTGCAGCTGGCCCGGCGCCACGACGTCACCGTCATCGGCCTCGCGAGCGAGCCGAACCACGGCTGGCTGAAGGTGAAGGGCGTGGTGCCCGTCGCGTACGGGGACGGGGTGCGCGAGCGCGTCCTGGAGGCCGCCGGCGGCCGGGGCGTCGACGCCTTCATCGACACGTACGGCACCGGATACGTGGAGCTCGCCCTGGAGCTGGGCGTGGCGCCGGGCCGCGTCAACACCATCCGCGACTGGAAGGTCGCGGGCCGGGTCGGCGCCCGTACGTACGGGGAGGGTGCGGCGGCCAGCGCCGTCGTGCTGGGCGAACTGGCCCGGCTCGCCGCGCGCGGGGAGCTGGAGGTGCCGATCGCGCGCGCCTACCCGCTGGAGCAGGTGCGCGACGCGTTCCGCGAGCTGGAGAAGCGCCACACGCACGGGAAGATCGTGCTCCGCCCCGGGGCCGCCACGTGACGGGCCGGGGCTCGGACACGCGGGTCACCAGGGCAGCGGGCCCTCGGCGGAGAGGTACGCGCCGGTCGGCCCGTCCGCGCCCACGGACGCCATCCGGACGATGATCTCCGCGCCCTGCTCGACGGTCTGCACGCCGGTGTTCCCGTTCAGGTCGGTCCTGGTGAAGCCGGGCTCGACGGCGTTGAAGCGGATCTCCGGGAACGCCTTGGCGTACTGCACGGTCACCATGTTCACGGCGGTCTTGGACGCCGGGTACGCGATGCCGGGGTAGGCGGCGGCCGGATTGTCCGGGTCGGTGGCGCCGGCCAGCGAGGCGAGGCCGCTGCTGACGTTGACGACGACGGGGGCGGCGGAGCGGCGCAGCAGCGGCAGGAAGGCGTGGGTGACGCGGACGGTGCCGAAGACGTTCGTCTCGAACAGCGGACGCAGCGTGTCCGCGGTCTCGTCGGCGGGCAGCACGACGGCGTTGCCTTCGGTGCGGCCCTCGATGCCGGCGTTGTTGATCAGTACGTCCAGGCCGCCCTCGGCCTCGATGCGCCGCGCCGCCGCGGCGACGGAGGCGTCGTCGGTGACGTCGATGACGACGTGCCGGGCGCCGAGCTCCGCGGCGGCGCGGCGGCCGCGCTCGGGGTCGCGGGAGCCGAGGTGGACGGTGTGGCCCGCCGCGACGAGGCGGCGGGCGGTCTCGCGGCCGAGGCCCTTGTTGGCCCCGGTGATCAGTGTGGTGGTCATGGGTCCAGGCTGGGCCCCGGCCACCCCCGCGACCAGGCGTCCCGTCGTCCTGGGACCACCGGTACCAGGACGATCCGCGGCGGACGGGGCATGGTGGTGGCATGGCACCTCACGCACGCCTTGGCGACTTCGGGGACGCGGTACGGCGCTGGCGGGACCGGATCGCCCCGGAGGCCGCGGGCATCGCGTCCCTGGGGCCGCGGCGGGCGGCGGGTCTGCGCCGCGAGGAGCTGGCGCTGCTCGCCGGAATCTCGGCGGACTACGTCACCCGACTGGAACAGGGCCGGGCCACCCACCCCTCCGACCAGGTCGTGGAGGCGCTGGCGCGGGCGCTGCGCCTGTCGGACGCGGAGCGTGAGCACCTGTTCCGGCTCGCGGGGCTCGCGCCGCCCGGCCTGGAGACGGTGCCGGGGCGGCTGACGCCGAGCGTGCGGCGGCTCCTCGACCGGCTGGCCGGGACGCCGGTCGCGGTGTTCGACGCGGCGTGGACGCTGCTGCTCGCGAACCCGCTGTACACGGCGCTGCTCGGGGAGCGCCCGGAGTGGGGCGGGCACGGGCGCAACGGGGTGTGGTGGACGTTCCTCGGGCCGGTCGGCCGGGTCCGGCAGAGCCCCGACGAGCGGCAGGCCATGGAGACGGCCCTCGTGTCGGACCTGCGGACGACCGCGAGCCGCTACCCGCTGGACCCGCGCCTGCACACCCTCGTCGACGAACTCCGCACGCGCAGCCCGCGGTTCGCCGAGCTGTGGGACTCGGGGGCGGTCGGCCGGCACGTCGCCGCGCGCAAGACGGTCGACCATCCGCAGGTGGGCCCGCTGACCCTGGACTGCGACATCCTCACGGCGGCGGGCGACGAGCTGCGCGTCATGCTCTACACGGCCGAGCCCGGCACCCCGGACGAGGACGCCCTGCGGCTGCTCGCAACGGCGGTGCTGCCGACGCTGATCGGCGCGTGAGCGGGTACCCGACCGGGCGCTTGATCAGGCCTTCCACCAACTCCTTTACAGCATCGGTCACTTGTCGCTCACGACCGCTCGCTCAGGGTTCCCAACCGGCCAGGCCGCACGTAGCCTTGGCACATGCCGCCCGTCACCCCTGCTTCTGTGCGGTCTGCCGAGGAAGTCAACGAGCAGATCCGCGGACTGTGGCTGCGCGCCCGCGGCCGGCTGACCGCGGAGCAGCGCGCCGAGTACGAGCGTCTGGTCACCGAGTGGGCCGACGCCATGCGCGCGGTGCAGGCCGCCGCCCGCCGCGAGGTCGTGGAAGCGGCCTGAACCGCCTGCGCCCGCTCAGCGCCCTCCGGCCACCCGCAGCACGGCCCCGGTCGCGTACGACGCGTCCGCCGACAACAGCCAGGAGATCGCCGCGGCGATCTCCTCCGCCCGGCCGGGGCGCCGCATCGGGATGCCCGGAGCCGCTTCGCGCGCGATGTCCGGGGTGCCGCTCGTCGCGTGGATCTCGGTGTCGACGATGCCGGGCGCGACGCCGTTGACCCGTACGCCCACCGGCCCCAGCTCCTTGGCGAGGCCGAGCGTGACCGTGTCCACGGCCGCCTTCGACGCCGCGTAGTGCACGTACTGGCCGGGGCTGCCGATGGTGGCGGCGCCGGAGGAGACGTTCACGATGGCGCCCGCACCGGCCGCGGTCATGTCCCGCGCGGCACGGCGGCAGCACAGGAGCACTCCGAGCACGTTGACGTCGAGGACGCGCCGCAGGTCCTCGGTGCGGGCGTCGGCGAACGGGCCCACCGGCGCGGTGACGCCCGCGTTGTTCACGAGCCCGGTGAGCGGGCCGAGCCCGGCCACCGCCTCGTCGAACATCCGCTCGACGTCGGCCTCCTGGGACGTGTCGGCCCGGACGACGACACAGCGGGCGCCCGCCGCGCGGGCCTCCTCGGCGGTGCGCTCGGCGGCGTCCTGGTCGCTCACGTACGAGAGCGCGACGTCGTGGCCGTCCTTGGCGAGGCGCAGCACGGTGGCGGCACCGATGCCGCGGCTGCCACCGGTCACGAGCGTGCGGGGACGGGTCATGGGGCGCCTCCTGTTCAAGGGTGCGCCGCCCCCGTGGACCGGGTTTCGGCCACCAGGACGATGATCATGGCGCACCGGGGGCACCGTACCAGCGCCACTTCCCGCGCCTCTCCTCACCCTCAAGCTCGCCGCGTCCCGTGGCCCACAGCAGCGTCTTCCACGGCTCCGCGCCCCTCGGCACGTCCGGGAAGAGGCGGTGCAGGCTGCGCGCGCACAAGTCGGCCGGTGGCCGGAATTCGACCCCGAGTCCGAGCGCCAGGTCGTGCGCGTGCACCAGCGTCTCGACGACGCCCATCGCGGCGAAGCCCTCCGGGTCGGAGGCGCCGAAGACGTGGAAGCCGCGCGCGGTCGACGGGGTCGTGCGCACCACGGCGGCGAGGATCCCGCCACCGGCCTCCAGGGCCCCGAGCATCGCGGCGGGACCCGCGTCGACCTCGACGGTGATGGTGTTGTCCGGGCCGTCGGGGCGGCGCCGGGCGTAGCCCCAGCGCACGTAGTCGTCCGCCAGGGGCCGCAGCGAGCCGATCTGCGCGGCGTAGAAGAAGAGGTCGTCGGCGAGGTGCTCGCCGGTCTCCCAGCACGTCCACTCCAGCGGGCCCGCCGGGACGTTCCAGTCGGCGTCGAGCGCCGGGCGCAGCGCCTCGACCGTGAGCTCGACGGCCCGCGCGACGTCGTCCGCGGTGACGGGTCCCGGCGCGGCGGCGGGGAGTGGGGCGTTCGGATCAGCTGACATGGCGTGACCGTAACAGCGCGGACGTCACCCGCCCCAGGAGTTTTCCGCCCGGGGACGCACGCCTCTTGGCTCCGTGCGGCCAGGGCCCGACACTGAGCCGATGACGCAGCGTGTGGAACTCGCGACCGTCCTCGACCGGCTCGCCGTCGACGAGTTGGTGACGGACTACGCCGCGGCCGTGGACGACGGGGACTGGGCGGCGTACCGCGCCCTGTTCGAACCCGGCGGCCGTGCCGACTACCGGGAGGCGGGAGGGGTGGAGGGCAACGCCGAGGAGATCGCGCAGTGGCTGTCGACGACGATGGAACTGTTCCCGATGCGCCAGCACCTGATCGTGAACCGGCGCCTGCGCTTCGACACCGTCGACCGGGACATCGGCGACACGGCCCGGGTCCGGGCCGACTACTTCAACCCGATGCGTTTCGCGAACGACGGCGACTCGACGGCCCCCGACTTCATCTGCGGCGGCCGCTACGCCTTCGACCTCGTACGTACGGACAGTGGCTGGCGGCTGCACCGGGTGACGGTCTACGAGAAGTGGCGCCGTACGCCCCGGCGGGGCGTGGGCGGCAGCTGACGGGGCACCCGGGGCGCCCACTGTCGTTGATCGCCGCGGACGCGCACACTGAGGGCACGCGCGACGGTCGTACGTGAGGGGAGGCGCGGCGGATGGCGGGTTGGCGGCAGCGGCTCGACACCTCGCCCTGGTGGCGGGGCGCCGCGGCGGCCGGCGCGGGCGCCCTGCCCGCACTCGCGTTCCCGGCGCCGTCGCTGTGGTGGTGCGCGTACGTCGCGCTCGTGCCGTGGATGCTGCTGGCGCGCTCGGCCGGGACGCCGCGCCGAGCGGCGCTCGACGGCTGGCTCGGCGGTCTTGGCTTCATGCTCGCGGTGCACCACTGGCTGCTGCCGAGCCTCCACGTGTTCACGTTCCTGCTGGCGGCGCTGCTCGGTGCGCTGTGGGCGCCGTGGGGCTGGCTGCTGCGGCGGCTCCTGCACGGCAGGCCGAGCGCGGGCCGGGCGGCGGCCGCGCTCGTCGCCGTCCCCTCGGCGTGGCTGATGGTCGAACTGGTCCGCTCCTGGGAGGGGTTGGGCGGCCCGTGGGGTCTGCTGGGCTCCAGCCAGTGGCAGGTGACGCCCGCGCTGCGGCTGGCATCGGTCGGCGGTGTGTGGCTGGTGAGCCTGCTGGTGCTCGTCGTCAACACGGGTGTGACCCTCCTCGTGATCGCGCGCGGCGCCCGCGCTCCAGTGGTGGCCGGGCTGCTCGCCACGGTCGCCGTCACCGGCGTCGCGTGGGCGTGGGCGCCGCGCCCCGAGACGTCCGGGCAGACGCGGATCGCGGTCGTGCAGCCGGGTGTGGTCAACGGGTACGCGAGCCCGCGGCACCGCTTCGACCGCGAGGTGGCACTGACCCGCCGGCTCGCGGACCGGGACGTCGACCTCGTGGTGTGGGGCGAGAGCAGCGTCGGCTTCGACCTGCCGCGCCGCCCCGAACTGGTGGACCGGCTCGCCGCGCTCTCCCGCGAGGTCGACGCGGACATCCTCGTCAACGTGGACGCCCGCCGCCGCGCCACCGACGGTGCGGGGCAGGGCATCTACAAGAGTTCGGTGCTGGTCGGTCCGGAGGGACTCACCGGCGACCGCTACGACAAGATGCGGCTCGTCCCCTTCGGCGAGTACGTGCCCGCGCGCTCACTCCTCGGCTGGGCGACCTCGGTCGGCAAGGCGGCGGGCGAGGACCGGATGCGCGGCACCCGGCAGACCGTGATGGACGTACGCCACGGCGAGCGGGCGCTGCGCGTCGGGCCGCTGGTGTGCTTCGAGTCGGCGTTCCCCGACATGACGCGGCAGCTGACGAAGGACGGCGCGCAGGTGCTGCTCGCGCAGTCCTCGACATCGACGTTCCAGCACAGCTGGGCGCCCGAGCAGCATGCCTCGCTCGCGGCGGTACGGGCCGCGGAGACCGGCCGCCCCATGGTGCACGCGACACTGACCGGGGTCTCCGCGGTGTACGCCCCGGACGGCTCGTCCGCCGGCCCGTGGCTCGGCACGTCGGCGAGCACGTCCCACGTCTACGACGTCCCGACCGCGCGGGGCACCACGCTGTACGTGCGGTTCGGCGACTGGCCGGTGCACGGGGCGGTCGCGGTCCTGGCGCTGCTCGGGGCGGCGGAAGCCGCGCGGCGGTTGCCCGGTCGGCCCCTGCGGCGATTGAGCAGCGGGGTCCGGGGCGGAGCCCCGAGTCTGTAGGGCCGTGTCATCAGCGACGCGACTCGCTGGAGCCCCGCAGCACCTCCCGCACGACCCGCTCGCACAGCTCATGCGTGGCGAGCGCGTCCCGCGCGCTCAGCCCCTTGCCCGCACGCACCGCGTCGAGGAACGCGAGCACGGCCTGCTCGATACCGCGCTGCCGCGCGACCGGCACCCAGTCCCCTCGGCGGCGCACGGTGGGCTGCCCCTTGTGGTCGACCACGTCGGAGAGGTTGAGCACCTGCCGCTTGGAGTCCTGCCCGGACACCTCCAGGATCTCCTCGGTGGAGCCGCTCAGCCGGTTCATGACGCCGATCGCCGTGAATCCGTCGCCCGCGAGCTGAAGGACGACGTGCTCAAGGAGCCCGTCCGTGACACGGGCGCGCACGCTCACGTCGTCGACCGGGCCGGGCGCGAGGAACCGCAGCGTGTCGACGACGTGGATGAAGTCGTCGAGGACCAACGCGCGCGGCTCCTCGGGGAGCCCGACGCGATTCTTCTGCATCAGGATCAGCTCGCGCGGATGCTCCACGCACTGCGCGTACCCGGGCGCGTAACGGCGGTTGAACCCGACGGCCAGCCCGACGCCCCGCTCCTCGGCGAGCCGCACGAGCCGCTCGGAGTCGGCGAGTTCGTACGCAAGCGGCTTGTCGACGTACGTCGGAACCCCCGCCTCCAGCAGCCGCGTCACGATCTCCGGGTGCGCGGTGGTGGGCGCGTGCACGAACGCCGCGTCGAGCCCTTGCGCGAGCAGCGCGTCGAGGTCGGCGTGCCGCTGCTCCTCCGGCACGCGGAGCTGGTCCGCGACCTCGGTCAGGGTCGCGGGCGTCCGCGTCTGAAGATGCAGCTCAAGCCCCGGCTGCGCGCCGAGCACCGGCAGATACGCCTTCTTCGCGATGTCACCAAGCCCGATGACCCCAACTCTCACGCCTGCCCACTCCCTCTCCGATCCACCAAACCCGGGCAGCATACGACCTCCCACCCCAGCCCCACCGACCACACCCAGCCCCGCCGGGCACATCCAGCCCCGCCGGCGTTTGAGGCGCGGGGCCCGGGGCGGAGCCCCGTGGCGCAGGTAACCCACCCCGCACAGGCGGAGCCCCCGTCACCCATGCGGGGCAACCTCCCCCCGATCACTCCCCCGAACCCCCACCGTCCACCACAGTGACCCCGTGCCCAGAACGCCCAGCTCAACCACAATCCTCCTCACCGCAGCCGCCGCCCTGACCGCCGCGACCACCACCGGCTGCGTCACCATCCGCCCCCCGGTCCCCCTGAAGGGCCCGCCCTCCCCCTCCGTCTCCGCCCCGGCCCCCCGCCCGGACGGCCACGCCGACCGCCGCCCGGTCGTCCAGGCGCCCGCACGCGAGGCCCTGGAGCGGATGAAGTCGGCCACCCCGCGCCACGAGTCCGCGCCGGACGCCGCCCAGAACCCACCGCCCCGCGCCGCCGACCCGGCGCCCCGGCATGCGGCCCCGAAGTCCGACCCCGCCCCACGCCGACCGGCCGCCCCGGACGCCCCCGCCGCCGGAAAGGCCCCGGGTCTCCCGCGCGTCCCGCACGCCACGAAGCCCCCGGCCCACACCGACGTCTGCGCCCTCGGCCGCAAGTACGGCCGCTGGGACCCGGACAGCCCTCAGGCGGCCATCTGCCAGGACGCGTACGGCGGTTGACGCCGAACCACCGCACCCCCGGCCCGATCCGGCCCGCCCCTAGGACCCGCTCCGCGGCGGCCCCAGCGGCTCCCCGCCGGCACGCCCCCCGCCCTCACCTCCCTCTCCCGGCTCCCCGGTGCCCGCCCCCATCGAGGCCACCTTCTCCTCGAGGCGGGTGAGGGCGGCCCGCACCCCGTCCCCGTACCCGTCGTCCCCCAGCGCGCCCGAGGCCGCGCGGGCCTGCGCCAGATGGCTGCGGGCCGCGGCGGGGCGGTCCAACTTCACGTAGTCCGCCGCCAGGTTGAGATGCAGCGACGGGTAGAACGCCCGCAGCGCCAGGGAACCCTCGTGCTCGCTGAGCCGCTCCTGGGTGAGCGAGTCGGCGGCCGACAGCGCCCGCAGGTCCCACGCCAGCTCGTCCGACGGATCGTCCTGCGTGTCGGCCATGTAGTGCGCGAGCGTGCAGCGGTGCAGCGGGTCGCCGTCCTCCCCGATCTCCGCCCAGAGGCCGAGGAAGCGGCCCTGCGCCTCTTCACGGTCACCGCCGTGGTGCAGCATGACCGCCTGCCCGATGCGGCTCATCATGGCGTCGTCCGCCGCCTGTTCACGCTGCTGTGCCACTGTCTCCTCCAAGCTCGGCCGCCCGGCCCGGCCGCGATGGCCGATCCGACGACGCTATCCGCCGCCACTGACAATCCCGCTCAGGCGCGACACCCCCGCGAGCCGGTCGGCGCGCTCAGCCCAGGTTCGGAATGGTCCAGTCGATCGGCGTGTGCCCCTGCGCCGCGATCGCCTCGTTGATCTGCGTGAACGGCTGCGAGCCGAAGAACTTGCGGGCCGACAGCGGCGAGGGGTGCGCGCCCTTCACCACGATGTGCCGCTCCGTGTCGATCAGCGGCAGCTTCTTCTGCGCGTAGTTGCCCCACAGCACGAAGACGGCCGGGTCGGGCCGCTCGACGACGGCGCGGATCACCGCGTCGGTGAACTTCTCCCAGCCCTTGCCCTTGTGCGAGTTGGCCTCGCTCGCCCGCACCGTGAGCACCGCGTTGAGCAGCAGCACGCCCTGCTCGGCCCACGGCATCAGATACCCGTTGTCGGGGATCGGGGTGCCGAGCTCGGCCTGCATCTCCTTGTAGATGTTCCGCAGCGACGGCGGCGTCTTCACGCCGGGCCGCACCGAGAAGCACAGGCCGTGCCCCTGCCCCTCGCCGTGGTACGGGTCCTGGCCGAGGACGAGGACCTTCACCTTGTCGTAGGGCGTCGCGTCGAGGGCGGCGAAGACCTGCTCGCGCGGCGGGTAGACGGGACCCTTGGCGCGCTCCTCCTCGACGAACTCCGTGAGCTCCTTGAAATAGGGCTTCTGCAGTTCGTCGCCGAGGACGCCGCGCCAGGACTCGGGCAGCATCGCGGTGTCGGTCACGTCAACAACCTCCGGGGTTCGGGCCAGTGCGCGCCCGCGCCCCACCGTGCCGGGGACGCGGTCGCATCGACACCCGAAAACCTACCGGCGCCCACTGACAATCGACGCCCGGCCCCGAAGGCGCGCCCTCACCAACTCGTCTTGCGGTGCAGCTCCCACATCATCATGATCGTCGAGGGGTCGAGCGCCCGCTCCCCGCCCGAGATCTCCTCGCTCGCCGCGATGTACTGCTTGCCCTGCCACAGCGGCAGCAGCCGCGCGTCGCGCACCATGATCTGCTGGGCCTGTTCGAACTGCCGCACCACGGCGCCCCGGTCGTTCTCCTTGCGGGACCTCGGGAGCAGTTCGTCGGTGATCTCGGGCGAGACGTACGGCGTGCTCAGGGCGTTCTGCTCGCCCACGAAGGGCGCGATGAAGTTGTCGGCGTCGGGGAAGTCGGGGAACCAGCCGCGCCCGAAGACGGGGTACTCGCCCTTCTTGTAGCCCTGTTCGAACGTCTTCCAGGTCCGGCTCTTGAGCGTCACGTCGAAGAGCTTCGATGCCTCCAACTGCCGCTTGATCTCGGCGAATTCGGGCGCGGTGGCGGAGCCGTAGCGGTCGGAGGTGTACCAGAGGGTGAGCGGGACGGGTTCGTTGATGCCGGCCTCGGACAGGATCGCGGCCGCCTTGGCGTGGCTGGGATCGCCGAAGGCGTCGAAGTAGTCGGTGGTGTGGCCCGCGAGGCCCCTGGGGACCATCGAGTACAGCGGTTCCACCGTGTTCGCGTACACCTTCTCCGCGATCGTCCCCCGGTCGACGATCTGCGCGACCGCCCTGCGCACCGCGCTCTTGCCCGCCCACGGGTCCTTCGGGTTGAACACCAGGTAGCTGATCTCCATGCCGGCGCCCTCGACGAGTGTCACGCCGTTCTCGCCGTGCTGGTCCTGGAGGCGCACGATGTCGCTGGCCGCGAGGCCGCGGAAGGTCGCGTCGATCTTCTTCGCGTTCAGGGCGCCGACCATGGCGGCCGAGGTCTTGAAGTAGCGGATCGTCACGGCGCCGTTCTTGCGGTCCGCGAAGCCCTGGTAGTGCTCGTTGCGCAGGAGTTCGGCCCGGTCGCCTTCGACGTAGGAGCGGAGCGCGTACGGGCCCGAGCCGGTGACCTTGCCGTCCTTGCGCACGGCGTCGGCAGGGTATTCGTCGGGGTCGACGATGGACATGGCGGGGGTGGAGAGCACGAACGGGAAGGTGGCGTCCGACTTGGTGAGGCGGAACGTTACGCCTCGGTCCCCGCGCGTCTCCACCCGGTCGAGGCTGCCCAGCAGGCCCGCGGGCCCGCCCTCCACGCCGATCTTCCGGATCCGGTCGATGGAGTACTTCACGGCCTTCGCGTCGAGGACGTCCCCGTCGGAGAACTTCATGTCCTCCCGCAGCTCGCAGTGGTAGACGCGGTTGGCGGAGTCCTCGAACCGGCACTCGGCCGCGTCCGCCTGCGGTTCCGCGGCGCCCGAGGGCAGTGACACCAGGGTCTGGTAGACGTTGCGGAACAGCTCCCACGAGCCGTCCCAGGACGCCGCGGGGTCCAGCGTGCTCGGCACACTGGTCGTGCCCACCGTGATGGGCCGTTCTTCGGAAGCCTCGCCCGAGTCCATCAGCCCGCACCCGGCGAGCAGGGTCGTCGACGCGATTGCAGCCCACGCGCGCGGGGCAAGGAACCGGTTGAACACGCGCTCGCTCCTCGATCAGCCATGCCAAGGTCGGCAGACAATATCGCAGTGCCCAGCCGGTTCAACTGCTTGAACCGACTGGGCACTTGGCAAGCGAGGACGTTTGTCGGACGTTGTCGGGCAACGCCCGGAATCTGACCTTGCCAGTAGCCCGTCACGACGGGCTGTTCAGCTGACCGATGACGGCTACTCGACGCCCGCGTTGAGGAACTTGCCGCCGTCCACCACGAGGTTCTGCCCGGTGATCCAGGCGGACTGCTCGGAGGTGAGGAACGCCGCGGCGCCCCCGATGTCCTCCGGCACACCGAGCCGGCCCAGCGGGTACGTGGCCGCGACCTCGGCCTCCCGGCCCTCGTACAGCGCCTCGGCGAACTTGGTCTTCACGACCGCCGGGGCGATCGAGTTGACCCGCACCTGCGGCGCGAACTCGTGCGCCAGCTGGAGCGTCAGGTTGACCATGGCGGCCTTGCTGACCCCGTACGCGCCGATGAACGGCGAGGCGGAGACGCCGGCCACGGACGCGATGTTGACGATCGCGCCGCCGTTCTCCTTCTGCCACGCCTTCCACGTCTGCTGCGCGAAGCCGAGCGCGGAGACGACGTTGGTCTCGAAGACCTTGCGCGCCACGTTGAGGTCGAGCTCGGCGATCGGGCCGAACACCGGGTTCGTACCAGCGTTGTTGACGAGGTAGTCGACGCGGCCGAACGCCTCCATGGTGCGCTCGACGGCGGCGGCCTGGTGCGCCTCGTCGTGCGCCTTGCCCGCCACGTAGATCACGCGGTCGGAGCCGAGCTGCTCGACGGCCTCCTTGAGGGCGTCCTCGCCGCGTCCGGTGATGCAGACGCGGTCGCCGCGCGCCACGAGGGCCTCGGCGACGCCGTAGCCGATGCCGCGGCTCGCACCCGTGACGAGCGCGACCCTGCCGGAGAGTTCCACTGCCATGTCCGTGTCCCCCGGCCTCAGTTGAGCGGTCCGCCGGCCACGTACATGACCTGGCCCGAGACGAATCCGGCCTGCTCGCCGGTGAAGAAGGCGATGGCGTTGGCGATGTCCTCGGGACGGCCCACGCGCTGCACCGGGATCTGGGTCGCGGCGGCGGCCTGGAAGTCCTCGAAGCCCATGCCGACGCGGTCGGCGGTGGCCTTGGTCATCTCGGTGACGATGAAGCCCGGGGCGACGGAGTTGGCGGTGACGCCGAACTTGCCGAGCTCCTTGGCGAGGGTCTTCGTGAAGCCCTGGAGACCGGCCTTGGCGGCGGAGTAGTTGACCTGGCCGCGGTTGCCGAGCGCCGAGGAGGACGACAGGTTCACGATGCGGCCGAACTTGGCGTCCACCATGTGCTTCTGCACGTACTTCGCCATCAGGAACGCGCCGCGCAGGTGCACGTTCATGACCGTGTCCCAGTCGCTGGCGCTCATCTTGAACAGCAGGTTGTCGCGCAGCACGCCCGCGTTGTTCACGAGGATCGTGGGGGCGCCGAGCTCCTCGGCGATGCGCGCGACGGCCGCCTCGACCTGCGCCTCGTCGGAGACGTCGCAGCCGACGGCGAGGGCCTTGCCACCCGCGGCGGTGATCTTCTCGACGGTGTCCTTGCAGGCGGCCTCGTCGAGGTCGATCACGGCGACGGCGCGGCCCTCTTCGGCCAGACGGATCGCGGTGGCGGCGCCGATGCCGCGCGCGGCTCCCGTAACGATCGCTACGCGCTGCTCAGTGGTGGACATGCTCTGCGGTCTCCTCGCCCTAGAGGTGCGGCCGCTCCGTCCGGTGCGGGTGAGCAACCGCTTAGTACCTTGTGCGTGCGACGCTAGAAGCACGGGCACCCGGTGTCAACGTGCGCACCCAGTGCCGCTGATCACTCAGCGGCCCGGACCAGGCTCTTTCAGCGCACCAGAAGGTCGAGCAGCCGCTCCGCCTCGGCGGCCGGATCGGCGGTGAGACCGGTGTGCACGGGGCCCGGCTGCACCACCGTCGAGCGCGGCGCGACCAGCCAGCGGTAGCGCCGTCCGGCGTCGTCCGCACCGGCCTGACCGGCGGCGTCTCCCCCGGCGCAGTGCCGCTCGACGGCGCCGAGCACGGCCCGTACGCCGGTGACGTCGGCCTCCGGGTCGAGCGCGAGCAGCCGCTTCTCGTCGAGGTGGGTGAGGGCCGAGACGAAGGACTTGGCGCGGCAGTAGACGACGACACCGGCGTTGATCTGCTCGCCGCGCTCGATGTTCGGTACGACGCGCAGCAGGGCGTACTCGAAGACGTGACGCTCGCTCATCGGGCGGCTCCTTCGGTGACCCAGCCGGGGGCCGCGACGGGCCGGGCGGCCCCGGCGGGCAGGGTGATCCGTTCGTGGACGGTGGCGGCACGCGCGCGCAGGGTCTCGACGTACGCGCGGCGCACGGCGTCCGGATCGTCGAAACCGGGCTCGTCGGCGAGCCACACGTCCGGTACGTCCGCGGCGGCCGCGGTGAGGAGTTCCTCGGTCACGCGCGGCGCGAGCTCGGCGGCGGCGCGCTCCACGTCCGGGCCGAACGGGGCGAGGGCGTGGTCACCGGCGTCGTACGGCTTGTCGGCCCAGGCCGCCGCGCCCCGCCAGTTGTGGTGCCAGATCATCGACGCCCCGTGGTCGATGAGCCACAGCTCGCCGCCCTGGACCAGCATGTTGGGGTTGCGCCAGGACCGGTCGACGTTGTTGATCAGCGCGTCGAACCACACGATCCGCCCCGCCTCCACCGGGTCGACGGCGTACGCGAGCGGATCGAAGCCGAGCGCGCGCGGCAGAAAGCGCATGCCGAGGTTGGTGCCGCCGCTGCCCTTGAGCAGCTCCTGCACCTCCTGGTCGGGCTCGCCGAGACCGATCACCGGATCGAGGTCGAGCGTGACGAGGTCCGGCACGCGGAAGCCGAGCGCGCGGGCCAGTCCGCCGCAGATCACCTCGGCGACGAGCGTCTTGCGGCCCTGTCCGGCGCCGGTGAACTTCATGACGTACGGGACGAGGTCGTCGGCCTCGACGAGACCGGGGAGCGATCCGCCTTCCCTCAATGGGGTGACATAGCGGGTCACGGTGACTTCGGTGAGCATTTCCTCAGGCTATACGTGCCAGGTGACCGAAGATCCACGGTCGGCGGGCACCACCGCGACCGACCGTCGTGACGTCCGCGGCTCAGTGACCGGCGGCCGTGCGGACGAGGCGGGCCGTGTCCGGGTGGAGCAGCAGGTGATGGCCGCCGGTCGTCATCTCCCGCGCCGACCCG
Organism: Streptomyces sp. BYX5S; assembly: GCF_054724165.1. Classification (NCBI taxonomy): domain Bacteria; kingdom Bacillati; phylum Actinomycetota; class Actinomycetes; order Kitasatosporales; family Streptomycetaceae; genus Streptomyces; species Streptomyces sp. BYX5S. Next base: position 2,672,736 of record NZ_CM138829.1, on the reverse strand, counting down.
ATCATCGAGGTGACGTCGACGCTGGTGTAGGGACTTTCGGGCAGCCCCTCCGCCAGCACATCCTCAAGCGTCCGCGGCGGAGGGCCTTCGACGCCCTGGATCCCGTCGAAGCCGAGCGCGCCCCACTTGCGGCCGACGCTGGCCAGGTCGGCGGCGTCCCCGACCATCTGCGCCGACAGCGGGTACATCAGCCCCAGCCGCAGGTCGAGATGGGTGAACGTGCAGATCAGCGGGCCGTCCACGAGCCTTTCCAGCTCCCACAGGGCGCCGTGTCCCGCGACCTGTTGCGGCATGCTGCCGGCGAAGGCGAAATGCGACATCTCGGCCTGGAGGAGCGTGAGCGACGCCAGCGGCACGTCCGTCGGACCGCCCTCCGCCAGGCCGCGCAGCGCGAAACTGGCGGCGCGTCCGCCCAGGCCGTGCCCGACGAGGTGCAGCCGCACGTCGCCGGCCTCCGCGAGGACGCGCAGGCACGGGGCGAGGCCCAGTTCACCGACGAGTCCCGCGCGGCGTCGCAGGACGTGCCGGACGACCTGGCGGAACAGCTCGTGGGCGCCCGCCCACAGGCGCTCGTACTCCACCGCGGGCCGCTGGTCCCCGATCCGGCCGCCCGCCGCCACGGTGCCCGTCCTTCTCACGTGCTCGCTCGGCAGCACGACGGGCCGGGGCCCGGCCACGCGGCTCTCCACGAGGGTGCCCTCCTCGGACACCATGTCCTCGTCGTCGTCGCTCTCCTGCCGAGCGGTGTCGTCGTCCCGCGCGCGTTGCTCCAGTTCGTCGAGGGCTCCGGCGAACTCGGCGCACATGGTGTGGGTGTCCTCGAAGAGCATCAGCGGGTCGGCCTGCGGCAGCACCTCGCCCGCCATGTCGGCGCCGAAGTCGGCGCGCACGTCCTCCAGGGGTACCTCCGCGAGCCGGCGCAGCGCGGAGCCGAGGTCGTCGAACGCGCGCCCGTACGCGGGCTGTTCGTCCAGTAGCCGGAAGACCTCCCGCAACGGCGCGGTGCTGTCGGGCAGTTGCCGCAGCAGGTCGTCGCGCGTGGCCTCGGTGAGGCGAGGGCGGGCGCGCCGCTCCCGCTCGCCCTCCTCGGGGTCGCGGCCGGGCAGCGTCTCGTCCCGGAACAGCAGGGACGGCCACTGGACACCGAGGAGCGCCGCACGGCCCTCGGACCCCGTCTCCGGCCCGCCGTGCTCGTCCAGCGACCGCAGGAACGCGGCGTCGACAGCGTCCCCGGTCCCGTCGTCGTTGTGCACGGCGTGGACCAGAACGAACAGATCACGTACGCCGCTCGCCGCCACGGCGTCACGGGTCCGCTCCGCGGCCGCGCGGTCGAACGCGCCGCGGCTCGTGAGGCGCAGAGCCTCGAAGTCCCGTGCCGCCGAACGGTGTTGTGCCATGACCGACCTCCGAGATCACCTGAGAGAGCACCGCGGCGGCAGCACATCGGAGCGACGTTCACGGCCGCGCCCGGCATGTGCCACGACCCGCCGGGCGGGAGCTGTCCATGTGCCCGCGGTCTTCCGGGGCACGCCGGAACAGCGCCGGACGTACGCCTTTTCTACGTCTCTCGCCTACGGTCGGCGGACGGCCGCTCACGCCGCGGCGGCCCGACAGCTCCACGGCTCGACGCGTTCGCGACGGAAATCGTCACGGCGTTGAACGCCCTCGGATCACCGTGCGTACCACGGGACAACCCCACGGGATCCGGAACACCCCCTCGGCGCACCTCGTTGCGCATGCCCGAACAAGGAAGGGACCTTCTCTCATGACCGCTTCGCAGGAGCAGATCAACGCTTCGCGGGAGCCCGACCCGACGCGTCACATCCCGTCGCGCCGCACCGTCGTCACGGCGGTGGGCGCCGCCGGGATCGCCGCGGCGCTGACCGCGTGCGGCGGTTCGGACGGGGACACGTCGCAGCCCGCGGGAAACGCGTCGTCGGGCGGCGGCGAGCAGGGCAAGGAGATCGCCAGGACCGCGGACATCCCCGAGGGCGGCGGAAAGGTCCTCGCGGACGCCGGGGTGGTGGTGACGCAGCCCAAGGCGGGCGAGTTCAAGGCGTTCAGCAACATCTGTACGCACCAGGGCTGCAAGGTGAACAAGGTCGCGGGCGGCACCATCGACTGCCCGTGCCACGGCAGCAAGTTCTCCATCGAGGACGGCAGCGTGTCGAGCCCGCCGGCCACGAAGCCGCTGGAGGAGAAGCAGATCAAGGTCAGCGGCGACTCGATCACGCTGGCGTAGCGCGCTCCTCGCTCGGGGGCCGCTTCCAGACCTCCAGCACGTCCGACGTGGTCGTCACCCTGGCGACCAGGGCGAGCGTGTGGTCGATCATCGCGGGGGTGTAGTCGGCGGGCACCCCCGCGACGGCGTCCCGCGGCACGACCACCGTGTAGCCGAGGTTCACGGCGTCGAACACGGCGTTCGGCACGGCAACGTTCGCGGAGACGCCGGTGACGACGAGCGTGCGGCAGCCGAGGTTGCGCAGCAGCGCGTCGACGTCGGTGCCCGCGATCGGCGAGAGCCCGTGCAGCCGCCGTACGACGAGGTCCTCCCCCACGACCTCGATCTCCGGAACGACACGCACGGCGTCCGATCCCGTCAGCTGCTTCACGGGGAGCCGCTCGGCGGCCCGGAAGAGCCGGGCGTTGCGACTGGCGCCGCGGCCGTCGGCCCGCCGCTCGGCGACGGCGTGCATGACCTGCACCCCGCACGCGTGCGCGGCCTCCACAAGCCGCCCCACGTTGTCGAGGGCCCCCGACTCCCGTGCCGCGTAGGCGAGTTCGGGCAGCGCGCTGTGCCTGCCGACGACGCCCTCCTGGCACTCGACGGTCAGCAGCACCGTACTCACGGGATCGAGCGACGCGACCAGCCTCTGCGCGGCAGACATGAACACCCCCGGGCCTCAACGGGACTTGCGCGGCGTTTCGAGCGGCTGGAGGCTACCCACCATTGCGTCCACAGGGAAGAGCCCGCATGCTGCGTTCCTGATGTCGTGTCAGGCACGCCCGACACGACTCGCACGTCGGACGCCGGACAAGGGAGCCCGTATGACCGCCACGCAGCGCCGCGGCCGGAAGATCATGATGTCGCCGGAGGAGCGCGACGCGTTCCTCGCCGAACAGCACACGTGCCGCGTGGCCACGGTCTCGGCGGACGGCACACCGCACGTCAGCCCGCTGTGGTTCGTCTGGGACGGTACGTCCCTGTGGCTGTACTCCCTCTCCCGCAGCCGCCGCTGGGCCGACCTGAGGGCCGACGGCCGGGTGGCGGTGGTGGTCGACGCGGGCGAGGGCTACGGGGAGCTGCGCGGCGTGGAGCTGTCCGGCCGCATCGAGTTCGTCGGCGAATCCCCCCGCATGGGCGAACCGAACCCCGAACTGACCGCCGTTGAAGCGCTCTTCGCCCAGAAGAACTTCGGCATGCCCGACATGGTCTACGACGGCCGCCACGCCTGGGCCCGCCTCACCCCCACCAAAACCACCTCCTGGGACTTCCGCAAACTGTCCTCCCTCTGAAGCCCCTCCGGCCATTTCAAGCCCCTGCGGCGATTGAGCAGCGGGTCCGGGGCAGAGCCCCGATCTTTGCAACCCCGGCGGCACTTGGCCCCTTCAAGCCCCGGCGGCGCTTGAGCCCCTTCAAGCCCCTCCGGCGATTGAGGAGCGGGGCCCGGGGCAGCGCCCCGATCATTTGAGCCCCTGCGGCGATTGAGCAGCGGGGTCCGGGGCAGCGCCCCGCGACCGCACCGCGACGGTGACCGCACCCCTACGCCAACCGCCCCACATCCACCCCCACCTTCTGAAGCGCCCGCACCGCCGCCCGAATCGACGGCCTCCGATCCGCATCCGCCCGCCACACCACATACACATGCCTCCGCACCCGCTGCCGCACCGGCACCGCCACCACCCCCTCCGGCATCGGATCCCGCCCGAGCAACGGCGCCACACACACCCCGAGCCCCGCCGCAACCAGCCCCAACTGCGTATGCGTCTCCGCCGCCCGATGCCCGATCTGCGGCTCGACCCCCTTCGCCCGCAACGTGAGCATCAGCCACTCGTGGCAGAACTCCCCCTGCCCCCACGTGATCCACTCGTCGTCGGCGAACTCCTCGAGCCCGACCTCGTCCCGCCCCGCCAGCGGATGCCCCACCGGCATCGCGATATCGGCCGGATCGTCGAGGATGCTCGCCTTGACCAGCCCGTCGGGCATCGGCATCGGCTTGTTGTACCAGTCGAGCACGACGGCGAGGTCGAGGTCCCCACGGATCACCGCGGCCACCGCCGTCTCGGGCTCCAACTCCTGCGAGCGCACCCGCAGTTGCGGATGCTGTTCCCGCAACGCACGCAGCGCCCCCGGGAACAGCCCCCGCGCCGCCGTGGGAAACGCGGAGATCCGCAACTCCCCCACGACCTGCCCCCGCTGCGCCTCCAGATCGGACTGCGCCAGCTCGACCTGCGAGAGGATGCGCGCCGCGTGCTCGGCGAGCAGCCGCCCCGCGTCGGTGAGCCGCACCCCGCGCCCGTGCTTGGCGAGCAGCCGCTGCCCGGCCTCCCGCTCCAGCTTGGCCATCTGCTGCGAGACGGCGGACGTGGTGACGTGCAGCCCCTCGGCCGCGCCACTGACCGAACCGTGCCGGGCCAGCGCGTCCAGGACCCGTAGGCGCTCCAGGTTCAACATGTAAGCGATGCTAATCGGTATCCGGCAAAGAATCTCGCTTGTGCTACAAGGTCGAGCGGCGCCAATCTGGTCCGCATGAGCACGCCGACCGCACCCCGCACCACACCCGCCGCCACTCCCACCCGGCCCCCGGCCCCCGCCCTCGCGCCGAAGTCGGCCGCCCCGGCCCGCCGCACCTTCGACTGGCGCCTGCGCTTCGGCGTGCTCGCCCTCATCTGGGGCTTCAGCTTTCTGCTCATCAAGGTGGGCACGGAGGGCTTCGCCCCGTTCCAGGTGACGCTCGGCCGCCTGGTGTTCGGCACGGCGGTGCTGGCCGTGGCCATGATCGTGAAGCGTCAGGGGCTGCCCCGCGGGATCCGGACCTGGGGCCACCTGACGGTCGCGGCGTTCTTCCTGAACGCGCTGCCCTTCTCGCTCTTCTCGTTCGCCGAGGAGACGATCCCGTCGACGCTCGCCGGCATCTGCAACGCGACGTCGCCGCTGTGGGGCATGGCCCTGTCCCTGGTCGCGCTCTCCGAGGACCGGCCCACCCGGCGCCGGGTCGCGGGCCTCGGCCTCGGCTTCCTCGGCGTGCTGACCGTCCTCGGCGTGTGGCAGGGCTTCCACGGCCTGGACGTGGCGGGCACGGCGATGGCCCTGCTCGCCTCGGTCAGCTACCCCATCGGCTGGATCTACGTCCGCCGGACGCTGGCGAACACCGGCGAGTCGAACCTGACGATGATCGGCGCCCAACTGCTCCTGGCCACGGTCCAGCTGGCCGTCGTCACCCCGCTCTTCACGTCGTGGCCGACCCGTTTCGCGACGGGTCCGCTGCTCGCGATCGCCGCTCTGGGCGCGCTCGGCACGGGCGTGGCGTTCCTCATCCAGTACGGCCTGGTGGCGGAGGTCGGCCCGACGACCGCGCAGATGGTCACGTACTTCGTGCCGGTCATCGCGACGGCGGCCGGCGTCGCGGTCCTCGGCGAGTCGCTGAGCTGGTCGACACCGGTCGGCGCGGTGATCGTCCTGGCGGGCGCGGCCCTCACCCAGTCCAGGCCGCGAGCGCGGGCGCGGGCGCGGACCCGGACGTAACGAGACGCACCCCACCGGAACCCGGTGGACGCACCCCACCAGAGCCCGGTGCACCGCCCAGCCGCCCCGCCGCCCCGCCGCCCCGCCGCCCACCGGGCCCCACCACATCCCGCCACGAAGACCGCCCACCGCCCACCCCACCGTTCAGTCGTACCGCCGATCCAGCGCCGGCCCGGTCGCCGCCGCCACCGCGTCCGCCACCTCCGCGACCTCGTCGACCCCCAGCCGGGACACGGTGATCCGCACCCCCGGCGCCGCCTCCATCCGGAACCGCGCTCCCGGCGCCACCGCCCACCCGGCGTGCAGCAGCCGCGCCACCGCGCCGGTCTCGTCCGGCACCGGCACCCACACGTTCAGACCGCTGCGCCCGTGCGCCGCCACGCCCCGCTCGGCCAGCGCGGCGACCAGGGCGTCGCGACGCTCCCCGTACGAGGCCGCGACCGCGCGCGCGTCCACCGCGTCGGCCGCCCACAGCCCGGCCACGGCGCGCTGGGTGATGCGACTGACCCAGCCGGGCCCGAGCCGCTGACGCCCGCGCACGCCCTCGATCGTGGTGGCGTCCCCGGTGAGCACGGCGAGCCGCAGGTCCGGCCCGTAGGCCTTGGCGACCGAGCGCACGAACGCCCAGTGGTGCGTGGCCCCGGCGAGCGGGTGCACGGGGAGGTCGACGATGCCGTGGCCGTGGTCGTCCTCGATGAGCAGCACCTCCGGATGCTCGGCGAGGGCCGCCCGCAGCGCCTCGGCGCGGGCCGCGCCCACGGCCGCCCCGGTCGGGTTCTGCGCCCGGTCCGTGACCACGAGCGCCCGTGCCCCCGCCGCCAGCGCCCGCACCACGTCGTCCGGCAGCGGCCCCTCGTCGTCGACCCCGACGGGCACCGTCCGCAGCCCGAGCGCGGGTACGAGGTCGAGCATGCTGCCCCAGCCGGGATCCTCCACCGCGACCGCGTCCCCCGGTCTGAGGTGCACGGCGAGCACCCGCTCGATGGCGTCGAGCGAACCGGACGCCACGGTGACCGGCCCGTCCGGCACCCCGGCCGCGTCGAGGTCGGCCCGCGCGCGGCGCACGAGGTCCGGCTCCAGCGCCTCGTCCCCGTACAGCACGGGCTCCTTGTCGGCGGCGGTCGCGGCCGCGGTGAACGCCTCGACGAGCGAGGGCAGCAGCGCTGGATCGGGGTTGCCGTCCGACACGTTCCGCACCCCCTCCGGCACGTCCACGCGGATGGCGTCGCGCGCGGTGATGGCCGGCTTCGCCCGCACCCGGCTGCCGCGCCGCCCGGCGGTCTCGATGACCCCGCGCTCGCGCAGCGACCGGTACGCGGCCGCGACCGTGTTCGGATTCACCCCGAGCCGCTCGGCCAACTCCCGCATGGGCGGCAGCAGTTGCCCCGGTTCGAGGTCACCCGCGATGACCGCACGCTCGACGCTCGCGCGAATCTCTGCTGCGCGACGTCCACTGATCGGATACTCTCCTAGCACAAACAGCATTTTGCACTAGTGCAATGGAGTTCGCAACATGAGCGTCGCCCAGGACCAGCAGGCCGCCACCTACGCGCCCACGGAGCGCACGGTCCCGACCCGCGCCAAGGAACGCGCGGCGTACGACCACGACCTGGTGCACTCGATACTCGACGAGACCTACCTCTGCCATCTCGGCTTCGTCCGCGACGACGCCCCCGTCGTGCTGCCCACGCTGTACGCCCGGGTCGGCCAGCGGCTCTACGTCCACGGCTCCACCGGCTCGCGGCCGTTGCGCATGGCGGGACAGCGGGACCCCGGCCTCCGGGTCTGCCTGACCGTGACCCACGTCGACGGACTGGTGCTCGCCCGCTCCGCCTTCCACCACTCGATCAACTACCGCTCCGTGGTGGTGCACGGCACGGCGCACCAGGTCACCGACGCCGAGGAGAAGCGGCTCGCCCTGGACGCGATCGTCGACCACGTGGTGGCGGGCCGCGCCGCCGACTCGCGGGCGGCGAACGCCAAGGAGCTCGCGGCGACGGCCGTGCTCCGCATCGACCTCGCCGAGGTCTCGGCGAAGGTCCGCGCGGGCGGGCCGAACGACGAGCCCGAGGACATGGACCTGCCGCACTGGGCGGGCGTGGTCCCGGTCCAGCGCGGCTACGGCGAGCTGATCCCCTCGGACGACCTCGCCGACGGCATCGAGACCCCGGCGTACCTCAAGGGGCTGTGATGCTGATCCACCCCTGGGACGCGGCGCGCGACACCGCCGAGTGGCAGCGGTGGCTGGCCACGCACGACTTCGGCCAGCTCGCGGTCAACGGACTGGACGGCGAACCCCCGTGGGTCCAGCCGATGCACTTCGCCTACGACCCCCGGGGCGCGGGCGAGTACGGCGAGGCCGTCGCGCACCTCGCCCGGCCCAACCCCCTGTGGCCGGCGCTGGAAGCCAATCCTGAGGTGCTGCTGAGCGTCGTCGACGACTACGCGTTCGTGCCGGGCCCCTGGCAGGCACCGCCCGACGTACCACCGGAGCACGGCACGCCCACGAGCGTCTACGCGGCTGTCCAACTGCGCTGCACCGCGCGCGTGGTGGACGACCCGGAGGAGAAGGCGGCGCTCCTGAACCGTCAGGTGGGGCACTTCCAGGAGCCCGGCACGTCGGTTCCGGTGGCCGCGGGCGAGGCCCCGTACGGGCGGATGCTGCCGGGGATCCGGGTCCTGCTGCTCGACGTGACGGACGTCCGGGCCAAGTTCAAGTACGCGGGCCACAAGCCCGAGGAGGTGCAGGACCGGATAGCCGCGGGCCTCGCCGAGCGCGGCGACCCGCGCGACACCGCCGCCCTCGCCACACAGCGTCGACGGCGTCACCAACCCGCGTAGAAGCGCAGGCGAACAGGCACAAGGGAGAGCACTCACCGTTCACGGCACGCGCGCGCGGAAGGCCCGCCCGGTCCGCGACCCCGAACCAGCCCTAAACCGCCCCACCGGACCGCGACAGCACGCTCTCCGGCGCCGCGTCGGACGCCGAGGGCGGCGTCGCCCGCGGCTTCGACGACTGCGCGATGAGCGCCCCGACCAGGACCATCGCCCCGCCGAACAGCTGGGGCGCCGACAGATGCTCCCCGAGCAGCACCCAGGCGAGCACGGTCGCCACGACCGCTTCCAGGCAGGCCACGACACCGGCCACCTGCGGCGAGAGGCGCCGCACCGACACCACCCCGGTGACGTACGCGACGACCGTGGCGAGCAGCACGATCCAGCACAGCAGCAGCCACGCCGGCACGGACGTGCCGTTCATGGGGGCGCTGCCCGCGAGCACCGACCAGTCCATGCCCCAGGGGCGGGCGATGACCGTGAGGAGCGCGGCGCCGATCAGGAGCCCGTAGGCGATCACCCCGAGAGGGTCGGGGACCTCGGCGCCGGACTCGGCGGCGTCACCGCCGTGGTCGGAGAGCACGAAGTAGCCGACCTGACAGCAGGCCGCACCGAGCGCGAGGAGCAGACCGAGGGCGTCGAAGCCGAGCCCCGACCACACCTCGACAACGCAGGCGAGACCGGCCACGGCGATCACGACGCCGATCGCGGCGGCGCGCGTCACCGGCTTGCGCTGGACGAAGCGCACCCAGCCCAGCACGAGCGCGGGCGCCAAGTACTCGATGAGCAGGGCCACCCCGACCGGAATGCGGGAGATCGCGGCGAAATAGCAGGCCTGGACGCCTGCGACCGCGAGCAGCCCGAACCCTGCGAGCAGCGCGGGCCTGCGCAGCACGAGCGCGCGGTGCCGCCAGGCGACCGGCAGCATGACGAGGGCGCCGCCCGCGACGCGCAGCCACACCACGTGGAGCGGGTCGAGCCCCGCCTCGATCAGCGGTTTGGCCGCGACCCCGGAACCGCCGAACGCGAGCGCGGAGAGCAGGGCGAGACCCAGTCCCATGCTGCGCGCGCTGCTTCCCGTCCGACCCTGGCTTCCCGTGGACCCCTTTGTCTCCTGCACCGGCACATCATGACAGGGCGGGTCAGGAGCGTCACCCCCGTTGACCCCTGTCTCACGGGATGGACGCACGGGTCGGCCGCGGACCGAGCTCACCACAGGACCCGGCCGGTCGCGCCCAGCCGGTCAGTTGAGCCGCTGCCGCAGCTGCTCCACGTCCACCCCGGCCCGGCCGAGCACCTCGACCGCCCGGCACTCCACGTCCGAGGCGAGCGCGGCGAGTACGTCGACGCCGCGCGCCAACTCGTCCCCGCGCGAGGCGGCACGCTCCACGCCCGCCTCCATCGCGGCCGCCGCCACGGGCGACCAGCCGGGAGCCGAGGTGACGACGGGTACGGCTCCGGAGTCCTCCACCGAGCCCTGCCACCGCAGCCCGTACCCGATGCTGCGCTGCACGAGATAGCCCAGAAGCCGCGCCACCTGCTCACCCTCGGGGAACGCGGCGCGCACGTCGGGGTCCGCCTCCAGGAGGGAGTGCAACAGGTGTGCCGTGTCGACCTGCCGGTCCCCGTCCCGGACCGCACGCCGCCGCGCCCCCGCGACGACCGCCGCGAGCTCGTCGCTGAGCTGGGCGTCTACGGGCTCTTCACTGGTGGGGCCGATCGCACCGGAGTCGGACGGGGTTGAACTATGCACACCCTCCACCCCACCAGCGCGGCCTCTTCGGGGCATCCACGGCGAGGAGCATCTTCGTGTCCGACACAGGTTGGGCACTGATCATGAACATCTCCTCCTTACGGATGAGATCGAGCCACCTTCCCCCGAGGGGATCCGGACGCGGACAACCCAGAACTGACGGTTCATCAGTATTGAATGTTCGAGGTCACACGGCTACTTTGCGCGACGACGCGACATCGGGGCCCGGCAGGGCTCCCGACGCTCTCGACTCAAAGGGGTGGCCACATGGCCGAAGTCAGCGCGGAAGCACGCATGGAAGCACCCGCGGAGAAGGTCTGGGCGCAGCTCACCGACTTCTCCTCGTACGGGGAGTGGAACGCCACCCACACCGACTTCCCGAAGGGCGGCCCCGCCTCGCTCGAAGTGGGCGGCCAGTTCGAGGAGAACATGAAGCTGATGGGCTTCCCCGCCGAGGTCACGTGGACGATCGAGGAGCTGGAGACCGCCCGCACCTTCGCCATCCGCGGCAAGGGTCCGATGGGCGTGAACCTCTTCATGCACTACTCGCTGACCCCGGCCGGCGACGCGACCACGGCCCGCATCCGGGGCGAGTTCACGGGCGCCGCGGTCTCGCTGATGGCGGGCAAGCTCAAGGACTCGGCGACGGCCGCGCTGGACGAGTCGCTGCGCAAGCTGAACGGCCTCGTGGCCTGACCCTCGTACGTACACGAAGAGGCGCCCCGCACTGTGCGTACGGGGCGCCTCTTCCGCGCTCTGTGAGGGCGACCTGTTCCGGCCCGCACGGGGCTCAGTCCTCGTCGGCGAGGATCAGGTACAGCTTCTTGCGCGCGTCGTTGATGACGGAGATGGCCTTGTCGCGCTGGTCCTTGCTGCCGGTCTTCCAGACCTGGCCGAAGGCCTCCATGAGTCCGAAGCTCGCCGTCCGGATCTCGTTCATGGCCTCCCAGTCGACGCCGCGGCCGGCCTCCTCCCAAGGAGCCTCGGGCCCCTCTTCGGCGGCGGTGCGGCCGTCGTCGGTGAGCGAGAAGAGCTTCTTGCCGCCCTCGCTCGCGCTGGCGATCAGACCCTCGTCCTCGAGCAGCTGAAGCGTCGGGTAGACCGAGCCGGGGCTCGGCTTCCACGCGCCGCCGCTGCGCTCGGCGATCTCCTGGATCATCTCGTAGCCGTGCATCGGGCGGTCCTTCAGCAGGGCCAGGATCGAGGCGCGCACGTCACCGCGCCGCGCCCGCCCCCGGGGCCCGCCGCCGCGACCGCCGCGGCCACCCCAGGGTCCGGGTCCGCCGGGCCCGCCGAAGCCGGGGCCGAAGGGCCCGAACGCCGCTCGCCGGCCTTCGAATCCGCCCCGCTCGAATCCGCCCCTGCCGGGGCCGCCGAAACCGGGGCCGAAGTGTTCATGTCCGTGGTTGTTTCCGTGGTTACGCATGGGAATCAGCCCTTTCGTAACTGATCGATGGTTTCTTTGCCGCGATCTTCAACCGATCGCGATGCCTCAACGATATATCGGAACTGTTCGGCTGGCAACCCACCGAAAGAGGCCGGACGCGCCGGATTGGCCATGGGCGGGCGCGCGAGAGCTCAATTACCGTCGCTGACATGCGTATTCGTATCGTCGATGCCTTCACCGACCGGCCCTTCGCCGGCAACCCCGCCGGAGTCTTGCTCCTGGACGCCTTCCCGGACGACGCCTGGCTCCAGAACGTCGCCCTGGAGGTCAATCACGCCGAGACCGCCTTCGCGCACCCGCTGCCCGACGGCGGCGAGGCCGACTGGGCACTGCGCTGGTTCACGCCCGCCACCGAGGTCGACATGTGCGGGCACGCGACCCTGGCCACCGCCCACGTACTGCACACCACCGGGACCACGCGGGGCCCGGTCCGGTTCGCGACCCGCAGCGGTGTGCTCGTGGCGACGCCCGGCGAGGACGGCTCGCTCACCCTGGACTTCCCGACCGCCCCGCTCACCGAGGAGACCGCCCCCGCGGGGCTCGCCGCGGCCCTCGGCGCCGAGCCGCTCTCCGTGCACGACACGGGCCCCTCGGTCGGTGACCTGGTCGTGGAGCTCGCCGACGAGAAGACCGTGCGGGGCCTGTCACCCGACCACAAGGCGCTCGTCGGCCTGTCCGAGCGCGGCATCATCGCCACCGCCCGCGCCGCGGACCCCACCGGGGACTACGACTTCGTGTCGCGCTGCTTCTTCCCGAACGTCGGCGTCGACGAGGACCCGGTGACCGGCAGCGCGCACACCGCGCTCGCCCCGTTCTGGGCCGCCCGCCTGGGCCGCGACGAACTGACCGGCCTCCAGGCCTCCGCCCGCGGCGGCCTGGTCCGCGTGGCGCTGCGCGGCGAGCGCACCCTCCTGACCGGCAAGGCCGTCACCACCATCGAGGGCGAGCTGAACGTGTGACCAGGGGCGCTGCCCCGGCGCACCGCGGGCTACGCCGTGGGCAGCCAGCCCACCTTCCCCGCGAGCAGCGCGTATCCGACGAACGCCCCGATGTCCAACAGGGAATGGGCCACCACCAGTGGCCCGACCCTGCCCCACCGCCGGTACAGATAGGCGAAGACGACGCCCATCGCGAGGTTCCCGAAGAACCCGCCGATGCCCTGGTAGAGGTGGTACGAGCCGCGGAGCACCGACGACGCGACGAGCGCGCTGCCCGGCAACCACCCCAACTGGCCGAGCCTACGCAGCAGATACCCGACGACGATGACCTCCTCCACCACGGAGTTCTGCACCGCCGACAGGATCAGCACCGGGAACTTCCACCACACGTCGGGCAGCGCCTCCGGCACCACCGTCAGGTTGAAGCCGAGGGCGCGGGCGGCGAGGTAGAAGGCGATGCCCGTGCTGCCGATGACGGCGGCGAGCGCGGCCCCGCGCCCCGCGTCGAACCACGGCCGTTTCCGGTCGAAGCCGATGGTGCGCATCCCCGCGCCCTCCCTCAGCAGGAAGTGCGCGACGAGCGCCACCGGCACGAGCGCGCTCGCGATGCCGAACAGCTGCCAGGCGAGATCCAGCCACGGACGGCCGGGCGCCGCCGAGGCGTTGAGGGTGGCCGCCTGGTCCTTGAGACCGCCCGGTTTCGTGACGGAGCCGACGAAGCTGATGAGCGCGGACACACCGCTCGCACCGAGCGAAAGCCCCAGAACGAGCAGCGTCTCGTCCCGCAAAAAGCGCCGTGAAAGACGCCCTTCGGGAGAAGAACCGGGCATCGGTTCCGCCTCCACCTGCACACCTGCCTCCAGTTGGTCAATACCGCCACTTGCGTCACAACGCCCCGCTAGGGTCTCGAATGCAGGTACGAAGATCGCGTGCGACAGGCCGGGGGGACCGGGACGCCGCAATTCGGCGCACCGCTTCCCCTCTCATGCTTCACCGCTTATACCGCAACTGCCTTTGTGGCTCAGGGAGGGGCTCCACCGCCATGGGACGTCACAGCAGCATGCCCGACGAGTACGGGACGGCCGTCGCCGAACCCCGTCCCCGCTCGCGCGGCCGCACCGTGGCCATCGCGACCGCCCTGGTCCTGGTCGTCGCGGCGGGGACGGCGGCGGTGTTCCGCCCCGATCTGCTCGGCCTCGGCGACGCGTGCGGGGCCGAGGTCCACCTCGACGTGGTCGCCTCCCCCGACATGGCCCCGGCGCTGCGCGACGCGGCCGGGTACGCCCGCCGCGAGAAGCTCACCTCCGACGGCAACTGCCTGGACGTCGCCGTCACCGCCCGCGACGCGTACAAGGTCGCCGACACCCTGCACGCGGGCAAGGGCGCGGCGGACTTCCAGGTGTGGGTCCCGGACTCCGACGTCTGGGTGCAGCGGGTCTCCGCCGACTCCGCCGCCACCCGGATCACCCCGGCCGGCAACGTCGCCTCGTCACCGGTGGGCGTGGGCATGGTGCCGACCGCGGCGAAGTCGTTCGGCTAGCCGCGCAAGACGTACACCTGGGCGCAGCTGACGGGCGCGGCGATGCAGAGCGACGACCTGCGCCTCGGCGCCGCCGACCCGGCCCGCAGCGCCACCGGGCTGCTCGCGCTGTCCATGCTGACCGCCACCTCCAAGAAGGACGACGGCACCCAGGCCGCCGCGATGGCGAAGGCCCTGTCGCAGCGCACGTCCGACAGCGACGCGCAGCTGATGGAGACGGTGCCGCGCGACAACTCCGGCACGGAGCAGGGCAATCCGCGGCGCAACGAGGCGCTCATCCTGTCCGAGCAGGCCGCGTACGCGCACAACGAGGAGGCGGGCGCGGCGGGTTCGCTCGACCTCTTCTACCCGAAGGACGGCTCGCCCGCCCTCGACTATCCGTTCTCGCTGGTCGGCGAGGACACCCTGACCACCGACGAGAGCCGGGCCGCCGTCCGCTTCATGACGCTGCTGGACTCCCCCGAGGGCCGCGCGCTCCTGGAACGGCACGGCTTCCGCACGGACAGCGGCCGGTCCCCCGAGACCGTCGCGTCACGGGCGGGCGGCCGCTCCCCGCAGCCGTACGCGCGCGTGACGGCCGCGGCGCCCACGGAGGAGCAGCTCGCGGAGACCCTCGGCATGTGGACGATCACCGTGCAGAGCGCCCGTATCCATGCGGTCGTCGACGCGTCGGCCTCGATGGGCAATGTCGTGCCGAACCGCGGCGAGTCCCGCATGGAGGTGACGAAGGCGTCGATGCTGGCGGCGCTCTCCACGTTCACGCCGGAGGACGAGATCGGGCTGTGGGAGTTCGCCACGTTCCTGGACCGGAACCGCGACTACAAGAAGCTGGTGCCGACCGAACGCCTCGGCGACCGCACCGGCTCCGGCACCCAGCGCGACCGGCTGTCCGCCGCGTTCACCGCGCTGAAGCCGGTACCGGGCGGGGCGACGGGCCTGTACGACACGACGCTCGCGGCCTACGAGGCGGCCACGTCCTCGTACGAGAAAGGCATGTTCAACGCCGTCGTGGTGGTGACCGACGGCGTCAATCAGGACGAGGGGTCGATCTCCCGCTCCCGCCTCGTCGAGCAACTCGGGGAGCTGACCGACCACGAGCGTCCCGTCCCGCTGATCGTCATCGCCGTCGGGCCCGACACCGACCGGGACGAGGTCGAGCAGATCGCCGAGGCGACGGGCGGCTCGGGTCACCAGGTCACGGACCCCGCGGACATCCAGAAGGTGATCCTCACGGCCATCATCGCGGCGGGCGCCAAGGCCAACTGAGCCCGCCGCCCCGGGCCTGTCCTTCGGATCAGGCCCTAGCCGAGCGGAACCGCCGGCTCCGGCAGCCCCACCGGCCAGCTGTGCACCGGCTCGCCGATGTGCATCAGCTCGCAGTACCGCCGGGTGGTCGCCGCGAGCGCCGCGTCCCGCGCCAGCCCGCTCTCCAGCGCCCGGTGGTACGTCGCCGACTGCCACGCCGCCCCGTTGGTCCGCAGCCGGCACCGCTCCTCGATCACGCCCAGGTACAGGTCCCGGTCGGCCGGCTCCACGCCCCACGCGTCGAGCCCGGCCGCCGCGAGCGGCAGCAGCTCGTCCCGGACGAGGTTCACCGCCGGCACCCGCTCCGTGCCGCCGAACCGGCCCCGGCGCGGCCACTCCAGGCGCGCGTCGATGCCGTAGCGGCAGGCGGCGTCGAAGTTGCGGGCCGCCGCGTCGAAGGGGAGCCGCGACCACACGGGGCGGGACTCCTCGGCCAGCGCGCGTACGACGCCGTAGTAGAACGCCGAGTTGGCGACGACGTCGATGACGGTCGGCCCCGCGGGCAGCACCCGGTTCTCGACGCGCAGATGGGGAACGCCGTCCGCGACGCCGTACACGGGGCGGTTCCAGCGGTAGACCGTGCCGTTGTGCAGGACGAGTTCGGCGAGGCTCGGGGTGTCGCCCTTGGCGATGACGTCGAGCGGCTGCTCGTCGTCGAGGATCGGCAGCAGCGGCGGGAAGTACCGCAGATTCTCCTCGAAGAGGTCGCGCGCGGAATCGATCCAGCGCTCCCCGAACCAGGTGCGCGGCCGCACCCCCTGGGCCACCAGCTCCGGCGGCCGGGTGTCGGTGGACTGCTGGAACAGCGGCGGCCGCGACTCGCGCCACAGCTCGTGGCCGAACAGGAACGGCGAGTTGGCGCCGAGCGCGATCTGCGGGGCGGCCACCGCCTGCGCCGCGTTCCACACGTCGGCGAAGCGGCCCGGTGTCACCTGGAGGTGCAACTGCACGGAGGTGCACGCGGCTTCGGGCGCGATCGACGAGGACGTGCAGGTCAGACGCTCCACACCGGCGATGTCGAGCTGGAAGTCCTCGCCGCGGGCGGCCGTGATCTGGTCGTTCAGGAGGGTGTAGCGGTCGACGTCCGACAGGTTCGCGGAGACCAGGTCCTGGGCGCTGAGCGTCGGCAGAATTCCGATCATCACGATGCCCGCGTCGACCTCGTTGGCCTTCCGGTGCGCATATCCGAGCCCGGTGCGCAGCTCCTCGGCGAGCTGGTCGAGAACGCGGCCGCCGAGCCGGTGCGGGGCAATGTTCACTTCGAGATTGAACATCGCGAGTTCGGTCTGGAAATCCCGGCTCGCGATGCGCTCCAGCACTTCCGCATTCATCATTCTCGGCAGCCCGTCGGGCCCGGCGAGATTCAGTTCGATCTCGAGACCCATGAGATTCTGCGGACGGTCGAAGCGCTTCTCGTCCAGGAGTCGCCCGAGTCCCTCCAAGCACTCTTGGAGCTTCTCCCGATAGCGCCGCGGAGCGGCCAGGTCGACCGCCTCCGCAACGACCTTCTCCCCCATGGAAGCGTCCCTTCTCGCACGGGCGGCCCGGCAGGAACCCGTCCCGGCCGCGTGTCACGGTGGATGATGCCCAGGCAATGTGATCGATAACGCCCCGTGGGGTGCCACGGAGCAGTACGCTCAAGTCAGTTACCCCGGGGCACATTCCTTAGGCATGCGGCCTCCCGCAGATTCGTTCGCGGACGGCCCTGGTGAAAAACGCCGACAAGAACAGGCCGACCGCTCGACGGCAAGATACCGAGGTCACGCGCGGCCACCCCTTCGGAAATGGGAAGAATACCCGCAAACCCCTTGGGCAACCCCGCCCGAATAGCACCTTGCGTAATCCGGCGGACCTGCTAGTGGAAACAAGCCGCGAACATACGTCGTATAAACTCCGCTGGCGAGACAGAGATGTGGCGCCCGCGGGCCGGGCCAGGACCGGACCCCCGCCGCCTCTGCCCCGTCCGTGTACCCGTGTACACCCGCAGCAGACAGCGCCGTCCGCTCGTCCCGCACCGCCCTCGCATCACGTGTCACGTGCCTGTCGAATGAGAGGCGACCCACCATGCCGCTGCACGTCCCACCGGCTCCCGCGCCTGCCCTGCGCAGCGTCCTCACGGCCCTCGGTTCCCCCACCGCCGTCCGCGAGGCACGCACCCCTTCCCTGCGCGCCGCACAGGGACCCGCCACCCCCGAACTCCCTTTGCCACTCCATGTGTTGGACCACATCACCGAGACCACCGGACCGTCCAGGGCCCGCCTCACCGGCTGGCGCTTCCTGATCCGCTGCGGGGACCGCGCGGTGGCCGCGGCCGACACCATGCTCACGCCGGACGGCTGGGCCTTCTCGCACTTCTTCGAGGGCCCCTACATCCGTTCCACCGAGCGGGCCCTGCGCCACGCCGAGTCACTGCCCAAGGCCTACCAGCCGCGGCTGCTCTCGGTGCCCGAGCTCTACATGCTGACGCTGTGGCTGCACGGCGACCGTACCGCCGACCCGACGAGCGGCCATCCGGCGGCCGACGACATCCTCGTCCCGCTGGCACCCGCCCCGCCGGGCATCGCCCCGCACCGCCCGCACTCGGTGGCCGAGCTCCTCCCGGTCCTCACCCACCGCCTGACCCCGGCCCCCGCCGCCCTGCTCGCCTGAACCCGACCGGGGGCCGCCGACGGCTCCGGTCGCTCACACCTGTGCCCCGCACCGTCCGCCGTCCGGTCGCGGGGCACAGCCCTGTCCGAGTGGACTAGCCCGTACCGACCACTCCGAACCACCCGAAGGGAGAGTCCAGTTGGACTGAACCGTCCGCATGGGTGATGCGTCTCCAATCCATAAGGACCGCTGCTACGAAATCCCTGCGGAACGACGTCCACAGGGCAACACTGGGTTCCAGAACTCACGACAACGGGGGGCGGCCATGAACAAGTCTTCAAGCCGCGGCACGACGAGCAGGACCAGCACCGCCCAAGTCATCGAGATAACTTCGCAGCGAAAGATCCCATCCATGTGCCAGCACCAGCCACTCTGCCCGACAGCGGAATCCGAGGACCGGGAAGCCGCGCTTCCCGTCGCTCACCACCCCGAGCAGGGATGGAGCCTCCTCTGCAACGGCGTCCTGCTCTTCGAGGACACCGGCGAGCTGCTGCCCAACGGCACGATCATCGCCCCGCACCGGCCACTGGGCCGTGTGGTGACGGCGGCGTAGGGATCCGCTGAGCGGGGCCGCGCGACCGTCGGTCGCGCGGCCCCGAAGCGATCAGCCCTCGTAGGCGTCGAGGGGCGGGCAGGAACACACCAGGTTCCGGTCGCCGAACGCCTGGTCGATACGGCGCACCGGCGGCCAGTACTTGTCCGCCGCCACCACACCGGCCGGGAAGACGCCTTCCTCCCGGCTGTACGCGTGCTCCCACTCACCGCCGAGCATTCCGGCCGTGTGCGGAGCGTTCCGCAGCGGGTTGTCGTCCGCCGGCCACTCGCCGGAGGCGACCCGCTCGATCTCGCCGCGAATCGCGATCATCGCGTCGCAGAACCGGTCGAGCTCGTCGATGTCCTCGCTCTCGGTCGGCTCGATCATCAGCGTCCCGGCGACCGGGAACGACATGGTCGGCGCGTGGAAGCCGTAGTCGATGAGCCGCTTGGCGACGTCGTCGATGCTCACACCCGTCGCCTTGCTGATCGGGCGCAGGTCCACGATGCACTCGTGCGCGACGAGCCCGCCGGGTCCGGTGTAGAGCACCGGGAAGTGCGGCTCCAGGCGCTTGGCGATGTAGTTCGCCGACAGCACCGCCACCTGCGTGGCCCGCTTCAGCCCCTCGCCGCCCATGAGACGCACGTACGCCCACGAGATCGGCAGGATCCCGGCGGAACCCCACGGCGCGGCGGAGATCGGGCCGACGCCCGTCTCCGGACCGGCGGCCGGCTGCAACGGGTGGTTGGGCAGGTACGGCGCGAGGTGCTCGCGGACGCCGACCGGACCGACGCCCGGACCGCCGCCGCCGTGCGGGATGCAGAACGTCTTGTGCAGGTTCAGGTGCGAGACGTCGCCGCCGAAGCGGCCCGGCTTGGCGAGGCCCACCAGCGCGTTGAGGTTGGCGCCGTCGACGTAGACCTGGCCGCCCGCGTCGTGCACGGCGGCGCAGATGTCGGCGACGTGCTCCTCGAAGACACCGTGCGTCGACGGGTACGTGATCATCAGCACGGCGAGCTGCTCGGCGTACTGCTCGATCTTGGCGCGGAGGTCCTCGATGTCGACCTCGCCGTCGTCGGCGGTCTTCACGACGACGACCTTCATGCCGGCCATCACGGCGCTCGCGGCGTTGGTGCCGTGCGCGGAGGACGGGATGAGGCAGATGGTGCGCTGCTCGTCGCCGTTGGCCCGGTGGTAGCCGCGGACCGCGAGCAGACCGGCGAGCTCGCCCTGCGAACCGGCGTTGGGCTGCAACGAGACCTTGTCGTAGCCGGTGACCTCGGCGAGCCGCTCCTCCAGCTCGCGGATGAGCGTCAGATAGCCCTGCGCCTGCTCGCCCGGGACGAAGGGGTGCAGCTGGCCGAACTCGGGCCAGGTGACCGGCTCCATCTCCGTCGTCGCGTTGAGCTTCATCGTGCAGGAGCCCAGCGGGATCATGCCGCGGTCCAGCGCGTAGTCCCGGTCGGCGAGCTTGCGCAGGTAGCGCAGCATCGCGGTCTCGGAGCGGTACTGGTGGAAGACGGGGTGCGTCAGGTACTCGTCGTCGCGCAGCAGCGCGTCCGGCAGCGTGTCCGCGACCTCGGCGTCCAGCGCCTCGATGTCCGCGTCGACGCCGAACGCGCTCCACACGGAGCCGAGTTGGGCCCGCGTGGTGGTCTCGTCGCAGGCGAGGGAGACGTGGTCGGCGTCCACGAGGTGCAGGTTGACCCCGGCCTCGCGCGCGGCGGAGACGATCCCGGCGGCCTTGCCCGGCACCCGCACGGTGAGGGTGTCGAAGTAGGCGCCGTGCACGACCTCGACGCCGCCCGCCGTCAGACCGGCCGCGAGCACGGTGGCGTAGCGGTGGGTGCGCCGCGCGATGGACTTGAGGCCCTCGGGCCCGTGGTACACGGCGTACATGCCGGCCATCACGGCGAGCAGCACCTGCGCAGTACAGATGTTGCTGGTCGCCTTCTCGCGGCGGATGTGCTGCTCACGGGTCTGAAGGGCGAGGCGGTACGCCTTGTTGCCGTCGGCGTCGACGGAGACGCCGACGAGGCGGCCCGGCAGCGAACGCGCGAACTTCTCGCGCACCGCCATGTAACCGGCGTGCGGCCCACCGAAGCCCATCGGGACGCCGAAGCGCTGCGTCGTACCGACGGCGATGTCGGCGCCCAGCTCTCCGGGCGAGGTCAGCAGCGTCAGAGCAAGAAGATCAGCGGCAACGGTGACAATGGCGCCCAGCTCGTGCGCCTGGTCGATCACGGGCTTGATGTCCCGCACGGCACCCGAGGCGCCGGGGTACTGCACGAGCACGCCGACGACACCGCGCTCGGCGACCTCGGCGGGGATGCCCTCGCTCAGATCGGCGACGACGATCTCGACGCCGGTCGGCTCGGCCCGCGTCTGGATCACGGCGATGGTCTGCGGCAGGGCGTCGGCGTCGACGACGTACACACCGTTCTTGACCTTGCCGACGCGGCGCGAGAGGGCCATCGCCTCGGCGGCGGCGGTGCCCTCGTCGAGCAGCGACGAGCCCGAGGTGGGCAGGCCGGTCAGCTCGGCGACCATCGTCTGGAAGTTGAGCAGCGCCTCAAGGCGGCCCTGCGAGATCTCCGGCTGGTACGGCGTGTACGCCGTGTACCAGGACGGGTTCTCCATGACGTTGCGCAGGATGACGGGCGGCGTGAACGTCCCGTAGTAGCCGAGGCCGATCATCGAGCCGAGCACCTGGTTGCGCTCGGCGAGCGACTTCAGCTCGGCGAGCACCTCGGCCTCGCTGCGGGCGGCCGGAAGGTCGAGCGCCTCGGCGCTCTTGATCACATCGGGCACCGCGGCCGCGGTCAGCTCGTCCAGCGAGCCGTAGCCGACCTGCGCGAGCATCTTGGCCTGAGCGGCGTCGTCGGGACCGATGTGCCGCTGCTCGAAGGGGATTCCCCGCTCCAGTTGGGAGAGCGGAATACGGTTGGCGGTCATTGCGGAGGCCTCCTGGTCATTGCGACCTGCGAGGGGCACCACGGCGCGGGTACCCGGACGGCCTCCCCCTCTGTCATCTCAACCTGAGAGCTTCACCGGCCCACCCCGCGAGAACACGGAACACACCGGCTTGCACCGTCGGTGAGAGCGGAAACCGTGCACCCCGCCCTGCTTTCCAGAGTGACCTCGTCCGTGCGGTACAGGGGCCTGAGAGATTCCGGGGAGGATTTGCTCCTTCGGCGCCCCCGACTGTCGTCGGAAGACTCTCCCGCACGGGTTCAACAGCCATTCGCCAGCCTACCAGCGGCTACGCGCCCCGAGCCCTCGAGTGGCCGCCTTCCGCAATGTGCTCTTTCGTAGTGCTTACACAGCAGTTGCGATCATCGCGATCAGTTGGAGGGCCCGTGCAGACCGATGTCGATCCGCGCAATCTGATCGGCCGCAAGGCGTTCGACCGCAACGGAGCAAAGGTCGGCACCATCGACGAGGTCTACCTCGACGACGCCACCGGCGTCCCCGAGTGGGCGGCGATACGCACCGGGCTGTTCAGCCGCGACGCCTTCGTGCCGCTCGAGCCCAGCGAATTCGTGGACGGCACGCTGCGCGTCCCCTTCGAGCGCGCCCTGATCAAGGACGCCCCCGACTTCGGCGTCGGCCGCCACCTCTCCCCCGAGCAGGAACTCCAGCTCTACCACCACTACGGCCTGGACATCACGGCCCCGCAGTCCCCCGATCTCTCCTTCGGTCACGTGGCGGGCGCGGAGGACGAGCCGACCTGATCACCGGCCGCCTCCGTGGTCTCCTCCACGAGCGGCAACGGCTCGGCCGCCTCCAGCTCCGGATCGTCGACACGAAACGTCCGCACGCGCCCCGGCACCTCCGCGTAGGGCGTCTCGAACCGCACGGTCACGCGCCCGAGCCCGCTCCCCTGCACCCACCCGGGACCGAACTCGGCGTGCCGCACATCGTGCCCGGCGAGCCACTTCCGCTCCTCGGGCTCCGGCTCGGGCACGGCAGGCGCCTCGGCCGCCTCCACGGCCTGCGCCGGCGCCCCGTCCCCCTCCGGCCCGCCGCCGGCCGCGGCCTCCTCCGCGGCGGCGAACTGCGCGAACAGGTCCTCCTGCGTGAAGTCGGCGAGCCCACTGACGCCGACGCCAAGCAACCGCACGCCGCCCGTCGTGTCCACGGACTCCAGCAACCGCGCGGCGGCCTCCCGCACCACCCCGGGGTCGTCCGTCGGCCCGCGCAGCGTCTCGGACCGCGTCAGCGTCGAGAAGTCGTAGCGGCGCACCTTGAGCACCACGGTCCGCCCCGACCGCTCGGCGGCCCGCAACCGCTCCACGCACCGGTCGGCGAGTCTGCGCACCTCCATCCGGACCCGCACCCGGTCGTGGATGTCCACGTCGTAGGTGTCCTCCACCGACACCGACTTGGAATCCCGCTCGGCGACCACCGGCCGCTCGTCGCGCGCCAGCGCCATCTCGTACAGGTGACTCCCCTGCGCCTTCCCCAGCAGCCGCACCAGCTCGTCCGCGCCGGCCTCTGCGATCTCCTCCACCGTGAGGATCCCGGCCCGCCGCAGATGGTCCCCGGTCGCCGGCCCCACGCCCGGCAGGATCCGCACGGACCGCGGGCCGAGCAGCGCGCGCTCGGTGCCGGGACGTATGAGCACCAGCCCGTCGGGCTTGGCCTCCTCCGAGGCGATCTTCGCGAGCATCTTGGACGCGGCGAGCCCCACGGACCCGGTCAGCCCGGTCACGCGCCGGATGTCGGCCCGCAGCCGCCGCCCCACGGCCTCGGCGGACTCGGCGTCCCAGGCCGCCTCACCGGCCTCCAGATCCACGAACGCCTCGTCCAGGCTCAGCGGCTCCACCAGCGGCGAGAGCGCGCCCAGGAGCGCCATCACCTGCTCGCTGATCGCCCGGTACAGCCGGAAGCGCGGCACCAGGTACGCGGCATGCGGGGCGAGCCTGCGCGCCTGCCCCATCGGCATCGCCGAGTGCACCCCGAACTTCCGCGCCTCGTACGACGCCGTGGCCACCACGCCGCGCGGGCCGAGCCCGCCCACGACGACCGCTTTCCCGCGCAGGCTCGGCTTGGCCGCCTGCTCCGCCGAGGCGTAGAAGGCATCCATGTCGAGATGCAGGATCGTGGGCGCGGTTCTCACACGTCCGATGCTGCCCTACGCCACTGACAATGCTGCCCCACGGCCCTCACACGGCGCGGTTGCGCCGCCTGGCGAGCTCGTCCGTGGGGTTCGGCGGCGTGATCGTCTCGCCGGTGTCCACCCGCTCGCCGTGCAGCTGCGAGAGCGCGGCCTCGACGTCCCGCCAGACCACGCCCACGGCGATCCCGAAGACGCCCTGGCCGCCCTGGAGCAGGTCGTGCACCTCGTCCGGCGACGTGCACTCGTACACGGTCGCGCCGTCGCTCATGAGCGTCATGCGCTCCAGGTCCCGGAAGCCGCTCTCGCGCAGGTGCTGCACGGCGGTCCGGATGTTCTGCAGTGAGACGCCCGTGTCCAGGAAACGCTTGACGACCTTGAGGACGACGACGTCCCCGAAGCTGTAGAGCCGCTGCGTCCCCGACCCGTAGGCCGATCGCACGCTGGGTTCGACCAGGCCGGTCCTGGCCCAGTAGTCGAGCTGTCGGTAGGTGATACCGGCCGCCGCGCACGCGGTCGGACCCCGGTAACCCACCTGCTCGGTCGCCGCCGCACCGCTCTCCCCCGCCACCACAGGCACGGCCTGCGGGCGCTGCGGAGTGTGATCGGCCGCGCTGCCGTGAAACAAGTACGGACCGCCCGTCGCCGTACCGTCGCCGCTGCTTCTCACGCCGACCTCCTCTTTGACCTGCCTCATCGACGGTAGGCAGTCACAGGGGGTGCGTCAACGAACGCCACACTAGGCACGCCGAGTGATAATCACCCTAAGAGTGGTTTCCCGTGTCCCACCGCGGGGAAAGGCTAGCCGAATGTCCCGAGGCCACCGGCCGACCGGTCACTGGCTGTTGGTGCCGAAGTCCTCGGGAGAGATCTGGTCGAGGAACTCGCGGAACTTCTCCACCTCGTCCTCCTGCTCGTCGGGGATCGCGATCCCCGCATCATCGAGGACCCCGTCACTGCCGTAGATCGGCGTTCCGGTGCGCAGGGCCAGGGCTATGGCGTCCGACGGGCGGGCACTGACCTCGACCCCGCTCGCGAACACCAGTTCCGCGTAGAAGACGCCTTCGCGGAGGTCCGTGATGCGCACTTCCGTGAGCTCCTGGCCGACCGCTTCAAGGACGTCCTTGAAAAGGTCGTGCGTCAGCGGACGCGCGGGCGCCATGCCCTGCTGGGCAAAGGCGATCGCGGTCGCCTCCCCCGGTCCGATCCAGATGGGGAGGTACCGGTCGCCTCCCACTTCACGCAGGAGCACGATCGGCTGGTTGGAGGGCATTTCGACCCGGACACCTACGACGTCGAGCTCGTTCACACAGCAACCCTAGGACGTGCCCGGCCGGTTTGGGTAGTCGGGCATGCGCCGAGGGCCGGGCCTGCGGCGCTCACCCGCGGCTGCGATCAGGGCAGACGGACCCCGAGCGCGGACTGCACAAGTGCCGAGTGCAGCTTCACGGTAAGGCCTGCCAGCTCCTTGGCACGCGCTTCGGCGTGCGCCCGCGTCTGCGGATTGCGGTGCACCTTCAGCGGCGCGACCACCTGGTCCACCAGGCCCGCCTCGCGGTCGGCGGCCGCCCGCATGACCCGCAGGTGGCGCGGGCCGATGCCGAACCGGCCCAGTTCGCCGACGAGCTCGGCGACCAGCACGGCCGAGGCGTCGTAGCCGCCGTCGGGCAGCGGCGTGAGAAGCCCGTACGACTCCCATTCGTCGAGCTCGTGCTCCTCGACGCCGACGGCTGCCAGCAATTCGTCCCGGCCGACCCGGGCGGCCGTCGGCACCTCGATGCCGTCCTCCGCGTCCCCGGGGCGTCCCGGCGCGGGCACGGGCAGCGTCTCGCCCGGCTCCAGGGCGTCGAGCTGCTCCTTGATCACCTTCAGCGGCAGGTAGTGATCCCGCTGCATGCGCAGCACATGGGCGAGCCGCTCCATGTCGTCCGGGCTGAACTTCCGGTAGCCCGAGGGCGTACGCCGCGGCTCGACGAGGCCCTCGGACTCCAGGAACCGGATCTTCGAAATGGTGACTTCGGGAAATTCTTCTCGGAGCACGTTCAGTACGGTGCCGATGCTCATCAGCCGACTGTCCGTGGTGGCGGTGCCTCCTGAGGCACCGCCCCTCGTCGTGTGCAGCATGGACCTTCCTGAAGGATCGCGGACGGGTCAGATACCGCGCTGGCTCGCGTAGAACACCAGCCGGTACTTGCCGATCTGCACCTCGTCCCCGTTGTTCAGCGTCACCGAGTCGATGCGCTCACGGTTCACATACGTGCCGTTGAGGCTGCCGACGTCGGCGACGGTGAACGAGCCGTCCTGAAGGCGACGGAACTCCACGTGGCGGCGCGACACGGTCACGTCGTCCAGGAAGATGTCGCTCTGCGGGTGGCGCCCCGCGGTGGTCAGCTCGCCGTCCAGGAGGAAACGGCTGCCCGAGTTCGGGCCGCGCCGCACCACCAGGAGCGCCGAGCCGAGCGGCAACGCGTCCACGGCGGCCTGGGCCTCCGGGGACAGGGCAGGGAGCTGCGTCTGGCCGGTCGCCTCCGGGTCGTAGGACTCCAGACCCGAGATCGAGATCGTGGACGTCGTCTCCGACGGCCCCTCCGGCGCCGCGCCGCCGCGCAGCGGCGCACCGCAGTTGGAGCAGAACCGGCTGTTCTCCCCGTTCCGGTTTCCGCACCTCGTACACACCAGGGCCGACATGGACGGATCCTCCTGCCGCGGCTGCCCCGCGGGGGCGTGGGACGCGTACGGGTCGGGGGCAAACCCTCCACCCGTACTTGAGGTTGACGGTTCTCCGAAACCTATGCGGCCGGAACCGGCAGGGTCAACAGACGACGCGCCCTGTCCGCCCGAATTGTCTCCACCGACCTGGTCGCGGAACAGCGGGCGCTCGCCCACCTGCGTCTCCGGCATGTCTCCTTGGCGCGGCGCACGATGACGGTTGTCCTCACGTGCGCTCTTGCCGAACAACTTCGCAAACAACTTCACGGGCGATTCCCCTTGACCGAAACAGACCCGCCCGTGGGGCAGGACGAACCCTGACTGCACACATCGGCGTACATCGCGTACATCATTGACACGGACACCCTCACAACGTCCGTATCCGCCAAACAGTTTCCACCACGCACCCCACCCTTGCTGCGGCGACCCCCCGCAACCTCATGCCCTCGCACGGTATCCACCATGCACCCCCGCCTCACTCCGAGGACGACCGAGCGTAATCAGGCCGTTGCGCCGATCGCAAGGCATCTACGACGATCTTGTTCGAGCGGCTCACGGTCGTCGTGGCCTGCTCCTTCTCCAGCGTCTGCACCACACCTCCGGGAATGTTCAGGGCCGGCTCGAGGTCCTGCGGCTTGCCGATGACCTTGAAGCGGTACGGCTGGCTGATCTCGCGCCCGTCCACACTGACCCCCTTCCCGCCTTCTCCATCCGTCAGGTACGTGTTGGCCACGATGCGGACATCATTCACCTGGATCGCCTCCGCGCCGGCGGCACGGAGTTCCTGGACCGCGTCGAGCAGCATGTCCGCCTCCACGGCCCCCTTCGTGTCGGTGACGGTCATCGTGATCCCGGGGCCCTGCGCGGCGACGGTGCCCGCCAGAATGCCGAGTTGCCGCTGCTTCTCGGCCGTCTGCTTGCGGGCCTCGTTCGCCTGGTCCGAACTGTTCTCCAGCTCGGTGCGCTGATCCTCGAGACCTTGCTTCTCATCCTCAAGACGCTGAGTTCGATCGTCCAGTTCATCGAGAATGCGAACGAGATCTTCCTGACGCGCACCGCGCAGGGCGCTGTTGTCACTGGTGGACCGCACCTGGATGGCCAGACCGAGCCCCAGGACGAACAGCAGCACAGCCATGATCAGCTGGGCGCGCGACGCGCGCGGCGGCCACAGACCCTTCACGAGCCGCTGACGTCCGGTCAGCTCGGGCTCCCCTGCTTCCGGTTCGTCCCGCGCCGGCCCGGCGGCCCCGGGCTCGGCCTCCCGCACCGGTTCCACCGCCTCCGGCTCCGCGGCACCGGGGCCGGGCGGCACCTCGGCGGGCAGTTCCTTGCGCAACTGCTCGGCCCTGTCGTCCGGTTGCACGTTCCTGCGGCTCTCCGAGCTCGCGGCGTGCTCTGCGTTCTCTGCGTTCTCGTCGCGGTTCATCGGCCTCACGCCCGGAAGACGTGCCGCCGGATCGCGGCCGCGTTGGAGAAGATACGGATGCCGAGCACCACGACGACACCGGTCGACAGCTGAGCGCCGACGCCCAGCTTGTCACCGAGGAAGACGATGAGCGCGGCCACGACCACGTTCGACAGGAACGACACGACGAACACCTTGTCGTCGAAGATCCCGTCCAGCATGGCGCGCAGCCCGCCGAACACCGCGTCGAGCGCCGCGACGACGGCGATCGGAAGGTAAGGCTCGACCACCGCCGGAACCTCGGGCCGGACGAAAAGCCCGACCACGACTCCCACGACGAGTCCCAGTACGGCGATCACGATGTGCCCTTCTGCTCTTCTCTCGGCTGTGCTGTACGTACGATCACGCTGGGCGCGGCAGGAAGCTTGATGTCGTCCTGGGCCGAAATGCTGGTCCTGATCCCGAAGTTCTCCTGCAGCGCGTGCAGATACAGACCGTCGGGGCTGTTCTGGAACCGTGTGCTCAGCCGTTGCCCGTCCCCCACCGCGAGCACCGTGTACGGCGGCACCAGCGGCTTGTTGTCGACCAGTATCGCGTCACCCGCGGCCCTGATCGCGGACAGCGACGTGAGGCGCTGCCCGTTGATGCTGATGGCCTCGGCGCCGGACTGCCACAGGCCGTTCATGACCCGCTGCATGTCCCGGTCGCGGACGCGACCGGTGTCGGAGAATCCGTTGCTCTCGCGCGGACCGCTGCCGTCGCCCGTGGTGGCGGACTTGGCGTCGTCGACGACGAGCTTCACGCCGGGGCCGTGCACGGCGACGGCGCCGGACAGCACGCCCGCCAACTCCCCCTGCTCGCCCCCGTGCTTCTTCAGCGCCTCCCGCTGCATCTCCCCCACGTGGCCCCGCAGCGAGTCGACCTGCCCCTCCAGCGTGTCGGCGGACTCGGTCTCCTGGTCGATGCGGTCGATGAGCTCCTCGCGCTCCTTGGCCACGACGGGCGCCGCGATCCGCGCCTGCGCCGCGCCGACCGTCACGACCAGCGCGGCCAGCACCAGGCCGGCCGCGAGCCCCAGCTTCGCGCGCAGCGTCTTCGGCAGACCGCTCTGCCCCAACGCCTCTTTGCGCGCCGCCGCTTCCGCATACCCGTCGTCCAGGCTGTGGTCCATGACGTTGTTCAGCAGCGACATGGAGGCGTCGGGGCGCGGGGGGCGCTCTGGGGTGCTCCGTTTGGGGGGCTGCTGCGGCATGCCGCACATCGTCGCACGTCGCGGCCGCTACCTCCCAATGACCCCACGGCCTCGCCGCCCGACGCCCGAAATGGACGTCGAGCGGCGGGGATCCGGGTCAGCGACCGGCGCTGTCCACGACGGCCGACCACTCGTCGAGCAGCTGCTGGGCGGACGCGTCGTCCGGGCCCTCGGCCCACAGATGGGTGACCGCCTCGGCCGGGTCGGGCAGCACCATCACCCACCGCCCGTCGGCCTCCACGACCCGCACACCGTCGGTGGTGTCCACGGACCGCTCGCCGGCCGCCTCCACGACGCGGCGCATGACGAGGCCCTTGACGGCCCACGGCGTCGCCAGATCGCGCTTGAGGACGTGCGCCCGCGGGATCCGCGCGTCGATCTGGCTGAGGGTCAACTGCGTACGGGCGACGAGCCCGATGAGCCGCACGAAGGCCGCGGCGCCGTCGAACACGCTGCTGAACTCGGGAATGATGAACCCGGCCCGCCCGTCGCCGCCGAAGATGGTCCCGTCCTCGCGCCCGACCCGCGTCAGATCGTCGGGCGACGTCGTCGTCCACTCGACCTGCGTCCCGTGGTACGCGGCGACCTGCTCGGCGATACGCGTCGTCGTCACGGGCAGCGCGACCCGCCCGCTCCGCCGCTCCGCGGCCACCAGGTCGAGCATGACGAGCAGTGCCCGGTCGTCCTCGACGATCCGTCCCTTCTCGTCGACGAGCGACAGCCGCTCCCCGACCGGGTCGAACCGCACCCCGAACGCGGCCCGCGCCGAGGCGACGATCTCCCCGAGCCGTACGAGCCCGGACCTGCGGGTGTCCGCGGTCTCCGTGGGCCGCGACTCGTCGAGTCCGGGGTTGATGGTCAGCGAGTCGACACCGAGCCGCCCGAGAAGACTGGGCAGCACAAGGCCGGCACTGCCGTTCGACGCGTCGACGACCACCTTCAGCCCTGCCTCGGCGATCCCCGTCGTATCGACGTTCCGCAGCAGGGACCCCGTGTACGAGTCGAAGACACTCGACGGGAAGTGCAGGTCACCGATCTCCCCGGGGAACGCCCTGCGGTACTCCTGCCGCGCGTACACCCGGTCCAGCTTCCGCTGACTGCCCTGCGAAAGGTCGGCTCCGCGCTCGTCGAAGAACATGATGTCGACGGAGTCCGGAACCCCGGGCGTCGTACGGATCATGATTCCACCGGCACTGCCGCGCGCCGTCTGCTGCCGCGCCACGGGCAGCGGCACGTTCTCCAGGTCCCGTACGTCGATGGCGCTGGCCTGCAAGGCGGAGATCACGGCCCGCTTGAGCGCGCGCGCACCACGGGAGTGGTCACGCGCGGTCGTGACGGTCGACCCCTTCTTCAGCGTCGTCGCGTACGCTCCCGCGAGCCGCACCGCCAGCTCCGGCGTGATCTCGACGTTCAGGATCCCGGAGACACCCCTGGCCCCGAACAGATGCGCCTGCCCACGGGACTCCCAGATCACCGACGTATTGACGAAGGCACCGGCCTCGACGGTCTTGAACGGATAGACCCGTACGTTGCCCTGGACAATCGATTCCTCACCGACCAGGCACTCGTCGCCGATGACGGCGCCGTCCTCGATCCGCGCGGCCCGCATGATGTCGGTGTTCTTGCCTACGACACAGCCCCGCAGATTGCAGTGCTGGCCGATGTAGACGTTGTCGTGCACCACGGACTTGTGCAGGAACGCCCCGCTCTTCACGACGACGTTCGAACCGACGACCGTGTGCTCGCGGATCTCGACGTCCGCTTCGACCTTGGCGTAGTCACCGATGTAGAGCGGCCCGCGGAGCACGGCGTCCGGGTGCACCTCGGCGCCCTCGGCCACCCATACGCCGGGCGAGATCTCGAATCCGTCGAGCTCGACGTCGACCTTGCCTTCGAGCACGTCGGCCTGGGCCTTCACATAGCTCTCGTGCGTGCCGACGTCCTCCCAGTAGCCCTCGGCGACATAGCCGTAGATGGGCTTGCCTTCCTTCATCAGCTGCGGGAAGACATCACCGGACCAGTCGACCGGTACATCGGCCTCGACGTAGTCGAAGACTTCGGGCTCCATCACATAGATGCCCGTGTTCACCGTGTCCGAGAAGACCTGCCCCCAGGTCGGCTTCTCCAGGAAGCGCTCGACCTTTCCTTCCTCGTCGACGATGGTGATACCGAATTCCAGCGGATTGGGCACGCGCGTCAGACAGACGGTGACGAGCGCGCCTTTTTCCTTGTGGAATTCGATGAGCTCGGTGAGGTCGAAATCGGTGAGGGCGTCACCGGAGATCACGAGGAAAGAATCGTCCTTCAGCGCTTCCTCAGCGTTCTTCACGCTGCCGGCAGTGCCGAGTGGCTTCTCCTCATTGGCATAGGTGAGTTCCATGCCCAACTCTTCGCCGTCCCCGAAGTAGTTCTTGACGAGTGACGCCAAGAACTGCACGGTGACTACGGTCTCGCTGAGCCCATGCCGCTTGAGCAGCCTGAGCACATGCTCCATGATCGGCCGGTTGGCCACCGGCAGGAGCGGCTTGGGCATACTTGAGGTCATGGGGCGAAGGCGTGTGCCTTCGCCTCCGGCCATCACGACGGCCTTCATGTCGGAAGCGTCCTCCTTGAAGAGACGACGGTCTAGCCGACTTCGCCCGTCCGGAATGGCCCGCTGTTGTCACGGCGGGCCGCCCGGCCTCTGCCAAGACGTATTGGCGAGCTCAATCGGCCATGGAGTCCGCCTTGACAAGGCGGCGGACCTGAACCACGTACAGGATCCCTGCCCACCAATACAGAGTCGTACCCCATCCAGCGAACGCCCATCCGAAAATAGCAGCGAGTTCGTGGATCCACCCCGTTCCGTCGCTGAGCAGCAGCAAGGGGAACGCGTACATCAGGTTGAAGGTGGCAGCCTTCCCGAGGAAGTTCACCTGCGGCGGCGGATAGCCGTGTCGCCTGAGGATCCCCACCATCACCAGAAGAACCAGTTCGCGCGCCAAAAGTACGGCGGTCAACCAGATGGGCAGGATGTCGCGCCAGGTCAAACCGACCAAGGTGGACAAAATATAGAGCCGGTCAGCAGCCGGATCGAGAAGTCGACCGAGGCTGCTGATCTGATTCCAGCGCCGCGCGAGCTTGCCGTCGAGATAGTCGCTGACGCCGCTCAGAGCGAGCACGAGCAGCGCCCAGCCGTCACTCTTGGGGCCCCCGAACTCAGGGCGCAGGATGAGCCACAGGAAGAGGGGCACGCCGACGAGACGCGCCATGCTGAGGATGTTCGGGATGGTGAGGACCCTGTCCGTCTGAACACGGGTCTCCTGGACCTCCACCCGGGGGCCTCCTGTGGGGAACGAACCAACGATGCCCCCTGACTTTACCCTCCGTGTCAGCCGGCGAGAGCGAGGGGGGCGGTGTACCGCCACAACGCAGAAAAGCCCGGACCGTATCCCGGTCCGGGCTTTCCCATCTAAAAATAGTTCGGCGGCGTCCTACTCTCCCACAGGGTCCCCCCTGCAGTACCATCGGCGCTGTGAGGCTTAGCTTCCGGGTTCGGAATGTAACCGGGCGTTTCCCTCACGCTATGACCACCGAAACACTATGAAACTGACAACCGGAGTCGTGGCCCATGACTACGACGGTTGTTCGTGGTTTCAGAACCAACACAGTGGACGCGAGCAACTGAGGACAAGCCCTCGGCCTATTAGTACCAGTCACCTCCACCCGTTACCGGGCTTCCAGATCTGGCCTATCAACCCAGTCGTCTACTGGGAGCCTTACCCCATCAAGTGGGTGGGAATACTCATCTCGAAGCAGGCTTCCCGCTTAGATGCTTTCAGCGGTTATCCCTCCCGAACGTAGCCAACCAGCCATGCCCTTGGCAGAACAACTGGCACACCAGAGGTTCGTCCGTCCCGGTCCTCTCGTACTAGGGACAGCCCTTCTCAATATTCCTGCGCGCACAGAGGATAGGGACCGAACTGTCTCACGACGTTCTAAACCCAGCTCGCGTACCGCTTTAATGGGCGAACAGCCCAACCCTTGGGACCGACTCCAGCCCCAGGATGCGACGAGCCGACATCGAGGTGCCAAACCATCCCGTCGATATGGACTCTTGGGGAAGATCAGCCTGTTATCCCCGGGGTACCTTTTATCCGTTGAGCGACGGCGCTTCCACAAGCCACCGCCGGATCACTAGTCCCGACTTTCGTCCCTGCTCGACCCGTCGGTCTCACAGTCAAGCTCCCTTGTGCACTTACACTCAACACCTGATTACCAACCAGGCTGAGGGAACCTTTGGGCGCCTCCGTTACCCTTTGGGAGGCAACCGCCCCAGTTAAACTACCCATCAGACACTGTCCCTGATCCGGATCACGGACCCAGGTTAGACATCCAGCACGACCAGAGTGGTATTTCAACGACGACTCCACAACCACTGGCGTGGCCGCTTCACAGTCTCCCACCTATCCTACACAAGCCGAACCGAACACCAATATCAAACTGTAGTAAAGGTCCCGGGGTCTTTCCGTCCTTC
The DNA here is from genome assembly GCF_054724165.1 of Streptomyces sp. BYX5S. Lineage (NCBI taxonomy): Bacteria > Bacillati > Actinomycetota > Actinomycetes > Kitasatosporales > Streptomycetaceae > Streptomyces > Streptomyces sp. BYX5S. Next base: position 2,638,987 of record NZ_CM138829.1, on the reverse strand, counting down.
TGCGCGAAACGAGCATCTTTACTCGTAGTGCAATTTCACCGGGCCTATGGTTGAGACAGTCGAGAAGTCGTTACGCCATTCGTGCAGGTCGGAACTTACCCGACAAGGAATTTCGCTACCTTAGGATGGTTATAGTTACCACCGCCGTTTACTGGCGCTTAAGTTCTCAGCTTCGCCACACCGAAATGTGACTAACCGGTCCCCTTAACGTTCCAGCACCGGGCAGGCGTCAGTCCGTATACATCGCCTTACGGCTTCGCACGGACCTGTGTTTTTAGTAAACAGTCGCTTCTCGCTGGTCTCTGCGGCCACCCCCAGCTCAGAGTGCAAGACTCATCACCAGACGTGGCCCCCCTTCTCCCGAAGTTACGGGGGCATTTTGCCGAGTTCCTTAACCATAGTTCACCCGAACGCCTCGGTATTCTCTACCTGACCACCTGAGTCGGTTTAGGGTACGGGCCGCCATGAAACTCGCTAGAGGCTTTTCTCGACAGCATAGGATCATCCACTTCACCACAATCGGCTCGGCATCAGGTCTCAGGCACAAGCTGTCCGGATTTACCTAGACAGCGCCCTACACCCTTACCCCGGGACAACCACCGCCCGGGCTGGACTACCTTCCTGCGTCACCCCATCGCTCACCTACTACCAGCTTGGGCCGGCGGCTCCACCACTCCGAACCACGTCAAAGACGAGGACGGCGGTTTCACGGCCTTAGCATCACTGGATTCGATGTCTTTCGCGTCACAGCGGGTACCGGAATATCAACCGGTTATCCATCGACTACGCCTGTCGGCCTCGCCTTAGGTCCCGACTTACCCTGGGCAGATCAGCTTGACCCAGGAACCCTTAGTCAATCGGCGCACACGTTTCTCACGTGTGAATCGCTACTCATGCCTGCATTCTCACTCGTGAACCGTCCACAACTACCTTCCGGTGCTGCTTCACCCGGCACACGACGCTCCCCTACCCATCACAGCCTCCGTTGGGAGTATTGCTGCAATGACACGACTTCGGCGGTACGCTTGAGCCCCGCTACATTGTCGGCGCGGAATCACTTGACCAGTGAGCTATTACGCACTCTTTCAAGGGTGGCTGCTTCTAAGCCAACCTCCTGGTTGTCTCTGCGACTCCACATCCTTTCCCACTTAGCGTACGCTTAGGGGCCTTAGTCGATGCTCTGGGCTGTTTCCCTCTCGACCATGGAGCTTATCCCCCACAGTCTCACTGCCGCGCTCTCACTTACCGGCATTCGGAGTTTGGCTAAGGTCAGTAACCCGGTAGGGCCCATCGCCTATCCAGTGCTCTACCTCCGGCAAGAAACACACGACGCTGCACCTAAATGCATTTCGGGGAGAACCAGCTATCACGGAGTTTGATTGGCCTTTCACCCCTAACCACAGGTCATCCCCCAGGTTTTCAACCCTGGTGGGTTCGGTCCTCCACGAAGTCTTACCTCCGCTTCAACCTGCCCATGGCTAGATCACTCCGCTTCGGGTCTTGAGCGCGCTACTATACCGCCCTATTCGGACTCGCTTTCGCTACGGCTTCCCCACACGGGTTAACCTCGCAACACACCGCAAACTCGCAGGCTCATTCTTCAAAAGGCACGCAGTCACGAGAACCAAGCAAGCTTGGTTCCGACGCTCCCACGGCTTGTAGGCACACGGTTTCAGGTACTATTTCACTCCGCTCCCGCGGTACTTTTCACCATTCCCTCACGGTACTATCCGCTATCGGTCACCAGGGAATATTTAGGCTTAACGGGTGGTCCCGCCAGATTCACACAGGATTTCTCGGGCCCCGTGCTACTTGGGTGTCTCTCAAACGAGCCGCTGACGTTTCAGCTACGGGGGTCTTACCCTCTACGCCGGACCTTTCGCATGTCCTTCGCCTACATCAACGGTTTCTTACTCGTCCCATCGCCGGCAGACGATGGAAGAGAGATCCCACAACCCCGCACACGCAACCCCTGCCGGGTCTCACACGTATACGGTTTGGCCTCATCCAGTTTCGCTCGCCACTACTCCCGGAATCACGGTTGTTTTCTCTTCCTGCGGGTACTGAGATGTTTCACTTCCCCGCGTTCCCTCCACACTGCCTATATATTCAGCAGCGGGTGACAGCCCATGACGACTGCCGGGTTTCCCCATTCGGAAACCCCCGGATCAAAGCCTGGTTGACGACTCCCCGGGGACTATCGTGGCCTCCCACGTCCTTCATCGGTTCCTGGTGCCAAGGCATCCACCGTGCGCCCTTAAAAACTTGGCCACAGATGCTCGCGTCCACTGTGCAGTTCTCAAACAACGACCAACCACCCATCACCCCGAACCTTCCGGTTCGAGTGCACTGGGGCCGGCATCGAGGATCGGGACAAGCCCGTGCCCTCAGACACCCAACAGCGTGCCCGACACCCTCGCCCCTCCATCTCGCTTTCCACGCCGAAGCAGTACTCGCGACCAGAGCAGGTCAAGTGTGCCGAATAATCAACGTTCCACCCATGAGCAACCACCGTCGAACATTTGCCGACGTAGTGGCCTCTGAACCAAGCAAGCTTGGCTTAGAAGTGCTCCTTAGAAAGGAGGTGATCCAGCCGCACCTTCCGGTACGGCTACCTTGTTACGACTTCGTCCCAATCGCCGGTCCCACCTTCGACAGCTCCCTCCCACAAGGGGTTGGGCCACCGGCTTCGGGTGTTACCGACTTTCGTGACGTGACGGGCGGTGTGTACAAGGCCCGGGAACGTATTCACCGCAGCAATGCTGATCTGCGATTACTAGCAACTCCAACTTCATGGGGTCGAGTTGCAGACCCCAATCCGAACTGAGACCGACTTTTTGAGATTCGCTCCACCTTGCGGTATCGCAGCTCATTGTATCGGCCATTGTAGCACGTGTGCAGCCCAAGACATAAGGGGCATGATGACTTGACGTCGTCCCCACCTTCCTCCGAGTTGACCCCGGCGGTCTCCTGTGAGTCCCCATCACCCCGAAGGGCATGCTGGCAACACAGAACAAGGGTTGCGCTCGTTGCGGGACTTAACCCAACATCTCACGACACGAGCTGACGACAGCCATGCACCACCTGTACACCGACCACAAGGGGGCGCCCATCTCTGGACGTTTCCGGTGTATGTCAAGCCTTGGTAAGGTTCTTCGCGTTGCGTCGAATTAAGCCACATGCTCCGCTGCTTGTGCGGGCCCCCGTCAATTCCTTTGAGTTTTAGCCTTGCGGCCGTACTCCCCAGGCGGGGCACTTAATGCGTTAGCTGCGGCGCGGACAACGTGGAATGTTGCCCACACCTAGTGCCCACCGTTTACGGCGTGGACTACCAGGGTATCTAATCCTGTTCGCTCCCCACGCTTTCGCTCCTCAGCGTCAGTAATGGCCCAGAGATCCGCCTTCGCCACCGGTGTTCCTCCTGATATCTGCGCATTTCACCGCTACACCAGGAATTCCGATCTCCCCTACCACACTCTAGCTAGCCCGTATCGACTGCAGACTCGGGGTTAAGCCCCGAGCTTTCACAATCGACGTGACAAGCCGCCTACGAGCTCTTTACGCCCAATAATTCCGGACAACGCTTGCGCCCTACGTATTACCGCGGCTGCTGGCACGTAGTTAGCCGGCGCTTCTTCTGCAGGTACCGTCACTTTCGCTTCTTCCCTGCTGAAAGAGGTTTACAACCCGAAGGCCGTCATCCCTCACGCGGCGTCGCTGCATCAGGCTTTCGCCCATTGTGCAATATTCCCCACTGCTGCCTCCCGTAGGAGTCTGGGCCGTGTCTCAGTCCCAGTGTGGCCGGTCGCCCTCTCAGGCCGGCTACCCGTCGTCGCCTTGGTGAGCCATTACCTCACCAACAAGCTGATAGGCCGCGGGCTCATCCTTCACCGCCGGAGCTTTTAACCCACCCCCAGGAGGAGGAGAGTGTTATCCGGTATTAGACCTCGTTTCCAAGGCTTGTCCCAGAGTGAAGGGCAGATTGCCCACGTGTTACTCACCCGTTCGCCACTAATCCACCCCGAAGGGCTTCATCGTTCGACTTGCATGTGTTAAGCACGCCGCCAGCGTTCGTCCTGAGCCAGGATCAAACTCTCCGTGAATGTTTCCCCGTAATCGGGGTGACACCACGAGAGCGGAACAGTCGGAGGAATAATCCGACCGTTCACAGCGTCCTCGCTGTGTTTTACAAAGGAACCTCGTCTCAGAGAGACGGGGTATCAACATATCTGGCGTTGATTTTTGGCACGCTGTTGAGTTCTCAAGGAACGGACGCTTCCTTTGTACTCACCCTCTCGGGCTTTCCTCCGGGCGCTTCCCTTCGGTCTTGCTGTTGTGCGTTTCCGACTCTATCAGACCGTTTAACCGGTCGATTTTCTCGGTTTCACACTGCCTCTGAATTACCGCTTTCGCGTTCCTCTTCGGCGAGATCAAACTCTATCAGTCTTTTTTCGGCCCGCTCTCCACACATCTGCAGGCATGCAGAAATACGGATCGCATTGCTTCTAGGACTTGATAGATGCCGCCGAGGTGATGGACGCTCGTTGGCGTCGCCTCACCGTCAGGCAGGGGTACGACAGTACATCCGGCCCGAGCTACGACGCAAATCGTTTGCCTGCGGCCTCTACGTCCGCCAACCGGGACCTCTCGTAGGGAACCGGGACTTTTTATGACTTACGCTTCTGAACAGTGCGCCGTCCAGGACAGGCAGTGACGGCCATCCTGAATCTCCGCCCCCTGGGAGGCTTGCCATGACCAGTGTGACGTCCCCGCTCGCCGGACGCGCCATCGGGCTCTCCGCCGTTCCTGACCCGGTGTTCTCCGGTGCGATGGTCGGCCCCGGAACTGCCATTGACCCCGCGCGCGAGGCGTCCGACGCGGTCGCCCCCGTCGACGGCATCGTGGTGTCCCTGCACCCGCACGCCTTTGTCGTCGTCGACGACCAGGGCCACGGCGTGCTGACGCACCTGGGTATCGACACCGTCCAGCTCAACGGCGAGGGCTTCGAGCTTCTCGTCAACAAGGGCGACACCGTGCAGCGCGGGCAGTCCGTGGTCCGTTGGGACCCGGCCGCCGTCGAGGCCGCCGGCAAGTCGCCGATCTGCCCGGTCGTCGCCCTCGAGGCCACGGCCGAGTCCCTCTCCGACGTCGTCGAGAGCGGGGAGCTCAAGGCCGGCGACGCGCTCTTCGGCTGGCAGTGACACGCTCCGTCACTGACGGTCTGCAGGACAACCAACGCGGCGGCTGCACCCGCCGCACTATCGGAGACGGTGAGATGGAGACAACGCTGCGAGGCGTCGGCGTGAGCCACGGTGTGGCGATCGGCGAGGTTCGGCACATGGGAACGGCGGTTCTGGAGCCGCCGGCCAAGCAGATTCCGGCGGAGGAGGCCGAGCGCGAGCAGGGGCGCGCCCGCCAGGCCGTCGAAGCTGTCGCGGCCGACCTGATGGCGCGCGGCAATCTTGCCGGTGGCGAGGCCCAGGCCGTGCTCGAGGCTCAGGCCATGATCGCTCAGGACCCTGAGCTGATCGCCGATGTCGACCGGCGTATCGCCGTCGGGAGCACGGCCGAGCGCGGGATCTACGACGCGTTCTCGCACTATCGCGAGCTGCTGGCCGGTGCCGGCGAGTACATGGCGGGACGTGTCGCGGACCTCGACGACGTGCGCAACCGCATCGTGGCCCGGCTCCTGGGCGTGCCGATGCCCGGCGTGCCGGACAGCGACAAGCCGTACGTGCTGATCGCCCGCGATCTCGCGCCCGCGGACACCGCGCTGCTCGACCCCGCGCTCGTGCTCGGCTTCATCACCGAGGAGGGCGGGCCGACCAGCCACAGCGCGATCCTGGCCCGCGCCCTGGGCGTGCCGGCTGTGGTGGCGCTTCCCGGCGCCGGTGAGCTCGCCGAAGGCACCGTGGTCGCCGTCGACGGCAGCACCGGTGAGATCTTCGTGGACCCCAGTGCGGAGAAGCGTTCCGCCATGGAGGCCGCGGCTGCCGAGCGCAAGGCGGCGCTCAACGCCGCGACCGGTCCCGGTGCCACGTCCGACGGCCACAAGGTGCCCCTGCTCGCCAACATCGGCGGCCCGGCGGACGTGCCCGCCGCTGTCGAGGCGGGTGCCGAGGGTGTCGGTCTCTTCCGCACGGAGTTCCTCTTCCTGGACGACAGCAAGAAGGCTCCGTCCGAGGAGAAGCAGGTCGAGGCCTACCGGCAGGTGCTCGAGGCCTTCCCCGAGGGCCGTGTCGTGGTGCGTGTCCTCGACGCGGGCGCCGACAAGCCCCTGGACTTCCTGACGCCCGGCGATGAGCCCAACCCGGCTCTGGGCGTGCGAGGCCTGCGGTCGCTGCTCGACCACCCGGAGGTGCTGCGGACGCAGTTGACCGCGCTGGCGAAGGCCTCGGAAGGGCTTCCCGTCTACCTCGAGGTCATGGCGCCGATGGTGGCCGACCGAGCCGACGCCAAGGCATTCGCGGACGCCTGCCGTGAGGCCGGTCTGCAGGCGAAGTTCGGCGCGATGGTGGAGATCCCCTCCGCCGCGCTGCGTGCCCGGTCGGTGTTGCAGGAGGTCGAGTTCCTGTCGCTCGGCACCAACGACCTGGCTCAGTACACGTTCGCCGCGGACCGTCAGGTGGGCGCGGTGTCGCGTCTTCAGGACCCGTGGCAGCCCGCGCTGCTCGACCTGGTCTCGCTGTCCGCCGAGGCGGCGAAGGCCGAGGGCAAGAGCTGTGGCGTCTGCGGTGAGGCCGCGTCCGACCCGCTGCTCGCGTGCGTGCTGACCGGTCTCGGTGTCACCTCCCTTTCCATGGGTGCCGCTTCGATTCCGTACGTGCGGGCGACGCTCGCCAAGTACACGCTCGCCCAGTGCGAGCGCGCTGCCGCCGCGGCGCGTGCCGCCGAGTCGGCCGAGGAGGCGCGCAACGCCGCGCAGGCCGTGCTGTCCGGCGAGTAGCCGAGCGCGATCGGTGCTTTCGGAGGGCGCTCCGCCTTTGGGCGGGGCGCCCTTCGCGCTTGCTCGCGGGAGTCAGTTGCGGGCAGGCGTCAGTGGAGATGCCTCCCTTCCGGCCTGGTGTCGTCCACTTCTGGTGCGGTGCAGTAGTCCACGCCGGGTTCCGGAGCGGAGAGCTCGCCGGAGTCGGCGTCGGTGCAGTAGGCGTCGAAGACCCGTCCGGCGGGGATCGGCCGGAGCCCTTCCTCCTTCACGTGCCAGCCGTAGACGCGGTCCTCCTGTCCTGCGACCGCGCTGCGCACGATGACCGCGCAGGCGCGCCTGGTGACGATCGCCAGAGCCAGGACGGCGCTGACCTCCATGGCCGCGGACTCGTCGACCTTCACCGTTCCGGGTTCGTCGGCGTCGATGTGGAGTACGGCGTGCAGGGACTCCTTGTCGGTGAGCACGCTGCAGACCCAGTGGTGGGCGCCTTTGCCGATCGCGTCGATCACCCGGGCGACCAGGTGCGAGGCCCTGGAGAAGGCCATACGCCCGATGTCCTGTCCGCACGTGGCGCAGGGCCCTTTTCGGGACAGGACGGATGTGGCGTACTCCCATGTCGCCTGGCGGACGGCTTCTTCGACCAGCACGGGGACGAGGTCGTCGAGGGGCTGTCCTTCGTAGGCGATCCCGGGTCCGGTCGCGGCGAGTTCCGCGGTGAAGCGGGAGCGGCTGGTCGGGTCGTCGGGGTCCATGCCCTCCGCCCGGCAGAATTCGGCGAACTCGTCCGGGTCGAAGAGGGTGACCGTGGTGTGGCTCCCGGCCGCGGCCAGGGTCTTGAGCAGGGCTTCCACCTGGCGCAGGTAGGTCGTGTGGTCGTCGAAGGTGAAGCTGCGGTAGTGCCGCATCGCCGCGAAGTCCTGCTCGTCGGCCAGCAGGCCGATGGTGCCCGCCACTTCGCGGCGCAGGGCTTGCCGCATGCTGGTCGTCCGGCCGTTGTGCGTGTGTCCCATGATTCCCCCTGAGTGCATTCGATCGATGCTCACTCAGAGTAATCGGGGGCACTGACAACGCCACGTTCGGTGATGGCGCCGGCCGGACGCTGCCGGTCGGTCAGCCTCGTTTGCGGGCGATCTCCTCGTAGAACTTGAGGAGTTCGAGGTTGTCGATGGAGCCGGGGTTGACCGCCTTCTCCAGCGGGGTTCCCTGGAGCAGGCGCTTCACGGGAACCTCGATCCGCTTGCCGGTGAGGGTGTGCGGGACGCCGGGGGCTTCGATGATCTCGTCGGGGACGTGGCGCGGGGAGAGCTGTTCGCGGATGACCTGCTTGATGCGGGAGCGGAGCGCGTCGTCGAGTGCCGCGCCCGGTGCGAGGTGCACGAAGAGGGGCATCCAGTAGCCGCCGTCGGGCTGTTCCAGGCCGATGACGAGTGACTCGCGGATCTCGGGGAGGCGCTCCACGGCTTCGTAGATGTCGGCCGAGCCCATCCGGACGCCCTGGCGGTTGAGGGTGGAGTCGGAACGGCCGTGGATGACGACGGAGCCGCGCGAGGTCAGGGTGATCCAGTCCCCGTGGCGCCAGACTCCGGGGTAGGTGTCGAAGTAGCTGTCGTGGTAGCGGCTGCCGTCGGGGTCGTTCCAGAAGCGGATCGGCATGGACGGCATGGGGTTGGTGACCACGAGTTCGCCGACCTCGTCGGTGAGCGGTTCACCCGCGGGGTCCCATGCCTGGAGGTCCGTGCCGAGTGCGGGGGCCTGGAGTTCGCCGATGTGCACGGGGAGGGTGGGCACGGCTCCGGCGAAGCAGGAGCAGACGTCGGTGCCACCGCTGACGGAGGCGATCCACAGGTCGTCGCGCACTTCGTCGTGGAGCCAGCGGAATCCGTCCGGCGGGAGCGGGGAGCCCGTGGTGGCGACGCATTTGACGCGGGAGAGGTCGTGGTCGCGGGCGGGGTGCACGTCGGCCTTGCGGCAGGCCATGACGTACGCCGCCGAGGTGCCGAAGAGGGTTGCGCCGGTGCGCTCGGCGATCGCCCACTGGGCGCCGGTCTCTGGGTATCCGGGGCTGCCGTCGTAGGTGACGATCGTCGTGCCGGTGAGCAGGCCGGAGGCGAGGAAGTTCCACATCATCCAGCCCGTGGACGTGTACCAGAAGAAGCGGTCGTCCGGGCCGAGGTCGCAGTGCAGGCCGAGCTGTTTGAGGTGTTCGACGAGGATGCCGCCCTGGGACTGCACGATGGCCTTCGGCAGTCCCGTGGTGCCCGAGGAGTACAGCACCCACAGGGGATGGTCGAAGGGCACCTCCTCGTAGACGGGCGTGACGTCGGCCGCGGTGAGCGCCGACCATTCCAGGGCGCCGTCGGGGGCCTGGGTGCCCAGGAGCGGGATGTGCACCACCGCGCGCAGGGAGGGCAGTTCGTCGCGGAGTTCCTGGACGGTGTCGCGGCGGTCGTGCTCCTTGCCGCCGTAGCGGTAGCCGTCGACGGTGAACAGGACGACGGGCTCGACCTGCTGGAAGCGGTCCAGGACGCTGCGTGCGCCGAAGTCGGGTGCGCAGGAGGTCCAGACGGCTCCGACGGCGGCCGTGGCGAGGAGGGCGGCGACGGCCTCGGGGATGTTGGGCAGGTAGCCGCTGACGCGGTCGCCGGGGCGGACGCCGAGGGCGCGCAGTTCCGCGGCCAGGGAGCCGACCTGACGGCGCAGCTCGGACCAGGTGACGGGGCGGGGTTCGTGGCTCTCGTCGACGTGGAGGATCGCGGGGGTGCCCGCGCGCGCGGGGTCCTCCGCGGCGCGCAGGGCGTGCTCGGCGTAGTTGAGTGTCGCTCCGGGGAACCATTCGGCGCCCGGCATGGCGCGGCTGCCGAGCACGCGCGCGTAGGGGTGCGTGAAGCGCACGTCGAACCACTCGGTGACGGCCTTCCAGAAGGCTTCGAGTTCGGTCACCGACCAGCGGTGCAGTGCCTCGTAGCCACCGTCGGCGGGTGCGCCGTGCCGCTCGGCCGCCCAGGCCTGGAACCGTGTGATCTGGGCGTCGGCGATCTGCTGCCGGTCGGGCTGCCAGAGCGGTGACGGGTTCGCGGTGGACATCATGCGGCTCCAGGAAGTACGCGGCGTGTGCGTCCTCGGCGCGCACGGCGGAGTGTGCGCCTGACGCGGCTCACAGGACGATGCCACGTGATCGACTTCGGCACCAGGGTGTACCCCACATAGTCGGCCTCGCGAAGATGTGCTGGCACCACGGGTGAACGGCAGTTGAACGCGGCACGCACGCGTGCGTGTCGGTGGCAGGGTGAGCAGCATGGATGGTCGTGACCTGGTGCGCTTGGCGAAGTCGGTCTCTTCGGTGGGGTCGGCCCAAGGCCTGCGTGCCGTCCGGGCTTCGTGGCGGCACCGTCGTGCGGACGCTGCGGGGCCGGCCCGGCGGGGGCCGGTGCGGGCCCGGGTCCCCGGCTCAGTGGTCGGTGCGACCCCCGAGCCGGGTGGCGGTCTGGTGCGGTTCACGCGGTCCCGGCTGCGCATCACGGTCACGGTGAGCGGTGCTCTCTTCTGGGGGTGGGACGGTGCCGAGCCGGAGCCCTCCTACGCGCTCGCGGGGGTCTGCCCGGAGGCGGACCCGCGCGCGGTGCTGGAGCCGGACAAGGACGGCGGCTGGCGGGTGGTGTCCGAGCGGGTGACCGTCGTGGTCTCCCGGTACGGCGCCCTGGAGGTGCGTACGCCGGGCGGGGTGCTGCTGCGGCGTGATCTGCCGCCCCGGTGGTGGGAGTCCGAGGGCGGCGGTGAGGCGTGCTGGGCGCAGCGCAGCGAGGTGTCCGCCGACGCGCGCTTCTTCGGCCTGGGAGGACGTGTGTCGGGCCCGCGGCTGCGTGACGCGACGTACCGGCTGTGGAACACGGATCCGGGTGGCTCGGCGGGTCCTGAGGGCGATCCGGCCTCGCTGACGATGCCGGTGCAGATGGTGGTGGCGGACGCCGGGACGCATCTTGTGTTCCACGACAACACCTGGGACGGCACGGTGCGTCTCCGGGAGGGCCACGAGGGGGCTGGTTCCGGGCACGACTGTGCCGGGGCGTCGGAGCTGCGCATGGAGGGCGGCCCGTTGCGCTGTTGGGTGGTGGTGGGCACGCCCGCGCGCGTGCTGCACGTCTGGTCCCAGTTGACCGGTGCTCCGGCCGTGCCCCCGGGGTGGGCGCTGGGGCACCAGCACGCGCGTCGGGGCTTCGGGAGCGAGCAGGAGGTGCGGGGTGTCGTGGCCGAGCACCAGGAGCGTGCGTGGCCGTTGGAGGCCGTGCATCTGGACGTCGGTCACTTCGCGGCGCGCCAGGACTTCGCCGTCGACGACGGTGCGCGGTTTGCTTCACTCCCCCGGTTGGCCGAGCGGTTGCGCGGCGAAGGTGTGCGGCTGGTGTCGCTCGTCGATCCGGCGGTCAGGGCGCGGGAGGGCGACGCCCTGTACGACGGTGGGCGGGCGATAGACGCCTTCGTGCGGGATGCGGCGGGGCGGCCCGTGCGCGGGGTCCTGCGGCCCGGTGAGGCGATGTATCCGGACTTCACCGCGGAGCGGGTGCGCAAGTGGTGGGGCGGCCTGTACGAGGAGCGCTTGGCGCAGGGTTTCTCGGGCTTCTTGCATGGCGTGCGGGAGCCGGTGTCGTGCTCCCCGTTCGTCGGGCCGCCGCTCCCCCGCTCGTCCCGGCACGCGGTGGAGGGCCGCGGCGGGGACCATCGGGAGGCGCACAACGTCTATGCGCTGTGCATGGCGCGGGCCGGTTACGAGGGGCTGCGGGAACTGCGGCCGCGGGAGCGGCCGTTCCTGTTCTCGCGGTCGGGGTGGGTGGGCCTGCAGCGGTACGGGGGTTCGTGGTCCGGTGATGTGGCCGCCGGGTGGGAGGGCCTGCGCGCCTCGCTCTCGCTGGTGGTGGGCCTCGGGCTGTGCGGGGTGCCGTACGCGGGCACTGATGTGGGCGGCTTCGACGCGCACGGGTCGGCGGAGTTGTTCGTGCGCCGGATGCAACTGGGCGCCTATGTGCCGCTGTTCCGTACGCACTCGGCCGTGCGCGCGGGGCGGCACGAGCCCTGGGGGTTCGGCGAGGAGACGCTCGGCCACGCGCGCGTGGCGTTGCAGGAGCGGCGTCGCCTTCTTCCGTACTTCATGACCCTCGCTCATCTGGCCCGGCGTACGGGGGCTCCTTATGTGCGCCCTGTGTGGTGGGGCTTTCCTGAGGACCGGGCGTTGCGGGACTGCGGGGACGCCTTCTTGTTGGGCGACTGTCTGTTGGTGGCGCCCGTCCTGGAGCAGGGTGTCGAGCGCCGCACCGTGCGACTGCCGCCGGGGCGTTGGTACGACACGGCGACCGGTGCCGCCTTCGAAGGGCCCGGACAGGTCACGGTGGCGGCGCCTTTGTCGCGCATTCCGGTCCTCGCGCGGGGCGGGTCGGTGATTCCGGTGCGCGAGCCGGACGGAGGTGTCGCGTTGGAGGCGTGGGCGCCGGCTCCCGCGCGCACGGGCGGTGGCCTGCTGGCACCGGATGCCGGGGACGGATGGGAGGAGCCGGAGTTCGAGCGGTTCCGGGTGCGCTGGAGCCAGGGGCGTCCGGTCGTGGAGGCGGACCGGGACGACGGTCCGGTGCAGCCGCCGTACCCGGTGCGCATGCGCGGCCTGTGAGCGCGCCCCGGGCATCGGGGTCATGGCGCGCTCACCGGCCCGGGGCCTACAGGTAGCGGCCCTCGAACCAGGCCTTCACCGCCAATGTGTGGAGCGGGAAGGCGAGTTCGGTCGGGCGGCGCAGGAGGTGCCAGCCGTCGGTCTCGTCGGTGGGGGCGCTGGCGGGCAGGAAGCCGGCGGGGCGTTCGGGCAGCAGGCCGAAGAGCAGGAGGTGGCCGTCCGGGGCGCTCATGGCGTCCACGAGCCGGACGTCGCGTGCCGGGGCGACGATGCCGGTCTCCTCCTGGAGTTCGCGGACCACGGCCCGCCGCCAGTCCTCCCGGTCGTCGATGAAGCCTCCGGGCAGCGCGGGCTCCCCGCGCGCGGGGGCGATGGTCCGGGTGATCGCGACGAGGGCCGTGCCCCCCGTGTCGTACACGGGTTGCAGGGCGACGGCCACGGGGAGCGGGTTGCGGTAGGCGACGGAGTCGCAGGCTCGGCAGGTGCGGGGCCAGCCGTGCACTTCTGCCCCGTAGGCGGCTCCACAGGTCGAACAGTGGGAATCCGGAACGGGGTTGAGCGTGGGGTGGGTTGATGCGGACACGGCGCGGACTGTATCCGATCACCATGTGCCGGTCTTCCCCGACCGGCCCGGATGCTGATAGACGCTGATCCATGACTCGAGCCTCCACCGCTCTGCGGAAACTCGCCGTCCTGACCGCCGCCGCGCTGCTCGGTGTCGCGGCCGCCCCGTCGGCGGCGCACGCGGCACCCGATCCGAAGGCGCCCAAGGATTTCGTGGCCCTCCACGACGTCGATCCCACGATCATCCAGGAGATGCGCTACTACACGGAGCACGACTTCGTGGGTGAGCCGATCGACGGCTACAAGAAGCCGATGTGCATCCTCACGAGACCGGCCGCGCGGGCTCTCCACGCAGCACAGGTCGGTCTTCTGAGGGAGGGCTACTCCCTGAAGGTGTACGACTGTTACCGGCCGCAGCGGGCCGTCGACCACTTCGTCCGCTGGGCGGAGGACCTCGGCGATCAGAGGATGAAAGCGGAGTTCTATCCGCGCGTCGACAAGGCCCGCCTGTTCGCGGACGGTTACATCGCGGAGAAGTCGGGTCACAGTCGCGGCTCCACGGTCGATCTGACCGTGGTGAAGCTGCCTGCCAGGCCCACGCGCCCCTATGTGCCGGGTGAGGAGCTGACGCCCTGCTACGGCCCTCAGGCGGAGCGCTTCCCGGACAACTCGCTGGACATGGGCACGGGGTTCGACTGCTTCGACACGCTCGCCCACACGGACGATCCGCGCATCAAGGGCGCACAGCGCGCCAACCGGGACCTGTTGCGCGACGCGCTCGGTGCGCAGGGCTTCGTCAATCTGCCGGAAGAGTGGTGGCACTACACGTTCAAGCCCGAGCTCTACCCGGACACCTACTTCGACTTCCCCGTGTCCAGGCGCTCCCTCACGGGTCGGTGACACGGAGGGCGTGACCGGAAGCACCCCCGTGGTTTCCGGTCACGCCCTCATCGATACACGGACGCCGGTAGGGCGCGGACGGTTCTGCGGGACCCCTGATGTCATTCGGTTTCCCGTGGCACACTTCTGACGTTCCGTCAGATCCACTGCCCGGGGAGGCGCTGTGGCGCGTACGCGTACACCTGTCGTGGCCGACTGGTTCGCCGGAGAGGGGGACGAGTTCCGCCTGCTGGGGACGCGCTGCTCCGCGTGTGCCTCGGTGTTCTTCCCCCGCGAGGACAACGCGTGCCGCAATCCCGCGTGCGCGGGCGGCGAGCTGGTCGAGCTGCCGTTGTCGCGGCGGGGGCGCGTGTGGTCGTACACGGACGCCCGGTACCGGCCACCGGAACCGTATGTGTCGGACCGGGAACTTCCGTGGGAGCCCTACGCGTTGATCGCTGTGGAGCTTGCAGCCGAGCGATTGGTGGTGCTCGGCCAGGGGGCTCCGGGGGTGTCCGTGGCCGATCTCGCGGTCGGCATGGAGGTGGAGGTCGTACCGGGCGTGCTGAACGAGGAGGGGGACGACGAGTCCGGGACGGCGTGGACGACGTGGCACTGGCGGCCGACGGGGGTGGCGGCATGACGGGGGACGTGGCGGTTCTGGGCGCGGGCATGCACCCGTGGGGCAAGTGGGGTCGCGGCTTCGTCGAGTACGGGGTGGCGGCGGCGCGGGCCGCGCTGGCCGATGCCGGGGTCGACTGGCGCGACGTGGGCTCGATCGTCGGCGCCGACACCGTGCGCGGCGGCTATCCCGGCTACGTGGCGGGGGCGACGTTCGCGAAGGCCCTCGGGTGGCAGGGTGCGCGCGTGGCCAGCGTGTACGCGGCCTGCGCGTCGGGGGCGCAGGCGATCAACACGGCGCGGGCGCAGATCCTCGCGGGGCTCGCGGATGCAGTGCTCGTGGTGGGGGCCGACGCGGCGCCCAAGGGGTTCTTCAAGCCCGCGGGCGGCGACCGCCCGGACGACCCCGACTGGCTGCGCTTCCGCGCGCTCGGGGCGACCAACCCGACGTACTTCGGTCTGTACGCGCGCCGGCGGATGGCGGTGCACGGGGACACGCTCGAGGACTTCGCCCAGGTCAAGGTGAAGAACGCGGCGTCCGGCGCGTTGAATCCGAACGCGCGCTACCGCAAGAGGGTGACGGCCGAGGAGGTCGCCGCCTCCGCCGTGGTCGCCGATCCGCTGCGCCTGCTCGACATCTGCGCCACGTCGGACGGCGGTGCGGCGCTGGTGCTGTCCAGCATGGAGTTCGCGCGGCGTCACGGCGCCGCGGACGCCGTGCGCATACGCGCCGTGTCGACGGTGACCCCGACGTATCCGAACACCGTGCTCGACCTGCCGGACATCGCCACGGACTCGGCCGCCGGAGTGGAGCCCGAAGGTCCCGCGTTCCGGGCCTCGATCGCTCACGCCGCCTACGAGGAGGCGGGGATCGGCCCCGAGGACGTGTCCTTGGCGGAGGTGTACGACCTGTCCACGGCCCTGGAGTTGCAGTGGTACGAGGACCTGGGGCTGTGCGGCGAGGGCGAGGGCGCCAAGCTGCTGCGCGAGGGCGTGACCGCGCCCGGGGGCCGCATACCGGTGAACAGCAGCGGCGGGCTCGCGTCCTTCGGGGAGGCGGTTCCGGCGCAGGCGATCGCCCAGGTCTGCGAGCTGACGTGGCAGCTGCGCGGCGCCGCGGGCGAGCGGCAGGTGTCCGGGGCCCGGGTCGGGATCACGGCCAACCAGGGGCTTTTCGGGCACGGTTCGTCGGTCGTGGCGGTGCGCTGAAGCGCCGTGAGCCGACCGCAGGGCGCAGCGCGCCCCGCGCGTACGCTGCGTGGCCGTGCGGGAATGCTGCGTGAACAGCGTGTGAATCGGGCCTGGTGGTGGTCGTGCGGCGCCATCATGCTGCCGTGCGCATCTGGTCGGACAGCCTCCGCTTCGCCTTCCAGCCCGTGGTCAACCTGGCCACGGGTTCGGCGGCGGCCCTGGAGATACTCGCCCGCCCCGAGTCGGGCGATGTCCTCGCGAGGGCCCATCGCGAGCCCGATCTCGACGGCGATCTCGCGGCTCTGGCAGTCCGGGACGCCGCGCGTCGGGAGACGCTGCTGCCGCTGCACGTGAACGTGTTCGCGGGCACGCTCGCCGACCTGGGCGGTCTGGACGCGCTGCGCCGCGCCGTGCAGGACGTGGGCCGGCTGCCGTGGGAGGTGACCGTCGACGTGGGGCCGCCGTTCACGCACGTGCCGCACCGCGCGCTCCTGGAGGGCATCGACGTGCTGCGCAAGGAGGGCTTCCGGGTCTGCGCGGACGGCGTGGGAGACGGCGACGTACCGCTGCGGCTGCTCGACGACATGGCGCCCGACCTGATCAAGCTCGACGCCTCGCTGCTGTCGCGCGGGGCGACGGTGCGGGCCATGCGGACGCTGTGCGAGGAGATCGGCGCGCTGCTCGCCGTCGAGGGCGTGGAGACCGAGGGCCAGTGCGCCGCGGCCAGGGACGCCGGGGCGCAGTTGGCGCAGGGCGACCTGTTCGCGCCCGCGGCCCGGTTGCCGATCTCCGACGTGTACGTGCCCGAACTGCCGCCGAGCAGCACCGCGTTGCGGGCGACCGGGCCGTCGGTGCGGGACTTCGTTCGGCCCGCGGCGCTGCTTCCGCAGTCGGCGTCCGCCGAGCAGGTGCGGCGGCTGCTGACCGGAGCCGCCGAAGTGTCCGGTGTGCTGCTCGTGGACGCCGCGGGGGTACCGGTGCGATCGGTGCAGCGGGACCGCTTCCTGCTGTCGCTGTCCACGCGCTACGGGCATGCGCTGTACGCCGACCGGCCCGCCGCGCGGCTCGGCGACCGGCCGCGCACGGTGGGCGTCACTGCGACCGCCTGGGAGGTCCTCGACGTGGTGGCGGACGGCGAGCACGCCCGTACCGCCGACGACGTCGCCGTGGTGGACGACGCGGGGCGCTGCGTGGGCGTCGTACGCCTCACCGATCTCGTACGGGCGCTCGCGGAGAGCCGGGTCGAGGAGGCCGCCGGGCTCAATCCGCTGACGCGGCTGCCGGGTTCGGACGCCGTGACCGGCGAGTTGGACCGCTGGGTGGCACAGGGCCGTGGCTTCGCCCTGAGCTGGCTGGACATCGACGGGTTCAAGCAGGTCAACGACGGAGCGGGGTTCGCGGCCGGTGACGAGTTGATCCGTTCGGTGGGGCGGGTCCTCGCGCGTACGGAGTCGGAGGCCGTGCGGGTGGGGCACATCGGGGGCGACGACTTCCTGGTCCTGGCCGATCCGGAGCGGCTCGGTCCGTTGGCGGCCGAGGTGCTCGACGCCCCCTGGTCGGCCGGCGGCAGGCCGGTGACGCTGTCGCTGGCCACCGTCGTGTGTCCGCCGGGCAGCGTGCCGGACCACCGGCAGGCAGCCGCACTGCTGGCACCTCTCAAGAAGGCGGCGAAGGCGCTCACCGGGGCGAGTTGGGTGTGCGGGCAGGCGGGGCGCGAGGGCTTCGACGTGCGCCGTGGGGCACGTACTGCGGCCTCCGCGCCCCCGCGCAGGGGAGCGTCCACCGCCGGTTAACCGTTGCCGTCCGCGACCTTGACGCTCCAGTACGGCCGGTGAACACTTCCGGGTGTCAGTCGGCATCGCCGCACATCGGCCCACCGCTGCTCGGGGTCGTACCTGCCCCTGGACTGCTCGCCTGCCGGGATGTGGCAGGTCGGGGTCGCTCCCCCACGCGTGGTTCCGGCTGCGCGGGCACGCTCGTCACGGACGCCGGGCGGGGCGCTGTACTCCCCTGCCTCCGGCTGCCGCAGTTCAGCACCAGCCATGGGAAACGCACCCTGCACGGAGGACCGGGGAGCACTGCCCCCGGGCGAGGGCCTAGGAGCCGCCATGAGCAACGGAGACATCTTCATCGGTGAGGTCATCGGCACCGCCATCCTGATCCTTCTCGGCGCGGGAGTCTGCGCCGCCGTCACCCTGAAACACTCCAAGGCGAAGGCCTCCGGATGGGTCGTCATCGCGTTCGGCTGGGGCTTCGGCGTGCTGGCCGGCGCGTACACGGCCGCACCGCTGTCGGGCGGCCACCTGAACCCCGCGGTCACCATCGGCATCGCCGTCGACACCGGCAAGTGGGACAAGGTCTGGGTCTACATCCTCGGCCAGATGGTCGGCGCGATGCTGGGCGCCGTCCTCGCCTACCTGGTGTATCTCGCGCAGTTCAACGCCAATGTCGGCTCGGGCGACCAGGCGGTGGAGGACGGGCCGACGCCCACGCTCGGCATCTTCTCGACGATTCCCGAGATCCGGAACGTGGTCGCGAACCTGATCACCGAGGTCATCGCGACGATGTGCCTGGTCCTGCCGATCCTCGCGTTCGGCCTCACCAAGGGGCTCGGCGAATCCGGCACCCAGGTGCTGGTCGTGGCGCTGCTCGTGGTCGGCATCGGCCTGTCCCTGGGCGGGCCGACGGGCTACGCGATCAACCCCGCGCGCGACCTGGGGCCGCGCATCGTGCACCAGTTCCTGCCGATCCCCAACAAGGGGACGTCCGACTGGGGTTACGCGCTCGTGCCGGTCGTCGGGCCGCTCGTCGGCGGACTGCTGGCGGGGCTCGTGTACAACGCAGCGTTCTGAAGCGCCAAAGCACTCCCGATCGTCTTCTCACGAAGGGGTAGCCATGCCCGACACTTCCGTGAAGTACGTCGCCGCCATCGATCAGGGCACCACCTCGAGCCGCTGCATCATCTTCAACCAGGACGGCGAGATCGTCGCCGTCGACCAGCGTGAACATCGCCAGATCTTCCCGAAGCCGGGCTGGGTCGAGCACGACGCCACCGAGATCTGGTCCAAGGTCCAGGCCGTCGTGGCGGGCGCGATCGCCAAGGCGGGGCTGCGCGCGGACCAGCTCAGCGCCCTGGGCATCACCAACCAGCGCGAGACGACGCTCCTGTGGGACAGGGCCACGGGCAAGCCCGTGCACAACGCGATCGTGTGGCAGGACACGCGGACGTCGGCGCTGTGCAACGAGTTGGGCGGCGCCGACGGGCAGGACCGTTTCCGCGAGGCGACGGGCCTGCCACTGGCCAGCTACTTCTCGGGGCCCAAGGCGGCCTGGCTGCTCGACAACGTCCCGGGCCTGCGGGCCCGTGCCGAGCGCGGCGAACTCGCCTTCGGGACCATCGACTCGTGGCTGATCTGGAACCTCACCGGCGGCACCGACGGCGGCGTGCACGTCACCGACGTCACCAACGCCGGGCGCACCATGCTGATGAACCTGGAGACCCTCCAGTGGGACCCGTCGATCCTGTCGGCGATGAACGTCCCTCAGTCGCTGCTGCCCGAGATCCGGTCGTCCGCCGAGGTGTACGGGACGGCCGTAGGGCAGCTGGCCGGGGTACCGGTGGCGTCGGCGCTCGGCGACCAGCAGGCGGCCGTGTTCGGGCAGGCCTGCTACGACACCGGCACCGCGAAGAACACCTACGGGACGGGCAGCTTCCTGCTGCTCAACACCGGCAACCGGCCGGTGCCCTCGAAGAACGGCCTGCTGACCACCATGGGGTACAAGATCGGCTCCGAGGCGCCCGTGTACTGCCTCGAAGGGTCGATCGCGATCACCGGCGCCCTGGTGCAGTGGTTCCGCGACCAGCTCGGCATCATCAAGTCCGCCGACGAGATCGAGACCCTCGCGGCGAGCGTGGACGACAACGGCGGCGCCTACATCGTGCCCGCGTTCTCCGGCCTGTTCGCGCCCTACTGGCGCTCCGACGCGCGCGGTGTCGTCACCGGTCTCACCCGGTACGTCACCAAGGGGCACCTGGCGCGCGCCGTGCTGGAGGCGACGAGCTGGCAGACCCGTGAGGTCGTGGATGCCATGTACCAGGACTCCGGGGTGCAGATCACGACCCTGAAGGTCGACGGCGGCATGACCAAGAACAACCTGCTCATGCAGCACCAGGCCGACGTCCTCGGGGTGCCCGTGATCCGGCCCAGGGTCTCCGAGACGACGTGCCTGGGCGCCGCGTACGCCGCCGGGCTCGCGACGGGCGTCTGGAACGACCTGGACGAGCTGAAGGCGCACTGGCAGCGCGACGCGGAGTGGACTCCCGCCATGGACGCGGGCGTTCGGGACCGCGAGTACCACAACTGGCGCAAGGCCGTGGAGAAGAGCTTCGGCTGGCACGAGGACGGCGCGTAGCACTCGACTACGCGCGCGTGGGCGGCGGTCCGGGTCCCGGTCGGCGGGGGTGCGGGCCGCCGCCGCACGTTCTCAGGTGGCCGCGGGCTGCCGGCTCTCGGCGGCCCGTGCGGCATGTTCGACGACGCCGACCAGGACGTCCTTCACGGACTCCTTGTCGCGCGCGTCGCACAGGATCACGGGCACGTCGGGGTCCAGGTCGAGCGCCTGACGGACCGCGTCGACCGGGTGGCGGGCCGCGCCGTCGAAGCAGTTGACGCCGACGATGAACGGTATGGAGCGCCTCTCGAAGTAGTCGACGGCGGCGAAGCAGTCCTCCAGGCGCCGGGTGTCCGCGAGGACGACGGCCCCCAGCGCCCCGGTCGCCAACTCGTCCCACAGGAACCAGAAACGGTTCTGGCCGGGTGTGCCGAAGAGGTAGAGCACGAGGTCGTCGCGGAGGGTGATCCGCCCGAAGTCCATCGCCACCGTGGTGGTGCTCTTGCGCTCGACTCCCTGGAGGTCGTCGACGGGGCGGCCCGCCTCGGTCAGGACTTCCTCCGTGCGCAGCGGCCGGATCTCGCTGACCGCGCCCACCAGGGTCGTCTTGCCCACACCGAAGCCGCCCGCCACCAGGATCTTGAGCGTCATCGGCTCCACGGGAGCCTTGCGGCGCTCAGAACGCCCGAAGATCATGGCTTGTCTCTCCTGCCTCGCTGTTGTCGCTGTCTCGGGTACTGCTGTGTCCCTCGGGCGGCCCGTAGCCGCCCCCTCCGGGCGTCTCGACGACGAGCACGTCGCCGGGGGCCACGTCGGCCGTGTCGCTGCCGTCGAGCCGGGTGACGGTGCCGTCCGCGCGCTCCACGGAGTTGGCGCCGAGGGCGCCGGGGGCGCCGCCCGCCATCCCGTAGGGCGGCACCCTGCGGTGCTGGGACAGCGTGGAGACGGTCATCGGCTCGCGGAAGCGGATCCGCCGCACAGCACCGTCCCCGCCCCGCCAGCGGCCGTCTCCGCCGCTGCCGCGCCGCACCGTGAACTCCTCGAGGAGGACGGGCAGGCGCCATTCGAGGACCTCGGGGTCGGTGAGGCGCGAGTTGGTCATGTGAGTCTGGACGACGGGCGCGCCGGGGAAGCCGTCGCCCGCGCCGGACCCGGAGGCCACCGTCTCGTAGTACTGGTGCCGCGCGTTGCCGAAGGTGACGTTGTTCATCGTGCCGGAACCCTCGGCCTGCACGCCCAGCGCTCCGTAGAGGGCTCCGGTGATGGCCTGTGACGTCTCCACGTTGCCCGCGACGACCGCGGCGGGCGGTCGCGGCGAGAGGAAGGACCCGGGCGGGACGACGATGTTCAGGGGGCGCAGGCAGCCGTCGTTGAGGGGAATGTCGTCGTCCACGAGCGTCCTGAAGACGTACAGGACCGCGGCGTTGACGACGGCGAACGGGGCGTTGAAGTTCGTGGGGAGCTGCGCGGAGGTGCCGGTGAAGTCGATGGTGGCGCCGCGCCGCGCGCGGTCGACCTCGACGCGGACGCGGATGACCGCGCCGGAGTCGGTCTCGTAGGCGTACTCGCCGTCCTCCAGCGTGTCGAGGACGCGCCGTACGGATTCCTCGGCGTTGTCCTGTACGTGCTTCATGTAGGCGAGCACGACGTCCAGGCCGAAGTTCTCGATCATGCGGGCGACTTCGTCGACGCCCTTCTGGTTCGCGGCGATCTGGGCGCGCAGGTCGGCGAGGTTCGTGCGCGGGTTGCGCGAGGGGTGGGTCGCCCCGGTGAGCAGGCGCAGCGTCTCCTCCTCGCGGAAGCGGCCGGCCTCCACGAGCAGCCAGTTGTCGAAGAGCACGCCTTCCTCGTCGATGGTGCGGCTGTTGGCGGGCATGGAGCCGGGCGCGATGCCGCCGATCTCGGCGTGGTGGCCGCGCGAGGCGACGTAGAACAGGATCCGGTCACCGTCCGTGTCGAAGACCGGGGTGATCACGGTGAGGTCGGGCAGGTGGGTGCCGCCGTGGTACGGGTCGTTGACGGCGTAGGTGTCGCCGGGCCGCATGCGCGTGCCGCGACGGCGGACGACCTCCTTGACGCTGGTGCCCATGGAGCCCAAGTGCACGGGGATGTGCGGGGCGTTGGCGACCAGGCCCCCGTCGGGGTCGAAGAGGGCGCACGAGAAGTCGAGGCGTTCCTTGATGTTGACGGACTGCGAGGTCGATTCGAGCCGCGCGCCCATCTGTTCCGCGATCGACATGAAGAGGTTGTTGAAGACCTCCAGCAGAACCGGATCGATTTCCGTGCCGAGATCGGAACTCTCCGTAATCGCCGAGCGTTCCATGATCAGGTGGCCGTCGTCCGCGAGGGCCGCCCGCCATCCGTCGTCGACGACGGTCGTCGCGCCGTCCTCGGCGATGACCGCCGGCCCCTGGACCGGTTCGCCGGGCGGGAGTTCGGCCCGGTGGTGCAGGGGTGCGTCGCGCC
This sequence comes from Streptomyces sp. BYX5S, assembly GCF_054724165.1. NCBI lineage: Bacteria > Bacillati > Actinomycetota > Actinomycetes > Kitasatosporales > Streptomycetaceae > Streptomyces > Streptomyces sp. BYX5S. The sequence goes on along the minus strand of NZ_CM138829.1, from coordinate 2,616,290 downwards.
AGGTCCCGCCGGTGTGCAGGCGGACGGCGGCGGGGGCGGCCGGGGTGGTGGCGCGGGGTGCGAGGTGCGAGAGATCGGGGGGATCGGTCAGTCCGGTGGCTTCCACGGAGAGTGATTCGACGACGAGCGGTCGGTCCAGGGTGAAGGAATAGTGAGCGCGATGGCGTTCTTCGAAGGCGCGGGTCATGGCCCCGGGTTCGGCGAGTTCCACGGTGAGCGCGGTGTCCGTGCCGTCATAGCGGAGCTGGGCCCTGCGTACGGTCCGGATGCGCTCCTCCGGGACGTTCTCGGCCAGCAGTTCCTCGCGCGCCGCGCTCTCCAGGTCGTCGGCGGTCTTCAGGATGTGGGGCATCGAGGAGGCGTCGACCCCGGCCTCGATGGACTGCTCCCGCATGGCCGTCGTGTCGGCGAGCCCGATGCCGAGCGCCGACAGGACGCCTGCCATGGGCGGGACGAGGACCGTACGGATGCCGAGTTCGTCCGCGACCTTGCACGCGTGCTGGCCGCCCGCACCGCCGAAGGTGGTGAGGGCGTAGCGGGTGATGTCGTGGCCCTTCTGTACGGAGATGCGCTTCACGGCGTTGGCGATGTTCGCGACGGCGACCTGGAGGTAGCCCTCGGCGACCTGCTCCGGGGTGCGCTCGTCGCCGGTGCGTTCGCGGATGCCGGCGGCGAGGGCGGCGAAGCGTTCGCGGACGAGTCCGTCGTCGAGCGGCTGATCGCCCTCGGGGCCGAACACGCGCGGGAAGTGGGCCGGTTGGACGTGCCCGAGGGCGACGTTGGCATCGGTGACCGTGAGGGGGCCGCCGCCCCGGTAGCAGGCCGGGCCGGGGACGGCGCCCGCGGAGTCGGGGCCCACGCGGTAGCGGCTGCCGTCGAAGTGCAGTACGGAGCCGCCGCCCGCGGCGACCGTGTGGATGTCGAGCATGGGCGCGCGCAGCCGGACCCCGGCGATCCGCATGGTGAGGACGCGCTCGTACTCGCCCGCGAAGTGCGAGACGTCCGTGGAGGTGCCGCCCATGTCGAAGCCGATGACCCGGTCGAAGCCCGCGCGGCCCGACATCCGGGCCATGCCCACGATGCCGCCCGCGGGCCCGGACAGGACGGCGTCCTTGCCGCGGAACTGCCCGGCCTCCGCGAGCCCTCCGTTGGACTGCATGAACATCAGTCGCACGTCGGGGAGTTGGTCGGCGATCTGGCGCACGTAGCGGCGCAGTACGGGCGACAGGTAGGCGTCGACCACGGCGGTGTCGCCGCGCGGCACCACCTTCATGAGAGGGCTGACCTCGCTGGACAGCGAGACCTGCGGGAATCCGATGCGCTCGGCGAGGGCACCGATCGCGCGCTCGTGCTCCGGGTGGAGGTGGCTGTGCAGGCAGACGACGGCGACGGCGCGGATGCCGTCCGCGTAGGTCGCGCGCAGCGCCGTCCCGAGGGAGTCCAGGTCGAGCGGGGTGATCACTTCGCCCTGGGCGTCGACGCGTTCGTCCACTTCGATGATGCGCTCGTGGAGCAGTTCGGGCAGTTCGATGCGGCGGGCGAAGATACGGGGCCGGTTCTGGTAGGCGATCCGCAGGGCGTCGCGGAAGCCGCGTGTGATCACGAGCGCGGTCGGCTCTCCGCGCCGCTCCAGGAGGGCGTTGGTGGCGACGGTGGTGCCCATGCGCACGGAGTCGATGAGCGCACCCACCGCGGCCGGGGACGTCGGCCCGGCCTCCTCGTCGAGGAGTTCGCGGATCGCGGAGACGGCCGGGTCCTCGTGGCGCGCCGGGTTGTCGGAGAGCAGCTTGTGCGTGAGCAGACGGCCGTCGGGCCGCCGGGCGACGACATCCGTGAAGGTGCCGCCTCGGTCGATCCAGAACTGCCAGCCTGCCACGCGTGTCTCCCGCCGTCCGCCCCGTTCCCGTGCCCCACCGGCTCCGCTGTCGGATCAGAGCGCTCTGAGGCCGTCGATCACGTCGCGGAGAATACTCGCGTCGGGCAGTTCCGCCGGTGGGACGGGCCGGGTCACATGGACCAGGTCGTCGTCGACGAGATCGCCGATGAGGACGCGGACCACCCCGATCGGAAGGTCGAGTTCCGCGGCGAGTTCGGCCACGGACTGCGGGCAGTCCTGGCAGAGTTCGACGATGTCGACGTGTTCCGGCGACAGCGTCTGGTCCGCCACGACGTCGCCTCCCCGCTGCTCGGCGACGACGACCGCGATGAGATCGAGGCGGTGCTGGCCCGCGCTGGTCGTGCGGCCGCGCGTCATGGCGTACGGGCGCACGACGGGCCCCGCGTCGTCGTCGAACCAGTGATGCGTCTCGTGACCGTCTGGTCTCATGCCAACCCACTACCCTCCGGCGGGCAGATCCGTGCGCCGGGCCGTCCCCAGATGTGCTCCGACCCGCTTGACCAGCAGGGTCATCTCGTAGGCGACGAGCCCGACGTCGGAGTCCGCGTCGGACAGGACCGCGAGGCAGCTGCCGTCGCCCGCGGCGGTGACGAAGAGGAAGGCGTCGTCGAGTTCGACGACCGTCTGCCGGACCCCGCCCGCCTCGAAGTGCCGGCCCACGCCCTTGGCGAGGCTGTGGAATCCGGAGGCGACGGCGGCGAGGTGCTCGCTGTCCTCACGGCTGAGCCCCTCGGAGACGCCCGTCGGCAGTCCGTCACCGGAGAGCACCATCGCCTTGCGGATGCTGGCGACCCGCTCGACCAGGTCGTCCAGGAGCCAGTTCAGCTCCCCGGTCGCACCACTCGTGGTCCCCGCATTGGCCTTCGGCGCGGTCATCGACCGTCCCCCTCAGAGTTCGTTCCTTGTGCTGTACCGTCGGCGCGTTCATCGCCCGCGGCGTTCTCCTCGCGGCCGCGCCGCCAGCCGCGCTGGAGCGATGCCATACGGCTGCGCACCTCGTCGGCGTCCCGGTCGGCGGGCCGTACGGAGAGAGTCTGGTCGTCGGCCGGTGCCGCGGTGTCGCCGCGCAGGTCCGGGCCGTCCTTCAACTGCGGTGCCAGATTGGCCTGTCGGACGCGGCGGGGCAGGCCACCGGGTGTGGTGGCGGGCGCGGCGCCGGACGGCCGGGCCTCGACCGCGGGCTCCGGGGTCTCGCGCGGGGCCGGGGTCTCGGTGGCGCGGGTACGGCGCCTGGGGAGACCGGCGGGGGTGTCGCGCGGTGGGTCGCCGTCGCCCCGGTCGTGTCGCGCGCCCGGTTCGGGCGTGCCGCCGCGTTCGTTCTCGCCGGGCCGACTGTGGGTGACGGGTCGGCCGTGCGAGCTGACGAGCTTGGGCACGCGCCGACGCGGCAGCGGCAGCGGACCGTCCACGTGGTCGTCCGGCTCCTGGCCGCCGCGGCCTCCCGCGTCCCGTTCCCACCCGTCGACGTCGCCGGGGCGGCGCGGGCCGCCCGTGCGGCGGAAGGCGTCCGGGCGGTCGGCTCCGGCGCCGTCGTCCTCGGCCTGCTGGTGCTGCTCCCCCGGCGGCCCGGTGAGGGCACGGCGGGGGCGGAACAGGCCGCCGCGTTCGCTGTCCTCGTCGCCGATCGCGCCGGGGAACTCGGTCATGTCGGAGGTCGTCAGCGGGGCCTCCAGCTCGACGGGTCCGTCGAGCACGGAGGCCGGGAGCCCCGGCAGCCCGGCCCTGCCGCCCGTCTTCGGACCGGTCCCCGGCGCGGCCGCGCGGCGGGTCGCGTGGGGCCGGTCCAGACGGAAGCCGGCGCCCTCGGTGTCGGGGGCGTCCGTGAGCAGGGAGTCCGGAATGAAGACGACCGCGGTGGTGCCGCCGTAGGGCGAGGGCTGGAGGGAGACGCGGATGTTCTGCCGCTGGGCGAGGCGGCTGACGACGAACAGGCCGAGCCGGTCGGTGTCGGAGAGTTCGAACTCCGGGGTCTCGGCCAGCCGCAGGTTGGCGTCGAGGAGCGCGTCGGGGGCCATGCCGAGGCCCCGGTCGTGGATCTCCAGCGTGAACCCGTTCGCGACGCGCTCGCCGACCACCTGGACGGCGGTGTGCGGCGGTGAGAACACCGTGGCGTTCTCCAGGAGTTCGGCGACGAGGTGGGTGAGGTCCGCGACGGCGGGGCCCGTCACGGCGATCCGCGGCAGCCGCCGTACCTCGATGCGCTCGTAGTCCTCCACCTCGGCGACGGCGGCCCGCACGATGTCCATGAGCTGGACGGGTCTGCGCCACTGCCGGGACGGAGCGGCGCCGGAGAGGATCACCAGGCCCTCGGCGTGGCGGCGCATCCGGGTGGTGAGGTGGTCGAGGCGGAACAGGTCGGCGAGTTCGTCGGTGTCCTCGGTCCTGCGCTCCATGGAGTCGAGGAGGGTGAGCTGCTTGTGCAGGAGGACCTGGCTGCGCCGGGCGAGGTTGACGAAGACCTCGGAGACGCCGCGGCGCAACTCGGCCTGTTTGACGGCGGCTTCGACGGCGGAGCGCTGGAGGGTGTTGAGCGCCTGGCCGACCTGCCCGATCTCGTCCCGGTCGTAGACGAGGCGCGGCGACTCGGTCTCCACGTCGACGTGGTCGCCCGCGGCGAGGCGGCGCATCACACCGGGCAGCCGCACCCCCGAGGCCTCATGCGCCTCCAGACGGAGCCGGCGCAGGTCGCGGACGAGTCCGCGGCCGATGCGTACGGACAGGTACAGGGAGAAGAGCAGGGCCAGCAGGCCCAGTACTCCGGCGACTCCGGCGCGCAGCAGCACGTCGACGGCTGCGGGGCGGGCCCGGTCCTGGTAGCGCTCGGTCGCGGCGGTGTCCCGGTCGACGAGTTCGTCCAGCACCGGCTTGCTCGCCCGGTCCCAGCTCCGCGCGGTGACGCCCTTCGGCGTACCCGGGGAGCCGGTGACGACCGCTTCCTCCGCGGTGCGCAGCGGGTTGGTGTCGGGGCTCTTCCAGTACCGCTGGTAGCGGGAGCGTTCGGAGTCGGGCAGCAGTGCGAGGTTGCTCTCGTAGAGCAGGGAGCGCTGGGCGACGAGGTCGGAGACCTGCCGCAGTTCCTGCTGGGTGAACCGGCGGGCGACGAGGCCCGAGCCGACCAGGGCGTCCTCCTGGGAGAGGAGTTCGCGTGCCTTGAGCACGCCGACGAGGGCGCGTGCCTCGCGTTCCACCTTGGCGTCGTCGAGGGCCGAGAGGTCGAGCAGGAAGGCGTACGTCGGTGCGATCAGGCGGTTGTAGAAGTCGAGGGCCTGGGCGCGGGTCACGGTGCCCTCGTCGACGTTGCGGCGCAGCGACTCGATGCCTTCCAGTCCCTCGACGGCGGCGTCGAGGGAGCCTCGCGCGTCGGCGTCCAGGTCGTCGCGGAGGTCGCCGTCGCGCACCTTCTCCTTGATGCGGGTGATCGACTCGTCGGCCGTGGTCCGCTTGGCCCGCAGCGCCGACTCGGCGTCGGAGGCGCGGGGGTCGGCGAGATAGACGAGCGTCTGGCGGCGTTCCGCCTGGAGGGTGCGGCTGGTGGCGACCAGCGGATAGGCGACCGCGTCGATCGTTCGGCCCGCCGTGATCAGCTGGACGGCGGCGCGGCCCGTGATCACCGTGGCGAAGGCCCAGATGGCCGTCAGGGACAGCAACGGCACCAGGAGCAACGCCACGATCTTCCGGCGGATGGACTTCCCGCGAAAGCGCATGGCCTCCCCCAGATCGACCCCTCAGCCTTCAGGGGCACACATGTGCGTCAACAAACGGCGCGAGCCTACTACTGAGACAGGAGCAACTCGAAGACCTGTCCGGATGATGTCCGGACGAACTACGGTGCCGACATCACGAGTTGTCCGGCATGGCGGGAGATTCCCGCCAGTCCGGATGGGTCCTGCCCGCGGCCATTCCCGGCCTGCCGTCCGACGAGTTGGCCGGAACTCTGCGCGTGTCCCGTTCGAACCAGCTGAGTTCGGCGGAACGGGAATCCTCACGGCCCGTCGAACGTCTTCCCTACAGGGCTTCACCACAGGACGCGCATCACGTACCGCGTGGCGCAGGCAAGGGAAGATCCCGGTTGACGGCGTAAAGCACGGCAATTCGGGCAGTCACTGTGATGTGCCGGTGCGGGGGCACCGGCGTGAGGGCCGTGGAAGGCCTCGGTAGCGGTGGGGAGTGACGTGGCAATGGGCACGGCGGAGCAGAACGGACTGTGGGTCGAGGAGCCGGCGAGGCGGCGCCGGATGCCCGATCCGGTGCGGACGGCCGCGGTGCGCGCCGTCCTGATAGTCGCGCTCACCATGATCCAGGCCATGATCGCCGTCCTGTGCACGCTGGCCGACTCCTGGCTGGCGTTTCCCATGGTGCTGAGCAGCGTGGGGAGCACGGTGGTGGCGACGTGGGGCGTCCTGGACGTCTGGGTGACGCGCCAGGTGTGGAACCAGCGGGCCGGGGTCGTCTCCGTCCCGGCCAGCACCGCCCGGCAGTTGCGCAAGGAGCGCCGTCAGGCCCGTCGCGCGGCCAGGTCGCGCCGCGGCGTCGCGCGGCCCGACTCGGTCAACATACGCGGACGCGGCAGGCAGCTCACCCACTCCTGAGCCGCCCCGCCGCGCCCCGCGCGTTACGCGTCGACCGGCCGCTTGTACATCCGCGTGGCCGTGATCTCGCCGTGCACCGTCTCGCCCTCGGGATCCTGCTGCGGCAGCCCCGGACGCAGATGCTCCTCCACGCTGATGTACTTCAGGCCCGCCCTGAGGTCCGCGTCGTTGCGCATGCGGATCACGAGGGGGAACTCGGCGAGCGCCGTCGTGTCGAACAGGCCGGTGGTGTACAGGAGTTGGACGCCGAGCGCGTCGGACACCGCGCGCTGGAGTTCCAGCAGGTACGTGGCGTTGGCGCGGCCGATCGGGTTGTCGAGGAACAGCGTGCCCGCGTGGCGGTGCTTGTCGCGGCCCCGGTCGTTGGAGCGCAGCGCGGCCATCGTGCAGTACAGGGCGATGGCCGCGGTGAGCAGCTGACCGCCGGAGAACACGTCGCCCATCTGCCCCACCGGGACGCGCTCGGCGCGCAGCACCGCGTCCGGCTTGAGGATCTCGACGGCGACGCCCTTGGGCTGGAGCGCGGCGCTGACACCGCGCAGCAGCAGGGACATGCCGTCGCGGCGCAGGTCGGAGTTCTTCTTCACGGCCGCGCGGGTCGCCTCGTCGATGACCTCGCCGAGCCGCTCGGTCAGCGTCGCCTGGTCGGGCTCGTCGAAGCGGATGCGCAGGAACTCCTGCCCGGACCACTCGCCGAGTCCTTCGGGCAGCCGGGACAGCCGCTGGGCGGAGCGGAGGGTGGCCAGTGAGGACTCCACGAGGCCGCGCAGCCGGTCCACGATCGAGTCGCGGTTGCGCTCCAGCTGCGCCAACTCGTCGGTGAGGACGCGCAGCCGGGGCGCGAACGCGTCGGCCCACTTCTGCGCGTGCTCCGGCAGCGCGGACGCGGGCAGTTCCCGGATCTGCTGACGCGCGGGCGTGCGCACCTGCTCGTAGCGCGTGGAGTTGGCGTGTCGTACGAGGATGTCGCTGGCCTCGCGGACGGCGGCCTCGGCCGCGGACAGGTCGCCCGCGCAGCCGCGCAGCGAGCGCCGGGTCTCGCCCGCCGTCCGGCGGGCCTCCTCCAGGGTGCCGGGGTAGGGCTCGGGCTCGTCCTGTTCGTCGGCCGGGTCCGCGTGGTCGCGCAGCAGGTCGCGCAGGAGCGCCGCGGTCTCGTCGAAGCCGCCGGCTCCGTCCTCGGCGGCGCGGTGCGACTGCAGCAGCTCGGCGTGGGCGGCGCGGGCGGTGCTCAACGCCTCGGTGCGGGCCGCGAGTTCGGTGGTGGCGGTGCGCAGCAGGGTGCCCGCGTGCTCGGTGTCGGACGGGACGAGGTCCTCGGGCAGCTCGGTGTGCGCGTCGCCGTCCTCGGGCGCGTGCCGCTCGGCCTCGCCGCGCAGGCGGCCGAGCTGCTCGCTGGCGGTGGAGGCGCGGGTCTCCAGGAGCTGGACGAGTTCCTCGGCGCGGGCGGCCGCGGCCTGCCGGGAGGGCCCGTCGGCGCCCTCGGAGGTCTCCAGAAGGGCGGCGGCGCGGGTGCGCACCTTGTTGCTGAGCCGGTCCAGCTCGGCGAGCGCCGCGGACTCGTCGGACTCGGCGCGCGCCTGCTCGGCCCTGAGGTCGGCGCCGACGCCCACCTTCTCGTAGACCTGGGAGGCGGCGCGGTAGGCCTCGCGCAGCGCCGGGAGGGACGCCTTGGGGGCCTCCCCTTCCGGTACGTCGTCGGGGGCGCCGGCGATCTCGGCGCGCTCGGCGCGCAGCGTGCGGGCGGTGCGGCGGGCGTCGTCGGCGGAGCGCTGGGCGGCGCGGCGGTCCTCGTCGGCGGAGCGGGCGTGCTCCAGGCACGTCTGGGCGCGGGCCTCCGACTCGACGGCCTCGTCGGCCAGTTCGCGGACCTTGGCCTGCCAGCCGGCGCGCTCGCGCAGTCGGAACGCGAGGCCGGCCAGCGCGTCGGCGGCGCGGCGGGCCTTCTGCGCCGCCTCCTGCCGCTCGTCGCGCACCCGGGTCGCCTCCGCGGCGGACTCGTCGGCCTCGGCGCGCACCGTGCGGGCCTCGGCGAGCTCGGCCTCGGCCTCCTCGGCGAACGTCCGGGCTTCCTCGGCGGCCGTGGCGAGCTCGGCCAGGCGGCCCGCGGGGCAGCCGGAGCGCCAGGAGGTGAGGCGCGCGGCCAGTTCACGGTCCTTGGCGAGGCGTCCGGCGAGCGCCCGGATGTCCTCGTCGCGCCGGGCCGCGCGCTCGCGCAGCGCCTGCCGCTCCTCGTCGGCGGCGTGCTCGTCGTGCATGGCCGGGTTGGGCGGGACGAGGAAGACGTGCTCGTCGGACGCGTTCTCGGCCGGGGTCGGGGCGAGCAGCGCGGCGGCGGTGCCGACGGCGACGGCGGAGCGCGGCAGCAAGGCGGCCCCGGCGAGGGCCTCCCGGGCGCGCCCGTGGGCGGCGTCGTCGGTGATGACGACGCCGTCGACCAGCTCGGGCCGGGCGGCGAGCACGCGCGCGTGGTCGGCCGGGTCGACGGACTGGGCGAGGTAGCGCCAGCCGGGCAGGGCCGGGATGCCGTGCTCGCCGAGGAACTCGACGGTGGCCAGCACGTCCGGGCCCGGCGGGAGCAGTCCGCCGTCACCGAGAGCTCCGAGGATCCGGGAGTCGTCCGCGGCGGCCGTGCGGAGTTCGAACAGCTGGCGCTCCGCGGAGGTCACGGAGTCGTCGAGCAGCGTCTTCAGGTCGTCGGCGGCGCGGTCGAGGTCCTCGGCGGTGAGGGCGCCAAGGGAGGCGTCGAAGGCCTCGTCGTCGGCGGTCGCGTCTCCCCCGGTCGTCCCGGCGGACTGCCCGCCCACACCGAGCAGTTCGGCGAGCCGCTCCTCACCCGCGAGGGCGGCGGCCGCCCGGTCCTCGGCGCGGTGGGCCTGCTCCGCGGCGTTCGCGGCGTCGGCGGCGCGGGCCGCCGTCAGCTCGGCGCGCGCCTCGGTGGCAGCGGCCTCGCGCGCGTGCTCGGTGGCCCTGCGGGCGGCTTCGCGCGCGGTGTCCCACGCGGCGACGGTGGTCTTCTCCGCGTCGGCGGCGGCCAGCGCGGCGCGGGCCGGGTCGGCGTCGGGGGTGCTGTCGTCGATCCATCCGGCGCGGACGGCCTCGGTGGTCTCCTGCTCGACCTCGGTCAACCGCTGGCGCAGGTGCCCGAGTTCACTGCGGGCGCGCTGCGCCTCGGTGGCGGCGACGGTCGCGTCGTGGTGCGCCCGCTCGCCCGCCTCCTGGAGGACGGCGGAGCGCTCCTCCTCCTCGTTGGCGTGGTTCTCGGCCTGCTCGGCGGCGCCGTGCAGGGCCCGGACGAGTTCCGACGCGGCCTTGGCGCGGGCCGCGAGCGCGGGGGCGGCGTCGCGCTCGGCCTCGCGGATGGCGACGGCCACGCGCGCGGAGCGGTCCGCCGCGGCCCGGTGCCGCAGGACGGCCTCGGCGGCCTGCCAGGCGGAGTACAGGTTGCGGGCGTCGGCCAGTTCGCGCTTCTGCGCGGCGGCGGCCTTCTCGGCGCCGGCGAGCGCCAAGGAGGCGTGCCGGTAGGCGAGTTCAGCGGCGATCAGCGAGCTGCGCTCACGCGCCGACTCGGCTTCGGTGACGGTGTGCGCGGCCCCGGTGACCTGCTGGGCGAGGTCTCCGGCGCGGCCGCGCTCGACAGCGGCGCGGGCGGACAGGCGGCGGACGAGCGTGCGCGTGCGGCGCTCGGCGGCGGCGTGGATGTCCCGCGCGCGTGCCCGCGTGTCGGCGGCCTCGACGATACGGGTGAGCAGGTCCACGGAGCCCGCGGTGAAGTCGCGCTCGGCGATCAGCTCGTCGCGGCGCCCCAGCTTGTTGCCGAACCCGCTCACCAGGTCGGCGAGCCCGTCCGTGTCGCGTGTGTCGGTGACGGCGCGCAGCAGCAGGTCGGTGAAGTCGGAGTCCTTCTTCACGGCGAAGAGGCCGGCGGCCTCGCCCTCGTCCGCGTTCATCTCCCGCTGGTAGCGGAAGAGTTCGGGGTCGAGGCCCAGGTCACCGAGGTGCTCGTTCCACCGGTCGTGGATCTCCTCCCAGTGCACCTCCAGGTGCGGGTACGCCTTGCCCGCCTCCGTCAGGGCGTCGCGGAAGCCCTTCATGGTGCGGCGCCGTCCCTGCGCGCCCGAGGCGCCCTCGGCGGCAGGACGTACGGCGCTGGACTCGGCGACCGGCAGCGAGTCGAGGCTCATGCCGGGGCCGGGCCGGAACGAGTACCAGGCCTCGGCGAACTTGCGCGGGTCGTTGGAGACCTGCCGCCCGCGCCACTCGCTGACCTTGCCGACGATCACGCACTCGCCGGTGAGCGTGTGCTGCCACTCCAGGGCGACGTGCCCGCAGTCGTCGGCGAGGAGGAACTTGCGCAGCACACCGGAGCTGGCACCGCCCAGCGTGTTCCGGTGGCCGGGCAGCATCACCGAGAAGATCAGCTTGAGCAGGACCGACTTGCCGCCGCCGTTCTCCAGGAAGAGCACACCGGCGGGCGCGGGGCGGCGCGGCGGGCCGACGGGCTCGTCCTCGAAGAACTCCGCCTGGGTGGGCGCGGGGTCGGGTACGGGCTCGCCGACACCTCGCAGGTCGAGCACGGTGTCGGCGTAGCGCGCACCGGCGGGCCCGATGGAGTAGAGGCGAATCCGGGACAGCTCGTACATGGCGGACTCTCGTGGTAGGTACGGAAGTTCAGAAGGTCAGGAGTGGAACGGCAGGCCCGCGTCGGCGACGAGCTCGGACGCGTCCTCGTCCATCGGCGGCACCAGGCTCGCGGACCCGTCGGTGACGGGAACGACGCCCAGCTCCAGCAGTTCGGCCATCGCGGCCGTGCCGGCCATGTCGCGGACCTGGAGCTGGTAGCGGGCGGTGGTGCGGTAGGTGCCGCCGGAGTCGTCGCCGGTTCTCTGGAGGAAGCCGGAGTCGGTGAGGAAGGCGACGGCCTTGCCGACGATGCCGGTGGTCGAACTGGCGAGGCGGCGCGTGTCCTTGGTGGCTCCCGTGGAGCTGCGGCGCGCCCAGATCCGCCAGGCCGCTTCGAGGCCGGGGGCCTCGGTCGCCGGGTCGGTGTTCTCGCCGGTCTCCTCGGCCCGCTCCTCCAGCTTCCGGCAGGCCTGCCGGACGAACGCGTCCACGCCGTTGACACTCACGCGGCCGATGTAGCCGTCGTCGGCGAGGTCCTCGGGGCGCGGGAAGGCGAGCGCGGCGACCGCGAGGTGGGCGAGGCCGTGCAGGAAACGGTCGGTGGAGTCGGCGGCGGCCTTGCGCGCGTAGTCGCCCATGCGCACGGCGAACACGGAGTCCTCGGCGGCGGTCACGGCCATCCCCGCGCGCGGGGACACCTCCAGGACGACGAGGCCGAGCCCGGTGGCGACGGCGTCGGCGAGCCGCGCGAAGGGCGGGTCCTCCCGGTAGCGGCGCAGCAGTTCGCCGTACTCCTGGTCGCGTGAGGGCTGCAGCTTCGGCTGGAGACCGAAGGAGACCAGGCGTGCGGCGTCGGCGGCGTCGGCCGGGGTGACGGGCGCCTGGGCCCTGGCCGAGCCCGAAGCGTCGGGCTCGCCCCATTCGGCGTGCTCTTCGGCGTACTCGGTCACGGGTGGTGCTCCTTCATGGGTTCTGCGTGTTCTACGGGGACGTGGGTCGGCATCACGCGGCCTCCGTCCGGTCCGTGGCCATCCCGACCGCGTCGAGCAGGGCGGTGCCCACGATGAGGTCGGCGCCGCCGAACTCCGGGTCGTCGAGTTCGGTGCCGTCGTCCACGGCGAACAGCAGCTTCTCCTCGCCCTGGCGGTAGGCGGTGCCCACCGGCGGGCTCGCGGCGTGGACCGCCAGGAGGGCGACGAGGTACGGCAGTTCGGGATCGCGCCTGCGGGCGTCGGCGAGCAGGCCGGACAGCCGGCGCGGCGCGTCCGCGGGCAGGTCGAGCAGTTCCGTGGCGCTCGCGAGCTGTTCCTCGCTGAACCGGCTGTCGTCCGGCGTCGCGATGAGGTCCGGCTCGGGCATCTCGGCGCCGAGGTGCTCACGCTCCATCGGCGGCGTGAGCAGTATGTCGACCAGGTCGGCGACGCGTACGGACACGGGGGTGCGCAGTCCGGTGCCGCGCGCGAAGAACGCGTCGGTCGCCTTGGTGGCGCTCTCCACCGGCAGCGGCAGCAGCGGCGCGAGGAGCTGCCCGTACAGGTCGAGGCCCGCGCGCGCGGAGGGCGTCGCGAAGGCCTGCCGGTCCTGCTCGGCGCGGAACAGCGGGCCGGCCTCCAACAGGCGCGACTGCAACTGCGTGTGGCGGCGGATGCAGTCCTTGACGATGTCGACGAGCTCGGCGGCGCGGCGCTTCTGCTCCGGGTCCTCCGACTCGTCGCGCGCCTTGCGGATGTTCGTCAGGATCGCGTTCTCGTGCCGGTAGCGGTCCGCCACGTGGTCGAGCGCCTCGGCGATCATGTCGGGGACGGCCTGGAGCCAGTCGACGGCCCGGACGTTGCGCCGGGTCGCGTCGAGCGCCTTGCGCAGCGTCTCCGAGTACTGCACGGTCCGGTACCTGGCCTGCTCGGCGGCGAGCTGCGCGTCCGCGAGACGGCCGCGGCTGATCAGCACCTCCAGCTTGACCTCGGCGGCGATCTGCGCGCTGGTGACGTCGGTGTCGAGGGCGCCCACCAGTACGTTCACGGCCTCGTCGGTCGTGCGGAGGTAGACGCTGCCTCCGTGGCCGGGGACTTCCTCGATCAGCTTGAAGTCGTAGTCGCGCCGCACGTAGGTGCCGTCCGGCCCGAACGTGCCGTACACCGCGCGGAAGCCGCGGTCCACGCTGCCGACGTTGATCAGGTTCTCCAGGACCCAGCGCGCCACCCGCTCGTGCTCGGCGGCGGGCCGCCGCGGGGCCTGGGCGGCGATGCGGGGCACGAGCCTGGCCACTATCTGCTCGTGGTCGGCGCCCGTGTCGAAGTCCATGTTCAGTGTGACGAGATCGATGGCGGAGAGCGCCACCTCCGCCATCCCGTACGTCGAGTACTCGCCCGCGAGGTTGGCCTTGCGCACGTCCAGGTCGTGCAGCGGCGCGGTGCAGGCGAGCGCGCGGAGCCGCCGCGCGAGCCCCTCGTCGGCGGCCGGGCCCGGGGCGGGGCGCGGCCCCGCGCTGAGCTGGGGCGGAACGGATTCCGTGCTGGCAGGCGAAGTCACGGAGCACAGGTTATGCGCTGGGTCTGACAACGGTCGAAACGGCGCAGATGCGACGGCTTCCCGCGAGGGCCGCCGAGCACCCTATCCGTCCTTCGGCATCCGCTGCCGGTACGCCTCCACGAGTCCGTCGCGGGAGTCGTCGAGGTACGCGCCGAGCAGTGTCTCGGCCTCGTCCCTGCGCCCCGCCCGCAGCGCTTCCACGAGCTCCAGATTGCGCGCCAGGTACGGCTCGTGGAGGCGCTGGGGGTCGTCCACGACGTGGAAGGCCAGTCGCAGTTCGGCGAGGACGCTGCGCATCAGTTCGTCGGTGCGTTCGCTGCGCGCGAGCGCGACGAGCTCGCGGTGGAAGGCGATGTTGGCGGTCGAGACGCCCTTCCACTCGCGCCGCTCCGCCGCCCGGTGCCCGTCGGTGACGGCCTCGGCGACCCGGTCGAGGGCGTACGGCGGCTCGCCGAGGGACCGGACGACGGCGCACTCGACCATGCGCCGCGTCCGGTAGATGTCCTCGACGTCATGGACGCTGAGGACGCGCACGAACACCCCGCGGTTCAGCCGGTGTTCGAGCAACCGCTCGTGCGTGAGCAGCCGGAACGACTCCCGGAGCGTGTTGCGCGAGACCCCGAGGGCGCTGCCGATGCTGTCCTCGGACAGGCGGGTGCCGGGCGGGAAGTAGCCTCCCGCGATCCGGCTGCGCAGGATGTCCGCGACGCGCTCCGCGGTGCTGGTGCGTCCCAGCAGCGCGCGGTCGTCCGCGAGAGCGTTCAGTTCGTCCATGGCCACGGCCGCATTCAAGCGCAGTTCCGGGAACGAGACAACGTTGGTATCGACGGATCGTTCAACGACCCTGGGTGAGCGTCTCCAGGGCCGTGAGCAGCCGTTCCACGTCCTCCCTGCTGCTGTAGGGCGCGAGGCCGACGCGGACGCCGCCCGTGTCGCCGAGCCCGAGCCGCCGCGAGGCCTCCAGCGCGTAGAAGGAACCGGCGGGTGCGTCGATGCCGTGGTCGGCGAGGTGCCGGGAGACCTCCGCCGGGCTGTGGCCCTCGACGGTGAACAGGAGCGTCGGGGTGCGCAGCTCCGCGCGCGCGTACTGCGTGATGCCCCCGAGGGCGGCGAGGCCCTCCTCCATGCGCTGCCGCAGCGCGTTCTCGTGCTCCTCCAGGGCCGCGAACGAGGCGATCAGGCGCTCCCTGCGGCTGCCGCGCGCCTCGGTGTCCAGGGCGGCGAGGAAGTCGACCGCGGCGCGCGCGCCGGCCAGCAACTCGTAGGGCAGGGTGCCCATTTCGAAGCGCTCGGGGACCGCGTCGCTGGACGGCAGCAGCTTGTCGGGGCGCAGCGACTCCAGCAGCTCGGCGCGGCCGGTGAGCACACCCAGGTGCGGGCCGAGGAACTTGTACGGGGAGCAGACCAGGGTGTCCGCGCCGAGCGCCGCCAGGTCGACGGCGGCGTGCGAGGCGTAGTGCACCGCGTCCACGTGGAACAGCGCACCGGCCTCGTGGGCCAGGGCGGCGAGCGCGGGCAGGTCCGGGCGGGTGCCGACGAGGTTGGAGGCGGCGGTGACGGCGACCAGGCGGGTGCGTTCCGACAGCACCGCCTTGAGGTGCTCGGGCCGCAGCTCGCCCGTACCGGGGTCGAAGTCGGCCCACCGTACGGTCGCGCCCGCCGCCTCGGCCGCCTGGATCCACGGGCGGATGTTGGAGTCGTGGTCGAGTCGCGTCACGACCACCTCGTCGCCCGGCCCCCAGGTCTTGGCGAGCATCCGCGAGAGGTCGTAGACGAGCTGGGTGGCGCTGCGCCCGAACACGACGGTTCCGGGCGTGGTGCCGAGCAGATCGGCCAGCGCCGCGCGGGACTCGGCGACGATCCGGTCGGCGTTGCGCTCGCCCTCCGTGGTCTGCCCGCGGTTGGCCAGCGGCGCGGACAGCGCGGCGGCGACGGCGTCGACGACCGGGCCGGGCGTCTGGGTGCCGCCGGGGGCGTCGAAGCGGGCCGTGCCGGACTTCAGGGCGGGTATCTGCGCGCGGACGGCGGCGATGTCGAGGGCCATGACTCAACTCCAGGTGTGCGTGGGCGGGTGGCGGCCGGCCGTTCAGAGGCAGACCTCGCACGGCCGGCTCGTGCCCGGAGCCGCTCCCGCGGCTCCGACCCCATGATCGCAACCGCGCAGCGCCGTCTCCAGGCCCGGTACCGAGGCCAGCGCGGCCGCGATCCCCGCCGATGCCCGCAGGTCGAGCCGCGCCGCGGTGCCGCGCATCCCGTGCCGCACCTCGTCCGCGGCGAGCGCCAGGAGCTGCGGCAGCAGGTCGGCGCAGCGGCGCGCGACCCAGCCGGTGCCCGCGGTGGCGAGCCACCACAGGGCCGCGGCGCGGGTCGGCGCGGGCCGCTCCGGCTCGACGTCGGGCGCCGGGCCGAGCGCCTGGCCCGCGTCGGCGAGCACGGCGTGGAAGCGGGCGGCGAACTGGCGGTGGCCCCGCTCGGCCGGGTGCAGCCGGTCGGCGCTGCGCAGGGCCCGGTCGACGGCCCAGTCGGCCTCGGCGGCGTGCAGGTGGACCGCTCCGTGGCGTGCGGACAGGGCGTGGACCACGGAGTTGACCGCGCGCTGCCGACGCGCGAGAGGGCGCGCCAGGACGCCGGGCAGGCCCAGCAGCGCGCCCGGGTCGGGCAGGCACGCGGTGAGCAGGACGGCGTGCCGCTCCGTGAGCGCCCCGTACACGGTGTCCAGGCGGGCGGTCACGGCGTGGAGGTCGAAGGTGGCGCGCAGGGTGTCGTTGACGCCGACCAGGACGGAGACGAGGTCGGGGGCGAAGGCCAGCGCGCCCGGCAACTGCCGCGCGAGCACGTCGGAGGTCTGCGCCCCGCTGGCGGCGAAGTTGCGGAAGACCACGGGCACTTCGGCGGGGGTCAGGCCGTCGGCGAGCAGTGCGGCCCAGCCCCGCCAACCGCCGCTGACGGGGTCGCCGACGCCCTCGGTGAGCGAGTCGCCGAGTGCGGCGAACCTGAGGGGAGCCGTGGGCGGCCTCATGCCGTTGCCCGGCGCGGGTGGGCGAGAGACTCAGGCTCCCGGGACGACGGCACGAGAGACTCGGGCTCCCGGGGCGGGTGGGCGAGAGACTCCGGCTCCCGGCACAACGGCACCAGAGACTCGGGCTCCCGGGGCGGGTGCGCGAGAGACTCCGACTCCCGGCACAACGGCACCAGAGACTCCGGCTCCCGGCACAACGGCACCAGAGAGTCCGGCACCCGGGACGGCACATCGTGCGCCGCCAAGAAGGCCGCCACCGCCGTGTCCCAGCCGAAACCCTCGGCCCGCGCGCGTGCGCTCGCCCGGCGTGGCCCTTGCGGCCGTCCGAGCACCTCCCGGACGGCGGCCGCGAACGCCGCGCCGCTGTCCTCGGCGACGGCTCCGGCCGAGCCGATCACCTCCGGCAGCGCCGAGGAAGCGCTGACGACGACCGGGGTGCCGCAGGCCAGCGCTTCGAGGGCGGCGAGCCCGAACGTCTCGGCGGGCCCCGGGGCCAGGCACACGTCGGCCGTGGCCTGGAGGGCGGTGAGCGCGGTCGGGTCGGCGACGTGTCCCAGGAAGGCGACCGGCAGGCCGCGGGCACGCGCGCGTTGTTCGAGCCGCGCCCGCAGCGGCCCCTCCCCGGCGACGACGAGCCGCGCGGGCACCCCGGAGCGGCGCAGCTCCGCCACCGTGTCGAGGCCGATGCCCGGCCGTTTCTCCACGGAGAGCCGCGTGCACATGAGGAGCAGGACCTCGTCCTCGCGCGCGTGCCGCAGACGCACCTCCTGGTTGTGCGCCTCGGGCCGGCACCGCACGAGGTCGACGCCGAGCGGCGCCCGCACCACGTTGCGCGCCCCGATCCGCAGGAACTCCCGCTCGGCCCACTCGGTGGTGCACACCACGCGCGCGTAGGCGTGCGCCGTACGGATGTTGAGCACGTCGGCGGCCCGGCGCGCGGCGCGCTCGGGCAGGCCCCAGGTGCGCAGCACTCCGTGGGCGGTCTCGTGGGAGACCATCACGGCGGGCACCCGCGCGCGGCGTGCCCACTCGCCGGTCCAGCGCAGCGTCGTCCGGTCCGACACCTCCAGCCGGTCCGGGCGCAGCGCGGCCAACAGCCGCGCGAGGCGCTGCCGTTCGGTCAGCACGCGGTAGCCGCCGCTCGCCGGGAGCGGCGCCCCCGGCAACGTGATGACACGCCCTTGGGGTGTATCGGTGTCCGCGGCGCGCTCCCCCGGAACGATCAGCACCGGTTCGTGTCCGGCCGCGCGGTACCCCGCCCCCAACTCCCGCAGCGCCGTGCGCAGTCCGCCGGAGGCGGGGGCGACGAAGTTGGCGAGGCGCACGATCCGCAGTCCCCCGCTCATGCCGCCACCGCCCCCGCCGACCGCGCGTGCAGCACCTGCGCGTAGTGCTCGACCAGGAGGTCGCCGACGGCCTCCCAGCTGCGCCCGGCCACCGCGGCGCGTCCGGCGCTCCCGTAGGCGGCGCGCAGCCCTGGATCGGCGGCGAGCGACCACACCGCGTCGCGCATCGCGTCCGGGTCGCCGGGCGATACGAGCAGCCCGGTCCTGCCGTGGGCGACCAGGTCGAGGGGACCGCCGGCGGCGGGGGCGATCACCGGTACCCCGCTCGCCATGGCCTCCTGGACGGTCTGGCAGAACGTTTCGTAGGGGCCGGTGTGCGCGAACACGTCCAAGGAGGCGAAGATCCGGGCGAGTTCGTCGCCGGTGCGCCGCCCCAGGAAGACCGCGCCGGGCAGCACGCCCCGCAGGGAGCCCTCGCTGGGCCCGTCGCCCACCACGACGACCCGTACGCCGTCGAGCCCGCACACCCGCGCCAGGAGCTCCACGTGCTTCTCCGGCGCGAGCCGCCCCACGTACCCGACCAGCAGCTCGCCGCGCGGCGCCAGTTCGGCCCTGAGCAGCTCGCAGCGCCGCTCGGGGCGGAACCGCACGGCATCGACGCCGCGCGGCCACAGCCGCACCCTCGGCACCCCGTGCGCCTCCAGGTCGCGCTGGGCGGCGGTGGAGGGCGCGAGCGTCCGGTCGGCGGCGCTGTGCACGGCGCGGATCCGCCGCCAGGCCGCGCTCTCACCGGCCCCCATGTAGATGCGCGCGTAGCCCGCCAGGTCGGTCTGGTAGACGGCCACGGCGGGCACCCGCAGTCGGGCCGCGGCCGCCATGCCGCGCATGCCGAGCACGAACGGCCCGGCCAGGTGGACGAGTTCGGCCCGGTGCGCGGCCACGGTCTGCGCGAGGCGGCGCCCCGGCAGCGCGACGCGGACCTGCGGATAGCCGGGCAGCGGCAGGGACGGCACGCGGACGACCGGACAGGGCGCCGCCGCGTCCGCCTCCGGCCCCGCGGGGGTGGCGGGGGCGACGACGAGGGGGTCGTGGCCGCGGGCCACGAGGTGCCGCGCGGTCTGGAGGGCGCAGTGCGCCACGCCGTTGATGTCGGGAGGGAAGGACTCGGTCACGATGACGACACGCATACGGGAGTTGTCGCCGCGCCGGACGTGCTCACGTCAACGTGGATCTTTCCTGGCGAGGAACGGTCCGTGAGCTTCAGCCGCCCCGGGAATGCCCGGGAAACACCAGGAGGCGGCCCCGTCCCACGCGGGCCGCCTCCTGTACGTCAGCGCGTCACATGGCCGTCGCGTCCGGCCCGATGCGGCTGCGGACGGCGGTCTGCACCTCGTCCTCCTCGGCCGGATCGGCGGCGAGGCGGCGCAGCTGGTCGACGACGCGGGCGTCGCCGGTCTCGGCGTGCCGCGCGGCGACCTCGCGCGTGGATTCCTCGCAGTCCCACAGGCACTCCACGGCGAAGCCCGCGGCGAAGGACGGATCGGTGGCGGCGAGGGCGCGGGCGGCGCGGCCGCGCAGGTGCGAGGACGCGGTCTCGCGGTAGATGTGCCGCAGTACGGGGGCGGCGCAGACGATGCCGAGTCGTCCCGCCCCGTCGACGAGCGGCCAGAGGGCGGGGTCGTCGGGCCCGTCGCCGCGTACGGCCTCCCGCAGGCAGGCGAGGACGAGTTCGCTGTCCTTCGTGCCGCCCCGGCAGGCGAGCATCCGGCCCGCGGCGGCACCCAGCGCGTCGGGGCGGAGCGCCCAGCGTCGGGCCCGCTCCACGACGGCGACGCTGCGCATCCGCTCGAAGGCGTCTAGCGCGGCGTCCACGACCACGCGGGAAGGGGCCTCGACGGCGGCCTCGATGAGGTCGAGCACCGCCGGATCGTGGGCGTCGGCGAGGTAGCGCAGGGCGGTGCAGCGCGCCCCGTCACTGCCGTCCTGGGCGGCGCGCACGATCTCGGCGTGGTCCTCGGGGCCCGCCACGGCGGTCAGGCAGCGGGCGGCGGGCACGTACAGCACGGCGCCCCGCTCGAAGCCCTCCTGCGCCCAGTCGAACACGGCCTGCACGCTCCACTCGGGGCGCGGGCCCGCCGGCCGCATCTGCCGCTGCCAGCGGTCGAAGGAACCGGCTTCCTGCGCGGCACGCACGCGTGCCCCCACATGGGGCCGCGGGTCCTCGGCCCACAGCCGCCAGGGGCGCGGCTCGAAGGCGTCGCGCACGGCGGCGGCGAGCTCGGCCCCGGCGTCGGCCGGGAAGCGGGCGAGGACGGGCTCGGCGAGGGCGCGCAGCGCCGCGTCGTCGTCGCGCAGGGCCAGCTCGTCGAGCGCCCAGGCCCAGTTGCCGCCGAAGGCGGCGTACCTGCGCAGCAGCTCCAAGGCGTCCTGCCTGCCGTAGGAGGCGAGGTGGCCGAGGACCGCGAGCGCGAGTCCCGTCCGTGACTCCTCGGTGTCGAGGAGGTCCTCGGGGTCGAAGAGGTGCCGCTCGATCTCCTCGAGCTCGCCGTGGAGGTCGAGGTACAGGCGGGCGTAGTAGAGCGAGCGGTTCTCCACCTGCCAGTCGTGGCGGGGGTCGCTCAGCACACAGTGATTGAGAGCCGCGAGCGCCTCGTGCCGCGGCGCCGTCAGCGCGTGCAGCGTGCCGTCGCCGCGGCCCCGCTGCAGCAGGCCGAGCAGCGTACCGCTGGGCGCTATGACCGGTTCGAACATGGGAAACAGCCTCACATCAAGCGTCGACGCAACCGGGGGATGCTCACCTACCTGGCCACGCGACAACACGTCGGAGAGCCCGCCGTCTTCTGCTTGCTGCTGCCCATTTCTCTGCCTCTCGTCCAAGGCCCGGAACCGGGCCAATCACGGCCCGCTCTGCGCGTGGGCACCACCTGCCCCGGCATCGCGTCCGTAAATCACGCCGTCATCATGACCCAGCGGCTCCGGCCACCGCGACCACATTTCCCGCACCCCCGTTTCGCCTGGTCAGAGCCGGTGCGTCAGGAAGCACCGAAGAGCTCGACGAGCTCCGCCTTGCCGAACATGCGGGCCGTGTCGACGGCCGACGGGGTTCCGGCGGCCGGATCGGCGCCCCCGTCGAGCAGCGCCCCGATCACGTCGTCGGCGCCCTTGAAGACGGCGCCCGCGAGCGGGGTCTGGCCCTTGTCGTTGGCACGGTTGGCATCGGCGCCGCGCGCCAGGAGGGCCCGCACCGCCTCGGCGTGCCCGTGGTACGCGGCGAGCATGACGAGCGTGTCGCCGCGGTCGTTCGTGAGGTTGGCCGGCACTCCGGCGTCCACGTAGCCCACGAGTGCCTCCGTCTCGCCGCGTCGCGCGAGGTCGAAGATCTTGGTGGCCAGCTCCACGACCTCCGGGTCGGGGGCTTCGCTCATCGGCCGGACCGCCTTTCTCCTACGTGCTGGTACGACCCTGCGGCCGTACGAGTGAATCGTCAGGGTACTGCCCGGTCGGGCACATGAGCCGAACCCGCCGAGGCAAAGATCACGAGGAGTCCGGACGACCGTCCGGCGGCACGCTCGAGCGGCTCACCAGCGACGCGCGATCGGGTGAAACCAATTAATTTCCACCCATTTGCACCTTTTGTCGTATAGATACATGCTGTGAGCCTGGAAGAACTCATGGTGACTGTCCCCATCAACCAGGAGAACCCTCATGATCCTGTCCATCTCGGGCGTCGTGCTGCTCGGCATCATCGTCTTCCTGTTCTTCCGCAAGGACGGCCTGAAGGCCTCGCACGCACTGGTCTGCGCCCTCTTCGGCTTCTACTTGGCGGGCACGGCCATCGCCCCGAGCATCAAGGCGGGCGGTGCGAGCCTCGCCAGCCTGCTCGGCGGGATCAAGTTCTGACGGCACACCCACCCGCACACACCTTCAGGAGACCGAAGTGGCCAGGCGCCCTCTCCCCCGCATTCTGAGCAATGGCAGCGCCTCGATCGCCCGGAGCCGGGACATGGCACGGACGGCAGCCGACAGCGCCACCGACGTTCTTCACCCCCTCATCACGATCACTCGTGGCCTGCGTCGTCTGGCGGCCGCCGGACGACGCAAGTGGGCGGACACCCCCAAGGAGAAGCGCGGACCGCTGCTCTTCCTGGTGGCCGCCGTGGTCCTCGTCGTGGTGTTCATTCCGTACGGGCCGCTGCTGGCGTTCATCACCCTGATGGCGGCGGCCGCGTGGAAGGGGCGCGATCCGAAGCCGCCGGAGCAGACCGGCCCCGACGCATCGCAGGTCGAGCGCCTCTCGTCGCTCTACGAGGCGCTCGTTCCGTACTTCTCCGTCGCCGAGGACCCCAACCCGCTGTACGCGCACGGGGGCGACTGGGAGAAGGCCTTCAAGACGTTCGACTTCGACGGCGACGGCCGGGTCGACCGGATCGACATCCGCTACCCCGCCTACTTCACGGACGGGGAGTCGGACTCCCGGGCCCGGATCGAGCAGCTGCTGCACGCCAAGCTCGGCCGGGGCCGCGAGTACCACTTCTCGTGGGACGAGGAGGGCAACCACCTCACGGTGAACGTGCTCGACCCGCTGCCCACGGACATCGCCGCCCAGCCCTTCGTGACCTCGCCCGGTGAGACCGTGCTCGGCTTCACCGACGGGACCGGCGTCCAGCGCACGCTGCCGGTACGGGCGGGCGACGAGGAGCGGGACGCGCCGCCCGTCGTGTGGCGCACCGGCGTCCGTTCCACCGAACCGCACCTGCTGGTCGCGGGTCAGCCGGGCAGCGGCACCACCTCGCTGCTGCGCTCCGTCGCGCTCCAGGCCCTGCGCCACGGCGACGTGCTGATCATCGAGGGCAGCGGCACGGGCGACTACGCGTCCCTGGTGGGCCGGTCCGGGGTGCTCGCCGTGGAGTGCGGGCTCGCCGGGGCGCTGACCAGCCTCGAATGGGCCGCACACGAGACGGAGCGGCGGTTGATCGCCGCGAATCGGGCGCGGCAGGCCGGGCACCCCACCCCGGACGACATCAAGCGCCCGCTGTGGATCCTCCTCGACCGTCCCGGCGCCCTGGGCCACCTCGCCGCCGCGGACGGGCGCAAGGATCCGCAGACGCTGCTCCAGGTGCCGCTGCGGCACGGCCGTGCGGCCGGTGTCACGGTGGTCGTGGCCGAGCAGTTCGACAGCCTCGACGCCCTGATCGAACCGGTCAGGCAGCACACCCGCGCGCGCGTGGTGCTCGGTCCGGCCTCCCCGGAGGAGCTGGCGGACGTCCTCGGCGCACTGCCGCAGACGACGCCCACCGCCGACATCCCGGCGGGCCGCGGATACGCCCGCCTGGGCACGGGACCGATCCACCGCCTCCAGGTGCCCGCCACCCCGGACCCGTACGACGACGCGACCAGCGAGGCGCACCGGCAGGCGGTCTCGGCGCTCCTTCCGGAGCGCAACACTCCCGCGGACGCGTCCCTGGAGAAGCCGGCCGAAGCGGTGCACGACGAGGCCGAGGCGATGGCCGAGCGCTGAGACCAGCCCTCCCACGGCTGGCGAAACAGCTCTCCTATAAGAGGTCCTATAAGAAGAAGGCGGCTCCCGCGCGGGAGCCGCCTTCTTCTTATAGGAGAGCTGTTGCCTGCCGGGCGGAAAGCCGTCTACGCGATCAGCGTGCGCGGCACGTCCCCTCCCGTGCCCTGCCCCTCCCGGACCAGGCGCGCCGCCGCCGCGAGCCGCTGCGCCGCCTCGTCCGCCACGGCGCCGCCCACGGTGAAGGGCAGCCGTACGTATCCCTCGAAGGCGCCGTCGACGCCGAAGCGGGGGCCCGAGGGGACCCGCACCCCGACCCGCTCGCCCAGCTCGGCCAGGCGCGAGCCCGACAGGCCGCCGGCCTTCACCCACAGCGTGAGGCCGCCGCGCGGCACGTCAAACTCCCAGTCGGGCAGCTCCCGTCGCACCGCGGTCACCAGCGCGTCCCGGTTCTCGCGCGCCTGCCCGCGCCGCAGCGCCACCGCCTCTTCCCAACCTCCGGTGTTCAACAGCCAGTTCACCGCCAGCTGCTCCAGCACCGGGGTGCCGAGGTCCGCGTACGCGCGCGCGGCGACGAGGCTGCGGATGACGTCGGGCGCGGCGCGCACCCAGCCGATGCGCATGCCCGCCCAGAACGCCTTGCTCGCCGAACCGACCGTGACGACGGTGGAGCCCGAGGGGTCGAACGCGCAGACCCGGCGCGGCATGTCGACGTCCGGGTCGATGTACAGCTCGGTCATCGTCTCGTCGACCACGAGCACGGTGCCCGCCGCGCGCGCGGAGTCGACCAGCGAGCGGCGCTGCTCCTCGTCGGCGAGCGCCCCGGTCGGGTTGTGGAAGTCGGCGACCACGTAGGCGAGCCGGGGCGCGGCCTCGCGCAGCACCTGACGCCAGCGGTCGAGGTCCCACCCCCGCAGGCCGTCGGCCATCGAGACGGGCACCAGCCGCAGCCCCGCCTCGCGCATCAGCTGAAGGATGTTCGCGTACGAGGGCGACTCCACGGCCACCCGCTCGCCGCGACCGGCGAAGAGGTGGCAGATCGCGTCGATGGCGCCCATCGCGCCGGTGGTGACCATGATCTGCTCGGGCATGGTCGGGATGCCGTGCGCGGTGTACCGCTCGGCGATCATCGTGCGCAGCGCGGGCAGGCCCGCCGGGTAGTCGCCGTGGGTGTGGGCGTACGGCGGCAGCTCCTCCAGGGCACCCTGGACGGCGCGGGTCAGCCACGGCTCGGGGGCGGGCAGGGCCGCGGTGCCGAGGTCGATCATGGAGCCGAGGGCCTCGGGCGGGAGGGGTTCGAGGCCGCGCGCGGGCAGCGGGTTCCCGGCCGGCACGGCGGTCCAACTGCCCGCTCCCCTGCGGGACTCCAGGAATCCCTCGCCGCGCAGCGCCTCGTAGGCGGCCGCGACCGTGGTGCGGCTCACCGAGAGCGACTGGGCGAGTTCGCGCTCGGCGGGCAGGCGCGTGGCCACCGAGACGCGGCCCTCCAGGACCAGCAGCCGGATCCCGTCGGCGAGCGCGCGGTACGCGGGCGGCCGGCGGGCGCCGGTGCCCGCGGGGCGTGCCTGCTGCGAGGTGAGCAGCCGCGCGAGTTGTGTCGAGCCGATCGCCGAGGTCCACTCCGCCATCCGAACCAGTCCACCTTCCCCGAATTGGCCATGGTTGGCATCCGATCCCACGCCACAGAGTGTCACGGGTCAGGCCACTACCACCACAAGGGGTTCATCTTGTCCGCGTCACCGTCCTCGCCGCCGCCCGCCGGACGGCTCCCCCGCCGTCTCGTGCAGCTCTATGTGGGCCTCGCACTGTACGGCGCCAGTTCGGCGCTCCTCGTGGAGGCGGGACTCGGCCTGGAGCCCTGGAACGTGCTGCACCAGGGGCTTGCCGAGCTGACGGGCATCTCCATCGGCGCGGTGTCGATCGTCGTGGGCGCGATCGTGCTGCTCCTGTGGATCCCGCTGCGGCAGCGCCCGGGGCTCGGCACGGTGTCGAACGTCTTCGTGGTCGGTCTCGCGATGGACGGCACGCTCGCCCTGGTCCCGGACCCGCACTCCTACGGGGTGCGCATCCCGCTGATGCTCGCCGCCATCGTGCTCAACGGGGCCGCGACCGGTCTCTACATCGCGGCGCGGTTCGGCCCCGGGCCGCGCGACGGCCTCATGACCGGGCTGCATCAGCGCACCGGCCGCTCGATCCGCCTGATGCGCACGGTCGTGGAGGTCGCCGTCGTGGTGACCGGCTTCGCGCTGGGCGGCACGATCGGCGTGGGCACGGTGCTGTACGCCCTGGCGATCGGCCCGCTGGCCCAGGTCTTCCTGCGCGTGTTCGCCGCCTCCGCGTCGCCCGCCGGTTCCACGGTGGTCGCCGGGGCCACCGGGCGGCGGGCCATACTGCGACGGTGACCTCGCGCGTACGCCACCCCTACCTCGACCATCCGGGGCCCCTGCCGCTCGCCCACCGGGGCGGGGCGGCGGACGGCCTGGAGAACACCGTCGCCGCGTTCCGCCGCGCCGTGGACCTCGGCTACCGGTACATCGAGACCGATGTGCACGCGACGAGGGACGGCCGGCTCGTCGCCTTCCACGACACGACGCTCGACCGGGTCACGGACGGCAGCGGCCGGATCGCCGACCTGCCGTGGCAGGCCGTGAAGGACGCGCGCGTGGCGGGCACGGAACCGGTGCCGCTCTTCGAGGAGCTGCTGGAGTCGTTCCCGGACGTGCGCTGGAACGTGGACGTGAAGGCGGAGCCCGCGCTCGTCCCGCTCCTCGACCTGCTGCGCCGCACGCGCGCGTGGGACCGCGTCTGCGTCGGCTCCTTCTCCGAGGCGCGCGTCGCCCGCGCCCAGGCCCTCGCGGGCCCCCGCCTGGCGACGTCGTACGGCACCAGGGGCGTCCTCGGCCTGCGGCTGCGCTCGTACGGGATTCCGGCGACGCTGCGGCGGTCGGCGGTCTGCGCGCAGGTGCCGGTGGCGCACGGGCGGGTCCGGGTGGTCGACCACCGCTTCGTGCGGGCCGCCCACGCGCGCGGGTTGCAGGTGCACGTGTGGACCGTGAACGACGAGAAGGAGATGCGGCGTCTTCTCGACCTCGGGGTCGATGGCATAGTTTCCGATCACATCGAAACGCTGCGGGACGTCCTCAAGGACCGGGGGACCTGGGTCTGAGGCCCGGCCCCGCGACGCCGGACGACGGGGACTGCAAGGGGACACGGGTGGGCACGGAGACCGCGCCAGAAGCGGTGACGGGGGCGTCCGCGCTCGCCGAGCGCAAGCGCGAGCAACGCGGCTGGTACTTCTACGACTGGGCGTGCTCGGTCTACTCGACCAGCGTTCTGACGGTGTTCCTGGGGCCGTATCTGACCTCGGTCGCGAAGGCGGCGGCGGACGCGGACGGCTTCGTGCACCCACTGGGGATCCCGGTGCGCGCGGGCTCGTTCTTCGCGTACTCGGTGTCCCTTTCGGTGCTCCTGTCGATCTTCGTGATGCCGCTCGCGGGCGCGGCGGCGGACCGCTCGGGGCGCAAGAAGCCGCTGCTCGCGGCCGCCGCGTACACCGGCGCGGCGGCGACGGCCGGGATGTTCTTCCTGGACGGCGACCGCTATCTGCTCGGCGGCCTGCTCCTCGTCGTGGCGAACTCCTCGCTCGCCGTGTCGATGGTGCTCTACAACTCGTACCTGCCGCAGATCGCTCCCCCGGAGGAGCGCGACGCCGTCTCCTCGCGCGGCTGGGCCTTCGGATACGCCTCGGGCGCCCTGGTCCTGCTGGCGAACCTGGTGCTGTACACGGCACACGACACCTTCGGCGTCTCGGAGTCGACTGCGGTGCGCATCTGCCTGGCGTCGGCGGGCGTGTGGTGGGGCGCGTTCACCGTGGTGCCGCTACGCCGACTGCGCGACCGGCGCACCGCGGCCGCGCCGGGTGGTACGGCGCCCGGCGTGCGGCAGCTGGTGGCCACGGTGAAGGACATGCGCCGCCATCCGCTGACGCTCTCGTTCCTCCTCGCCTACCTCGTCTACAACGACGGCGTGCAGACGGTGATCTCGCAGGCGTCCGTCTACGGGTCCGAGGAGCTCGGTCTCGGCCAGTCGACGCTCATCGTGGCGGTGCTCCTGGTGCAGCTGCTCGCGGTGGCCGGGGCCCTCGCGATGGGCCGCCTCTCGCGCGCGTACGGCGCCAAGCGCACCATCCTCGGTTCTCTCGTGGCGTGGACGGTGACGATCGGGGCCGGCTACTTCCTGCCCGCCGGGGCTCCGGCGTGGTTCTTCGTGCTCGCCGCCGGGATCGGGCTCGTCCTGGGCGGCACGCAGGCGCTCTCCCGCTCGCTCTTCTCGCATCTCGTGCCCGCGGGCAAGGAGGCCGAGTACTTCTCCGCGTACGAGATGAGCGACCGCGGGATGAGCTGGGTGGGGCCCCTGGTGTTCGGGCTCGCGTACCAGCTGACCGGGAGTTATCGCGACGCGATCCTGTCCCTTGTCGCCTTCTTCGTGATCGGTTTTGCCCTGCTCGCGAGGGTTCCGGTCCGCCAGGCGGTGCGCGACGCGGGAAATTCCGTACCCGCGAGGATTTAGCACCTGAAGGCAAAGACCGGTAGTGTACGCGGTTGGCCTGCCAGGCGTACCGTTACTGCACGTCTAGATCGCAAAACGCTCGGTGATATCCGGCGTGAGATGTGACAAACCGGGCACGGGTGGGTACAACAAGGGGCGGCTACGACGGCGACGCATGACCCGGAAACCGGGAATCTTTACCGCCGACCGGACGTTGACCGGATGACGACGACAGCGACACCTGTCCTGTGGGCGACAAGCCCGGGAGGCACGATTCATGAGTGAGCGAGCTCTTCGCGGCACACGCCTCGTAGTGACCAGCTACGAGACGGACCGCGGCATCGACCTGGCTCCGCGCCAGGCCGTGGAGTACGCATGCGAGAAGGGGCACCGTTTCGAGATGCCCTTCTCGGTGGAGGCCGAGATTCCGCCGGAGTGGGAGTGCAAGGTCTGCGGGGCCCAGGCACTTCTCGTCGACGGGGACGGCCCTGAGGAAAAGAAGGGCAAGCCGGCTCGTACGCATTGGGACATGCTGATGGAGCGGCGCACCCGTGAGGAGCTCGAAGAGGTCCTCGAGGAGCGTCTGGCAGTGCTGCGTTCCGGCGCGATGAACATCGCGGTGCACCCGCGGGACAGCCGCAAGTCGGCCTGATCCACGGGCCCGCACCGGGCAACACATACGGCCGGGGGCCGGACACACACCGTGTGTCCGGCCCCCGGCCGTATCCCGTGCGGGCCCGTCAGGGCGTGAGCGGCGGCCGCGGGTCCGTGTCGTCACGGCGCGGACCGGGGCGCTCGTCGTCCCTGATCACCTCGCCCTGGATCACGGTGCCGCCGGACTGCCGCATCCGGGCCTGCTGGAACGCGTCCCCGAACGTGCTCCGGGACGTCGCCGCGCCCATCCTCCGCTCGACCGTGCGCTCCGTGTAGCGGCTCAGCGCCGTGCGCAGCGGCGGCACGAGCAGCAGCAGGCCGAGAACGTCCGAGACGAGGCCGGGGATCATCAGCAGGAGCCCGGCGAGCATCAGCAGCCCGTTGCCCTGCGAGCGCTTCTCGGTGGCCTTGGCGGGGTCCTGGGCGCCGCTCTGCTGGCGCTGGAGCGTCTCGGTGAGGTTCTGGAACGCCCGCCGGCCCGCGGACTTCATCACCACGGCGCCGAGCACGATCCCGGCCACCAGCAGGATGCCCAGTGTGAAGCCGCCGATCGCGCCCGCCACCACCGTGAGCAGCCAGATCTCCAGGACCAGCCAGGCGGCGACGCCGAGCGGCAGGAATCTGCGGACCCGGGAGCGCCGGGCCCCGGTGGACGGGTTGCGGGGCGGAGTGCCTGTGGTCATTCCCCCAGTCTGCCTGGGCCCGGGTGCGAATGGCGTAAGCGGGGGATGAAGATCGCTCTCAGCGGGTGTCCGGCTTGCGGCCGAGGACCTTGTCGACCCGCGCCCCCACGCCCCACGTGGTGACCCGCCAGAGCGCCTCGACGACGATGTCCTTGCTCATCTTGGAGTCGCCGCGCTCACGCTCGACGAACGTGATGGGGACCTCGACCACGTGGTAGCCCTCCCGCACCGCGCGCCGGGCCAGGTCGACCTGGAAGCAGTAGCCCTGCGAGGCGACCTCTTCGAGGCCGAGCCCCTCCAGGGTCTCGCGGCGGAAGGCGCGGAAGCCGCCGGTGACGTCGCGGATCGGGACGTCCAGCAGGAGCCGGGAGTACGTGGAGCCGCCGCGGGAGATGAACTGGCGGTGCTTGGGCCAGTTGACGATGCGGCCGCCGGGCACCCAGCGCGAACCCAGGACCAGGTCGGCGCCCTTGAGCGCGGTCAGCAGCCGGGGCAGTTCCTCCGGCTGGTGGGAGCCGTCGGCGTCCATCTCGACGAGAACCCCGTACCCGTTCTCCATCCCCCAGGCGAAGCCCGCGAGGTAGGCGGCGCCCAGGCCCTCCTTGCCGGTGCGGTGCAGCACGTGCACCTGCTCGTCGTCGGCGGCCAGCTCGTCGGCGAGCTTCCCGGTGCCGTCGGGGCTGTTGTCGTCGGCGATCAGGACGTGTGCCGCGGGCACGGACTCCCGCACGCGGCCCACGACGGGCTTGATGTTCTCCGCCTCGTTGTAGGTCGGGATGATCACCAAGGTCGTGCCCAGAGGGCCGAACTTCCGCCCACCGCCGTCGTTCACATCTTCCCCTTAAAACTTCCGTCCACAGGGGGACCACCATAGCGAGCACCCCAGTTCACGCCGATAAGGCGCCCTGGGTGAGCTGAGGTGAGCCGGAGACGAGGCGGGTCGTGGCGGGTCTCCGTACGCCGCGGAGACTGCGCGGGTACTGCGGATCGGGGCCGGGCGTCCTTCGGGCCGACCTGGGGCCCGCTGGCTGCGGGTCGACCTAAAGCCGTTGTCTACTGAACGCCCGGGCCCCACCCGGGTCGCACCTGGCCGACCGGCCGGAACGTTCCAGCGCCCCGTGGCGCGGGCGCTGGGCCTGGCTCCCAGTAGTGGTACGCCGGTGCGGCGCACCACCCTCTGACCCAGCTGCGTCCTACGACTGCCTGGACTTCCCCGGTCGTGCCTGGAGGTGGTGGACTCGGCCGAACCTACCCGTCGACCTCCGCGCTTTGTCAACAGCCGTTCGACCTGCGCCTCTGCGTGAACTCCCCTGGTCAGGGCGGAGGATTCGCAGGTCGCACGGGACCGTGCGGGGCCAGGATCGAGGTCGCGGCGCCCCGGTAATCACTCGTCCGGCCGTACGAAGACCGTCTGTCCGAAGACCACCGTCCGCAGGCAGACGGGGAGTTGGGCTCCCGGGGAGAGGTCCGGCAGGCCGGGCGTGCCGGAGCGGGGGTCGGTCGACCAGCGGGCCACGCGGTCGTCCGGGGCCTGCACGATCAGCTCGTCCGTGCGCCACACGGCGTAGTCGGCGGGGGCGCCGGGGACGAGGATGCCCGCGTCGTCGCGGCCGACCGCGCGCCAGCCGCCGCGGGTGTGGGCGGTGAAGGCGGCCCGTACGGAGACCCGGTGTTCGGGCGTCCGGTGGAAGGCGGCGGCGCGGATCGTGCCCCAGGGGTCGAGCGGGGTGACCGGGCTGTCCGAGCCGAACGCGAGCGGCACGCCGGCCTTCAGCAGGGCCGCGTACGGATTGAGGGTGCGGGCCCGCTCGGCGCCGAGGCGGTCGGCGTACATGCCGTCCTCGCCACCCCACAGCGCGTCGAAGGCGGGCTGCACGGAGGCGGTGAGGCCGAACTCCGCGAAGGCGGCGACGGTTTCGGGGGTGAGCATCTCGGCGTGCTCGACGCGGTGGCGTGCCGCGCGTACGCGCGCGAGGCCCAGCTTTTCGGCGGCGGCGCGCATGCCGTCGACGACGGCGGTGACGGCGGCGTCGCCGATGGCGTGGAAGCCGGCCTGGAGGCCGGACTCCGTGCAGGCGACCACGTGGGCGGCGATGTCCTCGGCCGACAGGTAGGCGGCGCCGTGGTGCGGTTCGTCCGCGTACGGCTCGTGCAGGCAGGCCGTGTGGGAGCCGAGCGAGCCGTCGACGAACAGGTCGCCCGCGGCGCCCAGTGCGCCGAGCGCGCGGGCGCGCTGGATGTCGCGGTCCGCCCAGTAGCCCGCGACGCGGGGGCCCGGCTCGGAGCGGGCGAGGTCGAGCAGGCCGGTGAAGTCGTCCTCGGAGGAGATGTCGGGACCCGCGCACTCGTGCACCGAGCCGACGCCGAGGGAGGCGGCGTGCCGGAGCGCGGCGCGCTGGGCCTCGTTACGTTGCTGGGGGCCCACGGCGGCGAACGCGGCGGCGCGCACGGCGTGGTGGGCGTCGCGGGTCAGGGGACCCTCCGGGTCGAAGCCGGGGCGGCCCGTGACGCCGGGGACCATGTCGAGGAGGGCGGTGCTGACGACGGCCGAGTGCACGTCGATACGGGTGAGGTAGACAGGGCGTCCGGCGGTGGCCTCGTCGAGTTCCGCGCGGGTGAGGGGGGCGCGGTCGGGCCAGCGGGCGGCATCCCAGCCGTGGCCGAGCAGGACGCGGTCGGTGGGGTTGGCCGCGGCGTGTTCCCGTACGAGCGTCAGGGCTTCGGTGCGGGTGCGGGCGGCCGTGAGGTCGAGGCCGGTCAGGGCGAGGCCGGTCGACGTGGTGTGGACGTGGGCGTCGGTGAACGCGGGGGTGACCAGGGCGCCGTCGAGGTGGACGACCTCGTCCACGCCGTCCGCGAACGCGTCCGCCGCGCCTTCCGAACCGACCCAGGCGACGTGGCCGGCCTCCACGACCATGGCGGTGGCGAACGGGTCGGCCGCGCTGTGGATCTCACCTTGGCGCAGGAGGACGGTGCGGGGGCTGGGGGGCGTGCTCATACCGGCATTTTCCCGCGCCCGCGGGGTGGGGGTGCGGCGGGGTCGGCTTTGTGCGCCGTGGGGCGATGAAGGAGCGGGCCCATCCAGCCCCTCCGGCGTTTGAGGAGCGGGGTCCGGGGCGGAGCCCCGTGGCGTAAGGCCGGGGCCGGGGCCGGGCGGAGGCAGCGCGCGGCGGTGCGCGTCAGATGCGCGGAGGGCGGGCCTCGTACGGGGTGGAGAGGACGACCGTCGTCCGGGTGGAGACACCCGCGAGGGAACGGACCCGGGCCAGGAGGTTCTCCAGCTCGTGCGGGGTCTCGACCCGCACCTTGAGGATGTAGTTCTCGTCGCCCGCCACGCTGTGGCACGCCTCGATCTCCGGCACCCCCGCAAGGCGCTCCGCGATGTCGTCGGGCGCACTCGGATCGAACGGTTTCACCGAGATGAACGCGGTGAGCGGCAGCCCGACGGCCTCCGGGTCGACCACCGCGGCGTATCCCCGGATCACGCCGCGCTGTTCGAGGCGGCGCACCCGCTGGTGCACCGCGGACGTGGACAGGCCCGTGGCCTTGCCCAGGTCCGTGTAGCTCATCCGCCCGTCCTTGACGAGCAGCTGCACAATCTGTCGGTCGAGCTCCTCCATGCCGCTGAACCTACCCGCCCCTTGATCCTCCCGGATACCGGAAGGATCGAGATGGGCGATACGTCTACCGCCGGACGGGCAAGCGCATTCGACATGTGACGAACGCCACAGGCCTCAGGCCGTGTCCACCGGCATGCCGCGATTACCTGGACGACCTTGCGGGAAATGCTTGCTGTGGTCGAGGCCGCCACCCATGGACATCAGCGGCCGGCCCACCCGAGGGGGAGAATCCCATGCAGAGTGTGAAGCGTTCCGGACGTGTCGGCGCGCGCGGTCGTCAGCAGGCGATCACCGAGCCCCAGCCGGAGGGCGTCGAATCCGACGTCTTCGACGGCTACGGGGAGGACGGCGAGGGGTACGAGACGTTCGAGATGTACCGGGTGGCCTGCCCGGACTGCGGCAAGGCCATCGCCCTCCTCGCGGAGGAGGACGTGCTTCCGGAGCACGCGCATGTGACGTCCGCGTGGAATCCGTTCGGGCTCACCGTCTGCGCCGGCTCCGGCCGGACCGTCTCCGAGGCGCTGCCCACCGGCGACCCGACGGGCGCTCAGGAGCAGGACGCCGCCATCCTTTTGACGCTCCCTCAGGGGCTGGACTGGCGCACTCAGCCGTTCTCGCACGTGGGCGGTCCCGGTTCGCGCCCGTTCCGGGTGCCCGAGCAGCCCCGGCGCAGCGCGGCGGCCGCCTGAACGCCTCAGGCCCCGCTCTCCCAGTACCTGCCCTGCACCATGGCCCGCAGGCTGTCGTGGTGCAGGATCAGTGTGTCCGGGTCCGCCGGCACGGTGGCCTCACCGAAGTGGATCTGCCGGTAGGCGACGCGGAGCATGACGACGGCGTGCCGCAGCGCCGCGTAGAGCGTGTAGAAGTCCATGTCGCGCGGGGTGTGGCCGGTCAGCCGCGCGTAGCGGGCCTCCACGCGGTCGCGGCGCAGGAATCCGGGCAGGCCGTCCTGGCCGAAGCTCTCGGTCAGATCCTGGAAGAAGCGGTGCAGATACACCGTCCAGCCGAGGTCGACCTCGCGCGGGGCGAGCGCCGCCATCTCCCAGTCGAGGACGGCGGCGGGCTCGAACCCGTCGGCCGTGTAGATGATGTTGCCGATGCGGGCGTCGCCCCAGTTGAGGACGGCGGGCCCCTCGTGCCGCGGCCACAGCTCCTCCAGGCGCCCGAAGGCGCTCTCGATCAGCGGTGACGAGGCGCGCCCCTCCACCACCCAGGCGTAGTACGCCCGTTGGGACTCCACGTGGCGGCGCAGCGGGCTGCCCTCGCCCGGCAGTGCCAGGAAGTCCGCCTCGGCCGCCGGCACTCCGTCGTGCAGCCGCGCCAGCACCTCGACGCTCGTCTCCTCCAGCCGCTCCCGCTCGTCGTCGCTCGCCTCGTGCAGCCAATTCCCCTCGTACGTATAGGGCATGACGTCCGGCGGTACGCGTCCCGCCACCCGTTCCATGACGAAGAAGGGGGCGCCGAGCGGGCCCGCGTCCTCCTCCAGCCACAGCACGCGCGGCACCGGAAGTCCGGTGCGTTCGGCCGCGAGGCGCATCGTCCGGTACTGGCGCGGCATGTCGTACACCGGGAAGATCGTGTACGCCGACGGGTCCGCCGCCAGTCGCAACGCGCAGGCGCGGACGGGCGGTTCGGGGTGTTCGATGTCGAAGAGCAGCGTTTCGCTCGACATGCCGTTGGACTCGGGGACGGTGACGTTCACCGCCTTCGCCCCCGGCAGCAGCCGCCCCAGCCAGGCGGTGAGACGTCGGGCCACCTCCTCCGGTTCACGCGTGGACGTGCGGGGCCTGGGCTGCCGAGGGGTTGCCGCCATCGCCGAACTCCCTTGTCCTGGAGGGTGGTTACGACCTGGGGTGCCGGGTGTTCACGGGCGCCGCGGGGCCACCGAGTCGAAGCCCGTGAAGCCGCTCGGATCGTGGCGGCCGAAGCTGCCGTGCTCGAAGATGCCGTACCCGACCTGCCCGTCGAGGGTGAAGCGGGCCGCGTGGTCGACGACCCCGAACGCGGCGCGGGGGTGGGCCGCCGGGTCCCCGAGGTCGTAGGTCCGCCGGTCGCACCAGTCGCGCCCGCGCCAGGTGCCGTGCTGCCAGTCCTCGGCCGGCGGGTAGCCCGCGCCGACGGCGAGCGGCGAGGAGGCGAGGATCTCGACGCCCACGTCGAGGGGTTTGCGGTCGGCCGGGTCCACGAGGTGGATGACGGCGCGCTCGGGGTGGCGGGTGCCGGGGCGGTAGGTGATGTCGGTGTGCGGCCAGCCCAGTTGGCGGTCGCGGTGGCCCGCGCGGACCACGGTGGCGTCGTTGAGGGTGCGGTGGCCGTCGGCGTCCTCCTGTGTGATCACCATGAGGAAGCGGTCGTCGAAGCGGATCGGCGCCCAGATCCAGTGGAAGCCCTCGGTGGGATGGTCCTGCGCGAGCCTGCCGCCCTCCTCCCCCGGCACCGGCCGTACGCCCCAGCTCCGGTCACGGGTACCGGTCCAGCCGTCCAGCCGGATCTCCCGGCCCCCGATCCGCAGCCACCCGTCGCACCGCCCGGCCTGCACGAACCGCTTGCCCTCCAGGGTGAGCCGCGCCCCCTTGCGCTGAGTGTGGTGCGGCTCCCAGAGCGCGTCGAAGTCCGCGCTCCAATTGATCTCGTACGAGAGTCCGTCGGGGTCGTCCGGGTCGGCGGCGCAGGACAGGACGAAGTCCTTGAGGGGACGCTCGACGACGATCCGCAGCGGGCCGACGCGCAGGTTCATCCGCGTGTCGTCGCCCAGGGCGTCCGAGGCGCGGACCGCGTGCAGGGTGTCGCCGACGCGCAGGGTGGCGTAGGCGTCGATCACGCCCAGGTTCGGGTAGACGCCGAGGCCGAGGATGAGCAGGTGGCGGCCCTCGGGGTCGAAGAGGTGGAAGATGCAGCGGTCGTAGGCGTTGCGGTCGCCGGTGGCGACGTGCTTCATCGACAGCGGCACCTGGTGGACGGGCCACTCGTCGAGAGCGACGGGGCGGTCGTCATCGGCCACGGCAAACCTCCCTGGGCGCACGGTGGTTGACGTCGCCCGGAAGGGGTGCGGCCTGCCCGGCGGCGGAGTTGACGGTACGTCAGCCGTGCCCGACTGGCCAGACGTTCGACGGCCGGGCGCCACGCGTACGGGCATGTCGTGAACTGACGCTCGAATTCGTCAACCAGTGACCCCGCTCATCCCTCTTTCGTTGAGCGGGCATGACCTCGACGCAGACCTCGGCACCTGCGCCCACGGGACGACGCAGGCGCATCCTCGTACCGGTTACCGCAGAATCGGTTCATCAGACGCAACAGGCACATCAGACTCATCAGTCGCACCAACCCCAGCTACCGCAGCCCTCGCAGCAGCCGCCACAGGCCCGGCCGCCGCACCCGCAGCCGCCCCAGACCCGCCCCCACAATCCACCGATCTACCAGGCGATGATCACGGCCTGGTCCGAGCGCGGGCGGACGCTGCCGGGGTGCGAGGACCCGGAGTGGGCGCGGCTCGTCGCGCCCACCGTGCGCCCCGGGCAGTTCAGCGCGATTCAGGACCGGCGAGGTGACGGGCGATGACCATGCGCTGGATCTGATTGGTGCCCTCGACGATCTGGAGCACCTTGGCCTCGCGCATCAGGCGCTCCACCGGGAAGTCCGCCGTGTAGCCGTACCCCCCGAGGACCTGCACCGCGTCCGTGGTGACCTTCATCGCGGCGTCCGTGCACAGCAGCTTCGCCATGGCGGCCTGCTTGGAGAAGGGCCGGCCGCCGTCCCGCAGCCGGGCCGCCGACAGATACAGGGCGCGGCCCGCCTCGATCTGCGTCGCCATGTCCGCCAGCATGAAGCGCAGCCCCTGGAAGTCGGCGATGGGCCGGCCGAACTGGGCGCGCCCCTTCGCATAGTCCACCGCCGCGTCGAGCGCGGCCTGCGCGACGCCGACCGCGCAGGCCGCGATGCCGAGCCGCCCCGAGTCGAGCGCCGACAGGGCGATCTGGAAGCCCTGCCCCTCGTCCCCGAGACGGCGCGCGTCGCTCACCCGCACGCCGTCGAAGTGCACCTGCGCGGTGGGTGAGCCCTTCATGCCCATCTTCTTCTCGGGCACCGCCGCGCTCAGCCCCTCCGCGTCGCCGGGGACCAGGAACGCCGTGATGCCGTGGGCGCCCTCGCCGCCGGTGCGGGCCAGCACCGTATAGAAGTCCGCGATGCCGCCGTGCGTGATCCAGGCCTTCGTCCCCGTGAGCACCCAGTCGTCGCCGTCGCGCACCGCCCGCGTACGCAGGGACGCCGCGTCGGACCCGGAAGCCGGCTCGGAGAGGCAGTACGCGCCGAGCAGGCCACCGCCGAGCATGTCGGGCAGGTGCTCGGCGCGCTGCTGCTTGGTGCCGAAATTGGCCAGCGCGTGGCAGGCCAGCGAGTGCACGCTGACGCCGAGGCCGACCGTGAGACGGGCGGCCGCGAGCTCTTCGAGGACCTGGAGGTAGACCTCGTACGGCTGCTCGCCGCCGCCGAACTCCGCGTCGTACGGCAACCCGAGCAGTCCCGCGTCCGAGAGGAGCCCGAAGGTCTCGCGCGGGAAGCGGCCCGCCTCCTCGTCCTCGGCCGCGTGCGGGGCGATCTCCCGCTGCGCGATGTCGCGGACGAGCCGCAGCAGATCCTGAGCTTCGTCCGTCGGCAGCTGACGCTCGATTCCTGGCTCCGGCATGGCGACGCTCTCCTCACTGGGCGGGCACTGCGGCGACGGACGCCGGATGAGCGGGCGCCACCGGGTGGTCACTGCCGAGCCGGCGCCGGCCTCCCGGATCACGGAAAGCGCAGACCACACGGCTGCGGCGTGTTGAGTATTCCCGATCCGGAGGCACTCGTCACTAGTTAACGACCGCTTACTCCAAGTTTTTCGCGGAGCCCAAAATTGGTTCGGACCATTGACCTCACTGGTCTAGTCCTTCTAATGTGCGGCGCGCAGGTCCACGGCACCACCCCCCACGCTCCCCTCCCCCACGAGGAGACACGATGCTCAGACCGCACCTCCCCCGCAGGGGCCTCAAGGCCCTCCTCTCCACCGCGTGTTGCGCCGTCCTCGGCGCGGGACTGCTCGCCGGAGCGGGCAGCGCCGCCGCGCAACAACCCCTGGACGCCGAGCCGAAGGCGGCCGGTTCGAAGGTCGTCGGATACTTCACGGAGTGGGGTGTCTACGACCGGAACTACCACGTGAAGAACATCGAGACCTCCGGCTCCGCGGACCGGCTCACGCACATCAACTACTCGTTCGGCAACGTCCAGGGCGGCAAGTGCGCGATGGGCGACTCCTACGCCGCGACCGACAAGGCGTACACCGCGGACCAGTCCGTGGACGGCGTCGCCGACACCTGGGACCAGCCGCTGCGCGGCAACTTCAACCAACTCCTGAAGCTGAAGAAGAAGCACCCGGACCTCAAGATCCTCTGGTCCTTCGGCGGCTGGACCTGGTCCGGCGGGTTCACCGACGCGGCCAAGGACCCGGCCGCGTTCGCCCAGTCCTGCTACGACCTGGTCGAGAACTCCAAGTGGGCCGATGTCTTCGACGGCATCGACATCGACTGGGAGTACCCGAACGCCTGCGGCCTCACCTGCGACACCAGCGGGCGCGACGCCTACAAGAACCTGATGTCGGCGCTGCGCTCGAAGTTCGGCGGCGACTACCTCATCACCTCCGCCATCCCGGCCGACGCCACCGAGGGCGGCAAACTGGACGCCGCCGACTACGCGGGCGCCGCGCAGTACGTCGACTGGTACAACCCGATGACGTACGACTTCTTCGGCGCCTGGGACGCGCAGGGGCCGACCGCGCCGCACTCGCCGCTGACCTCCTACGACGGCATCCCGAAGGCCGGCTGGGACACCTCGGCCACCATCGCGAAGCTCAAGGCGATGGGCGTGCCCGCGTCCAAGCTGCTGCTCGGGATCGGGTTCTACGGGCGCGGCTGGACGGGCGTCACGCAGGACGCGCCCGGTGGCACGGCGACCGGGCCCGCGGTCGGCAAGTACGAGCAGGGCATCGACGACTACAAGGAGCTCAAGAGCAAGTGCCCGGCCACCGGCACCGTCGGCGGGACCGCGTACGCGCACTGCGGGAACGACTGGTGGAGCTACGACACCCCGGGCACCATCGCCGGGAAGATGGACTACAAGAACCAGCAGGGCCTGGGCGGCACCTTCTTCTGGGAGCTGTCCGGCGACACGTCCGACGGTGAGCTGATCAAGGCGATCAACTAGCCGGACAAGCACGCCACTTGCGCTCCTCTGCCCGTACACGCGCGTACGGTCAGGGGAGCACCGGCGCGGGGTACGAGGGTTCGAACTCCTCGATCACCCGCAGGGTTTCGCCGAGGGTGCGGACCAACAGGGCGCGCAGGGTGTCCCGTTCGAGCTCGCGGTGGCCGATCCAGTCGAGCGTGATGCCCTCGACGCCGCACAGCCACCCGAGCAGGGCCGTCCGCGCGAGCCGCGGCACCGTCGGCGTCCCGTACACGGCACGGGCGATGGTGGCGATCAGATCGTCGCGCACCCCGTCCCGGACGGTCTGCACCTGGGCGTCGAAGCCCACGCCGCCGGTGACGATCGTGCGGAACGCCGCCTGGTTCCGCTCCGCGTAGCGCAGATAGCCGTCCACCGTGCGGTGCACCCGCTCGACGGGGGCCAGGTCACCGACGGTGCTCGCGCGGTCCACGAGGTCACCGACGGACTCCTCGATGATCGCCAGGTAGTAGCCGCGCTTGGACTGGAAGTAGTAGTAGATCAGCCCCTTCGCGACGCCCGCGTGCTGCGCGATGTCGTCCATGGACAGCGCGTCGTAGGACGTGTCGGCGAACAACTTCCGCCCGATGGCGATGAGTTCGGCGCGGCGGGCGGCGGACCGGTCGGTGCCGCGCGCCCGCTGTTGGCTGGTGTTCAATTCCCGCCCTGGTCTCGGACTCCTTGCGAAGGCCGCAGTATGGCAGCTTTCACATCCAGCCGAGCTGTGTGACGAGCATCGCGAGGACCACGACGAACGTCCATCCCAGGACGTGTTCGAGAATCTTGGGCCCGTTGTCCTCGGGGCCGCCGGTGCGGGCGCGGGCGGCTGCGGTGGAAGCGGTGGCGGAGCTTGCGGTCATGGTGTCTCGCTCGGGTCGCGGTGCTGGTCCTGGCTCCCCCGGCGGCGCCCCGTGTCCCCTCCGGCGCCCCCTCCACCTTGCCATCGGATCGCGTCCGCGCGGCCGAGAGGTTGGTCACGTACAACCGGCCCCGGGCGTGGCGCGTCCCTTAGAAAGACGCGTTCCGTCCGACCGGAAGGTTCTCGATGAGTACGTACCGGACACCACGCCGCAGAACCCGTCTCGCCCTCGCCGCGGCGATCACCGTCACCGCGGCGCTGACCGGCCCGACGGCCGTCTCCCGCGCGGCCGCCGAACCCGCGAGGCCGGGCGCCGCGGGCCTCGGCGACCCGATGTTCCCGCTCGACGGCAACGGCGGCTACACCGTGCGCCACTACACGCTCGACTTCGACTGGCAGGCGCCCAGGACCCCGTTCGCCG
Organism: Streptomyces sp. BYX5S; assembly: GCF_054724165.1. Classification (NCBI taxonomy): domain Bacteria; kingdom Bacillati; phylum Actinomycetota; class Actinomycetes; order Kitasatosporales; family Streptomycetaceae; genus Streptomyces; species Streptomyces sp. BYX5S. The sequence continues at coordinate 2,575,795 of NZ_CM138829.1, read as the reverse complement.
CCGCCACCACGATCAGGGCGACGGCCACCCACGCGCTGTCCCGCTTCGACCTCGACTTCGCGGGGAACACCCTGCGGACGGTGACCGTGAACGGGAGCGCGGCGGCCACCCGGCGCGACGGCGACGAGCTGGTCGTCACGCCCAAGTCGCCGATACCCAAGGGAAGTTCCTTCACCGTGCGGGTCGGCTACACCGCCGACCCGACGCAGCTGCGGCACCGCGACGACGCGATCGAGGACTACGGCTGGATCCCGACGCCGGACGGCACGGTGCTGTACCCGCAGCCCAACGGCGCCAAGATGATCTTCCCGTCGAACGACCACCCCAGTCAGCGCGCGCCACTCACCTTCCGCGTGACGACCCCGCCGGGCCTGACGGCCGTGGCGAACGGGCGCCTGGTCGACCGCGCCGAGCAGCGCGACGGGCGGGTCCGCTGGACGTACGACTCCGAGCAGCCGGTCGCCGCGCAGCTGGTCCAGCTGGCCATCGGCAGGTTCCGGCTGATCGAGAGCGAGGGTCCGGGCGGGCTGCCGCTGCGCGACGTCGTCCCGGACGAGCTGGTCGCGCCCACGAAGCAGTACCGCGACCTCACCGGCGAGCATCTGGCCTGGCTGCGGGAGAAGCTGGGCCCGTACCCCTTCAACCGGTACGGAGTCCTCGTCGGCGACACGGACCTCGGCGTCGCCCTGGAGACGCAGACACTGTCGCTCGTGCCGAAGGCGGATCTGCTCGGCACGCGGGTCGACGCCGAACGCGACCTCGTGCACGAGCTGGCCCACCAGTGGATCGGCGACAGCGTCGGCATCGCCTCCTGGTCCGATCTGTGGTTCAGCGAGGGGCACGCCCGCTTCTACGAGCGCTGGTACTCCGAGGAGCACGGCGGCGACAGCTTCGAGGCCGCGATGCGGACGGCGTACGAGAACCACGACCAGTGGCGCCACGACTACGGGGCCCCCGCGGAGCCCACCGAGCCGAACCTCTTCAAGAGGATGCGCTACGACGGCTCGGCGCTCGTCCTGTACGCGCTGCGCGAGCAGGTCGGCGCGGAGACCTTCGCGCGGATCGAGCGGGCGTGGGTCGCGCAGTACCGGGGGAAGACGGCGTCGACGGCCGACTTCGTGCGGCTGGCCTCGACGGTCGCGGGTCACGACCTGACGGACTTCCTGCACCCGTGGCTGTACGGGTCCCGGACGCCGCCGATGCCGGGCCACCCCGACTGGGTGGTGAACCCGGTGGTCACGGGCTGACACGCGCCCCCTCGGGCAGCCACGCGCGCGTGGACCGGTGGTCCGGCCCCACGCGCGCGTGGGTGAGGTCTCAGCGCACGCCCACCGCCGCGAGCGCCTTGCGCTGCTTCGCGGTCGGCCGGGCCGGGAAGTACAGGTAGCAGACCCCGCCGGTACCGGAGACGACCTTGTTGTCGGCGTTGTAGCGCTTGGTGCGCAGCCAGATGTTCTCCCACTCCCGCCTCTTGTAGACCCGGCGGACCGCCTGGTTGCTCGACGAGGCGGGGTCGTTGGCGATCACGTCGCCGTCGGCGGTGAAGCCGATGACCGTCATCAGGTGGCCGGAGGTGCCGTAGCCCGCGCCCGTCAGCTCCTCCTTGAGGAACGACTGGGACGTTATGGCCGGGATGCCGGCCGCGATCAGCGTCTCCAGGTCCTTCAGGGACGACAGCCGCGTGACGACGCCCTGGAGATCCTTGTACGTCGCCGCGTACGCCGCGTTGAACGGCCAGTTGCCGCAGCCCTCGTACTGGTAGTCATACGTATAACGGGCCGCATGGCAGACCTGCGGGTCGGCGTACGAGGGGTCCACCCAGGCCAGTTGCTCGGGCGTCGGCTTCCGGCCCCAGTACTCGATGATCATCTGCGAGGACGTGGGGCTGCACCACGCCTCGCCGCCGTTGTCGTACTCGGGGTACTGGCCGACGTGGATGTTCTGTGAGTACCGCGGGACCTTCAGCTCCTTGGCGAGGCCGGGCCTGGACGCGGGGACCGTGAAGCGGTCCGGGACGTCCGAGCCCATCGCGCCGAGCCGCCACACCGTGGGCGCCGCGTCGGAGCCCACCGCGCGCAGCAGCGTCAGCCGCAGCCGGTACGAGACCAGGCGCAGCCCGGACGCCGTGTCGTCGATGGAGAACGTGTCCGTCCAGATGCTCGACTTGCCGTCGGTCTGGTCGTCCACCGAGGTGCGGCGGATGTCGGCGCCGTCGTCGTCCCCGGAGGTCCAGCGGCCCATCACGTACCAGGGCGTCTCGGCGCCGTCCGTGTACGTGCCCTGGAGTTCGATCTGGATCCAGGTGCCCTTCGGGGTGCGCGCGTTCCAGGACGCGATCACCTCCGTGGCGGGTACGGAGAGCGCATGGACCGGGGAGAGCCACTCGGCGTACTCCCACTCGGCCTTCTTGTTCAGATGCGGATCGGTGTACGTCCGCGTGCCCGCGGGCGCGTCGATGGTGACGCCGGGGCGCTCGCCGTCGACCGCGCGCGTGCCGTTCGCGGTGCCGGTGAGCCAGTCGGTGTACGTCGTCCAGGTGCGGTTGTCCACGAGGCGGGGTGCGGCTCCCTTCCGTGCGGGCCGGCCGGAGGCGGCGTGGGCGGGGCCCACGGCCGCGGTCGTGGCGAGCGCGGCGCCGGCGGCCGCCGCGATCAGGGTTCTCCGGGAGAGGGGGGCGGCGCTTTCGGGTCGGGTCATCGGCTGATCCCTCGGTCGACGGGTCGTGACGGACGTGACGGAGTGCGCCAACTATGGCCGCCGGGGCGGGATTTCCACCAGCGTTTCGAGGCCGCCCACTGGCACCAATATTGGTCCTTACCACTGGCATGACCTGCGGTGGCGCGCGCGAAACCGATCCGGGCCGCGTCGTACCCTTGCGGCCGTGAACCCTCACCGTGTGCCCCTCGCCGACCTCGCCGACCGGATCCGCCGCCTGCCGCCGTCCTGCGGTCCCGTGCGGCTCGTGGGCGTCGACGGGCACGCGGGGTCCGGGAAGTCGACCTTCACCGCGCGGCTCGCGGAGGCGCTCGGCGGGGCCCCGGTGCTGCGGCTCGACGACATCGCGAGCCACGACGCCCTCTTCGCCTGGACCGACCGGCTGCGTACGCAGGTGCTCGCCCCGCTCTCCCGCGGCGAGAGCGCGCGCTACGAGACGTACGACTGGAACGCGCGCCGTCACACCGCCGGGGGCGCGCTGTCGGCCGCGGACGTCGTCCTGATCGAGGGCGTGGGGGCGGGGCGGCGCGAACTCCGTCCGGAGCTGGCGTTGTTGCTGTGGCTCGACATGCCGCGCGAGACGGCCTGGGCGCGCGGGCGGGCGCGGGACGGGGAGGCGCAGCGGGAGTTCTGGGACGGCTGGATCCCAGCGGAACGACAGCACTTCGAAGAGAACCCGTCGTTCCCCTTCGCGCATCAATTGGTGCGCGAGTGTCCGGAGGGATACGAGGTGCGCGAAGGGCCCGGTGGACCCCCGCGCACGACGGGGCCCGTCACTCACCGTGACGGACCGCCAGCGGTGCGCTGAACCTTCGGAAAGCGCCTTCCGCCACTTTTCACGAGAGCCTCAACTCTGCTTGACCGAGGGGCCGTACAGGACTTACGTTCTCAATGTGCGGCCTTTCGGGGCCGCCCGAAGTCGCGAAGCCCCCGGTTGTTCCCCCGTGATCGGGGGCTTCGTTCTGCCCTCAATGCCCTTTCCCGAGCGCCCCGAGGGGCGGTTCGCTCACCCTGGGTCACCACCCGGCACCGCGCTCACCTGCGCCGTATCCCCCGGACGCGCCTCGATCCGACCGCCCCGCGCCCTACGGCCCGGCTCGCCCCCGCAGGTACGATGCCCTCGGTGCGGTCTACGGACGGCTCGCTGTCCGCATCGTGACAACTCCCGTCCATGACAGAGCGGTTCATCGGGGGCACGGTTTGTGGGGGACGTGATGGACTTCGGCACCGGTGCACAGGCCGGCCCGGCCGACCTCGCCTGGCTGCGAGGCGTCGACGCCTACACCATGGGCGCCTATCCGCAGGCGGAGGAGGAATTCCGCGCGGCGGTACGGATGGACCCGGGGATGGCCGACGGCTGGCTCGGGCTGCACGCCCTGCGCGTCGACACGACGACGGCGCTGCTGCGCATGTTCCGGCACCGCGAGCGGTTCGGCGAGCAGCGCACCCGGCACCGCCGCACACTCAACTCCTGGTACTGGCTGGGCTGGTGGGTGCAGCCGGTCCTGGAGCACCCGCGCGACCTGCTGCTCGCGCACGCCTCGCACTGGCTCGACGGCCGCCACGTCCCGGACCTGGACCGGGCCCTGGCGACGCTGCCGCCGGTCGACGCGGACACCCAGGTGCGGTTCCTGCACGCCTGCCGCTCGTACCTCGTGAAGGATTGGGAGCAACTGGTCCGGCACACCGACCCGTTGACCGACGACCCGATGCTCGGCATCGAGGCCGGGCTGTTCGGCGGCATGGCGCGGGTACGCCTGGAGATGTACGGGCAGGCCGAACCCCTGCTGTCCTCGGCCCTGATGCGCTGTCGCAGCGAGCAGCCGCAGCGCAAGGAGCTGCGCTACTGGCTGGCCAGGGCCCACGAGGGCACCGGGCGGTCGGCCGCCGCGCTCCCCCTGTACCGGGCGGTGCACCGGGTCGACCCCGCGTTCATGGACACCTCCGCGCGGCTCGCGGCGATCGCCGAGGGGGACGGGTACGGGGACTTCGGGGACGGCTCGGACCTCACGACGCTGACGATGACGGGGTACCCGGACGGGCTCGACCAGGACGCGGGCGATCCGCTGTACGAGAGCGACGGGCGCGGCCTGAAGGTCTCCGACCCCGATCTGCCGCCTCCGCCGGGCGGTTCGGCCGCGTCCGCCGACGACACCGGCATGGTGCGGGAGAAGGCCGTGGTGCCGGTGCCCGCGCCGCCGCCGGCCGCCTCCACGGACCCGGTGCTGCTGGAGGAGGCGCTGACCGAGCTGGAGCGGATGGTGGGCCTGGAGCCCGTGAAGCGCCAGGTCAAGGCGTTGTCCGCGCAGTTGAACATGGCGCGGCTGCGGGCCGGGCAGGGGCTTCCGGTCCAGCCCCCGAAGCGGCACTTCGTGTTCTCCGGCCCGTCGGGGACGGGCAAGACGACCGTCGCGCGGATCCTCGGCCGGGTCTTCTACGCGCTCGGGCTGCTCGGCGGGGACCACCTCGTGGAGGCGCAGCGGGCGGACCTCGTGGGCGAGTACCTGGGACAGACCGCGGTCAAGGCCAACGAGCTGATCGACTCCGCGCTGGGCGGCGTACTGTTCGTCGACGAGGCGTACGCGCTGTCCAACTCCGGGTACGGCAAGGGCGACGCGTACGGGGACGAGGCGCTTCAGGTGCTGCTGAAGCGCGCCGAGGACAACCGGGACCATCTCGTGGTGATCCTCGCCGGGTACCCGGAGGGCATGGACCGGCTGCTCGCCGCCAACCCCGGTCTTTCGTCGCGGTTCACGTCGCGCGTCGACTTCCCGTCGTACCGGCCGCTCGAACTCACGTCGATCGGCGAGGTGCTGGCCGGGGAGAACGGGGACGTGTGGGACGAGGAGGCGCTCGACGAGCTGCGCTCCATCGCGGGACACGTGGTGGACCAGGGCTGGATCGACGAGCTGGGCAACGGGCGGTTCCTGCGGACGCTGTACGAGAAGTCGTGCGCGTACCGGGACCTGCGGCTGACCGGGTTCGCGGTCGAGCCCACACGGGACGATCTGGCGACGCTGCGGCTGCCCGATCTCATGCAGGCGTACGGCGAGGTGCTCTCGGGGCGGGGGCCGTCGACCGGCCAGTGAGCCTGTGCGGGGGCCGGGGTCAGGCGGGGTCGACGACCTTCCTGCGCATGTGGCCGTAGACCACGGACGTGCGGACGTCGGCGAGTTCGGGGCGCTTCGTCAGCTTGTCCAGGACCACGGCGTGCAGATGGTCGGTGTCGCGAACGGCGACGTGCACGAGGAAGTCGTCGTCGCCCGTGAGCACGAACAGCGAGACGACCTCCGGCATCGCCTCCAGGAACGCCTGGAAGGACTCGATCGCCGATCGGGTCGGCGGGCGGATCCGCACCGCGATCACCGCCTGGAGCCCTCGGTCGATCGAGGCGAGGTCGACCTCCGCGTGGAATCCGGTCAGGACCCCGCTCTTGCGCAGTGCCCTGATGCGCTCCAGGCAGGTCGACGGCGCGATGCCCAACTCCTGGGCCATGTCGCGATTGGTGCGCCGACCATCTTCCTGGAGCATCCGCACCAGCGCCGAATCTAGTTCGTCCACGGTTCCTCCTCTCCTTCCGATTCCGAAGATAATTCGGACGTTTCGCATCATCTTCGTTGATGTTGTTAGCCTCCAGCCTAATTCACTGATGTTTGTTCGGAGAGGGGCGGCTGGAGATGCGGGACCGAGGGACGACCGCGGGGGCGGTGTGCGCGGTCATGGTGGCAGCGCTGCTGTGGAGCAGCTCGTACGCCGTGACCAAACAGATTCTCGCCGATGTCGGCCCGCTCACCATCGGCGCCGTCCGGTTCACGCTCGCGGCGCTCCTGCTCGGCCTCCTGGTGCGGGTGCAGCGGCGCCGCGGCGTCGGCAGCCCGCGGCCGGACTCCCGGCAGCGGCGCCGACTCCACGTGAGCGGGCTGCTCGGCATCACCGTGTACTTCGTGCTGGAGAACGTCGGCGTCGATCTGTCCACGGCCTCCGACGCCTCGCTGATCGTGGCCACCTACCCGCTGATGACGATGCTGCTGGAGCGGGTCGCCCTCGGTGCCAGGATGCCGCCGCAGCGGGTGGCGGGGGTGGTCCTGGCCACGGTCGGCGCCTTCCTCGTCGTCCGCAACGGGGCCGCGGCGGGCGGCGCCGAACGCTGGTGGGGCGACATCCTGCTGCTGCTCGGCGGTCTGGCCTGGGCCGGCTACAACGTCCTCGGCAAGCGGGCCGCCCGGGGGCAGGACGCCGCGAGCGTCACCTACCACCAGACCCTCGCGGGCGCGGTCGGCTTCCTGCTGGCCTCGCTGCTGGAGGCCGGCGACTGGCGGCTGCCGGGGCCGTCCGCCTCGCTGCTCCTGGTGTACCTGGCCGTCGCCTGCTCGGTCGGCGCGTTCCTGCTCTACAACTACGGGCTGCACCGCATGCCGTCGAGCGTCGCGGTGAACATCCTCAACCTCGTCCCCGTCTTCGGCGTCGTCGGCGCCGTGGTGATCAACGGGGAGTCGGTGGGGCTCGTCCAGGTGGCCGGCGGAGTGATCATCGTCGCCGGAGTCGCGCTCGGCATGGTCCAGCGGCGGCCCGCGCCCCTGCCGGCGCCGCGGACGCCGCCGACCCCGACGCGGGTGCGCGAGGGGGCCGGCGAGCGGTGACGGGAGGGGCTGGCTAGGCCATGGCCTCCTGGCGGCGGGCCCCCGGCACCCGGGGGCCGTCCGGCTCCCGGTGGGCCGGGTCCTTGACCTCACCCACCAGCAGTTCCAGTACGTCCTCCAGGGCCACCAGGCCGAGTACGCGGCCGGAGGCGTCCGCCACCTGGGCCAGGTGCGTGGCCGCGCGGCGCATCACCGTCAGGGCGTCGTCCAGCGGGAGTTCGGACCGCAGCGTGGCCATGGGGCGCCAGACCTGCTGCGGCACCGCGCGGTCCGCGTCGGGGCCGTCGATCAGGTCGAGGACGTCCTTGACGTGCAGGTAGCCCATGAAGGCGCCGTCGTCCGAGCAGAGCGGGAAGCGGGAGTAGCCCGTGCGGCCCGTGAGCCCGATGATCTCCGCCGGGGTGACCGATGGGCCCACCGTCACCAGGGAGCCCCGGTCGATGAGGACGTCCGTGACCGGGCGCGAACCCAGTTCCAGCGCGTCCTCCAGGCGCTCCTGCTCCTCGGGCGCGAGCAGGCCCGCCTGCCCCGAGTCCTCCACGAGACGGCCCAGCTGGACGCTGGTGAAGACCGCCTCCACCTCGTCCTTCGGCTCGACGCGGAAGAGCTTGAGGATCAGCCGGGCGCAGGCGCCGAGTGCGACGGTGACCGGCTTGCAGAGGCGGGCGAAGGCGACGAGGCCGGGGCTGAACCACAGCGCGGTCTTCTCCGGCGCCGCCATGGCCAGGTTCTTCGGGACCATCTCGCCGATGACGAGGTGGAAGAAGACCACGGCCGCGAGCGCGATCACGTACCCGAGCGGGTGGATCATGCCGTGCGGGACGTGGGCCGCCTCGAAGACGGGTTCCAGGAGGTGGGCCACCGTCGGCTCGGCCACCGCGCCGAGCGTCAGCGAGCAGACGGTGATGCCGAACTGGGCCGCCGCCATCATCTGCGGCAGGTGTTCGAGCCCGTACAGGACCTGCTTGGCCCGTTTGCCGGGGATCGGTTCGATCTGGCTGCGGCGGACCGAGACCAGGGCGAACTCCGCGCCGACGAAGAAGCCGTTCGCCAGGACGAGCAGGGCGGCGAAGACGAGTTGCAGCGCGCTCATCGGGCCGCCTCCAGCACGGGTCGCGGGGCGTCCGCGAGCCGGACGATGCGGACGCGCTCGGCCCGGTAGTGGTCGACGGCGCGCACGGACAGACGCCAGCCGGGCAGTTCGGCGCGGTCGCCGGGGGCGGGGATGCGGCCCAGGAGGTCGGCGACGAGCCCCGCCACCGTCTCGTAGGGGCCCTCGGGGACGTCCAGGCCGATGCGGCGCAGGATGTCGACGCGGCAGCCGCCGTCGGCGTCCCAGGCGGGGCGGCCGTCCTCGGGCGGGGCGACGGCGAGTTCCGGCCGTTCGTCGAGCACGTCGTCGTGCTCGTCGCGGACCTCGCCGACGAGTTCCTCCACGATGTCCTCCAGCGTGACGACCCCGGCCGTGCCGCCGTACTCGTCGACGACGACGGCTATCGGCTGCTCGCTGCGGAGGCGAGCGAGGAGGGGTTGTACGGGGAGGGTCTCCGGGACGAGCAGCGGGGGTTGCGCGATGCGGCCGACCGGCGTGCGCAGCCGTTCGTGCGCGGGCATCGCGAGGGCGTCCTTGAGGTGGACCATGCCGATGATCTCGTCGATCCGCTCCCGGTAGACGGGGAAGCGGGACAGACCGGTGGCGCGGGTCAGGTTGACCACGTCCTCGGCGGTCGCGGACGCCTGGAGCGCGCTGACCTTCACGCGGGGCGTCATGACGTGCTGCGCGGTCAGCTCGGCGAGGGAGAGGGTGCGCACGAACAGGTCGGCCGTGTCCTGTTCCAGGGCGCCCGCCTGCGCGGAGTGCCGGGCCAGGGAGACGAGTTCGCCGGGGGTGCGGGCCGAGGCGAGTTCCTCGGCGGGCTCGACGCCGAGGGCGCGCACCAGCCGGTTCGCGACGGCGTTGAGCAGCGCGATCACCGGCCGGAACAGGCGGGAGAAGGCGTGCTGCGGGCCGGCCACGAAACGGGCCACCTGGAGCGGCTTCGACACCGCCCAGTTCTTCGGCACGAGTTCGCCGACCACCATCTGCACGGCGGAGGCGAGCAGCATGCCGACGACCACCGAGACGCCGCTGACCGCGCCGTCCGGGATGCCGATCGCGGTGAACGGCGCGTTCAGGAGTTGGGCCAGGGCCGGTTCGGCGAGCATGCCGACGACCAGGGAGGTGATGGTGATGCCGAGCTGGGTGCCGGAGAGCTGGAAGGACAGCTGCTTCAGGGCGTGTACGACGGTGCGGGCGCGCTTGTCGCCGGCGGCCGCGGCCTTCTCGGCGTCGGGGCGCTCGACGGTGACGAGGCCGAATTCGGCCGCGACGAAGAAGCCGTTGGCGAGGATCAGGAGGAAGGCGGCCGCAAGGAGCAGCAACGGGATGGTCATGCCGCCGCCTCCGGGGACGTGTGCGCCTCGGGGGCGCTGTGTCGGGAGGGGGCGGCGCAGGTACTACCGGACGATCCGTCCATCGCTGGAGGGAGTCACTCCTCGGTTAGCAGGAGCCCCGTGGCTCCGCCGGGTGGGCGGGGTCGGGGCGGGGCGGCGTCTTGGGCGCGCCCCGGAACCAGATTAATCAAGCCGGGGGCGGATGTGGCAGGGGCTACGCCCGCTGGGGTCGGTGGTGCCGGGGGCGCGGTCGCGGGGCGCTGCCCCGGACCCCGCTCCTCAATCGCCGGAGGGGCTTGATTTACCCGCCGGACCGGACCTCGACGTTCAGTCGCCGGAAGGGCTTGAGGTGCCTACCCGTGCTTCGGCCAGGGCGCGGAGGGCCTTGGCGTCGCGGATGGCGGATTCCTTGGCGATGCCAGGCTGGATGCCCATGGCGGCGAGGCTGGTGCCGTCCGTGAGGTTGAGGAAGGCCCAGGGGTCGCCGGGGCGGAGGTTGACCTGGACGATCTCCGCCCAGGACAGGCGGCGGCTGCGCGCGACGTTGACCACCGTGACGCCCTCGGCGTCGGCGACGACCTTCGGCCGGGCGAGCAGCCACAGCACGCCCCAGAACAGCGCCCCGGTGAAGACGAAGCTGGCCTGCTCCCCCGGGCTGAGGCCGTCGAGCAGCAGCGCGACGACCGTGATCACCACGAAGGAGACGGCGCCGAGCCCGTGCAGGATGGCGCGGGTGCGGCCCGGCCGGAAGGTGACGGGAAGGTCAGGGGTGTCCGACATCGCTGATTCCTCGGAGAGCTCAGAGGCGGCAGGCGTGGATGGCCGTGGTGAGGATGGCCCGCGCGCCGAGGGCGTACAGGTCGTCCATGATGCGCTGCGCGTCCTTGGCCGGGACCATGGCGCGGACCGCGACCCAGCCCTCGTTGTGCAGCGGCGAGACGGTCGGCGACTCCAGGCCGGGGGTGAGGGCGACCGCCTTCTCCAGGTGCTCGGCGCGGCAGTCGTAGTCCATCATCACGTACGTCCGGGCGACGAGGACGCCCTGGAGGCGGCGCAGGAACTGCTGCACCTTGGGCTCCTCCGTGGAGTCGCCCTTGCGGCGGATGACGCAGGCCTCGGAGCGCATGATCGGCTCGCCGAAGACTTCGAGGCCGGCGTTGCGCAGCGACGTGCCGGTCTCGACGACGTCCGCGATGGCCTCGGCGACGCCGAGCTCGATGGCGGTCTCGACGGCACCGTCGAGGTGCACGACGTTGGCGTCGACGCCGCGCTCGGCGAGGTACTTGCCGACGATGCCCTCGTAGGAGGTCGCGATCGTCTTGCCTGCCAGGTCGGCGACGTCCTGCACGGCGCCCGGACGCGACGCGAAGCGGAAGGTGGAGCGGGCGAAGCCGAGCGGCAGGATCGTCTCGGCCTGGGCGCCGGAGTCGATCAGCAGGTCCTCGCCGGTGATGCCGATGTCGAGCTTGCCCGAGGACACGTAGATCGCGATGTCCTTGGGGCGCAGGTAGAAGAACTCGACCTCGTTGTCCGGGTCGACCGTGACGAGTTCCTTGGACTCCTTGCGCTGCCGGTATCCGGCCTCATGCAGCATGTCCGACGCAGGTCCTGAGAGTGAACCCTTGTTGGGGACGGCGATGCGCAGCATGAGGTCGGATTCCTTTGCGTAAGGGGGGAGTTGTGGATGGGACAGGTACGCGGGCTTAAAGGTGCGCGTACACGTCGTCGAGGGAGATGCCGCGGGCGACCATCATCACCTGGACGTGGTAGAGGAGCTGCGAGATCTCCTCGGCGGCGGCGTCCTTGCCCTCGTACTCGGCGGCCATCCAGACTTCGGCGGCCTCCTCGACGACCTTCTTGCCGATGGCATGGACGCCCTTGCCGACCAGTTCAGCGGTGCGGGAAGTGGCGGGGTCGCCGGTGGCTGCCTTGTGCTGGAGCTCGGTGAAGAGCTCCTCGAACGTCTTATTGGACATGGTGGCGTCTACTTTACGCGTCCCGCGCCGGCCGTTAACGCCAGGGCTCGGCGATCGTACGCAGCGTGGTCGCGGTCGCCACGGCAGCGGTCACGGCCTCGTGCCCCTTGTCCTCGGTGGAGCCCTCGATTCCGGCGCGGTCCAGGGCCTGCTGCTCGGTGTCGCAGGTCAGCACGCCGAAGCCGACGGGGACGCCGGTGTCGACGGAGACCTGGGTGAGGCCGTTGGTCACGCCCTGGCACACGTAGTCGAAGTGCGGGGTGCCGCCGCGGATGACGACGCCGAGCGCGACGATCGCGTCGTAGCCGCGGCCCGCGAGGACCTTGGCGACGACCGGCAGCTCGAAGCTGCCGGGGACGCGCAGGACGGTGGGCTCGCTGATGCCCAGCTCGTTCAGGGCGCGCAGGGCGCCGTTCACGAGTCCGTCCATGACCTGCTCGTGCCACTGGGCCGCGATGACGGCCACGCGCAGGTCGCCGCAGTTCTTCACGCTCAGTTCGGGTGCACCCTTGCCGCTCACGCGCTTCTCCTCGTACGTACGTATCTGAAAACGGTTGGCTTACTGGTTGTTGCAGGCGGACGTCCTGGGGGCGTCCAGCCACGGCAGGTCGTGGCCCATGCGGTCGCGCTTGGTGCGCAGGTAGCGCAGGTTGTGCTCGCCCGCGGTGACGGGCATCGGCTCGCGCTCGGTGACCTTGAGGCCGTGCCGGGTGAGGGCGTCGGTCTTGTCGGGGTTGTTGGTCATCAGGCGCAGGCTGCGGACGCCGAGGTCGCCGAGGATCTGGGCGCCCGCCGCGTAGTCGCGGGCGTCGGCGGGCAGGCCGAGTTCCAGGTTGGCGTCGAGGGTGTCGCGGCCCTGCTCCTGAAGCTCGTACGCGCGCAGCTTGGAGACGAGGCCGATGCCGCGGCCCTCGTGTCCGCGCAGGTAGACGACGACGCCGCGGCCCTCCTCGACGATGCGGCGCATGGATTCCTCCAGCTGGGGGCCGCAGTCGCAGCGCAGCGAGTGGAACACGTCGCCGGTCAGGCACTCGGAGTGGATCCGGGCGAGGACCTCCTCGCCGTCGCCGAGCTCGCCGTGGACGAGAGCGACGTGCTCGACGCCGTCGACCGTGGAGCGGTAGCCGTAGGCCGTGAACTCGCCGAAGGCGGTGGGGAGCTGGACGGTCGCCTCGCGCTTGACCGTGGGCTCGGAGGTGCGGCGGTAGTCGATCAGGTCCGCGATGGAGATGATCGTCAGGCCGTGCCTGCGGGCGAACGGGACGAGTTCGGGCAGTCGCAGCATGACGCCGTCCTCGCCCGCGATCTCGACGATGGCGCCGGCGGGGCGCAGGCCCGCGAGCCGGGCGAGGTCGACGGCGGCCTCGGTGTGGCCGTCGCGGACCAGGACGCCGCCCGCCTTGGCGCGCAGCGGGAAGATGTGGCCGGGGCGCACGAAGTCGCCGGCCGCCGCGGTGCCGGAGGCGAGCATGCGCAGGGTCTTGGCGCGGTCGGCCGCGGAGATGCCGGTGGTCACGCCGTGCGCGCCGGAGGCGTCGACGGAGACGGTGAACGCGGTCTGCATCGACTCGGTGTTGTCGCCGACCATCTGCGGCAGTTCGAGCCGGTCGAGCTCGGCGCCCTCCATGGGGGCGCAGATCAGGCCGCGGCACTCGCTCATCATGAAGGCGACGATCTCGGGCGTGATCTTCTCGGCGGCGACGACGAGGTCGCCCTCGTTCTCCCGGTCCTCGTCGTCGACGACCACGACGGGGCGTCCGGCGGCGATGTCGCGGATCGCCATCTCGACCGGGTCGAGCGACAGGTCCTCGACCTCGTAGAGGTTCGCATCAGACGGGGTGGCGCGCAGCGCCTTCCTTGGAAGGGCGGGGGTGGGAGACGGGCGGGCGCTCATGCGCGGGCTCCTTCCATGGCCGGGGTGGCGGGGGTGGCGGCGGCGCGGGAGCGCAGCCACCAGTCGCGCATGCCCCACAGGACGAGCGCGCCGTAGATGACGTAGACGAAGCCGGAGAAGGCGAAGCCGTTGGCGAAGTTCAGGGGGACGCCGACGAGGTCGACGAGCAGCCAGGCGAACCAGAACTCGACCATGCCGCGGGCCTGCGCGTACATGGCGACGACGGTGCCGACGAAGATGTACGCGTCCGGCCACGGGTCCCAGGACAGCGTCGGGAACGCGGTGAACAGGCCGCCCACGGCGAGCGTGCCGACGGCGGCGGCGCCGATCAGCCAGCCGCGCTCGCGCCAGGTGGCGAAGCGGACGGCGATGGAGCCGTCCTGCGCCTGGCCCGTGCCGCGGTTCCACTGCCACCAGCCGTACAGGGCGACGACGATGACGACGAGCTGCTTGCCCGCGCTGCCGGAGAGGTGCGCGGTGGCGAAGGCGGTCAGGAGGATCGCGCCGGAGACCAGCTGGGCGGGCCAGGTCCATATGGAGCGGCGCCAGCCGAGCGCGAGGGCGATCAGGCCGACGGTGTTGCCGATCATGTCGGTCCACAGGATGTGCTGGCCGAAGATCGTGAAGGCCTCGGTGTTGAGCCAGTTCACTTGGTGCCCCCGTCGGAACCGATGCGGTCGCCGAGCATCCGCTCGACGTACTTCGCGATGACGTCGACCTCAAGGTTCACCGGGTCCCCGGCCTGCTTCACGCCGAGCGTGGTCAGGGCGAGGGTGGTCGGGATGAGGCTGATGGTGAAGTAGTCGTCGGCGGCCTCGACGACGGTGAGGCTGACGCCGTCGACCGTGATCGAGCCCTTCTCGACGACGTACTTGGACAGCTCGGCCGGCAGCGAGACCTTGACGATCTCCCAGTGCTCGGACGGGGTGCGCTCGACGATCGTGCCCGTGCCGTCGACGTGGCCCTGCACGACGTGTCCGCCGAAGCGGCCGTCGGCGACCATCGGTCGTTCGAGGTTGACGCGGGAGCCGGTGGCGAGCGCGCCGAGGCTGGAGCGCTTGAGGGTCTCTGCCATGACGTCGGCGGTGAACTCGTCGTTCTCGTGCTCGACGACGGTCAGGCACACACCGTTGACGGCGATGGAGTCCCCGTGCTTGGCGCCCTCGGTGACGACGGGCCCGCGGACACGGAAGCGACAGGCGTCATCGAGATTCTCGACGGCGGTGATCTCGCCCAGCTCTTCGACGATTCCGGTGAACACTTCCCGGGTCCTCCCTCTACGGGCCTGGACTCCGGGGCACTGTCGTACGACGACGACAGAACGTACGGACTGCGACACCTGGGGCGACGCCGCGTTCGACACCGGTCCCTCGGGGGACCGCTGAAACAGCCGGCGACGCGCACTCACGTGCCCGCCCGCCGCGCACTGCCTCCCATCCGGACTTTAACCGTCGGTCCAGGAATTTCACCTGGTCAACCGGTCACTGGACGTGACCGGGTCGCGGACTGTAACCGCCGGTTCGGACTTTCACCGACCCCGGAGTGCGCTGCTTCTGGTACGCGTCCAGTCTGCCACGTCCCGTCCACCTGCATGCGGGCGATTGCTGTGGGCTGACTCACAGGCCGTGTGGCTGGTTTCCGTCCGCCGCCGGGAATAGGGCGTCGCCGCGCGGGCTCCAAAGGCTGGGGCTCCGCCCCATACCCCGCTCCTCAATCGCCGGAGGGGCTTGATCGCGCCCACTCCCCGCACGCGCCTCCCCCGCTCTTGAGTGCCTCGCTCTTGAGCCCATCCGGCGACGCTTAAGCCCCTCCGGCGATTGAGGAGCGGGGGCCCGGGGGTCAGGTGGTGGTGGGGTAGAGGGTGGAGTGGGCGGCGTCGCGGGCCGTGAGGAGCGCGCCGCGCAGCACCGCCGACCCACCCAGCTCACCCGCCCGCACCTCCGTCGCCAACGGCGACATCCGAGCCAACCGCTCCCCCACCCGCCCGGCCAAGGCATCCCCGCCGGCCCTCCCGACCTCCCCCGCGAGCACCACGCACCCGGGGTCAAGGACCGCCACCACCGCGGCGGCGCCCAGCACCACGCGGTCCGCGAGCGCGTCGAGGAAGGCGGGGCTGCCATGCCGTACCACATCCGCGGCACGCTCCAGCGGCTCCCCGGGGCCCACGAGCCCGTGCTCCGCGGCCAGTTCGAGGATCGCCGAGGAACCGGCCAGCGAGTGGAACCCCCCGTCGCACCCGGACGCGGACGGCAGTCCCCCCGTGCCCGGCACCGGCAGGAAGCCGACCTCCCCGGTGCCGCCCGACGCCCCGCGCCGCAGCTTCCCGTCGAGGACGACGGCCGCGCCGATGCCGAGCCCGAGCCACAGCAGCACGAACGTGTCCCGGTCGCACGCGACGCCGTCGCGCCGCTCGGCGAGGGCGGCGAGGTTGGTCTCGTTCTCCACCAGCACCCGCGCGGGCAGGCGCTCCTGGAGGGCCGCGACCAGGAGGCGGTGCCATCGCGGCAGGCCGGAGGAGTCGCGCAGTTCGCCGGTCGCGGGGTCGATGAGCCCGGGGGCCCCGACGCCGACCGTGTGCAGCCGCTCCGCGCCCGCCTCCTTCGCCGTGCGCTCCAGCGTCGCGACGGTGCGCTCGACAGCACCAAAGGCGTCCGCCTCGACCGGCACCGACGCCTCGGCGAGCACCGTCCCGAGGAGGTCGGCGACGACGAGGCGGACACCTTCGGTGCGCACGTCGAGCGCGGCGAGGTGCGCGCGGTCGGCGACGATCCCGTAGAGCCGGGCGTTCGGGCCGCGCCGCTGGGCACCCGCCTCCCCGACGACCGTGATGAGGCCGGACGCCGTGAGCCGTTCGACGAGGTCGGCGACCGTGGGCCGGGACAGGCCCGTGCGTTCCTTCAACTGCCCTGCGGTGAGCGGGCCTTCGTCCTGGAGAAGGCGCAGCGCGAGCCGGTCGTTGATGGCTCGGGCGGTTCTCGGCGATGCGGGCATGGCGGGATCCTACGCGGATATTGCCCTAACTATCAGGCAGGGTTCCTGATAGTTTACGGCCGCACGCACGTACGGGGAGATCCGGGGAGGGCCTGCCGCATGGCAGAAGTGACGTACGGAATCAGGGAGTTGAGGCGGGCGCGGTACGCCGTGGCCGCCGTCTTCTGCATCCACGGCTCGGTGACGGGGTCGTTCGCGACACGGGTGCCGTGGATCCAGGAGCACGCGGGTGTCAGCGCCGGACAGTTGGGGCTCGCGCTCGCCTTCCCCGCGATCGGCGCCTCGCTGGCGATGCCGCTGGCGGGCAGCGTCAGCCACCGCTTCGGCGCCCGCACGGCGCTGCGCGGACTGCTCGCGCTGTGGACGCTCGCCCTGATCCTCCCCTCGCTCGCGCCGAACCTGCTCACGCTCTGCGCCGCGCTGCTCGTCTACGGGGCGACGGCCGGCATGTCGGACGTCGCCATGAACGCGCTGGGCGTCGAGATCGAGACCCGGCTCGACAAGTCGATCATGTCGGGCCTGCACGGGCTGTGGAGCGTGGGCGCCCTGATCGGCTCGCTCGGCGGCACCCTCGCCGCGCACCTGGGCGCGGACGCGCGTCTGCACCACGCGCTGGCCGCGCTCGTCCTGACCGTCGCGGGCCTCGTCGTCTGCCAGTGGGTGCTGGATCTGCGGCCGACGGAGGAAGAGGAGGCGCCGCCGCGCTTCGCGCTGCCGCCCAAGTCGGCGCTGCTGATCGGCGCGGTCGGTTTCTGCGCGGTCTTCGCGGAGGGCGCGAGCCTGGACTGGTCGGCGGTGTACCTGCGGGACGTGCTCGACACCTCGGCCGGGCTCGCGGCGGCCTGCACGACGGCGTTCACGCTGACGATGGCGGTGGCCCGGATCGCGGGCGACGCGGTGGTGGACCGGTTCGGCGCGGTGCGCACGGTGCGGCTGAGCGGCCTCGTGGCGACGCTCGGCGCGCTGCTCGTGGTGGTCGCGCCGAGCCCGGCGGTGGCGATGGCCGGATTCGGCCTGCTGGGCATCGGCATCGCGGTGGTGGTCCCGCTGTGCTTCGCGGCCGCCGGGCGCAGCGGCCCGAACCCGAGCCTGGCCATCGCGGGCGTCGCCACCATCACGTACACCTCGGGGCTGATCGCGCCGAGCCTGATCGGCGGGGTCGCGCAGGCGACGAGCCTGGTCGTGTCGTTCTGCGTGGTCACCCTGCTGGCGAGCGGCCTCGTGGTGTTCGCGCGGGTGCTGCGCGCGGGCGACCGGGCGCCGACGGGTTCGGCGGAGCCGAGCACGGCGCGGGCGGTGGACCCGGCCCCGTAGGTCCGCGCGCTCCCGCCCCGGGGTCCGGGTGGGTGGCGGCGGCTCGGTACGAACTCGCACTTACGTCGCATTAACATGAAGCGATCATTCCGAGCCACACAGGCACCACCCACCTCACGGCCCCCACAGAAGGCGGAATCACTCATGGACCTCGGCGTGCGCTGGAAACTGCACGGCGACGGGCGCACGCCGGCCCCCGGCGCCGTCGTCCGCCCCGACGAACGCCTGTCCTGGCCGCGCACGGTCGGGCTCGGCGCACAGCACGTGGTGGCGATGTTCGGCGCGTCCTTCGTGGCGCCCGTCCTGATGGGCCTCGATCCGAACCTCGCCATCATGATGTCCGGCGTCGCGACGATCATCTTCCTGCTCGCCACGCGCGGCCGGGTCCCCAGTTACCTGGGCTGTTCGCTCTCCTTCGTGGGGGTCGCGGCGGTCATCCGGGCCCAGGGCGGCTCCAGCGCCACGGTCACGGGCGCGGTCTTCGTCGTGGGCGCGGTGCTGTTCCTCGTCGGTCTCGCGGTGCGGAAGTTCGGGGCGCGGATCATCCACGCGACGATGCCGCCGGTGGTGACCGGTGCGGTCGTGATGCTGATCGGCTTCAACCTGGCCCCGGTCACGGCCTCCACGTACTGGCCGACGGACCAGTGGACGGCCCTGCTGGTGATGCTGTTCACCGGTTTGGCCGTGGTGTGCCTGCGCGGTTTCTGGTCGCGCATCGCGATCTTCCTCGGCCTGGTCTTCGGCTACGCGCTCTCCTGGGTCCTCGACCAGGTCTTCGGCAAGATCAACTCGCCGAACAGCGGCGGCAAGGCCGTCGACCACTGGCGCCTGGACCTGTCCGGCGTCGGCCAGGCCGACTGGTTCGGTCTGCCGTCCTTCCACGCCCCGTCGTTCCAGTGGTCGGCGATCCTCGTGGCGCTCCCGGTCGTGATCGCGCTCATCGCGGAGAACGCCGGGCACGTCAAGGCGGTCGGCGAGATGACCGGCGACAACCTCGACGGCAAGCTCGGCACGGCCATCTCGGCGGACGGCGTCGGCTCGATGCTCTCCACCGCCGTCGGCGGCCCGCCCAACACCACGTACTCCGAGAACATCGGCGTCATGGCCGCGACCCGCGTCTACTCGACGGCGGCGTACTGGGCGGCGGCCGGGTTCGCCCTGCTGTTCGGCCTGTGCCCGAAGTTCGGCGCGATCGTCGCGGCGATCCCGGGCGGCGTCCTCGGCGGCATCACGGTCATCCTCTACGGCATGATCGGCCTGCTCGGCGCGCAGATCTGGATCAACGCGGGTGTGGACCTGCGCAACCCGCTGAACCTGGTGCCGACGGCCGCGGGCATCATCATCGGCATCGGTGACGTCTCCCTGAAGTTCACCGACACCTTCTCCCTGAGCGGCATCGCCCTCGGCACCATCGTCGTCATCACCGGCTACCACGCGCTGCGCGCGATGGCCCCCGCCCACCTCAAGACGCAGGAGCCGCTGCTCGACGAGGGCACGTCGTCGTACGACAAGGACGCGGCGGAGAAGTAGCGGAACGGGACCGGGGCGGTCAGTCCGCCAGTTCGTACGCGTAGTCCGGGGTGAACGTCCCCGGCTCCCCCTTGCACCCGTCCGACTCCCCCGGCAGCTTCACCCACAGGTACGCGTCGATCCGGGCCTGCCCCGTGCGCAGCGTCGGGGCCCGGCCCAGCTTGCGGCCGTCGGGGTCGCACCACTCGCCGTCCGCGGGGGCGCCGTTGCCGTTGCGGCTGGTGTCGACGACGGCGCCCAGGCCGCTCGGGCCGCCCAGCGCGGCGAGCACCCGGCGGGCGTAGGCGATCTCGTCCGAGGTGCGGTGGAAGTTGGACACGTTGGTGAAGACGCCGTCGGAGGAGGCGGCCGAGGCCGCGCCCGCCGCCCGCAGCCGGGCCGCCTGGGTGCCGGGCGCGTTCCACGCCGAGTGTCCGCCGTCGTAGTAGACGCGGGCGCGGGGGTTCGCGGCCTTCAGCGTCCGGCCCGCGCGCGCCAGCGCCGCGTACCGGTCGGCCTGTTCGCCCGGGGAGAGGCACTCCGTCTGGGACAGCGCGTCGGGCTCCAGGATCACGACGACCTCGCGGGAGCCGAGCCCGGCCGCGAACCTCTCGATCCAGCCGCCGTACGCGTCCAGGTCGGGCGCCCCGCCGTCCGAGTGCCCGCCGCAGTCGCGGTCCGGGATCGTGTACGGCACGACCACCGGCACCTGCCCGGCGCGCGCCCCCGCCGAGGTGACCGCACGGACCCTTGCCGTGATGGTGGCGGGCGCGTAGTCGGCGAACCAGACGGCGGCCGGGCGGCTCGCTATCCGGGACTCGATGAGGGGGCGCCGCGGGTCGGAGCGGTTGGCCCGCACCCAGTCGAGCACCTGGGAGTCGCCGTAGCGGTACAGGCCGCTCGCGGCGACCGCCGGTCGCGTCTTCCTCGGGGTGGGCGACGGTGTCGTCCTCTTCGGCGTGGGCGCGGAACTCCGCGACGGCGAGGGCGAGTTGCTCGGGGCCCGGGAGGTGGGCACCGCGGGCCGCGGGTTCGGGCTCGGGCTCGCGCTGACCGTCGGGCGCGCCTCGTCGGCCCTGTCCCGGCCGTCGTCGAGGGCGGAGACCAGGCCGACGACGGTGCCGGTCGCCACCACGGCCGAGGCCGCCGTGGCGAGTACGGCGCGGACGGCTCCGCGCCGTCGCTCGGCTCGCCGCTCGGCTCGTCGTCGCGCGTGTAAGCCCGACACCACGCCCTCCTCCTGGTCCGCCGTTCCCTCGTTCTGGGGAAGCCCCCGGCCTGCCGACGCCCGCGTCAGCCTACGGCTGGGACGCTGCGTGCATGGCGCAGTTGGAGCGGTTCGCACAGGCCCGGGTCCCCGCTCAGGGGGTCGACACGGTGATCGCGCGGATGCGCGCGCTCGGCGCGGAGCTGCCACCGCGGGACGGGGTGGCCGTCTTCAACGGGGTCTATCTCGCCGTCACGGAGGCGGTCGACCGGGCGATCGACGCGGGGCCCGCGGGGGCGTTCCCCGACCGGGAAGCGGCGATCACGCTGGACGTGCTGTTCGCCGAGCGCTTCCTCGCGGCGGTCGACGCGGCGGCCCACGGCGGGCGGCCGCCCGCGTGCTGGCGGCCCCTGTTCCAGTTCCGCCGGCATCCCGGCGTACGCCCGTTGCAGTTCGCGCTGGCGGGCATCAATGCGCACATCGGGCACGATCTGGCGCTCGCCGTCGTGGACGCCTGTCGGACGCTCGACTGCGCACCGGACGCCTTGGAGGACGAGTTCGAGCGCGTGGGCGATGTCCTCGTCGCGCTGGAGGAGCGCATCCGTGAAGAGCTGATGCCGGGCCCCGATATGCTCCAGGTCGCCGATCCGCTGACCCATCTGCTGGGCGCGTGGAGTCTGGAGCGGGCCCGCGACGGGGCGTGGGGAGCAGCCCGCGCGCTGTGGGCGCTGCGCGAACTGCCGTCGGTGGCGGCCGGGTTCACGCACCGCCTCGACACGTCGGTGGGTCTGGTGGGGCGGATGCTGCTCACACCGCTGCCCGACTGACCCGGGCGCCGCGTCGGGAACATCCGTACCACCGCGGGACGTTGACCCATGGATCCGCGCTGTCGAGCAGAGGAGCACGACCATGGCGACGACCACCCGACTCGGACTCGGACTGCCCCAGATGAAGCAGTACGACCTCGGCAGGGACGTCCCGGACGTGGCGCGCGCGGCGGAGGCCGTCGGCTACGACAGCCTGTGGGTGTTCGAGCGCGCCCTGTTCCCCGAGCCCGCACGGCAGGGCCTGTACGGGATCCCGGGCCTGCCCTGGCCGGACCAGTACCGCTCGGTCGCCGACCCGCTCGTCGCGCTCACCCTGGCGGCGTCCGCCACGTCCCGCGCCCGGCTCGGCACCAGCGTGCTCGTGGCGCCGCTGCACATCCCCTTCCAACTCGCGCGCTCCCTGTCCTCGTTGGACGCGGCGAGCGGCGGGCGCGTCGTCGCCGGGCTCGGCACGGGCTGGTCGCACGACGAGTACGCGGCGGCCGGGGTGGCCCCCTTCGAGCGGCGCGGCAAGGTGCTCGACGAGCTGATCGACGTGTGCCGGGCGGTGTGGGGCCCGGACCCGGTGTCGTACGAGGGCGAGTGGACGACCGTCGTGCCGTCCGTGGTCGGCCCCAAGCCGGCCGGGCCGCTGCCGATCCTGCTCCCGGCGAACAGCCCGAGGTCCGCCCGCCGCCTGGTCGACAAGGGGGACGGCTGGATGCCCGCGGCGACGGGCGCGGAGGCGCTGAAGAAGCAGTGGGCCGATCTCCAGGCCCTCGCCGAGGAGCGCGGCCGCACCGCTCCGCTCCAGACGGTGCTGCGCGCCAACACCGTCCACACCCGCGAGCCGTACACGGGGGACGACCGCAAGCCGTTCCAGGGCAGCGTCGACCAGATCGTGGAGGACCTGGTGGCGCACGACGAGGTGGGCCTCGACGAGATCCTGGTCGAGCTCCAGGGGCAGGCCCGCGACGCCGAGGAGCTGAAGGACGTCGCGGCGGAGGTGTACGAGAAGGCGCGGGCGGCGGGGATCTAGAACAACAGGCCCTAGTCCTCGGGGAGTTCGACCGGGGCGATCGCGTCGAAGACGTCTCCCGGGCCGGGGTTGGAGGCGTCCGTGGCGCCGCCGAGGTGGTGCATGACGCCCCACACCGCGTTGAGCGCGGTCTGTACGGCGCCCTCGGCCCATCCGGCGGTCCACGAGATGTCGTCGCCCGCGAGGAAGATGCCGCGCCGGTCCGCGGGCAGCGTCTCCTGCATGAAGTGCGTGAACAGGCGGCGCTGGTAGCGGTAGTGGCCGGGCAGGTTCGCCTTGAACGCGCCCATGAAGTACGGCTCGTTCTCCCAGGACACGGTGACCGGGTTGCCGATGATGTGCTTGCGGATGTCGACCTTCGGATAGATCTCGCCGAGGGACTTCAGCATCACGTCGAGCCGCTCGTTCGCGGACAGCGGCAGCCACTTCAGGCTGTCGTCGCACCACGTGTACGAGAGGCAGATCGTGGCGGGCTTGTCCGGCCCGTCGTCGAGCAGGTAGGTGCCGCGGGTCATGCGGTCGGTGAGCGTCATCGACATGACGTCACGGCCCGTCTCCTCGTCCTTGTCGAGCCAGAACGGCCGGTCCACCGGCACGAACAGCTTGCTGGACTCCATGTAGTGCGTACGCTCGATCGCCGTCCAGTGGTCGATCGGGAACAGCGCGTCGTCGCAGTCCACCTTGGACAGCAGCATCCACGACTGGGCGGTGAAGATCGCCGCCTTGTACGTGCGGATGTCGCCGTCGGCGTCCGTGACGGTGATGTGGTTCCCGGCGGTGCGGGACAGCCGGGTCACGGCGGGGCGGGGCGCGCCGTCGGCGTGCAGCGTGCTCAGCGACGTACCGGGCGCCCAGTGCACGATCTTCCCCGGTTCCCGCTCCCACAGCCGCAGCGGCAGCTGCTGCGAGCCGCCGACGATGCCACGGTGGTGGTCGTCGGCCTCGGTGTAGACGACGCGCAGGATCTCCAGAATGGAGTTGGGGAAGTCGGTGTCCCAGCCGCCGGTGCCGAAGCCGACCTGGCCGAAGATCTCGCGGTGCCGGAAGGACTTGAACGCCTCGGACTCGCAGAGGAACCCGTAGAAGGTCTGGTTGTCGAGCTTCTCGACGAGCCTGCCCCAGATCTCGCGGATGCGGGGCACGTCGCGCTCGCGCATCGCCTGGTTCATGTCGGAGAAGTCGGCGCCCTCGTCGAGGCACTTGTTCCACGCCTCGGCGACGTCCCGGTAGACCTGCGGCAGGTCGTCGATCGTCTCGGCGTAGTGGGACTCGCCCTTGAGGTCGACGACGGTCGAGGGCGTGGCCTCCGACAGCGGGTTGGGGAACGCCCTGGTCTCCAGGCCCACCATGTCGATGTAGTGCTGAAGCGCCGTGGACGACGGCGGGAACCGCATCGCGCCCATCTCCGCGGTCAAGCCGGAGGCCCCCGCCGGGGTGCCCTCGAAGCCGACCGTGCGCAGTCGGCCGCCGATCCGGTCCGCCTCGTACACGACGGGCTTGAGGCCCATCTTCATCAGCTCGTACGCGGCGACGATGCCGGAGAGGCCGCCGCCGATGACCGCGACCTCGGTGCCGTGCTCGGTCGCGGGTATCTGGCCGAGGCCCGCGGGGTGGGCGAGGAAGTCGTCGTACGCGTACGGGAAGTCCGGCCCGAACATCGTGATGGGCGGCTGGCCCTCGGTGTGCTGGGCGGCGGTGGGCACCGTGGACGTCATGGGGTGCGGACTCCTTGCGGGTACTGAAGTGCTGGGCAGGAAGCGGGAGGGGAGGCGGCCGCGGCCGGGCCTCAGGAGGTGAGCGAGCCGTACAGACCCGGACGGCGGTCGTCGAGGTACGGGTTGGCCTTGCGGGAGGCGGCGAGGAGACCGGGGTCGGCGTCGGCGAGCACCAGCTCCTCGCCGCGGCCCGCGCGGGCCTTGGCCACGCCGTCGGGACCGGCGAGCGTGGAGAGCCCGACGAACTCGAACTCGCCCTCGGCGCCGACCCGGTTGACGTACGCGACGTACATCTGGTTCTCGAAGGCGCGCACCGGCACGACCGATTCGGCGACGAACTGGAAGGGGTGCATCTGCGCCGTCGGCACGAGCAGCAGGTCGGTGCCGGCGAGGGCGTGCGCCCGGACGTTCTCCGGGAACTCGACGTCGTAGCAGATCATCAGGCCGACCCGCAGACCGTTCAGCTCGGCCTGCACGACCGGCTGCTCCCCCGGTGTGAACTGCTCGCGCTCGAAGCAGCCGAACAGGTGGGTCTTGCGGTAGTTGGCGAGGCGGGTGCCGTCGGCGGAGATCAGCTGTACGGAGTTGAAGACGGCGTCGCCGTCGCGCTCCGGGTAGCCGTAGGCGACGGCGAGGCCGTGCCGGTGGGCCAGCTCGGCGATCGCGTCGGCGGCGTCCCCGTCGGCGGGCTCGGCCAGCCGGGCGACGTCGTCGCCGATCGCGTACCCGGTGAGGAACATCTCCGGCGCCACGAGGAGCCCGGCGCCCGCGGCGGCGGCCCGGCCGGCGGCCGCGTCGAGAACCTCGAGGTTCGCGGCGGTCGAGCCGGGGTGTCCTGAGCTCTGGAGCAGGGCGGTGCGCATGGGTGTCCTCAACCGTTCACGGGATGGGGTTCGGGGTCACCAAAAAGCTACGGCCGCCCGCGACGGCGGACAAGAAGCACCTGTTGCGCGTCGATGCGCTGTTTGTTGCGTCGTCGGGCCCGCGGGCGGCGTTTCGTTGCGCGGCGCCCGCGGGTTCCGCGTTACGCGGGCGAACCGGAGGTGAAGCGCCTCATCAGGGGCGACAGCACGAGCACGGACTTGGTCCGTTCGACGAACGGCTCGCCCGCGATCCGCTCCAGGACCCGCTCGAAGTGCCGCATGTCGGAGGCGAAGACCTGGACGATCGCGTCGGCCTCACCGGTGACGGTGGAGGCGGACGCGACCTCGGGGTAGCGCTCCAGGCCCCGCCGGATCGCCTCCGGCGAGGTGTTGGAGCGGCAGTAGATCTCGATGAAGCCCTCGGTCTCCCAGCCGAGCGCCGCCGGGTCGACGCGCACCGTGAATCCGGTGATCGCGCCGGTGGCCCGCAGCCGGTCCACGCGGCGCTTCACGGCGGGCGCGGACAGGCCGACGAGCTGGCCGATGTCGGCGTAGGAGCGGCGGGCGTCCTCGGCGAGGGCGTGCACGATGCGTTCGTCGAGATCGTTCAGCAAGGCGGGAGCTTCACTTCTGGGCGGCTGGGGCTGCGAGACGGGAGCGGCGCATCCCGTAGCTGAAGTAGAACACGAGACCGACGGCCATCCAGACACCGAAGACGATCCAGGTGATAGCGGACAGGCTGCCCATCATCCACACGCAGAATCCGAAACCGACGAGCGGCAGGACCGGCGCCAGCGGCACCCGGAAGCTGCGCTTCATGTCGGGGCGGGTGCGGCGCAGCACGATCACGGCGATGTTGACCAGGGCGAAGGCGAAGAGCGTGCCGATGCTGGTGGCGTCGGCGAGCTGGCCGAGCGGGATGGCCGCCGCGAGGACGCCGCAGAACAGGGACACGATGACCGTGTTGGCGCGCGGCGCCCCGGTCTTCGGGTGGACCTTCGCGAACACCTTGGGCACGAGCCCGTCGCGGGACATCGCGAACAGCACGCGGGTCTGCCCGTAGAGCACGGTCAGCACGACGGACGCGATGGCGATGACGGCTCCGGCGGCGAGCACCGTGCCCCAGAACGGCTGTCCCGTGACGTCCTTCATGATCGCGGCGAGCGTCGCCTCGGAGTCGGTGAAGCCGGTCCAGGGGCGGGCGCCGACGGCGACGGCGGCCACGAGGACGTACAGCGCGGTGACGATGATCAGCGACAGCATGATGGCGCGCGGCAGGTCACGCTGCGGGTTCTTCGCCTCCTCGCCGGCGGTGGAGGCGGCGTCGAAGCCGATGTACGAGAAGAAGAGGGTGGCGCCTGCGGCGCTCACGCCCGCCATGCCGAGCGGCATGAAGTCCTCGTAGTTGCCGGACTTGAAGCCCATGAAGCCGATGACGCAGAACAGCAGCAGGGCCGCGATCTTCACGGCGACCATGACCGTGTTGGCGCGCGCGGACTCCTTGGCGCCGCCGAGCAGGAACACCATGGCGAGCAGGACGACGATCAGCGCGGGCAGGTTGAAGATCCCGCCGTCGCCGGGCGGCGCGGACAGGGCGTCCGGGATGGTGACGCCTATCGTGCCGTCGAGCAGCTCGTTCAGGTATTCGCCCCAGCCGACGGCGACGGCGGCCACCGAGACCCCGTACTCCAGGACCAGGCACCAGCCGCAGACCCAGGCGAGAAGTTCGCCCATCGTTGCGTATGCGTACGAGTACGAGGATCCTGCGACCGGGATGGTGCCGGCCAGCTCGGCGTAGGAGAGGGCCGAGAAGAGCGCGGTGAGACCGGCGATCACGAAGGACAGCGTGACGGCGGGACCGGCCTTCGGGACGGCCTCGCCGAGCACGACGAAGATGCCCGTGCCGAGGGTGGCACCGATGCTGATCATCGTCAGCTGCCACATGCCGAGGGAGCGCCGCAGCGAGCCGCCCTCACCCTGGCCGCCCTCCACGACCAGCTGTTCCACCGGCTTGCGCCGCATGAGGCGGGCGCCGAGGCCGGGGGACGGGGGTGCGGCTTGCGGGGTGCGCGGGGGTGCGCCGTGGTCGAGCACGGGCTGGCTCCTTGATCGCTGCCGGTCGGATGGGCCGCGGCGAGGAGGCGCGGCGGAGCACACCCGAAGCCGGGGCCCGCCGAGCAGGCAGAACCCCCGCCACGCAACGTACAGCGGATGACTCTAAAGGACGCGGCTTCCCAGCTGTAATGCAGCAACCTTGCGTGGGGCCGGACGATCATTGCGCGTATCCGCGGTCCTCAGGTGTTCATTGCGGCGTCCGTTTCGTCTGTTGCGTCGGACGTGTCACAGCTCACACCCTCCGCGCGTGCATGAGGCGGCCGAACAGGGGTAACCGCAAAGGCTGCCTCTGTCGTTGATCCATGGGGGACGATCAGTCGTCAACCTGGAATACGGCGGGGGCACTTGAAGGTGTGCATGATGTGCGGGACGCACACACATGCGAATCGGCGTGAGAGGGGCTTGTGAGTACCAGCGAGACCGACATTCGAAATCTGCTGCTGGAGACGTTGCGGAACCAGGAGCAGCAGATCGCTGCCAGCTGGACCACGCTCCAGCTGGACCAGGCCGCCCTCGGCACCGACATGAGCGAGAGCGAGCTGCGCGAGGAGGCGCTGCTGCTCGTCGACGCGCTCACCGAGGCACTGGCCAGCGACACCCCGGTGGCGCGCCTGGTGACGTCGCACCACAACCTGCGCACCACGGTCACCGAGCTGTCGCTGCGCCGGGTGCGCGCGGGCGCCACGCCCACCGACACCTCGCTGGCGGTGCTCTCCCTCAAGGAGGCGCTGCTGGCGGCCGTCCAGCACACCACCCGCGACATGGGCGAGCTGTTCGCCGCGGCCAACTTCATCAACCGGATGCTCGACGCGGCGGGCGCGCTCTCCTTCGAGACGTACGTCGAGGGGCGCGAGGAGATCATCCAGCGCCAGAGCCGTCAGCTGATGGAACTCTCCACGCCCGTCGTACGGCTGTGGAAGCACGTCCTGGCCGTGCCGCTCATCGGCACCCTGGACACGGCCCGCACCCAGATCGTCATGGAGTCGCTGCTCCAGGCGATCCAGGACGACGAGGCCAAGGTCGCCATCATCGACATCACCGGGGTGCTGACCGTCGACACGGCGGTCGCCCAGCACCTCATGCACACCGTCAACGCGGTCCGGCTGATGGGCGCCGACTGTGTCATCAGCGGCATCCGTCCGCCCATCGCCCAGACCATCGCCCAGTTGGGGATCGACCTGTCCACCATCCTGACCCGCGCCACGCTGGCCGACGCGCTCGCCGCCTCGGTCAAGCTCACGGACCAGCCCGCCGTCGGTTTCGCCGTCGCAGGGTCGGCACCGCGGTGAACTCCCCTCGCCCGATGGGCGTTCCCATTCTGCGGTTCGGCGATGTCCTGGTGACGGGGCTGCTGGCCGAGCTGGACGACCGGTCCGCGCTGGCCTTCACGGACGAGCTGACCGAGCGGATCACGTCGGACCACGCCCGGGGTGTCCTCATCGACATCTCCCGGCTCGAACTGATCGACTCGTTCGTCGCCCGCACGCTCATGGAACTGACCAACATGGCACGGCTGTTGGGGGCCCGGGTGATCGTCGCCGGGATGCGGCCGGCCGTGGCGATCACCCTGGTCGAGCTGGGCATCCAGCTGACCGGAGTGGAGACCGCGCTCAACGCCGAGCAGGGCCTGACGGCGCTCGGCTGGCGGCGCACCATGGAGGCCCCGGGCCATGACCATGTCGGATGAGCGCGCCCCGAGCCCGCCGCACCTCGTCAACGCCGAGGTGACCATCCGCCGCGCCTACGACGTACGGTCGGACGACGACCTGCTGACGGTCCGGCACGCCGTGCGCGCCGCCACCGTCGAGTGCGGCTTCGGGCTCGTGGACCAGACCCGCGTGGTCACCGCGGCCAGCGAACTCGCGCGCAACGCGTTCGTCCACGGCGAGGGCGGCACCCTCGTCGTGGAACTGCTGACGAAGAGAGGAGCCAGCGGTATCCGACTGGTGATACAGGACGAAGGCCCCGGCATCCCGGACCTCGGCGCGGCCCTGACGGACGGCTGGACCACGGGCAACGGACTGGGCCACGGCCTGGGCGGCGCCCGCCGCCTGATGGACGACTTCCACGTCGACACCGCCGCCGGACGCGGCACCACGGTGACCGCCGTGCGCTGGACGAACCGATGAAACACGCCACCGACCCCGCGGTCACCGCGCACGTCGTCGTCGACCACGCCAGCGCGGTGCACCACGCCGCCGCGCTGGCCCGCGAGACGGCGGCGGCCGGCGGCCTGGACGGCACGGCGGCCGAGCGCGCCGCCGTGCTGACCAGCGAACTCGCCGGGAACCTGCTGCGGCACGCGGTCGGCGGGGCGATCTACGTACAGCGCCACCCCACGGGGCACGGCATCGACGTGGTCGCGGTCGACCGGGGCCCGGGGATGGCACAGCCCGACCGGGCGATGGTCGACGGGTTCAGCACCACCGGCTCGCTGGGCTCCGGCATGGGGGCGGCGCGGCGCCTGGCGGACGCCCTGACGCTGCGCACGCTGCCCGGTGTCGGCACGCTGATCTGCGCCCGGTTCCGCGCGCCCGGCTCGGGTCCCGTCCGGTCCGACGTGGGCCTGCTCTGCCTTCCGCTGCGGGGCGAGGAGCGGTGCGGGGACAGCGCGGCCGTCGTCGACGCGCCGGGCGGACGCACCGTGCTCGTCGTCGACGGCCTCGGTCACGGCGCGGAGGCCGCCGAGATGAGCGCCGCCGCCGTGGCCGTGTTCCACGAGGCGGCCGAACGCCCGCTGCCCGAACTGCTCTCGTCGATGGACCGGGCGCTGCGCGGCGGCCGGGGCGCCGCGGTGGGCCTGGTCCGGCTGCGGCCCGGCACGGTCGAGCACTGCGGCATCGGCAACGTCCGCCTCCTGCTCACCTCGCACGACGGGGTGCACTCCCGGGAGGTGGGCCGGCCCGGCGTGGTCGGCTGGAACATGCCGCGCCCGCAGGCCCGCTCGATACCGCTGCCGGAGGGGTGCTCGGTGGTCGTCCACACGGACGGCATCCAGGCCCGGTGGGCGGACACCGCGACCCCGTTCCTGCTGGGGCTGCCGCCCCGGCTGCTCGCCCCCGCCCTGGGGCACGGCCACCGAAGCGCCCGCGACGACGCGACCGTCCTGGTCTCCGCGGCACCAAGGAGGAACACATGACCGACCAGGAGGCGGCGGCGTCCCCTGGCACGTCCTATCGCTCCCTGCCCGAACTCCGTACGGCCGTACGGGTGTTGGCGGCCGGGTTCCGGCTGCCCGCCGAACTGCGCACCCGGCTGACCCTGTCGGTCGCCCGGGTCGCCGAACCGGAGCTGCGGGCCGGGCGTCTCGTCACCCTGGAGGCCGAGCCCGGCCCCGTCCGCGCCCGCCGGGAGCTGACGGTGCGGCTGCGGTGTCCGTTCGCCCCGTGGCCGACGCCCGTCGAAGGACTTCCGCTGCGCGCCCAGCGGGACGCGGACACGACGGTGTGGCGGGTGCCGCTGCCCGAGGTGCCGCACCAGGGCGGACCCGGCGCGCACTCCCCCGTCGAACTCCTGGAGGAGGAGCTGCAGGCCGCGCTCGCCCGAGCCGAGTCCCTGGAGGCCGACCGCCGCAGCCTCACCCACGAACTGGACGAGACCAACAGCGGGGTCCTCGCCCTGTACGTGCAGTTGGAGGAGCGCGACGAGCAACTGCGGCGCGCCCACGGGCAGATGCTGCGCGAGCTGGAGGACGCGCTGCGCCCCGGCCCCATGAAGGTGGACGGCCTCGACCTCGCCATCCACTACGCGCCCGCGGGCACGGACGCCCCCACCGGCGGCGACCTGTACGACTGGTTCCAGCTGCCCGACGGCACCGTGCACATCACCGTCGTCGACGCCCTCGGCCACGGCCTCACCAGTACCCGCAGCGCCCTCAACGTGACCCACGCCGTGCGCACCCTCACCCTGGAGGGCCACCCGCTGGAGACGGTGATCGCACGCACCGACGAGATCCTCCTCCCCTACGACCGGGAGCTGATGGCCACCGTCCAGCTCGCCCGCATCGACCCGGTCTCCGGCCGCCTCACCCTCGCCAACGGCAGCCATCCGCCGCCCCTGTTGGTGAGCGAGGACGGCAGCGCCCGTTTCCTCGAAGTACGCGGACGGGGCATCGGTTACCCGCTCGCGGGCAGTGAAGGACTGTGGCACGAGAAGATGGCACCCGGTGATCTGCTCGTGCTCTACACGGACGGCCTCACCGAGAGCCGCCGCGACCCCTACGAGGGCGAGCGTCGGCTCACGTCGGCGGCCGTCCGGCACCGACACCGCCCGACCGAAGAAATCCCCGGCGCCCTCGCGAAGGAGATGCACACCGTGATCCTGCACCCGGACGACACGCTCGCCCTGACCGTGAGGAGAAGCCGTTGACGGCCGCGGACCCCGGAGCGATACCCGAGGACCCGTCCACGTCCGAGGCCCCGCGCGCGGTGCTCTCGCTGGCCACGTCGGCGGGCCCGGACGGCCCGCTGGTCACCCTCACCGGCGACCTCGACTACGAGACGGCGCCGCTGCTCCTGGAGTGCGTGGGCGAGCTCGACGTCCCGGCGGACACCACCGTGACCCTCGACCTGTCGGGCGTGGCCTTCTTCGACTCGGGCGGCATCAACGGGCTGCTGCGGGCCCGGACCACCCTGCTCGCCCGGGACGCGCGGCTCACGGTGCGCCGCCTCTCCCCGGTCGTCGAGCGGATCTTCCGGATCACCGGCCTCGACACGGTTCTCGTCCCGGAGGGTTCCGGTGGCGGTGAAGATCCGACGGCGGGGTAGTCGATACCCCATGGAGATCGTGGTGGACGGTCCGCTGACAGGGGCCCAGGCACGGCACGCCGCCGCCGGCTTCCTGGCGGAGCACTGCCCGTGGGCCGACAAGGACGCGGTGCTGCTCGTCGTGTCGGAGCTGGTCGGCAACGCGGCCCGGCACGCCGGCGCCCTGGCCAGGCTGCGGCTGCGCGCCGATCCGGCCGGGCTCGCGGTGTCGGTGGAGGACGACGACCCGCGGGCCCCGCAGGCGCGCGCCCCCGACCTGGGCGGCGGGGGCGGCTTCGGCTGGCACGTGGTGGAGCGGCTCGCGGAGCGCATCGCGGTGCGGCCCGCGCAGGGCGGCAAGTGCGTCGAGGCGGCGTGGACCGCGCCCGCGGCCATGGCCCACGCCGTACCCGACTGAAATCGCCCGGGGGGGGCGGAAGGCCGGACGGCCTTCCGCGGTCCGGCTACTGGTTCCAGCTGGCGTGCAGCGGCTTGCCCTCGGCGTAGCCGGCCGCGGACTGGATGCCGACGGTGGCGCGCTCCTCGAACTCGGCGAGCGAGTTGGCACCCGCGTAGGTGCAGGAGGAGCGGACACCGGCGATGACGGAGTCGATCAGGTCCTCGACGCCGGGGCGCTGCGGGTCGAGGAACATCCGCGAGGTCGAGATGCCCTCCTCGAACAGCGCCTTGCGGGCGCGGTCGTAGGCGGACTCCTCGCTCGTGCGGTTCTTCACGGCACGCGCGGACGCCATGCCGAAGGACTCCTTGTAGGCACGGCCCTGGGCGTCGTGCTGGAGGTCGCCCGGCGACTCGTACGTACCGGCGAACCACGAGCCGATCATGACGTTGGACGCACCGGCGGCGAGCGCCATGGCGACGTCGCGCGGGTGCCGCACGCCACCGTCGGCCCACACGTGCTTGCCGTACTTCTTGGCCTCGGCGGCGCACTCCAGGACGGCGGAGAACTGCGGGCGGCCGACGCCGGTCATCATGCGCGTGGTGCACATGGCGCCGGGTCCGACACCGACCTTGATGATGTCGGCGCCGGCCTCGATGAGGTCCTTGACGCCCTCGGCGGCGACGATGTTGCCCGCGACGATCGGGACCTGCGGGTCGAGGGCCCGCACGGCCTTGATCGCGGAGATCATCGACTCCTGGTGGCCGTGCGCGGTGTCCACGACGAGCGTGTCGACGCCCGCGTCGAGCAGCTGCTTGGCCTTGCCCGCCACATCGCCGTTGATGCCGACGGCGGCGGCGATGCGCAGCTTGCCGTCGGCGTCGGTGGCCGGGGTGTAGAGAGTCGCGCGCAGCGCACCGGTACGGGTCAGGATGCCCGCCAGCTTCCCGTCCTTGTCCACGGCCGGGGCGTAGCGGCGGTTGGCGCCGTCCAGCTTGTTGAAGGCGTCGCGCGGGTCGATGTCCGCGTCGAGCAGCAGCAGGTCCTTGGCCATGACCTCGGACAGCTGCGTGAAGCGGTCGACGCCGGACAGGTCCTGGTCGGTGACGACACCGACGGGCCGCTGCTCGTCGTCCACGACGACACCGGCGTTGTGCGCGCGCTTGGGCAGCAGCGACAGCGCGTCGGCGACGGTCTGCGTCGGAGCGAGGACGATCGGGGTGTCGAGCACCAGGTGGCGGGTCTTGACCCAGGAGATGACCTCGGTGACGACCTCGATCGGGATGTCCTGCGGAATGACGACCAGGCCGCCCCGGCGGGCCACCGTCTCGGCCATGCGACGCCCGGCGATCGCGGTCATGTTGGCGACGACCAGCGGGATCGTGGTGCCCGTACCGTCCGGCGAGGACAGGTCGACGGCCTGCCGGGAGCCGACGGCGCTCCGGCTCGGCACCATGAAGACGTCGTCGTACGTCAGGTCGTACGCGGGCTTGATGTCATTGAGGAAACGCACGTGCGGACATCCCAGTCGGTAGAAGGGGGCCCCTGGAAGTCTGCTCCCGGGGGCACAAAGCACGTACTTCATTTTCCCATGCCGCCCGAAGTCACGTCTCCGGGCCGAACATCCCAAGGTCAGCGATGTTCCTTGGATGATCCTCCGAGCGCGAGCAGCACCTGTGCGGCGGAAGCTTGTGCGAACACCTCACAGGCGATGTCCCACTGCTCCGGCTGCCGCTCCTTGAACTCCGCCCACCCGGACACGACGACCACGACCGCCCCGCCCGGGTCCGCCTCCGGCAGCTGCCCGGGATCGCTCAGCGCATCGGCGAGCGCGTCCCAGTTCCCCCCGAACCACGCGGGCAGCTCCAGCGCGGAGGCACACCGCTCCATGAACCCGCCCTTGTCGACCACCCCACCGAGCTCCAGCTGACGCACGACCCACAGCTCGGAAGACCCAGGCACCCCACTCACCACACCCTCACCTCCAAAGCACTGCGGCGTATCAAGCCCCTCCGGGGACGTGAAGCAGACCCATTCCAAGTCTCTCCGGGGACGTAGAGCGGGCCCACTTCAAGCCCCTCCGGGGACGCGGAGCCGGCCCATTTCAAGCCCCTCCGGCGATTGAGGAGCGGGGCCCGGGGCAGAGCCCCGCAACCGCAACCCCGCTCCCGCCCTCACACCCCGTCAGGATCCGCCCGCTGCAACGCCGGCTTCGGCGCCGCCCCCGCCGCAAGCAGGAAATCGGCCGCCGCCGTATCCGTCACCAGACTGGTCACGAGCCCCGACCGCAACACCGCGTCAATGGCCCCCGCCTTCCGCTGCCCACCGGCGATCGCCACCACCTCCGGTATCCGCCGCAACCGATCCGCCTCAACGGTGATGCACCGCTCCCCGAGATCCCGCCCGACCCGACGCCCCTGCGCATCGAACAGATGCGCGGACATCTCCGCGGCGACACCCAGCGACGCGTAATGCGCCCGCTCCTCGTCGCTCAGCATGTCGTGCACGGTGGAGATCCCCGGCTCCCACGAGCCGATCGACACACACGCCACGGTGACCTTGTCGAAGTACTCGAAGGCCCGCGCGATCCCCGTCTGGTTGCGCAGCGCCGCCGCCGTGGCCGCGTCCGGCAGCAGCATGGGCGCGTAGATCGGGTGCGCGTCGCCGCCCGAGACCTGCGCGGCCCGCCGCACGGCCTCCACCGAGCCGCGCTCCGCGGTCCCCGCGTCGTACACACCGGTCAGCTGCACCACGGTGCACGGCGGCAGCCGGTCGAGGGCCGCGGCCATGTGGATCGTGGAGCGCCCCCACGCGAGACCGAGCACGTCGCCCTCGGTGACCAGCTCGCCGAGCAGATCCGCCGCGACCTCCCCCAGGTTCTCGGGGTCGGACGACTCGTCGATCTCGGCGGGCGACTCGACGACGACCGCGTGCCGCAGCCCGTAGCGGGCACGCAGCGCGTCCGACCGCTCCGCGTCCAGCTCGGCAGGGACCCGGATCTCGATCCGTACGAGATCCCGCTCGAGGGCGGTCTCGAGGACCCGCGCCACCTTGAAGCGGCTCACGCCGAACTCCTCGGCGATCTGGATCTTTGACTTGCCCTCGAGGTAGAAGCGACGGGCCATGGCCGCCGCCTGCACCAGCTCCGCGGGTCCCATCCGCAGGGCCGCCCGTCCCGCCGATGATGCGGACACGGCGTTCTCCTCACTTCTCTTCAGTCACGACATGTTGCTCAGGCCACGACTTCAATCGGTCTACGGTCACTCGGTCTACGCTCACGACGCGACTGCTGCCGCTCACAGCGGTTCACAACCTCGATACGCCGTTCATCCTTGCAGATCCGACGCGGTTGATCAGCCCCGATGAACGCCGTTCACGTGCCTGTGGCTCAGTGGTCGCACGCCCAGCCCGCGGCCGCCGTGGCGCCCTCCGCCTGCGTGCGCAATGCACGTACCGCGTCCGCCGGGTCCTTCGCCCCGTACACCGCCGAACCGGCGACGAAGACGTCGGCTCCCGCCTCCGCGCACCGCTCGATCGTCGCGGCGGAGACCCCGCCGTCGACCTGGAGCCACAGCTCCAGACCGTGCTTCCCGATCAGCTCACGGGTGCGGCGGATCTTCGGCAACATGATGTCCAGGAAGGCCTGCCCGCCGAAGCCCGGCTCAACCGTCATGATCAGCAGCATGTCCAGCTCGGGCAGCAGATCCTCGTACGGCTCGATCGGCGTCGCCGGCTTGAGGGCCATCGAGGCGCGGGCGCCCTTGGCGCGGATCTCGCGCGCGAGGCGGACGGGCGCGGCGGCGGCCTCCGCGTGGAAGGTGACGGACCCGGCACCCGCTTCGACGTACTGAGGAGCCCAGCGATCGGGGTCCTCGATCATCAGATGGCAGTCCAACGGGGTGTCCGTCGCACGCGCCAACGACTCTACGACCGGAACCCCCAGGGTCAGATTCGGTACGAAGTGGTTGTCCATGACGTCGACATGGAGCCAGTCGGCGCCTTCGACGGCCTGTGCCTCGTCGGCAAGGCGGGCGAAGTCCGCGGACAGGATGCTGGGGTTGATCTGCACGGCCATGCCCCAAGCGTGCCATGCCCGGCGCTCCCCCTCCGCCTCGGTCCAGACCAAGACGCGAGACCGATACCGAGCCGTGCCCACCCGTGCCATATTTGGCGGCTCGCAGCGGGGCCGGCGGTCGGCCCCCGGGGAGTACCGCGCACGACGCAGCGGGGGACGCCATGGCGGACGAGCAGAGCACCACGAGGACGGTGTCCGGGCGCCGGGGCGTCGCGTGGCTGGTGTGCGGGCGGCGCAGCAAGTGGCTGGTGCTGCTGCTGTGGCTGGTGGTCATCGTCGGCACGGCGCCGCTCGCCCAGAAGCTCACCGACGCGCAGGACAACGACGCGCAGTCCTGGCTGCCGGGCTCCGCCGAGTCCACCCAAGTCCTCGACATCTCCAAGGACTTCAGGCCGGAGACCATCCCGGCCGTGGTGATCTACGCGCGCGAGGGCGGGCTCACCGTCGGGGACCGGGCCCGGATCGCCAAGGACATCGCCCAGATCAAGCAGCTGAGCGCGCACGGGGTACGCGGCACCGAGACCCGCGGCCCGGTCCTCGACGAGCGGCCTGACGCGTCGGCGGCGCAGGTCTACGTCCCGATCACGATGGACGAGAAGGGCTGGGAGCGGATCAGCCCCGCCGTGGAATCCATCCGCGACCGGACCGGCACGACGACGGACGGCCTTCAGGTCCACATCACCGGGCCGGGCGGCACCTCGGCGGACTTCTCGGAGGCGTTCGAGGGCATTGACTCGACCCTGCTGTTCTCGGCGCTCGGCATCGTGATCGTGATCCTGCTGTTCACGTACCGCAGTCCGTCGCTACTGCTCGTGCCGGTCCTGAGCGTGGTGGCGGCACTGTTCACGGCGCAGGCGCTGATCTACCTCCTCGCGCAGCACGCGGGCCTCACCGTGAACGGCCAGAGCGCGGGCATCCTCACGGTGCTCGTGTTCGGCGCGGGAACGGACTACGCCCTGCTCCTGGTCGCCCGCTACCGGGAGGAGCTGCGCCGCCACGAGGACCGGCACGAGGCGATGGCGCTGGCCCTGCACCGGGCGGGCCCGGCCGTGCTCGCGTCCGGCGCCACCGTCGTCCTCAGCATGCTGGTCCTGCTGACCGCCGAGATGAACTCGACGCGGGGCCTCGGCCCGGTCGCCGCGATCGGCGTGGCGGTGGCCCTGCTCGCGATGCTGACGCTGTTCCCCGCGCTTTTGGTCATCTTCGGCCGCTGGCTGTTCTGGCCGGTGATCCCGCACCTCGGCTCCCCGGAGCCCACCGAACGCGGGCTGTGGGCGCGCATCGGCCGCCGGATCGCCGTCCGTCCGCGCCTCATCTGGATCGCGACGGCGGTGGCGCTCGCGCTGCTCTCCCTCGGCCTCATCCAGCTGAAGGCGGAGGGCATCAGCAACGCCGACTCGTTCACCGACAAACCCGACTCGATCGTGGGCCAGGAGGTTTCGGCGGAGTACTTCCCCGCCGGGACCGGCGACCCGCTCGTCGTCGTCGCGAACGAGGAGCAGCGGGCGCGGGTGGTCCGGGCGGTCGCCACGACCGACGGAGTGGTGCGGCAGAGCATCGGCGTACCGCCCAACACGAAACCCCAGGCAGAAGGCCGGATCCTCTTCGAGGCGACGACGACCGACCCTTCCGACAGCCAGGCCGCCAAGGACACGGTGGACCGGGTGCGGGCCGCGGTGCACGACGTGGAGGGCGCGGAGGCGAAGGTCGGCGGCGGCACGGCGGCCCTTCTGGACATGGACCGCGCCACAGCGCACGACAACAAACTGGTGATCCCGCTGGTCCTGGTGGTCGTCCTGCTGATCCTGGGCCTGCTCCTACGGGCCCTGGTGGCGCCGCTGCTGCTGATCGCCACGGTCGTCCTGTCGTTCGCCGCGGCCCTCGGCATCAGCGCGCTGGCCTTCCGCCACCTGTTCGACTACGCGGGCGAGTCGACGGACTTCCCGCTCTTCGTCTTCGTGTTCCTGGTGGCGCTCGGCATCGACTACAACATCTTCCTCACGACCCGCATCCGTGAGGAGGCCGCCCGCCAGGGCACCCGTCAGGGCGTCCTCACGGGCCTGGCCGCGACCGGCGCGGTGATCACCTCGGCGGGCCTGGTCCTGGCCGGCACGTTCGCCGCGCTCGGCACGCTCCCCATGGTCGCCTTCGCCGAAATCGGCTTCGCGGTGGCGGTCGGCGTCCTCCTCGACACCTTCATCGTCCGCTCGGTCCTGGTCACATCCCTGTTCCTGGACGCCGACGAAAAGGTCTGGTGGCCGATCCCCCCGACCAAGTAGTCCCTTCTGAGCCCCACCCGCCGCTCAAGGCCCCAACCCCTTGCCCCTGCGGGGCACTCGAGGCAGCAGCCCCATTCAAGCCCCTGCGGCCCTCGACGCAGCAGCCCCATTCAAGCCCCTGCGGCGATTGAGCAGCGGGGCCCGGGGCAGAGCCCCGCGACCGCAACCCCGCCCCACCGCACCCCGACCTACGCGGTACGCCGAATCAACGCCAGATACATCGCATCGGTACCGTGCAAATGCGGCCACAACTGCACATCCGGCCCCTCCCCCAGCCCCGGCACCCCGTCCATCAACGGCCGCGCGTCAACCAACTCCGCCGCACCGAACTGCTTCAGCACGTCGTCCACGACCGCCCGCGTCTCCGCGAGATGCGGCGAACACGTCGCGTACCCCACGACACCCCCCACCCGCACCGCCTCGAGCGCCTGCCGCAGCAACCCCCGCTGGAGCGGCCCGAACCCCTCCAGGTCCTCCGGCCGCCGCCGCCACCGCGCCTCCGGCCGCCGCCGCAACGCCCCGAGTCCCGTACACGGAACGTCCATCAGCACCCGGTCGAACGACCCCGGCCGCCACGGCGGCCGCGTACCGTCCGCGGCGATGACCTGATACGGCCCCGGGTTCCCCGCCAGCGCCTTCCCGACGAGCCCCGCCCGATGCGGCTGCTTCTCCGACGCGAGGAGCATCGCGCCCCGCTCACTGGCGAGCCCCGCCAGCATCGCCGCCTTGCCACCGGGCCCCGCGCACCCGTCGAGCCACCGCTCGTCCCGCCCCTCGACCGGAGCGTTCGCGAGCGCAAGGGCGACCAGCTGGCTGCCCTCGTCCTGCACCCCGGCCCGGCCGGACCGCACGACGTCGAACGACCCCGGCTCACCGCCCTCGGCGAGCCGCACGGCGTACGGCGACCAGCGCCCGGGAAGCCCGGACTCCTCGCCGACCTCGGCAAGAACCGCCTCGGCCGTGGTCCGTCCGGGCCGCGCCACGAGCGTCACCTCGGGCCGCTCGTTGTCGGCCTCCAGCAGATCCTCGATCCCGGCGCGTCCCCCGCCCAGCGAGTCCCACAACGCGGAGACGACCCATCGCGGATGCGAATGGACAACCGACAGGTGGTCCTCGGGATCCTCGTCGTACGGCGGCGCGACCCGCTCCACCCACGCGTCGAGATCGTTCTGCGAGACCTTCCGCAGCACGGCGTTGACGAACTTGGCCCGCCCGTCGCCGAGCACGACACGCGCCAGCTCCACCGACGCGGACACGGCGGCGTGCGTCGGAATCCGCGTCCCGAGCAGCTGATGCACACCGAGGTTGAGCACATCGAGGACCGGCGGGTCGACTTCCCTGAGCGGCCGGTCGATACAGGCCGCCACGATCGCGTCGTACGTCCCCTGCCTGCGCAGCGTCCCGTACACGAGCTCGGTCGCGAGCGCGGCGTCCCGCCCGTCGAAGTCCCCCTTCGCGCGGGCCTTGCGCAGCAGCGGCGGCAGCACGAGGTTCGCGTACGCGTCCCGCTCGTCGACCGCGCGCAGCACCTCGAAGGCGAGCATGCGCACGGGGTCCTTCTTCGGACGGCGGTGGGGCTTGCCGGGCTTACGAGGGGGCCGGCCGGGCTGGTCGCTCAAAGGTGCTCCGCTGCTGGGATCGTACGGGCGCTACGCACGGGTCGTACGCCGGGATGAACCCTCCCAGCGTACGTCGCGCCCGCCCGCCGGACCCCCGCGGGCCCCGGCCCTTCGGCCCGCCCGGGGCTCAGCCGAGCCGCTCCCCCTCGGCGATCCGCGTACCCCGCGCCCAGTCCGCCGCGGCCATCGGCTTCTTGCCCTGCGCCTGCACCCACAGCAGTTCGACGGCGTGCGAACCGGTGCCCACGTAGAGGTTCTTCTTGCCCGCGCTGATCTCCCCCGGCGCCAGGTCCGTCCGGTCCGGCGCGAGGACGGCCGTACGCACCTTGAGGCGCTCCCCGCGGAACTCCGTCCACGCCCCCGGCGCGGGCGTGCAGCCGCGCACCACGCGGTCGACGCGCAGGGCGGGCGCGTTCCAGTCGATCCGGGCGTCCTCGACGGTGATCTTCGGAGCGAGCGAGATCCCGTCGACGGGCTGCGGCACCGCCTGCACCGAACCGTCCTCGATGCCGTCCATCGTCGCGGCGAGCAGCCCGGCGCCCGCGAACGCGAGCCGGGTCAGCAGGTCACCGCTGGTGTCGGTGGCCCGCACGGCCTCGGTCACGGTCCCGTACACGGGCCCGGAGTCGAGCCCCTCCTCGATCAGGAACGTCGACGCGCCCGTGATCTCGTCGCCCGCCATGACCGCGTGCTGCACGGGCGCCGCGCCCCGCCACGCGGGCAGCAGCGAGAAGTGCAGATTGACCCAGCCGCGCGCGGGCACGTCGAGCGCGATCTTCGGCAGCAGCGCACCGTAGGCCACGACCGGACAGCAGTCGGGCCCGATCTCCCGAAGCCGCGCCAGGAACTCCTCGTCACGCGGCTTGACGGGC
This sequence comes from Streptomyces sp. BYX5S, assembly GCF_054724165.1. Classification (NCBI taxonomy): domain Bacteria; kingdom Bacillati; phylum Actinomycetota; class Actinomycetes; order Kitasatosporales; family Streptomycetaceae; genus Streptomyces; species Streptomyces sp. BYX5S. The sequence goes on along the minus strand of NZ_CM138829.1, from coordinate 2,534,591 downwards.
TTGAGCACCTCGATCCCGGCCTCCTCGGCCCGCTCGGCGACCGGGCTCGCGACCAGACGACGGCCGCGCCCCGCCGGGGCGTCGGGCCGGGTGACGACGGCGGCCACCTCGTGCCGGTCGGAGGCGATCAGGGCGTCCAGGGCGGGAACGGCGACCTCGGGGGTGCCTGCGAAGACGAGCTTCATCGGTGGCTTACGGCCTCTCGGGGCAGGGTCACGGGCAGCGCACCAGTCTATGGGCGCCGCGCGACGGGCGCGTACGGGGCGCACGCCGCACTGTGCGCCCCCCGCATATGCGGATACGCCCGAACAGCGTGACCCCTCACCGTATGACGCGTTGGTCAAGGAAGAGTTGACCAGTCAAAGGGCCACCGATCGATGTCGCGCGACGCGAACGTGGCCCGATCCTTTTACATCGCCGGTTCGAGAGGCTTGTTCATGGCCGACCACGCAACCCACGACGCCCAGGCAAGGGCCAGCCTGCATCTCCTTGTGCGGGACATCGAGCGGGTCCGCCGCCAGGTGGACGCGCTGCGCACCCTCACCGCACAGCTGGGCAATGTCTACCGACCGCGTCGTTCGGGCCCCTCCGCGGGCTTCGTCGTCTACGGCAGGGCGCCCGCCCCCACCGTCCGTCTCGCCCAGGAACTGCGCGACAGCGTCGAGACGTTGGTCACCGCGGCCGTGGACTTCGACCGTTCGCTGGGCTTCTCGTGGGACGCGGTGGGCTCCGCGCTCGGCGTCACCAAGCAGGCGGTCCACCGCAGGTACGGGGCGCGCAGGGCGGCCACCCAGGCGGCGGCCGAGGCCGAGCGCGGCACCGAGACCCCGGCGCCCACGCCCGCCGCGCGTCCCACGGTGCCGCTGGGAGCGGGCCCGCTGTCCCCGCAGGTCCCCGCCGCCCGCGCGATGCCCACCCAGCCGACCGCCGGCAGCACCGGCCTCCGCGACGAACCCCGCCCCGGCATCTTCCCGGGCCCCCGCCACGGCTGACCCACCCCACGCGCCGCTGCCTCCCCGTACCTGTACGGGGAGGCAGCGCCGTATCCAGCCCCGAACCCCACCCCATCCACTGCGCCACGAAGGCCAGCCACCCCCACCGACCTCCACCCACCTCGCCCCGCCTTGGGCTCTCCGCCACCGCCACCCCCGCCCCGCGCCCGCCTTGGGCTCTCCGCCACCGCCACCCCCGCCCCGCGCCCGCCTTGGGCTCTCCGCCACCGCCAACCCCGCCCCACCCCCGCCTTGGGCAATCTGCCGCCAGGGGCGGCAGGGTGGGCAAGGCGGCACTCCGGCGCGGGCAGCGCCTTCGACAGGCCCCCACCCCGGTACCGGCCGGCCGCCGCGCCACCCCGCCGCAGCCAGCACCCACGGCGACGCCCACACCACCCCACCCCACCTCACCCCACCTCACCCGATGTCAACCGGATCCACCCGCACACGCACCACCTCCCCCACCCCCTTCGCCATCCTCGCCGCCTGCGCCCTCTTCAAGGCACGCGCCAACACCGCCCCACTCCCCGGCGGCACCCGCACCAACACCCGCTCCCACTCCTCCCCGGCCCCCGGCCGCCCCCGCCTCGCCGACGGCCCCGATCCCGACCCCGACCCCGGCCCAGCCACCGGCACGGGAACCGGCACCGGCCCCAACACCTCCGCGTCCCCCGGCAACTCGACGGCCGCCATGAACCCGGCGACGGCCTCCGCCACCCCGGTGACCGACGCCATCCGCGACACCGGCGGAAACCCGAGCTCCGCCCGATCCGCCAGCTCCCGCACTGCATGCCCCACGGGATCCCACCGCACCAACGCCTGCACGGGCCGCAACGACGGCTCGGCCACCACGACCACCACTCCCCCCGCCTCCTGCCCCCGCACCAGCGAGGACGCCGCGACCCACCGCCGCAACGCCTCCTCCCCGGCCCGCAGATCGGCCCGCCCCAACATCGCCCACCCGTCGAGCAGCAACGCCGCCGCGTACCCCCCTTCGGCCACCGGCTCCGCCCCGGGCGTACTCACGACCAGCGCGGGCTCCCCGGACACCGTGTCCAGCACCTGCTCCCGCCCGGACGTCCGCACCGGCACCGCGGCGAACGCCCGCCCGAGCTCCTCGGCGGTACGCCGCGCCCCGACCACCTGCGCCCGCAACCGGGTCCCCCCGCACTCGGCGCACTGCCAGCGCTCCTCCTCACGCCCGCACCACCCGCACGCGAGCCCCCCGGTCGCCTCCCGCGCCTCCAACGGCCCGGCGCACTGCCGACACCGCGCCGGCTCCCGGCACCGCTGACACGCGAGCCGCGGCACGTACCCCCGCCGAGGCACCTGCACCAGCACCGGCCCCTCACGCAACGCCGCCCGCACCACCTCCCACGCCAGACTCGGCAACCGCGCGGCCCGCGCCGCCTCGTCCCGCGCCACCTCCCGATCGCCCACGGTCCGTACGAGCGGAGCAACCCGCCGTACGACGTCCCGGGGCGCCCCGACGGCAGCGGCCCACCCACTGCGTACGAGCTGAGCGGCCTCGACGGTGCAACTCCAACTGCCCAACAGGAAAGCGCACTTGTCCCGCGTGGCCCGCAGCTCCAGCACCTCCCGCACATGCGGAAACGGCGCATGGTCGTCGCTGTGGTGCTGGTCCCCGTCCTCCCACACCACCACGAGCCCGAGATCCCGCACGGGCGCGAACATGGCGGCCCGGGTCCCGACGACAGCCCGCACGGCCCCCCGCCGCACGGCGAGCCACTCGCTGTACCGCCGCTGCTGCCCGGCCTCGGCGGTGAGCAGCGCATGCTGCCCCTCCCCCAACTCCTCGCGCAGCGCGGCATCAACCCTCGCCGCCAAGCGCACGGTGGGCACGACGACCAACGCACCCCGCCCTGACGCCAACGTCGCCCGCACGGCCCGAGCGATCTCCCCGGCCCACTCGGGCCCCGGCAGCGCGGTCCACACGGCCCTCGGCGCCCCGCCCGCGGCCAGCGACCCGACGAAGTCGGCCCCCCGCTCATACCGCGCCCACGACCCGGGCTCGGGAACGGACGGCGGCGCGGGCGGCGCCGGAAACTCCCTGGCCTCGGCCTTCGCGTGCCGCGGCGGAATGGCGAGCTGCAACACGTCGGCCAGGCTCCCCGCATACCGATCGGCGACAGCCCTGGTGAGCCCGAGCAACTCCGCGTCGAGCACCGGCTCCGGCGACACGACCTGCGCCAACGCGGCAAGCGGCCCCTGGTACTCCGCCTCGGCCACCCGCTCGATCAGGAACCCGTCGATCAAGCCACCCCCTTCCCGCCGCCCGTCCCGCACATGGCGGTTCCCCGCCCCGAACCGCACCCGCACCCGCACCCCCGGCTGCGCGGCGGCATCCAACTCCTTGGGCACCGCGTACTCGAAGTACCGGTCGAGATGCAGCACCCCCTTGTCCACCAGCACCCGCGCCACCGGCAACTCCTCCGCCAACGGCGCCCCCCGCCACGTCCGCGGCTTCGCCTTCGGCACCTTCGCAGCCCGCACACTCTCCCGAATGAACGCAAGCTGCTCCGGCTCGCCACCCCCACCCTCGCGATTCCTACCGTTCTCGCTGCTCACACGTGCATTCCTACCAGAGGCGACCGACACCGGCCGGACCCGTGGAAACCGCGGGAAACCAGGGAACGCCGAAGGGCCCGGCCCTCCCCAAGGAGAGCCGGGCCCCGCGAGCCGTTCAGCGTGCCAGGACTAGAGCCCCGCGGCCTTCCGCAGCGCCTCCACCCGGTCCGTCCGCTCCCACGTGAAGTCGGGCAGCGCGCGCCCGAAGTGGCCGTAGGCGGCCGTCTGGGAGTAGATCGGGCGGAGGAGGTCGAGGTCGCGGATGATCGCGGCGGGGCGGAGGTCGAAGACCTCGGAGATGGCCGCCTCGATCTTGTCCGTGTCGACCGTCGCCGTACCGAAGGTCTCCACGAAGAGACCGACCGGCTCGGCCTTGCCGATGGCGTACGCGACCTGGACCTCGCAGCGGGCGGCGAGACCCGCGGCCACGACGTTCTTGGCGACCCAGCGCATCGCGTACGCGGCGGAACGGTCGACCTTGGACGGGTCCTTGCCCGAGAAGGCGCCGCCGCCGTGGCGGGCGTAGCCGCCGTACGTGTCGATGATGATCTTGCGGCCGGTGAGCCCGGCGTCGCCCATCGGGCCGCCGATCTCGAAGCGGCCCGTCGGGTTCACCAGGAGGCGGTAGCCCTCGGTCTCCAGCTTGATGCCGTCGTCGAGGAGGGCCTTCAGCTCGGGCTCGACCACGAACTCGCGGATGTCGGGCGCGAGGAGCGAGTCCAGGTCGATGTCCGAGGCGTGCTGCGACGAGACGACGACCGTGTCGAGACGGACGGCCTTGTCGCCGTCGTACTCGATGGTGACCTGGGTCTTGCCGTCGGGACGGAGGTAGGGGATCGTCCCGTTCTTGCGGACCTCGGAGAGGCGGCGCGAGAGGCGGTGCGCGAGGTGGATCGGGAGCGGCATGAGCTCCGGCGTCTCGTCGCACGCGTAGCCGAACATCAGGCCCTGGTCGCCCGCGCCCTGCCGGTCGAGCTCGTCCTCGTCGCCCTCGACGCGGTTCTCGTACGCGGTGTCGACGCCCTGCGCGATGTCGGGCGACTGCGAGCCGATGGAGACCGAGACGCCGCAGGACGCGCCGTCGAAGCCCTTCTTCGACGAGTCGTAGCCGATCTCGAGGATCTTGTCGCGCACGAGCTGCGCGATCGGCGCGTACGCCTTCGTGGTCACCTCGCCGGCCACGTGCACGAGGCCGGTGGTGATCAGCGTCTCGACGGCGACGCGGGACGTGGGGTCCTCGCGCAGCAGCGCGTCGAGAATGGTGTCGCTGATCTGGTCAGCGATCTTGTCGGGGTGACCCTCGGTCACGGACTCCGAGGTGAACAGGCGACGGGACACAACGCTCCCTGTGGTTGCAGCGGCTGCTGGCTGATCATTTGACGGACGGTACGGGGGGCTGCGCCCGGCACGTCCGGGAACAGTTTATCGGTCGTGCTCGACCGCCGGGCCACGTGTCTCGCCCACTGGGAGCGCTGTGACCTGCGACACCGCATTCTGCGATACGACGATCGGTCTTCGGAAGACTACTGCTCGCCCGAAATTAGCGTGTTTCCGGGGGTTCGATGCCCCCGAAGCGACGAATGTGAACTTCGTGCACAGATGTACTTCGGCGCGTGTTCGCCGAGTGTTCAGCCCGCCGCGGACGGCGTGAGGCGCTGGGCCACCTCGTCCCAGACGCGGTCGGCGAGCGCTTCCTTCGGCCCGTACGGGACGGGCGTCTCGCCGCCGTCGGCGCCCAGGATCACGGCCTCGTTCTCCTCGGCGCCGAAGGTCTTGCGCTCCCCCACCTCGTTGACGACGAGCAGGTCGCAGCCCTTGCGGGTGAGCTTGGCGCGGCCGTTGGCGAGCACGTCGTCGGTCTCGGCGGCGAACCCGACCACGACCTGGCCGGGGCGGGGGCGGTCGACCGAGAGCTCGGCGAGGATGTCCGGGTTGCGGACGAGCGCGATCGGCGCGGGCTCCTCGCCGTCCTTCTTCTTGATCTTGCCGGTGGCGTACGTCTCCGGCCGGAAGTCGGCCACGGCCGCCGCCATGACCACCGCGTCGGCGTCGGCGGCCGCCTCGAGCGCCGCCTCGCGCAGCTGCACGGCGGTGCCCACGTGGACGACGTCGACGCCCGCCGGGTCGGGGAGCGCCGCGTTCGCGGACAGCAGCGTGACGCGGGCGCCGCGGGCCGCCGCCGTGCGGGCGAGGGCGTAGCCCTGCTTGCCGGAGGAGCGGTTGCCGAGGAAGCGGACCGGGTCGAGGGGCTCGCGGGTGCCGCCCGCCGAGACGACGACGTGGCGGCCGGCGAGGTCCTGCGGGGCGTCGCCGCGGGCGAGCACCCGGCGCGCGTACTCGAAGATCTCCACGGGGTCGGGGAAGCGGCCCTTGCCGGTGTCGACGCCGGTCAGGCGGCCGACGGCGGGCTCGATGACGAGGGCGCCGCGGCGGCGCAGCGTGGCGACGTTCTCCTGGGTGGCGGGGTGCTCCCACATCTCGGTGTGCATCGCGGGGGCGAAGACGACCGGACAGCGGGCGGTGAGCAGCGTGTTCGTGAGGAGGTCGTCGGCGAGGCCGTGGGCCGCCTTGGCGAGCATGTCGGCGGTGGCCGGGGCGACGATCACGAGGTCGGCGTGCTGTCCGATACGGACGTGCGGCACCTCGTGGACGGAGTCCCAGACCTCCGTGGAGACGGGGTTGCCGGAGAGCGCGGACCAGGTCGCGGCGCCGACGAAGTGCAGCGCGGAGTCGGTCGGCACGACGCGGACGTCATGACCGGACTCGGTGAGGCGACGCAGCAGCTCACACGCCTTGTAGGCGGCGATACCACCGCTGACCCCCAGTACGACCTTCGGCTTCGACGACACCGGCTCACCCCTGACTTCGAAAAACGTACGACTCCATGACACACCACAGGCCCGACAGCTGCGCTGCCGGGCCTGAAGTACCGAAACTTCGAGCGTTGCGTGCGTTACTGAACCGGGCCCTCGATGGCCTCGGACGTCAGCAGACCCGCGTTGATCTCACGAAGGGCGATCGAGAGCGGCTTCTCGTGGACGTGCGTGTCCACCAGCGGGCCGACGTACTCGAGCAGGCCCTCACCGAGCTGCGAGTAGTACGCGTTGATCTGACGCGCGCGCTTGGCGGCGTAGATGACCAGGCTGTACTTCGAGTCGGTGGCCTCGAGGAGCTCATCAATCGGCGGGTTGATGATGCCCTCGGGCGCGGTGATGGAAGAGGACACTCTCTGCCTTCCGATCGGTTGATGACTACGAAGAGTCAAAGAACTTTCATCAAGGCTAGCAGCTCAGCGGCCACACCCTCGACGGAGGTATTGACAAGCGTGGTGTCGAACTCCGACTCGGCGGCGAGCTCCACCTTGGCGGCCCCGAGACGTCGCTCGATGACCTCCGGCGCCTCCGTGCCGCGCCCGGTGAGCCGGCGGACCAGCTCGTCCCAGCTCGGCGGGGCCAGGAAGACCAGCTGCGCCTCGGGCATCGACTCCCGGACCAGACGGGCACCCTGGAGGTCGATCTCGAGCAGCACCGGCTCCCCCGCCTCCAGGCGGTCGAGCACGGCACGGCGCGGGGTGCCGTAGCGGTTCCCCGCGAACTCTGCCCACTCGAGGAGCTCACCGTTGGCGATCAGCTTGTCCATCTCCTCGTCGGTGACGAAGAAGTACTGGACACCGTGCTGCTCGCCGGGGCGCGGCTTGCGGGTCGTCGCCGACACCGAGAGCCAGACCTCGGGGTGTTCCTTGCGCATATGGGCGACGACCGTGCTCTTGCCGACCCCCGAGGGGCCGGAGAGCACGGTCAGCCGCGGACGTTCACTCATGCAGCGATTATTCCAGTTGTTCCGGAGTGGCCGGACCAGCCCCGGGGGCTACCCCGGGGCGATCTCGGTCACTCAGGCGCCGGTGCTGCCGAACTCGCGCTCCAGGGAGGCGATCTGGTTGGAACCGAGACCGCGCACCCGGCGGGATTCGGAGATCCCGAGACGCTCCATGATCTGCTTGGCGCGGACCTTGCCCACGCCGGGGAGGGACTCGAGGAGGGCGGAGACCTTCATCTTGCCGATGACGTCGTTCTCCTGGCCCTGCTTGATGACCTCGTGCAGAGAGGCGCCGGAGTGCTTGAGTCGATTCTTGACCTCGGCCCGCTCCCGGCGAGCCGCGGCGGCCTTTTCGAGCGCGGCTGCGCGCTGTTCAGGGGTAAGGGGCGGAAGAGCCACGCCTACGTCACCTCGGATGTCGAACTGTCGGATACGGACCGGTGAGGAACCTAGTCGCCCCACACCTGGGGAGCAACGAACAACCTGCTGGCGTGCAGTTGACCGTTGACTCTCGACGGAGACTAGCGGCCATGGCCCTCGGAGTCAGCGAGAACGAACGAAAAGTCCTGGTCAGCCTCTGTCGAGCCGTACATTTTGGACAAATAGACCAAGAATCTGGACAGGTTTCGGACGCAAAACCCAAGGTCGGCACGGAGTGCCACCCCTAAACCTCTCGCGTCAGGCCCCCGCGACGGCCTCGCGCACCTCGTCCGCGAACCGCACGGAGGCGTCCCGCAGGGCCGCGACGGAGGGTCCCGCCCTCAGGACGCCACGGCTGACATTCGGTACGACGTTGCGCACGGCGGAGCCGAACACGGCCGGCAGATCGGCGGCCGTGGCACCCTGCGCCCCGATGCCGGGGGCGAGCAGCGGACCGTTGATGTCGAGCTCGTACGAGGACAGGTCGCCGAGCGTCGCGCCGACCACCGCGCCGAAGGAGCCCATCGGCACCTCGCCCGCGTTCTCCTCGGCGAGGTGCCCGAGCATCGTCGCGCCCACGTCGCGCCCGTCGGCCCGCACCGCGTGCTGCACCTCGCCGCCCTCGGGGTTCGAGGTGAGCGCCAGGACGAAGAGTCCGGCGCCGGACTCGCGGGCGAGGTCGACGGCGGGCTTCAGGGAGCCGTAGCCGAGGTACGGCGAGACGGTCAGGGCGTCCGAGAACAGCGGGGAGTCCTTGCGCAGGTACGTCTCCGCGTACGCGGCCATGGTGGAGCCGATGTCGCCGCGCTTGGCGTCCATGACGACGAGGGTCCCGGCCTCCCGCAGGTCGGCGACGGCCCGCTCCAGGACCGCCACGCCGCGCGAGCCGAACCGCTCGAAGAAGGCCATCTGCGGCTTGACCACGGCGACCGTGTCGGCCATGGCCTCGACGCACGCGCGCGTGAAGGCCTCCAGGCCCGCGATGTCGTCGTTCAGGCCCCAGGAGGAGAGCAGCGCGGCGTGCGGGTCGATGCCGACGCAGAGCGGGCCGCGTTCGTCCATGACGCGGCGCAGGCGGGCGCCGAAGGGCTCCATGACGGTCATGCGGAAACCTTCTTCACATCGGCGCCGACCGCGTCGGCGAGCGTGGCGTGCGGGGAGTTGCGCAGGCGGGCGGCGAGGCCCTTGTGGATGGCGCGGGCGTAGCAGGGGCCCTCGTAGATGAAGGCCGAGTAGCCCTGGACGAGCGTGGCACCGGCGAGGATGCGCTGCCAGGCGTCCTCGGCGTTCTCGATGCCGCCGACGCCCACGAGCGTGATCCGGTCGCCCACGCGCGCGTAGAGGCGCCTCAGGACCTCCAGGGAGCGCTCCTTGAGCGGGGCGCCGGACAGGCCGCCGGTCTCGTTCACGACGTCGCCCGTGGTCTTCAGTCCCTCGCGGGAGATCGTCGTGTTCGTCGCGATGACGCCGTCCAGGCCGAGTTCGACGGCGAGGTCGGCGACGGCGTCGATGTCCTCGTCGGCGAGGTCCGGCGCGATCTTCACCAGGAGCGGGACGCGGCGCGACGTCACCGTACGGTCGGCCGCCTCGCGCACGGCGCTCAGGAGCGGGCGCAGCGCCTCGGTGGCCTGGAGGTTGCGCAGGCCCGGCGTGTTCGGCGAGGAGACGTTCACGACGAGGTAGTCGGCGAACGCGGCGAGCCGCTCGGTGGACTTCACGTAGTCGGCGGCGGCGTCGGCCTCCGGCACGACCTTGGTCTTGCCGATGTTCACGCCGACCGTGGTCTTGAAGACCGGGTTGCGGGAGGCCAGGCGGGCCGCCACGGCGAGGGAGCCCTCGTTGTTGAAGCCCATGCGGTTGACGAGCGCGCGGTCCTGCACGAGGCGGAAGAGGCGCTTCTTGGGGTTGCCGGGCTGGGCCTCCCCCGTGACGGTGCCGATCTCGACGTGGTCGAAGCCGAGCATCGACATGCCGTCGATCGCGATGGCGTTCTTGTCGAAGCCGGCGGCGAGGCCGAAGGGGCCGTGCATGCGCAGGCCCAGGGCCTCCGTACGCAGCTCCTTGTGGCGCGGCGCGAGGTAGGCGGCCACGAAGGTGCGCAGAACGGGCGTGCGGGCCGCCAGGCGGATCCAGCGGAAGGCCAGGTAGTGGGCCTTCTCGGGGTCCATGCGCTTGAAGACGAGGTTGAAGAACAGCTTGTACATGCTGGAAGTCCTCTGGGTCCTCATGGGGCGGTGGCCCCATGAAGAGGGGGACACCGGTGTGGTGTCCCCCTCCTGGGCTGCTACTGGATCCTTAGTCGCGGGCCGCGGTCAGGTGCTCCGCGTGCTCCTGCAAGGAGCGGACGCCCACGTCGCCGTGGCCCAGCGCCTCGATGCCCTGGACGGCCGCGGCGAGCGCCTGGACCGTGGTCAGGCACGGCACGGAGCGGGAGACCGCCGCCGTGCGGATGTCGTAGCCGTCGAGGCGGCCACCGGTGCCGTACGGGGTGTTGACGATGAGGTCGACGTCGCCGGAGTGGATCAGCTGGACGATCGTCTTCTCGCCGTTGGGGCCCTCGCCCTCGGACTGCTTGCGCACGACCGTGGCGTTGATGCCGTTGCGCTTGAGGACCTCGGCCGTGCCGGAGGTGGCGAGCAGCTCGAAGCCGTGGGCGACCAGCTCGCGCGCCGGGAAGATCATCGAGCGCTTGTCGCGGTTGGCGACGGAGATGAACGCCCGGCCCTTCGTCGGCAGCGGGCCGTACGCGCCGGCCTGCGACTTGGCGTACGCCGTGCCGAAGACGGAGTCGATGCCCATGACCTCGCCGGTGGAGCGCATCTCCGGGCCGAGGACCGTGTCGACGCCGCGGCCGTGGATGTCGCGGAAGCGCGACCACGGCATGACGGCCTCCTTGACGGAGATCGGCGCGTCCATCGGGAGCGTGCCGCCGTCGCCGGTCTTCGGGAGCAGGCCCTCGGCGCGCAGCTCGGCGACGGTGGCGCCCAGCGAGATGCGGGCGGCGGCCTTCGCGAGCGGCACCGCGGTCGCCTTCGAGGTGAAGGGGACCGTGCGGGAGGCGCGCGGGTTGGCCTCCAGGACGTAGAGGATGTCCCCGGCCAGCGCGAACTGGATGTTGATCAGGCCGCGCACGCCGACGCCCTTGGCGATGCCCTCGGTGGAGGCGCGCAGGCGCTTGATGTCGTAGCCGCCGAGCGTGATCGGGGGCAGGGCGCACGCCGAGTCGCCGGAGTGGATGCCGGCCTCCTCGATGTGCTCCATGACGCCGCCGAGGTAGAGCTCCTCGCCGTCGTAGAGCGCGTCGACGTCGATCTCGATCGCGTCGTCCAGGAAGCGGTCGACGAGGACCGGACGCGACGGGCTGATCTCCGTCGACTCCTCGATGTAAGCGGACAGGCGGGTCTCGTCGTAGACGATCTCCATGCCGCGGCCACCGAGCACGTAGGACGGGCGGACGAGGACCGGGTAGCCGATCTCGTCGGCGATCGCCTTCGCCTCCGCGAACGTGGTGGCGGTGCCGTGCTTCGGGGCCGGGAGCCCGGCCTCGGCGAGCACGCGGCCGAAGGCGCCGCGGTCCTCGGCGGCGTGGATCGCCTCCGGGGACGTACCGACGACGGGCACGCCGTTGTCCTTGAGCGCCTGGGCGAGGCCCAGCGGGGTCTGGCCGCCGAGCTGGACGACGACGCCCGCGATCGGGCCCGCGAGGGACTCGGCGTGGACGATCTCCAGCACGTCTTCCAGCGTCAGCGGCTCGAAGTACAGGCGGTCGGAGGTGTCGTAGTCGGTGGAGACGGTCTCCGGGTTGCAGTTGACCATCACGGTCTCGTAGCCCGCGTCGCTGAGCGCGAAGGAGGCGTGGACGCAGGAGTAGTCGAACTCGATGCCCTGGCCGATGCGGTTCGGGCCCGAGCCGAGGATGATCACGGCGGGCTTCTCGCGCGGCGCGACCTCGGTCTCCTCGTCGTACGAGGAGTAGAAGTACGGCGTCTTGGCGGCGAACTCGGCGGCGCAGGTGTCGACCGTCTTGTAGACCGGGCGGACGCCGAGGGCGTGCCGGACCTCGCGGACGACGTCCTGGCGCAGGCCGCGGATCTCGCCGATCTGGGAGTCCGAGAAGCCGTGCCGCTTGGCCTCGGCGATCAGGTCCTTGGTCAGCTCGGGGGCGGCGGCGAGCTCGTCCGCGATCTCCTTGATGAGGAAGAGCTGGTCGACGAACCACGGGTCGATCTTCGTGTAGTCGAAGACCTCCTGCGGGGTCGCACCGGCGCGGATCGCGTCCATGACGGTGTTGATCCGGCCGTCGGTCGGACGGACCGCGGCCTCCAGGAGCTCCTTCTTGTCGCCGACCTCGCCGACGAAGGAGAACTGCGAGCCCTTCTTCTCCAGCGAGCGCAGCGCCTTCTGGAACGCCTCGGTGAAGTTGCGGCCGATGGCCATGGCCTCGCCGACCGACTTCATGGTCGTGGTCAGCGTGGAGTCGGCGCTCGGGAACTTCTCGAAGGCGAAACGCGGGGCCTTCACGACGACGTAGTCGAGCGTCGGCTCGAAGGAGGCCGGCGTCTTCTCGGTGATGTCGTTCGGGATCTCGTCGAGCGTGTAGCCGACGGCCAGCTTGGCGGCGATCTTCGCGATCGGGAAGCCCGTGGCCTTGGAGGCGAGCGCGGAGGAGCGCGAGACGCGCGGGTTCATCTCGATGACGATCACGCGACCGTCCTCGGGGTTGATCGCGAACTGGATGTTGCAGCCGCCGGTGTCGACGCCGACCTCGCGGATGATCGCGATGCCGACGTCCCGCAGGCGCTGGTACTCGCGGTCGGTCAGCGTCATCGACGGGGCGACGGTGATCGAGTCGCCGGTGTGCACGCCCATCGGGTCGAAGTTCTCGATGGAGCAGACGACCACGACGTTGTCGTTCTTGTCGCGCATCAGCTCCAGCTCGTACTCCTTCCAGCCGAGGATGGACTCCTCCAGGAGCACCTCGGTGGTCGGCGAGAGCGTGAGGCCCTGACCGGCGATGCGGCGCAGCTCCTCCTCGTCGTGCGCGAAGCCGGAACCGGCGCCGCCCATGGTGAAGGAGGGGCGGACGACCACGGGGTAGCCGCCGAGCTCCTCGACGCCCTTCATGACGTCGTCCATGGAGTGGCAGATGTACGAGCGGGCGGACTCGCCGTGGCCGATCTTCTTGCGGACCTCTTCCACGACGTCCTTGAAGAGGTCGCGGTCCTCGCCCTTGTTGATCGCCTCGACGTTGGCGCCGATCAGCTCGACGCCGTACTTCTCGAGGACGCCCTGGTCGTGCATCGAGATCGCGGTGTTGAGCGCGGTCTGGCCACCGAGGGTGGGCAGGAGCGCGTCGGGGCGCTCCTTGGCGATGATCTTCTCGACGAACTCGGGGGTGATCGGCTCGACGTACGTGGCGTCGGCGATCTCCGGGTCGGTCATGATCGTCGCGGGGTTCGAGTTGACCAGGATGACCCGCAGGCCCTCCTGCTTCAGGACCCGGCAGGCCTGGGTGCCGGAGTAGTCGAACTCCGCGGCCTGACCGATGACGATCGGGCCCGAGCCGATGACGAGGACGGACTTCAGGTCGTTGCGCTTAGGCACGGGCGGACTCCATCAGGGACACGAAGCGGTCGAAGAGGTACGCGGCGTCGTGCGGACCGGCCGCCGCTTCGGGGTGGTACTGGACGGAGAAGCCCGGCTGGTCGAGCAGCTGGAGCCCCTCCACGACGTTGTCGTTGAGGCACACGTGGGAGACCTCGGCGCGGCCGAACCTGGTGTCGCTCACCTTGTCGAGCGGCGCGTCCACGGCGAAACCGTGGTTGTGGGCGGTGACCTCGACCTTGCCGGTCGTGCGGTCCTGCACCGGCTGGTTGATGCCGCGGTGGCCGTACTTCAGCTTGAAGGTGCCGAAGCCGAGGGCGCGGCCGAGGATCTGGTTGCCGAAGCAGATGCCGAACAGCGGCGTCTTCTTCTCCAGGACGGCGGTCATCAGCGCGACCGGGCCCTCGGCGGTGGCCGGGTCGCCCGGACCGTTGGAGAAGAACACTCCGTCGGGGTCGACGGCGTACACGTCGTCGGGGGACGCGGTGGCGGGCAGCACGTGCACCTCGATGCCGCGCTCGGCCATGCGGTGCGGGGTCATGCCCTTGATGCCGAGGTCGATGGCGGCGACGGTGAACTTCTTCTCACCGATGGCCGGGACGACGTAGGCCTCCTTGGTGGCGACCTCCTCGTAGAGGGAGGCACCCTTCATCTGGGGCTGCGCCTGGACCTTCGCGACCAGCTCGGCGTCCGTGGCGAGGGACGCGCCGGAGAAGATGCCGGAGCGCATGGAGCCGCGCTCGCGCAGGTGGCGGGTGAGGGCGCGGGTGTCGATGCCGCTGATCCCGACGATCTCCTGGGCGACCAGCTCGTCGTCGAGCGAACGCTTCGCGCGCCAGTTGGAGGGGATGCGGGCGGGGTCGCGGACCACGTAGCCCGAGACCCAGATGCGCTTGGACTCGTCGTCCTCGTCGTTCCAGCCCGTGTTGCCGATCTGCGGGGCGGTCGCGACCACGATCTGGCGGTCGTACGACGGGTCGGTGAGGGTCTCCTGGTAGCCGGTCATGCCGGTGGAGAACACGGCCTCGCCGAAGGTCTCCCCCACGGCCCCGTAGGCGCGGCCGCGGAACACCCGGCCGTCCTCCAGGACGAGTACGGCGGGAGTCTTCTCGGCTCCCCTGGTGGAGGTGGTCATCGTGCGGTGCCTTCCGTCGTGAGCGGGTGCGTCTTCGGTTCGATCATGTTGTTGATTGCGGTGACCCACTCCGCCTGCTCGGTGGCGTGGTCGGAGCGGAATCCGGAGTCGATCAGCTTGTCGCCGTGCTCCCAGGTGACGATCAGCAGACCGCCCTCCGTGAGGACCTTGCCCGCGATGCCCTTGTCGAGCCGGGCCTCGCGCAGCGCGGCCGCCGGGACGAAGAAGTCGTTCGCTCCGGGGCGTACGACGTTCAGTCCCTCGTCGGTCAGGCTCAGCTCGACGCGGCTGCGGGTGCCGAGCCCGTGCGCCACGATGCGGTCGAGCCACTGCCCGGCGGTGGTGGAGCCGTGGTACCGGCCGCTCAGCTCAAGTTTCACCGGACCGGGCTCGGTCGGCGCGGCGGGCAGCTCCGGCAGTTCGCCCTGGAGGGTGCCGCGCCACTTCCAGCCCTGGCGCATCAGCCAGTAGACGAGCGCGATGAAGAGCAGCAGACCGACGATCCAGCCGATCCGGTTCGGCCAGTCGGTCACCTCCGCCGACTTCTGTTCGGCGGCGAGGACGGCGAGTGGTTGCAGAGGTGTCACGCGAGCTTCCCGTCGGCGAGGGTGGCCTTGCCCCGCAGCCAGGTGTGGGTGACGCGCCCCGGCAGCTCACGGCCCTCGTAGGGGGTGTTGCGGCTGCGGGACGCGAAGCCCGCGGGGTCCACGTCTCCACGGTAGTCGGCGTCGACGAGGACGAGGTTGGCGGGCTCACCTGCCGAGACGGGACGGCCGTGGCCCTTGGCCTGTCCGATCTGCGCGGGCTTGACCGACATCCGGTCGGCGACGCCGGCCCAGTCGAGCAGCCCGGTCTCGACCATGGTCTGCTGCACGACGCTGAGCGCCGTCTCCAGGCCGACCATGCCCATGGCGGCGGCGGCCCACTCGCAGTCCTTGTCCTCGTGCGGGTGCGGGGCGTGGTCGGTGGCGACGATGTCGATCGTGCCGTCGGCCAGCGCCTCGCGCAGCGCCATGACGTCCTTCTCGGTACGCAGCGGCGGGTTGACCTTGTAGACCGGGTTGTACGTGCGGACCAGCTCGTCGGTGAGCAGCAGGTGGTGCGGGGTGACCTCGGCGGTGACGTCGATGCCGCGGGACTTGGCCCAGCGGACGATCTCGACGGAGCCGGCGGTCGACAGGTGGCAGATGTGGACGCGGGAGCCGACGTGCTCGGCGAGCAGGACATCCCGGGCGATGATCGATTCTTCGGCCACCGCGGGCCAGCCGCCGAGGCCGAGCTCGGCGGAGACGGTGCCCTCGTTCATCTGGGCGCCCTCGGTGAGGCGGGGCTCCTGCGCGTGCTGGGCGACGACGCCGCCGAAGGCCTTCACGTACTCCAGGGCGCGGCGCATGATCACGGCGTCGTGGACGCACTTGCCGTCGTCGGAGAAGACGGTGACGCCGGCGGCGGACTCGTGCATGGCGCCGAGCTCGGCGAGCTTGACGCCCTCCAGGCCGACGGTGACGGCGCCGATGGGCTGCACGTCGCAGTAGCCGTGCTCCTGGCCGAGCCGGTAGACCTGCTCGACGACGCCCGCGGTGTCGGCGACGGGGAACGTGTTGGCCATGGCGAACACGTTCGTGTAGCCGCCGGAGGCGGCGGCCCGCGTGCCGGTGAGGACGGTCTCGGAGTCCTCGCGGCCCGGCTCGCGCAGGTGGGTGTGGAGGTCGACGAGGCCCGGCAGAAGGATCTTGCCCTCGGCCTCGACGACCTCGGCGCCCTCCGCGCTCAGACCGGTGCCGACCTCGGCGATGACCGCGCCGTCGATCAGGACGTCCTGCGCCTCGCCACCGAGCACCTTCGCACCACGGATCAGGATCTTGCTCATGTCGTTCAGTTCCCCTCGGTACGGGTGTGGGTGACGGCGGGCTCGTTGCCGCCGAGCAGCAGGTAGAGGACGGCCATGCGGGTGTGCACGCCGTTGGCGACCTGTTCGATGACCGTGCAGCGGTCGGAGTCGGCGACCTCGGCGGTGATCTCCATGCCGCGGACCATCGGGCCGGGGTGCATCACGATGGCGTGCTCGGGCATCTTCGCCATGCGGTCGCCGTCGAGGCCGTAGCGGCGGCTGTACTCGCGCTCGGTCGGGAAGAAGGCGGCGTTCATGCGCTCGCGCTGGACGCGCAGCATCATCACGGCGTCGGACTTGGTGAGCGTGGAGTCCAGGTCGTACGAGATGTCGCACGGCCAGGTCTCGACGCCGACGGGCACCAGGGTGGGCGGCGCGACGAGCGTGACCTCGGCACCGAGCGTGTGCAGCAGGTCGACGTTGGAGCGGGCGACGCGGCTGTGCAGCACGTCGCCGACGATCGTGACGCGCTTGCCGTCGAGGCCCTGGCCGATCCCGGCATCCGGTCCGACGAGGCGGCGGCGCATCGTGAAGGCGTCGAGCAGCGCCTGCGTGGGGTGCTGGTGGGTGCCGTCACCGGCGTTGATGACGGGGGCGTCGATCCAGCCGGAGGTGGCGAGCCGGTACGGGGCGCCGGACGCGCCGTGCCGGATGACGACGGCGTCGACGCCCATGGCTTCGAGGGTCTGGGCGGTGTCCTTGAGGGACTCGCCCTTCGAGACGCTCGACCCCTTGGCGGCGAAGTTGATGACGTCGGCGGACAGCCGCTTCTCGGCGGCCTCGAAGGAGATCCGGGTCCGCGTGGAGTCCTCGAAGAACAGGTTGCAGATCGTGCGGCCGCGCAGGGCGGGCAGCTTCTTGATGGGCCGGTCGGCGACGCGGGCCATCTCCTCGGCGGTGTCGAGGATGAGCACGGCATCGTCGCGGGAGAGGTCGGCGGCCGAGATGAGGTGTCGCATCATCTGGGGTGCTCCGTAAGGCAGTTCAGGAGATTCAGGGCATACGGGCGCGCGAGGGCACACCTGTCGGGCCGTACGCGCGCACGCGCACGGCGGGAAGGGGTGCTACTGCTCGGCCGCCTTGGCGTCCGGCTTGGCACCGAGCAGCACGGCGTCGCGGCCGTCCTCCTCGGCGAGCTGGACCTTGACCGTCTCCCGCAGCGACGTGGGGAGGTTCTTGCCGACGTAGTCGGCACGGATGGGGAGTTCGCGGTGGCCGCGGTCGACGAGGACCGCGAGCTGCACGGCGCGCGGGCGCCCGATGTCGTTCAGGGCGTCGAGAGCGGCGCGGATGGTGCGGCCGGAGAAGAGCACGTCGTCGACGAGGACGACGAGGCGGCCGTCGATGCCGTCCCCGGGGATCTCGGTGCGGGCGAGCGCGCGCGGCGGGTGCATGCGCAGGTCGTCGCGGTACATCGTGATGTCGAGCGAGCCGACGGGGATGACGCGGCCGGTGATCTCTTCGAGCTTCTCGGCCAGCCGGCGGGCGAGGAAGACGCCTCGCGTGGGAATGCCCAGGAGAACCACGTCCTCGGCGCCCTTGGCGCGCTCGACGATCTCGTGGGCGATGCGGGTCAGTACCCGCGCGATGTCAGGGCCTTCGAGTACCGGCCGAGCATCGGAGTGCTGCGTGTCCATAAGAAACGGACCTCCTTCTCCGCCTCACGGGACGGACCTTAAAGGACGTCGGATTTTGCGCCGTCAACATTACCAGCCCCACAACATCGCTGATCACCCGCCTGGAGGTGCGAGAACCCCGAATTCACGAGAAGGTCGGTACGGACCATTCGGCTTGACGCGGCAGAGTAACGCTGCGTAACCTCACAGTGAGTTACCAGCCACGCGGCGCAGCCGCTTAGTGATGCAGTGTCCGGGGAGCTATATGTCCAGCGAATACGCCAAGCAGCTCGGGGCCAAACTCCGCGCGATCCGTACCCAGCAGGGCCTTTCCCTTCACGGTGTCGAGGAGAAGTCCCAGGGACGCTGGAAGGCGGTCGTGGTGGGTTCGTACGAGCGCGGCGACCGTGCCGTGACCGTGCAGCGCCTCGCCGAACTGGCGGACTTCTACGGCGTGCCGGTGCAGGAACTGCTGCCGGGCACCACCCCGGGCGGCGCCGCCGAGCCGCCGCCGAAGCTGCGCCTCGACCTGGAGCGTCTGGCCCACGTGCCGCCGGAGAAGGCGGGCCCGCTCCAGCGCTACGCGGCCACGATCCAGTCGCAGCGCGGTGACTACAACGGCAAGGTGCTGTCGATCCGCCAGGACGACCTGCGCACCCTCGCCGTCATCTACGACCAGTCGCCCTCGGTGCTGACCGAGCAGCTGATCAGCTGGGGCGTCCTGGACGCGGACGCGCGTCGCGCCGTGGCGCACGACGACGTCTGATCCGGGCGCACAGAGAAGAAACGTCACAGCCCTGAGGGGGCGGAGCGCTTGGGCTCCGCCCCCTCAGGCATGTCCGGGGCCGGGCCCGCGCGGCTCCCGGGCCTCAGGTCCGGTACAGCCGGCCGATGACCTCGGGCAGGAGGCGGGCGCTGAGCTGCGGCGGGAGCGACTGGAGCACCGCGAGCACGGGGGCCATCCGTTCGGGGAGCCGGCCGCCGTCCCCGACCCCGGCGAGCGCCAGCGCGATCTCGACCTCCTCCGAGGTCAGCGCCTCCGGATCGAGGGTGTCCGCGGCCTCCACGACCTCCGGATCCACCCGAATGGGCCCCACCTCGCGCGCTCGTTCCACCGCCTTCTCCAGTTCCGCAAGGAGCAGCCGGGGCGTCTCCTCGTGCGCCACCGCCGCGGTCACCGTCAGATGCAGGGTGGCCGGCGAGGCGCCGAACGCGGGTTGCGGTTGCAGATACCAGCCGCTCCCCCGAAGCTCGTCCGCCACGACGAACACATCGACGTCCGGGTCGTCGGAGGCCACGGCGATCAGGGACGCCTCCGGCCGCGCGGCGAGGCGCAGTCCGCCGATCCTTTCGACACCGTCAGCGAGCGCGCGGGTCGTCCGGTGTACGCGCGTCGACAGCACCGCGTAACCTTCCGCGCCGACGCGCTCCGTCACGGCCCAGGCCGCGGCGAGGGGCCCGGCGGACTTGGTGCCCTGGAGCGTGGAGTTGACGACGGGGTAGCCGGGCCAGGCGGCGTGCGCGAACCAGCCGTGGCGGCGCATCCCGGCGTCGCGGAAGAGCAGCAGCGAGGCGCCCTTCGCCGTGTACGCGTATTTGTGCAGGTCGACGGAGAGCGACGTCACTCCGGGCACGGTCAGGTCGAACTCGGGTACGTCCGGGACGTCCTGCTCGCCCAGACCGCCCCGCTCACCCTCGCCGTCCCTCAGCTCCTTCGCCGCGATCCGCAGATGCCCGAGGTACCAGCCGCCGATGCACGCGTCGACGTGGCACGGCACGCCCCGCCGCAGCGCCTCCCCCGCCACGTCGGCGACCGGGTCGATCACACCGTGCGCGTACGAGGGCGCGGAGACGACGACCAGGGCGGTGCGGTCGGTGATCGCGGCGGCGACGTCGGCGGGGCGCACCGTGAAGGTGTCCGGGTCGACGGGGACGCTCACGACGCGCAGGCCGAAGAGTTCGGCGGCCTTGTGGAAGGCGGCGTGCGCGGTGTCCGGGAGGACGAGTTCGGGCTCGGTGACGCCGCGTTCCTTGCGGGCGTACTGACGCGCGGTGAGGACGGCGAGCAGGCAGCTCTCGGTGCCGCCGCTGGTGAACGTGCCGGCGCTGCCGCCGAGCAGCGCGGTGGCCCGCCGCACCAGGTCGTTCTCCAGCTCCACGACGCTCGGGAACGCGGTCATGTCGAGGCCGTTGACCCCGGCGAAGGCGGCCTGCGCGGCGTTCGCCAGCTCCTCCAGGCCGTCCAGCCCGGAGTCGTAGACGTACGCCATGGTGCGGCCGCCGTGCACCGGCAGGTCGCCCGCGCGCAGGGCGGTGAGACGCGCCAGGATCTCGTCGTCGGTCGTCATGCGGACTCCTCGTCTCGCTGGGTGGGAGCTTCGGTGGCGGTGGTCGCGTCGAAGTCGGTGCGCAGACGGACCAGTTCGGCCTCGGTGAGGCGGTAGCGGGCCAGCAGCGGAAGGCTCAGCAGGAGCAGCAGCGCGGGCAGTGCGCCGAAACCGACGACGATGGCGGTCAGCGCCGAGTCGGGCTGCGCGACGCGGTCGGTGGCATCGGAGGAGACGAACCCGCCGAGCGCGAGCACGAGCCCGAACAGGCCGGGGCCCAGGGCGAGTCCGAGTGTCTCACCCGCGGTCCACAGCCCGGTGAAGACTCCGGCCCGGCGCCGCCCGCTGGTGTAGGTGTCGGCGGCGATCGCGTCGCCCAGCATCGCGAGCGGCAGCATCTGCATGCCCGCGTACCCGATGCCGGCCACGGCCACGGCGACGTAGACGAGCGCCGTCGGCAGCTCCCGCCCCGCGGCGGCGCCGAGCGCCCCGAGCAGGAAGCAGACCGACGCCCCGAGCGCCGCGTTCCGCTTGCCCGTCCGGCGTCCCACGCCCAGCCACAGCGGCATCGCGAGGAGCGACGGCACGATGAGGCAGGCGAACAGGACGGTGGTGGCGCCCGGCCGGTCGAGGATGTACGTGGCGAAGTACTGCGTCCCGGCGAGCATCAGGCCCGTCGCGGCGGCCTGCACGACCAAGGCGCCGAACAGCCATCCGAAGGGTGCGTTGCCGCGGGCGGCGCGCACCTGGGCGAACAGGCTCGGCTCGGCGGTGGTCCGTACGACGCCGCCCGCACCAGCCCCTGCGCGCGTACCGGTACCCGCCGTGGCGATCACCGCGGCCAGCATCCCGAGGGCGAGCAGCGCGGCGATCACCACGCCCATCAGCCGGTAGCCGCCCGCGCTCCCCCGGTCGTCGCCGGTGGCGCCCGCGAGGACCGGCGCGACGGCGCCCGAGAGCAGGATCGCCACGGCGAGGAAGGCGACGCGCCACGCCATGACGCGGGCCCGCTCGTCCGGGTCCCCGGTGAGTTCGGCGGGCAGCGCCACGTACGGGACCTGGAAGCAGGCGTACGCGGAGGCGCTGAGCAGGAACAGGACGGCGACCCAGGCGGCGGCGGGTCCGCCTTCGAGGCCGGCGGGCGCCGCGAACATGCCCGCGAAGCAGACCGGCAGGGTGAGCGCGCCGAGCAGCATCCAGGAACGGCGCGGACCGAAGCGCGAGCGGGTGCTGCGGTCGGAGCGGGCGCCGACCCACGGGTTGAACAGCACGTCCCACGCCTTGGGCAGGAAGACGAGCAGCCCCGCGAGGCCGGCGGCGACGTTCAGGACGTCGGTGAGGTAGTAGAGCAGCAGCAGGCCGGGGACGGTGCCGAAGGTGCCGGTGGCGAGGGAGCCGAGGCCGTAGCCGAGGCGCACCCGCGCGGGGAGGGGGTGCGGCCTTGTCGGTGACATGGCCAGAACCTAGTGAAGATCCCCTGGAACGCACCAGGCCCGGAGCAGAACATTGTTCATGTTCTGCTCCGGGCCTGGTCAGCGGTGCTGTGCGCGGGCGGGGCTCAGGCCTCGTCGCGGCGCAGGGTGGGCTTCAGGTCCTTGAAGCGGCCCAGAAGTCCGTTGATGAACGCCGGAGACTCGTCGGTGGAGAACTCCTTGGCCAACTGCACGGCCTCGTCGAGCACCACGGCGTCCGGGGTCCCGTCGACCCAGACCAGCTCATAGGCGCCGAGCCGCACGATGTTGCGGTCGACGACCGGCATCCGGTCCAGGGTCCACCCGACGGCGTACTGCGAGATGAGCTCGTCGATCCGGGTCGCGTGCTTCGCGTACCCCTCGACCAGCTCCATCGTGTACTCGCTGACCGGGGGCTGCCGCGTGTCACTGCGGGAGTGCCGGATCCAGTCCGCGAGAACCGTCAGGACGTCGGCGCCGCGCTGGTCGGCCTCGAAGAGGATCTGAAAGGCGCGCTTGCGGGCCGTATTACGGGCAGCCACGGTTAGCTGTTCACCCGGCCGAGGTAGTCGCTGGAGCGGGTGTCGACCTTGATCTTCTCGCCCGTGGTGACGAAGAGCGGCACCTGGATCTGGTGGCCGGTCTCCAGGATGGCGGGCTTGGTGCCACCGGTGGAGCGGTCGCCCTGGACGCCCGGCTCGGTCTCCTTGATGACCAGCTCGACGGCGGCCGGCAGCTCGACGAAGAGCACCTCGCCCTCGTGCTGGGCGACCGTGGCCTCGAAGCCCTCGATCAGGAAGTTGGCGGCGTCGCCGACGGCCTTCTTGTCGACGTGCAGCTGGTCGTACGTCTGCATGTCCATGAAGACGAAGTAGTCGCCGTCCATGTACGAGAACTGCATGTCGCGCTTGTCGATGGTGGCCGTGTCGACCTTGACGCCGGCGTTGAACGTCTTGTCGACGACCTTGCCGGAGAGCACGTTCTTGAGCTTGGTGCGCACGAAGGCAGGGCCCTTGCCGGGCTTGACGTGCTGGAACTCGACGACGGACCAGAGCTGGCCCCCGTCGAGCTTGAGCACCAGGCCGTTCTTGAGGTCGTTCGTGGAAGCCACGGTTGCGGAATCTCCTGGACTGACGTGGACGACCGAGGGGCGCACGAGCAGCCCTGCGGGCTACAGCGCGAGCAGCTCCTTGGTCGTGATGGTGAGTAGCTCGGGTCCGCCGTCCGCCTCGGGGCGGACGACGAGCGTGTCATCGATCCGGACGCCGCCCCGACCCGGGAGGTGGACCCCCGGTTCGACGGTGACCGGCACACAAGTGTCCAGTTTACCCATGGCTGCGGGGGCCAACTGCGGGTCCTCGTCGATTTCGAGACCCACCCCGTGTCCGGTCAGCGGCGCGAGCCCGTCACCATACCCTGCCGCGTCCAGGACGTGGCGGGCGGCCCGGTCCGCCTCGCGGCACTCGACGCCGGGGGCGAGGCTCTCGCGGCCGGCCCGCTGCGCTGCGAAAACGAGCTCGTACAGCTCGATCTGCCAGTCGGCGGGCGAGGTCCCGATGACGAACGTACGTCCGATCTCGCACCGGTATCCGCGGTACGTCGCGCCCAGGCACACCGAGAGGAAGTCGCCCTCCTCGACGCGGCGGTCGGTGGGCCGGTGGGACATGCGGCCGGAGTTCGGGCCGGTGCCCACGGAGGTGGGGAAGGCGGGTCCGTCGGCGCCGTGATCGACAAGTCGACGTTCCAGTTCGAGGGCGAGGTGCCGCTCCGTGCGTCCCACGAGGATCGATTCGAGCAGTTCGCCGAGGGCCTGGTCGGCGATCTCGGCGGCGATCCGCAAGCAGGAGATCTCGTCCTCGTCCTTGACGAGGCGCAACTGTTCGACACCGCTGTTGAGGTCGGTGAGGCGCAGGCGTG
This sequence comes from Streptomyces sp. BYX5S, assembly GCF_054724165.1. NCBI lineage: Bacteria > Bacillati > Actinomycetota > Actinomycetes > Kitasatosporales > Streptomycetaceae > Streptomyces > Streptomyces sp. BYX5S. The sequence continues at coordinate 2,510,833 of NZ_CM138829.1, read as the reverse complement.
GTGCCACGGAGCCGAGGGCGCGGTGCCGGGCCACGGTGAGGTGGTGCTCCTCGACGGCGAGCGAGTCGGCTCCGCGGGCCGCGGCGACGTCGGCGGCGGCCACGGCGGGGTCGCCCGCGGGGGCGTCCAGGATCTGGACCCGCAGCGCCTCGTCGACCCGGCCGTCGACGGGTTCACCGCTCGGCGCTCGCGCGCAGAGCAACAGGTCGTCCTCGCCGCCGGTCTCCCGGCCCAGGAGGAGGACGGCGCCGTGCGGTGCCGTTCCCGCCAGGTACCGGACGTTGGCGGGCCGCGAGACGAGGGTGGCCGCGCTGCCGCCCGCCGTCGCGCACTCTCTGAGCCGGTCCCGTCGGGCCGCGTACACCTCTGCCATGCCGCGAGCGTACGAGCGCCGAAGCACCCCGGCCGCCCCAACGCGTCCGGACGGGTCCCTCCGCCTACCCCATCCGAGCGGACCCCCCATCCCGGCCCCACCGAGCGCCCCATTCGCGCCCCTCCGGGCGGCCCATTCAAGCCCCTCCGGCGATTGAGGAGCGGGGTCCGGGGCGGAGCCCCGTGGCGTGGGGCACGGTGACCCCGCGTGGACGGAGGCCGCAACCCGCAACCCGCAACCCGCGCTACGCCACCCTCACCACTGCGGCGGACTCGTAATCGCCCGCCCCAGGACCTCGTCCAGAACCCGCGCCGTCCCGGCCACGTCCAACTGCGAGTTGTCGATGATCGGAAGCCCGGACCCGTACCACCCGGCCATCCGGCCGTGAATCCGCGCGACCTCCTCGTCGGTCAACCGCCGGTTCCCCGTCCGCCGCGCATTGCGCTCCAGCACGATCTCCAGCCCCGGCAACAGCACCACCGGCAACAAGCCCGGCCCCACATGCCGCTTCCACCCACCCAGCCCCACCACGGGCCGGTCCGGGAACACCGCGTCGTCGAGGATGCAGGAGATTCCGTTCGCCAGGAAGTTCCGCGCGGCGAACCCGCAGGTCCGGCGCGCCAGCCGGTACTGCGCCTCACTGTTGTCGTTCCACCCCGACTGCGGGTCGGCGAACCCCGAGCGCACCCATTCCCGTACGTCGTCGAGGCTGATGTGGGCCGTCGGAACGCGCCGGCTCTCCGCCCAGTACTTGGCGACACTCGTCTTGCCCGCACCGGCGGGGCCGATGAGCAGCACGGCGAGCGTGGTCGACGCCGGATCGGCGGGCGCCTGCGCGGGCGGCGGGCTCGGCACGGCGACGGGACCGCCGGGCGGCAGCGGAACGTGACCGGTGGTCTCGCGGCGCGGCGGCTGCGGATGCGCGGCCTGCGGAGGCGGCGGCGGAACGGGCGCGGGCGCCTGCGGCGCGTGAATGTGCGGCGGCACCGGCGGATGCTGCGGCGGCGCCCCGGTGAAGCCCGGCATGCCGGGCGGCTGCGGCGCGTGGCTCGCCTGCGGCGAGGGGCCGACCTGACCGTACGCCGGCCGATGGGGCGGCGACAGCGGAGACCCCCCTGCTTGCTGCATCCGGTGCCACTCCATCTCGTACGACGGTTACTCGGGCGCCGGCGAACGGGGCGCTACCGAAAGGTACCGTCCCCGGCCGCCGTTGTGTGAACGGCCGGGGAGGTCACGACGTGCCCGAACGTGAACGGACCTTGCTATTCCGCCACTTCGCCGTAGGCGGCGAGCAGGACGGCGGGGTCCGGGCCCTCCAGGACGGTGGGCCGGCCGAGGCCGTCGAGGACGATGAAGCGCAGCAGATCGCCGCGCGACTTCTTGTCGACCTTCATTGTTTCCAGGAGCTTGGGCCACTGGTCGTAGCGGTACGTCAGCGGCAGCCCGACGGACTGAAGGACCGTGCGGTGCCGGTCGGCCGTCGCGTCGTCCAACCGCCCTGCCAGGCGGCCGAGTTCGGCGGCGAAGAGCATGCCGACGGAGACGGCCGCGCCGTGCCGCCACTTGTAGCGCTCGTTCTTCTCGATGGCGTGCGCGAGGGTGTGCCCGTAGTTGAGGATCTCGCGCAGGCCCGACTCCTTGAGGTCGGAGGAGACGACCTCGGCCTTGACCCGGATGGCTCGCTCGATCAGCTCGGCGGTGTGCTTGCCGGTGGGCGTGCGGGCCGACTGCGGGTCCTCCTCGACGAGTTCGAGGATCTTCTCGTCGGCGATGAACCCGGCCTTGATGACCTCGGCGAGCCCGGACACGAAGTCGTTGACCGGCAGCGAGTCGAGGGCGGCCAGGTCGCACAGCACACCGGCCGGCGGGTGGAAGGCGCCCACCAGGTTCTTGCCCTCGGCGGTGTTGATGCCGGTCTTGCCGCCGACCGCCGCGTCCACCATGGCGAGCACGGTGGTCGGGATGGCGATCCAGCGCACGCCGCGCAGCCACGTCGCGGCCACGAACCCGGCGAGGTCGGTGGTCGCTCCGCCGCCGACGCCGACGACGACGTCGGAGCGCGTGAAGTTGGACTGCCCGAGCGCCTTCCAGCAGTAGGCGGCGACCTCGGCGGTCTTGGCCTCCTCGGCGTTGGGCACCTGGATGGCGACGGCCTCGTACCCCTGGTCGGCGAGGTCGCCGCGCAGCGCCTCACCGGTCTCGGCGAGCGCCTCGGGGTGGATGACGGCGACCCGCTTGACCCGGTCACCGATCAACGAGCCCAGCTCGCCCAGGAGTTGACGCCCCACCAGGACCTCGTACGGGTCCGTGCCGGCGGTCCCGCCGACGTGGATCCGGGTGACCTGCTCCGGCTGCTCGTTCATGCCTGCTTCAACTCCAAGGCGTCGAGGACCGCTTCGGCGACCTCTTCGGGGGTGCGGCCGTCGGTGGCGACGACCACCCGGGCGACCTCGGTGTACAGATGCCGGCGCGCCTCCATCAACTCCCGCCACTGCTTACGGGGGTTGACGGCGAGCAGCGGCCGCGCCGCGTTCAGCCCGGTCCGCTTGGCCGCCTCCTCGACGTCCATCGAGAGGTAGACGACGGTGGGGTGGGCGGCGAGCAGCGCGCGGGTGTCGGCGTCGAGGATCGCGCCGCCGCCGAGCGCGAGGACGCCCTCGTGGTCGGCGAGCGCGGTGGCCACGGACGCCTTCTCCAGCGCGCGGAAGTGCGCCTCGCCCTCGTCGACGAAGATGTCGGCGATGGCGCGGCCCTGCGCGGTCACGATGTCGTCGTCGGTGTCCCGGTAGGCGCAGCCGAGCCGCTCGGCGAGCAGCGCGCCCACCGTCGACTTGCCGACGCCCATCGGACCGACGAGGACGACCTGCGGGCCGCTCACCGGATCTGGAGGTTGTCGAGGTACGACTCGACGTTGCGCCGGGTCTCCGGCACGCTGTCGCCGCCGAACTTCTCGGCCACCGCGTCCGCGAGGACCAGGGCGACCATGGCCTCGGCGACGATGCCGGCGGCCGGCACCGCGGAGACGTCGGAGCGCTGGTGGTGGGCCTGCGTGGCCTCGCCGGTCGCGACGTCGACGGTCTGCAGGGCGCGCGGCACGGTCGCGATCGGCTTCATCGCGGCGCGCACCCGCAGCAGCTCACCGGTGGTGAGGCCGCCCTCGGTGCCGCCCGCGCGGCCGGACACGCGGCGGATGCCCTCGTCCGTCTTGACGATCTCGTCGTGCGCCTTGGAACCGGGCACGCGCGCGAGGTCGAAGCCGTCGCCGATCTCGACGCCCTTGATGGCCTGGATGCCCATGAGCGCACCGGCGAGGCGGGCGTCGAGCTTGCGGTCCCAGTGCACGTGCGAGCCGAGGCCCACCGGCACGTCGTAGGCGAGGACCTCGACGACGCCGCCGAGCGTGTCGCCGTCCTTGTGGGCCTGGTCGACCTCGGCCACCATCTGCTTCGACGCCACGGCGTCCAGGCAGCGCAGCGGGTCGGCGTCCAGCTTCTCCACGTCGGCCGGGGTCGGGTAGACGCCCTGCGGCGCCTTGACCGAGCACAGCTCGACGACGTGGGAGACGATCTCGATCCCGGCCGTCTCCTTGAGGTAGGACCGGGCGACCGCGCCGAGCGCCACCCGGGCGGCGGTCTCGCGGGCGGAGGCGCGCTCCAGGATCGGGCGGGCCTCGTCGAAGCCGTACTTCTGCATGCCGGCGAGGTCGGCGTGGCCGGGGCGGGGGCGGGTCAGCGGCGCGTTGCGCGCGAGGCCCGCCAGCACCTCCGGGTCGACCGGGTCGCCGGACATGACCTGCTCCCACTTGGGCCACTCGGTGTTGCCCACCATGATCGCGACCGGGGAGCCGAGGGTGAGTCCGTGCCGGACACCGCCCAGGAACGTGACCTCGTCACGCTCGAATTTCATCCGGGCTCCGCGGCCATAGCCGAGGCGACGCCGTGCCAGGTGGTCCGCCACCATCTCCGTGGTGATCGGAACGCCGGCGGGAAGTCCCTCCAGCGTCGCGACGAGTGCGGGGCCGTGCGACTCCCCCGCGGTCAGCCAGCGCAACCTGCTCAACGGTGCTCCTCATGCTCGCGCTCTGTGTATGGGAACGATCCTCCCACGTCCGCGGAGCCCGACGTTTCCGGTGTCCGGGGTACGGACGGCACATGAGACACGTGCCACAGGCGCGGGGGTCAGCCGAGCGCCTCGACCCCGGCCGCGCGCATCGCGGCCAGTACCGGGCGGGTGTCCCCGGTGAACTGTTCGAACTGGAAGACCGCCTGGTGCACGAGCAGGTCCAGCCCGCTGAGCACCGGCCCGCCCCGCCGCTCCCAGGCGGCGGCCAGCGCCGTGGGCCACGGGTCGTACAGCACGTCGAAGAGCGTGCCTACACGGTCCGGTACGGCCTCGACCAGGTGGTCCGTGCCGCCCTTCGGTGTGGTGGCGATCACCAGCGGCGCGTCGAAGGCCCGTGCCGCGTCGGCCCAGTCGGCGGTACGCACCCGCACCCCGAGCCGCTCGCCCCAGCCGCGCATCTCGGCGGCGCGCTGTTCGCTGCGTACGTAGGTGACGACCTCGCCGGTGCAGATCCGGGAGAGCGCGGCGAGCGCGGAGGACGCGGTGGCGCCCGCGCCGAGGATCGCCGCCGACTCGACCTTCTCGACGCCGCGCTCGTGCAGCGCCGCGACGAGCCCGGGGATGTCGGTGTTGTCGCCGACCTTCCGGCCGTCGGCGCCCAGCACCACCGTGTTCACGGCCTCGACGGACCGCGCGGTCTCGGTGATCTCGTCGAGCAGCGGGATCACCGCCCGCTTCAGCGGCATCGTCAGCGAGAGCCCGGCCCACTCCGGCCCGAGCCCGGCGAGGAAGCCCGGCAGCGCCGCCTCGTCGGTCTCGAACCGGTCGTACGTCCACCGGTCGCCGATCCCCAGCGCCTCGTACGCCGCGAGGTGCAGCTGCGGCGACAGGGAGTGGGCGATGGGCGACCCGAGAACCGCCGCCCGGCGTACGTCAGTTGCTCTGGCTTGCATTGAACTTTTCCTTGAGCCTGTTGAACTCGGCGCCGGTCTTCGCGAACTCGGTCTTGTGCATGCCGTCCGTCGCCACGAAGTAGATCCAGCCGTCGTCCGTCGGGTTCAGCGTCGCGGCGAGGGCCACGTCGCCGGGGTTGCTGATCGGACCGGGCGGGAGGCCCTTGCGCGTGTAGGTGTTGTACGGGTCCTTGTTGCTGTTGATCTCGGACTCGCTGATGTTGATGTTGCTCTGCTTGTTCAGGTAGTTGAAGGTCGAGTCGAACTGGAGGAGCTGGTTGGTCTCCGTGTTCGTCGGCTTGAGGCGGTTGTAGACGACCTCGGCCATCTTGCGGAAGTCGTCGTGCGTCTTGCCCTCGGCCTGCACGAGGCTCGCGACGGTGAGCACCTGCCACGGGTTGTCGAGCTTGAGCTTCTCGGCCTCGCCCTCGAGGTCGAGCTTCGCGTACGCGTCGTCGGCCCGCGAGACCATGTCCTTCAGGACCTCCTCGGGCTTCATGCCCTTGGCGGCCGCGTAGCTCGACGGGTAGAGGAAGCCCTCCAGCGGGTCCTTGACGCTGGGGCGGTTCAGCGCCCAGTCGGGCAGGCCGAGTTCCTTGTAGTCCTGCTTCGCGACCTTGGCCGTGGTGCCCTTGTCGACCTTGAGCTTCTTGTCGATCAGCTCGTAGACGGCCGCGTTGCGGGCGCCTTCGGGGATCGTCAGGTTGGCGCGGGCCGTCGGGCTGAGCAGCATGTCGACCGCGCTCGCGGCGGACATCTGTTTCTCCATGACGTACGCGCCGTCCTGGATCGACTTGCCCTTCGGGTCGGCCGACTGGGCGGCGACGAACGCGTCGACGCTCTGGACGACACCGGCGTCCTTGAGCTTCTGTCCGATGGTGTAGCCGCCGGAGCCCTTCGGGATGACGACGGTGACCTGTTCGCCGTTGCCGTCGCCCGCGTAGTCCGGGGCCGCGCCGAAACGATCCTGGTAGAACTGGTAGCCGAAGTAGCCGACGCCGCCGACACCGGCCGCGAAGATCACGACGAGGACGAGGCAGGCACAGCCGCTGCGCCGCTTCTTCGGCTTCTTGCCGCCCCGGCCGCGGCGCCCGCCACGGCCCTCGTCGTAGTCGTTCTCGTCGTCCCCGCCGCCGTTGAAGAACGCTTCCTCGCCCTGGTCGGGGCCCGCGTCCCAGCCGGTGTCGGGCTCCGGCGGACGGCGCCGGCCCGGCGGCTCGGGCGGCGGGTAGGCGCCGGGGTTGTTGTAGTAGTCCGGCTCTTCGTTGGGGTACGCGGCGTGCTGGCCGGTGCCGTACGGATCGGCGGGGTCCACTCCGTACGGGGGCTGCGGCTGCCCGTGCGCGCCGGTGTTGTCCCAGCCGCCCTGGCCCTGGCCCTGCCCGCCGCCGTACGCCTGCTGCCCGTAACCGGGGTCCTGGCCGTAGCCGTAACCCTGCTGACCGGTGTCCCAGTCACCGCCGTAGCCCTGCTGGGGGTCGTACTGCCCCTGGCCGCCGTAGGCCGCCTGGCCGTGTCCGGCCTGCTGACCCCATCCCTGGTCCCCGTACAGCGGGTCCGCGGGATGCCACGGTTCGGAGCCTTGGCCCCGGCCATACTCAGTCATCGGTCCCCTACAAGCCGCGAGGCGGTGTGGGCCGCTGTCCGGTCCGGGGGCCCGATGAGGGAGTCCCGACCAGGAAGGGCAACCGTTCCGCCTCTTGATGCTGTGCGGCGGCTATTCGAACACCGCCGGTCGCGCGGAACGTTACCGTATCGCGATCAGACAACCACTTCGACGCCCTCGCCAGGAGCGGTTCCTGACGCCCGTTCGGACTCCAGAGCCTGCTGGAGGATGATGACGGCGGCCGCCTGGTCGATGACAGAGCGGCCCTTTTTGGACTTAACACCGCTGGCGCGCAGTCCCTGACTGGCCGTCACTGTGGTCATCCTCTCGTCGAGAAGTCTCACCGGAACGGGTGCCACGCCACGGGCGAGTTCCTGCGCGAAGCCGCGGACCTTGGCGGCCGCCGGACCCTCGCCCCCCTTGAGGGAGCGAGGGAGGCCGACGACGATCTCGATCGGCTCGTACTCCTCGACGATCTGCTTGAGGCGCCGGTGAGCGGCCGGGACGTCGCGTCCCGGCACGGTCTCCACCGGCGTCGCGAGGATCCCGTCGGGGTCGCAGGACGCGACCCCGATCCGGGCGTCGCCGACGTCGATCGCCAGCCGGCGGCCCCTGCGCATCAGTGGGCCGTCTCTCCGACGAGACGCTCGACCGCGTCGATGGCGTCGCCGATCGCGGCCGGGTTCTGGCCGCCGCCCTGCGCCACGTCCGGCTTGCCGCCGCCACCGCCGCCGAGGGTCTTCGCGGCCGTACGGACCAGGTCGCCGGCCTTGAGGCCGCGGTCACGGGCGGCGTCGTTGGTGGCGATGACCGTGAGCGGCTTGCCATTGGCCGTCGTGAAGAGCGCGACGACCGCGGGGCGGCCGCCCTGGATGCGGCCGCGCACGTCGAGGACCAGCTTGCGCAGGTCGTCGGCGGAGGTGCCGTCCGGGACCTGACCGGTGACGACGGCGACACCGCGGACGTCCTTGGCGGAGTCGGCGAGACCGGCGGCGGCCTGGAGGACCTTCTCCGCGCGGAACTTCTCGATCTCCTTCTCGGCGTCCTTGAGCTTGCCGAGCATCGCGGAGATCTTCTCCGGCAGCTCCTCGGAGCGGCCCTTGACCAGTTCCTGGAGCTGGGCGACGACCGTGTGCTCCTTGGCCAGGAAGTTGTACGCGTCGACGCCGACCAGGGCCTCGATACGGCGCACACCGGAACCGATGGAGGACTCGCCGAGCAGCTTCACCAGGCCGAGCTGGGCGGTGTTGTGCACGTGCGTGCCGCCGCACAGCTCCTTGGAGAAGTCGCCGATGGTGACGACGCGGACGCGCTCGCCGTACTTCTCGCCGAACTCGGCGATGGCACCCTGCTTCTTCGCCTCCTCGATGCCCATGACCTCGGCCTGGACGTCGAGCTCGCGGGCCAGGACCTCGTTGATCTTCTGCTCGACGTCGGTCATCACGGCCGTCGGAACGGCGGACGGGGAACCGAAGTCGAAGCGGAAGCGGCCCGGCTGGTTCTCGGAACCGGCCTGCGCGGCCGTCGGGCCGAGCGCGTCGCGCAGCGCCTGGTGGGTCAGGTGCGTGGCGGAGTGGGCGCGGGCGATGGCGCGGCGGCGGGTGACGTCGATGACCGCCTGGGCCGGAGCGCCGACGGTCACCTCGCCGACCTGCACGACGCCCTTGTGGACGTAGACGCCGGGGACCGGCTTCTGGCAGTCGCGGACCTCGATCACCGCGCCGTTGTCCAGCTTGATGCGGCCGGTGTCGCCGATCTGGCCGCCGCCCTCGGCGTAGAACGGGGTGCGGTCGAGGACGACCTCGACCTCGTCGCCCTCGGTGGCGGCCGGCGAGGAGACGCCGTTGACGAGCAGGCCGACGACGGTCGACTCGCTGTCCGTCGACGAGTAGCCGATGAAGTCGGTGGCCCCCGCGGCGTCCGCGATCTCGCGGTAAGCGCCGACGTTGGCGTGGCCCGTCTTCTTGGCCTGGGCGTCCGCCTTGGCGCGCTCCCGCTGCTCCTTCATCAGGCGCCGGAAGCCGTCCTCGTCCACGGACAGGCCCTGCTCGGCGGCCATCTCGAGGGTGAGGTCGATCGGGAAGCCCCACGTGTCGTGGAGCAGGAACGCCTTGTCGCCGGCGAGGACCGACTTGCCGGCGGCCTTCGTCTCGGTGACGGCGGTGTCCAGGATGTTCGTGCCGCCCTTGAGGGCCTTGAGGAACGCGGCCTCCTCGGCGAGCGCGACCTGCTCGATGCGCTTGCGGTCGGTGATCAGCTCCGGGTACTGCTGCCCCATCGTGTTGATCACGACGTCGAGCAGCTCCTGCACGACGGGACCGGTGGCGCCGAGGATGCGCATGTTACGGATGGCGCGGCGCATGATGCGGCGCAGCACGTAGCCGCGGCCCTCGTTGCCCGGCGTGACGCCGTCGCCGATGAGCATCGTCGACGTCCGCATGTGGTCGGCGACGACACGGAGCGAGACGTCCGACTCGTGCTGGGCGCCGTAGGCGACGCCGGTCAGCTCGGTGGCCTTGTCGATGATGACGCGCAGGGTGTCCGTCTCGTACATGTTCTGTACGCCCTGGAGGATCATCGCGAGGCGCTCGAGGCCGAGACCCGTGTCGATGTTCTGCGACGGCAGGTCACCGAGGATCTCGAAGTCCTCCTTCGACGTGCCGGCGCCGCGCTCGTACTGCATGAAGACCAGGTTCCAGATCTCCACGTAGCGCTCGTCGTTGACGATCGGGCCGCCCTCTTCGCCGAACTCGGGGCCGCGGTCGTAGTTGATCTCGGAGCACGGGCCGCAGGGGCCGGGGACGCCCATGGACCAGAAGTTGTCCTTCTTGCCCAGGCGCTGGATGCGCTCCTTCGGCACGCCGACGACCTCGTGCCAGATGCGCTCGGCCTCGTCGTCGTCGAGGTAGACGGTGATCCAGAGCTTCTCGGGCTCCAGACCGTAGCCACCGTCCGCCACGGAGCTGGTGAGCAGCTCCCAGGCGTACGTGATGGCGCCTTCCTTGAAGTAGTCGCCGAAGGAGAAGTTGCCGCACATCTGGAAGAACGTGCCGTGGCGGGTCGTCTTGCCGACCTCTTCGATGTCCGGCGTGCGCACGCACTTCTGGACGGAGGTGGCGCGCGGCGCCGGCGGCTTGACCTCACCCAGGAAGTAGGGCTTGAACGGGACCATGCCCGCGGGGACGAGCAGCAGAGTCGGGTCGTCCGCGATGAGCGACGCCGAGGGCACGACCTTGTGGCCACGCTCCTCGAAGAAGCTCAGCCAGCGGCGACGGATTTCAGCCGACTCCATCAGTGGTCCTCATTCCGGTTGTTGATCGAGTACCTGGTGTTCTCGAGGTACTTGGGTTGCTTGGTGTTCTGGATGACCGCGAAGCGGCTCCGCGGCAGCTCGGCGGGGTCCGGCTGCTCGTTGATGCCCAGGGCCTCACCGAGTTCGGCCTCGCGCTCCACCATGTTGTCGCGGACGTCGAGCGCGAAGTCCTTGAGCTTGTGGCCCGCTTCGACCGCCTTGTTGGCGGCCTGCGCGGCGAGCGACTCGGGAGTCAGCTGCTTGAGCTTGCGGTTGACCTTCGTGGTGGCCCATACGCCGGCGGCTGCGCCCGCGGTGAACCAGAACGTACGGCGGAACATGTATGCGGTCAGTCCCTCTTGTTCCGGTTGGCCCGCTTGGCTCGCCGCGCCTCGGGGAGCGGGCGCCCCACGATCACGGTACGGCGCGATTCCTTGGCGGGCGCGTCCTTGCCCCGGCCGCCGATGGCCCGGCGCACTCCGTAGCCGAACGCCGCCACCTTGACCAGCGGGCCACCGAAGGTGGAGGCCACGGTGGAGGAGAGCGCCGACGCGTTCGAGGTGACTTCCTGGACGTCCGTGGCGATCGAGTCGACCCGGTCGATCTGGGTCTGCGCGGAGCGCACCGCGGCGGAGGCGTCGGCCAGCAGCGGAACGGCCTGTTCGGTCACGTCCTCGACCAGCTTGGTGGTCGCCCTGAGCGTCTGGGCCAGCCTCACGAGCGCGACCGCGAGGAAGGAGACCAGGATCGCCCAGAAGACAGCCACCAGAATCCCGGCAACCTCTCCACCGGACACTTGGCACCGCTCCCTAGCCGAACATCGAAAAGTCGTCCCCCGAGCCTATCGCGCCCGACCCCGCGGTCCGTACCGCATTCCTCTGCGCAGCGCAGGGGATTCCGGGGAGCGATTGTACGGACCGCGCACGCCTGAGTACGCTCTGTACCCCATGCGACGCACTTCGCGCCCCACAGATGTTCCCGCCGGTCCCCCACGACCCGGCAACCTTCCGCACGAACTGAACCGGTTCGTCGGCCGCACCGCCGAACTCGCGGCGCTGGCCGCGGCTCTGGAGGCGGGGCGTCTGGTCACGGTCACCGGCGTCGGTGGTGTCGGCAAGTCCCGCTTCGCCGCCCGCGCCGTCGCCGGAGTGCCGCGGGCGTCGTGTCCCGACGGGGTGTGGCGGGTGGAGCTCGCGACGGTGCGGCAGCCGGAGCTCGTCGAGTACACGCTGGCCGAGACCCTCGGGCTCACCGACCACACCACGCGCCCGCCGCGCCAGGTCCTGGTCGACCATCTCGCCGAGCGCCGGCTCGTCCTGGTGCTCGACGGTTTCGAGCACCTCGTCGACGCGTGCGCCTCGTTGGTACGGGATCTGCTGCGCGCCGCGCCGGGGCTGCGGGTGGTCGCGGTGGGCCGCAGGCCGCTCGCCGTGGACGGTGAGCAGTTGTTCCCGCTGGCGCCGCTGACGCCCGCGGACGCGGCGGAGCTGTTCGCGGACCGGGCGGGGGCGCTGCTGCCCGAGTTCCAGCTGGACGGGCGCGCGCTGGTCGACGTCCTGGAGCTGTGCCGCCGCCTGGACTGCCTGCCGCTGGCCGTGGAGCTCGCGGCGGGGCGGTTGCGGGTGCTGTCGCCGCCGCAGCTGATGGAGCGGCTCGACGACCGGTTCCGGCTGCTGCGGGGCGGCGGGCGGGACGCGCTGCCGCGCCATCAGACGCTGCGGACGACGATCGGCTGGAGCCACGAACTGTGCACGCCGCGGGAGCGGTTGCTGTGGGCGCGCCTGTCGGTCTTCTCCGGCTCGTTCGACCTGGAGGCGGCGGAGTACGTGTGCGGGGGCGAGGGCCTGTCCGCCGACGAGGTGCTCGACGTCCTCGACGAACTCCTCGCGCAGTCCGTGGTGGTGCGCGAGGAGGAGCGCGGCGAGGTCCGCTACCGGATGCTCGACACGGTCCGCGCGTACGGCGCGGAGTGGCTGGACGGCCTGGGCGACGGCCGGCGGATGCGGCGCAGGCACCGCGACTGGTACATGGGCCTGGCGACCTGGTGCGAGCTCGACTGGTTCTCGCCGCGGCAGAGCGAGGTGGCCGCCCGGGTCGAGGGCGAGCTGCCGAATCTGCGGGCGGCCCTCGAGTACTGCCTGACCGAGCCGGGCGAGACGCATCTGGGCCAGTACCTGGCGGGCACCCTGTGGTTCTACTGGGCAGGCTGCGGGCGGCTCTCCGAGGGGCGGCACTGGCTGGACCGCAGCGTCGGCCTCGACATCGCCTTCGACGACGCGGGCCTCGACGAGGAGGCACTCGCGTTCGGAGCCGCGCGCCTCAAGGCGCTGTGGGTGCTCGGCTACGTGGCGATCCTCCAGGGCGACACCGTGCCCGCGCTCGCCGCGCTCCAGGAGTGCCGCGAGGAGGCCGACCGCAGCGGGGACGCCACGGCGCTCGCGTACGCGGTGCATCGCACGGGGTGTCTGGCCCTGGTCACGGACGACCTGCCGCGCGCCGCGCAGCTGCTGCGCTCGGCGCTGGCGAGCTACCGGGAGATCGGCGAGCTGAACAGCAACGTGCTGATGGGCCAGGTCGAGCTGTCGATGGCGCTCGCCTTCCAGGGCGAACTGGCGGAGGCCGTCACGCTGTGCGAGGACGTGCGGCAGGTGTGCGAGGACCACGGGGAGCGCTGGACGCTCGCGTACGCGCTCTATGTGCTGGCGTACGCGCGGTGGGCGGAGGGCGACTTCGCGCGGGCGCGCGACATGCTCGACGAGAGCCTGGCCATCGGGCACGAGTTCCACGACCTGCTCGGCACGGTCCTGGCGATGGAGATGCTCGCCCTGGTCACCCTTGAGGAGGGCGACGCCGCCGAGGCCGCGGTGCTCCAGGGTGCGGCGGGGCGGATGTGGTCGGCGGTGGGGCTGCCGCTGTTCGGTTCGGTGTACTACAACGCTCCGCACGAGCTGTGCGAGGCGCGGGCCCGGGAGTCGCTGGGCCCCGCCCGTTTCGCGGAACTCGCGCGCACGGGCGAGCGGTTGGGCCACGACGAGGCGGTGGCGCGGGCCCGGAGCCGGGTCCGTCCGCAGCACCCGGCGAGCGCGGTGCCGCATCCGGCCCGCCCCGCGGAACCGGTCCTGGGCAAACGAGAACCCGCCGCCTCGCACACCTGGAAGGGTGGCGAGACGGCGGGCTGAAACGCAGGTGAGACTACGTCCGCCGGTCGGTCAGCGGGCGTAGTACTCGACGACGAGCTGCTCGTCGCAGATCACGGGGATCTCCTTGCGGTTCGGGTCACGGTCCAGGCGGAAGGCCAGGGCCTTCAGGTTGACCTGGAGGTAACGCGGGGTCTCGCCCTCGGGGGCGAAGCCACCCTCACGCGCGACCTGGAACAGCGGCTTGTTGCGGCTGCGCTCGCGCACCATCACGACGTCGTCGGGACGGACACGGAACGAGGGCTTGTCGACCTTCTGGCCGTTGACCTCGATGTGGCCGTGCACGACCATCTGACGGGCCTGGTAGATCGTGCGGGCGATGCCCGAACGCAGGACCAGGGCGTCGAGACGACGCTCGAGCTCGATGACGAGCGCCTCACCCGTCTTGCCCTCGACCTTCTTGGCGCGGTCGTAGGCGCGGGCGATCTGCTTCTCGCTCAGGTCGTACTGGGCGCGCAGACGCTGCTTCTCGAGCAGACGGACCTTGTAGTCCGAGTTCTGCTTGCGGCCGCGGCCGTGCTCGCCCGGCGGGTAGGGGCGGGCCTCGAAGTACTTGACGGCCTTCGGGGTCAGCGCGATGCCGAGGGCACGCGACTTCTTGACCTTGGGGCGGGACTGGTTCGCCATGAACCAAACACCTCATGTTTCGATTTCGAATACGGCTTCACCAGGGTTCGGGGAGGTCGCATCCGCAGCCCGGGAAACCCTGCTCACCGAGGTGAGCCGGGCAGCCGCTCCCAGGTCTGGGCACATACGTGCAGCACGCGAGTGGCCCACCGACCGCGTCCTGGACCCTTGCGGGCCGGGCTGGTGGTGGGCTGCCCGCGACACCTTCGAAGGTGCGCGACGCTCCTGGATCTCCTGTGCCGTGCGGCGTCGAGGCCTTGCGGTTCGAGCCCTACGGTTCGGGGGATCCGGCTTGATGTCCCGCTCTGGTGGTGTCGGTCGCCCTTTCGGGATCCCGGACACGGGACACAGCACTTCGCAGAAGTCTACCGGATCAGTCGGAGCCCTCGCTCCCGGGTCCCTGGAGCCGCTCGCGGACCCGCTCCGCCACGTCGGCGTACCGGGCCTCCGCCCCGTAGCGCGTCGGCTGGTAGTAGCGGCGGCCCGCGATCGCGTCCGGCGCGTACTGCTGGGCCGCGATGCCGCCGGGGACGTCGTGCGGATACACGTACCCCTGCGCGTGGCCGAGCTTGGCGGCGCCCTTGTAGTGGCCGTCGCGCAGGTGGGTCGGCACCGGGCCCGCGAGGCCCCTGCGGACGTCCTCCATGGCGGCGCCGATCGCCGTCGTCGCCGCGTTGGACTTCGGGGCGAGGGCGAGGGCGATCGTCGCGTGGCTCAGAGTGAGGGCCGCCTCCGGGAAGCCGATCATGGCGACGGCCTGGGCGGCGGCGACGGCGGTCGGCAGGGCGGTCGGGTCGGCCAGGCCGATGTCCTCGCTGGCGGAGATCATCAGGCGGCGGGCGATGAAGCGGGGGTCCTCGCCGGCCTCGATCATGCGCGCCAGGTAGTGCAGCGCCGCGTCCACGTCCGAGCCGCGGATGGACTTGATGAGGGCGCTCGCCACGTCGTAGTGCTGGTCGCCGTCCTTGTCGTACTTCACCGCCGCGCGGTTGACCGACTCCTCGACGCTTTCGAGGGTGACGCTCTCCTCGCCCTTGGCGAGGGCCGCTCCGGCGGCCGCCTCCAGGGCGGTGAGCGCGCGCCGGGCGTCGCCTCCGGCCACCCGCAGGATGTGCTCCTCGGCGTCCTCGGCGAGCGTGAGCGCGCTGTCGAGGCCGCGCTCCTCGGTGAGCGCGCGGGCGAGCAGTCCGCGCAGGTCGTCGTCGGTGAGCGGTTCGAGGGTGAGGAGCAGGGAGCGGGAGAGCAGCGGGGAGATCACCGAGAAGTACGGGTTCTCCGTGGTTGCCGCGATCAGTGTCACCCAGCGGTTCTCGACGGCGGGCAGCAGCGAGTCCTGCTGGGCCTTGCTGAAGCGGTGGATCTCGTCGAGGAAGAGGACGGTCTCCTTGCCGTGTCCGCCCATGGCGCGGCGGGCGCCCTCGATGACGGCGCGGACCTCCTTGACTCCGGAGGTGATCGCGGACAGCTCCACGAACCGCTTGTTCGTCGCCTTGGAGACGACGTACGCGAGCGTCGTCTTGCCGATGCCGGGCGGGCCCCAGAGGATCACCGAGGAGGCGCCCGCGGGGCCCGAGCCGCCCTCTCCGACGAGTCGGCGCAGCGGCGAGCCCCGCTTCAGCAGGTGCTGCTGGCCGACGACCTCGTCGAGGGTGCGCGGGCGCATCCGGACGGCCAGGGGGCTCGCGGTCGGGTCCTTCTCCTGGCGGTCTTCGGCTGCGGCGGTGAAGAGGTCGGGTTCCACGGTCAAAACCCTAAGTCACGCCACTGACAATGCCCGCGGCGCCCGTCAGGCCCAGAGCGCGGAGCCCCAGCGCGTGAAGATCAGCACGATGATGAGGCCGATGTGCAGCACCGGCACGGCCCAGGTGAAGTCCTCGAAGAAGGTCCGGACGGGCCGCGGCGCGGGCAGGAAGCCGTTGCGGACGTTGAACGACGTGACGTACCAGAACATCAGGATCGTGGCGACCCAGGCCAGGCAGCACCACAGGCACAGCGCGTTGATCCGGTACAGGGACTGGAACTGCAGCCAGGTCACGAAGCCCACGCCGAAAAGGCAGCCGGCGTTGAAGGTCAGCCAGTACCAGCGCGGGAACGAGGCGCGGGCCAGCAGGCTCATGCCGACGCAGATCACGATGCCGTACGCGACGAGGCCCAGCATGGGGTTCGGGAAGCCGAAGACCGACGCCTGGTCGCTCTTCATGATGTTGCCGCAGGAGATGACCGGGTTCAGGGAGCAGCCCGGCGTGAAGTTCGGGTCCTCGAGCAGCTTGAACTTGTCGAGGGTGATGATCCACGCGGCGAGCACACCGGCGGCCCCGGTGATCACCAGCAGCAGCCCGAAGGCTCGGCTTCCCCCGACGGAACGCGGGGCGGGCTCGGCACCGGTGTCGCGGGAGACGGTGTCGCTTGCAGGGGTCGTCTTGCTCATCACGCCGATCCGTAAGTGAGTACGCGAGAGGTGGTCATCTCCGGGCATGCTCATTGTGCCGCACGGGCCCCTTGGTCCACTGTTCGATGGACATAAGCGTGTACGCCCGCGGGACCCGAAACGTTCGAGGCCCCGGGGCGGAACCCCGGGGCCTCGTCCGACGTCGGCGGAACTACTTCAGCTTGGCGGTGAGGACGTTCACGATCTCGTCGACCGCGACGGCTTCCTGCTCGCCGGACTCCATGTCCTTGAGCTGCACGACGCCCTCGGCGAGGTCCCGCTCACCGGCGACGAGCGTGAACCGCGCGCCCGACCGGTTGGCGTTCTTCATGGCGCCCTTGAGGCCCTTGCCGCCGAAGGAGAAGTCCGCGGAGACGCCGGCCTTGCGCAGCTCCGTCACCTTGGCGAACAGCACGCGCCGCGCCTCGTCGCCGAGCGGCACCGCGAACACGCTGGTGGTGGCGGGCAGTTCGAGCGCGACGCCCTCCGCCTGGAGCGCCAGGACCGTGCGGTCCACGCCGAGCGCCCAGCCGACCGAGGGCAGCGAGGGGCCGCCGATCATCTCGGACAGGCCGTCGTAGCGGCCGCCGCCACCGACCGCGGACTGCGAGCCCAGGCCGTCGTGGACGAACTCGAAGGTGGTGCGCGTGTAGTAGTCCAGGCCGCGGACCAGCTTCGCGTCGTCCTCGAAGGCGACGCCCTCGGCGGTGATCAGCTCGCGCACCTGCTCGTGGTACGCCTTGCAGGCGTCGCACAGGTAGTCGCGCAGGAGCGGCGCGTTCGTGAGCTGCTTCTGCACGTCGGGCCGCTTGTCGTCGAGGACGCGCAGCGGGTTGATGTCCGCGCGACGCAGCGTCTCCTCGTCGAGGTCGAGCCCGCGCAGGAACTCCTGGAGCGCGGCCCGGTAGACGGGGCGGCACTCCTTGTCGCCCAGCGAGTTCAGCAGGATGCGGAAGTTCCGCAGGCCCAGCGAGCGGTACGCCTGGTCGGCCAGGATGATCAGCTCGGCGTCGAGGGCCGGGTCCTCGGCGCCGATCGCCTCGGCGCCCACCTGGGAGAAGTGCCGGTAGCGGCCCTTCTGGGGGCGCTCGTAGCGGTAGTACGAGCCCGAGTACCAGAGCTTGACCGGGAGGTTGCCCGCCTTGTGGAGGTTGGCCTCCAGGGCGGCGCGCAGCACGGACGCGGTGCCCTCGGGGCGCAGCGCCAGCTTGTCGCCGCCCTTGGTCTCGAAGGCGTACATCTCCTTGGTGACGATGTCGGTGGACTCGCCGACACCGCGCGCGAAGAGCTCGACGTTCTCGAAGCCGGGGGTCTCGATGTAGCCGTAGCCGGAGTTCCGCAGCGGGGCGGAGATCGCCTCGCGGACCGCGAGATACGTCGCGGAGTCCGGCGGAAGCAGGTCGTAGGTGCCCTTGGGGGCCTGGAAGGTACTCACGGGAGGTTTCTCGTCACATTCCTCGTCGGGGAGCCCCGGTGGAGGGTCCCTGGCCGGCGGCCACCTGCCGCAGATACGGGTTGGTGGCGCGCTCCTGGCCGATGGTCGTCTGGGAGCCGTGTCCGGACAGCACCACGGTCGAGTCGTCGAGCGGCAGGCACACGCGGGCCAGCGATTCGAGCATGTCGTCCATGGAGCCACCGGGAAGGTCGGTGCGTCCGATGGAGCCGGCGAAGAGCAGATCGCCCGAGAAGAAGACGGACGGGATGTCCGCCGCCTCGGGCATCTGGAAGGTCACCGACCCCTTGGTATGGCCCGGCGCGTGCGCGACGGTGAAGTCGAGCCCGGCGAGCTTCAGCTGCGTGCCGTCGGACAGCTCCCGCACGTCGTCCGGCTCCCCCACGGTCAGCTCGCCCATCAGCGGCATGCCGATGGAGCGGCCGATCCCCTTCTCCGGATCGCTCATCATGTAGCGGTCGTCGGGGTGGATCCAGGCCGGGACGTCGTGCGCCCCGCAGACCGGGACGACCGAGGCGACATGGTCGATGTGCCCGTGCGTGAGGACGACCGCCACCGGCTTGAGGCGGTGCTTCCTGAGCGCTTCCTCGACTCCCTCGGCGGCCTGGTGGCCGGGGTCGATGATGACGCACTCCTCACCCGCGGCGGGGGCAACCAGATAACAGTTGGTGCCCCAGGCCCCGGCGGGGAACCCGGCAATCAGCACGTTCGTCCTTCGTATGTCGTCGAAACGGAATGCGGCCGATGGAAGCCTACCGGCGCGGTCGATTCCACAGCGAACCCATATACGGTACGGGGCACTATCAGGGGCCCCAAGAAGGTCACGAGACGTACTGAGGAGAAGACCCGGTGGTCAGCAAGGATCAGCGGCAGCGTCAGCTCGCCCGGGAGAAGTTCCTGCGCCAGCAGCAGCGGCGCGAGGCCGCGCGACGCAAGGCGCGCACCCGCAACACCGTGATCGCCTCCGTGCTCGCGGTGGCCGTCCTCGGCACGGGCGGCGCCTACGCCGCCGGGGCCTTCAGCGGTGACGGCAAGAAGGACACCGCGGGCTCGGAGGCCAGCCCCTCCCCTTCGGCGAGCACGTCGAAGGAGCCCAAGATGACGATCGACAAGAAGGCCACGTACGACATGGCCCTCAAGACCGGCGTCGGCGACATCACCATCGCCATGGACGCGGCGAAGACCCCGCACACGGTGAACTCGTTCAAGCACCTCGCCGACAAGGGCTTCTTCGACGGGACGAAGTGCCACCGCCTCACCACCAAGGGCATCTACGTCCTGCAGTGCGGCGACCCCGAGGGCACCGGCGCGGGCGGCCCCGGCTACACGATCCCCGACGAGAACCTGGACGGGCTCGGCAAGCCGGCCAAGGACGGCTCGGTGACGTACAAGGCGGGCACGGTGGCGATGGCCAACACGGGGCAGCCGGACTCCGGCGGCAGCCAGTTCTTCCTCGTCTACAAGGACAGCAAGCTGACGCCGACGTACACGCCGGTCGGCACGATGGACGCGGAGGGCCTGAAGGTCGTCAAGGACGTCGCCGCGAAGGGCGTCGCCGGTGGCGCGGAGGACGGCGCTCCGAAGAAGGCCGTCAAGATCGAGAAGGCCACCGTCGACAAGAAGTGAGGCCACCGGCCCGCCCCACGCGCGCGTGGGCGAGGAATTGAGCCGCGCTGAGTGCGGACAGTGGGGCGGCCGGTCGCCTAGATTGGCTTCGTACAGCGCGGATTCGAGCCGCGTTGTGGAGGGCGGGCCGGGCCCGCCGGGAAACTGTGGACGATGCCGGGGGCGGGACGCCCCGCGCAGGCATCATGTGGAGGAGGCGCTGTGAGCAGCGACCCGTGGGGCCGCGTCGACGAGACGGGGACCGTGTACGTGCGTTCGGCCGACGGCAGCGAGCGCGAAGTCGGTTCGTGGAAGGCGGGCTCGCCCGACGAGGCACTGGCCTACTTCAAGCGCAAGTACGACGGCCTGGTCGTCGAGATCGGGCTCCTCGAACGCCGGGTGCAGACGACCGATCTGTCGGCCAAGGACGCCATGACGGCGATCGAGCACCTGCGGGAGCAGGTCACGGACGCGCACGCGATCGGTGACCTGGACGCGCTCGGCAAGCGGCTCGACAAGCTCGTGGCGAGCGTCGAGGCCCGGCGCGAGGAGCGCAAGGCCCAGAAGGCCAAGCAGTCCGACGAGGCGCGGCACGCCAAGGAGGCGCTGGTCGTCGAGGCGGAGGAGCTGGCCCAGTCCGAGCAGTGGCGGGCGGCCGGCGAGCGGCTGCGCGCGCTGGTGGACACGTGGAAGGGCCTGCCGCGTCTCGACCGCAAGTCCGACGACGAGCTGTGGCACCGCTTCTCGCACGCCCGGTCGGCGTTCTCCAAGCGTCGTAAGGCCCACTTCGCGTCGCTCGACGCGCAGCGCGAGGAGGCCCGCAAGACCAAGGAGAAGCTGGTCGCCGAGGCCGAGTCGCTGTCGAACTCGACGGACTGGGGCGCCACGGCGGCCCGGTACCGCGACCTGATGACGGACTGGAAGGCCGCGGGCCGCGCCCAGCGCGAGCACGAGGACGACCTGTGGAACCGCTTCCGGGGCGCCCAGGACGTCTTCTTCGCGGCGCGCAGCGCGGTGTTCGCCGAGCGTGACGCGGAGCAGGGCGAGAACCTCAAGCTCAAGGAGGCGCTGGCCGACGAGGCGGAGCAGCTCCTGCCGATCCAGGACCTCAAGTCGGCGCGGGCCGCGTTCCGCTCGATCAACGAGCGCTGGGAGGCCATCGGTCACGTCCCGCGGGACGCGCGGCCGAAGGTCGAGGGCCGGATGCACGCCGTGGAGCGGGCCATCCAGGAGTCCGAGGAAGCCGAGTGGCGCCGGACGAACCCGGAGGCGCGGGCCCGTGCGGAGGGCCTCACCGGCCAGTTGCAGGCGGCGGTCGACAAGCTCGCGGGGCAGGTCGAGCAGGCGCGGGCGCAGGGCAACAACGCGAAGGCGGACAAGCTCCAGAAGGAGCTCGACGGGCGTCAGGCGCTTCTTGACCAGGCGTTGAAGGGGTTGCACGAGTTCGGCGGCTGAGCCTCCGGCTGGAACGTGGGAACGGCCCCCGAGCACTGTGCTCGGGGGCCGTTCCCATGCCACGGGGCTCCGCCCCGGACCCCGCTGCTCAATCGCCGCAGAGGCTTGAAAGGCCCGAACCGGCGAGCGTCATGGCCGCCGCGCCGACGTCACCCTGTACACGTCGTACACGCCCTCCACGCCGCGTACGGCCTTCAGGACGTGGCCGAGGTGCTTGGGGTCGCCCATTTCGAAGGTGAAGCGGGACGTGGCGACCCGGTCGCGGGAGGTCTGGACCGCCGCCGACAGGATGTTGACGTGCTGGTCCGACAGGACGCGCGTGACGTCCGACAGGAGCCGCGAGCGGTCCAGGGCCTCGACCTGGATCGCCACCAGGAAGACGGACGACTGCGTGGGCGCCCACTCGACCTCAAGGATCCGCTCCGGCTCACGCGAGAGCGAGTCCACGTTGACGCAGTCGCTGCGGTGAACCGATACGCCGCTGCCGCGCGTGACGAACCCGATGATCGGGTCCCCCGGCACCGGCGTGCAGCAGCGCGCCAGCTTCACCCAGACGTCGTCGACGCCCTTGACCACGACACCCGGGTCCGCGTTCGAACGGCGCTTGGAGCGGCCGCGCGAGGGCGGTGCGCTCTCGGCGATGTCCTCGTTGGCCGCCTCCTCGCCACCGAGCGCCTGCACGAGCTTCTGCACGACGGACTGCGCCGTGACATGGCCTTCGCCGATCGCGGCGTACAGCGACGAGATGTCGGGGTAGCGCATCTCGTGGGCGAGCGTCACCAGGGAGTCGCCGGTCAGGATGCGCTGGATCGGCAGGTTCTGCTTGCGCATGGCGCGCGCGATGGCGTCCTTGCCCTGCTCGATCGCCTCCTCGCGGCGCTCCTTGGAGAACCACGCCCGGATCTTGTTGCGCGCCCGCGGCGACTTGACGAAGCCGAGCCAGTCGCGGGACGGGCCCGCTCCTTGCGCCTTGGAGGTGAAGACCTCCACCAGGTCGCCGTTGTCGAGGGTCGATTCGAGCGGGACCAGGCGTCCGTTGACGCGTGCTCCTATGGTCCGGTGGCCGACCTCCGTGTGGACCGCGTAACTGAAGTCCACCGGCGTCGCCCCGGCCGGGAGCGCTATGACGTCGCCCTTCGGCGTGAAGACGAAGACCTCGTTGCGGGAGAGGTCGAAGCGGAGCGACTCCAGGAACTCCCCGGGGTCCTCCGTCTCCTTCTGCCAGTCGAGGAGCTGGCGCAGCCACGCCATGTCGTTGAGGTGGTCGTCCTTGCCCTTGCCGGACGACTTCGGCGCGTCGGTGCGCACCTTGGAGGCGCCGGCGACGGCCTCCTGCTTGTACTTCCAGTGCGCGGCGATGCCGTACTCGGCGCGGCGGTGCATGTCGAACGTACGGATCTGGAGCTCGACGGGCTTGCCGTTGGGGCCGATCACCGTGGTGTGCAGCGACTGGTACATGTTGAACTTGGGCATCGCGATGTAGTCCTTGAACCGCCCCGGAACCGGGTTCCAGCGGGCGTGGACGGTGCCCAGTGCCGCGTAGCAGTCGCGGACCGTGTCGACGAGGACGCGGATGCCCACCAGGTCGTAGATCTCCGCGAAGTCCCGGCCGCGGACGATCATCTTCTGGTAGACGCTGTAGTAGTGCTTCGGGCGTCCGGTGACGGTGGCCTTGATGCGGGCCGAGCGCAGGTCGGACTGCACCTCGTCGGTCACTATGGCCAGGTACTCGTCGCGCTTGGGCGCGCGCTCGGCCACGAGCCGCACGATCTCGTCGTACATCTTGGGGTAGAGGATCGCGAAGGCGAGGTCCTCCAGCTCCCACTTGATGGTGTTCATGCCCAGGCGGTGCGCCAGCGGAGCGTAGATCTCCAGCGTCTCGCGGGCCTTCTTCTCCTGCTTCTCGCGCTTGAGGTAGCGCATGGTGCGCATGTTGTGCAGGCGGTCGGCGAGCTTGATGACCAGGACGCGCGGGTCCTTGGCCATGGCAACGACCATCTTGCGCACGGTCTCGGCCTGCGCGGCCTCGCCGAACTTGACCTTGTCCAGCTTGGTGACACCGTCGACGAGCAGGGCGACCTGGTCGCCGAAGTCGCGCTTGAGGGTGTCCAGGCCGTACTCGGTGTCCTCGACGGTGTCGTGCAGCAGCCCGGCCATCAGCGTCGCCGGGTCCATGCCCAGCTCAGCGAGGATCGTCGTCACCGCGAGCGGGTGCGTGATGTACGGGTCGCCGCTCTTGCGCTTCTGACCGCGGTGCCAGCGCTCGGCGACCTGGTAGGCGCGCTCGACCTGGCGCAGCGTGGACGTCTCGATCTTCGGGTCGTTGCTGCGCACTATCCGCAGCAGCGGCTCCAGGACCGGGTTGTACGGGTTCGAGCGCTGCACGCCGAGGCGGGCCAGGCGGGCGCGGACGCGGTTGGAGGAGCCGGAGCGCGCGGCGGGCTGGTTGGCGGCCGCGCGGATCGCGGGCGGAGGCGTGGCGCGCCGGGCATCGGCGGGGGGCTTGGGACGTGCCTGCCCTGCCGCCGTCGCGCTCGGCGGGGCGGGCTTGGCGGTCTTCGCGTCCTGCGAGGGCGCGGCGGACGGCGCCGCGGACCGATCGGCCTGCTGGTCCTGCGCGGCGGCGGTGAGTGGCTTGGCCTCGTCTGGCAACGGCGCTCCTCGTGCGCGACGGGTCCCCCGTTCAGGTCCCGGAGAGCCCATGGTATCGATCCGGCGTCCTCGGCTCGCCCTGGGCCGGTGTGACGGTTCCGTATTCATGAAACACCGGAGGCGGGCGCCGGATTCCTCCGGGCCCGCCTCGTCCGCCGCGAACGGCCTGCTCAGCTGGTCACAGGGCTGCGCTCAGGGCGTCAGCGCCACTTGAAGAGCGCGGCGCCCTTCACCTTGATCGCCTTGTTGGCCGCCACATTTCCCCACGGCACGTTCTTGAGGAACCCGGACTTTCCGCAGCCCGCGTCGTACCACTTCTCGCGGCCGTTCTTGAAGCCCTTCACCTTGATGCACGGCTTTCCGCGCTCGGCGGTCCACTGGTAGTTCGCCTTGTACCGGGGATTTCCGAAGATTCCGCACGAGGAGTCCTCGACCTTGGACCAGCGACCGGGCACCCCGACCGCGTTCTTCCAGCTGTTCGAGCAGGCGATCGAGGACCGGCTGCTGTCGCGGAACTCCGAAGAGGCGCTCACCGACGAAGAGGCACTCACCGACGAAGAGGCACTCACCGACGAAGCGGCGGCCATCGAGGTGGCCACCGCCGACACCAGGGCCAGGATCGCAACACTGGTTCTGCGCGAAATCGACACGCATTTCCTCCGTTTTTCGCGCCCCCTTGAAGGGGCGGGTCACAACGGAGCGTGTCACAAAGGGACGGGTACTCCGGCATATCGGAGCACCCGTCATGACGCGTGTCGTCATTCCCCTCAGACGAGGATCAGGGCCTCGAGGGAAAGCTCGGGAAACGCGGTCTCCAGCCGGGCGCGGCCGCCCAGGAATCCCAGCTCCATGAGCATCGCGGCACCGGCCACCTGGGCACCACTGCGGTTCACCAGCTGCATGGCGGCCTCCGCCGTGCCCCCCGTGGCGAGAACGTCGTCGATGATCACGACGCGGTCGCCCTCGACCAGGTCCTCGGCGTGCACCTCGATCTCCGCGGAGCCGTACTCCAGGTCGTACGCCTGCGAGAGCGTCGCCCCGGGCAGCTTGCCCGCCTTGCGGACGGGGATGAAGCCGAGACCGGCACGGACCGCGACGGGGGCGCCGAGAATGAAGCCGCGCGCCTCCAGGCCGACCACCTTGGTGGCGTCGTGCCGGATGCAGAACTCCGCCAGGGCCTCGGTGAGAGCGGTGAAGGCGGCGGGGTCGGCGAGCAGCGGGGTGATGTCCTTGAAGACGACGCCCGGCTCCGGGTAGTCCTGCACGTCGCGGATGCGGCTGAGGAGCAGCTCCTGGATGTCGGTCATTTCTGCACCTCAGCGAGTGTCTGTGGGGATTTTCTGCGGCTTTGCGCGACCGCCAACCTTAGCAGTCGCCCCTGACGGCGAACGACAAGGGCGCCAGGGCCTCGACGGCTCCTGGCGCCCTTGTGGCGACCGGTTCGGTCCGGGTCAGCGGCGCTTGCCCGAGGGGCGGCCACGACCGCGGTTGCGGGCCGGCTGGTTGCGCGGACCCGAGGTGGCGGGGCCGGCGCCCGCGGGGGCGGCGTCCCGCGGCTCGTCGTCCTCGTCCTCCCGGATGCCGTCGGCCTGGTGGCCCACGACGGCCGTCTCGGCCTTCGCCGCGGCGGAGGCGCGCTTGGCGAGCACCCGCTTCTTGAGCGCCTTCATCTTCGGGTCGCGCTCCTTGAGGTCGGCGACCAGCGGAGTGGCGATGAAGATCGACGAGTACGCACCGGCGGCGAGACCCACGAAGAGCGACAGCGAGATGTCGTTCAGCATGCCCGCGCCGAGGAAGCCGCCGCCGATGAACAGCAGACCGCCGACCGGCAGGAGCGCCACGACCGTGGTGTTGATCGAGCGGACCAGGGTGCTGTTGATCGACCGGTTGGCGACCTCGCTGTAGGTGAAGCGGGTCTGCTTCTCCAGGCCCTTCGTCTGTTCCTTGAGCGAGTCGAAGACGACGACCGTGTCGTACAGCGAATAACCGAGGATGGTCAGCAGACCGATCACGGTGCCCTGCGTGACCTCGAAGCCCACGAGGGCGTAGATCCCGACGGTGATCGTGATGTCGTGGATGAGCGCGATGAGGGCCGCGAGCGCCATCCGCCACTCGAAGGCGATCGCCAGATAGATCACGACCAGGACCATGAAGACGGCCAGGCCCTGCCATGCCTTGTTGGCGATCGAGGCGCCCCAACTGGGGCCCACCAGGTCGGCGTTGATGTCGTCGGCCTTGATGTCCATGTCCTGGGACAGCTCGGCCTTGATCTGGT
Organism: Streptomyces sp. BYX5S; assembly: GCF_054724165.1. Classification (NCBI taxonomy): domain Bacteria; kingdom Bacillati; phylum Actinomycetota; class Actinomycetes; order Kitasatosporales; family Streptomycetaceae; genus Streptomyces; species Streptomyces sp. BYX5S. The sequence continues at coordinate 2,484,855 of NZ_CM138829.1, read as the reverse complement.
CCGACTTGGCGGTGTCGACGCCCGCGACCTGGATGCGCAGGCCGCCCGAGCCGAGCTCCTGCACGATCGCGGGGTGTCCGGAGGCCTCGGCCGCGTACTCCTCCGCCTTCTGGGCCGAGACGCTGGTCTTGGGCGTCGTGAAGATCGCGCCGCCCTCGAACTCGATGCCCATGTTCAGGCCGCGCACCCCGAGGCCGACGATGGCCGTGATGGTGATGAGGATCGAGACGCCGTACCAGATCATGCGCTTGCCGATGAAGTCGTAACCGACCTCACCGCGATACAGCTTGGCGCCGAGATTGCCCAGCTTCGACATCTCACGCCTCCTTCGGGTCGACAGGGCGGGCGGCGCGGCGGGTGCGACGCAACGGGGGCTGTACGCCGAGGCGCTTGGGGTCGAGGCCGGACCACTTGTGGCCGCTCGTGAAGAACTTCGTGCGGGCCAGGACCGTCATCAGCGGCTTGGTGAAGAGGAAGACCACGACGATGTCGAGCAGGGTGGTCAGGCCCAGCGTGAACGCGAAGCCCTGCACCTTGCCGACGGTCACGATGTACAGCACCGCGGCCGCGAGGAAGGACACGAAGTCGGAGACCAGGATGGTGCGCCGGGCCCGGGGCCAGGCGCGCTCCACCGCGGGGCGCACCGAGCGCCCCTCTCTGACTTCGTCCCGGATCCGTTCGAAGTACACGATGAACGAGTCCGCGGTGATACCGATGGCCACGATGGCACCACAGACGGCCGGCAGGTTCAGCGCGAAGCCGATGGCCGGGCCGAGCAGGGTCATCAGGGTGTACGTGAGGATGCCGGAGGCCAGCAGCGAGGCGAGCGCGATGAGCGACAGGCCGCGGTAGTAGACCACCAGGTAGATGACGACCAGGGCGAGGCCGATGGCGCCGGCGATCAGACCGGCGTGCAGCTGCTCACCGCCGAGCGCGGCGGTCACCGAGGTGACGCTCTGCTCGTGGAAGGTCAGCGGCAGGGCGCCGTAGGACAGCACGTTGGCGAGGTCCTGGGCGGACTCCTGGGTGAAACTGCCGGAGATCTGGGCGTTGGAGCTGAGCGTGGTGCTCACGCTGGGGGCCGAGGAGACCTCGCCGTCGAGCACGATGCCGAACTGGTTCATCGGCGACTGCTGGGACTTCAGCTTGCTGGTGGTCTTCGCGAACTTCTTGGCGCCGGCGTTGTTGAACTCCATGTTCACGACCCACTGGCCGGTGCGCTCGTCGATGACGGCCTGAGCCTTGTCGACGTCCTTGCCCTCGACCTCGGACGGACCCAGGATGTACTTCTCCCACTGGCCCGCCGAGTTCTGGCCGCAGGCGACGATCGTGTCGGTCGACTTCGCGCCCTCGTTGACCTTGGTGCGCGCCACCCGGTCCGTGCAGTCGAGCTGCGTGAACTTCTTCTCCAGCGCGCTGGTCGCCGCGTCGGCACTGGCGCTCGGGCTGGCCTTCGCGTCGTCGCCGCTCTTCGCGGAGGCGCTCGGCGTCGCGTCGGCCTTCAGGCTGTCGGTGACGGCGCGGCCCTGCGTCGTGGCGCCGGCGGACGGCGTGGCGGAGGCGGAGCCGTCGGTCGCCTTGTCCGAGCCGGTGGCCTTGTCGGTCGCCTTCCCGCTGGACGAGGCGCTCGGGGACGGGCTGGCCGACTTGTCGCCGGTCGGCGCGCCGGAGGCCACCGTGAGAACCGGACGGAAGTACAGCTGAGCGGTCGTGCCGACCTGCTCGCGCGCCTGCTTCTCGTTCGTCCCTCGCGGGATGTTGACGATGATGTTGCTCTTGCCCTGCGTCTGGACCTCGGCCTCGGAGACACCCATGCCGTTGACGCGGCGGTTGATGATGTCCGCCGCCGTGTCCATGTTGGTCTTGTTGATCGCGTTGGGCTTGCCCGGCTCGTTCTTGGCCTCCAGCGTGATGCTGGTGCCGCCCGCGAGGTCGATTCCAAGGCGCGGGGTGAACGTGCCGGAGGCGAACATCCCCCCGACGAGCGCGATCATGATGATCACGATCAGGGCCAGGGCGCGGCCCGGCTTCGACTGGGCACCTGCCCCTCGGCTCTTGCTAGGTGTGGCCACCTTCTCGTACTCCCTCTCCATCCGTCCGGCATCGGGGTTGGGTGCCAGGACGGCCATGAAATGGTCGAGAGTCCGCGCGCATCACGCACGAACGGGAACCGCGGGGCACATCGAGCGGACGCCCCACGGTTCCGGTCGTACTACTTCGCGTCGGACTCGCCGTCGGTCTTCTTCACCTCGGCGTCGTCGGCCTTCTCGGCCTTCTCGGCCTCGGCGGGCTCGTCCTTCTTGCCGAGGTCGATGCGCGAGTCGTCGGCGGCGGTCTCGTCGGTCCCGGTGAGGGAGGAGGCGTCGTCCGGCACAACGGCGTCGTTGGTCAGCTCGTCATCGGCGACGACTTCCTCGCCGTGGACGATGCGGTTGTACTCGTCATCGGAGAGCACGGCGCCGATGGCGTTCTTCGCGAACATGAGGTGGACGCCGGGGCCGGCGTCGAGGAGCACGGCGTCGTCGTGAACCTCCTTGACCGTGGCGTACATGCCCCCGATCGTGCGGACGCCGGATCCGGGCTGCATCTCATTGCGCATCTGTGCGGCCTGCTGCTGCTTCTTCTTGGCAGACCGGGTCATCAGGAACATGGCCCCGATGAGCACGATGAACGGGAGGAGGGTCACGAGACTCACGGGTAGGAACTTCCTTCATTCGGCCGCGTCGGGATGCGGCCGTGTCGATGATGGGGTATTGCGCCGCCGTAAAGGCGACGTCGGCGGAGTCTAAGCGAGTCCGCACGGTGGGAACAACGCTCAGCATGGCACCGGGGTTCCAGCCCCGGCGAGTACCAATGCCGTCACGCCCCGAAGAGGTCCTGCTGGCCGCCCGCCCCAGGTCTCCCTTGGGGTGCGGCGAGTCCCAGATGGGCCCACGCGGCGGGAGTCGCGACGCGGCCCCGGGGGGTGCGCGCCAGGAGCCCCTCTCGTACGAGGAAGGGCTCGGCGACCTCTTCCACCGTCTCACGCTCCTCCCCCACGGCGACAGCGAGCGTCGAAAGTCCTACCGGTCCGCCGGCGAACAGCTTGAGCAGCGCTTCGAGCACGGCGCGGTCCAGGCGGTCGAGGCCACGGCCGTCCACCTCGTAGACGCCGAGCGCCGCGGACGCGATGTCCCTGTCGATCCGTCCGTCGGCCTTGACCTGCGCGTAGTCGCGGACGCGGCGCAGCAGCCGGTTGGCGATACGGGGGGTGCCGCGGGAGCGGCCGGCGATCTCGGCGGCGCCCGCCGTGTCGATCTCGACGTCGAGCAGCGTCGCCGAGCGGTGGATCACGCGCTCCAGCTCGCTCGGCCCGTAGAACTCCATGTGCGCGGTGAAGCCGAAGCGGTCGCGCAGCGGCGGCGGGAGCAGCCCCGCGCGCGTGGTGGCGCCGACGAGGGTGAAGGGCGGCAGCTCCAGCGGGATGGCGGTGGCGCCGGGACCCTTGCCGACGATGACGTCGACGCGGAAGTCCTCCATCGCCATGTAGAGCATCTCCTCGGCGGGCCGCGACATCCGGTGGATCTCGTCGAGGAAGAGGACCTCGCCCTCCTGGAGGGACGAGAGGATCGCGGCGAGGTCGCCGGCGTGCTGGATCGCGGGCCCCGAGGTGATCCGGATCGGGGCGCCCATCTCGGCCGCGATGATCATGGAGAGGGTGGTCTTGCCGAGGCCGGGGGCGCCGGAGAGCAGCACGTGGTCCGCGGTGGCTCCGCGCGCGCGGGCGGCGCGCAGGACGAGGTCGAGCTGCTCCCTGACCTTCTCCTGGCCGATGAACTCGCCCAGGTCCTTGGGGCGCAGGGCCGCCTCTACGGCCTGGTCCTCCGTGTCGGCGACGGAGTCCACCAGCCGCTCCGCGGCGGGCCCGACGAGCCGGTCGGCCTGCGGCGTCGCGGCGTCGTCGGCGGTCTCGTCCCAGTTCATGTGTGGTGCCTCGCGTTACGGGTGGGGGCGGGTGGTGGGGCCGGTCGGCTAGCGGGTGCGGTTGAGTGTCTGCAGAGCCGCCTTGAGGAGCTGGCCCACCTGCGGGGTGCCTTCCATGGCCTCGGCCTGCGGGGCGACCGCGGACACCGCCTCGTCGGCCTCGCGGGTGGCGTAGCCGAGGCCGATCAGGGCGGCGTGCAGCTGCTCGCGCCAGCCGCTGGTGACCGACGTGCCGATGGCGGGGCCGCCCGTGCCGACGGGCTCGCCGAGGCGGTCCTTCAGCTCCAGGAGCAGCTTCTGGGCGCCCTTCTTGCCGATGCCGGGGACGGCGGTGAGCGACTTCTCGTCGCCGGTGGAGACGGCTCTGCGCAGTGCGTCGGGGCTGTGCACGGCGAGCATCGCCTGGGCCAGGCGCGGGCCGACGCCGCTCGCGGTCTGGAGCAGCTCGAAGGTCTGCTTCTCGTCGTCGTCCGCGAAGCCGTACAGCGTGAGCGAGTCCTCGCGTACGACGAGGGAGGTGGCGAGCTTGGCCTGCTGGCCGATGCGGAGCGTGGACAGCGTGTTCGGCGTGCACTGGAGGGCCATGCCGACACCGCCCACCTCGACCACCGCGGCGTCGGGGGCGAGGGCGGCGACGGGGCCGCTGACGAAGGCGATCATGCGGTACGGCCTTTCGATGCGTGTGCGGGCTGTGCTGCCTTGGCCGCGTGCTGGGCCACGGCCTGTTGCAGTCTGTTCTGCGCGGGGGCGCGCCAGATGTGGCAGATGGCGAGGGCGAGGGCGTCGGCCGCGTCGGCCGGTTTCGGTGGCGCGTCGAGCCGCAGCAGGCGCGTCACCATGGCGCCGACCTGCGCCTTGTCGGCGCGGCCCGAGCCGGTGACGGCGGCCTTGACCTCGCTGGGCGTGTGCAGCGCCACGGGGATGCCGCGGCGCGAGGCGCACAGCATGGCGACGGCGCTGGCCTGGGCGGTGCCCATCACCGTACTCACGTTGTGCTGGCTGAACACCCGCTCCACGGCGAGGACTTCGGGGCGGTGTTCGTCCAGCCACTGCTCGATGCCCTGCTCGATGGCGACGAGGCGGTGGCCCAACTCGGCGTCCGCGGGCGTCCGTACGACCCCGACGCCGCGCATCGTCAGGGGCCGCCCCGCGACCCCCTCGACAACGCCGACACCGCACCGGGTCAGCCCCGGGTCCACGCCCAGTACGCGCACGCCTCGCCCCCTGCTTCGACTACCTGTTCGTGCAGGCTATCGGGTGGCACTGACAAAGCGGCGGGCCGACGGGGTGTGTCCCGTCGGCCCGCCGCTGATGTCGCGTCAGGCGTCGACCTTCTCCATGACCTCGTCGGAGACGTCGAAGTTGGCGAAGACGTTCTGCACGTCGTCGCTGTCCTCCAGCGCGTCGATCAGCTTGAAGATCTTGCGCGCGCCCTCCTCGTCCAGCTCGACCTGCATGGTCGGGACGAAGTTGGCGTCCGCCGAGTCGTAGTCGATGCCGGCGTCCACGAGCGCGGTGCGGACCGCGACCAGGTCGGTGGCCTCGGAGAGCACCTCGAAGGACTCGCCCAGGTCGTTGACCTCCTCGGCGCCCGCGTCGAGGACGGCGCCCAGGACGTCGTCCTCGGACAGCTCGCCCTTGGGGACGACCACGACGCCCTTGCGGTTGAAGAGGTACGAGACCGAGCCCGGGTCGGCCATCGAGCCGCCGTTGCGGGTCATGGCGACGCGCACGTCGGAGGCGGCGCGGTTGCGGTTGTCGGTGAGGCACTCGATGAGCACCGCGACACCGTTCGGCCCGTAGCCCTCGTACATGATCGTCTCGTAGTCGGCGCCGCCGGCCTCGAGGCCGCCGCCGCGCTTGACCGCGGAGTCGATGTTCTTGTTGGGCACCGACTGCTTCTTCGCCTTCTGGATGGCGTCGTACAGCGTCGGGTTGCCCTCGATGTCGGTGCCGCCCATGCGCGCGGCGACCTCGATGTTCTTGATCAGCTTCGCGAAGAGCTTGCCGCGCTTGGCATCGATCACGGCCTTCTTGTGCTTCGTCGTAGCCCATTTAGAGTGGCCGGACATCTGCCTGTCTCCTTCGCGTAACCAATTTACGAACGCCAGAGATCCTACAAGGAACCCGAAGCGTCCTTCGCCCGCACCATCTCCACGAACAGGGCGTGGATCCGGTGGTCCCCGGTGAGCTCGGGGTGGAAGGACGTCGCCAGGGCATCGCCCTGCCGGACCGCGACGATGTGCCCCTCGTGCTCGGCGAGCACCTCCACCTCGGCGCCCACGGACTCCACCCAGGGAGCCCGGATGAAGACGCCCTCTACAGGATCGCCCCCGACGCCCCGTACGTCGACCGCCGCTTCGAAGGATTCGTTCTGACGTCCGAAGGCGTTGCGCCGCACGATCATGTCGATGCCGCCGATGGTCTCCTGGCCCGAGCGCGGGTCGAGGATCTTGTCGGCGAGCATGATCAGGCCGGCGCAGGTCCCGTAGACGGGCAGTCCGGCGCGCACGCGCGCGCGAAGCGGCTCCATCACGCCGAAGAGATGGGCCAGCTTGGAGATGGTGGTCGACTCGCCGCCGGGGATGACGAGGCCGTCGATCTCGGACAGTTCTTCGGGGCGCCGCACCGGCCTGGCCACGGCGTCGGCCGCGGCCAGGGCGGTGAGGTGCTCCCGTACGTCGCCCTGAAGTGCCAGGACGCCGATGACGGGGGTGCTCATGAGTGCTTACCAGCCTCGGTTCGCGTAGCGCTCGCCCTCGGGGAGCGTGTCGCAGTTGATGCCGACCATGGCCTCGCCGAGGTTGCGGGAGGCCTCGGCAACGATCTTCGGGTCGTCGAAGAAGGTCGTGGCCTTCACGATCGCGGCGGCGCGCTTGGCCGGGTCGCCGGACTTGAAGATGCCGGAGCCGACGAAGACGCCCTCGGCGCCGAGCTGGCGCATCAGCGCGGCGTCGGCGGGGGTGGCGACACCACCGGCGGAGAAGAGCACGACGGGCAGCTTGCCGAGCTCGGCGACCTCCTTGACCAGCTCGTAGGGGGCGCGCAGGTCCTTGGCGGCGGCGTACAGCTCGTTGTTGTCGAAGCCGCGCAGGCGGGCGATCTCGTTCTTGATCTGGCGCATGTGGCGGACCGCCTCGACGACGTTGCCCGTGCCGGCCTCGCCCTTGGAGCGGATCATGGCGGCGCCCTCGGCGATGCGGCGCAGGGCCTCGCCCAGGTTGGTGGCGCCACAGACGAACGGGGTCGTGAAGGCGAACTTGTCGCTGTGGTTGACCTCGTCGGCCGGGGTGAGCACCTCGGACTCGTCGATGTAGTCGACACCGAGCGACTGAAGCACCTGGGCCTCGACGAAGTGGCCGATGCGGGACTTGGCCATCACCGGGATCGAGACGGCGTCGATGATGCCCTCGATCATGTCCGGGTCGGACATCCGGGCCACGCCGCCGTCCTTGCGGATGTCGGCCGGAACGCGCTCCAGGGCCATGACGGCGACGGCGCCGGCGTCCTCGGCGATCTTCGCCTGCTCGGGCGTGACGACGTCCATGATGACGCCGCCCTTGAGCTGCTCGGCCATGCCGCGCTTGACGCGGGCGGTGCCGGTGGCGGTGTTCTCGGCGGATTCGGAGATGGACACGGGTGACCTCACTCGGTGAAGAAGGCTCTTGCAGCACCGAGGAAACCTCTGGGGAGCAGGCCACAACAAGGGCCAATGAGCAGGCGGTGGCTCCTTTTGGCCTGTGATCCGGTGGTACGGACTACGTGGTGGCGCGGTCGGCGAGCGCGGCCGGCGGCTCGTCGTCCATCTCGAAGGCCAGCGGGAACGGGGCGTGTCCGGCGAGCCGGAACCAGCGGACCTTGCGGTGACGGCGCAGCGCGCGGGCGGCGCGGACGGCGTCGTTGTGGAAGCGGCGGGCCATGGGGACGCGGCGGACCGCCTGGGCGAGCTCCTCCGCGGCCTCCTCGCCGCCGAGGGCCTCACGGACCACCTCGACCTGGTCGGGCTCGTTGAAGATGGCCCTGAGCGCCTGGCTGAGCTCGCTCTCCGCGACCTCGCGCTGCTCCTCCTCGGCTTGGCGTGCGGCGTGCGCGGCCTCGTACAGGACGATCGACGCGGCCGGGTCGAGGACGCCGGACGTGGCCAGCTCCTGGGCCACCGAGGCGCGGCGCAGGAGCTGGGCGTCGAGGGCGGCGCGGGCCGCGTCGATACGGGCGTGCAGACGGTCGAGCCGCCCGGCGGTCCAGCTCAGGTAGAGCCCGATCGCGAAGAGGGCTACGGCGATCCAGATGAGGGTGACGGTCACGGGCGGCAAGGCTACCGGGGCCGCCGCGGAGGTCAGTCCCGCGCCAGACCGAACCTGGCGCGCAGCCCCGTCCGCTCGTCCGTCGCCACCGCCGCCGCGCCCTGGGTCACCGTCTCGTACACCGAGAGGATGTCCGCGCCGACCGTGGACCAGTCGAAGCGGCGGACGTGCCTGCTGCCACGCGCGCGCAGTTCGGCGCGGCGCTCCGGGTCGCCCAGGAGGCGCAGGGCCGCGACGGCGAGCGTGTCGGCGTCCTCGTTGGTGAACAGTTCGCCGGCCGCGCCCTGGTCGAGTACCTGGGCGAAGGCGTCCAGGTCGGAGGCGAGGACCGGGGCCCCCGCGGACATGGCCTCCACCAGGATGATGCCGAAGCTCTCGCCGCCGGTGTTGGGCGCCACGTAGACGTCGACGCTCGCCAGGAGGCGCGCCTTGTCCTCGTCGCTGACCATGCCGAGGAACTCGACGCGGTCGCGCATCTCCTTGGGCAGGGAGGCCACGGCCTCCTCCTCGTCGCCGCGCCCCGCCACCAGAAGGCGGGTCGCCGGGCGCTCCGCCAGGATCTTCGGCAGCGCCTTCATGAGCACCGGCAGGCCCTTGCGGGGCTCGTCGATGCGGCCGATGAAGCCGATGGTGTCCCCCTGCCACTCGGCCTTGGGTTCGGCCCGCGCGAAGAAGTCGACGTCGACGCCGTTGGGGATGACGACCGCGTCGCCGCCCAGGTGCTCGACCAGGGTCCGGCGCGCGTACTCGCTCACCGCGATGCGTGCGCTGATCTTCTCCAGGGCGGGCTGGAGGATCGGGTACGCGGCGATCATGGCGCGCGAGCGGGGGTTCGACGTGTGGAAGGTCGCGACGATGGGGCCCTGGGCCGCCCAGCAGGTGAGCAGGCCGAGCGAGGGCGACGCCGGTTCGTGGATGTGGATCACGTCGAACGTGCCGTCGTGCAGCCATCTGCGTACGCGCGCCGCGCTCAGGAAGCCGAAGTTGAGGCGCGCCACCGAGCCGTTGTACGGCACGGGAACCGCGCGCCCCGCCGACACCACGTACGGCGGCAGCGGGGTCTCGTCGTCCGCGGGGGCGAGGACGGACACCTCGTGCCCGAGGGCGATGAGGTGCTCCGCCAGATCGCGGATGTGGAACTGGACGCCGCCCGGCACGTCCCAGGAGTAGGGGCAGACGATTCCGATCCTCACGCCGGCCGCTCCTCAAAGGTCTCCAGGTCGGAGAGCCACAAGCGCTGCAGCATGTGCCAGTCCTCCGGATGGTCCGCGATCCCCGTGGCGAAGGCATCGGCCAGCGCCTGCGTCATGACAGACGTCTTCTCGGCCCGCGTACCTGTCTCCGGCACGTCGATGGGCGGATGGACGCGTCCGCGCATGACGGGTGAGCCGTCGTACCAGAGGGTCACGGGAAGAAGCAACGCACCGGTCTGCTGCGCGAGCATCGCGGGCCCCGCCGGCATCCGTGTCGTCTCGCCGAAGAACTTGACCTCCACCCCGGAGGACGACAGATCGCGGTCGGCGACCAGACAGACCAGGCCGCCCGCGCGCAGCCGCCGCGCGAGCGTCCCGAAGGCGGCGCCGCCCGTGTGCGGCAGCACCTCCATGCCGAGGCCCTCGCGGTAGGCGACGAACCGGTCGTACAGGGTCTCCGGCTTGAGCCGCTCGGCGACGGTGGTGAACGGCGTGTCCAGCTTGGTGGTGACCCAGGCGCCGGCCAGGTCGTAGTTGCCCATGTGGGGCAGCGCGAGGACGACGCCCTTGCCGGCGTCGAGGCCCTCGGTCAGGTAGTGCAGGTCCGTGGGCGTGAAGCCTTCCTTGATGCGCTCCTTGCTCCACGCGGGGAGCCGGAAGGACTCCATCCAGTAGCGCAGGTAGGAGCGCATGCACGCCTTGGAGAGCTGTTGCAGCCGCTGCGGCGTGGCGTCGGGCACCACGCGCGCGAGGTTGGCCTCCAGGCGCTGCACGCCCTTGCCGCGCTTCTTCCAGGCGACGTCGGCGATGATCCGGCCGAGGCGGCGCGCCACCGGCTCGGGAAGCTTCTTGACGCCCGCCCAGCCGAGCCCGTACAGCGCGTCCGTGACGCGCTCCTGTGCCCCGCTCACGAGGTGGCCCCCTCCTGGGCGGCAGCCGCCGCGTCGGCCTCGGCGGACTCCCGGCGCACCGTGACCACGCGCTGGATCAGCGTGACGAGGCTGCCCACGGCGACGATCCACAGGGCGACCGGGAGCAGGTACTGGATGCCGGGCACGCCGAACTTGTGCAGCCCGGCGAAGCCCGCGGCGACGAGCGAGATGACGAGGCGTTCGGCGCGCTCCACGAGCCCGTTCACGGCGACCGGCAGGCCGATCGATTCGCCACGTGCCTTCGTGTAGGACACGACCTGGCCGCTGGCGAGGCAGAAGATCGAGACGGCGCACAGCGCGTTGTCGTTGCCTCCGCCCGCGTACCAGAGGGCGAGTCCGCCGAAGATGGCGCTGTCGGCGACACGGTCGAGCGTGGAGTCCAGGAAGGCGCCCCAGCGGCTGGAGCGGCCCAGCTGGCGCGCCATGTTGCCGTCGACGAGGTCGCTGAAGACGAACAGCGTGATGACGACGGTTCCCCAGAAGAACTCGCCGCGCGGATAGAAGACCAGCGCACCGGCCACCACTCCGGCGGTGCCCAGGAGCGTGACAGCGTCGGGGCTCACTCCGCGGCGGATGAGAAACGCGGCGAACGGTGTGAGGACACGCGTGAAGAATGCACGCGCGTACTTGTTCAGCATGGCCTTCCCGAGGGTCGGTGGCCGCGCGGCCCCTCTGGCCACCGGCTGGCCCATCGTAGCCACGCACACGTGCGAACCGCCGACGGGCCGCACGCGTGGGCGTGCGATCCCGTACGACGTATGGACGCACAGTGACCCGAGTGGAAAGCTCGGAGGCACCGCGGGCGTCGCCGAAGCCGCCTCCGCACGCGGATTCGCGTGTCCGCGCCCTTCAGGACCTCACCGAGCAGTAAACCGGGAGGCAAGGCATGGGCGACAAGACCAACGGACACCCCGGAGCCGCCGGCAGGGCAGCGACGGCCGACCATCCCGCGTCCGTACGGAATGTGGTGCTGGTCGGCCACAGCGGATCGGGCAAGACGACCCTGGTGGAGGCCCTCGCGCTGACCGCGGGGGCGGTGAACCGGGCCGGGCGCGTCGAGGACGGCACCAGCGTCTCCGACTACGACGAGATCGAGCACCGCCAGCAGCGCTCCGTGCAGCTCTCGCTCGTCCCGCTGGAGTGGGACGGCTTCAAGATCAATATCCTGGACACCCCCGGCTACGCGGATTTCGTCGGGGAGCTGAGGGCCGGTCTGCGGGCTGCGGACGCGGCCCTTTTCGTCGTCTCGGCGGCCGACGGGCCCGAGACGATGGCCGGCGCCACGCGCATGGTGTGGGAGGAGTGCGCGGCGGTCGGCATGCCGCGGGCCATCGTGATCACGCACCTGGAGGCGGCTCGGGCCGACTTCGAGGAGATGACGCGGATCTGCGCGGAGGTCTTCGGCGGCGACGACCCGGACGCGGTGCTCCCGCTCTACCTGCCGCTGCGCGGCGAACCCGCGCCGGACGGGCACGCGCCCGTGACGGGCCTGATCGGGCTGCTCTCGCAGCGGCTCTTCGACTACGCGTCGGGCGAACGCAAGGAGTCGGAACCGGCCGAGGAGCAGGCCTCGCTGATCGAGGAGGCCCGCAACCGGCTGATCGAGGGAATCATCGCCGAGAGCGAGGACGAGACCCTCATGGACCGCTACCTGGGCGGCGAGGACCTCGACGTCAAGACACTCGTCGACGACCTGGAGCGGGCCGTCGCGCGCGGCGTCTTCCACCCGGTCCTCGCGGCCGCCCCCGCCGCGGAGGGCGCCCGGCAGGGCATCGGCACCGTGGAACTGCTCGAACTGATCACCGGAGGATTTCCGACGCCCCTGGAGCGCGCGGCCCCCGGTGTGCGCAAGCGCGACGGGAAGGAACTCGACATCGGGGCCTGCGACCCCGACGGGCCGCTGGTCGCGGAGGTCGTGAAGACCGCCTCGGACCCGTACGTGGGCCGGGTCTCGCTCGTCCGCGTCTTCTCCGGCACCCTGCGCCCCGACGAGACGGTGCACGTGTCGGGGCACGGTCTGACCGACCACGGCCACGAGACCCGCGCCCTGCACGAGGCGGACGAACGGATCGGGGCCCTGTCGGCCCCCTTCGGCAAGCAGCAGCGCACCCTGACGCACTGCATCGCGGGCGATCTGGCGTGCGTGGCGAAACTCAGCCGCGCGGAGACCGGGGACACCCTCTCGGCGAAGGACGACCCGCTGCTGATGTCGCCGTGGGAGATGCCCGACCCGCTGCTCCCGCTGGCGATCCAGGCGCACAGCAAGGCCGACGAGGACAAGCTCTCCCAGGGGCTTTCGCGTCTCGTCGCCGAGGATCCGACGATGCGCCTCGAACAGAACCAGGACACCCACCAGGTGGTGCTCTGGTGTCTCGGTGAGGCGCACGCGGACGTGGCCCTGGAACGGCTGCGCAGCCGGTACGGCGTACAGGTCGACGTCGTCCCGCACAAGGTCTCCCTCCGGGAGACGTTCGCCGGCAAGTCGGGCGGGCGCGGCCGGCACGTGAAGCAGTCCGGCGGGCACGGCCAGTACGCGATCTGCGAGATCGAGGTGGAGCCGCTGCCCGGCGGCTCGGGCATCGAGTTCGTGGACAAGGTCGTCGGCGGTGCGGTGCCCCGGCAGTTCATCCCGTCCGTGGAGAAGGGCGTGCGGGCGCAGGCGGCGAAGGGCGTCGCGGCCGGGTATCCGCTGATCGACGTGCGGGTCACGCTGCTCGACGGCAAGGCGCACTCGGTGGACTCCTCCGACGCGGCGTTCCAGACGGCGGGGGCGCTCGCCCTGCGGGAGGCGGCGTCCGACGTGCGGATCCATCTGCTGGAGCCGGTGGCCGAGGTCGAGGTGCTCGTCGGCGACGACTACGTGGGCACCGTGATGAGCGATCTGTCCGGGCGGCGCGGCCGCGTCGTCGGTACGGAACAGGCTCCGGGCGGGCGGACGTTGGTGCGGGCCGAGGTGCCGGAGATCGAGATCGGCCGGTACGCGGTCGACCTGCGCTCGCTCTCGCACGGCACGGCGCGCTTCAGCCGCACGTACGCCCGGCACGAGCCGATGCCGCCCCAGTTGAGCGAGCGGATCCGCGAACAGGCCCAGGACACCCCGTAGTCCGCCCTGGAACCGGCACCGAACCGGCCCCGACCACCGGCTTTCCGTTCCGCGGGGCCGGTGTCGGTGGCGGCCGCTACGCTGGTCGATGATCAGCCGGATCGGGCCGACACCGCGTTCAACAGGTGTGCGGGGCCGGGAAGTCGGGAAAAGCCGCAGCGACGGCGTGCGTGATGGGGGTGGCAGTGGCGGACACGATCAAGCCGGCTTCGGCCGACAGCGTTTTCGACTTCCGGCCGGGCGCGCAGATCCCGTTGCAGGGGTCGGCGGGCCAGACCGCCGCGACGTTCGCCATCGCCTCGGCCGCGTACCGCGACGATCCGGTCACGAAGATCGAGGACGCCAACAACGAGTGGCACAAGTCCGAGGTGAAGAAGGGGATTTGGTCGCTGTTCGCGCCGAATCTCGGTGAGGCCTTCTCGCGCGCGGTGCAGGTGCGGATGCTGGGCGGCGCCCGCAAGCCGCTCATCCAGTCGTTCGGCACGGAGCCGCAGGTCGTCGTGGAGCACTGCCTCGCGGCCAACCGGATCCGGCGCCAGCGCGACAGCCTGCTGACCCTGGTGACCGTGGTGTTCGGCTTCCTGTTCCTGCCCGGTTTCCTGATATGGGTGACCGCGTTCGAGATCCGCCGCAGGAACAACATCCGGGTGGCTCTCGCGGAGAAGGAGGTCAAGGAGGCCGAGGGCAAGGGCACCAAGGAGAAGCGCGAGGCCAAGAAGCGCGAGCGCGAGGCGCGCGGCCGGGCCGCGCTCACCATGGCGCTGATGGCCATCGTGTTCGTGGCCATCGTCGTCGTCCTCGTGCGGCTTCCCTCCGACAGCGGCTGGACCTGGTACCTGAGGGCCGCGTTCGTCGCGCCCGTGATCGGCGGCCTCTGGGCACGGCGGATCTGCGAGAGCACGGCGAAGGACCTGCGGGACCGGTGGGCCGGGCTGCTGTCCGGCGGCGGGATCGGCGCGAAGATCCCCGAGGCCGTCCCCGGCAGCCCCGGCGAGACCGCCGCGGAGCAACTGCGTCAGAATCTCGCCAAGTTGTCCGCCGAGCAGCAGTCGAACTCGGTGTTCTACGCGGGCCCCAAGGGCATCCTGGGCATGGGGACGCGCTGGGGCAGCTGGCAGCTGGCCGAGGACCTGGTGTCGAAGGAGCCGGGCAAGGACATCCACCCGTTCCGCAGCTGGGACGTCATACGCGCGATCCACGACCAGCTCCGCCTCCTGGAGCGCAAGCCGATCCACACGGGCGGCTTCCCGACGCCGCAGGTCAAGCACTGGATCGTCTCGCCGATCGGGGAGAACGCGAAGAGCGTGTCGCGTCCCACGGGCGTGAACGTGGAGGCGTTCGAGACGCGGCAGCACGAGATAGAGCGGATCTGCAACGAGCAGCAGTTCGGCGGCGGCAACCGGCACTACCTGGGCGTTCAGTTCACGCTCTGGGACGGCCAGTTGGTGATCACGATGCTGATCACGGTGACGGTGCTGCACCAGACGCTGCGCATCGAGGTGACCGGGCACGCGCTCGGTCCGGTGCACTCGCTGTTCACCTCGAAGCCGGAGGCGAAGACGAAGGAGGTCTCCAAGTCCGTGCGGTTCTGGGAGACCACGACGAAGACGCTGCCGCTGATCACCCCGGACGAGGCCGTACGGATCGCGGTCCGCGCCCCCTTCACCTGGTACCCGCCGCTGCTGGACTACCTCGGCGGCAAGCTGGCGCTGCCCGAGCCGTTCGGTCTGCGGCACGCCTGGGCGGACCAGCCGTGGCGCCACCGCTTCATGGCGGACGACGCGCTGCGCACGGCGACGCCGGTGCTGCGCGTGGTGCACTCGGCGGCCATCAAGATGCTGGCCGAGCACGGCGTGGACACCGAGAAGTTCGGTGCCCGCTCGGGTGTGCTCAGCGGCGCGATCCAGGACCCGTCACCGGGGAAGGCGGACGAGTACAACGCGTAGGACACGCGTCCGTACGGCCCGCCCGGCCCCGGCTCACGAGCACGACGTCAGTTGCCCGGCCAGGTCTTGGCCAGCGCCGTGCGGGTGTCGGCGAGCATCTGCGGCAGCACCTTGGTGTGGCCGACGACCGGCATGAAGTTCGTGTCGCCGCCCCAGCGCGGAACGATGTGCTGGTGCAGATGAGCCGCGATGCCGGCGCCGGCCACCGCGCCCTGGTTCATGCCGATGTTGAAGCCGTGCGCCCCCGAGGCGGCGCGCAGCGCGCTCATGGCCCGCTTGGTGAAGTCGGCGAGCTCGGCGGTCTCGGCCAGGTCGAGGTCGGTGTAGTCGGCGACGTGCCGGTAGGGCAGCACCATCATGTGCCCGCCGTTGTACGGGTACAGGTTGAGGATCGCGAAGACGTGTTCGCCGCGCGCCACGATCAGCGCGTCCTCGTCGGACTTGCCGGGAGCGGTGCAGAAGGGACAGCCGTCGTCGGCTCCGGGGCCCGTCGGTTTGCCCTCGCCCTGGATGTACGCGATGCGGTGCGGGGTCCACAGACGCCCGAATCCGTCCGGCTCACCCACTGGACCGACCTGCTGCTCCGGCTCACTCGTCATGCAATGCAGCATATTGCGTCACCTGCGGGACGCGTGTCGCCGGGTACCGGCCCAGGTCGGCGCGGGTGATGCTGTCGGGATGACCGACACCCCGCTCGACCGCTGGGAGCGGCGCAACGGCGTCGTCCTCGCGGTGGCGTCCCTCGTCTTCCTCGCCGCGTACGCGGTCCAGGTACTCGGCCACGGCCTGCCCCAGGGCATCCGGACGTTGTGCCTGGCGCTCGCGCTCGCCGCCTGGGCGGTGTTCCTCGTGGACTACGTGGTGCGCCACCACCTCAGCGGGCAGCGCTGGCCGCGCTTCGTACGGACGCACTGGCTGGACACGCTGGTCCTGCTGCTTCCGCTGCTGCGTCCGGTACGGATCGTGCAGACCTACGAGTCCGTGCAGCACCGGCACGACGAGCCGCGCCTGTCGCTGCACGCGCGCGTGATCGCGTACGCGGGCGTCTCGGTGACGCTGCTCGGCTTCGCCGGTTCCCTCGCCCTGTACCAGCAGGAGCGCACGGCGCCCGGCGCGGACATCGTCACGTACGGCGACGCGGTGTGGTTCACCTGCACGACGCTGTCGACCGTGGGTTACGGCGACCTGGCGCCGGTCACCCCGCTCGGCCGGCTGGTCGCGGTGGCCGTGATGGCCTGCGGGCTCGCGCTGCTCGGCGCGGTCACGGGCTCGTTCTCGTCGTGGCTGTTGCAGGTGTTCGCGCGGGAAGGGGAGAGGCCCCCGGAGCACGCTCCGGAGGCCTCTCGACGCGATACCGACTGACGGGACAGGTGGTCAGACCTGCGCCCGCTCCTCCACGACCTTCGCGA
Organism: Streptomyces sp. BYX5S; assembly: GCF_054724165.1. Classification (NCBI taxonomy): domain Bacteria; kingdom Bacillati; phylum Actinomycetota; class Actinomycetes; order Kitasatosporales; family Streptomycetaceae; genus Streptomyces; species Streptomyces sp. BYX5S. Next base: position 2,468,005 of record NZ_CM138829.1, on the reverse strand, counting down.
TCTTCGCGATGGCCTCGTCGACCGGGATGCCGTTCTCCTGCGAGCCGTCGCGGTAGCGGAAGGACACCGAACCGGCGTTCATGTCCTCGTCGCCCGCGATGACCATGAAGGGCACCTTGGCCTTCTGCTGGTTGCGGATCTTCTTCTGCATGCGGTCCGAGGACTTGTCGACCTCGACGCGCAGGCCCTGGGCGCGCGCCTTCTCGGCGAACTCCTCCAGGTACGCCACGTGCCCGTCGCCGATCGGGATGCCGACGGCCTGCACCGGGGCGAGCCACGCCGGGAAGGCACCCGCGTAGTGCTCCAGGAGGACGCCGAAGAACCGCTCGATGGAGCCGAACAGGGCGCGGTGCAGCATGACGGGCTGCTGGCGCGAGCCGTCCGCCGCGGTGTACTCCAGGCCGAACCGCTTGGGCTGGTTGAAGTCGACCTGGAGGGTCGACATCTGCCAGGAGCGGCCGATGGCGTCCTTGGCCTGCACCGAGATCTTCGGGCCGTAGTACGCGGCGCCGCCCGGGTCGGGCACGAGGGGCAGGCCCTGCTTCTCGGCGGCGGAGCGCAGCGCCTCGGTGGCCTCCGCCCAGTCCTCGTCCGTGCCGATGAACTTGTCGGAGTCGTCGCGGGTGGACAGCTCCAGCTCGAACTCGGTCAAGCCGTAGTCGCGCAGCAGGTCGAGGACGAAGGTGAGGAGCTTGTCGAGCTCCTCCGCCATCTGCTCCTTGGTGCAGTAGATGTGCGAGTCGTCCTGCGTGAAGCCGCGCGAGCGGGTCAGGCCGTGCACGACGCCCGACTTCTCGTAGCGGTAGACGGTGCCGAACTCGAAGAGCCGCAGCGGCAGTTCACGGTAGGAACGGCCGCGGGACTTGAAGATCAGGTTGTGCATCGGGCAGTTCATCGCCTTGAGGCGGTAGTTCTGCTCGTCGAACTGGATGGGCGGGAACATGCCCTCCGCGTAGTGCGGCAGGTGGCCCGAGGTCTCGAAGAGGTGCTCCTTCGAGATGTGCGGGGTGTTCACGAACTCGTAGCCGGACGCCTCGTGGCGGCGCCGCGAGTAGTCCTCCATGACCTTGCGGATCACGCCGCCCTTGGGGTGGAAGACCGCGAGGCCGGGGCCCAGCTCGTCCGGGAAGGAGAACAGGTCCAGCTCGGCGCCGAGCTTGCGGTGGTCGCGCTTCTCGGCCTCGGCGAGGAACTCCAGGTACGCCTTCAGCTCGTCCTTCGACGGCCACGCGGTGCCGTAGATGCGCTGGAGCTGCGGGTTCTTCTCGCTGCCGCGCCAGTAGGCGGCGGCCGAGCGCATCAGCTTGAACGCGGGGATGACACGGGTGGTGGGCAGGTGCGGACCCCGGCAGAGGTCCTTCCAGCACAGGTCGCCGGTCTTGGCGTCGAGGTTGTCGTAGATGGTCAGCTCGCCGCCGCCCACCTCGGCGTCCGCGCCGTCCGCGGCCTGCGCCGCGTTGCCCTTCAGGCCGATGAGCTCCAGCTTGTACGGCTCGTCGGCGAGCTCGACGGCGGCGTCCTCGTCGCTGGTGACACGCCGGGAGAACTTCTGGCCCCGCTTCTGGATCTCCTGCATCTTCTTCTCGATGCGCTTGAGGTCCTCGGGGGTGAAGGGCTCCTTGACGTCGAAGTCGTAGTAGAAGCCGTCCTTGATGGGCGGGCCGATGCCGAGCTTGGCCTCCGGGAAGATTTCCTGCACGGCCTGCGCCATGACGTGCGCGGTCGAGTGCCGCAGGATGTTCAGGCCGTCCTCGGAGGAGATCTCCACGGGCTCGACGGTCTCGCCGTCGGCGACCTCGTACGCGAGGTCCTTCAGCTCACCGGCCACGCGGGCCGCGACGATGGTGCGCTCACCGGCGAAGAGCTCGGCGGCCGTAGTGCCCGTCGTCACCACGCGCTCTTCCCGCTCGGAATCGCGTTGGACGGTCACACGGACATCAGACACCGGACTTCTCCTACCTGAAGATGGAACGCCGCGCCATTACCCGTGACGCGCGCAGCAACGATCGTACCGAGTCACCGGGGCCGCTCGCGAAACGGTTAACCGGGGCGGTTGTCCGCGGGCCGGGCGGCTGTCGGTGCCGGGCTCTAGCGTGAGACGTATGACACTCGACTGGCACACGCTCCTCGCCGAGCAGCTCGACTGGCACTGGCGCCATCAGCTCCGCGACCGCCTGGCGGGGCTCTCCGACGACGAGTACTTCTGGGAGCCGGTGGCGGACTGCTGGAGCGTGCGGCCGCGCGGCACCGGCACCGCTCCCGTGCAGGCGGGCTCCGGCGACTTCACGATCGACTTCGCGTACCCCGAGCCGGTCCCCGCGCCGGTCACGACGATCGCCTGGCGCCTGGGCCACATCCTGGTCGGCGTACTCGGCGCCCGCAACGCCGGGCATTTCGGGGCGGAACCGGTGGACTACATGACGTACGACTATCCCGGCACGGCCGCCGAGGCGCTGGAGCGCCTGGACGCCGCGTACGCGACGTGGATCGCGGGCGTGCGCGGCCTGGACGAGGCGGCGCTGGCGCGGCCGTGCGGCCCGGCCGAGGCGCCGTACGACAAGGAGCTGATGGCGACGCTCGTGCTGCACATCAACCGCGAGACGATCCACCACTGCGCGGAGATCGCCCTGCTCAGGGACCTGTACGCGCGCCAGTAGGGCTCACGGCTCCTCCCCCGAGCACGCCTCCTCGAAGAAGTCCAGGTTCTCCTGGAGCGACTTCAGCAGCCGGTCCCGCTCCGCCTCCTCCACCTGCACGGGTACGACGCCGCTCGCACCGGTCAGGCGGCGGAAGCCGCCCCGGCTCTCCAGGTGGCCGTGCACCCGGATCGGCAGTCCCACCAGGTGCGCGTGGCCCGCGATCCGGTACGACTCCTCGTCCAGCGTCATCCGTACGTGCGGCACCTCGACGCCGGCGATGACCCGCAGCCGCACCGAGCCGGGGCCGCGCGGTCCGGCCCTGCGCATGCGGACGACGGCGCCGGTGACGCGGACGGAGACGGCCGGTTCGGCGTGCTGGTAGCGGGCGCCCGCCTCGCGCAGCACGTCGAGGTCGCCGGGTGAGAACTCGACGGGGGCGTCGCCGTCCGTGCACTCGAGCGGCACCCCGGCGGCGGGCGCCCAGGCCACGCCGACGCGCGCGCCCTCCGTGCCGCGCACCAGCGCGACGAGCGCCTCGGTCAGTTCCCGGCTGACACCGGCCTCGACCGCGCCGTCGAAGGCGTCCATGCCGCCGGTGGCCCGCCGGTAGTCGATGGCCTCGCGCGCCGCGTACAGCGCCTGGTGCAGCCGCACGGCGAGGACACGGCCGGTGGCGACGGGCACGAACGCGGTGAGCCGGCGACCGCCGGACGCCGACTGCACGAGGACGTCCTCCAGGGCCGCGGCGGCGGGCCGCCGGTGCCGGGCCCCGTAGTACCCGGCGCGGCCGCGCGCGGCGAGGGCGCCCGCGAGCAGCATCTGCCGTGCCGCGCCCCGTAGTTGCTCCTCCGCGGTCCATGAGGAGGCGCCCGCGGGTCCGGCCGGGACGTCGCGCGTCCAGCGGATCTCGTCGCTGGGCACGGCGAGCGAGACCAGTACCTCGCGCGCGGACGGCGTCCCGCTGCGCTCCAGGGCGACGAGCGCCTCCCCGAGCAGTTCCTCGCTGTCCGGGAAGGCCCGGCTCTCCGGCACGAGCAGGCTGGTGCGCGCCCCGGCCCCCGGCAGCGTCCAGCGCGCGTACCGCCCGGCGGCCCCGCCGCGCCGCTGCCAGCCGTGCCGGTCGAGGAGGGCGCTGAGGACCGCGGGGTCGACCTGAGCGGGTTCGGGTCCTGCGAGTTCCACGGGGTGGCCGCGGCCCACGCCGAGGGGACGCAGTGGTTCGTCGATCGGACGATGCCGCATCGCACAACTCCGTTCTGCCCCGGCCTGATCGGGCCGCGTGGGCCGTCAGGGCCGTCCGCCCGCCCCCACCCTGGTCATGATGTCGCAGAGCGCGCGGTCGTCGAAGATCCGCGCCGTCGGAACGCGCACGGTGGTCCTGCGCCGGCCGGTGGCCCGCCGGCCGGCGAGGTTGATCCAGTAGCAGCAGTGCCTCAGGTCGAGCCGGTCGTGGCCGGCGCGCAGCCAGTCGTCCTGGGAGCGCGGCACGAGCATCACGACCAGGATCTTGTGCACCGACACCGGGGTGCGGGCCAGCTTCTCCAGGTGCGCGTTGTCGAGCGTGAACGCGAAGGTCGAGCCCGGCGGGTTCGGTGCCACCTGGTAGGTCGCCTTGAGCTGCACTTTGATGGTGACCTCGTCGTCGATCGCGTGCCCCGGCGAGCTGTGGCTGACGTGCCAGTCGATGCCGTTGTCCGGGAAGGGCTGCGAGAGCGAGCACCCCGCGGCGGCGGTGACGGCATGCAGATAGCCCACCTGCAAGGTCTCCATGCAGGCGGTGGTGGCGAGGGTGCCGCGCGGCGGTGCGATCCGCTCGGGCAGCAGCCCGCCTGATTCGGGCCGCGCGAGCGCCATGGGCCGGTTGACCTTCCAGGAATGCGGGTTCATGCCGATGGCACCCCGCTGAACTGCCATGACTCGTACCTGTGTTGTGACCGGTCGGCGTACGACGCAAACAGCGCGGGTATCACCGCTTGGGCAGGGACGGCATGTCGACGGGACGTCATCTGCCGCGGGTGAACCGGGAGTTGAGTAATCATGACGTGCTGGTACGAGGGGCCTTTGGCTGCCTTCGACACGGAAACAACGGGCGTGGACGTGGAGAACGATCGCATCGTCTCCGCGGCGATCGTGGTGCAGGACGCGGCGGGCACCCGACCGCGGGTGTTCCGCTGGCTGGTGAATCCCGGCGTGCCGGTGCCGGCCGGCGCGACCGAGGTGCACGGTCTGACCGACGAGCATCTCCAGCGCAACGGACGGTGGCCGGCGCCGGTGATGGAGGAGGTCGGGCGGGCGCTCGCCGAGCAGGCCGCGGCGGGGCGTCCGCTCGTGGTGATGAACGCGCCGTTCGATCTGACGCTTCTGGACCGGGAGTTGAAGCGGCACCGCGCCTCTTCGCTCGCGCGCTACCTGGAGACGTCGTCCCTGTGCGTGATCGACCCGCGGGTCCTGGACAAGCACCTGGACCGCTACCGCAAGGGCCGCCGCACCCTGACCGATCTGTGCGCGCACTACGAGGTGGAGCTCTCGGAGGCGCACGACGCGGCGGCGGACGCGCAGGCGTCGCTGGATCTGGTGCGGGCGGTGGGCCGTCGTTTCGCGTCCCGCCTGGAGCGCCTGTCCGCCGCCGAGCTGCACACGTTGCAGGCGGTCTGGCACGCGGCGCAGGCCCGCGGTCTCCAGGCCTGGTTCGCGCGCAGCGGCAACCCGGAGACGGTGGACCCGGCCTGGCCCCTGCGCCCGGAACTTCCGGCGGCGGCCTGATCGTTCCCCCGCCGGGGTTCTGATGCGCAGAAACGAAAAACCGGCCCGTCGTATGTGACGGACCGGTCATTCTCCGGGTGGGCGATACTGGGTTCGAACCAGTGACCTCTTCGGTGTGAACGAAGCGCTCTCCCACTGAGCTAATCGCCCGGGAACGCGTTGAACAATACAGGTCGCGGCGCCCAGTGTTCAAACCGGTTGCATGTACGCGGCCAGCCCGCGCCGCCCGCCGCGCATCATCCACGCGTGGTTGGCGAGGAACACCGGACGCCCCGGTACCGCGAACCGGCGCATCAGCGGCTTGCCCACCTCGACCTCCTGGTCGTAGACGGCGCGCGTGCCGCCGCCGGGCCGCGGCCGCAGCGTCCAGCGCGCCCACCCCTCCAGGTCCCCGGTCATCCGGACCTCAAGGACCCGCGCGGCCGGGTCACGGCGCCGCTCGGACGCCGTGACGTGCAGCTCGTACGGGAGGAAGGACCGGAAGACGGCGACGCCGCTGGTGGAGCTTCCGTCCAGCGGTGTCACCGAGCGGACCTGGGGCCACCAGCGCGGGTACTCCTCGGCCCGTTCGAGCACCGCGTACACGGTGCCCGGCGGGGCGGGCAGATCCCACACGCTGCGGAAGCGGTAGTGGTTCCAGTCCATGGACCGAGTCTGCCCGCGGACCGGGGCCTTCCGGCGGAGGTCAGGGCATCTTGTCGCCGACGAGCGCCAGGTTCTCGATGGCGGCGAGGCCGTAGAGGGCAGTGTCGTTGGTGTAGACCCAGTTGGCCTCGGTGCCCGCGACGAGCGTGACGGGCCCCTCGACCTTCTCGGTCTTCCAGGGCGCGGACTCCTTGTAGCCGTCGGAGTTGTAGAACTTGTCCCAGGCCCGCTTGGCCAGCTTGTCGTCGCCGGTGCGCACGGCGGCGTAGGCGTCGAGCCGGGAGTGGCCCTGGAAGAGGATCAGCGAGCCGAAATTGGACCCGTACCGCGCGGCCTGTTCCGTCTTCGAGGCGTTGAAGTAGCGGCAGTAGTCGTAGTACGCCTCCTCGAACTTCGGCATGTCGACGATGTCGATGAGTTCGGCGCACAGTTCGTTGAGGCCGAAGACGGCCGACAGGTGGGAGACGCCGACGACGGGCTCGTCGGCGATGGCGAACTTGCCGGTGTCGAGGTCGTAGAGGCCGCTGCCCTGCACGAAGCCGTTGGGCTGCGCGGCGATGGTCTCCATGGTCGACAGGACGCGGGCCTTGGCCTTCTCCCACTTGGGCCCGCGCCGCTCCCACTCGGTGAGCCAGGCGGAGACGAGGCCGCTCCAGTCGGTGCCGAAGCCGATGGACAGGGCGTGCGGGTCGGGCTTGTAGTCGGGGTCGGGGCGGACCTTGCGCTGCGGGTCGAGGACGAGGAACGTCTCGTCGGAGTCGACGTTGGCGTGCATGAGGTCGCCGACGCGTTCGTCGCCGGTGAGGAAGTAGTAGTAGCGGCGGTACGTGGTGTTGGCGATGCGCTGCTGCTTGGCGGAGTCGGCGTAGTGCTGGACGCCGTGCCGGGTGCCGAGGCCGGCCCACTTGCCGAGGTGGTAGACGTCGACCTCGCCGGTGTGCCGGGTCATGGCCTCGGCGAAGCGGAAGATGTCGGCGCGGCCGGAGCGCAGGTACGCGAACCAGAGCCACAGGTCGGGCGAGAGCTCCGAGTTGTCCCAGGCGTAGCCGCCGACGTCGTAGCGCCACTGGTGGCGGACCGGGTCGTAGGAGTGCATCACATCGCCGTAGTCCCAGAAGCCGTACCAACGGCGCATCTCCACCTGGTCCTTGTAGTAGGTGAAGAGGAAGTCGAGGTGGTCCTCGATCTTGGCCTTGGCGGGGGTGGAGCGGTCGGGCTCGGAGTAGAGGCCGGGGCCGAAGACACGCGCCTTGATGAGCTGCTTCGGCGGCGCGGCGAGCTGCGGCAGCACGCGCACGGCCTCGACCTGCTCGGCGAAGGCCGTGGGCTTGGGCGTGGAGTCGTTCGCCCAGAACATCAGCTCGCTGGTGCGGGCGATGCCGTAGGGGGTGCCGAACTCGGGCTCGTAGTCCTCGTACGTGATGTTGAGGCCTTCGAGCTGCTCGGCGAAGGTGTCCTGGCCCATGCCGTCGTGGTAGAAGCGCAGGTCCATGGGTTGCGCCTCGGGCGACCAGAGCCAGAGGGTGACCTCGGCCTCGTCGGTGTGGGCGTCGCGGATGTCGAGGCCCGCCGGGTGCTTCTCCCAGAAGTCGCGCAGGCCGAAGGAGAGTCCGCCGCTGGGGCCGCCGACGTAGCCGAATCCGCTGGCGCGGCGGCCGCCTCCGGCGCCGATCCAGCCGTGGCCCTTCTTGGTGCGCTTCTTCAGCGTGAAGCCGTCCGCCGACAGCTGCGAGAGCGTGTAGTCGCCCCACTCGGGGATGTACTTCAGGCGGGTGGTGACGCGCTGGTCCCAGGTGGCGGGGTCGGGCAGCTTCTCGCCGGCGAACTGGGCCTCCTGCACGGCCGCGCCCGGGTCGCGGCGCAGGCCCGTGATGCCCTGGACGGCCTCGCGGAGCATGCCGGTGCCCTCGCCGCCGATTCGGATGTGCCGGTCGTAGGCCTTGTCGCGCATGGGGACGGTGAAGCGGACGCCGAGCCCGCGGATGAAGTCTCCGGACGCCTTGCCGGGCTCCTGGGTGCCGTCGAACGTGATGGTGTGCACCATGCGGAACGACTCGGCGCCCGCGTAGAAGTACAAGCGGATGGAGAAGGGCAGCCAGCTCCGGTTGCCCTTGCGGTGCTTGCCGTCGATGCGGACGACGGCGCGGACCGGCCCGTCCTGCTCGACCTTCGTCTCCTCGATGACCGACTCGAACCGCTCGTACTTCTGGGTGCCCTGGTCGCCGTCCTCGATCTCGCCCTGGCGCAGCAGCACGAGGCGGCCGTCCTTGACGATCTCCGTGGAGCCGCGGGTGACGGACTTGACCAGGCTCGATCCGCTCTTGCCGAGCTTGGCGACGACGACGCCGGTGTCGACGGTGACGACGCCGCCGCTCTCCTTGACGCTCACCTTCTTCTCGGGGGCGGCGGCGGTTCCGGCGGCGAGTCTCAGCTTGCCCGCGCCGACGCCGGGGCCGACGGCGTGCGCGGTCCACTTCAGGGAGCCGTCGGGCCACTGGGCGAGCGGCCAGGTCTGGACGGGGACCTGCTTGCCGTCCTCGGTGGTGAGGGCGAACTCCTGCCCCTTGTCGTACGCGCCCTTGGGCCAGGGCACGCCGACGGTGGAGCCGGGGGCCGCGCCGAGCCCGCCGTCCTCCAGCCAGCCGAGCGTGACGGGCTCGGCCTCGGCGGGCGCGGCGGCCGGTGCGGCCTGCGCCTCCTTGTTGCCGAGCGCCCAGCTGAACTGCGCGGCGGCGCCGGCGACCGCGGCGGCCTTGAGGAGGGACCTGCGGGGAATGGGGGACATCGTCATTCCTTTCCGTGCATGCCAAAGGTGCTGTACGAGAAGGGGGTTGAGGGAGGTTCGTGGGGGTGGTGCGGGTCAGCGGCCCGCGCCGCGCTCCTCCACCGCGACCGCCGCGGCGGCGAGGATGCCGAGGACCGGGATCGCGAGCGGCGTGAGGAACTCGGCGCTGAGCACCACGAGCGCGAGTCCGCAGACCAGGAGCAGGGAGCCGCCCGGGGTCCGTGCCGTGCGCCGGGCGGCGTCGCGGAGCAGCGCCCGCCAGGAGCGGTCCGGCTGCCACACGGCGGCGGCCCGGAGCACGACGACGGCGGCACCGATGAGCGCGAAGATGCCGACGGCCGCCGCGAGTTGGCCGCCGGGCAGCCCGGCGCGCGCGACCCGGACGTCGACCACGACGGCGAACCCGGCGGCCGCGCCGGCCAGGCCGACGAGCCACCCGCGCCGGGCGGCGGCGCGGACGTCGGCGACGAACTCCCGCCAGCCGCCAGCCTGTTGGGTCAGGTGGCGGCGCAGGTGCCGGGCCCCGGCCGCGAAGGCGGCCGGAGCGGTGACCAGCGGGACGGACGCGAGCGCGATCCACACCCCGGTGAGCAGGCACTCGGCGAAGACCGTGAACCCGATCCGCCGACGCGACTCGACGGCGGGCCGACGCTTGGTCCGGTCCGCCCGCGCCGCCGCTCTCACTTGAGCCCCGAGGTGGCCATGCCGTCGATCAGGTACCGCTGGAAGGCCATGAAGAAGGCGATGACCGGGATGAGCGCCATCATCGCCATGGCGATCTGACCGCCGTAGTCGGAGATGCCCTGCTGGTCGCGGAACATCATCAGGCCGAGCGAGACGGTGTACTTGGAGGGCTCGTTGAGGTAGATCAGCGGGCCCATGAAGTCGTTCCAGGCGTTGATGAACGTGAAGATCGCGCTGGTGATCAGGGCGGGCCGGCACAGCGGCAGCACGATCGACCAGTAGATCCGCAGGTGTCCGCAGCCGTCGAGCCGGGCCGCCTCGTCCAGCTCGCGCGGCAGTCCGCGCATGAACTGCACCATGAGGAAGACGAAGAACGCCTCGGTGGCGAGGAACTTGCCCGCGAGCAGCGGCACGTACGTGTTGATGAGTTCCAGCTTCTGGAACATCACGTACTGCGGGATGAGCAGCACGTGGTAGGGCAGCAGCAGCGTGCCGATCATCAGCGCGAAGAGCAGGTTGCGCCCCTTGAAGGAGATCTTCGCGAAGGCGTACGCGGTGAGCGAGCTGGAGATGACGACGCCGACGACCGCGAGCCCCGCGTAGAACAGCGAGTTGGTGAAGAACGTGCTGATGGAGATGCCGGCGATGCCGTCGGCGAGGCCCTTGACGTTGTCGAGGATCGGCTCGGCCGGGAAGAGGTCGAGGGAGCCGACGATCTGCTTGCCGGGCTTGAAGGCGGCGCCGATGACCCAGACGACCGGGTAGAGGACGACGCAGAGCACGGCGAGCGCGAAGAGGTGCCACACGAGGGATCCGGCGCGCTTGCGCGGGTTCGCTGCGGGCGACAACTCGGTGGTCGCGGTGGTCACTTGGCGTCCTCCTCGTAGTGCACCCACTTCTTCTGGGACCAGAACAGGACGGCGGTGACGAGCGCGACGGCGAGCAGCAGCATCCAGGCCATCGCGGACGCGAAGCCCATTTGGGACTGCTGGAAGCCCTTTTGGTACAGGTAACAGGTGTAGACGAGGGTGGCGTCGGCCGGTCCGCAGAACGTGTTGGAGACGACGTACGCCGAGCCGAAGATCTGGAAGGAGTGGATCGACTCCAGCAGGACGTTGAAGAAGAGCACCGGGGAGATCATCGGCAGGGTGATGTTCCAGAACCGGCGCAGCGGTCCCGCCCCGTCCACGGCGGCGGCCTCGTACAGTTCCTTCGGCACCTGCTTGAGCCCGGCCAGGAAGATGACCATGGGCGCGCCGAACTGCCAGACGGTGAGGGCGACGAGCGAGTACAGGATGAGATCGGGGTCGCCGATCCAGCCGCCGAGATCGATGCCGAGCGAGCCGAGTCCCTTGTCGACAACGGCGTTGTCGGAGAAGATCGCCCGCCAGACGAAGCCGACGGAGACGCTCGCGCCGATCAGCGACGGCGCGTAGAACGCGGCCCGGTACAGGCCCTGGCCGCGGCGGCTCTGGTTGAGCAGCAGCGCGACACCGAGCGCGAGCAGCAGCTTGAGCGGGGTGCCGATGACCACGTACTTGAGTGTGACCTGCACCGACTTCTGCCAGCGCGGGTCGTCGAACATGGCCGTGAAGTTGTCGAGGCCGATCCACTTGGGCGCCGCGAACAGGTTGTAGTCCGTGAACGCGTAGTAGAGCGAGGCGATCATCGGCCCCGCCGTGAGCAGCAGGAACCCCGCGAGCCACGGCGACATGAACAGATAGCCGGCGAGGTTGTCCCGTCGTCCCCGCCGCTTTTGCGCGACGGGTCGAACGTCGTTCCTCGCTTCGGCCAGGACTGTGGCGTCCTTGACGAGCGACATGGTGCTGTTTCCCCTCGGAAACGTAGGGGCTGTCAGGCCTGGAAGGCGGCCTCGGCCTCGCTGAAGAACTGCTTCACGGCGGCCGGCACCTTCTGCTTGGAGTTGGCGACGTCACCGGCGATGCGCAGGAAGGCGGCCTCGACGACGTCGGCGCCCGACGGGTGCGGCGTGATCTTGCCGAGCACTCCGGCCTTCTCGACCTCGGTCTCGTACGCGCCGATGCCCTTGTTGGCCTCGGCGACCGCCTTGTCGGTCTCCGCGCCCGGCTTGTACGCGTCGAACTGCTCCTGGGTCGCGAGCACACCCATGTCGTAGCCCATGATCTTGCCGACCTCGGGGTCGTGGACCATGAAGTCGATGAACTTCGCGGCCTGCGCCTGGGCCTTGCACTTGGTGGAGATCGACAGCATCAGCGAGCCGAGGTACTGGCCGGTGCCCTTCCCGTCGCTGGTCGGGATCGGCGCGAGCCCGTAGTCGGAGTCGCCCTCCCCCTCGTAGCGCACCGAGAAGTTGTCCCAGGTGAACTCGCCGGCCGCGAGCCCGGCGGAGAGCCCGGACTTGGGCTTGACCTGCTCGATCTTCTTCGGGTCGGCGACGAGGCCGGACTTCACGCGCTTGTAGTAGTCGGTCCACCACTGCGTCAGATCGTCCTCGGTGAAGCCGAGTTTGCCGTCCTTGAAGAACGCCTTGCCGTTCTGCCGCAGGTACGGGTCGTAGAGGTACATGATGCCGCCGTAGCCGGTGTCACCCGCGATCTTCAGCTTGTCCTGGATGGTCTGGAGGGACTTGAAGTACTCGTCCCAGGTCCAGCCGAACTTCGGCTCCACGCCCGCCTTAGCCCACGCCTTCTTGTCGATGACGAACGACATGGTGTTGGCGCCGACCGGAACCGCGACCTGCTTGCCGCCTTCGAGCTGACCGGCCGCCTCGACGCCGCCGCGGAAGTTCTTCAGGCTCAGATTTCCCGCGTCCACCTGGGACTTGAGGTCGAGCAGAACTCCGCGCTTGTCGTACTTCGCAAGGAAGGCAACGGAGTTGAGGAATACATCCGGAGGATTACCGCCCGAGGCCTGCGTCTGGAACTTCTCCCAGAATGCCTGGTAATCAGTGAATTCGGGCTTGATCTTGATCTTCGGATTCTTCTTCTCGAAGAGCGCGATCGCCTTCTTCATTTTCACGGCACGCGGCTCGCCGCCCCACCAGGCGAACCGCAGGGTCGCCGGACCGTCCGCGTTCCCCGCGTCGCCCGACCCGCCGTCGCCCCCGCACCCGGCCGCCGTCAGGCCGACCGCCGCGACCGACGCCCCCGTGACCTTCAGCAGGCCACGTCGATCAAGATCCCTGTTCATAGGCACAGCCAGCCCCTCCACATGCGCATTGAATCGTTTTAGGTAAGCGCTTGCCGAGCAAAAGTAGAGACGGGTGGGGGGTGCGTCAACAGTTCGGACAAAGATTTGCGTCGCGGGGGCACGAACCCGCAGGCCAGACGCGAAAAACGCCGAGGGCCCCGGAGACTCGACGTCTCCGGGGCCCTCGATCCGGGGTGGGCGATACTGGGTTCGAACCAGTGACCTCTTCGGTGTGAACGAAGCGCTCTCCCACTGAGCTAATCGCCCGGGCGCAGGAAGAACATTACCCCATGTCAGGGGGTGCCTGGGACCATCCCGCGTCCCCCTCGGTCACTGCTTGATGTTCCACGGCATCTCGAGCCCGAACTTCCACAAGTAGATGCCCGCGAGCACCGCGATGATCACCAGTCCGACCGTGGTCAGGATGATGTTCCGCCGCCGCACCTTCGGGTCGAGGGCGCGCTGCGTCGCCTCCGTGACCTTGCGCTTCGTCCAGCGCAGCACCAGCTGCGCCCAGACGAACTCGGTCGCCCAGATCGCCATGCCGCCGAAGATCACGAGCCAGCCGGGCCCCGGCAGCGGCAGCATGATCACGCCGCCGACCACGACCGCGAGCCCCACCACGAAGACGCCGACCTGCCAGCTCAGGTGCAGCGTCCTGCGGGCCTGGATGAACTCCGGGGCCCGCGACCCCAGCGGCTTCGCCCCCGACTCCTCGCCGTCCCGGCCGTCCCCGGCGGACGCGTCGGCGCTGTCGGACACCTCGGGCCCCTTGGCCCCCTTGTCACTCCCCGTATTCATGGGCTCAAACCTACCCGAACGTTTCGCGTCACCGGAATGGGCGTTCCTCCATAAGAAAGACTCGGCCGTACGAGCTACGTAAAGACGCTCAAAACCCTCAGAGGGGTTTACAACGGCACCGTAGGTGGCATGTCGATTTCGCCGACGTGCGAATCCCCGAGCGCACACTGAGCGAAAGGCCCTGGCGCTTATGAACACCACGGTCAGCTGCGAGCTGCACCTGCGCCTCGTTGTGTCGAGCGAGTCCTCACTGCCCGTTCCCGCAGGTCTGCGGTATGACACGGCCGATCCCTATGCCGTGCACGCCACCTTCCACACCGGAGCCGAGGAGACCGTCGAATGGGTGTTTGCCCGCGACCTCCTCGCCGAAGGCCTTCACCGGCCGACCGGCACCGGAGACGTCCGAGTCTGGCCGTCCCGTAGCCACGGTCAGGGCGTTGTCTGCATCGCCCTGAGCTCTCCCGAGGGCGAGGCTCTGCTCGAGGCCCCGGCGCGGGCCCTGGAGTCCTTCCTGAAGCGGACGGACGCCGCCGTGCCCCCGGGCACGGAGCACCGCCATTTCGACCTCGACCAGGAGCTCTCGCACATCCTCGCGGAAAGCTAGCGCCGCAGGACGAGGAGGCTCGCGCCGACAGCCAGTCGGCGTGCGCGGCACGAGAGCGTGCCGTGCCGTCCACTCGGGGAGACGGCACGGCCTTCGGTCGGGACAACCGCATACGGCATACACCGGCGCCGCCGCCGTGGGAGTGAGTTTCCACGGAGGCGGCGCAGGTGCGTTCCACGAGGCCCGCAGGGACTAGGCTCGGTCGGCATCGGCGGGCAGCAGCCCTACCCCAGGCCAGGGAGCGAATCGTGCTGATCACCCACGACACCCGGTGTGCGCTCGACACCGTGGTCGATCTGGTGAACACGACACCGGACGGCGAGGAGGCGCAGGACGGGCTCGCCACGCTGGCCGCGCTGACGGATTTCGTACGAAGGAACGATGTCAGCGACGTCGGTGCGCTCAGTGAGGACGATCTTCGCGCGGTGCGCACGGTGCGTGAGCGGTTCGCCGCCGTGTTCGCGGCGAGTGACCAGCGCGGGGCGGCCGCGGTGATCAACGAACTGGTCGCCGAGGCGGGCACCACGCCCCGCCTCACCGACCACGACGGCTACGACTGGCACATGCACTACTTCGCGCCCGGCGCCTCCGTCGCCGACCACCTGGCGGCCGACTGCGGGATGGCGCTGGCGTTCTTCGTGGTCGCCGGGGAGCAGGAGCGGCTGCGCCGCTGCGAGGCCCCCGACTGCCGGCACGCGTTCGTGGACCTGTCCCGCAACCGCTCCCGCCGCTACTGCGACAGCCGCACGTGCGGGAACCGGCTGCACGTCGCGGCCTATCGGGCACGCCGCAAGGAAGCCGCGGGCTGAATCCGTTCACGACGGCAGGCCGCGCGCGGCGGTCACAGCAGCAGGAGGTCGTGCAGCGCGGCCATCAGGAGCAGACAGCCGATCACCCCCAGGAAGATCATCAGCGGGGGTTGGGAGAGCGCGAAGAGGCAGCCGCGCTGACTCGCGGTCGGCGGCTTCGTCGGTACGGGCATGGGCGGCGCGGTCTCACTGAGAGGCGCCTGCCCCTGGTCGGCGTCCAGCTGGTCGGGCAGCTGCGGTGTGTCCAGCATCTCGCCGCGATGATGACGCACTTGGCGGCCGCCGGTCGCTCAACGCACCACTTTCGGGGGGCAGTTGGCCGGAACCCGTGACAGCGCGCCCCCCGCGCCCGTTGACGTCGGATGCCGTGCTCAGATCCCGTGCTTCTTGAGGATCGCCTCGATGTCGCTGAAGTCCTCGCCGGGTTCGGCCTTCGCCTTCTTCGGCGGAGGCGTCGTCGCGGCCCGCTGGCTCTGGCCGAGGGAGGGCGCCGAGGCCGTCGGGGCGACGGCCCCGCGCTCCTTGGCGGGGCGCGTGGCGCGGCGCCGCTCGACGGCCCGCGTCCCCATGAACAGCAGCCAGGCGCCGCCGAGCACGCCGAAGCCGGCCCAGGCGGTCGGGCTGAACGCCGTGTCCACCGCCCACTCGACCGCGCCCGTCATCACCAGGCCCAGCGGCACGAGCGCGTAGGCGGCGGTACGGGCGGCCTTCAGGAACCGCTTGCGGAAGGCGAGAACCCCGGCGATGCCCAGGCCCGCCACGGCGACGGCGGAACACACGGTCTCGGCAATCATCCGGTCCTCCCGAGTTCGGACGCTGTACGGACATCGACGCCGTACGGAGCCGTACGGACATCAACAGGGCGATCAGGGGCGCTTCGCCCCTTCCATCCTGCACCGCCCGGGGGTCCGCGGGCCACGCCCAGGGCCCGCCTCCGTCGGATCTGGGGGACATCTCGGGGTCGTGGCTCCTCCGCAGGTCCAGGTTGGGACGCGCGGGGCGGTCCTGGGAGACTTGATCCCATGAACGCCCCGAAGCCCCTTCTTGACGTGTGGTGCGAGCTGCAGTGCCCCGACTGCCGCTCGGCCCTGGACGACCTCCGCGCGCTGCGCGAGCGCTACGGCGACCGCATCGAGCTGCGGCTGCGGCACTTCCCGCTGGACAAGCACAAGCACTCCTTCGCGGGCGCGCAGGCCGCCGAGGAGGCGTTCGAGCAGGGCAAGGGGTGGCCGTACGTGGAGGCCGTGCTCGGGTGCGTCGAGGAGTTCGACCGCGAGGGCGAGAAGTTCCTCGTCGAGGTGGCGGGCGAACTCGGCCTGGACGCCGAGGAGTTCGACACCGCACTGATCGACGGCCGGCACATCCTGATCGTCGACGCCGACCAGGCCGAGGGCAAGGTCATCGGCGTGACCGGCACGCCCACGTACGAGATCGGCGGCGAGATCCTGCACGGCGGGAAGAGCCAGGAAGGGCTGCGCGCGCGGATCGAGGAGATCGCGGACCGGCTCCTCGCGGAGGCCGGGCAGGGCTGACGGGCCCAGGGTCAGAGCAGCTGCTTGTAGAGGTAGTAGCTGGTCGGCTCGTAGCCGAGCGAGTCGTACAGGCACTGCGCGGTCGCGTTCCGCGCGAAGACGTTCAGGCCGATCCGGGTGGCGCCCGCGGCGATCGAGTCGGCCTCGGCGAGCAGCATCAGCGAGCGCCCGTGGCCGCGCCCCCGGTGGTCGGGCGACACCTCGACGTCGAAGACGAACGCGCCTTCGGGACGCTGCGCCACCCAGAGCGTGCCGACGCGCTCCCCGTCGTGCTCCAGCACGCTGAGCAGCACGTCCGGGGTGGCGACGCCGTCCGGCAGGAGCGCCGCGTGGTCCCGCTCCGCCTTCTGCCGCGCCTCCTCCTGGGTGGCGCCGCGCTCGACCCAGGTCCGGGCGTACGCCGCCTTGGTGTGCGCGAGCCACGGCCCGTACTCGGCCTCCGTCATGCGCCGCCCCACGCTGCCTGCGGGCAGGGCGGGCGGCGCCGCGGGCAGGGCCTTCGCCATGTTCCGGTTGCGTTCCACGTAGCCGAGGGCGCCCGCGAGGCGGAGCAGGCCCTGCTGGTCGGCGGGTACGGCCAGCTCGACGCGGCGGCAGTTCCAGGACCGGGCCACCTCCTCCGCGGCGAGCGCGGCGACGGTGGCCCGCCCGCGCCCCCGGTCCTTCTCGTCGATGCGCAGATCCAGGACCTGGGCGACGGACGGCCCGAAGGCCGGGTGCGTGGCGAGGTGCAGGGTGCCGACGGGCCGGCTGTTGACGCACACCGCGTAGTGGCGCGAACGCGAGCCGTCGGGGGTGCGCTGGAGCGGCTCGGTCGGCCGCAGAGTCGTCGTCATCAGGGGTGTTCTACCCGCCCGTACCCCTGACGCGACAACGGATTTACGGGTCGAGGCGGTCTGCTGCCCACCCGTCCCGGCCGCTCCGGGTGGGCTGTTGTTCCGGCTGGGGGTTCGGGGGTCGCCCCCCGAGAGAAATCAGCACGGGTCGAGGCGGTCTGCTGCCCGCTCGTCCCACACGCGCATCGCCTTCGCCGTGACCGGGCCCGGGGCGTCGCTCAGGTCGCGGTCGTCGACGCGGTGCACGGCCTGGATGTCGCGCAGCGTCGACGTCAGGAAGACCTCGTCGGCCTCGGCGAGGACGGACAGCGGCAGGTCGGTCTCCTGGGCGCCCGTCCACTCGACGGCGAGGGCGCGCGTGATGCCGGCGAGCGGGCCCGCGGTCAGCGGCGGGGTGTGGATCTCGCCGTCGAGGACGACGAAGACGTTCGACCCCGTGCCCTCGCACAGCTGCCCCACCGTGTTCGCGAACAGGGCCTCCGAGGCGCCGTGTTCGTGGGCGCGCGCCAGGGCGACGACGTTCTCCGCGTACGAGGTGGTCTTCAGGCCCGCGAGGGCGCCGCGCTCGTTGCGGGTCCACGGGACGGTGATGACGGCCGTGGTGTCGGGGCGCCGCTGGGTCTCGCCGAGGGCGACGACGAGCGTGGCGCCGTGGTCGCCGCGGTCGGAGCCGAGGGGCGAGAGGCCGCCGGTGTAGGTGATGCGCAGGCGGCCGAGCGGCATCGGGTTGGCCTCCAGGACGGCGTCGCAGGCGCGGCGCACCTCGTGGAGGTCGGGCTCGGGCAGTCCGAGCCCGCGGGCCGAGCGGGCGAGCCGGTCCAGGTGGCGGGTGAGCGCGAACGGCTTGCCCTCGACGGCCTTGACCGTCTCGAAGATGCCGTCGCCCACGGTGAGCCCGTGGTCGAAGACGGAGACGCGCGCCGCCTCGGAGTCCTGAAGCCGTCCGTCGAGCCAGATCTTCACGGTTCCTGCCTTCTACGCTTCCATGTACGTTCCCGACGCTACCCCCAGGAGCCGCGCCGCCTTCAGCTCGGTCTCCCGCCACTCCCGCTCGGGGTCGGAGCCCCAGGTGATGCCGGCGCCGGTGCCGAACCGCAGGACGTCGCCGTCCTCGCCGCGGTCGATCCAGAACGTGCGGATCCCGACGGCCAGTTCACCTCTCCCCCGGTCGGCGTCCACCCAGCCGATGCCCCCGCAGTAGGGGCCGCGCGGCGCCGTCTCCAGCTCGTCGATGATCCGCAGGGCGCTGGACTTCGGGGCGCCGGTGACGGAGCCGGGCGGGAAGGCTGCGGCGAGCAGCTCGGGCCAGCCGGCCGTTTCGGGCAGCTCCCCGCGCACGGTCGAGACGAGGTGCACGAGTCCGGGGTGCTTCTCGACCACGCAGAGTTCGGGGACGCTCACGCTGCCGGTGGCGCAGACGACGCCCAGGTCGTTGCGGACCAGGTCGACGATCATCACGTTCTCTGCGTGGTCCTTGTCGAGGAGGTCCGCCTCGGTGCGGCCGGTGCCCTTGATCGGCCCGGATTCGACGACCCTGCCGTTCCGGCGCAGGAACAGCTCGGGCGAGGCCGTCGCGATCTCCACCCCGTGCCCGGGGATCCGCACGGTGCCCGCGTACGGGGCCGGGTTCCCGCGCGCGAGGAGAGCGGTGAGGGCGTCCACGTCGGCGTCCGGGGCGATGGGCGCGGAGAGCACGCGGCAGAGGTTGGCCTGGTAGACCTCGCCGGTCGCGATGTACGCGCGTATGCGCCGCACGCCCTCCGTGTACGCGGCGTGGTCGAGCGACGACGTCCAGTGCGCCGGCGCCGGTCCGTGCCACGCGCCGGGACGCGGGGCGGGGACCGGCTCCTTGCGCACGTCGGCGAAGCGGGCGCAGACGAGCCGGCCCTCGAAATCGGCGCAGACCGCCCAGAAGCCCTGGGAGTCGAGGGCCGCGGGATCGCTGGTGACGTCGCGCAGATCGGTCGCGACGAGCTCGCCGAAACGGGCGAGAGCAGGGAGGTCGTGCACGCATCCGAGTCTAGGACGGGTGACGGGCACCCACCTGAACAGGACCTTCGCCGGTCGCACCGCAGCACGCTGCGCAAACGCGTTTTTGTACTGGCCCAGGAATCCGCTAGAGTTCAACACGTCGCCGGGACGCGCAAGCGGACCGGAAAGACACGCGAACGTAGCTCAGTTGGTAGAGCGCAACCTTGCCAAGGTTGAGGTCGCCGGTTCGAACCCGGTCGTTCGCTCAGGATGTGGGGGATCTTCCCGAACCCCTACGCTCCTGGTGGAGTGGCCGAGAGGCGAGGCAACGGCCTGCAAAGCCGTCTACACGGGTTCAAATCCCGTCTCCACCTCCAAGCGCGATTAGCTCAGCGGGAGAGCGCTTCCCTGACACGGAAGAGGTCACTGGTTCAATCCCAGTATCGCGCACTGGAGCCGCAAGGCTTCCATCCCGGACGATTAGCTCAGCGGGAGAGCGCTTCCCTGACACGGAAGAGGTCACTGGTTCAATCCCAGTATCGTCCACTGATCCGCAAGGGTCCCCGCGCGATTAGCTCAGCGGGAGAGCGCTTCCCTGACACGGAAGAGGTCACTGGTTCAATCCCAGTATCGCGCACCGCCAAGAAGCCCCCCAGTCCTTCCGACTGGGGGGCTTCTTCGTGTTCCCGGACGCTCAGGAGGAGAACAGCATCCGGCCGAAGCCGCGGTTGTGGTGACCGTGGTGGCCGTGGTGACCGCCGTGGTGCGGGGCACCCCACGCCGGGGCGGCCGGGGCCGGGTAGCCCTGCGGGGCGGGCGGGGGCGGCGGGGCCTGCTGGCTCCACTGCGCCTCCAGGCGGGTCAGCGACTCCAGCTCGCCGTAGTCCAGGAATATCCCGCGGCAACCGCTGCACTGCTCGATCTGGACGCCATTGCGGTTGTACGTGTGCATCGGTGCGCGACACTTGGGACACTGCATGCTCGGCTCAACTCCTCGCCGTTCGGTGCTGCTTCGCCGGAACACTTCCCGGCTTCCGTCCCTCGCACCCTACTTGGCCAGTTACTTCTCCAACTGCAAAGGGACCGAAGCCATTCGGGCGCAGGCGTCCACGACCGCCTCCTCCACCTCGTCGAGCGCGCGGCCCGCGTCGGTGGCCTTGGCGACGGCGAGCGCGGCGGTCTGCGCGGTGAGGGCGCGGGCCGGGACGTCCAGGGCGGGCCAGGGGTCGGGCACGCTCAGTTCCTTCGCGCCGCCGGTGCGCTGGTAGGCGGTGAGGAAGCGGGTCCAGTCCGCGGGCGCCAGCAGGCCGCAGGCGAACCAGGCGGCGGGGCGGGCCAAGTCCCAGGCGGGATCGCCGATTCCGAGGTCGTCGACGTCGATCAGCGTCCAGGTGTCGGAGTCGGCGGGGTGCCGGACCAGCTGGCCGAGGTGCAGGTCGCCGTGGCACAGGGCGCTCGCGTGCGAGTACGGGGCCTCGGCGCGGGCCCAGGGCGGCAGGGCGCGCCAGGCGGCGAGGATGGCGCGGGCGGCGGGGTGGCCGGGGGCCGAGGCGCGGAGGCGGGCGACGGCGCGGGCCGCCTTGTGGGGGCCGCGCATCGGCGGGAGCGCGGGCGGCAGGTGGTGCGCCGGGGTGGTGTGGAGGCGGGCGAGGAGGGTGGCGGCGGCCTCCCAGGGAGCGAGCTCCGGGTGGTCCGGGTCCACGGGGGTGCCGTGCGGCCAGAACGTGACGAGGCGGTCGTGCAGGTCCGCGGCCGTCGGGTGCAGGGGGCGCAGCAGGACGCCGGCGAGGGCCGAGTGGGCGGCCACGGCCAGGCGCAGGTCCAGCTCGGCCGGGTCGGTGTCGGGGGCGTGCGCCTTGGCGACGGTGTCGCCGTGCCGGACCACGGTGGCGTCGGCGCGGTCGGCGAGGGTGGTGGCGCCGCAGACGCAGGCGATCCCCGAAGGGTGGGCCGCGCCGCGGGCCTCGGCCCTGAGCGCGGGAAGGATGTGCGTGGTCACGGGCCGCAGCCTACGGGTGGCCCTCCCCCGCCGGGCACCGGGCGAAGGAATGCGGCAGGCAAAGGAATGGGCCGGGCGGGAGGAGAGACGGGCGGGTCCGCAGGCAGGAATCGGGCGGGTTCGCGGGCAAGAACCGGCCGGGTTCGCGGGCAAAAATAATGCTGCGCGCAGCTCCCCAGCTGCGCGCAGCATTTGTGCCGTCCGCCGCACCCCCGTCCCCACGGGGTTTCATGGCCGGATGTCCCCGCCCGGACCGCTCTTCCGGGCCTGGGAGCGCCGCTCAGCGCCCCAGCATCACGCCCACGGACGACGCCTGTGTGACCACCGCGTCCCAGCCGCCGAACACGACGACGAGCAGGGCCGCGAGAGGGAGAACCATGGCCGTGGCCACCAGCGGGTGCCGGCGGCCGGTCGCGGGGGCGCCGAAAAGGCCGGCCCTGCGGGCCGCGGTGCGGAACGCTGTCGTCCGCGATGCCGTGTCCGCCATGGTCCTCTCCCGGTCTAATTCTTGAGTTCTTCTGTCACCTTGCGTTCTTGCGTCTTGGCAAGCGGCGAGTGCCTGACCTCGGGGGACGAGTGCTGCACCCGCCGCTTGAGCACAAATCTATGAGTACCGGGCGCTCAGGACGTCATGCCCTCGTACCGATTGCCGGGCCTCCCCGAGGATGACCGTGTGCGCCCCATGTACTCCCCTGGGTGGAGACGGAGACCTAGGCCTCGGGGTCTTCCCCGAGGGGACGGCCGACGCGGGCCTCCCGCTCGGCGGGCTCCTCGCGCGGGACCGGGTGCTCCACCAGGGCGAGCACCCTGGTCGCCATGAAGCGGGCGGTGCGCACCACGGATCCGGAGCGGGTGACTTCGCTCACTTCCACCACCCCCCTGCGTACCGCCGTCTCCACCCTGCGGCCCGCCCTGCTCGCCGTCACCTCGTACGTACGCGTCGTGTCCCCGGCGTCCACCACTATCTCGACCCGGTCACCCTTCATGGGTCCAATCCCCCTTCAGCGCCGCCTTGTTGAGTTCGGGGCGCAGGCCAAGCCGCCCCGCCCTCGCGCTCCCTGACCGTTCTTCAAGTTTCCCACCGGGCACTGACAATCGAATCCGGGCCGAGGGCGCGGCCTCTGAGCGCCGCCGAGCGCGAAAACGTAAGCTGTGGCTCGTCAGACGGACCGGGCAGCAGCGGGGATGGACATGGCGATGATGCGCCTGAGGCGCGAGGACCCGCGCGTCGTCGGCTCGTTCAGGCTTCACAGACGCCTCGGGGCCGGCGGGATGGGCGTGGTCTATCTCGGGTCCGACCGGCGCGGCCAGCGGGTCGCGCTCAAGGTGATCAGGCCGGATCTGGCGGAGGATCAGGAGTTCAGGTCGCGCTTCGCGCGCGAGGTGTCCGCCGCGCGGCGGATCCGCGGGGGCTGCACGGCCCGGCTGGTGGCCGCCGATCTGGACGCGGAGCGGCCGTGGTTCGCGACGCAGTACGTGCCGGGCCCCTCGCTGCACGACAAGGTCGCCGAGGAGGGCCCGCTGGCCGCGTCCGACGTGGCCGCCGTGGGGGCCGCGCTGTCGGAAGGGCTCGTCGCCGTCCATGAGGCGGGGGTCGTGCACCGCGACCTCAAGCCGTCCAACATCCTGCTGTCCCCGAAGGGGCCGCGGATCATCGATTTCGGCATCGCGTGGGCGACCGGCGCCTCCACGCTGACCCATGTGGGCACCGCCGTCGGCTCGCCCGGCTTCCTCGCGCCCGAGCAGGTGCGGGGCGCCGCCGTGACCCCGGCGACCGACGTGTTCGCCCTCGGGGCGACGCTCGCGTACACGGCGATGGGCGACTCGCCCTTCGGGCACGGCAGTTCCGAGGTCATGCTCTACCGCGTCGTGCACGAGGAGGCGCAGCTGACCGGGGTGCCGGACGCGCTCGCCCCGCTGCTGCGGGCCTGCCTCGCGAAGGATCCGGAGGAGCGGCCCAGCACGCTACAACTGTCGCTGCGGCTCAAGGAGATCGCGGCCCGCGAGGCCCAGGGCATCGTCACGGAGGCCCGCCCACCCGCGCCGCGCTCCGCCGAGCAGGACCGGCCGACGGGCCGCCTCTCCGACACGTACGAGGGTCAGCGCACCCAGCGGCGTACGCAGCCGGGGACGCCCGCGCCGCGTCCCAGCAACGGCAGGAGCAACGGGTCGGGGCCCGCCCGGAACACCAACAGCCGCTCCGGCAGCAACGGCAGGTCCGGGCCGCGCAGCGGTGCGGGGCGCCCGGCGCCGCGGACGAACGGGACGGGCGGCGGCAAGAAGCTACGGCCCGCGAACCCGCGGCTGCTGCGGCAGCGGCTCACCGTGTTCGTCGTCGTGACGCTGCTGGTGGCGCTGGCCATCGCGGCGGCGCAGGGCTGCCAGGGGCCGACGCGTGGCCTCGGTGACAACGGCGTACAGAAGACGACCGCGTCCTCCGCGCGGGCGCTGCCGCCCGCGGAGAACCCGCGGGAAGCCTGACCGTCAGAGTTCGGGGCGGCCCGTGGCCACCGCGTAGAACGCGACGGCGGCCGCCGCGCCCACGTTGAGCGAGTCGACTCCGTGGGCCATCGGGATGCGGACCCATTCGTCCGCGGCCATCAGGGCCTTCGTCGACAGGCCGTCGCCCTCGGCGCCGAGCATCAGCGCGACCCGGTCCATGCGGTGCGGGGCCACCTCGTCGAGCGACTTGGCCTGCTCGGCCGGGGTGAGTGCGAGGAGCTGGAAACCGGCGTCGCGCACCGTCTCCAGGGACTTCGGCCAGGCCTCCAGACGTGCGTACGGCACCGAGAAGACGGCGCCCATGGAGACCTTCACCGAGCGGCGGTAGAGCGGGTCGGCGCAGTCGGGCGAGAGCAGGACCGCGTCCATGCCGAGCGCGGCGGCGCTGCGGAAGATCGCGCCGATGTTGGTGTGGTCGTTGACCGACTCCATGACGACGACGCGGCGGGCGGTGGTGAGGAGCTGGTCGGCCGTCGGCAGCGGCTTGCGCTGCATGGAGGCGAGGGCGCCGCGGTGCACGTGGTAGCCCGTGACCTGTTCGGCCAGGTCGGGGGCGACCGCGTAGACCGGGGCGGGGACCTCGTCGATGACGTCGCGCATGACGTCGACCCACTTGGCGGAGAGCAGCATCGACCGCATCTCGTACCCGGCGAGCTTGGCGCGCCGGATGACCTTCTCGCCCTCGGCGATGAACAGGCCCTCGGCCGGTTCACGTTTGCGACGCAGTTCGACGTCGGTCAGGCCCGTGTAGTCGGACAGGCGCGGGTCGTCGGGGTCGTCGATGGTGATGAGACCTTGAGGTTCAGCCACGGGTCGATACTGCCTTGTTCTGGTAGTGGTGCCAACGGCTCGGAACGAGTTGTGTTACCGCTGGTTACTTCCGTTACTTCTGCGGGTTCTCGTTCACTACGTCGCCGATCACGATGACGGCCGGGGGCCTGACGCCCTCGGCGACGACCGTCTCGGCGACCGTCGCGAGGGTGGCGTCGACGCGGCGCTGGGCGGCCGTCGTGCCCTCCTGGACCAGGGCGACCGGCGTCTCGGGGCTCTTGCCGTACGAGACCAGGGCCTCGGCGATCTTCCCGATCTTGTCGACTCCCATGAGGATCACGAGGGTGCCGGTCAGCTTCGCCATCGCCGCCCAGTCGACCAGGGAGCGCTCGTCGTCCGGCGCCACGTGACCGCTGACGACGGTGAACTCGTGGGCGACGCCGCGGTGCGTGACCGGGATGCCGGCCGCGCCGGGGACGGAGATCGAGCTGGAGATGCCGGGGACGATCGTGACCGGGATGCCCTCGGCGGCGAGCGCCTGGGCCTCCTCCATGCCGCGGCCGAAGACGAACGGGTCGCCGCCCTTGAGCCGGACCACGGCCTTGCCCTGCTTGGCGTGGTCGATCAGCGCCTGGTTGATGGCCTCCTGGACCATCTGGCGGCCGTACGGGATCTTCGCGGCGTCTATCACCTCGACGTGCGGCGGGAGCTCGTCGAGGAGGTCGCGGGGACCGAGGCGGTCGGCGATCACGACGTCGGCCTCGGCGAGGAGGCGGCGGCCGCGCACGGTGATCAGATCCGGGTCGCCGGGGCCGCCGCCGACGAGGGCGACGCCGGGCTTGTGGTCGCGCTGCACGGTGACGGTGCCGTCGTGGAGGGCCTCGACGATCGCGTCGCGGATCGCGGCGGTGCGGCGGGGGTCGCGGTCCGCGGCGGTCGTCGTCAGGACGGCCACGGTCACGCCGTCCGCGCGGCCCGTCGCCGGGGTCCAGGCGGTCGCCTCGTCGGCGTCGTCGGCGCGGACGCACCAGGTGCGGGTGCGCTCCGCTTCGGCGGAGGCGGCGTCGTTGGTGGCGCGGTCGCTGGTGGCCACCAGGGCGTACCAGGTGTCGGTGAGGTCGCCCGGCTCGTAGCGGCGTTGTATCCAATGCAGCTCGCCCGCGGTCGCCATGGCCTCCACGGAGGGGGTCGCGGAGGGGGAGATCAGGGTGATGTCCGCGCCTGCGGCGATCAGGGCGGGGAGCCTGCGCTGGGCTACCTGGCCGCCGCCCAGGACGACGACTCGGCGGCCGGTCAGGCGGAGTCCTACGGGGTAGGCGGGGTGGTCGGCGGCGGGCATGCGGTGTCCTCTGGCGTGCGGGTGTCTGTGGGGTGAGCGTACGTCGTGGGCATGACGAGCATGTTTCCGCCCGCCCCTCCCCTCCCCGCAAGTCCCGCCGGACGGGCCTCCTCAAGCGCCGGAGGGGCTTGATGTGCCTGGCCTTGCCGGCGGGCCTCCTCAAGCGCCGGAGGGGCTTGATTGGCGCAGCCCTGCCGGGCGGGCCTCCTCAAACGCCGGAGGGGCTTGGGTGCCGGGCCGGGCTCCTTCAGCGCCGAGAGCTTGAGCGGCGCGGTCCTGCCGGACGGGCCTCCTCAATCGCCGGAGGGGCTCTATAGAGCCCCTCCGGCGATTGAGGAGTTTCGGGAAGGGGTGGGGTGGGGGCTACTTTTCCGTTACGCCCGCCGAGTCGAAGGTCGCGACCTCGTGCATCGCACGCGCCGCGCTCTGCACGATCGGGAGCGCCAGGAGGGCACCCGTGCCCTCACCGAGGCGCAGGTCCAGGTCGACGAGCGGGCGCAGGCCCAGCTTGTTCAGGGCGGCGACGTGGCCGGGTTCGGCGCTGCGGTGCCCCGCGATGCACGCCGCCAGGACCTCAGGGGCGATCGCACGGGCCACCAGCGCGGCGGCACCGGCACTGACGCCGTCCAGGATCACCGGCGTACGCAGGGACGCGCCGCCAAGGAGCAGACCCACCATCGCGGCGTGCTCCAGACCGCCGACCGCCGAGAGGACACCGATCGGGTCCGCCGGATCGGGCTTGTGCACGTCGAGGGCGCGGCGCACGACCTCGACCTTGCGGGCGTGCGTCTCGTCGTTGATACCGGTACCGCGCCCGGTCACCTCGGCCGGGTCGACCTCGGTGTAGACGGAGATGAGGGCCGCGGACGCCGTCGTGTTCGCGATGCCCATCTCACCGGTCAGCAGCGCCTTGTTGCCCGCCGCCACGAGGTCCCGGGCCGTCTCGATGCCGACCTCGATGGCCTCCTTGACCTCTTCGCGGGTCAGGGCGGGCCCGGTCGTCATGTCGGCGGTGCCGGCCCGGACCTTGCGGGGCAGCAGGCCGGGTGTGGACGGCAGTTCGCTCGCCACGCCCACGTCGATGACGCAGACCTCCGCGCCGACCTGGTTCGCGAACGCGTTGCAGACCGCTCCGCCGCCCAGGAAGTTCGCGACCATCTGGCCGGTCACCTCTTGCGGCCACGGCGTGACGCCCTGCGCGTGGACCCCGTGGTCGCCCGCGAAGATCGCGACGGCGGCCGGTTCCGGGATCGGCGGCGGGCACACGCGGGACAGGCCGGACAGCTGGGCCGAGATGATCTCCAGCATGCCGAGCGCGCCCGCGGGCTTCGTCATCCGCTTCTGCCGCTCCCACGCCTCGCCGAGCGCCTTCGCGTCCAGCGGGCGGATGTTGGAGACGGTCTCCGCGAGCAGGTCGTGCGGGTCCTCGCCGGGCAGGGCGCGGCGGCCGTACGTCTCCTCGTGCACGACCCACGACAGCGGCCGGCGCTTGGACCAGCCGGCCTGCATCAGCTCCGGCTCCTCCGGGAACTCGTCGACGTAGCCGACGCAGAGGTACGCGACCACTTCGAGGTGCTCGGGCAGGCCGAGGGAGCGGACCATCTCGCGCTCGTCGAAGAAGCTGACCCAGCCGACGCCGAGGCCCTCGGCGCGGGCCGCGAGCCACAGGTTCTCCACCGCGAGCGCGGACGAGTACGGGGCCATCTGCGGCTGCGTGTGACGGCCCAGCGTGTGGCGGCCGCCGCGGGTCGGGTCGGCGGTGACCACGATGTTCACCGGGGTGTCGAGGATGGCCTCGATCTTCAGTTCCTTGAACTGCTTGGCGCGGCCCTTGGGGAGCGACTTCGCGTACGCGTCCTTCTGGCGCATGGCCAGTTCGTGCATCGCGCGGCGGGTGTCCGCGGACCGGATGACCACGAAGTCCCAGGGCTGCGAGTGGCCCACGGACGGCGCCGTGTGGGCCGCTTCGAGCACGCGGAGCAGGACCTCGTGCGGGATCGGGTCGCTGCGGAAGCCGTTGCGGATGTCGCGGCGCTCGCGCATCACGCGCAGGACCGCCTCGCGCTCGGCGTCGTCGTACGCGGGGGCGGCGGCGCCCGCGGCGGGGTGCGTGGCGTCGGCGGGCTCGGGGGCCAGGTGCTCGGGCTCGCCCGTCAGCTCGGCGGGGGCCAGGGTCTGCTCCGCGGGTTCGGCCTCGGTCAGCGGGACCGCGCCGGAGTCGCTTTCGCGCGGGGCGGGCACCGCCGCGGCCTCGTCCACCGGGGTGTCGGTGGCGGCGACGTGCTCGTTGCCCTCGGGCTGCTGCGCGGGGGCGGCGTTCGGATCGGCCGGGGCCGTCGGGACCGTCACGGCGTGCTCGCCGGTGGCGTCCGTCCGACCGTCGGTCGTCGCGGGCCATCCCGCGGCCTCCGGCTGCGCGGGCGCGGGCTGGGGGGCGTCCGCGCCGAGCGGGGCGGCGGCGAGGGGCTGCTGTTCGAGGGCGGCGGCCTGGTCGGCGGGGGCCTGGCCTGCGGGGGCCTGCTCCGCCGCGTCGGCCACGACCTGGGGCTGCTCGGCGGCGCCGGGCTCGGCGGCCTGCTCTGCGGGGGCCTGCTCACCGGCGACGGGCTGCTGCGGGTCGGCCACGATCTGCTCAGCGGCGACGGGCTGACCGGGAGCGGCCGGGTGACCGGCCGTGTCCTGCTGGCCGAGGGCCACCTGGGGCCCAGCCGCCTCCTGCTCACCGGCGGCGACCTGCTGGTCGGGCATCTGCTGGTCGACCACCGGCTGGTCGGCGACCGGCTGCTCCGCCGCGTCCTGCCCGGCCGGCACCTCCGCGCCCGCGACGCCCTGGCCGTCCGTGGCCGGCTGCTGGCCGGCGACGGGCTGCCCAGCGGCATCCGCACCGTACTGGTCGGCCGCGTCCTGCTCACCGGCGACGCCCGGCTGACCGGGAACCGCCTGCGGTCCGGCCGCCGCCTGCTCACCGGGAGCGACCTGCTGGTCGGCCACCGGCTGCTCCCCCGTGCCCTGCTGGGCCGGGATCGCCGGACCGGGGGCGGACTGCTCGTCCGTCGCCACCGGCCGGCCGGGGAAGGCCTGCTGCTCGCTACCGGGCTGGTGCGCCACGGCGCCGTTCTGATCTGTCACGCTCTGCTGCCCAACGACGTTCTGCTGACCGGCAACAGCCTGCTGGTCAGCCGCTGCGAACTGCTCCGCAGCGCCTTGCTGATCGATCCCACCCGGCTGGTCCGCCGCGGCGTACTGCTCGGCCGCCCCGGCTCCGGCCTCGTCACCGACGGCGCCCTGGTGGTCCGCCGCGTCGTACCGCGCGGCGGCGTCCTGCTCCTCGGCGACCGCCTGCGCGGCCACCTCCTGAGGCTCGGCCCCGGCGTGCTGCCCGGCGGCGCCCGCCTCACCGCCGACCGCCTGCGGGGGCACGACACCCTGCGGGTCGGCCGCGCCCTCGCCCACCGGGAGCTGGTCCTCCGGGAGGGGCGGGACGGTCATCGCCTGCGGCGGCGTGGGGGCGAGGTGGGGGGTGGTCGGGACGACGCCCTCGACCGGGACGAACTGGCCGAGGGTCTGGTCCGCGTAGGCGTGCGCCACGTAGTCGGACTGCGCCTGCTGCTGCGCGTACTCGCCCTGCTCCTGCGTGCCGTACGCATACGCGCCGACCTGCGCG
Organism: Streptomyces sp. BYX5S; assembly: GCF_054724165.1. NCBI lineage: Bacteria > Bacillati > Actinomycetota > Actinomycetes > Kitasatosporales > Streptomycetaceae > Streptomyces > Streptomyces sp. BYX5S. The sequence continues at coordinate 2,438,490 of NZ_CM138829.1, read as the reverse complement.
AACTCCTGCCCGTGCGGCGGCGTCGCCACCTGCGCGTGCTGATCGGCGTACTGCGGAGCGACCGTTTCTGCGCCGGTCGTCGGCTGCGTCGCCCGAGCGGGTTGCCAGGGCGCCGCGCCCTGCGGCGGGATGTCCAGGTACTCGGGGCCGGTGGTGGGCGGGCCCGACTGGCGGGCCGGCATCTGCGCGGGGCCGCGGTCGGCGAGCGAGCGGACGGGGCTGCCGTGGGTGTCCGGGACGGCGGGGCCCAGGTGCAGCGGGCGCCGGGGCTGGCTCTGGGGCTGCGCCTGTGGCTGCGGCTGGGCCTGCGCGTACGGCTGGCCCTGGCCCTGGCTGTGGTCCGCGGCCTGCTGGCCCCACGCGCCCTGCGAGCCGGGCATCAGGAGGAGCTCGTCCTCCTCGCCCGTGGCGTCGGCGGGGTCGAGGTAGGTGTACGCGCCGGGCGCGGCAACGCCCGGCTGGTCCACCGCGCCTGCGTTCTCCGGCAGCCCTTCGCCGCCCGGAACCTGACCGGTGTCGGTCATGCCTACCCCTCGCCCATCGAATGAGAACTTCCTGGCCGCCCCCGGCCGTCCGCCGGAACTGCGAGCACCTTCACGCTTCACTGCTTCGCTGCCCGGAGCGACACGTCGACCGCCCGTCAGGAACAACGAGCGCGCGCGCCGCGCGGCACGAACCGCCCCGGACAACAGGCATTGTCCCGGTCGGAGCGCGGCCACGGAACGTAGTTCGACCATGGCCTTCTGTGGACTGCGCCACGTTGCGCGTCCTCCGGTCGCTGCCGTACCACACGCACCTCAAAAGTGGTGCGTTTTCGGGACATTGGCGTACGAAGAAGCGAACGTCCCGGTGCGGTACAACGATCGGCCAGCCTACCGCGCGCGCCGTGCCGCCAGGGTCACGGGTGGCGTACGGGCAGACGCCCGGAGAGCAGGAACCCCACGGTCCGCTCCTTCTCCGTCCAGGCACGTGTGTCCAGTTCGACGGATTGCAGGAGGGCGCACTCGACGTCGTATCCGTGCTCCGTCAGGTCCCTGCCGATGAGTTCGGCGTCGTCGCGTGTCGCGGCGTGCGTGACGATGCGCGCGGGGCGCCGGTCGGCGACGGCCGAGACGACGGCCGCTCCCCCGCCCCCGACGCGTACGACGTCGGGTTCCGGGAGGTCTTCGAGGGCGTGCGGCGCGGTGCCGTGGACGATCTGGACCTGGACGCCGAAGCGCCGGGCGACGGCGAGGGTGCGGGCGCAGGCGTCGGCGTCCCGGTCGACGGCGATGACGGCGGCGCCGAACCGGCCGGCCTCCGCGGTGAAGGCGCCGCTGCCGCAGCCGATGTCCCACACGAGATCGCCCACCCGCGGGCCGAGGCGGGCGAGTTGGGCGGAGCGCAGCTGCTCGGTCTCGCCCTCGCCGAAGGGGCCCGCGTACTCGCCGGCGGGCAGCGCCCAGCCGCGCGGACCGACGTCGGGGTCGCCGCCCGCCAGCCAGTTCCCGTCCTCCGGGGCGCCGGTGACGGGGCCGCCGATGACGATGACGACGTTGGGGTCGCGCCAGGCGTGGTCGGCGGCCTTGTCGGAGGTGACGACGGTGACCTGTTCGCGGTCGGTGCCGAGTTCCTCGCAGATGACGAAGGTGCGGTGGACGCCTTCGAGGAGCAGGCCGAGTTCGGCGGGGCCGGCGCCGGGTGAGGTGAGGACGGCGACCTTGGTGTGGGCGCGGCACACATTCACCGCGCGTCGCAGCGTGCGGCGGTGTGCGACGACCACCTGCGCGTCGTCCCACGGCATCCCCGCGCGGGCGAAGGCCTGGGCGACGGAGGAGACGGCGGGCACGACCTCGACCTCCAGCCCGTACTGGGGCGCGCGCAGGATGCGTACGACGCCGAAGAAGCCGGGGTCGCCGTCCGCGATGACGACGGCCGTGCCGCGGTGGCCGGCGATGCGGCGGGCGGCGAGGGCCACGCTGCCGAGGCGGATGCGCTCGGCGCGCTCGGGCACCTCGGGGAGCGCCAGGTGGTGCGCGGCGCCCGCCACGAGCGTGGCCGCGCCGAGTGCTGAGCGGGCCGCCGCGGTGAGCGGGGAGCCGTCCCATCCGATCACCGTGACCCGGTCGGCCATCGTCGTCAGTCTCCTGGGGGTACTCGGGTACGTACGTGCCCATGGGGCACGGAGGTCGGGGGCGCCGCCGGGGTCGGGGCACCGAGAGCGTACCTGCCCGGACTGTCGACCGCCCGAGAGGTCAGTTCCAGTCGGAGAACGCCGTGAAACCCCCGGCCTCCGCCAATTGCTCGGTGACGCCCTCCAGGTCCTCCGGCAGCAGGCTCCACACGATGAAGTCGGTGCGGGCCTCGGCGAGGCCGCCGTCCTCGGTGCGGGTACGCGCTATGCAGGCGTTGCGCAGCACGCCCTCGCTGATGCAGCCGATCTTCTGGGCGACCTGCTGGGCGGCGGTGTTGTCGGCGGCGGTGCGCAGCTCGATGCGCTCCATGCGCTGGTCGCGGAAGAGCCACTGGGCCGTGGCGAGCGCGGCCTCCGACGCGTAGCCCTCGCCGCGCGCCCAGGGGGCGACGATGTACGAGAGCTCGGTGGAGCGCACGTGCCAGTCGGTCTCGGTGAGGCGGATGGTGCCGACGAGCCGCTGGGTGAGGAACTCGGTGACGGCGAGGTCGAGTCCGGCGCCGCCGCGCCGTCGCCTCGGCACGGCTTCGGAGATCCAGCGGCGGGCACCCTCCTCGGTGAACGGCTGCGGCACCGAGGTCCAGGCGGTGACGAGCTCGTCGTTCATCATCTCCGTGAGCGCGGGTACGTCGTCCTCGTCGAGCGGACGCAGCACCAGGCGCTCCGTACTGATGGAGACCTCGGGGAAGGTGTTCGTCATGCGCCGCTCTCCGTAACCTTCGGTGACCTTCGTAGGCCTTCTACCTTCGCGTCGGGCCGTGTGGACTGCCCAGCATGCAGCATGAAGGCACGTAACTGCACATGGGGGCCGCCCCTGTTGCCGGGAGCGGCCCCCACGAAAGGGCACAGGACGGACTCCTCAGACGGGGAGCACCGAGCCCTTGTACGTGTCCTCGATGAACTTCTTGACCTCGGGTGAAGTCAGCAGCTTCGCCAGCTTCTCGATCCGCGGGTCGTCCTCGTCGCCCTTCTTGACGGCGAGGATGTTGTTGTACGGGTTGTCCTTGACGGACTCCAGGAGGACGGCGTCCTTCCGGGGGTTCAACCCGGCGTCCAACGCGAAGTTGTTGTTGACGGCCGCGGCGTCGACGTCGTCCAGCGAGCGCGGCAGCTGGGCCGCTTCGAGCTCCTTGAACTTCAGCCCCTTGGGGTTCTTCGCGACGTCCTTGGGCGTCGCGTTCAGACCGGCGCCCTTCTTGAGGCCGATCACGCCCTGGGAGGCGAGGAGTTCGAGCGCCCTGCCCTCGTTGGTGATGTCGTTCGGCAGCGCGACGGTCGCCCCGTCGCGCAGCTCGGTGACGTCCTTCGTCTTCTTCGAGTAGAAGCCGAGCGGCGGCAGGTAGACCTGCGTGACCGGCGCGAGCGTCGTGCCCTTGGACGTGTTGAAGTCCTTCAGGTACGGCGTGTGCTGGAACAGGTTGGCGTCGAGCTCGCCCTGCTGGAGCGCGGTGTTCGGCAGGACGTAGTCCGTGAACTCCTTGATCTCCAGGTCGAGTCCGGCCTTCTTCGCCAGGTTCTTCTGTACGTACGCGAGGACTTCGCCGGCCGGGGTCGGGGTGGCCCCGACGACCAGCTTCTCGCTCGCGTCCGCCGTGCCGGAGCCGCAGGCCGTGAGGCCGAGGACGAGCGCCCCGGCGGTCACGGCGGCGGGAATCGTGGACTTCAGGGGAATCGTCATCAGAAGGAGGGGAGCACCGAGCCCTTGTACTTGTCCTCGATGAACTTCTTGACCTCGGGCGAGGTGAGGAGCTTGGCGAGCTTCTTCACGCGCGGGTCGTCCTGGTTGCCGTCCTTGATGGCGAGCACGTTGTTGTACTCGTTGTTCTCGGTGGACTCCAGGGCGAGCGCGTCCTTGGCCGGGTTGAGGTCGGCACCGATGGCGTAGTTGCCGTTGATCACCGCGGCGTCGACGTCCTTGAGGGAACGCGGCGTCTGGGCGGCCTCGACCTCCTTGAACTGGAGGTTCTTCGGGTTCTTCGCGATGTCCTGCGGCGTCGCGGTGGCCTCGGAGCCCTTCTTGAGGGTGATGAGGTCGTTGGCGGCGAGGAAGCGCAGGGCGCGGCTCTCGTTGTCGGCGTCGTTCGGGAGGGCGACGGTGCCGCCCTTCTTGATGCCGTCGAGCTTCGTGGCCTTCTGCGAGTACAGGCCGAGCGGCTCCAGGTGGACGGTGGCGACCGACTTGAGGTGCGTGCCGTTCTTCTTGTTGAAGTCTTCCAGGTAGGGCGTGGTCTGGAAGTAGTTGGCGCCGACCGAACCGTCCTCGGTCGCGTTGTTCGGCGTGACGTAGTCGGTGAACTCCTTGACCTCGAGGTTGAGGCCTTCCTTCTTCGCGAGGTCCTTCTTGATGAAGTTGAGGATCTCGGCGTGCGGGACGGGAGTCGCGGCGACGACCAGCGGGTCGGAGGCCTTGGCCTTGGTGTCGGCCTTGTCGGAGCCGCAGGCGGTCAGACCCAGGGTGAGGGCGCCGGTGGCGAGGACAGCTGCGGTGATCTTGGTGGTGTTACGCACGAAAAGTGCCTTTCCATCAGTGGTGCAACCCGTCGGGTGGGACGGGGAGTTCGGGATTCAGCCGGACTTGGTAGCGGTGACGGCCGTACGTCCGGCGAAGAGGTTGAAGCGGATCGGGTCGCCGCCCTTGCCCGCGCGGCGGTGCAGGACGCGCGCGCCGCTGTCGCCGGCGAACTGGATGAGCGAGATGACGACGGCGAGGATCGCCACCGTGATCCACATCAGGTTCGCCTCGAAGCGCTGGTAGCCGTAGCGGATCGCGATGTCGCCGAGGCCGCCCGCGCCGACCGTGCCGGCCATGGCGGAGTAGCCGATGAGCGCGACGATCGTCGTGGTGGTCGCCGAGATCAGCGAGGGCAGCGACTCGGGCACGAGGACCTTGCGCACGACGGTCCAGGTGTTGCCGCCCATCGACTGCACGGCCTCGATCAGGCCGCCGTCGACCTCGCGCACGGACGTCTCGACGAGGCGCGCGAAGAACGGGATGGCGCCGATGGCGAGCGGCACGATGGCGGCCTCGCGGCCGATGGTGGTGCCGACGATCGCCCGCGTGAAGCCCATGAGGGCGACCATCAGGATGATGAAGGGCATCGAGCGGACGATGTTCACGATCTGCCCGATGACCTTGTTGACGAACGCGTTCTGCAGGAGTCCGCCGCGGTCCGTGAGGACGAGCAGGACGCCGAGCGGCAGTCCGAAGACGATCGCGATGACCGTGGACCAGCCGACCATGTAGAGGGTGTCCCAACATGCCTGGGACAGCAGCGGCTGCATCTCCGACCAGGTCACTTGGTGACACCTTCCTTCAGCAGAGCGGCGGGCTCGGCGCCCTGGATGTCGACCTGGAGGCCCTGCTCGCGCAGGAAGCCGATGGGCACGACGTTGTCGTCGTAGCGGCCGGGCAGCTCGATCCGCATGCGGCCGACCTGCTTGCCCGCGACGGTGTCCATCGCGGCGCCGAGGATCGAGATGTCGACGTTGTAGGTGCGGGAGAGCTGCGAGATGACCGGCTGGGTCGTCGACTCGCCGTGGAAGGTGACGTCGATGACGGTGCGGTCGGCGCCGGAGGCCTCGCCGCTGACCGGGAAGAGCGCGGAGGCCAGCTCGGAGCCGGGCGTCGCGAGGAGCTCGCTGACGGTGCCGGACTCGACGATCCGCCCGCTCTCCATGAGGGCGGCGGAGTCGCAGACGGTCTTGACGACGTCCATCTCGTGCGTGATGAGCAGGACGGTCAGGCCGAGCTGCCGGTTGAGGTCGCGCAGGAGCTGGAGGATGGAGCGGGTGGTCTCCGGGTCGAGGGCGGACGTCGCCTCGTCGGAGAGCAGCACCTTCGGGTCGCCGGCGAGCGCGCGGGCGATGCCGACGCGCTGCTTCTGGCCGCCGGAGAGCTGGGCCGGGTAGGACTTGGCCTTGTCGGCGAGGCCGACCAGGTCGAGCAGCTCCAGCGCCTTGGTGGAACGTTCCTTCCCCGACGTGCCGAGGATTTCGAGCGGCAGCTCGATGTTGTCCTGCACGGTGCGCGAGGACAGCAGGTTGAAGTGCTGGAAGACCATGCCGATGCGGCTGCGCGCCTCGCGCAGCTCCTTGCCGGCGCGCGAGCCGCGGCCGGCGAGGGCGGTGAGGTCCTGTCCGGCGACGGTCACGGTGCCGGAGGTCGGACGCTCCAGCAGGTTCACGCAGCGGATCAGCGAGGACTTGCCGGCGCCGGACTGTCCGATGACGCCGTACACCTCGCCTTCGCGCACGTGCAGATCGACGCCGTCGAGGGCGGTGACCTCTCGGCCGCGCGAGCGGTAGACCTTGGTGAGGCCCTGGGTGGTGATCACGTGGGTTTCCGTAGCTGTCGAGTGCGCGGCGCGGGTGGCGCCGGGCACGGGGCATTCGGTCGGGAACTCGGCTTGAGTCTCCGGGCGCGCGACAGGTCTCGCAGAGGTGGATGAACCCGTGAGGAGAAGCTGTGCGCGGGGCAGGCCGGGTCACGTAGGCGGACGGTTTCTCCCTGCGGAGTCACTCCCTACGACAACAGGGCGCGCGGGTCTCGCTTCGGGGCGCGAGATCAGGCGTGGTGGGGGCCCTCAGAAGGCGCACATTCGACACATACAAGCAGCACCGGGCGTCATGGTCGCCTCGGTCGCAAGGGTGCGGCTGCTCGTCGTGGTCATGTCGGCAAGTAAAGCAGACGTGAGGACGCGCACGGCCCCCGTTGTCCGCTATTCGGACAGCGGGGGCCGGGGTTCCACTTGGCCTCAGGGGACGGCCGTGATCTCCACGCCCGCCTCCGTGACCTGCGCGGACACGGCCGAGAGGTCCTTCACGACGACGTCGGCGGAGAGCTCGTGCGCCTCGTGCGTTGTGGTCAACGCCACGGTCCTCATGCCGCCGGTACGGCCCGCGGTGAGACCGGCCGGAGCGTCCTCGAAGACGACGCAGCGCTCCGGGGCCACGCCCAGCTTCCCGGCGGCGAGCAGGAACGGCTCGGGGTTGGGCTTGCCGTGCGTGATGTCGTCCGCGGCGATCAGCAGCGGCGTCCTGATCCCGACGGCGGCGAGCCGGGCCTCGGCGAGACGGCGGGTTGCGGAGGTGACGACGGCCCAGTTCTCGTCGGGCAGCGAGGTGAGCAGGTCGAGCGTGCCGGGCAGGACGTGCGTGCCGCCGTTGGGCACGTCCTCGACCTCCAGCTCCTCGATGCGGGCGACGGCGCCCGGCACCTTCTCGGCGGGCAGCAGGTCGGCGGCGATCTCGGCGGCGGGGCGGCCGTGCAGTTCCACGGCGGCGAAGGCCTCGGCGGTGATCCCGTACTCCTCGGCCCAGCGGGTCCAGCAGCGGTACACCGACTCCATGGACGAGAGCAGGGTTCCGTCGTTGTCGAACAGCAGGGCGTCAGCGGTGATCTTCATGTTTCCCAAGGCTAAACGTCACCCCGGGGTCGAGCGCATCGGGTCTTTTGGCCCGTAATAGGCTCACGGCCATGCTTGATGTCCTGACCCTGGTGACGGGTCTCGCCGCGCTCGCGCTCGCGGCCTGGTGCGGTTACGCCGCGTATCGCGACCAGCCGACCAAGGACTGGCACTTCATCGGCATGGCCGTGGTGTCGGTGCTCGCGCTGGCGCAGCTGGTGGTCGGGATCGTGCAGCTCGCGCGGGGCGAGAAGCCGGACCAGGGCACGACGATCTTCGTCGCGTATCTGATCGGGGCGTTCGCGTGCGTGCCGGCGGCGGGCTTCATGTCGCTGGCCGAGCGCACCCGCTGGGGTTCGATCACGGTCGCCGCCGGTGGCGTCGTGCTGGCCGTGCTCGAGGTGCGGCTCTATGACATCTGGGGAGGCTGAGGTGGCTGTGACCGCTGAAGACAAGAACGCCTCGAAGGCCGCCGCGAAGGCCGAGAAGAAGCGGGGCCGCCTGATCGGCGGACCGGGCCTGCTGCTGGTGTGGCTGTACGGCGTGATGGTCGTCGGCGCCGTGTCGCGTTCGGCCGTGCAGATCTCCACCGAGTTCGACAAGGCGCCGCTCGCGTACTCGCTGTCGGCGGTGGCGGGGCTCGTGTACGCCTTCATCACGTACTCGCTGGTGCGCGGCGGGGACACGGCGCGGCGGGCCGCTTTCGTGTGCTGCGCCCTGGAACTCGCGGGCGTGCTGATCGTCGGGACGTGGACGCTCGTGGAGCCGTCCGCGTTCCCGGACGCGACCGTGTGGTCGGACTTCGGGGTCGGCTATCTGCTCATCCCGATCCTGCTGCCGCTGAGCGCGATGTACTGGCTGCGCAAGGGTGTGCCGCAGCGGCAGCAGTCGGAGGCCTGATCCTCAGGCGCTCGCCGCGAAGGCGTTCGCCTCGGTGTCCTTGGCGAGCGTCACCACGGTGAGCCGCTCGTCGACGCGCTCGGTCGACACGGGCTCGTAGCCGTGCTGGCGGTACAGGCGCAGGTTGTGGTCGCTGCGGTGGCCGGTGAACAGCTGGAAGCGCTTGGCCGTGCCGACCGCGCCCAGTCGCGTCTCCACCGCGGCGAGCAGCCGGCCGCCGAGGCCGTGGCGCTGCATGCGCGGGTGCACGATCAGCTTGTTGATGTGCGCCGTGCCGTCGGCGTCGATCGTGCCGCGCACGGACGCCACCACCTCGTCGCCGAGACGGGCCACGAGCACGGTGCCGCTGTCGAGTTCGGCCCTGATCGAGTCCAGGGTCTGCGTGAGCGGCTCGATGGAGTAGTCGCCGTAGAGCTGTGCCTCGCTCTGGTAGCAGAGGTACTGCAACTTCAGGATCTGTTCGGCATCCGCTTCGGTCGCCGCAGAGATGGTCACGCTCATGCCCATGTGTGCATGCCTCCCGCTCACCTGTTCGCCAGTTGTCATTCAGGCTTTCCCCGGCGGGCCGTGAGCGCAACCTCGGAGGGCAGGATTCTGCGCAGGCAACCGAGACATCTGGAACGTTCCGGCCCAAGACTGCCCTGTGAGATACCCAACTCGCCTGCGATCTCCCGGTACGTGAGGTCCTGCGGGGACAGCAGCGCGCCGATGAGGCGCGGGCAGCGGCCGGGCAGCCGCCGCACGGCCCGGCGCAGCGCCCGGTCGCGCTCGCGGGCGAGCACGCGGTGCTCGGGGTCGGCGGTGGCCGGGTCGGCGGCGGGTTCGAGCGCGTAGGGCTGTTCGCGCAGTGCCGTACGCCGTTGGAGGCGGGCCTCGGCGCGGACCGCCTCGCGGAGCCAGTCGGCGGGGTCGGTGGGCGGCCCCTGGGTGCGCAGGTGCTCCAGGAGGCGGACCCATACGGCCTGTTCGAGGTCGCCCGGGTCGACGTCGGCGCCCGCCGCGCCGGGCAGTTCGGCACGGACCTCGGCGGCGAGGAGGGGGCGCAGGGGCTCGATCACGGTGTCGTACGTCATGTACGGCGGGACGGGGCCGCCCCGGCGGCCGGTTGCCGGGGCGGCCCCGTCTCACCCCAACCGGGGTACTCGGGTCACCCGTTGACGAAGTCCTCGCGGGCGAGGAGGCCCGTGTCGCAGTTGTCCGTGAAGATGCCGTCGATGCCGGTCTCGTAGTACCTCTGGAAGGCACCGAAGGCGTCGCCGTACGCGTTCGGGTCCGTGCCCTTCTTGAAGTCGGCGGGCAGGAAGGTGTTCTCGTTGCGCATCGTGTACGGGTGCAGGATCAGGCCCGCCGCGTGCGCGTCCTTGACCAGCGTCGTGGGCTGGAGCAGCTTGCCGTTCGCGTCCTTCGGGATGATCAGGTCGAGGGTCGGCCCGATGCCGTTCGCGTAGCGCGCGATCTCCGCGAGCCCCTTCGGCGTGATGAGGTCGGCGACGGTGCGCGGGTCGCCGGTGTCCACGAAGTCGTAGGGGCGGGACTTCGCCGTGGAGAGCAGGACCGCGAGCGGGTTGTCGACCAGCTTGTTCATGCGCTGGATGCTCGTCGGCTCGAAGGACTGGATGATGACGGGCGAGTTCCGCCGGTCGAGCCGGTGGGCGCGCAGCACCTTGGCGATGCGCTCCTCCAGGCCGAGGCCCAGCTTGCGGAAGTACGTGGGGTGCTTGAGCTCCGGGTAGATCCACACCTCGCGGCCGAGCTTCCTGCTCTGCTCGGCGCGCCACCGCAGGACCTCCTCGAAGGTGGGGACCTCCCAGCGGCCGTCGTAGATCGTGTTGTGCTGGCGGGTGCCGGGGATGCGCTCCTTGGCGCGCAGCGTCTTCAGCTCGGCGAGCGTGAAGTCCTCGGTGAACCAGCCGGTGGTGGCGACCCCGTCGAGGCTCTTGGTGGTCCTGCGGTCGGCGAACTCGGGGTGGTCGGCGACGTTGGTCGTGCCGCCGATTTCCGGTTCGTGACGGCATACGAGATGCCCGTCCTTCGTCGGACAGAGGTCGCCGGCCTCGATGACGTGCGCGCCCATGTCGAGCGCCAGCTGGTACGAGCCGAGGGTGTGCTCCGGCCGGTAGCCACTGGCGCCGCGGTGCGCGATGACCGTGGGCACGGGGAGGCCCGCGAGGCCCTTGTTCATGTTATTCGCGCCACTTTCCCTCTCGGCGGCTCTCGCCGTTCCGGCCGCCCCGAGGGCCGTCGCACCCGCGCCGAGGACCGCCGCCCCGAGCAGCGAGCGCCGGGCGACCGCCCCCACGGTCCGCGGCTGCCGAGCCCCCTGTGCGGCCTGTGACTTCTCGTTCCCCTGGTTCCCCATCACGCACTCCTCCCGCCAAGCACTGCCCTGCACCTGTCAAAGCGAGACCGATCGTAGGGGTGGGAAAGTGACGAGTGGGAGACCTCGGACGGAACGTCAGGGTGATGCGGCGTGGCGTCCGGGCGTTGCCGGGACATCAACGAGGCGCGTACTTCGGTCAACTCCGCGTATCCAGTCCGTGAACCCGATGTGCGAGGGGTACTCGTGCGCGAGTATCGTCCTCACCTGCACAGATTCTCAGTCCCTTTCTTCGACTCATTCCTTGACATCGGAGGGCTCGTTGTCCCGCTTCGCGCTCATCAAGGCAGTGCTCGGTCCGATCATGCGCCTGATGTTCCGCCTACGTGTGGAAGGCGCAGAGAAGATTCCGGGGAACGGTCCCGTCATTCTGGCGGGCAACCACCTGACGTTCATCGACTCCATGCTGCTGCCGCTCGTCTGTGACCGGCAGGTCTTCTTCATCGGCAAGGACGAGTACGTCACCGGCACGTCCCTCAAGGGCCGCCTCATGGCGTGGTTCTTCACCGGGGTCGGCATGATCCCGGTCGACCGCGACGGGGCCAATGGCGGTGTGGCCGCGCTGATGACCGGCCGCCGGGTCCTTGAGGAAGGCAAGATCTTCGGCATCTACCCGGAGGGGACGCGCTCCCCCGACGGCCGCCTGTACCGGGGCCGGACCGGGATCGCACGGCTGACCCTGATGACGGGTGCGCCCGTCGTCCCCTTCGCCATGATCGGCACGGACAAGCTGCAGCCCGGGGGTGCGGGGATGCCGCGTCCGGGCAAGGTGACCGTGCGGTTCGGCGAGCCGATGGAGTTCTCCCGCTACGACGGGATGGGGCGCGACCGGTACGTGCTGCGGGCGGTGACCGACTCCGTGATGGCGGAGGTCATGCGGCTGTCCGGGCAGGAGTACGTGGACATGTACGCCTCCAAGGCGAAGGCGGCGTAGCCGCCGGCCGCTGCTCTACGAGGGCGTGGGCCCGGTCGACCGGACGTTTCCGGTCGACCGGGCCTTTCGCGTGGGACTGATAGAGCCCCTCCGGCGATTGAGGAGCGGGGTACGGGGCGGAGCCCCGGGTCCTGAACCGCACCGCGGCGCGGGCCGGTCACTGCTCCAGGCGCTGGCCCCGCAGCAGGAACCACGCCGCGACGGACGTCGCGAGCAGCACCACCGCCCCGATCCCCGCCGCCCACTGCAACCCGTCCACGAACGCCGCCTGCGCCCCGGCGAGCAACGCCTCCGCCTGCCCGGCCGGCAGGCCACCCGCCGCCTCGACCGCCCCGCCGAGCGAATCGTGCGCCGCCACCGCGACCCCCTCCGGCGTCCCCGCCGGCACCGTGAACCCCGCGTAGACGCCGGTCACGATCGACCCGAGCAGCGCGATACCGAGCGCCGTACCGAGCTCGTACGCCGTCTCGGACACCGCCGACGCCGCCCCCGCCTGCTCCTTCGGCACGCTGGACAGGATCACGTCCGCCGTCACCGTGAACGAGAAGCCCGCGCCGACGCCGACGACGAGCAGCACCGCGCCGAGCATCGGATACCCGGTCGACGGGCTCAGCGTGGTGAGCGCGGCCAGCGCCAGGCCGACCGCCGCGAGCCCGCCCGCGACCACGGACCGCACGGAGAAGCGCCGCGCCACCGTTCCGGCGACGAGCCCCGCCGCCACCGCTCCGACCGCGGCCGGGAGTTCGGCGAGCCCCGCCTCGAACGGCCGCCGCCCCTGGACCAGTTGCAGGAACTGGGAGAGGAAGAAGACCAGACCGGCGAGGCCCAGAATCGTCAGCAGGTCCGCCAGGACCGCCCCCGAGAAGCCGCGGTTGCGGAACAGCCGCATGTCCAGCAGCGGCGCTTCGAGCGTCAGCTGGCGCCGGACGAACCACGCGAGTCCCGCCGCGCCGACCACCGCCGACGCCGCGACCCCCGCACCGAAACCGTGCGCCGCCGCCTCCTTCACCGCGTAGACGACGCCGATCATGCCGACCAGCGACAGGACGACGCTGACGAGGTCCCACGGGCCCCGCACCGGGTTCTTCGACTCGGGGATCAGCTTCGCGCCGACGACCACGAGGATCGCCATCACCGGCAGGTTGATCAGGAAGACCGAACCCCACCAGAAGTGCTCAAGCAGGAACCCGCCGACCACCGGCCCGACCGCGGCACCCGCCGACGCCATGGCGCCCCAGATGCCGACGGCCAGGGACCGTTCGCGCGGATCGTGGAAGATGTTGCGGATCAGCGCCAGCGTCGACGGCATCAGCGTCGCGCCCGCGACACCGAGCAGGGCGCGCGCCAGGATCATCAGCTCCGGCGTCGTGGCGTACGCGTTGAGCACCGACACCGCGCCGAACGCGACCGCGCCCGTCAGCAGCAGCTTCTTGCGGCCGATCCGGTCACCGAGGCTGCCCATCGAGACCAGCAGTCCGGCGATGACGAACGAGTAGACGTCACCGATCCAGAGCAGCTGGGTGCCCGAGGGCTTCAGGTCCTCGCTGATGTACGGGGTCGCCAGGCCGAGGACGGTCGCGTCCACGGCGACGAGCAGCACGGCCAGCACGAGGACGGAGAGCGCGAGCCACCGCCCGGGGCGGGACTCCAACACCTCCGTCGCAGGGGTGCGCTGTTGTGTGCTGGTCATGGTTCCACTCTCCGTATGGCGCCGCCGAGCAGCAGCTCGACGATCATGAATTGGAAGTCCTTGGCCGCGACGCGGCCGTCCTGCACCGCCCAGGCGGCGCTGCCGATGAGGCCGTAGAGCGCCTCGGTCAGCCAGGTGGGCGTCAGATCGATGCGGAACTCGCCCGTCTCCTGCCCGCGCCGGAACAGGGCCTCGATACGGGAGTCCAGGCGGGCCCAGCCCTCGTTCTGCTGCTCGCCCTCGAAGAGCTGGTTCTCGGTGACGAGGAAGGCGAGGAGCGGCGCCGCCGGTTCGAGCTCGCGGATGAGCCGGCGCACCGCGTCCGCGGCCGGGCCCTCGTCGAGCCCGGCCCGGTCGAGCGCCGTCTCGCACTCGGCGATGCCGAGCTCCTCCAGCGCGCGGACCAGCGCGTCCCGGCCCGCGAACTGGCGGTGCAGGGTCGCCCGGCTGATACCGGCGGCCCGCGCGACCTCGTCCATGGTGGCCGTGGATTTGCGGGTGAGCAGCGCGGCGGCGCTGTGCAGCACCTGGGAGCGATCGACTGACATGAGACGAGAGTACCTCGTGTGAGACATGGATGTCTCATGGGAGGCGTGACCGTCTCACCGTGGTTCGGGGATCGTCTGCGGTGGCCGGGGCTGTCACGCGGTGTTACGACTGTCGGGACGTCCGACTCTCGGGAGGTACCGGCATGGGGTGCTGCATCTTCGCGGCGATGGCGGCCATCGGGCCGCGCGTGGCGCTGATCATCACGTGGCTCTTCACCAACCTGGTGGACCGCGCCTTCAACGGCGTACTCCTGCCGCTGATCGGCCTGCTCCTGCTGCCGTGGACGACGCTGGGCTACGTCCTCGCGTACGCGCCCGTGGTCGGCGTCCGGGGGATCGGCTGGATCGTGATCCTCTTCGGGCTGCTGCTGGACCTGTCGAGCTACGGGGGCGGGGCGCGGGCCCGCCGCTGACTCCCTGGGTGCGTGTACGCCGCAGGGCCCGGCCCGTCCACGGATGGACGAGCCGGGCCCTGCGCGGTACCGAGGGGGCTACTTCTTCGCGTCGGCCCAGGCCCGCTGGACCGTCAGGTCCTGCTTGACCTCGGCGAGCTGGACGGCGACCGCGCTCGGCGCCGTGCCACCGCGGCCGGAGCGGGAGGCCAGGGCGCCGGGGACGTTCAGCACCGAGCGGACCTCGGGCTTGAGGTGCTCGGAGATCTTGGCGAACTGGTCGTCGGTGAGGTCGTCGAGCTCCTTGCCCTCGGACTCGGCGACCTTGACGCACTCGCCCGCGACATCGTGCGCGACACGGAACGGCACGCCCTGCTTCACCAGCCACTCGGCGATGTCCGTGGCGAGCGAGAAACCGGCCGGGGCCAGCTCCTCCATGCGCTCCCGGTTGACCGTGAGCGTGGCCATCATGCCGGTGAACGCCGGGAGCAGCAGCCGCAGCTGGTCGCAGGAGTCGAAGACGGGCTCCTTGTCCTCCTGGAGGTCGCGGTTGTACGCGAGCGGCAGCGCCTTCAGCGTCGCCATCAGGCCCGTCAGGTTGCCGATGAGGCGGCCCGACTTGCCGCGCGCCAGCTCCGCGATGTCCGGGTTCTTCTTCTGCGGCATGATCGACGAGCCGGTGGAGAAGGCGTCGTGGAGCGTGACGAAGGAGAACTCCTTCGTGTTCCACAGGATGATCTCCTCGGCGATCCGGGAGATGTTCACGCCGATCATCGCGGTGATGAAGCTGAACTCGGCGACGAAGTCGCGGGACGCCGTGCCGTCGATGGAGTTAGCGGAGCTGCCGTGCTCGAAACCGAGGTCCCGCGCCACCGCCTCCGGGTCCAGGCCGAGGCTGCTGCCCGCGAGGGCGCCCGAACCGTACGGCGAAACGGCCGTGCGCTCGTCCCACTGCCGCAGCCGCTCCGCGTCCCGGGACAGGGACTGGACGTGCGCCAGGACGTGGTGGGCGAAGAGCACCGGCTGGGCGTGCTGGAGGTGCGTACGCCCCGGCATCGCGACGTCGGGGTGCGCCTCGGCGAGGCCGACGAGGGCCTCCTGGAGGTCGGCGACCAGGCCGCCGATGACCCGGGCCTCGTCGCGCAGGTACATCCGGAACAACGTCGCCACCTGGTCGTTCCGCGACCGGCCCGCGCGGAGCTTGCCGCCGAGGTCCGGGCCGAGGCGCTCGAGGAGGCCGCGCTCCAGGGCGGTGTGCACGTCCTCGTCGGCGATCGTGCCGGTGAAGGTGCCGGCCGCGACGTCCTGCTCCAGCTGGTCGAGACCGGCGATCATGCGGGTCAGCTCGTCCTCGGTGAGCAGCCCCGCCTTGTGCAGCACGCGCGCGTGGGCACGGGAGCCCGCGATGTCGTACGGGGCCAGGCGCCAGTCGAAGTGGACGGAGGCGGAGAGTTTCGCCAGGGCCTCGGCCGGACCGTCGGCGAACCGGCCGCCCCAGAGGCGGACATCGCCGGTGTTGCTGCTCACGTGCTCTGCTCCTCAAGCCGGTGGGTGTGCGTGCCGGTGGACTTACCGCTGTGCATGATTATGCGGGACTCTGCATGATTCGTCAATCGCGCGGAGGGGGCGATGGTACGGGCCCGCCCAGCGGGAGCCCTCCCGAGACGAGGGGCGAAGCGGGCATGATCCTGGCATGGGAAAAAGTCATGAGCGCATAGACGGGCGGCTGCGTGCCTTCATCGAGGAGCAGCCGATCTTCTTCACCGCCACCGCGCCGCTGTCCGGCGACGGCACGGTGAACCTCTCCCCCAAGGGCCTCAAGGGCTCGCTCGCCGTCGTCGACGAACTGACCGTCGCGTACCTGGACTTCGCCGGGTCGAACGCGGAGACCGTCGCCCACCTCCGCGAGAACGGCCGGATCACCCTGATGTGGTGCGCGTTCCAGGGCCCGCCGAACATCGTCCGGGTGCACGGTCGCGGCGAGCCCGTCTTCCGCGACGACCCGCGCTTCGCCGAGTTGCTCGGCCACTTCCCCGACATCGACCCGAGCCGCAACGGGCTGCGCGCGATCATCGTCGTCCGGGCCGAGCACATCCGCGACACCTGCGGTTTCGCCGTGCCCTTCATGACGTACGACGAGGAGCGGGCGCTGCACGGCGACTACTTCGCGCGCAAGGACGACGACGAGCTCGCCGCGTACTTCGAGAAGAAGGAGTACATCGGGACGAGCCTGGACGGACTCCCCGGGCTGCCGCTTCCGCTGCCACCCGCTACGTTCTGACCCATGCGTCCGCTACGAGCAGGTATCGCCCTCGCCGTCGTCGCCAGTGCCGCCCTCGGCGCCGCGCCGTCCGCCTCCGCCGCCACCCCGCTGCCCGCCCGGATGGCGGACACGGGCGGCGGCCGTCAGCTGATCACGGCCGAGGCGCCCCGCGCGTCCTCGACCACCGGGACCGTCACCTGGTGGGACCGGAAGGCGAACGGCCGGTGGGTGAAGGCCGGTTCCGCGTCCGCGCGGTTCGGGGCGAAGGGGCTCGTGGCGGGCGGGAAGCGCACACAGGGCACCAACACCACCCCGGCCGGCCTCTACGACCTGCCGTTCGCGTTCGGCATCAAGGCCGCGCCGGGCGGGACCACGGCGACGTACCGCCGCGTGCACCGCGACTCCTGGTGGTGCCAGGACAACGACTCCCGCTCGTACAACCGCTGGGCCGAACCCCGTCCCCGCGACTGCCGCGCCGCCGAGTCCGAGCGGCTCGCCGACTACGGCACGCAGTACGCGCACGCGCTCGTGGTCGGCTTCAACTACCACCGTCCGGTGCGCGGCCGCGGCGCCGGGATCTTCCTGCACGTCAACGGGCGAGGCGCGACGGCGGGTTGCGTGTCGGTGCCCGCGGACTCCATGCGGCGGATCCTGGCCTGGGTGCGGCCCGAGCGGGCGCCGCACATCGCGATCGGGACGGCGGGCGGGGCCACCGCGATCACGAAGTACTAAGCCGGACACCGGCACGCGTGTAGGGACCACATAACGAGACGGGGTTGCGCGCGCTTGCCGCACGGGCGTTGCATCGCCCGGTGCACAGCGAATCCGAACAGACGTCCCCCACTTCCCCCACGGCGTCCTCCTCCACGACCTCCTCCGCGGGTTCCCCCACGGGCTCTGCTCCCGCGGCGGAGGCTCCGGAGCGGGCCCCCTCGTCGAGCGGCTCCGCGGACCGTGCGGCGCGGCTCGCCGTCACCGTCTTCCCGGTGCTCGTCCTCGTGGCGGGCGCCTGGGGTCTCGCCTCCCCCGGCACCTTCGCCGGATGGGGCACGAACGTGCCCTATCTCCTCGGCGTCGTGATGTTCTGCATGGGTCTCACCATGACGCTCGACGACTTCAAGGGCGTCGCGCGGCGCCCCTGGGCCGTCGGTCTCGGGCTCGTCGCGCACTACGTGATCATGCCGGGGCTGGGCTGGGCCATCGCCCACGCGCTCGGTCTGTCCCCGCAGTTGGCGGCCGGTGTCATCCTCGTGGGCTGCGCGCCCAGTGGTACGGCGTCGAACGTCGTGACCTACCTGGCGCGCGGCGACGTCGCCCTGTCGGTGTCCGTCGCGACCGTCTCGACGGTGCTGGCTCCGCTGATCACGCCGCCACTGACGTTGCTGCTCGCGGGCGCGTACCTGCCGGTGGACGCCGGGTCGATGATGACGGACATCCTCAAGACCGTGCTGCTTCCGGTGCTCGCCGGTCTGGTGGTGCGGCTCGTGCTCGGCCGGTTCGTGGACCGGTTGCTCACGGTTCTGCCGTGGTTGTCGGCGTTGACGATCGCCGTGATCGTGGCGGTCGTGGTGGCGGGCAGTGCGGATGCCATCAAGTCGGCGGCGGCGCTCGTCATGGTCGCGGTGGTGCTGCACAACGGTCTTGGGCTCGCGCTCGGCTATGGCGCGGGCAAGCTGGGGCGGCTCGGGAAGCCGGCGTCGCGGGCGATGGCGTTCGAGGTCGGGATGCAGAACTCGGGGCTTGCGGCGTCTTTGGCGACGGCTCACTTCAGTCCGCTGGCCGCGCTGCCTGCCGCCGTCTTCTCGGTGTGGCACAACGTGTCGGGGGCGTTGGTCGCGGCGTGGATGTCGTATCGGGCGCGGCGGGTGGGGTGACGCGGTCCGCTGTACGTGGGAGGGGGCGGGGTCCGGGTTTCGGCCGGGCCGCGTCCTCTTCTTGTTGGCTGGGCCGTGGCCCGGGTCTCGTCGCTGGATCGCCGCGCCGGCTCCAAAGATCGGGGCTCCGCCCCGTACCCCGCTGCTCAAACGCCGCAGGGGCTTGAGGTGCCCACCCGCTGCGGGGGCCTCAGATACTCGCCCGCCGCAGCAACGTGACATGGTCGCCCCGGGGCGAGGGCTTGATGGGGCCTCCCGTTGTGGAGGCCCCCGTCGTTCAGTGGTCGTTCTGCGCCAGGCGGAGCATGTGGTCGGCCAGGGCTTGGCCGCCGGCGGGGTCGCGGCTGATCAGCATGACCGTGTCGTCGCCCGCGATGGTGCCGAGGATGACGTGGAGTTCGGCCTGGTCGATCGCCGAGGCGAGGAACTGGGCCGCTCCCGGAGGCGTGC
Source organism: Streptomyces sp. BYX5S (assembly GCF_054724165.1). Taxonomy (NCBI): domain Bacteria; kingdom Bacillati; phylum Actinomycetota; class Actinomycetes; order Kitasatosporales; family Streptomycetaceae; genus Streptomyces; species Streptomyces sp. BYX5S. Next base: position 2,419,484 of record NZ_CM138829.1, on the reverse strand, counting down.
GCAGGACCACCAGGTTCGCCGAGGCCTCCGCCGAGATGAGCAGTTCGCCGGCCAGGCGGCGCATGCGCTCCTCCTTGGCCGATTCGCCGAGGGGGGCCTGCGGGGTGCGGAAGCCGCCCTCGCTGGGCACGGCGTAGATCAGCTCACCACCGGTGTTGCGGATCTTGACCGCGCCCAGCTCGTCGAGGTCGCGGGAGAGCGTGGCCTGCGTGACCGTGAGGCCGTCGTCGGACAGCAGCTTCGCCAACTGGCTCTGGGAGCGGACCGGTTGGCGGTTGAGGATGTCCACTATCCGGCGGTGCCGCGCGGCACGCGTCTGCGGCACCGCCGCCGCGTGCGCGAGGTTCGTGGCCGCGGATACGTCTCTCTCCGCTTTGCTGCTCATCGTCGTCGTCCCATTCCTCAGGATCGTCCTTCGTCGTCCGCTGCCGCGTCCAGTACGGCGGGCAGTGCCGCGAGGAACGCGTCCGCCTCGGCGTCGCTCAGGTTCAGCGGGGGCATGAGCCGGACGACGTCGGGTGCGGGCGCGTTCACCAGGAGGCCCGCGTCCTGGGCCGCCTGCTGCACCTGCGGTGCGCGGGGCCCGGTGAGCACGATACCCAGCAGCAGGCCCTCACCCCGGACATGGCTGACCAGCGGGTGGCCGAGAGCCTCGACCCCGGCCTTGAGGCGCTCGCCGATCGCCTTGGTGTTCTCCAGGAGGCCGTCGCCCGCGATGGTGTCGAGGACCGCGAGGCCCGCCGCGCAGGCCACCGGGTTGCCGCCGAAGGTCGTGCCGTGGTGGCCGGGCTTCAGCAGCTTCGCCGTCTCGCCGAAGGCGATGGTGGCGCCGAGCGGGAGGCCGCCGCCGAGCCCCTTGGCGAGCGTGACGACGTCGGGCTCGACGCCCTCCTCCGCCTGGTACGCGAACCAGTGCCCGGTCCGGCCGACGCCGGTCTGCACCTCGTCGAGCACGAGCAGGGTGCCGGTGGCACGGGTGATCTCGCGGGCCGCCTTGAGGTATCCGGCGGGCGGGACGACGACGCCGTTCTCCCCCTGGATGGGTTCGAGGATGACGAAGGCCGTGTCCTGCGTGACCGCCGCCTTGAGGGCTTCCACATCGCCGTACGGGACGTGCGTGACGTCGCCGGGCAGCGGGGTGAAACCGTCCTGCTTGCCGGGCTGGCCGGTCAGCGCGAGGGAGCCCATGGTGCGGCCGTGGAAGCCGCCGGTCGTGGCGACCATGTGCGTGCGGCCGGTGAGGCGGCCGATCTTGAACGCGCCCTCGTTGGCCTCGGCGCCCGAGTTGCAGAAGAAGACCGCGCCGTCCCGGCCGAAGAGCTGGAGCAGGCGCTCGGCGAGGGCCACGGGCGGTTCGGCGACGAAGAGGTTGGAGACGTGGCCGAGGGAGGCGATCTGCGTGGAGACGGCCTCGACGATCGCCGGGTGGGCGTGGCCCAGCGCGTTGACCGCGATGCCGCCGACGAAGTCCAGGTACTCCTTGCCGTCGGCGTCCCACAGCTTGGCGCCCGCGCCCTTGACGAGGGGCAGCCTGGGCGTGCCGTAGTTGTTCATCAGGGCGCCCTGCCAGCGCGCCGTCAGCTCCTGGTTGGCGGTCATGCGGGGCCCTCCCCCTCTTGGTCGGCGATGACCATCGTGCCGATGCCTTCGTCGGTGAAGATCTCCAGCAGGATCGAGTGCTGGACGCGGCCGTCGATGACGCGGGCGGTGTGCACGCCGTTGCGCACGGCGTGCAGGCAGCCCTCCATCTTCGGGACCATGCCGCTCGCCAGCTCCGGGAGCAGCTTTTCGAGCTCGGTGGCGGTGAGCCGGCTGATGACCTCGTCGGAGTTGGGCCAGTCCTCGTAGAGGCCCTCGACGTCGGTCAGGACCATCAGCGTCTCGGCGTCCAGCGCAGCAGCGAGTGCCGCAGCCGCCGTATCAGCATTGACGTTGTAGACATGGGAGTCGTCCTGGGAGCGGGCGATCGAGGAGACGACCGGGATGCGGCCGTCGGCGAGCAGGGCCTCGATGGCGCCGGTGTCGATCTCGGTGATCTCGCCGACCCGGCCGATGTCGACCAACTCGCCCTCGATGCGGGGCTGGTGCTTGGTGGCGGTGATGGTGTGCGCGTCCTCGCCGGTGATGCCGACGGCGAGCGGTCCGTGCTGGTTGAGCAGGCCGACCAGCTCGCGCTGCACCTGTCCGGCGAGCACCATCCGTACGACGTCCATGGCGTCCTCGGTGGTGACGCGCAGGCCCGCCTTGAACTCGCTGACGATGCCGTGCCGGTCGAGCGCCCTGCTGATCTGCGGGCCGCCGCCGTGCACGACGACCGGCTTGAGTCCGGCGTGGTGCAGGAAGACGACGTCCTGCGCGAACGCGGCCTTCAGCTCCTCGTCGACCATGGCGTTGCCGCCGAATTTGATGACGACGGTCTTGCCGTGGTGCCGGGTCAGCCAGGGCAGCGCCTCGATGAGCGTCTGGGCCTTCGGGAGCGCGGTGTGCTTCCGCGCGGTGGGCTGGTTCATGACGAGTACGCGCTGTTCTCGTGGACGTAGTCGGCGGTCAGGTCGTTGGTCCAGATCGTGGCGGTCTCGGTGCCCGCGGCGAGGTCGGCGGTGACGACGACCTCCCGGTAGCGCATGTCCACCTTGTCCCGGTCCTCGCCGACGCCGCCGTTCTTGCAGACCCACACGCCGTTGATCGCGACGTTCAGCTCGTCCGGCTCGAAGGCGGCCTTCGTGGTGCCGATGGCGGACAGGACGCGGCCCCAGTTGGGGTCCTCGCCGTGGATGGCGCACTTGAGGAGGTTGTTCCGCGCGATGGAGCGGCCCACCTCGACGGCGTCGTCCTCGCTCGCGGCGTTGATCACCTCGACCTTGATGTCCTTGCTGGCGCCCTCGGCGTCGCCGATGAGCTGGCGGCCGAGATCGTCGCAGACGAGGCGGACGGCCTGCGCGAACTCCTCGTACTCCGGGGTGACTTCGGAGGCGCCGGAGGCGAGCAGCAGCACCGTGTCGTTCGTCGACATGCAGCCGTCGGAGTCGACCCGGTCGAAGGTGACGCGGGTGGCGTCGCGGAGCGCCTTGTCGAGGGTCTCGGTGTCGAGGTCGGCGTCCGTGGTGAGGACGACCAGCATGGTGGCGAGGCCGGGGGCGAGCATGCCCGCGCCCTTGGCCATGCCGCCGACGGTCCAGCCCTCGCCCTCGTGGACCGCCGTCTTGTGCACGGTGTCGGTGGTCTTGATGGCGATGGCGGCCTTCTCGCCGCCGTGCTCGGAGAGCTGCGACGCGGCCTTCTCGACGCCGGGCAGCACCTTGTCCATGGGGAGCAGCTCGCCGATGAGGCCGGTCGACGCGACGGCGATTTCCCCGGCGTTCAGCTCCAGCACCTCGGCGGCCTTCTCGGCCGTCGCGTGCGTGTCCTGGAAGCCCTTCGGGCCCGTGCAGGCGTTGGCGCCGCCGGAGTTGAGGACGACGGCGGAGACGAGTCCGCCCTTGAGGACCTGCTCGGACCAGAGGACCGGGGCGGCCTTGACGCGGTTGGAGGTGAACACGCCCGCGGCCGCCAGGCGGGGGCCGCGGTTGACCACGAGGGCCAGGTCCGCGTTCCCGCTGTTCTTGATTCCGGCGGCGATGCCCGCGGCCTGGAATCCCTTGGCTGCCGTCACACTCACGGCGCGACTCCGATCGTCGAGAGCCCGGTGGTCTCGTCGAGACCGAGGGCGATGTTCATGGATTGGACGGCACCGCCGGCGGTGCCCTTGGTCAGGTTGTCGATCGCGCTGATGACGATGACGCGACCCGTTGCAGAAGCCGTCTCGTCGTACGCGACCTGGATCTGCGCGGCGTTCGAGCCGTACACCGCCGCCGTCTGGGGCCACTGGCCCTCGGGCAGCAGGTTGACGAACGGCTCGTCGCCGTACGCCTTCTCGTACGCGGTGCGCACCTGGTCGGCGGTGACGCCGGGCTTCGCCTTGGCGCTGCACGTGGCGAGGATGCCGCGGGGCATCGGCGCGAGCGTCGGTGTGAAGGAGACGGAGACCCGCTCCCCCGCCGCGGCGCTGAAGTTCTGGATCATCTCGGGGGTGTGCCGGTGGCCGCCGCCCACCCCGTACGGCGACATGTTCCCCATGACCTCGCTGCCGAGCAGGTGCGGCTTGGCCGCCTTGCCCGCGCCGGAGGTGCCGGAGGAGGCGACGATCACGGCCTCGCTCTCCACGAGCCCCGCGGCGTACGCGGGGACGAGGGCGAGCGAGACGGCCGTCGGGTAGCAACCGGGCACCGCGATGCGCTTGGACCCCTCCAGCGCGGCGCGGCCACCCGGCAGTTCAGGAAGGCCGTAGGGCCACGTGCCGGCGTGCGGGGAGCCGTAGAACTTCTCCCAGTCGCCCGCGTCCTTCAGCCGGAAGTCGGCCCCCATGTCGACCACGAGGACGTCCGGGCCGAGCTGCTCGGCGACGGCGGCGGACTGCCCGTGCGGCAGCGCCAGGAAGACGACGTCGTGTCCGCAGAGCACGTCGGCCGTGGTCTCCTGGAGGACTCGGTCGGCGAGCGGGTGGAGGTGCGGCTGGAGCGCGCCCAGGCGCTGCCCCGCGTTCGAGTTGCCCGTCAGGGCGCCGATCTCCACCTCGGGGTGCGAGAGAAGCAGGCGCAGCACTTCGCCGCCCGCGTATCCGCTCGCTCCCGCCACTGCTGCGCGTACCGCCATGGAACCCTCCTCTTGGATGGCATGACTATACGTCGCTGTGCACGTTTATGCAATCAGTTCGTGGTCGGCACCGAGTCCCGGCGGGCGGCATGATCGGATCGGTTCGCAACGGTCGGGCGCGGCCGGGGCGCCCGCCGCCAGGGTGGAAGCCGAAAGGGAGGCCTCATGATCTCGGCACTCAACCAGCTCGTCGACCTCGTCGAGGAGCACCTCACCGAGGACCTCGACGTCCCCGGACTGGCCGGAACGCTCGGCACGACGGAGTACCACCTGCGCCGGATGTTCTCGTCCCTGGCGGGGATGCCGTTGTCGGAGTACGTGCGTCGGCGCCGTATGACGGTGGCCGCCGGGGACGTCGTCCGGGGCGACGAGGACCTGCTGGGCATCGCCGTCCGGTACGGCTACGGCTCCGGTGAGGCGTTCGGACGCGCGTTCCGGTCGGTGCACGGCGCCGGTCCCGGCGAGGTGCGCCGCGACGGAGGCCCCCTTCGTACACAACCGCAGCTCAGGTTCCGCCTGACCGTCGAAGGGAGCTCACCCATGGACACCCGTCTTGTCGACCGCCCCGCGTTCCGCCTGGCCGGACACGCCACCCGGGTCCCGCTCATCCACGTGGGCGTCAATCCGCACATCCAGCAGCACATCGCCGCGCTGCCGCAGGAGGAGCACCAGCGCCTGAAGGAACTGGGCGACACCGATCCGGCGGGCCTGCTCCAGGTCTGCGACGACGTCGACCCCGACGGCCGGGAGGGCACCGAGCTGACGTATCTGCACGGTGTCGCCCTCGACCGGGGCACGTCCGTCCCCGACGACCTCGACGCCATCGAGGTGTCGGCGGGGCGCTGGGCGGTCTTCCGCACCAGTGGCCCGTACCCGCAGACGCTTCAGTCGGCGTGGGCGGCGACCGCGACCGAGTGGTTCCCGTCGAACCCGTGGCGGCTGCGGCCGGGTCCCTCGATCGTCGCCGTCCTGGAGCGCGCGGCCGACTTCAGCACCGCGACCTGCGAGCTGTGGCTCCCCGTCGAACCGGAGTGACCCGGCGACCGACCGGCGGGCACCGTGCCGTCCGCCGGTCAGTCCCCGCGTTCGAGACGTACGACGACGGGCGCGCCGAACGGGTCGCCGCTCTGCATGACCTCCACCTTTCCGGCGCCGATCCACTCGTCGGTGCCGGGCACGCGGTGGATCTCCTTCAGCCAGAGCTGCTGGTTCGAGGTCGTGCGCGCGCCGGTCGACCGCGGCAGCCGCTGACGTGCGATCTTCACGCAGCGGTCGTCGTCGGTCAGGTACCAGTTGCCGTCGAGGAAGAGACCGCCCTTCTCCTGGCCGGTCGGGATGCGCAGGGCGCACTGGCCGGGGGCAGGAGCCTGGTCGACCCACCGGTCGCCGTCCCAGCGCAGGCGGATGTACTGGTCCTCCGGTTCGGGTTCGACCTCGCCGTGGTTGAAGGAGTTGGTGCCGTACGCGCGCACCTCGCCGCCCTCCAGGGCGACGACCCGGCCGAGGCCCGCGCTGGGCTCGGGCGGGATGGGCTCCTCGAAGCGGGCCCCGGGCGTGTCCACGGCCTTCCAGGACGTGCCGTCCCAGTGCGCGGAGGCGGGCTGGGCGTAGGCCTCGCCGTGCACCGTCTCCGTGCCGGGCCCGGTGGAGCGGGAGCCGACGGCCCAGACGTCGTCGGGTCCCGCGACGGCCAGGTCGCCCACCTTGTAGGGGAGCCGGGTCGTGGTCCAGCGGGCGCCGTCGAAGTGGGCGGCGGTCTGCTCGTCGGCGAGCGTCCAGATGTCGTCGGGGGACGTGGCCTCCAGGTCTCCGGCGCCGCCGGGCGGCGGGTTCGGCAGAGCGGTCCAGGCCGTGCCGTCCCATTGGGCCCACTCGGCGGGCGCGGCGGCTCCCTCGCGGGGCATCGAGCGCATCCACAGGGCCTTGTCACCGACCTCTTCGAGCATCGGCGGGTAGCCCTCCCCGGCGCCGAAGGCGTCCGGGAGGGCCTCGCGGGTCCACCGTTCGCCGTCGTAGTGCAGGAGCAGCGGTGAAGCGCCGCCGTCGTTCTCGGCCCCGGCCGCCCAGATGTCGTCCTCGGCGAGGACCGCGACGTCGGTGAGCTCGCCGTCGAAGGCGGCGATGTGCTCGAACTTCCAGGAGAGCGCGGCCTTTTGGGGCTTCGGCGAGGCGCTCCCCTTGGCGCCGCTCCCCGCTGCCCCGCCACCGGTACCGCACCCCGAGGCGATGAGCGCGCAGGCCACGAGGGTGGCGCACGCCCCCGCCCGGCCGCTCCGGTTCCGCCCTGCGTTCATGACCGCTCCCCCTCCTCGCGCTCCGGCGTGCCCGGCGCGCGGGCAGCGTACCCGGCGCTCGAACACTTGCCTTGAAGTGCACTTCAGGTCATACGGTCGACCACGTACCGCTACGGCATCACCACAGGAGGCCGCACACCCATGTCGAACCTTCCCGCTCGCCGTCTGGGCTCGCTGACCGTCTCCGCGCAGGGCCTGGGCTGCATGGGCATGAGCCACGGCTTCGGCCCGTCCGACGACGAGCAGTCGATCGGCACGATCCACCGGGCGCTCGATCTCGGCGTCACCCTGCTCGACACCTCGGACTTCTACGGCGCCGGGCACAACGAGGAGCTGATCGGCCGCGCCCTCGCCGCGCCGGGCCGCCGTGAACAGGCGGTGCTGGCAACGAAGTTCGGCTTCGCCAACAAGTTCGGCGACCCCGTCGAGATCCGCGGCGACGCCGCCTACGTCCGCCAGGCCTGCGAGGCCTCGCTGCGCCGGCTCGGCGTCGATCACATCGACCTGTACTACCTGCACCGCGTCGACCGGGACGTGCCCATCGAGGAGACCGTGGGCGCCATGGCCGAGTTGGTGGAGGAGGGCAAGGTCCGCCATCTCGGCCTCTCGGAGGCCGGTGCCGACACCCTGCGCAGGGCGCACGCGACGCATCCCGTGGCGGCACTCCAGAGCGAGTACTCGCTGTGGACGCGCGACCTGGAGGCGGACATCCTGCCGGTGTGCCGGGAGTTGGGCATCGGCCTCGTCCCGTTCTCACCGCTGGGGCGCGGCTTCCTCACTGGCGCCTACACGTCGACGGAGCAGTTCAAGGAGGGCGATCTGCGCCGCAGCCAGCCGCGTTTCACCGACGGGAACCTGGAGCGCAATCTCGCGATCGTCGAGCGCCTGGAGGAGCTGGCGGCCAAGAGGGGCGTCACCGCGGGCCAGTTGGCGCTCGCCTGGGTGCAGCACCAGGGCGACGACGTGGTGCCGATCCCCGGCACCCGCCGCCAGAAGTACCTGGAGGAGAATCTCGCGGCCGCCACCCTTGAGCTGTCGGCGGACGACCTGGCCGCCATCGACGCGGCGGCCCCGGCCGGCGAGGTGGCCGGGGACCGCTACGACGCGGGCAGCATGCGGTTCGTGAACGGCTGAGCGCACGCGGCGCGCCGTACGGCGAGTGCGGCGCGCGCGGCACGGGGTGTCCCGGCCGCTCCCCACCTGGTGGCCGGGGGCCGCGCGCGCCAACTCACCTGCGGGTCAAGGGGGTTCAGTCCTTCTTGATCCTCAGGAAGGTCACCGAGTTCCCCGGGAACGTGTACGTGAACCTGTCGGAGACGCCGTCGAAGGTCGACGTCACCGGTTTCACGGGCCGTTCGGTCGCCGTGTTCTCGGCCTCGGGCGCCGCGGTCAGGGTCGTCACGGCCGCCGAGCCGGCGACGTCCGTGCCGCCGAGGTCGATCTTCGTACGGGCCGCGGAGTCCTGGGCGTTGACGACCTTGACGATCAGGTCGCCGGTCTTCTTGTCCGTGGTGACGACCTGGCGGAACGGCTCGGCCGGCTTGTCGTCCTTGAAGGAGCCCCACTCCTGGCCGTCGAGGTACAGCGTCACCTGGCGGCCGCGCACCGTGATGTCGATGTCGTAGGCGCGGCCCGTCTCGATCGAGCCCGCCTTGGAGAGAAGCGTCGACTTGCCGCCGTTCACGGCCTGTTCGACGGCCGACGACGTGTTGTTCCAGCCACCGAGGTTCCACCAGTAGTAGTTGCCGGTGTCCTTGACGCCGAAGGCGACGAGGAAGCCCTCCTTGCCGGACTTCTTGGTGGCCTTCACGTGCAGGTCGTAGTTCCGCCAGCTCGGGTCGCCCGCGGTGACCAGGGTGTTCTCGGCGGCCGCGTCCGACTGCACGTACTGCCCGTCCTGGACGCTCCAGCTCCCCGTGCCGGAGCCGGTCCACTGCGCGGCGTCGCCGCTGAAGTCGTCGCTCAGCAGCGTCTTCCCGTCGGCGTCCGTGACCTTCACGTCGTCGTACGCGGCGCTGGTCGCCCAGGTGGACAGGCCGACGGCGCCGGTGATCGGCTCCAGGGTCGACGGGGTGGCGGTGGCCGTCGAGGGGACGACCCGGTCGCCGACGTTGCGCATGAAGAGCTTCTGCACCTCGTAGTCGGCCGAGCCCCACGACTTCTGGTCGTCGAACCAGATCATGTCGGGCTTCCACTGCACGGTGTCGGTGCGCGCGAACAGCGGCGCGTACGAGGCGAGTTCGACGACGTCCGCGTTGCGTTCGAGACCCGTCATGTAGGCGGCCTCGGCCATGGCGTTGGTCCACTGGTTGCCGAGCGAGGCGTACTCGCCGAGGAAGACCTTGGGGCCCTGCCGGTCGTAGGAGTCGTAGCGCTCGTTGTTCTGGAGGAACCACTGCGGGCTGTTGTAGTAGTGCTCGTCGACCATGTCGACGCCTTCCGCCCTGTTGAGCTTCCAGGCCGTGTCGAAGGTCGTACCGCTGTCGTCGGGGCCGGAGTTGGAGATGACGGTGACGTCCGGGTACTTCGCCTCGATGGCGGCGCGGAACTGCTTGAAGCGCGCCATGTACTCGTTCGGCAGGTTCTCCTCGTTGCCGACCGCGAGGTGCGTGAGGCGGAACGGCTTCGGGTGGCCCATCCGCGCGCGGAGCTTGCCCCACGTGCTGCTCGTCGGGCCGTTGGCGAACTCGATCAGGTCGAGGGTGTCCTGGATGTGCCGCTTCAGGAGCGCGTCGTCGTCGGTGGCCCTGTTCTGGCCGCAGCCGGTGACGAGGGCGGGCACGACGGGCAGCGGCATCGCGCCGATGTCCTCGGAGAACTGGAAGTACTCGTAGTAGCCGAGGCCGTAACTCTGGTTGTAGCCCCAGAAGTTGGCGTTGGTGGCGCGCTCCTCGACCGGGCCGACGGTGTCCTTCCACTGGTACGCACGCTTGCGCTCGTAGCCGGAGGCCTCGTCGTAGCCCTCCATGGAGCCGGTGTTGACGAGGCAGCCGCCCGGGAAGCGCACGAAGCCGGGATCGAGGTCGGCGACCTTCTGCGCGAGGTCCTTGCGCAGGCCGTTCTCGCGGCCCTTGTAGGTGTCGCGCGGGAACAGCGACACCATGTCGAGCGCGGCGTCCCGCGAGGTGGCGACGGCGAGCCGGCCGGTCGTGGTGTCCTGCCTCGGCGTGAACGTCGCTCTGTACTGCGCCCAGCCGCCGCGCGTACGGACCGTGCGGGGCGCGGCGAGCGCGCCGTCGGCGTCGCCGAGGGTCACGGTCAGCGCGGAACCGCCGCGCGCCCAGACCGAGAAGTCGTACGTCTCGCCCTTCTTGAGGGTGTAGCCGGTGCCGTAGCCGGAGTTCGTGGCGCTCGAACCGGCGCTCAGGGAAAGGTAGTTGCGGTTGCGGGCGTTGAGTCTGCCGTCGCCGTCGACGACCTTCGCGGCGCCGCTGGTCGTCCAGGCGGTGAGCGGGGTGTACGAGGCGTTGTCGGCGGTGGAGTACTCGAAGGACCTGTTCTGTACGAGTTCGGCGTAGAGGCCGCCGTCGGCGGCGCGGTTGATGTCCTCGAAGAAGACGCCGTACATCGTGTCGTCGATGGCCGCGCCCGCGCGGGTGGGGTCGACGGTGACGGTGTAGTCGGTGGCGTTCTCGTCCGCGGTGGCCGAGGGGGGCACGGCGGCCGTCCCGGCGAGCAGGGCTCCGATCGCGGCTCCGAGCCCGATACCCCGGCGTCTGCGTCGTCCACGCGTCATGCGGCACTCCCACTCGTTGTTCGTCGTTCGACATTTCGTACGGCGTCCTAAACTGCGAACGGCAAGATAGGAAGCAGCGATACGCGCGTCAACGGTTCGCGCAGAGGTGAGCGGGAGTGGAGCAGGTGACGGGTGAACTCTGGCCGGTTTCCGATGTGTTGGCGTTCTTGGCGGGGCGCTGGCGCGTGGAGCGGACGGTGCGGGACCTCGCCGAGGATCTGACCGGGGTGTTCCGTGGGACGACGGTGTTCACCGCGGACGGCGGGGGGCTGGTCCACTTCGAGTCCGGGACGTTCGAGTGGCGGGGTGTGGTGCGGCCGGCCGAGCGCACGCTCCTGTACGGGCCCGGGGAGGAGGCGGGGACCGCGGTGGTGCGGTTCGCGGACGGGCGGTTCTTTCATGGGCTGGATCTGCGGGCGGGGCGGCATGTGGCCGACCATCCGTGTTCGGCGGATCTGTACCGGGGGGAGTTCACCGTGTACGGCGATGATCGGTGGCGGAGTGTGTGGCGGGTGAAGGGGCCCGCGAAGGATCTGGTGCTCACCACGGACTACCGCGCCGACCGGTCGGCCGACGGGTAGCCGGGGGTGCGGCCGCGGGGCTCCGCCCCGGACCCCGCTGCTCAATCGCCGCAGGGGCTCCAATTGCCGGAGCCGTCGCTCGGACACCCCAAGGGCTTGATGTGCCGGAGCCGTCGTCCGGCCGCCCCAAGGGCTTTATTGCCGGAGGGCTACTGGGGGAAGTACAGGGCCATCCACTGGTCCGGGTGTTCCAGAGGGTTGAAGCCCACCTGTCGGTAGACGCCGTGGGCGTCCTGGGTGGCCAGGAGGATGCGGCGGATGCCGAGGGGCTGGAGGTGGTCGCGGACGGACGTCACCATCGCCCCGCCGATGCCCTTGCCGCGCACGGAGCGGTCGACGTAGACGTCGCAGAGCCAGGCGAACGTGGCCCCGTCCGTGATGACACGGGCGTAGGCGACCTGTTCGGTGGACGCGGTGTCGTAGACGCCGAAGTTGAGGGAGCCGGCGACGGCCTTGTCCTGCTGGTCGCGGGGGCGGCCGAGCGCCCAGTACGCGTCCTCGGAGAGCCACCCGTGGACGCGGGCGGCGTCGAGGCGGGCGGGGTCGGTGGAGATCTCGTACCCGTCGGGCAGTGAGCTGGTCATGCCGGGATCCTCACAGGTCGGACACGGGCACGTCGAACGGTTTGGCGACCGGCGCCTGCGCGCACGCCTGCCGCAGGCGGCGCACGCCCTCCGTGATCTCCCCCGTCGTCGCGACACCCACGAAGCTGAGCCGGATGTGCGGCGCCGGAGGTTCCGCCGAGAAGTACGGACGGCCGGGGGCGACCGCGACGCCCGCCCGCAGCGCGCCGGAGACGAGGGCCGCCTCGTCGCGGCCGTCGGGCAGCCGCAGCCACAGGTGGTAGCCGCCGGCGGGGATGTGCGTGAGGTCGAGGTCCCGGAGCTCCGTGGTGACGGCCGCCGCCAGGATGTCGCGGCGCGTCCTCAACTCGCCCGCCAGCGACCGCAGATGACGGGACCAGGACGGGGACCCGACGAGTTCGAGCGTGGCCTCCTGGAGGGGGCGCGGCACGAAGAGGTGGTCGACGACCTGGATCGCGCGCAGCCGTTCGAGGACGGGGCCGCGGGCGGCGAGGCAGCCGATGCGCAGGCTCGGCGACGTCGCCTTGGTGAGCGAGCAGACGTGGACGACCACGCCGTCGGGATCGTCGCTCGCCAGCGGCCTCGGCAGCGGTCCGGCGTCGTCGTGCACGAGGCGGCGCACGAAATCGTCCTCGATCACGAACGCCCCGGCCTCCCGGGCGATCCGCAGCACTTCGGGGCGGCGCTCGGCGGAGAGCACCGCCCCCGTCGGGTTCTGGAACAGCGGCTGGCACACGAAGAGCCGGGCGCCGGTCGCCTTGAATGCCTGCGCGAGGAGTTCGGGGCGCACCCCGTCCCGGTCCACCGGCACCGGCACGGGCCGCAGCCCGGCGGCCCGCGCGATCGCCAGCATGCCCGGGTACGTGGGCGATTCGACGAGGACGGGGGCGCCCGGCGGGGCGAGCGCGCGCAGGGCCGTGGTGAGCGCCGACTGACCGCCGAACGTGATCAGTACGTCCGACGCGGAGATCGCCCCGCCGATGCCGCGGGCGAACCATTCGCGCAGTTCGGGCAGGCCGTCGACCGGCGGTTTCGCCCAGGCGCCGGGGCGTCGCCCGGCCCGCGCGAGAGCGGCGGACAGGGCGGCGCCCGGTTGCAGCACGGGGTGCAGATAGCCGGTGTTGAGCTCGATCACGCCGGGCGGCGGCGACGAGAGCGTCACCAGGACGCCCGCCGCGTCGACCGCGCGCGGCACGACCTCGGTCGCGGCGTCGGCGCTCAGCGCGACCTCCTGCCAGGAGGTGTCGCCGACCGGACCCGCCACGGGACGCCGCTCGGCCCGGAAGGCGCCGGCTCCGGGGCGGGTGACGACGAGCCCCTCGGCGGCGAGCTGGGCGAGCGCCCGCGACACCGTCACGGGGCTGACCTTGAAGCGCTCGACGAGGCTCCGGCTCGACGGCAGCTTCTCTCCAGGTGAGTAGCGGTCAAGCTCGCTCCGCAGCTGTTTCGCCAGTTCGCCCACACTGCTACCTTGTTGCATGAGAGCACAGAATAGCGCTATCGCGCAGGATCGGATAGCAGTGGCCGCGCGGCCGGAGTCGCCCCCGTTGCCGCGGACCGGGCCGGGGAAGGCCGCCGGGACCCTGCTCGCCGCGCTCGGCGTCACGTCCTTCTCGCTCACCTTCCCCGCGACCGCCTGGGGCCTGGAAGGCTTCGGCCCCTACTCGCTGATCAGCGTCCGCTGCCTGCTGGCCGGGCTCGTCGCGGGCGGCTGTCTGCTGGCGCTGCGCGTCCGCGTTCCGGGTCGGCGGCACTGGGCGGGGCTCGCCGTCGTCGCGGCCGGGGTGGTGGTCGGGTTCCCGCTGCTCACCACGCTGGCCCTGGAGACGGCGACGACCGCGCACTCGGCGGTCGTGGTGGGCCTGCTGCCGCTGACCACGGCCGTGCTGTCCTCGCTGCGCACCGGCGCCCGGCCCTCGCGCACGTTCTGGGTGGCGGCGTGCGGGGGCGCGGCGGCGGTCATCGCGTTCACGGTGCAGCAGAGCGGCGGCGCCCTCACCCGGGCCGACCTGTTCCTCTTCGCGGCGCTGCTGATCTGCGCGGCGGGCTACACCGAGGGCGGCCGGCTCGCGTCCGTGCTGCCGGGCTGGCAGGTCATCGCGTGGGCGCTCGTGCTCTGTCTGCCGTTGGCCGCGGCGGGGGCCGCGATCTCACTGCCGTACGAGCCCGTGCACCTGACCGGGCACGCGGTGGCGGGGCTGGCGTGGGTGGCGGTCGGCTCGCAGTTCCTCGGTCTCGTCGTCTGGTACCGGGGCATGGCGCTGATCGGCATTCCGAAGGCGAGTCAACTCCAGCTCGCACAGCCGCTGTTGACCCTCGTGTGGTCGGTCGCCCTGCTCGGCGAGGCGCTGCCGGTGGCAGCGCCGCTCACCGCGGTGGCGGTCCTGCTGTGCATCGCGGTCACGCAGCGCGCACGCGGCTGAGACGGGTCCAACTGCCGTGCGCGGCCGTACACTTGCCGCAAACGTCGGCACGTACGGCACGTCGAGGAGGTCACTCCTGATGCGCGCAACCGTAGGCGACCAGCTCCTGGTGCACGGCAGGACCGTCGGGCAGCACGACCGGGTGGCGCAGATCATCGAAGTGCTCGGCGCGGACGGCGATCCGCCGTTCCGCGTCCGGTACGAGGACGGCCACGAGGCCATCATGTCGCCGGGCCCCGACGCGGTCGTCCGGCACATCAACGTCAAGAAGCGCTGAGCCCGACCAGCGCCGCCCGGTTCAAGCGTAGTGGTCCGCGACCACGCGGGCCATCGCGCCGATCCGGTCCTGCCCGACCTCCTTGGCCGAGAAGAACACGTGCCCGCGCACCTCGGGGAAGCCGTCCGCGAACGTGAGGTGCCGGGACAGCTCGGCCGGGTCCTGCCAGGCGGCGGGCTGCGCGGGGTCACCCGCCTTGTAAAGGGCCTCACCGATGTGCAGGCGCACCCCCGTGCCGCGCACGACGTCGGCCCACCACGGCACGAGCTTGGCGTAGTCGGCGGCCGTGAACCCGATGTTCCAGTAGACCTGGGGCACCACGTAGTCGATCCACCGCTCGCGCACCCACTTACGGGTGTCCGCGTGCAGGTTGTCGTAGGTCTGCACGCCCGCCGTGGTGTCGGAGCCGAGCGGATCGGTCGCCCTGTTGCGCCACACGCCGAAGGGGCTGATGCCGAACGTGGTGCGCGGCCGGGTCTTCTTGATGCGGGCCGCCGTCTCCCGGATCAGCCGGTCGATGTTGTCGCGCCGCCAGGCCGCCCGGTCCGGGAAGCCGCCGCCGTGCTCCGCGTAGGCCGCGTCGTCGTCGAAGACCTGGCCGACGACCGGGTACGGATAGAAGTAGTCGTCGAAGTGCACGGCGTCCACGGGGTACTTGGCGACCGCGTCCAGCATCGCCTTCACGACGAACCGGCGGACCTCCGGCAGCCCGGGGTTGTAGTAGAGCTTCCCGCCGTACGGGACGACCCACTCGGGGTGCAGCCGGGCCGGATGCGTCGGGGTCAGCCGGGTCACGTCGGTGTGGTTGGCGATCCGGTACGGGTTGCACCAGGCGTGCAGCTCCAGGCCCCGCAGGTGCGCCTCGGTGACCGCCGTGCCCAGCGGGTCCCAGCCGGGGTCCTGGCCCTGGGTGCCGGTGAGGACCGCGGACCACGGCTCGTGCGGGGACGGCCACAGCGCGTCGGCGGTCGGCCGGATCTGGAAGATCACCGTGTTGAGGCGTCGGGCCACGGCCGTGTCCAGGTGCGCGAGCAGTTCGGCGCGCTGATCGGCGGCGCTCAGGCCGGCCCGCGAGGGCCAGTCCCGGTTCGCCACCGTGGCCAGCCACATGCCCCGCAGCTCCCCCCGCACCGGCACCGAGGCGACGGCGTCCCCCGCCGTGGTCGCGGCCAGCGCGAGGGCGGCGCCGAGCGCGAAACCGCGCCGGGAAAGACGTGAGATATGTCCCATGGGTTCCCCCCAACCTCGTGCGACACGGTGCCGGCCGCATGAACAGCCGTTAACCCGGGCTCCACTCCTCCCATGTCTACGGGGTAACGTGCGGATCCGGAAGCCCCCGGGGGCGACACCGTGCCGCTGGCGCGGGTGGCCCCGGACGAAGAGCGAGAGGCACGAGGTGACGGACCCCTTGAGTGACATCCAACGCGTCGGCGTAGTGGGCTGCGGCCAGATGGGCGCCGGGATCGCGGAGGTCTGCGCCCGTGCGGGACTCGACGTGAAGGTGGCCGAGACCACCGGCGAGGCCCTGGAGTACGGCCGTACCCGACTGCTCAGCTCCCTCGCGAAGGCTGCCTCGCGCGGCAAGATCACCGAGGAGGAGCTGGCGGAGACCCAGGAGCGGCTCACCTTCACCACGGACCTCGGCGAGTTCTCCGACCGGGACCTCGTCATCGAGGCCGTCGTCGAGAACGAGCAGGTGAAGACGGAGATCTTCCAGGTCCTCGACCAGGTCGTGACGCGGTCCGACGCGATCCTCGCGTCGAACACCTCGTCCATCCCGCTGGTGAAGCTGGCCGTGGCGACGTCCCGCCCGGACCACGTGGTCGGCATCCACTTCTTCAACCCGGCCCCGGTGCAGAAGCTCGTCGAGCTGATCCCGGCGCTCACCACGTCCGAGGGCACCATCAGCCGCGCCCAGGCCCTGGTGGAGAAGATCCTCGGCAAGCACGCGATCCGCGCCCAGGACCGCTCCGGCTTCGTCGTGAACGCGCTGCTGGTGCCGTACCTGCTCTCCTCGATCCGGATGTTCGAGTCCGGCATCGCGAGCCGCGAGGACATCGACAACGGCATGGAGCTGGGCTGCGCCCACCCGATGGGCCCGCTGAAGCTGTCGGACCTGATCGGCCTCGACACCATCGTCTCCATCGCGGACTCGATGTACGAGGAGTACAAGGAGCCGCTGTACGCCGCTCCCCCGCTGTTGCAGCGCATGGTCGACGCGGGCCGGCTCGGCCGGAAGTCCGGCTCGGGCTTCTACACCTACGGCTGACCACGCAACGTAGTCCGCTCGTGGGCCCGGTGTTCTTCGGAGCACCGGGCCCACTGCGTTCGCACGGGGAGTGCGCGGCTGACTCGCATATGCCTGTCGCACACGCTCCCGCCGCGCCCACCAGGCGAGTTGACTTCCGGTGCGTCATCAGAGCGATGACAGGACTTCACGTCCCGAGCACGGAAGGAGCGGTTTCGTGACCACCGACCCGGAGCATCCAGTGGTCCCCGAAGAACTCGCAGAGTTACGAAGGGTCTTCGAGGTCCGGCTGGCCCGCATCGACGGTCAAATGGCCCTGCTCACCCACCGCGACGACCAGACCGCCAAGGATCAGGACGATCTGAGCAACCGGATCAGCGCTCTTGAGCACAACCGCTGGCCGTTGCCCGCGGTCGCCGCGCTGACCTCGGTCGCCGCTGTGATCGTCACGGTGTGGCAGGCACTCGGGCACTAGCCCACGGGGCGGGCTAGCCGAGATTGAGGTGGTGCAGGAGAAGCAGTGCGGCCGCCATGTTGGCGGCCGGGACCTCTCCGCGAGCGATCATGTCGGGGACGAGTTTGAGCGGGACCCATTCCCTGCGGTCCGACTCGAAGTCGTCCTGGGGGTGGCCGATGTACGTTCCTTCGTCGGTCCAGTAGATGTGGTGTCGGGCGTCCGTCAGGCCGTTGGACGGTTCGACGCTCATCAGGTGCCGCAGCGGTCCCGGCCGCCAGCCGGTCTCCTCCTCCAGTTCCCTCGCCGCCGCGTACGCGATGTCCTCGCCGTCCTCGACGACACCCGCGGCCAGTTCCCAGCCCCAGCTGTCGGTGATGAAACGGTGCCGCCACAGCAGGAGCACCTCGTGTGCCTCGTTGACGATCGTGGCGACGGCCACGGGGCGCAGCCGTATCACGAAGTGGTCGAGGTGCCGGCCGTCCGGCAGAGCCACGTCTGCCAGGTTGACGCTGAACCATCGGTTTGCATACACAGTTTGTTCGTTCTGTTTCGTCCACTGCACGGTTCTGCCACCTTCCGCCGAGTTGCTGGCAATATCGCAGCAGTGGCGGTCGCGGGCTCCCCGCGTAAAGGCTCACAGCGGCACGCGCAGGGCCCCGTCGATGAGTTCGGCGGCCTCGGCCGTGCCGGCGCAGCCGCTGCGCACGAGATGTTCGCGGACGGCACGGAGTCTGTCGCGCAGGCGCTGCGACTCCATGCCCCGAGCGGTCTCGGCCATTTCCACGGCGGTGGCCACGGCCTGTTCCGCGTTCCCCTGTCTGAGCTGGATCTGGCTCAGTACCGCGAGCCGGTGCACACGCCCCCGATCGTGCGCCGGGGTGTGCACCGCTTCCTGCGCGTGCTCCTTGGCGGCGGCGTAGTCCCCGAGACTCAACAGGGCCTCCGCCACCTGTACGTTGACGAATCCCGGCTGCACGTAACCCGTCTCGTCCGGCTCGTGCCCGCGCCGGATGCGATCGGCGGCCGACTCGGCACGGCGGATGCACTCCAGGGCGCTCGTGCCGTCCCCGAGGTGCGCGTACGCCTTAGCCTGCATCGCGTACAGGTCCGACGCGAGCGCCGGGGAGATGTGCCGGCCCGCGGCGCGCAGCGCCGCCTCCGCGAAGGCGACCGCCTGCCGGTACTCCCGCATGTGCAGCGACTGGTTGACGAGCAGCGCGATGACGTAGGCGCCGAGCCCCCGGTCCCCACTGGCCTTCGCGAGCCGCAGCGCCTGATGGAAGTAGCGCTGCGCGAGCCCGTGCGCGTCGGAGTCGTACGCGCAGATGCCCGCGATGGCCACCAACCCGCCCGTGGCGCGGTGCAGTTGGCGCCCGGTGTCGTCGGTGTAGCTGCCGCGCAGCAGCGGCGCCGCCTCGGTGTTGAGGAAGCCGACGATGCGGCTGCGCGTGGCGATGCCGCCCGCCTTGCGGTACATCTGCTCGTAGTGGGCGCGGGCCGAGCGCATCATCTCCAGGTCGGCGACGCTGACCGGGTGGCGGCCGCCGCGCGAGACGTCGTTGTCCTCCGGCGGGTTCTCCCACTCCCACACCGGCATCACGGCCGGGGTGCCGGTCACCGCGGGCGCGTCCAGGATGTGCCGGCGCTGCTGCTGGTCGGAGCGCCACAGCGCGGTGGCGCGCTCCACGAAGCCGGACAGCGTGGTGACGTGCGCGGCGACCGGCTCGCAGGAGATGCCGAGGCCGATGTCGTCGAGGGTGACGTGCCGCTGGAGCCGCGCCGCGAGCACCTCGCAGATCAGGTCCGGCACCTGGCCGCGCGGCCGCTGGCCCTTCAACCAGCGCGCCACCGCGGTGTGTTCGTAGCGCAGGGCCAGGCCGCGCGCCTTGCCCACCTGGTTGACGTGGGCCGCGAGTCCCGCGTGGGAGATCCCGGCCTCGTCGAGGATCGCGTCGAGCAGGGTGTTGGGCTGCATCGGAAGCCTCCGTTGCCCTCCGTTGGCTCGGTGTGCGCCAGCCTAGTCGAGGCGGGTTCACACGGGGTGTGATCGGAATGCCCAACTCCGTGGCCCGTGCGCGCTGTTGTGGCAGGTAGTGGCCCGGTTGACTGAACTGCCTCGCAAGAGGCCGGCCGGGCCGCCGGCTCCCCCTCGTACAGCGCGGCGGCCCGTTCCCGCGTCGTCCGCCCGTTCGCCTGCCCGACACACTCAGCGGCGGGCGGACGACGCGCCCCGGTGCCGCGCCCCCGGAGGGCGACGCGCGGCGTGGACCGTCAGAGCACCTTGTGGGCGGCGCGCACCACGGGTTCGCCGTGCTGGGCGGGCACCCTGCTCCGGTCGTTGCGCAGCACCAGCAGCGCCGCGTCGTCGGCGAGCCGCCCGCCGACGTGGCACAGCAGCGAGGTGTAGACCGCGTGGATGACGGCCTGTGGGGTGATCGGTCCGCGGCGCATGGTGGCGGTGAGCGTGGAGCGCAGCGGGAAGAACCGGCCTCGCGCGTCGCGGGCGTCCTCGATGCCGTCAGTGTGCAGCAGCATCCCCTCCCCCGGCCTGATCCGCCCGCAGCGCACCGACGGCAGCTCGGCGGGCAGCGGGAACGGGCCGAGCGGCGGCATCGGATCGCCTCCGCTCATCGGCTCCACGGCGCGCGCGGAGCCGGGCCGCAGCAGATACGGCCACGGGTGGCCGCAGTTGAGGGCGTGCACCACCCCGTCCCGGCGGATCTCCAGGAGCAGCAGCGTCACGAACTCCTCCGCGATCGGGCTCTCCGGCTCACCGCCTCCGGACGACGGGTGCTCGTCGCGGGCGCGCTGGCGCAGGTGCCGGGCGTGCGCCCGCTCCAACCTCCGCATCAGCGGCCCGAGTTCGTCCTCGTCGTACGCCGCCTCGCGGAAGCTGCCGAGGACCGCACCGACCGTGCCGAGCGCGGCGATGCCGTGCCCTCGTACGTCGCCCATGACCACGCGGACGCCGTGGTCGGTGGCGACGACGTCGTACAGGTCGCCGCCGATGCTGGCGCCGCGGTCGGCGGAGCGCTGGTCCGCGGCGAGCGCCAGACCGTCGATCCGGTGCGGCAGCGGGCGCAGCAGCACGGACTGCGCGGCGGTCGCGACGGCCTGCGCGTCCTTCAACTCCCGCATCAGGCTGTTGCGTACGCGCAGTATCAGCCCGGTGCCGACGGCGAAGAAGACGGCGCTGGTCGTGATGCGCGCGGCGATCCCCTCCAGCTGCGCGAGCGGACAGACGAGCTTGTACGTCATGGCGACCGCACCCCACACGGTCGGCAGGCCCAGCATCAACGTGCGCCGGACACGCCGGGGTTCGGTGCGGGTGGGCTCCGTTGCCTTGGTACGGATCATGCCGACGGCCCCCTCGGCCCAGTACAGCGCGCACCGGGTCGGCCCGGCGGCCGCAACGATTCTGTCGAGCGCCTGCCCCGTCAGGAACGGATCATGGACAATCCTCACTCGAACGAGTGAGGGGCGTACCCGGTGTCCCGGATACGCCCCTCAGGTGCGGCTTCGCGCGCGGTTACGCGCCGCGCAGCACCGCCCCGGTGCTCTCGGCGGCGCGGGCGACCGCCGCGTCACGCGCGGCACTGGCCTCCTCGACCGTCAGCGTGCGGTCGCCGGCCCGGAAGCGCAGCGCGTACGCGAGGGACTTCTTGGCCTCGCCGAGCTGCTCCGCGTTCTCGTACACGTCGAACAGCCGGAGGTCCTCCAGGAGTTCACCGGCTCCGGCGCGCAGGGCGTCCTCGACGGTGGCGGCCGGGACGCCCTTGTCGACGACGAGCGCGACGTCCTGGGTGGCCACCGGGAACGTGGAGATCCGCGGCGCCTGGAGGGCGCCGTCGTTCGCCTGCTCCAGGAGGTCCAGGTCGAGCTCCATGGCGCTGGTCCGGGCGGGCACGCCGAGCGCCTTGACGACGCGCGGGTGCAGTTCACCGGCGTGACCGACCAGCTGGTCGCCCGCGTACAGGGCGGCGCAGCGGCCCGGGTGCCACGGCTCGTGCCGGTCGGCGCGGACCGTCAGCTCGACACCGGCCTCGCGGGCCACGACGCGCGCGGCCTCGATGGCGTCCGCCCAGCTCGACGGGGTGCCCTTGCCCCACCAGCCGGCCTGCTCGCGGGCGCCCGCGAGGACGACGGCGACGCGGCGCGGCTGCGCGGGCAGCGCGGTGGTGAGCTCGGCGATCTCCTCGTCGGTGGGACGACGGTCGACGGGCAGGCGCACGGCCTTGTGCTCGTCACCGGTCGGCCGGAAGACGAGGCCCGTCTCGAAGAGCGCCAGGTCGTGGCTGCCCCGGCCGTCGTTGCGCCGCAGCGCGCCGAGCAGGCCCGGCAGCAGCGTCGTACGGAGCGAGGGCTCCTCGTCGGAGAGCGGGTTGACCAGGTCGACGGTGACGCGCCGCGGGTCGTCCTTCTCCAGGCCCAGCTGGTCGAGGACGGCCTGCCCGATGAACGGGTAGTTCAGCGCCTCGACGTAACCGGCACCGGCGAGCGCGCGGCCGACGCGGCGGTGCGTGCGCTGCCGCTCGGTGAGGCCGCGGCCGGCCGGGGGCTTCGGCAGCGTGGAGGGCAGGTTCTCGTAGCCCTCCAGGCGGATGACCTCTTCGGCGAGGTCGTTCGGGTCGGTCAGGTCGGGCCGCCACGACGGGACGGTGACGGTCAGGGCGTCCTGTCCGTAGACGTCGCAGCCCACCTGCTGGAGGCGGCGCACGACGGTCTCGCGGCCGTACGCGACGCCCGCGACCTTGTCCGCGTGGTCGGCCGGGATCGTGATGGTGTGCGGGGCGCCGGGCGAGATGACCTCGGTGACGCCCTCGTCGGCGGTGCCGCCCGCGAGCAGGACGAGCAGGTCGACGACGCGCTGGGCCGCGGCGGACGTGGCCCCCGGGTCGACGCCGCGCTCGAAGCGCTTGGACGCCTCGGAGGTCAGCTTGTGACGGCGCGAGGCGCGGGCGATCGTGATCGCGTCGAAGTGCGCGGCCTCGACGACGATGTCCGTGGTGCCGGACTCGGCGCCGTGGTCGGCGATCTCCGTGTTGGCGCCGCCCATGACACCGGCGAGGCCGATCGGGCCGCGCTCGTCGGTGATGACCAGGTCCTCGGCGTCGAGCGTGCGCTTGGTGCCGTCGAGGGTGGTGAGCTTCTCGCCCTGCTCGGCGCGGCGCACGCCGATGGTGCCCTGGACGAGGGAGCGGTCGTACGCGTGCAGCGGCTGACCGAGCTCCAGCATCACGTAGTTCGTGACGTCGACGGCGAGCGAGATCGGGCGCATGCCGGCCTTCTGGAGGCGGCGCTGGAGCCAGATCGGCGAGCGGGCCTCGGGGCTCAGACCGGTGACGGTGCGTGCAGTGAAGCGGTCGCAGCCGATCGGGTCGGCGACCTTGACCGGGTAGCCGTTCGCGTTCGGCGCGGGCACGTCGAGCAGCGCCGGGTCGCGCAGCGGCAGGCCGTACGCGATGGCGGTCTCGCGGGCGATGCCGCGCATCGACAGGCAGTAGCCGCGGTCCGGCGTGACGGCGATGTCGAGCACCTCGTCGACGAGCTCCAGGAGCTCGATCGCGTTGGTGCCGGCCTCGTGCTCGGGCGGCAGCACGATGATGCCGTGCGTGCCGTCGTCGCCCATGCCGAGCTCGTCGGTGGAGCAGATCATGCCGTGCGAGGTCTTGCCGTACGTCTTGCGCGCGGCGATGGCGAAGCCGCCGGGCAGTTCGGCGCCGGGCAGCACGACGACGACCTTGTCGCCGACAGCGAAGTTCCGGGCGCCGCAGACGATCTCCTGCGGCTCACCGGTGCCGTTGGCCTGGCCGACGTCGACGGTGCAGAACCGGATCGGCTTCTTGAAGCCCTCCAGCTCCTCGATCGTCAGCACCTGGCCGACGACCAGCGGACCCTTGAGGTCGGCGCCGAGCTGCTCGACGGTCTCGACCTCAAGTCCTACGCCGACGAGCTTGGCCTGCACGTCGCGGCCGGTCTCAGTGGCGGGGAGGTCGACGTACTCCCGCAGCCAGGAAAGCGGGACCCGCATCAGATCTCCATCCCGAAAGGCCGGGTGAACCGGACGTCACCCTCGACCATGTCTCGCATGTCTTCGACGTTGTGGCGGAACATCAGCATCCGCTCGATACCGAACCCGAAGGCGAATCCGCTGTACTTCTCGGGGTCGACGCCGCACGCGGTCAGCACGCGCGGGTTGACCATGCCGCAGCCGCCCAGCTCGATCCAGCCCTCGCTGCCGCAGGTGCGGCACGGCCGGTCCGGGTTGCCGACGGACTCGCCGCGGCACACGTAGCAGACCATGTCCATCTCGGCGGACGGCTCGGTGAACGGGAAGTAGTTGGGACGCAGCCGCGTCTTCATGTCGTCGCCGAAGAGCGCCTTGACCATGTGGTCCAGGGTGCCCTTCAGGTCGGCCATGGTCAGGCCCTCGTCCACGGCGAGCAGCTCGATCTGGTGGAAGACCGGGGTGTGCGTGGCGTCCAGCTCGTCGGTGCGGTACACGCGGCCGGGGCAGACGACGTAGACCGGCGGCTCCCGGTCGAGGAGCGAGCGGGCCTGCACGGGGGACGTGTGGGTGCGCAGTACGACACCGGACTCGTCGCCGACCGTCTTCTCGCGGCCCTCGGGACCGGCGACGAAGAACGTGTCCTGCATCTGCCGGGCCGGGTGGTCCGGCGTGAAGTTCAGGGCGTCGAAGTTGAACCACTCCGCCTCGACCTCGGGGCCCTCCGCGATCTCGTATCCCATGGACACGAAGACGTCCGCGACGCGCTCCATCATGGTCGTCAGCGGGTGGCGGGCACCGGCCGGCGTGCGGTCGTAGGGCAGCGTGACGTCCACGGCCTCCTCGACCAGGACACGCGCGTCCCGCTCGGCCTCCAGTTCGGCCTGGCGGGCGGCGAGGCCCCGGCCGACGGCGGCGCGGGCCTGGCCCACGAGCTTGCCCGCGGCGGCCTTGGCCTGCGGCGGCAGCGCGCCGATCTCGCGGTTGGCGAGCGCCAGCGGCGACGTGCCGCCGGTGTGCGCGACCTTGGCCTCCTGAAGCGCCTCGAGCGAGTCCGCGGCGGCGAAGGCGGCGAGCGCCTCTCCCTGGACGCGCTCGATCTCTTCCGGTTTCAGTGCCTCGACCTCGACAGGGTCGTACGACTTGTTCGGTGCCGACATCTCTTCCCGTGCTTCCGATTGGCTGGCTGAGGGTCCCGCAGACGCGTCGACGGCCGTCGAGTGTGCTGGACGCAAACGTGCCAAAGGACGAGTCTAACGGGGGTGAGGTGTGCGAATGCGCCCGTGGTGCGGCCTGCGCTCAGCTGGTGAGATACGCCGGCGTCGCCACGGGCAACGTAAATCGGAACTCCGCGCCGCCTCCGGGCGCCCGTCCCACGGTGATCGTTCCGCCGTGCGCTTCGACGATCCCCTTGACGATGTAGAGGCCGAGGCCCGTCCCGCCGCGCTTGCTGCCCCGCCAGAAGCGGGTGAAGACGCGGTTCATGGACTCCTCCGGGATGCCGGGGCCCTCGTCGGACACAGTGACCGAGGTGCCGGTGGGCGTGGTGGGCTCTACGTCAATGGTGACGGTTCCCTCGCCGTGGCGCACGGCGTTTTCCAGCAGATTGCTCAGGACCTGGTCGACCTTGTCCGGGTCGGCCCACGGGTCGGGCAGCGGATGCTTGACGCGCAGCAGGAACCGGTCGGCGGCCTGGCCCGCGGCGACGTGCGCCTGTATGTGCCGGGAGACGGCGGCCGCGACGTCGACGGGCTGGCGGCGCAGTTCGAGCCGGCCGGAGTCGATGCGGGAGATGTCGAGGAGTTCGGCGATCAGGCGCGTGACCCGGTTCGCGTCGGCGTCGACGGTCTCCAGCATGAGGCGCTTCTGCTCGTCGGTGAACCGCTCCCACTTGGCGAGCAGCGTCGCGGTGAAGCCCTTGACCGAGGTCAGGGGGGAGCGCAGCTCGTGGGCGACGGTGGCTATCAGCTCGGCGTGGCTGCGCTCGGTGCGGCGCCGGGCCTCGGTGTCGCGGATGGAGACGACGACGCGGCGCACGGGGCCGGTCGGCCGGGTGCGCACGTAACGCGCGGTGACGAGGACCTCGCGGCCGCCGGGCAGCAGCAGGTTCCGCTCGGGCTGTCCGGCCCGGATGGCGAGTCCCCGGTACGGGTCGGTGAGCTGCCACCAGCGCCGGCCTTCGAGGTCCTCCAGCGGGAGGGCGCTTT
Organism: Streptomyces sp. BYX5S; assembly: GCF_054724165.1. NCBI lineage: Bacteria > Bacillati > Actinomycetota > Actinomycetes > Kitasatosporales > Streptomycetaceae > Streptomyces > Streptomyces sp. BYX5S. The sequence goes on along the minus strand of NZ_CM138829.1, from coordinate 2,393,978 downwards.
CGAGCGGGGCGCCGAGGGCGGCGGCCGCGCGGACGGCGGTGATGCGCTCCGCGGCGGCGTTGAAGCAGATGACGCGGCCGCTCCCGTCCGCGACGACGAGTCCGTCGGGCAGGTCGTCGGGGTGGATGCCGAGGTCCCCGAGCTCCTCGGGGCCGGACGCGTCGGAACCGGCGAGGCCGCGCGCATCGCTGCCGTTGACGACGCTCATCTCCCGCGCTCCCCCTTCCGGCGGTCGATCCGGAAGAGTCACCCTACTAGCCGGGAGTGACGGAGCGGCACCCTCCGGGGGCACGCTGCGCACGCGCGGAGGCGTACAGGCAGACGGCCGCGGCCGTCGCGAGGTTGAGGCTCTCGGCCTTGCCGTGGATGGGCACGCGGACGACGGCGTCGGCGAGCGCGCGGGTCTCCTCGGGCAGGCCCCAGGCCTCGTTGCCGAACACCCAGGCGGTGGCGGCGCCCATGGTGCCCTGGTCCAGCTCGGCGTCGAGGTCGTCCTCGCCCGCTCCGTCGGCGGCGAGGATCCGCACGCCCGCCCCCTTGAGCCCGGCGACGGCCTCCTCGACGGGTACGCCGACGGCGACGGGCAGGTGGAACAGCGAACCGACGGAGGCCCGTACGGCCTTCGGGTTGTAGAGGTCCACGGAGGCGTCGGTCAGCACGACGGCCTCGGCGCCCGCGGCGTCGGCGCACCGCAGCACGGTTCCGGCGTTCCCGGGGTCGCGGACATGCGCGAGGACGGCGACGAGCTTGGGCCGCGCGGCGAGGACCTCGGCGAACGGGGTGTCGAGGAACCGGCACACGCCGACGAGCCCCTGCGGGGTGACGGTCGTCGAGATGTCGGCGATGACGGCCTCGTCGGCGAGGTGGACCCGGGCCCCGGCGTCGCGGGCCTCGCCCACGATGTCGGCGTACCGCTCGGCCGCCTCGACGGTGGCGAACATCTCGACGAGCCCGCCGTGCGCGGCGGCCTCCCGCACGGCCTGCGGCCCCTCGGCGAGGAAGAGCCGTTCCTTCCCCCGGAAGTTCCGCTTGCCGAGCCGTCTCGCGGCGGACACGCGGGACGACTTGGGGGAGATCAACTCGGGCGTTGCGACCATGCGCCTGACTTTCGGGAGGGGTGACGAAACGGTTGCGCGGCACCGCACGGGGCTCCGCCCCGGACCCCACGGGGGGGCTTGATCTATCAAGCCCCGCCGGCGATTGAGGCGCGGGGTCCGGGGCGGAGCCCCGTGCGGTGCGGCATGCGGTGACGGGGGCCCGGAACAACGTGGGACCCGCAAGCCACACGGCTTGCGGGTCCCACGTCACATGCGGCTCAGCGGAGCGTTCACGCAGCCTTCGGCGCGTTCACGTCGGCCGGAAGCGCCTTCTGAGCGACCTCGACGAGCGCGGCGAACGCGTTGGTGTCGTTCACGGCCAGCTCGGCCAGCATCTTGCGGTCCACCTCGATGTTGGCGGCCTTCAGACCCTGGATGAGGCGGTTGTACGTCATGCCGTTCTGGCGGGCAGCGGCGTTGATGCGCTGGATCCACAGCTGACGGAAGTCGCCCTTGCGCTTCTTGCGGTCGTTGTAGTTGTAGACGAGGGAGTGGGTGACCTGCTCCTTCGCCTTGCGGTACAGACGCGAACGCTGACCGCGGTAGCCGCTGGCCTGCTCGAGGATCGCCCGACGCTTCTTGTGCGCGTTCACCGCGCGCTTGACGCGTGCCACTGTTAACTCCTTGTAGCGGGGCCGGGGTTGTCTTCACCCGACCCGAATTCGTATGGGTCCCGGTCTAGCCGACGTACAGGGCGTGGAAACGCCCGTACATCACTTGCCGAGAAGCTTCTTGATCTTCGCGGCGTCGCCCGGGGCCATCTCGGCGTTGCCGGTGAGGCGACGCGTCACGCGGGACGACTTGTGCTCGAGCAGGTGGCGCTTGCCGGCGCGCTCACGGAGCACCTTGCCGGAGCCGGTGACCTTGAAGCGCTTGCTGGCACCGCTGTGCGACTTGTTCTTCGGCATGGCGCCGTTCTCTCCTCGTCAGTGGCGTTCCCGGCCGGTCCGTGCGTGGCGCGAACCGGCCGTGGTGGAACGTCAGTTGTGTCAGTTGGTATCCGTGGCGCACGGGCTGTGCGCCGCACGGATCATGCCTCGGCCGGAGCCTCGGCGGGGGCCTCGTCGGCCTGCTCCTCGGCGGCGTTCTGCGAACGTCCCGGGTTGGCCTTCGCGTCGGCCTTGCGGGCGGCCTGGGCCTCACGGGCCTCGGCCATCGCCTCGGTCTTCTTCTTGTGCGGACCGAGGACCATGATCATGTTTCGGCCGTCCTGCTTCGGGTTCGACTCGATGAACCCGAGGTCCTGGACGTCGTTCGCGAGACGCTGCAGCAGCCGGAAGCCGAGCTCCGGACGGGACTGCTCGCGACCACGGAACATGATCGTGATCTTGACCTTGTCGCCCTGCTTGAGGAACCGGACGACGTGACCCTTCTTGGTGTCATAGTCGTGCGGGTCGATCTTCGGCCGGAGCTTCATCTCCTTGATGACCGTGTGCGCCTGGTTCTTGCGCGCCTCACGGGCCTTCATGGCCGACTCGTACTTGAACTTCCCGTAGTCCATGAGCTTGCATACGGGCGGACGGGCGTTCGCCGCCACCTCGACCAGGTCGAGGTCGTACTCCTGAGCAAGCTCAAGGGCCTTGGCAAGCGGAACAATCCCGACCTGCTCGCCGCTGGGACCGACAAGTCGCACTTCGGGAACGCGAATCCGGTCGTTGATGCGGGGCTCGGCGCTGATGGATCCTCCTCGGTAGCACCACACGACGGCCTGGCGGACCGCCGCGTACGTTTTGACGTAAGTACCAACCGCGCCGAAACACAGAAAATGCCCCGGACGGTACACAGGCAGGGCTCCAAGAAATACCGGAGCACCGCCACGGTGGACCGCGGGGCGCAGACTCGGACGGTTCCGTCGTCCGTACGGAACGACGGTGACCGTCTGACCGGTGACCCACCGCCCTGGTCGGGCGGTCAGGTGGGAGATCGGAGCCTCCACTTGTGGGCCGGTCACCTGTCCAAGAGGACGTGCGTCCGGCCGGTCGTTACACAAGGTTAGCAGGACTTGGGGGGTGCGCCCAATCGGGTGCGCGCGGCATATCGTGGGGCCCATGAGTGACGCGACCCCCGCAACCGAAAACCCCGACTACGACGCGCTGACCCGCGACATCGCTGAGGTGCCCGCCGTCGAGGTCATCGTGACGGTCGCGGTGAACCTGATGAGCGCCGCCGCGGTGAAGCTCGGCCTCACCGAGGAGGGCGACGCCCACAAGGACCTCGACGAGGCCCGCAAGCTGATCCACGCCCTGGCAGGTCTGCTCGACGGCAGCGCGACGGAGATCAGCTCCTTCCACGCCGCTCCCCTGCGGGACGGCCTGAAGTCGCTCCAGCTCGCCTTCCGCGAGGCCTCGGTCGTACCGGACGAGCCGGGCCAGGGCCCCGGCGAGAAGTACACGGGCGCCGTCTACGGCTGACGGACGCCCGTCCGCATCACCCGCGTACGTACAAGGGCTCGCCCGGTGGCGTCGCCCCGGTCGGCAGGAGTGCCAGATCGAGGCCGCGCACCAGGCGGGCCCTCAGTGTTTCGTCGGCGGCGATCCGGGTGGCGAGCGACTGGGCGGTGGCCTGGACGTCGGCGCCCGCGTCGAGGACCAGCGCCAGCGTGCCGTCCGCCTGGCCGGGGCCCAGATGGGCGCGGGCCACGGCCGGCTCGGCGGCGACCGCGGCGCGCGCGGCCTCCCGGACGGCCGGGTCGGCGAGCGGGTCGGTGTCGGTGCGGCCCTCGGCGACCGCGTACAGGGCCGGGCCCGACAGCTCGTACGGGACGGGGCCCGCGACATCGAGGACGACGGTGTCGGCCTGCTCGTGGGCGGCGGCCTGGAGCGCCTGGTGCAGGGGGACGGCGACCGGGCGGGCCTCGGGGTCCCACAGGGCGAGCGACGCGGTCGAGGTGAAGGCGGGCAGCGCCTTGCGGCCCGCCGCCTTCAGGGTCGGGACCGCCATGTCGGACGTCTTCTCGCGGCGCAAGCCGTTCTCGTCCTCCTCGACCTCGCCGAGCACGGCGACGACGGGGACGAGCAGGCGGGTGCCCTTGAGCGCCTCCAGGACCGGGCCGTGGGCCGTGCGGTCCCGGGACCACGCGGCCAGCGCCTCGGTCAGGCGCGGGTCGGCCGTGCCGTCGTCGTCGGAGAAGCCGGAGTCGGGAATGTTCTTGTTCGCCACGTTCACCGACCCTACCGAGCGGCCGGGAGCGGAGCGTCGCCGGACCGGATTCTCAGCCGGCCCCGAGGTGCGGCTCATGGAGCACACAGCGCGGCGGCCGAGCATCGCGGTATGTCCCCGCACGCCAAGAAGTCTCCCCGTGTCCGCGTCTGCGCCGCCGTGACCTCGGTGGTACTCGCCGCCGCGGTCGGCGGCACTACCGTCTACGCGAAGACGCAGCCGCACACCGCGACCGCCCTCGTCTCGCACACCGCGGCGTCGGCCTCCGAAGGGAGCACATCCGTGGCCGTGGACCATGACGCCGAGCTGGCCGAGGCCGTGGCGGCCGCCGCGAAGGGGCACGACGGCGAGGTCTCCGTCGCCGTCCTGAACGAGGCGGACGGGACCAGCGCCTCGTACGCGTCGGGGGACGGCACCTACGACACGGCGAGCATCGTGAAGGTCGACGTGCTCGCCGCGCTGCTCCTCCAGGCGCAGGACGCCGGGCGGACGCTGACCGCGCAGGAGCGGACGTACGCGACCGCGATGATCGAGCGGAGCGACAACGCCGCGACGACCGCGCTGTGGGACGGGATCGGCGGGGCCGAAGGGCTCGACGCGGCGAACCGGCGGCTCGGGCTCACCGGGACCACCGGCGGCGACGGCGCGCTGTGGGGGCTGACGCAGACCACCGCCGCCGATCAACTCACCCTGCTCCAGCAGGTGTTCGGGGTCGGCGACGGCGACTTCGCGCTGAGCGCGGACGCGCGGGCGTACGTCCGGGAACTGATGGGCAACGTCGAGAGCGACCAGGCGTGGGGGGTGTCGGCGGCGGCCGGGGGCGGCGCGTCGTCCGCGTTCGCGCTGAAGAACGGGTGGTTGCAGCGCAGCACGACGGGGCTGTGGGACATCAACAGCGTCGGCGAGGTCACCGTCGACGGGCGGAAGTACCTGGTGGCCGTGGTCTCCAACGGGAGCGCCACCAAGGACGCGGGCGTCGGCCTCGTCGAGGACGTGGCGAAGGCCGCGGTGCCGGTGGTCAGCGGCGCCGCGTGAGGCGGTGGCCGCGCCACAGGTAGCCGCCGGTGCCGAGCAGCAGCACGCCCAGGGCGGCGGCGAGCGCGCCCGCCCAGGTGGCGAGGCCGTCGTCGGAGGCGTCGTCGGGGCCGGGACCGAAGTACTTCTCGCCGTACGCGGCCGGGGTCAGGTGTGCGGGCTTCAGCTTCGCGCCCGCGCGGATCGCGGCGGCCGGGTCGACGAGGCCGTAGCCGCGCGAGTCGTCGCGGCCGCCGGAGGGCGGGTCCTCGGCCGTGTCCTCCAGGAGCTTCTTGATCTGCGCGGGGCTCAGTCCCGGGTGGGCGGCGCGGACGAGGGCGACGGCGCCGGAGACGAACGCGGACGCGGCGCTGGTCCCCCACGCCGAGTAGTACTTGCGGTCGGGGTCGGCGGTGACGATGCCCCGTCCGGGGGCGGCCACGGTGGCGTACCAGCGGCGGGTGGAGAACGAGGCGCGGGTGCCGGCCGAGTCGACGGCGGTGGCGGTGATGACGCCGGGGTACGCGGCGGGGTAGGAGACGTGGTCGCCCTGCTCGCCGCCGTTGCCCGCGGAGGCGACGACGGAGACGCCCTTCTTCAGCGCGTACTGGACGGCCGCGTCCTCGCCGGCCTCGGGGTGGGCGGTGTCGGAGTCGTCGCCGAGGGAGAGGTTGATGACGTCGGCGCCGTGGTCGGCGGCCCAGCGGATGCCGTCGGCGAGCGCGTTGCCGCGGGTCTCGCGGGCCTTGGAGCGGGACGGATCGCCGTCCTCCAGGATCACCCGGACCGGCAGGATCTTCGCCTCCGGGGCCACGCCCATGACGCCGTCGCCGTCGTCCTTGCCGTGTCCGTGGCCCGCGATGATGCCCGCTATGGCGGTGCCGTGCCGGGCCCAGGGGCGGTCGCCGCGCTGGGCGCCGAAGCCGACGAGATCCTTGCCCTCCAGGACGTTGCCCGCCAGGTCGGGGTGTTCGTCGTCGACGCCGGTGTCCAGGACGGCGACCGTGACGCCCTTGCCGCGCGTCGTCTTCCACACCTCGTCGGTGTGCAGCGCGGTGAGGCCCCACTGCTGGGCGCGGACCGTGTCGGCGTGGGCGGCGGCGGTGGGCAGCAGGGTGAGGACGGCCGCGGTGGCGAGGACGGCGAGGGGGTGCTGACGCTTCATGACTGCTACTGCTCCGTGTCCCGGTCCGCGGTCTTCTTGACCGTCTTGCGCAGGTCGCGTTCGATCCGGTCGGCGATGCCCTGCGCGTCGTGGCCGAGGCCCGCCTGGGCGGGGGAGCTGGTGGCGCCGGACTTCATGGCGTCGGCGGCGGGCTGGGGTTCGCTGACGGTACGGCCGTCGGCGAAGCCGGAGACCGCGTACACGACGACCGGGGCGTCGGTCAGGATGTTGATCGTCCACGACGCGCGCTGCCGGTCGCCGAAGCCCTCGGCGAGGGTGCCCTTGGCGGCGTAGGGCCGGGGCATGAGGTCGTCGCGCCGCTCCAGGCCCTGCTCCATGAAACGGGAGCGCAGCGCCTGCGTGGCCTGGGCGTCGGCCTTGGTGAACATCAGGCCGACGGTGGTGACGCTGCTCTGCGTCGCGTCGGTGTACGTGGCGCGCAGCAGGCGCAGACAGCCGGCCGAGCGCAGCGCCTTGTGCAGCAGCGGGTCGAAGGCGTGGGCGCAGGTGCTGTCGGGGGCGACGGCGATCCGGGTCCAGGTGCGGTCGGCCCGGCCGGGGCCCGCGCCCTCGCCCTTGAGCGTGCGCGGGAAGAGCTGGTCGACGGGGACGCCGTGCCAGAGCTGGCCCGCCTCGCGGTAGGCGGTCTGCACGGACGGGGTGCCGTTGGCGTCGCCGGTGAGGAGGGTGCCGGTGGTGGCGCCGCCGATCAGGCCGAGGCCGAGCACGAGGCAGGCCGCGGCGGCCGCGGCGCGGGGCTTGAGGCGGGCGCCGATGGGGCGCAGACGCGTGGTGCGGTCGTCGTAGTTCTCCGGCGGCGCGAACCGCACGAAGGGCCGTCCGGCGGTTCCCGGGCGCGGCGTCAGGTCGACCGCGCCGACGGCCCGCCGCGGCGGCTGCGAGGGCGGCGGGGGTATGGGCGGCACCACGGGCGCGGGCGGCACGGGCCGTAGCCGCCTGGTGGACTCGGCGGGCGTTTCGGGCCCGGGGACGGTGCGGGGGCGCGGGGAGGGGGGCGGCGGGGCGCTCTTCGCGGGCGCCGGGCCGGGCGGGTTCTCGGGCGGCAGCGGGGCGCTGGGCGTCCGAGGGGGCACGGGCGGGCGGCCGGGCGTACCGGTCGGCGCGCCGGCGGGCGCAGGCGTACCGCCCGGCGGGTTCGCGGGCGGCAAAGGGGTGCCGGAACTGAGGGCGGGCGCGACCGGTTCGCGGTCGTCCGTGGTGCGCGCCGATCCCCTCGACGGGTCCCCCGCGCTGCCCCGCGGCGCCCCGTCGGGCAGCCGGGACGACGAGACGGGGGGCGGCGGGGGCGGCGAGGCCGGGAGGGGCGGGGTCTCGGAAGGAGGCAACGGTGGGGCCGTGGGGGGAAGTTGGGTGGGGTGGGGCGGAGTCGTGGGGCGCGGCGGGACGCGTCGGGCTTCCGTGCTCATGCCTCCCCGTTTCCTCAGCCTGCGTGCGCGTCACTCTAACGGGCCCGGCCAGGTCACGGCCCACTCCGCACACGGGATCGACCGATCCATCACCATCCGTCCCCCTACCCTGCGGTAATCCTGTCTGGCAGGCTTCGGCCATGACACCGCGCGCCGCCGATCGGGCCCGGTACGACCGGGCCACCGCTCATCTCGACGCCCCCTTGGCGATCGTCGACCTCGACGCGTTCGACGCGAACGCCGACGACCTGGTGCGCCGGGCCGCCGGCAAGCCGATCCGCGTCGCCAGCAAGTCCGTGCGCTGCCGCGCCCTGTTGGAGCGGGTGCTGGCGAGGCCGGGCTTCGCCGGGATCATGTCGTTCACCCTCGCCGAGTCGCTGTGGCTCGCCCGCTCCGGCTTCGACGACGTGCTGCTCGCCTACCCGTCCGCCGACCGCTCCGCCTTCGCCGAGCTGGCCCACGATCCGAAGCTCGCGGCGGCGGTGACCGTGATGGTCGACGACCCGGCGCAGCTCCGGCTGATCGAGGGCGCGCGGGACGGGGGCCGCGAGGAGATCCGGGTCTGCCTGGAGCTGGACACCTCGTGGCGGACGCTCGGCGGCCGCGTCAGGATCGGCGCGCTGCGCTCCCCGGTGCGCACCCCGGCCCAACTCGCCGACCTGGCCCGCGTCGTGACGAGCCGTCCCGGCTTCCGGCTGGTGGGGATCATGGCGTACGAGGGTCATGTCGCGGGTGTCGGCGATTCGCTGGCCGGGCGGCCGGTGCGGTCGCGGGCGATCCGGCTGATGCAGGCGGCGGCGCGCAAGGAGCTGGCGGTGCGGCGGGCCGAGGTGGTCGGCGCGGTGCGGGCCGTGGCGCCGGACCTGGAGTTCGTCAACGGCGGCGGGACGGGCAGCGTGCAGCACACGGCGGCGGAGGCGGCCGTGACGGAGATCGCGGCGGGCTCGGGGCTCTACGTACCGCGGCTGTTCGACAACTACACGTCGTTCACGGGCCGTCCGGCCGCGCTGTTCGCGCAGCCGGTGGTGCGCAGGCCGGGTGTCGGTGTGGTCACCGTGCTCGGCGGCGGGTATCCGGCCTCGGGCGCGCCGGGCCCGGACCGGCTGCCGGTGCCGTATCTGCCGGAGGGGCTGCGCTACGACGGGCAGGAGGGCCCCGGCGAGGTGCAGACGCCGCTGCTCGGCTCCGCCGCGGACGACCTGCTCATCGGCGACAAGGTGTGGTTCCGGCACGCGAAGGCCGGGGAGCTGTGCGAGCGGTTCGAGACGCTGCGGCTGGTGTCGGGCGACCGGGTCGTGGAGACGGTGCCGACCTACCGGGGCGAGGGCTACACGTTCCTGTAGCTCCCCGCCCCGTCCGCGCTCTGCTTATCCGTGGATGGCGTCGACCTGGTCGGGGACGACCGAGCCGTCGTCCCTGAGCAGCGGTCCGAAGCCGCCCTCCGGCTTGTTGTAACCGGCCGTGGAGCACGGGTACGTGCCCGTCTTCCGCGGCAGCGGCTCGATGAACATCGGGTTGGCGACCCAGCGTCCGTCGGCGTTGTCGTAGGCGCGGCACATGATCTCGGGCTTGTTGCGGTTGAGGACGAGGTGCGCGCCGGTGGCGTCGCCGACGAAGGTCACGTCGGTGTCGGCGTCACCGCCGCCGAGCGCGATCCGCTTGCTCCACCGCTGCTTCTCCCAGGCCGACTTCCCCTTGACGCGGAAGATGTCCTGGTTGATCCAGCACCGCTTGCCGTCGATGTACGGGATGGCCTCGCCCTGGTTCGTGCCGACGCCGCCGCAGCCCTCGTTGTACGTGGTGATGCGGCCCTCGCGGTCCAGGACGGAGCGGATGGCGATGGTGTGCGCGCGGTCGATGCCGACACCCTTCGACCACACCTCGGTCACCGGCTCGGACCCGGCGGACACGATGTAGACGTCGAAGCCGGCCTTCTGGAGCGTCCGGATGAGGTCGCGCTGCTGCTCGTAGTAGCGGACGTAGCCGGGGATGGTGTGCGTGCCCAGCGTCTGGGTCGCGCCGACGGGGGCGGCGAGGGCCTCCTTGCGCGCGGCGGCCGCGTACGACTCCAGCTCGGGGACCGTGTGGCCGGCGAAGAGCTGCGGCACCCAGGCGTACTGGGGGACGGTGCGGCGGTGGTTCCACTCGCCGGCGAAGGCGGCGGCTCCGCTCATGGTCTTGCCGGACTCACGGATGTTGAAGATCTCGTCCGTGCAGTCGGTGTCGGTGGAGGTGGGCAGCGGGGCGCCCACGGGGACGTCGGTGCCGCAGGCGGCGGTGAGCGCCTTGTCGGCGTCGTCGGTCATCCACTTGCTGGTCTTCTTCCAGCTCGCGGGCCGCAGGATCTTGTCGTGCTTGAGCGACCAGGCGATGGTCGCGTCGGTGACGTCGTTCTTGCTGACGGTGTTGTCCCAGTCGAACGCGGCGACGGGACGCGGGCCCTTGAATCCGCCGCAGCTCCCCCGCTGGTCGATCATGCGCTGGAGCTTGGCCCGGTTCTGGCCGTACCAGGGCAGCTTCGTCGACAGCTGGGGGCACTTGGCGGCGGTGGGTCGTGCGGACGTGGCGGCGGCCGCGGGTGTGGTGAGGCTCGCGGCCGCCAGCAGGGCGGCGGCCGCGACCGAGGTCCACGCGGCAACATGTCTGTTACGCATGTGAGTGGACCGTACACGCGTCAGCGCGCCGCTCCCAGGGTTCTCACACCGGTGTCACGTACGCGCCGGAGATCCCGCCGTCGACGAGGAAGTCGGTGGCGTTCACGAACGCCGCGTCGTCGCTGGCGAGGAAGGCGACGGCCGCCGCGATCTCCGTCGCCTCGGCGAACCGGCCGACCGGAATGTGCACGAGGCGACGCGCGGCCCGCTCCGGGTCCTTGGCGAACAGCTCCTGGAGCAGCGGGGTGTTGACGGGGCCGGGACACAGGGCGTTCACGCGGATGCCCTCCCGCGCGAACTGCACGCCCAGCTCGCGCGACATGGCGAGGACACCGCCCTTGGACGCGGTGTACGAGATCTGCGAGGTGGCGGCGCCCATCCGGGCCACGAACGACGCCGTGTTGATGATGGAACCCCTGCCCTGGCGCCGCATGTACGGGAGGGCCGCCTTGCAGCACAGGTAGACGGAGGTCAGGTTGACCTCCTGGACCCGCTTCCACGCCTCCAGGCCGGTGTCGAGGATCGAGTCGTCGTCGGGCGGCGAGATGCCCGCGTTGTTGAAGGCGATGTCGACGCTGCCGTAGGTGTCGTACGCGGTCCTGAACAGCGCCTCGACCTGCTCGGCGTCGGTGACGTCGACCTGGACGAAGGTGCCGCCGACGTCCTCGGCCGCCTTCTTTCCCGCGCTCGCGTCGATGTCGCCGCAGACGACGTGCGCGCCCTCGGAGGCGAGGCGGCGCGCGGTGGCGAGGCCGATGCCGCTGCCGGCGCCGGTGATGACGGCGGTGCGGCCGACGAGGCGGCGGCAGATGATCTCTTCGCTCATGGGTGCTTCAGGCCTCCGTGCTTTCCGTGCTTTCCGTACTGATGAAGACGTTCTTGGTCTCGGTGAACGCGGTGAGCGCGTCGGGGCCCAGCTCGCGGCCGAACCCGGACTGCTGATAGCCGCCGAACGGGGTCCAATAGCGCACGCTGGCATGCGAGTTGACGGACAGGTTGCCCGCGCGGACGGCCTGGGAGACGCGCAGGGCGCGGCCCACGTCGCGGGTCCAGATGGAGCCGGACAGGCCGTACGCGGTGTCGTTGGCGAGGCGTACGGCGTCGGCCTCGTCGGTGAAGGGCAGCAGCACGGCGACCGGCCCGAAGATCTCCTCCCGGACGGCCCGCGAGTCGGGGGCCTCGCCGGTGAGCACGGTCGGCGGGAACCAGAAGCCGGGCCCGGCGGGGGCCACACCACGGATCGCGGCGGCGTCCTCGGGCACCAGTTCCCGCACCCGATCCAGCTGTTGGCGTGAGATGAGCGGGCCCATCTGCGTCTTCTCGTCGGCCGGGTCGCCCACGACGACGGCGCGCACGCGGTCGGCGAGCAGGTCGGCGTACTCCTCGTAGGCCGACTCCTGGACGAGGATCCGGGAGCGGGCGCAGCAGTCCTGGCCGGAGTTGTCGAGGAACGCGAAGGGGTCGGCGGCGGCTTCGAGGTCGGCGTCGGCGAAGACGACGTTGGGGCTCTTGCCGCCGAGTTCGAGGGTCACGCGCTTCACGCGGTCCGCGCACGTGGCCATGATCTGCTTGCCGACGCGGGTGGAGCCGGTGAACACGATCTTGGCGACGCCGGGGTGCTCGACGAGGGCGTCCCCCGTGACCGGCCCCTCTCCGGGGAGCACCTGGAAGAGGCCCTCGGGCAGTCCGGCCTCCAGGGCGAGTTCGGCGAGCCGCAGGGCGGTGAGCGGGGTCGTCTCGGCGGGCTTGAGGAGGACGGCGTTGCCCGCCGCGAGGGCCGGGGCGGTCCCCCAGGCGGCGATGGGCATCGGGAAGTTCCACGGTGCGATGACGCCGACGACGCCGAGCGGTTCGAGGATCGTGACGTCGAGGCCGCCGGCCACCGGGATCTGACGGCCATTCAGCCGCTCGACTCCCCCGGCGGCGTACTCCAGCAGGTCGCGTACGTTACCGGCCTCCCAGCGGGCGTTGCCGATGAGGTGGCCGGCCTCGGTGACCTCCAACTGGGCCAGTTCCTCCAGGTGTTGGTCGACCGTGCCCGCGAAGCGGCGCAGCAGGCGGGCCCGGTCGGCGGGGGCGGCGGCCGCCCAGGCGCGCTGGGCGCCGGTGGCGCGGACGACGGCGGTGTCGACGTCTTCGCGGGTGGCGGGCGGGACGGTGGCCACGAGTTCTTCCGTGGCCGGGTTCAGTACGTGCAGCAAGGTGGTCCCTTTCACAGCCTCTCGAATCCCCGGCGGAGTTCCCAGTCGGTGACGGCGGCGTCGTACGCGTCGAGTTCGACGCGTGCCATGTTGCGGTAGTGGGCGACGACCTCGTCCCCGAAGGCGGCCTTGGCGACGGGGCTGTTCTCCCAGAGGTCGGCGGCCTCGCGCAGGGTGGTGGGGACGTGTTCGTAATCGGCGGTGTAGGCGTTCCCGGCGCAGGCCTCGGGGAGCCGCAGCTCGTTCTCCACCCCGTACAGACCCGCCGCCACCAGACCGGCCACCGCCAGGTACGGGTTGACGTCACCGCCGGGGAGCCGGTTCTCGAAGCGGGTCGAGGGGCCGTGGCCGACGACGCGCAGCGAGCAGGTCCGGTTGTCGTGGCCCCAGGCGACGGCGGTCGGGGCGAAGGAGCCCGGCTGGAACCGCTTGTAGGAGTTGATGTTGGGGGCGTACAGCAGGGAGAAGTCGCGCAGCGCGGCGAGCTGGCCCGCGAGGAACTGCCGCATGAGCTCGGACATGCCGTCGCCGCCGGGCCCGGCCATGACGTTCGTGCCGTCGGCGTCGGCGAGCGAGAGGTGGATGTGGCAGGAGTTGCCCTCGCGCTCGTTGTACTTCGCCATGAAGGTGAGCGAGCAGCCCTCCTGCGCGGCGATCTCCTTGGCGCCGGTCTTGTAGACGGCGTGCTGGTCGCAGGTGACGAGGGCGTCGTCGTAGCGGAAGGCGATCTCGTGCTGGCCGGGGTTGCACTCCCCCTTGGCGGACTCGACGGTCAGGCCCGCGCCGGCCATCTCGTTGCGGATGCGGCGCAGCAGCGGCTCGATGCGGCCGGTCCCGAGCACGGAGTAGTCGATGTTGTACTGGTTGGCGGGGGTCAGCCCCCGGTAGTCGGCGTTCCAGGCCTGCTCGTACGTGTCCTTGAAGACGATGAACTCGAGTTCGGTGCCGACCTGGGCGGTGAGGCCCCGTTCGGCGAGCCGGTCGAGCTGGCGGCGCAGGATCTGCCGGGGCGCGGCGACGACCGGGGAGCCGTCGTTCCAGGCGAGGTCGGCGGTGAGCATGGCGGTGCCCGCGTTCCAGGGCACGCGGCGCAGGGTGGTCAGGTCGGGGTGCATGGCGAAGTCGCCGTAGCCGCGCTCCCATGAGGACATGGCGTAGCCGTCGACGGTGTTCATGTCGGTGTCGACGGCGAGCAGATAGTTGCAGCCCTCCGTGCCGTGGTGGAGCACCTCGTCGAGGAAGAAGCGGGCCGCGAAGCGCTTGCCCTGGAGCCGGCCCTGCATGTCGGGGAACGCGAGGACGACGGTGTCGATCTCTCCGCTCGCGACGAGGGCGTGCAGCTCCTCCACGGTCAGCGGGGATGTGCGGTCTGCCACGGGAAGGTCCTCCTCAGGTCAACCGGAAGCCACAACGTAATCGCCCGGCCGTCGGCAGGGAAGGAGCCACGGGGCGTTCGGCGGGGCGCCTGCCCGCATGCTGAACGCCCCGGTGACACGCGCCGTGATCTCGTACGCTCGGGGGCTGGGCTCGGCACGTACGGCATTCGGGGAGCGCGACACCATGGTGAGCAGGCCGCTGATCGGCATCAGCACCTACCTGGAGAGCAGGGCCAGTTGGGGCATCTGGGAGCTGCCCGCCGCGCTGCTGCCGATCGGCTACCCGCGGCTCGTGCAGGAGTCCGGCGGTCTCGCCGCGATGACACCCCCGGACGACCCGAAGCACGCGCCGTCCGTGGTGGCCCGGCTCGACGGGGTGATCGTCGCGGGTGGTCCGGACGTGGATCCGGGGCAGTACGGCGCGCAGCGCGATCCGCACACCGGGCCGGCGGCCACGGAGCGGGACGCGTGGGAACTCGCGCTGATCCGGGCCGCGTTGACGTCGGGGACGCCGCTACTGGGGATCTGCCGCGGCATGCAGCTCCTGAACGTCGCCCTCGGTGGCACGCTCGCGCAGCACATCGAGGGCCATGTGAAGGCGACGGGCGTCTTCGGCCGCCACACGGTCACCCCGGTGCCCGGCACCCGCTACGGCGACCTCGTCCCCGAGCCCACCGACGTGCCGACCTACCACCACCAGGCGGTGGACCGGCTCGGCAAGGGCCTGGTCGTCTCGGCCCACGCGGACGACGGCACCGTCGAGGCGGTCGAGCTGCCGGGCATGTCGTGGGTGATGGGCGTGCAGTGGCATCCGGAGATGGGCGAGGACGCGCGGGTCACGGAAGGTCTGGTACGAGCCGCGGGTACGCCGCACGGTTTCTGAGCCGGGTCCGCAGCCAGGCGAGGGCGGCGGCGCCCTGCGCGCGCTGGAACGCCCGGATCGTGGGCAGGCCCGGCGGGGCGGGGAGCGCGCCGTGTTCCAGGAAGAACCCGGTCAGCCGGGCGACGGCGCGCGTGACGCCTTCCGGGTCCGCCTCGCGGCCCAACGGGTTCGCGGTGAACAGTACTTCGGGGTCGGGGCCGCCCTGCACCCGGATGCACGGCAGCATCAGGAGCAGGTCGTACCACGGTGCGGCGCGTACGGCGTGCGGCCAGTCGACGAAGACGACGTCGTCCCGGGTGAGCAGGATGTTGTCGGCCCGCAGGTCGGCGTGGACGAGCGTGTCGCCGGTGGCGAACTCGGCCCAGGGGTCGGCCAGTTCGGCCAGCGCGCGGGCGTTGCGGACGGCCCACGGGTCGACTCCGTCGAGCGTCTCCGGGTCCGCCGCGGCGAGCCGCCACCAGCTGCCCTTGCCCGGCCTGCTCTTCCCGCCGAGCCGCGGCGCGTCGATCGGGGCGGGGCTGAGCGTCCGCGCGAGCCGCTCGACGGCGTCGAGCACGCGATGCAACTCGTCCTCCCGCCAGGGCACATGAGGCTGTCGCCCGTCCACGTCCTCGAACGCGAGCGCCACCCAGGTCCCGTCGTCGTACACCCCCAGCAGCCGTGGCGCCGGGACGTCGTCCGGCAACGCGGCGGCGTTGCGCGCCTCGGCGCGGTGGAACTCGGGGCTCTGCGCGTTGGCCTCCGCGCTGACGGCCTTCACGAACGCGCGTCGGCCGTCCCCGAGCACGACCCGCGACGCGACCCCGGGGGAGAACCCCCCGGGCTGCGTCACGGCCTCGACGACGGCCGCCCCGAGCGCCTCCTCGACTCCGTCGCGAACCCGTCGAGGCAGCGCCCTCCAAGGCGTCCGCACCCCCACCGCATCCGGCCCCATCCCCCGATACTCCCACCCCGGCACGCCAAAACCCCGGGGCTCCGCCCCGCACCCCGCTCCTCAATCGCCGGAGGGGCTCAATATCCCACCGGCACCATTCAAGCCCCTGCGGCGCTTGAGCAGCAGGGTCCGGCACGACGCCCCCCCCACCTATAGCCCCTGCGACGCTTGAGCAGCAGGGTTCGGCGCGGCGCCCCCACCTATATCCCCTGCGGCGCCTGAGCAGCAGAGTTCGACACGACGCCCCGCACTTATAGCCTCTGCGGCGCTTGAGCAGCGGGGTCCGGGGCAGCGCCCCGGCATTTACGGCCCCGCGCCACGAGAGCCACGAGACCTGAGGCAGCCCCCACCTATAGCCCCTGCGGCGCTTGAGCAGCGGGGTCCGGGGCGGAGCCCCGTGGGGGCGGCCACGGGGTGGCGTCACCCGGAACGGGTCAGCGACAGCAGGTCTCGCGCGGGACCCACCGGCAAATGCCCCGTCGTCCACACCGCCCGCAACTCCCTCTCCAACCGCACCCCCTCCAACGGCACCTCCACCAACCGCCGCCCCCCGAGCTCCTCCCCCACCGCCAGCTCACTCAGCACGGACGGCCCCGCCCCACCCACCGCCGCCGACTTCACCGCGGTCGTCGACGACAGCTCGATGAGTGGCCGCGCGAGCCCGCCCAGCGCCGCCTCCAGCACCTGCCGCGTCCCCGACCCCTCCTCCCGCAGAATGAGCGGCGTCGCCGCCAACTCCCCCGCCGCCAACGGCTTCCGCCGCCGCGACCACGGATGTCCGGGCGCCACCACCACGATCAGCCGGTCGTGCGCGATGACCGCGGAGTCGAGCCCCGCGGGCACCGTGACCCCCTCCACGAACCCGAGATCCGCCTCGCCCCCGAGCAACCGCTCCGCCACCACCGTCGAGTTCCCCGCGAGCAGCGACACCGCCGTGTCCGGCCGCTCGGCCCGCAACGCGATCAGCCACCGCGGCAGCAGATACTCGGCGATCGTCATGCTCGCCGCCACCCGCAGCCGCGAATCGCGCCGGTCCCGCAGCGCCGACGCCCCCGCGTCGAACTGCTCGGCGGCCTCCACGATGGGCCGCGCCCAGTCCGTGACGAGCGCCCCGCCGTCGGTGAGCCGGGAGCCGCGCGGTGAACGGTCGACGAGGGCGAGCCCGAGCTGCCGCTCCATCGACCGGATCCGGCTGCTCGCGGCGGGCTGCGTGATGCCGAGGGAACGCGCGGCCGCGCCGAGACTGCCGAGCCGGGCCACCGCGAGCAGCAGTTGCAGCGCGCCCAGCTCCGGCACCCGGTGCGCGAGCCCGGCGTCCGGCACCTGCTCGGCGCCCCCGGCCTCCGTCTGGCCGGCCCCGCTCGCCGCGTTCGCCGTCCGGTCCTCACGCGCCTCGCGCCCTGCCCCGTGCCCCGCCTCGCTCATAAATCCAGCTTATGCCCTCATAGCGAGAACGTCCCTGGTGGGGGCCGCCCGTCGGCGGGACCGTAGGACCATGGTCACCGCCGCCCAGCCCGCATCCCGCCCCCTGCCCCGTCCCACCACCGGCGTCCGCGCCGCCGTCCGCCAGCTCGGACCGAACTGGTACGCCGCCGTGATGGGCACCGCGATCATCGCCAACGCGGGCGCCACCCTCCCCGTGCGGCTCCCGGGCCTGCGCAGCGCCTGCACCCTGCTGTGGGCCCTGTCCTTCGTCCTGCTCCTCGCGCTGCTCGGCGCCCGCGCGCTGCACTGGACGCACCACCGGGACCGGGCCAGGGAGCAGCTGCTCGACCCGACGGCGGCCCCGTTCTACGGCTGCCTCTCGATGGCGCTCCTCGCCGTCGGCGCGGCGACGGTCCTCGTGGGCCGGGACTGGATCGGCCTCCACGCGGCGCTGGCCGTGGACGTCGTCCTGTTCGTGGCGGGCACGGCCATCGGTCTGGTCGCGGCGGTCGCGATCCCGTACCTGATGGTGGTCCGGCACCGCATCGCCGCGCAGGACGCCTCACCGGTGTGGCTGCTCCCGGTCGTCGCGCCGATGGTGTCGGCGGCCGTGGGCCCGCTGCTGGTGCCGCATCTGGCGGAGGGGCAGGCGCGACAGACGCTGCTGCTCGCCTGTTACGCGATGTTCGGCCTGAGCCTGCTGGCGACGCTGGTCATGCTGCCGGCCGTGTTCACGCGACTGGTGACGGCGGGCCCGCTGCCGCTGGCGCTGACCCCGACGCTGTTCCTCGTGCTCGGTCCGCTCGGCCAGTCGACGACCGCCGCGAACAAGTTCGCCGACGTCGCGGGCGGCGTCCTCCCCGACGCGTACGCGCACGGTTTCACCGCGTTCGCCGTCCTGTACGGGGTGCCGGTGCTGGGTTTCGCCCTGATGTGGCTGGCGCTCGCCCTCGCGATGGTGGTGCGGGCGCGCCGCCGGGGCATGGGCTTCGCGATGACGTGGTGGGCGTTCACCTTCCCCGTCGGCACGTGCGTGACGGGCGCGGAGGGCCTCGGCAAGCACACGGGCCTCGTGGTCTTCGACGTCCTGGCCGTCGTGCTCTACGCGGGGCTGGTGGCGATCTGGGCCGTGGCGGCGGTTCACACGGCGCGCGGCCTGCTCAGCGGCCGACTGCTCGCGACGCCGGAACCGAGGACCGCCCCGTTGAGCTCGGCGAGCAGGCCGTCGGGGCACAGTTCGTAGAAGTCACCCCACCGCTCCCCCGCCCGCACTATGCCCCCGCGCCCCGCCGCAACGCCTCCCCCAGGACGCGCGGCGCGGTCGCCAACGACGGGCCGTACCAGGTGAGATGGCGCCCGCTGACCAGGGCCGCGGGCGTCTCGAAGGCCTCGGGGCCGTCGTCGCGGGTGAAACGGTACGGCTCGTCGGGCAGTACCACCAGGTCGATCCCTGCGGCCCGCAGTTCGTCGAGCGGGACGCGCGGATAGCGTTCGGCGTGCCCCGCGTAGACGTTGTCCACGCCGAGCCGCGCCAGCAGATCCCCCGCGAAGGTGTCGCGGCCGAGCACCATCCACGGACGCCGCCAGATCGGCACGGCGGCCCGCAACCGGCCCTCCGGTGCCGGGAGTTCGGCCCAGGCGGCCTCCGCGGCGTCCAGCCACCCGGGCCGCGCCGTCGCCCCGCAGGCGCGCAGCACCCGGTCCAATTCCCGTATGGCGTCCGGCAGTTCACGTACCTCGGTGACCAGGACCTCGATGCCGCAGGCGCGCAGCTCGGCCAGGTCCGCCGCCCGGTTCTCCTCCTCGTTGGCCACGACGAGGTCCGGGCGCAGCGCGACGACCGCGCGGACGTCGGGGTTCTTGGTGCCGCCGATCCGGGCCGCGTCCAGGCCCTCGGGGTGGGTGCACCAGTCGGTGACGCCGACCAGCACGCCGGGCAGTGTCACGGCGACCGCCTCCGTGAGGGACGGCACGAGCGAGACGACGCGCACGGTAGCGGGGCCTACTTCGGGCCCGGCTCGTCGACCGCGTCGATGTGCTCGGCGACCGCCACCACGAGCACCCGCGCGTCCGGCACGGTCGCCCGCCAGCGGTGCCGCACACCACCGGTCAGATACAGGGTGTCGCCGCGGACCAGGTGGTGGGCGCGGCCCTCCGCCTCGACCTCGACGGCGCCCTCGGTGACATGCATCAACACGTCGTTGCGCAGCTGGAACTCGCGGCCCGGGTCGTGGTCGCCGACGAACTCCTGGGCGTGCATCTGGTGGTGGCCGCGGACCAGGGACCGTACGACGAAGTCCGCCCCGTCGACGGCCTCCTCGACGTCGCCGTCGTCCGCCCGCACGAGATCCACGGTGCGGGCCGGGTCGGCGGCGGCGAGCAGCTCGACGGCGGTGGTGCCGAGCGCGTCGGCCACCTTCTCCAGGGAGCGGCGGCTGGGCCGCGCCCGCTCGTTCTCCACCTGGCTGAGGAACGGCACCGACAGGCCACTGCGCTCGGCGACCGCCGACAGGGTCAGTTCGAGGGAGCGGCGGCGCCGTCGGACGGCCGCGCCCACGCGCAGTGATTCCTTGTGTTCGTCCATGGCCCGCGCTCCCTTCCGCCGATTGCCCTGTTCGTTTGAATGCACCCTACGCAGTTTCGTCCCGCTGTTTCATGTGAGCGAGAGAAAGCGGTGGGTCACGATCGGGCCCGCGCGCCCTCGCGGGAGAGGAACAGGCATACCAGGCGCGCCGGTGGACCGCCAGGGTGAACCCGGCGCTCCGGCGCACGCGTGAGGGGCGGGCCCCCTCTCGGGAGCCCGCCCCTCACGGCCGGTGCGACGTCAGCGGGTCAGGAAGCAGTCATCCGCTTCTCGACGTCCTGGTGCGTCTTGAGCCACGTGGCGACCGCGTCCTCCTCGTGACCCTGGCCCTGCTTCGTGATCTCGGACTCCAGGCTCGCCAGCTCGTCCTCGCTCAGCTTGAAGTTCTTGAACCACTTCGTGAGCTGCGGGTACTTGTTGGGGAAGTCCTTGTGGGCGATCGTGCGGATCTTGTCGCCCGGACCCCAGGCCTTCTTCGAGTCCTTGAGCTTGGTCAGCTTGTAGTCGTTGTACGCCCAGTGCGGCGACCAGAGCACGACCGCGATCGGCTCCTTCTTGGCGTACGCGCGCTTCAGCTGCGCCAGCATCGCCGGCGTGGAGCCGTCGACGACCTTGTACTCCTTGTCCAGGCCGTAGGCCGGCAGGACGTCCTTCTTCAGGAGGTTCATCTCGCCGGTACCGGCCTCGATGCCGATGATCTTCCCGTCGAAGAGCTTGGACTTGCCCTTCAGGTCCTCGTAGGACTTGACGCCCTTCACGTAGGACGGGACGGAGACCTCAAGGGAGGTCGGGCTGTACCAGCTGCCCAGGTCGGCGAGGTTGTCCTTGTGCTTGTTCCAGTAGTTGGACTGGGCGTGCGGCAGCCAGGCGTCGAAGTTGACGTCGAGGTCACCGCTGGCGAGGCCGGTGTAGACCGGGCCCACGTCCATCTGCTTGAGGTTCAGCTTGTAGCCGCGCTTCTCCAGAACGTTCTTCCAGAGGTACGTGACGGCGATGTCCTCGTCCCAGGGGAACCAGGCGACGTTCACCGGGCGCTTGGCCTCGGCCGGGGTCGACTGCTTCTTCACGGGGGCCAGCTTGTCGACGAGGCCCGGGTTCTGCTTGAGCCACGTCTTGACGGCGTCCTGCTGCTTGCCCTTGCCGGCCTTGTTGATCTCGGCCTCAAGGCTGGTGAGCTGCTTCTCGGTCAGCTTGAAGTCCTTGACCCACTTGTTGACCTCGGGGAAGTCCTTGCCGAAGCCCTTGCGGGCCAGCGAGTGGATGCCGTCACCCTTGCCCCAGGCACCCTTCGGGTCCTTGAGCTTCGTCAGCTTGTAGTCGTTGTACGCCCAGTGCGGCGACCACAGCGTGGTGACGATCGGTTCCTTCTTGGCGTACGCGCGCTTCAGCTCGGCCAGCATCGCCGGCGTGGAGCTGTCGACGACCTTGTACTCCTTGTCGAGGCCGTACTCCTTGAGGACCTTGCTCTTGAGCAGGGCCATCTCGCCGGCGCTCGCCTCGATGCCGGTGATCTTGCCGCCGAACTTGTCGGCCTGACCCTTCAGGTCCTCCATCGACGTGATGTCCTTCATGTACGAAGGCACCGCGAGTTCGAGGGAGGTGGGCCCGTACCAGGAACCGAGGTCCTCCAGGTCCTTGCCGTACTTCTTCCAGTACTCGGCGTGCGTGACCGGCAGCCACGAGTCGGTCTGGAAGTCGACGGAGCCCTGGGAGAGCGAGGTGTAGAGCGGTCCGGCGTCGAACTGCTTGGTCTCGACCTGGAAACCGCGCTGCTCCAGGATCTCCTTCCACAGGAACGTGGAGGCGACGCCCTCGTCCCAGGGGATGTAGCCGATGGAGATCTTCTTGCCCTGGCCCACGTTGGTGGAGGAGGCGGTCGGAGCGGCGCCGCCGCTGCTCTGGCCGAACATGCCCATGCCGCCCGCGACGAGCGCGAGGACGACGACACCGACGACGGCGACGGCCGGACGGGGACGGTAGGACCAGATCTTCAGACCCTGCGTGACCCGCAGCTTGTTCAGCGCACGGCGGCCCAGCGGGGAGACCTGCTGGCCCAGCGAGCTGGTCATGCGGTCCAGGTAGATCGCCAGGATCACGATCGAGATGCCGGACTCGGCGCCGAGGCCGACGTTGAGCTGGCCGATGGCCTCGTTGACCGCGCCACCGAGACCGCCGGTGCCGACCATGCCCGCGATGGCGGCCATGGACAGGCCCAGCATGATGACCTGGTTGACACCCGCCATGATCGTCGGCAGGGCCAGCGGCAGCTGCACGCGGAAGAGGGTGTTGCGCGGCGTCGTACCGAACGCCTCGGCCGCCTCGACCAGTTCCTTGTCGACCTGGCGGATGCCCAGCTCGGTCATGCGCACACCCGGCGGCACCGCGAAGATCAGCGTCGCGACGATACCGGCGGGGGCGCCCGAGCCGAAGAACAGGATCGCGGGGATCAGGTAGACCATCGCCGGCAGCGTCTGCATCAGGTCGAGGACCGGCCTGAACAGATTGCTGATCCGGTTGGAGCGGGCCGCCCAGATACCCAGCGGCACACCGATGATCAACGCGATGAGTGTGGAGACCAGGACGAGAGACAGGGTCTCCATCGCCTTGGTCCACAGTTCGAGGTTCTGGATGAACCAGAACCCGATGAAGGTGAGGACCGCGCCGAGTGTGCCGCGCAGCCAGAACGCGATGACGGCGAAGATGCCGGCGAGGATCAGCGGCTCGGGGGCCGTCAGGACGTTCGTGATGCCGTCGTAGACACCGCTGAAGACGCTCTCGAAGAAGTCGAAGAGCCAGGCCATGTGGTCGAGCATCCAGTCGACCACATCGTTGACCCAGTCACCGAAGGGAATCCTAGGCACCGGCGTTCACCTTCTCCGCCGACTCGTCGCCTTCGCCACGCGGCGACGGGACGGCGTCGTTCTTGTCCTCGGTGGGGCTCGCGGCCGCACCGTCCGTACCGTCCTCGACGGTCTTCATGGGTTCGCCGAGCACGGCCAGCAACCGCTCACGCGGCACCACACCCTGCAAAGCGCCCTCGTCGTCGACGACGGCCACGGGTATCCCACTCGTCGAGCACGGCGTGAACAGATCCACGATCGGCGCGTCCTGATGCACCTTCGCCGGCGCCGCCGCCAGGTCGTAACCCGCCTCCGGCTCCGCCATGATCGCCCGCGCACTCAACACCCGGGAACGGTCCACGTCCTGCGTGAACGACGCCACGTAATCATTGGCCGGCGTCACCAGAATGTCCTCGGCCGAACCGATCTGCACGATCCGCCCATCACGCATCACCGCGATGTTGTCACCCAGCCGCATCGCCTCGTTCAGATCGTGCGTGATGAACACGATCGTCTTCTTCAGCGTCTTCTGCAGCTCCAGCAACTGATCCTGCATGTCCCGCCGGATCAACGGGTCCAGCGCACTGAACGACTCGTCCATCAACAACAGATCCGCATCCGTGGCCAGCGCCCGCGCCAGCCCCACACGCTGCTGCATACCGCCCGACAGCTCGTCCGGGAAGGACTTCTCCCACCCCTCCAGACCCGCCAGACGCAGCGCCTCCACCGCCCGCTCCTCACGCTCCGCACGCGCCACGCCCTGAACCTCCAGGCCGTACGCCGCGTTCTCCATCACCGACCGGTGCGGAAACAGCGCGAAATGCTGGAACACCATGCTGATCTTGTGCGAACGAACCTGCCGCAGCTCCTTGGGAGCCAGCGCCGTCAGATCCTGCCCGTCGAAACGCACATGCCCCGCGGTCGGCTCCAACAGCCCGTTCAGCATCCGCAGAAGCGTGGACTTGCCGGAACCCGACAGACCCATGACGACGAAGATCTGGCCGGACTCGACCGTGAACGACGCATCGATCACAGCGGCGGTGGTTCCCTCGGCACGCAGATCCTCACGGTCCGCGCCACTGCGGAGCTTCTCCACAGCCTCATCGGGTCGTCTGCCGAACACCTTGTACAGGTGCTCGGCTTCAAGCCTGGACACATACACCTCTCGGGTCGAACCAAGACGGCCCGCCTCCCCCGCCGGCGGGCCGTAGAGCGTCGCGGATCCTTCCGCTTGACCGGCCGTCCCTTCAATAGTTGAAGTACGGACCGGCTCCGCTCCGAGACGGCGCCTGCCCTCGTTTATGTGAATCAAACGAAGGAGTTACCCAGTTCACAGCACTTCACTCACACTGTTCGCATCATCACAGCCGGTGACTGTCAGTGGGGTGCGGCATGATGCGAACGTGACCCAGACGACATCCACGGCAGGATCGGCGGAGCGCCGCCTGATGCTGCTCGACACCGCATCCCTGTACTTCCGCGCCTACTTCGGAGTGCCGGACTCGGTGAAGGCCCCGGACGGCACGCCGGTGAACGCGGTGCGCGGCCTGCTCGAGTTCATCACCCGCCTCGTCCACGACCACCGCCCCACCCACCTGGTGGCCTGCATGGACGCGGACTGGCGCCCCCAGTGGCGCGTCGACCTCATCCCCTCGTACAAGGCGCACCGCGTCGCCGAGGAGACGGCGGCCGGGACGCCGGACGAGGAGGAGATCCCGGACACCCTCTCCCCGCAGGTCCCGGTCATCGAGGCCGTGCTCGACGCGCTGGGCATCGCGCGCGTGGGCGTGGCGGGCTACGAGGCGGACGACGTGATCGGCACGTTCACGGGGCGGGCCGAGGACCCGGTCGACATCGTGACCGGCGACCGCGACCTGTTCCAGCTGGTCGACGACAAGCTGGGGCGCCGCGTCCTGTACCCGCTCAAGGGGGTCGGCACCCTCCAGGTGACGGACGAGGACCTGCTCCGCGAGAAGTACGGGGTGGACGGGGCCGGTTACGCGGACATGGCGCTGCTGCGCGGCGACCCGAGCGACGGACTGCCGGGCGTACCGGGCGTCGGCGAGAAGACCGCGGCGAAGCTGCTCGCGCAGTACGGGGACCTGGCCGGGATCATGGCGGCCGTCGACGACCCGAAGTCCAAGCTGACGCCGACGCAGCGCAAGCGGCTCGACGAGGCGCGCCCGTACCTGGCGGTGGCGCCGACGGTGGTGCGCGTCGCGGGCGACGTACCGCTGCCCGCGGTGGACACGGCGCTGCCGCGGGAGCCGCGGGACCCCGCGGCGCTCGAGGAGCTGGCGGCCCGCTGGGGCTTGGGAGGTTCTTTGCAGCGCCTCCTCACCACGCTCTCAGAATGAGGTGTTAGCTTAGGTATACCTAACTAATAGTGGATCGAGGGAGACCGCCCCATGGCCGAGCGCCCCGCACGCCCGCCCCGCAAGGCTCGCTCCGCGCAGGTCGTGCGCGCCGAGAGCATCACGCCCCACATGCGACGGGTGGTGCTCGGCGGGGAAGGTCTCGCGGACTTCCCGCAGGAGCTCGAACACACCGACCACTACGTGAAGTTGCTCTTCCCGCCGGCCGGGGTGACCTACGACGAGCCGTTCGACATGGCGCGGATCCGCGAGGAACTGCCCCGCGACCAGTGGCCCGTGACGCGCACGTACACGGTGCGCGCGTGGGACCCGACCGCGCTGGAGCTCACCATCGACTTCGTGGTGCACGGCGACGAGGGCCTGGCCGGCCCTTGGGCGGCGGCGGCCCGGGGCGGCGAGACCATCCGCCTGATGGGCCCCGGCGGCGCCTACCACCCGGACACCTCGGCCGACTGGCACCTCATCGCCGGTGACGAGAGCGCCCTGCCGGCGATCGCCGCCTCGCTGGAGGCGCTGCCCGAGGGGACGCGGGCGCACGTCTTCGTCGAGGTGGAGGGGCCCGAGGAGGAGCAGAAGATCGACTCCCCGGTGGACGTCACCTATCTGCACCGCGCGGGCCGCCCGGTCGGCCAGGCGCTGATCGCCGCGGTCACCGGCCTCGACTTCCCCGAGGGCCGGGTCCACGCGTTCGTCCACGGCGAGGCCGGCTTCGTCAAGGAACTCCGCCGCCACCTGCGCATCGACCGCCAGATCCCCCGCGAGGACCTCTCCATCTCCGGCTACTGGCGCCTCGGCCACAACGAAGACGGCTGGCAAGCCTCCAAGCGCGACTGGAACGCCCAAGTCGAAGCCGAACAAGAGGCGTAACCCGGGGGCTCCCCCCTTTCAAGCCCCTGCGGCGCTTGAGCAGCGGGGTCCGGGGCGGAGCCCGGATCTTTCAGCCGCTGGGGCGCCACTCCAGCCCCTCCGGCGCTTGAGGAGCGGGGTCCGGGGCGGAGCCCCGCTTCCTTGAAGCCCCTGCGACGCTTGAGCAGCCGACCCGGGGACGGAACCCCGATCCCTTGAAGCCCCTCCGGCGATTGAGGAGCGGGGTCCGGGGCAGAGCCCCGTGAGCGAGGGCACGGTACCGGTGACACAACCCCCCGCAAAACACCACCCCGTACTGTGACCCCCCGTGAGACGAAAGCGCCCCACCCCACCCCCCGCCCCCCTCCCCCAACGCTCCGGCATCGACCCCGTCCACGTACGCCTCCCGGCCGAAACCCACTGGCCCACCATCCGGGACCACCTCGTCGCCCGCCTCACCGCCCCACCCACCACCATCGACCGCATGATCACGCAACAGGCGATCGTCACGGCCGACGGCACCCCGATCACCCGCGAGACCCCGTACACCCCCCACACCCACGTGTGGTTCCACCGCGACCTCGCCCCGGAACCCCCCGTCCCGTACCCCATCGAGGTCGTCCACCAGGACGAGCACATCGTGGTCGCGGACAAGCCGCACTTCCTCGCCACCACCCCCCGCGGCAGCCACATCACCGAAACGGCCCTCGCCCGCCTCCGCCGCGACCTGAACCTCGAACGGCTGAGCCCCGCCCACCGCCTGGACCGCCTCACCGCCGGCCTCGTCCTGTTCGTGGTCCGCCCGGAGGAACGCGGCCGGTACCAGACCCTGTTCAGCGAGCGCCAGGTCACGAAGGCGTACGAGGCGGTCGCCGCGTACACCCCGGACGTGTCGCTCCCCGTCACCGTACGCAGCCACATCGAGAAGGAACGCGGACGGCTCGCTGCGTACGAGGTCCCGGACGCCGAGCCGAACGCCGTCAGCCACGTCGAACTGGCCGACCACAAGCGGGACCTGGGCCTGTACCGCCTCACCCCTCACACCGGCCGCACCCACCAACTGCGCGTCCACATGAACCGCTTGGGCCTGCCGATCCTCGGCGACCCGCTCTACCCGGCCGTCCTCGACGCGGCCCGGCCGGACGATTTCCGCCGCCCCCTCCAACTCCTCGCCCGCACCCTGGAGTTCAGGGATCCGGTGACCGGCCGCGAGCACCGCTTCGTGAGCCGAAGGGAACTCGCGGCCTGGTCCTCGTACGAGCAGTGGGCCGAGGGCCCGGCCTGACGGACCGGTTCACTCACCGCGCCACCAGCGCAGGAACCGCTGCCAGCGTCCGAGCCGCACCGGAGCCGCCGGCTCGGGAGCCGAGGCCGGACCCGGCACCGCGGAAGGCACAGGCACAGAAGCGGGCGCAGACGCAGGCGCGGGCGCGGGCGCAGCAGGCCGCCCCGCCGCAGCCGCGGCCAGCGGCGCCGCAACGGACCCCGCCGAGACCTTCCATTCGGGAACCCGCTGCCCCCCGATGCTCGGCAGCGAGGTGACATCCTGCTGCGGACGCGGCGTGAACTCGACGGGCAGCGCCACGAGATGCCGCGACAGGATCGTCGAGGTCCAGCTCAACTCCGCCTCGGACACGGAGAGTTCCGCGTCGGGAAGCCGCATCAGGAACGCGTCGACACCGATCTCGGCGACGGCACGGCCGATGTCCTGCCCCGGGCACTCGTGCGGCCCGCCGCCGAACGCCAGGTGCGAGCGGTTGCCCTGCATGTGGGCGCCAGGCTCGGGCCGGATGACCGGGCACGCGTTGCCCGGCTGGATGCCGAAGAGCAGTCCGTCGCCCGCCCTGATGTGCTGCCCGCCGAGCTCGGTGTCCGTCTTGGCGAAGTAGCCGCACATCGCGCTGAAGGGGGGCTCGTCCCACAGCGACTGCTCGACCGCCTCCGGCACCGTCATCTGCCCGCCGTTGAGCCGCGCGCGGAAGCGCGGGTCGGTGAGCACGACGCGCAGCACGTTGGCGATGAGGTTGGCCGTCGCCTCGTACGCGGCGATCAGGATGAGCCGCAGATGTCCGCCCACCTCGTCGTCGGTGAGGGCCGCGGGGTGGGTGAGGAGGTGACTGGTGAGGTCTTCGCGGGGGTCGTTCCTGCGGCGCCGGGTGAGTTCCATCAGGACGCCCATGATGAACTCGTTGCTGGCGATGGCCGTTTCCGTGCCCTTGATCATGTCGCGGGCCGCCTGCACGAAACGTTCGCTGTAGGCGTCGGGGGCACCGATGATGTCCAGCATCACCATCATCGGCAGATGCTCGGCGAACTCCCTGACGACCTCGCAGTGGCCGCGCTCGGAGAACCGGTTGATGATCTCCTGGGTGGCCCTGTTGATGGAACGGCGCAGATCGCGATGGTTGATCGTCTCCACGGCGCTGTCGACCGCGTCGCGCAGCCGCCGGTGCGCCTCACCCTCGTTGAAGGAGGTGATGGGCTGCCAGGAGAAGACCGGGGCGAGCGGATGCTTCGGCTTGACGTTGCCGTTCAGCAGCTCGTTCCAGTTGCGGGCGTCGCGGTTGAACAGGCTGGTGGAGGTCACCATGTGCAGGTTCTCGCTGTGTCCGAGCACCGCCCACATGCGCACGTCGTCGTGGATCAGCACCGGGGCGACCTGGCCGTGCTCGGCGCGCAGCTTCTCGTACACGCCGGCGATGTCCGCCTCGGCCTCGGGGCCGTACAGCCGGCGCAGTCCGCCGGGGCCGAGGGCGTCGTGCGCGGGGCAGCCGGGCGGTGGCGCGAGCGAGGGGTCTCCGAAGGCGTCGTGTCCGGCGGGTGACTCAGAGGGCTGGAAGGGTGACGTCACGGGAACGCTCCGGTCGGTGTGGTCAACGGACGTTGGTGGGGTGTGCGAGCGCACGTCAGGCGTGGTGCAGCGCCATCTCGTGCAGGAACCGCATCAGCGTGAGCAGCACCTCGCGGCTCGACGCCCTGCGCCGCACGTCGCAGTCGACGATGGGGACGTGCGGGTCCAGGTCGAGGGCCGAGCGCAGTTCCTCGGTGGGGTAGCGCGGCCCGTCGGGGAAGGTGTTGTTGGCGATGACGAACGGCACTCCGCGCTCTTCGAGGCGTCCTATGACGTCGAAGCTGACTTCGAGGCGGCGTGTGTCGACGAGCACCACGGCGCCGAGCGCGCCTTCGAACAGGCCGTTCCACAGGAACCAGAACCGCTCCTGCCCCGGCGTGCCGAAGAGGTACAGGACGAGTTCCTCGGTGATGCCGATGCGGCCGAAGTCCATGGCCACGGTGGTGGCGGTCTTGGTCTCCGAGCCGTAGTTGTCGTCGACGCCGATGCCCGCCTGCGTCATCGTCTCTTCGGTGGTGAGCGGGCGGATCTCGCTGACGGAGCCGACCATGGTGGTCTTGCCGACGCCGAAGCCGCCCACGATGACGATCTTGACGGCCGAGGACACCGTGTCGGGCATCCGCTCCTCGGCCCGTGGGCCGGGAATGTGCAGGCTCGTCGCGGTGTCGGTCCCGGCCGCGCTGTCAGAGCTTCTGTAGTCCATGCATCACCGCTTCGAGAAGGGAACGGTCCGCGACCGCGCCTCGGATCACCGGCGCGCGTGCCTGCACGAGTTCGGCCGCGAGGAGTTCGCCGAGCAGCACGGTGACCACGCTGAACGGCAGTTGGAGGTAGGCCGAGATCTCAGCCGTCGACAGGGGCGTCCTGCACAGGCGTATGACGGCGGCCTGCTCGGGGGGCGCCGAGGGCGGCGGTTCGCCGCGCGCCACGATCAGGGTCACCAGATCGAGGGGCGCGCGGTCGCTGCCTTCGGTTCCTCCCGTGATCACGTAGAGGCGCTCGGGGTCGGGCTTGCCGTCGCCCTGCTGCGCCCGGCGCTCGCGTTGGGGCGGGGGCTCCCTGAACGGGGGTTCGGGTGGGCGGTGCGTCATACGGTCTGGCCGTTGTGCCGGGGCGGGCTCGTCAGATGGGCGCCGATCCGGATGACGAGATCGCGCATCTGGTGGCTGACGAGGCCCGCGTCGACGAACTGGTCGGCGAGCACGGCGAGGTAGGCGCCCTTGCCCGCGGCCATCAGATAGAAGAAGCCTCCGTCGACCTCGATGATGACCATGTTCATCTGGCCGCTGCTCTCCGGGATCTCCGTGGCGACGGCGGAGGCCAGCGACTGGAGTCCCGCGCAGGCCGCGGCGATCCGGTCGGCGGCGTCGGGGTCACCCCCGTAGCGGGCGATGCGCAGGCCGTCGGAGGAGAGCACCACCACCTGCTTGACGTTGTGCACGCATTCGGCAAGCTCCTTGAGCATCCAGTCGAAATTGGCACGTTGCTGGATCACTGATGGTCTCCCTCGTCGACCTGCTGGTTGTAGGCGTCGTCATGCGGCTTGGCCGACCCCTCCGGGCCGTGGGCGGTCTCCCCCACCGCACCGGCCCCCTCGGCCTGGCCCCCCTCGGGCTTCAGTCCGTTCATGAACGCCTCGACCCACAGACCGGGTTCGGGCATGTCCGGCCCGCTGTGCTGGTCGGGCTCCCCGGGCGATCCGGGGGCCGGTGCTCCGTACGCAGCCGGAGCGGGACCCGCCGCGGGCGGCGGCATCGAGAGGTCCGGGTTGCGGGGCGTCACGATGATCTGGTCCTCGATGACCTTCGTGTCGTACTTCCTGCGCCGCTGGGGCAGGCCGTTGGCCCGCCATTCCGTGACCACGGGAACGTCGTCCTCCATCGCGACCAGCGGGGCGGAGGGGCGCGGGCCCGTGGTGGGGCGGCGCGTCTTCTTCAGCCGCGGCTCTTCCTTGACCGGTACGCCGTTGTGGTCGACGCGGGGCACGGCGGTGGCGCCGATGCCGTGGGCGAGGCCGGGGGCGGGCTGGGTGCTCATCATGTCGCGCGGCACGACGAGGACCGCGCGGACGCCGCCGTACGCGGACTGGCGCAGCGAGATCTGCATCTTGTACATCGCGCACAGCCGGCCGACGATCGCGAGGCCGAGACGCGGGCTCTCGCCGAGGTCGTTGAGGTCGTAGCCGGACTGAGCCCGCTCCAGCATGCGCTCGGTCTTGCGGCGCTGTTCCTCGCTGAGGCTGACGCCGCCGTCCTCGATCTCGATGGCGACACCGGTCTGCACCTCGACCGCGGTGACGTGCACGCGGGTGGTCGGCGGCGAGTAGCGGGTGGCGTTGTCGAGGAGTTCGGCGCAGGCGTGGATGACGGGCTCGACGGAGACGCCCCTGATGGCGACGTCGCAGATGGCGTGCAGGTCGATGCGCGGGTATTCGAGGATGCGCGACATGGCGCCGCGCAGCACGCTGTAGAGCTTGACGGGCTTGGGCCACTGGCGTCCCGGGCGAGCGCCGCCGAGGACGGTGACGGAGTCGGCGAGCCGGCCGATCAGGGCCGTGCCGTGGTCGATGCGCAGCAGGTCGTCGAAGACCTCGGGGTTGCGGCCGTGGTCCTCCTCCATCTCGCGGAGTTCCTCGGCCTGCTTGTGCACGATGGCCTGGACGCGGCGGGCGACGGAGACGAACGCGCGCTGCGCGGCGTCCCGCATCGTGATCTCGGTGTCGACCGCCTTGAGCGCCGCGGTCATCAACTCGCGCTCACCCGCGGTGACATCGTGGAACGCGGGCTCGCCGTCGCAGGTGTTGCGGACGGCGTCGTAGGGCCGGTCGCCGCAGTGCATCCGGTACATGGCCTGCGGGAAGACGTCCCTGGCCACCCTCATGGTCCGGTGTTCCTGGGCGGCGATGTGCGCTTCCAGCTCGGCCACGCGCTGCGTGTAGTGCGCGCGCTGCGCCCGGTTCACGCGGCCGCGGCGGACCGCCTCGGCGGAGACGGCCAGCACGAGGAGCGCGCCGAACGCGCCGCACAGGGAGACCGCGAGCCGGGCGGGCTCCGCGACCAGGGCGGCGGCCGCTCCGGTGGCGGCCGCCATGACCATGGCGGGCAGCAACAGCACGCGCAGATAGGGGACTTCTCGGCCACCGGGAGGCGATTGAACACTCACCATGTATGCCCTCTGAACGGTCGGGTCGGGGAAATTCGAGACGGTTCGCCGCGCTTGGCCGCACTTGGAAAGTGCCGCATCGTGGTTCTATCGGCACAGAAGGGAACAAGCGGCCGAATCCATCTCAACTCGGTGCGCTGCGAGCGAGCTTAGTCCGACCGGATCAACCCCGAGTCATATTCAGCAAGGCCCTGAAATCACCCTCGGACAGGAATACACTCGCTCCCATTTGCACGCTCGGTGGCTGTTCGCATACATGGAGCAATGGCGTCCGCGCGCCCGAACACCCCCTGGAACGCAGTAAGCGGGCCCACCTGAACACCAGGTGGGCCCGCCGATGGATCTCCCTCTTGCGCTCCGGGTCCGGCTATCCGACCGAGGAGTAGGCGACGACTCCTCGCCGCACCGCGTCAACCGCCTTCCGCGCATTGCGCCCGACCGAGGAACCCTCGGGAGCGGCCGCCGCGACCTGTCCGAGCACATCGATCACCTGCTTGCACCAGCGCACGAAGTCGCCCGCGGGCATCTCGGCCTCGCGCAGCACCTCGTCGAGCCCCTTCCCGGAGGCCCACTGGTACGCGACCCAGGCGAAGCCGAGATCGGGCTCGCGCTGACCGACGCCCTCGGCCTGGTTGATCCGGAACTCCTCCTCCAGGGCGTCGAGCCGGCCCCAGATCCGCACCATCTCGCCGAGCGCCGCCTTCGCCCGGCCCGAGGGCAGCTTGGGCGCCATCGCGTCGTCGGAGGCCCGCGCCTCGAACACCAACGCCGAGACGCACGCCGCGAGTTCGGCCGGGTCCAGGCCCTCCCAGACGCCGTCCCGCAGGCACTCACTGGCGAGCAGGTCGAGCTCGCCGTAGAGCCGGGCGAGCCGCTTGCCGTGCTCGGTGACCTCGTCGCCGCGCAGGTAGTCCATCTCCGTGAGGAGCTTGACGATCCGGTCGAAGGTCCGCGCGATCGTGTTCGTACGCCCCTCGATGCGCCGCTCCAGCTGCCCGGTGTCCCGCTTGAGCCGGTGGTAGCGCTCGGCCCACCGCGCGTGGTCCTCGCGGTCGGAGCAGCCGTGGCACGGGTGGGCCCGCAACTCGGCCCGCAGCCGCGAGATCTCCCGGTCGTCGGCGGCCACCGAGCGGGCCTTCTTGTGCCGGTCCGGCACGATGTGCCCGGCCTTGGTGCGCAGCGCGGACGCGAGGTCGCGCCGGGACTGCGGCGAGCGCGGGTTGAAGGACTTCGGGATCCGCATCCGCTCCAGGGCTTCCACGGGAACCGGGAAGTCGATGGAGGCGAGCCGCTTGACCTGCCGCTCGGCGGTCAGCACCAGCGGGCGCGGCCCGTCGTGGTGTTCGAAGCCGCGGTGCCCGTTGGACCGGCCCGCGGCCAGGCCCGGGTCGAGGACCAGTGCGAGACCGGCGAACTTGCCGGTCGGCACGTGGATGACGTCACCCGGCTTGAGCTTCTCCAGGGCGGCCGCCGCCTGCGCGCGCCGCTGCGCCGCGCCCTGCTTGGCCAACTCCGTCTCGCGGTCCTTGAGTTGGCGCCGCAGCCGCGCGTACTCGTCGAAGTCGCCGAGGTGGCAGGTCATGGACTCCTTGTAGCCCTCGAGACCCTCCTCGTTCTTCTGCACCTGCCGCGAGATCCCCACGACCGAGCGGTCCGCCTGGAACTGGGCGAAGGACGTCTCGAGCAGCTCCCTGGAGCGGTGCCGGCCGAACTGCTCGACCAGGTTGACCGCCATGTTGTACGACGGCTTGAAGCTCGACCGGAGCGGGTACGTGCGCGTACCGGCGAGGCCCGCCAGGTACTCGGGGCTGAAGCCGCGCTGCCACAGCACCACGGCGTGGCCCTCGACGTCGATGCCGCGTCGGCCGGCGCGGCCGGTCAGCTGGGTGTACTCGCCGGGCGTGATGTCGGCGTGCTGCTCGCCGTTCCACTTGACGAGCTTCTCCAGCACCACGGATCTCGCGGGCATGTTGATGCCGAGCGCGAGCGTCTCCGTGGCGAAGACCGCCTTCACGAGGCCGCGGACGAACAGCTCCTCGACGACCTCCTTGAAGGTCGGCAGCATGCCCGCGTGGTGCGCCGCGATACCGCGCTCCAGGCCTTCGAGCCACTCGAAGTAGCCGAGGACGTGCAGGTCCTCGTCGGGAATCGCCGCGGTGCGCTCCTCGACTATGGCGCGCACCGTGGCCCGCGCCTCCTCGTCGTTGAGCCTGAGGCCCGCGTACAGGCACTGCTGGACCGCGGCCTCGCAGGCGGCGCGGCTGAAGATGAACGTGATGGCGGGCAGCAGGCCCTCGGAGTCGAGCCGCTCGATGACCTCGGGCCGGCCCGGCGTCCAGATCCGGGAGCGCTGTCTGCGCTCCCGCTCGCGGTCGGCCTCGCGCATGTGCCGCCCGCGTCTGCGGTCCTGGTACGAGGGGCGGCTGGCCTCCATCCGCGCCATCCGCGTGAGGTCGGGGTTGACGGCCTTCTTGCTGCCCTCGCCCTCCTCGAAGAGGTCGTACATCCGGCGCCCGGCGAGCACGTGCTGGAACAGCGGCACGGGACGGTGCTCGGAGACGATCACCTCGGTGTCGCCGCGCACGGTGTCGAGCCAGTCGCCGAACTCCTCGGCGTTCGACACCGTCGCCGACAGGGAGACGAGCGTGACGGACTCCTGGAGGTGGATGATCACCTCTTCCCAGACGGCGCCGCGGAAGCGGTCGGAGAGGTAGTGCACCTCGTCCATGACCACGTAACCGAGGTTGACCAGCGCCTGCGACCCCGCGTACAGCATGTTCCGCAGCACCTCGGTGGTCATCACGACCACCGGCGCGTCGCTGTTCACACTGTTGTCGCCGGTGAGCAGTCCGACCTTGTCGGCGCCGTAGCGCTTCGCGAGGTCCTGGTACTTCTGGTTCGACAGCGCCTTGATCGGCGTCGTGTAGAAACACTTCTTGCCCTGCTGGAGGGCGAGGTGGACGGCGAACTCGCCGACGATCGTTTTCCCGGAGCCGGTGGGCGCCGCGACCAGGACGCCCTTGCCCGCCTCCAGCGCCTGGCACGCCTCGATCTGGAAGGGGTCGAGGCCGAAGTCGTACATCTCGCGGAAGGACGCGAGTGCGGTGGCCTGCTCGGCGGCCCGCTTACGGGCTGCCGCATACCGCTCGGCCGGTGAGAGGTCCTCTGTCATCGTGCTTTCCAGCCTACCGACGACCACTGACATCGGACGATCATTATCCGGTACGGCCTCCGGTGAGGATCCGCACCGCCCCGGGCACGCACTCCGCGACCAGCGGCAACGCGCCGACCGGCTCCCCGTCCGCGTATCCGGTGATGTCCTCGGCGGCCAGCTCGACGCGCGCGGCGCGGTGGACACTCACCGCCGGATGGTCGAGATGGGTCCCCTTGTAGACCCGCGGGAACACCCGCAGCAGCGTCGCCCGGGAGCAGTCCCCGACCACGGTCACGTCGAAGAGTCCGTCGCTCAGGTCGGCGTCCGCGCAGATCCGCATGCCTCCGCCGTACGAGGTGCCGTTGCCGACGGCGATCAGGGTAGCGGGGACCTCGCGCACGGAGCCGTCGTCGAGGGTGAGCCGGAACGGCACGGCCTTGAAGGTGGCCAGTTCCCGTGCGATCGCCAGGTCGTACTTGAAGCGGCCGAGCGGCAGCCGCATCCGGTTGCCGCGGTCGTTGACGCGGGAGTCGAAGCCGGAGGCGAGCACGGTGCCGAACCAGTGGTCGCCGATCCGGCCGAGGTCGACCTCGCGGACGAGGGCGCCCTTCAGCGCGTCGGCGACGAGTCTCCCGGCCGCGGCCGGGTCGCGTATCGGCAGCCCGAGGGCGCGGGCGAAGTCGTTGCCGGTGCCGACGGCGACGATCCCGAGCGGGGTGTCGGTCCCGGCGACGGCCTGGAGCGCGAGGTTCACGAGGCCGTCCCCGCCGACGGCCACCAGCGCCCCGGTGCCCTCGGCCACCGCGGCACGCGCGCGTGCGAGAGCGTCGGCGGCGTCCTCGCCGACGACGGTGCGCACCTGGAAACCGGCCGCCCGCAAAGCGGAAGCGGCCGGCTGCGCAGCCTGTGCGCCCCGGCCGCGCCCCGCGGTGGGATTGACGAAGAGGGTGATCTCACTGCTCACGGGCGGACCCTAACAAGTGGCCCGCCGTGAGCTGGAGTTACCTCAGGTCACATCGTCGTAACCGTTGATCCGCTCGGTCCGGGTCGCCCCGTCGGAGTTGGCCTGCTCGGGCAGCGCCCGGCTCGCGGAGACGGGCTCGATCTCGCCGACGGCCTCGGGCGTCAGATCGAGCTCGGAGGCCTCGTCGTCGGCGGGCCCGCTCGCCTCGACCAGCCGCCTGCGCCGGTCGTTGAGCAGCGAGAACACCACCGCTCCGAAGTAGAGGACCCAGATCGGGCCGGCGAGCGCCAGCATGGTCAGCGGGTCCGTGCTCGGCGTCGCGACGGCGGCGAACACGGTGATGCCCATGATCATCGCGCGCCACCAGCCGAGCATCCGCTTGCCGGTGATCGCCCCGATCAGGTTGAGGAAGATGAGCAGCAGCGGCAGCTCGAAGGAGAGGCCGAAGACGAGCACCATGCGCAGCACGAGGTCGAGCAGGTCGTCCAGCGGCAGCAGGTTCTGCGCGTTGCCCGGAGTGAACTCGATGAGGACCTTCGCCGTCGTCGGCAGCACGGAGTAGGCGAAGTAGGCGCCGGCCACGAAGAGCGGGGCACCCGTGCCCACGAACGCGTACGCGTACTTCTTCTCGTGCTTGTGCAGTCCGGGGGCCACGAAGCCCCAGAGCTGGTACAGCCAGACCGGCGAGGCGGCCACGACACCGGCCATCAACGACACCTTCAGCGCCAGCGTGAAGGGGGTCAGCAGACCGTTGAGGGTGATCTGGGCGCAGGGCTTGTCCGACGTGGACTTGGCCAGCTCCGAGAACGACTGCTCACAGCCGACCGAGTCGAGGATCGGCCGGGTGATCAGGTTGATGATGTCGTTGTAGAAGAACGCGGCGACGACCGTGATCGCGACGATGGCCAGGAGCGCCTTCGCGAGCCGGTTGCGGAGCTCACGCAGGTGCTCCGCGAGCGGCATCCGCCCCTCGGGATCCTTCTCCTGTTTGCGGGCAGACTTGAGCAACCCACGTCCTCATCTCGTGCGGCAGGCCGCCGTGCAGGGGCGGCCTTCGATCAGCTCTTGGTCGTCTGGTTCGTCTGCTCGTTCACGGGGCGCGAGCTCGTCACGTCGCCGGGGGCCGCCTGGATGGTGCGCGGGGCCTGGCCGTCCTGCTGCGGCGGGTCGGAGGGCGCGGCGGACTTGTCGCCGCCCTCGCTCTTCATGGCCTTGGCCTCGCTCTTGAGGATGCGGGCCGACTTGCCCAGCGAGCGCGCCATGTCGGGAAGCTTCTTCGCGCCGAACAGCAGAATGACCACTACGAGGATCAGGATGATCTCGGGTGCACCGAGCCTTCCGAACA
This sequence comes from Streptomyces sp. BYX5S, assembly GCF_054724165.1. Classification (NCBI taxonomy): domain Bacteria; kingdom Bacillati; phylum Actinomycetota; class Actinomycetes; order Kitasatosporales; family Streptomycetaceae; genus Streptomyces; species Streptomyces sp. BYX5S. The sequence continues at coordinate 2,356,522 of NZ_CM138829.1, read as the reverse complement.
TATCCGTTTACCTTCTCACTGAGGCGGCAGGGGGCGGGGCTGCCGGTACCGATCGGACTCGGACTGTTGTCCGACCACCGTGCTGGCAGCGATCGTATCCCGTGGGGGTAAACACGAGGCAATGCCCGTGCATACACCCAATTGCGACCCGCGCCTCACTACTGGGTCGCGTAAGGGAGGGTACCCGCCGAGTCCGTGAAGCGGACAGACCACGGAAGTAAAGCGCTTTCCATCCTGTCCGCGCAGCGGTCCACGGAGCGTCAGACGACGTCGCCGCCTGCCTTCGCGACCCCCACCGCGGCCCGCTCGAGATCCTCGGCCGCGCGGTTGATCCGCTGTGTGGTGTCGGCGACTTGACGTCCGAGGCGCTGCGCCTCGACGAAGACCCGCGCCGCGAGGACCGCCAGCACGGCGAGCCCCACGAATCCCACAGCAACCGCCAGCATCGCCCAGAACATGCGCCGAGCCTAGACGGTCTGGTGCAGGCGCAGGGTGCTGACCCCGCCCCCGGTGAGGAGTTCGACGATGCGCTCACCGGCGGGCTTGCGCACCGACGTGCCGCACTCGGGGCAGGTGAACGAGTAGAACGTGGTGCGGTGACTGGCACCGATCGCCAACCGGATCGCGGACGCGGCCAGTTCGAAGCGGGCGCGGCAGTCGGGGCAGGCGGCCTTGAAGACAACGGGCACCGCGGCGGTCGCCCCGGCGATCTCAGTGAAACCGGCCACACCGGTCATGTCGCACACCTCACACCTTTTGTCTGTTCTGCACCGTACGTCGTGATGGTTCGCCGGGACTCCGGAGCGGCGTCCAACTCCCTCACGCCGCCCCGTCGTACGCCGCCAGCGCCTCGCGCGCCGCGTCCCGCGCGCTGCTCGCCAGCTCGGCGGGCGCCACGATGTGCCCGTCCCGGCCGAGCCGCAGCGCGAGCCTGCGCAGTGAGGACGGGTCCGGCGTACGCAGCGTGATGCGCAGCCCACCGTCCGGCAGTTCCTCGGCGCTGTCGTGCGGGTAGTACTCGGCCACCCAGCGCCCGCCCGGACCCACCTCGACGACCACTTCGGGGTCCTCGGCGGCGGGCTGCACGAGCCCTTCGGACAGGTCCCGCAGTTCGACCTCCGGCGGCGCCGACGGCTCGTCCAGGACCTTGATCTCGGCGACCCGGTCGAGCCGGAACGTCCGCCGCGCCTCCGACCGGCGGCACCACGCCTCCACGTAGGTGTGGCCGACGGAGACGAGCCGGATCGGGTCGATCTCCCGCTCGGTCACCTCGTCGCGCGCGGGCGAGTAGTACCGGATCCACAGCCGGCGCCGCTCCGAGATCGCCCGGTCGACGTCCGCGAAGACGCCGCCCTCCGACTCGAAGGTGACGCTCAGGCGCGCGCTGGCCCCGGCCACCTCACCGGCCGCCGCCTCCAGCTTCGCGGTCGCCCGCAGCAGCGCCAGCCGGTCGCTCTCGCGCAGCCCCGGCAGCGTGGCCACCGCGCGCGCGGCGACCAGCAGCGCGGTCGCCTCGTCGGCCGCGATCCGCAGCGGCTCGGCGACGTCGTCCGGGTTGTGCCACCAGATGCGGTCGCCGTCGGTGTCGATGTCGAGCAGGTCGCCGCCGCGGAAGCTCGTCCCGCACAGCGGCAGCACGTCGAGGTCGGAGATCAGCTCGTCCTGCGTGATGCCGAAGGCCCGCGCGACGTCCTCCACGCGCGCGCCGGGGCGCTCGCGCAGATACGTCACCAGGGACAGCATCCGCCGGGTCTGGTCAATGGCGTTGGCAGCCATGTGTGTACGTACTCCCCCTCAGCCCTTGGCCACCGCGCGCAGCCGGTCCACGACGTCCGCCCGCAGCTCGGCGGGCTCCAGCACCACCACGTCCGGGCCGAACTCCACGAGCCAGGCGTCGAGCCCGTGCCCGTACGGGATCTCCACCTCGTCCCAGCCGTCGCCCAGCTCGCGCACGGAGGCGGCCTTGGCGCGCAGCGGATAGCCGGCACCCGCCCGCAGCTTGATCAACGCGGACCGGTCGGCGGTCTCCCCCGCCCAGCCCGCCACGGTCTCCCGCACCGTCACCACGTCCGGCACGGGCGCCTTGAACTGTCCGGCGCGCGAGCGCACCTTGCCGGTGATCCGGGACAGCCGGAACACCCGCTCGGCCTGCCGGTCGCGGTCGAAGCCCGCGAGGTACCAGTGGCCGCGCCAGCACTCCAGGGCCCACGGCTCCACGTGCCGCTGCTCGGGGCGGGCCGCCGTGGCCTTGCGGTAGTCGAAGACGACGGGGCGCCGGTCGCGGCAGGCCAGCATCAGCGGCTCGAACGACGCCTCGTGCGCGGGAATCCGCGGCTCCAGCGCGCCATGACTCCCGTACGGGTCCACGTCCTCGGGCATCCCGGCGGCGCGCAGCTTCTGGAGCGCGCCGGACGCGGCGCCGGCGAGGCGGGCCTGCTGCCAGACCTTCGCGGCGAGGCCGAGGGCGGCGGCCTCCTCGGCGTCGAGGGTGACGGGCGGCAGGCGGTTGCTGTCGCGGCGGGCCAGATAGCCGACCTCGCCGTCCAGGTTCTCCACGGTCTCGATGACCAGGCCGAGTTCGCGCAGGTCGTCCTTGTCGCGCTCGAACATCCGGTTGAAGGAGTCGTCGCTGCCCGCTTCGAGGTAGGCCTCAATGGAACCGCGCAGCTCGCGCTTGCTCAGCGGACGTCGCGTTCCCAGCAGACACAGCGCCAGATTCATCAGCCGCTCGGCCTTGGCAATCGCCATCGACGCCCTTTCCTCATATGACTCCCGACGGACGACCGTACCGCTCGGGCGTGTCCTGGCAAAAGCCGAAGGCCCATGCCAGACGGCATGGGCCTTCGGTTGACCGCTCGCGGTCGGAGTGTGACTGGCTCAGACGCCCATCAGGTCACACACGAAGATCAGCGTCTCACCGGGGGCGATGCGGCCGCCACCGGCGCCCTTGTCGCCGTACGCGAGGTGCGCCGGGATGGTCAGCTCGCGACGGCCGCCGACCTTCATGCCCTGCACGCCCTGGTCCCAGCCGGAGATGACCTGACCGGCACCGAGCTGGAACTCCAGCGGCTTGCCCCGGTTCCAGGAGGCGTCGAACTCCTCGCCCGTGGAGAAGGAGACGCCCACGTAGTGGACCTTCACGAAGTCGCCGGCCTTGGCCTCGGCGCCGTCGCCCTCCCAGAGGTCCTTGATCTGAAGGTCCGCCGGCGGGTCACCGATCGGGAAGTCGACCTCGGGCTTGTCAATGCTCACGTGAAGTGCTCCTGCTTACTTGACTGCTCTGCAACCGGGACAGTCTGCCATCTTCCGCAGCTCGGTGCCGGACGGCTCAGTGCGCGGCGAGGATGTCCACCGTGAAGACCAGCGTCGAGTTGGCCGGCAGCGTCTTGCCCTGGGCCTTCTTGCCGTACGCCTGGTCCGGCGGGATCACCAGCAGGACGCGGTCACCGACGTGCTTGCCGATGAGCCCGTTGTCCCAGCCCTTGATGACGGCGCCCGCGCCGATCTGCGTCGTGAACGGCTGACCGCTCTTCCAGGACGAGTCGAACAGCTCGGCCTTCTTCTTGCCCTCGTTGATCTTCCAGGCGGCACCGCTGTACTGCATGGTGACCGTCTGGCCCTTCTTGACCTCGTCGCCCTTGCCCTGGATCAGGACCTTGTCGACCAGCTCCTTCGGCGGGTCGCTCTTCGGGATCGAGATCGTCGCCGGCTCCTCCTTGTCGGCCTGGATCTGCGGCAGGTCCGACGGGATGGAGGCCTGGTCGCCCTCGGCCTTCTTCGGGATGACCTCGCCGACGTCCACGGCGAAGACGAGCGTGTCCGTGCCCTTGATGCCGACCTGCTGGTTGCCCTGGCTGCCGAAGCCCGCGGCCGGGGGCGCCACGACGAGGACCCGGCTGCCCTCCTTCTGCCCGAGCACCGCCTGCGCGAACGCCGGGAGCTGGCCCTCCGCGCCGGCCGTCACCATCTGGTCGCCGCCGCCCTGGGAGCCGTACGTGGAACCGAGGTCCTTGGCGCCCTTCCAAACCTTGCCGGTGAAGTTCATCGACACCAGGTCGTTCTTCTTCACCGTCGCGCCGTCGCCCTCGGACACCGTGTGCACGACGAACTTGTCGCTCGGGTCGCCCTTGGGCAGGGAGATCTTCGCCTGCTTTCCGTACGCGCCCGAGACCTTCGGCATCGGATCGGCGGTGTCGACCGCCTTCGGCACCGCGGCCGCCTTCGGCGAGGAGGACGAGGAGTCCGCCTTGTCAGCCGAATCCTTCTTGCCGTCGTCGCTGCCGCAGGCGGTCGCGGTCAGCGCCAGTGCCGGCACGATCAGTAGAGCTGCAAGTCGGCGTCGCACAATGGTCCTCAAGTCGCTCGAATACGGTCCGGCCACTCTAGGCCCTCGCTCGACTTTTCCAAGGGACAGCCAGGGGCCTCGTACGAATGATTCGTACGAGGCCCCTGCCCGGATTGCTCACCGTGTCCGGCCGCATACCGGCCCTTACATACCGGCGATCAACTTCTCCACCCGGTCGTCAACGCTGCGGAACGGGTCCTTGCACAGCACCGTGCGCTGCGCCTGGTCGTTCAGCTTCAGATGCACCCAGTCGACCGTGAAGTCACGGCGCTGTTCCTGGGCCCGGCGGATGAAGTCGCCGCGCAGCCTCGCGCGCGTGGTCTGCGGCGGCACCGATTTGCCCTCGAAGATCTTCAGGTCGTTGCAGATCCGGGCGGCCTGTCCCTTCTTCTCCAGGAGGTAGTAGAGACCGCGCTGCCGGTGGATGTCGTGGTACGCGAGGTCTATCTGCGCGACCCTCGGGTGCGACATCGTCATGTTGTGCTTCGCGCGGTAACGCTCGATGAGCTTGTACTTCATGACCCAGTCGATCTCGGTGCCGACCCGGTCGAGGTCCTCGCTCTCGATGGCGTCGAGCGTGCGGCCCCACAGCTCCAGGACCTGCTCGACGGTGCCGGTGCGGATGCCGCGGCGCTCGCAGAAGTCCACGGCCTTCTCGTAGTACTCGCGCTGCACCTCGAGGGCCGAGGCCTCCCGGCCACTGGCCAGGCGCACCTTGCGGCGGCCCGTGATGTCGTGGCTCACCTCGCGGATCGCCCGGATCGGGTTCTCCAGGGTGAGGTCGCGCATCACCGTGCCCGCCTCGATCATGCGCAGCACCAGATCGGTGGCGCCGACCTTCAGGAGCATCGTCGTCTCGGACATGTTCGAGTCGCCGACGATGACGTGCAGACGCCGGTAGCGCTCCGCGTCCGCGTGCGGCTCGTCCCTGGTGTTGATGATCGGCCGGGAACGCGTCGTCGCGGAGCTGACGCCCTCCCAGATGTGCTCGGCCCGCTGGCTCACGCAGTACACGGCACCGCGCGGGGTCTGCAGCACCTTGCCCGCACCGCACAGCAACTGCCTGGTGACCAGGAAGGGGATGAGAATGTCCGCGAGCCGGGAGAACTCCCCGTGCCGCGCCACCAAGTAGTTCTCATGGCAGCCGTAGGAGTTTCCAGCCGAGTCGGTGTTGTTCTTGAACAGGTATACGTCGCCTGCGATTCCCTCCTCGTGCAGGCGGCGTTCGGCGTCGACGAGCAGGCCTTCCAGAATGCGCTCGCCTGCCTTGTCGTGCGTGACCAGCTCGGTCACGTTGTCGCATTCGGGAGTTGCGTATTCCGGATGCGACCCGACATCGAGGTAAAGGCGGGCGCCGTTCCGCAGAAAGACATTGCTGCTGCGGCCCCATGACACGACACGGCGGAAGAGGTACCGCGCCACCTCGTCAGGAGACAGGCGGCGCTGTCCCCTGAACGTGCATGTGACGCCGTACTCGTTCTCCAGCCCGAAAATGCGGCGGTCCATGACTGAACATTACGCCCGATCCCCCGAGCTGAAACGGGGTTCGGCAGCACGGTTTGGATCATTTTCCGACGAGCGCGCGACACGCCCGGACGTGCGCGGCTCTCCCAGGACCCGACCCGTTGAAACCAGCACGACCAGCGCGACCGCTCCGCTGACGGCCGGCACGGTGAATCCCCACCGCGTGCCGGCCCACTCGACGACCGGCCCCGCCACCGCCGTTCCCACGCTGGAGCCGACCATGAACGTCGTCACGAGCCACGAGAACGCCTCCGTCACCGTGCCGCGCGGCGCGTGCCGGTCCACCACGATGAACGCGCACGCGATGGACGGCGCCAGGAACACCCCGGCCACCACCGTCAGCGCCACCATCGCCACCGGCCCCGGCATCAGCGTCAACGGCACGTAGAACAGGGCCAGAAGAGCGACCAGCCACCGAAGACGCGTCTCCGGCGCGCCACTCCACTGCCGCGCCCCGTAGACCCCGCCGCCCACCAGCGCGCCCAGCCCGATCGCCGCCATCAGCCAGCCGTACACGGCGTCCCCGCCCCGGCCTTCCGCGTACGACATCGCCGCCACCGTGATCGAACCCAGCGCGATCCCGATGAACAGGAACGCGGCCAGCAGGGCCAGCAGCCCCGGCGAACGCAGCGCGCCCAGCCAGTGCGCCTCGCGCGGCGCCGAGCGCCACGCGCGCGAAGGCTTCGACAGGACCACCGAGAGCGCGCCGAGCACCCCGATCACGTTCAGCACCACGAGCGCCGCCTGCGGCGACCACAGCGCCACGCACAACGTCACCAGCAACGGCCCGACGGTGAACATGACTTCCTGCGCGATCGCGTCCATCGCATACGCCGTGTGCACCTGCTCCTCGCGCGGCAGCACACTCGGCCACAGCGCCCGCAGCCCGCCCTCCAGCGGCGGCGTGAACAGACCGGCCAGCGCCATCGCCGCGTACGCCACCGGCAGCGAATCCGTGCCGACGAGGGCGAAGACCGTCATGGCCAGCGCCGACAGGACCGCCGCGGGCAGCTGCACCTTCGGCTGCCCGCGCAGATCGACCAGCCGCCCGAGCACCGGCTGCCCGATCGCGTTCGCCACCCCGTAGACCGCCGCGAGCGCGCCCGCGAGGCTGTACGTGCCGCCCTCGGCGCGGATGAACAGCACGACGGCGATCGGAGCGGTGGCATTGGGCAGCCGCCCCACCAGCGTCCCGGTCAGCAGCCGCATCGCGTGCCGCGCCCTGAGGATCTCCGCATAGCCCGCCGCCATGGACCCGCCCCCGCCCTGAAGTTTTACGTATAACGTCGAGGCGTTATACGTACCACGTGCCCGGCCGACAGAGCCACCCGATAACGTCGAACACCTTGGCACCACACCCACGGAGGCACCAGTGACCAGCGGCCCGGACGGCACCACCACCGCCCGCCCCACCAGCAGGGACGTCGCCCGCGCGGCCGGCGTCTCGCAGGCCGCCGTCTCCCTCGTCATGGGCGACAAATGGCGCGGACGCGTCTCCGAACCCACCGCCGAGCGCGTCCGCACCGCGGCCCGGCGCCTCGGCTACCGGCCCAACCTCGCCGCCCGCAACCTGCGCACCGGCCGCACCCGCACCGCCCTCCTCGTCGTCCCCGCACTCACCAACGAGTTCTTCGCCGGCGTCTACACCGGAGCCGCCCGCGTCGCCGCCCAGCACGACTTCGGCGTCGTCCTCTACCCCTCACCCGACGGCATCGGCCCCGCCCGCGACCCCTTCCCCTCCGCGCGCGCCGCCCTCGACGGCATCCTCGCCTCCTCCATGGCCGCCGACGCCCTCACCGCCCTGCGCGGCGATGACGACCTCCCCCTCGTCATGCTCGACAGCGACCCCACCGGCAGCCCCGGCGCCACCACCGTCAACCTCGACCTCGCCGACGGCATCCGGCAGATCACCGACCACCTGCTCCGCCTCGGCCACCGCGACTTCCTGCACCTCGCCTCCGCCGTCCCCTCCTGGACCTTCGACGTCCGCGCCCGCGAACTCGCCGCCCGCACCGCCCGACACCCCGGCACCACCGTGCGCACCGTCCGCTCCGCCCTCACGATCGAGGACGCCGTCGCCGCCACCGAACGCGCCCTGCGCACCTCCGGCCTCACCGAACCCACCGCCATCGTCTGCGACGACGACAAACTCGCCGCAGGCGCCTACAAGGCCGCCCGCCGCATGGGCCTGCGCATCCCCGACCACCTCTCCGTCACCGGCTTCGACGACCTCTCCCTCGCCACCGCCGTCGAACCCGAACTCACCACCGTGCGCCTGCCGGCCGAGGACTTCGGCGAGCACGGGATGCGCGCCCTCCTCGCCGTCCTCGACGGCCGGGCGCCCGAAACCGCCCCGCTGCCCGTCCGGTTCATCGTCCGCGGCTCCACCGGGCCCGCGACGCCCCGCTCCTGACACACGTGTGCCCCGGCCGGTCGGTGGACCGGTCGGGGCACACACACCTCGAACCGCGCGCTACTTGTCCTCGGACGGGCCCTCGTCGTCGGACACCGCCTCCGACTCGGCCTCCGTCGTCGCCGCGGCACCCTCGGCCGTGAGCAGCCGCGACAGCTGCCGCCCCGCGATCCGCTTGAACTTCCGCTGCTGCGGCCGCGTACGGTCCAGGACCGCCACCTCCAGGCGCTCCGCGGGAATCTCCCGCTCACCCCCATTGGTGTCCCGCGACAGCGCCGTCACGGCCAGCTTCAGCGCCTCGGACAGCGTCATACCGTCCTGGTGCCGCTGGTCGAGATAGCTGCTGATCTGCTCCGCGTTGCCACCGACCGCCACCGAGCCGTGCTCGTCGACGATCGAACCGTCGTGCGGCAGCCGATAGATCTGGTCGCCCTCGGCCGACTGACCGACCTCGGCGACCACCAGCTCCACCTCGTACGGCTTCTCCCCAGCGCTCGAGAAGATCGTGCCCAGCGTCTGCGCGTACACGTTCGCCAGCCCACGAGCCGTCACATCGTCACGGTCGTACGTGTATCCGCGCAGATCCGCGTAGCGCACACCGCCGATCCGCAGGTTCTCGTACTCGTTGTACTTGCCGGCGGCCGCGAAGCCGATCCGGTCGTAGATCTCGCTGAACTTGTGCAGGGCACGGGACGGGTTCTCGCCGACGAACACGATGCCGTCGGCGTACTGCAGCACCACAAGGCTGCGACCGCGAGCGATGCCCTTGCGCGCGTACTCCGCGCGGTCGGCCATCGCCTGCTGGGGTGAGACATAGAACGGCGTCGACACCGGCTATCCGTCCCTTTCTGTCAGTGGCTCGATGAGTAGGCAACAGGGAGTCGGGCGACTCAGAGCAGAGCGGCCCGCGGACCGTCCGGCTGCTGCAGACGCCGCTCCAGGATCGCGCGGGCGATCTCCGACGACTCGTCGTCCGACAGCCGGCGGAAGCCGTCCTCCGTGATCACCGTGACGATCGGGAAGATCCGCCGCGCCATGTCGGGACCACCCGTCGCCGAGTCGTCGTCCGCCGCGTCGTACAGCGCCTGCACGACCAGCGTCGTCGCCTGCTCCTCCGACAGATCGTCGCGGTAGAGCTTCTTCATCGCTCCCCGCGCGAACACCGAACCGGAACCCGTGGCGGCGAAGCCGTGCTCCTCGCTGCGGCCACCCGTGACGTCGTACGAGAAGATCCGGCCCTTCTCGCGATCCACGTCGTAGCCCGCGAACAGCGGCACCACGGCCAGTCCCTGCATGGCCATCCCCAGATTCGACCGGATCATGGTCGACAACCGGTTCGCCTTGCCCTCCAGCGACAGCTGCGCACCCTCGACCTTCTCGAAGTGCTCCAGCTCCAACTGGAAGAGCTTCACCATCTCGACGGCCAGACCGGCGGTGCCGGCGATGCCGACGGCCGAGTACTCGTCCGCCGGGAAGACCTTCTCGATGTCGCGCTGCGCGATCACATTGCCCATGGTCGCCCGCCGGTCACCGGCGAGGACGACTCCGCCGGGGAACGTGGTGGCCACGATGGTCGTGCCGTGCGGGGCCTCGACCACGCCCTGCGTCGGCGGCAACTGCCGGTTCCCCGGCAGGATTTCGGGCTGATGCTCGGACAGGAAGTCCATGAACGAGGACGATCCAGGCGTCAGGAAGGCAGCCGGTAGACGCCCGGTGCTACGAGGGTTGGCTTCCACGCGTTTCCTTCCACGTATGCTGCGGCCCGCCGTATGGCATCAGGCCGGTCCTTGAACTGCCCCAGGGCTGCATTGCAGCTGAAGCACAGTACGCCACGGACCCTACCCGTCTCGTGGCAGTGATCCACATGTTCGGCCGGAGCATCCAGACAGATACAGCAAACACCCTGCTGCTCCTGGATCAACTCGTCCAACTCCGTGGGCGTGAGGCCGTACTTACGCTTGAAGTAGCCGACCCGATTGCGTTCGGCCCGGCAGTTTCGGCAGTAGCTCGACCAACCGTCCGAGGATGACCTGTTGCGCTCCCACTCGGCGTGAGGCTTTACAGCCTCGCACTGAGGGCACCGCTTATGGCCGGGCGGCACCGCGACTTTCACGCGCACTTTCTTGCCCTTGGCCTCCTGACGCTGCCGGTAGTACTCGGCGGAGCACTCCCGGCAGTACGCCTGAAGACCATCGGGCATGGCCTTGTTACTGGCGAACGCGGTGCGCGGCAACGGTTCCTTGCATCGCGAACAGCGTCTCAGCTCCGAGGCTTCCACGGTTCTCGCTCGACCTTCGATTCGAAGGAAAAAGCGGCCTACTGGCCACCTTTCTGCACGAAGGACCTCACGAAATCCTCAGCATTCTCTTCGAGCACATCATCGATCTCGTCCAGAACCGAGTCGACGTCGTCGCTCAGCTTCTCCTGGCGCTCCTTGAGGTCCTCGGTCGACTGCTCGTCGACCGACTGCTCCTCGACCTCCTCGGTGGAGCGCGTCGCCTTCTGCTGTCCGCCGCCGGTGTCCTTGGTTGCCATGTCCAGCTCACCCCGCTCGGTTCGAGATAAACAGCTCGTTCGTGATCAGAACCCTACGCGTCGGCTCTGACATCGGCCCCGCACTTTGTGCAACGTGCGGGGCCCACCTCTGTGATTCCCCTGCCGCCGGCTTTTCAGCCCCGGATCGGTGACCGATCAGCCGCGGATCAGTTGCCGGAGAGCACCCTGACCAGATCCTCCGCCGTACGGCACCTGTCCAGGAGCTCCTTCACGTGGTTGCGCGTTCCGCGAAGGGGCTCCAGGGTGGGCACGCGCTGGAGCGAGTCCCGGCCGGGGAGGTCGAAGATGACCGAGTCCCAGGAGGCCGCCGCGACGTCGTCCGCGTACTGCTCCAGGCAGCGCCCGCGGAAGTACGCGCGGGTGTCCTCAGGCGGCTTGGTACGGGCGTTCTCGACCTCGGTCTCGTCCAGGAGGCGCTTCATCTTCCCGCGGGCCGTCAGACGGTTGTAGAGGCCCTTCTCGGCCCGTACGTCGGCGTACTGGAGGTCGAGGAGGTGGAGCTTCGCGGCGTCCCATTCGAGGTTGTCACGGCGCCGGTAGCCCTCCATGAGTTCACGCTTGGTGACCCAGTCGAGTTCCCCGGACAGGCTCATGGGGTCGGACTCCAGGCGGCCGAGCACGTCCTCCCAGCGGCTGAGCACGTCCTTGGTCTGGTCGTCCGCGTCGGCGCCGAAGCGCTCCTCCACGTACTTCCTGGCGAGTTCGAAGTACTCCATCTGGAGCTGTACCGCCGTGAGCGTGCGGCCGCTGCGGAGGGTGATCAGATGCTGGAGCGACGGGTCGTGGGAGACCTGGTGGAGGGTGCGGACGGGCTGGTCCACGGCCAGGTCGACCGCGATGAAACCATCTTCGATCATGGACAGGACGAGTGACGTGGTGCCGAGCTTGAGGTAGGTCGAGATCTCGGAGAGGTTCGCGTCACCGATGATCACGTGCAGCCGGCGGTACTTCTCGGCGTCCGCGTGGGGCTCGTCGCGCGTGTTGATGATCGGGCGCTTGAGCGTCGTCTCGAGGCCCACCTCGACCTCGAAGTAGTCGGCGCGCTGGCTGAGCTGGAAGCCGTGCTCGTGGCCGTCCTGGCCGATGCCGACGCGGCCGGCTCCGGTGACGACCTGGCGCGAGACGAAGAACGGGGTCAGGTGGCGCACGATGTCCGAGAAGGGGGTCTCCCGCTTCATCAGGTAGTTCTCGTGCGTGCCGTAGGAGGCGCCCTTGTTGTCGGTGTTGTTCTTGTAGAGGTGGATGGGCTGGGCGCCGGGCAGCTGGGCCGCCCGCTCCGCGGCCTCGGCCATGATGCGCTCGCCGGCCTTGTCCCAGAGCACGGCGTCGCGAGGGTTGGTGACCTCCGGGGCGCTGTACTCGGGGTGTGCGTGGTCGACGTAGAGGCGCGCTCCGTTGGTGAGGATGACATTGGCCAGGCCGATGTCCTCGTCGGTGAGCTGGCTGGAGTCGGCGGCCTCGCGTGCGAGGTCGAAGCCTCGCGCGTCGCGCAGCGGGTTCTCTTCCTCGAAGTCCCAGCGGGCCCTGCGAGCCCGGTGCATCGCCGCGGCGTAGGCATTGACGATCTGGGACGAGGTGAGCATGGCATTGGCGTTGGGGTGGCCGGGGACGGAGATTCCGTACTCCGTCTCGATGCCCATTACTCGCCGTACGGTCATGCGGCCCTCCTTGCCCGGCAGCGCCCTCGGTCGGGGGCGTCGCTCAAGTACCGCTGGTTCTCCGGTGCGTGTGCGGTGCCCGTCCCCGCACTGCGCGACTCGGCGGCATGGAAGAGCCTAGAACGCCTTTGCGCTGGTGGGGAGATCATTTGCGTCATTGGATTCGCTCCGCTTTCGAGCGGTTGCTCACGTGGTCGGTTCCTGTGGTGGTGCCGCAAAACAGTCGGCTGCGGGTACCCGCTTCGGGCACCCGCAGCCACCCTGTCTTTTACAGGTACTGACCGGTGTTCGCCACCGTGTCGATGGAGCGTCCGGTGTCCGCGCCCTGCTTTCCGGTGACAAGGGTGCGGATGTAGACGATCCGCTCGCCCTTCTTGCCGGAGATTCGGGCCCAGTCGTCGGGGTTGGTGGTGTTGGGCAGGTCCTCGTTCTCCTTGAACTCGTCGATGCAAGCCTGGAGGAGGTGGGAGACCCTGAGGCCCTTCTGGTTCTGGTCGAGGAAGGCCTTGATGGCCATCTTCTTGGCGCGGCCGACGATGTTCTCGATCATTGCGCCGGAGTTGAAGTCCTTGAAGTACAGGACTTCCTTGTCGCCATTCGCGTACGTCACCTCAAGGAAGCGGTTCTCCTCGGATTCGGCGTACATGTGCTCCACGGCCGTCTGGATCATGGCGTGGACGGTGGCGGACTTGTCGTTGCTGTGCTCGTCGAGGTCGTCGAGGTGCAGCGGCAGGCGCTCGGTGAGGTACTTGCCGAAGATGTCCTTGGCGGCTTCGGCGTCCGGGCGCTCGATCTTGATCTTCACGTCGAGCCGGCCGGGGCGCAGGATGGCGGGGTCGATCATGTCCTCGCGGTTGGAGGCACCGATCACCACCACGTTCTGCAGGCCTTCGACGCCGTCGATCTCGGCGAGCAGCTGCGGGACGATGGTGTTCTCCACGTCCGAGCTGACGCCGGAGCCGCGGGTGCGGAAGAGGGATTCCATCTCGTCGAAGAAGACGATGACGGGGGTGCCCTCGCTGGCCTTCTCGCGGGCGCGCTGGAAGACGAGGCGGATCTGCCGCTCGGTCTCACCGACGTACTTGTTGAGAAGTTCCGGGCCCTTGATGTTCAGGAAGTAGCTCTTGCCCTGGGCCACTCCGGTCACTTCCGCGACCTTCTTGGCGAGGGAGTTGGCCACTGCCTTGGCGATCAGGGTCTTACCGCATCCGGGGGGCCCGTAGAGCAGGACGCCCTTGGGCGGCCGCAGTTCGTGCTCCCTGTAGAGGTCCGGGTAGAGGTAGGGCAGTTCGACCGCGTCGCGGATCAGCTCGATCTGGTTGCCCAGGCCGCCGATCTGCTCGTAGCCGATGTCCGGGACCTCTTCGAGGACGAGTTCTTCTACTTCGCTCTTCGGTACGACTTCGTAGACATAGCCGGATCGGGGTTCGAGCAGGAGGGCGTCGCCGGGGCGGATGGTGACGTCCAGCAGCGGCTCGGCGAGCCGTACCACCCGTTCCTCGTCGGTGTGCCCGACCACGAGGGCTCGATCGCCGTCCTCGAGGATTTCCTTGAGGGTGACGATGTCGCCGACGCTCTCGAACTCCATGGCTTCGACCACGTTGAGCGCTTCGTTGAGCATGAGTTCCTGGCCGCGTCGGAGCTCTTCGAGTTCGACGCTTGGGCTCACGTTCACACGGAGTTTGCGGCCGCCTGTGAAGATGTCTGCGGTGCCGTCCTCATTCGCCGAGAGGAAGACACCGAAGCCGGCCGGTGGTTGTGCGAGTCGGTCGACTTCTTCCTTGAGGGCCACGATTTGGTCGCGGGCCTCTCGGAGTGTGTTGGCGAGCCGCTCGTTCTGCGCGGACACGCCGGCCAGGTTGGTCTGCAACTCGACGATCCGCTCTTCGAGAATCCTCGTATGACGCGGAGAGTCGGCGAGCTTGCGCCGCAGGACGGCGATTTCCTGCTCGAGATAGGCAACCTGCCCGGCCGGGTCCTCGGACCCTCGTCCCGGGCGGATGCCGCGGTTGATGTCGTCGTCGTGGGCTGCCACGGTCCTCACCTCCTCCAAGGGGAGCTGGACGCTTCCAGACCCTACCTGGGCGGGTGTCGATTGAAACCCCTAGATCAAAAAGACGATGGGGGTGTGTCCGATCTTCACCCTTGCGCTCTCCCTCACGCCAGGGGAATACCCACCCAACAACATCGGAAAGCGGCCGGTTGTAGGGTCGAAGCGTTCAACACCCGTCAGGCTTGGCCCGACTTGCTCCTTTGAAGGGGCCTTTCGGGGGCCGCGACGCAGGAAACGGCAGGAGACATGACCGTGCAGCAAGAGGCCGGATCCGGCACCGCGAACAGCGTTCCGCTGGAGGTGTGGATCGACCAGGATCTGTGCACCGGGGACGGGATCTGCGCGCAGTACGCTCCCGAGGTCTTCGAGCTGGACATCGACGGTCTGGCGTATGTGAAGAGCGCGGACGACGAGCTGCTTCAGGACGTGGGTGCGTCAACGCCCGTTCCGCTTCCGCTTCTCACCGATGTGGTGGCTTCGGCGAAGGAGTGTCCGGGCGACTGCATCCATGTGCGTCGGGTTTCGGACAGGGTCGAGGTGTACGGGCCGGACGCGGAGTGAAAATTTCGTGACACAGAGCGCTCGGCGGTGACTGAGCGTGTGCGATCGGGCCCCGTTCGCCGGTTCTCCGGCGGGCGGGGCCCGATGTCGTACGGGTCAGGCGGCGCGGGCCTCGGAGGGGGTGGAGCGGACGAACGCCCCGTTCCGCCACTGCCATTTGGCCTTCTCGTGCACGTCCGGGCGGTAGCGCGGGACGGAGTCCGAGGAGTAGCCCTCGAGGCCGGCGAGGACGGCCCCGTCCTGTATGGCGAGGGTGGTCGCGGAGTAGTTGTCCTTGGGGGCGACGAGGGTGGCCACGACCCGGGGCTCGGCGCCGGCGGGCTGCGTGACCACGTAGATGCCGCTGGGCGGGGTGCCGACGCCGGCGTCGCAGCGGACGACGGCGACCGTCTCGGGGCGCCCGTCCCCGTCCAGGTCCCCGGCCGCCTTCTTCATGACGACGGCCTTGACCGGCCCGCAGTCGAGCGGGAAGCGGACGTCGGCCGGGTCGGGCGGGGCGACGGCCGCGGGTTTGCCCGCGGGCGCCTTGGCGTGGACCTGCGCCGCGGTGGCGGAGTCCGGCTGGAGGAAGCCGGAGGCCGCGACGACGGCGGCGAGGGCGGCCGCGGTGGCCAGCCAGTGGACGGGCCGGGTGGTGGCGTGCGCCAGTTCCGGGATCGTCTGCCGGGGGGGCTGCTGCACGAGGAGCGTCTCCTGTGAGGGCTGTGCCGGTGGGGGTGGCCAGCATCGTGCCATACGTCACAGTGCGCGGGAACGGTGGGGCCCGTTCTTTCTCAGCTGGTACTTGGTCCTGGTGCTGCCGCTTCGTCAACGAACGGGCGCCGCCGTCGAGTTCCCGTAGGTGCGGGGGAACTCGACGGCGGCGCCGTCACGTTGTTCGGTGCTGCGGGCGGGTGGCCTCAGCGGCCGCGGTTGCCGCCGTCGGCGTTGGGGCCGTCGTAGTCCTCGCCGTAGGCGCCCTTGGCGGGGCGGCGGCGGCGCATGGGCGGCTCGACGCCGTCCGCGAGGCGGCGGGCGGTGAGCAGGAAGCCGGTGTGGCCGATCATCCGGTGGTCGGGGCGGACGGCGAGGCCCTCCACGTGCCAGTTGCGGATCATCGACTCCCAGGAGGTCGGCTCGTTGAAGCAGCCGATCTCGCGGATGGACTCGACGGTACGGGCGAGCTGCGTGGTGGTGGCCACGTAGCAGCACAGGATGCCGCCGGGGACGAGCGCCTTCTTGACGACGTCCAGGCACTCCCAGGGGGCGAGCATGTCGAGGATGACGCGGTCGACGTCGGTGTCCACCAGGTTGTCCTGGAGGTCGCCGACGGTGAGCTGCCAGGCGGGGTGGGGGCCGCCGAAGTAGCGCTCCACGTTGCCCTTGGCGATCTCGGCGAAGTCCTCGCGGCGCTCGTAGGAGTGCAGCATGCCCTCGTCGCCGATGGCGCGCAGCAGGAAGCTGCTCAGGGAGCCGGAGCCCACGCCCGCCTCCACGACGCGGGCGCCGGGGAAGATGTCGGCGAAGGCCAGGATCTGCCCCGCGTCCTTGGGGTAGACCACGGCGGCGCCGCGGGGCATGGACAGGACGTAGTCGGGGAGCAGGGGGCGCAGCGCGAGGTAGGCGACGTTTCCGGTGGTGCGGACAACGCTGCCCTCGGGTGCGCCGATCAGCTCGTCGTGCGGGAAGGAACCCTTGTGGGTGTGGAAGTTCTTTCCCTCTTCGAGCGTGAACGTGTAGTGGCGGCCCTTGGGGTCGGTCAGCTGAACCTGGTCCCCGACCTTGAAGGGCCCGCGCCTGCGGGCGGCACCGGTCGGTTCGGACATGTGAACAGCGTACCGGGCCCGGCGCGGGCCGCCGACCACGGTGCCGCTACGAGGGGCGGGCCATGGCCTTGACGAAGGCGCGCTCCACGTCGGCGGCGGAGAGGACTCCGTAGATGGCGCCGTTCTCCTCGACGACGAGGTATTCGGTGGCGGGGGTCGCGCGGAGGGTGTCGAGCAGTTCCTCGCCCGCGAGCTCGGCGGAGACGCGCATGCCGTCGGTGAGGTCCTGGGCGAGGCCGCTGACGGGGACCCAGGGGCGGCGGTGCTCGGGGACGCCGACGATGGCGGCCTCGCGTACGAGGGAGTGCGGTTCGCCGTCGGGGTCGACGACGACGAGGGCGCGGGCGCCCGCCTCGTTGGCCCGGCGCAGGGCTTCGGAGAGCGGGGTGTCGGGTTCGACGGGGACGGCGCGGCGGGTGAGGGTGCGGGCGCGCAGCTCCGGGAGGTGTTCGCGCAGTCGTGCCATGCGCAGGCTGTTGCCGGCGCCGGTCCAGATGATCGCGGCGAGGATGGCGGCGAGCAGGGCGTCCATGACGGTGTCCATGCCGCCGGTCTCTTCGGCGCCTTCGCCGAGGGCGCCGGACTGGGTGAGCAGGGGCAGGCCGATGAGGACGCTGATGGCGAGGGCGCGGCCGACCCAGGCGGCGGCGATGGTGCCGCTCATGGGCTTGCCGGTGATCTTCCAGACGACGGCGCGGAGCATGCGGCCGCCGTCGAGCGGGAGGCCGGGCAGGAGGTTGAACGCGGCGACGATCAGGTTGGAGATCATCAGGCCGGCGAGGAGCACGCCGGGGACGGTGCCCGGTTCGACGGCGCGCATGGCGACGTAGAAGACGCCGGACAGGACGAGGGAGAGCAGCGGGCCCACGAAGGCGAGCACGAACTCGCGGCCGGGGGTCTCGGACTCCTTCTCGATCTCGGAGACGCCGCCGAAGAACTGCAGCTGGATGCGGCGCACCGGCAGCTTGTAGCGCAGTGCGACGACGGTGTGGGCGAGTTCGTGGACGAGTACGGAGGCGTAGAAGGCGACCGCGAAGAAGAGGGAGACGAGGTAGCGGGCGGCGCCGAGTTCGGGCAGGACGCGGTCGAGCTGGCCGCCGAACACCCAGGTGATGAGTGCGGCGACGAGGAACCAGCTGGGCGCGACGTACACGGGGACGCCGAAGGGCCGCCCCATGAGGAGTCCGCCGCGCGGTTCGGGCCGCTTGGTGGGGCCCTTGCGGTTGCCGGAGGAGGCGGCGGCGCGCTCGGGGTGGCGGTCGTAGGGGTGCGCGGGCGGCACGTCGCGCGGCCCGGGGTCGCCCGGGGCGGGTCCGGTGTCCGGGGTGCCGGGCGGCTCCTGCTCGGAGCCGGGGCCGCTCGGGTCGGCACCCGCGTGCTTGCGCGGGTCCGGAGGCTGCTCGGCCCCCGGCTCGGGGCGGGTCTCCCCGGCCCGCGGTTGCGGCGTGCCACCCGGTTCGCGTGCTGCTTCCGGGGTGCCCGGCTCGTGGGCCTCACTGGTGTCGCGGGCTTGGGTCGCGTCCGGCTCGGCCGGGGCCGGCGGCCGGGGCGGCGTCGCCTCGCCGGTGCCGGAGTGCGGCTGCCCGCTCTCGTCCACGGTGATCCCTCGGTCCCCTCGTTCGAAGCGTCTCCCGCCGCCCGGCGGGACGTTCTGGCGTCGATGGTATGCGGACGGTGTCGGCCGACCCCCGTCGACTCCCCCGCGCCACGCTACGCAAGACGCCGGGGTGCGTGCAGCTGCCTGACTGTCAGTGCGGGCCCGTATCGTCGTACGGCATGGAGACCAGCACCGAAAAACCCGTCGCCGCGCCGCCGGCGTCGCTCTCGCCGTCGCGCGCGAGCGATTTCATGCAGTGTCCGCTGCTGTACCGGTTCCGGGTGATCGACAAGCTGCCGGAGAAGCCGAGTGAAGCGGCTACCCGGGGCACGCTGGTCCATGCCGTTCTCGAGAGACTGTTCGACGCGCCGGCGGCGGAGCGGACGGCGCCGCGTGCCGCGTCGCTGATCCCCGGGCAGTGGGATCGGCTGCGGGAGGCGCGGCCCGAGCTGGGCGAGCTGTTCGCGGATGCGGACGAGGCGGCCGCGGGCGAGCGGATGACGCGCTGGCTGGGCGACGTGGAGCGGCTGGTGGAGCGCTGGTTCACGCTGGAGGATCCGACGCGTCTGGAGCCCGTCGAGCGGGAGCTGTTCGTGGAGGCCGAGCTGGACTCCGGTCTGAAGCTGCGCGGGATCATCGACCGGGTGGACGTGGCGCCGACGGGCGAGGTGCGCATCGTCGACTACAAGACGGGCAAGGCGCCGCGTCCCGAGTACGCCGAGGGCGCGCTGTTCCAGATGAAGTTCTACGCGCTGGTGGTGTGGCGTCTGAAGGGGGTCGTGCCGCGCCGTCTTCAGCTGGTGTACCTGGGCAGTGGTGACGTGGTGACGTACGACCCGGTGGTCGCGGACCTGGAGCGGGTGGAGCGGAAGCTGCACGCGTTGTGGGAGGCGATTCAGCAGGCGACGGTGAGTGGGGAGTGGCGGCCGAGGCCGACGAAGCTGTGTGGGTGGTGCGACCACCAGGCGGTGTGTCCGGAGTTCGGGGGGACTCCCCCGCCGTATCCGTTGCAGGTGACCGGGTCGGAGGCACCGTAGCGGCGGAAGGATCGGGGCTCCGCCCCTGAACCCCGCTCCTCAATCGCCGGAGGGGCTTGATAGTTCGGCGGACGGGGCTTGATAGCCGGCTGGAAGGGGCGGGCACGGGGTGGTGGCGTCGGGCAGGGCAGAATGGGGCGCCCGGTCTATCGAAGGAGAGTTTCGTGGCCATCCGCGTCCTACTGGTCGACGACCAGCCGCTGCTGCGTACGGGCTTCCGCATGATCCTCGAGGCCGAGCAGGACATCGCGGTCGTCGGCGAGGCCGGGGACGGCCTGCAGGCGCTGGACCAGGTGCGCGCCCTGCAACCCGACGTGGTCCTGATGGACATCCGCATGCCGCGGATGGACGGCGTGGAGGCGACCCGGCAGATCACCGGTCCCGGCAAGGACGGCCCGGCGAAGGTCCTGGTGCTGACCACGTTCGACCTGGACGAGTACGTGGTGGAGGCGTTGAAGGCAGGGGCCAGCGGCTTCCTGCTGAAGGACGCGCCCGCGGGCGAGCTGGTGCAGGCGATCCGGGTGGTCGCGGCGGGCGAGGCGATGCTGGCGCCCAGCATCACGCGCCGGCTGCTCGACAAGTACGCGGACCATCTGCCGTCGGGCGAGGAGCCCGTCCCGGACACGCTGGGCACGCTCACGGAGCGGGAGGTCGAGGTGCTGAAGCTGGTCGCGCGCGGCCTGTCGAACGCCGAGATCGCCGCCGACCTCTTCGTCAGCGAGACGACCGTGAAGACGCATGTCGGCCATGTGCTGACGAAGCTGGGCCTGCGCGACCGGGTGCAGGCGGCCGTGTACGCGTACGAGAGCGGACTGGTCCGCCCCGGCGCGCAGTGACAGCCGCCTGTCCGTCACTCAGCCCTTGCTGATCTCCCAGAAGCGGAACACGGTGGAGGCGTCGAGGCAGTTCTCCAGGCCGTACACGTCGGCGTTGGCGACGGCGTACTGCTTGGCCTGCCAGATCGGCAGGATCGGCAGCTGGTCGGCGACGATGTTCTGCAGCTGTTCGTAGCGCGGCGTCGCCGCGGAGCGGTCGCTCTGGGCGCCGGTCTCCGGGATGATCTTGCCGCTGATGGTGCTGTTCTCGTACCGGTTGTCGAGGACGTTGCCCTCGCCGAAGAACGGCTGGGTGAAGTTGTCGGGGTCCGGGTAGTCGGGCACCCAGCCCTTGACGTAGACGCCGTACTTGCCGGACTTGATGTCCCGCTCGTACTGCGCGAACTCGACGGACTTGACGTCGGCGTCGAACAGGCCGCTGGCGTTGAGCTGCTTGGCGATGGTCTTCAGCTCGGCGTCCGTGGCGGGCCCGTAGCGCGCGGGCGTGGACCACAGCGTGAGCTTGACCGGGGTGCTGATGCCGTCGGCGCGCAGCGCGGCCGCCGCCTTCGCCTTCGAGGGGCGGGACCCGTACGTGTCGAAGAAGGCGGTGTTGTGGCCGCTGATGCCCGCCGGGATGATCGAGTACAGCGACGTGGCGGTCTGGTCGTACACGTCGTCGATGAGGGCGTCGCGATCGACGAGGTACGCCATCGCCCTGCGGACGGCGAGCTTGCCGACGACCGGGTCGTCCATGTTGAAGACGAGGTGCTGGACCTCGGCGCTGGTGCCCTCGACGACGTCCAGGTCCGAGGAGCCGGACTGCTGGATGTCGGCGACGTCCTTGGCGGCGAGACCGCGGTAGGCGAGGTCGACGTTCCCGCCGACCAGCGCCTTCTTCAGGCCCGCCTGGTCGCCGTGGAAGAACTTCATGGAGACGCCGGAGTTCTTGACCTTGGCGGTGCCCTGGTACGAGGTGTTGACCGAGAAGTCGGCCTGCTTCTTGCCGAAGGAGTCCAGCTTGTACGGGCCCGAGCCGATGGCCTTGCCGTCCGTGCGGAGCTTGTCGGCGGGGTACTCGGTGTGGTCGACGATCGATCCGGCGCCCGAGGCGATCTTGCTGGGGAAGGTCGCGTCGGCGGACTTGAGCCGGAAGGTGACGGTCTTGGCGTCGGGGGTCTCGACCTTGTCCAGCATCGGGAACATGATCGCGGGGCCCGCGTCGTCATTGATCTTCATCATGCGGTCGAAGGAGAACTTGACGTCCTTCGACGTGAGCGCGTTGCCGTTGCTGAACTTCAGGCCGGAGCGCAGCGTGCAGGTGTAGACCTTGGTGGCGCTGTCGCTGAAGTGGCACTCCTTGGCGGCTTCGGGCTGCGGCTCGGTGCCTCCGTTGGGGAAGCTGAGCAGCGACTGGAAGACGTTGTTGAACAGCAGCCACGAGCCGGGGTCGTAGCCGGAGGCCGGGTCGGTGGCCTGGATGTCGTCGGACATTCCCATGACCACGGCGTCGCCGTCCGCCGCCGAGGTGCTCTCCTCGGAGCCGCAGCCGGTCAGGAGTGCCGCGGCGAGTCCCGCGCCGAGGGGCATGACCAGCCACTGGTTGGGCTTTCTCACGTACGTGCCTTGTCTTCGGTCGAGCAGAAGGGGGTGGGGGCCGGGCCCGACGGGGCCGGCCCCCGGTGGACTCAGCCGCTGACGCCGCGGCCCAGCTCCCACAGCTGAAGGATCGAGGAGGCGGACAGCGCCCATTCCACCCCGGTGATGTCGTCGCGCGAGGCCACGTACTGCTTGCCCTGCCACAGCGGGAGGACGGGCACGTCGTCGGCGACGATGTTCTGGATCTGCTGGATGCTCTTGGAGGCGGTGAGCCGGTCGGCCTCGCGGCGCTCGGCCGGGAGCAGGCTGCCGCGGATGCTCGCGTTGGCGTACGGGGACGCCAGGAAGTTGTCCTTGTCGAGGAACGGCGCGAGGAAGTTGTCGGCGTCCGGGAAGTCGGGGAACCAGCCCATGCCGTAGACGTCGTACTGGCCCTTGAGCTGGGCGTCGCGGTAGCTGTCCCAGACGTCGCCCTTGATGTCGACGTCGAAGAGGCCGCTGGAGTTGAGCTGCTTCTGGAGGAGCTCGAACTCCTTCTTCGTGGCCGGTCCGTAGTGGTCGCTCGTGTAGTGCAGGGTGAGCTTGACCGGCGTGGAGATGTTGGCCTGCTGGAGGATCGACGCGGCCTTGGCCTTGCTGGGGTCGCCGTACTTGTTGAAGAACGAGTTCTGGTGGCCGGTGATGCCGCTGGGCACGAGCGAGTACAGCGGCTCGGCGCTGGTGCCGTACACGTCGCCGGCTATCTCGCCGCGGTCGACGAGCTGCGCCATGGCCTGCCGGACGGCCTTGTCCTTGACGGTGGGCGCCTTGGTGTCGAAGCCGAGGTAGCGGATCTCCATGCCCGGCATCTCGACGAGGTTCACGTTCTTCGGCGGGTTCGCCGAGTACTTCCTGATCTGCTCGGGCGACATGGTGCGGGTCATCATGTCGATGTCGCCCTTCTCCAGGGCCTGGCCCATGGAGTCGGCGCTCGTGTACGAGACCAGCTCGACCTTGTCGTTCTTCGGCTTCAACTGCCCCTTGTAGTGGGGGTTCTTGGTGAAGACGGTCTTGACGACGGCGTCGTTCTTGACCTGGGCCTTGAGCGTGTACGGGCCGGAGCTGTTCACCTTGAAGCCGGTGCGCAGCTTGTTCTTCGCGTAGTCGTCGGGGTCGACGATGCCGGCGGTGGGCGTGGCCAGCTTGTACGGGAACGTGGCGTCCGGGGACTTGAGGTGGAAGATCACGTCGCGGTCGCCCTGGGTCTCGATCGTGTCGATCGAGGAGAGCAGGCCGTAGGAGCCGCTGTCGCTCTTGATGGTGCGGACCCGGTCGATGGAGTACTTCACATCGGCGGCGGTGATCGGCGTACCGTCGGCGAACTTGAGGTCCTTGCGGAGCTTGCACGCGTAGCGCTCGCTGCCGCTGTCGGAGAATATGCAGCTCTGGGCGGCCTCGGGCACGGGGTCGCCGCTGCCGTTGCGCGGCATCGCCATGAGCGTCTGCACGGTCTGGCGCAGCACGTTCCAGGAGCCGGTGTCGTAGGCGTACGCGGGGTCGAACGGCGCGGGCACCTTGCCGGAGGCGATGAACCGGTCCGTGGTGCCCACCTTGATCGCGTCGCCGCCCGCGCCTCCGCTGTCGGACCCGCCGCACGCGGCGAGCACGGGGGCCAGCAGGCCGATCACGGCCGGCAGCACCAAAGTCTTGCGGTTCATGCTCGAAGTTCTCCAGAGCTGTTGAACCCGTCGGCCCGGCGTGAGGGGTGGGACGCGTGGGCGGCGGGAGGGGTACGGCGATGTTCTCGCGACGAGATTAATGCGCGTGCCGCCGGGGTTCGCGGGCGCGGGAGAGGGCCGCCCATCACGCTGTGGAATCAGGCGTGGACGCACCGAAAACACCTCAGGAGGAAGGTTCCTCTCAGGGGGTGGCCAATCGGGACACAAGGTCACTGCACGACGCACGGAAAGCGGTCACCGAGCATGCGCCCGACGGCCTGTCGACCCTCGGGAACGTGGGAAAGGTCACAGCGTCAACCGTGTGGGCGGGCGCACCGATTCAGCCACCCCCGCAGGCTTCAGGACGTCATGAGCCCTTGGAGGAAAGGCACGTTGACGTGTTCCAGGGAGTGGACGACGGTGCGGCGCGGCGCGGGCTCGATGGGGGCGACGGAGGGCACGGCGACGACGTGGCAGCCCGCCGCCTCCGCCGAGGTGACGCCGGTGGCGGTGTCCTCGATGACGGCGCAGCGGGCGGGTTCGGCGCCGAGGCCGGCGGCGGCGAGGAGGTACGGGTCGGGGTGCGGCTTGGTGCGGGACACCTCGTCGCCGGCGACGGTGAGCCGGAAGTGGTGCGTGCCGATCGAGTCGAGGACGCGGTCGATGATGCGGCGGTGGGAGGCGGAGACGAGGGCCGCGGGCACGCCGTGCGCGGCGAGTTCGGCGAGGAGTCTCGCGGCACCGGGCATCAGCGGCAGCGACCGGCTGATGCGCTTCTCGAAGCCGTCGTTGAGCAGCACGGTCAGCTCGGGCAGCGTGATGTCGGCGCCGGTGGCCTCGATGAGGAAGCCGGCGCTGCGGGTCATGGGCCCGCCGACGACGATGTGGCGCCAGGCCTCGTCGAGGGTGTGGCCGAGTTCGGCGAAGACGGCCTTCTCGGCGTCCCACCAGAAGCCCTCGGTGTCGACGAGTGTGCCGTCCATGTCCAGGAGCACGGCCTGGAGCGTGGAACCGTCGGCCGTTCGGGTGCCGAGTGCGGGGACCGTACTGGTCATCCGTACACCTCCATGAGGGACGAAGAGGCCGGTTGCCCCCTTTCGAGCTCAAGGGCAACCGGCCTGCGCTGGACCGACAAGTGTACGACTCGGAGGAACTACCGCATTACCGAGCGTTGAAGTACTTCGCCTCGGGGTGGTGGATGACGATGGCGTCGGTGGACTGCTCGGGGTGGAGCTGGAACTCCTCGCTGAGCTGGACGCCGATCCGCTCCGGCTCCAGGAGGTCGGCGATCTTCGCGCGGTCCTCCAGGTTCGGGCAGGCGCCGTAGCCGAGGGAGAAGCGGGCGCCCCGGTACTTCAGGGCGAACATGTCCTCCATCTCCGCCGGGTCCTCGCCGGAGAAGCCCAGCTCGGAGCGGACGCGGGCGTGCCAGTACTCGGCGAGCGCCTCGGCCAACTGCACGGACAGTCCGTGCAGTTCGAGGTAGTCGCGGTAGGAGTCGGACGCGAACAGCTTCGCCGTCTCCTCGCCGATCCGCGAGCCGACGGTGACGACCTGGAGGCCGACCACGTCGGTCTCGCCGGACTCCTCGGGCCGGAAGAAGTCCGCGAGGCACAGGCGGCGGCCGCGGCGCTGGCGCGGGAACGTGAACCGGGTCCGCTCGTTGCCCGCGTCGTCCAGGATGATCAGGTCGTCGCCCTTGGACACGCACGGGAAGTAGCCGTGCACGACGGCCGCTTCGAGCATGTTGTCGGTGTGCAGCTTGTCGAGCCAGCCGCGCAGCCGCGGACGGCCCTCGGACTCCACCAGCTCCTCGTACGAGGGCCCGTCGCCGGTGCGGGCCTGGCGCAGGCCCCACTGGCCCTTGAAGAGGGCGCCCTCGTCGAGCCAGGACGCGTACTCCTTGAGCTGGATGCCCTTGATGACGCGGGTGCCCCAGAACGGCGGCTCGGGCACGGGGTTGTCGATGGCGACGTCGGAGCGCACGGGGCCCTCGTCGGGCGTCTCCTCGACCACGACGTCGCGCTTCGGGACCCGGCGCTGCTTCAGTTCCGGGAGGGTGGCGCCGGGAACGCCGCGCTTGACCGCGATCAGGGCGTCCATCAGGCGCAGGCCCTCGAACGCGTCCCGGGCGTAGCGGACTTCGCCCTCGTAGATCTCGTGCAGGTCCTGCTCGACGTAGGCGCGGGTGAGGGCGGCGCCGCCGAGGATGACGGGGAAGTCGGCGGCCATCTTGCGCTGGTTGAGCTCCTCCAGGTTCTCCTTCATGATCACCGTGGACTTCACCAGCAGCCCCGACATGCCGATCACGTCCGCGCGGTGCTCGGCAGCGGCGTCCAGGATCGCCGAGACCGGCTGCTTGATGCCCAGATTGACCACGTTGTAGCCGTTGTTCGACAGGATGATGTCGACGAGGTTCTTGCCGATGTCGTGGACATCGCCGCGCACCGTGGCCAGCACGATGGTGCCCTTGCCCTCGGAGTCGGACTTCTCCATGTGCGGCTCCAGGTAGGCCACCGCGTTCTTCATCAC
The DNA here is from genome assembly GCF_054724165.1 of Streptomyces sp. BYX5S. Classification (NCBI taxonomy): domain Bacteria; kingdom Bacillati; phylum Actinomycetota; class Actinomycetes; order Kitasatosporales; family Streptomycetaceae; genus Streptomyces; species Streptomyces sp. BYX5S. The sequence goes on along the minus strand of NZ_CM138829.1, from coordinate 2,330,330 downwards.
CTCGGCGGACTGGAGGACGAACGGCAGCTGCATCTGGCCGGAACCGAACAGCTCACCGACGACCTTCATGCCCTCCAGGAGGGTGTCGTTGACGATGTCCAGCGCGGGCCGGTCCGCCAGCGCGTCGTCGAGATCCTGTTCGAGACCGTTCTTCTCGCCGTCGATGATGCGCCGCTGAAGACGCTCCTCCAGCGGCAGCGCCGCCAACTCCTCGGCCTTGCCCGCCTTGAGGGACTTCGCGGTGGCGCCCTCGAACAGGGCCATCAGCTTCTGCAGCGGGTCGTAGCCCTCGGCGCGCCGGTCGTAGATCAGGTCCAGGGCGGTGGTGACCTGCTCCTCGTCGAACCGGGCGATCGGCAGGATCTTCGAGGCGTGCACGATCGCCGAGTCCAGTCCTGCCTTCACGCACTCGTCCAGGAAGACCGAGTTCAGCACGATGCGGGCGGCCGGGTTGAGGCCGAACGAGATGTTCGACAGGCCCAGCGTCGTCTGCACATCCGGGTGGCGCCGCTTCAGCTCCCCGATCGCCTCAATCGTCGCGATACCGTCCTTGCGGGACTCCTCCTGGCCCGTGCAGATCGTGAACGTCAGGCAGTCGATGAGGATGTCCGACTCCCGGATCCCCCAGTTCCCCGTCAGGTCCTCGATCAGCCGCTCGGCGATGGCGACCTTGTGCTCCGGGGTGCGGGCCTGGCCCTCCTCGTCGATGGTCAGCGCGATCAGCGCGGCGCCGTGCTCCTGCGCCAGCCGCGTCACCTTCGCGAACCGGGACTCCGGGCCGTCGCCGTCCTCGTAGTTGACCGAGTTGATGACCGCACGCCCGCCCAGCTTCTCCAACCCGGCCTGGATGACATCGACCTCGGTCGAGTCCAGCACGATCGGCAGCGTCGAGGCGGTGGCGAAACGCCCCGCCAGCTCCTGCATGTCGGCGACGCCGTCCCGGCCCACGTAGTCCACGCACAGGTCCAGCATGTGCGCGCCCTCGCGGATCTGGTCGCGCGCCATCTCCACGCAGTCGTCCCAGCGCGCCTCCAGCATGGCCTCGCGGAACTTCTTCGACCCGTTGGCATTCGTGCGCTCACCGATCGCCATGTACGCGGTGTCCTGGCGGAACGGCACCGTCTGGTACAGCGACGCGGCGCCCGGCTCGGGCTGCGGGGTGCGGGGCGTGGGCTCGGTGCCGCGGACGCGCTCGACGACCTGGCGCAGGTGCTCGGGCGTGGAGCCGCAGCAGCCGCCGATGAGCTGGAGGCCGAAGTCGCGGACGAACGTCTCGTGGGCGTCGGCCATCTCCGGCGGCGTGAGCGGGAAGTGCGCGCCGTCGCTGGTGAGGACGGGCAGGCCGGCGTTGGGCATGCACATCAGCGGCGTCTGCGAGTGGCGGGCGAGGTAGCGCAGGTGCTCGCTCATCTCGGCCGGGCCCGTGGAGCAGTTGAGACCGATGAGGTCGATGCCGAGCGGTTCGAGGGCGGTGAGCGCGGCGCCGATCTCGGAGCCCAGCAGCATGACGCCGGTGGTCTCGAAGGCCAGCGAACACACCAGCGGAACCGAGACACCGAGGGCGTCCATGGCGCGGCGGGCGCCGATGAGGCTGGACTTCGTCTGGAGGAGGTCCTGCGTGGTCTCGACGATCAGTGCGTCGGCGCCGCCCGCGAGCAGCCCTTCGGCGTTCTGCTGGTAGCCGTCGCGGATCGTGGCGTAGTCGATGTGGCCGAGGGAGGGCAGCTTGGTGCCGGGTCCGATCGAGCCGAGGACCCAGCGGGTGCGGCCGTCCTTGGCGGCGAACTCGTCGGCGACCTCGCGGGCGATGCGGGCACCCGATTCGGACAGTTCGTGGATCCGGTGGGCGATGTCGTACTCGCTGGCGGCCGTGTGGTTCGCGCCGAACGTGTTCGTCTCGACGCAGTCCACGCCCACGGCGTAGTACTCCTCGTGCACGGAGCGCACGATGTCGGGCCGGGTGAGGTTGAGGATCTCGTTGCAGCCCTCGAGGTTCTCGAAGTCCTCAAGGGTGGGGTCCTGCGCCTGGAGCATGGTGCCCATCGCCCCGTCGGCCACCACGACGCGGGTGGCGAGGGCTTCTCGGAGGGCGTCCACGCGGGCGCGGGAATCGGTTGCGGGCGTAGGCAACGAGGCCATGAAAGAGCTCCCTGGGTGCGACGGCTGTCGGCTTTGCGGCTCCTCTTGCCGGAGGCGCACCCGGTCAGGGTAACGGGGACGATGGTCCCGTCGTGAGGACGTCCACGGGCCGGAACGCCGCGCGCGTGTCGTGGCCGAAAGTGTGCGAAGGAAATAATGGCGCACGCCGCGCTCGCAGGAGGTCGGCAACGACCGATACTGTTCAGCATTGCCGAACGTCGCACGGTGACCCCAGCCGGTGAGCCAGTCAGCGAGAAGAACCGAGGGAGGAAGGGACCGCGATGGCACGCAACATCCAGTCGCTCGAACGGGCCGCGGCCATGCTCCGGTTGCTGGCGGGCGGCGAGCGACGCCTTGGCCTCTCGGACATCGCCGCCGCTCTCGGCCTCGCCAAGGGCACGGCGCACGGCATCCTGCGCACCTTGCAGGCCGAGGGCTTCGTGGAGCAGGACTCCGCCTCGGGCCGCTACCAGCTGGGCGCCGAGCTGCTGCGTCTGGGCAACAGCTACCTGGACGTGCACGAGCTGCGGGCCCGCGCGCTGGTGTGGACGGACGACCTGGCCCGTTCCAGCGGCGAGGCGGTCTACCTGGGCGTGCTGCACCAGGGCGGCGTGCTGATCGTGCACCACGTCTTCCGGCCCGACGACAGCCGGCAGGTCCTGGAGGTCGGCGCGATGCAGCCGCTGCACTCCACGGCCCTGGGCAAGGTGCTGTCCGCGTACGACCCCGTGGCGCACAGCGAGGTACTGGAGGCCGAGCGCAAGGACTTCACGGCGCGGACGGTGTGCGACACCGGCGACCTGGAGGCGATGTTCGACCTCACCCGCGCGCGCGGGTACGCCGCCGACGTCGAGGAGACCTGGGAGGGCGTCGCCTCCGTCGCGGCGCCGATCCACGACCGGCACCGGATGCCGGTGGGCGCCGTCGGCATCACCGGCGCCGTGGAGCGCGTGTGCCGGGACGCCGAGGACGGGACGCCGGTGGGCCTGCGGCCCGAGCTGATCGCGGCGGTGCGCGACTGCGCCCGTGCCGTCTCCCGCGACCTGGGCGCCAGCCGCTTCTGAAGCGCGGCCGCGAGGCCTCGAGGTGCAGGGTGCACCGATCCGAGTGACCATCGTTGAACGCCCCACGGTCTGCGCCCCACCTGGGCAGGCCGACCACCGCAAGCGATCAATAACGATCGCGCATTCGACAAGAGATCCCTTGACGAGCCGGGAACCGCAGAGCGAGACTCGCGTCCATCGGTCGGCATTGTCGAACACCTACCGGCAATACGCGTTAGAGTGTCAGCAGGCCAGACCGGACCCGACCCTCGCCTGAGGGTCTCGGACCACCGGAGAGGGACCCGGGAGGTTCGTTACTCGGGTTATCCCCTGGACGAAGGACAAAGGAGTCGCGGGTGTCCAGCCACGACATCTTCCTCGGCGAGACCATCGGTACCGCCATATTGGTTCTGTTGGGCGGTGGCGTGTGCGCCGCCGTCACCTTCAAGCGCTCGAAGGCGTTCAACGCCGGATGGGTCGCCATCGCGTTCGGCTGGGGCTTCGCGGTCATGACCGCCGCCTACATGACGGGGGCCGTCTCCGGCGCCCACCTGAACCCCGCGGTCACCGTCGGCCTCGCCATCGAGGGCGGCACCAAATGGAGCGACGTACCGCTCTACCTGGTCTCGCAGCTCTTCGGCGCCATGATCGGCGCGGCTCTCGTCTGGCTCGCGTACTACGGGCAGTTCCAGGCCCACCTCACCGACCCCGAGGTGCTCGCCGCGCACAACGGCCCCGACGGCGACGAGGGTCTCGTCGACCCGAAGGCCGCGCCCGAGGCGGGCCCCGTGCTCGGCATCTTCTCCACCGGTCCGGAGATCCGGATCCCCTGGCAGAACCTCCTCACGGAGATCATCGCCACGATCGTGCTGGTCCTGGCCATCCTCACGCAGGGCCTGAACGCGGACGGCAACGGCCTCGGCGTCCTCGGCGCCCTCATCACCGCGTTCGTCGTCGTCAGCATCGGTCTCTCCCTCGGCGGCCCCACGGGCTACGCCATCAACCCGGTCCGTGACCTCGGCCCGCGCATCGTCCACGCGCTGCTCCCGTTGCCCAACAAGGGCGGCTCGGACTGGTCGTACGCCTGGATCCCGGTGGTCGGCCCGCTCATCGGCGGTGCCCTCGCCGGCTTCCTCTACAAGCTGTTCTGAGCGACGCCACCGAGACCGACCCCTTCCGTAACGACGAGGAGCACACCCCGTGACCGACGCACACACCACCGGCCCCTTCATCGCGGCGATCGACCAGGGCACCACGTCCAGCCGCTGCATCGTGTTCGACAAGGACGGCCGGATCGTCTCCGTCGACCAGAAGGAGCACGAGCAGATCTTCCCGAAGCCGGGCTGGGTCGAGCACGACGCGAACGAGATCTGGGCCAACGTCCAGGAGGTCGTCGCCGGAGCCGTCACCAAGGCCGGCATCACCCGCGACGACATCAAGGCCATCGGCATCACCAACCAGCGCGAGACGACGCTGCTCTGGGACAAGAACACCGGTGAGCCCGTCCACAACGCCATCGTCTGGCAGGACACCCGCACCGACGCCCTGTGCAAGGAGCTCGGCCGCAACGTCGGCCAGGACCGCTTCCGCCGCGAGACGGGCCTGCCACTCGCGTCGTACTTCGCCGGTCCGAAGGCCCGCTGGCTGCTCGACAACGTCGAGGGCCTGCGCGAGCGCGCCGAGCGCGGCGACATCCTGTTCGGCACGATGGACACCTGGGTCATCTGGAACCTGACGGGCGGTGTCAACGGCGGCAAGCACTACACCGACGTCACCAACGCCTCCCGCACGCTCCTGATGAACCTGCACGAGATGAAGTGGGACGAGCGCATCTGCCACTCCATCGGCGTCCCGATGGAGATGCTGCCGGAGATCCACTCCTCCGCCGAGGTCTACGGCGAGGTCACCGGCGGCAAGCTCGGCGACCTGCTCGGCGGCATCCCGGTCGCCTCGGCACTCGGTGACCAGCAGGCGGCCCTGTTCGGCCAGACCTGTTTCGCCGAGGGCGAGGCCAAGTCCACGTACGGCACCGGCACGTTCATGCTGATGAACACCGCCGACAAGGCCATCAACTCGTACTCGGGCCTGCTGACCACGGTCGGCTACCAGATCGGTGACCAGAAGCCGGTCTACGCGCTCGAGGGCTCGATCGCCGTCACGGGCTCTCTGGTGCAGTGGATGCGCGACCAGATGGGCCTGATCAAGTCGGCCGCCGAGATCGAGACGCTGGCGTCCTCGGTCGAGGACAACGGCGGCGCGTACTTCGTGCCCGCCTTCTCCGGCCTGTTCGCCCCGTACTGGCGCTCCGACGCGCGCGGTGTCATCGCGGGCCTCACCCGCTACGTCACCAAGGCGCACCTCGCGCGCGCCGTGCTGGAAGCCACCGCCTGGCAGACCCGCGAGATCACGGACGCCATGACGAAGGACTCCGGCGTCGAGCTGACCGCGCTGAAGGTCGACGGCGGCATGACCTCCAACAACCTGCTGATGCAGACCCTCTCGGACTTCCTGGACGCGCCCGTGGTGCGTCCGATGGTCGCCGAGACGACCTGCCTCGGCGCCGCCTACGCCGCCGGTCTCGCCGTCGGCTTCTGGTCCAACACCGACGAACTGCGCGCCAACTGGCGCCGGGCCGCCGAGTGGACCCCCCGCATGGACGCGGCCACCCGCGACCGTGAGTACAAGAACTGGCTCAAGGCCGTGCAGCGGTCCATGAGCTGGCTCGAAGACAGCTCTGTCGAGGAGTAACACCCCACCATGAGTACCCAGTCCACCCTGAAGACCGTGCCTGCCCTCGGAACGCACCCGGTCGCCGGCTCCAACCCGAGCCGCGCCGAGACCCGCGAGCAGCTTTCCAAGGCGACGTACGACCTCCTGGTCATCGGCGGCGGCATCCTGGGCATCTCCACTGCCTGGCATGCGGCGCAGTCCGGTCTCAGGGTGGCCCTGGTCGACGCCGGCGACTTCGCCGGCGCCACGTCCTCCGCGTCCTCGAAGCTGCTCCACGGAGGCCTGCGCTACCTCCAGACCGGTGCGGTGAAGCTGGTCGCGGAGAACCACTTCGAGCGGCGCGCGGTGTCCCGCAACGTGGCCCCGCACCTCGCCAACCCCCTCACCTTCTACCTGCCCGTCTACAAGGGCGGCCCGCACGGCGCGGCCAAGCTGGGCGCGGGTGTCTTCGCGTACTCGGCGCTGTCCGCGTTCGGCGACGGCGTCGGGCACCTGCTGTCCCCCGCGAAGGCGCAGCAGGACGTGCCGGAGCTGCGGACCGAGGGCCTCAAGGCCGTCGCCGTGTACGGCGACGACCAGATGAACGACGCGCGGATGGCGCTGATGACCGTGCGCGCGGCCGTCGACGCGGGCGCCGTCGTTCTCAACCACTCCGAGGTCACGGGACTTCGGTTCACCAACGGCCGGGTCACCGGCGCGGAGTTGAAGGACCGGACGAGCGGTGACGAGTTCGGCGTCAACGCCCGCCTCGTGCTGAACGCGACCGGCCCGTGGGTCGACCACCTGCGCAAGATGGAGGACCCGAACTCGGCGCCGTCCATCCGCCTGTCCAAGGGCGCGCACCTGGTCATGAAGCGGACCTCGCCGTGGAAGGCCGCGCTCGCGACCCCGATCGACAAGTACCGCATCACCTTCGCCCTCCCCTGGGAGGACATGCTGCTGCTCGGCACGACCGACGAGGAGTACGAGGGCGACCCGGCCGATGTCTCGGTCACCGAGAAGGACATCGACCAGATCCTCGACGAGGCGGCGTTCTCGGTACGGGACCAGCAGCTCAAGCGGGAGCTGATGACGTACTCGTTCGCCGGTCTGCGGGTGCTGCCGGGTGGTCCCGGTGACACGTCGAAGGCGAAGCGGGAGACGGTCGTCACCGAGGGCCGCGGCGGCATGCTGTCGGTGTCGGGCGGCAAGTGGACGACGTTCCGGCACATCGGCCGTACGGTGATGAAGAAGCTGGAGTCGCTGCCGGGGCACCCGCTGGGTGACGACTACGAGCCGATCAGCTCGCTGCCGAGCAAGCTGCCGCTGCCGGGCATCGCCAATCCGCGGGCCGTCGCGCACCGGCTGCTCGTGGACAGCCCGGCGCCGGGGCCGCGGATGGGTGCGGACACGGCGAAGCACCTGGCGACGCATTACGGGTCGCTGTCCTTCGACATCGCGCGGCTCGCGAACGAGAACCCGGAGCTCGGCGAGCGGGTGCACCCCGATGCGCCGGAGATCTGGGCGCAGGTCGTGTACGCGCGGGACCACGAGTGGGCGGAGACGCAGGACGACGTGTTGCGGCGGCGGACGACGTTGACGATTCGCGGTCTGGACACGGATGAGGTGCGGTCCAAGGTGCAGGATCTGCTCGACAAGAAGTAGTCCTGCGGACAGAGAGGGGCGGCTCCCACGGGGGAGCCGCCCCTTTCGTTGTCACCTGTGCCGGGGTTGCGGTCTCGGGGCTCTGCCCCGGACCCCGCGCCTCAATCGCCGGCGAGGCTTGAAGGGTCGTCCGACTCCAGGATGGAGTGTTCCAACTTGCCCAGGAGGCGGGCCAGTTGGCGGCGTTCGGCCGGGGAGATGCCGGCGAGCATGCGTTCCTCGTTGGCGAGGTGGTCGGCGAAGACCTCGTCGACCTTGGCGAGGCCCTCGTCGGTGAGGCGGGAGTAGACGACGCGGCGGTCCTCGGCGTCGCGTTCGCGGACGATCAGGCCGTCCTTCTCCAGGCGGTCCATGCGCAGCGTGACACCGGCCGACGAGACGAGGCCCGAGTCGGCGAGCTGCCCGGCGGTGAGCCGGTAGGGCTTGCCGGCGCGGCGCAGCGCGGTCAGCACGTCGAAGCCGGCGACGGACAGACCGTGCCGCTCGATCGAGGCGTTGAGCTTGGTGTTGTAGCGCAGGAACGAGCGGTGCAGACGGGCCAGGACCTCAAGGGGGCCGGTGTCGAGTTCGGGCCGCTCGCGCGCCCAGTCCGCCACGATCTGTGTCACGGCGTCCTGCCGCTTCCCCTTGCGCTCGGCCATCCCGTCCCCTCGCCTCACATCGCATGCCTCATGGGCGGGCGTGAAGTGTTACGCCCCTGAAAATTCTACCCCTGAAGCGATCTCGGACGACCGTCAGCAGTATCACCGCCGCGAGGGCGGCGGCGGCCGGAACGGCGGCCTTCTTGAGGAGTACGGGGAGCGCGGCGGCGCCCAGGTCGACGGCTTCCGGCTCCGCGGGCGTCGCGGGGGCGGCGGGCGTCGCTTCGGGGGCCGTCATCAACGCGGCCAGCCGGTCGGCGAATTGGCCGACGATGCGGTCGCCGACCTCGGTCATGATGCCGCGCCCGAACTGGGCGGGGCGGCCCGTGATGTCGAGGTCGGTGCGGACGCGGACGCGGGTGCCCGCGGGGTCGGCGACGAGTTCCGCGGTGACGGTCGCGGAGGCGGTGCCCGCGCCGCGGGTCTCGCTCCCGCTGAGGTCGAGCCGCATGCTGCGGGCGGCCTCGTCGCGGGTCACGGTGCCTTCGCCCCGGTAACTCATCTGCACCGCGCCGACCTTGACCTTCACGCGGCCGGTGAAGGTGTCCCCGTCGAGGGTGTCGAGGGCCGCGCCCGGCATGCAGGGAGCGACCCGGTGGAGGTCGTGGAAGAGCTTCCAGGCGTCGTCCGGCGCGGCCGGGACGGTGAAGGTGTGGTCGAGTCGCATGCTGTCGAGGTCTTCCGTTCGTGGGTCAGTGGGCGGGGGCGGGGGCGTCGCGCAGCAGGTCGCGGATGCGGCTGGGCGAGAGGGGGCCGCGGCGGACGACGACGCCGAAGGGGCGCAGGGCGTCCTCGACGGCGTTCGCGAGGACGGCCTGCGGGGCGATGGCGCCGCCTTCGCCGAGGCCCTTCACGCCGAGGTCGTTCATGGGGCTCGGCGAGTGGATCTCGTCCATGTCGAGGTCGGGGATCTCGGAGGAGGTGGGGACGAGGTAGTCCATGTAGGTGCCCGTGCGGGGCTGCCCGTCGGGGCCGTAGATCATCTCCTCGTAGAGGGCGCCGCCGATGCCCTGGGCGATGCCGCCGGTGACCTGGCCCTCGGCGATGAGCGGGTTGACGATGACGCCCGCGTCGTGGACGACGACGTACTGGAGGATCTGCAACTCGCCCGTGTGTTCGTCGACTTCGACGACCGCGGCGTGTGCTCCGCTGGCGACGGCGAAGCCGGGCGGGCGGAAGTGGACGGTCTCGCTGAGTTCGGTGCCGTGCCGGCCGTCGGTGGGTTCGGGGGTGCCGGGGAGCGGGGCGCGGCCCGCGAGTTCGGCGAGGGTGAGGGTGGGCCCTTCGGGGGCCTTGGTGGTGAACACGCCGTCGGTGAGGGTGAGTTCGGCGGCGGGCACGTCGAGGCGGCGGGCGGCGAGGGCGAGGGCCTTCTCGCGGACCAGCTTGCCCGCGCGATGGGTGGCGTTGCCCGCGTTGACGAGGGCGCGGCTGGCGATGGTGCCGACGCCGAAGGGGGTCGCGGAGGTGTCGCCGCCGACCACGTCGACGACGTCGAGCGGGACGCCGAGCGCGTCGGCGGCGATCTGCGCCATCGAGGTGCGGTGACCTTGGCCCTGCGAGGGCGTACCGATGGCGAGCTTCACGCGGCCGCTGGGCGCGATGTCGATGCGGGCGGTCTCGAAGGGGCCGAGGCCGGTGGCCTCGATGTACAGGGCGTAGCCGACGCCGATGTGCTTGCCGTCGCGCTTCTCCGTGGGCACGGAGACCTTGGCGCGGGCGCGCCGCAGCAGCTCGGGGAAGTCCCCGGAGTCGTACGACTGGGGGTTGCCGGAGCGGTCGACGAGGCCGGTCGTGTACGGCATGTCGTCCGGGCCGATCAGGTTGCGCGCCCTCAACTCGGCCGGGTCGAGATCCAGTTGCGCCGCGAGCCGGTCCATCGCCCGCTCCATCGCGAACACCGTCTCGGGGCGTCCCGCGCCCCGGTACGGCGTGGCGAAGGCGGTGTTGGTGAGGACGCCGACGACGTCGATGTCGACGTTCGGGATGCGGTACGGGCCGAGGAGGTGGCACAGGGAGTTGTACGGGACGACCAGGCCGGTCATGTTGTACGCGCCGAAGTTGACGGTGATGCGGTCGCGGACGGCGAGGATCGTGCCGTCGGCGTCGGCGGCGAGCTCGATGCGGTGCAGCTGCTCGCGGGCGTGCGAGGCGGCGGTGAGGTTCTCGTTGCGGTCCTCGCGCCACACCACGGGGCGGCCCAACTCGGCTGCCGCGTACGGGATCAGCATCTCCTCGACGTAGAGGATGCCCTTCTGGCCGAAGCCGCCGCCGACGTCGGTGGCGATGACGCGGACGGCCTCGCTGTCGAGGCCGAGGGTGGTGGCGAGGGACTCGCGGACGCGGTGCGGGGTCTGGGTGTTGGACCAGACGGTGAGTTCGCCGCTGTAGGGGTCGGTGCGGGCGGCGACGGCGCGGGTCTCGATGGGCGAGGCGACGTAGCGGTGGGCCTGGAACTCCTCGCTGATCACGGTGTGCGCGGCGGCGAACGCGGCTTCGGGGTCCCCGACTTGGGTGGCGACGGCGACCGCCGTGTTGTCCGGCAGGTCGCCGTGGAGCAGCGGGGCGTCGTCGTCGAGGGCGCGGTCGGGGTCGACGAGGACGGGCAGCGGCGCGTAGCGCACGTCGACGAGTTCGAGGGCGTCCTCGGCGAGGTAGCGGCTGTCGGCGAACACGATGGCGACGGGCTGGCCGACGTACAGCACCTTGTCGGTGGCGAGCAGCGGCATCGGGGTCGTGGCCACGCGCGGGTCGAGGAGTTCGGCGAGGCGGGGCGGGGTGCGCAGCTCCTCCTTGTTCAGGAGCGGCGCGAGGTGGGCGACGTCGGCGCCGGTCCAGACGGCGAGGACGCCGGGGGCTTCGAGGGCGGCGGTGACGTCGACGGACTCGATGCGGGCGTGGGCGTGCGGGCTGCGCAGGACGGCGGCCTCGGCGGCGCCGGGCAGGTCGATGTCGTCGACGTAGCGGCCGTTGCCGCGCAGCAGGCGGTCGTCCTCGACGCGCGGGACGGGGCGGCCGATCCAGGTGGTGGCGGTCATGCGGGTCACTCCCCTCGCCCGGCGTCGGCGGCCGGTCCGTACGTCTCGTCGAGGGCCCGGGTGAGCGCGCGGCGGATGCCCCGGTAGCCGGTGCAGCGGCACAGGTGGCCGCTGAGGGCGTCGGCGACCTCGGTGTCGCCCGGCCGTCCGTCCTGTTCGGTCAGGGCGGTGGCGGTCATGAGGAAACCGGGTGTGCAGAAGCCGCACTGCATGCCGTGGCAGGTGTGGAACGCCTCCTGCACCGGGGTGAGCGGCGCGTCCGGGCCGGCGAGACCCTCGACGGTGCGCAGTGCGGCGCCCTCGCACTGGACGGCGAGCGTGAGGCAGGAGCGGACGGGCGTGCCGTCGACGAGGACGGTGCAGGCTCCGCACACGCCGTGCTCGCAGCCGACGTGGGTGCCGGTGAGGCGGAGCCGGTCGCGCAGGAAGTCACTGAGCAGCAGCCGGGACTCGACCTGGGCGGTGACGGGTTCGCCGTTGACGGTGAGGCGGATCTCGTGCCAGCCGGAGGGCTCGGCGAGCGGTGGCGTCCGTACGGTGGCGGGGCTCGGCTTCGTGGTCATCGGGTGCGCTCCCAGGCGGTCGTGCAGGCGCGGACGAGGAGGTGGGCGGCGGCCTCTCGGCGGTACGCGGCCGTGGCGTGGACGTCGTCGGACGGGTCGAGGTGGGCGAGGGCGGCGTCCCGCGCGGCGGCGAGGGCGGCCGGGCCCGCGTCGGTGCCGGTCAGCGCCTCCTCGGCGGCGGGGAGGCGGACGGGGGCGGGGCCGACGCCGCAGAAGACGACGCGGGCCGCGCTCACGGCGGCGCCCGCGCGTTCGAGGAGGACGGCGACGCCGACCGTGGCGAAGTCGCCGTGCCTGCGGGCGAGTTCCTCGAAGGCCCAGCCGCCGTCGCGGGGCGGGACGACGACCTCGGTGAGGAGTTCGTCCGGTTCCACGGCCGTCTGGAAGGTGGCGACGAAGAAGTCCTCGGCCGGGACCGTGCGCTCCCCCGCCGGGCCCGCGATCACGAACCGGGCGTCCAACGCCACCGCGGCCGTGGGCAGTTCGGCGGCCGGGTCGTGGTGGACGAGGCTGCCGCACACGGTGCCGCGGGCACGGATCTGCGGGTGCCCGATGTGGCGGATCGCGGCGGCGAGCAGCGGCCAGCCCTCGCGGAGCCGGGGATCGGCCGCGGCGCGGGCCTGCCGGACGGCGGCGCCGATGCGCAGGGCTCCCGTCGCGTCGACGGAGAGCGCGTCGAGGCCGGGGATGCGGGTGATGTCGACGAGGAGGCCGGAGCGGGCGAGCCGCATGCTCAGCATCGGGATCAGCGACTGGCCACCGGCGACCACCTTGGGATCACGGTCCTCGTCGGCGAGCAGGGCGAGCGCCTCCGGGACGGAGCGGGGGGCGCTGTAGTCGAAGGGTGTGGGTTTCAAACCGTCTGCCACCAGGCCTCTCGTAGCGAGCGGGCGGGTGCGCACAGGGCGCGCATGCCTAAGGCCTGAAATGATTGATGCTGAACTACCTTCTTGGCAAGGGGTGGCAGCACACCGACTTCGAGCAGTTCCCAGAGGGAACTTCATTTTGAACGACTGTGCAGAAATCGGGGCGCCGCCGCCCTCGACTACTGTTGCGCCGTGAACGAGGGACAGCACGACAGGCGGCGCGGACGCTCGCACGATCCCGAGGGGAACCGCAGAGCCGTGCTCGAAGCGGCCCGGCGGCTGTTCGCGGCGCACGGCTACCAGGGAGCCGGCATCCGGGCCATCGCCACCGAGGCCGGAGTGACCCCCGGCCTCGTCATGTCCTACTTCGGGTCCAAGGACGGGCTCTTCCGCGCCGTCGTCGGTGAGGGGACCGGCGTCACGGCCCGGCTGCTCGACGAGGCCGGCAACGATCCGGCCGGTCTGCCGGGCGCCCTCGCCCACTCCTACCTCGACCGCTGGGACCGGCTCTCCACCGAGGATCCCCTCGCCGCGCTGATCCGCTCGGCGCTCAACCACCCGCCCAGCGCGGAGCAGTTGAGCGAGCTGCTGGAACGCCTCGTGACCGAGCCGCTGTTGGGCGTCCTCGGCGACACCGACGACTCCCGGGCCCGGATCGGCATGATCCGCAGCATCCTGTTCGGCGTCATCATGGAGCGCTACCTCTTCGCGCACGAGCCGGCCCGTTCGGTGCCGACCGCCGACCTGGAGCCACTGCTCACCGACGTGCTGGCGACAGCGGTCGGGGCGGCCGCGCACCCCGCCGAGCCGCGCCCCGGGCACTCCCCCGCCACCGACGCCGACACCCGGGTCTTCGCCGCCCTCACGGACTGCGCCGACCGCTACCGCGCCGTCATCGGCGGTGTCGTCAAACGGCACGGCATCGGCCTCGCCGCGTATCAGCTGCTCGCCGAGCTGCGCCGCGCCCCCGCCCCGCACCGCCGCACCGTCGGCGAGCTGGCGGCGGCCGGAGCGGTCCGCGCGGGTGGGGTCACACAGCACGCGGACCGTCTGGAGCGGGCGGGGCTGGTCGAGCGGGAGCGGGACGACCGGGACCGGCGCGTGGTGCACCTGCGGCTCAGCGAGGCGGGGCGGGAGCTGGTCGACCGGGTCACCGAGGAGCGCAGGGCCGGTGAGCGGGAGGTGCTGGACGGGCTGCGGCCCCAGGAGCGGCGGGAGCTGCGGGCGCTGCTGGGGACGCTGGGCGCGTCGCTCACGGACCGGGGACGGCCCTCGTAGCGCTACGGAAGCGCGGTACGAGTGCGGCACCCGTGCGGCGCCCCGACACACCGACGGCGCCGGACCCCTCAGGACCCGGCGCCGCGACACCCCCCCCAACCGAGACCGCGATCGCTACGAGTTCAGCTCCTCCAGCGTCTTCCCCTTCGTCTCCACCGCGAACAGCGCGATCACCGCGCCCACCGCCGCCACGGCCGCCAGCTGCGCGAAGACGAGGCCGAGGCTGCCGCCCGCGCCGAGGATCGCGCCGACCGTGATCGGGCCGAGGATGACGCCGAGCCGGTTCCACAGGCCGCCGAAGGCCGCGCCGGTCGCCCGGTTGCGCGTCGGGTACAGCTCCGGCGAGTAGAGGTAGAGGCCCGCGTTGATCGCGTAGACGAAGAACGTCGTACAGGACGCGAACAGCGCGACCTGGATCCCCGACGTGACCCCGACCAGGGACAGGATGCCGAGGGCGAGCGCCGTGCCGCCGAGCGCGGCGACCAGCGCCGGGCGCCGCCCGATCCGGTCGATGACGAGCGCGACGCAGAACGTGCCGACCAGGCCGGTGAGGTTGCTGAGCAGCGTGTAGACCAGCGCCGTCGTCAGATCGAGGCCGAAGTTCTTGGTGTAGAGCGAGGGCAGCCACGTCGAGATGCCGTGGTTGACGTAGTACGCCACGAACCAGAGCCCGGACAGGATGGCGGTGCGCCGCAGATAGCGTCCGGCGAACAGATCGCGGAGCCGGCCGCGCCCGGTCTCCTGCACGGGCGCGGGGCCCGGCTGCGGCAGCGGTTCGCCGACGGCCCGCTCGACCTCGGTCTCGATCCGCTCGATGACCCGCTCGGCCTCCTCGGTGCGCCCCTGCGAGAGCAGCCAGCGCGGCGACTCGGCGACGTGCTTGGGCAGCGCCAGGGCGATCAGCACGGGCAGCCCGCCGAGCACGAACATCGCGCGCCAGCCCAGGTTGGGCACGACCCAGACCGCGACGAGGCTGGCGGCCGCGAGCCCCGCCGGGAAGATCATCTCGTAGAGCAGCACGAAGCGGCCGCGCTTGTCCGAGCGGGAGATCTCGTTGATGTACGTGGCCGCGACCGGGACCACGCCGCCGATGCCGAGGCCCTGGACGAACCGGAAGAGCGAGAACAGCTCGATCCCGTTCGCGAGGGCGACGGCGAGGCTGGCCACGCCCGTGACCGCGACACCCAGGGCCACGGTGCGCACCCGGCCGATCCGGTCCCCGAGCCACCCGGCGAACAGCGCGCCCAGCAGCATGCCGATGGATCCGGCGGTGACCGCGAAGGTGGCCTGGCCCGTGCTGAGGTGCCAGTCCTTGATGAGGACGGGCAGCGCGGAGGCGGCGAGGAGCTGGTCGAAGGCCTCGAAGAACGTCACGGCGCCGATGAGGAAGCGCACCTTGACGTGCCAGCGGGAGTGCGGCAGCCGTTCGAGTCTGGCGGCGATCGAGCCGCGGGCCTGTTGACCGGCCACAGTCGTCATGGGAGGGGTCCTTCCGCAAGGTGGATGCGGCGACAGTAGAAGCCAACTCCTAAGCGGTCAATGGTTAGGCGCTTAGGTATACGAACAACGGTGGAGTAACACCGGAACGAACAGAACCCCTTGCGGAGAAACATTTAAGCGCTTAGATTTCTAGCGCCTGAGCAACCCCACCCCCAACCCGCCGGAGGTCCCGCCGTGCCTCAACTCCCCACCGAGATCCTCGTCGCGGGTCAGTGGCGGCGCGGAGCGGGCGCCCCGCTCGACACCGTCGACCCGGCCACGGGGAAGGTGATCGCGACCGTGGGCACCGCCTCCGCGGAGGAGGTCGACGAGGCCGCGCGGGCAGCGGCGGAGGCCGTCGCCGATCCGGCCTGGCGGGACCTGCTCCCCCACCAGCGGGCCCGACTCCTGCACCGCATAGCCGAGTTGACCGAGAGCGCCGCCGACGAACTCGCCGCGACGCAGACCGCCGACACCGGCAAGACCCTCACCGAGACGAAGGCGCTCGCCCTCAGCGCGGCCGGCACGTTCCGGTACATGGCGGCCGCCCTGGAGACCGCCGAGGAGGCGATCACCCCCTCGCGCGGCCCGTACGTGACGATGAGCGTGCACGAGCCGATCGGCGTGGTCGGGGCCATCAACCCGTGGAACTCGCCGGTCGCGAGCGACGCGCAGAAGATCGCGCCCGCCCTCGCCGCCGGGAACGCGGTACTGCTCAAGCCCGCCGCCTGGACCCCGCTCGTCTCCCTCGCGCTGGGCCGGATCATCACCCGAGCGCTCACCGAACTCGGCCTGCCCACCGCCCTGTTGTCCGTACTGCCGGGCAGCGGCAGAGTGGTCGGCGACGCCGTCGTCAAGCATCCGCTCGTCGGCCGCATCGGGTTCACCGGCGGCACGGAGACCGGCCGCTCCATCGCCGCGATCGCCGCCGGGAAGCTGATCCCCGCCTCCCTCGAACTGGGCGGCAAGTCGCCGACCATCGTGCGGGCGGACGCGGACGTCGAACAGGCCCTGGCGGGCGTGATGTTCGGGATCTTCTCGTCCAGCGGGCAGTCCTGCATCGCCGGTTCACGCCTGTTCGTCCACGCGTCGCTGTACGAGTCGTTCGTCGGCGAACTCGTCTCGCGGGTGCGGAAGTTGCGGGTCGGGCCCGGCACGGATCCCGACACGCAGGTCGGCCCGCTCGTGCACGCGGGGCACCGCGACTCCGTCGCCGCCTACGTCGACCTCGCCCGCTCCGAGGGCGCCGAGGTGCTGTGCGGCGGCGCCGCGCCCGAGGGCCCGGAGTACGCGCACGGGGCGTACTACCTGCCGACCGTCCTCGCCGGCCTCGCGAACGACTCCCGCACCTGCCAGGAGGAGATCTTCGGCCCGGTCCTCGTGGTCCTCCCCTACGACGACGAGGACGACCTGGTCGAGCAGGCCAACGACTCCGTGTACGGCCTGGCCTGCGGGATCTGGACCCGCGACCACCGCGCCGCCTGGAACCTGGCCCGCCGCATCGACGCGGGCACCGTGTGGATCAACACGTACAAGCAGTTCAGCGCGTCCACCCCGTTCAGCGGGATGAAGGACAGCGGCCTCGGCACGGAGAAGGGACGTGACGCCATCCGCGCCTACCAACGCCAGAAGTCCCTGTACTGGGGCACGTCCGAAGCCCCGCTCCCCTGGGCCAACTGACCACCCCCGCAACGGAGTTCTCATGCCCCATCCCCCGATCGCACGGCTGCGCGCGCTGCGCTCCGTCGAGCTGCTGACGCCCTCGTTCGCCGAGGCCACCGACTTCTACGAGGAGGCGTGGGGCCTGGAGGTCGTCGAGGCCGAGCACAGCGCCAGCTGGCTGCGCGGCACCGGCGAGCAGCACCACGCCCTCCAGCTCACCCGCTCCGACCGCACGGGGCTCGGCCGTCTCGTGTTCGCGGTCGCCACCCCCGCCGAGATCGACGAGGCGGCGCGCCGCCTGGAGGCCCGCGGCATCGTCCCGCTCGCCGGGCCGGGCCCCCTCGACCAGGTCGGCGGCGGCTACGGCCTGCGCTTCCACGACCACGAGGGCCGGCTGATCGAGCTGTCCGCCGACACGTGGGCGGTCGCCCCGCGCGGCCGGGACGCGGCCGTGCCGGTCGGTGTCACCCACACCGTCCTCAACACCCCCGACATCGACGCGGCCGTCGCCTTCTACTGCGACGTGCTCGGTCTGCGCGTCTCCGACTGGTCCGAGCACCAGATGGCGTTCCTGCGCTGCAACGCCGACCACCACTGCATCGCGTTCAATCAGGCCGAGTGGGTGTCCCTCAACCACGTGGCGTACGAGATGAGTTCGGTCGACCACTTCATGCGCGGGCTCGGCCGGCTCCGTCACCACGGGATCGTCCCGCAGTGGGGCCCGGGGCGGCACGGGCCCGGCAACAACACCTTCTCCTACTTCACCGACCCGACCGGGCTCGTCTGCGAGTACACGTCCGAGGTCGCGCAGGTCGTCGAGGACCGGTGGATCGCCAAGGTGTGGCGGCGGATCCCGGAGCTCTCCGACCTGTGGGGGACGGCGGGACCGCCGTCGAAGGAGATCCGCTGTCACATGGCCGGTTCGCCGGAGTCCCCGGCCGCCTTCGAAGGAGTACGGAAATGAGCACGCTGAAGGTCGGACTCGTCGGCTGGGGCGCCATCGGCCGCGTCGTCGGCACGGCGCTCGCCCAAGGGGACGTCCAGGGCGCCGAGTTGACGTGCGTCGTCGACAACCGGCCGCTCGGCGAGGCGGCGCCCGCCCCGCAGGTCGCCTTCGAGGAGGCCGTCGAGCGCTGCGACCTGATCGTGGAGGCGGCGGGCCAGGGTGTCGTACGGGAGTGGGGCGAGCGCGTCCTCAACCACGGCACCGACCTGCTCGTGGCCTCGACGGGGGCGCTGACCGACGACGAGCTGACGAAGCGGCTGCTCGCGGCCGGGCCCGGCCGGGTGTACTTCACCGGCGGCGCCGTCGGCGGCCTCGACCTGCTCCAGGCCGTGCGGGCCCTGGGGCCGATCGAGGACGTCCGCCTGACGACGACGAAGCTGCCGTCCACGCTGGAACAGCCCTGGATGGACGAGGAGCTGCTCGGCCGGATGCGCTCGGCAACGGGCCCGGTCGAGGTCATGTCGGGCACGGCGCGGGACGTGCCGGTGAAGTTCCCCAAGTCGACGAACGTGGCCGCCTCGGTCGCCCTCGCCGTCGGCGACCTGGACGCTGTGCGGGTCGAGGTCGTCGCCGATCCGGGGGCCGTGCGCACCCGGCACGTCATCGAGGCGTCCGGGGAGCACGGCGCGTACCGCTTCGAGGTCGCGCACCGGCCGGACCCGGGCAACCCCGCGACCAGCCAGGTCGTGCCGTACGCGGTGCTGCGCTCGGTGGCCGCGCTGGCCGGCCGCTCGGGGCAGATCCTGTGACGGCCGTCCATGTGGAAGAGGCGGGCGGCGAAGGACCGCTGCTGGTGTGCCTGCACGGCATCGGCTCCTCGTCGGCCGCGTTCGCCCCGCAGCTCGAAGGGCTCGCGCCGTACGCCCGGGTCGTCGCCTGGGACGCGCCCGGCTACGCCAAGTCCGCCGACCCGGACGGCCCGTTGGACCTGGACGGCTTCGCGGACGCCGCGGCGGACCTGATCCGCTCGTACGGCCCGTCGGCGCACGTCCTCGGTGTCTCGTGGGGCGGCGTGATCGCGCTGCGGCTCGCCGCCCGGCACCCGGACCTCGTGGACTCGCTGATCGTCGCCGACTCCAGCGCCGGGTCCGGCACCGACCCGGAGAAGGCCGCGGGCATGCGGGCCCGCGTCACCGACCTGGAGGAGCACGGACCGCGCGCGTTCGCCGAGCGGCGCGGCCCCCGTCTCGTGTCGGACCTCGCGCCCGCCGAACTCGTCGAGCGGGTCGTCGACACCATGGCCGCCTCCGTGCGGCTGCCCGGCTACGGGTACGCCGCCGCCTCCATGGCCGGCGCCGACCTGCGCCCCGAACTGTCCGGCATCGCCGCGCCGACGCTCGTCGTCTGCGGCGACCGGGACACGGTCACCGGCGTCGAGGCCTCCCAGGTCCTCGCCGGCGGCCTGCACAAGACGGCCTACGTGATCGTCAAGGACGCCGGTCACCTGGCCAACCAGGAACAGCCCGAGCGGTTCAACGCCTGGGTCCTGTCCCACCTGCACATCGTCACCGCCTAGCCAAGGACGGAAAACCATGCCTCTGACCACCACCGAGTACGACAACGGCGGCGACCTCGCCACGTACACCGACTCGCTGATCGCCTCCAGGGAATCGCGCGTCGCCGACTTCGACACGCTCTCCTTCCAGGAGAAGGCCGGCAAGCAGTACCGCCGCGGCCAGATCCGCTACGTCGGCTCCGGCGCCACCGGCAACCACGAGAGCGACAGCCGCATCATCCCCTCCGGCGGATTCACGTTCTCCAACATGCTGCTGCCGCCCGGCGCCGAGGGCCCGGCCCACACCCACCACGACGTGGAGGAGGCCTTCTTCGTCCTGGAGGGCGAGGTGCGCGTGGGCGTGCACCGCGGCCCGGACGAGGTCGAGTACCGCACCCTCGGCTACCGCGACATGATCGTGGTGCCCGCCGGGGTGACCCGCTCGCTGAAGAACGAGGGCGACACCGACGCCCTGTTCTGCGTCGTCATCGGCACGCAGAAGCCGCAGGTGCCGTCGTACCCCGAGTACTCGCCGATGCACGGCGTCACCCGTGACTGACCCGGGTCACGTGCGCACGGTCGTCGTGACGGGGGCGGGCCGTGGCCTGGGACTGGCCATGGCCCGCCGGGCCGCCGAGGACGGCTTCCGGGTCGTCCTCGCCGAGGTGGACGCCGATCGCGGCGAGCGGGCGGCCGAGGAGCTGCGGGGCGAGGGCCACGACGCGCACTTCGCCCGCTGCGACGTGGCGGACCCGGCCTCCGTCGAGGAACTGGGAACCTTCGTGGAGGACTTGGGCGGGCTCTACGGACTCGTCAACAACGCCGCGCTCGCCAACGGTGTCGGCGGCAAGGAGTTCCAGGACATCGACATCGAGGTCTGGGACCGCCTGATGACGGTGAACGCCCGCGGCCCCTGGCTGGTGTCCAAGGCGCTGCACCCGCTGTTCGGTCCGACCGGACGCATCGTCAACATCGCCTCCGACGCCGCCCTTTACGGCTCGCCGCGACTCGCGCACTACATCACGTCGAAGGGCGCGGTCATCGCCCTCACCCGCGCCATGGCACGGGAGCTGGGCGAGCGCGGCATCACCGTGAACGCGCTCGCGCCGGGCCTCACCGAGTGCGAGGCGACCGAGACGGTCCCGCAGGAGCGGCACGGGCTGTACGCGGCGAACCGGGCGATCTCCCGGCCGCAAGCGCCCGACGACCTCACCGGGCTCGCCTCCTTCCTCCTCTCCGAGGAGTCCCGCTATCTGACCGGACAGGTGATCGCCGTCAACGGCGGCTTCACCATGAACTGAGCGACTGGAGACTTGAGTTATGGATCTGGGCCTCGCCGACCGGACCTACGTGGTCACCGGAGGCAGCTCGGGCGTCGGCCTGGCCACGGTCCGCGCCCTGCTCGACGAAGGCGCGAACGTCGCCACCTGCGGGCGCGACGCCGACCGCCTGAAGAAGCTCGGCACGCACGACCGCCTCTTCACCGCGACGTGCGACGTGCGCGAGGCCGACGCCGTGCGCGACTTCGTGCGCGCCTCGGCGCACGCGTTCGGCGGCGACCGCGTCGACGGCCTCGTCAACAACGCCGGGCAGTCCCGCATGAAGCGTCTCGACGACACGACCGGGGACGACTGGCGCGACGAGCTGGAGCTGAAGTTCGCGGGCGTGCTCAACCCGCTGCACGCGGCACGCCCGTGGCTGCGCGTCTCCGACGCGGCCTCGGTCGTCAACGTCAACGCCGTGCTCGCCAAGCAGCCCGAGCCGCGCCTGATCACGACGAGCGCCGCCCGCGCGGGCATCCTCAACCTCTCGAAGTCCCTGTCCCAGGAGCTGGCCGCGGACGGCATCCGGGTCAACTCGGTCTGCCTCGGCCTCATCGACACCGGCCAGTGGACGCGCCGGCACGCCGCCGCGGACTCCGGCCTGTCGTACGAGGACTGGCAGGCGGAGCTGGCCGCCGACCGGGGTGTCTCGCTGGGGCGGCTCGGCCGCGCCGAGGAGGTCGCCTACGCGATCGTCGCGCTGCTCTCGCCGCGCGCCTCGTACATCACCGGCACCGCCATCGACGTCTGCGGCGGCGTGGGCCGCGGCATCCTCTGAGGAGTTCTCATGCAGTACACCAACGGCGGTGACCTCCTCGTCGCCGTCCTGAAGGAACTCGGCGTCGACACGGTCTTCGGGATCGTGTCCGTGCACAATCTTCCGCTGGTCGAGGCCGTCGACCGGGAGCTGCGTTTCGTACCGGTGCGCCACGAGGCGAGCGCCGTGAACGCCGCCGACGCGTACGGCCGGGCCCGCGGCGGCATCGGCTGCGCGCTCACCTCGACGGGGACCGGAGCGGGCAACGCGGCGGGGTCGCTGATCGAGGCGCTGGCCTCCGGTACGTCCGTGCTGCACGTCACCGGGCAGGTCGAGACCGAGTTCCTGGGCAGTGGCCGCGGGTTCATCCACGAGACGAAGGACCAGCTCGGCATGCTGGACGCCGTCTCGGTACACGCCGCCACCGTCCGGTCGGCCGAGGAGGCGGGCTCCGTGCTGCGCGCCGCCGCCCGCGCCGCGCTCGCCTCCCCGGGCGGCCCGGCGAGCGTGGAGTGGCCGATCGACCTCCAGTACGCGCCGCAGACGGACGCGCCCGCGAAGGCCCCGGCGGCCGACAGGCCCACCGCCGACGCCGGTCAAGTAGCTACCGCGGCAACCCTGTTGGCGTCCGCCGAGCGCCCTCTCGTCTGGGCCGGCGGGGGCGCCACCCGGGCCGGCGCCGAGCTGACCGCGCTCGTCGAGGCGACCGGCGCCGGGCTGCTCACCTCCAACTCCGGGCGCGGCGCCGTGCCCGAGGACCACCCGCAGGTCATCGGCAACTTCGCGACCACCCCCGCCGGGCGGGCGCTGCTGGCCGACGCGGACGTGCTGGTGACCGTCGGCACGCACTTCCGGTCCAACGAGACCGCCGACTACGGGCTCGAACTGCCGGACGCGGCACGGCACATCCAGATCGACGTCGACGCCGCGGCGCTCGGCCGGGTCTACGCCACCGGCCACGCCCTGCACGCGGACGCGGCGGACGCACTCACCGCGCTCCTCCCCCACGCCCGTCCCGCGGACCCGGCGTGGACGCGTCGGATCAAGGACGTACGCGCCGAGGTCCGCGCCACCCTGCACGACAACATCGGCCCGCAGGCGGCCATCTGCGACGCGCTGCGCGCCGTGCTGCCGCGCGACGCCGTCGTGGCCCGTGACGTCACCATCCCGTCCAGCAGCTGGGGCAACCGGCTCCTGGAGATGTACGACCCGCGCTCCAACGTCTTCCCGCGCGGCGGCGGCATCGGTCAGGGCCTCGGCATGGGCATCGGCGCCGCGCTCGCCGACCCCGGGCGGCCCACCGTCGTCATCGCGGGCGACGGCGGCCTCGCCGTCCACCTCGGCGAGCTGCTCACCGTCGCCCAGGAGCGCCCCCGCCTGACCGTCCTGGTCTTCAACGACGGTGGCTACGGCGTGCTGCGCAACATGCAGGACCGCTACAGCGAGCGCCGCTCCGGCGTCGACCTCGCCACGCCCGACTTCGAACTCCTGGCGCGCGCCTGCGGGTTGCCGTACCTGCGCATCGCCGACGCCGAGCACGCGCGGCCCGTCGTCGAGCAGGCCGTCGCCTCCGACGGGCCGACGCTCGTCGAGGTCGACCTGGCCTCGCTCGGCCCGATGAAGAACCCGTTCACCCCGCCCGTGAAGATCCCCGGCGCGTAAGGAGACCACCATGACCGACGACCGTCTCCTGGACCTGCTGGTCCGGCGGATGACCTGGGAGGCCGACGGCGTCCTGTCCGTCGAGCTGACCCACCCCGACCACAAGCCGCTCCCCGCCTGGGCGCCCGGCGCCCACCTCGACGTGCACGTCGGCGGGCAGGTCCGCCAGTACAGCCTGTGCGGCGACCCGGCCGACAGCGGCACGTACCGCATCGGTGTCCTCAACGAGCCTTCCTCGCGCGGCGGTTCGCGCCACGTGCACACCACGCTGCGCCCCGGCCAGCGGGTCACCGTCTCCGAGCCGCGCAACCACTTCGCCCTGGAGGACGCCCCCGCGTACGTGTTCATCGCGGGCGGCATCGGTGTCACGCCGATCCTCGCGATGGCCCGGGAGGCCGCGCGGCGCGGCGCCGAGTGGCGGATGGTGTACGGCGGCCGGGGGCGCGCCTCGATGGCGTTCACCGAGGAGCTGGCCGCGCTCGGCGGGGACCTGACCCTCGTGCCGCAGGACGAGCAGGGTCACATCGACCTCGACGCGACGCTCGCCGGGCTGCCCGAGGGGGCGCTCGTCTACTCCTGCGGGCCCGAGCCCCTGCTCGCCGCCGTCGAGGAGCGCTGCCCCGCCGACCGGCTGCGCCTGGAGCGGTTCGCCGCGCCAGTCGTCGAACGGTCCGCGGACGACGGCGCGTTCGAGGTCGAGTGCCGCACCTCCGGGCAGACCCTCATGGTCGGCGCCGACACCTCGATCCTGGAGGCCGCCGAGTCCGCGGGCCTCGACGTCACCAGCTCCTGCCGCGACGGGATCTGCGGCTCCTGCGAGACCCGCGTCCTCGAAGGCACCCCCGAACACCGCGACTTCCTCCTGTCGGAGGCCGAGCACGCCGCGAGCGCCTCGATGATGATCTGCGTCTCGCGCTGCGCCGCCGGCTCCCGCCTCGTACTGGACCTCTAGCCCCTCCTGAAGACGTAGGAGACAGACACCCATGAGCAGCACCACCGAGACCGCCGACTGGCCGTACCTGGAGATCCACCAGTCCCGCGACCACGAGCCGAGCCCGTACGAGTACAAGCTCGCGGCCACCCTCGAAGAGGTCTTCACCAAGGTCGGTCACGAACTCACCGACGTGGTGAGCGGGTTGAACGACCGTCAGGTCCACGCCCCCGACGGGCAGCCGTGGACCGAGGAATCCTTCCGCGCCGAGATGCACCGACTGGGAGCGTGACCCACCATGGCTCTGACCGCCGACAAGATCTACGCGACCGGCCTGCGCAACCAGTGGCACCCGGTCGTCCCCTCCTCCTTCGTCGCGCCCGGCGCGATGCGCAAGGTCACCGTCCTCGGCGAGCAGTGGCTGCTGTTCCGCCGCTCCGACGGCACCCTGAGCATGCTCGCCGACCGCTGTCCGCACCGCGGCGCCCCGCTCTCCCTCGGTAAACACCTGGGCGACCGGGTGGCCTGCTGGTACCACGGCGTCGAGGTCGAGACCGACGGCACCGTCTCCTCCGTGCCGGGTCTGCCCGGCTGCAACCTGGAGGGCAAGAAGCTCGTCACGTCGCTGCCCGTGCGCGAGGTGTCCGGCGCCGTCCTCGCCTACTTCGACGACGAGCAGCACCCGGAACCGGCCGAGCTGACGCTGCCCGAGCCGCTCACCGATCCCGACACCGACGCCATCCTGTGCTACGCCGAGTGGGACGTGCCGTGGCGCTTCGGCGTCGAGAACCTGCTCGACCCGATGCACGGCCAGTTCCTGCACCACGACTCCCACACGATGTTCGACGGTGACACCACCGCCAAGTTCCGCATCCGCGAGACCGACCGCGGCTACTTCTTCGAGAAGACCGACCAGCGGGGCGTGAACTTCGACTGGGTGGAGCTGTGCCGCACGGGCGTGGACTGGGTCGACCTGTCGATCCCGTACCCGCCGTCCGCGGGACCCGGCGGGCCGTTCGGCATCGTCGGCATGGTCCGGCCGGTCGACGAGGGGCGCTGCGCCGTCTTCTTCTGGCGCTACCGCACGGTCCAGGGCTGGCAGCGCGACACGTGGCGGTTCCTCTACAAGACGCTCATCGAGAAGCGGCACTGGGAGGTCCTGGAGCAGGACCGCGTGATGCTGGAGGCCATGCCGGCCGACGCCGACCAGCAGGAGAACCTGTACCAGCACGACCTGGGCGTGGTCCGGCTGCGCCGCATGTACCGCTCGGCCGCGGAGGCCCAGGCCGCCACGTGACCGCCCCGGGGACGTGATGCGCCTCGCGCGGACGTAAAGCCCGCCCCACGGGTGGAGTGGACCACTCCACCACGGGGCAGTGTTGGGGGCAGTCCGCGCCCGCAAGGGGGCTGCGGAGGGCCCCCGCCGACGCCGTAAGGTGGGCAGGTACGCGAGGGCACGTCGGAAGGAGGCGCTGGGTGATCGAGCTCGAGGGGGTTCCCGAGCTGGTCGACCCGGTCATGGTGGCCGCGTTCGAGGGCTGGAACGATGCCGGCGACGCCGCTTCCACCGCGGTCGCGCATCTCGACAAGGAGTGGAAGGGCGAAGTGTTCGCGGCCCTCGACGCCGAGGACTACTACGACTTCCAGGTCAACCGCCCGACCGTCTTCCTGGAGGACGGCGTGCGCAAGATCACATGGCCCACGACGCGGCTCTCGGTGGTCCGGGTCGGCGGGGAGAAGCCGCGCGACCTGGTGCTCGTCCGCGGCATCGAGCCGTCCATGCGCTGGCGCTCGTTCTGCAACGAACTGCTCGGCTTCGCGCACGAGCTCGGTGTCGAGCTCGTCGTGGTGCTCGGCGCGCTGCTCGGCGACACCCCGCACACCCGCCCGGTGCCGGTCAGCGGCGTCACCTCCGACGCGGACCTGGCCACGCGGATGAACCTGGAGGAGACCAAGTACGAGGGCCCGACGGGCATCGTCGGCATCCTCCAGGAGGCCTGCACGCACGCCGGCGTCCCCGCGGTCTCGCTGTGGGCGGCCGTCCCGCACTACGTGTCGCAGCCGCCGAACCCGAAGGCGACGATGGCCCTCCTCAACCGTCTGGAGGACCTGATCGACCTGCGGATCCCGCTGGGCGAGCTGCCCGAGGACGCCCGCGCGTGGCAGCTCGGGGTGGACCAGCTGGCCGCCGAGGACAGCGAGGTCGCCGAGTACGTGCAGTCCCTGGAGGAGGCCCGCGACACCGCGGAGCTCCCCGAGGCCTCCGGCGAGGCCATCGCCCGCGAGTTCGAGCGCTACTTGCAGCGCCGCGACCCGGAAGCGGGGCCCGGCGGCCACGCGACGGACGGCGGCGACGGCTCCTCGCACCTGCGGGACAACCAGAGCGGCCGCACCAGGCCGCCGAAGCCGCCGCGCCCGGACAGCGACGACGGCGACGAGTAGCCGGACGGACACCCGGACGGAGACGAGCACGAGGAAGGGCGGGACGCCGGTCGTCCCGCCCTTCCTCGTGCTCGTCTCCGTGTCCCGACTCTGGCCGGTTTGGGGCGTGACAGTGTTTTCCGGCCGGATTGGCGGCAGTTGCAGGGGGTTCCCGCTTCAACTTGTTCTCAAACACCGGTGCGGAACGGGGTCTGGACGGCCGGGCGTCGGCGTAGCAGGGTGACCCCCGACGAGAAGCACGGCACGGCAGAGTTGAACACGGCACAAGCAGACCCGTACGACCGGATGTGGCGAGGGGAGCTGTGGACCGATGACCGATCAGCACGGGGGCCCGACGCACGGGCCGGGAGCGGCGGGTCCGGGGCCGGAGGGCTCCGGTTTCACCTATCGCGGGGCCGAGGAGGAACTGATCGTCGTGGCGCGCCCGGAGGCCCGGCTGCGCGCCCAGGAGGACGGCGTGCGCTCCGCCGCCGGCGCCGATGTGTCGGCGCTGAACATGTTCCTCGGCGACGAACAGCTCGCCCTTGAACCGCTGTTCGGCAGCGAGGAGCGGCTCCGGGGAGAAAGCGGGGCACCGGGCGCCGACGTCCCCGACCTGACGCTGTTCTACCGGGTGCGCGGCACGGCCGACCGCGCGCAGGAGCTGCGCTCGCGGATCGCGGCGCTTCCGGAGATCGACACCGCGTACGTGAAGCCTGGCGCGGTGCCCGCGGCGGTGTCGTCGACGCCGGAGGACTTCGAGGAGGCGCGGCGGCTGAAGGAGAAGACGGCCGCGACGCCCGACTACACGGGCCGCCAGGGCTACCTGGGCCCCGCGCCCGCCGGCATCGACGCGCAGTGGGCGTGGCGGCGGCTCGGCGGCAGCGGCGAGGGTGTCACCGTCATCGACGTGGAGGGCGCCTGGCAGCTGGGGCACGAGGACCTGTCGGCGAAGCTCGCGGGCATCGTGGTCGGCACCCCCGTCGCGGACGTGGCGTGGCGCAACCACGGCACGGCCGTCCTCGGTGTGATCGGCGGCGACCGCAACGAGCGCGGCATCACCGGCATCGTGCCGGAGGCGATGACCGCGGCGGCCTCGTTCCAGGGTGTGGGCACGGCGGCGGCGATCCACGCGGCGGCCGAGCGGCTGCACCCCGGCGACGTGATCCTGATCGAACTGCACCGGCCGGGGCCGCGGTTCGACTTCGAACCGCGCGACGACCAGCGCGGCTACATCGCCCTGGAGTGGTGGCCCGACGACTTCGCGGCCATCGCGCACGCGACGGCGAAGGGCATCGTGGTCGTCGGCGCGGCGGGCAACGGCGCGGAGTCCCTCGACGACGCGGTGTACGAGCAGCGGCCCGACGGGTTCCCGGCGTGGTGGCACAACCCGTTCAACCCGTCGAACCGCTCCTCCGACGCGGTCCTCGTCGGCGCGGGCGCCCCGCCTCCCGGCACGCACGGCCGCGACCACGGCCCGGACCGCTCGCGCCTCGCGTTCTCCAACTACGGCGCCCGCGTGGACGCCCAGGGCTGGGGCCGCGAGGTCACCACCACCGGCGGCTCCTGGAACAAGCCCGGCGATCTTCAGGGCGGCGTCGAGGAGATCGCCTGGTACACGGACACCTTCTCCGGCACCTCGTCCGCCTCCCCGGTGGTCGTCGGCGCGCTGGCCGCCCTCCAGGGCATGCTGAAGGCGGGTGGCCAGCGCCCGATGACGTCACGGCGGGCCCGCGAGGTGCTCCGGGCGACCGGCTCACCGCAGCAGGACGCCCCCGGCCGGCCCGCGTCCCAACGGATCGGCAACCGACCCGACATCAAGGGTGCGGTCACCCACCTCCTGCCCTCCACGGTCGGTTCGGGCCAGGCCGAGCGGTACTGGGACGAGCTGATCCCGTACCCGCCCGAACTCCCGCCCCGGCTCCGCCTGTTCGTGGCGGGCTCCTGGCGCAATCTCAACCATCCGTCCCCCGAGACCCGGCAGGCGGTGCACGCCGCGTTCGCGGGCGGACGGCCCGACGTACGCGTGTGGTTCTCGGACGACGAGGTCGTGGGCCTGGTCGTCACGGGCTGAGGCAACGCAACCAACCATTCACGGAAGGTGGCACCCGCATGAGCATCACCCCCCAGATGGGCCAGGGACAGCAGGGGCAGCAGGGCCAGCAGCAGTTCCCGAGCACCTCGCCCTACCAGCAGCAGGGCATGGGCATGGGCCAGCAGATGCAACAGCCCTTCGGCCAGCAGCCCTTCGGTCAGGAGCAGCTCCAGCAGCAGTTGCAGCAGCTCGGCCAGCAGCAGCCGTACCAGCAACTGCTCCAGCAACTCGGCGGCCACCAACAGGGCATGGGCCAACAGGGCATGGGTCAGCAGGGCATGGGTCAGCAGGGCATGGGCCAACAACAGCAGTACGGCCAGCAGGGCACGGGCCAACAGGACCAGCAGGCTCAGCAGATGGAGCAGCAGGCGCAGCAGCTGCTCCAGCAGATCCAGCGGACCGCGGTCCAGGAGTCCCACCAGCAGGTGCAGCAGCAGGCCCTGGCCTCCGGCATCGCGGACGGCTACATCGACATCGTGCAGCCGCTGCCGGGCCAGCCGAGCCAGATCTTCCTGCGCATCAACAACCAGTTCCGGGTCCTCACCAACCCGACCCCGCAGGCCCACGACGAGATCCAGGAGGCCTTCGCCTTCGGCCACCAGGTCGTCGGCGTGTGGGACTCGGGTTCGCCGACGATCCTGCGCAGCGTACGGGTGCAGCGCGTCTGAGCACGCGCGGAACGTGAGGAGGGCTCCTCCCCGCGCGGGGAGGAGCCCTCGTGGCTCAAGCGGTGGCGGGACGTTACAGCGCCACACCCAGCAGGGCGTCCACGGCACGCGACACGACGCCGGGGGCGCCCTCGTCCGTGCCGCCCTCGGTGGCCTGGGTCTCGGCCCAGCGGTCGACGGCGGCCAGCGCGGCGGGCGCGTCCAGGTCGTTGGCGAGCGCCTCGCGGATCTCCTCGACCAGCGCCTCGGCGGACGGTCCGTCGGGGCGGGAGACGGCGGCGCGCCAGCGGTCGAGACGGGCCACGGCGTCGGCGAGCACCTGGTCGGTCCACTCCCAGTCGGAGCGGTAGTGGTGCGCGAGCAGCGCGAGCCGGACGGCGGCGGGGTCGACGCCGTCGCGCCGCAGCTGGGACACGAACACGAGATTGCCCTTGGACTTGGACATCTTCTCGCCGTCCAGGCCGACCATGCCGGCGTGCACGTACGCCTTGGCCATCGGGAACTCGCCGGTGAGGGCCTGCGCGTGCGAGGCACCCATCTCGTGGTGCGGGAAGGCGAGGTCCGAGCCCCCGCCCTGGACGTCGAAGCCCATGCCGAGGTGGTCGAGGGCGATGGCGACACACTCGATGTGCCAGCCGGGCCGCCCCTGGCCGAGCGAGCCGCCGTCCCAGCTGGGCTCGCCGTCGCGGGCGGCCATCCACAGCATCGGGTCGAGCGGGTTCTTCTTGCCGGGGCGCTCGGGGTCGCCGCCGCGCTCGGCGGAGAGCAGCCGCATCGCCTCGGCGTCGAGGTTCGAGACGGACCCGAAGTGCGGGTCGGCCTCGACGGAGAAGTAGATGTCGCCGTCGAGCTCGTAGGCGGCACCGGAGTCACGCAGTCGTTCGACGAGCGGCACGATGCCGGGTATCGCCTCGACGGCGCCTATGTAGTGCTGCGGCGGCAGCATCCGCAGGGCGGTCATGTCCTCGCGGAACAGGGCGGTCTCGCGCTCGGCGAGCCCCTCCCAGTCGATGCCGTCACGCACGGCCCGCTCCAGCAGAGGGTCATCGACGTCCGTCACGTTCTGGACGTAGTGAACCTGCCGCTTGGTGTCGAGCCACACGCGCTGCACGAGGTCGAACGCGTTGTAGGTCGCCGCGTGACCCATGTGGGTCGCGTCGTACGGCGTGATGCCGCAGACATAGATACGGGCGACGGGACCGGGGTCGAGGGTGACGAGCCCACCGGTCGCGGTGTCGTGGATCCGGAGGTCGCGGCCCTTGCCGGGCAGGGCGGGGACCTCAGAAGCGGGCCAGGCATGCATGCATTGAGCCTAACCGGACGCAGCGTCCGCATACGAACCGGACCAGGCCCAATGGCCGAACGGCCCCTCTTGCGCAATCACATTCCCTCTGCACCCATCAAGCCCCTGCGGCGATTGAGCCCATCCAGCCCCTGCGGCGATTGAGCAGCGGGGCCCGGGGCAGAGCCCCGCGACCGCAACCACGGCACCGACCGCACACCTACACGGGCGGCCAGGGAATCGCCGGCCACTCCCCACCCGGCTCCCGATGCCGCCCACTCTTCAACAACCCCGCAACCCGCTCCCGCACCGCCTCCACCTCCACCGAGGTGATCAGCTCCCCGAGCCGCACGGAAAGCGGCTCCCCGCCCCCGAGGGCCACCCGCAACCGCTCCAGCGCCCCCACGGCCTCCTCCGTGAGCGACTCCCCCGCCCACCCCCACAACAACGTCCGCAACTTGTCCTCGACGTTGAACGTCACCCCGTGATCGATCCCGTACAGCCGCCCCTCCGCGTCGACGAGCAGATGCCCACCCTTGCGGTCCCCGTTGTTGATCACCGCGTCGAGCACGGAGAGCCTCCGCAGACGGGCGTCGTCCGCGTGCACCAGCAGCGCCGTACGCCCCTCCCCGACCTCGGCGAACCCGATGGCCTTCCAGCCCTCCCCGGGCTCCTCACGGTCGACGAGGGCCAGCAGCCCGTCGCCGTCCGCCGGCTCCTCGGGGGTGTCGATCCACAGCTGGACCATCCCCTCGCCGTACGGCCCGTCCCGCAGCACCGTCGGCGGCACCAGGCCCCAGCCGAGCGCCTCCGAGACCTCGTACGCGGCGACCTCGCGCTGCGCCAGGGTCCCGTCGGGGAAGTCCCACAGGGGGCGCTCGCCGCGTACCGGCTTGTAGACGCACCGCGCCTCGCGGCCCTCGTGGGTCACGGTGCACAGCAGCACCGCGTTCGAGGCCTCGCGGATCTGTCCTTCGACGTGCAGCTCACCGAGGGCGAGCAGGTCCCGGTCGTCGCTCACGCGTCGCGCCGGTATCCGTTCTGGCGCGGACATACGTGTCCCTCCGGGTCGAGCGGCAGGCTGCACAGCGGGCACGGCGGGCGGCCCGCGTTCACGACGTCCAGGGCCCGCTTGGCGAAGGCACGGGCCTGGATCCCGGTGAGGCGGACCCGCAGCATCGGCGGGCCGTTCTCGTCGTCCTGAAGGAGCCTTTCCTCGGCCTCGGCGAGGTCTTCCTCGGACTCGGCGTCCAGCTCGACGAGGGCCTGCGCCTCGACGATCATGCGCTGCTCGTCGCCGTCCCACGCGAGAGCCATGGTGCCGACGCGGAACTCCTCCTCCACGGGCGCCTCGAGAGGGCCGGTGTCGGAGATCTCGGTGGGGGCGACGGCGGGCACCGGGGCGTTGCCCCCGCTGCGCCGCACGACCTCGTCGAGGAGCTCGTCCATGCGCTCGGCGAGCGCGGCCACCTGGGTCTTCTCCAAGGCCACGCTGGTGACCCGGGCTCCTGCCGTGGCCTGCAGGAAGAAGGTGCGGCGCCCGGGGAGTCCGACCGTACCGGCCACGAACCGCTCCGGAGGGTCGTAGAGGAACACCTGACGGGACACGTCCTGTCTCCATGGGATCGGGATCGACTGTCTTGAACCGGTCATGGCCGACCGGGCCGAATGTGCTTACGGCTGCTTCACCCTACTGCGGCCGACGATCACGGTGCGCCCGCGCCGCCCCCGACCGGCGCATCGGCCTCCTGCGGCTGCTCGCGCGGCGCGAGGGACGCGAAGTCACCGGTGTCCCCGAGGCGTACGAGGAAGGGGCGCAAGCGGGTGTAACGGATCGCTGTGATGGAACACGGCTCTACGGAGATCCGTTGAAAGAGGTCCAGATGAAGCCCGATGGCGTCCGCGACAAGGGACTTGATGATGTCGCCGTGCGAACACATCACATAGGCGGCGTCCTCGCCGTGCTCGCGCTCCACGCGCGCGTTCCACTCCCGCACCGCCTCCGCGGCCCGGTGCTGCATCTCCCGCATCGACTCGCCGCCGGGGAACGCGGCGGCCGTCGGGTGCTGCTGCACGACCTTCATGAGCGGCTCGTCGGACAGCTCGGCGAGCTTGCGGCCGGACCAGTCCCCGTAGTCGCACTCGCTGATGCGCTCGTCGGTGCGCAGGGTCAGTTCCGGACGGGCGGCGAGCAGCGGCGCGAGGGTCTCCCGGCAGCGCTGGAGCGGGCTGGAGACGATCTCGGCGAGGGGCAGCTCCGCCAGCCGCTCGGGCAGTCGCGCGGCCTGCTCGGCCCCGCGCTCGTCGAGCGCCACACCGGGCGTCCGCCCGGCGAGCACACCCGCGGTGTTGGCGGTGGAACGTCCGTGCCGGACGAGGATCAGCGTGGGCATGTGCCCCACCCTAGGCATACGACGACGTGCGGCAGTGCCGGGTCCTGGGAAGAATTCACCTCGTGATCGTCGACTGCGCCATCTACCGGGAAGGGCGCCGCATCGAGCGGCCCGCCGACTTCTCCGATGCCCTCGACGAGGCGCGGGCCGCGGGCGACGCGTTCGTCTGGATCGGGCTGCACGAGGCGAGCGAGGAGGAGTTCGACCGGGTCACCGAGGAGTTCGGGCTGCACCCGCTGGCCGTGGAGGACGCCCTGAAGGCCCACCAGCGGCCCAAACTGGAGGTCTACGACGACTCCCTGTTCGTGGTCCTCAAGCCGGTCGTGTACGAGCCGGAGAGCGACAAGGTGTCCACGGGCGAGCTGATGCTGTTCCTGGGCGACTCGTTCGTCGTGACGGTGCGGCACGGCGAGGGCGCTCCCCTGAAGGCCGTACGGCAGCGTCTGGAGGCCGAGCCGGAGTTTTTGAAGCAGGGGCCGACGGCGGTCCTGTACTCGGTCGCGGACGCCACGGTGGACCACTACCTGGAGGTCGCCACGGAACTCCAGACCGACCTGGAGGAGCTGGAGACGGAGGTCTTCTCCCCGGAGGGCGGCGGCACCCGCGACACCGCGTCGCGGATCTACACGTTCAAGCGCCAGATCCTGGAGTTCCGCCGCGCCACGGGTCCCCTGGCGATGCCGATGGCCCGCCTGGCCGGGGTCGGTCCGTGGGGCCTGGCCGCCGTCCCGTTCGTGCACGAGGAGGCCCGCCCGTTCTTCCGCGACGTCAACGACCACCTGACGCGGGTCAACGAGTCCGTGGACGGCCTGGACCGCCTCGTCTCGGACATCCTGTCGGCGCACCTGGCCCAGATGAGCGTGCGCCAGAACGACGACATGCGGAAGATCTCGGCGTGGGCGGCGATGGCCGCGGTCCCGACCATGATCGCGGGCATCTACGGCATGAACTTCGAACACATGCCGGAACTCCACTGGGTGTGGGCGTACCCCGCGGTCATCGCCCTGATGGCCGTCCTCGAACTCCTCCTCTTCCGCCTCTTCAAACGCCGCGGCTGGCTGTAACGCCACGGAAAGCCCCTCCGGCGATTGAGGAGCGGGGTCGGGGGCAATTCAAACCCCTCCGGCGCCTTCGAAACGAGACCGGGGCAATTCAAGCCCCTCCGGCGATTGAGGAGCGGGGTCCGGGGCGGAGCCCCGCGTCCGCACCGCCGTGGGGGCCTCAGGCGAACTCGACCGACGTCGTGGCGGGCCCGCCCAACGCATCGCGCCGCTCCGGCATCTCCAACGACACCATCCGCCGCCACCCCCCGGCCCGCTCATACGCGTACACCCCCCGGATCCCCGCGGCCAGCACCTCCCCCTTCACCCTCGACCACCCCAGAATCCGCCCCATGTGCCCCATGACCGCGAGACTGACGTCCCGGTACACGGCGATCTCCGCCATCGCGCACTCCCGCAGAGCACGCTGAATGACCCGCCCGTGCCCCGCGTACGCGAACCGCAGCAACTCCTCGTGACAGTAGGCGAGATGGTTGTCCTCGTCGTTGGAGATCATCTTGACCGCACGGCCGATGTCGGGATGCCCCGCGAAGTGCTTGCGGAGCAGCACCATCTGCTCGGACGCCCGCTGCTCGGTGACCCGGCTGTGCGCCAGGTACGTGACGACGTCCCGCACGGACAGCCGCTCGTCGCGCCGCAACTGCTCGTGCGCGAGACCGATGCCGTGCTTCTCCAGCAGCATCGTGTAGTCGGTGTCCTCCGGTACGGGCACCGGTTCGAGACCGCGCTTCTTCATCAGCGCGTGGAAGATCCGCCCGTGCTTGTCCTCGTCCGCCCCGTGCCGCGCGATCTTCGGGGCGAGGGCGCGCTCGGACTCCGGGACCAGCGCGGCGATCCGCCCGTTCTCCCAGCCGCCCTGGGACTCGCCGCTGGCGGCGATGGAGCAGAACAGCCGGAACGACTCGTCGTTGTCGATGATCTCCTGAAACAGGCTCTTGGCCGACAGCATCTGCTACCTCCATGTCTCCGCGCGGGCGCGCCGGACTCCGCAGTTCTGCAAAGTCCGAGTCAAATGCGGGACATGAGGCAGGGCAACAGCTATGCGGGTCAACTCCTCCGAAAGGAGGACCCCGGGCGCGGTACGGAGCCGTAACCAGCCCTGTGGTGACGCGTTGAGCTACGTGTCGGCCGTGGCGGGGAAG
The DNA here is from genome assembly GCF_054724165.1 of Streptomyces sp. BYX5S. Lineage (NCBI taxonomy): Bacteria > Bacillati > Actinomycetota > Actinomycetes > Kitasatosporales > Streptomycetaceae > Streptomyces > Streptomyces sp. BYX5S. The sequence continues at coordinate 2,295,012 of NZ_CM138829.1, read as the reverse complement.
ACCCCCCGAGCCCCCACCACGGCCGCAGAAACCTCTCGCTGGAATCGCCGACCGGACCGCTTACGCGAGACCGGCGCGCTCCAGGGCCTCGGTGCCGGCGCGCAGCGAGGCAAGCCGGTCGTCGAGCGTGAGCCCGGCCGGGTTGATGGTCAGCGTGGTGACCCCGGCCTCGACGTAGGCGCGCATCCGGTCGGCGATCCGGTCCACCGAACCGAGCAGCGTCGTGGAGTCGATCAGCTGCTGCGGGATGGCCGCGGCGGCGCCCTCCTTGTCGCCGGCCAGGTACTTGTCCTGGATCTCGGCGGCCTCCTTCTCGTAGCCCATGCGCTGCGCGAGCTGGTTGTAGAAGTTCTGCTTGCGGCTGCCCATGCCGCCCACGTAGAGGGCGGTGTACGGCCGGAACATGTCGGCGAGCGTGCTGACGTCCTTGTCGTCACCGAGCGCGAGCGGCACCGTCGGGCAGACGTCGAAGCCCTCCATGGTCTTGCCGATCTTCTCGCGGCCCGCGCGGATGTGCTGGAGCGCGGTCTCCTCCAGGTGCTCGGCCGCCGGGAAGATCAGCAGGGCGCCGTCGGCGATCTCGCCGGTCTGCTCCAGGTTCTTCGGGCCGATCGCGGCGATGTAGAGCGGGATCCGCTCGCGCTCCGGGTGCACGATCAGCTTGAGCGGCTTGCCGGGGCCGTCGGGCAGCGGCAGCGTCCAGTGCGCGCCTTCGTGCGACACGCGCTCCCGGCTCATCGCCTTGCGGATGATGTCGACGTACTCGCGCGTGCGCGCCAGCGGCTTGTCGAACTTGACGCCGTACCAGCCCTCGGAGACCTGCGGGCCGGAGACGCCGAGCCCGAGGCGGAAGCGGCCCCCGGACAGCGAGTCGAGGGTCGCCGCCGTCATCGCCGTCATCGTGGGCTGGCGGGCCGGGATCTGGAAGATCGCCGAGCCGACGTCGATCCGCTCCGTCTGCGCGGCGACGAACGCGAGCACCGTGGCGGCGTCGGAGCCGTAGGCCTCCGCGGCCCAGCACACCGCGTAACCGAGCCGGTCGGCCTCCTTCGCGACGGCCAGGTTGTCCGCGTCCATCCCCGCGCCCCAATAGCCGAGGTTGATGCCGAGCTTCATTGACCACATCCCCTTAACGCCGTGCCGTATCCGGTGAATTACCCATGGGTAATGATCCTCGCCCGGCACCCTAACCCGGCGACCCCGACGACAGATATCCACAGGCCCCCCGTTCTTGACCTTCGGCCAGTAATCTCAGCGCCCATGGAGCAGAGGCATCTCGGCCGTACCGGCCTGCGTGTGTCCCGGATCGGGCTCGGCACCCTCATGTGGGGCCGGGACACGGACGAGCACGACGCCGCGGACCTCATGAAGACGTTCTGGGAGGCGGGCGGCTCGCTCGTCGACACGGCGGACGTGTACGGGGACGGGGAGTCGGAGTACCTGCTCGGCAGGCTGATCGACGGCCTCGTGCCGCGCCGCGACCTGGTGATCTCCACGAAGGCGGGGAGCGTGCCCGACCCGGACCGACGTTTCGACGGTTCGCGCGGCCACCTGCTCTCCGCGCTCGACGCGTCGCTCGCCCGCCTCGGCACGGACTACGTCGATCTGTGGCAGGTGCACGCGTACGACGCCGGTACCCCCGTCGAGGAGACGCTCCAGGCCCTCGACATCGCTGTCAGCAGCGGGCGGGCGCGGTACGCGGGCGTCTCGAACTTCTGCGGCTGGCAGCTGGCGAAGGCGGCCACGTGGCAGTTGGCCGCGCCCGGGGTGCGCACGCGGCTCGCGAGCACGCAGATGGAGTACTCGCTGCTGCAACGGGGAGTGGAGCGCGAGGTGCTGCCGGCGGCGCTGGACCTGGGCATCGGCCTGCTGCCGTCGTCCCCGCTGGGCCGGGGCGTGCTCACGGGCAAGTACCGCACGGGCACGCCCGCCGACTCGCGCGGCGGCTCGGACCACATGGCGCCGTTCGTCGCGCCGTATCTCGACGAGGCGGCGGCGCACATCGTGGACGCGGTCTCCATAGCGGCGGACGGCCTCGCCGTGACGCCGTTGCAGGTCGCTCTCGCCTGGGTCAGGGACCGGCCCGGGGTGGCCGCGCCGATCATCGGCGCGCGGACGGCGCAGCAGCTCACGGCGGCATTGTCAGTGGAGGCGCTTAGTCTTCCTGACGAGATCTGCCAGGCGCTCGACGATGTGTCGGCGCCCGTGCACCGCTATCCCGATCAGGACTGGAGCACGTTGTGAGTACGGAGTCCGCTGCCGCGGAGAACGAGTCAGGGCCCCACCCCGACGCGGGGCCGGACACGGAGCACCTCACAGGTGCGTCCACCCCGACCACTTCCGAGGGCGACGTCGAGACGACCGAGGCCGGGGACACGGAGGCGACCGGCAATGGCGCGGCGAGCGCGACCGAGGAGGCCGAAGGCGAGGAGGCCGCGGGCGACGGGGCCGGAGCCGAGGCGAAGGGGGCCGATGCCGATGGGGCGGAGGTTTCCGAGGCCGAGGCGGAGTTGGCGGCGCAGCGGGAGCTGCGGGAGCGGATCGCTCAGCGGAAGGCCGCCAAGGACGGGCCGATCGACGCCGGGGGGAAGCTGAGCGGCACCGCGGCCGACCTGCTGGCCGCCGTACGCGCGGTGGAGAGCGGCGAGAAGCCGGTCGCCGCCCCCGTACTCGCACGGCCGGAGCCCGCCCCCGAGCCGCGCCGCGAGGCCCCCGCCGAGCCCGTGCGCAGGCCGGGGCCCTCCGTCGCGGCCGGGCCCGGCGCCGAAGCCGTCGACGCGGTGCGGGCCGTGCTCGTCGAGGGCGGCGCGCCCGAGACGCTCGCCGCCGCGACCGCCGCGGCCCTGGGCGAGGGCGCCGAGGAGCAGCTGCGCGAGGACCCGTGGCAGTTGCTGCGGGTGAGCGGAGTGCGCCCCGAGCAGGCCGACGGTTTCGCGCGGGCGCTGCTCGGCGAGGAGTGCGGCCCCGAGGACGAGCGGCGGGGCCGCGCCGTCACCGTATGGCTGCTGGAGCAGGCCGCGGACGCCGGGCACACGGCCCTCGACCTGCCGGTGCTCGCGGAGGCGCTCGGCAAGCGCGGCGTGCCCGACCCGGAGGAAGCCGTGCAGAGCGCCGTCGCGGAAGGCGACGCGCTGATCTTCCAGGACCCGCTCGACGAGGCCCCCGCGCCCGCAGCCGAGGCGGACGGCGCCGAGGAGGACGAGGAGGCGGAGCGCCCCGTACGCGTCCTGGTCGGGCTCGAACGGTACGCGCTCGCCGAGGAGAGCCTCGCCGACGGCCTCGCCCGACTGATCAACGCCGCGCCCAAGGAGCCGGGTCCCGCCGACACCGCCCTGGAGGAGGCCGCGGGCTCCGCGCGCGGTACGACGGCCGAGCTGATCCGGGCGATCGCCGCGCACCGCCTCGTGCTGCACACCGGCGGCGAGGCGGCCCGCGCCGAGCCGCTCGACGCGGCGGCGGCAGCGGGCCGCCTGGGGCTGCGGGTGTGCGTCGCGGCGCACAGCGTGGACGGCCGGCGCCGCGCCGCCGAGCACCTCGGCCCGGACGCGCCGGACAGCGCCACGGCGACCGTCGCGGGGCTGCTCGCGCAGGCGGAGGGCCCGGGGCGGGACCAGGACGGGGCGTTCGCCCTCGACCTCCTGGTGGTGCTGGACGCGCCGCAGCTGGATGTCGCCGACGCCGCGATGCTCGTGGAGCTGCTCGCGGACGGGACGTGTCTGGTGCTCAGCGGTGACCCGGGGACGCTGTGGTCGGCGGGGCCCGGACGGGTGTTCGCGGATGTCGCGGCGGCCGGGATCTGCCCGCGGATCGCCTCCCGCACGCCGGACTTCGGGCCGATCGGCGAGCTGGTCTCCGGTATCGGGATCGGTGAGCTGAACCAGGTGGAGGCCCCCGGCAAGGAGGTCGTGATCGTTCCGGTGCGGGACCCGGCGGAAGCGATCCACCGCACCGTGCAGCTCGTGGCGGACTCGGTGCCGCGGGCGATCGGGGTGCCGTCGGAGCAGACGCAGGTGATCACGCCGGGGCACGGGGGCGCGGCGGGGACGCGGGCGCTGAACGCGGCGCTGAAGGAGCGGCTCAATCCGGGGCCGGGCCGGTTCGCGGGGTTCGACCCCGGGGACCGCGTGGTGTACGTGGCCGGGCGCGGGCGGATCCGGTCCGGCACGGTGGTCGGGGCCGACGAGGAGGGCTTGCGCCTCGAATGCGACGGGGAGCCCGTCCACGTGCCGAAGGACCAGGTGGAGCGGGGAGCGCTGCGCCACGGGTGGGCGGTCACCGGGCATCAGGCCGTCGGAGTGCGGTGGCCTGCCGCCGTGGTGGTGCTGCCGGGTGACGCGACGCAGGCGCTGAGCCGTCCCTGGGTCTACACGGCCTTCGGGCGGGGCGAGCGTCACCTCTCGGTGGTGCACGGCGCGGACACCGCGCTGCCGCGAGCCGTCTCCGACATCGCCGCGAAACCCCGCACCACCCGCCTCCGCCCCCTCCTCCGCTCCCAAATCCCCACGACCTGACCCGCCCGGCGCCCAAGGAGCGGCGGCCGCATCAAGCCCCTCCGGCGTTTGAGGAGCGGGGCCCGGGGCGGAGCCCCGTGACGTAGGTGGAGTGGGGCGAGGCAGAACGGCTCACCCCGCCCCACTCCACCCCACGCACCCGCACACACACGCACACGCCCCTACCGGTCCACGTCCTCCAACGACCCCTCCGAACCGGCGGAGCCCCCCTCCTCGAACTCGTCATCATCAAAAACCGCACTCACGTCAAACCGACACACCACCCGCTGCGGATCGACCTGCTCGAAGGGCGCCTCCAGCCACTCCCCCGCCTCCGCCGGCTCGTCCGCCGCCGTGACCCAGAGCGTGGAGTCGCCCTCCTCCAGCCCGAACTCCTTGTGCCGGGAGGCGATCTCGTCGGGCTCGAACTCGCCGAAGAGCACACCGAGCGCGGCGTGCACACTGCTGCCCGCCCCGTTCCCGCCCTCCGCGTCCGCCGCCACGTCCTCGTCGAGATCGGCCACCCGCCCGGCCTGCGCGAGCAGCCGCTGGGGCTCCACCACCGCGTAGTCCCGTCGAATCAGCACGCTCAGCGCGTTCGGCTCCTCGGGCCCCGCGTACGGCGGCAGCGAGTCCTCACCGCTGGGGATCTCGAAGGGGGTGACCTCGTCGTACCGGTCGTACAGGAGCTCGTCGTACTCCTCGGCCGCGGCGGCGAGTTCGTTGAACGCTTCATAGACGGCCGGGTCGTCTTCTCCCGACCGGCGCTCGACGGCCGCCAAGTGGGCGTCGAGCGCAGCCTTGACCGCCTCGGCGGCGGCGCGTACCTCGGCAGCGGTGGGCTGCGCAGCATCAGACATAGTGCAGACGCTATCCGTACCGGGCCGCTGCCCGCACAATAGATGCGATGCCGGAATACGAATTTGTCGACGTGTACGTACCTCGCGGGGTCTCCCGCAAGGAGGCGACGCGTCTGCTGACGGACCATGCCGAGTACGGACACTGGGAGTTGGACCGATTGAGCCTGCGCCGCGACGGCAGTCGCCGCGTGCGGCTGCGTCGACGGATCATCCGCCAGGTGCGGGCCACATGGTGACCTGAGAGCAAGGCGAACGAATGCGGAGCGGGCCCCCTCACAGCGCGGGGCCCGCTCCGATTCGTACCGCTGACGTCACGCCGCCGCGTTCGCCCGCCGGTACAGCAGCGCGCCCGCGAGCAGCGCGCCCCCGGCGAGCGGGAGTGCCGCACCGAGCGGCACCGAGTTGCCGGTCTCCGCGAGTTCGCCGGTCTCGGCGAGCTGGGACTTGCCCTCGGGCATGGCGACGATCTGCGTCCCCGGCTCGTTGGGCGAGCCCGCGCGGGGGCCGCTCGGCTGCGAGGGGTCACCGGGCTGGTGCTCTCCGCCGCGCGTGGGCGGGCTGTGCGGGTCCGACGGCTGGTCGGTGCCCGGCGGCGTGGTGGTGCCGCCACCGCCGCCCTCCTCCGAGCAGCCGTTGCCGGTGACGGCGTTGCCGATCGAACCGAGGCCGACGGAGTTGCCGCAGACGTTCACCGGCACGTTCACCGGAACCGACACATGGTTGCCGGAGCCGACGCCCGGCGAGTCGCTGGTGCCGCCGGACGCCTCCGCGCCGTAGCCGTCGTCGGCATACCCGCCGTCGTCGTCCGAACCGGAGTCGCATCCGTTGCCCGAAGCGGGGTTGAGCAGTCCGACGACGTTGACGGTGTTGCCGCAGACGTTGACCGGTACGTCCACGGGTGCCTCGACGGAGTTGCCGGACAGCACGCCCGGTGAGTCCGACGAGCTGCCGTCCGCGCCGGAGTCCGCGTGCGCGTAGCCGCCGGTCACGGCGAGTACGCCGGACGCGGCTGCCACGGTGATCAGGCCCTTGCGCATGACCTGTCGCATAGGATTCCCTGCCTTGCCTTGTAAATGTTGCCCTGGAACCTTGCGCAACCCGTCGGCCCCGGAGTGCATGGCGCGCACTCCGGGGCCGGGGGCTCAAACCCTCAAGGGGTGAGGCACAGCAACGTCAGTCGTTGACGCAGGTGTTGCCGAAGGCGGGGTTCAGCAGCCCGATCACGGAGACCGTGTTGCCGCACACGTTCACCGGGACGTGAATCGGCGCCTGAATGACGTTGCCCGAAACGACGCCCGGGGACTGCGTGGCAGCACCCTGCGCGCCGGAGTCGGCGACGGCCAGACCCGCACCCGCGAGAACCAGACCACCGGTGGCGGCCGCAGCAGCGACGACCTTCTTGATCATTATTCCTCCTAGTTGGCAATGCAGTCCCAGCCGCGGACTGCATCACCTGTAACGAGGAGAAAGTGAGGGGGCTACGAGCGGGTGGTTCCTTTCACTCTTTCCGGTCAAGTGCGCACGTGCGGACGATTCCGGCCGTACACGGTGTTGACGCGGTCAGGACGCGTCGATGAAGCGGTCCAGGACCCGCACACCGAACTTGAGGCCGTCCACCGGCACCCGCTCGTCGACACCGTGGAACATTCCGGCGAAGTCCAGCTCGGGCGGCAGCTGGAGCGGCGCGAAGCCGAAGTTGCGGATGCCGAGCTCCACGAAGGACTTGGCGTCGGTGCCGCCGGAGAGCATGTACGGGATGGCCTTGCCGATCGGGTCCTCGGCCTCGATCGAGGTCTTCATCGCCTCGACGATCGCCCCGTCGAAGGTGGTCTCGACGGCCTTGTCTGCGTGCACGTCCTCGCGCCTGACCCTCGGGCCGAGGATCCGGTCGAGGTCGGCGAGGAACTCGTCCTCGTGTCCGGGCAGGAAGCGGCCGTCGACGTGGGCGGTGGCCTCGCCGGGGATCACGTTGACCTTGTAACCGGCGCCCAGCTGCGTGGGGTTCGCGGTGTTGGAGAGGGTGGCGCCGATCAGCTTGGCGATGCCGCCGAGCTTGGCGATCGTCTCCTCCATGTTCTCCGGGTCGAGCTCGGTGCCGAGCGCGTCGCCGAGTTCGTCGAGGAAGGCGCGCGTCGTCTTGGTGACGCGGACCGGGAACCGGTGGCGGCCGAGGCGGCCGACGGCCTCGGACAGCTCGGTGATCGCGTTGTCCCGGTGGATCATCGAACCGTGCCCGGCGGTGCCGGCCACGGTCAGCTTCATCCAGTGCATGCCCTTCTCGGCGGTCTCCACGAGGTAGAGCCTGCGCTGCTCGTTCACGGTGAAGGAGAAGCCGCCGACCTCGCTGATCGCCTCGGTGACGCCCTCGAACAGGTCGGGATGGTTGCGCACCAGGTGGCGGGCGCCGAACACGCCGCCGGCCTCCTCGTCGGCGAGGAAGGCGAGGACGATGTCGCGCGGGGGCTTGCGCCCGGTGCGCAGCCGGTCGCGGACGACCGCCAGGGTCATCGCGTCCATGTCCTTCATGTCGACGGCGCCGCGGCCCCAGACGCAGCCATCGGCGATCTCGCCGGAGAACGGGTGGTGCGTCCAGTCCGCCGCGTTGGCGGGGACGACGTCGGTGTGGCCGTGGATGAGGAGGGCGGGCCGCGAAGGGTCCTCGCCCTCGATGCGGGCGACCGTGGAGGCGCGGCCGGGGTGGGACTCGAAGATCTTCGGTTCGAGGCCGACCTCGGCGAGCTTCTCCGCCGTCCACTCGGCGGCCTTGCGCTCGCCCGGCCCTGAGTGGTCGCCGTAGTTGCTGGTGTCGATCTGGATCAGTTCGCGGCAGAGGTCGACGACCTCGTCCTGCCCGGAGATCGCCCTGCCCGTGCTCGGCTCGCTCACGCTGGTTCCTCTCTTGCTGTGGATGCCTCTCATCCTCTCTCCACGGGTGGCCGCGCCCAAGACGGGGCGCCCGTCGTCACGTGCTGTTCACAGGGCGGGGCCGCAGGCGGGGGGTGCGATCGGGCACCCCCGAATCCCTGGTAATGTTCTCTGTGTCGCCGCGGGAAACACCCCGCACACAGGCGGCAGACACCTTGTCCGGGTGGCGGAATGGCAGACGCGCTAGCTTGAGGTGCTAGTGCCCTTTATCGGGCGTGGGGGTTCAAGTCCCCCCTCGGACACAGAGAAAGACCCCAGATGCTTCTGGGGTCTTTTGCGTTGCCCCGGCACACCGCCCGACGAGGTGCCGTACGTCACGTGATGCAATGGCCCCTCGACGCAACCTGGGGATGCAGCGCTACGTGTGCGCGCGCCGTCGCGGTGAAGGTGATCAGACCCGAGCTCGCCGAGGATCCCGAGTTCCGCCGCAGATTCCGTACGGAGGTGGCCGCGGCCGGGAAGGTGCACGGGCTGTACACGGCGCCGGTCGTCGACAGCGACACGGAGAGCCCGGTGCCGTGGTGCGCGAGCACGGGCCGTTGCCCGTGGACACGGTGCTGCGGATGACGGCCGGGATCGCCGAGGCGTTGCAGGCGGTGCACGACGCCGGGATCGTGCACCGCGACCTGAAGCCGTCGAACGTGCTGCTGGCCTCCGACGGTCCGCGGGTCATCGACTTCGGGGTGGCGCGGGCCGCGGACGCGACGTCCGTGACGCGCAGCGGGGCGGCCGTGGGCACGGTCGCGTACATGGCCCCCGAGCAGGTGCTCGGTGGCTCGTCGAGCGGGTCCGCGGACGTGTTCGCGCTCGGCCAGACGGCGTTGTTCGCCGCGACCGGTGGCACGGCGTACGGGGAGGGCGACCCGCATGCGGTGCTCTACCGGGTCGTGCACGAGGAGCCGGACCTGTCCGGGGTCCCGGCCCCGCTGCGGGAGCTGATAGCCGGCTGTCTCAGCAGGGCCCCCGAGGACCGGCCGACGGTGCGGGAGGTCATCGATTCGGTTCGGGTGATCCGTGAGGCGCAGCCCGGTGGGGCGGGGCCGGTGACGGACGCGTGGCTGCCCGGGGAGGTGGCCGAGGGGATCGCGGCGCGCGCCGAGGGGGCGCGGGTGGCCGGGGCGGAGCCGACGGGGCGCGCGACGACGCCGCCGCCGCGGGTCGCCGGCGGTCAGGAGTCGGGGGTGGTCAGCAGGTTCAGGTGTCCCCCGCGTCGGGCGGGTCCGGCGTCGTGGGGGCCGAGACCGCGGCCGTGGGTGCGGAGCCGGTGCGCAAGCGGGGGCGTGGGTGGCTGCTCGCGGCGGTCGGGGTGGCGCTCGTCGCGTGCGGGGCGGGGGCGACGTTGTGGCTGGTGCCGAGTGGGGGTTCGGGTGATGCGCGGGCGGCCGGGCCCGCGGCCACGGGTCGTTCCGAGGTGACGCGGTCGGCGTCGGCGTCGGCGTCGCCGGTTCGGTCCACGTGCGCGGGGATCGTGATGACGGATCGGCACGATCTGGGTCTGTCGGACGATCCGCTGCGGCCGCGGGCGGACGACGGGCAGTCGAACGAGGACCTCACGTATGCCGTGTACCGCGACGGGGCGGTACTGGCGCCGGGGTCGGCGTCGGGTGGTTCGGGGGACGTGGGGTTGTTGACGTTGCGGGGGAAGACGGAGGGGAAGGATGTGACGTTGGACGTGAAGGTGTGGCGGGGCGGGGGGCGGTAGCGGGTTCCGTCCCGGGCGCACACCAACCGTGGCCCTCACCAGGACGTCCTGGTGAGGGCCACGGTTGGTGTGCGCCTCGGGGCTCCGCCCCGGACCCCGCTCCTCAATCGCCGGAGGGGCTTCAATTGCCCGCACCGGCTTGTGAGCGTCGGCCCGGAGGGGCTTGAATTGCCCCCCCCGGGCGAGGTGGGGTTGTTACTTGGCCGATTCGACCGCGTGGCCGCCGAACTGGTTGCGGAGGGCCGCGATCATCTTCATCTGGGGCGAGTCCTCCTGGCGGGAGGAGAAGCGGGCGAAGAGGGAGGCCGTGATCGCGGGGAGCGGGACGGCGTTGTCGATGGCCGCTTCCACGGTCCAGCGGCCCTCGCCGGAGTCCGCCGCGAAACCGCGGAGCTTGTCGAGGTGGGTGTCCTCGTCGAGCGCGTTGACGGCGAGGTCGAGCAGCCAGGAGCGGATGACCGTGCCCTCCTGCCAGGAGCGGAAGACCTCGCGGACGTTGTCCACGGAGTCGACCTTCTCCAGGAGCTCCCAGCCCTCGGCGTAGGCCTGCATCATGGCGTACTCGATGCCGTTGTGGACCATCTTGGAGAAGTGGCCCGCGCCGACCTTGCCCGCGTGGACGTAGCCGAAGTCGCCCTCGGGCTTGAGGGCGTCGAAGACGGGCTTGACCTTCGCGACGTTCTCCTCGGAGCCGCCGACCATGAGCGCGTAGCCGTTCTCCAGGCCCCACACGCCGCCGGAGACGCCCGCGTCGACGAAGCCGATGCCCTTGGCGGCGAGCTCCTCGGCGTGCTTCTCGTCGTCCGTCCAGCGGGAGTTGCCGCCGTCGACGACGATGTCGCCCTCGGAGAGCAGGCCGCCGAGCTCGTCGACGGTCGACTGGGTGGCGGCGCCGGCCGGCACCATCACCCAGACCACGCGCGGGCCTTCGAGCTTCTCGACGAGTTCGGCGAGGGAGGCAACGTCCGAGACCTCGGGGTTGCGGTCGTAGCCGATGACCTCGTGGCCCGCGCGGCGGATGCGCTCGCGCATGTTGCCGCCCATCTTGCCGAGACCGATGAGACCGAGCTGCATTTCAGTTCACTACTTTCCGTACGAGTTACGGGTGACGGGTGACGGATTACGCGTTGCGGCCGCGCAGCGCGCGGTACGTGCTGACCAGGGACTGCGTCGACGCGTCGAGGCCGGGGACCTCCGCGCCTTCGGTCAGGGCCGGCTCCACGCGCTTGGCGAGGACCTTGCCCAGTTCGACGCCCCACTGGTCGAAGGAGTCGATGTTCCAGACGGCGCCCTGGACGAAGACCTTCTGCTCGTAGAGGGCGATGAGCTGGCCGAGGACCGACGGGGTGAGTTCCTTCGCGAGGATCGTCGTCGTCGGGTGGTTGCCCTTGAACGTCTTGTGCGGGACCAGGTCCTCCGCCACGCCTTCGGCGCGCACCTCGTCCGGCGTCTTGCCGAAGGCGAGGGCCTGGCCCTGCGCGAACAGGTTGGCCATCAGCAGGTCGTGCTGGCCCGCGAGGGTGTCGGACAGCTCGTCGACCGGGTTCGCGAAGCCGATGAGGTCCGCCGGGATCAGCTTCGTGCCCTGGTGGATGAGCTGGTAGTAGGCGTGCTGGCCGTTGGTGCCGGGGGTGCCCCAGACGACCGGGCCGGTCTGCCACTCGACGCCGCGGCCCTGGCGGTCCACGGACTTGCCGTTGGACTCCATGTCGAGCTGCTGGAGGTACGCCGTGAACTTGGACAGGTAGTGGCTGTACGGGAGCACCGCGTGCGACTGCGCGCCGTGGAAGTTGCCGTACCAGATGCCGAGCAGGCCGAGCAGCAGCGGCGCGTTGGCCTCCGCCGGGGCGGTGCGGAAGTGGTCGTCGACCAGGCGGAAGCCGTCGAGCAGCTCGCGGAAGTGGTCCGGGCCGATCGCGATCATCAGCGAGAGGCCGATGGCCGAGTCGAAGGAGTAGCGGCCGCCGACCCAGTCCCAGAACTCGAACATGTTGGCCGTGTCGATGCCGAACTCGGAGACCTTCTCGGCGTTGGTCGACAGGGCGACGAAGTGCTTCGCGACCGCCGTGTCGTCGCCGCCGAGCCCGTCGAGGAGCCAGGAGCGCGCCGCCTTGGCGTTGGTGATCGTCTCGATCGTCGTGAAGGTCTTCGACGCGATGATGAACAGCGTCTCGGCCGGGTCGAGGTCGCGGACGGCCTCGTGCAGGTCGGCGCCGTCGACGTTGGAGACGAAGCGGAACGTCAGGTCGCGGGCGGTGAACGGGCGCAGGGCCTCGTACGCCATCGCCGGGCCGAGGTCCGAGCCGCCGATGCCGACGTTGACGACGTTCTTGATGCGCTTGCCGGTGTGGCCGGTCCACTCGCCGGAGCGGATCCTGTCGGCGAAGACGGCCATCGTGTCGAGGACGGCGTGCACCTTGGGCACGACGTTCTCGCCGTCGACCTCGATCACGGCGTCGGCCGGGGCGCGCAGCGCGGTGTGCAGCACGGCGCGGTCCTCGGTCGTGTTGATCTTCTCGCCGCGGAACATGGCGTCGCGCTGCCCGAACACGTCGGTGGCGGTGGCGAGTTCCTGGAGCAGGGCGAGGGTCTCGTCCGTGATCAGGTGCTTGGAGTAGTCGATGTGCAGGTCACCGACGGCCACGGTGTAGCGCTCGGCGCGGGCCGGGTCCTTCGCGAACAGCTCGCGCAGGTGCGTGCCGTTGAACTTGGCGCGGTGGTCCTCCAGGGCGGTCCACTGCGGGCGCCGGGTGAGGAGGGGGGTGCTGTCAGGCATGTTGAACGGACTCCTTGGTGACTTTGCCGGGGACGGCCGCCTGCAGGGCCACGGCGTACATCTCGTCGGCGTCGAGCCGGCGCAGTTCCTCCGCGATCAGCTCGGCGGTGGAGCGGACCTTGAGGGCGAGGGTGCGCTCGGGCTGGCCCGGCAGGGTCAGCTTGGCGAGCGGTCCTTCGGGGCGGTCGATGCGGATCTCGCCGTTCGCCGTGCCGAGGCGGACCGCGGTGACCACCGGTCCTTCGGTCGTCACGCGCTCGACCTGGACGCCGAGGCGGGCGCCGAGCCAGCGGGCGAGCAGTTCGGCGCTGGGGTTGTCGGCCTCGGACTCGACGGCCGCGGAGACGATGTCGGCGCGGGCCTGGTCGAGGGCGGCGGCCAGCATGGAGCGCCACGGCGTGAGGCGGGTCCAGGCGAGGTCGGTGTCACCGGGGGCGTAGGACGTGGAGCGCTGGGCGAGGGCCGCGACCGGGTCCTCGACGGCGTACGCGTCGGTGATGCGGCGCTGGGCGAGCGCGCCGAGCGGGTCCTTGGCGGGGTTCTCCGGGGCGTCCACCGGCCACCACACGACGACCGGGGCGTCGGGCAGCAGCAGCGGCAGGACGACGGAGTCGGCGTGCTGGCCGGTCTCGCCGTACAGGCGCAGGATCACGGTCTCGCCGGTGCCGGCCTCGGAGCCGACCCGGACCTCGGCGTCGAGCCGGTTGCCGTGGCGGTCGCGGGGCAGCCGCTTGGTGCGCCGGATGACGACGAGGGTGCGCGAGGGGTGCTCGCGGGACGCCTCCTGGGCGGCCTTCGTCGCGTCGTAGGCGTTCTCCTCGTCCGTGACGATGACCATCGTCAGGACCATGCCCACGGCGGGCGTCCCGATGGCCCGGCGCCCTTCGACGAGCGCCTTGTTGATCTTGCTTGCCGTGGTGTCGGTCAGGTCGATCCTCATGGCCTGCGCCAGCTCCGTCCGTCTCGTGCGAGCATCTCGTCCGCTTCCCTCGGGCCCCAGCTGCCCGAGGCGTACTGGGCGGGCCTGCCGACCTCGTCCCAGTGCGTCTCGACGGGGTCGAGGATGCGCCAGGACTCCTCGACCTCCTCCGTGCGCGGGAAGAGGTTGGCGTCGCCCAGCAGCACGTCCAGGATCAGCCGCTCGTACGCTTCCGGGCTGGACTCGGTGAACGACTCGCCGTAGGCGAAGTCCATGGACACGTCGCGGATCTCCATCGACGTACCCGGCACCTTGGATCCGAAGCGCACCGTCATGCCTTCGTCCGGCTGCACGCGGATGACCACGGCGTTCTGGCCGAGTTCCTCCGTGGCGGTGGAGTCGAAGGGCGAGTGCGGGGCGCGCTGGAAGACGACGGCGATCTCGGTGACGCGGCGGCCGAGGCGCTTGCCGGTGCGCAGGTAGAACGGGACGCCCGCCCAGCGGCGGTTGTCGATCTCCAGCTTCACGGCGGCGTAGGTGTCGGTCTTCGACTTGGGGTCGATGCCGTCTTCCTGGAGGTAGCCGCGGACCTTCTCGCCGCCCTGCCAGCCGGCCGCGTACTGCGCGCGGACCGTGGACTTCTCCAGGTCGGCGGGGAGGCGTACGGACTTGAGGACCTTGAGCTTCTCGTTGACCAGCGACTCGGCGTCGAACGCGGCCGGCTCCTCCATCGCCGTGAGGGCGAGGAGCTGGAGCAGGTGGTTCTGGATGACGTCGCGGGCGGCGCCGATGCCGTCGTAGTAGCCGGCGCGGCCGCCGATGCCGATGTCCTCGGCCATCGTGATCTGCACGTGGTCGACGTAGGACCGGTTCCAGATGGGTTCGTACATCTGGTTGGCGAAGCGGAGCGCCAGGATGTTCTGGACGGTCTCCTTGCCGAGGTAGTGGTCGATGCGGAAGACCTGCTCGGGCGAGAACACGTCGTGCACGATGCGGTTCAGCTCGCGGGCCGACTCGCTGTCGTGGCCGAACGGCTTCTCGATGACGGCGCGTCGCCAGGAGCCCTCGGGGGCGTCGGCGAGGCCGTGCTTCTTGAGCTGCTGGACGACCTTGGGGAAGAACTTCGGCGGTACGGAGAGGTAGAACGCGTAGTTGCCGCTGGTGCCGCGCTTCTCGTCGAGTTCGTCGACGGCGCTGCGCAGTTGCGAGAACGCGGTGTCGTCGTCGAAGTCGCCGGGGATGAAGCGCATGCCGTCGGCGAGCTGCTGCCAGACCTCCTCGCGGAAGGGGGTGCGGGCGTGCTCCTTGACGGAGTCGTGGACGACCTGCGCGAAGTCCTGGTCCTCCCACTCGCGGCGGGCGAAGCCGAGGAGCGAGAAGCCCGGCGGCAGCAGGCCGCGGTTGGCGAGGTCGTAGACGGCCGGCATCAGCTTCTTGCGGGACAGGTCGCCGGTGACGCCGAAGATGACGAGCCCGGAGGGGCCCGCGACGCGCGGGAGGCGGCGGTCGCGGGGGTCCCTCAGCGGGTTCTGCCAGTCCTGAGCGGTGACGCTCACTTGGCCTCAGCCTCCGTCAGGCGGGAGGAGACGGTGGCGAGCAGGTCGTTCCAGGCGATCTCGAACTTGGCGACGGCCTCGTCCTCGAGCTGCTGGGTGACCTCGGCGAGCGAGATGCCGAGCGCGTCGACAGCCCCCAGCTCGGCGCGGGCCTGCTCGTAGCGGCCGGTGATGGTGTCGCCGGTGATCTCGCCGTGGTCGCCGGTGGCCTTCAGGGTGCCCTCGGGCATGGTGTTGACGGTGCCGGGGGCGACCAGCTCGTCGACGTACAGGGTGTCCTTGTACGCGGGGTCCTTGACGCCGGTGGAGGCCCACAGGGGGCGCTGCTTGTTGGCGCCTGCGGCCTCCAGCGTGGTGGCGCGCTCGGTGGCGAAGACCTGCTCGTACGCCTCGTAGGCGAGACGGGCGTTGGCGAGGGCGGCCTTGCCCTTCGCCGAGGCGGCCTCGTCGGTGCCGATCTTGTCGAGGCGCTTGTCGATCTCGGCGTCGACGCGCGAGACGAAGAACGAGGCGACCGAGTGGATCTCGGAGAGGTCGAGGCCGCGCTCGTGGGCCTTCTCCAGACCGGCCAGGTAGGCGTCCATGACGGCCTGGTAGCGCTCCAGGGAGAAGATCAGCGTGACGTTGACGGAGATGCCGAGGCCGATGACCTCGGTGATCGCCGGGAGGCCCGCGAGGGTCGCCGGGATCTTGATCATCACGTTGGGGCGGTCGACGAGCCAGGCGAGCTGCTTGGCCTCGGCGATGGTGGCCTCGGTGTTGTGGGCCAGGCGCGGGTCGACCTCGATGGAGACGCGGCCGTCCCGGCCGTTCGTGGCGTCGTACACCGGGCGCAGGATGTCGGCGGCGGCGCGCACGTCCTGCGTGGTCATCATGCGCACGGCCTCGTCGACGGTGACCTTGCGGACGGCCAGGTCGGCGAGCTGCTCCTCGTAGCCCTCGCCCTTGCCGATGGCGGCCTGGAAGATCGAGGGGTTCGTCGTGACGCCCACGACGTGGCTGTCCGCGATGAGCTCGGCGAGGTTGCCGGACTCGATGCGGGTGCGGGACAGGTCGTCCAGCCAGATGGAAACGCCTTCGTCGGACAACGACTTGAGGGGTGCGACGGCGTTGCTCATGTTCTGCTTCATCTTCTTTCGTACGTACTTGCTGACGCGTACTTGCTTACGTGGAGGTCAGGCGCGGGCGGCGGCGAGGGACTCCTTGGCCTTCGCGGCGACGTTCTCGGCGGTGAAGCCGAACTCGGCGAAGAGGGTGCCGGCGTCGGCGGAGGCGCCGAAGTGCTCCAGGGAGACGATGCGGCCGGCGTCACCGACGTAGCGGTACCAGGTCAGGCCGATGCCGGCCTCGACCGCCACGCGGGCCTTCACCGACGGCGGCAGGACGGCGTCCTTGTAGGACTGCTCCTGCTCCTCGAACCACTCGACGGACGGCATCGACACGACGCGGGTGGCGACGCCCTCGGCCTCCAGCTGCTCGCGGGCGGCGACGGCGACCTCGACCTCGGAGCCGGTGGCGATGAGGACGACGTCCGGGGTCTCCTTGGAGGCCTCGGCGAGGACGTAACCGCCCTTGGCAGCGTCCTCGTTGGCCTCGTAGGTCGGCAGGCCCTGGCGGGAGAGGGCCAGGCCGTGCGGGGCCGGCTTCTCGCTGCCGCGCTTGAGGATCTCGCGCCAGGCGATGGCGGTCTCGTTGGCGTCGGCCGGGCGGACGATGTTCAGGCCGGGGATGGCGCGCAGCGCGGCGAGGTGCTCGACGGGCTGGTGGGTCGGGCCGTCCTCACCGAGGCCGATGGAGTCGTGGGTCCACACGTAGGTGACCGGGAGCTGCATGAGGGCCGACATGCGGACGGCGTTGCGCATGTAGTCGGAGAACACCAGGAAGGTGCCGCCGTAGATGCGGGTGTTGCCGTGCAGCGCGATGCCGTTCATCTCGGCGGCCATCGAGAACTCGCGGATGCCGAAGTGGACGGTGCGGCCGTACGGGTCGGCCTCCGGGAGCGGGTTGCCCTTCGGGAGGAAGGACGACGTCTTGTCGATGGTGGTGTTGTTCGAGCCGGCGAGGTCGGCGGAGCCGCCCCACAGCTCGGGGACGACCGGGCCGAGCGCCTGGAGGACCTTGCCGGACGCGGCGCGCGTGGCGATCTTGGTGCCGGTCTCGAAGGACGGCAGGGCGTCCTCCCAGCCCTCGGGGAGACGGCCGGCGAGCACGCGGTCGAGGGTCGCGGAGCGCTCGGGGTTGGCGCCGCGCCACTCGGCGAGCTTCTTGTCCCAGGCGGCGTGCGCCTCGGCGCCGCGGTCGAGGGCCTTGTGCGTGTGGGCGATGACCTCGTCCTCGACGATGAAGGACTGCTCGGGGTCGAAGCCGAGGACCTTCTTCGTGGCGGCGACCTCCTCGGCGCCGAGCGCCGAGCCGTGGGAGGCCTCGGTGTTCTGCGCGGTCGGGGCGGGCCAGGCGATGATCGTGCGCATCGCGATGATGGAGGGCTTGTCGGTGACGGCCTTCGCGGCGGCAAGCGCCTCGTACAGGGCCTTCGGGTCGACGTCGCCGCTCTCGGTGGGCTCGATGCGCTGCACGTGCCAGCCGTAGGACTCGTAGCGCTTCAGCACGTCCTCGGAGAACGCGGTCGCGGTGTCGCCCTCGATGGAGATGTGGTTGTCGTCGTAGACGAAGACGAGGTTGCCGAGCTTCTGGTGGCCGGCGAGGGAGCTGGCCTCGGCGGAGACGCCCTCCTCCAGGTCGCCGTCGGAGACGATCGCCCAGATGGTGTGGTCGAAGGGGCTGGTGCCCTCGGGGGCCTCGGGGTCGAACAGGCCGCGCTCGTAGCGGGCGGCCATGGCCATGCCCACGGCGTTGGCGACACCCTGGCCGAGCGGGCCGGTGGTGGTCTCGACACCGGCGGTGTGGCCGTACTCGGGGTGGCCCGGCGTCTTCGAACCCTGCGTGCGGAACGCCTTCAGGTCGTCGAGCTCCAGCTCGTAGCCGGAGAGGAAGAGCTGGGTGTAGAGGGTGAGGCTGGTGTGGCCGGGCGAGAGGACGAAGCGGTCGCGGCCGGTCCACTCCGGGTCGGCCGGGTCGTGCCGCATGGCCTTCTGGAAGATCGTGTACGCGGCCGGGGCGAGGCTCATGGCGGTGCCCGGGTGACCGTTGCCGACCTTCTGCACGGCGTCCGCCGCCAGGAGGCGCGCGGTGTCGACGGCACGCTGGTCGCTTTCGGTCCACTCGAAGGGGTTCTCGAAGGGGTCGAGTCCGTCCGGTGTCTGCGTGCTCATCTGTACAGCTTCCTTCGCATCCGTTGTCCTGCCGAGGTGCCCAAAGGCACCGCTCGACCGGGACCAAAGTCCCAGGTCGAACCACCTACGAATGTAAAGGTCATACTTTTCGCTCGACAGGTGCCCCCGTGCCAGCGTTCGGTGAAAATGGGACACGCACACCGGGCCGAGCCAAGGACAGTGGATGACGGAGCAGGACCCCTCACAGACGAGCGCACATCTGGGATCGGGGGCGCACATCCGCACGTATCCGTTCGACCCCAGCGCGAGCCTTTCGGGCGTCGGGATCCAGGTCGGACCGATGGGTTCGGAGGGTCCGTGGGCGGGCGGCGTCGGCCTGTCGCGGCGCGTGCACCGCATCGACTTCCACGTCCTGCTGTTCTTCCGGGCGGGCCCGGTCCGCCACATGATCGACTTCACGGAGTACGAGGTGGGGGCCGGGGACGTGCTGTGGATCCGGCCGGGGCAGGTGCACGGCTTCTCCACACGGGACGCGTACGTGGGAACGGCGCTGACGATGCAGCCGGGGTTCCTGCCGCGGGCCATCGTGGAGGCGACCGGGCTCTACCGCTACGACCGGCCGCCGCTGCTGCACCCCGAGGCGGCACAACTCGCCGCGCTGGAAGCCTCGTTGGAGCAGTTGCGCCGCGAGTACCTGGACACGTCGACGCTGCCGCTGAGCCTGCACACCGCGGTGCTGCGGCACACCCTGACGGCGCTGATGCTGCGGGTGGCGCACGTGTCGACGCAGGCCGCGGCGGAGGACGACGGCACGCCGCAGCAGGACACCACCTTCACCCGGTTCCGCACGGCGGTCGAGCAGGGCTTCACGACCAACCACAGCGTCAGCGCGTACGCCGACGAACTCGGCTACTCGCGGCGCACGCTGGTCCGCGCGGTGCGCGCCGCGACGGGCCTCACCCCGAAGGCGTTCATCGACCGGCGGGTGGTCCTGGAGGCGAAGCGGATGCTGGCGCACACGGAGTTGCCCGTGGGGCGGATCGGGGTGGCGGTCGGCTTCGCGGACTCGGCCAACTTCTCGAAGTTCTTCCAGCAGCACGTGGGGGTGTCGCCCGCGGGGTTCAGGGCGGAGCAGGCGTGATCCACCCTGTTGGCACAATGAGCCCATGTCACGCACCTCCCCCGCCTGCCCCTGCGGGCTCCCCGCCTCGTACGAGGACTGCTGCGGGCGCTACCACTCCGGCGCCGCCGCCCCCACCGCCGAAGCCCTGATGCGGTCCCGGTACGCCGCGTTCGTGCGGCAGGACGGGCCGTACCTGCTGCGGACCTGGCACCCGGACACCCGGCCGCCCGGCATCGACTTCGCGGATTCTCCGCGGTGGACGGGGCTGGAGATCGTGGAGGCCGTCGACGGGTCGGCGTTCCACCAGCGGGGCACCGTCACCTTCCGCGCGCACTACGCGGGCGGCACGCTGCACGAGCGCAGCCGGTTCTCGCGGGTGGCCGGGGCGTGGGTGTACGTCGACGGGGAGTTCATCGAGTAGGCGGACTCAAGTCCCTTTGGCCGCAGGGATGTTCAGGGCGCCAGGATGTCCAACTCGTGGAGGGCGCCCACCGCGATCTCGCGGGTGAGTTCCTCCGCGCGGTCCGCGTCCCGCTCCCGTACCGCCTCCGCCACCTGGACGTGGAGGGTGACCGCCGCCGGGTCCGGGTCCTCGAACATGACCTGGTGGTGGGTGCGGCCCGCCAGGACCTCGGCCACCAGGTCGCCGAGGTGCGCGAACATCTCGTTGCCCGACGCGTTGAGGACGATGCGGTGGAACTCGACGTCGTGGCGGAGGTAGGCCTCCAGCTGCTGGCCCCGTGACGTCGCCACCATGCCGAGCGCGCACTCGGTCAGCGCCGCGCACTGGCGGGCGTCCGCGTTGCGCGCCGCGAGACCCGCGGCCACCGGCTCGACCGCCGAGCGAAGGACCGTGAGGGAGCGCAGTTGACGCGGGCGGTCGGCGCCCGCGAGGCGCCAGCGGATGACCTGCGGGTCGTAGACGTTCCACTCCTCGGCGGGCCGCACCGTCACGCCGACGCGGCGGCGCGAGGCCACGAGGTGCATCGACTCCAGCACCCGGACCGCTTCCCGCATGACCGAACGCGAGACCTCGTACGTCTGCGCGAGCTCGTCCGTGCGCAACACGCTGCCCGCCGGGTACTCGCCCGCAGTGATCGCGGGGCCGAGGCTGTCCAGTACTCGGGCGTGCAGGCCCCGGCCCTCTGTGGTCATGGGACAACCCTAGCCCCGACCCCAATGGTCTGACTTATATGTCACACCCCCTTGAATTAATCTGACCTATTGGGTTTCAGTGTGGTGACACAGCGATGTCGACGAAGACAGCGAGGCAGTACCCGATGAGCAACCCCCACGTCGTCGTGGTGATGGGCGTCGCAGGAACCGGCAAGACCACGATCGGTCCCCTGCTCGCCGAGCGGCTCGGCGTTCCCTACGCCGAGGGCGACGACTTCCACCCCGAGGCCAACATCGAGAAGATGACGGCCGGCACCCCCCTGACGGACGAGGACCGCTGGCCCTGGCTCGACGCCATCGGCCGCTGGGCACACGGCCGGGCAGGACTCGGCGGGGTGGTCTCCAGCTCCGCGCTCAAGCGCAGTTACCGCGACCGGCTGCGAGCCGAGGCTCCCGACGCGGTCTTCGTCCACCTCACCGGCTCGCGCGAACTGATCGCCGACCGGATGGGGCATCGCGAGGGGCACTTCATGCCCACCTCGCTGCTCGACTCCCAGTTCGCCACGCTCCAGCCGCTCGCGGCGGACGAGGCGGGCGTGGCCGTCGACGTCGCGGGGTCCCCCGAGGAGATCGCGGACCGGGCAGTCCAGGCCCTGGCCGAGCTCGACTCCCCCCTCGCGAACAGCTAGCCCCGCACACCTGCCCCACTCCCCCCACTCGTACAAGGGATAAGACCGTGACCAGACTCAGCGTCGAGATGCTGGCAGCGGACACCGTCGAGCCGATCACGTCCGCGGGCCATGCCCAGCTCGGGATCGCCGTGCTCGCGGGCATCGCCGTCATCGTCCTGCTCATCACCAAGTTCAAGCTGCACGCCTTCCTGGCGCTGACCATCGGCTCGCTCGCGCTCGGCGCGTTCGCCGGGGCGCCGCTCGACAAGGTGATCACCAGCTTCTCCGGCGGCCTCGGTGACACCGTCGCCGGTGTCGGCGTCCTGATCGCGCTCGGCGCGATCCTCGGCAAGCTGCTCGCCGACTCCGGCGGCGCCGACCAGATCGTCGACACGATCCTCGCCAAGGCCGGCAAGTCCGGTGGCAAGGCGATGCCGTGGGCCATGGTGCTCATCGCGGCCGTGATCGGCCTTCCGCTCTTCTTCGAGGTCGGCATCGTCCTGCTGATCCCCGTCGTCCTGATGGTCGCCAAGCGCGGCAACTACTCGTTGATGCGGATCGGCATCCCGGCCCTCGCCGGTCTGTCCGTCATGCACGGCCTGATCCCGCCGCACCCCGGCCCGCTCGTCGCGATCGACGCGGTGGACGCCAACCTCGGCATCACGCTCGCGCTCGGCCTCCTCGTCGCGATCCCGACCGTGATCATCGCCGGTCCGGTCTTCTCGCGGTACGCCGCGAAGTGGGTCGACGTGCCCGCGCCGGAGAAGATGATCCCGGCCCGTGCCTCCGACGACCTGGAGAAGCGGCCCAGCTTCGGCGCCGCGGTGGTGACCATCCTGCTGCCCGTCGTGATGATGCTGGCCAAGGCGCTGGTCGACATCATCGTGGACGACCCGGAGACCACGGTTCAGCGTGTCTTCGACGTCATCGGCAACCCGCTGACCGCGCTCCTCGTGGCCGTGATCGTCGGCATGTTCACCCTCGGCCGTCCGGCCGGCTTCACCAAGGGCCGGCTCCAGGAGACCACCGAGAAGTCGCTCGCCCCGATCGCGGGTGTGCTGCTCATCGTCGGTGCCGGCGGTGGCTTCAAGCAGACGCTGATCGACTCGGGCGTCGGGCAGATGGTGCTGGAGATCTCCAAGGACTGGGGGCTGCCGACGCTGCTGCTGGCGTGGCTGATCGCGGTCGTCATCCGTCTCGCCACGGGCTCGGCGACGGTCGCCACGGTGTCCGCGGCGGGTCTCGTCGCGCCCCTCGCGGCCGACATGACCGATGCGCACACGGCGCTGCTGGTCCTCGCGATCGGCGCGGGTTCGCTGTTCTTCAGTCACGTCAACGACGCCGGTTTCTGGCTCGTCAAGGAGTACTTCGGGCTCAGCGTCGGCCAGACCGTGAAGACCTGGTCGGTCATGGAGACCATCATCTCCGTGGTCGCGGGCGCCTTGGTGCTGCTGCTGTCCCTGGTGCTCTGACGACCTTCCCGGTACACCGTCCACGAGGGCGCCCCACCTGCCGGTGGGGCGCCCTCGTCGTGGCCGTGGGCCGCACGCGTCAGGGAGCGTCCAGCCACTCGCCGTGCTCCCGCGCCGCCCAGGCCCGGTCAACGAAGCCCGTACGCAGGCCCTTGCGCGCCTCGGGGTCGGCGACCGCCATGCCGATGTGCCCGGCGAGCACGACACCGAGGGCCAGCGCCAGCCAGTCGTGCACGAAGGTGCTGCCGGTGCGCACCGCGAGCGGGGCGAGCTGCGGGAACCACAGGGTCAGGCCCGTGCCGAGCATCACCAGGACGGCTCCGGCGAGCCAGTTCGCCCACACCTTCTGCCCGCCGTTGAACTTGCCCGCGGGGCGGGGGCCGGGGCGCCGGCGCAGGGCGGCGCCGAGCCATGCCCTGTCGTGCGGGTCGAACCGGTTCAGGCGGCTCAGGTCGGCGCGGAACGCACGCGAGGCGAGACCCACCAGGTACGGGGCGGGCAGCAGCAGGCCCGACCACTCGTGGACCGTCACCACGAGGGCGCGGCGGCCGACGAGTTGGGCGAGCGGAGAGAGATAGAGACAGGCGGCCGTCGCGACGCACAGGCCCATGAGGGCGGCGGTGGCGCGGTGCACCCAGCGTTCGGCGGGCGTGAATCGGCGTACGGCCGCCGGGAGTTCAGACGGTGGGTTCATCGTCGCGTCCGTTCGAGCGGCCGACCCAGGCGTCGATGTCGTAGCCGCGCTCCTCCCAGTACCCGGGCCGCACGTCGTCGGTGACGGTGATGCCGGAGAGCCACTTGGCCGATTTGTAGAAGTACATGGGCGCCACGTAGAGGCGCGCCGGGCCGCCGTGCTCGTGGCCGATGTCCTTGTCCTGCATGCGCAGCGCCACCAGGACGTCGGCGCGACGCGCCTGTTGCAGGGTGAGGCTCTCGGTGTACGCGCCGTCGAAGCAGGTCAGACGGATGGCTCGGGCGGTGGGGCGCACTCCGGCGGCGTCCAGGATCCGCGAGAGCCTGACGCCTTCGAAGGGCGTGCCCGGCACCCGCCAGCCCGTGACGCACTGGACGTCGCGCACGAGTCTGGTCTGGGGCAGCGCCCGCAGCTCGGGGAGCGTGTACGTGGTCGGGTGGTCGACCAGGCCGTCCACCGTGAGGCGGTACGTCTCGGTGGTCCTGCGGGGGACGGAGGCGGTGACCGAGTAGTAGCGGAAGCCGCCGCCGCCCGGGAGTGCGCCCGTGAGGCCGGTGGGGTCCTTCGCCGCGACGGACTCGATGGCGCGTTGGAGTGCGGGGGCCGCGGCCACGGTGAGCGTGCCAGCGCCCAGCATGCCCAGGATGATGCGGCGGCCCACCGGGGTGCCGTTGTTCGGTGTCACCGTTTGATTCGAGCAGCCCCCCGGGGGTTCTGGCCAGGGGATCGCGGTCGACGTCAGCGTTTCGTCACCTTGTGCCCACGCCACGGGGCTCCGCCCCGGACCCCGCTCCTCAATCGCCGGAGGGGCTCGAAATGGCCCGCTTGTTCAGTTGGAAGGCCTCGTTGCCCAGGCCGATGCGGGCGTGTGCCCGGGGGTTCTTCGCGTGGAGGTGGCGGCCGTGGGCGGCGCCGGCCAGGGCCGCCAGGGCGATGACGCCGGGGAGGACCCAGTTGAGGGCGGAGTCGGGGCCCGAGCCGACCAGGACGTGGAAGTCCTTGACCGTGTAGAAGGCGATCACCAGGAGGGCCAGGCCCGCCACGGCGGAGGCCGTGAGCCGCCGCGCCTGGGCGCGCGCCGAGCCGCGGCGGGCGAAGAAGACGATGACGGCGAGGGACGCCGTGGCCATGAGGAGGATGACGCCGAGCGCGCCCACGTTGCCGCCCCACGTGAACAGGTGCAGGACCGGCGCCGTGGGGTCGCCGAACGGGCCGTCGTCGGCGAGGGCGAAGCCGATGACGGCCACGAGCGAGATCGCCGACTGGAGCAGGGAGCCCGTGCCCGGCGCCCCGCTCACCCTGTTCGTGCGGCCGAACGCGGCGGGCAGCAGTCCCTCGCGGCCCATCGCGAACGCGTACCGCGCGACCACGTTGTGGAAGCTGAGCAGCGCCGCGAACATGCCCGTCACGAACAGGACGTGGACGACGTCGGTGAACGCGCCGCCGAGCCGGTCCTCGGTGAGGCCGAACAGGAGGCCCGCCGACTGCTCGCGGGCCGCGCCGACGATGCCGGAGGGCCCCGTCGCCACCGTCATCGCCCAGGAGCTGAACGCGAAGAACAGGGCGACGCCGCCGACCGCGAGGAACATCACGCGCGGGACGAGGACGTGCGGCCTGCTGGTCTCCTCCGCGTACACCGGGGCCTGCTCGAAGCCGGTGAACGCGGCGATGCAGAAGCACAGGGCCGTGCCGAGGCCGACGCCGGAGAGCGTCTCGGGGTTGAAGGCGTGCAGGGACAGGCCCTGGGGGCCGGGGTCGCCGAGGGCCGCGATGTCGAAGACGACCACGACGGCCACCTCGATGAGCAGCAGCACGCCGAGCACCTTCGCGTTCACGTCGATCTTCAGCAGGCCGAGCGCGGCGACGGCGAGGACCGCCAGCAACGCCGGTATCCACCAGGCGAGTTCGAGATTCAGATACTGCTCGGCGAGGCCCGCGACCTCGTAACCGAACAGGCCGAAGATACCGACCTGGAGCACGCTGTAGGCGACGAGCGCGACGAAGGCCGCCGCGGCGCCCGCGGTCGGGCCGAGGCCGCGGGCGATGTACGCGTAGAAGGCGCCCGCGTTGTGCACGTGGCGGCTCAACTCGGCGTAGCCGACGCTGAAGAGGGCGAGCACGACGCCGAGGAGGAGGAAGAGGAGCGGCTGGCCGACCACTCCCATCACTGCGAACGTCGTCGGCATCACGCCCGCGACGACGAGCAGCGGGCCGGTCGCGGCGAGCACGGACAGCAGCAGCCCGGCCGTGCCGAGCCGCCCGGCGCGCAGCGCGCTCGCCTCGCCGAGGTAGGTGTGGATGGCCGGGTCGGCCGCGCCGGTCGCCTCGGGTGATCTCTCGCTCGCGCTCATGGCGGGGTGGTCCCTTCGTGAAGTGAGGGGGTGAGGGGGTGAGGGGTGCGGCTGGTCGGGGGTCATGCCGAGCCGAGCGCGGCGGCGCGCGCGGCCCGGAACGCTTCGTGCGCGTCCCGGTCGGGGTACGACCAGGGGTGCGGGGTGCTGTGCCGGCCGATGCGGTGGAACAGGGCGGCCGCTTCGGCGGGGCGGCCCTCGCAGTACTTCGCGTGCGCGAGGTAGTTGAGGTCGATGCGGCCGCGCGGGTGGGTGGCGCCGGGCCGTTCGCGGGTGCCGCCCCACTCCAGCCACCAGTCGAACGCGGCCTTGAGGACGAGCCGGGCGCGCCGTCCCGACCAGTGGCCCGACAGTCTGGCGTCGTCCGGCAGCACGCCCGCCCGCGCGAGCACCCGGTAGCGCTCGGCGTGCGCGACGACGGGGAGCAGCGCCAACGGCGAGTCGGGCGGGGCCTGTTCGGCCGCCCAGGACGCGAAGTCGTAGACCTCGTGCAGCGGGTCCTGGCCGACGTCGGCGCGCCGCTCGGCGAGCCGCGCGACCATCAGGTGGTGGGCGTGGTGGTGGCCGGGGTGGCGCAGCCGCACCTCGTCGAAGAGCCGCACGACGTCCTCTTCGAGGCCCAACTCCCGTTCCAGGAGCAGCCGTCCGAGCCAGGGCGTCGGATCGTCGGGCACGAGTTCCGCGGCCTCGTCGCAGGCCGCGCGCACGCGGTCGGGGCGGCCGCGGCCGGCGACGGCGCGCAGCACCCCCGCGCAGGCGAGCAGCACGGCGGCGTCGGCGGAGTCGGGTTCGGCGAGCAGCCAGTCACGGGCCCAGGCGCGGGCCGTGGGTTCGGCCGCGAGGCCCATGACGCGATGGCCGCGCAGATCCCAGTCGGCGCCGGTGGCGGCCAGCAGGGCGCGGGCGGCGGTCCAGCGGCCCTGGGCGAGGGCGGTGCGGGCCGTGCCGAGTTCGGTGTCGTCGAGCGCGGGGTCGAAGGAGTGCGCGGGCTTCTTGCGGGGGCGCCCGAGCGGAGGCGGAGGTGGGGTCACCGCGGCGGGGTCCTTACGACTTTTCAGATGTGGGTGAGAGGAAGGTGTACGAGAGAGGCGGATGAGGTGGATGGGGCGGGCAATGATCACCGACAGCAAACCGGCCCGACGCCTTCCGCGTCAAGGCCGGGCGGTGACGCACGTCACCAACTTGCCGAACAACCAGGTGAGTTCGGCCATGCGGGGAACGGGGGCGGCCGCTCGCGCGCGGGGCGTCGCACGGGCCGCTATCGTCGTCAGGGTGTCGGTTGTCGTCCTCGTTCTCTCCGTGAGCGCGGCGTTCTGTCTGGGCACCGGTTTCGTCCTCCAGCAGAACGCGGCGGTGCGCGCCCCGCTCGGTGACTTCCTCTCGCCCCGGCTGCTGTTGGACCTGATGCGGGTGCCGCGCTGGCTCGGCGGGATCGGCCTGATGGTGTGCGGCATGGTGCTCGGCGCCATAGCGCTCGGCCAGGGCGAGGTGACGCTCGTCGAACCGCTGCTGGCGACGAATCTGCTGTTCGCGCTGCTGCTCTCCCGCCGCCAGACGCGGCAGCCGCTCGGCCGGCAGGGCTGGGCGGGGCTGCTGCTGCTCGCGGGCGGTGTCACCGCGTTCATCGTGGCCGGTCAGCCGCGCGGCGGCAGCGCGGTGACGGATCCGCTGCGGCACTGGCTGATCATCGGGGCGATGGTCGGCGGGGCGCTGTTCCTCGCGGCTCTCGCGAAGCGTTCCCGGCTGAGCGCGGGCCCCGCGCTGCTCGCGGTGGCGGCGGGTCTGCTGTACGGGGTGCAGGACGCGTTGACGCGGGTGAGCGGTCAGCGGTTCGCCGCCGGCGGATGGCCGGAACTGTTCTCCGGCTGGCAGCCGTACGCCGTGCTGGCGCTCGGGGTCACGGGGCTCGTGCTGGTGCAGAGCGCGTTCGAGACGGCGCCGCTGCGGATGTCGCTGCCCGCGCTGACGGCGGCGCAGCCGCTGGCCGGGATCGCCTGCGGCGTCGGCTTCCTGGGCGACCGGCTGCGGATGGACGCGGGGGCGCTGGCGTGGGAGGCGGTGGGGCTGGCCGGGATCGTGGTGGGGGTCGTACTGCTCGGGCTGCATCCCGCGATGCCGGGGGCCGCGGCGACCGGGCGGGACCGGGTGGAGGCTCCGCTGTAGCGGTCCGTCTAGCCTGCGGTGCATGAACCCCGCTGAAGAGATCCTCGACATCGTCGACGAGCAGGACCGGGTGGTCGGGCAGGCGCCGCGCGGCGAGGCCTACGCGAAGAACCTGCGGCACCGGTGCGCCTTCATCCTCGCCAGGAACCCGGCGGGCGAGGTCTTCGTGCACCGCCGCACCCCCACCAAGCTCGTCTTCCCCTCCCACTACGACATGTTCGTCGGCGGGGTCGTCGGCGCCGGGGAGTCGTACGACGAGGCGGCGCTGCGGGAGGCGGAGGAGGAGCTGGGCGTGAGCGGACTGCCCCGGCCGACCCCGCTGTTCAAGTTCCTCTACGAGGGCGACGCGGGGCAGTCCTGGTGGTCGTACGTGTACGAGGTCACCTTCGACCTGCCGGTGCGTCCGCAGGCGGAGGAGATCGACTGGTACGCCTTCCTGAGCCCGGACGAGCTGGCGCGGCGGATCGGCGAGTGGGACTGGACGCCCGACGGGCTCGCCGCGTACGAGCGGTGGACGGCGCACCGCTGACCGCAGGGCGCCGGGAGACCCACGGGTAATGTGCCGCGGGTGATCGAATTTGTACGCAGTATCCGTCTCTGGTTCGCGCCGGAGCGGATCAGGGACGAGGGCGACACCCCCGACTACCGGTTCTCCCTCGCCAATGAGCGCACCTTCCTGGCCTGGGTGCGCACGGCGCTCGCGCTGATCGGTGGCGGTTTCGCCGTGGACCAGTTCCTGCCGGACCTGCGCTGGGGCTGGCGCGTCGGGCTCGCGCTGGCGCTGCTCGGGGCGGGCGCGCTGTGCGCGCTGCGGGCCGTGGGGCACTGGGTGCGCTGCGAGCTGGCGATGCGGCGCGGCGAGGACCTGCCGGTGTCGCGGTTCCCGGCGGTGCTGGGTGTGGTGGTGGCGCTGGTGTCGGTGGCCATGGTCGTCATCGTGTTCGTGGGGTGGGAGGGGTGAGCGGGACGGGCGGCGCCGTGCGCGACCCCGGTCTCCAGCCCGCCCGGACGCGGCTCGCGTGGCGGCGTACGACGCTGTCGGGCACGGTCGTCGCGGTGCTCGCGCTGAAGGCGACGGTGCAGAGCGACACCGGTGCGGTGCGGTTCGGGGCGACGGCGCTGTGCCTGCTGCTGTGGCTGGGGTTCGTGGCGGTCGCGCACCAGCGGATCACCGGCCTCGCCCGCGACGAGGCCGCGCCGCCCGTCATGACGCGCAGGCAGGCGGCGGCCGCCGCGCTGTGCACGGTGGCGATCACGCTGTGCGCGGCGGCGCTCATCACGTGAGGCGCGTGAGGGCGCGGGGTCACTCGCCCCAGTCGACCGTGACCACCACTTTCCCGCGGGTGCGGCCCGCCTCGCTCAGTTCGTGGGCGCGCGCCGCCTCCTCCAGCGGGAGCGCCTCGTCGACGTGCACCGTGATCACGTCGGCCTCCGCCAGCTCGGAGAGGCGGGTGAGGTCGGCGGCGTCGGGGCGGACCCAGCAGTAGCGGCCGCCGAGCCCGACGACGTCGCCGTCGGCGATGGAGGCGAGCCGCCCGCCGGGGGCAAGCAGCTCCGCGGAGACCCGCAGCGTCTCGCCGCCCACCGTGTCGAACGCCGCGTCGACGCCCTCCGGCGCCAGGGCCCGGACCCGGTCGGCGAGACCGTCCCCGTAGGTGACCGGTTCGCCGCCGAGTTCCCGTACGTAGTCGTGGTTGCGCTCGCTGGCGGTGCCGATGACGCGGGCGCCGAAGTGCCGGGCGAGCTGCACGGCGAACGAGCCGACGCCGCCGGCGGCCGCGTGTACCAGGACGACGTCGCCCTCCCGGACCTCCAGGCCCCGGGTCAGCGTCTGGTACGCGGTGAGCCCGGCGAGCGGCAGGCCCGCGGCCTCCTCGAAGGTGAGGTTGCGGGGCTTGCGGGCGAGGGTGCGCACGGGCGCGGCCACGTACTCGGCGAAGGTGCCGCGGGAGAGGAAGTCCTCGCGTACGTAGCCGATGACCTCGTCGCCCGGCGCGAACTCGGTGACGGCGACGCCGGGCTGCACCACCACGCCCGACACGTCCCAGCCGGGGACCACCGGGAAGACGGGGTCGAGCAGTGCGTCCAGGTGCCCGGCGCGGCAGTGCCGGTCCACCGGGTTGACGGCGGCGGCGCGCACCTTCACCAGGACCGAGTCGGGCCCGACCTTGGGGTCGCGGACCTCGCCGTACTCGAGGACTTCGGGGCCGCCGTACGAGCGGTAGCTGATCGCCTTCATGGACGGGACGCTTCCATACCGGAAAAGGCGGGGCATTCCGGACTAGCCTGGGAGGGTCAGCCCGACCGTCGGCCACCGAAGGTGAGCGTCATGACCACCCTCCACCAGGAACACCCCGCCCACGGGCACACGCACGGCCCGGCCTGCGGCCACCGGGAGGTGCCGCACGGGGACCACGTCGACTACGCGCACGACGGGCACCTGCACGCCCAGCACGGCGGGCACTGGGACGAGTGCGAACCGGCGGGGCACGTCGCGCACGAGGGGCACGCGCACGAGCACGGGGCGGACTGCGGGCACGAGGCGGTCCCGCACGGCGACCATGTCGACTACGTCCACGACGGGCACCGGCACGCGGCGCACGAAGGGCACTGGGACGACCACTGATCGCGTGCGCGCGGGAGCGGGAGCGAGGGGCCCGGCGGCCGTCGCCGGGCCCTTCCCCTTGGGGGCACGGCGGCGCATCGTAAGAACGATCACGTTTCCGGGAGGCTCTGGACGCCATACCGACTGGTCGGCATGATGGCAGCCACTGTTGCCCGGAAACTGCCCGGATTCTCGGAGGACCGCGATGAGTCACCCCCCTGGCCTCGACCTCGATCAGCTGCGCGCCCACCTCGACCGGGAGCGGCCCGGCCTGGTGGCGGGGACGCTGTCCGGGCGGCTCATCGAGGGTGGGCGCTCCAACCTCACGTACCAGGTGAGCGACGGTGCCACGAAGTGGGTGGTGCGCAGGCCGCCGCTCGGGCACGTGCTCGCCACCGCGCACGACATGAAGCGCGAGCACCGGGTGATCGCGGGGCTGCACCCGACGAACGTGCCGGTGCCCGAGCCGGTGCTGCTGTGCGAGGACGAAAACGTGATCGGGGCGCCGTTCTACGTCATGGAGTTCGTGGACGGCACGCCGTACCGGACCTCCGACCAGCTCGCCCCGCTCGGCGCCGAGCGCACGCGCGCCGCGGTGCTCGGGCTCGTGGACACGCTCGTCGATCTGCACGCGGTGGACCCCGCGGCCGTGGGGCTCGGGGACTTCGGGCGGCCGGAGGGCTTCCTCGACCGGCAGCTGCGGCGCTGGGGCAAGCAGCTGGACGCGTCCCGCAACCGTGAGCTGGCCGGGATCGACGAGTTGCAGGCGGCGCTCGGGCGCGCGCTGCCGACGTCGCCGGCCGCGACGATCGTGCACGGGGACTACCGGCTGGACAACGTGCTCGTACGGCAGGATCCCGACGGGGTCGACCGGAACAAGGCGATCCTCGACTGGGAGATGTCGACGCTCGGCGATCCGCTCACGGACGTGGGGCTGCTCGCGATGTACAGCGCGAAGCTGGACATGCCGAACTCGCCCATCTCCACGACCTCCTCGGCGCCGGGACACCCCTCCCCCGCGGAGCTGATCGAGCGGTACGCGGAGCGGTCGGGGCGCGATGTCTCGGCGGTCTCCTGGTACACGGCCTTCGCGTGGTTCAAGCTCGCGGTGATCCTGGAGGGGATCCACTACCGCTTCACGCTGGGGCAGACCGTGGGGGCGGGCTTCGACCGGATCGGTGAGCTGGTCCCGGTCTTCATCGACCACGGGCTCCGCACGCTCAAGGAGGGGTGAGCCCCGCGCGGGGCCTGGTCAGGGCCGCAGCGCCCGCAGCAGCAGGTCGGCCAGTTGGTCGGCCAGTTGCTGCGGGGTCAGGGGGCCGTTCGGGCGGTACCACGTGGACAGGTGGTGGATCGAGCCGAAGTGGTAGTCCACCACCAGGTCGGCGGGGGTCTCCGTCGAGAAGACGCCCGCCTTCTGCCCCTCCTCGATGAGCGCACGGAAGCGCTCGTGGTAGCGCCTGCGCTCCGCCCGCACCTGCTTGTTCTTCTCCGGGCCGAGGTGGTGCATGGAACGGAAGAAGATCGACGCGTCGTCGAGGTTGTCGATGGTCGTGACGACGACGTCCGCCGCCGCCTCCCGAAGGCGCTTCTCCACCGGCTCGTCCCGGTCCGCGAACGCGTCGAGCCGCTCCTGCTGGAGGCGCAGCACCCGCGCGTACACCTCGTGCAGGAGATCGTCCTTCGAGCCGAAGTAGTGGTAGAGGGCGCCCTTCGTGACGCCCGCCGCCTCCACGATCTCCTGCACCGACGTGCGGTCGTAGCCACGGTCGGCGAACAGCCGGGTGGCGGCCGCGAGGAGTCGTTGCGGGACGGGCGTGCCGTCGCCGTCGGTCGTCCTGGGCACTGCCGCCACCTGCCTTTCCGTAGTTCTCAGCCTTGTCCTGACGGGGAACGCAGTTCCCGCCGGAGGATCTTCCCACTTGCCGTCTTCGGCAGGTCGACGAGCACCTCCACCTCACGGGGGTACTTGTACGCCGCGAGGCGTTCCTTGCAGTACGCCGACAGGTCCTCGGGGCTCGCCTCGGCGCCGGGCCGCAGGCTCACGAACGCCTTCACGCTCTCGCCGCGGTACGCGTCGGGGATGCCGACGACCGCCGCCTCGCGGACGGCGGGGTGGCCGTAGAGGACGTCCTCGACCTCGCGCGGCCACACCTTGAAGCCGGACGCGTTGATCATGTCCTTCTTGCGGTCGACGACGTACAGCCAGCCCTTCTCGTCCATGAAGCCGATGTCGCCCGTGCGCAGCTCCCCGCCGGGGAAGCCCTCCTCGGTGGCCTCGGGGCGGCGCCAGTAGCCGGGCACGACCTGCGGGCCGCGCACCGCGATCTCGCCCTGCTCCCCGAAGGGCACGTCGTTCCCGAGGTCGTCGACGATCCGGACCACCGTGTCCGGCCCCGGCACGCCCACCGCGAGCGTCCCCGACGCCGGGTCGACCGGCGCCTCGACGCCCGGCGGCACGGACGCGCAGGGCGCCGTGCACTCGGTCAGCCCGTAACCGTTGTGGATGTACGGGCCGAAGGAGGCGCGGAACTTCTCCACCAGGGCCGGCGGCACCGGCGCGCCGCCCGACGAGATCGACGAGAACGACGCGAAGTGCTCGCGGGTGGCCTGCGGCTGCGCGCCGAGCGCCATGAACGCGGTCGACGGGCCGACCGTGTACGCGGGCCGGTGCTCGGCGAACGCGTCGAGGACGACGCCCGGTTCGAAGCGGTAGGCGAGCGCGAGGGTGCCCGCGTTGGCGAAGGAGGCGACGAGTTCGCAGACCATGCCGGTGATGTGGAAGAGCGGCGCGAGCGCGAAGTAGACGGCGCCTTCCGGCAGCCCGAGGCCGGTGCGCTGGCGCTCCGCGTTGTACGTGATGTTGCGGTGCAGGTTGGTGGCGCCCTTCGGGGTGCCGCTGGTGCCGGACGTGTAGCTGATCAACGCGATGTCGTCGCCGGTGAGTTCGCGGCCCGCGGGGGCCTTGTGGCCGGCGTGGGCGACGGTGACGAGGTCGTCGGCGTCGGTGGCCGCCGGGCTCACCCGCTCGAAGTTCAGGACCCGGTCGTCGCCGCGTGTCTGGAGGTCCAGCTCGCAGGCGGTGAGGGCGATGCGGACGGGCGAGTCGGCCGCCGTGTCGCGCAGGTACGTCTCCCAGGCGCGGTCCGAGCAGACGATGCCGGTCACCTCGGCGTCGTGCAGGACGTGCCGCACCTCCCCCGCCTTGTACATCGGGTTGACCGGGACCACGACCGCGCCCGCCTTGAACGCGCCGAGCAGGGCGAGCACGAAGTGCGGCGAGTTCTGGAGCATGATCGCGACACGGTCGCCGCGCTCCAGGCCGCGCGCGGCGAGGTGACCGGCGACGGAGTCGGAGAGGGCGTCCACGTCGGCGTAGGAGAGACGGCCGTCGAAGTAGGCGAGGGCCGTGCGGTCGGGGGCGCGGCGGACGGCGTCGGCGAAGGCGTGCACGACGGTGGCGGCCGGGTCGACCGGGGCCTTCTGGGCGTCGTTGAGCACGGCGAGCCAGGGCTTGGCGTCGTAGCCGGACCCCTGAGGAACGTCGGTCACCGGGTGGCCTCCCACTTCTGCTGGATGTGATTCATGGTGGTGAGCCAGCGCTCCGGCTCGGTGGCGCGGGCCGCGTAGTACTCGGCGGCCTCGGGGTGCGGCAGGATCAGGAAGCGGTCCTGCGCGATGCCCGTGAACAGGGCGTCGGCGACGTCCGCCGGTTCGATGGCGGTCGGGGCGAGCACCAGGTCACCGGCGGTTCCGGAGCCCTTGAGCATGTCGGTGCGCACGCCCTGCGGGCAGATCGCGTGCACCTTGACGCCGCGGTGCCGGTACGTCAGCGAGAGCCATTCGGCGAAGGCGTACGCGCCGTGCTTGGTGACGCTGTACGGGGCGGCGCCGATCATGGTGAGCAGCCCGGCGGCGGAGACCGTGGAGACGAAGCGGCCCGCGCCGCGCTCCAGCCAGTCGGGCAGCAGGGCGTGCGCGGCGCGGACGTGCGCCATCACGTTGACGTCCCAGGACAGCGCCCACTGCGCCTCGTCGAGGGCCTCGGCGCCGCCGCAGGCGACGCCCGCGTTGGCGCAGTAGACGTCGACGGTGCCGCCGAGCGCCTCGCGTGCCTCGTCGACGATCGCGGAGGCGTCGCCGGGGACGGCCGTCGCGCCGATCTCGTCGGCGACCGCCTTCGCCTTCGCGGCGTCCAGGTCGTTGACGACGACGCGGGCCCCCTCGGCGGCGAAGCGGCGGGCGATGGCGGCCCCGATGCCGCCGCCCGCCCCGGTGACGACGACTGACTGGCCCTGCGGACTGTGCACCATCGGTCTCCTTCGAAAGCTCCGGCTGCCGGGCAGACTAACCAGTCGGTATGTCGCCGGGAAAGGGCTTCGTGGTGTCGGTTCGTTCCGCACGGGGGATTCCGCGACTAGCGTGCAGGGCCAAGCCGGTCCGAAGATCACGGAGGTTCACGCATGAACGTGTCGAGACGAGGGCTGCTCGCGGCGGGAGCGGGCGTCGCGGGTGGCCTGAGCGCCGGCGGCGGGGCGGCGAGCGCCGCGCCCGGCGTCGGCGGTCCCCGGTTGCGCACCGGCTTCGAGCGCCTGGTGGACAGCGGTTACGCGGTCCTGGCGGGCCAGAAGGTCGGCATGGTCACCAATCCGACCGGGGTCACCCGCGACGTGCGGCACATCGTGGACGTGATGCACGCCGACGAACGGGTCGACCTGAAGGCGGTGTTCGGCCCGGAGCACGGCTTCCGCGGGACCGCGCAGGCGGGCGGCTCCGAGGGCAGGAGCGAGGACCCGGCGACCGGACTGCCCGTCTACGACACGTACTTGAAGAGCGGTCAGGCGCTCGCCGACATCTTCACGCAGTCCGGCGTCGACACGGTCGTCTTCGACATCCAGGACGTGGGCGCGCGCTTCTACACGTACATCTGGACGCTGTACGACTGCATGGAGGCGGCGCAGCTCGCGGGCAAGCGGTTCGTGGTGCTCGACCGGCCGAACCCGGTGACGGGCCGGAAC
The DNA here is from genome assembly GCF_054724165.1 of Streptomyces sp. BYX5S. Taxonomy (NCBI): domain Bacteria; kingdom Bacillati; phylum Actinomycetota; class Actinomycetes; order Kitasatosporales; family Streptomycetaceae; genus Streptomyces; species Streptomyces sp. BYX5S. Next base: position 2,259,338 of record NZ_CM138829.1, on the reverse strand, counting down.
GCCTACGGGCCCGTCCTGGACCGGAAGTTCGCGAGCTTCGTGGGCCGCCGCGAGATCGCTCAGGCGCACGGCATGACGGTCACCGAGCTGGCCCGCCTCTTCAACGGCGAGTACCTGGAGCACCCCGTCGAGCTGGAGACGGTCCTGATGAGCGGCTGGAAGCGCCGCGACTTCTACGACGCGTACGGGCTGCCGTGGGTGCCGCCGAGCCCCAACATGCCGACGCCGGACACGGCGCTCGTCTACTCCGGCACCTGCATGTTCGAGGGCACGCTGCTCTCCGAGGGCCGCGGCACCACCCGCCCCTTCGAACTCCTCGGCGCCGAGGGCATCGACGCGGGCTGGGCGGCGGCCGCCAACGGACTCGGCCTGCCGGGAGTGCACTTCAGGGAGGCGTACTTCGCGCCGACGTTCTCCAAGTTCCAGGGCAAGACGATCGGCGGCGTCCAGGTCCACGTCGACGACCGCGAGGTCTTCGAGCCGGTGCGCACCGGCATCGGCCTGCTGGTGACGGCCAAGAAGACGTGGAAGGACTTCGGCTGGCGCCCGGACAACGCGATCGACCGGCTCACCGGGTCCACGCGGGTGCGCACGATGGTCGACGCGGGCGCGGACACCGACGAGATCGTGGGGGCGTGGCAGGAGGAGCTGGCCGCGTTCCGGCGGGTGCGGCGCCAGTACCTCGTGTACAAGTGACCGGTTCCTGAGGGCGTCTCGGGATCCGGGACGCCCGTCCCGGCATATTGACTGGGCAGTACACGGACAATCAGAGTCTGCTCGTGCTCAAAGACGAATCGACCAGCGAAGAGGTCGCCGAGGCCGCACCGGCGCGGGACCGGCAGGAGAGCCTGCGCCGGGTGGCCGTGGCCAGCTTCATCGGCACGGCCATCGAGTTCTACGACTTCTACGTCTACGGAACGGCCGCCGCGCTCGTCCTCAACGCCGCGTTCTTCCCGAACCTCACCCCGATCAACGCGACCCTCGCCTCGTTCTCGACGTACGCCGTCGCCTTCGCGGCCCGCCCGATCGGCTCGCTGGTCTTCGGCCACTTCGGCGACCGGATCGGCCGCAAGTCGGTGCTGGTGGCCTCGCTGCTCCTGATGGGCCTGTCGACGGCGTGCGTCGGCCTGCTGCCCGGGTACGACACCCTGGGCCTGTGGGCGCCGATCCTGCTGGTGCTGCTGCGCTTCCTCCAGGGCGTCGGGCTCGGCGGCGAGTGGGGCGGGGCGGCGCTGCTCGCCGTGGAGCACGCGCCGCGCGGCAAGCGCGGACTGTTCGCCGCGTTCCCCCAACTCGGCCCCTCCGTCGGCTTCTTCGCCGCCACCGGCATCTTCTGGCTGCTCTCGGAGTCGCTCTCGGACGACGCGTTCACGTCGTGGGGCTGGCGCATCCCGTTCCTGCTGTCGTTCCTCCTGGTGGCGGTCGGTCTGTTCGTCCGCCTGAAGATCAGCGAGACGCCGGTGTTCGCCAAGGTGATGGCGGAGCAGGAGGCCAGCAGGGCGCCGGCCCTCGAGGTCTTCAAGCGGCACCCGAAGGAGATCCTGCTCGGCGCCGGCGGCATGATCGTCGCGTACGGGCTCTTCTACACGGCCACAACGTACTGCCTCGCCTACGGCACGACGACGCTCGGCGTGCCGCGCTCCACGATGCTCGCGGTGTCGCTGGTGGCCTGTCTGTTCCTCGCGGCCGGCACGTGGCTCGCGGCGACGCGCTCCGACGCGGGCGGGCGGCGCAAGGTCGTACTGGCCGGGACGGGGCTTGCGATCGTGTGGGGCCTGGTCCTGTTCCCGCTGATGGACACCGAGAAGCCGGTGCTCATCGCGCTGGCGCTCGGCGGCGCCCTGTTCTGCATGGGCGTCGTGTACGGCCCGATGGGCGCGTACCTCCCGGAGCTGTTCGGGGCGCGGGTGCGCTACTCGGGCGCCTCCTTCGCGTACAACCTGGGCGGCGTCCTCGGCGGCGCGGTCTCCCCGCTGATCGCGACGCGTCTGCAGAGCGCGCTCGGCTCCTCGTCGGTGGGCTGGTACGTGAGCGCGATGGCGGTCGTGTCACTGCTGTGCGTCCTGGCGCTCCCGGAGACCCGCGAGCGTCAACTCGGTTGATCCGTACGTCAATTGACGGCGGAACCTCTGGCCAACCCCCGGATGCGGCGGGACGATGCGCGGCACGCGTTGTCGTCCGACGCCTGTCACGGGGGTTTCGCCATGTCCGCTTCCCAAGCACCTGAAGTCCACGTCCGGCCCTACTGGGAGCTGCGGTTCGACGCCGACGGCGATCCGGACTCCGGGCAGCTCGCCCATCTTCTCCGCGCGGCGCACCGGGTGCGCGACCTGGTGGTCTTCGCGCACGGCTGGAACAACGACCGCGCGATGGCGACCCGGCTGTACGACCGCTTCTTCGCGCCGTTCCCCGCGCTGGCGCCCGACGCCGGCCTCGGCTACGTGGGCGTGTACTGGCCGTCCATGCGGTTCACGGACGAGCCGTTCCCCGACTTCGACCCCGCGGCGGCCCCCGTGGTGCCGCGCACCACGCTCGACAAGGGGACCCGGCGGGCGCTCACCGAGGTCTTCCCGCGCAGCGAACCGGTCGTCGACCTGCTCGCCCGGCGCCTGGAGGAGCAGCCGGACGCGGCGTCGGCCTTCGACGAGTTCGGCGGCCTGGTACGGCAGTTGATCGGCGTCGGGCCCTCGGTGTCGGGCGCCGACATCTCGGAGGACGGCGGGCAGCACAGCACTCCGGCGATGCTGCACGAGGACACCCGCGGCGTGTGCCTGGAGTTCGCCGCCGCCCTGGAGACGGCGGCGGGGCCGGGCGCCGCGGCGGAGTTCAAGCTGCCCGGCGGGCTCGCGAAGGCGTGGAAGGGCGCGCACGAACTGCTGCGGCAGGCCACGTACTTCGCGATGAAGCGGCGGGCCGGGAAGGTCGGGCAGGCCGGGCTCGGGCCCGCGCTCGGCCGCCTCGCCGAGGAGGCGCCGGGGGTGCGGGTGCACCTGGTCGGGCACAGCTTCGGGGCGCGGCTCGTGTCCTTCGCGCTGGCCGGGATGCCGAAGCCGGCCCGCAACGTGAAGTCGGTGACGCTGCTTCAGGGGGCGTTCTCGCACTACGCGTTCGCCCGCCGGGGCGCGCTGAACGGGCGGCAGGCGCGGATCGACGGGCCGCTGGTGGCGTGCTTCTCGCGGCACGACACCGCGCTGAGGGTGATGTACCCGCTGGCCTCCCGGCTGGCGGGCGACGACCGGGCGCTCGGTGATCCGGGCGAGCGGTGGGGCGCGCTCGGCCACGACGGCTTCAAGGACGTCGAGGGCGCGGTGCGGTTCACGCTGGCGGACGTGTTGCGGGCCGGGGTGCCGGGTGCGGGCTGTGTGAGCGTGGACGCGGCGCAGGTGGTGCGCCATGGGCCCCCGCCTTCGGGGGCCCACAGCGACATCTGCCACGAGGAGCTGGCACGGGTGGTGCTCGGGGCGGGGCGCGTCACCGCCCGCGCGGGGCGGTGACGCGGAACCCTGGTGCGGCCGGACCGCCTCAGCGGTGCGCCGGGAACTCCACGACCTGCTGGTAGGTGGGCCGGTTCTGCCACTGGATGTTCCGGTGCGTGATGCCGCCGACGGCGCGGTGCGCGATGCTGTCCGCGCACCACTGGTCGCCCGCCTTGCAGGTGTCGTCGCCGGGGTACACCTCGGTGACGGGCTTGGCGGCGGCCTCGGTCAGCGTGGCGAGCAGGACGTCACGGCAGGCCGACAGGTCCCCGGAGCCGCAGTACGTGGCGCCCAGCGTGCCCTTGACGGGTTCGCCGAGCACGGACCTGAGGTCCTTGTCGGCATAGCCCCACCAGCCGTACTGGAAGGCCGATCCGGCGTGCGCGCCGGTCGGACCGTGTCCGGCGGACGGCGCCTCGTCGACGGTGAGCTGCGCGGTCAGGGACGCGTACAGCTCGTCGCCGAGGCCGGGCTTGAACTCGGCCTCGACCATCAGCGGCCACCACGCGTCCATGAGGCGGACGGCGTCGGGGTGCGCGTACGTCTTCGACCCGGCGGAGGTCTGGTTGCGCTGGGCTCCGGCCTTCTCCCAGGCCTCCAACTGCTGCACCGCCTTCTTCAGTTGCGGGTTGTCGCCGAGCGGTTCGCTGCGGATCACCTTCAGCATCTCGGGCAGCACCTGCTCGCCGCGCAGGTCGGTGACGGCGGCCTCCTCCATGGCCCGGGTGAGGGAGGCGCGGGTGACGCCGCCGCGCTCGGTGAGCTTCTTGACGCGGTCGTCCAGCAGGTCGGCCCGGTGCACCGCGCCCATGCTGAAGTTGGGCGAGGAGAACCCCTTGGCCTGTTTGTTGTTCCAGGAGACGTAGTAGTCCTGGCCGACGGAGTTCGGGTGCTGCGACGGGGGTGTCTCGGCGGACGTGTTGTCGGCCGGGTCGAAGTCCTTCCACTCGTAGGCCCGTTCGCCGCGCACCGGCAGCGACATGTCGACGTCCTCGGCGCGCACCGGGTTCGTCCCGCTGTTGTAGTAGGCGATGTCGCGGGAGTCGGCGTAGAACCAGTTGAAGGCGTAGTTGATGTGCTGCGCCGCCTTCTGGAACGTCGCGGCGTCCTTGACGTAGCCCGGGTCGTTCAGCATCTGGAAGCCGATGATCGAGTCGGCCTCGTGGCGGTACGTGGAGCGCAGTGCCGTGTAGGCGACGGGTTTTCCGTCGACCTCCGCGCGGTGGGTGACGATCCCGTACTTCGTGCGGAAGACCTGCATCCGGTAGGAGCCGGCGGCCGTGGAGTCGGCGATCGTCGGCTTCCAGGCGTTCTTGCGCTCCATCTTCTCCATCGGCGTGCAGGTGCCCCGGTAGAGGTAGGAGGTGGACTGCCGGGTGGGCGCGGAGCCGTCGGGCTCGCATAGCTGGACGGCGTACGTGTCGGTGATGTCCTGGGTCGCGGACGTCGCGGACCACGCGTAGTCCTGGCCGCGGCCGAGCTGGACGTACATGCCGACGCCCGCGAAGGAGACGCCGCGCGCGCTGATGCCGGGGCCCTGGAGCTCCTGCATCATCAGCAGCTGTGGCGCGAAGTAGCCGGTCTGCGGGCCGAACACGGCGACCGGGTTGCCGGACGCGGTGTGCTCGCCGGAGACGAGCAGGGCGTTCGACATGCCCTTCTTGGACGCCGAGCGCGTGAACAGGTCGGAGGGCAGGACCCCGTCGTCGTACATGCCCTGGAGCGGCTTGAGCCTGGCGGGCGCCTTCACGGGGTCCTTGGCCGCCGATTTCGCGCCCGTCGCCGCCGAGCCCTCCCGGTCGTACACGAGGGGCTCCTTCTCCACCGAGCCCTTGTCGGGGAGCGCCTGCCCGCGCGCGTCCTTCGGCTTCTCGCCGTACGGGAAACGGGTGCCGTCGTGGATGGTGGTGACGGTCTCCGGGTCGTCGCGCCCGCGGAAGGACTCCCAGACCTCGGTGCCCTTCTCGACGCCGTACTTCTCCTGCGCCTTGAGCAGCGAGAGCGCCGCGTCGACCTCTCCGCCGCCGCCGTTGCCGAAGAGTCCGCCGACCACGGAGGCGAGCGCGATCATGTCGGTCACCTTGAACGGCTGGATCTCGCCCACGTTCGTGATCGCGTCGACCTTGCCGGTGAGCACGTACTCGCCGGGGAAGTAGCGGCCCTTCTTCGACTTCTCCCGATAGGCGTTGAGGCCGTCGATATAGGCCTGCGCGTCCTCCATGGCCTGTGCGCCGCGGGCGCCTCCGGTCTTCTTGATGTACTCGACCTGCTGTTCCAGGTCCTTTTCCGTGTACGGGGCCTGCGGCCAGAACTCCTGCTCCAGGCCCTGGTTCGCGAGGGCGCCGCCGGCGAACGAGGTCAATTCGCCGCGCCCGATGTGGCGGAACAGGTCGATCAGCCAGAGACGGTCCTGACCTGCGGCGTAACCGGCGCCGAATTCTGTTCCGTAGCGCGAGGAACCTTTGATGTGGGGTACGCCGTTCTTCTTGTCACGGGTGATCGTGACGTCCTCGCGGGGACGGGTGACGGAGCCGACCTGATCGTCCGCGACACCGAAGGAGGAGTCGTTGAAGAAATTCGTGAGTGTGTCGTCGGTGAGTGCGGGATATCCGGACGACAGGGCGTCATAAGGACCGAGTTGATCGTCGGCGTGCGGGGGCTGGGTTCCCAGCAGCTTGTTGCCGAGGATCTGGGCGAGCGTGGCGCTGCCGTTCGCGCCGGGCGGCAGTATGTCCGCGCACTGCCCCTCGCAGTAATCGGTGGCCGGTGCGGGATCGTCGGCCACGGCCGAGACGGGAGAGAGCAGTCCGGCGGTGAGCACAAGTGCCGCGACGGCCGTAACTCTCTTCGTAAGGCTTTTGTGCAGGGTGGTGCGGGGTATGCGTCGTCGCATGCCTGATCCTCCCGACGATGGTGAGCCGGAGGTTACCGACGGTTAGCCGCGGACAGAAGATGAACATGCGTCACGTTTTCGGAATCAGCACAGGGACCACTCAGGTACTCCCACACCTCAGAAGGTGACCCTGATGGGCCCCATCGGAAATCGGATGGGACCCGGTGGCCTTCGAGGGGATCCGAATCGCGTGTCGATACGTCTACTCGGCGAAGTCGCTTCATGGCTGCGGCGACGATGCCGACGTACGTGTGACGGAGGTGCAGGGCGATGGCCGGATTCCGAAGTCTGGCGAGACAGGTGCGCGATCCGCTGAGCGATCTGGCACTGCGGCGTTATTCACTGCGCAAGTGCCTGGAGAGATTTGCCCCTTACGGGCACCGAGCGACCTGGGACCACCTCTGTTCCCGGGCGGGGTTCGACCCCGAGGACCGCTCCCCCGACCCGGCCCGGCTGGTCGCGGCGCTGGAGGAGCTGGAGGAGGCGCGGGCCGTCTGGCTCGCGTACGAAGTCGCCTTCGCGGAGCGCAGGCGCAAGGAGAAGCACGACGGGCTGCGCCGCCCGGGGAGCGTGGACGACTGGCACCGGCTGACCTGGGGCGGCTTCGGCGTCGCCTGGTGCGACGACCCGTCGGTGCATCCCACGGAGCCGCTGGCCGAAGTGCTGCGCAGGCTCATCACGGCACTGGAGCGCGATCCGGGCGCGTCCTGCCCCGTGTGCACGGACACCCGCCTCGTCTGGCAGCACGATCTGGCGCACGAACCCTCCTCGGGCCCCGTGTGCACCCACTGCGGCATCGTCGTGCCGCGGCCCGTCCTCACACCCAACGCGCTGGCCGAGGCCCGGCTGGCGCGCCTGCTCGTCTCCGCGTAGCGCAGGTGGCGTACAGCGCGACGGGGGTGCGGCCCCGAGTTCGGCGCACCCCCGGATTTCGGCCCGGTCAGGAGTTCTGCTCCGGCGCGACCTCCAGGCGCTGCCGGTTGAGCAGGTACTTCGGCAGGTACGGCAGGTCGGTGCGGACCGGGAAGTCCATGTCGTGGGCGAGGCAGGCGAGCCCGAGCGGGCCGAGGGCCACGCGGGCGCGCGGCGCGGTCGACGCGCCCCAGTAACCGGCGTGCTGCACCAGGGCTTCCGCGAGCGCCTCGCCGAAGGCCTCGTGGTCGTGCGTGAGCAGCCGGTGGAAGAGGGCGACCGGCTGGTAGTCGACCAGGTTGAGGAAGTCCTTCGGCGCGAGCGTCGCCGTGTCCGGGTGCGAGGCCCTGATGGTGGTGACGAGCAGGTCCACGACGTCGTCGACGGGACGGCGCAGCCAGTGGCTCTGCACCGCGTCGATCCAGTGCAGCACGTAGTCGTCCACGGGTGCGCTGCCGCGCAGTGAGTCGAGCGGCACCTGGCACAGGCGGGTGGTGCGCTCGCGGTCGCGGGTGACGAGGGTGAGGTAGAAGGCGTCGAGCCAGGCACGGGCGGGGTCGGCGCCCGCGTCCCCCTCGCCCACCGGGGGTTCGCCGTCCTTGCCGCGCGCGAACAGGGACGTGCCGAGGCGGTGCGCCGCGAGCCAGGCGTCCCAGGTCTCGGTGCGGGCCGCGTCGGGGTCGGTGGCCGCGTGGCCGAGCGCCTCGGCGAGCGCGGTGGCGAAGCGGCCCTCGGGCTGGGCCGCCCTGGCGGAGGCGAGGCGGCCCGAGGCGTCGAGCGCGGTCAACGCCGCGATCACGTCGAGGAGTTCGTCCGGCGGTCGCAGTTCCCCGGCGCCGAGCGACGTGAGGCGCCCGTCGTGCCACCAGTAGACGTGCGGCGAGAGCGGTCCGGGGCCCTCTGCGTGCGCGCGTTCGGCGTACGAGGCGAGGTCGGCCGCGGCGTCGGTGGCGCTGCCGTCGACGATCGGGTGGAAGGCGAGCGCCTGCCGGGTGGGCACGGCGACGAGCGCGCCCGCCTCCGGCATCCGGCGCCCGGTGACTTCCGCGACCACCTCGGGCAGCACCACCGCCTTGCTCGCCACGAAGTGCGTGTCCCCGTAGACGGAGTAGAGCACCGGGTGGCCGTCGAGCCGGACCTCCTCGTGCCGCATGGACTGCCGGGTGAGGGCCTGGCGCGCCGCGCCCCACAGTTCGTCGGCGCCGGCCCGCGCCACGTCCTCGTCGGTCAGCAGCCGTACGGAGTCGGTCCCGTCGAGCGCGAGGGCGAGCCGCAGCCCCTCGGCGACCTCGCGCGGGTAGGCGAAGCCCAACTCGTCGGCGGTGTCCGTGGGCACGAGCCGCAGACAGCTGTTGGCGAGGAGTTCCGAGGCGTCCTCGCCGCCGCGCGAGGCGTCGGCGAGGGCCGCGAAGTGCGCGTCGACGAGCCCGGCCCAGTCGTCCTCGGGCGCCTCGGCGCACCGCCGCGCCAGGCCCGCCAGCGGGAACAGTTCGCCGCCGCGCCGTACCGCGTCGCCGTCGGGCACGAAGCCCTGCTCCGCCCCGAAGCGCGCGCGCACGCTCTCGGCCACGAGCGCCCGCAGCCGGTCGGCCCGGGGCGCGGTGAGCATGGGCAGTTGGGGATCCGGAGCCTCGTTCTCAATCACGGTGGCGACTCTACGAGGCGGACGCCCCTTGTGGCGGACGAGCCGGAAAACCACCGCTCGACCGTGTCAGGGCCTGATCACATCCGTATGGATCGCCATCTTGAACTCCGCAAGGGTGATCGGCACCTTCAGCGGACTGGCGCTCGTCCGGGCCGAGACCTTGAAGCCGACCGGAGTGCCGGGGTGCACGAACATCTGCCAGGTGTACGAGCGGAACTGGCCGCCGCCCGTGGGCGAGATGTCGGTCGTGGCGGTGGAGTCGTAGCCGGTGCCGATGCCCAGCGGGTCGCGCACGAAGCGGGCGCGGTACTCGGTCGCTCGGGTGTCCGCGCCCCAGAAGAGCAGCGCCGACAGGGTGGCCCAGCCGTCGTGGCTGGGCCAGATCAGCCCCGAGCGCGCGTCGGGATACTTCGACGTACCGCCGCCGCCCGCCGGGTCGTGCATCTTCCACGGGTCGTACGACTCCTCGGTGCTCTCGTACGGGAAGCGCACCAGGTGGTAGCCGTCGTCGTCGTAGACCACGGACTGCGGGCCCGAGCGGGTGGGCTCGTACTTGAGTGAACAGACCGCTACTGCCATGCCGTTCGACCTCCCCCGTCGATGAATGGTGCGACGCATGGTCGCGCCAACTCTACGCGCCGACAAGGGGATTGACGGACTACGGTGCGGCGACTCCCACGAGGAGGACGCGCGTGCCGGGTTCCAGGGGGCGCCAGCGGTGCGGGAGTTCGGCGGCGCAGTAGAGGGTGTCGCCGCGTTCGAGGCGGTAGCTGACACCGTCCGCCTCCACCTCGGCCGAGCCGTCGGCGACGTAGAGGATCTCGTCGCCGCGGTGGCGGAACTCGCGGCCCCAGTCGTGGTCGCCGGTGAACTCCAGCGCGTGCAGCCGCTGTTGGCCGCGGACCAGCGGGCGGGCACCGTCGGCCGTCGCGGCGCCGTCGGCGGCCCGTACGACATCGACCGGGCGCGGTTCCTGCGCCGCGGCGAGGATCTCGACGGCCGTGGTGTCGAGCGCGTCGGCGATCCGTTGCAGCGAGCCCATGCTGGGGCGCGACCGCCCGTTCTCGACCTGGCTGAGGAAGGGGACGGAGACCTGGGCCCGCCGGGCCACCTCGGCGAGCGTCAGCTCCAGGGCACGGCGCCTGCGCCGGATGCCGGGTCCCACGTTCATGAACTTGTAACGCCCTTTCGCTGCCGTCCCTGTTCCTGGGCACCTTACCGTCATGGTTAACTCTTTCACTGTCACTTAAAAAAGTTAACTACTGATCGACGACGGAGGCCTTCATGGCTCGTGTGGACCAGAACCAGCGCCGCCGCCGCGGCACCGGACTCATCGCCCTGGACGAGGACGCCTCGTACGGCGGCTACACGCTGTTCGCGCCGCTGACCGGCTCCGGCGAGGTCTACCTGATCGACATCCGCGGCGAGGTCGTCCACCGCTGGGACCTGCCGAACCGCCCCGGCCGGCACGCGCGGATCCTGGAGAACGGGAACCTCGCCTACAACGGCGTCCTGCCCGACGAGCCCGCCCTGTTCCCCATGTGGCACAAGTACCGCGGCGGCCTGATGCAGGAGATCACCCCGGACGGGACGGTCGTCCGCGAGCACCGCGACCCGCTCCAGCACCACGACGCCCACCACTACGGCGACGGCCGGATCCTCTACACCGCCCTCGAAGCGCTGACCGGGGAGGCGGCGAAGGCCGTGCGCGGCGGTGTACCGGGGTCGGAGGCCGGCGGCACCACGGTGTGGGCGGACACGATCGTCGAGGTCGACGCCGAGGGGAACACGACCTGGGAGTGGAAGGTCTCCGAGCGTCTCGGCCGCGAGGACTTCCCGCTGCACCCGGACTACGCCCGCGAGCACTACCCGCTGATCAACAGCGTGCTGCCGCTCGCCGACGGCAACATCCTCGCGAGCTTCCGCTCCGTGTCGGCCGTCGTCGTCATCGAGCGCGCGACCGGCGACATCATCTGGCGCTCCGAGCCGGGCGTCGTCTCCCAGCAGCACTGCCCGACCGAGCTGGAGAACGGCAACTTCCTCGTCTTCGACAACGGCGTCTTCCGGCCGCGCTGGGACGTGCCGTTCAGCCGCGTCATCGAGATCGAGCGCTCCAGCGGCACGATCGCCTGGGAGTACCACGACCCGGCGCGCGAGTCGTTCTTCGCGCCGTTCATGGGCAGCGCCCAGCGCCTGCCGAACGGCAACACGCTGGTCACCGACTCCCCCGCGGGCCGCCTCTTCGAGGTGACCGAGGACGGCTACCTCTGCTGGGAGTACATCGTCCCCTTCTTCGGCGGCTACACCGAGGAAGAGGTCCGCAAGCTCTTCCCCTCCGAGCCCAACGCCGTGTTCCGCTCGTACCGCTACGCGGCCGCCGAGCTTCCCTGGCTGGGCAAGTGACCACCGCCGTCGCGGAGCGCGCCGTCGAACCGGTCGACGAGCGGCTGCCCCTCAAGCGCCTCGTCCCCCTCGCCTGCCAGCACCTGCTGGCGGGCGTCGCCGCGCCCGTCTCCTCCGTCATCCTCATCGCGACGACGCTGAAGCTGTCGACGGCGCAGACGGCCTCCCTGCTCAGCGCGACGCTGGTGCTGTGCGGGGTGGGCGCGCTGCTCCAGTCCCTGGGGGTGCGGGCGCTGCGGGTGGGCGCGCGGCTGCCGTTCCTGATGCTGCCGGGCGGCGCCGCGGTCGCGATCTTCCTCCAGATCGCCCAGGAGTACGGTCCGGCGACGGCCTCGGGCTCGGTGCTCGTGGCGGCGGCGTTCCTGCTGTGCGTCCTGCCGTTCTACGGCCGTCTGGTGCGGCTCTTCCCGCCGCTGGTGATGGGCACGACGGTCGTCCTCATCGGCATCAACATGATCAAGGTGACCGCGCCGATGGTCGCCTCCGATCCGGGCCTCGGCTTCGCGACGCTCGGCGTGATCGCGGCGTTCTTCCTGGTCCTGCGCGGGGTGTGGCGGCAGATGGCGGTGCTGCTCGGCCTGGTCTGCGGCACGCTGATCGCCGTGCTCCTCGGCACCGACCTGGAGGTGGCGCACGGCGGCGCGTTCGCGCTGCCCGACCCGTTCCCGTACGGCGCCCCGCACTTCGACCTGCTGGCCGCGATCCCGCTCCTGGTCTTCGCCCTCGCCTCGCTCGCCGAGGCCACGGGGCAGACGGTCCTCAACAGCGAGGCCGTGGGCCGCACCCCCGACGCGGGCCGCGACGTGCCGCGCATCGCCCGCGCCGACGCGCTCGTCTCGCTGTTCTCCGGCGTCTTCGGTACGTCGCTGATGGTGACCAGCGCCGAGAACATCGGCATCGTGCAACTGACGCGCGTGCGCAGCCGGTTCGTGACGGCGGCGGCCGGGGTGCTGCTGATCGTGTGCGGCCTCATCACACCGCTGACCCGGGTCCTCGCGGCGATCCCGGAACCGGTGGTGGGCGCCGCGGGCCTGGTCATCTACGCCGTCATCGCGGTCATGGGCTTCGGCATGCTCTCCCGTACGGACCTCACGCACGGCACGGACAGCGTCGTCATCGCCCTGGCGCTGGTGATCGGCATGCTGCCGATCGTGTCCCCGGAGATGTACGCGGAGCTGCCGACGTGGGCCCGCACCCTCTTCGGCAGCGGGGTCGCGGCCGGGGCGATCGCGGCGGTGGTGCTCAGCGCGGTGTTCCGCACCTGCGGGCCGCGGCTCGCGCCTACGACGCCGGACGCTCCCGCCGCTCCCCCATCAGACGGGAGCCCGTGAGGCGCTCGCCGAACACGTCGTCCGGGTTGGACAGCACGCACGTCTCCAGGGACAGGCAGCCGCAGCCGATGCAGTCCGTGAGGTGGTCGCGCAGCCGCCCCAACTGGTTGATCCGCTCGTCCAGTTCGGACCGCCAGACCTCCGAGAGGCGCGCCCAGTCGTCCCGGTTCGGGGTGCGCTCCTCGGGGAGTTCGGCGAGGGCGTCCCGGATCGTGGCGAGCGGAATGCCCACGCGCTGCGCGGCACGGATGAACGCGACGCGGCGCAGCGTGTCACGGCTGTAGCGGCGCTGGTTGCCTGCGGTGCGGCGGCTGGTGATCAGGCCCTTGGACTCGTAGAAGTGCAGCGCGGACACGGCGGCGCCGCTGCGCGCGGACACCTGGCCGACGGTGAGCTCGTGAACCTTCTCCGGAATCTGTGGCACCTGGCCGAGCCTAGGGCCATTCCGACGGATCCTGCTGGAGTCGCGGGCCCTGGCACGCACATCTGCCGCGTTGTCGTCGGTTGCCAACGCTCCGCGTTGTCGCCCTCCTCCGCCTTGCATCTGCACGCACCAGACCCCGCTCGCGGAGCCGAACGATGCGGCCTCCCGGGCCCAGCCTGATCCGTCGGAAGGGCCCTGGTCGGCGCGCCCTCGCGTTGTTAGCATGCCCAGTGGTCTGAGCAAGCGCTTAGGCAAGTCTTCTGGGAGGTCAGGGAACATGGCGGAGCCGCGCGTTTTCAAGGACGTCGACGACCTGAAGGGCGCCGTGGGCGAGCAGCTCGGGTACAGCGACTGGGTCGAGATCGAGCAGAGCCGTATCGACACGTTCGCCGACGCCACGGGCGACCACCAGTGGATCCACGTCGACCCGGAGCGCGCGAAGGAGGGTCCGTTCAAGACGACCATCGCGCACGGCTACCTCACCCTGTCGCTGCTGCCCCTCTTCGGCCCGCAGCTGATGAAGGTCGAGGGCATGAAGATGGGCGTCAACTACGGCACCAACAAGGTGCGCTTCCCCGCCCCCGTCCCGGTCGGCTCGCGGCTGCGCGCCACGGCGAAGGTGACGAACGTGGAGGACGTGGCCGGCGGCGTGCAGGTCACCGTGGCGTTCAGCGTGGAGCGCGAGGGCGGCGACAAGCCGGTGTGCGTCGCGGAGTCGGTGTCCCGGTACTACCTGTAGGTCCCGCCTACTGCTTGCGGGCAGCCACCATGCGCAGCACGAGGTCGGCGTAGAGCGCGCCGACCTCGTCGGGTGTGCGCTTGCCCTCGGTGTTGAACCAGCGGGCCACGTCGATGCAGAGCGAGAGCACGGCGACCGTGGTGCCGGGGACGTCGGGGACGTCGAACTCGCCCGCCTTCACGCCGTCGTTGATGATCTCCCGGACCGAGGCGTCGCTCTCGCGGCGCAGCGCGACGATCGCGGGCCGGTTCTCCTCGCCGAGCGAGTCCAGCTCGTACTGGACCACGCGCGCGGTCATGTGGTGCCCGGCGTGCCAGCGGACGAAGGAGCGGACGGCCTCAGCGAGGCGGTCGGCGGCGGTGCCCTCGCTCGCGACCGCCTGGCGCAGGATGTTCAGCGCCTTCTCGTGGCCGATCCGGCTGATCCTGAGGAGCAGCTCTTCCTTGGTCTTGTAGTGGATGTAGAGCGCGGCGGGGCTCATGCCGGCGCGGCTCGCGATGTCACGGGTCGTGGTCGCGTGGTAGCCGCGCTCGGCGAACGCCTCCACCGCGGCGACGAGCAGGCGCCGGGCCGCGTCGGGCGTGACGTCGGCCCAGGGCATCTCGTCCGTGACCTCGGTGTCACCGCGTTCGTCCTGCGTCATCGCTGCGCTCGCTTCCTCCCGTGGGGTGGTGACACCATACCCTTCGGGGTGAGCGGGCGCTTAGGGGCGGTTTCCGGCTCTCAAGCCCGTCCGGCGATTGAGGACGTCTTCCGCGACGTTGCGGCGTGCCGTTTCAAGCCCGTCCGGCGATTGAGGACGCCTTTCCGGGGCGTTGACGCCTCCCGGGGCGGAGGATGCCCTCAATCGCCGGGCGGGCTTGAGGGGGCCGGGCGGGCTTGAGTGGGTCACGCCACCGGCTTGAAAGGATCGTGTTCCGCGAGGATCTTCTCGAGGCGGGCCTGGTCGACGCGGCTGTAGATCTGGCCGGCCTCCTGGCGGTCACGGATGACCTTGGCCAGGGTGAAGGCGGAGGTCGTCAGGTAGAGGACCGAGATGCCGAGGAAGGCGCGGATCCAGCCGCTGGCATCGAGGCTGTAGATGCCGATGGCGACCGCGAGGAGCGCGATCGCGAACGAGGCGACCGCCTGGCCGTAGAAGGCCACCGTGTTCTGCTGCTTGACCGGTGTGTCACTGCTCATGCCGTACAGCATCGGGCGGATGGGGCCGCGGCCCCATCCGCCCGCGTACTCAGGTACGTACTCAGAACGCCGAGACGCCCGTCAGCGCGCGGCCGATGATGAGCTTCTGGATCTGGCTGGTGCCCTCGTAGAGGGTCATGACGCGGGCGTCGCGGAGCAGCTTGCCGACGGGGTACTCGTCGATGTAGCCGTAACCGCCGAAGACCTGGAGGGAGTTGTTCGCCGCGCGCACCGCCGCCTCGGAGGCGAACAGCTTCGCCTTGGAGGCCGCCGTCGCGAAGTCCTCGCCGCGGTCGATGAGGTCGGCGACGCGCCAGGTCAGCAGGCGGGCCGCGTCCACGTCGACGGAGATGTCCGAGATCAGCTCCTGCACCAGCTGGTACGAGGCGATGGGCTTGCCGAACTGCTCGCGCTCGCCCGCGTATCCGACGGCCGCGTCGAGGGCGGCCTGGGCTATGCCCACGCATCCGGCGGCGACCGACATCCGGCCCTTGGCGAGCGCGGACATGGCGATGGAGAAGCCCTTGCCCTCCGGGCCCATCATCGCGGAGGCCGGTACGCGGACGTCCTCCAGGACCAGTTCGGCGGTGGCCTGGCCGCGCAGGCCGAGCTTGCCGTGGATGGTGTTGCGGGTCAGACCGGGGGTGTCGGTGGGCACCAGGAAGGCGGAGATGCCCTTGTGGCCGGGGGTGTCGTTGGTGCGGGCGAAGAGGAGGACGACGTCGGCCCAGGTGCCGTTGGTGATGAAGACCTTGGTGCCGTTGATCACGTAGTCGTCGCCGTCGCGCACCGCGCGGGTCTGGAGGTCGGCCGGGTTCGAGCCGTGGCCGGGCTCGGTGAGGCCGAAGCAGCCGAGGGCCTCGCCCGCCGTCAGCTTCGGGATCCAGTGCCGCTTCTGCTCCTCGTTCGCCCACTGCTGGATCGGCTTCGTGACCAGGCCGAGGGAGACGGAGACGATGCCGCGCACCGACGAGTCGCCACGCCCCAGCTCCTCCGTGACCAGCACGTACGAGAGGTGATCGCCGCCCGAGCCGCCGTACTCCTCGTCGATCGTCAGCCCCAGGAAGCCGACCTCGCCGAGCTTCTTGACGATGCCCTTGTCGACTTCCTCGGCCCGGTCCCACGCCACCACGTTGGGCGCGAGCTCGCGGTCCACGAAGTCCTTGGCGAGCCGGCGCACCGCCTCCTGCTCCTCGCTCAGCTCCAGGTTCATGGCCACTCCCGCGTGAATCGAATCGTCAAGCAGTTAATTAGCACTGCTAGTTTTTGGCTTGCAGCCCTACTATGTGCCGCATGGCCCGACCGCGCAAGCCCCTCCTGAGCAGAGATCGCATCGTCGACGCGGCCCGCATCCTCGTAGACACCGAGGGCCTGGCGGCCGTCTCGACGCGGCGGCTCGCCGCCGAGCTCGGGGTGAGCGGGCCCTCGCTCTACAACCACTTCCGCACGAAGGACCAGATCCTGGAGGCGGTCGCCGACTCGGTGAGCGCGCGGGTCGACCTGTCGATGTTCGACGCCGACGACGGCCGGGACTGGCGCACCGCGCTGCACGACTGGGCCGTCTCCTACCGGGCGGCGCTGCGCGCGCACCCGAACATCGTCCCGGTGCTCGCGCGGGGCCCCGGGCACCGCCCGGCGGGTCTGCGGCTCGCCGACGCCGTGTTCGGCGCGATGGTCGACGCCGGGTGGCCGCCGCCGCAGGCCACGTCCATCGGCGCGCTCATGCGGTACTTCGTGACGGGCTCCGCGCTCGGCTCGTTCGCGGGCGGCTTCCCCGACGACGAGGCGGCGTACGACCCGGCCGACTATCCGCACCTCGGGCAGGCGCACCTGCTCGCCGAGCGGCAGGACGAGGTGGACGACCGGGCCTTCGAGACCGGCCTCGCGGCGCTGCTCGACGGGCTCGCCGTGCAGTACGCGCAGGTGACGGCGGGCACGCGCTGACGCTTCGGCGGACGCCGAACCGTGCCGGGGGCATGCTGGACGCATGGCCGCTTCGAAGGAACCCGGCGCTCCGCGCGTCGCCGCGCTCGCCTCGCTGATCGCCGACGAGACGCGGGCCGCCTGCCTGCTCGCCCTGCTCGACGGACGGGCCTGGACCGCGGGCGAGCTGGCGCGGCACGCGGGGGTCGCGGCGTCGACCGCCAGCGAACATCTCGGCAAGCTCGTCGCGGGTGGGCTGCTCGCCGAGGAGCGCCAGGGGCGGCACCGGTATCTGCGGCTCGCCGACGCACGGGTGGCGCAGCTCCTGGAGGGCCTCGCCGGGTACGCCGTGCCGGACGGCGGGGAGCGGCCGCCCACGCTGCGGGCGGCGTCGGCGCGGACCGCGATGGCCCGCGGCCGGACCTGCTACGACCACCTCGCGGGCCGGCTCGGGATCGCGGTCACCGACGCGATGGTCGAGCGGGGACTGCTGACCTCGGGCGCCGATGCCTCGGCCTTCGCGCTCACCGACGCCGGGTTCGGCTGGTTCCGCGGGCTCGGGACGCCGCTGGAGCCCGGTGCACGCCGCCCGCTCGCGCGCGGCTGCCTCGACTGGACGGAGCGCCGCCTGCACCTGGCCGGGCGGGCGGGCGCCGCGCTGTGCGCGCACGCGTTCGCGGCGGGGTGGGTCGAGCGGGTCGGGTCCGAGCGGGCGGTGCGGGTGACCGGGGACGGGGAGCGGGCGCTACGGGTGGAGTTGGGCGTGACGTTGGCGCCGTGAGGGCGTGGCGCGATCCCGCCCCCGAGCGCCGTCCTCCCAGGAAGTAGCTGTAACGTACATCCGCCGGACCGGGAAACATCCTCGTAACACGGGAGCGGCGCATGGCGCAGACGGCGGATGCCGCGATTCACCAGGAAATCGGGCAGAGTTGGGCGACCGACTGTAGACAGTTCGCGCTGCGCGTGCTGCGCGGGATCGGTCAGGTGACCTTCCTGCCGCGCGCCCTCACGGGCGCCCTGTTCGCCGCCGCGCTGTTCACCGCCGGGTGGGAGTACGGGCTCTACGGGATCGGGGGCGCGGCCGTCGGAACGGTGGTCGCTGCGCTGCTCGGCGTGGACAAGGAGCGGCTCGCGCTCGGCATGGAGGGGTTCAACTCCTGCCTCGTGGGCGTCGCTTGCGCGGTGTTCCTGAACCCCGACCGGCTGTCGTCCGTCCTCGTCGCGCTGCTCGGGTGCGCGGCGGCGACCGTGGCGACCGCCGCGGCGGGGCGGGCCCTCGGGGCGCGGGGGCTGCCCGCGCTGACCCTGCCGTTCTGCCTCGTGGCGAGCGTGATCACGATGGCCGCGCCCGGGTTCGCGCGGGTGTGGACCGGCGGGGGTGGCATCGCGGCGTTTCCGCGGGCGGCGTCCGGGGAGCGGACGGGGCTGGGGTTCGAGGACGCGGTGCGGGGATTCCTCGCCGGATTCGGCCAGATCTTCCTGATGCCTCAGTGGTACGCGGGGGCGCTGGTGCTCGCGGGGCTCGTGGTGGCCGGGGCGCGGGTGGCGGGGGTGGCGTGCCTCGGGAACGCGGCGGGGATGGCGACCGCGTGGGCGCTCGGGGAGCCGGCGGCGCAGCTGGCGGACGGTACGGCGGCGTACAACGCGGTGCTGGTCGCGCTCGCGCTGTGCGGGGTGTTTCTTGCGGGTGGGTGGCGGACGGTCTGGTACGCGGTTGCGGGGGCGGTGGCGGCGACCGTCTGTGCGCCGGCGATCGGGGCGGTGGCGGCGCCGGTGGGCGGCCACATGTTCACGTGGCCGTTCGTCGTGACGACGCTGCTCTTCCTCGTCGCGGCGAGGTCGTTCCCTCGGCTGACCCCACCAAGCCCCTGCGGCGATTGAGCAGCAGGGTATGGGGCGGAGCCCCAATCCTTTGAGCCCCTGCGGCGATTGAGCAGGCGGCTCCGTGGCCGACGCCGCGGGGCTCCGCCCCGGACCCCGCTGCTCAAACGCCGCAGGGGCTGAAATTGCTCGACCACCGCAGGGGCTCAAGGGCCCACACGCCACAAAGGCTTGCGGGCCCGAGCGCCGCAGGGGCTAAAGGGCCCGAGCGCCCAGAGAATGGAACGGGCCGGAACCGGGGTCGGCCGATCCCGGAGGGTTAGGCGGATTCGAGGGTGGCGACGTCCAGTTTGTGCATCTTCATCATCGCCGCCATCACCCGCCCCGCCCGCTCCTTGTCCGGGTCGGCGAGCAGCTCGACGAGCCGCCGCGGCACGATCTGCCAGGAGAGCCCGAACCGGTCCTTGCACCAGCCGCACGGCCCCGGCTCCCCGCCGTCCGCGGTGATGCGCTCCCAGAGCCGGTCCACCTCCGCCTGGTCGGCGCAGTCGACGGAGAAGGAGACCGCCTCGTTGAACGTGAACTCGGCGCCCCCGTTCAGCGCCTGGTACTCCGTACCCGCGAGACGGAACTCGATGGTGAGGACGGAGCCGGGCTCGCCGGGACCGTCCTCGCCCCAGCGCGAGACCTCCAGGATCTTGGAATCGGAGTCGGGGAACAGCGACAGGTAGAAGTCGACGGCCTCCTCGGCCTTGCCGTCGAACCACAGACAGGGGCGGATCTTCTGGGTGGTGGCGGGCATGGGGTGCCTCCTGGGTCCCGGTCCGGCACGGTGCCGGTCTGTTTCAGGCTTCTCCTTCTTCAGACCGGCCGCCAGGCGGGAACTCATCGCGGGGAACCCCCATCGGCGGGGAATTCCTAGAACACGACGAGTGCGCGGCCTCCCTTGCCCGCCACCATGTTGTCGAACGCCGCCGGGATCCCGTCCAGGGCGATCCGCTCGGTCACCAGCGCGCTCAGGTCGAAGCGGCCCGCGCGGATGTGGTCGGCGAGGACGGGGAGGTCCTCGGCGGGGTTGGCGTTGCCGTAGACGCAGCCGGACAGGGTGCGGCCCCAGTGGAAGATCTCCAGGGCGTTGAAGGTGACCTGCTGGTCCTTGCCGCCGATGCCGACGACCGTGGTGCGGCCGCCGCGGCGCGTGGACTCCCAGGCCGTACGGATCGTCACCGCGCGGCCCACGCACTCCACCGCCACGTCGACGCCCTGCTTGCCGGTCAGGCCGCGGATCTCGCGGGCCGTGTTCTCCGACGCGACCACGTAGTCCGTGGCGCCCGCGGCGCGCGCCAGCGCCTCCTTCTCCGGGGACACGTCGACCGCGATGATCTTCGAGGCGCCCGCGATGCGCGCGGCCTGGAGCGTGGCGAGGCCGACGCCGCCGACGCCGTACACCGCGACCGTCTCCCCCTCGCGCACGCGCGCCGAGTGGTGCACCGCGCCGTACCCGGTGAGCACCGCGCAGCCGAGCAGCGCCGCGTCGGTGAGCGGGACGCCGTCCGGGGCCGGCAGGACGCAGTTCGCGGCGACGACCGTCTCCTCGGCGAACGCGGCGACGTTCAGGCCGGGGTGCAGGTCGGTGCCGTCGGAGGCGCGCTTGGCGTGGATGTTGCCCGCACCCGCGAGGGCGTTGGCGCACAGCCACACCTCGCCGAGCGCGCAGGCATGGCAATTGCCGCAGGAGGGCGCCCAGTTGAGGACGACGCCGTCGCCGGGGGCCACGTGCGTGACGCCCTCGCCGACGGAGACGACGGTGCCGGCGCCCTCGTGGCCGAGGACCGCGGGGACGGGGACCCGCATCGTGCCGTTGGTCAGGGACAGGTCGGAGTGGCAGACCCCGGCGGCGGCGAGCTCGACGCGGACCTGGCCGGGGCCGGGCTCGGGCAGGTCGATGTCGGCGATCTCCAGCGGGGAGCCGACGGCGGGCAGTACAGCGGCGCGGACCATGAAAGTGCCAACTTTCCTAGAACTGCGGGGGCTTCAGAACTGCGGAGGCTTCAGAACTGGAGGGACTTCGTCTGGAGGTACTCGGCCAGGCCGTGCGCCCCCAGCTCGCGCCCGACGCCCGACTGCTTGTAACCGCCGAACGGGGCGAGCGGGTTGAAGCGCCCGCCGTTGATGTCGACCTGGCCGGTGTCCAGGCGCCGTGCGAAGGCGACCGCCTCCTCCTCGGTGCCCGCCCAGACCGCGCCCGCGAGCCCGTACACGGTGCCGTTGGCGATGCGCAGGGCGTCCTCCTCGTCCTCGTAGCGCAGGATCGACAGGACCGGGCCGAAGATCTCCTCCTGGGCGATCGTCATGGTGGGCGTGACGTCGGCGAAGACGGTGGGCGCCACGAAGTAGCCCTTGTCGTGCGGGGTTTCGGTGCCGCCTGCGACGAGGCGCGCGCCCTCCTCCACGCCCTTGTCGATGTAGCCGCGCACGCGCGCCTGCTGCTTGGCGTTGACGAGCGGGCCGATGCGGTCGCCGTACTTGGCGGCGGCAGCGGCGGCCAGCTCCACGGCCTCGTCGTACTGGGACGTGTGGACCAACATGCGGGTCCAGGCGCTGCACGTCTGGCCGGAGTTGCCCATGACGTTGGCGACGCCCACGTTGACGGCCTTGGCGAGGTCGGCGGAGGGGAGGATGACGTTCGCGGACTTGCCGCCCAGTTCCAGGGCGACGCGCTTGACGGCCGCGCCCGCGGTGGCGCCGATGCGGCGGCCGACCGCCGTGGAGCCGGTGAAGGAGACGAGGTCGACGTCGGCGTGCTCGGCGAGCGCCTGTCCGGCGACCGGGCCGAGGCCGGTGACCAGGTTGAAGACACCGGCCGGGAGGCCCGCCTCGTCGACCGCCTCCGCGAACAGCTGGGCGGTGAGCGGGGTGTCCTCGGCGGGCTTGAGGACGACGGTGCAGCCCGCGGCGAGGGCGGGGGCGACCTTCGCGACGATCTGGTGCAGCGGGTAGTTCCAGGGCGTGATGGCGCCGACGACACCGACCGGCTCGGAGTGGACCGTGGAGTTGCCGACCTTCTCCTCGAAGGGGTGGGTGGCGGCGAGTTCGGCGTACGAGCCCGCGACCAGGAGCGGTACGCCCGCGTGCACCATCTGCGAGAACGGCAGGGGCGAGCCCAGCTCGGCGGTGACGGTCTCGGCGATCTCGTCCTTGCGGGCCGCGAGCACGTCCCGCAGCGCCCCGATGCGCTTCGCCCGCTCGACGGGCGGGGTGGCGGCCCAGGCCGGGAACGCGGCGCGGGCGGCGCGCACCGCCGCGTCCACGTCCTCGGCGGTGCCCGCGGGGACGTGGCCGATGACCTGCTCGTCCGTCGGGTCGACGACCGCGATGGTGTCGCCGCCGGCGGCCGCGCGCCAGGCGCCGCCGATGTACATCCCGTCGTGGGCCTTCATGGCACTCCCTCAGCCGCAGATACGTCCTGGCGCCCCAAACTAGCGCCGCTAGTTTCCGGGGTCCAGGGGGTGCCTCCTCAGTGCCGCTGGTGATCTTTGTCGCGTTGCCGGGTCCCCGGCACCCGTGCCCGCTCCTTCCCGGTGTCCCCGCCCTTCCTGGCGCCGCCCCGGAGGCCGAGCCCGGCGGCCACGAACAGCAGCCCGCCCAGCATCACGAAGGGCGCCGCCGTCCCCGCCACCCCCGCGATCAGGCCCGCCGAGGCGGGCGCCGCGACCTGCCCGAGCCGGTTCCCGGTCAGCCGGAGGGCGAGCGCGGTGGAGCGCGCCTCGGTGGGGGCGGCCTGCACGACCGTGCTCATGGACAGCGGCTGGCCCACGCCGAGGCAGAAGCCGAGGACGACCAGCATCACGCCGAGCGCCCACACCGGCGCGGGCAGCGCGATGCCCGCGCACAGCACCGCCGCCAGCAGGCACGTGGTGGCGATCAGGGCGGTCCTGCCGAGCCAGTTGATGAGCGGGGTCATGACCAGGCGGCAGGCGACCGTGGCGCCCGCGCGCAGGCTGAGCAGCACGCCGACCACGGACGGCGCGATGCCCCGGTGCTCGCCGACGACCGGCAGATACGCGGTGAGGATGTCGGTGGCCGACAGGACGGCGAGGCTGATGAAGATGCCGCCGGGCACGCCACGGGTGCGCAGGATGCGGTGCACGGGGACCTTGGCGCCCTGCTTGGCCCGCGCCCCCTCCCCCGTACGACGGGACTCGATGCGCCACAGCGAGGTCACGGCCATCGCGCAGACGCCCGCCGCGACGAGCAGCGCGAGCGCGCTGGTGCCCGCCATGTCGTGGCCGTCGATGAGGAAGCCGGCGGCGATCGGCCCGACGAGCTGGCCGAGGGAGGCGCCGATGGTGAAGTGGCCGAAGTTGCGGTCCTGTTCGGCGGGCGCGGACTGCCGGGCCACGATCGACTGGGCGCCGATCACGAAGCAGAGGTGCCCGAGGCCCATGACACCGCTCCAAGCGGCCATCGCGACCAGGGAGTTCGCGAGACCGCTCAGCGCGCAGCCGCCCGCGATGAGCACGACGCCGACGGGGAGCAGCGGCGCGCACCGCCCGTGGTCCGTGCGGCGGCCGAGCGGCACGGCGGCGAACAGCGGGAGCAGCGCGTAGACCCCCGCGATGACGCCGACGGCACGCTCGTCGGCGCCGAGCGCGAGGGCCCGGTAGGAGACCGCGGGCCGCGCCATCGACACCGCCCCCTGCGCGAAGCTGAAGGCGATGACGAGGCGGAGCAGCCAGGCACGGCTCATGAGGTCACGTGATTCATCGGGTCACACAATTCCGAACAGCAGACCGGCGCCGAGGACGACCAGCGCGGTCAACGCCGCCCATTTCACGGTGAACTTGGTGTGGTCGCCGAACTCGACCTTAGCCATGCCCACGAGCACGTACACCGCCGGGACCAGGGGGCTCGACATGTGCAGCGGCTGACCGGCGAGCGAGGCGCGGGCGATCTCCAGGGTCGAGACGCCGTGCGCGTTCCCGGCCTCGGCGAGCACCGGCAGGATGCCGAAGTAGAAGCCGTCGTTGGACATGAAATACGTGAACGGGATGGACAGCACGCCCGTGACGAGCGCCATGTGCGGGCCCATCCAGTCGGGGATCCCGCCGACGACCCACTCGGCCATGTGGTCGACCATGCCGGTGCCCTGGAGCACGCCGGTGAAGACGGCCGCGGCGAAGACCATGCCCGCGACGTTGAGGACGTTCTCGGCGTGCGCGCCGATCCGGGCCTTCTGGTCGGTCATGTTCGGGTAGTTGACCGAGAGGGCGAGCGCGGCGCCGAGCATGAACAGCACCGGGATCGGCAGCAGTTCCATGATCATGGCGGTCAGCAGGGCGACCGTGAGCAGCGCGTTGAACCAGTAGAGCTTCGGCCGCAGGGTGGCCCGGTTCGGGTCGAGCCCGGAGAAGGTCTCGCCGTCCTCGTTCTCGTACGAGGGCGCGGCCGCGGAGCCGCCACCGACGCCGGCACCGGAGGTGCCCTTGCCGCCGCTCCCGGCCCCGACGAGCACCTTCTCGTCGGCGGTCTCGGTGACCTTGAGCTCCTCGTCCAGGGACAGGTAGCCGAGCCGCTTGCGCTCGCGGCGCCCGAGGACGTACGAGAGGGCGAACACGAAGAGCAGGCCGACGGCGAGCGCCGGGATCATCGGTACGAAGATGTCGCTGGCGTCCACCTTGAGCGCGGTGGCCGCGCGGGCGGTCGGGCCGCCCCAGGGCAGCGTGTTCATCACGCCGTTGGCGGTCGCGGCGACACCGGTCATCACGACGAGGCTCATCTTCAGGCGCTTGTACAGCGGGTACATCGCCGAGACGGTGATCATGAAGGTGGTGGAGCCGTCGCCGTCGAGCGAGACGATCGCGGCGAGCACGGCGGTGCCGACGACGATCCGGACGGGGTCGGCCTTCGCGAACTTCAGGATGCCGCGCACGATCGGGTCGAAGAGGCCGACGTCGATCATCACGCCGAAGTAGACGATGGCGAACATCAGCATGGCGGCGGTCGGCGCGAGATCGCCCACGCCGTCGAGGACGTAGTCGCCGAGGTGCGCGCCCTTGCCCACCAGGACGCAGAACAGCGCCGGTATGAGCACGAGCGCCGCGATGGGCGACACCTTCTTCATCATGATCAGCACCAGGAAGGTGGCGATCATCCCGAATCCGAGGATGGTCAGCATGGGGAGGGCCCTCTCACGTCTACGTTCGCCTTCGAACAGCCGCCGTGGGGGGAGGCAGCCAGCGAGACGCTAGGTGGGCCGAACCCGCGTTAACAAGATGTTGACGCGTGAGCAATAAGCGCAGAACTCCAGGTCACGGCGGTGTGACGGGGACGGAGGGGGCCGGCCGGTCCAGCACCCGCGCCAGATACGCCCGCAGCAGCTCCCGCACCTCCGCGATGATCGCCGCGTCCCCCCGCACCGGGTCGACGCGGAACGCGAGGCGCACCAGCGCGTCGGCGGACTCCACCGCCACCAGGAACGTGCGGCGCAGGGCCGCGTCGGGGGCGCGGTCGAGGTGCGGGGCGAGGAGGTCCGTGAGGGTGTCGGCGACGCGGTGGTTGGGGTCGGAGTCCGGTGCGCCCACCGGGAGCTGGGTGCCGAAGTCGACCAGGGAGAAGCCCGGCGCCGTGCGTTTCATCGCGAGGTACTCGTCGAGGACGGCGTCCATCGCGGCCCGCCAGTCGCCGGTGGGGACGGCCGAGAGCCGGGCCGTGACCCGCCGCACGTACCGTTCCAGGTTCCGGTCGGCCAGCGCGTCGACCAGCGCCCTCTTGTTGCCGAAGAAGCGGTAGACCGAGCCGATGGGGACCTCGGCGCGCTGCGCTACGGCGCGGGTGCTCAGCTCGTCGTAGCCCGTCTCGTCGAGGAGTTCGGCGCAGGCGTCGAGGATCCTGGTCAGGCGTTCGGCGCTGCGTCGCTGAACGGGCGTGCGGCGCAGGGACGTTGGGCGGTCCATGCGGGTCAGCCTACGGGGAGGCGGTCACGTCGGCCGTCGCCTCCACCGGGTCTTCAGCGACCGCCCACACCGTGTGGTCGTCGGCGTACAGGCGGGCGGTGAGCTGGTGGGTGCCGCGGCGCAGCGCGGCGCCGGGCAGGTGGTGGTCGACGGTGCGCAGGCGGGCCAGACGGCGGCCGTCGAGGTAGAGCTGCGCGTAGCCGCGGCCGTGGACGGCGCGGGCCGGGGTGCCCGCGGGGCTGAGGCGGAAGCGGCGCACCTGGATCCGTACGTCCCAGCCGCCTCCGGGGCCGCTGCGCGGCTTCACGATCAGGCCGATCTCCGGCGCGCCCTTCTCGGGTATCCGGCGCAGGTGGTGCCCTTCGCCGTCGGTGCGGTCCAGGACCTCGCCGACCCGCCGCGGCCCGCTGTCCGGGTCGCCGCAGCCGCCGACGCCCGCGAGAAGCGCGCAGGTCAGCAGGGTCGCGGCGACCGCGCGCGGCGGCAGGACTGTGGGCATGGGACGGACGGTAGAGGACCGTCGGCGTCCGCGGATCCCCCGCGGGGAGGACGGTCGCGGGCCGCGCGTCGGCCGTCCGGCGGACGGAACGGTGTCTTGCGCCGCCCTCCCCCGAATCCTACGGTGAACCATAGGAATCATTGACGAGGGAGCGATGATGAGCGGGGACGTACGCAAGACCGCGGCGGCGCTGGGCTATCTGTCCGGTTTCGGCAACGAGCACAGTTCCGAGGCCGTGCCGGGCGCCCTGCCCGAGGGGCGCAACTCACCGCAGCGCGCGCCGCTCGGCCTGTACGCGGAGCAGCTCAGCGGCGCCGCGTTCACCGAGCCGCGGGCGCACAACCGCCGCTCGTGGCTGTACCGGATCCGCCCGTCGGCGGCGCATCCGGAGTTCACCCGGGTCGACAACGGGTCGGTGCGCACGGCCCCGTTCGCCGAGACCGTCCCCGACCCCAACCGCCGCCGCTGGGACCCGCTGCCCGAGCCGGCGCCCGGCACGGACTGGCTGGCGGGCCTGTGGACGCTGGGCGGCAACGGGGACGCGACGCAGCGCGGCGGTATGGCCGTGCACCTCTACCACGCCAACTCCCCCATGACGGGGCGGGTGTTCAGCGACTCCGACGGCGAGCTGCTGATCGTGCCCGAGCGCGGCGGGCTGCTGCTGCGCACCGAGTTCGGGCTGCTCGCCGCCGCGCCGGGCGAGGTCGCGCTGATCCCGCGCGGTGTCCGCTTCCGCGTGGAGCTGCTCGACGAGTCGGCCCGCGGGTACGTGTGCGAGAACTACGGCGCGCCCTTCCGCCTCCCCGACCTCGGCCCGATCGGCGCCAACGGCCTGGCGAACGCGCGGGACTTCAGGGCGCCGGTCGCCGCGTACGAGGACACCGACGGGCCGGTCGAGGTGGTGAACAAGTTCTGCGGCAACCTCTGGACGGCCCACTACGACCACTCCCCGCTCGACGTCGTCGCCTGGCACGGCAACCACGTCCCGTACGTGTACGATCTGCGCCGCTTCAACGTCATCGGCTCGATCTCGTACGACCACCCGGACCCGTCGATCTTCACGGTGCTGACGTCACCCACGGACACGCCCGGCCTCGCGGGTGTGGACTTCGTCGTCTTCGCGCCGCGCTGGCTGGTGGGCGAGGACACGTTCCGGCCGCCGTACTTCCACCGGAACGTGATGAGCGAGTACATGGGGCTCATCGAGGGCGCGTACGACGCGAAGACCGCCGGGAAGGGAGGCTTCGTGCCGGGCGGCGGCTCGCTGCACAACATGATGTCGGCGCACGGGCCCGACCGGGAGACGTTCGACAGGGCGAGCGCCGCCGAGCTGAAGCCGCAGAAGGTGGACGACGGACTGGCCTTCATGTTCGAGACGCGCTGGCCCGTCACCCTGGCCCCGCAGGCCGCGACGGCCGGGCATCTTCAGCGCGGGTACGACGACGTGTGGCGCGGCCTGGAGCGCCATTTCCGCGGCTAGCCGCAGGCCCCCGGCGGACGCCGCATTGCACCACCGCCCCCACGACCGGTACGGATAACCCGTGACGCCATTCGCCCCGGACTCGATCGTCCTGAACCGCAAATTGCCGCTCTGGTATCAGGTGTCGCAGTCCCTGCGCGCCTCGATACTCGGGAGGTCGCCGCAGGACCCGTTGCGCCTGCCCACCGAGGAGCAGCTCGCGGGCCACTACGGGGTCTCGGTCCTCACCATGCGTCAGGCGCTGAAGGAACTGGAGGACGAAGGGCTCATCACGCGGCACCGGCGGCGCGGGACCTTCATCGAGCCGGATGCCCAACAGGGCTCCCCGGTCCGGCTGTTGGGTTCGGTCGACGCGATCGTGGCGCAGCAGTCCGGCATGACGACGCGGCTGCTCGACCACGGCACGGTGCCGGTGCCGGTGGCCTTCGCCGAGCACTTTCCGGGGGTGTCGGCCGTTCCCGCGTACCACCGGTTGCGCTCCGACGAGAAGACCGGCGAGCCGACGAACCACGCCCGCAACTACCTCCGGCCGGACCTGGGGGCGCGGGTCGACCTCGCGGATCTGGAGCGGTGGCCGATGACGAAGGTGCTGCGGGACGTGGTCGGCGTCCGCATCAGCCGCATCACGGACTCGGTGCAGGCGAGGTTGGCGGATCCGGAGACGGCGAGGTTGCTGGAGGTGCCGTTGCTCAGTCCGATCCTGCACTACACGGGGGTCACGTACGACGAGGACGGCCGCGTCCTCGACGTCGCGGTCATCCACTACCGCGGCGACCGCTTCTCCTTCACGATGACCCTCGACGCCGACTGACCCCACCCCCGGGGCTCCGCCCCGAACCCCGCTGCTCAATCGCCGCAGGGGCTAAGGGCTTGAAGAGCCTGCTCGATCGCCGCAGAGGCTCGAAAGGCCTGCTCAATCGCCGCAGGGGCTTGAGGTGCGCCTACTCGATCGGCGGCGAAGGAGGCAATTCAAGCCTCGCCGGCGTTTGAGGCGCGGGGGCCGGGGCGGAGCCCCGAGGCGTCGGGCACGGGAGCCGCCTGCTCAATCGCCGCAGGGGCTCCAGGGTTTCAGCCCCGCCGGCGTTTGAGGCGCGGGGTTCGGGGCGGAGCCCCGAGGCGTTGGGCACGGGAGCCGTCTGCTCAATCGCCGCGGGGGCTTGAGAAGCCTGCTCGATCGGCGGCGAGGGAGAGAGAGTTACAGCCTCGCCGGCGTTTGAGGCGCGGGGTTCGGGGCAGAGCCCCGGGGCCGGAACCCGTCGTGACCGGCGCGGAAACGGAGGGCCGTAGCATGCCGGGCGTGACGAACGACCCGCTCGGTGGCGCGGCGCGCCTCATGGACCTGATGCCGTGGTCCACCGCCCCCCTCCGCCCGGGCCGCCCCTGGCCCATCGCCCCGGACGCCGCAACCCTGAAGTCCCGCTGGGACACCCTCATGCGCGCCGACGAACCCACCCGCACCACCCTCCTCGAACCCTCCCGCACCCGCACCCTGCACACCGCCACCGCCCAACTCCCCGGCCAGCCCACCGGCACGGAGCCCCTCGCCCACGCCACCGGCCCCTGCCCGCCCCCCGTGCCCCTGCTGCACGGCCCGTTCGACGAGCAGTGGCTCATCCCGGACCAGCGGCTGCTGGACGCGGCGCGGCCGGAACTGTGGCGGGTCGCGGACGCGCGGCAACTGTTCCTCGTCGAGCAGGGGTACGTGTCCGGCGCCACCGGCCCCGCCCTCCTCGCGTCGGCCGTCCTCCCCGAGGGCCGCTCCCCCGCGGGCCGCCCCGGCCGCATCCGCCCGCTGTACCGCCGCCCCGGCGGCGCCGAGCCGAACGTGGCGCCTGGCCTGCTCACGCACCTCTCCGGCCTGTACGACACGGAGGTGCCGGCCGCCGACCTGTTCGCGTGGATCCTCGCGGTGGGCACCCGCGCCGGCTCCCCCGACGTCCTCGTGCCGCTGCCGGACGACGCCGACGTCTGGGCGCGCGGCGTCGAACTGGGGCGCCGCGTCCTGTGGCTGGAGCGGCGCGGCGCGGACGGCGAGCGCCCCAGACTGCCCGGCGGCCGCCGCCCCTACGTGCGGGCCCCGCTGCCGGACCGCCCCACGGCAATCCTCTACGACCGCGAGGAGGAGGCCCTCCTCATCGGCGACGGCCGCATCTCCCCGGTCCCGGCGGCGGCCTGGGACTTCCACGTGAGCGGCGTCGGGGTCCTGGAGCAGTGGTTCGCGCGCCGCACCGCGCCCGCGGAACCCGGCACGCTGGCGGCCGTGCGCCCGAGCACCTGGCCGCAGGCGTGGACGTCCCAGCTCCTGGAACTGGTCACGGTGCTGACCCTGCTGGCCGACCTCGGCCCGCTCCAGGACGAGGTCCGCGAGGCGGCCCTCGCCGACCCGCTGACCGCGCGGGACCTGGAACGGGCCCGCGTCCTGCCGGTGCCGGACGCGGCCCGCCGCCCGGCGTCGGTCCTGGACCACCAGGAGGAGGGGCCGGGCGGCCAGTTCGCGATCCTGTGACACGGCCCGCCCCCCGCCACCCGGCTCACACCGCCGCGAACCCCTCCAGCGTCCGCCGCAGCGCCCGCTCGAACACCGCCTCCAGGTCGATGGGCCCCGCGTCCTCGGCGAACGACGCCGCGAGCCGCGGGTAGCGGCCCGAGGCCAGCTGCCCGCCCAAGTAGGCGATCCGGACGGCCTGTTCCTGTTCGGCGGACCACGGCAGGGAGCGGGTGCGCTCGGCGGTCGCGATCTCGTTGGCGACGTACGTCGTGACCACGCTCGTCACCGCCGCGATCAGCTCCATCTTCGTGCCAAAGGGCAGGTCGAGCGGGTCGAGGCAGGCCAGGCAGTACTCCAGGTACCGGAGCGCGTTCGGGCTGAAGCCGTAGACCGGCGACATCAGGCGGGGCAGCCACGGGTGGCGGTGCATCAGCGTCCGCGCCTGCCGGGCGAGCCCCATCAGATCCGCGCGCCAGTCGCCGCTCGGCTCCGGGAACGCGTACTCGGCGCTGACGGCGTCGACCATCAGCTCGTACAGGTCCTCCTTGCGCGGCACGTAGTTGTACAGCGACATCGTGCCCATGCCCAGCTCACCGGCGATCTTCCGCATGGACACCGCGTCGATGCCCTCGGCGTCGGCGACGCGGACCGCCGTCGCCGCGATGTCGGCCCTGCTGTGCGCGGGCCTGGGCCCCCGCCCGGCGCGCTCGGGGCGCGCCCAGATCACTTCGGGTTCGGCCGCTCGGCCCGCCATTGATCATCACCTCGCGCACCATCCTAGTTACGTACACCGTACGTAGTGCGCTACGGTGGGGCCATGACTTCTACGTACGCTGTACTTAGTGAGGGTCTGGAGAAGCGCTTCGGCAGCGGACCGAAGGCCGTGCACGCCGTACGCGGACTGGATCTCGCGGTCCGCGAGGGCACGGTCTGCGGTCTGCTCGGGCCCAACGGCGCGGGCAAGACGACCGCCGTCCGGCTGCTCACGACGCTGCTCAGGCCCGACGCCGGCACCGCGCGTGTCGCGGGGCACGACCTCACCGCCGACCCGGGGTCCGTCCGCCGCCGCATCGGCGTCACCGGCCAGTACGCCTCGGTCGACGGCGATCTCACGGGACGGGAGAACCTGCGCCTGTTCGCGCGCCTGCTGCGCGCGCCGCGCGCCCGTTCCCGCGCCGACGAGCTGATCGAGCGCTTCGAGCTGACGGACGCCGCCGACCGGCCGGCCCGTACGTACTCCGGAGGCATGCGCCGCCGCCTCGACCTGGCGGCGAGCCTCATCACCCGGCCCGCCGTGCTCTTCCTCGACGAGCCGACGACAGGCCTCGACCCGCACAGCAGGAACGGCATCTGGGAGGCCGTGCGCGAGCTGTCCCGCGAGGGCACGACCGTCGTGCTGACCACGCAGTACCTGGAGGAGGCCGACCAGCTCGCCGACGACATCGTGCTGATCGACGAGGGCCGCGCCGCCCACACGGGCACGCCCGCCGCCCTCAAGGCGCAGATCGGCCACTACGCGGAGGTCGTCGTGGCGCGGGACGCGGGCGAGCGGGCGCTGCACGCCGCCGCCGTCGTCCTCGACCAGCTCACCGGCGCCCGGCCCCACGTGGACGCCGAGCGCCGCACCGTCGGCGCGGTCGTCCTCGACCCGGCGGTCACGCTCCCCCGCGTGGTCCGCGAACTCGACGCCTCCGGTGTCCCGTTGCTCGACGCGACACTGCGCCCGCCCACCCTCGACGAGGTGTTCCTGCGCCTCACCGCCACCGGTTCCACCGCGCCCCAGGAGGCCGCCGCATGAGCACCGCGATCCTGTACGACGGCACGGCCATGCTCGGCCGCCACCTCCAGCGCGTCCGGCACGCCCCGGCGATCCTGATCCTGACGCAGACGATGCCGATCGTGTTCCTGCTGTTCTTCGGCTACGTCTTCGGCTCCGCGCTCGCCATGCCCGGCAGCGACTACCGGGCCTTCCTGGTGCCGGGCATGCTCGTCGCGACGGCGGCGGGCGGCATCATGACGGGCATGTTCGGCGCCGCCCAGGACGCGCACCGGGGCGTGATGGACCGCTTCCGTACGCTGCCGATGAGCCGGGCCGCGGTGCCGCTCGGGCAGGCGGTCGCCGATCTGCTGACGACGGCGGCCGGGCTCGTGCCGCTGGTGCTCGTGGGGCTCGCGATGGGGTGGCGGATCGAGGGCGGACTGCCGGGCGCGCTCGGCGCGTTCGGGCTGCTGCTGCTCTTCCGGTTCGCGACGACCTGGGTCGGCATCCTGCTGGGGCTCGCCTCGCAGAGCGAGGAGGCGGCGGGCCAGCTGGGCAGCGCCACGTTCATGCTGCCGCTGCTGTCCAACGCGTACATCCCCACCGACGGGATGCCGGGCTGGGTGCGCACGGTCGCCGAGTGGAACCCGATCAGCGCCGTCGCCACGGCCGTGCGCGACCTGTTCGGCAACGCGCCGGTGCCGCACGGCGCGGCCTGGCCGGTGACGCATCCGGTGGCGGGCTCGCTGGTGTGGTGCGCGGTGCTGCTCGCGGTGTGCGTGCCGCTCGCCGTCCGCCGCTACGCGCGCGGCGGACGGTGAACGGGCCGTGCGCGACGGCTACTTCTGCGGTGCGAGCGCCGGACCGAGCGAGGAGAACTTCTCCTGGGACACGATCCGCTTCGGCGGCCACGTGATGTTGTTCGGCGGCCACTTCTGCCCGGTCTTCTTCAGGAACCAGGCCGGCGGCTCGTACATGGGCGGCTCATAGCCCTCGGGGATCGCCGTCTTCCACTCGACGTCCTTCGTGCGCTCCTCGAACTCGTCCTTGATCGCCTTCAGCCGCTCCGGCTGGGTGATCAGGTCGACCGCCGTGGCGGCGAGGTACTTGGCGGCGGCCAGCACCGCGGCCTGGCCGGGCGCCGCGGCGGCGCAGGCGGCCGTGGACCAGGTGTGCATCTTCGTGCCGATCGGCGCGAGCGCGGAGCCCATCGACACCGTCGGCACGTTCCAGCTGATGTCCGCGACGTCGGTGGAGCCGCCCCCGAGGAACACCGGGTCCGGCGGCTTGAGTTCGGCGACCTCGTCGTGCATGCCGGACTCGGGAAGGCCGAGGGACTTCTGGAGGTCCTTGGCCAGCTCGTGGGCCTCGTCGGAGAATTTCGGCGGGCCGATCCGCCGCATGTTGTCGTGGAGCAGTTCCGCGAAGGACTTGGACGGCAGCTGGTTCCAGCAGGCCGAGGTGATGCGGTGCTGGACCTTCGTCTGCGAGGCCTTGGCGGCGGCCTCGGAGATGGCGATGACCTTGTCGAGCAGCACCTGGACGCGGGCGGTGCTGCCCTCGCGCACGTAGTAACTGATCTCGGCGATCTCCGGAGTGACGTTCGGGATGTCGCCGCCATTGTTGATCACCCAGTGGAGCCGGGCGCTCGGCGCCATGTTCTCCTCGCGCAGGAACTCCGACATCGTCGCCATCATCACGGCGGCGTCGAGCGCCGACTTGTTGCCGAGCGGGGTGCCGCCGTGTCCGGCCACGCCGAGGAACGTGAAGGTCACGGCGGTCATGGCGTTGGTGGTGCCCCAGCCGGTGGCGTTGGCGGTGGAGGGGTGCCAGTCGAGGAAGGCGTCGAGCCCCTCGTACACGCCCTTGCTCACCGCGTACGTCTTGCCGATCAGGGTCTCCTCGGCGGTGGAGCCGAAGAACTTCACGGTGACGGGCAGCTTGTGCTTCTTCGCGGCCTGGGCGACCGCGGCGGCTGCGGCGGCGGCCGCCGTGCCGAGCGCGCTGTGTCCGCAGCCGTGGCCCGGCCCGTAGCCCGGGGCGAAGGGGTCGTGGACGTACTCGCGGGGGTCGTGGTGGCCGACGCCCTTGTGCTGGGAGAGGCCGGGCAGCGCGTCGTACTCGCCGCTGAAGCCGAGGGCCGGGCCACCGCTGCCGTACGTGTAGGTCGCGGTGAACGCGGTCGGGAAGCCGGCCGTGCCGAACTTCACGTCGAATCCGGCCCGTTCGAGGAAACCGGCCTCGGCGAGCGAGGAGTTCCACTCGCGCAGCGAGAGCTCGGCGTGCTCCCAGATCTCCTCGTTCAGGCCCGTGATGCGGGAGCTGTTGGCGCCGATCCAGTCCAGGGCCGAGGACTTGGCCGCGCTGTCCTTCGCGAGACCTTCGGGGGCTTTGTATGCGGCGCCGTCGGCGGGCACCTCGTCCGCCGCGGCGGCCATCGCCGGGTCGGCCTGGGCCGTCATCGCGGCCGTGGTCACTCCGGCCGCGCCGAGCATCTGCATGATCCGGCGTCTGCTGATCTGCGGTCCGGACGCGAGCTGGGGCATCTCGTGCTCGTGGTGGTCGTGCAGGTCACACACGCGTACCTCCGGGGGTGAGGTGGGTGTAGCTGTAACGGGCAACGATGATCACGCGCCACACTGACCCCTGGAGGTTGCCCCGTCAACATCCGTGCGTGACAAGGGCGTTACGAGACGTTCGCAGACGGGGGCACGACAAAGGCCCGCATCGCCCTCCGTGCCGGAGCGTCCGCCGCATGCCGTGGGGATGACGGTCGCTGTGGTGCATAGCGGAACGCCGGACGGCGCGGAGGGGCGATACGGGCCCTGCCTTTTTTCTTGGACGACGACCTTGCTAGTGGCCGCCGAACAGCGAGCGACGAAGCCGTCGCAGAGGCGCGAAGAGAGAGACCCTCCGCACTCGCGCGCGACTGCCGCTGCGCTCGTGCGCCGAGTCCCGCGTGGTCAGCTCGCGCATCAACGTCGTCGCCTCCACCGTCTCGCGCTGCGGTACGGCAGGGCCGCCGAGCACCGAGAGATGGCGGTCGAGACGCGAACTCGTCGCGCTGCTCCCGCAGGTGATCGCAGGCACACGCGGCCTGCTGCGCACTGTTATCTGTTCCATGTCACTCCCCACCCGTACGAGGGCACTCAGCCCGGGCAGGTTAACCCTATCGCCCCATCCCGGCACTCGTGTATCCCGGTGGCGGCATTCACGTCCCCCATAAGGGGGTTGACGGTTCGAATCCGCTCACTCTCCGAATCCGACGGATTCCAGGGCGAGTTGGACAACTGGGACGGTTGTGGGCCGCTTCGAGCCGCCCTGCGGTTCCGTCGTCACAGCGAGTGACGAGGCGTCCGGAGTCAAGCCGGTGGCCACCACCGGCGTGTCGGAGCCGTCGTCGGGCAGCACGGCGAGGGAGCGCGGCGGCTGCGACGGCTCCATCAGCCACAGTTGGTGCGCCCGTCCCGCGGGGGGCGGTTCCAGGCCTGTGACAGTGATCACCGCGCTGCCCCGCTCCGGGGACGCGACGACGCCCAGCCCGTCCGCACGCACGGCCTGCGCGTCCGGCGCCGCGAGCACCCGCGTCACCTCCCGCGCCACGGCCCGCTGTTCGTCGAGCCGGTCGGACGTGCGCTCCAGCTGCACGGCGAAGAGCGCGGCGACGACGAGCGCGCCCGCCCCCGTGGCGACGCCGAGCGGGATCAGCAGCCCCCGCGCGCGTGGAGCGGCGCGTGGCCGGTCCACCGCCCCGGCCGCCCCGCGCTCCCCCGTCCCCGTATCCGTCTGCGCCGCCGGGACCTGCGCGGTGAGCCGGGCCGCGGTCAGGACCCGCTCGCGCAGCGCGGCGGGCGGCTGCACGGCGGCCGAGCAGGCGAGCCGCACGGAGCTCTCCGTCAGGGCGCGCACCTCGTCGGCGCACTCCTCGCAGTGCTTCAAGTGCCGCTCGAAGCGGGCGTGTTCGCCGCGCTCCAGCGCGTTGAGGGCGTAGGGCGCGGTGAGGGAGTGGACGCGGCGGCCGGGCCCAAGGCGGTGGCGCAGCGGGGTCCGGCGGTTCACGCGGCGTCCCCCAGGCAGGCGCGCAGCCGGGAGAGCCCGTCGCGCATCCGCGTCTTGACCGTGCCGAGCGGCACCGAGAGGCGCTGCGCGACCTCCCGGTAGG
This sequence comes from Streptomyces sp. BYX5S, assembly GCF_054724165.1. NCBI lineage: Bacteria > Bacillati > Actinomycetota > Actinomycetes > Kitasatosporales > Streptomycetaceae > Streptomyces > Streptomyces sp. BYX5S. Next base: position 2,223,245 of record NZ_CM138829.1, on the reverse strand, counting down.
TGTAGCCCTCGTAATAGGCGAGCGTCACGGAGCTGCGCTGGAGGTCGGTGAGCGCTTCGAGGCAGCGGCGCACCCACTCGCGGTCCAGGTTCGTCTCGACCTGCTCGGCGACCTCGTCGAAGGCGGTGCCGTGCCAGCGGCTCGCGGCCCGCTGCTCGCGCTCCCTGGCGGCGCGCGCCTGCCGCACCCGGTCGACCGCTCTGCGGTGGGCGTGGGTGAGCACCCACGCCATGGCGGTGCCGCGGCGGGGGTCGAAGCGGGCGGCGTCCCGCCACAGTTCGAGGAACACCTCCTGGGTGACCTCCTCGGACTGGGCGGGGTCCCGCAGGACGCGGAGCACCAGCCCGTACACCGCGCCCGACACCGTTTCGTACAGCTCCTCGTACGCCCGCACGTCGCCCTGCCCGACCAGCGGCAGCAGTTTGTCCACCCGCATCGGTTCCCCTCCCGTCGGCGGCGCGGCCCGGTGCCGCGCCGCCCCCACTGGGTCGTTCGCGGCCGGGCCCGGTCCGGATCGGGGGCGGCGCGAACTTTCGCCGAGAGGTACGGGCGGGCGGGGGCGCGGCGTCCAATGCGCGCCGGACCAATCCGCCCGGCGACGCGGACCGAATGGCTTGGCGTCAACCGCACTTCGTGCACGGACCGCGTGAGGACGTAAGCCATGACCTCTCTGTCAGCGAAGCCACCGGAAGCGTCGGCTTCGGCAAGCCACGAACCGGCGCGCGGAAGGCCGGCCGGGCCCGTCCGCGCGCGCATGCGTCGCCGGGGGCTCGCGCTCCTGGTCTGCGGCGGCCTGGCCGCGGGCGGTCTCGCGGCCGTGGGCGCCACGGGCGTCGGCCCGCAGCGGGCGGACGCCTCCAGTCACCGGGAGGCCCCGCTGATCTCGGGGCAGCCCCAGTACGACAACACGGACGTGTACGCGTTCGTGAGCCCCGACAGGCCGGACACCACGACCCTGGTCGCCAACTGGACGCCCTTCGAGGAACCGGCGGGCGGACCGAACTTCTACCCGTTCCCCGAGGACGCCCAGTACGACGTACACATCGACAGCGACGGCGACGCGCAGGGCGACCTGCTGTACCGGTGGACGTTCCACACGCAGACGAAGAACGGCAACACGTTCCTCTACAACACCGGTCCCGTGGAGAGCCTCGACGACCCGGACCTGAACGTCACGCAGACGTACGACATCGACCTGCTGCGTCTGAAGGACCAGAAGGTCGTGTCGAAGTCGAAGATCGCCGACGACGCCCCGGTGGCGCCGTCGAACGTCGGCAAGGCGTCGATGCCCGACTACAAGAAGCTGCGCGACCAGGCGGTGAAGAAGGTCGGCGGCGGCGTCACCTCGTACGTGGGCCAGGCCGACGACCCGTTCTTCCTCGACCTGCGCGTCTTCGACCTGCTGTACGGCGGGGACCTCTCGGAGGTCGGCCGGGACACCCTCAAGGGCTACAACGTCAACACCGTCGCCCTCCAGGTGCCCACCGCGTTCCTGACGGAGTCGAAGGACCAGCCGGTCATCGGCGTGTGGTCGACGACGCAGCGCAAGGACGCCCAGGGCCACTGGAAGCAGGTGTCGCGGCTCGGCAGCCCGCTGGTCAACGAGGTCGTGAACCCGCAGAAGGTCAAGGACCGCTTCAACGCGTCCTCGCCGTGGAACGACAGCCAGTTCCTGCCGTTCGTGACGGAGCCCGAGCTGCCGAAGCTGATGGAGTCGATCTACAAGATCAAGGCTCCGAAGACGCCGCGCAACGACCTGGTGGACGTCTTCCTCAAGGGTGTGAAGGGCCTCAACCAGCCGCCGGGCGTGCGCCCGTCGGAGATGCTGCGGCTCAACACGTCGATACCGCCGACGAGTTCCCCGAAGCGGCTGGGTGTCCTCGACGGCGACAAGGCGGGCTTCCCGAACGGGCGCCGGCTGAGCGACGACATCGTGGACGCCGAACTCCAGGTCGTCGAGGGCGAACTCCTCGGCAAGAAGAACGACCTGGGCGACGCCGTCGACGCCAACGACAAGAAGTTCGAGTCGTCGTTCCCGTACGTGGCGCTGCCCACGGAGGGCTCGCGCGGTCCGCTCGCCAAGAGCAAGTCGCAGTCCGACACCGAGGTCCGCGACCAGCTGACCGGCAGCTCGGTGCCCTCGGACTCCGGTGACGACAACACGCTCGTGACGGCGTCCATCGCCGTGGCGGGCGCCGGGTTCCTGCTGCTGGCCACCGGGCTCCTGTGGTGGCGCGGCCGCAGCCGGCGCCGCTCGGGCTTCGGCCCGCCGCCGCCGTTCTCCGGCTGAAGCCCGGCACCTGAAGCAGTCCACAGACCGGCGCGGCCCGCGTGCCAGATCCTCCCCACCGCGGGCCGCGCCCACCACACGTCCAAGGAGCGCGCAATGCAGGTCTTGTCCGGCAAGGGCGGCGGGGCGACGGGGTTCGGGCGGCTGCTCGCGCTCGGCGCCTCGCTCGCCCTCGCCCTCACCGCGGGGGCCCTGGTCGCCGAGGACGACGCCCCGCCGAGGGCCGCGACGACGCGGACCGCCGTGAACCCGGCGCCGGCCCGGCTCGCCTCCGGCGATCTCGACGAGGGCGTCAAGGCGCTGCAACGGCACCTGAAGGCCCAGCCGAGGGACCACTCGTCGTGGGCCTCGCTCGGCACCGCGTACATCGAGCAGGCGCGGGTGAGCGCGGACCCGTCGCGCTACCCGCAGGCCGAGCGCGCCCTGGCCCGCTCCCTGAAGCTGCGCCCCGGCAACGACCCGGCGCTCGCCGGACGGGCCGCCCTCGCGGCGGCCCGCCACGACTTCCACGCGGCCCTGCGCCTGTCCCGCGAGGCCCTCGCCGTGAACCCCTACAGCGAGGCGGCGCTGGCCCTGCGCGTCGACGCCCTCGTCGAACTCGGCGACTACAAGCGCGCGTCGACGGCGGCCAAGGCGGCGGACGCGCGCCGCCCCGGCATCCCGAGCTTCACCCGCTTCGCATACGTTCACGAACTGCGCGGCGACGCCACGACCGCCCGCACGGTCCTCACCCGCGCCCTGTCCAGCGCCACCGCCCCCGGCGACGTCTCGTACGTGGCCACCGCCCTCGGGCAACTCGCCTGGCGGCAGGGCGCGTACAAGGCCGCCCTGCGCCACTACGCGACGGCGCTGCGCGCGGACCCGGACGCCGTCGCCGCCCTGGAGGGGCGGGGCCGGGCACGGGCCGCGAGCGGCGACACGGCGGGCGCGATCCGCGACCTGAGGGCGGTCGTGGCGCGCGCCCCGCTGCCGACGGCGCTGGTGGAGCTGGGCGAGCTGTACGAAGCGCGCGGCGACCGGGCGGCGGCGAAGCGGCAGTACGCCCTGGTCGGCACGTGGCTGCGGCTCGCGCGCGCGGGCGGCGTGGACGTCGACCTGGACACGGCGATCGCGTCGACCGAGCACGGCGACCCCGTCGCGGCCCTCAAGGCGGCGCGCGCCGAGTGGGGGCGCCGGCACACCGTGCACACGGCGGACGCGCTCGCCTGGGCGCTGCACGTCAACGGCCGCGACAAGGAAGCGCTGCCGTACGCCCGCGAGGCCACCCGCACCGGCTACGACGAGGCCGCGTTCCTCTACCACCGGGGCGTGCTCGAACTCTCCGTGGGTGACCGCTCCGAGGGCCGCGACCTGCTGCGCGAGGCCCTGGACCGCAACCCCGCCTTCTCCCCGCTGGGCGCGAAGGCGGCCCGCGCGGCCCTCGCGGCGTCCGCCGACGGCACCGGGGGCGGGCGATGAGGTCACGCGAGGAGGTGTGGCGGTACGTCCGCGTACGGCTGTGGCGGCGGTACGTGGTGCTCCCCGTGGTGGCGGGCGCGGCCGCCGTGGGGCTGCTGCTCGTGTCCGCGCCGGGGGCCGCCGCGCACCCGCTCGGGAACTTCACCGTCAACCACTACGACGGGCTGCTCGTGCGGCCCGATGTCCTGCGCGTCGACCACGTGGAGGACCTGGCGGAGATCCCGGCGCAGCAGGTGCGGCCCGAGGTCGAGGCGCGAGGGCGGGCCCGGTGGGCGAAGGAGCGGTGCGCGGACGCCGCGCGCCGGACCGACGTCACGGTCGACGGGCGCCGCACCGCGCTGACGGCGGGCGCGGCCCGCGCCGACGTGCGGCCCGGCCAGGCGGGGCTCACCACGCTGCGCGTGGAGTGCGCCTTCACCGCGCCGCTGCCGCGCGGCGAGCGGGTGCGCGTCGAACTGCGCACCGGCGCGGCCAAGGGGCCGGGGTGGCGCGAGATCACGGCGCGCGGCGACCGGACGACGCTCACCGCGTCGAACGTGCCCACCACGTCCAACTCGGCGCGCCTGACCCGGTATCCGAAGGATCTGCTGTCCTCGCCGCCCGACCGGACCGCCGCCGCGGTGACGGCCGCGCCCGGCGGTCCGGCGGCGTCGGCCCCGGGCGCGGACAAGGCGACCGGGTCCGAGGTGCTCCCGCGCGGCGCCGACCGCTGGACGGAGGCGCTCACCGGTCTGGTGTCGCGCCACGAACTGACGCCCGGATTCGCCGCGTTGGCCCTCGGTATCGCCCTCGTCCTCGGCGCGCTGCACGCCCTCGCGCCCGGCCACGGCAAGACCCTGATGGCGGCGGCCGCCGCGGCCCGCACCCGGGCCCGGATGCGCGACGTACTGCCGCTCGCGGCCTCCGTCACCGTCACCCACACCCTCGGCGTGATCGCCCTGGGCATCCTCGTCACGGCGGGCTCCGCGGCCGCGCCCTCCGTGATCGCCTGGCTGGGCCTGGCGAGCGGCCTGCTGGTGACGGCGGCCGGGGTGGGCCTGCTGCGCAGGGCGTGGCGGTACCGGAGGGCCACGCACGGCCATACGCACGGCCACGGCCACGGGCACGGCCATGGGCACCCACACGGACACGGACACGGACACGAGCACGACCATGCGCACGGCCACGACCACGCCCACCCGCACCCGCACCCGCACCCGCACCCGCACCCGCACACCCATCCCATGCCACAACCCACACTCCGCGGCACCCTGTTCCTCGGGTTCGCCGGAGGGCTCGTGCCCAGCCCGTCCGCCGTGGTCGTGCTCGTGGGCGCGGCGGCGCTCGGCAAGGCGTGGTTCGGGCTGCTGCTGGTGTTCGGCTACGGTGCCGGGCTCGCGCTCACCCTCACGGTGGTGGGTCTCGCGGTGGTGCGGATCGGCGGCCGGATCACGCGGGCGCTGGCCGGACTGCCGCGCCCCGGAGGGGGTCCGCTCGCCGCGCTCGCGCGCCGCGGGCTGAGCCGCGCGGTGCCGTTCGGATCGGCGTTCGTCGTGGTGGTGCTCGGCTGCGGATTGGTGTTCAGGGGGGCGGCAACGGCACTGGGCTGAGCTACTTTTGTTCGTACTTGTCGTGCCGCGCATGCTTGTCTTGCCGCGAAGGGGGCGCCCGTGGTGGAGCGTGTGGTCGCCGGACGGTACCGGCTGCTCGATCCGCTCGGGGAGGGCGGCATGGGCACCGTGTGGCGGGCCCGCGACGAGGTGCTCGGGCGCGAGGTCGCGGTGAAGGAGGTGCGCGCGCCCCACGGCCTCCCGGACGCCGACGTGCAGCGGATGTACGCGCGCCTGGAGCGGGAGGCGTGGGCCTCGGCGCGGGTCACGCACCGCAACGTGGTGACGGTGTACGACGTGGCCACCGAGGAGGAACGGCCGTGGGTGGTCATGGAGTTGATCCGTGGCGTCTCCCTCGCCGAGCAGCTCGACGCGGAGGGCCCGGTGCCCCCGGCGCGCGCCGCGCACATCGGCGCCGAGGTGCTCGCCGCGCTGCGCGCCGCCCACGAGGTGGGCGTGCTGCACCGCGACGTGAAGCCCGGCAACGTCCTGCTGTCGAACGACGGCAGGGTGGTGCTCACCGACTTCGGCATCGCCATGGTGGAGGGGACGTCGGCGCTCACGATGACGGGCGAGGTGATCGGTTCGCCCGAATTCCTCGCGCCCGAGCGGGCGTTGGGCCGCACGCCGGGGCCCGAGTCGGACCTGTGGTCGCTGGGTGTGCTGCTGTACGCGTCGGTGGAGGGGCACTCGCCGTTCCGGCAGGACACCCCGCTGAGCACGCTGCGGGCCATCGTGGACGAGGCGTTGCCGCCGCCCCTCAACGCGGGCCCGCTGGCCCCGGTCATCGAAGGTCTGCTGCGCAAGGATCCGGCCGAGCGGACCCCGGCCGCCGACGCGGAGCGGGATCTGCGCACCGTCGGCGCGGGCGGCACCGTGCGCGCCGGTCCGGTGCGGGCCTCGCCGCTGGCCTCGGCGCAGACGGTGACCTCGCTCCAGTCGCCCACGCCGCCGACGCCGGCCGCGGCGGGCGCGGGGGCGACCTCGACGACCGCCCCGGTCCCCGCCGGGACGGGCACCGGCTATCCGCGCCGGGCCTCCGTCGCCCTGATAGCGGGCATCGTCGCCCTCCTCCTCGCCATCGGCGGACTCACGTACGCCCTCCTCAACCGTGACGGCAACGACCCCAACGGGTCGACGAACAACGGCGGCGGTACGTCAGGCGGCGCGGGCGGCGGCGACTCGACCAGCGGCACGAACGACGGGAGCGGCGGCAGCGACGACGGGGGCGGGGGCGGCACCACCGGCGGGAGCGACGACGGCGGCTCCTCGGCCACCGGCGGGAGCGGCAACGGCGGCTCCGGCAGCGGTGGCCACTCGACCACCCCGGCGCAGTCCGTGCGCGTCAGCGTCCAGGCGGTGCGCGGCAGTTACGCGGGGCCGTGCCCGCCGCCGTCCGCGGCCGCCCCGGCCTTCTCCGCGACGATCACGGTGGGCCGGACCCCGGCCTCCGTGCAGTACCGCTGGGTGGTGAAGGACGGCGAGGCGTCGGACCCCGGCTGGAAGACGCTGAGCGTGCCCAAGGGCGCGGCGAACAAGGCCCGTACGGTCACCACGACGCAGTCGCGCTACAAGGAGGGCGGGACGCTGCGCGACGAGATCGGCGTCGAGGTGCGCAGCCCGGTGGCGGCGCGGTCCAACTACGTCGCGTACGCGGTGACGTGCGAGGTGGTGACCCCGACGAGCGGAGCCACCACCGGTTCACCGTCCTACTGAAGCCCGCTCACGCGGCGTCGGTGAACACCGGCAGATAACCGCTCGCCTGTCCGGTGGCCGTGGGGTGGTACGACTCCCCGATGTTCGTCCAGTTGACGCTGTGCAGCCACGAGGAGCCGGAGCAGATCTCGTGCCCGGCGAACGTGGTGGTCACGTCGCCGAAGGTGAAGCCGCGGGCCTGGGCGTTCTGCTTGATGGTGGAGTTGAGCAGGTCGGCGGCGCTGTTGATGGCGGAGCGCTCGTTCTCGGAGAGCCCGGCGACGCAGGTGCCGCTCAGCTTGTAGAAGCGCGGGTAGCCGAGCACCACCACGCGGGCCGAGGGCGCCTTGAGGGTGATCGCCGAGTAGACATCGCCGAGCTTGCCCGGAAGCGTCGACGTGACGTACGTACGGGCCTCGTTGATGCGGGACAGACAGGTGGCCTCGGAGTACAGGACACAGGTGGTCATGACGTCGGCGAAGCCCGCGTCGTTGCCGCCGACGGAGAGGGAGACGAGTCCGGTGCCGGTGCCGAGCGGGCCGAGCTGGTTGGCGATGACATCACCCGTACGAGCACCCGAACACGCCGTGAAGTTAAAGCTTGAGGGTGAATGGGCGGCTGCCCACAAGGCCGGGTACGCCTTGGTGGAGCGCTTGCAGGAACCGCTGGCGCTGTCGTAGCTGCCGGCGCCGACGCCGGACGAGTAGGAGTCGCCGAGGGCCACATAACCCGTGGCCGCAGCGGTGTCGGAGGCCTGCGCGACCGTCGCCCCGGTGAGGGCGGCCGCCACGGCAAGCGCGAAGGAGGAGACGTATGCCGCAATTCGGAAAGATCTCATGGAACCTCCTTTAGCAGGATCGGCAGGGTCGCTGCCGCCCGCACGTGTTGCAGGTTCATGCCAGAGTTGACATACCCTCAGCTCACTCGCGCTACGCCCGTAGAAGTACGTCCAACTGGACTCTCGCGCAACGGAGTTGCGGGTCCGGGCCACCTTGACGCCGGACCGAGGACTGCGCGACATTGAAGCCCGGCATCCGGCGCTTCGGGGGGCAAAGTCGCCAATGCAGACCATCGGCATCAAGCCGTCCGCATCGGACGGCCGTCAGCTGCTCGCGGGAGCGGGCGCCGTCGCGGGAGCGGCGGGCCTGATCCTCGCGCTCTCGCACGCGGACTCCCCGCTGCGCGGGCCGCTCGCGCTCTTCTTCCTGCTCGCCGCGCCCGGCTCGGCGTTCGCGGCCGCCCTGCGCGGCCTCGACCCGTGGGCCCGCGTGCTCGTCTCGACCGCCGGCGCGGTCGCGGTCGTCATGCTGGTCTCCCAGGGCATGCTCGCCGTGCACCGCTGGTCGGTGGACGGCGGGGTGCTCGCCATCGGCGTACTGAGCGCCTCCGCTTTCCTTCTGCAATGGGGCGTCCGACGGCTGCGCGGGGGTGCGGCACGGGACATCCTCAACCGGATCGGAAAAATCCACTGAGGAGGGACGCACGTTAAGAGAATGGCCAAAACAATAAAAACGTGAGGCCTCGTTCCAGGTCTTGCCATACAGTCCTAATCATCAATACCGTCGTACATCCACCCGCATCGGGCCAGTAAGAAATGCGATCAAGGGGAGGGACCGAGGTCGCGAAAGGCCCGGAGCGGGGCGCGGCAGGGGGGTGCCGCGCTCGGCGAGCCACGCGCTTCGGCGTCGTGGGCCGCCGTGTCGCGTGCCGCGCGGCCGGTCCGACGAACCGGTGTGTACAGCCAGCTCACCCGGCCTGAACGGAGAGCTCTTCCGGCATGCCGTAAGTGAGAACCCCCCTTTCGAACCGGACACGAAGCCGGACCGCCCGGGGGCGGGCGGTCCACCGGACGAGAGGGACCAGACTCATGAGCAGTTCCGTTGTGCCTCCGGTGATCCCTGAAGGGACGACTCCGGAAGGCCGAATTCCCGCCCAGTACCGGGCGATCTCCACGCACCTGGCCATCGCGCCACGGGTCAGCGTGGTCATTCCCGCGATGAACGAGGCGGAAAATCTTCCGTACGTCTTCAAGACCCTTCCCGACTGGATCCACGAGGTCGTTCTGGTGGACGGGAATTCCACCGACAACACCGTGGAAGTGGCCAGGGAATTGTGGCCGGACGTCGTGGTCGTGCCGCAGCACGGAAAGGGCAAGGGAGATGCCCTGATCACCGGCTTCAAGGCCTGCGGCGGCGACATCATCGTGATGGTCGACGCGGACGGCTCCGCCGACGGCCAGGAGATCGTCTCCTACGTCTCCGCGCTCGTCTCCGGCGCCGACTTCGCCAAGGGCTCGCGGTTCGCCAACGGCGGTGGCACGGACGACATGACGCCCATCCGCAAGCTCGGCAACTGGGCGCTGTGCTCGGCCGTCAACGCGAAGTTCGGCGCCCGGTACACCGACCTGTGCTACGGATACAACGCGTTCTGGCGGCACTGCCTCGACGAGATCGAGCTCGACTGCACCGGGTTCGAGGTGGAGACCCTGATGAACATCCGGGTCGTCAAGGCGGGGCTGAAGGTGCAGGAGATACCGAGCCACGAGTACCTGCGCATACACGGAGCGAGCAACCTTCGCGCCGTGCGGGACGGGCTGCGGGTGCTGAAGGTGATCGTGAAGGAGCGGTCGAACCGGCGGGACCTGCGGCGACGCGCCGCCACGCCGCGGCTCCGCGTGGTGCGGGGGGACGGGTCTTGAGCGGTCGTACCGGCGTACGGTCGCGGGGCGCCGCCCCGGACCCCGCTCCTCAGTCGCCGCAGGGGCTGGAAAGCGTCTCCGTCGTCATCTGTGTCTATACCGAGGACCGGTGGAGCGACATTCTCGCCGCCGTCGACTCCGTGCGCGGGCAGTCGTACGCCGCGTTGGAGACGTTGCTCGTCGTCGATCACAACCCGGGGCTGCTCGCGCGGCTCGTCGAGGAGTTCGACGGGGCGGCGGACGTGCGGGTGCTGCCCAATGCCGGGCCCCGGGGGCTGTCGGCCGGGCGGAACACCGGGATCGCCGTCGCGCGCGGCGGGATCGTCGCGTTCCTCGACGACGACGCCGTCGCGGAGCGGGACTGGCTGCACTGGTTCGCCGAGGGCTACGCGGATCCGCGGGTCCTCGCCGTCGGCGGGCGTACCGAGCCGATCTGGGCGTCGGGCCGCCGGCCCGTCTGGTTCCCGGAGGAGTTCGACTGGGTGGTGGGCTGCACGTACAGGGGGCTGCCGCGCGGCAAGGTCGAAGTGCGCAACGTGCTGGGCGGCAACGCCTCCTTCCGGCGCGGCGCGTTCGACATCGCGGGCGGTTTCGCCACCGGGATCGGCCGGGACGGCGACAAGCGCCCGCTGGGCTGCGAGGAGACGGAGCTGTGCATCCGGATCACGCGCGCGAGACCGGACGCGGTGCTGCTGATCGACGACCGGGCCGTCATCCACCACCGGGTGCCGGCGGGACGGGAGCGGTTCGGCTACTTCCGTACGCGGGCGTACGCGGAAGGTCTGTCGAAGGCGCTCGTGGCGCGCAGTGTCGGCGCCGACAAGGGACTCGAGTCCGAGCGGGCCTACACGTCCCGGGTGCTTCCGGCAGGAGTGGCGCGCGGCGTACGGGACTTCGTGCTCGGCCGGGCCGGTGGCGCGGGCCGCGCCGGGGCGATCGTCGCGGGCGCGCTGACGACGGTCGGCGGATACGCGGTGGGGAGCCTGCGGGCGCGCCGCGGGGGCGCCCGGTTCACGGTGCCCGGGATCGACGCCGCCACGGACACGGTCGGGAGAACGGAGGCGGCCGCATGAGCGCCCGAGCGCGGACGTCCGGCGACGGCGCCGTGCCGATCCTCATGTACCACGCCGTCTCCCCCGACCCGAACCGCGCGACCCGTCAACTGGCAGTGACGCCAGGCCAGTTCGCCGAGCAGATGGCGCTGCTCGCCGACCACGGGCGCACCCCGCTGACCACCGCCGAGCTCGCCGCCCGCTGGCGCGACGGGCGGGCGCTGCCCGACCGGCCCGTCCTGATCACCTTCGACGACGGCTATGAGGGCGTGCACACGCACGCCCTGACCGCTCTCGCCAAGCATGGTTTCGCCGCCACCCTGTTCGTCTCGACGGGGTGGCTGCGCGGCGCGTACGACACCGGGGGCGGGCTCGACGCGATGCTCGACTGGCACCAGGTGCGGGCGCTCGCCGCGCAGGGCGTGGAGATCGGCGGGCACAGCCACACGCATCCGCAGCTCGACCAGCTCGACGACGAGGAGCTGGAGTTCGAGCTGGTGCGGTGCCGCGAAATCGTCTGCGGCGAGCTGGGCCGCATGCCGCGCTCCTTCGCGTACCCGTACGGTCACTCCGACCGGCGGGTGCGGCAGGCGGTGCGCGCGGCCGGGTACGCCCAGTCGCTCGCCGTCGGCAACGCGCTCGCCCGGCGCCGCCAGGGCCCCTACGCCCTGCGCCGGGTCACCGTGCGCCGCTCCACCGACCTCACCGAGTTCGAGCGGCTCGTCGAGGGCCGCGCGATCGGCCGCAACTTCGCCAGGGACCGTGCCCTCACCAAGGGGTACGCCGTGGTCCGCAGAGCCCGACAGGCCCGCCGGAAGGCAGCGCGAACCCGTGTCTGACACGACGACCACCCCCGCCAAGGCCGATCCGGCCACCACCACCGACGCCGGACCGCGGGAACCCGTCGGCCGCCGGCTCAGGCTGCCCGGCATAGGGCGCGGCAGGAAGGGCAACAAAGACGGCATGGGTGGGTCGGGCGGCGGAAGCCAACTGTTCCGGAACGCCTATGCGCTGATGCTGAACACCGGCATCTCCGGCGTCCTCGGTGTCGGCTTCTGGCTGGCCGCCGCGCACTACTACACGGCGGACGCGGTCGGGCAGGGCTCGGCGGCCATCGCGGCGATGAAGTTCCTCGCGGGCCTCACCGCCGTGACGCTGACCGGGGCGCTCGCCCGCTTCATCCCCGTCGCCGGACGCGCCACCGGCCGGTTCATCTTCCGTACGTACGCGGGGAGTTCGGCGGCCGTCGCGTTCGCCGCGCTGGTCTTCCTGCTGACGCTCGACGTGTGGGGGCCCTCGTACCGGTTCCTGCACGGCACGCTGCACGGGCTCGGCTTCGTCGCGGCCGTCGTCGCCTGGTCGCTGCTGACGTTGCAGGACGGGGTGCTCACCGGGCTGCGCAGCGCGCTGTGGGTGCCGGTGGGCAACACGGTGTTCTCGCTGGTCAAGCTGGGACTGCTGGTCGCGTTCGCGGGGGCGTTCGCGACGACCGGCGTGTTCGTGTCGTGGGTCGTCGCCATCGCGTTCTCCGTGGTCCCGCTGGGCCTGCTCGTGTTCCGGCGGCTCGTGCCGCGGCACATCGAGGCCACGGGCGACAGGTCCGAGCCGCCGACGCTGCGCGAGATGGGGCGGTTCCTCGCCGGCGACTACACGGGGTCGCTGTTCTCGCTCGCCGTCGTCTACCTGGTGCCGGTGCTCATCGCCTCGCAGGTCAGCTCGGCGGACAACGCGTACTTCTACATCGCGACCACGATCGGCGGCACGGTCAACCTGCTGGCCATCAACATGGGCGCCTCGCTGACCGTGGAGGGCTCGCACGACCCGGCGCAGCTCGCCGCGAACACGCGGGCCGCGCTGCGCCGCATGGCCCGCATCATGCTGCCGATCTGCGCCCTGCTGTTCGTGCTGGCGCCGTACGTGCTGCACGTCTTCGGCGCCGACTACTCGGACGCGGCGACCCCGCTGCTGCGGTGGTTCGCGGTCGGGGCGGCACTGCGGGTCGTCATGGAGACGTACTTCGCGGTGCTGCGCGCACAGAGCCGCACCTCCGGACTCGCCTGGCTCCAGGGCCTGTTGTGCGTGCTCGTCCTCGGTCTGACGCTGCTCCTGCTGCCCCGGATGGGGCTCACGGGCGCGGGCGTCGCCGAGATCTCCTCGCTCGCCGTCATCGTGGCGATCGCCGCGCCGAAACTGTGGCGCGTGGTGCGCGCGGCCCCCGCGGCCCCGGCACCCGAGGGCGCGCCGCCGGACGGCGACCTCGCCGACCTGGGCACGCCGAAGGCGGGGGCGGCCGGGAAGGAGGGCGGCCCCAAGTGGGCGCTGCGCGACGCGATGGACTCGGACACGCTGCAACTCGCGGTGCAGCTGAACCTGGACCACCAGGAGCGCCGCCCCGACGTGCGCCCGCGCCTCGTGACACCGCCGACGGGCAGCCACCTGCCCACGTGGGCGCTGAAACCACCGTACGCGTCCACCTCGCAGGCGACCAGCGGGACCCACGGCGAGGACGGCTCCGGCACGGGCGGGCCCTCCGGCACCGACACGCCCCTCGACGCCGACGCGATCTTCGGCCCCAACCCGGCCCGCGCCACCACTGCGACACCGCGCGCCGTTCCCGACCCCGGCCCTGAGCCGCCGGACCGGGACGACGACCCGCACCCGGACCTCGTCGACCTCGCCTTCGACGACGTACGGGAGGAGGACGTACGCGCGGATGAGCCCGCCACGGCGGGGCCCCTCACCCCGGCGGAGCCGGCCCGCCGGGCGCGGCTGACGCCCACCGTCGTGGTGCTCGCGCTGCTGCTCGTCGCGGCGCTCGGGCTGTACTGGGGGCCGGTCCTCGGGATGGGCGAGGCCGATCTGGACCGGATGGGCGGGCTCGGCCTGGTCTCCGTCCTGTCCCCCGTGACGCTGCTCGGCGGCGCCCTGCTCATCGGTGTGTTCGCGTCGCTGCTCTGGCTCGAACGCCCGCACAAGCGGCTGCTGTTGCTGACGCTCCTCGCCACGGTCGTGTCGCTGCACGCACTGCCGGCCGTCATCGAGGCGGAGCCCCGGTTCGCGACGGCCTGGCAGCACCTGGGCTTCATGGACTACATCGACCGCACCGGCTCCGCGGTCCCCGACCTGGACGCCCGCTGGAGCTGGCCCGGCTTCTTCGCCGCCGCCGCGTTCCTCGCGAAGGCGTGCGGGGTCGACGACCTCACCGAGATCGTCCGGTGGTGGCCGACGGCCGTCCAACTCCTGTACCTGGCGCCGATGTTCTTGCTGCTGAAGTCCGTACGGGCGAGCTGGCGCGCCAAGTGGACCGGGCTGTGGATCTTCGTGCTCAGCGGCTGGGTGGGCCAGGACTACTTCTCGCCGCAGGGCTTCACGTACCTGCTCTATCTGGTCTTCGTGGCGATCCTGCTGGTCTACTTCCGCGCGCCGCGCATGCTGTGGGGCAAGCGGCGTCCCGGCGAGACGGAGGTCGCGCCGACCGACAGACGGCAGCGGGCGGTGCTGCTCGTCGTACTGATCGCGCTGTTCGCGGCGACGGTCCCGGCGCACCAACTGACGCCGTTCGTGATGCTGGGCGTCCTCGCGGTCCTCGTCCTGGTCGGCAAGTCCGAACTGCGCGGACTGCCGCTGCTGTTCGGCGTCATCGTCGTCGTCTGGCTGGGCTTCCTGGCCGAGCCGTACTGGTCCGGGCACTTCAACGAGCTGTTCGGCGGGGTCGGCGGCGTCGGCGGCAACGTGACGTCCTCGGTATCCGGCCGTATCCAGGACGGCAGTTCCAGCCACAAGCTCGTCCTGTACACGCGCGTGGCGCTGGCCGGCGCCGTCATGGCGTTCGCCGCTTACGGCTGGTGGCGCCGCCGCGAGTGGAAGTACCGCGAGCGCTCGCTCCTGGTCCTGACCTTCGTGCCGTTCCTCGGTTTCGGCATGCAGAGCTACGGCGGCGAGATGGCGCTGCGGGTCTTCCTGTTCGCCCTCCCGGGCGCCGCGCTGCTCGCCGGTCTCGCGCTGTTCCCGCGCACCGGCGTCACGGCGAAGGAGCGCGACAAGGACCGCATCAGCCTCGCGCCGCTGGCCGCGCTCATGGCGGGCCTGATGCTCATGGGCGGCTTCCTGGTGGCCCGTTGGGGCAACGAGCCGTTCGAGCGGATCCGTCCCGGCGAGGTCGCGGCGATGGACTACGTCTACGCCCACGACAAGCCGACCGTGCGCCTGCTGTGGCTGAGCAACGACGTCGTCGACAACGTCACGCCCGCGCTGCCGTGGGGCGCCCGCGACATGGAGCGGGTCAACTACGTGCCGACGCTCGCGCCCGTCGACCCGGTGCTGGTCGGCGGCCTGGTCAAGGCGCTCAAGGACGCGGGCCCCAACTCGTACCTCATGCTCAACAAGAGCCAGGTCGTCTATCTCCAGATGGACGTCGGCTACTCCCAGGCCTGGCCCACCCGCCTCGTCGAGAACCTCGACCGGCGCGAGGAGCTGAAGAAGGTCTACGTCAACGCGGACGTCACCATGTACCAGCTGCGCGAGGAACCGGCGGGCAAGGCCCCGAAGGCCGACCCGGGCCCGATCGGCCCCCAGGTCACCTGGACCCCGTGGTCCCTGGTGGGCGCACTCGCGGCGGTCGCCCTGATCGTGCTGCTCACGGCACGCGAGGTGGTACGCGTCGCGGCACGCCCGAGCGTGCGCCAACTCCGCTGGCTCCAAAGCACGTTCTGGTTCTCCCTGCCACTCCTGGCGGTGGTCCTGGCGTCGCTGGTCCAACGGTTCATCACGATGGGCCTGAACTGAGCAACGGGACCACATTCGAGCCCCTGCGGCGATTGACCAGCGAGACCACATTCGAGCCCCTGCGGCGATTGAGCAGCGGGGTCCGGGGCAGAGCCCCGTGACCGCAACGCCGTCGACCGCAGGGGGGCACCTACCGCCGCAGCCACTTCACCTCGTAGCCCCGCATCCCGAACCGCCGCCCATCAACCTTCGCGCTGATCGGGCGGTCCAGGGTGTTCACGACGAGGATCGCCTCGTCGTCGGCGAGGACGCGTACGTTCGGGACGTCGTCCCGGGCCACCGACACCTTCTCGTACACCGTGCCGGGACCGAACTCCTCGTTGAAGCGTGACACCAGCCCGTACATCGGCAGCGGCGCTCCCCCGGAGGCGCGGTCGGTGGGGCGCCACAGGCAGCCCGCGCAGCGCGCGCCCTTCTCGTCCTCGGGGTTCCAGTAGAACCCGGAGGTCGCCCCGCCCTGGGCCAGCGCGATCATCCCGGAGGCCTGCACGGCGACGCGGTGCGGTTCGCTCCAGCCCTGCCGCTCGTCGCGGCTGTCGGCGGGCTCCACGTAGTACTCGGCCCACCACAGCGGCAGGTCGCCGGTCTGCCGCTCGATCCATCTGCTGACGGCGGTGAACTTGTCGGTGGCGGCGAACTCGTCGGGCAGCATCTCGTCGTCGTTCGTGTAGCTGGATCCGTCGACGACGACGAAGTCGGCGCCCGCCCTGTGCTTGTTCCAGTACGTGAAGGCGTCGACGATCCGCTGGTCCATGCGCCCCCACGGGCCGCTGACGGCGTCGGAGGTGCCGTCGGTCTGCTGCGGGTGGAGGCTGTCCATGACCAGGTAGGGGCCGCCGACCATGATGTCCTCGCGGACGTCCTTCAGCGCCTTGTAGACCCGGTTGTACAGCTTCGTGTACCCCTCGTAGTCCCAGCGGGCCTCGTCGTCGTTCCAGAACCCCTTGAACTCGTTCCAGACGATGAAGTGCCGTACGTACGGGTAGCGCTTGGCGACGGTCGCCGCGAGTTTCGCGAAGTCCGCGTAGTGCTCGGGCGACGGCGCGGTCTCCAGGGAGGCCCTGCTCCAGTCCGTGTTGCCGACGCCGGCCTTGCCGCCCTTCATCCAGTCGGGCGCGCAGCACAGCGTGACCACGGGCGTGCCGCCGGACTTGCGGATGAAATCGATGCGCCGGTCCATCTCCTCGAACTGGTAACGCCCCTTCACCGGCTCCGGGTTGCTCGCGCCCCAGCCCATGATGTGCTGGTTCTGCGGCATCGGGCGCTCACCCAGCAGCTTCTCCGCGCGCTCGACCGCCGCGGACGCGCCCTCGTCGGCGGAGAACTGGGTGTGGGTGAAACCCCAACCGACCTGCGGGCCCAGCTCCTTGGGCGGCTCGCCGGGCGTGCCGTGCACCCGGTCGCCGTCGGTCGTGGTGCCCGTCGTGTCGCGGTCGTTGTCCGGAAGCGTGCTGACCACCGTCAGCACCAGGGCCAGTACGGCCATCCCCACACCGAGCAGGGCGATGAGCCGCCATCGCCGTACCCCCGATTCCCACCCATGACGTCCCATCAAGGACAAGGGTAACGAGGGCAGTTGGCGGAAGGACCAGCTCCGTTGCCACGGACTCGTAACGGCGGGTGCGGTTCCGGACGGGCGCGCGCTGCGGAAATTCCGTGCGGACGACCCGTTCGTGCCGGATCATGGCGGCATGTCTGCCAACCCCTTCGACGTGCTGCCGGTCCGGTTGGGCGTCGACGACAGCGACTCGCCGTCCGACGTCGTCGACGCCCTGTTCCTCGGCCGCTTCGCCACGGGCGAGCAGCCCTTCTCGCACGCCGCGAACATCGACCGGGTCCGCTCCGCTGCCACCCTGCTGCCGCCGGGCGCCCGCGTGCTGCGCTCCGCGCGCGACGACGACCGCAGCGCGACGCTCGCCGAGGGCGACGGGTGGACGCTGCTCGTCTCCCGGTGGAGCAGGGGCGCGGACGTCACCGTGACGGCGACGAGCGCGGAACTGGCGGAGAAGGTGCTCGGGCAGGCCACGGACGGGGCGGCGGACGAGCCGGAGCCGCAGCCGGAGAACGTGACGATGGGCTTCTGGTACGTGTCGCCGCGGCGCGGCCCGCACCGCACGACCCGGCAGATCTCGGCCGGTACGTGGGAGGAGGTGCGGCCCAACTACACGGCGCCGGTCGCCGAGGCGATGGACGGGCTGATGAAGACGCGGCCCGAGGACATCGCGGGCCGGCTCCTGCTGCTGCACGGACCGCCGGGGACGGGCAAGACGTCGGCGCTGCGGACGCTGGCGCGGTCGTGGCGGGACTGGTGCCAGGTCGACTGCGTCCTCGACCCCGAGCGGCTGTTCTCCGACGTCGGCTATCTGATGGACATCGCGATCGGCGAGGACGACGGTACGGGCAAGGGCCGGTGGCGGCTGCTTCTGCTGGAGGACTGCGACGAGTTGATCCGGGGAGAGGCGAAGCACACGGCGGGGCAGGCGTTGTCGCGCCTGCTGAACCTGACGGACGGGTTGCTGGGACAGGGGCGCAATGTCCTGGTGGGGGTCACCACGAACGAGGACCTGGAGCGGTTGCACCCGGCGGTGGTGCGGCCCGGCCGGTGCCTCGCCCGGATCGAGGTGTCCGCGCTGACGCGTCGCGAGGCGACGGAGTGGTTGGGGACGGAGGACGGGGTGGGGCGGGAGGGTGCCACCCTGGCGGAGTTGTACGCGTTGCGGCGCGGGGTGTCTCCGACGGCGGTGCCGGATCCGCGGGGCGGGGCGGAGGCGGGGCTGTACCTGTAGCCCCGGCTCCCCCTACGCCACGGGGCTCCGCCCCGGACCCCGCTGCTCAATCGCCGCAGGGGCTTGATTACCCGGTCCTCCGCCGCCCCAGGGGCTGGAGGTGTCCGCACCGGCGCTGCGGCCCCCGCAAGAGCTGGCAGTGTCCGCACCGGCGTGTGGCCCCCGGAAGGGCTGGAATGTCGGCAGCGGCGCCGTGGCTTTCCGCAGGCAGCTGTTACGCGTACGTCGCGCGCAAGGCGTCCTCGACCGTGGCGTGGGCGGCGTCCTTCGACAGGCCGAGGCGGCGGACCCGTTCCGCGTACGCCTGTGCCGCCAGTACGGCCTCGCGCTCCGCCGCGTCCCCCGCGGAGGCGACGAACGTCCCGTTGCGGCCGCGCGTCTCGATCACCCCGTCCGTCTCCAGGGCGCGATACGCCTTGGCCACGGTGTTCGCGGCGAGGCCGAGCTCCTCGGCGAGGCCGCGGACCGTGGGCAGCTTGTACCCGACGGGGAGCGCCCCCGACCTGGCCAGTTCCGAGATCTGGGCCCGCACCTGCTCATAGGGGGCCCCGCTGTCGTCAATGCGGATCTTCAAGGTCACGCGCCCGATTCTCCCGCAGCGCGGAAAAATGGGAGGCACCCGGTCGCGCGTGGCGCGTAGCGTGCGCGTCCATGACCGTGATCGTGCGCGCGCTGCGCCCCGACGACCCGGCGGACACCACGGCGTTCGCCCGGATCCGCCGCACCTGCCTCCCCGCCATGCTCGCGACCCCGGCCGCCGTCGCGTACGCCACCGCACACGCCCATCCCGACGCCCACTACCGCCAGCTGATCGCGCTGGCGGGCGACGGGGAGACGATCGGCACCGCGCAGGTCGGCATCGCCCACGAGAGCCCGGAACCGGGCCAGGGCTACGCGAACGTGTACGTGCACCCGGAGCACACCGGCCGCGGCGCCGGCACGCTCCTGCTGCGCACGGCGGAGGAGCACCTCGTCCAGCACGGCGCGACGCAGGCGCACTGCTGGGCCCTCGACGCCCCGCGCAACCTCGCCTGGGCCGCGGCGCAGGGCTACCGTCCGGGCCGCAGCGCCCACTTCCTGCGTCTGGACCTCACCGCGGGTTCGCTCCCGCCCCGGCAACCCGCGCCGTCCGGCGTCGAGTTGCGCACCGGGTCCGCGTACGCGGCGGACCCCCGGCCCCTGTTCGAGCTGGACGCGGAGACCACCTCCGACGAGCCGAGCGACATCCCGGCCGAACTCAGCGACTACGAGCAGTGGTTGCGCGACACCTGGTACCACCCGCTGCTCAACCAGGAGCTGACGACGGTGGTCCTGGTGGACGGCGTCCCCGCCGCGTTCACGGCGGCCCTCACCGACGGCGAGGGCCGCTACGTGTCGGGCATGACCGGCACCGCACGCGCCTTCCGCGGGCGCGGCCTCGCCAAGCTGGCCAAGAACGACTCGCTGCACCGGGCCCGCGCCGCCGGGGTCACCGTGGCGTACACGGGAAACGACGCGGGCAACGAGCCGATGCTCGCCATCAACAAGTGGTTCGGCTACGCCCTCGACGCGACGGAGATCCGCCATGTCCGCACCCTCCCCCGCTGAGACCGTCCGGGTGCGGCTGGTCAAGGCGGGCCGTACGAAGATCAGTTACCCGGCGGAGCTGCTGCACGACGACGGCGTCCGCGTCACCGTCCGCGCCCCCTGGGCCGGTGACGGCGTCCGTGACTTCGGCTTCGTCCGGTTCGCCCCCGGCGACGTCTTCACCGAGCACTACTGGCGCGACCGCTGGTACGCGGTGAAGGAGGTCCGTACCGCCGACGGGACGCTGAAGGGCTGGTACTGCGACATCACCCGCCCCGCCGTCCGCACCGCCGAGGGGGACCTCCGCTCCGAGGACCTCGACCTCGACCTGTGGGTGTCGGCGGACGGCCGCCGGGTGCTGCGCCTGGACGAGGACGAGTTCGCCGACAGCGGCCTCACCGCCCGGGACCCGGGGGCCGCGAGCGCGGCGGTGCGGGCCCTGGACGAGCTGGAGCGGTTGGCGAGGGACGGCGCCTTCCCGCCGTCCCTCACGTGAGCGCCACCACCGCGTACCGCTCGTCCGTCACCTCCTTGCCCCACAGCCGCGCGTCCCCCGACAGCGGTACGTGCCGGACGTCCGCGACGAGCGGCGCGAGCACGTCCACGAGCCGCTCCGCCGGGATCCCGGCCGGACTCACCTCGCCCCACACCCCCTCCACCAGCACCAGCCGCCCGCCGGGCCGCACCAGCGACACCCAACGCCGCAGCACCGCCCCGGTGTCCGGCAACGTCCACAGCACATGCCGGGCCAGTACCACGTCGTACGCCCCCTTTCGTACGGGTGGTGACGACGCGTCCCCGACCAGGAACGCGGCGTCACGGCCCGCCAGTTTCCGGCGGGCCAGCCGCAGCATGTTCGGCGCGAGATCCACCCCGGTCACCCGGTGTCCCCGCTCCGCCGCGAGGAGTGCCAGGCTGCCCGTCCCGCAGCCGAGATCCAGCACGTCGCAGGCGTTTGGGGGCATCCACCCCGCAAGTCGCTCCGCCCAGGCGGCCCGCACCCCCGGATCCCTCAGTCCATGGTCCGCCTCCTCGTCGAATCCGTCCGCCAGCGCGTCCCAGTCGACCGTTCCCCCGGATGTCTCCATGCCCCCATCGTGACAACCGCCACTGACAATTGCGCTTCGAAGGGGGACCCTCCGGGAACAGGTCTACAACGGCCCCACGTTGGGACCCGTGTAGGTACAGGAGGCACCATGCGCCGAGTGACCGTGCACAAGCCGACCGGATCGAGCACCCTCAGGCGCCGCCTGCGCGAGGACGCGACCGCGGCCGATCTCAAGCGCGAACGCCCGGAAGTGCGGCGTGACGTCCGCAAGACGTGGTGGCCGGACGAGTGAGCGGGGCCGGTCAGATGTCACTCAGACCCGGTGCCAGCCGCTTGCGGTAGTGGATGCGGTCGTAGGGGCCGTCCGTGCGGCGCTCCACGACCTCGTATCCGTACCGCGGGTACAGCTTCTGGTTCTCCCACATGAGGGCGTTCGTGTAGAGACGCACCTCGGGGAGGCCCTGTGCGCGGGCGTGCTCGTCGACGAAGGCGAGCAGGCGGCGGCCCACCCCCTGCCCGTGGGCGGCGGGGTGGACCGCGATGCTGTCGAGGAAGAGGTGGTCGGGGCGTGCCTCGACCACGACGAGGCCGGTGATCTCCGGCTCTCCCGTGACGTACACCCGGCCGGCCGCGACGTCCGCGGCGTGGTCGGCCTCCATGGGCACGGGCACGAGCCCGATGCGCTCGATGTAGGGGTGGTACGCCGCGTCCGTGACCGCCTTGACGGCGGGCACGTCCGCGGCTGTCGCCCGGCGGATCCCGGGCCCGGGGTTCTGGTCGCTCATGCCGTCCTGTCTACGCCACCGCCCCTGCCCCGCACCACCAGCTTCTTCACGAGCGGCCACGCGACGATGAGCAGGACGACGGCGTAGACCGTCACGGAGAACGGGGTGTTCACCAGTCCGCTGACGCTGCCGTCGCTGATCTGGAGGGCGCGGCGCAGCTGTTGTTCGGCGTTGGGGCCGAGGATGACGCCGATGACGGCGGGCAGGACGGGGAGTCCGTAGCGGCGCATGCCGAAGCCGATGAGGCCGATGATCAGCAGGATGACGAGGTCCACGGCCTCGCCGCCGACCGCGTAGGCGCCGACGGCCGCGAAGAAGAGGATGCCGGCGTAGAGGTAGGGGCGGGGGATGCGCAGGAGCTTCGCCCAGACGGGGGCCAGGGGGAGGTTCAGCGCGAGGAGCAGCACCATGCCGACGAACAGGGAGGCGATGAGGCCCCAGACCAGTTCCGGTTCGCGTTCGAAGAGGAGCGGGCCGGGCTGGATGCCGTACTGCTGGAAGGCCGCGAGCATGACGGCGGCGACCGCGGTCGTCGGAAGGCCGAGGGTGAGCATCGAGACCAGCGTGCCCGCCGCCGATGCCGAGGCCGCCGATTCGGGGCCCGCCACGCCCTCGATGGCGCCCTTGCCCCACTCGTCCTTGTGCCGCGAGAGCCGCTTCTCCGTCACGTAGGAGAGGAACGTGGGGATCTCGGCGCCGCCCGCGGGGATCGCGCCGAAGGGGAAGCCGATGAAGGGGCCGCGCAGCCAGGACTTCCAGGTGCGGCGCACGTCCTGCCTGCCGAGCCACGGGCGGCCGACGGGGATCGCCTCGCCGCTGGTGCGGCGCAGGTGGGCGGCGACCCACAGGGCTTCGCCGATGGCGAAGAGTCCGACGGCGACGATGACGACGTCGACGCCGTCGGCGAGCTGCAACGAGCCGAAGGTGAGGCGTTGTTGGCCGGTCATCTGGTCGAGGCCGACGAGTCCGATCGTGAGGCCGATGAGGAGGGACGCCAGGCCGCGGACGCGCGAGGAGCCGAGGACGGAGGTCACGGCGATGAACGCGAGGACCATGATGGCGAAGTAGTCGGGCGCGCCGATGTCGACGGCGAGTTCGGCGACCTTGGGGGCGAGGGCGACCAGCAGGATCGTGCCGATCATGCCGCCGGCGAAGTGGCCGACGGCGGCGGCCGCGAGGGCCTGTGCGCCGCGGCCGGACTTCGCCATGGGGTTGCCCTCCATGGCGGCGACGACGGCGGCGCTCTCCCCCGGGGTGTTGAGGAGGATCGAGGTGGTCGAGCCGCCGAACATGGCGCCGTAGTAGATGCCCGCGAACATGATGAACGCGCCGGTGGGTTCGAGTCCGTAGGTCACCGGGAGGAGGAGGGCGACGGCCATGGCGGGGCCGATGCCGGGGAGGACGCCGATGGCGGTGCCGAGCAGGACGCCGATGGCGGCCCACAGGAGGTTGATGGGGGTGAGGGCCGTGCCGAAGCCGTCGAGGAGCGAGTTGAGGGCGTTCATGGGGTTTACAGCACCTCCATCAAGGGGCCGCCCGGCAGCGGGACGCCGAGCAGGTTGTTGAAGACGACGAAGGTGAGCAGGGAGAGGCCCGCGGCGATGAGCGGGTCGCGGGTGAGGTGGCGGCTGCCGAGCGCGTACGCGGCGCCCCAGAACAGCAGGGCTCCGGCGAGCGGGAAGCCGAGCGGTTCGATGAGGACGGCGGTGGCGAGGAAGACGCCGGCGAGGAGCAGTACGGTGCGCCAGTCGGCGGGTTCGGACAGGTCGATGTCCTCGCCGGCCTCGGCTTCTCCCCGGCCGCCGCGCAGCACGTCGACGGCGAGGAGCACGGCCACGACGAGGAGTCCGGCGCCGACGACGACCGGTACGGTTTTGGGCCCCACGGGGCCGCGCTGGGAGATGTCGACGTTCATGGTGAGCGCGTCGGTGAGGACGAGCACGCCGAGCGCCAGCAGCAGGACGCAGACGCCGAGTTCGGAGTGGTCGCGCAGCCAGGACCCGCCGGACTCGCGGGTCTCACGGGTGTCGGTGGCGGTCACAGGCCCAGCTCCTTCAGTACGGACACGACCCGCTTGTCCTGGGCGTCGAGGAACGTTCCGAAGTCGTCACCGACGAGGAACGCGTCGTCCCAGCCGTTCTTCTTCAGCGACTTCTTCCATTCCTCGGAGGCGTGCAACTTCCGTACGAGACCGGTGAGTTTGGTGCGTTGCGTGTCGCTGAGGCCGGGTGGGGCGACGATGCCGCGCCAGTTGGTGAAGTCGACGTCGTAGCCGGATTCCTTGAGCGTGGGGCCGTCGAGGCCGGAGACGCGTTCGGGCCCGGTGACGGCGAGGAGGCGCAGTTCGCCGCTCTTGATCTGGTCGAGGTACTCGCCGACGCCGGAGACGCCGAAGGCGACCTTGTCGCCGAGGATGGAGGCGAGGAGTTCGCCGCCGCCGTCGAACGGGACGTAGTTGACCTGCTTGGGTTCGATACCCGCGGCGCGCGCCATCAGCATGGGCGCGAGGTGGTCGGGTCCGCCGGGCGAGGAGCCGCCGCCGACGGGGAGCTTGCCGGGGTTCTTCTTCCAGGCGTCGACGAGCTGCCCGATGTTCTTGTACGGGGAGTCCTTCGCGACCACGACGACGTCGGGCTCCTCGGTGAGCCGGGCGATGGGTGTGGTGTCGGCGAGGGTCGTCGGGGAGTGGTTGGAGCGGGCGGCGCCGACGACGCCGAGGCCCATGGACATGGCCAGCTTGCCGTTGCCGTGTTCGCCGGCGAGCCGGGTGAGGCCGACGGTGCCGCCGGCGCCGGGCAGGTTGAACACCTCGATGCTGTGGGTGAGTCCGGCGTCCTCGGCGTTCTTGGCGGCGGTGCGTGCCGTGATGTCGTAGCCGCCGCCGGGGGTGTTGGGGACCATGAGGCGCAGGCCGGGGATCTGGGTGCCGGTGTCGGCGCCGCTGCCCGTGGTGAGCAGCGGCGGCCCCACCAGGACGAGAGCCGCGGCCCCGAGCAGGGCGAGGGGTGTGCGCAGGCGCACGGGTGCCACCACCTGTCGGTTCGTGGGGTCGGGGGGTGCGAGTGGCCCACATGTTGCCTACGCGTTAACAACCTGTCTCTCTTCCGCAAGCAACGGACGTTGTGGTCCTTGTGGTCGCACACCTACCCTGCGCCAGTGACAAAGGGCTTGGTCAAGGTCTTGATCGTGGACGACGACTTCATGGTCGCGAAGCTGCACAGCCGGCACGTGTCCGCGATGGACGGGTTCGTGGTGGCGGGGGTGGCGCACAGCGGCGCGGAAGCGCTGCGCGCGGCGGAGGCGGTACGGCCCGAACTGGTGCTTTTGGACGTGTACTTGCCGGACATGGACGGCATCGAGGTGTTGCGGCGGCTACGGGCGCAGGAGGAGCGGGATGCGTCCCGGACGCCGGTGGACGCGCTGTTCATCACGGCGGCGCGGGACGCGGAGGTGGTGCGGGCGGCGCTGCGGGCGGGGGCGCTGCACTATCTGATCAAGCCGTTCAACCAGGCGGCGCTGCGGGAGCAGTTGAGGCATGTGGCGGAGCTGCGGGCCCGGCTCGACGACCTCGACGAGGCCCGCCAGGAGGACGTCGACCAGATCTTCGGGGCCCGCCCGCCGGGTTCCCGGGAGCTCCCGAAGGGCCTCGCGGCGCACACCGCGGATCTGGTGGAGCAGACGCTGCGGGCGCATCCGGGGGGCCTGTCGGCGACGGAGTGCGCCCAGGAGGCGGGCTCGCTGTCGCGGGTGAGCGCGCGCCGGTACCTGGAGTTCTTCGCGGGGACGGGGCGGGCGCGGGTGTCGTTGCGGTACGGGGGGACGGGGCGGCCGGAGCGGCGGTACCGGTGGGTGTCCTGAGGGTCCCGGGACCCGTCCCCGAGGGCCGTCCCTGAGCGCAGGCTGAGTGGCACCTTAAGGGGGCCATAAAGATCCACTCGGGGCGCTCCTCGGGGCCGATCGGCGCGTTTTTTCGGGCTAACTTCCTTGCCGCACCCCCCAATGCACTCGATCAAGGAGTACCCCCATGCCTGCAACGCGCCGCAAGATCGCCGCGCTCACCACGGTCGGCGCGATCCCCCTCGCCCTGACCGCCCTGTCCGCGAGCCCCGCCGCGGCACACGGCACGCTCGGCGATCCCGTCAGCCGGGTCGCCGCCTGTTACGCGGAGGGCGCCGAGAACCCGACGTCGGCGGCGTGCAAGGCGGCGGTCGCCGAGGGCGGCCCGCAGGCCCTGTACGACTGGAACGGCATCCGGGACGGCGAGGCGGCCGGCAAGCACCAGGAGAACATCCCGGACGGCAAGCTGTGCTCGGCGAACTCCGAGGAGTTCAAGGGCATGGACCTGGCGCGCGACGACTGGCCCGCGACGGAGGTCTCGGCGGGGTCGTACACCTTCAAGTACAAGGTGACGGCGCAGCACAAGGGCACCTTCAACCTCTACATGACGAAGCAGGGCTACGACGCGTCGAAGCCGCTGAAGTGGTCCGACCTGGACCTGGCGAACCCGGTGGCGACGAAGACGGATCCGGTGGCGGCGGACGGCTACTACACCTTCTCCGGCAAGCTTCCCGACCGTACGGGCCGTCAGCTGATCTACGGCATCTGGCAGCGGTCGGACAGCCCGGAGGCGTTCTACTCCTGCTCGGACGTGACGTACGGCGGTTCCTCCGCCGGTGCGGCCGCGGCGACGACCACGGCGGAGGAACCGTCGGACGAGCAGATCGCGGCGGACGCGGACAAGTCGACGGTGGATCACAGCGGGATGGACATGGGGGACGACGCGCACGCGTCCCACGAGTCGGCGGCGCCGGAGGCGTCGGCGGCGGGTGACGCCAACGCGCCTGCCGCGCAGGGGAGTTCGCAGAACCTCGCCGAGACGGGTGGGGACGCCACGACTCCGTACATCGCGATGGGCGGGGCGGCGGCGCTGGCCGTCGGCGCGGGGGGCCTCTTCCTCTCGATGCGCCGCCGCGCCACGACGGGCCGCCACGGCCGCTGATCCCTGCGGTCTGCCCTGCGGTCTGCCCTGCGGCGGTCGAGCCGATCAAGCCCCTGCGGTGGTCGAGCCCCCTCAAGCCCCTGCGGCGTTTGAGCAGCGGGGTCCGGGGCGGAGCCCCGGGGGTCGGCCCGGGAGCCGCCTGCTCAATCGCCGCAGGGGCTTGAGGGGGCCGCAGGGGCTGGGAGGGGTCAGGCCGCCGCAGGGTGGGCGGCTTGGGGGCCGAATTTGGTGCGGGCGCGGTCGACGGCGGCCTCGATACGCCGAGCCCGCTCATCCGCGGGATCGAACAGAAGCTGCCGCACCGCCTGCTCCGCCGGAACCAACCTCTCGGCCCGCACCGCGAAGGACCGCACCCGCGCCCGCTGCAACCCCAGCCGATCGTGGAGCTCGTACGCGAGCGCGGTCAGCGCCGGGGTGTGGGCGGACGCCTCCCGCAGCGTGCGGGTCCGCGTGGTCGTACTGCGGTCCGCGTACCGCACGCTGAGCGTGAGCACCCGCGCCGCCTGCCCCTCGGCCCGCAGCCGCAGCCCGAGCCGGTCGGTGAGCGAGAGCAGCGCGGCCCGCTGCCGGTCCCGGTCCAACTCGTCGTGCGGGAAGTCGTGTTCGACGCGGATGGAGCGGGCGGGCGCCTCGGGGACCACGGGCGTCGGGTCGAGGCCGCGGGCGGCGTCGTGCAGCTTGCGGCCCGCGGCGGCGCCGAGGATGCGTTGCAGGGTGCCGAGCGGCGCGGCGGCGATCTTCCCGACGCTGTCGAGGCCGTACGAGGACAGCGTCCGGGCGGTCGCGGGCCCCACCCCGTGCAGCGCGGCGGCGGGTTTGTGGGCGAGGAAGGCGGCGACCGCGTCGAGGTCGTCGGGGAGTTCGCGGACGGTCGAGGGCGGGCCGTCGACGGCGACCATGCGGGCCAGCATGGGGTTCGCGGCGACGCCGATGGTGGAGCGGAGCCCGTACAGGCCGCCGGTGCGGGCCCGGATCCGCTCGGCCAGGGCGGGCGCGTCCGTGCCGAAGTACCGCAGGCTGCCCGTGACGTCGGCGAGCGCGGCGTCCGGCGGCAGCGCCTGCACGAGGGGCGTGAACTCGGCGAGCAGCCCGAGCAGCCGCAGGTAGAGCTGCTCGTCCACGAGATCGTGGAAGTGGACGTACAGGACCTGTGTCATCCCGCGCTCCCCGGACTCTGGTGCCACAGCTTGCGGCTCTGCTTGACGGGTTCACCGGCCGGCTGGAGGTCCGCCCAGGGGTGCAGGTCGTAGCCGGTCTCCAGGCGGATGCTGCGGCCGTCCGCCGCGACGGCGGCGGGGGTGTGGGCCTCGGTGAGGCGTTCGGTCACCGCCGACAGGCCCCCGGCGCGGCGCAGTTCGGCGAGTTCGGTGAGGTCCCAGGCGGCGGAGCCGGTGACGGAGAGGGCCTTGCCGGTGCCGCCGCCGCGGCGCTGCACCACGCCTCGTACGAGGAGCAGCCAGGCGTGGAAGACGGTGTGGGCGGCCGCGTCGTGGCTGTCCTCGAAGAACGCGCAGTCGACGAGGCCCGAGGTGTCGTCGAGCGTCGTGAAGATGACGCGTTTGCCGGAGCGGATCGGCGGTGTCTGCACGGCGCCCTTGGCTCCGGCGACGAGGACGACCTGGCCGTGCGGGAGGTCCCGCAGCCGCCGCGCGTCGACGACTCCGAGTTCGTCGAGCAACTCGCGGTGGTCGCCGAGGAGATGGCGGGAGGTGTCCATGCCGAGCACGCCGAGTTCGGCGCCGAGGCGTTCGACGTCGTCGAGGTCGGGCAGCTGGGCGGGCGCGACCACGTCCGGAGCGGAGTCCGTCTCGCCGAGCGCCAACTGGCCCTGCGCGCCGCCTCGTTGCCCTTGGTGCAGTTCGGCGATGTGCAGCATGAGGTCGCGCCGGTTCTTCCCGAAGGCGTCCAGCGCGCCGACCTGGGCGAGGCGTTCGGCGACCGGCCGGGACGGACGGGCGCGGGAGACGAAGTCCTGGAGCGAGACGTAGGGGCGGCCCGCGACGATGCGTTCCGCCTCGGCCTCGCTCATGCCGCGCACGTCGTCGAGCGCAAGCCGGACACCGTGCACGAAACCGTCCCCTCCATCAGACACCAGTTCGATTCGATAGGCCGGGTCGGACGCGTTCACATCGAGCGGCAGCACCGGCACCCCCCACCGCCGCGCGTCCGCGAGCAGCAGCCGCTTCGGGTACATGCCGGGGTCGTGCGTGAGCAGCCCGGCGTAGAACGCGGCCGGGTGGTGCGCCTTCAGCCACGCCGACTGGTACGACGGCACGGCGAACGCGACCGCGTGCGCCTTGCAGAACCCGTACGCGCCGAACGCCTCGACGATCTCCCAGGTCCGCGTCACGACCTCCTCCTCGTATCCGCGCTCGCGGGCCCGCTGCGCGAACCAGGCGCGCACCCGGCCGAGTTGGTCCGCCTTCGACAGGGCCCGCCGCGTGTAGTCGCCGAAGGCGAGGCTGCACCCGGTCATGACGTTCAGGATCTTGATGATCTGCTCGTGGAAGACGACCACGCCGCACGTCTCCTCCAGCGCCTCCTTCAGGTCCGGATGCGGGTACGCGGGCGCCTGCTTGCCGTGCCGCGCCTTGATGAACGGGTCGACCATGTTGGCCGCGACGGGCCCGGGACGGAACAGCGAGATGTCCACGACCAGGTCGTGGAAGGTCTCGGGCTGGAGCCGCGCGAGCAGGTCGCGCTGGCCCGGCGACTCGGTCTGGAAGCAGCCCAGCGTCTGCGAGTTCTTGAAGAGCTGGTACGTCTTCGGGTCGCCCGGCGGCACCTGCGCCGGGTCGTCGAGGTCGATGCGGCGGCCGCTCACCCGCTCGACCTCCCGGACCGAGTGCGCCATCGCGGACTGCATCCGCACGCCGAGCACGTCGAGCTTGAGCAGCCCGAGGTCCTCCACGTCCTCCTTGTCGAACTGGGACATGGGGAAGCCCTCGGTGCTGGTCGGCACGACCGGGGTGCGCCGCAGCAGGGTGGTGTCGGAGAGCAGCACCCCGCACGGGTGCATGGCGATCCCGCGCGGCAGGGCGTCGAGCGCCTCGACGAGGTCCCACATCCGGCTGCCGCCGTACGTCTCGGGGTCGATGCCGCGCAGCTCCGGCAGTTCCTGGAGCGCGGCGCGGGCGTCGCGGGCGCGGATGTGCGGGAAGGACTTGGCGAGCCGGTCCACCTCGGCCGGCTCCAGACCGAGGGCGAGGCCCACGTCCCGTACGGCGTGCCGGACCCGGTAGGTCTCCGGCATGGACACGGTCGCCACCCGCTCGGGACCGAAGCGGTCCAGGATCGCCCGGTAGACCTCCAGGCGGCGGGCGGACTCCACGTCGATGTCGATGTCGGGCAGTTCCATGCGCTGCTCGGACAGGAAGCGCTCCATGAGCAGGTCGTGCTCGACCGGGTCGGCGGTGGCGATGCCGAGGAGGTGGTTGACGAGCGAGCCCGCGCCGGAGCCGCGCGCGGCGACCCGGATGCCCAGGTCCCGGGTGTCCTCGACGACCTGGGCGACGGTGAGGAAGTACGAGGCGTAACCCTGCCGTTCGATCAGGCGCAGCTCGTCCTCAAGCCGGTCCCAGTAGCGGCGCTTGTAGTCGTAGCGGCGGGCCAGCATCGCGGCGGCGGTGCGCGAGCGCAGCACCCGGTCGGGGGTGCGGCGGGCGGCGCCGACGAGGTCCGGTTCGGGGAAGTGGACGCGGCCGAGCCCCAGGTCGTCCTCGGGGTCGACGCGGCAGGCGGCGGCCGTGTCCTCGGTGACGGCGAGGAGGCGGCGCGCGGTGTTGGCGCCGTATCCGGCGGCCTCGGCCACCTTCAGGGCGATGTCGGCCATGTCCGTCGCGGGCTTGAGCCACCGTTCGCCGCTGTCGAGGGTGCCGCGCGGGTCGATGGGGACCAGGCGGCGCGCGGAGTCGAGGACGTCGGCGACCGGGCCCTGTCCGGCGTCGGCGTAGCGGGCGGCGTTGCTGAGGACGGGGAGGACGCCCTGGTCGGCGGCGAAGCCGAGGGCGCGGGCGGCGTGCCGCAGCGAGCCGGGTCCGGTGCCGCTCAGACCGTGGCTGACGACCTCGACGCGCAGCGCCTCGCTGCCGTACCGCTCCCGCCAGGGCGCGAGGAGCCGGGCCGCGCGGTCCGGGCGGCCCGCGGCGAGGGCGCGGCCGACGTCGGAGTCGGGGCCGAGCAGGACGAACACGGGGCCCGCGTCCAGGGCGTCCCAGGGCAGGAGTGGCCGGCGGTCGCCGCCCGCGTCGCGGTGCGCGGCGGTGACGAGCCGGCACAGCTCGGCCCAGCCGGCCGCGCCGTCCCGGGCGAGGAACACCGCGCGCTGCGCCGACTCGTCGACGAACGCGCCGCCCCTGGCCGGGGTGCGGCGCCGCTCGGTGCGCTCGGCCGCCTCGGCGGGCGCCGCGACGGCGAGGTCCACGCCGAACAGCGGCCGGATGCCCGCCCGGCCCGCGGCCTTGGCGAAGCGGACGGCGCCGCCGAGGGTGTCGCGGTCGGTCAGGGCGAGCGCGTCGAGGCCGCGCTCGGCGGCGCGCTCGGCGAGCGCGTCCGGGTGCGAGGCCCCGTACCGCAGGGAGAAGCCGGAGGCGGTGTGCAGATGCGTAAATCCCCGCATCCGAACCACCTCGCCACTACTCCCCCCTCTGCCTGAGCTGCCACACCAGCCCCATCAGGGCCGATGCCCTCACCGTAAACCATGTTCGAATATTTGTGCGAGCCGAAAGCGCCACCTTCGAACCCGCCGGTACGCCACCCACCCGTTCGGCCCTCCCCGACTGCACGAGCCGGGCCCGCGCCCGAGCGTTGAGGCATGAAGTTCGCCGAAGAGTTCAGAAACGCCGTCACACCGAGAGCCGCGCTCCTTGTCATCGGTGTCCTGGCTCTCCAGCTCCTGTTCATCACCTCGTACGTGGGGGCGCTGCACAACCCGAAGCCGAAGGACGTCGCGTTCGGCGTCGTCGCGCCGCAGCCCGCCGTGGCGAAGCAGACCGCGCAGCAGCTGAACAAGCTCCAGGGCTCCCCGCTCGACGCGCGGGTGGTCGAGGACGCCAAGACCGCGCGCGAGCAGGTCCTGAACCGGGACATCGACGGCGCCCTGGTGCTCAACACGAAGGGCACCCAGGACACCCTCTACGTCGCGTCCGGCGGCGGCACCGTCCTGGCGTCCTCGCTCCAGGGACTGGCCACCACGATCGACGCCGCGCAGCAGCGCACGGTGCGCACCGTCGACGTGGCGCCCGCCTCGTCCCAGGACTTCGACGGCCTCTCGGCCTTCTATCTCGTCGTCGGCTGGTGCGTCGGCGGCTATCTGTGCGCGTCGATCATGTCGATCAGTGCCGGGTCGAAGCCCGCGAGCCCGCAGCGCGCCGCCATCCGGCTCGGTTCGCTCGCCGTCTTCTCGATCGTGGGCGGCATCGGCGGCTCGCTGATCATCGGCGACGCGATCCTGGGCGCGCTGCCCGGCTCCTTCTGGGGGCTGGCCGGGCTCGGCGCGCTCATCACCTTCGCGGTCGGGGCGATCACCCTCGCCCTGGAGGAACTCACCGGCATCGTCGGCATCGGTCTCGCGGTGCTGATCATCGTCGTCGCGGGCAACCCGAGCGCGGGCGGCGCCTTCCCGCTGCCGATGCTGCCGCCGTTCTGGCAGGCGATCGGCCCCTGGCTGCCGCCGGGCGCGGGCACCTGGGCGGCCCGCTCCATCGCCTACTTCCAGGGCAACGACCTCACCCAGTCGCTGCTCGTGCTGTCGGCCTGGGCCGTGGCGGGTGTGCTGGTGACGCTGCTGGTGTCGGGCCTGCGCGAGAAGCGGCGGAGCGCGACGGCGCCGGCCGCCGAGCCCGCCACGGGCGGCGCCGGGTCCACCGCCGGCCCCTCCGCGTGAGCCTTCCGCACCGCTCTCCCCGCGGGCCGGTTCCTGGCACCGCAAGAGCCCGCCGAGGCGTGACGGGGGACACGACTCGGCGGGCTCGTTCAGGGGCCGCGGGGCGGCGGCGTTACGCGGTGGTTCCGTAGTACGCCTGGCGCATCAGCCGCTTCATGTCGTCGATCATCGGCATCCGCGGGTTGGCGGGCGCGCACTGGTCGGCGTAGGCGTTCATGGCCTGCTGCGGCAGGGCCTCCAGGAAGGCCGCCTCGTCGACGCCCTCCGCCTGGAAGGACGCCGGGATGCCGCACCGCTCGCGCAGTTCCTCGACGGCCCTGGCGTAGGACTCGACGCCCTCTTCCGGGGTGGCCGCGGGCAGGCCGAGCATCTTCGCGATGTCCTGGAGCCGCTCGGGCGCCCGGTACGTCTCGGCCTTCGGCCACGGCGTCGCCTTGTACGAGACGGTGCCGTTGTGCCGGATGACGTGCGGCAGCAGCAGCGCGTTGGTGCGGCCGTGGGCGACGTGGAAGGTGTTGCCGAGGGTGTGGGCCATGGCGTGGACGAGGCCGAGGAAGGCGTTGGCGAAGGCCATGCCCGCGATGGTGGAGGCGTTGTGCATCCTCTCGCGCGCCTCGGGGGCCTTCGCGCCGTCCTTCACGCAGGCTTCCAGGTTCTCGAAGATGAGCTTGATGGCCTGGAGGCACTGGCCGTCGGTGAAGTCGTTCGCGTAGACGGAGACGTACGCCTCGGTGGCGTGGGTCAGCGCGTCGAAGCCGGAGTCCGCCGTCACGGTCGGCGGCAGGTTCATCGGGAGCATCGGGTCGATGATCGCGACGTTCGGGGTGAGCGCGTAGTCGGCGAGCGGGTACTTCTGGGCGGCCTCGGGGTCGGAGATGACGGCGAAGGGGGTGACCTCGGAGCCGGTGCCGGACGTGGTGGGTATCGCGACGAGCTTCGCCTTCTCCCCCAGCCGCGGGAACGTGTAGGCCCGCTTGCGGATGTCGAAGAACTTCTCCTTGGTGTCCGCGAACTCGACCTCCGGGTGCTCGTACATCAGCCACATGATCTTCGCGGCGTCCATCGGTGAGCCGCCGCCGAGCGCGACGATGGTGTCGGGCCGGAAGTCCCGCATGGCGGCGGCGCCCGCCCGCACGGTGGCCAGCTCGGGGTTCGGCTCGACGTTGTCGATGACCTGCAACGTCACCGCGGTGGGGCGGGAGTTGAGGATGTCGGTGATCTTCCGTACGAAGCCGATGTCGCTCATCGTCCGGTCGGTGACGACGGTGACGCGGTGCACGTCGTCCATCTCGGCGAGGTACGTGACGGCGTTGCGCTCGAAGTAGATCTTCGGCGGGATCTTGTACCACTGCATGTTGGTGTTGCGCCGCCCGATCCGCTTGATGTTGACGAGGTTGACCGCGGAGACGTTGTTGGACACCGAGTTGTGGCCGTAGGAGCCGCAGCCCAGGGTCAGCGACGGGAGGAAGGAGTTGTAGACGTCGCCGATGCCGCCGAAGGTGGAGGGCGCGTTGACGATGACGCGGACCGCCTTGACGCGGCGGCCGAACCTCTCGGCAAGCGCCTCGTCCTCGGTGTGGATCGCGGCGGAGTGGCCGAGGCCGTTGAACTCGACCATGCGCGCGGCCAGTTCGAGGCCGTGCTCGGTGCCGTTCGCCTTGAGGGCGGCGAGGACCGGGGAGAGCTTCTCGCGGGTGAGCGGCTCGCCGGGGCCGACCTCGGCGCACTCGGCGACGAGGATCGAGGTGTCCTCGGGGACCTCGAAACCGGCCTGCCCGGCGATCCAGGTCGCGGGCTTTCCGACGACGGACGCGTTGAGCTTCGCGCCCGCGCAGTCGCTGCCGTGGGCGGTGGTGCCGAAGACGAACTCCTCCAGCTTGGCCTTCTCGGCGGCCGTCACCACGTGCGCCTTGAGGCGTTGCAGCTCGGCGATGCCGTCCTCGTAGATCTCCTCGTCGAGGATCACGGCCTGTTCGGAGGCGCAGATCATGCCGTTGTCGAAGGCCTTGGAGAGCACGATGTCGTGGATGGCGCGCTGGAGCTTGGCATCCTTGGCGACGTACGCGGGTACGTTGCCGGCGCCGACGCCGAGGGCGGGCTTGCCGCACGAGTAGGCGGCCTTGACCATGGCGTTTCCGCCGGTGGCGAGGATCGTGGAGACACCCTCGTGGTGCATGAGCAGCCCCGTCGCCTCCATGGAGGGCTCCTCGATCCACTGCACGCAGTGCGCGGGGGCACCGGCCTCGATCGCGGCGTCGCGCACGATCCGGGCGGCCTCGGCGGAGCACTTCTGGGCGCTGGGGTGGAAGGCGAAGACGATCGGGTTGCGGGTCTTCAGGGCGATCAGCGCCTTGAAGACGGTGGTCGAGGTCGGGTTGGTGACGGGGGTCATCGCGCAGATGACGCCGACCGGTTCGGCGATCTCGGTGATGCCGTTGATCTCGTCGCGGGAGACGACACCGGCCGTCTTCAGGCCGCGCATCGAGTTCACGACGTGCTCGCTCGCGAAGAGGTTCTTGACGGCCTTGTCCTCGAACAGGCCGCGGCCCGTCTCCTCGACGGCGGCCTTCGCCAGGTCACCGTGGTGGGCGAGCGCCGCGAGCGACGCCTTCTTGACGATGTGGTCGACCTGTTCCTGGTCGTAGGTCTCGAACGTCGCGAGCGCTTCGCGCGCTCCGGCGACCAGTTCGTCGATCGTCCCCTCGACACCCTCGACATCCACGGCAGGCTCCCTTTTTCACACCTTTTCGCTGATGCCTCAATTCCACACCTTTGCGCTCCGCCGAGGGGGCGGGGAACGTCCCTGGCCTGCGGGTCGAAGGTCCCCGCGCGCCCGGACCGCGCCTCCGCACCCCCTGTCCCACCTGCGGCGATCCACAGGGACCAAAGACCCTTGCGAGCTTGTGAAGATTTTCACAAGAAAATCGCGAAAAGGCCCCGCCCCCTTTTCGGGGGCGGGGCCGGACGGTTCAGGTCAGCCGATTTCCGTGCCCGTGGCGGAGAGCGCCTCCGTCACCGGCTGGAAGAACGTCTCGCCACCGGAGGTGCAGTCGCCGCTGCCGCCGGAGGTGAGGCCGATCGCCGAGTCGCCGGAGAAGAGGGAGCCGCCGCTGTCGCCGGGCTCGGCGCAGACATCGGTCTGGATGAGACCGTTGACGATGTCGCCGTTGCCGTAGTTCACGGTGGCGTCCAGGCCGGTCACCGTGCCGTCGTGCACCTGCGTGGTGGAGCCGGAGCGGGTCACGTTCATGCCGACGGTGGCGTCCGCGGCCTGCGTGATCTGCTGCGCGGAGCCGTCGTAGAGGTTGACCTCGCTCGGGTGGTCGACGTCCGCCGAGTACTTCACCAGGCCGTAGTCGTTGTCCGGGAAGCTGGAGTCGGCGTTGGTGCCGATCTCCTGGCCGCTGGAGTCGGTCCACGTGGAGATCGACTCGGTGCAGTGGCCCGCGGTGAGGAAGAACGGCTCGCCGCCCTTGACCACGTTGAAGCCGAGGGAACAGCGGCCGCCGCCACCGGTGATGGCGTCGCCGCCCGCGATGAAGGGCTTGAACTCACCCTGGGTGCGCTTGAGTTCGGCGGTTCCGCCGAGCTTCTCGACGACGCTCGTGAGCTGGTTCCAGTCGGCGCCCCCGACCGTGCGGTCGGCGGTGACGACGACCTTGTTGGTGGCGGGGTCGACGGCCCAGGAGGTGCCCGGGATGGTCGCGTCCTGCTTCAGGGTGGTCCGCGCGCTCTTCAGCTCGGCCAGGGAGTTCTCCACCACTCTGGCCCTCGCGCCGGCGGCCTGCGCCGTCTGCGCGGCGTCCTCGTTCAGGACGTTGACGACGAGCTGCTTGGCCTTGGCGTCGTAGTAGCTGCCCGCCGAGTCCGCGCCGAGGTCCTTCGTCAGGGACGAGGCGAGCGTTCCGGCCTTGGCGACCGAAAGCGTGTGGGGCACGAGCTCCGGGGTGTCGGTGCTGGCGTTCGCGGTCTGGAAGGTGATGCCCGCGGCGGCCAGGGCGAAGATTCCCGCTCCGGCCACGGCGACACGCCGCTTGGGTATGCGTCGGTGCTTCAACTCTCGTCCTCCTGTGGGGGGTTGGGATCCCGGATCGGGTGGGGCCGAAGCGGGTCCTTGAGGCTGACTGGGCCACTATCCCGACCGTCACAGGGGGCACACAAGGTCGACTTCTGGACGCGCGTTCGCAGACGTTCGCGCGCCCTTCACGCCGTGGTCACGCGCCCTGCGCCGCACGTCGGTCCCCATCGCAAACACGCCGTGCGCCCGCCGGTGGGCGGAGGGTGAGGTCTACTCCTGTCCGGTTTTCGCCGTTGCCCGGCCGTCGGCGACCACCGGTTCGGAGGCGTCCGCCGCCGCCTTCTCCTCGAACACCGGCGCGTTGCCGCGCGCCTCGGTCAGCCCCGGAACCGCCCCTTCGGCGAGTTGCGTGACGGCGGCCCGCGCGGCGTGCGCGGCGTCCCCGGGGGTGGCGCGCTCCAGGAAACGCAGCAGTTCGACGGGGAAGGGCAGCACCAGTGTGGAGTTCTTCTCGGCCGCGACCGCCACCACGGTCTGCAACAGGCGCAGTTGGAGCGCCGCGGGCTGGTCGGACATCACCCCGGCCGCCTCGGCGAGCTTCTTCGAGGCCTGCAACTCGGCGTCGGCGTTGATGACCCGGGCCCGGCGCTCGCGATCGGCCTCGGCCTGCCGCGCCATCGAACGCTTCATGGTCTCCGGCAGCGACACGTCCTTGATCTCGACGCGGTCGATCTGCACGCCCCAGCCCACGGCCGGGCTGTCGATCATCAGCTCCAGGCCCTGGTTGAGCTTCTCGCGGTTCGACAGCAGGTCGTCGAGGTCGCTCTTGCCGATGATGGAGCGCAGCGAGGTCTGCGCCATCTGCGAGACGGCGAACCGGTAGTCCTCGACCTGCACCACGGCCTCGGCCGCGTCGACCACCTTGAAGTAGATGACGGCGTCGACCCGCACCGTCACGTTGTCCCGCGTGATGCCGTCCTGCGCGGGCACCGGCATCGTCACGATCTGCATGTTGACCTTGTGGAGCCGGTCCACGAACGGCACGATCATCGTGAACCCCGGGCCGCGCACGGACTTGCTGAGCCGGCCGAGCCGGAACACCACCCCGCGCTCGTACTGCTTGACGACCCGCGCCGCCGACATCACGTAGACCGCTCCGGCGCAGGCGACGGTCACTCCCGCCGCCACCAGTTCCTCGACCATCTCACGGCCCCCCAGGGTCCGAAGTGGGCGCATCAGGCGTGTACTTCGACGGTAGCCCCGTCAGGGACGCATAGGGAGAGCCCCCGCCGGGCCGAAATGGCCGGACGGGGGCTCCCACTGCTGGCTGCGACCGCGGAACGTACCGCGTGGTGGTGCGCTCGGATCAGTAGACGCTCACGCCGTACGCGCTGAGCGCCTCGGTCACCGGCTGGAAGAACGTGGTGCCGCCGGAGGAGCAGTTGCCGCTGCCGCCGGAGGTGAGGCCGTAGGCGGTGGAGCCGCCGTAGAGCGGGCCGCCGGAGTCGCCGGGCTCGGCGCAGACCGTGGTCTGGATGAGGCCGGAGACGATGTCGCCGCCGCCGTAGTTCACGGTGGCGTTCAGGGCGGTGACCCGGCCGCTGTGGATGCCGGTGGTGGAACCGCGCCGGGTGACGGTGGTGCCGACGGACGGCGTGGCCGCGCGCGTGATGTCCACGCTGCCGACGGTGCCCGGAGGCGTGGAGACCCCGGTCGCGTACTTCACGATGCCGTAGTCGTTGCCCGGGAAGCTGGAACCGGAGGTGCTGCCGAGCGTCGCGGTGCGCGCGGAGTTGGACCACCACGTCCCGGCGCCGTCGGTGCAGTGACCGGCGGTCAGGAAGTAGTAGGCCCCCGCGCTGTTGCGGACGTTGAAGCCGAGCGAGCAGCGCCAGCTACTCGCATAGATGGCGTCGCCGCCGGAGGCCAGCTTCTTGAAGGTGCCCGCCGTGCGTTCGATCTTGAGGGCGCCCGCGGTGTCCCCGGCCTCCTTCCTGATCTTGTTGATCTCGGCCTGCGACACCGTGCTGTCCACGGTGACGAGAACCTGTTTGGTCTTGCTGTCGACGGCCCATGCGGTGCCGGCGACATCGGCGGAGCGCACCGCGTCACGGGTCTGCGTGAGTTCGGAGGCGCTGAACGTGCTCGATGTGTCGGACGCGCTCGCGGAGGGGATCGCGAAGGCTGCCGCGGCGACGAGACCGGAGCCCACGGCGATCAGCCGGACCGATCTGCCTCTGCCGGTGCGGGGGGTGCTGCGCTTGTTCCTCACTGCTCGTTCCTCCCGTAGGGAAGTCGGGGGCCCTCGTAGGGGTAGGGCCCGTGAGGCGCAGTCAGGAGCAGGGCGGGAGTCCGGATTCCGAACACGCCGTGTTCCTGACAATCGCTGACCGGAGTATTGGGCTCTTCAACTTGCGTGCACAAGAGCGCCTTTCAGACTTCCCCCGTCTCTTCACGAACGCCCCCGCCCCGCCGGAGGAGGTGCGGGGCGGGGGCGTCGTCCGGGTCACCGGGACAGCGCCGGCACCCGTCTCGGCCGGGTGCGCACCCCGATCACCTGGTCCATCAGCGCGCCGAGCACATCCCGTACGGAGGCCCGGCCGCGCGCGTCGCACTCGACGACCGGTACCTCGTCACTGATGCCCAACGCCTCAC
This sequence comes from Streptomyces sp. BYX5S, assembly GCF_054724165.1. NCBI lineage: Bacteria > Bacillati > Actinomycetota > Actinomycetes > Kitasatosporales > Streptomycetaceae > Streptomyces > Streptomyces sp. BYX5S. The sequence goes on along the minus strand of NZ_CM138829.1, from coordinate 2,183,937 downwards.
GGATTTCAGCCAGTTCGAAGCGTTCGGCGCCCTCGAAACGGTTCACGGCGAGCACGAAGGGCGCGCCGTGCGCCTCGAAGTAGTCGAGCGCCGGGAAGCAGTCCTCGATGCGCCGCGTGTCGACGAGCACCACGGTGCCGAGCGCGCCCTCCACCAGGTCGTCCCAGAGGAACGAGAACCGGTCCTGCCCCGGCGTGCCGAACAGGTACAGCGCGAGCGCCGGATCGAGCGTGATCCGCCCGAAGTCGAGGGCCACGGTGGTCGTGGTCTTGTCCGCCACCCCGTCGAGCGAGTCGACGCCCACGGAGACCTGGGTGATCGAGGCCTCCGTGTCCAGCGGCTCGATCTCCGAGACGGCCCCGATGAACGTGGTCTTGCCGACGCCGAGCCCTCCGCTGACCACGATCTTCACGGCCAGCGGGGCGATGCGTTCAGAGCGCCCTGACATGGTCCCTGATCCTTTCGAGGGTGTGGAGCGGCAGCTCCGCGGGTTGCGAACACGACAGTCGGCCACCGACGACGAGGTCGGAGACGAGCACCTTGGCGACGCCGAGCGGGACGCCCACCGCCTCCGCGATGTGCGCGACGGTCGTGGGTTCCTGACACAGCGTCACAATGCGCTGGTGCTCGAACGCGAGCGGCGCGGCCCCCTCCGCCGCGTCGACCGCGACGACCAGGGTCTCCAGGCGCAGATCGGCCTGGGCGGGCACGGCGCGCCCGCCGGTGATGATGAAGGGCCGCACGAACTGCCCGTCGTCCACCGCCCCCTGGTCCTGCTCCCTCTGCTCCTGCTCCTGCTCCTGCGGCTGTCCACTCATCGCGGCAGCGTCCCCCGCAGGTCGGCGATGAGCGTCGGCGTCAGGAGGTCCCCGGCGCGCTCGGCGAGCACCGCCATCTCGTAGCCCACGAGGCCGAGTTCACCGCTGCTGTCGGCGAGCACGCCGAGGCAGCTGCCGTCGCGGATCGACGAGACGAGCAGGAAGCCGCGCCCCATCTCGATCATGATGAGCTTCACGCCGTCGAAGCTGTACCGCTTCGAGGCACTGCGGGCGAGGCTGGACAGGCCCGAGACGATGGCGGCGAGGCGGTCCGCCTCGGTGCGGTCGAGCCCGTCCGACACCGCGATGAGCAGCCCGTCGGAGGAGACGGCGACGGCGTCGCGGACGCCGTCGGTGCCGCGGACGAAGTTGGCCAGCAGCCAGTTGAAGGTCTGCGAGTCGCCCCGCGCGTCGACGGTGGTCACTTGGTGTCGCCCTGCCCTTCGGCGCCGTCCCCGGCCCCGGTCGTCTCCTGTGCGCCGCTCGTCCTGCCGGTGGCGGCGCGCTCCTTCTCGACGCTGATGGCTCCGCGCATGTGCGCGCTGCGCAGGCCCGACAGCATCCCGGACACCCCCTCGGGGGTGCGCTCGGCAGCGGGTTCCCCGGGCGCGGGCCGGGAGGGCGGCGCGGTCTCGTGCACCGCCTTCGAGATGGCGCTGCGCTGCGGCCGCTTGACGAGTCCGTTGCGGGTACGGGAGGCCGAGGACGGCGAACCCGCGTGCGCGCTGCGGGACTTGGGGGCGGCGCCCGCCTCCGCCAGTGGCCGCTGCTCCGTGCGCGGAACGGGCAGCTTCGGCGCCGCCACGGACTTCGGCGCGGGCTCCGCGCAGGGTCCCCGCACGGACTCCCCGGGCCTCTCCGCCGTCGCCCCGGCCTCCGTCAGCAGCCCCGCGGGCACCAGGACCCGGGCCACGACACCGGCGGCGGGCGCCTCCCCGAGCCGCACCTCGATGCCGCACTTGCGGGCGAGGGCGCCGACCACGAAGTGGCCGAGGAAGCGGGTGGGTTCGGCCATGAAGCTGGCGTTGCCCGAAAGCCGTACGTTGGCCTCGGCGAGGGAGGTGGTGTCCATGCCGAGCCCGTGGTCGACGATGGCGACGAGATAGCCCTCGCTGGTGCGCCGCCCCTCGATCTCGACGTCGGAGTCGGGCGGCGAGAAGCTGAGCGCGTTCTCCACCAACTCGGCCAGCAGGTGCGAGAGTTCGGCGACGACCGAGCCGGAGACCTGGGCGGGTTCGACGCGTCGCAGCGTGACCCGCCGGTACTCCTCGACCTCGGACAGCGAGGCCCGCAGCACGTCCGTGACGGACAGCGGCGTCGACCAGGTGCGCGGGCTCGACTCCCCCGCGAGCACGAGCAGCGATTCGGCGTTGCGGCGCATCCGGGTGGCCAGGTGGTCGAGCTCGAAGAGGTTGGCGAGGGTGTCGGGGTCGGCGTCCTGGTGCTCCAGCTTGTTGATGAAGCCGATCTGGCGGCGTACCAGGTTCTGGTTCCGGCGCCCGAGGCTGACCAGCGACTCGGTGGCGTTGCGGCGCAGCACGGCCTGCTCGGTGGCGAGGTCGAAGGCGGCGCTCTGCACCCGGTCGAAGGCCTCGGCCACCTCCCGCACCTCGGCGCCCGCGCGGGCGTCGAGGACGAGCGGGGCGGGCGGCTGCGGCGGGGTGTCACCGGCCGCCTGCACCGCGGCGACGGCCCGCGGCAGCCGCACCCCGGCCGTCTCGCGGGCCTGCTGGGCGAGTCCGGTGAGCGGCGCGGAGACGGAGCGTACGCAGTCGTGGGCGAGGGCGCCGAGGGCGGCGACGACGCCGAGCGCGAGGAGGACGAAGAGCAGCAGGTCGCGCTGGGCCGAGGCCTCCAGCTGCGCGGCGCGGTCCTCGACGTCGGCCGCGATGGAGACCTGTACGTCGCGCAGCCCGTCGATGGTCGACGTCATGGTGTCCCACCAGGCCGAGGGCGGTACGTCACGGGGGCCGATCTTGCCCGCGCCCCGCACGGCGGCCGCCTCGTAGCCGAGGGCGCGTTCGGCGTCGGGGGTGGCGAGCGCCGCGTCCAGCCGGCGTTCCTGCGCGGCGGTCGCGGTGCGCGGGAAGGTGTCGAGGGCGGCGAGGCGGCCGGAGCGGATCTCCATGAACGTGGGGTAGTCGTCGCCGCGGAAGTGCCCGCCGGCCCGTACCGAGCCGAGCACGATGGCCCGCTCCTGGCCCATGAACTCCTTGGCCGAGCCGAGGACCTGGAGCGACTGGTAGGCGTCGCGCAGCGGGCCGTCCGCCACGTCGTCGAGGCCGCGGCCGAGTTTCACCAGTTCGGCGATGGTGCGGGTGAAGTAGTCGAAGGTGGGCCCCACCCGCCCGGAGCCGTCGTCCGCGTCCTCGCGGATGCCGGGGAGCGAGTCGAGCCGCCCGAGCGCGTCCCGCACGGCCGGGGTGGTGCCCCGCGCGTCGTACGCGTTCTGGAGGGCGCGGCGCGCGCCGTCGGTGGCCTTGCGCTGGGCGGGCAGCTTGGCGCTGAACTGCCGTACGCCGCCGACGTATCCGGTGGTGAGGCCGCGTTCCTTCTGCAACTGGTGGACGAGCCCCTGGAGGGTGACCTCCAGGCGGGCGTCGGCCGCGGTCGCGGAGGCGGTGCGGTAGCCGGAGATCCGCTCGGCCACGGAGAAACCAAGAAGCGCGAGGAGGACGGTCAGGGCGAGGGCCAGGATGCGCAGCAGCCGGGTGCGGATGGTTCTGGGTCGGGAGGTGGCGGTGACGGAGGCCGTCACCGACGAGACGAGGTCCACTGAATTGCCTTATGGAGGGGGCTTGTTGACGGTGCGGAAACGGTGCTTCCGCGCCGGGCCAACGAGCCCTCAAAGACCCCGGTCACCGGATCAGATGATGGTTTTACGCCCCCGAAACAGCCGCGCCGCAGGCGCCCAGGTGGCCCCGCGTCACCCGTTCGGGGCGCCCCGGGCCCGTATACAGGGCCAGTGCCTCACAACCCGCAGTCGCAGCAGTCACAACAGTCGCAGCAGTCGGGACCGTCGCACTTGTGGCAGCAGCCCTCGCGCTTCTTCCGGGACCAGGGCCCCTCGTACTCCTCGGCGCAGCACACCTTGCAGGTGCAGCACAGACCGACCGCGACGACGCAGCCGGCGAGCAGCCCCCGCCGCGGCTTCGGCGACTTCCCGAAGAAGTCCCCGCCGCCGGAGCCCCCGGACCCACCGGACCCGCCCGAGCCTCCGGACCCGCCGGACCCGCCCGGTCCCCCGGCGCCGCCGACGTAGGACTCCTCGCTCCCGTGCACGTGCCCGTGGCCGTGGCCGTGCGCGGATACCTGGGCGTGCGGGTCGGTGCCGAACGCCCGGTCCACCGAGCGCCCCAGCTCGTGCGCGAGCAGTACGTGCGCGAGTTTGCCGTCCACGAAGTCGACGTCGCGCAGCGCGAGCCGGATGCCGTGCAGCGCGTCGTCCGCGAGGCGCCGCGCCTCGCCGAGCGTGGCGCCCGTCGCCACCAGCGGGTTCCAGGCGCCGGCCGCGACATCGGCCTCCCGGTCCTCCACCGCGTCCAGCAGGTGCGCGAGCCGCCCGAACAACCGGCCCGCCTCGGCGAGCGGCTCCGCGTTGCCCGGCCGCCCGGCGAGCGTCGCGGTGTGCGCGAACGCGGCGGCGGTCGCGGTCTCGGTCGGCTCGGTCACGGCGAGCAGGGAGGTGCCGGGCCCGGCCAGCGCCTCGACACCGGCCTGCCGTTCGACGGCGTCGACCAGGACCGCCGTGTCGAACCCGACGTCGGATCCGGTGCGCGCCCCGGCCCGCGTCCAGCTCGCGGCGACCTTCCGCGCGGCCACCGCGACGGGGCCGCGCGCGAACAGGCCGTCCCGGTCGTCGACGTGGTCGCGCACCTTCGCCGAGGCGAGCACCAGGGAGACGGCGGCGGCCAGCCGCGCGCCCTCGCCCTGTGCGACGGACGCGCCGCGCATGCCGCGCAGCGGACAGGGCCCGGCCTGCCGCCGCCAGTCACCGGAGCGCTCGCTCTGAACCTCCGTCAGAACCGAGACCAGCAAACCGTCGTAGTTGGTGACGATCCGGGCGAACTGCCCGTGGTCGCCGCGCAGCGCCAGACAGAGCCCGCAGAGGTGGGCCGTCCACTGGGTCCTGAGGCCCTCGCCGAGCCGATGCGAACAGGGTCGAACCATGCCGAACAAGAAGACTCCCCCGTACTTCGGATGACGGCCCGTCAACTCGGCCGTACGTCACGGCATCGTATCGACCTCGTCCGTGGCGCTCTCGTTCACCCGTACGCACTGAAGGTCACCCATACGCCGCGAAGAATCATATTTCACTCACCATCAGCAGCCGTATCCCGCGAAACCCTTGGGAATTCGGGTTCAACCCGGGCCAGACTGTGCACCAGTACCGTCACGAAACCCCCGCGCGGCGGCTATCCCCTTGGCGTCCCGTCTGCATCATGGACGAACATTGGGATGCACGACATGCGGAACGCAGTGGAACCGCTGTGAGAGGAGGCGTCCATGGGATCGGTGCGCAAGGCGAGTGCCTGGCTTGGCCTCGTCGACGACAACGATGACGAGCGTTACTACGACGACGACTACGACGAGGGGCCCGAGCCCGCGGCCGCCGGCGACGCGGCGTGGGTCACGGACCCGCGGGTGAAGGTCGCCTCCGAGGAGGCCCAGGAGAAGGGCCGCCGGATCGGCACCGTGACGCCCGACAGCTTCCGGGACGCGCGGCGCATCGGCGAGATGTTCCGGGACGGCGTCCCGGTCATCATGAACCTCACGTCGATGGAGGCCGCCGACGCCAAGCGCGTGGTGGACTTCGCGGCCGGCCTGATCTTCGGGCTGCGCGGTTCGATCGACCGGGTCGCCACCCGGGTGTTCCTGCTGAGCCCCGCGGACACGCAGATCGTCTCGGGCCGTGACGCCAAGGAACCGACCGACGGATTCTTCAACCAGAGCTGAGCGGTCCCGATCAAGCCCCTGCGGCGATCGAGCAGCGGGGTCCGGGGGCAGTCCGCCGGACCGTACGTCACACGGCCGAGGAGTTGGCCGGTGACGAAGCCCGCCGCGGCGCCGCCACCTCCGCGTCGTCCGCCGCGGGCGCCTCGCACTCCATCCGCCGCGGCAGCCGCAGCGCGGCGAGCGCCCCCAGGAACAGCAGCGCCGCACTGACCACCAGCGTGACGTGCAGACCGTGCACGAAGGCGCCCCGCGCGGCGGACCGCAGCGCGTCCCCCGCCGCGCCCCCGAGCCGCGCGGCGATCTGGTAGGCCTCCCCCAGCGAGTGACCCGCCGCGGTCGACGTCCCGGCGGACACCCCCGGCACATCGCCCAGGCCCGGCGCGTACGCCGCGTTCATCACGGAGCCGAGCAGCGCGATACCCATGCCCGCGCCCAGCTGGTACGAGGTCTCGCCGATCGCGGCCGCGCCGCCCGCGTCGTCCGCGGGCGCCTCCGTGAGCATCGACTCGTAGGCCCCGAACAGCGTGGTCTGGAAGCCGAAGCCGAGCAGGACGAAGCCGAAGCCGAGCAGCCACGGCTTGTCCTGCTCGCCCATCGCGCAGAGCATCAGCACGGCGCAGGCGGTGAGGGCGAAGCCGGAGGACACCATGGCGCGCGGCCCGAAGCGGCGCAGGTTCGCCGAGCCCAGGACACCGGCGGCCATCGCGGCGAAGGTCAGCGGCAGCATCCGCAGGCCGGTCTCCAGCGGGCTGAGGTCGAGCACGAGCTGGAGGTACTGGACCGCGATCAGCTCCAGGCCGACGAGGGCGAGCATCGCGATGACGATGCAGCCGACGGACGTGGAGAACGCGGCCCGCGAGAACAGCCGCATGTCGATGAGCGGGTGCTCGCGGCGGCGCTGGCGGCGCACGAAGAGGACGAGCAGGGCGACGCCGACGAGGAACGGCAGGACCGCCTCGGCGTCGAGCAGGTCGCGCTTGGTGCCGAGTTCCTTGATGCCGTAGACGACACCGAGCACGCCGAGCGCCGCGAGCAGCGCACCGAACAGGTCCCACGGTCCGTCGCTGCGCCCCTTCGACTCGGGCACGAGGACCCGGCACAGCGGCAGCATGATCGCCATCAGCGGGATGTTGATGAGGAAGACCGAGCCCCACCAGAAGTGCTCGACGAGGAAGCCGCCGAGGACGGGGCCGGTGGCGGCGCCGACCGCGGCGACCGCGGTCCACACGCCGATGGCGACGGCCCGCTCGTGCCGGTCGGGGAAGACGTCGCGCAGGATCGAGAGCGTCGCGGGCATGATCATCGCGCCGCCGATGCCGAGGATCGCGCGGGCCGCGATGAGGACCTGCGCGGTGTCGGAGACCACGGCGAGCGCGGAGGCCGCGCCGAACAGGCCGTAGCCGAGCAGCAGGATCCTTCTGCGGCCGACCCGGTCGCCGAGCGTGCCGAACAGGATCAGCAGCGAGGCGCACACCAAGGGGTACGCGTCACCGATCCACAGGAGCTCCACGGAGGTGGGCTTGAGGTCCTCGGTGACGGCGGGCAGCGCGACGTAGAGGATGGTCGAGTCGAGGGCGACGAGGAGGAGGCTTGTGCACAGGACGACGAGGACGACCCAGCGGTGGGGACGGGCACCCCGTGCGGCCAGGCGTCCCAGCGGGCGCCCGGAGGCCGTGTTCGTCCCGGACATGTGCGTACCTCCCAATGGTCCTCGCGTTCGGCGGATCCGAGGACTGGGGCTGCCCTCGGTCTCCGGCTCGGGAGGAGCGGTCTCCCGGCCCCGCGGCGAAAAGGCGAGTGAGCCGTCAGCGTACGCGAGTTCTCGCCAATGACACGTGGCGGACCTCTCAAGGCAGCCAGGACCGGGTGTGGCGTACACCACTCCGGGGACAGGGGCCTGTTGATGGGGCGGGTGGGGCGGATGCCGATAATCGGGGCCGTGACGGACGTGGACCAACGACATCGACCCTCGCCGCGGCGGGCCGCTCCCGCCCTGCTCTGGTACGCGGCGGTGCGGGCGCTCGGCCTGCTCGTGCTCACGGTGTGGAGCGCGGCGAACGGCAAGAGCGCGCACACGCTGCTCTCGGCTCGCTGGGACTCGCTCTGGTACACGCGGATCGCCGAACACGGCTACGGCTGGTCGGTGACGCTGCCCGACGGGACGGTCCACTCGAACCTCGCGTTCTTTCCGCTGCTGCCCTGGCTCGAACGTGCCGGCGCGGCGGTCGGCCCCTGGTCGTACGCGGACGCGGGTCTCGCGGTGAGCGCGCTCGCCTCGCTCGCGGCGGCGTGGGGGATCTTCGCCGTGGGCGACCTGCTGCACGGCAGACGCGCGGGGATCTGCCTGGCCGTGCTGTGGGGCGCGCTGCCCATCGGGATCGTGACGTCGATGGCGTACAGCGAGGCGCTGTTCACGGCGCTCGCGGCCTGGGGCCTGTACGCGGTCCTGCGCCGGCACTGGGTGAGCGCGGGGCTGCTCGCCGCGCTCGCGGGGCTGACCCGGCCGATCGGCGCGGCCGTCGTCGCGGCGGTGTGGGTGGCGGCGGCGCTGTGGATCGCGCGGGAGCGGCGGGTTCCGTGGCGGCTGGTGCTCGGGGTGGTGCTGGCGCCGGTGGGCGCGGCGGCGTACGTGCTGTGGGTCGGGCGGCGCTTTGGCGGCGGGCTGTTCGGCTACCTCGACGTGCAGGCGCAGTGGGGCAACGGCTTCGACGGGGGCGTGGCCTTCGCCCGGTTCGTCGCCGACAAGTTCACGTCACCGCTGGGCGCGCTCGCGGGGGCCGGGCTGATCGTCGGCGTCGCTCTGGTGGTCTGGCTCTACGTGGCCGGGGTGCGGCAGCGGCAGCCGGTGCCGGTGCTCGTCTACACGGGCGTCATCGTCGTGCTCGCGCTGTGCGCCTCGGGGTACTTCGGCTCGAAGCCGCGGCTGCTGCTGCCCGCGTTCCCGTTGCTGCTGCCGGTCGCGGTGGCGCTGGCGCGGTGGCGACCGGGCAGGTCGGCGTGGGTGCTCGGCGGTCTCGCAGTGTTGTCGGCCGTCTACGGAGCGTTCTGGCTGAACGGGTCGGGCCCGCCGTGAGCGGTGAGTGAACGGCCAATTCCGCACGGGCACCAGGTGAACGCATTCATAAGCGCCGTATAACCGCCGCGGATAAAGATCTCTTAATTCAGGAATCTTTCCTTCCGAGTGGCCGAAATACCCGGGACAATGGGCCACCTGAGATCAATCCCACATCACATCGTCATCACAAAGCCCCTGTTCCGTCCGGCTCCACGGCGCGTTCCCTGTAGCGTCGATTGAGTGCGTACCGAACGAAACCTGACCCGCCGGCTGGAGCGGGTCTTCGCCAGGCTCGACCGCGAGCCCGAACGGCCGACCCATGTGGACATCCCCCACATGAGCCGGCACCGGGTCGTGCTCTTCGGCCTGACCCTGTCCTTCTACCTCACGATCGTGGTGGCGGTGCTCACCACCTCGTGGCTGGTCGCGGTCGACTGGCAGGTCATGTTCTTCCGGCCGTACCAGCAGTGGCCGGACATCCACGCCTTCCTCGACTACTGGGTCGTCCTCGGCCAGCGCGGTCCGACGGCCGTGATGGTGATGTCGTGGCTGGGCTGGCGGTCCTGGCGGCAGCACACGCTGCGCCCGCTGCTGATGTTCGGCACCGCGCTGCTGCTGCTCAACGTGACGGTGGGCGCCGCCAAGTACGGCATGGGCCGCGCCGGTCCGCACTACGCGACCACCATCGGCGCCAGCGAGATGTGGCAGGGCGGCGACATATTTCCTTCGGGCCACACGGCGAACGCGGTGGTGACCTGGGGCATCCTCGCCTATCTGGCCTCCACGCCGAGGGCCCGGCGCTGGCTGTCCGCGGTCTCCGCGGTGATCTCCCTGAGCGTCGGCCTGACCACGGTCTATCTCGGTACGCACTGGCTGAGCGACGTCCTGCTCGGCTGGGCCGCGGGTCTGCTCATCCTGCTCGCGCTGCCCTGGTTCGAGCCGCTGGTGACGCGCGCGGAGGCGGTGATCCTCGCGTTCCGCGACCGCTGGCGCAGCCGCCTCTTCGGGGCCGGGCTGCCGCGCCCCGAAGCCGATCCGGTGCCGGTCGCGGCGGCCTCCCCGGCCCACACGCGCGAGTCCGCCGGCGCCAACCGGCCGAGCCGCCAGCTGCTCCCCCAGGGCCCGCACACCCCGCGCGGGGAGCGCACCCCGGCCACTCCGGCGGGCAGCCGCCGCCCGGCCACGGAGAGACTCACGCGCGGGACCCCGTCCACCAGGACGGCGCCCTAGCGCGGCCACGAACGGCGGGGCCCGGTACGCACAACCAGCCCCGCACCCACGAAGGCCCCCGAACCTCCAGCGGGTTCGGGGGCCTTCGCGCGCTCCGGGGGCTCTCAGCCCTTCCAGCAGCGCCTGACCTTTCCGTCGGCGACCTCGAAGTTCAGCCGCCCCGTCCGGTACTCCATGGTGATGATCGCGCCCGGCGGCAACTGCCGGACCGTGGACCAGCCGCGCGCGTCCGCCCGCGCCTCGGCCGTGTGCGCGTCGAGGCCGACGTACGTGTCCGGATCGTCCTGCGGTTCCGCCTGCGGGGTGGGGATGGGTGCCATGCGGCCACGGTAGGCGCCGGGTCACGCTTTTGTCACAAGATCACGACAGTTGTTTCTTAGGAGTTGCTCACACGATCGAGCGTTCCTTGTCTCTTACGGGCTTCTTGCTTTCGCCCTTGTCATCCCGGCGCACGGAATTCCCGCGGTCCACGCGAATAGCCTTCCGCGGAACCGCCGTCACGACATCCACACCTCCCTCGGGCAATTCCCCGGGCCTTGCGAATCCGGTGGCGGGGCGGGCGAGTTGAGGGCGTCCGGGAATTGCCTGTCCATGCCAGAAAGGGGGGTACGCCCTCTGTCGCGGTGGGTACCCGCGCGCGCATCATGGCCTGAGTCCGCAGCAGGCCCGAGGCGCGCGAGCAGCGAGGGGGCAAGCGATGGGAACGACCGGAGTGCAGGCCGGGCCTGCGTCGGTGGGGGCTGTGCGGGAGCGGCGGCCGGGCCGGATCGTCGTGGACTGGCTGACCACGACGGACCACAAGAAGATCGGCCACCTCTACCTGATCACGTCGTTCGTCTTCTTCCTGATCGGCGGCGTGATGGCCCTGCTGATGCGGGCCGAACTCGCCCGCCCCGGGCTCCAGGTGATCTCCAACGAGGAGTACAACCAGCTGTTCACCATGCACGGCACGATCATGCTGCTGCTGTTCGCGACGCCGACCTTCGCCGGGTTCGCCAACGAGATCATGCCGCTCCAGATCGGCTCGCCGGACGTCGCGTTCCCGCGTCTGAACATGTTCTCGTACTGGCTGTTCCTCTTCGGCGGGCTGATCGTGCTCGGCTCGCTCGTCGTGCCGGGCGGGGCCGCGGACTTCGGCTGGTTCGCGTACGCGCCGCTGAACAGCCTGACCCGCTCCCCCGGTATCGGCGCCGACCTGTGGATCATGGGGCTCGCGCTCGCGGGGTTCGGCACGATCCTCGGCTCGGTGAACTTCCTGACCACGATCATCGGGATGCGGGCGCCCGGCATGACGATGTTCCGGATGCCGATCTTCACGTGGAACACGCTGTTCACGTCGATCCTCGTGCTGATGGCGTTCCCGGTGCTGGCGGCCGCGCTGCTGTGCCTGGAGGCGGACCGGCGGTTCGGGTCCATGGTGTTCGAGGCCCAGTACGGAGGTGCGCTGCTGTGGCAGCACCTCTTCTGGTTCTTCGGGCATCCGGAGGTCTACATCATCGCGCTGCCGTTCTTCGGGATCGTCAGCGAGATCCTGCCGGTCTTCAGCCGCAAGCCGATCTGGGGCTACACGATGCTGGTCGGCGCGACGATGGCGATCACGGGGCTCTCGGTGATCGTGTGGGCGCACCACATGTTCGCCACGGGCGGGGTGCTGCTGCCGTTCTTCTCGTTCATGACGTTCCTGATCGCGGTGCCGACCGGGGTCAAGTTCTTCAACTGGTGCGGCACGATGCTGAAGGGCTCGCTCTCCTTCGAGACACCGATGCTGTGGTCGATCGGCTTCCTGACCACGTTCCTCTTCGGCGGCCTGACCGGTGTCATCCTGGCCTCCCCGCCGATGGACTTCCACGTCACGGACTCGTACTTCGTCGTGGCCCACTTCCACTACGTGGTGTTCGGCACGGTCGTCTTCGCGACCTTCGCCGGCTTCTACTTCTGGTGGCCGAAGCTGACGGGGAAGCTGCTCGACGAGCGGCTCGGGAAGATCCACTTCTGGACGCTGTTCATCGGCTTCCACACGACGTTCCTGGTCCAGCACTGGCTGGGCGCCGAGGGCATGCCGCGCCGGTACGCGGACTATCTGGCGGCGGACGGCTTCACGGCGCTCAACACGCTCTCGTCGATCGGCGCGTTCCTGCTCGGCCTGTCCACCCTGCCGTTCCTCTACAACCTCTGGAGGACGGCCAAGTACGGCAAGAAGGTCGAGGTCGACGACCCGTGGGGGTACGGGCGGTCGCTGGAGTGGGCGACGGCCTGCCCGCCGCCCCGCCACAACTTCGTGACGCTGCCGAAGATCCGCTCCGAGTCCCCGGCGTTCGACCTGCACCACCCGGAGTTCGCCGCGTTCGAGGACATGCCGGGGGTGTCCCGCAAGAAATCCTAGGCGCCCGGCCCGTCGGCCCGCTGGGCGGACGTCACCTGGATCGAGAGGTCGTTGGACCCCGTGTAGTACGGCTCCGCCACGAGTTCGCCGCGGCCCTCGACGGCGAGCCGGACGACCGGGTACGTGAAGATCGGCTTCTTGTCGGCGACGTCGTCGAGCAGCCGGGCCAGGCGCACCTGCGGCCCGTCGTCCCCCGCGGGCCGCAGCCACAGGTCCCAGCGGCCCTCGCGCAGCTCGTCGTAGCCGATGCGGAGGGTGAACCGGGGTCCGTCCCGGGTCAGTTCGCCGCGCAGGACCGGGCCGTGCGGCGCGCGGTCGCGGATCTCCGCGTACGCCTTCGCGGTGAACTCGGTGCCGTAGATCCGCCCGTGCGCGGTCAACTCGCCGTCGGCGATGAGCAGTTCACCGGCCTCCGCGTGCGGCGCCCGCAGCCAGCTGCGCACGGTGAGGTTGCCGTGCTTGGTGGCGTACGGGATGCGGACGGCGACGTAGCCGCGCGAGCCGCTCGGGGCCCGGTCCACCAGCGAACGCAGATCGTTGACGCCCGGCCCCAGCCGCACCGGCTCGTCCCCCGCGACCTGCGCGTACGCGTCCCAGCGGCCCTCCGGCAGGGAGACGCTGATCGGCAGCGACGCCCGCAGCCGGCCCTCGCCGGTCGGCGTCAGCGGCAGCCGCACGGTCTGCCCCGAGGTCCGGTCGACGAGCACCAGGTGGGCCGGGTCCGGGGAGCCGTGGTCGGTGACGTCGAAGGAGAGTCCTCCGGCGGAGTCCGCGATGCAGTCGGCTCGGGGCGGCATGAGGGCGCTCCTGTCGCTGTCGTCGTGGCCTTGGGGGTCGTGGCACGGCGGGGGCGGGGCCGTGGGGGCGGTCATGCGGGGCGTCCCTTCGGTTGCGTTCTGAGGGCGTCGCGCAGCGCGTAGGCGCCGCCGAGGAACGAGCCGCGGGCCCGGTGCAGCAGGCTCCGGGAGCCGCCGCGCCCGGCGAGCGAGCCGAACAGCGCCTCGTAGCGCTCGGCGATCCGCGCCGGGTCGAAGCGCTCGGAGTGGCGCAGCGCGCGGGCGCTCATCTCCTGGCGCAGCTCGTCGTTGTTGATGAGTTCGAGCAGGCCGCCGGAGACGGCGTCGACGCTGCCGACCTCGACGAGCCGGCCGTCGACACCGTTGTCGATGATCTCCCCGGGGCCGTGCGGGCAGTCGGTGGACACCACCGGCAGGCCGCAGCGCATGGCCTCGACGATGGTCATGCCGAAGGACTCGTACGTCGAGGTCACCGCGGCGAGGGAACCTTTCGCCCACTCCGGTTCGATGGGGTGGGCGGGGCCCATGAGGTACACGTGGTTGTAGAGGCCGAGCTCGTCGATGAGCGCCCGCAGCCTGTCCTTCTGCTTGCCGCCGCCGTAGATCCGCAGCCGCCAGTCCGGCCGCTCGGCGCGCACCCGGTCGAAGGCGCGCACCAGCAGGTCGTAGCGCTTGACGCGCGTGAGCCGGCCGGCCGCGACGACCCACTTGCCGCTGCCGTCGGCGGGCTCGATACCGGGCGAGGGCACCGGGTTCGGCATCGCCTCGACGCGGACGCCCGGCAGCCGCAGCCGGTCGCGGTAGGCGTGCGCGTCGGCCTCCGTCGTCGTGGTCAGCGCGTCCAGGCGCGGGTACACGGCGCGCAGGTCGCGGCGGAGCGCGGTGGAGTGCGTGGCGAGCGTGAGGTGCTCCTGGCCGACGCGCAGCACGCCGCGCCGGGTGTCGCGCGCGAGGTGCACGTTGAGTCCGGGGCGGGTGCCGACGACGACGTCGGCCTCCAGCGAGCCGAGGTGCTCGGCGATCCTGCGGTCGGTGAGGGCGCTGTACTGCTCGTAGCGCCCCTCGGCGCGCGGGAAGACCGCGGCGGCCGCCTCGAACTCGGGGTGGTCGCCCTCGTACCCGGCGGTGCCCTTGCGCAGGTCCACGAGGTGACGGACGCGCACGCGCGGGTCCGGGGCGAGGACCGGCTCGTCACGGTGGCGGAAGACGGACACAACCTCGACGTCGTGGTGGTCGGCAAGCGCGCTGGCGAGGTTGTACGTGGTGCGGATCGTCCCTCCGATCCCGTACGCATTGTGAATCAGGAAAGAAATCTGCATGCGTCCTCGTATCCGTCGGAACAGTCCGTCTTCTCCGCCTACCGGATGGTTAGACGGAGATGACCGTACGAGGGTTGTTCCTCATCATCATCTTGTTCCTGAACAGTTGCCCGATTGGTAGGGGATTTCAGGAACCTTTTCGCCGCATCGCCCGTCAGGGCTGATGTCATGGTGATGTCATGGCTGGTAGGCGAGCTGCGGGACGTCGAAGCAGGTGTCCCTCATGTCACGGCCCTGCGTGACCCAGCCCTTTTCGTCGGTCCATCTCGCGACCGAAAGACACGTTCTCCGTGTTCTCGGCGGCTCGGCCTGCTCTTCGAAGGTCACCGGCAGCAGCAGCCCGTCGGCCGAATACCGTACGTCGCGCTGCATGAAACGGTCGACGCACGCGCGCGTGACCGTCCGGCAGGAGCGGGCCGCGTCGGTGAACCACATGGCGGCGGCCCAGCCCTCCAGCTGCCACTGCGAGTGCGTCTTCAGCCCCTTGGTCGCCGCGCGGAAGGCGCGTACGGCGGGGTGCCCGGTGTCGGCGTGGTTGCGGCTGGCTCCGGTGGCCCACAGGGAGGCGCGGCAGCGGGGCGCGCCCTTGTAGGCGGAGCGGACGGCCGAGGACCAGTTCTGGACGTTCGTGACCTTCGCGGTGACGCGGGCGCCCACCTCGTCCATGGCGCGGCAGAGCCGGGCGTTGCCGTGCGCGTCGATGGCGTCGAAGACGAGGTCGGCCTTCCGGTCCTTCAGATCGGCGGCCGCGGCACGGAAGTTGGGCAGCGCGAAGTCCAGCTGTTCCGTGATCACTCGGTAGCCCTCGGCCTTCAGACCGCGCGTCACCAGCCGTGCGTACGCGGCGGAGGCCGCCTGGTTGTAGGAGACGACGGCGGCGGTGCGGGCGCCGTGCTCGCGCTTGAAGTAGCGGTAGACCTCGGTGCCGCCGTACAGCTTCCCGTCCCAGCCCGGTGTCCCGTCGCGCGGGGCGAGGCTGCCGTAGATCCCGTACAGGTGCGGATACGTGTCGTAGGCGGCGCCGATCGGCTGGCCGCCGATGTCGGGCACGCGCGCGCGGGAGACGCGTCGCGCGCCCGCGTAGTCGAGTGAGGTGGTGGCGACCAGGGCGGTCACCTTCCGTTCGTCGACGAGCTTGTGCACGCAGGTGTTGTTGCCGACCCCGCTGCCCCCGTCGTCGCACAGGTGCACTTCCACCGTGCGCCCCTTGATGCCGCCTTTCGCGTTCAGGTTCCGGAAGTACGCCTGTGCGCCGTCGCGGGTGTCGGTGAAGGCGGCGCCGCCGACGGGGCTGGTGGCACTGGTGATGATGCCGACCCGCAGCGGCTCGGCCGAGCGCGGCGCGGGCGCGGAGCGGTCCTCGAAGTCGCTCTCCGGCAGCCGCGAGCCGCACCCGGCGACGGCCACCAGGGCCAGGCCCACGGCGAGTGCCTCAGCAGCCCGGACCGGGCGACTCATTGCCGCTCAACTGCACCAGCGCGCACAGGGTCTTGACGGACACCTTCCAGGTGCCGTCCTGCTCGACGGAGGTCCCCTTGGCGTCGGGCAGCACCGTCGCGCCCTTGAGCGCGAGGGCGTACGTCACGTCGGCCTCGGTCGCCGAGCTGAACGCGACCTCGGTGACGGTGGCCTCCACCTGGCCGCCGCGCTCGTCGCCGCTGAAGCTCTTCAGGACGGGGCGCATCTCGGCGCCGTTCTCCAGGACCTTCTCCTTGTCCTCCATGGACACCTTCGGGTCGAAGAACTTCTTCCAGTTGGCCTTGATCTCCTTCTCCGCGGCGGCCCGGTCGGCGGGCCCGCTCCCGCTCGGCCGCGCCGAGGACGGCTCCTTGCTGGTCGGCGGCTGCGACGTGGGCGTCGGCGGCGCGCTGTCGTCCCCGCCGCTGTCGTCGCCGCAGGCCACCAGGGCCGGGCCGAGAACCAGGGTGAGGGCCAGGGCGAGCGCCGCGCCCCGCCCGTGCACCGCGCGCGTCGTGCTCCTGAGAACCATCGGGCTCACCACCGGGTGTCGGTCCGGGGCGGGGCCGACGGGATCGGGCCGATCCGCCGACTGCCCCCGGAGCTTTCCGAGTCGGTCTCCAGAAGGCATAGTGCAAGCGATCGGCGGACAAGGCCAGACACGCGCGCACACCAGTGGGGGCCGGCGATGCGGACTGCCCGAATACGTACGGTGCACCCCGCCCTGTGGGCGGGTCTCGCCGCGCTCGCCACCGGGGCGGCGCTGTGCGTGATCGGCTGGTACGGCGTGTCGGGCGAACGCTTCGCCGAGCGCCAACTCCCCTACCTGGCCAGCTGCACGGTGCCGGGCGCGGCCCTGATCGTCGCGGGCGCGGTGCTCCTCACGTACGGCCGCGGCACGCTGGCGGCGTCGCGTGTGGAGCGCCTGTACGAGTTGCTGGTCACGGCGGACCCGCGGGCCGAGGACACGTCCGGTGCCCCCGCGCCGCCGCTGGCCTCCAGCGGCAGCCTGCTCATGGTGCCGGGCGGCACGCTGTGGCACCGCGCCGACTGCCCCCTGGTGGAGGGCAAGCCGCAGGCGGTGCCGGCCGACGCGGGCGCCATCGCGGAGGCGGGTCTCGGCCCCTGCCCCATCTGCGAACCGCCCGACGGCAGTTGAGGGAGGACGCGGTCGGTGGCCTCCTTGACGTACGACCTCACGCTGGCCGGGCTGTCCGTGGGCGCGGCGGCGGCGCTCACCGGGATCGGCCTGATCGTCACCTACCGGGCGACGGGCGTCCTCAACTTCGCGCACGGGGCGGTCGCGATGCTCTGTGCCTATCTGCTGCGGCAGTTGGTGGTGGTGTGGGACGTGCCGCTGTGGCCGGCGGCGGCACTGGTGCTGCTGGTGGTGGCCCCGGCGCTCGGACTCGCCCTGGAGCGCGGCGTGTTCAGGCCACTGGCGCTGGCGGGTGACGATCCGGCGCGCACGCTCGTGGCCTCGAT
Source organism: Streptomyces sp. BYX5S (assembly GCF_054724165.1). NCBI lineage: Bacteria > Bacillati > Actinomycetota > Actinomycetes > Kitasatosporales > Streptomycetaceae > Streptomyces > Streptomyces sp. BYX5S. Next base: position 2,166,436 of record NZ_CM138829.1, on the reverse strand, counting down.
CGGCGTCTTCGTCCTCCTCGTGGGGGCGGCGGCGCTGCTGTGGGGCACCGGGGCGCTGGAGGACGCGCCCACGCTGATCGCCGGGGAGCCGTGGGGACAGCTCGCGGTGGCGTGCGCGATCGGGGCCGGGGTGTGGGCGGTGACGCGCTGGACCCGGTTCGGCGGCCGGCTGCGGGCGGTCGTCGACAACCGGCCGCTGGCCGTGCTCGGCGGGATCGACGCGGACCGGGTGGCGGCGGCGGGCTGGGCGTTCGGCACGTTCACGGCGGGCCTCACGGGGGTGCTGCTCGCCCCCTACGTCCGCCTGGACCCGTACGGTCTGCCGTTGCTGGTGATGGAGGTCGTGGCGGTGGCGGTCGCGGCGGGCATGCGGCGGCTCGGGGTCGCGGTGGTGGCGGCGCTGGCGATCGGCGTCGCGCAGAGCCAGTTGACGCGTCTGCACCCGGCGGGGTGGCGCGAACCCCTCCTCCAGGCGGTGGGGGCGAACCTGTTCGTGGTGGCGCTGCTGGTGGCGGCGCTGGCGCTGCCTGGGGTGGGCGGGAGGGCCGGGGCGGGACCGCGGCCGCCGACGCGGCGGGCCGGGGCCGCGCCGGGTGCGTCGAGGGGCGCGTGGCTGGTGGCGGGGGTGCTGTTCCTGCTGCCGCTCGGGTTCGCGGGTTCGGACCTTCAGACGTCGGTGCAGGTCCCGGCACTCGCCCTGATCCTGCTGTCCCTGGTGCTGGTGACGGGACGCGCGGGTCAACTGGCGCTCGGACAGGGGGCGTTCGCCGGTCTCGGCGCCCTGTTCACGGCGCTGCTGGCGACGGGCCGGTTCCCCGGTTCACCCGCACTGCCGGGCCTGGTGGCCCTCTTCGTGGCCGTCGTACTGGTGGCGCCGCTCGGCCTGCTGACGGCGGCGCCGGCGATCCGCCGCCAGGGGCTGGCACTGGCGCTGGCCACGTTCGCGGTGGGTGTCGGGGTGAGCCGCTTCGTGTTCGCGCAGCCGTTCGCGGCATCCGGCCTGACGCCCGAGCGGCCGTCAGGACTCGACGGGGACCGCGCCTTCTACCTCCTCGAACTCGCTCTCCTCGCCGGAGCGTTGGCCTTGACGGCGGCGGCCCGCCGGGGCCGGATCGGCCGGGCCCTGACGGCGGTGCGGGACCACGAGGCGGGGGCCTCGGCGGCGGGGGTCGGGGTGCCGGGGTTGAAGGTGGCGGTGTTCGTGGCGGGCGCGGGGCTCGCGGCGCTCGGCGGCGGCCTGCTCACCCTCGGCCTGCGCTCCTTCAACCCGTCCGCCTACGACCCGGTCCGCGGCCTCCTCTGGTTCGCCGCCATCCTCGTCCTCGGCCCCACCAACCCCTTCGGCGCCCTCCTCGGCGCCGCCCTCCTGGTCGGCCTGGACGCGGGCACCCGCGGCGGAGTGGCGGCGGTCGTGGTGGGAGTCCTGGCGGTGCTGGTGGGGCGGGAGCTGGGGGGCCGGGTATGGGGCCGGGGGCGCCTGACGGTGTTGGGGGGTGGGGTGAGGGAGGCGTTGGGGCAAGGGCGGAGGCCGGCGCGGGACCAGGGGCCGGAGCGGGGGACGCCGAACGGGCCGAGGCCAGGCGGGACCGCGCTTCCCGACCGGGAGCCCACCCCTGGCCACCCACGCGGGACCGCGCCCTCCGGACGGGGGCCCACCCCTGACCACCCACGCGGGACCGCACCCTCCGGACGGGAGCCCACCCTTGGCCACCCACGCGGGACCGCACCCTCCGGACGGGAGCCCACCCACACTCCCGATACGCCACGCGGGACCGCACCCTCCGGTCGGGAGCCCGCCCTTGACCACCCCCGTGGGACCGCACCCTCCGACCGGGAGCCCACCCACACTCCCGATACGCCACGCGGGACCGCACCCTCCGGACGGGAGCCCACCCCTGACCACCCACGCGGGACCGCACCCTCCGATCGAGAGCCCACCCACACTCCCGATACGCCACGCGGGACCGCACCCTCCGATCGGGAGCCCACCCCTGGCCACCCACGTGGGGCCGAAGCCCTCGAAGAGGGCGGGAGGGTGGGAGGTGACCCGGCCGCCGGGCGGCCACCCGCGTACGCGCCGGGCACGACGCCACCGGCCCGCACCGCACCCCCGGCGCAACCCACCCCCCGGCCCCCACTCCTCCGCGCCGACGGCCTCACCGTCACCTACGGCTCCCGCCCGGTCCTCCACGACGTCGGCATCCACCTCCCCAGCGGCAGCGTCACCGCCGTCGTGGGCCCCAACGGCGCCGGCAAGAGCACCCTTTTCCACTGCCTCGCCGGGACCCTGCGCCCCGACGCGGGCCGGGTCCGGTTCGGGGAGCGGGACGTGACGCGCGCCCCGGCCCACGCCCGAACCCGGCTGGGGATCGCGCGGACGTTCCAGCAACTCGTCGTCTTCCCGTCGTTGACCGTGGCCGAGAACATCCGGGTCGGCGCCGAGCACGGCCGCGTACGGGACCCGGCGGCCACCGCACGGGCACTGCGCCTGTTCGGCCTGCGCGGCGAGCAGCGGACCGAGGGCCTGCCCACGGGAACGCTGCGCCGCGTCGAACTGGCCCGCGCCCTCGCGGGCGCCCCGCACGTCCTGCTGCTGGACGAGCCGACCGCCGGCCTCGACCGCCGCGAAGTCGCCTCGCTGGCCCGCCTGTTGAGGGCGCTGGCCGCCGACGGCACGGCCGTCCTCGTGGTGGAGCACGACCTGGACCTGGTGGCGGAACTCGCGGACACCGTCCACGTACTGGCCGCGGGCCGCATCGTCGACTCGGGCGCCCCGGCCACCATCCTCGACCGCGCCCCGGACCCCGTATGAGCCCCGGCATCCAGCTCCGCGACGCCCGCGTCCACTACGGCCCCCTGGAAGCACTCCACGGCGTCACCCTCGCCGCCCCGGCCCGCGCCGTCACCGTGCTCCTCGGCCCGAACGGCTCCGGCCGCACCACCGCCCTGCGCGCCCTCGCCGGCACCGTCCGCCTCACCGCGGGAACCGTGGTGTGGGACGGCCTCGACGTCACCCGCCGCACCGCCCACGCCCGCGCCGCCGCGGGCCTGCGCCTCGTACCCGACCGGCAGGCCGTCTTCGGCGACCTCACCGTCGCCGAGAACCTCCACCTGGCGGCGGCCGGAGCCGTGGCCCCCGCCCTCGACGCCTACCCCGAGTTGCGCCCCCTCCTCCCCCGCCGCGCCGGCACCCTCTCCGGCGGGGAACAGCGGATGCTCGCCGTCGCCCGCGCCCTGCTCGCCCCCGCGCGCGTCGTCCTCGTCGACGAACCCGCCCAGGGCATGGCCCCACCGGTCGCGGCCCGCACCTACGCCCTCCTGCGGGCCCTCGACGCCTGCGTGGTGCTCGCCGAACAACGCCTGCCGCCCGGCCTCGCCCGGACGTCGGCCGGGTCCCCGGTCCTGGTGTACGGACTCGACCGCGGCACGGTCGTGTTCCGGGGCGAGGCGGGCGAGGTCAGCGCGGAGCGGGGAGGCGCAGCATCGTTCCCTCGTTCAGCCGGTCGGGGTACGGACCGATGATGTCCCGGTTGGCCTTGTAGAGGGCCTGCCAGCCACCCTTGACGTGGAAGCGCCGCGCGATGGAGTGGAGCGTGTCGCCGCGCTGCACGACATGGGCGCGCCCGGACAGCCCGTACCGCTTCGAGCACTGCGGCCACGCCTTCCAGCCCTGGGTGCGCAGCACCTCCTCCGCGACCTTGATCTGCTCGGCGCGGGTGGCGAGGTCGGCGCGCCGCGCGTACTGGAGACCGCCGTGCTCCACCCAGGTGGACTGCCGGAACTGGAGCCCGCCGTAATAGGAGTTGCCGGTGTTCTCGTCCCAGTCGCCGCCGCTCTCGCACTGCGCGATGCAGGACCACGGCCACTGGCTCTTCGCGCACGCGTACGGCGCGTACGAACCGCCCGGCCCGGAGGGCCGGGCGGCGGCCGCGGCGGGCAGCGCGGTCAGTACGAGCAGCGCGCCCAGCAGGGCCGTCACCCACCGGCGCGCGCCGCGCGCCCGCCGGGTCGTGGAGTACGTGGTGGTCAGGTGCATACGCGGACGCTAGGCAGCCGGTGCGCCGCGGCCCGCCGTGCCGCGCCCGCGCCCGCCGCGGCCCCACCCGGTCGGCGCACCGGCACCGGGCGGGGCCTCGTGACGCACGTGCGATCAGGCGAGCCGCAGCCGCTGGCCCGGCATGATCAGGTCGGGGTCGCCCCCGACGACCGCCTTGTTCACGGCGTACAGCCGCTGCCAGCTGGTGCCGTGGGCGGCGGCGATGCTGCCGAGTGTGTCGCCGCCGCGGACGACGTAGCCGCCGCCGCGGGTGGCACCGCGATCGGTGTGGCTCGAACCGCGCTGCTTGTTCAGCGACTTGGGCGCGGCCTTCGGGGCCGCCTTGGGTACGGCCTTCGGCGCGGACCGCACACTCGGCGCCCCCGGCGCACTGCCGTACGCCCCTGCTCGCGCGGCGCAGGTGGGCCACGCGCCCCACCCCTGCGCGCGCTGCACCTTCGTCGCGACGGCGATCTGCTGTGCCTTGGACGCCCGGTCGGCCGTGGCCGCGTAGGCGCCACCGCCGTACGCGCGCCAGGTGCCCGCCGAGAACTGGAGCCCGCCGTAGTAGCCGTTCCCGGTGTTGATGTGCCAGTTGCCGCCGCTCTCGCAGCGTGCGATGCGGTCCCAGACGCCGCCGTCCGCCGCCTGTGCGGGGCCGGCGAGGGCGAGGAGACCGAACGGGACGGCGAGGGCCACCCCGGTGAAGACCGCTGTCGTGCGAGCCGTTGTCGTGCGTGCCGTACGAATCGGCGCGGACATGAGAATCCCTCTCGTGGACTGCTCGTTGCGGACGGCGGTGGAATCTAGGCAGGCCACGGGGGCGGCGGCAACCAACGGTCCGTCCCGCCAGGCCAGTTCGCCGTTACCCGAGGTATCGACGATTTCAGGCCACCCGATACATACGTGCATTTCAGTATTTGTCGACCTGTCGCCCTGACGATCTGTGACCCACTTCACCGATCCAACTTCCTTGGAAAACCAACAAGTTGGCGTGGAGTGACGCGTTCCGGGCGGTCGCTCACGGTGTGCGCAGGATGAGGCGATTCCGTTCCGATCCGGGCGTGACCGAGGACACAGATCGTCCGTTGTCCCTTCATAAGCAATTGCCCCTCCATGGGCACCCCGCATGACCGCGACCGATCGCCCCGATCGGCCCGACAGATCCCTGAGGAGCCCCCGTGCCGCGCTTGCTCGACGTCAGCAACGACGTACGCGCCGAGATCGGCGACGAAGAAGCCGACCGGCTGCTGGCCGGCGACAACGCCCCGGGCAGCTACGACTGCACCTCCTGCCGCACGCCGGGTGATTCGCAGCAGGAGCGGACCAGCACCGTCCTCTTCGTCGGCGACGAGACCGCCGTACTCGCCTTCGCCCACGCCAACTGCCTGCCCTCGCAGGTCGTCCAGGTCGCCGAGGACCAGCTCCAGGGCGCCGTGCAGTCCGTCGCGGGCGCCGGTGGCGCCGACGCGCAGCCGGCCGCGCCCTCGCAGGCCGTGCTCGGTGTGACCAGCGGCCTCGTGCTGATCGGTGACACGGTGCACCCCGCCCTCGTCGTCGAGCCCACCGGGCCCATCGCCCGCCCCGGCACCACCACCGGCGGGGACGACTTCCTGCCGCTCCTGACCGAGCAGGGCTTCCTGCCGCTCTCCGACCTTGAGGCGCCGCCCGCGCCGCTGAGCGGCTGGTCGGTGCTGCTCGCCATGGGCCAGCTGCACGCGATCCTCCAGCCGGGTCCCGGCGGCTCCCCCTCCCAGGTCGCCTGGTGGCAGGCGCACCAGCCGCTGCTGGTGACGGAGGGCTGGCGGACCGCGGCGAACAAGACGCAGACCGTGTTCGTCTTCGCCGCGACCGCCGGTTCGATCGGCCGTCAGCCCCGCGAGGACCTGCTCCGCCAGGCCCTCGACAAGGCGGCGGCCAACGGACGTCTGGTGGGCGCCGCGATGCCGCTCGCCGGCACCTGAGCGAGCCCCGCCGCACCGCGCGGGCCCCCACGAATGCGCCGGTCACACCGCTGACAGCCAGCGAAAGCGGAGGCCAAGGGCGCATCCGTCGGGGGCCCGGTTCGTTGGCACATACGTGCACCCATACGACCCCACCTCATCCCCTGCGTCCGCCTCGGCCTCCCGGCACCAGCCGTACCAGAGTCCGATCCCATCGATGCGTCCCGCGGAGGACCAGTCGGGCGGCCACCACGGCCGTCACGCCGGGGGCAGCCAGTCGGCCACCCCGATCTACGACGCGCTGTACGCGGAGTACCGCCGGTCCTTCCGGGCCCTGCCCGGCGACCGCAGCGGCGAGGAGGACCTGGGGTTCAGGGGCTTCACCCCGGGCCACGGCGCACATCACCACACTCCGCACCACCAGCAGCACCCGCCCCGCTGGCAGCCGTACCACCCCCAGCCGCACACCCCGGCGCGGCACTTCCCGGCGGCCCTGCCCCCGGGACCGCGCCGGGAGCACTGACCCCGCGTCCCGCTGTACGCGAACGCCGCCGACGGATCTCTCCGTCGGCGGCGTTCGCGTACAGCGGGGTACTGCTTCGTGCAGCGGGGGGCTACTTCTTGCGGCCGCGCTTCTCGCGCACGCGCACCGAGATGTGGATCGGCGTCCCCTCGAACCCGAACTCCTCGCGCAGGCGGCGCTCCACGAAGCGCCGGTAGCCGTGCTCGATGAAGCCGGAGGCGAAGAGCACGAAGCGCGGCGGCTTGGAGGCCGCCTGGGTGCCGAAGAGGATGCGGGGCTGCTTGCCGCCGCGCACCGGGTGCGGGTGGGAGGCCACGAGCTCACCGAGGAACGCGTTGAGGCGGCCCGTCGGGACGCGGGTCTCCCAGCCGTCGAGGGCCGTCTCGATCGCGGGGACCAGCTTCTCCATGTGGCGGCCGGTGCGCGCCGACACGTTGACCCGCGGCGCCCAGGCGACCTGCGCGAGCTCGGTCTCGATCTCGCGCTCCAGGTAGTAGCGGCGCTCCTCGTCGAGGGTGTCCCACTTGTTGAACGCGAGGACGATCGCGCGGCCCGCCTCGACGGCCATCGTCACGATCCGCTGGTCCTGGATGGAGATGGACTCGGAGGCGTCGATCAGGATGACCGCGACCTCCGCCTTCTCCACGGCGGCGGCGGTGCGCAGCGAGGCGTAGTAGTCGGCGCCCTGCTGGAGGTGGACGCGCTTGCGGATGCCCGCCGTGTCGACGAACTTCCAGGTGACGCCGCCGAGTTCGATCAGCTCGTCGACCGGGTCGCGGGTGGTGCCCGCCAGCTCGTTGACGACGACGCGGTCCTCGTTGGCCACCTTGTTCAGGAGCGAGGACTTGCCGACGTTCGGGCGGCCGATCAGGGCGATACGGCGCGGGCCGCCGACACCGGCGCCGCCGAAGCTCTGCTGCGGGGCCTCCGGGAGCGCCTCCAGGACGGCGTCCAGCATGTCGCCGGTGCCGCGGCCGTGCAGCGAGGAGACCGGGTGCGGCTCGCCGATGCCGAGGGACCACAGGTACGCGGCGTCGGCCTCGCCGCTCGGGCCGTCCACCTTGTTGGCGCAGAGCACGACCGGCTTGTTCGCCTTGCGCAGCAGGCGCACGACGGCCTCGTCGGTGTCGGTGACGCCGACCTTGGCGTCGACGACGAAGACGACGGCGTCGGAGGCCTCGATCGCGTACTCGGCCTGCGCGGCCACGGACGCGTCGATGCCGAGCACGTCCTGCTCCCAGCCGCCGGTGTCGACGACCTTGAAGCGGCGGCCGGCCCATTCGGCCTCATAGGTGACGCGGTCGCGGGTGACGCCGGGCTTGTCCTCGACGACGGCCTCGCGGCGGCCGATGATGCGGTTCACGAGCGTCGACTTGCCGACGTTCGGGCGGCCGACGACGGCGAGGACCGGGAGCGGCCCGTGGCCCGCGGCGTCGAGCGCGCCCTCGACGTCCTCGAGGTCGAAGCCCTCCTCCGCGGCGAGCTCCATGAACTCCGCGTACTCCGCGTCGCCGAGCTCCCCGTGCTCGTGTTCCGGGGATCCCTCGGGCTGGATCTGGTCGTTCATGAAGTCCGTACCTCGTCGTTCATTCGTGGTGATCGGTGCGCGGACCCGCGAAGGTCACGTGCACTACTGAAAGTCTCGCTCAGCGCCCGGTCAGGCGCCTGGCGTTTTCCAGGTGGGCGGTCAGCCGCTCCTGGATGCGCACGGTCGCCTCGTCGAGCGCCTTGCGCGTACGCCGTCCGCTGCCGTCGCCCGCCTCGAAGGGATCGCCGAAGACGACGTCGACCCGGCTCCTGAGCGGGGGCAGCTTCTTTATCAACCGTCCGGAGCGCTCCGTGCTTCCCAGCACGGCGACCGGGACGATCGGCGCCCCGCTGCGCACCGCGAAGTACGAGAGTCCGGCCCGCAGCGACGCGAAGTCGCCCTCGCCCCGCGTGCCCTCCGGGAAGATGCCGAGCACGCCGCCGTCGGTAAGGACGCCGAGCGCCCGCGTGATGGCCGTACGGTCCGCGCTGGTGCGGTCGACCTTCACCTGCCCGATCCGGTCGAGGAACGGGCCGAGCGGTCCGACGAACGCCTCCTGCTTGATCAGGAAGTGCGTCGGCCGCGGGGCGACGCCCATGACCATGGGGCCGTCGATGTTGTGCGAGTGGTTCACGGCGAGGATCACCGGGCCGGTCGCCGGGACCCGCCAGGATCCCAGGACCCGCGGCTTCCACAGCCCGTACATGAGGCCGACGCCGATGCGCCGACCGACCTCGGCGCCCCGCTCGGAAGGCGCTGGGGTCACTTGGCGTCCCGCTTCTCCTCGACGAGGGTGACGACGCACTCGATGACCTGCTGGAGCGTGAGGTCGCTGGTGTCGACCTCGACGGCGTCGTCGGCCTTGGCCAGCGGCGACGTCTTGCGGCTGGAGTCGGCCTTGTCGCGGGCGATGAGCGCCTCCCGCGTGGCGTTCACGTCGGAGCCCTTGAGCTCGCCGGAGCGGCGGGCGGCGCGGGCCTCGGGCGAGGCGGTGAGGAAGATCTTGAGGTCGGCGTCGGGCAGCACGGTCGTGCCGATGTCGCGGCCCTCGACGACGATGCCCTTTTCCGCGCCGAGCGCGATGGTGCGCTGGAGTTCGGTGATCCGGGCGCGGACCTCGGGGACGGCGCTGACGGCGCTGACCTTGGAGGTGACCTCGGTGGTGCGGATCGGGGCGGACACGTCCGTGCCGTCCACCGTGATGGTGGGGGCGGCCGGGTCGGTGCCGGAGACGATCTCGGCCTTGCCGGCGACGGCGGCGATCGCGGACGGGTCGTCCAGGTCGATGCCGTTGTTCACCATCCACCAGGTGATCGCGCGGTACTGGGCGCCGGTGTCCAGGTAGCTGAGGCCGAGCTGCGCGGCGACGGCCTTGGAGGTGCTCGACTTGCCCGTGCCGGAGGGTCCGTCGATGGCGACGATCACTGCTGCGGCGGCGGTCGCGGCGGTTTCCATAGGTGACGGACACCTTTCTCAGTGCACGGGGGCATGGGTACGGGGCGCGGAAACGCCCCGTACAAGGTTACTGGCTCCGGAAGACCCCTTCTTACGTGCCTCCACCGGCCCCGTTACTGGCGCATCGCCCAGCCGCGCTCGCGCAGCGCGGCGGTCAGCTTGGGCGCCTGCGCGGGCTGCACCATGAGCTGCACGAAGCCGGCCTGCTGCCCGGTCGCGTGCTCGATGCGGACGTCCTCGATGTTCACGCCGGCCGCGCCCGCGTCGGCGAAGATCCGGGCCAGCTCGCCCGGCTGGTCGGAGATGAGGACGGCCACGATCTCGTACGCCGCCGGGGCCGCGCCGTGCTTGCCGGGGACGCGGGACTGGCCCGCGTTGCCGCGCCGCAGCATGGTCTCGACGCCGTCCGCGCCCTCGCTGCGCTTGGCGTCGTCGGAGGACTGGAGGGAGCGCAGCGCCCGTACCGTCTCCTCCAGGTCGCCCGCGACGGCGGAGAGCAGGTCGGCGACGGGGCCCGGGTTCGCGGAGAGGATGTCGATCCACATCCGCGGGTCCGAGGCGGCGATCCGCGTCACGTCGCGGATGCCCTGCCCGCACAGGCGTACGGCGGCCTCGTCGGCGTTCTCCAGGCGGGCCGCGACCATGCTGGAGACCAGGTGCGGCATGTGGGAGACGAGCGCGACGGCCCGGTCGTGGGCGTCGGCGTCCATGACGACCGGGACGGCCCGGCACAGCGCGACCAGCTCCAGGGCGAGGTTCAGGACCTCGGTGTCCGTGTCACGGGTCGGGGTCAGCACCCACGGCCGCCCCTCGAAGAGGTCGGCGCTGGCGGCGAGCGGGCCGCTGCGCTCGCGGCCGGACATCGGGTGCGTGCCGATGTACGGGGCGAGGTCGAGGCCCAGCTCCTCCAGCTCGCGGCGCGGGCCGCCCTTGACGCTGGCGACGTCGATGTAGGCGCGGGCGAGGCCCCGGCGCATCGCGTCGGCGAGCTGCGCGGCGACGTGCGCCGGCGGCACCGCGACGACGCACAGGTCGACGGGGCCCTCGGGCGCCTCGTCGGTCCCGGCGCCGAGCGCGGCGGCGGTGCGGGCCTGCGACGGGTCGTGGTCGGCGAGGTGCACGGCGACGCCGCGGGAGGCCAGGGCCAGGGCGGCGGAGGTGCCGATCAGGCCGGTGCCGATGACGAGTGCGGTTCTCACTGGGCGATGTCCTTGCGGAGGGTGGCCGCGGCGCCGAGGTACACGTGCGCGACCTCGGCCTTGGTCCGCTCGGTCTCGATGTGGGCGAGGATCCGGACGACACGGGGCAGGGCGCCCGCTATGTCGAGCTCCTGCGCGCAGATCAGGGGGACGTCGACGATGCCGAGCTTGCGGGCGGCGGCCGCCGGGAAGTCCGAGTGCAGGTCGGGGGTGGCTGTGAACCAGATGGAGATCAGGTCGTCGGCGGTCAGCTCGTTCCGTTCCAGGACGGCGGTGAGCAGCTCGCTGACCTGCTCGTCCATGTGCCCGGCCTCGTCCCGGTCGAGTTGGACGGCGCCCCGGACCGCTCGTACCGCCACGTCACTGCCCCTTTTCCATGTACGTGCAATGGGATAGGAGGCCAGCGTAATCAAGGTGGCGGACGCGGGTGCGCGGCGCCCGTCTGCCGAGACGGACACCGCGCGCTCCCTCGACGCCCTCGGGTCAGAGCTTCTGCTGCTTGATGAGGTCCTCCAGGGAGCCGGACGACGGCACCTGGCCCTCGGGGGTGAGCCTGTCGACGACCTGCGGGAGTTCCTTGGCGACCTGCGCCGCCGCCTCGTCGCGGCTGACGCCCGCCTCCCCCGCGACCCGGTCGAGGGTCTCGTCGGGCACGGCCTGCTTGACCTGCTCGGCGCTGAGCGGCTGGTTGTCGCCGGTGCCGACCCAGGAGTCGAGCTGGCCCTTGTCCACCAGGCCGGACTTCGTGATCATCTCCAGCAGGCCGCCCAGCGGGTTGGATCCGTTGCCGGCGCCACCGGTGCCGCCGGCCGCGCCACCGCCCAGCAGGCCGCCGAGCAGCGAGCCGAGGATGTTGCCGCCTCCGGCTCCGCCGCTCTGGCCGCCTCCGCCGAGGAGACCGCCGAGCAGACTGCCGAGATCGTTACCGGCCATGGTCACGCGCCTTTCGGGACATTACGGGAAACCCGGACCACCTCAATGTCACCCGAACCGCCCCCTGTCGCCACCCGGCCGGAGCTGCTTGCATGGAGGCGGTACCGCTGCCGCCTCGGGGGGAGGCCCGGCCATGAAGCGCTCGGGACCACTGTTCACACTGTTCGCCGGGCTGGCCCTGGGGCTGTTCGTGCTGTCGCTCAACGCGACGACGGGCGAGGGCACCACGTCGTACGGGAAGTCACCGGCGGCGACGGTCGGCGAATCGCCCGCCGCGACGCCGTCGAAGGCGAGTCCTCCGGCCTCGAAGGCGAGCCCCACGCGCTCCGCCCGCCCGCCCAAGACCAGCTACGCGGGGCGCACCGACGACGACTCGTCGGCGGTCTCCGTCTCCGTGCGCGGCGACAAGGCGATCGCCTACTTCTGCGACGGCCGCACCAAGGAGTCGTGGATGAAGGGGAACGTCGAGGACGACGGCTCCATGAAGCTGACCGGCAAGAACGGCGCGAAGCTGGACGGCAGGCTGACCGGCGACCGGATCCGCGGCACCACGACGGTCGACGACCGCCCCTACGGCTTCACGGCGAGGAAGGCGGTCAAGGGGTCGAGTCTGTACCGGTCGACCACCGAGGTGCGCGGCGCCGAGATCGACGGCGGCTGGATCGTGCTGCCCGACGGCCGCCAGGTCGGCATCGTGCGCCGCGACGGCAAGCCGTCCCCCGCTCCGAGCATCGACCCGGAGTCGGGCGAGGTCACGGTCGACGGCGACCGGCTGACGGCCCGCCCGGTGACTCCGTGACCGCGTGACCTGCTGAGAGGGTTTTCGATGACCGTCGACCCGAACGCCGCCACCCAGGACTTCCCGAGCCCCGACCACCGCCGCCCGTCCGCGGCCCGCTATCTGGTGCCCGCGCTGGTGGCGGCCGCGGTGGCCGTGGCGCTCGGCGCGTACGGCAGGGTGCACGACCCGGCGGGCACGGCGTTCAACCTCGCCGGTTTCTCCAGTACGAGCGCGGTGAAGTCCTGGCTGGCGACGGCGGCCTTCACCTTCGCGCTGGTCCAGATCGTCTCGGCCCTCATGCTGTACGGGAAGCTGCCCGGCCCCTCGTGGTCGGCCGCGCTGCACCGCTGGTCGGGCCGGATCGCGTTCCTGCTGGCGGTGCCGGTGGCCGTGCACTGCCTCTACGCGCTCGGGTACCAGTCCTACTCCAGCCGGGTCATGTGGCACTCGTTCCTGGGCTGCTTCTTCTTCGGGGCGTTCAGCGCCAAGATGCTGCTGCTGCGGGTGGAACGGCTGCCGGGCTGGCTGCTGCCGGTGGTGGGCGGTCTTGCGTTCGCGGTCCTCACGCTGCTGTGGTTGACGTCGGCACTGTGGTTCTTCCGCACCGTGGGAGTGACGACATGAGGCGTACGGCATCCCGCAGGAGCGTGCTCGTCGCGGGCACGGCGGCCCTGGCGGTGGGTTGCAGCAAGTACGGGGACGAGAACGAGGGCGGCGGGGGCGACGCCACGTCCGAGGCCCCGGCGCCCTCCAAATCCGCGAAGTCCCCCGCGAGCCCCGGGCAGAAGTCCGAACAGCCGCCCGCCGCCGACGCGTTGGCGAAGACCTCCGACATCCCGGTCGGCGGCGGCAAGGTCTTCCCGGACGACAAGGTCGTGGTGACGCAGCCGGCCAAGGGCGACTTCAAGGCGTTCTCCGCGGTGTGCACGCACCAGGGCTGCACGGTCAAGGACGTGTCGGGCGGCACCATCAACTGCCCCTGCCACGGCTCGAAGTTCAAGGTCGCCGACGCCTCGGTGGCGGGCGGCCCGGCCCCGAGCCCGCTGGAGGCCCGGCGGATCGAGGTCACCGGAAATTCGATCACGCTGGCCTGAGGCCGCCGCCTACCCTCACCCCATGAACCACGGGGAACACCTGGTGCGCGACCACACCGTCTACTCCTGCGTCGTGGGCTCGCGCGCCTTCGGACTGGCCACGGACGCGAGCGACACGGACCGCCGGGGCGTCTACCTGGCGCCCACGCCGCTGTTCTGGCGCTTCGAGAAGCCGCCGACGCACGTCGAGGGACCGGCCGAGGAGCAGTTCTCGTGGGAGCTGGAGCGCTTCTGCGCCCTGGCGCTGCGGGCCAACCCCAACATCCTGGAGTGCCTGCACTCCCCGCTGGTCGAGCAGGTCACCGACACGGGCCGCGAACTGATCGCCCTGCGCGAGGCGTTCCTGTCCCGTCAGGCGTACGACACCTTCGGCCGGTACGCCGAGAGCCAGCGCAGGAAGCTGGAGGCGGACGTCCGGACGCACGGCGCCCCGCGCTGGAAGCACGCGATGCACCTGCTGCGCCTGCTGGCCTCCTGCCGTGACCTGCTGCGCACGGGCCGGCTGACCGTCGACGTCGGCCCGGACCGCGAACCGCTGCTCGCGGTCAAGCGCGGCGAGGTGCCGTGGCCGGAGGTGGACCGCCGGATGGCCCGCCTGGCGGCCGAGGCGGAGGAGGCGGCGGCCCGGACCCCGCTGCCCGCGGAGCCGGACCGCGCCCGCGTGGAGGACTTCCTGGTCCGCACGCGCCGCGCCTCCGCCGCGCTCAGCCCCTGACCGGCGCGTCCCACCGCGCGCCGAACTCCAGCAGCTCGTCGCGGTGCTCGATCCGCTCGACCCACTCCTTCGGCCAGGCGTCGGCGCCGAGGTGGGCGCCCGCGAAGGCGCCCGCCAGGGCGGCGATCGAGTCCGAGTCGCCGGAGGTGCAGGCGGCGCGGCGCAGCGCGAGGACCGGCTCGTCGACGAAGAGCAGGAAGCACAGCAGCGCCGTGGCGAGCGCCTCCTCGGCGATCCACCCGGCTCCGGTGGCCAGGCAGGGGTCGGTCTCGGGGGACGGCTCCCGCAGCGCGTCCCGCAGCCGGTCGAGCGCGCCCAGGCACTCGTCCCAGCCGCGCGCGATGAACGCTTGCGGGGTCGGTTCGTCGCCGCGCCGCCACAGGTCGCCGAGCCACGCCTCGTGGTACGTCTCGCGGTTGTCGTAGGCGTACGAACGCAGGCGGCCGACCAGGCCCGTCGGGTCGGCGCCCGCGGCGAGGAGGCGGACGGCGTGCGCGGTGAGGTCGGCGGCGGCGAGGCCCGTCGGGTGGCCGTGGGTGAGCCCGGCCTGCAACTGGGCGGCGCCCGCCCGCTGTTCGTCGCTCAGGCCGGGCGCGAGTCCGAGCGGGGTGACGCGCATGTTGGCGCCGCAGCCCTTGGAGTGGATCTGGCTGGCCTCCTGCCAGGACCGGCTCCCGGTCTCCAGGAGTGCGCAGGCGCGCAGGCAGGTGTTGCCGGGCGCCCGGTTGTTCTCCGGCGACCGGTACCAGGCGACGAACGCCGCGCGCAGCGGCCCCTCGAAGCCCTTCGGCGCGGGCGGCCCGCTCGCGCGCAGCGCCCGCGCGACGGCGAGCGCCATCTGGGTGTCGTCGGTGATGTACGCGACGGGGTGGCCGGACAGCTGCATCTCCCGCCAGGGCCCCTGCTGGGCGAGGATCGCCGGTACGTCGCTGAACTCGGTCGGGTAGCCGAGCGCGTCCCCGAGGGCGAGGCCGAGCAGCGATCCGGTGGCCGGGCTGCGGTTCATGGGCGGGATCCTTCCGAGGGTTCGTGCGCGGGGCGCAGCAGCGGCGGGTGCAGGGACGTGGCGCCGCCCGCCCGGTAGAGCGCGGCGGGCTTGCCGCGCCCGCCGGTGAGCCGGGACGCGCCGGGGATCTGGGCGACGAAGCCGGGCGTCGCAAGCACCTTGCGGCGGAAGTTCGCCGGGTCGAGGTCGGTCCCCCACACCACCTCGTAGACCTGCCGCAGCTCGCCGAGCGTGAACTCGGGCGGACAGAACGCGGTGGCGAGGCAGGTGTACTCCAGCTTCCCGCCGATCCGGTCGTGCGCGTTGGCGAGGATCCGGTCGTGATCGAACGCGAGCGGCCCCTGCGTCCCGTACGGCAGCCAGTCGGCCCGCGCCGCGTCCCCGCCGCCCTGCGCCTGCGGGGCGTCGGGCACGAGCGCGGCGAACGCGACGGACACCACCCGCATGCGCGGATCGCGCCCCGGCTCGCTGTACGTCCGCAGCTGTTCCAGGTGCAGCCCCTCGACGTCGGCGAGCCCGGTCTCCTCGGCGAGCTCCCGCCGCGCGGCGGTCTCGGCGGACTCGTGCGGCTCCAGGAACCCGCCGGGCAGCGCCCAGCGTCCCGCGTACGGATCGTGCCCGCGCTCGACGAGCAGGATCTGCAGCTTGCCGTGCAGGAGCGTGAAGACGGCGAGGTCGACGGTGACGGCGAACGGTTCGTAGGCGTACTTGTCGTAGCTCATGCGGAAGCCCCCTCCCTTTATTGGTCTGCTTGACCTTAAAGGGAGAGGGCTGCCGTGGACAAGACCCGTGCGGGTGCGACCTACAGGTCGACCTCCTGCATCAGCATGCCGACCTCGGTGTTGGACAGGCGCCGCAGCCAGCCCGACTTCTGGTCGCCGAGCGTGATCGGGCCGAAGGCGACCCGCACCAGCTTGTCGACCGGGAACCCGGCCTCGGCGAGCATCCGCCGCACGATGTGCTTGCGGCCCTCGTGGAGGGTGACCTCGACCAGGTAGTTCTTGCCGGTCTGCTCGACGATGCGGAAGTGGTCCGCGCGCGCGTACCCGTCCTCCAGCTGGATGCCGTCCTTGAGCCGCTTGCCCAGGTCGCGCGGGATCGGCCCGACCAGGTGCGCGAGGTAGACCTTCTTCACGCCGTACTTCGGGTGCGTGAGGCGGTGGGCCAGCTCACCGTGGTTGGTGAGCAGGATGACGCCCTCGGTCTCCGTGTCGAGCCGCCCCACGTGGAAGAGGCGCGTCTCACGGTTCTGCACGTAGTCGCCCAGGCACTGCCGGCCCTCGTTGTCCTCCATCGTGGAGACGACACCGACCGGCTTGTTGAGCGAGAAGAACTGGTACGACTGCGTGGCCACGGTCAGACCGTCGACCTTGATCTCGTCCTTCTCCGGGTCGACGCGCAGGCCCTGCTCGACGACGATCTCGCCGTTGACCTCGACGCGGGCCTCGTCGACCAGCTCCTCGCAGGCACGCCGCGAGCCGTAACCGGCGCGGGCCAGCACCTTCTGGAGCCGCTCGCCGTCCTGCTCGGCACCGGGGAACGTCTTCGGGAGCTTGACGTCCTTCTTTCCCGCGTACCGCTCGCGGTTGCGCTCCTCGGCGCGCGTCTCGTACTCGCGCGAGCGCGCCGGAGCCGTACGGCTCCGGCCCTGCCCCTGGCCCTGCTGGCCGCGCTTGGGGCCGCCCTTGGCGCCGCCGCGCGCCGAGGCGCCGCGACCCGACTTCGGGCCCTCCTTCGAGGCGTTCGGGCCCACGTCGTAGAGCCGCTCCTCGGGACGCGGCTTCTTCGGACGGCCGCTGCCCTGCTTGTCGTCGCGGTTGTTGCCCGCGCCGCGGTAGTTACCGCGGCCCGCGCTCTTCCCGCCGCGGCCGCCGCTGTTGCCACCACGGCTCCCGCCGTTGTTTCCGCTGCTGTTCCTGCCGCTGCTGCTTCGCATCAAATTTCCGTTAGTCGGCTGTGTGCTCGGTGTGCTCGGAACCCGGCGCGTCGGACGCGTCGGGATCGAACGACGGAACCCCCTCGAGCGTGTCCGCCTCGATCGCGTCCGCCTCGGGGAGGAAGGGCGCGAGTTCCGGCAGCTCGTCCAGGCCCCGCAGGCCCATCCGCTCCAGGAAGTAGTTCGTCGTCCTGTACAGGATCGCACCTGTTTCGGGTTCCGCGCCCGCCTCCTCCACCAGCCCCCGCTGCAACAGGGTCCTCATGACCCCGTCACAGTTCACTCCGCGCACGGCGGAGACCCGGGAACGGCTGACCGGCTGGCGGTACGCGACGACCGCGAGGGTCTCCAGGGCCGCCTGGGTGAGCCGCGCCACCTGCCCGTCGAGCACGAAGCCCTCGACGGCGGCGGCGTACTCCGGCCGCGTGTAGAACCGCCAGCCACCGGCGACGAGCCGCAGCTCGAAACCGCGCCCCTGCGTCCGGTACTCGACGACGAGCTCGCGCAGCGCGTCCGCGACGGCCCGCCTGGGCCGCTGAAGGATCTTGGCGAGATGCTCCTCGGTGGCGGGCTCGTCGACGACCATGAGCACGGCTTCGAGGGCGGGCTTGAGCTCCAGCCCGGCCACTCCCCCGGGTTCCTCCTGTACGTCCACGCTCACGTGGCGGCCTCCTTCCGCTCGGGCACGTCGGGCGCCCGGTCGAACTCGTCCGTGACGACGGGCTCGGCGTCCCCGTCCCCACCGGTCCACCGCACGAGCAGCTCCCCCAGCGGGGTGTCCTGCTCCAGGCCCACGGCCTTCTCCCGGTACAGCTCCAGCAGCGCGAGGAACCGGGCGACGACGGTGAGCGTGTCGTCGGTATCGGCGACGAGCTCCCGGAACGGGGCCTCGCCGACCTCCTTCAGCCGGGCCACGACGTACTGCGCCTGCTCCTGCACGCTCACCAGCGGCGCGTGGATGTGCTCGACGTACACCTGCGGCTTCGGCTTGGGCTGCATCGCCTTCACGGCGAGCCTGGCGAATCCTTCCGCCCCGATGTTGATCACGACGTCGGGCAGCAGCTCGGCGTGGTGCGGTTCGAGCCCCACGGTCCGCGGATACCGCCGCGCCTCGTCCTCCAGCCGCCCGCTGAAGATGTCGGCGATGTGCTTGTACGCGCGGTACTGCAACAGCCGCGCGAACAGCAGGTCGCGCGCCTCCAGCAGCGCCAGATCGGCCTCGTCCTCCACCTCGGCGGCGGGCAGCAGCCGGGCGGCCTTCAGATCGAGCAGGGTCGCGGCGACCACGAGGAACTCGGTCGTCTGATCCAGGTCCCAGTCGGCCCCCATGGCCCGGATGTGCGCCATGAACTCATCGGTGACCTTGGACAGCGCGACCTCGGTGACATCGAGCTTGTGCTTCGAGATCAACTGCAACAACAGATCGAACGGCCCCTCAAAGTTCTCCAACCGAACCCTGAACCCCCGCTCCCCACCACCGTCCCCCGCCTCCCCACCCTCAACGGCCGACCCCGACCCCGCCTTGGGCAAACTGCCACCAGACCCCGGCTCCCCACCCCCGGCGGCCGACTCCGCCCCCGCCTCGGGCACCCCGCCGCCAAACCCCGGCTCCCCACCCTCAACGGCCGACCCCGGCCCCGCCTTGGGCAATCTGCCGCCAAGGGCGGCAGGGTGGGCAAGGCGGCCCCCGGTGCCGGTCTCGGACACGGAGGGCGCCGCCCCCGGCTCAGCGGGAAACACCGGCTCAGGCTCAGGCTCAGGCCCCGAGAGCCCACCACGCCCCAGCGCACGCCGACGACCAGCCGACGCAGACGCAGACGCAGACGCAGACGGCGGCGTACCAGAGGATTCGTTCACGGACATCAACCCAGGACGCTACCCGCCCAGCGGCTAGCGCCCCCGCAGCCGACGCACAAGAATGCTCGCGTCCCCCCGGGACTCGAGGTCGGCCAGCACCACGGCCACCGCCTCACGCACGATCCGCCCCCGGTCGACCGCGAGCCCGTGCTCACCGCGCAGCACGAGCCGCGCGTGCTCGAGGTCCATGAGCTCCTCGGCGGAGACGTACACCGTGATCTTCTCGTCGTGCCGCTCACGCCCACTGGGCCGCCGGTTCGCCGCACGGGACGACGACGACCGCTTCCGCGCCGGAGCGGCACCGGAACCGCGCCCCCCACCGGAGGAGGAGGATCCACCGGAACCTTCCTGCGCCCCACCGGAACCCCGCCGAGCCGCCTTCTCCGCGCCGTCGGCGCCACCGGCCCGGCTCCGCGAACCGGCCTCGGACTCGGCCTCCGCGGCGGAGTGCTCACCGGAACCGGAAGAGGCCGGAGCCGCCTCCGCGTCGCCCTCCTGGGCCGCACCGCCCGACGCGGCCGCGGCCTCGTCGCTCTCGCCGGCGGGCCCAGGAACACGAGCCGCCTCACCGTTCGCCGAACGTCTCGGCGAGGACGCCTGAAGTGCCATGCCACCGGTCGTACGGAACAGTTCGTCGGCCCCCGGCAGACTCACTCGGCGTGACACCGGGCGAGCACCTCCCTGGCGAGCTGGCGGTAGGCGGCGGCACCGACGGAGTTGGACGCGTACGTGGTGATCGGTTCACCGGCGACCGTGGTCTCCGGGAAGCGCACGGTCCGGCCGATCACCGTGTGGTAGACGTTGTTGTCGAACGCCTCGACCACCCGCGCGAGCACCTCACGGCTGTGCACGGTCCGCGAGTCGTACATCGTGGCGAGGATCCCGTCGAGCTCCAGCTCCGGGTTGAGCCGCTCCTGGACCTTCTCGATCGTCTCGGTCAGCAGGGCCACACCACGCAGCGCGAAGAACTCGCACTCCAGCGGAACGATGACCTTGTGCGCGGCGGTGAGCGCGTTGACGGTCAGCAGCCCCAGGGACGGCTGACAGTCGATCACGATGTAGTCGTAGTCGGCCATCAGCGGCTTGAGCGCCCGCTGGAGCGTGGACTCGCGCGCCACCTCGCTGACCAACTGCACCTCGGCAGCTGACAAGTCGATATTGCTGGGGAGCAGGTCCATGTTCGGAACCGCGGTCTTCAGCAGGACCTCGTCCGCGGCCATCCCCCGCTCCATGAGCAGGTTGTAGACCGTGAGGTCGAGCTCCATCGGGTTCACACCCAGGCCCACCGAGAGCGCGCCCTGCGGGTCGAAGTCGACGAGCAGGACACGGCGTCCGTACTCGGCGAGCGCGGCACCCAGGTTGATGGTCGACGTGGTCTTGCCGACGCCGCCCTTCTGGTTGCACATCGCGATGATCTTCGCCGGGCCGTGATCGGTCAGCGGTCCTGGAATCGGGAAGTACGGCAACGGACGCCCGGTGGGACCGACGCGCTCGCGGCGCTGGCGGGCAGCGTCGGGGGCGAGCGTGGCCGCGTACTCGGGGTCGGGCTCGTATTCGGCGTCGGGGTCGTAGAAGTGCCCCTCGGGCAGTTCGTCGTAGTCGGCGAAGTGGCTCTGTGTGTCGCCACTTCGGTCGCCGGCCATGGCGTTCACGTGATGGCCATCCATGCTCTGGTGTGCTGTCTGCGTCGGCGTCTGCTGGGGGATGCCCTGATAACTGCTCTGCTGCTGGGCAGCGAACGTACGCACAGCGACGGAGCCGACAGCCTGAAGCCCCGCGGGAACCTGTCCGCCTGGCTGGCCACCTCCGGGAGTAAATGTCGACTCATTCACAAGTCGTCTTACCTCCTTGGATATGACCAGGAACATTTATCGATAGGTCAGCGTGGCACCATGCCGACGGTTGGCGACTCTATGGCGTGTCACCACTCCGCAGCAACACAATCCGCCGGACCGGGCACGATGTGTCGGTAACGAAACACCCTCATGTCAAGGGCGTACGACGGCTCTTCGGTGCATTTCGTCGCCGCGCGAATCGGGTAAAGGGTTACGTTCACGGCGAGTTGACCATGTCCGGACCCGTCCGGATCCCTTACGCCTACGGCCGGACCCCTCGCAAGGTCCGGCCGTAGGCGTGAGATTGACGACTTTTGTTGACGTCGCCCGCGTGGCGTGTCAGCCGAGGAGGCTCTCCAGTTCGAGGTGCTCCAGGCCGTGCGCCTCGGCGACCTCCTTGTAAACGACCTTGCCGTCATGGGTGTTGAGACCCAGGGCGAGGGCCGGATCGCGGCGCAGGGCCTCGACCCAGCCGCGGTTCGCCAGCTCGACGATGTACGGCATCGTGGCGTTGGTCAGCGCGTACGTCGAGGTGTTGGGCACCGCGCCGGGCATGTTGGCGACGCAGTAGAAGACCGAGTTGTGCACCTTGAAGGTCGGCTCGGCGTGCGTGGTCGGGTGCGAGTCCTCGAAGCAGCCGCCCTGGTCGATCGCGATGTCGACAAGGACACTTCCCGGCTTCATGCGCGAGACGAGCTCGTTGGTGACGAGCTTCGGG
The DNA here is from genome assembly GCF_054724165.1 of Streptomyces sp. BYX5S. NCBI lineage: Bacteria > Bacillati > Actinomycetota > Actinomycetes > Kitasatosporales > Streptomycetaceae > Streptomyces > Streptomyces sp. BYX5S. Next base: position 2,144,877 of record NZ_CM138829.1, on the reverse strand, counting down.
GCCTTGGCGCCCGGGATGAGGACGGCGCCGATGACGAGGTCGGCGTCGAGGCAGGCCTTCTCCAGCTCGAAGGAGTTGGAGACGACCGTCTGGATCTTCGTACCGAAGACCTTGTCGGCTTCCTTGAGCTTGTTGATGTCCTTGTCGAGCAGGGTCACGTGGAAGCCCATGCCGATGGCGATCGTCGCGGCGTTCCAGCCGGAGACGCCACCGCCGATGACGACGGCCTTGCCCGCGTGCACGCCCGGGACGCCGCCCGGCAGCACACCGCGGCCGCCGTTGGCGGCCAGCAGGTGGTAGGCACCGACCTGCGGGGCCAGGCGGCCCGCGACCTCGGACATCGGGGCGAGCAGCGGCAGCTGCCGGTTCGCGGTCTCGACGGTCTCGTACGCGATCGCGGTCGTGCCCGACTCCAGGAGCGCGTCGGTGCACTCCTTGGACGCGGCCAGGTGCAGGTACGTGAAGAGCGTCTGGTCCTTGCGGAGGCGGTGGTACTCCTCCGCGATCGGCTCCTTGACCTTGAGCAGCAGGTCCGCCGTGGCCCAGACCTCGTCGGCGGTGCCGAGGATCCGCGCGCCCGCCGAGACGTACTCGGCGTCCGTGATCGAGGAGCCGACGCCGGCGTTCTGCTCGACGAAGACCTGGTGGCCGTGGCGTACCAGCTCATGGACGCCGGCCGGGGTGATGGCCACCCGGAACTCGTTGTTCTTGACCTCGCGGGGGATGCCGACCTTCATCGTCGATCACGGTCCTTGGCTCAGGGATTAAACGGGCAATGCACTACATACCGGCACAGCGCAGGACGCACCGGGAGATGCCACGGATCACCGCGGCAGAGCCAGTCTAATGAAGGTTATTGAGCTGTCTAGCCTTTCGATGCATCAATCTTCTGCGGATGCGCTACGGATTTCGCAGGTGTTAGCAGCCTGTTCCGAAGGTTTTGCTTCCGCTCCCTCCGAACCCGCCAGCTCCTCTCCCAGCATGCGCTCGGCCGCCCCCCGGTGCAGCTTGGCGGCGGTGGGGTCGCCGAGCCGTTCGAGGGTGTCGGCGAGGCGCAGCTGGAGCGCGGCCTGCAACCGGACGTCGCGCGCCTGGCGCGCCCACTCGACCGCCTCCTGGCAGGTGTGCAGCGACTCCTCCGGGCGGCCCGCGTACTCCAGGACCCGGGCCAGCTCGCTCAGCGCCCGCGCCTGCGCCTGCACGTCGCCCTCCTTGCGGTACCCGGCGACGGCCGAGCGCCAGCTGCGCAGCGCGTCGCCGTAGCGGCCCGCATACGTCTGGACGCCCGCGATCCGTCCGTGCAGACGCGCGGCGTCGGCCCGCTCGCCCCGCGTGAGGCGCTGCGCGAGGGCCCTGCCGTACCAGTCGGCGGCCCGCTGCCAGTCCCCCAGCTCCTGGTGGGCGCCGCCTACGGATTCCATCGCCCGGCCGGTCGCGTACGGGTCCTGCGCGGCGCGGCCCGCGTCGAGCGCGGCCCGGTAGCGGACGAGGGCCTCCCGGGTGCGTCCGGTCCTGGCGTCGAGGTCGGCGAGGTTGAGGAGGGCGGCGGCCTTCTCCCTCGGCAGGTTCCGGCGCTCGGCGACGTCGAGCACGAGCCGGTGGATGCCGTACAGCTCGGGCGCGGCCTCCTCGGTGCCCTTGTGCGCCACGATCGCCCGGACGAGCGCGGCCATGAGGCGCCGCGCGAGGGTGTCCAACTCGCCGTCGCCCACGGCCAGTCGGGCCGCGGCGAGCAGCGCGGGCTGCCGCACGCGCAGCCACTCGGCGGCCGCCCCCTGATCGGCGAAGCGCAGCGCGCTCGGCAGCCCGGCGAGCTTCTTGCGGGCCGGGGAGTCGTACGGTTCGGTGACGGCGCGGCAGGAGGTGAGCAGCCGGACGGTCCGCTCCAGCATCCGGGCGCGGGCCAGCTGCACCTCGCCCGGCCGGTCGACCGTCTCGGTGAGGCCGCGCAGGAACGGGGCGAGGCAGCCCGGCACCTCGTACTGCGGCAGCTCGGAGTCCACCGCCCGGACCAGGCCGAGCGTGACGAAGGCCTCCAAGGTGCTGTGGGCCGCGGCGACGGAGCAGCCGGCGAGGGCGGAGGCGGTGTGCGGGTCGACGTATCCCTCGGGGGCGAGGCACAGGTAGCGCAGTATCCGGGCGGCGGGTCCGGGCAGCGCCTCGTAACTGAAGCGGAAGACGCGGGCGAGGGCCGTGCCGTCGGGTTCGAGGGCGTGCAACTGCTTCGACAGGTCGGCGACGGACTCCTTGGGGCGCGCGGCGAGCCAGCCGCCGGCGATCTCCAGGGCGGCGGGTTCGGCGCCGCACAGCTCCACCAGGGACTCCGCCGAGCGCGGGTCGCAGGTGACGCGGACCGAGCCGGTGTGCCGCGTGAGCAGTTCGAGCGCGGCCTTGGTGTCGAGGCCGCCGAGCGTGCAGGGGCGTACGTCCGGGATGCCGGTCAGCGGGCCCTCGGCGACGGCGACGACGAGGCAGTCCGGGGTGTCGGGCAGCAGGGGGTCGACCTGCTCGGCGCCGCCCGCGTCGTCGAGCAGCAGCACGGCGCGGCGCACGGCGAGACCTTCGCGGAGCCGCTCGGCGAGGTCGTCGGCTTCCTCACCGGGCGGGGCGGGCAGTTCGAGTGCTTTCAGCAGCCCGCGCAGAACTCGCTCGGCGGGTACGGGAGTTCCGTCGGGTGCGCTGAGCCGGGTCCGGAGCACGCCGTCGGGGTACTGGTCGGCGACCTGCCGCACCAGTTCCTCGGCGAGGGCGGTACGCCCCGTGCCCGGACGCCCCGCGATGAGGAGCACCCGCGCACGGGGCGCCTTGCGCCCCGACAGGGTGTCGAGCCCGGCCCGCTCGATGTCGGACCGGAGCTGCGACAACTCCCTCTTGCGCCCCAGGAACTGACGCTGTGCCACCTCTTGTCCCCGACGGGTGCGACGCCGGTTGCGGGACCGTACCGGGGCCGATCCGGCCTCCGTCACGTCGTCCGACTCGACCGCCTGATCCGTCACGGGCCACGCTCCGTCTCACCCATCCCCTCCGGGGGTCGGCAGGGGGCGTTCCCGAGCCTAGTTGAGGGGGTGCGGGTGGCCTCGGCGGACGGCGCGCACGCATCCCCCGATCGGATCAGCGGATCGTCCGACCGGCACCGTGGTGACACCCACGGGGCTCCGCCCCGGACCCCGCTGCTCAATCGCCGCAGGGGCTTGATTCGTGCCCCTCCGGCGATGGGTGAGCCCAATAAGCCCCTCCGGCGATTGAGGAGCGGGGTCCGGGGCAGAGCCCCGAGACCGCAACACCGGCGCCGGTTACACCTGGAAGGGCCGCGCAGGCCACTCCGCGAGGGCGGGACGAAGGGCGTCGAGCCCGTCCCCCGCCAGCGCCGCGGCCAGCGAAAGCACCCCGACCACAAGACAGTTGTTGTGCAGCTCACCCGCGAGCACACCCCGCACGAGCTCCGCGAGCGGCACCCGCGCGAACTCCATGTCCGCCTCTTCCTCCTCCACCTCGAACCGCTCCCCCTCCGCCTCGGAGAGATCCCGCGCGAGGAAGATGCGGACCGCCTCGGAGCAGCCGCCCGGCGTCGTGTACACGTCCGTGAGGACCCGCCAGTCCTCCGCCTTGACGTGCACCTCCTCGTACAGCTCCCGCTGCGCCGCGTGCAAGGGGTTCTCGCCGGGGATGTCGAGGAGCCCCGCCGGAACCTCCCAGAGCTTCATGCTCACGGGGTGGCGGTACTGCTTGAGCAGCAGCACCCGGTCCTGGTCGTCGAGGGCCACCACGGCCACCGAACCGGGGTGCACCTGGTAGTCGCGCCGCGCGACGGAGCCGTCGGGCATCACGACGTCGTCCGTGCGCACGGAGGTCTTTTTCCCGACGAAGGGGGTGTCGGTCGCCCGGACCTCCCACTCCTCGGCGGTGTCCACGAGCGGCGTGTTGGCCGTCATACCGAAAGCCCTCCTACGTACGCATGAGCGGTGCTCACAAGAAACCGGGGCGCACGCCGCAAAAGGCGTACACCCCGGTTACCGTACATCGCTTGTGCGACAAGCTCCGCAGAGCCCTTACTTGGCCTTCTTGGCCCCCGCCGAACCGCCCTGCGCCGCCTTCACCTTGCGCTCCACGGCCGCCTTCACCAGACCGGCGAACAGCGGGTGCGGACGCGTCGGACGCGAGCGCAGCTCCGGGTGCGCCTGCGTGGCGACCAGGTAGGGGTGGACCTCGCGCGGGTACTCGACGTACTCGACGAGCTTGCCGTCGGGCGACAGACCGGAGAACTGAAGGCCCGCCTTCTTCTCCAGCTCGGCGCGGTACGCGTTGTTCACCTCGTAGCGGTGCCGGTGGCGCTCCTCGACGTACTCCTTGTTGTCGTACACCTCGCGCACGATGGAGCCCTCGGCGAGCTTCGCCGGGTACATGCCGAGCCGCATGGTGCCGCCCATGTCGCCCTCACCGGCGACGATGTCGAGCTGCTCGGCCATGGTCGAGATGACCGGGTGGGCCGTGGCGGCGTCGAACTCGGTCGAGTTGGCGTCCGGGATGTCGGCGAGATTGCGCGCAGCCTCGATCACGGTGCACTGAAGCCCGAGACACAGCCCCAGCAGCGGGATCTTGTTCTCGCGGGCGAACTGGATCGCGCCGACCTTGCCCGACACACCGCGGTCGCCGAAGCCGCCGGGGATGCAGATCGCGTCGACGTCGCCGAGCGTCTTCTTCGCGCCGGCCGGCGTCTTGCAGTCGTCCGACGTGACCCACTTGATCTTCACGCGGGCCTTGTTGGCGAAACCGCCGGCGCGCAGCGCCTCGGTCACCGACAGGTAGGCGTCGGGCAGGTCGATGTACTTGCCGACCAGCGCCATGACGATCTCGTGGTCGGGGTTGTGGACGCGGTCGAGCAGGTCGTCCCACTGCGTCCAGTCCACGTCACGGAACGGCAGGTCCAGCTTGCGGACGGCGTAGGCGTCCAGGCCCTCGGAGTGCACGGTCTTCGGGATGTCGTAGATCGAGGGCGCGTCGGGGCAGGCGACGACCGCGGCCTCGTCGACGTCGCACATCAGGCTGATCTTGCGCTTGATCGCGGTCGGGACCTCACGGTCGCAGCGCAGCACGATGGCGTCCGGCTGAATACCGATGTTGCGCAGCGCCGCAACCGAGTGCTGGGTCGGCTTCGTCTTCAGCTCACCCGACGGACCGATGTACGGCAGGAGGGAAATGTGGACGACCAGCACGTTGTCGCGGCCGACCTCGTGGCGGACCTGACGGACGGTCTCCAGGAACGGCAGCGACTCGATGTCGCCGACGGTGCCGCCGACCTCGGTGATCACGACGTCGACCTCGTCCGTCGCCATGCGGCGGATGCGGTGCTTGATCTCGTTCGTGATGTGCGGGATGACCTGGACGGTGTCGCCGAGGTACTCGCCGCGCCGCTCCTTGGCGATGACCTGCGAGTACACCTGGCCGGTCGTGACGTTGGCGGTGCCGTCGAGGTCGACGTCGAGGAAGCGCTCGTAGTGGCCGATGTCCAGGTCGGTCTCGGCGCCGTCGTTCGTGACGAACACCTCACCGTGCTGGAAGGGGTTCATCGTGCCCGGGTCGACGTTCAGGTACGGGTCGAGCTTCTGCATGACGACGCGGAGGCCACGGGCCTTGAGCAGCATGCCGAGGCTGGAGGCGGTGAGGCCCTTCCCGAGGGACGAGGCGACACCCCCAGTGACGAAGATGTGCTTGGTCGTCGAAGATTTCGGCTGCATGGCCAAGAGGGGGCTCCCGTGGTCGCGGTCGTGGGGTGCGTACCGACGCGCTCTGCCGTTTTTTCGGGAGGCGCCGTCGCTGCGGTTCGGGGGTTCTATGACCACCGGCTCACGGGCTACCAGGGTATCAGCGCATCGACGAGGCTGCTTCCGGCCACGCTCCGCGTACGGGCCATCACGCAGGTGGGACAGGCGGACCGTGATCACCCGTACGGCTCAGACGCGTTGCACTGAGCGGCACGCGGATCACTTGAGCGCGTCGTATCCTGCTCGGACACTCGGCTGGCGAGTAACAACGGAAAACGGCGTCACAACGGCAACACCCCCGCCCGTTCCCCACCGTTCATCGGAGCACCAAGTCCGTTCGCCGCGATCCCCACCCGGAACAACCGGCTCGTCAGGTCGTTTGACAACGACGTATCCGGACGGCGTATCAACGGACAAGATCCGTCGTCATTCCCTTCTACTTTTTCCCTCCAACCGTGGCCGTTCGACTGGAGATGCACGTGGCCGGGCGCATCGAGGATTACGCACTCATCGGAGACATGCAGACAGCTGCGCTGGTCTGCCGGGACGGCACAGTCGACTGGCTGTGCCTGCCCCGCTTCGACTCGCATGCCATTTTCGCCGGGCTGCTCGGCACCGAGGACCATGGCTTCTGGCGCCTTGGTCCCGCACACTCGGCCGACGCCGAGCCCCCCACGGCGACGCGCCGTGGCTACAGAGGCGATTCGCTGATCCTGGAGTCCGAGTGGGACACCCCGCGCGGCACCGTCCGGGTCACCGACTTCATGCCGCCGCGCGACGGCGCACCCCAGCTCACCCGGATCGTCGAGGGTGTGAGCGGGCGCGTGCCGATGCGCTCGGCGCTGCGGATGCGCTTCAGCTACGGCCGGATCACTCCGTGGGTGCACAAGGTGGACGGCCGTACGGTCGCCGTGGCCGGCCCGGACTCCGTGTGGCTGGACACGTCGGCGGAGACGTACGGCAAGAACCTGACGACCTACTCGGACTTCACGGTGGCGCCGGGCGACCGGATCGCCTTCACGATCCAGTGGCAGCCCTCGCACAAGGACCAGCCGCCGCTGCCTGACCCCGAGGGGTCGCTGGTGGCGACGGAGCAGTTCTGGCGCGAGTGGGTGGATCACTGTACGTACCACGGCCCGTACCGCGAGGCCGTCGTCCGTTCGCTGATCACGCTGAAGGCGCTGACCTACGCGCCGACCGGCGGCATCGTCGCCGCGCCGACGACCTCGCTGCCCGAGGAGATCGGCGGCGTACGGAACTGGGACTACCGGTACACGTGGCTGCGCGACGCCGCGATCACGCTGTCGTCGCTGCTGCGCACCGGGTACCGGGAGGAGGCGCGGGCCTGGCGCGAGTGGCTGCTGCGGGCCGTGGCCGGTGACCCGGAGAACCTCCAGATCATGTACGGCATCGCGGGCGAGCGGGAGCTCGGCGAGGCGGAGCTGGACTGGCTGCCCGGGTACGAGAACTCGGGTCCGGTCCGGGTCGGCAACGGGGCGGCGAACCAGCTCCAGCTCGACGTGTACGGCGAGGTGACGGAGGCGCTGCACCTCGCGCACATGACGGGGCTGGCGAGGAACGACTACGCGTCGCTGCTCCAGCTCAAGCTCATCCAGTACCTCGAGGGCCACTGGGACGAGCCGGACGAGGGCATCTGGGAGGTGCGCGGTCCGCGCCGGCACTTCGTGCACTCGAAGGTCATGGCGTGGGTCGCGGTCGACCGGACCATCAAGCTCATCGAGTCCGGGGACGCGGACGGGCCGGTGGAGAAGTGGCGCGATCTGCGCGACGACATCCACCGGGACGTGTGCGAGAAGGGGTACGACAAGGAGCGCAACACCTTCACGCAGTCGTACGGCAGCAAGGAGCTGGACGCGTCGCTGCTGCTGATCCCGCAGATGGGCTTCCTGCCGCCCGACGACAAGCGCGTCATCGGCACCATCGAGGCGATCCAGCGGGAGCTGTCGACGCCGGACGGGTTCATCCTGCGGTACCCGACGGACAGCGAGGACGGCAGCGTGGACGGGCTGCCCGGTGACGAGGGGGCGTTCCTGGCCTGCTCGTTCTGGATGGCGGACGACCTCGCGATGATCGGCCGGGTCGACGAGGCGCGCAAGCTCTTCGAGAAGCTGCTGGCCCTGAGGAACGATCTGGGGCTGCTCGCGGAGGAGTGGGACCCCCGGCTCAAGCGCCAGGTCGGCAACTTCCCGCAGGCGTTCAGCCACGTGCCGCTGATCGACACGGCGCTGCGACTGACCGCCTCCGGAGCGTACGGCGGTTAGACGGGCTGTTCGGCGGGGCGCTCCGTGCGCTCCGCCGCGTCCTCCAGGACGATGCGGCCGATGACCTCGTAGCGGTGCGGGTGGCGGTACTTCACGTACAGGCCCAGGGCGAGCCCGCCGAAGAAGACGAGGCCGACGGTCCACGGGATCGCCTTGAAGAACAGGGAACCGGCCGCCGTGCCCGCGGCCGTGTCCATGTTGAGCACGAGCAGGACGACGACCGCCGTCATGCCGATCCCGCCGAGCAGCGGCGCGACGAGCGTCCTGAACCAGTGCCGGTCCTCGGGGTGGTTGCGCCGGAAGTAGCCGATGACCGCGAACGAGCACAGCGTCTGCACGATGAGGATCGCCATCGTGCCGAGGATCGCCAGCAGCGTGTAGAGATGGACGTACGGGTCCTTGCCCGTCGCCCAGAACGCGCCGACCAGCGCCACCGCGATCACCGACTGCACGAACGACGCGACGTACGGCGAGCCGTGTCTGCGGTGCGTCCGGCCGAGCGCGGGGTGCAGGAAGCCCTCACGGCCGATCGCGTAGAGGTAGCGCGAGGCGCACTGGTGGAAGGCCATTCCGCAGGCGAACGAGCCGGTGATCAGCAGCCATTGGAAGGCGTCGACCGCCCACGCGCCGATGAAGGCGTGCGCCGGGTCGAAGAAGAGGTCGAGGGGGCTGGTGCCCGAGGAGACCTTCACCGATCCGTTGAGGCCGTTTCCGGCGATCGTCATCCACGAGACGTAGATGTAGAAGAGGCCGACGCCGACGACCGAGACGAGGGTCGCGCGCGGGATGACGCGCTTGGGGTCGCGGGACTCCTCGCCGTACATCGCCGTCGACTCGAAGCCGACCCAGGACCAGAACGCGAAGAACAGGCCGAGCCCCGCGGAGGCGCCGGTGAAGGCGTTCTTCGGGTTGATCGGTTCGACGGGGATGCCGTCGGGGCCACCGCCCTGGATCAGGACCGCGGTCGCCACGGCGAAGAGCACCGCGATCTCGGCGATCAGCATCACGCCGAGCGCCTTCGCGGTGAGGTTGATGTCGAAGAAGGCGAGGACGGCCGTGACGGCGAGCATGGCCGCCGCGTACACGATCCACGGGACGTCCCAGCCGAGTTGGTCGTGGACCGTGGTCTGCGCGAAGTACGAGAAGACGCCGACGATCGACGCCTCGAACACGATGTACGCGAGGACCGCCAGCATCCCGGAGGCCATGCCGGCGATCCGGCCGAGGCCGTGCGAGATGTAGCCGTAGAAGGCGCCGGCGGCGGTGATGCGCTTGGCCATGGCGACGTAGCCGACGGAGAACACCGTCAGGACGAGCGTCGCGAAGAGATAGCCGGCGGGGGCGCCCGTGCCGTTGCCGAAGCCGACGGCGATGGGCAGATTGCCGGTCATCGCGGTGATCGGGGCGGCCGTGGCGACGGCCATGAAGACCACGCCGACCAACCCCACCGAGTTCGCTTTCAGGCGCTGCACGGGTGCCGGCTCACGGCCGCTCTTGTCCACTGTCTCTGCCATTTCCGTCCCTTGCTTGAGGGCGTTGCCGCGAAATCCGTAGATCGAATCGAGGTGCTCGTGCGGATGCGCCAGTGTGGCCGGGTGGTGACCTACGCCACAACCGACACCCGGTCGTGCAAATCCGGCCGTGGGACGACGAGTTGTCGCGGCGCGGGCCCGGGTGATCGTCGCCGTGACCGGGCGGAGATGTCGCGGAAACGCGGGCGCCGGTAGCGTCCGTGTCATGGACAGCACCTCCCCCGAGTTCTCCGCCTTCTCCTCGCCGGGCGGCATCACCGTGCGGCGCGCCCTGGAGCTCCCCGGGCTGCGCAGCGGGCTGCCCGAGGTGGTGGCGGGCGGGGAGCGGCTCCAGCGGACCGTGCGCTGGGTGCACGCCGGTGAGGTGCCGAACATCGCGTCGCTGCTCAAGGGCGGCGAGCTGCTGCTGACCACGGGGTACGGGATCGGGACGCGGCCCGCCGAACAGCGCGCGTTCGTGCGCAAGCTGGCCGAGCGGGGCATCGCGGCGCTCGTCATCGAGCTGGGGCAGCGGTTCGCGCGGCTGCCGTCGGCGCTCGTGGAGACGGCGCGGTCGGCGGGCCTGCCGCTGGTGCAGCTGCACCGCGAGGTGCCGTTCGTGACGGTGACGGAGGAGATCCACACCGAGATCGTCAACGGGCACTACGCGCTGCTGCGGCGCGCGGAGGAGGTGCACCGGCGCTGCACGGACGCGCTCCTCGGCGGCGGCGGGGTGCCCCAAGTGCTGCGCATCCTCGCCGAGTTCAGCGGCAACCCGGTGTTCCTGGAGACCGCCGACGGCCAGCTGCTCTACGCGGCCGGGGCCGAGGACGACATCACCGATCCGCTCCAGGTGTGGCAGGGCATGCGCGGCACGCACCAGGACGAGCCGCCGGGCGGCGCCGTCCTCGTGGACGTGCCGGGCGGCGGCCCGGGGGCCGGTTCCGTACGGGCGCGACTGGTGCTGCTGCCCGTGTCGGCGACGCTCGCGCCCGTGCACCGGATCGCCGCCGAGCGGGCGGCCGGTTCGCTCGCGGTGGTGCTGATGCAGGCCCGCCAGGAGGAGGAGCTGGCCGCGCGCGGGCGCGGCGACTTCCTGACCGATCTCGCGGAGGGCCGGATCGCGGCCGACGACGCACCGGCGCAGGCCCGCGTCCTCGGGTTCAAGCCGACCGGGAGCGGGCCGCTGCTGCCCGTCGTGATGCGGCTGCCGGAGGCGTCCGTGGGCTCCGTCGGCCTGTCGCCGGGCGGCGGCTGGGCGGTACTGGCGCGCGCCGTGTCCGAGGAGCTGGCCTCAGTGGGGGTGCCGGTGCTGCTCGGCGTCCGGCCCGTGGAGGGGCGGGTGCCGCTACTGCTGGGACTGCGTACGGAGTCGGAGCGGGCGGCGGTCGCGGACCGGGTCGCGGCGGCGCTGCGGGCGGGCGTGGCGCGGGCCGGGATGCAGCGGGCGGGGGCGCGGCCGCCGGTGGTCGTGGTGGGCGGGGCCGGGGGCTGGGCGGCGGCCGCCGCCGGGCTGCGGCACGCGGCGGAGACGGCGACGGCGGCGCAGGGCCTGGACGACCGGCCGTGGTTCGACGCGCGGCGCCTCGACATCGACCTGCTGCTGTGGCGCCTGCGCGACCACCCGGACCTCGCGGCGTTCGTGGAACGGGCGATCGGCCCGCTCCAGGAACACGACCGCCGCGCGAAGCCGCCCCTGCTGCCCACCCTCCAGACGTATCTGGCGCACGCGGGCCGCAAGGCGGAGACGGCACGCGAACTGCACCTGAACCGGCAGACGCTCTACAACCGCCTGGCGCGGATCGGGGAGCTGCTCGGCACGGACCTGGACGACCCGCAGACGGTACTGGCACTGAGCCTGGCCCTACGGGCACGCCGCCACGCGTCATGACGCCCACGGCCCGGCGGTCGGTGTCCGGCGGTCAGTGGAAACCGGTCAACTCGTCGTAGACACTGAGGACTTGAGCGACGGTCGCGTCCTCGGTCGGCCAGGTCTTCGCCTGCGCGAAGCCCCGCTCCTTGAGCTGCTCGCAGCGCCGCGGGTCGGCGAGCAGCCGCTCCATGGCGCGGGCGAGCGCGGGCGCGTCCCCGTACGGGACCAACTCGGCGCCGTCCCCGACCAGTTCGGGAACCCCGCCCACTTCGGTCGCGATCAGCGGTACGCCCGCGTGCAGGGCCTCCTGCGCGAGCAGTGACCGGGACTCCCAACTGCTGGGCAGCACCGCGACGTCGGCGGCGTCCAGCAGCTCGGCGATGTCCTCGCGGCGGCCCGCGAGGCGCACCGGCAGGCCCTCGCTCTCGATACGCCGCTGGAGCGCGGCCCGCTCCGGCCCCTCCCCCGCGATGACGAGCAGCGGGACCGGGTCGAGCCGGAGCAGCGCGTGCGCGGCGTCCAGCAGCACGTCGTACCCGCGGTGCCGCTCCAGGCTGCCGACGGCCATCAGCAACGGCCGGTCCAGGGAGCCGAGTTCGGCGCGGGTCTTGCTGCGGGCGCGCTCGGCCTCGTCCTCCGTGAGCTCGCGGCGCGGCGCGGGGAAGGAGACCGCGGCGAGCCGGGCGTCCCGCGCGCCCCGGGCGCGGGCCCGGTCCACGAGGTCGGAGGAGGTGCCGAGGACCACGTCGGCCGCCCTGGCCACGCGGCGCTCCAGCATGCGCAGCAGGTGGGCGCGGGTGCCTTCGGCGTACGAGCGGGTGTGCCAGGTGACGACGAGGGGGACGCGGCGGCCGCTGAGGGCGAGGGAGGCGCGCAGCGCGGCGTGCAGTCCGTGGGCGTGCACGAGGTCGGCGTCGGTGCAGGCGACGCGGAGCGCGGCGACGGACGCCGGGTCGCCGCGGCGCGGCACCGGAAGGTGATGCGCTCCCGCGTCCGCGAACCGGTAGGCCCGCTCGGCCTCCATCGGCGCGCACACCGTGACGCGCACGCCGCGGGCCACCAACCCGGCGGTCAGGGACCGCACATGGGCGCTGCTGCCCGCGCTGCCGCCGCCCAGCACCTGCACGGTGCGCAGCGTCGGCTGTCCGTGCGCTGACTGGCTGCTGGGGTGGCTCACGCGGCCGGGCTCCTGGTGGGTGTCGGCTGGGTCGGTAGGTATACGGAGGGTACGGCCTTCCGGGTACGTACACGGTCAGCCCTCAAATATGCCAGCCCGCCCACCCCTTCCGACACCGACCACCCCGCCCCACCCCTCAGGCCTGGGCAACACACCACACGGGACCACCCACACGGGTGACCCCCCACCCCCCAACCTACGCACCCCCCACCTACGCCCACCCCACCCGCACACACCCCTACGTGGCGGACCGCGCCGTCTCCAACAACTCCTCCGCATGCGCCCGCGCCGTCTCGGAGTCCTCCTGCCCCGCCAGCATCCGCGACAACTCCCGCACCCGGTCCTCCCCTTCGAGCACCGTCACCCCGGAACTCGTCACGGACCCGTCGTTCGTCTTCTCGACCAGCAACTGCCGGTCGGCGAACGCCGCCACCTGCGGCAGATGCGTCACGACCACGACCTGCGCCGACTTCGCCAGCTTGGCGAGCCGCCGTCCGATCTCGACCGCCGCCTTGCCGCCCACCCCGGCGTCGACCTCGTCGAAGAGATATGTCGGCACGGGGTCGTTGCCCGCGAAGACGACCTCGACCGCGAGCATCACCCGCGACAGCTCACCCCCGGACGCCCCCTTGGCGATGGGCCGCGGCGGCGCACCGGGATGCGGGGCGAGCAGCAGCTCGACCTCGTCGACACCGGTGGGCCCACAGGCCACCACCCGCCCGTCGACCTCGACCCCGTCCGCCGCGTCCGTCTCGGTCTGCCGGATGTCGAAGGAGACCCGCGCGTGCGGCATCGCGAGCGACGCCAGCTCCGCGGTCACCGCGGCGGCGAACCGGTCGGCCGCCTCCACCCGCGCATGCGTCAACTCCTGCGCCAGCACGCCCAGTTCAGCGCGCAGCGACTCCCGCTCGGCCGTGAGCTCGCCGATCCGCTCGTCGTCCCCGTCGAGTTCGAGGAGGCGCGCCGCGCTCTTCTCGGCCCAGGCGAGCACCTCGGTCACGTCCTCGCCGTACTTGCGGGTGAGCGCCGTGAGGGCCGCCCGTCGCTCCTCCACCGCGGCCAGCCGCAGCGGATCGGCGTCCAAGTCGTCGGCGTACCCCGCGAGTTCCGCGGCGACGTCGGTGAGCAGGATCTGCACCTCGCCGATCCGCTCGGCGAGCGCGCCGAGCGCCGAGTCGTGGGAGCGCACGGCCTCCAGGGCCCGGTGCGCACCACCGACGAGGGTCTGCGCGTCGACACCCTCCGGGTCCTCCGGGTTCCCGGCGAGCGCGGCGTGCGCGACGGCCGCGGCCGAGGCCAGCGCTTCGGCGTGCCCGAGCCGGGAGGCCTCCTCGGCCAGCTCCACGTCCTCGCCGGCCCGCGGCTCCACGGCGCCGATCTCCTCCAGGCCGAAGCGCAGCAGATCCGCCTCCTGCGCCCGCTCACGGGCGCGCGTGGTGATCTCGTCGAGTTCCGCGCCGACGGCCTTCAGGCGCTTGTAGACGGCCCCGTACTTGCCCAGCGGCGCGGCGACGGCGTCACCCGCGTACCGGTCGAGCGCCTGCCGCTGCCGGCCGAGCTTCAGCAGTCCCTGCTGGTCGGTCTGGCCGTGCACGGCGACCAGGTCGTCGGCCAGTTCGCTCAGTACGCCCACCGGCACGGACCGCCCGCCCAGGTGCGCCCGCGAGCGCCCTTCGGCGGAGACGGTACGGCTGAGCAGCAGCACGCCGTCCTCGAGCTCGGCCCCGGCCTCCTCGGCCCGCGCGAGCGCACCGGAGCCGGCGGGCACCGCGATGCGCCCCTCGACCACGGCGTTCTTCGCGCCGATCCGCACGAGCGCGGCGTCGGCGCGCCCGCCGAGCAGCAAACCGAGACTGGTGACGACCATGGTCTTGCCCGCGCCCGTCTCACCGGTGACCGCCGTGAATCCGGGCGAAAGCTCCACCACGGCGTCGTCGATGACTCCGAGCGACCGTATCCGCATCTCCTCCAACACGCCTCTGACCTTACGAGGTCGGAGGCCATCCGTGCGACGGACCCTGGCCCCCGAGGTCGATTCCGCAGGTGGGAGGACGGTTACGGTGACAAACCTTCACGCCGCCGTCACCCGAACGTGCCGGTCAGTGCGGCGCCCCGCGCCACCCCGCCACCGGCAGTGCGAACTTCGCGACGAGCCGGTCCGTGAACACCGCGTGGTGCAGCCGCGCGAGCCGCACCGGCACCTCGCCCCGGCGGACCTCGACGCGCGCGCCGGGCGGCAGCTCGACGGTCCGCCGCCCGTCGCACCACAGCACCCCGTGCGGCGTGTGCTGCTGCACCTCGACGGCGAGCACCGAGTCGGGCGAGGTGATGAGCGGCTTGGCGAACAGGGCGTGCGCGCTGATCGGCACCATGAGCAGCGCCTCGACCTCGGGCCACACCACGGGCCCGCCCGCCGAGAACGCGTACGCGGTGGACCCGGTCGGGGTGGCGCACACGATCCCGTCGCAGCCGAAGCCGGTGACGGGCCGCCCGTCGATCTCCAGCACCACCTCGAGCATCCGCTCGGGCTCGATCTTCTGCACGGCCGCCTCGTTGAGCGCCCAGTCGCGGTGCAGTACGTCGCCGTTGCGGTGCACGGCGACGTCGATGGTCATGCGCTCCTCGACCTCGTACTCCTTGGTGACGACGCGGTCGACGACCTTGTCGAGGTCATCGCGCTCCGCCTCCGCGAGGAAGCCGACGCGGCCCAGGTTCACGCCGAGCATCGGCACCCCGGACGCCCGCGCGAACTCGGCGCCGCGCAGCAGCGTGCCGTCCCCGCCGAGCACGATGAGCAGTTCACAGCCGTCGAGACAGGCGGGTGTCGCCTCCGACTCCTTCACCAGTTCCACGGAGTCGGGCAGGGGCAGGTCCACCGCCTCCGTCTCCAGGACCCGCACCCCGAGGCCGCTGCGCAGCAGCCCCTGTACGACGAGTTCGGCGCTGCGGATCGCGGCGGGCCGGCCCGTGTGGGCGAGCAGGAAGACCGTACGGGCTGGGGTCTGTGGCCGATAAGTCAACGGGGTCCCTCCGCAACTGCACGATCTACGTCGGCCGGGTCGAGCTGATCAGCTCCGGCACGCAGCCACAGAAAGTACTCGACATTCCCGGACGGTCCCGGCAGGGGGCTCGCGGTGACCCCGCGCACGCCGTACCCGAGCTTCCATGCCTGCTCGGCGACCGTACGGACGGCTTCGGCCCGCAGTTCGGGGCTGCGGACGACGCCCCCGCTGCCGAGCCGCTCCTTGCCCACCTCGAACTGTGGCTTGACCATCAGCGCGAGGTCCGCGTCCGGCGCCGCGCAGCGCACGAGGGCGGGCAGCACCAGGCCGAGCGGGATGAAGGACAGGTCTCCGACGACCACGTCAACGGGCACTCCATCGATCGCCTCCAACGTCAATTCGCGTACGTTCGTACGGTCCTTGACGGTGACGCGTTCATCGCTCTGGAGTGACCAGGCGAGTTGCCCGTAGCCGACGTCGACGGCGACGACGTGAGCGGCTCCCGCCCGCAGCAGTACGTCGGTGAAGCCGCCCGTGGACGCGCCCGCGTCCAGCGCCCTGCGGCCCTCCACGACGAGCCCCAGCGGCGCGAACGCCTTCAGCGCGCCCGCGAGCTTGTGCCCGCCGCGCGAGACGTAGTCGGGGTCGCCGTCGTCCGCCGCGACCACGATCGACACGCCCTCGTTGACCTGCGTCGCGGGTTTGGTCGCGACGATCTTGGAGACGCTGACCCGGCCCGCGGCGATCAGCTGGCTGGCGTGCTCGCGCGAGCGCGCCAGCTTGCGGTTGACGAGTTCGGCGTCGAGGCGGCGACGTGCCACACCTGCCACGGTGGTTCAGCTCCTGTTGTCGTGCGGAGACGGGGATGCGGGGCGGGCGTCCAGCGCGGTCAGCGCGTTCCGCAGCCCTTGATGTACATCCTCGTACACCTCGACATGTCCGTCCGCCGCGAGGTGGTCCACATCGCCGAGCCGCTGGAGCTGCGCGTCCACCTCGGCGTGGTCGGTGGGGGTGCGCTCGATGCCCAGCGGGGCGGGGGCCGCAGGGTCGTACGTGGGTTCCGCGGCGGGTTCCGGCGCGGGTTCCGGCACGTCGGTGGGCTCGGTGGGCGTCTCGCTCATGCCCAGACGCTACCTCGTGGGCCCGGTGTACCGTCGATCACGATGGCGACCATTGAGGAGTGCCGGGCGGCACTCGACAAACTCTCGGACAACATGGCGGGCGCCGAGGGCGACGTGCGCGCGGCAACGGCCCTCGACCGCTCGCTGAGCTGCCGTATCACCGACCTGGACACGACGTTTTCCGGCCGACTCAAGGACGGCCGGATCGAGGTCCTCGACACCCGCCCCGGGCCGCCCGCCGAGAAGGCGCAGATCCGGCTCGCGATGGCCGGGGACGACCTGGTGTCCATGGTGAACGGCGAGCTGAACTTCGCGAAGGCGTGGGCGGCGGGCCGGGTCAGACTGGAGGCGTCGTTCCGGGACCTCCTGCGGCTCAGGACGCTGCTGTAGCGATCTCCTTGCGGCGGGCCTGGCGCGCGGCCGGCACCACCAGCGGGGTCCCCGTCTCCGGGTCGTCGATGACCTGGCACTTCATGCCGAAGAGCTGCTCGACGAGCTCGGCGGTGACGATGTCCTTCGGCGCGCCCTCGGCGAGCACCGCGCCGTCCCGCAGGGCGATGAGGTGGGTGGCGTAGCGGGCCGCGTGGTTGAGGTCGTGCAGGACGGCGACGAGCGTGCGGCCCTGCTCCTCGTGCAGCTCGGCGCAGAGGTCGAGGACGTCGATCTGGTGCTGGATGTCGAGGTACGTGGTCGGCTCGTCGAGCAGCAGCAGCGGCGTCTGCTGGGCGAGCGCCATGGCGATCCACACGCGCTGGCGCTGGCCGCCGGAGAGCTCGTCCACGTACCGCTCGGCCAGCTCGGCGACGCCGGTGGACTCCATGGACTCCCGTACGACCTGCTCGTCCTCAGGGGACCACTGGCGCAGCAGGCCCTGGTGCGGGTAGCGGCCGCGGGCCACGAGGTCGCCGACGGTGATGCCGTCGGGCGCCACCGACGACTGCGGCAGCAGGCCGAGGGTCTTGGCGACCTTCTTCGCGGGCATCGACTGGATGACGCTGCCGTCGAGCAGCACCCGGCCCGCGCTCGGCTTGAGCATCCGCGACAGGGCGCGCAGCAGCGTGGACTTGCCGCAGGCGTTCGGGCCGACGATCACCGTGAAGGAGTTGTCGGGTATCTCCACCGACAGCTTCTCGGCGATGACGCGCTGGTCGTATCCGAGGGTCACGTCGTCGGCGATCAGCCTGTTCACTGCGGTGCTCCTTTGGTGCGTCCGGTTCGTACGAGAGGTGTGCGGGCCGCGCGAGGTCATATGCGCCCCGCCTTCCGCTCGGTGACCAGCAGCCACAGCAGGTAGACGCCGCCGACCACGCCGGTGACCACACCGACGGGCAGCTGGTCGGCGCCGAACGCACGCTGCGAGACGAGGTCGGCGACGATCAGCAGGGCGGCGCCCAGGACGGTGGACGCCGCCAGGTTCGGCCCCGGCGACTTGGTCAGGCGCCGGGCGATCTGCGGCGCGGTGAGCGCCACGAAGGTGACCGGTCCCGCCGCGGCGGTCGCGGCGGCCGTCAGCACGACAGAGGCCGTGAGCAGCAGCAGCCGGGTCCGCTCGACGCGCACGCCGAGGCCACCGGCCGCGTCGTCGCCCATCTCCAGCATCCGCAGCGGACGCGCGGAGGCCGCGACGACGGGGATCAGGACGACGAACATGATCAGCAGCGGCCAGACCTGCGCCCAGTCCCGGCCGTTGAGCGAGCCGGTCATCCACACGGTGGCGCGGGCGGCGTCCACGAAGTCGGCCTTGGTCAGCAGATAGCCGTTGACCGCGGTGACGAAGGCGGAGACGCCGATACCGACGAGGACGAGCCGGTAGCCGTGCACGCCCCGCTTCCACGCGAGGACGTAGATCGCGAAGCCGGTGACGAGGCCGCCGACGAGGGCGCCGATCGCGACCTGCCCGGCGCTGCCCCCGAAGATCACGATCATGACGAGCGCACCGGCCGTCGCGCCCTGCCCGAGGCCGAGCACGTCGGGGCTGCCCAGCGGGTTGCGGGAGACGGACTGGAAGAGCGCGCCGGACAGGCCGAGCGCGGCGCCGACCAGCAGGCCGACGAGGACCCGCGGCAGCCGCAGGTCGTTGATGATGAATTCCTGGCCCGCGTTCCCGTTGCCCGCGAGGGTGCGCAGCACGTCGGCGACGGGGATCGGGAAGTCGCCGGTGCCGATGAGGAAGACGCTCGCGGCGAGCCCCGCCACGAGGAGGACGGTGACGACGGTGAGCGAGCGAAGGTCGAGCCGGACGGAGAGCCCGCCCGGTGTGCGTATCGCCTTGGTGCGGGCGGTCTTCGCCGGGGTCTTGGTCGCGTTCACAGCTGGGCCATCCTTCGGCGACGTACGAGCACGATGAACACCGGCGCGCCGATGACGGCGGTGACGATGCCGACCTGGAGCTCGGACGGGCGGGCCACGATCCGGCCGACGACGTCCGCGCCGAGCAGCAGCACGGGCGACAGCACGGCCGCGTACGGCATGATCCAGCGCATGTCGGGGCCGGTGAAGGAGCGCACCATGTGCGGCACCATCAGGCCGACGAAGGCGATCGGCCCGCAGGCGGCGGTGGCCGCGCCGCACAGCAGCGTCGCGGCGATCATGCTCAGGGCGCGGGTGCGGCCGAGGTGGGCGCCGAGCGCGCGGGCGGTGTCGTCGCCCATGGCCATGGCGTTGAGCGGGCGCGACAGGAACAGGGCGAGCACGGCGCCGACGGCGATGAACGGCCACACCTGCTGGATGGTGTTCATGGTGGACGTGGCCAGCGAGCCGACCTGCCAGAACCGCATCCGGTTGAGGGCCACGTCGTCGGTGATCATCACCGCGTAGAGGTAGCCGGAGAGGGCCGCGTTGATCGCGGTACCGGCGAGGGCGAGCCGTACGGGCGTCGCGTTGCGGGTGCCGCCGAGCGCGTAGACGAGCACGCCCACGGCGGCGGCGCCGAAGAAGGCGAACCACACGTAGCCCTGGAGCGAGGTCACCCCGAAGAAACTGATGGCGGAGACGACGGCGGCCGAGGCGCCCATGTTGATGCCGAGGATGCCGGGGTCGGCGAGCGGGTTGCGGGTCAGCGCCTGGAGCAGGGCTCCGGCGAGGCCGAGCGCGATTCCGGCCAGCAGGCCGAGCAGGGTCCGCGAGACGCGTTCGCCGACGACGACATCCGCGTAGTTCCCCGTGTCCTGGAACAGGCCGTGCCAGACCTGGTCGAGCGAGAGCGGCTTGGCCCCGATGGCGATGCTCGCCACGAGGACGGCCACCAGCACAAGGACAGACACGAGCAGCCCGACGGTGCGGACGAGCGCACGGCGGTCGGGGGGCGCGGGAGCGGTCACCGCGCTGGCTTCTGGGGGACTGTCGACCAACACGAGGTTAGGTTAGCCTACCCTGCAATTCGGCCACATCCCGCTGCACGGAGAGAAGCATCTCCCATGCCTCCTGCCTCATCTCGCACGGCCCCCGCTCCACGACGGCGCGCGCTGCTCTCGGCGGGCGGGGCGGTCGGCCTCGGTGCACTGCTCACCGCGTGCGGTGAGGACAAACCCGCCGACTCCAAGGATGCCAAAGCCTGGTCGTTCAAGGACGACCGCGGCAGGACGGCGCGGACCGGGGACACCCCGCGCCGCCTCGTCGCGTACATCGGCGCGGCCGCCGCCCTGCACGACCTCGGCGTCGAGTGCACCGGCGTCTTCGGCCCGACCACGCTCAAGAACGGCGAGCCCGACATCCAGGCCGCGGACATCGATGTCGACAAAGTGACCATCATCGGCAACAAGTGGGGCCAGTTCAGCGTGGAGAAGTACGCGGCCCTCGATCCGGACCTGCTCATCACGACGATGAACGAGCCGCCGGCCCTCTGGTACGTCCCCCAGGAGTCCGCCAAGAAGATCGAGTCGCTCGCTCCGAGCGTCGGCATCCTCACCGGCAGGACGTCCCTGACCGGCGCCATCGGCCGGTTCGCCGAACTCGCCGAGGCCCTCGGCGCGGACCTGAAGGCGGCGAAGGTGACGGCGGCGAGGAAGCGCTTCGAGGACGCCTCGGAGACCCTGCGCCGCGCCGCCCGCGCGAACCGCGGCCTGAGAGTGCTCGCGGTCGCCGCGACCCCGGACCTCCTCTACGTCGGCAACCCGGACGACTTCACGGACCTGCGCCACTACCGCTCCCTCGGCGTCGAGTTCGTGACGCCGAAGTCCACGGCCGACGGCGGCTTCTTCCAGGAGGTCGGCTGGGAGAACGCGGACCGGTACGCCGCCGACCTCGTCCTCGTCGACCGCCGCACCGGCAACCTCCAGCCCGCCGACCTGAAGAAGTCCAAGCCGACGTGGGCGAAGCTGCCCGCCGTCCGCGCGGGCCAGGTCGCGCCGTGGCTGAACGAGGCCCAGTTCAGTCACGCCGGATACGCGCCCCTGATCGAGCAGCTCGCCCACTCCATCGAAACGTCGGAGAAGACCGCATGACGACCACCACCACGCGCCCCGCCTCCTCCACCGCGGCCCCCTTCGACTTCTTCGACGTGCACGTCCTGCGCGTCCTCCACCTCACCCCGTCGATGATCCGGGTGGTCTTCGGCGGCGCGGACCTGACCCGTATGAGGTCGGCGGGCCGCGACCAGCGCATCAAGCTCTTCCTGCCGGCGGCCGGCCACGACGTCCCGCTGATCCCCGACAACAGCGACGGCAACTGGTACCCCGCCTGGCAGGCCCTCGACCCGGCCACCCGCGCCATCATGCGTACGTACACGATCCGCGACCTGACCCTCGACCCGGCCGAGCTGACGGTCGACTTCGCCACGCACGGCGACGCCGGACCGGCCTCCCGCTGGGTCCTGCGCGCCCGCCCCGGCGACCGCGTCTCGGTCCTCGCCCCGGTCGTCGAGGACAACGTCGCGTACGAGTTCCGCCCGCCGCGGGACACGGAGTGGGTCCTGCTGTCGGCCGACGGCTCGGCGCTCCCGGCGGTGGCGGCCATCCTGGAACACCTGCCCCGCGACCTCCCGGTCCGCGCGTGGATCGAGGGCGACCGCCAGCCGCTGACGACCGGGCCGAACGTCGAGGTCACCTGGCTGACGCCCGGGGAATCCCCGGTCGAAGCGATCCGCGAAGCCACCCTCCCGCAAGGGCTCCCCTACGCCTGGGTGGCCGGCGAATCCTCCACGGTCAAGGCCATCCGCCGCCACCTGGTCACGGACCGCGCCATCGACCGCAAGCGCATCAACTTCTCGGGCTACTGGCGCAAGGGCGCGTCGGAGGACAACCTATTGGAGACATCGGCCTGAAGACGGCCCCCCAGGGGCGCGAGGAACTGCGCAATCCTTTGGGGGGCAAGGGGGCGCAGCCCCCAGGGACGGGACGGGAAGGGGCGGCGGGGGCGACATCCCAACCAGCCCTCAGGCCGCGCTACAACCCCAACCGCGCCACGGCCTTCCCCGCATCCAGGTCACACACCCCGTCCCCCGCAGCGTTCCACGCCACCCCGCACAACGCCCTCAACCCATCAATCGGCGCCCCCTCCCCCTCAATCCGCAACTCCCCGTCCCCGACGGAGGCAGTCCAGCCACCACACCGAACCCCACCCTCGACCTCAACGACCTCCGGCTGCCCGGTCAACAGCCCCCGCAGATCCACATCCACATACGTCGGCCGATGCTCCGGCGGCGCCGCAAGCAGCTGCACCGCATCCGTCACCCCGGTGAGCACGAGCAGCGAATCCACACCCCCGTTGAACGCCCCCTCGATATCGGTGTCGAGCCGGTCCCCCACCACCAGCGGCGTCTTCGCCCCGGTCCGCAGAATCGTCTCCCGGTGCATCGGAGGCAACGGCTTCCCCGCGATCTGCGGCTCGGCCCCCGTCGCGATCCGGACGACTTCCACCGCCGCCCCGTTCCCCGGCGCGATGCCCCGCGCGCTGGGGATCGTCAGGTCGGTATTGGAGGCGAACCAGGGAACGCCCCGCGCGATGGCGTAGCAGGCCTCGGCGAACCGCCCCCAGGCCATGTCGGGCCCACCGAACCCCTGCACGACAGCGGCCGGATCGTCGTCGGCGGAGTCCACCGGCATGAGCCCCCGCTCCCGCAGCGCCACCCGCAGCCCCTCGCCGCCGATCACCAACACCCGCGCGCCACTGGGCACTTGCTCACTGATGAGCCGCGCGACGGCCTGCGCCGACGTGATGACGTCATCGGCCCCGGTCGGAATCCCCAGCTCGGTCAGATGCTCGGCCACCGTGTCCGGCGTCCGCAGCGCGTTGTTCGTGACGTACGCCAGCGCCATCCCGCCCTCGCGTGCCACGGCCAGCGACTCCACGGCATGCGCGATGGCCCGCCCGCCCGCGTACACGACCCCGTCGAGATCGAGCAGCGCGGTGTCGTACGCCTCGTGCAACGCCCGCGCGCTGCCACCGGGCCGCAGCCGAACCCCACCGTCGGCCGCCGCGCCCGCCCTGTCGCCCTGGCTCATTCCGCATCGCTCCTCGCTAGATCCCAGTCCCCCGATCATCCCCCACGCCACTGACACTCGTACGATGCCCGCATGAACACTGCAGGTCGCACGGCACAGACGGGCACCAACGGCCTGGACCTGATCCCGTTCAGGGGCGTCCGCTACGTCCCGGAACGGGTCGGCAGCCTGGCCGCCGTGACCTCACCCCCGTACGACGTGGTCGTACGGCCCGACGGACTGCTGCACCTGGAGAACGCGGACCCGCACAACATCGTCCGTCTGATCCTGCCGCAGGCCCTGGAGCCCCAGGCCCGCAACGACCTGGCGGCCACCACCCTGCACCGCTGGCTCACCGAGGGCATCCTCGCCCCGGACACCGAACCGGCCCTCTACGTGTACGAGCAGCGCAACGGCGACATGCTCCAGCGCGGCATCATCGGCGCCCTCCACCTCTCCGAGGCCTCCGAGGGTGTGGTGCTGCCCCACGAGGACGTCATGCCGCATGTGGTCGAGGACCGCGCCGGCCTGATGCGGACGACCGCCGCCAACTTCGAGCCGCTCCTGCTGACCTACCGGGGCAACGGCAACGCGACCGGCGCCACCGCGGTCATCGAACGCACCGCCAACAAGGCTCCGCTCCTCGCCACGACCACCGAGGACGGCTACAGCCACCGCCTCTGGTCGCTCACGGACCCCGACGACCAACGCCAGGTCCACGACGACCTCGCCGCCCACCAGGCCCTGATCGCGGACGGCCACCACCGCTGGGCCACCTACCTGCGCCTGCGCACCGAACACCCGGCGACCGGCGAGAGCCCCTGGGACTACGGCCTGGTCCTCCTGGTCGACACGGCCCGCTACCCGCTGCGCGTCCGCGCCATCCACCGCCTCATGGGCCGCCTCCCCCTCGACCGGGCATTGGCGGCGGTCCGCCCCCACTTCCGTGTCCGCGAGGTCGCGGGCCCCCTCCCGCACGCCATGGACGCCCTGGCCCAGGCATCCGCCGACGGCAACGCGTTCCTCCTGACCGGCACCGAGGACACCTACCACCTCCTGGACCGCCCGGACCCGGCACTCCTGGACCGTACGATCCCGGCCGACCGCCCCGAGGCCTGGCGCACGCTCGACGCGACGGTCCTGCACTCCACGCTCCTCGCCCACGTCTGGGAGATCCCCGAGGACTCCCCCGCCGACATCGCGTACATCCACGACCCCGAGGCGACGGTCGAGAAGGTGCGCCGCGACGGCGGCACGGCCGTCCTGATGCACCCCGTCCGCGAGGAGGTCGTCCGTGAGCTGGCCCGCCAGGGCGTGACGATGCCCCGCAAGTCCACGTCCTTCGGCCCGAAACCGGCCACGGGCCTGGTCCTGCGCACACTGACGGACGACTGACCGCCGTCGAGAACACCGAACAGAAACAGAAACGGGCGGGTGGGCTCCCCGAAAGGGAACCCACCCGCCCGTCACACGGTTCTACTCGCGCCCGGACTCCGGACCCGTCGCCCCGTCGTCCTCACTGTCGTCGAAGGCGTCGACGAACTCGACACCGTCCAGCTCGGCCAGCCGGTCGGACGCGTCGGTGCTGCCGTCCTTGTCGGACTCGACGGCCTTCGCGAACCACTCCCGCGCGTCGTCCTCACGCCCGGCCTCCAGCAGCGCGTCGGCGTACGCGTAGCGCAGTCGCGCGGTCCACGGCTGGTTGGAGTTCGAGGCCAGCTCGGGGCTCTGCAGCGTCACGATGGCGGCGTCGAGCTGCCCCATGTCGCGCCGCGCACCGGCGGCCACGAGCCGCATCTCGACCTGCCCGGCCTTGTCCAGCTTCGAGACCTCGGGGGCCCCGGCCATGTCGAGCGCCTTCTCGGGCCGCCCGAGCCCACGCTCGCAGTCGGCCATGAGCGGCCACAGGTCCACGTTCCCGGTCATCCGCCGCGCGGCCCGGAACTCGGCGAGCGCCTCGCTGTACTTCTGGTTCCCGTACGCGGCGAACCCGGCGGCCTCCCGCACGGCGGCGACCCGCGAGGCGAGACGCAGCGCGATCCTGGAGTACGCGTAGGCGCCCTCGGGGTCCTCGTCGATCAGCCGCGCCACCATCACGAGGTTCTTGGCGACGTCCTCGGCAAGCCCCTTCGGCAGCGACTGGAGCTCCTGCTGCACGTCCTTGTCGAGCTCGCCCCCGGAGACGTCCTCCGGAATCGGCAGCCGCTTGATCGGCTCACGGTCCCGCTCCCGCTCGTCACGGAACCGCGACCCACCGCCACGCCGGTCGTCCCGACGGTCACCACGCCTGTCGTCCCGCCGGTCGTCCCGTCCACGGAAGCCACCGGGCCGCCCGCCCCGGTCGTCCCGCCGCGGCCCACGATCCCGGTAACGATCGCGGTTCCCGTACGGACGGTCATCGCGACGGTCGTCCCGCCGGAACCCACCACCACGATTGTCATCGCGCCGGTCATCCCGACGCGGCCCACGATCCCGATCCCGATCCCGGTCCCGATTCCCGTACGAACGGTCATCCCGCCGGTCGTCCCGCCGGAACCCACCACCACGATTGTCATCGCGCCGGTCATCCCGACGCGGCCCACGATCCCGATCCCGATCCCGGTCCCGATTCCCGTACGAACGGTCATCCCGCCGGTCGTCCCGCCGGAACCCACCACCACGATTGTCGTCACGCCGATCGTCCCGACGCGGCCCACGATCCCGGTCACGGTCACGGTCGTCACGACGGTGCGAGGAGGGCCGGCCCCGGTCCCGGTCCCCGTAGGAACGGTCATCCCGCCGGTCGTCCCGCCGGAACCCACCGCCACGGTTGTCGTCACGACGGTCGTCACGGCGGAAGCCGCCACCACGGTTGTCATCGCGCCGGTCGTCGCGCCGCGGACCACGGTCCCGATCGCGGTCGCGGTCGCGGTCGTCGCGGCGGTAGGTGGGACGCTCACGGTCACCATCCCGCCGGTCACGGCGCGGGCCACCGTTGCCGCGGTACCCGCCCCGGTCACCACTGTCCCGGCGGCGCTGATCGCGCTCCGGACGGTCGTCGGGAGAGTTGGTGGCCATCGGTTGACTCCTGTCTTCGGTACCGCAGTCATTCTTGCGCAGCCGGGGTGCCGGCGCGCTCCGGGAAGAACTCTGGAAAAACAAAAAGGACCCTTGGTCCCAGCATGTGTGCCGGGACCAAGGGTCCTCTCAAAAATAGTTCGGCGGCGTCCTACTCTCCCACAGGGTCCCCCCTGCAGTACCATCGGCGCTGTGAGGCTTAGCTTCCGGGTTCGGAATGTAACCGGGCGTTTCCCTCACGCTATGACCACCGAAACCCTTTCAGACGCCCCTCAAAAGGGACATGTGAACAGGGCGGCGAACTAGCACACTCTTCAATTGAATAAGTGAAACTGTTCTGCCAGCACAACTGTTCGTTGTCTGGGAACAACACAGTGGACGCGAGCAACTGAGGACAAGCCCTCGGCCTATTAGTACCAGTCACCTCCACCCGTTACCGGGCTTCCAGATCTGGCCTATCAACCCAGTCGTCTACTGGGAGCCTTACCCCATCAAGTGGGTGGGAATACTCATCTCGAAGCAGGCTTCCCGCTTAGATGCTTTCAGCGGTTATCCCTCCCGAACGTAGCCAACCAGCCATGCCCTTGGCAGAACAACTGGCACACCAGAGGTTCGTCCGTCCCGGTCCTCTCGTACTAGGGACAGCCCTTCTCAATATTCCTGCGCGCACAGAGGATAGGGACCGAACTGTCTCACGACGTTCTAAACCCAGCTCGCGTACCGCTTTAATGGGCGAACAGCCCAACCCTTGGGACCGACTCCAGCCCCAGGATGCGACGAGCCGACATCGAGGTGCCAAACCATCCCGTCGATATGGACTCTTGGGGAAGATCAGCCTGTTATCCCCGGGGTACCTTTTATCCGTTGAGCGACGGCGCTTCCACAAGCCACCGCCGGATCACTAGTCCCGACTTTCGTCCCTGCTCGACCCGTCGGTCTCACAGTCAAGCTCCCTTGTGCACTTACACTCAACACCTGATTACCAACCAGGCTGAGGGAACCTTTGGGCGCCTCCGTTACCCTTTGGGAGGCAACCGCCCCAGTTAAACTACCCATCAGACACTGTCCCTGATCCGGATCACGGACCCAGGTTAGACATCCAGCACGACCAGAGTGGTATTTCAACGACGACTCCACAACCACTGGCGTGGCCGCTTCACAGTCTCCCACCTATCCTACACAAGCCGAACCGAACACCAATATCAAACTGTAGTAAAGGTCCCGGGGTCTTTCCGTCCTTCTGCGCGAAACGAGCATCTTTACTCGTAGTGCAATTTCACCGGGCCTATGGTTGAGACAGTCGAGAAGTCGTTACGCCATTCGTGCAGGTCGGAACTTACCCGACAAGGAATTTCGCTACCTTAGGATGGTTATAGTTACCACCGCCGTTTACTGGCGCTTAAGTTCTCAGCTTCGCCACACCGAAATGTGACTAACCGGTCCCCTTAACGTTCCAGCACCGGGCAGGCGTCAGTCCGTATACATCGCCTTACGGCTTCGCACGGACCTGTGTTTTTAGTAAACAGTCGCTTCTCGCTGGTCTCTGCGGCCACCCCCAGCTCAGAGTGCAAGACTCATCACCAGACGTGGCCCCCCTTCTCCCGAAGTTACGGGGGCATTTTGCCGAGTTCCTTAACCATAGTTCACCCGAACGCCTCGGTATTCTCTACCTGACCACCTGAGTCGGTTTAGGGTACGGGCCGCCATGAAACTCGCTAGAGGCTTTTCTCGACAGCATAGGATCATCCACTTCACCACAATCGGCTCGGCATCAGGTCTCAGGCACAAGCTGTCCGGATTTACCTAGACAGCGCCCTACACCCTTACCCCGGGACAACCACCGCCCGGGCTGGACTACCTTCCTGCGTCACCCCATCGCTCACCTACTACCAGCTTGGACCGGCGGCTCCACCACTCCGAACCACGTCAAAGACGAGGACGGCGGTTTCACGGCCTTAGCATCACTGGATTCGATGTCTTTCGCGTCACAGCGGGTACCGGAATATCAACCGGTTATCCATCGACTACGCCTGTCGGCCTCGCCTTAGGTCCCGACTTACCCTGGGCAGATCAGCTTGACCCAGGAACCCTTAGTCAATCGGCGCACACGTTTCTCACGTGTGAATCGCTACTCATGCCTGCATTCTCACTCGTGAACCGTCCACAACTACCTTCCGGTGCTGCTTCACCCGGCACACGACGCTCCCCTACCCATCACAGCCTCCGTTGGGAGTATTGCTGCAATGACACGACTTCGGCGGTACGCTTGAGCCCCGCTACATTGTCGGCGCGGAATCACTTGACCAGTGAGCTATTACGCACTCTTTCAAGGGTGGCTGCTTCTAAGCCAACCTCCTGGTTGTCTCTGCGACTCCACATCCTTTCCCACTTAGCGTACGCTTAGGGGCCTTAGTCGATGCTCTGGGCTGTTTCCCTCTCGACCATGGAGCTTATCCCCCACAGTCTCACTGCCGCGCTCTCACTTACCGGCATTCGGAGTTTGGCTAAGGTCAGTAACCCGGTAGGGCCCATCGCCTATCCAGTGCTCTACCTCCGGCAAGAAACACACGACGCTGCACCTAAATGCATTTCGGGGAGAACCAGCTATCACGGAGTTTGATTGGCCTTTCACCCCTAACCACAGGTCATCCCCCAGGTTTTCAACCCTGGTGGGTTCGGTCCTCCACGAAGTCTTACCTCCGCTTCAACCTGCCCATGGCTAGATCACTCCGCTTCGGGTCTTGAGCGCGCTACTATACCGCCCTATTCGGACTCGCTTTCGCTACGGCTTCCCCACACGGGTTAACCTCGCAACACACCGCAAACTCGCAGGCTCATTCTTCAAAAGGCACGCAGTCACGAGAACCAAGCAAGCTTGGTTCCGACGCTCCCACGGCTTGTAGGCACACGGTTTCAGGTACTATTTCACTCCGCTCCCGCGGTACTTTTCACCATTCCCTCACGGTACTATCCGCTATCGGTCACCAGGGAATATTTAGGCTTAACGGGTGGTCCCGCCAGATTCACACAGGATTTCTCGGGCCCCGTGCTACTTGGGTGTCTCTCAAACGAGCCGCTGACGTTTCAGCTACGGGGGTCTTACCCTCTACGCCGGACCTTTCGCATGTCCTTCGCCTACATCAACGGTTTCTTACTCGTCCCATCGCCGGCAGACGATGGAAGAGAGATCCCACAACCCCGCACACGCAACCCCTGCCGGGTCTCACACGTATACGGTTTGGCCTCATCCAGTTTCGCTCGCCACTACTCCCGGAATCACGGTTGTTTTCTCTTCCTGCGGGTACTGAGATGTTTCACTTCCCCGCGTTCCCTCCACACTGCCTATATATTCAGCAGCGGGTGACAGCCCATGACGACTGCCGGGTTTCCCCATTCGGAAACCCCCGGATCAAAGCCTGGTTGACGACTCCCCGGGGACTATCGTGGCCTCCCACGTCCTTCATCGGTTCCTGGTGCCAAGGCATCCACCGTGCGCCCTTAAAAACTTGGCCACAGATGCTCGCGTCCACTGTGCAGTTCTCAAACAACGACCAACCACCCATCACCCCGAACCTTCCGGTTCGAGTGCACTGGGGCCGGCATCGAGGATCGGGACAAGCCCGTGCCCTCAGACACCCAACAGCGTGCCCGACACCCTCGCCCCTCCATCTCGCTTTCCACGCCGAAGCAGTACTCGCGACCAGAGCAGGTCAAGTGTGCCGAATAATCAACGTTCCACCCATGAGCAACCACCGTCGAACGTTTGCCGACGTAATGGCCCTGGACCACCGGGCAAGCCCGGCAGCCTAGATGCTCCTTAGAAAGGAGGTGATCCAGCCGCACCTTCCGGTACGGCTACCTTGTTACGACTTCGTCCCAATCGCCGGTCCCACCTTCGACAGCTCCCTCCCACAAGGGGTTGGGCCACCGGCTTCGGGTGTTACCGACTTTCGTGACGTGACGGGCGGTGTGTACAAGGCCCGGGAACGTATTCACCGCAGCAATGCTGATCTGCGATTACTAGCAACTCCAACTTCATGGGGTCGAGTTGCAGACCCCAATCCGAACTGAGACCGACTTTTTGAGATTCGCTCCACCTTGCGGTATCGCAGCTCATTGTATCGGCCATTGTAGCACGTGTGCAGCCCAAGACATAAGGGGCATGATGACTTGACGTCGTCCCCACCTTCCTCCGAGTTGACCCCGGCGGTCTCCTGTGAGTCCCCATCACCCCGAAGGGCATGCTGGCAACACAGAACAAGGGTTGCGCTCGTTGCGGGACTTAACCCAACATCTCACGACACGAGCTGACGACAGCCATGCACCACCTGTACACCGACCACAAGGGGGCGCCCATCTCTGGACGTTTCCGGTGTATGTCAAGCCTTGGTAAGGTTCTTCGCGTTGCGTCGAATTAAGCCACATGCTCCGCTGCTTGTGCGGGCCCCCGTCAATTCCTTTGAGTTTTAGCCTTGCGGCCGTACTCCCCAGGCGGGGCACTTAATGCGTTAGCTGCGGCGCGGACAACGTGGAATGTTGCCCACACCTAGTGCCCACCGTTTACGGCGTGGACTACCAGGGTATCTAATCCTGTTCGCTCCCCACGCTTTCGCTCCTCAGCGTCAGTAATGGCCCAGAGATCCGCCTTCGCCACCGGTGTTCCTCCTGATATCTGCGCATTTCACCGCTACACCAGGAATTCCGATCTCCCCTACCACACTCTAGCTAGCCCGTATCGACTGCAGACTCGGGGTTAAGCCCCGAGCTTTCACAATCGACGTGACAAGCCGCCTACGAGCTCTTTACGCCCAATAATTCCGGACAACGCTTGCGCCCTACGTATTACCGCGGCTGCTGGCACGTAGTTAGCCGGCGCTTCTTCTGCAGGTACCGTCACTTTCGCTTCTTCCCTGCTGAAAGAGGTTTACAACCCGAAGGCCGTCATCCCTCACGCGGCGTCGCTGCATCAGGCTTTCGCCCATTGTGCAATATTCCCCACTGCTGCCTCCCGTAGGAGTCTGGGCCGTGTCTCAGTCCCAGTGTGGCCGGTCGCCCTCTCAGGCCGGCTACCCGTCGTCGCCTTGGTGAGCCATTACCTCACCAACAAGCTGATAGGCCGCGGGCTCATCCTTCACCGCCGGAGCTTTTAACCCACCCCCAGGAGGAGGAGAGTGTTATCCGGTATTAGACCTCGTTTCCAAGGCTTGTCCCAGAGTGAAGGGCAGATTGCCCACGTGTTACTCACCCGTTCGCCACTAATCCACCCCGAAGGGCTTCATCGTTCGACTTGCATGTGTTAAGCACGCCGCCAGCGTTCGTCCTGAGCCAGGATCAAACTCTCCGTGAATGTTTCCCCGTAATCGGGGTGACACCACGAGAGCGGAACAGTCGGAGGAATAATCCGACCGTTCACAGCGTCCTCGCTGTGTGCCTTCCGAAGAAGGACTTTTCAAAGGAACCTCGTCCCAGCGGATGCTGGAGACGGGGTATCAACATATCTGGCGTTGATTTTTGGCACGCTGTTGAGTTCTCAAGGAACGGACGCTTCCTTTGTACTTACCCTCTCGGGCTTTCCTCCGGGCGTTTCCCTTCGGTATTTCGTGTTTCCAACCCTACCAGATCCGTTTTCCGTTCCGT
This sequence comes from Streptomyces sp. BYX5S, assembly GCF_054724165.1. NCBI lineage: Bacteria > Bacillati > Actinomycetota > Actinomycetes > Kitasatosporales > Streptomycetaceae > Streptomyces > Streptomyces sp. BYX5S. Next base: position 2,113,036 of record NZ_CM138829.1, on the reverse strand, counting down.
TTCCGGTTCGGAATTCATTTCCGGTGGCCGTTGGAGGGCCTTTGCCTTTCGGCGTGTCCACTACGTTAACCGAATCTCCCGGCAACTCATAATCGAGTCCGACGAGTTCGAATTACGGCGTGTGAGCACGCCGAAGAGACCCCGTCGAGGGAAGTCGTAGCTAGTGGTTTGGCCGCTTCCGGTGGTCGGCTGAGAGCCGGATCCGGTTTCAGCGGCTCGGGCCACATTACGGATCCCCCAGGGGCGCGTCAAGTTGAGCGGCGACGGGGAGTGTGGGCCCGATAGGGGCTCACCGTCGGGTCGTTGGCGACCCAGAAGCGCCAGGGGTGGACGCCGCCCTCGCCGGAGACTCCGGTGCGCGGACCGTTGCGTACCTGGTCGGCGGGTACGGGAGTGCCGTGCAGGACCGTCAGTGCGGAGTCGGTGGTGGCGCAGGCGTCGGTGCCGTCCAGGGCGCGGTCCACGCCGAGGGCCGTGGCCAGGCGGGCAGGGCCTTTGGCCAGTTCCTTGTCGTGACGGGCCGAAAGTCGACGTTTGCGGGCCAGTTCGGCGCCCGCGGTGATCTCGCCGGCGCGGAGCAGTACGGCGCTGGCTCTCCCCTCCTCGCCGCAGACCAGGTTCATGCAGTGCCACATCCCGTACGTGAAGTAGACGTACACGTAGCCGGGCGGACCGAACATCACGTCGTTGCGGGCGGTGCGTCCGCGGAAGGCGTGGGAGCCGGGGTCGTTCGCGCCGTCGTAGGCCTCCACCTCTGTGAGGCGGACCTCGATCGGTCCGTCGGGGGAGTTGCGGACGAGGGTGCGTCCGAGAAGGTCGGGGGCGACGTCCAGGACGGGTCGGTCGAAGAACTCCCGTCCGAGGGGCGTACGGTCAGGGGCCGCGATCATGCCCTCCGAGGGTAGTGGAGCGGGTGGGACGGGGCTCGGCGGAACCGGGCGCGGGTGTCCCGCGTTTGTAGTCAGCAGTATCAGCAGTGGTTCGCACACGGAGGAGATCGGGTCATGGGGTTCAAGCGGCTGTTGGCGAGTCTGGGTGCGGGCGGTGCGTCCGTGGAGACGGTGCTCACCGAGGTCAATGTCGTACCCGGTGGTGTCGTTCAGGGTGAGGTGCGGATCCAGGGCGGGTCGGTCGACCAGGAGATCGAGGGGCTGTCCGTCGGTCTTCAGGCGCGTGTCGAGGTCGAGGGCGCCGACCAGGAGACCAAGCAGGACATCGAGTTCACCAAGGTGCGGCTCGGGGGTGCCTTCGAGCTGAAGGCCGGGGCCGTGCACGCCGTTCCGTTCGGGCTCGAGATTCCGTGGGAGACGCCCGTCACGACGATCGACGGGCAGCAGCTGCGCGGCATGAACATCGGGGTGACGACCGAACTGGAGATCGCGCGGGCCGTGGACTCCGGTGACCTCGACCCGATCAACGTGCACCCCCTGCCGTCCCAGCAGGCGCTGCTCGACGCCTTCATCCGGCTCGGCTTCCGGTTCAAGAGCGCGGACATGGAGCGCGGTCACATCCGTGGGACGCGGCAGAAGCTGCCGTTCTACCAGGAGATCGAGTTCCACCCGCCGCAGCAGTACCGGGGCCTCAACCAGGTCGAGTTGAGCTTCGTGGCCGACGACCGGGAGATGGACGTCGTCCTGGAGATGGACAAGAAGCCGGGGCTGTTCAGCGAGGGCAGCGACACGTTCCGGTCGTTCGTCGTCGGGCACCACGACTTCCAGGGCACGGACTGGTCGGCGTACCTGCACCAGTGGCTGTCCGAGGTCGGCAGCAAGAAGAACTGGTTCTAGGGTTTCCGGAGCAGGGTCGGCAGGCCCTGTGGAGCCAGTGATTCCGTAGATCCAGGAGGTGTCGTTGTGACCGAGCAGCCCCAGAGGGCTTCGCTTCCTCATGACTTTCATCCGCAGGTGCCGTCGTTCACCGTCGTGAGCCAGGACTTCGAGCCGGGCGGGACGCTGGACGACGCGCAGGTGTACGCGGCCGGGAACACGTCGCCGCACCTGCGGTGGGAGGGCTTCCCGGCGGAGACGAAGAGCTTCGCCGTGTCGTGCTTCGACCCGGACGCGCCGACCGGCAGCGGGTTCTGGCACTGGAGCGTGTTCGACATCCCGGCCTCGGTGACCGAGCTCCCGGTGGGCGCCGGCAGCGGCAAGTTCGAGGGGCTTCCTGAGGGTGCCGTGCAGGTGCGCAACGACTACGGGACGAAGGAGTTCGGGGGCGCCGCGCCGCCTCCCGGGGATCCCGCGCACCGGTATGTGTTCACCGTGTACGCGGTGGACCAGGAGAAGCTCGGTCCGGATTCGGACGCTTCTCCTGCTTTCGTCGGCTTCAACCTGCGGTTCCACACGATCGCCCGCGCTCAGGTCATCGCCGAGTACGGGGCGCCCGCCGAAGGCTGAGCCTCAGCCCAGCGTTCACGGAACGTTTGCCCGCCCCTGGTCATGGAATTGATCAGGGGCGGGCATTTTTTGCGTGGGGCCACAGTTAATGCGTTGTCCATCTCGGCGTGCACGGCCAGAGTTGACGCACGGACGCCGAGGGGTGATCCGGTGCGCAACGGGAGGTGGGCAGGGTGCGAGACACATTGGTGCTGAACGCGAGCTTCGAGCCGCTCTCCACGGTGACGCTCAATCGAGCCGTCGTCTTGGTGCTGCAGGACAAGGCCGTGGTCGAGCAGTCCCACCCCGAGCTGCGCATGCGCGGTGCGGCGATCGACATCCCGGTGCCCCGGGTGATCAGGCTGTGCAGGTACGTCCGGGTGCCGTTCCGAAGACGCGCGCCGTGGTCGAGGCGGGGCGTGCTGGTGCGGGACCAGCACCGGTGTGCGTACTGCGGCAAGCGGGCGACGACCGTGGACCACGTGGTGCCGCGCTCGCAGGGCGGTGCGGACTCCTGGCTGAACACGGTGGCGTCCTGTGCCGACGACAACCACCGCAAGGCGAACCGGACACCCGAGCAGGCGGGGATGCCGTTGCTGCGGCAGCCGTTCGAGCCGACGCCGGCGGACGCGATGCTGCTGTCGCTCGGCGCGGGTGGCCGGAGCGGGCTGCCGGAGTGGCTGGCGACGACCGCAGCGTAGGGACGCGTAGGCGCGCGTAGAGACGTGCGAGGCATGAGCGAGGGCCCGCAGACCGGGTGGTCGGCGGGCCCTCGTGGTGTCTCGGTGGCCCTAGTCGATCGGGGGCTGTTCGCGGCGCGGCTGGGGCGGCGCCGGCATCACCGGCGGCGTCTTCGCGTCACTGCCGCCGCCCGGTGTGGCGCCGAAGTTGCCGAACGCGCCCGAGAGGCCCTTGAGGGCGTCGCCGATCTCGCTGGGGACGATCCAGAGCTTGTTGGCGTCGCCCTCGGCGATCTTCGGCAGCATCTGGAGGTACTGGTACGAGAGCAGCTTCTGGTCCGGGTCTCCGGCGTGGATGGACTCGAAGACCGTGCGGATGGCCTGTGCTTCACCCTCGGCGCGCAGGGCCGCGGCCTTGGCCTCACCCTCGGCCTTGAGGATCGCGGACTGCTTCTCACCCTCGGCGGTGAGGATCTGCGACTGCCGGATGCCCTCCGCGGTGAGGATCGCGGCGCGCTTGTCACGGTCGGCGCGCATCTGCTTCTCCATCGAGTCCTGGATGGAGGTGGGCGGCTCGATCGCCTTGAGCTCGACGCGGTTGACGCGGATGCCCCACTTGCCGGTGGCCTCGTCGAGGACGCCGCGCAGGGCCGCGTTGATCTCCTCGCGGGAGGTCAGGGTCCGCTCCAGGTCCATGCCACCGATGATGTTGCGCAGGGTGGTGACGGTGAGCTGCTCGATGGCCTGGATGTAGCTGGCGACCTCGTAGGTGGCGGCCCGCGCGTCGGTCACCTGGTAGTAGATGACCGTGTCGATGTTGACCACCAGGTTGTCCTGGGTGATCACCGGCTGGGGCGGGAAGGGTACGACCTGCTCGCGGAGGTCGATGCGGTTGCGGATCGAGTCGATGAACGGGACCACGATGTTCAGGCCCGCGTTCAAGGTGCGTGTGTAGCGGCCGAATCGCTCCACGATGGCGGCGCTGGCCTGCGGGATGACTTGGATGGTCTTGATCAGGGCGATGAAGACCAACACCACCAGAATGATCAGGACGATGATGATCGCTGACATCGAGTCTCCCGTGCCCCTCGTACCGTTCGTACCGTCGTGGTCCCGGCGCCCTCGCGCCGGAAAGATCATGAGGTCTTGCGCGTCGAGTGTGTCAGAACTGCCCACGTGACGGGGCTGGTTCGGGCCACATCCGGGTTCAGATGACGATCGCCGTGGCGCCTTCGATCTCGACCACGTCGACCTGGCGGCCGGGCTCGAACGTCGCGTCCGCGTCGAGGGAGCGGGCCGACCAGATCTCGCCGCCCAGTTTGATCCGGCCGCCCTCCTGGCCGTCGACCCGTTCGACGACGACGGCCTGTTTGCCCTTCAACGCGTCGACGCCCGTCGCGAGTTCGGGTTTCTGGGCGCGGTGCCGGTTGGCCACGGGTCGTACGACCGCGATGAGCGCGCAGGAGACGGCCGCGAAGACGATCACTTGGAGGACCACACCGCCGCCCATGCCCGCCGTGACGGCGCCCGCTACGGCTCCGACGGCGAGCATGCCCAGTTCGGGCATGGCGGTGATGACGAGGGGGATTCCGAGTGCGGCCGCCCCGATCAGCCACCACACCCATGCGTCGATGTCTGCCACATGACCATGGTAGATCCGCAACTCCCGCGCGGACAGAGGCCGTCCGGCTCGCACGGGGGCATGCGGGGCGCTCAGCTCAGGGGCAGGCCGGTGGCGGTCCAGCGGCCGTTGCTCTCCTCGACGACCAGCGGGAGGCCGAAGCACTTGGAGAGGTTGCGGGAGGTGAGCTCGAGCTCGATGGGGCCCGCGGCGAGGATCCGGCCCTGGCGGATCATCAGGACGTGCGTGAAGCCGGGGGCGATCTCCTCGACGTGGTGCGTGACCATGATCATCGAGGGGGCGATCGGGTCGCGGGCGAGGCGGCCGAGGCGGCGCACCAGGTCCTCGCGGCCGCCGAGGTCGAGGCCCGCGGCGGGCTCGTCGAGGAGCAGCAGCTCGGGGTCGGTCATGAGGGCGCGGGCGATCAGGGTGCGCTTGCGCTCTCCTTCGGAGAGCGTCCCGAACTTGCGGTCCAGGTACTCGTTCATGCCGAGGCGGTCGAGGAAGGCGCGGGCGCGCTGCTCGTCCACGTCCTCGTACTGCTCCTGCCAGCCGGCCGTCATGCCGTACGCGGCGGTGAGCACGGTCTGCAGGACGGTCTGCCGCTTGGGCAGCTTGTCGGCGAGCGCGATGCCGGCGACGCCGATGCGCGGGCGCAGTTCGAAGACGTCCGTGCCGGGCTTGCCGAGGGTCTCGCCGAGGATCGTGGCGGTGCCCCTGCTCGGGTAGAGGTAGCTCGAGGCGAGGTTCAGGAGGGTGGTCTTGCCGGCGCCGTTGGGTCCGAGGATGACCCAGCGCTCCCCCTCCTTCACCGACCAGGAGACCTGGTCCACCAGAGCCCGGCCCTCGCGGACCACGGATACGTCCTCCAGCTCCAGTACATCGCTCATGAGCGCGTTGTCTCCCATTGCAGTCTCGTCTGTTCGCCGCGTCCGTCGTGCCTTCACAGTTTTCCTGCTCGGCGCGGCCCCCAGGGAAAACCTACGCCACTGCCCCTGTGGTCCATTCCATCGGTCGGGCTTTCGGTGTCTTTGCGGGCTTCTAAGGTGGGGCGCATGCTCACTGAACCACGCTCCGGACGCCTTGCGGCATGGGGAAATGCCCTTCTTGGTGGATTTGTCGCGCCTGATGACGCGGCCCTCGCGATCGTCGGCGAGGACGCGTCGCACCGTGTGGCGGGTCTGCCCGGCGAGGACGCGCCGGTCGGTCTGACGCTCGCGCTCGGCCGCCTGCGGGCGCTCGGCGCGAGCGGGCTGCGGGTGGCGCTGCCCGCGCCGGGCCATCCGCTGGGTCTGAGCGGGCCGCCGGAGTTCAACGCGCGGGCCCTGGAGGCCGAGGAGGCGGTGGTCTGTCACGGCGCCGCGCTGGGGCTCGTGCCGGAGGTGTACGAGGCCGGTCCCGAGGGCGATGTGCACGTCGAGGTGGTGTGGCACTGCCTTCCGGTGCGGGAGGCGCCGCCGGCGGACGTGCCCTCGCTCGGAGAGGCCGAGCGGGAGCTGGCGGAGGCGCTGCGGGAGGCGACCGAGGTGCTGACGCGGCTCGACGTGGCGGGGTCCGGGCCGGTGGCCGAGGCCGCCGTGGACGCGTACCGGGCGCGGGCGGAGCGGGGGCGCGAGGCGCTGGCGCCGGGGTACCCGGGGCGCGCGGTGCGGGTGCTCGAACTGGCGCAGCGGGTCGGCCTGCTGGTCTCCGTGGCGTACGAGAGCGGGCACGGCGGCGCGGTGAGCGCGTCGGAGATGGGGGCGCGGGCGCTGGCGCTGCGGCCGGTGGAGCGGACGGCGCGGCGTGCGCAGGTGGCGGCGTACAACGCGTTCGTGGAGGAGCGGGAGCGGGGCTGAGGGGCGGCGCCCTGCCGGGGACGCGGGAAGGCCCCCACGGACCGGGTCCGTGGGGGCCTTCCTGTGCCTCAGGGGCGGCGAACCTCAGTTGTTCACCGCGGTGTTGCCGAACGCCGGGTTCAGCAGGCCGATCACGTTGACGCTGTTGCCCGAGGCGTTGACCGGGACGTGGACCGGAACCTCGACAGCGTTGCCCGAGCCGACGCCCGGGGACTGCACGGCCGCGCCGTGGGCGTCGGCGTCGGCGAAGGCAGCGCCGGCGGAGGCACCCGCGGCGAGACCGGCAACGGTGACGGCCAGGGCGGCCTTCTTGGCGATGTTCATGAGAAGCGTTCCTCCATGTATGGCGTTCCGACCCCAGCCGCGGGGCCGCACGCTGGGAAACGCGTGAGGCGGGTGAGGGACACGGGGTGAATCTTCGATGCGCCCGATTGGATCAATGGAATCGAAGATTCGATCCATGCGTGCGTGCCGACATGCGACCGCCCCCTCGGGTACTCCCAAGGGGGCGGTGGGCGTGCGTCTGCGTCAGCCGTTGAAGCCGTGGTTCGCGAACGCCGGGTTCAGGGCGCCGATCACCGTGACGGTGTTGCCCACGGCGTTCACCGGGATGTGGATCGGAGCCTGGACCAGGTTGCCCGAGCCGACGCCCGGGGACTGGACGGCCTGGCCGTGGGCGTGCGCACCGTCGGTGGCAGAGGCGAGACCGGCACCGGTGACGACCAGGCCACCGGCCACGAGGGTGACAGCCGCGGCCTTCTTCAGGTTCTTCACTTCTGGATCCTCCTAGCGATCGCCGCGGCGGGAGCGCCGCAGCACGCACTGGAGAACGCGGCCCGCCGCGAACGGATACGCCATACGGGCGACATATACACGACGGTATGAATCTCAGAACGGAGTGGAACCCTCCGCCCCGACGCGCTCAGCCCGTGACGCCGTGCCGGACCGCCCACAGCGCGGCCTGCGTGCGGTCCGCCAGGTCGAGCTTCATCAGGATGTTCGAGACGTGGGTCTTCACCGTCTTCTCGGAGAGGACGAGGGCGCGGGCGATCTCCCGGTTCGAGCGGCCGTCGGCGATCAGGCCGAGCACCTCGCGCTCGCGCTCGGTGAGGGAACCGCCCCTCCCCTGCCCGCTGTTGGTCTCCTCCTGGGCGAGCAGGGCGCCCGCCACCTCGGGCTGGAGCAGGATGTGGCCCGCGTGCACGGAGCGGATGGCGCCGGCCAGGGCGTCGGGGTCGACGTCCTTGTATACGTAACCGGCGGCTCCCGCGCGCAGGGCCGGTACCACCGTGCGCTGCTCGGTGAAGCTGGTGACGATCAGGACCTTGGCCGGGTTGGCGAGTTCGCGCAGCCGGCGCAGTGCGTCGACGCCGTCCATGACCGGCATCTTGACGTCCATGAGGACGACGTCGGGCTTCAGCTCCTCGGCGCGGTCGACCCCCTCGGCGCCGTCCGCCGCCTCGCCGACGACCTCGATGTCGCCCTGCACTTCGAGGAAGGTGCGCAGGCCCCGGCGGACGACCTGGTGATCGTCGACCAGCAACACCTTGATTGGGTCAGCCACCGGGGACCTCCATCTCGATCGTGGTGCCCTTGCCGGGCGCCGATTCCACTGCGAGCCTGCCGCCGACGCCGCTGGAGCGGTCGCGCATGGAGACGAGGCCCAGGTGGCGGCCCGCGCTGCGGATCGCCTGCGGGTCGAAGCCCGTCCCGTCGTCGGTGACGCGCAGCACCGCGCCCTGGCCGCGCTTGTCGAGCGTGACCCGGACCTTCTCGGCCCCGGAGTGGCGCAGCGCGTTGTGCAGCGCCTCCTGGGCCACGCGCAGCAGCGCCTCCTCCTGGGTGGCGGGCAGCGCCTTGAGGCCGCTGGTGGTGAAGGTGACGTGCGCCGAGTGGGCGCGGTCGAGCACCTGGGCCTGGGTGCGCAGGGTGGCCACGAGGCCGTCCTCGTCGAGGGCGGCGGGACGCAACTCGACGACGGCGGCCCGCAGTTCGTCCGCCGCCTCCGCAGCGAGCCCCGCCACGTGGCTCAACTCCCCCTTCGCGCGCGCGGGATCGCGGTCCACGAGGGCCGCCGCGGCCTGCGCGGTCAGGCGCAGGGAGAAGAGCTTCTGGCTCACCGCGTCGTGCAGCTCGTGGGCGATCCGGGAGCGCTCCTCGGCGATGGTGAGCTCGCGGCTGCGCTCGTACAGGCGGGCGTTGGTGAGCGCGATGGCGGCGTGCTGGGCGAGGATGCCGAGCAGTTCCTCGTCGTCCTGGGTGAAGCCGCAGCCGCCCTGCGGTTTCGGGCACCGCTTGTTGGCGAGGAAGAGCGCGCCGATGGTCTCCTCGCCGTCCTTGATGGGCAGGCCGAGGAAGTCGGACATGTCCGGGTGGGCGGCGGGCCAGCCCTCGAAGCGGGGGTCCTCGCGGACGTCGGCGAGGCGCTCGGTCCTCGCGTCGCGGAGCATCGCGGCGAGGATGCCGTGCTGGCGCGGCAGCGGGCCGATGGCCCGCCACTGCTCCTCGCTGACGCCGTCGACCACGAACTGGGCGAAGCCGCCGTGGTCGTCGGGCACGCCGAGCGCCGCGTACTCGGCGTCGAGCAGCTCGCGGGCCGAGGCGACGATCGTCTTGAGGACGTCGCGCACCTCGAGGTGCCTGCTCATGGCGAGGAGCGCGGCGCTGACCGCGGCCAGCCCCGTGCGTGGACCCTGACTCATGACCTCACCGTACCGGCGGGGTGTGACAGCCGGATCGGACCGGCGGCGGCCGGCGACTAGGTCCCTCGGCGTAGGGCGAAGGACCTTGCGTTGTTGCTGCTCGGGCACGAGGTGGCGGGGCCGCCCGGGTTCCTACGTTGAGGACACGACGCACGACGGACGACGTACGCAAGGGGACGGTTGTCATGACGGTAGCGATCATCACGGGGGCCTCGCGGGGGTTCGGGAAGGCGTTCGCCACGGCTCTGGCCGAGCGCGGCTGGGACCTGGTCCTGGACGCGCGCTCCGCGGGGCCGCTGGAGGAGGTCGCCGAGCGGTTGCGCGCGTACGGCGGGGCGGTGGCGGCCGTGCCGGGGGATGTCGCGGACGGCGGGCACCGCGCGGAACTGGTCGCGGCAGCGCGGGAGTTGGGTGGGCTCGACCTGCTGGTGAACAACGCGGGGGTGCTGGGCGCGGAGCCGCTGGTGCCGCTGGCCGGGCACGCGCTGGACGACTTCCGCAGGGCCCTGGAGGTCAATGTGGTGGCACCGCTCGGGCTGCTCCAGGAGGCGCTGCCGCTGCTGCGCGAGTCCCCCGCGGGGACGGTGATCGGCATGAGTTCGGACGCGGCCACGGAGGCGTACCCCACGTGGGGCGGCTACGGGGCGACGAAGGCGGCGCTCGACCGGCTCGTGGCCGTGCTCGCGGTGGAGGAGCCGGGCCTGCGCGTGTGGGCGGTCGATCCGGGCGGGATGCGGACGCAGATGCTGGCGGCGGCCGAGCCGGACGAGGACCTGAGCGGGGTGCCGCGCCCCGAGGACGTGGTCCCCGCCTTCCTGGGCCTTCTGGACCGGCGTCCCGCGAGCGGCCGGTACGCGGCCCCGTCGCTCGTGGAGGCGTGATGGCGCTGGCGCTGCGGGTGCCCGAGGAGCTGTCGGCGCGGGTCCCGGCCGAGCAGCGGGGGCCCGGTCGGGACAGAGCGTCGGTGCGCCTGCTGGTGTCGCGCGGCACCGAGGTCGCGCACCACCGGTTCGCCGAGCTGCCGTCCGTGCTGCGGGCCGGGGATCTGCTCGTCGTCAACACCTCCCCCACCTTGGCGGCCGCCGTGGACGGAACGCTCGGCCACGCGCGCGTGGTGGTGCACGTGTCGACGCGCGGCGACGACGGGCGCTGGGCGGTGGAGCTGCGGGAGCCGGACGAGCGGGGCACGACGCGGCCGCGCGCCGGGGGTCCGGCGGGGACGGTGGTGGCGCTCCCGGGCGGTGTACGGCTGGTCTGGGAGGAGCCGTTGGCGGCCGGGAGCGAGCGGCTGTGGTGGGTGCGGGCGACGGGGGACGTGGCGGCGGCGCTGGGCCGGTACGGGCGGCCGATCCGGTACGCTCACACGGAGCGGGACCAGCCGCTGGACGTCTATCAGACGGTGTTCGCGTTGCCGTACGCGGACGGGGCGGGCAGTGCGGAGATGCCGAGTGCGGCGCGGCCCTTCACGGAGGCTGTCGTGTCGCGGCTGGTGAGCCGGGGCGTGCAGTTCGCGCCCATCACGCTGCACACGGGGGTGGCGTCGGCCGAGTCGCACGAGCCTCCTTATGCGGAGCGTTTCGAGGTTCCGGAGGCGTCGGCGCGGCTGATCAACGCGGCGCGGGCCGCGGGGCAGCACGTCATAGCGGTGGGGACGACCGCCGTGCGGGCCGTGGAGTCCGCCGTCGACGGGGCCGGGGTCGTGCGGGCGGCGCGCGGCTGGACGGAGCTCGTCGTGACGCCGGAGCGCGGGGTGCAGGTGGTGGACGGGCTGCTGACCGGGCTGCACGAGCCGGAGGCGTCCCATCTGCTGATGCTGGAGGCGGTGGCGGGGCGGGCCGCGGTGGACCGTGCGTACGAGGAGGCGTTGCGGGGGCGCTACCTGTGGCACGAGTTCGGGGACGTGCACCTCATCCTTCCGGAGGAGAGGGCTCACGCAGAGCGTTGCAGTGGCAACTGCGGGTGAGTTTCACAGTGAGGGGATGTGACGCCGCGCATAGGGCCCACGTCACGTACGAAGGCCCCTAGTGGATGACTGCGGGACCTAAGTCCCATGGTCGCACCGGGACAGGAAGTCGGACATCGGCTTCCTGTCCCTTTTCGTGTGCCCCCGCTCCACTACCCGGCTTCGTACGTCACACCTTTGCCTCGGCATTTTGCGGCCGCTAAGAATGTCCAGCGTTGCTCGGCGCCGCGGTGGTCTACCCGCGGCGTTCGTGTCGTAAACACGAGAGCCCGGTCCCCCGGTCGGCGAGTGACTTCCGTTCTTAGAGAGGTCCCCGTTTCTCATGTCCAAGCACAGCCTTCCCGGCCATAGTCAGCTGACCCGAGGCCACAAGTTCTCGCTCGGTGGTGTCGCCGTTCTCGGTGCCGCCGCCCTCGCGGTGACGCTGGTTCCGGGTCACGACACCGAGGCGACCGCCAAGGACGAGACGGTCGCCGCCGCCCCGGTCGCGTTCACCACGCAGGCCGGTGCGAAGCAGATCAAGGACGTGCACGCCAGCGTCACGGACCAGCAGGCCGCCGCCAGCGAGAAGGCCAAGCAGGCCGAGGCCAAGGCGAAGGCCCGCAAGGAGGCCGAGGAGAAGAAGAAGGCCGAGGCCGAGGAGAAGGCCAAGGCGAAGGCCGAGGCCGAGGCCAAGGCGAAGGCCGAAGCGGAGGCGAAGAAGGAGCGCGAGGCCCAGGAGGCCGCCGCCCGCGCCGCCGCCCGCAAGCCCGTCTACGCCAACAACCTCGACGGCTGGATCAAGGAATCCCTCGCCATCATGAAGGACAAGGGCATTCCGGGTTCGTACGACGGCCTGCACCGCAACATCATGCGCGAGTCCGGCGGCGACCCGAACGCGGTCAACGGCACGGACATCAACGCCCAGAACGGCACGCCCTCCAAGGGCCTGCTCCAGGTCATCCAGCCGACCTTCGACGCGTACCACGTCGACGGCACGGCCAACAATCTGACCGACCCGGTGGCCAACATCGTGGCGGCGGCGAACTACGCGGCCGACAAGTACGGCTCGATCGACAACGTGGACAGCGCGTACTGATTCCTGTAGTCGGGACCTCCAGGTCCGGCACTCGCTGATCCCCCACGGCACGAAGGGCGGCACCCACTGGGTGCCGCCCTTCGTGTGTCCCGTACGTGTTCCGCGTACGGGGCCGGCTACTTGCGCATGACCTCCGGCTCGTGGCGGCGCAGCAGGCGGGCGACCGCGAAGCCGCAGATGACTCCGAGCACGATCAGGACCGTGAGGTTGATGCCCCACTGGCTGACCGAGTGCTCCCACAGCGGGTCCAGGTCGTTCGGGTTCTTCGGGTCCCACGGCGGCATGAGCTTGCTGAGGTCCAGGGTGGCGCCCGCGGCGCCCACCGCCCAGCGGGACGGCATCAGCCAGGCGAACTGCTCCAGGCCCAGCGTGCCGTAGATCTGGAAGAGCACGCCGGTGAACACGACCTGGACGATCGCGAACATGACGAGCAGCGGCATCGTCTTCTCGGAGGTCTTCACCAGCGAGGAGATGACCAGGCCGAACATCATCGACGTGAATCCGAGCGCGATGATCGAGATGCACAGTTCGGCGGCCGGCGGCAGCAGCAGCCCTTCCTTGGGCAGCTCGCGCGGCGCGAAGCCGATGGCGCAGATGATGACGCCCTGGAAGGCCGTGATCACGCCGAGCACGATGACCTTGGACATCAGGTACGCGGAGCGGGACAGGCCGGTGGCCCGTTCCCGCTCGTAGATGACGCGCTCCTTGATCAGCTCACGGACCGAGTTGGCCGCCGCCGAGAAGCACATGCCGACAGCGATGATCAGCATGATGGTGCCGGCGTCCCCGTTGAACTTGGACGGCGGCTTGGGCGGGCCGAGGCCGAACTCCGCCGGGATGACCACCGAGACGATGCCGAGGACCGCGGGCAGTATCACCATCAGCCCGAGGAAGCCCCGGTCGGAGGCGATCACCGAGCAGTAGCGGCGGATCAGCGTGAACAGCTGGGAGCCCCAGGGCTGCGTCTTCGGCGCCTTGATGGCGGCAGGCGGCGGGACGGATACCGACTGTGCGGCGACGGCGTCGATGTCGGCCGCGTACATCTGGTAGTGCTGCGAGCCCTTCCAGCGGCCCGCCCAGTCGTAGTCGCGGTAGTTCTCGAACGCCGAGAACACGTCGGCCCACGTCTGGTAGCCGAAGAAATTGAGGGCTTCCTCCGGCGGGCCGAAGTACGCGACGGCGCCGCCGGGCGCCATCACGAGGAGCTTGTCGCACAGCGCCAGCTCGGCGACCGAGTGCGTGACGACGAGGACCGTGCGCCCGTCGTCGGACAGGCCGCGCAGGAGCTGCATGACATCGCGGTCCATGCCCGGGTCGAGGCCGGAGGTCGGCTCGTCCAGGAAGATCAGCGACGGCTTGGTCAGCAGCTCCAGGGCCACGGACACGCGCTTGCGCTGGCCACCGGAGAGGGAGGTGACCTTCTTCTCCTTGTGGATGTCCAGCTTCAGCTCGCGCAGCACCTCGTCGATGCGCTGCTGGCGCTCCTGCTCGCTGGTGTCCGCGGGGAAGCGGAGCTTCGCGGCGTACTTGAGCGCCTTCTTGACGGTCAGCTCCTTGTGCAGGATGTCGTCCTGCGGGACCAGACCGATGCGCTGGCGCAGCTCGGCGAACTGCTTGTAGAGGTTGCGGTTGTCGTAGAGGACGTCGCCCTCGTCGGCGGGCCGGTAGCCGGTGAGCGCCTTGAGCAGCGTCGACTTTCCGGAGCCGGACGGGCCGATGACGGCGATCAGCGACTTCTCGGGGACGCCGAAGGAGACATCCTTGAGGATCTGCTTGCCGCCGTCGACCGTCACCGTCAGATGGCGCGCGGAGAACGACACCTCACCGGTGTCGACGAACTCCTCCAGCCGGTCGCCGACCAGCCGGAACGTGGAGTGGCCGACGCCCACGATGTCGGTGGCGCCGAGCAGTGCCGTGCCGCCCTTGGGGATCGGCTGGCCGTTGACGTACGTACCGTTGTGCGAGCCGAGGTCGCGGATCTCGAAGCGGCCGTCGGGCGACGCGTGGAACTCGGCGTGCAGCCGCGAGACCTGGAGGTCGGAGACGACCAGCTCGTTCTCCAGCGCGCGGCCGATGCGCATGACCCGGCCGAGCGACAGCTGGTGGAACGTGGTCGGGCTGCGGTCGCCGTAGACCGGCGGCGCCCCCGCGACCCCACCGGCGGCCTGCTGCGGCACCTTCCGGGCCGGCGACTGCTGCCACTGCTGCTGCTCCGGGGCCTGCTGCCGCTGCGGCGCCTGCTGCTGGGACCAGCCGGGCTGCTGCTGGTACTGCTGCGGCGGCGGCTGCTGGGCGAGGCCCGCGGCCTGCTGCTGGGCCTGGTGCGGCGAGGCGACGGCGGCGGGCCGGGCACCGCTCTGCGCGTTGCCCTGCGCCTTCAGGCGCGGGCCGTCGGTGGAGTTGCCGAGGTGCACGGACGAGCCGGGGCCGATCTCCATCTGGTGGATCCGCTGCCCCTGCACGAAGGTGCCGTTGGTCGAGCCGTGGTCCTCGATGACCCAACTGCGGCCGCTCCAGCTGATCGTGGCGTGACGCCAGGAGACTCTGGCGTCGTCGAGCACGATGTCTCCCCCCGGGTCGCGGCCGAGGGTGTACGGCCTGGACGGGTCGAGCGTCCAGGTCCTGCCATTCAATTCCAGTACGAGTTCAGGCACTCCATGCCCCACTGAGTTGTCCCCCGAGTTTTGCCCCCGTCATGGGGAGTCTAGGGATGTCGAACATCGTGAGGAACTATTTCAGGAAGCCGTCCGTGACCGGAACCCGGCCTTCGCCACGGCCCCGTGACAACTCTGCTACGGCCCTGGTTCACCGATCCCGTTGACGGTACGGACGGTGCCCCGGAGAGTGGTAACTGCCCACAACTCCCGACGGATCATGAGCAACTGGGATCTCGGGGGCGAGGCGGTACGGATCGGGGGGTCCTGAATGACCGTGACGGCGAGCGGCCACGAGGCGGGGCGGCGCGCCCGGTTGTCCGTCGTCGACGTGGCGCTGTCCGCGATCGCCGCGGTGAGCTGGGCGTTCATCGCCATGGCCGGAGTCGCGGCGCTCGGCCTGCACTTGCTGGAGGCGGACACGGCGGCCGCGCTCGGCCCGATGACGGCCGCGGTGGTGGCGCTCGGGGCGGGTGGGCGGGTGACGCCCTCCGGGGACGTGTCGGCCTTCGGGCTCGAGGGCGCGCAGGCGGAGACGGCGATCGACATCGCGCCGCTCGGTGTGGGCCTGGTGGGCGCGCTGGCGCTGAGTTGGTTCTTCCTGCGTTCGCTGCGGGCGGCGGGGGCCGAGGTGTCGCCGGGTGAACTCCTCGCGCGCGCGGGAGCGGTGGTGGCGCTCTTCGTGGCGATGATGGGCGGGCTCGTCTGGGCGGGGCACGACGTCATCACGATCGACGGTGCGCAGTTGGGGCTCGACGACATCGCGGGCGGCGAGGGCCTGCCGGGAGGCATAGCGGACGAACTGCCGGGCGGGGTCGGTGGGTTGCTGCCCGACCGGCTCGGGGACCTGGTCGACGCGAAGGCGTCCGTCGGGTTCACCGTGGAGATGGTTCCCTCGCTGCTGGGCGCGGCGGGGTTCGCGGTCGGCGTGCTGGTGATCGCCCTGCTCGCGTCGCGGCGCAGTCCGCTGCCGCGGGCGCTCGCCCCGTTGCACCGGATCGTGCGGCCTGCCGCGTCGGCGATCGTGGCGGTGCTGCTGATGGCGGTCGTGGCGGGTCTGGCGGCGGCGGTGTACGCGATGATCGGCGACGACCATCCGAAGCGGATCGCGGGGGCCGCGCTGCTGGGGGCGCCCAACGGGGTGTGGCTCGGCATTCCCGTCGGCCTCTTCGTGCCCTGGGACGGTGAGGCGACGGGTGAGCTCGCGAAGGTGCTGCCGGATCCGCTGGACGAGCTGCTGCGGGTGGCGGCGGACGAGCCGGTGACGTTGGGGCGGCTGGCCGAACTGGACGGCCGGGTGTGGCTGTTGGGGGTCGGGGCGGCCGTGATGATGCTGCTCGCCGGGGTGCTGACGGCGGTGCGGACGCCCGTGGCCGGGGGGCTCGGGGGGTTCGTGGGGCGGTGTGCGCTGCGGTTGGCGGGCGTGACGGCGCTCGCGCTGCCGCTCCTCGTGTGGCTGACCGAGGTGTCGGCGGGGGCGTCGCTGTCGGTGCTCGGCTTCGACGCGTTCGGGGCGGGGATCGAGCTGCACGGGCAGGTCGGGATGGCGGTGCTGCTCGGGGCGGCGTGGGGGGCCGGGGCGGGGGCGCTCGGCGCGGTGCTGGCGTATGCGAGTGGGGCGGCGGGTGGGCGGGTCGCGCCGCTTGCCGCGGCGGGGCGGTCTCCGGGTGGGTCCGGGGGGCCGGGTGCCGGTGGGCCCGGCGACGGTGGGTCCGGTGGGCCGGGTGAGGTGGGGCCGTATCGGCCGAGTCAGCCGTATCGGCCCGTCAATCCGGAGACGAATCCGTATCTGCGGTCGCCGTACGATCCCTCGGCGGGGTCGCCCACCGTGGCGAGTCCCGTGCGGAGGCCTCCGCGGCGGGGGCGGGGCGATACGGGGTGGCCTGCGCCGCCTCCTCCGCCGCCGCCTCCCGGGGGCGAGGACCGCTGACGGTCGTCCACCTTTCGCCCTCGGGGCTCCGCCCCGGACCCCGCTGCTCAATCGCCGCAGGGGCTTGAAGTACAAGCCCCGCCGGCGTTTGAGGCGCGGGGTTCGGGGCGGAGCCCCGTGGTCGTGGGTGACCGGGATTGTCGGGGGCGTGGAGGGGACCGATAACGTATGGCTCATCATGAGCGCTTCGCAGCCCCAGCCCACCGCTGATGCCCCTCCCGTGGACGTTCCGGCGGACGTCCCCACCCTCCTCGTCAAGATCTTCGGCAAGGACCGCCCCGGCATCACCGCCGGGCTCTTCGACACCCTCGCCGCCTACTCCGTGGACGTCGTCGACATCGAGCAGGTCGTCACGCGTGGCCGGATCGTCCTGTGCGCCCTGGTGACCCAGCCGCCGGCCGGGCTCGAAGGGGATCTGCGGTCGACCGTCCACAGCTGGGCGGAGTCGATGAAGATGCAGGCGGAGATCATCTCCGGCATCGGCGACAACCGTCCGCGCGGCACGGGCCGCTCCCACGTCACCGTCCTCGGCCACCCCCTCACCGCCGAGTCGACCGCGTCGATAGCGGCCGCCATCACCGGTACCGGCGGCAACATCGACCGCATCTTCCGGCTCGCCAAGTACCCCGTGACCGCCGTCGAGTTCGCCGTGTCCGGCACCGCTACCGAGGAACTGCGCACCGCCCTCGCCATGGAGGCCGCGAAGCTGGGCGTGGACGTGGCGGTCGTCTCCGCCGGTCTGCACCGGCGCGCGCAGCGCCTCGTCGTGATGGACGTCGACTCGACGCTCATCCAGGACGAGGTGATCGAGCTGTTCGCGGCGCACGCGGGCTGCGAGGACAAGGTCGCCGAGGTGACGGCGGCGGCGATGCGCGGCGAGCTCGACTTCGAGCAGTCGCTGCACGCGCGCGTGGCGCTGCTGGCGGGGCTCGATGCCTCGGTCGTGGACAAGGTGCGCAGCGAGGTCCAGCTGACGCCGGGCGCCAGGACCCTGATCCGTACGCTCAAGCGCCTCGGCTACCAAGTGGGGGTCGTCTCGGGCGGGTTCACGCAGGTCACGGACGACCTGATGGACCGCCTCGGGCTCGACTTCGCGCAGGCCAACACGCTGGAGATCGTCAACGGCAAGCTGACCGGCAGGGTCACCGGCGAGATCGTGGACCGCGCGGGCAAGGCGCGCCTCCTGCGCCGGTTCGCCACCGAGGCCGGGGTGCCGCTGGAGCAGACCGTGGCGATCGGCGACGGCGCGAACGACCTGGACATGCTGAACGCGGCGGGGCTCGGCGTCGCCTTCAACGCCAAGCCCGTCGTGCGCGAGGCCGCGCACACCGCGGTGAACGTGCCGTTCCTCGACACGGTGCTCTATCTGCTCGGGATCACGCGCGAAGAGGTCGAGGCGGCCGACGCGCAGGAGGCGTAGGCGGCGCGAGGCGTCGTACGGGGGCCCGGTACCGTCCGTCGGTACCGGGCCCCATGACGTGCGTACGAGCGGTTACTCGCTCGGCGCCCAGTAGTCGACGAGCCTGGCGGTGCCGGGCTCCAGGCTCTTCCATGGTCCGTCGAACGTGAGGACGGAGAAGGCGGCGGTGGGGAAACCGCGCCGGTTCAGCCGCTGCCGGGCGTCGTCCTCGGCGTCGGCGGCGAGGATCTCGGAGAGGGCCTGCACACCGGGGTTGTGGCCGATCAGCACGACGCTGCGCACGTCGTCCGGGGTCTCGTTCAGCACCGCGACGAGTTCGCCGGGCGATGCCTCGTAGATCCGCTCCTCGTACACGGTCCTGGGGCGCTCCGGCAGCTCCTGGACGGCCAGCTTCCAGGTCTCGCGCGTCCGCGTTGCGGTCGAGCAGAGGGCCAGGTCGAAGGGGATGCCGGAGTCGGCCAGCTTGCGGCCGGCGACGGGGGCGTCCCTGCGCCCTCGCTCGGCGAGCGGCCGCTCGTGATCGGAGACCTGGGGCCAGTCCGCCTTGGCATGCCGGAAAAGGACAATCCTGCGGGGTTCTGCGACGCTCATGCGTTCCAGCTTCGCATGAAACCGGCCGTCGGGCGCAGGGAGTTGACGGGGTCGCCCGGCACGAGTGAACGGGGTGCAGGGGCGCTGCTGAAGGGGGCGGAGGCGGTTCCGGGGCCGCTGGGAGGCCCGCTGTGCGGATCCAGCGCTCAAGCCTGATCCAAACGACGGGCTCTAGCCGAGCATCAGGTCCTTCGCGCGCCCCATGAGGTGGACGAGGGGGTCGCCCGCGGTGGCTCCGCCGTCGGCCGGGTTGAGGATCAGCAGGAGCAGCACCACGAAGGCGACGGCCGGCAGCACGAGCGCCCACCACGGCAGCCGGATGTCGACGCGGCCCGTGGCGGCCGGGTGGGGCGGGGTCTGCGTCGGGGCCGACATGGGTGCCTCCGGGGTCCGGGTTCCGTATGCACGTGTGTGCGCTTCGTCCGTACGCCGGCGATCTCGGCGACACTTCGAAGGTACGGAACCCGGGGCCGCGGCCCCATCCGGTGATCCACCCACTTCACCCTGACACTGGCCCCCTAGGGGATGGGGGAGTTAACCCCACCCCGCGCGCGGGGGCCGTGCTTCACGGTGCGGCGATGGACGCGATGATGCCGATGACCACGGTGACGGCCAGCATCGCGCCGAGCACCAGAAGGAGCTTCTTCTGGCCGTTCTGGGGATTCGGATCGAGCACAGGCGACATGCGCCAAGTGTCGCACCCGTCCCCGCGCCTCAGGACGCGGGGGCCGCCTAGGGCCCTTCTGACGGATCTTGCTGGAGTCGCGGGCCCTGGCACGCACACCTGCTGCGTTGTCGTCGGTTGCCAACGCTCCGCGTTGACGCCCTCCTCCGCCTTGCAGCTGCACGCACCAGACCCCGCTCGCCGGAACCGAACATGCACGGCCACCCGCATCCAGCCTGACCCGTCAGAAGGGCCCTAGTCGCCGCGTGACACCGCGGCCGCCTCGTCCTCGACGGTGCGATTGCGGCCGGCGAACACGCCCACCACGATCTGCGGCACCATCAGCACCGCCATGAAGATGATCGGCACGCCCCAGCCGCCGCTGTGCTGGTAGAGGACGCCGACGAGCAGCGGTCCGGGGATCGAGATCAGGTAGCCGGTGGACTGCGCGAAGGCGGACAGCTTGGCGACGCCCGCGCCGGTGCGGGCGCGCATCCCGACCATCGTGAGGGCGAGCGGGAACGCGCAGTTGGAGATGCCGAGCAGCACCGCCCACGCCCAGGCGCCGGAGGAGGGCGCGAAGTACAGGCCCGCGTAACCGGCGAGGCCGCACACGCCGAGGGCGATCACCATCGGCCCCTGGTGGGGCAGCCGGGCGGCGAGCCGCGGGATGACGAAGCCGAGCGGGATGCCCATGGCCATGGTGACGGCGAGCAGCACGCCCGCGGTCGAGGCGGAGACCCCGGAGTCGCGGAAGATCTGCGCCATCCACCCCATGGTGATGTACGCGGCCGTGGCCTGGAGGCCGAAGAAGACGGCGAGCGCCCAGGCGGTGCGGCTGCGGGCGATGCGCAGCCCGTCGCCCGCCGGAGCGGACGCGGCGGGTCCGGCCGGGGCCGCTACGGCCGATGGGTCCTTCTTGCGTACGAGGGGCAGCCAGACCAGGGCCGCGGCGACCGCGAGGACGGCCCAGACGGCGAGACCGGTCTGCCAGCTGCCGCCGAGCGCCTCGGTCAGCGGCACCGTGGCGGCGGCCGCGCAGGACGTGCCGAGCGCGAGGGCCATCGAGTACAGGCCGGTCATGGTGCCGACCTTCTCGGGGAACCAGCGCTTGACGATGACCGGCATCAGTACGTTGCTGACGGCGATGCCCATCAGGGCGAGCGCGCTGGTCACCAGGAAGCCGGCGGTGCCGCCGGTGAACGGGCGGACGACGAGCCCGGCGGCGATGGCGAACATGCCGGCGCAGACGACGGCGCTCGGGCCGAAGCGCTTGGCGAGCCGGGGCGCCATCACGCCGAAGATCGCGAAGCAGAGCGGCGGCACGGAGGTGAGCAGCCCGGCGACGCTGCCGCTCATCCCGAGCCCGTCGCGGACCTCTTCGAGGAGGGCGCCGAGGCTGGTGATGGCGGGCCGCAGGTTCATCGCGGCGAGGACGATGCCGACCACGACCAGACGGACGACCCACGCGCGCGGGGCGTTGTTCTCGGTGCGCAGGGGGGTGTCGGGGGTGGCGCTCGGTGGTGCCATCGTCGGGGTTTCCTCACTAGCCATGAGACCCATCATAGATTCATGGGATGATTGGCTGTCCAGCTCGTCGAATCACGTTCGCTACCGTACGCACCACTTCCGTCCGCACGAAGGAACGTCATGCCGCTGACCTCGCCCCAGCGCTCGGCCCTGTCCGAGCAGGTCATCTCCGCCCTGCGCGCCCAGATCTCCTCGGGCGAGTGGCCGGTGGGCTCCCGCATCCCGACGGAGCCGGAGCTGGTGGAACAGCTGAGTGTGGCCCGGAACACGGTGCGGGAGGCGGTACGCGCCCTCGCGCACAACGGCCTGCTGGACATCCGGCAGGGCTCGGGCACGTACGTGGTGGCGACGAGCGAGCTGGCCGGGGTCATGCAGCGGCGGTTCGCGGACGCCGCCCCGCAGGACATCGCCGAGCTGCGCGCCACCCTGGAGTCGAGCGCGGCGCGGTTCGCGGCGCTGCGGCGCACCGAGCGCGACCTGAAGCAGCTCGACGCGCTCCTCGTGCGCCGTGAGGAGGCGTGGGCGTCCGGGGACACGGAGGCGTTCGTGACGGCGGACGCGACGTTCCACCTGGCCGTGGTGGCCGCGTCCCACAACGAGGTGCTGACGGCGATGTACGCGGACCTCGGCGAGGTCATGCGGGACTGGCTGCGCGAGGACGTCGGCGAGCGGCTGACCGCGGAGAACCACATGGACCATGCCACGCTCGTCGACGCGATCCGGGTGGGCGACGCGGAGGGCGCGGCCAAGGAGGCGGCGCGTTATCCGTACGACTGCCGGCCGGGGCGGCTCAGCGCGCCGGCCGCCGGTGGCTGACCCAGGCGGTCTGCACGTTCTTCCAGCAGCGGCCGTCCATGCGGAGGGTCTGTGCCGGGAGGACCGGTTTCGGGCGGGAGTCGGTGTCGATGTCCCACCACTGTTCGCACTCGATGTGCAGGGCGACGCGGTCGACCGTGGGGTACGGGTTGTGGCAGGTGGCGGTCACCAGGAAGCGGTCGACCTCGATGCGGCACTCCGCGCCGAAGTGGTCGCGCTTCCTCTTCGGCTGCTCGTCGGACGCGGCGTCGTAGGGCAGCGTGAGCAGCAGGGTCAGTGCGGTGAGGGCGGTGGCTGTGCGGCGGGGCAAGCGCAAGGGGACCTCCTCGCACCAGGGTGCGTGGAGGTCCCCTCGGGGCGCCCGGCCGGTGGGCCGAACGGGGTAACGCCTCGGGGCTCCGCCCCGGACCCCGCTCCTCAAACGCCGGAGGGGCTGGATTGTGCCCGGCCCGCGCTCATGGAGAGCAGGAGGGGCTGGATTGTGTCCGGCCCGCGCTCATGGAGAGCAGGAGGGGCTGGATTGTGTCCGGCCCGCGCTCATGGAGAGCAGGAAGGACTGGATTGTGTCCGGCCCGCGCTCATGGAGAGCAGGAAGGGCTGGATTGTGTCCGGCCCGCGCTCATGGAGAGCAGGAAGGGCTGAAAATGCCGGACCGGCTGCCAGGACGCCCCGGAAGAGGTCAGGCGCCGATCGCGTGGAGGCCGCCGTCGACGTGGACGATCTCGCCCGTCGTCTTCGGGAACCAGTCCGAGAGCAGCGCGACGATGCCGCGGCCGGCCGGCTCCGGGTCCTCGAGCTTCCACTCCAGGGGGGAGCGGGAGTCCCAGACCGAGGCCAGCTCGCTGAAGCCCGGGATGGACTTCGCGGCCATCGAGCCGATCGGGCCCGCCGAGATCAGGTTGCAGCGGATGTTCTGCTTGCCGAGGTCGCGCGCCATGTAGCGGCTGGTGGCCTCAAGAGCGGCCTTGGCCGGGCCCATCCAGTCGTACTGCGGCCAGGCGAACTGCGCGTCGAAGGTGAGGCCGACGACGGAGCCGCCCTCGGTCATCAGCGGCAGCAGCGCCGTCGTCAGCGACTTCAAGGAGAAGGCGGAGACGTGCATGGCCGTGGCGACGGACTCGAACGGCGTGTTCAGGAAGTTGCCGCCGAGGGCGTCCTGCGGCGCGAAGCCGATGGAGTGCACGATGCCGTCGAGGCGGTCGCCGAGCTGCTCACGGACCTGGCCCTCCAGGCGCGCGAGGTGCTCGTCGTTGGAGACGTCGAGCTCCAGGACCTTGACCTTCTCGGGCTCCGGCAGCTTCTTGGCGATGCGCTCGGTGAGCGACGGCCGCGGCCAGGCGGTGAGGATGATCTCCGCGCCCTGCTCCTGGGCCAGCTTCGCGGTGTGGAACGCGATGGAGGACTCCATCAGCACACCGGTGATGAGGATCTTCTTGCCCTCGAGGATTCCAGCCATGATCGTCAGTGACCCATTCCCAGTCCGCCGTCAACCGGGATGACGGCTCCAGTGATGTACGAGGCGTCGTCGGAGGTCAGGAACTTCACCACTCCGGCGATCTCCTCGACCTGCGCGTACCGGCCGAGCGGCACCTGCGACACGATGCCCGCGCGCTGCTCGTCGGTGAGCGCCTGCGTCATGTCGGTGTCCACGAAACCGGGCGCGACGACGTTGAAGGTGATGTTGCGCGACCCGAGCTCGCGGGCGAGCGAGCGCGCGAACCCGACCAGGCCGGCCTTCGAGGCGGCGTAGTTCGCCTGCCCCGCCGAGCCGAGCAGGCCGACGACGGAGGAGATCAGCACGACGCGGCCCTTCTTGGCGCGCAGCATGCCGCGGTTGGCGCGCTTCACGACCCGGAAGGTGCCGGTGAGGTTGGTGTCGAGGACGGACGTGAAGTCCTCCTCGGACATGCGCATGAGGAGCTGGTCCTTGGTGACGCCGGCGTTGGCGACGAGGACCTCGACGTTGCCGTGCTTCTCCTCGATCTCCTTGTACGCGGCGTCCACCTGCTGGGCGTCCGTGATGTCGCAGCGGACACCGAGGGCGCCGGCGTCGACGAGCTCCTTGGGGGGCTCTCCGGAGCGGTAGGTGAAGGCCACCTTGTCGCCCTGCTCCAGGAAGGCGCGGGCGATGGCGAGGCCGATGCCCCGGTTTCCCCCGGTGACGAGAACCGAGCGGCTCAACGGATCACCCTTTCGTTCGGCGGTCAGGTACCCGTTGAACCTATCCGCCTGCGGCACCGGGTGCCGAATCCGGGGGCGACAGGGCGAGGGGGTGCTCTCTGTGGGGTTCCCACAGAGAGCACGTGTCGTGGTTCACTCACACGCACCGTGCCGCCCACGCCGCGTGCCGCGCCGTGACAGAAGGGGAAGCCGCCCATGGCCCATGAGATCGATCAGTCCTTCCTGGATCTGCCCCTGCGGGCACTCGCCGACGCCGCACTCGCGCGCGCTCGCGCGCTGGGCGCCGAGCACGCGGACTTCCGGCTGGAGCGGGTGCGCGGTGCCTCGGTGCGGCTGCGGGACGCGAAGCCGTCGGGGTCCTCGGACAGCACGGACCTCGGCTACGCGGTCCGCGTGGTGCACGGCGGGACCTGGGGGTTCGCCTCCGGTGTCGATCTGACGATGGACGGCGCGGCGAAGGTGGCCTCGCAGGCCGTGGCGATGGCGAAGCTGAGCGCGCAGGTGATCGCGGCGGCCGGGTCGGACGAGCGGGTGGAGCTGGCGGACGAGCCGGTGCATGCCGACAAGACCTGGGTCTCCTCGTACGAGATCGATCCGTTCACCGTGCCCGAGGAGGAGCGGGCCGGGCTGCTCGCCGACTGGAGCGCGCGGCTGCTCTCGGCGGACGGGGTGTCCCACGTGGACGCCTCGCTGTACTGCGTCCACGAGAACAAGTTCTACGCGGACACGGCGGGGACCGTGACCACCCAGCAGCGGGTGCGGCTGCATCCGGAGCTGACGGCGATCGCCGTGGACGACTCCAGCGGCGAGTTCGACTCGATGCGCACGATCGCGCCGCCGGTGGGGCGCGGCTGGGAGTACCTCACCGGGACCGGCTGGGACTGGGAGGCCGAGCTGGCCGAGATCCCCGAGCTGCTCGCCGAGAAGATGCGCGCGCCGAGCGTGAAGGCCGGCGCGTACGACCTGGTCGTGGACCCGTCGAATCTGTGGCTGACGATTCACGAGTCCATCGGGCACGCCACCGAACTCGACCGCGCGCTCGGCTACGAGGCCGCGTACGCGGGCACCTCCTTCGCCACCTTCGACCAGCTCGGCACGCTCAAGTACGGCTCCGAGATCATGAACGTGACCGGCGACCGCACCGCCGAGCACGGGCTCGCCACCATCGGGTACGACGACGAGGGCGTGGCCGGGCAGTCCTGGGACCTGGTGAGGAACGGCACCCTCACCGGCTATCAGCTCGACCGGCGCATCGCGAGGCTGACCGGGTTCGAGCGTTCCAACGGCTGCGCGTACGCGGACTCCCCCGGGCACGTCCCCGTGCAGCGGATGGCGAACGTGTCGCTCCAGCCGGATCCGGGCGGGCTCGCGACGCAGGACCTGATCTCGGGGGTCGACCGGGGGCTGTACCTGGTGGGCGACCGGTCGTGGTCCATCGACATGCAGCGCTACAACTTCCAGTTCACGGCGCAGCGCGCGTACGCGATCCGGGGCGGGAAGCTCGCCGGGCAGGTGCGGGACTTCGCGTACCAGGCGACGACCACGGACTTCTGGGGCTCCATGGCGGCGGTCGGCGGCCCGCAGACGTACGTCCTCGGCGGCGCCTTCAACTGCGGCAAGGCCCAGCCGGGCCAGGTCGCGGCCGTCTCGCACGGCTGTCCGTCCGCTCTCTTCAAGGGCGTCAACATCCTCAACACCACGCAGGAGGCCGGTCGATGAGCCCTCGGAGCAGCAAGCCGTACGAGATCGTCGAGCGCGCCCTGGAGCTGTCGCGGGCCGACGGCTGTGTGGTCATCGCCGACGAGACGTCCACCGCGAACCTGCGCTGGGCGGGCAACGCGCTCACCACGAACGGGGTGACGCGCGGACGCACCCTCACCGTCGTCGCCACGGTCGACGGCAAGGAGGGCACGGCGTCCGGTGTCGTGTCCCGGTCGGCCGTGACCGCCGACGACCTGGAGCCGCTGGTGCGCGCCGCCGAGGAGGCCGCCGCCAAGGCCGGGCCCGCCGAGGACGCGCGGCCGCTCGTCGAGGGCGTGCCGCACTCCCCCGGGTTCACGGAGGCGCCCGCCGAGACGTCGTCCGCCGTGTTCGCGGAGTTCGCTCCGGCGCTCGGCGAGGCCTTCGCCCGCGCGCGTGCCGGTGGCCGGGAGCTGTACGGGTTCGCCAACCACGAGCTGACCAGCAGCTACCTCGGTACGTCGGCGGGGCTGCGGCTGCGTCACGACCAGCCCAACGGGACCCTGGAGCTGAACGCCAAGTCGCACGGGCGCAGGCGGTCGGCGTGGGCGGGACGCTCGACGCGGGACTTCAAGGACGTCGACCCGGCGGCGATGGACGCGGAGCTCGCCACCCGGCTCGGCTGGGCCCAGCGGCGCCTCGACCTGCCCGCCGGGCGGTACGAGACGCTGCTGCCGCCGACCGCCGTCGCGGACCTGCTGATCTACACCATGTGGTCGGCGGGGGCCCGGGACGCGGCGGAGGGCCGGACCGTGTTCTCCCGGCCGGGCGGCGGTACGCGGGTGGGTGAGCGGCTCAGCGCGCTGCCGCTGACCCTGCGCAGCGATCCGCACGCGCCGGGGCTCGAGTCGGCCCCGTTCGTCCTCGCGCACGCGTCGAGCGACGCCGCGTCGGTGTTCGACAACGGGCTGCCGATCGGCGCCACGGACTGGATCCGCGAGGGCGAGCTCGCGCACCTCACGACGACCCGGCACAGCGCGGAGCTGACCGGTCTGCCGGTCGCGCCCGCGATCGACAACCTGATCCTGGACGGGGGCGGCGAGAAGTCCCTGGACGAGATGGTCGCGGGCACCGAGCGGGGGCTGCTGCTCACCTGTCTCTGGTACATCCGCGAGGTCGACCCGGCGACGCTGCTGCTCACCGGGCTCACCCGGGACGGCGTGTACCTCGTGGAGAACGGCGAGGTGGTGGGCGAGGTGAACAACTTCCGGTTCAACGAGTCGCCGGTCGGCCTCCTCGACCGGGCCACGGAGGCCGGGCGCACGGAAAAGACGCTGCCGCGCGAGTGGGGCGACTGGTTCACTAGGGCTGCGATGCCGGCGCTGCGGGTGCCGGACTTCAACATGAGCTCGGTCAGCCAGGGCGTCTGAGGCCCGCGCCGTACGGCGCTGTCGGTGGGCGCCCATAGACTGGCGGGGTTACAGCAGACCTGTTCAAGGAGAACCAGAACCGTGACCGACATCGTCGACGAGCTGAAGTGGCGTGGCCTGTGGGCCCAGTCCACTGACGAGGACGCACTGCGCAAGGCGCTCGCGGACGGTCCGGTCACGTTCTATTGCGGCTTCGACCCGACCGCGGCCTCCCTGCACGTCGGTCACCTGGTGCAGGTGCTCACCATGCGCCGGCTCCAGCAGGCGGGCCTGCGCCCGCTCGCGCTGGTCGGCGGGGCCACGGGCCAGATCGGCGACCCGCGTCCGACGGCGGAGCGCACGCTGAACGACCCGCAGACGATCAAGCTGTGGGTCGCCCGGCTGCGCTCGCAGATCGAGCCGTTCCTCGACTTCGAGGGTGAGAACGCGGCGACGATGGTGAACAACCTGGACTGGACCGCGGGCCTGTCCGCGATCGAGTTCCTGCGGGACATCGGCAAGCACTTCCGGGTCAACAAGATGCTGACCAAGGACTCCGTGGCCCGCCGCCTGGAGTCCCAGGAAGGCATCAGCTACACGGAGTTCAGCTACCAGCTGCTCCAGGGCATGGACTTCCTGGAGCTGTACCGGCGCTACGGGTGCACGCTCCAGCAGGGCGGCTCCGACCAGTGGGGCAACCTGACGGCCGGGCTCGACCTGATCCACCGCCTGGAGCCGGACGCGCAGGCGCACTGCATCGCGACGCCGCTGATGGTGAAGGCGGACGGCACCAAGTTCGGCAAGTCCGAGGGCGGCGCCATCTGGCTCGACCCGGAGATGACGACGCCGTACGCGTTCTACCAGTTCTGGCTGAACACGGACGACCGGGACATCTCGAAGTACATGCGGATCCTGTCCTTCAAGTCCCGCGAGGAGCTGGAGGAGCTGGAGAAGCAGACCGAGGAGCGGCCGCAGGCCCGTGCCGCGCAGCGTGCGCTGGCCGAGGAGCTGACGACGCTGGTGCACGGCGCCGACTGGACGGCCGCCGTGATCTCCGCGTCGAAGGCGCTGTTCGGCCAGGGCGACGGGAGCCTGGCGGACCTGGACGAGGCCACGCTGGCGGCGGCCCTGTCGGAGCTGCCGAAGGCCGAGGTCACCGAGCTGGGCCCGGTCGTCGACCTGTTCGCCGAGGTCGGCCTGGTGGCCAGCAAGTCGGCCGCGCGTCGCACGGTGAAGGAGGGCGGCGCGTACGTGAACAACGTGAAGGTGGCCGCCGAGGACTTCGTGCCGGGCGCGGACGAGCTGCTGCACGGGCGGTGGCTGGTGCTGCGGCGCGGCAAGAAGAACCTGGCGGCCGTGGAGGTCAAGGGCGCGTAGGGCGCACAGCGCTCCCGCCCCGGCCCAGAGGCCCGGCCCGCCGCTCAGGCGGCGGCCGGGCCTTCAGCCGTTTCCGGCCCGTGCGTTCTCGTGCTGTGCGTTCTCGGGCCGTGCGGCCGTCGCTAGGCCCTGCTCTTGTTGCCGCGCAGCGCCACCCACAACCGGTCGCCCACGCCGACCACCACCACCGCTCCGATCAGTTGCAGCAGATGGCGGATCCAGTCGATGCCCTTGGTGTCGTTGACTCCCATGCCCGTGGCCGCCCAGTTGCCCAGGACGCTGCCGATGATGCCGAAGACCACCGTCAGCCACAGGGGGATCTGCTGCTTGCCGGGCAGGATCGCCTTAGCGATCAGGCCAAGCACCAAGCCCACGATGATCGCCCACAACCAGCTCATGTCGTCGCCTCCTCGCGCGGTGCGGGGTGCCGTACGGCCACCCGTGCGATCAGTCTCACCGCGTACTCCATACGGCGCATGTCGGACGGCTCCGTACGTGGGAGTGCGCACGTACGTCTCCCAGGTCAGGCCCGCCCCGGTCTCGTAGCCGACGCATGGCGGGCGTACCGTGGACGAGGTCCGGTCCGGGGAGTGTCCGGCGAGTCGGCGGGCGGTGGAATGTGATGCGGAAGCGCAAGGGCAACGGCGGAGCAGAGGTTTTCCGGATCACGGGAGCCCGGCAGGGGCTCGCCGCCGATGTACGCGGCCGGCAGCGCCGGTACGTCATCTCGATGTCCGTCCGCACTGTTTCGGTGATCCTCACGGCAGTGCTGTGGAACGTGGAGCGGCACGTCGCCGTCGTGACGCTCGTGCTGGGCGCTCTGCTCCCCTACGTCGCGGTGGTCTTCGCCAACGCGGGGCGGGAGAACGCGCCGGGGCTGCCGTCGACCTTCGTGCCCGCGCCCTCGCGGCCCATGATCGCGCCGGCCCCGTCCGGAGATCCGGCGGAATCCGCCCGGGAGGACCGGGCCTGAGCGCCGTCCGCGCCGGGCGCGCAACCGGCCGACAAAGCTCAAGAAAAGCTCAGATCAATCATGTGGATCCGGTGCCGGGCAGCGGGTCCCCCGTGACATACTGCGTACGCGCTCCGCATCCCCCGTCGGAGCGACGGACCGACGCCGGGCAGCTCCCCCCGTGGCTGCTCGGCGTCGCCTTTTCCAGGGCGTTTAAGGTTGACGCGTGAACCTCGCGAACCTCTCCGAACCGTCGCCCACCACTCCTCAGTGCTCGGCCAAGGGCTGCCGCGCCGACGCGGTGTGGGTGCTCGCGTGGAACAACCCGAAGCTGCACACGCCGGAGCGCCGCAAGACGTGGCTGGCGTGCGACGAGCACCGCGAGCACCTGGCCAAGTTCCTCGGCGTCCGCGGGTTCCTGAAGGACACCGTGCCGCTGGCGCAGTGGGAGGCGGACGGCGAGGGCGAAGAGGGCGGCGCGCGGTAGGGCCTGATCCGAACGACAGGCCCTGGCTCAGCCGCCGATCGCCGACATCGGGCGGTCCGGCTGGAGGAACGTCGGGTCGTCGAGGCCCGAGCCGGCCTTCTTGCCCCACATGGCGCGCTTCCAGATGGCGGCCAGCTCCTCGTCCGGCATGTCGGAGCGCAGGGCCGCGCGCAGGTCCGTCTCCTCGCGGGCGAAGAGGCAGGTGCGCACCTGGCCGTCGGCGGTGAGCCGTGTGCGGTCGCAGGCCCGGCAGAAGGGGCGGGTGACCGAGGCGATGACGCCGACGCGGTGCGGTCCGCCGTCCACCACCCAGCGCTCGGCGGGCGCGGAGCCACGCTCGTCGTCGCCCTCCGGCGTCAGCTCGAAGCGCGTACGCAGCGAGGCCAGGATGTCGCCCGCGGTGATCATGCCGTCGCGCTTCCAGCCGTGCTGGGCGTCGAGCGGCATCTGCTCGATGAAGCGCAGCTCGTAGGCGTGCTCGACGGCCCAGGCGAGCAGGTCGGGGGCCTCGTCCTCGTTGAGCCCCGGCATCAGGACCGAGTTGACCTTCACCGGCGTCAGGCCCGCGTCGCGCGCGGCTTCGAGGCCCTCGATGACGTCCTTGTGGCGGTCGCGGCGGGTGAGGGTCTTGAAGACGTCGGGGCGCAGGGTGTCCAGCGACACGTTGACCCGGTCGAGGCCCGCTTCCTTGAGCGCCCCCGCCGTGCGCTTCAGCCCGATCCCGTTCGTCGTCAGGGACATCTTGGGGCGGTGCTCCAGGGCGGCGACCCGCTCGACGATGCCGACCAGGCCGGGGCGGAGCAGGGGCTCGCCGCCGGTGAAGCGGACGTCGGTGACGCCGAGGTCGGTGACCGCGACGCGGATGAGGCGGACGATCTCGTCGTCCGTGAGCAGGTCGGGCTTGGCGAGCCATTGCAGGCCCTCTTCGGGCATGCAGTACGTGCACCGCAGGTTGCAGCGGTCGGTCAGTGAGACCCGTAGGTCGGTGGCCACTCGGCCGTAAGTGTCGATGAGCACGTGGGCCCCCTCCCTCAGCGCGTTCTTCCCTACTGATCCCGAGCCTACGTGACAGGTCCGACAGTGGCAGGACCGTGAACCCACGAGTGTGCCGGGCCCCGCGTCGTACGGATCTACGACGCGGGGCCCGGCACGGGAACGCGGTGGGCAGGTCAGTGCGCTCCGGTGCCCGTCAGGGAGCGGACCTCCAGCTCGGCGTACTTGCCCTTGTCGGCCTTCTCCTTGGCCATGTACGTACCGATGATGCCCAGCAGGAAGCCGACCGGGATCGAGATGATGCCGGGGTTCTCCAGCGGGAACCAGTGGAAGTCGACGCCCTTGAACATCGAGGTCTTCGGGTTGCCCGAGACGACGGGCGAGAAGAGGACCAGGAAGACCGCCGAGAACAGACCGCCGTAGATCGACCACAGCGCGCCGTTGGTGTTGAACCGCTTCCAGAACAGCGAGTACAGGATCGTCGGCAGGTTCGCGGAGGCCGCGACCGCGAAGGCCAGCGCCACCAGGCCGGCGACGTTCAGGTCGCGGGCGAGGGCGCCGAGGGCGATGGAGACGATGCCGATGAAGACGGTGGCCCAGCGGGCGGCCTTCATCTCCTGCTTCTCGGAGGCCTGCCCCTTCTTGATGACGTTCGCGTAGATGTCATGGGCGAAGGAGGACGACGAGGCCAGGGTGAGGCCCGCGACGACCGCGAGGATCGTGGCGAAGGCGACCGCCGAGATCGAGGCGAGCAGGATCGCGCCCCAGCTGGAGTCGACGCCGCCCAGATGGAGTGCGAGCAGGGGCGCCGCCGTGTTGCCCGCCGGGTTCGATTCGATGATCTCGGCCGGCTTGATGAGCGCCGCGGCGCCGAAGCCGAGCGCGATCGTCATCAGGTAGAAGGCGCCGATGATGCCGATGGCCCAGTTGACCGACTTACGGGCGGCCTTGGCGGTCGGCACCGTGTAGAAGCGGATCAGGATGTGCGGCAGTCCGGCGGTGCCGAGGACGAGCGCGATGCCCAGCGAGAGGAAGTCGAGCTTCGACGTGGACGTGGCGCCGTACTTGAGGCCCGGCTCCAGGAACGGTGTGCCCTTGCCGCTGTTGGAGGCGGCGGTGCCCAGCAGGTCGGAGACGTTGAAGTTGAACTTCAGCAGCACCAGGAAGGTCAGCAGGATGGCGCCGGCGATCAGCAGGACCGCCTTGACCATCTGCACCCAGGTGGTGCCCTTCATGCCGCCGATGGTGACGTACACGATCATCAGGACGCCGACGAGCGCGACGATGAGGATCTTGCCCGTGTCCGTGGTGATGCCGAGCAGCAGGGAGACCAGGACACCGGCACCCGCCATCTGCGCGAGCAGGTAGAAGATCGAGACGACGATCGTCGAGGTGCCGGCCGCGGTGCGGACGGGGCGCTGGCGCATCCGGTAGGCGAGGACGTCGCCCATCGTGTAGCGGCCGGAGTTGCGCAGCGGTTCGGCGACCAGGAGGAGCGCCACCAGCCAGGCGACCAGGAAGCCGATCGAGTAGAGGAAGCCGTCGTAGCCGAAGAGGGCGATGGCGCCCGCGATGCCGAGGAACGACGCGGCGGACATGTAGTCGCCGGAGACCGCGAGGCCGTTCTGGAAGGCGGTGAACTGGCGGCCGCCCGCGTAGAAGTCGGAGGCGCTCTTGGTCTGGCGGCCCGCCCAGACGGTGATGACGAGGGTCGCGACGACGAACACCGCGAAGAGGCTGATGATCAGCGGCCGGTGCTCGCTGGCCTCCTGGGCCGCGAGGGTCACTGCGGGGCTCATGCGCCGCCCTCCATCCGGGACTTGATCGCCTCGGCCTTGGGGTCGAGCTTCGCGGCGGCGTGCTTCGAGTACCACCAGGCGATGAGGAACGTGGTCAGGAACTGCCCGAGCCCGAGGACGAAGGCGACGTTGATGTTGCCGAAGAGCTTGGTGCCCATGAAGCCACCCGCGTAGTTCGACAGCAGCACGTACACCAGGTACCAGGCGATGAACGCGATGGCCAGCGGGAAGGCGAACGAGCGGTGCGCGTGGCGCAGTTCACCGAACTCCGCGCTCTGCTGCACCTCGATGAACTCTTCGGTGGAAGGCAGTGCGGGCCCGCTGTCCGGGCTGCCCTTCTGCGGTGGTGGTGCGTCGGTGGCCACGGTTCTCCTCGGAAATGGGTGCTTGCTCTCAGACCTGAACGTGATCTGGATCACGCGGGCCGGGTCGCGATGGTAGAGCGCCCCGACTCCCTGCACAACGGCACGGGAGCATCCGCGGAGCGGTTCAACTCACCTTGTTTCTTTCGGAAATCGTTGCTGACCTGCGGTGGCCGGGGATACCTTCACACCGCACCACGCGTCATGTACCTGTCCGGGGGCCACGCAACTCCCGGGCATTTCCTCGTTACGACGGATGATGTGGAGACCCCATGGCTCATCTGCCTGCCAGACGCCTGACGCCCAGGCGCCGCATGGCCCTCGCCCTGCCGATCGGAATCGCTCTGACGGCATCCTTCGGTTTCCTGCCGTCCGCGGCCGCGGCTCCCACGGCCGACTCCCCCGCGGCGAGCGCCACTTCGGCCTCCGCACTCGCCTACGTGGTGAACACGCGCGGCACCGACGCGCGCACGATCTCCTCGGTGTCGAAGGCGATATCCGCGGCCGGCGGCTCGGTCGTCGCCACGTACGCGAAGATCGGCGTCTTCGTCGTGCACTCCTCGAACCCCGACTTCGGCAAGCAGATACGCGCCGCGAAGGGCGTGCTCACTGCGGGCGCGACCCGCACCTCACCGCTCAGCCTCGCGGGCACCACGGACGAGGGCGCCGTGCAGAAGCTGTCGGCGGCGCAGGCCAAGTCGGTCGCCAAGCAGTCGACTTCGGCGCAGGAGCCGCTGGAGGCCGACCAGTGGGACCTGCGGGCGATCGGCGCGGACAAGGCCGCGAAGATCAACCCGGGCAGCCGCAAGGTCACGGTCGGTGTCATCGACACCGGCGTCGACGACACGCACCCGGACCTCGCCCCGAACTTCTCCGCCTCCCAGTCCGCGAACTGCGTGGGCGGCAAGGCGGACACCTCGCCGGGCGCCTGGCGGCCCGCCACCCCGGACCACTACCACGGCACGCACGTCGCCGGTGAGATCGCCGCCGCGCGCAACGGGATCGGCGTCGCCGGTGTCGCGCCGGGCGTGAAGGTCGCGGGCATCAAGGTGGCGGACCCGGTCAGCGAGCTGTTCTACCCGGAGAGCGTGGTCTGCGCCTTCGTGTTCGCGGCCGACCACGGCATCGAGGTCACCAACAACAGCTACTACGTGGACCCGTGGCTCTACAACTGCGTGGACGACCCCGACCAGCGGGCCATCGTCGACGCGGTGAACCGGGCGCAGCTGTACGCCCAGCGCAAGGGCACGCTGAACCTGGCGTCGGCGGGCAACTCCAACCACGACCTCGACTCCGACGCGATCGTGGACGACACCAGCCCCGACGACTCGACGCCGGTCACCCGCACCATCGACCCGCACAGCTGCTTCGACATCCCGACCCAGCTGCCGGGTGTCGTCACGGTCAGCGCGACGGGCGTGAACAAGGCGAAGTCGTACTACTCGACGTACGGCAACGGCGTCATCGACATCGCGGCGCCGGGCGGCGACAAGTACCAGATTCCGGCGGACACCCCGTCGAAGAACGGACGCATTCTGTCCACGATGCCGGGCGGCGAGTACGGCTGGCTCCAGGGCACGTCGATGGCCTCGCCGCACGCCGCGGGTGTCGCCGCGCTCCTGAAGTCGACGCACCCGAAGGCCACTCCGGCGCAGTTGCAGGCCCTGATGAAGGCGCAGGCCGACGAGGAGGCCTGCCCGACCTCGTACGACGGGGACGGCGACGGCACCGT
This sequence comes from Streptomyces sp. BYX5S, assembly GCF_054724165.1. Classification (NCBI taxonomy): domain Bacteria; kingdom Bacillati; phylum Actinomycetota; class Actinomycetes; order Kitasatosporales; family Streptomycetaceae; genus Streptomyces; species Streptomyces sp. BYX5S. The sequence continues at coordinate 2,078,202 of NZ_CM138829.1, read as the reverse complement.
GGACGCGGTCTGCGAGGGCGGGCTCCAGCGCAACGGCTTCTACGGACACGGGATCGTCGACGCGCTGAAGGCCGTCAAGTGACCCGCTCCGCACGGGCCTTGTAGGGCAACGCAGGAGGGCCGGGTGGCGTGCGCCGCCCGGCCCTCGGCGTGCGCCGCTCGTGTGCCGGGGCCAACCGCTGCGCGATAGTGCGGACATGACACATGCGCCCCATGGACCGGTCGACACCCAGGCCGCGTGGGCGGCGCTCGGCGGCGACCCCGCCCTGCCCGCCCGTATCTCGTACCTCACGCGCGCGGGTGCGCTGCCCGCCCGCCTGCCCGTCCTCGACCTGGCCAGATCCTGTGTCGGCGCCTGTTCCCTGGCCGCCGCCGAACTGGCCGCCACGCGCGCGAGGCATCCGGTGGGCGACATACGGGTGCGCGTCGACGACGGGGCGGTCGCGACCGCGTTCACCAGCGAGCGGCATCTGCTGATCGACGGGCGCGCCCCGGTCGACTTCGCTCCGCTGTCCCGCTTCTGGCGCGCGCGGGACGGCTGGCTGCGCACCCACGCGAACTATCCGCACCACCGGGCGCGGCTGTGCGCGACCCTCGGGATCGACGCCGACGCTCCCGTGGACGAGGTGGCGGCGCTGCTCGCGGAGCGCTCCGCGTTCGAGGTGGAGGAGACGGTCCACGCGGCAGGCGGCCTGGCCGTCGCGCTGCGCACGCCCGAGGAGTGGCTGGCGCACCCGCAGGGCGCGCGGGTGGCGGCGCACCCGCTCCTGACCCGCGACCGGGTCGACTCGGCGCCGCCGCGCAGACTGTCGCGCGGCGTGCTGTCGCCCGCGGCCGGGGTCCGGGTCCTCGACCTCACGCGCGTCATCGCGGGCCCGGTCGCGACGCGCACCCTGGCGCTGCTCGGCGCGGACGTGCTGCGGGTGGACGCGCCCCAGTTGCCGGAGTCCCCGGACGCGCACGCCGACACCGGCTTCGGCAAGCGCTCGACCCGGCTCGACCTGGCGGACGCGGCGGACCGGCGCACGTTCGACGAGCTGCTCGCGGGCGCGGACGTGGTGGTCACGGGGTACCGACCCGGCGCGCTCGACCGGTTCGGGCTCGCTCCCCAGGCGCTGGTCGAACGGCGCCCGGGGCTGGTGGTGGCGGGGCTTTCGGCGTGGGGCGGGTACGGGCCGTGGGGCGGGCGGCGCGGCTTCGACAGCCTCGTGCAGGTCGCGTCGGGCATCGCGGCGGCCGAGGGGTCCCGGGAGCGGCCCGGGGTGCTGCCCGCGCAGGCGCTGGACCACGGCACGGGGTATCTGCTCGCGGCGGCGGTGCTGCGCTCGCTCACCGAGCAGACGGCGGACGGCGGTTCACGGGTGCTGCGGCTCGCGCTCGCCCAGACGGCGGCCTGGCTCGTGCGGGGTGCGCGGCCGGGGCCGGGGCGGACGGAGCACGGCGGGCACGCGGAGCCGTACGAGGCGCGGGACCCGGCCGCCTGGCTGAGCGAGGCGGACAGCCCGATCGGCCGGCTGCGGCACGCCCTGCCCCCGCTGTCGTTCTCCGGCGGACCCGCGAACTGGGCCCGCCCGCCGATGTGTTGGGGCACGGACGTGGCGGAGTGGCTGCCCGCGGGCTGAGCGGGGCCACGTCGCGATACGGCTGCCGGCGCAGGGCCGGTGAACCAAGCGGCCTCGAATGCACGTCCTACGTAGTCGTGAACCAGCCCACCGCGGCACCGGAGCCGACCCCGCGTGGACCGGAGCCCCATGCCCCAGTTGTAGGCCTGCGCTTGCCGGGTTCCGCACCTCCTGGTGAAGATCCAGAAATGAGCTCCGTTCCGCCGCCCGCCGAGGCCCCCGTACCCGTCGGGGCCGACGTCCCGCTGCGCAGACCCGGCGCGGGGCGCGCCGCCGCCGTGCTCGTGCTCGTCGCCCTGGCCGCGCTGATCCCGCTGCTGGGCCCGCGCGCCGCGCTCGACGGCACCGGTGAGGCCGCCGCGCCCGGTGTCGGCGTGGTCTCGGTCCTCCGTACGGTCGTGTTCGCGGCGTTGTGCGTGCAGGTCGGCGAGGTGTTCGCCGGGTTCCTCGCGCGCCGGGCGGACCCCTTGCGGGAGCCGGCCCGCACGTGGTCGGCGCCCGCGGCGTGGGCCGGGTGCGCCGCCGCGCTCGGGCTCGCCTCCGTGGTGGCGTCGGGGAACCTGCTCCCGCGCGGCCTCGCCGCCCTCGACCTCGGGGGCCTCGGCGGGACGCGGGACGGCACGCTCGCCCTGCTGGAGGTCAACGGCTTCCTGATCGCGGCCCTGTGCGCCCGCTCACGGCGCCCCGGGACGGCGCTGGCACCGCTGGCCGCAGTGATCGTCGCGGAGGCGCTGCGGGCGCACCCGCCGACCGAGGACAGCGCGCTGCTCGGCTCGGGGCTCACCCTGGTCCATCTGACGTGCGCCGCCCTGTGGGTGGGCGGGCTGCTGTACGTGCTGCGCACCACGTACGCCTGGCGCCGGGCCGCGCCCGAAGCGGGCACCGCCCTGCTGGGCCGCTACGCGCGCGTGGCGGCGCTCCTGCTGGCCGCCATCACCGCGACGGGCGTGTGCAGCACGCTTCGCCGGATGCCGCCGAGCACGGTCCTCGACCAGCTGACGACGACGGCCTACGGACGGGCGCTGCTCGCGAAGGTCCTCCTCGTGGCCGTCGTGGCCGCGCTCGCCCTGGCGGCCCGGCTGCGGCTGCGCCGCGCCCAGGACCGTACGAGCGCCTACGCGCCCGCGCGCGCGGAGGTGGTGATCCTGGCGGTCGTGGTGGCGGTGTCGGCCGTGCTGACGGCGCTGCCGGTGCCGATCCGCTGGTGATCCGGCGGTGCGCTCACGGCAGCAGACGGTGCCGTGCCGCGGCCGCCACCGCGCGCGTGCGCACGCCGGGCTTGTCGTAGACGCGGCTCAGGTGGGTCATGTGCTGCGCGAGGACTTCTACTACCGCACCGGGACACTGCTCTCCCTGGCCGCGGCCCACGGTCTGGCGGCACGCTTCATGGACGACTGGGAGGAGCTGAAGCACGGTCAGTCGAAGATTCGCGTCACCAGGGAGACGGACCGACGCGCCTGGCGTTCGGTTCAGTTGGTGACCATCACCTTGAGCGCGGTGCGCTCGTCCATCGCCTTGTAGCCGCCGGGCACGCCCTCGACGTCGACCGTCATGTCGAAGACGGGCGACGGGTCGATGGTGCCGTCCAGGACGTCGGGCAGCAGGTCCGGGATGTAGCTGCGCACGGGGGCGACGCCGCCGCGCAGCGCGATGTTGTGGTCGAACATGACGCGCAGGTCGACGCCGGTGCCGCTGCCGTGCGGGACGCCGACGAAGCCGATGGCGCCGCCGTCGCGGGTGATGTTCACGGCGGTGTGCATGGACTGCTCGGTGCCGACCGCCTCGATCACCGCGTGCGCGCCCTGCCCGCCGGTGAGTTCGCGGACCGCCGCGACGGCCGCCTCGCCGCGCTCGGCGACGACGTCGGTGGCGCCGAAGCTCCGCGCGATGTCCGTACGGGCCCGGTGGCGGCCGAGCGCGATGATCCGCTCGGCGCCGAGCCGGCGGGCCGCGAGGACGCCGCACAGGCCCACGGCGCCGTCCCCGACGACCGCGACGGTGGAACCCTCGCGCACGCCCGCGCCGAGCGCCGCGTGGTGGCCGGTGCCCATCACGTCGGACAGCGTCAGGAGGGCGGCCAGCAGGCGGTCGTCCGACGCGGCCTCGGCCGGCAGCGCGACGAGCGTGGCGTCGGCGTACGGGACGCGCACGGCCTCGCCCTGGCCGCCGTCGTGGCCGACCGCGCCCCAGAACCCGCCGTGCTCGCAGGACGTGGTGAGCCCCTCGCGGCAGTAGTCGCACACCCCGTCGGACCACATGAAGGGCGCGACGACCAGGTCGCCGCGCTTGAAGACGGACACCTCGGACCCGGCCTCCTCGACGATGCCGAGGAACTCGTGCCCGATCCGCTGCCCCGGCTCCCGCGCGGCCTCGCCCCGGTAGGCCCACAGGTCGCTGCCGCAGATGCACGCGCGCAGGACGCGCACCACGGCGTCGGTGGGCCGGACGACGGCGGCGTCGGGAACGTCCTCCACGCGCATGTCGTACGGGGCGTGGATGGTGGTGGCGCGCATGGGAGGTGTTCCTTCGTGCGGGTCCCGCAGTCGATGCAGGTCAGTGAGCGACGCGCCGGGTTTCGACGCGCCTTTCACGGTACGCCGAGGTCGGCGCGGCCCGCTCCCCGAGGACGCCCCGGGCGATCAGGTACTGCGCGGCCACGTAGGTGGCCATGACCCAGAAGTCGGGACGCGGCAGGGCCGGCCAGTCGGCGACGCCCATGGCGATGAGCGAGTCCGACAGCAGGAACAGCGCGCCGCCTGCGCCCGCCACCGCCCCGAGCCGGGACGACGCGAACGCCATGCAGGTCAGCAGCACGCTGTAGGCGGCCACGGGCCCGCGCATGTCCGCCGGCAGATCGGGCCACAGCGCGACCACGGTGGCGACGAGCGCGACGGCGTACGCGGCCCCGAGCAGCGCACCACGCGCGCGTGCCGTCCCCTGCCTCCTGAACAGCACCAGGTAGCAGACGTGCCCGACGGCGAAGGCGCCCATCCCGGCGAGGAACGCGGCGTCCTGGTCGAAGAGCAGCAGGACGTCGCCGCACCACCCCAGCAGCAGGGCGGCGCACAGCAGTCGGGGGCCGCGGCACGCGACCACGTGGGCGACGAGCGCCGGCATGAGCAGGGGCTTGAGGACGACGTGGGCGGTGTCCGCGCCCGCCAGCAGGGCGAGGAGGTCCGCGGCGCACACGGCGAGGAACGTGGCCCGCAGCGCCGGGGCGAGCCTCACGCGGCGCCCTCGGTGACCTTCTGCGGGGGCTCCGGCGCCGCGACGGGTGCGGGCTGCCACCCGGGCCCCCGGAAGACCCTCCCGGCCCGCTCGCGCCAGCCGGCGGCCGCACGCAGGTCCCTGGCGATGGCCGCGTACTCGTGGGTGGCGACGCGCAGCGGGTTGTACGTGGCGATGTTCTTGGTGAGCCCGAACCGTGGGCGGTCGGTCTCCGCCACCCACGAGCCGAAGAGCCGGTCCCAGACGATGAGGATCCCGCCGAAGTTCCGGTCCAGGTAGCCGCCCTGGGAGGCGTGGTGGACGCGGTGGTGGGAGGGCGTGTTGAAGACGAACTCGAAGGGCCGCCACAGCTTGTCGATGCGCTCGGTGTGGATCCAGAACTGGTACACGAGGTTGACCGACGAGCAGAACGCGAGCGCCGCCGGGTGCACGCCCAGGGCGATGAGCGGCAGGTAGAACGGCCACACGGTGAGGCTCGTCCAGGGCTGGCGCAGCGCCGTGGTGAGGTTGAACCTGCGGCTGGAGTGGTGCACCACGTGGCACGCCCACAGGATGCGGATGACGTGGTGGCCGCGGTGCGACCAGTAGTAGAAGAAGTCCTGCCCGAGCAGCATCAGCGGGATCGTCCACCACAGGACGGGCACCCGCAGCGGCGTCAGCTCGTACACAGCCGTGTAGATCGCGACGATCGGGATCTTCCACAGGAAGTCGAAGACCAGGCTCCCGAGCCCCATGGTGACGCTCGTCGCCGCGTCCTTGGTCTCGTAGCCGGCGGCGTCCTCGTCGGGATGGATGCGGACGCTGACGATCTCCACGATCGTGAGCAGCACGAAGGCGGGGATCGACCACAGCACGACGTCGGGCAGGTTCGGGGACGACATACGTGCACCGTAAGGGCCTGAACCGGTCCCCGCCTATAGGTAGTTACCGACAAGTATTACCGTCGGTAGGGCTCAGACTCCGGCGGCTCCCAACAAAGATCCCGCCGCGTACGTGACCGCCATCGCCAGTGCTCCCCCGCCCACGTTGCGCCACACCGCGGGCCGCGCCGCCGCGTCGCCCGTGCGGGCGCTGCTGTAGCCGGTGACCGCGAGTGCGAGCAGGACGGAGCCGACCGTGACGGGCAGCCGCCAGGCGGCGGGCGGCAGGACGATGGCGAGGAGGGGCAGCAACGCGCCCGCCGTGAAGGCGAGGAAGCTGGCCCAGGCGGCGTGCCACGGGTTGGTGAGGTCGTCGGGGTCGATACCGAGTTCCACGCGCGCGTGGGCGCGCAGGGCGTCGCGTTCGGTGAGCTGTTCGGCGGCCTTCCCGGCCACCTCGTGGCTGAGGCCGTACCCCTCCAGCAGACCGGCGAGTTCGCGGAGTTCGGCCTCCGGCTGCTCCCTCAGCTCGCGTTTCTCCTGGGCGATGGCGGCCTTCTCGGAGTCGCGCTGCGTGGACACGGAGACGTACTCGCCCGCGGCCATGGACATCGACCCGGCCAGCAGTCCGGCGAGCCCGGCCGTGAGCAGCGTGGAGCGGTCGTCGGTGGCCCCGGCGACGCCGACGACGAGGCCCGCGGTGGAGACCACGCCGTCGTTGGCGCCGAGGACGGCGGCGCGCAGCCAGTTGAGCCGCGAGCCGAGCGCGCCGCCGTGGGCCTCGTCATGACTTTTCGTTGCCTCTGGTTCCGTCACGGGGCGAGCATGGCACCCCGCACCCTCACCACACCCGTACCGACGCCCCCGGCGCGAACACCGGGCTGGTCGCGTCCGCGGGCGGCTCCTTCAGGGGTTCGTCGATCTCCGCGACCGTGGGGCCCACGCGGGCCGCGATGGGGTCGAGGAGGCCGAGGTCGAAGCCGTAGACGCGGGCGGTGTTGCCGCCGACCATCGCGGCGATCTCGTCCCTGGGCAGCCCGGCGTAGGCGATGCGCAGGCCTTCGCGCGTGTACGGGTAGGTGCCCTCGTCGTGCGGGTAGTCGCTGCCCCACATGATCTTGTCGAGGCCGATCCGATCCCGCAGCGGCACCTCGTGGGGGCGCATGAAACTCGCTCCCACGAAGCAGTTCTCGCGCCACACCTCGGAGGGGCCCTTGCCCATCGAATCGGCGAGCCCGGCGCCGAACTTGGACTCGGCGGTGTTCGCGCGCGTGGCGGCCTTCACCAGGCGCGCGTGGTAGTAGTCCAGCATGTCCAGGACGCCGGGGATCCAGCCCGAGCCCTGTTCGGTGAGGACGAGCCTGAGGTCGGGGTGCTTGCGGAAGGCGCCGCCGAAGACGAGGTGCCACAGGGCGCGGTGCGAGAACCACGTCGTCTCCACCATGAACACCGCGCGGGCCGCCGGTTCGTCGCCGAGCGGCGGGGACGCCGAGCCCGCGTGGTGGTTGACGGGGACGCCGAGTTCGGCGCAGGTCCGCCAGATCGGGTCGTACGTCGACGAGTAGAGCTCCGGCAGGCCGGAGCCCGGCGGCGTACCGGGCAGCAACAGGCCGCCCTTGAGGCCCGCTTCGGCCGCCCAGCGGATCTCCTTGACGGCCTCCTCGACGTCGTTGAGGAGGATCTGGAAGACGCCCGCCCTGCGGCCGGGAGCCGCGGCGCAGAAGTCCGCCAGCCACCGGTTGTGGGCGCGCAGGCCCGCCCAGCGCTGCTCGAACTCCTCGCGGGTGGGGGCGGGCGCCATGAGCGACGCCGACGGGAAGAACGGCGGGATGGTGTTGGGGAAGACGACCTCGGCGACGATGCCGTCCCGCTCCAGTTCCTCGACGCGGCGGTCGGAGTTCCAGTTCCGGTCGGCGGTGTCGGCGAGCAGGTCCTCGTACGGGTTCACGTAGGAGGCGGCCCACGCGTCGAACGTGTCGTGGTGCCGGGACTCCAGGTACGGCTTGTAGTCGAGGAGATCGGCGCCCGCGTGGCAGTCCGCGGAGATGACGGTGTACCTGTCCTGGGGAGTGTTCACGGGGTCACCCCGATGCTCGGGAAGTCGTGCTCGGTCAGCCAGTGCCGCCCCACCTCGCGCGAGCGCGCCCAGGACGCCTCGACGGCGCTCTGGTCGGCGTCCTGGCCGAGTTCGGCCGGGGTCGGGCCGATGCGGGCGGCCAGCGGCGCCAGCGTGGCGGTGTCGAAGCCGAAGACCTCGGCGGCGGACAGTCCGAGCATCCGCCGGGTCTCGGAGACCGGGATGTCGTGGAAGGTCTTCTTCAACCACGCGCGCGTGTCGGGCCAGGTGCCTTCGGGGTGCGGGAAGTCGCTGCCCCACAGGATGTTGTCGACGCCGATCTCGTAGCGCTGGGCGAGTTCGCGGCGCTTGGTGTTGGTGGCGCACACGAAGACCTGCCGGTCCAGGTACTCCGCCGGGGAGCGCTTCAGCTCGGCGAACGGCGAGAGCTTCTTGCCGCCGTGCGCGCCCAGGTAGAGGCGGTCCATGAACCACAGCAGGTTCGGCAGCCACCAGCAGCCCGACTCGGCGACGCCGAACTTCAGCCCCGGATGCCGCTCGAAGGCACCGGACCACAGCAGGAACCACAGGGGCCGGGCGGGCCACCACGTCACTTCGCTGACGTAGATGCCCAGATGGTCGCCGTACTCGTGGCGCGGCGCCGCCCCCGAGTGCGTCACCACGGGCATCTCGCACTCGGCGGCCGCCGCCCACACGGGGTCGTAGCGGCGCGCGTGGTAGGGGTCCTGGTCGACCCACATGGAGGGGATCATCAGGGCGCCGAGCCCCGACTCCTTGGCGCGGTGGATCTCCGCGACGACCTTGTCCGGCTCCGCGGTGACCGGCAGCAGGGCGACGCCGCAGTGCCGTTCGGGGTGCTGCGACACGAACTCGGCGAGCCACCGGTTGTGGGCCTGCGCGCCCGCCATGCCGAGTTCGGGGTCCTGGTCGCCGGAGAGGCCGAGGCCGACGCCGAAGGGCGCCGCGGTCTGGCTGTCGACGGCGTCCGCGTCGGGGAAGACGACTTCGGCGGCCACCCCGTCGCCGTCGAGTTCCTTGAGGCGCTGCGCGGTGTCCCAGCCGCCGCGCAGGCCCTCTTCGTTGTCCTCGAACCACTTGGCGGCGAACGCGTCGTTGCGGATGCCGAGCCGGGTGGCCTCCTCGCGGCGCTTGTCCCGCTCGGCGAGGAACGCGTCGAACTCGCGGTGGAACCGGCTGTCCAGGTAGGGCCGGTACTCCTCGGTGGGGAGGCCGGCGTGGCAGTCGGAGGAGATGATCAGGTACGGGTCTTGGTCGGTCATCACACGTCCCTCCGTGCTCAGTCGAGAATGAAGCTCTCCAGGTACGCCGGGTTCGCCCGGTCCAGCATCGACCGCGACCGCGCCCGGATCTGCCGGTCGCTGTGCTCGCTCTCGGGGAGCAGCCAGAACCGGTCCGCGGCGATGCCCTCGGCGACGAAGTCGGCGACCTCCTCCACGGGCGTGAACGCGACCTCGTTCCCGGCCTCCTTCATCGCGGCCTCCCACTGGTCGAGGCTGCGGTACGGCGTCCTGCGCGGCCGCTCCTTCGCGAACCGCTCGGGCCGGTTGCGGTGCGACTCCCACAGGCCGGTGCGCAGCATGTGCGGTCCGGGGAACAGCACGGACGCCCCCACGCGCGCGTGCTCCGCCCTCAGATGCGCGTACAGCGACTCGGTCATGGTGACGACGGCCGCCTTCGTCACCGCGTACACGGACGCCGTCGGCAGCGGCGCGATGCCGCCGTCGCCGGACGAGGTGTTGACGACGTGGCCGGGCTCGCCGCCCTCGATCATGCGCGGTACGAAGGCCTGGATGCCGTGGAAGACGCCCCACACGTTGACGTTGAACGCCCACTTCCAGTCGTTCGGCTCGTGGCTCCACATGCGGCCCTCGGCGCCCGAGCCGACGCCCGCGTTGTTGCACAGCACATGGCAGGCGCCGAACGTCGCGTACGTGTCCTCGGCCAGCTCCATGACCTGTTCGCGCTCGCCGACGTCGACCACGCGCGCGTGCACGGTGGCGCCCGAGCGCCGCAGTTCCTCGGCGGCGCCCTCCAGCGCGCCCTTCTCGACGTCGGCGAGGACCACCCTGAGCCCGTCCGCCGCGAACCGCCGGGCCATGGCGAGCCCGATCCCGCTCGCCGCGCCCGTGACGACGGCGACCTGCCCCTCCCGCAGCTCCATGTCAGGCGCTCCCCTCGGGCGGACCGTCGTGGATCTGCTGCGGGTCGTCGTAGCGCTGGTGGATGTACGGGAGCAGGGCCTGGGCGCTGACCCGCTCGACGACCCTGCCCTTCTGGTCGGTGGTCTTCTCACCGATGGTGATCTCCACCAGGGTGCGCACCGGAAGGTCGGCGACCGGGTCGAACATGGACTCCCGCAGGACGACGTCCCCGGTGATCCGTTCCAGCTTCCTGACCTTCTCGCCCCGCAGGCAGTGCACGAGGACCGGTTCCGCGTCGAAGCCCGAACCGTCCACGCCGGGAAGGAACTTGAAGTAGAAGTCGGTCTTCTGCGTCGGCTCCGGGACCGGCAGGTCCCCGCTGACGGCGCCGCGCACCTCCACGAAGGCGATGCCGTGCCGCGCGAGCGCCGCCCGTACGACGAGCCCGTCGCGCTCCACCGTGACCTCGCCGAGCTTCTTCGGTTCGCCGAAGACCTCCCGTCCGCCGATCAGCGCCCGCTCGTGCGTCATCGGCATGACGAGCGGATACCAGCCCTCCACGCCCCCGTGCTCGGCGGCGACGGCCACCGAACCCGCGCCCAGCGGGTAGCCCGGCAGTTCGACCCTGCTGATGTTGGCCCGCACCAGGGGCCGCCCGGTGGGCTTCAGCGGCGGCGGCAGCACCGCGGCCACCGCGTCCGGATCGGACTCCCACACGGCGACCACGCCGGTGGACCAGATGTCGGGAAGTCTGCTGCTCGCCGTGCGTGCGGCGGCGATCTCCGCCTCGCTGCGCGCTCCGTACCGTACGCGTGCCATGTCGTACCGCCCTTCGTCCGTGACGTGTCGGGGGTCGTTCGCTCGGCGCCTGTAACACAGTTACACCGGCGGCGATGAAGGGTAAAGACATGTGCACCGGAGGGAGTTGAGGGGGTGAGGGGATGGCGCGTGCACCGCTCACCCGCGACGAGGTGCTGTCCGCGGCCGCGGAGCTGGTCAAGCAGCACGGGCCCGGGGCGCTCTCCATGCGCAAGCTGGCCGCCGAGCTCGGCACGGCCGTCACCTCGATCTACTGGCACGTCGGCAACCGCGAGTCGCTGCTCGACGCCCTCGTGCGGCGCACCGTCGCCGACCTCGGCACGATCCGGCCGCGCGGCAGGGGCCCCGAGGAGCGGGTCGTCTCGATCGCCCGCGCCCTGCGGCGGCAGCTGCGCGCCCATCCGCATCTGGTGGCGATGGTGCACGAGCGCGGCCTGACCGAGCACATGTTCCTGCCGGTGCAGCAGGCCCTGGTGCACGAGGTGCACGCGGCGGGGCTGCGCGGGGCGCCGGCCGCGGAAGCCGTGCGGGCGGTGCTCTTCCAGGTCGTCGGGCACGTCCTCGTGGAGCGGAACCGGGAGCGCTCGCCGGTGCAGCGGCCCGGTGAGGAGGAGTTGTGGGCCGGGGCGCGGGGGGTCGGCGCCGAGAACGACCGGGAGCTGGCTCGGGCCCTGGCCACTCCGGTCGATCCGGACCGGCTGTTCACGACCTCCGTACGGGCCCTGGTGAAGTCGCTCCTCGGCCAGCCGACTTGACCCCGAGGGGGACGGCGGCGACCGGAGTGTCAGTGACGGCCCGTATCCTCTGGGACCATGCTCGAAGACCATCCGACCGCAGCGTCCGCAGCCTCCTGGCCGGCCGCGTATCCGAAGGGATACGCGGTCGTCGACGTGGAGACCACCGGCCTGTCCCGGGACGACCGGATCATCTCCGCCGCCGTCTACCGCCTGGACGCGCGCGGCGATGTCGAGGACCACTGGTACTCGCTGGTCAACCCGCAGCGTGATCCCGGCCCGGTGTGGATCCACGGACTGACGACGGACGTGCTGACGTCGGCCCCGCTGTTCGCCGACATCGCCGAGGAGTTCGCCACGCGCCTCGACGACCGCGTCCTGGTCGCGCACAACGCGGTGTTCGACTGGTCGATGATCGCCCGCGAGTACGCGCGCGCCGAGCGCACGGCGCCGGTCCGCCAGCGGCTGTGCACCATCGCGCTCTCCAAGGAGCTCGGCCTGCCGCTGCCCAACCACAAGCTGGAGTCGCTCGCGGCGCACTTCGGCGTCGTCCAGGAGCGCGCGCACCACGCGCTCGACGACGCGCGCGTGCTCGCGGAGGCGTTCCGCCCGAGCCTGCGCGCGGCCGCCGCGGACAATGTGCGGCTGCCGCTGCTCGAATGCCGTCCGCTCACCGAGTGGGTGGACCAGTCGGGCGCCGCGGTGCCGCGTCAGTCCGGGGCGTCCTACCGGGGCGGCGGGGGCGGCGGCACCTGGCGCGCCTCCCGCAAGCGCCCCGCCTGCCCGTACCCGAACCCGGGACGGTACGAACCGGGCGAACCGCTCAAGCAGGGCATGCGGGTGGCGTTCTCCGGCGACACGTCGGTCGACCGGGAGCTCCTGGAGGACCGGGCGGTCGACGCGGGCCTGCACGTCGCGACGAGCCTGTCCCGGCTCACCAGCCTCCTGGTGACCAACGACCCGGACTCGTACACGTCGAAGGTCGTGAAGGCGAAGCAGTTCGGCACGCCGGTCGTCGACGAGGCCGCGTTCGGACAGCTGTTGCAGGACGTGGCCCCGGCGGACGCCACGTAGGCCGGGCAGACGGGTGAACGCGGGGCGACTCGCCCCGCGCGCGCTCGCCCGGCGCCGCTTTCGGCACCCACCCTGTGGCGCATGGCACGTTGCGAGGTCTGCGGAAACGACTACGGCATGTCCTTCGAGGTGCACGCGCAGGGCGCGGTGCACGTCTTCGACTGCTTCTCCTGCGCCATCCACCGCATGGCGCCCATCTGCGAGCACTGCCGGTGCCGCATCATCGGGCAGGGCGTCGAGGTCGACGGGCACTGGTTCTGCGGGGCGCACTGCTCCCGCGCGGAGGGGAAGGTGGGCATCGTCGACAGCGTCTGACCGTCCCCGGCCACGGCACACGCCCGCCGCAATCGGGCGCACCCCACTGAAAGCACCCCATGACACCGGCGGTACCGTCATGGGGTGTACCGCTTCCTGTTGACCCGGCAGTGGGTGATCCTCACGCTGGTCGCCCTCGTCCTCATCCCCACGATGATCAAGCTGGGCATCTGGCAGATGCACCGCTACGAGGAGCGCGACGCCAGGAACCAGCTGGTCACCGACGCGCTCAACGCGAAGCCCGTGCCCGTGGAGGACCTGGCGTCCCCCGACCACACCGTCACCAGCGACGAGCGGTACCGCTCGGTGACCGCGAAGGGCCGCTTCGACACCGACGACGAGGTCGTCGTGCGCCGCCGCGTCAACTCCAACGAAGAGGTCGGCTTCCACGTCCTGACCCCGTTCGTCCTCGACGACGGAAAGGTCCTGCTGGTCAACCGCGGCTGGATCCCGGCGCCCGGGGCGCAGACCGCCTACCCGAAGGTGCCGGCCCCGCCGCGCGGCGAGACGACCGTCACCGGCCGCCTGATGCCCAACGAGACGACCGAGGCCAGCGGTATCAAGGACCTCAAGGACCTGCCCGACCGGCAGATCATGCTGATCAACAGCAAGGAGCAGGCCGAGCGCCTGGGCAGGACGGTCCTCGGCGGGTACGTCGCCCAGACCGCGCCCGAGCCGAAGGGCGACACGCCCGAACTGGTCGGGGCCCCCGGCAAGGAGGACTCCGCGCTGAACTACGCCTACGCGATCCAGTGGTGGCTGTTCGCCGCCGCGGTGCCCGTGGGCTGGATCGTGCTCGTCCGGCGCGAGCTGCGCGAGCGGCGCCGCAAGGAGGAGGACTCGGCGGCCGAGTCCGAGGCACCGGCCCCCGTCGGCTGACCGGGCGGCTCACGACGCCGGCGCGGAACTCGCCCGGAACAGTGATGCAATCCCCGGCCGATGACGGGGAACGTGTGCCGTGTGCGCCCACATATCGAGGACTACGCCCTCATCGGTGACCACCAGACCGCCGCGCTCGTCGGCAGGGACGGGTCGATCGACTGGCTGTGTCTGCCCCGCTTCGACTCCCCCGCCTGTTTCGCCGCACTCCTCGGCGACGAGGACAACGGCTACTGGCGGCTCGCCCCCGACGGCGCCGGACAGTGCGCCTCGCGCGCGTACCGGCCCGGTTCCCTCGTGCTCGACACCGAGTGGGAGACACCGGACGGCAGCGTCCGCGTCACCGACTTCATGCCGCAGCGCGACAACGCCCCGGACGTCGTCCGCATCGTCGAGGGCCTGAGCGGACGCGTCACCCTGCGCGGGACGCTCCGCCTGCGCTTCGACTACGGCTCCGTCGTGCCGTGGATGCGCCGCTCCGACGGACACCAGGTGGCGGTCGCGGGCCCGGACTCGGTGTGGCTGCGCAGCGAACCGCACGTCCACACGTGGGGCGAGGACTTCGGTACGCACTCCCGGTTCACGGTCGAGGAGGGCGAGACGGTCGCCTTCGTCCTGACCTGGCACCCCTCCCACGAGCAGCGCCCCCCGCTCGTCGACCCGCACGAGTCACTGCGGCACAGCCTGGAGGACTGGCGGGCGTGGGCGGACCGGTGCAGCTACGACGGCCCGCACAAGGAGGCCGTCCAGCGCTCCCTGCTCACCCTCAAGGCCCTCACCTTCGCGCCGACCGGCGGCATCGTCGCCGCGCCCACCACCTCGCTCCCCGAGGAGATCGGCGGCGTACGGAACTGGGACTACCGCTACTGCTGGCTGCGCGACTCGACCATGACGCTGAACGCGCTGCTCTCGGCCGGCTATCTCGACGAGGCCGAGGCCTGGCAGGACTGGCTGCTGCGGGCCGCCGCCGGGAACCCCGCCGACCTCCAGATCATGTACGGCCTCGCGGGCGAGCGGCGCCTTCCCGAGCAGGAGCTCGGCTGGCTGGACGGCTACCGCGACTCGCGCCCCGTCCGCGCCGGCAACGACGCCGTGCACCAGCTCCAGCTCGACGTGTACGGGGAGGTCGTCGACTCGCTCGCGCTCGCCCGCCGCGAGGGACTGAAGGCCCAACCCCACGCGTGGCGGCTCCAGTTGGCGCTGCTCGACTTCCTGGAGGAGGCGTGGCGGGAACCCGACGAGGGGCTGTGGGAGGTACGCGGCCCGCGCCGGCACTTCGTGCACTCCAAGGTCATGGTGTGGGTCGCCGCGGACCGCACCGTGCGCGCCATGGAGGCCGACCCGGAGCTGCCCGGCGACATCGACCGGCTGCGCAAACTGCGCGACGCCGTCCACCGGGACGTGTGCGAGCACGGCTACGACGCCGAACGCGGCACGTTCACCCAGTCCTACGGCTCCTTGGAACTCGACGCCGCCCTGCTGCTCCTGCCGCGCGTCGGCTTCCTGCCGCACGACGACCCGCGCGTGATCGGCACGGTCGACGCCGTCCGCGACGAGCTGTCGCACCACGGGCTGCTGCGCCGCTACAGCACCGACGAGACCGAGGTGGACGGGCTTCCCGGGCAGGAGGCGCCGTTCCTCGTCTGCTCGTTCTGGCTCGCGGACGCACTGCACATGACGGGCCGGACGAAGGAGGCGCGCGAACTGTTCGAGCACCTGGTGTCGCTGCGCAACGACGTGGGGCTGCTCGCCGAGGAGTACGACCCCGTGGCGGGCCGCCAGCTCGGCAACTTCCCGCAGGCGTTCAGCCACATCGGTCTCGTCGGCACGGCGCTGACCCTGTTCGGCGGTCGGGACGGACGAGAGGGAGGATAGGGCCATGGATCTTGGACTGAAGAACCGTGTGTACGTAGTCACCGGCGCGACGCGGGGCCTCGGCAACGCCGCCGCGCGTGAGCTGGTCGCCGACGGCGCGAAGGTCGTCATCAGCGGCCGCGACGACCAGAAGGCCAAGGAGGCGGCGGCCGCGCTCGGCCCGAACGCGTACGGGGTGGCCGCCGACAACGCGGACCCGGACGTCGCCGAGCGGCTGATCGCGGCGGCCCGCGAGCAGTTCGGCGGGTTCGACGGGATTCTGGTGAGCGTGGGCGGGCCCGCACCCGGCTTCGTCGCCGACAACACGGACGAGCAGTGGACGGCCGCGTTCGAGTCGGTGTTCCTCGGGGCGGTCCGGCTGGCGCGGGCGGCCGCCGAGCGGTTGGAGGAGGGCGGCGTCATCGGGTTCGTGCTCTCCGGCTCCGTGCACGAGCCGATCCCCGGGCTGACCATCTCGAACGGGCTGCGGCCGGGGCTCGCCGGGTTCGCGAAGTCGCTGGCGGACGAGCTGGGCCCGCGCGGCATCCGCGTGGTCGGGCTGCTCCCGGCGCGGATCGACACGGACCGCGTGCGCGAGCTGGACGGGCTGGCGGCCGATCCGGAGGCGGCGCGGGTGGCGCAGGAGTCCCGTATCCCGCTGCGCCGGTACGGCACGCCCCAGGAGTTCGGGCGCACCGCGGCGTTCTTCCTGTCGCCCGCGGCGTCGTACCTCACGGGTGTGATGCTGCCGGTGGACGGCGGGTTCCGGCACGGGTTCTGACCGGGTCAGCTGACCCGTTCCGCGCGATGCTTGGTCGCCTTGAGGCGGACCTCCGTGGGCAGCTCCGCGAGACCCGCGGAGCCCCGCGCCTGCTTCAGGGCGTCCTGGCTCAGCAGGCGGAGCGCCTCGTCGGGAACCGCGTGGGGTTCCAGCGTGAGGGTCGCCCGCGCCTGCGGCGCGGAGCGGCGGCCGATGAGGCGCACGCCCGCCCGGTCGACCCCGTCGACGGACTCCGCCCCGCTCACGAGGACGCTCTCCAGGGCCCGGCCCCGGAGCACCGCGCCCTCGCCGTCGCCGGTGTCGACCAGCACCTCGGCCAGCCGGCGCCTCCGCAACTGGGCCACGAACCACCACAGCGCGAGCAGGACGACCACGCCGAGCACGGCGATGACCGTCGGCCAGAACCAGCCCTCGTCGTGCCACCGCGCCCGGTCCGCGTCGCTGACCAGCACGTCGTCCGGGCCGTCGTGGATCCACCACGACGGCGGGTCGACACCGAGTCCGACGGCGAGCACCGATCCGCCGCCGACCACGAGGACGAGCCCGAGCAACCCGAGCACGATCCGGTTGACGGTCCTCAGCACGCCGCTCACCCCTTCTTCCCCGGCCGCGCGACACGCACGGAGAGGCGCGGCGCCCTGCCGAGCCCGAGTTCCTTGATGCCGGCACCGAGCGTGGAGTCCAGGTCGGCGCGTACGTCGTCGAGTTCACGGAAGTGCGAGAGCGCCCGCACGTCCACCTTGGAGCGCTTCATCCGGACCCGTACGGACTGCACGCCCGCCACTTCCATGGCCCGGTCGCGCAGGACCATCGCCGCGGCATCCCGGTGCAGCAGCGCGCGGACGTCGGGGTGCGTGCGGCGCATCGGCAGCAGGGCGCGCAGCCCCGGCGTCAGCGCGAGCAGGATCAGCCACAGTCCGAGCGCGGCCGCGACGCCCGCGCCGATGAGCACGGCGGTGTCGTCGAGGGGCCGGGTGGCCAGCTCGTCGGCGAGGGTCTTGCGCCACTGCATGGAGTCGCGCCCCGCGCGCACGGCGGCGACGTCGTAGAGCAGCAGGCCCGCGCCGCCCAGGATCACCAGGGCGGTGAGCGCCGCGGGGATCCGGCGACCCGCCCAGAGGCGGGTCGCCTTCTGCTCGCTCTCCAGCGTGGGGTGCGGCTCGTACGCGGTGGACGCCGACTCGTCGGGCCCGCTCCCGGTGTGCTCGACGACCGGGACCGGCCGGGTGGGATCGCTCATCGGATCCTCCCCCGGTCGGCCTGCGCCGAGTGCAGCCGTTCAACCTGGACGGCCACCTCGGGCACCTCCATTCCCGCCAACTCCCTCACCCGCTCGGAGACTTGACGGCGCACCGCACCGCACTCGGTGCCGATGTCCGCCGGATACTCCAGCTCCAGGCTGATCCGGACCCGCGCGCTGTCGCCGCGCACCGCCACCGTGGCGTGCGGCGCCGCCCCGTTCTCGGGGATCCGCGTCAGTGCCTCTCGTGCCGCGTACGCGGCGATCTTCGCGACGACCCGGTCGGCGATCCGGGTCGCGCCGCGCTCGGCCGGCGCGACCTGTGCCGCCATCGGTCACCCCCGCCGATCGCCGCGCGAACGGAAGAACTCGCCGGGTTCCATGTCCCCTTCCAGGAACCGGCCCGCGACGAAGCCGATGGCGCCGAGCGCCGCCACCAGCAGGAAGGCCCCGAAGCCGCCGAAGTATCCGGCGAACCCGAGAGCCATGCCGGCGATCATGCCGATCACGGCCAGATTCATCGTGCGCTCCTCCTGGGGAAGCCCGTGAAGCCTGTGGAACCTGCGGGAGTTGTCAGTACGGCCTCGGACGTCATTGGAGTCGGGACTCCGGCTCCTCGTCCTCCTCGTCCGGCAGCTTCACGTCGCTGACGGCGATGTTGACCTCGACGACCTCGAGCCCGGTCATGCGCTCGACCGCCGTGATGACGTTCTCCCGCACGTCGCGCGCGGTGTCCGCGATCGACACGCCGTACTCGACGACGATCTCCAGATCCAGTGCCGTCTGTACCTCGCCGACCTCGGCCTTCACGCCGCGCGACACGGACTTGGTGCCGCCGGGGACCCGGTCGCGCACCGCGCCGAACGTGCGGGAGATGCCGCTGCCCATGGCGTGCACGCCCTCGACGTCGCGTGCCGCGAGGCCCGCGATCTTCTCGACGACGCCGTCGGCGATGGTGGTCCGCCCCCGGCCGCCGGGGTCGCCGCCGCCCCGCTTGGTCACGTTGGTCCTGCCTGCTGCGGGCGCGGGCGCCTCGCCCGGCTTCTGCGCGGTGTCACTCATCGGGCCGTCCCCTCGGTGAGGTGTGATCTCGGTGGGGTGCTGCTTTCTTTTGCCCACATTAAGTGCGGTTACGCGAAGGCGCGCTCGGTATGGGGCAGCCTGGGGCAATGACGGCTGATCGATGGACTCAGGCAGTGCGTACGCAATTGGGGCTCGGCAGGCTGCTGCCGCTCGGCGGGCCCGGTGACGGGGCGTGGATCACGGAACCGGCGGCCACGGGGGCGTTGCGCCGTGCGGCGCAAGGGGTGCGTGGGGTGCGGCTCGGTGCGTTGCGGATCGGTCTGGCCGATCCCGACGAGGCGGCGGAGTCCGTGGTGCCGGCTCCGCCGAGTGCGCTGGCGCCGGGGGCGTTGCGGGTCAGCGGGGAGTGCGCGGCCGCGGCGGACGAACCTCTGCCGGTTGCCGCCGATCGGCTGAGAGGGGTGCTGGCGGGGGCGGCGGAGCGGGTGGGGCTGGTCGTGGAGGAGGTGGATCTGCGGGTGACGGGGTTGCTGGAGGAGGAGGGGGCGGCGGGCGAGGCCTCCTCCGGCGGCGCCGACGAGTCCGAGGAGCCCGGGGAGTCCGGGGAGTCCGACGCGCCGGCCGCCGATCAGGCCTCCGGCGGGGCCGCCGGGGATGTGGAGCGGGTGGCGGAGGCGGTGCTCGGGGTGCCGGGGGTGGTGCGGTTGACCGGGGCGCTCGGGGGGCTGGGGCGGGCGATCCACGTCGAGGAGCGGGGCGGGGAGGCGGTGTTGCCGCGGCGCCATGTGCGGGTGGAGCTGGCGGTGGCGGAGGGGGCGCGGGCCATTGAGGTGACCGGGGCGGTTCGGGTGGCGGTGGGGCGGGCGCTGCCCGGCAACCCGACCGTCGCGGTTCTCGTCACCGCCCTCACGCCGTAACTCGCCCCCGCCGCCCCTTCCCGTCCCGTCCCCGGGGGCTGCCGCCCCCGGACCCCCCGGTGTCCTCAAACGCCGGACGGGCTGAAGAGCCGGACGTGTCAGTCGCCGGACGGGCTGGAGAGCCGGACGTTTCAGTCGCCCAGGCCCGCCAGGTCGCGGAGGCGGCGGGCCTGGGAGGCGCGTTCGGCGGCACGTTGGGCGTCCAGGGTGCGGGTGGAAGCGCCCTGGAGCAGGGTCTTCGTTTCGATGGCGGCGTCGCGGGGGGCCGCCACGAGGGCCGCCACCAGGTCACGGGTCGCGTCCGCCAGCTCCGCCGCCGGCACGGCGACGTTGGCGAGGCCGCTGCGGACGGCCTCGTCGGCGTGGACGTAGCGGCCGGTGACGCAGATTTCGAGGGCGCGGGAGTAGCCGACCAGGCCGACGAGGGGGTGCGTGCCCGTCAGGTCGGGGACCAGGCCGAGGCTGGTCTCGCGCATGGCGAACTGCACGTCGTCGGCGACGACGCGCAGGTCACAGGAGAGGGCGAGCTGGAAGCCCGCGCCGATCGCGTGCCCCTGCACCGCGGCCACCGACAGGATGTCGCCGCGCCGCAGCCAGGTGAACGCGTCCTGGTACTCGGCGATCGTGGCGTCCAGCGTCGCGTCGTCGCCGCGCGCCAGGTCGATGAAGGACGGCTCGCCCTCGAAGCCCTCGGGCGTGAAGGCCTGCCGGTCGAGGCCCGCGGAGAAGGACTTGCCCTCGGCACGCACCACGACGACCCGCACGGACCCCGGCAGGGCACGCCCGGCCTCGGTCAGCGCACGCCACAGGGCGGGGCTCTGCACGTTGCGCTTGTCCGGGTTGGTCAGGGTCACTGTGGCGATCGCGTCGTCGACGGTGAGCCGGACGCCGTCCTGGTCGAGCAGCGGTGCGGGCAGGTTCATCTGGACCTCCGGGTCTGCGCAGTCGTGTGCAACGCACATGCGTAAGTGACTGCACAGTAACCACCCGGCCGGACAGCGGACCGACCGGGTGGTCAGTTGGAGCCAGTGAGCCGAACGAACCCTGCGAGGGTCAGGCCGACGCGGCCTTCTTGCCTCGCGTGGCCCCACCGCGACCGCGCAGCGTGACCCCGGACTCGCTCAGCATCCGGTGCACGAACCCATACGAGCGGCCGGTCTCCTCGGCCAATGCCCGAATGCTCGCACCGGAGTCGTACTTCTTCTTCAGGTCTGCCGCGAGCTTGTCGCGCGCGGCGCCGGTCACCCGGCTGCCCTTCTTCAGAGTCTCGGCCACCCGTGCCTCCTCATGGGAAGTGCGCTCTGGATTTCCCATGATCACCCCTTGCGGGCTTCCTGGCCACCCATTCGGCAAGGTCTATAGGCCCTCAATTCCGCTCGCGGCGGGGATCCGCACGAGTGGAATCAAGAATTCCGGCGGGGTTTCGCGGCCCGGAAAACTGCCCGCGCGACAGAAGCGGCAGGTCAGCAGCGACCCAGGCGCCGCAAAGGCGCCATGGACGACGCGGCCCCGAATTCCGTGCACGACACACCTGGGTACGAGGCGATCTCACCCAGATGAAGGATCACGGATCGGCCGAATGATCCAGACGGAGTGGATCATTCAATGGATCAGCCGGTGATCACGGAGTGGATCACCGCGTGGATCATGCGAGCGCCACGAGATCCGCGTAGGCCTGGCCCCACAGGTCCTCGATTCCGTCCGGCAGCAGAATGATCCGCTCCGGCTGGAGGGCCTCCACGGCGCCCTCGTCGTGCGTGACGAGGACGACGGCGCCCTTGTAGGTGCGCAGCGCGCCGAGGATCTCCTCGCGGCTGGCCGGGTCGAGGTTGTTCGTCGGCTCGTCGAGGAGCAGGACGTTCGCCGACGAGACCACCAGGGTCGCGAGGGCGAGACGGGTCTTCTCGCCGCCGGACAGCACCCCGGCCGGCTTGTCGACGTCGTCACCGGAGAACAGGAACGAGCCGAGCGTCTTGCGCACCTGGACCAGGTCCAGGTCGGGGGCGGCGGAGCGCATGTTCTCCAGGACCGTGCGCTCCGGGTCGAGGGTCTCGTGCTCCTGCGCGTAGTAGCCGAGCTTGAGGCCGTGGCCCTCGATGACCTGGCCCGTGTCCGGCTTCTCGGCGCCGCCGAGGAGCTTGAGCAGGGTCGTCTTGCCCGCACCGTTGAGGCCGAGGATGACGACGCGCGAGCCCTTGTCGATGGCCAGGTCGACGTCCGTGAAGATCTCCAGGGAGCCGTACGACTTCGACAGTCCCTCGGCCATGAGCGGCGTCTTGCCGCACGGCGAGGGCTCGGGGAAGCGCAGCTTGGCGACCTTGTCGGACTGGCGGACCTCTTCGAGGCCGGCGAGGAGCTTGTCGGCGCGCTTGGCCATGTTCTGCGCGGCGACGGTCTTGGTCGCCTTGGCGCGCATCTTGTCGGCCTGCGCGTTCAGCGTCGCGGCCTTCTTCTCGGCGTTCTGCCGCTCGCGCTTGCGGCGCTTCTCGTCGGCCTCGCGCTGCTGCTGGTACAGCTTCCAGCCCATGTTGTAGACGTCGATCTGGGAGCGGTTGGCGTCCAGGTAGAAGACCTTGTTGACGACCGTCTCGACCAGGTCGACGTCGTGGGAGATCACGATGAAGCCGCCGCTGTACGTCTTCAGGTAGTCGCGCAGCCAGACGATCGAGTCCGCGTCGAGGTGGTTCGTGGGCTCGTCGAGCAGGAGGGTGTCCGCGTCCGAGAAGAGGATGCGGGCCAGCTCGATACGGCGCCGCTGACCGCCGGAGAGCGTGTGCAGCGGCTGGCCGAGCACCCGGTCCGGGAGGTTGAGCGCGGCGGCGATGGTGGCGGCCTCGGCCTCGGCGGCGTACCCGCCCTTGGTGAGGAACTCCGTCTCCTGGCGCTCGTACTGGCGCAGGGCCTTGGCCTGCGTGGCGCCCGTGCCGTTGGCGATGCGCTGCTCGTTCTCGCGCATCTTGCGGATCAGGGTGTCCAGGCCGCGGGCGGAGAGGATGCGGTCGCGCGCGAGCACGTCGAGGTCGCCGGTGCGCGGGTCCTGCGGGAGGTAGCCGACCTCACCGGAGCGCGAGATGGTGCCGCCGGCCGGCTGGCCCTCGCCCGCCAGGCACTTCGTGAGCGTCGTCTTGCCCGCGCCGTTGCGGCCCACCAGGCCGATGCGGTCGCCCTTGGCGACCCGGAAGGTGGCGTTCTCGATGAGGATGCGCGCGCCCGCGCGCAGTTCGATACCGGATGCGGTGATCAAGGGAGGTACTCCAGGACAGGATTAACGGCTGGTTGACAGGGCGGGGGCCAATCAGCGCCGCTAATGCACCCAGAGAAGAAACGTCATACGAGCCAGTTTAACGGTGCGGGGCAAGCGCTTTTCCCGGGCGGGCGCGTCCCCCGTTCGGCCCTCCGATCAGGGCCGCCTGACCAGCGGCGTAACAGGATGAGGGGGTCGATCGACGGCGAGAGGGCGGAAGGGCATGCAGTTCGACGACGACGCGCGTCTGGACACCTCCGAGGTGCGGGACGTGCGCGGCAGCCGGCTCCCCGGCGGGAAGGCGACCATCGGCGGCGGCCTCGTAGGGGTGATCGCCCTCGTCCTCGGGCTGCTCTTCGGGACGGACCAGGCGGGGCTCTCCTCCGACGGCACCGGGATTCCCGCGACGACGGTGTCCAGCGAGGCGCAGGTGTCGGACGAGTGCCGTACGGGCTCGGACGCGAACAGCAGGCAGGACTGCCGGACCGTCGCCGTGGTCAACAGCGTGCAGGACTTCTGGGGCGCGGAGTTCGGGCGCAGGAGCGCCACCTACACGCCCGCGTCGACCGTGTTCTTCACCAACCGGGTGGCCACCGCGTGCGGCTCGGCGACCTCGGCGGTCGGCCCCTTCTACTGCCCCGGCGACCGGCGGGTCTATCTCGACCTGGGCTTCTTCGACGAGCTGCGCACCAAGTTCGGATCGAGCGGCGGACCCTTCGCGCAGGCCTACGTCGTGGCGCACGAGTACGGGCACCACGTGCAGAACCTGATGGGCACGCTGACCCGCGCCCAGGACGGCCGCACCGGCGAGGACAGCAACGCGGTCAAGGTCGAGCTCCAGGCGGACTGCTACGGGGGTGTGTGGGCGCGGCACGCGACGCGCACGCCCACCGAGTCCACCGGCAGGCCGCTGATCACCAGCCTGACCGACGCGGACATCCGTGAAGGCCTGGACGCCGCGGCGGCGGTCGGCGACGACCGGATCCAGGAGCGGTTCCAGGGCCAGGTGACGCCGGAGACGTGGACGCACGGTTCGGCCGCCCAGCGCCAGCAGTGGTTCTACCGGGGCTTCGAGAGCGGCGACATGGCCCAGTGCAACACCTTCCGGTGAGTCCGGGCCACTGAGCGCCTACGCGCCGCCGGTGTGCACCTGGAAGGCGGCCCTGCGGACCGCCTTGGCGAGCGCCGGGTCGGGGTGCGCGGCGGCGAGCGCCACGAGCACCTGCACCGTGCGCGGATGCCCGACGGCGCGCACCTCCTCGATGAGCGCGGGCACCGTCGGCTGCACCGCGGCCTCCAAGTGCCGTACGAGGAGGGGGGCTTCGCCGTGGTCGGCGACGGCGGCGGCGGTGTCCACCCACAGCCAGGTCGCCTCCTTCCGGCTGAGCACCGTGTGCACGTCCTCGGGGTCGGCGCCCTCGTACTCGGCGAGCCACAGCAGGGCGTAGGGGCGCAGGTGCGGGTCGTCGGCGGCGCGGCGGACCTCGGGTTCGGCGGGGGCGCCGACGACGCGCAGCGCCTCGAAGGCGAGGCCGCGCAGCAGGGCGTCCTCGCCGCGGGCGGCGTCGAGGAGTTCGGTGACGGCGGTGCCGATGTCGCGGGCGGCGAGCCAGGCCCGGTACTCGTCGCGGGCCGCCTTCGGGCGCAGGCGGGCGCAGCCGCGCAGCATGTCCTCGGCGGCCACCTCGATGTTGCCCGCGGGCGACTGGGCGGCGACGCAGATCTGCTCCAGCTTGACCCACACCGCCCAACTGCCCAGCGGGGTCAGGGTCGCGAGCCCGTTCTCGTACGTCAGGGCGCCCACGGCGGCGAGGCCGCGCAGGGACCAGTCGAGGAGCGGCAGGAGCGGGGTCTCCTGGGGGGCGACCGGTTCCGGCTGGGGGCCGAAGGGGATCTCGCAGCGTTCCGTGCGCAGTTCCGTGACGCGCTGGTCCAGGAGGTCCAGGAGCTGGGGCGCGGCCACGGGGTCCGCCATCAGCTGGAGGAAGCTCAGAAGCTGCGGCATCGCCTCGACGACCTCGGCCACGGCCGTGGGGCCGACCTCGTCGGGTGCCGGGTGCGCCAGCGACCAGGCGTCGAAGAGGGCGACCCAGCCGCGCAGTACGGCGGTGTCGTCACGGTCCCAGGCGCGCAGCCGCCAGCCGGGGCGGGCGCTGGCACCGTGCACCTCGACGAGTCCGGCGAGGCGGGCCGTGTCCCAGTGCGCGCGGACCTGATCGACCGTCAGCCCGAGGTCGTCGGCGGCGCGCCGGGCGGTCGCGTCCGCGAGGGTGCCCTTGCCGTCGCGGGCGGCCATGTCGTTGCCGGGGCCGATCTTGGCGTCCGCCCAGCGGGCCACGCGGACGGCGTCGGCGAGGCCGCGGCGGGCGGCGCGGGCGAGCTCCGAGGGTGGCGGGGTGCCTTCCGGGGGGCGGGGGGCCGGGCGGCGTGCGGCCACGGGCCGCGGGGTCGGGGCGGCCAGGGGCTGGCGGCGCGGGCTGACGAGTCGGAGCCGGGAGTCGCGCGGAGTACGGGACGTCACGGTAGGCAGTCTCGCGGTTGACGGTCCGTTTTCCCAAACGGGCGGCCGTCAGGCCTGTTTCGGGGTGTTCTGTGCCGCCGCTCCGGGACGGGCGTCCCCGTCCAGGACCCCGTCCCGGCCGTCACATGAGGGGGGTCAGGAAGCGGCGGAGGGCTTCCTCGTAGGCCTTGGCGTCCGCGTTCCACATCGCGTTGTGCGGCGCGTCCTCGACCTCGTGGAGGGCCACCAGGTCGGGGCGGGCGTCCGCGAGGGCGCGGGAGAGGTGCCAGGGGGCGACCTCGTCGGCGGGGCCGTGGACGAGGAGGGTGGGGACCTTGAGGGCGCGGGGGTCCGCGGCCGCGAGGAGGAGGCGGTCGCGGCTGAGGCCCGTGCGGCCCTGCGCGGCGCGGACCCCGAGCGGGAGCAGCGGACCCGGGGTGCGGCGGGCGCGGGCCAGGGCGCGCAGGGTGGCCTCCCAGCTGAGCACCGGTGAGTCGAGGACCAGCCCCTTGATCCGGTCGCGCAGCGCCGAGTGGGCCGCCGCGTGCAGGGCCATCGCGGCGCCGGTCGACCAGCCGAGCACGATGACGTCGCGGGCGCCGTAGCGCACGGCGTAGCGGATCGCGGCGTCGAGGTCGCGCCACTCGGTCTCGCCGAGGTGGTTCAGGCCGTCCGGGGAGCGGGGCGCGCCGAGGTCGCCGCGGTAGGCGAGGTCGAGCACCGGGAACCGGTGGTGGTGCAGGAACTCCATGAGGTTCATGGGGTGTTCGCGGGTGGTGCCGAGGCCGTGCACCGTGATCACCCAGGTGTCGCGGACGCCGGGCACGAACCAGGCGGGCAGCGCCCCGAGCTCGCCGGGCACGTCGACGTCCGCGTGGTCGAGGCCGAGCGCGGACTTGGGGTCGCCGATGTGCACCTGGGGTGTGAGCCAGGCCCTGGCCCCGGATTCCAGGGTGCCGTGGGTGACCCGCTCCAGGCGGCGGACGACGGTGTCGGCGGAGTGGGGCGCCGACTCGACGACCGGGCCGACGACCGCGTGGTAGCCGTCGCCGTGGAGTCCGTACGTGCCGGGGCGCTGCGAGGCCAGGTCCCGGGTGAGGGTGATCTGGCCCGCGGCCGTGGCGTGCACGGTGAGTCGCGGTTCGGTGGCCAGCGGCCGGCCCGAGGGCGCTTTGAGCGCCGCGTCGCTGGCCAGACGGCCCGCGGCGATCGCGGCGGCCGAGGCTCCTATCACTGCGGTGACGGCTGCGGCCGTCGCTTTGGCGGTGCGCACCCGTCCAGTGTCCGTGTCCGCGCCCGCCGCGGCCAGTGGGGCGACGGCTCGGGGTGACGCGGAGGGTCCTCGGGCGGGTGCTAGGCGGGTCGCTGCCCGTATCCGGTCAGCCGCTCCTCCACCTCGCGGAGCTGCTCGGCGGTGAGCAGGGACGGGGTGAGGCCGGGGACGGAGTGGGCGGTGAGCCAGAGGCGGCACATCCATTCGAGCTGGGCGGTGCGGTCGTACGCGGCGGCGAGGGTGTCTCCGTAAGTGAGGGTGCCGTGGTTCTGGAGCAGGCATCCTGTGCGGTCGGCCAGCGCGACCAGCATGTTCTCGGCCAACTCCTCGGTTCCGTACGTGGCGTACGGGGCGACCCGGACGGGTCCGCCGAGCGCCGCCGTCATGTAGTGCACGGGCGGGAGTTCCGGCACGAGCGTGGAGACCGCGGTGGCGTGCACGGCGTGGGTGTGGACGACGGCGCGGGCGGCGGTGTGCCGGTAGACGGCGAGGTGCATGGGGAGCTCGCTCGTGGGCCTGAGGGTGCCGGCGCGCCGCTCGCCGTCGAGGCCGACCGCGACGAGGTCGTCCGGGCCGAGCTCCTCGTAGGGGACGCCGCTCGGGGTGACGAGGACCGTGTCGCCGTCGTCGCCCGGCACCAGGACCGAGACGTTGCCCGAGGTTCCGACGACGAGGCCGTCGGTCACCGTCCGGCGGGCCGTCGCCACCAGGTCCTGCCATGCCGCGCCGAGTTCCGGGAGCTGTGTCATGGCGCGCATCCTGCCAGCCGCCGGGCGGACGGCCGGCTGAGGTGAGGGCGGATCCAGCAACTCCGGAAGCCGCCATATGGTGATTCATCCGCTTCTGGCATTGATTGGCTGATCTTTGACGGGCAAGTGGTGATCTACCGCTACTCTCTGGGTGATCTCAGTGGATTTGTCTCGCACGTCGCTTTCGGGGGAAACCATGGTTTCTGGTCGTACGCCGCTTCCGCGCCGCTCCCGCCTCGCCGCGTTCACGTCCGTCGCGGCGCTGGCCGTAGGCGGGACCCTGCTCGCGGAACTGCCGGCCCAGGGCGCGGGCAAACCGCGCGGGCACGACGTCTCCTCGCACCAGAAGAAGGTGAACTGGCAGAAGGCGAAGGAGAAGGGCGCCCGGTTCGTCTACGTGAAGGCGACCGAGTCGACGACGTACCGCAACCCCTACTTCTCGCAGCAGTACGACGGCGCCCGGAACGCGGGCATCATCCGGGGCGCGTACCACTTCGCACTGCCCCACAAGTCGTCCGGCACGGCGCAGGCCTCGTACTTCGTGCGCAACGGCGGAGCGTGGCGCGGGGACGGCTGGACACTGCCGCCCGCGCTCGACATCGAGTACAACCCGTACAGCAAGAAGCACCCCTGCTACGGGCTGCGGAAGTCCACGCTGGTGTCCTGGATCAAGTCGTTCAGCGACCAGGTCGTGCGCAGCACCGGGCGCCGTCCGGTCATCTACACCAACACCCGGTGGTGGCAGAAGTGCACCGGCAACAGTCCGGCCTTCGCGAGCAACCACGCGTTGTGGCTCGCCCGGTACGACGCGAGCGCGGGCGCACTACCCGCGGGCTGGACGTACTGGACGTTCTGGCAGTACGACAACAGCGGCCGGCTCCCGGGTGATCAGAATCTCTTCAACGGCTCGACGGACCAGCTCAGGCGGTTCGCGAGGGGGTAGCCGAAGGTCCCGGCCCTTCGGCCCTGGAGCCCACCGTTCCGGGGCCGAACGGCCCTCGAACCGGAATCGGCGGGACCGTCGCGCGGGAAGCGGAGAGATCGCCCTCCGGTTCGGGTCACCAGTGCGCCCGACCCAGTTCATCTTCCGTTCACTCGGGCTCTTTACGTTCCGAAGAACCACTGACGTCCAACCGAAGCCTGGGTAAATGGAACACATCACGCTGCTCCTAGCGATCGTGATCGTTACCGCGCTGGTCTTTGATTTCACCAACGGTTTCCACGACACCGCCAACGCGATGGCTACGACCATCTCGACGGGCGCCCTCAAGCCGAAGACGGCGGTGGCCATGTCCGCCGTGCTGAACCTCGTCGGAGCGTTCCTCTCCGTCGAGGTCGCCAAGACGATCTCCGGCGGCATCATCAACGAGGACGGCCTCAAAACAGAGGTCATCTTCGCGGCGCTGGTAGGCGCCATCCTCTGGAATCTGCTGACCTGGCTGCTCGGCCTGCCGTCCAGCTCCTCGCACGCCCTGTTCGGCGGCCTCATCGGCGCCGCGGTCATGTCGATGGGCTGGTCCTCGGTCAACGGCGGCACCGTCGTCACGAAGGTGCTGCTGCCCGCGGTGGCCGCGCCGCTCGTCGCCGGCATCGCCTCGATGCTGGCCACCCGCCTCACGTACCGCATCAGCAGGAAGACGGACGAGAAGGCGACCGCCAAGGGGTACCGCGCCGGGCAGATCGCCTCCGCGGGCCTCGTCTCCCTCGCGCACGGCACCAACGACGCGCAGAAGACGATGGGCATCATCACCCTCGCCCTGATCACCGGTGGCGTGCTCGCGCCGGACGCCGACCCGCCGATGTGGGTCATCGTCTCGGCCGGTGTGGCCATCGCCCTCGGCACGTACCTGGGCGGCTGGCGCATCATCCGCACCATGGGCAAGGGCCTCACCGAACTGGCGCCGCAGCAGGGCTTCGCCGCCCAGACCAGTGCGGCGACCGCGATCCTCGCCTCCTCGCACCTGGGCTTCTCGCTCTCCACCACGCAGGTCTGCTCCGGCGGTGTGATGGGCGCGGGCCTCGGCCGCAAGGGCGGTGTCGTCCGCTGGTCGACCGCCACCCGGATGTTCGTCGCGTGGGGTCTGACCCTGCCGGCCGCCGGTCTGGTGGGCGCGGGCGCCGAGTTCCTGACCAAGCAGGGCCCGTGGGGCGTCGGCCTCACCGCCGCGCTGCTCGTGACCGGCTCCGCGGTCATCTGGAAGCTGTCGCGCCGCAACTCCATCGACCACACCAACGTCACGGCGGACGACCCGCACGGCGAATCCGCGCAGGAGGCCCCGGGTGTCGTGACGACCGCGATCGCCTCGGTCAGCCCGCCGCCGGTGGGCACCGTCGAGCCGGTCGAGTCCGAGGCCCGGATCCCCGTCCAGCCGAAGGCCGGAGCGGTGAACGACCCCGCGCGCGCCGCCGGCGCCACGCTGTAAGGAAGCAGGAGCAGCTATGAAGATCGACTGGGCGGCCCTCGGCTCCGTGTTCGGCGTCAGCCTCGTGGTCACCGTGGCCCTCGTGGGCCTGTTCACCCTCGGCATCGTGAGCCTGTCCAAGCGGGAGTCGGCGGCGCAGCGCGGCGGTTCCGCGGCGGTCGCGACGTCCGGGGCCTACCTCTGCTTCGCGCTCTGCGCGGCGGCCGTGGTCTACGGGATCTCCCTGATCGTGGCCTGAGAAGGCCGAGCCCCGAACCAGGCGGGCGGGGTGCGGGACGTTTCGGCGTCCCGCACCCCGCCCGCTCGTGTCACCCCACCCGCGTACGCCTGAACAGCAAGTTGACGTGCCAACTCGGAGCGTGGTGGACTTCCCCCGCCATATACGGCAGCAGTTGAGGAAGCCGGTGCGAATCCGGCGCGGTCCCGCCACTGTGAGCCCCCTTCTTCCGGATGGGGCGAGCCAGGAACTCTCGCTGCCGGTCTCGTCGAACCAGGGCGTGGACACCCTGAGTGAGGACACCCACCGCCATGTTCGCCCCGCGCGGCAACTGGCGGCACGAGCGCGTGTACGCGTGCGGTGCCGCCGTCGGAATCTTCGCCGACCTCCTTCTTGGTGATCCGCGCCGAGGGCACCCCGTCGCCGGTTTCGGCCGCACCGCGGGCGCCGTCGAACAGGTGCTGTGGCGGGACCACCGGGGCGCGGGCGCCCTGCACACCGCGGTGTGTGCCGGTGGCGCCGCCGCTCTCGCCGCCGCCACCGCCCGTCTGGTACGCCGTTCCCCCGCCGCCTCCGTCGCGCTGACGGCCGCCGCGACCTGGGCCGTCGTCGGGGGCACCTCGCTGGGCCGGGAGGCGCGGGCCGTCGGCTCCGCGCTGGAGGCCGGGGACGTGGAGCTGGCGCGGGAGCTGCTGCCCCGGCTGTGCGGGCGCGACCCCGAGGGCCTCGACGCCGACGGGATCGCGCGCGGCGTCGTCGAGTCCGTCGCCGAGAACACCTCCGACGCCGTCGTGGGCGCGCTCGTGTGGGGCGCGCTCGGCGGGGTGCCGGGCCTGGTCGCCTTCCGCGCGGTGAACACGCTCGACGCGATGGTCGGCCACAAGTCCCCGAGGTACCGGCGGTTCGGCTGGGCCTCGGCCCGCCTCGACGACGTGGCGGGCTGGCCGGGGGCGCGGCTCACCGGGGTCCTCGCGGTGCTCGCG
This sequence comes from Streptomyces sp. BYX5S, assembly GCF_054724165.1. Lineage (NCBI taxonomy): Bacteria > Bacillati > Actinomycetota > Actinomycetes > Kitasatosporales > Streptomycetaceae > Streptomyces > Streptomyces sp. BYX5S. The sequence goes on along the minus strand of NZ_CM138829.1, from coordinate 2,047,228 downwards.
GGCGGCCGCCCGAAGGAGGCGCTGGCCGCGTGGCGGGCCGACGCGCGGCGTCACCCCAGTCCGAACGCCGGCGTCGTCGAGGCCTCCTTCGCGGGGGCGCTCGGGGTGCGGCTCGGCGGGACGCTGGCGTACGGCGGGCGGGTCGAGCACCGGCCGGTGCTGAACGAGCCGGGGCGCGCCGTCGAGGTGCGTGATGTGGATCGGGCCGTGCGGCTGTCACGGCGGGTTTCTCTGTTGGCGTTGGGAGTCTGTGTGAGCGGGCGGTTGCTGTGGGCGCGACGATGACGGGCGGGGGGCTCCTCGTCGCGGGGACCACCTCCGACGCCGGGAAGAGTGTCGTCACCGCCGGGATCTGCCGGTGGCTGGTGCGGCAGGGCGTGAAGGTCGCGCCGTTCAAGGGGCAGAACATGTCCCTGAACTCCTTCGTGACCCGCGAGGGTGCCGAGATCGGCCGGGCGCAGGCCATGCAGGCGCAGGCCGCCCGGGTCGAGCCGAGCGCGCTGATGAACCCCGTCCTGCTGAAGCCGGGCAGCGACCGCAGCAGCCAGGTCGTCCTCATGGGCAAACCCGTGGGCGAGCTGAGCGCGCGCGGCTACCACGGCGGGCGGCAGGCGGCGCTGATGGACACCGTCGTCGGATGCCTGGAGGAACTGCGGGCCACGCACGACGCCGTGATCTGCGAGGGCGCCGGATCGCCCGCCGAGATCAATCTGCGGCGCACCGACATCGTGAACATGGGGCTCGCGCGGGCCGCCCGGCTGCCGGTGCTCGTCGTGGGCGACATCGACCGGGGCGGGGTCTTCGCCTCGTTCTTCGGGACGACGGCGCTGCTCGCGCCGGAGGACCAGGAGCTGCTCGCCGGGTACCTGGTGAACAAGTTCCGCGGCGACGTGAGCCTTCTCGAACCGGGGCTCGACATGCTCAAGTCCCTCACCGGGCGGGCGACTTACGGTGTGCTGCCGTTCCAGCACGGCCTCGGCATCGACGAGGAGGACGGGCTGCGGGTCTCCCTGCGGGGCGCCGTCCGGGAGTCGGTCGTGGCGCCTCCCGTGGGCGAGGACGTGCTGCGGGTCGCCGTGTGCGCGGTGCCGCTGATGTCGAACTTCACCGATGTGGACGCGCTGGCCGCCGAGCCGGGAGTCGTCGTGCGGTTCGTGGACCGGGCCGAGGAGCTCGTCGACGCGGACCTGGTCGTGGTGCCGGGCACGCGCGGCACCGTGCGGGCGCTGGAGTGGCTGCGCGAGCGCGGGCTCGCGCGGGCTCTGGCGCGGCGGGCCGCCGAGGGGCGGCCGGTGCTCGGCATCTGCGGCGGGTTCCAGCTGCTCGGCGACACCATCGAGGACGACGTGGAGTCGCGGGCCGGAACCGTGGAAGGCCTCGGCCTGCTTCCCGTACGCGTGCGGTTCGAGGCGGAGAAGACGCTCGCCCGGCCGGTCGGGGAGGCGCTCGGCGAGTACGTCGAGGGGTACGAGATCCATCACGGTGTCGCCGAGGTGCTGGGCGGCGAGGCGTTCTTGGACGGGTGCCGGGTCGGGGCCGTGTGGGGGACGCACTGGCACGGGTCGCTGGAGTCGGACGGGTTCCGGCGGGCGTTTCTGCGGGCCGTCTCCGATGCTGCCGGGCGGCGGTTCGTGCCGGCGGCGGACACGTCGTTCGAGGCGCTTCGGGAGGAGCAGCTCGACCGGCTCGGGGATCTGGTCGAGCGGCACGCGGACACGGATGCGTTGTGGCGGTTGATCGAGGGGGGTGCGCCCGCGGGGCTGCCGTTCGTGCCTCCCGGGGCGCCGTCGTGAGAATCGCCCCCTCCGCCCCTTCCCGTCCCGTCCCTGGGGGCTTCGCCCCCAGACCCCCCGAAAAGATTGCGCAGTTCCCCGCGCCCCTGATGATGGAGGTCCGTTTTCGATGAGCGCTCCCTATCCGTTCACCGCCGTCGTCGGGCAGGACGATCTGCGGCTCGCCCTGTTGCTCAACGCCGTGTCGCCCGCCGTCGGCGGTGTGCTCGTGCGCGGCGAGAAGGGGACGGCCAAGTCCACCGCCGTGCGGGCGCTGTCCGCGCTCATGCCGGGCGTCGACGTCGTCCCCGGGTGCCGGTTCTCGTGCGATCCGGCGGCGCCCGATCCGCGGTGCCCGGACGGGCCGCACGGGCAGGCCCCGGGGTCGCTGCGGGACGCCCGCATGGTCGAGTTGCCGGTCGGCGCGTCCGAGGACCGGCTCGTGGGTGCGCTCGACATCGAGCGGGCGCTCGCCGAGGGCGTGAAGGCCTTCGAGCCGGGGCTGCTCGCCGACGCGCACCGCGGGATCCTCTACGTCGACGAGGTCAATCTGCTCCACGACCACCTCGTCGACCTGCTGCTCGACGCCGCCGCCATGGGTGCCTCGTACGTCGAGCGCGAGGGCGTGTCCGTGCGGCACGCCGCGCGCTTCCTGCTCGTCGGGACCATGAACCCCGAAGAGGGCGAGCTGCGGCCGCAGTTGCTCGACCGGTTCGGGCTCACCGTGGAGGTCGCCGCCTCCCGCGAGCCGGAGCAGCGGGTCGAGGTCGTCAAGCGGCGCCTCGCCTACGACGACGACCCCGAGAGCTTCGTCGGCCGGTGGGCCGAGGACGAGGCCGACGTACGGGCCCGGATCGTCGCCGCGCGCGAGCTGCTGCCCCACGTCCGGCTCGGTGACCGGGCGTTGACGCAGATCGCGGCGACGTGCGCGGCCTTCGAGGTGGACGGCATGCGCGCCGACATCGTGATGGCCCGCACCGCCACGGCGCTCGCCGCCTGGGCGGGACGCACCGACGTGCTCGCGGAGGACGTGCGGCAGGCCGCGCTGCTGGCGCTCCCGCACCGCCGGCGCCGCAACCCCTTCGACGCGCCGGGGCTCGACGAGGACAAGCTCGACGAGACCCTGGACGAGTTCGGTCCCGAGGACGAGCCCGAGGGCCCCGACGACGACCCCGACGGGGGTCCGGACGGCGGCGGTCCCGGTGGCGGTGTGCCGCCGCAGGACGGCCCGCACGACGCTCCCCAGGACACCGGCGACACCCCGGAGCCGCAGGACGCCCCGGCCGGCGACGACCGCGAGGACTCCCCCGAGCAGCCCGCCACCGCGCCCGCGTCCGCCTCCGGGGCGCCCGAGCAGAAGCCCGTGGCGGCCGGTGAGCCCTTCCGTACGAAGATGCTGAGCGTTCCCGGTCTCGGCGAGGGAGCCGCGGGGCGGCGGTCCCGGGCCCGTACCGAGCACGGCCGCACCACCGGCGCCACCCGCCCGCGCGGCGCCCTGACCAAGCTGCACCTGGCCGCGACCGTGCAGGCCGCCGCCCCGCACCAGCGGGCGCGCGGCCGTTCGGGCCGGGGGCTCGTCGTACGCCGGGACGATCTGCGGCAGGCCACCCGTGAGGGCCGCGAGGGCAACCTCGTCCTGTTCGTGGTCGACGCCTCCGGGTCGATGGCGGCGCGGCAGCGGATGACCGCCGTGAAGGGCGCCGTGCTCTCGCTGCTGCTCGACGCCTACCAGCGGCGCGACAAGGTGGGGCTCGTGACGTTCCGGAAGTCGGGGGCCGAGGTCGCCCTGCCGCCGACGTCCAGCGTGGACGCCGCCGCCGCCCGCCTGGAGTCACTGCCGACCGGCGGGCGCACCCCGCTGGCGGCCGGGCTGCTGAAGGCGCACGAGGTGCTGCGCGTGGAACGGCTGCGGGATCCGGCGCGGCGGCCGCTCATGGTCGTCGTGACCGACGGGCGGGCCACGGGCGGCCCGGAGCCCGTGAAACTCGCGGGGCGGGCGGCCGGGCTGCACGCCGCCGAGGGCACCGCCTCCGTCGTCGTCGACTGCGAGACCGGCATGGTGCGCCTCGGGCTCGCCGCCGAACTCGCGGGCCGTCTCGGCGGCACCGCCGTCACGCTGGACGAGCTGCGGGCGGACTCGATCGCCGGGCTCGTGAAGGACGTCACCGGAACGCAGAACACCACCAGGAGGGCCGCTTAAATGCCGCAGGGACAGCCGAGCGTCGTACCGAACGACGGACTGACGACTCGTCAGCGCCGCAACCGGCCACTGGTGTTCGTGCACACCGGCATCGGCAAGGGCAAGTCGACGGCCGCGTTCGGGCTCGCGCTGCGCGCCTGGAACCAGGGGTGGCCGATCGGGGTGTTCCAGTTCGTCAAGTCGGCGAAGTGGAAGGTCGGCGAGGAGAACGCGCTCAAGACGCTCGGCGCGAGCGGCGAGGGCGGCACCGTGGCCTGGCACAAGATGGGCGAGGGCTGGTCGTGGGTGCAGCGTGACGATCAGGCCGACAACGAGGAGAAGGCGCGCGAGGGCTGGGAGCAGGTCAAGCGGGACCTGGCCGCCGAGACCTACCGGCTGTACGTGCTCGACGAGTTCGCCTACCCGATGCACTGGGGCTGGATCGACGTGGACGACGTGGTGGAGACGCTGCGCAACCGTCCCGGACAGCAGCACGTCGTCATCACGGGCCGCAACGCCCCCGAGAAGCTGGTCGAGTTCGCGGATCTCGTCACCGACATGTCGAAGGTGAAGCACCCGATGGACGCGGGCCAGAAGGGCCAGCGGGGCATCGAATGGTAGCTGTGCGGGCCGTGGGCGTGCCCCGACTGGTGGTCGCCGCTCCGGCCTCCGGGACCGGCAAGACGACCGTGGCGACGGGCCTGATGGCGGCGTTCGCCGAGCGGGGGCTCGCCGTGTCGCCGCACAAGGTGGGGCCGGACTACATCGACCCCGGGTACCACGCCCTCGCGACGGGCCGTCCGGGGCGCAACCTCGACGCGTACATGTGCGGGCCCGAGCTGGTGGCGCCGCTGTTCGCGCACGGGGCGGCGGGGTGCGAACTCGCCGTGGTGGAAGGCGTGATGGGGCTCTTCGACGGTGCGTCGGGCGAGGGGGAGCTGGCGTCGACGGCGCATGTCGCGAAGCTGCTGAAGGCGCCGGTCGTCCTCGTCGTCGACGCCTCCTCGCAGTCGCGGTCGGTGGCGGCGCTCGTGCACGGGTTCGCCTCGTTCGACCCCGAGGTGCGGCTGGCGGGGGTCATCCTCAACAAGGTCGGTTCCGACCGGCACGAGGAGTTGCTCCGCGAGGCCATGGAGGAGGTGGGCGTTCCGGTGTACGGGGCGCTGCGGCGTGCTCCGCAGGTGGAGACGCCGTCGCGGCATCTGGGGCTGGTGCCGGTGGCCGAGCGGAGTGCGGGGGCGGTGGAGTCCGTACGGGCTGCTGCCGCGATGGTGCGGGAGGGGTGTGATCTGGAGGGGTTGTTGGGGCTTGCGCGTACGGCTCCGCCGCTCTTGACGGAGGCGTGGAGTCCCGGCCCGGCCGGGGTTGACGCCGCGGGGCTCTGCCCCGGACCCCGCTCCTCAATCGCCGGAAGGGCTGGAACGGTGGCGGTTGCCGGCGGCGCGGCGTTCACCTTTTCGTACGCCGAGCACACGGAGTTGTTGCGGGCGGCGGGGGCCGAGGTCGTGACGTTCGATCCGCTGCACGACGAAAGCCTCCCGGAGGGCACCGCGGCCGTGGTGATCGGTGGCGGGTTTCCCGAGGTGTACGCGCCCGAGCTCTCGGCCAATGAACGGCTGCGGAAGGCCGTGGCGGAGCTGGCGCGGTCCGGGGCTCCCGTCGTCGCGGAGTGCGCGGGGCTGCTCTATCTGTCCCGGTCGCTCGACGGGCAGCCGATGTGCGGGGTGCTGGAGGCCGACGCGACGATGTCGGGGCGGCTCACGCTCGGCTACCGCGACGCCGTGGCCGTGTCCGACAGCCCGCTCGCCCCTGCGGGGGCCCGGCTGCGCGGGCACGAGTTCCACCGGACCGTGCTCGAACCGGGCGCGGGGCCCACGCCCGCCTGGGGCATGCGGCTGCCGACGCGGCGCGTCGAGGGCTTCGTCCAGGGCGGCGTGCACGCCAGCTATCTGCACACCCACTGGGCGGCGCGGCCGGACATCGCGCACCGTCTGGTCCAGTGGACCGGCGCACGGTGAACGGCTCAGCCCGCGATGCCCACCACGAGCCAGATGAACGCCGCGCCCGCGACGGTGCACAGCAGCGTCGAGCGGGCCGGGTGCTCGTGGTGGGCCTCCGGCAGGATCTCCGCGGCGGCCAGGTACAGCAGGACGCCGCCGAAGAATCCGAGATAGCCGCCGAGCAATTGCTCCGGAATGGTGAACAGCAGCGTCGACGCGGCGCCCACCACGGGCGCGCAGGCGTCCGCGAACAGCATCATCAGCGCCTTGCGGCGGGCGTTCCCGTACAGCCGGGTGATCGTGTACGTGTTGAAGCCGTCCGCGAAGTCGTGGGCGATCACGGCGAGCGCCACCGCCGTGCCCATGCCGCCGCCGATCTGGAAGGCGGCGCCGATGGCCATGCCGTCCATCAGGCTGTGCCCGACCATCGCGGACGCCGCGGTGAGGCCCACCTCGGGGGCCCGTCCGTTCGCGGTCTCCTCCGCTCCGTGGGCGGCCTGGCGGCGGGCCAGCAGGTGCTCCATGATGTGCGCCCCGAGGAACCCGGCGACGAACAGCAGCAGCGCCGCCGGCACCCCGAACACCTCGCCGCCCGCCGCCTCCAGGGCTTCCGGCAGCAGGTCGAGGCCGACGACGCCGAGCATCAGTCCACCGGCGAGGCCGAGCACCAGGTGGCGCCGGTCGGTGACCCGCTGCGCGGTCCAGCCACCGACCAGGGTCATCACAAAGGCGCTCAGCGCCACGATCACGGCCATGGCCCCTTGCTAACCCATCCGGGGGCCGGTTCGCACATCCGGCGCGGCGTGATCGTCGGTGTCGGCGCCCGGTCCGGCGTCTCGGCGGACGATGTGCTCGGGCTCGTCCGGGCCGTGCTGGCCGAGGCGGGGACGACGCGGGTGCTGGCGCTCGCGACGGTCGACACGAAGGGCCGCGAGCCCGGCATCCTCGCGGCGGCGCGGGCGCTGGGCGTGCCGCTGGAGACGTACGACGCCGAGCGGCTCGCCGCCGTCCCCGTGCCGCATCCGTCCGCGCGGGCCCGCGCCGCCGTGGGCACCCCCTCGGTGGCGGAGGCCGCGGCGCTCGTACGGGGTGGTGAACTGCTCGTCCCGAAGCGGACGTCGGCCGGGGCGGGCGGAGGGCCGGGGCGGGTGACGTGTGCGGTGGCAGGCGTCCGGCCCGCGCGCCCCGGGTAGGCACGTGGCCCTCGGCCTTCGGGGCCCCCGTACGCTGCCCCTCCTCGACTCCCTCTGATCTTCCGCAAGGAGCCCGATCCATGCACACTCCTCCCCCGGCCCTGCTCGCGGCCCTGGAGCAACGGCTCGACGACGTTCTGGGCGGCGGCCCGCGCACCCCGCGCGACCGGGCCGACGCGACGGTGCTGCTGGTCGGTCCGGGAGCGGCCGACCCCGCCGCCAACGCCGAACTCGCCGCCGCGGCACGGCTGTTGTGGGAGGGCAGCGGGTACGCGGGAGTGGAGACGGCGTACGTGTCGGCGGCGCCCGACGTACCGACGGGGCTCGACCGGTGTGCGGCGCTCGGAGCGCGGCGGGTGGTCGTGCTGCCGTACGAGGGGCTCACGTCGGACCGGTTCCGGGCGCAGGCCGAGGGGTGGGCGGCGGCGCGGCCGGAGGTCGAGGTGCGGTGCGCGCCCCTCGCCGCCGCGCCCGCCCCGGCCGACGGGCCCGATCTGCGGCACCACGGTGACGCCGAAGTCCGCGACGACGGAGAGAAGTTGACCGATCTCGCGGTGAACGTACGGACCGGGACGCCGCCGTCCTGGCTGCGGGAGCACATCGCCGGGTCGCTGGAGGGGCTCGCGGCGTACCCCGACGGGCGCGCGGCGCGGGCCGCCGTGGCCGCGCACCACGGGGTGCCGGCGGAGCGGGTGCTGCTGACGGCCGGGGCGGCGGAGGCGTTCGTGCTGCTGGCGCGGGCGCTGCGGGTGCGCAGGCCCGTCGTCGTGCACCCTCAGTTCACCGAGCCCGAGGCGGCGTTGGAGGACGCCGGGCATGCGGTGGGGCGGGTGCTGCTGCGGGAGGAGGACGGGTTCCGGCTCGATCCCGGGCTGGTGCCGCACGACGCGGACCTGGTGGTCGTCGGCAACCCGACCAATCCGACGTCGGTGCTGCATCCGGGGCAGGCGCTGACGCGGTTGGCGCGGCCGGGGCGGTATCTGGTGGTCGACGAGGCGTTCATGGACGCGGTGCCGGGCGAGCGGGAGTCCCTGGCCGGGCGGACGGACGTGCCGGGGCTCGTGGTACTGCGGAGCCTGACGAAGACGTGGGGGCTCGCCGGGTTGCGGGTCGGGTACGTGGTGGCTCCGCCGGAGGTGGTGGCCGCGCTGGAGCGGGCGCAGCCGTTGTGGCCGGTGTCCTCGCCCGCGTTGGTCGCGGCGCAGGCGTGTGTGTCGGCGCGGGGGGTCGCGGAGGCGGCCGACGCGGCGAGCGCGGTCGCGGCCGACCGGGAGCATCTGGTGGGCCTGCTGCGGGAGTTGGAGCCGTACGGGGTGTCCGTGGCCGGGCCCGCGGAGGGGCCGTTCGTGCTGGTGCGGGTGCCGGGGGCGGTGGGGGTCCGGGAGCGGTTGCGGGGGGTCGGGTTCGCCGTGCGGCGGGGCGACACGTTTCCTGGGCTGGGGCCGGACTGGATACGGATCGCGGTCCGCGACCCCGCCACGCACACCCGCTTCACCCAGTCCCTCCGCGACACCCTCCCCCACCCATCGTGACCGTCACGCCTGCCGGACACATTCCCCGCGGCCGCCGCGCCCGCTACGCCGGTTGAGCAATTCCAGCCCCTCCGGCGCTTGAGGAGCGGGGTCCGGGGCAGCGCCCCGTGACCGTACGCCCCTGCGGTGTTGCGGACGCGGGGCTCCGCCCCGGACCCCGCTGCTCAATCGCCGCAGGGGCTCCAATGGCTGCACCAGGGCCCAGGAGCAGGATGGGCGCAGCCCCACCGCAGGGGCTCCCGTGGCTGCACCGGGGCGCGGCCCCACCGCAGGGGCTGGAAGCGTGGCGTTACGCCCTGGCCCGGCCCCGGCGCGCGAGCGCAACCGCTCCGCCGCCCGCCACCAACAACACAATCGCCCCGCCCGCGATGTACGGCGTCAGATCGTTGCCACCCGTCTCGGCGAGATCCTGTCGCTCCGCCTTCGGCTCAGTCGCCGGCTCCGCCTCCGCCACCGGCTTCACCGGCGTGTCCGCCTGCTCGCCCTGCGGCTCGGGCGCCGCCTTCGGCGTCTCGCAGGTGGCCTCCGCGAGGGTGACCTCACCGTCGACCTCCGCGACGTTGAGGTTCAACGGGTTGACGTGGACCTTGAGTTGCAGCGCGGACGCCGCCGCCGTCGTGTCCGTCGTGGAACGGTTGGAGAGGCCGAGGGTCACCTCGCCGACCTCCGGCACCTTGATGGACGTCGTACCGCCCGCGGTCAGCGTGATCTTCTTGCCGAGGACGGTGACGTCCCCCAGCACGTTGGACTCGGCGACCGGCTTCTCCCCCGCGACGCACGTCGCCCTCGACGTGACCTGCCCGACCTCGATGAGGGAGAGCAGCGGAAGGCCGGGGACGTGGACCTTGGCATGGGCGAGCTCGGTGAGGCCCTCCGCCTTTCCGCCCTCGACCGTGGCCTTCGCCTTCGCCACGTCGGCGCGCAGCACGCTGAACGGCTGCCCGCCGTCGACGCCGTCGAGCCGGGCGGTCAGGGCGGTCTTGTCGGCGCTCTCGGGCGCCTGCACCTCGTTGAGCGAGACCTTGAGCGGGACGTTCACGGTCTTGTTGAGGAGCGACACGTCGAGCCCCGTGCGGAGCACGGTCGCGCTGGACTTGCCCCCGCGGTCCTCGGTCGCCGAGGCGGGCCCCGCGGCCGCGAGCACCGCGGGTCCCGCGACGAGCGCCGTGACGGCGGCGGTCGCGGCGAGGCGGCGGGCGGGCGTGCGCAGTGCGGTGGTCAGGGTGGAGCTGGGCATGGCGGTGGGACCCCCAAGGGAAAAACCGGGACAGGAAGAACCGGGACGAGAAGAACGGGACGGTCTCGACCCGACCGGCCGACGGTCCGTCTGGCGGACGGACTCGACCGGTCGTCGATGAGGGAATCTTTACGCACTGAGAGTGAACGGGCGGCAACCCGGCGTGAGTTCACCCCATCGAGCGGTTTCCGCGCACCTCTTCGAATCCCTGGGCTCGTTCGTTCCCTTCCGCCCCGCGGGTGTCGTCCGTAGTGTCGAAGCGCCTGGTGTGCGCCGGTCGACTGCGCGGGAGCCGTCAAGAGGTGAGTAACGAGCACCGGTGATCGCGCGTCACGCTGCGTCAACCCACCACGTTGCCGCGCAGCACGATCCTGCGCGGCGCCGCCAGCACCCGTACGTCCTCGCGGGGATCCGCTCCGTACACGACGAGGTCGGCGGACGCGCCCTCCTCCAGGCCGGGGCGGCCGAGCCACGCGCGCGCTCCCCACGCCGTCGCCGAGAGCGCCTCGACGGGCGGCAGTCCGGCCCGCACCAGTTCCTCGACCTCGCCCGCGACGAGCCCGTGCGCGAGCGAACCGCCCGCGTCCGTGCCGACGTAGACCGGGATCCCGGCGTCGTAGGCGCTGCGGACCGTGTCGTAGCGGCGGTCGTACAGCCGCCTCATGTGCGCCGACCAGTCGGGGAACTTGGCCTCGCCGCCCGCCGCGAGGTCGGGGAACGTGGCGATGTTGACGAGGGTCGGGACGATCGCCACCCCCCGCTCGGCGAACAGGGGGATCGTGTCGTCGGTGAGGCCCGTGGCGTGCTCGACGCAGTCGATGCCCGCCTCGACGAGGTCGCGCAGGGAGTCCTCCGCGAAGCAGTGGGCCGTGACGCGGGCGCCGAGCCGGTGCGCCTCGGCGATCGCGGCCTCGACGGCCGCGCGTGGCCAGCAGGCGCTCAGGTCGCCGGTGCCGCGGTCGATCCAGTCGCCGACGAGCTTGACCCAGCCGTCCCCGCGCCGCGCCTCCTGGGCGACGTAGGCGACGAGGTCCTCGGGTTCGATCTCGTGCGCGTAGTTGCGGATGTAGCGGCGGGTGCGGGCGATGTGGCGGCCGGCGCGGATGATGCGCGGCAGGTCCTCGCGGTCGTCGATCCAGCGGGTGTCGGACGGCGAGCCCGCGTCGCGCAGCAGGAGCGTGCCGTGGTCGCGGTCGGTCAGGGCCTGCTTCTCGGCGGTCTCGGCGGGGACCGGGCCGTGCGAGTCGAGCCCGACGTGGCAGTGCGCGTCGACCAGGCCGGGCAGTGTCCAGCCCGTGACGGTCGTGACGTCGAGTCCGGCCGTCACCGGGCGTTCGTAGGTGATCCGGCCGCCGACCACCCACAGTTCGTCGCGTACGTCGTCGGGCCCCGCGAGGACCCGGCCCTTCACGTGCAGCACCCCGCCAATACTCATGCGCGCAGCCTATGAGGCGGTCGGTACGCTCGACACCGGCACCCGTACGAACCCGTGAGCGAAGAAGGCACCACCGTGACGCATCCGTTTCTCGACCTGGCCCCGCTGAGCGCCGAGCATTTCGCCTCCATCGAGGACCGTGTCGCCCGGCTCATGGACACGTCGCAGGACGTCGTGATCATGCAGGGGGAGGCGCTGCTTCCGCTGGAGGGCGCGATCCGCGCCGCCGCGGGTCCCGGGACGGTGGCGCTGAACGTGATCACCGGCCCCTACGGGCAGACCTTCGGCGACTGGCTGCGCGACTGCGGCGCCACCGTGCACGACCTGGCCGTGCCCTTCCACACGGCGGTCACCGCGGAGCAGGTCGGGCAGGCGCTCGCCGAGCACCCGGAGATCGACTTCGTCTCCCTGGTGCACGCGGAGGCCGCGACCGGCAACACCAACCCGGTCGCGGAGATCGGTGACGTGGTGCGGGCGCACGGGGCGCTGTTCTATCTGGACGCCGTGGCGTCGGTCGCCGCCGAGCCGGTGCTCCCCGACGCGTGGGGCGTGGACCTGTGCGTGATCGGCGCGCAGAAGGCGATGGGCGGCCCGGCGGGTGTCTCGGCGGTGTCGGTGAGCGCGCGGGCCTGGGAGCGGATGGCCGCCAACCCGAACGCGCCGCGCCACTCGTACCTGTCGCTGCTCGACTGGAAGCAGCGGTGGGTGGACAGCGGCCGCAAGGCGCTGCTGCACGCGCCGGCGCAGCTGGAGATGCTCGCCCTGGAGGCGTGCGTGGAGCGCATCGAGAGCGAGGGCCTGGACGCGCTGATGGCGCGGCACTCCTCGGCCGCCGCCGCCACCCGCGCCGGCGCGCTGGCGCTGGGCGGTGGTCTTGAGCCATACGTGCACGAGTCCCGGGACGCGGCGCCGGTCGCCACTACACTGCGCGCCCCCGCGGGCACGGACGCCCGCGAGCTGGTGGCCAGGGCGCTGGCCGTGGATCCGGTGCTTCCGCTGGTCGCGGGCGGTGGCGCGCTCGCGCAGGAGATGATCCGGGTCAACCACTACGGTCCGCAGGCGACCCGCGGCGTCGTACAGTCCTCGCTCGCGGCGCTCGGCGGGGCGCTCGCGGAGGCCGGGGCCGAGGTGGATCTGGAAGGCGCGCGCAAGGCGGTCGCCGGCGCCTGGCGATAAGCACTGCCCGTACATAAGCGCTGCCCGCGCACTCGAATCAAGGCGTCGCCCCAATCGGGCGGCGCCTTTGAGTTTATCCATTTATTATTCAGGCAGAATTTTCCCGCGTTTTATCGGCCGCATTCAGCGCGGCTTCCCGTATTGCTTCTGCCCGCTTTCTCGCGGCGTAAACGCCTAGATTTCATCAACGGGAACCGACGTAATTCGGACACGTCTCGCAAGAGTTACGGCTCTGTGACGTACTCCACATTGAAGTCGCAATGCACCTTTTGTTCGCATGAAATCGGGGCATATCGCCGCTCGGTCGTGCGCGCACCCACCTGCGCGCGATAACACAAACATCGGCGTTGCGTAACCCCTGTCGCGGGTGCAATCCCGAAAATTGCTCGGTAAATTCAATTTCCATGACCGCCGCACAAGCGCAATTCCTGGAAGTCGCCGAAACAGCCCCGGTCCCCGACGGACTGAAGATCGTCCACCCCGAGGTGGCCGACGGCGCCGCGATCTGGCGTATCGCCCGCGACTCGAAGGTGCTCGACCTCAACTCCTCCTACAGCTACCTGCTGTGGTGTCGCGACTTCGCCGCCACGTCGGTGATCGCACGCGACGAGAAGGGCGAGGTGGCCGGTTTCATCACCGGCTACATGCGTCCCGACCGCCCCGACACCCTCGTGGTGTGGCAGGTCGCCGTGGACGCTGCGCACCGCGGACGCGGCCTCGCCGCCGCGTTGCTCGACGGGCTGGCCGCGCGGGTCGCGGCGGCACGTCCGGTCACCCTGCTCGAAACGACCATCACGCCGGACAACGCCGCGTCGCAGGCCCTGTTCTCCTCGTTCGCCCGCAGGCACCGCGTCGGTGTGGCGCGCACGGTGCTGTTCGACGCGGGTCTGTTCCCGGACGACGGGCACCTGCCCGAGGAGCTGTACCGCATCGGTCCGCTGGCCTGAGCACGCCCTCGAAACCCACCCACCCGAACCCCCCTCATCTTCCCTCCCTAGAGGAGTTTCGCTGTGACCATCACCCAGCCGGACCTGAGCGTCTTCGAGACCCTTGAGTCGGAGGTGCGCAGCTACTGCCGCGGCTGGCCCACCGTCTTCGACCGGGCCCAGGGCAGCCGCATGTACGACGAGGACGGCCACGAGTACCTGGACTTCTTCGCCGGCGCAGGTTCGCTCAACTACGGCCACAACAACCCCGTGCTGAAACGCGCCCTGATCGACTACCTGGAGCGCGACGGCGTCGTGCACGGGCTCGACATGTCGACCTCGGCCAAGCGCAACTTCCTGGAGTCCTTCCAGAACATCATCCTGCGCCCGCGCGACCTGCCGTACAAGGTCATGTTCCCGGGCCCGACGGGCACCAACGCCGTCGAGTCCGCGCTGAAGCTGGCCCGCAAGGTGAAGGGCCGCGAGTCCATCGTGTCCTTCACCAACGCCTTCCACGGCATGTCGCTCGGCTCGCTCGCCGTGACCGGCAACGCGTTCAAGCGGGCCGGCGCCGGCATCCCGCTGGTGCACGGCACGCCGATGCCGTTCGACAACTACCTCGACGGGCGCACCCCCGACTTCATCTGGTTCGAGCGCCTCCTGGAGGACTCCGGTTCCGGCCTGAACACCCCGGCCGCCGTGATCGTCGAGACCGTGCAGGGCGAGGGCGGCATCAACGTCGCCCGCGCCGAGTGGCTGCGCAAGCTCGCCGATGTCTGCGAGCGCTGGGACATGCTGCTGATCGTCGACGACATCCAGATGGGCTGCGGCCGCACCGGCGCCTTCTTCTCCTTCGAGGAGGCGGGCATCACACCGGACATCGTGACCGTTTCGAAGTCCATCAGCGGGTACGGGATGCCCATGTCCCTGTGCCTGTTCAAGCCGGAGCTCGACATCTGGGAGCCGGGCGAGCACAACGGCACGTTCCGCGGCAACAACCCCGCGTTCGTGACGGCCGCCGCGGCCCTGGAGACGTACTGGACCGACGGTGCGGCCATGGAGAAGCAGACCATGGAGCGCGGCGAGCAGATCGACCAGGTGCTCGGCGCGCTGCGCCTGGAGTACCACGACGACATCGTCGAGTACCGCGGCCGGGGCCTCGTCTGGGGCATCGAGTTCCGCGACAAGGAGCGGGCCGGGAAGGTCGCCAGGCGCGCCTTCGAGCTGGGCCTGCTCATCGAGACCTCCGGCCCCGAGAGCGAGGTCGTCAAGCTGCTTCCGGCGCTGACGATCACCCCCGAGGAGCTGGACGAGGGGCTTCGCACGCTCACCCGAGCGGTGCGCGAAACCGCCTGACAAGCACCACCACGTTGACGAGGAAAGGCAGCAACCCACCGTGATTGTCCGTTCGTTCAAGGAGATTGAGAACACCGACCGGCACGTGAAGTCGGCGACCGGCACCTGGGAGAGCAAGCGCATCGTCCTCGCGAAGGAGAAGGTCGGCTTCTCCCTGCACGAGACGATCCTCTACGCCGGTACGGAGACCGATATGTGGTACGCCAACCACATCGAGGCCGTACTCTGCGTAGAAGGAGAGGCCGAGCTCACCAACCGGGACACCGGTGAGACGCACTGGATCGAGCCAGGAACGATGTACCTCCTGGACGGCCACGAGAAGCACACTCTGCGCCCGAAGACCGACTTCCGCTGCGTCTGCGTGTTCAACCCTCCGGTGACCGGACGGGAGGATCACGACGAGAACGGCGTCTACCCGCTGCTGACCGAGGACGAGGAGGCCTGATCCCGATGACGACCGCACCCGACATCACGGACCTGTACCCGACGCGTGGCGCCTCCGAGGTCGCCACGCCGCGTGTCGACCCGGTCGTCTGGTCGGCGGAGGGAGCGCGAGGACCGATCCGCCAGTCGGACCTCGCCTCCTTCGAGCGGGACGGCTTCCTCGCCATCGACGAGCTGATCGGTCCGGACGAGATCGGCATCTACCAGGCCGAGCTGAATCGTTTGGTCACCGATCCGACGATGCGCGCCGACGAGCGTTCCATCGTCGAGAAGCAGTCGCAGGAGATCCGCTCGGTCTTCGAGATCCACAAGATCAGCGAGGTCTTCGCCAACCTGGTGCGCGACGAGCGCATCGTGGAGCGGGCCCGCCAGATCCTCGGCTCGGACGTGTACGTCCACCAGTCGCGGATCAACGTCAAGCCCGGTTTCGGGGCGCGGGGCTTCTACTGGCACTCGGACTTCGAGACCTGGCACGCCGAGGACGGCCTGCCGAACATGCGGACGGTGTCCGTCTCCATCGCGCTGACGGAGAACTACGACACCAACGGCGGGCTCATGATCATGCCCGGTTCGCACAAGACGTTCCTCGGCTGCGCGGGCGAGACGCCGAAGGACAACTACAAGAAGTCGCTCCAGATGCAGGACGCGGGGCTGCCCTCGGACGAGGCCCTGAGCAAGTTCGCCGATGCCCACGGCATCAAGCTGTTCACCGGCAAGCCCGGCTCGGCGACCTGGTTCGACTGCAACGCCATGCACGGTTCGGGCGACAACATCACCCCGTACCCGCGCTCGAACGTGTTCATCGTGTTCAACAGCGTGGAGAACACGGCGGTGGAGCCGTTCGCGGCGCCGGTGCGGCGGCCCGAGTACATCGGGGCGCGGGACTTCACTCCGGTGAAGTGACCGGCACGGGAACATGAGTGGGGGCGGGACCGTTCGCGGTCCCGCCCCCACTCATGTGACGGGGGTCGCCGGCCGCCTCACAGCCAGGCGAGTTGTGCGGCGCGGTCCAGGAGGGTGCGGGCCGCCGCCGGGTCGCCGGTGCCCGCGGGCAGGGCGTCGGGGGTGGTGCGGCCGCCGACGAGGAGGCAGAAGTCGACCGGGTCCAGGGCGAGTTCGGCCCGCACCGGCTCGCCCTCGGAGCCGAGGATCCACTCCGTGGTGCGACTCGCGTCCGTGACGGTGAGGGCGACCGGCGAGGCCCCGGGGCCCAGCGCCGTGCCGAGAATCCGTACGGCCAGTTGCACCAGACGCCACAGGTGGGCGGTGGGCGGCGCGGGCACGGGGAGGTCGAGGGCGCGGCCGATGTCGCCGCTGTGGATCCACGTCTCGAAGGCGCGCACCAGGAAGTGGTCGGCGACGGGCAGCCGCGCCCCCATCAACGTCGCTGCCTGCGCGGCGAGTTCGGGGTCCTGGGCGGCCGGGGCGGCGAGCAGTCCGGCGGCGCGGTGGCGCCAGGTGTCCACCGTGTCGCGCGGGTCGCGCGCGCGTTCGTGGGCGATGACCGTACGGGTGCGGGCCTCCCAGGAGGTGCGCCAGTCGGTGGCGTCGTCCGCCGCGTCGGCGGGCGATGCGTGGGTGGGCAGGCCCAGGTGGGCGGCGAGCGGCTCGTCGGCGGCGATGAGGTGCGCGACCGTGTCGCGGACCGTCCAGCCGTGGACGACCTCCGTGGTCCACGCGTCCTCCGCCTCGGCGAGCAGCGCCTGGAGCGCGGCGACCACGGCCGCGTAGGGCTGCGCGTGCGCGGCGGTGGCCGCGGCGGCGGGGCGGGGCGCGGGCGGGCGGCGGGCCAGGGCGGCGGCGAGCGGCCCGCTGTCGGTGCGCAGCGGGAGGGAACCGGCCGCGCCGCCGTTGCCGTGCGGACCGCTGCCGTTCGAGCCGTTGCCGTTGGGCCCCCGCAGCGCCCGGACCGTCGCCCGGAGCCGCTCCGCCTCCGCCGCGCACTCCTCGCAGTCCGCCAAGTGGGCGGGCACCAGGCGCTGTTCGTCGGCGGGGAGGGCACCCAGGGCCCAGGCGCCCAGGAGTTCGCCGACGGTGGCGTGGTCGCGCGCGTCCGTGGCCATCAGGCACCCCTTTCCTGGGCCTCGTAGGCCGGGTCCGGCGGGTCCGCCAGGGTCTCGGCGAGGCGGTGCAGTGCGGTCCGCATGCGGGTCTTGGCGGTCCCTTCCGGGATGCCGAGTTCCGCCGCAGCTTGACGGTACGTCCGGCCGGCGAAATACGCCAGGTGGACCACTTGCCGCTGCGGCAGGGGGAGTTGGGCCACCGCCGAGTGCAGCAGCAGCGAGCGCTCGCGGTCGACGACGCGCTCGTCGGGCCCGGGGTCCGGGGCCGGGATGGCGTGCAGCGCCGCGTCGTCCGCGGTGGCGGCCTTGCGGTGCCGGGCCTCGCTGCGCACCCAGTCGACGGCGCGGCGGTGCGCCAGCATGGTCAGCCAGGTACGGAGCGTGCCGCGGCGCGCGTCGAAGGCGTAGGGGCGGGCCCACAGGTGCGCGAAGACCTCCTGCGCGACGTCGTCCGCCGCGCCCGCCGAGCGGGTCACGCGCACGGCGACGCCGCGGACGAGCCCGCTGTACGCGTCGTACGCCTCGGAGAGCGCGGCCTCGTCCCCGTAGACGAGACGTCGATGCAGCTCGGCGTCGTCCGCGGCCCGGCTCCCGGGGTCGCCCTTCCGGTCGTCCTCGGGCTCGTCCTTCGGGTCGTACGTGTCCGTACGGGCCACCGGCACCACCACCTCGTAGTGCCTTCCTAGCGTCCCGGGGAGCGGGGCGCCAGGGTCCGGCCGGACTTCAGCCGGAGAGCACGTCGAGGAGCCGGTCGACGTCGGCGGCCGTGTTGTAGAGATGGAAGGAGGCCCTCAAGTTCCCTGCCCTGTTGGAGAGTTCGATGCCCGCGCTCTGCAACGCGGGCTGTTTCGCGCCGAGTCCGGGAACGGAGACGATCGGCGAGCCGGGCGACGGCACCGGTGCGCGCCCGAGTCCGGCGAGTCCGGTGCGGAACCGGTCTGCGAGCGCGAGGTCGTGGGCCCGGACCGCCTCCACGCCCAGCTCCTCGATCACGGCGAGGGATTCACGCGCTCCCGTGTACGCGATCAGGCCCGGCGTCTCGTCGAACCGGCGGGCGGAGCGGGCGAGTTCGGTCACCGGCCCGTAGCAGCTGTCCCAGGGCCTCTCCCCCGCGACCCAGCCGCCGAAGACGGGTGTGAGCGCCTCGAAGCCCTCGGTGTCGGCCGGGCCGACGAAGAAGACGGCGCCGCGCGGGCAGGTCAGCCACTTGAAGGCGACGGACGCCAGGTAGTCGGCGTCGGCCGCGAGCGCGGCGACCGGGTACCAGCCCGCCGCCTGCGACACGTCGACGTAGAGCCGGGCGCCGTGCGCCCGGGTGGCGACGCGGAGCGCGGGCACGTCCGCGACCCGGCCGTCCGCGGACTGGGCCGCGCTCACCGCGACGAGCGCGGTGCCGGGGCGGACGGCGTCGGGGAGCGCGTCGAGGGGGACGGCGCGGACCTTGAGGTCGCCGCGCGCGTGGAAGGGATTGACCGTGGAGCTGAAGTCGCCCTCGGCGGTGAGGACTTCGGCCCCGGCGGGCAGGGAGGCGGCGAGGAGTCCGCTGTAGACGGCGACGGATCCGCCGACCGCCACCCGGCCGACGGGGACGCCCGCGATCCGCGCGAACGCGGCCCGCGCCTCCTCGACGTCGCCGAAGAGCGAGTCCGGGGAACGTCCCTCGGTCATGTCGGCGATCGCGGCCCGCATCGCGGCCGCGGCCCGGACCGGCAGCAGCCCGGAACTCGCGGTGTTCAGGTAGGTGGTGGCGGGGGTGTACTGCGCGCGGACGAGCTCCGCGTCGAGAGCCTGGTGCGCACCGGAAGTCTCCATGGGCACCACTGTGCCGCGCCACCACCTACCCGTCCATCGCGAATTTCTACCGGGTACGTCCAAGCAACGCTTATGCGTGCAGGTCAGGACTGCGGGACCGCGCAGCCGTCGGGGCCGCAGGCGTCGCCGCCGGCCGCGCTGTCGATGACGGTGAGCGGGGAGCGGTCGCCCCACGCCTGGGTCAGCGCCTGCGTGAAGACGTCGGCGGGCTGGGCGCCGGAGACGCCGTACTTGCGGTCGATCACGAAGAAGGGCACGCCGTTCGCGCCGAGCTCGGCGGCCTCGCGCTCGTCGGCGCGCACCTCGTCGGCGTAGACCGTGGGGTCGGCGAGCAGGGCGCGCACCTCGGTCTCGTCGAGGCCGGCCTCGACGGCGAGCCGCACGACGTTCTCGGTGTCGCCGAAGACAGAGTCCTGCTCGGCGAAGTTGCCCCGGTACAGGGCGTCGATCATCTGGTCCTGGACGCCCTTGTCCTTGGCGAGATGCAGCAGCCGGTGCAGGTCGAAGCTGTTGCCGAAGTCGCGGCCCTCGGTGAGGTAGGGCAGGCCGAGGGTGGCGGCCTGCTGCCCGAGGCCCTGCTCGTTGGCGGCGGCCTGCGCCTCGCTGATGCCGTACTTCTTGGCGATGTACGGGACGACGAGCCCGGTCTCGCCCCGCTGGGCGTTCGGGTCGAGCTCGAAGGACCGGTGCACGACCTCCACGTCGTCCTTGTGCGCGAATCCGCCGAGCGCCTCTTCGAAGCGGGCCTTGCCTATGTAGCAGAACGGGCAGTTGATGTCGGTCCAGATCTCGACGCGCATGAGGGTCTCTCGCTCCAGCGGGGTGTGTACGGGGGGTGCGTACCGGGGGTGTGTACGGGGCGGGGGTGGCCGGCCCGTCCCCTACAACCGGCCGGGGCCCGCGGTCATTCCCGGCGCGGGGTGAGCCGCATGCGGTGGTGGGAGCCACCGGCGTGCCCGGGTCCCTCGTCGACCCAGCCGTGCCGGGCGTAGAAGGTCTGGGCGCGGGTGTTGTCCCCGTGCACGATGAGGTGGGCCTCGGTGACCCCGTCCACCCGCCACTGCTCCAGGCAGGCGGCGTGCAGTTCCGCGCCGATGCCGCGGCGCCAGTGGTCGGGGTCGACCTGGAACTGGTACAGGACGACCGTGTCCGCGGGGGCGTCCTCGGGCCGCCGGAACGAGGCGAGGCCGACGACGGTGCCGTCGCGCACGCACACCAGCACATGCCCCCGCACCCGCCCGATCGCCTGCTCCCACCGCTCCACCCACTCCCGCGGATCGTCGTCCCCCGGCACCCCGTCCGGGTAGTACGTGGCGCGGGCCCTGCGGTGCAGGGCGGCGAGCGTGGGGGCGTCGGCCGGAACGGCGGTACGGATCATGTACCGGGAGACGCGGGGACGGGCCGCCGGGTTTCACGGGCCCCCGGCCCGCCCCCGCGAGGGAACCTCAGGAGCCGTCGCGCAGGGCGCTCGGCCACGTGGGGCGGTAGGCGATGTGGTCGTAGGTGACCACGCAGCCCTCGCCCACCGGCGACTGCGCCAGGAAGCCGACGAGGGCCGCCGACGCGGACTTCTCGTCGCCGAGGGAGAAGATGCGGACGAACGTCCACGTCTCGCCGTCGGCGGAGGCGTGGAAGGCGAAGGCGGAGCCGGTGCGGCTCACCCGGAGCCACACCGAGGACCCCGGCACCACGAACGCGTTCGCGTCGTCCGAGTGCCCGCGCGTGACCACCGTGCAGATCGTCGGCTCGTCCGGCGACCGCTCGAAGCAGAGCTTCGCCCACTCCCGGTCGCCGACGTGGACGTAGAGCACCCCCGCGTCGAAGGCGGCGGCGAAGCCGACCGTGACGCGGGCTATCAGCTGGAAGTCCCCGTCGGGGGCGCCGAGGAGGCGCGGCGCGTCCGAGGCGGGGTCGAGCGAGGACCCCGTCGGCGGCACGAAGCGGTCCTGGCGGGGCCCCGCCCACCCGGTGAGCACCCCGTCCTCGTACGACCAGTGGCCGTCGGGTCCGTAGGTGCGCAACGGGAAGGGCAGGGGCGGCAGTTCGAGATCCATGCCGTCAGTCTCGCAGGGGCGCGTGCGCCCCGTCCGCTCAGAGCTCCAGTCGGCCGTTGTAGCGGCGCGGCAGCCCCAGCGGGTTGTCGTCGCGCAGCTCCGGCGGCAGCAGCGCCTCCGGCGTCGTCTGGTACGTGACCGGGCGCAGCCAGCGCTCGATGGCCGTGCCGCCGACCGACGTGGACGTCGACGTCGTCGCCGGGTACGGGCCGCCGTGGTGCTGAGCGGGGGCGACGGCGACACCGGTCGGCCAGCCGTTGACGAGGACGCGGCCCGCGATGGGGGTCAGCTCGGCGAGGATCTCGGCGCCGCGGCCCTCACCGGCGGCCTCGGCGGCCGACAGCTGGACCGTCGCCGTGAGGTTGCCGGGCAGCCGGTTCAGCACCGCCGTGATCTCGTCGGCCGAGTCGTAGCGCGCGACGACCGTGACGGGGCCGAAGCACTCCTCCAGGAGCAGGTCGTGCGCGCCGCCCTCGGTGGCGAGCCGGGTGGCCGGCACCGTGAGGAAGCCGGGCGCCACCGAGTGCTCGCCGCCCGCGCCGGGCGTCACCGGGGCCTCGACGTCGGGCAGCTGGGCCCGCTCGGCGACCCCGGCGATGAAGTTGTCGCGCATGCGGTGGTCGAGCAGGACGCCGGAGGCGGTGTCGCTGACGGCGGCGGTCAGGGACTTGACCAGGCTGTCGCCCGCCTCGCCGGTCGGCGCGAAGACGAGGCCCGGCTTCACGCAGAACTGGCCGACGCCCAGCGTCATCGAACCGGCCAGGCCGGTGCCGATCTGGTCGGGGCGCTCGGTGGCCGCGTCCTCGGTGATCACGACCGGGTTCAGCGAACCCAGCTCGCCGTGGAAGGGGATCGGGTTCGGGCGGGCCGCGGCGGCGTCGAAGAGCGCGCGCCCGCCGCGTACGGAACCGGTGAAGCCGGCCGCGGAGACCAGCGGGTGCTTGACCAGCTCGACGCCGGCCTCGAAGCCGTGCACCAGGCCGAGGACGCCCTCCGGGATGCCGTGCTCGACGGCAGCCCGGCGGATGGTGGCGGCGACCAGCTCGGACAGGCCCGGGTGGTCGGGGTGGGACTTGACGACGACCGGGCAGCCGGCCGCGAGGGCGCTCGCCGTGTCACCGCCGGGCACGGAGAAGGCGAACGGGAAGTTCGACGCCGCGTAGACGGCGACGACGCCGAGCGGGATCTTGTAGCGGCGCAGGTCCGGGATGGGCGGCGTCGCGGTGTCGTCGGGGTGGTCGATGACGACGCCGAGGAAGGCGCCCTCGTCGACGATCTCGGCGAACTTGCGCAGCTGGAAGCAGCTGCGCGCGAGTTCACCGGTGAGCCGGACCGGGCCGAGCGCGGTCTCGGCGTCCGCGGCCTCGACGAGGTGGTCCTTGGCCTCTTCCAGGCGGTCGGCCGCGGTGCGCAGGAACGCGGCGCGGACGGTGCGGTCGGCGAGCGCGGCACGAGCGTCCTCGGCGGCACGGACCGCCTGGTCCACCTCTTGTGCCGTGGCCTCGACCGCGACCTGTTCCCGCTGCTTCCCGGTTCGAGGGTCGACACTCCAGACTGGTGTTGCTGCCACGGCGAATTCCTCCAGCTTTTCTCGCTGCTCACCGGGGTGAGCCCCGAGGTGCGTTCGATATACTGAACGCTGTCTCTGTTGATGAACTACTCACCGAGACTATTTCTCGTCGAACGAAGGGGTCAAGGGCGATGTCGGCAGGCGAGACGGGGGCCGCGGCGAGCGGCGCGGCAGGTGGCGCGCAGGTCAAGTCGGCGGTTCGGACGGTGGAACTGCTGGAGTACTTCGCGGGCCGCCCCGGCATGCACTCGCTGGCGGCGGTGCAGGAGGCGGTCGGCTATCCGAAGTCCAGCCTCTACATGCTGCTGCGTACGCTCGTCGACCTCGGCTGGGTGGAGACGGACGCGACCGGGACGCGGTACGGCATCGGTGTCCGCGCGCTGCTGGTCGGCACGTCGTACATCGACGGCGACGAGGTGGTGGCGGCGGCCCGGCCCACCCTGGACCGGCTCTCCGACGACACGACGGAGACCATCCACCTCGCGCGTCTCGACGGCACGAACGTCGTGTACCTCGCCACCCGCCAGTCGCAGCACTACCTGCGCCCGTTCACGCGCGTCGGCCGCCGGCTCCCCGCGCACTCCACGTCGCTGGGCAAGGCGCTGCTCGCCACGCACACCGACGAGCAGGTCCGCAAGCTGCTGCCGGAGACGCTGCCGGCGCTGACCGAGCACACGACCACCGACCGCGAGAAGCTCATCGAGGAGCTGCACCAGATCCGCGAGCAGGGCTTCGCCGTGGACCGCGAGGAGAACACGCTGGGCCTGCGCTGCTTCGGCGTGGCGATCCCCTACCGCACCCCGGCCCGCGACGCGATCTCCTGCTCGGTCCCGGTGGCCCGCCTCACCCCGGCCCACGAGCAGATGGTCAAGGACGCCCTCTTCGACGCCCGCGACCGCCTGACGCTCGCCACGCGGAGGCTCTGATGCGGCTGACCCTGCGCCCCGTCCTCCCCGGCGACCTGCCGGCCTTCTTCCGTCAGCACAACGACCCCGCGGCCATGCGCATGGCCGCGTTCGTCTCGCCGAAGTCGGCGGACCGGGAGCTGTTCGAGGAGCACTGGCACCGGATCCGCGAGCAGTACGTCGTGCGGACCGTCCTGGTCGACGGCGAGGTGGCCGGCAGCGCGGCGGTCTACGGCGAACCGGGCGAGCTGGAGGTCACGTACTGGATCGACCGCGCGCACTGGGGCCGGGGCGTCGCGACGGCGGCGCTGCGGGCGCTGCTCGCGGAGGTCACCGAGCGCCCCCTGCACGCGCGTGCCGCCGCCGACAACCAGGGCTCGATCCGCGTGCTGGAGAAGTGCGGGTTCGTCGTCACGGGGCACGACCGGGGCTTCGCGCACGCGCGCGACGCCGAGATCGACGAGGTCGTGCTCCGGCTCGGCTGACCCGGCGGGCCGTCGCTCGCCCCCACATGAACGTACGGTGAGAAAACACACGGTCCGGAACGATTCGCGCCGGTCCGCTCGTCTTCCGTACGCGATGAACAAGACGATCAGGCGCGCCTCCGTCTTCACACTGCTGCTCGTGTTCGCCCTGCTGGTGCGGGCGACCTGGGTGCAGTTCTACGACGGCAAGGCCCTCGCCAACAGTGACGACAACCGGCGGAAGACGATCTCGCAGTACGCGAATCCGCTCGGCGACATCATCGTGGGCGGAAAGGCGGTGACCGGTTCGACGAGGACGGGCGACTCCAGCGACCTGAAGTACAAGCGGACGTACACCGACGGTTCGCTGTACTCGGCGGTGACCGGCTTCACCTCACAGGTGTACGGCGCCACCCAGCTGGAGGGGATCTACCAGAGCGTGCTGGACGGCACCGACACGCAGCTGAAGAACCCGCTGGACACCCTCACCGGCAAGAGCACCGACCCGGGTGACGTGATCACGACGATCGACCCGGCCGTGCAGAAGGCCGCGTACAGCGCGCTCGGCGACAAGAAGGGCGCCGCCGTCGCCATCGACCCGGACAGCGGCAAGATCCTCGGGATGGTGTCGACGCCGTCGTTCGACCCCTCGAAGATCAGCGGCTCGGGCTCCTCGGACGCCGCGGAGTGGAAGAAGCTCTCCAAGGACGAGGACTCCCCCACCGTGAACCGGGCGCTGAAGCAGGCACTGCCGCCCGGCTCGACGTTCAAGCTGGTGGTCGCCGCGGCGGCCCTGGAGAGCGGCCTGGTCTCGTCGATCGACGAGAAGACGGACACCCCGAACCCGTACAAGCTGCCGGGGACGACCACGTACCTGAAGAACGAGACGACCTCGATGCCCTGCGAGGACGCCTCGGTGCGCACGGCGCTCCAGTACTCCTGCAACACCGTCTTCGGGAAGCTCGCCGTCGAGCTGGGCCAGGACAAGGTGCGGGCGATGGCCGAGAAGTTCGGCTTCAACGACGACAAGACGGACGTTCCGGTGCGCGCCGCCAAGAGCAACTACCCCTCGAAGATGGACGACGCGCAGACCGCGCTGTCCGGCATCGGCCAGTTCGACGTGACGGCGACGCCGCTGCAGATCGCCATGGTCTCGGCGACCATCGCCAACGGCGGCGAGCAGGCGTCCCCGCACATGGTGTCGCAGGTGACGGACGCCGACGGCGACGCGGTGAAGTCCTTCGAGGACGGCGACGACACCCGCGTGATCAGCGAGTCCACCGCCTCGCAGCTCCAGTCCGCGATGCAGACCGTGGTCTCGAAGGGCACCGGTACGGTCGCGCGGATGGACGGTGCGACGGTCGGCGGCAAGACCGGTACGGCGCAGCACGGCGAGAACAACAGCGAGACGCCGTACGCCTGGTTCACCTCGTACGCGAAGGACGACTCGACCGGCAAGAAGGTGGCCGTCGCGGTGCTCGTCGAGCAGTCGGACGCGGCCCGCTCCGAGGTGAGCGGCAGCGGCCTCGCGGGGCCGGTCGCCAAGGCGATGATGCAGGCGGCGCTCAAGAGCTGACGCTTCATCAATCACGCACACAGCGAAGGGTGTCCGATACCACGGACACCCTTCGATGCGTCGTACGCACCGCTGGTACGCTCACGCATCCCCCGTCGGGCCGCCACAGTGAGGGAGGGATCGCGTGAGCACGGTTGTGGATGCTGGGGACGACTCTGCCGCCGTCGAGTTCCACGCCTTCTTCGAACGGCACCACTGCGAACTCGCCCGCCTCGCCCACCTGTTGACGGGTGAGGCGGACGCCGCCGACGACCTCGCGGCGGACGCCCTGCTCGCGCTCTGGCACCGCTGGGACCGGGTCCGCGCCGCCGAGCACCCGGTCGCGTACGCACGCGGTGTCGTCGCGAACCTGGCCCGCACCCGGATCCGCAGCGCGGTGCGCGAGCGGCGGCGCGTGGCCCTCTTCTGGTCGGGCCGCCAGGACCGCACCGAGGGCCCGGACGTGCCGGCGGTCGTCGACGTGCAGGACGCGCTGCGGGAACTGCCGTTCCGCAAGAGGGCATGCGTCGTACTGCGGCACGCCTTCGACCTGTCGGAGAAGGACACCGCGCTCGCCCTCGGCGTGTCCGTCGGTACGGTGAAGAGCCAGACGTCGAAGGGCATGGCGGAGCTGGAGAGACGGCTCGGGCAGAGCGGACTGAACGGACCCGCCCCCGGGCGCGTACGGTCGGTCGGCGCGGCACTCGACGCCACGGAAGGAGGTCGTGGATGAGCGACGAGCACCTGCGGCAGCGGCTGCGCACGGCCGCCGACGCGCACCGCCCGGACCGCGAGCGGATGCTCGCCCGGATCGAGCGCGGCATGCACGAGCAGCCCGCCGCGCCCGAGCCCGAGCGGCGCCCCGCGGTGGGCTGGGTGCGCATCGCCGGGGTCACCGCGGGCGTCGCGGGGGCGCTCGCCGTGGGCGGTTTCGCGGTCGGCGCGGCGCTGCGGCCCGATCCGGCGCCGCAGAAGCAGCAGGTCGCCGTGGAACCGTCGACGGCGCCCTCCCCCGACGCCACGTCGCGCTCGCCGCGGCCCTCGGATCCGGCCTCACGGGGCTCTTCCTCGGCGTCGGCGACCGCCTCCCCGCCGGCCTCCGAGGACAAGCGCCGCTCGCCCTCCGCGTCGACGTCCACGCGTACGGCGCCCGCGGGGTCCGGGGAGCGGGCGGAGGAGCTGTGGGGCGACGGGTCGGTGGACCCCGGGTCCAACGACTACTGGGGGCAGTCGAACGTCACGTTCAAGACAAAGGAGCAACTCACCTCGCTGACGGTCGAGTTGCGGGTGGCGCAGACCGGGAAGGTCGCCGACACCGGCAACTGGCGTTCGCTGCCCGCCGACGACTTCACGGCGTCCGTCGCCGAGCGGGACGGGTTCCTCGTGTACCGGTGGGTGCTGAGGCCGGGCCGTTCGGTGCCGGTGGGCGAGCATGTCTTCGCGGGGCAGTACGACCACGCGCAGGGCGGGCGGGACGCCTCCGACGACAGGTACTCCGTGACGGGGCGGGCCGGGGGCGGCCAACGGGTCGCGGTGGACGGGGACTTCGAGTAAGGAACGGGGCTCCGCCCCGGACCCCGCTCCTCAAACGCCGGAGAGGCTGGTTCGGCGGCAACCTCCCGGCGCCCGGTGGCGACCAGTACGCATGACAAAAAGAAACCCGCACTCGCACCGCCGCCGCGCCACCCGCCGCAGAGCCCTCCTCGGCTCGCTCGGCGCACTCACCCTCACCGGCGCCGCCCTCGCCGCCACTGGCATGCTCAGCACGGCGGGCGCCGCGGCCGCCTGGCCGACGGCCACGGGTACGCAGGCCGTGAGCAGCACGATCTCCGTCTCGGGGACGTACGACGGCGGCTACAAGCGCTTCTACGGCTCCGGAGACCTCGGCGGCGACGGACAGGACGAGGGCCAGGACCCGATCTTCAACCTCGCCGACGGCGCCACCCTCAAGAACGTCATCATCGGCTCCCCCGCCGCCGACGGCGTGCACTGCGCGGGCAGTTGCACGTTGCAGAACGTGTGGTGGGAGGACGTCGGCGAGGACGCCGCCACGTTCAAGGGCAAGTCGACGTCGTCCGTGTACACGGTGTACGGGGGCGGCGCGAAGAAGGCCTCCGACAAGGTGTTCCAGTTCAACGGCGCCGGCAAGCTCGTCGTCACCAAGTTCCAGGTCGCCGACTTCGGCAAGCTGGTCCGCTCCTGCGGCAACTGCTCGACGCAGTACAAGAACCGCAACATCATCATCAACGACGTGGACGTGACGGCGCCCGGCAACTCGATCGTCGGCATCAACTCCAACTACGGCGACACGGCGGCCCTGCGCAACGTCCGGATCCACGGCGACAGCAGCAAGAAGATCAAGCCGTGCGTCCGCTTCGAGGGCAACAGCACGGGCGCCGAGCCCAAGGAGCTCGGCAGTGGCCCCGACGGCACGTACTGCCGGTACACCGCTTCGGATCTGACCTACGACTGATGAGGACGTGAGCAGGTTGTACGGCACGGCACGGGTCGTGGTGTGAGAAGGGACATGGCCGCGACCCGTGATGCCCGAGCCGTCTCGTCCGCTGGTGGAGTGCCGAGGAAAGAAGGGGTGCACACCATGCCTGAGGGCACTGCGGACGAGATGCGGGCGGCGGCCCTCATGCGGCGGCACGCGGCGCGGTTCGTCTCGCGCGTCGCGCCGTCGCGACTGCCGCTTAACTACTCCGTCGCCAGCCTGCGCGTCGTCGACCGCCTCATCGACGGACTGCGCAAGGGAAGCCCCGAACGGGACCGGCCGGACGCCGTCCTGTTCGGGCTCGGCGCGTATGTCGGGGAGGTGCTGGCCCGGCGGGCGGGCGCCGTCTGGGTGGAGCTGGACGAGGGCCAGCGCGCCTTCTTCGGCCAGCGGGTGGGCGTGCGGATGCCGGACGGGCGGGTGTGGAGCCCGCTGGGCAAGGTCGTCAACCGGTACGAGTTCGGCGCGGAGGAGTCGCTCGCGACGTTCTATCTGACGCTCTCCGGCCGCTCACCGGCTCAGTCCATCGTCGCCCCGATGGTGGTCGACCCCGTCGTCAGGAACGTCGTCGTGGGCAGCGAACCGTCCCTCTGACGGTTGTCGGTGGTGACGAGGTTCTCGAAGACGCCGCCGACGGACGACGTGGCGACGAACCCCTGGGCGGGGGCGTTCTGGAAGGTGAGGTTCTGGACGGTCCAGTGGTCGCCGTGGATGCCCGCGAGCCAGGCGCCGTCGGGGAGCTTCGAGCCGTCGATCCGCACCTTCTCGCTGCCGTGCGCGGTGAGGGTGATGCGGGCCGAACGGGTGCCGTTCGCGGTCGACTTGAGGGTCTGCGCCGGGTAGTAGGTCCCGGCGCGGACCCGGATGGTGGTGCCCGCGGCGGCCGCGGCGACGGCCGACTCCAGCTGCACTGTCGTGGCGACCGTGACGGTCGTCGCCGCTTCGGCGTCGGGCACCTGGAGGCCGAGGTGGAGGCCGCCCGCGCCGGCCGCGACCGCGATGGCGGCCGCGACCGGGGCGGCGCGGGAACGGCGGTGGCGGGCCCAGCGGCGCACGAGGGCTTCCTTCCCTGAGGAGTCGGTGCGCCGTTGAGTGGTCGCAGCCCGCGGGAAAGGTTGCCGTCGCGGTGGCCCGGGGCGGGCTACTCGACGTAGTACGTCGGGTTCGGGAGCTTGTACGTCCGGTCCGCGTAGCCGCCTTCGAGGTCGGAGTACTGGTCGCCGAAGTTGGCGACGATGTCGTGGCCGAGGGACTCGATGTGCTTGCGGGTCCCCGACTTGTACTGCACCGTGGTGCAGTTCCAGGCGGCGGCCGTGGCGCAGTCGGCCAGGTAGGCGGGCGGGTTGGCCTTGTCCTTGAGGAAGACGTGGTCCTTGTCGAGGTTGACGTCGATGCCGACCTTCTTCAGGTTCTCGACAGCGGCGGAGCGCTGGGCCTCGCCGAGCCCCGAGTTGTAGAAGACCTCGACGCCCTTGGACTCGGCGTACCGGATGAGCTCGGGCGTGCCGAAGACCGCGGGGCGGTCGGCCTTGCCCACGTACTCCTTCCAACTGGCGTCGTTGTAGACGAAGTTGGTCTTCTGCTCGTAGTCCAGGCTGAGCAGCAGGGTGTCGTCAATGTCGAAGACGACCGCGGGCCTGTCCCCCTTGCCGTGGTACGCCTTCGCGGCCTTCGATATGCGCCGCTCGGCCGCCTTCTCGATCCGGGCGAGGTCATCGGCGTAGGGGCTGTCGGGTGAGGCCTGCCATACGCCGTCGGCGTCCTGCTTGGCGCCGTAGTAGGTGTCGATCTCCTTGACGAGGAGGCCGATGTTGTGGGGCTCGGCCGTGGTCCTGTGGTCCGTGCCGCCCGCACCGGCGGAGCCGGTGGTGACGAGGCCGGCGAGTACGAGGGAAGCGACCGTCGCTGTGGCGGCGGCGAGATGGCGCTTGCGCATCGGTGTCGACATCCATTTCTGGCCATGACGATCGCTGGGGCGACCGCCGGAAGACGGGGAGTCCGTGCAGGTGGGTACCTGTCTACGCGCATCACACGGAACGCCGCGACCGACTTTGCCCGATCGATACAGACATACCTGGGAGGGACCATTGCCCCGGCATGGCGCCGTGTTGACCCTGCCTTGAATCCGCCCTTCTAGGGTCGAACCAATCGATCGACCCACAGAATGCAGGCCCCCTCGTGACCGTGCCCCCGACGCGCCTCCTCCCCCTCGCCGCCGGCGACCGCGCCACCTCGCCCGTCCTCCTCGGCGTCTTCGTCCTGGGTGGCCTCATCGCCATCGGCGCGGGCCTGAGCTGGGTCCTCGACCTCCGCGGCACGGCCCGCGTGAGCCACCTCCGCGCGCTGGGCGCGGCACTGACCCTGGCGGGCGTGGTCCTCCTGGGCGTGACGTTCACGCTGTGGCAGTTGGGCTGACGGTTTCCCGCGTGCGCGGGGTCAGAGGGTGCGGTCGAGCCAGGTGAAGACGGCGTCCTGCATGGGTTGCACGAAGACGTGGCCGAGGTCGGGCCAGGTTTCCGTGCGCAGGTGGCCGGGGGCGTGGCGGGAGTGCCAGACCGTGCGCATGCGGGCGTACGCCGCGTCGACGCCCTCCCGCGTGAAGAGGGTGTCGTCCGCGCCGTCGAGGAGGTACATCGGGCGGGGCGCCGCGAGGGAGGCGACGTCGGGGATGTCGAGGTGGCGGGCGAGGCCGGGGTGGAGCATGTAGTAAGAGGACTGGCCGCGCAGGGTGTTGTTGCCGGGGACCATCATCTCCTTCAGGCCCGTCATCCAGCAGACGCTCACGGCCGCCGCCACCGCGTCGCTGAGCGCGG
Source organism: Streptomyces sp. BYX5S (assembly GCF_054724165.1). Classification (NCBI taxonomy): domain Bacteria; kingdom Bacillati; phylum Actinomycetota; class Actinomycetes; order Kitasatosporales; family Streptomycetaceae; genus Streptomyces; species Streptomyces sp. BYX5S. Next base: position 2,016,245 of record NZ_CM138829.1, on the reverse strand, counting down.
CCGTCTGCCAGGCGCGGTAACCGCCCATGGAGAAGCCGACGGCGGCGACGCGGCGGCTGTCCACGCGGTCGAGGCCGGCGAGGAAGGCGGCGGCGCGGGCGTCCTCGCGGGCCATGAGACCGGCCAGCGACGAGCCCAGGTTGTAGAAGTTGCTGGCCAGCGCCTGCTGTTGGTCGTACGCGACGGGGCCGCGGTCGCCCCAGCCGTACGCGTCGAAGCAGAGGACGACGTAGCCGCGGCGTGCCAGTTCGTCGCCGACGAAGCGGCCCGTGAAGTACGTGTCGGCCCAGGCCTCCGCGGAGGTCAAACGGGTGTCGTCGTACCAGGGGCGGACGAACTTCTCCTTGCCGATGTCGAACCTGGCGCCGTGGTCGTGCAGGAGCAGTACGGCCGGGAAGGGGCCGGGGCCGTCCGGGGTGAGGAGGGCGCCGCGGACCCGTTCGTAGCGGGTGAGGGCGACGTCCACCAACTGGCGGCTGTATCCGTCCCCTTGGGAGGCCGCTTCGAAGCGCGGCGCGTACGGGACGTCGCTCTGGCGGTCGACGAGGAGGAGGTCCTCGAACGTGGCGCGGGCCGTGCGCCGCCACGTACCGAAGTCGCGGATGGGGGAAGTGCCCCACGCCAGCGGGTAGTTCAGCTCCTGCTTGAGGAGGGGGTGGAAGGCGGGCAGGTTGCCTCCGACGGGTTCGGCGGCCTGCGCCTGCCCCGCTCCCCCGGCCCCGGCCGCCGTCGCGAGCGCCGCGGCGGCGGCTCCGGTCACGAATCCGCGGCGGCCCAACGGGGTCGGTGACGGCTCAGGCATACGGCCTCCAGTTCCCGAGGTAGGTCTCGCGGGTGTGCGCGGCGGCGTCCGCGCGGGTGAGTTGCGGCCGGTTCTCCGGGACGGAAATCGCCGCCCCGGGGCCGGAGTTGGCGTACTCGGCGAAGCGCATGCTCTGCCACGGGTACGCGTCCCGCATGTTGGTGTACGGCGCGACCGGGTCGATGCCGGGGCCGAGCCAGGAGTCCCGTACGACGAGGGAGGGGTGGGCGGTCGTCTCGTAGGACGGGACCCAGGGGCGGGCCAGTTTGTACGCGCCGTCCTCCGCGCCGGAGGTGAAGCGGCAGCGCGCCGCCAGGAAGCCGTGCGGGTTGGCGCGGGCGGTGGCCGGGGCGAAGACCATGCCCTTCGGGGTGAAGTCGACGTCGCGGGCGAGCGCCCGGAAGTGGCAGCGCTCGAAGACGGCGGTGCCGCGGCCGAAGACGAAGTCGACGTCGCCCTCGACGTAGCAGTCGCGGAAGTACTGGCGGTCGAAGGCGTCGAGCGCGGTCGTGTCCGCGAAGAGGGTGTCCTGATGACCGAGGAGGCGAACGTTGTCGAAGCGGGTCCGGTCGCCCGTGACGTACGCGGCGACCGCCTGCGTTCCGGTGATCTCCGGGTGGTCGGCGCGCAGCCAGTCGTTGGCGAGGGTGAGGTCGCGGACCGTGAGGCCGGGGGCGGCGGAGGTGAAGGTGGCGGAGCCCGCGGTGCCGTAGGTGCCGGAACCGTCGGGCTTCACGGTGCCGTTGGCATTGTCGTACACGATGACGGTGGCGCGGGGGTCGGTGCCGGGGAGGCCTCTGAGTGTCAGGCCGGTGGCTGCCGGCGGGACGAGGACCGTTTCCCGGTACGTGCCCGGGTGCACGAGCACCGTCCAGCCCGGTCCCTTCACCGCCGCCAGCGCCGCCTGCACCGAGTCGCCCGGCCGCACGTGGAGTGTGCGGGGCGTGCGGGGGCGGGGCTCGGCGGCGGCGAAGGTGGTCGCGGCGAGGGCGGCCGAGGCGGCGGTGAGCAGTGTCCGGCGGCGCATCACCGGGGACCTCCCGGCGCCGCCGGGGCCCAGTCGCCCAAGTAGGCGGTGCGGACGGCCGATTCGGCTTCCGCGCGGGTGAGTTGGGGGCGGTTCTCCGGGTGCGGGATCGCGGCTCCGGGGCCGGTGTTGCGGTACTCCGCGAAGCGCTGGTCCTGCCAGGGGAAGCTGTCCGACATGTTGGTGTAGGGCGCCATCGCGTCGATGCCAGGGCCGAGGTGCGTGTCGCGGACGACGAGGGAGGGGCGGGCCGTGGTGTCGGAGCTCGGGACCCAGGGCCGGGCCAGCTTGTAGTACGCCTTCGGCGCCGTGGAGCTGATCCGGCCGCGGCTGACCAGGAATCCGCGCGGGTTGGCGGCCGCCGTGGACGGCGCGAACACGAAGCCGTACGGGGCCGAGGCCAGGTCGGTGCGGTCGAGCGTCCGGAAGTGGCAGTGTTCGAAGACGGCGGTGCCGCGGCCGAAGACGAAGTCGACGTCGCCCTCGACGTAGCAGTCGCGGAAGTACTGGCGGGAGAAGGCGGTCAGCGCGGGCGAGTCGGCGTACAGCGTGTCCTGGTGGCCGAGGAACCGGCACGACAGGAACGCCGAACGGTCGCCCATGACCTTGACGGCGACGGCCTGCGTACCGGTGATCTCCGGGTGGTCCGCGCGCAGCCAGTCGTTGGCGAAGGTGAGGTGGTGGGCAGTGAAGCCGTCGGGGCGGAGGGTGACGGTGGCGGAGCCGGTGGTGCCGTAGGTGCCGGAGCCGTCGGGCTTCGGGGTGCCGGCGGCGTTGTCGTACACGACGACCGTGTCGCGGGGGTCGCGGGTGGTGCCCAGCCAGGTCATGCCGGTGGCCGTGGCGGGGACGGAGACCGTCTCCCGGTAGGTGCCGGGGGCGAGGACGAGGGTGGGGGCGGGTGTGGTGGTGGCGGCGGTGACGGCGGCCTGGACCGTGGTGTGGTCGCCGGCGCCTCCGGGGTGGACGTACAGGGTGGCCGGGGTGAGGCGGTTCCTGGGTGAGCCGTAGGGGCCGAAGGGGGTGGGTGTGGGGGTGCGGGTGGGAGTGCGGGTGGCGTGGGCCGGGGGTGCGGTGAGGGTGAGTGTCGTGGCTGCGGTTGCGGCCGCGGCCAGGAAGGTGCGTCTGGGCAGGGGGGTGTGCACGGTGCGGCTCCGTGGGGTGGGGGCCGGCGATCGAGGTGCACGTCGCGGGGCGCTGCCCCGGACCCCGCGCCTCAATCGCCGGCGGGGCTTGAGATGGCTCGTTCCCCGGCGTGGCTGCAAAGATCGGGGCTCCGCCCCGGACCCCGCGCCTCAATCGCCGGCGGGGCTTGATGCGGCTTACCTGAGCCGGTCCGGGCCGGCTCCCCGCTCGACCACCGACGGCACCGCCTTCGCCGGGTGGACCGTTGTGCGCAGGGTCGGCTTCCAGCCCGCGTTCTCGCGGATGGGGGTGGTCGGGTTGGCCGTGTTGTAGGCGGTGATGAGGTCCACCGTGCGGCCGTTGACCTGGTTGCCGGTCGCCGTGACCGGATAGTCGTCCCAGCGGTGCAGGACGGCGGCTGCCCCGATGTCCTTCGGGAGCCTGAACGCGTTCTTCTCCGCGTAGAGCTGCGACTCGAAGCCGACGCCGAAGGAGTAGGCGTAATCGGCGTTGCCCACATAGGAGTTGTTGTAGACGTCGACCTGGCCGAAGCGGACGCGCGGGGCGCGTTCGACGAGGTTCTTGAACAGGTTGTGGTGCAGGGTGACGCGCAGCTTGCCGCGGTCGGTGGCGGCCGCGCTGTTGCTGTTGCCGATCATCAGCGTCTTGTCGTGGTCGGCGAACACGTTCCAGGACGCCGTCACGTAGTCGGCGCCGCGCACGATGTCGAGTTCGCCGTCGTGCTGCTGGTAGATGCGGCCGAAGTAGCTGGGGAGGGTGGAGTCCGGGTGGGCGCCGTCGGTGAACTCGTTGTGGTCCAGCCAGACGTGGGTGGCGTTGTAGACGACCGCCGAGTCGTACTCGGAGTTCCAGTTGCCGGTGTCGCCGTCCGTCGGGTCCCACTGCGGGAAGCAGTCGAGCGGGGACTCCAGGGTGAGGCCGCGGACGATGACGTTGTCGACGCCGTTGATCTGGAGGCTGCCGCCGACGATGCCGGGGTTCTTGCCGACACCGATGAGGGTGGTGTTGGCGGGGACGTTCGCTTTGATGGCCTTGGCCTGGGCGGCGGCGGACGCGGCGCGCAGGTCCTCCTGTTCGCCGCTGACCTCGGTGTCGTAGCCCCAGGTGGCGGGGTCGTAGTCGGTGAGGTACTGGTCGAAGTCGTAGCCCTCGGCGGCGAATTCGGAGCAGGTGGCGCCGTCCGCGTCGAGGGTGCCCCGGACCTTGATGATCTTCGGTGCGGTGCCGCCGTCGGCGAAGGCGGCCTTCAGCTCGGCCCACGTGGTGACCGTGTAGACGTGGTCGGCGTCGGCGGCGGCGCCGCCCGTGGTGCCGGTGGTGGCGGAGGCCCAGCCGTCGTTCCTGGCCAGGGTCTGCCGGGCGATGTCGCGGCCCTTCGGCTCGGCGGCGCCCGCCGTGCCGATCGTTCCGGTGGCGGCGAGGACGACGGCGGTGCAGCCGGCGACCCCGGCCGCGACGATCGCGTGTCTCTTCTTGCTGTTCCTGTGTGCGCGCACGGTGCGGCTCCTAGAGGGCTGTGGGCGAGGGCTGTGGGCGAAGGTCAGGCGGGGGTGGTGCCGGTGAGCCAGGTCAGGCGGGAGTGCCACGCCGGGTCCAGCTCGTCGAGGTCGTCGGTGCGGCGCACGTCGCGGGCGGGCAGCACCTCGCGGCCGAGCAGTTCGGTGGCCACGAGCCGGGCCACGGCGATGGCGCCGGGCGGGTTGAAGTGCGTGTTGTCCTGTTCCGTCGCGGTCCAGTTGAAGTACGTCTTCGTGTTCTCGACGCCGAGCTTCTGCCACAGGGCGAGGGACAGCGCCTGGATGTCGAGGAGCGCGACGCCCTCCGCCTCGGCGAGGGCGCGCATCGCCGCCGGGTAGTCGCCGTGGGTGGGCAGGGAGTTGCCGCCCGCGTCGAACTTCCTGCGTTCGACGGACGTGGCGAGCACCGGGCGGGCGCCCTTGTCCCTGGCGCCGTCGACGTAGAGCTTCAGGTGGTCCTGGTACGTCGACCAGGGCTCGGTGTAGCGCGTCGGGTCGGCGCTCTTCTCGTCGTTGTGCGCGAACTGGACGAGGAGGAGGTCGCCGGGGCGGATCGCGGCGAGGACCGCGTCGAGGCGTCCCTCGTCGACGAAGCTCTTCGAACTGCGGCCGTTGACCGCGTGGTTGGCGACGCGGACGCGGTCGGCGAGGAAGAACGGCAGGGCCATGCCCCAGCCGGTCTCGGGCTTCGCGTCGAGGTACTTCTGGGCGGCGGTGGAGTCACCGGCGATGAAGAGGGTGCGCCGGCCGTTCCTGGTGGTGGCCGCCGAGGCCGGGGAGGCGAGGGCCGCCGCGAGCGGCAGGGAGGCGAGGGCGGCCAGGGTTGCTCTTCGGGTGGTCGACACGACGGTGTGCCGTCCTTTCGCAAGCAGGGTGAATGCGCGGGGTGCTGGTGGGGTCGGCGGCGGGAGCCGCGGGGCACTGGGCGTCGCGCCGCCGACCCGGCAAAGGGGTGAACAGACAGCCGTGCAGGGCTAGTTGGCCTGCTGCTTCCACTCGGCCTGCGCCTTGTTCAGCTGCTCGGCCAGCGAGTCGAGGAAGGCCTTCGCGGTCGTCTTGCCGAGCATGACCTTCTGGAGGTCGTCCTCGTTGTCCGCCTTGGAGATGGTGTTCCAGTCGGGCAGGTAGTACGGCAGCTGCACGATCTTCGTGGAGCCGGACTGGAGGGCCTCCGCGGCGAGCTTGGTCGGCTCGGACTTCTGCACCCAGTCGTCCTTGGCGGCCTCGTTGTTGGCCGGGATCTGCTTGGCCGACTCGTTCCACTTGCTGTTCTCCGCGTGCGACGCGGCGAACTCGATGAACTTCCAGGCGGCCGCCTTGTTCTTGCTGGACTTGAACAGGCCGAGGCCGTCGACCGGGTTGGAGACCTGGACGCGGGTGCCGTTCGGGCCCATCGGGTTGGGCAGGCCGCGGAACTTGTCGCCGAAGGCCTTCTGGTGGTCACCGAGCGAGCCCAGGTTGTGGTTGAGCATGCCGATCTTGCCGCTGTCGAACTGCGCGACCATCTTCGTGAAGTCGTTGTTCACGTCGGCGGACGGCGTGGCCTTCTTGTACAGGCCCGCGTACTTCTCCAGCGCGGCCACGTTCTTCGGGTCGTTGACCGTGGTCTTCTCGTTGTCGGCGTCCCAGAACGAGGTGATGCCGCTCTGCCCGTACATCGCGTCGAGGGCCTGGGCGATGGAGCCCTCGCCGCCGCGGATGGTGTAACCGAACTCGTTCTTGCCGGTGTTGGTGAGCTTGGACGCCGCGTCGAAGAACTTCGTCCACGTCGTCGGCGCGTCCAGGCCGGCCTTCTCGAACAGGTCGGTGCGGTAGTAGAGGACACCGTTGTTGGCGGAGGTCGGCATCGTGTAGACCTTGCCGTCGGTGCCCGCGGCCTTCACCGACTCCATGAACGCGTCGTTCAGCTTGCCGTTGAGGGAGCTGGCGGCGATGCGCTCGTCGAGCGGTTCGAGGGCGCCCTGCGCGGCGATGCCGGAGAGCATCGCGGTGCCGAGGCCGCCGACGTCGGGCAGACCGCCGCCCTGGATGCTGGTGTCGTACTTCGACTGCACGTTCTCGGCCGGGATGCCGACGTACTTGACCTCGATGTTCGGGTACTTCTTCTCGAAGTCCTTGATGATCTCCATCCAGACGTCGCGGCGCACGGCCGTGTTGTTGTCCCAGAAGGTGATCTCGCCCTTGCCGGAGCCCTCGTCGCCCTTGTCGCCGCCGGACCCGCTGCCGTCGTCACCGCAGGCGGTGGCGGTCAGGGCGAGGACGGTGCTGAGGGCGACGACGGTGCCGGTGCGCAGCGCGCGGTCGCGTATGCCGGTGCGCGTGCCTCTGCGTGTACGGATGGTCATGATCGGCTCTCTTCTTCTGGATCCAACGGGAGGGTGGTGAGGTGGAAGTGCGTGAACCGGGCGGTACCGGCGTCCTCGGCGCCCGGTGGTGCCGCCGCGAACAGGCCGAGCAGGGCGCCGACCCAGCGCCAGGGCTGCGCGGCGAAGACCTGCCCGGAGCGGCGGAAGCCGTCGCCGGTGTCGACGAGGAGGCGGCAGCGGGCGCCGTCGATGATGTCGACGCGGAGCCGGACCGTCCCGTCCGGCGCCTCGCGCGGGTGCGCGGCGTCCCGCTCCGCCTCCGCGGTGGTCTCGGCGAACCGGTGCACGGCGTGGACGGCGCCGTCCGCGCCGCGTTCGAGGCCGATCCACGTGTACGCGTCGCCGAGCACGGCGAGTCCCGCCCGCGCGCCGGGGGTGGTGGCGTCGAGCCGGAGGCCGACCTCGACGCGGCTGGGCAGCAGCGGGAGCCGCTGGGTCAGCAGATGCGGGGCGCGGCGCAGGTCGCGCACCCCGTCGGCGGAGGGCACGCAGGTGAGGTGCAGCCCGTCCCCGTCGCCCGGACTCGTCCAGCCCGCGGCCGGGTTGGCCGTCCACTGCCACTGCGGTCCGAAGCGGCCCTCGGGGAATGCGTCGTCCGTCGCGGGCGCCGTCACCGGCTGCGGAGGCAGCGCGGGTTTGGTGTGGGCGTCGACGGGGGCGCCGTCGTCGCCCATCACCGGCCAGCCCCGCGCGTCCCAGCGCATCGGCTGGAGGTGCACCACCCGCCCGTAGGGGCCGCGCTGCTGGAAGTGCAGGAACCAGTCCTCGCCCGCCGCGGTGCGCACCCAGCCGCCCTGGTGGGGGCCGTTGACGTCGGTGTCGCCCTGTTCCAGCACGACCCGCTCCTCGTAGGGACCGAAGAACGAGCGGGAGCGGAAGGCGCCCTGCCAGCCGGTCTCCACGCCGCCCGCGGGGGCGAGGATCCAGTACCAGCCGTCGCGCCGGTACGCCTTGGGGCCCTCGACGGTGAACCAGCCGGGGATGCGGTCCCCGTCGATCACCACCTGGCCCTCGTCGAGGAGTTCGGTGCCGTCGGGGGCCATGCGGTGGCCGGTGAGGCGGTTCTTGATGCCGGCGCGGGACTTCGCGTAGGCGTGCACGAGGTACGCCTCGCCGGTCTCCTCGTCCCACAGCGGGCAGGCGTCGATGAGTCCCTTGCCCGCCTTGATCAGGTACGGCGCCGTCCACGGCCCCTCGATCGAGGGCGAGTTGACGTGGTACACGCCGTGGTCGGGGTCGCCCCAGAAGATCCAGAAGCGGCCGTCGTGGTGCCGGATCGACGGCGCCCACACCCCGCAGTCGTGCCGGGGGGCCGCGAACGCCTCGGCGGGTTCGAGCCGGTCCAGGGCGTGCCCGACGAGCGTCCAGTTGACGAGGTCGCGGGAGTGCAGCAGCGGCAGTCCGGGGACGCGGCCGAAGCTGGACGCGGTCAGGTAGAAGTCGTCCCCGACGCGGACCACGTCCGGGTCGGACCAGTCGGCGGCGAGCACGGGGTTGCGGTACGTCCCGTCGCCGAGGTCCCCGGTCCTCCCCGGCCCCCGGCTCATGCCGCCACCGCCTTGCGGACCAGCGTCGCCGCCCGCGCGCGGTCGAGCGCCCCGTCGGCGACGACCGTGACCACGCGGCGTACGGCGGTGGCGCCCGCGCCGACGGTCAGGCGGGCGTCGGAGGCGAGGGAGGAGCCGACGCCCGGGTACTCGTCGGCGCGGACGAACCACGGGTCGCGGCGGGTCTCGGCGGTGGCGCCCGCGAAGACGAGGGTCCAGCGCTCCCCCGCCATGGCCAGCCAGTCGGCGCGGCGGCCGTGGACCGCGGCCTCGCCCTCGGCGTCGGCCGTGAACACCGCGGGCGGCACGGCCTCCTTCGGTGCCCGCCAGAAGAAGCCTCCGTAGGCGGCGCCGGGGCGGCCGTTGGTGGCGGGGCTGCCGATGGTCAGCTCGTCGCCGGACGGGTTGGTGAGCGAGAAGGTGAGGTCCAGCGCCCAGGCGTCGTCGGCGAGCCGGGTGACGGCGACGGTGCGGCGCTCGCGCAGCAGGGTCGCGCCGTCCGCGGTCCAGTCGAGGTCCTCCACGAACCCGTCGGGGTCGCACAGCTTGAACTCGCGGTGCCGCTGCTCGCCGTGGTTGTCGAGCTCGGTCGGCCCCTGGCCGCGGACGTAGGTGCGCCCGCCCCAGAAGTTGCGCCCCTCGACGTCCGGCACGGCGACGCTCACGCCGAGGTGGTGCGCGTGGTCGGCGGGCGCGAACTCGGTGACCGGGGTGCCGGCGAGCGTGGTCACGGGGTGCAGGAAGGGGCGCGCCGACAGCCGCCGTTCGACGTCGGGGCGGATCTCGTAGCGGGCGACGGGGCGGCCACCGCAGCTCAGCGTCAGGGGCGCGGTGACGAGCCCGTTCAGGGTGCGGGTCATGAGGCGGCCTCCGCTTCCGCGCGGGCCCAGGGCGCGCCGAGCCCGGCGAACCCGGTGAGGGTGTCGGCGCTCGCCGCGACGAGGCCGTCGACGCCGTCGACGACCCGCCGTGCGACGCCGGGGCGCTCGGCGGGCACCGTGCGCCAGGCGTCGGCGGGCAGCGCCAGCGGGTCGGGGGCCCGCCGGATCGCCTCGACGACGCGCATGAACGCGCCGGTGGCGGCGGGCGGCACGAGCAGCGGCACCTCCCCGTCGGTGGCGAGGTGGTCGACGAGGTTGGCGAGGAGGTCGGTGCGCCCGTGCACGGTCTCGTCCGGGCCGTGTCCGGCGCGCTGCACGAGGACGCGGTCCTGCTTGTACCAGAACGTGATCCGGCCGCGGCTGCCGTGCACGACGACGTACGGCTCGTCGGGCCGCTCGGCGCACAGGGACGCGGCGACGGTGACGCGCGATCCGGTGCGGGTGGTCAGCTCGACGTACGAGGTGTCGTCGGCCTCGATGTCGTTGGCGCGGTACAGCTCGGTGCGGACGGCGGTGAGGTCGTCGCCGCCGGTCGCTCCGTCGAGGGCGAGGGAGGTGGCGACGGCGTGGGCGAGCGGGTTGGTGAGGACGCCGTCGACGACGTCGACCGTCCGGCCGCCCGCGTCGGCGAGGCGGCGGTGGCCGGCCCAGGGGGCGCGCCGGTAGTAGGCCTCGTCGCGGGCCCAGGCTCCGGCGGCGCCGATGCCGAGGGGTTCGCCGATGAAGTCGTCGCGTACGAGGTCGCGGATGTGGGAGACCGCGTGGGAGCCCAGCGACTGGAAGCCGACCTGGCAGGCGATGCCCGCTTCCGCCACGCCCGCCGCCATCCGCTCGTACTCGGCGTACGACGGCGCGGGCGGCTTCTCCAGGAGCAGGTGCACGCCCCGGGCGGCGGCGGTCAGCGCCAGGTCCGTGTGGGTCGGGATCGGGGTGCAGATGATCGCGATCCGGGCGCCGGTGCGGTCGAGGAGCTCCCCGAAGTCGGCGGACTGGGCGATGCCGTCGGCGTCGAACCCGTCGAGTTCCGCGGCGTCCAGCGGCCGCAGTTCGCACACGCCCGCGAGCCGCACCCGGCCCGCTGCCGCGAGCCGGTGGAGGTTGTTGAGGTGCCAGCGTCCGTGTCCGCGGGCGCCCGCGAGGACGACGGGGACGGGTTCGTGCGCCGGGTCGTCGTTCGGCTTCATGATCGATTCGATCTTCATAGTGCTTGTCATCCCTTCACCGCCCCCGCGCTGAACCCCGTGACGAGCCATTTCTGAATGAAGGCGAAGACGATCACCACGGGGAGCGCGGCCACGACACCGCCGGCGGCGAGCGCGCCGAGGTCGACGGAGTCGGCGCCCATGAGGGTGGCGAGCCCGACGGGGATCGTCTGCTTCTCCTGGTTGGACAGGAACATCAGGGCGAACAGGAAGTGGTTCCAGCTGTGCACGAAGGCGAAGGAGCCCACCGCGATCAGTCCGGGCCGCAGCAGCGGCAGGACGACGGCGCAGAAGGCGCGGAAGCGTCCGCAGCCGTCGACCCAGGCGGCCTCCTCCAGCGAGTACGGCACGTTCTTGATGAAGCCGCTGAGCAGGATCATCGTGAGCGGCAGCTGGAAGACGGTCTCGGCGATGATGACGCTGCCGAGCGAGTTGATCATCCTCAGGTTGGCGAAGATCTCGAACAGCGGGACCAGCATCAGGGCGCCCGGGATGAACTGCGAGCACAGCAGCGCGAGCATGAAGCCGCGCTTGATCCGGAAGTTGAAGCGGGCGAGCGCGTAGCCGCCGGCCAGTGCCACGACCGTCGTCATCAGCATCGAGGCGACGCCGACGAGCAGGCTGTTCTGGAAGAAGAGGCCGAAGGACCGCTCGTTCCACACCTTGTCGAAGTGCTCGAAGGTGAGCGGCCACGGCACGAGGGCGGTGGATCCCGCGGGCCGGAACGCGAAGAGCAGCATCCAGTAGAAGGGGACGAGCGTGAAGAGGAGGTAGACGCCGAGCGGGAGGTAGATCTGCCAGCGCGGTACGTCCTCCCAGGAGGGCCCGGAGCGCCCCTTCTTCGTGGGCGGGAGGGAGGCGCGGTGCCGGCCGCCGCCGGAGGTGGTGACGGGCGCGGGCGTGGTGGCGGTCAACTGGGCTTCCTTGACGGTCACTTGTCCTCGCCCCCGAACTTGCTCAGACGGAGATAGATCATCGAGCAGAACAGGAGGATCACGAAGGCGATGGACGTCAGCGCGGACGCGTAGCCGAAGTCGTGACTGTCGACGGCGATGGAGGCGATGCGCAGCGGCAGGGTGGTCGTCTCACCCGCGGGTCCGCCGCCGGTGAGGGTGTAGAGCAGGTCGACGTTGTTGAACTCCCACACGGCCCGCAGCAGCGTGGACAGGATGATGGCGTCCTTGAGGTGCGGCAGCGTGATGTGGAAGAACTGCCGCAGCCGGCTCGCCCCGTCGACCTCGGCGGCCTCGTACAGGTCCTTCGAGACGGACTGGAGGTCGGCGAGGATGAGGATCGCGAAGAAGGGGACGCCGCGCCAGAGTTCGGCGGTGACGACGGCCGGGAAGACGGTCGCGGTGTCGGAGAGCCAGGACGTGCCGTAGCTGCCGATGCCGATGTCCGCGAGGTAGCGCGTGATGCCGGTCTGGGAGTTGTAGAGCAGCATCCAGACGGCCGAGGTCAGCACGCCGGAGACGGCCCACGGCGAGAAGACGAGGGCGCGGGCCATGCCGCGGCCGACGAACGTCTGGTTGACGACGAGCGCGAGCCCGAGGCCGAGCAGCAGTTGCAGCACCACTTGGACGACGACCCACTGGAGGCTGAAGCCCAGGGTGCGCCAGAAGTCGGGGTCGTTGGTGAACGCGGTGACGAAGTTCTCGAGACCGGCGAACCCGTTCCGCCACGGCTTGGTCGGGTTGTAGTGCTGGAGGCTGTAGTAGAAGACGCTGATGACGGGATACGCGATGAAGCCCAGCATCAGCAGCCCGGCGGGCGCGATCAGCAGATACGGGAGCCTGCGCGGGGTGGCTGACTTGCGGCGCCGGGGCGGCGACGCACCCTGCGGGGCTTTGGCCACGGCTGCGGCTTGGGCCATGACGGGAACTCCGTTCTCGGTGGCTCAGGTCGGTGCTTCGGTGGTTCTGCGGTCGTAGAAAGCGCTTGCACGTGGCACGTATCGAAGCGCTTCCCAGACGGTGTTCGGGGGTGTCGGCCGATGCCGGCGACGGTGGTGCGGGTGCGGTGGTTCAGCTCGCGTACGGGTCCGGGACCGTGCCCGGCCGCGCGAGGAAGGCGAAGTCGCAGCCGGTGTCGGCCTGGGTGATCTGCTCGTTGTAGAGCACCCCGTAGCCGCGCTCGCTGCGCTCGGCGGGCGCGGTCCACTCGGCCCTGCGCCGCTCCAACTCGTCGTCGTCCACGTCGAGCCGAAGGCTCCGCGCGGCGACGTCGAGGGTGATGGTGTCGCCGCTGCGCACCAGCGCGAGCGGGCCGCCGACGTGCGACTCGGGGGCGATGTGCAGGACGCACGCCCCGTAGCTGGTGCCGCTCATCCGGGCGTCGGAGAGCCGCACCATGTCGCGCACGCCCTGCTTGAGCAGGTGGTCGGGGATGGGCAGCATCCCGTACTCCGGCATGCCGGGTCCGCCCTTGGGGCCGGAGCCGCGCAGCACCAGGACGCTGTCGGCGGTGATGCCCAGCTCCGGGTCGTTGATGGTGCGCTGCATGGTCTTGTAGTCGTCGAAGACGACGGCGGTGCCGGTGTGCTTGAGCAGGTGGGCTTCCGCGGCGATGTGCTTGATGACGGCGCCGTCGGGACAGAGGTTGCCGCGCAGGACGGCGACGCCGCCCTCGGCCGCGACCGGGTTGGCGCGGGTGCGGATCACCTCGTCGTTGTGGACCTCCGCGCCCTCGATCTGCGCGCCGAACCGCCCGTTGACCGTGGGCCGTTCGAGGTGCAGCAGGTCGGCGATCCGGGAGAGGAACGCGGGCAGGCCACCGGCGAAGTGGTAGTCCTCCATCAGGTACGTCCGCCCGCCCGGCCGCACGTTGGCGAGCACCGGCACGGTGCGCGCGACGCGGTCGAAGTCGTCGAGCGTGAGCGGCACCCCGGCCCGTCCGGCCATGGCGATCAGGTGGATCACGGCGTTGGTGGAGCCGCCGAGCCCGAGCACGGTGGTGACGGCGTCCTCGAAGGCCTCGGGGGTGAGGATCTCCGACGGCCTGAGCGCGGTCCACGCGAGGTCGACGGCGCGACGCCCGGAGGCGGCGGCCATCCGCTCGTGCGCGGAGTCGACGGCCGGGATCGACGAGGCGCCCGGCAGCGTCATGCCGAGGGCCTCGGCCGCCGCGGTCATGGTGGACGCGGTGCCCATGGTCATGCAGTGACCGGGCGAACGCGCCAACCCGCCCTGGAGCTCCCGCAGTTCGCAGTCGGTGAGGTTGCCGGCGCGGTGCTCGTCCCAGTACTTCCACATGTCGGTGCCGGAGCCGAGGGTCTCGCCGCGCCAGTGCCCCGGCAGCATCGGCCCGGCGGGCACGAAGATCGCCGGTACGTCGGCGGAGGCGGCGCCCATGAGCAGGGCTGGGGTCGACTTGTCGCAGCCGCCGAGCAGCACCGCCGCGTCGACCGGGTAGGAGCGCAGCAGCTCCTCGGTCTCCATGGCGAGCAGGTTGCGGTACAGCATCGGGGTCGGCTTCTGGTACGTCTCGGAGAGCGTGGCCACGGGGAATTCGAGCGGGAAGCCGCCGGCCTGCCATACGCCCCGCTTCACGGCCTCGGCGCGCTCGCGCAGATGCACGTGGCAGGGGTTGATGTCGGACCAGGTGTTGAGGACGGCGATCACCGGGCGGCCCTGGTACTCCTCGGCCTCGTAGCCGAGCTGGCGCATCCGGGCGTTGTGCGACCAGGTGCGCAGCTGGCCCTCGGTGCCGTACCACTGGTGGGAGCGCAGCTGTTCGGGCGTCAGTCTCCGGTCGGCGGCGGTCATACGGACCACCCCGCCGCTATCTCGGCGACCTCGGCGCGCTCCGCCTCGGGCAGCTCCTTGCTCGGCGGGCGGACGTCGCGGCGGCACAGTCCGAGGGAGGCGAGGGCCTCCTTGACGACCGTGACGTTGTTGGCGGAGGCGTCGGCGCCGCGCAGTTCCTCGAAGCGGCGGATCTGCTCCCACACCTTCATGGCGGCGACGTAGTCACCGGCGCGCAGCGCTTCGATCATGGTGAGGGAGACGCTCGGGGCGACGTTGACGAGCCCGGAGGTGAAGCCGGTGGCGCCCGCGGAGAAGTACGAGGGCGCGTACGGCTCGGCGAGCCCGGCCACCCACACGAACCGCTCCAGGCCCGAGTCCCGCGCGAAGCCGGCGAAGCGGGCGGCGTCCGGCACCGCGTACTTCACGCCGATCACGTTCGGGCAGGCGTCGCCGAGTTCGGCGAGCCGGGCGCCGGGCAGCGCCGCGTTCCTGAGGTAGGGGACGACGCCGAGTTCGGGCACGGCCCGCGCGATGGCGCGGTGGTAGTCGACCCAGCCGACCTCGGAGACGTAGGGGTGCACGGGCTGGTGGACCATCACCATGTGCGCGCCGTGCTCACGGGCGTGCCGGGCGGCCTCGGTCGCGGTCGGCACGTCGTGGCCGACGCCGACCAGGACCACGCCGCGCTCGCCGACCTCGTCGAGGGTCAGCTCGGTGACGCGGCGGCGCTCCTCGGGGCTGAGGGCGTAGAACTCGCCGGTGTTCCCGTTCGGCGTGAGCGTGCGCACTCCGCTGTCGAGCAGCCGCCGCAGCAGGGCCCGGTACTGGCCCTCGTCGACGGAGCCGTGCTCGGTGAACGGGGTCACCGGGATCGCGACCACGTCGGCGAGCGCGGCGCGCTGGGTCTCGAACGTGACTGATGTGACGGTCATGAGGTGTGCTCACCCTCTTCTTCCCGGTCCTCCCGCACTTCGGGGAAGGCCCGCTCAACGAACGACGCGATGTGACCGCGCAGCGCGCGCGAGGCGCCCTGGGCGTCACCGGCGAGGGCGAGCTCCAGGATCTCCCGGTGCTCGGCGGCCTCCCGGTCCCACGAGGGGTCGGCGGCCCAGGCCACCGCGGACACCAGGGCGGCCTGGTCACGGACCTCGTCGAGCATCCTGCCGAGCAGCGGGTTGCCGCAGGGGAGGTAGAGGGCGCGGTGGAACTCCCGGTTGGCGAGGGAGCGCTGGGCGGTGTCGCTCGCGGTGGCGGCCCGCCGCAGCGCGTCGCGGGCGGCGTCGAGGGACGCCTTGCGGTGCACGGTGCGGCGCAGCGCCTCGGGTTCGAGCAGCAGCCGCACGTCGTAGACCTCGCGGGCCATGTCGGCGTCCACCATGCGCACGGTGACGCCCTTGTACTGGCTCATCACGACGAGCCCGGTGCCGGCGAGGGTCTTCAGCGCCTCCCGTACGGGGGTCTTGGAGACCCCGAACTGCGCGGCGACGTCGGTCTCCACCAGCGCCTGCCCCGGGCGCAGCTGCCCGGTCAGGATGCGGTGCTTGATCTCCTCCAGGACGTACTGGGTACGGGAGGGGATCGGCGTGGGCACAGAGGTCATGCGGGCCTCTCGGTGTCGCGGTGCGCGGTCGCGCGTCAGATGTCTGACGTATCTCGTATCGCGTCTCATATATGACGTACGAGGTACGACGCGTTGAAGCTAGAAGTGCCGTCGCGTTTCGTCAACGCTTCCGACACAAGAAATCCACCGAACTTCTGTCGATCTTGGGCCAGTTGAGCCGTACGCCCCCGCGCACACGCCGAGCCGGGCCGGGGCGCGTCGGCCGCCCCGGCCCGGCTCGTCCGGCCTCCTCAGAGCGCCGCCAGCGCCCCCGCCACCGTCTCCAGGTCCCCGTCCGACGCCAGCCCCGCGTGGTAGAGCCGCAGCTCCGTGGCGCCCAGCTCGCGCGCGGCCCGCGCGTCCTCGGCGAGGGTGTCGGGGCTGCCGCCCATGCCCCGTACGACGGTGAAGTTGGCGGCGACCACTCCCCCGCCCCGCTCCGCGAACGGCCGCACGAGCCCCGCGCCGCCCGTGCACGGCACGACGACACCGTCGGCGACGGAGAGGATGTGGGCGGGGTCGACGCCGGCGTTGGCGCCGCAGTGGTACGCGACCGGGTCGGCGTGCAGCAGCACCTGGAAGCCGTCCGGGGCGGCGGCCCGTACCGCCGTGACGGCCGCTTCCTGGAGCGAGCGGGCCGTGGTGTCGCGGTGGGCGCGGGTGGCGGCCGCCGTCTCGGCGCCGAGCAGTTTCTCGACCGTGACCCAGCCGTCGTCCGCGCCCTGCCCACGCCAGACGGGGTCGAGCGCGGACCGGACCGTGACCGCCAACTCGACCGGATCCAGGCCCTGTTGGGCGTATCCCTCGCGGCACGCCGCGCAGAAGCACAGCGACATCAGGTACTGCCCGGCGTCGCCGAGCCCGACGCCGCCGGTCTTGTCGTGGGCGTGCAGGTGCGCGAGGCCGTACCAGCCGAGGGATTCGAGTTCGGTGCCGCGTGCGCCGGGGCGCACGGCCGCCTCCGCGGCGAGGTCCACCAGGTACCTGCGCGTGGCGGGCTGGGCGATGCACGGCGCCCAGGGGTAGCGGTCGCCGTAGGCGTTGACGACGGAGGTGCCGGGGTGTTCGGCGCCCAGCCGGGAGTTGTGGGCGAGCACGACCCACGTGTGGACGTCGAGTCCGGCGGCCGAGAGGGCCTCGGCGGCCTCTCCGTAGGCGTCGCCGGGCGCCCAGGACCCGGCCGCGTACGGCGCCAACTCCCTTCCCTGCCAGCGCTGTTCGTCGACCGGGTAGAGCACGGCCGCGTGCTCGGCCGTGACGATGCGGTGGCGCGGATGGCGGGGCGTCAGGGCGCGCGTGGAGTGGTACGCGGCGGCGAGGGTGACCTGCTGGACGCCGAGGTCGGCGATGCGCCGGGCGGCGTCCGGGTCGCCGTTGACGTCCCAGGGGTAGACGAAGGCGGATGTCCTCACGCGTCTGCTCCTTCCAGCAGCTGCTGTCCGTGGACCATGAGTTCGGCGAGCCGCTTGACGTGCTCCTCGCTCGGCTCGTGCAGCGGCGGCCGTACGCCGCCGACGTCGAGCCCGCGCAACCGTACCCCCGCCTTGACGAGGGACACCGCGTATCCCCGTCCCTGGTTGCGGAGTTCGACGAGGGGCCGGTAGAAGCCGTCGAGGAGCCGGTTCACGGTGACGTCGTCGCCCGCGCGGAGCGCCGCGTGGAAGGCCTGCGCGAGGTCGGGCGCGAAGCAGAAGACGGCGGAGGAGTAGAGGGTGACGCCGATGCCGCGGTAGGCGAGGCCGGTGAGTTCGGCGGTGGGCAGTCCGTTGAAGTAGAGGAAGTCGTCCGGGATCTCGGACGAGTGCGCGGCTTCGGTGCGGACCGCGCTCACGATGCGCTGCATCAGGTCGAGGTCGCCGAGGCCGTCCTTGAGCCCGACGATCCTGGGGTGGCGGGCGAGCGCGACGACGGTCTCGGGAGTGAAGACCGCGTTGTCCCGCTGGTAGACGACGAGGTCGAGGGCGGTCGCGTCGGCCAGCTCGGTGTAGTGGCGCAGCAGCCCCTCCTGCCCTGCGACGACGAGGTAGGGCGGCATCGCCAGCAGCCCGTCCGCGCCCGCGCGTTCGGCCGCGCGCGCGTAGCGGACGGCGAGCGCGGTGCCGTATCCGGCGCCCGCGACGACCGGCACCCGGCCCGCCGTCACCTCGACGGCGGCGGCGACGCAGGCCTCGTACTCCTCGGGCGTGAGCGCGTGGAACTCCCCGGTGCCGCAGCAGGCGAACACGGCGGCGGCCCCGGCCTCGACGCCACCGCGGACGTGGGTGCGGTAGGCGTCCAGGTCCACGGCCCCGCCGGGTCCGTAGGCGGTGACGGGGAAGAACAGCGGGCCGCTGGGGATACTGAGGCGGGCGGCGAGAGGGGCTGACGTCACGGGCTCTCCCTGAGCTGTACACATCGGGGTGTGCACGAGTGTGATCCGCGTTTACATTTCTGAACGGCGCCACGGTAGGACGCGCGCGAAGGCCAGGTCAAGCACACAAATCACGCGAACTCCCCGCGTGCGCACGCCTCTTGACTGCCACGACGGCGCTCCATAGCGTGTCCACGAATGTGAATGCCGCTCACGCACACGGAGATCACACGCATGCCAGTCCCTTCAAGGACCCGCACCATCCTGCTCACCGGCGCGGCCGGCGGACTCGGCACCCTCATGCGGGAGCTGCTGCCCCGGCACGGCTACGAGCTGCGCCTGCTCGACGTGCGCCCCGTCGAGGGCGCGCCGGACGCGATCGTCGCCGACCTGAACGACTCGGACGCGCTGCGCGAGGCGGTGCGCGGCGTCGACGGCGTGCTGCACCTCGCCGGCATCAGCCTGGAGTCGACCTTCGAGAAGATCCTCGACTCGAACATCAAGGGCACCCACCGCCTGTACGAGGCGGTGCGCGAGGAGGCCGCGTCCCGCGCCGACGGCACCGCGCCCCGGATCGTCTTCGCCTCCTCCAACCACGCCATCGGCTACACGCCGCGCCCGCGCGTGGAGGAGGGCGCCCCGCTCGTCCCCGTCGACACCCCGCGCCGCCCCGACACCTTCTACGGCCTGTCGAAGTCCTTCGGCGAGGACCTCGCCCAGTTCTACTGGGACGAGCACGGCATCGAGACCGTCTCCGTCCGCATCGGCTCCTGCTTCAAGGAGCCCACGGACGTCCGCATGATGTCGGTGTGGATGAGCCCCGCCGACGGCGCCCGCCTCTTCGACGCGGCGCTCACCGCGGAGAAGGTCGGCCACACGGTCGTCTACGGCTCCTCCGCCAACACCCGCCTGTGGTGGGACCTTTCGAGCGCCCGCGCCCTCGGCTACGAGCCGCGGGACGACTCGGAGGTCTACGCGGAGAAGCTGCTCGCCGAGTTCGGCCCCCTCGACGACGACAACCCCGCGCACCGGTACATGGGCGGCCGCTTCATCAACGACCCGCCGATCTGGCCGCACTGATCCACGGCTTCCGGGCGGCGGGCGGGCACCGAACGGGCCCGCCCGCCGCCCTGTTCGGGCACCCGGCCCGCCCGAACCCACACGCGCGCCCGCTCCCCCGCAGGTCGACGCCGGGCAACGCGCCCGCGAAACGGGCAGGAACGGGCGGCATCGAGTCCCCTTCAGACCTGTTCACCTCGCCGTACCGCCGGTAGAACTTCCGGTACGGGCTCTTCCGGGCCCGAACGGGCAGCACCTGCCCGGCACGGGCAGGGCGCCGGCACGGCACGGGCGATGCCCCGGGCGGCGCACGGCAGGGACGGTACGGAGGTCGGTGGCATGAGCGCGGAGGAACGACAGCGGGAGATCGTGCGGGTGGCACGGCACTCCGGCTCCGTCGACGTCACCGAGCTCGCGACCGCCCTGGGCGTGGCGAAGGAGACCGTGCGCCGCGACCTGCGCGCCCTTGAGGACCACGGCCTGGTGCGGCGCACGCACGGCGGGGCGTACCCGGTGGAGAGCGCCGGGTTCGAGACGACGCTCGCCTTCCGCACCACGATGCACGTCCCCGAGAAACGGCGGATCGCCACGGCCGCCGCGGACCTGCTCGGCGACGCCGAGACCGTCTTCGTCGACGAGGGGTTCACGCCCCAGCTGATCGCCGAGGCGCTGCCCCGCGACCGGCCGCTGACCGTCGTGACCGCCTCCCTCGCCACGGCGGGCGCGCTCGCGGAGAACGAGAACACCAGCGTGCTGCTGCTGGGCGGGCGGGTCCGGGCGGGCACGCTCGCGACCGTCGACCACTGGACGACGAAGATGCTCGCCGGTTTCGTCGTCGACCTCGCCTACATCGGCGCCAACGGCATCTCCCGCGACCACGGTCTGACCACCCCCGACCCGGCGGTCAGCGAGGTCAAGGCGCAGGCCATCCGGGCGGCGCGGCGCACCGTGTTCGCGGGTGTGCACACGAAGTTCGGCGCGGTCAGCTTCTGCCGCTTCGCCCCGGTGGGCGCCCTGGAGGCGATCGTCACCAGCACCCAGCTGCCCGCGTCCGAGGCGCACCGCTACTCGCTGATGGGGCCGCAGGTCATCCGCGTCTGACCACCCGGCCCCGCACAACTCCATGGGTACGGGGCGGGGTTCCGCACACCCGCCGACGTACCACTTCCTCCCCATTTTTAACCTTTCCCCCTTTTCCCCTTACGTCCAGGAGCATCGATGCGAACCCAGAGCCGACGCAGGCCACCGGGCACCCTGCTCGTGATGGCCGCCGCAGGGACGCTGCTCACCCCCTTGCTGTCCGGCTGCTGGGTCGGCGCCGGCGGGCACGGCAGCGGCGGTGACTCGCTCAACGTCCTGATGGTCAACAACCCGCAGATGGTCGAGTTGCAGAAGCTCACGGCGAAGCACTTCACGCGCGAGACCGGTATCAAGGTCAACTTCACCGTGCTGCCGGAGAACGACGTCCGCGACAAGATCAGCCAGGACTTCGCCAACCAGGCGGGCCAGTACGACGTCGCGACTCTCTCCAACTACGAGATACCGATCTACGCCCGCAACGGCTGGCTGCGCCCGCTCGACCCGTACGTCGCCAAGGACACGGCCTTCGACCAGAAGGACATCCTCGCCCCGATGCGCGAGTCGCTCACCGGCGACGACGGCAAGCTGTACGGCCAGCCGTTCTACGGCGAGTCGTCCTTCCTGATGTACCGCAAGGACGTCTTCGCGAAGAAGGGCCTGAAGATGCCCGAGCACCCGACCTGGCAGCAGGTCGCGGACCTGTCGGCGAAGGTCGACGGCGCGGAGAAGAGCATGAAGGGCATCTGCCTGCGCGGACTGCCCGGCTGGGGCGAGTCGATGGCGCCGCTGACCACGGTCGTGAACACCTTCGGCGGCACCTGGTTCGACAAGGACTGGAAGGCGCGCCTCGACGACAAGGGATTCAAGGAAGCCACCAGGTTCTACGTCGACCTCGTCCGCAAGCACGGAGAGTCCGGCGCCGCGCAGGCCGGCTTCGCCGAGTGCCTCAACAACCTCACCCAGGGCAAGACCGCCATGTGGTACGACGCGACCTCCGCGGCCGGCTCCCTCGAAGCCGCCAAGTCCCCGGTCAAGGGCAAGATCGGCTACGTGTCGGCACCCGTCGAGAAGACGAAGTCGAGCGGCTGGCTCTACACCTGGGCCTGGGGCCTCCAGCAGGCCTCCCCCAACCCGGACAAGGCCTGGAAGTTCATCTCCTGGGCGTCCGGCAAGGAGTACGAGAAGCTCGTCGGCAAGGAGTTCGGCTGGGCCAACGTGCCCGCAGGCAAGCGCGCCTCCACGTACGACATCCCGCAGTACCGCGAGGAGGCCGCGCCGTTCCAGGCGCAGACGCAGGCCGCCATCGAGAGCGCGCGGCCGGGCGATCCGGGCGTGCAGCCGCGGCCCGCGCCCGGCATCCAATTCGTCGGCATCCCCGAGTTCACCGACCTCGGCACGAAGGTCTCGCAGGAGATCAGCGCGGCCGTCGCCGGACGCCAGTCGGTCGACTCGGCCCTCGCCAAGTCCCAGAAGCTCGCCGCCGAGATCGCGAAGGAGTACGAGGGCCGATGACGACGACGACCGCCGCTCCGGCGCCCCGCACCACTTCCGCGCCGCCCGCGCCGCGCACCCCTGGCAGGCTGCGCGCCTGGGCGACCCGCGCGCCGCTGCTGCCCGCCCTGGTCTTCATGATCGTGGTCACCCAACTTCCGTTCGTGGCGACGCTCGTGATCTCGTTCTTCGACTGGAACGCGCTGTACCCCGACGCCCGCCACTTCGCCGGTTTCGGCAACTACGCCGAGGTCCTCACCGACCCGGAGCTGCGCAAGTCGGTCCTCACCACGATCGTCCTGACGGTGTCGGTGGTGGTGGCGAGCCTGGTGCTCGGCCTCGCCCTCGCACTGCTGCTCGACCGGCGCTTCAAGGGCCGCGGCCTGGTCCGTACGCTGCTGATCGCGCCGTTCCTGATCGTCCCGGTCGCCGCGGCCCTGCTGTGGAAGCACGTGCTCTACAACCCCGAGTACGGGCTGCTCAACGGTCTGCTGCACTACGTGGGCGGGCCCCAGCCCGACTGGATCTCGAACACGCCGCTGCTCGCGGTGGAACTCTCCCTCGTCTGGCAGTGGACGCCGTTCATGATGCTGATCCTGCTCGCGGGACTCCAGTCGCGGTCCGCCGAACAGATCGAGGCCGCCCGCGTGGACGGCGCGGGAGCCTGGCAGATCTTCCGCCACCTCACGCTGCCGCACCTGCGCCGGTATCTGGAGCTGGGCGCGCTGCTCGGTTCGATCTACATCGTGCAGAACTTCGACGCCGTCTTCACCATCACGTCCGGCGGCCTCGGCACGGCCAACCTGCCGTACACCGTCTACCAGTCCTTCTACCAGGCCCACGAGAACGGTCTCGCCTCGGCGGCCGGCGTCCTGGTCGTCATCGGATCCATCGTCATCGCGACGTTCGCGCTGCGCGTCGTGTCGTCCCTGTTCCGCGAGGAGGTGGCGCGGTGATGACGTTCTCGACGTTCCTCAAGAGCAAGGGGCTCGGTCTCCTCGCCTGGCTGGCCGGCATCGTCTTCTTCCTGCCCATCGCCTGGATGGCGCTGACGTCCTTCCACTCGGAGGCGGACGCCGCCACCAACCCGCCCTCGTTCGCCGCCGCGCTCACCCTCGACGGCTACCGCGACTTCTTCGGCGCGGACGGCGGCGCGAGCCCCTGGCCCGCGCTGATCAACTCGACGGTGGCCTCGCTCGTCGCGACGCTGCTCGTGCTGGTCCTCGCGCTTCCGGCGGCGTACGCGCTGTCGATCCGGCGGGTCCGCAAGTGGACGGACGTGCTGTTCTTCTTCCTGTCGACGAAGATGCTGCCGGTGGTGGCGGGCCTGCTGCCGATCTACCTCTTCGCGAAGAACACCGGCTTCCTCGACAACATCTGGCTGCTCGTCATCCTCTACACGTCGATGAACCTGCCGATCGCGGTGTGGATGATGCAGTCGTTCCTCGCCGAGGTACCGGTCGCGGTGATCGAGGCGGCGCAGATCGACGGTGCGAGGCTGCCGACGGTACTGACCCGGGTCGTCGCCCCCATCGCCCTTCCCGGCATCGCGGCGACCGCCCTGATCTGCTTCATCTTCTCCTGGAACGAACTCCTCTTCGCCCGGGTGCTGACCGGCGTCGTCGCGCAGACCGCACCCGTCTTCCTGACCGGCTTCATCACCAGCCAGGGCCTGTTCCTGGCGAAGGTGTGCGCCGCGTCCCTCGTGATCTCCCTGCCGGTGCTCGCGGCAGGGTTCGCCGCCCAGGACAAGCTCGTCCAAGGCCTGTCCCTCGGCGCGGTGAAGTGAAAGATCGTAACAACTCCCGTACGTGCTTTGGAGGTTGTCCATGAAGGCCGCGATCGTCGAATCGGTGGGCAAGGTCGTCGTCGGCGAGGTGCCGGACCCGACACCGGGCCCCCGCGACGTGATCGTCGAGGTCGCCGCCTGCGGGCTCTGCGGCACCGATCTGCACATCCTCCAGGGCGAGTTCGCCCCCACGCTGCCGGTGGTGCCGGGCCACGAGTTCGCGGGCACGATCGCCGAAGTGGGCTCGCAGGTAACGGAGTTGAGGGTCGGCGACCGGGTGGCGGTCGATCCGTCCCTGCACTGTCACGAGTGCCGCTACTGCCGGGCCGGACGGGGCAACCTGTGCGAGCGGTGGGCGGCGATCGGGGTGTCGACGGCGGGCGGCGCCGCGCAGTACGCGGTGGCGCCGGTCGCCAACTGCGTCCCGCTCCCCGACCACGTGGCGACCCAGGACGCGGCGCTCATCGAGCCGCTGTCCTGCGCGGTGCGCGGCTACGACGTCCTCCAGTCGCGGCTCGGCTCGCACGTGCTGATCTACGGCTCGGGCACGATGGGCCTGATGATGCTGGAGCTGGCCAAGAAGACCGGCGCGGCGAGCGTCGACGTGGTCGACCTCAACCCGGACCGCCTGGCGACCGCCCAGCGCCTCGGCGTCTCGGCGTCCGCAACCAACCCCGACGAGCTGGACCGCCCCTCGGGCTGGGACGTCGTCATCGACGCGACCGGCAACGCGGCGGCGATCCAGGACGGCCTCGGCCGCGTCGCGAAGGCGGGCACGTTCCTCCAGTTCGGCGTCGCGGACTACGCGACGCGCGTGACGATCGACCCGTACCGCATCTACAACCAGGAGATCACCATCACCGGCTCGATGGCGGTCCTGCACAGCTACGAGCGGGCGGCGGAGCTGTTCGCGGGCGGTGTCCTCGACCCGTCGGTCTTCATCAGCGACCGGCTGCCGCTCGACCAGTACCCGCAGGCGCTCGACCAGTTCGCGTCCGGCGTGGGCCGGAAGATCGTCGTGGTGCCCTGACACGGAAGCGCCCCGACACGGCAGTGCGGGCCCGGCTCCCGGCCGGGCCCGCACGACGCCTGGGGCGCGGTACCGCTGCTGTCAGTGGCGCGGCCCGCGGCGGCCGTGCTTGCCCTCGCCGGGCATGCCGCCGTCGTCCTTCGGGTTGTCGAACTCGATCTTCTCCTTGCGGACGGTGTCGGAGACCTCCTGCGTCTCCGTGACCTTCTCGGTCTCCAGCCGGACCCGCTCGACGGGAACGGTCTCCTTGCGGATGACCGGACGCTCCGCGTGCAGCGTCACCTCGGTCTCGGCCTCGCTGATCGTGCCCTTCACGCGGTCGCCCTCGCGGATCGGTTCGCGCACGACGCGGACCTCCTCGTGGGACACCGGCACCGACGTGGTGACGTTCTCCGTCTCCACCGTCTTGCGCAGGTGCGCGTGGCCGACCTCCTGCTCCTCGACGCCGACCCGCAGGCGCTCCTCGGAGCGGATCATCTCGTCGGCCTTGGGGTCGCCACCCACGCCGGACGCCGAGCGCAGGGCCGGCTCCCGCTCGGCGGCGCCCGCGTGCCGGCCGGACTCCGAGCGCGCACCGGCGGCGCCCATGGCACCCGCGGCGCCCGCCGCGCCCGCCATGCCTGCCGTGCCCGCGGCGCCCGTCGTGCCCGCGGTGCCCATGCGGCCGGTGTCGGCGAGGGGCTGCTGCCCGGTGCGGCCGTCGCCCGCGTCCATGCCGCCGCGCGTCATGCCGTAGTGCGCGTACAGCTCGGTCTTCTCGTCCTCGTCGAGGTGCTGGTCGGCGTCGACCCGCGGGGCGTCCTTGACCGCTTCCTTCGTGTACCTGACGTTGAGCCGCTCGTCGTCGTGCGTGGCACCCCTCAGCGGCACGAAGGTCTCCTTCATGCCGAAGAGGCCGGTCTTGACCGTCACCCAGTCGGCCTTGCCGGTCCTGTCATCCAGGTAGACCCGCTCGACGCTGCCGATCTTCTCCCCGGTGCGGTCGTAGGCGGTGAGCCCGACGAGGGCATCGGGGTTGTTGATCTCGCTCTGCGTCATGCGTGATCACTCCCTTCGGGACATGGAGGCGGCTGGAGGCCGCCGCGTGGGCCATGTGCCTCATGTCCCATCGCGCGGTGCGCGCGGGGAGTTCGCAACAAGGGACTTCACTCGGCGTAACCGCATCGCCTGGTCGGAGCCTTTTCGCGGCCTCATGAAGGGCCGCGGCCGGAACAGGCCCGGATACGCCGAGTGCCTCCATACGGGTGAACGGTTGGCGTCTGCCACCGCCCGCCCGCGCGGGCTACAGCGCCTGCGCCGCCGGCTTCACCATGCCGCGCACCGTCCGCGACTTCACGAAGTCGCCCATCGCGGTCATCTCCCACTCGCCGGAGAACTGCTTGATGAGCTTCGCCATCATCACGCCCGTCTGGGACTCGGCGTTCGTGAGGTCGAAGCGGACCAGCTCCTCGCCCGTCGCGGCGTCGAGGAGACGGCAGTACGCCTTGGCGACCTCGGTGAACTTCTGCCCGGAGAACGAGTTCACCGTGAAGACCAGGCCCGTGACCTCCTGCGGCAGCCGGCCGAGGTCGACCACGATCACCTCGTCGTCACCGCCGCCCTCGCCCGTGAGGTTGTCGCCGGAGTGCTTGATGGCGCCGCCGACGATCGAGAGCTTGCCGAAGTAGCAGCTGTCGATGTGGTTGCGCTGCGGCCCGTACGCGATGACCGACGCGTCCAGGTCGATGTCCTTGCCCCGGTAGGCGGGCTCCCAGCCGAGGCCCATCTTGACCTGGGACAGCAGCGGCTGACCGCCCTTCACCAGGGAGACGGTCTGGTTCTTCTGGAGGGAGACGCGGCCCTTGTCGAGGTTGATCTTGCCGGTGCCGGGCGCCGGGGCCGGTGCCGCGGCGGCGGGCGGCGCGGTGACCGGCGCGGGCGGCGCCGTGCGCGGGTCCGCGGGCGGCGTGGTGGGCGCGGGCATGGCGGCGGGCGGGGCCTGCGGGGCGGGGGCCGGGGTCGGGGCCGCCGGGGCGGCGGGCTCCTCCACCGAGACGCCGAAGTCCGTGGCGATGCCCGCCAGCCCGTTGGCGTAGCCCTGGCCGACGGCGCGCGCCTTCCACGCGCCGTTGCGCAGGTACACCTCGATGACCACCAGCGCCGTCTCCCCGCCGAGCTGCGGCGGCGTGAACGTGGCGAGGACCGAGCCGTCGTCCGCGGCGCGGATCGTGGCCGTCGGTTCGATGCCCTGGAACGTCTGGCCCGCGGCGTCCGGGCTCGCGGTGACGACGATCTTCTCGATGCCCGGCGGGACGGCGGCGGTGTCCACCGTGATCGCGTCGGGCGCCGAGCCCCCGCCGGACGTGTAGGTCACGCCCGGCCCGGAGGGCTGGTTGTAGAAGATGAAGTCGTCGTCCGAGCGCACCTTGCCGTCGGCGGTGAGCAGCAGGCCCGATACGTCGAGCCGCACGGGCGCCGTGACGTCCACCGTCACGCGCTGAGCCGTGAGCGGGATGTTCGAGCCGGGAGTCATAGCGGTCATGACAGGGGTAACGAGCGACCCCGCTTTACCGTTCCCTTACCGATGACTTTTGCCGAGGACTTTTCCCGCCCCGTCCCGGCTGCGGCGCGTAGCTGCGACGGCGGGCGCTTAATTTGCGAGAGTGCCGGGCGTGAACATGCACAAAGGCCATCAAAGCGGACCCGCGGGAGAAGACCCCCACCTGGACGACCCGATCACCGCCGAGGGCGTCACCGACGCCGGTGACCTCGGCTACGCCAAGAGTCTCCAGCCACGCCACATCAGCATGATCGCGATCGGCGGGGCGATCGGCACGGGGCTGTTCCTCGGCGCGGGCGGCAATCTCGCCAAGGCGGGCCCCGCCCTCGCGTTCGCGTACGCGATCTGCGGCGTGTTCGCGTTCTTCGTCGTGCGGGCGCTCGGCGAACTGGTCGTGCACCGGCCCTCGTCGGGCTCCTTCGTCAGTTACGCGCGCGAGTTCCTCGGTGAGCGGGGCGCGTTCGTGGCGGGCTGGATGTACGTACTGAACTGGTCGTCGGCGGGGATGGCCGACATCACGGCCGTCGCCCTGTACGTGCACTACTGGTCGATGTTCACGTCGATCCCGCAGTGGGTGCTGGCCGCGGTCGCCCTCGCGATCGTGCTGACCATCAACCTGATCTCGGTGAAGAGCTTCGGCGAGATGGAGTTCTGGTTCGCCATCGTGAAGGTGGCGGCCCTGGTGCTGTTCCTGCTGATCGGAATCTTCTTCCTGGTCACGGGGAAGCCCGTGGACGGGAACCACGACCCGGGTATCTCGCTCATCAGCGACAACGGCGGCTTCTTCCCGCTGGGCGTGCTGCCGGTCGTCCTCATCACGCAGACCGTGGTCTTCGCCTACGCGGCGGTCGAGATGGTCGGGGTGACGGCGGGCGAGACCGCGGAGCCGGAGAAGGTCGTGCCGAAGGCCGTGAACTCGATCATGTGGCGGGTCGGCATCTTCTACGTCGGCTCGGTCGTGATGCTGACGCTGCTGCTGCCGTGGACGGCGTACTCGGCGGGCGAGAGCCCCTTCGTGACCGTCCTGTCGAAGATCGGGGTGCCGTCGGCGGGCGGCATCATGAACCTGGTGGTGCTGACCGCCGCCATGTCCTCGCTCAACTCCGGCCTCTACACGACCGGCCGCATCCTGCGCTCGATGTCGATGGCCGGTTCCGCCCCGTCGTTCACGGCGCGGATGAGCGGCAGCCATGTCCCGTACGGCGGGATCCTGCTGACGGCGACGGTGGCGCTGTTCGGCGTGGCGCTGAACGCGTGGCTGCCGGAGGACGCGTTCGCCATCGTCACGAACATCTCCTCGCTCGGCGTCATCTCCACCTGGGTCATGATCATGCTCTGTCACCTGGTGTTCGTGCGCCGGGCCCGGGAGGGCCTGGTGCACCGGCCCGCGTTCCGGCTGTGGGCCTCGCCGTGGATCGAGCTGACGACGATCGCGTTCCTGCTCGCCGTCATCGTGATGATGTGGTTCGACAAGGACGGCGCGGGCCGCGACACGGTGCTGATGCTGATCCCGATCGCGGCGTGCCTGACGATCGGCTGGTACGTGGTGCGGGGGCGGGTCCACCGGATCGCCGCGGAGCGCGAGGCGCCGCCGGTGGACCCGCTCCAGTGACCGCTCAGCGCTGGCGCTTCCAGGGGCCCTTGATGGCCAGCAGGATGCCGGGGTTCTGGATGCTGGCGTAGAGGGTCGAGCCGTCGGGCGAGAAGGTGACGCCCGTCATCTCGCTGTACTCGGGCTCCTCCTCGGTGCCGATGTTCAGTTCGTTGCGCGCGATCGGGTAGGTGCGGCCCTTCTCGGTCGCCCCGAACAGGTGCTGGATGCCCTCGCCGTCCTCGGAGATGACCAGACCGCCGTACGGGGAGACGGTGATGTTGTCCGGGCCGTCGAAGGCACCGTCCTTCGACGGGTCCGGGTTCACGCCGAGCAGCACCTTCAGGGTGAGGGTGCGGCGCTTGGGGTCGTAGAACCAGACCTGTCCGTCGTGCGCGACGGGGCTCTCCTCGCGGGCGAACGAGGAGACGACGTACGCGCCGCCGTCGCCCCACCACATGCCCTCCAGCTTGCGGGCGCGGGTGATCTCGCCGTCCTTGAACTGCTTGCGCGTGGAGACCGACTTGGCGTCGCGGTCCGGGACGTCGACCCAGTCCACGCCGTACGTCGTGCCGATCCTCGTGGCGCGCGAGAGGTCGTCGACGAAGCGGCCGCCGGAGTCGAAGCAGCGGGTCGCCTGGAGCACGCCCGCGTCGTCGGCGAGGGTGCGCAGCTTGCCGCGGCCGTGCTCGAAGCCCTTCGGCGGCACCCAGCGGTAGAGCAGGCCGTTGGGGCCCGAGGCGTCCTCGGTGAGGTAGGCGTGGCCGCGCTTGGGGTCGATGACGACGGCCTCGTGCGCGAAGCGGCCGAACGCCTTGATGGGCTTCGGCGAGCGGTTGGCGCGGCGGTCGGCGGGGTCGACCTCGAAGACGTAGCCGTGGTCCTTGGTGAACCCGTTCTTGCCGGCCTTGTCCTCGGTCTCCTCGCAGGTCAGCCAGGTGTTCCACGGGGTGTGGCCGCCCGCGCAGTTGGTGGCGGTGCCCGCGATGCCGACCCACTCGGCGACCTCCCCGCCGCGGCGGACCTCGACGACGGTGCAGCCGCCGGCCGCCATCGGGTCGTAGACGAGACCCTCGGTCAGCGGCACCGGGTGCGGCCAGTTCGCGCGGGCGCCGGCCAGCTCGTGGTTGTTGACGAGCAGCGTGGCGCCGCGCGGGCCCGGGAAGGTGGCGGTGCCGTCGTGGTTGGAGGGCGTGAACTCGCCGGACTCCAGCTTGGTCTTCCCGCAGTACGTGATGACCGTGTACGAGAAGCCCTCGGGCAGCGCGAGGATGCCGTCGGGGTCGTCGATCAGCGGGCCGTAGCCGACGCCCTTGTCCCTGCCCTTGAGTACGTCGACGCCTGCGCCGTCGGTGGCGGCGAGCGCGTTCGGCGCCGTGGCCAGGGAGCCGACGGAGCCGGCGAGCGCGATGCCGGCGCCGGTGGCCGCGGACCGTGTCGTGAAGTCCCTGCGAGTGAGCGACATGTAGCTGTCTCCCGTGGAGGTGATGTGTGCGGGGGGTGGCTGACCCTGTTTTCGGCCACACGTTCTCGCTCGCGTATAAACGGCGGTTGAACACCGTCCGACGTCGAGGGGCCCTCTGCAGTGACTTCCGTGAATTCCGTGAACGTCGAACCGTCGGGCCGCCGGGTCCTCGTCTCCGGGGCCTCGCGGGGTCTGGGCAGGGCGCTCGCCCGCGCCTTCGCCGCGAACGGCGACCGGGTCGCGGTGCACTACGGCTCGCGCGAGGACGAGGCGCGGGCCACGCTCGACTCGCTGGAGGGCTCCGGGCACGTCCTGATCGGCGGCGACCTCTCCGACCCGGCGGGCGCGGCGTCCGTCGCCGACCGGGCGGCCGAGGGCCTCGGCGGCCTCGACGTGCTGGTCAACAACGCGGCCGTGAACACCCCGCACCCCCCTGCCACCACCCCGTACGAGGAGTGGGTGCGCCAGTGGCAGAGCCATGTGTCCGTGAACCTGCTCGGTACGGCGCTCCTCAGCCACCGCGCCGCGCACCGCATGATCGGGCAGGGCACGGCGGGCCGGATCGTCAACGTCGGCTCGCGCGGCGCCTTCAAGGGCGAGCCGGACCACCCGGCGTACGGGGCGACGAAGGCGGCCGTGCACGCGCTCGGCCAGTCCCTCGCGGTGGCGCTCGCGCCGCACGGCATCGGGGTGGCGTCGGTGGCGCCCGGCTTCATCGAGACGGAGCGGGTGGCGCACCGGCTGACCGACGAGGTGCGCGCGCAGAGTCCGTTCGGGCGGGTGGCGTCGGCGCAGGAGATCGCCGACGCCGTCCTGTGGCTCGCTTCCCCGGCCGCTCAGTGGGCCGCCGGTACCGTCCTCGACCTCAACGGCGCCTCGTACCTCCGTACGTGACCTCTCCGTATTTCGCGCGGAACGCCTTGACCGGTCCGCCCTGCCGCAATAGACAGACGGCAGAGGACAGTTCGGAGGTGCGGGCCGATGGACGTACGCCAGGCGCGCGGCCTCCATGAGAGCCGGCTGATGAGGCTGGCCAATGTCACCGGAGTCGGGACCGGGAAGGACGAGCACTCGGGCGAGGACGTCATCGTCGTCTTCGTGACCCGCAAAGTGCCCCGCGACCGGCTCCGTGCGGAGGACGTCGTCCCCGACACGCTCGACGGGGTACCGGTGCGGGTGCTCGCGATCGGCGACGTGCACGCCCATGACGACGAGTCGTGAGGGGCCCTCCCCCGCACTTCGACGGCAAGTCAGGGGAATAGAGGTGGTCTGGCGTGCGCCAGCCCGAATTGATGCGCGGACCGGCCGGGGGACAGCTCAGTGACAGCTCCCGGCAGCAAGCGACCAGTGACTTCCTGCGGCGCGAGGCGCCCCTTGCCAATGTGGTCGGCTTCGGCCACGGCGTGAAATGGTCCGGCGGCGAGCCGACGGGCGAGGAGGCCGTCCTCGTCTTCGTGACCCAGAAGGTGCCCGAATCCCTGCTGCCGGAACGGGATGTGATCCCTCGTCAGATGGACGACGGCACCCCGACCGACATCGTGGCCGTCGGCCACGTCTCCGCCCAGCGCCGGCAGAGCCGCCCCTCCGGCGCCCGCTCCGAGGAGGCGTACGGCCCCGACGGCGGCGTCGCCCAGCAGTACTCCGGCTCCGGCCAGTCGCTCCTGGAGGAGTACAGCGGCCCCGGCCTCTTCGAGCCCCAGCAGCTCGTGCGCCGGATGCGGCCGTGCCCCTCCGGCTTCTCCGTCGGCAACGTGACCGTCACCGCCGGCACCCTCGGCAGCGTCGTCTACGACTTCCTGCCGGGCGCCACCGTGGACCCGCCGGGCCCCGGCCTCGGCACGCCCGCCAAGTTCTACATCCTCTCCAACAACCACGTCCTCGCCGACTCCAACCGGGCCCAGTTGGGCAGCGCCATCCTCCAGCCCGGCCGGTTCGACGGCGGCACGGACCCCGCGGACCGCATCGCGACGCTGTCCCGTTTCATCACCATCCAGTTCGCCCCGCAGACGCCGCTGGAGCGGCAGAACAACGTGGTCGACTGCGCGCTCGCCGAGGTCCAGTTCCAGGACGCCACCCGTGAGCAGTACTTCAGCGGCCCGCCGCGGGCCTGGCGCCGCAAGGCGAACGTCGCGGTCGGCGACCTGGTGAAGAAGACGGGCCGGACGACGAACGTGTCCTTCGGCCGGGTCATCTCGGTCGACGCCACGATCGACGTCAACTACGGCACGGCGGGCACGGCGCGCTTCAAGGACCAGATCCTCACCACGAACATGTCGGCGGGCGGCGACTCCGGTTCGCTGGTCACATCGCTCGACAACGTGGCGGTCGGCCTGCTCTTCGCAGGCTCCTCGCAGGTCACGGTCGAGAACCACATCGAGAACGTACGCGCCCTGCTGCGCGTCGAGGTCTCCGAGCAACTGGCATAGGAGGTGACGTCATGACGACATCGGCACGCAAGGGCAAGAGCCAGTCCGGCGCGGAGCACCGCTTCCACAACCCGCAGGGCGCGGAGGTCAAGACCCGCGACGAGGCGTTCGCCACGCAGCGCGAGGTGTCCGCCGAGGCCCTGACCGTCGACTGCAAGCTGGAGCTGAACGCGGGCGCGGTCACCTTCGCCATCACCGCGAAGATCAACCCGAACACCCACCCCTTCGTGGTGACCGGCGGCCAGATCACGGCCGGCATCTGCGGTGCCCCGTGGGACATCACGGGCGGCTTCCTCGGCGACACGATCCGCCTGGACGCCAAACGCGCGGGCCAGGGCTCCTGCGCCACCACGATCACCGTGGTCGGCGAATACCAGAACCCCCCGTCCTACCGCGGCACCTACGGCTTCGACGGCGCCACCTCATCCTTCAAACACACGACGAGGTACCTCTGCTAGCACCCTCACGCCCGGCCGCCGCACACACAAGCGGCGACCGGGCACCATCAAGCCCTGCCGGCGGCCTTCAAGCCCCTCCGGCGATTGAGGAGCGGGGCCCGGGGCGGAGCCCCGATCTTTGAGCCCTTCCGGCGATTGAGGAGCGGGGCCCGGGGCAGCGCCCCGCGTCCGCAACCACGGCGCCGCGCAATCAACCACCCGCGGCGGACCGCGCCTTGAAGGCCGCCTTGCGCGCCTCCTTCGCCACCTTCTTGTCAGGATGCAACCGCCCCATCGCCTCCAACACCTCGGCGGTAGCCGGATGCTCCACCCGCCACGCCGCCGCGAAGAACCCCCCGTGCTGCGCCGCGAGCCCCTCCACCAACGCCTGCAACTCCTCCGAGTTCCCCTCGAGGGACAGCTGCGCCGCGATCGTGTCGACCGTCAGCCAGAACACCAGGTCCTGCGACGGCGCCGGCACGTCCGCGAACCCGTGCTCGGCCAGCCACACCCGGGCCAGCCCACCCAGCTCCGCGTCGTCCAGCACCTCCCTCAGCGCCGGCTCCGCCTCAGCCCCGACCAGCGACAGCGCCTGCTGACACCGCAGCCGCCGCAGCGGCGCCCACGCGTCCGCCCCGCGCGCCGCCCCCAGCAACTCCCGCGCCGCGGCCAGCGGTTCGCGCCGCGCGAGCCACCCCTCGATCTCGACCTGCGCCGCGGCCTGCGGAAACGCCGCCGTACCGTCGAGCAGCACATCGGCGCCCTTGTCGGCGAGGTCCCCGACGGCCGGCGCGTCGAGCCCCGCGTCGAGCATCCGGGCCCGGACCCCGTACAGCCCCAGCGGAGTGAGCCGCACCATCCCGTACCGGGAGACGTCCGCCTCGTCGAGGGGCTCGGCGGCCGCCTCCTCGGAGTCGATGTCGGCCATCAGCGCCTCGTCGACGGGCTGGAACTCCACGAGCCCGATCGGGTCGAGCAGCCGGAACTGGTCGTCGAGCCGCATCATCGCGTCGGAGACCTGCTCCAGCACGTCGTCCGTGGGCTCGCCCATGTCGTCGGGCACGATCATCGACGCGGCCAGCGCGGGCAGCGGCACCGACTCGTCGCCCGCCCCGCCCTCGCTGACGGTCAGCAGGTACAGATTGCCGAGCACGCCCTCCAGGAACTCGGACTCCGCCTCGGGGTCCCAGTCGAGCTGCGAGAAGTCGATCTCGCCGCCGTCCTCCATGGCGTCGACCAGGTCGTCGAGGTCCGGGACGCTCGCGTCGGCGAGCACCGTGTCGAGCGCGCCCAGCCACACCGCGAGGACGTCCGCGGGGCCGCCGGAGGTCAGCGTGCCGAGCTCCTCGCCGACGGTGACGGTGCCCGCCTCCTCGTCGACGACCTCGACGAGGCCGGTGTCGACGGCGACCCGCCAGGCCTCGCTCGCGTACGCGGCGCCGTCCTCGTCCTCAGTGAGTCCCAGCTCCGCCGCGGCCGCGGGCAACTGCTCCTCGACGAGTTCACCGCCCGCGCCGACCCGGGTCCCGGGACCGGCCCAGCGGGCGAGCCGCACCGCGCGGGACAGCAGGGGGGTGGCAAGGGCGTCCCGCGCCAGCTCCGCTTCGGCGGGCAGCCGCACCGGCGGCAGGGGGGAGCTGTCTGACATCGGCTGGTTCTCCTCAAGGGCGTACGTTGCGACCGCCAAGCGTAGACGGATTTGCACCCATGCTGCCGGGTTCATGTACCGGTCAGGTTCCCCTCATGTCCCCGACGTCCGGGAAACCTTGACAACTCGCGCGCGGAGGACGGAAATTGACGCGCGTAGAAGAAGACGGGGGCCCACGGCGCGTGCGCGCCGCCCCGTCCCCGGTCCCGCTCCGCCACCGCGTCCCGGCGCTCGCCGACCGCACGTTCCCGGAGGAACCCCGTATGCCGAGCAAGCCCGCCCTGTCCCGCTCGCGCCTCGCCGCGCTCGCCGTCGCCTGCGCCGCGGTGTCCGGCACCCTCGCCACCGTCCCCGCCCACCCGGCCGCCGCCGCCGATGTCGCCATCCACGACATCCAGGGCGCCACCCGGACGTCCCCGCTCGCCGGACAGCAGGTCACGGGCGTGACGGGGGTGGTGACGGGCGTCAGAACGTACGGCTCGTCCCGCGGCTTCTGGTTCCAGGACACCCGGCCGGACGCCGACCCGGCGACCAGCGAGGGTGTCTTCGTCTTCACGAGCTCCACGCCCACGGTGCGGGCGGGCGACGCCGTCACCGTCTCCGGCACGGTCACCGAGTACGTGCCCGGCGGCGCCTCGTCCGGCAACCAGTCGGTGACCGAGCTGACGAAGCCGACCGTCACCGTGACCTCCTCCGGCAACCCGGTGCCGGTCACGACCGTCAACGCCAAGTCGATCCCCGACCGGTACACGCCGCAGGGCGACCCGGCGGCGAACGGCTCCGTCAACAGCCTGCCGCTGCGGCCCCGCGCGTACGCCCTCGACTACTACGAGTCCCTGGAGGGGCAGAACGTCCGCGTCGGCTCCTCGCGGGTGGTGACCGCGTCCGACGCGTACGGCGAACTGTGGGTCACGGTGAAGCCGCACGAGAACCCCACCAAGCGCGGCGGCACCCGCTACGCCTCGTACGAGGACCAGAACGGCGGCCGGCTCCAGATACAGTCGCTCGGCGCGCTCGCGGACTTCCCCGCCGCCGATGTCGGCGACGTCCTCACCGGCACCACCGAGGGCCCGCTCGACTACAGCCAGTACGGCGGATACACGCTGGTGGCACGGGAGTTGGGGGCGCTGCGGCAGTCCGGCCTCGAACGGGAGACGACGCGCGCGCAGAAGTCGGGCGAGCTGGCCGTGGCGACGTACAACGTGGAGAACCTCGATCCGTCCGACGCCACCTTCGACGCGCACGCGGCGGCGATCGTCGGCCATCTGCGCTCGCCCGACATCGTGTCCCTGGAGGAGATCCAGGACGACAACGGCGCGAAGAACGACGGGACGGTCACCGCCGGCGCGACGATGGGCAAGCTGATCGACGCGATCGTCGCCGCGGGCGGACCGCGCTACGACTGGCGTTCGATCGACCCGGAGAACAACAAGGACGGCGGCGAGCCTGGCGGCAACATCCGCCAGGTCTTCCTGTTCAACCCGGACCGCGTCTCGTTCACGGACCGTCCCGGCGGCGACGCCACCACGGCCGTCGGCGTCACGACCGAGAAGGGGAAGGCGGCGCTGACGGCCTCCCCGGGCCGCGTGGCCCCGGCCGACGCCGCGTGGGCGAACAGCCGCAAGCCGCTGGCCGGCGAGTTCACGTTCCGCGGCAAGCGCGTCTTCGTGGTCGCCAACCACTTCGCGTCCAAGGGCGGCGACCAGGGCCTGACCTCCCAGTACCAGCCGCCCGCGCGCTCCTCGGAGACGCAGCGGCACGCGCAGGCGACGGCGGTGAACACCTTCACGAAGGACATCCTCGCCGCGCAGCGGGACGCGGACGTGATCGTGCTCGGCGACATCAACGACTTCGAGTTCTCCGGCACGGCGCGGCGCCTGGAGGCGGGCGGTGCGCTGTGGTCGGCGATCAAGTCGCTGCCGAAGCACGAGCGGTACACGTACGACTACCAGGGCAACAGCCAGGTCCTCGACCAGATCCTGATCAGCCCGTCGATCCGGGCGAAGGACGCGTTCGCGTACGACAGCGTCCACATCAACAGCGAGTTCCACGACCAGATCAGCGACCACGACCCGCAGGTGCTGCGCTTCCGCCCGTAGGGCGCAGTTCAGGCGAAGAGCTGATTCAGCCAGTCGCCCCACTCGGTCTCGTTGCGCCGCGCGTCGGCGTCCGCGGCGAAGTCGTGGACGCTGATGCCGAGCGGCGCGCCCCAGCGGCCGCGGCCGAAGAAGCGGTACAGGGCGTCGTCGGTGCGCAGGCCGAGGAAGTGCGCGTCGCGGTAGTCGAGGACCGCGTCCAGGGCCCGCCCCGCCGGGCCCTGGACGCGTACCCGCGCGCCCTCCGCGGCGTCGGCGGGCAGGTTGAGGGCGCGGCCGACCGCGGTGAGCGCCTCGGGCCCCGCGGAGACGGCGGGGCCGTCGAGGGTGGCGAAGGCGACCGGGCGGCCCGCGAAGTACGTCACGTACTGGCGCAGGGTGTGCAGATAGAAGTCGGTGTGCTTGTCGGCGGCGTCGTGGTGACCGGCCCAGTCCTCGGTGAAGACGCCGCTGTGGACGTAGCGGACCCAGGAGCGGCCGCCGCCGTCGCGCGGCTCGATGGTCCAGTCGAGCTGATTGAGGGGCTGGCCGGGCGGGAGCGCGGCCGGGGCGTCGGAGCGGGCGGTGAGCCGGCGCGGCGGGTCCCAGACGGTCAGCACGGACCGGAAGGGCCCCTCGCCGCCCTCCTTGGCCTCGTACGCCATGGGCCACAGCCAGCCGCCCGCGCCCTGCGTGACGGCCTCCCACACCTGCTCGGGGGCGGCATCGACCTCGAACTCGCGCGGGATCTCGAACGGTTTGCCGTCACCGCGGGACCCGGTCATGACTGCCGCCTTCGTCGCATGGCTCCACGGTCTCCCGGAACCCGCGCTCCGTCCAGGCGAGGGAGCCGGTCGCGCGGCGGGCGGACGCGCGGCCGCTCGGGCCGCCCCCGCCCGAGGCGCTACTTCTCGCCGCCCATCGCCCGGCCGAGCCGCGCCAACTGGCCCTGGAACCAGTCGAGTCGGGCCTGCAACAGGGCGGCCTCCGCCGCCAGTTCCGGCATGCCGGGGGCGGCTCCGCGCGCTTCGGCCCCCGGCGCGGCGAGCACCCGCAGCCCGTCACCGGCGAGCCGCGCGAACACCTGGAGGGTCCAGCGCGCCCGGCCGCCCGCGCAGCCCCCGCACGCCGGCTCCACCGCCCACCAGCCCTCGCGCCCCCACCCGGCGTCGGCCAGCACGGCGGCCTCGGCGCCGCACGGGCAGGGCCCGACGGTGGCGGTGCGCACCCGCTGGCGGCCGTAGCGGAAGCCGCGCTCGAACCGGATGTAGGGGCCGAGGACGGAGACCTCCAGGAGCGTCGCCCTGCGGTGCTCGGCGTGCGCCAGCATCCCTTCGGCGTCCCGGCGCTCGTGAACGCAGTGGAAACCGCAGTCGCAGCGCCGGTGCGGCGCGCGGTGCCGCCGCCCGTAGACGCAGCGCGCCTCGTCGAGCACCCGGTAGGGCGCGGCGGCGCCCAGGGAGACTCCGAGGAAGCCGGCGCGTCGGCCGTCCGCGTCGAGCACGGGGTGGGCGATCTTGTATCCGGTGGGCGGCTCCGTCGGACGCTCCTCGGGAAGCCGGAGCCTCATCGCGCGGCCGGGACCTCGGCGGGCTCCGGTGCGGCGTCGCGCGCAGCGGCCTCGGTCGTCAACTCCTGTGGCAGCTCGTCCACTTCGGGCCTCGCGGTGTCCTGCGGCGCTTCTTCGGCGATTCCGGTGGCGAGTGCTTTTCCGAGCCTCATGCTGCCTCCCCTGAACGGCCTTCGGCGACCCGGTCACCGGTCACCGACCTCTCATGGTGGCGCATGTGCCCGGTTTTGGCACCAGTGCGTCCGGCGTCGCACATCAGCAGGGCGTGCTGATCGGCCACCACCGCCTCGGCCACGGCGACCGCCCGCTCCCCCGCGAGCCGCAGCCCCGCCTGCGACCAGGGCTCGGGCGCCGGGTTACGGCGCCGCCACCAGGCGGCGCACGCGGCGTAGATCCCACTCGCACACATCACGGCGGGCGCGGCAAGCGCCACCACCAGGTCTCGCACTTCAAGCACCTCACGAACGGGCCGGCGTCTCCACTCAGTTGATCGGGTTCCCGTCGCACCGCCTGAAGCACGCGTTCCGGCCAAAAACGAGCGCGCGTGGGCGAGTTCGAGCCTTTTCGTTCCTTTTCCGCCACGACTCTTCAGCGATGCTCCGCACCACCTCGTAGCGGAATTAAGTGGAGCTGCACAGTCACGAGGCCGACACTCCCCTCATGACCGACAAGACCACCCGATCCGCCCCGTTCAACCGTGCGCTGTGCGCCATGGTCACGCCCTTCACGCCGTCGGGCGCGCTCGACCTCGACGCCGCCCAGCGACTCGCCGACCGTCTCGTCACCGAAGGCTGCGAGGGACTCGTCCTGTCCGGCACGACCGGCGAGTCCCCGACCACGACGGACACCGAGAAGACGGACCTCGTACGGGCGGTGCGCGCCGCGGTCGACGGCCGCGCCACGGTCGTCGCCGGCGTCGGCACGTCCGACACCGCTCACACGATCGAACTCACCCGTCAGGCCGAACGAGCGGGCACCGACGGCGCGTTGGTGGTCACCCCGTACTACAGCCGGCCGCCCCAGGACGCGGTCGAGGCGCACTTCCGCGCCGTCGCCGACGCAACGGAACTTCCCCTGATGCTCTACGACATCCCCGGCCGCACCGGCACCCGCATCGAACCGGAGACCATGATCCGGCTGGCCGCGCACCCCCGGATCGTCGCCGTCAAGGACTGCGCGTACGACCTGCTCGGCACGGAACGCGTCATGTGCGAGACGGACTTGGCGTACTACACGGGCTGCGACGAGTACGTACTGCCGCTCTACGCCCTGGGCGGCGCGGGCTACGTCTCGACGGTGTCGAACGTGGCGCCCGCGGCCTTCCGCGCCGTCATCGACGCCTACGACGCAGGGGACACGGCCGAGGCGGCGCGGCGCCAGCGGCTCACCGTCCCGCTGACCCAGTTGATGATGAACGCGGGCCTGCCCGGCACGGTCACCGTCAAGGCGCTCCTCGGCGGCCCGGTCCGCCCGCCCCTGCGGTCCGCCGACCCGGAGACCACCGCGGCCCTGCGCGCAGCACTCGATCATTTGTTCGTCGAACAGGGGTGAAGTTCGGCCAACATCCGCGACGTGGTGCGCCCGCTTCATCCCGATTGCGGCGGATGGAATGAAGGCATCCAAATGCGTGGCCAGTATTCCACTTAAACGGAAATCAAGGACTTT
Source organism: Streptomyces sp. BYX5S (assembly GCF_054724165.1). NCBI lineage: Bacteria > Bacillati > Actinomycetota > Actinomycetes > Kitasatosporales > Streptomycetaceae > Streptomyces > Streptomyces sp. BYX5S. The sequence goes on along the minus strand of NZ_CM138829.1, from coordinate 1,976,196 downwards.
CCCTGCTATTTCCGAACCTCTCGGTGATCGCGCTCCGTCGCCGCTCCCGGACCGCACCAGGAGCGGGGTAGCGGTGCGTGATCAGCGGACCGGCGCAGGTCGCGATGAACCGGTTCAGGCCACCGAGATCAACTCTGTTGTTCCGGGGTGACCGGACGCCTACATTTCCTGCCGGGCGCCGCCGGGAGTGATCGTGAGAGCGCATCAGGTGGCGTCAACTACCCCAGAAAGAACGGCAGTTGATCTTCCGGATGCCGCCGTTCCCGAACGAAGGACATGTTCATGCGTGTCAGAAGACTGGTCGTGGCCGGTGCCGTCACCCTCGCGGGTATCGGCACCGCGCTGTCGACCGCCGGTACCGCGAACGCCGCCGAGTCCTGCACCAGCGGTTACGCGTGCCTCTACTACAACAGCAACTACTCCGGTGCCTTCTACCGGCAGTACTTCGACATCTCCAACTACGCCGGCTACTACTTCAGCGCCAGCGCCGCCGGCAGCGCCGGTGCCGGCCAGCCGGTGAAGAACAACACGGCGTCCGTGGACAACTGGGACTTCTACAACGGCATCCGCATCTACTACAACAGCGGCTTCACCGGGGCTTCCCAGTCCATCGGCGCCGGCGGTCAGGCCAACCTGAACACGACGCTCAAGAACGAGAACGCGTCGGGCAAGTTCTACTAGGCCGACCCGACAGGCCGACCTGGTTCATCGGTACGCCACCCGCCGCCCTCCACCTCTGTAACGGATCGCGGTGCGCAAGGCGTCTGACGAAGTGAACAAGAGGGTGTGCTGCCCAATGCAGCTGGGCAGCACACCCCGCTTCGCAGTCTAGCCAGTGGCCTTCCCGTCCGAGAGAACCAACGTCACCCGAAGGATGAGCATCCCCATGCGCAGGCACCCTCTCTCCCTCTCCCTGATCGCGTTCGGCGGCATCGCCGCCGTGCTGGCCGTCACCGGCTGCGACTCCTCCTCCGGCTCGGACGGCTCCGGGGGCGCCACCGGGAGCGGCGCGCCGCGCACCGCGGCCGTGCCCAAGCTGGCCTCGACGACGGACAAGTCGCTGCCGGTCGAGGCGTACATGTACACCAAGGACCAGACCGACCAGCTGAACAACGCGGTCGTGACGCTCCGTCAGGACTGCATGAAAGACTTCGGGTTCCCGTACCAGGACCAGAAGGCACAGGGCATGTACCAGCCCAAGAGCATCACGCAGTTCCGGTACGGCATGACCGACGCCGACGAAGTGGCCGTGCACGGCTACAAGCCCGCGGGCTCCGAGAAGAAGGTCGTCAAGCCGGCCCCCCTGAAGCTGTCGCCCGCCGCGACCACGGCCCTGACCGGCACCGAGGACGCGAACGTCAAGCCGGGCTCGACCGAGGCCAAGGGCGGTCAGGACATCAACGGCAAGAAGGTCCCGGCCGGCGGCTGCATCGGGCAGGCCAACCGCAAGCTGGGCGCCACCTCCGCGCAGGGCTTCGGCGACGCCCCCGTCGTCGTGAAGGTCAACACCGACAGCTGGGCCAAGTCGTACAACGACAAGCGGGTCCGGGCGGTGTTCACCAAGTGGTCGGCCTGCATGAAGGAGAAGGGCTACACCTACGCCGACCCGATGAAGGCCAGCGACGACCCGCAGTGGCAGAAGACGACCACCGCCACCCCGCGCGAACAGCAGGTCGCCTCCGCGGACGTCGCCTGCAAGCGGAAGTACAACGTGCTGGGCGTCTGGTACGCCGTCGACGTCGCCTACCAGAAGCAGATGATCGAGCAGAACGCCGAGGCGCTGGACGACGTGAAGAAGCGGATGGACAAGCAGTTGAAGCTGGCGGCCGATCTCGCGTAACGCGGCGGGCACTTCGAGGCGTCCACGACGTGTGAAGTGCGGATCGGGACCTGACGGTCACCAGACGACGAGTGCCGGGCGCCACCGGCCTGGAGAGACGCGATGATCGAATCCGAAGCCCGCAGCGCCCGCGACACCGCCGACGTGCCGGGCCAGGAGGAAGTACAGGCCGGCGGCCCGCCGCGGACGGGGCGCGGCCGACGGCGGCGCGGCGGCGGGACACCGGCCGAGGACGGCGGCGCGGCCTCCGGGCTCGGGCGGCGGCGCCGGGTCGTGGCCCTCGTCGCGGGCGGCGCGCTGGTGCTGACCGGCGCCGGTGTCGCCGCGTCGCTGGTGGTCAGGTCGCCCGCGCAGGTCGCGGCCGAGGCCAAGGCCCCGCACCAGGGCGTACTGACCGCGCCCGTGGAGAAGCGGGTGCTGAAGGACTCCGTCGTGCTGCGCGGCACGGTGGTGGCCGGGCAGTCCGTCGACGTCCAGGTGTCGAGCGCGGCGGGCGGTACGGGCACCAGCCGGGCCGTCGTCACCAAGGCGCCCAAGCCGGTCGGCGCGAAGGTCACGGCGGGGCAGGTGATCGCCGAGGTCTCCGGGCGTCCGGTGTTCGCGCTCAAGGGGCGGGTGCCGGTCTACCGGGACCTGAAGTCCGGGGCCACCGGCGACGACGTGGCCCAACTCCAGTCCGCCCTGGCCGACTTGGGGCACGCCTCGAACCCGGACGCGCGCGGCACCTTCGGCTCCGGCACCCGCCGCGCCCTGGCCGCGTTCTACACCTCCATCGGCTACGACCCGGTCTCCGCGCAGACCGACGGCGCCACCGCGGTGCAGGACGCGCAGGACGCCGTGACCACGGCCGAGCGGACGGCGCAGGACGCCGAGGACGCCCGCGACGCGCGCTCGACGCAGGAGACCCGGCGGGCCGCGGAGCGCGCCGAGCAGGATCTGGAGCGGGCCCGCACGCGGCTGAGCGAGGCGCAGGCCGAGGCGGGGCCCATGCTCCCGGCCTCGGAGGTCGTGTACCTGTCGGCGTTCCCGGCGCGGGTGGACAGTGTGTCCGCGGTGCTGGGCTCGGCCGTCACCGGCAAGGTGATGACGCTGTCGGCGGGCCGCCTCGTCGTGGACGGCTACCTCCAGGAGGCCCAGAAGGGCCTGGTCAGGGCCGGGCAGAAGGCAGAGGTCCTGCAAGAGCAGACCGGCACGACGACCAAGGCGAAGGTGCGGTCGGTCGCGGACACCCCCGAGGCCGCCGAGCAGAGCGACGACGGCTCCGCCGCGTCGGACGCGGGCGGCGAGTCGGGCTCCGGTCAGCAGTCCGCGGCGCAGGGCTACCGGATGGTCGTGGCGCCCGACACCCCGCTCGCCTCGGGCGCGGTCGGCCAGGACGTGCGGCTCACCGTCGAGGCGGCGTCCACCGAGGGCGAGGCGCTCGTCGTCCCGGTCTCCGCCGTCTCCGCCGCGTCGGACGGCGGCACGGTCGTCACCGTCGTCACGTCGAGTGGGAAGCAGCGCAGGGTCGCGGTCCGCACCGGCACCAACGGCGACGGCTATGTCGAGGTCAGGCCGGTGGACGGCGCGGCCCTCGCCGAGGGCGACGAGGTCGTCACCGGGGTCCGGTCCGGCTCGGGGGACGCCGGGTGAGCGGCGCCGAAGGGGCGGCGCGACCGCCCGTCATCGAGTTCCAGCGGGTCGCCCTGACCTATCCGGGACCCCCTCCCGTACCGGCCCTGCTGCCCTGTGAACTCCGCATCGAACAGGGCGAGTTCGTGACCGTGGTCGGCCCGTCCGGGTCCGGCAAGTCGACGTTCCTGAACATCGCGGGGCTGCTCGACGCGCCCACCGAGGGCCGCTACCTGCTCGACGGCATCGACACCGGCGCGCTGCGCGACAGCGACCGCACGGCGCTGCGCGGCCGGCGCATCGGGTTCGTCTTCCAGTCCTTCCACCTGCTGCCGCACCGCAGCGCCCGCGAGAACGTGCAGCTGGCCATGGTCTACAACGACACTCCGCGCGCCGAACGCGCGGGCCGTGCCCGGCAGGCGCTGGAGCAGGTCGGGCTCGGGCACCGGCTGGACGCGGCGCCGACCCGGCTGTCGGGCGGTGAGCGCCAGCGGGTGGCGATCGCCCGCGCGCTGGTGTCGCGGCCCTCGCTGCTGCTGTGCGACGAGCCCACCGGCAACCTCGACAGCAAGAACGCCGAGTCGGTCCTCGTCCTCCTCGAAGAGCTGCACCGCTCGGGCATGACGGTCCTCGTCATCACGCACGACCCGGCCGTCGCGGCGCGCGGCGCCCGTACGGTGGCCATCCGCGACGGTGTCCTGCACGAGCGGGTGGCGGTATGAGCCGGCACCGCGGCGCCGACCGGCGCCGTCCCGCCCTGCGGTGGCCGGGCCGCGGGCGCGGCGACCGGGCCGTCGAGCCGTCCGTGCTCAACCCGCGCGACCTGCTCGCCGAGTCACTCGCCGGGGTGCTCCAGCGTCCGGCCCGCTCCGCCCTCACCGCGCTCGGCACCGTCCTCGGCGTCGGCACGTTCGTGGCGATCCTCGGGCTCACGGCGACGACGTCCTCGCAGATCGACTCCCGCTTCAACGCGCTGACCGCGACCGAGGTCAACATCGAGGACGTGGGCATCGAGCAGAACGAGTTCGTCCACCTCGCCTTCCCCAAGGACGCCGACCAGCGGGTGGAGCGGCTCTCCGGGGTCGAACACGCCGGTGTGTACTGGACGGTGGACACCCGCGGCACCGACGCCACCGTCCGCTCCTCGCCCGTCGGCGACGCGGCGGACGGCGAGCGGGCGGGCATCGTCGCCGCGTCGCCGGGCGTCATCGAGGCGGCGGTGCCGCACATGGCACAGGGCCGGATCTACGACGAGTACGCGGAGAGGACCGCGCAGCCCGTCGTCGTGATCGGCGCCGGCATGGCGCGGCGGCTCGGCATCACCACCCTGGAGACGCGGCCCGCGCTGTTCATTGGGGACCAGCCGTTCACCGTCGTCGGCATCGTCGACGACGTGGAGCGCAAGGCGGACCTGCTGCTGTCGGTCGTCGTCCCGCGCTCCACCGCGCTGAAGACGTGGGGCGAGCCGCAGGCCGGCGGCGCCAAGATGCTCGTCTCCACGAAGATGGGCGCCGCCCGCCAGGTCGCCCGCCTCGCGGCGACGGCCCTGCGCCCCGACCACCCCGAGTACTTCAAGTCCGTCCCGCCACCGGACCCGCGCACCCTGCGCGGCAACGTCACGGACGACCTCCAGCAGCTCTTCCTGCTGCTCGCCGCGATCTGCCTGGTCATCGGCGCGGTCGGCATCGCCAACACCACGCTCGTGGCGGTCCTGGAACGCACCGGGGAGATCGGGCTGCGGCGTGCGCTGGGGGCCCGGGGCGGCCACATCACGGCGCAGTTCCTCGCGGAGTCCGGGGCGATGGGCGCGCTGGGCGGGCTGATCGGGACGAGCCTCGGCACCCTGACCGTCGTGGGCGTCGCCATCGCCCGGGACTGGACGCCGGTGCTGCACACGTCGACGGTGGCGTCGGCGCCGGTCATCGGGCTGGTGACCGGTGTGGTGGCGGGTCTGTACCCGGCGTGGCGGGCGGCCCGCATCCAGCCGGCGGAGGCGCTGCGGCGCTGAATCCGCGTACGTTCGGGGCCCTCGGACCGATCCGGTCCGGGGGCCCCGAACGCGTGCGGGCAGAACGGAAATCGACACCGGGAAGCTGTAACGCGACCACCGTGCCAAGGCGTCAAAGGTGTGGAGCGTACGCATGGTCAGGAGGGGACCCAGATGCGCGGATCAGCGCACCGGACCGAGGAGATGGAGGAGTTCATGCGGACCATCAGCCCGAGCCTGCTCCGGGCGGCGCTGCTGGTCTGCGGGGACCACCATCTCGCCGAGGACCTGGTGCAGACGACCCTGGGCAAGGTCTTCGTCTCCTGGCGACGGGTACGCAAGGCCGATCACCCACCGGCGTACGTGCGCGCGATGCTGATGCGCACCTACCTCTCGTATGCCCGGCTGCATCGGACATACGAGAAGCCGGTGGGTGAGCTGCCGGAGCAGTTGTCCGGCGCCCACGACCCGGCCCTGCGGCTGACGCTGGTGAACGCACTGGCACAGCTTCCGCCGCGGGACCGGGCCGTGGTCGTCCTGCGCTACTGGGAGGACCGCAGCGTCGCCCAGACGGCGGCCGAACTGGGCCTGAGCGAGGGCAATGTGCGCATCCGCAGCATGCGGGCGCTGAAGGTCCTGCGCGGCGCCCTGGCGGGCCAGCACGACATCCTCACGGGGAAGTAGGGAGGGAGCGGAGATGACACGAGCGGACCACCGCCGGGCGGGGGACGACACGGCCGACCGGCGGCAAGCGGACTTCGAGCGGCACCTGAGCACCCTCCTGGACGGTTACGCGAACGACGCGCCCGTCCGCACCGACACCCTGGTGGCCGGGGGCCTGACCCGCGGCCGCCGGATGCGCGCCCGCCGCAGGGCGCTGTGGGGCGCGGGCACCGCGGCGTGCGCGGGCGCGCTCACCGTGGTGGTCCTGGTCTCGGGCGGCGCCCCGAACCCGGCACCGTCGCAGGCGAGCGGCGTCACCATCCCCGACTTCTCCCCGGCCGCCGCCTCCGCGTCGGGGACGCCGCTGACCGGGAAGCAGGCGGTGACGGAACTCCGCGGCCTGCTGCCGGACAACGGTACGACGGGGGCCCGCTGGTGGGACGGCGCCGCCGAGGACGCGAAGCGCCCCGCGGCGGGCGGCCGCCTCCTGCTGCACGGCACCGAGGTCACGGTCAGCGTGCAGGGCAACTTCCAGCTGACGGCCGCAGACGCCCTCACCAAGGAGGCGGCCCGCGAGTCGTCGCGGGCGACGGACAAGAGCGGAGCGGTGTCCCCCGACAAGTCGGCGGCGGCGCGGCACGCCGAGGACGGCAAGCGAACGCAGCCGGCCTCCCGCGCGCAGCTGCGCACGTTCTACTCCTGCCCCGCCCGGTCGGCCCCCGGCACGACCCTCTCCGACTGCTCGGCGCGCAACCTCTCCGACGGCTCGGTCCTGCTCACGTACCAAGAGCGCCACGGCGACCTGGTGCAGCGCACCGCCGACCTGCTCCGCAAGGACGGCACCCGCGTGGTCCTGACGGCGGCCAACGCGGAGAACGCGAAGAAGGGCCCGCCAAACACACCCACTCCCCCCTTGACGTCGACGGAACTCTCCGACCTGGCCCGCTCGACGACCTGGCACCCCTGGTCCCCCTGACCCACCCGAACCAGGTACGGATACTCATGACGGCGCCCCGCCCCGCCAGCACGATGGGAACAGGAAGAAGCCACAGAAACGGGGAGCCACCGACATGACCGCCCGCACCCTCCTGCGCCTGACCGTCACCAACCCGGCGTCAGCGATCTACCTGAGCCTGGTCGGCGCATCCGTCGTCTTCACATCCATCGTCCTGCTCACCTCCCCGGACCCCGGCTTCGTCGCCGTCTGGCCCTTCTTCTTCACCGCCCCCACGTCCCTCCTGGCGGTGGGCCTGATCAGCGCGACCGGCGACACCTCCTACTGGCTCCTCGCCGCCACCCTGACAGCCAGCGCCCTCCTCCAGTCCCTCGCCCTCGGCACCACCCTCCAGGCCCTCCGCGGCCGCCTCCACTTCCGCCGGGCGGCTTGACGTCCGTAGCACGGTGTGGCACCGCGTGGCACACCGCCGCTATCGTGGTCGGTATGACAGCGCAGCCCGAGATCACGCAGCGCGATCTGCGCACGCGTTCCAAAGAGATCATGGACGCCGTCCAGGGCGGGCAGGCGTTCACCGTCACGCGCGACGGGCACCACGTGGGCGAGCTCATCCCGCTGCGGCGCCGTCGCCGCTTCGTCCCGCGCGCCGAGTTCGCGGCCATGTCGCGCACCGCGCCCGACATCTCCCTGGAGGCCTTCCGCGACGACCAGGACGTCGTCGTCGAGCAGGAGCTGGACGACCCGTATGCCCGTTGAGTACGAGCAGGGCCTGCTCGACACGAACATCATGATCCTGCGCAAGTGGATCAACGCCGACGAACTGCCCGCCGAGATGGCCATCACCGCCATCACCCTCGCCGAACTCTCCGCGGGTCCGCATCAGGTACGCGGCGGCAGCGAGCAGAGCGACTACGACGAACACGCCGAGCGCGCCCGCCGCATGGACGTTCTGCAACGCGCCGAGAACGAATTCGACCCCATCCCCTTCGATGTGGAGGCGGCCCGCATCTACGGCAGAATCTGCGCCGCCGTCGTCTCCGCGGGCCGCACACCCCGCCGCCGTGTGGCCGACCTGATGATCGCCGCTGTCGCCGCCGCCGAAGACCTCCCCCTCTTCACCACCAACCCCGACGACTTCAAGGGCCTCGACACGTTGATCACCATCGTGCCGGTCACACGCCCTGAGGTTCTGCACGACCGGTAGCGCGGGGCTTGGGCGGCCGCCTCCCGCTCACCCGTAAACCGAGCCCTGCCGAGAGCGGCTCGGCACAGTCGCCCAGTCCGGACGGTTGCCCAGCCGACGAGGCAAGCTGCACAGCATCCGCTGAATCGAACGCGTCGGCCGCATCGGGGCCAAGTTCACGAACGACAACCGATCGCATTCGTCTCGCACCGGCCAACGATCTCGTCAACCTGCTGCTTAAGGACGAAGACCTGCCCGGCGGACCCTTGGCCGTGTCGGCACAGTTCAATGCGCCCGGAAGCGGCGAGTCCTCCCGCTCGTCCGCGGCCAACTCCTCGGCCCTATAGGAGTTCGTGCCGTAGGTGTCGTGGACGGTCATCTGAGTATTCTCCTCAAACAGCGTGACTCTCGGCGCGCTCGACCAGCAGGCCGCTCTCGCCCCGCCCCTCAGCCAGGACGAGTGGGACCAGGTGGGCTCCGGTGATCGCCCGCCAGCGGGCCTGGGCGATCGACGAGTTCGAACACCATGGCCATCAAGTGCGGCTGCCCAACACGCGCGAGCGCCCTCCCGGGCCGTTCTGGGGCCGTGGAAGGGCGCTCGCGTGGTGCGGAGCGGTGGAGCGAGCCGGACGGTGTGCGTCACGGCCGTCCCACGCTAGTTGTGGCTGTGCAGGACCTCGTTGAGGCCGCCCCAGACCGCGTTGTTGGGGCGGGCCTCGACCGTGCCGGTGACCGAGTTGCGGCGGAAGAGGATGTTGGAGGCGCCGGAGAGGTCGCGGGCCTTGACGACCTGGCCGTCGGGCATCGTGACGCGGGTGCCCGCCGTGACGTAGAGGCCGGCCTCGACCACGCACTCGTCGCCGAGCGCGATGCCGACGCCCGCCTCGGCGCCGACGAGGCAGCGCTCGCCGATGACGATGCGGACGTTGCCGCCGCCGGACAGGGTGCCCATGGTGGAGGCGCCGCCGCCGATGTCGGAGCCGTCGCCGACGACGACGCCCGCGGAGATACGGCCCTCGACCATCGACGTGCCGAGCGTGCCGGCGTTGAAGTTCACGAAGCCCTCGTGCATGACCGTGGTGCCCTCGGCCAGGTGCGCGCCGAGGCGGACGCGGTCGGCGTCGGCGATGCGCACGCCCTTGGGGACGACGTAGTCCGTCATGCGCGGGAACTTGTCGACCGAGGTGACGGCCAGGTGCAGGCCCTCGGCGCGGGCGTTCAGGCGGGCCGTCTCCAGGTTGTCGACGGCGACCGGGCCGAGCGAGGTCCAGGCGACGTTGGCGAGGAAGCCGAACTGGCCGTCCAGGTTCAGGCCGTGCGGCTTGACCAGGCGGTGCGAGAGCAGGTGCAGACGCAGGTACACGTCGTGCGCGTCGAGCGGCTTGTCGTCGAGGGACGCGATGACCGTCCGTACGGCCACCGTCTCCACGCCTCGGCGGGCATCGGGACCGATGGCCTTCGCGGCGCCCTCGCCGAGCAGTTCGACGGCCTTCTCGGCGGAGAGCCGTTCGCTCCCGGCCGGGCCGGGCTCGGCGACCAGCTCGGGGGCCGGGAACCAGGTGTCGAGAACGGTGCCGTCGGTCGTGACGGTGGCGAGGCCGGCGGCGACGGCGCCGGTGGAACGGGGAGCAGTGGTGGTCGTGTCGGTCATGGGCCCAACTTAATCGGCGGGCCCCCGTTCGAGCGAACCAACGGGGGCGGCGTCTCAGCTGCCGGGCGCCGCCCCCGCCGCCGCACGTCAGGGGCGGTCCCCCTGGTGGTCGACGACGCCGGAGGCCAGCTCCGCGCTCTGGTAGACGATGTCGCCCGTCTTCCAGGGTTGGTCAGGCGTGTTGCCTCCGGGGAACTTTTCGTCGTAGTCCTTGATGACGACCCAGCGACTGCCGAGGACCTCATACGTGTGCGGGTCGATCAGGATCTCGTTGCGGTGCAGCGCCTTGCCGCTCTCGTCGAGCCCGACGACGATGGCCTCCCGGCCCGCCAGGTCTCGTACGAGGCGGTGGTCGACCTGCACGCCGGGCATCGCCGCAAGGGCCCTGTACAGCTTGGCCAGCGCCTCGGGCGGCATCGGGTCGGCGGTGAGCAGTACCCTCACGGCGCCGAAGTCGTGCTGCACCCTGGGCTCGGGGTCGGCCTTGGGGTCGTCCGGGTAAAAGGCGCGGGCCTTCTCCAGGAGAGCGGCCGGATCGTCCGGGAGTGACTTCAGGAAGCGGAACTGTTCACGCCGCGAGCGGTCGTCGCCCTCCTTGCCGTTCTCGAAGCGAAGGTCTGCGTACTTCGTCCAGGACTCGTTCGGCTTCGGCTTCTGCGTCGGCTGATCCGAGCTCCGCGGCCAGCTTCCGCCGCCGTCGAAGATGCCCTTCTCGTAGATCCACTGGTTGTCGCGCGGTTCGGGGACCGCGGGGTTCTTCTCGACGGCGTCCGCGGCCCGCCGGAGGACCTCGGCCGGTGTGCCAGACACGGTTCCGGTGGGGGCAGGCGCGGTCGTGGCGGGCGTCGCCCGGTCCGCGGTGTCCTGACCGCCTCCGCCGAGGCCGGTAGCGAGCACGGTGACCGCGGAGATCGCGGCGGCGGCCCCCATCGCGGCAATCCTCCAGTCGTCCCTGATCCGGCGGACCCGGCCCGCCCGGGCCGCGTCGGTGAGCCGGGATCGCCCCTCGGCGAGCCGCCCGGCGTCGGGCGCGGGCGCCCCGGCACGGAAGTTCCGTACGTCCCGCAACTCGTCCGTGTCTTGGTTCGCGTAGCTCCCGTAGTTCCCGCTCACGGCCCGACCACCTCCGCCTCCGCCATCTCGCCCATGAACAATGGGGCCGCCCCCAGCGCGGCCCGCACTTTCCGGCGCGCCCTGTTCAGCCGGGACCTGACCGTCCCGACCGGTATGCCGAGCGCCTCGGCGACCTCCTGGTACGTCAGATCGGCCCAGGCCACGAGCAGCAGCACGTGCCGGTCCGCGGCGGACAGCGACGCGAGGGCGTCGGCGAGCGGGGCGCGGGCCGCGATCCGGTCCGCGGTGTCCTCGACCCAGCCGGCCGCGACCGGGTCGTGCCCGGTACGTGCCAGGGCCCGCAGCCCGCGCAGTTCCTTGCGCCGCTGCTTGCCGATGAGGTGCGCGGTGATGCCGTACAGCCACGGCCGGGCGCTGGGCCGCGTGGTGTCGTACCGGCCGCGCACCCGGAACGCCGTCAGGAAGGTCTCGGCGGTGATGTCGTCGGCCGCGTCCGCGCCGAGGCGGCGGGCCGCGTAGCGGTGGATGTCGGGCGCGTACCGGTCGTAGAGCCGGGCGAAGAGCTCGGGCTGCTCCAGCGACCTGGCGATGGCGAGCGCGTCGCCATCGGGGCCGAATGCATCGGGATCGGAAGCACCGGGGCCGGAAGCATCGGGATCGGGTGGTCCGGTCACTGGGTCGGGTCTCCGTCCGCGGCGGGAAGTCGAGCGTGTCACCCGTTGTTCCCCGCGGCCCTCCCCAGGGTTCACGGCCGCACAGGAAATTCTCAGGGGATCAGACGCCCCAGCATCTCGCGCGCGTACCCGGCGTCGAACTCCCGGCCCGTGAGCAGCACTTGGAGGCAGATGCCGTCCATCAGCGCGACGAGCGCCCGCGCCGTGACGGGATCGGTGCGCCGCGCCACCACCTCCGCCAGCTCCTCGCACCACTCGGCGGCGACGGGCCGCAGCGCCGGACGGCGCAGCGCGGCCAGGTACAGCTCGTACTCCAGCTCCACGCCCTCCCGGTCCCCGGCCAGCCACTCCCCCAGCACCGCGGCCAGCTCGGCGGGCAGATCGCTGCCCCGGTCCTCGATGGCGTGGTGCGCGGCGACGACCTTCGCGAAGCCCTCGTTGGCCTGCCGCAGCGCCGCCACCATCAGCTCGTCGAGGGTCTTGAAGTGGTACGTGGTCGAGCCCAGCGGCACGTCGGCCTCGCGGGCCACGCTGCGGTGGCTGAGCCCGCCGATGCCCTTCGCCCCGACGACCCGGATCGCGGCGTCGATGATCCGCTGGCGCCGCTCGGGATCGTAGCGCCGCGCCGCCGCCATCAGTGCGCCCCGCCCAGATTGAGCAGCACGACCCCGCCGATGACGAGGACGATGCCCGCGCCCTTGGCGAGCGTCAGGCCCTCGCCCATGAACAGCATGCCGATCGCCGCGATGATCGCGGTCCCGGTGCCCGCCCAGATCGCGTACGCGGTACCGATCTGCACGGTCTTCAGCGTCTGCGCGAGCAGCGCGAACGCGACGACGTAGCCGGCGACGGTGAGCAGCGAGGGCCAGAGCCTGCTGAACCCCTCGCTGTACTTCATGGCGGTGGTGGCTCCCACCTCGGCGGCTATGGCGCCGGCCAGCAGCACGTATCCCATGTGTACGAGTGTACATATCGTTGCGTACGGGCGTACACAACGGGGCGCTTCACGCGGCCTGAGAATCCCCCTCGAACGGCGAAAGGCCCCGGCGGACCGAAGTCCACCGGGGCCATTCGCCGTCGAGCCTCTCCGGCGATCGAGGAGCGGGGCCCGGGGCAGAGCCCCGCGACCGCGCCCCGCCGGGAGCCGCGCGTGCGTCAGACGTTGAAGCCCAGCGCCCGCAGCTGCTCGCGACCGTCGTCCGTGATCTTGTCCGGGCCCCACGGCGGCATCCAGACCCAGTTGATCCGCAGCTCGTTGACGATGCCGTCGGTCGCGGACTTCGCCTGGTCCTCGATGACGTCGGTCAGCGGGCAGGCCGCCGACGTCAGCGTCATGTCGATCGTCGCGATGTTCGCGTCGTCGATGTGGATGCCGTAGATCAGGCCCAGGTTGACGACGTCGATGCCCAGCTCGGGGTCGACGACGTCGTACAGCGCCTCGCGGACCTCCTCCTCGGAGGCCGGCTTCATCTCAACAGCGTTCTCGGTCATGCGGTCTTCGCCTCCTCAGCGAAAGCCTGGGCCGTCGCGTCCTTCCACGCCATCCAGCTCAGGAGGGCGCACTTCACTCGGGCCGGGTACTTGGAGACTCCGGCGAACGCTACGGCGTCCTCCAGGAGCTCCTCCATCGCGTCGTCCGGCTCGATCTGCCCCTTGGACTGCATCAGGTCCAGGAAGGTCTCCTGGATCCTGCGCGCGTCGGACAGTTCCTTGCCGACCAGGAGGTCGTTGAGGACGGAGGCCGAGGCCTGGCTGATGGAACAGCCCTGGCCCTCGTACGACACGTCCTCGATCTTCTCGCCGTCGTACTTCACACGCAGCGTGATCTCGTCACCGCATGTGGGGTTGACGTGGTGCACCTCGGCGTCGCCATCCCGCAAGCCCCGCCCGTGCGGGTGCTTGTAGTGGTCCAGGATGACTTCCTGGTACATCGAATCCAGCTTCACGTCTGCAGCCCCTCAGCCGAAGAAGTTCCGTACGTGCTCCAGGCCGTCGACCAGAGCATCGATCTCGCCGGGCGTGGAGTACAGATAGAACGACGCTCGCGTGGTCGCAGGAATTCCGTACCGCAGGCACACGGGCCGCGCGCAGTGGTGTCCGACCCGGACGGCGATGCCCTGCTCGTCGAGGACCTGGCCCACGTCGTGCGGGTGGATGTCGCCCAGCGTGAAGGAGATCGCCGCGCCGCGCTCCTCGGCCGTGGTGGGGCCGATGATCTTCAGGTCGGGGACCTCCTGGAGCCGCTTCACCGCGTACTCGGTGAGCGCCTGCTCGTGCCGGAGGATGTTCTCCATGCCGATCGAGTTCAGGTAGTCGATCGCCGCGCCGAGCGCGACGGCCTCCGCGATCGGCGGCGTACCGGCCTCGAACTTGTGCGGGGCGGGGGCGTACGTCGACGAGTGCATCGACACCGTCTCGATCATCTCGCCGCCGCCGAGGAACGGGGGCAGGTCCTCCAGGAGTTCCTGGCGGCCCCACAGCACACCGATGCCGGTCGGGCCGCACATCTTGTGGCCGGTGAAGGCCACGAAGTCGGCCTGGAGCGCCTGCACGTCGACCGGCATGTGCGGGGCGGCCTGCGAGGCGTCGATGCAGACCAGGGCGCCGACTTCCTGGGCGCGGCGCACGATGGCCTCGACCGGGTTGTGGGTGCCGAGGATGTTCGACACGAGCACGAAGGAGACGATCTTCGTCTTCTCGGTGATGATCTCGTTGATGTTGCTCAGGTCGAGACGGCCGTCGTCCGTCAGACCGAACCACTTCAGCTTCGCGCCGGTGCGCTGCGCGAGCAGCTGCCACGGAACGATGTTGGAGTGGTGCTCCATCTCCGTGATCACGATCTCGGTCTCGTGATCGACCTTGTACGGCTCGTCGGCCCAACCGAGCATGTTGGCCACGAGGTTGAGCGACTCGGAGGCGTTCTTCGTGAAGACGACCTCGTCGCGGCTCGGCGCGTTGATGAACGCGGCGACCTTGTCGCGCGCGCCCTCGTACAGCGCCGTGGCCTCCTCGGCCAGCACGTGCACGCCGCGGTGGACGTTGGCGTTGTGCTGTTCGTAGTACTCCGTGATGGCGTCGAGGACCTGGCGCGGCGTCTGCGAGGTCGCCGCGTTGTCCAGGTACACGAGCTTCTTGTCGTCGTGGAGCACCCGGTCGAGGATCGGGAAGTCCTTGCGGATCGCCTCGGTGTCGAGGAGGCCCGGCAGCTGTGTCACGCGGATGCGCCACCCTTCACGTACTTGTCGTAGCCCTCGGCCTCGAGCTGGTCGGCGAGCTCGGCGCCGCCGGACTCGACGATCCGGCCGCCCGCGAAGACGTGGACGTGGTCCGGCTTGATGTAGCGCAGGATGCGCGTGTAGTGCGTCACCAGGAGGGTGCCGACCTCGCCGTTCTCACGGACGCGGTTGATGCCCTCGGAGACGATGCGCAGCGCGTCGACGTCCAGGCCGGAGTCGGTCTCGTCGAGGATCGCGATCTTCGGCTTGAGGAGCTCCAGCTGGAGGATCTCGTGGCGCTTCTTCTCACCGCCGGAGAAGCCCTCGTTCACGTTGCGCTCGGCGAAGGACGGGTCCATGGAGAGCTTCTCCATGGCCTCCTTGACCTCCTTGACCCAGGTGCGCAGCTTGGGGGCCTCGCCGCGCACGGCCGTGGCCGAGGTGCGCAGGAAGTTGGAGACGGAGACACCGGGGACCTCGACCGGGTACTGCATGGCGAGGAAGAGACCGGCGCGGGCGCGCTCGTCGACGGACATCTCCAGGACGTCCTCGCCGTCGAGGGTGACGGTGCCGGAGGTGATCGTGTACTTGGGGTGCCCCGCGAGGGAGTACGCCAGGGTCGACTTGCCGGAGCCGTTCGGACCCATGATCGCGTGGGTCTCGCCCTGCTTCACGGTCAGGTCGACGCCCTTGAGGATCTCCTTCGTGGCGTTGTCCGCCTCGACGGTGACGTGCAGGTCCTTGATTTCAAGCGTTGCCATGGGGACTTCAGTTCTCCTGGGTGAGGGAGACGAGAACATCGTCCCCTTCGATCTTCACGGGGTATACGGGCACGGGGCGGGTGGCCGGGAGGCCGGACGGCTTGCCGGTGCGCAGGTCGAACGCGGAGCCGTGCAGCCAGCACTCGATCTGGCAGTCCTCGACCTCGCCCTCGGAGAGCGAGACGTTCGCGTGCGAGCAGATGTCGTTGATCGCGAACACCTCGCCCTCCGTCTGCACGATGGACACGGGCGTGCCGTCGACCTCGACCCGCTTGGGGGTGTCGGTCTCCAGCTCGCTGAGCCCACAGGCGCGTACGAAGGTCGTGGTCATCAGACCGTGGCCTCCAGCTCGGCCTCGATCTTCTCGAGCAGGCGCTCCTCGATGTCCGGGACACCGATCTGCTGGACCAGCTCGGCGAAGAAGCCGCGCACGACGAGGCGGCGGGCGTCCTCGGCGGGGATGCCGCGGGCCATCAGGTAGAAGAGCTGCTCGTCGTCGAAGCGGCCGGTCGCGGAAGCGTGGCCGGCGCCGACGATCTCGCCGGTCTCGATCTCCAGGTTCGGCACGGAGTCGACGCGGGCACCGTCGGTCAGAACCAGGTTGCGGTTCATCTCGTACGTGTCCGTGCCCTCGGCCGCGGCCTCGATGAGGACGTCACCGATCCACACGGCGTGCGCGTCGTCGCCCTGGAGCGCGCCCTTGTAGACGACGTTCGACTTGCAGTGCGGGGTGTTGTGGTCGACCAGGAGGCGGTGCTCCTGGTGCTGGCCCGCGTCGGTGAAGTACAGGCCGAACAGCTCGGCCTCGCCGCCGGTGGCCGCGTACTGCACACGCGGGTGCAGGCGGACGACGTCGCCGCCGAAGGTGACGACGACCGACTTGAAGGAGGCGTCGCGGCCGACGAGCGCGTTGTGCTGCGCGACGTGCACGGCCTTGTCGTCCCAGTCCTGCACGGAGACGACGGTCAGCTTCGCGCCGTCGCCGAGCAGGTAGTCGACGTTGGCGGCGAGCACCGCGTCACCGGTGTGGTCGATGACGACGACGGCCTCGGCGAAGGCGCCCAGCTCGATGACCTGGTGGCCGTAGGCGACGCCGCCCTCGCCGTGCACCGCGATGCGGATCGGCTCGGTCAGGACCGTCTCCTTGGGCACGGAGACGACGGACGCCTTCTCGAACGCCGAGTACGCCTGCGCGGCGACCCGGTCGACGGGCTTGCCGGCCTTGCCGACACGGGCGTCGTCGCGGCCGACGAGCTCGACGCCGACGCCCTCGGGGGCCTCGACATCGACCTTCACGCCGTCACCGGTCGCGGTGGCGGTGCCGTCGTGCAGACCGCGCAGGCGCTCCAGCGGCGTGAACCGCCACTCCTCCTCGCGGCCGTGCGGGACGGGGAAGTCCTGCACGTCGTACGAGGGGGGCGCGCTCATGCGGGTGGCGACGGTCGACTCGGCGGCGACCGCGACGGCGCCCGCGGTCGTCGAGCCTGCCGGGATGGTGGTGGGAGCCTCAGCCATGGCTGTCGTAGTGCTCGCTTTCGTTACGTAAGTGGCTTGACGGAGAAGGCCGTTGAGGGCGTCAGCCCACGGCACCTTCCATCTGGAGCTCGATCAGCCGGTTGAGCTCGAGCGCGTACTCCATGGGCAGCTCCTTGGCGATCGGCTCGACGAAGCCGCGCACGATCATCGCCATGGCCTCGAACTCGGAGAGGCCGCGGCTCATGAGGTAGAAGAGCTGGTCCTCGGAGACCTTGGAGACGGTCGCCTCGTGACCCATCGACACGTCGTCCTCGCGGACGTCGACGTACGGGTACGTGTCGGAGCGCGAGATCTGGTCGACGAGCAGGGCGTCGCAGAGCACGTTCGACTTGGCGCCGGGGGCGCCCTCGCCGATCTCGATGAGGCCGCGGTAGGAAGTGCGGCCACCGCCGCGCGCCACGGACTTCGAGACGATGTTGGACGACGTGTTCGGCGCCATGTGGACCATCTTCGCGCCGGCGTCCTGGTGCTGGCCCTCGCCCGCGAAGGCGATGGACAGCGTCTCGCCCTTGGCGTGCTCGCCCATCAGGTAGACGGCCGGGTACTTCATGGTCACCTTGGAGCCGATGTTGCCGTCGACCCACTCCATGGTCGCGCCCTCGTAGGCGACGGCGCGCTTGGTGACCAGGTTGTAGACGTTGTTCGACCAGTTCTGGATGGTCGTGTAGCGGCAGCGGGCGCCCTTCTTCACGATGATCTCGACCACCGCGGAGTGCAGGGAGTCCGACTTGTAGATCGGCGCGGTGCAGCCCTCGACGTAGTGGACGTAGGCGTCCTCGTCGACGATGATCAGCGTCCGCTCGAACTGGCCCATGTTCTCCGTGTTGATACGGAAGTAGGCCTGGAGCGGGATCTCGACGTGCACGCCCTTCGGCACGTAGATGAAGGAGCCGCCCGACCACACGGCCGTGTTCAGCGCGGCGAACTTGTTGTCGCCGGCCGGGATGACCGTGCCGAAGTACTCCTTGAAGAGCTCCGGGTGCTCCTTGAGGGCCGTGTCGGTGTCCATGAAGATGACACCCTGCTCCTCCAGGTCCTCACGGATCTGGTGGTACACGACCTCGGACTCGTACTGGGCCGCGACACCGGCGACGAGGCGCTGCTTCTCCGCCTCGGGGATGCCGAGCTTGTCGTACGTGTTCTTGATGTCCTCGGGCAGGTCCTCCCAGGACTCCGCCTGCTTCTCCGTGGAGCGCACGAAGTACTTGATGTTGTCGAAGTCGATGCCCGACAGGTCCGAGCCCCAGTTCGGCATGGGCTTCTTGCCGAACAGCTTCAGACCCTTGAGACGCAGCTTGGTCATCCACTCCGGCTCGGACTTCTTGGAGGAGATGTCCTTGACGACGTCCTCGTTGATGCCGCGCTTGGCAGAGGCACCGGCCTCGTCGGAGTCCGCCCAGCCGTATTCGTACTTGCCCAGGCCCTCGAGCTCAGGGTGGGCAGTCTCCTCGATGGGGAGAGTCATGCGGGGTTCCTCCCGGCCGTGCTTGCAGATGCGTTGGTGGTCGTATTGGGGGTGTTCTTGGGGATGAACGTCGTGCAGACCCCGTCGCCGTGGGCGATGGTGGCCAGTCGCTGTACGTGGGTGCCCAGCAGCTGCGAGAACATTTCGGTCTCGGCCTCGCACAGTTGCGGGAACTGCTCGGCGACGTGGGCGACTGGGCAGTGGTGCTGGCAGAGCTGCTCACCGACCGGTGCGCTACGCGCCGTAGCAGCGTACCCGTCCGCGCTCAAGGCCTTCGCCAGGGCCTTGGCGCGCTCCTCGGGGGCCGCGGCCTCGATCGCCGCCCGGTACGGAGCGGCCTGCGCGGCGATCAGCGCGCGGGCGAACGAGACGAGCGCCTCGTCGCCTCCGGCGTGCTCCTTGATCCAGCGGAGCGCTTCCGCGGCGAGCTTGTCGTAGGACTGGTCGAAGGCGTCCCGGCCGCAGTCGGTCAGCGCGAACGCCTTGGCGGGGCGGCCGCGGGTGCGGGCTCCGTAGACGCGCTGCTCCCTGGGCGCCACGACGTCGTCGGCCACGAGGGCGTCGAGGTGGCGGCGGACGGCGGCCTGGGTGAGGCCGAGGCGCGTGGCCAGCTCGGCGACGGTGGACGGGCCGTGGTCCAGGATGGAGCGCGCGACGCGGTTGCGGGTGGACCGCTCTCCGGTCGTGAGCTCCTCAGGGCCCTCGCCAACGTTTTTCACAACGCCATTGTTGCGTAATTCCTCAGACCCTGACAAGCGGTGTGGTGATCGCCCCACGGTGCCGTGCATCACTTAGGTACACCTAAGTAGACACGGTGCGTGACCTGCGGAAACGATCTTTGATCGATCAGAATTCGGGTGGCCCGGAGGCCGCGCCGACGCGTAATTTTGTGGCGCCCGCAGGCCCTCACGGGGACACTCGCACCCATGCCCACACCCCCTCCGACCGGCCCACTCGTCACGCGCGACACGCTCGCGTCGGACCTCCGTTCGCTCGGCGTCCGATCGGGCGACACCCTGCTCGTGCACACCTCGCTCAGCAGCCTCGGGTGGGTGAGCGGCGGCCCCGTCACCGTCGTCCACGCCCTCCTCGACGCGGTCGGTTCCCACGGCACGCTCGTCGTCCCGACACAGACCGGCGACCTCACCGACCCGGCGCACTGGCGGAACCCGCCGGTCCCCGAGGAGTGGTGGGAGCCCCTCAGGGCGACGATGCCCGCCTACGACCCGGCGACCTCGCCCACCCTCGGCGTCGGCGTCCTCCCCGAGACCCTGCGCACGTGGCCGGGGGCGCGGCGCAGCGCGCACCCGCAGACCTCCTTCGCCGCGCTCGGGGCGCGCGCCGCCGAGGTCACCGACGGGCACGCCGTCGACTGCCGGCTCGGGGAACGCAGCCCGCTGGCGCGCCTTGAGGAGCTGCACGCGCGCGTGCTGCTCCTGGGCGCCGGCTACGAGGCGTGCACGAGCTTCCACCTCGCCGAGTACCGGACCCCCTTCACCTTGGAGGACGCCGGGCGGCCGGGGCCCGACGGGTGGGAGCGCGTGAGCGAGGTGGCCATCGACAGCGACCGGTTCGACGAGCTGGGCGCCGCCTTCGAGGCCGACACCACGGTGCCGCGCGGCCGCGTCGGAGGCGCCGAGTGCCGCCTCTTCGCGGTCGCCGACGCCGTGGCGTACGCGCAGAAGTGGCTGCCGGTGAACCGCCCCGCCGTGCCGTGACGGTGCCGCGGCCCCGGCGGCCCGGGGACCGCGCCGCATCCTTAGACTTGCCCACCATGCGAACCGAGCCAGTCGTCCACATCACCGGTCTGGTGAAGCGGTACGGATCCAAGACCGCGGTCGACGGCCTCGACCTCACGGCGGCCCCCGGCATCATCGCCGTCCTCGGCCCCAACGGCGCGGGCAAGACCACCACGGTCGAGACCTGTGAGGGCTACCGCAGGCCCGACTCCGGCACCGTCCGCGTCCTCGGCCTCGACCCGGTGAAGCAGGCCTCCGCGCTGCGCCCCCGCATCGGCGTGATGCTCCAGTCCGGCGGCGTCTACTCCGGCGCCCGCGCCGACGAGATGCTCCGCCACATCGCCAAGCTGCACGCCCACCCGCTCGACGTGGACGCCCTCATCGAGCGCCTGGGCCTGGGCAGCTGCGGCCGCACCACCTACCGGCGCCTCTCGGGCGGCCAGCAGCAGCGGCTCGCGCTCGCCATGGCCGTGGTCGGCCGCCCCGAGCTGGTCTTCCTCGACGAGCCGACGGCGGGCCTCGACCCGCAGGCCCGGCACGCCACCTGGGACCTGGTGCGGGACCTGCGGGCCGACGGCGTCTCCGTCATCCTCACCACGCACTACATGGACGAGGCGGAGCAGCTCGCCGACGACGTGGCGATCGTCGACTCCGGCACGGTCATCGCGCAGGGCTCCCCGGAGCAGCTGTGCAAGGGCGGCGCCGAGAACACGCTCCGCTTCTCCGGCCGTCCCGGCCTCGACGTGGCCTCGCTCCTCAAGGCGCTGCCCGCCGACGCCGCGGCCGCGGAACTGACCCCCGGCTCGTACCGCGTCAGCGGCAAGATCGACCCCCAGCTCCTCGCGACGGTCACCTCCTGGTGCGCCCAGCACGGCGTGATGCCGGACAAGATCTCCGTCGAGCGGCACACCCTCGAAGACGTCTTCCTCGAACTGACCGGCAAGGAGCTGCGCGGATGAGCGCCACCGAAAGGCACCGCGGCGCCGGTACGTACGCCCCCGCCCCCGGAGCCGCCCCGCTCCCCCGCATGATCGCGACGCAGGCCGCGCTCGAGACGAAGATGCTGCTGCGCAACGGCGAACAGCTGCTGCTCACGGTCGTCATCCCGACGCTGCTGCTGGTGCTGTTCTCGGCCGTCGACATCGTCGACACGGGTTCCGGCGAGGCCGTCGACTTCCTCGCCCCCGGCATCCTCGCGCTCGCCGTGATGTCCACGGCCTTCACCGGCCAGGCCATCGCCACCGGCTTCGAGCGCCGCTACGGGGTGCTGAAGCGGCTCGCCGCCTCCCCGCTCCCCCGCTGGGCGCTGATGACGGCGAAGACGCTCTCGGTGCTGGTCACGGAGATCCTCCAGGTCGTCCTGCTCACGGTCATCGCGTTCGCGCTCGGCTGGTCCCCGCAGGGGAACCCGTTCGCCGTTCTCCTCCTCCTGGTGCTCGGCACCGCGGCGTTCTCCGGGCTCGGCCTCCTCATGGCGGGCACGCTGAAGGCGGAGGCGACGCTGGCCGCGGCGAACCTGGTGTTCCTGCTCCTGCTGGTCGGCGGCGGCGTCATCGTGCCGCTGGACAAGTTCCCCGACGCCGCGCAGTCGGTGCTCGGCCTGCTGCCCATCTCGGCGCTCTCCGACGGCCTGCGGGACGTGCTCCAGCACGGCGCGGCGATGCCGTGGGGCGACCTGGGCATCCTCGCCGTCTGGGCGGTCGTGGGCCTCGGCGCGGCGGGCCGGTTCTTCCGCTGGGAGTGACGCCCGGCGGCCTCCGAGTGACGTAACCCCCGTCACAGTTGGCCCAGTTACGTCCCCCTCGTGAAGCCGTGCACAAGCGGCCGCCTACGATGGGCGCGTGCCAAAGCTGACCCCCACCGACGCCGCGCGGGCGCTGCGCAACCCGCTCGCCTTCATCGCCGAGCACTGGACCCCCGCTCAGCGGACCGTCCAGCGCGCCGCCATGTCCGCCGTCGTGATGACGGTGATCATCGTCTGCACCGGCGGCGCGGTGCGCCTGACCGGCTCGGGCCTCGGCTGCCCGACCTGGCCCAAGTGCACCGACGAGTCGCTGACCTCGACGGCCGAGATGGGCTTCCACGGAGCCATCGAGTTCGGCAACCGCATGCTCACGTACGTGCTGTGCGCGGCGGTCGGCTGGGCGATCATCGCCGCCCGCTCGCAGAAGCCGTGGCGGCGCACGCTGACCCGGCTCGGCTGGGCCCAGTTCTGGATCGTGATGGGCAACGCGGTGCTCGGCGGCGTCGTCGTCCTCGTCGGCCTGAACCCGTACACGGTGGCGGCCCACTTCGTCCTCACCACGGGCCTGCTGACGGTCGCCGTCGTGATGTGGCAGCGCACCCGCGAGGGCGACGCGGAGGCGCGTCCGCTGGTCGGCAAGGCCATCAAGCAGCTGGTGTGGGCCCTGGTCGCGGTGGCCGCGCTGCTGATCGTCGTCGGCACGGTGGTGACCGGCGCGGGTCCGCACGCGGGCGACTCCAGCGACGTGCACCGGATGCCGCTCGACTGGGAGATGGTCTCGAAGGCGCACGCGGTCCTGGCCTGGATCGTGGTGACGCTGACCTTCGCCCTGTGGTTCGTGCTGAAGGCGGTCGACGCCCCCAAGGGCCCGCTGCACCGCACGCGCGACCTGTTCCTGATCCTGCTGGCGCAGGGCGTCATCGGCTACGTCCAGTACTTCACGGACCTCCCCGAGATCCTGGTCGGCCTGCACATGCTGGGCTCGGCGCTGGTGTGGATCGGGGTGCTGCGCGTGGTGCTGTCGCTGCGCGAGCGTCCGGTGCGCGAGCCGGGCCTGCCGGCGCAGTCGGGCCAGGAGCTCTCGGCGGTCTGACGCCCCGTGTACGGGCTCAGGCCGAGCCGAGCCCGTACACCCGCCGCGCCGTCCCCGACGCGATCATCGTGGCGACCCGCTGGGCGTCGCCCAGCGACCAGGCGCCGTCGGCGACCCACTCCCCGAGGACCCGCCCGAGCGCCTGGCGGAACAGCCGCGCGCCCACGACGTGCAGCTCCGGCAGGCCCTGCGCGCCGGTCGAGAACAGCAGCTTGCCGAAGGGCGCCAGCTCCAGGAACTCCGCGAGCAGCCCCGCCGCCCGCGCCCCCGTCCGGGCGAGCGCGGGCCCCAGGTCCGCGTAGACGTGTGGGAAGACGCCCGCGAGGTGCGCGGCGTGCCGGTGGTACGGGTAGCCGTGCAGCAGCACCACGTCCGTGCCGAGCCCCGCCGTGGCGCGCGCGAAGTCGGCGAGGACCACGGGGTCGGTGGGGTCGAGGTGGCCCCAGCGCAGTTGCAGCGGGCGGCCCGAGGCGACCGCGATCCACAGCAGGTGGCGCAGGAGCACGGGGTCCGTCAGCGCCCCGCCGACCTGCCGCCCGGCCAGCCACCGTCCCGCCGCGCCGCGCACCTCCCCCGGGCCCGGCGGCTGCGGCGCGAGGGCGAGGCCGTGGCGCACGCCCGCGACCGAGGTGAAGGCGACGGCGCCGGAGGCCGCGCCGTGCACCGACTCGGCGAGGTTGGCGAGGAAGGACTCGACGGTTCCGGAGGTGTCCGCGACCTGCTCCGCGAGGAGTTCGAGGCGGACGATCTCGTGGGCCTCGCACTGGGCGGCGGAGGCCATCTCGGCGGGCCCGGTCAGATCGTCGGCGAGCCCGGTGTCCATGAGGTACGTGGTGATGCCGCTGCCGCGCAGCAGCCTGCGGCCCGCCTCGACGACGCCGAGTTCGCGGCGCCTGGCGAGGTAGCGGGCGGGCGGGCAGTGCGGTTCGAGGCCGAGCAGCGGCGGGCACCAGCGGCGCACCGCGAACCCGGTCTGGGTGTCGAAGAAGGTGGTGCCGGGGGCGGGCGGCCCCTCGCCCCGGCCGAGGTGGGCCTCGAACGTGCCGAGGCCCAGCTCCGTACGCAGCACCCCGTGGCAGTACTGATCCACGAGGGACGGCGTGTCGATCATCCGGGCTCCCCGCGTGTGGACCGTGCTGCTCCTACCGGTCCTAACGGGTGAACGGGCCCGTGGTGTTGCTCGATCTCCGCCCGTACACACGCGCGACTGGGCCGCCGAACGTGCGGTTCAGCCGCCGAGCTGGATGCCCGCCATGCGCTTCCACTCGTACGGGCCGGTCTCGACCTTGGCCGCGAAGTCGCCGTCGAAGTCCTCGTGGACGGTGATGCCCGCCTTGTCGACGGCCTTCTGCGCCACCTCGTACGTGGTGGCCACCAGGTCGCCCCAGCCGCCGTCCTCGCCGACGAGCACGATGCGCGTGCCGTGCTCGCCGATGTACGCGAGCTGTCCCTCGGCGCCGCCGTGGGCCTTGGCGAACGCGCCGATCTCCTTGGCCAGCTTGGCCGCGCGACGCTCGTCCTTGGCCGCCCGACGGGGCGCCTCCACCGCTTGAGTCTCTGCCATGGACAGGATGCTACCGACGAGTAGCCCAACAATCGAGAAGTGGGGTGCGTGGCCTGGGCCACGCACCCCACTTCATCGGAAACCTGCCGTGCCGGTCAGCGCAGGAACGGGTCCACCGCGATCGCCACGAAGAGCAGCGAGACATAGGTGATGGACCAGTGGAACAGCCGCATCTCCTTGAGCTTCGCGCCCGTGACCTCGGCCTTGGCGCGACTTTGCAGCCCGTGCGCCTCCCACAGCCAGAACCCGCCGGAGACCAGCGCGACCGCCGTGTAGAACCAGCCCGTGTAGCCGAGCGGCTGGAGCAGCAGCGACACCGCCACCATCACCCAGCTGTAGGCGACGATCTGCTTGGCGACGACCTTGTTGGAGGCGAGGACCGGCAGCATCGGGACACCCGCGCGCGCGTAGTCGTCCTTCACCTTCATGGACAGCGGCCAGTAGTGCGGCGGCGTCCAGAAGAACATGACCCCGAAGAGGATGATCGGCGCCCACGACATGGAGTTCGTGACGGACGACCAGCCGATGAGGACCGGCAGGCAGCCGGCGATGCCGCCCCAGACGATGTTCTGCGCGGTGCGCCGCTTCAGGATCATCGTGTAGACGACCACGTAGAAGAGGAGCGCGCCGAGCGACAGCCAGGCCGACAGCCAGTTCACGGCGAAGCCGAACAGCAGCGTCGAGATCACCGCGAGGGAGATGCCGAAGACCAGGCATTCATTGGGGCTGACCATGCCCGTGACCAGCGGCCGCTGCGACGTGCGCTCCATGAGGGCGTCGATGTCGCGGTCGTACCACATGTTCAGGGCATTGGCCCCGCCCGCGGAGAGGTAACCGCCGAGGCAGGTGATCAGCACCAGCCAGAGGTCGGGAACGCCCTGTTCCGCGAGGAACATCACCGGAACCGTGGTGATGAGAAGCAGCTCGATGATTCGCGGCTTGGTCAGCGCCACGAACGCCTTGACGCGGGCCCCGAACGGCCGCTGGCCCCGACTGCTGCTCGTCAGCGCTCCCGCTGGACGGGATTCGACGGCCGTCACGCACACCCCTGACAGAGACTCCAGCGAGCCCCCGATGCGGACCACTTGATGTGAAGTCCCGGTAAAGGCTCGCGCGTACCACGCCACTCTAGACGTTGCCCATACCCAGCCCTTCGTGGGGGTGGGTCGTGTTGGCCCGCATGCCGTAACGCCCTCCGGAAGGGTGCTCCGGATGAGCTTTTCCGGCCACGGATGAGCCCCCATCTGAGCGCTTGCGTATTCACGTGTCGAAAGCGCGCCGATCCCCGTCAGGAGGCGGATCCGACAGAGTCCCGGCAGTCTGGAACGAGTCGAAAAAAAGCACGTTCCAGCGCAGGTAGGCTCGACACCGGCCGGTGGCGGACGTCACCGGCATGAGACATGTGGAGAGGAGCCCTGACCCAGGGTGAGCACCAAGCCGACCACCACAGACTTCGAGTGGACCGATGTGGACCAGCGGGCCGTTGACACGGCGCGTGTCCTGGCCGCCGACGCCGTACAGAAGGTCGGCAACGGCCATCCCGGTACGGCGATGAGCCTGGCCCCGGCCGCGTACACCCTCTTCCAGAAGGTGATGCGGCACGACCCGGCGGACGCCGACTGGGTCGGGCGGGACCGTTTCGTCCTGTCCGCCGGTCACTCTTCCCTGACCCTCTACATCCAGCTCTACCTGGCCGGCTTCGGCCTGGAGCTGGACGACCTCAAGGCATTCCGCACCTGGGGCTCCAAGACGCCGGGCCACCCGGAGTACGGGCACACCACCGGCGTGGAGACGACCACCGGCCCGCTCGGCCAGGGTGTCGCCAACGCGGTGGGCATGGCCATGGCCGCCCGCTACGAGCGCGGCCTGTTCGACCCGCGGGCCGCGGCCGGCGAGAGCCCCTTCGACCACTACGTCTACGCGATCGCGGGCGACGGCTGCCTCCAGGAGGGCATCTCCGCCGAGGCCTCGTCGATGGCCGGTCACCAGCAGCTCGGCAACCTGATCCTGCTGTGGGACGACAACCACATCTCGATCGAGGGCGACACCGAGACCGCGGTCTCCGAGGACACCTGCAAGCGCTACGAGGCGTACGGCTGGCACGTCCAGCGCGTGGAGCCGAAGGCGGACGGCGACCTGGACCCCGAGGCGATCTTCCACGCCATCGAGGCCGCGAAGGCCGTCACCGACAAGCCGTCCTTCATCGCGCTGCGCTCGATCATCGCCTGGCCCGCCCCGAACGCGCAGAACACCGAGGCCGCGCACGGCTCGGCGCTCGGCGACGACGAGGTGGCCGCCACCAAGCGCGTCCTCGGCTTCGACCCGGAGAAGACCTTCGAGGTCTCCGACGAGGTCATCAACCACACGCGCGGCGCCCTGGAGCGCGGCGCGCAGGCCAAGGCCGAGTGGGAGAAGTCGCTTCAGGAGTGGCGCACCGCCAACGCGGAGCGCGCCGCCGAGTTCGACCGCATCCAGGCGGGCGAGCTGCCCGCGGGCTGGGAGGAGAAGCTCCCCGTCTTCGAGACCGGCAAGGGTGTCGCCACCCGCGCCGCGTCCGGCAAGGTGCTCCAGGCGCTCGGCGGTGTGATCCCCGAGCTGTGGGGCGGCTCCGCCGACCTCGCGGGTTCGAACAACACGACGATCGACAAGACGTCGTCCTTCCTCCCGAAGGGCAACCCGCTGCCGGAGGCCGACCCGTACGGCCGCACGGTGCACTTCGGCATCCGTGAGCACTCCATGGCCGCGGAGATGAACGGCATCGCGCTGCACGGCCACACGCGCATCTACGGCGGCACCTTCCTGGTGTTCTCCGACTACATGCGCAACGCCGTGCGCCTCTCCGCGCTGATGTCGCTGCCCGTCACCTACGTGTGGACGCACGACTCCATCGGTCTCGGTGAGGACGGCCCGACCCACCAGCCGGTCGAGCACCTGGCGTCGCTGCGCGCGATCCCCGGCCTCAACGTCGTACGCCCCGCGGACGCCAACGAGACGGCGATCGCCTGGCGCGAGATCCTGCGCCGCGGCAAGAAGGAGTACGGCGTCTCGCACCCGCACGGCCTGTCGCTGACCCGCC
Organism: Streptomyces sp. BYX5S; assembly: GCF_054724165.1. Taxonomy (NCBI): domain Bacteria; kingdom Bacillati; phylum Actinomycetota; class Actinomycetes; order Kitasatosporales; family Streptomycetaceae; genus Streptomyces; species Streptomyces sp. BYX5S. The sequence goes on along the minus strand of NZ_CM138829.1, from coordinate 1,948,365 downwards.
AGGGCGTACCGACGTACGAGGCGAACGAGGACACGGCCAAGGGCGGTTACGTCCTCGCCGAGGCCTCGAAGGAGACGCCGGACCTGATCCTGATCGCCACCGGTTCCGAGGTGCACCTGGCCGTCGAGGCCCGCGAGCAGCTGGAGTCCGAGGGCATCGCCACCCGCGTCGTCTCGATGCCGTGCGTCGAGTGGTTCGAAGGCCAGGACCAGGGGTACCGGGACAGCGTCCTGCCGCCGTCGGTCAAGGCGCGCGTCGCGGTCGAGGCCGGCATCGGTCTGACCTGGCACCGCTTCGTCGGGGACGCCGGTCGCATCGTTTCGCTGGAGCACTTCGGCGCGTCCGCCGACGGCAAGGTCCTCTTCAAGGAGTTCGGCTTCACTGCGGAGAACGTCGCCGCGAAGGCGAAGGAATCTCTCGCCGCGGCTCAGCGCTGACGCCACTACACGACACGTAGGAGATGCAATTTCCATGACAGACGCACTCAAGCGCCTCTCCGAGGAAGGCGTGGCGATCTGGCTGGACGACCTGTCGCGCAAGCGGATCACGTCCGGCAACCTCGCCGAGCTGATCGACCAGCAGCACGTCGTGGGCGTCACCACCAACCCGTCGATCTTCCAGAAGGCGATCTCGCAGGGCGACGGCTACGACCAGCAGCTCGCCGACCTCGCCGCCCGCAAGGTCACCGTCGAGGAAGCCATCCGCATGATCACGACGGCGGACGTCCGCGACGCCGCCGACATCCTGCGCCCGGTCTTCGACGCGACGGGCGGCCAGGACGGCCGGGTGTCGATCGAGGTCGACCCGCGCCTGGCGCACAACACCAGGGCGACGGTCGCCGAGGCCCGCCAGCTGGCGTGGCTGGTGGACCGGCCGAACACGCTGATCAAGATCCCGGCGACCAAGGCGGGCCTGCCCGCGATCACCGAGACGATCGGCAACGGGATCAGCGTCAACGTCACGCTGATCTTCTCCCTGGAGCGCTACCGCGAGGTCATGGACGCCTACCTCGCGGGCCTGGAGAAGGCCAAGGCCAAGGGCCTCGACCTGTCCCAGATCCACTCGGTCGCCTCCTTCTTCGTGTCCCGCGTGGACACCGAGATCGACAAGCGGATCGACGCGCTCGGCACGGACGACGCCAAGGCGGCGCGCGGCAAGGCCGCTCTCGCCAACGCCCGTCTCGCGTACGAGGCGTTCGAGGAGGTCTTCTCCTCGGACCGCTGGGCCGCCCTCGACAAGGCGCAGGCCAACAAGCAGCGTCCGCTGTGGGCCTCGACCGGCGTGAAGGACAAGGCGTACAAGGACACCCTGTACGTCGACGAGCTGGTCGCCCCGGGCACGGTGAACACCATGCCGGAGGCCACGCTGGAGTCGACGGCCGACCACGGCCAGATCTCCGGGAACACGATCGCGGGCACGTACGACCAGTCCCGCAAGGAGATCGAGGCCGTCGAGAAGCTGGGGATCTCGTACGACGAGGTCGTGCAGCTGCTGGAGGACGAGGGCGTCGAGAAGTTCGAGGCGTCCTGGAACGACCTGCTGAAGTCGACCGAGGCGGAGCTCAAGCGCCTCGCCCCCTCGGAGGGCTGATCCCTTGACCGCACACGGAGCGAACGGCAATCCGCTCCGTGACGCCGCCGACCGACGGCTCCCGCGCATCGCGGGGCCGTCGGGTCTGGTGATCTTCGGCGTTACGGGCGATTTGTCACGTAAGAAGCTGATGCCTGCGGTTTATGACCTCGCGAACCGGGGTCTGCTCCCGCCCGGCTTCTCGCTGATCGGGTTCGCCCGCCGCGAGTGGCAGGACGAGGACTTCGCGCAGGAGGTGCACGACGCGGTCAAGCAGCACGCGCGCACGCCGTTCCGCGAGGAGGTCTGGCAGCAGCTCATCCAGGGGATGCGCTTCGTCCAGGGCAACTTCGACGACGACGACGCGTTCGAGCAGCTCAAGGCCACGATCAACGATCTCGACAAGTCGCAGGGCACGGGCGGCAACTTCGCGTTCTACCTCTCCGTTCCCCCCAAGTTCTTCCCCCAGGTCGTGCAGCAGCTCAAGAAGCACGAGCTGGCGGACGCGCCCGAGGGCTCCTGGCGGCGCGCCGTCATCGAGAAGCCGTTCGGCCACGACCTCGCCTCCGCCAAGGAGCTGAACGCGATCGTGCACGAGGTGTTCGACCCGGACCAGGTGTTCCGGATCGACCACTACCTCGGCAAGGAGACCGTCCAGAACATCCTGGCGCTGCGCTTCGCCAACCAGATGTTCGAGCCGATCTGGAACCGGTCCTACGTCGACCACATCCAGATCACGATGGCCGAGGACATCGGCATCGGCGGCCGTGCCGGTTACTACGACGGCATCGGCGCCGCGCGCGACGTCATCCAGAACCACCTGCTCCAGCTGATGGCGCTGACCGCGATGGAGGAGCCCGCCTCCTTCGACGCGGACGCGCTCGTCACGGAGAAGGCCAAGGTGCTGGGCGCCGTGCGGCTGCCGAAGGACATCGGCAAGGACACGGTGTTCGCGCAGTACGCGGCCGGGTGGCAGGGCGGCGAGAAGGCCGTCGGCTACCTCCAGGAAGACGGCATCGACCCCAAGTCGAAGACCGACACCTACGCGGCCGTCAAGCTGGAGGTGGACAACCGCCGTTGGGCGGGCGTGCCCTTCTACCTGCGGACCGGCAAGCGGCTCGGCCGGCGTGTCACCGAGATCGCCGTCGTCTTCCAGCGCGCCCCGCACTCCCCCTTCGACCACACGGCGACGGAGGAGCTGGGCAAGAACGCGATCGTGATCCGCGTCCAGCCGGACGAGGGCATCACGGTCCGCTTCGGCTCCAAGGTGCCGGGCACCTCGATGGAGATCCGGGACGTCTCGATGGACTTCGCCTACGGCGAGTCCTTCACGGAGTCGAGCCCGGAGGCGTACGAGCGGCTCATCCTGGACGTCCTGCTGGGCGACGCCAACCTCTTCCCGCGCACGGAGGAGGTCGAGCTGTCCTGGAACATCCTCGACCCGATCGAGGAGTACTGGGACAAGCACGGCAAGCCCGCGCAGTACCCGTCCGGCACGTGGGGGCCCGCCGAGGCGGACGACATGCTCGCACGAGACGGACGGAGCTGGCGGCGGCCATGAAGATCGATCTCACGGACACCACGTCCAGCAAGGTCAACAAGGCGCTCGTACAAGGGCGCCGGTCCATCGGCACACCTGCCGTCGGCATGGTGCTCACCCTCGTCATCGTCACCGACGAGGAGAACGCCTACGACGCGCTCAAGGCGGCCAACGAGGCGTCGCGCGAGCACCCTTCGCGCACGCTCGTCGTCATCAAGCGCGTCTCCCGCTCGCCCCGCGACCGCACCAAGTCCCGGCTCGACGCCGAGGTCCGGGTGGGCGCCGAGGCGGGCACCGGCGAGACCGTCGTCCTGCGCCTGTACGGCGAGGTCGTCAACCACGCCCAGTCGGTCGTGCTGCCGCTCCTCCTGCCGGACGCCCCGACGGTCGTCTGGTGGCCCGTGGACGCCCCGCTGGACCCCGCGAACGACCCGCTGGGCGCGCTCGCCCAGCGCCGCGTCACCGACACGTACGCGGCCGAGCAGCCGGTCCACGAGCTGGAGGCCCGCGCGGCGTCCTACGCGCCCGGCGACACGGACCTGTCGTGGACCCGCATCACGCCGTGGCGCTCGATGCTCGCCGCCGCGCTCGACCAGGTGACCTGCGACGTCACCTCGGTCGAGGTCGAGGGCGAGGAGTTCAACCCGAGCTGCGAGCTGCTGGCCATGTGGCTGGCGGACCGCCTCGACGTGCCGGTGAAGCGGTCGCTGTCGGCGGGCCCGGGTCTGACCGGCGTCCGCCTGGAGTCCACCTGCGGCCCGATCGTGCTCGACCGGGCCGACGGCACGCTGGCCACGCTCTCCATCCAGGGCCAGCCGGACCGCGCGGTCGCGCTCAAGCGCCGCGAGACGTCCGAGCTGATCGCGGAGGAGCTGCGCCGCCTCGACCCGGACGACACGTACGCCGCCGCGCTGAAGTTCGGCGTGGACCGGCTGGGCGAGCCGGAGGACCAGAAGACGGTGCCGGACGCGGTGTCCGAGGCGGCCTCCGCCGCGGCCGGCGCGGCGCCCGCCCAGAAGACGGCGGCGAAGAAGGCACCGGCCAAGAAGGCACCCGCCAAGCGGGCGGCCAAGAATGCCTCGACGAAGTGAGCGAAGACACGTGAGCGCAGCACCCCAACTCGTCGTCCACCGGGACAAGGAGCTGATGGCGCAGGCGGCCGCGGCCCGACTGATCACGAAGATCGTCGACGCCCAGTCCGCCCGCGGCACCGCCTCCGTCGTCCTGACGGGCGGCCGCAACGGCAACGGCCTGCTCGCGGCGCTGAAGGCGGCGCCCGCGCGGGACGCGATCGACTGGGGCCGCCTCGACCTGTGGTGGGGCGACGAGCGGTTCCTGCCGGACGGCGACCCCGACCGCAACTACACGCAGGCCAAGGAGGCGCTGCTGGACGCGGTGCCGCTGGACCCCGCGCGCGTGCACCCCATGCCCGCGTCGGACGGTTCCCTGGAGGCGGACGCCGCGGCCGAGGCGTACGCGGCCGAGCTCGCGAAGGCGGCGGGGCCCGAGGACCACGGCCCGGTGCCGACCTTCGACGTCCTGATGCTCGGCGTCGGCCCGGACACGCACGTCGCGTCGCTCTTCCCGGAGCTTCCGGCGGTCCGCGAGACGGAGCGCACGGTCGTCGGCGTGCACGGCGCCCCCAAGCCCCCGCCCACCCGCACCACGCTCACGCTCCCGGCGATCCGGGCCGCGCGCGAGGTGTGGCTGCTGGCGGCGGGCGAGGACAAGGCGAAGGCCGCGGCGATCGCGCTGTCCGGCGCGGGCGAGATCCAGGCCCCGGCGGCGGGCGCGTACGGCCGCTCGCGGACGCTGTGGCTGCTGGACGCGGCCGCGGCCTCGCAGCTGCCGCCGGAGCTGTATCCGCCGGCCGTGTCGTGACCACCACGCGCGCGTAGTACGGCACAACACGTAGGGGCCCACCTCTTGAAGAGGTGGGCCCCTACGCCTGCTGCGGCACCCGGTAGTCCGTTCCGTCCTTCTCCCGTACGAGCAAGCCGTCGATCACGCAGTAGCGGCGCAGCGCGGCCGTGTCGTCGTGGACCGTGCGCAGCGCCGCGTTGACCTCGCGCTCGCTGTAGGTGCGGTCGGCGTCGAAGAGGGTGTCCGTGAGGTGCACGAGGAGTTCGTGGCGCACGGCCGGCCGCACCGGTATGGCCGTGAGCCGGCCGCGCGCGAAGAACCCGGTGAGGTGGCGCGGCACCCCCGTGGCGGGCTCGGGCGTGCGGTGGCGCCGGAACACCTCGGGGCCCGCCCGCAGCGACCCGTCCTCGCAGCGCTCGACGAGGCCCGCGGCCATCAGCCGGCCCAGATGGCGCCGGGCCACCGGGGAGTCCTCCTCGCGGGGCGGCAGGTCGCCGAGGACGACGCGCGCGTACAGCCTGAGTCGTTCGGGATCGGCGAGCGCCGACATGAGCTGGTCCACGGGTGCCTCCCGGCTGGGTCACGGACGGGCAGTCTCGCCCGCCGGGCGGCGTCGCCGCACCCGATTATCGTTTCCCGCGCAACGTCGCGGCGGCGTAAGCGACCTGACGCGGCGTCCACGGGGCCGCGGAGTCCGGCCGTTCCACGGTGGCGTTCGTCACGAACGCCCACGCAGCGCACGGTACGTGGCGACGAGCGCCTTGGTCGACTCGTCGAGTCCCGGCACGTCCGCGCCCTCGGTGAGCGCCGGCTCGACGCGCTTGGCGAGCACCTTGCCGAGCTCGACGCCCCACTGGTCGAAGGAGTCGATGTTCCACACCGCGCCCTGGACGAACACCTTGTGCTCGTACAGCGCCACCAACTGGCCGAGCACGGACGGCGTGAGGTCCTTGGCGAGGATCGTGGTCGTCGGGTGGTTGCCCTTGAACGTCTTGTGCGGCACCAGCTCCTCGGGCACCCCCTCGGCGCGCACCTCGTCGGGCGTCTTGCCGAAGGCCAACGCCTGGGTCTGCGCGAAGAAGTTGGCCATCAGCAGGTCGTGCTGGGCGACGAGTCCGGGCAGCAGATCGGCGACGGGCTCGGCGAAGCCGATGAAGTCCGCCGGGATCAACTTCGTTCCCTGGTGGATGAGTTGGTAGTAGGCGTGCTGCCCGTTGGTGCCCGGCGTGCCCCACACCACGGGGCCGGTCTGCCAGCCGACCTCCTCGCCGCTCCGCTGCACGTACTTCCCGTTCGACTCCATGTCGAGCTGCTGGAGGTACGCCGTGAACTTGGAGAGGTAGTGCGAGTACGGCAGCACGGCGTGCGACTGGGCGTCGTGGAAGTTGCCGTACCAGATGCCCAACAGGCCCATCAGCAGCGGCACGTTGGACTCGGCGGGCGCCGTGCGGAAGTGCTCGTCCACGAGGTGGAAGCCGTCGAGCATCTCGCGGAAGGCGGCGGGCCCGATGGCGATCATCAGCGACAGGCCGATCGCGGAGTCGTACGAGTAGCGGCCGCCGACCCAGTCCCAGAACTCGAACATGTTGGCCGTGTCGATGCCGAACTCGGAGACCTTCTCGGCGTTCGTCGACAGCGCCACGAAGTGCTTGGCGACGGCGTCCTGACCGGCCCTCAGCCCGGTGAGCAGCCAGTTGCGCGCGGACGTCGCGTTGGTGATCGTCTCGATGGTGGTGAACGTCTTCGAGGCGATGACGAACAGCGTCTCGGCCGGGTCCAGGTCCCGTACGGCCTCGTGCAGATCGGCTCCGTCGACGTTCGACACGAACCGGACGGTCAGCTCGCGGTCGGTGAAGGAGCGCAGCACCTCGTACGCCATCGCCGGTCCGAGGTCGGAGCCGCCGATACCGATGTTGACGACGTTCCTGATGCGCTTGCCGGTGTGTCCGGTCCACTCCCCCGACCTGACCCGGTCGGCGAAGGCGGCCATCTTGTCGAGCACGGCGTGCACGCCCGGCACCACGTTCTCGCCGTCGACCTCGATCACGGCGTCGGCCGGGGCGCGCAGCGCGGTGTGCAGGACGGCCCGGTCCTCCGTCGTGTTGATCTTCTCGCCGCGGAACATGGCGTCGCGCAGGCCGAAGACGTCCGTCGCGGCGGCCAGCTCGCGCAGCAGGCTCAGCGTCTCGTCGGTGACCAGGTGCTTCGAGTAGTCGACGTGCAGGTCACCGACCCGCAGCGTCCAGCCGGACCCGCGCGCGGGATCCGCCTCGAAGAGCTCCCGGAGCTGTACGTCGCCCAGCTGCTCACGGTGCTTGGCGAGCGCCTGCCACTCGGGCGTCTGGGTCAGTGCTGTCTGCTTGTCGGACGCGTTCATCTCGAACTTCAGCCTTCTCTCGTACCTGCGTGCGTACGGTGCTCCGCTGCCGCCACCCAACCTAATTGATCAGGGTGAATCGGGCCTTTCGGTGCGCCGAAAGTACGGATAAGGGCCGGGCACCTTCCCGTGTGCCCGGCCCTTTCGCCGACTCAGATCTCGCCCCGCAGTTTCGCGAGCGCCTCGGCGAGGATCGCCTCGCCGTCCGCGTCGCTGCGCCGCTCCCTGACGTAGGCCAGGTGCGTCTTGTACGGCTCCGTACGCGGCGGGTCCGGCGGGTTGTCCCGGTCCTGCCCGGCCGGGAAGCCGCAGCGCGGACAGTCCCAGGTCTCCGGCACCTGCGCGTCGGAGGCGAAGCTCGGCTGCGTCTCGTGCCCGTTCGAGCACCAGAAGGAGATGCGCAGGCGTGGCGCGGACTCGCCGCGCTCGGCCTCACCCATCGGCCCCGCCCCGACCCGACTTCCTCGGATCGCGTTGCCACTTGCCACGGTCGTAACTCCCTGCGTGATGGTGCCGCGAAGCGTGTCGGCGTGTCAGCTTCGCCGCGGAGCGCCTCAGTCTACGTAAGGCCCAACGCGCGTCCAGTGATTGGAGTTACATCGCTCCCTAGACGCAAGCCCCATGATAGGCCGCGTTGTTGAGCGCGTACCGAACATGGGGCTTTACGTGAGCAGTATGCGGTTGTGAGCGGCGATCAGTCGCTGATCGTGCGCGTATCAGTTGTTGATCTTCATCAGGATGCCTAGCACCACGATGCACGCGAACCACAGCAGACCCACCACGATCGTGATCCGGTCGAGGTTGCGCTCGGCGACCGAGGAGCCGCCGACGGAGGACTGCATGCCGCCACCGAACATGTCGGAGAGACCGCCACCCTTTCCCTTGTGCATGAGCACAAGGAGCATCAGCAGCAGGCTGAAGACGATCAGGGCGATCGAGAACCCCATAACCACGGCTGGACCAACTTCCTCGGAACTTCTCGGACGACGGGGCCGGGCGGCAGTCGCCCGGCCCCGCAAGGGTACGACGTATGGCGCCTAGCGCCTACTCACTGCTCGTGTCACTGCTCGTGGAAGCGGACGATCTTGACGAACTCGTCGGCGTCCAGCGAGGCGCCGCCGATCAGCGCGCCGTCGATATCGGGCTTCGCCATGATCTCCGCGACGTTGCCGGACTTCACCGAACCGCCGTACTGGATGCGGATCTTGTCGGCGACGTCCTGCGAGTACAGCTCGGCGAGCTTGCCGCGGACGGCCGCGCAGACCTCCTGCGCGTCGTCGGCGCCGCACACCTTGCCGGTGCCGATGGCCCACACGGGCTCGTAGGCGATGACGATGGTCTCGGCCTGCTCGGCGGGCAGGTCCTTGAGGCCGCCCTCGACCTGGGCGAGCGTGTGGGAGACGTGGTTGCCCGCCTCGCGGACGTCCAGCTCCTCACCGACGCACAGGATCGGCGTGAGGCCGTGCTTGTACGCGGCCTTGACCTTGGCGTTGACGATCTCGTCGGTCTCGTCGTGGTACTGGCGGCGCTCCGAGTGGCCGATGGCCACGAAGGTGCACTTCAGCTTGGCGAGCATCGGACCGGAGATCTCGCCGGTGTACGCGCCGGAGTCGTGCGCCGAGAGGTCCTGGGCGCCGTACTTGATCTTGAGCTTGTCGCCGTCGACCAGCGTCTGCACGGAGCGCAGGTCGGTGAACGGCGGCAGGACGGCGACCTCGACGGCCTCGTAGTCCTTGTCCGCGAGAGCGAAGGCGAGCTTCTGGACGTGCGCGATGGCCTCGAGGTGGTTGAGGTTCATCTTCCAGTTGCCCGCCATCAGCGGCGTGCGGCCCTGTACGGGAGCAGTCATGCGGGGTCAGTCCTCCAGTGCGGCGAGACCGGGCAGCGTCTTGCCCTCGAGGTATTCGAGGGAGGCGCCGCCACCGGTCGAGATGTGGCCGAATGCCTTCTCGTCGAAGCCCAGGGTACGGACCGCCGCGGCGGAGTCTCCGCCGCCCACCACGGTGAAACCGGGAGCGTCGATGAGGGCCTGGGCGACCGCCTTGGTGCCCTCGGCGTAGTCGGGGTGCTCGAAGACGCCCATGGGACCGTTCCAGAACACGGTCTGCGCGTCGGCGAGCTTGGCGGCGTACAGCTTGCGGGTCTCCGGGCCGATGTCCAGGCCCTCCTGGTCGGCCGGGATGGCGTCCGCGGCGACGGTGGTGGGGTTGGCCGGGGTCTTGCCCTTGAGGTCGGGGAACTCCGGCGAGACCAGGACGTCGACCGGGAGCACGAGCTCCACGCCGTTCTTCTCGGCGCGCTCCATGTACTCGGTGACGGCCGGCAGCTGGTCCTCCTGGAGGAGCGAGATGCCGACCTCGTAGCCCTTGGCCTTGAGGAACGTGTACGCCATGCCGCCGCCGATGAGGAGGCGGTCGGCCTTGCCGAGCAGCTGGTCGATGACGGCCAGCTTGTCGGAGACCTTGGCGCCGCCGAGCGCGACCACGTAGGGGCGCCGGACGTCCTCGGTGAGCTTCTTCAGGACGCCGACCTCGGTGGCGATGAGGAAGCCGGCGTAGTGCGGCAGCCGCTTCGGCAGGTCGTACACGGAGGCGTGCTTGCGGTGGACCGCGCCGAAGCCGTCGCCCACGTACACGTCGGCGAGGTTGGCGAGCTGCCCGGCGAAGTCGCCGCGCTCGGCGTCGTCCTTGCTGGTCTCCCCGGCGTTGAAGCGCAGGTTCTCGATGACGGCGACCTGGCCCGGCTCCAGTCCGTCCACGGCCTCGTTGGCGGCGGGGCCGACCGTGTCCTGGGCGAAGGCGACGGGCTTGCCGAGGAGTTCGCCGAGGCGCTCGGCGGCGGGCAGCAGCGAGAACTGCGGGTCCGGGGCGCCCTTGGGACGGCCCAGGTGGGAGGCGACGATCACCTTGGCGCCCGCGTCGGCGAGCGCCGTGACGGTGGGCAGCACGGCGCGGATGCGGCCGTCGTCGGTGATGAGGCCGTCGGCCAGCGGCACGTTGAGGTCGGCGCGGACGAACACCCGCTTCCCGTCGACTCCTTCGGCGAGAAGTTCCTCAATGGTCTTCATGACTCGGCTCCTTGAAAGAACGGTGAGGCTGACGTGCGAAGGGTCCGGACTGTCGCGCGGCGTCGCGCGGGTCCGGACCCTTCGCTCACATCTGAGTGCCTTGCTGCTCTAGAACTCTAGAGCTGACCACCGACGAAGACCGTCAGGTCCACGAGGCGGTTGGAGTAGCCCCACTCGTTGTCGTACCAGCCGAGGATCTTCACCGTCTTGCCCTCCTGGACCATGGTCAGGGAGGAGTCGAAGGTGCAGGAGGACGGGTCGCTGACGATGTCGGACGACACGATCGGGTCGTCGGTGTAGGAGAGGAAGCCCTTCAGCTCGCCGTCGGCGGCCTTCTTGAACGCGGCGTTGATCTCGTCCTTGGTGGTCTCGCGCTGGAGCTCCACGACCAGGTCGGTGGCCGAGCCGGTCGGGACCGGGACGCGCATCGCGATGCCGTCGAGCTTGCCCTTGAGCTGCGGGAGGACCAGGGCGGTGGCCTTGGCGGCGCCCGTCGTGGTCGGGATGATGTTCTCCGCGGCGGCGCGGGCGCGGCGCAGGTCGCTGTGCGGGAAGTCCAGGATGCGCTGGTCGTTGGTGTACGCGTGCACCGTCGTCATCAGGCCCTTGACGATGCCGAAGTTCTCGTCGAGAACCTTGGCCATCGGCGCCACACAGTTGGTGGTGCAGGAGGCGTTGGAGATGACGTGGTGGTTCGCCGGGTCGTACTGGTCCTGGTTGACGCCCATCACGATGGTGATGTCCTCTTCCTTGGCCGGAGCCGAGATGAGGACCTTCTTGGCGCCGCCGGCGATGTGCTTCTCGGCGTCGGCCTTCTTCGTGAAGATGCCCGTGGACTCGACCACGATGTCGACGCCCAGCTCGCCCCACGGGATGTCGGCGGGGTTGCGCTCGGACAGCACCTTGATGGTGTGACCGTCGACGGTGATGGTGTCCTCGGTGTGCGACACCTCGGCCTTGAGGCGGCCCAGGATGGTGTCGTACTTCAGGAGGTGTGCGGTGGTCGCGGTGTCACCCAGGTCGTTGACAGCCACGATCTCGATGTCCGCACCCTGCTCCAGCAGCGCGCGGAAGTAGTTACGACCGATGCGGCCAAAGCCGTTGATGCCTACGCGGATCGTCACGAACCGATCTCCTCGTTGGTACGCCGGAGTATCGACGCCGGCGAGATTTATTGGGATGTCCCCGACCGCCTCCGACCCTACCCCCCATAAGCGCTTGGGGTGACATCGAGCGACTCCATGGAGGACACAACGGCCCGTACTCATGAGTAACGTACGGGCCGCCGTGTATTTCGCGGGTAATTCAGACCCCGTTCAGTCGCTAATTGAGCGCAGGGCCTTTCTGATGAGCGCATTTCGATCCGCGCTCGCGGTGACGTGTTCCAGTCCGAATCCGAGAAGGACGGTGTCCGGGGTGCTGATCGCGCCGTAGGTCGTGAACAGGTTCTTGGCGAGCGCCCAGTCCTTCACCGCCGGCGGACTGCCCGCGGGCGGCCCGGGAACGCTCCACGCGCCCAGCGACGTCTCGAAGCCCTCCGTCTCGGTGGCCTGGCCCCCGATGACGACGGAGGTGTTGTCCGCGCGCACGCCCTCGCCGCCGGTGCCGGGGTCGGACACGTAACTGAGGGAGACCTCGACGGACTTGCCGGCGTAGGCGCTCAGGTCGTACGTGACCGTCTTCCAGTCGTCCGAGGACCCGGTGAGGCTGTTCCACTGGCCGGAGGTGCCGGTGTTGCCGCAGGCGGCGCCGTCCACCGTCAGGTACCGCTCCAGCGCCGGGTGGTCCTGGACGAAGAACCCGGCCTCGCACTCGGTGGGCACCTTGTTCGACGTCAGTCCGTCCTTGTCGGGCAGCGTCGTCCAGTCCTCGGCGCCGGTGGTGCGCGCCTCCAGGATGACGTGGTCGTAGCCCGGCTCGGTGTCCCACAGCAGCTGCGTGCGCAGCGCCGGTGCCTGCGCCGCGGTGACCCCGGTGAGGTCGATCGTGCGGGTCAGGCGCTTGTACGCGTCGTCCGTGTGGACGGCGGCCGCCATGCCCGCGCCGTCGTACTGGCCCGCCCCCGCGCTGGTGAACTGCGGCAGCGTGGCCGAGGTCGCCTCGTACAGGCCCGCGCCGTTCAGCGGGTTGCCGGGGGCGTCGCCGAGGGCCGCGGCGATTCCGTCCAGGGCACCGGAGCCGTCGAAGCGGGTCGCCACGGGGGCGGCGGTGCGGGAGTAGGCGCCGAGGTAGTACTGGCTGAAGTCGTTCGTCGTGGTGTCGACGATGTCGACGGAGCCGCCCGCCTTCTCACCGGCCTCGACGAGCTTGCCGCCCTCGTTCAGGTAGTCGCGCAGGGCGAGCTGGGTGGCGAGGGTCGGCCTGTCCGCGCCCGTGTAGTGGACGACCGCGTCGAAGTGGCCGAGGACCGCGAGCGGGTCGGGCGCGCCCTGCCGGGCCACGTTCCAGACCACCGGGGAGCGGCCCGCCGCCTTGAGCGCGTTCACATAGGCACCGGTCTGCACTCCGGCGGCGTCGTTCTCCGCCACGACAAGAGTGTCGCCCTTGTCGCGCGCGGCGACGGAGTAGGTGAAGTGCTCGCTGCTCGTGCGTTTTCCGGATTTCGTTCGCCCGGTGAACCACACCTCTACCTTGTCACCCGGATCGGCGTCCTCGACCTTCGCCCTATACGCGTCGAAGTGCAGATTGTCGTCGCCTCCGTAGGTCTCGCCGCCCTTCCAGGCGCGCAATTCCTCATCGTGCGAACGACCGCCATTGATCCGGTAGTTCAGCTCCTTGTCGCGCACCGACTTCCGGGCGATCACGGAAACTTCCTGGTCGCCACCGCGCGCGTACGAAGTGGTGAACTTCGCCGGGGTGAAGTCGGGCGCCTCCAGGCCGACCGCGGACGCGGGCTGGTCCGGGTGCAGGGAGGTCTCGGCGACGGACATCGCGAAGGGAACGTTCTTCGCGAACTCGGTCTGGATGAGCTTCTCGTCGTCCGGGAACGTGAAGATCGACGCGCAGTCGGCGGCGTTCCACTCGTCGTTCGGGACGGAGTTCGACGCGGTCTGGCAGGTGCTCATCTCGGGGGTGAACAGCGAGACGCCGTTGACGTTGGCGGCGTGCCCGTCGGCCTCCCCGTTCGTCGTGTACAGCTCGGACGACACCTGCGGGTGGTACCCGGGTATCGCGGAGTTCTCCGGGGTCCCGGCGAGCGCCCGGTAGATCACGTCGTCCGGGGTCGGGGTGGCGACCTGCCAGCCCACTCCGTAGAGCAGCAGTTCGGCGGCGGAGTGGTAGTTGATGCCGTACTCGAAGCCGATGCGCTTCTGGAAGGCGTCGATGGCCTTGGTCTCGGGCTCGGATCCCGGGCTCGCGCCGCGGTACGTCTGGCTGGCGGGAAGCGGTGACGAACCCTCGTCGTCGTAGCCCCACTTGTAGGCGAAGTTGCGGTTGAGGTCGACGCCGTCGCCGGTGGTGTACTTGCCGTCGCCGTTGATGTCGCGCATGTTCTTGCGCCACTGGCGGTTGCCCGCCGCGTCGAACGTCCAGTCGTAGCCGTCGGGGTTGGCGGAGAGGACGAACCACATCTCCGTGGAGTCGACGAGCTTCTTGACCTTCGCGTCCTTGGAGTAGTTGTCCAGGTAGTGGTGCATCAGGCGGCGGGTCATCTCGGGGGTGATCCACTCGCGTGCGTGCTGGTTCGACATGTAGAGCACGGACGGCTTCGCGCCGTCCTTGACCCTCTTGGCGCCCTTGCTGAGCTTGAGGGCGAGGATGTCCTTGCCCTGGACCGTCTTGCCGATGGAGACGACCTTGGTGAGGTCCGGGTGCTCCTGGCCGGTGCGGACGATCTCCTCCTGGAGGCCGCCCTTGCCGCTGTACGGGCGGAAGACGCCGTCACCGGCGGCCTTCACGCGGGCCGTGGCCGCGGCGCTCAGCTTGTGCTCGGTGAGTTCGACGCCCTTCTTGCGCAGGCCGTCCGCCTGCTTGTCGGTGAGGTAGACCTCGACCTTCGCGGTGCCCTTCTCGGGCGCCTGCTCGCTGAGTTCGTGGCCGTCCTGGCCCGCCTGGAGCAGCAGCGGTATCTGCTCCTTCGACACGTCGGCGCGGAACACCTTGATGGCGTCCGCGCCGTTGCCGCTCTTCGCCGGGTCGTCGTCCGCGTGGGCGACGGGCGCCAGTGCGGCGCCTCCCACTCCCAGGACGAGCGCCCCGACGGCGAGGATCGATCTCGCTCTTCGTGCCGGCCGTTCCGCTCTTCGTCCCGCGCTTCGTCGCATGAGCCCCCCTTGCAGTTGTCTGCCACGGTTGTGGCGCGATGCCGCAGAAGCGAACAAGCGCCAGACTCATGACAGTTCATGGTCAAGTCAAGGGGGCCTCAACAGCCGTTCACGGCAACGGAAAAGCCGGTGGCGGCGCCCTGAGTGGGGCGCCGCCACCGGCTTGCCGGGACGGTCGGAGGGAGCTGTGCGGAGTCAGCCCGCCATGTTGTCCGCGAGGCTGTCCGCCATCTCCTCGGTCATGTCCTCCGTGATGTTGGACTCCGTGCCGGGGATGCCGAGGTCCTGGGCCCGCTTGTCCGCCATGGCGAGCAGCCGGCGGATCCGGCCCGCGACGGCGTCCTTGGTCAGCGGCGGGTCGGCGAGCGCGCCCAGCTCCTCCAGGGAGGCCTGCTTGTGCTCCATGCGCAGCCGGCCCGCGGCGGCGAGGTGCTCGGGCACGTCGTCCGCGAGGATCTCCAGGGCGCGCTGCACACGGGCCCCCGCGGCCACCGCGGCGCGGGCCGAGCGGCGCAGGTTCGCGTCGTCGAAGTTCGCGAGGCGGTTCGCCGTGGCGCGCACCTCGCGGCGCATCCGGCGCTCCTCCCAGGCCAGCACCGACTCGTGCGCGCCCATCCGGGTGAGCAGGGCGCCGATCGCGTCGCCGTCCCGAACGACCACGCGGTCCACGCCGCGCACCTCACGGGCCTTGCCCGCGATCTGGAGTCTGCGGGCGGCGCCGACCAGGGCGAGCGCCGCCTCGGGTCCCGGGCAGGTCACCTCCAGCGAGCTGGAGCGCCCCGGCTCGGTGAGCGAGCCGTGCGCGAGGAACGCGCCGCGCCAGGCCGCCTCGGCGTCGCAGGTGGCCCCCGAGACCACCTGCGGGGGCAGGCCCCGGATCGGCCGGCCGCGGCCGTCCACCAGGCCCGTCTGGCGGGCCAGCTGGTCGCCGCCCGCGACCACGCGTACGACAAAACGCGAGCCGCGGCGCAGCCCGCCGGGCGCCATCACAATCAGCTCCGAGCTGTGCCCGAAGATTTCGAGAATGTCCCGCTTGAGCCGCCGTGCGGCCATCGCGGTGTCCAGCTCCGCCTCGATCACGATGCGGCCGCTCACCAGGTGAAGGCCGCCCGCGAACCGCAGGATCGCCGAGACCTCGGCCTTCCTGCAGCAGGTCCGGGTGACGGGGAGCCGGGAGATCTCGTCCTTCACCGCTGCCGTCATCGCCATGGGCCGATCCTTCCATGCATCCGAAAAATACGGTCGTACGCGGCGGCCAACAGCTCCGGATCATGCCTCGGTGTGCCATCGGGCCTGGCCACCGGCGCCAGCTCGACCGCGGCACCGAAACGCTCCTTGGCGGTGTCGGTGAGGGACTCGCGATCGGGCACGGCGGCCTCGTCGGCCAGCACCACGTCCAGGGCGAGTTTAGGGGCGTGTCGTCCCAAAACTTCCAAATGACGCTGCGGGGAGAACCCCTCAGTTTCTCCGGGTTGCGGCGCGAGGTTGAGCGAGAGGACCTTGCGGGCCTTCGTCTCGACCAGCGCGTCGAGCAGTTCGGGCACCAGCAGGTGCGGGATCACGGAGGAGAACCAGGAGCCGGGGCCCACCACCACCCAGTCCGCGTCGAGCACCGCGGCGACCGCCTCCGGGACGGCCGGCGGGTCGCGCGGCACCACGTGCACCGACTGGACCTCGCCGCGGGTGAGCGCGACCGTGGCCTGGCCGCGCACCGTGTCGACGTCGTCCGGGCGTGTCGGATCGTGCCCCTTGACCAGCGCCTGGAGCTCCAGCGGGACGGCGGACATGGGCAGCACGCGGCCCTGCGCGCCGAGCAGCTTGCCGACCAGGTCCAGGGCCTGCACATGGTCGCCGAGCTGCTCCCACAGGGCGACGATCAGCAGATTGCCGACCGCGTGCTCGTGCAGATCGCCCTTGGACTGGAAGCGGTGCTGGATGACGCGGGCCCAGGTCTGGCCCCAGTCGTCGTCCCCGCACAGCGCCGCCAGCGCCTTGCGCAGGTCGCCGGGCGGCAGCACGCCCAGCTCGTCGCGCAGCCGGCCGCTGGAGCCGCCGTCGTCGGCGACCGTGACGACGGCCGTCAGGTTGTTGGTGATGCGGCGCAGCGCGGCGAGGGACGCCGACAGACCCATGCCGCCGCCGAGGGCGACGACCTTCGGGGTGGCGCCCTTGCCGGGCGTCACCGGTGAGCTTCTGCGGCGGATCCTGCTGGTGAGCCGCAGCGTACGTCCCGTCATTCCCGTCCCATGTCCCGATGGACGACCACGGTCTCCACGCCCTGCGCGGCGAGCCGTGCGGCGAGCTTCTCGGAGGTCGCGACGGAGCGGTGCTTGCCGCCCGTGCAGCCGACGGCGATCGTCACGTAGCGCTTGCCCTCGCGGCGGTAGCCGGCCGCGATCAGCTGGAGCAGCTCGGTGTAGCGGTCGAGGAACTCCTTGGCGCCGGGCTGCGAGAAGACGTAGTTCGACACCTCTTCGTTGAGCCCGGTGAAGGGGCGCAGCTCGGGGACCCAGTGCGGGTTCGGCAGGAAGCGCATGTCGACGACGAGATCGGCGTCGACCGGCAGGCCGTACTTGAAGCCGAAGGACATGACGGTGGCCCGCAGCTCGGGCTCCTCCTCGCCGGCGAACTGGGCGTCCATCTTGGCGCGCAGCTCGTGGACGTTGAGGCTGGAGGTGTCGATGACCAGGTCGGCGTCGCCTCTCAGCTCGCGCAGCAGTTCGCGCTCGGCGTCGATGCCGTCGACGATCCGGCCGTCGCCCTGGAGGGGGTGCGGGCGGCGCACCGACTCGAAACGGCGCACCAGGGCCTCGTCGGAGGACTCCAGGAAGACGATGCGCCGCGTGACGTGCTTGGCCTCCAGGTCGGCGAGGGACTCCCGGAGGTTGTCGAAGAAGCGCCGGCCGCGCACGTCGACGACGACGGCGATCCGCGCCACGTTGCCCTGCGAGCGGGCGCCGAGCTCCACCATGGTGGGGATCAGCGCGGGCGGCAGGTTGTCGACGACGAACCAGCCGAGGTCCTCCAGGCACTTCGCGGCCGTGGAGCGGCCCGCGCCCGACATCCCGGAGATGATCACGAGCTCGGGGATGGCGGCGTCGGGGACGCCGGGCGCGCTTGGCGCCTCGACGGCCTTGCCCGCGCTCGGCGCGGCGTCCGCGTCGCCCGTGGCGCCCGCGCCGGTGTCCGGTCCGGCGTCCGAGTCTGCTTCTGTGCCTGGTCCCGTGCCCGTGCTCACCTGTGCTCCGTGCTGTGGTTGCGGCTGTTCGTGTGCTGCGGAGCCCTGTGGCATGCCGCTGGTGTCGCTGCTCTCGTGGTCCTGCTCGCTCATGGCTCCTGCCCCCGTCGTTCCTCCGGGGCCCCCGCGCTGACGGGGTCCCCGCCGGTCGGCACGTCCGTCGTGCCGTCCTCGTCCTCAATGATCTCTCCGGTCGCCGTGTTCACCGCCGGAGCCGCAGGCGCGGCCTTCGCGAAGGCGATCACGATGGCCTCGGCCGTCTTGCGGCCTATGCCGGGGACCTCGCAGATCTGGTCGATGGTGGCGGCCCGCAGCCGCTTCACCGAACCGAAGTGCTTGAGCAGGGCCTGCTTGCGCGAGTCGCCGAGCCCCTGCACGTCGTCCAGCGGGCCCGCCCGGAAGCGCCTGGCCCGCTTGCTGCGCTGGTACGTGATGGCGAAGCGGTGCGCCTCGTCGCGGACGCGCTGGAGCAGGTAGAGCCCTTCACTGGTGCGGGGCAGGACCACCGGGTCGTCCTCATGGGGCACCCAGACCTCTTCGAGTCGCTTGGCGAGGCCGCACACCGCGATGTCGTCGATGCCCAGTTCGTCCAGGGCCCGCTGGGCCGCCGCGACCTGCGGCTGCCCGCCGTCGACCACCACGAGCTGCGGCGGGTAGGCGAACTTCTTGGGGCGGCCGTCGTCCTCCATGAGGCGCGACTCCTCGACGACCGGCTCCCCGGCCGCCTCGGCTCCCCCGGCCCCGTCGGCACCCGCGGCGCCCTCCGCCGCGTCGGCCGATTCCGGCTCCTCGTCGGACCAGTCGCGCGACTTCTCCTGTGCGGAGAGGTAGCGCTTGAAGCGGCGGGTGATGACCTCGTGCATGGACCGGACGTCGTCCTGCCCCTCGAAGCCCTTGATCTCGAAGCGCCGGTACTCGCTCTTGCGGGCCAGGCCGTCCTCGAAGACGACCATGGAGGCCACGACGTCGTCACCCTGGAGGTGCGAGATGTCGTAGCACTCGATGCGCAGCGGGGCGCTGTCCAGATCGAGGGCGGCGGCGATCTCCTCCAGCGCGCGCGAGCGCGTGGTGAGGTCGGAGGCGCGCTTCGTCTTGTGCAGGACGAGCGCCTGCTGCGCGTTGCGGTGGACCGTCTCCATGAGCGCCTTCTTGTCGCCGCGCTGCGGGATGCGCAACGACACGTTCGACCCGCGGCGCTCGGTGAGCCAGGCCTGGACGGGCTCCAGGGGGTCGGGCAGCGCGGGGACGAGGACCTCCTTGGGGACGGCGTCCCCGGTCTCCTCCCCGTAGAGCTGTTGCAGCGCGTGCTCCACGAGGTCGCCGCTGGTGACGGCCTCGACCTTGTCGGTGACCCAGCCGCGCTGGCCGCGCACGCGTCCGCCGCGCACGTGGAAGATCTGGACGGCCGCCTCCAGCTCGTCCTCGGCGAGGGCGACCAGGTCGGCGTCGGTGGCGTCGGTGAGGACGACCGCGCTTTTCTCCATGGCCTTCCTCAGGGCCTCGATGTCGTCGCGCAGGCGGGCCGCCCGCTCGTACTCCATCTCGTCGGCGGCCGCCGCCATGTCCTTCTCCAGGCGCCGGATGTACGTCCCCGTGCGCCCCGCCATGAAGTCGCAGAACTCCTCGGCCAGTTCGCCGTGCTCATCCGGGGTGACGCGGCCCACGCAGGGGGCCGAGCACTTGCCGATGTAGCCGAGCAGGCAGGGCCGGCCGGTGCGCTCCGCGTTCTTGAACACGCCCTTCGAGCATGTGCGTACCGGGAAGACGCGCAGGAGCAGGTCCACGGTGTCGCGGATCGCCCACGCGTGCGTGTAGGGGCCGAAGTAGCGCACGCCCTTCTTCTTCTGGCCGCGCATCACCTGGACGCGCGGGAACTCCTCGTTCATCGTCACCGCGAGGTACGGATAGCTCTTGTCGTCGCGGTACTTGACGTTGAACCGGGGGTCGTACTCCTTGATCCAGGAGTACTCCAGCTGCAGCGCCTCGACCTCCGTGGACACCACGGTCCACTCCACGGACGCGGCCGTGGTGACCATCGTGCGCGTGCGGGGGTGCAGGTTCGCCAGGTCCTGGAAGTAGTTCGCCAGGCGCTGGCGCAGGCTCTTCGCCTTCCCGACGTAGATCACCCGGCGGTGCTCGTCGCGGAACCTGTACACCCCTGGGGAGTCGGGGATCTGTCCCGGCTTGGGGCGGTAGCTGGAGGGGTCGGCCATGTCAGACACCCTACTGGCGGGGTGTGACAGTCCGGCGTCGCCGGCGCCCGTCGGACGCGGTGGGCCGCCGGACGCGGGGCCTCGGCGACGAGTCTTGTCGGGGGCAGGTCAACACGCTTCAATGCCGGTGTCACAGCGACAGCCCGCGGGCGGAGCGCGCCCCAGCAGGAGGCCCGGATGCGGCTCGGCGAACGACAGACGGAGTGGGCGCAGGCCCCGGACCTGGAGGCGGCGCTGCGCTCCGGCCCGTTCCACAGCGCCCTGCGGGCCGCGATCGCCGCCCGCAGACTGCCGCTGCACCGGGTGCGGCACCATCTGGCCCGCCGGGGCGTCAACATCGGGGTCACCAGCCTCAGTTACTGGCAGCAGGGCGCGCGGCGGCCGCAGCGTCCCGAGTCGATGCGGGCCGTGCGCGCGCTGGAGGAGATCCTCGAACTGCCCGAGGAATCGCTGATCCGCCTCCTCGCCCCCGTGCCCGGCGCGGGCGCGCCCCGCCGCCCCGCGGCCCGCTCGTACCGTTCCGTCGTCGAGGCCTCGGGCGCCGCCGAACGGCTCCTCGCGGAACTGGAGTCCCCGCTGGACGGCGGGCTGCACACCGTGGGCCACCACGAGCGGGTGCGGATCGGGGCCCGGCGGCAGCTCCTCGGCAGGGACTCGCAGCAGATCGTGCGGGCACACCGCGACGGCGTGGACCGCTATATGGCCGTCCACCGTGGCGACCCGGGCTGCACCCCGTCGGATGTGGCGGTGTGCGCCATGGAGAACTGTCGTACGGGCCGGGTGCGTTGGGACGACGGCACGGGCGTCCTCGTCGCGGAGCTGCTCTTCGACGCGCGACTGCGGGCCGGCGACACCCATCTGTTCCGGTACGGGTTCGAGGACGGCACGGCCGGTCCCTCCACCGAGTACGTACGCGGGTTCGGTTTCGCCGGCGGGCAGTACGCGCTCCAGGTCCGGTTCGCGGACGAGGCGCTGCCCGTGCGTTGCCACCGTTTCGCCCAGCAGTCGAGCGCGGGTCCGCGCGGCGACCGGCGCGAGCTGGCGCTCAGCGACCGGCACCGCTCGGTGCACGTGGTGGAGCCGCAGGTCAGGGCGGGGCTTGTGGGGATCGGGTGGGACTGGGAGTGACTCGGGAGTGACAAGGGAGTGCCCCGGCGTCGTTCCCGGAGGTGCCCGCCCCGGGGGCCTTCCCGGGGGCTACTTCTGGGAGCTACTTCTTGGGGCTACTTCTTGGGGCTCACCACGAGTTTGCCGCCGTCGGCCTTCACCGACAGCTTCTCCAGCGGTTCGGTGGCCGGGGCCTGGAGCACCTTGCCGGTCGTGGCGTCGAACTTGCTGCCGTGGCAGTTGCAGGTCAGTTCGGTGCCCTTGAGCATGCCGATCGGGCAGCCCGCGTGGGTGCAGACGGTGCTGAACGCCTTGTAGTCGCCGCTGTCCGTGCGGCTCACGACGACGCGCTCGTCCTTGTAGAGCTTCGCCCCGCCCTCCGGGATGTCGCCCGCCCTGCCCAGGTCGACCGGCTCGGCGGGGCCGCCGTCCGCGCCGCCCGACTCCGTGGAGCACGCCGTGAGGCCGAGGCCCGCCACCCCCGCGACGGCCGCTCCGCGCAGGGCGGTGCGGCGGGACAGGTGGGAGGACGAGCCGGACATGGGGACTCCACGGGTGGCGCCGGGCGGGGCCCGCGCGGGGGAACGGGGGTGACGACGGATCCGACGATACCGGTGGGGAATCGGGCGCTTTGTGGGGGCCCGGTGCCTTCGGGGGGCCGGGCGCCTTCAGGGGCCCGGGCCTTCAGGGGCTCTGTGCCTTCGGAGCCCGGTGCCTCAGGGGCTCTGTGCCTTCGGGGCCCGGCCCTCAGGGGCCCGGCGCCCTCAAGGCCCGACGTCTTCGGCGCCCGGTGTCCCCGAGAGCCGCGTGCCGCGAGGGGAAGGCCGGGCGGGGCGGGCACGGGGTCGCGGTGGGGTGGCCCGGCCGGGCGGCGGTGTGACGCGGGGTTTCGGTGGCGTCGGGCGTGCCCGGGTTCGCGGTGGGCGTGCCCGGTTCGTGGCCGGTGGGTGCCACGGGCGGCGCGAGGCTCTAGCGTCGACGGTGCCCGCGGGTCCACCAGCCCGCGGCCCGGCAGTCCGTGGCAGGGCAGTCCGTGGCCCAGCAGTCCGTCCGAGAGGAAGCACCGTGATCGTCGTCGCCGGAGAGGCCCTGATCGACCTCGTCCCGCAGGGCGTGGGACCCGGCAGCGAGCCGGGCGGCGACACAGGAGGCGCCCCGGATGCCCCGGCCACGGAGCTGCCCGCCCTCGCCCCCCGGCTCGGCGGCGGCCCGTACAACACGGCGGTGGCGCTCGGCCGGCTCGGCTCCCCCGTGGCGTTCTGCTCGCGGGTGTCGCGGGACACCTTCGGCGAGGCGCTGCTCGGCGGGTTGCGGGCGGCCGGCGTGGACGTGTCCCCGGTGCAGCGGGGCGACGAGCCGACGACGCTCGCCGTGGCCTCCGTCGGCGCCGACGGCTCCGCGGCGTACTCGTTCTACGTGGAGGGGACCGCGGACCGGCTCTTCGCCGTCCCCGAGGCGCTGCCCGCGGGTACGCGCGCGGTGTCGTTCGGCACCTGTTCGCTGGCCCTGGAGCCGGGCGCGACGGCGTACGAGGAGCTGATGCGGTCGGCCGCCGCGCGGGGCGTGTTCACCGCTCTCGATCCGAACATCCGGGCAGGTCTGATCCCGGACGCGGACGCCTACCGGGCCCGCTTCAAGAGCTGGCTGGCGTCGACCGCGCTGCTCAAGCTCTCCGAGGACGACGCCGAGTGGCTCGGCGGCACACCTCAGGAGTGGCTGGCCGCGGGTCCGGCCGCCGTGGTGGTGACGCGCGGCGGGGACGGACTCACGGTCTTCACACGGGACGGGGGCGCGTACACGGTGCCGGGCAAGCGGGTCGACGTCGTGGACACGATCGGTGCCGGTGACACCGTCAACGCCGCGCTGCTGCACGGGCTTGCGCGCCGGGACGCCCTCTCCCCCGCCGCGGTCGCCGGGCTGGACGGCGACGACTGGTCCCGGCTGCTGCGCTTCGCCGCGCGGGCGGCGGCGATCACGTGCTCACGGGCGGGTGCGGAGCCGCCGTACGCCTCCGAACTGGCGGGCGCCGACCGCGCGTAGCGGCTCGGGCGCGGCAATGCCCGGCGCAGGCGCAGGGTCCCGGACACGCGAACGCCCGGTGTCCCGTGGGCGGTTCCCACGGGACACCGGGCGTCCGCCCGTTCACGCGCGCACGGTTCAGGCCTTGCGGGCCCGGCTCGTCGCCTTCTTGGCGGCGGGCTTCTTCGCCGCCGCCTTGGTGGACTTGGCCGCCGTCGTCTTCTTGGCGGCGGGCTTGGCGGCCGCCGTCTTCGCGGTGGCCGTCTTCTTGGCGGGCGCCTTGGTGGCCGCCACCGTCTTCTTCGCCGTCTTGCGGGTGCGCGCCGCCGGCACGGCCGCGTCGCTGACCCGGTCGGCGCCGAGGACGTCGCGCAGGAACTTGCCGGTGTGGCTGGCCGGTTCGGCCGCGACCTCCTCCGGGGTGCCCTCGGCGACGACGAGCCCGCCGCCGCTGCCGCCCTCGGGACCCATGTCGACGATCCAGTCGGCGGTCTTGATGACGTCGAGGTTGTGCTCGATGACGATGACCGTGTTGCCCTTGTCGACGAGGCCGGACAGCACCGTGATGAGCTTGCTGATGTCCTCGAAGTGCAGACCGGTGGTCGGCTCGTCGAGCACGTACACCGTGCGGCCCGTGGAGCGCTTCTGGAGCTCGCTGGCGAGCTTCACGCGCTGCGCCTCACCGCCGGAGAGCGTCGGCGCGGGCTGCCCGAGCCGGACGTAGCCGAGCCCCACGTCGTTGAGCGTCTTCAGGTGGCGGGCGATCGCCGGGACGGCCTCGAAGAAGGTCAGCGCCTCCTCGATCGGCATGTCCAGGACCTCGGAGATGGACTTGCCCTTGTAGTGGACCTCCAGCGTCTCCCGGTTGTAGCGGGCGCCGTGGCAGACCTCGCAGGGGACGTAGACGTCCGGCAGGAAGTTCATCTCGATCTTGATGGTGCCGTCACCGGAGCAGTTCTCGCAGCGGCCGCCCTTGACGTTGAAGGAGAAGCGGCCCGGCAGGTAGCCGCGGACCTTCGCCTCGGTCGTCTCGGCGAACAGCTTGCGGACGTTGTCGAAGACTCCGGTGTACGTCGCCGGGTTGGACCGCGGGGTCCGGCCGATGGGCGACTGGTCGACGTGCACGACCTTGTCGACGAGGTCGTCGCCGTCCACGCGCGTGTGCCGGCCGGGAACGGAGCGCGCCCCGTTCAGCTCCCGGGCCAGGTGCGTGTACAGGATGTCGTTCACCAGCGTCGACTTGCCGGATCCTGAGACACCGGTGACGGCCGTGAGGACGCCGAGCGGGAACGACACGTCGATGTCCCGCAGGTTGTTCTCCTTGGCGCCGTGCACGGTGAGGCGGCGTCCCGGGTCGACGGGCCGGCGCACGTCGGGCATCTCGATGGCCTTCTTGCCCGCGAGGTACTGCCCGGTCATCGACTCGGCGTTGCTCAGCAGCTCCTTCAACGGACCGCTGTGCACGACCTTGCCGCCGTGCTCGCCCGCGCCGGGGCCGATGTCGACGATCCAGTCGGCGACCTTGATGGTGTCCTCGTCGTGCTCGACCACGATGAGCGTGTTGCCCATGTCGCGGAGCCGGACGAGCGTCTCGATGAGCCGGTGGTTGTCGCGCTGGTGCAGGCCGATGGACGGCTCGTCGAGCACGTACAGGACGCCGACGAGACCGGAGCCGATCTGCGTGGCGAGCCGGATGCGCTGGGCCTCGCCGCCGGAGAGGGTGCCCGCCGCGCGGTTCAGCGACAGGTAGTCGAGGCCGACGTCGACGAGGAAGCGCAGCCGCTCGTTGACCTCCTTCATGACGCGCTCGGCGATCTTCTTGTCGCGCGCGTTGAGCTT
The DNA here is from genome assembly GCF_054724165.1 of Streptomyces sp. BYX5S. Taxonomy (NCBI): domain Bacteria; kingdom Bacillati; phylum Actinomycetota; class Actinomycetes; order Kitasatosporales; family Streptomycetaceae; genus Streptomyces; species Streptomyces sp. BYX5S. The sequence goes on along the minus strand of NZ_CM138829.1, from coordinate 1,923,268 downwards.
GAGCTCGCCCAGGAAGTCGGCGCAGTCGCTGATCGACATGGCCGAGACCTCGGCGATCGACTTGCCCATGATCGTGACGGCCAGGATGAGCGGCTTCAGTCGCGTGCCCTCACAGGTGGGGCAGGGCACCTCGCGCATGTAGCCCTCGAAGCGCTCGCGGCTCGCGTCCGACTCGGCCTCGCTGTGGCGGCGCTTCACGAACGGCACGGCGCCCTCGAACGGCGTCGTGTAGCGGCGCTCGCGCCCGTACCGGTTGCGGTAGCGGACCTCGATCTGCGTCTTGTGGCCGTTCAGGAGCGCCTTCTTGGCGCGCTGCGGAAGCCCCGCGAAGGGGATGTCCGTACGGAAGCCGAGCGCGTCGGCGAGGGCGCCGATGAGTCGGCCGAAGTAGTCCTTCGTGTGCCCGTGCGACCACGGGTGGATGGCGCCCTCGTCGAGCGACTTGTCCTCGTCGGGGACGATCAGCTCGGGGTCGACCTCCATGCGCGTACCGATGCCGGTGCAGTCGGGGCAGGCGCCGAAGGGCGAGTTGAAGGAGAAGGAGCGCGGCTCCAGCTCCTCGAAGGACAGGTCGTCGTACGTGCAGTACAGGTGCTCCGAGTACATGCGCTCGCGCTCGGGGTCGTCCTCGGGGAGGTCGACGAAGTCGAGCACGACCATGCCGCCGGAGAGGCCGAGGGCGGTCTCCACGGAGTCGGTCAGGCGGCGCTTGGCGGAGCTCTTCACGGTGAGGCGGTCGACGACCACCTCGATGGTGTGCTTCTCCTGCTTCTTCAGCGTCGGCGGCTCGGACAGCTGGATGGTCTGCCCGTCCACACGCGCGCGGGAGTAGCCCTTGGTCTGGAGGTCGCTGAAGAGGTCGACGAACTCGCCCTTGCGCTCGCGCACCAGCGGCGACAGGACCTGGAAGCGGCTGCCCTCGGGCAGCTCCAGGACCTTGTCGACGATGGCCTGCGGCGACTGGCGGGCGATGGGTCGGCCGCACTCGGGACAGTGCGGCTTGCCCACGCGCGCGAAGAGCAGACGCAGGTAGTCGTAGACCTCGGTGATGGTGCCGACCGTCGAGCGCGGGTTGCGCGAGGTCGACTTCTGGTCGATCGAGACGGCCGGGGAGAGGCCCTCGATGAAGTCGACGTCGGGCTTGTCCATCTGGCCGAGGAACTGACGGGCGTACGAGGACAGCGATTCGACGTACCGGCGCTGCCCCTCGGCGAAGATCGTGTCGAACGCGAGGGAGGACTTACCGGAGCCGGACAGACCGGTGAAGACGATGAGGGAGTCGCGCGGGAGGTCGAGCGAGACATTCCGAAGATTGTGCTCGCGCGCGCCACGGACGATGAGACGGTCGGCCACGCCGGTCCGCACCTTTCTGGAGAGACAAGTGACAGGGGCGGGCCCCCGTCTCTCGAGGTCTGACTCTCAAGGGGTCGCACGCCACGATCGGGACGGAGCGGCCCTGAGACAGCTGTCCTTCGAAGACTAGAGGGAGCCACTGACAACGCCGGTCGGATTCCATGGTTGGTAACAAATCGCCCCACCCAGAACTTCCCGCGTACCCGACGCCGCCCTCGACCATATAGCACGTACATTCGATTCACACGCTTCGCAGGCCACCTTCACCCGAACGTGTGGCGCGGCTATCGTCTGCGCCATGAGTGATCATGCGCGCGACCTGGCGTCCGTACGTGAAGCGACCGACCGGCTGCTCAGCGCGGTCGGCAGCCTGGACAACGCCGCCACGGCCGAGCCGTCACGGCTTCCCGGCTGGAGCCGCGGTCATGTCCTCGCCCACCTGGCCCGCAACGCGGACGCCCTGGTCAACGTCCTCGAAGGCCACCCCATGTACGCGAGCGCCGCGGCCCGCGACGCCGACATCGAGCGGGACGCCCCGCGCGGACTGCGCGAGCAGCTCGGCGACGTCCAGGACAGCGCCGAGCGCTTCCAGCGCCTGTGCGCCGAGGAGGCCGACTGGGCGCGCACCGTGGAGCTGCGCAACGGCGTGAAGGACCTTGCCTCGAACGTGCCGTTCCGGCGCTGGATCGAGGTCGAGCTGCACCACGTGGACCTCGGGATCGGCTACGAGCTGGAGGACCTCTCGCCCGAGTTCACCCAGCGGGAGATCAACTTCCTCGCGAAGCGGTTCCGTGACCACCCCGGCCTGCCGCCCCTGCTGATCAAGCAGGACGACGGCCGGATGATCTCGACGGGGGCCGTGCAGACGCTCTCCATGGAGGAGATCAAGGACGGCGCTCCCCTGCCGCCCCTCGGCATCGTCGTCAAGGGCCGCCAGGCCGACCTCCTGGGCTGGCTCGCGGGCCGCAGGGACGGCGGCGCCCTCACCGTGGACCGGGGCTCCCTTCCGCCCCTGCCCCCGCTATAGGCTGAATCCATGACGTACAGCGGAGCGGTGAAGGTCGGCGGCCCGGCGGACGTGCACGAGTTGCAGGACCTGATGATCTCCAAGGTCGCGGTCGGCCCGATGGACAACAACGCGTACCTGCTGCGGTGTCGCGCGACCGATCAGCAGCTCCTGATCGACGCCGCGAACGAGCCGCACACGCTGCTGCGCCTCATCGGTGAGGACGGCATCGCGGCCGTCGTCACCACCCACCGGCACGGCGACCACTGGCAGGCCCTCCAGGAGGTCGTCGAGGCCACCGGCGCGCGCACGTACGCGGGGCGCGACGACGCCGAGGGCATCCCGGTGCCGACGGACGTCGCCGTCGCCGACGGGGACACCATTGAGTTCGGCCGGATCACGCTCACGGCCCGCCACCTGGTCGGCCACACGCCCGGTTCGATCGCGCTGGTCTACGACGACCCGCACGGGCACCCGCACGTCTTCACCGGTGACTGCCTGTTCCCCGGCGGCGTGGGCAACACGTGGAAGGACCCGCAGGCCTTCGCGAGCCTCATCGAGGACGTGGAGACGAAGATCTTCGGCACGCTGCCGGACGAGACGTGGGTCTACCCGGGCCACGGGGGCGACACGTCGCTGGGCGCCGAGCGCCCCCACCTCAAGGAGTGGCGCGAGCGGGGTTGGTGACCTCTTTGGTGGGCCGTTTCGTTTCGGCCCACCTATAGGCTGCGTTTTTACGCCTGCGCCACCCCCGGCGCGGCGAGCGCCGCGACCCGCTCCACGCCGAACGCGTAGCCCTGCACGCCGCAGCCGGCGATCACGCCGTCGGCGCGCAACGAGACGTAGGAGTGGTGCCGGAACTCCTCGCGCTGGTGGATGTTGGAGATGTGGACCTCCACCACGGGCATACCGTCACAGGTGTTGAGCGCGTCCAGGATCGCCACGGACGTGTGCGAGTAGGCGGCCGGGTTGATGACGATGCCGACGTGGTTCTCGCGGGCCTCGTGGATCCAGTCGACGAGCTCGCCCTCGTGGTTCGACTGCCGGAAGTCCACGGTCGCGCCGAGCGCGGTGGCCGTCTTCACGCAGAGCGCCTCGACGTCGGCGAGGGTGTCGCGGCCGTAGATCTCCGGCTGGCGCTTGCCGAGCAGGTTCAGGTTCGGGCCGTTGAGAACCATGATCGGGGCGTTGGCGAGAGTGCGCGGCACGGTGACCTCCGTAGAAGAGCGATTGCTCCTTGAGGGTCTATCACGGCGCCGCCGGCGCCCGAAGAGGGTGTTCGCAGGGCGGTCAGGGCGTGACGGCGAGTTCGATGTACGCGGCCAGGATCACCAGGTGCACGCCGCCCTGGAGCGGTGTGGCGCGGCCCGGAACGATGGTGAGGGTCGCGACCACCATGGTCAGCGCGAGCAACACCATGTGGGTGGCGCCGAGCCCGAGGACGAGCGGCCCGGTCAGCCAGTACGAGGCGATGGCGACGGCCGGCACGGTGAGGCCGATGCTGGCCATGGCCGAGCCGAGCGCGAGGTTGAGGCTGGTCTGCACGCGGTCCCTGCGGGCCGCCCGGAGCGCCGCGATGGTCTCCGGCAGCAGCACGAGCAGCGCGATGATCACGCCGACCACGGCCTGCGGCATGCCCGCCGCCTCCACGCCCTGCTCGATCGTCTTCGAGACGCCCTTGGTCAGTCCGACGACGGCGACCAGCGCCAGCCCGAGCAGGCCGAGGCTGAGCAGCGCGGTGCGGGTGCTCGGCACGTCGGCGTGGTCGTCGGCGTCGATGACCTCGCCGTGCTTGGTGATCGGCAGGAAGTAGTCGCGGTGGCGGACGGTCTGCGTCGCGACGAAGAGCCCGTACAGGACGAGCGCGGAGACCGCCGAGAAGACCAGCTGGGAGGTGGAGAACTCCGGGCCGAGCTTGCTGGTGGTGAAGGTCGGCAGGACCAGGCAGAGCGTCGCGAGGGTGGCCACGGTGGCGAGGGCTCCGCCGGTGCCCTCGGACTGGAAGATCGCCACGCGGTGCCGCAGCGCGGCCGCGAGCAGACTGACGCCGACGATGCCGTTGCAGGTGATCATGACGGCGGCGAACACGGTGTCGCGGGCGAGGGTGGAGCTCTTGGGGCCGCCGTCGGCCATGAGGGTGACGATCAGCGCGACCTCGATGATGGTCACGGCCACGGCCAGCACCAGCGAGCCGAACGGTTCACCGACCCGGTGGGCGACGACTTCCGCGTGGTGCACGGCCGCGAGGACGGAGACCGCGAGCACCACCGCGACGACGGCGACCACGGCACCCGGCAGCTCACGCCCCCAGGTGAACGCGAGCAGCACGACCGCGACCAGCGGCACCACCACGGTCCACTGCGTGCTCAGCGCCCGGACTCTGGTGATCATTCATCGATGGTGCCCGTGGCGCGGCGGGGGCGCGACTTCAGCGGCCGGGGAGGCGGCGGCGCCCGGCGGAGGCGGGGCGCCGCGCGCGTGGCGTCACTTGAGTTCGCGCATGTCCTTGAGGTCGCAGTTGATGAAGGCCGGCGGGCGGCTGCACAGGGCCGACAGCCGCTGGTTGAGTTCGGCCACCTCGGGGAGTTCGTTGCTGCGCATCGCGTCCTCGTAGGACTCGAATTCGATGATCGCGAGATAGCGGCCCGTGGTGTCCCGGTCCTTGAGCATGATGCGGTGCGTGGGGCCGCCCTCCGTGCCCTTCATCCGCTGCTCGAAGTCGTCGAGCAGCTCCCGCATCTCGCCGAACCGCTGGGACTCGAAGTCGATGATCTGGACGAACTTCATGGGGTCCTCCCCCGTCGTGCTCCCGCGCCCCGGCGGGACGCGCTCAGGGCACAAAGAAGCACCGGGAGGGGCACGCGGCAATCGGCCGCGCACCGCTCCCGGTGCTGGTAATTCCTACGCTCGACGCCGTCAGGCCTCGATGCTGTCCTTCTGAGCCGCTTCGGCCGCTTCCCGCTCGGCCTGCTTCTTCGAAGCGATGAGGCTGGTGATCGTCGTGATGATCAGCACGCCGCAGATGACGGAGAGCGAGACCGGGATGGAGATCTCCGGTACGTGCACCCCGGACTCGTGCAGCGCGTGCAGGATCAGCTTCACGCCGATGAATCCGAGGATCACCGACAGGCCGTAGCTGAGGTGCACCAGCTTCTTGAGCAGTCCGCCGATGAGGAAGTACAGCTGTCGCAGACCCATCAGCGCGAACGCGTTGGCGGTGAAGACGATGTACGGGTCCTGGGTCAGGCCGAAGATCGCCGGGATCGAGTCCATCGCGAACAGCACGTCGGTCATGCCGATGGCGAGCATGACGACCAGAAGCGGCGTCATGACCTTCTTGCCGTGCTGCTGGATGAAGAGCTTCGTGCCGTGGTACTGGTCCGCGACGCCGAACTTCTTCTCGATCGACTTCAGGAGGCGGTTCTCCTCGAACTCCTCCTCTTCCTCGTCCGCCATGGCCTCCTTGATGAGCTTCCAGGCGGTGTACAGGAGGAAGGCGCCGAAGATGTAGAAGACCCACGAGAAGCTGGAGATGATCGCCGCGCCGGCCGCGATGAAGATCGCGCGCAGCACGAGGGCGATCAGCACACCGAACAGCAGCACACGCTGCTGGAGGTGGGTGGGGACCGAGAACTTCGCCATGATCAGGATGAAGACGAAGAGGTTGTCCACACTGAGGGACTTCTCGGTGATGAAGCCCGCGAAGAACTCGCCACCGGCCTGGCTGCTGCCCCAGAGCATCACACCGATGCCGAACAGCACGGCGAGCACGATCCAGACGATCGTCCAGATGCCCGCTTCCTTGATCGATACGTCGTGGGGCTTTCGCCCGATGAAGAAGTCGACCGCGATGAGGGCGCACAGACCGAGAACGGTCAGCACCCACACAGTCATCGATACGTCCACTACTGCGCCTCCGGCGTCGTACGGCTACTGATCAGCGTCGTCGCTGCCGGAGGTCTCTTCCACCCGAGCGCATGAGCGCGACTCGGGCCGACGCCCCGGGATCGCAGGTTTTCGAGCCTGTCGTCCGTACTGACGGGAACGCCGCGTTGGAGTACTCCCCTCCGCGTCAAGGAGCGTACTGGATATACCCATGAAAGGTAAAGGGAAAGGTAAAGCGGTCCCCAAGTCCGCAGGTCAGAGGCCCCTCTCGCGACGGGCTTTCGCCACCTCCGCGAGCACCTGACGCAGGATCCCGCTGCCCCGCGGGACCGTCGACGGCTCGTACGTCCACGCATGCCCCACCCACGGATCGGCCAGGTGGTCGTCGGGGACCGGCGTCAGGCGCAGCAGGGAGCGCCACAGCGGGTCCAGCAGCGGCCCGTACTCGGCGGCGTCCGCACGGTCGGCCACGAGCATCAGATGCACGCCCACCCGCGGCCCCTCGTCCGCCAGGTAGCGCAACCGGGTGATGGCCCGGTCGTCGAAGCCGTGCGGGAAGTCGTGCACGATCAGGAGCTGCTCGGCGACGTCCAGGTCCGGCGGCAGCGCGTCGGCCGCGCCCGCCCGCACCGCCATCTGCACGAGGTCGACGCGCTCGGTCAGCCGGGTCAGCGTCTCCGCGACGCCCGCCGCTCCCCTGGCCGGCGGCCCGGCGAGGACGCCCGCGTCCACGAGCGGGGCGAGCGCTCCCGCCGCCGTGCCCGCCGGATCGACGACGTGCACGCTGAACGCGCCCGCCGGGTACGCCGCCAGCAGCCGCGCCGCGTGCACCACCGCGATCCGGGCGGCACGCGCGCGCAGCGCGTCGGCGTCGGTGAGGCCGTCGGCTGCGGAGGCCCCCGCGTCGATCCACAGCCCGCGCTCCAGCGGCAGCCGGACGAGCATCGGGACGCGCAGCCCGGCGCTCTCGCTCTCGGGCAGGCTCAGCTCCCCGAGGCGCACGGCCATCGGGGTCTCCAGAGGGCTGCGGTAGGCATGCCAGCAGGGGCTGTCCCAGCCCGCGTACGCCGCCGGGAGCGCGGGCTCGACGACCTCGGCCTCGGCGGCGAGCTGCGCCAGGTCCCGGTCCAGCGCTTCCCTCGCGCGGTCGACGAGGGCGCCGTGCTTGGCGCGGGCCGCCTCGCGCGCGGCGTCGCCCTGCCCGCCGAGACGGCCGCGCGGGTCGGAGAGGGCCTGGTCGAGCTCCTGCTCCATGCGGGAGTCGGCGAACTCCACGGCGCCCCGGTACGCGGCCGTGGTGCGGGCCAGGTCCTCGAACATGCCCCACACCTGGTTGTAGAGCCGCTCCTCCTGCGTCCACCCCGTCGCGTCCCCGGCGACCGGCGCCTCGGGCTGCCGCGCGGGCGTGGACGGCGCGGTGGGGCGGCGGCCGGGGTGCGTGTAGTCGACCGGTCCGCCAGGCCCGGAGGCGGGCGCCTGCGGGGACGTGGGCGGCAGGGCTCCGGAGGCGTGGCCCGCCGTCGCCGCGGCGCGCACGTGCGTCTCGTCGGCCGCGCGCGACGACGTCGCCGTCGTCGCGCGGCCCCGGGCCACGGCGTCGTGGATGGTGCCCGCGAGTGCGTGCGCGTCCGGCAGTCCCTGGTCGGCGAGGAGCGCGGCGAGACCCTCCGCGTAGCCCTGGCCGACGGCGCGCACCTTCCAGGCGCCCTGCCTGCGGTACAGCTCCAGGGCGACGACCGCCGACTCCGTGTCGAGGTCGGTGATCGTGTAGCTGGCCTGCTCCGTGCCGTCCCGCCCCGTGACGGCGAGGAACGGAACCGCCGCCGCGCCGAACCGGGCGGGCCCGCCGCCGCCCACGGGCAGCGCGAGCAGCACGGTGACGCGGTGCACGTCGCGCGGTACCGCGTCCAGGTCGACGGCGAGGCGGTGGTCGGCCGCGGCGTCGCGCGGGACGTCGAGGCCCGGCAGCGCGGGCGCGCCGGGGTGGGCAATCCGGTCCGCGCCGCGGACGGCGCCCCGGTCGTCGGCGAGCGTGGCGCCCGCGACGACCGGGTGGCCGGCCGACACCCGGATCTCCAGACGGGTCTGGGTGAGGGGGTGGTTCTGGCCCCTCACCAGTTCGGCCGCCATCGTGGGTCCGCTACAGGCTGGGCAGGATCGAGGGCATCAGGTCCTGGAACGTGCGGCCCTGGGCCGCCGCGCCGAGGGCCGTCATCTTCCAGCCCGCGCCGTCCCGGTGCACCTTCGCCATGATCTGCGCCGTGTACTTCCCGCCGCCGTCCAGCGTGTACCGGGCGAGTTCCTGGCCCGTCGTCTCGTCGACCAGACGGCAGAACGCGTTCTGCACCTCCTGGAAGGTCTGTCCCGTGAAGGAGTTGACCGTGAAGACGATCTGGTCGATGTGGACCGGGACGCGCTCCAGGTCGACGAGAATCGATTCGTCGTCCCCGCCCTGTCCCGCGCCGCCCACCAGGTTGTCCCCGGTGTGCCGCACGGAGCCGTCGTCGCTGACGAGGTGGCGGAAGAACACCACGTCCACGGGCTGCTTGTCGGCGAAGAGCACCGCCGACGCGTCGAGGTCGACCTCGCGCGTGCGGGTGCCGAACAGGCCGCGCCGGGGGGCCGCCTGCCAGCCCAGCCCCATCCTCACGGCGGTGAGGCTGCCTCCGCCCTGCTTCTCCAGGCTGATGGCCTGACCCTTGGTCAAGTCGATGCCCACGCGCTGTCCCCTCTCGGACCGTCCCCTGTTGCCGCGGCGAATGCGCGGTTGGGCCAAACCCTAGAGGGCGGCACTGACAGCGCCGCCACCGCGGGCGGGGTTTTGTGGCGGTGTTGCAACACACCCCCGCCGCCCCGCCCGTCGTGGCAGGTCAGGCGATGCCCGCCTCCTTCATCTGCCGCAGTTCCTTCTTCATCTCCGACACCTCGTCGCGCAGCCGTGCCGCGACCTCGAACTGGAGGTCCGCGGCGGCCGCGCGCATGCGGTCGGTCATCTCCTCGATCTGCTCGGCGAGCTCGGCCGCCGGGCGGTCCGTGGGAGCCGCCTCGTCCGCCTTGCCGCGCTTCTTCTTGGCCGCGCCCTTGTCCGCCTTGCCCGCCTTGCCCGCCGACGGGACGGGGGCCTTGGCGCCCTTTCCGTCCTTGCCGCCCTTGCGGTACCCGGTGCCGAGCAGCGCCTCCGTGTCGACGTCCTCGCGCGCGATGGACGCCACGATGTCGTTGATCTTCTTGCGCAGCGGCTGCGGGTCGATCCCGTTCGCCTCGTTGTACGCGATCTGCTTCTCGCGGCGGCGGTTGGTCTCGTCGATGGCCTTCTCCATCGCCGGGGTGACCTTGTCGGCGTACATGTGGACCTGGCCCGACACGTTGCGGGCCGCGCGGCCGATCGTCTGGATCAGGGACGTGCCGGAGCGCAGGAAGCCCTCCTTGTCCGCGTCGAGGATCGCGACCAGGGAGACCTCGGGCAGGTCGAGGCCCTCACGCAGCAGGTTGATGCCGACGAGGACGTCGTACTCGCCCGCGCGCAGCTCGCGCAGCAGCTCGACGCGGCGCAGCGTGTCGACGTCACTGTGCAGGTAGCGGACCTGGATGCCGAGCTCGATGAAGTAGTCGGTGAGGTCCTCGGCCATCTTCTTGGTGAGCGTGGTCACCAGGACGCGCTCGTCCTTCTCGGTGCGCGTACGAATCTCGTGCACCAGGTCGTCGATCTGGCCCTCGGTGGGCTTCACGACGACCTCCGGGTCGACGAGGCCGGTGGGGCGGATGATCTGCTCGACGTGGCCGTCGGCGCGCGACAGCTCGTAGGTGCCGGGGGTCGCCGACAGGTAGACGGTCTGGCCGATGCGCTCCTGGAACTCCTCCCACTTGAGCGGGCGGTTGTCCAGCGCGGACGGGAGCCGGAAGCCGTGGTCCACGAGGGTGCGCTTGCGGGAGGCATCGCCCTCGTACATGGCGCCGATCTGCGGCACGGTGACGTGCGACTCGTCGATGACGAGCAGGAAGTCGTCCGGGAAGTAGTCGAGCAGCGTGTTCGGCGGGGAGCCGGGCTCGCGGCCGTCGAAGTGCATCGAGTAGTTCTCCACGCCGGAGCAGGACCCGATCTGGCGGAGCATCTCGAGGTCGTACGTGGTCCGCATCCGAAGGCGCTGGGCCTCCAGCATCTTGCCCTGCTTCTCCAGCTCGGCGAGGCGCTCCTCCAGCTCCTTCTCGATGTCGTTGGCCGCGCGCTCCAGCCGCTCGGGGCCCGCCACGTAGTGGGTCGCCGGGAAGATGTACAGCGACTCGTCGTCGCTGATGACCTCGCCGGTGAGCGGGTGCAGGGTGGAGAGCGATTCGATCTCGTCGCCGAACATCTCGATGCGGACCGCGAGCTCTTCGTAGACGGGGAAGATCTCGATGGTGTCGCCGCGGACCCGGAAGGTGCCGCGCTGGAACGCCATGTCGTTGCGCGTGTACTGGATGTCGACGAAGCGGCGCAGCATCTCGTCGCGGTCGATCTCGTCGCCGACCTTCAGGGGGACCATGCGGTCCACGTACTCCTGCGGCGTACCGAGGCCGTAGATGCAGGAGACGGAGGCGACCACGACGACGTCCCTGCGGGTCAGCAGCGAGTTCGTCGCGGAGTGCCGCAGGCGCTCCACCTCCTCGTTGATCGAGGAGTCCTTCTCGATGTAGGTGTCCGACTGCGGGACGTACGCCTCGGGTTGGTAGTAGTCGTAGTACGAGACGAAGTACTCCACCGCGTTGTTCGGCAGCAGCTCGCGGAATTCGTTGGCCAGCTGGGCGGCCAGCGTCTTGTTCGGCGCCATCACGAGCGTGGGGCGCTGGAGCTTCTCGATCATCCACGCCGTGGTGGCGGACTTGCCGGTGCCGGTCGCGCCGAGCAGGACGACGTCCTTCTCGCCGCCGCTGACGCGCTTCTCCAGCTCGGCGATGGCCGCGGGCTGGTCACCGCTGGGCTGGTACGGGCTGACGACCTCGAAGGGTGCCACCGTGCGTTCGATCTTGGATACGGGCCGCATGGAATCCACCGTACGACCCACCACTGACAACCGGGTCCGAACCGCCGTCGCGCCCGGCCCCCAGGGGCTCCTCGGTCACCAGTCCTGCGGGGCGCGCGAGTCCTGCGGGGAACGCTGGCCGGGCCGGCCCAGGGGGCGGCGCAGACGCGTGACGGTGGGTGCCGGGGTGCCGAGCCGGGCCTCGGCGGCCCGTGCGTCGCGCCAGTCGGGGCGGCCCGTGACGAGCATCGGGTCGAACATGACGACCACGCCGGCCAGGAGCAGGAAGCTCAGCGGGCCGATCAGCATGGGCGCGAGGATCGAGGCCGCCGAGTCGCCGCCGGGGGAACCGGTGGAATGGGTGTGCACGTGGACGCTGACGCCCGCCATCGCCATGTAGTGCATGCCGGAGACGGCGAGCCCCATGACGAGACTCGCGCCGATGCTCCACATGATGCCGCGCACCTGTACGGCGGCCCACAGGGCGGCGGTCGCGGCCGCCATCGCGATCACCACGGAGGCCGCCACGGTGAACGTGTTGTAGCTGATTGTTCCGTGAAGACGCATACCGGCCATTCCCAGGTAGTGCATCGATGCCACGCCCAGGCCCGTGATGGTGCCCCCGGTGAACAGGGCGGTGCCGGTCGCGCCCTTGTACCCGACGATGAACACGCCGATGCCGACCATCAGGATGGCCACGCCCAGGCTCGCGAACGTGGTCAGCGGGTCGTAGCGGATGGGCGCGCCCTCCACGCTGAACCCCATCATCGCGATGAAGTGCATGGTCCAGATCCCGGAGCCGATCGCCGCGGAGCCCAGCGCGAGCCAGCCCATCCGCCAGGTGTGGGCGACGAGCAGGGACCTGGTGGTGCAGCGCAGCCCCAGGGCGCCTCCGAGGCAGGCCATGACATACGCCACCACCGGAGTGACGAGCCCATAACTGAAGCCGTCGACCGTGCCCTGCATATGTGGCAGCCCTTCCGCCTGTTTTCCCGAGATTAAAGCGCACGCGAGAACGCCCGAACGATTTTCCGGCAAAGATTCCGGGTGCTCGACACGGGGGTCGGTTGCACTCGGTCACCGCCGTTCAACTCGTGACCATCTTGCGCCTACTTATCGTTCGCTCTCAGCTGTCAACCTCATACCGTCCGTGATCACACGACGCTTGAGGAGCAGACTTGTACGCACGCGCAGCATCCGCACTGACCTCAGTGGCCGGCTCCGTGATCATCGGTGTCCTGGTCCTGCCCACGCCCGCACAGGCCGCCGCCGACCACGGCAGAACCGTGGTGGTCGCCCACCGGGGCGCCTCCGCCTACGCCCCCGAGAACACCCTCGCAGCCGTCGACAAGGCCGATGACCTGGGGGTGACCTGGGTCGAGAACGACGTGCAGCGCACCAAGGACGGCGCCCTCGTGGTCATCCACGACACCACGCTGGCGCGCACCACCAACGTCGAGCAGGTGTACCCCGACCGCGCGCCGTGGAACGTGGCGGACTTCACCTCGGCCGAGATCGCCAAGCTGGACGCCGGCAGCTGGAAGGGCGCCCAGTTCACGGGCGCGCGGATCCCGACGCTCCACGAGTATCTGCGACGCGTGGACCGCAACCACCAGAAGCTGCTCATGGAGATCAAGGCGCCGGAGCTGTACCCGGGCATCGAGGCCCAGATCCTGCGGCAGCTGCGCGCGGACGGCTGGCTGGACCACTGGGACGTCAAACACCGGCTGGTCATCCAGAGCTTCAGCGCGGACAGCGTGCGGACCGTGCACGAGCGGCGTCCGGACATCAAGACGGGCTTCCTCGGCACGCCCGCGGTGTCCGAGCTTCCCGCGTACGCGAAGTTCACCGACCAGATCAACCCGTCGAACACGACGATCTCGAAGGACTACATCGACGCGGTGCACGCGCTCAAGGGCCCGCACGGCAAGCGGCTGGAGTCGTACACCTGGACCGTCAACGACGCCGCGAACGCGCAGCGGGTCGCCGGCTACGGCGTCGACGGGATCATCAGCAACGCGCCCGACGTGGTCCGGGCGGCCCTCGGCGGCTGACGCCGGGGGCGTTGTCAGTGCCCGGCCGTACCGTGGTCGGCATGAACGCCACTGGGCAGAGCGAGAGCACTCCCGCCGCGGCGCGGCAGGCCGTGTGGGCCGTCGTGCGCAGCGACATCGGCCCGCTCCTGCTGGCCGCGACGGACGCCGGTCTGGTGCACGTGGTCTTCCACGCGACCGACGCGGTGCGTGACGAGGCGCTCGACCGGCTCGGCTCCAGGCTCGGGGCCGAGCCCGTGGAGGCGCCCGGCTCACCCCTGCTCGCCGAGGCGATACGGCAGCTCGCCGAGTACTTCGCGGGGCGGCGCCGCGACTTCGACGTGCCGCTCGACTGGTCGCTGATCACCGGGTTCAACCGGGAGGTGCTGCGCGAGCTGGCGGCCGGGGTGCCGTTCGGGGCGGTCGTCGGGTACGGGGATCTGGCCCGCCGGGTCGGGCAGCCGGGGGCCGCGCAGGCCGTGGGCGCGGCGATGGGGGCGAATCCGCTGCCGGTCGTGGTGCCGTGCCACCGGGTCGTGGAGCGGGACGGCGGGATCGGCGGCTTCGGGGGTGGTCTGGAGACGAAGCGGAAGCTGCTCGCCCTCGAAGGGGTGTTGCCCGAGCCGCTGTTCTGAGACGGTCCTGGGGCGGAGCGGACGGGGGCGGGCCCCGGGAGCCCGTGGGGTCGAGAGGGGCGGGGTCGCGCGTTGAGCACGGACGAGGGACGGCTGCGGCGTCGGAAGGACGCGTCCGCGCGGGACGGGCGCGCGCCGGACGGCGGCTCGGCCGGTGACGGCGCACCGGTCGCGGACGGCGGGACGGCCGAGGGGCTCGCGCCCACCGACGGCAGCGGGCCGGTCGGGCACGCGGCCGGACTCGTGCGGGGCGTGGCGGCCGGTGCGCCGTCCCCGGACGAGGGCTTGCAGCGGCGGACGCAGCGCGTGCTCGTCGCCTCGCAGATACTCGGCGGCCTCGGGACGGCCACGGGCATCGCGCTGGCCGCCGTGCTCGCCAAGAAGGTCAGCGGGGACGAGGCGCTGTCCGGCCTCGCGTCCACGGCGAGCGTCGCGGGGACCGCCGTCCTCTCCGTGCCCCTGGCCGCGCTGATGAACGCGCGCGGGCGGCGGGCCGGCCTCGTGCTGGCGTATCTGATCGGAACGCTCGGGGCCGTGGTGACCGTCGCCGCCGCGGTGATCGAGAACTTTCCGCTGCTGCTCATCGGCCTGATGGGGTTCGGCGCGGCGTCCTCCGCCAACCTTCAGGCGCGGTACGCGGCGGCGGACCTCGCCGCGCCCGACCGGCGGGCCCGCGCCATCTCGACGGTCGTGTGGGCCACCACCATCGGCGCCGTCCTCGGGCCGAACATCGCGGCGCCCGCGGGCCGCAGCGTCTCCGGGCTCGGCATACCGGCGGAGGCCGGGCCTTTCGTGTGGGCGGCCGGGGTGTTCCTGATATCGGCGGTCGTGGTGCACCTGCTGCTGCGCCCCGATCCGCTGCTGACCGCGCGGGCCCTGGCGCCCGCCGAGGAGCAGTCGCCCGCCGCGCGTTCCGTCCGGGCGGGGTTCAGGGCCGTGTCGGAGTCGCCGCGCGCCCGGCTCGCGCTCGTGACGGTGGCGGTGTCGCACACGGCGATGGTGTCCGTGATGTCGATGACGCCGGTCGATCTCGAACACCACGGCGCGGGCATCGAGTTGATCGGGCTGGTGATCAGCGTCCACATCGCGGGCATGTACGCGTTCTCCCCGGTGATGGGCCGCCTCGCCGACGCGTTCGGCAGGTTCACGGTGATCGGGCTCGCGGTGGCCCTCCTCGCGTGCGCGGCGCTGCTCGCCGGGACCGCGGGCGGGCGGCACGGGCAGAGCGCGGCGGCGCTGTTCCTGCTGGGGCTCGGCTGGTCGGCGGGGCTCGTCGCGGGCTCCGCGCTGCTCACCGACTCCGTGCCGCAGGCCGCTCGGGCCGCCGCGCAGGGGCTGTCCGATCTGACGACGAGCCTGTCGGCGGGGATCGGCGGCGCGGCGGCGGGCCTGGTGGTGGCGACGGCGAGCTACGCGTGGCTGAATCTGGTGGCGGCCTGCCTGCTGCTGCCGCTCGGCGCGCTGGCGCTGTTCACGCGGCGGGCCCACCAGCCCTAGCGGGGCGGGGAGTTCGTCCGCGGCTCAGGGCAAGGTGATGTGGTACGCCTTGCGCAGGGTCTCGTGGACGGTCCACGTCGTGCGGTCGCCCTCGCGGAGCACGGCGGCCGTGCCGGGGCCGAGTTCCAGGCTCGCGCCGCCCTCGACGGCGACGGTGGCGCGACCGCTGACGACCACGAACAGCTCGTTGGCCTCGGTGTCGGTGACCACGCCGGGCGTGATCTGCCAGATGCCGCGCAGCTGCTTGCCGTCGGCCGACTCCCACAGCACCTTGCCGGTCACCTCGGGGGCGCCGGAGACGATCTGGGCGGGGTCGAGCGGCTCCGGTTCGAGGTCCGCGTCGGGGACGTGGACGGCGAAGGAGCCGGGGGCCGCCGCGAGCGGTTCGTTCGTGGTCATGGCCCGTCACCCTAGACGGCCCCCGCCCCTCCTCCCACTGGACGGCCTGTGCCGTTCGGGCGCCGCCGGCTCGACGGCTCGTCGAGGCTTCAACGCCCCCGTACGGCAGGGCTCCTCAGAACGCCGTTTCGGTAGCAGACTCCCCCGTGCGCACAGCCGGAGCATCCGCCGTAGACGAGTCACGGAGCCGAAGGGACGGCGATCAGGCATGAGCGGAAACAGGGCAGTCGCATATCTCAAGCCGGGCGCGGTGGAGGTCAGGACCATCGAGCACCCGACGCTGGAGCTGAAGGACGGGCCCGGGGTGGCCCGGGAGAACGTGGGCCGGGTCTGTCGACACGGCGTGATCCTCAAGGTGCTCGCCACGAACATCTGCGGCAGCGACCAGCACATGGTGCGCGGCCGCACCACGGCGCCCGAGGGCCTCGTCCTGGGCCACGAGATCACCGGCGAGATCGTCGAGAAGGGCCCGGACGTCGAGTTCCTGGGCGTCGGGGACATCGTCTCCGTGCCGTTCAACATCGCCTGCGGGCGCTGCCGCAACTGCAAGGAACGCAAGACCGGCATCTGCCTGAACGTCAACCCGGCCCGCCCGGGGGCGGCTTACGGGTATGTCGACATGGGCGGCTGGGTCGGCGGTCAGGCCGAGTACGTCATGATCCCGTACGCGGACTTCAACGCGCTGCGCTTCCCCGACGCCGACCAGGCGCGCGAGAAGCTCCTCGACCTGACGATGCTCTCCGACATCTTCCCGACCGGCTTCCACGGCGCGGTCACGGCGGGCACCACGGTCGGTTCGACGGTGTACGTGGCCGGGGCCGGTCCCGTCGGGCTCGCGGCGGCGGCGTCGGCGCATCTGCTGGGCGCGGCCGTGGTGATCGTCGGGGACCTGAACCCCGAACGGCTCGCGCAGGCACGGAGTTTCGGCTGCGAGACGGTCGACCTCACGCGCGGCACCGTGGAGGAGCAGGTCGCGGAGATCCTCGGCGTTCCGGAGGTGGACGCGGCCGTGGACGCGGTCGGCTTCGAGGCCCGCGCGCACGGCCCGGACGCGCCCGAGGCACCGGCCACCGTCCTCAACTCGCTGATGGGGCTCACGGCGGCCGGTGGCGCGCTCGGCATCCCGGGTCTGTACGTCACCGACGACCCCGGCGGCGTCGACCAGGACGCGCGGACCGGGACGCTGAAGGTGCGGCTCGGCCTCGGCTGGGCGAAGAGCCACCGGCTCACGACGGGGCAGTGCCCGGTGATGCGGTACCACCGGGGTCTGATGATGGCGATCCTGCACGAGCGCGTGCACATCGCGAAGGCCGTCAACGCGACCGTGATCGGCATCGAGGACGCCCCGCGCGGCTACGCGGAGTTCGACCAGGGCGCGAGCCGCAAGTACGTCCTCGATCCGCACGGCGCGCTCAGCGGCGTACGCCCGGTCTGAGCCCTGTCCCGCGCTGTCGGGGGAGGTGGGCTCCACGCGCGGCCGCACGCGCGCGTGGAGCCCGCGTTCCTGTCCCGGGTCAGGCCTTCCTCCCCCACGCCGAGATCAGCGGGGCGGTCGCCAGGTCCATGGAGCCCTCCGCCACGTTGGCCAGGTGCCGGTCGATCTCCTCGTCCGTGGCGAGGCCCGCCTCGACGAGCCGCGAGCGGATCTGGGCGACCGTGGCCGTCTCCAGGGCCGTGCAGGCCGGGGACGCGAGCGGGAAGTAGGCGTCCGCCTCGACCTGGCGCAGACCCGCCGCGCGCAGCAGACCGGGGAGCTTGCGCCCGTACGACAGGTCGGCGCCGCGCTCCGCGAGGAGGGAACGGAAGCCGTGGCGCAGGCGGTTGGCCAACTCCTGCGCGGGGCCCGTCTCGTCCGGGCAGAGCAAGGGCTGGAGGGCGGGGTCGGCGTCCTCGACGAGGAGCCGGCCGCCGGGGCGCAGCGCGCGGATCATCGACGCCAACGCCCGCTCCCGGTCCGGCACATGGACCAGGACGAGCCGCGCGTGCACGAGGTCGAAGCTCTCCGCGGGCGGCTCGTCGACCCCGACGTCGTGCCGGCGCACCTCGACGGGCGTGCGGGGCGCGGCGGTCTGCCAGGACGTGTCGATGTCGGTGGCGAGGACCCGCCCGGTCGGCCCCACCTTCCGCGCGAGCCACGACACCACCGACGTGCCCCCGGCCCCGACTTCCCAGCAGCGCCAGCCGGAACCGATGCCGAGACGCTCGATGTGCCGGAACGTCGTCGGGTCGAAGAGGACGGAGAAGGCGTCGAAGCGCTGGCCCGCCTCGGCCTGCCGGTTGTCGAGGAGGTACGCGTGCTCGCCGGATCGCATCATGAACCGATCATCCCAGCCGAATCACCGGATACCAGGCATTGCCCGACGGAGTGGAAGCCTCCGTTCCCACAGGGGTGGACGCGTTGTCGGTGGTCGCTGGCAGACTGGCCCACCAAGTCGTTCTCACGGCACCAATTCGTTTTCACGGCACCAACGGGAGGGGCCGAGCATGTCGATGGCGGGCAATCTGCGGAAGGTCGGCGACCTGCGCAAGGTGGGCGGCCTGCGCAGGGTCGCGCGGCTGGCACGGCGCAGGCCCAAGGTCGACCTGAGCCACCCGGCGCGTTCCCCGCTGGGCTCCGCGGTGGTGAACTGCGTGACGTACCGGGACGGTGTGCGCAAGTCGGGCGACAGCGATCTCGTCGACTCCCTGCGCGCGGTGCGCAAGGCGGCGGACGGCTTCGTCTGGCTGGGTCTGCACGAGCCGTCGGAGGACGAGTTCGCGGACATCGCCGAGCTCTTCGACCTGCACCCGCTGGCCGTCGAGGACGCGGTCCACGCGCACCAGCGGCCCAAGGTCGAGCGGTACGGGCAGACGCTGTTCGCGGTGCTGAAGACGGTCTGCTACGTCGACCACGCGGAGCTCACCGCGACCAGCGAGGTGGTCAACACCGGCGAGATCATGGTGTTCCTCGGCCAGGACTTCGTGATCACGGTGCGGCACGGGCGGCACGGCTCGCTCGGCCCGGTGCGCGAGCGGATCGAGGCGGACCCGGAGCAGCTCGCCAAGGGCCCGGCCGCGGTGCTGCACGCGATCGCGGACAACGTCGTGGACGACTATCTGACGGTGATCGACGAGGTCCAGACGGACATCGACGAGGTCGAGGCGGACGTCTTCGCGCAGAACGGCGCGAAGGCCGACCCCGGCCGGATCTACCAACTCAAGCGCGAGCTGCTGGAGTTGAAGCGGGCCGTGGTGCCCCTGTCGCGGCCGGTACTGGAGCTGTCGAGCCGCCCGTACCCCGCCGTGCCGCCGGAGATACAGGCGTACTTCCGCGACGTGTCGGACCATCTGCTGCGCGCGGCGGAGCAGATAGCGGCCTTCGACGAACTGCTCAACTCGATCCTCCAGGCCCACTTGGCGCAGGTGACGGTCGCGCAGAACGAGGACATGCGGAAGATCACGGCGTGGGCCGCGATCGTGGCGGTGCCGACGATGGGCTGCGGTGTCTACGGCATGAACTTCGAGAACATGCCGGAGCTGCACTGGCGGTTCGGCTATCCGCTGATGATGTCCGTGATAGCCGCGCTCTGTTTCGTGGTCTACCGGGGGTTCAAGCGCAACGGCTGGCTCTGAGCCGCGTCACGCCGACGCCTCAGCCGCGCCCGGCCCGCACCTCAGCCGTTCCACGCCGGATGCCGCGGGTCGTCCGCGCGGACGACGATGTCGGCGGTCCCGGCCGGGTCGGTCTCGGACTCGTAGCGCTCGAAGGCCGGGAGCGTCCACTGCTCGGCCTCGGGTGTACGGCGCCGCAGCGCGCCCCGCGACAGGCTCACGTGCACGGTCAGATCGAAGGGGAACCAGTGGTGGAGCAGAAAGGGGCCGTGCAGCAACAGCACGCCGCCGGGCGGGAGGTGCACGTAGTCGCTGCGCGTCGCCCGGTCCGCGACCGGGTCCCACAGATCGGGCAGGACGCGGCCCGTGCCGTCCGGTTCGAGCGGGCCGAACACCTCGCGCCACAGGGCGCCCGTGTCGAACCAGCCGCTGTAGTACGCCTCCACGTCGCGGTGCCCGTACTCGAAGCGGAGCGAGGCCGGGCGCAGGAACCCCGCCGTGGCGACCGTGAGCGAAGACCGGCCGCGGGCGCGCAGCGCCTCGGAGACGAGGGCCGCGAGTTCGCCGAGGTGCGCGGCGGGCGCCCCGTCCAGGGCGACCTTCGTCCAGGGGCCGCCGTCGGCCGGCTTCAGGTCGAGCAGCCGCTCGGCGAGGGAGTCGCCGAGCCGTTCCCAGGTGATCGCTTCGAGTCGCACGCCCTCCATGATGCAGGCCGCGCGCGGGCGGGCATCACGGACGTATGACCAGAGCCACCGCCCCGCCCGTCGTCTTCCAGTCCGTCAAGCGCAAGCGGTGCCGGAGTTGTGGCCGGGGGCCGCTCGGGCTGCTGGTCGTGGAGGCCGGGCAGCCGCGGTGCCTGGACTGCGCCGACCTGGGACACCTCGTGTTCCTGCCGCGCGGCGACACGGCACTGACGCGCAGGGCGCGCGAGGAGAGCGCGCTCTCGGCCGTCGTCGTCCGCTTCCACCGGCGGCGCGGGCGGTACGAGCGGCAGGGCGTGCTCGTCGAGGAGGCGGGGCTCGCGCGGGCGGAGGCGCGCTGCCTGGCGGACGCGGAGGCGAGGGCCCGGCGGCGGGCGCGGGACGCGGTGCGGCGGGCGGCGCGGGACACGGTGTTCGTGGCGGAGTTCGCGGAGCGGATCCGGCTGCGGTTTCCCGGCTGCCCCGTGGACCGGGCGGCGGCGATCGCCGCGCACGCCGGGGAGCGCGGGAGCGGGCGGGTGGGGCGGAGCGCGGCGGGCCGGGCGTTCTCGGAGGGTGCGGTCGTGGCCGCGGTGCGGGCGGCCGTCCGGCACGTGGACACGCCCTACGACGCGTTGCTGATGGCGGGCGTGGCCAGGAGGGAGGCGCGGCTGCGGGTGGCCGGAACCGTGGCGGAGGTGCTGGAGAGCTGGCAGGAGACGCCTCCGGGCGGAAACGGACGCGTTCGCTCATCGTAATCGCGAAATCACTGTGCACTACCGACAAACTGCGGCATGATCCCCTCAGACAGGGGGGCGCATGATCGAGGGTCCGTATTTCGTGCTGGTCGTGCTGGGGGCGGTCTGGTGCGCGGTGAGTTCAGGGGTGTTCATCGCGTTCTCCACGTTCGTGATGCGGGGGCTGGGCGCGCTGCCCGCGGCGCAGGGGATCGCCGCGATGAACTCCATCAACATCGCCGCTCTCACGCCGCCGTTCATGGTCGTGTTCCTGGGCGCGGCGGTGCTGTGCGCGGTCATCGCGGTCGTGACGTTCGTGCTCTGGCCGGATCCGGGCACCCTTGAGCTGCTGCTCGGCTGCGCCCTGTACCTGGTGGGCTCCTTCGGGGTGACGGTCCTCGCGAACGTGCCGCGCAACGCGGCGCTCGCCGGTCTCGCGGGCGCCGAGGAGTCCGAGAGCAGCGCCGCGCACTGGCGCGCGTACCTGGTCGAGTGGGTGCGGTGGAACCACGTACGGGCCGCGGCCGGAGTCGTCGCCTCGGCGCTGTTCGTGCTCTCCCTGACCTGAGGTCGGCGCGCTCCCCGGCCCGAGCCCGCGCAGCCCCGCCCCGGCCGACGTATCGTGACGAAAAGAGCCACGACGCACGGCACAGGGAGACGGCCATGGCCGACCCCAAGGGCTTCCTCACCACACCCCGGCGGGAGGCGCCGCGCCGCCCCGTCGGCGAACGGGTCCGCGACTGGGACGAGGTGTACGTCCCCGGCGGTCTGTTGCCGATCGTCGGCGCGCAGGCCGACCGCTGCATGGACTGCGGCATCCCGTTCTGCCACGAGGCCTGCCCACTGGGGAACCTGATCCCGGAGTGGAACGAGCTGGTCGCGCGGGACGACTGGCAGGCGGCGAGCGAGCGGCTGCACGCCACGAACAACTTTCCGGAGTTCACCGGCCGCCTGTGCCCCGCCCCCTGTGAGGCGGGCTGCGTGCTCGCGATCAATCAGCCGGCCGTGACCATCAAGAACGTCGAGGTCGCCATCGCCGACCGGGCCTGGGACGAGGGCTTCGTGACCGCCCAGCCGCCCGAGCGGCACAGCGGGCGGACCGTCGCCGTGATCGGTTCGGGCCCGGCCGGGCTCGCGGCCGCGCAACAGCTGACGCGGGCCGGGCACACGGTGGCCGTGTACGAGCGGGACGACCGGCCGGGCGGACTGCTGCGCTACGGGATCCCGGCGTTCAAGATGGAGAAGGCGCAACTGGACCGCCGCCTCGACCAGTTGGCCAAGGAGGGTGTGCGGTTCCGCACGTCGACGGAGATCGGCCGGGACGTCGACGCGGCGGAGCTGCGGGCCCGTTACGACGCCGTCGTGATCGCGACCGGCGCCACCGCCTGGCGCGACCTGGACGTCCCCGGGAGGGAACTGGCCGGGATCGAGCAGGCGATGGAGTACCTCCCGTGGGCCAACCGCACGTACGACCACCAGCACGGCGCCCAGACGGCGCAGTCACCGCTCAGCGCCACCGGCAGGCACGTGGTGATCGTCGGCGGCGGCGACACCGGCGCCGACTGCCTGGGCACGGCGGTCCGCGAAGGGGCGGCGTCCGTGACCCAGTTGGACATCTACGGGATGCCGGGCGAGGCGCGCGACGAGGACGCCGAGCCCTGGCCCACGTACCCGAAGCTGTACCGGATCTCCGCCGCGCACGAGGAGGCGGGTGAGCTGCGTACGGCCCCGGCGGCGGACGCGGACGCCCGGCTCTTCGCGGCCTCCACGCTGCGTTTCACCGGCGACGCGGCGGGCCGGGTGCGCGCGCTGCACGTGGTCGAGGTGGACGCGGGGCGCCGGCCGCGGCCGGGGACGGAGCGGACGCTGCCCGCCGATCTCGTCCTGCTCGCGCTCGGCTTCCACGGGCCGGAGCACGGACCCGGCGGCCTCGTCGACCAGTTGGGCCTCGGCCTCGACGGGCGGGGCCGGCTGGCGCGGGACGCCCGCTTCGCCACGGACGTGCCGGGCGTGTTCGTCACGGGTGACGCGGGACGCGGCGCGTCGCTCGTGGTGTGGGCGATCGCCGAGGGCCGGGCCACGGCCGCGGCGGTCGACCGCTGGCTGACGGGCCGGACCACGCTGCCGGAGCCGATCGGCGCGCACGACCGCCCGATGACCGTCTGACGGCCTCCCGGGAGGCCGCCGGTCACGACAGCAGGAAGTCCGCCGCTCCCGACTTCGCGCCTTCGATGAACGCGGTGATCTCCCCGAGGGTGTAGATCAGGGCCGGCCCGTCCGGGTCGGAGGACTGGCGTACCGCGACGCGTCCGTCGGCCAGCTTCATGGCTTCGACGCAGTTGCCCCCGTTGCCGCCGCTCCACGGCTTGTGCCAGCCCTCGCTGCCGAGTTCGCGCGCCGGCATGCCGTTGTAGATCGGCTCTCCGTCGACGCCTCGTATCCGGTCCTTGATCGAGTCCATTCACAGCTCCTTGCGGAGATCACGGAGGATCTCCTTTGTGCGTTGCGCCGTCGCGGCATGCGCCGCCATGCGGTCCATGACCTCTAGGTGGGTCGCCACCTCGGGGCGCGCGTCGAGATAGACCGCGCCGGTCAGGTACTCGCTGTAGACCATGTCCGGCAGTTCTGACATGGCAAATCGGAACAGGACGAAGGGTCCGTACGTGCCCGGGTGGGGGCCCGCGGCGAACTCCGCGACCTGGAGCGTCACGTTGGGCAGTTCCATCGCTTCGAGCAGCCGGTCGATCTGGGCGCGCATCACGTCCGCGTCGCCCACCGGGCGGCGCAGCGCGGTCTCGTCCATCACGACCCACAGCCGGGGCGCGTCCTCGCGGGTGAGCAGGGCCTGGCGCCGCAGGCGCAGCGCCACGTGCCGCTCGACCACGTGGGGGTCCTCGGCGAGCGCCCGCCCTATGGCGCCGGACGCGAGCACCCCGCGCGCGTAGTCCTCGGTCTGGAGCAGGCCGGGCACGAAGTGCGGGTCGTACGACCTGATGAGGCGGGCGGCGCCCTCCAGGCTCACGTACATGCTGAACCAGTTGGGCAGGATGTCGTGGTACCGCTGCCACCAGCCGGGCCTGTTCGCCTCCTCCGCGAGCTGCACGAACGACTCGATCTCGTCGTCGCCGACGCCGTACGACTTCAGCAGCAGCTGGACGTACGGGATGCGCAGCGAGACCTCGGCGGTCTCCATGCGGCGGATCGTCGCGGCGGTTACGCGGAGTACTTTCGCGGCCTCTTCGCGCTTGAGTCCGGCGCCCTCGCGCAGGTCCTGAAGTCGGCGGCCGAGGACGACCTGGCCGACGGTCGGTGCGGACCGCGGCTCGCTCACGACCCTTACCTCCCAGTAGTCCCGGTGCTTGAATCCCGCCACTTTTCATCTTGAGAAAAGGCGCGGAAAGAGTCTCTCACCGGCCGTTTCCCCGCGATCGGCCCCCAAGGGGGGCCGCGCGGCGCGCTGTTGCGAGCAGTCTGCCATGCCCGCTCCACGGGGCATACGCCACTCTGCACTTTTCAGAGTGGCCCTTGCCAAGTGTTCATGGCGGGGAGATAGTGGCAAGCGTGACTCCGTCTGCGCCTTTAGGAACAGAAGTCGGCGAAGCTACGCTCGGTGACCGTTCGGGCACCCCGGGAGGGGCCCGCGCGTCGGCGCGCCGCAGCAGTTTCGAACTGGCTCCCCACCCGGGCTCCGCCGCTCAGGCCCGGCGCATGACGCGCACCCACCTCGATGCGTGGGGCGCGTGCGAGGACACCTGTGACGCGGCGGCCCTCGTCGTGTCCGAACTGGTCACGAACGCGATCGTGCACACCGCGAGCCGACGGATCCACTGCGAACTGCGCGAGCTGCGCGACGACGCCGGTGAGCGCCTGCGCATAGCGGTCCGCGACGAGGGCTGCATCCCCGGTGACACCCCCCGGGGGCGGCGCGCGCCGGAGGAGGAGCACGGCAGAGGGCTGCTGCTCGTGGCCGCGGTCGCCACGGCGTGGGGCGCCCAGGAGACCGGGCCCGGTCTCCTCGTCTGGGCCGAGCTGCCCCGCGACGGCGTGGGCCGGGAATCGGCGGACCCCGTCCCCGGCGCCTCGGACGGCGCCGGATGGGCCTGGTGAACCCCCGCTCCCATCGAGCGGGCGGAGCAACGACGAACGTGCACAACGGGATCGGATGGGCGTGGTGACGACGGGCAAGCGGACGATGCACTTGAACTCGCTGGCCGGACTGGCCGCGCGGCGCCGCGCCCGGCACCCGGACCTGCCGGGGGCGCCCCGGGCGGGGCGCGCCGCTCCCGTGCGGTTGCGGGTTCCCGCGGGCATGACGGCGCCGCTCGGCTGCGATGCCGTCGCGGTGCCGGAGGAGTTCGGGCGGGCGATGGCGCAGCGGTTGCCGCGGATGGGGTGCGTGTACGCGGACGGGGCGCACTGGTGGTGGCTCGTGCCGGCGGACTCCGACGTGTCGTTGGAGTGGCCGGCGCCCGCGCGGTACACGCCGGGGGCGTGGGTGCGGGATGCGGTGCGGGTGCCGGCGGTGGTGCACTGCCCGGAGGGGGCGGTGCCGTACACGCCGCCGATTCCCTTGTATCTCGCGCTGTGCCGGGTCACCGGGACCACTCCCGCGTGGTCGCGGTCCGTCCGCGCGTCCTAGGGCACCCGGCCCACGCCCTCGGGGCTCCGCCCCGGACCCCGCTGCTCAATCGCCGCAGGGGCTTGAAGTGCTCCGGTCGGCCGACCGGCTCCGGTGATTAGCGGCCCCACCCGCCGGATCCGAGGCTTGAAGTGCGCCCCACTCAGCCCACCGGGTCCGCGGTCAGGGGTGCGCGGACGATGACCAGGAAGGCGTCCGTGGCCAGGTCCATGACGACCTCGGCCGGCTGGCCCTCCTGGCGGCGGCGGTTGGCGTATTCCTCCGCGGGCCATGAGCCGCGGGGTCCGCCCGCCGGGAAGCGTTGCAGCACCACTCGTCCGTTGATCATCATTGGTCCCTGCCCCCGTGATCGTGCCGATGTCGCCACGCCCGGTGCGTCCGGGCGCTGTATGGGGGAGAACGCTGACAGGGGCCGTTCCGGCTCGCAACGTGACGAGAATGACACCGAGTTGATACGAGGTCAGGCCGCGCGTGGTGTCAGTCGACGTATTCGTCGTGGTAGCGCACGCGCGCACTGCCCGCGGGCGCCCCAAGAGCCGACGCCCGTCCCTCCGGCTTCTCCCACTCCTCCTGTCGGCCGAGAGCGGTGAGGTCCAGGAGGTTCGTGGTGAACCCGATGTGGTCCATGCCGCGGGCGAACGTCGAGTACGTGTGGAAGACGCGCTCGCCCTCGCGCAGGAAGCAGCTGATCGCGGGCCGCTCCTCCAGACGGCCGTCCTCGCCCACGACCGTGGCGCCGAAGTCCGCGTTGAAGTCGCTGAGATGGGAGGAGTACCAGGGCACCGTCCAGCCCATCCGCGCCTTGAACGGCAGGATCCGCGTGAACGGCGCGCGCGAGACCGCCGCGAACTCCGTGCCGCGGGCCCTCAGGTGCGCCAGGTGCCCGATCTGGTCGAGGAATCCGGAGCAGCTGCGGCAGCCCGCGTCCCAGTCGGGCGCGAACATGAAGTGGTAGACGACGAGTTGGGGCCGGCCCTCGAACAGGTCGAGCAGCTCGGACTTCCCGTCGGGGCCCTCGAACACGTACGTCTTGTCGATCTCGACCATGGGCAGCTCGCGCCGCCGTGCGTTCAGCTCGTCCCGCGCCCGGGTCGCCGCCTTCTCCAGGGCGAGCAGTTCGGCGCGCGCGGCACGCCACTCCTCGCGGGTGACCACCTTCGGCAGCCCCATGGTTCCTCCTCCGGTCGTGTCTTACGGAGGGGTGACCGGCGGCCCGAGCGGAACTCATCGCTGCGGCGGAAGTTTTTTCCTGAGCAATTCCCCGAGCCCGTCCGGGAGTCCGCCGCAAGGGCATCCGCCTCCCCTTCCGGCGGAGTCCTGCTGGAGTCCTGTCCTCCCCGCTCGGCCGCTGGCACGCTGGCCGCCCCGGCCCCGTCCGGGCCGGCCAGAGGACGGAGCACACCATGCTCGTCGGTACCTGGAACCTGGAGAACCTCTACCGCCCCGGCGGGCCCTACGGCCCGCGCGACAAGGCCACGTACGAGGCGAAACTGGCCCCGCTCGCCGCCACCGTGAACGCGCTGCGGCCCACCCTGCTCGGGGTGCAGGAGGTCGGTGACCCGGCCGCGCTCGACGATCTGGTGCAACTGCTCGACGGCCGGTACGAGACGACGCTGTCGCAGTACCCCGACGAGCGCGGGATCCGGGTCGGCTTCCTCAGCGACGTCTCCGTGAACGTGGTCGCGGACACCGCCGCGTTCCCCACGGCGCTGCGCCCGGTGCAGGTCGAGGACGGCGGCAGGACCGCGGACCGGGCGGGCCGGGGCGTGCTCGCCGTGCACTTCTCGACGCGGGCGACGTGGCTGACGGCGGCCGTCTGCCACCTCAAGTCGAAGCTCCTCGGGTATCCGGGCGGCCGGTTCGTGCCGCGCGACGAGGGCGAGCGGGCGCGCTACGCGGTGTACGCGCTGCACCGGCGCGCGGCGGAGGCCACCACCGTACGGGCCCTCGCGGACACCCTCCTCGGGGAGAACGGCCGCCGTGAACGGGTCGCCGTCCTGGGCGACTTCAACGACGAGGTGTCCGCCGCGACCACCCAGATCCTCCAGGGCCCGCCCGGCTCCGAGATCGGCACGCCCGGCTTCGACCACGCCGACAAGGGCGACGCGCGGCGGCTGTGGAACGTGGCGCCGCTGATCCCCGAGGAGCAGCGGTACTCACGGGTGCACGCGGGCCACCGCGAGCTGATCGACCACGTCTTCGTCTCGCACGAACTGCTCGGCCACGTCGTCCGCGCCGGCACCGGCCCGACCCGCGAGCCGTCCGGATCGGCCCCTGCACCGCTGCCGTCGGTGGGCGCGGACCCCGAGGAGCGCCGGGACGCGCCGGGCTCCGACCACGCGCCCGTGTGGATCGACCTGCGTCCGTGACCTACGGCCCCGCGCGCGGTGCGGACCCCGCTACGCGGCCAGCTCCGCGAGCAGTACGCCGATGCGCTCGGCGTGCTGCTCGGGCACCCGTCCGGTGTCGTCGACCTGCACCGCGCACGCGGTCGTCGCGTCGACGAGGCGTTCCAGCGTGACGGTCACCTGCCGCGAGCCGTCGGAGTGCCGCGCGAGCACCGGCAGCTCGGCGGCGGCCAGGTCCACGGCGGCCCGCGCCTGCGCGAGCGTCCGGTACGCCTCGCGCCGCAGCGCCCACCGCCCGTGCCGGTCGACGGCGCCCGTCCCCTGCGCGGACTCGCTGAGCACATGCCGTACGTAGGCGTGCGCGGCGTCGTGCGCGACGGCGAGCCGCACGCGCACCCCGCCGCCGCGGTGTCCGCCCGGCAGCGGCAGGTGTCCGGCGACGAGCACGATGGCGCAGGCGAGGAGCGTTTCGGTGATCCGGTTCCAGGAGGCCTGCGGCTCCCCGCCCACCATCACCAGGGACAGTACGAGGACGGTGACGACGGCGGTCTGCGCGGCGAAGTGCCGGGTGGCGACGGGGATGAGCGCCCCGCACACGGCGACCAGCGCGACGAGGCCGAGCGGGTCGGGCAGTACGGCGGCGAGCCCGGCGAACAGCACGGACCCGGCGACCGTCCCCGCGGCCCGGCACAGCGCGCGCGAGGCGAGCGGCCCGAGGTCCGGCTTGACGAGGAAGACGGCGGTGGCGGGCAGCCAGTACCAGTGCATGGGGTGCAGGGCCTGCGCGACGGCGGCGCTGGCGCCGAAGGAGAGCCCGACGCGCACGCCGTACTCGCGTCCGGCGGGCCCGGCCGCCCTGCGCAGCAGCTGTCCGGCGGACGCCCTGCGGCGGGAGGGCGCCTGGTCGCCGGAGCCGTCGAAGGCCTCGGCGGCCCGCAGCAGCGCCTCGTCCAGGGCCCGCAGCCCGGCGTCGGCGCGGGCCGGAGCGGGCAGCGCCCCGGGCGTCCGCCCGGAGCGGACGGCGGCGGCGAGCCGGCGCGGCCCCTCCCCCGCCCGCGCGGGCACCGGCCGGCCGGCCCAGGCGAGCGCGGTGGCGGCCTCGGCGAGCGGCAGGGCGGCGGCGTACTGCCGGCGCAGCCGCCGGGTCGCCGCCGAGCGGCCGCGCCGCAGGGCGTCCTGCGCCTGGTCGAGGGCGGCGGTCAGCGCGACGCGGCGCGCCTGCGCGTCCGGGCCACCGGCGGCGTCGAGCAGCCCGGCCACGGCCTCGTACACGGAGGCGACGGCGGCACGCTCGCCGTCGTAGAGATACCCGAGCCCCTTCGTACCGAGCCCCTTCGTACCGAGTCCCTTCGTCCGTACGGGAGAGGGCAGCAGGAGCCGCAGGAGGATCAGCCACCCGGCGCCGCCCGCGAAGAGCAGCGCCCGCTGCCAGCCGGCCTCCGGCAGCGGCATGCCCGCGCCTATGGCGACGGTGACGAGGAACTGGGTTCCGGCGGCGGACGCGACGGGTCCGATCGCGCTGAAGGCGCCGCCCACGAGCCCGAGCACGCCGAAGAGGCAGGCGATGAGCGCCCCGGTCGGCAGCGCGTCCCCGGCGAAGCTGCCGACGGTCATGCCCACGGCCCCCGCCAGCGCGGGCCCGCCCAGCCGCGAGACGGCGGCGAGCCGCGGTCCCGGCCGGTCGTTGACCCCGGCGAGCATGGCGCCGAGCGCGAGCAGCACGCCACTGGTCGGATGTCCCGCGGCGACGGCGACGAGCAGCAGCAGTCCCCCGGCCAGGGCCCCGCGCACGACGGCGGGCCAGGGCACGGGCGCGCGCTGGGCGCGCAGGGCGTGACCGAGCCAGGGCGGAAGCGAGTGCAGGCGGCGGCGCATGGGGCTGAGCAGACTCCTGTCGTACGAGCACGGGAACGGTGCCGGACGACAGTGGCCAGCCTGGACTGGTGCTACCAGCGTAAGCGGAGTTGTGGGAGGGGAGGAAACGTCCAGGTTTCGGCAATGTGACACTTGACCGTGCCCACGCCCTCGAAGAGTGACGACGGATGGCCGGACGTCCCCGGCGACACCGCCCTGACGATCCACGTCCCGGAGGCGGACCCGCTGGTCCGTACCCCGTCGAGGGCGCACATCACCCTGCTGTACCCGTTCCTGCCGCTGGACCGGATCACGCCGGACACGGACGCGGAGCTGCGGCACCTGTTCGGGGCGACGCCCCCGCTGCCCCTCACGTTCGACGCGCCGCGCCGCTGGCCGGGCGTCCTCTATCTGGCCCCGGCCCCGGACGACGGCCTGCGCGCCCTGACGAAGGCGCTGCGGGAGCGCTGGCCGGAGGCGGTGCCGTACCGCGGGATCTTCGGCGCCGAGGGTCTGGACCCGCATCTCACGCTGGCGAGCGGCGCGGGCACGGACGACCTGGCGGAGTCGGAGTTCACGGGGGCGCTGCCGCTGCGCGCGCGGGTGGAGTCGGTGCGGCTGATCGTGACGGAGGGGGCGGGCACGGGCTGGCGGGACGCCCGTACGTACCCGCTGGGGTCTCAGTCCGGCTGAGGCGCGTCGGCGACGGCGCGCGCCAGGAGTTCCTTCGCCCGGTCGACGAGGTCCTCCAGCGGCAGCGCGGTGTCCCCCACGATCCGGTCGATCCCCCGCAGCCCGGCCCGCTCCAGGAGCCGCTTCTCGTTGGTCACCCACTCCCCGCGCGCGGCGAGCACCGCGTGGGCGGTCTGCGTCGCGGCGACGGCGACGGCTCCGACGACCTCGGTGCGGCCGCCGAGGGGCGCGTTGTTGTGCCGCGCGTAGTCGAGGGTGAGGGAGGCGCGCCCCCACCACGCGTCGGGGGCGGCCTCGCGCAGGGCGGCGGGGTAGCCGTCGGGCACGGGCGTGTGCCCCCGCAGCACCCGGTTCACGGCAAGCTCGGCGACCACGAGGTACGACGGGATCCCGGCGAGGTGGAACATCAGCGGTTCGACCCGCACCCGCCCGGCCTCGGCCTCCCGCAGTTCGTGCTCGACGACGTCGAGGTCGCGGTAGTGCACGTCGACGCGGCGCCCGTCGACGGTGAGCCAGGCCCCGCCGTTGAAGACGCCGCCGCCCCAGCCCCCGATCTCGGAGACCTCCCCGTCCCAGCCGAGGGCCCGCAGGTGCCGGGGCTCGAAGACTTCCTCGCTCCCTCGGTAGTACACGGCGGTGTCCCAGTCGCTCGCCGCGGTGTGCGTGCCCTGCGCCCGCGATCCGCCCAGGGTCACGGCGTGCACGCCGGGCAGGGCGTCGAGCCGGTCGGCGAGGCGGTCGAGGAAGGCGTCGTCGGTGCCGGGTGCGCTGGTCATGCGGGTACGTTAACGCCCCGGGTCGACCCGCCCCACGGAGCCGGCCTGGATGGTGACCTGGTGGGTGCCGCCGGTGATGGTGTTCTGCACGTGGTACGTCACGGTGGGCCCCGCGGCGCCGCCGTCGCCCAACTCGTCGAGGATCCGGCGGAGTTCGTCGGCCTGCTCGGGGTGGGCGGCGAGGGTGCGCCGCATCCGGGACCGCCACTCGGCCGTCACGTCGGCGGCCGTCTCCTCGTCCCCGGCCTCCCGCGCGGCCAGCAGCTCCTCCCGCGCGGCGTCCAACTCCTCGACGACCGCACCCTCTTCGCCTCCGCGCCCGCGCCCGAGCACCCGGGCGACGCCGTCCCGCACGCGGGTCCAGGCGTCGGCGGTCATCTGCTGCACGAGGGCGGTGGCACCGGCGGTGGCGAGGGCGGCGAGTTCGGGGTCCATGAGCGAACGGTAGTCGAGCGACCACCGCCGCGTCAGGCGCCCGGGGCCGGAACCGCTTCCGCCCGCTCCTTCCGGCACACCACCCCGTACAGCGCCGCCGCCACCGCCGTCCCGATGAACCACGAGTACGCCGCGACCGCGTCGAAGTACGGGACGAGGGCGAGGATCACGGCCAGGGTCGCCGACGGGAGGAAGGCGGCGAGGGCCTTGGGGTTCACGCCGCCGCGGTAGTAGTAGCGGGAGCCGGGGCGGGCGTCGAAGAGGGCGGCGTCGTCGATGCGGCCGCGCTTCACCCAGAAGTAGTCGAGCATCATGATGCCGAACAGTGGGCCGAGGAAGGCGCCGAGGCCGCCGAGGAAGTAGTTGACGACGTTCGGGTTCGAGTAGAGGTTCCACGGCGTGACCACCAGCGCCAGCACCGTCGAGATCGCCCCGCCGACCTTGAACGTGATCCTCTGCGGCCAGACGTTGGCCAGGTCGTAGGCCGGGGAGACGAAGTTGGCGACGATGTTCACGCCCATCGTGGCGATCGCGAAGGTCAGGGCGCCGAAGACGAGCACCCACGTGTTGCCGATCCGCGCCACCAGCATCGCCGGGTCGGTGATCGCCTCGCCGAAGACCTCGACGCTGCCCGCCGTCACGACGACCGAAAGCACCACGAACGCCGTGGAGTTGACCGGCAGACCCCAGAAGTTGCCGCGGCGCACGGTGCGGTAGTCCGGCGCGAAGCGGGAGAAGTCGCAGAAGTTGAGCATCAGCGTGCCGTAGGTCGCCAGGATCAGGCCGATCGCGCCGAACCACTGGCGGAACTGCTCACCCGTGGACACCGGGTGGGGCGTGGAGGTCAGCGAGATCGTCCAGCCGGCCTTCGCCCAGATCCAGACCGCCAGGGCGATCATCACGACCCAGATCGCCGGGCCGCAGAAGTCCTGGAACTTGCGGACCGATTCCATGCCGCGCGTGATGATCAGGGACTGGACCAGCCACAGGAGCAGGAAGGACGCCCAGCCGAGCGCGTGCAGGCCGAGGAAGGAGTGCTCCGTCCACGACTTCGTCTCCGGGAACGCCGCGAGCACCATCACGTTGACCGCCACCGACGCCAGATACGTCTGGATGCCGTACCACATGATGGCGATCACGGCCCGGACGAGGGCGGGGATGTTGGCTCCCCAGACGCCGAAGCTGATCCGGCTCACCACCGGGAACGGGACGCCGTGGCGCTGACCGATGCGACCCATCGCGTTGCAGCCGATGTAGATCAGGACGAAGCCGATGAGCAGGGCCGTGAAGACCTGCCAGGCGTTCAGGCCGAGCACCAACAGGCCGGCGGCGAACGTGTAGTTGCCGAGGTTGTGGACGTCGGACATCCACAGCGCGAAGAGGTCGTAGACCTTCCACTTGCGCTCGCGGGCCGGTGCCAGATCCTCGTTGGTCAGGCGCGGGTCGGGCGGCACGGGGGTGGCGGGCTGGGAGTGCACTGGCTCGGCCACGGACATGGCGGTCCTCCGGCGAGAAGATTTGGTATACCAATACCGCGCGATCGTCCCGCCGCCGACCGCACCCGGCCATGTCCGCGCGGTTACATCTGGGTAAAGCCGCCGAAGCCACCCCCGCTCCCCCTGCCCCTCGGGCACATCGACGAAGATGGACCCATGACGACGGCAGGATCGGTGGAGCCCCCGGAGCCCCTGGGCGCGGTGCGCGAGCGTGTGCTCGCGGCGCTGCGCGAGGACATCATCGGCGGGCGCCGGCGGCCGGGCGACCGGCTCGTGGAGCGGGAGCTCGCCGACCGGTTCGGGGTGTCCCGGGTGCCCGTCCGCGAGGCGATCCGGGCGCTGCTCGCCGAGGGCTTCGTGGCGTACGAGACACCCCGCAGGGCCGTCGTGCGCACCCTCACCCGCACCGACGTCGACGAACTGTACGAGCTGCGCGAGGCCTTGGAGGTCTACGCCGCCGGACTCGCGGCCGAGCGCGCCACCGCGGACGACCTGGCCGAGCTGGCGGGCCTGCTGGAGCGGGCCGCGCGCGCCACGCGGGAGGGCGACGCCGAGACCAACACGGACGTCAACTCCCGTTTTCACGACCGGGTGTTGGCGATGGCGCGCAACGACCTCATCGTCTCCGTGATGCAGCCCGTCAGCGGCCGGCTGCGCTGGCTCACCCGGCGCGCCGAGGAATGGGCCCAACAGCTCACGGAGCACAAGGAGTTGTACGAGGCGATGGCCGGCGGCGACGCCGGGCGGGCGCGGGCCGTGGCCCTCACCCACGTCCGCACCAACTACCACTTCACCGTCAGCCACCTCTTCGGCGACGAGCCGACGGCGTGACTCCGCACGAACCGACCGCACCCACCAGACGAGCCGACCCCGCAGCACCAGGAGTGTCCCCACCCGTGCCCACCCCCACCCTCATCGGCGCCGCCCGCACCCGCCCCTGCACCCTCGTGGTGTGCCGGGGCTGCTGCTGCGGCGACGCCCGCAAGTACCCCGGCTACGACCACGACTGGCAGCTGGAGCGGTGGCAGGCGGCGGCGCGCGCCTCGCAGGGGCGGCTCGCCGTGCGGGTCGTGGACTGTCTCGGGCCGTGCGACCAGGCGAACGTCGTCGTCCTCCAGCCGTCCGCGCAGGGCCGCGCCCGGGGCGGCAGGGCCGTGTGGATCGGCTGGACGATGGGCGACGACGCCACCGACGAGGTCCTGGCGTGGGCCGAGGCGGGCGGGCCCGGATTGGCGCCCGCCCCGGCCGCCCTGGAGTTGCAGTTCATCGAGCCGCAGGGCGAGCGCGTCAGGCGGCGCCGCGGCCGCTGATCCTGTCCGGACCGGCAAACCGGTCGAGGGCGGCGACGAGTTCGTCGGTGATGCCGGGCGCGCCCGCGTTGTGCCCGGCGTCGTCCACGAGCACCAGTTCGGCTTCGGGCCAGTCCCGGGTGAGGCGCCACGGGATGCCGAGGAGGTTGCCGAGGTCCACCCTGCCCTGCACGAGCACCGCGGGCAGCCCCTTGAGCAGTGGCAGGTCGCGCAGCACCGTGTCGGGTGCGTCGAGGAAGTGGCCCTGCGACCAGTAGTGCGTGACGGTCCGCGCGAAGCCGTAGCGGAAGCCGGGGTCCTGGTAGCGGGGCTCGGAGCGCGGCGGCTGCGAGGCCACCGCGGTCTCCCAGTCGGTCCAGGCCAGCGCCGCCCGCTCGCGCACGCCGGGGTCGGGCGACTCCAGGAGCCGGTGGTACGCGGCCGCGAGATCGCCGTCCCGCTCTCCTGCCGGCACCCCGTCGCGGAACGCCGCGAACGCCTCCGGGAACACCTTCCCGAGCCCCCGCGTCATCAGGTCGACCTCCTCCTGGCTGCCCGTCGCGAGCCCGGTCAGGACGAGTTCGGAGACGGCGTCGCGGTGCGTCTGCGCGTACCGCAGCGCCAGGGCGCAGCCGAAGGAGACGCCCCACACGAGCCAGCGCTCGATGCCGAGGTGGGCGCGCAGGAGTTCCAGGTCGCCGAGCAGCTTCGGGAGCGTGTTGACGCTCATGTCGGTGTCGTACGCGCTCGCCGGGGGCGTGGAGCGGCCCGCGCCGCGCTGGTCGAGCAGCACGATCCGGTAGCGCTCCGGGTCGAAGAGGCGCCGGGTGAACGGGGAGGCCCCGGAACCGGGTCCGCCGTGCAGCACGAGAGCGGGCTTGCCGTGCGGGTTGCCGCAGGTCTCCCAGTGGATCCGGTTGCCGTCGCCGACGTCGAGCAGGCCGTGGTCGTACGGTTCGAGAGGCGGGTGAAGAGGCATCCGGCGAGCCTATGGCCGGCCCGCCGGTCGTCGCCTCAGAGTTCTTGCGCCTTGATGCCGCGCATCCGTCCGTACGCGTACACACAGCCCGCGAGCGCGAGGTCGGACAGCAGCATGAAGCCGATGGAGTACGAGTTCTGCGAGCTGTAGATCGCGCCCATGACCAGGGGCGGGACGAAGCCGCCGAGGCCGCCGATGGCTCCCACGATGCCGGTGACCGAGCCGACCTGGGACGGTGGGGTGACTTGTGCGACGAGCGCGAAGACGCTGCCGCTGGCGGTGCCGAGGCCGGCGCCCATGACGAGCATGTCGACCGTGCCGCCGGGGGCCAGGTTCGGGTTGAATGCCTGCACGATGGCGAAGAGCGCGACGACGCCCAGCGCCCACGAGGTGACGACCGCCGGGTGGATCCGGTCGGAGAGCCAGCCGCCGAGCGGCCGGAAGACGACGGTGACGAGCGCGAACCCGGCGGCCTTCGTGCCCGCGTCGATGGGGTCGAGGTCGTACCAGGTCTTCAGGTACGTCGGCAGATAGGTGCCGTACGCGACGATGCCGCCGAAGCCGATGGCGTAGAGCGCGGACAGCTCCCATGTCACACGCAGCTTCCCGGCCTGGCCGAGGCGTTCGCCGAGCGAGGTCGTCGGGATGGTGCGGCCGGGGTGGTCGCTGATGAGGAACCAGGCGACCACCACGTACGCGGCGAGCGCGATGGCGACGATGTAGAACGGCAGGTTCTCGCCGTGCTTGGCGATGCGCGGCGTGAAGTAGCCGGACAGCGCCACACCGCCCATGCCCATGCCGAAGATGCCGACCGCCGCGCCGCGCTTGGCGGGCGGGAACCAGGAGTTCACCAGCGGAACGCCGATGGCGAAGGTGGTGCCGCCGAGCCCGAGCAGGAAGCCGACGAGGATCATGGCGAGGTACGAGTCCCTGGCCACCGTCACCAGCAGCACCGGGATGATCGTCGCCGCCGTCACCAGCGGGAACATCAGCTTGGCGCCGAACTTGTCGGTCAGGGCGCCGACCGGGATGCGGCCCAGCGAGCCGACGATCACCGGCACGGCGACGAGGAAGGACTGCTCGAAGGAGCTGAGCCCCAGGGACTCGCCGAAAGCGCTGCCGAGCGGGGCGATGAGGTTCCACGCCCAGAACGTGAGCGCGAAGCCCACGGTCGCCACGATCAGGTTGCGGTAGGCCGCCGCGGGCGGCTTGGGCGTCGTCTCCTGCGCTGTCTGTGCTGCCACAAGGCCACGCTAGGAAGCAGGGGCGTCCCGGTCTCCCTGAGCTGGGCCGAACGGGTGCATTCCGGCCGCGTCCGCCGCGTCGCGCAGCACGCCGCGCAGCATCTCCGGGGTGAGCCTGCCGGTGAACGTGTTGCGCTGGCTGACGTGGAAGCAGCCGAAGAGCGCCAGTCCGTCGAGGTCGACGCGGGCGCCGTGGCCGAAGGCGGGGCGCGGGCGCGGCACCGCCCACCCGGCCTCCGCGAACGCGGGCAGCGCCGCCTGCCAGCCGAACGCGCCGAGCACGACGACCGCGCGCAGGGTGGGCCGCAGCAGGTTCAGCTCCTGGACGAGCCAGGGGCGGCAGGTGTCGCGCTCGCCGGGCGTCGGCTTGTTGGCGGGCGGTGCGCAGTGCACGGGTGAGGTGATGCGGACACCGCGCAGGGTCAGCCCGTCGTCGGCGCTGACGGCGTCCGGCCGGGAGGCGAGCCCGATGTCGTACAGGGCGCGGTAGAGGACGTCGCCGGAGCGGTCGCCGGTGAACATGCGGCCGGTGCGGTTGGCGCCGTGCGCGGCGGGGGCGAGGCCGACGATCAGGAGCGACGCGTCGTGCGGCCCGAAGCCGGGCACCGGGCGCCCCCAGTACGTCCAGTCGGCGAAGGCGGCGCGCTTGGTGCGCGCCACCTCCTCACGCCACTCGACGAGCCGCGGGCAGGCCCGGCAGTCGCTGATCCGCTCGTCGAGTTCACCGAGACCGTCCATCCGGCCACGGTAGTTGCTACGTGAACGCCGCCCCCAGCGCGACGAACACGCAGATCAACACGAACAGGATGACCAGCAGCGGCCACACGAACCGCAGGTACTTGTCGTAGCCGACCTTCGCGAGGGCCACGCCGCCGATGGTGACGGCGGTCGTCGGCACCCACAGGTTCATCCAGCCGCTGGCCGCCTGCCACGCCGTGACGACGACCGCGCGGGAGACGCCCGCGAAGTCGGCGAGCGGCGCGAGGATCGGCATGGCGAGGGTGGCGTGCCCGGAGGTGGACGGGATGAGGAAGGCGAGCGGCAGGTTCACGAGGAAGACGATGATCGCGAAGATGCCCGACGAGGTGCCCTTCACCACTCCCTCGATGGCGTGCAGCACCGTGTCCGTGATCTTCGAGTTGTTCATGATCACGGTGACGCCGCGGGCCAGCAGGATCACGAGCGCGGGCGAGACGAAGTCGGCGGCGCCCTGGATGATCGTCGAGCTGAGCCCCTGCTCGCCCATCCGCGCGACGATCCCCACGAGCACGGCAGCGACCAGGAACAACGCCGCCAGCTGCGGGAACGACCAGTCGAGCTCCCAGCCGTACGGGGTGGCGTCGGCGTCACCGGTCAGGGCGCTCGCCCACGGCACCACCGAGAAGATCATGAAGGCGAAGACCAGCGCCGTGGCGACCAGGACGCCCTTGTGCAGGCCGGTCAGTTCGGGCACCTCCGCCGCCTCGGCGGACGCCTCGTCGAGGTCCCGGTCCCCCGGCAGGAACCCGGAGAGCGAGCGGCCGGGGTCGCGCCGCACGCGCTTCGCGTAGCGGATGACGTAGGCGACGGTGACCCCGGTGAGCACGATCCACATGGCGAACCGCAGCGCGATGCCGTCGCCGAGCGAGATGTCGGCGGCCGAGGAGGCGACGCCGGTCGCGAACGGGTTGACGGTGGAGCACAGCACGCCGACCCCGGCGCCGAGGATGATCGCGCCGACCGCGGTCATCCGGTCGTAGCCGAGCGCCAGCATCAGCGGCACGATCAGGCCGTAGAACCCGAGCGTCTCCTCGGCGAAGCCCTCGACCGTTCCGAGGACGGAGAAGACGACCATGACGCCCGCGATCAGCAGCGCCCCGCGCTCGCGCAGCCGGTGGGCGAGGCGGCCGATGCCCCGGTCGAGGGCGCCGGTCGCGAAGACGACGGTGATGAACGCGCCGATGGCGAGCACGAAGAGGAAGACGCCCGCACTGCCGTACAGATCACCGGAGTTGTCGGGCGAGACGAGCGCGGTCTTCGGGTCCTGGATGCCGTAGAGGCCGTTGACCGGGGAGAGGAACAGGTCGTTGAGGCGGTCGACGAAGGACTGGCCGGAGTCGACGCGCTGGTACGTGCCCTCGACGGGCGCGCCGTCGCCGTTGCGGTCGTACTCCCCCGACGGGATCAGGAAGGCGAGCAGCCAGATCGCGAGGGTGACGACGGCGAGGACGGTGAGGGCGCTGGGGAAGGTGAACTTCTTCTTCGCGGGCGGCTGTTCGGGCGCCTCGGTGGTGTCGGCGGTGCTCATGAGCCGCTCCGGAAGTCGGCCGCGTACTCCCGTACGAACGCGCACATGGCGACGACGGTGGCGTGCAGTTCGGAGAACAGGACGCGTTCGTTGGGGGCGTGCAGATTGCAGAGGTTGTCCTGCGCGCCGAAGAGCAGCACCTCGGCGCCGGGCGCGGCCTGCGCGAGACCGTTGACCAGCGGGATGGAGCCGCCGGTCGCGACGTATGCGGCGTCGGTGCCCCACGCCTCCTTGAGCGCGGCGCGGGCGGCGCGGTAGGCGGGGCCGCCGGTGGCGGCCTCGTAGCCGGGGCCGGTGTCGCCGGGGGTGACGGTGAGTCCGATGCCGAAGGGGCGCAGCGAGCGAAGGTGCCGCACGAGGAGTTCCTGGGCCTCGACCGGGTCCTGCCGGGGGTGGAAGCGGAGGTTGAGCTTGGCGCGCGCGTACGGGACGACGGCCGACGCGGCGTTCGCGACGCTCGGGGCGTCGAGGCCGATGACGGTGATGGCGGGGCCGCTCCACAGGCGCTCGCCGAGGGTGCCGCTGCCGAGCAGCGGCAGGCCCTCCTCGACACCGGCGAGCTCGCGGAACTCCTCGTCGGTGTAGCCGGCGCCGGTCCACTCCTCGCGGCGCAGCCCTTCGACCGCGACATCGCCGTGCACGTCGTGGAGGGTGCCGAGGGCCGTCAGGAGGGTGAGCAGGGCGTCGGGGGCGGCGCCGCCGAACTCGCCGCTGTGGCGCGCCTCCTGGAGCGTACGGACCTCGACGGTGACCTCGGCGGCGCCGCGCAGGCCGGTGGTGAGGGTGGGGGTGCCGGGGCGGATGTTGCCGAGGTCGGCGATGACCATGGCGTCGCAGGCGAACCGCTGGGGATCGGTCGGCGGGTAGCCGTCGAAGGGGCTGCCGTACTCCTCCTGGCCCTCGAAGACGATCGTGACGCCGACGGGCGGGCGGCCGCCGAAGACCCGCAGCATCCCCAGGTGGGCGATGACGTTCGACTTGTCGTCCGCGATGCCGCGCGCCCGCAGCCCGCCCTCGACGGCGGTCGGCTCGAACGGCGGCGACTGCCACAGGCTCTCGTCGCCGGGCGGCTGCACGTCGTAGTGCGAGTAGAGCAGCACGGTCGGCGAGTCGGGGGTGGGCGGCGGGACGTGCCCGAAGATCACGGGGGCGGTGTCGGGCAGTTCGAGCGTCTCGACGTGCTCGACGCCCACGTCCCGCAGCAGCCCCACGAGCAGGTCGTGGGCGGCGCGCACCGGCTCTTCCGGATAGCCGGGGAAGGCGACCGACGGAATGGCCGCGAGCCGTTCCAGGTCGGCCCGCAGCCCGTCCATCAGCCGGTCGACCTCAGCGTGCAGCTCACCGCCGGGCCCCGCTCCGCCCGTGGCGTCCGCGCCGTCCCTGCCGTCCGTCCCGCCCATGTCGCATGCACCCCTCACTGTCGATTACGCACCTTTCGCCCGGATTATCCGGTCTGGGCGGGGGCGGCCCGCCGGGGCTCGCCGAAGGCGACGGCACGGAGTGGCGCGACGGGTTCGGGGCGGGCGGGCCACGGGGCTAAGGTCGACGTATGGCATCGCAGACACCGGGGACACCGCCGGCGCCGCAGGACGCGGGCGGCGGCGCGAGCGTGCGGGTCGACAGCTGGATCTGGGCGGTACGCCTGGTCAAGACCCGCTCGGCGGGCGCCGCGGCCTGCAAGGGCGGCCACGTCAAGGTCAACGGGACGAGCGTCAAACCGGCGTACGCGCTGCGCGTCGGGGACGAGGTGCGGGTGCGCCGCCCCGGCGACCGCGAGCGCCTGGTCAAGGTGGTGCGCCTGATCCGCAAGCGGGTCGGCGCCCCGGTCGCCGCCGAGGCCTACATCGACAACTCCCCGCCGCCGCCCCCGCGCGCCGTGATCGCCCCGGTCGGCGTCCGCGACCGCGGCACCGGCCGCCCGACGAAACGGGACCGCAGGGAACTGGAACGGCTGCGGGGCATCTTCGGCCAGGGACCGGGAACATCCGGACCGTCGGGCCCCGAGCACGAGTGAGCCGAGGCCCGCACCGGGGCCTCGGCTCGACGAGCGGCGGACGTCAGCGCCGCACGAGCGCCAGCACCTCCCCGTTCCGCCCCCGCTGCGTCCACGCCAGCACGACGAGCGGCACGAGCAGGACCACCGGCGTCGCGGCGTTCTCCCCGTCGAAGGCGACGACCTGCACGAAGAACGCGCCGACCATCAGCGCGCTCAGGCCGATCGCCGCGAGCCCGCGGAGCACCGGCACCAACAGGCCGATGGCGCCCGCGAGTTCGACCAGACCGATGGCGTACATCCCGGGCCGCCCCCAGCCGATGCCCTCGAAGGCCTCGACGGCCGTGGGGTGGGCGATCAGTTTCGGCAGACCGCTCGCGGCGCCGTAGAACAGGGCGAGGAGGACGGCGGTCGTGCCCAGCGTGATCCGGACGGCGCGGGAGTGGACGGGGGCGACGGCTGCGGCGTTCGACATGACGGTCTCCTCGGTGACGGTGCGGGGGCGGACCGCCTGCTGCGGTGCGCTGTCACGGAGGTAGACCGGGCGCGGCGCGCGAACTCATCGGGCGCCGGACACCCTCACACGGGGACCGCGCGCACCCAGGTGCCGTCGTCCGTCAGCAGCCGGTCGATCCGCAACCCGGCCCGCGCCAGGGCCTGTTCGAACTCCTCGTGGGTGAGCGGACGGGCCCGGTACGTCTGCGTCCACACCGCGTCGGGGAACTCGTACTCGACCTTCACCGAGCGCACCCCGTCGTCCCCGACGGGCTCCGAGTACAGCTTGCGGATGGTGAGCCCTCCGGGCTTCGTCACCTCGCGCGGCAGGTTCTCGTGCGCCCCCTGCCACTCCCGCTGGATCAGCACGCAGCCGTCGTCGGCGACATGGCGCCGGCATGTGGCGAGCATGCCCTCGCGCACCGCCGCGTCACCGGTGTGCACGAGGATCGACCCGAGCAGCACCGCGTCGAACGTCTCGCCGAGGTCGAGCTCCTCGATGGCGGCGCACACGGTGCGCGCCCCGTGCACCCGCTCCAGCATCCGGTCCGACTCGTCGACCGCCGTCACCGTGAACCCGCGCTCGACCAGCGGATGCGTCACCCGCCCGACCCCGCAGCCCAGCTCCAGCAGCCTCGCTCCGGCGGGCACGGCGCCCGCGACGACCTCCGGTTCGCCCTCGGGCGCGAGCCGCGCGTAGAGCTCCACCGCGCACCCGTCGGGCGTGATCGCTCCCGGTCCCGTGCCCTCGTATCCCGTACGCATCTCAAGGCCCATGCACGCCCAACGAACCGCCCGTCCGCGCCGTTCCCCGGGCCCCGGAGGGCCGTGGCACCCTGGAAGGGCGCCTCCTGTCCGTCCGTCCACGCACCGAGGGGAGGACGACCGTGCACCGTACGCACGCCCACCACACGCGTCTCGTCCGCACCGGTGACGAGCCGGTCACCGCCCGCAGCCCGCTGCGCCTGCGGCTCGGGCTCGCGCTGTTCGGGCTGGTCTGGACGGTGTTCGGCACCGTCGCGTTCCTGCTGGCGCACCGCCCGTGGTGGGCGCTGGCCTGCGGAGTCCTGTGGCTGGTCACGACGGTCGACCTGGTCCTGATCCTGCGGCACATCCGCCAGGGCCCGCACTACCAGCCGGGCCGCGACGTACCTCCGTACCGCCGGGGCTAGGGCCTGTCGTCAGTCGTCGAAGCGGGCCGCCGCCAGGTACTCCGGCTGCGGGTCGAGCGCGGCGGCGAGCCGGAAGTGCTTGCGCGCCTGCGTCGGCCGCGCCCACCGCTCGTACGTCCTCGCGAGCGCGAAGTGCGCGAACGCGTTGTCCGGCTCGCGCTCCAGGACGATCGTGAACTCCAGCTCGGCGGCGCGCAGTTGCGCCGCGGCGAAGAAGGCGCGCGCTCTCAGCAGCCGGGCCGCGGTGTTCTCGGGATACGCGGCGAGGACCTCGTCCAGGAGCTTCACCGCACCGCGCGGATCGCGCGCGGCGAGCAGCTGCTCGGCGGCGCGAAAGTCGATGACGTGCGTCTCCGGGGTGGCTTCGGGCACGACGAACCTCCTTCGGGTGTCGGCCACGTCAACGCCGTGGACCGTCGGGCCTATTCCTGCCCGCCGCCCGCCGGGGGAACACGCGGCGCGCTCAGCGCGCGCGGCTCAGCGACACCGCGAGCACCATGCCCGCGAGCACCAGACAGGCCCCCGCGATCATGAAGGCCCGGTCCACCCCGGGCCGTTCGGCGCCGAGCAGCACGGTCTCGCGCGGATCGTCGGCGTCGTACGCGACGCTGACCGTGCCGCCCGCGGGCAGGGGCCGCCGCTTGCTGGGCGGCACCGGCGAGACCACCTCGACGACCCGCCCGTCGTCCGTCTCGAACTGGAGCAGGGGCCGCTCGCCGCCCGGCTGCGGCGGCTTGACCAGGGCCCGCGCGACGTTCCCCGCACCCCGGACGCGCCGGGTCCGCCGGAGGCCGTACGCGCCGGCGACCAGTGCCACGAGCCCGCCGAGCGCGGTGCACGCGGCGAGGACGATCACGCGGTCGCGGCACGCGCCCGGCGCGCCAGCTCCGCCCACACCTCGTCGACCCGCT
Source organism: Streptomyces sp. BYX5S (assembly GCF_054724165.1). NCBI lineage: Bacteria > Bacillati > Actinomycetota > Actinomycetes > Kitasatosporales > Streptomycetaceae > Streptomyces > Streptomyces sp. BYX5S. The sequence continues at coordinate 1,879,841 of NZ_CM138829.1, read as the reverse complement.
CCCGCAGCCGCTCCAGCGGCACGTCGTTGTCGATCACGATGTCCGCGATCTCCAGCCGCTTCTCGCGGGTCGCCTGCGCGGCCATCCGGGCCCGCGCGTCCTCCTCGGTCATGCCGCGCAGCCGGGTGAGACGGTCGAGCTGGGTGTCGGGCCGGACGTCGACGACGACCACCAGGTCGTACAGCGGCGCCAGCCCGTTCTCGGTGAGCAGGGGCACGTCGTGGACGACGACGGAGTCGGGGCCCGCGGCGGCCTCCAGCTCGGCGGAGCGGGTGCCGACCAGCGGGTGCACGATCTTGTTGAGCACGGCCAGCTTGTCGGCGTCGGCGAAGACGACCGAGCCGAGCTTCGGCCGGTCGAGGCTCCCGTCCGGGGCGAGCACCTCGTCGCCGAACGCCCCCACGACGGCCGCGAGCCCCTCGGTCCCGGGCTCGACGACCTCCCGCGCGATCCTGTCGGCGTCGATCAGCACGGCTCCCCGCTCCACGAGCAGCCGCGACACCTCACTCTTGCCGGCGCCGATGCCGCCGGTCAGCCCCACCTTCAACATGAGCGGAAGCTTAGGCGCTGCGATCAGGCATCGCCCTCGCGTTCCGCCAGGAACTTCTCGAACTCGCGGCCGATCTCGTCGGCCGACGGGATGTCCACCGGCTCCGCCAGCATGTTGCCCCGCTGGTCCGCTCCGGCGGCCGCGTCGTACTGGTGCTCAAGGCCCTGGACCAGCGAGACGAGCTCCTCGTCGCCCTCCTGGACCTGCCGGTCGATCTCGGTCTGCGTCCGGTGCGCGTCCGTGCGCAGCCCGTGCGCGATGCCCGGCAGCACCAGGCCCGTCGCCCCCGTGATCGCCTCCAGGACGGTCAGCGCGGCGTCCGGGTAGGCCGAGCGCGCGATGTAGTGCGGGACGTGCGCGGCGACACCGAGCACGTCGTGCCCGGCCTCCATCAGCCGGTACTCGACGAGGGCCGCGGCGCTGCCCGGCACCTGCGCCTCGTCGAACGGGCTGGAGTGTCCCGGCACGAGGTCGGTGCGGTTGCCGTGCGGGGTGAGGCCGACGGGGCGGGTGTGCGGGACGCCCATGGGGATCCCGTGGAAGTTCACGGCGAGGCGCACTCCGAGGCGCTCCGCGATCTGCCGCACGGCGGCCGCGAACCGCTCCCACTCGACGTCGGGCTCGGGCCCGGCGAGCAGCAGGAACGGGGCGCCCGTGGCGTCCTGCACGAGCCGCACCTCCAGGACCGGCTCCTCGTACTCGGTCCACCGGTCGCGCCGGAACGTGAGCAGCGGGCGGCGCGCCCGGTAGTCCACGAGCCGGTCGTGGTCGAACCGGGCGACCACCTGGTGCGGCAGCGAGTCGAGGAGCCGGTCGACGATCTGGTCGCCGGTCTCGCCCGCGTCGATGTATCCGTCGAAGTGGTAGAGCATGTCGAGCCCGGCCGACTCCTGGGCCAGCGCCATGTCGACGGCGGCGAGCCCCTTCGGCTCCCATGAGTACAAATCCTGGGGATCAAGCACAGTGACCGCTCCTCCTCGTGTTCCACAGGCAAGAACGCGCGGAGCCGGTGCGGGCATTCCCGCCCGCACCGATTCTCAGCCGCCTCTCAGGGAGACAAGGAGCACGTCAGCACACGTCAATTGGCCATCACACGCGCGTGCAGCCTGCCCACGGCCCGCCGCGCGGAGGTGAACGCCCCGTGCTGCCAGGCGTCGGTGTAGCTGAGCCAGTCCCCGGCGAAGTAGACGCGGCCGGTCGGCTCGTTGAGCGGCTTGTAGCGGGGGTCGTCGGGTCCGCCGGGGGTGTCGTGCCAGGCGGCTTCCAGGTGCGGCGTCTGCCGCCAGTGGTGGGAGAAGGAGGCGGCGAGCTCGCTGCGGTACTTCTCGCCGTAGATCTTCACGCCCTGCGCCACGGCCCTCGCCTCCCGCTTCGCGGGCGTGAGCTTCGCGTACGCGTCGGCGTCGCCGCCGTAGTTGTAGTAGCCGATCATGAGGCCGCGCTCGCCGTGGAACCCGTAACTGGGGTGCCAGATGTGGCTGAGGTCCATGTCGGTCTCGGTGATGCCGCCGTAGATCCGGTGGTCGGTCTCCCACCAGCGGCTGCGGTACTCCAGGCCGATCTTCCCGGCGGACTGCGGCGTGATGGCCTCCAGGGCGCTCTGCACGCCGGAGCCGAGGTTGTGCGGGACCTTGGCGAGGATGTTGGGCGGCAGCGCCCCGACGCAGAAGTCCGCCTCGACGACCCGCGTCCGCCCGCCCTGCGTGTACGTGACGGAGACCCCGTCGCCCTTGTCCGTGATCCTCCCGACGACGGCGCCGGTACGGATCCGGTGAGCGCCGATCGCACGGACCAGCGCCTGCGGTATCCGGTCCATGCCGCCCACCGGCTGGAACATCAGCATGGCCTGGTCGAAGCCGAACTCGAAGGAGAAGTACCGGCCGACCCCGCTGGCGAACACCTCGGACGCGGAGGGCACGTCGCCGAGCACCACCCCGGGCGTCCCGGTCGCGGCGGGCACGGTGGAGTACCCACGCCGGTCCCCGCCCGTATAGGTGAGCTTGTCCCCCAACTCCCCGAAGTCCTTGAGGAATTCGACGAGCCGCTCCTGGTCGGCGGCGGTCAGCTCCTTGTCGAGGGCGCCCTTGTCGGTGGCCTTCGCCAGCAGCTCGGACACGTACCCGTAGACATCGGCCTTGGCGGTCCGGTGCCGCACGGGCGCGGTCATCCCGGCGCTCTCGTTGAAGATGTACGCGTCGGCGTTGGTGTTGGTGAACACCTCGACGGGCACGCCGAGTTCACGGCAGTAGTCGAGGGTCACCATCCACTGCGGAAGTCTCGCGGGACCGGCATTCATGTACTGCCCGTCGCTGAACCGCGCGGTCTGCCGGTTCCCGTAGGTGTCGACGGTCGAATCCCCGCCCCGCACCGTGAAGTTCCGTCCGCCGGCCCGGTCCCTGGCCTCCAGGACCGTACAGTCGTAGCCGGCCTTCCCCAGCTCGTACGCGGTGGCGAGCCCGGCGATGCCCCCGCCGACGATCACGACCTTCGCGGCGCCCCGCCCGCTGAGCGTGAAGTCCCCCGACCGGGGCGCCCGGTACGGCAGTTCACGCTGCGCGGCCTGCGCGGTCGGCGCGAGCCCCAGCGCCCCCATCGTCGCGAACATGGCCCCCGCGCCCCCGGTGAGCCCCACGCTCCGCAGAAACGCCCGCCGACTGCCGCCTGTCCCCACCGTCTGCTGTGCTGCCATGGTGCCGACTCCCCTCGCCTGGTGAGCGATCTTGGCTGATCCGGGGATGGTGGCAACGCCGCGTTACGGCACACCCGCACCTCGTGTATCCGCCACGTTTCTCTTGGGCGGGAAGCGGCGCGGCAGAAGGGGCGCGGGGAACTGCGCGCGCCACACATCGCCGCGGCACAGCCGACGAGGTGACGCCCTGTGGCCCAGGGCACAAAAAACGGTTGGCCCGCACCCAAGGGTGCGGGCCAACCACTAACTACCTGCTAGCGCAGAGCGTTTCAGCTCTGGCCACCCGCCAGCTTCTCGCGAAGCGCGGCAAGCGCCTCGTCCGAGGCGAGCGCGCCGGAGTTGTCGGCCGTCTCCGAGGAGTACGAACCGCCGCCGCCACCGGCAGCGGCCGGAGCCGCACCGGCGGGAGCCGCAGCGCCCTCGGCCTCGGCCTGGGCGTCCGCCTCGCGGGACTTGATGACCTGGGCCTGGTGCTGCTCGAAGCGCTGCTGCGCCTCGGCGTACTGGCCCTCCCACGCCTCGCGCTGGGTCTCGTAGCCCTCGAGCCAGTCGTTGGTCTCGGGGTCGAAGCCCTCGGGGTAGATGTAGTTGCCCTGGTCGTCGTAGGACGCGGCCATGCCGTACAGGGTCGGGTCGAACTCGACGGCCGACGGGTCGGCGCCGAAGGCCTCGTTGGCCTGCTTCAGCGAGAGGCTGATGCGGCGACGCTCGAGGTCGATGTCGATGACCTTGACGAAGATCTCGTCGTTGACCTGGACGACCTGCTCCGGGATCTCCACGTGGCGCTCGGCCAGCTCGGAGATGTGGACCAGGCCCTCGATGCCCTCGTCGACGCGGACGAACGCACCGAACGGAACCAGCTTCGTGACCTTGCCGGGAACGACCTGGCCGATCTGGTGCGTGCGGGCGAACTGCTGCCACGGGTCTTCCTGCGTCGCCTTCAGCGACAGGGAGACACGCTCGCGGTCCATGTCGACGTCGAGGACCTCGACGGTGACTTCCTGGCCGACCTCGACAACCTCGGACGGGTGGTCGATGTGCTTCCAGGAGAGCTCGGAGACGTGGACGAGGCCGTCGACGCCACCCAGGTCCACGAAGGCACCGAAGTTGACGATCGAGGAAACGACGCCGGAGCGGACCTGACCCTTCTGCAGGGTGGTGAGGAACGTCTGGCGGACCTCGGACTGGGTCTGCTCGAGCCAGGCGCGGCGGGACAGGACCACGTTGTTGCGGTTCTTGTCCAGCTCGATGATCTTCGCCTCGAGCTCCTTGCCCACGTAAGGCTGAAGGTCGCGAACGCGGCGCATCTCGACGAGGGAGGCCGGCAGGAAGCCACGGAGGCCGATGTCGAGGATGAGACCACCCTTGACGACCTCGATGACGGTACCGGTGACGATGCCGTCCTCTTCCTTGATCTTCTCGATCGTGCCCCAGGCACGCTCGTACTGAGCGCGCTTCTTGGACAGGATGAGACGGCCTTCCTTGTCCTCCTTCTGGAGAACCAGGGCCTCGATCTCGTCGCCGACGGCCACGACCTCGTTCGGGTCGACGTCGTGCTTGATCGAGAGCTCGCGGCTCGGGATGACACCTTCGGTCTTGTAACCGATGTCGAGGAGAACCTCGTCCCGGTCAACCTTGACGATGACGCCGTCGACGATGTCGCCATCGTTGAAGTACTTGATCGTCTCGTCGATGGCGGCGAGGAAAGCTTCCTCGTTACCGATGTCGTTGACCGCAACCTGCGGGGTGGTGGCGGTGGTCTCGGTGCTGCTCGTCATGTGGGAAAGGGCTCCGGCGGACATTGAAAGTCGGTGGGTACTGCTACGCCGGGAGCCCGTTTCGCTCTGATGAAGCCGGACAGCCTTGGAAGCGCCGAATCCGGGATTCCCTGGGGGAACCGGTGGCGCCTCGATAACCGAGGGGACATACAACAGATGCGAGCACAGCCTGCTATGTCCGAGGTGCGCAGGCCCGCAGCGCAACTTGTAGCATACGGGGGCAGCCGGACAGGGTCAATGCGCGAAGGCGCACACCCGGGGCGGATCGCCGCATACCCGGCACAAAACCCGTCACGCGAGGCCACTGGACCCGCAGGGCCCGCACACTATTACGAGGGAGCCGATCATCCAAGAGTCCGGACCAATGGAAGCGCACGACGCCCCCTCGACGGTGGACGACGACTCGACGGCGACCCGTCGTGACGCGGACACCGCGGAGAGCGCGCGGGCCAACCGCGGCTGGTGGGACAGGAACGCGGACGACTACCAGATCGAGCACGGCACGTTCCTGGGCGACGACCGCTTCGTGTGGTGCCCCGAGGGCCTGGACGAGATCGAGGCCGAGCTGCTCGGTCCGCTCGACGAGCTCGCGGGCAAGGACATCCTGGAGATCGGGGCGGGCGCCGCGCAGTGCTCGCGCTGGCTGCTCGCGCAGGGCGCGCGGCCCGTCGCCCTCGACCTCTCGCACCGCCAGCTCCAGCACGCGCTGCGCATCGACGGCGGCAAGGTGCCGCTCGTGGAGGCGGACGCGAGCGTGCTCCCCTTCCGGGACGGCTCCTTCGACCTCGCCTGCTCCGCGTACGGGGCGCTCCCCTTCATCGCGGACCAGGTGCAGGTGCTGCGCGAGGTGCACCGGGTGCTGCGGCCCGGCGGCCGGTTCGTCTTCTCCGTCACGCACCCGATCCGCTGGGCGTTCCCCGACGAGCCGGGCCCCGAGGGCCTGTCCGTCGCCGCCTCCTACTTCGACCGCACCCCTTATGTGGAGCAGGACGACGAGGGGCGCGCGGTGTACGTCGAGCACCACCGGACCATCGGGGACCGGGTGCGGGACGTGGTGGCGGGCGGCTTCCGGCTCGTCGACATCGTCGAGCCCGAGTGGCCGGAGTGGAACACGCAGGAGTGGGGCGGCTGGTCGCCGCTGCGCGGGAACCTGATCCCGGGGACGTCGATCTTCGTGTGCGAGCGGTAGGGGGAACCCCCGACCGAAGGCTGGGGGAGACACTGGTCGGGTGATCCGTGACGACGCCCTGCGAGCCCTCCCCGTACGTTCCGCCCTGCCGGACCTGACCTCCGCGCTCGACGCGGACGGCGTCGCGGTGCTCGTGGCCCCGCCCGGCACGGGCAAGACGACCCTCGTACCGCTGGTGCTGGCCGGGCTGCTCGACGAGGGCGCCCCCGTCCGCCGCGTGGTGGTCGCCGAGCCGCGGCGGATCGCGGCGCGGGCGGCGGCGCGGCGGATGGCGTGGCTGCTCGGCGAGAAGGTCGGCGGGCGCGTCGGGTACACCGTGCGCGGGGAGCGCGCCGTCGGGCCGGACACCCGCGTCGAGGTGGTCACGACGGGTGTGCTGCTGCAACGGCTCCAGCGGGACCAGGAGTTGGCCGGCGTCGACGCCGTGATGCTCGACGAGGTGCACGAGCGGCACCTGGACGCGGACACGGTGGCCGCCTTCCTCTGCGACGTACGGGCGGCGCTGCGGCCGGAGTTGCGGCTGGTCGCGGCGTCCGCGACGACGGATGCCGAGGGGTGGGCCCAGCTGCTCGGGGGCGCGCCGGTCGTCGAGGCCGAGGGCGTCTCGTACCCGGTGGACGTGGTGTGGGCGCCGCCCGCGCGTCCGGTGCGGCCGCCGCACGGGATGCGGGTGGATCCGGCGCTGCTCACGCATGTGGCGTCGGTGGTGCGGCGGGCGCTCGCCGAGCGGGACGGGGACGTGCTGTGCTTCCTGCCGGGCGTCGGGGAGATCGGCCGGGTGGCCGGGCAGTTGGGGGTGCCGGGGGACGTCGAGGTGCTTCAGGTGCACGGGCGGGCGCCGGCCGCGGTGCAGGACGCGGTGCTGTCGGCGGGGGCGCGGCGGCGGGTCGTGCTCGCCACGGCCGTCGCCGAGTCGTCGTTGACGGTGCCCGGGGTGCGGGTCGTCGTGGACGCGGGGCTCGCGCGGGAGCCGCGGGTGGACCACGCGCGCGGGCTGAGCGCGCTGACGACCGTACGGGCTTCTCGCGCGACCGGGACGCAGCGGGCGGGGCGGGCCGGGCGTGAGGCGCCGGGGGTGGTGTACCGGTGCTGGGAGGAGGCGGAGGACGGGCGGCTGCCGCGCTTCCCCTCCCCCGAGATCAAGGTGGCGGACCTGACGGCGTTCGCGCTGCACGTGGCGTGCTGGGGTGATCCGGACGCGTCGGGGCTCGCGCTGCTGGACGGGCCGCCGGGCGGGGCGATGGCGGCGGCGCGGGCCGCTCTGGCCGCGGTGGGGGCGGTCGAGGAGGCGTCGGGGCGGGTCACCGAGCGGGGTGGCCGGCTGGCGCGGCTCGGGCTGCACCCGCGGCTGGGGCGGGCGCTGGTGGACGCGGCTCCCGTGGTGGGTGCGCGGCGGGCCGCGGAGGTGGTGGCGCTGCTGAGCGAGGAGCCGCCGCGGGAGTACGGGGATGATCTGGGGCGGGCGTTGGGGAACGCGCGGCGGGGGCGCGACGCGTACGCCTCGCGGTGGGCGGGTGAGGTCCGGCGGCTCTCCGGCCTCGTCCTGGGATCCGCGCCCGCGGCGCGGGAGACGGCCGGCGCCGGGGTGGGCGGCATCGCCGTGAGCGGTTCCGGTGCCGGGGGTGACGATCACCTCGCCGGCGTCGTCGCCGCGCTCGCCTTTCCCGAGCGTGTTGCCCGCAGGACCGGCGGGTCGCTGCTGATGGTGTCCGGGACCCGCGCCGACGTCCCCGAGGGATCCGCCTTGCGGGACGCCGAGTGGGTGGCCGTCGCCGTGGCCGACCGGCCCGTGGGGGCGGGGCACGCGCGCGTGCGGCTCGGCGCCGTCGTGGACGAGGAGGTCGCCCGGCGGGCCGCCGCGCCGCTGCTGCGGGAGGGCGACGAAGTGGCGTGGGCCGGGGGCGAGTTGGTGGCCCGGCACGTCACCCGGCTCGGCGCCGTCGAACTCGCCGTGCGCCCGCTCAAGAACCCCGACCCCGGTCTCGTACGGGACGCGCTGGTCGAGGGGTTGCGGCGGGAGGGGCTCGGGCTGTTGCGGTGGAGCAGGGACGCCGTGGCGCTGCGGGAGCGGCTCGCGTTCCTGTGGCGGCACCTCGGGGAGCCGTGGCCGGACGTGGGCGACGATGCGCTGCACGCGCGCGTGGACGAGTGGCTGGAGCCCGAGCTGAGTGCCGCGCGGCGCCGGGCGGACCTCGGGCGGATCGACGCCGGGGAGGCGTTGAAGCGGCTGCTGCCGTGGGCGGGCGGGCAGGCCGGACGCTTCGACGAGCTGGCGCCGGAGCGCATCGAGGTGCCGAGCGGGTCCCGGATCCGGGTCGACTACTCCGATCCCGAACAGCCGGTGCTGGCGGTGAAGTTGCAGGAGATGTTCGGGCTGCGGCAGACGCCGCGGGTCGCCGGGGTCCCCGTCCTCGTCCACCTGTTGTCGCCCGCCGGGCGGCCCGCCGCGGTCACCGCCGACCTCGCCTCGTTCTGGGGTGACGGCTACCGCGCGGTGCGGGCCGATCTGCGGGGCCGCTATCCCAAGCACCCGTGGCCCGAGGACCCGGCGACGGCCGAGCCCACGCGGCACACGAACGCCCGCCTCAGACGCTGACCGGGTCGGGCTCCGGCTCGGCCGCCGGGGTCTGCTCCGGCTCGCCGGGCCGTCGCCCGCGCGCCTCCAGCCACAGTGACAGCGCGAGCAGCAGCGCGCCGAGGATCAGGAAGCCCCAGGGCAGGTACGAGGTGAGCAGGAGGACGAGGACGCGCTGCGACGTGACCAGGTCGACCGTCGAGTCGATGAAGTCGGGGCGCATCTTCACGTGGCCCGCGAACGCGGTGACCTTCTTGTCGGGATCGTTCGCGAGCAGGGTGCCGCCGCGCATCTCCTCCTTGTGGATCTCCTCGCCGTAGACGGGCGCTCCGGTCGTCGGCTCGACCCAGAACTTGCGGACCGTCGTGTAGTACATCTTGCTGCCGGTCTTGGCGACGGACTCCGCGGTGATGCCCTTGACGGGGAGCTTCTTCGGGAAGGGGACCTGCGTCCACGGGATGGTCTGCTCGAAGTAGTAGACGTTCAGGCCGCGGAAGTTCTGCGTGCCCTTGTAGTGGATCGGGCGGGTGACGCGGGCGCGGGCGTCGAAGTACTCGTAGTCGCGCGGCTCCGTCAGGAACGGCCACTTGAACTCGATGCCCTCGCGCTTGACGGGGTCGCCGTCCACGGATTCGCCCTGGGCGTGCACGGGGGCCGAGCTGTGGGCGTCGAAGATGTAGCGCTCGGGGATCTCGGAGACCATCTTCCCGTCGGGCCCGACCACGTAGGTGAGGCCGTCCCAGACGACGACGTCGCGCCCCGCGCTCTCCTCCACCTTCTCCGAGGCCTCGACGTTCCCCTTGAGGGTCTGCACGATGCTGAGCTTGGGGACCTTCTTCTCCTGCATGGTGCCGTAGTCGACGAGGGTCGCGTTCTTCGCCTCCAGGACCATCGTCTGGTACTGGCTCGGCGGGATCTTCGCCAGGCGCGGGAACGCGTACCAGCGCATCAGCGGGGACATCGCCGTGAAGAACACGGCGAAGGCGAGCAGGATCAGGCTGGCCTTGCGGCGCATCGCGGCGGCCCTCCTCAGCTACGGGCTCTACGGATGTCTACGGGTGTTCGGGGACGGTCTTCAGCAGCGGTTTCGGGGACGTCTCGCCGGGCGGGGCGCCGATCGCGGTCATGGTGAGGACCAGGGCGAAGGCCGCGGCAAGACCGACCGCCGCGGCGATGAGGGCACGCATGTCCGACCTCCCTGCCACCGTGCGGCACACGGGATCTGATGAGGCGTCAGGCCTCTGGGTCGGTGCACCGTAGCAACGCCGGGCGGGAATGAGAACACGTTGCGCGCGACGTAGTTGAGCCCCCGACCGGGCATGGTCGGGGGCTCTACTCGACGCTGGGAGGCGCCTTCTACGAGTTCTACGAGGCGGGTGCCTCGGTCACCTTCAGCTCGATGTCGACCGTGGCGCCGCCCGTCGTGGTGACGCGCAGCAGGAACGTGCCGGTGGTGTCGTCCGCGTACAGCTTCGGCAGCGTGAGGTTGCCGTCGGCGTCGGTCTCCAGGCCCTTGAGGGTGCGGAGCGTGGTGCCGTCCGCGTCCTTGAAGTAGGGGCCCTTGTCGGCCTGCGTCGCGTCGTCCTCGGACGTGATGAGGGTGGCGCTCGCGGCGACCTTGTCGGCGGCCGCGCCCTTGTAGGTGGCCTTGAGGGCGACGGCCTGCTCGAAGGTGCCGCCCGCGACGCAGCTCAGTTCCTCGTCGCCGACGCGGACCAGCTTGTCGGCGGCGCGCGCGGTGACGGTCGCCTTGTACTCGACGGCGTCGAGGCTGCGGCCGACGACGGTGGCCCGGACCGTGAACGTCCCGGTCTTCTCGCCCGCCTTGAGCGCCGGCGCGGTGGCGACGCCCGAGCCGTTGGTGGTGACGGTCGCGGTGGTGGCGCCGCCCGAGAACGTGGTGTCGGTGGCGCCGACGATCGCGAAGCGGATGCGTACGGAGCCGACGCCCGCGCCCGCCGCGTTCTTCGCCTTCACCGCGGCCCGCTCGCCGAAGACGTCACCGGCCATCGCGGTGAGGCCATCGGTGCCCGCGTCGGCGAGCCTGGTGACGGACCCGGTCGGCGTGGTGGGAGGCGTCGGGCTCGTGGTGGGCGGCGAGGTGGTCCCGCCGCCGGGGCTGCTCGAACCGCCGCCGGACGGCGGCGTGGACGACTCCTTGGACGGGCTCTTGGACGGGGTCGTGGACGGCGAGCCCGACGGCCGGCCGGAGGCGCGGTCGCTGGGGCTCGGCGACGCGCTCGCGCCGCCGCCACCGCTGCTGGGGTTCCTGGGCAGCACGCCGGTGCCGTCGGGCACGGAGTGCGAGTTCTTGCGGTAGTACTCCAGCCACGACAGGACGGTGGAGAGGTAGTCCGAGGAGTTGTTGTAGCTGAGGATCGCCTTGTTGAGGTCGCCCGCGTTCGACAGGTCCCAGCCGTTGCGGCACAGGTAGTGGCCGGCGGCGAGGGCGGCGTCGTAGACGTTGTTGGGGTCCTTCTTGCCGTCGCCGTTCCCGTCGCGGCCCGCCCACTCCCAGGTGGAGGGGATGAACTGCATGGGGCCCACCGCCCGGTCGTGGGTGGTGTCGCCGTCGTAGGAGCCGCCGTCGGTGTCGGTTATCTTCGCGAAGCCGTTGCCGTCCAGGGGCGGGCCGAGGATCGCGTGGAGCGTGTTGCCGTCCTTGTCGACGTCGCCGCCGCGTGCCTGCCCCGACTCGACCTTGCCGATCGCGGCGAGCAGCTGCCAGTCCAGGTTGCAGCCGGGCTTGGTGGTGCCTATCTCGCCTGCGGCCTTCTTGTACGCGTCGAGCACGGTCGCGGGGATACCGGCCTCGGCGTCGCCCTTGGTGTCGCCCGCGCCGGGCGAGGCCGTCGGGCCGTCGGTGGGGCTGTCCAGCGGGGGCAGGGTGGTGAAGTAGTCCGGGCCGGTCGCCGAGTCCGGCGGACTGTCGTCGGAGCGGTCCGCCGCGGAACTGCCGCCGTCCGCCGCCTGCGGAGTGGTCACGCCCGGTGCCTGGGACGCGGACAGGGCCGCCACCGCCGCGGCGGCCACCGCGGCCGTCGTGACACCCCTGCGCAGTCGCCTGCCGAATACCGCCGCCATGCCGCGAACCCTCCCCTTCGTCGCCGGACCGGTGCGCTCCCCAGCGCACGGATCCCGCCGACCCTACGACAACTTCCGCCGCACAGACACCCGTTCGTGCCCGGTATTGACCGAATGGCCTGATGACGGGTGTCGTACGATGCACCGCTCGCACGCAGGGGACTTCGGGGGGACAAGTGCCGTTCACCATCAGCCATGCCGCGGCCGTGCTGCCGTTCGTACGGCGGGACGGTTCGGGGCGCGGCCCGCTCGTTCCCGCGCTGCTCGTCGCGGGGTCGTTCGCGCCCGACCTCACGTACTACGCGGCGGGCGCGGTGCCGGGGGCGATGGAGTTCGGCGCGTTCACGCACTCGTTCACCGGCGTCCTCACCGTGGACGTGGGGGTCGCGCTGGCGCTGCTGGGACTGTGGCGGCTGGTCCGCGACCCGTTGCTCGGCCTGGTGCCGGGGCGGGCGCGGGGGCGCCTGGCGACGGTCGTGCGGCCCCGGCCGCGCACGGGGTGGTGGCCGCTGTGGTGGTACGTCTCCGCGGCGTTCGGCGCCACGACCCACGTCGTGTGGGACGCCTTCACGCACCCGGGCCGCTGGGGCACCCGCGTGCTCCCCGTCCTCGCCGACTCGTTCGCCGGGGCGCCGCTCTACTGGTACGTCCAGTACGCCGGTTCAGCCCTCGCCCTCGCCGTCCTCGCGGCCTTCACCTGGTGGACCGTACGGGGCGCCGTCCCGGCCGAGGCCACTCCGAGGCCGACGCCGGGACAGCGGCGGCTGGCCTGGTCCCTGATCGCGGGCTGCGCCTGCACGGCCGGAGCGCTGCGCGTCGCGCGCTGGCTGTCGTACGTCCACGAAGCCGACCTCCCCTGGAAACCCTGGGAAATCATCCCGACGCTGTGCTTCGGGGCGGGCGCGGGCATCGCGCTGGGTGTGGTGCTGTACGCGATGTCGCACGTGCTGCGACACCGCACGAACAACGTGAGGCCATCTAAAGCCCCGCCGGCGATTGAGGCGCGGGGTCCGGGGCGGAGCCCCGCGACGTAGGCCGGGCACGGGCCACGACAACGCGCACCCGCACCCGCACCCGCACCCGCACCCGGCCGACCAGGCCCTAGTGGGCCGCGGACTCCCAGTCCGCACCAAGGCCCACCGACACATCCAACGGCGCGCGGAGCGCAACCGCCCCGGCCATCTCCCTCCGCACCAGCTCCTCCGCCGCCTCCGCCTCCCCCGGCGCGATCTCCAGCACGATTTCGTCGTGGACCTGGAGCAGCATCCGCGACGCGAGCCCCGCCTCGCGCAGCGCCTTGTCGACATTGAGCATCGCGATCTTCACGATGTCGGCCGCCGTGCCCTGGATCGGCGCGTTGAGCGCCATCCGCTCGGCCATCTCACGGCGCTGGCGGTTGTCCGAGTTGAGGTCCGGCAGGTAGCGGCGCCGCCCCAGCATCGTCTCGGTGTATCCGGTGGCCCGCGCCTCGTCGACGACGCGCCGCAGGTAGTCCCGTACCCCGCCGAACCGCTCGAAGTACGTGTCCATCAGGCCGCGCGCCTCGCCCGGGTCGATGCCCAGCTGGCCGGAGAGGCCGAAGGCGGACAGACCGTACGCGAGCCCGTACGACATCGCCTTGATCTTGCGGCGCATCTCCGCGTCGACGGCGTCCCGCTCCACACCGAAGACCTGCGAGGCCACCGTCGTGTGCAGGTCCTCGCCGGAGGTGAACGCCTCGATGAGACCCGCGTCCTCCGACAGGTGCGCCATGACGCGCAGTTCGATCTGGCTGTAGTCGGCCGTCATCAGCGACTCGTAGCCCTCGCCCACCACGAACCCGCGCCGGATGGCACGGCCCTCGTCGGTACGGACCGGGATGTTCTGGAGGTTCGGGTCCGTGGACGACAGACGGCCCGTCGCCGCCACCGTCTGGTTGAACGTCGTGTGGATGCGGCCGTCCGCGGCGATCGTCTTGATCAGGCCCTCGACGGTGACACGCAGCTTGGCCTGCTCACGGTGGCGCAGCATGATCACGGGGAGTTCGTGGTCGGTCTGCGTGGCCAGCCAGGCGAGCGCGTCGGCGTCCGTGGTGTAGCCGGTCTTGGTCTTCTTCGTCTTCGGAAGGTCGAGTTCCTCGAAGAAGACGGCCTGGAGCTGCTTCGGGGAGCCGAGGTTGAACTCGTGCCCCACCGCGTCGTGCGCCTCCTTCACCGCCTGCTGCACGGCGCCCGCGAACATCTGCTCCATCTTCTCCAGGTGGGCGCGGTCGGCGGCGATGCCGTGCCGCTCCAGGCGCGCGAGGAGCGTGGACGTGGGCAGCTCGATGTCGGTGAGCAGCTCCGCCGCGTTGACCTCCTTGAGGCGCGTACCGAACGCCTCGCCGAGGTCGAGGATCGCGCGGGCCTGCACCATGAGCGCGTCGGCCTCGGCCCGGTCGTCCTCGTCGGTGCCGAACGCGAGCTGACCGTCGGCCGGACCGGCCGGGGCGAGCTCGCGGCCCAGGTACTCCAGCGACAGCGCGTCGAGCGCGAAGGAGCGGCGGCCGGGCTTGACCAGGTACGCGGCGAGCGCCGTGTCCATGGTGATGCCGTCGACGCTCCAGCCGTGCTCGGCGAAGACCCGCATGACGCTCTTGGCGTTGTGCAGCACCTTCGGCTTCTTCGCGTCGGCGAGCCAGGCGGCGAACGCCTTCTCGTCGGCCTCGTCGAGCGTCGCCGGGTCGAACCAGGCGGCCTCTCCCCCGGCGGCGGCCAGCGCGACCTCGGTGACCGAGCCGGTGCCGAGCGACCAGGTGTCGACGGACGCCAGGCCAAGGACTGCCTTGCCGTGCTCCGCCAGCCACGGCGCGACCTCGCCCGTCGCGAGGACCTTCCCGTCCAGCTCGACGCCCGGCTCGACCGGCGACTCCTCGGCCTCGGCGGCGCCCGGGTCGACGGCGAACAGGCGCTCGCGCAGCGACGGGTTACGGATCTCCAGCGTGTCCAGGATCATCGCGATCGCCGTCCGGTCGTACGCCTCGCGCCCGAGGTCGGCGACCGTCTTCGGCAGCTCCACGTCCCGCACCATCTCGGTGAGGCGGCGGTTCAGCTTCACGGCCTCGATGTGGTCCCGGAAGTTCTGCCCCGCCTTGCCCTTGACCTCGTCGGCGCGCTCGACCAGCTCCGCGAACGAACCGAACTGGTTGATCCACTTCGCGGCGGTCTTCTCGCCGACGCCGGGGATGCCCGGCAGGTTGTCCGACGGGTCGCCGCGCAGCGCCGCGAAGTCCGGGTACTGGGACGGGGTGAGCCCGTACTTCTCCTCGACCTTCTGAGGCGTGAACCGGGTCAGCTCGGAGACGCCCTTCGTCGGGTACAGCACCGTCACGTTCTCCGAGACGAGCTGGAACGAGTCCCGGTCGCCGGTGACGATGAGGACCTCGAAGCCCGCGGCCTCGGCCTGTGTGGCGAGCGTGGCGATGACGTCGTCGGCCTCGAAGCCGTCCACCGCGAAGCGCGGCGTGTGCATCGCGTCGAGCAGCTCGCCGATCAGCTCGACCTGCCCCTTGAACTCGTCCGGGGTCTTCGACCGGTTCGCCTTGTACTCGGTGAACTCCTCGGAACGCCACGTCTTGCGCGACACGTCGAACGCCACCGCGAAGTGCGTCGGCTCCTCGTCACGCAGGGTGTTCGCCAGCATCGACGCGAAGCCGTAGATCGCGTTCGTCGGCTGGCCCGTCGCCGTCGTGAAGTTCTCCGCGGGCAGCGCGAAGAACGCCCGGTACGCCAGCGAGTGCCCGTCCATGAGCATCAGGCGGGGACGCCCGCCGGAGCTGCCGTCTGCTGCCTTCGCCACCGGATCCACCGTCTTCTGCGTCGTCTTCGCTGCTGCTTTCTCTGCCACGCCCACGATCCTGCCAGACCCCACTGACAGCGCGGCCCATCCCGGACCGCCAGCGGCGTTGTCACACCCCCGTGCGAAGATCGGAGACGTAGCTCACAGCACCGCATCGCAGCATCGCGAGCGCCGTCCCCGGACGGCTCGAACAGGACTGCTCAAAGGGGAGCCGACCCATGGCAAGCAAGCCGCCCGCATCCGACCCGGTACAGGACGCGCCGCAGGTCGTCGCGCCACAGCACCATGCCGCAGGGCTCCCCGCCGTGAAGCACTCCCTGAAGATGGCCCGCGAGCAGATGGGCGTGAAGCGGACCGCGCTGACGCTGCTGCGCGTCAACCAGAAGGACGGCTTCGACTGCCCCGGCTGCGCCTGGCCCGAGCCCGAGCACCGGCACGCGGCGGAGTTCTGTGAGAACGGGGCGAAGGCGGTCGCCGAGGAGGCCACGCTGCGCCGCGTGACCCCGGAGTTCTTCGCCGCGCACCCGGTCGCGGACCTGGCGACGCGCTCCGGGTACTGGCTGGGCCAGCAGGGCCGGCTCACCCACCCGATGTTCCTGGCCGAGGGCGCCTCGCACTACGAGCCGGTCACCTGGGAGCGCGCCTTCGACCTCATCGGCGAGGAACTCCAAGGGCTCGGCTCCCCCGACGAGGCCGTGTTCTACACGTCGGGGCGCACCAGCAACGAGGCGGCGTTCCTCTACCAGTTGTTCGCCCGCGAGTTCGGCACGAACAACCTGCCCGACTGCTCGAACATGTGCCACGAGTCGTCCGGCTCCGCGCTCACGGAGACCATCGGCATCGGCAAGGGCAGCGTCCTGCTCGAAGACCTCTACAAGGCCGACCTGATCATCGTCGCCGGGCAGAACCCGGGCACGAACCATCCGCGCATGCTCTCCGCCCTGGAGAAGGCGAAGGCGGGCGGCGCGAAGATCATCTCCGTCAACCCGCTGCCCGAGGCGGGGCTGGAGAGGTTCAAGAACCCGCAGACCCCCAAGGGCCTCACCAAGGGCGCCGCGCTGAACGACCTGTTCCTCCAGATCCGCCTCGGCGGCGACCAGGCCCTCTTCCGTCTCCTCAACAAGCTGATCCTCGACACCGACGGCGCGACGGACGACGCGTTCATCGCCGAACACACCCACGGCTACGAGGAGTTCGCGAAGGCAGCCCGGGACGCCGACTGGGACGAGACGCTGAAGGCGACCGGCCTGTCCCGCGCCGACATCGAGCGCACCCTCGAAATGGTCCTCGCCTCCCAGCGCACCGTCGTGTGCTGGGCCATGGGCCTCACCCAGCACAAGCACTCCGTGCCGACGATCCGCGAAGTGGTCAACTTCCTGCTGCTGCGCGGCAACATCGGACGGCCCGGCGCCGGGGTGTGCCCGGTGCGCGGCCACTCCAACGTGCAGGGCGACCGCACCATGGGCATCTTCGAGCGCCCCGCCCCCGCGTTCCTCGACGCCCTGGAGAAGGAGTTCGGTTTCGCCCCGCCGCGCGAGCACGGCTTCGACGTGGTGCGCGCCATCCGCGCCCTGCGCGACGGACAGGCCAAGGTCTTCTTCGCCATGGGCGGCAACTTCGTCTCGGCGTCCCCCGACACCGACGTCACCGAGGCGGCGATGCGCCGCGCCCGCCTCACCGTGCACGTCTCCACGAAGCTGAACCGCTCGCACACCGTCACCGGCGCCCGCGCGCTGATCCTGCCCACCCTCGGCCGCACCGAGCGCGACCTCCAGGGCGGCGGCGAGCAGTTCGTGACCGTCGAGGACTCCATGGGCATGGTGCACGCCTCCCGCGGCCGCCTCGACCCGGCCGGCCGCCACCTGCTGTCGGAGCCGGCCATCGTCGCCCGCCTCGCCCGCCGCGTCCTGGGCACCGAATCGCGCACGCCGTGGGAGGAGTTCGAGAAGGACTACGCGACGATCCGCGACCGCATCGCGCGCGTGGTGCCCGGTTTCGAGGACTTCAACGAGAAGGTCGCGGACCCGGACGGCTTCGCGCTGCCGCACGCCCCGCGCGACGAGCGCCGCTTCCCCACCGCCACCGGCAAGGCCAACTTCACGGCCGCGCCCGTCGAGTACCCGCGCCTGCCCGAGGGCCGCCTGCTGCTTCAGACGCTGCGCTCCCACGACCAGTACAACACCACGATCTACGGCCTCGACGACCGCTACCGCGGCATCAGGAACGGCCGCCGTGTCGTCCTCGTCAACGCCGAGGACGCCAAGGACCTCGACCTCGCCGACGGCTCCTACGTGGACCTCGTCAGCGAGTGGAGCGACGGCGTCGAGCGGCGCGCGCCCGGCTTCCGCGTCGTGCACTACCCGACGGCCCGCGGCTGCGCGGCCGCCTACTACCCGGAGACGAACGTGCTGGTGCCGCTGGACGCCACCGCGGACACCAGCAACACACCCGCGAGCAAGTCCGTCGTGGTCCGCCTGGAACAATCCAGGACCGACTGAGCGTTTGCTCAGCCATCGCGGTCACTCAGGAACACAGGTACGAGGAACGGAGCCGGGCCCCATGGGCGAGCAGAACCACACGCAGTTCCCGCAAGAGGTCATCGACGAGTACGCGGCGCTCGGCATCGACCTGGTCGCCCTGTTCTCGGCCGGGCACCTCGGCACCCGCATGGGCATCGAGGTCAAGGAGGCCTCCGCCGAGCGCGTCGTCGGCACCATGCCCGTCGAGGGCAACACCCAGCCCTACGGACTGCTGCACGGCGGCGCCTCCGCCGTCCTCGCCGAGACCCTCGGCTCCGTCGGCGCGATGCTGCACGGCGGCAGTGGCAAGATCGCCGTCGGCGTCGACCTGAACTGCACGCACCACCGCGGCGCCCGCTCCGGCCTCGTCACCGGCGTCGCCACACCGCTGCACCGCGGCCGCTCCACGGCGACGTACGAGATCGTCATCACCGACGAGCAGGACAAGCGGGTCTGCTCGGCCCGCCTGACCTGCATGCTCAAGGAAGTACCGGACGCGCCCGCCGCGTGACCGGGACCGCCGGGCGCGGAGCGGAAGCCGCCCCGCGCGCGGCGGGCTGCCGCCCGGCGCCTACCTCCTGCCGGTGGGCGCCACCGGCAGCGTCACCGAGCTCTCCCCGGCTCGCACGGTCATCCTCGTGCCCGCCGGGTAGCGCAGCGTGTAGTCGTAGTCGGTCGAGATCAGGACGACGCCGAGCCGGTGCCCGGCCTTGAAGACGTAGTCCTGGGGCTGCATGTCCCACGTCAGCCGGTACTCGCGGCCCTCGACGACCTTCGACTGGCGCGCGTACGACGTCCGGTTGCGGGCGTCCAGCCAGCCCCGCGTCACGATCTTGAAGTCGGCGGTCTCGGTGCGGTGCTTCGTGCGGTACGCGCAGCCCGTCTCACCGGCGAGCCCCGGCACCCCCTCGCCGTAACAGACCTGCTGCGAGGTGTCGGTGACCGTACCGGCCGTGGCCCGGGTGTCCCGCCCGTAGTCGACGAGGAGCGCCGTCACGTACGGCGACGTCCCCGTGAGCGAGGCCCGCACGTCGACCGTCGGCACCCCGCCCAGCCGCACGTCCTCCTCCAGCGGGCCCGTCGTGTACGCGAGCCGGTTCGGGTTCAGCGCGTCCGGCGACGTCACGAGCCGCTCGGCGGGGACGCTCCGCCCGACGTCGGTCAGGGACTGGACGCGCGAGGGCCCGGCGACCCGGCCGAGACCGCCGTCGGCGCGCATCCGCAGCGTCGTCGAGCGGGTCCCGGCGGCCGGCCAGTCGCTCTGCCGCTGCCAGCCGAAGTCGGCCTGTTCGACGTCGACGCGGGGCTCCTTCGTGATGCCGTTGCCGATGCCGTACAGGTAGTGGTCGAACCAGTGGTGCACCTGGCGCAGCCACTCCTCCATGCGCAGCGGCATCGGGTTGGAGTGCCCGGCCTGGTGCAGCCACAGCTTGCGCGGCACGTGGTTCTTCTTCAGCGCCTCCCACAGCTGGCCCGCGTGCTTCGTCTTCACGTTCCAGTCGTTCAGGCCGTGCACGACGAACGTCGCCGCCCTGATCCGGTCGGCGTCCTTCAGGTAGTCGCGCTCCTGCCAGTACGGCGACCAGTCCCCGGTCACCCGGTCCTGGTCCCGCTCCAGCGCGTCGAGGACCGGCGCGCAGACCTCCCGGTCCGCCCGCGTGTACACGTACCTGGCGAGCACGTCGGTGTCCTCGCCCTGGAACGTGCCGGGCGCGACGACCCCGCCGTTCGCGCGGTAGTAGTCGTACCAGGAGGAGATCCCGGAGATCGGCACGATCGCCTTGAGCCCCTCGACTCCCGTACTGGCGACGGCCGTTGGCAGGGTGCCGTTGTACGAGATGCCCATCATCGCGGCGTTCCCGGTCGACCAGTCGGCGCGCACCGGTTCGCCGTCGGTGTCCCAGCCCTTGGCGCGGCCGTTCAGCCAGTCGATCGCGGCCTTCGCGCCCAGCGTCTCGTTGCGGCCGCCCGACGTGGGGCAGCCGGTGGAGTCGCCGGTACCGAGGCTGTCGACCTCGGCGACCGCGTAGCCGCGCGGCAGGAAGTAGTTGTCGTAGTAGCCGCCGTACGCCACGGCCGGGCCGCTCAACCCGACGCCGCCCGGCTCCTGTTGGAACTTCTTTCCCGTCTCCGGCAGGCCGTCCTCGTCCAGGTCGACGGCATGGTTCGGGACGTCGTTGCCGCCCGCCCAGTACGGGCTCGCCTCGACGATCGTGGCGACCTTCAGGCCCGCCGACTCCGTCTCCTTGGGCCGCAGGATCCGCATCCGTACGGTGTCCCGCTTCCCGTCGCCGTCGCTGTCGACCTCCGTCTGGACGTCGACCTTCTGCAGAACGGCGTCGGCGCGCGAGAAGGCGGGTTGCGTCTCGTGCCCCTCGATGCTCAACTCCGCCCGTCCGGGCGAGGGTTGAGCGGCGTACGCGGACGGGGCGGTCAGTACCGCCACCAGCGCGCATGCCATGGCCGTGCCGATACGTCTCTTACCGGTGGATCTCGCCATCGTGCCTCCAAGGGCGCGTTCAGAGAGCTCACTCGCGAAACGGGAGGTGACCCGAGCCATTCCACCGCGCCCCACCCCCACCGAACCAGAGCCCCACACCCGCCGATTGCGCCCCTCGACCCCACGCCACGGGGCTCCGCCCCTGACCCCGCCGCTCAATCGCCGCAGGGGCTCGATCGACCGAACCGCATCCTCCACCCCCCATTGGCGGACCCCCACCCTCCGCCCTACCGTCGAGCATGACCGGCATCGGACCCGTCGAGCCGCACGACCCGGGCGACGGCGACGCCCTCGCACCCCGGACACAGGACATCGTCACCGAGGGCCCCGACTCCCCCCGCCCGCGCGAGCGTTGGGCCGCGCTGCCGCCCCGCACCCGCACCCTCCTGCTCGCCGCCCTGACCACCGCCGCCACCGTCACGGGCACCCTCACCCACCCCCGCCCCGAACCACCCGCCCCACCCCCACCCGCACCCTGGCCCGCCCAGGTCACCCACCTGCGCTACGCCGGAACCCACGACGCCACCTTCCGCTTCACCGCCCGCGTCGACCACGAACCAACCGTGACGATCAGTCACATCCTGGCCGGTGACCCACGGTTGAGCGCCACCACCACACCCCGGCCACCCGTCCGCGTCACCCCGGACACCCCCCGCACCCTCACCGTGCGGATCGACGTCCACGACTGCGCCGCCCTGCCCCGCGCCCTCGACATGGCCTACCTCGACCTCACCCTCCACAACCGGCGCGCCACGGAACAGCACAGTTTCATCTTCGTCGACCGCTACCCGCACGACCTGCTCGCCCTGCTGCGCACCCGCTGCGGGAAACCTCGCACCGAACTCACACAGCGGTAACAGTCGGTTACCTCTGTTGCAACGAAGCAATGCGAACGTCACACGGCGCAGCCCTGTCCGCGCGCGCCGGGAGCGCACGCGCGAGTCGATCTTGAGAACACCCCCCTCCACTGCGGGACTTGAGGTGATCTTGGTCGCGCACCGCCCGACGGCACACCTCGGCATAACAAGAACGTCACAGCCTCTCCCGCACCCGCGCTCCACCCCTCCACCTGCGCTTATAGTCACGGCCAGTCACCGCGCCGCCGGGCGCGTCACTTGCACGGCCCAGTACCACTCCGTACGGCCCGGCGAGACATACGGACCCCATCCGAGGGACCGCGCCAGGGAGAGGAATGATCGTGCGACACCGTTCTTTGCTCATACTCACTTCCGTGCTCACCACCGGAGCACTCACGCTCACCGCCTGCGGATCGCGCGACGACGACAACAAGTCAGAGGGCGGCGAGAAGACCACCGTGGTCATCGGCGTCGACGCCCCGCTCAGCGGCGACCTCTCGGCCATCGGCATCGGCATCAAGAACTCCGTCGACCTGGCCGCGAAGATCGCCAACAAGAACAACGAAGTCAACGGCGTCACCTTCAAGACCCAGCCCCTCGACGACGTCGCCAACCCCTCCACCGGCGGCCAGAACGCCACCAAGCTCGTCGGCCAGGACGACGTCCTCGGCGTCGTCGGCCCCCTCAACTCCAGCGTCGCCCAGTCGATGCAGAAGACCTTCGCCTCCGCGAACCTCGTCCAGGTCTCGCCCGCGAACACCGCCCCCGAGCTCACGCAGGGCGCCAAGTACGCGACCGCGAAGTCCCGCCAGTTCGACACCTACTTCCGCACCGCCACCACCGACGCCCTCCAGGGCCCGTACGCCGCCCAATACGCGTACAACACCCTGAAGTTGAAGACGGTCTACTCCGTCGACGACAAGAAGACCTACGGAGCGGGCCTCGCCCGCACCTTCCGCCAGGAGTTCACCAAGCTCGGGGGCAAGGTCGTCGCCACCGACCACATCAACCCCGACGACCGCGACTTCGGCGCCATCGCCACGAAGATCAAGAACTCCAAGGCCGACTTCGTCTACTACGGCGGCGAGTACCCGGCCGGCGCCCCGCTCTCCAAGCAGATCAAGGACGCCGGAGCCAAGATCCCCGTCGTCGGCGGCGACGCCCTCCAGAGCGCCGACTACACCAAGCTCGCCGGCAAGGCCGCCGAAGGCGACTTCGCCACCTCCGTCGGCGCCCCGCCGGAGAAGCTCGACACCGCCAAGAAGTTCATCTCCGACTACGAGGCCGCCGGCTACAAGGAGCCCTACGAGACGTACGGCGCCCTCTCCTACGACGCCGCCTGGGTCATCATCCAGGCCGTCAAGCAGGTCATGTCGGACAACGACGGCAAGCTTCCCAGCGACCCCAAGGAAGCCCGCAAGAAGATCACCGAAGCCACCCAGAAGGTCTCCTTCAACGGCGTCACCGGCAACGTCGGCTTCGACAAGTACGGCGACACCACCAACCGCACCCTGACCGTCTACCAGGTCAAGGGCGGCAAGCACACCCCGGTCAAGACCGGCGAGCTGGAAGCCCAGTAACACCCAGGGAGCGCCCGGCACCCCGGACACTCCCCCAGCACCACACCAAGCGCGGGGGGCCCACCAACAGCCCCCCGCGCACCCGTACTTGACACCACACCCACGGAGGCCCAGCGGTGCACGATCTGCCGCAACAGCTGGTCAACGGCCTGATCCTCGGAGCCCTGTACGGCCTCATAGCCGTCGGCTACACCATGGTCTACGGCATCATCCAGCTCATCAACTTCGCCCACGGCGAGATCTACATGATCGGCGGCTTCGGAGCCCTCACCATGTGGCTCTGGCTCCCCGGCGGAACATCACTCGCCATCGCCCTGCCCCTCATGCTCCTGATGGGCATCACCTGCTCCGTCCTCATCGCCGTCGGCGCGGAACGTTTCGCCTACCGCCCACTGCGCAACGCGCCACGCCTCGCCCCCCTCATCACCGCCATCGGCCTCTCCATCGCCCTCCAGCAGGCCGTCTGGGCCTTCTACCCCGACGCCAAGGCCGACCGCACCTTCCCCCAGTTCGAAGGCGGCCCCATCGACCTCGGCGCCTTCACCCTCCAACGCGGCGACATCTTCCTCATCATCGCCGCCCCCATCTGCATGGCCGCCCTCGCCTTCTTCGTCGCCAAGACCCGCACCGGCCGCGCCATGCAAGCCACCTCCCAGGACCCCGACACCGCCAAGCTCATGGGCATCAACACCGACCGCATCGTCGTCACCGCCTTCGCCATCGGCGGTGCCTTCGCAGCGGTCGCCGCCATGGCCTTCGGCCTCAAGTACGGCCAAATCGGGTTCAAGATGGGCTTCATCGCCGGCCTCAAAGCCTTCACCGCAGCCGTCCTCGGCGGCATCGGCAACATCTACGGCGCCATGATCGGCGGCCTCGCCCTCGGCCTCGCCGAAGCCCTCGCCACCGCCTACATCCAGGACATCCCCGGCATGGAACTCCTCGGCGGCGGCGCCTGGAAAGACGTCTGGGCCTTCGTCCTCCTCATCCTCGTCCTCCTCCTGCGGCCCCAGGGCCTGCTCGGCGAACGCGTCGCGGACAGGGCGTGATCACCATGACGACGACCACCACCCCAGACGCCATGAAAACCACCGCCACCCTCCCCCTCCCCGAGAAGACCGCCCGCTACGGCACCGCCGGCGGCGCCCTCCTCACCCTCGCCAGCACCTTCCTCGCCTGGACCTGGACCGACGAATTCCCCGGCGACCTCACCGTCACCGGCTACCCCGGCGGCCTCCAAGTCCTCACCCTCGTCGGCGCACTCCTCACCCTGCTCCTGACCCTCTCAGGACTCGGCACCCGCGGACTGCGCTGGCTCACCCCCGGCGGCACCACCGCCCCCACCGTCCTCTTCGCACTCGGCACCCTCGGCACCACCGGCTACACCATGGGCGCCATCTCCGCGAAACTCGGCGGCGTCGTCAACCTCGAACCCGGAGCCTGGATCGCCGGCATCGCCGCCCTCCTCACCACCGTGTTCGCCCTCGGCCTCCCCGCCGACCTCCCCGACCCCGACGCCACGAACCCCTGGGCCCGCTTCCGCGCCGCCCTCAAAGCACCCACCGCACGCCCCAGCGCCACCACACTCCCCGCCTGGGCCGAAATCCTCCTCATCGCCGTCGCCTTCGGACTCGCCCTCTACGTCTTCACGTACGGCATCGACACCGAATACGGCGAACTCTTCGTCGGCTACCTCATCATCGTCGGCTTCGGAGCAGCCGCTCTCTCCAAATCCGGCCTCCTCACCCGCATCACCGGCCTCACCAACAAACACCGCAACATCAGCCTCACCGCCGCCTTCGTCGCCGCGGCAGCCTTCCCCTTCACCCAGACCAACGACACCTACACCAACGTCGCCGCCAACATCCTCGTCTTCGCCACCGTCGCCCTCGGCCTCAACGTCGTCGTCGGCCTCGCCGGCCTCCTCGACCTCGGCTACGTCGCCTTCCTCGGCGTCGGCGCCTACGCCGCGGCACTCGTCTCCGGCAGCCCCGACTCCACCATCGGCGTCCACTTCCCCTTCTGGGCCGCCGTCCTCACCGGCATGGCCGCCTCACTCGTCTTCGGCGTCGCCATCGGCGCACCCACCCTGCGCCTCCGAGGCGACTACCTCGCGATCGTCACCCTCGGCTTCGGCGAGATCTTCCGCATCACCATGAACAACCTCGACGGCGACTCAGGCCCCGACGTCACCAACGGCCCCAACGGCATCCCCAACATCCCCGACCTCAAAATCTTCGGATTCGACCTCGGCGAAACCCACACCGTCCTCGGCGTCGACCTCGGCCGCTTCGCCAACTACTACCTGTTGATGCTGTTCTTCACGATCATCGTCGTGACCGTCTTCCGCCGCGCCGGCGCCAGCCGCATCGGCCGCGCCTGGGTCGCCATCCGCGAGGACGAAACAGCCGCCCGCGCCATGGGCATCAACGCCTTCCGCCTCAAACTCCTCGCCTTCGCACTCGGCGCGGCACTCGCGGGCATGGCCGGCTCCGTACAAGCCCACATCCAGTACTCCGTCACCCCCGACCAGTACAAGTTCGTGGAGAACGCACCACCCAACTCCGCGTTCCTGCTCGCGGCAGTCATCCTCGGCGGCATGGGAACCGTCAGCGGCCCCCTCATCGGCGCGGCCCTGCTCTACCTCATCCCCGCCAAACTCCAATTCATCGGCGACTACCAACTCCTCCTCTTCGGCGTCGCACTCATCCTCCTCATGCGCTTCCGCCCCGAAGGCCTCGTCGCCGACCGCCGCAAGCAACTCGAATTCCACGACACCGGCCAACTCGACATCCCCGAACAGACAACCCTGCCAGGCACCGCCAGCACGGCATCCACCAAGGCAGGAGCGTAACCACGATGACCAACACGGCCACAGTGCTCCAGGCAAGCGGCGTCACCATGCGCTTCGGCGGCCTCACCGCAGTACGCAACGTCGACCTCCACGTCGACCAAGGCGAAATCGTCGGCCTCATCGGCCCCAACGGCGCCGGAAAAACCACCTTCTTCAACTGCCTCACCGGCCTCTACGTCCCCACCGAAGGCACCGTCAAATACCAGGACACCGTCCTCCCGCCCCAACCCCACCTCGTCACCCAGGCCGGCGTCGCCCGCACCTTCCAGAACATCCGCCTCTTCGCCAACATGACCGTCCTCGAAAACGTCCTCGTCGGCCGCCACACCCGCACCAAAGAAGGACTCTGGTCAGCACTCCTGCGCGGCCCCGGCTTCAAAAAAGCCGAACGCGGCAGCGAAGCCCGCGCCATGGAACTCCTCGAATTCATCGGCCTCGCCCACAAACGCGACCACCTCGCCCGCAACCTCCCCTACGGAGAACAGCGCAAGCTCGAAATCGCGCGCGCCCTCGCCAGCGAACCCGGACTCCTCCTCCTCGACGAGCCCACCGCCGGCATGAACCCCCAAGAAACCCGCGCCACCGAAGAGTTGGTCGTCGCCATCCGCGACACCGGCGTCGCCGTCCTCGTCATCGAGCACGACATGCGCTTCATCTTCAACCTCTGCGACCGCGTCGCCGTCCTCGTCCAAGGCGAGAAACTCGTCGAAGGCACCAGCGACGTCGTCCAGGGCGACGAACGCGTCATCGCCGCCTACCTCGGCACCCCCTTCGAAGGCGCTCCCGAGGACACCGCCATCGAAGAAGTCCAGGCCGCCGAGCACCAGGCCACCGAGAACCAGGCCGCGGAGGAGGAAACCAAGTGACCGCACTGCTCGAGGTCGAAGACCTCAAGGTCGCCTACGGCAAGATCGAAGCCGTCAAGGGCATCTCCTTCAGCGTCGACGAAGGCCAGGTCGTCACCCTCATCGGCACCAACGGCGCCGGCAAGACCACCACCCTGCGCACCCTCTCCGGCCTGCTGAAACCATCCGGCGGCAGAATAACCTTCGGCGGACAGCCCCTCGCCTCCGTCCCCGCACACAAAATCGTCGCCATGGGCCTCGCCCACTCCCCCGAAGGCCGCCGCATCTTCCCGCGCCTGACCATCGCCGAGAACCTCCAACTCGGCGCCTTCCTCCGCCGCGACCCCGCAGGCGTCGAAAAGGACATGCAGCGCGCCTACGAACTCTTCCCCATCCTCGGCGAACGCCGACGCCAGGCAGCCGGAACGCTCTCCGGCGGCGAGCAGCAAATGCTCGCCATGGGACGCGCACTGATGTCCCAGCCCAAACTGCTCATGCTCGACGAACCCTCCATGGGGCTCTCCCCGATCATGATGCAGAAGATCATGGCGACCATCTCCGAGCTCAAGTCGCAGGGCACGACCATCCTGCTCGTCGAACAGAACGCCCAGGCGGCGCTCTCCCTCGCCGACCAGGGACACGTCATGGAAGTCGGCTCCATCGTCCTCTCCGGCACCGGAGAGGACCTCCTCCACGACGAGTCCGTCCGCAAGGCGTACCTCGGCGAGGACTGACACCGCACGCACGACTGAGGCCCGCAACCCCAATGGGGCTGCGGGCCTCAGTCACACTCCGTGGACGGTCAGCCCTTCGACGCCTTCTTCTCCGCCGCATCCTGAATGACCGCCTCGGCGACCTGCTGCATCGAAAGGCGCCGGTCCATCGACGTCTTCTGAATCCAACGGAACGCCGCCGGCTCCGTCAGCCCGTACTCCGTCTGAAGAACCGACTTCGCCCGGTCCACGAGCTTCCGCGTCTCCAGGCGCTGCGTCAGGTCCGCGACCTCGTTCTCCAGCGTCTTCAGCTCCGTGAACCGCGAGACGGCCATCTCGATCGCCGGGACGACGTCACTCTTGCTGAACGGCTTCACCAGGTACGCCATCGCACCGGCGTCCCGCGCACGCTCCACGAGGTCGCGCTGCGAGAACGCGGTCAGCATCAGCACCGGCGCGATCGACTCACCGGCGATCTTCTCCGCCGCGCTGATGCCGTCCATCTTCGGCATCTTCACGTCGAGGATCACCAGGTCGGGCTTGTGCTCACGGGCCAGCTCGACGGCCTGCTCACCGTCGCCGGCCTCGCCCACGACGGTGTAGCCCTCTTCCTCGAGCATCTCTTTGAGGTCGAGGCGGATGAGGGCCTCGTCCTCGGCGATGACGACGCGGGTCGTCAGCGGCGGGACGTGCGACTTGTCGTCGTCGACTGCGTCGGGCTGGGGCGACTCGGGGGCGGTCATCGGGGGGCGCTCCTAGGTAGGACAGGGCGGGGTGCTGCTTACAAGAGCCTACCTAGCTGCGATATGGTGGTCGGGCAGCGGGTCGAGGTTAACCTTCGATTCTGTGGGCCCCGGTAGCCCAATTGGCAGCAGGCAATGGATTCAAAAC
Organism: Streptomyces sp. BYX5S; assembly: GCF_054724165.1. Lineage (NCBI taxonomy): Bacteria > Bacillati > Actinomycetota > Actinomycetes > Kitasatosporales > Streptomycetaceae > Streptomyces > Streptomyces sp. BYX5S. Next base: position 1,851,404 of record NZ_CM138829.1, on the reverse strand, counting down.
CCATACAGTGTCGGTTCGAGTCCGACCCGGGGCACTTTTCCTTCGATTCGAAGGTCACCATCTTGAAGCGGATGCTCACGTTCTCGTGAACATCCGCTTTTTGCTGCGTGGCGTCACGCCTGACCACGCACTGTGTCCGCATGTACGACATGGGTACACGCAAGCGAGCACTGGCGCTGGTCGCACAGGGGCGCAGCCTCAACTCGGTGAGCAAGGAGACCGGCGTCTCAAGAGCCGCGCTACGCGCTTGGCAGACGCGCATCGAGCCATTGCCTCGCATGCTGCCCCAGGCCACGCCCTGCGCCCGCTGCAAGCCTGAGCCAGAGCTACCGGCCGACACGGCGGCGTACAGCTATCTGCTGGGGCTCTACCTCGGCGACGGCTGCATCAGTGCCGGAGCACGCTGCGGCTACTTCCTCCGCATCGCCTGCGCCAACGTCCATCCCGGCCTCATCGAGCAATGCGCAGCCGCCGTGCGAGCCATCAACCCCAGCGGCAGATCGGCCCGGGTCCAGGCCGTGGGATGCGTCTCGGTCGTCGGCTACAGCCGCCACTGGCCGTGCTTCTTCCCTCAGCACGGCCCAGGAAAGAAGCACGAGCGCAAGATCAGGCTCGAACCTTGGCAGCAGCAGATCGTCGACGCCCACCCGTGGGAATTCGTCCGGGGGCTCATCCACTCCGACGGGTGTCGGATCACCAATTGGACGACCAAGCTCATCGGTGGTGAGCGCAAACGCTACGAGTATCCGCGGTACTTCTTCACCAACACGTCCGTCGACATCATCCAGCTCTATACGAACACCCTCGACCTGCTCGGCATCGAGTGGAAGACGCTCAACCAGAGTCGGGCCGCAGTCACGATCTCGGTCGCACGCAGGGCCTCGGTCAGCGTCATGGACCTCCACGTAGGCCCCAAGCACTGACCCGCAATAGGACCGGTCACAACCGGCGCGCCCGGCCCGTGGGACCTCGCCCAAATTGTCCGTGAGGCATTGACCCGCGGATCCGGTCCGGACGATCTTCGGGGCACACCCGACCATCGCCCGAGGGGATACGCATGAGTCCGATCAATCGGCGTCACTTCGTCGCGGCCGCGGCCGGTGCCGCCGCTGCCGCCATGGCCGTGAGCCCGGGGTCCGCCTACGCCGCGCCCGCGCCGGACGACAGCGGTGACGACTTCGCGAACGCCGACCGGGGGTTCATAGCGGCCCTCACCCCGGGCGTCGTCAAGGACGCGAACGGCAAGGTCGTGTGGGACAACGACGCGTACGACTTCCTCAAGGGCGAGGCCCCGGACACCGTGAACAAGAGTCTGTGGCGGCAGTCGCAGCTGGTCCGCAAGCAGGGGCTGTACAAGGTCACGGACCGGATCTACCAGGTGCGTGGGCTGGACCTGAGCAACATGACGATCGTCGAGGGCGACACCGGCCTCATCGTCATCGACCCGCTGATCTCCGCCGAGACGGCCGCCGCCGCGCTGAAGCTGTACCGGGACCACCGGGACGCCGCGGGCAAGAAGGTCACGGCGTTGATCTACACGCATCCGCACGTGGATCACTTCGGTGGCGCGCACGGGGTGCTGCCGGACGGGGCGCCCGAGGGGGTTCCGGTGATCGCGCCGGACGGTTTCCTTGAGCACGCGGTCTCGGAGAACGTGTATGCCGGTCCGGCGATGCAGCGCCGGTCGTCGTACATGTACGGTGCGCGGCTGCCCAAGTCGGTGAAGGGGCAGGTGGGTTGTGGTCTGGGGCAGACGATTTCGCTGGGGAGCACTGGTCTGATCGCTCCGACGAAGAGCGTGACGAGGACGGGGCAGGTGGAGACCGTCGACGGGGTGCGGATCGAGTTCCAGATGACGCCGGGGACGGAGGCGCCGGCGGAGATGAACTTCTTGTTCCCGGATCTGCGGGCGGTGTGCATGGCGGAGAACGCGACGCACACGATGCACAACATCATTACGTTGCGTGGTGCGCAGGTGCGGGATGCGCGGGAGTGGGCGCGTTACTTGAACGAGTCGATCGGCTTGTTCGCGGGTCGGGTGGATGTGGCGTTCGCTTCGCATCACTGGCCGACGTGGGGCGGTGCGGAGATCGCGGAGCTGTTGACGGAGCAGCGGGACTTGTATGCGTACATGCATGATCAGACGCTGCGGTTGATGAATCGGGGGATGACGGGGCGGGAGATCGCCGAGGAGTTGACGTTGCCGCCGGCGTTGGAGGGGTGGGCGAATCGTGGGTATTACGGGTCGCTGAGTCACAACGTGAAGGGGATCTATCAGCGGTACATGGGGTGGTTCGACGCGAATCCGGCTCATCTGTGGGAGCACACGCCGGTTGATGAGGCGAGGCGGTATGTGAAGGCGTTGGGTGGTGGTGCGGCGACGGTGGCGAAGGCGCGGGGGTTCGTGCGGGACGGGGATCTGCGGTTCGCGGCGACGTTGTTGAACCATGTGGTGTTCGCTGATCCGGAGAACCGGAAGGCGAAGTTGGAACTGGCCGCTGTCTATACGAAGTTGGGGTATGCCGCGGAGAACGCGGTGTGGCGGAACTTCTATCTGACGGGTGCTGTGGAGTTGAGGGAGGGTGTGCGGCCCGGTGGGTCGGGGTCGGCGGGTTCGTCGATGATGCTGGCGTTGAGTGTGGATCAGCTCATTGATTCGGTGGCGGTTCGCATCAATGGTCCGAAGGCGTGGGATCTGAGGGTGCGGATGGACTGGCGTTTCCCGGCGTTGGGGGTCGTCTATCACCTGACGTTGCAGAACGGGGTGTTGACGTACACGAGTGATGGGGTGGCGGATCCGGGGGCGGGGGTGACGTTGACGATGACGAAGCCGCAGTTGCTGGCATTGCTGGCCGGTAAGGGGCTTGGGGACATTGGGGTGGAGGGTGATGTGTCGTTGTTGCGGGAGCTGTTGGGTGTGGTGGAGAAGCCTGATCCGGGGTTCGCGATCGTGACGCCGTAGGTGCGGGTATGCGTGAGGGGCCGCACCCGGGTGTTCGGGTGCGGCCCCTGTCGCGTGTGTCTGGCGTCTACTTGGGACTGTCGTCCTCGCCGATGTGGTGGATGCGGACGAGGTTGGTGGAGCCGGCCACGCCCGGAGGGGAGCCTGCGGTGATGACGACGACGTCGCCCTTCTTGCAGCGGCCGATCTTCAGGAGTTGTTCGTCGACCTGGGCGACCATGGCGTCGGTGGAGTCGACGTGGGGGCCGAGGAAGGTTTCCACGCCCCAGGTGAGGTTGAGCTGGGAGCGGGTGGCGGCCTCGGGGGTGAAGGCGAGGAGCGGGATGGGCGAGCGGTAGCGGGAGAGGCGTCGCACGGTGTCGCCGGACTGGGTGAAGGCGACGAGGAATTTCGCTCCGAGGAAGTCGCCCATTTCGGCTGCTGCGCGGGCGACGGCGCCGCCCTGGGTGCGGGGTTTGTTGCGTTCGGTGAGGGGCGGGAGGCCCTTGGCGAGGATGTCCTCTTCGGCCGCTTCGACGATGCGGCTCATGACCTTGACTGTTTCGATGGCGTATTTGCCGACGCTGGTTTCACCGGAAAGCATGACGGCGTCGGTTCCGTCGATGACGGCGTTGGCGACGTCGCTTGCTTCGGCGCGTGTGGGGCGGGAGTTGTCGATCATCGAGTCGAGCATTTGGGTCGCGACGATGACGGGTTTGGCGTTGCGCTTGGCGAGTTTGATGGCGCGCTTTTGGACGATCGGGACTTGTTCGAGGGGCATTTCGACGCCGAGGTCGCCGCGGGCGACCATGATGCCGTCGAATGCGGCGACGATGTCCTCGATGTTGTCGACCGCTTGGGGTTTTTCGACCTTGGCGATGACGGGGAGGTGGCGGCCTTCTTCGTTCATGATGCGGTGGACGTCTTCGATGTCGCGTCCGCTGCGGACGAAGGAGAGCGCGATGATGTCGGCGCCGGTGCGCAGGGCCCAGCGGAGGTCGGCTTCGTCCTTTTCGCTGAGGGCGGGGACGGAGACGGCGACGCCGGGGAGGTTGAGGCCCTTGTGGTCGGAGACCATGCCGCCTTCGACGACGCGGGTGTGGACGCGGGGGCCGTCGACGGCGGTGACTTCGAGGCTGACCTTGCCGTCGTCGACGAGGATGTTCTCGCCGGTGGTGACGTCGTCGGCGAGGCCTTCGTAGGTGGTGCCGCAGGTCTGTCGGTCGCCTTCGATGCCGTTTTCGACGGTGATGGTGAATTCGTCGCCGCGTTCGAGTAGTACGGGTCCTTCGCTGAATCGGCCGAGTCGGATCTTCGGGCCTTGAAGGTCGGCGAGGATTCCGACGCTGCGGCCGGTCTCGTCGGAGGCCTTTCGCACGCGCTGGTAGCGCTCCTCGTGTTCGGCGTAGGTGCCGTGGCTGAGGTTGAAGCGGGCTACGTCCATTCCGGCTTCGACGAGTGCCTTGATCTGCTCGTACGAGTCGGTGGCGGGGCCCAGGGTGCAGACGATCTTTGCTCGGCGCATGCTTTCGAGCCTAGACCTTACCGGTGGGTAGAGAATTGGTCGGTCATGACTACTCAACAACCTTTGCGTGAAGGGCTATTGACAAGGGTTGAATGTGGGCGACACTGCGCTCTGATGAGCACAGTGGTGCGCTCAGAGGGTCGGCGGGTGCATCGTAAAGCGGGCGTTGACCTGGGCGCGTACGCGTTGGCGTTGGGGTTCGAGGTCGAGTGCGGGGGCGGGGTCGGCTTCGGCGCCGGCGAAGGCGGCCATGCGGGCCGCGCCGGGTGGTGCGGGCATGGGGGCGGCGATCGGGGTGTCGGCGCCGATGTCGGCGATGTCGATGAGGGCGTCGAGGGTGGTGTCGAGGGCTTCGGCGTATTCGCGGGCTCGTTGGACGGCTTCGCGGACGGCTTGCTGGCGGGCTTGGGCGTGGACGGGTGAGGTGGGGCGCAGGGACCACCAGGGGCCGGTGACGCTGGTGAGGTCGAGGTCGGCGAGGCGGGTGGTGAGTTCGCCGAGTGCGGTGAAGTCGGTGAGGTGGGCGGTGATGTGGACGCGGCCGTGGTAGGTGCGGATGCGTTCGCCGCGGCCGCGTTTGGTGAGTTCGGGGGTGATGGAGAGGGCGCCGGTGGCGATTTTGTCGATGGCGTCGCCGTAGCTCTTGATGAGGTCGAGTACGTGGGTGTTGCGGCGGGTGAGGTCTTCGAGGGCGGTGCGGCGGTCGGTGCCGCGGGCGGCGACGGTGATGCCGATGCGGGCGAGTTCGGGGTCGGCTTCGATGTGGGCTTCGCCGCGGACGGCGATGCGGGGTGCCTGCGGTGTGGGGTCGGTGGTCATGGGCCCAGCTTGGCACTGGCCGTTGTCGGATTCCGGTCATCGAAACGAAACCTGTTGGGACTGTTGCGGGTTGGGGTTCGTGCGCCAGAATCTACGCGCGTTGCTGTGCTGAACACGCAGCTGAGTAGCTGGCTGAACACGTAGCCGTAGACGAGGAGTCCTCGATGCCGTTGAACCGCAGGTCCTTTCTGGGGAGATCCGCCGCCACGGGCGCGGGGGTGGCGCTGTCCGGTGCCGTGGCCTCGCCGGCCGTCGCCGCGCCCGAGCGGAAGCGGAAGAAGCGGTACTCGTTCACCGTGATGGGCACGACGGACCTGCACGGGCACGTGTTCAACTGGGACTACTTCAAGAACGCCGACTACGCGGACGCGGCGGGCAACGCGCAGGGGCTGGCCCGTGTCTCGACGCTGGTGGATCAGGTGCGTGCGGAGAAGGGGCGGCGGAACACGTTGCTCCTCGACGCGGGCGACACGATTCAGGGCACCCCGCTGACGTACTACTACGCGAAGGTGGATCCGATCACCGCGAAGGGTGGTCCGGTGCATCCGATGGCGCGGGCGATGAACGCGATCGGGTACGACGCGGTGGCGCTGGGCAATCACGAGTTCAACTACGGCATCGGGACGCTGCGGAAGTTCGAGTCGCAGTGTGATTTCCCGCTGCTGGGTGCGAACGCGGTGGACGCGAAGACGGAGAAGCCGGCGTTCCCGCCGTACTTCATGAAGCGGCTGCGCACTCCGCACGGCAAGGATGTGAAGGTGGCGGTCCTGGGGCTGACGAACCCGGGGATCGCGATCTGGGACAAGGCGTATGTGCAGGGTGTGCTGAAGTTCCCGGGGCTGGAGGAGCAGGCCGCGAAGTGGGTGCCGAAGCTGCGGTCGATGGGCGCGGACGTCGTCGTGGTGTCGGCGCACTCGGGGGCGTCGGGGCAGTCCTCGTACGGGGATCAGGTGCCCTATGTGGAGAACGCGGCGGCGAACATCGCGAAGCAGGTTCCGGGGATCGACGCGATCCTGGTCGGGCACGCGCATGTGGAGATCGAGCAGCAGCTGGTGACGAACGAGAAGACCGGGAGGACGGTCGTCCTGTCGGAACCGCTGTGCTACGCGGAGCGGTTGACGCTGTTCGACTTCGACCTGGTGTGGGAGAAGGGCCGTTGGACCGTCGAGTCGGTCAAGGCGTCGCTGCGGAACACGAACTCGGTGGCCGACGATCCGGAGATCACGAAGCTGCTGGGTGAGCAGCACGAGGCGGTCGTGGCGTACGTCAATCAGGTCGTGGGGACGGCGAAGCAGACGCTGACGACGGTGGACGCGCGGTACAAGGACGCGCCGATCATCGATCTGATCAACAAGGTGCAGGCGGATGTGGTGACGAAGGCGCTGGCGTCGACGGAGTACGCGTCGCTGCCGGTGCTGTCGCAGGCGTCGCCGTTCTCGCGCACGTCGGAGATTCCGGCGGGCGAGGTGACGATCCGGGATCTGTCGAGCCTGTACGTGTACGACAACACGCTGGTGGCGAAGTTGCTGACGGGTGCGCAGGTGCGGGCGTATCTGGAGTACTCGGCGGAGTACTTCGTGCGGACGGCGGCGGGTGCGGCGGTCGACGTGGACAAGCTGACGAACGCGAACAACCGGCCGGACTACAACTACGACTACGTGTCGGGGCTGAGCTACGACATCGACATCGCGCAGGCGCCGGGTGCGCGCATCAAGAACGTGATGTTCGACGGCAAGACCCTCGACGACGCGGCGCAGTTCGTGTTCGCGGTGAACAACTACCGGGCGAACGGCGGTGGCGCGTTCCCGCATGTGGCGGGGGCGAAGGAGCTGTGGTCGGAGTCGACGGAGATCCGGACGCGGATCGCGGAGTGGGTGACGGCGAAGGGCGTCCTCGACCCGGCGGACTTCGCTTCGGTGGACTGGAAGCTGACGCGGGACGGGACGCCGGTGTTCGCCTCTTGAGCCGCTCGGCTCTCAGTCCTGGAGTTTGACCATGGTGCCGCGCTGCCTTGTCTGCTGTCCGGGCAGGGTGGCGCGGTTCTCGTGCGGGGTGAGGCCGAAGGTGGTGAAGGCGGTGCGCCGGGGCTGCGGGTAGGGGTCCTTGCCGGTGAGGGCGTTGAGGATGGTGGCGCTGCGCCAGGCGGCGAGACCGAGGTCGGGGGCTCCGACGCCGTGGGTGTAGCGTTCGGCGTTCTGTACGTAGACGGAGCCCTGGACCGTCTCGTCGAGGACGAGGCGGAACCGGTCGTCGATGCGGGGGCGTTCGGAGCGGTCGCGGCGCAGGTAGGGGTCGAGTCCGGCGAGCATGCTGCTGAGGGGCCGCTCCTTGTAGCCGGTGGCGAGGACGACGGCGTCGGTGGTGAGGCGGGAGCGGGTGCCCTGCTGGCGGTGTTCGAGGTGGAGTTCGACCTTGGTGGTGGCGACGCGGCCGGCGGTGCGGACGCTGACTCCGGGGGTGAGGGTGGCGTCGGGCCAGCCGCCGGTGAGGGTGCGCTGGTAGAGCTCTTCGTGGATGGCGGCGATGGTGTCGGCGTCGATGCCCTTGTGGAGCTGCCACTGGGCGGGCACGAGACGGTCGCGCTCGGCTTCGGGCAGGTGGTGGAAGTAGTGGCTGTAGTCGGGGGTGAAGTGTTCGAGGCCGAGTTTGCTGTATTCCATGGGGGCGAACGCTTCGCTGCGGGCGAGCCAGTGGATCTTTTCGCGGCCGGCGGGGCGGGAGCGGAGCAGGTCGAGGAAGATCTCGGCGCCGGACTGTCCGCTGCCGATGACGGTGATGTGTTCGGCGGCGAGCAGGCGTTCGCGGTGGGTGAGGTAGTCGGCGGAGTGGACGACGGGCACGCTGGGTGCGTCGGCGAGGGGTTTGAGGGGTTCGGGGACGTAGGGGGCGGTGCCGACGCCGATGGCGACGTTCTTGGTGTAGGTGCGGCCGAGGGCTTCGGCTTCGCCGTCGGCGTCGAGCTGGGTGAAGTCGACTTCGAAGAGGGAGCGTTCGGTGTTCCAGCGGACGGCGTCGACCTGGTGGGAGAAGTGCAGTCCGGGGAGGTTCTCGCTGACCCAGCGGCAGTAGGCGTCGTATTCGGCGCGCTGGATGTGGAAGCGCTCGGCGAAGTAGAAGGGGAAGAGGCGCTGGCGGGTCTTGAGGTAGTTGAGGAAGGTCCAGTTGCTGGTGGGGTCGGCGAGGGTCACCAGGTCGGCGAGGAACGGGACTTGGAGGGTGGCGCCTTCGATGAGCAGGCCGGGGTGCCAGTGGAAGTCGGGGCGTTGTTCGTAGAAGGCGGTGTCGAGTTCGGTGAGGGGGTGGGCGAGGGCTGCGAGGGAGAGGTTGAAGGGGCCGATGCCGATGCCGACGAGGTCGCGGGGTGCTTCGGTGGGCGGCGTTGCGGGGTTGGGGGTGGGCGCGGCGGTCATCGGCGGCTTTTTCCTTCCACCAGTTCCAGGAGTGCGGTGAGGTCTTCGGGGGTGGTGTGCGGGTTGAGCAGGGTGGCTTTGAGGTAGAGCTTTCCGTCCATGCGGGCGCGGCCGAGGACGGCGCGGCCTTCGGTGAGCAGGTCGCGTCGGATCGCGGCGAGGTGCTCGTCGGTGGCGCCTCGGGGGCGGAAGAGGACGGTGGTGAGGGTGGGGGTGTCGTACAGCTCGAAGTGCGGGTGTCCGTCGACGAGGTGCGCCAAGTGGTGGGCGAGGGCGGCGACTTGGTCGACGAGCGTAGCGAGGCCGGCGCGGCCGAGGGCTTTGAAGGTGACGGCTGTCTTGAAGACGTCGGGGCGGCGGGTGGTGCGCAGGGAGCGGCCGAGGAGGTCGGGGAGTCCGGCTTCGGTGTCGTCGTCCGCGTTGAGGTAGTCGGCCTGGTGACCGAGAGTGGTGGTCTCGGTGGTGTCGCGTACGGCGAGGATGCCGGCGGCGACGGGCTGCCAGCCGAGTTTGTGCAGGTCGAGGGCGACGGTGTGGGCGCGGGCGAGGCCGTGGAGTTTGGGGGCTTCGCGGGGGCTGAAGAGGGCGCCCGCGCCGTAGGCGGCGTCGATGTGGAGGCGGGCGCCGTGCCGCTCGCAGATGTCGGCGATCTCGGGGAGCGGGTCGATGAGTCCGGCGTCGGTGGTGCCCGCGGTGGCGGTGACGAGGGTGGGGCCGGGGAGGGCGGCGAGCGCTTCGTCGAGGGCGGCGGGGTCGAGGGTGCCGGTGGGGGCGGGCACGGTGACCGGTTCGGGCAGTCCGAGGAGCCAGGCGGCGCGGGCGAGGCTGTGGTGGGCGTTGGCGCCGACGAGGAGGCGGACGGGGCGGGCGGCGGGGGGCGTGGTTTCGCGGGCGAGGAGGACGGCGAGCTGGTTGGCTTCGGTGCCGCCGGTGGTGACGAGGGCGTCGGGGGTGGGGCGCGGGTCCTCGCCGTGGGGGTCGTTCGGCGGGCCGTAGACCTCGTGGGCGAGGGTGGTGGTGAGGAGGGCTTCGAGGGCGGAGGCGGCGGGGGCCTGGTCCCAGGAGTCCATGGAGGGGTTGAGGGCGCTCGCGGCGAGGTCGGCGGCGGTGGCGACGGCGAGCGGTGGGCAGTGCAGGTGGGCGGCGCAGAGGGGGTCGGCGGGGTCGGCGGCGCCTTCGGTGAGGGCGGTGACGAGGGTGCGGAGTGCTTCCTCGGGGCCGGTGCCGTGGGTGGGCAGAAACTCCCCTACGTGGTGGTGGAGTTGTGCCGTGACGGCGTCGGGGCCGCCGGCGGGGAGGGGGCCGGCGCGGTGGGCGGCGCCTTTGTGGAGGGCGTCGAGGACGGTGGCGAGCAGGGGCCGCAGGGCGTCGGGGCCTTGGGTGCCTCCGGCGAGGGGCGGCGTGCTGCGCATACGGGTCCTTTGGGTGGTAGGCGTACGTGATGCATCAGCTTGCCGTTTGCGTGCCGATGCGGGTGCCTTTCCGGCGAGGGTGACCCGAAAGGGGGATGGGTGGGGGTGGGGTGGGGTGGGCGTGTGCTACGGGGGGCGTACGGGTTGCGGGTGGGTGTCCCCGGCCGGGGACGGTGCGGTCGGCCCGGCCTACGTCGCGGGGCTCCGCCCCGGACCCCGCGCCTCAAACGCCGGCGGGGCTGGATCTGCCCAAACGCCGACGGGCTGGATCTGCTCAAAGGCCGCAGGGGCTTGAAAGGGCGGCACCGCCGCAGGAGTTGCGGCGGTGCCGGGGGGTTACGCCTCGCGTACGCGGAGTGCGCGGTGGAGGTCGTCGAGTTGGTCGGTGAGTTTGCGGTGGAGGGACGGGATGGGGGCCGAGGGGCCGTCGGCGAGGTGGGACTCGCCCAGCCGGAGGGTGTCCGCGTCGATGGCGTAGACCGGGAAGGCGTGGCGTCCCGCCGCCTCGGCGATCGCGGGTCCGCGGCGCGCGGCCAGCGCGGTGGCGTCGGTGAAGTAGCGGGGGACGTAGCCGCGCAGGAGGTCGGTCTGTTCGGGTTGCCAGAAGCCCTGGGCCGTGGCGGTGAAGAGGTAGTTGGACAGGTCGTCGTCGGGGTTCGTGGTGAACATCGCGGCCCAGGCCTCGGCCTTGGTCTGCGGGTCGGGCAGGGACGCGCGGCAGCGGGCGGCGCCCTCCTGCCCGGAGGCGCTGGGGTCGTGGGCGAGTTCGGCCTCGATGACGGCTTCGTCGACGGCGCCGAGGACGCTGAGCCGGCCGAGGATGCGCCAGCGCAGCTCGGGGTCGAGTTCGGGTCCGCCGGGGACGGCGCCGGAGTCGTACCAGTCGCGGATGACGTCGGCGTGCCGGGCGGCGTCGATGAGGTGGCGTACGGCGGTGAGGCGGAGCCCGGGGTGGCTGCCGTCCTCGGTGCGGCGGATGAAGTCCTCGCAGAGGGCGGTGATGAGGGTGAGGGCCTCGGGGCGGTCCGCGGGGTCGGTGAAGCGGTCGGCGACCTGGGCGTGGGCGAAGGCGAGGACGCCCTGGACGAGGGCGAGGTCGCTCTCCTCGGGGAGGTGGGTGGCGACGGTCTCCAGGTAGGTGGCGGGGGCGAGTTCGCCGTCGCGGACCATGTCGCGCAGCGCGTTCCACAGGACGGTGCGGGTGAGGGCGTCGGGGATGCCGGAGAGGCCGCGCAGGGCGGTGTCCTGGGAGGCGGCGTCGAGGCGGATCTTGGTGTAGGTGAGGTCCTGGTCGTTGGGGACGATCAGGGCGGGGCGGGGGCCGTGGAACGTGCGGGCCGCTCCGTCGCCGGGGACTTCGACGTCGAGGCGTTCGCGCAGGACGAGTCCGCGGGCGTCGGCGGGTGCGTGGTCGTAGAGGCCGAGGGCGATGCGGTGGGGGCGGCTGCCGGTGCGGTCGACGGTGAGGGTCCAGGCGTCGTCGGTCTCGGTGACGGCGGGGGTGAGGGTGTCGACGCCGGTGGTGCGCAGCCAGGCGTCGGCCCAGGCGTGGACGTCGCGTTCGGTGCCGGAGGCGAGGGATTCGATGAAGTCGGCGAGGGTGGCGTTGCCGAACTTGTGGCGTTTGAAGTGGGTGTTGATGCCGGCGAGGAAGTCCTTCTCGCCGAGCCAGGTGACGAGTTGGCGCAGCGCGGAGGCTCCCTTGGCGTAGGAGATTCCGTCGAAGTTGAGGAGGGCGGAGGCCGTGTCGGGCACGGATTCGGGGGCGACGGGGTGGGTGGAGGGGCGCTGGTCGGCGTCGTATCCCCAGGATTTGCGGGCGACGCCGAAGTCATTCCACGTGTCGGTGTAGCGGGTGGCTTCGGTGAGTGTCTGGTAGCCCATGTACTCGGCGAACGACTCGTTGAGCCAGATGTCGTCCCACCACTTGAGGGTGACGAGGTCGCCGAACCACATGTGGGCCATCTCGTGGGCGATGACCATGGCGCGGGTCTGTCGTTCGGTGTCGGTGACGGCGGAGCGGTAGACGAACTCGTCGCGGAAGGTGACGAGTCCGGGGTTCTCCATGGCGCCGGCGTTGAACTCGGGGACGAACGCCTGGTCGTAGGAGTCGAAGGGGTAGGGCTCCTCGAACTTCTCGTGGTAGCGGTCGAAGCACGCGCGCGTGGCGTCGAGGATCTCGTCGGCGTCGGCGTCGAGGTGGGGGGCGAGGGAGCGGCGGCAGTGCAGGCCGAAGGGCAGGCCGCGGTGTTCGGTGCGGATGGAGTGCCAGGGGCCCGCGGCGACGGCGACGAGGTAGGTGGAGAGCGGGGGTGTGGTGGCGGCGCGCCACTTGCCCTCTCCGAGGTGTTCGGTGATGCCGTTGGCGAGGACGGTCCAGCCTTCGGGGGCGGTGACGGTGAGGTCGAAGGTGGCCTTGAGGTCGGGCTGGTCGAAGGCGGCGAAGACGCGCTGGACGTCTTCCATGAACAGCTGCGTGTACGTGTAGGTCTCGCCGTCGGTGGGGTCGGTGAAGCGGTGCATGCCCTCGCCGGTGTGCGAGTAGCGCATGGAGGTGTCGATACGGAGCTCGTGGGGGCCTGCGGTGAGGCCGGTGAGCGGCAGGCGGTTGTCGGTGAGGGTGGCGGGGTCGAGGGGGTGCCCGTCGAGGGTGGCGGAGCGCAGGGCGGCGGGCTTGAGCTCGACGAACGTGTCTCCGGCCGTGTGGGCGGTGAAGTGGATCTCGGCGTGGGAGTCGAAGGTGTCGTCCGCGACGGTGAGGTCGAGGGCGACGGTGTAGCGGTGGACGTCGAGGAGCCGGGCTCGGGTCTGCGCTTCGCTGCGCGTCAGTACGGGCATGCGGTCATGCTGCCGCATGCCACCGACATCGGGACAGGGTGGATCATGTGGTGCCGCACCGGGGTTTCGGTCGCGGGGCTCTGCCCCGGACCCCGCGCCTCAATCGCCGGCGGGGCTTGATCGGGTCAGCGTTTGGTGTCCTCGGCGATCTGCTCGTGGTGGCGGATGACCTCGCTGATGATGAAGTTGAGGAACTTCTCGGCGAAGGCGGGATCGAGTTTGGCGCTCTCGGCGAGTTGGCGCAGGCGCTCGATCTGGCGGGCCTCGCGGGCGGGGTCGGCGGGCGGCAGCTCGTGTTCGGCCTTGAGGTGGCCCACCTGCTGCGTGCACTTGAAGCGCTCGGCGAGCATGTGGACGACGGCGGCGTCGATGTTGTCGATGCTGTCGCGCAGCCGGCCGAGTTCGGCGCGCACGGCCGGGTCCGTCTGGGGGGCCGGCTTGTCCTGGGGCGTGCTGGTGGTCATGACGGATCAGCCTACGTCCCGGTGGTGCGGGCCTGTGGGGCGGCTCTGGCGTGGTGTCCGGTGCGGGGGTGCGGTCGTACTCTGGTCTGGCCGGGTCCGGGCGCGGGCTCCGGGGCCTTCAGGGGGTGCGCGCGTGGTGGACGGCGGACCGGTGGTGCACGGCTATCCGCATCTGGAGACGGTGCGTACGGCGATCACGGCGCTCTACAGGCGGCTGTCGTACGACACGGTGCACACGTTCGCGTCGAGTGTCGCGCCGGCGGATGTCGCGTTCAGTGATGTCGACGATCTGTATCTGGGTGCGCAGCGGGTGGCGCGGGAGCTGGTGCGGCACTATCGGTTGCCGGACGCGCGGATGATCGTGAGTTTCCGGGAGATGCGGCATGCGGCGAGTGTGGAGCTGGCGGCGGGTCCGGAGTACTTCATCGAGCTGAACGACCGGTTCCGTACGCATCGCCGGGACATCGGTGCGGCGTTGGCGCACGAGATCATGCATGTGTATCTGCATCGGTTGGATCTGTCGCTGCCGGGGACGCGGGACAACGAGATCCTGACGGACACCGCGGCGACGTATCTGGGGGCGGGGTGGCTGTTGCTGGACGCGTACCGGGAGGACGCGGCGTCGTCGCAGAAGCTGGGGTATCTGACGCCGGAGGAGTTCGGGTACGTGCTGGCGAAGCGGTCGCTGGCGTTCGGTGAGGGTCCGGAGACGTGGTTCACGAGTCCGCAGGCGTATGCGGCGTATGCGAAGGGGTTGGCGCAGGCGCGGCGGGACGAGCAGCAGCCTCCGCTGACCGCCGCGGGGTGGGCGGGGCGGCGGCGGTACGCGAAGGACCGGCGGTATGCGCAGGATCATGGTCCGCGGGGGCTGGATCCGGCGGGCCCGTACGTGTTCTCGGCGGCGGTGGACGGTGCGCGGGGGCGTGCTGGCGGGTTGCGGGTGGCGTTCGCGTGTCCGACGTGTCATCAGCGGATCCGGGTGCCGGTGCGGGGCCGGGTGCGGGCGCGGTGTGCGCTGTGCCGGACGGTGCTGGAGTGCGACACGTAGGCGGGCACGTGGGCGGGCGCGTAGGTGGGCGCGTAGGAGGACAGGCAGGCGGACGCGTAGGTGGACACGCTGGCGCCGACGTGGGTCGTCGGGGTGCGGCTTCGTGTGCGCGTCAGGATGCTCCGTAGACGCCTCCCGGTTGTGCGGCGCGTGCGAGGAGGTCGCGGGCGGCGTCTCCGGCGCCCGTGGGGGTCCAGCGTTCCTGCTTGTCGACGGTCGGTCCCGGTCGCCAGCCCTCCATGACGGTGATGCGGCCCGCTTCCACCTCGAAGACGCGGCCGGTGACTCCGTGCGCCGCGGCTCCCGAGCCGAGCCAGACGACGAGCGGTGACACGTTCTCCGGGGCCATCGCGTCGAAGGCGCCGGCTTCGGGTGCGGCCATGGTGTCGGCGAACGTGGCCTCGGTCATCCGGGTGCGGGCGGCCGGTGCTATCGCGTTGACCTGTATTCCGTAGCGGCCCATCTCGGCGGCCGCGACCAGGGTCAGGCCGAGGATTCCGGCCTTGGCCGCGCTGTAGTTGCCCTGTCCGACGGAGCCCAGCAGGCCGGCGCCGGAGGAGGTGTTGACGACGCGGGCGGCGGGGGTCCGGCCCGCTTTCGCCTCCGATCTCCAGTAGGCGGCGGCGTGCTTGAGCGGCAGGAAGTGGCCCTTGAGGTGGACGCGCAGCACGGCGTCCCAGTCGTCCTCGTCGAGGTTGACCAGCATGCGGTCGCGCAGGAACCCGGCGTTGTTGACCAGTGTGTCGAGCCGTCCGAAGGTGTCGACGGCCGCCGCGACGAGTGAGGCGGCGCCTTCGGGGGTGGCGATGTCGCCGCCGTGCGCGACCGCGTCACCCCCCGCTGCCCGTATCTCGTCGACGACGCGGGCGGCCGGGCTGTCCGGCGCGGGTGCGCCGTCGAGGCCCACGCCGAGGTCGTTGACGACGACTTTGGCGCCTTCGGCGGCGTATGCGAGGGCGTGTGCGCGGCCGAGGCCGCGACCGGCTCCGGTGACGGCGACCACCCGTCCCGCGCACAGTCCGTCGCCCCCGTGGTCGTGTTCCGTGTCGTGTCCCACGCCCGGCTCGTTGTTCGTCATCTCAGCTCTCCTTGTTGGCAGTTGCCGCGTCGAGGAACGCGGGGAGTTCGCCGCCGCCGTGCATGAGCAGGCTCGCTCCGGTGATGTACGAGGCGGCGTCCGACGCCAGGAACACCGCCGCGTCGCCGACCTCGCGCGGTTCGGCCAGGCGTCCCATGGGCACGGTGGCGCCGACGGCGGCGATGCCGTCCTCGTCCCCGTAGTGCAGTGCGCTCAGTTCGGTGCGGACCATGCCGAGCACCAGGGTGTTCACCCGTATGTGGGGCGCCCATTCCACGGCCATGGAGCGCGCGAGGTGTTCGAGTCCCGCTTTCGCGGCGCCGTAGGCGGCGCTGCCGGGTGAGGGGCGACTGCCGCTCACGCTGCCGATCATGACGATCGAGCCGTGGGCGGCGGCGAGTTTCTCGCGGGCGGCCAGGGAGGCGGTGAGCGCTGCGGTGAGGTTGAGTTCGAGCACGCGCGCGTGCCGGGCCGCGTCGGCCTGGGCGAGCGGCCGGTACGGTGTGCCGCCCGCGTTGTTGACCAGGACGTCGACCCGGTCGAGGTCCGCGAAGAGGTCCTCGACGGCCGCGGCGTCGCGCAGGTCGACGGGCCTGAACTCGCAGCCCTCCATGGGTTTTTCGGGTGGTCGGCGGGCGCAGGTGATCACCCGCGCTCCGGCCTGCGCGAAGGCGTCCGCGATCCCGGCGCCCACTCCCCTGGTGCCGCCGGTGACGACGGCGACCCGCCCGTCCAGATCCGCCCCGCTGTTCCTCGCGCCGCCCATGGCGCTCCCCTTCCCGTCCGTGTCCCGACCCGTTCCGCTGCCCCTCGCGGCCTGCTACCGTCATCGAGTACCAAACAAACGTTAGGTGGAAAGGTAGCTGAACGCCATGGGTGTCTCCACCTCCTCACCCGAAAAGGGGATCGCCGTCGTCACGGTCGACTTCCCGCCCGTCAACGCGCTGCCGGTGCGCGGCTGGTACGAGCTGGCGGACGCCGTGCGCGCGGCGGGCCGGGACCCGGACGTGCACTGTGTCGTCCTGACCGCGGCGGAGGGCGCCCGCGGGTTCAACGCGGGGGTGGACATCAAGGAGATGCAGCGCGAGACGGCCTCGCCGGGCGGCGGCCACCGCGCCCTGGTCGGTGCCAACCGCGGCTGCTACGAGGCGTTCTCGGCGGTGTACGAGTGCGAGGTCCCGGTGGTCGCGGCGGTCGCCGGGTTCTGCCTGGGCGGCGGTATCGGCCTGGTGGGGAACGCGGACGCGATCGTGGCGAGCGACGACGCGACGTTCGGCCTGCCCGAGCTGGACCGGGGCGCGCTCGGCGCGGCCACGCACCTGGCGCGCCTGGTGCCGCAGCACCTGATGCGCGCGCTGTTCTACACGTCGCGCACGGCCACGGCCGCGGAGCTGCACGCCCACGGCTCGGTGTGGCGGGTCGTACCGCGAGGGCGACTGCGGGAGGCGGCGCTGGAGTTGGCGCGGGAGATCGCCCGCAAGGACGGTTATCTGCTCCGCCTCGCGAAGTCCGCGCTGAACGGCATCGACCCGGTCGACGTGCACCGCAGCTACCGCTTCGAGCAGGGCTTCACCTTCGAGGCGAACCTGAGCGGGGTCGCCGACCGGGTCCGCGACACCTTCGGACAGGAGAGCGACCGATGACCACACCGGACAAGACCATGACGCCCGACGAGGTGGCCGGGCGGCTGCGCAGCGGCATGACGATCGGCATCGGCGGCTGGGGTTCGCGCCGCAAACCGATGGCGCTGGTGCGGGCGTTGCTGCGCAGCGACGTCACGGACCTCACCGTCGTCTCGTACGGGGGCCCGGACGTCGGGATGCTCGCGGCGGCCGGGAGGATCCGCAAGCTGGTCGCGGCCTTCGCGACGCTCGACTCGATCCCGCTGGAGCCGCACTTCCGGGCGGCCCGCCAGAGGGGCGCGTTCGAGCTGATGGAGGTCGACGAGGCGATGTTCATGTGGGGGCTGCACGCGGCGGCGAACCGGCTGCCGTTCCTGCCCGTGCGGGCGGGCATCGGCTCGGACGTCATGCGGGTCAACCCGTCACTGCGGACGGTCACGTCGCCGTACGAGGACGGGGAGACGTTCGTCGCGATGCCGGCGCTGCGCCTGGACGCGGCGCTGGTGCACGTCAACCGCGCGGACCGGGCGGGCAACGGACAGTACCTGGGCCCCGACCCGTACTTCGACGACCTGTTCTGCGAGGCGGCGGACAGCGCGTACGTGTCGTGCGAGCAGCTGGTCGACGGTTTCGGGGCGGCCGCGGTGCCGCAGACGCTGCTGGTCAAGCGGCATTCGGTGACGGGTGTCGTGGAGACGCCCCACGGGGCGCACTTCACCTCCTGCGTGCCCGACTACGGCCGCGACGAGGCGTTCCAGAAGCTGTACGCGCGCACGCCCTGGCCCGAGTTCGCCGAGCGGTTCCTGCCGCCCGGCGGTGACGAGAAGCAGTACCAGTCCGCCGTTCAGGCCTGGCACGAGGAGCAGAAGTGACGACCGCTCAGGACACCGGTGTGACGCGCGCGGAGTACTGCGTGATCGCGTGCGCGGAGGCGTGGCGGGACAACGGGGAGGTGCTGGCGAGCCCCATGGGGCTGATCCCGTCGGTGGGGGCGCGGCTGGCCAAGCGGGCGTTCGCGCCCGAGCTGCTGCTCACCGACGGGGAGGCGATGGTGGTCGGGCTCGACGGCGCGGCGGAGGGCTGGCTTCCGTACCGGCAGCATCTAACGATGGTCACGGGCGGGAAGCGGCACGTGATGATGGGGGCGAGCCAGATCGACCGGTTCGGCAACCAGAACATCTCGTGCATCGGCGACTGGGAGCGGCCGGACCGGCAGCTTCTCGGGGTGCGGGGCGCGCCCGTCAACACGCTGAACAATCCGGTGAGTTACTGGGTTCCCAAGCACAGCCGGCGGGTGTTCGTCGAGAAGGTCGACATGATCAGCGGGGTGGGCTACGACAGCGCGGCCGCGGCGGGCCCGTCGGCGACGCGGTTCCATCGCATCCCGCGCGTGGTGACGAATCTGGCGGTGCTCGACTTCGGGGGGCCGGACCACGCGATGCGGCTCGTGTCCGTGCATCCGGGGGTCACGGTGGCGGAGGTCCAGGAGGCGACGGGGTTCGCGCTGGCGCTCCCCGAGGGCGGCGAGGTACCGCCCACGCGGGAGCCGACGGCGGCGGAGCTGCGGCTGATCCGGGAGGTCGTCGACCCGCAGGGGACGCGGGACCGGGAGGTCGGGCCGGTATGACGTCGCCTTCCCGCCCGGCCGCGCCCGCGGCGGCCGACGCGTTCACGCTCCCCACGGCGCTGACCGGGCTGACCGGCGTGCGCCATCCGATCGTGCAGACCGGGATGGGCTGGGTCGCGGGCCCGCGCCTGGTGTCGGCGACGGCGAACGCGGGGGCGCTCGGCATCCTCGCCTCCGCCACCATGACCCTCGACCAACTGCGGTCCTGCGTACGGGAGGTGAAGGCGCGCACGGACCAGCCGTTCGGGGTGAACCTGCGGGCCGACGCGGGGGACGCGCGCGAGCGGGTCAAGGTGATCGTCGAGGAGGGCGTGCGGGTCGCCTCGTTCGCGCTGGCGCCGTCGCGGGAGCTGATCGCCGAGCTGAAGGACGCGGGCGTCGTCGTCATCCCGTCGATCGGGGCGCGGCGGCACGCGGAGAAGGTCGCGGCGTGGGGCGCGGACGCGGTGATCGTGCAGGGCGGCGAGGGCGGTGGGCACACCGGTGAGGTGGCGACGTCGGTGCTGTTGCCGCAGGTGGTGGATGCCGTGGACATTCCGGTGGTCGGGGCGGGCGGCTTCCGGGACGGGCGGGGCCTGGTCGCGGCGCTGGCGTACGGGGCGGCGGGGATCGCCATGGGGACGCGGTTCCTGCTGACGTCGGACTCGACGGTGCCGGACGCGGTGAAGGCGAAGTACCTCGCGGCGGGCGTCGGGGACGTCACGGTGACGACGGCGGTGGACGGGCTGCCGCACCGCATGCTGCGCACGGAGTTGGTGGAGTCGCTGGAGAACGTGGGGCGTACGCGCGCGCTGGTGCACGCGGTGCGGCGTGCGGCGGCGTTCCGGAGGCTGTCGGGGCTGAGCTGGCGGCGGATGGTGCGGGACGGGCTCGCCATGAAGCACGGCAAGGACATGACCTGGGGTCAGGTGCTGCTTGCCGCGAATACGCCGATGCTGTTGCGGGCGTCGATGGTGGAGGGGCGGACCGACCTGGGGGTGATGGCGTCCGGGCAGGTGGCGGGGGTGATCGAGGATGTGCCGAGTGTGGCGGAGGTGGTGGGGCGGGTGATGAGTGAGGCCCGGGTTGTCCTGGAGGGGCTTCCCGGGCCTCGCTGAGCCTGGGGTGTCGCGCCCTGCCGGGGCGGGGGTCGCGGGGCTCCGCCCCGGACCCCGCGCCTCAAACGCCGGCGGGGCTTGAAAAGCGCGCCTCAAACGCCGGCGGGGCTGTATGCACCCGCCGGATGGAGTCCCTTGCCCCTACGCCGCCTGGCGGGGGCCGCGGCCGCCGCCTCGGCCGCCGCGGCGGTTGGCCGTGGTGGAGGTGGTGGAGGAGGAGCGGCGGCGGGGGGTGGCGGAGCGCTGGCCCTCGGGGGTCGCGGCGCGGCCGGATCCGCCGTTGCCCGAGCCTCCGCGGGAGCGGCGCGAGCGGCGCGGCTTCGTCGAGGCGGCGGGGGCAGTGGGCTCCGGTACGGCGATGGTGACGGCGACACCGGACGGCTCGCGCGCGCCGGTGATCTCCGTCAGCTCCTCGGAGGAGGAGCGGACCTGGGTCGTACGCGGCTGGATCTTGGCGTCGCGCATCAGGCGCTGCACATCGCGCTTCTGCTCGGGCAGGACCAGCGTGACGACGCTGCCGGACTCGCCGGCGCGGGCGGTGCGGCCGCCGCGGTGCAGGTAGTCCTTGTGCTCGGTGGGCGGGTCGACGTTGACGACGAGGTCGAGGTCGTCGACGTGGATGCCGCGCGCGGCGACGTTCGTGGCGACGAGCGCGGTGACGCGGCCGTCCTTGAACTGCTCCAGGGTGCGGTTGCGCTGCGGCTGGCTGCGGCCGCCGTGCAGCGGCGCCGCGTACACGCCGGTGGCGAGGAGCCGCTTGGCGAGCCGGTCGGCGGAGCGCTTGGTGTCGACGAAGAGGATGACGCGGCCGTCGCGGGCGGCGATCCGGGCCGTGACGGCCTTCTTGTCGGTCTCGTCGGCGATGTGCAGGACGTGGTGCTCCATGGTCGTGACCGCGCCCGCCGACGGGTCGACGGAGTGGACCACGGGGTCGTTGAGGAACTGCTTGACGAGCCGGTCCACGTTGCGGTCGAGCGTCGCGGAGAACAGCATCGTCTGGCCGCCGGCCTCGACCTGCTTGAGGAGCGCGGTGACCTGCGGCATGAAGCCCATGTCGGCCATCTGGTCGGCCTCGTCGAGCACCGTGGTGCGCACCGAGCCGAGCACGCAGTCGCCGCGCTCGATGAGGTCCTTGAGGCGGCCGGGAGTGGCGACGACGACCTCGGCGCCGCGGCGCAGCGCGCCGGCCTGGCGGGAGATCGACATGCCGCCGACGACGGTCGCGAGCCGCAGCTTGAGCGCGGTGGCGTACGGGGTGAGGGCGTCGGTGACCTGCTGGGCGAGCTCACGCGTGGGGACGAGGACGAGCGCGAGGGGGGACTTCGGCTCGGCCTTGGCGCCCATGGTGTGGGTGAGCAGCGGGAGGCCGAAGGCGAGGGTCTTGCCGGAGCCGGTGCGGCCGCGGCCGAGGAGGTCCCGTCCGGCGAGCGAGTTGGGAAGCGTCGCGGCCTGGATGGGGAACGGCTCGGTGACGCCCTGTTCGCCGAGCGTCTTCAGGAGGGCGGCCGGCATGTCGAGTTCGGCGAAGCTGTCCACGGCGGGCAGCGCGGGAGTGGTGTTCTCCGGCATGGTGAACTCGCTGGGCGGCGCGGGCTGTTGCCTGCGGCGCTGCTGCTCGGGGGCGCGGCGCTGCCCGGCCGCGGGACGGGGGCCTCGGCGGCGGGACGGGCGGGGAGAACTGGCCATGCGGCGATGCCTTCCGGGACGGGACAGCAGGAACCGGGGCCCGCACCGTGACGGTGCGGGCCCCGGCCCGGTGATGCTCGATCCGACGTCCGCCGGGTGGACCCGGCGAGGTCGGGTGTGATCTACGAGCTAGATCAGGCGGGGAGGATGTTCTCCGCCTGCGGGCCCTTCTGGCCCTGCGTGACGTCGAACGTCACCTTCTGGCCCTCCTGGAGCTCACGGAAGCCCGAGGTGGCGATGTTCGAGTAGTGGGCGAAGACGTCGGCGCCGCCGCCGTCCTGCTCGATGAAGCCGAAGCCCTTTTCCGAGTTGAACCACTTCACGGTACCGGTGGCCATGTCGTTCTCCTTAAGAACAGGTAGCAGTCCCCATTCCGAGAACGCCCAGGTGAACGCCGGAAACCGGGAGATTTCCCCGGTTGAAAACAATAATGCGCCTGAGGAACATTCCCGTCAGGCGCACATAAAGTCTATGGGTACCAAAACTGCAACACGTCGAGCCTAGCATGCGCGTCCCGGGTTACGCCTCCCGCACCTGCGCGCGCCTCACGCACCGTGTTCCCGCGGGCGCACCGCGATGCCGTCGAGCACCATCGACAGGTACTGCCGGGCGATCTCCTCGGGGCTGTGGCGCCCGCCGGGCCGGTACCAGGACGCGGCGACCCATACGGTGTCGCGCACGAACCGGTAGGTGAGGCGGATGTCGAGGTCGGAGCGGAAGACCTGTTCGGCGACGCCGCGCTCCAGGGTGGTCAGCCAGGTCCGCTCGAACCTGCGCTGCGACTCGGCGAGGAACTCGAAGCGTTCCTGCGCGACGAGCTGCTGCGACTCCCGCTGGTAGATCGCGACGGCGGCGCGGTGCCGGTCGATCTCGCGGAAGGACTCGGTGACGAGGGCCTCCAGGGTTTCCCTGGGGCCGAGCTCGTCGTCGAGCACGGTGTCGTAGCCGGACCACAGCTCGTCGAGGAAGGTGCGCAGGATCTCCTCCAGCATCGATTCCTTGGAGTCGAAGTGGTAGTAGAGGCTCCCGGCGAGCATGCCAGCGTGGTCGGCGATCTTGCGGACGGTCGTGGCGTTGTAGCCCTGCTCGGCGAAGACCTCGGCCGCGGTGTGCAGGAGTTCGCCGCGCCGCTCGGGTGCGGCGGCGGTCGACGGCTGGGGCTTCTTCTTCGCGGGCTTCGTTGACTTCGTAGGCACGGGCCCATTGTGGTCACAGGCGCTCGATGATCGTGACGTTGGCCTGGCCGCCGCCCTCGCACATGGTCTGGAGGCCGAAGCGGCCGCCGGTGCGCTCCAGTTCGTGCAGCAGTGTCGTCATGAGTTTGCTGCCGGTGGCGCCGAGGGGGTGACCGAGGGCGATGGCGCCGCCGTTGACGTTGACCTTGTCGGGGTCGGTGCCGGTCTCCTTGAGCCAGGCGAGGACGACGGGGGCGAACGCCTCGTTGATCTCGACGAGGTCGATGTCGTCCATGGTGAGGCCGGTCTTCTTGAGTGCGTACGCGGTCGCGGGGATGGGCGCGGACAGCATCCGGATGGGGTCCTCGCCGCGTACGGAGAGGTGGTGGATGCGGGCCCGGGGGGTCAGTCCGTGTTCCCGTACGGCCTGTTCGGAGGCGAGGAGGAGGGCCGCGGCGCCGTCGGAGACCTGGGAGGAGCAGGCGGCGGTGATGGTGCCGCCCTCGACGACCGGGTTCAGGCCGGCCATCTTCTCCAGCGTCGTGTCGCGGCGGGGTCCTTCGTCGACGGTGACGTCGCCGTGGGTGACGGTTTCCTTGGTGAAGCGGCCCTCGTCGATGGCGCGCAGGGCCCGCCGGTGGGAGCGGAGCGCCCATTCCTCCTGGTCCTGGCGGGTGATGCGCCATTTCCGGGCGATGAGTTCGGCGCCGTGGAACTGGTTGACGGGGGTGTCGCCGTAGCGGGCGCGCCAGCCCTCGCTGCCGAGGAAGGGGCCTTCGGTGAGGCCGAGGGGTTCGGCGGCCTGCCGGGAGGCGTAGGCGATGGGGATCATCGACATGTTCTGGGTGCCGCCCGCGACGACGAGGTCCTGGGTGCCGGAGAGGACGCCCTGCGCGGCGAAGTGGATGGCCTGTTGTGAGGAGCCGCACTGCCGGTCGACGGTGACGCCGGGGACCTCTTCGGGCAGTCCCGCGGCGAGCCAGGCGGTGCGGGCGATGTCGCCGGCCTGGGGGCCGACGGTGTCGAGGCAGCCGAAGACGACGTCCTCGACGGCGGCCGGGTCGACGCCGGTGCGCGCGACGAGTTCCTTGAGGACGTGGGCGCCCAGATCGGCGGGGTGGACGGCGCTGAGTCCGCCCCTGCGCCGCCCGACGGGGGTGCGGACCGCTTCGACGATGTAGGCCTCGGCCATGACTGTTCAACTCCTGACGCGCTGGGGGTGGTGGGGGTGGGCTATCCCGTCGAGCACCATCGCCAGGTACTCGCGGGCGATCTCCTCGGGGCTGTGGCGGCCGCCGGGCCGGTACCAGGACGCGGCGACCCACACGGTGTCGCGTACGAACCGGTAGGTGAGGCGGATGTCGAGGTCGGAGCGGAACGCTCCGGCTGCCACGCCTTCGCGGAGGGTGGTCAGCCACGTCTGTTCGAACTTGCGCTGGGAGGCGGCGAGGAACGCGAAGCGGTCCCTGGCAGCGAGCGCCTTCGACTCCTTCTGGTAAATGGCGACGGCGGGCCCGTGCCGGTCGATCTCGCGGAACGACTCGGTGACCAGGGCCCGCATCGTCTCGCGTGGGTCGTGTCCGGCGGCGAGCACGGTGTCGTAGCGGCCCCACAGTTCGTCGAGGAAGCCGCGCAGTATCTCCTCGACGATGGAGTCCTTGGAGTCGAAGTGGTAGTAGAGGCTGCCCGCGAGCATCCCGGCGGCGTCGGCGATCCGGCGCACGGTGGTGGCGTCGTAGCCGTGCGCGGCGAACACCTCGGCCGCCGTGGCGAGGAGTTCGCGCCGCCGCTCGGGCGAGGGGCTCATGCGCGCTGGCTGCTGACGGAGACGACTTCGCCGGTCATGTACGAGGAGTAGCCGGAGGCGAGGAAGACCATCACGTTGGCCACCTCCCAGGGCTCGGCGTACCGGCCGAAGGCCTCCTTCTCCGTGAGTTCGGCGAGGAGTTCGGCCGAGGTGACCTTGACCAGGTGGGGGTGCATGGCGAGGCTCGGCGCCACCGCGTTGACCCGCACGCCGTACTCGGCCGCTTCTATCGCCGCCGTCCTGGTCAGGGCCATCACTCCGGCCTTGGCGGCGGCGTAGTGCGCCTGTCCGGCCTGGGCGCGCCAGCCGATGACGGAGGCGTTGTTGACGATGACGCCGGTGCGGCCGGTGTCGCGGAAGGCGCGCAGGGCGGCGCGCGTGCAGCGGAACGTGCCGTTGAGCGTGACGTCGATGACGCGGCTCCACTGCTCGTCGGCCATCTCGACGAGCGGCGAAGTGCCGCCGAGGCCCGCGTTGTTGACGACGATGTCGAGTCCGCCGTGCGCCTCGGTGGTGTGCGCGAAGAGGGCGGCGACCTGCTCCTCGTCGGTGACGTCGCAGGGCAGCGCGGTGACCTTGTCGGCGCCGAACTCCTCGGCGAGGGCCTGTTCGCTCTCCTTGAGCCGCCGCGTGTGGGCGTCGCTGAGGACGACGCGGGCGCCCTCCTCCAGGAACCGGCGCGCGGTGGCGCCCCCTATTCCGGCTCCGGCGGCGGCCGTGATCACGGCCGAGCGGCCGTAGAGCAGGTGGTGTCCGGGGACGTACTGGGGGGCTTCGGCGGTCATGCGCGCACCTCGCGGAGTCCGGTTCGAAAGGTCTCGACGCTGTCACTGCGGGTACGGTAACCTACCAAACACTTGTTAGGGAAGGTGGTGGGCGCCGGATGGACCTGGACTTCACAGCCGATCAGGACGCGTTCCGCGAGGAGGCGAGGGCGTGGCTCGCCGCGCACGTGCCGTCCGAGCCGCTGCCGTCGCTGGAGACCGCGGAGGGCTTCGCCGCGCACCGGGCGTGGGAGGCGGAGCTGTCCGCGGACCGCTGGTCGGTGGTGTCGTGGCCCGAGGAGTTCGGGGGCCGGGGCGTCGACATCTTCCAGTGGCTGATCTTCGAGGAGGAGTACTACGCGGCGGGGGCGCCCGGCCGGGTCTCGCAGAACGGCATCAATCTGCTGGCGCCCACGCTCTTCGACCACGCGACGGACGAGCAGCGGGCGCGGGTGCTGCCGTCGATGGCGAGCGGCGAGGTGATCTGGGCGCAGGCCTGGTCGGAGCCGGAGGCGGGGTCGGACCTGGCGGCGCTGCGGTCGCGGGCGGTGCGCGCGGACGGCGGGTGGCTGTTGCGCGGGCAGAAGACGTGGTCGTCGCGGGCCGCGTTCGCCGACCGGGCGTTCGGCATCTTCCGCACGGACCCGCAGGCCGCGAAGCCGCACCAGGGGCTCACGTATCTGATGTTCGACCTGCGGGCGCCGGGGGTCACGGTCCGGCCGATCGGCCGCATCGACGGCAAGCCGGCGTTCGCCGAGCTGTTCCTGGACGATGTGTTCGTGCCGGACGAGGACGTGATCGGGGAGGTCGGCCAGGGCTGGCGGATCGCGATGTCGACGACGGGGAACGAGCGGGGGCTGATGCTGCGCTCCCCCGGCCGTTTCCTCGCCGCGGCGGACCGGTTGCTGCGGCTGTGGCGGGAGCGGGGTGCGGACCCGGCGCTGCGGGACAGGGTGGCGGACGCGGTCATCGGGGCGCGGGCGTACCAACTGTTCACGTACGGCAACGCGTCGCGGTTCGCCGCGAATGAGCAGATCGGGGCGGAGTCGAGTCTGAACAAGGTGTTCTGGTCGGAGTACGACATAGCGCTGCACGAGACGGCACTGGAACTGCTGGGCGCGGACGGCGAGTTGGCGGACGGGGAGTGGGCGGAGGGCTACACCTTCTCCCTCGCGGGTCCGATCTACGCGGGGACGAACGAGATCCAGCGCGACATCATCGCCGAGCGGCTGCTCGGCCTGCCGAAGGGGCGTCGCTGATGAGGTTCCTGCTGGACGCGGAGCAGACCGAGTTCGGCCGTACGCTCGACCGGATGCTCGGCGCGGCCGACACCCCGTCGGTGATCCGCGCGTGGGCGGACGGCGACGCCGGGCCGGGGCGGGCGCTGTGGGGGCGGCTGGCCGAGGCCGGGGTGTTCGCCCTGGCGGTCCCGGAGGCGTACGAGGGGGTGGGGCCGCTTCCGGTGGAACTCGCGGTGGCGTACGTGGAGTTGGGGCGCCATGCGGTGCCGGGCCCGGTGGTCGAGACGGCGGCGGTGGCGGCGCTGCTGCACTCGGCGGGCGGGGCGGAGGCGGCGAAGGAGTGGCTGCCGCGGATCGCCTCCGGGGAGGCGGTGGTGACGCTGGCGTCGGGACCGTACGCCCTCGACGCGGACGCGGCGGACGCGGTGTTCGTGATCGACGGGGAGGCGGTACGGCTGGCCGCCGGTCGTGGTCCGCTCCGGGAGTCGGCGGATCCGGCGCGGCGGCTGTTCGTGCCCGAGGGCGGGGAGGTCGTGGCGCGGGGGGCGCGGGTGCGGGAGGCGGTGGACACGGCGGCGTTCCTGACGGCGGCGCAGGCGCTCGGTGTGGGCCTTGAGCTGGTGCGGCGCACGGTGGAGTACGTGAAGCAGCGCGAGCAGTTCGGGGTTCCGGTCGGATCCTTCCAGGCGGTGAAGCATCGGCTCGCGGACGCGCTGGTGGGGTTGGAGTTCGCGCGGCCCCTGCTGTTCGGGGCGGCGCTCACGAGAGGGTCGGCGGAGGTCGCGGCGGCGAAGGTGGCGGCGGGTGAGGCGGTGTACGCGGCGGCGCGGGCGGCGCTCCAGCTCCACGGCGCGGTCGGCTACACGAACGAGCTCGACCTCTCCCTGTGGCTCCGCAAGGCGCGGCCGCTGCGGGACGCGTGGGGGTCACCTGCGGTGTGCCGGGGGCGGGTGCTGGCGGGGTGATGACCATGGCCGGGCGCGGGTGTCCGTGGCCGGGGCCTTCGTCCGCGTCACGCCGCACCGTGGCGCCGCCTTGCCCACCCTGCCGCCCAAGGCGGCAGATTGCCCAAGGCGGCGTGCGGCCCACCGCCAGGCGCGAGAATCCGGGGCCAGCCAAGCCCCAATCAAGCCCCTCCGGCGATTGAGGAGCGGGGTCCGGGGCGGAGCCCCGGGGGTTCGGGGCGTACGGAGTGACGGAGAGGAAGGGGACCGCATGCGTGGGCTTGAGGGAAAGGTCGTCCTCATCAGCGGAGCCGGACGCGGCCAAGGCGCCGTCGAGGCCCGCCTGTTCGTGGAGGCGGGCGCCCGCGTCGTCCTCGGCGACGTACGCCAAGAGGAAGGGCACGCCGTCGCCAAGAACCTCGGCGACGCCGCCGTCTTCGTGCACCACGACGTCACCGACCCCCACAGCTGGGCGCACGCCACCCGCACCGCCCTCACCCGCTTCGGCCGCCTCGACGCCCTCGTCAACAACGCCGCCCTGTGGCACACGGCCTCCGTGGAAGAGGAAACGTACGAGGGCTTCGAAGCGCTGCTCCGCGTGAATCTGCTCGGCCCGTTCCTCGGCACACAGGCGGTCGTCCCGGCCATGAAGGAGGCGGGCGGAGGCTCCATCGTGAACATCTCGTCGACCGCCGGCCTGGTCGGCATCCGGAACCACGCGGCGTACGGCTCCTCGAAGTTCGGCCTGCGCGGCCTGACCCGGTCGTCCGCGCTCGACCTCGCACCGCACCGGATCCGGGTCAACTCCGTGCACCCGGGCGCCATCGACACCCCGATGATCGCCGACGTCAGCGGCAGGGACTGGTCGCACCTGCCGCTCGGGAGACCGGGGCGGCCCGAGGAGGTGGGTGAGCTGGTGGTGTTCCTGGCATCGGACGCGGCGTCGTACATCACGGGCGCGGAGTTCCCGGTGGACGGAGGCTCGACGACAGGCTGACCCCGTCGCACCTCACCGCACCCCGCCCACCTCCACCTCGGCTACACCAGCCCCGTCACCACTCCCACCGGCCCCCGCCCCCACACGTCAACCTCACCATCGCCCTCCACGGACACCGCGTCGAACCGCCCCAGTTCCCTCCCGGCCACCTCAGCCCCCTCCACCCCGAGCGCCACGAACAACGCACCCGCACCCACGCCCGGCGTGCACGCCACCCGCGCCCTCCCCCGCACCACCGCCACGGACGGCGGCGTCGGCAGTGCGGCGCGCCGCCACATGACGTTGAAGTTGACGACGGGCCCGCCCAGCAGGCGGCAGTCCGTGGGCACGTCGCCGGGGAAGTCCCGTGGCACGTACGGGAAGTCGACGACGGTCGGGCGGCCGTCGACGGTCAGCTCCATGCCCTGCCCCGCGACCATGGTGAGCGTCCGGTCGACGCCGGGGAACGCGGAGAACGGCCCGTCCGCCGCGACGTCCGCGAGGCTCGCCCGCCACCGGAAGTCCGCCGTGCCCGCGCCCCGCGGCGCCCCGGCGATCTCCCGCGTGACACCGCCGCCGTTCTTCCAGGCGACGGCCGCCCGGTCCGCGGCGGGCAGAAGACGTACGGCGGGCCCGTGAGGGGCTGGGGTGTCCATGGACGCAGACGCTACGCGACGCCGGTTCACAACTCGTACACACACTCGCTTACTCTGTGCCGCATGAAACGCGCGGGCTGTCTGGTGCTCTCCTTCATCGCTGTGGCTCCGCTCGCCACGGCCGCCGTCTACTTCATGTCGCCGAGCGACGACGAGCAGGGCGGCTCCGCCACCGGCACCCGCCCCTCCGCCGCCGCTCCGGCCCGCCCCGGCAGCCAGTCCGCCGCGGAGCGCAAGGCGGACGACAAGGTGATCGCGAGCCTGCCGCCGGGCCTCGCCGCACCGGGGAAGAAGGAACTGGCCTCGCGCATCGTCGCCAGCGCGGAGAACTCGACGCTCAACTGGCGTGAGCAGTACGGCTACATCGAGGACATCGACGACGGCCAGGGCTACACGGCGGGCATCATCGGTTTCTGCACCGGCACCCACGACCTGCTGACCCTGGTGGAGCGCTACACGAAGGCCCACCCCGACAACGGTCTGGCCCGCTACCTCCCCGCCCTGCGCGAGGTCGACGGCACGGACTCCCACGAGGGCCTCGACCCCGGCTTCACCGCGGCGTGGAAGCAGGAGGCGACCCAGAAGGCGTTCCGGGACGCCCAGGAGGAGGAGCGCGACCGCGTCTACTTCGAACCGGCGGTCCGCCTCGCCAAGCTCGACGGCCTGGGCACGCTCGGCCAGTTCATCTACTACGACGCGATGGTCCTGCACGGCCCCGGCACCGGTCCGCGCGGCTTCTACGGCCTGCGCGAGGCGGCGCTCGAGGAGGCCGACACCCCGGCCCAGGGCGGCGCGGAGAAGGCGTACCTGGACATCTTCCTCGACCTGCGCCGCAAGGCCATGAAGGCGAAGAACCCGGACCGCGACACGACCCGCATCGACACGGCGCAGCGCCAGTTCCTCTACGACGGGAACCTGTCGCTGAAGACGCCGCTGACGTGGAAGGTGTACGGCGAGACGTTCCACATCCCGGGCTGAACGCACCGCGACGCCCGCCCAGCGTCCGGTCGGGGACTTGATAGGGCGAGCGTCGCGCTCTGTTCCGTACGCCGTTGTACGGGACGTTCATCGACGGCCTGTCAGGCCGTGCGGGTCATACGGGGTGGCGGGCCGTCACACGGCCAGCGCGCGGTCCGTCGGGCGGATCGGGGCCGGGAGGTCGGACGCTCCGGTCAGGAAGCGGTCGACGCCGCGGGCGGCCGAGCGGCCCTCCGCGATGGCCCAGACGATGAGGGACTGGCCGCGGCCGGCGTCACCGGCGACGAAGACGCCGGGGACGTTCGTCTGGAAGTCGGCGTCGCGGGCGACGTTGCCGCGCGCGTCGAGCTCCAGGCCGAACTGGTCGACCAGGCCGTTGGACTGGTCCGTGCCCGTGAAGCCCATCGCGAGGGTGACCAGCTGCGCCGGGATCTTCCGCTCGGTGCCGGGCTTGTTGACGAGCTTGCCGTCGACGAACTCGACCTCGGAGAGGTGCAGCCACTGGACGTTGCCGTCCTCGTCGCCCTCGAAGTGGGTGGTGCCCGCCGAGTAGATGCGCTCGCCGCCCTCCTCGTGCGCGGAGGTGACCTTGTAGAGCATCGGGAACGTCGGCCACGGCTGCGTGGTCGTGTTCCGCTCGTCGTTGGGCCGCGGCATGATCTCCAGCTGCGTCACCGAGGCGGCGCCCTGGCGGTGGGCGGTGCCCACGCAGTCGGCGCCGGTGTCACCGCCGCCGATCACGACGACGTGCTTGCCCTCGGCGGTGATGGGCGGCTGGACGTAGTCGCCCTCCTGCACCTTGTTGGACAGGGGCAGGTACTCCATCGCGTAGTGGATGCCGTTCAGCTCACGGCCGGGGACCGGGAGGTCGCGGGAGACCGTGGCGCCCGCGGCGACGACGACGGCGTCGTAGCGCTTGCGCAGCTTCGCCGCGTCGATGTCCTGGCCGATCTCCACGCCCGTACGGAACTTGGTGCCCTCCGCGCGCATCTGCTCGATGCGGCGGTTGATGTGGCGCTTCTCCATCTTGAACTCGGGGATGCCGTAGCGGAGCAGGCCGCCGATGCGGTCGGCGCGCTCGTAGACGGCGACCGTGTGACCGGCCCGCGTCAGCTGCTGGGCGGCGGCGAGTCCCGCCGGGCCCGAGCCGATGACGGCGACGGTCTTGCCCGACAGGCGCTCGGGGATCTGCGGGGCGACGTCGCCCGTGTCCCACGCCTTGTCGATGATCGAGACCTCGACGTTCTTGATGGTGACGGGCGGCTGGTTGATGCCCAGCACACACGCCGACTCGCACGGAGCGGGGCACAGGCGGCCCGTGAACTCCGGGAAGTTGTTCGTGGCGTGCAGGCGCTCGGACGCCGCGCCCCAGTCCTCGCGGTACGCGTAG
Source organism: Streptomyces sp. BYX5S (assembly GCF_054724165.1). NCBI lineage: Bacteria > Bacillati > Actinomycetota > Actinomycetes > Kitasatosporales > Streptomycetaceae > Streptomyces > Streptomyces sp. BYX5S. The sequence continues at coordinate 1,819,906 of NZ_CM138829.1, read as the reverse complement.
TCGTTCCACTCGGGGATCAGGTTCCCCAGCGGGCAGCCGTTGTGGCAGAACGGGATGCCGCAGTCCATGCAGCGGCTCGCCTGCTTGCTGATGATGGGGAGCAGGGAGCCCGGAACGTAGACCTCGTTCCAGTCCTTGACGCGCTCCTCGACCGGGCGGGTCTCGGCGACCTCGCGCCCGTGGTTGAGAAAGCCCTTGGGATCAGCCATTGGTCGCCGCCTCCATCATCTTCTCGGTGATCTCGGTCTCGGAGAGACCGGCTCGCTCGGCGGCGTCCTTGGCGGCGAGCACTGCCTTGTACGTGCTGGGGATGATCTTCGTGAACCGGGTCAGCGAGGTGTCCCAGTCGGCGAGGAGCTTCTCGGCGACGGTGGAGCCGGTCTCCTCGGCGTGGCGGCGCACCACGTCGTGCAGCCACTGCTTGTCGGTGTCGTCGAGGGGCTCGACGGCCGACTTGTTCCCGGCGTTGAGGTTGTCCGGGTCCATGTCGATGACGTACGCGATACCGCCCGACATGCCGGCCGCGAAGTTGCGGCCCGTCTCGCCGAGGATCACCGCGTGGCCACCGGTCATGTACTCGCAGCCGTGGTCGCCCACGCCCTCCGAGACGACCGTGGCACCGGAGTTGCGGACGCAGAAGCGCTCGCCGGTGCGGCCGCGCAGGAACAGCTCGCCGCCCGTCGCGCCGTACGCGATGGTGTTGCCGGCGATCGTCGAGTACTCGGCGAGGTGGTCGGCGCCGCGGTCCGGGCGAACGATGACGCGGCCGCCGGAGAGGCCCTTGCCGACGTAGTCGTTGGCGTCGCCCTCCAGGCGCAGCGTCACGCCGCGCGGCACGAACGCGCCGAAGGACTGGCCCGCGGAGCCGGTGAAGGTGATGTCGATGGTGTCGTCGGGCAGGCCCGCGCCACCGAACTTCTTCGTCACCTCGTGGCCGAGCATGGTGCCGACCGTGCGGTTGATGTTGCGGATGGCGACCTGGGCGCGGACCGGCTGGGCGTCCGTCTGGTCGTCGGCGGCGAGGGCGTCGGCGGCGAGCTTGATCAGCTCGTTGTCGAGCGCCTTCTCCAGGCCGTGGTCCTGCTCGATGATCCGGTGCCGGACGGCGCCCGCGGGCAGCTCGGGCACGTGGAACAGCGGCTCCAGGTCGAGGCCCTGCGCCTTCCAGTGGTTCACGGCCCGCTCGGTGTCGAGGAGTTCGGCGTGGCCGACGGCCTCCTCGATGGAGCGGAAGCCCAGCTCGGCGAGGAGCTCGCGGACCTCTTCGGCGATGAACTTGAAGAAGTTGACGATGTACTCGGCCTTGCCGGAGAACCGCTCGCGCAGCGTCGGGTTCTGCGTGGCGATGCCGACCGGGCAGGTGTCGAGGTGGCAGACGCGCATCATGACGCAGCCGGAGACGACGAGCGGCGCGGTCGCGAAACCGAACTCCTCGGCGCCGAGCAGCGCGGCGATCAGCACGTCGCGGCCGGTCTTCAGCTGGCCGTCGGTCTGGACGACGATGCGGTCACGCAGGCCGTTGAGCAGCAGCGTCTGCTGGGTCTCGGCGAGGCCGAGCTCCCAGGGACCACCGGCGTGCTTGAGCGAGGTGAGCGGGGAGGCGCCCGTACCGCCGTCGTGGCCGGAGATCAGGACGACGTCCGCGTGCGCCTTGGACACACCGGCCGCGACCGTACCCACGCCGACCTCGGAGACCAGCTTCACGTGGATGCGGGCCTGCGGGTTGGCGTTCTTGAGGTCGTGGATCAGCTGAGCCAGGTCCTCGATGGAGTAGATGTCGTGGTGCGGCGGCGGGGAGATGAGGCCCACGCCCGGCGTCGAGTGACGCGTCTTGGCGACCCACGGGTAGACCTTGTGGCCGGGCAGCTGGCCGCCCTCACCGGGCTTGGCGCCCTGGGCCATCTTGATCTGGATGTCGTCGGAGTTGACCAGGTACTCGGAGGTCACGCCGAAGCGGCCGGAGGCGACCTGCTTGATCGACGAGCGGCGCGCCGGGTCGTACAGGCGCTCCGGGTCCTCGCCGCCCTCACCGGTGTTGGACTTGCCGCCCAGCTGGTTCATGGCGATGGCGAGGGTCTCGTGGGCCTCGCGCGAGATGGAGCCGTACGACATGGCGCCGGTCGAGAAGCGCTTGACGATCTCGGAGGCCGGCTCGACCTCGTCGATGGAGATCGGCGTGCGGCCCTCGGACTTGAAGTTGAACAGGCCGCGCAGCGTCATCAGCCGCTCGGACTGCTCGTTCACGCGGTCCGTGTACTTCTTGAAGATGTCGTAGCTGCCCGAGCGCGTGGCGTGCTGGAGGCGGAAGACGGTCTCCGGGTCGAACAGGTGCGGCTCGCCCTCGCGGCGCCACTGGTACTCGCCGCCTATGTCGAGCGCGCGGTGCGCGGGCGCGATGCCGGAGGCCGGGTAGGCCTTGGCGTGCCGGGCGGCGACCTCCTTGGCGATGACGCCGAGGTCGGCGCCGCCGATCTTGGTGGTGGTGCCGTTGAAGTACTTCTCGACGAAGGCCTCGTCGAGGCCGACGGCCTCGAAGACCTGGGCGCCGCGGTAGGAGGCGACGGTCGAGATGCCCATCTTGGACATGACCTTGAGGACGCCCTTGCCGAGCGCGTAGATCAGGTTCCGGATCGCGTCCTCGACCTCGATGCCGTCGAGGAACGTGCCGGCGCGGACCAGGTCCTCGACGGACTCCATGGCGAGGTACGGGTTGACCGCCGCGGCGCCGAAGCCGATGAGCAGGGCGACGTGGTGGACCTCGCGCACGTCACCGGCCTCGACGAGGAGGCCCACCTGGGTGCGCTTCTTCGTACGGATGAGGTGGTGGTGGACGGCCGCGGTGAGCAGCAGCGACGGGATCGGCGCGTGCTCGGCGTCGGAGTGCCGGTCGGAGAGCACGATCAGGCGGGCGCCGGCCTCCAGGGCGGCGTCGGCCTCGGCGCAGATCTCGTCGATCCGGGCGGCGAGGGAGTCGCCGCCGCCCTGCACCCGGTACAGGCCGGACAGGGTGACGGCCTTCATGCCGGGCATGTCGCCGTCGGCGTTGATGTGGATGAGCTTGGCGAGCTCGTCGTTGTCGATCACCGGGAACGGCAGGGTGACCGCGCGGCACGTGGCGGCCGTGGGCTCCAGGAGGTTGCTGCCGGGGCCCAGCGGGGAGCGCAGCGAGGTGACGAGCTCCTCGCGGATGGCGTCCAGCGGCGGGTTGGTGACCTGCGCGAACAGCTGCGTGAAGTAGTCGAAGAGCAGCCGCGGGCGGGCCGAGAGGGCCGCGATGGGCGTGTCGGTGCCCATCGAGCCGATCGGCTCGGCGCCGGCCTTGGCCATCGGGGCGAGGAGGATGCGGAGCTCTTCCTCGGTGTAGCCGAAGGTCTGCTGGCGGCGCGTGACGGAGGCGTGCGTGTGCACGATGTGCTCGCGCTCGGGGAGGTCGGAGAGCTCGATCTCGCCGGCTTCGAGCCACTCCTCGTAGGGGTGCTCGGAGGCGAGGGAGGTCTTGATCTCCTCGTCGTCGATGATGCGGTGCTCGGCGGTGTCCACGAGGAACATGCGGCCGGGCTGGAGGCGGCCCTTCTTGACGACCTTGGCCGGGTCGATGTCGAGGACGCCGACCTCGGAGCCGAGGACGACGAGGCCGTCGTCGGTCACCCAGTAGCGGCCGGGACGCAGACCGTTGCGGTCGAGAACGGCGCCGACCTGGGTGCCGTCGGTGAAGGTGACACAGGCCGGGCCGTCCCAGGGCTCCATGAGGTTGGAGTGGTACTGGTAGAAGGCGCGCCGGGCCGGGTCCATGGAGGCGTGGTTCTCCCAGGCCTCCGGGATCATCATCAGGACGCTGTGCGGGAGCGAACGGCCGCCGAGGTGCAGCAGCTCCAGGACCTCGTCGAAGGACGCCGAGTCGGAGGCGTCCGGCGTACAGACCGGGAAGATCCGCTCGAGGTTCTCGTTGCCGCCGAAGAGGTCGGAGGCGAGCTGGGACTCGCGGGCGCGCATCCAGTTGCGGTTGCCCTTGACGGTGTTGATCTCACCGTTGTGGGCGACGAAGCGGTACGGGTGCGCGAGCGGCCACGACGGGAACGTGTTCGTGGAGAACCGGGAGTGCACGAGCGCGATCGCGGAGGCGAAGCGGCGGTCGGACAGGTCCGGGAAGAAGGGCTCCAGCTGGCCGGTGGTCAGCATGCCCTTGTAGACGATCGTGCGGGCGGAGAGCGAGGGGAAGTACACGTCGGCCTCGCGCTCGGCGCGCTTGCGCAGCACGAACGCCTTGCGGTCGAGCGCGATGTCCTTGCTCGTGCCGTCCGCGACGAAGAGCTGGCGGAAGGCCGGCATCGTCGAGCGGGCCATGGAGCCGAGCATCTGCGGGGCGACCGGGACCTCGCGCCAGCCGAGGACGTTCAGGCCCTCTTCGGCGGCGATCGTCTCGATCCGCGAGACGAACTCCTCGGTGCCCTCTTCGGGCAGGAAGGCGATACCGACGGCGTACGCACCGGCCTCGGGGAGGTCGAAGTCGACCACCTCGCGCAGGAAGGCGTCCGGGACCTGGGACAGGATGCCCGCGCCGTCGCCCGAGTCGGGCTCGGAGCCGGTGGCACCGCGGTGCTCCAGGTTTCGCAGGACGGTCAGCGCCTGGTCGACCAGCGTGTGGCTCGCCTCGCCGGTGAGGGTGGCCACGAAACCGACGCCGCAGGCGTCGTGTTCGTTACGCGGGTCGTACATGCCCTGGGCGGCAGGGCGAGCATCCATGTGCGACCAGGTCTGGCCGCTGTTGGAATGCTGGGACGGCTGGCGCGCGGTACGCATCGGCTCTCCCGTCGTCGTCGTGGCAAGGTGCGTGCCGAGGGACGACGTTGGCCCTCTGCGGAGAAGTGCTCAAAAAAGGGTGCTGCTCAAAAAATTTCGTGCAGGTTACATGATGGGTCGGTTCTCGGGAACCGGATAGTGCGTTCCAACATGCGGACACCGCGGGTGGCGGCGGGAGAGCCCGCTGCGGCCAGATCGATGGCCGGGGGGCCGGTGGTGCCGGAGTGCGCCGCGGGCCTCATTGCCCACAGCGCTTACGGCTCATGCCCCGTGGTCAAGTAATCGAAACCGCGCGGTAACGACTACTTATGCAAGGCCATGTATAGGCATCTTCAGGCCACAGCCCCGACCCGTCAACCAGCAAAAGTCCCGAAGATGCTTCCCAGGAGATACGTCACACCCGCCGCGGCACCACCCAGGACCAACTGCCGCAGGCCACTGAACCACCAGGATCGCGCGGTCACCTTGGCCACGACCGCCCCGCACGCGAAGAGCCCGAGGAGCGCGAGCAGCACGGCCGGCCACAGGGCGCTCGCCCCCAGCAGATAGGGCAGTACGGGGATCAGGGCGCCGAGCGCGAAGGACCCGAAGGACGAGACGGCGGCGACCATCGGCGAGGGCAGATCGCCGGGGTCGATGCCCAGCTCCTCGCGCGCGTGGATCTCCAGCGCCTGCTCGGGGTCGCGCGAGAGCTGCCTGGCGACCTCGCGCGCCAGCTTCGGCTCGACGCCGCGCGAGACGTACAGCTCGGCGAGCTCCCGCTCCTCGTCGGCCGGGTGCTTGCGCAGCTCGCGACGCTCGACGTCGAGTTCGGCCTCGACCAGCTCGCGCTGGGAGGCGACGGAGGTGTACTCACCGGCGGCCATGGAGAAGGCTCCGGCGGCGAGGCCCGACAGGCCGGTGATGATGATGGTCTGCTGCGAGACGGCGCCGCCCGCGACACCGGCCATGAGCGCGAAATTGGATACGAGGCCGTCCATCGCGCCGAAGACCGCGGGCCGCAGCCAGCCACCGTTGACATCACGGTGGGTGTGGTTGTCCCGGTGGGCGTCATGGAGGGTCGCCCCGGTCTCGATGATGGTCATGCTCGTGAACCCCGCTCCCCTTGCGATTGCTGTTCTGCGAGTTCGAAAGTACGCGCGAAAAATCGCCGCTGCCAGCAAGGAAGGCCGTACTTACCTGCGGTTTTGCGTCCTGCGCAACGCGCTGACCTCGATCTTCCCGAGCGCGTCCGTGAGGTGGATCACATGATCCGCGCGGCAGTGGGAAACGTTTACAGGACGACGACGAGGGGGGGGCGGGCGCGTGCCGGGAAGAGCGACGCGGACGACGCACACGGCCGGTGGCGGCGGTCAGCCGACGGTCGTCTCCATCGCCGAGCGCGCGGGCGTCTCCATCGCGTCCGTCTCCCGGGTGCTGAACGGGATCGGGGCCCGCCCCGCGACCGTGGAGAAGGTCGAGCGCGCCGCCGCCGAACTCGGCTACGTGCCGAACGCGGTGGCCCGCTCCCTCAAGGACGGCCGCACCCGCCAGCTCACCTTCGCGGTGCCCGACATCGGCAACCCCGTCTACGTGGCGATGGTCCGCGCCATCCAGTCCGTGGCGAAGGCCGCCGGGTACCGCCTGCTGCTGCACTCCACGGACGCCGTCGCCGAGGACGAGCTGGCCGTGCTCCGGGGCCTGCGCGACCGCACCAGCGACGGCCTGATCCTGTGCCCCATCCGCATCACGGACGCCCATGTGGAGGCGCTGCGCTCGGCGGCGGGCCCGGTCGTCGTCATCGGTTCGCTGCCGCGCGGGGTCCCGGTGGACAGCGTGCGCGCCGACTCCGTCGAGGGCGTCTCGCTGGCCGTGCGCCACCTGTACGAGACGGGACGGCGCCGCATCGCGTTCGTCAACGGCCCCGCCGACACGGTGCCGGGCCGGGGGCGCGGCGAGGGCTTCCGCAAGGCCATCGCGGACTGCGGTCTCGCATACGACCCGGACCTCGTCGTCCACACGGAGTTCGACATCGAGTCGGGGGCCGCCGCCACCGACTCGCTCCTCCGCCTGAAGCCCGACGCGGTCTTCGGCGCCAACGACCAGCTGGCGCTCGGCGCCGCCCGCGCCCTGCACGCCCGGGGCCTGCGGATCCCTCAGGACGTCGCCGTCGCGGGCATGGACGACAGTGTGCTCGCGCAGGCCGGCTGGCCCCCGCTGACCAGCGTCGACCTCGGCTCCACCGAACGCGGCCGGCGCGCCGCAGAACTTCTGCTGGACCGCCTGAACACCCCGGAACCCACCGGAGGCGAACCCCTCGGAGGGAGCCGCCCACCCCGTACGCCCCAGCGCACCACCGCCCCTCCCCGCCTCGTCGTCCGCGCCTCCACGGGCCGGGCGGCGCCCGACAGTTGAGACATCGAGGACTGCCATGAGTCTCACCGCGCCCCGGGACAACGCCGTCCCCGGCAGCCGCGGCACACCACCACCCCGCACACCGGGCCAGCGCAGACGCGCGCTCGGCCTGGACCGGGGCGCGTGGTTCCTGCTGCTACCCGCGCTGATCCCGATCCTGCTGCTCAGCGTGGTCCCGCTGCTGTACGGACTGTCGCTCGCGTTCACCGACGCGCAGGCGGGACGGACCTCTCCCACCCGGTTCATCGGCCTGGACAACTTCCTCGACCTGCGCCACGACTCGCTGTTCTGGGAGTCGTTCCGCATCGGGCTGGTCTGGGCGGTGTCGGTGACGGCCCTCCAGTTCGTCCTCGCGCTGGGCCTCGCCCTGCTGCTCGACCAGAACCTGCGGTTCCGCTGGCTGGCCCGCACCCTGGCGCTGATCCCGTGGGCGATGCCGGAGGTCGTCGTCGGCATCATGTGGCGGCTCGTCTACCACGCGGACGCGGGCGTCCTGAACAAGACGCTCAGTGACCTCGGCCTGATCAGCGAGAACGTCGACTGGCTCGCCGACCTCACCTACGCGCTGCCCGCCGTCATCGTGGTGGGCGTGTGGGCGGGCATGCCGCAGACGACGGTGGTGCTCCTCGCGGGCCTGCAGAACGTGCCGCTGGAGCTGCGGGAGGCCGCGCAGCTGGACGGGGCGGGGATGTGGCGCCGGTTCACGGCGGTGACCTGGCCGGCCCTGAAGCCGGTGGTCGTCGCGATCACGGCGCTCAACTTCATCTGGAACTTCAACTCCTTCGGCCTGGTCTACGTGCTGACGCAAGGAGGCCCCGGCGGCCAGACCCGGCTGCCGATGCTGTTCGCGTACGAAGAGGCCTTCAAGTACGGGCAGTTCGGCTACGCGGCGGCGATGGGGCTTGCGATGGTCGCGGTGATCGCGGTGCTGCTGACGCTGTTCCTGCGCAAGAAGCTCAAGGAAGATGTGGAGGCGGCGGCGTGAGCGCGAGTACGACACTCCCCCGGGTCGCGGGCCGAGCCGGCCAGTACGCGGCGCTGCTGTGCTACATGGCCTTCCTGGCCTTCCCGTTCCTGTGGCTGCTCTCGACGTCGTTCAAGTCCCCGCAGGAGCTGGGCGCGATCGACCCGAGCTGGCTGCCGCGGGACCCGAGCCTGGACAACTACCGGTCCGCGTTCGAGGCGCAGCCGCTGCTGCGCTCCGCGCTGAACAGCCTGGTCGTCGCAGTCGGCGCCTCCGTGATCTCGGTGGCGATCGCGGTCCCCGCGTCGTACGTGATGGTCCGCTACCGCAGCCGGGTGAGTCAGGCGGGCACGGGCTGGATCCTGGTCAGCCAGATGTTCCCGTTCGTGCTGGTGATCATCCCGCTGTTCCTGGTCCTGAAGAACCTGCGGATGATCGACAACATCGTCGGCCTGATCATCGTCTACGTCGTCTGGAACCTGCCCTTCTCGCTCTGGATGCTCCAGGGCTACGTGAAGTCGGTGCCGCGCTCCCTGGAGGAGGCGGCGGCGGTGGACGGCGCGGGCCGTCTGCGCACGCTGACCAGCGTGGTCCTCCCGCTGCTCGCCCCCGGTCTCGTGGCGACGCTGATGTTCAGCTTCGTGACCGCCTGGAACGAGTTCTTCTTCGCCCTCGTCCTCCTCAAGTCCCCGGAGAACCAGACGATGTCGGTCATCCTCACCCGCTTCCTCGGCGCCGAGGGCGTCGCGGACCTGGGCCCGCTCGCCGCGGCCTCGGTCCTCGCCACGATCCCCAGCCTCGTCTTCTTCGCGCTGCTCCAGCGGCGGCTCGTGAGCGGCATGCTCAGCGGGGCGGTGAAGGGCTGATGCGCAAAGCCCTCGCGGCGTCGGCCGCCGCGCTCGGTCTCGTCCTCGTCGCCGGCTGCTCCGGACCGGACGCCGACTCGACCGGGCCGGACGGCACGGTCACCCTGGAATTCCTCAGCCTCGCCTGGCAGAAGGAGTCGATCGAGGCCAACAAGGCGCTGGTCGAGCGGTGGAACGACACCCACGCCAAGGTCAAGGTCAAATATGTCCAGGGCGTCTGGGACAGCATCCACGACCAGATGCTCACCTCGTTCGAGGGCGGTGAGGCGCCGGACATCTTCCACGACGACGCCTCCGACCTCACCGACTTCGGGCACGGCGGCTACCTCGCCGACCTCACCCCCTACCTCCCGGCGTCGCTGCGCGAGGACATCCCGGAGGCGTCCTGGGCCACGACGACGTACGGGAAACGGATCTTCGGCATCCCGTTCCTCCAGGAGCCGCGCGTCCTCATCGCGAACACGAAACTCCTGGAGCGCTCCGGGGTGCGCGTCCCCACGGCGGAGCACCCGTGGACCTGGGACGAGTTCGAGGCGGCGAGCAAGCGGCTCACCCGCGACAAGAACGAGGACGGCAAACCCGAGCAGTACGGCGTCGCCTGGTCGATGAAGGAACCCGTCACCCAGTCCGTGAACCTCGCCCGCTCCACCGGCGGCAAGGTCTTCTACAAGGACGCCGACGGCAAGAACGAGATCCGCTACGACGCCGCGGACTCGGCGGTGCCGCGGCTGATCAGCCGGCAGATCAACACGACGCGCACCGCGCCCAAGTCGGCGCTCGGCATGTCGGGTTCGGACACGCTGCCCGGCTTCTTCGCGGGCAAGTACGCGATGCTGCCGCTCGGCTTCTCCTACCGGCAGCAGGTCCAGCAGCAGGCGCCCAAGGGCTTCGACTGGACGGTGCTGCCGATGCCGGAGGGCTCCGGCGGGCTCGAACAGGGCGTCGCCCCGCAGACCCTGTCGGTCTCCCGGGACAGTCGGCACAAGAAGGCGGCGACCGCGTTCATCGCCTACCTCACCCAGGCCGAGCACCAGGTCCAACTGGCGCGCGGCGACTGGATGCTGCCCACCAGTCAGGAGGCCCTGAAGGACCCGTCGCTCGCCACCCGGAAGTACGGCTGGCGGACCGGCCGCGACATCGCCGCCGCGCTGCGCCCGTCCCCGGTTCTCGGGGTGCGCGGATACGCCGAATGGAAGGACAAGATCGCGACTCCGGCCTTCCAGGAGTACTACAACGGCGCGTTCGGCGTAACAGAGCTGAGCGAACGCCTGGCAGACGACGGCAATCTGATCCTGAACCGCTATCAGCGCTGAGCACGACCCCAGAGATGAGCGCGAACACACATGAGCGTCAGCGTCGAACCGGAGCCTCCCGCGGACGACCCGGCGAGGCCGTGCGGACTCCGTACGGTCCCGTCCCCTCCGCCCCCGGCCACGATCTCCCTGCGGGACCGCGCCCGCGGGGCACTGCTCGGACTCGCCGTCGGTGACGCGCTGGGCGCGCCCGCGGAGAACATGAAGCCGTCCCAGATCCGTGAGCGCTGGGGCCGCATCGAGGGTTTCGTCTCCGCCGACCCGGCGGGCACGGACGACACCGAGTACGCGATCTTCTCGGGCCTGCTGCTCGCCGACCACGGCGCGGGGCTGACGATCGCGCACGTCGAGGAGGCCTGGCACACGTGGATCGCGGACCTCGACGAGGGGCCGTTCAAGGGCGCCGGGTTCAGCGAACGCGGCACCCTCGAAAACCTCCGCCGGGGCCTCGCCGCCCCCATCTCCGCCCAGCACCGGCACGCCTGGAGCGACGGCCTCGCGATGCGCGCGGCCCCCTTCGGGGTGTTCGCGGCGGGCTGCCCGGCCGAGGCGGCGCGCCTCGTCGCGATCGACGGCACGGTGTCGCACGACGGGGAGGGCATCCACGGCGGCCGGGCGGTGGCGGCGGGCGTGGCGGCGGCGATGGTCACCCACGACCCGGACACGGTGGTGCAGGCGGCGCTGTCGGTGGTCCCCGACGACTCCTGGACGGCGCGTTCCCTGCACCGGGCGGTCTCGGCGGCGCGGCGGGCGCGCCGGGACCCGGACGGCACGCAGCTGTCGATGGAACGGGCGGTCCGCAAGGCCGTCGTCATCGGCGGCTACCCGTGGACGGACCTCGCCCCCGAGGCGGTGGGCCTCGCCTTCGGCGCGTTCGCGGTGGCCCGCGGCGACTTCCGCGAGTCCGTCCTCACGGCGGTCAACATGGGGCGGGACGCGGACACGACGGCGGCGGTGGCGGGGGCGCTGGCGGGGGCGTTACGCGGCGAAGCCGCGATTCCGTCCGGCTGGGGGTCGGCGATCGGCCCCGTCCGGGGCAGCTGCCTCCCGTCCATGTCGGGCCTCCACGTCCTGGATCTGGCCGACCACCTGACGCCCCTGCCTCCGCACCACAAAGGAGCCGCAGCATGACCCCACCCCCGGAGGCCCCGCCCCCAGCCCCCCACTCCTCAACCACCGGAGCGACTCCAAACACCAACCCGCCCTTTCAAGCCCCAGCGGCAATCGAGCCCACCCAAGCCCCTGCGGCGATTGAGCAGCCCTTTCAAGCCCCTCCGGCGATTGAGGAGGCCTTTCAAGCCCCCGCACCGATCGAGCAGGCCCCCCAGGCCTCGGCGGCGAACGAGCCCATCCAAGCCCCTCCGGCGATTGAGCAGACCCACCCAGCCCCCGCGCCGATCGAGCAGCCCCCTCCAGCCCCTGCGGCGTTTGAGCAGGCCTTTCAAGCCCCTGCGGCGATTGAGCAGACCCACCCAGCCCCTGCGGCGATTGAGCAGCGGGGTCCGGGGCGGAGCCCCGGGGGTGGGGCGGCGTCCGCCCCGACGGCAGTCGACCGCATCCACGGCCTCCTCCTGGGAATCGCCGCAGGCGACGCCGCCGGCTGGCCCTCGGGCCGCCACCGCGCCGCACGCCTCCCGGACTGGACCCGCCGCCTCACCCGCGAACTCGACACCTTCGCGGAGCAGAACGCCACCACCACCCTCCCCGTCCCCATCGCCCTGAACCAACCCCCGGAACCCCTCCGCCTCGGCCCGTCCGACGACGCCGAATGGGCGGCGTTCACGGCGTACGCCATCCTCTCCGCCCACGCCTACGGCGCCCCCACCGACCACCACGTCCGCGTCGCCCTCTCCCTCGCCTGGAACACCCTCGCCGACGAGATCGCCGCGGCGGCGGCCCGCGCCGACGAGATCGAGTCCGCCGACATCCCGCTGCGCGCCCGCATCTCCGTGCGCGCCGGCCTCGGCAACCTCGCCGCGGGCCTGCTCCCACCCGCCACCGGCCACGACAACCCGCACTACTTCGACGACGCCGCCTGCGTCCGCGCCGCGGTCCTCGCCACCGTGCACCCCGGCGAGCCCCAACGCGCCGCGTCCCTCGCCGAGTTCGACGCCCGCTACACCCAGGACGGCGACGGCGTGTACGGCGCCCGCGCGATGGCGGCGGCCGTGGCGACGGCGCTCGGCGGCGCTCCGGTCGACGCCTGCGTGGACGCCGCCCTCGCCCAGCTCCCCGCCGGCACCGAGATCCACCGCAACGCCCACCGCGCGGTGGAGCTCGGCCGGGCCACGGCAGCCGCCCGCCCCGGCCTGCCCGGCAACGCGTTCGCCCTGGTCCCCGTCCTGGAACACGAGATCGTCGACCACGTCTACAGCTACGGCATCGCCGCCGCGGAAACCGTCCCGGTCGCCCTCGCCGTGGCGACGGCCGCCGGGGGCGCGGTCACCGAGGCCGTACCGACCGCGGCCTGCCTGTCCCGCGTCGCGGACTCCGCGCCCGCCCTGACCGGCGCCCTCACCGGCGCCATCGGCGGCGCGGACGCGCTCCCCCGCACCTGGCGGGACGCCTGCGACACCCTCGCGGGCTGCGCCCTGCCGCAACTCGCGGGCACCGAACTGTCGGCCCTCGCCGCCCGCCTCGCCCGCGCCACCTCGCCCGCCCCGAACTCCCGCGCAGCGGAAGGAACTTCAGCATGAGCGTTCCACTGGAAGACCGCACCACCGGTGCCCTCGTCGGCGCGGCCGTCGGCGACGCGCTCGGCGGCCCGGTCGAGGGCTGGACGCCGGAGGCCATCGCGGAGCGGCACGGGGGCCGCGTGCGCGGCATCGTCGAGCCGTTCCACAAGGACGACTGGCGGACGGCCCGCCCCATCGCCCCGTACCACAAGGGCGACGGCCACGTCACCGACGACACCCTCATGACGCACGCCCTCGTCCGCGTCTACGAGAAGGTCCGCGACCACCTCGACGCGTACGCGGTCGCCGACCACCTCGTCCCCGACCTGATCACGACGCCCCGCTGGATCCCGGAGCTCGAAGCGGAGGCCCTCCCCCTCCAGCGCATCTTCCTCGCCGAGAAGTGGATCGTGACGCGCATCCACTACGGGCACGTGGATCCGCGCGAGGCGGGCGTCGGCAACATCGTGAACTGCGGGGCGGCGATGTACATGGCGCCTGTCGGCGCGGTCAACGCGGGCGATCCGCGGGCCGCGTACCACGAGGCCCTGGACGTCGCGGGCGCCCACCAGTCCTCGTACGGCCGGGAGGCTGCGGGGGTCTTCGCGGCGGCGGTGGCGGCGGCGTACAAGCCGGGCGCGACGCCGCGGACGGTCGTGGAGGACGCCCTCGCGCTCGCCAAGGACGGCACACGCTCGGCGATCGAGGCGGTCTGCGAAACGGCGGTCCGCTACGACGACTTCGAGGAGGCCCTGGCCCCACTGCGCGAGGCGGTCACCCCCTTCGACACGGTCGGCCCCGAGTACCGCAGGCCCTCCCTCGGCGCCCGCCGCCCCTCCCGCCTGCACGCCATCGAGGAACTCCCCATCGCCCTCGGCATGCTGCTGGTCGGCCGCGGCGACTTCCGCCACACCGTGCTCGGCGCGGTCAACTACGGCCGCGACTGCGACTCGATCGCCACGATGGGCGGCGCGATCGTCGGGGCGCTGTACGGGGAGGGGGCGGTGCCCAAGGAGTGGAGCACGGAGGTCGCCCGCGCGAGCAGGCTGGACCTGCACGGCCCGGCGGCGTCCCTCGCCCGGGTCGCCCGTGAGGTGCACGCCAAGGACCTGGACCGGCGTCGCGCCCACGAAGCCGCGTTCGCGGCGATCGCGGGGTCGTGATGCTGCGGTTGACCTGGTCGCAGCCCGAGGACCTCATCGGCCACGAGCTGCGCCAGGCGGCGCAGGACGGCCGCGACGCCTCCGCGGTCGCGTCCCGGTGGCTGGCGGCGGGCGGCCACGTGGCCCCTGACCGGGCGGGGGCTTCCACCGTCCCGGCGTCACCCGGATTGCGCGCCCTGGCCGAGCGATTGCTCGACGAACTCGCGGCGATGCCCTCACCTTTGGCGGAACCGACGGACCTGCCGGCGATCGAGTCCGCAACGAAAGTCCTGCCGGACGGGCCTCCTCAATCGCCGGAGGGGCTTGAGAACAAGCCCCTCCGGCGATTGAGGAGCGGGGTCCGGGGCGGAGCCCCCGGGGTGGGGGAAGAGGCCGAACTGCTCGACCGGCTGCACGCCGCATGGCTGGGCCGGGCCGCCGGCTGCCTGCTCGGCAAACCCGTCGAGAAGCTCCCCCTCGACGGGATCAGAGCCATCGCCCGCTCCACGGGCAACTGGCCACTGCGCACCTGGTTCACCGCCCACGGCCTCGACCCGGCCCTCGCCACCGCCCACCCCTGGAACCGCCGCAGCGCCCCCACCTCCCTCGCCGAGAACATCGACGGCATGCCGGAGGACGACGACCTCAACTACCCACTGCTCGCCCTCCTCCTGCTCCAGCGGCACGGCACGGACTTCACCACCGACGACGTCGCCGCACTGTGGCTCGACGAACTCCCCGCGGGCCGCACCTTCACCGCCGAACGCATCGCCTACCGCAACCTCCTCTCCGGCCTCGAACCCCCGCACACAGCGACGTACAGGAACCCCTTCCGCGAATGGATCGGCGCCCAGATCCGCGCCGACGTCTTCGGCTGGACCAGCCCCGGCGACCCCGCCCGCGCCGCCCGTCTCGCCCACCGGGACGCCGTTCTCACGCACACGGCGAACGGCGTGTACGGCGCGATGTTCACGGCCGCCGCCCTCGCCACCGCCGCCGACGGCACGTCGGACGTGCACACGGCACTCGCATCCGGCCTCGCCGTCGTACCGCCGCGCTCCCGCTACGCCCGCGCCGTCCGCCACGGCATCGAACTCGCCCACGCCCACGACGACTTCGACACGGTCGTCGACGCGTTGCACGCCGCCTACGCCGACCACCACTGGGTCCACGTCCTGCCCAACACCGCCCTGCTCACCGCCGCCCTCACCCACGCCGACGGCGACTTCGAGGGCTCCATCTGCCGCGCGGTGTCCGGTGGCTGGGACACCGATTCCAACGGCGCGACCGCGGGCTCCCTCGCCGGTCTTCTCGCCGGTCACCCCGACGCCCTCGGCGACCGCTGGACGGCCCCGCTCAAGAACCGCCTGTCGACGTCCGTCGCCGGCTTCGACGGCATCGGCTTCGACGAACTGGCCCAGCTCACCCTGGAGGCCCGCACATGACGCCGCCCACCGACGACACCGCCCGCACCACTGCCGAAGCACCCCAGGGCCCCCTCACCGGCCTGCGCGTCCTCGACCTCGCCACCCTCTTCGCCGGCCCCCTGTGCGCCACGATGCTCGGCGACTTCGGCGCCGAGGTCATCAAGGTGGAGCACCCCCGCAGGCCGGACCCCTCCCGCGGCCACGGCCCGTCGAAGGACGGCGTCGGCCTGTGGTGGAAGACCCTCGGCCGCAACAAGAAGAACCTCACCCTCGACCTCTCCTCCCCCGGCGGCCGCGAGATCCTCCTCAAGCTGGTCGCCGGGTCCGACGTCGTCATCGAGAACTTCCGCCCCGGCACCCTGGAGAAGTGGCACCTCGGCTGGGACGAGCTGAGCGCCGCCAACCCGCGCCTCGTCCTCGCCCGCGTCACCGGCTTCGGCCAGTTCGGCCCGTACGCCCGCCGCCCCGGATTCGGCACACTCGCCGAGGCCATGAGCGGATTCGCCGCCCTCACGGGACAGCCGGACGGCCCCCCGACCCTCCCCCCGTTCGGCCTCGCCGACTCGATCGCCGCCCTCGCGACCTCGTACGCGATCATGGCGGCGCTGCGCGGCCGGGAGGCGACCGGCCGGGGCCAGGTCGTCGACCTGGCGATCATCGAGCCGATGCTGGCGATCCTCGGCCCGCACGCCACCTGGTACGACCAGCTCGGCTACGTCCAGCCGCGCACCGGCAACCGCTCCACCAACAACGCCCCGCGCAACACCTACCGCACCGACGACGGCAAGTGGGTCGCCGTCTCCACCTCCGCCCAGTCCGTCGCGGAACGCGTGCTGCGCCTGGTCGGCCACCCCGAGTTCCTCGACAAGGAGTGGTTCGCGACCGGCGCGGGCCGCGCCCAACACGCCGACGAACTGGACGCGGCGGTCGGCGGCTGGATCGCGCGCCGCACCCGCGACGAGGTGGTGGCGGCCTTCGAGCGGGCCGAGGCGGCCATCGCCCCGATCTACGACGTCCGCGACGTGCTGCGCGACGAGCAGTACCGGGCCCTGGGCACCGTCACCGAACTCCCCGACCCCGACCTCGGCACGGTGAAGATGCAGAACGTCCTCTTCCGCCTCTCCGAGACCCCCGGCGCCGTCCGCTGGCCGGGCCGCCCGCACGGCGCGGACACCGACGAGATCCTGGCCTCCCTGGGCCTGACGGACGCCGCCGTCGCGACGCTGCGGAAGGCCGGCGCGGTATGACCGACCACCTCTTCCTGACCTGGCTGTACGTTCCCGGGGACCGCCCCGACGTCGTCGCCAAGGCCCTCGGCGCGGGCGCCGACGTGGTCCTGGTCGACCTGGAGGACGCGGTCGCCCCCGACCGCAAGGCGTACGCGCTCGACGCGACCGCCGAGCTCCTCACCGACAAGCACCGGGTGCCGGTGCACGTCCGCGTCAACGCCCTGGACGGCCCGCTCGCCGAGCACGAGGTACGCCGCCTCACCCCGCTCCCCGGCCTCGACGCGCTGCGCCTGCCGAAGGTGACCGCCCCCGCGGACCTGACCCGCGTCGAGGAGTGGGCCGTGGAAGTCCCGGCCCTGTACGCCCTGTTGGAGTCGGCGATGGGCGTCGAGCGCGCCTACGACATCGCCGCGCACCCCGCCGTGCGCGGCATCGCGCTCGGCGAGGCCGACCTGCGCGCCGACCTCGGCGTCACGGACGGGGCGGGCCTGGCGTGGGTCCGCGGCCGGGCCGTCGTCGCGGCGCGCGCGGCCGCGCTCCCGCCCCCGCCGCAGTCCGTCTATCCCGACATCCGCGACATGGAGGGCCTGGCCCGCTCGTGCGCGCAGGGCCGCGCCCTGGGCTTCCTCGGCCGCACCGCCATCCATCCCCGCCAACTCCCGGTCATCGACCGCGCCTTCCGCCCCACGGAGGAGGAGGTGGCGGCAGCGCGGCGGATCGTCGACGCGGCCGCCGCCCACCCCGGCGCCCTCTCCCTCCCCGACGGTCACTTCGTCGACCCCGCCGTCGCCACGGAAGCCCGCCGCACCCTGGCCCTGGCCCGGAAAAACCCGTCCGGCGGTTGAGGAGGCCTTCGAGGCGTCGCCGCCCGCCACGCGAAAGGGCGCCGGACCATCCGGTCCGGCGCCCTGTCCCACGTACAGCCGAGGACTCAGGTCTTCTTCGCCTCGGCCTCGTCCTTGGAAAGATCCGCGTCGACGTCGTCCGCGACGTCACCGTCACGGTCCCCGTCGCCCTCGTCCGCCGGACCGTCAAAGGCGCCCGGTTCGACGATCTCTTCGCGTCCCGGCCGCGTCCTCGCCGAGACGACCAGGTAGACCACGGCCAGGATGAACACCGCGAGCGCGGTCCAGTTGTTGAGCCGCAGACCGAGGATGTGGTGCGCGTCGTCGACCCGCATGTACTCGATCCAGAACCGCCCCACGCAGTACGACGCCACGTACAGCGCGAACGCCCGCCCGTGCCCGAGCTTGAACCTGCGGTCGGCCCAGATCACCAGCAGCGCCACACCGATGCACCACAGCGACTCGTACAGGAACGTCGGGTGGTAGGTGCCCGGCACCCGCCCGTCCGTGTCCGAGGTGATCTTCAGGGCCCAGGGCAGGTCGGTGGCCCGGCCGTACAGCTCCTGGTTGAACCAGTTGCCCCAGCGGCCGATGGCCTGGGCGAGGGCGATACCGGGCGCGATGGCGTCGGCGTAGGCGGGGAGCGGGATGCCGCGGCGGCGGGCCCCGATCCAGGCGCCGACCGCGCCGAGCGCGATGGCGCCCCAGATCCCGAGGCCGCCCTCCCAGACCTTGAAGGCGTCCACCCAGTCACGGCCCTCGCTGAAGTACAGCTCGTAGTCCGTGATCACGTGGTAGAGACGCCCGCCGACCAGGCCGAAAGGCACCGCCCAGACGGCGATGTCGGCCACCGTGCCGGGCCGCCCACCACGGGCGATCCAGCGCCTGTTGCCGAGCCAGACGGCCACGAAGACGCCGATGATGATGCAGAACGCGTAGCCGCGCAGCGGAATCGGTCCGAGGTAGACCACTCCGCGCTCGGGGCTGGGAATGAAGGCAAGTTCCATGGCAGGTCCGACGCTACCGTGCCGGGCCGCGCGGACGGCGGGCAGCCCGGCAACGGCTGCATAACGGCGGCGCCTACTTGTTCGCCGCCTCGACCATCTTCTTGAACTTGGCCGGGGTCAGGCTCTGGTCCTCCAGGAGGTTCTTGCCGTCGAGCAGCACGGTCGGCGTGCCCGTGTGCCCCGCGTCCTGGAACGCCTTGTACGACTTGTTGACCCAGCTGTCGTGCGTACCGTCGTTCACACACGACGTGAAGGAGTCCGAGTCCAGGCCGTCGACCTTGCCGGCGAGGTCGATCAGCTTGTCGTTCTTCGCGAACGCGTCGTCGCTCTCCTCCGGCTGGTTCTCGAAGAGCACGTCGTGGTAGTCGCGGAACTGGTCGGTGCCGACGTCCTGCGCGCAGGCCGCCGCGTTGGCGGCGCGCAGCGAGCCGCTGCCCCGCAGATTCGCGTCGATGAGCGTGACGAGGTGGTACTCGACCTTCAGCTTCCCGGCGTCCTCCAACTCGTGGATCGTCGAGCGGTAGGCGTCCTCGAAGGACTTGCAGGC
Source organism: Streptomyces sp. BYX5S (assembly GCF_054724165.1). Taxonomy (NCBI): domain Bacteria; kingdom Bacillati; phylum Actinomycetota; class Actinomycetes; order Kitasatosporales; family Streptomycetaceae; genus Streptomyces; species Streptomyces sp. BYX5S. The sequence continues at coordinate 1,800,697 of NZ_CM138829.1, read as the reverse complement.
GGGGCAGCGGAAGTCCTCCCAGATCACCAGCGTCGACTTCGCGCCGCTGTCGCCGACGGGGATCGCCAGATCGTTTTTGCCCCCCGCGCCCTTCGGTGCGGTCACCGGTCCGGCGTCGCTGGAACTGTCGTCACCCGAATTCGCGGCAACCACCCCGATCACCGCGGCCAGGCCGAGCACGCACACGACGGTGGCGCCCACGATCAATGTCCTGCGCCGCTTCTCGGCGGTCTTCTGCTTCTCGCGCTCGGCGGCCAGACGCTCGCGGGCCGCGCGCTTTCCCTCTCGGTTCTTCTCGCTCACACCCGCGCCAACGAACCGGGGAGGCACGAGCGTGCCTCCCCGGTCCGGTTTCCACCCGTACGAGTTACGTAACGCCGAGTTACTCCGTGTTGTCCCTTACGCCCGCGGCGAGTTCACCGGCGAGGGCGCGCACCCCTTCGAGTCCGGCCTTCTCGTCCGGCGCGTCCAGCATCCGCTTCACGAACGCGGAGCCGACGATGACGCCGTCGGCGAAGCCGGCGACCTCCTTCGCCTGCTTCGCGTTGGAGACGCCGAGGCCGACGCAGACCGGCAGGTCGGTGGTGGCCTTGGTGCGCTCGACGAGGTTCTTGGCCTGGTCGCCCACGGACTCGCGGGTGCCGGTGACGCCCATCAGGGACGCGGCGTACACGAAGCCGGAACCGGCCGCCGTGATGGTGGCGAGGCGCTCGTCCTTGCTGCTGGGCGCGACGACGAAGACGGTCGCGAGACCGTGCTTGTCGGCGTGTTCGCGCCAGACGGCGGACTCCTGCACCGGCAGGTCCGGCAGGATGCAGCCCGCGCCGCCCGCCTCGGCCAGCTCGGCGGTGAACCGCTCGATGCCGTAGCGGTCGATGGGGTTCCAGTACGTCATGACGAGGACCGGCTTGCCGGTGGCCTCGTGGGCCTCGCGGACCGTCCGCATGACGTCCTTGATCTTCAGGCCGCCGCGCAGCGCGATGTCGTCGGCGGTCTGGATGACGGGGCCGTCGAGCACCGGGTCGGAGTGCGGCAGGCCCACCTCGACCACGTCGGCGCCGCCGTCGAAGGCGGCCTTGACCGCCTCGATGCCGCCGTCGACGGTCGGGAAACCGGCGGGCAGGTAGGCGATGAGGGCGGCGCGGCCCTCGGCCCTGGCGCCGGCCAGCGTGTCGTTCAGCAGCTGGACGTTCCCGCTCACTTGGCGTCTCCCTCGATCTCGGCCACCTCGGTGTCGGCGTTCGCCGCCACGGCGCCGTCCGTGCCGTACAGGCCGAAGTAGCGCGCGGCCGTGTCCATGTCCTTGTCGCCGCGCCCGGACAGGTTGACGATGATCAGCCCGTCCTTGCCCAGCTCCTTGCCGACGTCGAGGGCGCCCGCGAGGGCGTGCGCCGACTCGATGGCCGGGATGATGCCCTCGGTCCGCGACAGCAGGCGCAGGGCCTGCATCGCGGCGTCGTCGGTGACGGCGCGGTACTCGCCGCGCCCGGAGTCCTTGAGGTAGGCGTGCTCGGGGCCGATGCCCGGGTAGTCGAGGCCCGCCGAGATCGAGTACGGCTCGGTGATCTGGCCCTCCTCGTCCTGGAGGACGTAGGAGCGGGAGCCGTGCAGGATGCCGGGCTCGCCCGCGGTCAGGGTCGCCGCGTGCTCGCCGGTCTCGACGCCGTGGCCGGCGGGCTCGCAGCCGACGAGCCGGACGTCGGCGTCGGGGATGAACGCGTGGAACAGGCCGATGGCGTTGGAGCCGCCGCCGACGCAGGCGATCGCCGCGTCGGGGAGCCGGCCGGCCCGCTCCAGGATCTGGCGGCGGGCCTCGACGCCGATGACGCGGTGGAAGTCGCGGACCATCGCGGGGAACGGGTGCGGGCCCGCGACGGTGCCGAAGAGGTAGTGCGTCTCGTCGACGTTGGCGACCCAGTCGCGGAACGCCTCGTTGATGGCGTCCTTGAGGGTGCGGCTGCCGGACTTCACGGCCTCGACCTCGGCGCCCAGCATGCGCATGCGGGCGACGTTGAGGGCCTGGCGCTCGGTGTCGATCTCGCCCATGTAGATCTTGCAGTCGAGGCCGAGCAGCGCGCAGGCGGTGGCCGTGGCGACGCCGTGCTGGCCCGCGCCGGTCTCCGCGATGACGCGGGTCTTGCCCATCCGCTTGGTGAGCAGGGCCTGGCCGAGCACGTTGTTGATCTTGTGCGAGCCGGTGTGGTTCAGGTCCTCGCGCTTGAGGAAGACGCGGGCGCCCCCGGCGTGCTCGGCGAACCGGGGCACCTCGGTGAGGGCGCTCGGGCGGCCCGTGTAGTGGACGAGCAGCTCGTCGAGCTCGCGGGCGAACTCGGGGTCGGCCTTGGCCTTGTCGTACTCGACGGCGACCTCGTCCACGGCGGCGACGAGGGCCTCCGGGATGAACTTGCCGCCGAACGCGCCGAAGTAGCCCTCGGCGGTGGGGACTTGACCCTCCGGGTCAGGGATGAAGTAGTCGCTGGACATGCGTGTGCCTCACGGTTAGGTGTGTCATCGCCAACGTACGTGGGGCGTGCGGGATCACGCGGCTTACGGTTACCCGTGGTTGTTGCGCAGTTCCCCGCGCCCCTCATCAAGGGCGCTCTGCCATCGCATGCCGTTGATCTGGCCGGGTTCCGCGCCGATGTGGTAGCGGACCCGGCGGCCGCGCACACGCCTCGCCGGCGCGCGGCAGCCGCGGGGGCGGCAGCCGGGGGCGAGGCGGGCGGCGATGGACATGACGGAGAGCTTACCGTCCGTGGCGCAGGGCCGGGTGGGCGCCCGCGGCGACGAGGTCGGCGACGGCGGACTTCGGGTCGCGGCCGGTGACCAGCGACTCGCCGACGAGGACGGCGTCCGCGCCCGCGTTGGCGTACGCGATCAGGTCGTGCGGGCCGCGCACGCCGGACTCGGCGACCTTGACGATGTGGTCCGGGATGTCCGGGGCGACGCGCTCGAAGGTGCCGCGGTCGACCGAGAGGTCCTTGAGGTTGCGCGTGTTGATGCCGATGACCTTGGCCCCGGCGTCGACCGCGCGCTCCACCTCGTCCTCGTCGTGCGCCTCGACGAGCGGGGTGAGGCCGATGGACACGGCGCGCTCGATGAGGGACTCCAGGGCGGGCTGCTCCAGGGCCGCGACGATCAGCAGGGCGAGGTCGGCGCCGTAGGCGCGGGCCTCCCACAGCTGGTACGAGGTGACGATGAAGTCCTTGCGCAGGACCGGGATGTCGACCTTGGCGCGGACGGCCTCCAGGTCGGCGAGGGAACCGCCGAAGCGGCGCTGCTCGGTCAGTACGGAGATGACGGCCGCGCCGCCCGCCTCGTAGTCGGCGGCGAGGGCGGCCGGGTCGGCGATCGCGGCGAGCGCGCCCTTGGAGGGGCTGGACCGCTTGACCTCGCAGATCACCTTGACGCCGTCGCCCTTGAGCGCGGCGACCCCGTCCTTGGCCGGGCGAGCCTTCTCCGCGCGCTCCTTGAGCTCGTCGAGGCTGACGCGCGCCTGCCGCTCCGCAAGGTCGGCACGGACTCCGTCGATGATCTCGTCGAGCACACTCACGCGAGCGGACTCCTTTCCGGGCAATCCCTGGGTGTTCATCTGGTCCTTGTGATGGTATCCGCCGAGGGGCGAAGGTCCCGCATCCGGTTGACGCCGGTCCCACTACCTGGACAGATGCCGTTGATCAAGGGCTCAGGAAGCCACCGACCGGCGTGTTCCGGACAACGGTGAAGGCGAGCACGACCGCGCCCAGCGTCCACAGCTGTACGCGGCCCAGCGCGAGGCCGGCCGCCCTGCCGCGGGCCGCCCGCACCGCCCACACCGTCCAGAACACGGCGAACAGGCCGTAGCCGACGACGGCGAGGGCGTTGGCGCCGAGCGCGCCGGTGAGGTCCCCGTGCACGATCGCGTGGGCGCTGCGCAGTCCGCCGCAGCCGGGGCAGTAGGCGCCGGTGAGCTGGAGGAACGGGCAGGCCGGGTAGTGGCCGGGCTCGTTGGGGTCGACGGAGCCGACGTAGGCGAAGGCGAGGGCGACGCCGCCGAGCACGCCGAGCGGGACGCCGAGGCGGCGCAGGGCGGCGAAGCGGACGGAGCCGGTGGCTGTGTCGGTGTCTTGGTCGCTCGTCTCCACGGTCACCCGTGAATTCTGCCCCCGCGGGCGGCGAAACGCTCCCCCGGAAACGCGAAAGGGGTGGCACGGCCCGTCCGGCCGTCCACCCCTCCTCGTACGTGGTGCGGGGGCTCAGGCCTCCGAGCCGGCGGTCTGCCCGGCGCCGGTGGACTTGAGCTGCAGCTCGGCACGCTTCGGCTTGCCCATGCCCATGGCGCTCATGATGCCGCCGACGACCGCCGCGATGGCGAGCAGGGCCATGCCGGCCCAGAAACCGGCGACGCTGTCCATCACCATGAAGGCGCCCGCGACACAGAACCCGATGAAGGCGATGATGACACCGGTCCAGGCGGCCGGGGTGTGTCCGTGGCTGCTGTCCGCCATGGCTTGCTCCTCGTTGCTTATGGCCTATGCGTACGTATGGACGTACGACGTTCCTATCTATTGTCCCGCACCCGAATGGCGGATCTGAACGCGGGGTCAGGTTCCGGTCGGGTCCTCGCCGCGGTCGAGGGCCTTCCACAGCTCCTCGGGGCGCTCCGGGTCGACGGCCTTGCGGCGGGTCTTCGGGGCGCCGGAGCGCTCGTAGCGGCCGCCCATCGAGGGCCAGGCCGCGCCGTAGACCACGGCGAGGATCCCGGCGATCAGGATGAGGACGCCGCCGGCCGCGGAGACGTAGGGCCAGGCGGTGTGGCTGAGCGCGTGGATGGTGGCGGAGGCGTCACCGGCGGCCTGGGCGGCCTTCTCGTCGAGCGCGGCGCTGTCGCCCGCGCCGAGCACAGCGGCGGCGATGGCGCCCGCGCCGCTGAGCGCGAGCAGCGCGGCGACGAGGATCCGGCCGACCCTGCGGACGGCGAACACGGCGACGAGCGCGGCCAGCCCCACTATGGCGAGCGCGGCCGGGACGCCCGTGACCTCGCTGCCCTTCGCGGTCAGCGGCAGCTTGCCGCCCGCGACGGCGGCGATGCCGGAGCACCACTCCTGCCGGGAGGCGAGCAGGGCGACCGCGGCCCCGGCGGCCCCGCAGAGCAGGGCGACGCCGAGACTGCGCCGGCCGCTCGACGAGGCAGCGGCCGGATCGGCCGTCTCGGCGGCATCGGTACGGGGGTGCGGTACAGCAGTCACGTACTCCACTATCGCCTGTCTGTACGGGTTTACGTGACCCGGGGCCCGGAGTCGTGCGTCACGTCACAGCGTCTGCTGCCTCACATCCGGTTCGCGGTGTGCACGGCGCGCAGCACCGCCGCCGCCTTGTTGCGGCACTCGGTGTCCTCGGCGACCGGGTCGGAGTCGGCGACGACCCCCGCGCCCGCCTGCACGTACGCGGTGCCCTCGCGCAGCAGCGCGGTGCGGATGGCGATGGCGGTGTCGGAGTCCCCGGCGAAGTCGAGGTAGCCGACGCAGCCGCCGTAGACGCCGCGGCGCGACGGCTCCAGCTCGTCGATGATCTGGAGGGCGCGCGGCTTGGGGGCGCCGGACAGGGTGCCCGCCGGGAAGCAGGAGGTCAGCACGTCGAAGGCGGTGCGGCCCTCGGCGACGGTGCCCGTCACGGTCGAGACGATGTGCATGACGTGCGAGTACTTCTCGATGGACATGAAGTCGACGACCTCGACGGAGCCGGGCTCGCAGACCCGCCCCAGGTCGTTGCGCCCGAGGTCGACGAGCATCAGGTGCTCGGCCCGCTCCTTGGGGTCGCCGAGCAGCTCCTCGGCGAGGTCGTGGTCCTCCTGCGGCGTCGCGCCGCGCGGCCGGGTCCCGGCGATGGGGTGCACCATGGCGCGCCCGTCCTCGACCTTGACGAGGGCCTCGGGCGAGGAGCCGACGACGTCGAACCCGTCGAAGCGGAACAGGTACATGTACGGGGACGGGTTCGTGGCCCGCAGCACCCGGTAGACGTCCAACGCGCTTGCGGTGCAGGGGGTTTCGAAGCGCTGGGACGGCACGACCTGGAAGGCTTCCCCGGCCCGGATGCGCTCCTTGATGTCCTCGACGGCGTCCTGGTACTGCTCGCCGCCCCACAGCGCCGTGACTGTGCCGTTTTCAAAGGGCGGCAGCTCGGACGGCGGGAGGGCCGCGGGGGCGGACTCGACCGGCTTGGCGAGGTCGGCCTCCATGGCGTCGAGCCGGGCGACGGCGTCGGCGTAGGCCTCGTCGACGCCGGTCTCCAGGTCGTTGTGGTTGATCGCGTTGGCGATGAGGAGGACGGACCCGTCCCAGTGGTCGAGCACGGCGAGGTCGCTGGTGAGCATCATCGTCAGCTCGGGCAGCTTGAGGTCGTCGCGCTCCCCGGGGCCGACCTTCTCCAGGCGGCGCACGATGTCGTAGCCGAGGTAGCCGACCATGCCACCGGTGAACGGGGGCAGGCCCTCGTAGCGCGGGGTGTGCAGGGTCCCCACGGTGGCGCGCAGGGCGGCGAGCGGGTCGCCGTCGACGGGGACGCCGACGGGCGGCGTGCCGAGCCAGTGGGCCTGTCCGTCGTGCTCGGTCAGGGTGCCGGCCGAGCGGACGCCGACGAACGAGTAGCGGGACCAGGAGCGGCCGTTCTCCGCGGACTCCAGGAGGAACGTGCCGGGCCGCTCGGCGGCGAGCTTGCGGTACAGGCCGACGGGGGTGTCACCGTCCGCGAGGAGCTTGCGGCTGACGGGGATCACTCGGCGGTCGGTCGCGAGCTTGCGGAAGGTCTCGAGGTCCATGGCAGGAGCCTACTTCCGTCCGGGGGACGCCCCGCGCGCCTGGTCGAGGGGTGGACGGCGCACCGCTAGAAGGGAACGGTGACGAAGACGAAGAACCACCGCACCCCCCGTGTCGCGCGCGCCCTGTCCGGGGCCGCGCTGGCCGCCGCGGCCGTGACGGCGCTGACCGGCGCCGCGCCCGCCCCCGACGACTGGTCCGCGCCGAAGGACGTGGAGGCGCGCGTGCACGCGGCGGGCCTGGAGATGCTCGACGCGGAGGCGCTGGAGATGCACATCCACCCCCACCTCACCGTCTACGCGGACGGCCGCCGGGTCACCGTCCCCGCGGACCTCGGCATCGACCGCTCCGGCCCGAAGCCCCGTTACAGCCCGCTGCACACGCACGACACCAGCGGGACCGTGCACGTCGAGTCGCCGCAGTGGCGCGACTTCACGCTCGGCCAGTTCCTCACGGAGTGGGGCGTGCGGCCGGTGTGCACGGCCGAGGTCGACGGGGAGCCGGTGGCCGGGGACCCGGCCCGGATCGTCTTCCGGGACGGTCAGGAGATCACGCTGCGCTGCCGCTGACCGGCAGTTCGTCGCGGTCGAAGCAGGTGCGGGCGCCGGTGTGGCAGGCGGCGCCCACCTGGTCGACCTTGACGAGGACGGTGTCGGCGTCGCAGTCGAGGGCGACGGACTTCACGTGCTGGAAGTGGCCCGAGGTGTCGCCCTTGACCCAGTACTCCTGGCGGCTGCGCGACCAGTACGTGCACCGGCCGGTGGTCAGGGTGCGGTGCAGCGCCTCGTCGTCCATCCAGCCGAGCATGAGCACCTCGCCGGTGTCGTACTGCTGGGCGATGGCGGGGACCAGGCCGTCGGCACTGCGCTTGAGGCGGGCGGCGACGGCGGGGTCGAGGTTGCTGCGGGGCTGGGGAGCGCTGGTCATGTGGACCATTGTGCCGCGCCGACCGGATCGTCCACTGTCCGGTGCGGGGCGGGCGGTCGTAGGCTGACGTCATGTCGACCCATGCCAAGCGTGAACGACTTCTGCTCGCCGATCTGTTGGAGGCGTCCGGTCCCGATGCCCCCACCCTCTGTGAGGGGTGGAACACCAGGGACCTCGCGGCGCACGTGGTGGTGCGCGAGCGCCGGCCGGACGCCGCGGGCGGCCTCCTCGTCAAACAGCTCGCGTCGCGGCTCGAACGGGTGCAGGCCGAGTTCGCGGAGAAGCCGTACGAGGAGCTGATCCAGCTCATCCGCACCGGTCCGCCGCGCTTCTCGCCCTTCGCGCTCAAGCAGATCGACGAGGCGTCGAACGCGATCGAGTTCTACGTCCACACCGAGGACGTGCGCCGTGCGCGGCCCGACTGGACGCCGCGCGAGCTCGACCCGGTCTTCTCCGACGTCCTGTGGTCGCGCCTGGAGCGAATGGCGCGGGTGATGGGCCGCAAGGCGCCCGTCGGCCTCGTGCTGCGCCGCCCCGACGGGCAGACCGCGGTGGCGCACCGGGGCACCCCCGTGGTCACGGTCACGGGCGCGCCCTCCGAGCTGCTGATGTTCGCGTTCGGCCGGCAGGAGTCGGCGGACGTGGAGATGGACGGCGAGAAGTCGGCGATCGAGCGGCTCACGGAGACGAAGGCCCTGGGCCTGTGACGGGCCGGGGCTCAAGCCGGTAGGCGCTGAGCGCGAGCCCCAGTTCGACGAGGTCGGCGGGGCGGGCGAGGCTGCGCCCGGTGAGCTGTTCGCAGCGCCGCAGCCGGTTCAGGACCGTGTTGCGGTGGCAGTAGAGGCGGGCGGCGGCGCGCTGCGCCGACCCGTCGCAGTCCAGCCATGCCGTGAGCGTGTCGAGGAGCACGCTCCGGTCGCCCTGCGGCAGCGCGAGCAGCGGGCCGAGCACCCGGTCGGCGAGGATCCGGCCGAGGCCGGGCGCGGCGGCGACGAGGGCGGCGGGCAGCTGCTCCTCCAGCAGTACGGCGCCGCCCTCGGCCGGACACACCCGCAGCGCGGTCTCGGCGAGCCGTCGCGCCTCCCCCACGGACGCGAGCCCTTCGACGACGGGGCTGATGCCGATCCGGATCCCGGGCCTGGAGCGGCAGAACTCACGGAGCGCGCCGGCGAGCCGGGCGGCGTCGGGGCCGGTGACCGCGACGACGGCCCGGTCGACGCGCTCGGTCCGCCGGCCCCGGTCGGCCGGTTCGGTGCCCGTGGTGGTGTGCCAGACGGCGCGGGTGTCGGGTGGCAGGGCGGGGCGTGGGGCGGTGTGGCCGGAGCCGGTGGCGACGAGGACGGCGTACCGGCCGCGTTCGGGCAGGTCGAGCGTGGCGGCGGCCTCGGGCAGGTCGGCGATGCGGGTGGCGCCGTCGAGGAGGGCGGCGGCCATCAGCCGGCGCCGGTTCTCGCGGCGCCAGGTCAGTTCGCGCTCGGCGCGCCGGTAGGAGTCGGCGACGTGCGTGCAGTGCTCGTCGACGAAGTTCCACACGTCGACGGCGAGATGCACCAGCAGATGCGCGTCCTCGGGGTGCCGCAGGGTCACCTCGTCGACGAGCGCCTGCCAGACGAGGGCCCCGCCGAGCCGGAAGGCGTGCAGCACTGCGTCGAGCGGGAAGCCGCGGGCGGCGCGGTCGGCGCCGATGCGGGCGGAGCAGGCGCGGGCGGCGTCCCGGCTGCGCGCCGGGTCGAGCAGCGAGCCCACACTGTGCCGCAACGACCGCTGGATCTCCTCCCGTACGTCGCCGGGGTCGGCCTCGATCGCGGCGCGGTAGACCGGCTCCTGCTCGTAGAGCTGCATCGCCAACCGGTCGCTGAGCGCGGGCAGTTGACCCAGGAGCGGGCGGGCGGCCCGCCGCAGCACGGCGACCGCGTCCGTCCCGGCGCCGGGGCGTGGGTGGGGGCGGGTACGTACGAGATGCGCGGGCATAACGATCCTCCACGGCTCGTCCCTCGAGCCCGAAGAATGGCATACCGTCCGGTCGGTCTCCAGCCCTTGTACGAAAGGCGCAGGTCAAAGGGGTTCTCGTGGCGGGTTTTTGCCGCTTCTCAGTCGCCGGGGAGGCTCACCGCGCGGTCCACGAGGCGGGCCAGTTCCACCCGGGACCGGATGCCCAGCTGGGCGAAGACGTTGCGGAGGTGGTGGTCGACCGTGCGCGGGCTCACGGAGAGCCGGCGCGCCACCTCCCGGTTGGTGTCGCCGCTCGCCACGCAGCGCGCGATCCGCAACTGCTGCGGCGTCAACTCGGCCAGCCTGCCCGGGGTTTCGACGACGTCCGGCGCCTCCCCCGTGGCCCGCAGCTCCGCCGCCGTCTGTACGGCCCAGACCGACGCGCCGCACCGCTCGAAGGCGACCAGCGCGTCGCGCAGCAGCGCACGGGCCCGCCCCGGCCGCCGCGTGCGCCGCAGCCACTTGCCGTAGAGCGCGGCGGTCCGGGCCCGCTCGAAGTCCCCGCCCGCCCGCTCGTGCCGGGCCAGCGCCTCCTCGAACCGGGACTCCGCGACCTCGGGCACGTCGAACGCCAGCAGGGCCTGGCAGCGCGCCAGTTGCGCCGGGGCGAGCGCATCGTGCCCGCGTTCCGCCCACACCACGAACTCGCCGACCGCGGCCTGCGCCCCGCCCGGCTCCCCCGCGAGCACCGCCGCCTCGACGAAGCACGGCACGGCCAGCATCCGTACGCCGAAGTGCCCGCACCGGGGCCCCGGCCCGACCAGCGGCCCGAGCCGGGCGACCGCCCGTGCCGCGTCGCCGCGCGCCAGATCGGCGCGGGCGAGGGCCCATTGGGCGAGGGTCGCGGCCTGCACGAGCCCGTGCCGCGCGGCCACCTGCTGCGCGGCGGTGGCGTGCCGGGCGACGGTGTCCACGTCACGGTCGAGCGAGGCGACGAGCGCGAGCACGGCGTGCTGGTGGGCGAGGACGTTGCGCTGCCCCGCGGCGAGCGCCGCCCGCACGCCCTCCTCGGCGTGCGCGCGGGCCCGTGCGTGCCGCCCCGAGCGCAGCTCACCGTAGGCGAGCAGTTCGAGGGCGCGCGGCAGTTCGGCCGCGGCGTCGAGGTCCCGGGCGGCGGCGAGGGCACGGCTGCCGAGCCGGCAGGCCGCCTCGACGTCCCCCGCGACGAGCGCGGCGGCCCCGGCCCGCAGCAGCGCCCCCGGCTCCCGTTGATCGGCGGACCGCGCGACGACCCGGCGCAGCACGACCCGCCCCACCCCGGCCCGCTCCCCGAGCGAGGCGGCCATCCCGACCCGGTAGTCCAGGTCGGAGTCCACCGGCCGGTCGTGGCCGGGGCGACCGGCGCCCACCCCGACCGCCTCCCGGTAGCCCTGCGCGTCGCCCAGCGCCCACGACGCCTCGGCCGCGCCGAGGCGCGCTTCGAGCGCGTCCGGGCCCGCGCACAGGTGGGCCGCGAGCAGCAACGACTCCCGGGCGTCGGCGACGGGGCCGTCCCGCAGCGCGAGCAGCCCCCGCACGAGGGCGGCCCGGCCCCGCAGGACGCCTCTGCCGAGGTCGTCCCGTACGGGCAGGTCGCCCACCTCGTCGAGGAGTTCACGCGCGCGGTGCGGGCGGCCCGCGAGGCGGGCGTGGTCGGCCGCCGCGAGCAGCCGCTCGGCGCGGTCGGCCGGGTCGTCGGCGAGCCGGGCCGCGTGGGCGAGCGCCGTGCAGCGTTCACCGTGCGGCGCGCCCGTGCGCGCGGCCAGCTCCGCGCCGAGCCCCGCGTCCGGGTAGGCGGCGCCGAGCAGCCGGTGCAGCAGCCGCGCGGACCGCTGCCGCTCCCCCGTCGCCGCGGCCGCCAGCAACCGGTGGGCGGCCCTGCGCCGCTCCGGTGGCACGGCCTCGTAGAGCCTGCGCCGGCCCGGCAGCCGCAGCCGTCCGTCGGGGCCGCGCCGCAGCCCCGCGCGCTCGGCCGCGTCCAGGGCGTCGGCGCCGAGTCCGGCCGCCGCGGCGGCCCGCAGCACGATTCCCGCGTCGACGCCGGGCCCCTCGGGGTCGGCCTCGTACGCGGCGGCGGCAAGCAACAGGACGGTTCTTCCGCTCACCCGGCGTACCCTAGGGCCCAATCGCCGCACGCGCAGCGCCGGTTGGGCAGGGACCCAACCGGCGCTTTCGTTCGTTGTTCCGGCGCACAAGCCGCTAGAACGTCACGAGGTGTGCGGGCAGTTGCCCCGGTACTCCGCGATCGTCAGGCTCGAACTCGGCAGCGGGCAGAGGAACTGCTCGTACCGGGTGTCGTTGTCGATGAACCTCTTCAGCCACGAGATGCTGTACTTCGCGATCGTGGTGTTGGAGGTGTTCGGGGTGAAGTGCGTGGCCCCGCGCAGTTCCACGTACGCCTTGTCGAGCGAGCCGGGCAGGCTCTGGTAGAAGGGCTCGGAGTGCGTGGCGACCGGGGCGATGGTGTCGCCGTCGGCGCCCACGACGAGCGTCGGGGTCTGGATCTCCGGCCAGGTCTTGTCGAGGTTCCAGCCGGTGAGCGGGATCGCGGCCTGGAGCGACGGCCGGCTCTTCGCCGCCTCCAGCGTGCCGCCACCGCCCATGGAGTGGCCCATCACGCCGAGCCTGCTGGTGTCGATGCGGCCGCGCACCGAGCTCTGCTGGGTCAAGTAGTCGAGCGCCGACAGGAGTTGGCGGCCCCGGCTGTCCGGCTGGTCGAGGGTGGTGTTGGTGTCGATGGTGAAGACCACGAAGCCCTGGGAGGCGAGGCGCGGGCCGAGCCAGGCGATGGACGACTGGTACGCGGTGTAGCCCGGCGAGATCGCGACGGCGCCGAACGTGCCGTCCGCCGTGGACGTCGGGTAGTAGATGGTGCCGCCGCCGAAGCCGCTGACGCTCAGCGAGGAGACGCTGGTCTGCGACACGGCGTAGGAGCCGCGCGAGGCCTCGATGCTGGAGACCGTCGGGGCCGGGCCGCGCTCGTAGGGGTTCTCGGCCGCCTGGGCGGTCACGGCCTGCTGGGTGGCGATTCCGCCGATGGCCAGCAGGGTGGCAAGTCCGGTGCGCACGAGGCGGGTCCGGAACTTGCTCGCGGCTCGCCTGCCGTGCACGGGGGGCGCCGCACTGGAGTGCTGCTGCACGATGACGCGTCCTCTCGGGGAGGGCGGCGCCCGTCCCGGGTGCGCCGCCGTGGTCACTGACTGCGACCACGGTGGCGCCGGTTCCGCCTCTCCCGCATCGGCGAAATCACCGGTCTCGTACGGCGGTCGGACCGGGGGCGGCCCGAGCGGGCCGGGTCAGCGGACGGCGTTGCCCGCCTCGCGCAGCGTGTCCTTGACCTCGCCGATGCGCAGGTCACCGAAGTGGAAGACGGACGCGGCGAGCACCGCGTCGGCGCCCGCGGCGACGGCCGGCGCGAAGTGCTCCAGCTTCCCCGCACCGCCGGAGGCGATCACCGGGACCGACACGTGGCGGCGGACGGCCTCGATCATCTCGATGTCGTAGCCGTCCTTGGTGCCGTCGGCGTCCATCGAGTTGAGCAGGATCTCGCCCGCGCCCAGCTCGGCGGCCTGGTGCGCCCATTCGACGGCGTCGATACCGGCGGACTTGCGGCCGCCGTGCGTCGTCACCTCGAAGGACCCTTCCGCGGTACGGCGCGCGTCCACGGACAGGACGAGGACCTGGCGGCCGAACCGCTCGGCGATCTCCCGGATGAGGTCCGGGCGGGCGATGGCGGCGGTGTTCACGCCGACCTTGTCCGCACCGGCGCGCAGCAGCTTGTCCACGTCGTCGGCGGTGCGCACGCCGCCGCCGACGGTGAGCGGGATGAAGACCTGCTCGGCGGTGCGGCGCACCACGTCGTAGGTGGTCTCGCGGTTGCCGGAGGACGCGGTGATGTCCAGGAAGGTCAGCTCGTCGGCGCCCTCGGCGTCGTACACCTTCGCCATCTCGACGGGGTCGCCCGCGTCGCGCAGGTTCTGGAAGTTGACGCCCTTGACGACGCGGCCGTTGTCCACGTCGAGGCAGGGGATGACTCGGACGGCGAGCGTCACGGGGTGGCTCCTCGGAAGGCTTCGAGTTCGACTTCGACCAGGATGCGCGGGTCGACGAAGCCCGAGACGACCACCAGGGTCGTCGCGGGGCGCACCTGTCCGAAGACGTCGTTGTGGGCGCGGCCGACCTCGTCGATGTCCCGCGCGTGGGTCAGATACATCCGGGTGCGGATCACGGACTCGGGGCCGAGCCCGAACTCCGCGATCGCCTCCAGGGCGTTGCCAAAGGCGACCGTCGCCTGCTCGTACGGGTCGCCCTCGCCGTACAGGACGTCTCCGCGGAAGGAGGTCGTCCCGCCCACGGTCACCCGGTCCCCGGCGGCGACGGCGCGCGCGAAGCCGAAGGACTCCTCCCAGGGAGAACCGCTCTGCGTGCGCCGTACACCGTCGGTCGAGGTCATCGGGACACGGCCTCCAGGGCCTCCTCCAGCGTGAACGCCTTGGCGTACAGCGCCTTGCCGACGATGGAGCCCTCGACGCCGAGCGGCACGAGCTCGGCGATGGCGCGCAGGTCGTCGAGGGAGGAGACGCCGCCGGAGGCGACGACGGGGCGGTCGGTGGCCGCGCAGACGTTCTTCAGCAGCTCCAGGTTCGGGCCCTGGAGCGTGCCGTCCTTGGCGATGTCGGTGACGACGTACCGGGAGCAGCCCTCGGAGTCGAGGCGCTCCAGGGTCTCGTAGAGGTCGCCGCCGTCGCGGGTCCAGCCGCGGCCGCGCAGCGTCGTGCCGCGCACGTCGAGACCGACCGCGATCTTGTCGCCGTGCTCGGCGATGATCTTGGCGACCCACTCGGGGTCCTCCAGGGCGGCGGTGCCGATGTTGACGCGGGTGGCGCCGGTGGCGAGGGCGGCGGCGAGCGAGTCGTCGTCGCGGATGCCGCCGGACAGCTCCACCTTGATGTCCATGGCCTTCGCGACCTCGGAGATCAGGGCGCGGTTGTCGCCGGTGCCGAACGCGGCGTCCAGGTCGACCAGGTGCAGCCACTCGGCGCCGGAACGCTGCCAGGCGAGGGCCGCCTCCAGCGGGGAGCCGTAGGAGGTCTCGCTGCCGGACTCGCCGTGCACGAGGCGGACGGCCTGGCCGTCGCGGACGTCGACGGCGGGGAGGAGTTCGAGCTTGTTGGTCACAGTACGGAGATCCAGTTCTTCAGCAGCTGCGCTCCGGCGTCGCCGGACTTCTCGGGGTGGAACTGCGTCGCCCACAGCGCGCCGTTCTCGACGGCGGCGACGAAGGGCCCGCCGTGCGTGGACCAGGTGACCTTCGGCGCGCGCATGGTCGGGTTGTGGACTTCGAGCTCCCAGTTCTGCACGGCGTAGGAGTGCACGAAGTAGAAGCGCTCGTCGGTGTTCACACCGGCGAACAGCTGGGAGTCCTGCGGGGCGTCCACGGTGTTCCAGCCCATGTGCGGGACGACGTCGGCCTTCAGCGGCTCGACGACGCCGGGCCACTCGTCGAGCCCCTCGGCCTCGACGCCGTGCTCGATGCCGCGCGCGAAGAGGATCTGCATGCCGACGCAGATGCCCATCACGGGGCGGCCGCCGGACAGGCGGCGGCCCACGATCCAGTCGCCGCGGGCCTCCTTCAGGCCGTTCATGCAGGCGGCGAACGCGCCGACGCCGGGCACGAGCAGCCCGTCCGCGTTCATGGCCCGGTCGAAGTCACGGGTGATCTCGACCTCGGCGCCCGCGCGGGCAAGGGCGCGCTCCGCGGAGCGCACGTTGCCGAAGCCGTAGTCGAAGACGACGACGCTCTTGGTCTTGGCTGCCGACATCAGTAGAGCCACTCCAACCGCAGGATTCCGGCGACGAGGCACATCACGGCACCGATTCCCATCAGCACCACGACGCTCTTGGGCAGTTCCTGCTTGTGAAAGGACCAGGCCCCGCCGGCGAGGAACAGACCGACGAAGATCAGTACCGCGGACAGACCACTCACAGCGCGCCCTTCGTGGAGGGAAGGATGCCGGCGGCGGCCGCGCGCGGGTCGATCTCGCTCGCGTAGCGCAGCGCGCGGGCGAGCGCCTTGAACTGGCACTCCACGATGTGGTGCGCGTTGCGCCCGTACGGCACGTGGACGTGCAGGGCGATCTGGGCCTGCGCGACGAAGGACTCCAGGATGTGCCGGGTCATCGTCGTGTCGTACTCACCGATCATCGGCGCCATCTTCTCGGGCTCGGTGTGCACGAGGTAGGGGCGGCCGGAGAGGTCGACGGTGACCTGGGCGAGCGACTCGTCCAGCGGGACCGTGCAGTTGCCGAAGCGGTAGATGCCGACCTTGTCGCCGAGCGCCTGCTTGAAGGCGGCGCCGAGGGCGAGGGCGGTGTCCTCGATGGTGTGGTGCGAGTCGATGTGCAGGTCGCCCTCGGTCTTCACCGTGAGGTCGAACAGGCCGTGCTTGCCGAGCTGGTCGAGCATGTGGTCGTAGAAGCCGACCCCGGTCGCGACATCGACCTTGCCGGTGCCGTCGAGGTCGATCTCGACGAGGACCGAGGTCTCCTTGGTGGTGCGCTCTACACGTCCTGTGCGGCTCATGCGCCGAACTCCTTCTTGACTTCACGGGCCGCGTCCAGGAACGCGTCGTTCTCTTCGGGGGTTCCTACGGTGACGCGCAGGCGTCCGGGGACTCCGTTGTCACGGATCAGGACGCCGCGGTCGAGGATGAACTGCCAGACGGCGTGGGGGTCTTCGAAGACGCCGAACTGGACGAAGTTGGCGTCGGCGACGGTGACGTCGAAACCGAGCGCCTCCAACTCCGCGACCACGCGGTCGCGTTCGGCCTTCAGCTGCTCCACGTACTGGAGCAGTGTGTCGGTGTACTCCAGGGCGGCGAGCGCCGTCGCCTGGTTCACGGCCGACAAGTGGTAGGGCAGGCGCACCAGTTGGACGGCGTCGACCACGGCCGGGTCGGCGGCGAGGTAGCCGAGGCGCAGGCCCGCCGCGCCGAAGGCCTTGGACATCGTCCGCGAGATGACGAGGTTCGGCCGGCCCTCGATCAGGGGGAGCAGCGACGAGCCGTGGCTGAACTCGGTGTACGCCTCGTCGACGATCACCATCGCGTCCGGCCCGGCGGCCTCGTACAGCGCGAGGACGTCCTCGGCCGCCACCGCGTTGCCGGTCGGGTTGTTGGGGCTGGTGATGAACACGACGTGCGGCCGGTGCGTGCGGATCGCCTCGACGGCGGCCGGGACGTCGAGGGAGAAGTCGGCGCGGCGCGGGGCGCTGAGCCAGCCGGTGTTGGTGCCGCGGGCGAGCAGCGGGTGCATCGAGTACGAGGGCTCGAAGCCGAGGGCCGTGCGGCCGGGGCCGCCGAAGGCCTGGAGGAGCTGCTGGAGCACCTCGTTCGACCCGTTGGCCGCCCACACCTGCTCGTAGCCGACCTCGTGGCCGGTCGTCCGGGTCAGATACCGGGCGAGTTCCGTGCGCAGCTCGATCGCGTCGCGGTCCGGGTAGCGGTTGAGCTCGCGGGCGGCGTCGGCGACGCGCTCGGCGATCCGCGCCACCAGCGGCTCGGGCAGCGGGTACGGGTTCTCGTTGGTGTTCAGCCGTACGGCGACGTCCAACTGCGGTGCGCCGTACGGGGACTTGCCGCGCAGTTCCTCGCGTACGGGAAGGTCGTCGATCCTGGTCACTTGCTGTTGGGCACCTTCCACCCGAAACGGGCCTTGATCGCCGCGCCGTGCGCGGGCAGGTCCTCGGCGTCGGCCAGCGTCACCACGGTGGCCGCGACCTCGGCGAGGGCGTCCTTCGTGTAGTCGACGATGTGGATGCCGCGCAGGAAGGACTGGACGGACAGGCCGGACGAGTGGCAGGCGCAGCCGCCCGTCGGCAGGACGTGGTTGGACCCGGCGGCGTAGTCGCCGAGCGAGACCGGCGCCCACGCGCCGACGAAGATCGCGCCCGCGTTCCGCACCCGCTGGGCCACGGCGGCGGCGTCGGCGGTCTGGATCTCCAGGTGCTCGGCCCCGTACGCGTCGACGACCTTGAGGCCGTCGTCGAGCGAGTCGACGAGGACGATCGCGGACTGCCGCCCCTTGAGGGCGGGCAGGATCCGGTCCTCGACGTGCTTGGTCGCGGCGACCTGCGGCTGAAGCTCCTTCTCCACGGCGGCGGCGAGCTCCTCGCTGTCCGTGACGAGGACGGCGGCGGCCAGCGGGTCGTGCTCGGCCTGGCTGATCAGGTCGGAGGCGACGTGCACCGGGTCGGCGGTGGCGTCGGCGAGGACCGCGATCTCGGTCGGTCCGGCCTCGGCGTCGATGCCGATACGGCCCGTGAAGTAGCGCTTGGCGGCGGCCACCCAGATGTTGCCGGGGCCGGTCACCATGTTCGCCGGGGCGCAGGACTCGGTGCCGTACGCGTACATGGCGACGGCCTGGGCGCCGCCGACCGCGTACACCTCGTCGACGCCGAGCAGCGCGCACGCGGCCAGGATCGTCGGGTGCGGCAGGCCGCCGAACTCCTTCTGCGGCGGCGAGGCGAGCGCGATCGACTCGACGCCCGCCTCCTGCGCCGGTACGGCGTTCATGATCACGGACGACGGGTAGACGGACCGGCCGCCGGGCGCGTACAGGCCGACGCGCTCGACCGGCACCCACTTCTCGGTGACGGAGCCGCCGGGCACGACCTGCGTCGTGTGGCTTTCGCGGCGCTGCTCGCGGTGGACGATGCGGGCGCGGCGGATGGACTCCTCCAGGGCCGCGCGCACGGCGGGGTCGAGGTCGGCGAGCGCCTTGTCGAGCGCCTCCGCCGGAACCCGTACGGACTCCAGCTGCACGCCGTCGAACTTCTCCCCGTACTCGATCAGCGCCGCGTCGCCGCGATGATGCACGTCCTCGCAGATCGGGCGCACCTTCTCCAGGGCGTCCGCGACGTCGAAGTCGGCACGGGGCAGCAGCGAGCGCAGGGCCTGGCCCTCGGGGAGGGCGGCGCCACGCAGATCGATTCGAGAGATCACAGAACAATTCTCTCAGACGCGGGTTTACGACCGGCGTCCCGTATCAGTGGCTGATATCCGAGCCCGAAGGTGACCTTGACCACTAGCGTTCAACGGGTCGGGCAGCGGGCATGAACGGTTGTACGAACCGGCAGGCCGTAGGGGGAGGAAGGGCAGTCGTGGTCGAGGGGACGACCGACAGCGGCAACGGCGAGGTGCCGGACGGACTGACCGCCGCCGAGGTCGGGATGTGGCAGGCGTTCCGCAACGGAAGCGTCTACGACCTGCGGTCCGGGGACCCCGAGCGGGACGAGGCGCACGGCGGCCATCCCTGGGGGCCCGAGCGCAGCGTCCGGGCGCGGATCGTGGCGTGGCTGCTCCTCGACGGCCCGCCCGCCCTCGACGGCCGGGTGGCGTCGCTCAAGCTCCAGGGCGTGCAGATCACGGACGTGCTCGACCTCGCGGGCGGCACGGTCGACCCGTACGTCGAGATGAAGGGCTGCCGCTTCGAGAAGGAGGTCCTCCTCCCCGAGGCGCGCTTCACCACGGTGCGGCTCGTCGACTGCTCGGTGCCGCGCCTCGAAGGCGCCCGCGTGCACACGGAGGGCGATCTGCACCTCCCGCGCTGCCGCTTCCACAACGGAGTCCGGCTCACCGACGCGCACATCGGCACGGACCTGCTGCTCAACCAGGCCGTCGTCTTCAGCGACCGGCGCGGGAAGTCGATCATGGCGGACGGGCTCACGGTCGGCCAGGACCTCCAGGCGGAGCTGCTGGAGGCGCACGGCGAGCTGAGCCTGCGCGGCGCCACGGTCGGCGTCTCGCTCTCCCTGCGCGGCGCCCGGCTGCGCCATACGCGGGGCCGCCGGGCGCTGAACGCCCCGCAGATGTCGGTCGAGCGGACGCTGTACCTCGGCCCGGCCGCGCTCGGCACGCCGCTCCAGAACGGCGGCGGGACGCCCGCGCGCGGCACCCGGGTGCAGCGCTTCGAGTGCGCGGGCGGGGTGCGCCTTGACGACGGGCGGTTCGGCGACGCGGTCGACCTCGAACTGGCGCGCTTCACGATGGAGAACGAGCAGGAGGTCTCCATGCGCCGCGTCCAGACCCCGGAACTGCGTTTCCTGTGCGACAGGCCGGAGCGCGGGCGGATCGTGCTGTCCGGCGCCCGGGTGACCAATCTGATCGACCGGTCGACGAGCTGGCCGGGTCCCGGTCAGCTCCGCATCGGCGGCTTCCAGTACGAGAACCTCATCCCCTCCGGCTCCTTCCCCCTCGCCCGCCGCCTCGACTGGCTGGCCGCCGCGACGCCCGAGTACAACCCGGAGCCGTACGAGCGGCTCGCCGCGGTGATGCGGGGCAGCGGGGAGGACTCCGACGCGCGCGAGGTGCTGCTCGCCAAGCAGCGCAGGCGGCGGGAGACGTTGCCGCCCGCGGCGAAGGTGTGGGGGTACATCCAGGACTGGACGGTGGCGTACGGGTATCGGCCGGGGCGGGCCGCGCTGTGGATGGCGGTGCTGTGGGCGCTGAGCGCTGCCGCGTTCTCGCAGTCGCCGCATCCGCGGATCAAGCCCGGGGAGGGGCCGGTGTGGAACTCGGCCCTCTTCACCCTGGACCTTCTCCTGCCCGTCATCGATCTCGGGCAGGCCGGGAGCTGGCAGTTCGACGGGGGGTGGCAGTGGGCCTCCGCGATCCTGGTCCTGCTCGGCTGGACCCTCGCCACCACCGTCGCCGCCGGCGCCACCCGCCTCCTCCGCCGCAACTGACCCCACCCCGGGGCTCAATCGCCGGAGGGGCTGTAAAGGCAGCCATCCCCGCAGGAGCCAGGCGCGACTCCGCCCCATCAAGCCCCTCCGGCGATTGAGGAGCGGGGGCCGGGGCGGAGCCCCGTGGGGTGCCGCGCGAGGAGGGCGGGGGCGTCGGCCACGGTGCGGCAAAAAAAAGGGGGGCGTGGCGCACAACCTTCCACCCCCGCCGAGCGTCATCCCACCGCCACCCCCGTCCCGCGCAGCAAGAGACCGCGCAGAAGGAGGCCCACCGTGCCGTTTCTGCGCGCACTCGTCCGCACCACCCGCATGCTCCGCCACACCGCCCCCCTCGGCCTCGGCCTCCCCCCGGACGAGGACCTCCTCCTCGACGCCCCGGACGACCGCCTCGCCCCCGCCCTCGTCGCCGCGGGCCGCGGCGACCACGGCCCCGCCGCGAAGACCCTCGCCCACACCCGCGAAGCCGCCGAGTGGGAGAACCGGGACCGCGGCGTGCAGCGCCTCGCCGCGTTCGCCGCCGCCCGCCCGGAGTGGTTCGAGGCCTGGCAGGAGGCCTCGCCGCACGACCCCGACCTGCTCCTGGTCAAGGCCGAATTCGCCGTCACCCGCGCCTTCGCCTCCCCCGCCCGCGCCGAACTCCTCCGCGAGGTCACCCCCCTCGTCCTGGCGGCCGCCGAGTCCGATCGCCGGGACCCCGTCCCCTGGCGCATCGCCCTGGACCACGCCCGCGGCACCAACGCCCCGCACACCGAGTTCGAGCAGCTGTGGGAGCGCGCGGTACGCCGCTCCCCGCACCACTACGGCTGTCACGTCGCGGCGCTGCGCTACCTCTCCGCCGCCTGGTACGGCTCCCACCGCGAGTGCTTCGACTTCGCGGAGCGCGCCGCGCAGGACGCCCTGCCGGGCTCTCTGCTCCAGGCGCTCCCGGCCCGCGCGGCCCTCGCGTATCTGACGTCGAGCGCCCCTCGGACCGGCATCTCCCGCGTCCGCCTGGACGCCGCCGCCGACCTCGCCGTCGAACTCTCCCGCTCGTACGGCGCGGCCGACCCCTGGCCCGCGGAGGTGCGCAACCTGCTGACCTGCGTACTCGTGGAGCTGGAACGCTGGGAGGACGCCCTGGAGCAGCTGCGGCTCATCGGCCCGTACGCGACGTCGTTCCCCTGGGACCAGCTCACGGACGACCCGCTGGGTCACTTCATGGAGCTGCGCGGACACGTCCGGCTGGAGCTCGCGGCGACGATGCCGCTGCGCGGCGGACCGGCCCGGTCCGACGACCATTACGCTTGACCGACGTGACCACCGTCCGACTTCCGCTGTTCCCGCTCAACTCGGTGCTGTTCCCGGGACTCGTGCTCCCGCTGAACGTGTTCGAGGAGCGCTATCGCGCCATGATGCGCGATCTGTTGAAGGCGTCGCCCGACGAGCCGTCGGAGTCCGGCACCGAACCGTCCACCTCGGACGAGCCCCGCCAGTTCGTGGTCGTCGCGATCCGCGACGGCCACGAGGTCGCGCCCAGCGCCTCCGGCATGCCGGACGAGGTGACGACGAGGGAGGCCGGCGCCGGCCCGGCCGCGGGCTTCGGCGACGACCCCATCACGTCCTTCCACGCCGTCGGCTGCATCGCGGACGCCGCGACGATCCGGGAGCGCGCGGACGGCAGCTTCGAGGTGCTCGCCACGGGCACGCGCCGCGTGAAGCTGCACTCCGTCGACGCCTCGGGCCCGTACCTGACGGCCGAGGTCGAGGAGCTGTCCGAGGACGACGGCGAGGAGGCGGGCGCCCTCGCGGAGGGGGTGCTGCGCGCGTTCCGCTCGTACCAGAAGCGTCTCGCGGGCGCCCGTGAGCGCTCGCTGACGACGGGCGCGGAGCTGCCGGACGAGCCGTCGGTCGTGTCGTACCTCGTCGCGGCGGCCGCGGTGCTCGACGTACCGACGAAGCAGCACCTGCTCGAGGCCGAGGACGTGGCGTCCCGGCTGCGCGAGGAGCTGACGCTGCTGCGCGCGGAGACGGCGATCATCCGCCATCTGCCCTCACTGCCCGCGACGGACCTCACCCGGCAGTCGACGAGCCTCAACTGACGCGAGAATCAAGGAACTCGACCGTGGCGAAGAAGAACAAGAAGCAGCAGAGCCAGTCCGGGGGAACACCGGCCACCGTCGCGCTGACCGCCGCGGGCGTCTCCTTCACCGTGCACTCCTACGAGCACGACCCCGCGCACGCCTCGTACGGCGAGGAGGCCGCGGAGGCCATGGGCGTGTCCCCGGACCGCGTGTTCAAGACGCTCGTCGCGGACGTGGACGGTCAACTGACCGTCGGGGTCGTGCCGGTGGCGGGCCAGCTCGACCTGAAGGCGCTCGCGGCGGCGGTCGGCGGCAAGCGCGCCACGATGGCCGACCCGGCGCTGGCGGAGCGCACGACCGGGTACGTGCGCGGCGGCATCTCGCCGCTCGGGCAGCGCAAGAAGCTCCGTACGGTCGTCGACTCCTCCGCCGAGCTGCACGACACGATCTGCGTCTCGGCCGGGCGCCGCGGGCTCGAAGTCGAGCTGGCACCGAAGGACTTGGCGGCGCTCACGGACGCGGTGCTCGCTCCCGTCGGGCGTGCGTGACCCCTCGACGCGTCCCGCCGCTTCGGCTAAGTACCCAGGACATGTCGAAGAAGACGCGCAAGCGCAAGTGGCGGATCAAGAAGGGCAAGGCCAACCACGGGAAGCGCCCCGCCTGAGCGGCCGTCGAGGCCGTCGTCGTGCACCCGCGCGGCGGCCTCCACGGCTTCGGCACCCTTGACACCGTGCGCGGCGGTGGCGCACCGTCACCTCCAGGGCGTAGGACATCCCATGTCCCGGCTCCGTACACCGTCGGTTCACCCGGGAGACCGCCGCCATGACGCTCCGAGCCCCGTTCCCCGCCCCGCTGCGCGGTGTCGTCCCGCCGCTTCTCACTCCGCTCACCGCGGGCGGCGAGGTGGACGTCGCGTCGCTGCGGCGGCTCGCCGGGCACCTCATCGGCGCCGGGGTGCACGGCCTGTTCGCGCTCGGCTCCAGCGGCGAGGGCGCGTACCTCACGGACGCCCAGCGGCGCACCGTCCTGGAGACGGTCGTGGACGAGGCGGCGGGCCGGGTCCCGGTCCTCGCGGGTGTCATCGAGACGACCACGCCGCGGGTCCTGGAGCGGGCGCAGGACGCGGTGAAGGCGGGCGCCGACGGGCTGGTGGCGACCGCGCCGTTCTACACGCGGACGCACCCGGCCGAGATCGCGAACCACTTCCGCCGCATCCGCTCCGGCGCGGATCTGCCCCTGTTCGCGTACGACATCCCGGTCGCGGTGCACAGCAAGCTCGACCGCGGCACGCTCCTGGAACTCGCCGCGGACGGCACCCTCGCGGGGCTCAAGGACTCCAGCGGCGACGAGGGCTCCCTGCGCCGTCTGCTCGCCCCGCTGCGGGCGGCGGCCCCCGCGTTCTCGGTGCTGACCGGCTCCGAGCTGACGGTGGACGGCGCGCTCCTCGCGGGCGTCGACGGCGTCGTCCCCGGCCTCGGCAACGTGGACGCGCACGGTTACGTCCGGCTCTACGAGGCGGCGCGGGCCGGTGACTGGGCCACGGCCCGCGCGGAGCAGGACCGCCTCGCCGCGCTCTTCGCGATCACGGACGCGGGCGACCCGGCGGTCATGGGCGCCTCGTCCTCGGCCCTCGGCGCCTTCAAAACCGCCGTCCACCTCCAAGGCCTCATCACCTCCCCCACAACAGCCACCCCCCAACTCCCCCTCCCCACCCCCGCCACCCCCTACATCCACCACCACCTGACCAACTCAGGCATCCCCACTTCAACCCCCTACGCCAACCGCCACCCCTCAAGCCCCTGCGGCGACCGCCACCTCTCAAGCCCCTGCGGCGATTGAGCAGCGGGGTCCGGGGCAGAGCCCCAATCTGTCACCCCACCGACCGCACCGAACCATCCCCCTGCGGCGACCGCCACCCCTCAAGCCCCTGCGGCGATTGAGCAGCGGGGCCCGGGGCAGAGCCCCGATCCTTCACCCCGCCGACCGCACCGAACCATCCCCCTGCGGCGATCGCCACCTCTCAAGCCCCTGCGGCGATTGAGCAGCGGGGTCCGGGGCAGAGCCCCGGTCGTTCAGCCGGCCGACCGCGCCGAGCCATCCCCCTGCACCCCGTACGGCGTCGCAAAATACGGATCGGGATCACGCGGCCCGAACAACCCGGTCAACCCCAGATGCACCACCAACGCGGCCAACGGCCACGCCAACAACGCCCCCTTGGCGTTCAACTCCAGGGGCGCATCGAACACCACCCCCTTGCCCAACTCCTTCGCATGCGCCGCAACGTTCTGCGTCGGCCCGAGCCACACCCCGAACCGCCACGCCAGCACCCCGCCGAGCAGACTGCCCAGGGCCAGCGCCACCACCAGCGGTACGCCCCCGCGCCTGCGCCACAGGAAGACGGCCGCCCCGGTGACGGCACCGAACGCGAGCGCGAGCAGGGCGAACGTTCCGTCCACGCCGATGGCCTGCTCTCCCTCGGTGTCCTTGAGGTAGACCGCCGAGGCGTCCGAGACCAGCGGGACCCGCGGCGCGAGCCACAGCCACAGCGCGCCGAGCGCGAGCCCGACCAGCGCGACGCCGACCGTCACGAGGGCGGCCTCGCGCAGTTCGGCCCGGAGCCCGGGGCCGTCCTCGTGCGGCGCGGCGGGCGCGGGCGGCAGATGTCCGGTCATGGGGTCGGGGGCCTGCCAGGGGTCACTGTGCCCGTTGTTGTGCGGGGGCTGATGGGGTGGCGGTGTCAGCGGTGCGGTCACCCTGCCATCGTGCCAGGCGTCGCTGTGCGGCGCGTCACCGGACGGCGGCCCGCCGGTACGCCCACGTGGCCACGGCCAGCGAGGCGACGCCGACGGCCGCGCAGACGCCCAGGTCGAGCAGGACGACGGCCCAGTCGGGCTGCTCGGCGAAGGTCCGCGCGAAGGCCTCGACCCCGTACGTCGACGGGAGCAGGTCCCGCGCCCACTGCACGAACTCCGGCATCCGGTCGGCGGGCAGCACGCCGAGCAGCAGCGCCGCCGACATGCCCAACTGGCCGAGCAGCGTCGCCAGTTCCGGCCGGGGCGCGAGCAGCCCGAGCGCGGCGCCGAGCCCGGACAGGGCGGCCCCGGCGAGCGGGATCACGGCCACGAGCACCCACAGATGGGCGAGCGGCAGCTGGAACATCAGGCAGCCGACGACCGCGGTGACCACGGTCCCCGGCACGGTGAACGAGGCGTACGCGGCCGCGGCGCCCAGCACCACGGAGGCGGGCGGCACCGGCAGCGTCGCGTAGTGGTCGAGCCCGCCGGCGGCCCGGAGCTGCCCGAAGTACTGGGCGAGCAGGTTCAGCGCGACGAACGCGACGACGAGCACGGCGGACCCGGCGACGACGGCCTGCGCCTCGCGGCCGCCCTGGTCGACGACGCCGCGCATCAGGATCATGATGCCGATGCTCTGGAACGTCGCCACGAACAGCAGCGGGATCCGGGCCACCCGGGCCCGGCTGAGCTGCGCCCGGTAGACGGCGGCGAGCGACGGCAGGAACCGGGCGCGGGGCGCGAGCAGGTCCTCGGTCTCCTCGGACACGGACGCCTGGCGCGCGGGGGCCGCCTCGACGGGAATGACACTCACGCCTTCACCAGGCCCTTCACGCCGCTGCGGCTGCCGCCGAGCGCCAGGTACACGTCCTCCAGGCTCGGCGTCGCGAGCGTGAAGTCGTCGAGGAAGTCGAAGGCCGGGCCGCCGGTGACGGCGGCGACGGCGGCGCGGGCCGCGTCCGGCGCGAGCCGCAGCGACCAGCGCCGCCCGGACTCCACGGCGTGCGCGCGCAGCCGCGCCACCTCCGCCAGTTCCATCGGCGCCTCCTGGCGCCACACGAGTTCCACCCGCACCTCCCCGGCGACGCGCTCCTTGAGCCCCGCCGGGGTGTCGCAGGCGATGACGCGCCCCTGGTCGAGCACGGCCACACGGTCCAACACGGTCTCGGCCTCGATCACGTTGTGGGTCACGAGCAGCACGGTGGTGCCGCGCTCGGCCCGCCGCCGGTCGACGGCGGCCCACACGGCGCGCCGCGCGACGGGGTCCATCCCGGTGGTCGGCTCGTCGAGCACGAGCAGGGGCCGCTCGCCGACGAGCGCGGCGGCGAAACAGGCGAGCCGCCGCTGCCCGCCGGACAGCTTCTTCAGGGGCCGCGAGGCGAGCTCGCCGAGTCCGAGTTCGTCGAGCACGTCGTCGCGGGCGCTGCGGGCCTCCTTCAGCGGAAGCCCGCGCAGCCGCCCGGTGGTCTCGGCGGCGAGCGCCACGGTCAGCTCGTCGAGGGCGGTCGACTCCTGCCCGAGGTAGGCGAGGATCCGCGACGCCCGCTCGGGGTGGCGCACGATGTCGTGCCCGAGGATCTCGACGCTCCCCGCGTCGGGGCGCATCAGCCCGGTCAGCTGGCGTACGAGGGTGGACTTGCCCGCGCCGTTCGGCCCGAGCAGCCCGAAGATCTCGCCGCGCCGGATGTCGAGGTGCACGTCGTCGGTGGCCCGCAGCTCGGGCGTGCCGGGGACGCCGCGGCGCCCGCGCGAGGCGGGATAGGTCTTGCGCAGACCCCGCACCGCGCACACGACGGAGCGCCCGTTACGCTTCGGGGCGACGTCATCGGTGCGCATGCTCACGAGGGACGAGCCTACGGGGTCCGGCGTTCACGATTGCACGCGGGGCAGGACATTTCCCACGCATGGCTCCCCGGCCAGGGCGGATCGTGCCGCACCGGCGTCGCGGCCTCGGGGCTCCGCCCCGGACCCCGCTGCTCAACGCCGCAGGGGCTCGACGCGCCTACTCCGCGGCCGTCGCGTGCTCGGCCGTCCGGACGTCGATCTCCCGCCAGAAACCGGCCCGGATCGCGTACCGGTCGTGCTCGTCGATCTGGTCGTCCTTGTGCGCCAGCAGCCCGAACCGCGCCGCGTACCGCAACAGCTCCCCGTCGATCCGGTGCGGCACCCGCGGGTACATCGTCGCCAGCTTCTGAAGCTCCGTCTGGTCGGCGAGCCGCTCCCGCCACCGCCGCGCGAACACCTGCCCGACCTCGTACGGGTCGCCGCCGATCGCGGTGATGTCCTCCTCCCGGTCGGCCCACCGCTGCTCGGCCGTGGTGAGCTGCGCCAGCGTGGGCAGCGACGCCACGTCGGCCGGTTCCCCGCCGCCACCGGGCCGCTCGACCCAGCCCTTGTCGGACGACCACCGCAGGGTCGCGTTCGCGGGGTGCTGCGCGGCCTGCGCCCCGGGGCCGCGCAGCGCGGCGAGGTCCTTGGGCGTGGGCACGCCCTTGCGGTCCTCCTCCGGGGAGGCGGCCGCGGCGGCCGCCGCCGAACCGTTCTCGCCGCGCGCCGCCTGCGCGTGCCGCGCGGGCGCCGGGTCCTCGCTCTCCTGCGCGGGCCGCCCCGCCGCGGCCAGCGCGGACTCGGGCAGCGGAGCGGAGAGGATCGCCGCGATCTCCGGCCGCGGCACGGGCGGCGGGGCGCAGATCCCGCCGAACTCCTTGGACCGTACGGCCTTGGTGATCCAGGTCCGGTCGAGCACCCGCCGCTCGTCGGCCTCGGCGACGAGGTCCTCGGACTGGTTGTAGTCGCCGTCGGCGGCCTGCACGGCCCACAGGTGGACGGCGACGCCGTGTTCCTTGGCGGCCATCATGCCGGGGAGCAGGTCACCGTCACCGGTCACGAGGACCACGTCCGAGCAGGCACGGTTGCGCGCCAGCTCGGTCAGCTCCGCGTGCATGGCCGCGTCGACGCCCTTCTGCGCCCACCGCCCGTCGCTCCTGGTCAGCGCGCCGAGGCGGACGGTGACGCGCGGCATCACCCGCAGTCGGCGGTGCTCGGGCTGCGGCACCCGGTCGGGCGCGCCGTCGAACCAGTAGATGCGCAGGAGGTCCCGCCCGGTCTCCGTCTCGGCGCGCTCGCGCAGCCCCTGGATGAGGGCGGCATGGTCGACATGGATCCGGGAGCGGGAGGGCTCACCGGCGAGCAGACTCGCCGCGGCCCCCAGCAGATAACCGGCGTCCACCAGGACGATGCAACGATCCACGCGATCCACCCTCTTTCCGCCGACTTGCCAGCAGTCCGGACACGCTCCACGGGGCGGCTCCCGCGGCTTCGCTTCGGGTTTCCTTCGAGTCTGCCCGACCGCGCGGGGGTTAACGGCCCGAACTGGATCTTCGGCGTGGCGGAAGCCCGGAACCCGGGGCGGAGCACCGACCACCAATTGCCCGTTACTAACGGTAATAAACCGAAATGCGTTCTTCCTCCGCCTGTGTGAATCTGAATCCGGCCCTGGCCCCTAGATCCCCCTCAGGAGGCAGATCACCATGGCCAAGAACCGTAAGCAGCAGAACCGCCAGCAGCAGAAGGCGGCTCAGGCCGCTCAGCCCGAGGAGCAGGCCAAGTCCTCGGCCATGGAGGCCCAGGCCAAGTCGGCCGTCGAAGCCACGCCGGGCGATGTCGCCCGTAAGCACCGCGAGCGCCGCTTCGGCCACAACTGACCTGCCGCGCACGGCAGTTGCCACACGGCGAGGGGCGCGCCCGGAAGTCCGGGCGCGCCCCTCGCGCGTGTCTCGGTGGGATCAGCCGGTCAGGCAGGACGGGCCGAGCAGCACCTTCAGGTCGCCGTAGAGCGACGGGTCGGGCTTCACGCGGTGCCGGTCGAGCCGCAGCACCGTGGTCTTGCGCGGCCCCTGGAGCTTGATCCGGACCTCGCTGTCGCCCCGGTGGTTGGTGAGGATCTCACCGAGGCGGCTGACCATCGGCGGGGTCACCTTCAGGGCGGGGATGGTGAGGATCACCGGCGCGTTCGTGCCCGCGTTGGACAGGTCGGGGACCTGCATCTCCATGGCGACCAGGCGGGGCACGTCCTCGCGCTTGTCGAGGCGGCCCTTCACGAACACCACGGCGTCCTCGACGAGCTGCGTGGACACCAGCTGGTACGTCGCCGGGAAGAACATGCACTCGATGGAACCGGCGAGGTCCTCGACGGTGGCGATCGCCCAGGCGTTGCCCTGCTTGGTCATCTTGCGTTGAAGGCCCGAGATGATGCCGCCGACCGTCACGACCGCGCCGTCGCCGAAGTCGCCGCCGGTGAGCTGGCCGATGCCCGCGTCCGCCTTGTCGGACAGCACGTGCTCCAGACCGAAGAGCGGGTGGTCGGAGACGTAGAGGCCGAGCATCTCGCGCTCCTGGGCGAGCAGGTACGTCTTGTCCCACTCGTCGGTGGAGAACTCGACGTCGAGGCCGAAGCCCGGCTCGTCGTTGCCCCCGTCGCCCATGCCGCCGAAGAGGTCGAACTGTCCCTCGGCCTCCTTGCGCTTCACCGCCACGACGTTGTCGATCATGGGCTCGTACTGGGCGGTGAGGCCCTTGCGGGTGTGTCCCATCTGGTCGAAGGCGCCGGCCTTGATCAGCGATTCCGTCGTCCGCTTGTTGCAGGCGGCGGCCTCGATCTTGTCCAGGTAGTCGGGGAACGAGGTGAACTTCCCCTTCGCCTTGCGGGCGCGGGTGATCGACTCGACCACGTTCGCGCCGACGTTGCGGACCGCTTCCAGGCCGAAGAGGATCACGTCGTCGCCCTGGGCGGCGAAGTTGTGGACCGACTCGTTCACGTCCGGCGGGAGGACCTTGATCTTCATGCGCCGGCACTCGTTGAGGTAGACGGCCGACTTGTCCTTGTCGTCCTTCACCGAGGTGAGCAGCGCGGCCATGTACTCGGCCGGGTAGTTCGCCTTCAGATACGCGGTCCAGTAGGTGACCAGGCCGTACGCGGAGGAGTGCGCCTTGTTGAACGCGTAGCCGGCGAACGGCACCAGGACGTCCCACAGGGCCTGGATCGCCTGGTCGGAGAAGCCCTTCTTCTTGGCGCCCTCCTGGAAGAGCACGAAGTTCTTCGCCAGTTCCTCGGGCTTCTTCTTGCCCATCACGCGGCGCAGCACGTCGGCCTCGCCGAGCGAGTAGCCGGCGACGATCTGCGCGGCCTTCTGCACCTGCTCCTGGTACACGATGAGGCCGTAGGTCAGGCCGAGCGTCTCCTTCAGGGGCTCTTCGAGCTCCGGGTGGATCGGCGTGATCTCCTGGCGGCCGTTCTTGCGCTCCGCGTAGTTGATGTGCGAGTTCATGCCCATCGGGCCCGGCCGGTACAGGGCCGAGACGGCGGAAATGTCCTCGAAGTTGTCGGGCTGCATCTGGCGCAGCAGCGAACGCATCGGCCCGCCGTCGAACTGGAAGACGCCCAGCGTGTCACCGCGGCAGAGCAGTTCGAAGGTCTTCGGGTCGTCCAGCGGGAGCGAGAGCATCTCCAGGTCGATGCCCTTGTTGGACCGCACCATCTTGACGGCGTCGTCCATGATCGTCAGGTTGCGCAGGCCCAGGAAGTCCATCTTGAGCAGGCCGAGCGACTCGCACTGCGGGTAGTCCCACTGCGTGATCGTCACGCCGTCGGTGTGCCGCGTCCACAGCGGGGCGTGGTCGACGATCGGTTCGCTGGACATGATGACGCCGGCGGCGTGCACACCCATCTGCCGGACCAGTCCCTCGACGCCCTTGGCGGTGTCGATGACCTTCTTGACGTCCGGCTCGTTCTCGTACATCCCCCGGATCTCGCCCGCCTCCGAGTAGCGGGGGTGCTCGGGGTTGGTGATGCCGTCGAGGTCGATGCCCTTGCCGAGGACGTCGGCGGGCATCGCCTTGGTGAGGCGGTCGCCCATCGCGTACGGGTAGCCGAGCACGCGCGCGGAGTCCTTGATCGCGTTCTTGGCCTTGATCTTGCCGTACGTGCCGATCATGGCGACCTTGTCGGCGCCGTACTTTTCGGTCACGTACCTGATGACTTCGACGCGCCTGCGCTCGTCGAAGTCGATGTCGACGTCGGGCATGGAGACGCGCTCCGGGTTGAGGAAGCGCTCGAAGATCAGTCCGTGCTCGATCGGGTCGAGGTCGGTGATGCCCATCGCGTAGGCGACGATCGAACCGGCCGCGGAGCCACGGCCGGGGCCCACCGCGATGCCGTTGTTCTTGGCCCACATGATGAAGTCGGCGACGACGAGGAAGTAGCCCGGGAACCCCATCTGGATGATGACGTCCATCTCGTACTCGGCCTGCTTCTGCCGGTCCTCGGGGACGCCGCCCGGGAAGCGGCGCTGCATGCCGACCCGGACCTCCTCCTGGAACCAGGTGACCTCGGTGAAGCCCTCGGGGATCTCGAACTTCGGCATGAGGTCGCGCTTCTCGAACATGCCGGTCGTGTCGATCTGCTCGGCCACCAGCAGCGTGTTGCGGCAGCCCTCCTGCCAGGCGTCGGAGGAGTCGATGGCGTACATCTCGTCCGTCGACTTCAGGTAGTAGCCCGTGCCGTCGAAGCGGAAGCGGTCCGGGTCCGAGAGGTTCTTGCCGGTCTGGATGCAGAGCAGGGCGTCGTGGGCGACGGACTCGTGCGCGTACGTGTAGTGCGAGTCGTTCGTCACGAGCGGCGGGATGCCGAGCTTCTTGCCGATGTCGAGGAGGCCGTCGCGGACCCGGCGCTCGATCTCGATGCCGTGGTCCATCAGCTCCAGGAAGTACCGGTCCTTGCCGAAGATGTCCTGGTACTCGGACGCGGCCTTCAGCGCCTCGTCGTACTGGCCGAGGCGCAGCCGGGTCTGGAGCTCGCCGGAGGGGCAGCCGGTGGAGGCGATGATGCCCTCGCTCCACTGGGAGAGCGTCTCCTTGTCCATGCGCGGCCACTTCTGCAGCCAGCCCTCGGCGTACGCGTCGGAGGACAGCTTGAACAGGTGGTGCAGCCCCGTCTTGTTCGCCGCCCACATCGTCTTGTGGGTGTAACCACCGGAGCCGGAGACGTCGTCGCGCTTCTGGTGCGGCTGGCCCCACTGGATCTTCCGCTTGTTGCGCCGCGACTCCGGGGCCACGTACGCCTCGATGCCGATGATCGGCGTGATCCCGGCCTTCTGCGCGGTGTGGAAGAAGTCGTACGCCCCGTGCAGGTTGCCGTGGTCGGACATCGCGATGTGCGTCATGCCCATGTCGCCGGCGGCCTTGAACATGTCCTTCAGCCGCGCCGCACCGTCCAGCAGCGAGTACTGGGTGTGCACGTGCAGGTGCGTGAAGGGCGGCTTTGACACGGTGGGGGCCTCCAATGGAAAACACCGGGCGACGGATGGGGGACAGCTTGGAAGTCTACGACCGGCCACTGACAACCGGCGGGCACTCCGGAGTACGGTCGTGCGTTGGACGGAACAGAACATCTGTCCCACGCGTCAGCGCCCCGCGGCAGCGCGTACCGCAAGATCCCGTACCAGGAGGCACCCAGCGATGTCGGACCCGCAGCCCACCGCTGACCAGCGCGGCGAGCAGATCCTCTCCGTCTTCGACACCGCGTTCGGCGAGCTCCTCGCCGCGGATCCGGCGGCCTTCCGGGTCAAGTTCCGCAAGATGGCGGCCTCGGCCTTCGCCTTCTACCGGGGCACGGCCTGCCTGTTCTACCGGGACGTGGAGCGCGAGCAGCACGGCGGGCCGTTCCTCGACGACCGCACCAGCCGGGTGTGGATCCACGGCGACCTGCACGCGGAGAACTTCGGCACGTACATGGACTCCACGGGCCGGCTGATCTTCAACGTGAACGACTTCGACGAGGCGTACGTGGGCCCCTTCACGTGGGACCTCAAGCGCTTCGCCGCCTCCGTGGCGCTGATCGGCTACTCCAAGGCGCTCAGCGACGAGCAGATCACCGACCTGGTGCGCACGTACGCGGCGGCCTACCGCGAGCGCATCCACGCACTGGCGACCGGCGCCAAGCGCGACGAGGTGCCGCCCTTCACGCTGGACACGGCCGAGGGCCCGCTCCTGGAGGCGCTGCGCGACGCCCGTTCGCTGACCCGTTTCGGCCTGCTGGAGACCATGACGGAGATCCGCGACTTCGAGCGCCGCTTCGCGCCCGGCGGCGGCGCCGTCGAGCTGGACGCGGCGACGCGCTACAAGGTGCTCGCGGCGTTCGACGGCTACCTGGAGACGCTGCCCGAGGCCTCCCTCGCCCGCCCCGACTCGTACCGGGTGAAGGACGTCGTGGGGCGGCGCGGCATCGGCATCGGCTCGGCGGGCCTGCCCTCGTACAACATCCTTCTGGAGGGCAACAGCGACGCCCTGGAGAACGATGTGGTGATCTACATGAAGCAGGCCCAGACCCCGGCCGTCTCGCGGCACATCACCGACCAGGCGGTCCGCGGGTACTTCCGGCACGAGGGCCACCGCACGGTCATCTCGCAGCGCGCCCTCCAGGCCCACGCCGACCCGTGGCTGGGCTGGACCGAGCTCGGCGGCGCCGGGCAGCTGGTCGCCGAGGTCTCGCCGTACGCGGTGGACCTGGACTGGGGCGACATCGACGACCCGGAGGAGATCGCGGCGGTCGTCGCGGACCTCGGCCGGGCCACGGCGGCGATGCACGCGGCGGCCGACGACCAGTCCGGCGAGTCGCTCGTCCCGTTCTCCACGGAGCGCGCCATCGACGCGGCGATCGCCGCCGACGAGGACGGTTTCGCGCCCCTCCTGGTCGAGTTCGCGCACTCCTACGGGGCACGCGCGCGTGCGGACCACCAGATCTTCGTGGACCTGTTCCGCAACGGCCGGATCCCGGGTCTGGAGAGGTGACCGTGGGCTGAGCACCTGCGGATCCCACTCATAGCAACCCTTTAGGCATCGCTTACCGCAAGGCATGGCACACTCCTGTCGCGATGGACGACATATCCGGGACCCAGCTACGAGTGACGCGCGCGGCACTGTTCACGGCCTTCGCCGTGACGCTGTCCGTCGCGTCGCACGTGCTGCTGTCCCGGGCCCCGCTGCCGCTCACGACGGTCGCCGCGATCGCCGCGGCCGTCTTCGTGATCGCGTACGCGCTGGCGGGCCGGGAGCGCGGCTTCGGCCGGATCGCCGCCCTGCTCGTCCCGCTGGAGCTGGCGGCCGACACGGTCTTCACGGCCGGTCAGCACGTCTGTTACGGCGAGGCGGGCGGCCCCGTCGCGGGCCCGCTGCGCCAGTTCGGCTTCGACGTCCTGTGCGCCGGGAACGTGGGCACGCCGCTGGCCCGCATGACGGGCGGCGGCACCGAGCGGGCCGCGGCCCTCTTCGCCCACACCGACCCGGCGGCCTCCTGGCTGCTGCTCGGCGCGCATGTCGGCGTCGGTCTGCTGGCCGCCGCCTGGTTGCGCCGCGGTGAGCAGGCCCTGGCCCAACTGCTGCGCGCGGTGGCCGCCTTCGCGTTCCGGCCGCTGCTGATCGCGTTCGCCGCGGCGCCGCTGCGGCGCGAGCCCGCCGTGCGCCCGCCGCGCACCGCCACGCGCGTACCGGCCTCCCGCACCCGGCTGTGGGTGCACTCCGTGGGACGGCGCGGACCGCCGCCGCTCGCCGCCTGAGCCACCTTCCATCTCCCGGCTCGGGCCCGATACGGCAGTCCCCCACCCCCTGCGACTTACCCACGGAGCACGATCATGAGCAAGCGGAACACCCAGCAGGCGAAGACGGCGGCCCGCGAGCGGCTGCGCATCGAGCGCGAGCGCCAGGCCAAGAAGGACAAGACGAAGCGGCAGGCGATCGTCGGCGTCTCCGTCGTCGCGGTCCTGGCGATAGCCGGCGGCATCGGTTACGCGGTGGTGCAGGCCAGCAAGCCCTCCCACTGGGAGACGGCGATGGAGGCCAAGTCGTCCGCCGTGAAGGCGCCCGCCCACACCTCGGGCAAGGACGGCACGACCGTCGTCATCGGCAAGAGCAGCGCCAAGAAGACCCTGAAGCTCTACGAGGACTCCCGCTGCCCGGTCTGCGCCTCCTTCGAGCAGACGGTCGGCCCGCAGCTCCACAAGGACGTCGAGGCGGGCAAGTTCAAGCTCCAGTACGTCGGCGGCACGTTCCTCGACGGCGACAGCGCGGGCGAGGACAAGGTCGGCACCAACGGCGAGGGCTCGAAGAACGCCCTGAGCGCGCTCGGCGCGGCCCTCAACGTGAGCCAGGACGCCTTCCTCGACTACAAGGCCGCGCTCTACTCCGCGAAGTACCACCCGGACGAGAGCGAGGACAAGCTCAAGGACGACGACTACCTGATCGAGATCGGCGACAGCGTGGACTCGCTCAAGGGCAACAAGTCGTTCCAGAACGCCGTGAAGAACGGTACGTACGACAACTGGGCCATGAAGATGTCCAAGTCCTTCGACACCAACAAGGACGAGGTCACCGGCACCCCCAGCCTCGTCATGGACGGCAAGAAGCTGACCGGCACGGACGGCCAGAACGCGCCGATGACCGTGGCCGAGTACACCACCGCGATCGAGAAGGCCCTCAAGGGCTGACGTCCGGACCAGCGCCGCGGAAGAGCAGGCGAAAAGCGGGCGAACCTTTCGGGTTCGCCCGCTTTTTTCATGTACCTGTCAGTAGGCTGACCCGCCGTGACCAGTCGACTTCATCAAAGTGCACCCACCCGCAGAACGGTCGTGAAGGCCGCTGCCGCCGGCGCCGCACTCGCCGCACCGCTCGCCGCCACGGCCCCCGCCCACGCCGCCGAGGCCCCCGCCTTCCTGCACGGCGTGGCGTCCGGCGACCCGCTGCCCGACGGGGTGCTGCTGTGGACCCGTGTGACGCCGACCGCCGAGGCAGTGCCGGGTTCCGGGAAGGGCCCGGACGTGCAGGTGGGATGGGAGATCGCCGAGGACCGGACGTTCCGGACGATCGTCGCCAAGGGAACGGTGGGCGCGAGCGCCGCCACCGACCACACCGTCAAGGCCGACGTAAGGGGCCTGCGCCAAGAGACCACCTATTACTTCCGCTTCTCCGTGGGCGTCACCCACTCCCCCGTGGGCCGCACCCGCACGACCCCGGCCGCCGACGCCTCCCCCGCGGGTCTGCGCTTCGGCGTCGTCTCCTGCTCCAACTGGGAGGCCGGCTACTTCTCCGCGTACCGGCACCTGGCGGCCCGCGGCGACCTGGACGCGGTCCTGCACCTCGGCGACTACCTCTACGAGTACGGGACCGGCGAGTACCCGACCGCCGAGTACACGGTCCGGCAGCACCGGCCGGCCCACGAGATCGTCTCGCTCGCCGACTACCGCACCCGGCACGGCCAGACCAAGACCGACGCCGACGTGCAGGCGATGCAGGCCGCGCACCCGCTCATCGCCATCTGGGACGACCACGAGTTCGCCAACGACGCCTGGTCGGGCGGTGCCGAGAACCACACGCCGGGCACCGAGGGCGACTGGGCGGCGCGCCGGCAGGCCGCGAAGCAGGCGTACTTCGAATGGATGCCGGTCCGTCCGTCCACCGCGGGCACCGTCTTCCGCCGCCTGCGCTTCGGCGCGCTGGCCGACCTGCACCTGCTCGACCTGCGCTCGTTCCGCTCCGAGCAGTCGAGCATCGGCAACGGGGCCGTCGACTCCCCGGACCGCACGATCACGGGCCGCGCCCAGCTGGACTGGCTGAAGGCGGGCCTCGCCGGTTCCGACGCGCGCTGGAAGCTGGTCGGCACCTCGGTGATGATCTCGCCGGTCGCCTTCGGTTCGCTGCCCGCACATCTCCTCGGCCCGCTCGCCGAGTTGCTCGGGCTGCCCAAGGAGGGCCTGGCGATCAACGTCGACCAGTGGGACGGCTACACGCACGACCGCGCCGAGCTGATCTCCCACCTGCGCGAGCACGCCGTGCGCGACACCGTCTTCCTGACCGGCGACATCCACATGGCGTGGGCCAACGACGTACCGGTCAAGGCCGCGACGTACCCGCTGTCGCCCTCCGCCGCGACGGAGTTCGTGGTCACGTCGGTGACCTCCGACAACCTGGACGACATCCTGCACGTCGCCCCGGACACGCTCTCCACGGTCGCCGAGGGCGCCGTCAAGGCGGCCAACCGGCACGTGCGCTGGCTGGACATGGACCACCACGGGTACGGCGTCCTCGACGTCACCGCCGAGCGGGCGCAGATGGACTTCTACGTGATCTCCGACCGGACGGACGCGCGCGCCACGTCCGCCTGGAAGCGCTCGTACCGCACGCGCACCGGCACCCAGAAGGTCGAGCGGGTGGACGCCCCCGTCGCGTAGGACGCCTACAGGGTTTCGAGGAAGCCGAGCGCCACCCGCCAGGTGGCCTCGGCGGCCTCCTCGTCGTAGTCCGGCAGGTCGGGGTCGGTGTACAGGTGGCCCGCCCCGGCGTACCGGTAGACCTCCACGTCGGCCCCCGCGCGGCCCATCTGGAGGTACCAGGCGGTCAGCCAGTCGTCGGTCTCGAACGGGTCGGGCTCGGCGACGTGCAGCTGCACCGGGAGCTCGTCCACGGCGACGCCCTCCGCGATGTCGGACGTGCCGTGCAGGAGCAGCAGCCCCTTCGCCTTGTCGTCGCCGAGCGCGAGGGTCTGCGCGGTCGCGGCGCCGAACGAGAACCCGGCGTAGACGAGACCGCGGTCCGAGTACGGGGCGGCCGCCAGGACGGCGCGCTTGAGCAGCTCGTCCTTGCCGAGCTCGTCCTTGAAGGCCATGCCTTCCTCGACGCTGTCGAAGGTGCGCCCGTCGAAGAGATCGGGGGCCCACACCTCGTGCCCGGCGGCGCGCAGCCGGTCGGCGGCGGCCACCACGGCGGGCCGCAATCCGAACGCCGAATGGAAAAGCATGATGTTCATGCGCTCCATGGTGCCAGGAACCCCGCAGGTTAGACGTGCCCGATCCCGGTTACCGTCGTGGCATGGAGAACGTACTGCGTCCGCTGATCGTCATTGGCGGCTCGGTCGTGCTCACGCTGCTCGTGGGGTGGGCCGTCGACCGATTGCTGCAACGCACCGATCAGCGCCACCACGAGACCCCGCTGTGGGGGCTGCTGCGCCGCTGCCGGCTGCCTCTCCAGCTCGTCCTGTGCGCGGCCATGCTGCGCGGCTCGTACGACCAGACAGGGGTCGTCCAGGACCACTACCGCGGGCTGGGAGAAACGCTCAGCCTGGTCCTGATCGGCGCCACCGCCTGGCTCGCCGTGCGGATCTCGTCCGCCATAGTCGAGTCGTCCTACGCCCGCTACGCCACCGCCCAGCGCGACCCGGCCCGGGTCCGCCGCGTGCGCACCCAGGTCACCCTGATCCAGCGCGTCGTCATCGCGATCGTCGGTGTGGTCGCGGTGGCCGCGATGCTCCTGACGTTCCCGGCCTTCAGGGCGGCCGGGGCCTCGCTGCTCGCCTCGGCCGGCATCCTGGGCATCGTCGCCGGTGTCGCCGCCCAGTCCACGCTCGGAAACCTTTTCGCGGGCCTTCAGATCGCGTTCGGCGACATGGTGCGGATCGGCGACACCGTCGTCGTGGACGGCGAGTGGGGCACGGTCGAGGAGATCACCCTGACCTTCCTCGCCGTGCGCACCTGGGACGAGCGCCGCATCACGATGCCCGTGTCGTACTTCACGTCGAAGCCGTTCGAGAACTGGTCGCGCGGCGGCTCCCAGATGACCGGCACCGTCTTCTTCCACCTCGACCACAGCGCGCCCGTGCCGGAGATGCGCGAGAAGCTGCACGACGTGCTGCGCGAGTGCGCCGCCTGGGACGGCCGCGACTGGGGCCTGGCCGTGACCGACACCACGCCCAGCACCCTTCAGGTCCGCGCCCTGGTCACGGCCAAGGACGCGGACGACATCTGGACGGTGCGCGTCACGGTCCGCGAGCAGCTGGTGCGCTGGCTGACCGACTTCCACCCGTACGCGCTGCCGCGGATCAACACGGCGACGGCGCTGCTCGCCCCGGACGAGCTGGACTCCCTTCCGGAGCACGTGCTCAGCCGGGACGGCCGCGCTCCCCGTACGGGCCGGGGCTGAGGCGGCTCAACGCCCCGGCAGCTCCCCGCCGTTGACCTGGATGATCTGGCCGGTGACATGGCTGCCGCCGGGCGAGGCCAGCCACAGCACGGTGGCCGCGATGTCCTCGGGCGTCCCGGCCCGGCCGGTCGGGATGGCGTCGACCCGGCGCCGGTACTGCTCCTCGGGCATCGACGGCCCGAAGAACTCGGTGTCCTCGATGTAGCCGGGCGCCACCGTGTTCACGGTGATGCCCCGCGGACCGAGCGCCTTGGCGAGGTCGTACGTGTACGGGTGCAGGGCCGCCTTCGACGCGCCGTAGGAGCCCTGGCCCGAGCCGCGCAGGGCGGCGATGGATGACAGGAACACGACCCGGCCGCCCGGCGAGGCGAGGTGCTCGCGCAGCGCCTCGGTCAGCAGGACCGACGTGAGCGTGTTGGTGCGGAAGTCGGCGTTCCAGGTGTGGGCGACGGCCTCCAGCGGATCGTCCGCCTCCGGCGCCGGGTGCAGCCGGGCGCCGAGCCCGCCGGCGCTGTGCACCATCACGTCGACCGTGCCCTCGAACGCCTCGAGCGCGAAGTCGGCGGCGCCGCGCGCGCCTTCGACGGTGCTGAGGTCGGCCGGGTACTTCAGGGCTCCGGGCACATCGGCCTTCTCCAGGACCTCGATGCGCCGCCCGACCAGCAGCACCCGGTCCCCTTCCTCGACGAAGGCCTTGGCCGCCGCGAGCCCGATTCCCGTACCGCCTCCGGTGATCATCACATTGCGTGCCATGCACACGAGCCTAGGACGTCGAGTGCGCTCCAGGCACGGGCGCCACGGAGGCCCGGCCGTCCGCTCTCAGCGCAGACTGCGCACGTCCAGTTTCCTGAGCACCCGGTCGACGACCTCGGGGTCCGACCCGGGTTCGCTGCGGGCCGAGAGGACCTCGTGGCGGGCCGCCGACATCATCTCCGACTGGATCCGGCGGATCCGCTTGATCCGGGCGACCCGCTTGGCCTGCTTCTCGCGCCGCTCGTCCGCGCCCATCTCCGGGTTGATGCGCAGACCGATGTCGTAGGCGCGGCGCAGCATCTGCTCCTGCACCTCCTCCGGCAGCTCCTCGACCTCCTCGATCTCCTTGAGCCGCCGCTTGGCCGCCTTCGCGGCGCGCAGCGCGAGCTGCTTCTCGTACTCCCGCTCGACGACGTTGTCGCTGCGCACGCCGAGCTTCTTCACCAGCCACGGCAGGCTGAGGCCCTGGAGCACGAGGGTCGCCATGATCACCCCGAACGCGAGGAAGACGATCTCGTCCCGGTCCGGGAAGGGCGAACCGTCGTCCATGGTCAGCGGGATGGCGAGGGCCAGCGCCACCGAGGCCACACCGCGCATTCCGGCCCACCACATGACGACCGTCTCGCGCCAGCTCACCGGGATGTCCTCGTCGACGTCGCGCCGCAGATGCATCCGCCGGGTCACCCATGTCATCGGCAGCAGCCACAACAGCCGTACGACGATGACGACGGCGACGACCGCGCCCGCCCAGCCCAGCATCTCGCCCCAGCGGCCCTGCGCGGTGCGCACGACGTTGTGCACCTCCAGGCCGATGAGACCGAACGCGACGCCCGTGACGAGGGTGTCCACGACGTCCCAGAAGGCCCGCCCGGTGAGCCGGGTCAGCACGTCGTCGGCGTCGAAGGCGTGCTCGGCCAGGAACATCGCCGTGGTCAGGACCGCGAGCACACCCGAGCCCTTGAGCTCCTCGGCGAGGACGTACGAGGCGTAGGGGATCAGGAGCGTGAGGCCGATCTGGAGGGTGGCGTCGCCGAGATAGCCGATGAGCTTGTTGGCGATCCAGCCGAGCGCCCAGCCGACCGCGACGGCGACGACCGCGGACAGGACGAGTTCCAGCGCGGCGTGCGGCAGCGAGAAGGTGCCGCTGACGGCGGCGGCGATGGCGACATGGTAGAGCACGATGGCGGTCACGTCGTTGAACAGGCCCTCGCCCTCCAGGATCGACACCATGCGCCGGGGCAGGCCGAGTTGGCCCGCGACGGCGGTCGCGGCGACCGGGTCGGGCGGCGCCACCAGCGCGCCGAGCGCGACGGCCGCGGCGACCGGCAGGCCCGGCACGATGGCGTCGGCGACGAAGGCGACGGCGGCCGTGGTGACGAAGACCAGGGCGACGGCGAGCAGGAAGATCGGCCGTTTGTTGGCCGCGAACTGGCGCCAGGACGTGCGGTGCACGGCCGCGTAGAGCAGCGGTGGCAGCACCAGCGGCAGGATCAGGTCCGGATTGATGTCGACGTTCGGCACCGCCTGGATCAGCGCCAGGGCGATGCCGAGCAGCGTCATCAGGACGGGGGACGGCAGGCCGAGCCGGTCTCCGAGCGGGACGGTGAGCACGGCCCCGAGCAACAGCACGAACAGCAGGGCCAATTGATCCACCGGGGACTCCGACCAGACTCGACGATCATGTACGTTCCGGCCTCAAGGGTGCCACGCACGTCAGATCAAATCGCCTTATTCGGAGCCGAACCGGGCGCGACGGGACTCTTCGGCCGAAGACGCCCGCCGGAACGCTCAGCCGAGCGGCTTGCGCATCGCGCGGTGGTCGATGCCCGCGTCGAGGAACTCCGGACCGTACGCGACGTAGCCGAGCCGCTCGTAGAAGCCCAGCGCGTGCGTCTGCGCGTGCAGGTCCACGGCGGCGAGTCCGCGCGCGCGGGCCGCGTCCTCGATGGCCCGCACCAGCGCGGCGCCGACACCGAGACCGCGCGCCGCCTTCGTGACGGCGAGCCGCCCGAGAGCGCCGACGTCCGCCGCCCCGCCGTTCTTGGCCGCGGCGGCCTCGCCCGTGAGCAGCCGCCCGGTGCCGAGCGGCTCGCCGTCCGCGCGGACGGCGAGGACGTGCACGGCTCCGGCGTCGTACGCGTCGTACTCCAGGTCCTCGGGGACGCCCTGCTCGGCGACGAAGACCTCCTTGCGGACGGCGAAACAGGCCTGCCGGTCCAGGTCCGACTCGGCCACACGGGTCACGTACGCGGGTTCGGCGGCGGTCATGAGCTCTCCGCCCGGACCCGGTCGAGCGCCGTCTGGAGGTCCTCGGGGTACGCGCTCTCGAACTCGACCCACCGGCCGTCCGCCGGGTGCTCGAAGCCGAGCCGCACCGCGTGCAGCCACTGCCGGGTGAGCCCGAGCCGCTTCGCGAGCGTGGGGTCCGCGCCGTACGTCAGGTCGCCCACGCACGGGTGCCGGTGCGCGGACATGTGGACGCGGATCTGGTGGGTGCGGCCCGTCTCCAGCTTGATGTCGAGGAGCGAGGCGGCACGGAAGGCCTCGATGAGGTCGTAGTGCGTGACGGAGGGCTTGCCCTCGGCGGTCACGGCCCACTTGTAGTCGTGGTTCGGGTGGCGCCCGATCGGGGCGTCGATGGTGCCGCTCATCGGGTCGGGGTGGCCCTGCACCAGCGCGTTGTACCGCTTGTCCGGGACGCGCTCCTTGAACTGGCGCTTCAGCGACGTGTACGCCCGCTCCGACTTGGCGACGACCATGAGGCCGGACGTGCCCACGTCGAGCCGGTGCACGATGCCCTGGCGCTCGGCCGCACCGGACGTGGAGATCCGGTACCCGGCGGCGGCGAGGCCACCGATCACCGTGGTGCCGGTCCAGCCGGGGCTGGGGTGGGCGGCGACCCCCACGGGCTTCATGATCACGACGATGTCGTCGTCGTCGTGC
Organism: Streptomyces sp. BYX5S; assembly: GCF_054724165.1. Classification (NCBI taxonomy): domain Bacteria; kingdom Bacillati; phylum Actinomycetota; class Actinomycetes; order Kitasatosporales; family Streptomycetaceae; genus Streptomyces; species Streptomyces sp. BYX5S. The sequence goes on along the minus strand of NZ_CM138829.1, from coordinate 1,757,692 downwards.
ACGATCTCCATGCCCTCGACGGGCTCGGCGACGATCTGCACGGGAGCGGGCGCCTGCGGCATCTCCACTTCCATCCAGGCGCCGCCGTGCACCCGCTCGGACTTGCCCACGACCGAGCCGTCGACCGAGACCTTCCCGGCGGCGGCGAGCTCGGCGGCCTTGGTGCGGGAGAAGCCGAACATGCGGGAGATGGCGGCGTCGACGCGCTCGCCCTCCAGGCCGTCGGGAACGGGCAGGGTGCGGATCTCGGGAATCGTGCTCACCCGTCGAGTATGCAGGAGCCCACCGACACTCCCGCACCCCAGGCCCCGGCGGCCCGCCCCTGCCGGGGTCCGTCAGTCCTTGTGGACGGTCCCGTCCGGGTCGATGCCGCGGAAGGACAGCAGCACGATCAGGATGCCGCCGCACACGATCGCCGAGTCGGCGAGGTTGAAGACCGGGTAGTGCTTCGGCGCGATGAAGTCCACCACGGCGCCCTCGAAGACGCCCGGCGCCCGGAAGATCCGGTCCGTGAGGTTGCCGAGCGCTCCGCCGAGCAGCAGGCCGAGGGCGATGGCCCAGGGCGTGCTGTAGAGCTTCCTGGCGAGGCGCGCGATCACGACGATCACGCCGACCGCGATCAGGGTGAAGATGATCGTGAAGGCCTCGCCGATGCCCCAGGCGGCGCCTGGGTTCCTGATCACTTCGAGCTGGAGCCAGTCACCGATGATGTGGATCGAGTCCCGGTGCTCCAGCTTCGCCACCACGATCAGCTTGCTGACCAGGTCCAGGGCGTACGCGAGTGCCGCCACGGCGAACAGGGCGGCGATCCGCCGCCTGCCCTTGGGCCGCTCCTGGACCTGCTCGTCGGCCTGCTCCGGCTGGGCTGCCCCCGCATCCGGGGAATCCGGCGTACCGATGATGCGCTCCGCCTCTGCCACGTGAGTCCCTCAACCTAGTACCTGACTGAGGACGAGAGTACGGCACGCGCGCGTGGCGCCCCATGGGCCGGTGCCGGGCGCCGCCGCCGGGCGCGGGATCGGCGCCCGCTCAGTAACGGCGCTCCTGCTTCTGCTTGCACTCCACACAGAGCGTCGCCCGCGGGAACGCCTGCATGCGCGCCTTCCCGATCGGGTTCCCGCAGTTCTCGCAGAGCCCGTACGTGCCGGCGTCGAGCCGCTCCAGGGCGCGCTCGGTCTGGAGCAGCATCTCGCGCGCGTTGGCGGCCAGCGCCATCTCGTGCTCGCGCGTGATGTTCTTGGTGCCCGTGTCGGCGTCGTCGTCACCGGCTCCGTCCCCGGAGTCCCGCATCAGGCCCGCGAGGCCCTCCTCGGCGGCGGAGATCTCGCTCCCGAGCCGCAGCACCTCGCTCTGCAGCTCGGCGCGCGCCTCCTCGGCCTCCTCCGGGGTCCATGGATCCTCGCCCGGACGGACGGCCAGCTCACCGGGCTCGGCGGTGCCGCGCGCCTTGGGGACCGCGCCCGGCTTCTTGGTCGCCGTGGCCGTGCCCTGAGTCTTCTTCGCAACCACTGTCGTGGCTCCCGTCGTCTTCGCGGCCTCGGCCGCGCCGTCGGCCGCGGAGGCGACCGTCTTCTTCGCACCCTTGCGCCCGCCCGTCCGGCCGACGCCGTCCCCCTCCTCGTACACCCCGTCCCCGCCGGCCCCACGCGCACCGGCCTTCTCCTTGCCCCCGGCCGCCTCCGAGACCACGCCTCCCCCGGCCGCCGCCTTGCCCGCAGCCGCCTTGCTCCCGGCCGCCTTCTTGGTGGCGCTCTTCGTAGAGGCCGCCTTCTTGGCGGCACGCTTAGCGGGCGCCGCTTCGGTGCCAGCACCCTTCACCGGCGCCGCTTCGGTGCCAGCACTCTTCGCCGGCGCCGCTTCGGTGGCGGCTTCCTTCGAAGCCGCCGCCCCGGAGTCGGCGTTTTTCGCAGACGCCGTCCCGGTGGCAGCCCTCTTCGAAGCCGCACTCTTCGAAGCCGCACTCTTCGCAGCCGCGCGCTTCGTGCCCGCGCTCTTCGTAGCCGCGCTCTTGGAAGCCGCGCTTCCGGAAGCCCCGGCCTTCTCCGGAGCCGCACCCGCAGACGCGGACGCCGCACCCGCGGACGCCGCCCCACCCGCGCCCTTCGCAGCCGCACTCTTGGAAGCCCCCGCCGAACCGCTCGTCTCCTTGCGGGCCGACGCGTGCGACCCGGCGGCCGACTTCTTCTTGCCGGTGGGCGTCTCCTTCGACGCCGACGCGTGCCCCGGCTTCGCCGAAGCCGAAGCCGACGCGGAAGCCGACGCGGAAGCCGACGCGGAGGCGGACGCGGAGGCCGACCCCGACTTCGACGCGGACGCCTTCGCTCCGGCCGCGCCCTCACCGGCACCGCCGGAGGCCGCCGCGCCCGTGGATCTGCTGGACGCCGACTGCTGAACGGCGGTCTTTTTCGCCACCATGGCCGCGGCCCCTTCACAATTTGTGATCTTGCTCGCGAATCGTGCTGGGACGATAAATCGACTCCAGGCCCGCGGCAACGGGGCACACCACCGGATCGGACCCCTCACGAAGACCGCGCGACCGCCACGCGACGAACCTGCAAGCGTTGTGCCCAGCTCCCCGCCCGGTAATCCGCCGGTCGCCCGTCCGGCCCCGACCCCCGCCACGACCGGCCGGGATCGGACACCCGGCGTATGGCCATTCGGGTCACCCGGCGCACCCGCACCGCGCCCTCCCCGGCCCCCGCGAAAACCGGTCGGCCGCGCCTTCCCCGGCGCCGTACACTGGGCGGAGCGAAAAGCGTGGATGGGGCCGAGTAGCGACGTACGCAGCCAAGAGCGAACCGGGGACGGTGGAAGCCCGGCGGCGAGCGCGACGCGAAGATCACCCCGGAGCCGCCGGAAGAACACCGCAGCGCACAGCCCGCGGCCAGTAGACCCGGCATCGCGACCCCAATGAGGGGGCTCACCGGAGCGCACCACGCCCCGGCGGGCCAAGGAGGGTGGTACCGCGGGAGCGCGCCGCACACGGCGCGAAAGCCTCTCGTCCCTCCGACGGAAGAAGGCAGATCCGCCGGAGGAAGACTGATGACGCAGTACCGCCAGGTGCCCGCCCAGGTCGACCTGCCCGCCCTCGAGCACGCGGTGCTCGACTTCTGGGACGAGCAGAAGATCTTCGCCAAGACCCTGGAGCAGTCCGAGGGGCGCCCCGAGTGGGTGTTCTACGAGGGCCCGCCCACGGCCAACGGCATGCCGGGCGCCCACCACATCGAGGCCCGCGTCTTCAAGGACGTGTTCCCCCGCTTCCGCACCATGCGCGGCTACCACGTGGCCCGCAAGGCCGGCTGGGACTGCCACGGCCTCCCGGTGGAGCTGGCGGTCGAGAAGGAGCTCGGCTTCAGCGGCAAGAAGGACATCGAGGCGTACGGCATCGCCGAGTTCAACGCCAAGTGCCGCGAGTCCGTGACCCGGCACACCGACGCCTTCTCCGACCTGACGACCCGCATGGGCTACTGGGTCGACCTCGACGACGCGTACCGGACGATGAACCCGGAGTACGTCGACTCGGTCTGGTGGTCGCTGAAGGAGATCTTCAACAAGGGCCTCCTGGTCCAGGACCACCGCGTCGCCCCCTGGTGCCCGCGCTGCGGCACGGGCCTGTCGGACCACGAGCTGGCGCAGGGCTACGAGACGGTCGTGGACCCCTCGGTCTATGTCCGTTTCCCCCTCACCTCCGGTCCGCTGGCGGGCCAGGCGTCGCTCCTGATCTGGACGACGACCCCGTGGACCCTGGTGTCGAACACGGCGGTCGCCGCGCACCCGGACGTGACCTACGTCGTCGCGACGAACGGCGAGGAGAAGCTCGTCGTCGCCGAGCCGCTCGTCGAGAAGGCGCTCGGCGAGGGCTGGGAGACGACCGGCGAGTCCTTCACCGGCGCCGAGATGGAGCGTTGGAAGTACCAACGTCCGTTCGAGCTCGTGGAGTTCCCGGCCGACGCGGCCGAGGCGCACTACGTCGTCAACGCCGAGTACGTGACGACCGAGGACGGTACGGGTCTGGTCCACCAGTCCCCCGCCTTCGGTGAGGACGACCTCAAGGTCTGCCGTTCGTACGGCATGCCGGTCGTGAACCCGGTGCTGCCCGACGGCACGTTCGGCCCCGAGGTCCCGATGGTCGGCGGCGTCTTCTTCAAGAAGGCGGACGAACAGCTCACCGAGGACCTCCAGAACCGCGGTCTGCTCTTCAAGCACATCCCGTACGAGCACAGCTACCCGCACTGCTGGCGCTGCCACACCGCGCTGCTCTACTACGCGCAGCCGTCCTGGTACATCCGCACCACGGCCGTCAAGGACCGCCTCCTCCAGGAGAACGAGAAGACCAACTGGTTCCCGGAGACCGTCAAGCACGGCCGCTTCGGCGACTGGCTGAGCAACAACATCGACTGGGCGCTGTCCCGCAACCGCTACTGGGGCACCCCGCTGCCGATCTGGCGCTGTGAGGAGAACCACCTCACCTGCGTCGGCTCCCGCGCGGAGCTGGGCGAGCTGACCGGCTCCGACCAGTCGTCCCTGGACCCGCACCGCCCGTACATCGACGACGTCACGTTCACCTGCACCCACGAGGGCTGCTCCCTCGAAGCGGTGCGCGTGCCGGAGGTCATCGACGCCTGGTACGACTCGGGCTCGATGCCGTTCGCGCAGTGGGGCTACCCGTACAAGAACAAGGAACTGTTCGAGTCCCGCTACCCGGCGCAGTTCATCTCCGAGGCCATCGACCAGACGCGCGGCTGGTTCTACACGCTGATGGCGGTCGGCACGCTGGTCTTCGACAAGTCGTCGTACGAGAACGTGGTCTGCCTCGGCCACATCCTCGCCGAGGACGGCCGCAAGATGTCCAAGCACCTGGGCAACACGCTGGACCCGATCCCGCTCATGGACCGGCACGGCGCGGACGCGGTGCGCTGGTTCATGGCGGCCGGCGGCTCCCCGTGGGCGGCCCGCCGCGTCGGCCACGGCACCATCCAGGAGGTCGTCCGCAAGACGCTCCTCACGTACTGGAACACGGTCGCCTTCCAGGCCCTGTACGCCCGTACGTCCGGGTGGGCGCCGAGCGAGGCGGACCCGGCCCCGGCCGACCGCACGGTCCTGGACCGCTGGCTGCTGTCCGAGCTGCACCAGCTCACGGCCGAGGTCACCCAGGCCCTTGAGGCGTACGACACCCAGCGCGCCGGCAAGCTCCTCTCGGCCTTCGTCGACGACCTGTCGAACTGGTACGTGCGCCGCTCGCGCCGCCGCTTCTGGCAGGGCGACAAGGCCGCGCTGCGCACCCTGCACGACGTGGTGGTGACCGTCACGCAGCTGATGGCGCCGCTCACGCCGTTCATCACGGAGCGTGTCTGGCAGGACCTGGTCGTCCCGGTCACCGCGGACGTCCCCGAGTCGGTCCACCTGTCGTCGTGGCCCGAGGCCGACACCTCGGCGATCGACCCGGAGCTGTCGACGCAGATGGCGCTGGTGCGCCGCCTCGTCGAGCTGGGCCGCGCCACGCGCGCGGAGTCGGGCGTCAAGACCCGCCAGCCGCTCTCGCGCGCGCTGGTCGCGGCGACGGGCTTCGCCGGTCTCTCCCCCGAGCTCCAGGCCCAGATCACGGAGGAGCTGAACGTCTCCTCCCTGGCCTCGCTCTCGGAGGTCGGCGGCAACCTGGTGGACACCACCGCCAAGGCGAACTTCCGGGCGCTCGGCAAGCGGTTCGGCAAGCGGGTCCAGGACGTGGCGAAGGCGGTCGCGAACGCGGACGCCGCGGCGCTCTCCCTGGCCCTGCGCGAGGGCACCGCGTTCGTGGAGGTCGACGGCGAGAAGATCGACCTCGCCCCGGACGAGGTCATCATCACGGAGACCCCGCGCGAGGGCTGGTCCGTCGCCTCGGACTCCGGTGCGACGGTCGCCCTCGACCTGGAGCTCACGGAGGAGCTGCGGCAGGCGGGCCTGGCCCGTGACGCGATCCGCCTGATCCAGGAGGCCCGCAAGAACAGCGGCCTGGACGTGGCGGACCGGATCGCGCTGCGGTGGACGTCCACGGATCCGGCGGTGATCTCGGCGCTGACCGAGCACGCGGGGCTGATCTCGGACGAGGTCCTGGCGACGGACTTCGCCCAGGGCGAGCCGGAGCCCGGCTACGGCTCCGCCTTCACAGACGAGGGCCTGAACCTCACGTTCAGCCTCCGCAAGGTGTAACGCCTCACGGGGTTGCGCCCCGGGGGCTCCGCCCCCGGACCCCCTTGCCCTCAATCGCCGGGCGGGCTTGATTGATCAAGCCCGCCCGGCGCACATCCAGCCCCTCCGGCGATTGAGGAGCGGGGTCCGGGGCGGAGCCCCGCGACCGACGGGGAACGGCCGACCGCAACGGAAAAGGCCTTGGCCCGGATCGCAGAAACGATCCGGGCCAAGGCCTGAATGAATGCCGACGCCCAGTCCTACCGGGCGCTACACACGCGCGCCGCTCAGTTGTCGTCCTCGTCGATGAGGAACCCACGCATCGGCGACGGCGCCTGCCCCATCGGGGACGGACCCTGCGGCCGCACCGGAGCCATCGGCTGCGTCATCGCGGGCGACATCTGCTGCTGGCCACCGCCGTAGGACGGTCCACCGCTCTGCGGGTTGCCACCCATCGACTGGTTGCCACCGTAGGACGGCGCACCCGCACCGGCCGGAGCCATCGACGGCGCCGGGGACGGCGGCAGCGAGGCGGTCGCCGGCGTACGCGGCGGGGCCAGCGAGTCGTCGGCCTGGGTCTCCAGCTGGCGCAGCTGCGACTCCAGGTAGGACTTCAGACGCGTGCGGTACTCGCGCTCGAAGCCGCGCAGGTCCTCGACCTTGCGCTCCAGCGTGGCGCGGGCGGACTCCAGGGAGCCCATCGCGACGCGGTGCTTCTCCTGCGCGTCCCGCTCCAGGGCGTCGGCCTTGGCACGGGCGTCACGCTCAAGACCCTCGGCACGGCTGCGCGCCTCGCCGACGATCTTGTTCGCCTCGGAGCGGGCCTCGGCGATCGCCTGGTCGGCGGTCTGCTGGGCCAGCGAGAGGACACGGGCGGCGCTGTCGCCACCGGGACCCTGACCGGGCTGCGGCAGCTGCGGGCCGCCGTGGCCGCCCATGGGGCCGCCCATCGGGCCACCCAGCTGCGGCTGCTGGCCCATCGGACCCTGACCCATCGGGCCGGGACCCTGCGGTCCACCCTGCGGGCCGTGTCCACCAGGACCGGCCGGCAGCTGCGGGGCACCGCTCGGCAGCTGGGGCGGACCGCCCATGGGGCCGCCCATCTGCTGCTGCGGCGGGCCCGATATACCGGCGGGCACCGGGGCGCCGGGGCCTCGCATGCCCTGCGGGGGACCCTGCTGGTCCTGGGGGCCCTCGGGCCCGCCGGGCCCACCCGGGCCGCCGGGGCCCTTGCGCATGCCGCCCTGCTGCTGGTTCTGAGCAGCGGCGCGGGTGGCTGCGGCGAGTTTCGCGCGCAGGTCCTCGTTCTCTCGAAGAAGACGAGTCAGTTCGGCTTCGACCTCATCGAGGAAGGCATCGACCTCGTCCTCGTCATAGCCTTCTCGGAGGCGGACGGTCGTGAACTGCTTGTTCCGCACGTCCTCGGGGGTCAACGGCATCTCTTCACCTCAACGTTGTCGTCGGCATTCGGCAAGACCGTAGTTGACATCGTGCTCACAGCCGGCTCACGACGGAGATCAGGATGTAGACGATGATCATCAGTACGAAGAAGGACAGGTCGAGCGCCACGCCCCCGAGACGCAGCGGCGGAATGAACCGCCGCAGAAGCTTGAGCGGTGGATCAGTGACAGTGTAGGTGGCCTCAAGGACCACCACCATCGCCTTGCCGGGTTGCCACGAGCGGGCGAACTGGAAGACGTAGTCCATGACCAGCCGGAAGATCAGCACGATGAGGAAGCACATCAGCGCGATGTAGACCACATCAAAAAACACGCCCATGTCGGCGGTTCCCTCTCCCCTGTGTCTCGTGCCTCGTGACTAGTTGGTTGCTAGCCGTCGAACTTTGCTGCGTCTCAGCTCTGGTTGAAGAACCCGCCCTCTGCGATACGGGCCTTGTCCTCCGCCGTGACATCGACGTTAGCAGGCGACAACAGGAACACCTTCTGTGTCACCCGCTCGATGCTTCCGTGAAGACCGAACACAAGACCGGCGGCAAAGTCGACAAGTCGCTTCGCGTCGGTGTCGTCCATCTCCGTCAGATTCATGATCACCGGAGTGCCCTCACGGAAGTGTTCCCCGATGGTACGGGCCTCGTTGTAGGTCCGGGGGTGCAAAGTGGTGATGCGGTAGGGCTCCCGCTCGGACACGACCTTGGGCATGATCACCGGTGCGTTCTTCTCCAGGCTCTGACGTTCAGGTGTGATGGATGCCACGGGGGCGATTCGTGCCGGACGTCCGGATTCAGCGGCGAGCGAAGCAGGTTGGCGCACCGGTTCACGCTGCGCCGGGGGCTGCACTACTCTGACCGATTCCTCCACATCCGTGGCGGCATGGGAGCTGTGTGACTGATGCGACGGCTCGTGCCGTCGACGGTCACGCTCGGGCTCCGGGTCGAGTTCGGGCTCGAAGTCGTCATCGGGGTCGAATCCCCGGCCGTCGTACCCATCGTCCTCCACGAGGCCGAGGTAGACCGCCATCTTGCGCATCGCGCCGGCCATTCTCTGAGTCCTCCGCTCTGTGGTGGATCGGCTGACGTCAACCAAAGGTGCCCGCGATCCACGTGGCCTCCTCGCCCATCAGCGAGAATGACCATATTTTCTGCTGTGGTCCGACTTCTTCGCGACGTTACCCGAGCCGGGGTCGGACTCCGAGGACCGCGGTACCGACGCGCACATGTGTCGCTCCGGCCGCCACGGCCTGCTCAAGGTCCGAACTCATCCCTGCCGAGACCATGTTCGCAGCCGGATGGGCCGCGCGCAGGGCAGTCGACAAATCCATGAGCCGTTCGAACGCCGCCTGTTGCCGCCCCGCGTAGTCCCCGGTGAGCGGCGCTACGGTCATCAGACCGTCGAGCCGCAAGCCCGGAGCCTCGGCCACCCGCGCGGCCAACTCCTCCACTCCGCCGGGGCCGACACCCCCGCGCTCTCCCCGGCCGTCGCCTGCTCGGCTGTCCGCGTCGAGCGCGACCTGGATCAGACAACCCAGTTCGCGTTCGGCCCGCACGGCTTCCTTGGAGAGCGCCGTGACGAGCCTGCCCCGGTCCACGGACTGGACCAGATCGGCGTAACCCGCCACGGAACGGACCTTGTTGGTCTGCAACTGACCGACAAAGTGCCAGGTGAGCGGCAGATCCGAGCATTCCGCGGCCTTGGGCGCCGCGTCCTGGTCCCGGTTCTCCGCCACGTGCCGTACCCCGAGCCCGGACAGGATCCGTACGTCGCTGGCGGGGTAGGTCTTGGTGACCACGATGAGCGTCACGTCGTCCCGCTTGCGCCCGGCCGCCGCACAGGCCGCGGCGATACGTTCCTCCACCGCGGCCAGGTTCGCGGCGAGCTCCGCCGCACGGTCCTGAAGGTTCGTCATGTCGTCTCAGTCCAGCCAGACATAGCCGGCGAGTCGGCCCGTGGCCTTGTCGCGGCGGTACGAGAAGTGATCGTGGGATTCGAGGGTGCACACCGGCGACTGCTCCCGGTCACGCACCCCGAGCCGGTCCAGCTGCGCGTGCACACCGGCGGTCACATCGACGGCCGGGGTGCCCCAGCTGGTCTCGGCGTACGCGGCCGGCTCCACCGCCGCGACCTCGGCCCGCATCCGCTCCGGCACCTCGTAACAGCGCCCGCAGACCGCGGGCCCCGTGCGGGCGATGATCCGGGACGGCTCCGCCCCGCGCGCCACCATCGCCTCGACCGCGGCCGGCACCACCCCGGCGACCATGCCGGGGCGCCCCGCGTGCGCGGCGGCGACGACCCCGGCGACCGGGTCGGCGAGGAGGACAGGGGTGCAGTCGGCGGTCAGCACGGCGAGGGCGAGCCCGCGCCGGGCGGTGACGAGGGCGTCGACGCACGGAATGTCGGCTTCGGCGGGCCAGGGCCCGTCCACCACCGCCACGTCGGGGCCGTGCACCTGGTTCATCCACACGACACGGGAGGCGTCGAGGCCGAGAGCCGCCGCCGCCAGTTCCCGATTGCGCAGAACGGCTTCGGGGTCGTCACCGACCGCGCCGCCGAGGTTGAGCTCCTCGTACGGAGCGGCGCTCACTCCGCCCCACCGGTCGGTGAAGGCGAAATGCGCGCCACTCGTAGAAGACACAGTGTGCTGTTGTCCTGTCACTTCGGTGATCCGACCTGCTCCACGATCACGATCACGCCCGGGTTCCCGTGATCACTTCAGGAAGTCCGGCACGTCCAGCTCCTCGGCCTGGCTGTCCGGGTAGGACGGCCGGGGAACCTGCGGCGGGCTGGCCGGGGCCGCGGGGGCCTCGTTCACCGGAGTGGGCGCCTCGGCCGGCGGGACCGGGGTCGTCTGCGGCTGGGAGTCCTCGCGCTGGGTGACGCTGCCGAGGTTGCCGAAGGACGGACGCGCGGGCTCGGGGGCCGGCGTCGAGGGCCGCGCGGGAGTCGCCGGCTCCTCCCTCTTGACCGTCGACGAACCGACCACGTTGTCCCGCTTGTTCGGCGGCTGCCCGCCGTCGAAGCCGGCCGCGATGACGGTGACGCGCACCTCGTCGCCGAGCGCGTCGTCGATGACGGCGCCGAAGATGATGTTCGCCTCGGGGTGGGCCGCCTCACTGACCAGCTGCGCGGCCTCGTTGATCTCGAAGAGACCGAGGTCTGAGCCACCGGAGATGGAGAGCAGCACGCCACGGGCGCCGTCGATGGACGCCTCCAGGAGCGGCGAGGAGATCGCCATCTCGGCGGCGGCCACCGCGCGGTCGTCGCCGCGGGCGGAGCCGATGCCCATGAGGGCCGAACCCGCCTCGGACATCACGGACTTCACGTCCGCGAAGTCGAGGTTGATGAGACCCGGGGTGGTGATGAGGTCGGTGATGCCCTGGACACCGGAGAGCAGGACCTGGTCCGCCGACTTGAACGCGTCGAGGACGGAGACCTGCCGGTCCGAGATGGACAGGAGCCGGTCGTTCGGGATGACGATGAGGGTGTCGACCTCTTCGCGGAGTTCGGCGATGCCGTCCTCCGCCTGGTTGGCCCGGCGTCGACCCTCGAAGGTGAACGGCCGGGTGACCACACCGATCGTGAGGGCGCCGAGCGAGCGCGCGATGTTGGCCACGACGGGTGCGCCGCCGGTGCCGGTGCCGCCACCTTCACCGGCGGTGACGAAGACCATGTCGGCCCCCTTGAGGACCTCCTCGATCTCCTCGCGGTGGTCCTCGGCCGCCTTGCGTCCGACGCCCGGATTGGCTCCGGCGCCGAGTCCGCGGGTGAGTTCACGGCCGACGTCGAGCTTGACGTCCGCGTCGCTCATCAACAGGGCTTGCGCATCGGTGTTGATGGCGATGAACTCGACGCCCTTGAGACCGACCTCGATCATCCGGTTGATGGCATTGACACCACCGCCGCCGACACCGATGACTTTGATGACTGCGAGGTAGTTCTGCGGTGCTGCCACGTCGAAGGCCTCTCGCCTCGAGTTACGTGTCGCCGCCTCGCGTTCTACGGTGCGACGACTGATGCCGAATTGGGGCGGTCCGGACTACTAGTTGACTACTAGTCGACTGCCGACCCGAACCCTAACGCTGAAGTTTAGGGTTACCAGTGTGTCTGTTTCCTGGACTCTTCCGAACCTGACACTAAGTCGACAAGTGGCGCACGTTCAACGAACACGCCGAACCTCCCGTTTTTCTTTTCACCCTATGTGATCAGCCGTGTCGTTGCCCAACCAGGGTGCTGGCCTGCATCGATACGCGTCAACTCCCGGACGCGGCAGGGGCCGTGGGAACGCTCACGTCCAAGTGCCTGGCCTCGGGGGCGGCTTTCATGAGAGCCGTGAGAGTTCGCGCCTTCGTGTCACCCTGCTCGCCGCTCCCCCACGAGACGGTCCGCCCGCCGGTCAGCTCCAGCGAGATGTCGTCGTAGGAACGGACCTTGACGATCCGGGCGTCCCGCGCGACCGGCTTCGGCAGTTGCCCCGCGACCCGCACCGCTTCCCGGACGAGCCGGTCGGGGGCGAAGCGCCGCAGGCTCGCCTCGGCACCCTTCTGATCCGGCGTCAATTCGAGGCGGGGAACGCCCTTGAGGGGCTTGTCGACCGTGGCGAAACGGACGCCTTCCCGGTCGACTTCGACGAACTTGTCTGAATTTCTGCCGTCTTCGACAATCAGGACCGGCTTGCGTTCCGTGACTTTCAACCCGATTCCGTGCGGCCATGAACGGACCACATCAACCACGTCAATTCGGGGCAATTTCCGGCGCAGCCGGTCCTCAATGGCGTCCGTGTCCACGGAAATGAGCGGGGCGCCGACCGGGACGGCGGCGGCGTCCCGCACCTGAGCAGGCGTCAGGACCCGGGTTCCCGAGGGTTTGACGCGCTCGACGCGCAGCCACGGCGAGCCGTAGAGCAGCCAGGTGCCGCCGGCGCCGAGCAGGACGAGCAGCACCCCGCTCACGACAAGGGTGCGCATGCTCGGCATGCGCACCCAGCGTGGGGCGGGGGGCGGCTCGGACGTCTCTTGTTCGCGATCCTCTGCGGTGAGTCCGGCCACGATCCCCTGCCCTTGCATTTCGTCGACTCGCTAACGACGCGAGTTGATCGCCTCGTACACCATCCCGACGAGCAGGTCGTCGGCGTCCCTGCGGCCGAACTCGGAGGCCGCGCGGGACATCTCGTACAACCGGTGCGGATCGGCGAGCACGGGCAGCACGTTGGCCTGGACCCACTCGGGGGTCAGTTCCGCGTCGTCGACCAGCAGGCCGCCGCCGGCCTTGACCACCGGCTGGGCGTTCAGCCGCTGTTCGCCGTTGCCGATGGGCAGCGGGACGTACGCGGCCGGAAGCCCGACGGCGGAGAGTTCGGCGACGGTCATCGCGCCCGCGCGGCAGAGCATCATGTCGGCCGCGGCGTACGCGAGGTCCATCCGGTCCACGTACGGTACCGGGATGTACGGGGGCATCCCCGGCATCTGCTGGACCTGCGGCAGTTCGTTCTTCGGGCCGACCACGTGCAGCACCTGAATGCCGGACTGCTGGAGCAGGGGGGCGACCCGGGTGACGACCTCGTTCAGGTGGCGCGCGCCCTGGGAGCCGCCGGAGACGAGCAGCGTCGGCAGGTTCGGGTCGAGCCCGAACGCGGCGCGCGCCTCGGGCCGGGTCTGCGCCCGGTCGAGCATCGCGATGGTGCGGCGCAGCGGGATGCCGATGTAGCGGGAGCCGCGCAGCTTGCTGTCGGGCGAGGAGACCGCGACCTGCGCCGCGTACCGCGAACCGATCTTGTTGGCGAGGCCGGGCCGCGCGTTGGCCTCGTGCACCACGATCGGCACGCCGAGCCGCTTGGCCGCGAGGTAGCCGGGCAGCGCCACGTATCCGCCGAAACCGACGACCGCGTCCGCCTTGGTGCGCTCCAGGATCTGCTCGGCCGCCTTGATGGTGCCGCGCAGCCGGCCGGGAACGGTGATCAGCTCGGGCGTGGGCTTGCGCGGCAGCGGTACGGCGGGGATCAGCGCCAGGTCGTAGCCGCGCTCCGGTACGAGACGGGTCTCAAGGCCGCGTTCCGTGCCCAGGGCCGTGATGCCCACGGTCGGGTCCTGCCTGCGCAGGGCGTCCGCGAGGGCGAGCGCCGGCTCGATGTGGCCGGCGGTCCCCCCACCGGCGAGTACGACATGCACCGAAATTCACCGCTCTCTGGACGTACGCGCCGCGGCGCGCCGTCGCATCGTGTTCCATCTCATCCCCCGGCCACCCGTACTCTGCCGCATGGCGAGGGCCGCCCGAGCCGCCGGTTCGTCCCGCGCGAACGCGATCAGCAACCCCACGGCGAACATGGTCGGAAGCAGCGCGGACCCCCCGTACGAGAACAGCGGGAGCGGGACTCCGGCGATCGGCAGCAGACCGAGCACCGCACCGATGTTGACCACGGCCTGGGCCGTGATCCACGTCGTCACGCCTCCCGCGGCGTATCTCACGAAGGGGTCCTCCGTGCGTCCGGCCACGCGAATACCCGCATAGCCTAGAGCCGCGAACAGCGCGAGCACCGACAGCGTCCCCGCCAGGCCCAGTTCCTCACCGGTGATGGCAAAGATGAAGTCGGTGTGCGCTTCGGGAAGTTGACCCCATTTTTCCACACTCGCCCCGAGACCGGAACCGAAGAGTCCGCCGGAGGCCAGCGCGTAGATCCCGTGCAGTCCCTGCCAGCACATGTCGCCGGGTCCCGCGTCGGAGCTGCCCAGGCAGGCGAGGCGCGCCATCCGGTTCGGGCTGGTCTTGATGAGGAGCAGACCGATCGCGGCGGCCACCGACAGCACCCCGACGAACAGCCGCGTCGGCGCTCCGGCCGTCCACAGCAGGCCGAAGAGGATGGCCGTCAGCAGGATCGCGGTGCCCATGTCGCCGCCGAGCATGATCAGCCCGAGCAGCATGAAGGCCACCGGAACGAGCGGCACCAGCATGTGCTTCCACTGGGTCAGCAGCCGCTTGTCGTGTTTGCGCGCCAGCAGGTCGGCGCCCCACAGGATCAGCGCCAGCTTCCCGAACTCGCTGGGCTGGAGCATGAAGGGGCCGCCGAGCGAGATCCAGTTCTGGTTGCCGTTGATCGACACTCCTATGCCGGGCACCTGCACCAGCACCATCAGGAAGACGCTGCCCGCGAGTATCGGGTAGGCGAGCGCCCGGTGCAGTTTCACCGGCATCCGCGTGGCGATCAGCAGCAGGATGCCGCCGAGCACGGCCGCGACGAACTGCTTCTTGAAGAAGTACGAGCTGGACAGGCCCATCTGGAGGGCCGTGATCATCGACGCCGAGTAGACCATGATCAGGCCGAGCACCGTGATGAGCAGCGCGGCCCCGATGATCAGGTAGTACGCGGTGAGCGGCCGGTCCCAGGCGCGCTTGGCCTGCGCGTACAGGGTGCGCAGGGGGTTGACGCGGGCCCGGTAGACCCTGCTGGTCCTCCGGGGCGGTGCGGTGGGGCGCCTGGTCGTGCGGGGAGGACTGCTACCGGCCATGACCGTCCCCCACCGATGAGCCGTACGTCTGCGCTGCCACGTTCCCCTCCCGAAGGGTGCCCGGCGCGTCGCCCGGCACCCTGTCGAGCCCCGTCAGACGCTGGTGGCGCCGAGTTCGCGGACCGCTTCCGCGAACGCCTCGCCACGCTTGTTGTAGTTGGTGAACATGTCCATCGACGCGCAGGCCGGGGCCATCAGCACGGTGTCCCCTTCGCGGGCGAGCCGCGCGGCCTCCCGGACCGCCGCCGACATCGCCCCAGTGTCGGTCCGGTCGAGGTCGACGACCGGGACTTCCGGGGCGTGTCGCTCCAGGGCTTCGCGGATCAGCGCGCGGTCGGCGCCGATCAGGACGACGCCGCGCAGCCGCTCGGCCGCGCCGGCCACCAGCTCGTCGAAGGTCGCGCCCTTGGCGAGGCCGCCGGCGATCCACACGATGGACTCGTACGCGGCCAACGACGCCTGTGTGGCGTGGGTGTTGGTCGCCTTGGAGTCGTCCACGTACGCGACACCGGCCACGTCGGCGACGTGTTCGATGCGGTGGGCGTCGGGGCGGAAGTTGCGCAGGCCGTCGCGGACGGCCTGCGGCTCGACGCCGTAGGCGCGGGCGAGGGCGGCCGCGGCGAGGGCGTTGGCGATGTTGTGCGGGGCCGGCGGGTTGACGTCGGTGACCTCGGCGAGCTCCTGCGCGTTCTTCTGCCGGTTCTCGACGAAGGCGCGGTCGACCAGGATGCCGTCCACGACGCCGAGTTCGGAGGGGCCCGGGGTGCCGAGGGTGAAGCCGATGGCGCGGCAGCCCTCCTCGACGTCGGCCTCGACGACCAGGTCCTCGGTCGCCTTGTCGGCGACGTTGTAGACGCACGCGACCTGGTTGCCCTCGTAGATGCGGCCCTTGTCGGCGGCGTACGCCTTCATGGAGCCGTGCCAGTCGAGGTGGTCGGGCGCGAGGTTCAGGACGGCGCCGGAGTGGGCGCGCAGCGAGGGCGCCCAGTGCAGCTGGTACGAGGACAGCTCGACGGCGAACACGTCGTAGGCGTCGTCGCCTTCGAGGACGACGTCGATGATCGGCGTACCGATGTTGCCGACGGCGGCCGTGCGCAGGCCCGCCGCCTCCAGGATCGACGCGAGCATCTGCGTCGTCGTGGTCTTGCCGTTGGTGCCGGTGATCGCGAGCCAGGGCGCGGCGTTCGGGCCGCGCAGCCGCCAGGCGATCTCGACGTCGCCGACGACGTCGACACCGGCGGCCGCGGCCTCCGCGAAGAGCGGCGAGGAGGGCTTCCAGCCGGGCGAGGTGACGACGAGTTCGGTGCCTTCGGGCAGCGTGGAGGAGTCACCGAGCTGGACGGAGATCCCCTCTTCTTTAAGAGGAGCCGCTTTTTCGCGGTGCGCCTCGCTGTCGCCGCCGTCCACGACGGTCACCGACGCGCCGAAGCCGGCCAGGGCGCGGGCGGCACTGATGCCGCTCACGCCGAGACCGGCGACGGTGATGTTCATGCCCTGCCACAGGGAAGGGGTCGTCACTTCTTGGCTGCCCATCCTGCGTAGAAGAGGCCGAGTCCGACGATCACGCACATGCCCTGGATGATCCAGAACCGGACCACCACAAGGACTTCGGACCACCCCTTGAGTTCGAAGTGGTGCTGCAGTGGCGCCATGCGGAAGACGCGCTTGCCGGTCATGCGGAACGAGCCGACCTGGATGACGACGGACATCGTGATGAGCACGAACAGGCCGCCGAGCAGGGCCAGCAGGAGCTCGGTGCGGGAGCAGATCGCGAGACCGGCGAGGGCGCCACCGAGGGCCAGCGAGCCGGTGTCACCCATGAAGATCTTGGCGGGCGAGGTGTTCCACCACAGGAAGCCGAAACAGGCGCCCATGAGGGCCGATGCGACGACCGCCAGGTCGAGTGGGTCTCTGACCTCGAAACAGGCGCCCGGGTTGGTGAGCGTCTGCGCGTTGGCGCAGGACTCCTGGAACTGCCAGACACCGATGAACGTGTACGCGCCGAAGACCATCACGGAGGCGCCGGTGGCGAGGCCGTCGAGGCCGTCCGTCAGGTTCACGCCGTTCGACATCGCCAGAATCATGAACAGCGCCCAGACCACGAACAGGACCGGGCCGATCGACCACCCGAAGTCCTCCACGAAGGAGAGCTTGGTGGACGCCGGAGTGTTGCCTCTGACGTCGGCGAACTGGAGGGAGATCACCGCGAAGGCGATACCGACGATCAGCTGCCCGGCCATTTTCGCCTTGGCCCGCAGACCCAGGGAACGCCGCTTGACGATCTTGATGTAGTCGTCGAGGAAGCCGACCAGGCCCATGCCCGCCATCAGGCCGAGCACCAGCAGACCCGAAAGGGTGGGCGCGGCACCGGTGATGAGCTTGCTCAGGAAGTACGCGATGAGGGTCGCCAGAATGAAGGCGATACCACCCATGGTCGGCGTACCGCGCTTGCTGTGGTGCTCGCGCGGGCCGTCGTCACGGATGAACTGGCCGTAGCCCTTGCGCGCAAGGAGCTTGATCAGCAGTGGCGTTCCGGCAAGCGTCAGGAAGAGACCGATGACGCCCGCGAACAGGATCTGCTTCATCATCGGGCATCAACTCCGCCCCGCACGTCCGCGAGCAGCGCCTGTGCCACGCTCTCCAGGCCCACCGACCTGGATGCCTTCACGAGCACGACGTCTCCCGGGCGCAGCTCGCTGCGCAGCAGGTCGATCGCCGCCTGTGCGTCGGACACGTGCACCGACTCCTCACCCCACGAACCCTCGTTATAGGCGCCCAGCTGCAACCAGGACGCTTCCCTGCCCCCGACTGCAACGAGCTTGCTGACGTTGAGCCGGACGGCGAGCCGTCCGACGGCGTCGTGCTCGGTCAGCACCTCGTCGCCCAGCTCGGCCATCTGCCCGAGCACCGCCCACGTGCGACGTCCCTTGCCCATGGCCACCAAGGCGCGGAGAGCCGCGCGCATGGACTCGGGGTTCGCGTTGTAGGCGTCGTTGACGATCGTGACGCCGTCCGGGCGCTCGGTGACCTCCATGCGCCAGCGGGACAGGTTGCCCGCCTCGGAGAGCGCGAGGGCGATCTCCTCCACGGACATGCCAAGGTCATGGGCGACGGCGGCCGCGGCGAGCGCGTTCGACACGTGGTGCTCACCGTACAGGCGCAAGGTCACTTCGCTGCACCCGGAGGGTGTGTGCAGGCTGAAGGAGGGCTGTCCGTTCTCCGTGAGCCGGACATTCGCGGCACGTACGTCGGCGGATTCGGCCTCTCCGAAGAAGAGCACCTTCGCCTGCGTACGGGAGGCCATGGCGCGCACCAGGGGGTCGTCCGCGTTGAGGATCGCGGTGCCGTCGGCGGGCAGCGCCTCCACCAACTCGCCCTTGGCCTGGGCGATCTGCTCGCGGCCGCCGAACTCGCCGATGTGCGCGGAGCCGACGTTCAGCACGACGCCGATCCGCGGGGGCGTCAGGCCCGTCAGGTACTTGATGTGGCCGATGCCGCGGGCGCCCATCTCCAGGACGAGGAACTGCGTCTCGTCGGTGGCGGTGAGCGCGGTCAGCGGCAGGCCGATCTCGTTGTTGAGCGAGCCGGGCGTGAAGACCGTGTCGGCCTTGCGGCGCAGGACCTGGGCGATCAGGTCCTTGGTGCTGGTCTTGCCGGCCGAACCGGTGAGACCCACCAGCGTCGCGCCGAGCCGTGCCACCACGTGCCGGGCGAGTGCGCCGAGCGCGGCCTGGACGTCGTCGACGACGATCGCGGGGACGCCGACCGGGCGCGCCGCCAGGACGGCGACGGCTCCCTTGTCGACGACCTCGCGCGCGTAGTCGTGTCCGTCGACCCGCTCGCCCACGAAGGCGGCGAACAGGCTGCCGGACTCGACCTTGCGCGAGTCGATGACGACCGGCCCGGTGACCTGGACCTGCGGATCCGGTATGTCGTACGTCTGCCCGCCGACGACTGAGGCGATCTCGGCGAGGGAGAGGGCGATCACAACTTCATCCCTGGGTTTTCTGGTGGTCGACGGTGGCTGCGGAGGCCTCGATGGCCGCGCGGAGCACCTGGCGGTCGTCGAACGGACGGACCACACCGGCGATGTCCTGGCCCTGCTCGTGGCCCTTGCCCGCGACGAGCACCGTGTCGCCGGGCTCGGCGCGCGCCACGGCGGCGGAGATGGCCGCGGCGCGGTCCTCGAACACGGCGACGTCGCCCCGCTCGTGGGCCGGCACGTCGGCGGCTCCGGTGAGCATCGTGGCGAGGATCGCGAGGGGGTCCTCGGAGCGGGGGTTGTCGGAGGTGAGGATGGCCGTGTCGGCGAACCGCGCGGCGGCGGCGCCCATCGGCATCCGCTTGGTCTTGTCGCGGTCGCCGCCGCAGCCGAGCACGATGTGCAGCTTGTTCTCGGTGACCTTGCGCAGGGCCCGCAGCACGGACTCCACGGCGTCGGTCTTGTGCGCGTAGTCGACGACGGCGAGGTACTTCTGGCCGGCCTCGACGCGCTCCAGGCGGCCGGGCACGCCGGGCACGGCGGCGACGCCGTCGGCCGCGGTCTGCGGGTCGATCCCGGCGACGGCGAGGGTGACGATCGCGGCGAGGGTGTTCGCGACGTTGAAGGGGCCCGGCAGCGGCGCCTCGGCGGTGATCCGCTCGCCCTTGGGGCCGACGACGGTCAACGTCGAGCCCAGCTGGCCGACTTCGACGTCCTCGGCGCGCCAGTCGGCGTCGGGGTGGCCCTCGGCGGAGAAGGTGACGACGGGGACCTCGGACTCGTCGATGAGCCGACGCCCGTACTCGTCGTCGTAGTTCACGACGCCCTGCTTGCTGCGGGCCCGCGTGAACAGCTGCGCCTTCGCCTGGAAGTAGTCCTCCATGTCCCGGTGGAACTCCATGTGCTCCGGGCTCAGGTTGTTGAAGACCGCGACGTCGAAGACGCAGCCGTCGACCCGGCCGAGCACGAGGGCATGGCTGGAGACCTCCATGGCGACGGCGTCGGTGCCGCGCTCGCGCATGACGGCGAACAGCGCCTGGAGATCGGTGGCTTCGGGGGTGGTCCGCTCGGACTTGATCCGCTCGTCGCCGATCCGCATCTCGACGGTGCCGATGAGACCGGTGCTGCGCACGGTCTTCAGCCCGCCCTCGATGAGGTACGCGGTGGTGGTCTTGCCCGAGGTACCGGTGATGCCGATCTGGAGCAGGTCCTTGCCGGGGTGGCCGTAGATCGTGGCGGCCAGCTCGCCCATGCGGCTGCGCGGGTTCTCCACGACGAGCGGCACGAGACCGGCCTCGGTGACGCGCTCGGCGCCCGCCGGGTCGGTGAGCGCCGCGACGGCGCCGAGCGAGGCGGCCTGCGCGGCGAAGTCGGCGCCGTGGGCGCGGGCTCCGGGCAGTGCCGCGTACAGGTCGCCGGGGCGCACCGCACGGGAGTCGTGGGTGATTCCGGTGACCTCTGCTGCGGCCTGGGGCGCGGTCACTCCCAGTTGATCGGCGAGTTCCGCGAGGGGGGTGGCGGAGACCTCGACCGGTCGCGGCGGCCCGGGGTATGTCACGGGTGCGCCCTTCTGGGTGGTTTGGGACTGATCAGCGTGTGGCACGGCGTGAGCGTACCGGGCCCACCCCCCGGCGGGCGAAGCGAGGGGCGTGGCGTGGGGCGGTTCCCTGGATCGGGGG
Organism: Streptomyces sp. BYX5S; assembly: GCF_054724165.1. NCBI lineage: Bacteria > Bacillati > Actinomycetota > Actinomycetes > Kitasatosporales > Streptomycetaceae > Streptomyces > Streptomyces sp. BYX5S. The sequence continues at coordinate 1,736,910 of NZ_CM138829.1, read as the reverse complement.
TGATGGCTGTCACGGAGATCACCGCCGGTTATGGCTGGAACGTGACGGGCAGCCGGGCCGGCTTCTCGCCCGTGGGCGGGGTCTGGAGGGTCTTCAGCGCGAACTCCATGACCTGCTTGTAGATCGGGCCACAGATCTGGCCGCCGAAATAGCTGCCTTTCGTGGCGTTCTGGATGGCGCAGTAGACGGTGACGCGCGGCTTGTCGGCGGGCGCGAACCCGGCGAACGACGACGTATACCCCTTGTAGCGGCCGGTGGCCGGATCCACGCGGTTGGCCGTACCCGTCTTACCGGCGACGCGGTAGCCGGGGATGCGGGCCTTCGTACCGGTGCCCTCTTCGTCGTCGACCACGGACTCCAGCATCTGCGCGACCGTCCGGGCGGTCTTCTTGCTGACGACGCGGGTCTCCTTGGGCTTCGGCGCGGGCGTGAACCGGCCGTCGGGGCCCTTGGTGCCGCGGACGAGGGTCGGCTCGACGCGGACGCCGTCGTTGGCGATGGTCGAGTACACGGAGGCGGCCTGCATCGCGTTGATCGAGAAGCCCTGGCCGAACGGGATCGTGTACTGCTGCGAGGTGGACCACTTGTCGGAGGCCGCGAGGATGCCGGACGTCTCACCGGGGAAGCCGAGGCCGCTCTCCTTGCCGATGCCGAACTTGCGCAGGTACGAGTAGAGCGAGGTGTTGGCCTCCTGCTGCGTTTTGCCGAGCTGGCCCGTCGCGAGGATGGTGCCGATGTTGCTGGACTTGGCGAGCACGCCGTTGAGCGTGAGGTGCCAGGTCGGGTGGTCGACGTCGTCCTGGAAGAGCCGGTCGCCGCGGTGCAGCCGGTTGGGCACGGTGACGTGGGTACCGGGCGTGGCCGCGTTCTCCTCCAGTACGGCCGCCATCGACATCACCTTGGCGGTGGAGCCGGGCTCGTACGCGTCCTGGAGCGCGGCGTTGCCGAGGGCCTCCGCCTTGGCGTCGGAGAGGTCGTTGGGGTCGAAGCCGGGCGCGTTGGCCATGGCCAGGACCTCGCCGGTCTTCGTGTCCTGCACTATCACGTAGCCGCGGTCGGCCTGCGACTTCTTGACCTGCTCGTCGATGGCGTTCTGCGCCGCCCACTGGATGTCGCGGTCGATGGTCAGCTCGACGTCCGAGCCGGGGACCGCGGGCTGCTCGGTGCTGCCGGCGGTCGGCACCTGGCGGCCGCCGGACTGGGCGTAGCGGATCTTGCCGGCCTTGCCCGCGAGTTCCTTGTTGAGCTGCTGCTCGACGCCGCCGCCGCCCTTGCCGTCGGCGTTGACCCAGCCGAGGACGCCCGCGGCGAGGTCGCCGTTGGGGTAGACGCGCTTGCTGCTGGGGTCGGCGACCACGCCGGAGAGCACGCTCGCCTCGCGGCCCTGTTCGTTCGCCTTCTCGTTCAGCGTGGTCCTGAGGTCCTTGATCTGCTTCCAGACCTGCGGCGTCTGTCGCGGGGCGAGCCGCACGTACCGGGTGTTCTTCGTCTTCAGCTTCTTGGTCAGCTCCGCCGCGTCGACCTCCAGGATCGGCGACAGCAGCGCCGCGGCCTGTTCGGGCGCGTCATTGACCTTGGTGGCCTTCTTGGTGAACAGCGTCGGGTCGGCGGTGATGTCGTACGCGTCCACGCTCGCGGCGAGTTCGACGCCGCCGCGGTCCGTGATGCCGCCGCGCTCGGCGGCGATGGAGTGGCTGACGTATCGGTTCAGCTCGGCCTTCGCGGCATACGCGCTGGCGTCGACGCCCTGCACCTGGAGGAGGCGCACGACGAAGATCAGCAGGACCATCGTGAGGCCCAGGCTGACCATGCGCAGGCGCGGCCGGGGGCTGCCGAGGCGCAGCGGAGTGGAGGCCTTCGGCTTCGGCCGGGGCCTGGGCGCCGCCGGGCGGCGGGTGGCCTGACGCGGGGCCTGGCGGCCCTTGGCGGCCTGCTTCGGCGCGGGCCGGCCGGCGGACTTGGCGGCGGGCTTGGGGCCCGGCCGACCGGAGCGCGCGGGGCGCGCGGGTCCGGGCACCCGTCGGCGCGGGGGCTCCCTGTCGGTCATGGCGTCACCTGCCGGAGCTCGAAGGGGAGGGCTGCGCCGGGGAGTTCGAAGGCGCGGCCCCGGACGGATCGGCGGAGGGCGTCGCTCCGGTGGGCGTCGGCTCCGCGGGCGGGGCGGCGGGCGGCGCGGCGGCCGGGCTCGGCATGCCCTTGACGGTGCCGTCGGGGTCGAGGAAGACCGGGTCGCCGCCGGGCACCATGCCCAGCTCGCGGGCGCGGCGCAGGAGGGCGTCGGGCGCCGAGTAGGCGTCGACTTCGCGCTGGAGCTGCTGCTCGTCGTCGGTCAGCTCGGTGGTCTGCTTCTTGAGCTTGGTGAGCTGGAACGAGCCCTCGTTGAGCGAGGAGTTCAGCATCAGGAGCGTGATGAGCCCGCCGCCGAGGAGCAGCACGACGAGGAGGACGAACGGAGTGCGTGCGGCCTGTGTGCCGCCGGACGGACCGAGCGGAAGGAACCGCGCGAGGCGGGCGACCCCGCCGCGCAGCGCACCTTTCGAGCCACTGCTGGCGCTCACGACCACCCCTCCACGCGCGCGTACGTCACTGGGTCCTCATCCCTCGACATCCTCGCGGATGCGCTGCGCACCCCGCAGCCGTGCCGGGGCGGCCCGGCGGTTCTCGGCTACCTCTTCCTCGGTGGGAAGTTCGGCACCGCGCGTGAGCAGCTTGAGCCGGGGCTGGTACTGCTCGGGGACGATCGGCAGACCGGGCGGCGCCGTGTTGCTGGCTCCGGCCGCGAACACCTGCTTGACCAGGCGGTCTTCGAGCGAGTGGTACGACAGGACCGCGATCCGGCCGCCGACCGCGAGCGACTTCACCGCTCCCGGAACGGCCCGCTCCAGCACGCTCAGCTCGCCGTTGACCTCGATGCGCAGGGCCTGGAAGGTGCGCTTGGCCGGGTTGCCGCCGGTGCGCTTGGCGGCCTGCGGCAGGGAGTCCCGGATCAGCTCGACGAGCCGGGCGCTGTTGCTGAACGGCTCCTTCTCGCGCTCGCGCACGATGGCCGAAACAATGCGCTTGGCCTGCTTCTCCTCGCCGTACTGGCGAAGGATCCGCACCAGTTCGCCCGGCGGGTACGTGTTGAGCACCTCGGCGGCGCTCATCCCGGTCGTCTGGTCCATGCGCATGTCGAGCGGCGCGTCCTGCGCGTACGCGAAGCCGCGGTCGGCCTCGTCGAGCTGCATGGAGGAGACGCCGAGGTCGAAGAGGACGCCCTGCACCTTGGGGATGCCCAACCGGTCGAGGACCTCGGGCAGTTCGTCGTAGACGGCGTGCACCAGGGTGGCCCGATCGCCGAAGGGCTCCAGGCGCTCACCGGAGAGGCGCAGCGCCTCCTTGTCGCGGTCGAGCGCCACGAGGCGGCACGAGGGGAACGTGGAGAGCAGCGCCTCGCTGTGCCCGCCGAGGCCGAGCGTGCAGTCGACGACGACCGCACCCGGCTGGGCCAGCGCCGGAGCCAACATGTCCAAGCATCGCTGGAGCATGACCGGAACGTGTCGCTGGCTCAAGGGTCCCTCTCAGGTCCGGCGTGCGGGGCGTACGCACCACCGGGTCCCCGCCCGCTCGTGAAGGGGAAGGTCCGTCGGCGCCGGGGAAGTGACGCCGGCCGACCGGAGCGGGAGGAGGCCGAGCCGTACGTACGCGCCGCGCACGCGGGGAGCGTTCCGACGGCGCCCTGGGGCGGTGCCGGGATCTCCGTGTTGCATCGTTGCGTGGTTGTCTGGGGTCGGCGTCACTTTAGTCCACCGTGCCCCCCGGTCAATCAACCGGTCGATCAACGCGGGGGCGCGTCGCGCCGCGGCGTGGTCCTCGTCCACCACTGCGGCTGCGGGAGGTCGTCCCCGCCCGACCGCCGGCGGTCGGCCCCGGTCGGCCTTTCTCCCAAAAGCCCGTAAGACCTGACATATCGCTGCCAGTTGTCCACAGGCGAGTGACACGAACCGGTAACGCCAACAAGAATGCGTGTGTGACAACCGCACGAGCGGCGAACATCTCGTGCGCGTCGTCCGTGTATCGGGGTGGGCCGGTTCGCGCTGTGGAGCGTCGGCCCGGCAAGTACGGGCCGAGGAGGGCTGGGTGACGACCTATGACGATCGAGCGAGCCTCACAGATCTGACCACCACCGCAGAACGCGTGCGCGGGTCGGTGGAGGGCGTGATCGAGGGCAAGCCGGAGGTCGTACGGCTCTCGCTGACCGTACTGCTCGCCGAGGGGCACCTGCTCATCGAGGACGTGCCGGGCGTCGGCAAGACGATGCTGGCGAAGGCGCTCGCGCGGTCCATCGACTGCTCGGTGCGCCGCATCCAGTTCACGCCCGACCTGCTGCCCTCGGACATCACCGGGGTGTCCATCTGGGACCAGCAGCGGCGGGACTTCGAGTTCAAGCCGGGCGCGATCTTCGCGCAGATCGTGATCGGGGACGAGATCAACCGCGCGTCCCCGAAGACACAGTCCGCGCTCCTGGAGTCCCTGGAGGAGCGCCAGGTCACCATCGACGGCAAGACCTACGAGCTGCCCAGCCCGTTCATGGTGGTGGCCACCCAGAACCCGGTCGAGATGGAGGGCACCTACCCGCTGCCCGAGGCCCAGCGCGACCGCTTCATGGCCCGCGTCTCCATCGGCTATCCGAGCCCGGAGGCCGAGTTGCAGATGCTGGACGTGCACGGCGGCGTGAGCCCCCTGGACGACCTCCAGCCGGTGGCGCACGCGCACGAGATCGTGAAGCTCATCGACGCCGTGCGCACGGTCCACGTCGCCGACGCCGTACGGCGCTACGCGGTGGACCTGGTCGCCGCCACGCGCAGCCACCCCGACCTCAGACTCGGCGCCTCACCGCGCGCGACGCTGCACCTGCTGCGCGCGGCCAAGGCGTCGGCGGCCCTCAGCGGCCGCGAGTACGCGCTGCCCGACGACGTGCAGGCGCTGGCCGTGGCCGTCCTGGCGCACCGTCTGCTGCCCACCGCGCAGGCCCAGCTGAACCGGCGCACCGCCGAGCAGGTCGTCGTCGACATCCTCCAGCGCACCCCGGTCCCGGCCGCCGAGCCCCGCGCCGCGCAGCCCTTCGACTCGACGACGCCCCCGCTGTACGGCCAGCAGCCGCCCGGTCCGCGGAGGCTGTGATGGCGGCGGGGGGACAGGCAGGGGCGTACGTGCGGGATTCCGGGTTCCCGGAGGGCGACGCGGGCAAGAACGTCGGCGACAAGAGCGGCGTGCGCACCGCCCTCGCGGGACTCACCACGCGGGGCCGCTCGTTCCTGGCCGCCGGCATCGCGGCGGGCATCTGCGCGTACGTCCTGGGGCAGAGCGATCTGCTGCGGGTCGGGCTGCTGCTCGCGGTGCTGCCGCTGGTGTGCGCGGGCGTGCTGTACCGCACCCGGTACCGGGTCGCGGGCAGCCGCCGACTCTCCCCCGCGCGCGTGCCCGCGGGTTCCGAGGCCCGCGTGCATCTGCGCATGGACAACATCTCCCGCCTCCCGACCGGCCTGCTGATGCTCCAGGACCGGGTGCCGTACGTGCTCGGGCCGCGGCCCCGGTTCGTGCTCGACCGGGTCGAGGCGGGCGGCCGCCGCGAGGTGTCCTACCGGGTCCGCTCCGACCTGCGCGGCCGCTATCCGCTGGGCCCGCTGCAACTGCGCCTGACGGACCCCTTCGGCATGTGCGAACTGACCCGGTCCTTCTCCACGTACGACAGCCTGACGGTGATCCCGCGCGTGACGGCGCTGCCGCCGGTGCGGCTCACGGGTGAGGCCAAGGGGTACGGGGACGGGCGGCAGCGCTCGCTGGCGCTGGCCGGCGAGGACGACGTGATCCCGCGCGGCTACCGGTACGGGGACGATCTGCGCCGCGTGCACTGGCGCTCCACCGCCCGCTACGGCGAGCTGATGGTGCGCCGCGAGGAGCAGCCGCAGCGCTCCCGCTGCACGGTCCTGCTCGACACCCGGGCTCCCGCCTTCCAGGGCGCGGGCCCCGACTCGGCCTTCGAGTGGGCGGTGTCCGGCACCGCCTCCGTCCTGGTCCACATGCTCGAACGCGGCTTCTCGGTGCGGCTGTTGACGGACACGGGCAACGCGGTGCCGGGCGAGGGCACCGACGGCTTCGCGGGCGCGAGCCAGGAGTCGGCGGACGCGGCGGGCCTGATGATGGACACGCTCGCCGTCGTCGACCACTCCGACAGCGGAACGCTCTCGTCCGCGTACGACGTGCTGCGCGGCGGCAACGAGGGGCTGCTGGTCGCCTTCCTCGGCGACCTGGACGAGGAACAGGCCTCCGTCGTCGCCAAGATGCGCCGCCGCAGCGGTGGCGCGCTCGCCTTCCTGCTGGACAGCGGCTCCTGGACCGAGGGCCCCGGGGCGCCGGTCTCGGAGCGCTGCGCCGAGCGGCTGCACATGCTCCAGGAGGCCGGGTGGACGGCGGTGGCCGTGCCGCACGGCGCGTCCCTGGAGGAGCTGTGGCGGCAGGCGGACCGGGAGCGCACGGGGCTGTCCGCGCCGGGCGGGGCCCCGCATTCTCCGCACACCTCAGGGGGTTGGTCATGAGCGGCGGTGCCCGCCTGTCGATCAGCGCGACGCTGGCCACGTTCCTGGCCGGCTGCTCGCTGCTGCCGCTGGTCGACCGGTCCACCTGGCTGATCCAGGCCGCGATCCTGCTGGTCGTGCAGGCGGCGGTGGGCGCGCTCGCCCGCCGGATACCGCTCGCCCGGCCGCTGACGATCGCGGCGCAGGCCCTGGTGTCGCTGCTGCTGCTCACCCTCGTCTTCGCGCGCGAGCAGGCGATCGTCGCGGTCCTGCCGGGCCCCGACGTCTTCCAGCACTTCGGCGCGCTGCTCCAGGCGGGTGGCGAGGACGTCGGCCGGTACGCGATTCCGGCACCGCTGTCCGACGGCATCCGGCTGATGCTGGTCGGCGGGGCGCTGGTGATCGGGCTGATGGTGGACGCGCTCGCGGTGACGTTCCGCAGCGCGGCCCCCGCCGGTCTGCCGCTGCTCGCCCTGTACTCGGTCGCCGCCGGGCTCTCCCGGGGCGGCACGGACTGGCTGTGGTTCCTGCTCGCGGCCGGCGGCTACCTGCTGTTGCTGCTCGCCGAGGGCCGTGACCGGCTCTCCCAGTGGGGCCGGGTGTTCGGGGGCGCCGGGCCCGTGCCCGGTGGGGCCACGCCCGTGCGGGAGAGCGGGCAGGGGGCCCTCGCCCCGGTGCGCACCGGCCGCCGCATCGGCGTCGTCGCCCTGGGGATCGCCGTGGTGGTGCCGCTCGCCCTGCCCGCCCTGGACGGCGGGATCCTCGGCCCCTCCGGCAGCGGTGTGGGCACGGGGTCCGGGGGCGGCGGCACGATCTCCGCGGTCAACCCGCTGGTCTCGCTGCAGAACAGCCTGAACCAGCCGGAGGACCGGGAGGTCATGTCGTACCGGACGAACACGGACCAGACGTCCGACATGTATCTGCGGATCGTGTCGCTCGACGAGTTCGACGGCACGACCTGGCGGCCCTCGGTGCGCAGCATCAGCGACGTGCCGTCCACGCTGCCGGACCCGCCGGGCCTGCGCGCCGACGTGCGCAGGAGCGAGGTGCGCACGACGATCTCGGCGGCCGACTGGTACGCGCAGGACTGGCTGCCCATGCCCTACCCGGCGACGAAGGTGGGGATCGACGGGCGCTGGCGGTTCGAGCAGGTCGGCCGGACGCTGGTCGGCGACCACGGGCAGACCACGCGCGGCAAGACGTACACCGTCGACAGCCTGGTGGTGGAGCCGACGCCGCAGCAGCTCGCCGCCGCGGGGGCCCCGCCGAGCGATCTGCTCCGCGAGTTCACCAAGGTGCCCGCCTCGCTGCCGGACGTGGTGCGCACGACCGCGCTGGAGGTCACCGACGGCGCGTCGAACGACTACGAGCGCGCGGTGAAGCTCCAGGACTACTTCGCGGTCAACGGCGGCTTCACGTACAACACGGAGGTGCGGGCGGGGAGCGGTTCGGCGGCCATCGCCCGGTTCCTGAAGCAGAAGGAGGGCTTCTGCGTCCACTTCTCCTTCTCGATGGCCGCCATGGCGCGCACGCTCGGCATCCCGGCCCGGGTCGCGGTCGGCTTCACGCCGGGCGTGCCCGCGGGTGAGGGGACGTACTCGGTGGGCCTGCGCGACGCGCACGCGTGGCCGGAGCTGTACTTCGAGGGCGTCGGCTGGACCCGCTTCGAGCCCACGCCGAACCGCGGCACGGCCCCCGACTACACGGTGGAGAACAGCCCCGACGGCAGCACCAGCAACCCGGTGGCGCCCAGCGAGTCGGCCTCGGCGACGCCCTCGGCCCCCGAGCCCTCGACGTCGGAGAGCTGCTCGGTGGCCCAGCGCAAGGAGGGCGCCTGCGGCAACACCGCGCCGGCGACCGTCGGGGCCTCGCCGGACGACGGGCCGCCGTTCGGCACGATCGCCCTGGTGTCACTGATCGCCCTGCTGGTCGTCGTGGTGCCGCTGCTGCCGATGCTGTGGCGCAGGCGGGTACGGGCGCTGAGGCTCGGTTCGGCGGGCCGGACGGATGAGGCCGCCGCCGACCGGACGCTCGCCGCGTGGCGCGAGGTCACGGACACGGCGTGGGACCACGGGATCGCGCCGGACGACTCGCAGACCCCGCGGAAGGCGGCGGCCCGCATCGTCCGGATCGGCGAGCTCGAACCGGAGGCGGCCGACGGCGTGCACCGGGTGGCGGCGGCGGTGGAGCAGGTCCTGTACGCGCCGCGGCCCCGGCCGGCCTCGGGTCTGGGCGAGGACGTCCGGCGCCTGTACGACGGGCTGCACGCGACGTCGAGCCGGTCGACGCGGCTGCGGGCGACGTTCGCGCCCCGCTCGGCCGTCCGGGTGGCGTGGGCGGCGTCGCGGCGCTGGGAGTCGTTCACGCTGGGGCTGCGCGGCAGGTTCGTCCGGCTGACGCGGCCGACCCGGCAGGAAGGCTAGCGGGCGGGCCGCACGGGAAAGCCGTTCAGGGAAGCCGCACGGGAAACGCTGCCGATTACGCACAAAGGGTGACCGCACGACGCGGTCACCCTTTGTGCATGTCTGTTGGCGGCGGGGCTGCCTGCGGCTCAGCGGCCGCCCTGCTCGTCCCGGCGACGCTGCCAGCGCTGCTCGATGCGGTCCATCATGGAGCGCTTCTGCTTGCCCTGCCGTTTCGCCGCTGGGGCGCCTCCTGGTACGGCTCCGGCGGCAGGCTGCTCCCCTGGCTTGGGAGCCTTGCGCCATCCGGTGACCGCGAGCACCGCACATCCCAGCATGACGAGGAATCCCACCACGCTGATCCAGATCTGCTGCGCGACCATTCCTGCCATGAGGAGCGCGATACCCACCAGGAAGCCCACGACTGCCTGGTAGACCCGACGTCGGGTGTATGTACGCAGCCCGCTTCCCTCAAGCGCTGTCGCGAACTTGGGATCTTCGGCGTACAGCGCTCGCTCCATCTGCTCGAGCATGCGCTGCTCGTGCTCCGAGAGCGGCACGGAGTCCTCCTCATCGTGCGGTCGCCGGGGCGACCGGGGGTCCCCTTCAGGATAGGCAGGGAATCGCCCCCGTGAAACCCGCCCCTCTACGCCAACTTCGCCATTGCCGACCGTGACACGGCGCTTCGACTCATGGAGCGTCATGCCCCAGCGGCCGACCCGTCATGCCGGACGGTCACCTCAGATCATACGGCGCCGAGCGTCCGATCGGGGGGCCTGTGGCGTACTCCATCCCTCGCTGCGCCGCTGATCAGCGGCAGCGGCCGGCCACCGGTCAGGCCACTTCCGTCACTCGCTTCTCTCCGAGCACGTGCAGCTGCGTGGCCACGGAGTGGAACGCGGGCAGTTCCGCGGCGGCCGCCTCCAGCTTCAGCAGCTCCTGGAGCGCGCTCGGTTCGGTGTCCACGAGGACGCCGGGGACCAGGTCCGCGAAGACCCGCACACCGTGCACGGCGCCGACGTCCACCCCGGCCCCGGAGAGCAGTTCGGTGAGCTGCTCGGCGGTGAAGCGGCGCGGCACCGGGTCGCCCTCGCCCCAGCGGCCCGCCGGGTCGTCCAGCGCCTGCCGGGCCTCCTTGAAGTGGCCGGCGAGGGCCCGCGCGATGACGGCGCCGCCCAGGCCCGCGGCGAGCAGGCTGAGCACGCCGCCGGAGCGCAGCGCGCCCACCACGTTGCGCACGCCTTCCGTCGGCTCCTCCACGTACTCGAGGACGCCGTGGCACAGAACCGCGTCGTAGCCGTCGCGCTCGACGACGTCGAACAGGCCGGAGACGTCGCCCTGGACGCCGCGCACCCGGTCGGCGACGCCGGCCTCGGCGGCCCTGCGCTCCAGCGCGAACAGCGCGTTGGGGCTCGGGTCGACGACGGTGACGCGGTGGCCCAGCTGGGCGACCGGCACCGCGAAGTTGCCACTGCCGCCCCCGGTGTCGAGGACGTCCAGGACCTCGCCGCCCGCCGTCTTGGCCCGCTGGTCGAGCGCGGCCTTGAGGACGTCCCAGACCACGGCGGTACGGAGGGAGGCGCGGGGCCGCGAGGAGTCGGAGCGCGGTGACGAGGTTCGAGGCTGGTGGTCCGACACGGCAGGTGACTCCTCGGGGCGGCTCCGACCGGCGGCGGAGCATGTACTGGTTCGGGCGCCTCCACCCTAATGGGCGCGGCCCGGAGCCCACGCCAACCGTGCGCGCCGCCCCTTGCCTGCCCGGCCCCCTCGGTCACGCGGCTACCCGGCGTCGGGGACGCCCGGTGGCGCCGCGCGCTCGTCGCCCTCGTGCCGGGGCTGCGGCAGCACCGGCTGGAGCACGAGCATGCGCTCGACGAGGCGCAGGAACATCGCCACGTCCCGCACCAGGTCGTCGGCGTCTCGGGCGGTGGCCGCGCCGCGGATGCCCGCTTCCGCGCGGGCGCGCTTGGTGGCGCCGGAGGCGAAGAGGGCGCCCCACTCCGTCAGTTCGGGGGCTATCTCGGGGAGCACTTCCCAGGCGCTTCGGATCTTGGCGCGGCGCTTGGGTGTGGACTCGGGCCGGCCTCGGGCCGCGAGCACCGCGGCGGCGGTGCGCAGGGCGGCGAGGTGGGCCGTGGCGTACCGCTCGTTGGCCGTTTCGAGCACGGACGCCTCGTCGAGTCCGGCGCGGGCCTGGGCGAGCAGGTCGAGGGCGGCGGGCGGGGCGCCGGTCCGGCGGAGCACCGGGTGGACGTCGCTCGCCGGTCCGGTCGATGAGGGGGCAGGGCCGGTGGCGGCACGGCGGCGTGCGGCAGCTGCGGTGGATGCCTTGTGTCCAGCCATGACGAACCTCCTGTCGTCTGTGTGACGGCGCTGTGGCCGTATGTGCCCATCGTGGGGTACGCCACTGACAATCGGCTCTGACCAGGCATTTTGCTTCGACAGGGAGTTCGGGCTAGCTTTTGCACTGACCAGTCAGTTCAAATAGGTGCCCAGGGGGGACCCATGGACGGCCCGGACCACGGGACGACGCATGCGGCGGAGCACGAGGCGCACGGCGGTGCCTCCATCGCCGCCACGGACTTCGGCCTCAAGGGCCCCAGGGGCTGGGCCTTCCGCGGTGTCGGCCTCGACGCGGCGGCCGGTTCGCTCGTCGCCGTCGAGGGCCCGTCCGGCAGCGGTCGCACCTGCCTGCTGCTCGCCCTGACCGGGCGGATGCGGCCGAGCGAGGGGACGGCGCGGGTCGGCGGCATGCGGCTGCCGAAGCAGATGACCGCCGTACGCAGGACGAGCGCGCTCGCGCACGTGCCCGGCGTGACGGAGCTGGACCCCGCCCTGACCGTGGCCGAGCACCTGCGGGAGCACGCGCTGCTGCAACGGCGGTTCGACGGAACGCTGCGCGGTCTGCTGCGCACCCCCGCCGAGCGGCGGGCCGAGGCGAGCCTGCGCATCGACGCCGCGCTCGCCGGCGCCGGACTCGACACCGAGACGCTGCCGAAGGGCTCGCGCACCTCCGTGCGCGACCTCGAACGGCTGGAGGCGCTGCGCCTGTCCCTGGCGCTCGCCCTCATCGGCCGCCCGCGCCTGATCGGCGTCGACGACACCGACCTGAAGCTCGCGGACGCCGAACGGGCGGAGATCTGGGACCAGTTGCGGTCCGTCGCCGACGCGGGCACCACGGTCGTCGCCGTGTGCAGCGAGGCCCCCGAAGGAGCGGTCGTCGTGTCGACCGCCCCGGACAAGACCACGAACGACACCGCGAAGGAGACGGCCGATGCGCTCGCCGAAGCTCGCCGCGCTTGAACTCAGGCGCTTCGGCAGGGGAAAGCTGCCGCGCGCGGCACTCGTCGCGCTCCTGCTGCTGCCGCTGCTCTACGGGGCGCTGTACCTGTGGTCCTTCTGGGACCCGTACGGAAAGCTCGACAAGATCCCGGTGGCGCTCGTCAACGAGGACAAGGGCGCGAAGGCCGCGGGCCAGAAGATCACCGCGGGCGACGACATCACCGAGGGCCTGTACGACAGCGACACCTTCCAGTGGCACGAGGTCAGCTCCGCGCAGGCGAAGCAGGGCGTGGAGGACGGCACGTACTACCTGTCGCTGACCATGCCGAAGGACTTCAGCGAGCGCATCGCGTCCAGTTCGGGCGACTCCCCCGAGACCGGCGCCCTTCAGGTGCGCACGAACGACGCCAACAACTACATCGTCGGGCAGATCTCCCGGACGGTGTTCTCCGAGGTGCGCTCCGCGGCGTCCAGCAACGCGTCGCGCTCGTTCCTCGACAAGATCTTCGTGTCGTTCTCCGACATCCACGACGCGACCAAGAAGGCCGCCAGGGGCGCCGACGATCTCGAAGGCGGCATCGGGAAGGCCAAGCAGGGCTCCAAGGATCTGGCCGACGGCCTGAAGGACGCCAAGAAGGGCAGCGGCGACCTGGAGAGCGGGCTGACGAAGCTCACCACCGGGGCGGGCGACCTGGAGTCCGGTTCCCGGCAGGTCGCCGACGGCACGCAGGTGCTCGCCGACAAGGTCAACGGCGCGGCCGACAAGGTGCGCCCCTTCCTGAAGGGCAACAAGAAGGCGATCGCCGACACGGCGCGGCTCGTCGCCGACTCCGCCCGGGGCGTGCGGCACAACCTGGACGACCTCGTGAAGATCGCCCCTGCCGCGCGCACGGGCGCGCACGCGGGATCGGACGCCCTGGACGCGATCTACGAAAGGCGCTGCGCGAACGCGGTCCTCGACGACCCGGCCTGCCCCGACCTGAAGAAGGCGAGGACCGCGGCGCACGACGTCGCCACGATCTCCGACGACCTGAACACGCTCATCCAGGACGAGCACGGGAACCTGGCACGGATGGACAGCCACCTGGCGACGCTCCAGGAGCAGTCCGAGGCCCTCGCCAAGAACGCCCCGACGCTCGACCAGGACCTCGACAGCGCGGTCGCCCGCATCAACCAGCTGAACGACGGGGCCGGCCGGGTCGCCGCGGGCGCCGCGCAGCTGCACACGGGCCTCGGCACGGCGCACACCGGCTCGGTCGAACTCGACAGCGGCGTCGGCAGGCTGGAGACCGGCGCCGTCGACCTGAACGGCGGCATGTTCAAGCTCGCCGACGGCTCGGGCGAGCTCGCCGGCGGTCTGCACGACGGCGTGCGGAAGATCCCCGACTACGACAAGAAGGACCGCGACCAGCGCACCGAGGTCATGGCCGACCCGGTCCAGCTGGCCTCCCAGTCGCTGCACAAGGCGCCCAACTACGGCACGGGTTTCGCCCCGTACTTCATCCCGCTCTCCCTGTGGGTGGGCGCGATGGTCGCCTACATGCTGATCCAGCCGCTGAACCGGCGCGCCCTCGCGGTCGGCTCCTCCGCCTGGCGGGTCGCGTTCGCGGGCTGGCTGCCCGTGGCGGCACTGGGCCTGCTCCAGGTGGCGGCCCTGATGTCCGTACTGCACTGGGCCCTCGGTCTGGAGATGCTGCGCGCGGCGGGCACGGTCGGCTTCCTGTGCCTGGTCACGGCGTGCTTCGCGGCCATCGTGCAGTGGCTGAACGCGCGCTTCGGGGCGGCGGGCCGCATCCTGGTGCTCGCCTTCCTGATGCTTCAGCTGACGTCGGCGGGCGGCACGTATCCCGTGCAGACGAGTCCGGGCTTCTTCAACGCGCTGCACCCGTTCCTGCCGATGAGCTACGTCGTGGAGGCCCTGCGGCGGCTGATCTCCGGCGGTGGACTCGGCCCCGTGTGGCAGGCGTGCGTGGTGCTCACCGCGTTCACCGTCGGCGCGCTCGCCCTGACCGCGTGGACGGCCCGGCGCAAGCAGGTGTGGACGCTGGACCGGCTGCACCCCGAGCTGAGCCTGTGAGCGCGCCCACGGCGGCTCCTGTGAGAATCAGGGGCATGGAAAGCAGCACACGGCGTCAGGCCACGCGGCAGAAGCTCTACGAAGCCGCGGTCACGCTCATCGCGGAGCAGGGCTTCTCGGCCACGACGGTCGACGAGATCGCCGAGCGGGCCGGGGTCGCGAAGGGCACGGTCTACTACAACTTCGCCAGCAAGTCGGTCCTCTTCGAGGAGCTGCTGCGGCACGGCGTCGGGCTCCTCACCGCCTCCCTTCGGGAGGCGGCACAGAAAGCGGACGAGAACGGCGGCAGCAAGGTCGACGCCCTGGACGCGATGATCCGCGCGGGTCTCGTGTTCATCGACGAGTACCCGGCCTTCACCCAGCTGTACGTCGCCGAACTGTGGCGCACGAACCGCGCCTGGCAGTCCACGCTCGCCGTGGTGCGCCAGGAGGCGGTGGCGGTGGTCGAGGGCGTGCTGCGGGCGGCCGTGGCCAGCGGTGAGCTGAGCGAGGAGATCGACGTGCCGCTCACGGCCGCGGCGCTCGTGGGCATGGTCCTGGTGGCCGCTCTGGACTGGCAGGCGTTCCAGCCGGAGCGCTCCCTGGACGACGTGCACGGCGCGCTGTCGCTGCTGCTCCAGGGGCGGGTGGGCGGCGGGCAGCCGCTGACCGGCACGGCCTGAGGGGCGCGGCACCGGCACGAACGGAGCGCCGGTCCGGCAGGGCCTGTGGTCGAACTCAGGCCTCACCGGACCGGCGCATCCCCCGTGGATCCCCCGTTTTCCCCCGTTGGACCCCCGTGCGGTCGCCCCCAGGGTCCCCCGTGCTCACTCCCGCCCTGGCGGGCGAGAGGAGCGGCAAGAGGCACTCGATCCGTTCCGCCGCCCCGTGTCGGCGGTGCCGCATCCGTGCCCCTCTCCGTGGTCTCCACTCTCCCGTCCGCGCAGGTCGGACCCCATCCGCGTACCTACTCATCTCGCTGACTAGGTACGGATACTCAGACGTGCGCGCTCAGACCCAGGGCGACTCGGTGCCCGCACTCAGCGGCCCGCCGCTCCCCCGCGACCTGGCGGCGGTGTTGTCAGTGGTGGCGGATAAGGTCCCTGGCATGGCACGAATTGCGGTGATCGGCGCGGGGATGGGCGCCATGGCGGCCGCCGCTCGGCTGGCCGTCGCGGGCCACCGACCGGTGGTCTTCGAGCGCGCGTCGACCTACGGCGGGGCAGTGGGCAGCATCGAGCGCGACGGCTTCGCGTTCGACTCGGGCCCGGGGCTGCTCCATCTGCCCGCGGTCTACCGGGACTTGTTCGTCAAGACGGGCAAGGAGCAGCTGGAGGACCTCGTCGGCCTCACCCAGGTCGAGCCCGCCGTGCGGCACGTCTTCGCGGACGGCACGACGGTGGATCTGCCGAACGCACGGCGGGGCGGCGTCGCCGAGGCCCTGGACGCGGCGGTCGGCGCGGGTGCGGGCGAGCGCTGGTCGGCGTTCATGAACCGCGCGCGGGAGGCCTGGGACCGCTCGCGGCGCCCCCTGCTGGAAGAGCCGCTGTGGCCGAACTGGCAGGTGCTGGCCGACCGCGAGCCCTACCCCGCGGTCGTGCACAAGCGCATCCTGCGCAAGGACCGCGCGGCGACGACGCTCGCCGCGATCGGCGCACTCGAACTGGGCGCGGAGCCGCGCCTGGTGGCGCTCCTCGAGCAGTACGCGCTGGCGTACGGGCTCGATCCCCGGACGGCTCCGGCGAGTGCGGCCGTGCTGCCCTACATGGAGCAGACCTTCGGTACCTGGGCGGTGACCGGCGGGATGCGGGCGCTCGCGGACGCCGTGCACGCGCGCTGCCTGAAGCGGAAGGTCGAGTTCAGATTCGGCTCGGCCGTCACGCGGATCGTCGAGAAGGACGGCCGCGCGGCGGGCGTCGAGCTGGCCGACGGCCACGTGGAGGACGCCGAGTTCGTGGTGGCCGGCGTCGCCCCGGGCGTCCTCGGCGCACTGCTGCCGGGCCGGGCCGTGCGCGACGGCGGGCCGGGCCAGCGCGAGTCGGCGTGGCCCAGCCGGCTGACCGTGCACCTCGCGCTGCGCGGGGCCCGGCCCGAGGGCACCCCGCACCGGGCGGTCGTGCACGCGGCGGACCGGGACGCCGAGTTGGCGTGGATCTTCGACGGCGGCGCGGCGCCGCGCAGGCCGACGGTGGCGGTGCTGCGCACCGGAGACCCGGCCGGGGTGCCGGACGCCGGGCACGAGGCGGTGACCCTCACGGTGACGGTGCCGGCCCACGCGCGCGGGGACGAGGCCGACGTGGAGCGGATCCTCGCGGCGGCCGAACCGGCCGTGCCGGGGCTGCGCGAGCGGCTGCTGTGGCACGAGGCGCGCACGGCCCAGGACATCGCCGAGGCCACCGGGGCGGAGGGCGGCGCCGTGCCCGCGCCCGCGCTGGCGGCGGCCCGGGGCGAGCTGCTGCACGCGGCGAACACGACGTCCCTGCCGGGCCTTTCGACCGTGGGCGGCTGGTCCCACCCGGGCGGCGGGCTGCCGCACGCGGGCATGTCGGGCGCGCTGGTGGCGGGCCTGATCGTGGAGGGCCCGGAGTTCCGCGGCTCGCAGTGAACCGCGGACGGGCGCCCGCGGGCGCCCGTCGGCTCATCTGCTCAGTAGCGGTACTGCTGCTCGTTGTACCCGGTGTCGTACCCGGTGTTCGGGTCGTGCTGCGGGTACGCCGGGTACGCCTGCTCCGGCGGCAGTTCACCGCCGTACGTCTGCTGCTGCTCGTCGCCGTTGCGCTGCTGCGGCACCCAGACGCCGCCGGGAGGCGTCTCCCCGCCGTAGCCCTGCCCCGTCGCGTACGGGTCGGCGTAACCCTGTCCCGTGGCGTACGGGTCGCCGTACTGGGGCTGCTCCGGGTAGGTCTGCGCCCCGATGTACGGGTCCGAGTACGGGGCGGCGTACGGCTGCTGAGCCGGGTCGTAGCCGTAGCTCTGCTGGTCGTAGCCGTAGGACCCGGTGTCGTAGGAGGCGTACTCCTGCGTCCCGTGCGCCCCCTGGGCGTACGCCGAGTCCTGGTAGACGCCGTACTGGTTGGTGTCGTCGGGCATCGGCTGCGGCGCGTAGACCGCGGTCGACTCGGCCGCCGGCTCCGGAACCGGCGCGTACTCCTGCTGGACCGGCTCGTACTCCAGGTCCGAGACCTGGAGCGTCGGGTCCTGGTGGAGTTCTTCCTCGGGGCGCCGCTTGCCGCCCCCGACACCGGGGACGCTCGGCATGCCCTTCAGCGCCCAGCCCGCGGCGAACCCGCGGCGGAACGACAGCGTGACGTACGTCTGGCCGATCGCGAAGGCGATGGCGCCGGCCCCGATGACGTACACCGAGGGGAGCAGGACACCGATGACGACTCCGAGGAAGCCGCCGAAGGCGAGCAGCCGCCAGCGCAGCCGTGCCTTGTACTGCAGCAGGACCTCACCGAGGAGCCACAGTGCCACCAGTCCGAACGCGACATAGAGGACCGCCCAGCCCATGTACGCCCCTCTCGTACGGCCGTAGCCCTTCTGGGTACGGCGAAGTCAGCCCCGCTCGTCGTGCAGGCCCAGGTTCTCGTAGATCTCCAGCGTCGCAGTGGAGTTGTTGAGCGTAATGAAGTGCAGACCCGGCACTCCCTCGTCAAGCAGCTTGGCGCAAAACTCCGTAGCGAACTCGATGCCAATGGAGCGTACAGCGGCTGGATCGTCTTTTGCTGTGAGGATTCGCTCTTTCAACGCCGGAGGGAAGTCGGCATTGCTCAACTTGGGCAGGCGTTCGAGCATGCGCACGCTCGTCACCGGCATGCACTCGGGGATGATCGGCGTCTCGCAGCCAGCCGCGGCGACCTTGTCGCGCAGCCGCAGGTACTCCTCCGGGTAGAAGAACATCTGCGTGATCGCGTAGTCGGCGCCCGCGCGGCACTTGTCGACGAAATGCCGCACGTCGGAGTCCCAGTCGGGCGAGCGCGGATGCATCGCGGGGAACGCCGCGACGCCGACGCAGAAGTCCCCCGACTCCTTGATCAGTTCCACGAGTTCGGCCGCGTACGTGAGGCCCTCGGGGTGCGAGATCCAGTCGCCCATGGGGTCGCCGGGCGGGTCGCCGCGCACCGCGAGCATGTTCCGGATCCCGGCGTCGGCGTACTGGCCGATGATGTTGCGCAGTTCGGCGACCGAGTGCTCGACGGCGGTGATGTGCGCCACGGGCGTCAGCGTCGTGTCGGCGACGATCTGCTGCGTCTCCTTGACGGTGCCCGCGCGCGTGGAGCCGCCCGCGCCGTACGTCACGGAGACGAAGTCGGGCGAGACGGCCTCGACCCTGCGCAGCGCGTTCCACAGGTTGCGCTCGCCCTTCGCCGTCTTCGGCGCGGAGAACTCGAACGAGTACGTCGCCTTGCCGGGCGCGAGCATGTCACGCACGGTGCGGGCGCGATCAGTCCTGGTGGAAGCGGTACCTAGGGCCATACGGGCAGGTTACTGACGGATATCGAAAGGCCCTAATCCCCGTCCACCCTGCGGACAGGCCCGCCAAAGGCCCTGTGGGAGGTCAGGCGGAGCGCAGGCGCTTCGCGAACTCGGCCGCCGCGGCGCCCGGATCGTCGGCCTCCGTGATGGCGCGCACGACGACGGCTCTGCGGGCGCCGGCCTCCAGGACCTCGTCCAGGTTCGTGAGGTCGATGCCGCCGATCGCGAACCACGGCCGGTCCGTGTTCAGGCCCGCCGTGTGACGCACCAGGTCGAGGCCCGGGGCGTGCCGGCCGGGCTTGGTCGGCGTCGGCCAGCACGGGCCCGTGCAGAAGTAGTCCACGCCCTCCTGGACGGCGGCCGCGGCGGCCTCCTCCTCGGCGTGCGTGGAGCGGCCGATGAGCACGTCCTCGCCGAGGATCGCGCGGGCCGCGGGGACCGGCAGGTCGCCCTGGCCCAGGTGCAGCACGTCGGAGCGGATCGCGTGGGCGACGTCCGCCCGGTCGTTCACCGCGAACAGCTTGCCGTGGCGGCGGGCCGCCTCGGCGAACACCTCCAGGTGCTCCAGCTCCCCGCCGGCCTCCATGCCCTTGTCGCGCAGCTGCACGATGTCGACACCGCCGGCGAGCACCGCGTCGAGGAACTCCGGCAGGTCGCCCTGGCGTCTGCGCGCGTCGGTGCACAGGTACAGCCGGGCATCGGCGAGCAGCGCACGCGTGGATCGCGCCATGAAGGTCCCCCCGTGGGTGGTGCGGTGTCGGTGGCGTGCGCACCGCGAGGATCGCGGTGCGCACGCCGGACGGTTGTCAGGTCAGACGGCGAGCGCCTGGGCGCGGCGCTTCACCTCCGTGCCGCGATTCTCGCTCAGTGCCTGCGCGGGCGTGCCCGGCAGGCTCGGGTCGGGGGTGAAGAGCCACTCGAGCATCTCTTCGTCGGTGAAGCCGTCGTCCCGCAGGACCGTCAGGAGGCCGACGAGCCCCTTGACGATCTTGTCGCCGTCGATGAAGGCGGCGGGCACGTGCAGTGCCCTGTTCTCACCGCGACGCACGGCGATCAGCTGGCCTTCCTTGACCAGCTGGCGCACACGCGTCACCTCGACATCGAGCTTTTCGGCGATGTCGGGGAGGTTGAGCCAGGCGGGGACAAGAGCATCGATCTTTGCGTCAATCTCGGTCACGGGACAAGCGTGCCATCCCGGACTGACAGTCGGAAGCCGAGCCGGTACGTACGGGGCACACTCCTCCCGTTTCGCCCCCTTCTGTCACGGCCCGCGGCCGCCGCCCCGCGTCAGGCGACGGCGGACTTCAGCGGGCGGGCCGGGTCCGCGAGGAGCTCCGGGTCGAGGCGGGCCCCCGAGATGATGAGCTTGCGGCCCTGCGCCAGGTCACGCGGCTTGCCGACGGCGAGGACGGCCACCAGGGCCCCCTCGCGCAGCCAGCACACCGACCAGGCGGCCCCGGCGGGGTCGCCCCGCCACACGGCCGCGTCGGCGCCCTCGTGGTGCCCCGCGTACTGCACGAAGCGGCCGAACTGCTCGGACCAGAAGTAGGGCACCGGGTCGTACGTCGTGGGGGTGAGGCCCACGATGTTCGCCGCCACCGTGCGCGGCCCCTGGAGCGCGTTGTCCCAGTGGTGGACCATCAGGCGCTCCCCGTAGCGCGCCGAGGGGAACGAGGAGCAGTCCCCCACCGCGTACACGTCGGGGTCGGACGTGCGCAGCCCCGCGTCCGCCAGCACCTCGCGGTGGGCGCCCAGCTCGATGCCGGAGCCGGCCAGCCAGCGGGTGGCGGGGCGGGCGCCGATGCCGACGACGACGGCGCCCGCGGGCAGCCGCGTGCCGTCGTCGAGGACCACGACGCCCGGCTCGACGCGCTCCACGCGCGCGTGCGTGCGCAGGGTCGCTCCGGCGTCCGCGTACCAGGACGCCATGGGCGCGGCGATCTCCGCGGGCAGCGCCCCGGCCAGCGGCCGCCCGGCCGCCTCCACGACGGTGACGCGGCACCCGGCCTCACGGGCCGCGGTGGCGAACTCGGCGCCGATCCACCCGGCTCCCACGACCACCACGTCGTGCTGCTCGGCGAGGACGGGCCGCAGCCGCTCGGCGTCGTCGAGGGTGCGCAGCAGGTGCACCCCGGGCAGGTCCTGGGTGCCCGGCAGCCGGACCGGCTCGGCGCCGGTCGCGACGACCAGTACGTCGTACGGGACGGGGCCCTCGGCGGTGTCCAGCTCGTGGTCGCCGGGGCGCAGCCCGGTCACCTCGCGGCCCAGCTCCAGGGAGACGCCGAGCGCCTCGAAGTCCACGTCGAAGGCCGAGCCCTCGGCCTTGCCGAGCAGCACTGCCTTGGAGAGCGGCGGCCGGTCGTACGGCTGGTGGGGTTCGGCGCCGAGCAGCGTCACCGAGCCGGTGAACCCGTGTTCGCGCAGCGCCACGGCGGTCTGCACACCGGCCATCCCCGCGCCCACGATGACGACGTTCCGCTGCCCCGAAGGCGTTCCGCTCCCGCTCCGCTGCTCACTCACGGGATCACCTTAGGCACCTGATCTTGTGTCGGTCAGCGGTGCGGGCCACTCCGGCGCCGTGACGTCCTGCACACGTCCCGGCGGTTTAGCGGGCACACGTCCCGGCGGTTTAGCGAGCGAGCTCCTCGACCACGCTGGTGCCGCTGCCCTCCTGCGACTCCCACTCCCAGGTCTCGTCGAGGCGCACCCGGCCGTCCGGGAGCTCGGACACGGTCGAGACGCAGTGCCCCGACGACGTGGTTCCGTCGGTCTTCAACTGGACGTAGCGGAAGTCGAGGCGGTCGCCGGAGCGCGTCCCCACGAGGTGCCCCTCCACGACGTCGCCGCCCTCGTAGGCGGCGGAGACACGGCCGTCCTCCTCCCGGTACGCGAAGCAGGTGCGCACACCCACCTGGCCCGGGGCCTGGTCGGCGACGGGCGACAGGACGAGTCCGTCGAGGGAACGTGCCACGGTCTGGGACTCCCTTACTGGAGGTGCTGGTGAACGGCTAGGGTGGCCAACGTAGAGCACTCGCGGGAGCCCGTACGCAGCGGGCTGAGAGGGAGGCTGGAGCGGCCTTCGACCGTACGAACCTGATCCGGGTCATACCGGCGAAGGGAGGGGCTTGACGCCCATGTCGTCGACGCCATCCGTTCATTCGCACACCTGCGACGTCCTCGTCGTCGGGGGCGGCATCATCGGTCTGGTCACCGCCTGGCGGGCCGCGCAGCGCGGCCTGACCGTCGCGGTCGCGGACCCCGAGCCGGGCGGCGGGGCCGCCCAGGTGGCGGCCGGAATGCTGGCCGCCGTCACCGAACTCCACCACGGCGAGCAGACGTTGCTCGGCCTGAACCTCGCGTCCGCGCGGCGCTATCCGGACTTCGCGGCCGAGCTGTCCGAGGCCACGGGGCAGGACCTCGGCTACCGCGCGTGCGGCACGCTCGCGGTCGCGCTCGACGCGGACGACCGGGCGCACCTGCGTGAACTGCACGCGCTGCAAACGAAGTCGGGGCTCGACTCCGAGTGGCTGTCGGGCCGCGACTGCCGCCGCCTGGAGCCGATACTCGCTCCGGGCGTACGCGGGGGCCTGCGGGTCGACGGGGACCACCAGATCGACCCGAGAAGGCTCGCGAGCGCCCTCGTGACGGCCTGCGAGCGCGCCGACGTGACCTTCCACCGTTCGTGGGCCGAACGCCTGCGTGTCGTACGCGAACGGGCGCGCGGCGCGGTCCTCGGCGACGGCACCGAGGTCGCGGCCGGCCAGGTCGTGCTCGCGGCGGGCAGCCGCAGCGGGCAGCTCAGCGGCGTGCCCGACGCGGTGCTGCCGCCGGTGCGCCCCGTCAAGGGCCAGGTGCTGCGGCTGACGGTGCCCAAGCGGTACGCGCCGTTCCTCAGCCGCACGGTCCGCGCGGTCGTCCGCGGCGGCAACCTCTACCTGGTGCCGCGGGTCAACGGCGAACTCGTCGTGGGCGCGACCAGCGAGGAGTTGGGCTGGGACACCACGGTCACCGCGGGAGGCGTCTACGAACTCCTGCGGGACGCCCACGAACTCGTCCCCGGCATCACGGAACTCCCGCTGACCGAGACCCGCGCGGGGCTGCGCCCCGGTTCCCCCGACAACGCGCCGCTCCTCGGCCCGACGGCGCTGCCCGGCCTCCTCCTGGCGACCGGCCACTACCGCAACGGCGTACTGCTGACGCCGGTCACCGGCGACGCCATGGCGCACGTCCTGACCACCGGTGAACTCCCCGAAGAGGCGCGCCCGTTCACACCGAAACGGTTCAGCGCCGCCGGCACCGTCCCCGTGGAGCAGCCCGCATGAACGTCTACGTCAACGGCGAGCCGCGCACCGTGGCCACGGGCACCACGCTCGACCTCCTGGTCACCACGCTCACGACGGCCCCCAGGGGCGTCGCCGCCGCCCTCAACGAGACCGTCGTCCCCCGCACCCAATGGCCCGCCACGGCGCTCTCCGACGGAGACCGCGTCGAGGTGCTCACGGCCGTCCAAGGAGGCTGAACCGCCATGGCCGACGACACTTTCGTCCTCGGGGGCGACGCGTACTCCTCCCGCCTGATCATGGGCACGGGAGGGGCGCCGAGCCTCGACGTGCTGGAGCGCGCCCTGGTGGCCTCCGGCACCGAACTGACCACGGTGGCGATGCGCCGCGTGGACGCGAGCGTGCACGGCTCGGTGCTCACCGTCCTGGAGAAGCTGAACATCCGTGTGCTGCCGAACACGGCCGGCTGCTTCACCGCGGGAGAGGCCGTCCTGACGGCCCGCCTCGCGCGCGAGGCGCTCGGTACGGACCTCGTGAAGCTGGAGGTGATCGCCGACGAGCGCACCCTGCTGCCCGATCCCATCGAGCTGCTCGACGCGGCGGAGACCCTGGTGGACGACGGTTTCACCGTCCTGCCGTACACGAACGACGACCCGGTCCTGGCACGCAAGCTGGAGGACGTGGGCTGTGCGGCGATCATGCCGCTCGGCTCCCCCATCGGTTCCGGGCTCGGCATCCGCAACCCGCACAACTTCCAGCTGATCACCGAGCACGCGCGCGTGCCGGTGATCCTGGACGCGGGCGCGGGCACGGCCTCCGATGTGACGCTCGCCATGGAACTCGGCTGCGCGGGTGTGATGCTCGCCTCGGCGGTGACCCGCGCGCAGGAGCCGGTGCTGATGGCGGAGGGGATGCGGCACGCGGTGGAGGCGGGGCGGCTCGCGCACCGCGCCGGGCGCATCCCCAAGCGGCATTTCGCGGAGGCGTCCTCGCCCACGCAGGGGCGGGCCCGCCTGGATCCGGAGCGGCCCGCGTTCCGGTGAGCCGCGCCCGGTGACGGTTGCGGGGCTCCGCCCCGGACCCCGCGCCTCAATCGCCGGCGAGGCTTGAGGGAGACCGCCGGCGAGGCTTGAGGGCGTCACAGCTCTGCTGCAGTACGGCTGCGACCTCGCCGCACCGGAACTCGCTGTCAGTCACTCCTCGTAGACTCACCTGCGTGGACACGACGCTTCAGGACCCGCTGCTCGGGCACGTGCTCGACGGCCGGTACCGCATCGACGCACGCATCGCGGTCGGTGGGATGGCCACGGTCTACCGGGCCGTGGACACCCGCCTCGACCGCGTGCTCGCGCTCAAGGTGATGCATCCGTCGCTGGCCGCGGACGCCTCGTTCGTGGACCGTTTCATCCGCGAGGCCAAGTCCGTGGCCCGCCTCTCGCATCCCAACGTGGTCGGCGTCTTCGACCAGGGCACCGACGGCGCGTACGTGTACCTGGCGATGGAGTACGTCGCCGGCTGCACGCTGCGTGACGTGCTGCGCGACCGGGGCGCGCTCCAGCCGCGCGCGGCCCTCGACATCCTGGAGCCGGTCCTCGCCGCCCTCGGCGCCGCCCACCGCGCGGGCTTCGTGCACCGCGACATGAAGCCGGAGAACGTCCTGATAGGGGACGACGGCCGGGTCAAGGTGGCGGACTTCGGCCTGGTCCGCGCGGTGGACACGGTCACGAACACCACGGGTGCGGTCCTCGGCACGGTCTCGTACCTGGCCCCCGAGCAGATCGAGAACGGTACGGCGACACCGAGCGTGGACGTCTACGCGTGCGGGGTCGTGCTCTACGAGATGCTCACCGGGAGCAAGCCGCACGCGGGCGAGTCCCCGGCCCAGATCCTCTACAAGCACCTCCACGAGGACGTGCCCCCGCCCTCCGCGCAGGTCCCCGGGCTCCCCTTCGAGCTCGACGAACTGGTCGCGTCGGCGACGGCGCGCACCCCTCAGGTCCGCCCGTACGACGCGGTGGCGCTGCTCGCGCAGGCCAGGGACGCCCGGTCGACGCTCACCGACGCGCAGCTGGACGCGGTGCCGCCGCAGGCGCACGAGGCGTCGTACGTGGGGGCGGACGACCGTACGAGCGTGATCCCGCGTGCGCTGGGCACGGCCGTGCAGCTGCCGCTGCCCACGGACGCCGCGGAGCAGGCGCAGCTCAACCGCACCAGCCGGCTGGAGATGCCGCCGCCGATGCCGCCCACCGCGCCCGGCGCCGGTCCCCGGCCGGAGCGCGGGCCGCGCGGCCCGCAGCGTCGCACCGTCGCGATCGTCGCGGCGGTCCTGCTCGTCCTCGGTCTCGGGACGGGCGTCTGGTACATCAACTCGGGGCAGTTCACGAACGTCCCGTCCGTCCTCAACCAGACGCGGACGCAGGCCGAGAAGCGGCTGGACGCGGCGGGCCTGGAGACCGGCAAGGTCAGCGGCGAGTTCAGCGACACGTACAAGCGCGGCACCGTCATGGCCAGTGGCCCCAAGTCGGGCGAGCGGATCCGCAACGGCGGGTCGGTGGACCTGACCGTGTCCAAGGGGCCGCAGATCGTGAAGGTCCCGGACCTCAAGGGCACCCCGCTCGACGCGGCGAAGAGCGAGCTCAAGAAGCGGGGGCTCGAACCGGGCATGACCACCAAGGAGTTCAGCGAGGAGGTCACCAAGGGCTCGGTGATCAGTACCGACCCCGGCGCGGGGGCCTCCCGCAAGGGCGGGTCCGCCGTCGCTCTGGTCGTCTCCAAGGGGGCGCCCGTCGACGTGCCCGACGTCACGGGCGAGTCCGAGCAGGATGCCGTCGCCGAGCTGGAGGAGGCGGGGCTGAAGGCCGAGATCGCCACGGAGCGGGTGCACTCGGACGAGGACAAGGGCGATGTCGCGCGGCAGTCCCCCGAAGAAGGCAAGCAGGTCGCCGAGGGCGGGACGGTGACGCTGACGATCTCCAAGGGGCCGGTGATGGTCGAGGTCCCCGATGTGACGGGGATGAAGGTCGACGAGGCGAAGGCGCGGCTCAGCGGGGCGGGGTTCGAGGTGCGGGAGAGCCGGGGGTTGCTGGGGTTGTTCGGGGACACCGTGAAGGAGCAGTCGGTGGAGGGCGGTGACGAGGCGCCCAAGGGGTCGGCCGTCACGATCACCATTCGGTGAGGTGCGGGATGCGTGTCCCCGGCGCCGGGGTTGCGGCCACGGGGCTCCGCCCCGGACCCCGCTCCTCAATCGCCGGAGGGGCTGATGTGGGCCCGGTCCACCTCTCCCGGACGACGGAGGGGCTGATGTGGGCCCGGTCCACGCTGTCCGGGCGGCGGAAGGGCTGGAGGGGGCGGCGTACCCGGCGGCTGTGGGAGCTTGGGTGCGTGGCACGCTTGGGCCGTGAACAGCGGTATGCGTAATCCGATCGGCGGGCACGTGCCCGTGGCCGGGGGCCTTGCCTCCGTGGGGCTGGGGTATGCCCGTGAGCTGGAGGCCGAGGCCGTGCAGGTCTTCGTGGCCAATCCCCGCGGCTGGGCCACTCCGGCCGGAAACCCCCAGCAGGACGAGGACTTCCGCGCGCAGTGCGCCGCCGCGGGCATCCCGGCGTACGTGCACGCCCCGTACCTGATCAACTTCGGTTCGCGCACCGAGGCGACCGTCGACAAGTCCGTGGACTCCCTGCGCCACTCGCTGCGCCGGGCCCGCGCGATCGGCGCACTCGGCGTCGTCGTGCACACCGGTTCCGCGACCGGCGGGCGCCCGCGCGAGGTCGCCCTCGCGCAGGTCCGGGAGCGGATGCTGCCGCTGCTCGACGAGCTGACCCACGACGACGACCCGTTCCTGCTGCTGGAGTCGACCGCGGGCCAGGGCGCCTCGCTGTGCTCGCGCACCTGGGACTTCGGCCCGTACTTCGACGCCCTGGACCGCCACCCCAAGCTCGGCGTCTGCCTCGACACCTGCCACATCTTCGCGGCGGGCCACGACCTCACGGGCCCGGCCGGCATGAAGCAGACCCTCGACCTGCTCGTCGACACGGTCGGCGAGGGCCGCCTCAAGCTGATCCACGCCAACGACTCCAAGGACGTCGTCGGCGCCCACAAGGACCGGCACGAGAACATCGGCTCCGGTCACATCGGCGAGGACCCGTTCCGCGAGCTGATGTCCCACCCCGCGACCGAGAACGTGCCCCTCGTCATCGAGACGCCCGGCGGCAAGGAGGGGCACGCGGCGGACGTGGCACGCCTCAAGGAACTGCGCCCCTGAAGGACCCGCTTCAGAGCTCGGGGCCCTCGCCGGGCTCCTCCTGGTACGAGTACCGCTGCTCGCGCCACGGGTCGCCCACGTTGTGGTACCCGCGCTCCTCCCAGAAGCCGCGCCGGTCCGCCGTCATGTACTCCACGCCGCGCACCCACTTCGGGCCCTTCCAGGCGTACAGGTGCGGCACGACGAGACGCAGCGGGAAACCGTGCTCCGCGGTGAGCAGTTCGCCGTCCTTGTGCGTGGCGAAGATGGTCCGCTCGGAGGCGAAGTCGGCCAGCCGGAGGTTGGACGAGAATCCGTACTCGGCCCACACCATCACATGGGTGACGTCGGGGGCCGGCGGGGCCAGCTCCAGGACCGTGGTGGCGCGCACACCGCCCCACTCGGCGCCGAGCATGCTGAACTTCGTGACGCAGTGCAGGTCACCGGCGACGGTCCCGTACGGCAGCGCCGAGAACTCCTCGTGGTTCCAGCAGTGCTTCTCGCCGTCGGCGGTCGCGCCGAAGACCCTGAACTCCCAGCGTTCGGGCCGGAACTTGGGCACCGGGCCGTAGTGTGTGACGGGCCAGCCGCGCTGAAGGCGCTGCCCGGGTGGAAGCTCCGGCTGCACTGCTCCCTCAGACTCGCGACCCACCGGATGACCCATGCCTCCATCCTGACAGACCAGGAGCAGTGGACGTGACCACGCCCACCCCGGCCGGAGCCGGCGCATGCGCCGATTGGGGCAACTCCTACTAAGCATGCACTTACTGGACGCACTCACTGGCCGGTGCAAGGATGCGCGAAACCTGCCCAGTAACCGCTTGGAAGGAGCCTCTGCGATGCAGGGCGACCCCGAGGTCATCGAGTTTCTCAATGAGCAGCTGACTGCCGAGCTCACGGCGATCAACCAGTACTTCCTGCACGCGAAGATGCAGGAGAACTTCGGTTGGACGAAGCTCGCGAAGTACACGCGCTCCGAGTCGTTCGACGAGATGAAGCACGCGGAGGTGCTGACCGACCGGATCCTGTTCCTGGATGGACTGCCCAATTACCAGCGGCTCTTCCATGTACGGGTCGGCCAGACGGTCACCGAGATGTTCCAGGCGGACCGCCAGGTCGAGGTCGAGGCGATCGACCGGCTGAGGCGGGGTATCGAGGTGATGCGCGCGAAGGGCGACATCACGTCCGCGAACATTTTTGAGTCGATCCTCGAGGACGAGGAGCACCACATCGACTACCTGGACACGCAGCTGGAGCTGGTGGAGAAGCTGGGTGAGGCGCTCTACATCGCGCAGCTCATCGAGCAGCCGGAGAGTTAGGCCGCGTTCGGGAGGTCCGCTGCCGGGACGTCCGGCTGCGGCGCGAGGGCCGCGACCGACTCGGCCTGGTCAGCCGACGCCGGGCGGGGGCACGCGCCCCGGCCGAGCAGTGCCTGGATGCGACGGACGCACGAACCGCAGTCCGTGCCCGCCTTGCAGGCCGAGGCTATCTGCCGCGGCGTGCAGGCACCGTCGTCCGCGTGCTTCTTGACCTGCGCCTCGGTGACACCGAAGCAGTTGCAGACGTACACGCGGTCACCTCCCCGGCAAGCGTGAATCGGGATCCATCAGTGGCGCCGTCCCGATTTATCGGTGAGGCTAACCTAACCTTACCCGCCGTACCGGATGCACAAAAGTGCCGTGGGGCGCGGATCCTGTGATCCGCGCCCCACGGCGTTACGTACGGTGAGCCGGGCTCACTGGTCGCGGTACATCTCCGCCACCAGGAACGCCAGGTCGAGCGACTGGCTGCGGTTCAGCCGCGGGTCGCAGGCCGTCTCGTAGCGCTGGTGCAGATCGTCGACGAAGATCTCGTCGCCGCCGCCCACGCACTCGGTGACGTCGTCACCGGTGAGCTCCACGTGGATGCCGCCCGGGTGCGTGCCGAGCGCCTTGTGGACCTCGAAGAAGCCCTTGACCTCGTCGAGCACGTCGTCGAAGCGGCGCGTCTTGTGGCCGGAGGCCGCCTCGTAGGTGTTGCCGTGCATCGGGTCGGTGATCCAGGCGACCTGCGCGCCGGACGCCGTGACCTTCTCCACCAGCTCGGGCAGCTTGTCGCGGACCTTGTCCGCGCCCATGCGGACGATGAAGGTCAGCCGGCCGGGCTCGCGGTCGGGGTCGAGACGCTCGATGTACTGGAGCGCGTCCTCGGCCGTCGTCGTCGGGCCGAGCTTGATCCCGATGGGGTTGCGGATCTTCGAGGCGAACTCGACGTGCGCGTGGTCGAGCTGACGCGTGCGCTCGCCGATCCAGACCATGTGGCCCGAGACGTCGTACAGGTTGCCCGTACGCGAGTCCACGCGGGTCAGCGCCGACTCGTAGTCGAGGAGCAGCGCCTCGTGGGAGGCGTAGAACTCGACCGTCTGGAACTCGGCCGGGTCGGTGCCGCAGGCGCGCATGAAGTTCAGCGCGTTGTCGATCTCGCGGGCGAGCTTCTCGTAGCGCTGGCCCGACGGGGACGACTTCACGAAGTCCTGGTTCCAGGCGTGCACCTGGCGCAGGTCCGCGTAGCCGCCCGTGGTGAAGGCGCGCACGAGGTTCAGCGTCGAAGCGGACGCGTGGTACATCTGCTTCAGCCGCTGCGGGTCCGGGATCCGGGCCTTCTCGGTGAACTCGAAGCCGTTCACGGAGTCGCCGCGGTAGGTCGGCAGCGTGACGCCGTCGCGGGTCTCGGTCGGCTTGGAGCGCGGCTTGGAGTACTGACCGGCGATCCGGCCGACCTTCACGACCGGCACCGAGGCGGCGTACGTGAGTACGGCACCCATCTGGAGCAGGGTCTTCAGCTTGTTCCGGATGTGATCTGCGGAAACGGCGTCGAAGGCCTCCGCGCAGTCGCCGCCCTGGAGCAGGAACGCCTCTCCCTTGGCGACGGCCGCCAGGCGGTTACGCAGCTGGTCGCACTCGCCTGCGAAGACGAGCGGCGGATACGACTCGAGGTCCGCGATCACATCGCGCAGAGCCTCGGCATCGGGGTACTCGGGCTGCTGCGCCGCGGGCAGGTTTCGCCAGGTGTTGCCAGCGCTCGCGCTGGTCTTAGCGTTCACGGTCACCCGGTAAACACTA
Source organism: Streptomyces sp. BYX5S (assembly GCF_054724165.1). Taxonomy (NCBI): domain Bacteria; kingdom Bacillati; phylum Actinomycetota; class Actinomycetes; order Kitasatosporales; family Streptomycetaceae; genus Streptomyces; species Streptomyces sp. BYX5S. The sequence continues at coordinate 1,706,516 of NZ_CM138829.1, read as the reverse complement.
CGGGGTCACGGAGACCGTCCATTCCCCCGCTCATCTTTTGAGACGGACGTGACACGTCTGAGCCACCCCGCCCGGCATCGGGTACGGTGTCGCCCATGTTCGCGCAACTTCTGCACCGCACCTGGTGGTGGACCGCACATCCGGCGGCCCACTGACTGCGCGTACCTGAAACCGCGAAGGCCGCCCGAGGGGCGGCCTTCAGTGTTTTCACGGACACACCGGCTGTTCCTCCCGAACGACTCCCCGAAGTCGACGACTGCTGTCAGTCACTGGAAGGAACCCCGCTGATGCTGGACGCACTGCTCTCCGACGACCGTCCCTTCGCCCTCCTGCGCCGCCGCACCCCCGGCCGCGAGCACGACACGGTCGAGGTCCTGACCGGCCCGGTCGCGGAGTACGAACGGCTCGCCGACATCCCCGAGGGGCTCGCCCTCGTCCCGTTCCGGCAGATCCGCGAGCGCGGCTTCGACGTCCGCGACGACGGCACCCCGCTCGCCGTGCTCACCCCGGAGGAGCGCTCTGAACTCCCCCTCGCCGAGGCCCTGGAACAGCTGCCGCGGCACGACGTGCGGGTCCGCGACGGCGGCTTCGACGTCGACGACGCCACGTACGCCGGCATCGTCGACCGGGTGCTGCGCGAGGAGATCGGGCGGGGCGAGGGCGCGAACTTCGTGATCCGCAGGACGTACGAGGGTGAGATCGCGGGATTCTCGCGGGCGGACGCCCTCGCCCTGTTCCGGCGGCTGCTCGACGGGGAGCGGGGCGCGTACTGGACGTTCGTCGTGCACACCGGGGACCGGACGCTGGTGGGCGCGAGTCCCGAGGTGCATGTGCGGATGTCCGGCGGCACCGTCGTCATGAACCCGATCAGCGGCACGTACCGCTATCCGGCGGCCGGGCCCACGCCGGACGACCTGCTCGCGTTCCTCGCCGACGGCAAGGAGATCGAGGAGCTGTCGATGGTCGTCGACGAGGAGCTCAAGATGATGTGCACCGTCGGCGACATGGGCGGCGTCGTGGTCGGTCCGCGGCTCAAGGAGATGGCGCATCTCGCGCACACCGAGTACGAACTGCGCGGCAGGTCGACGCTCGACGTGCGCGAGGTGCTGAAGGAGACGATGTTCGCGGCGACCGTCACCGGCTCGCCCGTGCAGAACGCCTGCCGGGTCATCGAGCGGCACGAGGTCGGCGGCCGCGGCTACTACGCGGGCGCGCTGGCGCTCGTCGGGCGGGACGCCGGCGGGGCGCAGACGCTCGACTCCCCCATTCTGATCCGCACCGCCGACATCGACGCCTCCGGGCGGCTGCGCGTCCCGGTCGGCGCGACGCTCGTGCGCGGCTCCGACCCGGCGAGCGAGGTCGCCGAGACGCACGCCAAGGCCGCCGGTGTGCTGGCCGCGCTCGGGGTGCGGCCGGCCCGCCCGCGCGAGGAGAGCGCGCGGCCCGCGCTGGCCGACGACCCGCGGGTGCGCGCCGCGCTCGACGGGCGGCGCGCGGCGCTCGCGCCGTTCTGGCTGCGGATGCAGGAGACGACCGGCGAGCTGTCCGGGCACGCGCTCGTCGTCGACGGCGAGGACACCTTCACCGCGATGCTGGCGCACGTGCTGCGTTCGACCGGGCTCGACGTGACGGTGCGGCGCTACGACGAGGAGGGGCTGCGCGAGGCGGTACTGGCGCACGCGGGCCCGGTCGTCCTCGGCCCCGGTCCGGGCGACCCGTCCGACGTCACCGATCCGAAGATGCGTTTCCTGCGCTCCCTGACCGCCGACGTGATCCGCACCCACCGGCACGGCGTGCTCGGCGTCTGCCTCGGGCACGAGCTGATCGCGGCGGAGCTGGGCCTGGACATCGTCCGCAAGGAGGTGCCGTACCAGGGCGCGCAGAGCGACGTCGAGGTGTTCGGGCGGACCGAGAAGGTCGGCTTCTACAACAGCTACGTGGCGTCCTGCGACGACGCGGCGGCCACCGAGCTGGCGGCGCACGACGTCGAGATCAGCCGGGACCGGGCGACGGGCGAGGTGCACGCGCTGCGCGGGCCCTCGTTCGCGGGCGTGCAGTTCCACCCCGAGTCGGTGCTGTCGCTGCGCGGCACCGGGATCGTCCGGGAGCTGATGGGTCAGCTGCTGGCCGGGGCCGCCGCGGGGACCAGCACGTTCTCGGAGCGGCGGCCCGCCAGGTAGTCCAGGACGTTGCGCACCGTGGTGTCGATGATCTGTCCGACGGCGTCCACGGTGTAGTACGCCTGGTGCGAGGTGACCAGGACGTTCGGGAACGTGACGAGGCGGGCCAGGGTGTCGTCCTCGACGATGTCGAGGGACTTGTCGAGGAAGAACAGGCCCGCCTCGGCCTCGTACACGTCGAGGCCGACCCCGGCGAAGCGGCCCTCGCGCAACTCGCTGACAAGGGCCTTGGTGTCGACGAGGCCGCCGCGGCTGGAGTTGATCAGGATCGCGTCGTCCTTCATGGCGCGCAGCGCGGCGGCGTCCACGATGTGCTCGGTGCTGGGCAGCAGCGGTACGTGCAGGCTGATCACGTCGGCCTCGGCGAACAGCTGCTCCTTGTCGACGTACTTCATGCCGAGGGCGACGCAGTCCGGGTTCTCCGCGACGTCCCAGCCCAGCAGATTCATCCCGAAGCCGTGCGCGATCCGGGTGAAGGCCTCGCCGATCTTGCCGGTGCCGAGCACGCCGACGGTGCGGCCCCGCATGTCGCGGCCCATCAGCCCGTCGAGGCGGAAGTCGAAGTCGCGGGTGCGGGTGCTGGCGCGCACGACGCGGCGGTTGACGGCCATCGCGAGGGTCCAGGCGAACTCGGCGACCGAGTACGGCGAGTAGTACGACACGCGGGACACGGTCAGGCCGAGCCGCTCGGCGACCTGGAGGTCGATGTTGTTGAAGCCGGTGGAGCGCTGGGCGATCATCTGCGTGCCGCCGGCCGCGAGGGTCTGGAGCACGCGGTTGTTCAGGGTGGCGTTGACGCTGGTGGAGATGATCTCGTAGCCGGCGGCGATCGGGGCGGTGTCCTCATTGAGGAAGACATCGAGACACCGCACGTCGTGGTGGCCCTCGAAGGCCTTCTCGATCAGGGGCTTTTCGTCGGATTGCACACCAAAAGCGAGAATCTCCATGAGGGTGAGCGTAAGCCAATCAAGCCCCTCCGGCGATTGAGGAGCGGGGTCCGGGGCAGAGCCCCGCGGCCTCAGCCGAAGAAGACGCCCACCTCTTCGTAGAGGGCCGGGTCCACCGTCTTCAGCCGAGACGTGGCGTCAGCGATGGGCACGCGCACGATGTCCGTCCCCCGCAGCGCCACCATCTTCCCGAAGTCCCCGTCCCGCACCGCCTCGATCGCGTGCAGCCCAAAACGAGTGGCCAGCCACCGGTCGAACGCCGACGGCGTACCGCCCCGCTGGACGTGCCCGAGGACGGTGGTCCGCGCCTCCTTCCCCGTACGCTTCTCGATCTGCTTCGCGAGCCACTCCCCCACGCCGGACAGCCGCACGTGCCCGAAGGAGTCCAGGGACTCGTCCTTGAGCACCATGTCGCCGTCGCGCGGCATCGCCCCCTCGGCGACGACCACGATCGGCGCGTACGAGGCGCGGAAGCGGGAGGTGACCCAGGCGCAGACCTGGTCGACGTCGAAGCGCTGCTCGGGGATGAGGATGACGTTGGCCCCGCCGGCCAGGCCCGAGTGCAGCGCGATCCAGCCCGCGTGCCGCCCCATGACCTCGACGACGAGGACCCGCATGTGGGACTCGGCGGTGGTGTGCAGCCGGTCGATGGCCTCGGTGGCGATGCCGACGGCGGTGTCGAACCCGAAGGTGTAGTCCGTGGCCGAGAGGTCGTTGTCGATGGTCTTCGGTACGCCGACGACCTTGATCCCGTACTCGTCCGCGAGCCGGGCCGCGACACCGAGGGTGTCCTCGCCGCCGATCACGATGAGCGCCTCGACCTCCTGCTTGGCGAGGTTCTCCTTGACGCGGCGGATCCCGTTCTCCGCCTGGAGGGGGTTGGTGCGGGAGGAGCCGATCACGGTGCCGCCGCGGGGCAGGATGCCGCGCACCGCCGGGATGTCGAGGGGAACCGCGTCGTTCTCCAGGGGGCCGCGCCAGCCGTCGCGGAACCCGACGAACTCGTAGTCGTACTCCTGAACGCCCTTGCGCACGATGCCCCGGATGACCGCGTTCAGTCCGGGGCAGTCACCGCCTCCGGTCAGCACTCCGACCCTCATGGCGTAACTCCCTTGTCACGGCGAGTGGTTGGGGGCCACTCTCCCGCGCGGGGTCAGTCGTCGTCCAGACCTCGCTCGATGGCGTACCGGACGAGCTCGACGCGGTTGTGGAGCTGGAGTTTGCCGAGGGTGTTCTGCACGTGGTTCTGCACCGTGCGGTGCGAGATGACCAGGCGTTCGGCGATCTGCTTGTAGCTCAGGCCCTTGGCGACCAGGCGCAGCACCTCGGTCTCCCGGTCGGTGAGCTGCGGGGCGCTCGCCGCCCCGGTGTCGCCGGCGGGGGCCGGGTCGGAGGCGAGACGCCGGTACTCGCCGAGGACGAGGCCGGCGAGGCCCGGGGTGAACACGGGGTCGCCGACGGCGGTGCGCCCGACCGCGTCGATCAGCTCGTCCGTGGAGGCGGACTTGAGCAGATAGCCGGTGGCGCCGGACTTCACCGCTTCCAGCACGTCGGCGTGCTCACCGCTCGCGGACAGCACGAGGACCCGCAGCCGGGGGTCGGCCCCGACGAGTTCCTTGCAGACCTGGACGCCCGGCTTGGCCGGCAGGTTCAGGTCCAGGACGAGGACGTCGGGTCCCGCGGCCTGCGCGCGACGCACCGCCTGCTCGCCGTCCCCGGCGGTGGCGACGACGTCGAAGCCGGCCGCGGCCAGGTCGCGGGCGACGGCGTCGCGCCACATCGGGTGGTCGTCGACCACCATGACCTTGATGGATCCGTTCGGTGCGCTCATCTCTCCAGTCCAGCCTTCCCCCGTGACCCTCGCGGGTCCACCCACTACTTCTTCGGTACGCGCAGTTCGACCTCGGTGCCCTGGCCGGGGACCGAGATCAGCTCCGCGGTGCCGCCCAGGTCGCGCAGCCGGCCGCGGATCGACAGGGCGACGCCCATCCGCCCCTCGCCCTCGGCCTGCGCGAGGCGGCCCTCCGGGATGCCCGGCCCGTCGTCGCGCACGGTCACGAGCACCGCGTCCGGCTCGTCCTCGACGAGGATCCACGCGTGCGCGTCCGCGCCCGCGTGCCGACGCACATTGTCCAGGGCGGCACTGACAGCCGCGGCCAGTTCGCGCGCGGCGGCGGGAGCCATCGGGACCGGGGCGCCCGGCTCCGAGAAAGTGACGCGCGCACCGGCGTGCCCGGCGAGCAGGGGGCGCAGGTCGCGGGGGCCCGCGCCGTCCGCCGGGTCGTCGTCCGCCCCGTGGAGCGCGGCGAGTCCGGCGAGTTCCGCGGCGGTGCGGACGACCGCGGGCCCGTCGCCCGCCGCTGCGTCGGCCGCGCGCGAGTCCGGTGCGAGGCCGCCCGCCACCAGCGTGCGCAGCGCGACCTCCTGCTCCCCGGCCATGCGGCCCAGCTCGGCCGCCTCGCCGCCCAGGGCGGTGCCCCGGCGCTGCACCATCGCGAGGACCTGGAGCACGCTGTCGTGGATGTCGCGGGCGAGGCGCTCCCGCTCCCGCGTCGCCGCCTCGATCTCCAGGGCGCGGGCGAGGGTGCGCTCGGAGGCGCGGGCCACCTCGACGACGTAGCCGATCGCGATGGAGGCGATGCAGACCAGGAGCACGCTGTGGATCAGGCCGCGGGTGATGTCGCCGCGCTGCACCACGTTGGCGACACCGACGAGCAGCGACGCTCCGGCCGCCCACCGCCAGCCGCCCTTGAGCGCCCAGGCGAGCACCGCGCCCGCCGTCCAGATCGACGGCAGCGTGGAACCCCCGGTGAGGGCCCGCTCGTGCCCGGCGACCGGCGAGAGCACGATGCCGACGACGGCGACGGCCAGGTCGGCGGTGAGGAACCTCTTGGTGCAGCGCCGGGCGCCCGACACCTGCGGCAGCGTCGCCAGCGTCCACCCGGCGAGGACCACGAAGTAGGCGACGCCGATCCACGGCCGCTCGTACACCTCGTACGAGGAGGCGAACAGCCCGGCCGCGTAGACGAGCGTCAGCACGCGGTATCCGGCGAGGGCGCGCCACAGCGGCTGCTCGACCGACATTCTCACGACCCGATCGCGCCCGACCGTGTTCCCCATGTCCCCTGTCCCCCGCCTCGGCACACCTGTGGGAACGACGCGGCTACGAGCCGCCCCGTTCCTTCTCCAGCGCCTTCTCCGACGCCTTCTTCGCCGCTTCCCGCTCGGCCTTCTCGGCCTTGGCCGCCTTCTCCGCCGCCTTCTCCGCGTCCGCGATCTGCCGCTTCGCGGCGGTCGCGTAGATGTCGACGTACTCCTGGCCGGAAAGCTTCATGATCTCGTACATCACCTCGTCGGTGACAGCCCTCAGTACGAAGCGGTCGCTCTCCATGCCGTGGTAGCGGCTGAAGTCGAGGGGCTTGCCGATGCGGATGCCGGGGCGCATCAGCTTCGGCATCACCTTGCCGGGCGGCTGGATCTTCTCCGTGTCGATCATGGCGACGGGGATGACGGGGGCGCCGGTGGAGAGCGCCACGCGCGCGAGGCCGCCCGGCTTGCCGCGGTAGAGGCGGCCGTCGGGAGAGCGCGTGCCCTCCGGGTAGATGCCGAACAGCTCGCCGCGCTCCAGGACCTCGATGCCGCTCTTGATGGCGGCCTCGCCCGCGCCCCGCGAGCCGGAGCGGTCCACGGGCAGCTGGCCGACGCCCTTGAAGAACGCGGCCGTCAACTTGCCCTTGACCCCGGGGGTGGTGAAGTACTCGGCCTTCGCGATGAAGGTGACCTTGCGGTCGAGGACGGCGGGGAGGAAGAACGAGTCGGAGAAGGAGAGGTGGTTGCTGGCGAGGATCGCGGGCCCTTCCTCGGGGATGTTCTCGAGGCCCTCCACCCACGGCCGGAAACCGAGCTTCAGCGGCCCTCCGATGGCCACCTTCATTGCGCCGTAGATCAACCCTCTGCCTTCCCTAGTGCCCGGACCTCGTACCCGGACCAGTCCGAGGATCCGACCTTAACCCGCTTTGCCTCGTGGGGTCCGTCCCGGCCGCCCTCGTCGGCCTGCCCCTCCTGCCGGGGGTCCGGGGGTCGTCCCCCGGGAGAGCACAGCACCCGCGGGGCCCTCCCGGGGCCCGACGACCCTGGTCGGTGTCAGTGCGGTCGCGTACCGTGAGGTCCACGTTCCTGAGCCCCCTCCGCATCTGATGAACAGGAGACCGAAGGTGCCGGTCCTTCCTGGAGCCGAGCCGTACCGCCACGACGGCGGCGAGGTCGGCGTCCTCCTCTGTCACGGATTCACCGGATCACCCCAGTCGCTGCGGCCCTGGGCCGAGTACCTCGCCGCGCGCGGCCTGACGGTGTCGCTCCCGCTGCTGCCGGGCCACGGCACGCGCTGGGAGGACCTGTCCGTCACCGCCTGGCAGGACTGGTACGCGGAGGTGGACCTCGCGCTGCGCGAGCTCACGGAGCGCTGCTCGCAGGTGTTCGTGTGCGGCCTGTCGATGGGCGGCGCGCTCGCCCTGCGTCTCGCGGCGAAGCACGGGGACGACATCGCGGGCGTCGTCGTGGTCAACCCGGGCAACAAGGTGCACGGCCTGTCCGCGTACGCGCTGCCGGTCGCCCGGCACGTCGTGCGGACGGTCAAAGGCATCACCAGCGACATCGCCAAGCCCGGCGGGATCGAGATCGGCTACGACCGGGTGCCGCTGCACGCGGCGCACCAGCTGCGCATGTTCTTCCGGATCGTGGACCGGGAACTGCCGCAGGTGACCCAGCCGTTGATGGTGCTGCACAGCGTGAACGACCATGTGGTGCCGCCCGCCGACTCGGCCCGCGTGCTCGGCCGCGTCTCGTCCACGGACGTCACGGAGATCCTGCTGGAACAGAGCTACCACGTGGCGACGTTGGACCATGACGCGGACCGGATCTTCGAGGAGAGCCACGCGTTCTTCGGCCGGCTCGCCCCCCATGTCGGCAAGATCCCCAGCGAGGGCGTGTCGGGCCCCGGTGAGGGCGCGGAAGGGACGGCCAGCGGTGACTGAGCAGGAGCGGGGCGGATCCGAGCGACCGGACAGCTCGGAGCCGCACGGCGAGGACGGCAGCGGCGGGCAGCCGCGCGATCCCTTCCTGCCGCGCGACGAGGACGCGGCATGGGCGGCGATCGTCGCGGGTTACGGGGAGGAGCCGCCGGACCCGCCGGGCGCCAAGCCGTTCAAGTCGGTCGAGGACCTGGCGCTGCTCGAACCGGAGACGAACGACGAGCCGAAGCGGCCCGCCGCGGCACGGGACGGCGCCGCGACGAAGGACGATCCGGCCCCGAAGGCGGACCCCGAGCCGAAGCGGGACTCGGACGAGGGGACCGACCAGGGGCCCGACCGGAGGGAGCAGCTCCCCCTCGGCTCCTCGGTCTCCTTCGCGCCGGGCGTCGCCGCCATGCCCGGCCCGCGCGACCACACCCCGGCCGAGCCCTCGGACGACGACTTCGACGCGAGCGACGAGGGCCACTTCGTGCCCCCGGAGCCGCCCCCGCTGCCGGAGGGCGACGTCACGTCCCGGTTCGCCTGGCTCGCGGTGGTCGGCGGCCCGGTCCTGCTGCTCCTCGCGGTGCTGCTGGGCTGGGACATGACGTGGTGGCTGGCGACCCTGTGCATCGGCGGCTTCCTCGGCGGCTTCGGCACGCTGGTCGCCCGGATGTCCCCGGACGACGAGGACGGGGACGACGACCCCGGGCGCGGTGCGGTGGTCTGACACCGCTGGACGCCCACGGGGCCCGGCCGGAGAACTCCGGCCGGGCCCCGTCGTCGTACCGGGGCGCCGGAGGGAACTCGTTCGCGGCGAGCGGCGAAGTACCGGTGAACCAGCCCAAGCCTTCAAGGCGTTCACACGGACGAAAGGAGCCCCGATGACCGTCAGACCCCAGGGGCGGCGCGAAGAGAGCGACGCCGGGGCGATCGAGCGGTCGCGGGAGGAGCCCGAACGGTTCGCCGCCCTCTTCGACCGGTACGCCGACGCCGTGCACCACTACGCGGCGCGGCGACTGGGCGGCGAGGCGGCCGAGGACCTGACGGCCGAGACCTTCACCACCGCGTTCAAGCAGCGGCACCGCTACGACCTGGACCGGGCCGATGCCCGCCCCTGGCTCTTCGGGATCGCCACCAACCTCATCGGCCGGCACCGCAGGTCGGAGGCGCGCCGCTTCAAGGCGCTGTCCCGGCTGCCGGAGCCGGTCGAGCACGAGGAGCCGGTGGCCGACCGGGCGGTGGCCAGGGCCGGGGCGCGCGGACTGCGCCGGGACCTGGCGGCGGCGCTCGCCGCGCTGCCCGCCCGGCAGCGGGACGTACTGCTGCTCGTGGCCTGGACCGACCTCAGTTACGAGGAGACGGCCGAGGCCCTGGGGATACCGGTCGGCACGGTCAGGTCACGGCTCAGCCGGGCTCGCAGCGCATTGCGTGAAGCACTGGGTGGTACCGATCCGACCGCTCCGACCGCCCTCCGGGAGGCACACGCCCATGACTGACCGCACACTCGACGAACGCGAACTCGACCCCGTGGTGCGGGAGTTGCGCGCCTGGGACGGGGACGCCCCGCCCCTGTCCGCCGCCGCGCGCCACCGTGCCCGTACCCGCCTGCTCGCCGTGGCGGACGGCCGCCGCTCGCCGTGGCGCAGCCCCGGCCTGCGGATCGCCGCGTCCGCGCTGGTGACGGCGGTGGTCGCGGCGACCGCGGTGGTCGCGATCCGTGACGACGGCTCCGGCAGGACCCAGCAGACCGTGCGGCCGGTGTCCGCGCGCACCGTGCTGGCGGGCGCCGCCGCGTACGAGCGCGAGCACCCGACGACGGTCACGTCGCCGCCGCGCGACGACCAGTTCATCTACACCAAGGAGATCATCAAGGAGACCGACCGGAAGACGGGCGAGACCAGGACCCACGTCGACGAGAACTGGCGCTCCGTGGACGGCTCCCAGCGGTCCTGGATCATGGAGGTCGGCAAGGGCTGGTGGGCGCCGCCCCTGAAGAAGAACGAGTCGTCGTGGCCCCCGCAGGACTGGACGACCCTGGAGAAGCTGCCCACCGACCCGGAGAAGCTGATCCTGTCGCTGCTGCACAAGTCGGGCCCGAACGACAAGAACGACTCGCTCGACCAGATCACCGACGAGGAGTGGTGGGACATCCACTTCAGTCTCGCCGGACTGCTCAAGCTGGTCCCCGTGATGCCGGAAGGACTGCGTCCGGCGGCGTACGAGGCGCTCGGCATGGTGCCGGGCGTGACGTCGGTGCCGAACCAGAAGGACGCGAAGGGCCGCACGGGCGTGGCGATCACCTACGAGGACCCGACCCGCCCCGAGCGCGCCGGTTTCGGCAGCTACTTCGTCTTCGACCCGAAGACCTACGAGTTCCTGGGCTTCCGGGACGGTCGCACCTCCGGTGACGGGGCGAAGCGGAAGGCGTACACCCAGCTCTCCTACCTGGACAGCTGGGCGATCACCGACAGGGCGAAGCAGCGCCCCTAGGCGGCGGGCACCCGCAGGGCGGCCAGGACCGGGAGGTGGTCCGTGGCCGCCCTCAGCTCGTCCGGGTCCAGGAAGTCCGGGACTCCGCAGCCGAGCACCTCGATGCCCTTGGTGGCGAGGATCGCGTCGATGCGCTGGTGGGGGTCGGCCGGGGTCGAGGTGTACTCGCCGCCCCAGGGCCGGGTCGCCCACGCGTCGTTGAGGGCCGCCGCGAGGCGGCGGAAGGTGCGGCCGCCGGGCCGCTCGTTGAGGTCGCCGCCGACCACCGCGTGCTCGACGTCCATCGCCTCGATCCGGTCGAGCAGCATCCCTCCCTGTGCGTACCGCTCGTCCTTCTGGAGGCTCAGGTGGCAGCTGATCACCCCGAGCCGCGCGCCCCCGAACCGGACGACGGCGGTAGCGAAGCCGCGCCGGTGCAGGCCGGGGGTGAGCGGGAGCAGGACGTCCTCGGTGCGCTCGACGGTGGCCCGCAGGGAGCAGAGCAGCGCGGGCCCGGCGGCGCTGCCGCCCCCGGAGAGGATCACCAGGTCGGCGGCGCGGGCGAGGCGGGCGAGCTGCTTGCGCCAGCGGAAGAACCGGGGCGCCTCCTGGATCAGTACGAGGTCCGGGGCGCAGGCCTTCATCACGCGGGCGAGGGCGACGGGGCTGTCGCGCATCGAGCGGATGTTGTAGCTGAGGACGCGGATGACGGCCGAACCGTCGGATGCGGTGCGCGAGCCGGGGAGTTCGCGGAGTTCGGGGTGCGAGCCGGAGTCCATGACGATCAAGATACGCCGGTGCCCGCCGCCCCCACGGGGAACGACGGGCACCGGGCGTACATGTACGTCACATGACGGGGTCGGGCTCCCGGGCGAGGTCGGCGGCGCCGACCATGCCCGCCTTGTTGCCCAGCTGGGCCGCGATCACGTCCGCGACCGGCCGCCAGTTCCCGCCGACGAGCCACCGCTTGTACGACTTGCGGATGGGGTCGAGGACCAGCTCGCCCTCGTCCGAGAGGCCGCCGCCGACGATGAACGCCGACGGGTCGAACAGCGAGGCCAGGTCGGCGAGGCCCGCGCCGGCCCAGCGGGCCAGCTCGCGGTACGAGTCGACGGCCACCGGGTCGCCCTCGCGGGCGGCGGTGGAGATGTGCTTGCCCTCGATGCCCTCGGGGGTGCCGTCGCCGAGCGAGAGCAGGTACGAGGCGTTCTCCGGCGTGGCGTTCGCGCGCTGCTTCGCGTAGCGGACGAGCGCGCGGCCCGAGGCGTACTGCTCCCAGCAGCCCTGCGAGCCGCAGCCGCACAGCAGGCCGTCCGGCACCATGCGGATGTGGCCGAACTCGGCGGCCACGCCGAAGTGGCCGCGGCGCAGCTTGTTGCCGATGATGACGCCGCCGCCGAGGCCGGTGCCGAGGGTGATGCAGATGACGTTGCGGTGGCCCTTGCCGGCGCCGAACTTGTACTCGCCCCAGGCCGCCGCGTTCGCGTCGTTCTCGACGACGACCGGCAGTCCGACGCGCTGCTCGACCTTCTCCTTCAGCGGTTCCTGGCGCCAGTCGATGTTCGGCGCGAAGTACACGGTGGAGCGCTGGCGGTTGACGTAACCGGCGGCACCGATCCCCACGCCCACGATCTCGTGTCCGGCCCTGGCACCCTCCACGGCCGAGGCGATCGCGTCGACGATCCCGTCAGGCGTGGAAGGCGTCGGCACCTTGAACGTGGAGAGGATGCTGCCTTCCTCGTCGACCACGCCGGCCGCGATCTTCGTGCCGCCGATATCGACGCCGATGGTGAGTCCCATGAATCCCTCAGTTCGGTCGAGCCCCGCTACGGCCCACCTTAACCGAGCGGGGGCCTGCCGCCGGATTCCCGTCGTTCGCCCGGAGGGCGGCCGGGCGGGGCCCGGGGTGTGCAGCTGCAAGGCGGAGGAGGAAGTCGACGCGGAGCGTCGGCGACCGACGACAACGCAGCAGATGCGCGTCCCGGGCCCCGCCCGGCAGACGGGAATCCGGCGGCAGGCCCCGGTTCAGTCCAGGTCGATGTGCTCCCCGCCAGGGCCTTCGTCCTTGGGCTTGGTCGGGGGCTGCGGGTCCTGGGTGCGCTGGGTCCAGCGGCGCTCTTGGCCCTCGACCGCGGAGCGGTAGGCGGCGAGCAGTTCGTTGCCCGCGGCGGCCAGGTGGTCGAAGACGTCCGCATTGCGGTCGATGACCGGCTCGACGACGGAGCGGACCTGGCGCACGGCCTGCTTGGCGACCTGTTCGGCGGTGCCCTGGGCGACCGAGCCGAGGAACGGGGCCTGCACGGAGGAGAGCTTGTCGGTGACGGCGTCGACGAGCTTCCTCAGCTCCTCGGCGGCGGATCCCGGCGGCGGCCCGGACTCGGCCCTGCGGCGGGCCCGCTCGGCCTGGAGATCCTCGGCGCACGCCTTCTCCCAGGCGTCTGCGTCGACCTGGTGGGCGGACTGCTCGGTGGCGTCGCTCATGACGGCTGACTCCTGCGGAGAGCTGGACCGGTTTCCCCTTCGACGTTACCCGAACGGGTGGGCACCCTTCACCGGGTCTGCGGCCACAGATCCGGGTCGGGGGCGAAGCGGACGCGCAGTTCGCCGTCGACGAGGCCCGCCCCGGCGACGGTGCAGCGGCGGGGCGCGGAGGGCAGCGGCACGATGCGCCGGAACGTCCCCGCCCCCACGACCAGTTCGTCGCCGCGCCGCACCAGGCTGAGCTCCTCCCGTACGGCGCCGGGCAGCGGTATCCGCCAGACCAGGACGCCGTCCTCGGCGAGCCGGTCCTCCACCGGCCACGGGGCCCGGGGGCCGGGCACCGCCGCCGGCAGCGGCACGTCCAGTTCGGCGGGGTCCGGGTCGCGGCCCAGGTGCGGCAGCTCGTACGCGCCCGGCCACTCGGCGACGACCTTGCGCTGGCGGGCGGCGGCGTCGGCGAGCCACGGGTCGGTGGAGCCGTCGGGCAGCAGACGGTTGGCGATCACGGACTCGACCGGGAGGTTGTGCAGGGCGAGGCCGGTGCGGGTGGTGCGCAACGTCTCGACGGCGGCCTTCGTGGGCTCCGCGACCAGCCGTACGCGGGTGCTGTCGGCCTCGATCACGGCCTGCGCGGCGGCGAGTTCGGCGTCCCAGCGGGCGGCGGACTCGTACAGCCACTGCGCGGGCATCGGCACCCCGGCGAGCCGGCCGAGCACGGGGCGCAGGGCGCGGGCGGCCTGGCGCTCGGCGGGGAGCAGTCGGCGCAGGTAGCGGCGGAGCTGTTCCGGCAGGGCGAGCACGGCGAGGGCGCGGGGCGCGTCCGGCAGGTCGACGACGACCAGGTCGTGGGGGCCCTCGGCGCTGTCGCGCAGGGCGCGGAGCAGGGCGAGTTCCGCGCTGCCGGGCAGGGGGGTGACCTCGTCGGCGTCGAGGCGGGCGGCGCCGAGGAGTTCGAGGCCGGAGGCGGCACGGTCCTGGAGGGCGAGGAGGTCGCGCCGGAACGCGTCGTCCGGGGTGAGCCGGTCGACGTCGACGCCGTCGGCCTCGGCCACGGGGTCCGCGGTGATCAGTTTCGCGCGCAGCCCTTGGCGGGCGGCCTTCCGGGCGGTGGCGACGGCGACGCTGGTCTTACCGGAGCCACCGGGGCCCGTGACGAGAAGGGTGCGCATGGTGTGTGAGGTTACCCGTGGCGGGCGCCCCCGTGATCGGCGCGCGTCACCGGCGGCTCGGGGCTCCGCCCCGGACCCCGCGCCTCAATCGCCGGCGGGGCTCCAGGGCCCTTCTGACGGATCTTGCTGGAGTCGCGGGGTCGAACGAAGCAGCCTCCCGGGCCCAGCCTGATCCGTCAGAAGGGCCCTAGTCGCCCGCCTCGACCCGCTTCTTCAGACCCGCGAGGGCCCGGTCGATGATGACCTTCTCCGCCTTGCGCTTGATCATGCCGAGCATGGGGATCTTCACGTCGACGGTGAGGGAGTACGTGACCTCGGTGCCCTGACCCGCGGGCCGCAAGACGTACGACCCGTCCAGCGACCGCAGCATCTGGGACTTCACGAGGCTCCAGGACACCTCGTTCTCCCCGGTCCAGGTGTACTTGAGCGTCTGGTCGTCCTTGATCGCCCCGGCGTCCATGACGAGCCGGACCTGCTCGGCGCGGCCGGCCGCGTCGGAGGCGATGACCTCCGCCTCCTTCACCTCGCCCGTCCAGTCCGGGTACCGGGCGAAGTCGGCGATCACCGCCATGACGTCGGCAGGGGCCGCATCGATCGTGATGCTCGAGCTGGTGTGTTCCGCCATCGCCGTGGCTCCTCCGGATACCGGTCAGGGGTGCGCCGTGCCTGCCTGCGTGTGTGTCGCATGAAGGCTATCGCGCGTGTGCGGTCCCGCTGTCACCACTCCAGGGCCCACGGCCTGCCCGAGCCCGCGAAATGGCCGACGTTCACGCACTCGGTGGCCCCGATCCGCATCCGCCGCGCCAGCGGCTGGTGGACGTGTCCGAAGAGCGAGTACCGGGGCCTGGTCCGCCGAATCGCGTCGAGCAGCGCCCGGCTGCCCCGCTCGAACCGCCGCGCCACCGTGTCGTACACGAGGTCGGGCACCTCCGGCGGGATGTGCGTGCAGAGCACGTCCACCTCGCCCACGGCCTCGATCTTCGCGGCGTACTCCTCGTCGTCGATCTCGTACGGCGTGCGCATCGGGGTGCGCAGTCCGCCGCCGACGAAGCCGAAGACCCAGCCGCCGATCTCGACGCGCTCCCCGTCGAGCACGGTCGTGCCCGGTCCCGCGTACTCCTGCCAGAGCTTCGGCATATCGACATTGCCGTAGGTGGCGTACGTCGGCGTGGGGAACGCCGCGAACAGCTCCGAGTACTGCTTGCGCACCGCTTTTTCGATGGCGGGCACCCGGTCTATGCCCGCCCAGAGCTCCGCTCCGAAGGCGCGTGCCTCCTCGAAACGGCGGGCGGTGCGGAGTTCGACGATCCGGTCCGCGTTCTCCACACCGAACAGATCGGGAAAAATGCCGCGCGCGTGATTCGCGTAATCAAGGAACAACACCAGGTCACCGAGGCAGACGAGGGCATCGGCGCCGTCTCCGGCTCGTGCGAGGTCGGTGGAGTTTCCGTGCACATCGCTGACCACATGTACGCGCATGGCGATCACCCTAGGACGATGGGCCGCAGAATGGGTAGAGGCCGCCGGACCTGCGGTTACTTCCGAGTCAGGAGCCTTCTCGACTAGGGTGCGAGAAGAGTCGCGGCGACGTGTGACGCAGCGTACATCTGGTCCGACCCCCCTACCGAAGAAGCAGTACCGGTGGGTAACGTCCGGGCAGTCCAGTCGTGTTCAGTTCAAGCAACGGGTACGTGGAACAGCATCGTTGCCGCACTGAGCACCTGCCCGATCTTGGACCGCACCGAGCATCACAGCCAGTCGTGACGCCGGCGCCCTATGAGGAGCAGCAGTCTTGCGCGAGTTCAGCCTTCCCGCTTTGTACGAGGTCCCCGCGGACGGCAATCTGACCGACATCGTCCGCAGAAACGCCGCGCAGCACCCGGACGTCGCCGTGATCGGCCGCAAGGTCGACGGTGCCTGGCAGGACATCACGTCCGTGGAGTTCCTCGCCGAGGTGCGCGCCGCCGCCAAGGGCCTGATCGCCTCCGGTGTGCAGCCGGGCGACCGCATCGGGCTCATGTCGCGCACGCGCTACGAGTGGACGCTGCTCGACTTCGCGATCTGGAGCGCGGGCGCGATCACCGTTCCCGTCTACGAGACGAGCTCGCCCGAGCAGATCCAGTGGATCCTCGGCGACTCGGGGGCGGTCGGGATCCTCGTCGAGCTGGACACGCACGCCGCGGCCGTCACCTCCGTGCGCGACCGGCTGCCGGAGCTGCGGCACATGTGGCAGATCGAGGCAGGCGGCCTCGACGAGCTGCGCGCCGCCGGCGCCGAGCTGTCCGACGGGATGGTCGACGACCGCAGCGCCATCGCCAAGGCCGACGACCCGGCGACCATCGTCTACACGTCCGGCACCACGGGCCGCCCCAAGGGCTGTGTGCTCACGCACCGCAGCTTCTTCGCGGAGTGCGGCAACATCGTGGCGCGGCTCGGCCCGCTGTTCCGCACCGGCGACTGCTCGGTCCTCCTCTTCCTCCCCGTGGCGCACGTCTTCGGCCGCCTGGTCGAGGTCGCCTCGCTGATGGCCCCGATCAAGCTCGGCCACGCGCCCGACATCAAGCAGCTCACCGATGAGCTGGCCGCGTTCCGGCCGACGTTGATCCTGGGTGTGCCGCGCGTCTTCGAGAAGGTCTACAACTCGGCGCGGGCCAAGGCGCAGGCCGAGGGCAAGGGCAAGATCTTCGACAAGGCGGCGGACACGGCGATCGAGTACAGCCGCGCCCTGGACACCGACAAGGGCCCCTCGTTCTCGCTGAAGCTGAAGTACAAGACGTTCGACAAGCTCGTCTACAGCAAGCTGCGGGCCGTGCTCGGCGGGCGCGGCGAGTACGCGATCTCGGGCGGCGCGCCGCTCGGCGAGCGGCTCGGCCACTTCTTCCGCGGGATCGGCTTCACGGTCCTGGAGGGCTACGGGCTCACCGAGTCCTGCGCGGCCACGGCCTTCAACCCGTGGGACCGGCAGAAGATCGGCACGGTCGGGCAGCCGCTGCCGGGGTCCGTGGTCCGGATCGCCGACGACGGCGAGGTCCTGCTCCACGGCGAGCACCTCTTCACCGGTTACTGGAACAACGCCGGTGCCACCGAGGAGGCGCTGGCTGACGGCTGGTTCCACACCGGGGACATCGGCACGCTGGACGAGGACGGGTACCTCCGGATCACCGGGCGCAAGAAGGAGATCATCGTCACGGCGGGCGGCAAGAACGTCGCTCCGGCCGTCATCGAGGACCGGATCCGCGCGCACGCGCTCGTCGCCGAGTGCATGGTCGTCGGGGACGGGCGGCCGTTCGTCGGCGCGCTCGTCACGATCGACGAGGAGTTCCTGGAGAAGTGGGCCGCGGACCACGACAAGCCGGTGGGGTCGACGGTGGCGTCCCTGCGGGACGACGCGGACCTGTTGGCCACGATCCAGGCGGCCGTGGACGACGGGAACGCGGCGGTGTCCAAGGCGGAGTCGGTCCGGAAGTTCCGTATTCTGGGCGCGCAGTTCACCGAGGAGTCGGGGCACCTGACGCCTTCGCTGAAGCTGAAGCGGAATGTGGTGGCGAAGGACTACGCGGACGAGGTCGAGGCGATCTACCGCGGGTAGCGGTACCGGTCCCATCCGCCGCGGCGCGTTTCCTGCGCGCCGCGGCGGTTTTCGTGGTGCGACGGTTGTTCGCCCACGTCACGGGGCTCCGCCCCGGACCCCGCGCCTCAATCGCCGGCGGGGCTCAATGTCGCCCCGCCGCCCCGCTACAGCAGCCCCCGCAAGCGCTCCGCCAGCAGGTCCCAGCGCCACTTCTCCTCGACCCACTCCCGCCCCCGCTCCCCCATCCGGCGGCGCAGTTCCGGGTCCTGAAGGAGCGTCACGATGCGGTCCGCGGACTCCGACTCCGAACCGCCCCGGACGACCCACCCCGTCTCGCCGTCGAGCACCGCGTCCGGCGCCCCGCCGGAGTCCCCCGCGACCACCGGCAGCCCCGTCGCGGAGGCCTCCAGGTAGACGATGCCGAGGCCCTCGACGTCCAGCCCGCCCCGCCGCGTACGGCACGGCATCGCGAAGACGTCCCCCGCCCCGTAGTGCGCGGGCAGTTCCTCCCACGGCACGGATCCCGTGAAGCGCACGGAGTCCGCGACCCCGGTCTCCCGCGCCAGCCTGCGCAGGTCCTTCTCATACGGCCCGCCGCCGACGATCAGCAGCACCGCGTCCGGCACGGCCGCCAGGATCTTGGGCATGGCGAGGATCAGCGTGTCCTGGCCCTTGCGCGGGACCAGCCGCGAGACGCACACGACCACCGGACGCTCGCTCAGGCCCAGCCGCGCCCGCACCGCGTCCCCGCCCGACCCCGGGTGGAACGTCTTCTCGTCGACCCCCGGCGGGAGCTGTTCCATCCGCCCCGCCGCCGCGGGCGTGAGCGCCGCCGCGATCCGCGAGCGCGTGTATTCGCCGAGGTACGTGATGGTGTCCGTGCCCTCGCCGATCCGCCGCAGCAGCTGCCGGGAGGCGGGGAGTTGCGCCCAGCCCGCCTCGTGCCCGTGCGTCGTCGCGACGATCCGCTCCGCGCCCGCCCTGCGCAGCGCGGGCGCCATGAGGCCGAGCGGCGCGGCCGCCCCGAACCACACCGACGTACAGCCGTGCGCACGC
This sequence comes from Streptomyces sp. BYX5S, assembly GCF_054724165.1. NCBI lineage: Bacteria > Bacillati > Actinomycetota > Actinomycetes > Kitasatosporales > Streptomycetaceae > Streptomyces > Streptomyces sp. BYX5S. Next base: position 1,687,631 of record NZ_CM138829.1, on the reverse strand, counting down.
AGCAGACCGGCCGCGCGCCGGGTCACGCCGGGCGTCGGCAGCAGCATCGTCGTGCTGTCCCGTACGACGGTGAAGGGCTGCTCGGCGTCGAAGGCGGCCGTGGCCTCGATGCCCTCCCGGCTGCGCTTCCACGTGGAGGCGTAGACGACGAGCCGCTCCGGGTCCAGGCGCAGCGCCATGTTGTGCAGGAATGCCTGGATTCCCCCCGGGCGCGGCGGAAAGTCGTTCGTCACGAGCAGTGTCTTCGGTGTCTGGCGCATCACCGCCGACAGTACCGAACCGGTCCCGCGCGGGCCGCCGCGCCGCGGGGTGCATGGCCAGGCCACAGGGATTCCCGGCATCATGTCTCGAATGAAGTCGCGAAATCCCGCCGGACTCCTGATCGTCTGGGTACTGACCCGGGCGCTGCTCCTGCTGTGCGTCTTCAAGGTGATCGTGGTCCCGGGACCCGACGTCACCAGCGACGTCTCCGTGATCTACCACGGCTGGTTCGAGATCCTGCGCACCGGAACGTTTCCTCTGGACGACGTGACGTGGCAGTACCCACCGGCCGCCGCGATGGCGATCCTCTCCCCCGCGCTGCTGCCCTTCCTCGGTTACGCCTCGGCGTTCTTCCTGCTCGCGTTCCTGGCGGACGCCGTCGTCCTGCTGATGCTCCTGCACGCGTCCGAACGGCGGGGCGGGGCCCGGCGCGGCACCTGGGTGTGGGTCGTCGGTCTGCCCCTGCTCGGCCAGACCGTCTACGCGCGCTACGACGTGATGGTGACGGCCGTCGCGATCGCCGCGCTGCTCGCGGCGGCCCGGCACCCGAAGGCCGCGGGCGTCTTCGCGGCGATCGGCGCGATGGTGAAGGTGTGGCCCGCGCTGCTGCTGCTCGGTACCCGGCGCGGGCGCGCGACCCGCCAGACGTGGGGCACCGCCGCGCTGACGGCGGGCGGGCTGCTCGTCGTCTTCTCGGCCGCGATGCCCGGCGCGCTCGCCTTCCTCACGTTCCAGCGGGACCGCGGCACGGAGGTCGAATCGCTCGGCTCGCTGGTCTTCCACGTGGCGCGCCAGTTCGGCTGGAACGGCACGGTGCAGCTGAATTACGGCTCGGTGGAGTTCCTCGGCCCGTACGTGAACGTGGTCAGCGCCCTCGCCCAGGTGCTCACGGCGCTCGCCTTCGGCTGGCTGGTGCTGTGGCGGTGCAGGGCGCGCGCGTGGCAGTCCTCGACGCTCGCCGACGCGGGCCTGACGGCGGTGCTGCTGTTCACGACGACGAGCCGGGTGATCAGCCCGCAGTACATGGTGTGGCTGGTGGGTGTGGCGGCCGTGTGTCTGCTGTACCGGGAGAGCCGGATGACGCTGCCGGTGTGGCTGGTGCTCGCGGCGACGGCCCTGACGTTCCTGGAGTTCCCGCTCTACTTCGGCAACGTGGTGGCCAGCGACCCGCTCGGCGTCACGCTCCTGGTCCTGCGCAACGGCCTGCTGGTCGTCGCCTCCCTCAGCGCCTGCCGCCGCCTGTGGCGCGCCACGGTCACCGAGCCCCGCCGCACCGAATCCGGCCCGCTCACCGCCCCCGCCTCGCGCGACGACACGGTCGCCGCGTCCTGACGTCAGCCCAGCTCGGCCCGTACGTACTGGCGCCACCGCGCCACGAAGTCCCGCTCGTCGATGCCGAGCACCTGCTGCAACGCCCCGTCGACGGCCCCGGCCCGCTTGTCCCGCCCGCCCACCTCCGCGTAGAAGGCGTTGAGCTTGGCCGCGCCCCACCGGTCGACGATCATCCGGCAGGCCAGCCAGCCGCTCTCGTACGCACGGGCGAGCTTGGCGGAGTCGCCGGCGAAGCCGAAGTCCGCGTCCTCGGGGAGTTCGGCGGGGGCCTTGCCCTGGAGGACCGCGCGGCGCAGTTCCGGCGCGGCCTGCCGCGGGGTGCGGTCGCTCTCCCGGTAGCCCGCCCAGTCCGCGTACCCCTCGGAGAGCCACAGGGGGGTGGCGGCGGAGGTCGCGCGGCGCGTGGCGACGTGCGCCGTCTCGTGGGTGAGGACGACCTGCTTGCCGACCTCGCCGAGCACGCCGTACGCCTCGGGGTTGAGGATCACCCGGTCCGCGGGCGCCGTCCGCGGTCCGCCCGCCTCGCCGGTCGTGACGGCGGCGATCCCCTGGTAGCCGGCGGCGGGCGCGCCCAGCAGCTCGCCCATCTCGTCGAGGGACTCGGGGACGAGGACGACGACCCGGCGCGCCCAGTCGTCGCCCCACGCGCGCCGCACCGCGGGCACGGCGTCGTCGGCGAGGTCCGCGTAGGAGCGCAGTTCGGAGCGGGGTTTGCCGACGCCGAGCACCAGGCTGTGGGCGCCTCGCACCGCGACCACCGGGCCCTGTTCCCACAGCTGCTCGCCGGACTTCGCGGCGGGCCGGTCCCCGGTGACGTACCAGCCCTTGTCGCCGTGGCCGAGGGTCAGCGCCCGGCGGGCGACGACGGGGGCCTTGTCGTAGCCGTCGACGCGGTAGCGCAGTTCGGCGGTGGCGGTGGCCCGGTTCCCGGCTCGCTCGACGTGGGTGAGCCGGTACTGCCAGGAGTCGAGCGGCACCTCGGCGAGGTCGTCGAGCAGGTCCGGCTCCGCGCTGCCGGTGGCCCGGTAGGCGGGCCCGTCGCGGGTGAGGACGGCGTCGGCCCTGCGGTCGAGGACCCGCTGCACGGCGGACGCGTCGGCGCCGAGCGGCTCGTCGGCCGCGCCGCAGCCGGAGAGCAGCCCGCCGAGCAGGGCGGTCAGTGCCACCGCACCCCCGGCCCTGCCCAGCACACCCCGTCGACCAGCCATCTTTCCGATCGTACGGTGAACCGGCGTCCGTGGCGTCAGACGCGGGTCACGGAGGAGACGGGCATCATGCCGACCGGGTCGTAGCGCACCGGGGCGCCCGGGTACGGGGCGTGGATCACCTGGCCGTTTCCGGCGTAGATGCCGATGTGGTGCGCGTCGGAGCCGTACGCGACGAGGTCGCCGGGCCGCGCGGCGGACAGCGGCACGCGCTGGCCCGCGCCCGCCTGCGCCTGCGAGGTGCGCGGCAGTCCGACGCCCGCCTGCCTGTACGACCACTGCATGAGGCCGGAGCAGTCGAAGCCGGAGGGGCCCGTGGCACCCCAGACGTAGGGCTTGCCGAGCGCCGACTGGGCGGCGGCGAGCGCGGCGGCCGCCCGGTCGGAGGAGGCGGGTCCCGAACCCGACAGGTCGGGGCGGGACTCGGCGCGCGAGGCCCGGTCGTACTCGGAGCGCTCCTCGGCGGTCAGCGTGTTGAGCAGCTTGCGGGCCTTGGCCAGCTTCTTCTCGACGGTGTGCTTGTGCCGCTGGACGGCCTTGCGGTTGGCGTCGAGCTGGACGAGCTTGCCGCGCGCCTCGGCGCGCCGCTGGTCCAGGTCGCGCTGGGCGCCCCGCAGTTCGGCCAGCTCGCCCGCGTGCCGGGCGCTGATCCGGTCGAGGGTGCCGGCCCGGTCGAGGTAGCCGTCCGGGTCGGAGGAGAGCATCAGGGCGAGCGAGGGATCCACGCCGCCGGAGCGGTACTGGGCGCCGGCCAGGGTGCCGAGCGCCTGCCGCATCGCGTTGATCCGCTGCTGGCCGCGGGCCACCTGGTCCTGGGTGTCGGCGAGTTGCTCACGGAGCTGGTCCGCGCGCTCGTCCGCCCGGTTGAACGCCTCGGTGGCCTGCTCCGCCTGCTCGTACAGGCGGTCCACCTCGGCCTTGGTGTCGGCCGGCCTGTCCTGTGGCGCGGCGCTCGCGGGGACGGCGCCGAGGGCGGCCGCCGCGGATGCCACGGCCACGGTCAGAACAGTTGCGCGCGTACTCCGGTCGGAACCGGAGTGCGCGGTACGGCGATGGGAACCCACGGGTAGCCGCTCTCCCTTGCGCTGACGGACCCCCTTGATCGGGGGAATGCGCGCCGACAGTAGTCGGGCGACCACCCCCTCACCAACGAAGGTTCAGGGGGCACGCAGCGCGGCGCCCCGCCTACGACGCAGGTCATGGGCGGGGCGCGGGGGTCAGCGCGAGACGCGGGAATTCGCCCGAACGGGCGCGTTTCCAGGGCGCGTTGAGAGGCGGCCGAGCGGGCCCTCCGGTGCGGCCGGAGGGTCAGATGCGGCGGGCGGTCTGGTACGGACCGACCGTGTCCATCGACTCGTAGCGCACGTTGGCACCCGGCTTCGGGGCGTGCAGCACCTGGTTGTTGCCCGCGTAGAGGCCCACGTGCGCGGTGTTGTTGAAGAACACCAGGTCGCCGGGCTTGAGCTGGCTCCTGGCCACCGCGGTGCCCTCGTTGATCTGCGTGTACGTGGTCCGGGTTATGGAGACACCGGCCTGCGCGTACGCCCACTGCGTCAGGCCCGAGCAGTCGTAGGAGTTGGGGCCCGAGCCGCCGGAGACGTAGGGCTTGCCTATCTGGGTGGCGGCGGCGCTGAGGGCGGCGGAGGCGCGGCCCGAGGCGGGCACGTCGTTGCCGAGGTCGACCCGGCCGGCGGCGTCGCGGCTGGCGCGCTGCTCCTCGGCGGCCATCTTGGCCCGCTCCTCGGCGGTCAGCGTGTTGAGCAGCTTGCGGGCCTCGGCGAGCTTGTCCTGGACCTCGGACTTCTTCTTGCCGAGCTCGGTGCGGGTGTCGGCGAGGTCCTTGAGCTTCTGGGAGGCCTCTGCGCGCTCCTGGGCGAGCGTGCGCTGCTTCTCCTGGACCTTCTTCAGCGACTCCAGCTGCTGGGCGCTGAGCGCGTCCAGCGTGGAGGCCTTGTCGAGGTAGCTGTCCGGGTCGGACGAGAGGAAGAGCTGGACCGAGGGGTCGATGCCACCGCTGCGGTACTGCTGACCGGCGAGCGAACCGAGGCCGGAGCGCAGCTCGTTGAGGTCCTCCTGGCCGCGGGCGACCTTGTCCTGGAGGTCGCCGATCTCCGTCTCGAGCTTCTTCTGCTTCTCCTTGGCCCCGTTGTAGTGGTCGGTGGCGACACCGGCCTCTTCGTAGAGCTTGTCGACCTTGGCCTTGACTTCGCTCTTGCTGGGGTTGGGTGCGGCGTTGGCAGCCTGAGAGGTGAGGGCCACGGCAGCGGCGGCGGTCGCGGTGAGCACGGTCACGCGCGTGCGGTTCGGCTGCTTGGGTCGACGGTGGGACGCCACGAAGGCGAGCTCCTTCTTCCTCCAGCCGCCTACCGATACGCCGGCGGGCGGTGACCCTCCACCGTCACCCCTTGTAGGTGATCACCCGAGCGGAGGTTCGAGCGTGACCCTAGTGACCTCTTCGTGATCAGTTCAAATCCCTCAGAGAAAAAACTGAGCCACTCGCTGCATTCTTTGCACTCAACTCACATGCAGTGATGCCAGCTTGACGCTACGTTGCGTGAAGGTTTCGCCAATTCGGGCATACGACACGGATGTTGCGGGTGTGACATAGGTAACTCGAAGCCGTTTAGTGGGCTCATCGGAGGAACCGTCAGCCGCGTGAGAGCCTCTTCAACAACACGACGGAGGCGACCGGCCGCGCCCCCGCCTTCGCGATGCCGTCCGCGACCTCCCGGTCGGTCGACACGACGATGACGGGCCGCCCGGACGGCTCGGCGCGCACCAGCTGACGGATCAGCTCGTCCGCCGTGATCCCCGGCTTGGAGAACAGCACCCGCACCCCGCGCGGCGGCGCGAGCAGCACCGGCGCGGCGAGCTCCGCCCCGTCGAAGACACAGGTCACCTCGGCGCCGGTCTGCGCGGCGAGCTGCGACAGGGAGCCGAGCAGCCGCAGCCGCTGCTTCTCCAGCGGCATCTGCGGATACCCGGTCTTCGTGACGTTGTAGCCGTCGACCACGAGGTGGGCCTGCGGCAGCGCCAGCAACTGGTCGAGGATCGCCGGGTCGTGCTCGTGCAGGGCGCGCGCCGCGATGTCCTTCGGCGTCATCTTCCCCGGCTCCACGGCGTCCACGGAGTCGGCGGGCCGGGTGGACACGGGCGGCAGCGCCAGCTCCCTGCGCAGCCCCTGGGCCGCGTCCAGGACCGTGTCGAGCAGCAGGCGCACCCGCATGTCCTCGATGCTGCGCCCTTCGCGGGCGGCGCGGCGGGAGGTCTCCAGGGCCGCCTCCGCCTCGCCGAGCCGGGACTTGAGCCGCCGGGTCTCGCTCTCCGCGGCGGACACCTGGGCCTGTCCCTCGGCGCGCACCGCGTCGGTCTCGGCCTTCGCCTTGCGCACGGCGGCCTCGCCGCGCTTGACGTCGCTGAGCGCGGCCCGCAGCTTGCGCTCCGCGGCGGCGGCCTCGCGCTTGGCGGTGTCCAGTTCGGCGCGCAACCGTTCCGTCTCGGTCTTCGTATGGGTCCTGGCCTCGGCCAGCTCCTCGCGCAGCCGCGCCAGTTCGGCGCGGGCCTCGTCGTCGGCGCGCTCGGCGTCGGCCCGCTCGGCGTCCTCGCCCGCCGCGGCGACGAGTTTCACCCAGCCGACGGGCCGCAGCACGTACGCGGCCGCGGCCACGTCGAGCGGGTCGGCCGCGGGCGGCGGGGAACCGGCCTCCAGGGCGCCCGACAGCTCGGGCTGCGCGTCCCGCAGGCGCTCGCCGATCCGCTGCCGGAACAGCGTGTCGCTCTCCAGCGCGGCCGCCATGGCGTTGCCGGCGAACTTCATCCGGCGGGTCGGGGTGAACCGGGCATACTGCCGCAACTGGGCCGGGAGTTCGCCCACGGTCAGACCGCCGAAGCCGTCCGACGCGATCTGCACGACCCGGCGCCGTACGCCCTCGGGCAGCGGACGGTCGAGCACCTCGGCGGCGGCCTCGTCGGGGGACCCGGCCTCTGCGCCTGTGCTCTCCACCATCCGTTCACCCCAAAGTCGATGTGGGGCCGCTCCTCAGGAGTCGGCGCCCGGCCTGTCCACGAGTTCCACCTGGTCCACCGCGTTGCACCAGCGGCAGCGCACCGACTCGATGGTCTCACTGACCACCTCGCGCTCCTCGACCTTCGGCTCGCCGGCCAGGTCCAGGTGGACGTACTCCACGACCTTCGAGGACCGCGTGACGTCGAAGCGCGTGAGATTGCCGCACAGGGTGCAGCGCCAGCGGGTGGTGGCGGTCGGCAGGGGAACCGTCATCGGGCAGTGCCTTCTTCCAGATGCATGCGGGTTGCGTGGTGCTCGGCTTGCTTTATTGCCCGTAACCCTACGGCCTGCCGTACGCCGCCCGCTCCCCGCCTTGCGTCATGCTCTGTCCATGATCGGCAATGGGCGCTCCGCGATCGACAGACTGACCGCATTCCTCAGAGGACACCCCGCTCCGGTCACGTACGGCATCATCGCGGTCTGTTGCGGGATCTTCCTGCTGTCCCCCGCCTCGGGTCTGAACCCCGGCTACGGCACCGGCGACCGGCTGCTGGCCGCGCAGAGCGCCTACTTCGAACGCTGGGGCGTGGTACCCGACGAACTGCTGAACGGGTCGCCGCGGGCCCTGCTCACCCCCCTCACGGCCCTGTTCGTGCACGGCAGCTGGCTGCACCTGCTCGGCAACATGCTCTTCCTCTACGTCTTCGGGGCCATGGTCGAGGAACGCATGGGCCGCCTCCCGTACGCCCTCTTCTATGTGGTCAGCGGCTACCTGGCGCTCCTCGGGTACGCGCTCGCGCACGCCGACTCCGACCAGAGCCTGGTCGGCGCCTCGGGGGCGATCTCCGCGATCCTCGGGGCGTTCCTCTACTTGTTCCCCGAAGCGCGTGTGACGAGCGTCTTCCCCTTCCTCTTCTTTCTGCCGCTGCGCTTCCCCGCCTGGGTGGTGCTGCCGTTCTGGGTGGCGTTGCAGTGGGTGGCGGCGGGGCAGGACAGCCAGGGGCCCGGGGTGGCGTATCTGGCGCACCTCGTGGGGTTCTCGGTCGGCTTCCTGTACGCGTGGGCCCGCTATCGGAGCCGGGCTAAGGTTGAGGCGAACCCAGCCACGGCCACCGAGGGAGACAGCCAGCCGTGATCACCGCGATCGTGCTCATCAAGACCAGCGTGGACCGGATCCCCGAGATCGCCGAGTCGATCGCGGCCCTGGACAACGTGAGCGAGGTCTTCTCCGTCACCGGTACCTACGACCTGATCGCCATGGTCCGGGTCGCCCGCCACGACGATCTGGCGGACGTCATCCCCGGGAGGATCAGCAAGATCCAGGGCGTCGAGGGCACGGACACGCACGTCGCGTTCCGCACGTACTCGCAGCACGACCTGGAGGCGGCGTTCGCGATCGGCCTCGACGCGTAGCACCCTCCGCGGCGGCTGTATGAAGGTTTCTTCATCCGCGGCTCATGAAGACGACCGGGTACGCCGCCGAGCCTGGCTGCCATGGCCTTCTCCCACCGCATGGCGGCCCTCGCCGCGGTCGTCGCGATCCCGCTCGGCATCGCGGCGACCAGTTACGCCCTGACCGACAGCCCCGATCCCCCGAAGTCGCCGCCGAAGGTGGAGCTGGAGAGCGGCTCGCCGTCGCCGCGCCCGACGCCCAGTGACGAGACGGTGTCCCCGCCACCGGTGAGCGAGAGCCCTTCTGCCGATGACAGCACGGCCGGCGCAGACGACTCGGACGACGACGGCAACGACGGAGCCGACGACCGCGGCGCGGACGACGACGGGCCGGGCGACGACGGCTGAGCCGGCGCCCCGGTGGGTGTCCGCCCGGGTCCGCATCCTGCTGTGGCTGCTCGTCGTGATGACGGCGGCGCTCACCGCGGTCGCCGCCACCACCCGCTCGGTGCTGCTGCGCGACGTGGACCACCGCGTCGACCGGCTGCTCGCGCAGGAGACCGGCGAGTTCGCCAACTTCGTGCGCAAGGGCGTCGACCCGCGCACCGGCAAGCGGTTCACCGACGCGGAGCCGCTGCTCAACCTGCACCTGGAGCGGCAGTACGCCGACCCGGACGAGGAGCTGCTCGGCCTCGTCGACCGCGGCGCGGACCGGACCCCCGCCCGCAAGCAGCAGTCCCGCGAGGTACGCGTCGACCACCCGCTCGCCCGGGACCCCGCGGGCCTGCGCGCCGTCTTCGGCTCCGCCGACGCCACCGGCACCCTGCACCGGCCCGAGGGCGTGGTCCGCTGGTCGAAGGTGGAGATCGGGGCGGGCGCGGGGCGGCCCGCCGCGGCGTTCGTCGTGGCCTTCCACCCGGAGCGCGAGCGGGACAAGGCGGAGGGCGTCTTCCACATGCTCCTCGCGATCTCCGGGGTGGCGCTGCTGATGACGACCGGCATCGGCTGGGCGGTCGCGGGCCGGATCCTGCGGCCCGTCCGCCTGGTGCGCACGACCGCGGCCCAGCTCACCGAGCAGGACCTCACCCGGCGCATCCCGGTACAGGGCCGGGACGACATCGCCGCGCTCGCCGAGACGTTCAACGGGATGCTGGACCGCCTGGAGCGGGCGTTCGCGGCGCAGCGCGAGTTCGTCGACGACGCGGGCCATGAGCTGCGTACGCCCATCACGATCGTCCGCGGCCATCTGGAGCTGATGGGCGACGATCCGGGCGAGCGCGAGGAGACCGTGCGGATCGTGATGGAGGAGCTGGACCGGATGAGCCGCATCGTCGAGGACCTGCTGCTCCTCGCGAAGGCGGAGCGCCCGGACTTCGTGACGCCGGAGCCGGTGCAGCTCGCCGAGCTGACCGCCGACGTCTTCGTCAAGGCGCGGGCGCTCGGCGAGCGGGACTGGCGGCTGACCGAGGTCGCCGACGCCGAGGCGGAGCTCGACCCGCAGCGGATCACGCAGGCGATGGTCCAGCTCGCGCAGAACGCCGTGCAGCACACGGTCCCCGGGCAGCGCATAGGGATCGGCTCGCGGGTCGTCGGCGACCGGCCCGAGCGCGAGCGCGTCGAGCTGTACGTGGCCGATGCCGGGCCCGGGGTCACCGAGCAGGACGCCGCGGTGATCTTCGAGCGGTTCCGGCGCGGCACCGCGCGGCGCGGCTCGCGCGGTACGGGCGCGGGGCTCGGCCTCGCGATCGTCCAGGCCATCGCCCAGGGCCATGGCGGACGGGCCGAACTGAGCCGCACCGACGGCGGTGGCGCCACCTTCACCCTCGTACTCGACCGGACGGAGCCGGGATGAACCGCATCCTGATCGTGGAGGACGAGGAGCGCATCGCCTCCTTCGTGGAGAAGGGGCTGCGCGCGGGCGGCTTCACGACGACGGTCGTCGGGGACGGCGACACGGCCCACGACTACGCGCTGACCGGCGGCTTCGACCTGATCGTGCTGGACATCGGGCTGCCGGGGCGGGACGGTTTCACGGTGCTGCGGCAGCTGCGCGAGGCGCGGGTGACGACGCCGGTGATCGTGCTGACCGCGCGGGACTCGGTGCGGGACACGGTGGCCGGCCTGGAGGGCGGCGCCGACGACTGGATGACCAAGCCCTTCCGCTTCGAGGAACTCCTCGCGCGGGTCCGGCTGCGGCTGCGGACCGCCTCCGGCACGCCTGAGGTGACGATGCTGGGGAACGGGGATCTCACGCTCGACCTGCGGACGCGGCGGGCGCGGGCGGAGGGGCGGACGGTGGACCTGACGGCCCGTGAGTTCGTGCTGCTGGAGCTCTTCCTGCGGCACCCCGGGCAGGTGCTCTCGCGTGAGCAGATCCTGTCCCACGTGTGGGGGTACGACTTCGATCCCGGGTCGAACATCGTGGACGTGTATGTGCGGGCGCTGAGGAAGAAGTTGGGTGCGCGGCATGTGGAGACGGTGCGGGGGGTGGGGTACCGGTTGCGGGAGTGAGGGGTGCGGTCGCGGGGCTCTGCCCCGGGCCCCGCGCCTCAATCGCCGGCGGGGCTTGAACTGGGTGAAGTTCCTTTCATTTGCAGCTCATTGAGGGCTCACGGCGGCGCACCACGCTGAACGGCGTGACCCTGAGACTCCGTGACGGCGTGACGCTGTGCATCGCCCTCAGCATCTGCGCGCTGCTCGTGGTTCCCGGCAACTTCCCCGCCCTGACCGGCGACGCCCGGCTCACCCTCGCCGTGTTCGCGCTCGCCACCTGCGCGTGGATCGGCACGTCGATCGACGACACGTACATCGCGCTCGGCGCGGGCCTCGCGCTCACGGCGACGGGCGTGATCAGCAGCGACACGCTGTTCAGCACCCTCGGCGACGAGACGGTGTGGCTGCTGATCTGCGCGTTCGTGCTCGCCGCCGCCGTGGCCCGCACCGGCCTCGCGGGCCGGGCCGCCGCGTTCCTGGTCAGCGGGGCGCGCAGCGTACGGCAGTTGACGCATCTGACGACGGCGGCGCTCGTCGTCACCGCGTTCGCGGTCCCGGCCACCTCGGGCCGCGCGGCGCTCGCGCTGCCCGTCTTCCTGGCCCTGGCGAAGGTACTGGCCGACCGGCGCCGGCTGGTGGTGATGCTGGCCCTGCTCTTCCCCACGGTCATCCTGCTGTCGGCCGTCGCCACGCTGATCGGCGCGGGCGCGCACCTCATCACGGTGTCCGTGCTGTGGGAGGCCACGGGCGAGCGGATCGGCTTCACCCAGTGGCTGCTGCTCGGGCTGCCGCTGGCCGTCGCCTCGTCCCACCTCGCGGCGGAGGCCGTGCTGCTGACGACGACGCGGCGCGCCGACCGCGCGGGCCCGGTGCGGATCACGATGGAGGACCTCCAGGAGCACAGCGAGAAGCCGGTGACCGGGCCGTGGGAGCCGGCCGAGACCCGCTGCGCCCTGCTGCTCGCCACGGTCGTCGCCCTGTGGTGCAGTGAGCCGCTGCACCAAGTGCCGCCCGCCGTCGTCGCGTTGATCGGCGCCGTGGTCGCGGCCTCCCCCGCGCTCGGCACCGTACGCCTGAAGGACGCGCTCGGTACGGTCCCGTGGTCGCTGCTGCTGTTCATGGCGGCGACGATGGCGATGGGCGTCGCGCTCGCCGAGTCCGGCGCGGCGAAGTGGCTGGTGGGCGGGGTGCCGCTCGATGTGCCGCCGTGGCTGTTCCTCGCCGTGGTGATCGCGGTGAGCACGGCCGCCCACCTGATCCTGCAATCGCGGTCGGCCCGCTCCTCGGTGCTCGTGCCGCTGGTCGTGGCGGCGGCCGTCGGCGCGGGCGTCAACCCGGTCGCCGCCGCCCTCGCCTCCACCGCCGCCGCGGGCTTCTGCCACACGCTGCCCGCGTCCGCGAAGCCGGTGACGTTGTTCGCCGACATACCCGGCACCCCGACCTACACCCCGCGCGACCTGCTGCGGCTCTCCGCCGTGCTGGCCCCGCTGACGGCCGCCGCCGTCCTGCTGTGCGCACTCACCCTGTGGCCGCTGCTCGGCGTGCCCGTCCGCTGAACCCACTTCTGGAGACACTGATGCTGACCCGTTTCGCCATCGCCCCCAGCGGCTTCAAGGAGTCCCTGTCCGCGGGCGCCGCCGCCGAGGCCATCGCCGCCGGTGTCCGCCGCGTGGTGCCGGACGCCGAGACCGACCTCATCCCCCTGGTGGACGGCGGCGAGGGCACGGCCCGCGCGCTGGCCGCCGAGGGCGGCGGGCGCCTGGTCGCGCTGCCGGCCACGGGCCCCGTCGGACAGCGCGTCGGCACCCACTTCGCGCTGCTCCCGGACGGCACCGCGGTCGTCGAGATGGCGGCCGTGGCCGGGCTCTCCCTCGTTCCGCGCGAGCTGCGCGACCCGGGCGCCACGACGACGTACGGCGTCGGCGAGCTGATCCGCGCGGCCCTCGACGCGGGCGCCCGCCGGATCCTCGTGGGCTGCGGCGACTCCGGCACCTCGGACGGCGGCGCGGGTGCGCTGCAAGCCCTCGGCGCCCGGCTGCTCGACGCCTACGGCATGCAACTGCCTTTGGGCGGCCGGGAGCTGCTGCACCTGGACCGCATCGACCCGAGCGGCCTCGACCCGCGCCTGAAGGACACCGAGATCCGGGTGGCGTGCAATCCGTTCAACGTGCTGTGCGGGGACCGCGGCGTCGCCCGCGTCTTCGGCCCGCAGAAGGGGGCGACGCCCACCCAGGTCGAGCAGTTGGCGGCGGCCCTGGAGCACTGGGCGCACGTCCTGACGCGGGACCTGGACGTGCGGACCGACCTCTTCTCCGGGCCCGGCACCGGCGCCTCCGGCGGGCTCGGCGCGGGCCTCGCCGCGCTCGGCGCCCGGCTCCTCCCCCGCTTCGACGTCCTCCTCGACCACCTCGACCTGGACGCCCGCCTCGCCCGCGCCGACCTCGTCGTCACCGCCGAGGGCGCCCTCGACCACCAGACGCCGCGCGGCAAGGTCCCCGCCGAAGTGGCCCGCCGCGCCAAACGGTTCGGCCGCCCGGTGCTCGCCCTCGCGGGCACCATCGGCGACGGCGCGCACACGGTGACGGCGACCGGCGTCGACGCCTACAGCTCGATCCTGCCCGCGCCGGTGACGCTCGCGGAGGCGCTGGGCCGGGGCGGCGAGTTCCTCACGGACGCCACCGAGCGGGCCCTGCGCATGATCCTGCTGGGCAGCCGTCTGCCCGGGGTACGGCAGCCGATTCAGGCGCTCGCGGTGTCCGGCACGCAGCGCCCGTCCTCGGTGCGGTAGTTCCACCGGGCGCCGTCCCGCACGAGCTCCTTCACGGCCGCCACGAACCGCTCCACGTGCTCGTCCGGCGTCCCGGCGCCGAAGCTGACGCGGATGGCGTTGAGCGACTTCTCGCCCGGCGCGGCCTCCGGCGCCCCGCACTCGCCCTGCTGCTGCGGGTCGGAGCCGAGCAGCGTGCGCACCAGCGGGTGGGCGCAGAACAGGCCGTCGCGGACCCCGATGCCGTACTCGGCGGAGAGCGCGGCGGCGAAGTGCGAGGAGTTCCAGCCCTCGACGACGAACGACAGGACACCGACGCGCGGCGCCTCGTCCCCGAACAGGGACAGCACCTTCACCTCGGGCACCTGAGCGAGCCCTTCCTGGACCGTGCGGATCAGGTACTGCTCGCGGGCGACGAGGGTGTCGAACCCGGCCTCGGTGAGCGCCTTGCAGGCGGAGGCGATGGAGTACACGCCGATGACGTTCGGCGAACCGGCCTCGTGGCGGGCGGCGGTGGTCTGCCACTCGACGTCCACGCCGCCGTCCGGGCGCCGGGCGACCTTCTTGGAGGCGCCGCCACCGGCGAGGTACGGCTCGGCGGCCGTCAGCCAGTCGGAGCGGCCCGCGAGCACACCGGAGCCGAACGGGGCGTACAGCTTGTGCCCGGAGAAGGCGACCCAGTCGACGTCCAGGTCCTGGACGGAGACCGGGTGGTGGGGCGCGAGCTGCGCGGCGTCGAGCACGATGCGGGCACCGTGCGCGTGAGCGGCCGCCGCGAGCTCGCGCACCGGCCAGAGTTCACCGGTGACGTTGGAGGCACCGGTGACGCAGACGAGGGCGGGCCCGTACGGCTCGCGGTCGGCGAGCGCCCGCTCCAGGGTGGCGACGGCCTCGTCGGGCGTGCGGGGGGCGTTGAGGTAGCTGACCCGCGCGTCGCGCCACGGCAGCAGCGAGGCGTGGTGCTCGGTCTCGAAGACGAACACCTCGCAGTCGGCGGGCAGCGCGGCGGCGAGCAGGTTGAGCGAGTCGGTGGTGGAGCGGGTGAAGACGACCTGGTCGTCCGCGCGGCAGCCAAGGAACTCCGCGACGGCGGCCCGGGAGTTCTCGAACAGGTCGGTGGACAGCTGCGACAGGTAGCCGGCGCCGCGGTGCACGCTGCCGTAGTACGGCGCGTAGGCGGCCACGTCGTCCCACACGCGCTGGAGGGCGGGCGCGCTGGCGGCGTAGTCGAGGGCGGCGTAGGTGACCTCGCCCCCGGTGACGAGCGGGACGGTGACGTCCCGGCCGAGGACGGGGAGCGGGGCGACGGTCTCGGTGCGGGCGGCGGCGTCGACGGACACGGACATGGGTGAACTCCCTGGCGAGGTAAGCGAATTGACCATGCCGGAGCGCGTGCGGAGACGGCTCGACGGCATGGAAAGAAGGGTGAAGAGGGTGCGCGGAGGCGGGGCCGTAACGCCCTATCGCATTCGCTTGCTCACGAGACTGCTCCCTTGAGGACCAGGACCCCAGGGTGGTGAGGGGTCCGCGCTTGCCATACGCCTTGCTGCGTACGGCCTGGTCTTCACCCAGGGCACCCCGCCACGGACGGAGGGTTGCCGGACAGCGGGCTGGGGCCTTCTGCAGTGAATACTCACAGCGCTGTCACTCATGACCTTGGAAAGCATCTTGCCATACGTCTCGGATACGGCAAGGGCGCAGTCCGCATCGCGGACTGCGCCCTGGGTCACACCACCGGCGCGCTCAGCGGTTGCTGGCCGCCACCCACCGCTCCAGGGCGCCCTTCGCGGCGCCGGAGTCGATGGACTCGGCGGCCCGGTCCATGCCGGCCCGGATCTGCTCCACGAGCGTGCCCTCGCCGGGCCGCACGGCCACCAGGGCCGCCGCCGAGTTCAGCAGCACCGCGTCGCGCACGGGCCCCCGCTCGCCGTCGAGGAGGCGCCGGGCGACCTCCGCGTTGTACGAGGGGTCGCCGCCGCGCAGCGCCTCGATGGGCACGACGTCGATGCCGACGTCGCGCGGGTCGAAGGACTCCTCGCGCACGGCGCCGTCCCGTACGACCCACACCCGGGAGGTGCCCGTGGTGGTCAGCTCGTCGAGCCCGTCGTCGCCGCGGAACACCAGGGACGAGTTGCCGCGCTCGGCGAAGACGCCCGCCACGATGGGCGCCATCCGGGCATCGGCGACGCCGACGGCCTGGGCCTGCACCTTGGCCGGGTTGGTCAGCGGGCCGAGGAGGTTGAACACGGTGCGGATGCCGAGCTGTCCACGCGCGGCGCCCGCGTAGCGCAGCGCGGGGTGGAACTTGATGGCGAAGCAGAACGTGATGCCCGCTTCCTCGGCGACCTCGGGCACCCGCTTCGGCGCCAGGTCGAGGTTGACGCCCAGCTTCTCCAGGACGTCGGAGGAGCCGGAGGCCGAGGACGCCGCGCGGTTGCCGTGCTTGACGACCTTGGCGCCGGCGCCCGCGACGACGATCGCGGACATGGTGGAGATGTTGACCGTCTTGGCGCCGTCGCCACCGGTGCCGACGATGTCGACGGTCTCGCCGGGCACCTCGATCACGTTGGCGTGCTCGTACATGCCGCGCACCAGACCGGAGATCTCCTGCACGGTCTCGCCCTTGGCGCGCAGCGCGACGGCGAACCCGGCGATCTGCGCGTCGGTGGCCTCGCCCCGCATGATCCGGTCCATCGCCCACGCGGTGTCGTCGGCGCTCTGGTCGCGGCCTTCGAGGAGGCCGTTGAGGACGGCGGGCCAGGAGCGGCCCGCCGCGGTGTCGCCTCCAGCGGGGTGCAAAGCGCTCATGGCCGCTCCTGTGTGCATGTGTGGGGTCGGGAGAAGGTGCAGCCCCACCTTATCCAGGTCTCGGGACGGCAAAGAGCCCCCGTCCAGGCACTGGACGAGGGCTCCCGCTGTGGCGTGCAGCGACGATTCAGGGATCAGTGGTGGCCGTGGCCGCTGGTGATCTCCTTGTACTCCTCGGCGGTCGGCTTGGGGATCTGGTTGTTCTCCCCGTAGTAACCGCGCGAGAGCTTGGCACGCAGCTTCTGGGACCGCGTGGCCTTGCGCTCGACACCGTTCTCGTCGGTGGTCGCACCGATCTCGGCCGGCTGGTACTGCTCGTGCGCCGTGAGCGTGTGCAGCGCCTCCTGGTCGAGCGGCTCGTGCACCTCGATGAACTCACCGTGCGGCAGGCGCTTGATGATGCCGGACTCGCGTCCGTGCAGCACCTTGTCCTTGTCGCGGCGCTGGAGGCCGAGGCAGATCCGCTTGGTGACGATGAAGGCGATGACCGGTCCGACGAAGAAGGCGATCCGGACGAACCAGGTGATCGCGTTGATCGACAGGTGGAAGTGCGTGGCCCAGAGGTCGTTTCCACCACCCACGAGCAGCACCATGTACCAGGTGATCCACGCCACGCCGAAGGCCGTACGGGTCGGGACGTTGCGCGGGCGGTCCAGGATGTGGTGCTCGCGCTTGTCGCCGGTGACCCAGGACTCGATGAACGGGTAGACGGCGATGGCCGCGAGGACCAGCGGGAAGATCACCAGCGGGACGAACACACCCAGGACGAGCGTGTGACCCCAGAGGTTGATCTCCCAGCCCGGCATGACACGGATCAGGCCTTCGGAGAAGCCCATGTACCAGTCGGGCTGGGCGCCGGTGGACACCTGGTCCGGGCGGTACGGACCGATGGCCCAGATCGGGTTGATCGTGGCGATGGCCGCGACGGCCGCGATCACACCGAAGACCAGGAAGAAGAAGCCTCCGGCCTTGGCCATGTAGACCGGCAGCAGCGGCATGCCGACGACGTTCTTGTTGGTCTTTCCGGGACCCGCGAACTGCGTGTGCTTGTGGTAGAAGACCAGGATCAGGTGCGCCACCATCAGGCCGAGCATGATGCCCGGCAGCAGCAGGATGTGGATCGAGTAGAACCGCGCGACGAAGTCGCCGCCCGGGAACTCCCCGCCGAACAGGAAGAACGAGATGTACGTACCGATGACCGGTACGGACAGGATCGCGCCCTCCATGAAGCGGACACCGGTGCCGGAGAGCAGGTCGTCCGGGAGCGAGTAACCGGTGAAACCGGTGAACATGCCGAGGACGAACAGCAGGAAGCCGAACAGCCAGTTGACCTCACGCGGCTTGCGGAACGCACCCGTGAAGAACACGCGCATCATGTGCACGAACATGGCGGCGAGGAAGATCAGCGCGGCCCAGTGGTGGATCTGCCGGATCAGCAGGCCACCGCGCACATCGAAGGAGATGTGCATGGTCGAGTTGAACGCCTCGGACATCAGCTGTCCCTGCAGCGGGACGTAGCTGCCGTGGTACTCCACCTCGTTCATCGACGGGTGGAAGAACAGCGTCAGGTACACACCCGTGAGGATGATGATGATGAAGCTGTACATGCAGATCTCGCCGAGCATGAAGGACCAGTGGTCCGGAAAGATCTTGCGCATGTTGGACTTGGCCAGGGAGTAGATCCCCAGGCGGCCGTCCGCCCAGTCGGCGACTCGCTCGCCGGCCGGCGCCTTCTCGCGTGAAGGCGCCTCGTTGGTGGTCGTAGTACTCATCCGCGCTCCCAGAAGGCAGGACCGACGGGCTCAGCGAAGTCGCTCAGCGCCTCGAGGTAACCCTCTTCGTTGACGCCGATGCGCAGCTGCGGCAGCGCGTGACCGGCAGGACCGAAGATCACCCGGGCGCCGTCGGAGAGGTCGAAGGTGGACTGGTGGCACGGGCACAGAGCGTGGTGCGTCTGCTGCTCGTACAGGGAGATCGGGCAACCGACGTGGGTGCAGATCTTCGAGTACGCCACGATGCCCTCGTGGGACCACTCGAGTTCCTGCTTGTCCTTGATGTTGTCCGGCTGGATCCGGACGAGCATCAGGGCGTCCTTGGCGATGTTCTTCTGGAAGTCCTCGTCGTGCTCCTCCAGGCCCTCGGGCTTGGCGAAGGTGAGCGAGCCGACCGCGATGTCGGAGGGACGCAGCGGCTCGTTCGTGTTCATGTTGACGAGCTGCAGACCCTTCTTCCACGAGGTGCTGCGCAGCTTCTTCTCGGGCAGCGGCCCGAGGTCACGAAGCAGGACGACACCGGAGAGGGGCACCAGGGCCAGCGCACCGAACATCGTGTTGCGGATCAGCTTGCGACGGCCGAACTGCGACTCGCGGGCGCCGTCGGCGAAGTCCGACAGGACCTTCGCCTTGACCTCGGGCTCCGCCTCGATCGGGTGGCGCTCCTGGATGACCTCGACGTCGGACATCAGGGTGCGGGCCCAGTGGACCGCGCCCGCGCCGATGCAGAAGAGCGCGACACCGAGGGTCATGCCCAGCGCGAAGTTCAGCGCGCTGATGTGACCCAGCGGGAAGATGTAGACGTTGGTGTCGACGTCGATGGTGACGTACGAGGCGATGAAGCCGATGGTGGCCAGCATCGAGACCGTGAACAGCAGGGCCACCGCGCGCTCGGACCGCTTGGCGGCCCGCTCGTCGATGTCCTGGATCCGGTGCTCGTGGGGCGGCAGACCCGGGTCGGCGAAGGGCTCGTCCTTCACCGCGACCGAGCCGTGCTCCGCGCCCTCGTCGGTGGCCCGCTCGGCGGGCAGGTTCTCTTCTGGAATGTCTTGGCTACTCATGACTTCTTGGCCTTTGCGGTCCGAGCGGCAACCCAGATGGCGACGGCGATGAGACCGCCAAGACCGAAGATCCAGGCGAACAGGCCCTCACTGACCGGGCCGAGCCCGCCCAGCTTGAGGCCACCGGGGCTCTCGGTCTCATCACCGTTGACCGCGTCGAGGTACGCGATGATGTCCTTCTTGTTCTGCTTGGTCATCGTCGTGTCCGGGAACGACGGCATGTTCTGCGGGCCGGTCTGCATGGCCTCGTAGATGTGCTTCGGGCTGACGCCCTCGAGGCTCGGGGCGAACTTGCCGTGCGTCAGCGCGCCGCCCTCACCGGTGAAGTTGTGGCACTGGGCGCAGTTGGTGCGGAACAGCTCGCCGCCCTTGGCGATGTCCGCGCCGGAGGCGCTGTAGTCCTTCTCGGTCGGCGTGACCGGACCGGCGCCGAGCGAAGCGATGTACGCCGCGAGCTGGTCGATCTCGGCCTGCGAGTAGATGTTCTTCTTCTTCGGGACCTGAGCGCCCGGCTGCTGGGCCGGCATACGACCGGTGCCCACCTGGAAGTCCACGGCGGCGGAGCCGACGCCCACCAGGCTCGGACCGTCGGAGGTGCCCTGACCGCCGGTTCCGTGGCAGCTCGCGCAGCCTACGGAGTAGAGCTTCTTGCCCTCGTCAATGGCGAGGGACTGGGAGGTTGCATCGGCCTGCGCCTTGTCCGCCGGCGCGAACGCGGCGTACAGCCCCCCGGTGGCCGCCAGCGCGAGGAGTAGGACGACGACCGCCGCCAGCGGATGGCGTCGTCGTGCGGAGAGCTTTTTCACGGATTACCCCGGTGTCAGGATCTTCTGCGTCGGTGCTGCGGGAATGTGTCGGGTTCTACGCCCGATGCTGTGATCTTCGAACTACTTGATCAGGTAGATCGTGGCGAAGAGGCCGATCCAGACGACGTCGACGAAGTGCCAGTAATAGGACACGACGATGGCGGCCGTCGCCTGCTCGTGGGTGAACCTCCGGGCCGCGTACGTCCTACCGAGGACGAACAGGAAGGCGATGAGGCCACCTGTCACGTGCATGCCGTGGAAGCCGGTGGTCAGGTAGAACACCGAGCCGTACGGGTCGGAGGAGAGCGAGAGCCCATCCTTCTTGACCAGCTCGGTGTACTCGTAGACCTGACCGCCGATGAAGATCGCACCCATGATGAAGGTGACGATGAACCACATCCGGAGCTTCTTCACGTCACCGCGCTCGGCGGCGAACACGCCGAGCTGACAGGTGAGTGAGGAGAGCACCAGGATCGTGGTGTTCGTCGCGGAGAACGGAAGATTCAGCGCATGCGCCATTTCCTTCCAGTGATCCGGTCCGGTCACCGATCGCAGGGTGAAGTACATCGCGAAGAGGGCCGCGAAGAACATCAGCTCGGAACTCAGCCAGATGATGGTTCCGACGCTGGTGAGGTTCGGTCGATTGACCGACGGGTGCGCGTGCCCGGTTTCTACTGTCGTTGCTGTCGCCACGACCGACATTATGTCGGTCGCTTATCTCGCCCTCACTCCGGGGGGTGCCGTTCGGAGTGTCTGGGTGGTGTGTCCAGCCCATATGGCCCATCGGAGCCGCGTGCGAACCGGTGTTGACGGGGTGTCGGGAGGAGTAGGCTCCGCGGCACGGATCACCGTACGACGGCTTAAGAAGCCCCCCGACCAACGATGCTTCGGAGGAACGATGCAGTCGACCGCGACGGTTCTGGTCTACAGCGACGACGCCAACACCCGCGAGCAGGTGCGCCTCGCGACCGGCCGGAGGCCCGCGTCCGACGTCCCCGAGGTGCAGTTCGTCGAATGCGCCACGCTCCCGGCCGTTCTGAAGGAGCTGGACCGGGGCGGGATCGACGTCTGCGTCCTGGACGGCGAGGCCGTTCCCGCGGGCGGCATGGGCGTCTGCCGGCAGATCAAGGACGAGATCTTCCGCTGCCCGCCGGTGCTGCTCCTGATCGGCCGCCCGCAGGACGCCTGGCTCGCCACCTGGAGCCGCGCCGAGGCGGCTGTGACGCTCCCTGTGGAGCCCGTGGAGTTCGCCGAGGCCCTCGCCTCCCTGCTGCGCTCCCGGCTCGCTGTGGGCGCCTGAGGCGCCTCGCACACGCCGACTCCCGCACGCCTCGGGCGTACGGGAGTCGGAAGTGTCACACCGCGGGCCGTGCCCGGCGGCCTCAGACCTCGGGGCTGAGTCTCGCCTGGAGGGCCGGGTCGGGCGTGTCGGCCTTCTTCGTCAAGGCGCTGCCCGCCTTCCACTTCTTCCAGCTGACGTTCCAGTCGCCGAACCCGTTGCCGAACGGGTCCATGTCCGCGCCGTAGCTGTTGACGACCTTCACGATGTCGCCCTGGCGCACGGTGTCGAAGAACCAGGCGGCGTTTCCGGTGCTCATGCCGGTGCAGCCGTGGCTGACGTTCGCGGAGCCCTGCGAGCCGACGGACCAGGGCGCGGCGTGCACGTACTCGCCGCTCCAGGTGACGCGGGTCGCGTAGTAGACCGGCAGGTCGTAGGAGTCGGACGAGCCCTCGGCGATGCCGATCGTCTCCCCGCGCATCCGTACGAAGTACTCCTTGCCGAGCACCACCTTGACGCCGTTGCGGGTCTCGAAGCCGGCCTTGCCGGTGGTGACCGGGATGGAGTTGATCTCCTCGCCGTTGCGGTAGACCGTCATGGAGTGCGAGGAGGCGTCGGTGACGGCGACGATGCGGTCGCCCGTGCTGATGGTCAGCGGCTTGGACCTGCCGCCCCACAGCCCGTCGCGGATCTTCACGCCCTCCAGCCTGCTGGTGGCCGTGATCTTCGCGTGGGTGGGCCAGTAGCCCTTGGGCCGGTAGTGCAGCTCGGTGCTGTCCACCCAGTACCAGGAGCCCTTCACCGCGGGCTTGGAGTCGACCTGGAGGGAGCGCTCCACGAGGGCCCGCGACTTCTCGTCCTTGATGGGCTTGTTGAGCTCGGCGGTGAGCGGCTGCCCCACCCCGTACGTGCCCTTCTGCGGGCCGAACGTGACCTTGAGGGGCTTCTTCCCGGAAGGGCTGCCCGTGTCGAAGGTGAGGACCTTGCGGCCGGGTCCCCCGTCCTCGTCCTCGGTGCTCACCCGGACCGTGTAGCGGGTGTCTGCGGTCAGCGGGGCGGTGGTGTGCCACCTGGTGCCGTCGGCGGAGAGTTCGCCCGCGACGAACCGGCCCAGGGCGTCCTGGGCGGTGACGTCGGTGATGCGGGCCTCTTCGCCCTGCGCGGTGATCTCCAGCGGCTTGTCGGGGTCGGCCTTCTTGCTGCTGCCCACGGGCCCGTTGAAGGAGATCTGGCCCGCCGCGTCGTACGGCGCGGCGGAGAGCGGGTGGCCGGACGTGCCGCACGCCACCGTGCCCGCACCGAGTGCGGCCACCAGCAGGGTGCAGCCCAGAACCGTACGGATACGCGGTGAGTGGTTCATGGACTCACCGTATGAAGGAACGTCACGTCCAGCGCGGCGAGTGAGCCGCACGGGGCAACCCCCGGCACGCCGAAGGGCCCGGACGCTCCGTCAGGAGTGTCCGGGCCCTTCGGTCACGGGATCCGGGAACCGGTCAGCCGGGGCTCACTGGTTCTGGTTCTCACCGCGGTAGTACTCGAAGACCCAGCCCCACAGGCCGAACAGGATGATCGGGGCCGAGAAGTACAGCAGCCACCAGCCGACCGCCACGGCGAGGAACGCGAGCGCGCCACCGACCGCCAGCGAGAGCGGCTGCCAGGAGTGCGGGCTGAAGAAGCCCACCTCGCCGGCGTCGTCCGCGACGTCGGCCTCCTTGTTGTCCTGCGCACCGGTGTCGAGCCGCCGGGCCGTGAAGGCCAGGTAGTAGCCGACCATGATGCACAGGCCGAACGCCAGGAAGAGCGCCGTGGTACCGGCCGGCTCCTTCGACCAGACGCCGTAGACGGCGGCCATGATCAGGATGAAGAGGCTCAGCCAGATGAACATCTTGCCTTGGACCTTCACTTGCCGGCCTCCTTAGCAAGCGCCTTGTCGCCGTGACCGGCGTTCTCCAGCTGGTCCAGTGCGGCGATCTCCGGGTGGTGCAGGTCGAACGCCGGGGATTCCGAGCGCACGCGCGGCAGCGTGATGAAGTTGTGCCGCGGCGGCGGGCAGGACGTCGCCCACTCCAGGGAGCGGCCGTAACCCCACGGGTCGTCGACCTCGACCTTCTTGCCGTACTTCGCCGTCTTCCACACGTTGTAGAGGAACGGCAGGATCGACAGGCCCAGCAGGAACGAGCTGATCGTCGAGATCGTGTTCAGCGCGGTGAAGCCGTCGGCCGCGAGGTAGTCCGCGTAACGACGCGGCATGCCCTCGACGCCCAGCCAGTGCTGCACCAGGAACGTGCCGTGGAAGCCGATGAACAGCGTCCAGAAGGTGATCTTGCCGAGGCGCTCGTCGAGCATCTTGCCGGTCATCTTCGGCCACCAGAAGTGGAAGCCGGCGAACATCGCGAAGACGACGGTGCCGAACACCACGTAGTGGAAGTGCGCCACCACGAAGTACGAGTCCGAGATGTGGAAGTCCAGCGGCGGCGCCGCCAGGATCACACCGGTCAGACCACCGAAGGTGAAGGTGATCAGGAAGCCGATCGCCCAGAGCATCGGTGTCTCGAAGGACAACGAGCCCTTCCACATCGTTCCGATCCAGTTGAAGAACTTCACGCCGGTTGGCACGGCGATCAGGAACGTCATGAAGGAGAAGAACGGCAGCAGCACACCACCGGTCACGTACATGTGGTGCGCCCACACGGTCACGGACAGACCGGCAATGGCGATCGTCGCGCCGATCAGACCCGAGTAACCGAACATCGGCTTGCGGGAGAAGACCGGGATCACTTCGGAAATGATTCCGAAGAATGGCAGCGCGATGATGTACACCTCTGGGTGTCCGAAGAACCAGAAGAGGTGTTGCCAGAGCAATGCGCCGCCATTGGCCGCGTCGAATACATGGGCACCGAACTTGCGGTCCGCCTCCAGGGCGAACAGCGCGGCGGCGAGCACCGGGAAGGCGAGCAGGACCAGGACACCGGTCAGCAGCACGTTCCACGTGAAGATCGGCATGCGGAACATCGTCATGCCGGGCATGCGCATGCAGATGATCGTGGTGATGAAGTTGACCGAGCCGAGGATCGTGCCGAAGCCGGAGAAGGCCAGACCCATGATCCACATGTCGGCGCCGATGCCCGGCGAGCGGACCGCGTCCGACAGCGGGCTGTAGGCGAACCAGCCGAAGTCGGCGGCGCCCTGCGGGGTGAGGAAGCCACCCACCGCGATGAGCGAGCCGAACAGGTACAGCCAGTAGGCGAACATGTTCAGCCGCGGGAACGCGACGTCCGGCGCACCGATCTGGAGCGGCATGATCCAGTTCGCGAAGCCGGAGAACAGCGGCGTCGCGAACATCAGCAGCATGATCGTGCCGTGCATCGTGAACGCCTGGTTGAACTGCTCGTTCGACATGATCTGCGTGCCGGGGCGAGCGAGTTCGGCGCGCATGAAGAGCGCCATGACGCCGCCGATGCAGAAGAACGCGAACGACGTGACCAGATAGAGCGTGCCGATGGTCTTGTGGTCAGTGGTGGTGAGCCACTTGATCACCGTCGAGCCTGGGCTCTTGGGTCGGGCCGGCAGCTCGTTCTCGTACGAGTCGCTTGCTGCCGCGGCACCCTGGGGTTCGTTGAGGATGCTCACAGGTTCTTCGTCTCCCGGTCCTTCTCGTGGTCCGTCTGGGCGATGCCAGCCGGGACGTAACCGGTCTGCCCCTTCTTCGCGAGGTCCTTGAGGTGCTGCTGGTAGCGCTCAGGAGAGACGACCTTCACGTTGAACAGCATCCGGGAGTGGTCGACGCCGCAGAGCTCGGCGCACTTGCCCAGGAAGGTCCCCTCCTTGTTGGGGGTCACCTCGAAGGAGTTGGTGTGGCCCGGGATGACGTCCTGCTTCATGAGGAACGGCACCACCCAGAAGGAGTGGATGACGTCACGCGAAGTCAGCACGAAGCGGACCTTCTCGCCCTTGGGGAGCCAGAGGGTCGGACCGGGGTTGTTGGTCTGCGGGTTCCGCTCGCCAGGAGTACCGACCTCGTAGACACCGCCGGCGTTCGCCGGGAAGTCCTCCTTGAAGCGCTTCGGGATAGCCGAGAGCTCCTTGGAGGTCTTGGCGTCA
Source organism: Streptomyces sp. BYX5S (assembly GCF_054724165.1). Taxonomy (NCBI): domain Bacteria; kingdom Bacillati; phylum Actinomycetota; class Actinomycetes; order Kitasatosporales; family Streptomycetaceae; genus Streptomyces; species Streptomyces sp. BYX5S. The sequence goes on along the minus strand of NZ_CM138829.1, from coordinate 1,662,348 downwards.
CCGTCGACACCCGGCACGTCCTCGACGTAGTTGAAGCCCCAGCTCCACTGGTAGCCGACCACGTTGACGGTGTGCGCGGGCTTGTCGTCGAGCTTCAGAAGCTTCGACTCGTCGCGCGCGGTGAAGTAGAAGAGGACCGACACGATGATCAGCGGAACAACCGTGTACAGCGCCTCGAGCGGCATGTTGTACCGCGTCTGAGTTGGAACCTCGATCTTGGTGCGGCTGCGCCGGTGGAAGATGACACTCCACAGGATCAGCCCCCACACCAGCACGCCCGTGGCGAGCGCTGCCGCCCACGAGCCCTGCCAGAGGGAGAGGATCCGAGGGGCCTCCTCCGTCACCGGGGTGGGCATACCAAGACGAGGGAAGTCCTTGTATGTGCAACCGGTAGCGGTTACCAGGATCAGGCCCGCAGTCAGCACCTGCGGCAGCTTCCGCCGCATCGGGCGCCGCGACGAGCGGTCGGAGCCGTTGGGACTCACGTAGCGCCTTCCCGAGAGTCTCGCCCGCGCTCTTTGGTTGGCTACGGCCGCCATCTCGCTGGTCGCTCGCCGCCCTGGCACACGGGCAGGGGTTTGGATGTTTATGCGGACCAAACCCTACTGGACGCTATTTGGGGTCGCGCGGGGAGGGTGCCTAACGCGCCGCGGGTCACTCCGAAGGGTGGGATCGGGCCGCGTTCGAGGGTTTCTGACGGGGGGTCGGGGGGCGCCTTTGAGGGGAGGCGGGGTGCGGTCACCTGCGGGTGGCGGTCGGGCGTGGTCGGTGTGCGCGGTTCCTCGCGCCCCTGGGGAGGCGGGGTCGGGGCGCCTCGGCGTGTGCGTGGTTCCTCGCGACCCTGGCGGTGCCGCTCCCCCGGCGCCCCGTAGCGTTGCGGCGTGTCGTACTTCGATGTGGCGTCGTCCGCTCCCCTCCACCCCGTCGCCCGGCAGGCGTTGCAGGCCTCGCTCGATGAGGGGTGGGCCGATCCGTCACGTTTGTACCGGGAAGGGCGACGGGCGCGGTTGCTGCTTGACGCCGCGCGGGAGGCGGCCGCCGAGGCGGTGGGGTGCCGGGTCGACGAGCTCGTGTTCACGTCGTCCGGGACGCGCGCCGTGCACGACGGGATCGCGGGGGCGCTCGCGGGGCGGCGGCGCGCCGGACGTCACCTGGTCGTGTCCGCAGTCGAACACTCGGCCGTGCTCCATTCGGCGGCGGCGCTCGAAGCGCTCGGCGGGTCGGTGACGCGGGTCGGGGTGGGGCGCGAGGGCCGCGTTCCAGCCGAGGCGTTCCGCGACGCCCTGCGGGAGGACACCGCGCTCGCGTGTCTTCAGTCCGCCAACCACGAGGTGGGCACCGAGCAGCCCGCCGCCGAGGCCGCCGAGGCGTGCCGGGCCGCCGGGGTGCCGTTGTTCGTGGACGCCGCGCAGTCCCTGGCCTGGGGGCCGGTGACCGGTGACTGGTCGCTGCTGGCCGGGAGCGCCCACAAGTGGGGAGGCCCGGCCGGCGTCGGGCTGCTCGTCGTACGGAAGGGGACGCGGTTCGCGCCTCAAGGGCCCGCCGACGAGCGGGAGTCGGGTCGGGCCGCCGGGTTCGAGAACATTCCGGGCATCGTGGCCGCGGCCGCGTCGCTGCGGGCCGTGCGGGCGGAGGCCGCCGGGGAGGCGGCGCGGCTGCGCGAGTTGACGGAGCGGATCCGGGTACGGGTGCCGGAGCTGCTGCCGGACGTGGAGGTCGTCGGCGATCCGGTGCGGCGGCTGCCGCACCTGGTGACGTTCTCCTGTCTGTACGTCGACGGGGAGAGCCTGCTGCACGGCCTGGACCGTGCCGGTTTCTCCGTTTCGTCCGGGTCGTCCTGCACGAGCAGCACCCTGACGCCCAGCCATGTGCTGCGCGCGATGGGCGTGGTGAGCGAGGGGAACGTACGGGTGTCGCTGCCGCTGGGCACCGGGGCCGACGAGGTCGACCGCTTCCTCGACGTACTGCCGGGCGTGGTGGGTGAGGTGCGGGAGAAGCTGGGCGCGCCGGTGGCCGGGGCGCCGGGCACCGCCGAGACCGTGACCGTGGACGCGCTGGGCATGACCTGCCCGCAACCGGTCATCGAACTGGGCCGCGCGATCGGGCGGGTGCGGGTGGGCGGCGAGGTGACCGTCCTCGCCGACGACGAGGTGGCGGCCGTCGACATCCCCGCATGGTGCTTCACCCAGGGCCACGAGTACGTGGGAGCGGAGCCACGCCCCGCTGGGGGCGCGACATATGTGGTGCGCAGGAGCGTCTGACCCAGGGGCGCGGGGACCGCGCAAACCGGACCACACACGAAACCGCGGCCGCGCTGCTCGACGGAAGAACAGCAACGGCCGCGGCCCCGCCGAGGGCGTCAGCCCAGGTGCGCCTCGACCTCGACCGCGGCAGTGTCCCCGTAGGCCTTGCGGAACCGGTCCATGAACGGCGCCCGCCGCAACTCGTACTCCTGCGTGCCGAGCGTCTCGATGACCAGCGTCGCGAGCATGCACCCGATCTGCGCCGCACGCTCGTGCGAAACGCCCCACACCAGACCGGACAGGAAACCCGCCCGGAACGCGTCGCCGACACCCGTCGGGTCGACCTTGGCGTCCTCCTCCGGCACGCCGACCTCGACCGGGTCCTGGCCGGCCTTCTCGATGCGCACGCCGCGCGAGCCGAGCGTGGTGACGCGGTGGCCGACCTTCGCGAGGATCTCGGCGTCGGTCCAGCCCGTCTTGGACTCGATGAGGCCCTTCTCGTACTCGTTGGAGAAGAGGAACGTGGCGCCGTCCAGGAGCAGGCGGATCTCGTCGCCGTCCATCCGCGCGATCTGCTGCGAGAAGTCCGCGGCGAACGGGATCGAGCGCGAGCGGCACTCCTCCGTGTGACGGAGCATCGCCTCCGGGTCGTCCGCGCCGATGAGGACCAGGTCGAGGCCGCCGACACGGTCCGCGACGGTCTTCAGCTCGATGAGCCGCGCCTCGCTCATGGCGCCCGTGTAGAAGGAGCCGATCTGGTTGTGGTCGGCGTCCGTGGTGCACACGAAGCGGGCCGTGTGCAGCGTCTCGGAGATCCGGACCGACTCCGTGTCCACGCCGTGGCGGTCGAGCCAGGCGCGGTACTCGTCGAAGTCCGAACCGGCGGCGCCCACCAGGATCGGGCCCGTGCCGAGCTGGCCCATGCCGAAGGCGATGTTGGCGCCGACTCCGCCGCGGCGTACGTCGAGGTTGTCGACGAGGAAGGAGAGGGAGACCGTGTGCAGCTGGTCCGCGACGAGCTGGTCGGCGAAACGGCCGGGGAAGGTCATCAGGTGGTCGGTGGCGATGGAGCCGGTGACTGCGATTCGCACGGCGTGAGCACGCTTCCTGAAAAGGGGAGGGGTTGACGCTTCACGCTACCCGGTCCCACCCGGCGGGCTGAAGTATGGGAAATGCCTGATAGTGGGGCTTTCTTCGGATGTCACCTCAGGGCTACCGTGCCGTCATGACCTACGACGTGTCAGGCACGACCGAGGACGGGCTCGCGGCGCTGCGCGGCGACTGCGTCCGGATGCTTCCGCACTGGGTGACGCAGCGGGCGCCGTGGGAGGTGGAGCGCCCCGCGAGCGCGACCCGGCCGGCCGGGATCCACGGGGTGGTGGTACCGGAGTCGTCGGCGCGGCTGATCGACTCGATGGCGGGTTTCGGCGACTGACGGCTCCGCTCGCGGCGGGCCGGGGGAACCGCGCGCCCGCCCGTCTCGTCACACCGGTGTCCCCCGGTGCGAAGGAGCGATGCGGTGAGCGACGAAGAGCGGACGCGGGACCGGCGGCCCCGGCGGCGCACGGCGGCTGTCGTGTCGGTCGCGGCGGCCGTCCTGCTCGCCGGTGGCGGCGGCGCGTATCTGGCGACGAACGCGGCGGGCGGTTCCGCGGACGGGCCGTCGGCGGCGCCCGGCGGCAGCGGCACGGGCACTCCCCCGCCGCTCGCCCTCGACGGCTACTCCGAGGATTCCGCCTCGTCCGGTACGGCGCCGGGCTCCCCCGGCATCGCGCCCGGTGAGCCCGACCCGAACGGCACGCGGTACAAGGCGGTGGGCGATCTCCCGAAGGGACCGGGCGAGGCGCCCGTCTACCGGGCGGGCGGCGAGGTGACGGCGGCCGACGTGTCCGCGCTGGCCGAGACCCTCGACGTACCGGGCACGCCCCGGCGGGACGGCGACGCCTGGAAGGTGGGGCCGACGAAGGACGGGTCCGGGCCCTCGTTGCAGGTGGGGCGGCAGGCGCCGGGCACCTGGACGTACGCGCGGTACGCGCCGTCGGCCGGCGCCAAGTGCGGCGACGGGACGAAGTGCGCCGACCCGGCGGGCGGGGGCGGGGAGCGGGACGCGGTGAGCGAGGCCGCCGCGAAGCGCGCCGCCGCGCCGGTCCTGAAGGCCCTCGGGCAGGACGACGCCGCGCTGGACGCGGAGCAGCTCATGGGCGCCACCCGGGTCGTGAACGCCGATCCGACGGTCGGCGGGCTGCCGACGTACGGCTGGTCGACGGGAATCCAGGTCGGCTCGGACGGTCGGGTGGTGGGCGGCAGCGGGCAGTTGAAGGCGCCGGTGAAGGGCGCCACGTATCCGACGATCGGGGCGGAGCGGGCCCTTGAGCGGATGAACGGGGCGGCGGCCGGGGGCCGGGTGTCGGTCGGCGGATGTGCCAGCGCGGTGCCGCTGGGCGAGGACGCGACGTGTGCGCAGGATCCGCCGAAGCCGTCGACGGTGGCCGTGCGCGATGCGACGTTCGGGCTCGCCGCGCACACCGTCGGCGGACGGCAGGCGCTGGTGCCGGCGTGGCTGTTCGAGGTGCGGCCGGGCGGGGCGGAGGCCGCGTTCACGGTGACGTATCCGGCGGTGGACCCGAAGTTCCTCACGGGGAACGGGAGTTCACAGGGGAGCGCACCGGCGAGCCCGGAGCCCGCGCCCTCGGGCACGGCGGGCGGCGACGAGACGCGGGCCGTGCGCGTGCAGGGCTACAGCGCCAAGGGCGAGACCCTGACCGTGCACTTCACGGGCGGGGTGTGCGCGACGTACGCCGCGTCGGCGAAGGAGTCCGGGGGCCGGGTGAGCGTGCGCGTCACGGAGACGCAGAAGAAGGGGAGCGTCTGCATCGAGCTGGCGAAGTTCTACACGCTGCCGGTGAAGCTGGACGCGCCGCTGGGTGAGCGCGAGGTGGTGACGGCGGGCGGGGACGCCGTGCCGCACGCGTCGAAGAACGCGCCCGGCGGGGCCGAGCCCGCGCCGCGCGGCTGAGTCCGCTTACCGCACGCCGAAGGGGCGGCCCCGAGCGGGGCCGCCCCTTCGCGCTGTGCAGCTGTACGACTTAGCTGAACGAGTCGCCGCAGGCGCAGGAACCCGTCGCGTTGGGGTTGTCGATCGTGAAGCCCTGCTTCTCGATGGTGTCGACGAAGTCGATGGAGGCGCCACCCAGGTACGGGGCCGACATGCGGTCGGTGACGACCTTCACGCCGCCGAAGTCCTTCACGACGTCGCCGTCGAGCGAACGCTCGTCGAAGAAGAGCTGGTAGCGCAGGCCGGAGCAGCCACCGGGCTGAACAGCCACGCGCAGCGCCAGATCGTCACGGCCTTCCTGGTCGAGCAGAGCCTTGACCTTGGCCGCGGCTTCGTCGCTGAGGATGATGCCGTCGCTGACGGTGCTGGTCTCGTCCGATACGGACATCTACATCTCTCCCGGGTTGTACGGAGACTGCTTGCCGACCATTGCTAACCGGCAAAGGCCCGGATCCATTCCGGGTTTCGCACTTCTTCTCTTCATGCTCGCACACCGTCGGCGGACGGGGCACGGGGTGGCGGCGGCGGATTGCGTCACATCGACGACATCACCATCGTCAAACTGACGTGAAGCACGTATGATAGATAGCGTCATTTCGACGAAAAGTCGAGCAGAGCTAAGAAAGGGTGCGTGACGTGACCACGGCCCAGTCCCCCCAGGCGCCCGTCGACCTGGACGTTTCCCCCACGCCGCTGGCGCTCCTGCTGCTCGGCCGCGAGGCCGACCCCCAGAGCGAGCGCGGCGTGGAGTGCCCCGGCGACCTGCCCTCGCCGTCCGACCCGGACCTGGTCGAGCGGGCGCGCGCGGCCAAGGAGAAGCTCGGAGACAAGGTGTTCGTGCTCGGACACCACTACCAGCGCGACGAGGTCATCCAGTTCGCCGACGTCACCGGGGACTCCTTCAAGCTGGCGCGGGACGCGGCGGCGCGGCCCGAGGCCGAGTACATCGTGTTCTGCGGTGTGCACTTCATGGCCGAGTCGGCCGACATCCTGACCGGGGACGACCAGAAGGTGGTCCTTCCGGACCTCGCCGCCGGCTGCTCGATGGCCGACATGGCGACGGCCGAGCAGGTCGCCGAGTGCTGGGACGTGCTGACGGAGGCCGGCGTCGCCGAGTCCGTGGTGCCCGTCTCGTACATGAACTCCTCCGCGGACATCAAGGCGTTCACGGGCAAGCACGGCGGCACGATCTGTACGTCCAGCAACGCCGAGCGCGCGCTGAACTGGGCGTTCGAGCAGGGCGAGAAGGTGCTCTTCCTGCCGGACCAGCACCTGGGCCGCAACACGGCCGTCCGTGATCTCGGCATGTCGCTCGACGACTGCGTGGTCTACAACCCGCACAAGCCGAACGGCGGGCTGACCGTCGAGCAGCTGCGGGACGCGAAGATGATCCTGTGGCGCGGGCACTGCTCCGTGCACGGGCGCTTCTCGCTGGAGTCGGTGGAGGACGTGCGGGCGCGCATCCCCGGCGTCAACGTCCTGGTGCACCCCGAGTGCAAGCACGAGGTCGTCGCGGCGGCGGACTACGTCGGGTCGACGGAGTACATCATCAAGGCGCTGGAGGCGGCGCCCGCCGGGTCGAAGTGGGCGATCGGCACGGAGCTGAACCTGGTGCGGCGGCTGGCGAACCGGTTCGCGTCCGAGGGCAAGGAGATCGTCTTCCTCGACAAGACGGTGTGCTTCTGCTCGACCATGAACCGGATCGACCTTCCGCATCTGGTCTGGACGCTGGAGTCCTTGGCGGACGGCCAGTTGGTCAACCGCATCGAGGTCGACCGCGAGACGGAACGCTTCGCCAAGCTCGCCCTCGAGCGCATGCTGGCGCTGCCGTAACCCACCCCAGCCTCGCCGGCGTTTGAGGCGCGGGGTCCGGGGCGGAGCCCTGGGAGCGGGAGCGGGGCGAGCGCCTGATGAAGCGCTCGCCCCGCTTGCGGCCTCGGGGCTCTGCCCCGGACCCCGCTGCTCAATCGCCGCAGGGGCTTGAACGTGCCGCACTCAGCCGTTCACCTGCGGCAGGGGCTCAATCGTCGGGTTACGCGTTGACCGGGTCCGGGGTCGTGGTCGGGGACTGGGGCGGGACGCCGTCGCCGCGCTTGGCCGCCCGCTTCGCCGCCCGCCGCTCCTTGCGGAGCTCCAGCATCGCGTAGAGCGTCGGCACGAGCAGCAGCGTCAGCAGGGTCGACGTGATCAGACCGCCGATCACCACCACGGCCAGCGGCTGCGCGATGAAGCCGCCCTCGCCGGTGACGCCGAGCGCCATCGGGAGCAGGGCGAAGATCGTCGCCAGGGCCGTCATGAGGATCGGGCGCAGACGGTGCCGGCCGCCCTCGACGACCGCTTCCACCACACCGAGCCCCTGGGACCGGTACTGGTTGATCAGGTCGATCAGCACGATCGCGTTCGTCACCACGATGCCGATGAGCATCAGCATGCCGATCATCGCCGGCACCCCCATCGGCGTCCCCGTGGCGATCAGCAGCCCGAGCGCGCCCGTCGCCGCGAACGGGATGGAGACCAGCAGGATCAGCGGCTGGGCCAGCGAGCGGAACGTCGCCACCAGCAGCATGAAGACGATCGCGATGGCCGCGAGCATCGCCAGGCCGAGGTTCTTGAACGCGTCGTCCTGGTCCTCGCTGACCCCGCCGATGGTCGCCGTGGCGCCCTTGGGCAGGTCGAGCGAGGCGAGCTTCGACTGGAGGTCGGCGCTGACCGCGCCCGTGTTGTCGCCGTCCGGCTTCGCCGTGACCGTCGCCGCGCGGGCGCCGTCGATCCGGGTCATGGAGACCGGGCCGTCGACCGTCTTCACCGTCGCGATGTCGCCGAGCGTGAGCCCGCCCGGTCCCATCGGCAGCTTCTTCAGCTCGGCCATCGTGGTGGCCGGCTTCGCCGACTTCACGACGATGTCGCGCTCGGTGTCGTCGAGGGTCGCCTTGCCGCTGGTGGTGCCTCGCACCGCCTGGCCGACGGCCGCGCCGAGCGTGGTGTCGTTGAATCCGGCGGCGGCCGCCTTGGCGTTGGCCTTGACCGAGATCCGCGGCACGGACTGCGACAGGTCGCTGGTGACGTCGGTGACGTCGTCGAGCGAGGCGACCGCGTCGCGGACCTGACCGGCGGCCTTCTCCAGTACGTCGCCGTCGGCGGCCTTCACGACCACGGACAGGTCCTGGTTGCCGAAGCCGTCACCGGACGCGATCGTCGTCGTACCGATGCCGGAGAGCTGTCCGAGCTCGCGGTCGATGCGCTTCTGCGTGGCCTCGAAGGTGTGGCTGTCCTTCAGCTTCACCTGGTACGACGCCTGGTTGGTGTCGGTGCCGCCGCCGAAGGCCGCCATGAAGCCGGAGGAGCCGATGGTGACCTGGTAGTCCTCGATCTCGTCGATGCCCGCGAGCACCTTCTCGATCTTCTTCGCGGAGGCGTCGGTCGCCGACAGGCTGGTGCCGGGCGCCAACTCCTGCTTGATGGAGAGGACTTCCTGCTCGCCCTGGTCGAAGAAGTTGGTCTTGAGCAGCGGCGCCATGCCGAACGTGCCGACGAGCACGACCACCGCGATCAGCAGCGAGGTGAAGCGGCGACGCGTCGCGAAGCGCAGCACGGGCACGTAGGCCCGCTGGAGCCAGGAGTTCGCCTCCTTCTCCTCGGCCAGGCGGCGGGCCTCCTCCGGGTCGACGCCGCGGGCCGCCTTCGGCGGGCGCAGGAACCAGTAGGACAGGACCGGGACGACCGTCAGCGACACCAGCAGGGAGGCCAGCAGCGCCGCCGTCACGGTGATGGAGAAGGAGCCGAACAGCTCGCCCACCATGCCGCCGACCAGGCCGATCGGCAGGAAGACGGCGACGGTCGTCAGCGTCGAGGACGTGACGGCCCCGGCCACCTCGCGCACGGCCGTGAGGATCGCTTCCCTGCGTTCCTCGCCGTAGCCGAGATGGCGCTTGATGTTCTCCAGGACGACGATCGAGTCGTCGACGACGCGGCCGATCGCGATGGTCAGCGCGCCGAGCGTGAGCATGTTGAGCGACAGGTCGCCCGTCCACAGGACGATCAGCGCGAGGACGACCGACAGCGGGATGGAGACCGCGGTCACGAGCGTCGAGCGCAGCGACGCCAGGAAGATCAGGATGATGACGACCGCGAAGAGCAGGCCGAGCGCGCCCTCCGTGGTCAGGCCCGAGATGGACTTCGAGACGGCCGGGCCCTGGTCGCTGACGACCGTGACCTCGGCGCCGGAGCCGAGGTCGTCGCGCAGCTGCGGCAGCTTGTCCTTGACGGCCTTGGAGATGGAGACGGCCGAGCCGTCCTGGTCCATGGTGACCGCGAGGGACAGGCTGGGCCTGCCGTCGGTGCGGGTGATCGAGTCGGCCGTGGACGGCTGCTGCTTGACGGTGGCGATGTCACCGAGGCGTACGGGCTTCTTGACGCCCTCCCCCGTGATCATCAGGTCCTGGATCTGCTTCAGGGAGGTGAATCCGCCGCCGACCTGGACCGTGCGGTTCTTGCCCGCCTCGTCGAGGGAGCCCGCGGGCAGCGTGGCGCCGCCGGCCTGCAACGACTGGTTCAGTGCCTGCGGATTGACTCCGGCCGCGGCCATCTTCCGGTCGTTCGGCGTGACGTCGACCTGGAGGTCGCGCACACCGTCGACGGTGACCTGGGAGACGCCGTCGATGTCCTTCAGCGTCGGCACCGCGGACTTGTCGAGCTGCTCGGCGAGCGCCTGCTGGTCCTTGTCGGAGGTGACGGCGAGCACGACGGTCGGGATGTCGTCGGTGGATCCGGCGACGACCTGCGGGTCGACGTCGTCGGGCAGCTGGGCGCGGGCCCGGTTGACCGCCTGCTGGACGTCGGCGACGAGCTGCTTGGTGCCGTCCGTGCCGTAGTCGAACTGGGCCATCACCAGGGCGTTGCCCTCACTGGCCGTCGACGTGACGCCGGTGATGCCGTCGACCGCGTCGATGGAGTTCTCCAGCGGCTCGACGACCTGCTTCTCCACCACGTCCGGGGACGCGCCCTGGTAGGGGGCGATGACAGAGACCATGGGCAGTTCGATCGAGGGCAGCAGCTGCTGCTTGAGCTGAGGGATCGCGATCGCGCCGAAGGCGATCGCGATGATCGACATCAGCCCGATGAGGGCGCGTTGGGCGAGGCTGAATCTCGACAGCCAGGACATGGATCGGGTCTCCGTGGGACGTGAGCGGAAGATGAAGGCGCGTGGCATGACAACCGTCGCGGTGGGCTCCGCCGCGGTGGCAGGCGTGGGGCCCACGGTCCACCCTCGGTCATGCGTGCGAGCTGATTCGTCGCTCCCAGGTCCCGTTCTCGTCCGCCGCCTACTGCGCCCGTAGTACGCGGCCCGTAAGGGTCACTCCACCCTTGGGCGTACCAGGCCCGATTCGTACGCGATGACGACGAGTTGGGCGCGGTCGCGGGCGCCGAGCTTGGCCATGGCGCGGTTCACGTGGGTCTTCACGGTGAGCGGGCTGACTTCGAGGCGCTCGGCGATCTCGTCGTTGGAGTAGCCGCCCGCGACCTGGACGAGGACCTCGCGCTCGCGTCCGGTGAGCGCGGCGAGCCGCTCGGTGCCGCCGTCGGTGGGGCGCTCCCCCTCCTCGTAACCGTCCCCCTGTGCGAGGAACTGGGCGATCAGGCCCTTCGTCGCGACGGGCGAGAGGAGCGCATCGCCGGCGGCCGCGATCCGGACGGCGCCGAGGAGTTCGTCGGGTTCGGCGCCCTTGCCGAGGAAGCCGGAGGCACCGGCCCGCAGCGACTGCACCACGTACTCGTCGACCTCGAACGTCGTCAGCATCACGACGTGCACGTGGCACAGGTCGGGGTCGGCGCTGATCTCGCGGGTGGCGGCGAGGCCGTCGGTGCCGGGCATCCGGATGTCCATGAGGACGACGTCGGGCCGCTCGGAGCGGGTGAGCCGGACGGCCTCGGCCCCGTCCGAGGCCTCCCCCACCACCTCCATGTCGGGTTCGGAGTCGACGAGCACGCGGAAGGCGCTGCGCAACAGGGCCTGGTCGTCGGCCAGGAGGACCCTGATGGTTCCGCTGCTGGTCATGTGGTGGCGTCCTCGGGGGTGGTGTCGGGGCCGCCGGTGGAAGGGGTGCCGGCGGGGCGGGCCTTGGCCGGAAGGATGGCATGGATGCGGAAACCGCCGCCGTAGCGCGGTCCCGCGGTGAGGGTGCCGCTGAGCGCCGTGACGCGTTCGCGCATGCCGAGGAGTCCGTGGCCGCCGTTCGCGTCCGGCTCGTCGGGGTCGCTGGGGTGGTCGCCGTACGCGGCGGTGGCGCCGGGGCCGTTGTCGAGGACGGTGATCTCCACGTTCGGGCCCACGCGTACGACGCTGACCTCGGCTTTCGCGTCGGCGCCCGCGTGCTTCTGCACGTTCGTCAGGGCTTCCTGCACGACGCGGAAGGCGGCGAGGTCGACGGCGGCGGGCAGGGCCGGGGCGTCCTTCGCGCGGGCCACCTCCACCGGGAGGCCCGCGTGCCGGAAGGTGTCGACGAGGTCGTCGAGGCGGTCGAGGCCGGGAGCCGGTTCGGTGGGCGCCTCCGGATCCCCGGTCTGCCGCAACAGGCCGACGGTGGCGCGGAGTTCGTTGAGGGCGGAGCGGCTGGCCTCGCGGACGTGGGAGAGCGCCTCCTTGGCCTGGTCGGGCCTGCGGTCCATGACGTGGGCGGCGACACCGGCCTGCACGTTGACCAGGGCGATGTGGTGGGCGACGACGTCGTGCAGATCGCGGGCGATCCGCAGCCGCTCCTCGGCGACGCGGCGCCGGGCCTCCTCCTCGCGGGTGCGTTCGGCGCGCTCGGCGCGTTCGCGGATCGCGGTGACGAAGGCGCGGCGGGAGCGGACCGCGTCGCCCGCGGCCGCGGCCATCCCGGTCCACGCGAAGATCCCCAGGTTCTCCTGGGAGTACCAGGGCAGCGGGCCCGCGAACATGGCGACGCAGGTCAGCACCGCCATCGTCGCGAGTCCCACGCGCCACGTGGTGGGGCGGTCCGTGGTGGCGGCGACCGTGAAGAGCGCGACGACCGCGCACATCACGACGGGGGCGCGGGGGTCGCCGACGACGAGTTCCACGAGGGAGACGGTGGAGGTCGCGGCGAGCACGGGGAGGGGGGCGCGGCGGCGGAACACGAGGGCGGCGGCGCCGAGCAGCATCAGGACGAGGCTGAGGGCGTCCGGGGTTCTGGCACCCCAGGCGTACGTGCCGTCCGGGCCGTGCGGGTCGACGAAGGAGCCCGCGACCATGCAGGTCAGGACGCCCAGCGCGAGGGTGGCGTCCAGGGCCAGCGGATGCGACCCGGCCCACCGTACGAAGGGATTCACCGTCTTCACGCTACCGCGTCCCCCTCCGGCCCCGACCCGGACCGGCGGGAGGGCTGAATCAAGCCTCTGCGGCGATTGAGCAGCGGGGTCCGGGGCGGAGCCCCGCGGCGTCCACCACGGTGGGTGTGCCAGGGGCCGGGACGTTACCCCGGGATCAGGCCGTCGTCGCTGAGCATCTCCCGCACCTCTTCCAACGTCGCACCCGGCGCCGGAAGAATCAGCTCCGACGGCTCCAGCGCATCGTCGGGAAGCGGAGCGCCCAGGCGGCGCACCGCGTCCAGGAGAGCCGTGAGCGTCCGGCGGAACCCCGCCTCGTCACCGCTCTCCATCTCCGCGAGGAGCTCGTCGTCGAGCTTGTTGAGTTCGGCGAAGTGGTCGTCCGCCAACCTCACCTGGCCCTCCCCCATGATCCGGACGATCATGTCGGCCTCCAGCCTTCTACTGCTTGTCGAAGCGCGGCGTACTGGTGTCCTGGGGCTGCTGCGCCTGCTGACCCTGGCCCTCGCCGCCCTCGATCGCCGTCTGCGACGAGGACGGGCCACCGGACAGCTCCGCCTTCATGCGCTGCAGCTCCAGCTCTACATCCGTACCACCGGAGAGCCGGTCCAGCTCGGCCTGGATGTCGTCCTTGGCCATGCCGGAGGGGTCGTCGAGCGCGCCGGAGGCCAGCAGTTCGTCGATCGCGCCGGCCCGCGCCTGCATCTGCGCCGTCTTGTCCTCGGCCCGCTGGATCGCCATGCCGACGTCGCCCATCTCCTCGGAGATGCCGGAGAACGCCTCACCGATCCGGGTCTGCGCCTGCGCCGCGGTGTAGGTGGCCTTGATGGTCTCCTTCTTCGTGCGGAAGGCGTCGACCTTGGCCTGCAACCGCTGGGCCGCGAGGGTGAGCTTCTCCTCCTCGCCCTGGAGCGTCTGGTGCTGCGTCTCCAGGTCGGTCACCTGCTGCTGGAGGGCGGCCCGCCGGGACAGCGCCTCACGGGCCAGGTCCTCCCGGCCGAGCGCGAGCGCCTTGCGGCCCTGGTCCTCGAGCTTCGACGACTGGGACTGGAGCTGTCCCAGCTGCAGTTCCAGCCGCTTGCGGGACGTCGCGACGTCCGCGACCCCCCGGCGTACCTTCTGGAGCAGCTCCAGCTGCTTCTGGTACGAGTAATCGAGGGTTTCGCGCGGGTCCTCGGCCCGGTCAAGGGCCTTGTTCGCCTTCGCGCGGAAGATCATCCCCATACGCTTCATGACACCGCTCATGGGCTTCGCGCGCCCCCTTCTGACAGATCCAGCCGATGGTCCAGCTCCAGCACTGCGACAGAAACCACAGTACGGGTCCTGCCTCTATTACCGCACTGTTCAGGTACGGATGCGCTCATCCCCGAGGACGACTGCTTCCGGCCCCGCTCCGGCGCAAGGAGTAGATGACCCCTGACGAAGGGACGCAGGGTGTTGCCGGATCGTTCCCCACGGGCCTGTGGTGCATGCATGTCCACCACGTACCCTTGGCTTTTGTGTTCCGTAGCCGATCCAAGGACGACAAGGCCCAGGCCGCCCAGGCCCCGGTGAGCCAGTCCAAGCAGCCCCGAGACCCGCAGGCGCCCAAGGGCCGCCCCACGCCGAAGCGCAGCGTGGCCCAGACGCAGCGCCGCAGCGTGGCCAACACCAAGATGTCGCCGAAGGAGGCCCGCGCCCGCTCGCGCGACGAGCGTCGCGCCGCGATGCAGCGCCAGCGCGAAGCGTTGGCCAACGGTGACGAGCGCTACCTGCCGGCCCGTGACAAGGGCCCGGTGCGCAAGTACGCGCGCGACTTCGTCGACTCGCGCTTCGCGATCGCCGAGTACTTCCTGCCGATGGCGGTGATCATCCTCGTCCTGAGCATGATCCGTGTCGGTTCGCTCCAGAACATCGCGCTGCTGCTGTGGCTGTTCGTGATCGTCGCGATCGTGATCGACTCCGCCGTGACCGGTCTGCGTCTGCGCAAGATCCTCGCGGAGAAGTTCCCGAACGAGCGCCGCAAGGGTGCCGTGGCGTACGCACTGATGCGCACGCTGCAGATGAAGCGCCTTCGTCTGCCGAAGCCGCAGGTCAAGCGCGGAGAGCGGCCCTGAGCGCGAACGTCGTGGGCGATCCGTCCGGTGCGGCGGGCCCGGCCGGCGTGCCGGACGCGGCCGGTACGGAGCCCTTCGCCGGTGATGCCGTGCACTCCTGGCTGGACAAGCTGGGCGGGCTGCGCAACATCGTGCGGCAGGAGCTCGTGGCCCGGCAGCTCGACGAGCAGATAGCCGGGCGGTTCCCCGTCGGTCAGCGGCTGCGGGTGCTCGACGTGGGGATGGGCCAGGGCACGCAGGCGCTGCGGCTGGCTCGGGCCGGGCACAAGGTGACCGGTGTGGAGCAGGACCCGGACATGGTGGCCGTGGCGGGCCGGGCGCTCGCCACGGAGCCCGCGGGGGTGCGCGATCGGGTGCGCCTCGTGCAGGGCAGCGGCATGGACACCGGTGTCCACTTCCTGCCGGGCAGCTTCGACGTCGTGCTCTGTCACGGCGTGCTGATGTACGTGGAGGATCCCGACGCGCTGCTCGCCGGTCTTGCGCGGATGCTGGCGCCGGGCGGCCTGCTCTCGCTCGTCGTGCGCAATGGGGACGCGCTCGCGATGCGGCCGGGGCTGGGCGGTGACTGGATCACCGCGTTGGGCGCCTTCGAGACGACGAAGTACACGAACCGGCTCGGGCTCGACGTGCGCGCCGATCGGCTGGGCGCGCTCACGGAGACCCTCGCGGGGATCGGGGCGCCGTTGCACGCCTGGTACGGGGTGCGGGTCTTCACGGATCAGGCTGGGGACGATGCGGGGGTGCCGGAGCGTGGGGAGTTGCAGACGTTGCTCGCCGCGGAGGAGAAGGCAGGCCGCCTCGACCCGTACCGCCGGGTGGCGGCGCTCCTCCACCTCTGCGGAGTCCGCGGCTAGGCGTATCAAGCCCGTGGGGCCCCGACCAACGGTGGCTCGGCCCCATTAAGCCCGTGGGGCCCCGACCAACGGTGGCTCGGCCACATTAAGCCCCTGCGGCGATTGAGCAGCGGGGTCCGGGGCAGCGCCCCGAGGCGTCACCCACGGCACGGTGGTTACGGCCTCGGGGCTCCGCCCCGGACCCCGCGCCTCAAACGCCGGCGAGGCTGGATTTGCCCCCGGCGAAGCTGCATCGCCCCTGCAAGGCTGAAGTGCCCCCAGCACAGCTGAGTCGCCTCCGCGAGGCTGAAGCGCCTCCGGCGAGACTGGAGTGGCACTCCGACCGGGGGGGGGGAACCCGGGGGCGCCTCAGGAGTCGGAGGTCACTCCGGCGCGGACGCATCCTCCGCATGGAGGCTCATCGGGCCGTAGATCTTGGTGTCGTCCTCGAAGAGGGACACCTGGTCCGCTCCCCCGTCGGCCAACTGCTTCCAGTACTCCCCGACCCACGACTCCGCATCGCCCTGCGTGGTGAACTCCTCCGGCTGCACCGCGGGAGACACCTCCGTCCCGTCGGACTTCTCGAACCGCCACGTCCACGCCGCCATGTCAGCCTCCCGGTCTCGGATGTCCGATGTGCCGCTGTCCCCGGAAGCCTATCCGGGCGAGCGTCGATCAAGACGGCGCGGGAGGATCTTCCTGTGGAACTGACACTGCTCGGCACCGGTGGCCCCGAAGGGCTGCCCCGCCCCGACTGCCCCTGCGCCGCCTGCGCGACCGCGCTCGGCCGCGACGCCCGTGCCGCGACGGCGGTCCTGATCGACGGGACGCTGCTGCTCGACCTGACACCGGGCGCCGCGTTCGCCGCCGCCCGTTCGGGCCACAGCCTGGGCGGCGTACGGCAGGTGCTGCTGTCGCATCCGCACGACGGGCCCGCCGTCGAGGTGCCCGCGGGGCTGCCGCAGCCCGGCCGGGTGCCGGACGGCCGGGAGCTGGCGCTGCTGACCGGGCACCGGGTGCGCGCCCTGGCCCTGGACGCGCCGGGCACCGGTTACGAGGTGACGGGTCCCGAGGGCGAGCGGCTGCTGTATCTGCCGCCGGGCACCGCGCCCGCCGGGTTCGAGGAGGTCCGGGCGCCGTACGAGCTGGTGCTCGCCGGTGTCGTCGGGCGGCCGGACGCGCTGGCCAGGCTGCGCTCGGCGGGGGCGATCGGGCCGACCACCGATGTCGTCGCCGTGCACCTCGACCACGACGTGCCGCCGGGTCCTGAGCTGGCGCGACGGCTCGCGGCCGCCGGGGCGCGCGCCGTCCCGGACGGGACGACGCTCGTCGTCGGGGCGTACGAGGACGTGCCCGACGTGCCGCGCAGGACGCTGGTGCTCGGCGGGGCCCGGTCCGGGAAGTCGGTGGAGGCGGAGCGGCGCCTGGAGGCGTTCCCCGACGTGCTGTACGTGGCGACCGGCGGGACGCGCGGCGGGGACACGGAGTGGGCGCAGCGGGTGGCGACGCACCGGGAGCGGCGGCCCGGCTCGTGGCGGACGGCCGAGACCTGCGATCTCGTACCGCTCCTCGACGACCCGGAGGACTCCGCCCCGCTGCTCGTCGACTGTCTGTCGCTGTGGCTGACGTACGCGATGGACGAGGTCGGTGCCTGGGACGACGCCGAGTGGGCGGGCGGCGGGGAGAAGGCGCTGCGCAGGAAGGTGGCGGAGCTGGTCGAGGCCGTGCGGCGCACGCGGCGCACAGTCGTCGCCGTGTCCAACGAGGTGGGTTCGGGGATCGTGCCGGCGACCGCGTCGGGGCGCCGCTACCGGGACGAACTCGGCCGTCTGAACGCGGCGTTCGCGTCCGAGTGCGAGCACGTGCTGCTGGTCGTCGCGGGCCAGGCGCTCGCCCTGCGCGGCTGACGGCGCGGGGTCACGCGTCGGGGTCGCGGCGGGCGATCACCTGGTACGCGTTGGAGAAGCGGCTGCGGCGGACCAGCGGGGCGAGCAGCCGGTCGGCCGCGTGGGCGGCGAGGAGGCCGGGGACCGCCGCGCAGGACAGGGCCTTGCGCAGGACGCGCTGGAGGCCGGTGGGGGCCTTGGTGCGCCAGGGGGCGTCGCCGTCGGGGAGGATCTGGCTCACCAGGAGGGCGACGGCGGCCGTCAGGTCGAGCGGCACGTGCGGCGCGCGGCGGTCGACCGCGACGACGGTGAAGCCGAGGGCGCGCAGTTCCGTACGGAGGTTGCCGAGCGGCACGAAGTGCAGGTGCTGCGGCTGGAAGTACGGCATCCACCACTTGCCGAGGAGCGGCGCGAACCGGCTCTCGGGGTCGGGGAGTTCGATCACCAGATGGCCGCCGGGGCGCAACGCCCGGTGGGCGGCCTTCAGTTCGGCGCGCGGGTCGAGGGAGTGCTCCAGGTGGTGGAACATGCTGAGCACGTCGTACCGGCCTTCGAGGCGCGGCGCGAGGTCGGTGAGGCGGCCGCGGTGGGCCTCCTCCACGCGGCCCGCGCGGCGGGCCTCCTCGACTCCGGCGCCGGTGTCAAGGCCGTCGAACGCGGTGTACGGGAGGACCTCCTTGGCGACGGCGGGGAAGCCGCCGTGGCCGGTGCCGACGTCCAGCCAGCTCTCGGGTTCGAGGCGGGAGGCCAGGGCGCGGACCCGGGCGCGGTGCCGCCTGCCGGAGGGCCGGTCGCCGACGGGCGCGGCGAAGGGCTCGCCGAGGAGCTTTCCGACGAGCGTGTGCACTCCCTCGGTGTGGAGGCTCTCGTGGAAGTCGCGGCCGTAGAAGTCCAGTCCTTCGGTGGTGAGCCGGGGGTTCTGGAACGCGTGGGTGCACGACCCGCACTGGTCGAGGGTGAAGCTGCCGGGCTTGCCCTGGAAGAGGTCGGTGGTCCGCAGCCGGGTGCGCAGCCGTTCGGCCCCGCACCAGGGGCAGTCGGTGCGGCGCGGCTCGTGGAAGCGTTCGGTGCCCCGGGCGAGTTCGGTGAGGTAGGCGGGCCGGCGCTCGGCCACGGCCTGTGCGGTGGATGACATGCGTACGTTCAACTCCTGGCGCTGTGGGGCGAGTTCGTGCTCGGCGTGCGGAGCGGGGGCCTGCCGCTCGCGGTGATCGCGTCCCGTACGGCGCCGACGGCGCGCGCCACGGTCCCGTACCGCTCGGCCAGCAGCGGCAGTCGGTCGTCGAGGACGACGCCGACGGCGCCCGCGAGGGCGGCGGTCGCGGCGGCGCGCGGTCCGGCGCCGCCGCCCGCCCACACCGGGACGGCGTCCCCCGCGCCTTCGACCTCGTCGAGCACGGCGCGCAGCAGCGCGAACGTCGGCAACTCCCCTTCGCCATCGCCCGGTTCACCGTCCCGTACGACGAGTCCCGCGGCGCCCTCCGCGACCGCGTCGCGCGCCTGTCGTACGTCGGTCACCTCGGCGAACACGCACGGGACCTGGACGTCGCCGACGCGCCAGGGGGCGACGGGGCCGAGGAGGACGGTGTGCGGGCCGGTGCCCTCCGGGTCCTGAAGGTCGTCGGGGTGCAGCGCGCACCCGGCGGGGACGCGGACGCCGAAGGCGGCCGGGCACCAGGAGCGCAAGCGCCCGAGGGCCTCGCGGGCGGCGCGACCGCCGCGCCCCAGGTCGAGGACGCCGAGCGCGCCGGCCCTGCTGACGGCGGCGGCGAGCCGGGCGTCGGGCTCCGCGAACGGGGTGACGCCGAGGACGGGCGGGGGCGTCGCGGTGAGCACGGTCAAGGGAGGGAACTCCTGTGGGATACCCGACAATCCTGAACGAATGCGAACGTAAACGATCTGTCGCCCCGTCACCCGTGACACTCCGACGCCGCGTCACCGCATGGCGTAAATCCCCGACGGCGGGCCGCTCGCGGAACACCTTCGTGACGGACGGTGCAGCTGAGGCCAAGCCCCTCCACCGGCCGGTACTGTTCGGCGAATGAGCTCGCTGAATCTCGACGACTTCACCGATCTGATCGAGCGCCCGGACGGCGGGACCCGCCGTGACGCCGAGGAGCGCAGGGCGCGCTTCGCCGTGCCGCCCGGCGCGCTCGGCCGCCTCGACGAACTGGGCGAGTGGCTGAGCGCCGCCCAGGGCGCGGTGCCCGTGCGCACGGTCGCGCGTCCGCGCGTGGTCCTCTTCGCGGGCGACCACGGCGTCGCCGGACTCGACGTGTCGAAGCGGGCGGCCGGTACCGCGGCCGGGCTCGTGCGGGAGGTCGTCGAGGGCGCCTCCACGGGTGCGGTGCTCGCGCGCCAACTGGGTGTCGGCGTACGCGTCGTGGACATGTCCCTGGACTGCGAGCCCGACGCGCTGCCCGAGTCGGTCGACGCGCGGCGCGTGCGGCGTGGCTCCGGCCGCATCGACATCGAGGACGCGCTCACCCTGGAGGAGGCGGAGGCGGCGTTCCGCGCCGGGATGGCGGTCGCCGACGAGGAGGCCGACTCCGGTACGGACCTCGTCGTCCTCGGCGACATCAGCGTGGGCGGTACGACCGCGGCATCGACGCTGATCGCGGCGCTGTGCGGCACCGACGCGTCGGTCGTCACCGGGCGGGGCGGCGACCCGATCGACGACCTCGCGTGGATGCGCAAGTGCGCGGCGGTCCGTGACGCGCTGCGGCGGGCCCGGCCGGTCCTCGGCGACCAGCTCCAGCTGCTCGCCACGGTGGGCGGGGCGGATCTCGCGGCGGCGACGGGGTTCCTGCTCCAGTGCGCGGTGCGCAGGACGCCGGTGCTGCTGGACGGGGTGGTGTCGGCGGCGTGTGCGCTCGTCGGGCAGCGGGTGGCGTTCCGGGCGCCGGACTGGTGGCTCGCGGCGCACGCGAGTGGCGAGCCGGCGCAGGCGAAGGCGCTCGACCGCATGGCGATGGAGGTGCTGCTCGACCAGGACGTGCGGGTCGGCGGGGGTGCGGGTGGGTTGTTGGCGTTGCCGTTGGTGCAGGCGGCGGGGGTGCTGGCCGCGGAGTTGCCGGAGGCGACCAAGCCTGCGGCGGAGGAGCCGCCGGAGATCGTGTGACCTCGGCCTCCGGCCCGGTGCGCCCTCCGTTGCCCACGCCGCGGGGCTCCGCCCCGGACCCCGCTCCTCAATCGCCGGAGGGGCTTGATTGGGCCCCGCTCCTCAATCGCCGGAGGGGCTTGATTGGGCCGGACCGGCGCCGGAGCCGATGGAGTGGGGCGGGTAATCTCGCCCGGTGTCCGAAACAAGTTCTCGCGCCTCCGTGCCGGACGGCATACGTTTCGCGTTCGGGACGTTGACCGTGATCCCCGTGAAGGTCGGGCGCTGGGACCGGGGCGCCGCCCGCGTGGGGATGTTGTGCGCGCCCGTGGCCGGGCTGGTCGTCGGGGTCGGCGCCGCCGCGGTCGGCACGCTGCTGACGGTTCTCGGCGCGGGTGCGCCGCTCGCCGCCGTGGCCGCCGTCGCCGTGCCCGCCGCGCTCACCCGCGGTCTGCACCTGGACGGGCTGGCCGACGTCGCCGACGGCCTCGGCAGCGGCAAGCCCGCCGAGGACGCGCTCAGGATCATGAAGCAGTCGGACATCGGGCCGTTCGGGGTGGTGACCCTGGTCCTGGCGCTGCTGGCCCAAGTCGCCGTACTGGCGCAGCTGTTCGCCGAGTCGTGGGCGCGCGGCGCGCTCGCCGCCGTGCTGTCCGCCGTCACCGCCCGCCTCGCCCTCACCTTCGCCTCCCGCACCGGCGTCCCGGCCGCCCGCCCGGAGGGCCTCGGCGCGGCGGTCGCGGAGACCGTGTCCCGGCGTGCCGCGCTGATCGCGGGCGCGGTGGTGGTCGCGGTGGCCGCCGCGTTCTCGGTGCCGGGCGCCCTGGCCGTCGTCCTGGGCTGCGGCGCCGCCGAACTGCTCGCGCGCCGCTGCGTGGCCCGCTTCGGCGGGGTGACCGGCGACGTCTTCGGCGCCGTCGCCGAGACCGCCGCGACGGCCGCCCTGGTGGCGCTCGCCGTCCTCGGCTGACCCCGGCCCGGCCCCGGGGCGGCAGGGCGTACCTGGACGGAGCAGTACAAGAACGACGGGCGTAGGCTCGCCCCGGGCGGGCCAACTACCCCCGGCCCCGGCGAAGAAGCCGGTACACCCGATGAAAGAGAGACCTCACCACCGTGACTGCTCTGACTCTCAGCACCGCCGCCGCGGCCGGCCTGCGCGCCGACGCGATCGTCGTCGGCGTCGTGAAGGGCGCCAAGGGCCCGGTCGTCGCGCACGGCGCGGAAGCCGTGGACAAGGCGTACGACGGCAAGCTCGGCACCGTCCTGGAGACCCTCGGCGCCAGTGGCGGCGAGGGCGAGGTGACCAAGGTCCCGGCGCCGTCCGGCTTCAAGGCGCCCCTCGTGCTGGCGGTCGGTCTGGGCGGCGAGCCGGAGAAGGACGCCGCGTACGACGCCGAGGCGCTGCGCCGCGCCGCCGGTGCCGCGGCCCGTGCCCTCGCCGGTGCGAAGAAGGCCGCGTTCGCGCTGCCCGTCGACGACGCCGAGGACGCCGGTGCGATCGCGGAGGGCGCGCTGCTCGGCGCGTACTCCTTCGACGCCTACAAGGAGTCCGCGAAGGACCCGAAGAACGGCAAGGCGCCGCTCGCCGAGGTCGCGATCCTCGGCGGCAAGCCCCGCGACAAGGCGTACAAGGCGGCCGTCGAGCGCGCCCTCGCCCTGACCGAGGAGCTCAACCGCGCCCGCGACCTGATCAACACCCCGCCGAACGACCTGAACCCGGAGTCCTTCGCCGCCGTCGCCCAGGCCGCGGCCAAGGAGCACGGCATCAAGGTGCAGGTGCTCGACGAGAAGGCCCTGGAGAAGGGCGGCTACGGCGGCATCCTCGGCGTCGGCGCCGGTTCCGCCTCGGGCCCGCGTCTGGTGAAGCTCTCGTACAAGAGCTCCAAGGCGAAGAAGCACCTGGCCTTCGTCGGCAAGGGCATCACGTACGACTCGGGCGGCATCTCGCTGAAGCCGGCCGGTCACAACGAGACGATGAAGTGCGACATGGCCGGCGCCGCCGCCGTGTTCGCCGCGGTCGTCGCCGCCGCCCGCCTCGGCCTGGAGGTGAACGTCACCGGCTGGCTGGCGCTCGCCGAGAACATGCCGTCGGGTTCGGCCACCCGCCCCGGCGACGTGCTGCGCATGTACTCGGGCAAGACGGTGGAGGTGCTGAACACCGACGCCGAGGGCCGCCTCGTGCTCGCCGACGCCATCGCCAAGGCCTCCGAGGAGACCCCGGACGCGATCGTCGACGTCGCCACGCTGACCGGCGCGATGATGCTGGCGCTCGGCTCGCGCACCTTCGGCATCATGGCCAACGACGACGCCTTCCGCGGCTCGGTCCACGAGGCCGCCGAGGAGTCCGGCGAGCCGGCCTGGCCGATGCCGCTGCCGACGCACCTGCGCAAGGGCATGGACTCGTCGACCGCCGACATCGCCAACATGGGCGAGCGGATGGGCGGCGGCCTCGTCGCCGGTCTGTTCCTGAAGGAGTTCGTCGGCGAGGGCATCACGTGGGCCCACCTCGACATCGCGGGCCCGGCGTTCAACGAGTCCGCCCCGTTCGGTTACACGCCGAAGGGCGGCACGGGCACGGCGGTCCGTACGCTGGTCCGCCTCGCGGAGCGGACGGCCGCCGGAGACCTCGGCTGACCTGAGGTCGTCACTGTTCAGCCCCCGGTGCCCGGCACCGGGGGCTGTTCGCTTTGGACGAAATCCGCGGGTTCGTCCTCGCTTGTCACAGCTGTTTCCGGTGTAACAGCCGTCTCACCCACCAGCCCGACGTCCCGCCCGCCTCCGACAAGTGCGAGGATGGGGTACGGCAGGACAGGGCCCTGACCCAGGGCCGAAGAACGAGCGGCCGAACACCCCGCCGCCCGGTCGTCGGAGACCGGCGTACGGCGCACATGCATGGAGGACGTGACGTGGCGAACGACGCCAGCACTGTTTTCGACCTAGTGATCCTCGGCGGTGGCAGTGGCGGTTATGCCGCGGCCCTGCGCGGAGCGCAGCTGGGCCTGGACGTCGCCCTGATCGAGAAGAACAAGCTCGGCGGCACCTGCCTGCACAACGGCTGCATCCCGACGAAGGCCCTGCTGCACGCCGGCGAGATCGCCGACCAGGCGCGCGAGGCCGACCAGTTCGGCGTGAAGGCCACCTTCGAGGGCATCGACATCGCGGCCGTCCACAAGTACAAGGACGACGTGATCTCCGGCCTGTACAAGGGCCTCCAGGGTCTCGTCGCCTCCCGCAAGGTGACGTACATCGAGGGCGAGGGCAAGCTCTCCTCGCCGACGTCCGTCGACGTGAACGGCCAGCGCGTCCAGGGCCGCCACGTCCTCCTGGCGACCGGCTCCGTGCCGAAGTCGCTGCCGGGCCTGGAGATCGACGGCAACCGCATCATCTCCTCGGACCACGCGCTGAAGCTGGACCGCGTCCCGCAGTCCGCGATCGTCCTGGGCGGCGGCGTCATCGGCGTCGAGTTCGCGAGCGCCTGGAAGTCCTTCGGCACCGACATCACGGTCGTCGAGGGCCTCAAGCACCTCGTCCCGGTCGAGGACGAGAACAGCTCGAAGCTGCTGGAGCGCGCGTTCCGCAAGCGCGGCATCAAGTTCAACCTCGGCACCTTCTTCGAGAAGGCCGAGTACACGCAGGACGGCGTCCGCGTGACCCTCGCCGACGGCAAGACCTTCGAGGCCGAGGTCCTCCTGGTCGCCATCGGCCGCGGCCCGGTCTCCCAGGGCCTCGGCTACGAGGAGCAGGGCGTGGCCATGGACCGTGGCTACGTGCTCGTCGACGAGTACATGCAGACCAACGTGCCGACCATCTCGGCCGTCGGTGACCTGGTCCCGACCCTCCAGCTCGCGCACGTCGGCTTCGCCGAGGGCATCCTGGTGGCGGAGCGGCTGGCCGGCCTGAACCCGGTGCCGGTCGACTACGACGGCGTGCCGCGCGTGACCTACTGCCACCCGGAGGTCGCCTCCGTCGGTATCACCGAGGCCAAGGCCAAGGAGATCTACGGTGCGGACAAGGTCGTCGCTCTGAAGTACAACCTGGCGGGCAACGGCAAGTCCAAGATCCTGAAGACCGCGGGCGAGATCAAGCTCGTGCAGGTCAAGGACGGTGCCGTGGTCGGCGTCCACATGGTCGGCGACCGTATGGGCGAGCAGGTCGGCGAGGCCCAGCTGATCTACAACTGGGAAGCGCTGCCGGCCGAGGTCGCCCAGCTCGTCCACGCCCACCCGACGCAGAACGAGGCGCTCGGCGAGGCCCACCTGGCCCTCGCGGGCAAGCCGCTGCACTCGCACGACTGAGCAGCCTCGCCCCGCCCGTCGCGACTGGGCGCGACGACCGACCACACAGACTTCCGCACTGCGTTGCCGCGCATTGCACATCGTTAAGGAGCAACAGAAACCATGGCGGTTTCCGTATCCCTTCCGGCGCTCGGTGAGAGCGTCACCGAGGGCACTGTCACCCGCTGGCTGAAGGCGGAGGGCGAGCGCGTCGAGGTCGACGAGCCGCTGCTCGAGGTCTCGACCGACAAGGTCGACACCGAGATCCCCTCCCCCGCCGCCGGCGTTCTGGCCTCCATCAAGGTCGCCGAGGACGAGACGGTCGAGGTCGGCGCCGAGCTGGCCGTCATCGACGACGGCTCGGGCGCTCCGGCCGCCGAGTCCGCCCCGGCCCAGGAGGCCCCGGCCGCCGAGGCCGCTCCGGCGCAGGAGGCCCCGGCCCCCGCCGCCGAGCCGGCTCCGGCCGCTCAGGAAGCCCCCGCCGCCCCGGCCGGTGGCGCCTCCGGCACCGACGTCGTGCTGCCCGCGCTGGGCGAGTCGGTCACCGAGGGCACCGTCACCCGCTGGCTGAAGGAGGTCGGCGAGGAGGTCGCGGAGGACGAGCCGCTGCTCGAGGTCTCCACGGACAAGGTCGACACCGAGATCCCGTCGCCGGTCGCGGGCGTGCTGCTCGAGGTCGTCGTGGGCGAGGACGAGACCGCCGAGGTCGGAGCCAAGCTCGCCGTCATCGGTGCCCCCGGTGCCGCCCCGGCCGCCGCCGCTCCCGCCGCCCCGGCCGCTCCGGCCCCGGCGCAGGAGGCCCCGGCCCAGCCCGCTCCGGCGCCGCAGGCCCCCTCGGCCCCGGCTCCGCAGCAGCAGGAGACCCCGGCGCCCGACCCGGCTCCGGCCGCCCCGGCCCCGGCTCCGGCCCCGGCCGCCCCGAAGGCCCAGCCCGCCCCGGCCGCTCCCGCCGCGCCGGCCGCCCCGGCCGACGAGGGCGCGTACGTGACCCCGCTGGTGCGCAAGCTCGCCGCCGAGCACGGCGTGAGCCTGTCCACCGTCAAGGGCACCGGCGTCGGCGGTCGCATCCGCAAGCAGGACGTCATCGCCGCCGCCGAGGCCGCCAAGGCGCAGGCTCCGGCCGCCGCCGCCCCGGCCGCCGCGAAGGCCGCGCCGACCCTGGAGGCCTCGCCGCTGCGTGGCCAGACGGTGAAGCTGCCGCGCATCCGCAAGGCCATCGCGGACAACATGCACAAGGCGCTCCAGGAGCAGGCTCAGCTGTCCTCGGTCATCGAGGTCGACATCACCAAGCTGATGAAGCTCCGCAACAAGGCCAAGAACGGGTTCGCCTCGCGCGAGGGCGTCAAGCTCTCCCCGATGCCGTTCTTCGTCAAGGCGGCCGTCCAGGCGCTGAAGGCCCACCCGGTCATCAACGCGCGCCTGAACTACGACGAGGGCACCATCACCTACTTCGACTCCGAGAACGTCGGCATCGCCGTCGACTCGGAGAAGGGCCTGATGACCCCGGTCATCAAGGGCGCGGGTGACCTCAACATCGCGGGCATCGCGAAGAAGACCGCCGAGCTGGCCGACAAGGTCCGCACCAACAAGATCGCCCCGGACGACCTGTCCGGCGCGACCTTCACGATCTCCAACACGGGATCGCGCGGCGCCCTCTTCGACACCGTCATCGTCCCGCCGAACCAGGTCGCCATCCTGGGCATCGGTGCCACGGTCAAGCGCCCGGTCGTCGTCTCCGACCCCGAGCTCGGTGACACGATCGCCGTCCGTGACATGACGTACGTGACGCTCTCCTACGACCACCGTCTGGTGGACGGCGCGGACGCCGCCCGCTACCTGACCACGGTCAAGCAGATCCTGGAGGCCGGCGAGTTCGCCGCCGAGCTGGGTCTGTAAGCACGACCCGCACCACGAAGGCGCCCCCGTCCGGAGCAACTCCGGGCGGGGGCGCCTTCGTGTGCCCGGGTGCGTAGCCGTACGCTCCGCCGGGCACGCCCTTCTGTAGCCGACACCCGACAACCGCTCTCTGTAACCGGCATCACCCGGCGCAAGCACGACCGCACCCCGTCTGGCCAGGGCCGCGGCCGTATTGTCTAAGGGTCCCCGCCGACCCACCGGGTCCACCCTGCCAAGGAGCCCCCATGACCGCGCCCGTCGTCCACTCGCTTCGCGATCAGATCCGCGAGCACATCGTCGAGGGGATCGTCAGCGGCCGCTGGAAGCCGGGCGAGCGCATCGTGGAGCGGCGGATCGCGACCGAGCTGGAGGTCTCGCAGACCCCGGTGCGGGAGGCGCTGCGGGAGCTGGAGTCGCTGCGGCTGATCGAGTCGGCGCCGAACAAGGGCGTGCGTGTACGGAATCTGAGCGCGGCGGACCTGGAGGAGTCCTACCCCGTCCGAGCGGGCCTGGAGGCCATCGCCGCCGAGCTGGCGGCCGACCGCCTCGCCGCCGACTGCTCGGCCCTGGAGCCCCACGTGGAGGCGCTCTACCGGGCCGACCAGGAGGCGGACGGGACCGCGCAGGTGCGGCACACGGTGGGCTTCCACCGGGAGCTGGTGCGGGCGGCGGACAACTCGGTGCTGCTGCACACCTGGGAGGGCCTCGGCATCGAGGTGTTCACGGCGCTGTCCATCCGCTGGCTGGGCACGGTCCAGCAGTCGTACGCGGAGGAGCACGCGGACCTCGTCGCGGCGTTCCGGCGCCGGGACCCGGAGATCGCGGCGCTGGTGAAGGCGCACGTCCTGGGGTGTGCGCCCCGCGCATGAGGCGTCACAGCGCGCAGCCCTTGACCAGGCACTGCGTGCCCTGAACTGCGAAATCAAGCGACACCCTGTGCCGACTTTCTCGATCTGAAGAGATTTTGCAGGTGAATCCTTTGATCGATCATCGATCAGGGAGTTACAGTCGCCGACGGGCCTCCACAGAGACCCAGCCCTGTCCTGCCAAAGACAAAGGGCACCCCCACCCCACCCCCTTCGACTCAGGAAGGCGTGCGGCGACTATGACCGACCCCATGCGCATCCAGCCGAGCGAGCTCGACCAGCTCCCGGACCGCGACCCCGAGGAGACCGCCGAATGGCGGGCCTCCCTGGACGCCGTCACCAAGGCGGCCGGGCCGCACCGTGCCGCGTACCTCATGCGGCGCACCCTGGAAGGCGCCGAAGCGGGCGGCCTGGCGCTGCCGAAGCTTCTTGAGACGGACTACCTCAACTCCATCCCCACCGCCGCCGAGCCGGAGTTCCCGGGCGACGAGGAGATGGAAGCGAAGATCACCGCGTACAACCGCTGGAACGCGGCCGCGATGGTGACCCGTGGTTCGAAAGCCGGCGTAGGCGGCCACATCGCCACCTTCGCCTCGGCCGCCTGGCTCTACGAGACCGGCTTCAACCACTTCTTCCGCGGCAAGGAGGGAGACGGCTCGGGCGACCAGCTCTACATCCAGGGCCACGCCTCGCCCGGCATCTACGCCCGCGCGTTCCTCGACGGCCGCCTCTCCGAGCAGCAGCTCGACAACTTCCGCCGCGAGGCGGGTGGCAACGGCCTGCCGTCGTACCCGCACCCGCGCCGCCTGCCCTGGCTGTGGGAGTTCCCGACGGTGTCCATGGGCCTCGGCCCGCTGTCCGCGATCTACCAGGCGCGGTTCAACCGCTACCTGTCGGCGCGCGGCATCAAGGACACGTCGAACTCGCACGTCTGGGCGTTCCTCGGCGACGGCGAGATGGACGAGCCCGAGTCGACCTCGGCGCTCACGCTCGCCGCCCGCGAGGGTCTGGACAACCTGACCTTCGTCATCAACTGCAACCTGCAGCGCCTGGACGGCCCGGTCCGTCCGAACTTCCGCGTGGTGCAGGAGCTGGAGGCCCAGTTCCGCGGCTCCGGCTGGAACGTCATCAAGTCCATGTGGGGCAACGCCTGGGACGAGCTCTTCCAGCTCGACACCACCGGCGCCCTCCTGCGCCGCCTGCGCGAGGTCCCGGACGCCCAGTTCCAGACGTACCAGACCCGCGACGTCGCCTACATCCGCGAGAACTTCTTCGGCACCGACCCGGCGCTGGTCGAGCTCGCGAAGGTCCTGTCCGACGACAAGATCTCCGAGTGCTTCCACATCTCGCGCGGCGGCCACGAGCCCCGCAAGGTGTACGCGGCGTACAAGGCGGCCGTCGAGACCAAGGGCAAGCCGACCGTCATCCTGACGCAGACGGTGAAGGGCTTCACGCTCGGCAAGGGCTTCGAGTCCAAGAACGCCAACCACCAGATGAAGAAGCTGACGATCGACGAGTTCAAGGACATGCGTGACCTCCTTGACCTCCCGATCCCGGACAGCAAGTTCGAGGACGGCGTCGTCCCGTACGCCCGTCCCGCCGAGGACTCCCCCGAGCTGCGCTACCTCGCCGAGCGGCGCGCCGCCCTCGGCGGCCCCGCCCCGGCCCGCCGTACGCAGCCGCTCACGCCGCTGCCCGCCCCCGCCGACAAGGCATTCGCCTCGTTCGACAAGGGCTCCGGCTCGCAGTCCGTGGCCTCCACGATGGCGCTCGTACGCCTCCTGAAGGACCTCGTACGGGACAAGACGTCCGGCAAGCGCTGGGTGCCGATCATCCCCGACGAGGCGCGCACCTTCGGCATGGAGTCGCTGTTCCCGTCGCTCGGCCTGTACTCGCCCAAGGGCCAGACGTACGACCCGGTCGACCGCGACCAGCTCATGTACTACAAGGAGTCCGAGTCTGGCCAGATCCTCAACGAGGGCATCAACGAGGCCGGCTCCCTCGCGGACTTCATCGCCGCCGCCACGTCGTACGCGACGCACGGCGAGCAGATGATCCCGCTGTACATCTTCTACTCGATGTTCGGCTGGCAGCGCACCGGCGACCAGTTCTGGCAGCTCGCCGACCAGATGGGCCGCGGCTTCGTCGTCGGCGCCACCGCCGGCCGCACCACGCTGACCGGTGAGGGTCTCCAGCACGCGGACGGCCACTCGCCGATGATCGCGGCCACCAACCCGGCAGCCCTCTCCTACGACCCGGCGTTCGCCTACGAGATCGCGGTCATCATGAAGGAGGGCCTGCGCCGTATGTACGGCGAGGCCAAGCCGGGCGAGGACCAGGACGTCTTCTACTACCTGACCGTCTACAACGAGCCGATGCCGCAGCCCGCCAAGCCGGCCGTCGACGGTCTCGACGAGGCGATCGTCAAGGGCCTCTACCGCTTCAACACGGCGGAGACCGCGGGCGTGAACGTGGCGGCGGCGAACGCCCCGCGCACCAACCTCATCGGCTCCGGTACGGCGATCCACTGGGCGCTCAAGGCGCAGCAGCTGCTCGCCGAGGAGTGGGGCGTGGCCGCCGACGTGTGGTCCGCGACCTCCTGGACCGAGCTGCGCCGCGACGCGCTGGAGGCCGACGAGGCGCTGCTGAACGGCGAGGAGCGGATTCCGTTCGTCCGCCAGGCGCTCCAGGGCGCCGAGGGCCCGGTGCTCGCCGTGTCCGACTACATGCGCCAGGTCCCCGACCAGATCGCGCAGTGGGTCGAGCAGGACTACACCTCGCTCGGTGCGGACGGCTTCGGCCTCTCCGACACCCGTGAGGACGCCCGCCGCTACTTCGGCGTCGACGCCGAGTCGATCGTCGTCGCGGCCCTCGCCCAGCTCGCCCGCCGCGGCGAGGTCAAGGCGACGGCCGTGAAGGAGGCGCGCGAGCGCTACGGCCTGTAGCACCCGCACGTTCACGGGCTCAGCGTGCCCCGTCCCGATTGCCGGGGCGGGGCACGCGTGCGTGAATGGACGCGTCGTCGCCGAGGCCGTCCGCAGGAGGCGCAGTTCCCGTGAAGATCTCCAAGACTCCGTCCGCGCCCTGCTGGGCCGATCTGTCGACCACCGATCCGGAGGCGGCCCGGTACTTCTACGAGGCCCTGTTCGGCTGGCGCACGCGCCCCAGCGACGACCCCGCGGTGGGCGGGCACGGCACCTTCAAGCTCGACAGCCCGGACGGGCCGAAGGTGGCCGGGGTCGGCCCGGTGCTGCGCCCCGGACAGCCCGCGGCCTGGCTGCCCTACTTCCAGTCCAGCGGCATCGACGCGGTCACCGCGCGCGTGAGCGGCAACGGCGGCCGGGTCGTCTCGGGCCCGATCGGTGTTCCCGACGAGGGCCGGCTCGCGGTCTGCCAGGATCCGGCGGGCGCGGCGTTCGGGCTGTGGGAGCCGCGGGAGCACGCCGGGTTCGAGGTGGTGAACGTGCCGAGCAGCTTCTGCTGGTTCGAGCTGCTCACCCGGGACGGGCCGGGCGCGGTGGACTTCTACCAGTCGGTGCTCGGCTGGGGCACGAAGGCCGACGAGGGCTACACGGAGTGGTCGGTGGCCGACGAGCCCTTCGGCGGCATGGTCGACATGTCGACCGGCGACTTCCCGCCCGAGGTGCCCTCGCACTGGAACCTGTACGTGGCCGTGGACGATCCGGACGCGGTGGCGGAGCGCTGCGCGGAGCTGTCGGGGCAGGTCCTGGTGGCGCCCACGACGATCGCGCCGGGCCGGTTCGCGATGCTGGCGGATCCGCAGGGCGCGGCGTTCTCGGTGATGCGGTTCGCGGCGTGACGGGTCGCGCGTCGCGCGGACCGGGGGCAGGTGCGTTGTCAGTGGGGCGGTTCATGATGTCGGTATGCGTGCCGCCCGCCTGATCAAGATGGTGCTGTTGCTCCAGTCCCGGCCGTCCATGACCGCGGCCGAGCTGGCGCGCGAGCTGGAGGTGTCCGAGCGGACGGTGACGCGGGACGCACAGGCGTTGTCGGAGGCCGGGGTTCCGGTCTACGCGGACCGGGGGCGGGCCGGCGGGTACCGGCTGATCGGCGGGTACCGCACGCGGCTGACGGGGCTGGCGCGCGGCGAGGCGGAGGCGCTGTTCCTGTCGGGGGTGCCGGGGGCGCTGCGGGAGATGGGCCTGGAGGACGCGGCGTCGGCGGCGCACCTGAAGGTGTCGGCGGCCCTCCTCCCGTCGCTGCGGGACGCGCCGCGGGCGGCGGCGCAGCGGTTCCATCTGGACGCGCCGGGCTGGTTCCAGGAGCCGGAGACACCCGAGCTGCTGCCCGCGGTCGCGGAGGCGGTGTGGGACGACCGGGTGGTGCGGGTGCGGTACCGGCGCTCGTCGCTCGGCCGGGCGGAGGACGTGGAGCGGGAGCTGGAGCCGTACGGGCTCGTGCTCAAGGCGGGGGTCTGGTACCTGGCGGCGGCGGTGCGCGGGGCGGACGCCTTCCGGGTGTACCGGGTCGACCGGTTCACGGCCGTGGAGCCGGGCGACGAGCGGTTCGAGCGGGGCGAGGGCGAGGACGCGTTCGACCTTCCGGCGTTCTGGGAGGAGCGGGCGGAGCAGTTCGCGCGGGCACTGCTGCGGGCGGAGGTGGTCCTGCGGCTCACGCCCGCCGGAATACGTCAGCTGCCGTACGCCACGGACGCGGCGTCCGCGCGGGAGGCGCTGGAGTCGGCGGGGGCGGCGGACGCGGAGGGGCGGGTGACGGTGACGCTGCCGGTCGAGTCGGAGGGCGTGGCGTACACGCAGCTCATGGGGCTCGGGCCGGAGGTGGAGGTGGTGGCTCCGGAGGCGTTGCGGCAGCGGTTCGCGCAGGCCGCGCGGCGGATGCGGGAGTGGTACGGGTGAGGGGGCCGGTGCCGGGCGAGGGGTGCCGTCGGCATGTGCATGCATAACGAAGTGGAGCACCTCGCGCGCTCGGCGTGCGCCCCATCGGTCCAGGGCCGATGCTGGTCCCGTGATGGACGAGACGGAGTTCTGGGAGATCGTGGACAGCACGCGTGAGGCCGCGGGTGGCGACCCCGAGGACCACGCCGAGCTGCTCGTCGAGCGGTTGCTGCGCACCGACCCCGACTCCGTGCTCGACTTCGCCCGCCACTTCGAGTTCCGCTACAACCGGGCGTACCGGTGGGATCTGTGGGGTGCGGCCTGGGTGCTGCTCGGCGGGGCGAGCGACGACGCGTTCGACTACTTCCGGTGCTGGCTGATCGGTCAGGGGCGGGAGATCTTCGAGGGCGCGCTCCACGACCCCGACTCCCTGGCCGAACTCCTCGACGACTTCGACGACGAGGTCGACGGGGACGGCGAGGAGATCGGCTACGCGGCGGACGAGGCGTACGAACAGCTGACCGGGGTGGTGGCCCCGGACCTCGACATCCCCCCGCCCCCGCCGGAGCCCCAGGGCACCCCCCTGGACTTCGAGAACGAAACCACCATGCACCACACCTACCCCCGCCTCACCGCCCGCTTCACCTGACCAGCTTGAGCTGCGGCTTTTCAGCCCCTCCGGCGCTTGAGGAGCGTCTTTTCAGCCCCTCCGGCGCTTGAGGAGCGGGGTCCGGGGCGGAGCCCCGGGGGTTGGGAGCGGGTGGCGTCAGGCCGCCCGGATGGCCTCGGCCACGCCCGGGTGGGCGAAGTCGAACCCCGCCTCAAGGAGCCGCGTCGGCACCGCCCGCGTCGACCCGAGCACGTCACCCGACATCTCGCCGAGGGCCACCCGCAGCGCCACCGCCGGCACCGGCACCACCGCGGGCCTCCGCAACACCCGCCCCATCGCCTCCGTCACCTCCCGGTTCGTCGCCGGCTGCGGCGCCGTGAGGTTGACCGCCCCGGACACCCCCTCCGCCTCCAGGAGGAACCGCAGCGCCGCCACGTGGTCGTCCAGCGCGATGAACGACCAGTACTGACGCCCGTCCCCCATCCGCCCCCCGAGCCCCGCCTTGAACAACGGGAAGAGCTTCGCCCACGCGCCCCCGCCCCGCGCCACGACGAGCCCGGTGCGCGCGAGGACCGTACGGATGCCCGCCTGGTGGGCGGGCGCGGCCGCGGCCTCCCACTCGACGCACACCGACGGCAGGAACCCCTCCCCCGCGGGCGCCGTCTCGTCGACGGTCCGGCTGCCCGTGTCGCCGTAGTAGCCGATCGCGCTGCCGTTGAGGAAGACCCGCGGCGGGGTGTCGAGTCCGGCCGCCGCCCGCGCGAGCGTCTGCGTACCGAGGACCCGGCTGTCCCGGATCTCCCGCTTGTACGCGGCCGTCCACCGGTGGTCGCCGACCCCCGCCCCCGCGAGGTTGACGATCGCCTCGCAGCCCGCGAGCCCCGCCGCGTCGACCCGCTCGGCCTTCGGGTCCCAGCGCACCTCGTCGGAGGCCCGTGGCGCCCGCCGCACCAGGCGCGCCACCTCGTGTCCGTCGTCGGTCAGGGAACGGACGAGCGCCGTTCCGATGAGTCCTGAGGCACCGGCCACCGCAATACGTGTCATGGGCCCATCCTGCCGCTCGTACAGTGAGCCGCATGTCAGACTCCAACAGCTCGGGGCCCCGGATACGGTTCGCGGTCGCCGGGGACGAGGCGGCGCTGGGCAGGCTCGACCGGGAGACCTGGTCGTATCTGCACGCGGTGAAGCCGCTGGACCCGCCGCCGTACCCGCCGTTCTTCAACGAGCGTTTCGGCCCGCGCGACCATCTCGTCGCCGAACTCGACGGCCGTCTCGTGGGCTACATCCGCATCGGCTTCCCCACGCCCCTGGAGTCGAACGCGCACGTGCGCCAGATCCTCGGCCTCGCCGTCGCCGACGCCGCCCGCGGGCGGGGCGCGGGCCGCGCCCTGGTGCGCGGCGCGATCGACGTGGCGCGGCGGCAGGGCGCCCGCCGGATCACGCTGCGCGTCCTCGGGCACAACACCCCGGCGCGGACGCTGTACGAGGCGGAGGGCTTCGCCGTCGAGGGCGTGCTGCCCGAGGAGTTCCTGCTCGACGGGGCGTACGTGGACGACGTGCTGATGGGGCAGCCGCTGTAGCCGGGGCCGGGGCGCGGCCGTGTGGCGGCGCGGTCACGGCGTGCGACACGCGGCGACTCGTAGCAGGGTGATTCGGTACCCCCATCCACCCTCATCCACCTCGATCCACTCGATTCACCTCCATCCACCCCCGTCGCGGTACCGAGAGGAGCCGAGGCCCGCATGTCCTGGCCCGTGTCGCGTCGCAGGGACGAGGCGCAGCGCGCCTGGCTGCGCGGCGCGCCGCCGCCGCGCTGGGTGCGCTGGCTGCCGGTCGTGCTGCTGGTGGCCCTGTACGCGTTGCAGGCCGCCACGCGGCACCGTTTCGAGCTGGCGTTCCTGCTGGGCGCGATCCCGCCGCTCGCCGCACTGACGTACGGGCCCGCGGTCACGGCCCTGTTCGGCGGCTGCGTCGTCCTGCTCCTGAACCTGCCGCGGATCGGGTTCGGTCGGCCCGGCAACAGCGATGTGCTGACCGTGGCGTTCGTCGCCGTCCTCAGCGTGATCATCGCGTGGGCGCGCAGCCGCAGGGACGAACAGCTGGTCACGGTGCGCACGGTCGCGGAGGCCGCCCAGTTCGCGGTGCTGCCGCCGCTGCCGGAACGGGTGGGCGCCGTGCGCTGCGCGGGCCTGTACCGGGCGGCGCACCGCGGCGCCCTCGTCGGCGGCGACCTCTTCGACGTGCGCCGGGGCCCGGCCGGGGTGCGGGCGGTCGTCGGCGACGTCCAGGGGCACGGGCTCTCGGCGGTGGGCACCGTGGCGGGGCTGCTCGGCGCGTTCCGGGAGGCGGTGCTCGACCAGCCGGACCTGGAGGGGGTGGCGGCCCGGCTCGACCGCCGGCTCGTCGTGGACACGTCGGAGGACCAGCACGCGGAGCTGTTCGCGACGGCGGTGCTGCTCGAATTCCCCGACCCCGCCCCCGGCGAACCGCCCGTGGTGCGCGTCGTCAGCTGCGGTCACCCGCATCCGCTGCTGCTGCGCGAGGGGCGGGTGACCGAGCTGGACGTGCCGTCGGGGGCGCCGCTGGGGCTCGGCCTCGCGGAGGTGGCGCCGCCGGAGCCGCTGACGGTCGAGCTGCGCCCCGGTGACCGGCTGCTCGCCCTCACCGACGGGGTGACGGAGGCGCGGAACCCGGCCGGCGAGTTCTATCCGCTGGCGGAGCGGCTCCCCCAGTTCGCGGGCGAGGACCCGGCCGGGCTCACGGACGCGGTGTGGCGCGACGTGATCCGGTTCGCCGGGTCGGTGCGGGACGATCTGACGCTGCTGGTCTTCGCACCGCTCACTCCCGTCGCGGGCGCCACACCGACCCCGGACGTGCCTCGCGGGACGTGAGGTGTGAACGTAGGCGCATGAAGAACCCGGGACTCCCGCGCCGCCAGGGACACCGCCGCGCCGTGGCCACCGCCTCCGCACTGCTGCTGCCGCTCGTGCTCTCCGCCTGTTCCGACGACGACGGGGCGACCAATCCGCCCCCGACCGCCTCGCCCGCCGCGACGGCGAGCGGTGCCCGCTGTGCGACGCAGCGGCCGGCCGAGGACCGCGGCGCGGACGCCGAACCGCGCGCGAAGGCCGCGTACACGGTCGCCGACGAGACCGTGCGGGCGACGGCGAAGAAGCAGTTCAAGACGGTGGAGCCGGACGAGTCCGCGCTGCTCGTGGAGGGCTCGGGGAAGCTGTCGACCCGCGACGGGAAGTTCATCAAGCACGGCGGCACGTCGTCCCTGACGGCCTCCGAGGGGCACGGCCTGAACGCGGCGGCCCTCGCCCGCGACGGCGGCACCCTCACGATGTCCGGCGGCCGGATGTCCACCACGGCCAGGGGCGCGACCGCCGTCTTCGCGTCGGGCGAGGACGCGCGGGCCGTGCTCAGCTCGGGCGGCATCAGGACGCACTCCGCCTCCTCGCACGGGGTGGCGGCCGCGCACGGCGGCGAGCTGGAGCTGACGTACGTGGAGATCGACACGGCGGCCGCGCAGGCGGCACCGGTGGCGGTGGGGCCCGGCGGCGGGAAGGTCACGGTGTCCGGCGGCACGATGACCTCGGCGGGCTGCGGGTCCCCGGGGGTGCAGACGGCGGGCGACGTGTCCCTGTCGCAGACGCTGTTCGACCTGGCCAACTCGGAGGCGTTCTCCGTGGAGGCCGACGGTTCGCTGTCCCTGAAGGACGTACGGGCGTCCGCGGCGGCGGGCGGGGTGGTGCTGCGCGGCGACGGCGACACCGCGTTCCGGATGACGGACGGGGCGCTCCAGGTCTCCGACGGGGACATCTTCTCCGTACGGCAGTCCGACGCGGACATCGAGCTGAGCGGGGGCGCCGAGGTCAAGACGAAGGACGGCAAGCTGCTGCGCGTCAAGGACGGCGGGACGGCGACGTTCACGGCGGACGGCGAGAAGCTGAAGGGCAGCGTGGCCGTGGCGAAGGGGTCCACCGCCGACCTCGACCTGAAGGGGTCCACCAAGCTGGACGGGAAGATCGTGGGCGCGGCGACGCTGAAGCTCGGCCCGAGAACGCAGTGGTCCGTGTCCGGGGACTCGGCGCTGAAGAGCCTGACGCTGGCCGACGGCGCGAAGGTCTCCGACGTGCTGGTGGGCAACGGCCACACGGTGACGTACGACAAGGCGTCCAGTCCGGACCTGCGCGGCAAGAAGTACCGGCTGGAGGGCGGCGGCACACTGAAGCCGGCGTAGCCCCCGGCGGGGCCGCGCCGGTGCTGTTCGTACGGCGGCGCACGACGGACCGACCGCACGCACCACACGTACGACTCGCTTACGCGGAAAGGGACTTCACGCATGCTGAACGCATTCCGGGAGCGCGCCGAGGCCATCGCCCCCGAGCTGACCGCGCTGCGGCACGCACTGCACCGCGAGCCGGAGACCGGCCTCGCGCTGCCGCTGACGCAGGCGAAGGTGCTCACCGCGCTCGACGGGCTGCCGCTGGAGATCACCAGGGGCAGGGCGCTCGGCTCGGTCACGGCGGTCCTGCGCGGCGGCCGCCCCGGCCCGGCGGTGCTGCTGCGCGGCGACATGGACGCGCTGCCGCTCCAGGAGCTGGCGGACGTCCCGTACCGGTCCCGGATCGACGGCGTGATGCACGCGTGCGGCCACGACCAGCACACGGCGATGCTGGTGGGCGCGGCGCGGCTGCTGTGCGAGCGGCGGGCGGAGCTGCCGGGGACGGTCGTCTTCATGTTCCAGCCCGGTGAGGAGAGCCACGACGGCGCCCGGCACATGATCGAGGAAGGGGTCCTGGAGGCGGCCGGGCAGCCGCTGGTGGGCGCGTACTCGGTGCACGTGGGGTCGAACGGGCCGGAGTGCGGCACGTTCAGCGCCCGCGTCGGCACGCAGACCGCGGGCAACGCGGAGCTGAGGGTCGTCGTGCGCGGCAGGGGCGGCCACGGCTCGGCCCCGCACTCCGCGGCCGATCCGGTGCCGGTGGCGGCGGAGATGGTGCTGGCGCTGCAGAACCTGGTGACGCGCGCGGCGTCCGTCTTCGACCCGGTCGTGCTGACCGTCGGCGTGTTCCGGGCGGGTACGAAGCTCAACATCATCCCCGGCACCGCCGAGTTCGAGGCGACCGTCCGCTCCACCTCCCCGGAGGCCATGGCCGACTTCCTGCCGCGCGCGGTGCGCCTGGTGAAAGGCATCGCGGAGGGCTGGGGCATGGCGGCGGACGTCGACGCGCACGAGGGGTACCCGGCGCTGATCGCGGCTGAGGAGGCGGTGGAGCTGGGCCGCGAGGTCGTCGACGAGCTGTACGGGAACGACAGCTGGCGCTACGACGAGCACCCGATCATGGCGTCGGAGGACTTCTCCCGCGTCACCGCGGTCGCCCCCGGCGTCCAGCTCGGCCTGTCCGCCCGCCCCGCCGAGGTCCCCGAGGAGACGGCCCCCTTCAACCACTCCCCGTACGCGGTCTACGACGACGCGGCGCTGCCGCGCGGGGCGGCGGTGCTGGCGGGGATGGCAGCGAGACGGCTCACCCGGTCGACTCCCAGCGGCACTTGAGCAGCCTTTTAGCCCCTGCGGCGCTTGAGCAGCAGGGTCCGCCCTTCCACCTGCGGCGATTGAGCAGCGGGGTCCGCCCTTCCACCTGCGGCGATTGAGCAGCGGGGTCCGCCCTTCCAGCCCCTGCGGCGCTTGAGCAGCGGGGTCCGGGGCGGAGCCCCGCGGCGCAGGACACGGGGCCGGCACGCTCAACGGCGCTTTTGCAGCGCCGCCGCCCGCTCCCTGATCTCCGGGAGCTTCCCCATCAGGGCGAGGCCGGGACAGAACGTCTCGTAACCGTCCCGGTGCCCGGAGATCGCGAAGAACTCGTGGGCCGTGCCGGACCGGAAGCGCGCCAGGTCGTTGCTGGACACCAGCCGCACGCGGGAGCGCGCGTCGACCCCGGCCAGGCCCAGCTTCCACGCGGCGACGGCGGCGATCGCGTCGGTCATCTCCTTCGGCACCGGCGTGCCCTCGGTGAACGTGCCGATCGCGGCGATCCCCGCCGTGTCCTGGTTGAAGCCCTGCGTGTGCGCGCCGACGACGGGCCGCTCGGCGCCGCCCGCCCGCCCCTCGTAGACCGTTCCGCAGCGGTCGACGAGGAAGTTGTAGCCGATGTCGTCCCACTCCTTGCCGCCCGCCGCGCCACCGCCGGCCTGCCCCGCGTACAGGTGGCGGACGATGCGCGGCGCGTCCGCGCAGTCGTAGTCGTTCGGCGAGTCGGTGTGGTGCAGGAAGACGGCCCGGACGCGGTCGCCGTAGCGGACCGGGTCGCGGTGGTACGTGTCCGCGCCCGCGAGCCACCGCGCGCGCGGCACGATCCGGGGGCGCGCCACCGGCGCGTGCCGGGCCACCGCGGCGGCCCGCTTCACCGGCACGGCCGCGGCCGGCAGCTCGCCGCGGGCCGTGGCGCCGAACCGGTCGGGCCCCGGCCGGTCGACCGCCACGGCGCACACCGCGACGAGCCCGAGGGCCAGGGCCACGGGCAGCCAGCGCAACACCATCCGCACGACACGCACGCCTCCCACCCTGGGGCCGCTCAGGCCTGTGCGGTCAGCCACAGTGGGCCAGGTGGCGGAACCATCGGGGACCGGTGGGCGTTTCTTACCGGTATGGACCTCCACATACTCGACGTGCTGCTGCTCGTGGTGGCCCTCGCCTACGCCGTCTCCGGCTACCGGCGCGGTCTGCTCGCGGGCTGTGTCTCGCTGGCCGGGTTCGTGGGCGGCGCGGCCGTCGGCGTGTGGCTGCTGCCGTATCTGATGGAGACGGTGACGCCGGGCACCACGTCGGCGACGGTCGTCGCGGTGCTCACGGTGCTGGTGCCGGCGGTCGCCGGGCACGGGCTCGCCGGGCTGCTCGCGGCGCGGGTGCGCGGCGGGATGTCGCACGCGCCGGGGCCTCTGCGGGTGGCCGACGGGGTGGGCGGCGGCGCGGCGAGCGCGGTGGCCGTCCTGGTGGTGGCGTGGGTCGCGGGCAGCGTCCTCGTCGCCTCCTCCTCCACGGTCCTCAACCAGGCGATCCGGAACTCGTCGGTGCTCGGCGCGGTGCAGGACACCATGCCGTCGACGACCCCGTCCTGGTTCTCGCAGGCCACGGGCGCGCTCACGTCGGCGGGCTTCCCGCAGGTCTTCGACCCGTTCGCGAGCGAGCCGTCCGCCAGGGTGGCCAAGCCCTCCGGGGACAACGTGACGGCGAAGGCGACCAGCGCCGCCCAGCGCAGCAGCGTCAAGGTGGAGGGCGCCGCGGGCACCCAGGGCCGCGAGGGCAGCGGCTTCGTCTACAGCTCCGAGCGCGTCATGACCAACGCCCACGTGGTCGCGGGCATCGACGACCCGACGGTCCGGGTGGGCGGCACGGGCCGCGCGTACGAGGCGAAGGTCGTCCTCTTCGACCCCGACAAGGACGTGGCGGTCCTCTACGTCCCCGGCCTGACCGCCCCGACCCTCCGCTTCGACGACTCCGCGCGGCGCGGTGACGCCGCCGTCGTCGCGGGCTATCCGCAGGACGGCGGCCTCGACCTCCAGGCGGCCACGGTCGACGACACGATCAAGGCGGCGGGCCAGGACATCTACGGCTCCGGCAACGTCACCCGCGACATCTACTCGATCCGCTCCACGGTCCTGCCCGGCAACTCCGGCGGCCCGCTGCTCGACACCGACGGCGAGGTCTACGGCGTGGTGTTCGCCCGGTCCACGACGGACGACGGGACGGGGTACGTCCTGACGGCGGACGAGGTGTCCTCCGACGCGCGCCGCGCGGCCACGGCGACGACGCCGGTGGACACCGGGTCGCTGGTCTCCTCGTAGCCGTACGAGGGCGGGGCCGGGGCCGCGCGCGGGTCAGGCCAGGGACTTCCCCGTCGGGACGACCACCCCGTACAGGTCCCCGATCGTCGCCATCGCCCCGAGGTGCAGCTGCTCGGCGGGCACCTCGGCGCCGCCGACGGAGGCCAGCGGCCGCGTCGCGCAGGCGTCGGCGACCACGGTCGGCCTGTTGCCGCGCAGGAACGCGCCCTGCGCGGTGAACTGCACGCACATGTGCGACATGAACCCGATGACCACGAGGTTCTCGTGTCCCGCGGCGTCCACGCGCTCCCCGAGGTCGGTGCCGACGAACGCGTCCGGGGCGGGCTTGACCACGACGGCCTCGCCCTCGACCGGGGCGACGTCGGGGTGGATCGCGCCGATCTCGGCGCGGACGTCGTACGCGGAGCCCTCGCCGCCGTCGTGCTGGACATGGATGACCGTGGCCCCGGCGGCGCGGGCCCGGCCGAGGAGGTCGGCGGCGTTGTCGAGGGCGGCCCGCCAGCCGTCCAGTTCCATCACGCCGCGGGTGTAGGTGTTCTGGTAGTCGACCAGGATCAGCGTCGCGTCGGCGAGCGAGGCGGGCGTGTCGTCGAGGCCGTTGAGGGTGCGCAGAGTCGTTGAAGGCATGTCTGGAACGCTACGAGCGGAGCCGTCATGTCGGCAATGACGGCTAACATGCAGATTCGGACATGCCCAAGGAGCGGAGTCATCGTGAGCGGCGCGAGCGCCACCGAACGGATCGTCGTCATCGTCCTCTTCGACGGCGTCGACACGCTCGACGTGACGGGCCCGCCCGAGGTGTTCGCGCTGGTCCGCCGCGAGGGCGACACGAGCTACCGGGTGCTCCTCGCCGCCGAGACCCCGGCCCCGGTCACCACGTCCGCGGGCGTCCGGGTCCTGCCCGACGTCACCTTCGACGACGCCGCCCGCCTCAGCATCGACACGCTGCTGGTGCCGGGTTCGGTCGAGGCCGACCCGGAGCGCGGGGTGCGGGCCCTCGCGGAGCCCGAAGTGGTCGAGCGGGTACGGGTGCTGGCGGGCCGGGCCCGCCGGGTCGCGTCGGTGTGCGTGGGGGCGCATCTGCTCGCGGCGGCCGGGCTGCTCGACGGCAAGCGCGCCACCACCCACTGGTCGACCGCGCGCCAACTCGCCGACGAGCACCCGGAGATCGACGTCGACCCCGACCCGATCTTCATCCGCGAGGGAGACATCTGGACCGGCGCCGGGATCAGCTCCTGCCTCGACCTGTCCCTCGCCCTGGTCGCCGACGACCTCGGCGAGCAGACGGCGCTCCAGGTGGCCCGGCAGCTGGTGATGTACCTGAAGCGGCCCAGCGGCCAGAGCCAGTTCAGCGTGCCGCTGGCGCAGGCCTCCACGACGCGGCGCGTGGACGACCTGCGGCTGCACATCACCCGGCACCTCGACGGACCGCTCACCGTCGCGGACCTCGCCGCGCACGCCCATGTCAGCGAGCGCCAGCTGACCCGGATCTTCAAGTCCGAACTGGGCACGACCCCGAGCGCGTACGTCGAGTCGGCCCGTGTCGAGCGGGCCCGGCAGCGCCTGGAGTCCAGCGACGACACGCTCGACCGGATCGCGTCGGCGTGCGGATTCGGCACGACCGACACGCTGGTACGGGCGTTCCGTCGGCAACTCGACACGACACCGACGGCGTACCGGCACCGCTTCCGCGTATCCGTATAGGGGTGCGGTAGCGGTACCGGCTCAGTAGTGGGTGCCGCCATCGATGCGGATCTCCGTACCGGTGATGAACTTCCCGTCCTCGGAGGCGAGCATCGCGACGACGCCCGCCACCGACTCGGGCCCGGCGAAGCCCTCGCCGAGCGCGGGCGACAGCTTGGCGAAGAGGCTCCAGTCGGTGTCCTCGGGCAGGCCGGGCCCCCGGCTCTGCCCGCTCATCCCGGAACCGTCGGTCATGCCGGACGCGATGGAGCCGGGCTGCACGGCGGTGAACCGGACGCCCCGCTTGCCGTACTCGGCGGCCAGCGCGTGCGTCATGGACTGGATGCCGCCCTTGCTCGCCGCGTACGCCGCCATGTACGGGTGGGCGAACATCGCGGACGTGGAGCTGAAGTTGACGACGGCCGGGGACTCGCCCAGGAGCAGCGCCGGTATCGCCTCGCGGATCATCAGGAAGGTGCCGGTGAGGTTGACCGCGAGCACCTGGTTGAACTCGGCGAGCGTCGTCTTCTCGGTGTGCGAGGAGCGCAGGATGCCGGCGGCGTTGACGAGTACGTCGAGACCGCCCAGCGTCCGCACGGCGGTGGCGACGGCGTCGCGCACGGACGCCTCGTCGGCGATGTTCACGACGACCGTGGTGAGGCGCTCGGCGTCGGCACCCGCCTTGGCGAGGGTGTCGGCGAGACCGGCCTCGCTGACGTCGGCGGCGACGACACGGCCGCCCTCCGCGAGCATGCGCAGGACGGTGGCCTGCCCGATGCCGGAGCCGCCGCCGGTGACGAGGGCGCGGCGCGCTTCGTAGCGGTGGAGGTGGTTCGGCCGGTGCTGGCTGGTCGGGGTGGTGTGACCGGTATCCCTGGTCTGGTTGGTCTGGCTGGTCATGGTGTCTCCTCGGGTTGCTGTGTGCGCCACCGCACGGCGTTCACCGTACGCCTCCGGTGGCACGTTTTGCCATAACGGCGTTACGTGCCACTTCATTCCCGTCGCGGCGCTCCCGGTGCGGTTACGCTTCGTCGGATGACCGAGCCCAGAACGCCC
Organism: Streptomyces sp. BYX5S; assembly: GCF_054724165.1. Taxonomy (NCBI): domain Bacteria; kingdom Bacillati; phylum Actinomycetota; class Actinomycetes; order Kitasatosporales; family Streptomycetaceae; genus Streptomyces; species Streptomyces sp. BYX5S. The sequence continues at coordinate 1,618,717 of NZ_CM138829.1, read as the reverse complement.
CCTTCGCCGACGCCCTCCCTGACCGAACGCCGTAAAGCGGCGACGCAGCTCGACATCGCCCGCGCGGCGATGGAGCTGTTCACCGAGAAGGGGCCCGACGCCACCACGGCCGAGGAGATCGCGCGCGCCGCGGGGGTCGCGCTGCGCACCTTCTACCGCTACTTCCGCAACAAGCAGGACGCGGTCGGCCCGCTGCTCGCCTCCGGCGGCGACCGCTGGCGCGAGCTGCTGGCCGCGACGGAGCCGGGGACCCCGCTGCCGGAGGCCCTCGAATCGGCGGCGGTCACCTCGCTCTCCCCCGCGGACGCGGAGGCGGAGGACGCGCTGGCCCGCACGCGGACCCTGCTGCGCGCGGCGCAGGACGACGCGGCCCTGCGGTCGGTCTGGTACCGGGTCAACCAGGAGTCCGAGGAGCGGCTGCTGCCCGTGGTGGCACACCTCGCGGGCCCCGACGCGGATCCGCTGGAGGTCCGGCTGACGGCGGCCGCGGCGACCGACGCGATCCGAGTGGCGCTGGAGCTGTGGGCCACGACCGACGCGAAGAGCTCCGGCCCGGACTCCCCCGCGGCACTGGCGGCCCGAGGGCTGCGCCACCTGACGGCGGGGCGCACGCCGTAAAGCGGAACGGGATCGTGCGACCGGCGTGCCCCGTGCCGACCCCCGCGCGCGACTGACCGTGGCTCACGGCCCGTGCCTACGCTCGGGAGCCTTGAGGTTCAAAGACTCCAAGGTTCGAACTCAGGTATCCCGAGGGCGCGTTGGGGGCATCACGCCCCCGGACGTCAGCCACCCGACCCGCCGGAGGCCCACCGTGCTCGACCCAGCAGACGCCGCATCGGGAGCCATTGTCGTCGTGGGCGCGGGGGTCGCCGGCCTCTCGGCGGCCCACCACCTGACCAGGGCGGGCCTGCGCCCGCTCGTCCTGGAGGCCGCCATGGGCGTCGGCGGCCGCATGTCGACGGAGAAGGTCGACGGGTTCCGCCTCGACCGGACCGGTCAGCCGTTGTGCACGTCGTACCCCGAACTGCGGCGCGTCCCCGCGCTCGCGCCGCTCGTCCTGCGCCGGTTCTCGCCCGGCGTTCTCGTGCACAGCGAGGGCCTGCGGCACCGGGCGGGCGAGCCCACCGGGCCCCGGCGCACAAGGGGCGCACTCAACGCGGCACGCGCCTTGGCGAGCGCCCCTCGGGCTCCGCGGGGGACGCGTCCGCCGCTGGGCAGTCCGCTGGACCACGCGCGCCTGGGCGCGGCGCTGGCCCGCCTGGCGGCGACTCCCCCGGCCCGGCTCCTGGCCCGCCCCGAACTCCCCATGGGCCAGGCCCTGCTGGACCGCGGCATGCCCCCGGCGACCATCCACGGCTTCATCCGCCCGCTCCTGTCGGCGCTGCTCGGCGACCCGGACCTCACGACCTCCAGCCGCTGCGCCGACCTGGCGCTGCACGCGTACGCGGCGGGGCGGCTCGCGGTGCCGGAGGGCGGCGCGGACGCGGTGCCGGAGCTCTTGGCGGCGGGGCTCGCGCCGGGCACGGTGCGGACGGGGGTGCGGGTGACGTCGGTGTCGACGACATCGGTCACGACGAAGGAGCTCGGCGAACTCACCTGCCGGGCGGTGGTGCTGGCAACGGGCGCGCACGACGCCGCCCTGCTCCTCCCCGGGCTGCGGGTCCCCGCCTTCCACGAGGTGACGGTCGTGCACCACGCGGTGCCCGAGCCGCCGCTCGCCGAGCCCGCGTTGCTGCTGGACGCGGATCGGCTCGGGCCGGTCGCGCACACGTCGGTGATCAGTCAGGTGGATCCGTCGCGGGCGCCGGCGGGCCGTGCGCTGGTCTCCTCCACGGTTCTCGGGCCGCCGCCCACGGACCGCGAACTGCGTTCCCAACTCGCCGCGCTGTACGGCACGTCGACCTCCGACTGGGAGTGCTTGGCCGTGCACCACGATCCGTACGCGGTACCGGCGATGCCGTCCCCGCACGACCCGCGGCGGCCGGTCCGCCTGCTCGACGGGCTGTACGTGTGCGGGGACCACCGGGACACCAGCACGGTGCAGGGTGCGCTCCACTCGGGCCGTCGCGCTGCCCACGCCCTCCTCACGGACCTGAGCATCGACGCCCCCGCCACCCCGGCCACCACGGCGGCCTGACCCCCCATTCCGCGCCCGCCTCCGTGGCACAACTCCGGGGGCGGGCGCCCCCATCTCCCCCCCCCCACCACAGGGCCTGCCTGCCCCCTCCGACACCCCGCACCACCTCAACGCCACGGGGCCGACCCCACCCGGCACCACCCCCACGCCACGGGGCTCCGCCCCGGACCCCGCTCCTCAATCGCCGGAGGGGCTCAATTGCCCCGGCCCCCGCCGCTTTGCGGCGCCCCCGCACCCCGCCTTGGGCAATCTGCCGCCAGGGGCGGCAGGGTGGGCAAGGCGGCGCACGGTGCCGCGCAACGAAACGGGGACGTGCCCACGGCGCCGCAGCGGCACGGTGGGGCTGGAGCCCCCGGAGGGGGCGGGAGGGTGGGAAGTAGCCGAGGCAGCGGCACAGGCAGCAGTGCCAGCACGTTCCCGGCACGGAAGCCACTGCCGGAGCGCCAGCACCTCTCCGCCGCGGGAGCCACAGGCGCCGACCCCCGTGCGGCACCTCGACCCCGGTGGGGCTGGAGCCCCCGGAGGGGGCGGGAGGGTGGGAAGTGGGCGAGGCGGCGACACAGGCAGCAGGGCCCCCGGCGCGGGAGCCACAGGCGCCGCCCCTCACCCCCGGCGGGCCGAAGCGGCCAAGGCAGCCGACGGGGTCCGGGATACGCGCCACGCACCGTGGACGTCGACCACGTTCCGCCCCGCACCCCGCCCCAGCGCATCCTCACCCACCCCGGCAAACCCGGCACCGACACCGGCACCGGCACCCCCACCCGGCCAGGACCACCTCACCCCAACGCCGCCACCCTCTCCCGATACCCCCGGACGGGCCCCGCATCGCGATACGGCTCGAGTCGCCGCTCGAACTCCCGCACGTACTCGTGCGCCCGCACCGACCGCATCTCCGCCGCCGCCACCGCCGCCTCCGCCCCGAGGGAGCACGCCGAGTCGAGTTCGCCGAGGCCCAGCCGCGCCGACGCGAGCACCACCCGGCAGAACAGCCGGCTGCGCGCGAACCCCGGCGCCCGCAGCTGCAACGACCGCTCCGCGTGCTGCGCCGCCGCCCGGTACTGCTGAAGGTCCCGGTGGCAGTGCCCGAACTCGTCCGCCAACTGCGCCTCGTCGAAGAACCGCGCCCACGGCGGCACGTCGTCCCCGGTCCGCACCGCGCCCAGCGCCCGCTCGGCCCGCACCAGCGACGCCGTACAGGCCCGCACCTCACCGAGCACCCCGTGCCCGCGCGCCTCCGCGGCGTGCAGCAGCGCCTGCACCACGGGCGGCGCCGCCGAGCCCACGCCCTGCTGCGCGACCCGCGCGAGCTGCACCGCCTCCCGCCCGTGCCCGAGGTAGACGGCCTGCCGGCTCATGGTGACCAGCACGTACGACCCGTACATCCGGTCCCCCGCGGCCTGCGACAGCCGCAGCGCCTGCACGAAGTACCGCTGGGCGAGCCCGTGCGCCGCGATGTCGTACGAGGTCCAGCCCGCGAGCCGCGTGAGGTCGGCGACCGCGCAGAAGAGGCGCCGCCCGTGCTGCTCCCCGTACGCCCCGCGCAGCATCGGTTCGGCCTCGTGCTCCAGGTACCGCACGAGGGCCTGCCGCGCGTGCCCGCCCCCGTACGCGTGGTCGAGCGCCCGGAACAGTTCGCCCACGGAGCGCAGCGCCGCGATGTCACCGGCGGTCACCCGGTGTCCGGGCCCGCGCTCGGTCCCTCCGCGCTGGCGCGGCACGGCGGCGCCCACGGCCTCCAGGACCGGCGCGGGCCGCCCCTGCACCGGTACCCGCGGCAGCTGCTCGCCGCGCGCGACCCGGTCGTCGGCGCGGCCGATCAGCCAGTCCCGGCTGGGCACGACCAGCCCGGCGGGGGTGAACGCGATCTTGCGGAGTTCGGCGTGGCTGCCGGAGTCCTTGCGCCACAGTCCGCTGACGATGTCGACGGCCTCCTCGGGCGACGCGGCGAACTCCAGGCCCGCGTAGACCGGCGCGCACGCGTCGAGCCCGAGGTCCTGCGCGGACAGGCGGCGGCCGAGGCGGCGTGTGAACACCTCGGCGATCAGGGCGGGGGTGGTCCCCCTGGGCTGCTGTCCACGCAGCCATCTGGTCACGGACGTCTTGTCGTACCGCAGGTCGAGGCCGTGCTCGAGTCCCAGCTGGTCCACGCGGCGCGCGAGGCCCGCGTTGGAGAAACCTGCCTCCGCGATGAGCGCGGCGAGCTGGCGGTTCGGGGTGCGCTGCGGAGGTCGTTCCGTCATGCTGTGCGATTGCCTTCCGGGCCCTGGGAAGCGATAAAGGGGGGCCATGGAGTGCCCCCCTTTGTGTCGCTGTTCCCTTATGGAACGGCGTGCTCCGTGACCGGTTCCCGCTCACGGACGGCGCTGAAATTATCACGCAGCGCACACGGCGTCCCCCAATCAGCCCAGCCGAACCACTCCTTCATCCGATCGTGTGACAAACCGCGTGAGGGGTGGACGGCGGGCGCTCCATCGCGGAGCCGTACAGTTGCTGCGGGCGCGTTATATGCACGGTGAAGGTTCTTAGGGAGGCACTTGCCGTGAGTGAGTTCCGGTTCGTCCGCATGGGCTTCGGTGCGGACATGGTCGATTACCAGCTCGCCTGGGACGAGCAGCGCCGTGTGCACGCCGCGCGGTTCGCCGACGAGGTGCCCGACACCTGTCTGCTCCTGGAGCACCCGCCCGTCTACACCGCCGGCCGCCGCACCGCCCCCGAGGAGCGCCCGCTCGACGGCACCCCGGTCATCGACGTGGACCGCGGCGGGAAGATCACCTGGCACGGCCCGGGTCAGCTCGTCGGCTACCCGATCCAGAAGCTCCCGCGCCCGGTGGACGTGGTCGCGCATCTGCGTCGCCTGGAGGACGCGATGATCGCGGTCTGCGCCGAGTTCGGCATCGAGGCAGCGCGCGTGGAGGGCCGGGCCGGCGTGTGGGTGCTCGGCGACCCCATTGAGCAGCGGACCAACCTGGGCGGCCTGTCGCTCGACTTCAACCCTCGGCTCAGCAGTGAGGACGAGGAGTTCGACCACCGGCTCGTCGGCCCCGAGTACGCCCCGTCGAACGCCGGTCAGCGCCACGAGGACCGCAAGATCTGCGCGATGGGCATCCGCGTCGCCAAGGGCGTCACGATGCACGGCTTCGCGCTGAACGTGAACCCGGACACCTCGAACTTCGACAAGATCATCCCGTGCGGCATCCGCGACGCGGGCGTGACCTCCCTCTCGTACGAGCTCGGGCGCGAGGTCACGATGGACGAGGTGCTGCCGATCGCGGAGAAGCATCTGCAGAGCGTGCTGGGGAACGCGGACCTCAAGCCCCGCACCGTCGAGAAGGCCTCGGTCTAGGGCTTGTCGTCAAATCCGGGGAATGCACCCCACAGGCCACCGGTTGACCACCCGTGAGGGCCACGAACATCACGGGCGTACCCTGATGTACGCCGAGGAATCAAAGCTTTAGGGAGCCGGTCGTGTCCGCAGTCGCACCCGACGGACGCAAGATGCTGCGCCTGGAGGTCCGTAACGCTCAGACCCCCATCGAGCGCAAGCCCGAGTGGATCAAGACCCGGGCGAAAATGGGTCCCGAATACACCAAGATGCAGAACCTCGTGAAGTCCGAGGGCCTGCACACGGTCTGCCAGGAGGCGGGCTGTCCCAACATCTACGAGTGCTGGGAGGACCGCGAGGCGACCTTCCTCATCGGTGGCGACCAGTGCACCCGGCGCTGCGACTTCTGCCAGATCGACACGGGCAAGCCCGAGCCGCTCGACCGTGACGAGCCGCGCCGCGTCGGCGAGTCCGTCGTCACGATGGACCTGAACTACGCCACGATCACCGGCGTCGCCCGCGACGACCTGGACGACGGCGGCGCCTGGCTGTACGCGGAGACGGTGCGCCAGATCCACCGCCAGACCACCAACCGCCCCGAGGGCCGCACCAAGGTCGAGCTCCTCGCCCCCGACTTCAACGCGAACCCGGAGCAGCTGGCCGAGGTCTTCTCCTCCCGCCCCGAGGTCTTCGCGCACAACGTCGAGACGGTCCCGCGGATCTTCAAGCGGATCCGTCCGGGCTTCCGTTACGAGCGTTCGCTGAAGGTCATCACCGAGGCCCGCGACTTCGGCCTGGTCACGAAGTCGAACCTGATCCTCGGCATGGGCGAGACCCGCGAGGAGGTCAGCGACGCGCTGCGCCAGCTGCACGAGGCGGGCTGCGAGCTGGTCACCATCACGCAGTACCTGCGCCCCTCCGTGCGGCACCACCCCGTGGAGCGCTGGGTCAAGCCGCAGGAGTTCGTGGAGCTGAAGGAAGAGGCCGAGCAGATCGGTTTCTCCGGTGTCATGTCGGGCCCGCTGGTCCGCTCCTCGTACCGCGCCGGCCGGCTGTTCCAGATGGCCGTGGAGAAGCGTGGCGCGTACGTGGCCTCGCAGGCCGTGTGACCAGGGCCACGCGTGAATCGTGAACAACTGAATCATGAACGTGTGAATTCAGGCACAAGAAGCTACTGACAAGTAGCGTCCGATAACGCGCGGCCCCGACGATCCCCGCAGATGGGGGGCATCGTCGGGGCCGCGTCGTCGTTCGCGGCGCGAGCCCCGAGGCTTCATGGGTGTTTGACCGTCCGGTCACGCCCTGGTAACACCAATCAGTGACTCTGAAATCACGCCTCGTACACCCCGTGCCAACGCCGTGATCAGCCTCCGAGGGGGGACCTCAGCCATGCAGGCCGCGCCCGTTCGCGCCACCGCCATCCCGACCGTCACCGACGCTCTGCGCGCCGTGGAGTCGCTGCTCATGAGCAGCGGCCAGCGCACCGCTCGCCGCAACGCCTGGACCTCCGTCCTCGAGGACCGCCGCCGCGCCAAGGACCGGGTCGAGGCGCAGCGCGTCCTGGACGCCGTCGCCGCGCGGGGCTGAGCGAACCCGGAGCCGACGCGGGTTCTTCCCGCTGCCCCGGCCACGTAGACTTCAGGACATGGCGAGGAAGGAAACTGCAGCGGACGCTGCAAACACCGGGCGACTCAAGCAGATCGCTCAGACCTACAAGATGACCCGCAGGGTCGATCCCAAGATCGGTCTTGTACTCGCGGCTGTGGGAATCGTCACCTTCGGTGTCTTCCTCGCGATCGGCTTCTTGATCGGTCACCCCATCTATCTCGGAATTCTCGGCTTCCTGCTCGCTTTCCTCGCGATGGCGATCATCTTCGGACGCCGGGCCGAGAAGGCGGCCTTCGGGCAGATGGAGGGACAGCCGGGCGCGGCCGCGGCCGTGCTCGACAACATCGGACGCGGCTGGACGACGACCCCCGCGGTCGCGATGAACCGCAGCCAGGACGTGGTGCACCGCGCGGTCGGCAAGGCCGGCATCGTGCTCGTCGCGGAGGGCAACCCGAACCGGGTGAAGTCGCTCCTCGCGGCCGAGAAGAAGAAGATGGCCCGCATCGTCTCCGACGTCCCGGTCCATGACTTCGTGGTCGGCACCAGCCAGGGGCCCGAGGGAACGGTTCCTCTGAAGAAGCTCCGTACGACGATGCTGAAGCTCCCGCGCGTGCTGACCGGTCCCCAGGTGACCGCGACCAACGACCGGCTGAAGGCCATGGGCGACCTGATGTCGAACATGCCGCTGCCGAAGGGCCCGATGCCGAAGGGCATGAAGATGCCGAAGGGCGGCGGCCGCATGCGGTGACGCGCCGCTTGCCCATCCGAACCGTGGCGGGCCGGAACCTTTCGAGGTTCCGGCCCGCCGTTGTCGTTCGTGTACGTCCGAAACGTCAGATGCGGACCTCGACGGACTTCGCGAGGCGGTCGTGGAGGCCGCGGCCGTCGCGGTCCCAGACGAGGGCGGGGACGGCGAGGCACAGCAGGACCGTGCGGAGCAGCACGCGGCCGGGGCCGAGGCGGCCGCCCGCCTCGGAGACGACGCGCAGGCCGAACAGGCGCTTGCCGGGGGTGCAGCCGATGGTGCCGACCGTGAGCAGGCTCAGGACGAAGAAGATGAGCAGCGCCCAGTTCCCCGTCGCCTGGTTGTAGCCGTGCGTGAGCAGGCCGTATGCGATCAGCATGCACAGCGCCCAGTCGACGGCGATGGCTCCGATGCGGCGGCCGGGGCGCGCGATGGAACCGGGCCCGTGCTCGGGCAGACCGAGCTGTTCCCCGCGGTAACCGAGGTCGGCACCCGCCCGTTCCATGGCCTCGCGGGGCCCGGACAGCCACGATCCCATTGCTTCCCTGTTGTCCACGCATCCACGGTACTGCGCCGCGCTGCTGACCCCGCCTTGACCCCCGCTCCGGTTAACTTGGGCGAAACAAATGGGTCATGCTTGAGAAATCACGCCTGCATATCGTCAGGTTCCAGCGTGTGCCACCGCACTGGCCGCGCGATCGAGCTGCCAAGCGCCGCAACCCCGCCCCTCCCCAGGGTGGGAGTAGGAGGAGTTGGATGTTCCAGAACGCCGATGACGCCAAGAAATTCATCGCGGACGAGGACGTCAAGTTCGTCGACGTACGCTTCTGCGACCTGCCGGGTGTGATGCAGCACTTCACGGTGCCGGCTGAGGCGTTCGACGCTGCCGAGGAGCTCGCGTTCGACGGCTCGTCGATCCGCGGTTTCCAGGCGATCCACGAGTCCGACATGGCGCTGCGCGCGGACCTGACCACCGCCCGTGTGGACCCCTTCCGCCGCGACAAGACGCTGAACGTCAACTTCTTCATCCACGACCCGATCACGGGCGAGCAGTACTCCCGTGACCCGCGCAACGTGGCGAAGAAGGCCGAGGCGTACCTCGCCTCCACCGGCATCGCCGACACCGCGTACTTCGGCCCCGAGGCCGAGTTCTACGTCTTCGACTCGGTGCGCTTCGAGACCTCCGCCAACCGTTCGGTCTACGAGATCGACTCCGAGGCGGGCGCCTGGAACACGGGCGCGGTCGAGAACAACCGCGGTTACAAGGTGCGCTACAAGGGCGGTTACTTCCCGGCCCCGCCGGTCGACCACTTCGCCGACCTGCGCGCCGAGATCTCCCTGGAGCTGGACAAGGCGGGCCTCAAGGTCGAGCGCCAGCACCACGAGGTGGGCACCGCCGGCCAGGCCGAGATCAACTACAAGTTCAACACGCTGCTCGCCGCGGCCGACGACCTGATGCTCTTCAAGTACATCGTGAAGAACGTCGCGTGGCGCAACGGCAAGACCGCGACCTTCATGCCGAAGCCGATCTTCGGTGACAACGGCTCGGGCATGCACGTCCACCAGTCCCTGTGGTCCGGTGGCGAGCCGCTCTTCTACGACGAGCAGGGCTACGCGGGCCTGTCGGACACCGCCCGCTATTACATCGGCGGCATCCTCAAGCACGCCCCGTCGCTGCTCGCCTTCACCAACCCGACGGTGAACTCGTACCACCGCCTGGTCCCGGGCTTCGAGGCTCCGGTCAACATGGTGTACTCGCAGCGCAACCGCTCCGCGGCCATGCGTATCCCGATCACGGGCTCGAACCCGAAGGCCAAGCGCGTCGAGTTCCGCGCGCCGGACCCGTCGTCGAACCCGTACCTCGCCTTCTCGGCGCTCCTGATGGCCGGCCTCGACGGCGTCAAGAACAAGATCGAGCCGGCCGAGCCGATCGACAAGGACCTCTACGAGCTGGCTCCCGAGGAGCACGCGAACGTCCAGCAGGTCCCGACCTCGCTCCCCGCGGTCCTCGACGCCCTCGAGGCGGACCACGAGTACCTCCTGTCGGGCGGCGTCTTCACGCCGGACCTGATCGAGACGTGGATCGACTACAAGCGCACCAACGAGATCGCCCCGATCCAGCTGCGCCCGCACCCGCACGAGTTCGAGCTGTACTTCGACATCTAAGATCGCCGCAGGTCAGAGCGGGTTTCGCTCCCCTGGGTCGTCTCTGGGCCGTCGGCCGTGTTCTTCCTCTCCGGGAAGGCACGGCCGACGGCCCTTTCCTGTCTCCCCCACTCGCAGGTGCCCCTTCCGACGAGCCGCCCCGCGATGGGTCTCGGGAGGAACCTTGAAGCGGTGGGCGAGCCCGGTACGCGGGAGCGTTCGCGGGTCCTGAGCGCGGGCCGGATCATGGGCAGGGGCCGACTGGACGAGTGGAGCGGACGTGGCTGATGACGGACTCGGCGAGATCATGGCGAGCCGTACGATCGACGCGGTGTACCCCGACGGGCGCCGGGTCGCCTTCCGTGTTCAGGTGGGACAGCCGCGTCCGCCCACGGGGCAGGAGGAGCCCTGGGGATGTCCGTGCCGGATCGAGGGCCTGGACGACTCTCGGGCGCGGACCATCTACGGCGTGGATTCCCTGCAGGCACTCACTCTGGCCCTCGAATTCCTGCGCCGCGTGCTGACCGCTGCCGCGTCCGATGACGCACTGACCTTCCATTGGGGCGACGAGCAGGCGCTGAATGTCACCGACGTTCTATGGTGACGGCACTCGTCATCCACAGAGCCAGGACGCTGCGCTCGTCGCCGAAGGCCCGGTCTCCCTTTGAGGGAGGCCGGGCCTTCGTGTGTGGCCGGGGAGGCAAGAGCCCGACGGGCGTAATCGGTGCAATCGCCTTAAACTCGGGCAAGTCGCACACGCTGATCAGCCTCGGAGGAGTGCCGCCATGAGCAATCTGTTCGTCGTCGCCTACGACGACCTCGCCACCGCCAACCAGGTCCGCGCCCGGCTCCTGGAGATGTCGAAGGAACACCTCGTCGAGCTGGAGGACATCGTCGTCGTCGAACGGCGGGAGTCCGACGGGAAGATCAAGCTGCACCAGGCCGTGAACCACACGGCGATGGGTGCCACCGGTGGCGCGCTGTGGGGCGGTGTCATCGGGATGCTGTTCCTCGTGCCGTTCCTGGGGGCCGCGGTGGGCGCCGCCACCGGGGCGGCCGGCGGGGCCGTCACGGACACCGGGATCAACGACAACTTCATGAAGGAGCTCAGCCAGAATCTGCGGCCGGGCGCCGCCGCGCTCTTCGTGCTCGTCAAGCAGGCCGCCCGCGACAAGGTCGTGCCCGAGATCGCCCAGTACGGCGGTCAGCTGGTGCAGACGTCGCTGAGCAACGACGAAGAGGACGCGCTGCGCGAGATGCTTCAGGACGGGCAGGCGAAGGCCGACGCGCCGGCGTAGCGGCTGCGGGTGTCACGAACGAGGGCGGCGGCCGTCCGGTCCGGGTGACCGGGTGGCCGCCGTCCTCGTTCCGTTCAGCTTCAGGAGTTCGCCCCGGCCCTCCGTGACCTCGCGGGCCACATCGGCCAGTTTGCGGCGGCGGGAACGCGCGTAGCCGCGCAGGTGCGCGAAGGCCTCGTCGAGGGAGAGGCCGTGCCGCGCGGCGAGCATGCCCTTGGCCTGTTCCACGACGACCCGGCTGGACAGCGCGTGCTCCAACTGGCCCGAAAGGACCCGGCTCTCGCTCAGCTCGCGCTGGAGGGAGAGCGTGTCCCCGGCGGCCTCGGCGAAGACCCGGACCACGGCGAGGGCCTCCTCGTCGAGCGGTTTGTCGGGCGCCCCGAAGAGGAGCAGTGCGCCGAGGGCCTCCTCGTCCCCCGTGCCCCGCAAGGGCAGCGCGGTGACGCGGCCGAAGCCGAGGGCCCGGGTCCGCGCCGCCCAGTTCGGCCAGCGCTGCCGCGCGGAGCGCAGGGTCACGTCGACGTCCACGAGCGCGCTTCCCGTGGCGCGGGCGTCCTGGCCGGGGCCCTCCCCCCGGACGACGGAGTCGGCGGCCAGCGCGTGCAGCGCGGCATCGGTGCCGTGGGTGAGGGCGGGGCCGCGGGTACCGGGCAGGTACCAGACCGTCGCCCCGCGTGCGTGGAAGAGCTTCCTGCCCCCCTCGGCGAGAGTGGCGAGGAGTCCGGTGACATCGAGGGGGTCGCGTGCGGCTCTGCTCGTCAACTGGGCGAAAACCGCCGCGACTTCCTGCTCTCGCAGCGTCACGTTGGAGGCCTCTCAATTGAGTCGGAGTCGTCCCTGAACGATATCCCGGGCGATGTCGCCGACGGGGCGGCTGTCCACGAAGGCGCGTACTTTGACCAGTTCCAGTGCATCCGATATGCGGCAGCCCAGTTGGACGGCCACCATGCCCGCGGCCTGGTGGACCTCGGCGCGGTAGTCGATACCGCCGAACAGGCCGGGCACCGCGTCCGCGCCGAGGAAGACGTTGCGGGTCAGGGAGTCGGCGACCTGGGCCACGGTCGCGGTGGAGGTGGCGCCCTTCCGCAGCCCGAAGGCCGCCAGAGCTCCGATGCAGCCGTCAGTGGCCCGCAGAGGTACGGCCACCACCTGGCCGATTCCGAGCTGCTCGACGGCCGGACCGTAGCCGGGCCAGCGGACCGCGAGGCCGTCTTCTGCCTCGACGACCGCGCAGTCCCCCCTTACCGCGTCGCGCGCCGGGCCCTCGCCGAGTACGTACTCCAGGTCCTGCGCGGCACGGGCGGGTTCGTCGGACGAGGCGGTCGCGATCTGGTTGCGGTGCGCGTCGACGAGGGTGACGGCCGCGCTGTCGGTCCCGCAGGCCTCCGCGACCCCCGTCATGAACAGCGGAGGCCGCCCTCCCGTGTCGGCCCAGCGGTCGGCGCGACGGGCATGGGACTCGAGGAGCTGGGCGGTCACCTCGTGCCGCCTCGCGCTCGCCCGGTGGATGTGCGCAAGGCGATCGTGCAGGCTGTTCGGGTCCGTCGAGGCCAGGCGTTCGTACTTGCACGCGAGCCTCAGGTCGCGTGCGGCCCTCTCGCGCGCGCGGGCCGCTCGCTGCCAAACGGCCGCGCCCTGTTCCGCCGAGCTGCCCCCGAGGGTCATGCCCTCAGCGTACGCCTGTGGAACGGATCAGGTGGCTCCGTTGCCACGACCTTCTTCCATCAGGAGCACGACGCCACCGCGGTGCCCGTCGAACGGGCTGCAATGGACGGTGCACGTGATGCCGCGGCCGATTCGGTTGACGGCCTCGATCACCACGGGTTCACCGCGGCTGCGGGTCCGCACGCACTCGCTCACGGCCTGTCGCAGCGGCGCGGTGGGCAGCCCGAAGTCGAGGTCGAAGAACGGCTCGTCGACCACCTCCTCCTGGCGCAGCCCCCACAGATCGGCGGCGCCGCGGTTCCAGCTCTTGACCTTGAGGTCCCGGTCGAGGACGACGATGGCCGCCGCGATGGAGGTGAGGACCCCCTCGAGGAAGGCGCGCGTCTCGTCGAGCTCGTCGCTGCGGATGCGCATTTCCTCGTTCATGGTCTCCAGTTCCTCGTTGCCGGACTGGAGTTCCTCGTTCGTCGTCTCCAGCTCCTCGTTGGTGGACTGGAGTTCCTCGTTCGTCGTCTCCAACTCCTCGATGGAGGACTGGAGTTCCTCGTTCGTCGTCTCCAACTCCTCGTTGGTGGACTGCAGTTCCTCGTAGGCGGTCTCCAGGTCCTCCCGCACACGCTTGACCTCGGCCTTGAGCTGGGTGGTCACGGTCACGTCGGTGAACGCGATGTTGGTGGCCGCCGGCGCTCCGCCGACACCGACCAGCGGCTGGACGACGATGTCGTAGTACTGGACGTCCTCGCCGACCCTGCGCTCCGCCCCGTTGACCCGCAGGGTGCGGCGCTCGTGCGTGGCCTGGTCGATCAGTGAACGCAGTTCGACCGGCCGGTAGGAGATCTCGAGGTCCTGGAAGGGGCGGCCGATGTCGTTCGCCGTGAGGCCGAACTGGATGCGCGCGTGATTGTTGATGAGGACGACGATGCCCTCGGCGTCCACCGCCAGGGAGGCACCCGGCGCGGCGTCGAGGATCAGGTCACGCAGCTGACGGTTGCGCGCCATGTTCTGCATCTCACTGCCCAGGTTCGAGCGCAGCTTGACCGGGGCCGGCTGGTAGGGAGCGGCGGACTCGCCCGCTCGGCGGCGGAAGATGCGCTGGCGCATGCTGACCACGTCGAAGCGGTCGGCGTCGTTGAGCAGCATCTCGGCCTTGCCGAGGAAGAGGAAGCCGCCCTCGCGCAGCGCGAAGTGGAACCGGTCGATGATCTGGGTCTGCGCCTCGACGTTGAAGTACATCAGCGTGTTGCGGCAGACCAGCAGGTCGAGGCGGGAGATGGGGGCGTCGCGGGTGATGTCGTGGCGGCCGAAGATGACGCGGCGGCGCAGATCCGGACGGAAGCTGTAGCGCGCCCCGTTCTGCTCGAAGTACTTCTCGCGCAGTTCCTCGGTGAGCGGCTCCAGGGTCTTGGCCGGGTAGAGGCCGGAGCGGGCGTCGCGCAGGGCCTCGTCGTCGACGTCGGTCCCGTAGATCTTGACGCGGTGGAGCGTCTCGTCGATGCCGAGCGCCTCGGCGAACATGATGGCCAGCGAGTACGCCTCCTCGCCGCTGGAGCAGCCCGCGCTCCACACCCTGATCTCGTCCTCCGGGCCGTGCTCGGCCAGCACTTCGGGGATGACCTCGTGCTGCAGATACGTCCAGGCGTCCGCGTCACGGAAGATGGACGTGACGTTGATCAGGATGGTGTTGAAGAGCGCGCTGAATTCATCGGCGTTCGTCTCCAGCTGGTCACGGTACTCGGAGTACGAGTCCAGACCGACGTCGGTCATGCGCTTGCGGATGCGCCGTCCCAGGGAGGAGCGCTTGTAGCCGGTGAAGTCGAAGCCGCGGGCGTCCCGCAGGAAGCCGAGCAGTTCCTCCAGCTCCTGGTCCGTCTCCACGTCGCGACGTGCCTCGCTCATCACTGCCTTACCTACTGCCTCTTGGTGTCGACGAGTCCGCGGATCACCGCGGGTATCTCCGTCAGAGGTAGCACGAAGTCCACTGTCCCCGTACCCTCAGCGGCCTCCGGCATGCCCCGGAACTCCGCGGTGCGCGGGTCCTGGGCGATCACGGTACCGCCGCGGGACTTCACCGCGTCGACACCCATGGCCCCGTCGTTTCCCGTGCCGCTCAGGACGACGGCGATGGCACGGGACCCGTAGGCCCCGGCGACGGACTCGAAGAGCAGGTCGGCGGAGGGGCGCAGGAAGTGGACCAGTTCGCTCCGGGAGAGGCTGAGCGTGCCGTCCGGGCGGACAAGGAGGTGGCGGTCGGGCGGAGCGATGTAGACGGTGCCGGCGCGGGCCGGCTCGCCCTCCTCCGCGAGTTTGACGGCGAGGTCGGTACGGCGGTCGAGGATCTCCGCGAGAACGGTGCGGTGGCGGGGGTCCAGGTGCTGGACGACGAGGACGGGCACGGG
This sequence comes from Streptomyces sp. BYX5S, assembly GCF_054724165.1. Lineage (NCBI taxonomy): Bacteria > Bacillati > Actinomycetota > Actinomycetes > Kitasatosporales > Streptomycetaceae > Streptomyces > Streptomyces sp. BYX5S. The sequence goes on along the minus strand of NZ_CM138829.1, from coordinate 1,603,401 downwards.
CAGGTCGGGGCCGAGCCCGTCGAGGACGGCGGCGATGGCGTGGATACCGCCCGCGGACGCGGCGACCGCGACGACGCTGAAGCTGTCGTCCGAACGGTCGGCGCTGGAGGGTGACGGCACCCCACCAACCCTAGAGCGCCGCGAGGAAGGCAGCTACAAACGTGCGCCGAACGGCTGTCACACGCCGGGCGTCGCCGTCAGCACACCGGCCGATATCGCACCCCGCAGCGTCTCGACATCGCGGACGCTCTGGTCGGCGTAGTGCAGCGCGAACGCGGCGACGGCGCGGTCGAAGCGGTCCTTGCCGCCGAGGTAGGCGGCGATGGCGATGCGGTCGCCGGAGCGGGCGTGGGCGCGGGCGAGGGCGGCGCCGCACAGCCGGCCGTACGCGAGGAGTTCGTCGGGCGGCATGGCGGTGACGTCCGCGGAGCCCTTCATGTCGCGCAGCTGACGCCAGTAGAAGGAGCGGCCCTGGGGGCCCGTCATCCAGCCGAGGAAGATGTCGCTCGCCGCCTGGAGCAGCCGCTGCCCGGACACGACGCGGTGGCCCGGGTGGATGTACGGGCCGTGGTACGGCATGTGCTCCTCGACGACGGACCGGTTCGCCTCCTTGATCTGGAGGAAGAGGGGGTCGTCGGCGTCGCGGCCCGCGAGCAGCACGATGAAGCAGCGGGTGCCGACGCTGCCGACGCCGACGACCTTGCGGGCGGCGTCGACGAAGCGGTAGCGGTCGAGCAGCCGGCGGCGGTCCTCGGCGAGCGTGGAGCGGTAGTCGCCGAACATCTTGCGGACGGCCGCGGCGTCGGTGATGCCGGCCGGTTCGAGGAGCGGCGGGTCGACGCGGATGCGGCGGCGGCCGTCGCGGGTGGTCTCGGTGAGCTTGTCGAGGGCGTGCAGGCTGGTGCGCCGGGTGGCCTGGTTGAGGGTGTGCTCGGCGCGGCGGCGGTGCCGGGTGGAGCGGATCAGCGGGAGCAGGGCGTGGGCGTCGATGCGTTCGTACCAGACGGCGAGTTCGCCGAGGGAGGCGAGGCGGCGCATGTGGGTGCGGTAGGCGGTGACGGAGGCGTGCGCGGCCTGGTGGGCCTGGCGGTCGGAGTGGCCGTTGTCGCGGGCGGCGACGGCGATGGAGGCGGCGAGGCGTTTGACGTCCCATTCGAAGGGGCCCGGGTAGGTCTCGTCGAAGTCGTTGAGGTCGAAGAGCAGGGCGCGGTCCGGCGCGGCGTACAGGCCGAAGTTCAGCAGGTGGGCGTCGCCGCAGAGCTGGACGGTCAGTCCGGTGTGCGGGGTCGCCGCGAGGTCGCCCGCCATCACGGCGGCGGCGCCGCGCAGGAACGCGAAGGGGCTCGCGGCCATTCGTCCGTAGCGGATGGGCAGCAGGTCGCGGAGGCGGTCGGCGCCCTGCCGTTCCAGGGTCACGACGGGGTCGGGGCGGTCGGCGGACGGGATCCACGGGCCGTGCGCGGAGCGGGGGCTGTGGCCCCGGGCTCGTCTTCCCACGGCGGCGCGTTCGGCGGGGCTGCTCATGGCGGGCGCCCCGTCGGTCAATGACGCAGGGCGCGGGAGACCTCGGCGGTGACGTCGCCGTCGAGGGAGTGGGTGCTGCGGGCGGTGGCGTCCTTGGAGTCGCCGCCGGGCACGTCGTTCACGTTGAGGACGACGGTGTCCACCAGCTTGCCGTCGCCGTTCTTGAAGCCGATCTGGACGACGTACGACTTGGTGCCGGACGTGCCGTTGTCGACGGTGACGGGCACGGTGGCGCGGTTGCCGTCGGAGTCCACGTCGCCGAGTTCCACGTCGCTCTTGGCGTCGACGCCGTCCTTGAAGTCGTCGAACTTCCGCTGGGCCTCCGCCGTCGCCGACGCCACGACGTCCGAGGCGCGCGACGCGGCCGAGGAGGCGGCGGACGCGGCCTTCGACGCGGCGCTGGAGGGGGTGTCGTCGTCGGAGCAGGCGGTCGCGGTGGCGGCCAGGGCCGCCACGCAGAGGGCGGCGGCCGTCGCGCGTACGGTCGTCGTCCGTCCGCCTCGTCGTACGTTCGTCATCGTCGACACCTCCGCTCGACCGACACCCTGCGTCGCCTCAGTCAACGGTGGGGGGTGCGGTGGGCGCATGCCAAGGGGGGCAAACAGGTGATGTGCCCTGCGCGTGCGCCTGCGGTCCGACGGGGGCGGGGTCGCGGGGCGCTGCCCCGGACCCCGCGCCTCAATCGCCGGCGGGGCTTGATGTGCCGCCGGCGGGGCTTGATGCCTGGTCAGCGGCTGTAGCGCATCAGGGCGCGGACCATGTGGCACGTCGTGTCGGACGGTGGGTGGATGCCGATGAGGTCGGCCGTGGCGCGGATCTTGCGGTTGTGGGCCTGGTTGGGGAGGTAGACGCCGGAGTCGAGCAGGGCTATCGCCAGGCGCATGGCCTTCAGGCGGCGGTTGTGGGTGATGTACCAGTCGCGGGGGCGCCCCGCGGGCAGTGGCCTCTTCGCGAGTGGGGTGTACGGCAGATCGAGCAGCATCGGAGCGGCGGCAGCGGGCACAGGCATCCTCCTGTCGCGGTCGTCCAAGGGCCCCCGTAGCCCTCGAACACTGCTTCTATTCTACTGCCGACCACTGACAAAAGCCGCTGGCCAGAGCCGACTTGAGGGTCGCCGCAGGGCTTCACTCGCGTACCGTTGCCCCCATGGAGATCTGGATCAACCCGGCCTGCTCGAAGTGCCGCGGCGCGCTCACCCTGCTCGATGCGGAGGGCGCCGACTACACGGTGCGCCGCTACCTGGAGGACGTGCCGTCCACCGACGAGATCCGCGCCGTGCTGGAGCGGCTCGGGCTCGAACCGTGGGACATCACCCGCACCCAGGAGGCCGCCGCGAAGGAGCTCGGCCTCAAGGACTGGGCGCGCGACGCGGACAGCCGGGACCGGTGGATCGAGGCGCTCGCCGCCCACCCGAAGCTGATCCAGCGCCCGATCATCACGGCCGACGACGGCACGGCGGTGGTGGGCCGCAGCGAGGAGGCCGTCCGGGACGCACTCGGCCGCCGCTGACCCGGATCGCGCGCCGGATCGCATACAGCCTCATGCGCCACGTCACACCGCACGGCACGCCAGGTAACACGGGGTTCACAAACGAGCAACGGGCGGGAAATGCCCTGGTGACAGGCTTCCGGGCAGTTCGAGACCCGCGTGAATGAGGATGTGGCCCGTGACCTTCAAGGCTGAGTACATATGGATCGACGGCACCCAGCCGACGGCCAAGCTGCGTTCGAAGACGAAGGTCATGGCGGGCTCCCCGCAGGGCCTGGACACGCTTCCCCTCTGGGGCTTCGACGGCTCCTCCACCAACCAGGCCGAGGGGCACGCCTCCGACCTCGTGCTGAAGCCGGTCGCCCAGTACCCGGACCCGATCCGCGGCGGTGACGACATCCTCGTCATGTGCGAGGTCCTGAACATCGACATGACGCCGCACTCCTCGAACACGCGGGCCGCGCTCACCGAGGTCGCGGAGCAGTTCGGCTCCCAGGAGCCGATCTTCGGCATCGAGCAGGAGTACACCTTCTTCGAGGGCGACCGCCCGCTCGGCTTCCCGGTCGGCGGCTTCCCCGCCGCGCAGGGCGGCTACTACTGCGGCGTCGGCACCGACGAGATCCACGGCCGTGACGTCGTCGAGGCGCACCTGGAGAACTGCCTGAAGGCGGGCCTGGCCATCTCCGGCATCAACGCCGAGGTCATGCCCGGCCAGTGGGAGTTCCAGGTCGGCCCCGTGGGCCCGCTGGAGGTCTCCGACCAGCTGTGGATCGCGCGCTGGCTGCTCTACCGCACCGCCGAGGACTTCAACGTCTCCGCCACCCTCGACCCCAAGCCGGTCAAGGGCGACTGGAACGGCGCGGGCGCGCACACCAACTTCTCCACCAAGGCCATGCGCGAGGGCTACGACGCGATCATCACCGCGTGCGAGTCGCTCGGCGAGGGCTCGAAGCCGCTCGACCACGTGAAGAACTACGGCGCCGGCATCGACGACCGTCTCACCGGTCTGCACGAGACCGCCCCGTGGGACGAGTACAAGTACGGCGTCTCCGACCGCGGCGCCTCGGTCCGCATCCCGTGGCAGGTCGAGCGGGACCGCAAGGGCTACATCGAGGACCGCCGCCCGAACGCCAACGTCGACCCGTACGTCGTGACGCGCCTGCTCGTCGACACGTGCTGCTCCGCGCTGGAGAAGGCCGGCCAGGTCTGACCGGGACCGGCCGCGACCGACGGGTCCGGCCGCGGCCGCTTTCGGCCACCTGAACACCGGGAGGGTGTCCACTTCGTGTGGGCACCCTCTCGTTCGCGTGACGCATCTGTTTCAATGAGTGCATGGCCAGCACCGACCGGAACAGCAGCTCGCGGGGTCGTCGTCACGACCTCGAGCCGTTCTGGCCGTCCCGTCAGCACCACGACTTCGACCGTGAGTGTCGTCGCGTGAGGAACGCGCGGGCCCTCCAAAACCGTTGACCGCCACGGCCTTCGGTCCGCGCGCACGACGTACGTCCTCCATCGACGACTCCTCGCGCGAAAGAGCTGACCATGGCTGCTGACACCCTGCTGACCGACACCCTCATCGACGTCGACACCGCCTGCCGCACGGTGCACGTCGCCGGGCGCCAACTCGACCTGACGTACCTGGAGTTCGAGCTGCTCGCCCATCTCGTCGCGCACCCGCACCGGGTGCACACCCGCGACCAGCTCGTCCACACCGTGTGGGGCTACGGGCACGTGGGCGACGGCCGCACCGTCGACGTCCACGTCGCCCGGCTGCGGCGCAAGCTGGGCGCCGAGTACCGGGACACCATCCGCACGGTGCGCCGGGTCGGCTACAAGTACGCGCCGCCCGGCCGCGGTTGAGGTGAATTCCGGGGGCCGATTGAACAGGGTCGGCCCCCGGTGCGTACGTAGTCCCATGGGACGCACCTCACGGAAACGGCGCTCGACGCTCACGACGCGCATGACCATCGCGTCGGCCGCACTGCTCCTGGGCGGAGGTGGGCTGGTCGCGGTCAACGTGTACGCGTCGGCCCAGGAAGACTCCGCCGACGGGCAGGGCGCGGGCAGCGGGACGCAGCAGACGCAACAAGTGGCCACCATCGACTGCCCGGACGTCGGCACACAGCTGTCCGACGTCCCGGACGGCGCACGCGGCCGGGTCGACGGTGAACTCGCCACGCTGGACAGCCAGATCACGCAGGCCTATCAGCGGCTGGCCTCGACACGGGACGCCGCCGCGCGGGACCCGCAGTTCGTGCGGAACAGCATCCTGCAACCGCTGAAGCAGAAGCGGACCGCCGTACTGGACCGCATCCGTCTGGAGATGGAGCGCCGCGGCGGACAGGCCCCCGACGGCATGAACGACATGGCCGAGTGCACCGCCCAGCCGAAGGACGGCACCCAGCAGCCGCCCAACGGCGGCGACCAAGGCGGCGACCAGGACGGCGGCGACCAGGGCCAGGACCAAGGCGGAGAACAAGGCGGCGGCGACCAGCAGCAGCCGGGCAACGGCGGGCAGGCCGGCAACGGCCCCGTGGCCGCCGACTTCGCCGACATCACCAAGGTCCAGCCCAACGTCCAAAAGCCCCGCAACGCCAGGGGCGCCTCCACCGGCACCTTCACCACCCGCTGCGGCGTGAACGACAACAAGAAGTTCAACACCGACAACATCATCGTGGCGCCCGGCGTCAGCAACGGCGCCCACCACCTGCACGACTACGTCGGCAACCAGGACAACGACGCCTTCTCCAGCAACGACGACCTCGCGAACGCCGACACCACCTGCCAGAACCAGGCCGACAAGTCGACGTACTACTGGCCGGTGCTGCGCCTCCAGGACGGCACGCAGGACTTCGACGCCAACAACGACGGCGGCGGCAAGGAGGGCAACGTCGGAAAGATCCTGCGGGCCCAGAAGGCGAGCATCAAGTTCGTCGGCAACCCGCGGAGCAAGGTCGTCCCGATGCCGAAGTTCCTGCGCATCATCACCGGTGACGCCAAGGCCTTCACCAACGGCACGGCCAACGCCAACGCGCACTGGAGCTGCACCGGCTTCGAGGACCGTCAGTTGACGGACAAGTACCCACTGTGTCCCGAAGGTTCCAAGGTCGTGCGCAGCTTCGCGTTCCAGAGCTGCTGGGACGGGCAGAACATCGACAGCGCCAACCATCGCACACACGTGGCATTCGCCGACCAGGCCGGCAACTGCCCGCAGAACTTCAAGGCCATCCCGCAGCTGAAGATGCGCCTGGTGTACGACGTACCGGCACCGACGATCGAGAACGGTCAGGTGACGAATCCGTTCGCGGTCGACGGCTTCCCCGAGCAGCTGCACAAGCCGATCACGGATCATGACGACTTCATCAACGTGTTCGACGACCAGACCATGCGTGAGGTCGCGGACTGCATCAACAAGGGCGATCGCTGCGACTGAGCGGCGACCGCCCCCTTGTGGCCGCTGCGCGGCCGGTTCAGCGGTGACCTTCGTACCCGGAGAGCGCACCCGCCTCGTGACCCCCACCACCGCTACTCCCCGAGTGGTGCGAGGCGGGCTTCTCCAGGGTCCCGCCGAGCCGGCCGCGCAGCTTCGTGAGCTGCGCGGCGCCGCCGACCGCGATCCACCTGGGTCCGACGAGATAGACGCCGCCGTAGTCGTTGGCCTGGTCGAACCACTCGGCCTGGCCCTTGTCGGTGGTGAAGGTGGCGAGGACGTAACGCCCCTTGCCGCTGCCGCAGTTGGCCTGCCGGATGTCGGCGGCGTCGGTCTGGATGTCGGGGCGGCAGCCCGCCTCCTTCGCGAGGTGCTCCAGGCTCCCGGAGGCCGTACGGGGGATCTTCGGCGCGTCGTCCTCCCGGGCGCCGTCGGAGCCGCCCGAGCCGCATCCGGTCGCCGCCGCGAGCAGCACGGCCGCGGCCACCAGCATTTTCCTCATTGCGCTCTCCTGTCCCGAAAGTTCCGTTGCTACCGTGCGCCGCACCCACCGCGACGCAAGGGGGATACACGTATGTCCGCACCATCGCGACGCACCGTCCTCGGCACGACGGCCGCCCTCGGCCTCGGCACGGCCCTGGGGACCGGCACTCCGACCGCACAGGCGGCTCCCGAACCGGACGCCGCGAGGGAGGTGACGGCCCCTGATACGGCTGCGGCGCGCGAGGCACTCAACCGGCAACTGCCCCATCACGCGGACCAGTTCAGACTCAGACTGCTGGCCGCGAGCGGCACGGAGGACCGTTTCCGGGTGACCGGGACGAGAGGCCGCATCACCGTGTACGGGACGACCCCGGCGACGCTGCTCGCCGGGGTCCACTGGTATCTGAAGTACGCGTGCGGCGCGCACATCGCCTGGAACGGCGCGCAGTTGGACCTTCCGGACCTGCTCCCGGCCCCCTCGAAGACGCTGGAGCGCACCACTTCACTCCCCCACCGGTTCGCGCTCAACGACACCAACGACGGCTACACGGCGCCGTTCGCCGACTGGTCGTACTGGGAGCGCGAGATCGACATCCTCGCGCTGCACGGCTGCAACGAGGTCTTCGTCGCCGCGGGCATGGAGGCCGTCTACCACCGCGTACTGAAGGACTTCGGCTACAGCGACGCGGAGGCACGGGCCTGGCTGCCCGCCCCGTCCCACCAGCCGTGGTGGCTGCTCCAGAACCTGCACTCCTACGGAGGGCCACTGTCGCCCGAACTCATCGCCCGGCGGGCCGAGTTGGGAAGACGCATCGTCGGGCGGCTGCGCGCGCTCGGCATGAGACCGGTGCTGCCCGGCTACTACGGGCACGTGCCGAAGGGCTTCGTGGAGCGCAACGGCGGCGACGCGCGCGTCGTGCCGCAGGGCGTGTGGCACGGCTTCGAGCGGCCGGACTGGCTCGACCCGCGCACGACCGCCTTCGCCGACGTCGCCGCCTCGTTCTACGGCCATCAGAAGGACCTGTTCGGGGAGCTCGACGCGTTCAAGATGGACCTGCTGCACGAGGGCGGCACGGCCGGTGACGTGCCGGTCCCGGACGCCGCGCGCGGCGTCGAGGCGGCGCTGCGCACGAACCGGCCGGGCGCGACGTGGGTGATCCTCGGCTGGGAGGCGAACCCGCTGCCCGAGCTGATCGACGCGATCGACAAGACGAAGATGCTGATCGTGGACGGGGTCTCCGACCGGTTCACGTCCGTCACCGACCGCGAGAAGGACTGGGGCGGCACCCCGTACGCGTTCGGGACCATCCCCAACTTCGGCGGCCGTACGACGATCGGGGCGCGCACGCACATCTGGGAGCAGAAGTTCTTCGCCTGGCGCGACAAGCCGGACAGCGCGCTGGCCGGTACCGCGTACCTGCCGGAGGCCACCGACCGCGACCCGGCCGCGTTCGAGCTGTGGTCCGAACTGGCCTGGACGGACGCCGCTCCGGACCGCGCGGCCTGGTTCGCCGGGTACGCCGACTTCCGCTACGGGCGCCGCGACGCATCGGCCCGCGCCGCCTGGCGGGCGCTGCACGACACCGCGTACCAGCACCGGGCGGTGGAGCGCTCCGACCCGCACGACTCGCTGTTCGCGGCCCGCCCCGACCTGTCGGCCGACCGCGCCTCGTACTACGCGCCGCGCGCCCTCGCCTACGACCCGGCCCGCTTCGACGCGGCGCTCACCGGTCTCCTCGGCGTGGCCGGGGACCTGCGCCGCAGCGCCGCCTACCGGTACGACCTCGTCGACGTGACACGGCAGGCCCTGGCGCACCGCAGCCGCCAGTTGCTGCCGCAGCTGAAGGCGGCGTACGCGGACCGGGACCGGGCCACGTTCACGGCGCTGTCGACGCTGTGGCTGCGCCTGATGCGGCTCTCCGACGACGTGACGGGCACCCACGCGGCGTTCCTGCTGGGGCCCTGGATCCGGGACGCGCGGAACCTCGCGACGAACGACGCCGAACGCGCCGAGTTCGAGCGCTGCGCCAAGGTGCTCATCACCGTGTGGGGCGACCGGGCCACGTCCGACCCCGGCAACCTCCACGAGTACGCCAACCGTGACTGGCAGGGCCTGATGGCCGACTTCTACCTGCCGCGCTGGCAGAAGTGGCTCGACGAGCTGTCCGACGCGCTCGCCGCGGGCCGGGAGCCCGCGAGGATCGACTGGTTCGCCTTCGAGGAACCCTGGACGCGCGAGCGCAAGGACTACCCGCTGCGCCCCTACGGCGACCCGTATCGGACGGCGGCGCAGGTGCGCGACGTCCTCGCGCGCGCCCCCTACCAGGGGTCGGTCACGGTCACCGCGGAGCCGCCGGCCCTCCCGCCGGGCGGGCACGCGCGCGTGACGGCCACGTTCCGCAACGTCAACGGGCTGCGCGCGACGGGCCGCGTCGACTTCCGCCTCACGGGCGTCGACGCCGACCCCGCAGGCGCGACGCACCTGGACAGCGTTCCGGCGGGCGGCGAGGGCGCGGTGGCGTGGCGGGTGAACGCGCCGGGCACCCCGCTGGACGAGCCGCTGCGGCCGCTGCCGTACACGATCGACGTCCAGTACGGTCCGGCCGGTGAGAGACGGGTGCGCTCGGTCCGCAAGGGGACGCTGTTCGAGGCGGGGCCGCTGGGCGAGGAGTGGCGGACGTACACCAACAACGCGGCGGTGTTCGGGCAGCTCGGCGACCGGTACGCCATCGACGGCGGCGGCGCGGACCTGTGGAAGGGCACGGCCGAGTTCGGGACGCTGTACCGGGCGAACGCGTTCCGGGACGGCTCGGTGGCGACGGTGCGGGTGGACGCGCAGGCGGTGACCGGGCCGTGGGCGCGCGCCGGGATCATGGTCCGCAACTCCATGGGCGACAACGGGTCGTTGGGCTTCGCGAACCTCGCCGTCACGCCCGCCAACGGCGTCGTCCTCTCCTACGACAGCACGGGCGACGGCACCCTCGACACGTACAAGCGGATCACCGGGATCAAGGCGCCGGTGCTGCTGCGGCTGAGCCGGGCCGGTGACACGTACACCGGGCAGTGCTCGACGGACGACGGGGCGACGTGGCGGACCGTCGCGACGGTGCCGTCGCCGCGGCTCGCCTCCGCGCAGGGCGTCGGGATGTTCATGAGCGCCACGAACGGCGGGAACGGGGCGCGGGGCACGGTGGAGTTCAGCGGCTGGAAGCTGGGCTGAGCGCGCACTTCCCGATACTGCGGTGACACCGGGGCGCGGCTGTGTGAGAGTGCCCCGGTGAGCAACGAGAACAGTGACTGGGAAGCGCGGATCGCGGCCGCGTGGGCGACGCTCGACGACTACGACGCGTCGGACGCGGGCGCGTTCCGCGCGCTCGTCGACGGCCTCGTCGACGAGCTGCCGGCGGGCAGCCCGGTCGCGCCGTTCGAGCGGGCCTGCGCCTACGACTCGACCGGCCACTCCGACAAGGCGGTCCCGTTGTACCGGGAGGCGCTGCGGCTCGGCCTGACCGGCTACCGGGGCCGCCGCGCCAGGATCCAGCTGGCCAGCTCCCTGCGCAACGTCGGCCGGCCGGAGGAGGGCGTGGCCCTACTCGAACCGGAGTTGACCGCTCCCGGCGACGAACTGGACGACGCGGTGCGGGCGTGCCTCGCGCTGTGCCTGTCCAGCCTGGGCCGGGACCGGGAGGGCCTCGCCCTGGTGCTGGGCGCGCTGGCGCCCCATCTGCCCCGCTACCAGCGGTCGATGGCGAACTACGCCAAGGCCCTCGCCGCGTCCGAGTAGTCCTGGCGGGGCGCGCGGGACGGGCCGGTGAGCGCGCGGGACTGTGACCATCCCACGATTCGCTCGTTCTGCTGAACGTGCAGTCAAAGGTGCAACAGGAAACCACGCCCCCGCCCGCAGGGCCGGCCGCCGTCATCGACGTCGAGCAGGCCGAGGCCGCCCTGATCGAGCACTACCCCCGACTGGTCCGTCTGGCCTACCTCGTGCTGCCGCCCGGCCTCGGGCGCAACCGGCGGGTGCTGACCGCCCACGCGGTCGCCCAGCGGGCGCTGCCCCGCGGCCGCACGGCGAACGCTCCGGCGGCCGTCCCGGCGCCCCGCGACGCCGCGGGCCGCACCGGCGACCCCGGGTACGCCTACGTACGCCTGAAGGTGCTGCGCGCCGCGCTGGAGGCGGGGCTGCCGCTGCGGCGGGCGGCCTGGCCGAAGCGGGCGCAGCTGCCGCCGGTGCTGCCGCAGGTGTGGGGCCTTCGGCTGTTCCCGAAGTCGGGCGGCGCCGATGAACTCGCCCTGGACCAGCGGCTGTCGGCGCTGAGCGGACCGGGGCGCGCCGCGTACGTGCTGCGCGGTCTGGAGCGGCTGGACGACGACGCCGTCCGCGCGGCCCTCGTCGAGGCGGGCTGCGCCGAGGAGGACGCGGCCGGCGCCCTCGCGGAGGCGCGCGGCGCGACCGAGGCGGACGTCGCGGCGGGCGGGGCCGGAGCGGCGCTCCTCGAATCACCCGAGTTCGACCCGTGTTCGCTGCACGCGCGGCCCACCGATCTGATGCGCCGCCGCCAGCACCTGAAGGCCGCGATCGCGGCGGTCGCGGCGACGCTCGTGTGCGGCGCGCTGCTCGGTCTGCCGGGCGACGGCTGGGCCCCGGACGGGGCCGCCGCGCCGCCGTACGCGCAGAACCCGGCGGCCCAAGCGGCCCTGAAGCCGGGAAAGTTGACGAAGGTGTCGCCGACCGCGTGGAAGACGTCGGACCGCACCGACTTCTCGGTGTGGCCCGCGCGCGGCTCGCTCACCGGCGACAAGGAGCTGCTGCGCAGGGCGCTCGCCGTGTGGGCGCGGCCCGGCGAATCCGTGGAGGTCTCGGCGACCCCCGGCACCCCGGCCGGCGCCCCGCCGGGACCGCCGCAGCTGCTGTACGCGGGCGAGCTCGACCAGGCCCGCGTCGTGCTGCTCTACGACGGGCTGCGCATCGTGCGCTACGCCGAGCCGAAGAGCGGTACGACCGGGGCGGCGCTCGACTTCGCACGGGTCGACGGGGCGAGCGGGGCGGGTGCCGGGGCCGTGGTGATGGACCGGGCCGACGGCAACGTCCGCTACCTGACCGCACCGTGGGTGACCCGCGCCGCCACCCGCGACCTGCTGAAGCCGTCCGCCGCGGCGCGGCCCCTGGCGCGCACGCGGGACGGGGTGACGGCGCCGTTCCCGAGCCCGGCGCTGGCGTCCTCCTGCACGTCGTGGAACGCGCTGTCCCTCACGGATGCGGACGGCACCCGGCTCAGCACCGACCTCGGCGAGCTGGTGCCCGCGCACCTCACGGCGGGCAGCCCCGGCGCGCCCCGCGAGGCGCGCGCCGCGGACTGGGCCCCGTCGGCGTGTTCCCTGACGGCGGCGCGATCGCACGGGGTGCGGTCCGTCAACGCGTGGGCGTACGCGCGGCAGGAGCTGCCGGAGTCCAACGGGACGGCCCAGTGGCTGTGCACGCGGGCCGAGACGTGGCGGGGCACGGGGCCCCGGACCCTCGCGCTGTTCCGGGCGCCGGGGGCGGGTGCCGCGGTCGTCGCCGCGAAGTCGGAGACGTCGCCGGCGTGCGGGGCGCGGGAGCCGAGGGTGTTGGCGGGTGTGCGGTGGAAGTCGCGGGGCGGGGCCTGGTACCTGGTGGCCGCGGGGAGCGGCGTGCGGTCGGTGGCGGCGGCCGGGCGGGAGGCGCACGGGGAGGTGCTCGCGGTGCCGGTGGCGCGGGGTGCGGAGGTGACGCTCAGTGGGCGGGCGGCCGGTGGGGCGCAGGTGCGGCCCCTGAAGTAGCCGACGCCGCGGGGCTCCGCCCCGGACCCCCGCTGCTCAAGCGCCGCAGGGGCTTGAATGAGCTCGATCGCCGCCGATGGCTGCTGGGGGCGATCGCGGCGCGCTGCTTGATCGGGAAAAGTGGTGCGCGAGGGGTGTTCGTCGACGCTACCCGTCAGTACATTGACGCCATGTCTAATACGCGCGTCCCGTTGAAGGCACGCCAGGTCTCGTTCGCCTGGGACCGGACTCCGCTGCACTGGCTGCCGGACGACCCGTTCACCACGCACACGATCAACGTCCTGCACCTGCTGCTCCCTGCCGGGGAACGCTGGTTCGTGCACGTCTACAAGCAGGTGCTGCCGTACATCACGGACGAGCGGCTGCGGGAGGACGTCATCGGGTTCATCGGCCAGGAGGCCATGCACTCGCAGGCGCACGACGAGGTGCTGCCGCATCTGCGGGAGCAGGGGCTCGACCCGACGCCGTACACGGCGCAACTCGACTGGTTCTTCGAGAAGTTGCTCGGTGACCGGACGCTGCCGCCGGGCAAGGCGCGGCAGTGGTGGCTGATGGAGCGCGTCGCGCTGATCGCGGCGATCGAGCACTACACGGCGTTCCTCGGCAACTGGGTGCTCAACGCGGACGAGCTGGACCGGCGGGGCGCCGATCCGACGATGCTGGACCTGCTGCGGTGGCACGGGGCCGAGGAGGTCGAGCACCGGGCGGTGGCCTTCGAGCTGTTCGAGCACCTCGACGGGAGCTACCGGCGCCGGGTGCGCACGTGGGCGACGGCCTTCACCGCGCTGGTCTTCCTGTGGCAGCGCGGCGCGCGGTTCTTCATGGAGAACGATCCGACGCTGATCGACGGCAAGGCGAGCTTCGGGCAGTTCTACCGCGGCGGCAAGCGGGGCGTGCTGCCGACGACGGGGGCGATGGCGCGCTCCATCCCCCGCTATCTGAGCCGGAGTTACCACCCGGACCAGGAGGGCGACACCGCTCAGGCCGTCGCCTACCTCGCCTCCTCCCCCGCCGCGGTGGCCGCCGAGGCCCGGGAGGCCGCGCGTCACGGAGCCGCCCGGTGAACGCCCGGACGCTGCGCCGGGCGGCGCTCGTCGGCGGGGCCGTGGTCGTCGCCCGGCGCGCGCTGCGGGGGCGGGTGCGGCGCTCACCGCTGTGGCCGATGCCCGCCCTGGAGGAGCCGACGTCGGGGCGGCCGCGGGCGCGGGCCCTGAAGCTGCTCGTGACGCGGTGCGAGCGGGTGGCGGACGGGGTCGTCGAACTCCGCCTGGAAGGACAGGGGTTGACGCTGCCCGCGTGGCGGCCGGGCGCCCACGTCGACCTGGTGCTGCCCTCCGGTCTCGTCCGGCAGTACTCGTTGTGCGGGGACCCCGAGGACACGTCCTCGTACACCGTCGCCACGCGGCTCGTGCCGGAGGGCGAGGGCGGGCGCGGTGGGTCGCGCGAGGTGCACGAGCGGGTGCGGGTGGGTGCGGAGGTGGAGGTGCGCGGGCCGCGCAACCGCTTCCCGCTCGACGCCGACGCCCCGGCCTACGTGTTCGTCGCGGGCGGCATCGGGGTGACGCCGATCCTGCCGATGCTGCGGGAGGCCGAGGCGCGCGGCGCGCGGTGGACGCTGCTGTACGGGGGCCGGACGCGGGCGTCCATGCCGTTCGTGGAGGACGTGGAGAAGCTGGGCGGCGCCGTCGCGGGGCGGGTCGCGGTCGTGGCGGAGGACACGGACGGGCGGCCGGACGTCGCGGCGGCGCTGGCGGACGCGGTGCCGGGCACGGCCGTGTACTGCTGCGGGCCCGAGGGGCTGATGGCGGCCGTGGAGGCGGCGCTGCCGGAGCACTGCACGCTGCACACCGAACGGTTCACGCCACGCAATTCCGCCGAGGGCAACGGCCCGTTCGAGGTCGAGCTGCGGCGCAGCGGCACGGTGGTGGAGGTGTCCGCCGACTCGACGGTGCTCGCCGCGGTGCGGTCGGCGGTGCCGGGCGTGGCGTACTCCTGCGAGCAGGGGTTCTGCGGGACGTGCCAACAGCGCGTCGTGGAAGGGGAGATCGAGCACCGGGACGAGTTGCTCACGGATGCGGAGCGCGGCGACTCCATGCTGATCTGTGTGTCGCGGGCGCGGGGCGAGCGGCTGGTGCTGGACCTGTAGCGGGTGCGGGGCGGTGCCGTGCGCGGGGCGTCCCGGGGTCCGGCGGGGAGGCCGGATCCGCTCGGTAGAGTGTTCGGCATGACTACCGGGGTGCGGCGCAGGTTGGGAGTCGAGGAGCGGCGGCGGCAGCTGATCGGGGTCGCCCTCGAACTGTTCAGCAACCGCTCCCCCGACGAGGTCTCCATCGACGAGATAGCGGCCGCCGCGGGAATCTCGCGGCCGCTGGTGTACCACTACTTCCCGGGCAAACTCAGCCTGTACGAGGCGGCGTTGCGGCGGGCGGCACAGGATCTCGCCGAGCGGTTCGAGGAGCCGCAGGAGGGGCCGCTGGGGGCGCGGCTGCTGCGGGTGATGGGCCGGTTCTTCGACTTCGTCGACGAGCACGGGCCGGGGTTCTCGGCGCTGATGCGCGGCGGCCCGGCGGTGGGGTCGTCCACGACGAACGCGCTCATCGACTCCGTGCGGCAGGCGGCGTACGTGCAGATCCTGGCGCATCTGCGAGTGGTGGCGCCGTCCGCGCGCCTCGAACTCGTGGTGCGTTCGTGGATCTCGCTCGCGGAGTCGACGGCGCTGATCTGGCTGGACGGGCGGCGCATCCCCCGCGAGGAGCTCCAGCTGCAACTGGTCCACGACTTCGCGGCGCTGGCGGCGGTGAGCGCGACCCACGACGAGGAGATGGCGGCCCTCCTGCGCGCCCTGCTCACCGACGAACCGGCCGACGGCCCCTTCGCCACACTGACCGCCCGCCTCACGTCCCTCGTCCCGAGCCCTTCCAGCGCTTGAGCCCCTCAGGGGCGGGGCCCCGTGGCGGTACCGGGGCCGGGCTCGTTCAAAGGTGCTGCCCGCACCGGGGTGCCGCCTTGCCCACCCTGCCGCCCCTGGCGGCAGATTGCCCAAGGCGGCGGTGAGACGTCCGCCCGTCCGCCGCCGGGCATTTTCAGCTCTCCGGCGTTTGAGGAGCGGGGTCCAGGGCGGAGCCCCGATCCTTCAAGCCCCTCCGGCGATTGAGGAGCGGGGTCCGGGGCGGAGCCCCGATCCTTCAAGCCCCTCCGGCGATTGAGGAGCGGGGTCCGGGGCGGAGCCCCGGGGCGTGAGGTCAGGCGCCCAGGGCCGACCGGTAGGACGGGGTGAGGTCGCGGACCTCGGCGGAGAGGTGGACGCCCGCGGGCTCCTTGATGTGGTGCGGGAGAGCCGCGAGGATCGCCTCCGCAAGCGCCACCTTCGCCTCCTCCGTCCGCCCGGCCAGCAACGCCACCTCGACATGCACGACCGCCGCCGGCCCGTCCCCCACCACCGTCACCCCGACCCGCCGGAACCGCGTCTTGCAGGCCGCGACCCGCGCGGCCACCGTGTCGACGGCGGCCTGGTGCACCGACGCGGCGAGCCCTTCCCGGTCGAGCCGGTCGTCGAGTTCCGCGGAGTGGTCGACGGTGATCTGAGGCATGGACGTACTCCGTAGCGTCGTGGGTGAATGCGTGTCGGCGCTCACCTTCGCCCGAAGTCCCCCGCCCGCACAATCACGTCCCGCCCAACGGACACCCCCGGCTCCCACCCCGGCCCGCACCCGCGTCACACCGGATCCCGCCGCAGCGCGAGGAGCGCGATGTCGTCCGCCCGGTCCCGCCCGAAGCGCGCGAGCAGCGCGTCGCACAGCGCGCCCGGCTCGGCCGGGGCCGACGACGCCGCCTGCCGCAGCTCCTCCATCGACACCGACAGGTCGACGCCCCGCGTCTCCACGAGCCCGTCCGTGACCATGAGGAGCCGGTCCCCCGGCGCGAGTTCGACGACGGAGGGTTCGGGGTGCGGCAGCCCGAGCCCGAGCAGCGGCCCCGCCGCCTCGACGTAGGCGACCTCGCCGTCGACCGGCACGACCAGCGACGGGATGTGCCCCGCGTTGGCCACCCGCGTGCGCCCGGTCACGGGGTCGACGAGGGCCAGGCACAGCGTGGCGGTGAGCGTCGGGTGGTAGTGCTGGAGCAGCCGGTCGAGCCGGGTCGCGAGCCGGTCGGGGCGCGGGTCGTCGAGGCAGTAGGCGCGCAGCGCGTGCCGCAGCTCGACCATGACGGTGGCCGCGTCGAGCGAGTGCCCCACGACGTCCCCGACGCCGACGAGCACCCCGTCGGGCGTCGGCAGCGCCGCGTAGAAGTCCCCGCCCATCTGCACCTCTTGGGAGGCGGGCTCGTAGCGGAAGTCGATGTCGACGCCGGGGAAGGGCGGCAACTCGGCGGGCAGGAACTTGCGTTGCAGCGTGTGGGCGACGTGGCGCTCCTGCTCGTACCGGACCAGGGGTTCCACGGCGAGCGAGATGGCGCGGGCGAGCTGGGCGACGAGCGGCGCGATCCGCCCGTCGGGGTCCGGGAAGCCGGGCGTGGCCAGGCACACGGCGCGCCGCCCGTCGCGGGTGCGGGCGAGCGTGAGGCGGGCGCCGCCGCGCCCGAAGTACGCCTGCGGCCAGGCGGACGCGGGCTGCACCGTGGTGCGCACCCCGCCGGGCCCGCAGCTGATCTGCCGCACCAGCCCGACGGCCCGCTCGCGCGCGGAGGCGTCCGGCGCGGTGGTCCGGGGCGTGGACCGGGACATCCCGCTGTGCACGGCGCCGTGGTCGCCGAGGACGAAGACGGCGGCGTCGCCGCCGGTGAGCCGGGACGCCGCGGCGGCGGCCGTCCGCGCGAGCTCGGCGAGGCTGCGCGCGCCCTGGACGTCGACGACGGTCTTGGACAGCAGCGTCAGATGGTCGAACCGGGCCTGGCTGGACGTGAGTTCACGCGCGCCGCGCAGCGCGGCCCGCACCACGGCGCGGATCTCCTCCGGCTCGGCGGGCACCGCGAGGTACGCCTCGCCGCCCGCGTCGAGCGCCTGGCAGCGGTCCTCGGGGCCGGAGGGGCGGGCGGAGAAGTGCACGACGGGGATCCCGGCGAGCGAGGGCAGCGCCTTGACCCGGCGGCACAGCTCGAACCCGCTGAGGTCGGGCAGCCCGACGTCCACGAGCGCCAGATCGGGCAGCGCCCCGGAGCGCAGCCGCACGTCGAGCTCGACCAGGGCCTCGCCGGCCGTGCCGACGGTGATCACGACGTGCCCGGCCCGGCTCAGCACGGCGCCCAGCGCGTACCGGCTGGCGGCGCTGTCGTCGACCACCAGGACCGTGCATCCGACGTCGGTCCCTGGTCCCTGAACCTTGGCGTTCACGAGACGGCCCCTCGGGAGGCAAGTACGGTGCGTGCGGGCCCCCTCGGCCCGCACCCTCACCAAGCTACCGCCGGGCAGCCCCGTCGCGACCCGTCCTTCGACCGGTTCACCGTTCCGGGTGGCCGGGCCAACGCGGCTTGCCCGTCCGGCACTTCCCCGTCCGGCACTTCCCCCTTCGGTGGGCAATGCGGCAAGTGACGGGTAAGGTCCCGTCCGTGACCGCACGCCTTGCCGACATCGCAGCCCAAGCGGGGGTCAGTGAAGCGACCGTCAGCCGCGTGCTCAACGGGAAGTCGGGGGTCGCCTCGGCCACCCGTCAGTCCGTCCTCGCCGCGCTCGACGTGCTGGGCTACGAGCGCCCGGTGCGCCTGAAGCAGCGCAGCGCCGGCCTGGTCGGCCTCATCACCCCGGAACTCGAGAACCCGATCTTCCCCGCGCTCGCCCAGGTCGTGGTGCAGGCCCTGACCCGGCAGGGGTACACGCCGGTCCTGGCCACCCAGACGCCGGGCGGCTCCACGGAGGACGAGCTGACGGAGATGCTGGTCGACCGCGACGTCAGCGGCATCATCTACGTCTCCGGGCTGCACGCCGACACCACCGCGGACACGGGGCGCTACGAGCGGCTGCGCGGCCAGGGCGTCCCCTTCGTCCTCGTCGACGGGTACGCGCCCGCGGTCGCGGCCCCCTTCATCTCCCCGGACGACCGGGCGGCGGCCCGGCTCGCGGTCACCCACCTGCTGTCGCTGGGCCACACCCGGATAGGGCTCGCCGTCGGGCCGCGCCGCTTCGTGCCCGTGCAGCGCAAGATCGAGGGGTTCGTGCGCGCGATGGCGGAGCGCCTCGACCTGAGCGCCGACGCCATAGAGCGGGACCTCGTGCAGCACTCCCTGTACACCCTGGAGGGCGGGCAGGCGGCGACGGCGGCGCTCCTCGACCGGGGCTGCACGGCGGTGGTGTGCGCCAGCGACATGATGGCGCTGGGCGCGATCAGGGCGGTGCGCGAGCGCGGCCTGGACGTGCCGGGGGACGTCTCCGTGGTCGGTTTCGACGACTCTCCGCTCATCGCGTTCACCGATCCACCGCTCACCACGATCCGCAAGCCGGTGCACGCGATGGGCCAGGCGGCGGTGCACACGCTGCTGGAGGCGGTGGGCGGCACGCCCGCGCCGCCGAGCGAATTCGTGTTCATGCCGGAGCTGGTGGTGCGGGGGTCCACGGCCGCGTCAGCAGCGGTTTCCGTAGGGGTCAGACCTCGTCCGTAGGGCGTAGCGGGTGCGGCCGGGACCCGCCCAGGGGATGATCGGTCGGGGGGCCGGAATCTGGCAGACTCTGTGTCTATGGGTGAAACGACCGTGACGACACGTGAAGGCCGAAAAGGGGCCACCACCTCACCCATCGCGGAAGACCGCGCGGGGCGTCGCCTTCGGGTGCCGCGGCGTCCGCGTCTCTGGTTCGAGATCCTGCTGATCGCGGTGAGTTACTACACGTACTCCCTGATCCGCAACGCGGTCCCGGAGCAGAAGGAGCAGGCGCTGCGCAATGCCGACTGGATCTGGCGGGCGGAACACAGCCTGGGGATCGCCGTCGAGCAGACCGTCAACCATGCCGTGAACTCGGTGAGTTGGCTCATCGTGGGCATGAACTACTACTACGCGACACTGCACTTCGTCATCACGTTGGCCGTCCTGGTGTGGCTGTTCCGCTGCCATCCCGGGCGCTATGCGGCGACACGCCTCGCTCTGTTCGCGACGACGGCGGTCGCTCTGGTCGGTTACTACTTCTATCCGCTGGCGCCGCCGCGCCTGATGAACGGCGCCGGTTTCATCGACACGGTCGCCGTCCACGGCACCTGGGGCTCGATGGCCTCGGGCAACCTGAAGAACATGTCGAACCAGTACGCGGCGATGCCGTCCATGCACATCGGCTGGTCGCTGTGGTGCGGCGTGACGATCTTCGCGCTGGCCTCGGTGCCGTGGGTGCGGGTCCTCGGGCTCGTGTACCCGGCGCTGACGCTGGTGGTCATCGTGGCGACGGCGAACCACTTCTGGCTGGACGCGGTGGGCGGCCTGGTCTGCCTGGCGTTCGGCTTCGCGGTGGCGCGGGTCTGGTACGGGACGCTGCCGTACGCGCTGCCGCGCCTGGTGCCCGCGCCGCTGCTGCCCGCGAAGGTGTGAGCGGGGCGGCGCCCACGGGTGCCGCCCCGCCGCACCGCCTCATTCGCCGCGGTGCGTGATCCGGCCGTCGGTGACGGTGAGCCGGACGGGGGCGTCGGCGATCTCGTCGGCGGGGGCGGCGACCGGGTCGACGCCGAGCACGGTGAGGTCGGCGCGCAGACCGACCGCGATCCGCCCCGCCCGCGCGGCCTGTCCCGCGGCGATCGCCGCGTGCGAGGTGACGCCCTCCAGCGCCTCCAGTCCGGTGAGCCCCTGCGCGGGGCCCGCCGCGCCCTCCGGGACCCGCGCCATGGCGAGCACCCTCCGGGCGTCGTAGGGGGCGATCGGCCAGTCCGAGCCGAGCGCCAGCACGGCGCCCGCGTCCCACAGGTCACGGGTGCGCCAGGCGCGCGCGGCCCGGGTGTCGCCGAGCCGCTTGGACCACTCGTCGCTGTGGTCGCCCTTCGTGTACGCGGTGTGGGGCGGCTGCATGGAGGCGGTGACGCCGAGCGCGGCGAACCGCGGGAGCGTGTCGTCGGGCACGGACTCGATGTGCTCGATGCGGTGCGCGCCGCGGCCGCTCGCGCCGAGCGCCTCCACGGTGTCGAGGGCGTGCCGCACGGCGGCGTCCCCGATGGCGTGCGTCGCGGTCCGCACCCCGGCCGCGTGCAGATGCCGTACGGCGTCGCTGTACGCGGCCGGGTCCGGCCAGAACGCGTCCGTCCCCTGACCGTGGCAGTCGGGGTGCTCCAGCCAGGCGGTGCCGCCCTCGACGGTGCCGTCCATGAAGAACTTGACGCCGCCGACCGTCCAGCGCCGCCCGCCGAGCTTCTGGAGCGCGACGAGCTCGTCCAGCCCGTCCCCGTCCACGCCCGGCATGCACCACGGCGAGACGGTCAGCCGCAGCGGCAGGTCCGTCTCCTCCTCGACGGCGGCGAGCAGGTCGAGTCCCGAGCCGTCCATGACGTGGGCGCCGGTGAGGCCGGTGGCGGCCATGGCGCTCAGCAGCTCGACGAGTCCGGCGCGGCGGTCCTGGTACGAGGGCCGGGGCGCGGCCTCGTACACCAGGTCCATGGCGGCGTGCTCGACGAGGTGCCCGGTGGGCCGCCCCTCGGCGTCGCACACGATCTCGGACCGCTGGGCGAAGGAGCGGGGCCCGGTGACGCGGGCGGCGGCGAGGGCGGCGGAGCTGACGAGGGCGGAGTGGCCGTCGTAGAGGCGCAGGAAGGCGGGGGTGCCGTCTAGCGCGTCCTCGATCAGTTCGCGGTGGATCGGCCGGCCCCCGAAGGCGTTGTGGTCGAGCCCCCAGCCGATGACCCAGCCGTCGAGGCGGGCTGCTGTGCGCAGGGCGGCGCGGAGTCCGTCGAGGTCGGTGACGCCGGTGAGGTCGGCTCCGGTGGCCATCTCCAGACCCCACACGGGGTGGCTGTGCGCGTCGACGAAGCCGGGGGTCACGTGGGCGCCGCGGAGGTCCAGCCGTTCGGTGCCGGGTCCGGACCAGTCCCGTACGAGGTCGTGGGTGTCACCCACGGCGACGATGCGGCCGCCGGCCACCGCCACGGAGGTGGCCTTCGGCCGGTGCGGGTCGAGGGTGTGGAGGTGGGTGTCGGTGAGGAGGAGGTCGGCGGATGCCATGGTGCGGTGAACTCCGTTTCTGTTCGCCGGGTGCGGTCCTGCGGTGGTCCGGTTCTTTGCGCAGTTCCCCGCGCCCCTGGGGGATGGAGCCTCTGCGGCGATTGAGCAGCGGGGGGCGGGGCGGAGCCCCGGGGCGTGGGAGGGCTACTGGCCGAAGCGGGCGTACGTGGTGGGGCGGGAGCGCCGCAGGCGCCAGGCGAGGGCGAGGCCGAGGACGAAGACGGCGGGGGCGACCGCCATGAGGATCCAGTTGACCAGCGGGGACGCCCCCGTGAAGAGGTCGATGTGCGTGGCCACCAGACCGATCGCCACCGCGAGCAGCACCGTCGCCACCACCGGCGCCACCACCGTCCGCACCACCCCCTCCGCATGCGTGATCCGCCGGAAGAAGAACGGCACCGCCAGCGCCGCGAGCAGCTGAAGCGCCATCAGGCCCAGCATCCCGGGCGTGTTGACCCACAGCAGCAGCTGGTCGTACGGGTCCGCCCCCACCGCCCAGAAGCCGAGCACGACGACCGCCCCGAGAACGGTCTGCGCGAGCCCGGCCACGTACGGCGAACGGTGCTTGGGGTGGATGCGGGCGAGCGCCCGCGGCAGCACCCCCTCGTCCGCGAGAGCGAGCGCGTACCGGTTGATCGCGTTGTGGAAGGCGAGCAGCGAGGCGATGACGCTCGTGACGATGAAGACGTGCATCAGGTCCGCCGCCCACCCGCCGACGAACGTGGTGATGGCGGTGAAGAAGAGGTTCGCCGGGTCGTCGCCCGCGGCCGCGACCACGTGCGCGTCGCCGAAGGACTGGATGGCGATCCACACGGTGAAGGCGTAGAAGAGGCCGAGGAAGGCGACCGCGATGTACGTGGCGCGCGGCACCGTACGGTGCGGATCGCGGGCCTCGCGCCGGTAGATGACGGTCGACTCGAACCCGGTGAACGCGGCGAACGCGAACGCGAGGACGGCGGCGGTGCCGGGCACGAGGACGTTGTCCGGCGCGAAGGACGCGGCCGAGAGACCGTGCGCGCCGCCCTTGAGGAGCACCCCGCCGGCGAGGAGGACGAGGATGCCGGTCTCCGCGATCAGCAGCACGCCGAGGACCTTGGCGCCGAAGTCGATGGAGCGGTAGCCGCCGTACCAGATCAGGGCGAGCCCGGCGAGGGAGACCGGCAGCCACGGCACGTCCGCGCCGAACAGGGAGTGCACGGTGTCCTGGGTGGCGGAGCCGAGGAGTCCGTAGACGCCGATCTCCATGCCGTTGTAGCCGACCATCGCGAGCAGCGCAGCCCCGATCCCGGCGGGCCGGCCGAGGCCCTGGGTGATGTACGAGTAGAAGGCGCCGCCGCCGGTGACATGGCGGCTCATCGCGGTGAAGCCGACGGCGAAGACGGCGAGGGTGATGCCGGCGAGCAGGTAACCGGCGGGCGCTCCGACACCGCCGAGGGCGATGGCGATGGGGGCGACGCCCGCCATGACGGTGAGCGGGGCGGCGGCGGAGACGACGAAGAACGCGATGTCGGACGTGCCGAGGGTGCCCGTGCGAAGGCTGGGCGGCGCGCTCGGCGGGGCGGCGGCGTCGGCGGCGGCGTCGGCTCCGGTCTTCGGGGAGGTCGCGGACATGCGTGAGGAAGCCCTTCTGGCGGCAGGCCCGCACTGCGGACGGGCGTAAATCTAAAGGCTTTTGGTTTTCGCAATGTAACCTCCCGTTGGGCTCACGGGAAGACCCGATTTTTCGCAGCACGACGCGCGGCACGACAGGAGGGACCGGGATGGGACGGCCACGCACACCCCTCCTCGACCGGGAGCGGATCGCCACGGCGGCGCTGGAGATCGTCGACGAGAACGGCGAGTTCAGCGTTCCGCAGGTGGCACGCAGGCTCGGGGTGCAGGCGGGATCGCTCTACCACCACGTGGACGGCCGCGACGACATCGTGGAGCTGCTGCGCGAGCGGGTCTGCTCCGCGATCGACGAGGCGCCGCTGACCTCGGGGCTCCCGTGGGACGAGGCGATCGCCGGGTGGGCCCGCTCCTACCGCGCCGCCTTCGCCGCGCACCCGAAGGCGATCCCGCTGCTGACGACGCATCCGGTCCGCGCGCCGCGGGTGCTGGCGCAGTACGAGCTGGGGGTGGCGCTGCTGCTGGAGGCGGGGTTCGCGCTGCCGGACGTGATGCCGGTGATCATCGCTCTGGACAACATGGTGCTGGGTTCGGCGCTGGACATGGCGGCGCCCGACACGATGTGGGAGCCGTCGGAGGAGGGCGCGACGCCGCTGCTGGAGCGGGCGCTCGGGGCGGGGCCCGAGGGCCGTACCGACGCGGCGTTCGAGCTGGCGCTCGCGGGGTTCGTGGCGCATTGCCGGGCGCTGCTGGAGGCGTAAGGGCCACGTAGGGGCGGTGGGACGTTGGTCCCGGCGGTTCGCGACGGACGGCATCCGCCGTGGGGCGGCGGCGCGGGGGATCGTCGTGGCCGGCCCCGGTACCGCCGCGGGGCTCCGCCCCGGACCCCGCTCCTCAAGCGCCGGAGGGGCTGAAGATGCCCGGCGGCGGACGGGCGGACGGCTCCCCGCCGCCTTGGGCAAACTGCCGCCAAGGGCGGCAGGGTGGGCAAGGCGGCACCCCGGCGCGGGCAGCGCCCTCGGAGAGGCCCGGCCCCGGTGTCGGCTGAGGTCAGCCCCCGTAGAAGCGGTCCTCCACCACCGCCCGCGCCCGCCGCGTCGTACGCCGGTAGTCGTCGAGCATGTCGCCGACGTGACCGGGGTCGTACCCCAAGTAGCGCCCGACCGCGCCGAGTTCACGCCCGTCCGAGGGAAACGTGTCGCCCGCCCTCCCCCGCACCAGCATCACGGCGTTGCGCACCCGCGCGGCCAGTACCCACGCCTCGTCGAGGATCGCGGCGTCCTCCGCGGAGATCAGCTCGGCGGCGCACGCGGCGGCGAGGGCCTCGCGGGTGCGGGTGGTCCGCAGCCCCGGTTCCGCCCAGCCGTGCCGCAACTGGAGCAACTGCACCGTCCACTCGACGTCGGACAGCCCGCCCCGGCCCAGCTTCGCGTGCAACGTGGGGTCGGCCCCGCGCGGCAGCCGCTCCGACTCCATGCGCGCCTTGAGGCGGCGGATCTCGCGCACCGCGTCGTCGCCGAGCCCCTCCGCCGGATACCGCAACGGGTCGATCAGCTCGATGAACTCCCGCCCCAACTCCTCGTCCCCGGCGACCGGTTGCGCCCGCAGCAGCGCCTGCGACTCCCACACCAGCGACCAGCGCCGGTAGTACGCCTCGTAGGACTTCAGGGTCCGCACCAGCGGCCCGGACTTGCCCTCGGGGCGCAGGTCCGCGTCGATGAGCAGCGGCGGATCGGCGCTCGGCAGCGCGAGCAGCCGGCGCATCTCGGAGACCACCTTGTTCGCCGCCTGCGCGGCCTCCTGGTCGCTGACGCCCTCACGGGGTTCGTGCACGAACAGCACGTCGGCGTCGGACCCGTAGCTCAGCTCGTGCCCGCCGAAGCGGCCCATGCCGATGACGGCGAACCGGGTGGGCAGGGTGTCGCCCCACCCGTCCCGGACGACGGCCCGCAGCGTCCCGTCGAGCGTGGCGGCGGTCAAGTCCGAGACGGCGGCGCCCACTTGGTCGACGAGCGCGCCCTGGTCGGCGACGGCGGGCGTGTCCTCGGTGCCGTACGAGGCGATGATGTCGGCGGCCGCCGTGCGCAGCAGCTCACGGCGGCGCAGCGCACGCGCCGAGGTGACGGCCTGCTCGCCGCCGTCCGAGCGCCGCACCGCCGCGAGCACCTCCTGCGTCAACTGGGCGTGCCCGCGCGGCTCCAGGCCCCGCTCGTCGCCGAGCAGCGCGACCGCCTCGGGTGCGCGCATGAGGAGGTCGGGGGCGAGGCGCCCGGCGGACAGGATCCGCGCGAGGTTCTCGGCGGCGGCGCCCTCGTCGCGCAGCAGCCGCAGGTACCAGGGCGTCTTGCCCAACGCGTCTGACACGTTGCGGAAGTTGAGCAGCCCGGCGTCCGGGTCGGCGGAGTCCGCGAACCAGGCGAGCAGCACCGGCAGCAGCGTCCGCTGGATGGCGGCCTTGCGGCTGACGCCGGAGGCGAGCGCCTCCAGGTGGCGCATCGCGGCGCTGGGGTCGGCGTAGCCGAGCGCGACGAGACGTTCGCGGGCGGCGTCCGCGCGCAGCCGGGTCTCGCCGGGGCCGAGCCCGGCGACGGCGTCGAGCAGCGGCCGGTAGAAAAGCTTCTCGTGCAGGCGGCGCACGACGGACGTGTGCCGCTTCCAGGCCCGCTTGAGGTCGGTGATGGGTTCGGTGCGCATGCCCATCGAGCGGCCGATGCGGCGCAGGTCGGCGTCGTCCTCCGGCACCAGGTGGGTGCGGCGCAACTTGTACAGCTGGATGCGGTGTTCGAGCGTACGCAGGAACCGGTAGGCGTCGTCGAGCTGTACGGCGTCGACCCGCCCCACGTAGCCGCCGTCGGCGAGCGCGGCGAGGGCGTCGAGGGTGGTGCCGCTGCGCAGCGCGGCGTCGGTGCGGCCGTGCACCAACTGCAGGAGCTGCACGGCGAATTCGACGTCCCGCAGGCCGCCGGGGCCGAGCTTCAGCTCGCGCTCCATCTCGCCCGCCGGGATGTTCGCGACGACCCGCTTGCGCATCTTCTGCACGTCGGGGACGAAGTTCTCCCGCTCGGACGCCTGCCACACCATCGGCGACACGGCCTCGACGTACTCCTCGCCGAGCTCGGGGTCGCCGGCGACGGGCCGGGCCTTGAGCAGCGCCTGGAACTCCCAGGTCTTGGCCCACCGCTGGTAGTAGGCGAGGTGCGAGGAGAGCGTCCGCACGAGCGGCCCGTTGCGCCCCTCGGGGCGGAGGTTGGCGTCGACGGGCCAGATGGTGCCCTCGACGGTGGTGTCGGAGCAGATCCGCATCATGTGCGAGGCGAGCCGGGTGGCGGCCTGGATCGCCTTGCCCTCGTCGGCGGAGGAGTCGGCGGGCTCCGCGACGAAGATGACGTCGACGTCGGACACGTAATTCAGTTCGTGGCCACCGCACTTGCCCATCGCGATCACGGCGAGCCGGCACAGCGCGGCGTCGCCGGGCGCGGCCGAGCGGGCGATGGCGAGGGCCGCGCGCAGCGTCGCCGTCGCGAGGTCGGCGAGTTCGGCGGCGGTCTCCGTTATGTCGGTGGTGCCGCACACGTCGCGGGCGGCGATGGACAGCAGGCAGCGCCGGTAGCCGATGCGCAGCGCGTCCTCGTCGGCGGCGTCGGCGAGTTCCCGTTCGAACTCCTCGACGCCCGGGTGCAGATCGCGCGGCTCGTACGTGACGAGGGCCCGCCAGTCCTTCGCGTGGCGGGCGAGGTGGTCGGCGAGCGCCTCGGAGGCGCCGAGCACGCCGAGCAGCCGGTCGCGCAGCGGCTTGGCGGCGATGAGCGTGTCGAGCAGTTCGCGCCGCCCCGTCTCGTCCTCCTGCGCCTCGACGAGCCGGACGAGGCCCAGGAGCGCCAGGTCCGGGTCGGCGGTGGCGCCGAGGGCGTCGAGGAGCAGCGGGTCGGTGCGCACGGCGGACAGACCGGGGGCGTCGAGCAGCCGCTCCGCGGCGGACGGATCGGTGAAGCCGTGCCGCAGCAGGCGCGTGAACGTACTGCTGCGGCGGCCACCCGTCTCCCACCACCGTCCGCCTTCGTGCGGCACCGACATCATGGCCCGGCCTCCTGTTCGATCAACGGTGGCCTTGAGCCTACTGCGCGGTGCGCGGCGCCGATGGGTCGAGCGGGCGCGGCGCGGGTCGCCGAAGCGGAAGGGGCGCGTTCCCTCGCCAAGCCGTGGGGTGCGTCGTACGGTCCGGCCATGGAATGGACCCTTGAGGTAATCGTCGTTCCGGTCTCCGACGTGGACCGTGCCAAGGACTTCTACGCGAACAAGGTGGGCTTCAAGGTCGACCTCGACAGCCAGGTCGCCCCCGGCATCCGCATCGTGCAGCTGACCCCGCCCGGCTCCCGCTGTTCCGTCTCGCTCACCGAGGGCCTGCCGGGCGCGCCCGGCCAGCAGCCCCTGGCCCCCGGCACGCTCACCGGGCTCCAGGTCTGCGTCACCGACATCGCGGCGGCCCGCGAGGAGCTGCTGGCGCGGGGTGTGGACGTGAGCCCGGTGCAGCACGCGGGGCCGCAGGGGTGGCAGGAGGGGCGCGGCGAGGTCTGGAACTCGTTCATGTTCTTCCGGGATCCGGACGGCAACGGCTGGACGGTCCAGGAGGCCCCGGCCCCGCTGGCGCAGCGCTGACCGGTGCGGAATGTTCCGTTCGCGCCTACGTTGACCTCATGGACATGACCCTGGAAGTGATCCCGCTCCCCGTCACGGACATCGACCGCGCGAAGGCCTTCTACGTCGACAAGGTGGGTTTCCACTGCGACGTCGACCGCGAGCTGATGCCCGGCAGCCGCATCGTCCAGCTGACCCCGCCGGGCTCGGGCTGCTCGATCGTCCTCTCCGCAGGCGTCCCCATCCCGACCGGCACCCCCTCCCCCGGCACGTACCACGGCCTCCAGCTGGTCGTGACGGACATCAAGGCCGCCCGCGACGACCTGACCGCCCGCGGCGTCGACGTCTCGGAACCGGTCTCCTTCGGCCCCGACGACGGCGGCACCTTCATGCACTTCACCGACCCGGACGGCAACGGCTGGGCCATCCAGGAATACCGCAAGCGGGCGTCGGTGCCGCTGCGGGACGCGCTGGGCACTCAGAGCGCCGACTGACCGTCGTCCGAGGCCGGGGCCTGGGCAGGGGCGGCCATCGTCCTGCCCATCGCCGACCAGCCGTCGAGATCGTTGCCGAGGACGGCGTCCAGCTTGGCCGCCAGCTCCCGCGCGAGCGCCCCGGGCTCCTCGCCCGACGCCGCGCGCAGGTACATCTCACGTTTGAGCTGCTGAAGACTCGCCAGCGTCACGGACCGCAGCTGCCACAACTCCTGGTCGCGAAACAGGTTGTTCCGCGCCGCCAGAATCGCGGCGAGCCCGGCCAGCACCGTGCTCGCCAGCCCGAACCACGGGTACTTCCAGGCGGCGCTGGCGACCCCGAGAACGGCGATCGCCGCGTTCAGCCCGGCCATCAACGTGATGACCTGACCGACCCGCTCCTTGGACAGCTGCCGGATCCGCGCGTATTCCGTGTCGTACCAGGCCAGGTAGTGCGCCACGACGGCAAGCGCATCGACCCCCTCGGGCGGATCGGGCGGCACGTCCATGCCCCCCGGCTTCAGCAGAGCCATACGCCGCCCCCATCAGTCCTCCGGCTACGGAAACGGGGCCCGCGGCAACCGCCGCGGGCCCCGTCGCCCGATGGTGAGACCGGCCGTCTGCCTTGGCTAGAGCACCGGCAAGTTCTTCCGCAGCTCGAACGCCGTGACCTCCGAGCGGTACTCCTCCCACTCCTGCTTCTTGTTCCGGAGGAAGAAGTCGTACACGTGCTCCCCCAGCGTCTCGGCGACCAGTTCGCTGCGTTCCATGAGGGAGATCGCCTCGCCGAGGTTCTGGGGGAGGGGTTCGATGCCCATGGCGCGGCGTTCGGCGTCGGAGAGGGCCCAGACGTCGTCGTCGGCGCCCGGGGGGAGTTCGTAGCCCTCTTCGATGCCCTTCAGGCCTGCGGCCAGCAGGACCGCGTAGGTCAGGTACGGGTTGGCGCCGGAGTCGATGGAGCGGACCTCGACGCGGGCCGAGCCCGTCTTGCCGGGCTTGTACATCGGGACGCGGATGAGGGCCGAGCGGTTGTTGTGGCCCCAGCAGATGTACGAGGGCGCCTCGCCGCCGGCGCCCGCGGTGCGCTCGGAGCCGCCCCAGATGCGCTTGTAGGAGTTGACCCACTGGTTCGTGACCGCGGAGATCTCCGCCGCGTGCTTCAGCAGGCCCGCGATGAAGGAGCGGCCGACCTTGGAGAGCTGGTACTCGGCGCCCGACTCGTAGAACGCGTTCCGGTCGCCCTCGAAGAGCGAGAGGTGCGTGTGCATGCCCGATCCCGGGTGTTCCGAGAACGGCTTCGGCATGAAGGTGGCCTGGACGCCCTGTTCGAGCGCGACCTGCTTCATGACCAGACGGAACGTCATGATGTTGTCCGCCGTGGAGAGCGCGTCCGCGTAGCGCAGGTCGATCTCCTGCTGGCCCGGCGCACCCTCGTGGTGGCTGAACTCGACCGAGATGCCCATGGATTCGAGCATCGTGATCGCCTGGCGGCGGAAGTCCATGCCCACGTTCTGCGGGGTGTGGTCGAAGTAGCCGGAGGTGTCGGCGGGCACCGGGCGGGTGCCGTCCAGCGGCTTGTCCTTGAGCAGGAAGAACTCGATCTCGGGGTGGGTGTAGAAGGTGAAGCCGAGGTCGGAGGTCTTCGCGAGGGCGCGCTTCAGGACGTAGCGCGGGTCCGCGAAGGACGGCGAGCCGTCGGGCATCAGGATGTCGCAGAACATGCGCGCCGTACCGGGCGCCTCCGCGCGCCACGGCAAAACCTGGAACGTGCCCGGATCCGGCTTGGCGATCATGTCGGACTCGTAGACCCGGGCGAAGCCCTCGATCGCGGAGCCGTCGAAGCCGATGCCCTCGTCGAAGGCCTGTTCCAGCTCGGCCGGGGCCACGGCCACCGACTTCAGGAAGCCCAGCACGTCCGTGAACCACAGACGTACGAACCGGATGTCGCGCTCCTCCAGGGTCCGGAGCACGAATTCCTGCTGCTTGTCCATCTCTCGCTTCCACCCATCCTTGCTGGTCAGGCCTACAGCTCCCACGCCGTCCAGAGGGCCTGGTCACATCCCACCACACGCCCGTTTCCGGCGCGTTGCCGACCTTGATCGTCCTTGATCGGCCGGTGTTGTGTTCATAGTGCCTGCTGCACCCCTCATGCCCATAGTGCCCGCCCTCCGCGGGCCTGCGCGATCGTCCCCCCGGGCCGGCCTGCCCGCACTACGATCAACGGCCATGGGGTCCGATGAGAACACGCCCAGCGGCAGCTCGCGCCGGGATCGTATACAGCAGATGCGCCGCACCGAGCAGGCCCGCGAGCGGCGTGGCCGGATCACGCTCGTCGCACTGAGCGCCGTCGTCGTGGCGGCCCTCGTCGGGGGCGGTGTCTGGCTCGTGACGAAGGACGACGGCGGGTCCGGGGACGTGGCCGGTTCCAGCAGCGCTTCCGGCGGGTCCGACGGCAAGCCGCCCGCCTCCCGCGCGCCCGGCCACTTCTCGTACGCGAAGAACGGCGTCGGCACCTGGAGCGGCAAGCTCGGCCGCGACCACGTCGCCACCGAGGTCGCCTACCCGATGACACCGCCGGTGGGCGGCGACCACGACCAGGCCTGGATGAACTGCAATGGCGACGTGTACGACCAGCCCCTGCGCGACGAGAACGCGGTGCACTCCCTGGAGCACGGCGCGGTCTGGGTGACATACAACGACAAGGCGACCGGCAAGGACGTGGAGGCGCTCGCCGCGAAGGTGGAGCGGACGCCGTTCTCACTGATGAGCCCGCTGGAGGGGCAGAAGGATCCGATCATGCTCAGCGCCTGGGGGCACCAGCGGACCGTGAAGAGCGCCTCCGACCCGGCCGTCGACGCGTTCTTCGCCGCGTACGTGCAGGGCAAGCAGACCCCCGAGCCGGGCGCCCCCTGTACGGGTGGCCTGGCGAAGTGAGGCGCCGTACGGCCGGGTGGCTGACGTCGGCCGTCGTGGGGGCGCTCCTGGCGGGCGGCGGGGCGGTCTCGTGCTCCCCCGGCGCGGAGGACGACGGTGACGCGAAGGGACAGAAGGCGCCGGGCGGCGGGTCCGCGGACGCCGGGTTCGCGCGCGACATGTCCGTGCACCACCAGCAGGCCGTCGAGATGTCGTTCATCGTGCGCGACCGCACGAAGGACGAGGAGGTGCGCCGCCTCGCGTACGACATCGCGCAGACCCAGGCCAACCAGCGCGGCATGCTGCTCGGCTGGCTCGATCTGTGGGAGCTGCCGAAGGTGTCGGCGAAGCCGCCGATGGCGTGGATGGGGATGGGTGACGCCCCGGCGGGCGAGGACGGGGCGCTGATGCCGGGGATGGCCACCGACGCGCAGTTGGAGCGGTTGCGTGCCGGCAGCGGGCGGACGGCCGAGGTGCGGTATCTGCGGCTGATGGTCGCGCACCACAAGGGCGGCGTGCACATGGCCGAGGGGTGCGTACGGCGCTGCGAGGTCCCGGCGGAACGGCGGCTCGCCCGCGGCATGGTGGCGGCGCAGGAGTCCGAGATCGAGCTGATGACGGGGCTGCTGAAGAAGCGCGGCGCGACCGCGGAATGACAGCTCATGCACTCAAACCGGTTGATTGCGACCGGAGTTGGACCGACTTGACGTTGTCTTGATCGTCTCATTTCCCTCGCGTGAACGGTTGTTGGCGAGAGTGGCCCCCAACGGGTGCATCACACACGCATCTCGGCGTTACCCCGCACCCCAGCGTCTCCCGCACCTCTATCCAGGGGGTTCCCCATGAGATCCAACCGTGGCGCACGCCGCACACGCCGCACCAGAGCCGGCCTGAGCATCGCGGCCACCCTGCCGCTGCTCGCCGGCGCCCTCGCCCTCGCCGCCCCGGCGCACGCCCAGCAGAGCGGCCGCGACCCGCTCTCCGGCACGAAGCCGCTGTGGGCCACCGGCTCCGCCGACCAGGGAGACACCGCGGACGGCGGCAGGGTCACCGCGCGCGTCTACCTCGCCGGGCGGGACGCCAAGGGCCTCGCGGCGTACGCGAAGGCCGTCTCCGACCCGCCGTCGAAGCAGTACCAGAAGTATCTGAGCGCCAAGGAGGCGCGCAGCCGCTTCGGGGCGACCCGCGAGCAGATAGCCGGGGTCACGGCCTGGCTGAAGTCATCCGGCCTGACCGTGACCGGCTCCACCGCGCGCTACCTCTCCGTGTCCGGCGACGTCGCCGCCACCGAGAAGGCCTTCGGCACGCAGCTGCACGACTACACCAAGGGCAAGCACACCTACCGCGCCCCGTCCGCCGCCGCCACCGTCCCGGCCTCCCTCGACGGCGCCGTGCTCACGGTCACCGGCCTCGACAGCGCCCCGCACAAGGCGACGAAGCAGGACCAACTGCCGCCGCCGAGCGCCGTGTTCCGCAACGCGGGCCCGTTCTCCACGTACTACGGATCGAACACCGCGACCACGCTCCCGGACGCGTACGGCACCAAGGTCCCCTACGCGCCGAAGGGGTACACCGGCAAGCAGCTGCGCGCCGCGTACGGAGCGGGCAGGGCGACCGGCAAGGGTGTGCGGGTCGCGATCACCGACGCGTACGCCTCGCCGACCATCGCCAAGGACGCGGCGACGTACGCGAGGAAGCACGGGGACGCGCCCTACAACAGCGGGCAGTTGAAGCAGGTGCTGCCGAAGAAGTACACGAGGACCGAGGAGTGCGACGCGGCCGGCTGGTACGGCGAGGAGACCCTCGACGTCGAGGCCGTGCACGCGACGGCGCCCGCCGCGAACATCACGTACGTGGGCGCGGCCTCCTGCTACGACGACGACCTGCTCGACTCGCTCGGCACGGTCGTCGACAAGCACCTCGCCGACATCGTCTCCAACTCCTGGGGCGACATCGAGGCCAACCAGACGCCCGAACTGGCCGCCGCCTACGACCAGGTGTTCCAGCTGGGCGCCGTCGAGGGCATCGGCTTCTACTTCTCCTCCGGCGACAACGGCGACAACGTCGCGTCCACGGGGACGAAGCAGGTCGACACGCCCGCCAACTCGGCGTGGGTGACGGCGGTCGGCGGCACCTCGCTCGCGGTCGGCAAGGGCGACACGTACCAGTGGGAGACCGGCTGGGGCACGCTGAAGTCCAACCTGGCGGCGGACGGCGGGAGCTGGACCGACTTCCCCGGCGCGTACACCTCGGGCGCGGGCGGCGGCACCAGCGCCACCGTGGCGCAGCCCGACTACCAGAAGGGCGTCGTGCCGGACGCGCTGGCGGGCGCGAACGGCGGCGCCCACCGCGTCGTTCCGGACATCGGCGCCATCGCCGACCCGAACACCGGCTTCCTGGTGGGCCAGACGCAGACCCTGCCCGACGGCTCGCTCGGCTACGACGAGTACCGCATCGGCGGCACCTCGCTCGCCGCGCCGGTGATCGCGGGCGTGCAGGCGCTGGCGCAGCAGACGGGCGGCGGCAAGGCGCTCGGCTTCGCCAATCCGGCGATCTACGACCGGTACGGCACGGCGAAGTACCACGACGTCGTGGACAGGCCGACGGGCAAGGACCTCGCCGTGGTCCGCGTCGACTACGCCAACAGCTACGACGCGTCGGAGGGGCTGCTCACCTCGGTGCGCAGCCTCGGCAAGGACGCCTCCCTCAAGGCCGTCAGGGGCTACGACGACGTGACGGGGGTCGGCTCGCCGGCTCCGGGTTACGTGAACTCGTACCGCCGCTGACCGAAGGACGCCCTGGTGGTCCGGGTGGGCGCTCACCCGGGCCACTGGGGCTCACGCGTCCCGGTGGTCCGGATGGATCCAGCTGGGCTTGCGGAACGTGAGGAACGCGACGGGCGCCGCGATGCCGAGGACGAGCAGCCCGCCGCCCACGATCAGCAGATAGCGCCACAGCGGCCCGGTGTCGTACTGGTCCGGCGGTACGAACCCGATGACGAGCGCGAGCACCGAGGCCACGAACCCGACGCCCGCGACGGCGGTGACGGCCGGGACGACGAAGCCGCGCGGCACGTGCGGCTGCGTGCGCCGCAACCGCACGACGGCCACGAACATCAGCAGGTACGCCACCAGGTAAATCTGGATGGTGATGACGGAGAACATCCAGTACTGGCTGGAGACGTTGTCGCTGAAGGCGTAGAGCACGCCGATGAGGGTGGTCAGGACGCCCTGCGCGACCATGACGTTCTGCGGGACGCCGTACTTGTTGAACTTCTGGAGGAACGGCGGCAGATAGCCCTCCTGCCGGGACAGCAGCACGAGTCCCTTCGCGGGTCCCGCGAGCCACGTGAGCATGCCGCCGAGCGCCGCGCACACCAGCATCACGCCGACGATCCGCGTCAGCCAGCCGACCCCGAAGTGGTCGAAGAACGCCTGGAACGCCTGCATCAGACCGGCGGTCAGGCTGAGTTGCTCGGCGGGCATCACCCAGCTGATGGCGAGCGCGGGCAGGATGAAGATCAGCAGGACGAGGCCGGTGGCGAGGAAGATCGAGCGCGGGTACTCGGCGCGCGGGCTGCGCAGCGACGACACGTGGACGCCGTTCATCTCCATGCCCGCGTACGACAGGAAGTTGTTGACGATGAGGACGAGGCTGGCGAGGCCCGTCCACGGCGGCAGCCAGTGGTCGGCGGTCATCGGGGCGGCGGACGGGTTGCCCTGCCCGAGGAAGACGATCCCGAGGACGACGAGCACGACGCCCGGGACGAGCGTGCCGATGACGAGCCCGAGCGACGACAGGCCCGCGATGGTCCTCGTCCCGCGCGAACTCACGTACACGCCCGCCCAGTACAGGACGACGATGCAGATCGCGACGTACAGGCCGTTCTCGGCGAGGCTCGGGTGGATGACGTACGCGAAGGTGGACGCCACGTAGGCGAGCAGGCTCGGGTAGTACGCGATGGTCATGGCGAACTGGCACCACACGGCGATGAACCCGAGCGGTTTGCCGAGCGCCTCGCTGACCCAGCGGTAGATGCCGCCCGTCCAGCCGGAGGCCAGTTCGGCGCCGACGAGGGCGGTGGGCAGCAGGAAGACGACGGCCGGGAGCAGGTAGAGGAAGACCGCGGCGAGTCCGTAGAGCGCCATGGAGGGCGAGGGCCGCAGGCTGGCGACGGAGGCCGTGGTCATCAGGCCGAGGGTGACCCAGGAGATGAACTGGCGGCGGGTGCCGTCGTCCGCGGCCATTCCTGTTCGCCCTGAATCGTCCGCAGTCGTCATGCGCCAATGATCAGTGCGTGACGGGGAGGGCGCACCTCGCGGGATACTGGGCGGGGGTAGGGTGCGCAGCATGGCGAGGAGGGCGGGCGGAACGGGGCGTGGGCAGCGGCTGCTGCTGTTCGCCGCGCTGCTCTTCGGGATCGTCTGCATGCACACGTTGGGGCATCCGTCGGAGCACGGGTCGGGGCTCGACGGGGCGATGCCGAGCGCGCACGTCGCGATCGCCGGGCACGACTCCCCGCACAGCACCGCCACCACCACGACCGCCGTGCACGAGCGCCCCGACTCCCCCGGCCACGGCGGCATGGACCCGCTGAACGTGTGCCTGGCGGTGCTCGGCTCGTTCACGTTGCTCGTGCTGCTGACGGCGGTGGTGCTGCGACCGCAGCTCACGGCGGTGGCGCCGGGCCCGCGCGCCCGGGGACTCGGATGCGCCCAGCGGCCGAACCCGCCCCCGCCCCGAAGACTCCTCTCCCAGCTGTCGGTACTGCGCATTTAGGCCTGCGCCCGCTTCCGCACGCCTGAATCCACCCTCATCGACAGCGAGGTGCACACCCATGCGCAAGGAGACTCCGCGCACCACCACACGCCGCACCGTGCTCGGCGCGGCCATCGCCGCGGCCGGGACCGGCGCCCTGGCCTCCTGCTCTTCCGGTTCACCGTCGGGCCACGGCGGCCACGGCGCGAACGGCGCCGCGCCGCGGGGCTACGTCGACCCCGTGGGCCGGGAGGTCGCCGCCGCCGAGCAGAGGCGCGGCTCGGGCGGCCGGGTCCGCGAGGTGCGGCTCACGGCCGCCGCGACCCGGCTCGACCTGGGCGCGCGCACCGTCACGTCCTGGTCGTACGGCGGCGAACTGCCCGGCGAGGAGGTCCGCGTCACCGCGGGCGACACCCTCGCCCTCACGCTCGCCAACCACCTGCCCGAACCCACGTCCCTGCACTGGCACGGCATCGCGCTGCGCAACGACATGGACGGCGTACCGGGCCTGACCCAGAAGTCGATCGCGCCTGGCGCCGACTTCACGTACCGCTTCAAGGTCGCGCACCCCGGCACGTACTGGTTCCACCCGCACTCGGGCACGCAGCAGGACCGCGGCCTGTACGCGCCGCTGATCGTGGAGGACCCCAAGGAGCCGCTCTCCTACGACAAGGAGTGGGTGGTCGTCCTCGACGACTGGGTCGACGGGGTGGACGGCTCGACACCGGACGCCGTGCTGGAGGAACTGCGCGCGGGGATGGGCCACGGGGGCGGCCACTCGGGCCACGACATGCCGGGGATGCACGGCATGTCGATGAGCGCGCCCCGCGAGGAGACGTCACCCGCGCCCTCGAAGGGCGGCCCGCCCCGCATGATGATGGGCGCGTCGAGCGATCTGCTGGGCGGCGACGCGGGCGACGTGAAGTACCCGTACTACCTGGTCAACGGCCGTACGCCGGACGCCCCTTCGGCCTTCCAGGCCCGCCCCGGAGACCGCGTCCGCATCCGGTTCGTCAACGCGGGCGGCGACACGGCGTTCCGCGTCGCGCTCGGCGGCCACGAGATGACGGTGACGCACACGGACGGCTTCCCGGTGCGGCACGCGAGGACGGACGCGCTGCTGCTCGGGATGGGCGAGCGCTACGACGTGCTGGTCACGGTCGGCGACGGGGTGTTCCCGCTGACGGCGCTGGCGGAGGGCAAGAAGGCGTCGGGGATGGCGGTGCTGCGTACGGGTCCGGGCGCGGCGCCGAAGGCCACGGTCCGCCCTTCGGAGCTGGACGGCCGTCTCCTCACGGCGGACAGGCTGCGCGCGGACGACTCGGTGGCCCTGTCCTCCCGCGAGCCGGACCGCACGGTGCGGCTGCGGCTGACCGGCGGGATGGCGAGGTACGACTGGGCGTTCGACAAGAAACCGTACGACCCGGATCAGCGCCATCCGGTGCGGGCGGGTGAGCGGGTGCGCCTCGTCTTCGCCAACTCGACGTCGATGTGGCACCCGGTCCACCTGCACGGCCACACGTTCTCCCTGGCGAACGTCGCGGGCGGCCCCCGCAAGGACACGGCGGTCGTCCTCCCGAACGGCACGCTCACGGTGGACTTCGACGCGGACAACCCGGGCCTGTGGATGGTCCACTGCCACAACGTGTACCACTCGGAGGCGGGGATGATGACGGTCCTGGGGTACCGGGCCTGACCGCGGTGGGGCGGGGCACCGGCCGGTGCCCCGCCCGCCTGCTTCAGTGCCGCGCCGACTCGTGCTCGTCCGTCGGTACGTGCGTGGCCACCAGGCGACCGGCCTTCGTCGTGGCACGGCCGCGGTCCACCGCGTACGCCACCGAGGCGACGCCCAGGCCGAGGACGACGAGGGCGGCGCCCGCCACCGCGGGGGACGTCGCGCTGAAGCCAGCCGCCAGGGCGAGGCCGCCGATCCAGGCGCCGCCGGCGTTGGCCAGGTTGAAGGCGGCCTGGTTGGCGGAGGAGGCGAGGGAGGGCGCCGCCGAGGCCTTCTCCATGACCATCAGCTGGAGGGGCGAGGCGGAGGTGAAGGCCGCCATGCCCAGCAGCAGCACCGCGAGCGCCGCGCCCACTTCCGTGCGCATCAGCAGCGGGAAGAGCAGCAGCACCACGCCGAGCGAGGCCATGCCACCGAACTGCGTGGCCCGCAGCGAACGGTCCGCGAGGCGGCCGCCCATCAGGTTGCCGACCGTCGCGCCCACTCCGAACAGCGCGAGCAGCATCGTCACGCTCGACTCCGCGAATCCGGCGGCGTCCGTGAGCATCGGTGTGATGTAGCTGTAGGCCGAGAACAGGGCGCCCATGCCGACCACGGTCGTGGCGAGCGCCAGCCAGACGGGCAGCGAGCCCAGGGCCCGCAGCTCGCCGCGCACCCCCACCGCCGTGCCGTGCCCGTGGTCGGCCGGGACGAACGCGAGCAGGCAGGCGATGGCGGCGAGGCCGATCACGCTGACCGCGAGGAAGGTGGCCCGCCAGCCCAGGTGCTGGCCGACGGCCGTGCCGACGGGCACCCCGACGATGTTGGCGATGGTCAGGCCGAGGAAGACCATGGACACCGCGCGGGCCTTGCGCTCCGGCGCGACGAGCGAGGTGGCGACCACCGCGCCGACGCCGAAGAACGCGCCGTGCGGCAGTCCGCTGACGAACCGGGCGAGCATGAGCGAGTGGTAGTCGGGGGCCGCCGCCGAGACCGCGTTGCCGACGACGAAGAGGACCATCAGGCCGATGAGGACCCGGCGGCGCGGCAGCCGCGCGGTGACCGCGGCGAGCAGCGGCGCGCCGATGACGACGCCGAGCGCGTACGCGGAGACGAGGTGCCCGGCGGAGGGGATCGAGATGTGCAGGTCGTCGGCGACGTTGGGCAGCAGGCCCATGATGACGAACTCGGTCGTGCCGATGCCGAAGGCGCCCACGGCGAGCGCGAGCAGGGCGAGGGGCATGGAGCAACTTTCGGATAGCGACGGCGTACGTACGGGAGAAATAAGTTTACGTGCGGAACAAAGCCTGGACCGTCGACTATTCCGTGAGGTTAAAGCGCCGTGACAAGTGGTGGACCGCTGGGCGTCAGACCTCGACCCGCGCCGCGATCGGCAGGTGGTCGCTCCCGGTCCGCGGCAGCGACCACGAGGAGACCGGCTCCACGCCCTTGACCATGATCTGGTCGATCCGGGCCATGGGGAAAGCGGCCGGCCAGCTGAATCCGAAGCCGGAGCCCGCCGCGCCCTGCGTGGAGCGCATCTGCGCGGTGACCCCGTTCAGGGCGCGGTCGTTCATCGTGCCGTTGAGGTCGCCGAGCAGGACGACCTTGCCGAGGGTCTCGTCGGCGATCGCCTCGCCGAGCGCGTCCGCGCTCTCGTCGCGCTGGCTCGCGGTGAACCCGGAGTCGACCTTCACCCGCACCGACGGCAGGTGCGCGACGTACACCGCGACCTTGCCCGCGGGCGTCGCGACGGTCGCGCGCAGCGCCCGCTTCCAGCCGAGCTTGATGTCGACGGCCCTGGCGTCCGACAGCGGGTACTTGCTCCACAGGCCGACCGTGCCCTGGACCGTGTGGTACGGGTAGGCGTCCGCGAGCGTCTCGCGGTACGTCGGCAGCGCCTCGGTCGTCACCTCCTCCAGGGCGATGACCTGCGCCCCGGACGCGGCGACGTCCTTCGCGGTGCCGGCCGGGTCGGCGTTCTCCGCGTTGACGTTGTGCGTGACGACGGTGAGGTCGCCGCCGCTGCCGGTCTTGTCGGTGAGCAGCCCGCCGAAGAGGTTGAACCAGACGATCGCCGGGGCCAGCACAGCGATCACGGCGGTCGCCGACCTCCGGACGAGGCCCAGGACCAGCAGCACCGGGACGAAGAGGCCCAGCCACGGCAGGAAGGTCTCGGTCAGGGAACCGAGGTTGCCGACGGTGTTGGGGATCTGGGCGTGCAGCACCATGACCAGTGCGAGGAGGATCGCCAGGACCGCGAGGACGATGCCGCGGCGCCAGTAGCCGGGGTCGTTGCGCAGCCTGCGGGCCTGGCGTCGGAGCCGGGCTCCCGGTCCGGTGCTGTTGTCGCCGCCGTTGTACGCCTGCGCCATGCCCTTGTCGCCTCACTGCCTGCCGTGCCGCTGCCCCCGCCCGAAACAGTAGGCGATGAGCAGGGGGTTTCCGTGCGTCTACTGTCACGGGGACGTGTGCGGTGGCTCTCCGAGTTCCGGGTCGCTGCCCCAAACCCCACCCTGTGACAAAACCCGCACACCGTTACACCTCCCCTCCGAGGCGAGCCCCGCCATCTAAGCCCCTGCCTTTCAAGCCCCTGCGGCGTTTGAGCAGGTCTTTCAAGCCCCTGCGGCGATTGAGCACGCGGCTCCCGGGCCGACCCCCGGGGCTCCGCCCCGGACCCCGCTGCTCAAACGCCGCAGGGGCTTGAAACGCGCAACCACCCCACCGGATGACCCGCGGAGCGCAGCGCGGCCCGCCGATGGGGGAAGTCGGCGGGCCGCGGTCGTACCGGGTTGGCTCAGTGGACGGAGTGCTCCTCCTGAGGGAACGTTCCGCCGACGACGTCCTCCGCAAACGCCTTCGCCGCATCGGACATCACACCCCGCAGATCCGCGTACTGCTTCACGAAGCGCGGCATCTTCCCACCCGTGAGGCCCAGCGCGTCCGTCCAGACCAGGACCTGCGCGTCCGTACCGGCCCCCGCCCCGATCCCGACGGTCGGAATGTGCAGGGTCCGCGTGACCTCGGCCGCCAGCTCCGCCGGCACCAGTTCCAGGACCACCGCGAACGCACCCGCGTCCTGCACGGCCTTGGCGTCGCGCAGCAACTGCTGCGCCGCCTCCTCGCCGCGCCCCTGCACCCGGTAGCCCTGGGTGTTCACGGACTGCGGGGTGAGGCCGATGTGCGCCATGACGGGGATACCGGCGTCGACGAGGAGCTTGATCTGGTCGTGGGAGCGTTCGCCGCCCTCCAGCTTCACCGCTTGGACCCCGGCCTCCTTCACCAGGCGCATCGCCGAACGCAGCGCCTGCGTCGGCCCCTCCTGGTACGAGCCGAAGGGGAGGTCGCCGACGATCAGGGCGCGGGAGGTGCCCCGTACGACCGCCGCCGACAGCAGCACCATCTGGTCGAGGGTCACCGGCACCGTCGTGTCGTACCCGAGGTGGCAGTTGCCCGCCGAGTCGCCGACCAGCATCACGGGGATCCCGGCCTCGTCGAAGACCGACGCCGTCATCGCGTCGTACGCCGTGAGCATGGGCCACTTCTCGGCCCGCTCCTTGGCGAGTCCGATGTCCCGCACCGTGACACGGCGCGTGCCCTTGCCTCCGTACAGCGCGTTCGAGCGAGGTTCCTTGCGGGCAGCCGAAAGCTCTGTCTGTTGCGTCATCGCAACGGCTCCATTCATGTCGTCTCGAGGCGCCCTCACGGCGTCCCCGGATCACCTCCATGGTGGCACCGCGTGCCGCTCCCGCGCCAGGCCCCCGGCGCTCCGGTAAAGCCTCGGCAAGGCTTTCCCCGTTACTTTCAATACGAGACGGTTCCGTATCGAAATGGGTCTAGGGTCGGTCCCATGACCTCTCCTGCCGCCTTCGAGGACTCCCGGGTTCCCCGGATACCCGAGTCCGTGCACCGCCGCCGCTGGGCGATCCTCGGCGTGCTCATGCTGAGCCTGCTGATCGTCGTCCTCGACAACTCGATCCTGAACGTCGCGATCAAGACGATCTCGACCCCCGAGCCCATCGGCATCGGCGCCTCGCAGAGCGAGCTCGAATGGGCCATCAACGCGTACACGCTCGTCTTCGCCGGTCTGCTGTTCACCGCGGGACTGCTCGGCGACCGCATCGGGCGCAAGAAGGTCCTCATCGGCGGCCTCGTCGTCTTCGGCATCGGCTCCGCGCTCGCCGCCGAGTCCGGCACACCGGCCCAGCTCATCGCGTTCCGC
This sequence comes from Streptomyces sp. BYX5S, assembly GCF_054724165.1. Lineage (NCBI taxonomy): Bacteria > Bacillati > Actinomycetota > Actinomycetes > Kitasatosporales > Streptomycetaceae > Streptomyces > Streptomyces sp. BYX5S. The sequence goes on along the minus strand of NZ_CM138829.1, from coordinate 1,561,231 downwards.
GCGGTGATGGGCCTCGGCGCCGCCTTCGTCATGCCGGCCACGCTCGCCGTCCTGATGAACGTCTTCGAGCGCGACGAGCAGCCGAAGGCCATCGGCATCTGGGCCGGCGGCGTCGGCCTCGCCATCGCCATCGGACCGATCACCGGCGGCCTGCTCCTCGACCACTTCTGGTGGGGCTCGGTCTTCCTCGTGAACGTGCCGATCGTGATCATCGCCATCGCGCTGATGCTCGCGCTCGTCCCCGACTCCAAGGACCCGAAGCCCGGCCGCATCGACCTCGTCGGCGTCGCGCTGTCCATCGTCGGTCTCGTGCTGCTCGTCTACGGGATCATCAAGGGCGGCGACGAGGGCGACTTCACCGGCGCCTCCGTGCTCGGCACCATCGCCGCGGGCCTCGCCGTCCTGGTCGCCTTCGTGCTGTACGAGAAGCGCAGCGACCACCCGTCGTTCGACGTCAACTACTTCAAGGACAAGGTGTTCTCGGCCGCCATGGCCGGTATCGCGCTCGTCTTCTTCGCGATGATGGGCGTCACGTTCTTCGCCTCCTTCTACATCCAGAGCGTGCGCGGCTACTCGCCGTTGCAGACCGGCGCGTTCCTGCTGCCGCTCGCCGCCGCCCAGCTGATCTTCGCGCCGCGCGCCCGGCTCGTCGTCGACCGGCTCGGGGTGCGCGTCACCACGACCGGCGGCCTGGTGCTGCTCGCGGCCATGCTCGCCGCGTTCACCCTGCTCGACCAGGACACCCCGATCTGGATCATGGAGGTCATCTTCTTCTTCATGGGTACGGGGATGGCCCACGTCATGACGCCGACCAGCGTGGTCATCATGCAGTCGCTGCCGCGCGAGAAGGCGGGTTCGGCCTCCGCGCTCAGCAATACGTTCCGCCAGGTCGGCGGCGCCCTCGGCATCGCCGTGCTCGGCTCCGTGCTGTCCACCGCGTACAAGAACGGCATCGAGGACCAGCTGCTGCCGCTGCCCGCCGGGCTCCGCGACGCGGCGGGCGCCTCCATCGAGGCCACGCTCGGCGTCGCTCAGAAACTCGGGCCGCGCGGCGAGGCGCTGGTCGGCGCGGCCAACGACTCCTTCGTGCACGCCATGCACATCACCGCCCTGTGCGGTGCGGGGGTCGCGCTGCTGAGCGCCGTCCTCACCGGCCTGTTCCTGCCCCGCAAGCCCAAGGACCCGCCCGCCGGGCAGAGCGGCGAGCAGCCGGAGACGGTCGGCGCGGGCCACTGATCCGGCACTGACCGGCCGGTTGAGAGAATGCGCCGGGGCCGGCCGCGGCGGCGGGCCCCGGGGCGTGGTGAAAGGCGGAGTGCGGTGGACGCGGGCACGGAACGGGCCGAGCGGCAGTCGCGGCGGCGCAGGACCTCCGGGGACCCGGCGCCGACCGTGCCCGCGCGGGGGCGTCCGCGCAGTGAGGCCGTCGAGCAGGCGATCATCGAGGGCGTCATCCAGCTCCTCGAACAGGGCGTGCCGCTCACCGAGCTGTCCATCGAACGCATCGCCCGCACGGCCGGGGTCGGCAAGGCGACGATCTACCGGCGGTGGAGCGGCAAGGAGGAACTCTTCGTCGACGTCGTCGCCACCATCGAGGAACCCGACCCCGCGGACCTGCCCGGCACCTCGATGCGCGACGACCTCGTCCGGCTCCTGGAGCACATGCGCAGACGCGGCCTCAACATGCGCACCTCCGCGCTGCTGCACAACGTCCTCGCGCAGATGAAGACCCTGCCGAAACTCTGGGACGCGTACCACGAGCTGGTGGTCGATCCGCGGCGGCGGGCGACGCACGACGTGGTGCGCAGGGGCGTCGCGGAGGGTGAGCTGCCGGCGGGCACGGATGTGGAGTTCGCGGCGGATCTCTTCACCGGCCCGATGCTGCTGCGCACGGTCATGCGCTCCGACGCGCCCCTCGCCGAGGACCTCCCCGAACGCATCGTCGACACCATCCTGACCGGCCTCCGCGCAGGCCCCTGCGGCGATTGAGCAGGCCTTTCAAGCCCCTGCGGCGATTGAGCAGGCGGCTCCCGGGCCGACCCCCGGGGCTCCGCCCCGGACCCCGCTGCTCAAACGCCGCAGGGGCTTGAAAGCAAGATGTCGGCGCCGGCCACACCATGTCGGTCAGCTGTCGGCGGCCTGTCGGTGACGCCTGACACCTTGAGGTCATGACGCGAACCGACAAGAACCCCGCCAGCGGCCCCCCGGTCGCCGTGTCCGTCCGGGGCCTGGTCAAGCACTACGGCACGACCAAGGCCCTGGACGGCGTGGACCTGGACGTCCACGAGGGCACCGTGATGGGCGTACTCGGCCCGAACGGCGCCGGCAAGACCACCCTCGTCCGCTGCCTGTCCACCCTGATCACCCCCGACGCCGGCACGGCGGTCGTCGCCGGCTACGACGCCGTGCACCAGCCCCGCCAGCTGCGCCGCGTGATCGGCCTCACCGGCCAGTACGCCTCCGTGGACGAGAAGATCTCCGGCCGCGAGAACCTGTACATGATCGGGCGGCTCCTCGACCTCTCCCGCAAGGAGGCGAAGGCCCGCGCCGACGGCCTCCTGGAGCGGTTCAGCCTCACCGACGCCGCCACCCGCCCCGCCAAGACGTACTCCGGCGGCATGCGCCGCCGCCTCGACCTCGCGGCGTCGATGATCGGCCGCCCGCACGTCCTGTACCTGGACGAGCCGACGACCGGCCTCGACCCCCGTACCCGCAACGAGGTGTGGGACGAGGTGCGGAGCATGGTGCGCGACGGCGTCACCGTCCTGCTCACCACCCAGTACATGGAGGAGGCCGAGCAGCTGGCCTCCGAGCTCACCGTCATCGACCGCGGCCGGGTCATCGCCGAGGGCGGCATCGAGGAGCTGAAGGCGAAGGTCGGCGGCCGCACCCTGCGCATCCGCCCGGCCGACCCGCTGGAGCTGCGCCCGCTCGCGAACGCCCTGGACGACCTCGGCATCACCGGCATCGCCACCACCACGGTGGACGCCGAGTCCGGCACCGTCCTGGTCCCGGTCCTCAGCGACGAGCAGCTCACCGCCGTCGTCGGCGCGGTCACCGCGCGCGGCATCACGATCGCCTCGATCGGCTCCGAACTGCCCAGCCTGGACGAGGTGTTCCTGTCCATCACCGGCCAGAAGGCGTCCGTCTGTGAACCTCAGGACGCCCGGCCCGAACTCCAGGAGGCCGCCGTATGAGTGCCACCACCCTGAGCCCCACCGCGGCGGTCCCCACGATCACCGTCGAGGCCGACCCCAAGATCGGCCTGCGCGGCCACCTCCGGCACACCGGCGCACTGATACGCCGCAACCTGCTGTGGATCCGCAACGACCCGGAGTCGATGTTCGACGCCGTGCTGATGCCGATCGTCTTCACGCTCCTGTTCGTGTACGTCTTCGGCGGCTCCATCGGCGCCGCGATGGGCGGCGGCCAGGACGCGTACGTGCAGTACGTGATCCCCGGCATGATCGCGATGATGAGCATGAACATCGCGCAGGGCGTGGGAACCGGCTTCAACGAGGACTTCCACAAGGGCATCATGGACCGGTTCCGGACGCTGCCCATCGGGCGCGGTTCGGTCCTCATGGCCAAGGTCTCCGTCGAGCTGCTGAGGCTGCTCGTCGCCACCACGATCCTGATGATCGTCGCGCTGCTCGTCGGCTTCGACATCACCAACTGGGGAGGTCTGCTCGCCGCGTTCGGGCTGACCGCGCTGTTCGGTTCCTCCATCATGTGGATCTTCCTGACGCTCGGCGTCACCATGAAGACCGCGCAGGCCGTGCAGGCCATGGGCTTCCTGGTGATGATGCCGTTGCAGTTCGGCTCGTCGATCTTCGCGCCGACGCAGTCGATGCCGGGCTGGCTCCAGGCGTTCACCGACTGGAACCCGATGTCGACGCTCGCCGACGCCTGCCGCGGCCTGATGGTCGGCGGCCCCGCCGCCCACGACGTGTGGGTGACGGTCGCCTGGTCGCTGCTGATCACCGCCGTGATGGCGCCGGTCGCGATCCGCAAGTTCACCAAGCAGAGCTGACCCCCTGCGGACCCCGGTCCCGGCGGTTCAGACGGTTCGACGCGTCATACGTCACAGCAGGGCGGTGGCCTCCTCCAAGGAGAGGCCGCCGCCCTCCTCGTACGCCCGGTCGTACGCCACCGGATCGAGCCCCGCGCGGACGGCCCTCTCGGCGTCCGCGCGCCAGTCGCGTTCCAGCAGGGCGGGCCGGTGGCCCTCGGGGGTCGCCGCGTCGGCGGCGCCGAGGAGCCGCGCGGCGTCGCGTGCGTCGCCCTCCCCGGCCCGCTGGGCCAGGGCGCGGGCCGCCGTGACCAGATGGAGCCCCACCAGGTGCGGCATGACGAGCACGGACAGCGGGTCCTTCGCGACCTGGAGGCAGGTGCGCACGTTCGTGACGGCGTCCTCGGTCCGCCCCTCGACGACGTCGATCATCGCCTCCATGCCGATGGTCATGCCGTGGAAGAACCCGACCTGCGCGACCCTGAACTCGGCGCGCAGCAGCTCCAGTTGCTCACGAGCCTCGGTGGCGCGGCCGACCGAGACGAGGTAGGAGACCAGGAACAGCCGGGCCGCGGGCCGGGACTCGTTGGTGTGCCGGCGGCCGTCCGCCAGCGACTCCCACAGCAGCGCCTCGCCCTCCTCGGCGTCCCCCTGCTCGATGCGCGCCTGCCCCAGCCGGACCTGGAGGATCGTCGCCTGGGAGTGCGCGCCCATGCTGACGGCGACCTCGCGGGCCCGCGTGTAGTCGTCGGCCGCGTCCTGGAACCGGCCGAGCTTCTCGTACGCCTCCCCGCGCGCGGACAGCGCCTCGGCCGTGCCCCACTCGTCGCCGAGGCGGCTGAACAGGGCCAGCGACTCGTCGGCGTCCGCGAGTCCCTCCTCGGCCCACTCGGTGCGGTTGGCGAAGATGTTGGCCCGCATCTGGAGGATGAGGGCCAGCTCCCAGTCGTAGCCGAGTTCGCGGCAGGTGCGCGTGGACACGTCGGCGAGTTCCTGAAGCCGCTCCATGTCGCCGGTCATCAGGACGGCGAAGTACCAGATGTTGCCGGGCGGGCGGCAGGCCTGCGGGAGGTCGGCGCGGTAGGTGTCGATGACGGCGCGCAGCCGGGCCTGGCCCTCATCGGTCTGCCAGCGGTCCATCTCCATGTCCATGTAGCCGAGCCGGCACAGATGGACCTGGCGGCGCGCTTCTTCGAGGAGCTCGCCGGTCAGCGGGGGCGGTACGTCGGTGCAGCGCTGGAACACGGGCGGGGCGGGGCTGCCGGGACCGGCGAACGGGTCCGGGCCGAGCGCAGCCGCCTCCCCCGTCCACGTACGGGCGTCGACGCGCAGGTCCCGCATCTGCCAGAACCAGGACAGGGACAGCACGAGGCAGTACGCCTCCTGCTCGTCGCGGGCGGCGACGGCGTGCCGCAGGGCCGTGCGCAGGTTCTCGTAGTCCCGCTCGATGCGGGCGATGGCGGCGCGCTGGCCGCCGCCGCGGAGCAACGGGTCGGTGGTGCGGGCGAGTTCGCGGTAGTACGCGAGGTGGGCGCGCTCGGCGTCCGCGCGGTCGCCGGACTCGTCGAGGCGGTCCCCGGCGTACTCCGAGACGGTTTCGAGGAGCCGGTAGCGCATGCCGCCGCCGTGCTCGTCGTCCTCCGGGGCGGCGACCACGAGCGACTTGTCGACGAGGGAGGCCAGGGTGTCGAGCGCGTCCGGGCCGCAGACCGCCTCGGCGGCGGGCAGGTCGCAGCCGCCGCTGAACACGGAGAGACGGGCGAGGGTGGCGCGCTCGGGCCCGTCGAGCAGTTCCCAGGACCAGTCGACGACCGCGCGCAGCGTCTGCTGGCGGGGCAGGGCGGTGCGGGCGCCGGAGGTGAGCAGGCGGAAGCGGTCGTCGAGGCGGTCGGCGATCTGGCGGGGCGTGAGCATGCGCAGGCGCGCCGCGGCGAGTTCGATGGCGAGCGGCAGGCCGTCGAGGCGGCGGCAGATCTCGCTGACGGCCTCCGGGTCCTGGTCGGGAGCGAACCCGGGCCGGACGGCGGCGCCGCGCTCCCCGAACAGCCGCAGCGCGTACGGCTCCGGGAGAGGTTCGACGGGGTACAGCGACTCACCCGGTACGCCGAGGGGTTCGCGGCTGGTGGCGAGGATCGTGACGCCGGGGCAGTGCGCGAGGAGGTTCTCGGCGAGCGCGGCGGCGGCGTCGACGACGTGCTCGCAGTTGTCGAGAACGAGGACGAGTTGCCGCCCCTCGCAGTGCTCCACGAGGCGTACGAGAGGGTCGTCGCCCTGGCGGTCGCCGACGACGCGGAGCTCTTCGGCGCCGGCGCCGCGCAGCACCGTCTGCCGGGCGCCGAGGGCGCTGACGACGGCCTCCGGGACGGCCGCCGGGTCACTCACCGGAGCCAGCTCGGCGAGCCACACCCCGTCCGGGGCGGATGCCGGTGCGAGGCCCTCCGCGGCCTCCTGCGAAAGCCGCGTCTTCCCGGCGCCGCCGGGCCCGAGCAGCGTCACCAGCCGCCCCCGCCCGAGCTCCCCCCGAATGGCCTCAAGATCCCCCTCCCGCCCAACGAACGAGGTAAGCCGCACCCGCAAATTCCCCACCAGCCCACCTTCCTGCGGCTTTTCAAGCCCCTGCGGCGATTGAGCAGCGGGGTCCGGGGCGGAGCCCCGTGGCGTGGGGGCCGCGGGGGCCAGCAACTCCTGGTGCAGCGCAAGAAGTTCCGGCCCGGGGTCCACCCCAAGCGCATCCGCCAACCCCCGCCGCACCCCCTCGTACGCCACCAACGCCTCCGCCCCCCGCCCCGCACCCCGCAACGCCCTCAACCGCAACACCTGCAACGGCTCATCCAACGGATGCACCTCACACAGGGACGTCAGCTCCGGCAGCGCCTCCGACGCACGGTCGAGTTCCAGATACGCGGCAAGCCGCGCCCGCCGCGCGTCCAGCCACCGCGCGTCCCACCGCACCGCCTCCACCCCCCGATCGGGAAGATCGGCGAGCACCGGCCCACGCCACAGCGCGAGCGCGTCGTCGAGGAGGTGGAGCGCCTTGCCCGCGTCCCCGTCCGCGAGGGCCCGCACCCCGTCCCCGGTCAGCCGCTCGAACCGGAACAGGTCGACGTCGTCGGCGGTGGCGGCCAGCCGGTAGCCGCCCTCCGCCGAGGCGACCGTCTCCGCCCCCAACGCCCTGCGCAGCCGCCCGACCAGCGCCTGCAACGCCCCCGCCGCGTCCGCGGGCGGCTCGTCGCCCCACACCTCGTCGACGAGAAGGGACAGGGGCACCACCCGCCCGGCCCGCAGCGCGAGCACCGTGAGCAGGGCACGCAACCGCGCCCCACCGACCGGGACGGCCGTGCCGTCGTCGTGGACTGCCTGGGTGGTGCCGAGGATGCGGTAGCGCACGCGTCCATTCTCCCCGCTGCCCGGACGCACCCGCGCCGGACACCTGGCCCGACCGGAACTCCCGCCGTATCGCGACACGTTTCCCGCAGACAGCGAGTACCTTCGGTGGGCCGGTCAACCGGCCGTTCACCGTCAGTCAGCCCCAGCCAGCCCCGGGAGTTCCACCCCATGACAACCGCCACCGCACGCCGCGGCGACAACAGGATCAGCCCCGTCTTCCTCAGCATCGCCGCGATCACGGCGGTGGCCGGGTGGGCGGTGTGGACGGACTTCGCCTCCGCGCCGGGCTTCGCCGTGTTCCTGTTCGTGACGGGCGCGTGGGTCGTCTCGCTGTGTCTGCACGAGTACGCGCACGCGCGCACGGCGCTGCACAGCGGCGACATCTCGATCGGCGCGAAGGGCTACCTGACGCTGAACCCGCTGAAGTACACCCACGCCCTGCTCAGCATCGTGCTGCCGGTCATCTTCGTGATCATGGGTGGTATCGGTCTTCCCGGTGGCGCCGTCTTCATCGAGCGCGGGCGGATCCAGGGGCGGTGGAAGCACAGTCTGATCTCGGCGGTGGGGCCGCTGACGAACGTGCTGTTCGCCGTCGTGTGCACCGCGCCGTTCTGGCTGGACGCGCTGGACGGGGTGCCGGACACCTTCCGGTACGCGCTCGGGTTCCTCGCCCTGCTCCAGGTGACGGCGGCGATCCTGAACTTCCTGCCGGTGCCGGGCCTGGACGGGTACGGCGTGATCGAGCCGTGGCTGTCGTACAAGGTGCGGCGGCAGGTGGAGCCGTTCGCGCCGTTCGGGCTGCTCGCGGTGTTCGCCGTGCTGTGGATCCCGGAGATCAACCAGTGGTTCTTCGACGCGGTCGACTGGGTGCTCGGCGTGCTCGGCGTCCACGAGTGGGACACGTACTGGGGCCAGCAGTTCTACCGGTTCTGGCAGGGCACGCCGGAGATCCCGACGTTCACGCAGTGACGTTCCGCGCGGCCCGCTTCTCCAGCTTCGCCCTGCGGACGTAGAACCACGTCATGTTCGACGTGATGCCCGCGATCAGCACCCAGACGATGCCGAGGAAGCTGCCCTCGACGAAGGAGACCACGGCCGCCGCGACGGCGAGCACGCAGACGACGAGTGCGAACAGTGCGATGCGGGGCATGGGGGTTCGGCTCCAGACGGCGGCGCGACGGGTAGTACGCCGACCAGTGTCCCCCATGCCCCGCGAGCGCCGGAAGGCACCCCGTACGTGGCTATACGTCGGTTACGCGCAGACCGGCGTGCGCCTTGTAGCGGCGGTTCACCGAGATCAGGTTGGCGACGAGCGATTCGACCTGGTGGGCGTTGCGCAGCCGGCCCGCGAAGATGCCGCGCATGCCGGCGATGCGTCCGGCGAGCGCCTGGACGATCTCCACGTCGGCGCGCTCCTCGCCGAGGACCATCACGTCGGTGTCGATCTCGTCGACCTCGGGGTCGGCGAGGAGGACGGCCGACAGGTGGTGGAAGGCGGCGGTGACGCGCGAGTCCGGGAGCAGGGCGGCGGCCTGCTCGGCGGCGCTGCCCTCCTCGGGCTTCAGGGCGTACGCGCCCTTCTTGTCGAAGCCGAGCGGGTTGACGCAGTCGACGACGAGCTGGCCCGCGAGGTCTTCGCGGAGGGCTTCGAGGGTGGCGCCGTGGCCGTCCCAGGGCACGGCGACGATCACGATGTCGCTGCGGCGGGCGCACTCGGCGTTGTCGGCGCCCTCGATGCCCAGGCCGTGCTGATTGAGTTCCTCGGCGGCCGACCGGGCGCGCTCGGCGGCGCGGGAGCCGAGGATCACCTTCTGGCCCGCGCGGGCGAGGCGGTAGGCGAGGCCCTTGCCCTGCGGGCCGGTGCCGCCGAGGACACCGACGACGAGGCCGGAGACATCGGGCAGGTCCCAGGGGTCCTTGGCCGGAGCCTTCTGGCCACCCTGGCCACTGTTGCTGCTCTGGCTGCTTTCGGTAGAGGTCATGCGGCGACCCTACTCAGGCGTACGGACCGGTGAGCGCCGCCACCGGGATCCGCCGGAACGTGATCGTCCCGTACGCGGAGAAGTCCCCGGTCTCGTAGAGCAGGCCGACGGTGTCCTGATCGACGCGTACCAGGTCGGAGTAGGCGGCGGGCCGTCCGTCGACGGTGTGGGCCGTGTGCCAGGTCACACCGCCGTCGAGGCTGCGGCGGACCGTCATCAGGGCGCGGAAGCCGGGGTCGGCGGGGCCCGAGTACAGCAGGACGTCGGGGTCTCCGAGGTGCAGGACGCTCCCCTCGACGACGGGTCCGGGCAGGCCCGCCTGCGGGCGGAAGGGCGGGTCGAGGTGTTCGCCGCCGTCGGCCGAGTGGGCGTCGGCGCGGGTGCCGGGGGCCGGGGAGTCGTTGCGGGTGTTGAAGTAGAGCCGCCCGTCGGGGAGTTGGGCGGCGGTGGTCTCGTTGGCGTTGATGTAGCCGTCGGGGGCGGCGGCCCCGTCGTCGACGTAGCCGATCCGCCAGGTCGCGCCGTCGTCGTCGCTGAGCAGGCAGTGGCCGCCGTTGTACGTACCCTCGGTGCCGGTGTCCGTGCCGGTGGGCGGCAGTGAGTGGTTGGCGGGGACGACGACGCGGCCCTCGCGGGTCAGGACGGCGTGGCCGGGGGTGGTCGCGTACCAGCGCCAGTTCGCCTTCTTCGTGGTGGCGGTGACGTCCCGGCCCGGCGCCCAGGTGAGGCCGTGGTCGTCGCTGTGCGTGACCCAGACGCGGCGGCCGTCGGCGGCGGAGACCCGGCCGCGGCGGATGGCGTCCTCGGTCGCGGCGGCGGCGTTGCGGACGTGGACGAGCAGGACGCGGCCGGAGGCGAGCGCGACGGGGGCGGGGTTGCCCGCGAGGTCGTCGCCGTGGGCGACGGCGGCCTGGAGCGGGCCCCACGTGCGGCCGCCGTCGGTGGAGCGGCGCAGCACGATGTCGATGTCGCCGTAGTCCTCGCGGGAGTCGCGGCGGCCCTCGCAGAAGGCGAGGAGCGTCCCGTCGTGCGCGGTCACGGCGGCGGGGATGCGGAAGCTCGCGTAGCCGTCCTCCCCCGCGCGGAACGGGACGGAGGCCTGCGGGGGCTCGGGGCGTGCGGAAGTGGCGGGCATGCGCACCATGCTTCCCGGCAAAGGTAACTTCGCGTGAACTCCGGCTTACCGTGGCGGAGTTGAGCGTCCCAGGGAAGGTTCTGGGTGTGCCCCGAACGGGCGGTCTTGCCGTGAACCGGGCGAACGGGCGGGTCACGTGAGGCACCATGCGCCCCATGGACGCCGTACGAGTGGCACTGCTGCGCGAGGTGCTCGCCGGGACCGAGTGGCCTGCCGCCACGCGTCGTTTCGCCGGGGCGCTGCGGTCCTCGGTGGCCGCGCACGGGGGCGGGCTGCTGCTGGTGGGGACGCCGAGTTACGAGCCGTGGCATCTGGCGGCGCACCTGGTCGACGAGGCGGCCTGGTCGGGGACGCCCGAGCTGGCGCCCACCCTGGTGCGGCACGCGGCGCGGCCCGGCGATCCCGCGCATCTGGCGGTCGGGCTCGGGCGGCTCGAGGCGGCGCGGCGGGGCGAGACATTGCTCGTGGTGGCGCCGGACGCGGCGGGGGCGGCGCTGCTGGAGCGGGTGCACGGGGCGCGGCGGGCGGGGGCGACGGTGCTGGCGCTCGACGCGGGGGCCTCCGGCGGGGGGTCGGATCTGCATGCGCTGGCGCACGACGGGCTGAGTGTGCCCCGGGAGACCGATCTCGATCTGGACACGGTGCAGCATTTGGTGAGTGCGGCGGCCGGGGAGAACGCGGTGAGTGCTCCGCGGGGGCGGCGGGGGTTCCGGGACCGGCTGTCCCGGCTCGCGGATCTTCTGACCTCACCGCCGCCGGCCCGCTGGTGACCTCACGGTGACCCGCACGGGGCTCCGCCCCGGACCCCGCTGCTCAATCGCCGCAGGGGCTTCAAAGACCTCCTCAATCGCCGGAGGGGCTTGAGGTGGGTTAGTCGTCGGAGCGGGGCTCTCGGTTCCACTTCGGGTCGGTGTCCCATTCGAGGTTGCGTTCGCGGGCCGTTTCCATGGCGTGCTGGGCCTCTTCGCGGGAGGCGTAGGGGCCGAAACGGTCCTTGTTGGGGCACTCGGGGCCCTCTTCGACCTTCTTGTGCTCCAGGCAGTAGTACCACTCGCCCGGCTTTCCGACCGTGCGCTTCTTGAACAGTGCCACAGCGGCTCCTCTCCTCTCGGCCATGCTCCCCTACGCGCGCTCGTTACACTCGCTGGCATGTCTGGCCAGTCGCAAACGTCGCCCACCCTGCTCGTTCCCGGGGAGATCACCCCCATGCGCGCCGTGCCCGGGAACATCCGGCGCCCCGAGTACGTCGGCAAGCCCGCGCCGACCCCGTACAAGGGCCCGGAGGTGCAGACCCCGGAGACCGTCGAGGCGATGCGGGTCGCCGGGCGGATCGCCGCGCGGGCGATGGCGGAGGCGGCGAAGGCGATCGCGCCGGGCGTCACCACGGACGAGCTGGACCGCATCGCGCACGAGTACATGTGCGACCACGGCGCGTACCCGTCGACGCTCGGCTACCGCGGCTTCCAGAAGTCGCTGTGCACGAGCGTCAACGAAGTGATCTGCCACGGCATCCCGGACTCCACGGTGCTGCGCGACGGCGACATCATCAACCTCGACGTCACGGCGTACATCGGCGGGGTGCACGGCGACAACAACGCCACGTACCTGGTGGGTGACGTCGACGAGGAGTCGCGGCTGCTCGTCGAGCGGACCCGCGAGTCGCTCGACCGCGCGATCAAGGCCGTGAAGCCGGGGCGCCAGATCAACATCATCGGGCGGGTCATCGAGTCGTACGCCAAGCGCTTCGGGTACGGCGTCGTACGGGACTTCACCGGGCACGGCATCAACTCGTCGTTCCACAGCGGCCTGATCATCCCGCACTACGACTCCCCGCACGCGACGACCGTGATCCAGCCCGGCATGACGTTCACGATCGAGCCGATGCTGACGCTCGGCACGTACGAGTACGACATGTGGGAGGACGGCTGGACCGTGGTCACCAAGGACCGCAAGCGGACGGCCCAGTTCGAGCACACGCTCGTGGTCACGGAGACCGGCGCGGAGATCCTCACGCTGCCGTAGCCGACGCCTCGCGCACGGAGGAGCCCGCCCCTGCTGGGGCGGGCTCCTCCGTTTGTGTTCCCTTGATCGGAAAACCGGGTAGGTTTTTACCGACAGGATGTCGGGAAAGCTGTTATCTTAGGCAAGCCTAACCTAATTAATCTCTTCGGCGGAGGCCTCATGGACACCCCGTTCTCCACCCTGATCCGCACCGCCTCGCACGAGCAGCACACCGAGGCGGAGACGTCGACGTTCATGAGCGACCTGCTCGGCGGGGCGCTGGGGGTGGAGGCGTACGCGCGGTACACGGAGCAACTGTGGTTCGTCTACAGGGCACTTGAGGGCTCCGCGGAGCGGCTCGCCGAGGACCCGGTCGCGGGTCCGTTCATCCAGCCGGAGCTGGCGCGGGTGCCGGAGCTGGAGCGGGACCTGGCGCATCTGCGGGGTGCGGGGTGGCGGGAGACGGTGTCGGCGCTGCCGCAGACCGCGGCGTATGCGGCGCGGGTCGAGGAGTGTGCGGTGGCCTGGCCGGCGGGGTACGTGGCGCACCACTACACCCGTTACCTGGGGGACCTGTCCGGTGGGCAGATCATTCGGGACCGGGCGGAGAAGACGTGGGGGTTCGCGCGCAAGGGGGACGGGGTGCGGTTCTACGTCTTCGAGGGCGTGGGGAATCCGGCGGCGTTCAAGCGGCGGTACCGGGAGCTTTTGGATGGGATTGCGGTGGACGAGTTGGAGAAGCAGAGGGTTGTCGCGGAGTGCAAGGCGGCGTTCGCCCTGAACACGGGGGTCTTCCGAGCCCTCGGCGAAGAATTCCGCTCCGCCGCCTAACCCCCGGGGCTCCGCCCCGGACCCCGCTGCTCAATCGCCGCAGGGGCTTGAGAGGCCTCCTCAATCGCCGGAGGGGCTCTAAAAAACCTGCTCAATCGCCGCAGGGGCTTGAAGGGGCCGGGCACGATCGAGCCCCTCCGGCGATTGAGGAGCGGGGTGCGGGGCGGAGCCCCGGGTTGTTCAGCCTCTCCGGCGATTGAGGAGCGGGGCCGGGGGCGGGGCCACGGTCTCCGGTACGGGTCACGTGGTGAGGTGGGGGCGGCCGCCGATTTCGATGAGGCCGTCCGGTTGGGGGGCCGTGAGGATCTGGGAGCCGCGCCCCTGGCGGATGTTGAGCGCGCGGTCGAGGTACGCGGTGAGCACCAACGCCGCCGCCCCGGTCGCCTCGTCCTCCACGATCCCGTCCCCCCGCCCGGGAAACGCCCGCGCCCGCACCCGCCCCGCGGCCTCGTCCTCCCACGCCCACGCGTAGATCCACTCCCCCTCCGGAGGAACCGGCAGCGCGTCCACCTCGGCCGCCGACCCGTACTGCCGCAGCGTCCGCCCCGGCGCCCACTCGGCCCGCGCAGCGATCCACGTGAACTCGCCGTCCGCGCGCGCCGTGACGACCCCCGCGGGCACCACGAGCTCGGGGACGTCGAGCAGCCAGGCCGTGCCGACGCACGGGTGCCCGGCGAACGGCAGCCGCGCGCTCGGCGTGTAGATGTCGATGACACCGCGCTCGGGGTCGTCGACGAACACGGTCTCGCTGAAGCCCAGCTTCGCGGCGAAGGCCTGCCGCTCGTCCCGGCCGGGGATCCGGGAGCCGTCGCGGACGACGCCGAGCTCATTGCCGTACCGGCCGTCGGGGGCACAGAAGACGCGCACCACGTCGTAGTCGTTCATGTCGGCAGTCAACCACGCGCACCGCACCGCTTGACCAGCCCTTGACCGGGGCCTGACTTCTCCATGGGCGGCACTGAGGTAAGCCTCATATAAGTTAGGCCCGCCTTAGTCGAACCTGTGCACCACCTGTGCCTACGGCTGTACTCCTGGAGCCCGCATGCGCGCCGCCCGACTCACCCTTTCCACCGCCGTCGCCGCGGTGGCCGCCCTGACCGCCGTCACGGGCTGCACCGAGAAGAGCGACGCCAAGAGCGCCGGTTCCGGTGCCATCGAAGTGACCGCCGACGACGACAGCTGCACGGTGTCGAAGACCCGGTTCCCCGCGGGACACGTCGAGTTGGCGGTCGAGAACAAGGGGTCGCGGGTCACCGAGGTGGAGATCCTCTTCCCGGACGACCGGATCGTCTCCGAACGCGAGAACATAGGCCCCGGCACCCGGCACAGCCTCACCGCCGAGGTGAAGAGCGGCGACTACCGCATCGCCTGCATCCCCGGCATGAAGGGCAAGGGCCACCGCCAGGACGTGACGGCGACCGGCGGGCGGGCCGCGAAGCGCGACCCGCGCCTGGACAAGGTGGTCGCCTCCTACCGCGCGTACGCGCAGACCCAGGCCGACGAGACGCTGCCGAAGGTGAGGACCTTCACGGACGCGGTCCGCGACGGCGACCTGGACGCCGCGAAGAAGGCGTACGCGCTCTCCCGCATCGGCTGGGAGCGCACCGAGCCGGTCGCCGAGTCCTTCGGCGACATCGACCCGAAGGTCGACGTACGGGCCGACGGTCTCGAAGAGGGCCAGAAGTGGACCGACTGGCACCGCCTGGAGAAGGCGTTGTGGAAGGACAAGAAGCTCGGTGAGGAGGAGAAGGCACTCGCCGACCGGCTCGACAAGGACCTCAAGGACTGGCAGCAGCGGGTCGGCAAGGCCGAGATCACGCCCACCTCGATGGCCAACGGCGCCAAGGAACTCCTCGACGAGGTCGCCACCGGCAAGGTCACCGGCGAGGAGGAGCGCTACTCGCACACCGACCTCGTCGACTTCAAGGCCAACGTCGAGGGCGCCGAGAAGGCGTACGCGCTGCTGAAGCCGGTCGCCTCGGAGAACGACGCGGCGCTCACCAAGGAGCTCGACAAGCAGTTCGCCGCGCTGGACGAGCTGCTCGACAAGTACCGCGAGGACAAGAGCGGTTACGCGTTCACCTCCTACGACAAGGTCGGCAAGGCGGACCAGAAGGAACTGTCCGACGCCGTCAACGCGCTCGCCGAGCCGCTGTCGAAGCTGGCCGCGGCCGTCGTCGGGTAACGCGAGCGCGAGCACCACAGGAGACCTGCCATGACGGACAACTCCCCTTCCCCCTCCCGTCGTTCACTGCTCACCGTCGGCGGTGCCGGGCTCGCGCTCGGCGCCGCGGCCGCGGGCGGCGCCGTCGCCCTGGCCGGGTCCGGTGACGACGGCGCGGCGATGCGGCCCGCCGGTGACGCGGGCGGCGCGGTGCCCTTCCACGGGGCGCACCAGGCCGGGATCGCCACGGCCGTGCAGGACCGGCTGCACTTCGCCGCGTTCGACGTGAAGACGGACGACCGGGCCGAGTTCGTGCGGTTGCTGAAGGACTGGACGCGGGCGGCGGCCCGGATGACCGAGGGGCACACCGTCGGCGAGGGCGCGTACGGCGGGCTCGTCGAGGCGCCGCCGGACGACACCGGGGAGGCGCTCGGCCTCAAGCCGTCCCGGCTCACGCTGACGATCGGCTTCGGCCCGTCCCTCTTCGAGGAGCACGGCAGGGCCCTCGGCATCGCGGACCGGCGGCCCGAGGCGCTCGTCGACCTGCCGAAGTTCCCCGGCGAGAACCTGGAGAAGACCCGCAGCGGCGGCGACCTGTGCGTCCAGGCCTGCGCCGACGACCCGCAGGTCGCGGTGCACGCCATCCGCAACCTCGCCCGCATCGGCATGGGCAAGGTCGCCATCCGCTGGTCGCAGCTCGGCTTCGGCAAGACGTCGTCGACGACGCCGGACGCGCAGACCCCTCGTAACCTCATGGGCTTCAAGGACGGCACCCGCAACATCGCGGGCACCGAGCAGGACCGCCTCGACCGGCACGTGTGGGTGGACGCCGCGGACGCCGGGTGGATGAGGGGCGGCTCGTACCTCGTCGCCCGCCGGATCCGGATGAACATCGAGACCTGGGACCGTACGTCGCTCCAGGAGCAGGAGGACGTGTTCGGCCGGGACAAGGGCGAGGGCGCGCCCGTGGGCAAGGCGAAGGAGCGCGACGAGCCGTTCCTGAAGGCGATGAAGCCGGACGCCCACGTGCGGCTCGCGCACCCCGACTCCAACCACGGGGCGACGCTGCTGCGCCGCGGCTACTCGTTCACCGACGGCACCGACGGGCTCGGCCGGCTCGACGCGGGGCTGTTCTTCCTCGCGTACCAGAAGGACGTGCGCACGGGGTTCGTCCCGGTGCAGCGCAGCCTCGCGACGGACGCGCTCAACGAGTACATCCAGCACGTCGGTTCGGCGGTGTTCGCGGTGCCGCCCGGGGTGCGGGACGAGAAGGACTGGTGGGGCCGCGGCCTCTTCGAGCAGAAGCAGAAGGGGGCGTGAGCCACGATGTTCGCGAACTATCTGATCGGGCTGCGTGAGGGCCTGGAGGCCAGCCTCATCGTGTGCATCCTCGTCGCGTACCTGGTGAAGACGGAGCGGCGGGACGCGCTGAAGCCGGTGTGGGCCGGGATCGGTGTCGCCGTCCTGGTGTCGCTCGGGTTCGGGGCGGGCCTGGAGTTCGGCTCGCAGGAGTTGACGTTCCAGGCGCAGGAGGCGCTCGGCGGTTCGCTGTCGATCATCGCGGTGGGCCTGGTGACGTGGATGGTGTTCTGGATGCGGCGCACCGCCCGGCACCTGAAGGCGGAGCTGCACGGGAAGCTGGACAGCGCGCTCCGGATGGGCACGGCGGCGCTGGTCGTGACCGCGTTCCTGGCCGTCGGCAGGGAAGGCCTTGAGACCTCCCTCTTCGTATGGACGGCCGTGCACGCCACCAGCAACGGCACCACGGACCCGGTGTTCGGCGCGCTCCTCGGGCTCGCCACCGCGGTGGTCCTCGGCTGGCTGTTCTACCGGGGCGCGCTGCGCATCAACCTGGCGAGGTTCTTCACGTGGACCGGCGGCATGCTGGTCGTCGTGGCGGCGGGCGTCCTCGCGTACGGCGTCCACGACCTCCAGGAGGCCGGCTTCGTCGGCGGTCTGAACGACCTGGCCTTCGACGTCAGTTCCACGATCGCGCCCGACGGCTGGCTCGGCACGCTGCTCAAGGGCGTCTTCAACTTCCAGCCCGATCCGACGGTCCTCCAGGTCACCGTCTGGTTCGTCTACCTTGTCCCCACCCTCGCCCTGTTCCTCGCGCCGCCCGGACTGTTCTCCCGCAGGGTCGCGGCAGTGCGTGCCTCTTCTTCCCGGTAGGGTTCGGGCCCGAAGGGGCGCGGGGAGCGGAAGGTGAAACGAACGTCATGAGCGAGGCCAGGAACAGGTTCGGCCGGCCCGTCGCGGCGGCTGCCGCCGCGGTCGTGCTGTCCCTCACCGCGAGCGGCTGTGTGACCGTGCACGGTGAGCTGGAGATCGTCCCGACGACCACGAAGGCGCAGGCGGCGCGCGCCCTCGACACCTTCGTCGACGCCTACAACAAGGCGGACGAGACGTACGACCGGGAGGCCGACGCGAAGTACGTCACCGGGGCGCTCGGCGCGATCGACGCCGCCAAGATGAAGGCGGGCCGCGCCCTCCACCCGGACGGCAACCCGAAGCACGCGCCGCTGAAGCTCACCGATACGCGGATCACGGTGCCGAAGAAGGCGGGCTGGCCGCGCTGGTTCGTTACCGACTCGGCCAACAGCCGGGTCCCCGGCTACCGCTGGGTCATGGTCTTCACCCACAACACCGAGAAGGCGCCGTGGGCGGTGTCGTACCTGTCGCTGCTGCGCAACGGCACCGTGCCCAAGTTCAAGACGGACAAGGACGGTTGGGGCGAGGCGGTGAAGCCGGACGCGTCCGGGCTCGCGCAGCGTCCCAAGGACATCGGCGAGCGGTACACCCAGTACCTCAAGAAGGGTGGCGAGACGTTCGCGGAGGGCCCGCACACCACGCGGTGGCGCGCGACCCGCGAGAAGGTGGCCTCGCGGCCCGGTCTCGCCATCCAGTTCATCGACGAGCCGCTGAACTCCGGGGACTACGCGCCGGTGGCGCTGCGCACCGCGAACGGCGGGGCGCTCGTCTTCTTCACGACGCGCCGCTACGAGAAGCTGACCGCGTCGCCCGGGAGCAATCTGCCGACGATCGGGGCGGATGTGAAGGCGCTCATGACGGGCGACGCGAAGCAGTCGGCGATGTACGGGTACGTGTCGGGGCAGGCGGCGATCGACCCGCCGGGGGCGTCGGAGAAGGTCAGCGTCGTCTCGCGGGTCGAGGGGATCACGACGGCCGAGGGCAGCTGAGGGTCCGCCCGTCCGTCGTCGCGGTCGCGGGGCGCTGCCCCGGACCCCGCTCCTCAATCGCCGGAGGGGCTTGAATGGGTTACGGCCAGGCGGAGGTGAAGTCGGGTTCGGCGCCCACGTAGCGGGCGCAGGCGTCCGTGAGGGATTCGAGGAGGGTGAGCGGGTCCGGGAGGGGGTGCTCGGGGCCGCGGATCCAGGTCACGGACCGCTCACCCGGCAGCCGGGCCGGCGGCACCAGCACGTACGAGCCGCGGCAGTGCCAGCGCAGACCGGGGTGCTCGTCCATGGTCTCGGGATGGCAGTCCAGCTCGCACGGCCACCACTCGTCCTCCTCGTCCGGCGTCCCGCGCGTGGCCGTGAAGAACAGCATGCGGTCGCCGCCGGACTCGGCGACGGGGCCGACCTCGACGCCGGAGGCCAGCAGCCGCTCCAGCGCCTCGTGCCCGGCCTCCAGCGGGACGTCGAGCACGTCGTGGACCATGCCCGTCGCGGTGATGAAGTTGGCCTGCGGCTGGTGCCTCGCCCAGCGCTCGATCTGCGAACGGTCCGTCGTGGACTGGGTCTGCCAGGCGAAGGAGACGGGGTGCCTGCCGGGCGTCGGACAGCCCACGCGGTTGCAGGAGCACCGGTAGTCGGCGGGGTACGCGGCCGGGGCCAGCGGCAGCCCGGCGGCGGCAGCGGCGAGCAGCAGGTCCTCACGGTCCGCGTCGGGTGCCCCGGTGTCCTTCGGGCCTCGCGCGGCCCGCAGCCACCGTGAGATCAGGCCGCCCCCCTCGCGCCCCGCCGTACCGCCGTGCCCGCCGAATAGGCGGCCCTGCTCCGTGCCCATCAATCCCCTCACCATCGCCGTCAAGCCGTCGCTGTCGGCCGAGTCCGGATGAACCTTGGACCAAAAGTGTCCCACCATCCTGCTCCTCGGGTGGCCACAGTCCACATCCGGGGTGGGTGAGGGCGCGCGGGGCCGGTTCTCAGGGGCGGCGGCCGCCGATTCCGTAGAGGGCGTACTCGACGATCGTGTCCGCGTACGCGTGGTCGAGCGGGCCGGTGTTCTGGAGCCAGCGCTGGGCGAGCGGTCCGGAGAACAGGTCGCGGGCGACGACCGGGTCGACCTCGGCGCGGACCTGGCCGGCCTCCTGCGCGGCGCGCAGCCTGGCGGCGTACAGGTCGAGGCCGGGCATGAGGAGTTTGGCGACGAAGTCCTCGGCGAAGTCCCGGTTGGCGAGTCCTTCTGCGGCGAGGGCGCGGGCCGGGGCCTCGAAGCGGGGGTCCTTGAGCTCGTCGACGGTGGCGCGCAGCACCAGCTTGAGGTCGGCCTCGATGTCGCCGGTGTCGGGCAGGGCGTCGAAGTCGAGCGGGTAGTCCGGGTGGTTCTCGGCGGCCGCCTCCTGGTTGCGCTCGCCGAGGTCGATGAAGGCCTCCATCAGCACTTCGGCCTTCGAGCCCCACCATCGGTAGATCGTCTGCTTGCCGACACCGGCGCGGGCGGCGATGCCCTCGATGGTGGTGCGCGGGTAGCCGATCTCTCCCACGAGGGTGAGGGCGGCGTCGTAGATCGCGCGGCGGGAGCGTTCGCTGCGGCGGGCGGCGTCGGGGGCGGCCTTCTTCGACGACTGGCTCTTCGTGGATGACGTGGATGACATGGTTCGAATGTAGCAGCGAGCGAGCCGAGACGGTCCGTCTTGTTCGGGGTTGACAAGACGGACCGTCTCGCGCACAGTGGAGCACGTCAACCCAACGAGACGATACGTATCGTCGCACCGTCCGAGGAGGACACCCATGACCCGAGGTGGAGCAGGCGGCATGCTGGGCGTCGGCGGCGCCCGCAGCAACATGTCCCGCAAGGCGATGCGCGGCGGCGGCCGCGGCGGGCGCGTCGGCGGCGGGGGCGTCGACCCCGTGGCGCAGAAGCGTGAGCTGCTGCGCCGACTCCAGGAGAGGCGCGGCACGCACGACGCGTCGTGATCAGGGCCGGCCGTGAACCACCCGTTCGGTTCACAGCCCCGAGGGCTCCTCCGACCGCACCATGGGCTTCACCCAGTCCTGCGGTCATGAGGAGCCCTCATTGCGTAATCCGCGCCTTGTCGAACGTCGCGCCACACCCCGGCGCTATCTCATGTGCCCACCGGCACACTTCAAGGTCACCTACTCGATCAACCCGTGGATGGACCCGGCGAAACCCGTCGACGTGCCGCTCGCGGTCGCCCAGTGGGAGGACCTCGTCGGCCGCTACCGCGCGCTCGGCCACACCGTGGAACTGCTCGCCCCGCGGCCCGGCCTCCCGGACATGGTGTTCGCGGCGAACGGCGCGACCGTGGTGGACGGGCGGGTGCTCGGCGCCCGGTTCGCGCATCCGCAGCGGGAGCCGGAGGCCGCGGCGCACCTGGAGTGGTTCCGGGCGCACGGCTACGCGGACGTGCGCGAGCCGGTGCACGTCAACGAGGGCGAGGGCGACTTCGCCGTCACCGCGTCCTACGTGCTCGCGGGGCGGGGCTTCCGGGCCTCGCCGCTGTCGCACGGGGAGGCGCAGGAGTGCTTCGGGCGGCCCGTGATCGGCCTCGACCTGATCGACCCCCGCTTCTACCACCTGGACACGGCGCTGGCCGTCCTCGACGACGCGGACGACTCCGTCATGTACTACCCGGGGGCGTTCTCGGCGGGGAGCCGGGAGGTGTTGCGGCGGATGTTCCCCGATGCGGTGGTGGCTTCGGAGGAGGATGCGGTGGCCTTCGGCCTGAACGCGGTGTCGGACGGGCGCAATGTGCTGCTGCCGCAGGGGGCGGTGGGGTTGTTCGGGGCGCTGCGTGAACGGGGGTTCGTTCCGGTCGGGCTCGACCTGGGCGAGCTCCTGAAGGGCGGCGGAAGCGTCAAGTGCTGCACCCTGGAGCTCCGCCCCTGACCCCTTCCTCCGCACCCTCACGACGGGTGGGCCCTCCCCCCTGCCACGGGTGGGCCATCCAAGCCCCTGCGGCGATTGAGCAGGCCTTTTGAGCCCCAGGCGCCGGGTGACCCCATCAAGCCCCTGCGGCGTTTGAGCAGGCCTTTAAGCCCCTGCGGCGATTGAGCAGGCGGCTCCCGGGCCGAACCCCGGGGCTCCGCCCCGGACCCCGCTCCTCAATCGCCGGAGGGGCTTGAGGGTTGACCGGAGGGGCTTGATGGTTGACCGGAAGGGCTTGAGGGGATGGCCGGAGGGGCTGAAAAGGGTCACCCGCCAGACGGGCTTGAAGGGCCGGACGGGGGCGTGAACGGGGCGCCCCAGTCCGTCTTGCGGGCCTCGCGGTACGCCGCACCGTGCCGCTTCGTCACCGTGACCCGGTCCAGGCGACCAGCCGCTTCGCAGAGGTCGAGCAACACCTGCCCCTTACGAATCTGCGGCTTGCGCACGACCCGCGCGGGCGCCGGCGTCACGGGGAACCGGGTCGCGGCGACGTAGGCGAACTTCTCGTCCTCGTACGCCAGCGACCCGCCCTTGACCTGGCGGTGGAGCGAGGAGCGCGCGACCCGCGCCGAGAAGTGGCACCAGTCCGTGCCCGGCACGATGGGGCACGCCCCGCTGTGCGGGCAGGGCGCGGCGACGTGGAACCCGGCGGCGACGAGCCGCTCGCGGGCCTCGATGACGCGCGCGTACCCGTCCGGCGTGCCCGGCTCGATGATCACGACGGCCCCCGTGGCGGAGCCCACCGCCGCGTCGACCACGGCCGCGCGGTCGGACTCGGTCAGCTCCTTCAGCACGTAGGAGACCGTCACGAGGTCCGCCCCGGGCGTCCCACCCACGCCGATCCGCCCCCGCTCCCACCGCACGCACCGCACCAACTCCGGCTCGGAGGCGGCCAGTTCACGGCCGAGGTCGAGCGCGGGCTGCGACCAGTCGACGACGGTGGTGGGCCGCTCCCCCGGCCACACGTCGCGCGCCGCCCACACGGCGGCCCCGGTGCCGCCCCCGATGTCGAGGTGGTCGGCGGGCTTCCAGTCCGCCACGTCGGCCAGCGCGTCGAGCGCGGAGCGCACCGCCTCGAACGTGGCCGGCATGCGGTACGCCGCGTACGCCACGACGTCCGCCCGCTCCCGCAGGATCGGGGCGTCGGTCGGGGTGGTGCCCCGGTAGTTGGCGATGAGCCGGTCGACGGCCTTGGCCGCCTGCGTGGGCGGGAGGCCGTCGAGGAGCCCGGCGAGGGCCGTGCGGAGGGTGTCGGAGGACGACTGGAGGGGGGCGTTCACCCCACGATTCTACGAAGGCCTCAGATCACGGCCCGCGCCAACCGGGTCCCGGCCGCCACACGCGGCCCGTTGGCCGGGCCCCGGCGGCGCGGGTGCACGGTGTTCGCGAGGAGGACGAGGAACGTGTCCGTGGCCGGGTCGATCACCAGGGACGTGCCCGTGAAGCCGGTGTGGCCCGCCGCGCCGCGCCCCGCCAGCTCGCCCATGAACCACGACTGGTCGAGCCGGAAGCCGAGGCCCGGCGGCGTCAGCATCAGGTCGACGAAGTCGGGGCCGAGGATCCGGGCCGTGCCGTAGGAGCCGCCGGCGAGCAGGGTGCGGCACAGCACCGCCAGGTCGTGGGCCGTGGCGAACAGGCCCGCGTGTCCCGCGACCCCGCCGAGCGCCCACGCGTTCTCGTCGTGCGCCTCGCCGCGCAGCATGCCCCGGTCGGCCTTGCCCCAGGGGCGGCGCTGGTCCTCGGTGGCGGCGGCGTCGGGGCGGGGCCCGTAGGAGGTGGCGGACATGCCGAGGGGGCGGGTGATGCCCTCGCGGATCAGGACGTCGAGGGGGCGGGCCGTGACGCGCTCCAGGACCTGCTGGAGGAGCAGCATGTTCAGGTCGGAGTAGAGGTAGTCGCCGGGCCGCGAGGAGGGCGCCTCGGCGCGCAGCAGCTCCAGGCGGGAGGCGGTGTCCGGGGCGTCGTACAGCGGGAGTTCGGGGCGCAGGCCCGAGGTGTGGGTGAGGAGTGCGCGGATGGTGATGCCGTGCCGGGCGGCGGCCTTGAACTCGGGGACGTAGGCGCCGACCTTCGCGTCGATGCCGAGCCGGCCGCGCTCGATCTGCTGCACGGCGGCGATGGAGGTGAAGAGTTTGGTGAGGGAGGCGAGGTCGAAGGCGGTGTTCGCGGTCATGGGGACGCGGGCGCCGGGCGGGAGTTCGACGCCGGTGTCGGTCGTCTCGTCGTACGACGCGTAGCGCACCGCCCAGCCGCAGGCGGCCTCCGCCGCGATCACCGGGCCGCGCCCGGCGAGCAGGACGACTCCGGCGCACCAGGGTCTCGGCCCCTCGGGCAGCACGCGGACCTCGCGGACCAGCTCCGCGAGCTGTGCCGCGTCGAGTCCCGCCCGCTCGGGGGTGCCGTGGCGCAGTCGTGGGGAGTTCAGCGCGCAGCCACCTCCCCCGCCGGGCGCTGCCGCCAGGGGCGGCAGAGCGTCACGAAGGCGAGCGCCGCGATGAGCCCGCTGACGAGCTGCACCAGGGCCATCGGGACCGCCGTGTGCTCGCCCGCGATGCCCACGAGCGGCGAGGCGATCGCGCCGACGAGGAACGAGGCGGTGCCGAGCAGGGCGGAGGCGGAGCCCGCCGCGTGCGGGGTGCGCATGAGGGCGAGGGCGTTGGTGTTGGGCGTGGTCAGGGCCATCGACGCCATGAGGACAAAGAGGCCGGCGGCCACGGGGGCGAGGCCCAGTTCCTCGGGGTCGCCGAGGACACCGGTCGCGGCGAGCAGCAGGAACGTGGCGGACAGGATCACCAGCGTGAGGCCGACGGCGAGCACCTTGTCGAGGTTGACGCGGCCGACGAGCACCTTGCCATTGAGCTGGCCGACGGCGATCAGGCCGATCGAGTTGAGGCCGAAGAGGAGGCTGAACGTCTGCGGGGACGCTCCGTAGATCTCCTGGATGACGAACGGGCTGGCGCTCACGTACGCGAAGAGCGCGGCGAACGCGAAGCCGCCGACCACCGTGTAGCCGAGGAACGCGCGGTCGGCGAGCAGGCCGCGCATCGTGCGCAGCGCCTCCCCGGTGCCGCCGCCGTGCCGCCGCTCGGGCGCGAGGGTCTCGGGCAGGTACTTCCACACGACGGCGGTGAGCGCGACGCCGATGACGGTGAGCACGACGAAGACGCCGCGCCAGTCGGTGAACCGCAGGACCTGGCCGCCGATGAGCGGCGCCACGATCGGGGCGATGCCGGAGATCAGCATGAGCGAGGAGAAGAACCTCGCCATCGCGACCCCGTCGTAGAGGTCGCGGGCGACGGCGCGCGCGATCACGATGCCCGCCGAGCCGGCGAGGCCCTGGAGGAGCCGGAAGGCGATGAGCAGGGCGGCGTTCGGGGCGAACGCGCAGATCGCGGTGGCGACGACGTAGACGATCAGGCCGATGACGAGCGGCCTGCGGCGGCCCCACTTGTCGCTCATCGGACCAACGACCAGCTGCCCGAGCGCCATGCCGGTCAGGCAGGCGGTGAGGGTGAGCTGGGCGGTGGCGGCCGAGGTGCCCAGGGAACCGGTGACCTCCGGCAGCGCCGGGAGGTACATGTCCATCGAAAGCGGCGGTACGGCGGTCAGACCGCCGAGGAGGAAGGTGACGAGCAGGCCCGCTCCGGCACCGACTGCCGCCTTGGGTACGGGAGTTGGCGCGGCGCCGAGGACCTCACCGGTCGCGTCCTCCCCCGTGGTGCTCCCGGTGGAACATCCGCTTTCCTTCATTCCGCCGCCCCTCGTTTCCCTTCGTCTCTCCCCGGCCACATGTGCGATTCCCTATGCTCTCAGCTCGGCGGAGCGGTCGAGACCAATATCTGGAGTGGGTGGGGCACGATGGCAGAGCGGGTGCGCTGGGGAATTCTCGCGACGGGCGGTATCGCCGCGTCGTTCACGGCCGATCTGCTCGATCTGCCGGACGCGGAGGTCGTCGCGGTGGCCTCGCGGAAGGAGACCTCGGCGAAGGCCTTCGCCGAGCGGTTCGGGATCGAGCGGGCGTACGGCGACTGGGCCTCGCTCGCGGCGGACGACGATGTGGACGTGGTGTACGTCGCGACGCCGCACGCCGCGCACCGGGAGGCGGCCGGGCTGTGCCTGGAGGCCGGGCGTGCGGTGCTGTGCGAGAAGGCGTTCACGCTGAACGCGCGGGAGGCGGCGGAGCTGGTGACGCTGGCCCGCTCGCGGGGCGTGTTCCTGATGGAGGCCATGTGGATGTACTGCAATCCGCTGGTGCGGCGGATGAAGGCGCTGGTCGACGACGGGGCGATCGGTGAGGTGCGCACGGTGCAGGCCGACTTCGGGCTCGCGGGCCCGTTCCCGCCCGCGCACCGGTTGCGTGACCCCGCGCAGGGCGGCGGCGCGCTGCTGGACCTCGGGGTGTACCCGGTGTCGTTCGCGCACCTGCTGCTCGGGGAGCCGTCCGGGGTGGCGGCGTCGGCGCAGCTGTCCGAGGAGGGCGTCGACCTCCAGACCGGGATGCTGCTGTCGTGGGACAGCGGCGCCCACGCGCTGCTGCACTGCGCGCTGAACGCCGGTACGGGCGTGACCGCCTCGGTCACCGGCTCGGCGGGGCGGATCGACATCCCGTCCGGGTTCTTCTCCCCGGAGCGGTTCGTGCTGCACCGCGACGGGCGGGACCCGGAGGAGTTCACGGCGGCGCCCGAGGACGGTCCGCACGATTCGATGCGGCACGAGGCGATCGAGGTGATGCGGCGGATCCGGGCGGGCGACACGGAGTCGCCGCTGGTGCCGCTGGAGGGTTCGCTCGCCGTGATGCGGACGCTCGACACCGTCAGGGAACGGGTCGGCGTCCGCTATCCCGGCGAGGACTGACGGCCCCTACGCGGGCTTGAGGCCCGGCTCCCCGGCGGCCGTCACGAACGAGGCCGCCGTGGTGAGGCCCGCTCCGGGCGTGGTCACCGCGGACACCGTCTTGAAGTCGGCGCGGGCCGCGTCCTGGCCCAGCTCCACGGTCACGTAACCGCGCTGGCCGTTGTAGTGCTTCATGTGCGGGTTGCGGGCGAGGTAGCCGGCCCAGTTGGACGGCTTCGCGGAGCCGTCCTTGCCGCTGGTGATCGAGGTCGTGACGATCTCGGTGCCGACGGTGCGCGAGTCCGGGTCGGCGGCGTCCCGCTTGATGTCCATGGCGTACGAGACGTGGACGTCGCCGGTGAGGACCATCAGGTTCTCGACGCGGGCGGCGTCGGCGCCCTTGAGGATGCGCTCGCGGGAGGCCGGGTAGCCGTCCCAGGAGTCCATGGACAGCGTGGTGTTGCCCGCGGTCGGGCTGTTGCGGCGGGAGAAGGTGACCTGCTGCGGGACGACGTTCCACAGGGCCTTCGAGTCGCGCCAGCCGTTGGTGAGCCAGCGCTCCTGCGTGAAGCCGGGCAGTGTCTGCGAGGCGGCCTCGGACTCGGGCGTCGGCGTCTTCCAGCCGTCACCGTTGGCCTGGTCGGTGCGGTACTGGCGGGTGTCGAGGATGTCGAACTGGGCGAGCCGGCCCCAGTGCAGGCGCCGGTACAGCTTCATGTCGGGGCCGCTCGGCACCTGCGGGCGGCGCAGCGGCTGGTTCTCCCAGTACGCGCGGTACGCGGAGGCGCGGCGCAGCAGGAACTCCTCGGGCGGGTTGCCGTTCTCGTCGGTGTCGCCCGCGTAGTTGTTCTCGGTCTCGTGGTCGTCCCAGGTGACGACGAAGGGGTGCGCGGCGTGCGCGGCCCGCAGGTCCGGGTCGGACTTGTAGAGGGCGTACCGCAGCCGGTAGTCCTCCAGCGTCACGGTCTCCCGGTTGAAGACGTCGGGCAGTACGCGGTCGGTGTAGTTCCGGGCGCCGCCGACGGAGGTCACGGCGTACTCGTACAGGTAGTCGCCGAGGTGGAACACGACGTCGACGTCGTCCTGGGCGAGGTGCTGGTACGCGGTGTAGTAGCCGTCGTGGTACGCCTGGCAGGACACGGCGGCGAGGGTGAGCGCGGAGGCCTTGGCGGCCGTGGCGGGCGCGGTGCGGGTGCGGCCGGTCCCGCTGACCCAACTGCCCACGCGGAAGCGGTAGTAGTACACGCGCCCGGCGGCCAGCTTGTCGACCTCGACGTGCACGGTGTGGTGGTACTCGGGGTGCGCGGTGGCGGTGCCGCGCCGCACCACGCGCCGGAACCGCTCGTCGTGGGCGAGCTCCCACTGGACGTCGACGCGGGCGGCGGGCAGTCCGCTGTCGGCCTCGAACGGGGACGGGGCGAGGCGGGTCCACAACAGGACGGAGTCGGGCAGCGGGTCGCCGGAGGCGACGCCCAGCGTGAACGGGTCGCTCTTGATCTTCCGGGCGTCCAGCTCGGCGGCGGCCGCGGTACCGGCGGTCGGCAGGTTGGTCGCGAAGGCGAGCGCGGCGGCGGCGCCGGTCACCGTGAGGAAACGTCTGCGGCCCAAGTGCTGGGCGGCGACGCGGAGTTCGGGGGCGTGCTGCGGTATGCGGGGCATGAAGCGTTATTGGAGTGGCCCGGGACGACGTACTGCTGTCGCGTACACAACAGCCACATGGCGGAGCGGTGATCTCCGCATGGCCGGCCGACCCGTACGCTGCGGCCTCATGAACGCTTCGACAACGGACACCACCGCGCGCGCCGCCGTCGTCACCGGCGCGGGCTCCGGCATCGGCCGGGCCGTCGCCCTGGAACTGCTGCGCGCGGGCTGGCGGGTGGCGCTCGCGGGCCGCCGCACGGAGACCCTGGAGGAGACGGCGGGCCTCGCCCCGGGGACGGACTCCCTGGTGGTCCGCGCGGACGTGTCGGACGCCGAGGCCGTGGCGGCCCTCTTCGCCACCGTCCGCGACCGCTTCGGCCGCCTCGACCTGCTCTTCAACAACGCGGGCACGTTCGGCCCCGGCGGCGTGGGCATCGAGGACCTCGACTACGACGCGTGGCGGCAGGTCGTCGACGTCAACCTCAACGGGGCGTTCCTGTGCGCGCGGGCGGCGTTCCGGCAGATGAAGGAGCAGGACCCGCAGGGCGGCCGGATCATCAACAACGGCTCCATCTCGGCGCACGCGCCGCGCCCGCGCTCGATCGCGTACACGACGACGAAGCACGCCCTGACCGGCCTGACGAAGTCGCTCTCCCTGGACGGCCGCCCCTACCGGATCGCCTGCGGCCAGATCGACATCGGCAACGCGGCGACCGACATGACCGAGGTCATGCAGCGCGGCATCCCGCAGGCGAACGGGGAGCTGGCCGCGGAGCCGGTGATGGACGTCGCGGACGTGGGCCGCACGGTGCGGCACATGGCGGAGCTGCCGCTGGAGGCGAACGTGCAGTTCGCGACGGTGCTGGCCACGAACATGCCGTACATCGGCCGCGGCTGATCCCCGGCCCCGGCGTCACTCGAACGGGCCCGCGCACCGCGTGCGGGCCCCGCGCGTGCCGGACGGTGAAGTCATGACCTGCTCACGATTTCGTACGTCCGTGAAGTCCCGCTCCCGACGGATCGACCTCGGGCTGCTCGCGCTGCGCGTCGGCACCGGCGGGGTGCTCGCCGCGCACGGCGCGCAGAAGCTGCTCGGCTGGTTCGGCGGCGGCGGGGTGTCCGGCACGACCGCCGGCATGGAAGCCATGGGGTACCACCCGCCGAAGGCGAGCGCCATCGCCGCCGGGCTCGGCGAGGCGGGCGGCGGCGCGCTGCTCGCGCTCGGGCTCGCGACACCGGTGGGCGGTGCGGCCGCCGCCGGGACCATGGCGGGCGCCGCCGCGGTGCACGCGCCCAACGGGTTCTTCGCGCAGGGCGGCGGCTACGAGTACCCGGCGTTCCTCGGCTTCGTCGCGGCGGGCCTCGCGGTGACCGGCGCGGGCCGCTACTCCCTCGACCACGCGCTCGGCCACGCCCTGGACCGGCACTGGATGGTGCCGGCGGCGCTCGTCGGGGCGGGGGCGGCGGCGCTGGCCGTCGTGGCGACCCGCAACAAGCAGGTGGCCGCGGCCCAGGACGACACGGAAGCGGGCTGACCCGCCCACCCTCTAACCTCGTCGCCCGTGACGACGAACGACGACGATGCCCTGTGGACGACGGTCGAGCGGTTGCGGGCCTGGCTCGACGCGAACAACTCCCGGCCGCCCCAGGAGGCGCTGCTGCTGCGGATGCTGAAGCTCTCCGAGGAGGTCGGGGAGGTGTCAGAGGCGGTGATCGGGGCGATCGGCCAAAATCCACGCAAGGGCGTGAGCCATTCGTGGGCCGACGTCGAGTCCGAACTCTGCGACGTGATCCTCACGGCCCTGGTCGCCCTCGGCACCCTGACCCCGGACCCGCGCTCCACGCTCGCCACCCACGCCAACCGGGTAGCCACCCGCTCCCTTCCCCCATCAAGCCCCTCCGACGGGTGAGCCCTTTTCAAGCCCCTCCGGCGATTGAGGAGCGGGGTCCGGGGCGGAGCCCCGGGGTTCGACCCGGGAGCCGCCTGCTCAATCGCCGCAGGGGCTTGAAAGGCCTGCTCAATCGCCGCAGGGGCTTGAAGGGGCGGAGGGGCTTGATCAGAGCCGCCCCAGCTCCCGCAGCAGGGGCACCACTTGACCGCCGACCGCCGGGGCGAGCCGTACATCGTCGCAGCCGTCGGTCCAGCGCAGGGCCGCCAGCTCGGCAGCCGGGGACGGGGTACCGGACAACGTCGCGGCGAACACCACCATCCGCATCGGCACGCCCTCCAGCGCCGCCACGTCCTCCACCACGGCGAGCCGCTCGATGTCGCCCGGCACGACACCGAGCTCCTCGTCCAACTCGCGCGCCAGCGTCTCCTCGGGACGTTCCCCCGGCTCCGGCTTGCCGCCCGGCAGATAGAAGACGTCCGGCGCCGCCTGCTTGCTGACGACGAGCAGCCGCCCTTCCCGCACAACGGCCGCGGCGACCACGTTCATGACTGTTCCCTGGTGCATGCGGCGATTCTCTCCCGGTTACGCTGGCGTGGATCACTGGCCACGGATCACAGGGGGCACGGAATGGGCGACGGCATCGTCACGGCGGTCAGCAGCAACGGCACGTACTCCTTCACGAAGCCGAACCGCGACAGCATCACCCTGCTCGCGGGCCTCGGCGTGGAGGGCGACGTACACGCCGGCGTCACCGTCAAGCACCGCTCGCGCGTCGCCCAGGACCCCACCCAGCCGAACCTCCGCCAAGTGCACCTGATGCACGAGGAGTTGTTCGGGGAGGTCGCCGACGCGGGCCACGCGGTACGCCCCGGCGACCTCGGCGAGAACATCACGACCCGCGGCATCGACCTCCTCGCCCTGCCCACCGGGGCCCTGCTGCACCTCGGGGAGGACGGCGCGGTCGTCGAGGTCACGGGCCTGCGCAATCCGTGCCTCCAGATCGACGCGTTCCAGGACGGGCTGCTGAAGAAGGTCGTGGGGCGGGACCCGGAGACCGGCGCGATCGTCCGGAAGGCCGGGATCATGAGCGTCGTACGGGAGGGCGGAGAGGTCCGCCCCGGCGACACGATCCGCGTGGAGCTCCCGGCGGAGCCGTTCGTGCCGCTCGACCGCGTCTGACGCCCCGACGGCGGGCGTCAGGTGAACGGCTACCATCGCCGCCATGACTGACAGGCACCGAAGCACCGAACTCCCGCGCCTGGGTGTGGCCATCGTCACCATGGGCAACCGGCCCAAGGACGTGGACGCCCTCCTGGAATCGGTGGCCAAGCAGGATGCGGTGCCCACCCGCGTCGTCATGATCGGCAACGGGACGCCGCTGCCCGCGTACCCCGGCTACCCGTTCGAGGTCACGACCGTCGAGCTGGACGACAACCTCGGCTGCCCCGGCGGCCGCAACGTCGCGCTCGCCCGGCTGCGCGAGTTCGGCGACGTGGACGTGGCCGTGGAGCTCGACGACGACGGGCTGCTCGTCGACGCCGACGTGTTCTCGACCATCCAGCGCCTGTTCGCCGAGGACCCGAAGCTCGGCATCGTCGGCTTCCGGATCGCCGACGAGCTCGGCGAGACCCAGCGCCGCCACGTGCCCCGGCTGCGCGCCAAGGACCCGATGCGGCGCGGGCTCGTCACCGCGTTCCTCGGCGGCGCCCACGGCTTCTCGATGAAGATGCTGGAGGAGACGGGCGACTGGCCCGCCGAGTTCTTCTTCACCCACGAGGAGACCGACCTGGCCTGGCGCGCCCTGGACGCCGGCTGGAAGGTCCTCTACGAGCCCGCCCTCCTGCTCCAGCACCCGAAGACGTCCCCGGCCCGGCACGCCGTCTACCACCGGATGACCGCCCGGAACCGGGTGTGGCTGGCCCGCCGCCGTCTCCCCCTGCCGCTGATCCCGCTGTACCTCGCGGTGTGGACGGGCATCACCCTGCTGCGCACGAGGTCGCTCGGCGGTCTGCGCGCCTGGGCGGGCGGCTTCGCCGAGGGCGTGCGCGCGTCCGCCGGTGAGCGGCGCCCGATGCGCTGGCGGACGGTGTGGCGGATGACGCGGCTCGGCCGCCCGCCGCTGATCTGACGCGACGGACGGCCGGGCGGGGTCGTCAGGACTGCGTACGCCGCCTGCGCGTGGCGTACACCGTGCCCGCGCCGGCCGCGGCGATCAGCCCGGCGGCCGCGGCGAGCGTTCCGGCCGGGACGTCCGCCCCGGTCGCGGCGAGCGAACCACCGGTCGTGGAACCGGTGCCGCCGGTGGTCGAACCGGTGCCGGCAGCGCCCGTCGTGCCCGAAGTGCCGCCGCTCGTCCCCCCGTTGGAGCCGCCCGAACCGCCCGCGGGCAGCTCGGCGTTCTCGTCGAGGGAGACGGCGACGGTGACCGGGTCGAGCGCGGCGCCCGCCTCGTAGAAGCCGCCGAAGGCCTTGGCGCCGTCGGCGGTGAGGGTCGCGGCGGCGCCCTTCACCTCGACGACGTCGTCCTTCGCGGTGAGAGCGCCGGAGCCGAGCTTCAGGGTGGCGACGGTCAGGCCGTCGTACGTGGAGACCTTGCCGGTCTCCTGGTCCTTGCTGGAGACGTCGGCGACGAGCTTGCCGCTGCCGCCCTTCGCCGTCACCCGAAGCTGGCTGAATTGCAGGTCGAGGGCGTAGTCGCCGCCTTCCTGGTGGCCGAGGAAGCGGACCTTGCCGGTGAACGTGGCGTCCAGCGACGTGGCGTCGGCGTCGTAGCTGCCGCTCGCGTCGCCGAATCGGTACCCGGAGCCGTTCTTGCCCGCGCCGCCGGAGAGTTCGACCTTGCCCTTGGCGATGGGGCCCGTGATGTACGTACGGAAGGACTCCTTGACGCCCCAGTCCAGGTTGCCGTCGACGATCTCGCCGGAGACGGCCGCGTCGGTGTTCCCGGTCGCGGACGCGGTCGGCTTGCCGGTCGGCGTCGCGGTCTTCGTGGGCTTCGGCTCGGCGGTCGCCGGGTCGGTCGGCTTCGGCGACGTGGTCGGCGGGGCGGACGGCTCGGGCGAGGAGGGGGCCGCGGTGACGGTCAGCGTCGCCGGGTCGAGGGCGGTGCCCTCCTTGTACATGCCGTTGAAGGCCGCGGCGCCGTCGGCGGTCAGCGTCGCCGGGATGTCCTTGAAGGTCATGGCGCCGCCCGCGCCCTGCCCCGGCTTCACGGCGGACAGGTCGAGCGTGGCGAACTCGATGTCGTTCTGGGTGGTGCCGTTGAGGGTGACGTCGGCGTCGATGTGGCCGGTCGTGCCGGAGGTCACCACCTTCACGTCGGCGACCTTGATGTCGAAGCCGTGCGCGGTGGAGGCGAACCGGACGGCGCCCTTGAACGCGGTGTCCGTGCCGTGCGTCGCCGTGTCGTAGGTGCCGGTGCCGCCACTGAAGGTGAAGGGGCCGTTGTCGGCGGCCTGGGTGGCTCCGTCGGTCGCCTCGATCTTCCCGGCGGCGATGCCGGTGACGTACTTGCGGAAGGACTCCTTGATGCCCCAGTCGAGGGTGCCGTCCTTCAGCTCGACGGTGGGCGCGGCCTTTTCGGCGGCGAAGGCGGGCAGGCTCAGCGCGCCGCTGCCGAGCACGACGGCGGTG
Source organism: Streptomyces sp. BYX5S (assembly GCF_054724165.1). Taxonomy (NCBI): domain Bacteria; kingdom Bacillati; phylum Actinomycetota; class Actinomycetes; order Kitasatosporales; family Streptomycetaceae; genus Streptomyces; species Streptomyces sp. BYX5S. The sequence goes on along the minus strand of NZ_CM138829.1, from coordinate 1,527,585 downwards.
GCCGCGGCGAGGGCTATCGGGTGTCTGGTGAGGTGCTTACGGGTGCGAGACATGGGGTTCTTTCCTCAACTCTTCGGGAGGGAGCGCCCGTTCAGGGGCGCGGGGAGCGGCGCGAGCGAAGGACCAGGAATCCGGCGCCGGCGAGCACGAGGGCCACGGCGGCGACGATCCCGGAGACCGCGCCGCCGGAGAGCCCCGAACTTTTCTCCGCCGCGGCGGACGTGGTCTTCGGGGCGGCGGAGCCGGTGTCGGGGCTCGGCGAGGCGGAGCTGCCGAGGTCGGGCAGCGCGGGCAGAGCGGCGTCGGCGTCGAGCGCGACGGCGAGGGAGACCGGGTCCATGGCGGCCCCCTCGCGGTACATCCCGCCGAAGGCCTTCGCCCCGGCGGCGGTGAGCTTCGCGGGTGCCTCGTCGACCCGTACGAGGCCGTCCTTCGCGGCGAGTTCACCGGCGTCGAAGGTGACGACGGCGGTGTCCTTGCGGGTGCCGTCCTCGCCGGTGACGTCGGCGCGCAGGGTGCCCTTGCCGTCGGCGACGGCGACGGACACGTCCGCGAACTTCAGGTCGAGCCCGTGCGCGCCGGTGAAGCGCACGGATCCGGTGAACTCGGCGTCGAGGGTCTGCTTCTTCTTGTCGTACGACCCTTCGCCCTCGGGGAAGCGGAACAGCGCGCCGCCGTCCTGCGCCCCGTCGGCGAGCTTCCACTCGCCCTGGGCGATGTCCCCGGTGACGTACTCGCGGAAGGTGCGGCGCACGCCCCAGTCGACGGCTCCGTCGCGGAGCTTCCCGGAGTCGGCCGCCTTCGCCTGCTTCTCCCTCTCCTTCTTCTCGGCCTTCTTGGTGGCGGAGGGAGATGCCTCGGACGTCTTCGTGTCCGCGGCCTTCTTGGGGGCGACGTCCGCGGACAGGCTGACCGGGTCGAGGGCCGTTCCCGCGGTGTAGTACCCGGCGAAGGACGTGGCGCCCTGCGCGGTGAGCGTGGCGGGGACGTTGTTGAGCACGACGGCGTTCCCGTCGCCCTTCATGTCGATGCCGCCGAGGGAGAGGGAGGCGAAGGGCACCTGGCGGGACGACGTGACCGCCCCGGTGCCCTTCGCCTTGCTCACGACATCGACGTACAGCGTCCCGGAGCCGCCCGCGACGCGGACGGTGGGGTTGCTGATCGTCATGTCGAGTTCGTGGGACCCGTCGCTCTTCTTGTGCCCGACGAAGTGCACGCCGCCGGAGAACGAGGAGGTGAAGGCGCCGGTCGAGCCGTCGTAGCTGCCGCGGGCGGAGTGGAAGCGGAACTGGCTGGCGCCGACGGTCGCCGCTCCCCCGGTCAGCGTGTAACTGCCTTTCGCGATGGGCCCGGTGATGTAGCTCTGGAAGGACGACTTCACACCCCAGTCGAGGCGGCCGCCCTGCACGGTGCGGGCCGCGGCGTGGGCGCCGGCGACCGGCAGCAGGGCCGCGAGCAGGCTCGTGAACAGGGCGACGGCGAGGACGCGTATCGGTGCGCGTCGGGACATGACGGTTCCTCCGGGACTCCAGCACCAGATGCCACCAGACCCTGGCGACTTAGGTAAGGCTAACCTAAACTATGATCGCTTCCGCCAACAGCCCCTCCGCTTACGACAGGACGGTCCCCGCGTGCCGACGCCAGCCGCCCCCGCCCCGCCCGCACCCCGCCGGACCGGCGCGCTGATCCCCGTACTCGTCGCCGTCCTCGCCCTGTTCGCCACGGCCTGCGGCGGCGGCTCCACGAACACGGCCCCGGCCGGATCCGACGGCAAGGCGGCCGCCGCCGCGACCTCGAACCGCCTCGAACCGCTCGCCTCCACGCCGGAACCGGACCTTCCGGCAGCCGTCACCTCGGCCGACGGCGAGAAGGTCACGGTAAAGAAGGCCGACCGGATCGTGCCGCTGTCCGGCAGCCTCAGCGAGATCGTCTTCACGCTCGGGCTGGGGAAGCGGGTCGTGGCGCGGGACATCACCGCCACGTTCGACCAGGCGAAGAAGCTGCCGGTGGTCACCCGCAACCACGACGTCTCCGCCGAGAACGTGCTGTCGCTGAGGCCGGACCTGGTGCTCGCCGAGACGACCTCGGGCCCCGCGGAGGCGATGGAGCAGATCCGCGACGCGGGCGTCCCGGTGGTCGTCATCGACCCGGCGAAGGGCCTCGACGACGTCGGCGCCCGCATTCAGGCGGTCGCGGACACGCTCGGAGTCCCGTCGGCGGGGCGGGAGTTGACCAAGCGCTCGGAGGAGCGGATCGAGGCCGTGCAGAAGGACATCCCGGCGAGGAAGGGCGACAAGCCGCGCGTCGCCTTCCTGTACCTGCGCGGCTCGGCCTCCGTGTACCTCATCGGCGGCAAGGAGTCCGGCGCGGCCTCACTGCTCGACGCGGCGGGCGCCGTCGACGCGGGCGCGGCCTCGGGCCTGGAGAAGGACTTCACCGCGATCACCAGCGAGGCTCTGGCGAAGGCCGCGCCGGACGCGATCCTCGTCATGACCAAGGGCCTCGACTCCGTCGGCGGCATCGACGGCCTGGTGAAGATCCCCGGCGTCGCCGAGACCCCGGCGGGCGTCGACCGCAGGGTCGTCTCCGTCGACGACGGCGTGCTCCTCAACTACGGCCCACGCACCGACCAGGTACTGAAGTCGATCGTGGACCAGCTGTACGCGAGGGACGGCGCGTGACATGGCGACGACGGTGACGAAGCCCGAGACGCCGCCCACGGCTGCGCCTGCCCAACGACGAAGCAGAGCATGGCTCCTGACGGTCTGTCTGGTCGGTGCCCTGATCGTGCTCGCCCTGGCCTCCGCCGGGATCGGCGCGTACGACATCGCGCCCGGCGACATCCTCGGGTCGGTGCAGCACCGGCTCGGCCTCGGCGGGGCCCCGCTCGACCGGGTCGGGGAGTCGGTGCTGTGGAACGTACGGCTGCCCCGCGTCGTGCTCGCGCTCCTCGTCGGCGCCTCGCTCGGCTGCGCGGGCGCGCTCATGCAGGGCGTGTTCGGCAACCCCCTCGCCGAGCCGGGCGTCATCGGCATCTCGTCGGGCGCGGCGGTCGGCGCGGTCGCCTGCATCGCGCTCGGCCTGAACTTCCTCGGGACGTGGACGATCACGGCCTGCGCGTTCGTGTCGGGCCTCGTGACGGTCCTGATCGTCTACGTGATGTCCCGCTCGGGCGGCCGCACGGAGGTCGTCACGCTGATCCTCACGGGCATCGCCGTGAACGCCTTCGCGGGCGCCCTCATCGGCCTGTTCCTCTCCTACGCCGATGCCGCGGCCGTCAACCAGATCACGTTCTGGCAGCTCGGCTCGCTGGCGCAGGCGACCTGGCCGAAGGTGCTCGCGGTGCTGCCCTGCGCGGCGGCCGGCCTGCTCCTGGCACCTGCGTACGCGAGAAAGCTGGACCTGCTGTCGCTCGGCGAACGCCCGGCCCGGCACCTCGGCGTGGACGTCGAAAAGCTCCGCATCACCCTCATCCTCGTCATCGCGCTGCTCACGGCGGCGGCCGTGGCGGTCTCCGGTGTCATCGGCTTCGTGGGCCTGGTCGTCCCGCACCTGCTGCGCATGCTCGCGGGCCCCGGCCACCGCTTCCTGGTCCCGGGCAGCGCCCTCGGCGGCGCCGCCGTCCTGGTCGCCGCCGATCTCGCCGCCCGCACGGTGGCGGCCCCCGCCGAACTCCCCATCGGGGTGCTCACCGCGCTGACCGGCAGCCCGTTCTTCTTCTGGCTGCTGCGCCGCACCCGCCGCAAGCAAGGAGGCTGGGCATGACGCCCCGTCGGAGCACGCCCCGTTGGAGCACCCTGCTGCGGGGCCCTCGCTCCCGCGCGCTGCCCGAGCGGTACGAGGCAGGGGACACGGTCGCCGAGGCCCGCGGCCTGCACGTCGCCCTGGGCGGCAGGGAGGTGTTGTCCGGCGTCGACCTGGAGGTGCGGGCCGGCGAGGTGCTCGCCCTCGTCGGCCCCAACGGGGCAGGGAAATCAACCTTGTTGGCGGCGCTGGCGGCGGACCTCCCGGCCACCTCCGGGGAACTGCGGGTCCACGGCCGCCCGGCCGATGCCTGGACACCGGCCGAACTCGCGCTGCGCCGGGCCCTGTTGCCGCAGTCGGCGACGCTCTCCTTCCCGTTCCCGGTCGGCGACGTCGTCCGGATGGGCCGCGCGCCGTGGGCGGGCACGGCGCGCGAGGACGAGGACGACGCGGTGGTCGCGGCGGCGCTCGCGGCGACGGAGACCGCGGCGTTCACCGCCCGCCCGTTCTCGGCGCTGTCCGGCGGCGAGCGGGCGCGGGTGGCCCTGGCCCGGGTGCTCGCCCAGTCGGCGGGGCTGCTGCTCCTGGACGAACCGACGGCCGCGCTCGACCTGCGCCACCAGGAACTGGTCCTGCGGGTGTGCCGGGAGCGGGCCGCCGCGGGCGACGCGGTGGTCGTCGTCCTGCACGACCTGGGCCTGGCCGCCGCGCACGCGGACCGGGTGGCGGTGCTGCACGGCGGACGCGTCACGGCGGCGGGCCCGCCCCCGGACGTCCTCGCGGGGCCGCTGCTCAGCGAGGTCTACCAGCACCCCGTCGAGGTGCTGCCGCACCCGCGCACCGGGGCAACGCTGGTGGTGCCGGTACGGCCGTGACTGGTTGGCTGTCCCCATGGTCGTCGTCATCACCAGCGTCATAGCGGTCCTCGGCACCCTCATGGGCGCGGGCCTCAGCCACGTACTCCAAAGCCGCACGGCGGCCCGCGCCCAGGACTTCACGCGCGTCGAACGGCTCCGGCAGGAACGCATCGACGCGTACTGCGCGTTCGGCGGGGCGCTCGCCAACTACCGGCGCGGGCAGCTGGACCGCTGGTTCCCCGAGCACGTGGACCGGCCGGGCGAGACGGTCGACGTCCACGAACTGCGGCGCGAGGCGCAGCGGTTGCGGACGGCGGCCATGGAGGCGATGTTCCGCGTCGAACTGCTCACCGAGGACCCGCCGCTGACCACGCTCGCCCGCGAGGCGATGGAATCCGTCGACCGCATCGTCACGGCCGCCGACCGCGAGGAACTCCGCGTCGTCCGGAACGAGTCGCGCACCCTGATCCACCACTTCATCGCGGCGTCCCGCCCCCACGTCCGGGCCTCGTGACGGGCCCCACGCGCGGCCTCAGATCGCCTCCAGGCTCCGCCCGGTCGTGCGCGGCCCGAGGATCCGCACATTGAGGCAGAGGATCAGCATCAGCACGCCCGACCCGATGAACACCGCGTCCGCGCCCAGGTCTTCGAGCACGTCGATCGCGACGAACGGCAGCACCACCGAGGTGAGCCGGGACAGCGAGTACGCGATGCCGATGGCGCTGGAGCGCAGGCCCGTCGGGAAGATCTCCGTCTGGTAGACGTGGAAGGCGTTCGAGAAGACGTTGGAGCACACGGTGAGCAGGAAGCCCGCGCCGACGATCAGCCAGGACGCCTCCGCGAACCCGAAGACGAGTCCGAACGCGGCGATCCCGAGCGCCGACAGGATGATGAGCGTCCGCCGCTCGATCCGGTCGATCAACGGCACGGACAGCGCCGAGCCGACCGGGTAGCCGAGGTAGCTGAGGGCGGCGTAGGACAGGGACTCGGTGACGGTGTGACCCTTGGCCTGGAGCACGACGGGGGCGAGGGAGCCGAAGCCGTAGTAGCCGACGGTCTGGAGGATCTGGAAGATCCACCACATGATGGTGCGGCGGGCGTAGGGGGCCTTGAACATGCGGCTGAGCGGCACCGTGGTGGACGTCTCGGGGCTCCGCCCCGGGCCCCGCTGCTCAATCGCCGCAGAGGCTTGACGCAGCTCCCCCGCAACCGAAGCTTGATTGGGCCGGACCTGAGAGGTGATGGCTCGCACCACCGCGTCCGCCTCGGCAACCCGCCCCCGCGACGCCAGCCAGCGCGGCGACTCCGGCAGCCGGGTCCGCAGGACCTGGATGAAGGCGGCGCCGAGCGCGCCCGCGACGAGCAGCCAGCGCCAGCCGTCGATGCCGAACAGTTCGTGCTTGGCGACGAGCCTCGCGCCGAGCAGCGCCGCGACGGGCACGCCGACGAAGCCGAGGGTGTACGCCCAGGCGATGTAGCGCCCGCGCACCTTGCGGGGCAGGAACTCGGCCAAGTACGTGTCGACCAGCACCAGTTCGGCGCCGAGGCCGAGCCCGGCGAGGAAGCGCAGCACGGACAGCTGCGTGGCGTCCTGCGCGAAGGCGCACGCCAGCGAGAACAGCGAGTACAGCCCCAGGTTGACCAGGAACATTTTGCGCCGCCCGAACCGGTCGGCGAGTACGGACAGCACGTTGGCGCCGACGAACATCCCGAGGAACCCGGAGGCGATCAGCCACGACTTCTCGGTCCCGGACAGCTCCCACGACTCGGCGAGCGCGGCGGCGAGCACGCCCCCGAGGAACACCTCGTAGAGATCGAAGAAGGCCCCTACGCCGACGATCGCGGTCAACCGCTTGTGCCACGGTCCGACGGGCAACCGGTCGAGCCTGCCGACCGGGTCCGTCGTGTCGTCCAAGTCCGGGGTGGCGGCAGCCCCCGTGACGCCCTGCTCACTCATGCTCACAGACGTTAGCTGTAAGTGACAGCTAAATGAAGGTCTTGATTCCGCTTCTGACCTGGCGTAGGGGGCGTCGCCGGCGCGAGGGAAGAAAGGGCAGACGAGTCGGGCTGTACGCCGGGTTCTGTACCCCGGGACCTCGCGGTCGTCGGGGTGACGGCCATCCATCTACGACCGGCGTTGCCACCGGCCTCCTGCGGTCTACCCGCGAACATCGGGCGGGCAGCCCTCGATCGTCCGCGCAGGACCGTCTCCGAAGAGGCGGTCCCTCTTGACCTTGCTCCAGGTGGGGTTTACCTAGCCGCCTGAGTCACCTCAGGCGCTGGTGGTCTCTTACACCACCGTTTCACCCTTACCCAGCAAGCTGGGCGGTCTGCTTTCTGTGGCACTGTCCCGCGGGTCACCCCGGGTGGCCGTTAGCCACCACCTTGCCCTGTGGAGCCCGGACGTTCCTCGGGAGGTTCCGGAGAACCCCACGCGGCCGCCCGCCCGGCTCGTCTGCCGTGCCCGCCATCCTACCTGGCGGTCACGAGGCACTCCCCTTCAGAGGAAGTCGGCCGTCTCCAGGTCGAAGGCGAACGGCTCGGGCAGGGCGACGGCCTTGCCGAAGGGGCGGGTGCAGTGCTCCCGGTAGTCGTCGCCCTCGGGGTCGCGGAAGAGGGTGACCGAGGAGGCTTCCCGGTCGATGAGGAGGTAGAGGGGGATGCCGCCATGGGCGTAGCAGCGCCGCTTGGCCTCCCGGTCGGCCTGCGGCTTGCTCGACGTGACCTCGACGACCAGGGCGACGCCCTCGCACGGCATCCAGGAGTCGGCGCCCCGGAAGAGACGGCGTTCCGCCGGTGCGAAGGTGCCGTCCGGGATCGCATGGTTCTTCGGGCAGGCACCTCCGCTCTTCAGTTTCAGGCCCTTGTTCCCGGAGAACTGCATGTCGGTCCGGGAACGTCTGATCACCTGATTCACGACCAGTCCGATGCAGTCCTCGTGGTCCCCGTCCGGCGGTGGCGTCACGACGATGTCCCCCTCGATCAGCTCCGCCCGGAATCCCTCCGGGGTGTCCAGCGCGAGGAAACCCTCCAGCAGGACGTCGGCCTGCGTGAGCGGCTCATGTGCCATGGCGGTCATGTCACGCTCCTCCTTCGGTCGCTCGTCACGCTGGGGCATCGGGGGATCTCCTGTCGTCGAGATCGGGGACCGTTCCCCCGATCGTGGCACAGGGCCCCGGTCTCCGTCGGCTCCCGGCGCCCGACTCCCGAGCACCACGGCCGCCTTCGCCGTCCGCTTGACCTTGCCGCAGCGTCAACGTTTCTACTGAGGGCATGCGGATCGGAGAGTTGGCGCGGGTGGTCGGGGTGACCACGCGGGCCGTCAGGCATTACCACCATCTGGGGCTGCTGCCCGAGCCCGAGCGGCTCGGGAACGGGTATCGGGCGTACGGGCTGCGGCACGCTGTCGAGCTCGCGCGGATCCGGCGGCTCACGGAGCTGGGGCTGGGGCTGGCCGAGGTGCGGGACGTGCTCGCGGACGACGCGGGACGCGACCTCGTCGAGGTGCTCGGTGAGCTGGACGACGATCTGGCGCGGCAGGAGACCGCCATCCGTGCGCGGCGGGCCCGGCTGCGGGCGCTGCTCGCCGACGCCGAGCAGGGGCGGCTGCCCGCCGACGGGCCGCTCTCGCCGGAGCTGACCGCCTTTCTCGGTGAACTGGGTGACGACCTGCTCGATTCGCCTATGGCCGCGAAGGACCGCGAGGTGCTCGCCCTCATCGACACGGCGGCGCCGCCCGAGGAGCGCGAGATGCTGATGTCGGTGCTGCTGCCCGCCCTCTCCGGGCCTGGCGCCCTGGACGCGGCCCGCGACGTGTACGCGCGGCTCGACGCGCTCGCCGACGCCCCGGTGGACGACCCCCGGGTCGCCGAGGCGGCGCGGGCGCTGGCGGCGTGCGTGCCGCCGGAGCTGCCGACCGGCGACGCCCTGGCGGACGGTGGCACGCTGCTCGACACCTTCCTCTCCGACTTCTCCCCCGCCCAGGCCGAGGCCGTCCGGCTGGCGCTGCGGACGGCCGCCGAGCGCGGTGCGTCGTGACCACCCTCCGGACGTCGCTGAGGGTTCTCACCTGCGTCGTCGTGGGTGCCGAACTGGTCTTCCTCGTCTGCCTGTTGGTGGGCGTCCGGCCGCCCCGCGCCGTCGAGGCCGCGGTCGTCGCGGTGCTCGTCCTCGAAGCCTGCGGGCTCGTGGTGCTGTACCGGCGCGGCGGCCGGGGCGCCGTGCGGGAGGTCGTTCCGGCCCGGGTCCGTCGGATCGCGGGGCACGAGCTGCGGGTGTTCGCGAGTTACGCGCTGTGGGTGACGCGGCGCCGCGACGGCGTCCCGGTGGGGGCGAGCGCGTTTCCGTACGCCCGGGGGCAGGCCGTGATGATGTACGCCCTGACGTTCGTGTGCGTCGTCGAGACCTTCGCGATGTGGGCGCTGCTGCGCGACTGGCCGCTGCTGCACGGCGTCGTGCTCTTCCTCGACGTCTACACGGTGGTGTGGATCCTCGGCCTGCACGCCGCCGCCGTGACCCGACCGCACGTGGTGTCGGACGACACCCTGCGGGTGCGCCGGGGCATCCTCGTGGACCTGCGGATACCGCTGGAGCGGATCACGGCGGTGCGCCGCGAGAACATGTACACGCACGAGGCGAAGGAGGGCGAGCTGAATCTGGACATCGGCGCGCAGACGTCCCTCACCGTCGAACTCGCCGATCCCGTAACGCACTTCACGTTCCTCGGACGCCCCCAGGACATCCGCCTCGTGCGTCTGCACGCGGAGGACCCGGACGCGCTCGCCCGCGCCCTGGAGCTCACGCGGGCGCGAACAGCACCTTCGCCGAGCCCGGGTCCGCCTGTGTGAGCCGGACCCGCAGCCGCTCCCCCAGCGGCAGCGCCCCCGTACCGCCCTCGATCCGGGCGACGACCGCGGGCTCGGTCAACTGGACGGTGCCGACTGCGGGTTCACGGTCCTTGACGTCCACGACGACCGCGTCGAAGAGGTCGCCGACCCGGTGTGCGAGGAGCGCCGCCTCGACGATGTCGACGCACTCGCGCTCCACGGTGTTGGCGCGCCGGGTGCCCTCGGCCATCTCCTTCGGGAGGTCGTCCAGTGCCGTCAACACCCATTCGGGAACGCCCCGTTCGGCGCACGCGGCCAGGCACAGCTCGGCCGCGTAACGGTCGACGAGGCGGCGCAGCGGGGCCGTGCAGTGGGTGTAGGGCGCGGCGACGGCGGCGTGCGTGGCGAGGTCGGGGACCTGGCCGCCGCGGAACGCGGTGTAGCCCGCGCCGCGCAGCAGCGTCGTGCACTCCTGGAGGAACGCGGCGTGGTGCGGGATCCGCGGGTCGAGGGAGCGGACGAGGTCGGAGTACGGGACGTGGTGCGGCCACTCGATGTGCAGGGCCGTCGCGGTGCGGCGCAGCCGGCCGACCGCGCCGTCGGGGGCGGCGGGCAGCGTGCGCAGGACGCCGGTGCCGGACGCGAGCATCAGGTCGGCGGCGGCCATGCCGGTGAGCAGCGAGATCTGGGCGTTCCACGCGTCGGCGGGCAGCGGGGCCCGGTAGGCGAGCTCGTACGCGGTGTCGCTCGCGACGATCTCCTGTTCCGGCACGTCGAGCGAGATGCCGCCGCGCTCGACCTCCAGCCCCTCGCGCAGCGTCCCGATGTCCTTGAGCAGGGCGAGCGGCTCCTCGGCGCTGCCGTCGTCGATGGCCTGCTGCACGCCCGCGTAGTCGAGTTTGGCGCGGCTGCGGACGAGGGCGCGGGCGACGTCGGTGCGCTCGGTGCGCCCGTCGGCGTCCAGGTCGATCGTCCACAGGACGGCCGGACAGGTCTGGCCGGGCAGCAGGCTCGCGGCGCCCTCGCTGAGCACGGTGGGGTGCAGCGGGACCTTCTCGTCGGGGAAGTACAGGGTGGTGACGCGGCGGTGCGCCTCGGTGTCGAGGGCGCCGCCGGGCGCGACGTACGCGGCGACGTCGGCGATCGCGTACCGCACGCGGTAGCCGCCGCCGGGGCGACGCGACAGGTGCATGGCCTGGTCGAGGTCGGTCGACGTGGGCGGGTCGATGGTGAAGAAGGGGACCGCCGTCTCGTCCCGGTCGGGCAGCCAGGGCGGCTCCGCGGCGACGCGCTCCGCCTCCGCGAGCACGTCGGCCGGGAACTCCAGGGGCACGTCCAGCTTCGTACGCAGTGCGCGCAGCACGGAACCGAGCGGTTCCCGTGCCGCGCCGGTCACACGGAGGTGGCGACGGGGCATGCCATGAAGCGTAGAAGCCGGTGGCGGGGTTGGCACGCCGTACGCTGGGGCGTCGATCGACCGTTGTTCCCGTACGTGCTTGAGGAGTGCCCCGTGCTTGTGCTGTTGCCGCCGTCGGAGGGTAAGGCCGCTTCCGGACGCGGGGCGCCGCTGAAGCCGGAGGGGCTGTCCCTGCCGGGGCTCGCCGAGGCGCGGGCGGCCGCCCTGGACGAGCTGGTGGAGCTGTGCGCGGCCGACGAGGAGAAGGCGCGCGAGGTGCTCGGTCTGAGCGAGGGGCTGCGCGGCGAGGTCGCCAAGAACGCGGAGCTGCGCACGGCGGGCGCCCGCCCGGCCGGTGAGATCTACACGGGTGTCCTGTACGACGCCCTGGACCTGGCCTCCCTCGACGCCGCCGCGAAGAAGCGGGCGGCGAGGTCGCTGCTGGTGTTCTCCGGGCTGTGGGGCGCGGTCGGCGTCGGCGACAGGATCCCCTCCTACCGCTGCTCGATGGGCGTGAAGCTGCCGGGGCTCGGCGCGCTGGGCGCGTACTGGCGGGGGCCCATGGCCGAGGTGATGCCGGAGGCGGCCGGGGACGGGCTGGTGCTGGACCTGCGGTCGGCGGCGTACGCGAGTGCGTGGAAGCCGAAGGGTGAGGTGGCGGAGCGGACGGCGACGGTGCGCGTGCTGCACGCGCCGACCCGCAAGGTCGTCTCCCACTTCAACAAGGCGACCAAGGGCCGCATCGTCCGGTCGCTGCTGACGGCGGGGGTCGCGCCGGCCGGTCCGGCGGAGCTGGTCGGCGCCCTGCGGGACCTCGGGTACGTCGTGGAGGTCGAGGAGCCGGCGAAGGCCGGGCGGCCGTGGAATCTGGACGTGCTGGTGGACGAGGTCCACTGACGACGACGTCCATTGCAACATGCGCAACGCCCTTTGCGTATGTTGCTGCGGGCGGGGCAGGATGGGGCCATGACCTCGACTGCCGCCGCCTCGGCCGCCTCTGCCTCCGTGCTGGATCTCGCCCCCGTCGTCCCCGTCGTCGTGGTGGAGGACGCCGCCGACGCGGTGCCGCTCGCGCGGGCGCTCGTCGCGGGCGGCCTGCCCGCGATCGAGGTGACGCTGCGGACGCCCGCCGCGCTCGACGCGATCCGGGCAATAGCCGCCGAGGTGCCGGAGGCCGTCGTCGGCGCGGGCACCGTGATCTCGCCCGCGAACGTCGCCGACTCGGTCGCCGCGGGCGCCCGCTTCCTGGTCAGCCCCGGCTGGACGGACACGGTGCTCGCCGCGATGAAGGAGTCCGGCGTGCCGTTCCTGCCCGGCGTCTCCACGACGTCGGAGGTCGTGGCGCTGATCGAGCGCGGCGTGCACGAGATGAAGTTCTTCCCGGCCGAGGCCGCGGGCGGCGCCGCCTACCTGAAGGCGCTCGCGAGCCCGCTGCCGCAGGCCCGGTTCTGCCCCACGGGCGGCGTCTCCCCCGCGAACGCGCCCGCCTACCTGGCGCTGAAGAACGTCGGCTGCGTCGGCGGCAGCTGGATGCTCCCGGCCGACGCCGTCGCGGCGAAGGACTGGGGACGGGTGGAGGAGCTGGCGCGCGAGGCGAGTGCGCTGCGCTAGGGCCTGTCGTCAAACTTCCCTAGTCGGCCGGTCGGTTCAGGTGCGCTGTCTCGTTGAGGCAGCGCACGCTCGCGTTTCCGTCCGCGTAGTACGCGACCGTGGACAGTGCGGCCGCCGCGAGTTCCATGCGGAACATCGCCTCGGGCGGGGCGCCGAGCGCGAGCCGCACCAGGGTCTTGATCGGGGTCACGTGGCTGACCACCAGGACGGTGCGGCCCCGGTGCGCGGCGACCAGGCGGTCCCGCGCGGCGGCCACTCGCTCGGCGACCTCGGCGAAGCTCTCGCCTCCGGCGGTCGGGGCGGTGTCGGGCGATCCGAGCCATGCCGTGAGGTCGTCCGGGTACCGTGCTCCGACCTCCTTGAAGGTGAGCCCCTCCCACGCGCCGAAGTGCGTCTCGCGCAGTCCGGCGTCGACCTCGACCCCGAGGCCGAGGCGGGTGGCGACGGCCTCGGCGGTTTCGCGGCAGCGGGCCAGGGGGGACGTCACGATCGTCTCGATGTCGGCGCGGGCGGCCAGGGCCGACGCGGCGTCCGCGGCCTGTCGTCGCCCGACCGCGGACAGCGCGGGGTCGTCGCCCCCGCTCCCCGAGAAGCGCTTCTCGGGGGTGAGGGCGGTCTCGCCGTGCCGGAGCAGCACGAATGCCGTGGGTGGTCCGAGGTCTGGTGGTGCCACGTCTTCCCTTCCGGCGGGCCGCACCGGCCTTGCGGTCACGGGGCTCCGCCCCGGGCCCCGCGCCTCAAACGCCGGCGAGGCTGAAAAGGGCCGGTGCCGATGTTGCGGTCGCGGGGCTCCGCCCCGGGCCCCGCGCCTCAAGCGCCGGCGAGGCTGAGAGAGGACCGGCGGGGCCAGAGGGGCCAGGGGCCTAGAGGCCCGACTCGGAGGTGCGGACCAGGATGCGGCGGCAGTTCTCGCAGCGGACGACGGCGTCCGCGGCGGCGGCTCGGACCTCGTTGAGTTCCGTGATGTTGAGCTCCAGGCGGCAGCCCTCGCAGCGGCGCTGGTAGAGCTTCGCCGCGCCGACGCCGCCCTCCTTCTCGCGGAGCTTGTCGTACAGCTTCAGCAGGTCGGCGGGGATGGACCCGGCGACGACCTCGCGCTCCTTGGCGATGGAGGCGACGTCCGCGTCGAGGGCGGACGACGCCTGGTCGCGGCGCGAGGTGGCGTCGTCGACCTTGGCCTGGACGGAGGACAGCCGCTCGGCCAGCTCACCGGCCCGCTCCTGCGCGGACTCGCGGCGCTCCATGACCTCCAGGACCACGTCCTCCAGGTCGCCCTGGCGCTTGGCGAGCGAGGCGATCTCGCGCTGGAGGTTCTCCAGGTCCTTCGGCGACGTGACCGCGCCGGAGTCGAGGCGCTTCTGGTCGCGGGCGGCGCGCTGGCGGACCTGGTCGACGTCCTGCTCGGCCTTGGTCTGCTCGCGGGCGCAGTCGCTCTCCTCGGTCGTCGCGGCGACGTGCAGGTCGCGCAGCTGCGTGAGGTCCTTGGTCAGCGTCTCGAGCTCGGCGTGCTCGGGCAGCGTCTTCTTCTTGTGCGCGAGCTGCTGGAGGCGGACGTCGAGGTCCTGGACGTCGAGAAGACGGATCTGGTCGGCGGGCGCGGCGTTCAGTTGGGGGCTCCAAGGTTAGAAACAGACTGGGGGTTGGACGCCGCGTGGGCGGTCCAGGGGTCGGTGACCGTCTTCGAGACGTGGACCCGAAGGTCCCATCCCGCACGGTCGGAGATCTCGTCGAGCTGGGCTGCGGCCAGCTCGCACCAGGGCCACTCGGTGGCCCAGTGCGCCGCGTCGAGCAGCGCCAGCGGACTGTGCTCGCGGGCCTCGCTCACCGGGTGGTGGCGCAGGTCCGCGGTGAGGAAGGCGTCGACACCGGCCGCGCGCACGTCCTCGAAGAGACTGTCGCCGCTGCCACCGCTCACCGCGACCGTCCGCACCGTCGCGTCGAGGTCGCCCGCGACGCGGATGCCCTGCGCGGTCGCGGGCAGCCGGTCCGCCGCGCGGCCCGCGAGCTCGCGCAGGCTCAGCGGGTGCTCCAGCTCGCAGATCCGGCCGAGGCCGCGGCGGCCCTCCGGGTCGGACGGGTCCGGGACCAGGGGGCGGACGACGCGGACGCCGAGGGCGCCCGCGAGGGCGTCGGAGACACCGGGGTCGGCCTTGTCGGCGTTGGTGTGCGCGACGTGCAGCGCGATGTCGTTCTTGATCAGCGTGTGGACGGCGCGGCCCTTGAACGTGGAGGCCGCCACCGTCGTCGTACCGCGCAGGTAGAGCGGGTGGTGGGTGACCAGCAGGTCCGCGCCGAGCTTCACGGCCTCGTCGACGGTCTCCTGGACCGGGTCGACCGCGAAGAGCACCCGGCCCACCTCGGCGTCCGGGTCGCCGGCGACCGTGCCGACCGCGTCCCATCCCTCGGCGAGGGCCGGAGGCCAGAGGGCGTCGAGCGCGGCGGTTACTTCAGACAGACGGGGCACGCAGACAGGTTACCTGCGCCCCCTGCCCCACCCCCAAGCCCGGCCCGTACCGCCGGGCGGCGGCAGGGGAGCACACGGCGCCCGCCGCGCACAGCCGATTCCAGCCACCGCCCACCTTTCGTGTGAAACGGCGGGCGCCGGATGCGACGGAGGTTCGTGCGAAAACTAGCGTCGGCCGGGACAAGCGGAGGTGACTGATCCATGACGGCCCTGGCCGCCGAACCCACGACGGAGACTCGGTCGAAACCGCCGCACACGGGATGTGTGCTCACGGCGGACGCGTCGTACGCGGCGCGCCTCGCGCACGACGGCGCGACCCCCGGTTCCTGGTTCCCCGAGCGCTGGACCCTGGACGGACCGGAGCCCTACGCGGTGCCGCTGCCCGCCGGTCAGCCGGAGGAGCCCGGCACCGCGGTGCTGCCCCTGACCGACGGGCGGGTGCTGATCCGGCGCCGCGCCGCGGGGCGCCATCTCTTCTCGCTGCTCTACCCGACGGGCCCCGGCACCGGCGAGGTGTCGCTCGGCGCCGTGGAGTGCGAACACCTCACCCTTCTGCCGCCCGCGCCGGACGGCCGGTTCGCCTACGCGCTGGCGGTCGGCGCGAAGTCGTCGGCCGTGTGGCAGGTGGCGGGCGGCGCCTGCGGGCCCGAGCTGCTCGCCGAGGTGCCGGGGCGCTGCTCGGGCGGGGTGTGGCTGGACCGGGAGACCCGGCTGCTGGCGCTGGACCGCGCGCTGCCCGGCGCGGAGGGGGCGGCCGACGGCCCCGTGAAGACGGTGGTGGTCGATCTGGACCGGGGCGGCGCGGTCTCCCCGCTGCTCCAGATCGCGGAGGACAGCGAGGACCGGCTGCTCCTCGCCGACCTCGACAGCGGCCTCGTCCTGCTGCGCTCGGACGCCCCGACACCGGGTGAACTCCGGCTCGGGTGGGGGGTGTTGGGCAGTACGCTGCCGATCCGGTTCCCGGAGTCGCTGCGGCTCGCCGACTGCGCGCTGACGCCCTTCGCCATCCAGCCCGGCCAGTCGCTGATGCCGGAGAACTGCGCGGTGGCGCTGCGGGTGGCGAGCGCGGAGGGCGGTTCGCCGTGGCTCGGTCTGTGGCGGCCCGCGGAGGGCCGCATGCACCAGATCGCGGCGCCCGGCGGCTGGCTGGAGGGCAGCGGCTTCTTCTCGCGCGAGGGCGTGCTCTCCCTGCCGTACGTCACGGAGGACGTGCCCTGCGGGCTCTGGCGGACGACCCTGCCGGAGCCGCCCCCGAGGGCGCCGGAACCGGCGGAACCGAGACCGCCGGAGCCGGTCGCGCCCCGTCCCGTTCCCCTGGGGCAGGCGCCTCTCGGTGGCCGGGGCACGGACCGTTAGACTCGCCCGGCTGCAACTGAAGGATCTTGTACGTGTTTACGGGGTGAATGTTCCGATGACGGAAGGCAACGGCACGGAGGCCGAGGTCGACTGGGAGGCGGCGCACCAGATGCGGGCCGGCTCGGGTCGGCATCGCGGCGAGGTGTCCGCGTCGCCCATGGCGGGCGGCGGCGATCAGGAGTCGAGGCCGCGTGGGCGGCACCGTGGGCCGCGCGCCGACGAGGCGTAGCGTCCGACGTTCGGCAGACCATCTGAAGAAACGTCACGGCTGAGGGGCCCGGCGACTGCCGGGCCCCTCAGCCCTGTCCGGGGCGGGTCAGTCGTGCTTGAGGCCGAGGACCTCCGCCGCCGCGAACGTCTCGTTCGGGGGCCGGTCCTTGTAGTGCGGCGTGAGCAGCGCGTCGAGTTCGTCGTACGTGAACGCGTCCTTGGTCGTGTCGAACTTCGCCTGCACCCTGGGCCGGTCGACCACGGCGACCATGCCGCCGTGCACCACGAGCAGCTGGCCGTTGACGTTCGCGGCGGCGGGTGAGGCGAGGTAGCCGACGAGCGGGGCGACGTGCTCGGGCGCGAGCGGGTCGAGCCCGTCCTCCGGCTGCGCGAATCCGGCGAAGACGTCCTCCGTCATACGGGTGCGGGCGCGCGGGCAGATGACGTTGGCGGTCACGCCGTACTTGGCGAGGGCCAGTGCGGTGGAGGTGGTGAGTCCGACGATTCCGCCCTTGGCGGCGGCGTAGTTGGGCTGTCCCGCCGAGCCGGCGAGGAATGCCTCGGACGAGGTGTTGACGATGCGGCCGTAGACGGGGCCGCCGGATGCCTTCGCGGCCGTGCGCCAGTGGCGGGCCGCGAAGTGGCTGGTGTTGTAGTGGCCCTTGAGGTGGACGCGGATGACCGAGTCCCATTCGTCCTCGGTCATCGAGAAGATCATGCGGTCGCGGAGGATGCCGGCGTTGTTGACGAGGATGTCGAGGCGGCCGTAGGTGTCGATCGCCAACTGGACGAGTTCCTCGGCCTGTTGGTGGTCGGCGACGTCGCCGGTGTGGGCGGTGGCGGTGCCGCCCACGGCCTCGATCTCGGCGACCACGCGGGCGGCGGGGCCGGTGGTCGCGGCGCCGGTGCCGTCGCGGCCGGGTTGGCCGAAGTCGTTGACGACGACGTGGGCGCCGAGGCGGGCGAGTTCGAGGGCTTCGGCGCGGCCGAGGCCGCGGCCGGCGCCGGTGACGATGGCCGTGCGGCCGGTGAGCGGCGTGGGCATACGGGAGCGTTTCCCTTCGGTTCGGTTTCGGTTGCGCTGCGACGGCGTTGCACCCCCGGGGCTCCGCCCCGGACCCCGCTCCTCAATCGCCGGAGGGGCTCAAAAACAACACCCGATCCCCGGAGCGCACCAGCCCGTGAGGCGCATGCCATCCAGCCTCGCCGGCGTTTGAGGCGCGGGGGCCGGGGCGGAGCCCCGGGGTGGGGTCAGAGTTGGATGCAGGTGCGGAGGGAGGTGCCGGTGCGCATCTGGGTGAGGGCTTCGTTGATGTCGGACAGGGGCACCCGATGGGTGATGAGGGATTCGAGGTCGATACGGCCCGCCCGCCACAGGGCGATCGCCCGCTCGTAGGACTGAAGGACGTCCCCGCCCCCGTACATCGACGGCAGGATCCGCTTCTCGTCGAAGAACAGCTCGAACATGTTGAGCTGGAGGAAGTCGTCCATGGCCCCCGCCCCGACCACGACCAGCGTGCCGCCCCGCCGCGTCGTCTCGTACGCCGTGCGCGCCGTGGCGGACTTGCCGACGACCTCGAAGACGTAGTCGAAGCCCTCGCCGCCGGTGACACTCTGTTTGGCGTCGGCCAGTTCGTCGGGGGAGATCGCCTTCGTGGCGCCGAACGTGAGCGCGGCCTCGCGCCGTGACTCCACGGGGTCGACGGCGACGATCTCCGCCGCGCCCTTGAGCCGCGCGCCCTGGATCGCCGAGATGCCGACGCCACCGCAGCCGATGACCGCGACCGACGAACCGGCCGCCACGTCCGCCGTGTTGATCGCGGCGCCGAGCCCGGTCGTGACGCCGCAGCCGATGAGCGCGGCGATGTCGAAGGGCACGTCGTCGGGGATGGGCACGGCGCAGGCCGCGTTGACGACGACCTCCTCGGTGAACGTGCCGGTCCCGGCGAAGCCGAAGACATCGCCGCCGGGGCGCTTGAAGTTGGGGGTGCCCGCGTTCATGAATCCGGCGAGACAGAGTTCGGTCTGGCCGCGCTTGCAGGCGGGACAGGCACCGCAGGCGGGCAGCCAGCACATCAGGACCCGCTGGCCGGGCGTGAGGTGCGTGACACCGTCGCCGACGTCGACGATCTCGCCCGCGCCCTCGTGGCCGGGGATGAACGGCGCCGGCTGCGGCAGCACCCCGTTCATCGCGGAGATGTCGGAGTGGCACAGGCCCGTGGCGCGCAGCCGGACCCGCACCTTGCCCGGACCGAAGCCGACCGCCTCGACGTCGTCCAGTACCTCGAGTTTGTCCTGGCCTATCTCCTGCAGTACGGCTGCTCGCATGGCGTGCGGCTCCTTCGCGTGGACGTGCGTACGGGTGGTGTCAGCTGTGCTCGACGACCGTGTCGGCGAGGACCGGTGCCTCGTCGCGCTCCACCGCCGCGACGGTGACCTGGATCCGTCCGGGCTCCTGCCACATGCGCACGCGCAGCGTCTCGCCGGGGAAGACGACGCCCGCGAAGCGCGTGCGGTAGCGGGTGATGCGGGAGACGTCGCCGCCAAGGGCGGTGTCCGCGACGGCCTTGAGCGTCATCCCGTAGCTGCACAGGCCGTGCAGGATCGGCTTGTCGAAGCCGGCCAGCTTGGCGAACTCCGGGTCGGCGTGGAGCGGGTTCCAGTCGCCGGAGAGGCGGTAGAGGAGGGCCTGCTCCTCGCGGATGGGCCGGTCCACGGTGCGGTCGGGCTCGCGGGAGGGGACCTCCAGGCGCTCGGAGGGGCCCCGGTCGCCGCCGAAGCCGCCCTCGCCGCGGACGAAGATCTGCGAGTCGCTGGTCCACAACGGGCCGTCGGCGTCGGCGACTTCGCTGCGCAGGACGAGTACGGCCGCCTTCCTCTTGTCGTACACGGCGGCGACCCGCGAGGTGGTCGTGGCCTGTCCCTTCACGGGGATGGGGCGGTGCAGCTCGATGGTCTGGCCGCCGTGCAGCACGTGCGCGAGGTTCACGTCGATGCCGGGCGCGGAGAGCCCGCCGACGACGCCCATTCCGGCGCCCGCCACGGTCGCGAAGCTCGGCAGGACGTGCAGTTTCGACTCCAGGGTGTAGCGCAGCTCGTCGGGATCGGTGGCGGGGATGCCCGCGCCGAGACCGAGGTGGTAGAGCTGGACGTCCTTGTGGTCCCAGGCGATCCCTGCGGACCTGGGCTGCGCGGCTACGGCCTTCGCGGCGTCGATGGGCATAGAGGCAAACGCTCCTAAGGCTGGTCAAGACCTCGGTGCGGCCGTCCGCACCGTCGGCCGCACCGAGGTCGTCACGGGCCGGGTGAAGTGGAACAGGTTCTACCCGGCGACCCATGTATAGCCAAGAGCGCATGGCTTGGGAAGGGCCGCGGCGGACCTTTCTGACGGCACGTCAGAAACCGTGCGTGTGACATTTGTACCGTCGAGGTGCGGACAACCGGATCTGCCGCCGGCCGGGCCCCGCTCCGTAGCGTCATGGCCATGAAGACGACGAAGGCAGCGGCCGTCTCCTTCACGGGGGCCGTCAGGACGTTCGGGGACGTACGGGCCGTCGACGGCCTCGATCTGGAGATCGCGGCGGGCGAGACGGTGGCGCTGCTCGGCCGCAACGGCGCGGGCAAGTCGACCGCCATCGCGCTCCTCCTCGGCCTCGACGAGCCGGAAGCGGGCGGCGTCGAGCTGTTCGGCGCCGCGCCGGAGACCGCCGTACGGGCGGGCCGGGTCGGCGCGATGCTCCAGGAGGGGCGGGCGGTGCCCCGGGTCACGGTCGCCGAACTGGTCTCGTTCGTGGCCGGGCGGTACCCGCGGCCCATGGCCGTGCCGGAGGCGCTGCGGCTCGCCGGGATCGAGGAGCTGGCCGGGCGCCGGGTCGACAAGCTGTCGGGCGGGCAGACGCAGCGGGTGCGGTTCGCCGTGGCGCTCGCCGGGAACCCGGCGCTGCTCGTGCTCGACGAGCCGACCGCCGCCCTCGACGTCGAGGCACGGCACGCGTTCTGGGCGTCGATGCGGGGCTACGCGCGGCGCGGCCACACCGTGCTGTTCTCCACGCACTACCTGGAGGAGGCCGACGCCAACGCCGACCGGATCGTGGTGATCGACCGCGGCCGGGTCGCCGCCGACGGCAGCGGCGACGAGCTGCGCAGGGCGGGCGGCGGCACCCTCGTCTCCTTCGATCTGGCGGGCCGGGGCACGGACGGGCTGGGGCTGCTGCCGGGAGTGACGGCGGTGGAGGTGCGCGGCGACCGGGCCCGGCTGCGCAGCACGGACTCCGACGGAACGGTCCTCGCGCTCGCCGCGCAGGGCCTCGTACGGAACCTGGAGGTCCAACCGGCCTCCCTGGACGACGCGTTCATGGCGCTGACGGCGGACGACAGCGCGCTCGACGACCACGTGGAGTGTGTGTGATGTGGGACTACCTGCGGCTCGAAGTACGGCGCACGCTGCGCGACGGACGGTTCGTGCTGGGGACGGTCGCGATGCCGGTCGTGATGTATCTGCTGTTCACCAACATCGGCTACGCGGAACAGAGTTGGCGGACGGCGTCGATGATCGGCATGGCCGCCTACGGGGCGCTCGGCGCGGCCCTGAACACGGCGGGCGGGGTCGCCGAGGACCGGGCGATCGGCTGGCTGCGGCAGCTGCGGATCACACCCATGACGCCACGTCAGGGCGTGATCGGGCGGGCGCTGACCGGAGCGGTGACGGTGCTGCCCGCCGTCCTGGCGGTGCTGCTGGCGGGCGCGCTGGTCAACGGCGTACGGATGGACGCCTGGAAGTGGCCCGCGCTCGCGGTGCTGCTGTGGCTGGGCTCGCTGCCGTTCACGATGCTGGGCCTCGGCAACGGCTACCGGCTGACCTCGCAGGCCCTGGGCGGCGTCAACATGCTCTGCTACCTGGGGCTCGCGGTGGTCGGCGGCCTCTGGTTCCCGGTCGAGCTGTTCCCGCGGTGGCTGCGGGACGTGTCGTCGTTCACGCCCACCAACCGGTTCGCCCAGCTCGGCAGGGCCGTCGCGGACGGCCACGCGCCGTCGGTGGCCGCTCTCGCCGTACTCACCGGCTGGCTGCTGGTGTTCGGTTCGTACGCTGTGGTCTCGTACCGCAGGTCCGCACGCACCATCTGAACGACGGGGGTTGGTCACGGTGTTGGGGAACAGGGTCGGTCACGGCATCCAGGCGTGGCGGGACGCGCGGGCCGAGTGGTCGGCCGACCGCGCCCGGATGAAGGAGTACCGCCGCGAACACGGGCGCCGGGTCGAGGAGATGGGCCCGCCGCCCACCGGATTCGCGCTGCTGCCCTGGCTGTTGATGGGCCTGGGCGCCGCGACCAACCTCGTGCAAGGGAAGACGCCGCACCCGTGGGTCGGTGGAGCGGGCCTGCTCGCCTTCAACACCCTGTACGTGTACGTGGTGTTCAGGGCGTTCCACAAGGAGGTGCGGGAGGCGGCGTCGACGCGGGGCGCGGTCGTCGTGATGGTCCTGCTCGCGTGCGGGCTCGCGGGCGGGTACGGCGGGGCGTGGCTGGCGCTGTTCCCGCTGCTCGGGCTCGCCGTCGGGGCGGTGGCGCGCGGACCGTACATCGGCAAGGTCGGGCTCGGCCTGACAGTGCTGGCGGGGGTCGTGGCCTGGCTGCGCGAGGGGTGGGACGCGGTGGGCGTCTCGTACGGCACGTTCCTGTCCACGATGGTGACGGCGGCGGTCCTGTCGCTGTCCGAGGCGGTACGTGAACTGCGCTCGGCGCGCGAGGAGTTGGCGCGGCGGGCCGTCGCCGAGGAGCGGTTGCGGTTCTCGCGCGACCTGCACGATCTGCTCGGGCACACGCTGTCGGTGATCGTGGTGAAGTCGGAGGCAGCGAGGCGGCTCGCGCCGCGCAGCCTGGACGCGGCGCTGGAGCAGGTCAGTGACATCGAGGCGGTGGGGCGGCAGGCGCTCACGGAGATCCGGGAGGCGGTGACCGGGTATCGCGAGGGCAGTCTCGCGCTGGAGCTGGACCGGGCGCGGTCGGCGCTCACCGCTGCCGTGATCGAGCCGGTCGTGACGCAGTCGGGGCCGCCGTTGTCGGCGCGGACGGAGGCGTTGCTGGGGTGGGTGGTGCGGGAGGCCGTGACGAACGCGGTGCGGCACAGTGCGGCGACGCGGTGCGCGATCTCCGTGGAGGGGACGGAGGAGTGGGTGCGGTTGCGGGTGGCGGACGACGGGGTGGGGGTCGTGGGTGAGGTGCGGGGTGGGACGGGGCTCAAGGGGTTGGCGGAGAGGTTGGCTGCGGCGGGTGGGTCGTTGCGGGTGGGCGCGGGGGCGCGGGGCGGGTTCGAGGTGTGCGCGGAACTCCCCGCGGTCGACCGCATCCCCACGTCGGCGTAACCCCGGGGCTCCGCCCCGGACCCCGCTCCTCAATCGCCGGAGGGGCTTGAATGGGCACGCCCGGTTCTCCATCGGCGGAGGGGCCGGAGTTGCTCGGTCGGGTGTGCGTCGCGCCGTAATCTCTGAGCGTGACGGAGATGCCGCAGGACCACCGACCCGCCAAGAGCATCCGCGTACTCCTCGCGGAGGACCAGGGCATGATGCGGGGCGCGCTCGCGCTGTTGCTCGGGCTGGAGCCCGACCTGGAGGTCGTCGCGCAGGTCGCCACGGGTGACGTCATCGTCGACACCGCCCTCACGTGCCGCCCCGACGTGGCCCTCCTCGACATCGAGCTGCCCGGCATCAGCGGGCTCGACGCCGCGGCCGAGCTGCGCGACCAGGTTCCGGACTGCCGGGTGCTGATCCTCACCACGTTCGGCCGGCCTGGGTACCTGCGGCGTGCCATGGAGGCGGGGGCCGCGGGGTTCCTCGTGAAGGACGGGCCCGTCGAGGAGCTCGCGGAGGCGATCCGCACGGTGCTGCGGGGCGAGACAGTGGTCGATCCGGCGCTCGCGGCGGTGGCGCTCGGGGCGGGGCCGAATCCGTTGACGTCGCGCGAGGCGGATGTGCTGCGGGCGGCGGTGGGCGGGACGACGGTCTCCGACATCGCGGGTGGGTTGCACTTGTCGGAGTCGACCGTGCGGAACTATCTGTCGGCGGCCATCGGGAAGACGGGGGCGCGGAATCGGGCGGAGGCGCTACGGGTGGCCGCCGACAACGGGTGGCTGTGACGGGGTCGCGGACGCGGGGCTCCGCCCCGGACCCCGCTCCTCAATCGCCGGAGGGGCTTGATTTGCGGCCGGCTGTCAGGAGGACCAGGGCGGCGACCAGGAGGATCCCGGAGCCCGTGAGGAACGCCGCCGCGTAGCCGCGGGTCAGGGCGGTCGGGGCCGGGGAGCCCGCGGAGCGGCTCGTGGCGACGGTGGAGAGGATCGCCAGGCCGAGGGAGCCGCCCAGGGTGCGGGAGGTGTTGACGAGGCCGGAGACGAGGCCCGCGTCGCCGGGCGCGGCGCCCGACGTGGCGAGCGACGCCAGCGGGGTCATCGCGCAGCCGGCGCCCGCCATCATCACAATGCCGGGGAGCATGATCGTGGTGACGTACGCCCCGTCCGCGGTCATGGTCGACTGCCACAGGAATCCGGCCGCCGTGACGAGCACACCCGCCGTCGCCACGTTCCGCGCACCGAAGCGGGGCATGAGGCGCGGGGCGAACTTCGAGCCGAACACCACGGCCAGCGAGCTGGGGACCAGGGCGAGGCCCGCCTCGATGGGCGTGTAGCCGAGCACGTTCTGCGCGTACAGGGTCATGAAGAACCACATGGCGAACGAGCCCATGCCGCACACGAACATCGCGGCGTTCGCCACCGCCACCGAACGCACCCGGAACAGGCCGAGCGGCATCAGCGGCTGCTTCGTACGGGCCTCCACCGCCAGGAAGGACAGCAGCAGGAGCAGTCCCACGCCCAGCGGCACCAGCGTCGCGACCTCGCCCCAGCCGCGCTCCTCCGTCTGCACGATGCCGTACGCGAGGACGGCCGTGCCCGCCGTCACCAGCACCGCGCCGGGCAGGTCGAGGCGGCGCGAACCACCGGCCCGCGACTCGCGGATCCAGCGCGCCGCCGCGGCGAGGACGACCGCGCCCAGCGGAACGTTGATGAGGAGCACCCAGCGCCAGTTCAGCCCCTCCGTGAGGACGCCGCCGACGAGTCCGCCCGCCGCGCCGCCGCCCGCGCCCACGGCGGTCCAGGTCGCGATGGCCCGCGCCCGCGCCGCGCCCTCGGGGACGGCGGAGGTGAGGATCGTCAGGGTGGAGGGGGCCAGCACCGCTGCGCCCAGCCCCTGCACCGCCCGCGCCGCGAGCAGCTGCCAGCCCTCCTGCGCGAGCCCGCCCACGAGCGACGCGAGCGTGAACAGGCCGAGCCCGACCAGGAACATCCGCTTGCGCCCGAAGAGGTCTCCGGCCCGGCCGCCGAGCAGCATGAAGCCGGCGAACGCGATCGAGTACGCGTTCACCACCCACTGGAGCCCGCTCGCGCTGAGCCCGAGGTCGGTGCGCATCGACGGCAGCGCCACGTTCACCACGGACACGTCGAGGACGACGAGGAACTGCCCGGCACAGGCCACCGCCACGACCAGCCAGGCGGGCGGGGCGGCGGGCGCCCGGCCCCGGGAACGTATGGCCTCGTCGGAGGCGGCCGGGGACTGGGGGCCGGGAGGAGTCTGGGACATGGGTGTCATGGTCTCAGCACCCCGCCACCCCGTACATCCGGATTTCGCCGCAGGCGGGGTGGGCCGACCGGCATAGGGCCACGGGCCTAGGACTCAGGTGCGTCGCAGCATCGTCACCACCGCCGCGCCGCCGAGTCCGATGTTGTGGGCGAGGCCGACGCGGGCGGCCGGGACCTGGCGTGGGCCCGCTTCGCCCCGCAGCTGCCAGGTGAGTTCGGCGGCTTGGGCGATGCCGGTGGCGCCGAGGGGGTGGCCCTTGGAGATGAGGCCGCCGGAGGGGTTCACGACCCAGGTGCCGCCGTACGTCGTCGCGCCGGACTCGACCAGCTTGCCGGACTCGCCCCGCGCGCACATGCCGAGCGCCTCGTAGGTGAGGAGTTCGTTGACGGAGAAGCAGTCGTGGAGTTCGACGACGTCGACGTCCTCGATGCCGAGCCCGGACGTCTCGTAGACCTGCCGGGCCGCCTCCCGCGACATCGGCTGTCCGACGACGTCGATGCACGAGCCGGACGCGAAGGACTCCTCGGTGTCCGTGGTCATCGACTGGGCGACGATCTCGACCGCCCTGTCGCCGAGGCCGCGTTCCTCGACGAAGCGTTCGGAGACGACGACCGCCGCCGCGGCGCCGTCCGAGGTCGGCGAGCACTGGAGCTTGGTGAGCGGCGCGTGGACGGTCTTGGCGGCGAGGATCTCGTCGACCGTGTACGGGTCCTGGAACTGGGCGTACGGGTTGTTCACGGAGTGCCGGTGGTTCTTGGCGCCGACCGCCGCGAGCTGCGCCTCGGTCGTGCCGTACTTCTCCATGTGCTCGCGGGCGGCGTCGCCGAATATCTGCGCGGTGGGCGGGCTCATCTCGAATCCGTGCCGGGCCGCCATGATGCCGTAGTGGCGGGCGACGGGGGATGTCTTGAAGTCGCCCCCGTCGGCCCCTCCCCCGAGCGCGCCGCGCCGCATCTTCTCGAAGCCGAGCGCGAGCACGCAGTCGCTCGCCCCGCCCTCGACGAACTGGCGGGCCATCATCAGCGCGGTCGAGCCCGTCGCGCAGTTGTTGTTGACGTTGTAGACGGGGATGCCGGTCAACCCCAGTTCGTACACGGCCCGTTGTCCGGCGGTGGAGGACTGGAAGCAGTAGCCGACGGGGGCCTGTTGTACGTCGGCGAAGCCGACCCCGGCGTCGGCGAGCGCCGCCTCCCCCGCCTCCTTCACCATGTCCCAGTACTGCCAGTCCCGCGTCTCGGGCTTCTCGAACCTGGTCATGCCGACGCCGACGATGTACGACTTCATGGCTGCGCGCCCTCCTGCCACTCCTACTGCCCGCATGAGCTGACGACCCGTCAGATACTGGCAGTGCGAGCCGCGCAACGGAAGGGCCATGGAAGGGCCATGGAAGGGCCGCGGAAGGGCTCAGGGGGCGAGCAGCCCCTCGATCTCGGCTTCTGCGTAACCGAGTTCGGCCAGCACCTCCCTGCTGTGCTGCCCCAGCGTCGGCGGCGCGGTGCGCACCGGTGGGCGGCTGCCGCGGAACGTGACGGGGAACGCCACCTGTTCCAGCGGCCCCACGTCCGGGTGGTCCACCTTCCGCACCATGCCGAGCGCGGCCGTCTGCGGGCAGTCGTAGACCTCGTCGAGGGTGCGGATGGGCGTGACGGGGACGCCGAGGGGCTTGAGCAGGGCCACCCAGTGGGCCACCGGCTCGTCGACGAGGACCGCCTCCAGCTTGGCGTTCAGGGCGGAGCGGTTCGTCACCCGGTCCCGGTTGGCCGCGAAGCGGGCGTCGTCCGCCCACTCCGGGTGGCCGAGCGCGCCGACCAGGCGGCGGAAGAGGCTGTCGTTGCCGACCGCGATCACGAAGTGGCCGTCCGCGGCCCGGTACGCCTGGTACGGGACGAGGCTGGGGTGGCCGGAGCCGAGGCGGCCGGGGCGCTCCCCCGTGGCGAAGTAGCCGGTCGCCCAGTTGATGTGCAGGGCGAGCTGGGACTCGTAGAGGGAGGTCGTGACGTACTGGCCGCGGCCCGTGCGCTCGCGTTCGACGAGGGCCGCGTTGACGCCGATGAGGCCGAAGAGGGCGGCGCCGAGGTCGCCCATCGCGTAACCGGCCTTCACCGGGGGCCCGTCGGGCTCGCCGGTCAGCGACATCAGGCCCGCGCTCGCCTGCGCCACCATGTCGTAGCCCGGTTCGTCGCGCAGTGGGCCCGTGTCGCCGAAGGCGGAGATGTGGAGGATGACGAGGCGCGGGTAGCGGGCGCTCAGCTCCTCGTAGTCGAAGAGGCGGGCGAGCGAGGAGCCGGGGCGGAAGTTCTCCACCATGACGTCCGCGTCGGCGAGCATCCGGTGCACGGCCTCCTGCCCGGCCCCCGACTTGAGGTCGAGGGTGACCGAGCGTTTGCCGCGGTTGGCGGCCAAGTAGTAGGTGGCGTCGGGGCCGTTGAAGGGCGGGCCCCAGGAGCGGGTGGGGTCTCCGCCGTCGGGGTGCTCGACCTTGATGACGTCGGCGCCGAGGTCGGCGAGGGACATGGTGACGTACGGACCCGCGAGGATCTTGGAGAGGTCGACGACCTTCATGCCCTTGAGGGGCGCCGGTGCCTGCTCAGGCATGTGCGGCCTCCTGCACGTCGGCGAGCGGGACCGGACCGCCGTCCGCCAGCGCGGCGAAGTGGTCCAGGGCGGGGCGGGGCAGGGCGCCCGGGTCGTCGGCGAGCGCCGTGTACGTACGGGCGACGAGCAGGGCGCGGCCGTCCCCGCGCGTACGGACCTCGTGGTCGGCCTGGTCGTACAGGAGGGTCTCCATGACGGCGCGGGTGAGTTCGTCGGCGTACCGGCCGACCCTCATTTGCTGCTCCTCGTCGGGGAGTTGGAGGAGTTCGTCGCCGGTCTTGCGCAGTCGCGCCCACCGGTCCGCGGTCCCCGGGCGGTCGCCGTAGGTGTCGGCGAGGGTGGCGTGGGCGTTCTGGCGGCGCATGCAGCGCAGGACGTCGAGGGCGATGACGTTGGAGGAGCCCTCCCAGATGGAGCCGAGGTGGGCGTCGCGGACGAGGCGCGGGTTGACCCAGTCCTCGATGTAGCCGTTGCCGCCGCGGATCTCCATGGCCTCACCGGTGACGGTACGGGCACGCTTGCACAGGGTGTGCTTGGCCAGCGGGGTGAGGACGCGGACGAGCGCGCGGGCGCCGGCGTCCCCGTCGTCGGCGGCGGAGAGCCGGGCCGCCGCCTCGATCACCAGGTGCAGGGCGGCCTCCGTGTCGAGGATCATCGGCAGCAGGGTGGCCCGCATCAGCGGCTGGTCGAAGAGGGGCTTGCCGAAGACGTGGCGCCCGCGGGTGTGGTCGACGGACTCGCGTACGGCGCGGCGCATCAGGGCGGTGGCGCGCATGGCGTTGGAGAGGCGGGAGACGTTGAGCATCTCGGCCATCTGCCGGAATCCGTTGGCGAGTTGGCCGACGGGGGTCGCGTACGCCTCGTCGAGGGTGACCTCGCCGCTGGCGATGGAGCGGGAGCCGAGCTTGTCCTTGAGGCGGTCGATGCGGATCGCGTTGCGGGTGCCGTCGGGGCGCAGGCGCGGGACGAGGAACATGCCGAGGCCGCGGGTGCCTTCACCCTGGCCGGGGACGCGGGCGAGGGTGAGGACGACGTCGGCGCTCGGGTTCGACGCGAACCACTTACTTCCGGTGAGCGTCCAGTGGGTGCCCTGGTCGACGGCGACGGTTTCCGTCAGCCCTACGTCCGTTCCGCCCTGCTTCTCGGTCATGAACATCGCGCCGGTGGAACGGAGTTCGGGGTCGGTGGAGGACAGCGCGGCGATCTCGGCGGCGTACCGCTCGGGGTCGAACAGGCGCAGGATGCGGGCGGCGGAGTCCGTCATGGACAGCGGGCAGGCCATGCCGAACTCGGACTGTACGTAGAGGTAGGACAGGGCGTACTTGACGGTGTGCGGCACCTTCGTCGGCCAGCCGAGGACGCCGGGCTGGTGCGACATGGCGGCGAGACCGAAGCGTTCGTAGGCGATGGCGGCGGCGCGGTCGTGGGCGGGGTGGAAGGCGACCTCGTCGACGCGTTCGCCGTCCGGCGTGTACGGGACGAGGCGGGGCGGGTTGGCGTCGGCGAGCGCGGCGTACCGGTCGAGCTCCCCGGCGGCGAGCTCTCCGAGTTCGGCGAGCTGGGGTTCGATCCGGGCGCGGTCGTCCGGGGCCAGTACGCGGTCGAGGAGGGGGCGCAGGGCGGGATCGCGGTCGGCGTAGTTCATGGGTCGGCTCCAAGCGTCAGGTGAAAGCGGTCACGGCCACGGGATACGCGGATCAAGCCCCTCCGGCGTTTGAGGAGCGGGGTCCGGGGCGGGCCCCCGAATCAAGCCCCTCCGGCGTTTGAGGAACGAGGTCCGGGGCGGGCCCCCGGATCAAGCCCCTCCGGCGTTTGAGGAACGAGGTCCGGGGCGGGCCCCCGGATCAAGCCCCTCCGGCGTTTGAGGAGCGGGGTCCGGGGCGGAGCCCCGTGTCGTGGGAGCGGCGCGGCGCACCCTCACCGGTCCGCCCACCGGTCCGCGCCAGCAACGGCAGCACCCCCGCCAACGTGATCGCCGTATACGCGAGCCCGAGCGCCACGACCGGCCAGATCGAGCCGAAGGACGTCAACAGGTACTGCGAGACGATCGGCGCCGTCCCCGCGAACACCGTCGTGCACAACTGGTACGCCAACGACATCCCGGTGTACCGCACCTCCACCGGAAACACCCTCGCGAGGATCCCCGCGAGCGCCGCGTAGTACATCGCATGCGGAAACGTGGCGAGCCCCATCCCCAGCACGGCCAGCCAGAAGTTCCCGGTGCCCACCAGCACGAACATCACGGGCAGCACCACGAACTCCGGAATCAGCATCCACAGCACGGCCTTGCGCACATCCCACCGGCTCGCCAGCACCGCCCCGAACGGCTGCACGATCACCTGAACCACGAGCGCCAGCGCGATGACCGTGAGGAACGTCGACCGGTCGAAGTCCAGGTCGGACGTGGCCCACGACAGCGCGAACGTCGTCTTGACGTACGTGATGGCCACGCCGGCGGTCCCCGCGAGCACCCCCAGGAACACCAGCAGCGGATAGCGGCTCAGCACGGTCTTCACCGGCAGCTTGACCGGCTCCCTGCTGGCGAGCATGTCCCGCATCTCGGGCGTCTCGGCGAGCCTGAGCCGGATGAACAGCCCGACCGCCACCAGCACCGCCGAGAACAGGAACGGCACCCGCCACCCCCACGACTCGAAGTCGGAGTCCGGCAGTTGGGCGATCCCGAGGAACGCGAGCGTGGCGAGCAGATTGCCGACCGGCGACCCCTGCTGGGCGAACGCCCCGTACAGCAACTTCCTTTTGGGCGGCGCGTATTCGGTGGCGATGAGGACGGCGCCGCCCCACTCGCCGCCCATGGCGACGCCCTGGATCATGCGCAGGAGCACGAGCAGGATCGGGGCTGCCGCTCCGATCCGGTCGTAACCGGGCAGCAGCCCGACGCAGAACGTGGCGGCGCCCATCATCGTGAGCGTGGTGATCAGCGCCTTCTTGCGGCCGTACTTGTCGCCGAAGTGCCCGAAGATCAGGCCTCCGAGGGGGCGGGCGAGGAAGCCGACCCAGAACGTGGCGAACGCGGCGAGCGTGCCGACGGCGGGCGAGGCGTCGGCGAAGAAGATCTTGCCGAGGACCAGCGCGGAGGCCGACCCGTAGATGTAGAAGTCGAACCACTCGATGGTGGTGCCGACGAACGCGGTCACGCCTGCGCGGCGGGCGTCCTTGGCGAGGGCGGGGTCCGGAGCGGGATCGGTGGCGGGCTGCGCGGGGGCGTCTTGCTGCATGCGAGCGTCCTCTCGGTGCGGCGGGTCCCGCCCGTACGGCGCGGACACCGCGGCCCGTGCACGCTCCTTCGCGAGACGCGGATCACTCTGCCTCCCGCCATTAGGCGGTGTCCAAGACCAATTCCGGGCCCGATTGAGACACGATCACGCGCAATCCTGAGGGGGTCGATCAGCCCCCGCGCCCCGACGGCACCGCCGACACCGGCGCGTCCGACGGCGTCGGCAGCACCTCCTCCGCCACCCGCAGCACCGCCCGCAACGCCGCCGACGCATTGCCGGTACGCCAGCCGAGCGCGATCGGCAGCACCGGCACCCCGTCCCCCGCCAGCGGCCGGAACACCACGTGTTCGAGGCTGATGTTGCGCGCCGACTCGACGACGACCGCGACCCCGACCCCCGCCCCGACGAGCGCCAGCATGTTGTACGAGTCCGGGGCCTCCTGCGCGATCCGGGGCGCGAACCCGGCGTCGTGGCAGGCCTGCACGATGGCGTCGCGCACCGCCGATTCACGGGAGAGCGGGAAGGTGACGATGGGCTCGTCCGCGAGCGCGCGCACGGGGACCTCGGCGCGGTCGGCGAGCGGGTGGCTGTCGGGAACGGCGAGCACGAGGCGTTCCATGCGGACGACGCGGGCGGTGATACCGCGCCGCACGGGAAGCGCCACGAAGCCGATGTCGAGGGTGCCGTCGGTGATCCGGCGCAGCGCCTCACCGCTGTAGGTCTGCCCCTCCAACACGAGCTCGATCCCCGGCAGTTGCGAGGTGACGGCCCGCGTCAGCAACGGCAACGCCGCATAACTGCTGGCCCCCGCGAACCCCACGGACACCCGCCCCACCTCCCCCAGATGCGCGGCCCGCACGGTCCTGCGCACGACGGAGGCGTCCGCGAGCAGCTTCCGCGCCGGCTCCACGAGCGCCTGGCCGGCGGGGGTGAGCCGGACGGAACGGGTCGTGCGCTCGAACAGCTTCACCCCGAGGTCGCGCTCCAGCAGCTTGATCTGCTGACTGAGCGGCGACTGCGCCACGTGCAACCGCTCCGCCGCCCTCCCGAAATGCAACTCTTCCGCGACCGCCACAAACCCGGTGAGGTGTTTCAGCTCCACCCCCCGACCCTACGACCGCCCCCACCCTTCAAGCCCCTGCGCCGATCGAGCAGCGGGGAGCTTTCAAGCCTCTGCGGCGATTGAGCAGCAGGGTGCAGGGGCGGAGCCCCGCCGGGTGGGCTAGTCGCGCGGCAGCCCCAGAATCCGCTCCGCCACCACGTTCAGCTGCACCTGCGTCGTCCCGCCCGCGATGGTCAGGCACCGGGACAGCAGGAATCCGTGGAGGGCCCGCTCCCCCGGGCCCTCGCGGAGCGCGCCCGCCGGGCCGAGGAGTTCGAGGGCCAGTTCCGCCACCTTCTGCTGGTGCGGCGTCTGCACCAGCTTCCGCACCGACGCCCCGGCCCCCGCGTCCTCCCCGGCGACCTGCCGCATCGTCGTCCGCAACCCGATGCACCCGAGCGCGTGCGCCTCCGCCGCCAACGCCCCGATCCGCGCCCGGTACGCCCCGTCCAACTCGCCCGCCCGCGCGAGCAACGCCTCCAGACCCGTGTCGAACGTCAACTGGTCGGCCATGTGCACACGTTCGTTGCCGAGCGTGTGCCGGGCCACCCGCCACCCGTCGTCGACCTCGCCGACCACGGCGTCGGCCGGCAGTACGACGTCGTCGAAGTACACCTCGTTGAAGAGGGAGTCGCCGGTGATCTCGCGCAGGGGGCGGATGTCGATGCCGTCCGTGTGCTTCATGTCGATGAGGAAGTACGTCAGGCCCTTGTGCTTGGGCGCGTCCGGGTTCGTCCGGGCGAGCAGGATGCCGTGGTCGGCCCACTGCGCGGCGCTCGTCCACACCTTCTGCCCGTTGATCCGCCACCGCCCGTCGGGCATCCGCTCCGCCCTCGTGCGCAGCGACGCGAGGTCGGATCCGGCACCCGGTTCGGAGAACAGCTGGCACCACATCGTGTCGCCGCGCAGGGTCGCCGGAAGGTGGCGGTCGCGCTGTTCCTGGGTGCCGTACGCGATGAGGGAGGGCACGACCCACGTGGCGATGCCGAGGTCGCTGACCTTCACCCCGGCCGCCCTCAACTCCTCCTGCACCGCAAGCTGTTGGACAGGCCCCGCGCCGAGCCCGTACGGCACCGGCAGATGCGGCGCCGCGTACCCGGTCGGCGCGAGGACCCGGCGCGCGGCCTTCGGGTCGAGGCCCCGGGCCCCGTCGACGGCCTTCCGCGCCGCCTCCCGGTACCCGTCCGCCTCGGCGGGCAGCGCGAACCGCAGTTCGCGCCGCACCCCGCGCTCCGCGAGCCGCACGGCACGCAACCGGTGGGCGTCACCGGCGCCGAAAAGCTGCCGGGCGACGACGGCGCGGCGCAGGTACAGGTGGGCGTCGTGCTCCCAGGTGAAGCCGATGCCGCCGAGGATCTGGATGCAGTCCTTGGCACAGGAGTACGCGGCATCGAGCGCGCCACCGGCGGCGAGCGCGGCGACGAGCCCCCGCACGTCCTCACCCGCGCCCTCCCCCTCGGCCGCGTCCTCCTCCATCGCCCGCGCCGCGTCCCAGGCCAGCGCCGCCGCCTGCTCGACCCGCACCAGCATGTCGGCGCACAGGTGCTTGACGCCCTGGAACTGTCCGATGGGCCGCCCGAACTGCTCGCGCACCTTGGCGTGTTCGGCCGCCGTGCGCAGCGCCCAGGCGGCGGTGCCGCAGGCGTCGGCGGCGAGCAGCACGGCCGCGAGGTCGCGTACGAGGGTGCCGTCCAGGGTCAGTACGCGCTCGGTGGGCACCACCGCGCCGGACGCCGTGACCTCGGCGGTGGGCCGGGTCGGGTCGGCGCTCTCGTGCGCGCGCACGGCGAACCCGGGGCTGCCGACGTCGACCGCGCACCACACCACCCCGTCGGCGCTCTGTGCCGCGAGGACGAGCAGGTCGGCCTCGGCGCCGGTGAGGACGGGTGGCGCGACGCCGTCGAGCACGAGCCCTTCGGGGCCCGCGACGGCGCTGAGCCCGCCGGGCCCGAAGGCGACCGCACCGATCCGCTCCCCTTCGGCGAGGGAACGGGCCAGGTCCCGCTGCCCGGCACGGCGCAACACCTCGGCCGCGAGCACGCCGCCGAGGAACGGTCCGGGCAGCGCGGCCCGCCCGGCCTCCTCCACGACGACCGCGAGATCGAGAAGGGTGCCGCCCCCGCCGCCGTACGACTCGGGCAGCTGCACCCCGAGGAGCCCCTGCGCGGCGAGGCCGTCCCAGTAGGCGGGACGGCGGTCGGGGGGAGCCGGGGCGTCGAGCAGTTTGCGCACCTCGTCGGGCGGTACGGCGCGCGCGATCCAGCCGCGCACGGAGTCCGCGAGTTCCCGCTGTTCCTGCGTGATGGCGATGCCCATGCGGCGCACGGTAGAACACGTTCCAGTAGACCGGAAGACCGGAGCTGACACTGAGTCAGAAACAGCCGGTCGGCACGGCCGCCCCCGACCAGGGACAACCGTTCATCCACCGGTGACGTAATGAAGAAGTAAAGGATCCCGCTCGTACGACGACCGTCGGAATAGTCGCCCCGGCAAACCGGTTCGACATACACACAACCAGCCCGCACACGGCACCTGCCCGCACCAGCCCGCACGCCGACGACCGTTCAACGCGCGCCCCGACCCCGGCGGCGCGCGTTCGCCGTCCCCGGCGTCACGTCTCAGTACGTGGACCGAGACCGCCTTCCGGAGGCCTTTCTTCATGTCCCAGCCGACGACTCAAGCCCGCCCGTCAGGCGGCGTCGTCCCCGTCCTCGCCTTCGCCGGCATCACCGTGGCCGTGATGCAGACGCTGCTCGTACCGGTGATCAAGGACCTGCCCGAGCTGCTGAACACCGCCCCCTCCAACGCCACCTGGGTCATGACCTCGACCCTCCTCGCGGGCGCCGTCGCGACCCCGATCATGGGCCGCCTCGGCGACCTCGCGGGCAAGCGCAGGATGCTGCTCACCAGCCTCGCGATCATGGTCTTCGGCTCCCTGGTCTGCGGCTTCACCGACAACCTCCTCGTGATGATCGTCGGCCGCGCGCTCCAGGGCTTCGCCATGGGTGCCATCCCGCTCGGCATCGGTCTGATGCGCGACATGCTGCCGCGCGAGAAGCTCGGCTCGGCGATGGCCCTGATGTCCTCCTCCATCGGCGTCGGCGGCGGACTCGCGCTGCCGGCGGCCGCGCTGGTCGCCCAGCACGCCGACTGGCACGCGCTGTTCTTCGGCGCGGCGGGTCTGGGCGTCGTCGCGATCGCCCTCACGCTCGTCTTCGTGCCGGAGAGCCCGCTGCGCGCGCAGGGGACGTTCGACGTCGCGGGCGCCCTCGGCCTCACGCTCGGCCTGATCCTGTTCCTCCTGCCCATCACCAAGGGCAGTGACTGGGGCTGGAGTTCGGGTACCACGCTCGGCCTGTTCGGCGCCGCGCTCGTCGTCCTCCTCGCCTGGGGCGCGATGGAACTGCGCCTGAAGGCCCCGCTGGTCGACCTGCGCACCACGGCCCGCCGCGAGGTCCTGCTCACCAACCTCGCCTCGATCATGGTCGGCGTCGCCTTCTACGCGATCTCGCTCGTCCTGCCCCAGCTGCTCCAGCTCCCCAAGGAGACGGGGTACGGCCTCGGCCAGTCGATGGTCGTCGCGGGCCTGTGCGTGGCCCCCCTCGGCCTGACCATGATGCTGACGGCGCCCGTCTACGCCCGCCTGTCGGCCCGGTTCGGCCCGAAGATCACCCTGCTCCTCGGCATGCTGATCATCGCGATCGGCTACGGAGCCGGCCTCGGCCTGATGAGCGCGGCGTGGCAGACCATCGTCATCTCGGTCCTGATCGGCGCGGGCATCGGCCTCGCCTACTCCTCGCTGCCCGCGCTCATCATCGGCGCGGTGGACCCCTCCGAGACGGGCGCGGCCAACGGCCTCAACACCCTGATGCGCTCCATCGGTACGTCGGTGTCCTCGGCCGTCATCGGCATGGTGCTGGCCAACACGGCGAACAACGTGGGCGGCGTCGCCGTCCCCACGATGCACGGCTTCCGCGTCTCCTTCCTCATCGCCACGGCCGCCGTCGCGGTCGGCGTCCTGCTCGCGATCGGCCTGCCGGGCCGCCGCAAGCCCGTCGTCCAGCTGCGCGCGAGCAGCGAGGAGGACGCGGCCCTGGAACGCGCCGAGGAGGCCCTCGCCGCCCACTTCCACGGCCAGGTCCTCGACCCGGCGGGCCTGCCCGTCCCCCGCGCGAAGGTCACCCTGATCGACCGCCGAGGCCGCCAGGCGGGCGCGGCCCTCACCGACACGGAGGGCACCTACGCCCTGACCGTCCCGCTGGGCGGCTCCTACGTCCTGGCCGCAACGGCCACCGGCCACGCCCCCCGCGCCTCCTCCGCCACCCACCACGGCGAAAACCGCCCGGTACGGGTGGACCTGGCACTGGAGTCACTGGCGGAGTCGGTCCGCTAACCGGTCGTAGGGCCGGGGGACTGTGACCCGTTACGCCAGCGGGACCGGCGTCACACGTCACAGTCCCCCACCCACCCCCGAACCCACCCCCGGCTCCGGCCCGCGCCCCCGTAGGGCAGAGTGGGCGGCATGAGCATCACAAGGCGCAGCCAGAACCCCGCCCCGGACGTACTCGCCGCCTTCGAGGGGGCCAAGGGGTTCATGCCGCTCGGTGAGGGGCTCGCGCTGTACGGCGCCGCCGTCGAGGCCGCGGCGCTCGGGCTGCCGCTGTTGGAGGTCGGGACGTACTGCGGGCGCTCCACCATCCTGCTCGCCGACGCCGCGCGCGCCGCCGGGGTCACGGCGCTCACCGTCGACCACCACCGCGGCAGCGAGGAGCAGCAGCCGGGCTGGGACTTCCACGATCCGGAGACCGTGGACCCCGAGGTGGGGCTCATGGACACGCTCCCCACCTTCCGGCGCACGCTGTACGCGGCGGGCCTGGAGGAGCACGTGGTCGCGCTCGTCGGGAAGTCGCCGAAGGTGGCGAAGGCGTGGGGCGGGCCGCTCGGGCTCGTCTTCATCGACGGCGGGCACACCGACGAGCACGCGAACGCCGATTACGAGGGCTGGGCGCCGCACGTCGCGGACGGCGGCTACCTCGTCATCCACGACGTGTTCCCCGTCAAGCACGACGAGTGGACGGGGCAGGCGCCGTACCGCGTGTACCAGCGGGCCCTCGCGTCCGGGGCGTTCACCGAGGTCTCGGAGTGCGACTCGCTGCGCGTCCTGCGCCGAAGCGGCGCGGGGATCTGAGCGCGCGGTTAGGGTCGGAACGTGTCGTACGTAGGTCCTGAACCCGATGGCTTCGATCCCGACGGCTGGGACGGCCGGGGCGAGGCTCCGCGCCGCCGCCGCGGCGGCCGTCCCGCGCTGGTCACCTTCGCCGCGCTGGTGCCGACGGCGCTCGCGGCGTGGGTGGTGTGGCAGGTCGTGAGCGGGCCGGGGGACGGCCAGCCGCCGCGGGTGCTGCCCGCTCACGGCCCGTCGTCGACGGCCGAGTCCTCGAGGGACGCGGAGGGCTCGAAGGAGCCGGAGGCTTCGAGCCCGGCCCCGTCGACGTCCTCGGCGACGTCCGCCTCCCCGTCGGCGTCGAAGTCGAAGTCGGAGTCGGAGTCGGGCAGGGCGTCCGCGAAGCCGCTCACCGGTCCCCTCAAGGGCAAGGTCGTCGTCATCGACCCCGGCCACAACCCCGGCAACTTCCGGCACGCCACCGAGATCAACCGCACCGTGAACGTCGGCAACGGCTCGAAGGAGTGCGACACCACGGGTACGTCGACGAACGCCGGCTACACCGAGGCCCGGTTCACGCTGGACGTGGCCCGGCGGATGCGGACGATCCTGGAGGAGCAGGGCGCGACGGTGCGGCTGACGCAGAACGGCGACCGCGCGTGGGGGCCGTGCGTCGACGAGCGCGCCGAGATCGGCAACGAGGCGAAGGCCGACGCCGTCGTCTCCGTCCACGCGGACGGTTCGGGCCAGGGCAACCGCGGCTTCCATGTGATCCTTCCCGCATCCGTGCGCGCGGGCGCCGCCGACACCACGTCGATCGTGAAGCCCTCGCGGGACCTCGGCGAGCGCGTCGCGGGCCTGTACCTCAAGGCCACGGGCCAGCCGCCGTCGAACTACATCGGGGGCGGCACGGGCCTCGACACCCGCAGTGACCTGGGAGGACTCAACCTCTCGAAGGTTCCGAAGGTCTTCATCGAGTGTGGCAACATGCGGGATTCGCAGGACGTGGCGCGGCTGACGTCCGACGCGTGGCGCCAGAAGGCGGCGCAGGGCATCTCTGAGGGAATCGTGAGTTTCCTGCGCGGGTAACTGTCACCCTGTGGATCTCGGCAGACACTCACAGGACACGGGCGATAGTGTCGTCCGTACGATGCGGGGTCACCCCTGCGCTGTGCGTCGTCTCCACCCGATGACCAGACGACCGACCGACGACTGACGAAGGACTTGAAGTGAATATCCGCTCCCTCACTCGAGGCGACGGCGTGGTGATCGGAGCAGCGGTATTGCTGTTGATCGCCTCGTTCCTCGACATCTACTCCGTCGATGGGGCTCCCGACAGCGTCGAGTTCCCCAACTCCTGGGAGAGCGGCCCGCTTCTCATGGGCGTGGTGCTCGCCGGCATCATCGGCGCCGCGCTCATCGTGGTCAATCGCGGTCTGCCGCAGCCCCGCAAGGTCGCGGGCATCGACCTCGGTCAGTTCGGCATCGCGGCGACGATCCTCGCCGCGTGGTCGGCGCTCGGCAACATCTTCGACCCGCTGGGCGGCGGCAACAACGTCGGCACGGGCCTGTCCAGCGGGAGCTCCGACGGCCCGGACGCCGGCATCGGCCTGATCCTGGCCCTCGTCGCCACGCTGATCATGGCGGGCGCCGCGGTCGCCACGCCGCTGGTCCCCGCCCTCAAGGGCGCCCTCCTCGGCGCCCCGCGCCCGCAGCAGCCGCAGCCGTACGGCGGGCAGCCGCAGGGCTACGGCTACCCCGGAGCCCAGCAGCAGCCCGGCCAGCAGCAGCCGTACGGTGCGCAGCAGCCGGGCCACGGGCAGCAGCCCTACGGCGGTCAGCCGCAGCAGGGCGGCGCTCCGGCCCCGCAGGCCGCGCAGCAGCAGCCGGCCGCGGACTTCTCGCCGTTCTGGTTC
The DNA here is from genome assembly GCF_054724165.1 of Streptomyces sp. BYX5S. NCBI lineage: Bacteria > Bacillati > Actinomycetota > Actinomycetes > Kitasatosporales > Streptomycetaceae > Streptomyces > Streptomyces sp. BYX5S. The sequence goes on along the minus strand of NZ_CM138829.1, from coordinate 1,488,479 downwards.
GCCGTGCCGGTGCCGCGTCCGCTGTACGCGGAGGACGGCTCGGGCAACCCGATCGCCGAACTGGCGCCGGGTACCTGGTACTTGGCCGTCGAGCAGCGCGGTCCGGGCCTCGTCGCCCAGACGCAGGACGGCCGCCGCGGCGTGCTCCAGGACACGTCCGGGATCCAGCGCGGCTGATCCCGTCGCACCGCCTCGCGAGGCCCCTCGCCCGTCTTCCGGGTGGGGGGCCTTTCGCGTACAGTCGCGCAGCGGAAGTGACGGCCCATCAGATATGCAGATATGGGGGGGCGCGCATGCGGCTCGGAATCGCACTCGGGTACTGGGGGCGCGGCCCGAACCCCGACCATCTGCCCCTCGTGCGCGAGGCCGAGGAGCTGGGCTACGCCTCCGTGTGGACGGCGGAGTCCTGGGGCAGCGACGCGTTCACCCCACTCACCTGGTTCGCCGCGCACACCTCGCGGATCCGGCTCGGCACGGCGATCGCGCAGATGGCGGCCCGCTCCCCCACGACGACGGCGATGCACGCGCTGACGCTGGACCACCTGTCGGGCGGGCGGATGATGCTGGGCCTCGGACTGTCCGGGCCGCAGGTCGTGGAGGGCTGGTACGGGCGCCCGTTCCCCCGCTCCCCGCTCACGGCGACCCGCGAGTACGTGGACGTCGTACGGCAGGTGCTGCGGCGCGAGGGCCCGGTCGAGGTCGACGGGCGTTTCCACGCGCACCCGTACCGGGGCGAGGACGGCACGGGGCTCGGCAAGGCCCTGAAGCCGATCACCCACCCGCTCCGCTCCGACCTGCCGATCCTGCTCGGCGCGGAGGGCCCGAAGAACATCGCGCAGACCACGCGGATCGCGGACGGCTGGCTGCCGCTGTACTGGTCGCCGACGCGCACGGACGTGTACCGGGCGTCGCTGACGGAGCTGCCGGAGGGCTTCACGGTGGCGCCGATGGCGCGTGCGAAGGTCTGCGACGACGTCGCGGAGGGGCTGCTGCCCGTGAAGGCGATGCTCGGCTTCTACATCGGCGGCATGGGGCACGCGACCCGCAACTTCCACGCCGATCTGATGGCGCGCATGGGGTACGAGGCCGAGGCCCGGCACGTCCAGGACCTGTTCGCCGAGGGGCGCAGGGAGGAGGCGGTGCTGGCCGTGCCCGACGCGTTCGCCGACGAGATCTCGCTCGTGGGGCCGCGCGAACGCATCGCGGAGCGGCTGGAGTTGTGGCGCAAGGGCCCGGTGACGGACCTGCTGGTCCTGTCCCCGGACCCGCACACCCTGCGCGTGCTGGCCGAGCTGAACTCGTAGGCCCCTAGGAGCCCTTGGTGAGTTGCGACGCCGACGGCACCTTGTTGGTCACCTCGGCGCCCGCGCTCTTGCCCGCGTCCTTGACGCCGTTGATGACCTCGTCGAAGGAGGAGGTCACGTCGCCGAGGCCCTCGCCCTTGCGCAGCTTGGTCGACAGGCCCTTCAGCGAGGCGATGCCGGCCGACAGCGGCCCGACCGCCTTGGAGAGCGTCGGATCGCCCTCGGCGTTCTTCGCGGCGGCCTTCAGCCGGTTGTACGTGAACGCGCCCGCGAGGCCCGCCTTGACGAGCGCGAACCGGCGGCCGTCGGCGCCCGCCTTGAACTTGCCCGCGCGGTACGGCTTCACGATCCACTGGTAGGTGGCACCCGCCGCGAGCCCGGCGTTCGCCGCGAACCGGGTCTTGGCGAACTTCTGCTTCTCGGCCGTCGAGGTGGCGCTCGCCGACGCCTTCGTGGCGTCCGCCGAATCGCTGTCGGAGCCGCACGCGGTCGTGCCCGCGAGCAGCGCGCCGCACAGCAGCAGGGCCGTGAGCAGACGTCGTAGGGACAGGGGGGAACGGGAGACCACCGCGTACCTCCGGGGCTGGAGTTGCACTGGTGGCAGCATTGACCGGCGCTGGCGCCTGCGCCACCGGGGCGGGCCCGTACGGGTTTGGACGCGGGCGGCGGGGACATGCGGAGGAACATGTCTGCGAATCGGCACTATCGAGGCACCAGCGAAGCGGCCAGGGTCGTCGTCATCGTCGCCGACGTACTGGCCCTGATCCTCGGCCTGTGGATCCTGATGTACCTACTGGACGCGAACCGGGGCAACGACCTGGTCCAGGTCGTCCACGACACGTCCGCCTGGCTGGCGGGCTGGTCCTACGACCTGTTCACGTTCGACGAGAGCTGGGCGCGCGTCGTGGCCGGCTACGGCCTAGCGGCCGTCGTCTACCTCTTCGTCGGCCACGCCCTGGCGAACCGGCTGCGCCGCTACTGACCCACCGTCCAACCGCCGCACCGGCAGCGCCCCCGCCACCCCGCCGGTCGCACGACCCGGGGGTCTGGGGGCACCCCCCAGAAGACACAGCACGTTCGACGAGAGCTGGGCGCGCGTCGTGGCCGGCTACGGCCTGGCGGCCGTCGTCTACCTCTTCGTCGGCCACGCCCTGGCGAACCGACTGCGCCGCTACTAGCAGCAGCCGGGGTCGACGCCCGTCGGGAGCGCGCCGCCGCCGAACACGGAGCACGTGGCTTCGTCGCCGCCGAGGGCCGCCACCGCGAGGAGGACCGAACCGGCGGTCCAGGTGGTGAGTTCCTCCGGCCAGACGGCCTGGTCGTCGAAGACGTAACCCGTCCAGTACAGGCCCGACTCCGGGTCGCGCAGGTGCTGGATGTTCTGGAGGATCTCCAGGGCCCGGTCGGACTCGCCCATCGCCCAGAGCGCGAGGACGAGTTCGGCGCTCTCGCCGCCGGTCACCCACGGGTTGGGGACGACGCAGCGCACGCCGAGGCCGGGGACCACGAAGCGGTCCCAGTCGGCCTCGATGCGGGCCTTGGCCTCGGTGCCGCGCAGGGCGCCGCCGAGGACCGGGTAGTACCAGTCCATCGAGTAGCGGTTCTTGTCGAGGAACCGCTCGGGGTGGCTGCGGATCGCGTGCCGGAGCGCGCCGAGCGCCAACTCCCAGTCGGGCTGCGGCTCTTCGCGCTGCTCGGCGATGGCGAGCGCGCAGCGCAGCGCGTGGTGGATCGACGAACTGCCCGTCAGGAGCGCGTCGTTGACCGGCGTCCCGTCGTCCTCGCGCTTCCAGCCGATCTGGCCGCCGGGCTGCTGGAGGCGCAGGACGAACTCCGTCGCCGCGCACACGGCCGGCCACATGCGGTCGAGGAAGGTGTCGTCGCCGGTGGACAGGTAGTGGTGCCAGACGCCGACGGCGATGTACGCGACGAAGTTGGACTCGCGGCCCCGGTCCGTGACGTCCCGCGGGTCGCCGTCGCGGTAGGCGGCGTACCAGGAGCCGTCCTCGTTCTGGTGACGGGCCAGCCACTCGTAGGCCCGCGCCGCGGCCTCGTGCTCGCCCGCCACGTCGAGCGCCATGGCGACCTCGGTGTGGTCCCACGGGTCGAGGTGGTGCCCCCGGAACCAGGGGATCGCCCCGTCCGGCCGCTGGATGCCGAGGATCCCGGCGACGGTCCGCGCGGCCTGATCGGCCGTCAGCACACCGGGCAGTACGAGGAGTTCGGTCCGCTCCGGGCTGCTCACTCAGCGGCCCCGTCGGCCTTCGGGAGGTGCGGCTTCGTGGCGTACGCGACGAAGCTCTTGCCGACGACGGGGTTGAGGAGTCCTTCGGCGACCCGCGTCAGCGCGGGCTTCTTCATGATGTCCCAGACGAGCAGCTTGTGGTACGCCCGCACCGGCAGCGCCTTGTCGTTGTCGACGCCGAAGGCGCACTTGAGCCACCAGTACGGGGCGTGCAGCGCGTGCGCGTGGTGGGTGCCGTACGGCTTGAGGCCCGCCTCGCGCATCCTGCCGAGGAGCTCGTCGGCCTTGTAGATGCGGATGTGGCCGCCCTCGACCTCGTGGTACGCGTCGGACAGCGCCCAGCACACCTTCTCGGGCCCGTAGCGCGGCACGGTGACCGCGATCCGGCCGCCCGGCTTCAGCACGCGCACCATCTCGGCGAGCACACCCTTGTCGTCGGGTATGTGCTCCATGACCTCACTGATGATGACGACGTCGAACGACTCGTCGGGGAAGGGGAGTTGGAGCGCGTCCCCCTCCATGGCGGTCGCGGTGGCACCGGCCGGGGCCTCCCCCGCCTCCTTCATCGCGGCGAACCACTTGGCGACCTCGGCGATTTCCTCGGCGTTCTGGTCGAGGGCGACGACCTGCGCCCCGCGCCGGTAGCACTCGAACGCGTGCCGTCCGGCCCCGCACCCGAGATCGAGGACGCGGTCGCCCGCGGCGAGCGGGAAACGGGTGAAGTCGACGGTCAGCACGTGGCCCTGCTTTCCTGGGGGGTTTCGGTGACAACTTCGGTGCGTACGGGGCGAGTCGGCCGCGGCGCGGCCTCCATCGCCTCGCGGTAGAGCTCGGCGGTGCCCTGCGCGGCACGGGCCCACGTGAAGCGCTCCAGGACCCGGGCGCGGCCGTCGGCGCCGAGCCGGGCGCGCAGCTCACGGTCGCCGAGGAGCCGGCCGAGGGCCCCGGCGAGGGCGCCCGCGTCGCCGGTCGGCACGGCCAGGCAGGTCTCGCCGTCGCGACCCGCGACCTCGGGGATGGCGCCGCCGGTGGTGGCGACGAGCGGGGTGCCGGTGGCCATGGCCTCGGCGGCGGGCAGCGAGAACCCCTCATAGAGGGAGGGCACGCAGGCGACCTGCGCGGAGCGCACGAGGTCGACGAGTTCCTGGTCGGTGATGCCCTTGACGAACTCGACGGCGCCTTCGAGGCCGTAGCGCGCGATGGCTCCCGCGACGGGGCCTTCCTCGGGCCGCTTGCCGACGACGACGAGGTGCGCGTCGGGCTGCTCGGCCCGCACCTTGGCGAGCGCCTCGACGAGGTACACGAGGCCCTTGAGCGGTACGTCGGCGCTGGAGGTCGTCACGATCCGGCCCGGCACCTCCGGCACGGCCGGGTCCGGCGAGAACAGGTCGGTGTCGGCGCCGATGTGCACGACGTTGATGCGTCCGGGGCGCACGCCGAGGTGCTGGACGATCTCGTCGCGGGAGGTGCCGGAGACGGTGACCACGGACGGCAGGCGGCGGGCGACCCGCTTCTGCATGCGTGTGAACGCGTACCAGCGGCGCTTGGACATCCGCTGCTGCCAGTTCTCGGCGGCGTCCAGCTCCAGCTGCCGGTCCACGGTGATGGGGTGGTGGATGGTGGTGACGAGCGGGGCGCCGATGCCCCCGAGGAGCCCGTACCCGAGCGTCTGGTTGTCGTGCACGACGTCGAACTCGCCGCGTCTTGCCCGTAGATGGCGGCGGGCGCGCAGCGAGAACGTCAGCGGCTCCGGGAAGCCGCCGGTGCGCATGGCGGCGAACTCGACGGCGTCGATCCAGTCGCGGAACTCGTCGCGCTTCGGCGTGCGGAAGGGGTCGGGGCTGCGGTACAGGTCGAGGCTGGGCAGCTCGGTGAGCGAGAGCCCGGTCGGCGCCCCGTCCGCGCCGGCCTCGTCGAGCACGGGGTACGGCTGGGAGCCGATGACCTCCACGCGGTGCCCGAGTCGCGCCAGCTCACGCGACAGATGCCGGACATACACTCCCTGACCACCACAGAACGGGTTGCCTTTGTACGTGAGGAGAGCGATACGCAAGGACTCCGCGGTCACTCCAGGCCACCCTTCTTCCTGCTTGCCCGTGGACACTACGTGGGACGCTAATCTAGAACAAGTTTCAGACTTGATCGTTCAAGAGCATCGAATCTACCGGCAGGTAGCCAGGCTGTAAGGGGTGGATCAGGTGATTCACGCCACGGCGGGCTCCACGGGACACGGAAAGCCTTCTGATGACAGCTCCGGACGCCAGAACCGCCACCCGCTCCGCCCCCGCGCTCACTGAGCGTCAGGAGGCCAGGCGCCGCCGGATCCTGCACGCCAGCGCGCAGCTCGCGGCGCGGGGCGGGTTCGACGCGGTGCAGATGCGGGAGGTCGCCGAGTCGTCCCAGGTCGCGCTCGGCACGCTGTACCGCTACTTCCCCAGCAAGGTGCACCTCCTCGTCGCCACGATGCAGGACCAGCTCCAGCACATGCACACCACGGTGCGGAAGCGGCCCCCGGCCGGGGAGTCTCCGTCGGAGCGGGTGGCGGAGACGTTGATGCGGGCGTTCCGGGCGTTGCAGCGGGAGCCGCATCTCGCGGATGCGATGGTGCGGGCGCTGACGTTCGCGGACCGCAGCGTGAGCCCGGAGGTGGACCAGGTGTCGCGGCAGACCACGGCGATCATCCTGGACGCGATGGAGCTCGATGATCCGACGCCGGAGCAGCTTTCGGCGGTGCGGGTCATCGAGCACACGTGGCACTCCGCGCTCATCACCTGGTTGTCGGGGCGGGCCTCCATCGCCCAGGTCAAGATCGACATCGAAATGGTCTGCCGCCTGATCGACCTCTCCGCCCCCCCGCCGTCCGTAACCCACACCCCGGGGCTCCGCCCCGGACCCGGCGCCTCAATCGCCGGCGGGGCTACTCATAGCCCCTGCGGCGTTTGAGCAGCGGGGTCCGGGGCGGAGCCCCGCGGCATCGGCCACGGAGCCGTCTGCTCAATCGCCGCAGGGGCTTGAAGGGCCTGCTCAATCGCCGCAGGGGCTCAGAAGACCGGGGCCCGCCCCCGCCCTAATCCTCCGGCGGGAAGACGACCTCACCCGTGTCGGCGAGCGTGAGCGTGATCGCCTCGACCGGACACCCCTCCGCCGCCGCCAGCACCCGCTCATTCGCATCCCCGTCCGCCTCCACCGGATGCGACTGCCTCGCGCTGTCGAGCCGGAACCCGTCCGGCGCCGTGTTCACACACATCGCCGACCCGATGCACACGCTCCGGTCGACCTCGACATGCCACCGGTCGCCCATCGTCAGATCGCCTCCGGCTCGTACCCCGCCGGCAGATGGATCATCTTGTGCTCGAAGTACTCCCCGTACCCCTCGGGCCCGAACTCCCGCCCGAGCCCGGAGTTCTTGTAGCCCCCGAACGGACCGAGCATGTCGAGGCTGAACGTGTTCACGCTGTACGTGCCCGTGCGCACCTGCCGCGCGATCTCCACCCCGTGCGCCGTGTCCGCCGTCCAGACGCTGCCGCTGAGGCCGTACTCGGAGTCGTTCGCGATCTTCACGGCCTCCGCCTCGTCGCCGTACGGCAGCAGGCAGATGACCGGGCCGAAGATCTCCTCGCGGGCGATGCGCATCGAGTTGTCGACGTCGCCGAAGAGCGTCGGCTCGACGTACCAGCCCTGCTCGAACCCCTTCGGCACGCCCCCGCCCGTGAGGATCTTCGCGCCCTCGTCCTGACCGACGCGGATGTAGTCGAGCGAGCGCCGCTGCTGCCGCTCGGCGACGAGCGGGCCGACCTCGGTCGCCGGGTCGAGCGGGTCGCCGACCTTGAGCGCGGAGGCCGCCCCGGCGAACGCGTCGGCGAACTCGTCGTAGCGCGAACGCGGCACGAGGATGCGGGTCTGCGCCACGCACGCCTGCCCGTTGATCATCCAGGCGAAGGGGACGATCCCGGAGACCGCGGCGCTCGCGTCGGCGTCCTCCAGGACCACGGCCGCGGACTTGCCGCCGAGTTCGAGGGTGACGCGGGTGAGGTTGCGCGCGGCGACCTCCATGACGCGCTTGCCCGCGGGCACGGACCCGGTGAAGGAGACCTTGTCGACGCCGGGGTGCCCGACCAGGTACTCGCTGACCTCGCGGTCGGCGGAGAGGATGGACAGCACCCCCTCCGGCAGCCCGGCCTCGGTGGCGATCTCCGCGAGGATGTACGCGTCGAGCGGTGTCTCCGGCGAGGTCTTGAGGATCACCGGGTTGCCGGCGAGCAGCGCGGGCGCGAGCTTGGCGGCGGCGGTGAACTGCGGGACGTTCCACGGCACGATCGCCGCGACCACGCCCACCGGCTCGCGCCGTACGAGGAGCTTGCCGAGGGCGCCGTCGCGGGTCTCCTCGTACGTGAAGCCGCGGGCGACGTTGATCGCGGAGTCCCAGACCATCATCGCGGCGAGCGCCTGCACCATGACGCCGGAGGTGTACGGGGTGCCGTTCTCGCTGCTGATGACGCGGGCGATCTCCTCGTGCCGGACGGCGAACGCGTCCTTGATCCTCGTCACGACCTCGATGCGCTCGTCGAGGCTCATCCGCGGCCAGGGGCCGTCCTCGAAGGCGCGGCGGGCGACGGCCACCGCGCGGTCGACGTCGGCGGGCGCGGCGTGCGGCACCCTGCCGAAGACCTCTCCGGTGTGCGGGGAGACCACCTCGATGACGTCCTTGCCGAGCGGGTCGGTCAACTCCCCGCCGATGAACAGCTGTCCGTGTTCCACGAGCTCGGTCATGGCTGGCATCCTCACGCACGACATTTCTGACGGTGTTTCAGAACTGATACCAGTTCTAGTAACGATCCGGAAGGGTGGTGCGGGGACGCGGGATACGGTTCGCCGGGGCGACCATTGAAACAAGTTCTACAACTTCCCGTACAGTGGCGGAAGTTCGGCTGGAACACCGCACCGGTGGAGGGAGCCCGATGACGAAGGCGCCGGAGACGACGCAGGTGACCGATCACGGCGGGGGCGTGCAGAGCATCCGCGTACCGATCCCCGACAACCCTCTCGGCTTCACCCTCGTCTACCTCGTCGACACGGACGCCGGGCCCGTCCTCATCGACACCGGCTGGGACGACCCGACGTCCTGGGACACCCTGACCGACGGCCTCACGGCCTGCGGCACCGATGTCGCCGAACTCACCGGTGTCCTGATCACCCATCACCACCCGGACCACCACGGCCTGTCGGGGAAGGTGCGGGAGGCGTCCGGGGCGTGGATCGCGATGCACGAGGCGGACGTGGCGGTGGTACGGCGCACGCGCGAGAACCGGCCGGAGCGGTGGTACGCCTTCATGGCCGCGAAGCTGGCGGCGGCCGGGGCGCCGGAGGACCACGTGGCCCCGCTCCTCGCGGCCCGCGACTCCGGGAAACCGCGCCAACTCCCTGGATTCTCACCGGCCTTGCCCGACCGCACCATCACCCCCGGCGACCTCCTCGACCTGCCGGGGCGGCGGCTGCGCGCGATCTGGACGCCGGGCCACACTCCCGGGCACGTGTGCCTGCACCTGGAGGAGGAGCACCCCTCGGGGCGTGCGGGCAACGGCCGCCTCTTCTCCGGGGACCACATGCTCCCGGGGATCACCCCGCACATCGGCCTGTACGAGGACCCGGACGACGCCACCGTGACCGACCCGCTCGGCGACTACCTCGACTCCCTGGAGCGGGTGGGGCGCCTGGACCCGGCGGAGGTCCTTCCGGCGCATCAGCACGCCTTCGCGGACGCGCCCGCGCGCGTGACGGAGCTGCTGGCCCACCACGAGGACCGCCTCACCGGCCTCCTCACCCTCCTCACCACTCCCCTCACCCCCTGGCAGCTCGCCGAACGCATGGAGTGGAACCGCCCCTGGTCCCAGATCCCCTACGGCTCCCGCACCATCGCCGTCTCGGAAGCGGAGGCGCATCTGCGCCGCCTGGAGAAGTCGGGCCGCGTGGAACAGGTCCCCGGCACCACCCCCACCACCTACGTCACCACCCCCTGACCCCACCCCCTCCCTCTCCGGCGCCCCACCTCCTCCCCCTCCGACGTCCCACCCCCTACCCCTCCGGCGCCCCATATCCAGCCCCTCCGGCGCTTGAGGAGCGGGGTCCGGGGCAGAGCCCCGATCTTTCAGCCCCTCCGGCGCTTGAGGAGCGGGGTCCGGGGCGGAGCCCCGGGGGTGGGGCGCGGTGCCGGGTACAGTGAGGACGTCGTCAGTACGTACGTACGAGGGGAAGCCGGTGCGAATCCGGCGCTGACCCGCAACCGTCACAGCCGGAATGCCTCATACGTACGCGCTCGGCCCAGCACCGTCGAGGAATACGGAGCGGAGCCGCCCGGCACCCTCACGTGCCGCGCCACCCCGCTCCCCGCAGGGAGAGGCACCCGCCCCACCATGAACATTCGCCGCAGCGCCGCGCTCATCGCCGCGACCGTCGCGATCGGCGCCGTGAGCGCGCACGCCGCGTTCGCCGACGGTGCGGACAGTGCCTCCCCCTCGCCGAAGGTGGTCGTCCCCTCGGGCCTCTACGGCAAGAGCGACCCCACGTACGACGGCGTCTGGCGCCAGTCCCTCGCCCTCGTGGCCCAGGACACCGTGGGCGTGAAGCCGGCCGCGAAGGCGGTCGACTGGCTGGCCGGCCAGCAGTGCGAGAACGGCGGGTTCGCCGCCTTCCGGGCCAAGCCCACCGAGCCCTGCAACAGCAAGACGAAGATCGACAGCAACAGCACCGCGGCCGCCGTCCAGGCCCTCGCCGCGGTCGGCGGCCGCGACGGCGAGATCGCCAAGGGCGTCGACTGGCTGAAGAAGAACCAGAACGCCGACGGCGGCTGGGGCTACAGCCCCGGCACGGACAGCGACGCGAACTCCACGTCCGTCGCCATCGGCGCCCTCACCGCGGCCGGCGAGAAGCCCACCGAGGTGAAGTCCGGCAAGGGCAGGACCGGCGCCGACGCCCTCGCCGCGCTCGCCCTGCCCTGCGCCAAGGGCAAGGACGGCGGCGCCCTCGCCTACCAGCCCGACAAGAAGGGCGAGCTCGCCGCGAACGCCGACGCCACCGCCGCGGGCGTGCTCGGCGCCCTCGGCACCGGTTTCGCGCCCGGCAAGGGCACGGCCCCGGACGCGTACACCTGCGAGGACGGCAAGAGCGCCGAGACCGTGGCGCACAACGGCGCCGTGTACCTCCAGAACCAGCTCGACACCCACCTGTACCTGAAGTCGCAGCTGGCCGGCGCCACCGACCAGCCCGACTACGGCAACACCGCCGACGCGGTCACCGCCGTCGCCGCGGCCGAGGGCATCAAGGCCACCAAGAACTCGTACGCCTGGCTGGAGAAGAACGCGAAGGACTGGGCCGCGCAGACCGGCCCCGCCGCCTACGCCGAGCTGATCTTCGCCGCGCACGCCACCGGCAACGACCCCCGCGACTTCGGCGGCACGGACCTGGTGAGCGCGCTCGACAAGACCGGCCCCGAGCCCGCCTCCACCACGTCGTCCGCCTCCGACTCCGACGAGAAGAAGGACGACGGCGGCAGCGGCACCAACTGGTGGATCATCGGCGTGATGTTCATCGCCGCCGTGGGCGCCGGCTTCCTGTTCAGCGGCCGGAAGAAGCAGCAGCCGTGACCGCTCGCAGGCCGGCCGCGCTGGTCGTCGCGGTGCTGGCGCTGCTCCTCGCGGCCGTGGCGGCGGCCCCCGCGCAGGCCGCCGGGTACCGGTACTGGTCCTTCTGGGAGCGCGACGGCGGCTCGTGGACGTACGCGACGACGGGCCCCTCTCAGACCAGGCCGGACGACGGCGACGTGCAGGGCTTCCGTTTCGCGGTGAGCGAGGACTCGAAGGACGCGAAGCAGCCGCGCGGCACCACCGACTTCGACGAGGTCTGCGCCGACACCCCGGCCAAGGACGGCGAGAAGCGGATCGCCCTCGTCATCGACTCCGGCACGGCGGCCGACGCCCCCGGCGCCGAGACCCCGCCGAGGCCGCGCACCGAATGCGCGCAGGTGGCCGAGGACGCGACGAGCGCCGACGCGCTGGCCGCGGTCGCGAAGCCGCTGCGCTACGACAGCAGCGCGATGCTGTGCGCGATCTCCGGCTACCCGGAGACGGGCTGCGGCGAGCAGGTGTCGAAGTCGGAGTCGAAGGCCCCGGAGACGGCGAAGGACTCCGCGGCGCCGTCCGGCGACGGCGGTGACGGCGACGACGGCGGTCCTTCCGTCGGTCTCCTCGCCGGGATCGCCGCCGTGGTCGTGCTCGGTGTCGCGGCGGGTGTCCGGGCCCGACGCCGCCGCGGCTGACCGCATGTCCGCTCGTACGCTGCGCGCCCCGCGGGCCCACCGCTCCAACTCCCTGCACCCCGGCGCCTGGTGGATCTGGGCGCTGGGCCTCGGCACGGCCGCGTCCCGCACCACGAACCCGTTGCTGCTCGCGCTGCTGATCGGTGTCGCCGGGTACGTGGTGGCGGCGCGCCGCACCGAGGCGCCGTGGGCGCGCTCGTACGGCGCGTTCGTGAAGCTGGCGCTGGCCGTCCTCGGCATCCGCCTGGTCTTCGCGACACTCCTCGGCTCGGCGATCCCCGGCACGCACCTGTTGGTGACCCTCCCCGAAGTCCCGCTGCCGGACTGGGCGGAGGGGGTGCGCATCGGCGGCCCGGTGACCCTGGAGGGCCTGGTCTTCGCCCTGTACGACGGCCTGAAACTGGCCACGCTCCTCATCTGCGTCGGCGCCGCGAACGCCCTCGCCTCCCCGTCCCGCCTCCTCAAGTCCCTGCCGGGCGCGCTGTACGAGGCCGGGGTCGCGGTCGTCGTGGCGATGACGTTCGCCCCGAACCTGATCGCGGACGTCCGCAGGCTGCGGGCGGCGCGGCGCCTGCGCGGCCGCCCGGACAGCGGTCTGCGCGGCCTGCTCCAGGTCGGACTGCCGGTCCTGGAGGGCGCGTTGGAACGCTCGGTGGCCCTGGCCGCCGCGATGGACGCGCGCGGCTACGGCCGTACCGCCGAGGTCCCGAAGGGCGTGCGCCGGGCGACGGCCGTGCTCACGCTGGGCGGCCTCATCGGGGTGTGCGCGGGCACGTACGGTCTGCTCGCGTCCTCCGGAGCCGGTTACGGCCTGCCGGTTCTCCTCGCCGGGGTCGCGGCGGCGCTCGGCGGGCTGTGGCTGGGCGGGCGCCGCACGGTGCGCACCCGGTACCGGCCCGATGCCTGGGGCGTCCGGGCGTGGCTGGTCGCGGCGTCCGGGGTGGCGGCCGCGGCGCTGATGATCTGGACCGGCACCCAGGACCCGGCCGCCCTCCAGCCGCCGGTGGTGCCGCTCGCGGCGCCGACGCTGCCGCTGTGGCCCGCGGCGGGCATCGCCCTCGGCCTGCTCCCGGCCTTCATCGCACCCGTTCCCGACCAGCCGACGGAGGCGTCGTCATGATCGACTTCGAGGACGTCTCCGTCACGTACGACGGCGCCGCGCACCCCACGGTCCGCGGTATCCAACTGCACGTTCCGGAAGGTGAGTTGATGCTCCTCGCGGGCCCGTCCGGCGTGGGCAAGTCGACGCTTCTCGGTGCGGTGAGCGGCCTCGTCCCGCACTTCACCGGGGGCACGCTGGCCGGGCGGGTCACGGTGGCCGGGCGCGACACCCGCACCCACAAGCCGCGCGAACTCGCGGACGTCGTCGGCACGGTGGGCCAGGACCCGCTCGCCCACTTCGTGACGGACACGGTGGAGGACGAGCTCGCCTACGGCATGGAGTCGTTGGGCCTCAGCCCGCAGGTGATGCGCCGCCGCGTGGAGGAGACCCTCGACCTCCTCGGCCTCGCCGACCTCCGCGACCGCCCCATCTCCACCCTCTCCGGCGGCCAGCAGCAACGCGTCGCCATCGGCTCCGTCCTCACCCCGCACCCGCGGGTCCTCGTCCTCGACGAGCCGACGTCCGCCCTGGACCCGGCAGCGGCGGAAGAGGTCCTCTCGGTCCTGCAACGCCTGGTCCACGACCTGGGCACCACGGTCCTCATGGCCGAACACCGCCTGGAACGCGTCATCCAGTACGCGGACCAGGTCGCGCTCCTGCCGACCGCGGACGCGCCCCTGCTGGTGGGCGCCCCGGCCGACGTCATGGCGGTGTCCCCGGTGTACCCCCCGGTGGTGGGCCTCGGCCGCCTCGCCGGCTGGACCCCCCTCCCCCTGACCGTCCGCAACGCCCGCCGCACGGCGGGCCCCTTGCGCAACCGCCTGGCCTCAACCACGGCAGTTCAAGCCCCTGCGGCGATTGAGCAGCGGGGCCCGGGGCGGAGCCCCGATCTTTCAGCGCCTGCGGCGATCGAGCGGCGGGGCAGGAAGCAGCGCCGCGGCTTTTCAGCCCCTGCGGCGCTTGAGCAGCGGGGTCCGGGGCGGAGCCCCGTGGCCGCAACGCCGCTTGCCGTGACGAAGAACCTGGGCGTACGCCGCGGCCGGGTAGAAGCTCTGCGCCACGTGGGCCTCACGGTCGCCCCCGGCGAAATCCTCGCCCTGATGGGCCGCAACGGCGCCGGCAAATCCACCCTCCTCTCCACCCTCGTCGGCCTGATCAAACCCACCACGGGAACGGCCCACGTCGGCAACGCCACCCCCCACAGGACCACCCCCCACGACCTCATCCGCAAGGTCGGCCTCGTCCCCCAGGAACCCCGCGACCTCCTCTGCGCCGACACGGTCACCGCCGAATGCACGGCCGCGGACAAGGACGCGCACGCCACCCCCGGCACCTGCCGCGCCCTCCTCACCGACCTGCTCCCCGGCATCGCGGACGACACCCACCCCCGCGACCTCTCCGAGGGCCAGCGCCTCACCCTCGCCCTGGCGATCGTGCTGACGGCGGCCCCGCCCCTCCTCCTCCTGGACGAACCCACCCGCGGCCTGGACTACGCCGCGAAGTCCCGCCTGATCGCGATCCTGCGGAACCTCTCGGCCAAGGGCCACGCCATCGTCATGGCCACGCACGACGTGGAACTGGCCGCCGAGCTGACCCACCGGGTGGCGATCCTCGCGGACGGCGAGATCGTGGCGGACGGCCCCACCCCCGACATCGTCACCTCGTCCCCCTCCTTCGCCCCGCAGGTGGCGAAGATCCTGGCGCCGCAGAAGTGGCTCACGGTCTCCGAGGTACGGGAGGCACTGACGTGACGACACCGACACCGACACCGTCACCGTCACCGCCAGCGGCGCCGCACACCGGCCGCGCCGATCCCGTACGCCTCGGCCCCCGCTCCATCGCCGCCCTGCTCCTGGTCAGCGCGGTCGGCGTCGTCGGCATCGGCTGGCCCCTGATCACCGGCCCCGGCTCCCAGGTGAACGCCCACGCGCAGGACGCGCCCTGGCTGTTCGCGGCGCTGCTCGTCCTCCTCGTGGCGGTGGTCGCCGCGACGATCTCGGAGTCCGGCCTGGGCCCGAAGGCGGTGGCGATGCTCGGCGTGCTGGCGGCCGCGGGCGCCGCGCTCCGGCCGATCGGCGCGGGCACCGCCGGGCTCGAACCGATGTTCTTCCTGATGGTGCTGAGCGGCCGGGTCCTCGGCCCGGGTTTCGGTTTCGTGCTGGGCTCGCTCAGCATGTTCACCTCGGCGCTGCTGACCGGGGGCGTGGGGCCCTGGATGCCGTTCCAGATGCTGTCCATGGGCTGGTTCACGATGGGCGCGGGCCTGCTGCCGGGCGCCGGCACCCTGCGCGGCCGGGCCGAACGCCTCATGCTCGCCGCCTACGGCTTCCTCGCCGCGTTCGCCTACGGCACGATCATGAACCTCGCGGGCTGGCCGTTCATGAACGCGCTGGCCTCCTCCGTCGCGTACCAGCCGGACGCCGCGCTGCACGAGAACCTGGTCCGCTTCCTCGCCTACTGCGCGGCGACGTCGCTCGGCTGGGACCTGGGGCGCGCCGCGCTCACCGTGGTGCTGACCCTCGTCGTCGGCGGCGCCGTCCTCAAGGCGCTGCGCCGGGCGACGCGGCGGGCGGCCTTCGAGTCGCAGGTCACATTCGACGGTCCGCGGGCGTGAAGCCCCCCACATGACCCACGTCACCTACTAAGCGGGACCGTAGCCCTGCACCCCGCCTCACCCAGCCCCCACAACGGACATTTACCCCACAAGCCACCCAGTCCGACTTTCCTTAGTAAACCAGCCCTTTGCGCTCACCCCGGCGGCTTTGTTTCTGTGGAGCAACCGCACGGCACCACGCCCTGCACCCCCCTGCCCCCACGGAAGGTTCCGTTTTGTCCGCCACGCTCCTGCGCCGCATCGCCACTCCGAAGAAGGCCATCGCCGGCGTCACCCTCGCGGCCGCCACGACCGGTTTCCTCTTCGCCTCGGCCCCGGCCCAGGCCGCGTCGACGTCGGGCTCGGCGAAGGCCATCGCCCAGCAGAAGATCTCGAACTCGGCCCAGTTCAGCTGCTTCGACAAGATCGTGTCGCACGAGAGCGGCTGGAACCCGAACGCGACGAACGCGTCCACCGGCGCGTACGGCCTCGTCCAGGCGCTGCCCGCCAACAAGATGGCGTCCGCCGGTTCCGACTGGAAGACGAACCCCGAGACGCAGATCGAGTGGGGCGTCAACTACATGAACGACCGCTACGGCAGCCCCTGCGGCGCGTGGGCCCACTGGCAGGCCAACGGCTGGTACTGATCACCTCCGGCGTATGACGTGTGAGGGTGTGGGGCGCGCCCCACACCCAGCCCTTCCGGCACTTGAGGAGCGGGGCCCACATCCAGCCCCTCCGGCACTTGAGGAGCGGAGTGCAGGGGCCGAGGGCCCCGACCCAGCCACGTCCAGCCCCTCCGGCGTTTGAGGAGCGGGGTCCGGGGCGGAGCCCCGTGGCCTCGCCGACGGAAGCCGCCTGCTCAATCGCCGCAGGGGCTCGAAGGGGCGCCGCCCACCCGTCACACGCGCTGCAAAATGGTGGCGGTCGACAGCGCCCCACCCGCGCACATCGTGACCAACGCGAACTCCTTGTCCCGCCGCTCCAACTCATGAAGCGCCGTCGTGATGAGCCGCGCCCCCGACGCCCCCACGGGATGCCCGAGCGCGATCGCACCCCCGTTGACGTTCACCTTCTCCAGATCCTGCTCGAACACCTGCGCCCAGCTCAACACCACCGACGCGAATGCCTCGTTGATCTCGACGACGTCGATGTCCTTCAGCGACATCCCCGCCTTCCCGAGCACCGCCCGCGTCGCGTCGATCGGCCCGTCGAGGTGGAAGTGCGGATCGGCGCCGACCAGCGCCTGCGCCACGATCCGCGCCCGCGGCTTCAGCTTCAGCGCCCGCGCCATCCGCTTCGACGCCCACATGATCGCGGACGCCCCGTCGGAGATCTGCGAGGAGTTGCCCGCCGTGTGCACGGCGGTCGGCATCACGGGCTTGAGGCCGGACAGGCCCTCCATCGTGGTGTCGCGCAGCCCCTCGTCGCGGTCGACGAGCCGCCACATGCCCTGCCCCGCCGCCTGCTCGGCCTCGGTCGTGGGCACCTGCACCGCGAACGTCTCGCGTTTGAACCGCTCCTCGGCCCACGCGACGGCGGCCCGTTCCTGGGATATCAGCCCGAGCGCGTCGACGTTCTCACGGGTCAACTCCCGCTTGCGCGCGATGCGTTCGGCCGCCTCGAACTGGTTCGGCAGGTCCACGTTCCACTCGTCGGGGAACGGCTTTCCCGGCCCGTGCTTGGACCCCGACCCCAGCGGCACCCGTGACATCGCCTCGACACCACAGCTGATCCCCACGTCGATGACGCCCGCCGCGATCATGTTGGCGGTCATGTGCGAGGCCTGCTGCGACGAGCCGCACTGACAGTCCACCGTCGTCGCCGCCGTCTCGTACGGAAGGCCCATCGTGAGCCAGGCCGTGCGCGCCGGGTTCATGGACTGCTCGCCCGCGTGCGTGACCGTGCCGCCGACGATCTGCTCGACGCAGTCCGGCTGGATGCCGGTGCGGCCGAGGAGTTCGCGGTACGTCTCGCCCAGCAGATAGGCGGGATGGAGATTGGCGAGCGCACCCCCGCGCTTGCCGATCGGGGTACGTACGGCTTCGACGATGACGGGCTCGGCTGCCATGACCTACGTCCTCTCCAGGATTCCCGGACCAGCACGATCAGAACCGGTCGGACCGCACGGCGACCCCCGCGCACGAAACTAGAACGCGTACCAGTTCTGCTTGCAGTCTCAGGGCCCTTACCCCCGGTACGCAAGGGGCGTGCATCCACCTCGCACCGAACCAACACAGGCGCGGGCCTTGCTACTTCTAGAACCCGTTATTACCTTCCAAGCCATAACTGACGGCTCGTCAGACCGCTCGTGAGACGACCACGGGAGTGACCCCATGCCGTGCCCCGCGCTGCCCGACGGGTTCGACTTCACCGATCCCGATCTCCTCCAACACCGCATACCGCACCCGGAGTTCGCCCAGCTCAGGCAGGCCGAACCGGTCCGCTGGATCGAGCAGGAACACGGCATCTCCGGCTTCGACGACGCCGGCTACTGGGCGGTGACCCGGCACGCCGACGTCAAATACGTCTCCACGCACCCGGAGATCTACTCGTCCAACATCAACACCGCCGTGATCCGCTTCAACTCCTCGATCGAGCGCGACCAGATCGACGTACAGAAGATGATCATGCTCAACATGGACCCGCCCGAGCACACCCGCGTCCGCCAGATCGTGCAGCGCGGGTTCACGCCGCGCGCCATCCGGTCCCTGGAGGAGAAGCTCAGGAACCGCGCCGGTGACATCGTCGCCAAGGCGGTCCAGCAGGCGGGCCCCGACGGCTCGTTCGACTTCGTCACCAACGTCGCCGTGGAGCTGCCGCTCCAGGCCATCGCCGAGCTGATCGGCATCGAGCAGAAGGACCGCTCGAAGGTCTTCGACTGGTCCAACAAGATGGTGGCGTACGACGATCCGGAGTACGCGATCACCGAGGAGATCGGCGCCGAGGCCGCCATGGAGATCGTCGGCTACGCGATGAACCTCGCGGCCGACCGCAAGAAGTGCCCGGCCCAGGACATCGTGACCCAGCTGGTCGCGGCCGAGGACGAGGGCAACCTGTCCTCCGACGAGTTCGGCTTCTTCGTGATCCTGCTCGCCGTCGCGGGCAACGAGACGACCCGCAACGCCATCACCCACGGCATGCACGCCTTCCTCACCCACCCCGACCAGTGGGAGCTCTACAAGCGGGAACGGCCGAGCACCGCGGCCGAGGAGATCGTGCGCTGGGCGACCCCCGTCGTCTCCTTCCAGCGCACCGCCACGCAGGACACCGAGCTCGGCGGCCAGAAGATCAAGGCGGGCGACCGGGTCGGCCTCTTCTACTCCTCCGCCAATCACGACCCCGAGGTCTTCGAGAACCCGGACGTCTTCGACATCACCCGCGACCCCAACCCGCACCTCGGCTTCGGCGGCGGCGGCCCGCACTTCTGCCTCGGCAAGTCCCTCGCGATCCTGGAGATCGACCTGATCTTCAACGCGCTCGCGGACGCGGTGCCCGACCTGCGGCTCGCGGGCGACCCCCGGCGGCTGCGCGCGGCGTGGCTGAACGGCGTCAAGGAACTCCAGGTCGCGCAGGCATAAGCGGACAGACTCCTACCGATGGTCAAGTCCTGGCACTGATGCCAGGATGAGGCCTTTGTGACGCGACAGGATGTGCGAGAGAGCACTCAACAAGGCCCAAAGGCAGGGGACTTGGAGGGCGCGCGGCGCTTTCGCCGGACCGCCCCCGCGCTCGTCCCGCTCGCACCCGCGCTGCTCTCGCTGGCCCTCGGCCTGTGGGGGCTCACGCGCGACGGCAGCATGTGGCGCGACGAGTCCGTCACGTACCAGATGGCACACCGGGACGCGGCCGGAATCTGGCGGACGATCGGCCGGATCGACGCCGTGCACGGGGCGTACTACGGGCTGATGCGCCTGGTGTTCTCCGCGTGGGAGGGCGGCCTCGTCGCGCTGCGGCTCCCCTCGGTCCTCGCGACGGCCGTGGCCGCGGCGCTCCTCGCCCTGCTCGCCGCGCGACTGAGCGGTCCGCGCGCGGGCCTGCTCGCCGGGACGGCCTTCGCGCTCACCCCGATCGTGCAGTTCTACGCGCAGGAGGGGCGGTCGTACGCGCTGGTGTGCGCCTGTGTCGTGGCGGCGACGTACGCGTTCGTACGGGCGGTGCGGGGCGGCGGGGCGCGCTGGTGGTCGGCGTACGCGGGGCTGCTCGTGGTGGCGGTGCTGCTGCACGAGTTCGCGGTGCTCGCCCTCGTGGCGCACGGGGTGTCGCTGTGGCTGGCGGACGCCTCGTACGCGCGGGCGGCCTGGGGCCGCTGCGTCGTGGTGGTGCTCCTCGTCGTGCTGCCGCTGGCCGTCGTCAGCGCGCGTCAATCCGCCGCGCAGTTGGGGTGGTTGGGGCGGCCGGGGATCGTGCAGTGGGCCGTCTTCGCGGGCGGCTGTCTCGCCGGAGCGCTGCTGTTCCGGCTCGCGGGCGGGCAGCGCGGGGAGTTCTCGCTCGCGGTGGTGGCGCTGCCCCTGCACGTCGTGCCGAGCGCGGTGCTGCTCACCGTGTCCCTGGTGAAGCCGTACTACGTCGACCGGTACGTGCTGTACGGGTGGGCGGGGCTCGCCCTGCTGTTCGGGGCCTGGGCCGGGCGGGTCGCCGGGGCGACGGTGGCGCGGGGCGCGGCGGCCCTGACGGTACTGGCCGTCCTGGCCTGCGGCGCGTGGGTCGGGCCGGCGCCGGTGCGTTCCCCGGAGAGCCGGCTCGACGACGTCGTCGCGGTCGCCCGCGCCGTGCGCGCGGTGGCACGCCCCGGGGACGCCGTCCTCTACCTGCCCGCGCGGCGCCGCGAGTGGGCCATGTCCTTCCCCCGCCAGTACGGGGAGCTGCGGGACATCGCCCTCGCCCGGACCCCCGCCGCATCCGGCACCCTTCAGGGCGAGGAGGCGTCGGCCGACCGGATCCGGCGGGCCCTGGAACGGGAGACACGAGTGATCGCGCTGCTCGACCCCGCGGGTCAACCACTGGACACGGACCACCGGGAAGCGGTGAAACGCGCCGTCCTCCGGAAATCCTTCCACCGCTGCCACGTCACCCCGGTCCACGGCGCCCGCATCACCCTCTACACCCGCCCCACCCACTGCCCATTCCGCGATGAGGCACAGCCCCGCATCTCAAGCCCCCGCGGCGATTGAGCGGCAGACTCCGGCACAGCGCACCACGGCCCCGCCATCCCAAGCCCCCGCGGCAATTGAGCGGCAGGCTCCGGCACAGCGCACCACGGCCCCGCTCAATTCAAGCCTCCGCGGCGATTGAGCGGCGGGGTCCGGGGCAGAGCCCCGCGAGCTCAGCCACGGACCCGCGCGCTCGATCGCCCTGGCGCCCGGCGGCCCGCACCCGAACCGCGCCCGGCCCCCCGCGGCCCGGTCAACACATACGTGAGGCCGAACCCGGCCCCCACCACCACCGCCCCACCCACCGCATCCAGCACCCAGTGGTTCCCCGTCGCCACGATCGCGGCCACCGTGCACAGCGGATGCACCAGACCGAGCCCCTTCATCCACCACTTCGGCGCGAGCGCCACGACCACCAGCCCGCACCACAGCGACCACCCGAAGTGCAGCGACGGCATCGCCGCGTACTGGTTGGTGACCGCGGTGAGCGTCCCGTAGTCCGGCTGGGAGAAGTCCTGCACCCCGTGCACGGTGTCGATGAAGCCGAGCGTCGGCATCAGGCGCGGCGGCGCGAGCGGGTACAGCCAGAAGCCGACGAGGGCCAGGACCGTCGCGAAACCGAGCGAGGTGCGGGCCCACCGGTAGTCCGCGGGACGCCGTACGTACAGGACCGCGAGGACCGCGAGCGGCATCACAAAGTGAAAGGACGTGTAGTAGAAGTCGAAGAAATCGCGGAGCCATCCCACCGAAACCACCGCATGGTTGGCCCAGTGCTCGATGTCGATGCCCAGGAACCGCTCCAGCGCGTGCACCTGCGCCCCGTGCTCCTCCGCCAGCGGTCGCCCGCCGGCCGCGACGAGCCGGACCTGCTGGTAGGCGGAGTAGCCGACGCGGATGAGGAGCAGTTCGAGCAGCAGGTTGGGGCGGGCGAGCGCGCGCCGCCAGAACGGCAGCAGCGGCACCCACGCCCAGCGCGCCGGGGCCGGTTCGGTGTAGACGGTGGGCAGCGCCGACCGGTAGCGGGGGTCCGCGCGGCGGAGGAAGGGGACGGCGCAGGCCGCGGCGAGCACGGCGACCAGGACGAGGTTGTCCCGCAGCGGGGCCAGCACCGGCAGCTGCGGCAGTATCGCGCTCGCCGGGAGCGTCATCACGAGGACGACGGCGATCGGCCACACCGCCCGGTCGGCGGCCTTGGCGCCGACCCGGCCGACGACCGCGAGCAGCACCCACAGCAGCTGGTGCTGCCAGGTCGTCGGGGACACGGCGACCGCGACACAGCCGGTGACCGCGACGGCGAGCAGCAGCTGTCCGTCGCGCGCGTACGCGATGGAGCGGCGCAGACCGAGTACGGCGACGGCGATGCCGAGCGCCAGGAACAGGGCGATCTCCAGCGGTCCGGCGAGGCCGAAGCGCAGCAGCATGCCGTGCAGCGACTGGTTGGCGGCCGCGGCCGGATCGGAGGCGAGACCGGTGCCCGCCAGGTGGTGCACCCAGTACGTCCACGAGTCGTGCGGCATCGCGAGCCAGGCGAGGCCGGTGCCCGCGGCGAAGGCGGCGCCGGTCGCGGCGGCGGCGCGGCGGCGCCCGGTGAACCACAGCAGCGGCGCGAACAGCAGCACGGTCGGCTGGAGCGCCGCGCCGATCCCGATGAGGACGCCGGACGCGGTCTGCCCGCGTACCGCGAAGCAGCCGAGCAGCACGAGCAGGACCGGCAGGATGCTGGTCTGTCCGAGCGTGAACGTGTTGCGCACCGGCAGCGACAGCATGAGCAGGCTGATCGCGACGGGCGCCGCGAGCAGCGACGTACGGCGGGAGACCGGCGGCGGCAGGGCGCGCGCGGCGACCACGCCGAGGGCGACGACGAGGGCCAGCGAGCCGAACGTCCAGCCCCAGCCGAGCGCCTGCTCGGCCGCGCGCGCCAGGGGTTTGAGGACGAGGCCCGCGAACGGGGTGCCGGTGAACCGGTCCGGCGCGTCGTACAGGGAGCCGCTGAGGTGCAGCACGCCGCCGGGGCCGATCCAGGTCTCCAGGTCGGTGAGCCGCTCACCCGGAGGAGCGCTCAGCACGGCAACGAGTTGACGCGCGCCGAGCACGGCCGCGATCAGCCACAGGCCCGCGAGCAGCACGCCGAGCCGTCCTGTCACCGCACCCGTGGGTCCCGGCGCTCCCCCTCGCTCCGCATTCGCCACGCCTTTCGGACCTCCCGCCCAACTCGGCTGGTTCCCTGACATTCACCCGCACTCCCTGTGAGACGCAGGCAACCGCGCCTTTACCTGCCTGTCCACCGGGATTTGACCGGAAGGCAGTGTCTTCGGCCACTTCGTCCCGACCTTCACCGGCGTGGTTCCGCGACATAGATCACAAGAATTTGCATCAGCACCGTGTGAAGGCTTTGACGTTTCCCCAGGCCGGAGGCGGTTTCCTCGCAGAGCGAAGTTAACTGAACACTACCCGTTACAAGCGCGGGCGCCCCTATGGTCGATGCGTCGGGCCGTTCCGCGTGGACGGCCCGTTGCTCATGTCCCCGACGAAAGGCAGGCGAAGGACCCGTGTCCACCGCCACTTCCATCGCCCCCAGTACGGGCTGGTCCGCCGCCTCCGCGAAGGACCGCAGCTCCCCCGAGCCGACCACCACCGACCCCGCGCTGGTGAAGCGCGCGGTCAAGGCGGCAGCCCTCGGCAACGCGATGGAGTGGTTCGACTTCGGCGTCTACGGCTACATGACCGTGACGCTCGGACACGTCTTCTTCCCGAGCGCGTCCAGCACGGCGCAGGTCCTGTCGACGCTCGGCACGTTCGCCGCCGCGTTCCTCATCCGCCCCATCGGCGGCGCCTTCTTCGGCCCGCTCGGCGACCGCATCGGCCGTCAGCGCGTCCTCGCCATCACCATGATCATGATGTCGGCGGGCACCTTCGCGATCGGCCTGATCCCGTCGCACGCCGCCATCGGCGTGTGGGCGCCGGTACTGCTGATCGTGGCACGCATGGTGCAGGGCTTCTCGGCCGGCGGCGAGTACGGCGGCGCGTGCACGTTCATCGCCGAGTACGCGCCGGACAAGCGCCGCGGCTTCTTCGGCTCGTTCCTGGAGCTGGGCACGAACGCCGGTTACGTCGCCGGTGCCGCGCTCGCGACGGCGCTCACGACGTCGATGGCCACCGACGCCCTGTACGACTGGGGCTGGCGCGTGCCGTTCCTGATCGCGGGCCCGCTCGGCCTGGTCGGTCTCTACGTCCGGATGAAGCTGGAGGAGACCCCGGCGTTCAAGAAGCTGGCCGCCGAGGCCGAGGCGAAGGAGAAGGCCGCTCCGAAGCCGAAGCTGAAGGAGATGTTCGCCGGCAGCGCGAAGCCCATGTTCCTGTGCATCGCGCTGGTCCTGGTCTTCAACGTCACCGACTACATGCTGCTCTCCTACATGCCGACGTTCCTCAGCGAGGAGCTGAGCTACGACGCCACGCACGGCACGATCATCCTGATCTGCGTGATGCTGCTGATGATGGCCGTGCAGATCCCGGCGGGCCTCGCCAACGACCGGTTCGGCCACCGCTGGGTGATCGGCACCGCCTGCGTCGGCTTCCTGCTGCTGTCCGTCCCGGCGATCCTGCTGATCCAGCAGGGCTCCACGTGGGCGATCGCGCTCGGCCTGGCCGCGCTCGGTCTGCTGCTCGTCGGCTTCACGTCGTCGATGCCGTCGACGCTGCCCGCACTGTTCGACACGAAGGTCCGCTACGGCTCTCTCGCCGTCAGCTTCAACCTGTCCGTCTCGCTCTTCGGCGGTACGACGCCGCTGGTCGTGGCCTCCCTCATCGCGGCCACGGGCAACCTGATGATCCCGGCGTACTACATGATGGCCGCGGCCGTCATCGGCGGGATCGCGGTGTGGCGCATGAAGGAGTCGGCGGGCAAGCCGCTGCCGGGTTCGCCGCCCGCGGTGTGACCGTCACGCACGCGTGAGAGCGGGCGGGGCCACGGCGACGCGGATCGCCGCGACCCCGCCCGTTTCCGTGATCGGCGTGCCTACGCTGACGGCCATGACGACTCATCCGCACTCCCGTCAGCCCGAGGCCGCGCCCGCCGTCGACGCCTACCTCTCCGGCCTCCTCGCCCCCGCCGACGAGGCCCTGGCCGGAGCCCTCGCCGACAGCGCGGCGGCGGGCCTGCCCGGCATCAACGTCTCGGCCACCAACGGGAAACTGCTGCACCTCATCGCCCGCATCCGGGGCGCCCGCCGGATCCTGGAGATCGGCACGCTCGGCGGCTACAGCACCATCTGGCTGGCCCGCGCGCTCCCCGCCGACGGCTCGCTGGTCACCCTGGAGCACAGCGAGCGGCACGCCGAGGTGGCCCGCGCCAACCTCGCCCGCGCGGACCTCGACGGGCTGGTCGAGGTACGGGTGGGCGCGGCGCTCGACTCGCTGCCCGAACTCGCCGCGGAGGGCGCCGACTTCGACCTGGTCTTCATCGACGCCGACAAGGTCAACAACCCGCGCTACCTGGAGTGGGCGCTGCGCATGACGCACCCCGGCAGCGTGATCGTCGTCGACAACGTGGTGCGCGAAGGCCGCGTCACGGACCCCGACTCCACCGCACCGGACGTCGTCGGCACCCGCTCCGCCCTGCAACTCCCCGCCGACCACCCGCAGTTGGACGCCACGGCGATCCAGACGGTGGGCGCGAAGGGCTACGACGGGTTCGCGCTGGCCTACGTGACGCCGTGACGCCGGGCCGCGTGAGTTCGTGACGCCGGACTACACGAGCTCGTGGTAGAAGCCGACGTTCACGCTGCGCGGCCCGCTCCGGTCGACCACGAGCACCTCGCCGGACGAGCCGCGCGGCAACGTCAACACCCCTCCGTACGCGACGGGTTGACCCATCCCCTCGGTACCGAACCGCACCCGCACCTCGGACGCCGGGTCGTCCTGCGAGCCGCGCAGCCAGAACAGGCTCCAGCCGCCGTCCGGACCGCACCGGAACTCCAGGTGCACCCGCGACACGAACAGCCAGTCCTCCGGCGTCACGAGCCGGCACACGCTCGCGTCCCGGCCCACCCGCAGCACGGCCCCCGGCTCGCTGCGCTCCTCGGCCATGGCCATTCCGGCCGTGACCCCCGCGTCGCCGCCGGCCATGGTGGCCATGGTCAGTTCGAGCACGCGCCCCACCGATCCCGTCGCCCCGGGTCCCGTCGCCCCGAGTCCTCGGACCGCAGCCTAGGGCGCCACGATCCACTCTGGGACACTTGTGACATGACCGAACGCAAACCGCCCGGAGTCAGTTTCGAGTCATTCGTCGACAAGCAGATCCGCGACGCCGAGCGCCGCGGCGAGTTCGCCACCCTGCCGGGTGCCGGCAAGCCCTTCGACCCCGCTGCCGAATCCTCCTCGTACGACGAGAACTGGTGGATCAAGCGGAAGATGGCCCGCGAGGGCCTGTCGGTGCTGCCGCCCTCACTGGCCCTGCGCAAGGAGGCCGAGGAAACCCTGGCGGCGGTGCCGAAGGCCCCGTCGGAGCAGGCCGTGCGCCGGATGATGGCCGAGCTCAACGACAAGATCCGCGACATGATGCTCAAGCCGCCGCCGGGGCCCCCGCTGGGGCTCAAGCCGTACGACGTGGAGGACGTGGTGCGGCAGTGGCGGGAGGCGCGGCCGGGGCGCGCATCCGCCTGAGGCACGATGGACGCATGAGCATCGTGAAGATCAACGCACTCACCGTTCCCGAAGAGCAGCGGGAAGTCCTCGAGAAGCGCTTCGGCTCGCGCGCCGGCGCGGTCGAGAACTCCGACGGCTTCGAGTGGTTCGAGCTGCTGCGCCCGATCGAGGGCACCGACCAGTACCTCGTCTACACCCGCTGGCGCGACGAAGCCGCCTTCCAGGCCTGGATGGAGGGGCCCATGAAGGCGGCCCACCAGGGCCCGCAGGGCGGCGACCGGCCGAAGCCGGCCGCCAGCGGGTCCACGGTGTGGTCGTTCGAGGTGGTTCAGCAGGCGGCGCCGAAGACCGCGTGACCGCTGCGCTCGGCGGTCACGGTGCCGCGGTGCCGCGGTGCCGCGGTGCCGCGGTCGTGCGGTGCCGCGATCAGATCCGTAGCAGGCGCTCCGCCGTCTCCTTGTAGTCGCGCAGGGCGAGGCGGAGCTGCTCGGTGTCCTCGGTGGCGTCCTGCCAGGACGTACGCAGCGTGCGGCGGCGTCCCGCGAGGGTTTCGGTGAGGCGGGCGGCCAGGTCCTCCAGGACGTGGTCGGCCTCCTCCACGCTGGCCCGCGGCGCGTCCACGAACCCGCTGAGCGCGTGCCGCAGACGGCCCTCGATCTCGTTGAGCTCGCCCGCGGGGAAGAGCTCGGTACGGGGCCCGGTGGTGTCGCCGCGATTGATGTGCGGGTCGCCGTGGGCGGTGCGGGTGTCGCCGTGGGCGGGGGCGGGGGCGGTCATGTCACGACCGGCGCCCTCGGGAGCCATCGGCTCACGACCGGCCATGTCGCGGCCCGCCATGTCGCGACCGGCCATGTCGCGGCCCGCCATGTCTCGGCCTGCCATGTCCCGGCCCGGCGTCTCGCGCCCCGCCGACTCACGGCCGGTCGCCTCACGACCCGTCGTCTCACGCCCCGCCGGCTCCCGGCCGGTCGTGTTCCTCGTTGTTGTCGGGTCCATCGCTACCCCCTTGTCGACGCCGTCGGCCTGGGCGCGCTCGATGTCCGTCATGCCCCTCAACTCCCCTTCGCAAGGCGTCCCTTGAAGACGCCGTTCCGCTTGTCCCGGTGGTCGTTCTTGGGCGCGGTCGTGGTGCCGCGCGGTGTGGCGCGGTCCGGGCCGACCAGCTCGTCGAAGAGCGGCCGCGCCTCGAGCATCGCCTCGCGCAGCTCCTCCGTACCCGCCTGGCCCTCGTCGGCACGGGGGTGCGCGGCGCGGTGCACGCGCCGGTAGCCGTGGACGTGCGGGCCGTGGTGGACGGAGAGCGCGTCGAACTGCTCGTCGTGGTTCCCGCCGTCCGGGAAACCGCGCTCCCGCGCCAGGTCGGCGATGACCATGTCGGCCTCGGCGACGGCAACGTCCGGGGACTCGACGAACCGTTCCTGGGCGTCGGCCCAGCGCGTCAGATAGCGCTCGCGGGCGACGGGGTCCAGGGGCTGCGTGCGCAGGGCGCCGTGCCGCTTCACCCGCTCGGCCAGCTCCTGCTCGGCGGCCCTGGTGTCACCGTTGTGCCGGGCGACGGTCCTCTCGTACTCCGGGCCGAACCTGCGCCTGAGGCCGCGTCCGCCGCGGGGTGTGGTGCGTGCGGCGAAGGCGCCCGCCGCGAGGACGATCACGACCCCCACCACGATCAGAGCGATGATCACGCCTGTGGACATGACTACCTTCCCTCAACTGTGGCTGTCACCGGCCGAGTTGCCGCTCCCGCCCACCTGAAACAGATCCACCCCACTCGAGCCCACCCGGCGCGGCGGCCCAAAAGCCCGGGGCTCCGCCCCGCACCCCGCTGCTCAATCGCCGCAGAGGCTCCAACCACCTGCCCCCGCCCACAGGAACCCGACCACCACCACTCCCCACCCCCAGCGGGAGACCGCCCCCGCCACCACCACTCCCCACCCCCGGCGGGAGGCCGCCCCCGCCTTGGACACACCCGCCACCACCACTCCCCACCCCGACGGGGAAGCCGCACCCGCCTCAGGCGCTCCCCCCACCACCACTCCCCTCCCCCGGCGGGGAGCCGCTCCCGCCTTGGGCAATCTGCCGCCAAGGGCGGCAGGGTGGGCAAGGCGGCCCCCGGTGCGGGCAGCACCCGCGGTGGGCGTCAACCCCGGGGCACCGCGGTGCAGGCCACGCATGCGGGAGGGACCGACCCCGGTGCAGGCCGCAGCCGGCGGAGGCAGACCGCACCGAAGACCACGGAAGGCCGCGCCGGCGTTACGCTCCGGCCCCCGCATGCGGCCGCTCCGCATCGGACCCGCACATCTCCGCGTTGAGGTCGGCGACGAGCCGGACGAGGTCGCGGGGACGCTCCGGCCCCCACCAGTCACCGAGCAGCTCCGCCAGGGACTCCTCCCGCGCCGCCGCCAACCGCTCCGCCACCACCCGCCCCTCCTCCGTGAGCACCAGATCCGGCCCCTCCCGCACCGCGAGCCTCCGCTCCTCCACCTGCCGCGCCGCGTCCAGGATCACCGACAGCGGAATCGCCGTGTACTCCGCGAGCACCCCCGGCTCCGCCCACCCGTTGCGATACGTCCGCAGCACCAGCCAGCTCGCCGCGGGCAGCAAGTCGTACCCGGCCCGCGCCGTGATCTTCTCGTACACGGCCCGCCGCCCCTCCCGGCTCCCGAGCGTCGACAACGCCCGTACCGCCTCGTCGTACGACGACCGCTCGACGGGATTGCTGGCGAGCGTCTGCGTGGCGTCGGGCGCGGTCACCGACCCCCTGAGCGGATCCTCGTGCAGCAGCAGCGCCAGCCCGAACGCGAGCAGCGTGATCGGCACCGCGTACAGGAAGACGTCCGTGATGGACGTGGCGTACGCGTGGATGACCGGCTCCTGCGCGCCCGGCGGCAGCGCCGCGATCCCGCGCGGGTCGGCGCCGAGCGAGTCGGGCGTGACCCCGGGCGGCAGCTGCTGCCCGGCGAGCGCGTCCCCGAGCCGGCCGGCGAGCCGGTTCGCGAAGATCGTGCCGAAGATCGCCACACCGAACGACGCCCCGATGGACCGGAAGAACGTCGCCCCGGACGTGGCGACGCCCAGATCCTCGTACGGCACCGCGTTCTGCACGATCAGCACCAGGACCTGCATGACCAGTCCGAGGCCGGCGCCGAAGACGAAGAAGTACAGGCTCATGACGCCCGTGGCCGTGTGCTCGTCCATGTTGTGCAGGAGCAGCAGCCCGACCATGGTGATGGCCGTACCGGCGACCGGGAACACCTTCCAGCGCCCGGTGCGGCTGACGACCTGCCCGGACAGCGTGGTCGACAGCAGGATGCCGAAGACCATCGGCAGCATGTGGACACCCGACATGGTCGGCGAGACACCCTGGACGACCTGGAGGAACGTCGGCAGGTACGTCATCGCGCCGAACATCGCGAAGCCGATGACGAAGCTGATGACCGCGGAGAGCGTGAAGGTGCGGACCCGGAACAGCCGCATCGGCAGGACCGGTTCCGCCGCCCTGAACTCCACGAAGACGAACACCACGGCGAGGACGACCCCGAGGGCCGCGAGCCCGATGATCTGCGGCGAGGCCCACGCCCACGTCGTGCCGCCGAGCGAGGCGACGAGCACGAGACACGTGGCGACGGAGGCCACGAGGAACGTGCCGAGGTAGTCGATGCGGTGCTTGCGCGAGCGGACCGGGATGTGCAGCGCCGCGGCGATCACCAGCAGCGCGACGACGCCGACCGGCAGATTGACGTAGAAGACCCAGCGCCAGCTCAGATGCTCGGTGAACAGTCCGCCGAGCAGCGGCCCGAGCACGCTCGTCGCGCCGAAGACCGCCCCGAACAGGCCCTGGTACTTGCCGCGTTCGCGCGGCGAGACGATGTCGCCGACGATCGCCATCGACAGCACCATCAGGCCGCCGCCGCCGAGCCCTTGAAGGGCACGGAAGCCGATCAACTGCCCCATGTTCTGGGAGAGTCCGCACAGCGCCGAGCCCACCAGGAAGATGACGATGGCCAGTTGGAAGAGCTTCTTGCGTCCGTACTGGTCGCCGAGTTTTCCCCACAGCGGCGTCGCCGCCGTCGCCGCGAGCATGTACGCGGTGACGACCCACGACAGGTGTTCCAGGCCGCCCAGGTCGCTGACGATGGTCGGCAGGGCCGTCGCCACGATCGTCTGGTCCAGCGCGGCGAGCAGCATGCCGAGCAGCAGCGCGCCGATCGAGACGAGTACGCCGCCGGACTTGGCGCCCTCCTTCGGCGCGGCGGGCGCGGCGCGGCCGCCGTCGCCCGGCCCGACGGCCTCGATGTCCTGGCTGCTCATGGCCCACCTCCGAAGCCTTCCCGGCACGGACGTGGCCGGGTGCTTGGTACTTCCCATCCTGGTAGGTGTGACCAGGTTTGGCCTGTTGAGTCGTGCGGCGCCGGAGGTTTTCCGAGCGGTCCGCGCATCGCGGGGTACGGCACGGCGCTGACGAGCGTTTACGGGACCGGCGCTGCGGCCGGGGCCCGCGCGTCTGCATAATGCGCTTGCGGCGTGGCGGCATAATGCGCTTGCAGCGTGTTCGGCGGGGGGCCGGAGCGCTTCGGAGGGGGTTCCACACAGTGAGCGATGAACGCCGTACATGCCCGGAATGCGGCACACGGGAGGGTTCCGACGGCGCGCCGTCCTGCGCCTGCGAGCCGGAGGCCTTCGCTCCGCTCCGCGTCCGTCCCTACGTGTCGCTCTCGGAGCCCTCGCAGCCCGCCCCGCCGCGGGCCGCCGATCCGTACGCGTACCCGCCGCCACCGCGCGCTCCCGCGCAGGACGCCGACGACGACGCGGAACCGGCGGAACCGTCCCGGCAGGGCCGCATCCTGCTGCTCTCCGCGGTCACGGGCGTGCTGAGCGTGGCGACGCTGGTCACGGTACTGATCACGTCCCCGGGCGGCGACGGCGCCTCGGCCACGGACAACACGGCCGCGACGACGACGTCCCTGACGGCGCCCGCCTCTCCCACCACGCCACCCACCCCCAAACGCTCCACGACCCCGTCCCCCACCCACTCCACCGCCCCGCCCCCCACACCGACGCGGACGACGACGTCAGCGACGCCCTCCCCGTCGACGACGCCCGAACCCAGCACCACCAGCAAGAAGCCGAAACGGAGCCCCTCCGCCTCCGCCACCCGCTCCGCGTCCCCGACCCCCACACCGACGCGCGCGACCACGCTCCGCCGCGGCGACCGCGGCCCCGAGGTCGCCGAACTCCAGCGCCGCCTGCGGCAGTTGCACCTCTACGTGGACGACATCAACGGCCACTACAACAACCCCACGGAGTCGGCCGTCCGCACCTACCAGTACTCCCGCGGCATCCGCGACGACCGCCTCGGCGAATACGGCCCCCCGACCCGCACCGCCCTCGAACGCGAAACCGGCGGCTGACCCCGCCCCCAAAGGGGCGCGGGGAACTGCGCGCACAGCCCCATCTCCGCGCTCCCCACACGAGGGCACAACCACTGTGGCCCAAAAGGGGCGCGAGGAACCGCGCACCCCACACGAGGGGCGCAACCACTACGCCCCAAAGGGGCGCGGGGAACTGCGCACCCCAACCCCGCCACGGCGCACCCCACACGAGGGGCACAACCACTACGCCCCAAAGGGGCGCGGGGAACTGCGCACCCCAACCCCGGCACCGCGCACCCACGCCCAGGGGGCCACACCCCTACCCCCAAAAGCGCCGCAGGCAACCCTCACCCCACGTGCAGCTCCACACCCCCACCCGCCACAACCTCAACCCGCACAGCCGTAAGATCCCCCACCCACACCGTGGGCCGATGCTCACCCGCACGCGGCCCGACCCCCACCACCCGCATCCCCGCGGAGCGCCCCGCCGCGATCCCCGCCCCCGAGTCCTCGAAGACGACGCAGTCCGCCGGATCCACCCCCAGCTCGGCCGCACCCTTCAGGAACCCCTCGGGATCCGGCTTGCTGGCCCCCACGTTCTCCGCGGTCACCCGCACCGTCGGATACGCCAGCCCCGCCGCCCCCATCCGCGCGGTGGACAGCGCGAGATCGGCGGAGGTGACCAGCGCGTGCGGAACGCCGCCCGCGACCAGCGACTCCAGGAAGCGCGGCGCGCCGGGCACGGCCACCACACCCTCCACGTCCGCGGTCTCCTCGGCGAGCATCCGCGCGTTGTCGGCGTAGTTCTCGGCCATCGGCCGGCCAGGCAGCAGCTCGGCCAGCGTGGCGTGCGCCTGGCGCCCGTGCGCGACGGCGAGGACTTCCTCGGCGTCGAACCCGTGCGCGGCGGCCCAGCGCCGCCAGATGCGCTCCACGACGGCATCGGAGTTCACGAGCGTGCCGTCCATGTCGAGGAGGAGAGCGCGCGCCTTGAGAACCGTGGGCGCCGTGGACGTGGACGTGGACGTGGGCAGGGCCGTCATCGTCTGACTCCAGACTGCGGAGGCGAAAGAAACAAGGCGGCCCCGCCCGCTGGTCAGGGTTAACGGGCGGGTGCCACTTTGTTCCTCCACGATACAAAGACGTCCGCCAAGATCGCCACCCACCCCCCTCCTCACCCCTCACCGCACCCCCGTCACGCCCTCACCGCGTCGTGGCCGGCGACGACGGAAACGTCTTCGTGTACGGATTCGGCAGCCCCGGCGGCGCCTCCAGCGCCACCTGCGGCGCCCCGGCCTGCGGTGCGGGCGGGGTCATCTGGTCCTTCGGGAGCTTCGGCGGCCCGGTCTGCTCGGCGAGCGCCTGGTCCATGTTGACGAGCCCGGTCTTCTCCAGGACCTCCATGTGGTCGCGCACGACGTCGTTCGCCTCGTTCGCGAGCCGCCGCACCTCGGTGTTCTGCGTGGTGGCCCGGATATTGCTGACGGCGGGGAAGATCTGCCCGTGCGTCACGCGCATGATGTTCGACGCGGTCGAGTCGAACTCCTTGCCGCGCTTGGACTGCACGGTCGCCACGAACTGCTGCTGCTGCGGCGTGGCCTGGTTGGGCAGCGCGATGTTCATCTCCTGGGAGATCTTGCGGCAGCTGGCGTCGAGCAGCGCGTGGCCGACGATCAGATGCCGCCCCGCCTCCTTCACCTCCGGGCTCGTCCCCCGCTTCAAGACCTCCTGGCCCAGGGGGAATTCCCACAGCCCGGCCGACCGGACCTTGACCACGAAGTCGCGGTCGGCCTCGGTGAGCGGCCCCCAGCGGGTGTTGGCGATGACGCGGTTCTGCGCGGTGGACGTCGCCTCCACGCCGATCAGGGCCGGGTAGGCCAGAGCCGAGACGGTCACGACCAACGAGCCGATCACGAAGAGGTTTCCGGCCGTGGAGCGCGAGAGCCTCATGGTGCCTCCAGTCAGGGACGAGGGATACCGGAGAGTACGGACGCGGGGCGCGAACCAATCAGTGATCACCGAAAATCCCGCCGTTCTTTTTCGCGCCCGCCCCTCGCCAACTCTCGTTTCGCCGTGCCCACTTGTGGACCGCCCGCTTCCCCGCCACCATATTGACGCGTCCCTGCCACTCGGCACACGTCCGTCAACTCCACCCCACCTCCAGGGAGTTCACATGCGCCGGACCACCCCCTCCTCCCGCATACGCCCGGTCTACGCGCGTCGAGCGTTCGCCGCCACGGGCGCCGCCACCCTCGCCCTCCTGCTGGCCGCCCCGTCCGCCCAGGCGGCCCCGCCCACCCCCATCAGCGCCGCCACGGCACGTACGTACCTCTCCGAGCTGACGGTGAAGGCGGAAGGTTCCTCCGACGGCTACAGCCGCGATCTGTTCCCGCACTGGATCACCCAGTCCGGCGCCTGCAACACCCGCGAGACGGTCCTCAAGCGCGACGGCACGAACGTCGTCACCGACTCCAACTGTGCCGCCACGTCCGGCAGTTGGTACTCCCCCTACGACGGCGCCACCTGGTCCGCCGCGTCCGACGTGGACATCGACCACATCGTCCCGCTGTCCGAGGCGTGGAAGTCGGGGGCCAGTTCCTGGACGACGACGAAGCGCCAGGGCTTCGCCAACGATCTCACCCGCCCGCAGCTCATCGCGGTCACCGACAACGTCAACCAGTCCAAGGGCGACCAGGACCCCGCCGAGTGGATGCCCTCGCGCACCGCGTACACCTGCACGTATCTGCGGATGTGGGTGCACGTGAAGCACTACTACGCGCTCAGCGTCGACTCGGCCGAGAAGTCGGCGATCCAGTCGGGCCTCAGCGGCTGCTGATCCCGCCCGGCCCTCGGAACAGCGGGAACCGCCCCGCCCGCCTCCGGCGTTCCGTACCGTACGGTGCCGGAACGTCGGGGACACGAGCGGAGGCGATCACGTGGCGAGGCTGCGCCTTGGACCACTGCTGCGGTACGTGGACGAGGAGACGGCGACGGTGTGGGTCGAGGCGAGCCGGCCCTGCGTCGCCGAGGTGCGCTGCGCGGACGGCGCGTCGGGCAGCGCGCCCACGTTCCAGATCGACGGGCACCACTACGCGCTCGTCCCCGTCACGGGCCTCACGCCCGGCACCGAGACCCCGTACGAGGTGATCCTCGACGGCGGCGGCCCGGTGTGGCCGCTGCCGGACTCCCCGTTCCCGGCCAGCACCATCCGCACCCCGGCGTACGAGGCCGGGGGCCCGGTCCGCGTCACCTTCGGCTCCTGCCGCTGGGCGGCGCCGCCCGCCGACGAGCACGACCCCGTCGGACCCGACGCCCTCGACACCCTGGCCGCCCGCATCGCCGCGGACCCGGCCGCCGAGCGCCCCGACGTCCTCGTCCTGCTCGGCGACCAGGTCTACGCGGACGAGACCTCACCGGCGACGCAGGCGTGGCTGGCCCGCCGCCGCGACCTGGCCGATCCGCCGGGCACGGAGGTGGCGGACTATCAGGAGTACACGCACCTGTACTACGAGTCGTGGCTGGACCCGGAAGTCCGCTGGCTGCTCTCGACGGTCCCCAGCACGATGGTCTTCGACGACCACGACGTGATCGACGACTGGAACACCAGCGCCGCGTGGCTCGCGGACATGCGCGAGGTGCCCTGGTGGCGCGAGCGGCTGCTGAGCGGACTGATGTCGTACTGGGTGCACCAGCACATCGGCAATCTCTCGCCGGCCGCGCTCGCCACCGACCCCGTCTACGCGGCCGTGCGCGCGACGCCGGACGGCACGGACGCGCTGCGGGAGTTCGCGGCGCGCGCCGACGCGGATCCGGCCTCGGTCCGGTGGAGCTACCGGCGGGACTTCGGCCGCGTACGGCTGCTGATGGTGGACACGCGGGCGGCCCGCGTCCTCGACGAGCAGCACCGGGCGATGCTCGCGCCCAGCGAGGCGAAGTGGCTGCGCGAGCAGGCGCTGGCGGACCGCGGCACGTACGACCACCTCCTCATCGGCACCTCGCTGCCCTGGCTGCTCCCGCACCTCATCCATGACGCGGAGGGGTGGAACGCGGCGTTGTGCCGGGGGGAACGCGGGGCGCGCTGGGCGCGGTTCGGGGAGGATCTGCGGCGCAGGGCGGACCTGGAGCACTGGGCGGCGTTCCCGACGTCGTTCGCGGCGCTGGCCGACCTGATCGCGGAGGCCGGGGCGGGGGTCGCCGCGCCCGCGACGATCTCCGTGCTGTCGGGGGACGTGCATCACGCGTACGTGGCCGAGCCGACGTGGCCGGACGGGGTCGACGCCCCGAGTGCGCGGGTCCTGCAACTCACCTGCTCGCCGGTGCACAACTCCGTCCCGGCGTCCATACGGGTCGGCTTCCGCTTCGGCTGGAGCCGGTTCGGGCGGGTCCTCGGGCGCCGGTTCGCCCGGCACGCGCTTGCGGGGGCGACGCCGATCTCGTGGCGCAAGACGGGTGGGCCGTGGTTCGGCAACCAGTTGATGACGCTGACGTTGCGCGGCCGGGCCGCCACCTTGACCCTCGACCAGGCGACGCGGCGCCGGGGCCTGGCCCGCACCCACGAACGCGACCTCACCTGACCGGTCCGCTGCCCAATCGCCGCAACGGTTCGGAGCCCCCCGCGGACAGCAGGCCCCCACCTGGACGCCACGGGGCTCCGCCCCGGCCCCCGCTGCTCAATCGCCGCAGAGGCTCCATATAGCCCCACCCACCCGAAATGCCGACGCCCTCCAACCACAGGCAGCCGCCTCCCCACCCACTACAGCCGCCCCCGCCCCGCCTCGGGCAATCTGACGCCACCCCGGCCCCCCACCCACAGCGGCCGGCCCGGCCCCGCCCCGCCCCGCCTTGGGCAATCTGCCGCCAGGGGCGGCAGGGTGGGCAAGGCGGCACCCCGGTGCGGGCAGCGCCTTCGGTTGGCGTCCACCCCGTCGCAGGCCGGAAGCGGCGCCCGGTGCCGGGTTGAGCGTCACGAGGCCGCCACCCCGCCGCAGGCGGGAAGCGCACCCCCGGGTGAGCGCCACGAGGCCCCGCCCCGCCGCAGGCGCAAAGCGCAACCCCGGGGTGAGACAGGCCACACCCGCACCGCCCCCCGCAGGGAAACGGCATGATGAGCCGCACCACCCGCCCCCGCAGCCCCACATGCCTCGGGAGTCCCGCTTGCCCGCCCCCCACGCAGAGCTCACCCGCGCCCCTCTCGCGATCGCGATAGCGATCGTCGGCGCCGGCCCCCGCGGCACCAGCGTCCTGGAACGCCTCCTCGCCTCGGCGGACGAACTCCTCCCGCCCCGCGCCCACCTCACCGTCCACCTGATCGACCCGCACCCCCCGGGCGCCGGCAGCGTGTGGCGCACGGACCAGGCCCCGGAACTCCTCATGAACACGGTCGCCTCCCAGGTCACCCTGTTCACCGACGACAGCGTCGACTGCTCGGGCCCGATCCGCCCCGGCCCGAGCCTGTACGAGTGGGCCCGGCACCACGACACCCCGCTCGGCCCCGACGCCTACCCGACCCGCGCCCAGTACGGCCGCTACCTGCGCTGGGTGTTCACCGAAACCGTCGCCGCCGCCCCGCCCTCCGTGGAGGTCGTCACCCACACCACCCGCGCCACCCACCTCGGCGACACGGACGACGGCACCCAGACCCTCACCCTCGCAGGCGGCGACCTCCTGACCGGCCTCCACGCCGTCGTCCTCACCCAGGGCCACCTCCCGGCCACCCCCACCCCGGCCGAGCGCGAACTCACCGCGTACGCCCGGCGGCACGGGCTGCGCCACGTCCCGCCCGCCAACCCGGCCGACCTCGACCCGACCCCCGTCGCCCCCGGCGAACCGGTGCTGCTGCGCGGCCTCGGCCTCAACTTCTTCGACCACATGGCCCTGTTCACGGAGGGCCGCGGCGGCCGCCACGTGCCCGCCCCGGACGGCGGCCTGCGCTACGTCCCCTCGGGCAACGAGCCCCGCCTGTACGCGGGTTCACGCCGCGGCGTCCCGCACCAGGCGCGCGGCGACAACGCCAAGGGGCCGCACGGCCGCCACCAACCCGCCGTACTCACACCCGAGTTGATATCCCGGCTGCGCAAACGGGCCGACTCCGGCGACGCCCCCGACTTCCTCACCGACATATGGCCGCTGGTCGCGAAGGAGGTCGAGACGGTCTACTACACGACGCTCCTCAGAACCACGCCCACCGCGACCACGGACACCGGCGACCGCCGCCCCGACCTCGCCCCCGCCTTCCGCGAGCGCTTCCTCGACGCACCGCACCGCTCCCCCCAAGAGGCCGACACACTCAGGGAATTCGGGATACCGGAAGCCCTCCACTGGTCCTGGAGCCGCGTCTCCCGCCCCGCCTCCGGCCGCACGTACACCTCTCCCGCCACATGGCGCGCCTGGCTTCTCGGCCATCTTCGCGAGGACGCCGCCCACGCCGCGCTCGGCAACGTCGACGGACCCGTCAAAGCCGCCCTCGACGTGCTGCGCGACCTGCGCAACGAGCTACGGCTCGTCGTCGACCACGGCGGCCTGTCCGGCGCCTCGCGCCGCGACCACCTCGACCGCTGGTACACCCCGCTCAACGCGTCCCTGTCGATCGGCCCGCCCCGGCGCCGCATCGAGGAGCTGACCGCGCTGATCGAGGCGGGCGTGCTGACCGTCGTGGGACCCCGCATGGAGGTGACGGCGCGGGACGGACGTTTCGTCGCGCACTCGCCCGACGTACCCGGTTCGAGCGTGAGCGTCACCACACTCGTCGAGGCCCGGCTGCCCGAGCCCGACGTCCGCAGAACCGCCGACGACCTGCTGGTACGACTCCTCAAGACCGGCGCCGCCCGCCCCCACACGGTCGACGGACACGAGACCGGAGGCCTCGACGTCACGCCGCGCCCGTACCACCTGATCGACCGTCAAGGTCGGCCGCACGCGCGGAGGTTCGCCTTCGGCGTGCCCACCGAGGGGGTCCACTGGGTGACCGCCGCGGGCGCCCGCCCCGGGGTCGACTCGGTCACCCTCTCCGACGCCGACGCGGTGGCCCGAGCAGCCCTGCGCGGCACCGGCACAGCGGCCGACCCGGAGGCCGATCATGGCCGAATGTTGAACTTGCAAGCACTAGTTAGGTTCCCCTAATCTTTGGCGCCCCACACCGGTGGCGGCAGCGGCGACGAAGGCGCTCCTCGCGCCGGTGCTCTCGGTTACGTCCCCACCGACCGAAGGAGCCCCACCATGACTGGACGTCTCAACCGCGCCCAGCCCTACGCCCTCGGCCTCTTCCGCATCGTCATAGGCCTGCTCTTCGCCTGCCACGGCGCCGCCTCGCTCTTCGGCGTCCTCGGCGGAGCGGCCGGCGGCGGCACCGTCGACACCGGAACCTGGCCCGGCTGGTACGCCGCCGTGATCCAGCTCGTCGGCGGCGGCCTCGTACTGCTCGGCCTCGGCACCCGTTTCGCCGCCTTCATCGCGTCGGGCTCGATGGCCTACGCGTACTTCAAGGTCCACCAGCCCGAAGCGCTGTGGCCGCTCCAGAACGGCGGCGAGCCCTCCGTGCTGTTCTGCTGGGCGATGCTGCTGCTGGTCTTCACCGGCTCCGGCGCGCTGGGCCTCGACCGCCTCTTCGCCGGACGCGGCGCGCGCGCCGAGGACGACGCCCCCGCCCGCGAGGCCGTCCCGGCCTGACCCCCACGACGGCCGCGGCCCGCACTCCGGAAGCAGGAGCGCGGGCCGCGGCCGTACGCGTACGCCCTCACGGTTGCGCGACGAACGGCACCGTGAAGCAGGCCACGCGGTCCCCCGACCCGCCCGGCTCGTCGTGGACGACGACGGACCTCGCCTCGCCGGAACGCAGCCCCCACGCCTTGTGGACCCGTGCCGCGCCGTCGCCGTTCGCGTCGGCCGTGAAGTCCAGCCAGACCTCGTTCTCGGCGTTCTCCCGGTCCGGGTCCACGATGTTCTGGTAGTGCCCGCCCGCATCCTCGGGGTCGGCGCCGCACGCCCCGGTGTGCACGTGCGCGCCGTACGCGTGGCCGGGCACGAGCCCGCGCACCCGCATGCTCACGGTCATCCCGGAGTCGCTGCCGCGCTGCGACACCGCGATCGACGACGCGGCGGGCACCAGGCCCATGTCGTACGTGATCGCCGACGACGGGACGAGCGCGGCGGGCGGCGCGAACCGCGCCTCCGCCCGCATCCAGTAGGAGGAGTCCGCCGTGTGCCCGGCGCCACCGCCCGCCGCGAGCACGGCCGCCGCCACGGCGCCGGTCACCATTCCTGCCACCATTTCCGATTCCTCCGCTCGCTCGGGGCCACGGGCCCGTCCTCGTACTGGCTCGTTGGTACGGGACGTGACCGACCGATCACGGGAGGAACACGCGGGAACGTGAGATCCGGAACATCTGCGCCCCTTTCGTCACTTGAGCCCCTCTTGAGGCGTACGCTGTACAGCTGTCACACAAGCCGCTCCTGTCGGGAGGGAACGGCCGGAGAGAACCGGATCGGTCCGTACGGGAGTAGGCGAACAGTGCTGGAGAGTGTCCTGGGGTCGCTGGCCGACAGCTCATGGATCTACGCGATCGTGGCGCTCTCCGTCCTCTTCGACGTGTTCGTGCCCGTGCTGCCCAGCGGCTTCCTCGTGATCGCCGCGGCCACCGCGACCGCGGGCGGCGCCGCCGCCACCGGCGGCGTGCCGCACCCGAATCTCCCGGACCTGCTCGCCCTCACCCTCTGCGCCGCCACGGCCTCGGTGCTCGGCGACCTGGTCGCCTACCGGATCGCCCGGCGGGGCGGTGAGCGCCTGGACCGCGCCCTCGCCCGCTCGCGGCGCCTGACCACCGCGCAGGAACGTCTCGGCGGGGCGCTCGCGCGCTCCAGCGGCGGGCTGCTGGTGATCATCGCCCGGTTCGCGCCCGCGGGCCGCTCGGTCGTCTCGTTCGCGGCGGGCACGGCGCACCGGCGCGTCCGCGAGTTCCTGCCGTGGTCGGCCGCGGCGGGCGTGGCCTGGGCCGCGTACAGCGTGGCGCTGGGCTACTTCGGCGCCCAGTGGCTCGGCGCGAGCTGGCTCTCCACCGTCGTCTCGGTGCTCGCCCTCGTGGGCGCGGGCGCGGTGGCGGCGTACGTGATGCGCAGGCCGGCCCCGGCGGCTCAGGAGGCCTGAGCCGCCCTGGGGTGCCCGCGCACCTCGATGCCGTCGAGCAGCTCGGCGGTCGCGCGGGCGATGTCGTCCACCGCCCGTTCGAACACCTCGCGGTTGTGCGCGGCCGGCGCCCGGAACCCGGACACCTTCCGTACGTACTGCAGGGCTGCGGCCCGGATCTCGTCCTCGGTGGCCTCTTCGGGGAGCGCGGGCGGGCGGAGGGTCTTGATGCTGCGGCACATGCCTCCAGTCTGCCGCCGAAACGCGGCCGGCACCCGGCGTTCGACCACACGTTCGCGTGAACTCCCCGATGAACTACGCGAAGTTGCTCGCATCTCAAATTCGAACAGACGTACCATTGGGGGGTGGCAGCGATCGACGACTCCGAATTCGACTTCCCCAGCGAGCTCCTCGCCGGCCAGGCCGAGCTGCATCAGATCAGGGCCGAGCTCATCGCCCTGCTCAAGCGGCTGCCCTGGTCGGTCGAGCCCCACGACGCCGTCATAGACACCCAGGGCTGGCGCAAGATGGAACGCGCGGCCTCGCCCGGCTGGAGCGAGGACGACCAGGCCGAGGTGGAGAAGCTCCGCAGGCGCGAACTGGAACTGGCGGTCTTCGTGACCTGCCACCGCTACTGGACCGAACTGTCGGGCACCGACGCGGTCCGCGCCCGCGCCCGCCTCAAACACGTCCACGACGAGGCACCACACCAGCCCCCCCGGACACGACGAAGACCCCCGGGCTTGATCGCCTGAGGGCCTTCGTTCAGCGTGCCGCCGCATGACCAACCTGCTCCTCGGCGGGCTCAACCGGCCCAGAAGTCCTCAAAACTTTCGAGTACGCGCACATCGCCCAGAGCGGGCCGCCAAGCTCCCGCTCGCCCACGCACCGGCATCCCACGGCGCAGAGGCCGCACCTCCTCGAACTCCCAGATCCAGCCACCTGAGTCGCCAGGACGGCAGTCCGTCAAGCGCCCCGCTGCGAAGTAGCCGCCGAAGTGACGAGGCCACACATGCGCCGGCCAGTCCCTGTATCCAGGCCAGTCGAGGAACGGATACTCGGGGAGCCCACTGGGCAGGACGGCAGCACGATCCTCCTGGCGCCCTGCGGTGATGAGCGTCAAGCCGCGGTGCGCCGTCGCGGTTGGCCGAGGCAGTTCCCGCAGCCGGCCAAAAACCAGCGCGGCCGCCCATGGCTCGCGAACCGTGACCGCACGCAGAGCAGCCTCCCGAGCCCGACGCTCGACCTTCCCAGCACCCACAAGCCCCCCCCTGACGAACACGAAGGGGCACACGCCCGAAGCCCCCCAGCCCAGCCCCCCTCGGCGGCCCCACCGTATCGCTCCATGCGCACCAAAGAAGGGCTGGCCAGCCGACGACCTAGTTGCCCTCGGACGTACGCCGGTTCGCCGGTCGCCCGTACTTCTCCAGGATCCGGTAGAGCCGGGAGCGCGGCATGCCGGCCGCGACACCGAGGGCCTTGCGGTCGGCGTGGGGGCCGCCCGCCTTGTCGGCGCACCTGAACGATGCGCACGGCTGCGCCCCGTAGCCACCTCGACTGCGTGGTGCAGCCGCGCGCACGAACACGGAAGAGGCTCTCCGGTGTGATCACCGGAGAGCCTCTGACCTGCTGACTACTCACTCACTGTGGGCGCGGACGGTTTCGAACCGCCGACATTCTGCTTGTAAGGCAGACGCTCTACCCCTGAGCTACGCGCCCGTGATCCCGGCGTAGCGCCAGGACGAGACGACAGCCTACCTTGCCGGCGGCCATGGTCCGCAAACCTGTGACGGCCTGGGACGAGGCGGGCGAAAGTCACTCTTCGAACCGCGAACCAACGGGCTCGTGTGTTCGTCATTAACCGGTGGGAGAATGGACCGGGCAGGGCTGATGACGGCACGGACAGCGCGGGAGAGGTTAGTGACGGCGACGACGACCACGAGGAACCCGCGTCAGTCGTCCGCCCGCACGTCCCGGCGCTCCGCCCCGGCCCTCAGAAGTGCCCTCAGGGACACCCTCACCCTGGCCGTCCTCCCGCTCCCGCTCCTTGCGGTGACGCTCACGGGCGCGTTCAACACGGGAGGCACCCGGCGGTGGTTCGGGGGCCGCGCCGAGTCGCAGCGCGCGCAGGCCCAGGCCGCCAAGGACGACGCGGCCGCGGCCTTCTACGAGCTGGACACCGCCCAGCGCGACCTGCGCATCTCGATAGAGACCATCACCGCGGTCGACGACTCCCCCGCCGCCCGCCGCGCCGTCGACGACTTCGCGACGCTCGGCCGCCGGATCGACGAGGTGAGCGCGCAGTACATCACCGCGGTCGACGCCCACGACCTGGACCGGGACGACCTGGAGGCGTCCGCCGCCTCCCGCGCCCACGCCCAACTGACGCAGGCCAAGGAGCAGTTGACGCAGGTCAAGCAGGACCTGGACCGTTTCACGCAGGGCATCGGCCCGCTGCTCGGCAAGGCGGAGACGCAGCTGGCCCGGCTCGCCCCGTCCGTGGAGCGCGCCCGGCAGTCCCTGCTCGCCGCGACGACCGCGCTCGACTCCGTACGCGAGGCGGGCCTGAAGGCCGACGACCTGGCGGCCCGGCTCGCCGCCCTCGGCCCGGAGCTGACCAGGCTGAACCAGGGGGCGGGTCAGCACGGCGTACCGGAGACGCTGGAGCGTGCGGAGCGGGTCGCGCGGGACGCGGAGACCGTACGGGCGGAGGCCGAGCGGCTGCCCGAGCGGGCTGCGGAGATCGACCGCCGCCTGGTCTCCCTGCGCACACGCGCGCAGGCGCTCCAGACGCGGGCGGGACAGGTCGAGCCGGTCCTCAGCGAGCTGCGGCGCCGGTTCACCGCCGCGTGCTGGCAGGACCTCCAGTCCGTCCCCGAGACCGCCGCGCGGAACGTGCGGCAGGCCGAGTCGAAGATCGCCGAGGCGCGGTCGGCCCGCGAGAGCCAGGACTGGCCGAACGCGACGGCGCTGCTGTCCACGGTGCGGGCGTTGCTGAACGCGACGGACGAGTCGGTGTCGGCGGCCTCCGAGCGGTTGCAGCGGCTGAACGCGGTGGCGAAGGATCCGCGCGCGGAGATCGACCGCACCCGGTTCGCGATCCGTGACGCCCAGCGCCTCGCCATGGCGGGCCGCTCCACGCCCGACCCGCGGCACGCCCGCCCCCTCGACGACTCCGTGGCCCGCCTGGACCGCGCCGTCGCGGGTCTGGAGGGCCGGCACCCCGACTACTGGCACTTCCTGACGGAGACGGAAGGTGTGCGGCGGACGGTGGCGCGGGTGGTCACGCAGATCCGGGAGGACCGGGGCGGCGGCGCCTGACGTTGGCGTTCGCGGGGCGACGGGCGGATCCTTGAAGCAGTACGCAAGGAGGCGAGGCGATCATGTCCACGCACGTACTGCGTCCCGGAGGCCCACGGCCCGGGACCCCCACCCGGAACCGGACCCGGCGTCGCGTCACTCTCGACGAGCACCTTCCGGTCGACCACCGTCTCAGCAGGGTCTACCGCACGGGGGCCGGGCTGATGGGCCTGGTCCTGCTCGCCTTCGGGATCCTGGGGCTCATCGACAGGATCGGCTTCTTCGACACCCGCGGGGACACGGTCGCGGGCCTCAGCACGAACGGCGCGCTGAGCGTTCTGTCGATCTGCGTCGGGC
This sequence comes from Streptomyces sp. BYX5S, assembly GCF_054724165.1. Taxonomy (NCBI): domain Bacteria; kingdom Bacillati; phylum Actinomycetota; class Actinomycetes; order Kitasatosporales; family Streptomycetaceae; genus Streptomyces; species Streptomyces sp. BYX5S. Next base: position 1,443,984 of record NZ_CM138829.1, on the reverse strand, counting down.
TGCTGTTGCTGGTGGGCATGGTCATCGGCGGCAACTTCGCCTCGACGCTCAACATGACGCTCGGCGTCCTGTTCATCGTCAGTGGCTTCGTGAACCTGGCGCTGCTCGACACCGGCCTGAACGTCCTGGCGTTCCGCATCCAGAACGTGCTGTTCAGCTTTGTCGTGGGGCTGCTGCTGATGGTCTTCGGCATGTACGGCCGGGTGAGCGGTTCGCTGCCGCACGACAACCCGTACTGGCGTGCCCGGCACACCGGCGGCTGAAGTCCTGGGCGCGCCCGTACTCTTGGCGCATGCCACGTTACGAGTACCGCTGCCGTACCTGCACGACGACGTTCGAGCTGAGCCGTCCGATGTCGGCGTCGTCCGATCCGGCCACGTGTCCCTCCGGGCACGAGGACACGGTGAAGTTGCTGTCCGCGGTGGCGGTGGCGGGGGGCGCTTCAGCGGGTGGTGGGGGTGGCGGTGGTTGCTGCGGTGGCGGCTGCTGCGGCTGACACCCCGGGGCTCCGCCCCGAACCCCGCTGCTCAATCGCCGCAGAGGCTTAAAACGCCGTCCCCGACTCCGCCCTATCTCGGCAGCTAACCGCACCCGCCCGGCGCCCTCTGCCGCACCCCCAGCCTTCCTCCCCGGCAGGGGGCCGCACCCGCCCAGCGCCCTCCGCCGCACCCCCGACTCCCCTCCCCGACGGGAGGCCTCGCCCGCCTTGGGCAATCTGCCGCCAGGGGCGGCAGGGTGGGCAAGGCGGCACCCCGGCGCGGGCAGCGCCTACGGCGGACGTCAGCCACGGCGCAGGCGCCGGTGCGGGCAGCGCCTATGGCAGGCGTCGACCACGATGCGGGCCGGAGCCCCCGGCGCGGGCAGCACCCACGGCAGGCGCCCACCACGGTGCGGGCCGGAACCCCCGGTGCGGGAAGCGCGCCCACCACGGCCCAGGCCCAAGCCCCCGGCCCCGCTCACCCGCAAGGTCACAGCTCCGAGAGGAACCCCCGCAACACCGCCTCCCCCGCCAAAACCCCCCGCTCACCCAGAACCGTCACCCCGGGCGACACCCACCCCACATCCGCCAGCTCCCCGTGCGAGGGCCGCCACCCGCGGTCGACCGCGAGCAGCAGGTCCGCGTCCAAGAGGGAATCCCCCGCCCCGAGCGTCGCCCCCGCCCCGGCCCGCCGCGCGACCTCCCGGACCGCCGCGCCCTTGGTCAACGGCTTCGGAACGGCGTACACCTTCCGCCCCTGGAGCGACACACCCCACCCGACCCCGTCGGCCCACGCCCCGAGTTCCTTGACCCAGCCCTCCGGCAGCGCCGCCCGGTCGACGACCAGATACGCGAAGAGGTCCTCGGCGACCCGCTCCTTCAGCAGCCAGGCCGGGTCCGCCGCGCCGACCATCCGCTCCCGCACCTGCGCGAGCGGGGCGCACTCCGCCTCGATGCGCTCCCCGACCGCACGCCGCCACTCCGGGTCGGACACCCCGTCGACCAGCAGATGCCCCCCGTTCGCGCAGATCGCGTACGTGGGCGCGGGCCCCGGCAGCCGGACCCGCGCGTACTGCTCCCGCGTCCGCGTCGTCGTGGGCACGAACACCGCACGCCGTCCCAGCTCGGCCAGCAGCTCGGCGGCGTCCTCGGTGACGTACGACAGGGGCTTGCCCTCGTACACCTCGACGCACAGCAGCCGCGGCGCTCGCGCGTCGGGCATGGTCAGGCCGAGCGCGCCGGCGGAGTAGATGAGCGTACGGTCGAGATCACTCGCCACCACCGTGGTCACTTGGCCGCCACCGCCTTGCCGTCGACACCCGTCGCACCCCGCGTGAACTTCGGGTGGATCAACCCCACGCAGCTGTACGGCAGTTCGTCCACGACCTCCACCGGCACCCCGCGCTGCTCGGCCAGCAGCCGCACATGGTCGAGGTCCGCTCCGGCGTCCGCCCGCGCCAGGATCTTCCACGGCACCCGCCGCAACAGCACCCGCGTCGTCTCCCCGACGCCCGGCTTCACGAGGTTCACGTCGTGGATCCCGTACTCCTCGCTGATCCGCTCGACGGCCGCCCAGCCCTCCCACGTGGGCGCCCGGTCGGCGCCCTGCAACTCCTTGACCTCCGCGTCGACCGCGTCGGTGACCTCATCGAACCGCTCCTCGATCGCGTCGAGGAACCGCCCGGAGACGTCCGAGCCGGCCAGCTCGGAGTAGAACTTCGCCCCGTGGAAGTCGTCGGGCCCCACCAGGTCGGAACGGAGCACCGTGCGTGAAATCAGCCCGGACACCGTGGAGTTGAGGCACGCGGAGGGTATGAGGAAGTCCTCGCGCGTGCCGTACGTCCGCACGCACGAGCCGGGGTCGGCGAGGACGGCGATCTCCGGGTCGAACCCCTCGAAACCGGCGACGGCCTCCGCGAGCTCCCGGGTGATCGCGCCCTTGCCCGTCCAGCCGTCCACGAACACCACGTCCGCCGGGTCGTGGTGCGCGGCGAGCCACCGCAGCGCGTTCGCGTCGATCCCCCGTCCGCGCACGATCGACACCGCGTAGTGCGGCAGTTCGAGCCCGTGCCGCCGCTGCGCCCAGCGGCGCATCAGCACTCCCACGGGCGTCCCCGCGCGCGCGAGCGACACGAGCACGGGGCGCGGCGAGCGCTCGGCGAGCACCGTCTCGGTCACCACGCCCACGGCGCGGGCGATGCGCGCCGCCGACGCGTCGAGCGCGGCGTGGAACAACTCCTGGTACTGCGCGCTGGGTTGGTACTCGACCGGCAGCGACTCCGCGTAGTGCGCGCCCCCGCTCTGGATCGCCTCCTCGCGCTCCTCGGTGGGCGCCTCCAGCGTCACGTCCGAGAGGTCCTGGAGCAGCCAGCCGACCTCGTCCGGCGCGTACGAGGAGAACGCGGGGCCGCGCAGCGGCTCGGGCAGCGGCATGGAGGGCCTTTCCTGGTCCTGAGGAGCGTTCGAGAGGCGGCGCGAGGGCGCGTACGGAGGGACGCGCGACGGCACGTACGACGGGACGACCACCACGACGACCCGTGTCACGTGCTCGGCGACCCGCTCCAACAGCCCTCCCGCGCCCGCGAGTTCGGCTGTGTCCCCGGCCGAGTCGAGCACGACGACGGCGGTGTCGAAGCCGCCTCCCGCGACGTTGTACGCGTACCGCTCCCCCGGCCCGTCCGCCGGCGCGTCGTGCGCGGGGAAGACGAGGCGGCTGCGGATCGCGTAGCCGGGGTCGTCGACGGCGAGGACCGGCGAGCGCGTCGTCGTGGAGTACGCGACGTCGGCGCCCGCCGCCTCCAGCGCGGTGGCGAGGCGCAGCGGCGCGTACATCAGCTCCTCGTTGCCGAGCACGAGGACGCGGCCGTCGCCCAAGTACGGTGCGAGGCGCGCGGCCATGCCGGGCAGCGCCGCTTCCAGGCGCTCCCGGTGCTCCGGCGTGAACCCGTGCCGCCCGCCGTCCGGCAGCCCCTCCGGCCAGCCGAGGTCGGTCACACGCACGATCTCGCCGCGCTCCCGCCGGGGCGCGGGGACGGCGCCGCCCTCGTGCGCCGCGACGAGCGCCTGCCCCTTCTCCAGCACGCCGTCCGGCAGCCGTACCGTGCCGCGCGCCGCGACCACCAGGTCGACGCGCGCCCCCATCTCTCGGGCGAAGTCGTCGAGCCGCCCCTGGTCGTCCGGCGAGCGCATGTCGACGAGCGCGACGATGACGTAGTGCTCGCGCGCGTGCAGTTCGTGCAGCGCGCGGATGGTGTTCAGCACCGTGTTCCCCGTGGAGAACTCGTCGTCGACGAGGACCAGCGGGCCGTCCCCGGCGAGCAGTCCGGGGTCCTCGGGCAGCAGCAGGTGCGAGGTGGCGTGCGAGTGGGACTCCTCGAAGCCGCCCGCGCGGGCCACGCCCTCGACGGGGCGGCGCGTGGAGTGCAGGTAGGTCGCGAGGGCGAGGCCGTCGGCGACCGAGTGGCCGAGCCCCGTCGCCGTCTCCGCGTAGCCGAGGACGACCGCGCGGCGCGCCGCTTCGTCGCCGAGCAGTTCGCGCACGCGGACGCCGAGTTCGTGCCCGGAGCGCCACACCACGGAGGGGCGCTGCGGGACGTGCTTGCCCAGCACGTTCGAGACCAGCAGGTGGGCGCGCTTGGGGTTGCGCCGCAGCGCGAGCCCGAGCAGCCCGGTCAGCTCCCGGTCCCCGGTCAGCTCCACCCCGAGCCGCTCGGCGACCCACTCCCCGGACCACACCACGTCCACCACACCTCTCACCTCTGCGGATTCCACCTCTTCGGATCCCGCCTCCACCGATCCCGCTCCCACGGGTTCCGTCGCTGTGGACGGCTGGAACTTCCCAGCCGTCATCGGGGTATCCCGGCCGTCAGCAACTCCACGAACCCCACGTCCTCCCGGGCCACCCCGAACACCTCCGCGCGCCGCAGCGTCCGCTCGGCCCACGCGCGGTGCGGCTTCACCTCGTTCATCTTGTTCGTGTACGCCGACCTGAGCACACCGCCGCCGCCCTGCTCGGGCCGCAGGATGTCGCAGGCGTCGCTGTACTCCTCGTGGCTCACGACGGAGAGCGCGTGCACGGGCAGGACGTGCGTGGGGTGGATGCAGGTCTTGCCCAGCAGGCCGTTGGCCCGGTCCAGCTCGACCTCGCGGAGCAGCCCGTCCATGTCGTGCTGGATCAGCGTCTGCCGCAGTTCGTCGGCGCGCCCTTCCAGGAAGGGGCTGCGGCGCAGCTGCGGCTTGAACATGCGCTCCTGGTGGCGGAAGTACTCCCAGACGGGCCCGGTCACCGTGAACCCGGTGCCGTCCGCCCGGCCCAGCAGGTTGACCACGTCACCGATGACGGAGGCCACGATCTGGACGTCGTACGCCGTCATGTCGGGCGGCCTGCGCAGGCCGTACGCGGAGCAGAAGTCGGTGACGCCGAGGCGCAGCGCGAGGACACGGTCGCGGTACTTGTCGACGGTGCGGGCGATCCCGGCCAGGGTGTCGCCGCGCGTCTCCAGGTGCAGCAGGTCGGGCGACTCCAGGACGGGCATGGCGAAAAGTCGACGTCCACTGGCCGCCTCGGCGGCGGTGAGGGCCTCCAGGAACGGAACACCCCGCTCCTCGGTGAACTTGGGCAGTACGAATCCGGACAGCAGCTCCACGGCGTCGCCGAGCCTGGTCACCAGGTCGGTGATCTGCTCGGGGGTCCGGACCCGGACGAAGATCAGGGGCGGCTCCGCCCCGGCGGCGCGCCGGTGCGCGAGGTCGGCGAACTGGCGTACCAGGTTGTCCTCGGCGTCCTCGACCTCGGCGTCGTGTATCGAGTCCTCCAGGCACAGCACCATGGAGACGACGCCGCGCCCGGCCTGCTTGAGCACGTCGTCCGCGAGGTGCGGACGGGTGGCCGGGCTGTAGAGCGTCGCCCCGAGGGCCGTCGCGAGCATGCGGGCCGGGGAGTCCGCGGTGAAGTCCCGTGGCTCCTCGTGGAACAGGCGCTCCCGCACCTCAGGGGCGATGTGCCCGAAATGACGCATTAAACTCCCCCGCACTGCCGGGCCACCCGAAATGATGTGGCCGGTAATAGTACGTACAAGGGCGTGTCAAAGGTTCCCACGCGTCATGAAGTTCTGGTAACTGGCTCATGTCGGGCGCCGGTTTCCGGCCGGGTGGAAAGCTGTCGATCTCGGCACCCCGCGTTGTCGCGGACATGAGCGGCGAGGCAGGATGACCGCATGACGCACGCGATGCTCAAGGGGGCGAACGTCCCGCTCGACGCCACGGCGGTGCGCGCCGTGCTCCACTGGTCCCCGGGGCAGGGCGCGGCGACCGTGGACGCCTCGGCGCTGCTGCTCACGGCGGAGGGCCGGGTCCGCTCGGACGAGGACTTCGTCTTCTACAACCAGCCGCGCCACCCCAGCGGGAAGGTGTGGCGGCTCGGCCAGAAGCGCGTGGCCGACGGCATGACGGACACCATCCAGTCCGACCTCGCGGGCGTCCCCGCGGAGATCACCCGGATCCTCGTGACGGGCTCCACCGACCCGGAGAGCACCCCGTTCGAGGCCGTGCGGTCGCTGCGACTGTCCTTGTACGACGCCGGGGCCGAGGGCGCCGAGCCGATCGCGTACTTCGACATCAAGCCCGAGACCGGCGCCGAGACCGCGCTGATCTGCGGCGAGCTCTACCGGCGCGGCGACGGCTGGCGGCTGCGCGCGGTCGGTGAGGGCTACTCGAACGGGCTGGTGGGCCTCGCCACGGACTTCGGCATCTCGGTCGACGAGTCCGCGGAGGCGGAGGCCGCTCCCGAGTTCGAACCCGGGCCCGAGCCGGTGACCGAGGCCCTGCCCGCACCCGTGCCTGCTCCCGCTCCCGCCGGGTCGACGTCCGCGCCGACCGGCCCGGTCCCCGGCCCCATGCCGGAAGCGGCGCCGGTCGCCGCGACGTCGTTCCCGCTGCCGCCCCAGCAGCCGCCCGCGTACGGCTATCCGCCCGCGGCGGCCACCCAGCAGCAGCCGCCCGCGTACGGGTATCCGCAGCCGGTGTCGGCGTGGCCGGATCCGGCCTTCAAACTGCCGCCGCAGGGCCCGCAGTTCATCGGCCAGTAGCTCACCGGCCGGTGACGGTCTTGTAGCCGCGCCCCCACTGAAGGCCCCACCCGTACAGCCGGTCGAGCTCGGCCTGGAACCCGTACACGAAGCGCACCTCGCGCCGTACGACCAGGTCGCCCTTGACGTTCTCGATGGAGATCACGGCGCACGAACGGGCCTGGGGCGCCCGCTCGTCGAGGTTGATCTCGATGCGCGGGCCGTTGCTCGGATACAGCGTCACGTTGGCGTGCGTGCGGTCGAACGCCGGCGTCTGGTCGTAGATGTAGACGAACACCAGCAGACGCTTGATGGAGTCGCGGTGATCGAGGTTGACGTAGATGGTCTCCCCGGACGCCGAGCCGAACCGGTCGTCGCCGCTGAGCTTGACGTAGGGCTCCTCGTTGAGCGCGCCGAAGAAGCTCCCGAGGGGCTGTACGACGCCCTTCTGCCCGTCCTTCAGCTCGTACAGGCAGCCGAGGTCCAGGTCCACATTGACCATCGACTGGGTGTGTGCCTGCACCACATCGGGCTTGAACATGCTGAATGGATGCCGCATCAGGCTGTTCCGCTTCGGACCGCCGATGTCCGAAGTCCGCATCCGCCACGACAGGTTGATGCGCAGGTTGCCGGTGGCCGCGCCCTGTTTGGAGAGCGAGACGACCGGATGCCGCTTGGTGAGTTCGATGGCGTTGGTCGCCGCGCTGCCCGAATCGAACTCGAACTGCGCGGCATTGCCGCGCCATACCTTGTCCCACAAGGACATACCGCCCCCAAATGCCGCCGTACATGCCGACGGGGCGGTCGCAGGAGGACTCGTCCTCGTACGACCGCCCCGCTCACAGCGTTCCAGGAATGCCCTGGTGGTCAAACCCGCGGCTCACACTCCGGACGAGATCTCGGTCTTGTCCGAGCTGCCGGCCTCGCCCTCGGCCGCCGCGAGCCGCTTGTTGCGCCGGACCGAGGACAGGAAGGACCAGGCGATCAGGAAGACCCCGATCAGGCCCGTGATCAGCTCGCTGACCTCGTACTGGATGGTGATCAGGAGGATCGCGGCGAGCGCGCCGATCGCGTAGTGCGCGCCGTGCTCCAGGTACACGTAGTCGTCCAGGGTGCCCTGGCGGACCAGGTAGACCGTGAGCGAACGGACGTACATGGCGCCGATGCCCAGGCCGAGCGCCATCATCACGATGTCGTTGGTGATGGCGAAGGCGCTGATGACGCCGTCGAAGGAGAACGACGCGTCCAGGACCTCCAGGTAGAGGAACATGAAGAACGCGGCCTTGCCGGCGAGCAGCACCGCGGACTGCTGCTTGCCCTCGCGCTTGGCGCGCTCCTCCTCCTCGTGCTCGCGCTCCTCCTCCGCCTCGATGCGGTGCTCGAAGAAGCTGGAGAGACCGTTGACGACGAGGTACGTGACGAGACCGGCGACGCCGGCGAGCAGCACGGTCGCCTGCTTGTCCACATGGACGCCGCCGTGTTGATGCGCGTTGACCGCGACGGTGAGGGAGGCGATGAGCAGGATGATCAGGGCGATGCAGACCGACAGCATGTCGACCTTGCCGAGCTTGGCCAGCGGGCGCTCCAGCCAGCCCAGCCACTTGATGTCGCGCTCCTCGAAGATGAAGTCGAGGAAGATCATCAGCAGGAACATGCCACCGAAGGCGGCGATGGACGGGTGCGCGTCCGTGACCAACTGCTGGTACCGGTCGGGCTGGTTGAACGCGAGGTCGACCGCCTCGACCGGCCCCAGCTTGGCGCTGATGGCGACGATCACGACGGGGAAGATGAGCCGCATGCCGAAGACGGCGATGACCACGCCGATCGTGAGGAAGATCTTCTGCCAGAAGGCATTCATCTTCTTCAGGATTCCGGCGTTGACCACCGCGTTGTCGAAGGAGAGCGAGACCTCCATGATCGCGAGGATCGCGACGACGCCGAAGGCCTGCCATCCGCCGTAGAACACCGCGGCGATCAGGCCGAGCACGGTGATCGCGAACGACCAGCCGAAGGTTTTCAGAACCACTGGCTACCCCATCATGTGAACGGGTTTCCCCGTGCTGGTTGTACGGGGCTCCCCCGCTCCGCGCACGGCTTTACGAAACATTGACCCCGAAGTCTAGAGCGATGCCCCGCAGCCCGGACGCGTACCCCTGTCCCACCGCACGGAACTTCCACTCTCCTCCGTATCGGTACACCTCGCCAAAGATCATGGCGGTCTCGGTGGAAGCGTCCTCGGAGAGGTCGTACCGGGCAAGTTCCTGCCCGTCCGCCTGGTTCACCACACGGATGAACGCGTTGCTGACCTGACCGAACGTCTGGCTCCGGTTGTCCGCGTCGTGGATCGAGACGGGGAAGATGATCTTGTCGCAGTCGGCCGGCACCTTGGAGAGGTCGACCAGGATCGACTCGTCGTCGCCCTCGCCCTCACCGGTCAGGTTGTCCCCGGTGTGCTCGACGGAGCCGTCGGGGCTCTTGAGCTGGTTGTAGAAGATGAACCACTCGTCGCCCATCACCCGACCGCCGCTGCACAGCAGCGCACTGGCATCGAGGTCGAAGTCGGCTCCGGTGGTGGAGCGCGCGTCCCATCCGAGACCGACCAGAATCTGCGTGAGGTTCGGTGCGGCCTTGGAGAGGGAGACATTGCCTCCCTTGGCGAGTGTGACGCCCATGATGGTGGTCCTCCCCGATGTCCGGCTGGTGCTGCGGTGGTCGAGCGCGTCCGGCGCCGCACTGGAAGTGCGGCGCCGGACGGTGGTACGCGGTGCGGTGCTTCGGCTCAGACGTTGACGCCGAAGTCCTGCGCGATGCCGCGCAGGCCGGAGGCGTAACCCTGGCCCACGGCGCGGAACTTCCACTCCGCCCCGTTCCGGTACAGCTCACCGAAGACCATGGCGGTCTCGGTGGAGGCGTCCTCGGACAGGTCGTAGCGGGCGATCTCGGCGCCGCCCGCCTGGTTCACGACGCGGATGAACGCGTTGCGCACCTGACCGAAGGACTGCTGACGGTTCTCGGCGTCGTAGATGGACACCGGGAAGACGACCTTGTCGACATCGGCCGGAACCGCGGCCAGATCGACCTTGACCTGCTCGTCGTCGCCCTCGCCCTCACCGGTGGTGTTGTCACCGGTGTGCTCGACCGAGCCGTCGGCGCTCTTCAGGTTGTTGAAGAACACGAAGTCCTGGTCGTTGCGGACCTTGCCCTCCGCGCTGATCAGGATGGCGCTGGCGTCGAGGTCGAAGTCCGTCCCTGTGGTGGTGCGGACGTCCCACCCGAGGCCCACGACCACGGCCGTGAGGCCCGGGGCCTCCTTGCTCAGCGATACGTTGCCGCCCTTGCTGAGGCTGACTCCCACGAATCCTCCCTAAGGTCACTAGGGGCGGGGAGCCCCCGTACTGCTCTGGTATCGGATCAACGTCTGGATCCTAGTAACGGGTTCCCGCCCCCGGCGAGGGATCCCGCAGGGTGTCGTCGGTCGGCGGCCCGTTCTACAGCGTGTCGATGGCCTTGACGTACTCGTTCAGGTCACGCGCGTCGGGCAGCCCGTTGACGACGGTCCAGCGCACGACGCCCTCCTTGTCGATGATGAACGTGCCGCGCACCGCGCAGCCCTTCTCCTCGTCGAAGACGCCGTAGGCGCGCGAGGCCTCACCGTGCGGCCAGAAGTCGCTCAGCAGCGGGTACTCCAGGCCCTCCTGCTCGGCGAAGACGCGCAGCGAGAACGGGGAGTCGTTCGACACGGCGAGCAGCTGCACGTCGTCGTTGACGAACTTCGGCAGCTCGTCGCGCAGCGCGCACAGCTCTCCGGTGCAGACCCCGGTGAAGGCGAACGGGTAGAAGAGCAGCACCACGTTCTTCTCGCCCCGGAAGTCCGAGAGCTTCACGGTCTCGCCGTGCTGGTTCTTGAGCTCGATCTCCGGAGCCTTGGTGCCGACCTCGATCGCCATGGTGAAGCTTCCCTTCGGTGGGGCTGTTCGGGTGGCTTCAGCCTAGTTGGCCGCGTACGGGCGGTGCCGCGCAGGTGGGCGCTGAGGGACTCGAAAGAGGCGTCCGGGAACGCGTGAGGGCCCTCGCGGGCGCGGTGGCGCACCTGCGAGGGCCCTCACGTCGGGTTTCCCGTTCCGCCGGGACTGCTATCGCTTCTTGGCGGCTGCCTTGGGCGTGGCAAGACGACTGCCGGTCCAGTCCTTGCCCGCACTGACGCTCTTGCTCGCGGTCAGGCCCGCCGTCGTGGCGGCTTCGCCGATCTCGCTGGGCTGGACGTAGCCGTCCCGCCCGGTCTTCGGCGTCAGAAGCAGAATGGAGCCGCCTTCCTCCATGTAAGCGATGGCGTCAACCAGCGCGTCAGTCAGGTCCCCGTCGTCCTCACGGAACCAGAGCACCACGGCGTCGGCGACGTCGTCGTAGTCCTCGTCGACGAGCTCGGAGCCGATGGCTGCCTCGATGGTCTCTCGGAGCTCCTGATCGACGTCGTCGTCGTAGCCGATCTCCTGGACCACCTGGTCGGGCTGGAAACCAAGCCTCACGGCAAGGTTCGTTTCCGCGTGGTCCGCGGTCGCGCTCACGGATTGCCTCCTGATCGTGTTTACGAAGTTGTCTGCAGCCTCGCGTACGCGCGAAGCGTTGGCCGTAGTCCACACGTGTGCGACGGATCGCGCAAGTACCCGGCCGTCGAGACCGCCGAAACGGTGACTTTCCAGGCCGTGTCACCTCAACTCCTGTCAAGGATCCCCGCCAGACCGTGATGTATGCCACAGCAATCTGTCAGCTTTGCCCGCACTGCCCGACCACCGAGCGTGACGAGGGCTCCCGACCCCCAGGGAACGCTTGAGCGAAATGGGCGTATGGTGGCGATTTCAGCGCAAGCGCTGCCGGGATGCGGACCGAACCTCGAATTACCTCGCGGTAGAGATGACGATTCCGAATACGAGGTACACGATGGACAACGGCGTACCCGACAGTGGAACAGTGGCATCACCGACAGTGAAGGAACAGCGTGGTTTCCGGATCCGATCGCAACCCGATCATCATTGGCGGTCTTCCCAGCCAGGTCCCGGACTTCGATCCAGAAGAGACCCAGGAGTGGCTCGACTCCCTTGACGCCGCAATCGACGAGCGCGGCCGCGAGCGGGCCCGGTACCTGATGCTCCGGCTGATCGAGCGGGCCCGCGAGAAGCGCGTGGCCGTGCCCGAGATGCGCAGCACGGACTACATCAACACGATCGCCACCAAGGACGAGCCCTTCTTCCCCGGCAACGAGGACATCGAGCGCAAGGTCCTCAACGCGACGCGGTGGAACGCGGCGGTGATGGTCTCCCGCGCCCAGCGCCCCGGTATCGGCGTCGGCGGACACATCGCCACCTTCGCCTCCTCCGCGTCGCTGTACGACGTGGGCTTCAACCACTTCTTCCGCGGCAAGGACGAGGGAGACGGTGGCGACCAGGTCTTCTTCCAGGGCCACGCCTCTCCCGGCATCTACGCCCGCGCGTATCTCCTGGACCGGCTCACCGAGGACCAGCTCGACGGCTTCCGCCAGGAGCACTCGAAGGCGCCCAACGGGCTGTCCTCGTACCCGCACCCCCGCCTCATGCCGGACTTCTGGGAGTTCCCCACCGTCTCCATGGGCCTCGGCCCGCTCGGCGCGATCTTCCAGGCCCGGATGAACCGCTACATGGAGGCCCGTGGCATCGCCGACACCTCCAAGTCGCAGGTGTGGGCCTTCCTCGGGGACGGCGAGATGGACGAGCCCGAGTCCCTCGGCCAGCTCTCCATCGCCGCCCGCGAGGGCCTCGACAACCTCACCTTCGTCGTCAACTGCAACCTCCAGCGCCTCGACGGCCCGGTGCGCGGCAACGGGAAGATCATCCAGGAGCTCGAGTCCCAGTTCCGCGGCGCCGGCTGGAACGTCATCAAGCTGGTCTGGGACCGCAGTTGGGACCCGCTGCTCGCGCGGGACCGCGACGGCGTCCTGGTCAACCGGCTGAACACGACGCCCGACGGCCAGTTCCAGACCTATGCCACGGAGACCGGCGACTACATCCGCAAGCACTTCTTCGGCGACGACCACCGCCTGCGCGCGATGGTCGAGAACATGTCCGACAAGGAGATCCAGCACCTGGGCCGCGGCGGTCACGACCACCGGAAGATCTTCGCCGCGTTCACGGCCGCCCGGGAGCACAAGGGTCAGCCGACGGTCATCCTGGCGCAGACGGTCAAGGGCTGGACCCTCGGCCCGAACTTCGAGGGCCGCAACGCCACGCACCAGATGAAGAAGCTGACGGTCGACGACCTCAAGGGCTTCCGCGACCGGCTGCACATCCCGATCTCCGACGCCCAGCTGGAGAGCGGCGCCCCGCCGTACTACCACCCCGGCCGGGACTCCGAGGAGATCCAGTACATGCACGACCGCCGCAAGGCGCTGGACGGGTACGTCCCGACCCGTGTCGTGCGCGCGAAGCCTCTTCAGCTCCCGGACGACAAGGCGTACGCGAGCGTCAAGAAGGGCTCCGGTCAGCAGTCGATCGCCACCACGATGGCCTTCGTCCGGCTGCTCAAGGACCTGATGCGGGACAAGGAGATCGGCAAGCGCTTCGTGCTGATCGCTCCCGACGAGTACCGCACGTTCGGAATGGACTCCTTCTTCCCGAGCGCGAAGATCTACAACCCGCTCGGCCAGCAGTACGAGTCCGTCGACCGTGAACTCCTGCTCGCCTACAAGGAGTCGCCGACCGGCCAGATGCTGCACGACGGCATCTCGGAGGCGGGCTGCACGGCGTCCCTCATCGCCGCCGGCTCCGCCTACGCGACGCACGGCGAGCCGCTGATCCCGGTCTACGTCTTCTACTCGATGTTCGGTTTCCAGCGCACCGGCGACCAGTTCTGGCAGATGGGCGACCAGCTGGCGCGCGGCTTCGTCCTCGGCGCGACCGCGGGCCGTACGACGCTGACCGGCGAAGGCCTCCAGCACGCGGACGGACACTCGCAACTGCTCGCCTCCACCAACCCCGCCTGCGTCGCCTACGACCCGGCGTACGCCTACGAGATCGCGCACATCGTCAAGGACGGTCTGCGGCGGATGTACGGGCCGACCGCCGACGGCAAGCCGGGCGAGGACGTCTTCTACTACCTCACCGTCTACAACGAGCCGATCCAGCACCCCGCCGAACCGGCCGATGTCGACGTCGAGGGCATCATCAAGGGCATTCACCGCATCAGCACCGGGACTTCGGGCTCGATCCCCGCCCAGATCCTGGCGTCGGGCGTCGGTGTCCCGTGGGCGATGGAGGCGCAGCAGATCCTCGCCGACGAGTGGAACGTGCGGGCCGACGTCTGGTCCGCGACGTCGTGGAACGAACTGCGCCGCGAGGCGGTGGAGGTAGAGCGCCACAACCTGCTGCACCCGGAGGAGGAGCAGCGCACGCCCTACGTGACGCAGAAGCTGTCGGGCGCGCAGGGGCCGTTCGTCGCGGTCTCCGACTGGATGCGCGCCGTGCCCGACCAGATCGCGCGCTGGGTGCCGGGCAGGTACCAGTCGCTGGGCGCGGACGGCTTCGGCTTCGCCGACACCCGGGGCGCCGCGCGCCGCTACTTCCACATCGACGCCCAGTCGATCGTGGTCGGGGTGCTCACGGAGCTGGCGCGGGAGGGCAAGGTCGACGCCTCGGTGCTCAAGCAGGCGATCGACCGCTACCAACTGCTCGACGTCTCGGCCGCCGATCCCGGCGCGGCCGGCGGCGACGCCTGACCGGTCTTCCGGCAAAGGGCGGTGAGCGCTTCGGCCTCGCCGCCCTCCGGCATTTCCTACGATGCGCGCATGAAGGAGCAACCGGCACAGGCCCGTTGGGAACGGCACACGCAGCGTCCGCTGTTCGCCCTGGCCCTGGTGTTCGCTGTCGCCTACGCCGTCCCCATCGTGCGCCCGGACGCCGCGCGCGGGCTGATCGAGGCGTGCACCGCGGTGGAGTGGGTGGTGTGGGGCGCGTTCGCCCTCGACTACGTCGTCCGCTTCTCCCTGGCCCCGGACCGCTGGCATTTCGTGTGTACGCACCGACTCGACCTCCTCGCCGTACTGCTTCCTCTGGTGCAGCCCCTGCGGCTGCTGCGTGTGGTGTCGACGCTGCTCCTGGTGGGCCGGCGGGCCCGGATGGCGGAGCAGGTGCGGCTGACGACCTACGTCACGGGCGCCGTGGTGGGCCTGTTGATGTTCGGCTCGCTCGCGGTGCTCTCCGTGGAGCGGAACTCGTCGAACGGCAACATCAAGACCCTCGGCGACGCCGTGTGGTGGTCGTTCACCACGATGACGACGGTCGGCTACGGCGACCACGCCCCGACGACGGGGCCGGGGCGGCTGCTGGCGGTCGGTCTGATGCTGTCCGGTATCGCGCTGCTCGGTGTGGTCACCGCCAACATCGCGGCATGGTTCATCTCCCGGTTCGAGAAGGACGACGCCGAGGAGCGTCGTCAGACGGAGGCGATCGAGGCGCTCGCGCAGGAAGTGCGGGCGCTGCGGGCGCAGGTGGCCGTGCTGACGCGGCACCCCGGGGCGAGCGCTGCCGAGCAGGTGCGCCCTGCGGGACAGGTGGGCCCTGCCGAGGAGGTGGGCCCTGCCGGACAGGTGGGCGCCCCTGCGGCACAGGCGGGTGCGGCGCAGGGCGGTGGCGGCGCGGGTGACACGGTGCCGCGTCAGGGCGCCTAAGTGGCCACGGACGGCTCCGGGAACCAGCCCGGAGCCGTGTGGAGTTTACCTCTCGGAGGGTCAGCGGTTCTCGCTCAGAACGCTCCTCCCGCGAACGGACCGGCCGCCGAGGCCAGCCAGATGATCGCGAGAAGGGTGTCGATCGCGCCGAGCACGACCGCGACCAGTGCCGGTACCGACTGTGTGCCGGTCCAACGACGGCCCATCGCCAGCCAACCGCAGTAGACGGCGACCGGTCCGAGCACGATCCCCAGCGTGAAGAAACCGGCGATCGCGCAGACGAGGCCGATGATTCCGAGTGTCGCGCGGTCCGGCCCGTTCCGTGACCGTACGCGGCCACGTGAGCGGGGGTGCTTGCGCGTGGTGTGTCCGAAGCCCGCCATCATCACTCCCTGAGTTCTTCCGGACTCGGGCAGGACTTCGAGTACCCCGCGGACGCGCATCTACCACGCGCGGCGCTCCATTTGTGGCCCGGGTGGGCGGAGCGCTATCTCTCCCAGACCTTGAACGCCCGTGCCCGGTAAGGCGATTCGGGCTCCCACGTTCCGCTGCCGGGGTAGGTCTGGAACTCGCCGGTCTCTTGGCACTCGGCGGACTGGTAGGTGGTGACGGGCCGGCCGGTGCGATTGGCGAGGGAGGCCGCGCTGCTCCCCTCCGGCAGCGCGACGCAGCTCTCGATGTCGATGTCGGCCAGTTCGTACGCGTGGCGGGATCCCTTGAACCCGCTCTTGCTCCAGAGACAGAGCTCCCCCGCCGAGCAGTTGCCCAGCGTCGGTGGCGCCGCCGCGGTGGCGAGGCCTGGAGCGAGTGCCACCGCGGCGAGTGCGGTCGCGGCGGCAGCCGTGGTCATGTACCTGCGCATGTGTTTCAACCCCCGTGTCGTATCGACCAGTTGCGTTCGCGACTGATCGCTTGCCTGACACTCTGGCCCGGAGGATCAGGTTCCGGGAAGGGCTGTCGAGCGAGGTCACCCGGATAAGCGAAAGCCCCCGGAGAGTTCCCCGAGGGCTTCCCCCACACGAGTGGTTTCGGCGTGGCCGACCGTCGTCAGATGTGCGCCGAGACCGCCCCCGCCTCGGCGTTCTCCCCACGCTTGGTCAGCAGGGCGACGAGGATGGCGACGGCCGCGACACCCGCGGCGACCAGACAGGCCAGGCTCATGCCGGATATGAAGGTGTCCTGCGCGACGCCGGTGATCTTCTCGGCCAGCGCCGGCGGCGCGCCCGGCGGCACGGGTGCGACACCGACCTGGACGGCCTCCGACGCCTGACCCAGCTGTCCGGGCGTGAGCGGCGGGAGTCCGGCGTCCGTCCAGTTCCCGGCGAGGTCGCTGTCGACCTTCGATGCCATGACGGCGCCTAGCACGGCGGTGCCGAGGCTGCCGCCGATCTGCATCGCCGCCTGTTGCAGTCCGCCCGCCACGCCGGACAGCTCCAACGCGGCGTTGCCCACGATGACTTCGGTGGCGCCGACCATCACGGGCGCGAGGCCGAGCCCCAGCAGGGCGAACCAGAGGGACATGATCCCGCTGCCCGTCCCCGCCTCCAGGGTGGACATGCCGAACATGGCGACGGCGGTGAGCGTCATGCCGCCGGCGAGCGGGACACGCGGACCGAACTTCGTGATCATCACCCCGGCCAGCGGCGAGCCGACGATCATCATGCCGGTCAGCGGCAACAGGTGCATGCCGCTCTCGACGGGGCTCATGCCGTGCACGTTCTGCAAGTAGAACGTGACGAAGAACAGCCCGCCCATGAACGCGATGGCCATCAGCACCATCAGGACCACACCGGCCGACAGCGGAACGGACCGGAAGAGCGAGAGCGGGATGAGCGGTTCGGCGACTCGGTTCTCCCACAGCGCGAACACCGCGAAGCACAGCACCGAGGCAGCGATGAACGCCCAGGTCTTGCCGTCGCCCCAGCCCCAGGTCGGCGCCTTGATGAGGGCCCAGACCAGGCAGAACATCGCGCCCGACAGCAGCACGATGCCGAGGATGTCGAAGGACCGCGGCGCGTTCTCGGCCCGGTGGTCCAGCAGGATGAACGCCCCCAGGGCCAGGGCGAGTACGCCGATGGGGACGTTGATGAAGAACACCGACTGCCAGCTGACGTGCTCGACGAGCAGGCCGCCGACGATCGGGCCGCCCGCGGTCGAGGCGCCGATGACCATGCCCCAGATGCCGATCGCCATGTTCAGCTTCTCGGCGGGGAACGTGGCGCGCAGCAGGCCGAGCGCGGCGGGCATGAGCAGCGCCCCGAACAGGCCCTGGAACACACGGAAGGTGATGACGAGGCCGATGCTGTCGGACAGGCCGATGGCACCGGACGCGGCGGCGAAGCCCACGACGCCGATGAGGAAGGTCTGCCGGTGGCCGAACCGGTCACCGAGCTTGCCCGCGGTGATCAGCGCGACCGCGAGAGCGAGGAAGTAGCCGTTGGTGATCCACTGGACGTCGGCGAAGGTCGCGCCGAGGTCCTGCTTGATGGTCGGGTTGGCGATGGCGACGATGGTGCCGTCCAGGGCGACCATCATGACGCCGATCGCGACGGAGAAGAGCGTCAACCAGGGGTGACCGCGCATCCCCTTGGCCGGCGTCGGGACGGGCTCGGGCTCCGGAACCCGATCCGCCTTGTCGACAGTGGTCTGACTAGTCATGTGTTCGAGGCTAGAGACAGCCACTGACACTTGACGAACCATTTCACAAGTCGGTAACTGTCACGTCGCTCACACCATGCCGAGCGGTACGAGCAGCGAGAAAGAGGGCCATGTCGGATCGGATCAACCTGCGCGAGCTCAAGAAGCGGCGCACGCGAAACTCCCTACTGCGTGCGGCACTTGAGCTTTTCACCACACAGGGGTTCGACCGGACGACGGTCGACGAGATCACCGAGGCCTGCGAGGTGTCCCAGCGCACGTTCTTCCGCTATTTCGCGAACAAGGAGGAGGCCGCACTCGCGGTGCAGCAGATGGTGGAGTCCCGCTTCGTCGCCTCGTTGCGTGAACGCCCCATGTCGGAAGGCCCACTTGAGGCGCTGCGCCAGACCGTTCTCGACACCTGGGACGCGATGAGCCGTGTCGTGGAGGAGGTCGTTCCGCTCGAACTCCACATGCGCACCTACCGGATGATCGAGTCCACGCCCTCTCTGCTGGCCGTCCATCTGCGTCGCTCCATCGAGCTGGAGGAGGAACTCGCGCGCGTGGTCGCCGAACGCGAAGGCCTCGACGTGGACGCCGATCCGCGACCGCGTGTCGCCGTGGCCGCGTTCGGCGGCGTGATGCGAACGACCGGACGCCTGTGGGGCGCGGGGGACGACGCGAGCGTCGCGTCGATCCGCGCGCTGACCGAGTCGCATCTCGATCACCTGAGGCCCGCGCTCGCCGAGCAATGGCGCCACGACCAGGGGTAATGAACGCGTAAGTGCGAGTGACGCGCGTCGCACCGAGGGCGACGAAGGGGCGTACTCCCGCGCGCGGGAGGCGCTTTTCGCTCTCACGCAGCGTGAAGCCCTCACTGCAACCGCGTCCGGTTCTACCCAAATACACCCCGTGAAACGTGATCCGCCTCACCTCGTTCACGGTGCCCCGTGCGCTTCTCCTAGGGTGTCCCGCAGTGACTTCCTTCGATACCTCCCCCCAACTCAACGTCTGGCGCGCACTGCTTGCGCTGGTCGTCGTGTTCGTCATGCTGGCCACCACCGGCTGGACCGCGGTGCGCCATCAGCGAGGCGTCACATCGCCACTCCAGACCGCGCTCACCGCTTGGGAGCACGGCCGGATGAACGGACATGCACTGCCCGCGCCCGACGGCTCCCCCACCCGCCTCGCGCACTTCTTCAGCTCACTGACCGCGCACCAGCGCGGGAAGCTCGCCGCCCGGTATCCGCTCGCGGTCGGCAACATGAACGGCGCTCCTGTAGAGCTGCGTTATCGCGCCAACCGCATCGCGCTCGACCAGGCCCGTCAGGTCGAGCACAAACGCATGTACGACAACAGGCTCTCGTCCGTCGGTCATGCCGACGCGAAGAAGCGCATGAACCGGTTCACGTCGCTGGCGAAGCCCGACCGCAAGATCCTCTCCTTCGACCCGCTGGGCTCCGGACGGGTGGCCGAGGTCTTCGGCAACCTCGACAAGGCCGAGCGGGTGTCCGTGGTCGTGCCGGGCGTCGACACCAACGTGCTGACCTTCGAGCGCACCTCACGCCAGTACTCCGCCCCCGTGGGCATGGCGCGCTCCCTGTACGGCGCCGAGCGTGGCGCCAGCCCGCACACCCGCACCGCGGTCATCGCGTGGGCCGACTACACCGCGCCGAGCGGCCTGGGCGTGGACGCCGCCACGGCGATGCGCGCCGAGGACGGCGCGGTGCGGCTCAACGCCATGCTGCGCGGCCTGCCCGGCCACTCCTCCGTCGCCCTGTACTGCCACAGCTACGGCTCCGTGGTGTGCGGTGTCGCGGCGCACCACCTGCCCGACCGGGTCAGCGACATCGCGGTGGCGGGCAGTCCGGGCATGCGCGCCCAGAGCGCCGCGGGACTGAAGACCCACGCGCGCGTGTGGGCCACCCGCGACAGGGACGACTGGATCCAGGACATCCCCTACATGGAGGTCGGCGGCCTCGGGCACGGCGCAGACCCGGTCTCCACCGCTTTCGGCGCGCGCGTCATGGCGGCAGGGGACTCCAAGGGACACACCGGCTACTTCGTTCCCGGCACCGAGAGCCTCGCCAACTTCGCCGACATCGGCACTGGCTCGTACAAGACGGTCCACTGTGCGGGCGGGGGTCAGGGGTGTCTCAACGGTTTTTCCGGCAAGGTCTCCGCCTGACGCGCGTAGAAGGTGGCGGAACAGTCGTCTGCCGCGACAGGCGACGGAGACGCGCACTCCGCCTACGATGAGCCACATGGGTGACGTACTGGCCGGATTTCATGCCGCCTGGGAGTTCGAGTCCGACTCCGTGCTCATCCGCTTCGAACGGGGGATCCGCACGCCCAAGCTCCTTCAGGCGCTGGGCGAACGCCGCATCCCTCTGGAAGCGATCGCGGCGGTGACCCTGACTCCTGGAAAACGCGGGACCGTCGTGCTGCACGCGGTGCCACGACCGGGCGCGGATCCATTGATGGACGCCGCGGAGGGACAGCTCAAGGAGGGCAGCGACCCGTACCGCCTCGTGCTGCCCGCTGAGCGCGAGACGCTCGCCGAGTACTACGCGGACGAACTGCGCGAGCAGCTCTCCGACGAGGAGGACATGCGGCCGGAGAGCTATCTGGTGGCTCCTCCCGAGCCGCCCCGTCAGTTCAAGGCCTACGACGGAAAGGCCTCGTTCGACGGAACCTCGGTGGCCTTCCGCTGGTTCTGGACCGGGGCCTCCTCCGCGAAGTGGAAGGCCGGGGACAAGACCTTCCCGGTCTCCGACCTGAGTGGCGTCGAATGGCGCTCGCCCGAACTCTTCGAAGGGCATCTGCGGCTGCTGCCGCGCGACGCCGCCGGGGAGCAGCCGGGACAGGCGGACCAGGATCCGGCCGCCGTGGTCTTCGGGCTGGGCTACGGCCCGGTGCACGAGTCGCTGCCGTTCGCGGCTTCGGTCCTGGCGGCCGTACGGGCGGCCGGGCCAGCGTCCCCGCAGGCCACGGCGCTGCGCGGCGAGTCGGCAGGGGCCGGCAGACGCGATCCCGCGGACATCGCCGACCGCATCCGGCACCTCGGTGAGCTGCATCAGGCGGGTCTGGTGACGGACGCGGAATTCACGACGAAGAAGGCCGAACTGCTCGCGCAGCTGTGACGCCGGTTCTGTCATACCGGGGTATGAGGTGGGGTTGAGCACCCCGGTATGACGGCACGACGGGGCCTGGTTGCCTACGCTGATCTGGCCATGAACACCGCACCCACTCCACCGGAGCATCCGCCCCGCCCACCGGACGACGACTCCGGCCGGACGGGCTCCCGGCGCGCGACCGGAGCAGTGCGGCGACTGGGCGACCGGCTGGCCTCGGCCGGTGCGACGCTCACCGCGGCCCTGGCCGACGACCGCTCGGAGCCCCTGCTCGCGCACGCGCCCCGACGCTGGATGCGGCTGTTGCCGTATCTGGTGGCGCTGGGCTTCACGGCGGCGCTGATCCCGACGACGACCCAGGTGCTGTCGAACGACTACGGGGTCGGGGGCGGCCTCGCCGGCGCCATCGCCGTCGCCCAGTCCGCTCCCCTGATCCTCGCGGTGAGCCGCCCGCTGACCGCCTGGTGCATCATGATCACCGCCGGAGTGCTGGGCGCGATCCCGCTCTTCCAGGGCGACGCGAACCATCCGTCGCCGTGGACCGCCATGACGATCGTGGCCTACCTGGTGCTGTGCATCGTGCTCTCCTTGCGGGAGAGCCGCCGCACCCTCGTCTGCATCTGGCTGGTCACCGTCGGAGCGAGCATCGTCCTCGGTCTCTTCCGGGACGGGACCAGCCAGGACACGAGCGTGCTGCTCATCGTGCTGAGCGGTGGAGTGCTGCTCCTGGGTGCCCTGCTGCGGGAGCGCGGCGAGACCAGGCGCAAGCTCGTCGTGCAGGAGACGATCAGCGAGGCGGAGCGGACGCGCAGGACGCTGCTCGAGGAGCGGGCCCGCATCGCGCGCGAGCTGCACGACGTCGTCGCGCACCACATGTCGGTGATCACCGTGCAGGCCGACTCGGCGCCCTACCGTCTGCGGGATCTGCCCGACGAGGCGTGCGCGGAGTTCGAGTCGATAGCCGCGGGGGCGCGCGAGTCCCTGACCGAGATGCGGCGCCTCCTCGCGGTCCTGCGCAGCGAGGAGGCGCAGGGCGACCTGGTCCCGCAGCCCGGCCTCGCGCACCTGGGCCAGCTGGTCGAGGCGACCATACGGGGCGGGGTTCCGGCCTATGTGTCCGCACCGGAGCTGACCATCGTCCGTGGCCTGGTCAACGTGCCTCCGGCGGTGGACCTCTCCGCCTACCGCATTGTTCAGGAGGCGCTGGCGAACGTGGTGCGGCATGCCCCCGGCGCCCGCACCGAGATCTCCATCGGCCTCGACGACGACGCCCTGCTGGTGATCGTGGTCAACGGGCCCGCCATGGAGCCGATATCGCCCGTCGAATCGGCCACCGGTACCGGACACGGGCTGATAGGGATGAACGAGCGCGTACGGTTGGTCGGCGGCACGTTGGACGTGGGACCGCTGCCCGACGGAGGTTTCCGCGTCGCGGCCCGGCTCCCGTTGACCGAGCCCGGCTCCCCGACGGCATAAAGGAATGCGGCACGCATGACCATTCGCGTGATCATCGTCGACGACCAGAGCATGGTGCGGGCGGGTTTCGCCGCGCTGCTGAACGCGCAGAGCGACATCGACGTCGTGGGTGAGGCTCCCGACGGCCGGGAGGGCGTCCAGGTGAGCCGCTCCACGCATCCCGACGTGGTCCTCATGGATGTGCGGATGCCGGAGATGGACGGGCTGGCCGCGGCGCAGGAACTGCTGGCACCCCCGCCCGGCGTGGTGCACCGGCCGAAGGTGCTGATGCTCACCACCTTCGACGTCGACGACTATGTGTACGCCGCGCTGCGAGCGGGCGCGTCCGGCTTTCTGCTGAAGGACGCGCCGCCGGCCGATCTGATCGCCGCGGTGCGCGTGGTCGCGGCCGGTGAGGCGCTGCTCGCTCCGACCGTCACCAAGCGCCTCATCGAGGACTTCGCCAAGACGCGCCCCGCGCACCGCAAGAAGCGCTCCCCGCTGCTGAAGAGCCTGACGCCGCGCGAGGCCGAGGTCCTCGAACTGATCGCGCGGGGGCTGTCGAATCAGGAGATCGCGGAGAAGCTGGTGCTGGCCGAGCAGACGGTGAAGACCCATATCGGCCGTGTGCTGGCGAAGTTGGGTCTGCGCGACCGCGCGCAGGCCGTGATCTTCGCGTACGAGTCGGGTCTCGTCACGCCCGGCGAGCGGTGACTTCCCGCAGCTGAGAGGGGTCGACCCCCTACTGCGGTATCAGTCGTGAGTACTCAGGTATCAAGGCCGAGTTGGCTCCGCAGTGTGACGTCCGGCCCGCGTCCGTCCTCCTACCTTCCCCTCGTCACACCACTGGACGAAGGGGAGACGGGCGATGGCTCTGGGCTCTTGGAAACAACGCGGCCGCCGTGCCGTGGCAACCGCCGTGCTCACGGCCATCGCCGTGTCTGGCACGGTGGGGTGGGCATCGGGCCAGGAACAGCGGCCGCTCACCGGCCCTCCCCCGGGCACCGCATCCTGGCGCGCGGACGACTCACTCGACGGCCCCCTGCCCGACCCGGCTGAAGCCACTCCCGCTCAAGTCGCTTCCTTCTTCCGCGGGTTGAGCGGTGCGGAGCAGCGTGAGCTGGTCGCGCGTCACCCGTCGGTCGTGGGCAATCTGGACGGGGCCCCCATCGCTCTGCGCTACGAGGCCAACGCGCTGGCGCTGCGCGCCGAGCTGGCCCGCGCCCGCACCGAGGCGAAGAACCGAGAGCTGACCGATCGGGAGCGGGACTCGGCGCGGGCACGCGCCGACCGCTGCGCCGAACTGCTCGCGCAGGGCCGCCGGATACTCGCCTTCGACCCGCGCGGCCGCGGGCAAGTCGCTGAGGTGTACGGCGACTTGGAGACGGCTCGCCATGTCTCGGTGATCGTGCCGGGCTCCGACATCGACCTGCACACCTTCGACCGGGCCAAGGACGAATACGGGACACCGTCCGGGATGGCGCGCTCCTTGTACCGGGCGACGGATGGACAGACGGCGGTGGTGGCCTGGGTCGGCTACACGACGCCGGTGGGCCTGGGCCCGGACGCGGCGACGGGCCGGCTCGCCGAGGCGGGCGCCCCCAGACTCGCGCGCTTCGCCCAGGGCCTCACGGCGGCGGGCGCCCCGACCCCGTCCGTCTTCTGCCACAGCTACGGGTCGGTGGTGTGCGGGCTCGCCGCGTCCCGGCTGCCCGCTTCGGATCTGGTGGCCCTCGGCTCGCCGGGGCTGCGCGCCGACACCGTGGCCGAACTGCACACGCACGCCCGGGTGTGGGCGGCCCGGGACGACAGCGACTGGATCGGAAAGGTTCCGAACGTCGAGCTGTTCGGCCTGGGGCACGGCACCGACCCGACCGATCCCTCCTTCGGAGCGCGGCGAGTGCCCGCCGCGCATGCCCACGGACATACGGGCTACTTCGCGCCGGGCACGGACTCGTTGCGCACCTTCGCCGACATCGCCACCGGAGCTGCGTCATGACCACCACCTCTCTGCGCGCGTCTCTGGCCTCGGCCACCACCTCCGCGCGCGCGTCCGTGTCCTCGGCCGTCGCCTCGATCGACGCGAGGACGCCCGCACATCGGGACCGGGCGGTGGACGGGCTGCGGGCGCTGGCCCTGCTCGCCGTGCCCACCGGGCACTGGCTCCTCGCCGGCTTCACGCTGGACTCGCAGGGCGGCCTGCACAATGCGAGCCCGCTGAGCAGCTTCGGCTTCTTCGCCCCGCTCAGCTGGGTGTTGCAGATGCTCGGGGTCTTCTTCCTCGTCGGCGGTTACGCGTCGGCGCTGTCGTACCGACGGGCGCGGGAGCGTGGCACGTCGACCGCCGACTGGCTGCGGGGCAGGCTGGCTCGTCTGGGCCGCCCGGTGCTGGGCGTGACCGCGGTATGGGCGGCGGCAGCTCCGCTGCTGTACACCCTCGGGGTACCCCTGGCGAGCCTGCGCACCGCTTCCACCCTGGTGATACAGCCGCTGTGGTTCGTCGGCGTCTACACCGTGATCACCGCGCTCACACCGTGGTGCATCAGGGCGGCGCGGCGGCTCGGCGCCTGGGCCGCGGTTCCCCTGATCGGTTCGGTGGCCGTCGTCGACTTCCTCCGGTACGGGCCCTTCGCCACGGACATGCCGTCATGGCTGAGCCTGCTCAATCTGCTGCCGGGCTGGATGTTCGCCTACCAACTCGGCGTCTGCTGGGGGGAGAAGAGGCTCGGCAGGCGAGGCGCCTGGATACTGCTGGCCGGTGGGACGGCTCTGTTCGCGGCGCTTCTGCTGCTATTCCACTACCCGGCGTCGATGGTCGGGGTGCCGGGTGAGGCGCGGACCAACTCGCATCCGCCGTCGCTGCTCGTCCTCGCCCTGGCGGCCGCGCAGAGCGGCGCGGCGATCCTGCTGCGGGACCGCCTGGCGGGGCTGCTGCGCCGCCCCGCCCTGTGGGCGCCGGTCGTGGTCATCAACCTGTCGGCGATGACCATCCTGTGCTGGCACCAGACGGCGCTGCTCACGGCCGCGATACCTGGCTCCCTCGCGGGCGCGATACCCGGGCTCACGACGGCGCCGGACACGCTCGGCTGGATAGCGATCCGCCTCGCGTGGCTTCCACTGTTCGCGGCGCTGCTCGTGCTGATAGGCCGCTATGCGCGGGGCTTCGAGTCACCGTGGAAGCGGACGAGCCGGGTGCGGCGGGCGCTGGCCGGGTTGCTCGCCGCCGGGTTCACGGTCTTCGCCCTGGGGCTGGCGTGAGCCACGCCGGCGCCACAGGAAGCCGCCGGTGGCGCCTCGGCCACGCGCGGACCGCCGACGCGGGACTCCCGCGGTGCCTCGGCTACGCGCGGGCCGCCGACGTGAAGGCACCCGTGTCGCCTTGGCCACTCACGCGCCGCCGACGTGAGGGCACCCGTGATGCCTCAGCCACTCACGCGCCGCCAACGTGAAGGCACCCGTGCCGCCTTAGCCACTCATGCGCCGCCGACGTGAGGGCTCCCGTGATACCTCAGCCACTCGCGGACCGCCAACGCGCGGACCGCCAACGTGAGGGCCACCGTCGTGAAGGCTCCCGTGTCGCTTCGGCAACTCACGCACCACCACCGTTAAGGCTCCCGCAGCGTCTCGCCTACTCGACACCCGGTCCCGGGCAGGCGCCCCCGTAGAAGTTGATCTTGTAGTCGAGTACGGCGAGGGTGCCCTGGAGCTCGGCCATGCGGTTCAGGACGTCGCGGCGGGTCGCTTCGAGCAGTTCGCGGCGTTCGTCGAAGGTCTGCTCGCCGCGGCGGACCAGTTCGGCGTAGCGCACCATGTCGGCGACGGGCATCCCGGTGAGCCGGAGCTTGCCGACGAACGACAGCCAGTCCAGGTCACGGTTGCTGTAGCGGCGCTGCCCGGTGTGGGAGCGGTCGACGTCGGGCATGAGGCCGATCCGCTCATACCAGCGCAGGGTGTGGGCGGTCAGTCCGGTGAGGGCGACGACCTCGCTGATGGTGTAGTGGTCCTGGCCCTCCGGGCGGGGGTGCGGGGGTGGCACCGAGGCACAGTTGTCGGGCTTCCTGGTCTGTGCGCGGGACCGGGTCGTGGTCTCCATCACCGTCATGGTTCCCACGCTAGAACCTTGGAGTGCACTCCAAGCAAGCAAGGCAGAGGAAAATCGGGGCGACGCCTCGCGCACGGCCCGGTTACGGTGCGCGCCATGACTGTCGTACACCGCGCCGCACCCGCCGACGCCGAGGAACTGGTCCGCCTGCGCAAGATCATGCTGGACTCGATGGGACCGAGTGACGACGTGGCGTGGCAGGCGCACACGGCGCAGGCACTGCGTTCTCATCTGGCGGACGGGGAGGGGCCGTTGGCGGTGTTCGTGGTGGAGGCGCCGGACGCGCCGGGGACGCTCGCGGCCTGCGCCACCGGCACGGTCGGCCTCAGCCTGGGCAGCCCCGGCAACCCGGAGGGGACGTCGGGCCGTGTGTTCAATGTGTGCACCGATCCGGGGTACCGGCGCCGGGGCTACTCGCGGGCCTGCATAGAGGCGCTGCTCGCCTGGTTCGGGGAGCGCGACGTCCGCCGCGTCGATCTGCACGCGTCGGTCGAGGGAGAGCCGCTGTACTCCTCCCTCGGTTTCGTCCGCACGCCCGCGCCCGCGATGAGGCTGGCGCTCTGAGGAGGAGAGGGGGGAATTAAGCTCGGGGCATGCAGAGCCTCGCGTTGATCGAGAACTGGCCGGTACCGACCGCCGCAGCAGCCGTCGTCCGTGCGGACGGCACGGTACTGGGGTCGCACGGACCCACGGCCCACCGTTTCCCGCTGGCCTCGGTCACCAAGCCGCTCGCGGCCTATGCGGCCCTGGTCGCCTACGAGGAAGGGGCGATCGAGCTGGAGGAGCCGGCGGGCCCCGAGGGCGCGACGGTGCGGCACCTCCTGGCGCACACCAGCGGACTCGCTTTCGACGAGCACAGGACGACGTCGGAGCCGGGGACGCGGCGGCTGTACTCGAACGCGGGCTTCGAGGTGCTCGGGGACCACATCGCGAAGGCGACGGACATCGCGTTCGGCGAGTATCTGCGCCAGGCCGTGCTCGAACCGCTGGGGATGACGGCGACGACGCTCGACGGATCGCCCGCGAAGGACGGTGTGTCGACGGTGGAGGACCTGGTGCGGTTCGCCGCCGAGGTGCAGGCGCCGCGGCTCCTCGACCCGCGGACGGTGGCCGAGGCGATGACCGTGCAGTACCCGGGCACGAAGGGAGTGCTGCCGGGGTACGGGCACCAGAACCCGAACGACTGGGGGCTCGGGTTCGAGATCCGGGACCACAAGTCGCCGCACTGGACGGGCAGTTCGTCGTCCCCGCGGACGTTCGGGCACTTCGGGCAGTCCGGCACGTTCCTGTGGGTGGACCCGGACGCGGGGGTGGCCTGTGTGGCGCTGACGGACCGGGCGTTCGGGCCGTGGGCGGCCGAGGTGTGGCCGCCGTTCACCGACGCGGTGCTCGCGGAGATCTGACCTCCGGCCGTCCCGGAGGGCGTCAGGCGGAGCGCGTCACCCGTTCATCTCCCAGATCAGCAGGTGCGACGGCGTCCGCGCCAGCACGTCGAGGCCGGACTCGGCGGTGATGCGGGCGGCGTCCCCGTCGCTCAACTCCGCGTCCGCGAGCCGCACTTCGCCGTG
Organism: Streptomyces sp. BYX5S; assembly: GCF_054724165.1. Classification (NCBI taxonomy): domain Bacteria; kingdom Bacillati; phylum Actinomycetota; class Actinomycetes; order Kitasatosporales; family Streptomycetaceae; genus Streptomyces; species Streptomyces sp. BYX5S. The sequence continues at coordinate 1,415,850 of NZ_CM138829.1, read as the reverse complement.
CACCACGTGGACGTAGACGTGCGCGGCGTCCGGGATCTCGCCGCGCTCGCCCGCCGCGAGGCGCCGGACGTGCAGCATCGCGTCGGCCGCGGGGACGTCGTACGGGGTGGAGTCCGCGATGCCGTGCACCACCTCGTACACCGGGTCGCCGCCCGGGTCGCGGGGGGCCAGCCACATCTGGATGAAGGTGAGGGGCTCGACGCCGTCGTTGCGCTCGACGTGGCGGACTCCGCCGCCGGAGCTGAGGCGCTGCACGTCGCCGGGGCGGACCACGGACTCGTGGCCGGTGGAGTCGCGGTGGGTGAGTTCACCGGTGACGACCCAGGTGACGATCTCCGTGTGGCTGTGCGGGTGTTCGTCGAAACCGGCGCCGGGCGCGAGGCGCTCCTCGTTGCAGGCGAGGATCGCGCCGAAGCGCAGGTTGTCCGGGTCGTAGTGCGGGCCGAAGGAGAAGGCGTGGCGGGAGTCGATCCCCGCGTCGGGTTCGCCGCCCAGATAGCGGTCGCCGGAGCGGCGTACATCAATCACGCGGTACACGGTAGTCCGCGTTTCCGGCCTTTCGGTGGGCTCACCCAGGACCCTCCACTCCGCTGAGCCGTTCCGATAAGGCAGTCTTGTCCCCGTGCCCCAATCGGAATCAGAGCAGCCCTCAGCGAACGAACCAGCGGACCGGCAAGGCGGCCCCGCGGATCCCCACCCGCACTCGGCGACCCTGAAGCGCCTGGAGAAGTCGTCCGGGGCACTCGCCGCGCAGGCGATCACGCGCATGGACGAGACGTTGCCCTGGTACCGGGCGATGCCTCCGGAGAACCGGTCGTGGATCGGCCTGGTGGCGCAGGCGGGTATCGCCGCGTTCACCGAGTGGTTCCGGCACCCGGACGCGCCGCAGGCGATCTCGACGGACGTGTTCGGCACGGCGCCCCGGGAGCTGACCCGGGCGATCACGCTGCGCCAGACCGTGGAGATGGTGCGCACCACCATCGAGGTCATGGAGTCCGCCATCGACGAGGTGGCGGCGCCCGGCGACGAGAGCGTGCTGCGGGAGGCGCTGCTCGTGTACGCGCGGGAGATCGCGTTCGCGACCGCCCAGGTGTACGCGCAGGCGGCGGAGGCACGGGGCGCCTGGGACGCGCGGCTGGAGTCGCTCGTGGTGAACGCGGTGCTGTCCGGGGAGGCCGACGAGGGCGCGGTCAGCCGGGCCGCGGCGCTCGGCTGGAACTCCCCCGAGCACGTGTGCGTGGTGCTCGGCACGGCGCCCGACGGCGACAGCGAGCTGACGGTGGAGGCGATCCGGCGGGCCTCGCGGCACGCCAAGCTCCAGGTCCTGACCGGCGTCCTCGGCAACCGGCTCGTCGTGATCGCGGGCGGCAGCGACAACCCGCTGGCCGTGGCGAAGTCGCTGATCGGGCCGTTCGCGGCGGGTCCCGTGGTCGCCGGGCCCGTGGTCCCCGACCTGCTCGCCGCGACCCGGTCCGCGCAGGCCGCGGCCGCCGGACTCAAGGCGTGCGGGGCCTGGCAGGACGCGCCGCGCCCGGTGCTGGCGGACGATCTGCTTCCGGAGCGCGCGATCGCCTCCGACCCCGCCGCGCGGGAGCAGTTGGTGGAGGAGATCTACAGACCGCTGGAGGAGGCCGGCTCGGCGCTCCTCGAAACGCTCAGCGTCTACCTGGAACAGGCAAGCAGTCTGGAGGGAGCGGCGCGGATGCTCTTCGTGCATCCGAACACCGTCCGCTACCGGCTTCGACGTGTGACCGACGTCACCGGATGGTCGCCCTCGGACGTCCGCTCGGCTTTCACGTTGCGCATCGCCCTGATCCTGGGGCGTCTGGCCGAGGCCGATCCCCAGCCGTAGGCTTTTGTCGGGGGCCTACAATTCCCCCTTCGGTTCTTCGTCCCTGTCCCCACGGGCGGCCCGACCCGTCCCCAAGAGAGAGTGTGAGAGTGCTCGTACTCGTCGCTCCCGGCCAAGGCGCCCAGACGCCCGGCTTCCTGACTCCCTGGCTCGAACTCCCCGGTGCCGCGGACCGCCTTGCCGCGTGGTCCGACGCCATCGGCCTCGACCTCGCCCACTACGGCACGCAGGCCGACGCGGACGCGATCCGCGACACGGCCGTCGCCCAGCCGCTCCTGGTAGCGGCCGGGCTCCTCTCGGCCTCCGCGCTCGGCGACGTGACGCCGGGCGCCGTGGCGGGGCACAGCGTCGGTGAGATCACCGCGGCCGCCTTCGCCGGAGTGCTCGACGACGCCGCCGCTCTCCAGCTGGTCCGTACGCGCGGTCTGGCGATGGCGGACGCCGCGGCGATCACGCGGACGGGGATGTCGGCGCTGCTCGGCGGCGACCCCGAGGTCACCGTCCCGCACCTGGAGAAGCTGGGCCTGACCCCGGCGAACGTGAACGGCGCGGGCCAGATCGTGGCCGCCGGCACGCTGGAGGAGCTGGCCGCGCTGGAGGCCGACAAGCCCGAGGGCGTGCGCCGCGTGGTGCCGCTGAAGGTGGCGGGCGCGTTCCACACCCGGCACATGGGCCCGGCCGTGGCGAAGCTGGAGGAGGCCGCGAAGGCGCTGGCCCCGGCCGACCCCACGATCACGTACGTCTCGAACAAGGACGGCAGGACGGTCGCGACCGGCGCCGAGGTGGTCTCCCGCCTCGTCGGCCAGGTCGCGAACCCCGTGCGCTGGGACCTGTGCATGGAGACGTTCCAGGAGCTCGGTGTGACCGCGCTCATCGAGGTGTGCCCCGGCGGCACCCTCACCGGGATCGCCAAGCGCGCGCTGCCCGGCGTGAAGACCCTCGCCCTGAAGACCCCCGACGACCTCGACGCGGCCCGCGCCCTGATCGCCGAAGCAACCGAAGCAACGGCCTGAGAAGGAGATCCGAGCAGCATGTCGAAGATCAAGCCCAGTAAGGGTGCCCCGTACGCGCGCATCCTCGGCGTCGGCGGCTACCGGCCGACCCGGGTCGTGCCCAACGAGGTGATCCTCGAAAAGATCGACTCGTCCGACGAGTGGATCCGCTCGCGCTCCGGCATCTCCACCCGTCACTGGGCCAGTGACGAGGAGACCGTGGCGATGATGTCGGTCGAGGCGTCCGGCAAGGCCATCGCCGACGCGGGCATCCAGCCGGAGCAGATCGGCGCCGTGGTCGTGTCGACCGTCTCGCACTTCGCGCAGACGCCGGCGATCGCGACGGAGATCGCGGACAAGCTCGGTACGGCCAAGGCCGCCGCGTTCGACATCTCCGCGGGCTGCGCCGGTTTCGGCTACGGCCTCACGCTCGCCAAGGGCATGATCGTCGAGGGCAGTGCCGAGCACGTACTTGTCATCGGCGTGGAGCGGCTCTCCGACCTGACCGACCTGGAGGACCGCGCGACGGCCTTCCTGTTCGGTGACGGTGCGGGTGCCGTGATCGTCGGCCCGTCCCAGGAACCCGCGATCGGCCCGACCGTGTGGGGCTCCGAGGGCGACAAGGCCGGCACCATCAAGCAGACGATGCCGTGGGACGAGTTCCACAGCACGGATGCGGCGCAGCTGCCCGTGGACTCCCAGGGCAACGTCAAGTTCCCTGCGATCACGCAGGAGGGCCAGGCGGTTTTCCGCTGGGCCGTGTTCGAGATGGCGAAGGTCGCCCAGCAGGCGCTGGACGCGGCCGGGATCAACCCGGACGACCTGGATGTCTTCATCCCGCACCAGGCCAACGAGCGGATCATCGACTCGATGGTGAAGACTCTCAAACTGCCGGAGCACGTCACGGTCGCCCGTGACATCCGCACCACCGGCAACACGTCGGCCGCCTCGATTCCGCTCGCGATGGAGCGGCTTCTGGCGACCGGCGAGGCGAAGAGCGGCGACACCGCGCTCGTCATCGGCTTCGGGGCGGGTCTCGTGTACGCCGCCACGGTCGTTACCCTCCCCTAGGCATCACGTCCGGATCTTCGGATCCGTACCGATGTCGCCACACCCTCTGGATACACACCGAAGGAGCGCCACAATGGCCGCCACTCAGGAAGAGATCGTCGCCGGTCTCGCCGAGATCGTGAACGAGATCGCCGGGATCCCCACCGAGGACGTCCAGCTGGACAAGTCCTTCACCGACGACCTGGACGTCGACTCGCTGTCCATGGTCGAGGTCGTCGTCGCCGCCGAAGAGCGCTTCGACGTCAAGATCCCGGACGACGACGTCAAGAACCTCAAGACCGTCGGCGACGCCACGAAGTACATCCTCGACCACCAGAACTGAGTCGCAAGCCTCAGACCCTGAAGGTCAGTCGCTCCGCCACCCGGCGGTGGCGCCGCTGAATCCCTCGGATCCGTTGGAGAAAGAATTCCTGTGAGCTCGACCAATCGCACCGTGGTCGTCACCGGTATCGGCGCAACCACACCGCTGGGTGGCGACGCGACATCCACCTGGGAGGGCCTGGTCGCCGGACGTTCCGGCGTCAAGCCCCTCGAGCAGGAGTGGGCCGCCGACCAGGCGGTCCGCATCGCGGCGCCGGTCGCCGTGGAGCCGGGCGAGGTCATCCCCCGCCCGCAGGCCCGCAAGCTGGACCGCTCGGCGCAGTTCGCGCTGATCGCGGCCAAGGAGGCGTGGGCCGACGCCGGTTTCACCGACAAGGCCGGCGACGACACGAACGTCGACCCCGACCGGCTGGGCGCCGTCATCGCGTCCGGCATCGGCGGCGTGACCACGCTCCTCGACCAGTACGACGTGCTGAAGGAGAAGGGCGTACGCCGCGTCTCCCCGCACACCGTGCCGATGCTGATGCCCAACGGCCCCTCGGCCAACGTGGGCCTGGCCGTGAACGCCCGCGCGGGTGTGCACACGCCGGTCTCCGCCTGTGCCTCGGGCGCCGAGGCCATCGGCTACGGCATCGAGATGATCCGCACCGGCCGCGCCGACGTCGTCGTCTGCGGTGGCACGGAGGCGGCCATCCACCCGCTGCCCATCGCCGCGTTCGGCAACATGATGGCGATGTCCAAGAACAACGACGACCCGCAGGGTGCCTCGCGCCCCTACGACACCGCGCGGGACGGCTTCGTCCTCGGTGAGGGCGCCGGTGTCATCGTCCTGGAGTCCGCCGAGCACGCCGCCAAGCGCGGCGCCCGCGTCTACGCGGAGGCGGTCGGCCAGGGCATCTCCGCCGACAGCCACGACATCGTGCAGCCGGAGCCGGAGGGCCGCGGCATCGCGCACGCCCTGCAGAACCTGCTGGACAACACCGACCTGGACCCGGCCGAGATCGTGCACGTCAACGCGCACGCGACGTCGACGCCGGCCGGTGACATCGCCGAGCTGAAGGCGCTGCGCAAGGTGTTCGGTGACGACACCGACCACTTCGCCGTCTCCGGTACGAAGTCGATGACCGGGCATCTGCTCGGTGGCGCCGGTGGTGTCGAGTCCGTGGCGTCGGTGCTCGCGCTGTACCACCGGATGGCGCCCCCGACGATCAACGTCGAGAACCTGGACCCGGAGGCCGAGGGTACGGCCGACGTGGTCCGCGGTGAGGCGCGCAAGCTGCCGGTCGACGGGCGGATCGCCGCGCTGAACGACTCGTTCGGCTTCGGTGGCCACAACGTGGTGCTGGCCTTCCGCACGGTCTGACGCGTCCTGACGTTCCGCTGAACGTGACAGTGGGCCCGCCCCGGGTTTCCGGGGCGGGCCCACTGTCGTCGTGGCTGGGTTTGCGCAGTTCCCCGCGCCCCCAGACAAAAAAAAGCGGGGGTCACACCACCTGGTGGAGCCATCTCACCGGGGCGCCTTCTCCGGCGTAGCGGAAAGGCTCCAGTTCGTCGTCCCAGGGCTTGCCGAGGAGCTTGGCGAGTTCGGCCTCAAGGTCGGTCTCGCCGGCCTTGGAGCGGGTCAGTGCGGCCCTCAGACGGTCCTCCGGGATGAGGATGTCGCCGTGGATACCGGTGACGGCGTGGAAGATACCGAGTTCGGGGGTGGCGCTGTAGCGCTCGCCCTCGGCGGCGGCGCAGGGTTCGGCCGTCACCTCGAAGCGCAGCAGCTGCCAGCCGCGCAGCGCGGAGGCCAGCTTCGCGGCCGTGCCCACCTCGCCGCGCCAGGAGAACTCGGATCTCCAGGTGCCCGGCGCGGCGGGCTGCCGGATCCAGTCGAGGCTGACGCGGACGCCGAGAACGCCCGCGACCGCCCATTCGACGTGCGGGCACAGCGCGCGCGGTGCGGAGTGCACGTACAGAACTCCACGTGTCGTCACCGGGACCTCCAGTGTGGGTCGAGGTTCGCCTTCCCCAGCGGCCTCGCGCCCGTGCCGAGCCTTCTTCCCCGTTGCCCGGAACGACAAGGTCCAGACAAAAAGGGACACATCTGACGTGTTGTAATTTAGCGGAACCGGTACAGCGGGGCCCCAGTGGGTCGACCGGGGATCCACGGGCGAGGCTATCGCGCAGCCGTGCAAGGAGTGTGACGTACTGTCGGTCCCGAGGCGCACAAACACCGAGCTTTCACCCGGCGGGACGCAACCCCGCCCCCTCGTGTGACGTCAGACGGTTCGGCAGGGAGGGCTGATGCGGAGGTCCGGGAAACGGTTGTTCGCCGTTCGGGGCGTGGTCGCCGCCGTGGCGGTCGCCGCACTCGGTGTCGCCGGGTGCGACGCCGAGGGGGACAACTCCGCGGGCCCGTCCGGTTCCGCGAGCTCCGCGAAGCCGTCGCCGAAGCCCACTCCGACGTGGGACACGAGCCCCCGCTCCATTGCCGCGGTGGGCGACTCGATCACGCGGGGGTTCGACGCGTGCTCGGTGCTCTCCGACTGCCCCAGGGCGTCGTGGGCGACGGGGTCCGACGCGTCGGTGAAGAGTCTCGCGGTGCGGCTGCTCGGCAAGGACCGCGCCCGGACGCACAGTTGGAACCATGCGCGGACCGGGGCGCGGATGGCCGATCTGCCGGAGCAGATGAGCCGGGCGGCGGCGCGGAAGCCGGGGCTCGTGACGGTCATGGCAGGGTCCAACGACGCGTGCCGGCCGTCGGTCGCCGGGATGACGCCCGTCGCGGACTTCCGGGCCGATTTCCAGGAGTCGCTGCGGCAGTTGCGGCGTACGGCGCCCAAGGCGCAGGTGTACGTGCTGAGCGTGCCGGACCTGAAGCGCCTGTGGTCGCAGGGGCGGGCGAACCCGGTGGGCAAGCAGGTGTGGAAGCTGGGCATCTGCGCGTCGATGCTGGCCGATCCGGACGACCTGACGACCGCGGCGGGTGAGCGGCGGGACGCGGTGCAGGCGCGGGTGGTGGCGTACAACGAGGTGCTGCGCGAGGTCTGCGCGAAGGACAAGAAGTGCCGGTACGACGGCGGGGCGGTGTTCGGCTACAAGTTCGGGCAGGCGCAGTTGAGCCAGTGGGACTGGTTCCACCCGAGCGTGAACGGGCAGGCCCGGCTCGCCGAACTCGCGTACCGCGGGGTGACGGCGGAGAAGCCGTAGGGCGACGCCCGGCCGGGGCGTCGCGGCGCGGCGTAGGGTCTCGATCATGCACAGCGAACTCTTCGGCGCCCTGCCCGATCCCGACCGCTCCCCCGTCCACCGCTGGACCCTGGAGCGGGACGGAGTGCGGGTACGCGTTCTGACGTACGGCGGGATCCTTCAGTCGGTGGAGGTGCCCGACCGGGACGGTGCCGTGGCCGACGTGGTGCTCGGGTTCCCCGGCCTCGACGGGTATCTGGCGCACCCGGAGCCGTACTTCGGCGCGGTGGTCGGACGGTACGCGAACCGGATCGCGGGCGGCCGGTTCCCGCTGGACGGGCGGACGTACCACCTCGCGCAGAACGACGGGACGAACTCGCTGCACGGCGGCGAGCGGGGCTTCGACAAGCGGGTGTGGGACGCGGAGGCCGTCGGCGCGTACGCGGTGCGGCTCAGCCGGGTGTCGCCGCACGGCGAGGAGGGGTTCCCGGGGCGGGTCGAGGTCTCGGTGACGTACGCGCTGGAGGCGGGTGGGGCGCTGCGGATCTCGTACGAGGCCGTCACGGACGCGCCGACGCCGGTGAACCTCACGAATCACACGTACTGGAATCTGGGCGGGGCGGGTTCCGGGAGTGCGGTGGGGCGGCACGAGTTGCGGATCGACGGTGGGCGGGTGACGGCGGTCGACGAGGCGCTCGTTCCGACCGGTGAGCTGGTGGATGTGGGCGGGACGGAACTCGACTTCCGGGAGAGCCGGAAGGTGTCGGGTGGGTACGACCACAACTATGTGCTCGACAAGGGGGTCGGGCGTGAGGTGGTCGAGGTGGCGGAGTTGTGGGAGCCGGGGTCGGGGCGGGTGCTGGGTGTTGCCACGACGGAGCCGGGGGTGCAGTTGTACACCGCGGACGGGTTGGGTGGGGCGGGGTCGTTTGCGCCTGGGGACGGGATTGCGTTGGAGACGCAGCACTTTCCGGATTCGCCGAATCGGGGGGAGTTTCCGTCGACCGTGGTGCGGCCGGGGGAGGTGTATCGGTCGTCGACGGTGTACCGGTTCGGGATCCGGGGTTGACGCCTCGGGGCTCCGCCCCGGACCCCGCTCCTCAAGCGCCGGAGGGGCTGAATATGGGGCGCTGCCCCATACCCCGCTCCTCAAGCGCCGGAGGGGCTTGGAAAGCTCAGCCTTCGTAGGGATGTGTGAGGCGGAGGTCCGTGAGGGAGTGAGCGGCTGCCACCTCGTACGTGCCGGGTGGAGAGGTCCACCGGTGTGTCGTCTCGTCCCAGGTTTCGAAGGCGCGGCGGGGGAGGGTGATGGTGGCCTGGGCCGATTCGCCGGGGGGCGCCGTCACCGTCGCGAAGCCCGCGAGCCAGCGGGGTGGGCGGGTCGGGTCGGGGGTGGCCGGGGACACGTAGAGCTGGATCACCTCGCGGCCCGGACGTCGGCCCGTGTTGCGGACGCGGACCGTGGCCGTGGTGCCGTCGATTTCGAGGGACTCGTAGGTCCAGTCGGTGTAGCCGAGGCCGTGGCCGAAGGGGTAGGCGGGGGTGGCGTCCGAGGTCTCCCAGGCGCGGTAGCCGATGAAGACGTCCTCCGTGTACGGGAGTTCGCCGTCGACCGGGGTCACCCGGGTGACCGGGGCGTCCGTGAGCGCGCCCCACGTGGTGGGGAGGCGGCCGCCCGGTTCCTCGGCGCCGGTGAGGACGTCGGCGAGGGCCGCGCCGCCCTCCTGGCCGGGGAACCACGACAGCAGCACGGCCGCGACGTCCTCGCGCCACGGCATCTCCACCGGGGAGCCGGAGTTGACGACGACCACGGTGCGGGGGTTCGCGGCGGCGACGGCGCGGACCAGGTCGTCCTGGCGGCCGGGGAGCCGGAGGTCGGTGCGGTCGAAGCCCTCGGACTCGACGCGGTCGGTCGTGGCGACCACGATGACGGCGACCTCGGCCTCGCGCGCGGCGGCGACGGCCTCGGCGAGCAGGGCGTCCTCGTCGCGGCGCGGGTCCAGGTGCACGAGGCTGAAGAGGACCGCGGGCAGCGGCATGGCCTGGGACTTGTCGAGGGTGTGGAGGAGGGAGACCTTGATGGCCTTCCCCTCCTCCAGGGCGACCGTGCCGCGTTCCACCGGAGCGCCGAAGACCGCCTCGAAGGGGTCGGTCTCCGCGCCCATGGCCTGGACGCCCTCGTAGAGGACGGTGCCGTCGACGGTGAGGGTGAACGCGCCGAGGCCGCGCGTGCCGAAGGCGTGGTCGCCGCTCTCGCGCGGGGTGAAGGTGCCCGTCACCTCGATGCTGTGCAGCGCGTCGTGGGTGACGCCGGGCGGCAGGTCCGCGCCGAGCCACTGGACCTGGCCGTTCGGGAGCGTGCCCTCGCCGAGGACGGCGCCGTCGGCGTCGCGGCAGATCGCGCGGAGCGTGAACCCCTTGTCGGCGACGGCGAGTTCGTCGCTCGGGTCCGCGCCGACGCTGTACGTCAGGTCGGGCAGCGCGGCGCTCAGGCCGTCGAGCGGGGAGACGATCCGGGACGGGAACACCGTGGCCGAGCCGCCGCCGAGGACGCGGGCGTCGCGCGCCGCCGCCCCGATGAGGGCGATCCGCGCGTCCGAACGCAGCGGCAGGACGCCGGAGTTGCGGACGAGGACGAAGGACCGGTGGGCGATCTCGCGGGCCAGGGCCTCGCCGTCGATCCGGTCCGGAAGGTCCGTGACGGCCGGTTCGGCTCCTTCCAGCGCGCCGACCCGCGCCGCGAGCCGCAGCACGTTGCGCACGGCGCCGTCGACCTCGGACTCGTCGACCTCGCCGGAGCGGACGGCCGCCGCCAGCGCGGCGCCGTACACCGTCTGCGGGCCCGGCATCGCGACGTCCAGGCCGCCCTTGATGTCGCCGACGGTGGAGCGGGCCGCCATCCAGTCGGAGACGTTGAAGCCGTCGAAGCCCCACTCGTCGCGCAGGATCTCGTTGACGAGGTGGCGGTGTTCGGTCATGGAGGTGCCGTTGACCGAGTTGTAGGCGGTCATGACGCCCCAGGGCCGGGCGTTCTTGACGATGGCCTCGAAGGGGGCCAAGTACAGCTCGCGCAGGGCCCGTTCGGAGACGACGTTGTTCACCGTGAAGCGGTCGGTCTCGGCGTCGTTCGCGACGTAGTGCTTCATCGTGGTGCCGACGCCGCCGGACTGCACGCCCTGGACGTAGCCGCTGCCCATGGCCCCGGCGAGGTACGGGTCCTCGCTGTACGTCTCGAAGTGGCGGCCGCCGAGCGGGGAGCGGTGCAGGTTCACGGTCGGGGCGAGCAGTACGTGGACGCCCTTGCGGCGGGCCTCCTGGGCGAGCAGCGCGCCCGCGCGGCGGGCGAGTGCGGGGTCCCAGGTGGCGCCGAGCGCGGTCGGGGACGGCAGGGCGATCGACGGGTCGTCGGCGCTCCAGCGCACGCCGCGCACGCCGATGGGGCCGTCGGACATGACGAGGGAGGCCAGGCCGATGTCGGGGACGGCGGGCAGCGACCACATGTCCTGGCCGGCGAGCAGCCGGGCCTTGGTGTCCAGGTCGAGCTTGCCGAGCGCGGCCTCGACGACCGCCTCGCGGGCCCGGTCGGCCGCCTCTCCCCCGCCCCCCGCCTGTACCTTGCCGTCGCCGTTCGCCTGCTGCGCCATGCCGGCACCTCCTCGTCGAAGTCTGGGCGCCTCCATCGTGCACCCGCCACCTGTAGAGCGGTAGGTTTCGTTACCTTTACGTAACCTTGGCCGCGCGGAGGCGCCGGGGACGTGCCGTACGGTGACCGCATGAGCAGCACCAGGACCGCCAGGAGCCATGAACGCCGGGCCGAGATCCTGCGGGCCGCGCTGGAGGTCATCGCGGAGCGCGGGTACCGGGGCGCGAGTCTCGCGGCGGTCGCGGAGCGGGTGGGGCTGACCCAGCAGGGGCTGCTGCACCACTTCCCCACCAAGGAGGCGCTGCTCGTCGCCGTCCTGGAGGAGCGCGACCAGTGGGACTCGGTGCCCAGCAGTCAGTGGCGCCTCGATCTGCTCGGCTCGCTGGTCGAGTACAACGCGATGCGCCGCGGCATCGTGCAGACGTTCTCCGCGCTGCTCGGCGAGTCGGTGACCGACGACCATCCGGCGCGGGAGTTCTTCACGCGGCGCTACACCGGCGTGCGGGAGGCGATGGCCGAGGTGCTGCGCGCCGAGTACGGGGAGCGGCTGCCGGGCGGGCTCACGCCGGAGCGGGCGGCGCCGCTGCTGGTCGCGGTGATGGACGGGTTGCAGTACCAGTGGCTGCTGGACCCGGAGGCCGTGGACATGCCGGGCGCGGTGCGGGACTTCCTGGAACTGCTGGGCGGCGAGGGGTAGTTCGGGCCCGTCACCCGCTCAGGGTCCGGCCGCTGCCGACAGGCCCTAGCCCTGGCCGTGCGCCCCGGGCCACTGCGTGCCGTGCCCCTGGTCCTGGCCGGGCGCGGGCGGCCACTGCACGTGCTGGGCCTGGGCCTGGCCCTGCCCCTGACCGGGAGCGGCCGGCCACTGCGTCCCGGCGTCCGGGGTCTGCGCCTGCGCCGGCTGCGGCGTCTCGTTCTCGCCCTCCAGCTCGCGCACCATCAGGGTCGCCCCCGCCACCGCGCCCGGCATCAGGAACACCGCGACGAACGGCACCAGGAAGGCGACCGCCAGCGGTGTACCGAAGCCCCAGGCGAGGCCCTTGCGGGAGCGGAGCACGGCGAGGCGCTCGCGCACTTCGCGGTTGCGGCGCTGCCAGGCCACCGACGTCAGCTCCTCCGTGAGGAAGTAGCCGGTGACGAAGAAGCCGATGACCGGGATCACGGTCTGGCCGACGAACGGGACGAACCCGAGGGCGAACAGGAGGATGCCCCACAGGGCGGCGCGCACGAGCAGCCGCAGGCTGTCACGGGCCGAGATCCACAGTTCGCGCAGCAGCGACAGGCCGGACTCCGGCGCGTGGCCGCCGCTCTCCGCCCGGTCGACCTCCTCGGACAGCGACTCGTAGAAGGGCTGGCCGATCAGGAGGGTCACCGCGGTGAAGGTCAGCACCGACAGGAGCAGGCCGAGCGCGAACAGGACGGCCGTGAGGAAGCCGCGGAACAGGCCCTGCCACGGGGACGTCCAGTCGTCGGCGAACGGGGTGACCCAGGAGATGAAGTCGCCGCCCCAGACGGCGAGACAGACCAGTGCCGCCGCGTACAGGACGAGGGTGATCAGCCCTGGCAGCAGGCTCCAGCCGTACTGCTTTCCGTGCTGGGCAACCCAACGCTGCCCCTTCATCAAATAGCCGAAGCCCGCCCCGAGATCACGCATGGCGCAAACCTTACGGGACGGGCCTGGTGGCGCATCAAGCTCAGACGGAGAGCGTGACCGTGATGTTGCCGCGGGTCGCCTTGGAGTACGGGCAGACCTGGTGGGCCTTCTCGACCAGGGACTTGGCGGTGGCCGCGTCCACGTTCGGGATGGCGGCGGCGATCTCGACGATGATGCCGAAGCCGTCGTCGTTCTTGCCGATGCCGACGTTGGCGGTGACGGTCGAGCCGGAGACGTCCGCGCCCTCCTGGCGGGCGACGACGGCGAGCGCACCCTGGAAGCAGGCGCTGTAACCGGCGGCGAAGAGCTGCTCGGGGTTGGTGCCCTCGCCGGAGCCGCCCTGCTCCTTGGGCGGGTTGACGACGAGGTCGAGCTTGCCGTCGCTGGTGGAGACGCGGCCGTCGCGGCCGTTCTCCGCGGTGGCGGTGGCGGTGTAGACGACGTCGGACTGCGTGATGGCCATGACCGGCTCCCTCGTTCGCGCGGGTATTTCTTTCGTTTAGCGGAACGAGGTTACCGAATCATGGAATCATCGGGTGTGGCGGGAGTCACTCCCCCAGCTTCACGACCATCTTTCCGGTGTTGTCGCCGCGCAGTACGCCGAGGAACGCCTCCAGGTTGTTCTCGATGCCCTCGACGACCGTCTCGCGGTACTTCAGCTCGCCGGAGCGGATCCAGGCGCCGACCTCCTGCACGAACTGCGGCTGGAGGTCGTAGTGGTCGCCGACGAGGAAGCCCTCGATGCGGCCGCGGGTCTGGATGAGGCGGGTGAGGTTGCGCGGGCCGGGGGCCGGCTCCGTCGTGTTGTAGACGGAGATCGCGCCGCAGATGGCGATGCGGCCGTCGCGGTTCAGACGGGCGATGGCGGCCTCCAGGTGGTCGCCGCCGACGTTGTCGAAGTAGGCGTCGATGCCGTCGGGGGCCGCTTCCTTCAGGAGCGTGTGGACGTCGCCCGTCTTGTAGTTGAAGGCGGCGTCGAAGCCGTACTCGTCCAGGAGCAGCTTGACCTTCTCGTCCGAGCCGGCCGAGCCGATGACGCGCGAGGCGCCCTTGAGCTTGGCGATCTGGCCGACCTGGCCGCCGACCGCGCCGGCCGCGCCGGAGACGAAGACGCTGTCGCCCTCCTTGAAGTCGAGGGTGCGCAGCAGGCCCGCGTACGCGGTGAGGCCGGTCATGCCGAGGACCCCGAGGTACGTGGACAGGGGCGCGGCGTCCGGGTCGACCTTCACGGCCTGCTTGGCGTCGAACGTCGCGTACTCGCGCCAGCCGAAGAAGTGCAGCACGTGGTCGCCGACGGCCACGCCCTCGTCGTTCGAGGCGAGGACGACGCCGACGGCCCCGGCCTGCATGGGCTCACCCAGCTCGTAGGGGGCGACGTAGGACTTCGCGGCGGACATGCGGCCGCGCATGTACGGGTCCACGGACACGTACAGGTTCTTGACCAGCACCTGGCCGGGGCCCGGCTCGGCGACCGGGGCCTCGCGCAGCTCGAAGTCCTCGGGCTTGGGCCAGCCGACGGGGCGGCTGAGCAGGACCCACTCGCGGCCGGTGGCGGGAATCTGGGGGGTGTCGGCGGTCATGCGCTGATCCTTATGTCGAGGGGGCGATTAGCACGTGGCCGAAGCATGCGGAAAATACTTCAGTACCTGAAACAACAATGCTCCTGAATATTTCAGGATGTCAAGCAACTGGGTACGCTGTTCCTCATGGCCGCACCGCGTACCCCCCGCACGGACCCCCTCACGCTCGAGGTCCTCGAGCTGATCGGGGAGATCGTCGCGCGCTACCACCAGGAGTACGAGGAGGCCGCCTCGCGGCACGGGCTGACCGGCGCGCAGGCGCGGGTGCTCGGCCTGCTGTCGCTCGAACCGCTGCCGATGCGGCAGGTGGCGCAGCGCCTGAAGTGCGAGCCGTCGAACGTGACGGGGATCGTGGACCGCCTGGAGGGCCGCGGGCTCGTGGAGCGGCAGGCGTCTCCGGGCGACCGGCGGGTGAAGGTGGCCGCCGTGACGGCGGAGGGCCGGCAGGTCGCGCGGGCCCTGCGGGACTCGCTGGACTTCGCGCGGGAGCCGATGTCCGGACTGTCGCAGGAGGAACGGGTCGCGTTCCGGGACATGCTGCGCCGGATGGTCTCGGCGGGCTGACCCCCGACAGGAGCCCGATCGCTTTTCGTCCTGTCCCGACTTATTGACACCCCCGTGAGCCCGACTTACTGTCACGCCAGCATTTCGAACGGCAGACGAAATTTCGAACGGCACAGGGGGCAACTGCCTTGCGGATCACGGGAATCAGCACGCATGTGGTCGGGACTCCGTGGCGGAACCTGACCTACGTACAGGTGCACACCGACGAGGGGCTGACAGGTGTCGGTGAGACCCGGATGCTGGGACACACCGACGCGCTCATCGGGTACTTGAACGAGGCCAAGGCCAACCACATTCTCGGCTCGGATCCCTTCGCCGTCGAGGACCTGGTCAAGCGGATGAAGTACGGCGACTACGGGCGGGCCGGCGAGATCGTCATGTCCGGCATCGCCGTGATCGAGATGGCCTGCTGGGACATCAAGGGCAAGGCCCTCGGGGTGCCGGTGTGGCAGCTGCTCGGCGGCAAGGTCACCGACAAGGTCAAGGCGTACGCCAACGGCTGGTACACGACCGAGCGCACGCCGGAGGCGTACCACAAGGCCGCGCAGGCGGTCATGGAGCGCGGGTACAAGGCGCTGAAGATCGACCCGTTCGGCACCGGGCACTTCGAGCTGGACCACGAGCAGTCGCTGTACGCAGTGTCGCTGATCGAGGCGGTGCGCGACGCGATCGGTCCCGACGCCGAGCTGATGCTGGAGATGCACGGCCGGTTCTCGCCCTCGACGGCGGTCCGGCTGGCCAAGGACCTGGCCCCGTTCAAGCCCGCGTGGCTGGAGGAGCCGGTGCCGCCGGAGAACCTCAAGGCGCTGGAGAAGGTGGCCGCGAAGGTCGAGATGCCGGTGGCGACCGGTGAGCGGATCCACGACCGGATCGAGTTCCGGGAGCTGTTCGAGAGCCAGGCGGTCGACATCCTCCAGCCCGACGTCGGCCACATCGGCGGCATCTGGGAGACGCGCAAGCTCGCGGCGACGGCGGAGACGCACTACATGCTGGTCGCTCCGCACAACGTGGGCGGCCCCGTGCTGACCGCCGCCTCGCTCCAAGTGGGCTTCACCTCGCCCAACTTCAAGATCCTGGAGCACTTCAACGACTTCGCCGACGCGGAGATCAAGAAGGTGGTGAAGGGCGCCCCGCAGGTCGTCGACGGCTACTTCGAGCTGTCCCACGAGCCGGGCCTCGGCGTCGAGCTCGACGTCGACGCGGCCGCCGAGTTCCCCCAGCAGCAGGCCCGGTTCGACCTGTGGGCCGAGGGCTGGGAGAAGCGTCAGCCGAAGGCGTCGGAATGAGTTCCGCCGTCGTCGTCGACGCGCCGGGCAAGCACCGGGTCGTCCCGCACGAGCCCGTGGCTCCGGGCCCCGGCGAGGCGCGGGTGCGGGTGCACGCCGTGGGGATCTGCGGCAGCGACCGCGAGGTCTACCAGGGCAACAGGCCCGAGGGGTACGTGCGTTACCCGCTGACGCCGGGGCACGAGTGGTCCGGCGTCGTGGACGCGGTGGGCGACGGGGTGCCGGGGTCCCTGGCCGGCCGGAAGGTCGTCGGCGAGGGGTTCCGCAACTGCCAGGTCTGCGACCGGTGCCACGCGGGTGAGACGACCCTGTGCACCGACGGGTACGAGGAGACCGGGTTCACCCAGCCCGGGGCCATGGCCTCGACGCTGACGCTCCCGGCGCGGCTGCTGCACGTGCTGCCCGACGACGCCGACCTCACCGCCGCCGCGCTGCTGGAACCCGCCGCGTGCATCGCCGCCGCCGCGCTGAAGGCGCAGGCGCTGCCCGGTCAGCGGGTGGGCGTGGTCGGGACCGGGACGCTCGGGATGTTCGCCGTGCAGTTCCTCAGCGCCGCCTCGCCCGCGGAGCTGGTGGTCGTCGGTACGCGCGACGACCGGGCCGCTCTGGCGCGGCAGTTCGGCGGCACCGATTTCCGGCTGCGCACGGACGCGCTGCCGGACGACCTCGACGTCGTCATCGAGACCGCCGGGTCCGCCTCCGCGGCGCGTACGGCGGCGTCCTTGCTGCGGCGGGGCGGGCGGCTGGTGCTCACCGGGATTCCGGCGGCCGGGGCGGCGGAGGGGCTCGACCCGACCGACCTCGTGGTGCGGCAGCTGGAGGTGCGGACCGTGTTCGGGGCCGCGCCGGACGCGTGGGCGCACGCGGTGCGGATGTTCGGGGCGGGGTTGCTCGATCCGTTGCCGCTCGTGACGCACGAGGTGCCGTTGGAGCGGTTCGCCGAGGCGATCGAGCGGGTCGGGGCGGGGGACCCTGCGGTGGGCAAGGTGTTGTTGCGGCCTTAGCCCTGCCGGGGCGTTTCGCGGCGACGGGGTTTCGCGGGGCGCTGCCCCGCACCCCGCTCCTCAATCGCCGGAGGGGCTTCATCGGGCTCCTCGATCGCCGAGGGGCTTGACGGGGCGCCCCACCCGAACCTCATTCGATATATCGAACAACTTGAAAAGGACCACCGTGACCGACACACCCCGCCGTCCCGGCGAACCCGCACTTTCCGCGCTCGGGCTCAGTGCCCCGGAGCGGGACGACGCCGATGCCTCCGCGCACACCTTTCCCGACGGGGGCACCTGGCGTACCGAGATCCCCTCGGTCGAGGGGCCGGAGGCCGTGGCCACCGTGCTGAAGGAGTCCTCGCGGCTCGACGTGCCCATCCACCGCATCAGCCAGGGCAGCGGCGTGTGGATGCTGCGGGACGCCGAGATCGTGGAGATGGTCGAGGCCACCGCCGAGCGTGACATCGAGCTCTGCCTGTTCACCGGGCCCCGCGGCACCTGGGACACCGGCGCCTCCGTACGGACTGACTCGGGGGGCGCCGGACTGCGCGCCCGGGGGCACGACGCCGTCGCCGGATGCGTCGAAGACGCCGTGCGGGCCACCGAGTTGGGCGTCAAGTGCCTGCTCGTCGCCGACGAGGGCGTGCTGTGGACGCTGCACCGGGCGCGCGTCCGGGGCGTCATCCCGGCCGACACCACCCTCAAGCTGTCGGCCCTCGTCGGGCCGGTGAACCCGGCCGCGTACTCCGTGTACGAGAAGCTCGGGGCCGACTCGCTGAACGTGCCGAGCGACCTCACGCTCGCGCATCTCACCGAGATCCGGCGGGTGTCCGCCGCGCCCATGGACATGTACGTGGAGGCGCCCGACGACCTCGGCGGCTATGTCCGGATGTACGAGATCGCCGAACTGGTGCGCCGCGGCGCCCCGTTGTACCTGAAGTTCGGGCTCGCCAAGGCGCCGTCGATCTACCCGTACGGGACCCATCTGCGGGACGTCACCCTGGACACCGCGCGCGAGCGGGTGCGCCGGGGGCGGCTCGCGCTCGACCTGCTGGCGCGGCACGGTGCGGACGGCGGGATGTCGCCGCTGGGGTCGCGGCTGCCGGGGACGCTGAGCCGCTTCGACACGGGCGAATAACGTTCCGGGCACGGAACTTCCCAGAAGCGGACAGGGCCGCGCAGAATCCAACGCATCCTCACCGGGTCAACCACCGTTCCTCGCAAGCGACTTCGCACCGCCGAGCACAGCCCCGCACTTGTGCACTCACACATCAAGGATGATGACCATGCGAAACCGTCGAGCCGTTCTCACCGCGATAGCCGCCTCCGCCTCCCTGGCGCTCACCCTGTCCGCCTGCGGCCAGAACAGTGAGGGCGGCAGCAAGGACGAGAAGAAGAGCGCGAAGGGCTCCACCGTCGGCATCGCGATGCCGACCAAGTCCTCCGAGCGGTGGATCGCCGACGGCAACAACGTCGTGAAGTCGCTGGAGGCGAAGGGCTACAAGACCAAGCTGGCGTTCGGCGAGGACGACCCCGACCAGCAGGTCTCGCAGATCGAGAACATGATCACCCAGGGTGTCTCGGCCCTGATCATCGCGGCGATCGACAACAAGTCGCTCAACAACGTCCTCCAGGAGGCCAAGGACGCGAACATCCCCGTCATCGCGTACGACCGCCTGATTCTGGACTCGAAGAACGTCGACTACTACGCGACGTTCGACAACGAGAAGGTCGGCGAGCTCCAGGCCGGCGCCCTCGTCAAGAAGCTGGGCCTCGACAGCGGCAAGAAGGGCCCGTTCAACCTGGAGCTGTTCGCCGGCTCCAACGACGACAACAACACCAAGTACTTCTTCAACGGCGCGATGTCCGTGCTCCAGCCGTACATCGACAAGAAGCAGCTCGTCGTCAAGTCCGGCCAGACCAAGCTCAACCAGGTCACCACGCTGCGCTGGGACGGCGCCACCGCGCAGAAGCGCATGGACGACATCCTCACCTCGACGTACAAGAGCGACAAGGTCGACGCGGTGCTCTCGCCGTACGACGGCATCTCCATCGGCATCCTCTCGGCGCTGAAGTCCGACGACTACGGCACGAAGGCCAAGCCGCTGCCCGTGGTCTCCGGTCAGGACGCCGAGGTCGCCTCCGTGAAGTCGATCATCGCGGGCCAGCAGTACGCGACGGTCTACAAGGACACCCGCAAGCTCGCCGAGGTGTCGGTGGACATGGTCGACAAGGTCCTCAACGACAAGAAGCCCGAGGTCAACGACACCAAGACGTACGACAACGGTGCCAAGGTCGTCCCCTCGTACCTGCTGACCCCGGTCAGCGTCGACAAGACCAACTACGAGAAGACGCTCATCGACAGCGGCTACTACACCAAGTCCGACCTGGGCCTGAAGTAACCCCTGCCGACCGTTTTCGCTCACTAGCAAGAAGGGCACGACCATGGCGGGACCCGTCCTGGAAATGCGCTCGATCGTCAAGACCTTTCCCGGCGTCAAGGCGCTGTCGGACGTCTCCCTGAGCGTCCAGCCCGGCGAGGTCCACGCCATCTGCGGGGAGAACGGCGCCGGGAAGTCCACCCTGATGAAGGTGCTCTCCGGCGTCCACCCGCACGGGAGTTACGAAGGGGACATCCTCTTCGACGGAGAGCACTGCGAGTTCAAGGACATCAACGCCAGCGAGGCGCGCGGCATCGTCATCATCCACCAGGAGCTGGCGCTCGTGCCGTTCCTGTCGATCGCCGAGAACATGTTCCTCGGCAACGAGCACGCGAGCCGCGGCTTCATCAACTGGCACGAGACGCTCGGGCACGCGACGCGCCAACTGCGCCGCGTGGGCCTGAACGAGAACCCCAACACGCGCGTCGCCGACATCGGCGTGGGCAAGCAGCAGCTCGTGGAGATCGCCAAGGCGCTCGCCAAGGAGGTGAAGCTGCTGATCCTGGACGAGCCGACGGCCTCGCTGAACGACGAGGACTCCGACACGCTCCTCGATCTGATCCTGGAACTGAAGGACCAGGGCATCACCTCGATCATCATCTCGCACAAGCTGAACGAGATCCGCAAGGTCGCCGACTCGGTGACGATCCTGCGCGACGGGCGCACCGTCGAGACGCTCGACGTGCGGGCCCCGGAGACCACCGAGGACCGGATCATCTCCGGCATGGTCGGCCGGGACCTCGACCACCGCTTCCCCGAGCGCACCCCGCACCAGCCGGAGGCGGGCGCGGCGCCGGCCATGGAGATCCGCAACTGGACGGTGCGCCACCCCATCGACCGGGAGCGCAAGGTCGTCGACGACGTGTCGCTCAGCGTGCGCCGCGGCGAGATCGTCGGCATCGCGGGGCTGATGGGCGCGGGCCGCACCGAGCTGGCGATGAACCTGTTCGGGCGGACCTACGGCCGGTACGCGGGCGGCGTCGTCCTGAAGGACGGCGAGGAGATCAGCACGCGGCACGTCTCCGACGCGGTCGGCCACGGGATCGCGTACGTCACCGAGGACCGCAAGCACTACGGCCTCAACCTCATCGACACCATCGGCCGCAACATCACGCTGAGCGCCCTCGGGAAGGTCGCCAAGCGCGGTGTCGTGAACGAGCACGAGGAGCGGCAGGTCGCCGAGGGCTACCGCACGTCGATGAACATCAAGGCCCCCACGGTGTTCGAACCGGCGGGGAAGCTGTCGGGCGGCAACCAGCAGAAGGTCGTCCTCAGCAAGTGGATCTTCGCGGGGCCCGACGTGCTGATCCTCGACGAGCCGACGCGTGGCATCGATGTCGGCGCCAAGTACGAGATCTACACGGTCATCGACAAGCTCGCGGCCGAGGGCAAGGCGGTCGTCTTCATCTCCTCCGAGCTGCCCGAGCTGCTCGGCATGTGCGACCGCATCTACACGATGGCCGCGGGCCGCCTGACCGGCGAGGTGCCGCGGGCCGAGGCGACGCAGGAATCGCTGATGCGCCTGATGACGAAGGACAAAGAGGTAGCGCGATGAGCACGAACGTGACGGACAAGATCCCGGCGGCCGCGCCGCCACCGCCGCCGCGCAAGGAGGGCGGGGCGGCCGGGGGCGGCCTCCTGCAACTCGTCATGGACGGCATGCGCCGCAACATGCGCCAGTACGGGATGCTGATCGCGCTCGGTCTGCTGGTCGCCGTCTTCGCCGTGTGGACGAACGGCGACCTGATCCTGCCGCGCAACGTCTCGAACCTGGTCCTCCAGAACAGCTACATCCTGATCCTCGCGATCGGCATGATGCTGGTGATCATCGCGGGCCACATCGACCTGTCCGTGGGCTCGTTGACGGCGTTCGTCGGATCGATGGCGGCGGTGCTCACCGTCAGCCACGACGTGTCCTGGCCCGTCGCGATGATCCTCTGCCTGGTGATGGGCGGCATCGCCGGCTCGATCCAGGGCTGGCTCATCGCGTACGGCGGCATACCGTCGTTCATCGTGACCCTCGCGGGCATGCTGGTGTGGCGCGGGCTCACCGAGATCCTGCTCAAGGGGCAGACCCTCGGCCCGTTCCCGGACGGCCTCCAGAAGATCGGCAACGGGTTCCTGCCGCAGGTCGGCCCGAACACCAACTACCACAACCTCACGCTGCTGCTGGGCGTCCTGCTCGCCGCCGCGGTGGTCTGGCAGGAGCTGCGCGACCGGCGCCGGCAGCGCGAGTTCTCGCTCGACGTGGTGCCGTTCAACCTGTTCGTGCTGAAGATCGTCGCGATCGTCGCGGCGATCGCCACGGTGACGCTGCTGCTCGCCAGCTACAAGGGCACCCCGATCGTCCTGATCATCCTCGGCGCCCTGGTGGTCGGCTACGGCTACGTGATGCGCAACTCGATCTTCGGCCGCCACATCTACGCGATCGGCGGCAACCTGCCGGCCGCGAAGCTGTCCGGCGTGAAGGACAAGAAGGTCTCCTTCTACGTCTTCCTGAACATGGGCGTGCTCGCGGCCCTGGCGGGTCTGGTCGTCGCGTCCCGCCTGAACGCGGCCTCGCCGAAGGCGGGCCTCAACTTCGAACTCGAGGCGATCGCCGCGTCGTTCATCGGCGGCGCGTCGATGAGCGGCGGCGTCGGCACCATCCTCGGCGCGATCATCGGCGGTCTCGTCCTCGGCGTGCTGAACAACGGCATGAATCTGCTCGGCGTCGGCTCCGACTGGCAGTCGGTGATCAAGGGCCTGGCCCTGCTCGCCGCGGTCGGCTTCGACGTGTGGAACAAGCGCAAGTCCGGTTCGTAGGTCTGGTTTCACTTCTCACTTTTGGAGCCGCACAGATGGAACTGAGCAGACGTACGGTCATGGCCTCGGCCGCGGCCGCTGGAGTCGCCGCCACCGCACTCGGCGGCACGGCGCACGCATCGGCAGCACACGCCTCCGGAGGCAGGAAGCCCGTGAAGGAACCCTTCGGCAAGCTCGCCGACGGCACCAAGGTCTACCGCTGGTCGCTGTCGAACGGCGGCACCCGCATGAAGGTCCTCAACTACGGCGGCATCGTCCAGTCGCTGGAACTGCCGGACCGGCACGGCCGGTACGTGAACGTCTCCCTCGGCTACGACACCATCGAGGAGTACGTCGCGGGCACCACGTTCTTCGGTGCCACCATCGGCCGCTACGGCAACCGCATCGCCAAGGGGAAGTTCACCCTCGACGGCAAGGCGTACCAGGTCTCCGTCAACGACGGCGAGAACTCGCTGCACGGCGGCGCCAAGGGCTTCGACAAGCGGATCTGGGACATCGAGCCGTTCACCTCGGGCTCCGACGTCGGCCTGCACATGTACTACACGTCGGTCGACGGCGAGATGGGCTACCCCGGCACGCTCAAGACCAAGGTCACCTACACGCTCACCGCGCGCGGCGACTGGCGGATCGACTACGAGGCCACGACCGACAAGCCCACGGTCGTGAACCTCACCAATCACACCTACTACAACCTCGCGGGCGAGGGCAGCGGCACGATCTACGACCACGAGCTGACGCTGGCCGCCTCCCGCTACACGCCCACCGACGCGGGCCTCATCCCGACCGGTGAGCTGGCGAAGGTCGCGGGCACCCCGTTCGACTTCCGCAAGGCGAAGCCCATCGGCCGGGACATCCGCGCCGCCCACCCGCAGCAGATCCTCGCCAAGGGCTTCGACCACAACTGGGTGATGGACAAGGGCATCACGGCGAAGCCGGTCCTCGTGGCGACGCTGCGCGACCCGTCGTCCGGCCGCAGCCTGAAGATCGCGACGGACCAGCCGGGCCTTCAGTTCTACTCGGGCAACTTCCTCGACGGCACGCTCGTCGGCCAGTCGGGGCGCACCTACCGGCAGGGCGACGGTCTGGCGCTGGAGACCCAGCACTACCCGGACTCCCCGAACCAGCCGTCGTTCCCGTCGACGGTGCTGCGACCGGGCGAGACGTACCGTACGACGACGGTGCACTCGTTCGGCACGTGAGGAACCGGAACGTGGGTGACCGGCTCCTGAGCCACACCCGTTGAACACCGCCCCGCCCGTATCCGTACTCATGCCCAACACGGATACGGGCGGAGGCAGTTGATGAGCGCGAGCGTGGTATCGCTGTTCCAGGGCGCGACGGCCCACTCCCCCTCCTACGGCCAGCTGACGCGGGCCGGGGCGGGCGGCGACAGCGGCGGGGTCGTCGACTTCTGCATCCCCTGCAACCCGTACTTCCCCACACCGGGGATGCTGGAGGCGCTCCGCGCGCGGCTGCACGAGATCCTGACGTACTACCCGAGCAGCGCCGAGCACATCACCGCCGAGCTGTGCCAGGTCCTCGGCCTCAACCCGGGAACCGTGGCCATGGGCAACGGCTCCACCGAGCTCATCACCTGGATCGACCACCTGCTGGTCCGCGAGTCCCTCGCCGTACCCGTGCCGACGTTCGGGCGGTGGACGGACCAGCCGATGGAGACGGGCAAGCGGGTCGACATGTTCCCGCTGCCGGAGCGCGACGGGTTCGCGCTCGACCCGGCCGCGTACGCGGAGTTCATCCACGCGCGCGGCTCGCGGGTCGCCGTCGTCTGCAATCCGAACAACCCCGACGGCGGTCTCCTCCCCCGCCGGGCCCTGCTCGCCCTCGTCGACGAATTGCGGCACCTCGATCTGGTCGTGATCGACGAGTCGTTCCTCGACTTCGCCGACGCCGAGGGCGGCCAGGACCCCAGCCTCGTGCGGGAGGCGATCCTCCGCCCGAACGTGATCGTGCTGCGCAGCCTAGGCAAGAACTTCGGCCTGCACGGGGTCCGCTTCGGCTATCTGGTCGCGAACCCGGGCCTGGCGGGCCGGGTCCGCGCGGCCCTCCCGAAGTGGAACCTCAACTCCTTCGCGGAGACGGTCGTCTTCATGCTGCGCGACCACCGCCAGGAGTACGCCGACAGCATCCGCCAGGTCTGCCGCGACCGCCAGGAGATGCGCTGGCACCTGTCCCGGCTGCGCCCGCTCACCGTCTACCCCTCGCAGGGCA
Organism: Streptomyces sp. BYX5S; assembly: GCF_054724165.1. Taxonomy (NCBI): domain Bacteria; kingdom Bacillati; phylum Actinomycetota; class Actinomycetes; order Kitasatosporales; family Streptomycetaceae; genus Streptomyces; species Streptomyces sp. BYX5S. The sequence continues at coordinate 1,391,249 of NZ_CM138829.1, read as the reverse complement.
ACTTCCTGTACGTGCGGCTGCCCGCCGGGGTCGACGGGGTGGAGCTGCGCGACCGGCTGCTCGCCGAGCACGGCGTCCTGGTCCGCGAGTGCGGCAACAAGATCGGTTCATCCAGCAGTTTCCTGCGCCTCGTGGTGCGGCCCGGACCGGACGTCCTGCGCCTGGTGGCCGGCCTGGAGTCGCTCATGGGGAGCGGGAAGGGAGTCGCCGTGTCCGAGCTGGACGGAGGGACCACCTACAGCTCGGGCACGGCGGCGGTGGACCGCCTGATCACGTCGGTGGGTTCCTGAAGGGACAGGGGTTGGGGGTTACGGGTTGCGCCAGGCCGCCGGGTCCTCGGCCAGCTCCCGCACCGGTTCCGGCAGCCGGTCGTGGGCCAGGTCGGCGAGGGTGACGCCCTCCAGGATCTTGCGCACGTTGGCCCGCAGCGCCACCCAGAGCGGGAGCAGCGGTTCGGCGGGCCCCGTGTAGCTGAGCGCGTTCGGCCGCTCACCGCGCACGGAGACGATGGGTCCCTCGACCGCTCGCACGACGTCGGCGACGGTGATCTCGTCGGCGGGCCGGGCCAGCAGGTAGCCGCCGTTGCCGCCCCGCTTGCTCACGACGATGCAGCCGCGGCGCAGGTCGCTGAGGATGCCCTCCAGGAACTTGTGCGGGATGTCCTGAGCGGCGGCGACGGCCTCGGCCTTGATCGGCGCACCGTCCCCTTCCGCGTGGGCGGCTAGTTCCAGGCAGGCGCGTACGGCGTAGTCGGCGCGGGCGGAGATCCTCATGCGGTCCATTGTGGTGGACGTTCGCGCCCCGGAGTGCGGTGGATCACCCGGCGATCATCCGGGGATCACCCCGCACCTTTCCAGCATCTGGGATCCACACGCCTTCCCTACCTTTCCCATAGGGATGGTGCGTACAGTCGCGGTCATGGACTTCTCATGGGCGATAGTCGTCGCGGGCGCGTTCGTCGGTGTGGCCGTGGGCCTCACCGGCATGGGCGGCGGCGCGCTGATGACGCCGATCATGGTGATGCTGTTCGGCGTCAATCCGACGGCGGCGATCGGCAGCGACCTGGCGACCTCGGTGTTCATGAAGCCGTTCGGCGCGGCGGTGCACCAACGGGCGGGCACCGTGCGCTGGGACATCGTGCGCTGGCTGCTGCCCACGGCGATGCCCGCGGCGGTGCTGGGCGCGCTCGCGCTGCAACTGCTCGGTGACGGGGAGCAGCTCCAGGAGCGGGTGAAGTACGTCATCGGGGGCGCGCTCGTCCTCGCGGTCGTGGGGATGCTCGCCCGTATGTGGCTGGACGCGCGGCGGGGCACGGGCGCGGAGGAGGCGGAGGACGCGCACGTGGCGGTCCGCCCCCTGGCCACGTTGACGATCGGCCTGATCGGCGGCTTCATCGTCGGCATGACGTCCGTCGGCTCGGGCTCGCTGATCATCGTGATGCTGATGCTGGCGCACCCGCGCCTGAAGGCGAACCACCTGGTCGGCACCGACCTCGTGCAGGCCATCCCGGTCGTCGGGGCGGCGGCCCTCGGCCACGTGGTCTTCGGCGACGTCGCCTTCGGCATGGCGGGCGCGCTGCTGATCGGCGCGATCCCCGGCGTGGTGGCCGGCGCCCTCCTGTCCACCCGCATCTCCGGCCCGGCCCTGCGCTGGGCCCTGGTCACCCTCCTCGCGGGCTCGGGCCTGGCGATGTGGGGCGTCTCCGGTACGCCGCTGGTACTGGTCTGCGCGGTGTTCGCGGCGGCGGGTGTCGTGGTGACGCTGAGGGGGCGGCGGGGCCGCTCGCTGGTGGTGACGGGCTCCCCGGCCCCCGCTCCCTCCCCCGACACGGAGCAGACCGTGCCGGAGGCGGGCACCAGGGTGTAGCTCGCGCAGCCGGCGAGCGGAGACTGTGACGCGGAACCACGGAGAGTTCGTGGTTCCGCGTCACAGTGCCGACAAGTGCCGACAGTGCCGGTCAGGCCAGGCGGATCACGTTCCATGACAGGGGGGCGAGGTCCGTCTTGAGGGTGCCGGTCTCCAGTGCGGTGCCCTTGCTTGTGTGCGGGACGACCCGGTTCTGGTTGGTGAGGGTGTTGCGGGCGTCCGGGTCCGGGTCGGAGAGGACGCTGTGCTCGACCACGCGCGTGAGGTCGAGGCCGGTCAGGGCGACCTCCAGGGGAAGCGCCTCCGTCTGGCTGCGGTTGACGGCGAAGACGGTGACCGTGCCGTCCTCGGCGCGGACCGCCGTGGCGTGCAGCAGGTCGGCCGTGCCGTGGCGCTTCGTGTCGTACGTGGGGCCGCAGACGCGGACGTCGAGGACCTCGCCGCGGCCGTACTTGGACGCCGCCGCGAACGGGTAGAACGTCGTCTGCCGCCAGGCCGGGCCGCCCGGTTCGGTCATGATCGGGGCGATGACGTTGACCAGCTGGGCGAGGCAGGCCACCGTCACGCGGTCCGCGTGGCGGAGCAGGGCGATCAGGAGCGAGCCGAAGACGACCGCGTCCGTGACCGAGTAGACGTCCTCAAGCAGGCGCGGGGCCTCCGGCCAGTCCAGGGCCGCGACCTCGGACTGCGAGCGGGACATGTACCAGACGTTCCACTCGTCGAACGAGAGGTTGATCTTCTTCGACGACTTCAGGCGCGCGCCCACGTGGTCGCAGGTCGCGACGACGTTGTCGATGAACGACTCCATGTCGACCGCCGAGGCGAGGAAGGAGTCCCGGTCGCCGTCGTGCTCCTCGTAGTAGGCGTGCAGGGAGATGTGGTCGACCAGGTCGTAGGTCTCGGCGAGGACCTTCGCCTCCCACTCGGCGAACGTCGGCATGGACTGGCCGGAGCTGCCGCAGGCGACCAGTTCCACGTCCGGGTCGATCTGGCGCATGGCGCGCGCCGTCTCCGCGGCCACCCGTCCGTACTCCTCCGCCGTCTTGTGGCCGGTCTGCCACGGCCCGTCCATCTCGTTGCCGAGGCACCACAGGCGGATGCCGAAGGGGTCCTTGTCGCCGTGCTCGATCCGCAGGTCCGAAAGGGCGGTGCCCTTGGGGTGGTTGGCGTACTCCTGGAGTTCTATCGCCTCCGCCACGCCGCGCGTGCCGAGGTTCACGGCCATCATCGGCTCGGCCTGCGGGCCGACCTTGCGCAGGAAGTCGATGTACTCGGACAGGCCGAAGCGGTTCGACTCCGTGGTGCGCCAGGCCAGGTCGAGGCGGGCCGGGCGGTCCTCGACGGGGCCGACGGAGTCCTCCCACTTGTAGCCGGAGACGAAGTTGCCGCCGGGGTAACGGATGGCCGTCACGCCCAACTCCCGTACGAGGTCCAGGACATCGGTGCGCAGACCCTGCTCGTCCGCGCTCTCGTGGCCCGGCTCGAAGATGCCGGTGTAGACGCAGCGGCCCAGGTGTTCCACGAACGAACCGAAGAGCCGGGGGTTGACGGTGCCGACGGTGAAGGCGGGGTCGAGGGTGAAGCGTGCGGTGCGCAAGGTGTTCCTTTCGATGGGGGTCGCCGGGCTCTCGTGGGTCAGAGTCCGGGCCAGCCGTCCTTGCCCCAACTCAGCTCGTTGAGGCCGAGCTTGGGGGTGCCGTTGTCCTCGGCGTCGTAGTAGTGGTACGCGAGTACGTCCTTGCCCCTGTCGCGGAAGACGGACTCGCCTCCCGTCCCGACGAACCGGCCGTGGCCGGCGAGGAGCAGGGTGCCGCCGCCCTCCAGGAGCGGCTTGCCGGCCTTGTCCACGTACGGTCCGGTGACCGAGGTCGAGCGGCCGACGCGGATCTTGTACGTCGAGTTCACGCCGGAGCAGCAGGCGTCGTAGGAGGCGAAGAGGTAGTAGTGGCGGCCGTGCTTGACGACGGCGGGGCCCTCGACGGCGTACGGGGCGTCGGGGCGGGTGGCCAGGTGGTGGACGGTGGCGCCGGGGACGGCCTTGCCCGTTCGCGGGTTCAGCTCGACCATCCGGATGCCGGTCCAGTACGAGCCGAAGCTCATCCAGAGCTTGCCGTCGGCGCGGATCACCGCGGGGTCGATGGCGTTCCAGGTGTCGGTGGTCTCGGACGTGAACGCCTTGCCGTGGTCGGTCCAGGTGCCGGGGAGGCCGGACGCCGACGTCGCGACGCCGATCGCCGAGTGGTTGGTGCCCCAGGAGGACACGGCGTAGTACAGCCAGTAGCGGCCGTCGCGGTAGGAGATGTCCGGGGCCCACGGGTCGCCCGTGTCGTTGTACTCGTACCACCAGGCGGGCGGTTCGGCGAAGGCGTTGCCCTCGTCGGTCCAGTCGACGCGGTTCGACGACAGCCGCGCGCCGATCACGCCGCCCGTGGAGTAGGCGGCGTAGCGGCCGTCCTTGAGCCTGATGACGGTGGGGTCGTGGATGATCTGCTGGCCGGTAATGGGTTGGGGGTCGGGGTAGGACTCGGCGGCCTGCGCCGCGCTGGGCAGCGCGACGAGCAGGGCGGCGGCGATTCCCGCGGCGACGGTTCTGACCTTCACGTGTGCCCTCCTGGATGATGTCGGGGTGACCCGATCAAGCCCCTGCGGCGATTGAGCAGCGGGGTCCGGGGCGGAGCCCCGGGGGCGTGGGGAAGCGGCTCCCCGGGACATGTGGCGCTACTGGCCGGCCAGGCCCGTGTGGGCGACGCCCGCCACGATCTGCCGCTGGAAGAACACGAACACGATGATCAGCGGAAGCCCCGCCATCAGGCCCCCGGCCATCAGCTGCGCCCACTGGATCCCGTAGGAGTTCATGACCGTCGCGATCCCGTTCGGCATCGTCATCAGGTCCGGGTTGTTCGTGACCATGTACGGCCACAGGAAGTTGTTCCACGAGCTGATGAACGTGAAGATGCCGACCGCCGCCAGCGACGGCCTCGACAGCGGCAGCACGATCGTGAAGAAGACCCGCCACCGCCCCGCCCCGTCGATGAACGCCGCCTCCTCCAACTCCCGCGGAATCCCCTGGAAGAACTTGTAGAGGATGTAGACCATCGCGGCGGGCGCGCACTGCGGCAGGATCATGCCCCAGTAGGTGTCGACCATCCCCATCTGCTGGACCGTGGTGAACAGGGGGACACCGAGGACGGCCGGGGAGATCATCAGGCCCGCCATGACCACGCCCATGAGGACGGCCTTGCCGCGGAACTCCGTGCGCGCGAACCCGTATCCGGCGAGCGCCGCGACGAACAGCACGACGGCGGTCACGCACACCGACACCACCACCGAGTTCACGAACCAGTTCGTGATGTTCCCGGTCTCCCACAGCGCCGACCACGCCTGCCCCGTCCACTCCTGCGGCAGCCAGTGCGGCGGCACCGCGACCGCCTCGGTCTCGGACTTCAGGGAGGTGAACAGCGCCCAGACCAGGGGCGCGAGGAAGACCGCGGACACCGCCACGCCGAGGAGCGTGAGCACGATCTGGCTCGCCGTCCACGGCCGACGGCGACGTATCCCAACGACAGCGCCGCTCATCGCGCGCCCTCCTCACGGTTGCGCAGCAGCCACATCCGCGCGAGGGCGACGGCCGCGATGATCACGAAGAAGATGATGGAGATCGCGGAGGCGTAGCCCACGCGGTAGGCGGTGAAGCCCTCTTCGAGGGTGAACTGGACGAACGTGCGGGTGCTGTCCTCGGGGCCGGGCCCGAAGTCCATCATCACGACCGCCTGGTCGAAGACCTGGAGCGAGGCGAGGATCTGGAGCGCGACGACGAGGCCCGTGATGTTGCGGAGCATCGGCAGCGTGATGTGGACCATCCGGTGCCAGGCGTTCGCGCCGTCCAGCTTCGCGGCCTCGTACAGGTGCGCAGGGATGCCCTGGAGGGCCGCCAGGTACAGCAGGAAGCTGAAGCCGGCCGTCCACCACACGGTGCAGATGACGACGGCGAGCATCGCGTACGCCTTGTCCGACAGCCAGGGCGTGTCGAGGCCGAAGACGTGATTGATCATGCCCGTACCGGGGTTGAACAGCCACTGCCACAGGTTGCCCGCGACCGTCGACGGCAGCAGGAACGGCAGGAAGAAGCAGAGCCGCCACAGCCACTTTCCGCGCTCGATGTGGTGGGCCAGCATCGCGAGGAGGAAGGCGAGGACGGTGATGCAGGGCACGACCAGCAGCGTGAAGTACGCGCTGTGGCCGAGCGAGTCCCACATCATCGAGTCCTGGAGGGCCTCGCGGTAGTTGTCGAGGCCGATGAAGCTCGCGCCCTCACCGGAGATGTTGGCGTCGGTGAAGGAGAGGTACAGGCCGCGGATCAGCGGCCAGATCACGAAGAGGGCGAAGATGGCCAGGAAGGGGGCGACGAACCAGCCCCCGTGCTGGAAGCCCTGCTTGCGGCGGACCGTGGCGCTGCCGGTGGCGACCCGTACGGGTGCCGGTGCGACGACGGTCTCGGCACTGGTCGTCGTCATGCGACCGCACCCCCTTGCGCGGCGGTCTTGCCGTCCATCGGATTCTTGGCTGCGAGCAGCGTGGCGAGGGCGCCCTTGATGCGGCGGGCGGCGGCGTCCGGTCTGCTGGAGCCCGCCGTCGAGGACATGACGATCGGGCCGGTGCGCTGGGCGAGCAGCCCGGTGGAGCCCGCGAACCAGGCCTTCGGCTCGGCGGCCTGGTGGTTCATCGCGGACACGTACTCGTTCTGCGGGGTCATTTTCTTGTACGCGGCCGAGGACAGGGTCGGCGTGTACGCGGGGATGTGGCCGCCGAGCGCCCACTTCTGGGCGTGCTGGACGACGTACGCGGCGAGCTGGTGGGCGGCCTCGTTGGCGGCGCCGGTGCGCTCGGCCTGGTGCGGCAGGACGAAGGAGTGCGACTCGGCGTGGGTGGCCTGCTTGCCGAAGACGGGCGGCAGCGGGGTCGCCCCGTACTTGATCTTGGCGCCGTCGAAGACGGGCACCGACCAGTTGCCCTCCCAGGTGAACGGGGCGCCGTTGACGAACTGTTCGGCGTCGGCGGCACCGGAGATGGAGTAGCCGTCGGTGACGTGCTTGCGCAGGAACTCCAGGACCTGGGTGGCCTTGTCGGTGTCGAAGGTGACCTCGGTGTTGGCGCCGTTGAACCAGGTGCCGCCGAGCTGGGTGTAGAAGGCGACGAACATCCACCACTGGACGTTGAGGTCGTTGACGTGCAGGCCGAGGGTCTGGAGGCCCTTCTTCTGCGCCTTCTTGGCCGTCTTCAGCATGTCGAACCACTCGTCGGTCGACGTCACCGGGAGCATCCGGCCTTCGGCGTCGAGCAGGTCCGCCTTCTTCAGCACGTCGTGCCGGTAGAAGCAGAGCTGTACGTGGATGTCGAGCGGCAGGGCGTAGAGCTTGCCGTCGATCACCGCGCGCTTCCACAGGTCGGGGTTGAAGTCGGCTTCCTTCACGCCGTACTTGGCGAGCAGGCCGACGTCCCACGGGTCCAGGAGGCGGCCGGGCGAGAAGCCGGTGACGCGGCCGAGGTGCATCACGGCGAGGTCCGGGGCCCGGTTGCCGGAGGCTGCCATCGCGAGCTTGGTGTAGTACGGATTGCCCCACTGGAGCGTGGAGTCCTTCACGTCGATCTCCGGATGCTCCTGACGGAAGGAGTCCAGCATCGCGATCATGTTGTACCCGTCGCCGCCGCTGAACAGGTTCCAGTAGCGCACGCGGGTGTCCGCGCCGGAGGCGAGCGCGTCGGCGCCCGTGCCCACGGCGGCGAATCCCAAGCTGCCCGCCACCGTCAACCCGCCGATTCCGGCCAGGAGTTGCCTGCGGTTCAGGCCAGGTCGTCCCATGCCCTGCCCTTACTGTTTCGAGGGTGAGTTGTTCGAGATTTCGGCTACTGCTCGTAACTTCGAACGGGACCGTAAGTTCGAAGCGCTTCGAGGTCAATGGTTCGCGCGCCGAAAACTTTCACTTCTTCAGCACCGGCAACGAAACGCCGCCGGGTGCGGCGCACCCGGCGGCGTGGAAAGGCGTCGACTCCTAACCGGCGAAGGCCGGTTGGGCCACGCCCGCGCCCGCGTTCGGCAGGACCAGGAGGGACCCCTCCAGAGGGCGTGGGTGGGCGAGCCCCACGCGGGCCGTCGAGACGTACAGGTCGCGCAGATCCGCCCCGCCGAAGGCGCAGGCCGTGGGGCGCCCCACCGGGAGTTCGACCACGCGGTCGAGCGCACCCTCGGGGGTGTAGCGGCGGACCGCCCCGCCCTCCCACAGCGCCACCCACACGCAGCCGTCCGCGTCGACGGTGAGGCCGTCCGGGAAGCCCGCGCCGTCCTCGATCGTCACCAACTCCCGCCGCCCGCCGATCCGTTCACCGTCCACGTCGAACACGTCGATCCGGCCCGTGGGAGTGTCGACGTAGTACATGAGGGAGCCGTCGGGGCTCCATCCGGTGCCGTTGGAGATCGTGACGTCGCCGAGGACCTCGGTCACGGCGCCGTCGGGCGCGACCCGGATCAGGTTGCCGCCGCCGGGCGTCTCGTCGTACGCCATGGAGCCCGCCCAGAGCGCGCCGTCGGGGGCGACCGCGGCGTCGTTGCCGCGGCGGCCGGGGACGGGCTCGCGGTGCAGCCACGCGAAGGAGCCGTCCGTCCCGTAACTCCCCACGCCGTCACGGAGGTTGACGACGATGCCGCCGCCCGCGCGCGGCTTGGCGGCGCCCACGTGCTGCTCGGTGGCGAGGACGGTGCGGCGGCCGCTGCCCGGCTCGTAGGTGTGCACGCGGGAGCCGAGGATGTCCACCCAGAGCACGCGGCCGGTGGCCGGGTCCCAGGTCGGGCCCTCGCCCAGTTCCGCGGCGGCCCGTACGGCCTCCTCGACGCGGAGCGTCGCCCGGGAGGTCATCGCGCCACCCCCCGGTGGCCGAGGCGCTCTGAGAGGTCCGCGGCTCCCTTCGCGGCGAGCCCCGCCAGCTCCTCCTCGCGCGCGTCGCTCCACCGGATCATCGGTACGGAGATGGACAGCGCGGCGACGACCCGGTTGGTGCGGTCGCGCACGGGCGCGGCGACGCACGACACGTCCGGGTTGGACTCGCGGCTCTCCACGGCGATGCCGCGCTCGCGCACCCCGTCGAGGTGGGCACGGAGCGCCGCCGGGTCGGTGATCGAGTTCTCGGTCATCGCGACGAGGTCCGCGTCGTCCGGGATCCGCGCGTTCAGCTCGGCCGCCGGCAGCGAGGCGAGCAGCATCTTGCCGACCGACGTGCAGTGCGCGGGCAGTCGGCGGCCCGCGGCGGAGACCATGCGCACGGCGTGCGTGGAGTCGACCTTCGCGATGTAGATGACGTCGGCGCCCTCCAGGATGGCCACGTGGACGGTCTCGTCGCAGGTCTCCGCGACGTCCCGGGCCACGTGCTGTCCCTCGGCGGCGAGGTCGAGCTGCTCCGCGTACCGGCTGCCGAGCTGGTAGGGGCGCACGCCGAGGCGGTAGCGGCCGGGCTGCCCGGGGACCTGCACGATGTACTGGCGGGCCGCGAGCGTGGTGACCAGTTCGTGGACCGTGGTCCGCGGAAGCTGTAGCTTGCGGACGATGTCGGGCGCGGACAGCGTGCCGTCCCCGTCCAGGAACAGCTCCAATATGTCCAGAGCCCGGGTCACGGCTGGTACGAGGCGTCCCACAACCGACCCCTCCCTATGTTCGATATTTCAACAGACGGTCGGTATAGCGAACATAGGCTATGCGTGCGGGCACGGACCGGGCAATGGTTCGCCGTGGGTTGCCACAGCGTTCACACAGGACCGAGTTCCCCCCGAAGACGCCGGGCCCGCAGCACCAGTTCCAGTTCGAAGCGGCGGTCCGGGTCGTCGACCTCGTCGCCCCACAGCTCACGGATCTGGCGGAGCCGGTAGCGCACGGTCTGCGGGTGGACGCCGAGCCGGGCCGCGACCTCGGGGGCGCCGCCGCGGGTCTCCAGCCAGGCGAGAAGGGTCTCGGCGAGGCGGCGGGCGTGGGTGGGCCCGCAGTGGGTGAGGGGTTCGAGGGCGCGCCGCGCGAGGTCGTCGACGAGTTCCTCGGGCTGGAGCAGGACGAGCGCCTGGGTGTGCTGGGTGCAGTGCACCACCTCGGCGTCGGGGAGCAGCCCGCGCTCCATCAGCGTCACCGCGGCCTCCGCCCAGCGCAGCGACTTCGCCGCGGCGGAGGGAGCGACGGGCGGGCCGATCGCCCCGGTCCAGCCGGACAGGGCGCGGCGCAGCAGGTCGGCGCGGCCCGCGGCGTCCGGCTCGGGCACGACGAGGCGGGGGCGTTCGGGCTCCATGTCGAGCAGGACGTCGGGGCCGACGGCGGGGGCGACGGCGTCGCGGGCCGGCCGCAGCAGCACGCCGACGGAGACGCGCTCGGGCACCGGCCAGCCGATGCGCGCCGCGCGTTCGGTGAGCGCCTGCACGGGGTCCCGGGGCGCGGCGGGCCGGCCTTCGAGAAGCAGGTCCATCAACTTGCGCTGCTGACGCAGCCGTTCACCGGCCTGCCGGGCGGCGGCCTCCGCGTAGCCGCGCACCGACTGGTCGACGAGGCCGTCGAGGTACTCGTAGCCGGCCTCCGCGAGTTCGTACATCGCCGGGGGCGGGATGCGCAGGCGTTCGCCGATGTCGGCGAGGCGGCGCCAGGCCATCTTCACGCCGAGCCGGTACATCGCCTGGAGCGAGTCGAGGGTGCGGCCGTGCAGGGACTGGCCGCGCCCGAACTCCTGGAAGACGGACGGCGCCTGGCCTTCCGGCACGCGGTCGGCGGAGCCGTCGGCGAGGCCGCGCACGAAGCCCTCGACGGCGCGCCGGATGCCGCCGAGTGCCACGGACTCCCCCGACTCGTCCAGCAGGACGGGCAGTTGGGGGAACTCGCGCTCGATCTCGTCGAGGATGTCCCGGGCGAGCCGGGGCGCCTCGTCGACGGCGAGCGCCACGAACTGCTTGACCTGGAGGCGTGGCACGTCGCACCACGCGGAGCGGGCGGTGGCCGGCACGGCTCAGTTCCCTTGCCCGGGGGTCTCGTAGGTCACCAGTGGTGTGTTGGGCTGGTCAGGGGTCGCGTTGAGCAGGGCGAGCACGCCGAAGGCGGCCGCGAGGGCGAGCGCGGCTCCCGTGGCCGCGGACAGTGCGGCGGCGAGCAGTCGGTTCATCGCAGGGCCAGCCTCTCGTCGGTGTTCGCGAGGTCGTTCCCCACCCGTGCGATGCGACGCGCCGCAAGCCGCGCGTCCCAAGTGGACAGTCTCCGCAGCACATTGACACCTCGTCAAGGGTCCGTCTACGGTTCCCGGCCCATAACCGGCCGACCGTCCAGCCAGCCGCGGCCCACCCGCGGATGCCCTTCTTCCCAGGAGCGCCGGATGCGCCGTACAGCCTCACCTCTCTCCCTGGTAGCCGCGGGTCTCGGCACGTTCCTGCTCGTCCTGGCGGGGCTCCTCGCCTGGTACGTGACGCCGCGCGCCGAGCGGACCAGCATCGACGTCGACGTGACGACCGTGTTCACCGGAACGGGCAGCTACTTCGACACCGACAAGATCGAGACCGTGCGCGACCGCAAGATCACCATCACCCGTCAGGCCCGCGGCGACGTGGCCGCGAGCGAGCGCAGCGGGAACGCGGTGTGGGACGTGGCGACGTCCGTCGACACCGCGAAGTCGCTGCCCGCGAGCGACCCGCACGACGCGCTGCAATGGACACTGGAGCGCTGGGTGGTCGACCGCGCCACGAACGATCCGGTGCACTGCTGCGGCGAGCAGCCGACGTTCAGCGGCGAGGCCTACCTGAAGTTCCCCTTCCACGTACAGAAGCGCACGTACACCTGGTGGGACAACACACTGGGCGCGACGGTCCCGCTCCGCTTCAGCGGCGAGACCAAGGTCCAGGGGTACGAGGGCTACCGGTTCACCGGCACCGTCGCCCCCGCCAGGACCGGCTCCCGGCTGGTGCCGGGCCGGCTCGTGGACCAGCCGAAGAAGAGCCAGGTGCTCGCCGAGGAGTGGTACGCCAACCACGGCATCGAGCTCATCGTCGACCAGCGCACCGGCCGCGTCCTGCGCGCGGCGCTCGGCCCCCGCAAGACCCTGCGCGCGCCCGGTTCGGACAAGGACGCGGCGGTGCTCCTGGACAGCCGGAGGGTCGCGTTCACCGAGGCCACCACCCGCGACCAGGTGCAGCTCGCGAAGGACGACAACGCCCGGCTCACCCTGGTCGGCACGACGTTGCCGCTGGTGACGGGCGGGCTCGGGGTGCTGCTCTTGGTGACCGGGCTGGTGTTCGTCGTCCGGGGCAGGGGCGGCAGGCCGGAGCCGGAAGGGGCGGAGCGTCCGGATCCCGATACGTCCCCGACGACCCTGGAAAGGTCCACGATGTGACGGAACGTCAGCCGAATTCGGGCGCAAACTTGTCACGCGGGTGAGTAGCCGCATCGAACAGCGGGGCGAAAACTGTCCCTCCCCACCCCGTGCACAGGCTCCGCACAGCCTTGGCACCGTACCTCCCAGTACGCCCCAGTACGCCCGAACACCCGCGTACGCCCGACGAGTTGGAGCACCGATGCCCCAGCACGTGCCCCTGTCGCTGCGCGCCACGCCCGTACCCGGCGCGCGGCATCCGCAGGCCGACCCCCCACACCCGCGCCGCATCGTCTTCCTCGCCCACCGCGACCTCGGCAACCCGGCGGCCGGCGGCTCCGAGCTCCTGGTCGACCGGCTCGCCGAAGGCCTGACCGGCCGGGGCCACCAGGTGACGCTGCTGTGCGGCGGCCCCGCGGCCCACCGCGACTACCGCGTCGTCTCGGCGGGCGGTGAGCGCGCCCACTACCTGCGGGCCCGCTCGGCCTTCGCCCGCCAGGTCGGCGACTGCGACCTGCTGGTCGAGGTCTGCAACGGGATGCCGTACCTGGCCCCGCTGTGGCACCGCGGCCCCACCCTCTGCCTGGTCAACCACGTCCACACCGAGCTGTGGCGGATGCGGCTGCGCGGCCCGCTGTCGCCCGCGGCCCACCTCGGCCGAAGACTCGAACACTGGGCCCTCTCCGGGGCGCAGCGCCGCAATCTGCTCGTGGCCGTCTCGCCGTCGACGGCACACGCGCTGCACGACATCGGCGTGGACCCCGACCGCATCCGTCTCGTCCCGAACGGGGTCGAGGAGCCGGGACCGTGCGCGGACCGCTCCCCCGACCCGCTGTTCCTGGCGATGGGCCGGCTCGTCGAGTACAAGCGGATCGACCTGCTCCTTCGCCTGTGGGAACGGGTGCGTCCGGTGACGGGCGGCCGCCTGGTGATCGTCGGCGACGGCCCCGAGGCGCCGCGTCTGCGCCGACTGGCGGGCGACGGCGTCGAGTTCACCGGCCATGTCACCGAGGCCGAGAAGCACCGCCTGCTCTGCGAGGCCTGGCTGCTGCTGCACCCCTCGGCCGTCGAGGGCTGGGGCCTGGTCATCACCGAGGCGGCGGCGCGCGGCACCCCCGCGGTCGGCTTCGACGTGCCGGGCGTGCGCGACTCCATCGAGGACGGCGCCACGGGCCTGCTCGCGTCCGGCGAGTCGGCGTTCGCGGCGGCCTGGTGCACCCTCGCCCTGTCGGGGCACCGCCGCGAGCTGATGGGCAAGGCGGCCCGGGAACGCGCCGCGGCCTACCGGTGGGCGCACACCGTGCGGCAGTTCTCCGCGGTGGCGGCGGAGGCGGTGCGGGGCAGGGAGCCATGACGGCCACCACGGGGGTCAGCGGGCCGGGCCGTTTCCGGGACCCTTCACCGGCCCGCTCGCTCGCGCTGTTCCGGGCGTTCCTGCGCGAGCAGCGCGACCCGGAGACGTGCTACGCGCTGCTCGCCCGGGACGCCGCCGACCAGGTGGAGGCGTACGGGAAGGTGGCCGGGAAGGTCGTCGTGGACGTGGGCGGCGGCAGCGGGCACTTCACCCGCGAGTTCCGGGCGCGCGGCGCGCAGGCCCTGCTCTTCGAGCCGGACACCCGGGAGCTGGGCGCGGACCCGCCGCCGAGCGCGGTGGTCGCGGACGGCTATCTGCTGCCGCTGCCCGACGCGTCGGCGGACGTCACGTTCTCCTCGAACGTCCTGGAGCACGTCGCGGACCGTGACACGTTCCTGAGCGAGCTGGTCCGGGTCACCCGTCCCGACGGCCTCATCTACGTGGCGTTCACGAACTGGCTGTCCCCGTGGGGCGGTCACGAGTGGGCGCCCTGGCACTATCTGGGCGCCGACCGCGCGCGGGCCCACTATCTGCGGCGTACCGGCCGGGCGCCCAAGCACACCCTCGGCGAGAACCTCTTCGCCCACCACATCGGCCCCACTCTGCGTCATGTGCGCGCCCGCGACGACGTGCGCGTCGTCGCGGCGCGCTCCCGCTACTGGCCGTTCCTCGCGGAGGCGGTCACGCGGGTCCCCGGCGTGCGCGAGTTCGCCACCTGGAACCTCCTCCTCATCCTCAGGCGGTGTCCCCCGTGACGACCATGGTCCAGGCCCCACCCGCCGCGGCGACGCACCCGGATCCCGAGCCGGGCCCGCGTTCGCGCCGCTGGCTGTTCGCGTTCTGGGCCGTGCTGTTCGTCGCGTTCTGCGCGGTGCATCCGGGCCGCGCGACGTTCGAGACGAAGCTGGGCGTCTCGCAGGACCCCTGGAAGTTCGTCGCCGACCTCGGGGAGCTGTGGCACGACAGAGCCGGCTTCGGCGGACTCGCCGACCAGTACATCGGCTACGCGTTCCCGATGCTGCCGTACTACGGGCTGACCGACCTGCTCCAGGTCCCGGTGTGGCTGGCGGAGCGGCTGTGGATGTCGATCGTCGTGACGGTCGCCTTCTGGGGTGCGCTGCGGCTGGCCGAGCGGCTCGGCGTCGGCACCCCGGGCAGCCGGCTGCTCGGCGCGGTGGCGTACGCGCTGTGGCCGACGTTCACGATCGTCGTCGGCTCGACGTCGGCGGCGGCGCTGCCCGGCGCGTTCCTGCCGTGGGTGCTGCTGCCGCTCACCAACCCCCGTACGAACGCCCGCACTTCGGCGGTCCGCTCGGCGCTCCTCGTCGCGTTCATGGGCGGCGTGAACGCGTCGTCGACGCTGGCCTCGCTGCTCCCGGTGGGCCTGTACCTGCTGTCCCGGCCGCCGTCCGCCCGCAAGCGCCGGCAGATCGCCTGGTGGTTCCCCTCGGTGGTGCTGGCGACGGCGTGGTGGACGATCCCGCTGGTCCTGCTCGGCCTGCACGGCGAGAACTTCCTGCCGTACGTGGAGAGTGCCCGGACCACGACGGAGGCGATGTCGGCGACGGAGGCGCTGCGCGGCGCGGGCAACTGGGTGGCGTATCTGCACCTGGGTGACGCCTGGCTGCCCGCGGGCTGGTCGGTGGCGACGTCGGTGGTCGTCATCGTCTGCTCGGCGCTCGCCGCCGCGCTCGGCCTCGCGGGCCTGGCGCGCCGCGACCTCCCCGAGCGCCGCTGGCTGCTGCTGACCGTGATGGCGGCGGCCCTCATCACCCTTGCCGGGTACGGCGGTTCGCTCGGCGCGCCCTTCCACGAGACGGTGCGCTCGTGGCTGGACGGGGGCCTCGCGCCGTTCCGCAACATCTACAAGTTCCAGACGGGCCTCGCGCTCGCCCTCGTACTCGGCATCGCCCACCTCGTGGGCGTCGCCGCCGACCCGCGCGGCGCCCGGCCGGTGCGCGCCCGCCGTCACGTGACGCTGATCGCGGCGATCCTGATCGTGCCGGGGCTGCTCTGGCCGTACCTCAACGGCTCGATCCTGCAATCGGGTTCGTTCCAGAAGCTCCCCACGTACTGGCAGACGACGGCGGACTGGCTGAAGAAGTACTCGCCGGACTCCCGTGCCCTCGTCGTGCCCGCGACCGCCCACGGCATCTACACCTGGGGCTCCCCCATCGACCAGCCGCTCGACGTGCTCGCCGACTCCCGCTGGGCGCAGCGCGACTTCGTGCCCTTCGGCACGGCCGGCAACCGGCGCGCCATGGACGCCGTGGAGCAGGCACTGATGAGCGGCACCCAAGTGCTCGGCCTTCAGGACTACTTGAGCCGCGCGGGCCTGTACTACGTGGTCGTCCGCAACGACCTCGACCCCGACCAGTTCGGCTACGTACCCACCGCCACGGTCAAGCGCACCCTCACGGAGTCCGGCTTCCACCGCGTCACCGGCTTCGGCCCCACCGTCACGGGCGGCCGCATCGCCGAGAAGACACCGGTGCAGATCGAGGGCCTGTACCCGCGCAGCCGATCCGTCGAGATCTACGCGCCGCGCGCCGACGCCTCCCGGCCCGGCCAGGCGGGCCTGCTCCCGGTGGCCGACACGGCGCAGGTCAGCGGCGGCCCCGAGGCGCTGCTGCGGCTCTCCTCCGACCCGTCGTTCCTGAACCGCCCCGCCGTCCTGACCGGCGACAACCACCCCGGCATCGGCAACCCCGCCCTGCGGATCGCCGCCGACGGCCTGCGCCGCGCGGACACCCGGTTCGGGCTGGTCAACACCAACACCTCGTACCCGTACACGCCGACGGAGCGCAACGCCCCGAACGCGTCCGAGAACCCGGGCGAGAAGCCGAAACAGATCCTGCCGTCGAAGGGCGCGGACCACCAGACGACGGCCGACATCCGGGGCGCCCGCGCGGTCTCGGCGTCCTCCAGCGGCAACTGGCTGCTGCACCTGCCCCAGTTCGACCCGGTGAACGCCTTCGACAAGGACCCCGACACGGCGTGGGCGGAGGGCACGGCCGGCTCCGGCAAGGGCGAATGGGTCCGCGTCGACTTCACCGCCCCGACCCGGATCCCCGCCACGATCCGTATGACCCCGCTCCCCCAGGACAACGTACGAGCGGCCCCCACCCGCGTACGGGTGGAGACGGACAAGGGCTCGACGACGTCCTCGATCCAGCCGACGGACCGCGCCCAGCGCGTCAAGGCACCCGCGGGGCAGGCGAGTTGGCTGCGCGTGACGATCCTCGACACGCAGCGCGCCCGCCCCGGCCTGACCGGCGCCGGCTTCTCGTCCATCGACATCCCGGGCGTCGAGGTCACCCGCGCCCTGCGCCTGCCGGGCGACGCGAACGAGGCGGAGCAGTTCTCCTTCCACCGGGCCACCAGCGACGGCGGCCTGACCGTCACGGACCTGGAGCGGAGCCTGAACCGCGTCTTCACCACGTCGGGCGAGGGAACCTACGAGTTCCAGGCCACGGCAGCCCCGGCCCCGGGACCGGCCCTCGACAAGCTCCTCTACGACGTGGCCCCCGACCAGCGCCGGAAGATCACGGCGACGGCGGACTCCACGGCGGCGCTCGGCCTCAACACCACGCCCCGCAACCTCACGGACGGCGATCTGACGACGGCGTGGATCGCGGGCGACGACCCCACCATCCACCTGCGCTGGCCCGACAAGCAGCCCGTCTCCACGCTGGTGCTCGCGGCGGCCGGCGGCCTGTCCACCCGCCCCGAGAAGGTCGAGATCTCCAGCCCCGACGGGGCGGCGGTGGCCGGGGTCGACGAGAACGGGGTCGCCCGCTTCGAACCCATCACCACGGACCGCCTCGACATCACCGTCACGAAGACGGCCCCGCTGAAGGTCCACAACCCGGTCGCCGACGAGGACCTGCAACTCCCCCTCGGCCTGACCGAGGCCTACATCCCGACCCTCGACGCGTACCGGGTCGAGCAGCCCACCCCGGACCGCGAGTTCGACCTCCCCTGCGGAAAGGGCCCGACCGTCACGGTCGACGGCACCCGCTACCGCACCTCCGCGTCCGGCACCCTGCTCGCCCTCACCGAACGCCGCCCGATCACGGTGAAACTCTGCGGCGACACCACCGACCTCGCCCTCCCGGCGGGCGACCACACCCTCACGACCTCCCCGGACGGCCCCCTCGCCCTCACCGACATCACCCTCACGGACACCGCGGCCACGACCGGGGCCGAGCCCACGGCCCGCGGCCTCACGGTCCGCGACTGGCTCGGCGACCGCCGCGAGGTGCGCGTCGACGCGGGCGAGGCGACGTACCTGACCATGTACGAGAACGCCAACGACGGCTGGGAGGCCACCCTCGACGGCAAGAAGCTCACCTCCCTGCGCCTGGACGGCTGGCAGCAGGCCTGGCTGATCCCCGGCGGCGCCAGCGGCACGGTCAAGCTCTCCTACACCCCCGCCCGCGCCTACGAAGCCGGCCTCTTCGCCTCCGGCGCGGCGCTCCTGGTCCTGGGCGCGCTGTGCCTGTGGCGCCGCAAGGATCCGGAACAGGAACCCCCGGCCGCGCCCCCGGCCCCCGGCTGGATCCTGGGCACCGCCGTCCTGACGGCCGTCGGCATCGTGATCGCGGGACCCTGGGCCGCCCTGGTCCCCGCCCTCGCCCTCCTGTCCTGGAAACGCCACACCCTCCTCGTCCCGCTGGCGTTCCTGACGATGGCGGCGGCGGGAGTCGTAGCGGCCACAGGCGCGGGAACCCCCATCCGGGAAGGCCAGGGCCCCTACAGCACGGCAGCCCAACTCCTGTCCCTGATCGCCCTCTTCGCAGCCCTGACCACCTTCACCGGCCCCACCCAAGCCCCTCCGGCGTTTGAGGAGCGGGGTCCGGGGCAGCGCCCCGATCTTTCACCCCTTCCGGCGCCTGAGGAGCGGAGCCCACATCAAGCCCCTCCGGCGTTTGAGGAGCGGGGTCCGGGGCAGAGCCCCGCGACGTCACCCCGGCCGACCGAACCCCCACCCCCGGGGAGGACCCCGTGACCACCCTGGACCACGACCACCAAACCCACCCCACCGGCCCCCGCCACCCCTTCCCCACGGTCGACGAAGTCTCCCGCCACTGCCTCCAGGACCGGGAACCGGAAACCGTCCACATAGAAATCCACCTCACCGGCACCCTCGACCCCACCCGCCTCACCACCGCCTTCACCGACGCCCTCCACCACCACCCCCGCATCCTCATGCGCGAGGCCCCC
This sequence comes from Streptomyces sp. BYX5S, assembly GCF_054724165.1. Taxonomy (NCBI): domain Bacteria; kingdom Bacillati; phylum Actinomycetota; class Actinomycetes; order Kitasatosporales; family Streptomycetaceae; genus Streptomyces; species Streptomyces sp. BYX5S. Next base: position 1,372,426 of record NZ_CM138829.1, on the reverse strand, counting down.
CGCCACTGGTACAGCAGCCGCTACGAGTGGGAGCTGACCCAGGACCCGGACGTCCCACCCGTCTCCTTCCCCGCCACCACCCCGGACGCCCTGCACCGCGCCCGCACCCGCTCCCTGGCCGAGGCCCCACCCCTCACCGTCTCCCCACCCGTCCGCCTCGAAGCCGTCGAGGACCCCGGAACCCGCACCACCGTCCTCTTCCTCACCATCAACCACACCGCCCTGGACGGCCCCGCCTGCCTGCGCGTGCTCGCCACGGCGGCGGAACTGTACGGAGGCCGCGACAACTCCCCGCCACCCACCGCACCGCAGCCACCCCCGGCCGCACCCCCGCCGGAACAGCCCTCCCCGTGGACCCGCCCCGCCCGCGTGGCGAGCGGCACCCCGGACCCCCGCCCCGGCAACGGCCTCCTGGTCACGGAGCTGTCCGTGCCCCGCCGACCCAAGGGCGCCCCGTACACGGTGAACGACCAGCTGATGGTGGCCACGGCCCGCACCATCGCCGACTGGAACGAGGAGCACGGCACCCACCACGCCCGCCGCCCGCTGCGCGTCACGATGCCGGTGGACGACCGCCCGCGCGACACGACGATGCCGATCGGCAACGGCACCCGCCTGGTGGAACTCGCCTACGAACCGGCGGAGTTGCGCCTCCCCACCCAGGACCTCCTCCACCTGACGGCGACCCGCACCGCCGCACTGAAGTCCCAGCTCCGCCCGCAACTCGGCCACGGGGCAGCGCTGTTGACCAGTCCGTACGCCCCCGTGGCCTGGCGCGCTGCCGCCACCCGCGCCCTGCGCTCGGCGGCTGCTCCGTGGACGTCGACCACCCTGCTGAGCAACATCGGCCGCATCCCGTACCCGCTGGACTTCGGCGACGGCGGCCGCGCCCACGCCGTCTGGTTCTCGGCCCCGGCCCGCATGCCGCGCGGCCTCACGTTCACGACGGCGTCCACCGCGGGCCGGCTCCACCTGGCCCTGCGCTGGTCGCGCACGCTCCTCGGCCCCGGCGACGGGACCCGGCTGCGCGACCTGTTCGAGCAGCACCTCCACGCGACACAGGAGGAGGCACCATGACCACCCGCACCGAGGAAACCGTCAGCGCGCCACGGGACTTGAGGGACTTCTACGAGAACCCCGAAGTGCCGGTCGCCTCCGGCACCCCCCGCACCCTGCGCCAGGCCCGCGTCCTCGCCGCCGCCCTGGCGCACACCCCGCACGCCACGGTCCTGGACGTGGGCTGCGGCGACGGCACGGCGGCCGCCACCACCGCCCGTCTCCTCCCGGACCGGCACCGCCTCGTCGGCGTCGACTGGTCCCAGGACGCCCTGCACCGCGCGGCCCGCCGCCTCCCCCACGTCGTACGCGGCGAACTCACCGGCCACGGACTGCCGTTCGCGTCCGGCTCCGCCGACGCGGTCCTCCTCTCCGAGGTGATCGAGCACCTCGTCGACCCCGACGCGGCGCTCGACGAGATCCGCCGCGTCCTGCGCCCAGGCGGCCACCTCATGCTCTCCACCCCGAACCTGGCCGCCTGGTACAACCGGGCGCTGCTCCTGGCCGGCGTGCAGCCCGTGTTCTCCGAGGTGAGCCTGCGCGGCATCCACGGCCGGCCGGGCACGGAGGTGGTGGGCCATCTGCGGCTCTACACGCCGCGCGCCCTGCGGGAGTTCGTCACCGCCTCCGGCTTCGGCGTCGTAGGTCTCACCGGCGCGCCCTTCCACGGAGTGCCCCGACCGCTGCGCCCCGTCGACAGACTGGCCTGCGCGGCACCCTCGCTCTCCTCGATCCTTCTCCTGCACGCGCGAAGGACGTGACCGGCGATGCCCGCCGTGGCATGGGGAGTCGGCGCGGCACTGCTCGCCAACACGCTGTACAGCGTCGGCTTCGTCCTGGAGAAGCGGGCCCTCACCCGGCTGCCCGAGGTGAGCGTGCGGCGCCCCGCCCACCTGCTGCGCCAGGTGGTGACCAGCCCGCTGTGGCTCGCCGGATCCATCGCCCTCGCCTCCGGATTCGGCGCCCAGCTCGCCGTCTACAGAACGCTTCCCATCGCGGCGGCCCAGGGCATCTTCGTCTCCGGCCTGGTCCTGCTGCTGCTCCTGTCGGCCCGGCTCCTCGGCGAACGCACCTCGGGCCGCGAGCGGTACGCCATCGCCGCGATCCTGGCGGCGCTGCTCATGGTGGTGCTCTCGCTCCAGGAGGACGCGGACGCGGTGGGCCGCGACTCCCCGGCGCCCCTCATCCTCACGGTGTGCGTCCCGTCGCTGATCGCGGGCCTGTACCTGTACGCGTCGGCGGAGCGCCGCGCCCGGCACCGCCACCGGCTGCCGACCACGGGCGTCGAGTACGGGGTCGCGGTGGGCCTGCTGTACGGGGTCAGCTCGCTCGCCATCAAGGGTGTGTCGGGCGTACTCCCGGACATTCCGGCCCTGTTCAGGTCGCCGTACCCGTATCTGCTGCTGTGCACGGGCGCGTTCGGCCTCGTCATGTCGCAGGCGGCCCTGCAACGCTGCCGCGCCTCGCTGATCGTCCCGGTGTGCACCACGGTGACCTGCCTGTTCACGGCGGTCCTCGGCACGCTCGCGTTCGGCGAGTCGCTGCCCCACGAGCCGGTGCGCCTGGCGCTGCGCGTGACCGGCACCGCCCTCGCCGTCGCGGTGCTCCTGCTGATGCCCAAGCACGACACCCCGCCCCCACAACCCGCCCAAGAGCCAAGGGAGTTGCTCCCGCATGAACCCTGACGACCCGCTCCTGAAGATCCTCGCCTGCCCGCTGGACAAGGGTCCCCTGCTCCTGCTGCCGGACCAGCCCGAGCGGGAGGGCGGCGGCTGCCTCTACAACCCGCGCCTGCACCGCCGTTACCCCATCGTCGACGGCATCCCGCAGCTGCTGCCCTCGTCCGGCGAACAGGTCCCGGAAGCCGAGCACGAACAGCTCCTGCAACGCGCGGAGCGGGCGAAGCGGGCACTCCCATGACGACGCTCGCCGCCCGGATCGCGCCCTGGCTGCCCGCCCGGCTGACCGCCGCGACGGCCCGCGCCCTCTACCCGCGCTTCGAACCCGAACTGGCCCGGCTCGCCGACATGCTCCCCGCCACGGGCGCCTGCGGCACCGCCGTGGACGTCGGCGGCTGGTACGGCCCGTGGACCCACCGCCTCGCGGCCCGCGCCCGCCGCGTGATCACCCTGGAGCCGGTCCCGCACCTGGCCCGCGTCCTCGCCGCGTCCGCCCCGCCGAACGTCAGGGTGGTCCGCGCGGCGGCCAGCGACCGCCCCGGCCCGGCGCCGCTGTGGCAGCCCCCGCACGACGAGCGCGGCGAACGCGGCGTGTCCTCGCTGGTCCGCCGCGACGGCCTGCACGCGCCGACCGGCCGCGAGGTCCCCTGCGTGACGCTCGACGAACTCACGCTCCGCGACGTGGACTTCATCAAGATCGACGTCGACGGGGCTGAGCTGCGGGTGCTGCGCGGTGCCCGGACCCTGCTCGCCCACGACCGGCCCGCCCTCTTCATCGAACTGGAGACCCGTATCCAGCCGATCACCCCGGTCGTCCACCACCTGCGCGCGCAGGGCTACGAGGGGTGGGTCCTGCCGGACACGGACACCGACTGGCTGCCGCTGCCCGCCTACGACCTGGCGGCCCATCAGCGCGGCACCTCCCACATCGCCTCGCAGGGCCTGCTGCGCCGCGCCCTCACGCCGTCGGGGCGCCGCCCCCGGTACGTGAACTCGGTGCTGTTCCTCCCGGACGGGCGGGCCCCCGGCGGCGTACGCCACCATGGGGCGCATGCCCGGACGCCCCACTGAGCCCTTCACCCCGCTGGACTTCCAGCTGGTCCTGCTGCGCCGCATGGCGGACCACAACCCGGAGCTGGTGGAGACGGCCCGCGCCGATCTCGGCGTCTCCGTCGCCGAGATGCGGGAGGCGAACCGCCGCTGGCAGGCGCAGCTGCGCTCCCGCCACCCGCGGGCGGCCGTCTCCCGCTACCGCTCGGTGCTCGGTGACCCGGAGCGCACCCTCGTCCGCAAGGTCGGCGACCTGGAGTGCGAGGCGCTGCTGTGGCCGGTGCCGCTCTGGCCCGACCTGCGCTTCGAGGTGCTGCTCGCGCCGACGGGCGGCGTCTGGAACGAGTGGCTGATCCGGGCGCCCGGCGCCCCGGGCCCCGCCCTGCGCACCGTCGCCGACCTGACGCCCTGGTCGTGCACGGTCGACGAGGCGGCCCGCGCCTTCGCTCCGGCCCGCCCCCTCGAAGGCTCGGCGCCCACCCGCTGGGGCCTGGCGTTCCGCGCCCCGGACGCGTCGGGGACACCGCGCGAGGTGCGGGCGGAGTTCACGTGGGGCCTGCTCCAGCGCTGGTACGAGGCGTAGCCCCTCACATACGAACAGGCGAGCAGTTGTTCCCTTGAACAGGTGATCGTCGCCCAGGAGTTTGCGTGGGACGCACGTGAACAACGATGCTTACAGGGCGCAAGCAACGGGCTGCAGACCGTAGCGACCGCATCGCGATGCACATCTCAAGTCCCAAGTCCCACATGCACTTTGCATCACCGATGCACTCTGCATCATCGCTAGGAGAACGCGTCACATGAACGTCATCACCGACATCGTCGCCGGCCTCGCCCACTTCCTCGGCTGGCTGGTGTAACTCCGTCGGACTCCGACGCGGCGCCGCCTCCCCGTCCCACGGGAGGCGGCGCCTTCGCGTTTCCCGGGCCCGGCTTCTCCCACCCGGACGGCCCAGCCCCGCCCGGCCTACTCCAGCGGGCGCCTCCCCGCGCGCGAGCGCAGGATGCCAGCAGGGTCGCCGCCCGGCGCGCCCGTCACGGTCCGCGCTCTCGGGAGGATCTGCCATGACCGCCAGTCTGGAGCAGTTGCGCCGCTGCCACTTCGCCGTCGATCTGGGTGCCGCGCGCACCCGCGTGTACGTGAAGGGCGTGGGCCTCGTCGTCGACGAGCCGAGCGCCGCGGCGGTCAACACCCGCACCGGCGCGCTGATCGCGGTCGGCGACTTCGCCGAGAAGATGACCGGCCGCACCCCGCACTACATCCGCGTCGTACGCCCCGTCTCCGGCGGCACGGTCGTCGACATCGAGATGGCCCAGCGGATGCTGCGCCACCTCCTCGGCGACAAGCTCCGCCGCGCCCTGCGCCGCAAGCCCCGGCTGCGCGCGGCGGCCGCGGTGCCGCACGACGCGGACCCGCTGGCGCAGCGCGCCGCGGTGGAGACGCTGGTCGGCCTCGGCGCCCGCCGCGTGGAGCTGGTCGACACCCTGATCGCGGCGGCCGTCGGCTGCGGCCTGCCGGTGGAGCAGCCGGAAGCCACGATGATCATCGTCTGCGGCGCGGCCACCACCCAGATCGCGGTCCTCTCGCTCGGCTCGATCGTCACGGCGGCCCGTGTCCCGGTCGGCGGCGACGCCATCGACCACGCCGTGGTCCAGCACCTGCGCCAGGCTCACGAGCTGATGCTGCCCTCCCAGTCCGTACGCCCCCTGCAACTCGCCCTGAGCGGCAACGGGATCACCCCGCAGGGCCCGGAGCAGACCGAGATCCACGGCCGCGACGTGGCGACGGGCCTGGCCCGCTCGGTGCACGTGGACACCGCGGCGGTCCGCAGCGCCATCCACACCCCGCTGACGGCCGTCCTCGACGGCATCGGCAAGGTGCTCCGCGACTGCCCGCCCGACCTGGTCGCCGACCTCGCGGAGCGCGGCATCATGATGGTCGGCGGCTCGGCCCTGCTGCCCGGCCTGGACCAGATGCTGCGGGACGCGACGGGCGTCCCGGTGCGCATCGCCGAGCGCCCGGACGTCTGCGCCGTGCAGGGGCTCGGCGAGATGCTGGAGGGCCGGATCCAGCCGATGGCCCTGAACCCGCTGGCCGACTGAGACCGGCTCCCGCCCCGACCGCCGGGGCCCTTGGGGTGACAGATGGCCCGTCACGGTTTCCGTGACGGGCCATCAGGTTACGTACGTGCTGGTCGCATCGTTTCTGCGCCGCGTACGCGCGGTGGGGCGGGTGGGACTCGAACCCACGGCCGACGGATTATGAGTCCGCTGCTCTAACCGGCTGAGCTACCGCCCCGTCTCGGCGTGGCGCGTACATGTGTGCGCGCCGTCTGCCGCAGCATAGCCGCTCATACGATCTCCTGCCTCGGATGGTCCGGCTCTGCACGACCTTGAGGACTCACCCCGCGCGCGGACGGTTCCACCAGGCACGAAAAAGCCCCCCGGAGCGTGCTCCGGAGGGGCTTGTTCAGCTCTCCCGACTGGACTCGAACCAGTAACCTGCCGGTTAACAGCCGGCTGCTCTGCCAATTGAGCTACAGGAGATCGAGCTCCCCCGACTGGACTCGAACCAGTAACCTGCCGGTTAACAGCCGGCTGCTCTGCCAATTGAGCTACAGGGGATGGACCTCGTTGCTTCGAACGAACCCACCTGGGTACTTGCCAGGCGGCGCGCGCTCGCTGCGACACATACATTAGCGCAAGCAGGGGGGTGCTTTGCCAATCGGTTCCCCCCCAGGTGATCAACAAGCACCATGAGGACCGCGACAGACCACGAAGCCTCGCTACGGAAAGGGTGGCCGACCATGCGCTATCGGCTCACATTCATCACCGGTCTGGCCCTGGGGTACGTGCTGGGCACGAGGGCCGGACGGGAGCGGTACGAGAAGCTCAAGAAGTCCGCGCGGGAGATCGCCCAGAACCCCGCGGTGCGCAATACGGCGGAGTCCGCGGCCCAGCAGACCCGCAACGTCGCGGGCAAGGCCTTCCACTCGGTGAGCGAGAAGGTCGAGAGCCGGGTCCCGGACTCGGTCGCCGACCGGGTGCGCACCCTGCGCGAGCGCGGCGGCGGCTCGACCGGCGAAGGGACGACCGACGACTGGGGCACCAGCAACACCTGACGCCCCTGTGGAGCCGGTCCGCACCTGACGGCACAGAAGTGTCCGGCGGTGCGGCAGAATTTCTGTCATGGGGATAGTCGCCGGGCTGGACAGTTCGCCCGAATTTACGCGCATTGTCGTTTGTGACGCCGACACCGGGGCCGTGCTGCGGCAGGGGTACGCCCCGCACCCGCTGGAGGCCCCGGAGGGCGGCGGGCGGCCCTCCGACGTCGATCCCCAGGCCTGGCTGCTCTCGCTCGGCGAGGCGGCCGGCGGCGGGCTGCTCGAAGGCGTGCAGGCGATCGGGGTCTCCGCGCAGCAGAACACCGTGGTGCCGCTGGACGCCCACGGCAACACCGTGCGCCCCGCCCTGGTCGGCGGGGACAAGCGCGCGCAGGTTGCCGCCGCGGACCTGGTCGACCGGCTCGGCTCGCGCGAGGCGTGGGCCGAGGCCGTGGGCAGCGTGCCGCAGGCGGCGCTGCCGGTGGCCAAGCTGCGCTGGCTGGCGCGCACGGAACCGGAGCACGCCGAGCAGGTGGCGGCCCTGATGCAGGCCCACGACTGGCTGGTGTGGCAGCTGCTCGGCCGGCCCGTGCGCCGCACCACCGACCGCGGCGGGGCCTCCAGCACCGGCTACTGGTCGGCGGCGAGCGCCACGTGGCGGCCCGATCTGGTGGAGCTGGCGCTCGGCCACCGGGTGGCGCTGCCCGAGGTGATCGGCCCCGGCGAGGCGGCCGGGCGGACCCCGGAGGGCCTGGTCATCTCGGCCGGGACCGGGGAGACGATGGCCGCCGCGTTCGGGCTCGGGGTGCGCTCCGGGGACGCCGTGGTCTCGCTCGGGGCCTCGGGATCCGTGATGGCCGTGCACCACGAGGCGCTCGTCGACTCCAGCGGCGCCATCACCTCCCTCGCCGACGCCACCGGGATGCACCTGCCCGTGGTCCACACGTCGAACGCCGTACGGGCGCTGCGGGGCACCGTGGAGATGCTGGGCCTCGACGGGGGCCTGGAGGAGCTGTCCGAGCTGGCGATGAAGTCGACGCCGGGCGCCCACGGACTCGTCCTGCTGCCCTACCTGGAGGGCGAGAAGACGCCGAACCTGCCGCACACGGCGGGCACGCTGAGCGGGCTGCGGCGGGAGTCGATGAAGCCCGAGCACCTGGCGCGGGCCGCCTTCGAGGGCATGCTGTGCGGCCTCGCCGACGCGATGGACGTGCTGCGCGGGCGGGGCGTGGAGATCCGGCGGGTGTTCCTGCTGGGCGCCGCCGCGGAGCTGCACGCGGTGCAGAGCGTGGCGCCGGTGGTGTTCGGCGCGCAGGTCGTCGTGCCGCAGCCCGCGGACTACGCGGCGATCGGGGCGGCGCGGCAGGCCGCGTGGGCGCTGACCGGGCAGCTGCCGCAGTGGCAGGGCGCGGCCGCGCAGGTCTTCGAGCCGGGCGAGGAGCTTCCCGTGGGGCAGGCGGTGCGCCAGCAGTACCGGGCCGTGCGGGAACAGATCCACCCCGGTGCCTTCTCCTGACACTTTCGAAGACGGCCGAACCTTTGAGTGCTCTTGGGTAAATCGGTTGAGGTAACGCGGGTGGAGTGTCCGACGATAGGGGTCCATGCGTCGTCGTCCTCCGTGACGGCGCATCGCATGGGGATCCCTCTCCCCGTACACCGCTCCTCCACGACCGCCGACCACCGAGAGACCGAGCGTGCTCATACGACTTCTGCGGACCCATCTCAGTCCGTACCGGAAACCGATCGGGCTGCTGGTGCTGCTGCAGTTCCTTCAGACCTGCGCCGCGCTGTATCTGCCCACTCTGAACGCCGACATCATCGACAACGGTGTCGTGAACGGCGACACCGGCTACATCCTCACGTACGGCGCCCTGATGCTGGGCGTCACCGTCGCCCAGGTGGTGTGCAACATGGGGGCCGTGTTCTACGGCGCCCGCACCGCCGCCGCGCTGGGGCGCGACATGCGGGCCGGGATCTTCGACCGGGTGCAGTCCTTCTCGGCGCGCGAGGTCGGCCAGTTCGGGGCGCCCTCGCTCATCACCCGGACCACGAACGACGTGCAGCAGGTCCAGATGCTGACCCTGATGACGTTCACGCTGATGGTGTCGGCGCCGATCATGTGCGTCGGCGGCGTCGTCATGGCCCTCGGCCTGGACGTGCCGCTGTCGGGCGTGCTGCTCGCCGTGCTGCCCGTGATGACGCTCGTCCTGTCGCTGATCATCCGCAGGCTGCGGCCGCTGTTCCGGTCCATGCAGGTCAAGCTGGACACCGTGAACCGGGTGCTGCGCGAGCAGATCACCGGCAACCGCGTGATCCGCGCCTTCGTGCGGGACGACTTCGAGAAGGGCCGGTTCGGCGGGGCCAACCGGGATCTGACCGAGACCTCCCTCGCGACCGGCCGGCTCATGGCACTGATGTTCCCGTTCGTGATGACGATCGTGAACATCGCGTCCATCGCCGTCGTCTGGTTCGGCGCGCACCGCATCAACAGCGGCGGCATGCAGATCGGCGACCTGACCGCGTTCCTCGCGTATCTGATGCAGATCGTGATGAGCGTGATGATGGCCACGTTCATGTTCATGATGGTGCCGCGCGCCGAGGTCTGCGCCGAGCGCATCCAGGAGGTCCTGGACACGGAGACCAGCGTCGTACCGCCCGCGCCGAAGGACAGCGTGCGCGAGCTGCGCCGCCGCGGCCACCTGGAGATCCGGGGCGCCGACTTCGGCTATCCGGGCGCCGAGGAGCCCATCCTGCGCGGCATCGACCTGGTCGCGCTGCCCGGCGAGACGACCGCCGTCATCGGCTCCACCGGCAGCGGCAAGTCGACGCTGCTGGGGCTCGTACCGCGGCTGTACGACACCACGGCCGGGTCGGTGTACGTCGACGGCGAGGACGTGCGGCGGCTCGACCCGGAGCTGATGGCGAGGACGGTCGGGCTCGTCCCGCAGAAGCCGTACCTGTTCTCCGGGACCGTCGCGAGCAATCTGCGCTACGGGCGTCCCGAGGCCACCGACGAGGAGCTGTGGCACGCGCTGGAGGTGGCGCAGGCCAAGGACTTCGTCAGCAGGCTGGAGGGCGGGCTCGAAGCGCCCATCACGCAGGGCGGCACGAACGTCTCCGGCGGTCAGCGCCAGCGCCTCGCCATCGCGCGCACGCTCGTGCAGCGGCCCGAGATCTACCTCTTCGACGACTCGTTCTCCGCGCTCGACTACGCCACCGACGCCGCGCTGCGGCGCGCGCTCGGCGCCGAGACGGCCGAGTCCACCGTGGTGATCGTGGCCCAGCGCGTGGCCACCATCCGCGACGCCGACCGCATCGTGGTGCTCGACGAGGGCCGGGTCGTCGGCACCGGGCGCCACCACGAGCTGATGGCGGACAACGAGACGTACCGGGAGATCGTCCTCTCCCAGCTGACGGAAGCGGAGGCCGCCTGATGAGTGGGCCCATGGGGCGGATGGCGGCCGGAGCGGGCGCGGGTGCGCCCGGTTCGCGGTCGATGGACTTCAAGAACTCCGGGAAGCGGCTGCTGAAGCGGCTCACCGTGCATCGCGCGGCGGTGGGCGGGGTGCTGCTCGCCATCGTGATCGGCGTCGCCCTCTCGGTGGTCGGCCCGAAGATCCTGGGGCGCGCCACCGACCTGCTGTTCGGCGGGGTCGTCGGCGGGCAGCTGCCGGCCGGGCAGACCAAGGAGCAGGTCATCGAGGGCCTGCGGGCCAAGGGTGAGACCGGCATGGCCGACATGCTCGGCGGCGTCGACTTCACACCCGGCCAGGGCGTCGACTTCACCGCGATCGGCGAGGTGCTGCTGCTCGGCCTCGCCGTGTTCGCGTGCGCGGGCCTCGCGATGATGATCGGCACGCGCGTGGCGAACCGGCTCATCAACCTGGCCGTCGCGGAGCTGCGCGGCGACCTCCAGTCGAAGCTGTCGCGGCTGCCGCTGTCGTACTACGACAAGCAGAAGCGCGGCGAGGTGCTGAGCCGGGCGACCAACGACATCGACAACCTCGGCCAGACGCTCCAGCAGACGACGGGGCAGATGCTCAACTCGCTGCTCACCATCATCGGCGTCCTGACCATGATGTTCTGGATCTCGTGGCTGCTCGCGCTCGTCGCGCTGGTCACGGTGCCGCTGTCAGTGCTGGTCGCGGCGAAGGTCGGCAAGCGGGCGCAGCCGCAGTTCGTGCAGCAGTGGCGGGCGACCGGCGCGCTGAACGCGCACATCGAGGAGATGTACACCGGGCACAACCTGGTGAAGGTGTTCGGGCGGCAGAAGGAGTCGGCCGGGCAGTTCGCCGAGCAGAACGAGGAGCTGTACCAGGCCTCGTTCAAGGCGCAGTTCAACAGCGGGATCATGCAGCCGCTGATGTTCTTCATCTCGAACCTGAACTACGTCCTGGTCGCGGTCGTGGGCGGGTTGAGGGTGGCCAGCGGCTCGCTCTCCATCGGTGACGTGCAGGCCTTCATCCAGTACTCGCGGCAGTTCTCCATGCCGCTGACGCAGGTCGCGTCGATGGCGAACCTCGTGCAGTCGGGTGTGGCGAGCGCCGAGCGGATCTTCGAACTGCTGGACGCGGAGGAGCAGTCGGCGGACCCGGTGCCGGCCGAGAAGCCGGACCTCCTGCGCGGGCACGTCGAGTTCGAGCACGTGGCCTTCCGCTACGAGAAGGACAAGCCACTCATCGAGGACCTGTCGCTCACCGCGGACCCCGGTCACACGGTGGCGATCGTCGGACCGACCGGCGCGGGCAAGACGACCCTCGTCAATCTGCTGCTGCGGTTCTACGAGGTCACGGGCGGGCGCATCACGCTCGACGGCGTCGACATCGCGAAGATGTCGCGGGAGGAGCTGCGCGCCGGGATCGGCATGGTGCTCCAGGACACCTGGCTGTTCGGCGGCACCATCGCGGAGAACATCGCGTACGGCGCCCCGAAGGACGTCACCCGTGCGGAGGTCGAGGAGGCGGCGAAGGCCGCACACGCCGACCGGTTCATCCGGACGCTGCCCGACGGGTACGACACGGTGCTCGACGACGAGGGGACGGGGGTCAGCGCGGGCGAGAAGCAGCTCATCACGATCGCGCGGGCGTTCCTGTCCGATCCGGTGATCCTCGTGCTCGACGAGGCGACCTCCTCCGTCGACACCCGGACCGAGGTGCTGATCCAGAAGGCGATGGCGCGGTTGGCCGCCGGCCGTACGTCGTTCGTGATCGCGCACCGGTTGTCGACGATTCGGGACGCCGACACGATTTTGGTCATGGAGAACGGGGCGATCGTGGAGCAGGGCTCGCACGAGGCGCTGGTCTCCGACGGTGGGGCGTATCAGCGGTTGTACGAGGCGCAGTTCGCGCAGGCGGTCGCCGAGGTCGACTGATCGGTGTTGCCCCCCGGGGTTGAGGTCGCGGGGCTCTGCCCCGGGCCCCGCTCCTCAATCGCCGGAGGGGCTCCCACTAGTCCAGGTAGCCCCTGAGCTGGTCCGCGAAGGCGTGGTCGCGGAGTTTGTTGAGGGTCTTGGACTCGATCTGGCGGATGCGTTCGCGCGTGACGCCGAAGATGCGGCCTATCTCCTCCAGGGTGCGGGGGCGGCCGTCCGCGAGACCGTAGCGGAGCTGGACGACCTTGCGTTCGCGTTCGCCGAGCGTGGAGAGGACCGCCTCCAGGTGCTCGCGCAGGAGCAGGAACGCCGCCGATTCCACGGGGGACGTGGCGTCGCCGTCCTCGATGAGGTCGCCGAGCGCGACGTCGTCCTCCTCGCCCACGGGGGCGTGCAGCGAGACGGGTTCCTGCGCGAGGCGCAGGACCTCGCTGACCCGCTCGTGCGACAGGTCGAGGTGGGCCGCGACCTCCTGGGGCGTGGGCTCGTAGCCGCGCTCCTGGAGCATGCGGCGCTGGACGCGGACGACCCGGTTGATCAGCTCGACGACGTGCACCGGGACCCGGATGGTGCGGGCCTGGTCGGCGAGGGCGCGGCTCATGGCCTGCCGGATCCACCAGGTCGCGTACGTCGAGAACTTGTAGCCGCGGGCGTAGTCGAACTTCTCGACGGCGCGGATCAGGCCGAGGTTGCCCTCCTGGACGAGGTCGAGCATCGTCAGCCCGCGCCCTACATAACGCTTGGCGACGGAGACGACCAGGCGCAGGTTCGCCTCGATGAGGCAGCGCTTGGCCATCCGGCCCATGACCACCAACTTGTCGAGGTCGAGGGCGAGTTGGGAGTCCAGGTCGGGGGCGTGGGTGAGTTTCTCCTCGGCGAAGAGGCCCGCCTCGACGCGCCGCGCGAGCTCCACTTCCTCGGCGGCGGTGAGCAGCGGGATGCGGCCGATCTCGCGCAGGTACTGGCGGAACAGGTCCGAGGACGGGCCGGCGCCTTCGGTGCGGGCGCCGCGCACCGGTTCGGGCGGGTCCACGGACTCCTGCGCGTCGGACGGTTCCTCCGCCCCGGTCTCCGGATGGTGCGCCTCGCGGTTCTGCGACGGCACGGAGGTCAGGACGTCGCCCTCTGGCCCGGCACCTTTCGGCGCGGCTTCGGGGTCGGCGAGGGCCTGCGCTGTGCTGTCGCTCTGGGTGAGGGTCTGGGTCTGCACGGGGGCGACCTCCAAAGTGATCGCATCTGAGGCGTGCGGCAGGGGGGCGGGAACGGCGGCCTCGCCGTTGCCCGTCCCGTACGCGATGAGCGGAACCGCGGGGGTGTCGGACCCGTTGTCCGGGCTCCGGCCGCGCTCCGAGGACTCAGGCACCGCAACCCAGTGTGGAGTACGACACAGTGCCGCCACGAGGGGCGTGCGTTGACTTTTTGAGTCCGGTGCGTGACCGAGCGGTTACCGTGCAGGACGGGTGCCCACCCTTCCCCGATCCGAACGAGAGAAAACGGCGCGTTGGAGCGCGCCATCTCAGCCCCTCCGGCGCTTGAGGAGCGGGGTCCGGGGCGGAGCCCCGTGAGCGGGAGCCGGGTGGCCGCACCCCTACGCAAACGCTAGAGCGCTTCCGCACCCCGTTCGCGCAGCGCCTGCCCGTACTGCTGCAACACCCACAACTCGTTCTGCACCGCGGCCAATTGCTGCGGATCGCCCCCCGCACCCGCTCGGGCCAGCGTGCCCTGCACATCCCGGATGCGACGGTCGACCGCCCGCTTGCGCACGGTGACCAGCTGCTCCCCCGCGTACGGCTCGTCCACCGTCTTGCGGCGAATCGCCTCGACCGCCAGCTCCGTCACCATCGCCCGCACCGCGTCGTCCGGCGCCGCCTCCCGCACCGCGACCAGGTACTGCTGCGGGTCGTGGACGCCCTGCTCCGCGCCGCCCGCGTCCATGATGGCCTGCCGCACGGCGGCGTACGGATCGGCCGTGAACTCGTCGACCCCGTACGCGTCGAACGCCGGTGACACCAACTGCGGGTACTGCAAGGCGAGTTTGAGCAGTTCGCGCTCGGTCGTGAAGACCGGGTTGCGCAGCGTGAGCGCCGGGCCGCCGAAGGGGCGGGACGGCGCGGCGATCTGGGCGGCCCCCGGGCCGCCGCTCCCCGGCTTTCCGGGCGCCGGGCCCCGGCCTCCGCGGTCGCGGGCCCACCGCGCCAGCTGCCCGACCCGCTTGACCACGAACTGGGTGTCGAGGATGCCGAGCATGCCCGCGAGCTGCACCGCGACCTCGTGCTGCGAGGCGCTGTTCTTGATGCGGGCGACGACGGGCGCCGCCTCGTCGAGCGCGGCGGCGCGGCCCCCCGGGGTCTCCAGGTCGTAGCGGCTGACGATCTGGCGCAGCGCGAACTCGAAGAGCGGCGTGCGCGGCTCGACCAGGTCCGCGACCGCGTCGTCGCCCTTGGCGAGGCGCAGGTCGCACGGGTCCATGTTGTCCGGCGCGATCGCGATGTACGTCTCGGCGGCGAACTTCTGGTCGTCCTCGAAGGCGCGCAGGGCCGCCTTCTGGCCCGCCGCGTCGCCGTCGAAGGTGAAGATCACCCGCGCCGAGCCGTTGTCCATCAGCAGGCGGCGCAGGATCTTGATGTGGTCGCCGCCGAAGGCGGTGCCGCAGGTGGCGATGGCGGTGGTGACGCCCGCCAGGTGGCAGGCCATCACGTCCGTGTACCCCTCGACGACGACCGCGCGGGAGGACTTCGCGATGTCCTTCTTGGCGAGGTCGATGCCGTACAGGACCTGCGACTTGCGGTAGATCGGCGTCTCGGGCGTGTTCAGGTACTTCGGGCCGTTGTCGTCCTCGCGCAGACGGCGCGCGCCGAAGCCGACGACCTCGCCGCCGATGTCGCGGATCGGCCACATCAGGCGGCCGCGGAACCGGTCGATGGGGCCGCGGCGGCCCTCCTGGGAGAGGCCGGAGAGGAGGATCTCCTTGTCGCTGAAGCCCTTGCCGCGCAGGAAACGCGTGAGGTGGTCCCAGCCCGCCGGGCTGTAGCCGACGCCGAAGTGCTGGGCCGCGGCCTGGTCGAAGCCGCGCTCGGCGAGGAACTTCCGGCCGATCTCGGCCTCCGGCGACTCCAGCTGGTCGACGTAGAACTGCGCGGCGACCTTGTGCGCCTCGACTAGGCGGATGCGCTCGCCGCGCTGGTGGCTCGGGTTGTACCCGCCCTCCTCGTAGCGCAGCGTGATGCCCGCCTGGCCGGCGAGGCGCTCCACCGCCTCGGAGAAGGAGAGGTGGTCGACCTTCATCACGAACGTGATGGTGTCGCCGCCCTCCTGGCAGCCGAAGCAGTGGAACAGGCCCTTGCTGGGGCTGACCTGGAAGGACGGGGACTTCTCGTCGTGGAACGGGCAGAGTCCCTTGAGGTTTCCGCCGCCCGCGTTGCGCAGTTGCAGGTACTCGGACACCACGGCGTCGATCGGGACCGCGTCCCGAACCGCCTTCACGTCCTCGTCATTGATCCTGCCTGCCACGCGGCAATTCTAATGGCGACCACTGACACTCCCGTCACCACTCCACAAGATCATCCGTTACTGCTCGGCCAGATCACCGAGGGGGACCGACGGGTCCGAGAGCCGCTCGACGCCCGGCTTGGCCCCCGACCTGATCAGGCGCTGGATCTGCTCCGTGACGTCCCACACATTCACGTTCATCCCCGCGAGGACCTGCCCGTCCTTCAGCCAGAACGCGATGAACTCGCGCTTGCCCGCGTCCCCGCGCAGCACCACCTGGTCGTAGCTGCCCGGGGGCGCCCAGCCGGAGTACTCCAGGCCGAGGTCGTACTGGTCGGAGAAGAAGTACGGCACGCGGTCGTAGGTGATGTCCTTGCCGAGCATGGCGCGGGCCGCTGCGGGGCCGCCGTTCAGCGCGTTCGCCCAGTGCTCCACGCGCAGCCGGTCGTCGAAGAGCGGGTGCTGGACGGCGGCCACGTCGCCCGCCGCGAAGATGTCCGGGTCCGAGGTGCGCAGCGTGCCGTCCACGGCGATGCCGCCGCCGTGCGCCCGGTCGGCCAGGTCGAGGCCCGCGGCTTCGGCGAGCGCGGTGCGCGGGGCGGCGCCGATCGCGGCGAGCACGTCGTGCGCCGGGTGCTCCTCGCCGTCGTCGGTGAGGGCGGCGAGGACCATGCCGTCCTGCCCGGTGATCTCGGTGAGCTTCGCGCCGAAGTGGAAGCGGACGCCGTGGTCGCCGTGCAGCTCGGTGAAGATCTGGCCGACCTCGGGGCCCAGCACGGAGTGCAGCGGCGTGGCCTCGGGCTCGACGACGGTGACCTCCGCCCCGTACTCCCGGGCGGCCGCGGCGACCTCCAGGCCGATCCAGCCGGCTCCGGCGATCACCAGGTGTCCGTTGTCCCTGCCGAGCGACGCCAGCACGTTCTTCAGGCGCTCCGCGTGGGCGAGGCGGCGCAGGTGGTGCACTCCGGCGAGGTGGGTGCCGGGGATGTCGAGGCGGCGGGGCTCGGCGCCGGTGGCGAGCAGCAGCTTGTCGTAGCGGATGACGGTGCCCTCGCCGAGCAGCACCGTCCTGTCGGCGCGGTCGACGGCGGTGACCGTCTGGCCGAGGTGCAGCTCGATGTCGTTGCTCGCGTACCAGGCCGGTTCGTGGACGAAGACGCTGTCGCGCTCCTCCTTGCCCTGGAGGTAGCCCTTCGACAAGGGCGGCCGTTCGTACGGGTGGTCCCGTTCGTCCCCGATGAGGATCACCCGCCCGGTGAAGCCCTCCGAGCGGAGTGTCTCGGCGGCCTTGGCTCCGGCGAGCCCTCCCCCGACGATGACGAACGTCTGGTCCGCGTCGACCACTTGATGCCTCCTCATTGCCATGCCGTCATATGCGAGCGTCCCGCACGCAGCGTAATGCGGGAAGGGGGCGTGGCCCGATCAGGGCATCTTTTCGTCACGCCCAGTGGTCGCACGTCCCTCCCCACCGTGCCCCTCGACGGTAAGGCGTGCGTGAAGCGACCGGGCGGAGGCGTCGGTCAGGGAGGCGATCTGGTCGACGATGACGCGCTTCTTCGCCCGGTCGTCGGGCGCGGCGTCGAACAGGGCGCGGAACTGGGGGTCCAGGCCGTCGGGAGCGCGGGCGGTGAGCGCCTGCGCCAACTCGGCGACGACGACGCGCTGGTCCGCGCGCAGCCGCTCCTGCTGCGGGCGCTGCATCACGTACCGGTCGGCGACGGCCTTGAGCACCGCGCACTCGTAGCGGGCGGAGCGCGGCACCACCAGCTCCGCCCCGTAGCGCGTGAGCCGGCCCGTGCCGTGTCGCGCGCGGGTCGCGCCCTCGGCGGCGAGGCAGAACCGGCCGATCAACTGGCTGGTCGCGTCCTTCAGCCCGGCCTGGGCGACGGCCGTCCCGTCGTAGCCGTGCGGCCACCACTCCTGGTCGAGGAGCCGGTCGAGGGCGGCGGCGAGCTCGGCGGGGTCGGTGTCCCCCGGCACGTACCGCCCGATGGCGACGGCGAAGATGTCGGCGCGCTCGGGCTCGGCGTGCAGCACGTTCGGGTCCAAGTGGCCCGCGTGCAGGCCGTCTTCGAGGTCGTGCACGGAGTACGCCACGTCGTCCGCCCAGTCCATGACCTGCGCCTCGAAGCAGGTGCGGCGGCCGGGGGCGGTCTTGCGGATCCAGTCGAAGACCGGGCGGTCGTCCTCGTAGACCCCGAACTTCACGGATTGCGGGTCGCTGGGGTGCTCGCCGCGCGGCCACGGGTACTTCGTCGCGGCGTCCAGCGCGGCCCGCGTCAGGTTCAGTCCCACGCTGGTCGGCTCGCCGGAACCCTCGCCGCGGACGAAGCGCTTGGGCTCGATGCGGGTCAGCAGGCGCAGCGACTGCGCGTTCCCCTCGAAGCCGCCGCAGTCCTCCGACACCTCGTTGAGCGCCTGCTCGCCGTTGTGCCCGAAGGGCGGGTGGCCCAGGTCGTGGGAGAGGCAGGCCGTCTCCACGAGGTCGGGGTCGCAGCCGAGGGCGGCGCCCAATTCGCGGCCCACCTGGGCGCATTCGAGGGAGTGCGTCAACCGGGTGCGCGGGCTCGCGTCCCAGTGGCGGCTGCGCGTCCCCGGCGTGACGACCTGGGTCTTGCCCGCGAGCCGGCGCAGCGCCGACGAGTGCAGGACCCGCGCCCGGTCGCGCTGGAACGCCGTGCGCCCCGGGCGCTTGTCGGGCTCGGGGGCCCAGCGCTCGACCGCCGCCTCGTCGTACGGACCGTACGTGTCACTGCCTTCCATGCACCGAGAGTAAGCGCAGCCACCGACAACCGGGGGTTGGCGAGGGCTCAGGCGGACGCCAGGTGCGTCGCGGCGGTGCGCGGCGCGGCGGTCAGCGCCCGGTCGTAGCGGTGCAGCACGAGACGGGCCAGGGCCGGGTGGGTGCCGAGGGGCGCCGCCGCGATGCCCGGGGCGGCCGCGGCGCTCTCCGTGGCGAAGCGGCCGGGGGCGGTGAAGTAGGAGGCGACGGCGATCCGGTCGCGGCCGCGGGCGGTGAGCGAGCGGACCGCCGTGGCGACGTCGGGGGCGGTGGCGGAGGCGTGGCCGGGGACGACGGGGACGCCGAGGCGGTGGGCCAGGAGGGCGGCGGTGTGGCGGATGTCGTCGGCGGCGTGCGGGTCGCGGGAGCCGGCGGCGGCGAGCACGACCGCGCCGCGGCGGCGGTCCCGGTCGTCCATCGGCCCCTCGGGCCAGCCGGCCTCGATGAGCCGGTCGTGGAGGGCCTCGACGAGCAGGGGGTGCGGGCCGAGGGGGTCCGCGACGCGGGTCAGCAGGTGCGCGGCGGTGTCGGCGGCGGCCGGGATGTCCTGCTTGACGTGGTAGCCGCGGGAGAGCAGCAGCGGCACGAGCACGGCCTGCCCCGCGGGCAGCTCGGCGAGGGTGTCGCTCAGCAGCGGCTCGTTCAGCTCGATGTGGCCGAGGCGGACGGTGAGACCGGGGCGCTGCTCACGTATCCGCTCCGCGAGGGCGGTGACCGTGGTCAGGGCGCGGGGGTCGCGGCTGCCGTGGGCGACGAGGACGAGGGCGGGAGGCTGCGGCCGTCGGTGTCCGCGCAGGGGGGACACGTGGCTGAGCCTGCTGCCGAGCTGATCGCTGATCATGGTGAGGAGTCCCGCCGCCGTACTGTCCGAGTGATCCAGGGAGGTCGTGCCGTGGTCCGTGGGGCCGTACGACTCGTCCGTCATGAAGAGATCGTGCCGAACGGGGGTTGCCGGGCTGTTGCGGCACGGTGACGGGTGGTTGCGAGCGGTTCACCGGGGACGGTGCGGCACGGTGAGCCCACCCACCACGTGGCGGGCCCCCGCCGTGACCTTGCGCCGCACCGGGGTGCCGCCTTGCCCACCCTGCCGCCCCAGGCGGCAGACTGCCCAAGGCGGGGTGCGGTCGCCGTCGCCCGTACGCCCACGAGGGGTCGAGCCAATTGAGCCCCTCCGGCGGTCCAAACAAGCCCCTCCGGCGATTGAGGAGCGGGGTCCGGGGCGGAGCCCCGGGGTGTGAACCGGGAGGCGTGTGGGGGCGTCATGGTGGGTGTGCGGGTGGGATGGGCCCGCTCCGCGGCGACGGGGGGAGTGCGGGATGCGGGTGCCGCGTACGAGGCAGGGGCGGCGCCGCACGGTGCAGGGGCTCATGGCGGCGTGCGTGATCGCGCTGCTGCCCGCGACCTGGCTGTTCACCACCACCGGCGACCGACTGCGAACCGTGGCCGACGTCCCCCGCACGGACGTCGGCGTCGTCTTCGGCGCCGGCCTGTGGGACGGTGAACCCTCCCCGTACCTGGCGCACCGCCTCGACGCCGCCGCCGAGCTCTACCGCACCGGCAAGGTCGAGGTCCTGCTCGTCACGGGCGACAACAGCCGCGTGGAGTACGACGAACCCGACGCCATGCGCGCGTACCTGACCCGCCACGGCGTCCCCTCCGACGCCGTCGTCAGCGACTACGCCGGGTTCGACACCTGGGACTCCTGCGTCCGCGCGAAGAAGATCTTCGGCGTCGACCGCGCCGTCCTGGTCACCCAGGGCTTCCACGCGCGCCGCGCGGTGGCCCTGTGCGAGGCCGCGGGCGTCTCCTCGTACGGGATCGGGGTCGACGAACCCCACGACGTCACCTGGTACGCGGGCGGCGCGCGCGAGATGCTGGCCGCGGCGAAGGCGGCGCTCGACGTGACGGTCCGCCCCGACCCGCACTTCCTGGGCCCGGAGGAGACCGGCGTGCGCGAGGCGCTGGCCCGCTGACCTCACGCCGTCCGCGCGACGGCGGGGAGGTGCTCGTACCGGGTACGTAACCGGGCGCGAGCCGACCGGCAACACACGCGCCGCACCCTCAAGGGCATGCTCAACACGACGGCGACGCCCACCCACTGTCCGTACTGCGCCTTGCAGTGCGGCATGAACGTGCTGCCCGGCACCGAGGCCCAGGCCCCCGCGGTCGAGGGCCGCGCGGACTTCCCGGTCAACCAGGGCGCGCTGTGCGGCAAGGGCCAGAGCGCCGCCTCCGTGCTCTCCTCCCGGGTGCGGCTGACCGAGCCGCTGGTCCGTGACCCCGCCACCGGGCGGCTCGAACCCGCCACCTGGGAAGAGGCCCTGGACAGGGTCGCGGACGGCCTGGCACGCGCGCGTGGTGCGCACGGCGCGGACGCGTGCGGGGTGTTCGGGGGCGGCGGCCTCACGAACGAGAAGGCGTACGCGCTGGGCAAGTTCGCGCGCATCGTGCTCGGCACGTCGCAGATCGACTACAACGGTCGGTTCTGCATGTCGTCGGCCGCGGCGGCCGGGCAGAAGGCCTTCGGGCTCGACCGAGGGCTGCCGTTCCCGCTGGAGGACGTCCCGAGGACGGGGTGCGTGATCCTGGTCGGCTCGAACCTCGCCGAGACCATGCCACCCGCCCTGCGCTACCTCTCCGAGCTCAAGGCGAACGGCGGCAAGCTGATCGTCGTCGACCCGCGCCGCACCCGCACCGCCGAGCAGGCGGACCTCCACCTGGCGCCGCGCCCCGGCACGGACCTCGCCCTCGCGCTCGGCATGCTGCACCTGGTGGTCGCGGAGGGGCGGGTCGACGAGGAGTACGTACGGGAGCGTACGCGGGGGTGGGCGGATGCCCGGTCGGCGACGATGGCGCACTGGCCGGAGTACGTGGAGCGGGTCACGGGCGTGCCGGTGCCCCAACTGCGGGCGGCGGTCGGCATGTTCGCGGACGCCGGGGACGCGATGGTGCTCACCGCGCGCGGTCCCGAGCAGCAGTCCAAGGGCACGGACACGGTCGGCGCGTGGATCAACCTGGCGCTGGCCACGGGGCGGCCGGGGCGGCCGCTGTCCGGTTACGGGTGTCTGACCGGTCAGGGCAACGGCCAGGGCGGTCGTGAACACGGCCAGAAGGCCGACCAGTTGCCCGGCTACCGCAAGCTCACGGATCCGGCGGCGCGGGCGCACGTGGCGGAGGTCTGGGGCGTCGACCCGGAGGTGCTGCCCGGTCCCGGGCGGTCGGCGTACGAGTTGCTGGACGCGCTGGGCGGGGACGTCCGCGCGCTGCTCCTCATGGGGTCGAACCCGGTGGTGTCGGCGCCGCGGGCGGCGCACGTCGAGTCACGGATCCGGTCGCTGGACTTCCTGGCGGTCGCGGACGTCGTCCTGTCGGAGACCGCGGAACTCGCCGATGTGGTGCTGCCGGTGACGCAGTGGGCCGAGGAGACGGGGACGGTGACGAACCTGGAGGGCA
Organism: Streptomyces sp. BYX5S; assembly: GCF_054724165.1. Classification (NCBI taxonomy): domain Bacteria; kingdom Bacillati; phylum Actinomycetota; class Actinomycetes; order Kitasatosporales; family Streptomycetaceae; genus Streptomyces; species Streptomyces sp. BYX5S. The sequence goes on along the minus strand of NZ_CM138829.1, from coordinate 1,350,442 downwards.
GGGTGCTGCTGCGGCGCCGCGCCCTCACGCCCCCTCCGGGGGTGCGGACGGATCTGGAGGTGCTCCAGGAGCTGACGGCGCGGCTCGCGCCCGACCTGGAGAAGGGGTTCCCGACGGACGCGCGGGAGGTGTTCGACGAGTTGCGGCGGGCGTCGCGGGGCGGTCCCGCGGACTACTCGGGGATCGACTACGACCGGCTGGCGGCGGGCGAGGGGCTGTTCTGGCCGTGTCCGGCGGGGGACGGGGACGCGGGGACGCCGCGGCTGTTCCTCGACCGGTTCGCCACGGAGGACGGGCGGGCGCGGTTCGTGCCGGTGTCGCACCGGCCGGCGGCGGAGGAGCCGGATGCGGAGTATCCGCTGTACCTGACCACGGGTCGGGTCGTCGCCCAGTACCAGTCCGGGGCGCAGACGCGGCGGGTGGCGGAGCTGAACAAGGCGGCGCCGGGGGCGTTCGTGGAGCTGCATCCGCGGCTGGCGGGGCGGTTGGGTGTCGGGGAGGGGGACGTGGTGGCGGTGACGTCGCGGCGGGGGCGGGCGGAGGCGCCGGTGCGGGTCACGTCCGCGATCCGGCCGGACACGGTCTTCATGCCGTTCCACTGGCCGGGGGCGGGCCGGGCCAACACCCTGACCAACCCGGCCCTCGACCCCACGTCCCGCATGCCGGAGTTCAAGGTGTGCGCGGTCCGGGTGGAACATTCAAGCCCCTCCGACGATCAATCAAGCCCCTCCGGCGATTGAGGAGCCCCCGGAGGGGCGGGTGGGCCTGTCAATCAAGCCCCTCCGGCGATTGAGGAGCGGGGTTCGGGGCGGAGCCCCGTGGCGCAAGCACGAGGACCGGGGCGGAACGGTCAGGCGGAGGTCTCCGCGCGGACCCAGTCCAGGTACGCCCCGCTCCCCCGCACCACCGGCACCGCGATGATCTCCGGCGTGTCGTAGTCGTGGTGGGCCACCAGCCACGCCTCCAGCTCCGCGTACCGCGCCCCCGTCGTCTTCAGCACCACCTGCCACTCCCGCGCCGTCTCGACCTCCCCCTCCCACCGGTACACGGACGTGACCGGCCCGGAGACCTGCGCGCAGGCCGCGACCCGGTCGCGGATCGCGCCGCGGGCGAGGTCCGTCGCCTTCCGCTCGGCGTCCGTCGTCGTGAGCACGGTCAGGACGTGCGCATCCGCTGTCAGCTCTGATGTCTCCACGCACCCCATTGTGGCCGCCCGGCCCCACCCCCGACTCCTTCACAGCTCCGTCACCGCGGATCCCTGGACTCCGTTTGTCATGCCCGCCTAAAACTGAACCAGCGTCAGGAGTCGCCGCTCACCCCACCGTCCCCCACGGAGCCGCCTGATGAGACCCGCACGGGCCACGCACCGCGTCACCGCCCTGGCCGCCCTCCTCACCGCCGCGCTCGCCCTCGCCCCCACCGCGACGGCCGCCCCCTCCCCCACCGGCGCCACCGCCGTCTCCGTACGGGACGTCGTCACCGACCCCGACGGCTCCCGGCACACCCGCTACGACACCACGTACCGCCAACTCCCGGTCATCGGCGGCGACTTCGTCGTGCACAGTGCCCCCGACGGCTCGTACGAGGGCACGGACCGCGCCGCCCCCGCCGACATCGCCGTACCGACGACCACGCCCCGCCTCGCCGCCCCCAGGGCCGCCGACCTCGCCGCGGCGGTCCTGCGCGAGGCCCACCCCGGCACCCTGCTCCGCGGCCTCGTGGCGAAACCGCGGCTCGTCGTGGACGCGCTGCACGGCGGTCCGCGACTGGCCTGGCGGACCACCGCCGCCGCGCGGGACCCGCTCGGCAACCCCACGGCCCGCACCGTCCTCACCGACGCCACCACCGGCGCCCGCATCGACACCTGGAACAGCCTCGAAACCGCGGCGCCGGGCGCGGCCGAGGGCGACGGCCGCTCCCTGTACTCCGGCACCGTCCCCCTCACCACCACCCGCACCGGCACCGGCGGCTACCGGCTCGACGACCCCACGCGCGGCAACACGTACACCGGCGACGCCGAGAACAGGACGGACACCTGCGTCCTCGGCATCTGTCTGGAACGCGCCCCCGCCGAGGTCCGCACGGACGCCGACAACCACTGGGGCTCCGGCACCACGGCCGACCGCGCCTCCGCCGCCGTCGACGCGCAGTACGGCACCGACCGGACGTGGGACTACTACAAGGAGGTGCACGGCCGGATCGGGATAGCGGACGACGGCAAGGGGTCGTACAACCGCGTGCACTACGGGAAGGACTACAACAACGCCTTCTGGGACGACAACTGCTTCTGCATGACGTACGGGGACGGCGACGGCACCACGCTCGGCCCGCTGGTCGCCCTCGACGTCACGGGCCACGAGATGTCCCACGGCGTCACCTCGTCCACCGCCGCCCTCACCTACTCCGGCGAGTCCGGCGGCCTCAACGAGGCGACCTCCGACGTCTTCGGCACGCTCGTCGAGTTCCACGCGCGGAACGCCTCCGACCCCGGTGACTGGCTCATCGGCGAGAAGATCGTCAAGCCCGGATCGAACGGCGCCGACGGCGCGGACGGGACGGTGCCCGCCCTGCGGTACATGGACCGGCCCAGCCGGGACGGGAAGTCCGCGGACTGCTGGAACCCGGACGTCGGCAGGCTCGACGTGCACTACTCCTCGGGCGTCGCCAACCACTTCGCGTACCTGCTCGCGGAGGGCAGCGGCCCGAAGACCGTCGGCGGTGTCCGCCACTCCAGCCCGACCTGCGACGGCTCCCGCCTCACCGGCATCGGCAGGGCCGCGCTCGGCAGCATCTGGTACCGGGCGCTCACCGTCTACATGACCTCCTCGACCGACTACGAGGGCGCCCGCTCGGCCACCCTGCGGGCGGCGAAGGACCTGTACGGGGCGGGCGGCGAGGAGTACGCGGCGGTGGCCGCGGCCTGGTCGGCGGTGTCGGTGACATGACGGCGTGCCGGCCGGGCGCGACGGGCGTCACCCGGTCGCACGCCTGGCGCCGCCCTTCGGGTACTTCCTGCCGGACACGCCGATGACCTGCTGGAACGTACCCGAAGGGCCGTCAGGAACGGTGCGGGAAAAGGGTCCCTGACGCGACATCAGGAGGCGCGTCGCCGCGACTGGCAGTTGTCTCGTCCTTGGCAGGGCGCGCCCGTCGCCCGCGAAGGAGCTCGGACGAATGCGCATCGGCATGGGCATGGGCCGGCCGCTGGCCGTGGCGGCGTTCACCACCACCGCGCTCGGCGCGGCCACGCTCGCCGTCGCCGGTCCCGCGGTGGCCGCGCCGGGCGGCCTGGAGGTCTACCCGGCGACGGCGACGCCCGGCGACACGGTCACCGTGGACACCACCGCGTGCGGCGGCAGCGGCACCGCGTCGGGCGACGCCAGTTCGGTGGGCGCGGGCGCCTTCACGCTGGCGCCGGACGCGGGCGCCGCGGCGGGGCCGGGCACCTCGGGCCGGTTCCGGGTGCCGGTGTCCGCGCAGCCGGGGACGTACGAGATCGTCGCGCGGTGCGTGAGCGGCGTCGAGGTGACGGGTGACCTCATCGTGTCGCTGACCGACGCCGGTTCCCCCGCGCCTCAGCTGCCCAAGGGCGGTGTGAAGACCGGGCTCGGCGGCACGCTCGGCCCCGAGCCGACGCGGACGGCGGCGGGCGTGGCGGCGCTGGCGCTGGCCGCGGCGGGCGGCACGTGGCTGCTGCACCGCAGGGCCCGCGGCGACCGCATCTGACCCGCGGCCCCAGCCACCCCCACCGGCCCCTCCGCTCCCCCGGCCGCCCGAAGAAACGCAAGGAAGCCGATCCGCCATGCGCAAGCGCCCGCGACGACCGCACGCCCCGAACCGCGTCAACACCGCCATGGGCGCGGCCACCGCCCTGGCCCTCGGCTGCGGTGCCTGGCTGCTGGCCGGAGGGATCGAGGGGAGTCCGCCGCCGCAGCCGTCCGCCGCGCAGGCCCACGTCGACCGCGCGCGCCAGCCGCCCGCCGCCGCGCCGCTCGCCCCGTCCCCGCCGGACCGCATCCGCATCCCGTCGATCGCCGTGGACGCCCCGCTGACGGGGCTCGCGCTGACCCGCGCCGGGAGCCTCGACGTACCGCCGCCGGAGAAGAAGAACCTCGCGGGCTGGTACGAGGCGGGCACCAAGCCCGGCGAGACGGGCACGGCGGTCGTCGCGGGCCACGTCGACAACGCGCGCGGCCCGTCCGTCTTCTACGCCCTGGGTTCGCTGAAGCGCGGCGCCACGATCGAGGTCGAGCGGCGCGACGGTTCGGTGGCGGTGTTCACGGTGGACGCCGTCGAGGTGTACGACACGAAGCACTTCCCCGACGCGAAGGTGTACGGCGCGGCCGACCGCCCGGAGCTGCGCGTCATCACCTGCGGCGGTCCGTACTCGCGTGCCACGGGCTATCAGGGCAACGTCGTCGTCTTCGCGCACCTGACCGGGGACCGCTGACGCCTGTCCGCGAGAAGGCGGCTCAGGCCACCCACTGCTCGTACGCCATCTTGACCACCAGCGCGCACACCACCGTCAGCAGCACCACGCGCACGAACCCCGCGCCGCGCTTGAGCGCCGTGTGGGCGCCCACCATGCCGCCCGCCAGGTTGAACACCGCCATCAGCCCGGCGAGCTGCCAGTACACCTGGCCCTTCCAGGCGAACATCGCCAACGCCCCGGCGTTGGTGCAGCAGTTCACGATCTTCGCGGTGGCGGAGGCCGTCACCAGGTCGAGGTGGAGGATCGCGGTCAGGGCGAGGACCAGGAAGGTGCCGGTGCCCGGACCGATCAGGCCGTCGTAGAAGCCGATGCCGAGGCCCGCGAAGCCGATGGCGGCCCAGATCCGGCGGGGCGAGGCCGGGACCGCCGACGGGGCCGTGCCGAACGCGGGGCGGAAGATGACGAACGCGCCGACCGCCACCAGCACCACCATCACGACCGGTTTGAGGACGTCGGTGCTCATGCCGGTCGCGAGCAGCGCCCCGCCGGTCGACCCGGCGAGGGCGGCCGTGCCGATGCGGACGGCGAGCCGTACGTCGACGGGGGCCTTGCGGGCGTAGGTCACGGCGGCGCCGGTGGTGCCGACGATGGCGACGGCCTTGTTGGTGCCGAGGGCGTGACCGGCCGCGGCGGAGTTCGGCAGGCCGAGGAGGAGGGCGGGGAGCAGCAGCAGTCCGCCGCCGCCCACCACCGCGTCGACCCAGCCGGCCGCGAGCGCGGCCACGCAGAGGACGACCACGGTGGTCAGGGATATGTCAGGCATGATCAGGACTCTACGGATGCGCCGCCTGCACGGCCCAGGAGCCCTCGGAGGGCAGAGGTTCTTCTGAGGGTTCCGTTCCGGTGTGCGGGACGGTCCGGTCGGGGGCCGGGGGCGAGGCCGGGTCGACGGTGAGCGCGAGGCAGGCCGCGACGAGGGCGCTGGCGGAGGCGAGCCCGGCGGTGAGCCTGCGGCGGGCCTGGACGGTGGGCGCGTGCGCGGTGCGGGTGGGTCTGGAGTGGCGGCCCATGGGGGTGTCTTCTCTTCTCCGGAGGACGGCGTGGTGGGTGGGGGCGGCGGTCGGTGCGGGTCAGTACGTGAAGGACTCCGCGTGGATGCGGGTCCCGGGCACTCCCGCCCTGCGCAGGGCCTTCGTCGCCGTCTCCGTCATACCGGGCGGCCCGCACACGTAGACGTCGTGGTCGGCGAGTTCGGGCACCAGGGCGCGCAGGGACTGCGGGGCGAGGGGGTCGAAGGCGGCGCCGGAGGGGCCGAGGAGGTAGTGCAGGGTCGCCGCGCGGGTGGCGGCGATCGCCTCCAGCTCCTCGCGCAGCACGAGCTGTTCGGCGGTGGACGCGCGGTAGAGGAGCGTGAGGTCGCCGGGTTCGCCCGGGAGCGTCTCGAACAGCGCCCGCAGCGGGGTGATGCCCACTCCCCCGGCCAGCAGCAGCACCTTGCGCCGGGTGCGGCGGTGCGCGGTGAGCGCGCCGAACGGCCCGGTGGCGACGACCCGTACGCCCGGCCGCAGCCGCCGCACCCGGCGCGTGTGGTCGCCGACGGCCTTCACGGTGATCCGCACGTGGTCGCCGTCGACCGGCGCGGACAGGGAGAACGGCAGCGCCGTGTGCCACAGCCGCCGTGTCAGGAACCGCCAGCGGAAGAACTGGCCCGGCTCGGCGCGCAGCAGCCCGAGGTCGGTGCCGCGCATCAGGACGGAGGCGACGCCGGGCGCCTCCTGCGTCACGTCGACGATCCGCAGCCGGTGCCGCAGCGCCTGCCGCACCGGGACGACGAGCCGGTACCAGCCGAGCAGCACCGCGACGGTGGCGTGCAACAGCGCCCAGAAGGCGAGGCCGACGGGGCCGGACGCGATGTCGGGGCCCGCGAGCTGGTGGGCGAAGGCGAGCGCCGCGCCGAGGTACGTCAGCAGGTGCAGCCCCCGCCACGGGCCGTGCCCGACGCGGCGGCGCACGGCGCGGGCGCTGCTCACGCCGACGAGGGCGAACAGGGCGGTGCCGGCCGTCGCGGCGGCGAGCCCCGGGTAGCCGAGGAGTTCGGTGACCGTGCCGACCAGGTCGGTGCCGGTGTGCGCCGCGTAGCCGCACACGGCGAGGACGACGTGGGCGGCGCAGAGGGTGAGGACGTGGCGGCCGCCGCGCGCGTGTTGGCGGGCGAGCCGGTCGGCGCCGATGCCGTGCTCGACGGCGGGCACCCGGGCCATGAGGAAGAGCATGACCAGGACCCCGTACCCGGCGAGCAGGCCGGTGAGGTGGGCGCCGGTCGTGAACAGCACGTCGACGCGTGCCGAGGGGCGGATCTGCGCCAGCCACAGGGCGGTCACGAGCAGGGCTCCCGCGCGGATCCCGGCCCGCAGCCGGTGCGGGGTGAGCCGCGCCGGGGCGGCGGGCCGCACGCGCGGTGCCCGGCGGGGGCGCGGCGGAATCCGGGGGGCCTCGCGGGCGGGTCCGGTCTGTCTGCGGTAGGCCGACAGGGCGGGGTAGTGGGCGAGTTCTTGGTCGACGGCCTCGATGGTCACGACCGGCACACTAGGTGCCGCCGGGCCGCGATTTCGGCTGGTCAGCGCCGTGAGGCCGTTCCTTAAGGCGCCCTTGAGGAGGGCCTGAGCACGGGTTAAGCGATCTCCGCCGCGGTCCTCGCCGGGCCCCGCTCCCGCACCGGACCCTCACAATCGCCCACCGCTCCCGCTGAGCGCAGCGTTCCCCTCAAGAAACGGACGGGACGCCACGCAGAAACACCCGCACCGCAGGCTTCGTTGCATGACCGCACCGTACGAGCACGATCACGACGACTCCAGCCGCGTCGTCGTCATCGGCACCGGCCTCGCCGGCACCCGCCTCGCCCAGCGCCTGGGCGAGCGCGCCGTGCTGATCGGCGAGGAGCCGCACGCCCCGTACAACCGGGTGCTGCTCGCCGAGGTGCTGGCCGGTACGTACGCGCCGGACGTCATCGAGCTGCCCCGCGCCACCGGCACGCACCTGCGCACCCGCGCCGTCCGGATCGACCGGGAGAGGCGGCTCGTGCAGTGCGAGGACGGGGCGGAGGTCCCGTACGACTCGCTCGTCCTCGCCACCGGCTCGAACCCGGTGCTGCCGCCGCTGCGCGGCCTGTTCGCGCCGGGCGCCACCGAACTGCCGGGCGGCGTCCACGCGTTCCGCACGATGGACGACTGTCTCGCCCTGTCCGGGGCCGTCACCGAGGGCACCCGCGCCGTCGTCATCGGCGGCGGTCTGCTCGGGGTCTCCGCGGCCCGCGCGCTCGCCCGGCGCGGCGCGCAGGTGGTGCTGACCCAGCAAGCGGAGCGCCTGATGGAGCGCCAGCTCGACCCGAACTCCTCCGAACTGGTCCGCCGCCACCTCACCGCGCTCGGCGTGGAGATCCACACCGAGTGCCGGGTGCGCGGCGTCGGCGTCGTCGACGGCCGCGTACGCCGCGTCGAGCTGCACGACGGGTACGTGCTCGGCACCGACGTCACCGTGCTGGCCTGCGGGGTCCGGCCGCGCGTCGGTCTCGCGCAGGCCGCCGGGCTCGACGTCCGCAAGGGTGTCGTGGTCGACGACGCGCTGCGCACCAGCGACCCCCGCATCCACGCGATCGGCGACTGCGCGCAGCACTCCGGCACGGTGTACGGCCTCGCGACCCCGGCGCTGGAACAGGCCGACGCGCTCGCCGGTCTGCTGACCGGGGCGGGCGCCGCGTACACCGGCACCCGCACCCTGACCCGGCTCACCCTGCCGCACGGAGGGGGTCCCCCCTGCTCGAGCGAAGCCGAGAGCTTGGGGGCGGGACCGCTCGACCTCGCCGCGTTCGGCGAGACCGAGGCGCTGCCCGGCGACGACGTCGTGCAGCTCGCCGACGCCACCCGCGGCACGTACCGGAAGGTCGTCGTGCGCGGCGACCGGCTGGTCGGCGGGGTGCTGGTCGGGGAGCTGGCCACGGTCGGCGCGCTCGCGCACGCCTGGGAGTCCAACGAATCGCTGCCCGCCGACGACGCTGTTGGCGCGCCTCTGCTGCACCTGCTCACCCACGACGGAGGCCTCTGACATGCCGACCGAACAGGCTCTGCCCACGATCGTCCTCATCGGCCACGGCATGGTCGGCCAGCGCTTCCTGGAGGCCGCCGCCGAGCGCGGGCTCACGGACTCGCACCGCGTGGTCGTGCTGTGCGAGGAGCCGCGCCCCGCCTACGACCGGGTGCACCTCACCTCGTACTTCTCGGGCACGACGCCCGAGGAACTGTCGATGACGGACCCGGAGTTCATCGACAAGCACGGCATCGAGCTGTACGTCGGCGACCCGGCCGTGGTCGTGGACCGCGAGTCCCGCGTCGTGCACGCCCGCTCGGGCCTCAAGGTCCCCTACGACACGCTGGTGCTGGCCACCGGCTCGTACCCGTTCGTCCCGCCGGTGCCCGGCAAGGACGCCACCGGCTGCTTCGTGTACCGCACGATCGAGGACCTGTACGCGATCGAGGAGTACGCGAAGAACAACGCGACGGTCGGCGCGGTCGTCGGCGGCGGGCTGCTCGGCCTGGAGGCCGCGGGCGCGCTCAAGGGTCTCGGACTGACCACGCACATCGTCGAGTTCGCCCCGCGGCTGATGCCGGTGCAGGTCGACGAGGGCGGTGGCGCGGCCCTGCTGAAGACCATCTCGGACATGGGCCTCGACGTGCACACCGGCGTCGGCACGCAGGAGATCGTCACCGACGCCGACGACGCGGTGCTCGGCATGAAGCTGTCGGACGGCAGCGAACTCGCCACCGACCTCGTCGTGTTCTCCGCCGGTGTCCGCCCCCGCGACCAGCTCGCCCGCGACATGGGGCTGACGGTCGGCGAGCGCGGCGGCATCTCCGTCGACGCGCAGTGCCGCACCTCCGACCCCGACGTCTTCGCGATCGGCGAGTGCGCGCTCGCCACCGACGGCCGGGTCTACGGACTGGTGGCCCCCGGCTACGAGATGGCGCTCACGGTCGCCGACACCCTCGCCGAGGCCGGGAAGGAGGCGTCGTTCACCGGTGCCGACCTGTCCACCAAGCTGAAGCTGCTCGGCGTCGACGTCGCCTCCTTCGGTGACGCGCACGGCGCCGCCGAGGGCTGCCTCGACGTCGTCTACTCGGACTCCCGCTCGGGCACGTACAAGAAGCTCGTGATCGGCAGCGGGGGCGAGCTGCTCGGCGGCATCCTCGTCGGCGACGCCGAGGCGTACGGGACGCTGCGCGCGCTCACCGGCACGGTGCCGCCCGTCGCGCCCGAGGCCCTGGTGCTGCCGGCCGGCGCGGGCGCTCCCGCCCAACTGGGCCCGGAGGCGCTGCCCGACGAGGCCGTGGTCTGCTCCTGCCACAACGTGACCAAGGGCGAGATCTGCGAGCACACCTCGCTGCCCGAGGTGAAGAAGTGCACCAAGGCCGGTACGGGATGCGGCAGTTGCGTCAAGCTCATCGGCCAGCTGCTGCCGAAGTCGGGCGACGGCGGTCTGTGCGGCTGCTTCGCGCACACCCGCTCGGAGCTGTACGAGATCGTGCGCGTCAAGCGGATCACGACGTACGCGCAGCTGCTCGACGAGCACGGGCGGGAGGGGGCGCGCGGCGGCGAGGGCTGCGAGGTCTGCAAGCCGACCGTGGGCTCCATCATCGCCTCGCTCGCCCCGTCGATCGGCGCCGACGGCTACGTCCTGGAGGGCGAGCAGGCGGCGCTCCAGGACACCAACGACCACTTCCTCGCGAACCTCCAGAAGAACGGCTCGTACTCGATCGTGCCGCGCATCCCCGGCGGTGAGATCACCCCGGAGAAGCTGATCGTGATCGGCGAGGTGGCCCGCGACTACGGCCTCTACACGAAGATCACGGGCGGCCAGCGCATCGACCTCTTCGGCGCGCGGGTCGACCAACTGCCGATGATCTGGGCGCGGTTGGTGGACGCCGGCTTCGAGTCCGGGCACGCGTACGGCAAGGCGCTGCGCACGGTGAAGTCGTGCGTGGGACAGACCTGGTGCCGCTACGGCGTGCAGGACTCGGTGAGGATGGCGATCGACCTGGAGCTGCGCTACCGGGGCCTGCGCGCCCCGCACAAGCTGAAGTCGGCGGTCTCCGGCTGCGCCCGCGAGTGCGCGGAGGCCCAGTCGAAGGACTTCGGCATCATCGCGACCGCGAACGGCTGGAACCTGTACGTGGGCGGCAACGGCGGCATGACGCCCCGTCACGCCGACCTGCTCGCGCAGGACTTGAGCGACGCCGAGCTGATCCGGCTGATCGACCGGTTCCTGATGTTCTACATCCGCACCGCGGACCGGCTGGAGCGCACGGCGGCCTGGCTGGAGCGGATCGAGGGCGGCCTCGACCACGTACGGGACGTCGTCGTGCACGACTCGCTCGGCATCTGCGACGAGCTGGAGGCCCTGATGCGGGATCACGTCGCGCACTACCGCGACGAGTGGGCCGAGACCATCAACGACCCCGAGCGGCTCTCCCGCTTCGTGTCCTTCGTGAACGCCCCCGACACCCCGGACCCGACGGTCCGCTTCGTGCCCGAGCGCGACCAGATCAAGCCCGAGCTGCCGCTGATTCCCCTGGAAGGACTGGCTGTCCGATGACCATTGCCCCTGAACTGACGACGACCCCTGTGCGACTCGACCTGGGCGGCGAACTGCTGGTCGTCTGCGAGCAGGACCGCCTGGACTCCGGGCGCGGCGTGGCGGTCCTGCTGCCGGACGGCAGCCAGGCCGCGGTCTTCCGGGACCGCGCGGGCCGTGTGTACGCGATCGACAACACCGACCCGTTCACCGGGGCGTCCGTGCTCTCGCGCGGGCTGCTCGGCTCGGCGGACGGGCGGCCGTTCGTGGCCTCGCCGCTGCTGAAGCAGCGCTTCGACCTGGAGACGGGCCGCTGCCTGGACGACGAGGAGGTCACCGTCCGTACGTACGCGGTGCGTTGAGGCGGGACGACGGCTGAACACGGGCCTACACCGGCCGTGACATCAGTCACAGGGAAAACACAGAGATAGAGAGCAACTTTCACAGTTCGTCCGTATTTCCTCTCCAGTAAGAGCAGAACCCCGCTCACACCCGGACACAAACACCCGCACGGACGCCCTCGAACCGCCTTAGGATCTCGGCCTCAGCGCTTACACGCGCTTTACTCCGACCCGAACAGAGGGCGTTCCGTGCAGATCCGTCAGATTCTCGCGACAGCCGCAGTCGCCGCCGTGACCGCTCCGGTGGCTCTGCTGTCCGTCTCTCCCGCGTACGCCGACACCAAGCCGGCCGCGCAGACCCAGGAGCAGTCCTCCATAGCCGAGCTGAAGAAGGCTGTGAAGGAGGCGAAGAAGGCCTACAAGCAGGCCCTCGCCACCGTGCAGACGCTGAAGGACGAGCTCGAGGCCTCGACGGCCGCGGACCACCCGCTCATGATCGCCCTCGCCGACGCGCAGAAGGCGGCCGACGAGGCCGCGACCGCGAAGACCACCGCCGACGAGGCCGTCACGGCCGCGGAGACGAAGCTCGCCGAGGCCAACGCCGGTGAGGACGCCGAGGCCAAGGCCGCCGCCGAGAAGGCGCTCGCCGACGCCAAGACGGCCGCGGAGGCCGCCGCCACCGCCAAGACCGACGCCGACGCGAAGGTCGTCGCGGCCGACACGGCCGTCGACGACAACCGGGTCGCGATCGCGCGGAAGATCCACCAGGCCCAGCAGGACGTCAAGGCCGCCCTGGAGACGAAGGAGGCCGCCGAGAAGGCGCTCGCCGACGCCCTGGAGCAGGAGCCGGGCGAGCCGGGCAACCCCGGTGAGCCGGGTGAGCCGGGCGACGAGTGCACGGAGGGCTCCGACCTCACGGCCGCCATCTCCGGCCTCCCGTCCAAGATCGCCGCCGGTTCCACGGTCGACTTCCGGCTGCGTCTGACGAACACCACCGAGAAGACCCTGGAGACGGTGCTGCCCTTCGTCGCCGTCGGCGCGGTCGACAAGACCGGCGAGAAGGACATCTCCAGCAAGCTGCACCTGAAGTCCAAGCAGGGCAACACCTGGAAGACCGTCGACCAGGAGAGCTACGCGGCCGAGTTCACCAACGTGAAGCCGGGCGCGCACGCCGACCTGCCGCTGCGTCTGACGATCGACCGCTCGGCCCCGGCCGGCTACGGCGTCAGCATGGCCATCGGCGAGTACTTCAACGAGGACTACAGCTGCGGCATCAGCGACCTCGCCGTGTACGACTTCACGATCAACCCGGTCGGCGCCGGCAACTCCGGCACCGCCACGCCCAACAAGCCGAAGCCGCAGGGCAGCGCCTCCCCGGTCGCCAACGCAGGCTCGGACAACGGCTCCGCCGACACGGACGGCTCCCTCGCCCACACCGGCTCCTCCTCCGCCCTGCCGACGATCGGCCTCGCGGGCGGCGCCGCGGTCGTCCTCGGCGCCGGCGCCGTGTACGTGGTGCGCCGCCGCAAGGCCGGCGCCAACAGCTGAGCCTGAGCGCCACTGACTGACGGTGGACCGGCACCCCTGCTGGAGGGGGCGCCGGTCCATCGTCGTGTTGGGCCGGACACCACCTGCCGCCGGGAGCCGTTCGGCCGGACACCTGTCGACCGGGCAGCTTCCAGCCGAGCGCCCTTCAGCCGCGCACCTGTCAGCCCAGCAACTTGTAGTCCACGCCCGTGAGTTGCTCCGACGCCGCCCACAGCCGCTCCCCCGCCGCGTCGTCGCGGCTCCACGAGGCCCGCCACGACCGGGCGGGCGCGCCGCGCCACATCAGCACGCGCGGGCCGTAGAACGCGTCGGGGCGCACTCCGGGGTCGGTGGCCGCGCGCAGGGTCGGCAGGGCTCCGCCCGCGGCGGACTGCCCGAAGTACCGGTTCCCGATCTCGAAGAACCGCTGCATTCCCGTGCGGCCCTCCGTCCGGGCGCTGCGCGCCTGGAGTTCCGTGGCCGCGTAGCCGGGGTGCGCGGCGGCCGCCACGAGGCCGGTGCCCGCGGCCCGCGCCCGCCGCGCCAGCTCGTGCACGAACAGCAGGTTGGCCGTCTTGGAGCGCGCGTACGCCGTCCAACGCCCGTACGAGCGCTCGCTGTTGAGGTCCGCGATGTCGATGTTGGACAGCGCGTGCAGCCCGCTGGAGACGGTGACGACGCGGGGTGCGGGGGCCGCCAGCAGGCGCGGCAGCAGCAGCCCGGTCAGCGCGAAGTGCCCGAGGTGGTTCACGCCGAACTGCCGCTCGAAGCCGTCGGCGGTGCGGCCGAACGGGAGGGCCATCACCCCGGCGTTGTTGACCAGCAGGTCGAGCGGGCCGTCCCCGCGGGCCTCGGCGAAGGCCCGTACCGAGGCGAGGTCCCCGAGGTCGAGCGGGGCGAACTCGGCCTGAGCGCCCGGGACTTCGAAGGTGAGGCGGTCCAGGGCTGCGGTGCCGCGCTGCTCGCTGCGGCAGGCGAGGACCACGTGGGCGCCGGCGCGGGCCAGCTCCCGGGCGGTGACGTAGCCGATCCCGCTGTTGGCCCCGGTGACCACGGCCGTGCGGCCCTGCTGGTCGGGGATGTCGGTCGTACTCCAGCCACTCATGCCTCGGCTTCCCTTCGGTGACGTCGGCTGCCGGGGTGCCGAAGGGTACGCCGCTCGCCGCGAAGGTCCCATGGCCCGGCGCGAGGAGACGTCGCGCACGGAAAGGGCGGCACCCCCCGCACAGGGGTGCCGCCCTTTTGTGGAGACCGGGGCCGCCGCGAATCGGTGAGGGTCGGGGACTCGCGACGACCCCGGAGTTCAGGCCCCGTCGAAGGGGCTCCGGTCAGCGGTGGTCGCTGCCCTGCGAGGTGCTGGCCGCGCGGCCGGCCTCCAGGCGGGCGACGGGGATGCGGAACGGGGAGCAGGAGACGTAGTCGAGCCCGACCTCGTGGAAGAAGTGGACCGACTCCGGGTCGCCGCCGTGCTCGCCGCAGACGCCGAGCTTGAGGTCGGGCCGCGTGGCGCGCCCCGCGTCGACGGCGGACTTCACGAGCGAGCCGACACCGTCCTTGTCGATCGTCTCGAACGGCGACACCCCGAAGATGCCCTTCTCCAGGTACGCCGTGAAGAAGCTCGCCTCCACGTCGTCGCGGGAGAAGCCCCAGACCGTCTGCGTCAGGTCGTTGGTGCCGAAGGAGAAGAACTGGGCGGCCTCGGCGATCTGTCCGGCCGTGAGGGCGGCGCGGGGCAGCTCGATCATGGTGCCGATGGCCAGCTTCAGCTTGACGCCGGTGGACTCCTCGACCTCCGCGAGGACCTGGTCGGCCTCCTCGCGGACGATCTCCAGCTCCTGGACGGTGCCGACGAGCGGGATCATGATCTCGGCGCGCGGGTCGCCCTTGGCGTTCTTGCGCTCGGCGGCGGCCTCGGCGATGGCACGGACCTGCATGGTGAACAGGCCGGGGATGACGAGGCCGAGGCGGACACCGCGCAGACCCAGCATCGGGTTCTGCTCGTGCAGCCGGTGCACGGCCTGGAGCAGGCGCAGGTCGTTCTCGTTGTTGTCCTTGCGGGACTCGGCGAGCGCGACGCGCACCGACAGCTCGGTGATGTCGGGGAGGAACTCGTGCAGCGGCGGGTCGAGCAGGCGGACGGTGACGGGCAGTCCGTCCATCGCCTCGAACAGCTCGACGAAGTCCTGCTTCTGGAGCGGCAGGAGCAGCTTCAGGGACTCCTCGCGCTCGGCGTCGGTGTCCGCGAGGATCAGCTTCTCGACGAGCTCGCGGCGGTCGCCGAGGAACATGTGCTCGGTGCGGCACAGGCCGATGCCCTGGGCGCCGAAGCGGCGGGCGCGCAGCGCGTCCTCGGCGTTGTCGGCGTTGGCGCGTACGCGCAGGCGGCGTACGCGGTCGGCGTAGGCCATGATCCGGTGGACGGCGCCCACGAGTTCGTCGGCGTCGTCGGCGCCGGCGTGCATGCGGCCCTCGAAGTACTCGACGACCGGGGAGGGCACGACGGGCACCTCGCCGAGGTAGACCTTGCCGGTGGAGCCGTCGATGGAGACGGTGTCGCCCTCCTCGACGACGGTCTCGCCGATGGTCATGCGGCGGCGCTTGGTGTCGACCTCCAGCTCCTCGGCGCCGCAGACACAGGTCTTGCCCATGCCGCGGGCGACGACGGCGGCGTGCGAGGTCTTGCCGCCGCGCGAGGTGAGGATGCCCTCGCAGGCGATCATGCCGTCGAGGTCGTCGGGGTTGGTCTCGCGGCGGATCAGGATGACCTTCTCGCCGGACCGAGACCACTTGATGGCGGTGTACGAGTCGAAGACCGCCTTGCCGACCGCCGCGCCCGGGGAGGCGGCGATGCCGCGGCCGAGCAGTTCGACCTTCGCCTCGTCGTCGAAGCGCGGGAACATCAGCTGCGCGAGCTGGGCGCCGGTGACCCGCTGGAGGGCCTCGGCCTCGTCGATCAGGCCCTGGTCGACGAGCTGCGTCGCGATGCGGAACGCGGCACCGGCGGTGCGCTTGCCGACGCGGGTCTGGAGCATCCACAGCTGGCCGCGCTCGATGGTGAACTCGATGTCGCAGAGGTCCTTGTAGTGGTTCTCAAGGGTCTCCATGATCTGCATGAGCTGGTCGTACGACTTCTTGTCGATCTGCTCCAGCTCGGCGAGCGGCACCGTGTTGCGGATACCGGCGACGACGTCCTCGCCCTGCGCGTTCTGGAGGTAGTCGCCGTACACGCCCTGGTGGCCGGAGGCCGGGTCGCGGGTGAAGGCGACGCCCGTGCCGGAGTCGGCGCCGAGGTTGCCGAAGACCATCGAGCAGACGTTGACGGCGGTGCCGAGGTCGCCGGGGATGCGCTCCTGGCGGCGGTACAGCTTGGCTCGGTCGGTGTTCCACGACTCGAAGACGGCCTTTATGGCCAGGTCCATCTGCTCGCGCGGGTCCTGCGGGAAGTCCCGCCCGGCCTCGGTCTTGACGATCTTCTTGAAGCGCGTGACGAGCTTCTTGAGGTCGGCGGCGTCGAGGTCGGTGTCGACGGTGACCTTCTTGGCGGCCTTGGCCTTCTCCAGGGCGTCCTCGAAGAGTTCGCCGTCGACGTCCATGACGGTCTTGCCGAACATCTGGATGAGGCGGCGGTACGAGTCCCAGGCGAAGCGGTCGTCGCCGGCCTGCTTGGCGAGGCCCTGCACCGACTTGTCGGAGAGACCGATGTTGAGGACGGTGTCCATCATGCCGGGCATGGAGAACTTGGCGCCCGAACGGACCGACACCAGAAGGGGATCGTCGGCCTGGCCGAGCTTCTTCCCCATCTTCTTCTCAAGGGCGTCGAGGTGCTGGGAGACCTCGTCACGGAGTGCCACCGGCTCCTCGCCGCTGTCGAGGTAGACCTTGCAGGCCTCGGTGGTGACGGTGAAGCCGGGCGGGACGGGAAGTCCCAGGTTGGTCATCTCGGCGAGGTTGGCACCCTTGCCGCCCAGCAGGTCCTTGAGGTCCTTGTTGCCCTCGGTGAAGTCGTAAACGAACTTCGCTACCTGAGGATCCTTGTTCTCCGACACGTGTCTCGACTCCTCGAGGCTCGGTGGCTGCCCTGACGGCGAGGAACATACCCAGATCCAAGGCCCGTGGGTACGTCCACTCAGCCGTCATACGGGCGTAACCACCCGTCCGCCAGGAGATCGAAAGTGTTGCGCGGAGGGCGGCTCGACCGACACTGGCTTCATTACTTGAACGCACTACCCCCGTAGACCCTGGCTTTTGCTCACATGAGCGTCGCCTGCTCGTTTGTGCGTTCACGCCATAAATGATCGAGCGATGGCACTGAGTGCCAGGCCTTGGAGAAGTGTCGGCGGCGATTGAGTGCTCATCTGAGCGCAACCCCGATCAGGGGTGGCGAGAATCACGCCGTTTGGAGGGGCTCCCGGACGCTCCGGTTTCACCATGCGGACGCGTAGCGGGGACGAAACGGGCGCGTCACACGCCCAGCGCCGCGAGCCGCCGCTCGGCCCGCGCGGGGGCGTACAGCTCCTCCACCACCAGCGCTCCCGCTCCGATGAGCGCCGAGCGCTCGCCGAGCCGTGACGTCACCACGTCCAGGTGCGCGGTCGAGCGCGGCAGGGCCCGCTGATAGAGGAGTTCACGCACGCCCGTGAGGAAGGGTGTTCCGGCCAGATCTCCGGCGATCATGAGAACGCCGGGGTTGAGCAGCGTCACGACGGTCGCCAGGACCTCGCCGACGGCGCGCCCCGCCTCCCGCGCGAGCCGCAGCGCCTCCGGTTGCCCGGCCGCGAGCAGCGCGCGCACGTCCGAGCCGGAGGTCGCGGGCACGCCCGCCGCCGTCAGCCGGCGCGCCACGGCCCGGCCGCTGGCGACGGCGGCCAGGCAGCCGTACGAACCGCAGCGGCACAGCGCGTCCGCCCCGTCCGGCACCCGGATGTGCCCGATGTCGCCCGCGCCCCCGTCGATGCCGCGGTAGACCGCGCCGTCCACGACGACGCCCGCGCCGATGCCGGTGGAGACCTTGACCAGGGCG
This sequence comes from Streptomyces sp. BYX5S, assembly GCF_054724165.1. NCBI lineage: Bacteria > Bacillati > Actinomycetota > Actinomycetes > Kitasatosporales > Streptomycetaceae > Streptomyces > Streptomyces sp. BYX5S. The sequence goes on along the minus strand of NZ_CM138829.1, from coordinate 1,332,497 downwards.
AAGGCGCGGCAGTCGGGGTGGGCGGTGCGCTGCTCCCCGTACGCCATGAGGTTCGCGTCGTTGTCGACGAGGACCGGGAGGCCGGGCGGGGTGCCGGCGCCCTCGGCGGTCGCGCGGGCGAGCCGGCCCACGATGTCGTAGCCGTCCCAGCCGGGCATGATCGGCGGCTGGACGACACGGCCGCTGTCGAAGTCGACGGGCCCCGGCACCGCGAGTCCGAGTCCGCACACGGACTCGGGTGAGCGGTCGGCCTTCTTCAGCAAGTCGCCGAACCAGGCGCCCAGTTGAGGAAGCACCACCTCGGGCCCGTCGTCGACGGTGAGGGTGTCCGTGCGCTCGGCGAGCACGTCGCCGCCCAGGGACAGCACGGCGGCGCGGGCATGCCGGGTGTCGAGGTCGGCGGCGAGCACCACGGCGTGCGCGTCGTCGAACTCCAGGTGGATCGAAGGCCGCCCGCCCAGGCGGGAGTTGACCGGTCCGGCGGCGCCCTCGCGCAGCCAGCCGGCCCGGAAGAGCCGGTCCAGACGCTGGCCGACCGTGGCCCTGGACAGGCCGGTCACCTCTTGGAGGGCGCCCCGCGTGGTCGCCTTCCCACTGCGCACCAGGTGCAGCAGTTCCCCGGCGCTCGCCTGATTCCCCGCCATGGCGTCCGAACCCCCTTGCGTTCATCAACTGTGCGTTACATTCTAGGTTTTGCGTGTTAAGTAGACGTAACCCTATGCTGCATGCCGCGTAACCGGCAGCCCCTGGAAAGGGTGTGGGAGAGGCTGTGGAGCACACGACCGAGCGGCGACCGGCCGCACCACGGCCCGCGCGACCGCCCACCTCGTTACGGGACCGGGCCGCGCGCGTGCTGGACGCGAACTGGACGGGGACCTCGACGGTTCCCTCGCGCACGCTCTACCCCCACCAGTGGTCGTGGGACTCGGCGTTCGTCGCGATCGGCCTGCGCCATGTCTCCCCGTTACGCGCCCAGGTGGAGCTGGAGACGCTGCTGAGCGCCCAGTGGGGCGACGGCCGGATCCCGCACATCGTCTTCAACCCCGCCGTCGCCCTCGACGCCTACTTCCCGAGCCCCGACTTCTGGCGCTCCGCCACCGCGGGCCGCGCCGCGGGCGCCCCGGCCGCCGTGCAGACCTCCGGCATCGTGCAGCCGCCCGTCCACGCCCTGGCCGCCTGGCTGGTGCACCGCGCGGACCCGGCCCTCTCCCGCGCCCGCGGCTTCCTCACCCGCGTGTACCCCGGCCTCGCCGCCTGGCACCGCTACCTGCTGCACCACCGCGACCACGGCGGGGCGGGCCTCGCCTCCGTGATCCACCCGTGGGAGCAGGGCATGGACAACAGCCCGTGCTGGGACGCCCCGTTGAGCCGGATCGCCCCCGCCCCCGCGCGCACGTACCGCCGCGCGGACCTGGAGCACGGCGCCGCCGCGGACCGCCCGACGGACCTCGACTACGGGCGCTACGTCCGGCTGGCCGCCGACTACCGGGACGGCGGTTACGCGGACGGGGACGGCGGCGGATTCGCCGTGGAGGACCCGTCGTTCAACGCGCTGCTCGCGGCCTCCGAGCACGCCCTGGCGCGGATCGCCTGCGAGCTGGGGGCCGCGGGGACGGCGCGGCACGCACGCGCGGAGCGGCTGACGGCGGCGCTCGTGCGGCGGCTGTGGGACCCGGAGGCCGGGATGTTCCTCTGCCGCGACCTGCGGGGGCGCGGCGGCCGCATCGAGGCGTACGGGATCTCCGGGCTGCTGCCGCTGATCCTGCCGACGCTGCCCCGGGAAGTGGTGCGGGCGCTCGTCGCCACGGCGTGCGGCCCCCGCTTCGGGGTCGGCGGGCCGGTGCGTCTCGCCCCCAGCTACGACCTGACGGGCCCGGCCTTCGACCCGCACCGCTACTGGCGCGGACCGGCCTGGTTCAACACCAACTGGCTTCTGTGGCACGGGCTTCGGCTGCACGGCGAGCGGGCACGGGCCGCGCGGCTGCGCGCCGCCATGCTCGACGCGGCGGGGGCCTCGGACTTCGCCGAGTACGTGGATCCCCGGACGGGGGCGGGCTGCGGCGCCCGCGGCTTCGGCTGGACCGCCGCGCTCACGCTTGATCTGCTGGCTGAGAGGACGTCGTGATGACGGATGGGTACGGATACGGGCAGGGGCGGCAACTCCTGGTGTGCGGAGGGACGTTCGCGGCGACCGACCCGTCCGGCGCGCTGACCGCGGTGCGCGGCGTCTCCTCCCCGGACGGCCTGTTCGTGCGGGACGCGCGCCACCTGTGCCGCTGGCAGCTCACGGTCGACGGGGCGGCGCCGGAGGTCCTCACCCCCATGTCGTACGAGCAGGAGGGCGTCGCCCGCTGTGTGCTCGTGCCGCGCGGCGGCGGGCGCCAGGACCCTTCGGCGTACACGCTGTTCCGTGAACAGGCCGTGGCGGAGGGCTCGTTCGTGGAGCTGCTGAAGGTGGTGTCGAACCGCCCGATGCCGACGACGGTCCGGATCGCGCTCACGGTCGACGCCGACTTCACCGACCAGTTCGAACTGCGCTCGGACCACCGTACGTACGTCAAGACCGGCGCGGTCCGTACCCGCGAAGTCCTCGACGACGGCGTGGAGTTCGGCTACACGCGCGGTGACTGGCACTCGTCGACGACCGTGACGAGCGAGCCCGCGCCGGACGCGGTGGAGGAGACGGGCACGGGGGCGCGCCGCCTGGTGTGGACGCTGGACCTCGCGGGCCAGGGCAGCGCGGAGCTGCTGCTGCGGGTGGTGGCACGCCCGTCGGGCACGGACGGCGGCCGCGCCCCGGCGACCCCGACGGCCGCGGCAACCGAACTCGCCTCCACGGTCCGTGAGTTCACCGACGGAGTGGAACTCCCCCGCGCCTGGCCCGAGCTCGCGGACGCGTGTACGCGCGGGCTCGCGGACCTGGCGGTGCTGCGGATCGCGGCGGCGGGCCCCGACGGGGAGCGGCACCTGGTGCCGGCGGCGGGCGTCCCGTGGTTCCTGACGCTCCTCGGCCGCGACGCACTGCTGACGTCGCTGTTCGCCCTGCCGTACCGGCCGGAGCTGGCCGCGGCGACGCTGCCGGTGCTGGCGGCGACGCAGGCGCGGAAGCCGGTGGAGGGGGCGGTGGCGCAGCCCGGGAAGATCGTGCACGAGGTGCGCCACGGCGAGCTGGCGCACTTCGGCCAGGTCCCCTTCGGCCGCTACTACGGTTCGGTCGACGCGACACCGCTGTTCCTCGTCCTGCTCGGCGCGTACGTGGAGCAGACCGGGGACGAGGCGCTGGCGCGGCGCCTGGAGTCCCACGCGCGGGCGGCGGTCGGCTGGATGCTCGACCACGGCGGGCTCACGTCCCGCGGCTACCTCGTGTACCGCGCCGACCGCGGCGGCCTCGCCAACCAGAACTGGAAGGACTCCCCCGGCGCGATCTGCGCGGCCGACGGCAGCCGGGCGACGGGGCCGGTGATGGCGGCCGGGGCGCAGGGGTACGCGTACGACGCGCTGCGGCGCACGGCGACGCTGGCACGGACGGTGTGGGACGACGCGGTGTACGCGGATCTGCTCACGCAGGCGGCGTCGGACCTGCGGGACCGTTTCGTACGGGACTTCTGGATGGCGGACCGGCGGTTCCCCGCGCTGGCCCTGGACGGCGAGGGCCGCCAGCTCGACGCGCTCGCCTCCGACGCGGGGCACCTGCTGTGGTCGGGCCTGCTGGACAAGGAGTACGGCGAGGCGGTCGGCCGCCGGCTCCTCGAACCCGACTTCTTCTCCGGCTGGGGCGTACGCACGGTGGCCGCCGGCCAGGACGCGTACCACCCGCTCTCCTACCACCGCGGCTCGGTGTGGCCGCACGACAACGCGCTGATCGCGCTCGGCCTGGCGCGGTACGGGCTGCACGACGAGGCGCGGACGGTGGCGGGTGGGTTGGTGGCCGCCGCGAGCGCCTGCGGCGGGCGGCTGCCGGAGGTCCTCACCGGTTACGCCCGGGGCGCCTACCCGGCCCCGGTGCCGTACCCCTACGCCTGCCAACGCGAGTCCCGCTCCGCGGCGGCCCCCCTCGCCCTCCTCACGGCAACCGGCGCCTGACCAACCCCCGGGGCTCCGCCCCGGACCCCGCTCCTCAATCGCCGGAGGGGCTCCAAAGATCCCCTCCGGCACTTGAGCAGCGCATTCCAAGCCCCTGCCGCGCTTGAGCAGGCATTCCAAGCCCCTGCGGCGCTTGAGCAGGCATTCCAAGCCCCTGCGGCGCTTGAGCAGGCATTTCAAGCCCCTGCGGCGTTTGAGCAGCGGGGTCCGGGGCGGAGCCCCGGGGGTGAGGGGACGGGGCCGGTCAGCCGCCGGAGGTGTCGAGTTCCGCATCCTCGGAGAGCCCCGCACAGTCGTACGGATCCTTCAACCACCCGTCCGGCAGGACCACCCTCCCGTTCCCCGACGTCCGCCCCCGCGGCCCATCCGCCCCCGCGGGCCACTCCTGCTCCAGGTCCAACTCGTCGAGCCCGGACCGCAGTTCCTCCAAAGACGACGTGATCGCAAGCCGCTTGCGCATCTCGGAGCCGACCGAGAACCCCTTCAGGTACCACGCCACGTGCTTGCGGAAGTCGATCACGCCACGCGCCTCGTCACCGATCCACTCCCCGAGGAGCGTCGCGTGCCGCACCATCGCGTCGGCCACCACCCGCAACGTCGGCCGAACCCGCTCCTCACGCCCCTCGAACGCCGCCACCAGATCCGCGAACAGCCACGGCCGCCCCAGGCACCCGCGCCCGACCACGACCCCGTCGACCCCGGTCTCGCGCACCATCCGCAGCGCGTCGTCCGCCGACCAGATGTCACCGTTGCCGAGCACGGGGATCTCCGGCACGTGCTCCTTGAGCCGCGCGATCGCGTCCCAGTCCGCCGTACCGCCGTAGTGCTGCGCCGCGGTCCGCCCGTGCAGCGCGATCGCCGTGACACCCTCCTCGACCGCGATCCGCCCCGCGTCGAGGAACGTGATGTGGTCGTCGTCGATGCCCTTGCGCATCTTCATGGTGACCGGCAGGTCACCGGCCCCCGACACGGCCTCCTTCAGGATCGCCCGCAGCAGGTTGCGCTTGTACGGGAGCGCGGACCCGCCGCCCTTGCGGGTCACCTTGGGGACCGGGCAGCCGAAGTTCAGGTCGATGTGGTCGGCGAGATCCTCCTCCGCGATCATGCGGACGGCCTTGCCGACGGTGGCGGGGTCGACCCCGTACAGCTGGATGGACCGCGGCTTCTCGGTCTCGTCGAAGTGGATCAGCTGCATGGTCTTCTCGTTGCGCTCGACCAGCGCCCGCGTCGTGATCATCTCGCTCACGAACAGGCCCTTGCCGCCGGAGAACTCCCGGCACAGCGTGCGGAACGGCGCGTTCGTGATCCCCGCCATGGGGGCGAGGACGACGGGCGGCTGCACGAGGTGGGGGCCGATGGTCAGAGCGGACATCGCGGGCTCTCCGGGACGGACGACGAACGGGACAAGCACCCATTGTCCCTCACACGCCCGCCTCCCCGTCCCACCGGCCGAGCCCCGGAGCCCGGCCCACTCAAGCCCCTCCGGCAGCCGAGAACCGGAACCCGAGGCAAATCAAGCCCCTCCGGCGATTGAGGAGCGGGGTCCGGGGCGGAGCCCCGTGCGGTGCGGCGGGCCGGGCCACCCCGGGCCCACCTCACACGCCCGCCCCGCACGGGACCCCGCTACCGTCGGACACATGCCCGACGCACGACAGACCCTGACCCACCGCAGGCGCATGCTCGTCCTGGCGATCTGCTGCATGAGCCTGCTGATCGTCAGCCTCGACAACACCGTCCTGAACGTCGCCCTCCCCTCCATGGCGAAGGACTTCGACGCCACCCTGTCGGGCATGCAGTGGACGATCGACGCCTACACGCTCGTCCTCGCCGCGCTGCTGATGCTCGCCGGCTCGACGGCCGACAGGATCGGACGGCGCAAGGTCTTCACGGTCGGCCTGACCGTCTTCACGGTCGCCTCCGTCGCCTGCTCCCTCGCACCGACCCTGGAGTGGCTGGTCGCGTTCCGGATGCTTCAGGCGGTGGGCGGCTCGATGCTCAACCCGGTCGCGATGTCGATCATCACGAACACCTTCACGGACCCGCGCGAGCGGGCCCGCGCCATCGGGGTGTGGGGCGGCGTCGTCGGTATCTCGATGGCGGCGGGGCCGCTGGTCGGCGGGGTGCTGGTGGACTCGGTGGGCTGGCGTTCGATCTTCTGGATCAACCTGCCGGTGGGCCTCGCCGCCCTGCTCCTCACCCTCCGCTACGTCCCCGAGTCGCGCGCCCCGAAGGCCCGCCGCCCCGACCCGGTCGGCCAGGTGCTGATCATCGCGCTGCTGGGCTCGCTCACGTACGCGATCATCGAGGCGCCCGACGCGGGCTGGACCTCGACGCGGATCCTGCTCTTCGCGGCGGTCGCGGCCGCGTCCCTGATCGGCATCCTGCTGTACGAGCCGCGCCGCGAGGAACCCCTCATCGACCTGAGGTTCTTCCGTTCGGCGCCGTTCAGCGGCGCGACGGTGATCGCGATCTGCGGCTTCGCGGCGCTCGGCGGCTTCCTCTTCCTGTCCACCCTCTACCTCCAGGACGTACGCGGCCTGGACGCGCTGCACGCGGGCCTGTGGATGCTGCCGATGGCGGCGATGACGCTGGTGTGCGCCCCGCTGTCCGGACGGCTCGTCGGCAGCCGGGGGCCGCGCCTGCCGCTCCTCGTGGCGGGCGTGATGATGACGGCGAGCGGTGTCCTGTTCGCGGCGTTCGACGCGGAGACCTCGAACGTCACGCTCTTCGCCGGCTACGTCCTGTTCGGCATCGGCTTCGGCTTCGTGAACGCCCCGATCACCAACACCGCGGTCTCCGGCATGCCGCGCGCCCAGGCGGGCGTCGCGGCGGCGGTCGCCTCCACGAGCCGCCAGATCGGCCAGACGCTCGGCGTCGCGGTGATCGGCGCGGTCCTCGCCTCGGGCGTCGCCGGATCCTCGTACGCGAAGGCCTTCGTCGAGGCCAGCCGCTCCTGCTGGTGGATCATCGCGGGCTGCGGCCTCGCGGTCCTGCTGCTCGGCGCGCTGACCAGTGGCCGCTGGGCGCGGGAGACGGCACGCCGCACGGCGGAGCGCCTGGAGGACGCGGAGGACGCCGCGATCACGGAGGCCGCGACCCGGTCGTGACGCCAGGTCACGCCCTGCGCGCCCGGAACTCCTCGCGATACCCGACGGCCACCGCCCCGGCCACGCCCAACAGTCCGAACAGGGCCGCGCCCGGGTTCACGTAGGCCGGTACGTCGCTCGTCGCGTACGGGGCCCGGCCGTCGTCCGTCTCGCAGACGAAGCCGAGCGGGACGTAGCGCACCGTGTAGTCGACGATGTGCACGTCGCGGTCCATGTCACCGGTGCGGCACGGAATGACCGGCGACGAGTCGGTGCCGCCGTCCTCGGCCGTGAGCACCGCTCCGACCACCCCGAGCAGGCCCCACAGATACAGCGCCAGCGCGGCGGCGCCCGCGAGCGCCGCCGCGCCACGCAGGGAGTCCCGCCGCGTGAAGAGGCGCGGGCAGCCGTAGCCGATCAGCATGACCAGGCCGATGAAGGCCCCGAGGAACACCACTAGGCACAGCAGGAAGGCGAGCATGCGCGGAGCCTAGCCGAACGACGATGACAGCTGACAGATATTGAAATCTGTCAGCTGTCATGCCATGGTGGAGACACCCCACCGAAGGAGCCCTTCATGACCCGCCCCGCCCTCCCCACCCGCACCCTCGGCACCACCGGCCCCCGCACCGCGGCCCTCGGGCTCGGCTGCATGGGAATGTCCGCGCTCTACGGCGAGGCCGACCGCGCCGAGTCGATCGCCACGATCCACGCCGCGCTCGACGCCGGGGTCACGCTCCTCGACACCGGCGACTTCTACGCGATGGGTCACAACGAGATGCTGATCGGCGAGGCCCTGCGCGCGGCCCCCGCGGCAGCCCGTGAGAACGCGCTGGTGAGCGTGAAGTTCGGCGCCCTGCGCGGCCCGGACGGCGCCTGGAGCGGGTACGACGCCCGCCCGGAGGCCGTCAAGAACTTCGCCGCGTACTCGCTTCAGCGCCTCGGCGTCGACCACATCGACGTCTACCGCCCCGCGCGCCTCGACTCCGAGGTGCCGATCGAGGAGACGGTCGGCGCCATCGCCGAACTGGTCGAGCAGGGGTACGTGCGCCACATCGGCCTGTCGGAGGTCGGCCCGGAGACGATCCGCCGGGCGGCCGCCACGGCGCCGATCTCCGACCTCCAGATCGAGTACTCCCTCATCTCGCGCGGCATCGAGGAGTCGATCCTCCCCACCACCCGCGAACTGGGCATCGGCATCACCGCGTACGGCGTGCTCTCGCGCGGCCTGATCTCCGGCCACTTCACCCGGGACCGCAAGCTCGGCGAGGGCGACTTCCGGGCCTTCAGCCCGCGCTTCCAGGGCGAGAACCTCCAGCACAACCTGGACCTCGTCGAGCAGCTGCGCAAGATCGCCGAGCGGAAGGGCGCGAGCGTCGCGCAGATCGCCATCGCGTGGGTCGCCGCACGCGGCGAGGACATCGTGCCGCTGGTCGGCGCCCGCCGCCGCGACCGCCTGACCGAGGCCCTCGGCTCCCTCGACGTCACACTGGACGCCGCCGACCTCGCCGCCATCGAGGAGGCCGTGCCCGCCGACGCCGCGGCCGGCGACCGTTACCCGGCGGCCCAGATGGCACACCTCGACAGCGAGCGCTGATCAGCGTCCGGGTAACTTCGTAGCCATGGCCCCCGAGACCCTGACCCCCGAGCGCATCCTCGCCGCGACCGAGGAGGTGCTGCGCAGGCACGGCCCCGCGAAGGCGACCGTCGTCGACGTGGCCCGCGCCCTCGGGGTCAGCCACGGCTCGGTGTACCGGCACTTCCGTACGAAGGCGGAGCTGCGCGGCGCGGTCACCAAGCGCTGGCTGGACCGTACGACGGGGCGGCTCGCCGAGGTCGTCGCGGCCGACGAGCCCGCGGCCACCAAGCTCCGCCACTGGCTGGCGACCCTCTTCGACGCCAAGCGCCACAAGGCGGGCGACGACCCGGAGCTGTTCGCCACGTACTCCGTCCTGACGGACGAGCAGGGCGGCGTGGTCGACACCCATATCGCCGAGCTGACGGCCCAGTTGACGTCAATCCTCCAACAGGGCGTGGAGGCGGGCGAGTTCGAGGCCGATGACGTCCCGGCCACGGCCCGCGCGGTCTTCGAGGCGACCGCACACTTCCACGATCCCGTGTACGCCCCGGAGTGGGCCCGGGAGGACGCACAGGCCGCGTTCGACGCGGTCGTGACCCTTGTACTGCGCGGACTGCACCACCACTCAAGCCCCTCCGGCGATTGAGGAGCGGGGTCCGGGGCGGAGCCCCGGGACCGCAACACCGTCGCGGCGCCAGGAAACGCGGAAGGGCCCGGCCCACCCTCAGGTGAGCCGGGCCCGAACGCTCAGGTCAGCAACCGACGAGCCGCGCCGCCAGGTACCCCTCGATCTGGTCGAGCGACACCCGCTCCTGCTTCATGGTGTCGCGCTCCCGCACGGTCACCGCGTTGTCCTCAAGGGTGTCGAAGTCGACCGTGACGCAGAACGGCGTACCGATCTCGTCCTGGCGACGGTAACGACGGCCGATGGCGCCCGCGTCGTCGAAGTCGATGTTCCAGTTCTGCCGCAGCGCCTGCGCGAGCCCCTTCGCCTTGGGCGACAGCTCCGGGTTGCGGGACAGCGGAAGCACCGCGACCTTCACCGGAGCGATCCGGTGGTCGAAGCGCATGACGGTCCGCTTCTCCATCTTGCCCTTGGCGTTGGGCGCCTCGTCCTCGACGTACGCGTCGAGCATGAACGCCAGCATCGCGCGGCCGACACCGGCCGCCGGCTCGATGACGTACGGCGTGTAGCGCTCGCCCTTCTCCTGGTCGAAGTAGGAGAGGTCCTGGCCGGAGGCCTTGGAGTGCGCGGACAGGTCGTAGTCCGTGCGGTTGGCGACGCCCTCCAGCTCGCCCCACTCGCTGCCGCCGAACTGGAAGCGGTACTCGATGTCAGCGGTGCGCTTGGAGTAGTGGGAGAGCTTCTCCTTCGGGTGCTCGAACCAGCGCATGTTCTCCTCGCTGAGGCCGAGGCCCGTGTACCAGTTCCAGCGCTGCTCCATCCAGTACTCCTGCCACTTCTCGTCCTCGCCCGGCTTGACGAAGAATTCCATCTCCATCTGCTCGAACTCACGGGTGCGGAAGATGAAGTTGCCGGGCGTGATCTCGTTGCGGAAGGACTTGCCCATCTGGGCGATTCCGAACGGCGGCTTGCGACGCGAAGTCGTCTGCACCTGGCTGAAGTTGGTGAAGATGCCCTGCGCGGTCTCGGGGCGCAGGTAGGCGACGGAGCCACTGTCCTGCGTCGGGCCGAGGTGCGTGGAGAGCAGGCCGGAGAACTGCTTGGGCTCGGTGAAGGCGCCCTTGGTGCCGCAGTTCGGGCAGTTGAGGTCGGCGAGGCCGTTCTCGGGGAGACGGCCCTTCTTCGCCTCGTACGCCTCCTCCAAGTGGTCCGCGCGGTACCGCTTGTGACAGGAGGTGCACTCGGTGAGCGGGTCGGTGAACGTGGCGACGTGGCCGGAGGCCTGCCAGACCTCGGTCGCCAGGATCACCGACGAGTCGATACCGACGACGTCCTCGCGCGAGGTGACCATGTAGCGCCACCACTGGCGCTTGAGGTTCTCCTTCAGCTCCACGCCCAGCGGCCCGTAATCCCAGGCGGCGCGCTGACCACCGTAGATCTCGCTGCAGGGGTAGACGAAGCCACGGCGCTTGCTGAGGCTGACGATGCTGTCGATCTTGTCGGCGGCCACGGTGCTCTCTTCATTACGACGACGGTGAGCGCGCTGGATACGCGCTCCGGGAGCGAATGCTTCAGGTTACCGGCGGGCCTGCCCCCCGAACCAAATCGGTCGCGGGGACAGAGTGGGACCGAGCGTGACGAAGACCTCGACGAAGGCTTTGTTGACAACCGTTTCCACTTTTGTTGAAAATGACTGTCATGAACGTACGACGATCCCGCCGCCTGATACCCGTTGCCGCCGTCACCGCCCTCGGTCTCGGCGCCCTGACCGCTTGCGGCAGCTCCGCCGCCGACGACAAGGGCAGCGACGGCAAGCTGAGCGTCGTCGCGTCGTTCTACCCGATGCAGTACCTCGCCGAGGAGATCGGCGGCGACCACGTCGACGTCACGAACCTGACCGAGCCCGGCCAGGAGCCCCACGACCTGGAGGTCAGCGCCAAGCAGCGCGCCCAGCTCGAGGAGTCCGACGTCGCGGTCTTCCTGAAGGGCCTCCAGCCCTCCGTCGACGAGGCCATCGACCAGTCCGGCATCAAGACCAAGGTCGACGCGGCCTCCCTGACCTCCCTCGAAAAGCACGGCAACGAGGTGGACGGTCACGACCACGGGCACGGCGAGGAGACCCACGACGAGGACGCCGCCGACCCGCACATCTGGCTCGACCCGGTGAAGTACGCCGAGGTCGCCGAGGGCGTCGGCAAGGCCCTGGAGAAGGCCGACCCGGACCACGCGGCGGACTACAAGAAGAACACCAAGACCCTGGTCGGGAACCTCGACGAGCTGAACACGAAGTACGAGGAAGGCCTCAAGGACACCGAGTCCACGACCTTCATCACCACGCACGCAGCCTTCGGCTACCTCGCCGAGCGCTACGGCCTCACCGAGGAGGCCATCAACGGCCTGGACCCGGAGAGCGAGCCGAGCGCCGCCCGCGTCAAGGAGCTCCAGAAGACGGCGAAGCACGACGGCGTCAACACCGTGTTCTACGAGACCCTGGTCAGCGACAAGACGGCCAAGACCCTCGCGGGTGACGCGGATCTCAAGACCGACGTGCTCGACCCGATCGAGGGCATCACGAAGAAGTCCAAGGGCGACGACTACATCGCGGTCATGGAGTCGAACCTGGCGGCGCTCCAGAAGGCACTGGGCGCCAAGTGACCACGAAAGAGGGCGACATGGGTGACCTGGGCGGTCCGGAACGCGAAGCCGTCATATCCCTGCGCAAGGTGACCGCCGAGCTCGGCGGTCGCCCCGTCCTTCGCGGCATCGACCTCACCGTGCACCGCGGTGAGGTCGTCGCGCTGCTCGGCGCGAACGGCTCCGGCAAGTCCACCGCCGTACGCAGCGTCATCGGGCAGGTGCCGGTGACCGGCGGCGAGATCGAGATCTTCGGGACGCCGCGGCGGCGCTTCCGGCACTGGGCGCGCGTCGGCTACGTGCCGCAGCGCACGACGGCCGCGGGCGGCGTGCCCGCGACGGTGTCGGAGGTCGTCTCGTCCGGGCGCCTGTCGCGGGCCCGCTTCGGCGTGCTGCGCAAGGCCGACCGGGACGCGGTGACCCGCGCCCTGGAGCTCGTCGGGATGGCGGACCGGGCCAAGGACTCCGTGGACGCCCTCTCCGGCGGCCAGCACCAGCGTGTGCTCATCGCGCGCGCCCTGGCCGCCGAACCCGAGCTGCTGATCATGGACGAGCCGATGGCGGGCGTCGACCTGGCCAGCCAGGAGATCCTCGCGGCGACGCTGCGCACGCAGGTCGCGGCCGGCGCCTCCGTCCTGCTCGTGCTGCACGAGCTGGGCCCGCTGGAGCCGCTCATCGACCGCGCGGTCGTCCTGCGCGACGGCTGCGTGCTGCACGACGGCCCGCCGCCGAAGGCCGTCGGCCAGCACGCGCTGCCCGGCCACGACCACGTGCACCCGCACACCCCCGTGGACGCCGAACCGATCCGCACCGGACTGCTGAGCTAGAGGGCTGGCCACACACTCATGGAACTTCTCTCCTACGACTTCATGCGGCGGGCGCTGCTCGCCGCCGTCCTCGTCGGCATCACGGCCCCGGCCGTCGGCATCTACCTCGTCCAGCGCCGCCAGGCCCTGATGGGCGACGGCATCGGCCACGTGGCGATGACGGGTGTCGGCCTCGGCTTCCTGCTCTCCACCTCACCGGTGTGGATGGCGACGCTGGTCTCCGTCCTCGGCGCCGTGATCATGGAGCTGATCCGCTGGTACGGCAAGACACGCGGCGACATCGCGCTCGCGATGCTCTTCTACGGAGGCATGGCGGGCGGCGTCATGTTCATCAACCTCGCGCCCGGCGGCTCCAACGCCAACCTGAACTCGTACCTCTTCGGCTCGCTGTCGACGGTGTCGCAGGACGACGTCCTCGCCATCTGCCTGCTCGCGGCCTTCGTGGTCGTGGTGACCGTGGGCCTGCGCCGGCAGCTGTTCGCGGTGAGCCAGGACGAGGAGTTCGCGCGGGTGACGGGCCTGCCAGTGCGCTTCCTGAACCTGCTGATCGCCGTGACGGCGGCGGTGACGGTGACCGTCGCGATGCGCGTCGTCGGCCTGCTCCTGGTCTCCGCGCTGATGGTGGTGCCGGTGGCGGCCGCGCAGCAGCTGACCCGCAGCTTCAAGGCGACGTTCGTGATCGCCGTGGCGCTCGGCACCGCGGTGACGCTCGGCGGCACCGTCACGTCGTACTACCAGGACGTACCGCCCGGAGCGACGATCGTGCTCCTGACCATCGCGGCCTTCATCGTCCTCGCGCTGCTCGCGAAGCCGCTCGCCCGGCGCCGGGCCCGCGCGGCGCAGGCCCCGCCCGGCGATCCCGCCGAGTGCGTGCTCCCCGAGCAGGCCACGGCGGCCAAGGTCTGACCCCGGCACTCGGCAGCCTGGCACAATGGCGGCCGTACGTACGTGCAGGGATGTGAGGAGGAACCCGTGGCAGCCCCGGTTCGAGGCAGGTCGACCCGCCAGCGCGCGGCCGTGGCGGCGGCGCTCGACGAGGTCGACGAGTTCCGCAGTGCGCAGGAACTCCACGATGTCCTCAAGCACAAGGGGGACTCCGTCGGGCTGACCACGGTGTACCGCACGCTCCAGTCCCTGGCCGACGCCGGTGAGGTGGACGTCCTGCGCACGTCCGAGGGCGAGGCGGTGTACCGCCGCTGCTCCACGGGCGATCACCACCACCACCTGGTGTGCCGGGTCTGTGGCAAGGCGGTGGAGGTGGAGGGTCCCGCGGTCGAGAAGTGGGCCGAGGCGATCGCCTCCGAGCACGGCTACGTCAACGTGGCCCACACGGTAGAAATCTTCGGCACCTGCGCCGACTGCGCCGCTTAAGCCCTCCGGTGATCCACTTAAGCCCCTCCGGCGATTGAGGAGCGGGGTCCGGGGCGGAGCCCCGGGGCGCTGCCCCGGACCCCGCTGCTCAAACGCCGCAGGGGCTGAAATGGCTCAACCGGCGCCGCAGGGGCTTGAATGGCTCAACCGGCGCCGGAGGGGATGGCGGAGGCCTACTTGCGGAGGAGGACCTCGTTCGGGGTGGCGCCGCCGAAGCGGCGGTCGCGGGAGGCGTATTCGACACACGCCCGCCAGAGGTCACGCCGGTCGAAGTCCGGCCACAGCACGTCCTGGAAGACCATCTCGGCGTACGCACTCTGCCACAGCAGATAGTTGGACGTGCGCTGCTCCCCGCTGGGCCGCAGGAACAGGTCCACGTCCGGCATGTCCGCGTAGTAGAGATACTTCGCGAACGTCTTCTCGCTCACCTTCGAGGGGTCGAGCCGCCCCGCCTTGACGTCCTCCGCCAGCGCCTGCGCCGCGTCCGCGATCTCGGCCCGCCCGCCGTAGTTCATGCAGAAGTACAGCGTCAGCTTGTCGTTGTCCTTGGTCTGCTCCTGGGAGATCTCCAGCTCCTTGGCGACCGACTTCCACAGCTTGGGCATCCGCCCCACCCACCGCACCCGCACGCCCAACGCGTCGAGCTGGTCGCGGGTCTTGCGGATGAAGTCCCGGTTGAAGTTCATGAGGAAGCGCACCTCGTCGGGCGACCGCTTCCAGTTCTCCGTGGAGAAGGCGTACAGCGAGATCGCGCCGACGCCCATCTCGATCGCCCCCTGCAACACGTCCAGGACGCGCTCCGCGCCGACCTTGTGGCCCTCCGTGCGCGGCAGCCCGCGGTCCTTGGCCCAGCGTCCGTTGCCGTCCATGACGATCGCCACGTGCTGGGGCACCAGCTCGCCGGGGATCTTCGGCGGCCGCGCGCCCGACGGGTGCGGTTCGGGCGTCGTGTACTCACGGCGGTTCCGTCCGAGGATTCCGCGACGTGCCATGTTCCGGGCCTCTCCCCTAGCTCAACTTTTCTCTACGTAACGCAGCGAGCGCAGTCCGCGCTCCAGATGCCAGTGCAGGTACGCCGACACCAGCCCGCTGCCCTCCCTCACGAACCGCGCCTCGCACGTGTCCGCCGTCTCCCAGTCTCCCGTGAGCAGCGCACCGAGCAGGACGAGGGCCTGCGGTGAGGGTACGACGCTGCCCGGTACCCGGCAGTCGACGCAAACCGAGCCGCCGGCGCCGACGGAGAAGAACCGGTTGGGACCGGGCATTCCGCACTTGGCGCAGTCGCCGAAGCTGGGCGCGTAGCCGTTGACGGCGAGGGAACGGAGCAGGAAGGCGTCGAGGACGAGCGAGGAGGCGTGCTCGCCGCGGGCGAGGGTGCGCAGGGCCCCGACGAGCAGCAGGTACTGCTGGACGGCCGGCTCGCCCTCGTGGTCGGTGAACCGTTCCGCCGTCTCCAGCATGGCGGTTCCGGCGGTGTACCGGCCGTAGTCGGTGACGATGCCGCCGCCGTACGCGGCGATGGTCTCGCTCTGCGTGCACAGCGGCAGCCCGCGCCCGATCAGCTCGCTGCCGCGGGCGAAGAACTGCACGTCGACGTGGGAGAACGGTTCGAGCCGGGCCCCGAACTTCGACTTGGTGCGGCGCACGCCCCGGGCGACGGCGCGCACCCGTCCGTGGTTGCGGGTGAGCAGCGTGATGATGCGGTCGGCCTCGCCGAGCTTCTGGGTCCGCAGCACGATCCCGTCGTCGCGGTAGAGGCTCATCGCGCGGCCACCTTCGGCGGGCGCGGCCCGATGCCCTCGTCGCGGAACAGACTCATGGCGTCATTGTCCCTTACTCCGGACCGCGCCCGGCGGTTTCGCGCTCAGGTCCACGACGGTCACGGACCGCGACGACTCCCGCCGGGTACGGCCCGCGCAGCCCGTGATCCGCACCACATGCCCTGGGAGCTAGGGCACCTCACCGCGGCTTCTTCTGTTCTCGTACGCCGTCGCGGCCCGCACCCGCTCCGTCGTCGTCGCCACCCGCAGCACCTCCGGCGGGCAGTCCCACTCGCGCCCACCCCCGAAGGGGCGCAGCTGAACGTACGGTCCCTCGTGCCCCATCACTCGTCCCACCTGACCCGTGCTCGTGTCGAGCGCGTACGAACCGATCGGCGGTTTCATGGTGTGGCGCTCCTGTCGTCCGACCCTGCGAGGAGTACGGCGGCGAGCCGCGCCGCCGCGTCAACCGGACAACGTCCCAATTCCACCAAGGGACACGGGGCGGTTCTCGCGATTGACCCTTGGTCGAGGCCGAGCGACGGCAGCACAATTCCTGCCGTCATGAGTGCGGCTCGCAAATTCTCCACAGTTTCCTCCGCCTCCACTACGCACGCCTCGGCATGCCCCTTCTGGTCCCTCACGTGGCTCCCCTTCCCGATTCGTTTTCACGCTTTGTGCCTCCACGGTGGCGTTCCGTCCCTACAGTGGGGAGAGGTCTGCGCACTACAACTGCGGGGCTTGACTTGGGGGTTGGCCATGGCCAAGGGTTCGCGCCAGGCGGCGTGGGAGTTCTTCGGAGTGGAGCTGAAGCGGCGCCGGGAGGATGCGGGTCTCACCCAAGTGGAGTTGGGGATACGGGTATTCGTTTCCGGTGGGTACATCGGCCAGTTCGAACAGGCAATTCGCAAGCCGCAGTTGGATGTAGCCCAGAGGATTGACGAGGCGCTGCGAACCGACGGTATTTTCGAGCGGATGTGGCGCAGTCTCATTCGCGACCAGCGGTACGCGGACTACTTCGCGCACGTCGCGGATCTGGAACGGTCGGCCACCAAGATTTGCGACTACGCGCCGGCCGTCGTGCCCGGACTCCTGCAGACGCCTGCCTATGCGAGGGCTATCTACTTCGCCAGCAACCCGCTCGCTGCGGAGGAGTACGTCGAGGAGATGGTGCAGGCCCGCATGGACCGCGCCGAGGTCCTGGCGGACGCCACACGTCCCCTGTATTGGGCGATCCTGCACGAGGCGGTGCTCCGCATCCCGGTGGGCGGGCCCACCACCATGGCCCACCAGTTGGCCGCGGTTGCGGACACCATCCGCAACCGAAGCGCGATGGTCCACGTCCTGCCCTTCGCTGCAGGGGCCCACCCCGCCATGGGCAAGATGATGACGCTGATGGAGTTCGACGACGCCCCACCGGCCGTCTATACAGAGGGCGTGTTGACGGGCAACTTGCTGGACGATCCAGCCGTCGTGAAGCGCACGCAGGCGCACTACGATCTGCTCAGGGTCGCCGCGCTGCCGCAGGAGGCGTCCCTCACCCTGATCGAATCGGCGGCAAGGGAATTCGAGACATGCGCGCGCACGATCTGAGCAACGCACGCTGGCGAAAGAGCAGTTACAGCGGCGGTGACGGCGGCGAGTCCTGCGTCGAGGTCGCCCACGACTTCGTCGGCGCCGCCCGCTGGCGCAAGAGCAGTTACAGCAACGGTCAAGGTGGCGACTGCCTCGAAGTCGGGGACGGGGTTTACGGGGTCGTGCCCGTGCGGGATTCCAAGGTCGCGGACGGGGACGTCGTCGTCATTGGTGCCCGTGCGTGGAGCGCGTTCGTGGCTGGGGCCACGTCGGGAGGGTGAGGGGCGACTCCGTCTGCTCGCACAGGACGAGCGCCACGTCGTCCGTGAGGGGCGCGGCCGCGTACGACGTGACGTCCGCGTAGAGCGCGTCCAGCGCCTCGTCCGGCAGGAGCGCCGCGAGGACCCGGTCGGCGCGGTCCGCGAGCGGGTAGTCCGCGCCGGAGGCGTCCCGCGCCTCCACGAGGCCGTCCGTGTAGAAGAGGACGCGGTCGCCGGGCTGCAACCAGAAGAGACGCTGCTCGGGCGCCGGGTCGAGGCCCAACGGCGTTGACGCCTGCGCCGGTTCGAGGAACTTCACCTGCGTGCCGATCCGCAGCGGAGCCGGATGCCCGCAGTTGACCATGCGCAGCTCACCGGGGCCGAACTCGGCGAACACGGCGGTGACGAAGTCCTCGGGACCGAGGTGGTCGGCGAGGACGACGTTCAACTCACGGACGAGTTCGCCCAGTTCGGTCACGGTGTACGCGAGGTCGCGGAACGCCCCGACGGCCGCCGCCGACACCCGCATCTCCTCCAGGCCGTGCCCGCGGACGTCAGCGATGAAGACCCGCGGTCCGAACGGCGTCAGCGCCACGTCGTACACGTCGCCGCCGAGGGACGACTCCCGTACGGGGCAGTGGTGGCGCGTGCACACGTCGATGCCGCCGACCCGGGTGGAGACGGGGCGCAGGATCGCGGCCTGGGCGACGCGGGCGGCCTCCGTGGCGCGGGCGAGGGCCGTCGCGTTCGACGTGGCGCGGGCGGCGACGCGGACCGCCACGGCGCCGCCGACGAGGAGCGCGGCGTACTCGACGGCGTACGGGCGGCCCAGCGGCCACGGTCCTGCCGTGCCGGACGCGAGGGCGAGCAGGGCGCTCCAGCAGAGGGTGGCCAGGGTGCGGATCGCGTCGAGGCGCAGGCAGGCGAGGAGCGGGCCGACGAGGAGCGCGGCGACGGCGGGACCCCACCCGGCCTCCAGGAAACCGAGGGCGGCCAGCGTGGAACTGGCCGTCAGCGGCACCGCCAGTTCCACGGCGCGGCGCAACCGCCGCCGTGGTCCCGTCTCCCGCATCGTCACGCGGGCCTCCCGCCTCTCGCTCCCCGCCAGGGCGAAGGGCTCACTATGGCCACGGTCACGGCGCGGCAGGGCACGTTGTACGGACTTCGCCGGTTGCTGAGCGGGAGTGACGGGCTGCTTCCGGAATATGCCCATGTCATCGGAGCTGGTCGGGAAAAGCGCTCAGCTTGTGTCATCGACGGGGGCGGGGCCCCGTACGGGTGCAGACTGCCGAACGTCCGACAGAGGGCACGAAAGGGACGGAGAACGCCATGCCGACGAGGAAGACGCTGCCCGCCGAGCGGACGAGCCTTGTCGGGCGGGTGCACGAACTGGCGGCGCTGGAAGCCATGTTGGCCCAGCACCGGCTGGTGACGCTGACCGGGGTCGGGGGCGTGGGGAAGTCACGGCTGGCGCTGCGGGCCGCCGAGCGGGCCGCGCCCGCGCTCGCGGACGGCGCGCGGTTCGTGCCGTTGGCGCCGCTGCGGGAGCCCGCCCTGCTGTGGCACGTCGTGCTGGAGGAGCTCGGGCTCGCGGACCCGTCGCCGCGCAAGCCGGAGTCGGTGGTCGCCGAGTGGCTGGCCGGCAAGGAGCTGCTGCTCGTACTCGACTCGTGCGAGCACCTCGCCGAGCGGTGCGCCCGCATGGCCGTCCAACTCCTGGAAGCCGCGCCCGGGTTGCGGATTCTCGCGACGAGCCGGCAGCCGCTGGACGTCGTCGACGAGCGGATGTTCGCCGTGGCGCCGCTGCCGGTGCCGGAGCCGCCGCGCTCCCCCGGCGCACCGGTGGCGTGCGTACCGGGCGACGCGGTGGAGCTGTTCGCCGAGCGGGCCGCGGCGCGGGTGCCGGGGTTCACGCTCACCGAGGAGGAGCGGGTCGAGGCGGCGGCGGTCTGCCGTCGCCTGGACGGGATCCCGCTGGCGGTCGAGCTGGCGGCGGCGCACCTCGCCGACCTGCCACGGCAGTCGGTGGGGCATCTGAACGAGCGGCTGCGGCATCGCTTCGAGGACCTGGCCGAGCCGCCCGGCGCGGGGGGCGGTGCCGCCCTCCCCCGGCACCGCACCCTGCGCACCACCATCGGCTGGAGCCACGAACTGTGCACGCCGCTGGAGCGGTTGCTGTGGGCCCGCCTGTCCGTCTTCACCGGCGGCTTCGACCTCGCGGGCGCGCGGGCCGTGGGCGGCGGCGGGCCGCTGGCGGAGGACCACGTGGGGGCGGTGCTCGACGGGCTCGTCGCCAAGTCCCTGGTGCTGCGCCTGCCGGACGACCGCTTCGGGATGCTCGACACCGTCGCCGAGTACGGGGCGCGGTGGCTCGCCGAACTCGGCGAGGAGGTCGGCACGCGGCGCCGGCACCGCGACTTCTACGCCGCGATGGCGCGCCGCGCGGACGCGGAGTGGATCGGCCCGGACCAGGTCGACTGGTACCGGCGGCTCGTCGCCGAACACGCCAACTTCCGTACCGCGCTGGACTTCTGCCTCACCTCGAAGGAGTTCGACGCGGTCATGGGGATGAGCGGGGCGCTGTGGATGATGTGGTACGCCTTCGGGTTCGCCCGCGAGGGCGCGCTCTACCTGGACGCGGCCCTGGAGCGCGAGACTGCGCCCGGCCCCGCGCGGACGAAGGCGCTGTGGGCGCGGGCGATGGCATGCGTGGCGCTGGGCGACCTGGTGCGGTGCGGGCGGCTGGCCGCCGAGTTGCGGGGGTGTCCCGAGCGGGCGGCGGATCCCACGGCGCGGGCGGCGTTCGCGTACGTGGAGAGTGCGCCGCTGACGCTCGGGGGCGACCAGGACCGGGCGGCGGAGGTCCTCGACGCGCCGCTCGCCACGTGTGGTCCCGCGACCCCGGGGGCGTACCCGGTGGGGTGGTTCATGATGCGGATGTGCCGGGCGTACGTACATGTGGCGCGCGGCGAGTTCGCGGCCTGCGAGGCGGTGGCGGCGGAGGTCACGGCGGAGTGCGAGGTGCGCCAGGACCGGTGGGCGCGGGGGTACGTCGCGTTCGTGCGGGCGCATGCGGCGGTGGGGGCCGGGCGGCTTGCGGAGGCCGCGGCCCATGCTCGGGAGGCCGTCGCCGACAAGGCGCTCCTGCGGGACAGCCTCGGGCTCGCGTCGGCGGTCGACGCGCTGGCCATCGCGGTCACGTTCGCCGGTGAGTCCGCCCGCGGGGCGCGGCTGCTCGGTATCGCCCACCAGTTGTGGCAGACGCTGGGTGCGCCGCAGATGGGTGGGGCGGATCTGATGGCGGCGCGTGCGGAAACGGAGCGCCTGAGCCGTGAATCACTGGGTGACACGGCCTACGACACCGAATTCACCCACGGCCTCACCACCCCACCCCCCGAAGCCATCACCTACTGCCTGACCACGCCTTGACCCCTCGGCGACCGTCAGCCAATTCAAGCCCCTGCGGCGATTGAGCAGCGGGGTCCGGGGCAGAGCCCCGGCGGTGCGGCGCCCCGCAAACGCCGGGCCCGACCCCGCCCGGGTCACTCAACCCCCCGCGTCTCCCGCTCCGCCCTCGCCTCAATCCCCCGGAAGTGCGTCGCCATCGCCTCCTGCGCCGCCCCCGCATCCCCCACCCGCAACGCATCCACAATCGCCCGATGCCGATCGACCGTCACCCCCGGCGCCGGATCACTCGACCACTTCCGCACCCCGGCCACCCGGTCGAACACATTCCAGAACGCCCCGAGCAACTGCGGTATCAGCTCATTGCCCAGCGCCCCGTACAGCGTCTCGTGGAACTCCCGGTCCAGATCCGCGAACGGCTCGTCCACCGCCCCCGCCTCCGCCATCCTCGCCACGATCGCGTCCAGCCGGTCGAGCACCTCCGCGGCCGGCGGCCCCTCCGCGACCCGCCGGATGAGCCCCTCCTCCAGGATCTCCCGGACCTGGAGGATCTCGGCGAGCCCGTGCGCGTCGTGCGACGGCCGCACCAGCGTCCGGAACGTCAGCCCGTCCGCCAGCGGCCCCAGCGAGGCCTGGCCGACGTACGTGCCGTGGCCGTGCCGGATCTCCACGATGTCCAGGGCCTGGAGCCCCTTGAGCGCCTCCCGCACGGAGTTCCGGCTGACGCCCAGCTCCGCCATCAACTCCGTCTCCGTGGGCAGCACTTCGCCCGGCCGCAGCCCGGCGTCGAGGATCAACTCCATGACCGCTCGCTGGACTTGGCTGTTGACGCGCGGGTGACGCACGACGGTACTGCGTGGCTCGTCCGACATGCGCCGCATCGTAAGCGCTGCCACCTGGGCATGTCTGCGCCCCTGTAGGCGCGCATGTGCGCGCGATCTCTTGACCGGTCCCCGGCCCCCTCTTATGGTCACGTCGCTGACAGACGTAGGACGTTGGATCTCTTGCTCTTCCCGCACTCCCCTTGGTTCCCTTGTTGGAGGCTGCACATGAGCGACCACGTTTCGACCGGCCGCCGTACCTTCCTCAAATACACCGGCGCGCTCGGCGCGGCCGCCGCTGTCTCCGCCTCCCTGTCGGCCTGTTCGTCGGGGCCGAAGTCCACGAACGACACGGGCGAGAAGGGAGGCAAGGGCGGTTCCGGGGCGCTGACCGCCGTCATCGGCTACGGCAACGACCAGAGCTGGGACCCGGCGCTCACCGCGTCGGCGTTCTCCATGGCGGCCAACCACCACATCTTCGAGGGGCTGCTCGACACCGACCCGGTCAGCCGCGAACCGTACGCCGCGCTCGCCACCGGGATTCCGAAGGACCTGAAGGCCACCACATGGTCCTTCACGCTGCGTTCCGGCGCGACGTGGCACGACGGGAAACCGGTCACCGCCGACGACGTGGTCTTCAGTTTCGAGCGGGCGCTCGACACGAAGACGACGACGCTCATCGGGAGCTTCTTCCAGTCCTGGCTGAAGGAGGTCAGGAAGACCGGCGACGACCGCGTCGACCTGGTGCTGAAGTTCCCGTTCCCGGAGGGCGCCGCCCGCCTCGGCCTCGCGAAGATCCTGCCGAAGCACCTGCTCGGCTCCCCCGGCGGCCTCAAGGACCTCGACTCGGGCAAGCCGGAGGCGGTCGTCGGCTCGGGCCCGTACCGGATGGTCTCGAACCAGCCGCTGTCCAACACGACGTTCGAAGCGTTCAAGGACTACAACGGCCCCCGCGAGGCGAACTTCACGAAGATGAACTGGCTGTCCATCGTGGACGCCGCCGCCCGCGTCGCGAAGGTCTCCGGCGGCGGCGCCGAGGCCCAGGTCTCCGACAACATCCCGTACGCCAACATCACCACGCTGGACAGCGGCGGGCTCACCGTCGAGGGCGGGGCGGGGATGAACCATCTCTTCCTGCTCTTCAACACCGACCACAAGCCGTTCGACGACGTCCGCGTGCGGCAGGCGCTGCACTACGCGATCGACAGGAAGAAGCTGATCGACACCGCCCTCAAGGGGCACGGCAAGGCGGCCCGCTCCTTCCTCGACGAGGGCAACCCCACCTTCCGCCCGGCGAAGCCCGTCTACGGCCACGACCCCGCCAAGGCGAAGGCGCTCCTGAAGGAGGCCGGGGTCAGCGGACTGAAGGTCACGCTCATGGCGTCCACGGTCAGCTGGGTCGCGGATTGCCTGCCGACCATCAAGGCGTCCTGGGACGCGATCGGCGTCGAGACCACGCTCAACCCGCAGGAGACCTCCGCCCTGTTCACCAAGCTCGACCAGAAGTACGACTTCCAGGTCGTTGCCTCGGCCGCCAACCCGGGCCAGTTCGGCGTCGACGCGGACCTGATCATGCGCTACAACTACACGCCGACCGGCCTGTGGATGGAGCGCTACTCCCGCTGGTCGGACACCTCCGAGGCGAAGAACCTCTTCAAGCTCATGGACGCGGCCACCAAGGAGCCCGACCAGGCGAAGAAGAAGGAGATGACGCAGGAGTACATCGACGTCGTCGCCGAGAACGCGGTGATTTACCCGGTCGTGCACACCGAGCTGATGACCGCCTGGGACCCCGACAAGGTCACCGGCGTCCCGGCCCTGCCCTATCCCGGCATCAACGTCCTCAAGGCCAAGCGGGTCTAGGGGACCCGGGCCCGAGGGGGCAGGAGCGTACAGACGTGGTCCAGATCGCCAGGATCCTCGCCCGCCGCATCGCGCTGCTCGTGCCGCTGCTGCTCGGCATCGTGCTGTTCGTGTTCCTCGTGATGAGGTTCTCGGACGTCGACCCGGCGTCGGCGCACTTCCAGGGCACCAACCCGACCGACGAGCAACTGCACGAGTTCCGCGAGGAGAACGGCCTCAACGATCCCCTGCTGCTGCGCTACTTCGCCTTTGTAGGGCAGCTGCTGCGGGGCGACATGGGCACCAGCGTCCTCAACAACGGGCCCGTGCTCGACCAGGTGGCGACCGCGCTGCCCCTGACCATGCAGCTGACCCTGCTCGGCCTGGCCCTCGCCGTCGTGCTGGGCCTGATCGGCGGGGTCACGGCGGCCAGCTACCGGGACCGGCTGCCCGACCAGCTAATCCGCGTCGTCTCCCTGATCGGCGTCGCGGCCCCCAGCTTCTGGGTGGCGCTGCTCCTCATCCAGTACCTGGCGGTCGACTTCGGCTGGTTCCCGACCAGCGGTTACGTCAATCCCAACGACTCGCTCGGCGGCTGGCTGCGCACGATGGCGCTGCCGGCCCTGGCGCTGTCCCTCCCGGTCGCGGCCACCCTCACCCGCATCGTGCGCACGGCGATGGTCGAGGAGCTGGACAAGGACTACGTGCGCACCGCCATCGGCAACGGCCTGCCACCGTCCGTCGTGGTCGGCCGCAACGTCCTGCGCAACGCGCTCATCAACCCGCTCACCGTCCTCGGCCTGAAGGTCGGCTATCTGCTGGGCGGCGCCGTGGTCCTGGAGACGGTCTTCGCGCTGCCCGGCATGGGCACCCTGATGATCAACGCCGTGAAGAACGGCGACCCGGCCGTGGTGCAGGGCGTGGTGATCACCGTGGCCATCGCCTTCGTCCTCGTCAACCTCGTCATCGACGTCCTCTACCTCCTGGTCAACCCGCGCCTGAGGAGCTCCGCCTGATGCTCGTGACGCTCTTGGGCCGCAAGAAGCTCGCGGACCGTCTCTCCCGGCCGGGCCTGCGGCTGCGCGGCCTGAAGCGGCTGCCCCTACTGTCCCGCGTCGCCCTCGCCCTGATCGTCGCCGTCGCGCTGATGGCCGTGTTCGCCCCGCTGCTCGCCCCGCACGACCCGCTGGAACAGACGGCGCAGGTCGACGGGACCGGTCATCCGTCCGCCGCGCACTGGATGGGCCAGGACAGCCTGGGCCGCGACATCCTCAGCAGGCTGATGTACGGGGCCCGTTGGTCGCTCGTCATCGGGCTCGGCGCCACCGCGCTCGGCCTGGTCGCCGGGGCACTGCTCGGCGCCTTCGCCGCGACGTCGCGCAAGGCGGCGGACGAGACGGTGATGCGCGCCCTCGACGTGATCATGGCGTTCCCGGGGGTGGCGCTCGCGGCCGTCCTCGTCGCCGTGTTCGGCGGCAGCGTCCCGGTGCTGATCTGCGCCATCGCGTTCCTCTACACCCCGCCGATCGCCCGGGTGGTGCGGGCCAACGTGCTCGACCAGTACGGCGAGGACTACGTCACCGCGGAGCGCGTCATCGGCGCCCGCACCCCGCACATCGTGTGGCGGCACGTCGCGGTCAACTGCGCGGCGCCGATCCTGGTGTTCTGCACGGTGCAGGTCGCGGAGGCCATCGTGTTCGAGGCCTCGCTGTCGTTCATCGGCGCGGGCGTCCGCCCGCCGGACCCGTCGTGGGGCTCGGTCATCGCCGACGGCAAGAACATGGTGCTGATCGGCGGCTGGTGGGCGACGGTCTTCCCCGGCCTGCTGATGCTGATCACCGTGCTGTCCCTGAACATCCTCAGCGAGGGCGTCTCCGACGCGTGGGCGGCGCCGGTCGCCCGTGACGTCACGACGCGGGAGGCCGACCGCCTGGAGGCCCCGGCCCCCGGCACCGGCCGGGTCCTGGAACTCCCGGGCCTGCCGGAGGCTGCGACCCGGCTGCGCGCGCGGGCCCGCCCCCGCCCGACCGGGCCCCCGGTGCTCTCGGTGAGCGGCCTGTCCATCGGCTTCGACGACCGGCACCGGGGCGTGGACATCGTCGACGGCGTCGACTTCGAGGTGCGCCCCGGCGAAGTCCTCGGCCTGGTCGGCGAGTCGGGCTGCGGCAAGTCGCTGACGGCGCTGACGGTGATGGGCCTGGCGCCGAAGGGCGCGCGTGTACGGGGCCGGATCACCTTCGGCGGGCGGGAGTTGACGGGCCTGCCGATGAGGGCGCGCCGCCGGCTCCTCGGCCACGAGATGGCGATGATCTACCAGGACGCCCTGTCGTCCCTGAACCCGGCGATGACGGTGCGGGCGCAGCTCAAGCAGGTGGTCCGCCGGGGCGGCCGCCGCACCCCGGCCGAACTCCTCGGTCTGGTCGGCCTCGACCCGGGCCGCACGCTGCGCAGCTATCCGCACGAACTCTCCGGCGGCCAGCGCCAGCGCGTCCTGATCGCCATGGCGCTGTCCCGGGACCCGAAGCTGATCGTCGCGGACGAGCCGACGACGGCGCTCGACGTGACGGTCCAGGCGCAGGTGATCGAGCTGCTGCTGCGGCTGCGCGCGGAACTCGGCTTCGCCCTCGTCCTCGTCTCGCACGACCTGGCGCTGATCGCGGACGTCACCGACCGCATCGTCGTCATGTACGGCGGCCGGATCGTGGAGACGGCCGTGACGGCGGACCTGGTCGGCGCCCCGGCCCACCACTACACGCGCGGGCTGCTGGGCTCGGTGCTGTCCCTGGAGGCGGCGGCGGACCGCCTCACACAGATCAAGGGCGTGGTCCCCTCCCCCGCGGACTTCCCGGCCGGCTGCCGCTTCGCGGACCGCTGCCCGCTGGCGACGCGGGTGTGCCGCGCGGACCGCCCGGCACTGGTGGGCACGGCGGACCACGCCACGGCATGCCACCACCCCGCATAGGGAGACCAAGTGATGCGACCGATAGTGGAGTTGGCGAACGTGCACGTGGTGCACAAGGCCCGCACCGGCGGCCTGTTCTCCCGCGACCGGGTGTACGCCCTCACCGCCGCCGACCTGACGGTGGCGCCCGGTGAGACGGTGGGCGTGGTCGGCGAGTCCGGCTGCGGCAAGACGACGCTGGCGAAGGTCCTGGTGGGCGTGGAGCGTCCGACCGCCGGCACGGTCACGTACGGCGGCGCCGACCTGTGGACGATGGCGCCCGCGCGGCGCCGGACGGTGCTCGGGACGGGCGTCGGCATGATCTTCCAGGATCCGGCGACGGCCCTGAACCGCCGTCTGACGGTGCACCGCACGGTGCGGGACCCGATGGACGTGCACGGCAGCGGGACACCGGCGGAACGGGACGCGCGGGTACGGGAGTTGCTGGGCCTGGTCGGCCTGCCGAAGGCCCTGGCCGACGTCCTGCCCGGTCAGCTCTCCGGAGGCCAGCGCCAGCGGGTGGCGATCGCCCGCGCCCTGGCCCTGGAACCGTCCCTCGTCGTCGCCGACGAGCCCACCAGCGCGCTGGACGTCTCCGTCCGCGCGCAGATCCTCAACCTTCTCCTGGACCTGAAGGACCGCCTGGGCCTGGCGCTCGTCTTCGTGTCGCACGACATTCAGACGGTGCGGAGGATGAGTGACCGGGTGATCACGATGTACCTGGGGCGGATCGTGGAGGAGTCCCCGGCGGACTCGGTCCTCGCCGGCTCCCGCCACCCCTACACGCGCGCCCTCTTCTCGGCGACCCCCGGCCTCCTGGCCCCCCTCGACCCGATCCCGCTCTCGGGCCCGGTCCCCTCCGCCACGCATCCGCCGTCCGGCTGCCCCTTCCGCACGAGATGCTGGCGCGCGACCGACCTCTGCGCCACCACGCTGCCGCCCCCGGAGACGACGTCCGGCCACACCTACCGCTGCAACCACCCCCTTCAAGCCCCTCCGGCGTTTGAGGAGCGGGGTCCGGGGCGGAGCCCCGAGGCGTGAGGCGCGCGGCGCCGCTGGGGCTCTGCCCCAGACCCCGCTGCTCAATCGCCGCAGGGGCTTGAAGGGCCCAACCGGCGCCGAGGCCCGAAGAAAGAGCCCGGCCGCCAGGAAGGCCGACGCAAGGGCTCGATGTGCCCAACCGGCACCGGGGCGGTGCGGTCAGCTCGGGGTGCGGGCCGCCGCGACGAGGAGGGCGCTCACCTCGTCCGTGCACAGGGTGAGCGCCGCCCCCACCGTGCCGAGCACATCCCGCTCCCCCACGGCATACACCCCGTCCGCGAGAGCAATCCGCGCTCCCTGGAGCAGAATCGATTCCCGCCCCGCCGGGGCGAGATGAGGGGCGAGCGGGTCGAGCGCCTCGTGGAGCTCGATCGCGAGCCCGGCCCCCGCCCCGCACTGCTCGGCCACCCGCCCCGCATCGGTCATCAACGCATCGACGAGCGCCGCGAGTTGCTCCTCGCAGGTGTCCTCGAACCCGGCCTCCCGCAACACCCCCACCGCGCATTCGAGCGCCTGCGGCGACGTCCCGCCGCCCGCGAGCACGGCCAGCACCACGGTGTGCACGGCGTCCCGCAGCATCGCGGAGAAGCGGTGGGTGGTGGGGTGGTCGAGGGCGTCCGTGCCGAACCGGCCCTCGCAGGCCGCGCATTCGACGACGGGCCCCGCCTGCCCGCGCGGCACGACCGGCACGCCGAGCAGGACCAACCTGCGCCGCCCGGTGCGCCGTTGGTAATTGCGATCGCCGCCGCAACTCGGGCAGAAGAACTCGCCGTCGCCCACGGTGGTCCATGTGGTGTGCACCCCGAACACCCGCGAGAGCCCGGTCCGTCCCATGCGTCCCTGATTCGGCAGCACGTCGCACACCTCCCGTCGTGGCGCCGCATCATCGCGGCGTTGGCGTGATGTTAGCCACATTGTTGATGCGGCGTCAGTACCTTGGTCACGCCGAGGTCACGGAACTTCTCGTTCCTGGCCGGTACACGACGCGGCCCCGCGCACCCACAAAAGGTGCACGGGGCCGGAAAACCGCAGCTCAACTGCGTCAGCGGCTCGCGCGGTTGACCGCCGAGACGACCGCCTTCAGCGACGCACGTGTCGTGTTCGCATCGATGCCGATGCCCCACAGAACCTTGTCCCCGATGGCCACCTCGATGTACGAGGCGGCGACGGCGGACGCGCCCTCGCTCATCGTGTGCTCCTGGTAGTCCAGCAGCCGGGCGTCGACGCCGATGCCCTGGAGGGCGTGGAAGAACGCGGAGATCGGACCGTTGCCGGTGCCGACCAGGACCCGCTCCTCGCCGTCCACCTCGGCCTCGACGGTCAGCGTGTCCACGCCGTCCGTGTCGGTCGTGGTCTGGCCCGTCTTGACCTGGATGCGGCCCCACGGGTTCTCGGGGTTGGGCAGGTACTCGTCCTGGAAGACGCTCCAGATGTCCTTCGGCGTGACCTCGCCGCCCTCGGCGTCCGTCTTCGCCTGGATGACCTTGGAGAACTCGACCTGCATACGGCGCGGCAGGTCCAGGTTGTGCCCGTCCTTCAGGACGTACGCGATACCGCCCTTGCCGGACTGCGAGTTGACGCGGATGACGGCCTCGTAGGAGCGGCCGACGTCCTTCGGGTCGATCGGCAGGTACGGGACCGCCCACTCGATGTCGTCGACGGTGACGCCCTTGGCGGCCGCGTCGGCCTCCATCGCGTCGAAGCCCTTCTTGATGGCGTCCTGGTGGGAGCCGGAGAAGGACGTGTAGACCAGGTCGCCCACGTACGGGTGGCGCGGGTGGACCTCCATCTGGTTGCAGTACTCCCACGTACGACGGATCTCGTCGATGTCGGAGAAGTCGATCTGCGGGTCGACGCCCTGGGAGAACAGGTTCATGCCCAGGGTGACCAGGTCGACGTTGCCGGTGCGCTCGCCCTGCCCGAACAGGCAGCCCTCGACGCGGTCGCCGCCGGCCATGACGCCCAGCTCGGCGGCGGCGACGGCGGTGCCGCGGTCGTTGTGCGGGTGGATGGACAGGCAGACGTACTCGCGGCGCGACAGGTTGCGCGACATCCACTCGAAGCGGTCCGCGTGCGTGGACGGCGTCGAACGCTCCACCGTGGCGGGCAGGTTGAGGATGATCTCGCGGTCCGGGCCCGGCTGGTAGACGTCCATGACGGCCTCGCAGACCTCCAGGGCGAACTCCAGCTCGGTGTCCGTGAAGATCTCGGGGCTGTACTGGTAGCCGAAGTTCGTCTCCGGGCCCAGCAGCTTCTCCGCGTACTCCATGACCAGGCGCGTGCCGTCGACGGCGATCTGCTTGATCTCTTCCTTGGAGCCGCGGAAGACGACGCGGCGGAAGACCGGCGCGGTCGCGTTGTACAGGTGCACCGTGGCGTTCTTGGCGCCCTTCAGGGACTCCACGGTCCGCTCGATCAGGTCCTCACGGGCCTGCGTCAGTACGGAGATCGTGACGTCGTCCGGGATCGCGGCCGGGTCCTCGATGATGGACCGTACGAAGTCGAAGTCCGTCTGCCCCGACGCGGGGAAGCCGACCTCGATCTCCTTGAAGCCCATCTTGACCAGCAGGTCGAACATCGCGCGCTTGCGGGCGGGCGACATCGGGTCGATCAGTGCCTGGTTGCCGTCGCGCAGGTCGGTGGAGAGCCAGCGGGGGGCGGTGGTGATCCGCTTGCCGGGCCACGTGCGGTCCGGGATGTCGACCTGCTCGTACTGGCCGTACTTGTGGATCGGCATGGAACTGGGCTGCTGGCGGTTTGCCATGATGCGTGGGCTCCTCGGAGGTGGCCTGGAAGGCGGCCGACGGCGCAACACCAAACTCCGCGGGGAGGGAGCCGGCCTTGTCTACAGGCCCTCGCCGCGGCAGCTAAGGAGAAGCAGCCCGAAACGCATGATGCACAGCACCCTAGCCGACTCCCGCTGACCGCACAGGCCCGTATCAGTATGCGGGACCACGGACAGGTAACGGGTAAGAGGTGATCAATACCTCTATTTCGCTAATCATGGTGGCAGGTAGTGACAGCGGCGTGACCCAGTGCCACATTGCCTCGCATGACCGCGAAACCCACGGGGAACCCAGCGGGGTTCGAGCCCGTCTTCTGCACCATCGTGCCGCCCCACGTCCTCGACAAGGCAGCTCAGAGCGAGGACTCCGCGATCGCCGCCCGCGCCCGCCGCTCCCTGGAGCGCGACGCCTTCGAGCGCACGCACCGCCGGATCACGACCGTCGTCGGCGCCCCTTCCGTCGCCCCGCCCGCGGGCGTCGAGGGCCAGAAGCCGCGCCGCACCATCTACGACGCCAAGCACCGCACGGAGCTGCCGGGGCGGAAGGTCCGCGGCGAGGGGGACAAGCCGGGCAAGGACGCGACCGTCAACCGCGCGTACGCGGGGCTCGGCGCCACGTTCGAGCTGTTCCTGGAGAAGTTCTCGCGCTTCTCCATCGACGGCGAGGGCCTGGCACTGAACGCGACGGTGCACTACTCGGAGGAGTACAACAACGCGTTCTGGAACGGCGAGCAGATGGTGTTCGGCGACGGTGACGGCGAGATCTTCCTCGACTTCACCATCCCCGTCGACGTCATCGGCCACGAGCTGACCCACGGCGTCACGCAGTACACGGCGAACCTGACGTACTTCGGCCAGCCGGGCGCCCTCAACGAGTCGATGTCCGACGTCTTCGGCTCCCTCATCAAGCAGTACACGCTGGGCCAGACCGCCTCCGAGGCCGACTGGCTGATCGGCGCGGGCCTGCTCGCGCCGCGCGTCACGGGCGTCGCCCTCCGCTCGATGAAGGCACCGGGCACCGCGTACGACGACGATGTCCTCGGCAAGGACCCGCAGCCCGCCGACATGGACCACTTCGTGAAGACGGGCCGGGACAACGGCGGCGTGCACATCAACTCCGGCATCCCCAACCACGCGTTCTACATCCTGGCCGAGTCCCTCGGCGGGAACGCGTGGGAGCGGGCGGGCCAGATCTGGTACGACACCCTCACCAGCGGCGAGCTGGCGCAGGACTGCCTGTTCGCCGACTTCGCCAAGGCCACGGTGAAGGCCGCGCAGGCCCGTTACGGCGGCGGCGAGGAGTACCAGTCGGTCCTCAAGGCCTGGGAACAGGTCGGCGTGCCGACGTCCTGACGCCGCGCCCGTTCCGGAGTAGACAGGACCCATGCGTATTCACGTATCGCGCACGGGCGGATTCGCCGGCATCGACCGGCACGCCGAACTGGACACGGCGGGCCGGTCCGATGCCCACGAGTGGCACGCCCTGGCCGAGAAGGCCCTGGCGGCAGGCCGCACGACACCCCCCATAGGCGTCCCGGACGGCTTCAGCTACACCATCACGGTCGACGACCACACGGTCTACTGCGCGGACCCCCGCCTGACGGATGAACAACGCCGCCTCATCTCCGCCGTCCTGAAGGAGGGCGCCTGACCCTTATTGAGCCCCTCCGGTGACCACCATCAAGCCCCTCCGGCGATTGAGGAGCGGGGCCCGGGGCGGAGCCCCGATCTTTTGGAGCCCCTCCGGCGATTGAGGAGCGGGGTCCGGGGCGGAGCCCCGCGACCGCAACCCCGGCACCGCTACAAGGCACCCGCATCCCGCGCGGACAACGCCGAGGGAAACACCGGCCGATACCCCAACTCCCGCCGAATCCGATCCGTCGACATCACGGAGTGCCACGGATCGCCCACCTCCTTCTCGTACACCGCCGCCGGCACCTCGACCCCACCCAGCAGAAACAGGTCGACCGTCGTCACCGGCGCGTCGTCGGCGATGTTGTACACCCCGGCCGCCCCCGCCGCGTACAACAGCCTCCGCAACGCCTGCGCCACATCCACGTGATGCCCCATGTGCAGCCGCTGCATCGCGGGCCACGCGGCCGCCCACCGCAACGCGTTCGCGATGTGCGGATCCCCGTCCCCGTACACGAACGGCAGCCGCCCGATCCGCAGATCATCGAGCCCGTCCATGGCCCCGAGCGCCCGCTCCGCCTCCCACTTGGAATCGGGGTACGCCCCCCACAGCTCCCCGCCCGGCACCGTCTCGTCGTCCTCGACGAGCGGCCGCCCCCGCCCGGCCCCGTACACGAGCCCGGTGCTGACCTGCACGAACCGCCGCACCCCGGAGGCCACCGCGGCCCGCCCCAGCTCGATCGCGGCGTCCCGGTTGACCGCCCGCGCCTCCTCGTCCGGCACCCCGCGGAACGCGGCCGCCGCGTTGATCACGGCGTCCGCCCCGGCGGTCGCCTTACCCAGCACGTCGACGTCCCGCAGGTCGCCGACGACCACCTCCGCGCCCAGCTCCGCGAACCGCTCCCCGCGGGCCGCGTCCCGGACGAGCACCCGCACCCGGTCGCCCTGCGGCGCAGCCGCGAGCAGCCTCGGCACGAACCGCCGCCCGACCTGTCCCGTCGCACCCGTCACCAGTGTCAGCATGGCCGCCTCCTCGATGTCGTAGCCATGCCTCGAAGCCTGCGGGAGCGGGCCGCGCGGCGGGAGAGACGCACGTGTCCAGGGACCGGCGCTCCCTGGCTGAGCCCTGGCCCCCGACCGGCCCGACGGGCGATCCTGGACGGGTGAACCGCCCCGAACTGGCCGACTTCCTGCGCCGCTGCCGCACCCGCCTCACGCCCTCCGACGTGGGCCTCGCGACCGGCCCCCGCCGCCGCACGCCCGGACTGCGCCGGGAGGAGGTGGCGCAGCTCGCCGGGATGTCCGCGGACTACTACACGCGGCTCGAACAGCGCCGCGGCTCCCACCCGTCGCGGCAGATGCTGACGGCGCTGGCCCGCGCGCTGCGCCTCACCGACGCCGAGCGCGACCACCTGTTCCACCTGGCGGGCGAGGAGCCGCCGCGGCCCGGCGCCTCCTCCGGTCACGTCCGGCCGGGGCTGCTGATGATCCTGGACCGGCTGCACGACCTGCCGGCGTCGGTGTACAGCGACTGGGGCGAGGTGCTGGCGCAGAACACCATGTCGATCGCGCTGACCGGCGACTACCGGGGGCAGAACCTGATCCGCCGCTGGTTCACACAGCCGGAGATGCGCGGGATCACGCCGCCCGAGCACCACGCGGCGCACTCCCGCGCCCATGTGGCGACCCTGCGCGCGGTCGCCGCGGCCCGCCCCGACGATCCGGGCCCCGCCGCGCTGGTGGCCGAACTGCGGGCGGCGTCACGGGAGTTCGAGGAGCTGTGGCGCTCGCACGACGTCGAGGTGCACCGCCCGTCGCCGAAGCGGTTCGTGCACCCGGTGGTCGGCGTCCTCGACCTCGACTGCGAGGTGCTGCTCAGCGACGGGCAGGCCCAGCAGCTCGTGGTGCACTCGGCGCGGCCGGGCACGGACGCCTACGAACGTCTGGAGCTGCTGCGGGTGATCGGCCTCCAGGACCTCGCCCCCGCGGCCGGCGGCTAGGGCCTGTCGTTTGGATCAGGCCGGATCAGGGAGCGGGGTCTGGTGCGTGCGATCGCAAGGCGGAGGAGGGCGTCGACGCGGAGCGTCGGCAACCGACGACAACGCCGCGAGCGTGCGTGCCAGACCCCGCGAGCCCGGCCTGATCCAAACGACAGGCCCTAGGTGTATTGATCACGAGCGTTGTTGACACTGGCCGGGCTTGATCATGGCGAAGACCTCCGGTGTGGTGGAGGTGTCTAGGCTTCACCGCACGACGGAGGTCTTCGTGTCCCACCGTAATGCCCGGCTGACCGTTCATGGCAGGCGGCTGCTGGTCGAGCGTGTCCGTTTGGGCCGCCCGGTCGCGCATGTGGCCGCCGAGATGGGTATATCCCGCGCAACGGCCCACAAGTGGCTGCGGCGTTGGCGCTCGGGGGTGAGGCGGGGCTGCACGACCGGTCCAGCCGTCCGCGCACGACACCGCACCGGACCGCGTCCGCGGTGGAAGCCCGGGTCTGGCTGCGCACGGACCGCAAGCTGGGACCGGCCAGGATCGGTCCGATCCTGGGCCTGCCCGCTTCCACCGTGCACCGGGTCCTGACCCGGCACCGGCTGAACCGGCTGGCCTGGCTCGACCGGCCCACCGGCCAGCGCATCCGCCGCTACGAACGCGAAAGGCCCGGCGAACTGATCCACGTCGACGTCAAGAAGCTCGGCCGGATCCCCGACGGCGGCGGCCACAA
The DNA here is from genome assembly GCF_054724165.1 of Streptomyces sp. BYX5S. Taxonomy (NCBI): domain Bacteria; kingdom Bacillati; phylum Actinomycetota; class Actinomycetes; order Kitasatosporales; family Streptomycetaceae; genus Streptomyces; species Streptomyces sp. BYX5S. Next base: position 1,297,508 of record NZ_CM138829.1, on the reverse strand, counting down.
GGTCCTGGGCCGCCAAGCCGGCCGCGCCACCCGCAGCAACATGGGCTTCGACTACATCCACTCCGCCGTCGACGACCACAGCCGCCTCGCCTACAGCAGATACACGGCGATGAGAAGGCCCCCACCTGCGCCGCCTTCCTCCGCCGGGCCGCAGCCTTCTTCACCGCCCATGGCATCGACCACGTCGAACGCGTGCTGACCGACAACGCCTGGCCCTACCGCAAGAGCGTCGCCTGGCGGCAGGCGCTTGCCGACCTCGGCGCGAGCGGCAAGCTCACCCGGGCCTACCGGCCGCAGACCAACGGCAAGGTCGAACGCTTCAACCGCACCCTGCTCGACGAGTGGGCCTACCAGCGGCCCTACACCTCCAACGACGAGCGCACAGCGGCCCTGGCAGACTTCCTGCACACCTACAACCACCACCGCTGCCACACCGCACTCGAAGGCCAGCCCCCGATCAGCCGCGTCAACAACGCTGCGAGTCAATACACCTAGGGCCCTAGAAGCCGAGCTTGCGCAGCTGGCGCGGGTCGCGCTGCCAGTCCTTGGCGACCTTCACGTGCAGGTCGAGGTAGACCGGCGTACCGAGCAGCGCCTCGATCTGCTTGCGGGACTTGATGCCGACGTCCTTCAGGCGCTTGCCCTTCGGGCCGATGATGATGCCCTTCTGGCTGGGCCGCTCGATGTAGACGAAGGCGTGGATGTCGAGGAGCGGCTTGTCGGCGGGTCGGTCCTCGCGCGGCAGCATCTCCTCCACGACGACGGCGATGGAGTGCGGCAGCTCGTCCCGTACGCCTTCGAGGGCGGCCTCGCGGATCAGCTCCGCGACCATGACCTGCTCGGGCTCGTCGGTGAGGTCGCCCTCCGGGTAGAGGGCGGGGCCCTCGGGGAGCAGCGGCACGATGAGGTCGGCGAGGAGGTCGACCTGCTTCTCGCCCACGGCCGACACGGGGATGATCTCGGCCCACTCGAAGCCGAGCTCCTTGCCGAGCTGGTCGATCGCGATGAGCTGCTCGGCGAGCCGCTTGCTGTCGACGAGGTCGGTCTTGGTGATGACCGCGATCTTCGGCGTCTTCTTGATCGACGCCAGTTCCTTGGCGATGAACTTGTCGCCGGGGCCGATCTTCTCGTTCGCGGCAGGCAGAAGCCGATGACGTCGACCTCGGCCCACGTGGTGCGCACGACGTCGTTGAGCCGCTCGCCGAGCAGCGTGCGCGGCTTGTGGAGCCCCGGGGTGTCCACGAGGATCAGCTGCGCGTCCTCGCGGTGCACGATGCCGCGCACGGTGTGCCGCGTGGTCTGCGGCTGGTCGGCGGTGATCGCGACCTTCTTGCCGACCAGAGCGTTCGTGAGGGTGGACTTGCCCGCGTTGGGGCGGCCGACGAAGCAGGCGAAGCCGGCGCGGTGGGCAGGTCCGGCTGCGGAGGTGTGAACGCTCATGGCGCCCATTGTCCCCGATGACGGGGGTGCCGCAGCACAGTGAGGTCCCGGTAACCCCACGGCAACAGGAAACACGACGGAAACCCGCGGGTGCGGAATCGGAAACGCGCAGCCGTGACGCTGACACGCATGTCCCCCACGACCGTGCCTCTCGCCGCCGCCCCGGCCCTCGACACCGGCGACACCGCCTGGCTGCTCGCCGCGACCGCCCTCGTCCTCCTCATGACGCCCGGACTGGCCCTCTTCTACGGCGGCATGGTCCGCACGAAGAGCGTCCTGAACATGCTGATGATGAGCTTCGTGTCCATCGCGCTCGTGACGGTGGTGTGGCTGGTCGCGGGCTATTCGCTCGCCTTCGGCGACGACGCCTTCGCGGGCCTGATCGGCGGGCTCCAGCACGCGGGCATGGCAGGGGTGGGCCCGGACGACATCACCGGCACGGTCCCCACCTTCCTCTTCACCACGTTCCAGCTGACGTTCGCGATCCTCACCGCGGCGCTGATCAGCGGCGCCGTCGCGGACCGTACGAAGTTCGGGGCGTGGCTGGTCTTCGTACCCCTCTGGGCGCTGCTCGTATACGTTCCCGTGGCGCACTGGGTGTGGGGCCCCGGAGGGTGGATCAGCACGCACCTCGGCGCGCTGGACTTCGCGGGCGGCCTGGTCGTGGAGATCGCGTCCGGCGCCTCCGGCCTCGCGCTCTGCCTGGTCCTCGGTCCGCGCATCGGCTTCAAGAAGGACGCCATGCGCCCGCACAACCTGCCGATGGTGGTCATGGGCGCGGGCCTGCTGTGGTTCGGCTGGCTCGGCTTCAACGGCGGCTCGGCGCTCGGAGCGAACGGTGTCGCCGCCGCGTCCCTCTTCAACACCCTGATCGCGGGCTGCACCGGTCTGCTGGGCTGGCTGTTCGTGGAGCAGAAGCGCGACGGTCACCCGACGACGTTCGGCGCGGCGTCCGGCGCGGTGGCGGGCCTGGTCGCGATCACGCCCGCGTGCGGGGTGGTCGGCGTACCCGGCGCCGCCGTGGTCGGCCTGGCGGCGGGCGTCGTCTGCTCGTACGCGGTCGCCTGGAAGCTGCGCTTCTCGTACGACGACTCGCTGGACGTCGTCGGCGTGCACTTCGTGGGCGGCGTGATCGGCACGCTCCTCATCGGCCTGTTCGCGACGTCGGCGATGACGGGCTCCGCGGCGAAGGAGGGCCTGCTGTACGGCGGCGGGTTCGGCCAGCTGGGCAAGCAGCTGGTGGCCGTGCTGGTGGTCGCGGCGTACACCTTCGCGGTGACGTACGGGATCGGGAAGGCCATCGACAAGGTCATGGGCTTCCGCGCCTCGCCCGACGAGGAGACGACCGGGCTGGACCAGACGGCGCACGCGGAGAGTGCGTACGATCACGGCGTCCTGAGCGCCGCCCCCGTCACCCGAAAGGTCGCGTCATGAAGCTGATCACCGCGGTCGTCAAGCCGTACCGCCTCGACGAGGTCAAGACCGCCCTCCAGGAGATCGGCGTGGACGGCCTGACCGTGACCGAGGCCAGTGGTTACGGCCGTCAGCGGGGGCACACCGAGGTGTACCGGGGGCCGAGTACCAGGTCGACCTGGTACCGAAGGTGCGGATCGAGGTCGTCGTGGAGGACGAGAACCTCGACGTGACGATGGACGCGATCGTGCGCGCGGCGCACACCGGCAAGATCGGCGACGGCAGTCTGGGCGGTCCCCGTCGAGTCGGTCATCCGCGTCCGCACCAACGAACGGGGCCCGGACGCCCTCTGACCTCCCATTCCGGCCACTCCGGCCAACCCAAGCCCCTCCGGCGATTGAGGAGCGGGGTCCGGGGCAGCGCTGGGGCTCCGCCCCGGACCCCGCTGCTCAAACGCCGCAGGGGCTGAAAAGAGCTCAATCGCCGGAGGTGCTTGAAGGGGAGGGTCAGAGGCCCGCCTGGGCGCCGCAGACCGGCCACGCGCCCGGCCCCTGTTCGGCGAGAACCTTGTCGGCGACAGCCATCTGCTGCGACGGCGTGGCCTGATGCGCGGACGCGGCGTACTGCGTCCCCCCGTAGGCCGCCCACGTCGACGGCGTGAACTGGAGGCCACCCGAGAACCCGTTGCCCGTGTTCGCGGCCCAGTTCCCACTCGCCTCGCACTGTGCGACGGACTGCCACTGGGCGTCCGAGGCCCCGGTCGCGGCCGAGGCACTGCCGGTTCCCGCCAGCACCAGCACCCCACTGGCCCCCGCCAGCACGGCGGCGGTACCCAGACGGCGAGCACGGGACATACGGGCGGCGGACGGACGACGAAGCGCGGCGGAGAACACGAAGAAAAACCTTTGTTCGGGGACGTGGTACGTCGCCCGGTACGGCTGCCGGTCGGTCGGCTGCCGCAGCGGGCGACCACTCCACCGTGGCCCACGGCGACCGCCCGCCCCATGGGCCACCGGACCCACCGGCGGGCCCTTCCGTCCCGCTTCCGTGCCCCACCGGCCAGGGCCCTGCGCCCCGGGCCGAAGGTCCCCCGCCGCGCTCCCCGCGCCCCCGGCGCCCGCACGCACGACGCCCGCCGTACCGGGCCCTCGGGCCTGGTCGTCGGCGGGCGTGAGGGTACTCACATGAGCCGGGGCTCAGCCGGCCGTCAGGGTCTCCTTGACCGCCCCGTCGCCCCCGGCCAGGAACACCGGCGTACCGGCCCCGCCCAGGTCGCGCACGGCCGCGAGGTCCTCCGCCGGAAGCGCCTCGGACGCGGAGACGACGGCGGCCGCCTCCAGGGACTGCGCGCCGGACGCCACCGCCATGGCGACGGCCGTCTGCAACGCGCTCAGCTTCAGGGAGTCGAGGGCGACGGTGCCCGCGACGTACGTGCGCCCCGTCTCGTCGCGCACGGCCGCGCCCTCGGGCACACCGTTGCGGGCCCGCGCGGAGCGGGCCAGGGTGACGATCTTGCGGTCCTCGGGGCCGAGGTCGGTGCTCTCAGTCATGGGGTGAGCATAAGGAGCCGTGCCCCCCTCAGCCCGCGACGGGGTGCATCGAACCCCGTCGGCCCTCCGGCGAGGCCAGCCATTGCAGCTTCGCGACGGTGTCGGCCTCCGGCAGGGGGGTGTGCAGCACGATGGTGAGATCGGGCCGGGCCGGGATCTTCATCGCGGTCGACTCCAGCACGAGCAGCCCGGCGACCGGATGGACGAGCTCCTTGCGCACGGTGCCCGGCACCTCGATGTCCCGGCGCTCCCACAGCTCCTCGAACTCGGGGCTCGCCGCCTTGACCTGCGCGAGGACCTCCTGGAACCCCTCGTCGTCGGGGCACTCCGAGCAGGCGGCGCGGAACTGGGCGACGACGGTCGCCGCGTTCTGCTCCCAACTGGCGCTGCGCGCGCGGTAGATGGGGTCGGTGAAGAAGTCGACGACACAGTTCCGCGTCTCCGGGCCCATCCCGAAGACCATCGTGGCCGCGTCGTTGGACTTCACGTAGTTGTAGTAGCCGTCCATGATGTGCGCCGGGTAGGGCATCCAGGCGCCGATGAGCCGGGCCAGCTCGTCGCACATCCGCCGGTCGGCCTCCGCGACCTCGTAGGCGGGCGGGTTGAGCCCGGCGAGCACGTACAGATGGCGCCGCTCCGCGCTGCTCATCCGCAGCACCCGCGCGACCGCGTCGAGCACCTGCGGCGACACGGAGATGTCCCGCCCCTGCTCCAGCCACTGGTACCAGGACGCGCCGACGCCCGCGAGCACGGCGACCTCCTCGCGGCGCAGGCCGGGCGTGCGCCTGCGCGCACCGCCGTCGGGCAGGCCCGCCTCCGTGGGCGTGACCCGCGCGCGGCGGCTCATCAGGAACTCCCGCAACTCACTGAGCCGGTGCTTCTTGAGCGCTGCGCTCTCGGCCACGTGGACGACCCCCTGTTGTCTGGTGGTGCGAGCACCAGCATAAGTTCCCACTCTCCACCGGTATTCCGGTCGTACGAGGCTCGGGGCCATGGCGATCGACACCGCACCCACGAAGTCCCCCCTCGGCCAACTCCCCGCCGCGCCCCGCATGTCGGGCCGCGACAAGCTCGTCCTGTTCGTTCTGTGCGCCGCCCAGTTCATGGTGGCGCTCGACTTCTCCGTACTGAACGTGGCGCTGCCGGTGCTCGGTCCCGACCTCGGCATGACCCCGTCCGCGCTCCAGTGGGCGGTCACCGCGTTCGCCCTCCCGTCCGGCGGGTTCCTGCTGCTGTTCGGCCGGGTCGGCGACCTGTTCGGGCGGCGCCGGATGTTCCTCGGCGGCCTCACCCTCTTCGCGGCGGCGTCGCTGCTCGCGACCTTCGCCTGGGACCCGGCGTCCTTCCTCGCGGGGCGCGCGCTCCAGGGCGTCGGCGCGGCGGCCGTGGTGCCGACCGGTATGGCGCTGCTGACGACGACGTTCCCGGAGGGGCCGCTGCGGGCCCGCGCCCTCGGTGTGTTCGGCACGCTGCTCTCGCTCGGGTTCACCACGGGCATGGTGCTCGGCGGCGTCCTCACCGAGTCGTTCGGCTGGCGCTCCACGATGGGTCTGCTGACCGTGTTCGCGCTGATCGTGCTGCCGCTGGCGCCGCGCCTGCTGCCCGAGTCCCGGACCCCGGGCCGGCCGCGCCTGGACGTGCCCGGCGCGATCACCGTCACCGGCGGTCTGCTGTCCCTGATCTACGCCCTGTCCACGGCGGCCGAGCACGGCTTCGGCGGCATCGACGTGATCGTCACGCTCGTCGCGGGACCGGCCCTGCTGGCGGCCTTCGTCGTCATCGAGTCCCGCACGGCCGCACCGCTGCTCTCGCTGCCGCTGCTGCGCCGCTCCACCGTGGCCTGGGGCAACCTCGGCGGTCTGGTCACCTTCTCGATGATGACCACGGTCGTCTTCGTCCTGACGCTCTACCTCCAGGAGGTCCTGCACCTGTCGGCGCTGGCGACGGGGCTCGCGTTCGGCCTCCAGGGCGCGGTCGCCGCGGTGACCGGCTCGCTCGTCCCCCGGCTGATCTCCCGCATCGGCGCGCACCGCACGCTCGTCGCCTCGCTGGCCTGGCAGGGCGCGTTCACGGTCCCGCTCGTCCTGCTGGGCACGGACGGCGCGTGGGTGTGGCTCGCGGTGATCGCCAACGTCGTCATCGTGATCGGCCACATGGGCACGATCATCGCGTACGGGGCGACGGCCACGGCAGGAGTCGCGGACACGGAACAGGGCCTGGCCACGGGCCTGGTGACCTCGTCCCAGCAGCTCGGCCTCACGGTCGGCATCCCGCTGATCGGCGTCCTCGCCACGACGGCCCCGAACCTGCTGACCGGCGCGCGCACGGCGTTCGCGCTGGACGCGGCGATCGTGCTGGTGGCGGCGGTGCTGGTGGCGATCGGGCTGCGCACCGGCCGCCGCTGAGGCCCTAACCGCGGTCGAGCCGCAGGCGCTCCGCGCGCGGCAGGCCCGCCACCACCAGGTCGTAGGAATCCTCGACGAGCTCCCGGACGACTCGGTCCGGGAGCTCTTCGGGGCGGTCGGCGGTCACCGTGTTCCAGTGCCGCTTGTTCATGTGCCAGCCGGGCACGACGAGGCCCGGGTGCTCGGCGCGCAGCCGCACCGCTTCCTCGGGGTCGCACTTGAGGTTCACCGTCAGGGGCCGCGCGTCGAGCGTGGACAGCGCGAACATCTTGCCGAGCACCTTGAAGACGGACGTCTCCGGGTTGAACGGGAAGTCCTCCACCGCCGCGTTGAACGACAGGCAGAACGAGCGCAGCTCCTGGGGTGTCACCCGGCGGTCTCCTCCTCGGACTCCTTCTCGCCGACCGGCTCCGCGAGCACGGTCACGATCTTGTTCCGGCGGCCCGCCGCGGCTTCCGCCGTGAGCCGCAGCTGCCGCCCGTCGGGGAGGGTCACCACGGACGAGGCGCCGGCGATCGGGACCCGGCCGAGGGCCTTGGCCAGCAGGCCGCCCACGGTCTCCACGTCCTCGTCGTCGAACTCCTCCAGGCCGTACAGCTCGCCGAGGTCGCCGATGTCGAGCCGGGACGTCACCCGGAACCGGTCGTCGCCGAGCTCCTCGACGGTCGGCAGCTCACGGTCGTACTCGTCGGTGATCTCGCCGACGATCTCCTCGAGGATGTCCTCGATGGTGACGATGCCCGCGGTGCCGCCGTACTCGTCGATGACGACGGCGACGTGCGTGCGCAGCTGCTGCATCTCGCGCAGCAGGTCGCCCGCGTTCTTGGTGTCGGGCACGAACGTCGCCGGGCGCATCGCGGTGGACACCAGCTCGGCCTCGGCGTCGCGGTTGATGTGCGTCTTGCGCGAGAGGTCCTTCAGGTAGACGACGCCCACGACGTCGTCCTCGCTCTCGCCGACCACGGGGATGCGGGAGAAACCGGACCGCAGCGCGAGGGTGAGGGCCTGCCGGATCGTCTTGTAGCGCTCGATGACGACGAGGTCGGTGCGCGGCACCATGACCTCGCGCACGAGGGTGTCGCCGAGCTCGAAGACGGAGTGCACCATGCGGCGCTCCTCGTCCTCGATGAGGGACTCCTTCTCGGCGAGGTCGACCAGCGCGCGCAGTTCGGCCTCGGAGGCGAACGGGCCGCGCCGGAACCCCTTGCCCGGGGTCAGCGCGTTGCCGATCAGGATCAGCAGCGGCGGGATCGGGCCCATGATCCGGGCCAGCGGCAGCAGCACGTACGCGGCCGCCGTGGCGGTGTTCAGCGGGTGCTGGCGGCCGATGGTCCGCGGGGACACGCCCACGGCGACGTACGACAGGAGCACCATCACGCCGATGGCGACGAGCAGCGCCTGCCACGTCTCGTGGAACTCCTCCAGGCACGCGTACGTGACGAGCGCGGCGGCGGCCATCTCGCAGGCGACGCGCACCAGGAGCGCCACGTTCAGATAGCGCGTCGGGTCGGCCGCCACCTGCGACAGCTTGGCGCTGCCGCGCCGCCCGGACCGGACGGCCTCCTCGGCGCGGAAGCTGGAGACGCGCGCGATGCCGGCCTCGGCGCAGGCGGCGAGCCAGGCGACGACGATCAGGGCGACGGCGCCCGCGATCAACGAAAAGCTCATGACACGGTCGGCGCCGGCGACGGCCCCGTCAGTCCCTTCTCCGCACGCCAGCCGTCCACGATGCCCGCCTGGAGACCGAACATCTCGGCCTTCTCGTCGGGCTCCTCGTGGTCGTACCCGAGCAGGTGCAGCACCCCGTGGACGGTGAGGAGCTGGAGCTCCTCGTCCATGGAGTGCCCGGTGGGCGCGTCCTCCCCCTGCTTCTTGGCGACCTCCGGGCACAGCACGATGTCGCCGAGCAGCCCCTGCGGGGCCTCCTCGTCGTCCTTCATCGGCGGCCGCAGCTCGTCCATCGGGAACGACATGACGTCCGTCGGCCCCGGCAGGTCCATCCACTGCACGTGCAGCTGCTCCATGGCGTCGGAGTCCACGACGATCACGGACAGCTCGGACAGGGGGTGGATGCGCATCCGCGCGAGCGCGTAGCGGGCGATGTCGAGGATCGCCTGCTCATCGACCTCGGTTCCGGACTCGTTGTTGACGTCGATCGACATGGCGCTGTTCGACTACTTTCCTTGGTTCCCTCTGGGACGGCCCTTGCGGGTGCCGTTCTCCGTACCGTGCTCGGTGTCGTACTTCTCGTACGCGTCGACGATACGGCCGACGAGCTTGTGCCTGACGACATCCTGCGAGCTGAGCCGCGAGAAGTGCACGTCGTCGACGCCGTCGAGGATGTCCTGCACCTGCTTCAGGCCGCTCTTGGTGCCGCCCGGCAGGTCGACCTGCGTCACGTCACCAGTGATCACGATCTTCGAATCGAAACCGAGCCGGGTGAGGAACATCTTCATCTGCTCGGGCGAGGTGTTCTGCGCCTCGTCGAGGATGATGAAGGCGTCGTTCAAGGTGCGGCCCCTCATGTAGGCCAGCGGCGCCACCTCGATGGTGCCCGCCGCCATCAGGCGCGGGATCGAGTCCGGGTCGAGCATGTCGTGCAGGGCGTCGTACAGCGGGCGCAGGTAGGGGTCGATCTTCTCGTAGAGGGTGCCGGGCAGGAAGCCGAGGCGCTCGCCCGCCTCCACCGCGGGGCGGGTCAGGATGATGCGGTTGACCTGCTTGGACTGGAGGGCCTGGACCGCCTTGGCCATGGCCAGGTAGGTCTTGCCGGTGCCCGCGGGGCCGATGCCGAAGACGATCGTGTGCTTGTCGATCGCGTCGACGTACCGCTTCTGGTTCAGCGTCTTGGGGCGGATGGTGCGGCCGCGCGAGGACAGGATGTTCTGCGTGAGCACCTCGGCGGGCGACTCCTGGCCGCCGGTGCCGTCCGCCTTCAGCATGGCGATGGAACGCTCCACGGCGTCCTCGGTCATCGGTGCCCCTGTCCTCAGTACCAGCATCATCTCGTCGAACAGGCGCTGGATGAGGGCGACTTCCGCCGGCTGTCCGGTCGCGCTGATCTCGTTGCCCCGGACGTGGATGTCGGCCTCCGGGAAGGCCTTCTCGATCACTCGCAGCAGCGCGTCACCGGATCCGAGCACCTCGACCATGGGGTGCTTCGGCGGAACGGTGAACTGTGCGCGGGCGCTGGATGGTGTCTGCGTCATGAGCCGGGCCGGTGGCCCTTGCGTCCTCCCCGTACGGGACTGTCTCTGCGGTGTTGTACTGCACCGCCAAGGGTACGGCGCGGGTACGACAACGCCGAGTGGGTTTCGGTGACGGCCGGGGCCTTCGTGGCCCCGGCCGGGCCCCGGTCAGCCGTCGAGGCGGGTGTAGCGGCGGGTGCCGTGCGGTCGGAAGCCGACGCGCTCGTACACGCGCCGCGAGTCGCTGCCGCCGTACTCCAGCCACACCGAGGCGGCGCCGCGCTCGTGCAGCAGGACGCGGGCCAGTTCCGCGGTGACGGCGGAGGCGATGCCCCGGCCCCGGTGGGCGGGGCGGGTGCCGACGCCCGCGAGTTCGGCGGTGGCCGCGGCGGGCGCGCTGCACAGGGCGCCGCCCGCGACCGTGCCGTCGGCGGCCCGCACGAAGCGGACGGCGCCGCCGGTCTCCTCGGTGTGCCGCAGCCGCGCGGCGCCCTCGGGCGACGACTCGAACCCGCCGCCGAACGCCTCGGCGAGGGCGGCGTCGAGCGCCGGGTAGTCGCCGTCGCGGGCCGGGGCCTCGACGGCGGGCCGCTCGGGCACGACGAGCGTGTCCTTCGTGCACACGAGGTACGTGTGCTCGGCCTCGACCGCGAACCCGGCGTCGTCGAGCGCCCCCGCGACCCGCGGTGCGGCGTCCGGCGCGAACTCCAGGCGCGGAACGAGCCCCCGCTCCCGGAACGCGGCGACGAGCGCCGCCACGTCGGCTGCGGTGGGCGCGGCCCCCGGCAGCGGTGTCGCGTAATTGACGTACGGGCTGGTGGTGGCGGGATCGACCCCGATCACGAACCCGCCCGCCTCCACGGGTTCGGGGCGGCGGCGCAGGTGGGCGACGGTGAAGCTCTGGACGTCGATGTCCATGGTGATGGTGGTGTCCTCACGTGAGAGAAACGCACAGCGGGCAGGCGTTGCGTGCGTGGGGCCGCCGTGAGGAGCGAGTCCCGGAAAACGCGGGGCTCAGCGCGGACGACGGCCGCTACGGGTCGCCGAGTTCATGGGCTTCAGTCCCTGAGGATGCGAGAAGTGACGGGGCCGCCGGTCGACGGCGCCGCCAATCTCGCACGCGCGCCACGACACCGACAACCCATTTCCCCCACCCCATCAAGCCCCTCCGCACCCGATCAAGCCCCTCCGGCGTTTGAGGAGCGGGGTCCGGGGCGGAGCCCCGGGGGCTACGCCGAGCGGCCGAAACCGATGGTCGGGACCGCCCGCCGCAGCGGCCACGCCCGGGACGTCTCCGGAAGAAGAGGCGCCAAGAACGCGTACCGGTCCAACGCACACCGGCTCTGGTGATCGTTCGCCCGCGCCTCCTGCCACCACGCCGCGACCTCCAGCCACCCCGGCGCCGACAACGACCCCCCGAACTCCTGCACGGAGAGCGCCGCGGTGAGCCCCGCGAAGGCGAGCCGGTCGGCCAGCGGCCACCCCGCGAGCGTCGACGTGACGAACCCCGCGACGAAGACGTCCCCCGCCCCGGTCGGATCGAGCGCCTCCACCTCGATCGCCGGCACGGACGCCGTCTCCCCGGTCCGCCCGTCCACCGCGTACGCGCCCTCCGCGCCGAGCGTCACCACGGCCACCGGTACGTGCTCGGCCAGCGCGTGCGCGGCGGCCCGCGGACAGGACGTACGGGTGTAGCGCATCGCCTCCTCGGCGTTGGGCAGGAACGCCTCGCAGTGCCGCAGGCCGGGCAGCGCCGCGAGGTCCCAGCGACCGGTGTCGTCCCAGCCCACGTCCCCGAAGATCAGCGTGCCGGAGCGGGCGGCCCGCGCCACCCACGGCTCCTCGACGCCGGGCGCGAGCGAGGCGACGGCGGCGCGGGCGTGCGGCGGGCAGGCGGGCGCGGGCTCCGGCGGCGGCTCGTGCCCGTGGCTGACCATCGTGCGTTCGCCCTCGTACGCCATGGAGACGGTGACCGGAGAGTGCCAGCCGGGCACGGTCCTGGCGTAGCTGAGGTCGATGCCCTCGCCCTGTTCGAGGGCGTCCCAGCAGTACTCGCCGTAGTGGTCGTCGCCGAAGGCCGCGGCGAGGGAGGTGCGCAGGCCGAGCCGGGCGAGCGCGGTCGCCATGTTGGCGACGCCGCCGGGGCTGGAGCCCATGCCGCGCGCCCAGGACTCGGTGCCGCGCACGGGCGCGGTGTCGAGTCCGGTGAAGACGATGTCGAGGAAGACCGTGCCGGTGAGATACACGTCGTAGGGCGGATCGGCGGGCGTGCGCAGTGCCGCGAGGGGGTCCGTTCTGGGTCGTGTGGAGGTCACGTCGCGCTCCCTGCGGTGGTACGGGTCCGGACAGTGTGCACGACCGGGTCCCGTAGCACCGTGGACGACATCAACCTGTCACGGAGCAGCGGCTGAACACCCGTCCCACGGCGCGAAAAGTGCCTCTTCTGCCCGGCCGAACCACCCCCAAACCAAATGTGTCACGCGTCACAGCCCCCGGCTTACATGCGCACCCCATGGACTTGATACAAATTGGCCGCGCCCAGACGTCCCCGGTTCGGTCCCGTTCGCAAAGACGTCGCGCTCCCCCCCTTCCCTGCCTTACCACCCCCTTGCCCAAAACAGCGTCCAAGGCGAGGGGCCCGTCTTCAGGAACGCCCGTGTCCTCGCGTACGTCCCGGCCCGCGCTCGTCGCCCTCTTCACGGCCGGCTACCTCGCCGCTTATCTGCTGCCCACCGTTGTCGGCCGAGTCGCCGACAGCCTGCGACTCTCCCCCACCCAGGCCGGTCTCGTCGGCAGCGCGCTGCTGCTGAGCTCGGCCACCGCGGGCCTCACCCTCGCGGCCCGCGTCGAACGGGTCGGCGCCCGTCGCGCCGCCCGCACCGGACTGCTCCTCGCCGCCGTCGGCTACGCCACCGCCGCGCTCGCCACCGCCACCCCGCTGGTCGTCGCGGGTGCGATGATCGGCGGCTTCGGCTCGGGCACGGCGACGGCGGTCGCGGCCACCGGCATCGCCGCCCAGAAGGATCCGCACCGCGCCTCCACGCTCGGTCTGCTGAGCGTGTCCGCGCTCGCGGGGGCCCTCTATCTGACGATCCCGCGGATCAGCGAAGGGCACGGGCTGCCGTTCGCCGCGCTCGCCGCCACGGCGCTCGCGGTGTGGCCCGCCACGGGCCGCCTCGACGGTCCGGCGACCCCGGACAACTGCGCGGCCCCGGCCCCCAAGTCCCCTCTCCCCCACGCCCGTTCGGGCCTGCTGCTCGCGGTGACGCTGGTGTGCTGGTCGATGGCGCAGAACGCGCTGTGGGGCGTCAGCAGCCGCATCGGCACGCAGCAGGCCGGCCTGTCCGAGGTCGCGGTCGGCTCGGTCTTCGCGGTGGCGCTCGGCGTCGGCCTGCTCGGCGTGATCGGCGCCGGGGCGGTCGGGGTGCGTCTCGGCCGGGCGCTGCCCATCGGCGCGGGCACCGCGCTGATCGCCTGCTGTGTCGTGCTCAGCGCCCGCGCGGACGACCTCGGCTCGTTCGCGACCGGGGAGATCGCCTGGAACACCCTCTACCCGGTGGTTCTGTCGTACGTCCTCGGGCTCGCGGCCTCCCTCGACCCGCGCGGCCGCTGGGCGGTCCTGATCGGCGCGGCGTCCTCGCTGGGCACGGCGTGCGGACCGCTGGCGGGCAGCGCCCTGGCCGAGTCGGCGGGCTTCCCGGTGATGGGCACGGTGCTGGCCGTGGCGCTGCTGCTGCTCGCGGTGCCGCTGACCGGGGTGGCCCTGCACACCGGTGGCCGTCCGCTGTTCGCGGGTGCGGCACGGCGCCGCAGCGGCGCTCCGGTCGGCGCGATCGTGCCGCCGTCGGGTGTGCTGGAGCAGCCGGTGGTCGAGCTGTTCGACATCGAGTCGACCGTGGAGACGCCCGCGTACACGGAGTTCACCGAGGTGGGCCCCGACGGTGTCGAGCCGGAGCCCTTCGCGGGGGCTCAGCCGGAGATGTCGTCCAGCTCGTACGCCTCGACCTCGGCGAGGTAGCGCGCCCTGCGGGCCTCGTCCTCCTCGCTGCCGTCGAGGAACGACGCCACGAACGAGTTGCGGGCCAGTTCCCGCACTCGGTCGTGGTCGAGGGCGAGGGCCTCGTGGACGGCGTGGAAGGTGTCGCCGACGTAGCCGCCGAAGTACGACGGGTCGTCGGAGTTGACCGTGCACAGCAGCCCGGCGTCCATCATGGCGACGAGCGGGTGGTCCTCCAGGACGTCGATGGCGCGCAGCCGCACGTTCGACAGCGGGCACAGGGTGAGCGGGATCCGGTCCCGTACCAGCCGCTCCACGAGCTTCGGGTCCTCCAGGGACCGCAGCCCGTGGTCGACGCGCTCGACGCCGAGCAGGTCCAGGGCCTCCCACACGTACGAGGGGTCGCCCTCCTCGCCCGCGTGCGCGACCTTGCGCAGGCCGAGGGCGCCCGCGGCCTCGTACACCTCGCGGAACCTGGAGGCGGGGTTGCCGACCTCGGCGGAGTCGAGGCCGACGCCGACGATCCGGTCCAGGTACGGCTTCGCGGCCTCCAGGGTCTCCATCGCCGACTCGGCGGACTGGTCGCGCAGGAAGCACAGGATGAGCTTGGTGGAGATCCCGTGCCGCTCCTCGCTGCGCGCGAGCGCCCGGTGCAGGCCCTCGACGACGGTGCCCATCGCCACGCCCCGCGCCGCGTGCGCCTGCGGGTCGAAGAAGATCTCCGCGTGCCGGACGCCCTGCTCGGCGGCGCGCGCGAGATACGCGTCGGCGAGCGCCTCGAAGTCGTCCTCGGTGACGAGGACGGCCATCAGCGAGTAGTAGAGATCGAGGAAGGACTGGAGGTCGGCGAAGAGATACGCCTTGCGCAGTTCCTCGGTGTCGGCGTACGGCAGGGTGATGCCGTTGCGCGCGGCGAGTTCGAAGGCCAGCTCGGGTTCGAGGGTGCCTTCGATGTGCAGGTGGAGCTCGGCCTTGGGGATGCGGGCGAGGGGTGCGAGGGACATCCGACCATGGTACGCAGGGGCCGGAGCGGTCGCGCTCCGGCTCAGCGGCGCTTGGGGACCGGGATCCGGTCCAGGTCGCGGGCGACCGTCAGCTCCCCCTCGTACCCGGCGGCGCGGGCCTGCCGCGCGAACTCCTCGGGGTCGGTGTAGCGCTGGCTGAAGTGCGTGAGGACGAGATGCCGGACGCCCGCGTCCCGCGCGACGCGCGCCGCCTGCCCTGCGGTCAAGTGCCCGTGGTCGACGGCCAGTTGCTCGTCCTCGTCGAGGAAGGTCGACTCGATGACGAGGAGGTCGCAGCCCTCGGCGAGGGCGTGGACGCCGTCGCACAGCCGGGTGTCCATCACGAACGCGACGCGCTGCCCGCGCCGCTCCTCGCTCACGTCGTCGAGGGTGACGCCGCGCAGGGCGCCCTCCTTCTGGAGCCGGCCGATGTCCGGCCCCGCGATGCCGTGCGCGGCGAGCCGCTCGGGCAGCATGCGGCGCGCGTCGGGCTCGACGAGGAGATAGCCGTACGACTCGACGGGGTGCGAGAGCCGTCGGGCTTCGAGCCGGTACGCGGGGGTGTCCGCGAGCACCGCGCCCTCGCCGCGCACCGGTTCCTCCGCGATGTCGACGGTCTCGCGGTACGCGGTGGAGTACCGCAGCCGGTCGAAGAACCGCTGGCCGGACGCCGGGTAGTGGGCGGTCACGGGGTGCGGCACCCGGTCGAGGTTGATCCGCTGGATGACGCCCGCGAGGCCCAGGCTGTGGTCGCCGTGGAAGTGCGTGACGCAGATCCGGTTCAGGTCGTGCGCGGCGACCCCGGCGCGCAGCATCTGCCGCTGGGTGCCCTCGCCGGGATCGAAGAGGATGCCCTCGCTGTCCCAGCGCAGCAGGTAGCCGTTGTGGTTGCGCTGCCGGGTCGGCACCTGGCTCGCGGTGCCGAGGACGACGAATTCACGTACGGACACGGGGTGTCGATCCTGTCGGGGTTATCCGGGGGGCCACTGGAGGCCACGGCCGCCGAGGACGTGGGCGTGCGCGTGGAAGACGGTCTGGCCTGCGCCGCTGCCGGTGTTGAACACGATCCGGTAGCTGTCCAGCTTCTCCTCCTTCGCGACCTCGCCGGCCTCGCGCAGCACGTCGGCGGCGATGGCCGGTTCGGCGGTGGCGAGGGAGGCGGCGTCCGGGTGGTGGACGCGGGGGATGACCAGGACGTGGGTCGGGGCCTGGGGGTTGATGTCCCGGAACGCGACGGTGGTCTTCGTCTCGCGGACCACGGTGGCGGGGACGTCACCGTTGGCGATCTTGCAGAAGAGGCAGTCATCCATGCCCGCATCGTATCGATCAGCCGCCCGGGGCCGCGCTCACGGGGCTCCGCCCCGGCCCCCGCGCCTCAATCGCCGGCGAGGCTTGATCCATCAAGCCCCGCCGGTGGTCTAGCGGCGAAGTCTCGGCAATTCAAGCCCCTGCGGCGATTGAGCAGCGGGGTCCGGGGCGGAGCCCCGTGGCCGTAACGCCTACTCCGTGGACGGGCGCGGCAACGTGGGCGCGGACTTGGCCGGGTTTTCGCCGAGGGACGCCAGCGCGATGCGCACCGCCTCGTCGAGCTGCGGGTCACGCCCCGCCACCGCGTCCTGCGGCGCGTGCACCACCTCCACGTCCGGATCCACCCCGTGGTTCTCCAGACCCCACCCGTAACCCTCCATCCAGGTCGCATACTTCGGCTGCGTCACCAGCGTCCCGTCCACCAACCGGTACCGGCTGTCGATGCCGATGACGCCGCCCCAGGTGCGTACGCCCACCACCGGCCCGATCCCGAGCGCCTTGATCGCCGCGTTGACGATGTCGCCGTCGGAGCCGGAGAACTCGTTGGCCACGGCGACGACCGGGCCGCGCGGCGCGTCCATCGGGTACGTGAAGGGGCGGCTGCCGCGCGGCACGTCCCAGCCGACCACGCGGCGGGCCAGCTTCTCCACGACGAGCTGCGACGTGTGCCCGCCCCGGTTCTCCCGGACGTCCACGACGAGCCCCTCGCGCGCGACCTCCACGCTCAGGTCCCGGTGGATCTGCGCCCACCCCGGCGCCTGCATGTCGGGGACGTGGAGGTAGCCGAGCCGCCCGCCGGACTTCTCGTGCACGTACGCCCGCCGGTCGGCGACCCACGCGTGGTACCGCAGCGGTTCCTCGTCGTCGAGCGGCACCACGATCACGTGGCGCGGATCGCCGCCGCCCGCCGGGGAGACCGTCAGCTCGACCGGCTTGTCGGCGGTGCCGACCAGCAGCGGCGCGGGCCCGGTCACCGGGTCGACGGTCCGCCCGCCGACCGCCGTGATCGCGTCCCCGGCCCGCACGGCGACTCCGGGCGCGGCCAGCGGGGAGCGCGCCCGCGGGTCGGACGTCTCGGAGGGCAGCACGCGGTCGACGATCCAACTGCCGTCCTCGTGGCGGGAGATGTCGGCCCCCAGCAGCCCCTGCCGGCGCGCCGCCGAGCCCCGTCCGCCGCGCGGTGTCACGTACGCGTGCGAGGTGCCCAGCTCGCCCTGCACCTCCCACAGCAGGTCCACGAGGTCGTCGTGGGTGGCGACCCGGTCGAGCACCGGCCGGTACCGCTCCAGCACGCCGTCCCAGTCGACGCCGTTCATGTCGGCGCGCCAGAAGTTGTCGCGCATGAGGCGTCCGGCCTCGGCGTACATCTGCCGCCACTCGGCCGCCGGGTCGACGGTCTGGCTGACCCGTGACAGGTCGACGGTGATGTTCGTGTCGCTGTCCTCGTCGTGGGCGGGGCGCCGGTCGCTGGGGACGACCTTGAGGACCTCGCCGGTCCACAGCAGCACCCGCTTGCCGTCGCCGGTGACCTCGAAGTGGTCGGCGTCGGCGCCGATCTCCTCGACGCGCTGCTGGGCGAGGTCGTAGCGCTCCAGGCGGGTCTTGGGTTCCGGGGCGTCGCGTCCGGCCCGCGAGTCGCCGAGGACGCCGCGCACCGGGTGCCGCAGCCACAGCACCCCGTCCTTGGCGCACCGCAGCGTCGAGTAGCGGGCCGCCTCCACCGGGAACGGCACGATCCGGTCGAGGAGCCCCTCCAGGTCGACGCGGGTCGCGGGCGCGCCCTCGCTGTCCGGCGTCTCGGCCCCGGGGGTGTCCGGCGCGTCGAACGGGCGGCCGTGCCGCTGCGGTCCGAACGGCGACGGCGTCGTCGCGGCCAGCGTGATCAGATGCGGCCGCGCGCCGCTGACGAACGCGAGGTCGAAGGCGTGCTCGTCGTAGACCGGGTCGAAGGAGCGCGCCGACAGGAACGCCAGGTGCTTGCCGTCGAGCGTGAACGCGGGCGCCCAGTCCCGGAACCGCAGCGGGGTCGCCTCGCTGACGGACAGGTCGGTGGTGTTGGCGAGCTTGAGCTGTCGCAGGTCGTGCGGCCCGGGGTGCGACCAGGCGAGCCACGCGGAGTCCGGGGAGAACGCGAGCCCGCCCGCGTTCCCGTCCTCGCTGCGGTCCACCTCCCGTACGTCGCCGCTGTCCCGCTCGACGAGCAGCACCCGCCCGTCGTGCGAGGCGACGGCGACCCGGCCGCCGTCGGGCGCCACGGTCAGGGCCAGCACCCGGCCGAGCTGTCCGGCGCCGAGCCTGCGCGGTGTCGCGCCGGGCGCGGCGCCGGTGGCGGGCGCGAACTCCAGGGCGTCGTCGCCCTCGGCGTCCGTCACCCACACCACGTGCTCCTCGCCGTCCACGCGGAAGGTGTGCGGGAGCCGGGCCCGTACGCCGGGCTCCGCGGCGAGCGCCCTGGCCGGGCCCGCGCGGTGGGTCACCCAGTGCACGGCGCCGCGCACGTTGACGGCGCTGCCCCGGCCGGTGTGGTCGGGGGACGCGGCGCCGAACCACTGGGTGGCGTCGACGGGTCGCGGCTGCATGTCGACGCGCTGGCCGCCGAGCCGGATGTCGAGCCGCCGCGCCTCCACGTCCTCGCCGAGGCCGTCGACGATCCACAGCTCACCGGCGCTCGCGTACACGACCCGCTCGCCGTCGGTGGCGGCATGCCGTGCGTAGAAGCCGTCGACGGCCGTGTGACGCCGCAGGCCGGAGCCGTCGGGGAGGGAGGAGTACAGCGCGCCGACGCCCTCGTGGTCGGAGA
This sequence comes from Streptomyces sp. BYX5S, assembly GCF_054724165.1. Taxonomy (NCBI): domain Bacteria; kingdom Bacillati; phylum Actinomycetota; class Actinomycetes; order Kitasatosporales; family Streptomycetaceae; genus Streptomyces; species Streptomyces sp. BYX5S. The sequence goes on along the minus strand of NZ_CM138829.1, from coordinate 1,278,403 downwards.
GGAACGCGACGCGCTCCCCCACCCACATCGGGCACTCGATGTTCCCGTCGAGCTCCTCGTGCAGCCGCCCGAACTCCCCGTCGCCGCCCCGGTCGATCCACAGCTTGCCCGCGGTGCCGCCCCGGTACCGCTTCCACCAGGCGGCCTCCCGGCCCATCGGCGCGGACAGCAGCAGCACGTGGGCGTCCGGGCCGAACGCGACGCCGCCCACGGGCCCGTACGGCAGGGTCTCGGCGGGGCCGCCGTCCAGCGGCACGGCCCGCGCCCAGCTGCGGCGCAGCGAGGCCTGGCCGTGCGTGGTGGTGACGAGCACCCGGCCGTCGGGGGTCCAGCCTCGTACGTTCGTGGTCCAACTTCCCCAGTGGGTCAGGCGCTTGGAGGCGCCGCCGGCCACCGGGGCGATGTGCGCCTCGGGTGCTCCGTCGCGGCGCGAGGTCCAGGCGACGGTCTCGCCGTCCGGGGAGAGCCGGGGGTGGCCGACGGGCATGTTGTCGGCGCTGACCCGCCAGGCGCGGCCGCCGTCGAGGGGCGCCGCCCAGACGTCGTCCTCGGCGGTGAAGACCACCAACTCGCCTTGCAGGTGCGGGAACCGGAGGTACGCAGGAGTCGTCACCCCGTCCACCTTAAATTTGGCCGCGCCCCACGTCAGCCCCTCTGATCACTTGCCCTGGAAAGTGGGCGGGGGCGCCGTCACCGTGACGGTCACCGTGCTCGTGGCGCCGGGCTGCGGATCGTCGGGCGGCGGGTCCTGCGAGGGCCCCGGGTCCTCGGTCGGTGCCGGGGCCTGGGTCGTGGCCGCGCAGTTGCCGAGCACGCCGACGCTGAACCACACCTTGTTGTCGACGCGGGCGGTGATCTTCCCGCGCACGCACTGACCGGAGACGACGCCGCGCACCCACCCGTCGACGGTGATGTCCTTGCCGTCCTTGGTCCTGCCCTCGCAGTCGACCTTGATCTCGGCGGGCGCCGACTCACCGGACGGGGTGGGCCCCTTGTACTCGGCGATGCAGCTGATCCAGGCGACGTTGGCGTTCTGCCGGTTCAGCTCCTCGGTGGCCAGCTTGTCGGTGGTGGTCGCGACCGTGGACGGGTTCAGGTCGCCCTCGATCGGCTGGCACGCGACGCCCGTGGCGACGACGGCAGCACCGAGAAGCAGTCCGCCCAACCCCCTCATTCCCCGCATGCACGGCAGAATGCCAGGGGACGTACAGGGTCGGTAGTGGGGTTGCGGCCACTGTCACAGAACCGGCAGGCGCTTCCTACCCCCAGCGTCCCGTGCGCCCCAGGAGCAACGCGACCGCCGCCGTACCGGCCGTGGACGTACGCAGCACGCTGCGGCCGAGCCGCATCGGTACCGCCCCGGCCTCCCCGAACACCGCCAACTCCTCCGGGGAGACGCCCCCTTCGGGCCCCACGACGAGCACGATGTCCCCGCTCGCGGGCAGTTCGGCGGAGGCGAGTGCCCTGCTCGGCGCGTCCCGGTCCTCGTGCAGGACGGCGGCGAAGTCGGCCCCCGCGAGCAGCGCGGCGACCTCCTTCGTGGACGCGGCGTCCTCGACGACCGGAAATCGCACCCTGCGCGACTGCTTCCCGGCCTCCCGCGCGGTGGCCCGCCACTTGCCGAGCGCCTTGACGCCGCGGTCGCCGCGCCACTGGGTGATGCAGCGGGACGCGGCCCACGGCACGATCGCGTCGACACCGGTCTCGGTCATCGTCTCGACGGCCAGTTCCCCGCGGTCGCCCTTGGGCAGCGCCTGGACGACGGTGATCCGCGGCGTCTGTGCGGGCTCGACGCGCACCGGTCCGGCGTCGACCGTGAGCCGGTCCTTGCCCTCGGCGCCGGTGACGACGGCCTCGCACCACGTGCCCCGCCCGTCGGTGAGGGTGACGCTCTCCCCGGCGCGCAGCCGCTTCACGGAGACGGCGTGCCGCCCCTCGGGCCCGTCGAGCACGTACGAGCGGTCGCCGGGCACGGCCCCTTCCACCACGAACACCGGCGCGGTCACGCGGCACCCCGCTGCGCCAACGCGGCCTGCGCGGCGTCGAGTTCGGCGGCCAGGACCTCGACGAGCTGCCCGGCGGGAAGCTCCCGCGCGAGCCGGTGCCCCTGCCCCGCCCACAGCGCCATGCCCTGCGGGTCACCGGACTTGGCGGCGGCCTTGCGCAGCGGCGACGTCATGTGGTGGATCTGCGGGTACGCGGCCGGGGCGTACGGGCCGTGCTCGCGCATGAACCGGTTGACGAGGCCGCGCGCGGGACGGCCGGAGAAGGCGCGGGTCAGTTCGGTCCGTACGAAGAGCGGGTCGGTCATGGCCCGCTTGTGCGGCTCCGGCGCCCCGGACTCGGGGGTGACCAGGAACGCGGTGCCGAGCTGTGCGAGGTCGGCGCCCGCCGCGAGCACGGCGGCGATCTGCGCGCCCCGCATGATGCCTCCGGCGGCGATGATCGGCAGCTGTACGGCCTCGTGTACGAGGGCGATGAGCGCGAGCAGCCCGACCCCGCTGCCGTCGGCCTCGGGGTTGTCCCGGTGGGTGCCCTGGTGCCCGCCGGCCTCGATGCCCTGGACGCACACCAGGTCGGCGCCGACCTCCTGCGCGGCCTGCGCCTCCTCCACGGTGGTGACGGTGACGCCGACGCGGGTGCCGACGCGCTGCAGCGCCTGGACGACCGTGAGGGCCGGGCAGCCGAAGGTGAAGGTGACCAGGGGGACCGGATCGTCGACGAGGATCGCGAGCTTGGCGTCGTAGCCGTCGTCGCCGCAGCTGTCGGTCTCGCCGAGCGGGGTGCGGTACCAGGTGGACTCACCGGCGAGCTGGTTGCGGTAGACCTCGACGGTGGCCGGGTCGGCGTGCTCGGTCGGCGGCATGAAGAGGTTGACGCCGAAGGGCCTGGAGGTCAGCGCCCGCACCTGTTTGATCTCCTGGTACATCCCGTCGGCCGTCTTGTACCCGGCGGCGAGGAACCCGAGCGCGCCCGCCTCGGCGACGGCGGCGACGAGGGCGGGGTGCGAGGTGCCGCCGGCCATGGGGGCCTGGACGATCGGGAGGGGGCAGAGATCGGTCGGTGCGGAGGACATGCCCGCATCGTGCCACGTCCCCTCCGGGGCGCCGAATCGACGCGAACCGGGGCTCCGCCCCGGACCCCGCTGCTCAATCGCCGCAGGGGCTACTTATCAGCCCCGCCGGCGTTTGAGGCGCGGGGTCCGGGGCGGAGCCCCGGCGGCTCAGCGTCCGTTGAACGCGTCCTTCAGGCGGGAGAAGAGGCCCTGCTGCCCCGGCTGGAACTGCCCCGTGGGCCGCTCCTCACCGCGCATCTTGGCCAGCTCCCGCAACACCCTCTCCTGCTCGGGATCGAGCTTCTGCGGCGTCGTGACCTCGACGTGCACGATGAGGTCGCCCCGGCCGCCGCCCCGCAGATGCGTGACACCGCGGCCGTGCAGCGGGACCGACTGGCCGGACTGCGTGCCCGGCCGGATGTCGATCTCCTCCATGCCGTCGAGCGTCTCGAGCGGCACCTTCGTGCCGAGCGCCGCCGCCGTCATGGGGATGGTCACCGTGCAGTGCAGGTCGTCCCCGCGCCGCTGGAAGGTCGGGTGCGGCAGTTCGTGGATCTCCACGTACAGGTCACCGGCGGGACCGCCACCGGGCCCGACCTCGCCCTCGCCCGCGAGCTGGATCCGCGTGCCGTTGTCCACACCGGCCGGGATCTTCACCGTCAGCGTGCGACGGGAGCGGATGCGGCCGTCACCGGCGCACTCCGGACACGGGGTGGGGACCACGGTGCCGAAGCCCTGGCACTGCGGGCACGGCCGCGAGGTCATGACCTGGCCGAGGAAGGACCGCGTCACCTGCGAGACCTCACCGCGGCCGCGACACATGTCACAGGTCTGCGCGGAGGTCCCGGGCGCGGCGCCCTCACCGCTGCACGTCGTACAGACGACAGCCGTGTCGACCTGGATGTCCTTCGTGGTGCCGAAGGCCGCCTCGTCGAGCTCGACCTCCAGCCGGATCATGGCGTCCTGGCCGCGCCGCGTACGGGACCGGGGCCCGCGCTGCGACGCCGTGCCGAAGAAGGCGTCCATGATGTCGGAGAAGTTGCCGAACCCGCCGGCGCCGAAGCCACCGGCTCCGCCGCCGCCGGCCTGCGACAGGGGGTCGCCCCCGAGGTCGTAGACCTGCTTCTTCTGCGGGTCGGAGAGCACCTCGTAGGCGGCGTTGATCTCCTTGAAGCGCTCCTGAGTCTTCGGGTCCGGATTCACATCCGGGTGAAGCTCACGCGCAAGCCTTCGGAAGGCCTTCTTGATCTCGTCCTGGGAAGCGTCGCGGCGCACGCCGAGTACGGCGTAGTAGTCCGTGGCCACTTACGACTCCGCCAGGATCTGTCCGACGTAACGTGCCACTGCGCGTACTGCTCCCATCGTTCCCGGGTAATCCATGCGTGTCGGTCCGACGACGCCGAGCTTGGCTACTGCCTCGCCGCCCGAACCGTAGCCGACCGACACGACGGACGTGGAGTTGAGTCCCTCATGGGCGTTCTCGTGACCGATCCGTACGGCCATGCCCGAATCCCCCTGCTCACCAAGCAGCTTGAGGAGCACGACCTGCTCCTCAAGGGCTTCGAGAACGGGCCGGATGGTGAGGGGAAAGTCATGTCCGAAGCGGGTGAGATTGGCGGTGCCGCCGATCATCAGCCGTTCCTCGGACTCCTCGACGAGCGTCTCCAGCAACGTGGAGAGCACCGTCGCGACCGTACCGCGGTCCTCCGTCTCGAAGGCCTCCGGCAGGTCCTGCACCAGCTGCGGTACGTCGGCGAACCGGCGGCCCGCGACGCGGCTGTTCAGCCGGGCCCGCAGATCCGCCAGGGACGTCTCGCCGAACGGCGCCGGGCAGTCGACCATCCGCTGCTCCACCCGGCCGGTGTCCGTGATCAGCACGAGCATCAGGCGGGCGGGCGCGAGCGAGAGCAGTTCGACGTGGCGCACCGTGGAGCGGGTCAGGGACGGGTACTGGACGATCGCGACCTGCCGGGTGAGCTGCGCGAGCAGCCGCACGGTCCGGCCGACGACGTCGTCCAGGTCGACGGCGCCCTCCAGGAAGTTCTGGACGGCGCGCCGCTCCGGAGCGGTCATCGGCTTCACGCTGGTCAGCTTGTCGACGAACAGGCGGTAGCCCTTGTCCGTGGGGATGCGCCCGGCGCTGGTGTGCGGCTGCGCGATGAACCCCTCGTCCTCCAGGGCCGCCATGTCGTTGCGCACGGTCGCCGGCGAGACACCGAGCTTGTGCCGCTCGGTGAGCGCCTTGGAGCCGACCGGCTCCTCGGTGCCGACATAGTCCTGGACGATGGCGCGCAGCACTTCGAGCCTGCGTTCACTGAGCATCGGCGCACACCTCCAGATACTGCCGTCGCGATCGTCGCAATCGTTGCGATCTTCCTGCTTTGGCACTCCCTGTACGCGAGTGCCAGTCGTCCCCGGCTCAGTGTACGGCCGGTGGGTACGGGCCCGGCAAGGGCGCTAGCGTCGAGGTATGGAGCACGCGCCTGACATCGACTGGGCCTCGGCGGGATGGGAGGGGCTCGCGCCGAACGTGGGGCGGGTGCGGCTGCCCGGCCTCGACTGCACCAGCGGCCTCGTGGTCGGTGAGGACGCGGCCCTCTTGATCGACACGGGATCCTCACTGCGTGAAGGCGCCCGGCTGCGCGCCGACACCCGCGCACTCCTCGGAGCACACGGGAGAGTGACGCACATCGCTCTGACCCACCCCCACTTCGACCATGTGCTGGGCACGGCGGCGTTCGCGGGTGTCGAGGTGTACGGGGCGGTGGGCATCGACGTCCTCTTCGCACGCGGCGCGGAGGAACTGCGCGCCGACGCGGTGCGGCACGGTGTCGCCCCGGACGCGGCGGCGGAGGCGGTCGACGTGCTGGTCACCCCGGCGCACCGGGTGTGCGGCGAGTGGACGCTGGACCTGGGCGGCGGTCTGACGGTGCTGCTCGCGAACATCGGCCCGGCGCACAGCGGTCACGACCTGGCGGTGCTGGTGCCGGGCGGGCCCGGCGGCGGGCCGGAGATCGTGTTCTGCGGCGATCTGGTGGAGGAGTCCGGCGAACCCCAGGCGGGCCCGGACGCGGCGCCGCGCCACTGGCCGGCCGCGCTGGACCGGCTGCTCGACCTGGGCGGCGAGGACGCGGTGTACGTGCCGGGGCACGGTTCGGCGGTGAATGCGCGGTTCGTCCGTGCGCAACGCGCCACATTGGCGGCGCGTTCCGGCGTGTCGTAACGGGTGGCGGCGGGGGTCTCCTATCGTCTGGCGGATGCGCCAGTACTCCCCCGATCTCACGCCTCCCTGGAAGCGGAACAACACCCCGGCCCCCGAGGTCCCGGCGGAACCGGACCTCGTGGTCGAGGAGGTCTCGACGGGCTTCTGCGGTGCGGTGGTCCGGGTCGAGAAGACGGCGCAGGGGCCGACGGTCACGCTGGAGGACCGGTTCGGCAAGCACCGGGTGTTCCCCATGGACCCGCGCGCGTTCATGATCGACGGCAAGGTCGTCACCCTCGTCCGCCCTTCGGCCCAGGCGGGGCCGGTCCGGCCGACCCGTACGGCGTCCGGTTCGGTGGCGGTGCCCGGTGCGCGGGCGCGGGTGGCGCGTGCGGGGCGCATCTACGTGGAGGGCAAGCACGACGCGGAGCTGATCGAGCGGGTGTGGGGCGACGACCTGCGTATCGAGGGCGTGGCGGTGGAGTTCCTGGAGGGGGTGGACGACCTTCCGGCGATCGTCGCGGAGTTCGCGCCGGGGCCGGACGCGCGTCTCGGGGTGCTGGTGGACCATCTGGTCCCCGGCTCGAAGGAGTGGCGGATCGCCCAGTCGGTGACGAGCGAGCACGCGCTGGTGGTGGGGCACCCGTACATCGACATCTGGGAGGCGGTGAAGCCGTCGTCGGTGGGCATCGAGGCGTGGCCCCGCGTCCCGCGCGGGCAGGACTGGAAGACGGGGGTGTGCCGGGCGCTGGGGTGGCGGGTGGCGCACACGGGGGAGGCGTGGCAGCACATCCTCTCGCGGGTCCGCACGTACAAGGACCTGGAGCCGGAACTCCTGGGCCGCGTCGAAGAACTCATCGACTTCGTCACCGCCCCGACGCCGTAACCCCTCGGGGCTCCGCCCCGCACCCCGCTGCTCAATCGCCGCAGGGGCTCTATAGGCCCACCCACCACCGCCCCAACGAACATCCACCTCGGCACCCAGGGGGCCGCACCCGCCTCGGGCACCCCACCGCAAGCACGGCTCCCCACCCCCGGGCGGCAGGCCGTGCCCGCCTTGGGCACCCCGCCGCCAACCACGGCTCCCCCGCCCTGGCGGCGGGCCGTGCCCGCCTTGGGCACCCCACCGCAAGCACGGCTCCCCCGCCCTGGCGGCGGGCCGTGCCCGCCTTGGGCAATCTGCCGCCAAGGGCGGCAGGGTGGGCAAGGCGGCGCCCCGGTGCCGGGCGGGCAGGGCGGGAGGCGTCAGCCACGGTGCGCCACGGTGCCGGGCGGGCGGTACGCTGGGCACCCCGCCGCCAACCACGGCTCCCCCGCCCTGGCGGCGGGCCGTGCCCGCCTTGGGCACCCCACCGCAAGCACGGCTCCCCACCCTGGCGGCGGGCCGCACCCGCCTTGGGCAATCTGCCGCCAAGGGCGGCAGGGTGGGCAAGGCGGCGCCCCGGTGCCGGGCGGGCAGGGCGGGAGGCGTCAGCCACGGTGCGCCACGGTGCCGGGCGGGCGGTACGCGGGGCACGGCCACGGGGCCGGTCAGTCGACCAGGGCGCGGACCACCGCATCCGCCAGCAACCGCCCCCGCAACGTCAGCACCGCGTACCCGTCGGCGAACGGCGCCGCCTCCAGGAGGCCGTCCGCCAGCGACCTCCGCGCCGCCGCGAGCCCATCCGCCCGCAGCAGCGTCAACGGGCAGCCCTCACGGAGCCGCAGCTCAAGGAGGATGCGTTCGACACGGCGGTCCTCGTCCGCGAGGACCTCACGGCCCGCCCCGGGCGACCGCCCACCCGCCAGCGCCGCCGCGTACGCCCCGGGGTGCTTGACGTTCCACCACCGCACCCCGCCCACGTGCGAGTGCGCCCCGGGCCCGGCGCCCCACCAGTCGGCCCCGCGCCAGTACAGCTCGTTGTGGAGGCACCGCCCCGCCTCGGACGTCGCCCAGTTCGACACCTCGTACCAGTCGAACCCGGCCGCCCCCAGCACCTCGTCCGCGATCAGGTACCGGTCCGCGTGCACGTCGTCGTCCGTCATGGGGACCTCCCCGCGCCGGATCCGCCGCGCCAGCTGCGTGCCCTCCTCGACGATCAGCGCGTACGCCGACACGTGGTCGGGCCCGGCGCCCAGCGCCGCGTCGAGCGACGCCCGCCAGTCGTCGTCGCTCTCCCCCGGCGTGCCGTAGATGAGGTCGAGGTTGACGTGGTCGAAGCCCGCCGCCCGCGCCTCCGCGACACACGCCTCGGGCCGCCCCGGCGTGTGCGTACGGTCGAGGACCTTCAGCACGTGCTGCCGGGCGCTCTGCATGCCGAAGGAGATCCGGTTGAAGCCGCCGGCCCGGAGCGTCTCCAGGTACGCCGGGTCCACCGACTCCGGGTTCGCCTCCGTCGTGATCTCCGCGTCGTCCGCGAGCCCGAACTCGTCGCGGATCGCCCCCAGCATCGTGACGAGGTCGGCGGCAGGCAGCAGCGTCGGCGTACCGCCGCCGACGAAGACCGTGCGGACCGGGCGCGGGTCGTCGCCGAGGACCTTGCGCGCGAGGCGCACCTCGTCGACCAGCGTCCCGGCGTAGTTGTCACGGGAGGCGAGCACGCCGCCCGTGCCGCGCAGCTCGGTCGCCGTGTACGTGTTGAAGTCGCAGTAGCCGCAGCGCGTGGCGCAGTACGGGACGTGCAGATAGAAGCCGAGGGGGCGGGACTCGGCCCCGGCGAGGGCGGAGGCGGGGAGCGAACCGTCGTCGGGCACGGGCTCACCGTCGGGGAGTGCGGAAGGCATGCCCCCCATTGTCCCGCCTCGCGGAGACTGCCGGAGCGCGCCCGCCCACCGGCGTCACTGCGCCTGGAGCACCAGCAGCGCCAGGTCGTCGTCCGGCGGGCTGTCCGCGAAGGCGTGCACGAGCCTGCGGATGCGCTCCGCGAGCAGCGGCGCCGTGAGCCCCGCGCACCCGGCGAGCGCCTTCGCCAGGCCGTCCCCGTCGTCGAACTGGAGCGGGCCGCGGCGCCGCTCCGTCACCCCGTCCGTGACGCCGAGGAGGGTGTCGCCGGTGCGCATGGTGAACGTTTCACTCGTGTAGTCCGGGTCGTCGACGACGCCGAGCAGCACCTGGGGCGTGGCCGCGGCGGAGACCTCCCCGCCGGGCCGCATGAGCAGCGGCAGCGGGTGCCCGGCGGAGGCGAGCGTGCAGATCACGCCGTCCTCGGTGGGGGTCAGTTCGCCGTACAGGAGCGACAGGAAGCGGGAGGTGGAGCCCTCCGGCGGCACGCCGCGGCCGTCGGCGGCGGCGAGGGCGCGGGCCGCCGCGTCGGAGGCCTCGGTGGCGTCGTCGAGCAGCAGCCGGTTGAGGCGGTCGAGGACCTGCGCGACCTGGTACTCCTCGCGGGCCAGGAGCCGCAGCCAGGGGCGGACGAGGCCGATGACGACGGCGGCCTCGGGGCCCTTGCCCTGGACGTCGCCGAGCGCGAAGCACCAGCGTCCGGCGCCGGCCGGGAACACGTCGTAGAAGTCGCCGCCGGGGCCGCCCGCCTCCTTCGGCTCGTAGACGAGGGCGCTCTTCATGTCGGGGATCTCGGCGATCGACGTGGGCAGCAGGCCGCGCTGGAGGATGCGGCTGATGGTGGCCTGCCGGGTGAAGCGGCGGGCCGCGCTGACGGCGAGCGCGACGCGCCGGCTGAAGTCCTCGACGAGCCCGGTGACCTCGTCGGCGAAGCGCACGAGTCCGGCCCGCCCGATGAGCAGGATGCCGAGCGCGCGGCCGCCCGCGGTGAGCCGGTAGGCGAGCGCCGCGCCCGCGGGTTCGGCGGCCTGGGCGAGGGGGGTGTCGAAGGGCCACGGGACGGGCACCGCGCCGGTGTGCGGGCCGTCGGCGAGGCGCGGGGGTTCCTTCTCCAGGAGTCCGCGCAGCTCCTCGGTGCGGTGTTCGTGGGTGTGCCAGACGCGGGCGAGCCGGGGCACGGCCGTCGGTCCCTGCGGGTCGTGCTCGACGACGCCGGGCAGTCCGCGCCCCTCCTCCTCGTAGAACCAGACGGCGCACCAGTCGGCGAGGCGGGGCACGAGGAGCTGGCCGACGAGCGCGGCGACCATGTCCTCGTCGAGCTGGCCGGCGAGGAGGTCGGAGGCCTCGGCGAGGAAGGAGAGCGCCCCGCGGTTGATCCAGTCCTGGTCGTGGGTGTCGCGCCGGGAGGCGGGCGCCAGGATCTCCGCGGCGCGCAGGCCGCGCTGGAGGCCGCGCACGCGGGTGGGCGCGTCGGGGATCTCCGCGGGCGGTGTCGGGGCATCGGCGGGGATGCGCGCCCAGACGGTCTTGGTGCCGCGCCCGTAGGTGATGCCCCACGACTCGGCGAGGGAGGCGACGAGTTGGAGCCCGCGCCCGTACTCGGGGGTCTCCGGGGAGCGGAAGGACCGGTCGTTGCGGACGGCGCGGGCGGGATGCCGGTCGGTGACCTCGACGACGAGTCCCGCGGAGGCGGTGCCGTCGGGGGCCGCGGCCTCCAGGCGGCACTGGAGGTCGACTCCGGTGCCAGCGTGGACGACGGCGTTGGTGACGAGTTCACTGAGGACGACGGTCGCGTCGTCGACGAGACGGTCGTCGAGCGTCATGGACACCGACAGTTCGATCAGTTCCGTCCAGTCGGCGAAAGCGGCCCGCAGGAAGCGGCGGGCGGCGGCGGGCGCGAGCGGGTTTCCGGGCAGCGACGTGCGGGCGAGGGCCGGTTCGCCGGGCGGACCGTCCGGCGAACCGGGGGCGCTGAAGGCGTTCTCCCGCTGGATCGGAATGGAACCCACGTTTCGGCTCCCGAGTAGTTGTGGCAAAGACGCCTCAGGCGACACCCACAGAGTGACAGACTGACTGCGCCCATAAGCGCCGAGTTACCTAAGTAGGCCGCTATGAGTGAGAACAGTGCTACGCGTGCACCTCGGAAGGGCTACGGTGACGAAGCCATCCGCCCCAGCGATCTCCGTCCGCTGCTGGCTGCCCTGACGGCCGCCCGTGACGGAACGTTCACACATGTCTCCACCGTGGGCGAAGGGTTCGTCGGCGAACTCACCGCGGTGTTCAACCAGCTCGCCGACCGCAGCGTGCACTTCAGTGGCGAACTGACGCGGGTGCGCCGCGAGATAGTGCGGCACGGGCGGCTGGACGAGCGTCTTGACGCGAGCCCCGGCCAGGGCGCGTGGGTCACGCGGGTCGGCGACGTGAACACGATCATCGACGCGCTGGTCGCCCCCGCCGCCAATGCCACGCGGGTGCTGGAGGCGGTGGCCGACGGGGATCTCACTCAGCGTGTCGACCTGCACGACGGCAACCGTCAACTCCGGGGCGACCTGCGCAGGCTGGGGCGCACGGTCAACAAGATGGCGGACCAGCTGTCCCTGTTCACCGGTGAGGTGACGCGGGTGGCGCGCGAGGTCGGCACCGAGGGCCGGCTGGGCGGGCGGGCCAAGGCGGCCGGGCTGTCCGGCAGTTGGCGCGATGTGACCGAGGCCGTCAATACGATGGCGTCCCGGCTCACCGCGCAGGTGCGGGACATCGCGCTCGTGACGACGGCGGTGGCGCAGGGCGACCTGACGCGTTCGGTCACGATCGAGGCGACGGGCGAGCTGCTCGAACTGAAGCTGACCGTGAACACGATGGTGGACCAGCTGTCCGCCTTCGCCGACGAAGTGACGCGCGTGGCCCGCGAGGTCGGCACCGAGGGCCAGCTCGGCGGCCGCGCCCAGGTGCGCGGCGTCTCCGGCGTCTGGAAGGACCTCACCGACAACGTCAACTTCATGGCGTCGAACCTGACCTCGCAGGTGCGCAACATCGCGCAGGTCACGACGGCGGTGGCCAACGGCGACCTCAGCCAGAAGATCACGGTCGACGCGCAGGGCGAGATCCTGGAGCTGAAGTCGACGGTGAACACGATGGTGGACCAGCTGTCCGCCTTCGCCGACGAAGTGACGCGCGTGGCCCGCGAGGTCGGCACCGAGGGCCAGCTCGGCGGCCGCGCCCAGGTGCGCGGCGTCTCCGGCGTCTGGAAGGACCTCACCGACAACGTCAACTTCATGGCCGACAACCTCACCTCGCAGGTGCGCAACATCGCGCTGGTGTCGACGGCGGTGGCGCAGGGCGACCTCGGCAAGAAGATCACGGTCGAGGCGAAGGGCGAGATCCTCGAACTGAAGTCGACGATCAACACGATGGTGGACCAGCTGTCCGCCTTCGCCGACGAGGTCACCCGCGTGGCCCGCGAGGTCGGCACCGAGGGCAACCTCGGCGGTCAGGCGCAGGTGCGCGGCGTCTCCGGCGTCTGGAAGGACCTCACCGACAACGTCAACTTCATGGCGTCGAACCTGACGTCGCAGGTGCGCAACATCGCGCAGGTCACCACGGCCGTGGCGCAGGGCGACCTCTCCAAGAAGATCTCGGTGGACGCGCGCGGCGAGATCCTGGAGCTCAAGGACACCGTCAACACGATGGTGGACCAGCTGCGGGGCTTCGCCGACGAGGTGACGAGGGTGGCCCGCGAGGTCGGTACGGACGGCAGGCTCGGCGGCCGGGCGAACGTGCACGGTGTGTCCGGCGTGTGGAAGGACCTGACCGACAACGTCAACTACATGGCGGACAACCTGACCTCGCAGGTGCGCAACATCGCGCAGGTCGCGACCGCCGTGGCGCAGGGCGACCTCTCCAAGAAGATCGACGTCGACGCGCGCGGCGAGATCCTCGAACTGAAGACGACGATCAACACGATGGTCGACACGCTCTCCTCGTTCTCCTCCGAGGTCACGCGCGTGGCCCGGGAGGTGGGCTCCGAGGGCCGGCTGGGCGGCCAGGCCCGCGTCGAGGGCGTGTACGGCACGTGGAAGCGCCTGACGACGAACGTGAACGAGCTGGCGCTGAACCTGACCACTCAGGTCCGCGCCATCGCCGAGGTCGCCTCCGCGGTGACCCAGGGCGACATGTCCCGCTCCATCACGGTGGAGACGCAGGGCGAGGTCGCCGAGCTGAAGGACAACATCAACCTGATGGTGGCCAACCTCCGCGAGACGACCCGCGCGAAGGACTGGCTGGAGTCGAACCTGGCCCGTCTCGCCGCGCTGATGCAGGGCCACCGCGACCTGATGGAGGTCGCCGACCTGATCCTGCGCGAGCTGACGCCGCTGGTGAACGCCCAGTACGGCGCGTTCTTCCTCGCCGAGCAGGAGGAGGACGACGCGGCGTCCCCGGCCCGGCTGGCGGCCCGCACCAAGGGGCTCGCCTACATCGCGGGCTACGGCTCGGCGTCCGCCTCGGTCGTCGACACCGGCGGCATGCCGGCCCACGGCCTCGTACGGCAGGCGGCGCTGGAGAAGAAGCGGATCCTGGTGGAGGAGGCCCCGTCGGGCTACATCAAGATCAACAGTGGTCTGGGCGAGGCCTCGCCCGCCTCGGTCGTGATCATCCCGATCCTCTTCGAGGACAAGCTGCTCGGCGTGATCGAGCTGGCCTCGTTCTCCCGCTTCTCCGATGTCCACCTGGCGTTCTTCGACCAGTTCGTGAACACCATCGGCGTCGCCATCAACACCATCATCGCCAACTCGCGCACGGAGTCCCTGCTCGGCGAGTCCCAGCGGCTGGCGACCCAGCTCCAGGAGCGTTCCGACGAACTCCAGCGCCAGCAGGCGGAGTTGCAGCGCTCGAACGCCGAACTGGAGGAGAAGGCAGCCTTGCTCGCGACCTCCTCGCAGTACAAGTCGGAGTTCCTGGCGAACATGTCGCACGAGCTGCGCACACCGCTTAACTCGCTGCTGATCCTGGCCCGGCTGCTCTCCGACAACCCGGACGGCCATCTCAACGACCAGGAGGTGCAGTTCGCGACGACGATCCACCGCTCCGGCTCCGACCTGCTCCAGCTGATCAACGACATCCTCGACCTGTCGAAGATCGAGGCGGGCCGGATGGACGTACGGCCCAAGAAGCTGCCGCTCATCAAGCTCCTCGACTACGTCCACGCGACGTTCCGGCCCATCACCCTCGACCGGGGGCTCGCCTTCGAGGTGTCGGTCGGCGAGGACGTGCCGCGCGAGATGTTCTCCGACGAGCAGCGGCTCCAGCAGATCCTGCGCAACCTGCTGTCGAACGCCATCAAGTTCACCGCGAAGGGCCGGGTCGAACTGCGGGTCAGCCGGGTCAACAGCCCGGACGCGACGCAGCAGTTCGAGCTGCGCGGCGAGGACATGCTGCTCGCCTTCGCGGTCTCCGACACCGGTATCGGCATCGCGCACGACAAGCTGCCGGTCGTCTTCGAGGCGTTCCAGCAGGCCGACGGCACGACCAACCGCAAGTACGGCGGGACGGGCCTCGGCCTGTCCATCAGCCGGGAGATCGCGGGCCTGCTCGGCGGCCACATCGTCGCCGAGAGCGAGCCCGGCCAGGGCTCCACGTTCACGCTGTACGTCCCGGTGCGCTGCCCCGGCCACGAGCCGGCGTCCGGCCCGGACCCGAACCGCTCCGAGCCGCTGCGCGCCACGCCGCTCCTGCCGACCCAGCAGAGCGAGCGGAGCGAGCCCACGGAGACGTACGCCCCGGAACCGGTGGAGGAGAACGACAACTGGCCGACGCCGACCAAGCTGGAGCGGTGGAAGACCGGCCGGGCGGGCCGGGTGCTGCCGGGGCGCCGCGTACTGATCGTGGACGACGACATCCGCAACGTCTTCGCCCTCACGCACGTCCTGGGCCGCGTCGGCATGCCCGTCCTGTACGCGGAGAACGGCCGGGAGGGCATCGAGACCCTGGAGAGCCACCCCGACGTCGAACTCGTCCTGATGGACATCATGATGCCCGAGATGGACGGCTACGAGACGATCTCCGTCATCCGCGGTACGCCGAGGTGGGCCGGACTGCCCATCGTGGCACTCACCGCCAAGGCCATGCCCGGCGACCGCGAGAAGTCGATCGCCAAGGGCGCGAACGATTACGTACCGAAACCGGTGGACGTCGACCAGCTGCTCACCGTCGTGTGTGAGCTGCTGGCCCCCGAGGAGACGGAAGCCCCCGCCTCCGAGGTCTCCGGTACCCCGGCGACCACCGAGTGAGGCACCGTCATCATGACAACTGCAGGGTCCACTTCAGCGGATCGGGCCAGCATCCTCATCGTCGACGACATGGAGGACAACCTGACCGCACTGGAAGCCGTGCTGGGGTCGCTGAACGAGCCGCTCGTCAGGGCCCGTTCGGGCGAGGAGGCGATGAAGGCGCTGCTGCGCCGGCAGTTCGCCGTCGTCCTGCTGGACATCCGGATGCCCGGCATGGACGGCTTCGAGACGGCGACGAACATCAAGCGCCTCGACCAGACGAAGGACGTCCCGATCATCTTCCTGACCGGCACGGACGCCGACACCGGCTACGCGTTCCGCGGCTACGCGACGGGCGCGGCCGACTACCTGACGAAACCGTTCGACCCGTGGGTGCTGCGCGCGAAGGTCACCGTCTTCCTCGATCTGCACCGCAAGAACCGGCAGTTGCAGCGCCTGCTGGCGCGCGAGCACCAGCATTTCGACGCGCTGGTCTCCCGGATGGAGTCGATCGAGCACCGGCTGGCCGACGACGCCGACCCCGATGTGAGTGAACTGCGGCACGAGATGGCCGAGTTGAAGGAGACGCTGCGGGCGATGCGCCGGGACTGACCGGGCCTGTCGGCCCGGCCTCCCGCGCGCACCGTCCGCGGGCGGTGCGCGGGTGGGCTCAGCCCTCGCGGCTCCCGGCGTACATCTCGTCGAGCAGCCCCTTGTACTCGCGCTCGACGACCGGGCGCTTCAGCTTCAGGCTGGGCGTCAGCTCGCCGTGCTCGATGTCGAGGTCGCGCGGCAGCAGCTTGAACTTCTTGATGGTCTGCCAGCGCTGGAGGCCCTCGTTGAGCTCCTTCACGTAGCCCTCGACGAGCTGCACCGTCTGCGGCGCCGCGACGACCTCCGCGTAGGAGGAGCCGCCCAGGCCGTTCTCCTTGGCCCACTCCAGGATCGACGGCTCGTCGAGCGCGATGAGCGCCGTGCAGAAGTTCCGGTCGGCGCCGTGCACCAGGATGTTGGAGACGTACGGGCACACGGCCTTGAACTGGCCCTCGACCTCGGCCGGCGCGATGTACTTGCCGCCGGACGTCTTGATGAGGTCCTTCTTGCGGTCGGTGATCCGCAGGTAGCCGTCGTTGGACAGCTCGCCGATGTCGCCGGTGTGGAACCAGCCGTCGGACTCCAGGACCTCGGCCGTCTTGTCGGGCAGCCCGTGGTAGCCCTCCATGATGCCGGGGCCGCGCAGCAGGATCTCGCCGTCGTCCGCGATCCGCACCTCGGTGCCGGGCAGCGGCTTGCCGACGGTCCCGGTGCGGTACGCCTCGCCGGGGTTCACGAAGGAGGCGGCGCTGGACTCGGTCAGCCCGTAGCCCTCCAGGATGTGCACGCCCGCACCGGCGAAGAAGTACCCGATCTCGGGCGCCAGCGCGGCGGAGCCGGAGACGCAGGCCCGCAGCCGCCCGCCGAAGGCCTCCCGCAGTTTGCCGTAGACGAGCGCGTCGGCGACCTTGTGCTTCGAGTTGAGGGCGAAGGGCACCGAGGCGACGCCGGTGCGCCGGAAGTTGTCCTGGCTGACCTTCGCGTACTCGCGCGCGACGCCCGCCGCCCACTGGAAGATCTTGTACTTGGCGTTGCCGCCGGCGCGCGCCTTCGCGGCGACGCCGTTGTAGACCTTCTCGAAGATGCGCGGCACGGCGGCCATGTACGTCGGCTGCACGACCGGCAGATTCTCGATGATCTTGTCCACGCGGCCGTCGACGGCGGTGACGTGCCCGGCCTCGATCTGCCCGCTGGTCAGCACCTTGCCGAAGACGTGCGCGAGCGGCAGCCACAGGTACTGCACGTCGTCCGTGTTCACCAGCCCGGTCGCCGAGATGGCCTTCGCCATGTACGACCAGTTGTCGTGCGGCAGCCGGACGCCCTTGGGGCGGCCGGTGGTGCCGGAGGTGTAGATGAGCGTGGCGAGCTGGTCCTTGTCGATCGCCGCGACGCGCTCCTTGACCGCCTCCGGGTTCTTCTCCAGGTACGCGGCGCCGCGCGCCTCCAGGTCCTCCAGGGTGAGCACCCAGCCGTCGGGGTCGGCGGCGTCCGGCTCGACACCGGTCGCGTCGATCACCACGACGTGCCGCAGCTCGGGCAGCTCGGCGCGGCGGGCCCGCGCCTTGGCGAGCTGCGCGGCGTCCTCCGCGACCATCACCCTGGAGTCGGAGTCGGCCAGGATGAACGCCGACTCCTCCTCGTTGGTCTGCGGGTACACCGTGGTGGTCGCGGCGCCCGCGCACATGATGCCGAGGTCGGCCAGGATCCACTCGACCCGGGTCGAGGAGGCCAGCGCCACCCGCTCCTGCGGACCCACACCCAGCTCGATCAGGCCCGCGGCGATCGCGTACACGCGCTGCGCGGCCTGCGCCCAGCTCAGCGACTTCCAGTCGTCGGGACCGGTGCCGGTGGCCGGCGGCACCGGATAGCGGTAGGCCTCGGCGTCGGGTGTGGCCGCCACGCGCTCCAGGAAGAGGTTCGCCACGGAGGGCGGACGGTTCTCGATCAGGGTCTGTGTGTCGCTCACGACGTCCTCCGGGGCCCGCGGCAGTGCGGCTTGTTCAGACAGTGCGGCTTAATTGTGGGCAGCTTGTTTAACTGGCGAGTAACCATTGGGCAGTGATCAGGGTAAGCGTCACCCGCCCGGCGCGTAAGGGGCTCCGGCCCTCGACTTCACGGGACTGTTCTCAACGTCCTCACCCCTCACAGGGCTCACACACGAGCAGGGCCCGACCGGCGGAAAACGCCTGTCGGGCCCTGCTCGTGCGGGAGCCTGCCGGAGCAGTGGCTCACTTCTTGCCCTTGCCCCCGCCCTCGTCGCTGGAGAGCACCGCGATGAAGGCTTCCTGCGGCACCTCGACGGAGCCGACCATCTTCATGCGCTTCTTGCCCTCCTTCTGCTTCTCGAGCAGCTTGCGCTTGCGCGAGATGTCACCGCCGTAGCACTTGGCGAGGACGTCCTTGCGGATGGCGCGGATGGTCTCGCGGGAGATGACCCGGGATCCGATGGCGGCCTGGACCGGGATCTCGAAGGCCTGCCGCGGGATGAGCTCGCGCAGCTTGGCCACGAGCCGCACGCCGTACGCGTACGCGGCGTCCTTGTGGGTGACGGCGGAGAACGCGTCGACGCGGTCGCCGTTCAGCAGGATGTCGACCTTGACGAGGTCGGAGGCCTGCTCGCCGGTGGGCTCGTAGTCCAGGGACGCGTAGCCGCGGGTCTTGGACTTCAGCTGGTCGAAGAAGTCGAAGACGATCTCGGCGAGCGGGAGGGTGTAGCGGATCTCCACCCGGTCCTCGGAGAGGTAGTCCATGCCGAGGAGGGTGCCGCGGCGGGTCTGGCAGAGCTCCATGATGGCGCCGATGAACTCGCTGGGCGCGAGGAGCGTGGCACGCACGACGGGCTCGTAGACCTTGTCGATCTTGCCCTCGGGGAACTCGCTCGGGTTGGTGACCGTGTGCTCGGCGCCGTCCTCCATGACCACGCGGTAGACCACGTTGGGGGCGGTGGCGATGAGGTCGAGCCCGAACTCGCGCTCGAGCCGCTCACGGATCACGTCGAGGTGCAGCAGCCCCAGGAAGCCGACGCGGAACCCGAAGCCGAGCGCGGCCGAGGTCTCCGGCTCGTAGACGAGCGCGGCGTCGTTGAGCTGGAGCTTGTCGAGGGCCTCGCGCAGGTCCGGGTACTCCGAGCCGTCCAGCGGATAGAGACCCGAGAAGACCATCGGCTTCGGGTCCTTGTACCCGCCGAGGGGCTCGGTCGCGCCCTTGTTCAGGGAGGTGATCGTGTCACCGACCTTGGACTGACGGACGTCCTTCACGCCGGTGATGATGTAGCCCACCTCGCCGACGCCGATGCCGTCGGCCGGGGTCATCTCGGGCGAGGACACCCCGATCTCCAGCAGTTCGTGCGTCGCCCCGGTGGACATCATCCGGATCCGCTCACGCTTGTTGAGCTGACCATCGACGACTCGTACGTACGTCACGACGCCCCGGTAGGAGTCGTACACCGAGTCGAAGATCATCGCGCGGGCGGGAGCGTCGGCGACGCCGACCGGCGGGGGGATCTCGGCGACGACCTTGTCGAGCAGCGCCTCGACGCCCATGCCGGTCTTCGCGGAGACCTTGAGCACGTCCTCGGGGTCGCAGCCGATGAGGTTGGCCAGCTCCTCCGAGAACTTCTCCGGCTGGGCGGCCGGCAGGTCGATCTTGTTGAGCACCGGAACGATCTTGAGGTCGTTCTCCATCGCCAGGTACAGGTTGGCGAGCGTCTGAGCCTCGATGCCCTGGGCGGCGTCGACGAGCAGGATCGTGCCCTCACAGGCCGCGAGCGAACGCGAGACCTCGTACGTGAAGTCCACGTGGCCCGGCGTGTCGATCATGTTGAGGATGTGGGTACTGCCCTTGTCGGGCCCCTCGGTCGGGGCCCAGGGCAGACGCACCGCCTGGGACTTGATCGTGATGCCGCGCTCTCGCTCGATGTCCATCCGGTCGAGGTACTGAGCACGCATCTGCCGCTGCTCGACGACACCGGTCAGCTGGAGCATCCGGTCGGCGAGCGTGGACTTGCCGTGGTCGATGTGCGCGATGATGCAGAAGTTGCGAATCAGAGCCGGGTCGGTGCGGCTCGGCTCGGGCACATTTTTAGGGATCGCGGGCACGCAGGGTCCTGTCTCTTGAGGCCTTCTGCCTCAGGTCGGCCTCGGTTGGGATCAATACGTAGCCTCCATGGTCCCATGAGCGGGGGGCTGCGCCCGGTTTGGGCCGCCTGGAGTACGGCTGATACCGTGGGCAGCTGTGTCTCATGCCCTCTAAGCCGAGGCACACACCCAGTAGAAATCACCGGCACGGGCCGTCACCGGTCCGCGCCAGAACCTGCAAAGGCTCATTTCGTGGCGAACATCAAGTCCCAGATCAAGCGGATCAAGACCAACGAGAAGGCTCGGCTGCGCAACAAGGCCGTCAAGTCCTCCCTGAAGACCGCGATCCGCAAGGCCCGTGAGGCCGCTGCCTCCGGTGACGTCCAGAAGGCCGTCGAGGCCCAGCGCGCTGCCGCGCGCCAGCTCGACAAGGCCGTCTCCAAGGGTGTCATCCACAAGAACCAGGCCGCCAACAAGAAGTCGGCGCTTGCTTCGAAGGTCGCGTCCCTCCAGGGCTGAACCGATCCGACCGCTTGACCGTCGGTAGGACCCGGGCGGGCCCTCTCTCATCCGCCCCCGACCGACACCCCGAGCCCGCACGCGGCCTGCGTTCGCCACGCGGGTGCGAGCTCACCTCCAAGCAACACCCGAAGCCCCGCCTTTTCGGAGGACGGGGCTTCGGTGCGTCTGAGGGTGGGTGTGGGGGTGGGGGTGGGGCTGCGCTTGCGGGTGCGTCTGCGTCTGCCCGGTAGGTCTGGCGGCGACCCGCTAGGGCCCTTCTGACGGATCAGGCTGGATGCGGAAGGCCGTATCGTGCGGCTCCGCGAGCGGGGTCTGGTGCGTGCAGCTGCAAGGCGGAGGAGGGCGACAACGCGGAGCGTTGGCAACTGACGACAACGCCGCAGATGCGCGTGCCAGACCCCGCGACCCCAGCAAGATCCGCCAGAAGGGCCCTAGCCGCGCCCACGCGCCCGCGCGGCCCGCGCCACCGCCACCACCGCCTTCTCCAACGCATACTCGGGGTCGTCCCCCGCCCCCTTCACCCCCGCATCCGCCTCGGCCACCGCCCGGAGCGCCACCGCAACCCCGTCCGGCGTCCAGCCCCGCATCTGCTGGCGCACCCGATCGATCTTCCACGGCGGCATCCCCAGCTCCCGCGCGAGATCCGCCGGCCGCCCCCCACGCGCGGACGACAGCTTCCCGATCGCCCGCACCCCCTGCGCCAACGCACTGGTGATCATCACCGGCGCCACCCCGGTGGCGAGCGACCACCGGAGCGCTTCGAGGGCCTCCGCCGCCCGTCCCTCTACGGCCCGGTCCGCGACGGTGAAGCTGGACGCCTCGGCCCGCCCCGTGTAGTACCGCCCGACCACGGCCTCGTCGATGGTCCCCTCGACGTCGGCGGCCAGCTGCGACACGGCGGACGCCAGCTCCCGCAGGTCGCTCCCGATGGCATCGACGAGCGCCTGCGAGGCCTCGGAGGTGGCGGACCGCCCGATGGTGCGGAACTCGGCGCGCACGAACGCGAGCCGGTCGGCCGCCTTCGTCATCTTCGGGCAGGCGACCTCCCTGGCCCCCGCCTTACGGGCCGCGTCCAGCAGCCCCTTCCCCTTGGCCCCACCGGCGTGCAGCAGCACCAGCGTGATCTCCTCGGCGGGCGCGCCGATGTACGCCTTCACGTCCTTGACGGTGTCCGCGGACAGATCCTGCGCGTTGCGTACGACGACGACCTTGCGCTCGGCGAACAGCGAGGGACTCGTCAGCTCCGCCAACGTCCCCGGCTGCAACTGCTCGGGCGCGAGGTCGCGCACATCGGTGTCCGCGTCAGCGGCGCGCGCGGCCGCCACGACCTGCTGCACCGCGCGGTCGAGCAGCAGATCCTCCTGTCCCACCGCAACGGTGAGCGGAGCGAGCGGATCATCGTTTGCACTCTTCCTGGCCATCGCCCCCAGCATCCCACGCCCCACCGACAACGCCCCTGGGTCAATGGGCGACGAGCCCATTCCAGCCCCCGCGGCGACCGAGCCCATTCCAGCCCTCGCGGTGACCGAGCCCATTCCAGCCCCCGCGGCGATTGAGCAGCGGGGCCCGGGGCAGAGCCCCGCATCCGCACCCCCGGTCGACCGCCCCTCACAAGAACCGGCCGGCCAGGCCTACGGCTCCTCCCGCCACCCCTCCCACTCCCCCACGAACTCATCGAGCTCCGCCGCCCCGAACCGCCCCTCCGCGTCCTCGACCACCACCAGCCACTGCGCGTCCTCCGCGTCGTCCTCCCCGGCCAGGGCGTCCCGGACCAACTGAGGCTCCTCCGCCACCCCGAACCGCTCCCGGAGCGCCTCGGCCACCTCCTCGGCCGCATCCCGGTCGGGCAGCACCAGCACATGTCTCACATCGCTCACCCCACCATCTTCGGACACCCGCACGCGCAGCACGCCACCGCACCGGCAGACCGGCCGACCGGCTCAGCTCTTCGGCACGACCTGCACGTCCAGGTCGATCCGCACACTGGACCCGACCACCGCGATGCCCCGCGCCAGCATCGTCTGCCAGCTCACCGTGAAATCGTCCCGGTGCAGCTCCGTGGTCAGCCGGCACGCGGCCCGCGTCTCGCCCTCCATCCCGGTGCCCACGCCCAGGTACTCCGCGTCGAGCGTGACCGTCCGCGTCACACCGTGCAGCGACAGCGCCCCGGTGACCGCCCAGCGGCTGCCGCCCTTGTGCACGAAGCGGTCGCTGTAGAACTCCAGCGTGGGGAACCGCTCGACGTCGAGGAAGTCCGCGGACCTCAGGTGGTCGTCACGCATCTTCACGTTCGTGTCGATGGACGAGGCGTCGATGACCACGTGCATCGCCGAGTCCTCGATCCGCTCGGCCACCCGCAGCGCCCCCGCGAACGTGTTGAACCGCCCGTGCACCCGCGCCATCCCGATGTGTCGCGCCGTGAACGCGATCGAGGAGTGCGTCGGCTCGACCTCCCAGTCCCCCGGCTCCGGCAACGGCGGCGGCGCTGCGGTCTGCAACATGACGTCGCCGAGCGCCGCGTGCCCGCTCTCGACGACGGTGGCGCCGCCCCGGAACGGCGCGTACCCGTCGGCGGTCACCGCCAGCCGGTACTCCCCCGCGGGCACGGTCGCCACGAACGAGCCGTACGGGTCGACGCCCCCGCTCACCACCTTGCGCCCCATCGCGTCGCTCACCACGAACTCGGCGCCGCGCACCGGCTCGCTCACCGGGTCGATGATCCGGCCGCTGAGCACCCCCGCGCTCGGTGGCAACGTCATCCCCGCGAGCGGGCCTCCCCCTTGTGACTGGTCCGTACGGTTTCTCAACCAGCGGCCGAACATGACCTACCCACCCCAGAACGCTGTGACGGTTACCTGCGCCAACCAGCGACAACTACCTGATCCGCGCTATTCGAGGAGTATTCGATCATCAGGGCGAGTATCGAGGCAACATTCGCTCACATCGCAAAACGTACTCACGGGTAGGTCCACAGTGCTTCTCCGCGACCACCTCCTCCCCCCACCGCGACCGCCCCGTCCCGGTCCGTCCTGAGCACGACCGAGCCGCCCGCCCGCAGCGCCGCCAGCGTGCTCGGCGCCGGATGCCCGTACGGGTTGTCGCGGCCCACCGAGATCAGCGCGACACGGGGCGCGGCCCTGCGCAGCAGCTCCGGATCCTGGTACGCCGAGCCGTGATGAGCGACCTTTAGCACGTCGACCGGGGGCAGCGCGGCTCCGGCCGGCGTCCTCGACAGTCCACGCTGAGCGGGCGGTTCGAGGTCGCCCAGGAGCAGCAGGGTCAGCCCCGCGACACGGACGAGCAGGGTGACGCTCGCGTCGTTCGGCCCGTCCGGCGTCGGGACCGCGTCCGGTGGCGGCCACAGCACCTGCCAGTCGAGCGGCCCCGCTCTGCGCCGCTCGCCCGCCGCCGCGCGCACCACCGGCACCGCCCGCCGGGCCGCCTCCCTGCGCACGAAGTCGACCTGCTGCGCGGGCTCCTCGAACCCGGTCGTCTCGATCTGCCCGACGGACCTCCCCCGCAACACCCCCGCGAGCCCCGCCACATGGTCCGCGTGGAAGTGCGTGAGCACCACCGCCGGGACCCGGGTGACGCCCAGCGACCGCAGGCACCGGTCGACGAGCAGCGGGTCGGGTCCCGCGTCCACCACCACCCCGGCCCCCTCCCCCGCGGCCAGCACCAGCGCGTCACCCTGCCCGACGTCGCACATGACCATCCGCCAGCCCGTCGGCGGCCACCCGGTGACGCCCCGTACGAGCGGCGCGGGCCGCACGACCACCAGGACGAGCAGCAGCGCGCACGCCGCGCAGATCCACGGCGAGGCGAGCGCCCTGCGCCCCACGAAGACGAGGACCACCGTGCCGAGCGCGAGCAGTGCCCCGCCGCGCCAGCCACCCGGCCAGTCCACCCCGCTGCCCGGCAGGGCGGCCCCGCCCCGCGCGATGTCCGCGACCCACCCCGCGGGCCAACCGGCGCACCAGGCAAGGAACTTCGCCACCGGCATCGCGGGCAGCGCCGCCGCCAGCGCCCCGAACCCGAGGACGGTCGCGGGCGCGACGGCGAACTCCGCGAGCAGATTGCACGGCACCGCCACCAGGCTCACCCGCGCCGCCAGCACCGCGACCACCGGAGCGCACACGGCCTGCGCGGCAGCGGCGGCCCCGAGCGCCTCGGCGAGCCGCCCCGGCACCCCGCGCCGACGCAGCGCCGCGCTCCACCGCGGGGCCAGCGTGAGCAGCGCCCCGGTCGCCAGCACCGACAGCAGGAACCCGTAACTCCGCGCCAGCCACGGGTCGTACAGCACGAGCAGCAGCACGGCCGTGGCCAGCGCCGGGATCAGCGATCTGCGGCGCCCGGTGGCCACGGCGAGCAGCGCGATCAGCCCGCACGCCGCCGCCCGCAGCACGCTCGGCTCGGGCCGGCACACCACGACGAAGCCGAGCGTGAGAGCCCCGCCGAGCACGGCGGTCGTCCGCAACGGCAGCCCGATCCGGGGCGCGAGCCCCCGCCGCTCGACCCGCTGAGCGGTGCCGGGCGGCCCGATCAACAGGGCGAGGAGGATGGTGAAGTTGGCTCCGCTGACAGCGGTCAAATGAAGCAGGTCGGTCTCTTCGAAGGCCCTGTGCAGCTCCGGTGTCACGCGCGCCGTGTCCCCCACGACGAGCCCCGGCAGCAGGGCCCGCGCGTCCCCGTCCAGCCCGGCCGTGGCCTCCCGCAGCCCTTCCCGCAGCGCCCCGGCCACCCGCTGCGACCGGCTCGGCTGCCCCACGACCGACGCCCGCGCCCCGCTCCCGACACGCAGCACCGCCGCGACCCGGTCCCCGCCCAGCATCGGCGGCGCGAGACTCCCCCGCACCCGCACCCGTGTGCTCGGCAACACCGAAAGCCACGCACTGCCGTACACGTCGGCCGACTCACGCCCGGCCCGCCCGGCCCCGCCGTCCCCCGCGCCCGCTCCACCGGTGTCCCGCCCCATGCTCACCACGACCAGCACCGGCGTCCGCGTCCGCGCCGCACTCCCGTCCGATGCGGTCACCCGCACCACGTCCGCCTCCACCAGCACCGACGTCGGCGCCGCATGGTCCCCGCGGACCCGCGGCCGGGTGAGCCGGGGATCGGACGTCACCTCCACCTCGGCCTCCACGTGCGCGAACCGGCTCGCGAGCCCCGGCACGGGCCCCCGCCGCAGATCCGCCCCGTGCAGCCCGGCGGAGGCCGCGGCCGCGGCAACGCACAACAACAACACCGCCGCCGAGGGCCCCCGCCAGGACCGCGCCACTGCCGAAGGCCGCCGACCCCCACCCCTCCCCGCCACCAGCAGCCCCGCCCCACCGAGCGCGCACACCACCGCCAGGAGCCCCGCCCACCACGGCGAACCGGTCACCGTCACCGCGGCCGTGCCCCACGCCGCGAGCGCGGGTGGCACCAACCTCAGGTCCACCGGCCCCTCTTGCCGTGGATGCGCGTCCCCGAGCCGCCCCACCGGAGCCGTCGCGCCCTCCTCACCATCGACGGCCTCACTTACCCCGGCCGACGACTCGTCCCGCCCGCGCCTCATGGCCGCACGAGATTCTGCAGATCCTCGAAGCGGCGGTCGCCGATGCCATTGACCTCGCGCAACTCGTCCACGGAGCGGAAACCACCGTGCTCCGTGCGGTAGTCGATGATGTGCTGCGCGAGTACGGGGCCGACGCCGGGCAGGGTGTCGAGCTGTTCCGCAGTGGCCGTGTTGAGGCCGACCGGGCCCGCGGGCGCCGCCCCGGCCACCCCGCGCGCGGGACCGCCCGCCGGTCCGCCCGCCGCAGCCCCCGCCGAACCGCCCGAGACCGCGGCAGCGCCCACCGCGGGCGCGCCCACCAGGACCTGCTCGCCGTCGACGAGGAACCGCGCCCGGTTGAGCCCTTCGGTGTCCGTGCCGGGCCGTACGCCACCGGCCGCCCGCAACGCGTCGGCGACCCGGGCCCCGGCCGGCAACCGGCGCACTCCCGGCCGGCGCACCTTGCCACTGACGTCCACGACGATCGGGGCGCCACCGTTCGCCGTAGCACCCGCCGCCCCGCTCTGCGCCCCGCCCGCCCCGGGAGCCGACGCCGCGCGAGAGGCACCCGCGACCGGAGATCCCACCGCCCGCGGCGCCGCCCGCACCGTCTCCGGCGCCCGCACCGGCTGCGTACGCCCGGACCAGAAGTGCTGCACGGCGAAGAGCGCCACCACGGCGACGAGCACGGCCAGCGCCACGGCGCCGCGCCGCTCGACCCCGCACCGCGTCCGCACCCACACCGGCACCCGGTCCCGCACCCCGAACGCGACCCGCTCCCGCCACGCCGGGGCGGCCGCGTCCACCCGGGGCCCCACCGGCGGCGCGGGCTCCGGCGACGCCCCGCCCTCCCGCGAGGGCTCGCGCGCCCACGACGGCCCCGAAGACACACCCCCCGGTACCGCACTCCCCTCGGGCGGCGCGAACAACGCCTCCGCCCGTACCCGCGTCCGCTCCGCCTCCACCCGCCTGCGCCGCGCCCGCCGCCGCACCAGGTGCCGCTGCCTTGCCCGGCCGTCGGAGGCGGGGCCACGCCCCGGCCCGCTGGATCCGTGCGCTGTCCGTGTCAGTGATCGAAGTGCCATGCCACGAGACGGTAGGCACCGCGCCGCCGCTCAGTGGATCTTGCCCAATTCCCGGGGACAACCCGGCAGTTGTGGAAAACTCCCTCACCCGCACGGAGGGGACAGCCCAACCAAGCCCGCCCGCTCGGAGCGGCCAGCCCAGCCAAACCCGTCCCCACACAGCCGCCGCGACGCACGGCGGCCCGCCCCGCCCGCGCTACACCCGAGGCGAGACCACGGCCCCCAACAACCCCGGCCCGGTGTGCGCCCCGATCACCGCGCCCACCTCACTGACGTGCAGCTCCGCCAGGCCCGGCACCCGCTCGCGCACCCATTCCGCGATCGCGTCCGCCCGCTCAGGGGCGGCCAGATGGTGCACGGCGATGTCGACCTGCCCGCTGCCCGCCCGCTCCGCGACGATCTCCTGGAGGCGCGCGATCGCCTTCGACGCCGTGCGGACCTTCTCCAGGGGTTCGATGCGGCCGCCGTCGAGCTGGAGCAGCGGCTTGACCGCGAGCGCGGAGCCGAACAGCGCCTGCGCGGCTCCGATCCGGCCGCCCCGGCGCAGATAGTCCAGGGTGTCGACGTAGAAGTACGCGGAGGTGCCCGAGGCCCGCTTCTCGGCCGCGTTCACCGCCTCGTCGACCGTGCCACCCGCGTCGGCCGTCTCCGCCGCCGCGAGCGCGCAGAAGCCGAGGGCCATGGCCACCATCCCGGTGTCCACGACGCGCACCGGCACCGGGGCCTCGCGCGCGGCCATGACCGCGGCGTCGTACGTCCCGGAGATCTCGGCGGACAGGTGCAGCGAGACGATGGCGGTGGCGCCGGACTCGGCGACCCTGCGGTAGGTCTCGGCGAACTGCTCGGGGGCGGGTCTCGACGTCGTCACCGACCGGCGCTTGCGCAGCGCCTCCGCGACCGAGCGGGCGGAGATCTCCGTGCCCTCCTCGAGCGCCCGGTCACCCAGGACCACGGTCAACGGCACCGCCGTGATGCCGTGGCGCTCCATCGTCCGCTGCGGCAGGTAGGCCGTTGAATCGGTGACGATCGCGACATGGCGGGACATGCACCGGAGGTTACCTGTCGTGGTCCCCCGACGGCAGCCCGGCCCCTGAGTCCCGGCCACCGGAAGAGGTGCCGTGCCCGCCGCCCGGCGTCATCACCGACGCTCCGACCGGCGCGGGGCGGCAGTCGATCAAGTCGTGCTCTCCGGACGGGTTTTCTTCTCCCACGGATACACCGGTCGTACACCTGGCGGAGTGATCGCGGGCCGCTCCTGCGCCGGCGCCTCACCGGCCCACGGCGCCTCCCCCGGCACCCCGGCCCCGGCCGGGGCACCCGCACCCGCACCGGGTTCGGCCGTCGTCCAGTGCCGCAGCGCCCCCGCCTCCAGGTCGATCTGCGAACTCAACGCGTCCAGGTCGTCGCTCGCGAACCGGTCCGCCCGGTCGCGGGCCGCGTGCCGCAGCGCGTCGGCGGACTGGACGATCCGCTCGGTGCGCGTCCGCAGCTCCGGCAGCACCTGCGCCACGTGCGCCTTGTCGGGCTCGCTCTCCAGGCGCTTGAGGTCGGCGTCCAGCTCGTGCCCGTGCGCGCTGAGGCGTTCGAAGAGGCCGAGGGACTCCTTGAGCGAGGAATCCTCCGCCACGCGCGCGTGCAGCGCGTCCTGCGTGGCCCGCATGGAGCCGCGCAGCCTCAGCCGCAGCTGCGCCAACTCCGCTGCCGCGCCGGGCTGCGCGAAGCTCTTGGCGCGCAGCGTGGTGTCCTCCACCGCCCGCCGCGCCTGCTCGACCTTGCGGTCCACCCCGCGCTTGGCGGCGCCGACCGCCTTCACGGTCACGTACCCGCCGAAGGCCAGGAAGGCGACGAAAATGAGCGCCATGATCACTAGCACGGTTTCCATCGCGCGCACTCCTTCAGGTCGCCCCGCTCAACCGGTCTCTCCACGGTAAACGGAACGGGCAGGCCGAGGGTTCCAGCGGAACCCCCAACCTGCCCGTAGGGAACAACCCCGAGCGTCTTACGCGGGCACGATGTTCACCAGCTTCGGCGCCCGCACGATGACCTTGCGGATGCCGGCACCGTCCAGCGCGGCGACGACCTTCTCATCGGCCAGGGCGATCTTCTCCAGCTCCTCGTCGGAGATCGACGGGGCGACCTCCAGGCGGGCCTTGACCTTGCCCTTGATCTGCACGACGCAGGTCACGGCCTCGTCGACCACGTACTCGGGGTCGGCGACCGGGAAGTCCTCGTGGACGACCGACGCGGTGTGGCCCAGCCTGCGCCACAGCTCCTCGGCGACGTGCGGAGCCAGCGGCGCGACCAGCAGCACCAGGCGCTCGGCCACGGAGCGCGGCAGGGCTCCGCCCGCGTACGACTTCACCAGGTGGTTGTTCAGCTCGGTGACCTTGGCGATGGCGGTGTTGAACCGCATGCCCTCCAGGTCGCCGCGCACCCCGTCGATGGCCTTGTGCAGCGCGCGCAGCGTCGCCACGTCGATGTCGGCCTCGGGCACGTCCGCGACGGTGACCTCGCCGGTCGCCTCGTCGACGATGTTGCGCCACAGGCGCTGGAGCAGCCGGAACTGGCCGACCACCGCGCGCGTGTCCCACGGCCGGGAGACGTCCAGCGGGCCCATCGCCATCTCGTACAGGCGCAGGGTGTCCGCGCCGTACTCGGCGCAGATCTCGTCCGGCGTGACGGCGTTCTTCAGGGACTTGCCCATCTTGCCCAGCAGACGGGAGACCTTCTCGCCCTGGTAGTAGTACGCGCCGTCGCGCTCCTCCACCTCGGCGGCCGGTACGGCGATCCCGCGCGCGTCCCGGTAGACGTACGCCTGGATCATGCCCTGGTTGTACAGCTTGTGGAACGGCTCGGCCGACGAGATGTGGCCCAGGTCGAACAGCACCTTCGACCAGAAGCGCGCGTACAGCAGGTGCAGCACGGCGTGCTCGGCGCCGCCGACGTACAGGTCGACGCCGCCGGTGGGCATGCCCTCGCGGGGGCCCATCCAGTACTGCTCGACCTCCGGGTCGACCAGCTTCTCGCTGTTGTGCGGGTCCAGGTAGCGCAGCTCGTACCAGCACGAACCCGCCCAGTTGGGCATGGTGTTGGTCTCGCGCCGGTACTTCTTCGGGCCGTCGCCCAGGTCCAGGGTGACGTTGACCCAGTCCTCGTTGCGCGACAGCGGCGTCTCGGGCTCGGTGTCGGCGTCGTCCGGGTCGAAGGTGCGCGGAGTGTAGTCGTCGACCTCCGGCAGCTCCAGCGGCAGCATCGACTCGGGCAGCGAGTGGGCGATGCCGTCCTCGTCGTAGACGATCGGGAAGGGCTCGCCCCAGTAGCGCTGGCGGCTGAACAGCCAGTCGCGCAGCCGGAAGTTGACGGTGCCCGCGCCGATGCCCTCGCGCTCCAGCCACTCGGTCATCCGCGCCTTGGCGTCGGCGACGCCCAGGCCGTCCAGCGAGATGTTCTCGCCCGTCGAGTTGACCAGCTTCGCCTCGTACGCGACGAACGCGTCGTCCCACGTCGAGGGGTCGGTGCCGCGGTCGTCCGACGGCTCGACGACGCAGCGCATGGGCAGCTCGAAGGCGCGCGCGAAGGCGAAGTCGCGGGCGTCGTGCGCCGGGACGGCCATGATCGCGCCGGTGCCGTAGCCCATCAGCACGTAGTCGGCGATGAAGACGGGGACCTGCTCGCCGCTGACGGGGTTCAGGGCGAACGCGCCCGTGAAGACGCCCGTCTTGTCCTTGGCCTCGGCCTGGCGCTCGACGTCGGACTTCGAGGCGGCCTGCTTGCGGTAGGCGGCGACGGCCTCGGCGGGGGTCGCGTGACCGCCCGTCCACGCGTCGTGGGTGCCCTCGGGCCAGGAGGCCGGGGTGATCTTCTCGACCAGGTCGTGCTCGGGGGCCAGCACCATGTAGGTGGCGCCGAACAGGGTGTCCTGGCGGGTCGAGAAGACGGTGATCCGCTCCTCGCCGGAGCCGTCGGCGTCCGGAACGGCGAAGTCGATGCGCGCGCCCTCGGAGCGGCCGATCCAGTTGCGCTGCTGCAGCTTGATCGCCTCGGGCCAGTCCAGGCCGTCCAGGTCCTCGATCAGGCGGTCCGCGTACGCGGTGATGCGCATGTTCCACTGGCGCAGCTTCGCCTTGAAGACGGGGAAGTTGCCGCGCTCGGAGCGGCCGTCGGCGGTGACCTCCTCGTTGGCCAGGACGGTGCCCAGGCCGGGCGCCCAGTTCACGGGCGCGTCGGAGGCGTACGCCAGTCGGAACTCGCCCAGGATCTCGGCGCGCTCGAAGGCGCCCAGCGAGGACCAGTCGCCGCCGCCGGGGACGGCGCGCTCACCGGTCTCGAACTGCTTCACCAGCTCGGCGATCGGCCGGGCCTTCTTCGCCTCGTCGTCGTACCAGGAGTTGAAGATCTGCAGGAAGATCCACTGCGTCCACTTGTAGTACTCCGGGTCGATCGTGGCGAACGACCGGCGCTTGTCGTGGCCCAGGCCCAGGCGGCGCAGCTGCGCCTTCATGTTGACCATGTTGGCCTCGGTCGACGTGCGCGGGTGCGTGCCCGTCTGCACGGCGTACTGCTCGGCGGGCAGGCCGAACGCGTCGAAGCCCAGGGTGTGCAGCACGTTGTGACCGGTCATGCGCTGGAAGCGCGCGTAGACGTCCGTGGCGATGTAGCCCAGCGGGTGGCCGACGTGCAGGCCCGCACCGGAGGGGTACGGGAACATGTCCATGATGAACTTCTTGGGCCGGGACGCGACCTGCGGGTCGCCCGCCAGGTCACCACTCGGGTTGGGGGCCTCGTAAGTGCCGTCGGCGTCCCAGAAGTCCTGCCAGCGTGCCTCGATGTCGGCGGCCATGGCCGCCGTGTAGCGGTGCGGCGCGACCGCCGCCTCGGAAGCGGCGGCGGTGTTCGTCTCGCTCATGATCCTCAAAGCTCCATCGATCGTCTCTGCCGGCGGCCAGTGCTCGGAAATGAAAAAGCCCCTCGCACAGGAGGGGACGCCGCGCCGATGCCGACCACTCACCCAGGGGGCGGGTCGGGACTGATCAGCGCGGCTCACTAAGCAGAAGGCGTACGGCACGCATGGCGTCAGGGTACCGCAGGGCTCGCTCGGCCCGCGACGGGCTTCCTCGCGCCCCGCTCACCCCAAGGGTTACTCGGCGTACCGACCGCTATCGGGACAACGCAAAGAGCAAACATCGAATAGATAACAGCGAGATAACTCAAACCTCGTACTGCCCGGTATACCTCGATCTAGAGTGCGGGGCTGTGGGTCCACTGTGCCGAACCTTTCGGAGTCACCCCCATGAACCCTCGCACCCCTCACGCTCTGAACTCACTTCGTACACAAATGAGTTCACGTTCCAGCGGCGCCGGCCGCCGCATGAGAACCGGGCTGCTCATCACGGGAGCCGTCCTCCTGTTACCCGTGCTCGTGGCCGCCGGGAGCGACGCTGTACGGGCGACTCTCGACTTCGGCGCGGGCGTACTCTCCCTGGTCTCCCTGTCCGCCTCCGTCGTCTGGGGCCTGGTCGCCTCGGACCGGGTCTTCCTCACCTCGCGCCAGCGGCTGCTCTCCCAGGCCGTGCACCGGATCACGGCGGTCGCCTCGCTGGTCTTCCTGCTGCTGCACATCAGCGTGAAGCTGGCGCTCTCGCACGTGACGCTGCTCGGCGCGCTGATTCCGTTCTCCCTGGGCTTCAGCGGCGGCGGGGCCCTGATCGGTCTGGGCGTGACCGCCGGGCTCCTCATGATCACGACGGGTGTCACGGGCGCGCTGCGCAGCTCCATGGCCTCCCCCGCCCGGCTCGCCGCCCGCTGGCGCGCGACCCACATGCTCGCCTACCCGGCCTGGTGCTTCGCCCTCATGCACGGCCTCTACGCGGGTCGTCCCGCGAAGGCGTACGTGACCGTCCTGTACTGCCTGGCCCTCGCGGCGGTCGCCGGCGCGGTGGCCCTGCGCGCGGCGCCGCAGGCCGTGCGCCGCCGGGTCGCGATCCGCATCCTCGAATTCCTCGACGCCGGCCCGCGCGCCACCGGCACCCGGCGGGCCGGCTCCCCGCCCCCGCGGCCCCGCGCCGAGCAGCCCGCACCGGCCGCCCCGCTCCTCACCACCGAACCCCCGGCCCCCACCGACATCGGCTTCGCGGCCGCCTACCGGGCCGTGTCCTCGCTCCCCCGCTCCGAACTGCCCACCCAGTCGGTGCCGTACGTGGAGCAGTACGCCGAACCGGCGCCGCCCGCACCCACCGAGCGCTGGCCCACCCCGTCCCCGCCGCCACCGGCCCAGGCCCCGCCCTCCCTGTACGACCCGACGTACGACACGCCCTACGGAGGCGTGCCCACCTATCCCCCTTCTTATGAGGACACCTCCTACGCCACCGCCGACGGCCACTACGCCGAGCACGGCGGCCACGCGGAGGCGCCCGATCCCACCGAACCGCTCCCCGGCCCCTACCAAGCACCCGCTTCCGGCGAGCCCTGGACCACGCCCTACGGAGGCACGCAGTGAACACGGCACTGCCCGACGTCCCGGAAGTCCGGGTCGTCGGTCTTCCCCAGCTCACCTCGGGGTTCGACCTCGTGGAGCGGCTCGACCTCGACATGCACCTGAAGGTGCACGGCCCACTGGAAGCGATGGCGGGCGAACAGCTCGCGCAGCTGGCCCAGGCGATATCCCTGCGCGGCCGCGGCGGCGCGGGCTTCCCCTTCGCCAAGAAGCTCCGCGCGGTCGCGGAGTCGGCGATCCGGCGCGGCGTGCGCCCGGTCGTCGTCGTCAACGGCAGCGAGGACGAGCCCGCCTGCCGCAAGGACACGGTCCTGATCAACCGGGCCCCGCACCTGATCCTGGACGGCGCCCTGCTCGTCGCGGAGGCCATCGGCGCCCGCACCCTGATCATCGGCGTCACCCGCGACAGCACCGAGGCGTCGATGCAGGCGGCGCTCGCCGAGCGGGGCCTGACGAACCGCCGCAACTCTCCCCTGCGCGCGCGGGTTCAGCGCAATCCGGTGCGCATGGTCACCGGCGAGTCCTCGGCCCTGATCCGCTCGGCGGACGGCGGCCCGCCGATGCCGCCGGGGCGCAAGGTCCGCGCCTCCGACTCCGGGGTGGGCGGCGCGCCCACGCTCCTGTCGAACGCGGAGACCTTCGCCCAGCTCGCCGTCGCCGCCCGCACGGGAGCCGAGCGCTACTGCCGCACGGGCCTGCACGACGAGCCCGGCACGGTGCTGCTCACGCTCTCCGGGGCGGTCGCCCGCCCGATGGTCCTCGAAGTCCCCTCCGGCGTCCCGCTGCGCTACGTACTCCAGCTCGCGGGCGCCCCCGCGCTGCCGCAGGGCGTCCTCACGGGCGGCTATCACGGCAAGTGGCTGGACGGGATGGGAGCACAGGACGCCATCGTCTCCCGCGCCTCCCTGGAGGCCTCGGGCGGAGCGCTCGGCGCCGGGGCGATCCTGCCGATCGGCCCGGAGACCTGCCCCCTGGGCGAGGCCCTGAAGGTGGCGCAGTGGCTGGCCTCGGAGAGCGCGGGCCAGTGCGGGCCCTGCTACCTGGGTCTGCCCGCGGCGGCGCGCGGCCTGGAGGACGTGCTGAACGGGGGCGGCCCGACCGCTCTGGAGGCGCTGCGCGAGGTCACGCGCGCGGTGAAGCGGCGCGGGGCGTGCAAGCACCCGGACGGTTCGGCGGCGTTCATCGAGTCGACGATCTCGGCGTTCACCGACGACCTGGCGGCGCACGTGCTGGGCACCGGCTGCGGCCGCCCGGTGCTCGGGGTGCTGCCGCTGCACGCGGAGGCCCCGGCGAGCGCGGCCCCGACCCGTCAGCGGCTCGTCGTCGACTGGACGCTGTGCCGGGCCCACGGCCTGTGCGCGGACATCGTGCCGGACCTGCTCCAGCTGGGCCCCGACGGCTTCCCGACGGTCGCGGAGGCGGCGGTGCCGAGCTACTCGGAGGCGAACGCGGTACGGGCCGTGCGGCGCTGTCCCGCTTTGGCGCTGCGCATCGAGGAGGACGCCCCGGGCCCGCAGGACCGCGGTCCGCTGCGCCCCGCCCTGCCGCCCGGCCGCAGCCGCGCCCGACGGTAGCGGGCACGGGAGGGAGCACGCACGAAGGCGGGCCATCCGAATCGGATGGCCCGCCTTCACGTTCCTGTGGAGCTAAGGAGAATCGAACTCCTGACCTCCTGCATGCCATGCAGGCGCTCTACCAACTGAGCTATAGCCCCGTGCTGTGGTCCTCCGGGGCTTCCTTGTCGGTCTCCCCGGCGGCGACGCCAACATTACACGGTCACCAGGGTGCATCACCAAATCGTTTCCCTTCCGCCCCTTTCTGTAGGGAAAAGTCGCCGTTGACGGCTACTAGTGTTGCCTCGCGTGACTGTGCTCGCGCTGCCTCGCACCCGCCGCGCCCCCGTCGCCCTCGGCGCCTGTCTGCTCTCGTTCGCGGCCTTCGTGATCGCCCAGCGCGCGGCCCAGGTCTCGATGATCGACCTGATGGTCTACCGGGCGGAGGGCTGGACGGTCCGCACCGGTGGCGACCTGTACGCGCTGCGCGCGACCTACGCCGGCCTGCCGACCACCTACCCGCCGTTCGCGGCGCTGCTGTTCCTGCCGCTGACCTTCGTCGACGTGGTGACCATGAAGGTCGCCGCGACCGCCGCGAACCTCGCCCTTCTCGTCGCGCTCGTCCACCTCTCCCTGCGCCTGGTGCGGCGCCGCGCGCGCGTGGAGCACGCCCTGTGGGTGGCGGCCGTCGCCGTGTGGTGCGAGCCGGTGTGGACGACGCTGCGCTTCGGGCAGGTCAATCTGCTGCTGGCCGTGCTCGTCCTGTGGGACCTGACACGGCGGCCGGGCCATCGCTGGGCGGGCGTGGGCATCGGCGTCGCGGCGGCGATCAAACTGACCCCCGCGCTGTTCGCCGTCTTCCTGCTGTGCACGGGGCTCGTGCTGCTGGCGCGCGGCCGGGCCTGGCGGCCATGGGTGCGCGGGGCGTGCGTGGCGGCCGGCTCGTTCGTCTGCGTGACCGCGCTGACGGCCGTCGTCCTGCCGCGCGACTCCCGGCACTTCTGGACGCAGACCGTCTTCGAGTCGGACCGCCCCGGCCACGCCGAGGAGACCGGCAACCAGTCGCTGCGCGGTGTCCTGGCGAGGCTGCTGCACACCGGGGACCCGGGCCTGTGGTGGGCGGCGGCCGCCGCCGTGACGGTCCTCGCCGGGCTCACGGTCGCGGTCGCCGCGGCGCTGCGCGGGCGGCCCGCCCAGGCGTCGGTGGCGTGCGCGACGACGGCGCTGCTCGTCAGCCCGGTCTCGTGGTCGCACCACTGGGTCTGGTGCGTGCCGCTGGTGCTGCTGGTGTGGGAGTCGAACCGCCAGAGGGCCGCGACCGCCGTCGCCCTCGTGTTCTGCGCGTACGCGCTGTGGTGGGTTCCGCACGCCCACGGCCGCCCCGAACTCCACCAGAACATCGGGGAGTCGGCGCTCTCGGCGCTCTACGCAGGAGTGGCCTGCGCCTTCCTGACGTACTCCGCGTTCAGGCTGTGGCGAACGAGTAGAACCGCTTGAGCGTGCAGTGCTCGTCCAGGAGGCGGCCGTAGATCGGCTCCCCCTCCAACTCCCGATACGTCTCGATCGGGTCGCCTTTTATGATCAGCGCCCGCGCGCATTCCTCGCACCAGTACTGGTAGTCGGGATTCAGCGGTTCCATGTCGCGCACAATGGGCGTACCGCTGCCGCACCAGTCGCACTTCCTCCTGTGTGACCCCATGTCGTTCCGCTCAGCTCCAGCTGTGGCCGCAGGCCGTGCACACGTACGAGATCCCGCCGTTGTCGCCCAGCATCTGGGCGACGTGCAAGGAGCCGCAGGACGGACAGTCGAGGGTCGGGGGCGTTGCGGAACCGGCTGAGGGCTCGGCGGATATCTCTGCCACGCCGAGGAAGCGGTCGGCTTCCTCGTTGATGCTCAAGGGCATCGCGCACTCCCTCCCCAGCGGGCCGCCTTCGTCGGTCGGACTCAGCCCCGTTCCGGCCGTCCGATTCTGCCACGGCGGAAGCGACCCGGTCAGCGACGCCCACGTTCCAGTCCGGACACGACGTCCGGGGAGGTATACGCCCCGACCGGCCCCGACGCCTCAACCCGGCCGCGAAGAAGGCGCGGAGGACAACGAAAAATCCCGCCCCTTACGGGACGGGATCTTCGATTCGTGTGGAGCTAAGGAGAATTGAACTCCTGACCTCCTGCATGCCATGCAGGCGCTCTACCAACTGAGCTATAGCCCCTTGCGTTCTTCTCCCTCCGGGCTTTCCCCCGGCGGGCCGAACAAGAAGAACTTTAGCCTGCGACCTGCCGGAAAGTGAAATCCGGTCCCCACGGCCCCCAGGGACCGGGTCGGCACCCGTCCTAGTCGTCGTCGCCGAGGACCGGTTCGGGCAGCGTGCCCGCGTTGTGCTCGAGCAGCCGCCAGCCGCGGGCGCCCTCACCGAGGACGGACCAGCAGCAGTTCGACAGGCCGCCGAGACCCTCCCAGTGGTGGGACTCCAGACCGAGCAGCCGGCCGATGGTGGTGCGGATCGTGCCGCCGTGGCTGACCACGACGAGCAGTCCGCCGTCGGGCAGCTTGTCCGCGTGCCGCAGCACGACGGGCGCGGCCCGGTCGGCGACCTCGGTCTCCAGCTCGCCGCCGCCGCGCCGCACGGGCTCGCCGCGCTTCCACGCCGCGTACTGCTCGCCGTACCGGGCGATGATCTCCTCGTGCGTGAGGCCCTGCCACTCACCGGCGTACGTCTCGCGCAGGTTCTCGTCGTACGTGGCGTCGAGACCGGTGAGCGCCGTCAGCTCGGCGGCCGTCGCCGCGGCGCGCTTGAGGTCGGAGGCGACGATCGCGTCCGGCTTCAGGGAGGCGAGCAGCCGGGCGGCGCGCTTGGCCTGCGCGACGCCGGTCTCCGTCAGCTCGATGTCCGTGGTGCCCTGGAAGCGGCGCTCCAGGTTCCACGCCGTCTGGCCGTGCCGCCACAGGATGACGCGGCGCCCCCGTGAGGTGCTGGTCACAGCACCTCACCACCGAGGTCCCTGATCTCCTCCGCGGCGGCCTGCTGCGCGTGCTCCTCGCCCTTGCCGCGGGTGGCCTTGGCGTCCTCGGGCAGGTCGAGCTCGGGGCAGTCCTTCCACAGCCGCTCCAGGGCGTAGAAGACGCGCTCCTCGCTGTGCTGGACGTGGACGACGATGTCGACGTAGTCGAGCAGGATCCAGCGGGCGTCACGGTCGCCCTCGCGGCGCACCGGCTTGGCGCCGAGCTCCTTGTTCAGCTTCTCCTCGATCTCGTCGACGATCGACTTGACCTGGCGGTCGTTGGGCGCCGACGCGAGCAGGAAGGCATCCGTGATGGACAGCACGTCGCTGACGTCGTAGGCGATGATGTCGTGCGCGAGCTTGTCGGCGGCCGCCTGCGCGGCGGCGTTGATGAGCTCGATGGAACGGTCAGTGGCGGTCACTACAAGGCTTTCCGTCGGCGGTCACAGTCCCCCGGGCCATCCCCGAGGGGGTACCCCAAGGGTCTCACGGCCCGCCGACACCCCTCACGGTGTCACCGGTGGCCCCACGCGCGCGGGCGCCGGGCCACCGGTGCGGGGGCTCACTTGCCGGTGTAGTCCCGACCGAGGACCACGGAGACGTCCGCGTTCCGTGCGACCTTGCCCTTGGCCACGGCCGAGCCCGGCAGGCCGAGGGTCTTGGCGACCTCGACGGCGTCCTTCTTGTGCTCGGTTTCCGCGTAGGTGACCTTGGAGGCCGCGATCGCCGTCCCGGTTCCGCCCGACACGTAGGTGTAGCCGCCATTGACGAGGGCGACGCGGGCCTTCTCGTTGAGCGTCTTGCTGCCCGTGGCGTTCTCGATGCCGACGCGCGGCGAGGCGCCCTCGGCCGGGGACTTCACGGTGCCGCCGAGCACGTCCTCGACCACGGAGTCCGCGGTGGCGTCGGAGATGGCACCGCCCCGCTGCACCGGCAGCACGGCGGACTTGTAGTCGCCCTCCTTGGCCCGGTCGGCGAGCTTGGCGAGGAAGGCACCGAGGTCCTTCTCGGTGAGCGGCGGCTCGATGATCTGGGCGAGCGTCTGCACCGTGGTCGTCGCGGCCTGCGGGTCGGACGACAGCTTGCGCAGCACGCCCTGCATGACCTTCCCGAACCGCTCCAGCTGCGCCGTCTGCGTCTCGCCCTTGGCCTGGTACGTCGCGTACGCCACGGCCGCCGGGCCGCTGAGGGTCTGGTCCGCGCCCTTGTGGACGAGCACCGTGCCCTTCTTGTCGGGGTCGGGCACGCTCGTGTCCGTGGTGACCTCGATGTTGCCGACGAGCTCGACGAGGTTGTTGAGGTACGGGGTGTCGAGCCGCCAGGTGCCCTGGATGTCGGTGCCGAGCAGGGTGTCGAGGGCGTCGCTCGTGCCGGAGGAGCCGTCCTCGTCGACGGACTTGGCGAGGGTGGTGCTGCTGCCGTCCTCGCCCGCCAGGGCAAGGGAGTTGGGCAGCAGGACGGTGGTGGCCCGCTTCGTGGTGGTGTTGTTCACCAGCAGCGCCGTGGACGTGGCGCCGCCCTTGGTGTTGTGCAGGTGGACGACGATGACGTCACGGTTCTGCGGACCGGTCGCGGCGGCGGCGTTCGAGGCCGCGGAGTCCTTCGACAGGAACGGCAGCTTGTCCTGCGACCACAGGTAGCCGGCGCCGCCGACCAGGCACAGGGCGAGGACGACGACGAGGGCG
This sequence comes from Streptomyces sp. BYX5S, assembly GCF_054724165.1. NCBI lineage: Bacteria > Bacillati > Actinomycetota > Actinomycetes > Kitasatosporales > Streptomycetaceae > Streptomyces > Streptomyces sp. BYX5S. The sequence goes on along the minus strand of NZ_CM138829.1, from coordinate 1,238,577 downwards.
ACGCCCCGGTTGCGGCTGCGCCGCCGCGCCTCCTCGCGCCGTTCGGTGCGCGACTCGGTGAACTTCAGCCAGTCGATGACGTCTTCGGAGTCCTCGTCGGGCTCCTCGACGAACTCGAACTGCTCGGTGCGGTAGTCCCGGTCGCCCTGCGGCCGCCCCTGCTCGGCCTGCTGCTGCGGCGGCGGGGCCTGCTGCGGGATGTACGCGGTGGCCTGCTCGGTGCGCTGCGCCGCGCGCGGCTGCTCGCCGCTCTGGGCGGCCGCGCCGTACGGGTCGTAGCCGCCACCGTGCTGCGGCGCCCCGCCGTAGGGGTCGTACGACGGGGGCTGCGGAGGCTGCTGGGGCTGCTGACCGGTCGGCTGCTGCTGGCCGGTCGCGTACGGGTCGTAGCCGTATCCGTACGGGGAGTTCTGCTCGTACGACGGCGCCTGCTGGACCGGCCGGTAGACCGGCCGGCCGAACTCGTCATAACCGACCAGTTCGTAATTCTGCTGGTCGTAACCGTCGTATCGGTCGTTCACCGATGCCCCTCTCGGCGGTGCAGGGTTCAGTCGCCTCGGTACAGCTGGCGCTTGTCGATATAGCGCACCACACCGTCCGGCACCATGTACCAGATGGGGTCACCCTTGGCGACCCGGTCCCGGCAGTCCGTGGACGAGATGGCGAGGGCGGGAACCTCGACGAACGAGACGCCGCCCTCCGGCAGGCCCGGGTCGGCGAGCGTGTGGCCCGGCCGCGTGACCCCGATGAAGTGTGCCAGGGAGAACAGCTCGTCGGTGTAACGCCAGGTGAGGATCTGGCCCAGGGCGTCGGCACCCGTGATGAAGAACAGGTCCGTGTCCGGGTTCAGCTCGGCCAGATCGCGCAGCGTGTCCGTGGTGTACGTCGGACCGCCGCGGTCGATGTCGATGCGGCTCACCGAGAACTGCGGGTTCTCCGCGGTCGCGATGACCGTCATCAGATAACGGTCCTCGGCCGGGGAGACCTTCTTGTCGCTCTTCTGCCAGGGCTGCCCGGTGGGCACGAACACCACCTCGTCGAGGTGGAACTGGGCGGCGACCTCACTGGCCGCCACCAGGTGTCCGTGGTGGATCGGGTCGAACGTCCCGCCCATGACGCCGAGGCGTCGCTTGGCCGGTGAGGCCCACTCGTGATCCGGGCCGCCGGCCGGGTTGTTGACCGGGCCGGTAGGCATGTCCTGCGCTCCCATGCGCCCAGAGCCTACTGGCCCGCTCCCCGTGGTCTCGTCCGGGCTCAGCGGTCGCGGTTGAACCGGGTGGTGATCCACAGCAGCAGCATCAGGATGATGAAGGCCGCCCCACCGACGACGAGGGGGTTGAGGCTTTCGTGGTTGCCGCCGTGCTCGCCCTCGGCGGCGAGGGTGGCGAGCTGGGCGGCGGTGCTGTGGAGGCTCATCGTCAGCAGGACCTATCCGGTGTGGGATCGGGGTAAGGACTTCTGACCCATCGTAAGCGGTGGGGTCAGTCGTCGCTCTTGTAGCCCCGCAACAGGAACCAGGCGAGGAAGATCGCGCCCAGTACGCCCACGATCAGCACGCCGCGCAGCAGATTGCCCGGACCCTGGTCCGCGGCCGCGCTGATGACGTGATCGATGTGCTCCATGACGGTTCGCTCCTTCGGTGTGCTGCCCCGTCACGGTATATCCGCCTAGTGTGGACTCCACCTTGGGGGCACGCCCGGAAACACGGCGACACGTCGAACACACGGACATGGGGGAAGTCGGATGCCCGACGAACCGAACGAGCAGCACGAGAACGTACCCAGCAGGCAGCGCCGGCGCTTCCCGGGGATCTCCTCGCGGGCGTACGAGCACCCCGCGGACCGCTCGGCGCTCGTCGCGCTGCGCAAGCTCAGCGGGTTCGACACGGTGTTCAAGGCGCTGAGCGGTCTGCTGCCGGAGCGCAGCCTGCGCCTGCTGTTCCTGTCGGACTCGGTGCGCGTCTCCGACGAGCAGTTCGCGCACCTCAACACGATGCTGCGGGACGCCTGTTACATCCTGGACCTGGAGAAGGTCCCCCCGATGTACGTCAATCAGGACCCGCAGCCGAACGCGATGTGCATCGGCCTCGACGAGCCGATCATCGTCGTCACGACGGGGCTCGTGGAGCTCCTCGACGAGGAGGAGATGCGGGCCGTCGTCGGCCACGAGGTGGGCCACGCGCTGTCCGGCCACTCGGTGTACCGCACGATCCTGCTGTTCCTGACCAGCCTCGCGCTGCGCGTGGCGTGGATCCCGCTCGGCAACCTCGCGATCATGGCGATCGTGACGGCGCTGCGCGAGTGGTTCCGCAAGTCCGAACTCTCCGCGGACCGGGCCGGGTTGCTGGTCGGCCAGGACCTCCAGGCGTCGATGCGCGGCCTGATGAAGATCGCGGGCGGCAACCACCTGCACGAGATGAACGTGGACGCGTTCCTCAAGCAGGCCGAGGAGTACGAGGCCGGGGGCGATCTGCGCGACTCCGTGCTGAAGATCCTCAACGTGATGCCGCGCTCGCACCCGTTCACGACGGTGCGCGCCGCCGAGCTGAAGAAGTGGGCGGCGAGCCGCGACTACCAGCGCCTGATGGACGGTCACTACCCGCGGCGCAGCGAGGACAAGGACACCTCGGTGACGGACTCGTGGCGCGAGTCGGCCTCGCACTACACGGAGTCCGTGAAGACGTCGAAGGACCCGCTGATGAAGCTGGTCAGCGACATCGCGGGCGGCGCGGGCGACCTCGGCGGCCGGGTGCGCCGCGGCTTCGGCAACTTCGGGGGCAGCGGCGGCGGGAACAACGGCAACCACGGCACCGGCGAGGACGACACCGAGCGCTGAACTCCCGGCGCTACACGTCCGGTTGGGCACTCGGTGCGAGCGCGCCGCACAGCGCGGTCGCACTGTCCGTCGCGTACGGGTCGGTGCCCGCCGGGCCGCCCCGCTTGGCGCTCTGGCCCGCGAGCAGCGGATGCAGATAGCCGGCCGCGTCGGAGGAGCAGGCGAGCGGTCCGGCCTGGACGTAGCTGACCAGCAGCTCCGTCTGGTGGTTGCGCAGGTCCTGGCGGTCGAAGCGGAAGTGCATGACGCGGCGGACGGTGAACAGGGAGGCCTTCGTCTCCTTGCCGCCGTCCGCCTTCTCGTCGACGGGCCGCAGCGCGTAGACGAACGTGTGGTCCGAGGTCACTTCGAGGGTGCTCGCGTCGGTCTCGGCCACGCGCAGGTCGCCGCGGACCCGGATGTGCGGGTCGGCGAGGGCGGCCCGCGCCGGGTCGAAGCGGACGAGCCAGCCGGTGGCGGCGTGCCGCCCGTCGGTCACCGGCCGGTTGACGCTCTGGTCGAACTGCGGGAGCTGCTGCGGGTCGATCAGCATGCGCACCGGGCGCACGGCCCCGTGCGTGAGCACGTCGGGGTCGAGCGAGGAGTCGACGAGGTAGTCCTTGGCCGTGGTCAGCGCGGTGACGACCTGGCTGTCGGAGAAGTGCGCGGTGCCCTGCGGGTCGGCCGGCAGGTCGATGGCGCGGGCGGCGCTCTTGAAGTCGGCGGCGGGGCTGCGCTCGTACAGCTCGCGCACGGACGTGGAGCCGGGCACGCGGCCCGTCGGGGCGAGCGGGATGACGGTCATGCGCAGCGGCTCGGTGTTCCGGGCGGCCGGTGTCGTCCGGTAGGGGTTGCGTACGCCCATGTAGACCGCGGTGCCGAAGGCGACCACGATCAGGACGACGAGGATGACGGCCTGCCGGGTGAGACCGCGGCGCAGCACGGGCAGCCGCCGCACGGCGGGCGTGTGGTCGGTGATGCGCTCCTGGGCGGAGAACTCCTGGAGGCGGGCAGCCCTGACGAACGATTCGTCGAAGACGACGGATCGGTACTCTTCCTCGCTGCCGCCCCCGCCGGGGCCGCTGTCCGGTGTCCCCTCCGGTGGGTCGCCTGGCCCGCTCATACTTTCAGGGTAGGTCTCCGCGACGCCAGGTAAACGCCCTGGTGCGCGTCAACTTCCCGGAGCGCCGCCGCGGCGCCCCGAGCGCCCCCTCAGGGGGCCTTCGGGACCGCCGAAACCGCTGGCTGGGAGTAGTCCGCCGACGCGGAGGGCGAACCCGGGGCGCTCTTCTCCAGTTCCGTCGTCGCGGGCGGCGGCACCTCGTCCTGGCTGCCGGCCGACGCGCCCCGGTAGACGGCCGTGAAGGCGAGGGCGACCATGCCGATGCCCATCAGCAGGGCGAGTGCCCAGGCGACGGGCCTGCGCCAGCGGATGCCGCCCGCGAATCCGGCCGAGCGGTGCTCGCGGTCGAGCTCCTCCTCGTACAGCTCGTCGGACTCGTCGGTGTAGCAGCCGAATTCGCTGTCGTCGCCGCGGCCGAATCCGTCCGGGTCCTCGTAGAAGTCCTCGTCGGGGCCCGGCCGTATGCGCGTCCTGCGGGCCTCGGCCTCCTGGGCCTCGGCGCGGGCCTGCGCCGCGGCGAGCAGTCGCTCGACCGCGGTGGGCTCATGGACTTCGGCAGCCTTGATGAAGTCCTCGTCGAAGACCACGGAGGCGAACTCTTCGTCCCAGCCCCCGCGGTCGTGGTCGTCGTCGGGCTCCCAGCCGTCCGGGAACGGCGAGCCCCCCACGTCCTCCGGCACCCGTCCAGCGTAGACCGAAGGGGTCAATTTGGGCAGACGGTAAGGGAATTCACCCGGCGGTACCCGCTTACCGGGTGTGGCCGTCGCCCGTGACGATGTACTTGGTGCTCGTCAGCTCCGGCAGGCCCATGGGGCCGCGCGCGTGCAGCTTCTGCGTGGAGATGCCGATCTCCGCGCCGAAGCCGAACTGGCCGCCGTCGGTGAACCGCGTCGAGGCGTTGACGGCGACGGTCGTGGAGTCGACCAGCTGGGTGAAGCGGCGGGCCGCCTGCTGCGAGGTCGTCACGATGGCCTCGGTGTGGCCGGAGGACCAGGTGCGGATGTGCTCGACGGCCCGGTCCATGTCGTCGACGACCGCGGCCGCGATGTCGTACGACAGGTACTCGGTCTCCCAGTCGTCCGGCGTCGCCTCGACGACGGTGGCCTTCGACCCGTCGGCGTACTCGGCGATCCGGGGATCCGCGTGCACGGTGACGCCCGCCTCGGCGAGCGCGTCGAGGGCGCGCGGCACGAAGGCGTCGGCGATGTCCTGGTGGACGAGGAGGGTCTCGGCCGCGTTGCACACGGAGACGCGGTGCGCCTTGGAGTTGACGAGGATGTCGACGGCCATGTCGAGGTCGGCGTCGGCGTCCACGTAGACGTGGCAGTTGCCGGTGCCGGTCTCGATGACGGGGACGGTGGAGTTCTCCACGACGTTCCTGATGAGCGAGGCGCCGCCGCGCGGGATCAGTACGTCGACGAGGCCGCGGGCGCGCATCAGCTCGGTCACCGAGTCGCGGGACTCGCCGGGCACGAGCTGGATCGCGTCGGCGGGCAGGCCCGCGCCGCCGACGGCGTCGCGCAGCACGCGCACCAGCGCGGTGTTCGACTCGTACGCCGAGGAGCTGCCGCGCAGCAGGACCGCGTTGCCCGACTTGAGGCAGAGGGCGGCGGCGTCGACCGTGACGTTCGGCCGGGCCTCGTAGATGATGCCGACGACGCCGAGCGGGACGCGGACCTGGCGCAGGTCGATGCCGTTCGGGAGGGTGTTGCCGCGCACGACCGTGCCGACCGGGTCCGGCAGCGAGATGACGTCGCGCACGTCGGAGGCGATGGCGCGGACGCGCTCCGGGGTGAGCGTGAGGCGGTCGATGATCGCCTCGGGGGTGCCGGCCTCCCGGGCCTTCGCGATGTCCTTGGCGTTGGCCTCGACGATCTCCGCCGTACGGACCTCCAGGGCGTCGGCGATGGCGCCGAGGGCGTCGTCCTTCTCGGCGCGCGGGAGGGCGGCGAGGTCGTTGGCGGCGGACCTCGCGCGGTACGCGGTCTGGGTGACCGGGGTCATCGAGTCGTAGGGGTTCAGCGGCAGCGACGTCATGCTCCGCAGGGTATCGGGGGTGCGGGGGCGGTCCACCCTCTGTTCCGGGAGGTGAGACATGGCTCAAAACGCCCTGGGCCACAGAGGTGAAGGTTTTCGCCTCGTGGCGGTGGAGCGTGGCTGGGGTGTGCAGTTCCCCGCGCCCCTTCTTTTGCCTAGAAGGGGTGGACGCCCACCGGAGTCGCCGGGAGGGGGCCGTAGCCCTCGGCGATGCGGTGGTGGTAGGTCTGGCGGTCGATGACCTCCAGGCCGACGATCTCCCAGGGCGGGAGCTGGGAGGTGCGGCGGTGTTCGCCCCAGAGGCGCAGGGCCACCGCTGCCGCGTCGTGCAGGTCGCGGGCCTCTTCCCAGTAGCGGATCTCGGCGTGGTCACCCGCGTAGCGGCTGGTCAGCAGGAAGGGGTGGTCGTGCGCCAGCTGTTCGAGGCCGCGGCGGACCTCCGCGATGGGCGCCTCGGCACCGGAGACGCTGAGGGTGACGTGCCACAGGCGGGGGCCCTCCTCGGTGGTCCCCTCCGGGGCCTCCGACGCGGTCTCCTCCTCGTAGGCCTCCCCCGCGGCCACACTCGTCAGCGCCCGCTCCGCCGACCCTCGGGGCCCCTTGGACGCGGCCCCTGGGCGCGCTCGTCTCACGACGGCCTCCTTTGCGCAACGGTCGTGCGGACCTTCCCTAAGAGTTGAGCAGGACACGGAGCTTCGTGGGGCGGTTTTGGGGAAGGTCCCCCTCGGGTGGCAGGCTTTCGGCCTTTCGCACAGGCGGTTTCGAAGGCGCGGAGCCCCGTTCAAGCCTTGAGGACGACGAGGTCGTCCCTGTGTACGACCTCCCGCTCGTAGGCGGGGCCGAGGTCGCGGGCGAGCTCCCGGGTGGAGCGGCCGATCAGCTGCGGGATCTCCTTGGCGTCGAAGTTGACCAGGCCGCGCGCCACGGCCGTACCGCTCTCGTCGCGCAGCTCGACGGGGTCACCGGCGGCGAACTCGCCCTCCACGGCCGCGATCCCGGCGGGCAGCAGCGACTTGCGCCGCTCGACCACGGCCCGTACGGCGCCGTCGTCGAGGGTGATCGCGCCCTGCGGCGTCGAGGCGTGCTGGAGCCACAGCAGGCGGTCGGCGCTGCGGCGGCCGGTGCGGTGGAAGTACGTGCCGGTGTCGCGGGCGGCGAGGGCGTCGGCGGCGTGCGTGGCGGAGGTGAGGACGACCGGGATGCCGGCGGCCGCCGCGATCGAGGCGGCCTCGACCTTGGTGACCATGCCGCCGGTGCCGACGCCCGCCTTCCCGGCGGAGCCGATCTTGACGTGGGCGATGTCGGCGGGGCCGCGCACGTCGGCGATGCGGGAGCTGCCGGGCTTGCTGGGGTCGCCGTCGTAGAGGCCGTCGACGTCCGAGAGGAGGACGAGGAGGTCGGCGTGGACGAGGTGGGCGACGAGGGCGGCGAGCCGGTCGTTGTCGCCGAAGCGGATCTCGTCCGTGGCGACGGTGTCGTTCTCGTTGACGACCGGGAAGGCGCCCATGGCCAGGAGCTGGTCGAGGGTCCGCGAGGCGTTGCGGTGGTGGGCGCGGCGGGCCATGTCGTCGCTGGTGAGCAGGACCTGGCCGACGCGGACGCCGTAGCGCGCGAAGGAGGCGGTGTAGCGGGCGACGAGGAGGCCCTGGCCGACACTGGCCGCGGCCTGCTGGCGGGCGAGGTCCTTGGGGCGGCGGGTCAGGCCCAGCGGGGCGAGTCCGGCGGCGATGGCGCCGGAGGAGACGAGGACGATCTCCTTGTCCCCGTCGCCGCGGTGCTTCGCGAGGACGTCGACGAGGGCGTCAACCCGGTCGGCGTCCAGTCCCCCCGCCGCTGTGGTGAGTGACGACGATCCGACCTTGACGACGATCCGGCGGGCTTCCGCGACCCCCTGCCGCGCCGCCTTCGCCGCCCGTCGCTCCGCTTCCGCTGCCCCAGCCGTTGCCCCTGACATGCCTGGCAATCTACGTGACCTGCCGCTTCGGCCGCTCTTGGGTTTCGAGGTACGGACAGGAGCGTGGACGCCGGGTAACGATGCGGGGAAGCAGGTCCCTGCTCTTTCACGCCATTTGACCTTATTTCCGCTGCTAACGGCCCCGGAGGATTGCTAGGGGGCCACAGAAAGTCATACGGTCAGTGGTCAGCATTCCGCGAGGTGGACCTCCCCCACGGTCCCCCCACCCTCCGAGACCCCCTGCCAGGAGCCCAGCCCGTGCCCTCCGCCGGACGTGCCTCGCGCCGCCTCGTGCAGCTTTCCGCGCTGTTCACGATGTTCGCGCTCTATGTGGCCCAGCTCGTCAGCGCGCTCGTTCCGTATGTGCCCGTCTTCGTCGCCGCGAGCGCGGCCGGACTCGCCCTCGACACCTACCTGCAGTACAAGCAGCCGGGGCTGCTCTCGCTGCTCGGCAAGATCCGCTTCGACGTGACGGTGCGGCAGTTGCTGCGCGACATGCTGATCTTCGTCGGCCTGCTGCGCATCAGCGGCATCAACCCGCTCGACGAGCAGGCGCCGCTGCTGGTGATGGTGCTCGGGATGTACCTGCTGCACTTCGCCTGCCAGGCGGCCGCGGTGCTCGTGCGCCGCACCCGAACGCTGCCGATCGTCACGCGCAACATCGACGCGTCGGCGCTGAACCTGTGCGCCGCCCCGCCGCGCCTGCTGGCCCGGCGCGCCGCCCACCGCCTGCTGACCTTCGCGATCCCCTCCACCCTCGGCCTGGTGGTGACGGCGGCGACGACCAACGCCGTGTGGGGCGTCGTCGGCATCGGCGTCTCCATCGCCCTGTTCCTCTTCGGCACGGTGTACCTCGGTACGTGGCTGCTGCCGAAGAAGCGTCCGCTGAACGACGAGAAGGTCATCGCGTGGCTCGACGCGTGGCTGGCCGACTACCGGCCCACCGTCGGCATGTACTTCTCCGGCGGCACCACGTCGGCGTACCAGGCGAACATGTGGCTCTCCACGCTCGCCGACGTCGACGGCAAGCCGCTGCTCGTGCTGCGTGAGCGCTTCATGGTGAACAAGATCGACGCCACGGACGTGCCGATCATCTGCTTCCCGAAGGTCGCCACGATGTTCTCCCTGGAGAACTCGACGCTGAAGATGCTGCTGCACCCGGCGAACGCCGCGAAGACCTCGCAGGTCCTGCGCATCCCCACCATCAAGCACGCCTTCATCAACCACGGCGAGTCCGACAAGCTGTCGTCCTGCAACCCGTACGCGAAGGCGTACGACGAGGTGTGGGTGGCCGGTCCCGCGGCGCGCGACCGGTACCAGCTCGCCGACGTCGGCGTCGACGACAAGGACGTCGTGGAGGTGGGCCGCCCGCAGCTGGCCCCCATCCAGCTCGCGGACGGCCCGGCCACGGGCCAGTACACGACCGTGCTGTACGCCCCCACCTGGGAGGGCTGGGACGGCAACCCGGGCAACACCTCGGTGATCCTGGCCGGCGAGAACATCGTGCGGAACCTGCTCGCCGACGACCGGGTCCGCCTGATCTACAAGCCGCACCCGATGACGGGCTCGCAGGTTCCCGCCGCGGGCGAGGCCAACCAGCGCATCATGGCGATGATCGAGGAGGCCAACACGCGCCGCTCCGGCGCGCGTCCGGGCCCCGAGGCCGCCGCCGAGCTGGAGCGGCGTGCCGAGGCGCTGAACGAGCTGACGTCCACCAAGTTCCGCAAGGGCGCGGACGAGCAGGAGCGGATGCTGCTGCAGAGCACGCCCGACGGTGGGCGGGCGACCGCGGTGGCCGAGGCGACGGCGGCGTGGGAGGAGGCGTACTGGGCCTCGTTCCCCGAGTGGGAGCACCTGATCATCACGCAGGCCCGGCCCGCGATCTTCACCTGCTTCAACGCGGCGGACGTGCTCATCTCCGACGTCTCCTCGGTCGTGTCCGACTGGCTGAGCAGCGAGAAGCCGTACGCCGTCGCCAACACGTCGGGGCTGTCGGAGGCGGACTTCCGCACCGGGTTCCCGACGGTGCGCGCGGCGACGATCCTGTCGCCCGGGGCCACGGAGGTCGGCGAGCTGCTGGCGGCCGTGCGGGGCGAGACCGAGGACGTGCACGCCGAGGCCCGTGCGGCCCTCAAGGAGCACCTCCTCGGCCCGTCGGACCCGCCGTCCATCGACCGCTTCAACGGCGCCGTGCGCGCCCTGTGCGCCAAGGCCGACGAGCGGCGTGCGCGGATGGCGGCGCGTGGCGAGGACGAGATCCCGCCGACCCGTGAGGACTCCGTCGAGGAGGCGGTGGCCGAGGCGGTCCAGGCGGAGGCGGCGCCGGAGTCGGAGGACACGGTCACGGCGTAACGCCTTCGCGGCACACGCGACGAGGGGCCCGGGAACACTCTTCCCGGGCCCTTCCCCATACCCACACCCCGACGGGGTTACGGCCTCGGGGCTCCGCCCCGAACCCCGCGCCTCAATCGCCGGCGAGGCTCAAAAGATCGATCCCTCGGGGCTCGATCCCATCAAGCCCCTGCGGCGATTGAGCAGCGGGGTCCGGGGCGGAGCCCCGGGGCCGTAACCCTGCCGGGGGGCAGGACGTGCGAAGCGGGCCGCACCCTTTGGTGCGGCCCGCTTCGGAGGCCCGGTCGCCGGAGGCTAGAAGGGTTCGAAGTCGTCGAACTGCTGCTGCGACTCGTCCCGCTCCGCCTGCCGCTCCCGCCGCCGCGTCACCGCCGGCCTCGGCGCCTCGAAGCGGTGGTCCTCGCCACGGCGGCCGAGCATCTCGGCCCCGGCCATCACCGTCGGCTCCCAGTCGAAGACGACCGCGTTCTCCTCGGGGCCGATCGCGACGCCGTCACCGTGCCGCGCGCCCGCCTTCATCAGCTCGTCCTCGACACCGAGACGGTTGAGCCGGTCGGCGAGGTAGCCGACGGCCTCGTCGTTGTTGAAGTCGGTCTGGCGCACCCACCGCTCGGGCTTCTCGCCGCGCACGCGGAACAGCGGCTCGCCGTCGGCGTCCTCGCGCTTGACGGTGAAGCCCGCGTCGTCCACGGCCTTGGGCCGGATGACGATACGGGTCGCCTCCTCCTTCGGCTTCGCGGCCCGCGCCTCGCCCACCAGCTCGGCGAGCGCGAACGACAGCTCCTTGAGCCCCTTGTGGGCGACGGCCGACACCTCGAAGACGCGGTAGCCGCGCTCCTCCAGGTCGGGCCGGACCATCTCGGCGAGGTCCTGGCCGTCGGGCACGTCGATCTTGTTGAGGACGACGAGCCGCGGCCGGTTCTCCAGGCCCGCGCCGTACTCCTTCAGCTCCTCCTCGATGACGTCGAGGTCGGAGACGGGGTCACGGTCGGACTCCAGCGTCGCCGTGTCCAGGACGTGCACGAGCACGCTGCACCGCTCCACGTGCCGCAGGAACTCCAGGCCGAGGCCCTTGCCCTGGCTGGCGCCGGGGATGAGGCCCGGCACGTCGGCGATCGTGTAGACGGTCGATCCGGCCGTCACCACGCCCAGGTTCGGGACCAGCGTCGTGAACGGGTAGTCCGCGATCTTCGGCTTGGCCGCCGACAGGACGGAGATCAGCGAGGACTTGCCGGCGCTCGGGTAGCCGACGAGCGCGACGTCCGCGACGGTCTTGAGTTCGAGCACGACGTCGCGCTCGTCACCGGGCACGCCGAGCAGCGCGAAGCCGGGCGCCTTGCGGCGGGCCGAGGCGAGGGCCGCGTTGCCGAGGCCACCGCGGCCGCCCTGCGCGGCGATGAAGGTGGTGCCCTGGCCGACGAGGTCCGCCAGCACGTTGCCCTGCTTGTCGAGGACGACCGTGCCGTCGGGCACCGGCAGGACCAGGTCCTGGCCGTCCTTGCCGGAGCGGTGGTCACCCGCGCCGGGCGCGCCGTTCGTCGCCTTGCGGTGCGGCGAGTGGTGGTAGTCGAGGAGCGTCGTGACGTCCTGCTCGACGACCAGGATCACGTCACCGCCACGGCCGCCGTTGCCGCCGTCCGGGCCGCCGAGCGGCTTGAACTTCTCACGGTGGACGGAGGCACAGCCGTGGCCCCCGCTACCCGCGGCGACATGAAGTTCGACGCGGTCCACGAAGGTGGTCATGGTTCAGTGCCTCCAGATAGCTGTACGTCATCCACGTACGGAAATGTCTCTACTGCAACACGCGAAAGGCGGACCCGCTTCCCGGAAGGGAAGTGAGGTCCGCCTCGCGAAAAACCGAAGTACGCGAACGTACCGGTCAGAAACCCGTCAGGAGTCTCAGACGACCGGGACGATGTTCACGACCTTGCGGCCACGGTGGGTACCGAACTCCACCGCACCGGCGTCAAGGGCGAACAGCGTGTCGTCCTTGCCGCGGCCCACGCCGTTGCCGGGGTGGAAGTGGGTGCCGCGCTGGCGGACCAGGATCTCACCGGCGTTGACGGCCTGACCGCCGAAGCGCTTCACGCCGAGCCGCTGAGCATTGGAATCGCGCCCGTTCCGAGTGGACGATGCGCCCTTCTTGTGTGCCATCTTGTCTCAGTCCCTTACTTCGCAGCCGTGGGGATACCGGTGACCTTGATCGCCGTGTACTGCTGACGGTGACCCTGGCGACGGCGGTAGCCGGTCTTGTTCTTGTAGCGAAGGATGTCGATCTTCGCGCCCTTGTGGTGGTCCACGACCTCGGCCTGGACCTTGATGCCGGCCAGCACCCACGGGTCGCTGGTCACGGCGTCGCCGTCGACAACGAGCAGCGTAGAGAGCTCTACGGCGTCGCCAACCTTGGCGGTGGAAATCTTGTCAACCTCAACGATGTCGCCGACAGCAACCTTGTGCTGGCGACCACCGCTGCGCACGATGGCGTACACGCGGATCTCTCTCTCGCTCGGAACGGAACCCCCGCAGTCCAGCCGCGCGAGGCGGCCTCTCCGAACGGACCCGTTCGGAGGAAAAAGGTTTACGGGAGTGAGGCGCGTCGATGGACACGCCGACGGTCAAGGTTACGGGTCGCCCCTCAGAAGGGTCAAACCGGCCCCTGACCGCGGCCTGCGCCGCGGGCCTCAGGTGGTCTTGGTCTCACCGTCCTGCGGCAGCGTCTTGACACCCTTGCACAGGTTCGTATTGTCCGACGCCCCGGGGTACGCGACACCCCACACCTTGTTGAAGTGCTGCACGTAGGTGTTGTGCACGGAGTCGTCGTCGATCTTGACGTAGGCCTCGTCGTTCTCGCGCAGCGCCGGGTTCGAGGCGTTCTGCGAGCCGGTGAACGTGATCTTGTTGCGGGCGCCGTCGTACATGCCGTCGATCGCCACGTACTTGGTGTGGATGATGAACGGCGTGCCGAGCTTGGCACCGGGGTTCAGCGGGTCGCGGTCGTCGTTGTAGCAGCGCACCGGCGGGGCGCCGGAGGAGTGCATCGACGCCCAGGTGCCGCTGTCGGCCGTCGCGTACTCGATCTGGACCGTGCAGCCCGCCTTCTTCAGCGAGACCAGCTTGTCGGCGATGGCCTGCCGGGTGATCTGGAAGATCGCGGCCCGCACGACCGTCTTCTTCGTGAGACCGGTCGCCGGGTCCTTGTACGAGCACGAGACGTTGTTCAGCACCGAGTGCAGCGTGTCCGTGGAGTTCGTGGTGCCGGCCCGAGGGAAGAAGTACGCCTTGTACCGGCCGTTGCTGACCGTGCGGTAGTCCCAGTTCGCCCAGTCCTTGGCGACCATGTCGTCGAAGTAGTCCGCGTACGCCCCGTAGAGCACCGGGTTGTTGGGCAGCTGGAGCGCGTCGTTGAAGAACTTCGTGCTCGCGGACGGCGTCGAGTTCGACGTGGTCTGCACGACGACGTTGGTGGCGCCCTCGACCGCGGAGAACAGCCAGAACTTGTTGTGCATAATCGACTTCCCGAACTTCGGGTCGCCGAGGCAGGACTTGTTCGTCGGGCACAGCTGCACGAAGGACGGGTTGGCGCGGCTGGTGCCGAGCAGCGTGACCAGCTGCGAGTAGACCGTGTTGTCCGGCCGGTCGGTCTTGCTGGTGGAGTCGAGCACGACCTGGATGTTGACGCCGCGCGCCTTGGCCCGCTTCAGCGCGTCGACGATCGTCTGCTCCCACACGTGGAAGACGGCGACCTTGATGGTCGAGCCGGGCAGCGCCGCGTCGGTCAGCTCGACGAGCCGGGTGCGGATGGCGTACTGCTCCTGGGGGGTGCCCAGCGGGTCGTTGAAGATCGGGCCCTCGGTCCAGGTGCGGGCCCCGTCCGCCTGCGCGGTTCCCGTGGAGACCCCCGCCTGCACCCCGGCCGCCGAGAGCACGGTGGCCAGAGCCACCAGCTGCCGACCGCCCTTGGCCGGCTTCTCGGCACGGTGCCGGCCCGTGCCTCTGAGACGCACGTGCGCCATCGCATTCCCTCCCCTGACACGAGTACACGTCTCCCCAACGTCCACCCATGTCCTTCACTTGTATGACTGCATGATTTTTACAGGCAGTCGCCCGCGCTCCAAGAGGCAGGGGGCGATTCGCGTGCTCTTCGTGACCTCCCGAACACGCCGACGCCCCGCACAGCGGCGCTGTGCGGGGCGTCGGTGCCCTGACCGGGCGGGTGCCTGCGGCCTTACTCGGCCGCGGCCGAGACGGACGGCTGCGACTGCTGCTCGGCCGCCGCGGTCTTCTTCGCGGTGGTCTTCTTCGCAGCGGTCTTCTTGGCGGTGGTGGTCTTCTTCGCCGCCGCCTTCTTGGCCGTCGTCTTCTTCGCGGCCGTCTTCTTGGCAGCCGTCTTGGTCGCCGCCGTCTTGGCCGCGGCCGTCTTCTTGGTGGCGGCCTTCTTCGCCGTCGCCTTCTTCGCCGTCTTGCGGGCGGCCTTCTTGGCGGCGGGCGCCTCCTCGGCCTCCTCCTGCGCGGGCGCCTCCTCGGCGGCCTCCTCCGTGGCCGAGGGGACGACCACGACGGCGGCCTCCTCGGTGGCGGTGGGGGCGGTCGCCTTGCGGACGGCGCGGCGGCGCGGACGGGCCGGTGCCGCGGCCTCGGCCGTCTCCGCCTTCGGCTCCTCGGGCTCCTCGGCCTTCGGCTCCTGCGCGGGCTCGGCCTTGACCGGCTCCGTGACAGTCACCACCGCGGCGGCCTCCTCCGAGGACGCCTTCGGGGAACCGGCGGGAGCGGACGCCTTGCGCGTGGCACGGCGGCGCGGACGGGGCGCGGGGGCCTCGTCGCGGACCGGCTCGGGGGCGACGGCCTCGGCGGCCTTCGGCTCCTCGACGGCCTCGACGACCGGCTCGGGCGCCGGCGCCTCGACCTCGGTCTCGACGGCCTGCTCGGCCTGCTCCGCCTTGGCCTTGCGGCCGGAGCGCGCCGGCTTCTCGGCCTCCGCCTTCGGAGCTCCGGCCGGAGCCGACGCACGGCGCGTGGCGCGGCGCCGCGAACGGCCGCCACGGTGCGCCGCGGCCTCCGCCTCAGCGGCGCTCGAGTACAGCTCCTCGTCCGGTACGAACTCGGGCTCGGGCAGCGCCACGGGAGCGGCCGCCTCCGCGGCGACCTCCGCCTCGGTCTCGGTCGCGGTCTCGGTCTGCTCCGCGGCCGGCGCCGCCTCGTGCGTCTCGTGCTGGTGGTCCGCTCCGTTGCCGCCGCGGCCGCGCTTCTTGCGCTTTCCGCCGCCACCGCCGCCGGAAGCCGGCTGCTCCATGTGCACGATGACGCCGCGGCCGTTGCAGTGCACGCAGGTCTCCGAGAAGGACTCCAGGAGGCCCTGGCCGACGCGCTTGCGGGTCATCTGGACCAGGCCCAGCGAGGTGACCTCGGCGACCTGGTGCTTCGTACGGTCCCTGCCCAGGCATTCGAGCAGGCGCCGCAGGACCAGGTCCCGGTTGGACTCCAGGACCATGTCGATGAAGTCGATGACGACGATGCCGCCCAGGTCGCGCAGCCGCAGCTGGCGCACGATCTCCTCGGCCGCCTCCAGGTTGTTCCTGGTCACGGTCTCTTCGAGGTTGCCGCCCTGGCCGGTGAACTTCCCGGTGTTGACGTCGACCACGATCATGGCCTCGGTCTTGTCGATCACCAGGGAGCCGCCGGACGGCAGCCACACCTTGCGGTCGAGCGCCTTGGCGAGCTGCTCGTCGATCCGGTACGTCGCGAAGACGTCGACCTCGGACGTCCACTTGGACAGCCGGTCGGAGAGGTCGGGCGCCACGTGGTTGACGTAGCCGTGGATGGTGTCCCACGCCTCGTCACCGCTGACGATGACCTTGGAGAAGTCCTCGTTGAAGATGTCGCGCACGACGCGGACGGTCATGTCCGGCTCGCCGTACAGCAGGCTCGGCGACGACGTCGAGATCTGCTTGGACTTCTTCTGGATGTCCTCCCACTGGGCGTGCAGACGCTCGACGTCGCGGCGCAGCTCGTCCTCGCTCGCGCCCTCGGCGGCGGTGCGCACGATGACGCCCGCGTCCTCGGGGACGACCTTCTTGAGGATGGTCTTCAGGCGCGCGCGCTCGGTGTCGGGCAGCTTGCGGCTGATGCCGGTCATCGAGCCCTCGGGCACGTAGACCAGGTAGCGGCCGGGCAGCGAGACCTGGCTGGTCAGGCGGGCGCCCTTGTGGCCGATCGGGTCCTTGGTGACCTGGACGAGCACGGACTGGCCGGACTTGAGGGCGGTCTCGATGCGGCGCGGCCCGTTGGCCATGCCGAGCGCCTCGAAGTTGACCTCACCGGCGTACAGCACCGCGTTGCGGCCCTTGCCGATGTCGATGAAGGCGGCCTCCATCGACGGCAGCACGTTCTGGACCTTGCCCAGGTACACGTTGCCGACGTACGAGGTCGACTGCTCCTTGTTGACGTAGTGCTCGACGAGGATGTCGTCCTCGAGCACGCCGATCTGGGTGCGCTCGCCGTGCTGGCGGACCACCATGACGCGCTCGACGGCCTCGCGGCGCGCCAGGAACTCGGCCTCGGTGATGATCGGGACGCGGCGGCGGCCCTGCTCGCGGCCCTCGCGGCGGCGCTGCTTCTTGGCCTCCAGACGCGTGGAGCCCTTGATGGACTGCACCTCGTCCGACGAGGTGGGCCGGTCGTGGTTCGCTTCCTTCTTGCGCGGCTCGCGGACCTTGACGACCGTGCGCTCCGGGTCGTCGGTCGACGCCTCGGCCTCGCCGGAGGCGTCACCGGCACGACGGCGGCGGCGACGGCGACGGCGGCTGCTGCTCGAACCGCCGGAACCGGCGGACTCGTCGCGCTGCTCGTCGCGGTCCTCGCCCTCGTCGCCCTCGTCGTCGGACTCGGCGGAGGCGTCGGTGTCCTCGTCGGAGGCGCCGGACTCGTTGTCGTTGTCGTGCTCCGCGTCGGCGGAGTCGCCGCGGCGACGGCGACGGCCGCCCCGGCGGCGGCGCCGGGCCGGGCGGTCCCCGTGCTCGTCCTGCTCGTCGTGGTCGGCGTTCTCGTGCTCGCCGTTCTCCTCGGCCTGCTCGTCCTGGACCTCGGCCTCGGGCTCCGGGGCGGTCTCGACGGCGGCGGGCTGCTCGTCGGAGGCGCGACGGCGACGGCGACGGCGCGGGCCCTGCTCCTCCTCGGCGGCGGGCGCGGGTGCGGGCGCGGCGGCGGGCTCGGGCTGCTTCTCCTCGGCGGCCTCGGCCGCGGCAGCGGCGGCGGCGCGCTCCGGGGTCTGGAACATCGGCTCGGTGAAGACCGGGGCCTGGAACGTGGCGACGGAGGGGCGCTTCGGGCGGGACTCGTCGTCCTGCTCGTCACGGCCCGCCTTCGCGGCGCGCGAGCCGCGGGCGGCCTTGGGCTCGGCGAAACCGCCGGCGGCCTTACGGGTGGCGCGGCGGCGACGGCGCGGCGACTCGTCCTCATTGGAGTCGGTGGACTCGGCGGCCGCGGCGGCCTCCGCGGGCTCGGCCTTCGTGCCCTGCGCCTCGGCGGCGATGGCGTCGGAGACCTCGGGCGGCGCGGCGGGCGTGCTGGGCGCGGAGGCGCCACGGGTGGCGCGACGGCGGTTGCGACGCGGCGCGGCGGAGTCCTCGGCCACCGGCTCGGCGGCCTCCTCGGCCGACTCGACCTCGGCAGCGGGCTCGACGGCAGCCTCGGCGGCGGGCGCGGAAGCGGTCCGCGTGGCACGACGCCGACGACGCGGCGCGGCGGGCTCCTCAGCGGCGACCGGCTCGGCCTCCGGCTCGGCGACGGCCTCGGCGGCCGGCTCCTCGGCCGGGGCGGTGGGCGCGGAGGCGCCACGGGTGGCGCGGCGGCGGTTGCGACGCGGCGCGGCGGAGTCCTCGGCCACCGGCTCGGCGGCCTCCTCGGCCGACTCGACCTCGGCAGCGGGCTCGACAGCAGCCTCGGCGGCAGGCGCGGAAGC
Source organism: Streptomyces sp. BYX5S (assembly GCF_054724165.1). Classification (NCBI taxonomy): domain Bacteria; kingdom Bacillati; phylum Actinomycetota; class Actinomycetes; order Kitasatosporales; family Streptomycetaceae; genus Streptomyces; species Streptomyces sp. BYX5S. The sequence continues at coordinate 1,220,340 of NZ_CM138829.1, read as the reverse complement.
GGTCCGCGTGGCACGACGCCGACGACGCGGCGCGGCGGGCTCCTCAGCGGCGACCGGCTCGGCCTCCGGCTCGGTGACGGCCTCGGCGGGCTCCGCCACCACGGTCGTCGTCTCGGCCTGCGCGGGCGCCCCGGCGGGCGCGGAGGCGCAGCGGGTCGCCCGGCGGCGCGGCGGCGCGGCGGGCGCCGGGGAAGTCTCGGGGGTCTCGACGTCCGCCTCGGTGTCGGCGGCCGGAGTCTGGGCGGCAGTGGCCGGTATGGCGACTGCGGCGTCCTCGGTGGCGGCGTTCGCCGCGACCGGCGGGCCAGCGGGGCGCGACGCGGCCCGGCGCCGACGGCGCGGGGGCAGGGTGTCGCTGGGGCTGTCCAGTTCAGAAGTGGTGGGTTCGGTCTCGGGCATGCGGGTGGATCTCCCGTCGGCCTCCGGGCGCCGCGCCTGATCCGTGACCGGTGACGTCTGCGGCTCACGCGCTGCGTGTTCGAGCGCGGTGCCGCCGGTCCGGGGCGCGGGCGCCGCACGGAGGCTCTCTGTCTGTTCTCGCCGGTTCCGGTACGCGATGTACGTACGGCCTGGCGAAAGTCCTTGGGTGGGTGCGCTGCCCGACCCAGATGGCTCCCGAGTACGAGGGCGGCGCTACGACGACCGCCTTACGCGGGACCTTCCACGGCGGGCGCCGTCGCGGTGGCAGTTCCTGCGGTCGCCTTTTGTGGGGCGGCCCCGGCTGCCTCGCGGTCGAGCGCGAGCGGGTCGGTCACCGTGCCTGTCTCTGCGTCGAAGAGCCCCTGCGCCAGCCTGGTCACCGCTGCGGGGACCGGCGGCGCCAGGTCGGCCACGGCGCGAAGACCGGACAGGACGTCGTCGGGTCGAACGGCAGGCGTCACGTGCCGAACAACCAGGCGCAGTATCGCACAGGCCGCCACGCTGGGCCTATCAGCCGGACCAGCCGAAACGCCGGAGCCTTCGACCGCCTCCAGGCTGACGACGGCCTCGCGGGCGTCGAACGTGCGGATACCGCTCTTCGTCTTGCGCTGGACCTCGACCGTTTCGGCGGCCCGGAATGCCTCCGCGGCCCGCGTGGCCTCCTCGACGCTCACGCCGTCGAGCCGCAGCTCCCAGACGGAGGCGGTGAGCCGGTCGGCGAGGCCCGAGGTGCGGGCCTCGACGGCGTCCACGATGTCGAGGCCGGTGGGCATCGACTCGTCGAGCAGCGCCCTCAGCTTCTCGGGGTCGCGCGGCGCGGTGAGCGCGATCTCCAGGTACTCGGCCTCACTGCCCGTGCCGGTGGGTGCGGCATTGGCGTAACTCACCTTCGGGTGCGGCGTGAACCCCGCCGAGTACGCCATGGGCACCTCGGCGCGGCGCAGCGCGCGCTCGAAAGCGCGCTGGAAGTCACGGTGGCTGGTGAACCGGAGGCGGCCGCGCTTGGTGTAGCGCAGTCGGATGCGCTGCACCGCGGGTGCGGGCGGCGGGCCTACGGGCTGTCGCTTGCCCAGTGTCCTAGTCCTTAATGAATGCGTTCTTCGTGAGAGCGGTCGTACTGGTATCAAGACTACGTCCCTGCGGGACGCCCTGTGCCCGCTGGTCCCTGACCTGCGGTTCAGGCGCCGGCGGCGGGCCGAACAGGAGCCGCCGGACATCGGCCCGCGCCTGCCGGGCCGCGGCGCGGACGCTCGCGGCGGCACGGCCGACCGGCCGCAGGACGCAGTCGCGCACCACGTGCCCCACCGGGGTGAGCACCGTGCGGTACACCCAGCGCAGCGGATCCACGATCAGCCACCGCAGCGCCCGCCCGACGGCACGGGACACATACCCGGCCACCCGCCAGGCAACCAGCAGCGCGTCCCAGACCTCCCGCCCGACGACGGCGAGCACGTGCCCCACCGGCACGAGCACCCACCGCCACACCGCGAGCAGCGGGACGACCACCAACACCCGCCCCAGCCAGGCGAGTCCGCGCCCGAGCGGCGCCAACACGTAGGCCCACAAAGCCCGTCCGACGGGCGCGAGGACGTGGGAGTACAGCCACACCAGGGGGACGACGACCAACACCCGTCCCAGCCACAGGAGTCCACGGCCGACGGGCGCGAGGACGTAGCGCCACAGCATCAGGCAGGGCCACACCAGCAGCCCGTACAGCACCCAGCCGACGGCTCGCGCGAGCGGCATCAGCAGCCATGTGCCCAGGAACCCGCCGATCGCCACGAGCGCGTCCCACAGGAGCCGCAGGGGCAGCACGACGACGAACATGACGATGCGCACCGGCAGCCTGACCGCGGCCACGAGGCAGCCCTCGTCGGCCTGTCGGGGCCGTGGCCCGTGCTCCATCCGCTGGTCCTCCACGTTTTCCATGACTCTCCAGACGCAGCACGCGCCCGCCCGGATGCAGTTGATCCTCGACGACATGTGTGTGGGGCGGCCGGTTGGTCAACCGGCCGCCCCACAGGGGTACGTGCGGATCGTGCTACTTCACGACGGTGAGCGGCAGCAGCTTCTTGCCCGTCGGGCCGATCTGGATCTCCGTGTCCATCGCCGGGCAGACGCCGCAGTCGAAGCACGGGGTCCAGCGGCAGTCGTCGACCTCGGTCTCGTCGAGCGCGTCCTGCCAGTCCTCCCAGAGCCAGTCCTTGTCGAGACCGGAGTCCAGGTGGTCCCAGGGCAGGACCTCCTCGTAGGTGCGCTCGCGCGTCGTGTACCAGTCGACGTCGACGCCGTGCTCGGGCAGCGTCTTCGCGGCGCACTCCATCCAGCGGTCGTAGCTGAAGTACTCGCGCCAGCCGTCGAAGCGGCCGCCGTCCTCGTAGACGGCGCGGATGACGTGGCCGATGCGGCGGTCGCCGCGGGAGAGCAGGCCCTCGACGATGCCGGGCTTGCCGTCGTGGTACCGGAAGCCGATGGAGCGGCCGTACTTCTTGTCGCCGCGGATCTTGTCGCGGAGCTTGGCCAGGCGCTCGTCCGTCTCGTCGGAGCTGAGCTGCGGCGCCCACTGGAACGGGGTGTGCGGCTTGGGCACGAACCCGCCGATCGACACCGTGCAGCGGATGTCGTTGCCCGCGACCTCGCGGCCCTTGGCGATGACGTTGGCCGCCATGTCGGCGATCTGGAGGACGTCCTCGTCGGTCTCGGTGGGCAGGCCGAGCATGAAGTACAGCTTCACCTGGCGCCAGCCGTTGCCGTACGCGGTCGCGACGGTACGGATCAGGTCCTCTTCGGAGACCATCTTGTTGATGACCTTGCGCATGCGCTCACTGCCGCCCTCGGGGGCGAAGGTGAGGCCGGAGCGGCGGCCGTTGCGCGTCAGCTCGTTGGCGAGGTCGATGTTGAAGGCGTCCACGCGGGTCGAGGGCAGCGAGAGGCCGATCTTGTCTTCCTCGTACCGGTCCGCGAGGCCCTTGGCGACCTCGCCGATCTCGGTGTGGTCGGCGCTCGACAGGGAGAGCAGGCCGACCTCCTCGAAGCCGGTCGCCTTGAGGCCCTTCTCGACCATCTCGCCGATGCCGGTGATGCTTCGCTCCCGCACGGGGCGCGTGATCATGCCGGCCTGGCAGAAACGGCAGCCGCGGGTGCAGCCGCGGAAGATCTCCACGGACATCCGCTCGTGCACCGTCTCCGCGAGCGGCACCAGCGGCTGCTTCGGGTACGGCCACTCGTCGAGGTCCATGACGGTGTGCTTGCTGACCCGCCACGGGACGCCCGAGCGGTTGGGCACGACGCGGCCGATGCGGCCGTCGGGCAGGTACTCGACGTCGTAGAAGCCCGGGATGTAGACGCTGCCGGTCTTCGCGAGGCGGAGCAGGACCTCCTCGCGCCCGCCGGGACGGCCCTCGGCCTTCCACTGGCGGATGATCTCCGTCATGTCGAGCACGGCCTGCTCGCCGTCGCCGATGACGGCGGCGTCGATGAAGTCGGCGATCGGCTCGGGGTTGAACGCCGCGTGGCCGCCGGCGAGGACGATCGGGTCGTCGACGGTGCGGTCCTTCGACTCCAGCGGGATGCCCGCCAGGTCGAGCGCGGTCAGCATGTTCGTGTAGCCGAGCTCGGTGGAGAAGCTGAGCCCGAACACGTCGAAGGCCTTCACCGGGCGGTGGCTGTCGACCGTGAACTGCGGGACCTCGTGCTTGCGCATGAGTTCCTCGAGGTCCGGCCACACGCTGTAGGTGCGCTCCGCGAGCACGCCCTGGCGCTCGTTGAGGACCTCGTAAAGGATCATGACGCCCTGGTTGGGCAGACCGACCTCGTACGCGTCCGGGTACATGAGCGCCCAGCGGACGTCGCACTCCTCCCACGACTTGACCGTGGAGTTCAGCTCACCGCCGACGTACTGGATCGGCTTCTGCACGTGCGGCAGCAGGGCTTCGAGCTGCGGAAAGACGGACTCCACCGGCGAGGCGGCGGCTTCGGCAGGCATAACCGTGGACCTTCGTGAGCTGACAGGGGTGACCATCTAGCCTAACCCGCCGAAAGGCCGGGCTCCGCCGCCCGCTCCCATCGCGCGGGCAGCCTCCGTTCCCCGTCGGCGGCGGCCGCCTGTTCCTGCCCGTACAGCAGGCCCCAGGTGAAGGCCGTCTCGCCCGCGGCGTGCGCCTGGATCGCGATCTGGCGCAGGGTCTCGCGGGCGACGACCGAGTCCTGGTGCTCACCGAGCAGGGACTGCACCTTCTTCATCCGCTTGGCGAACTTCTTGGCCTGCTTGCCGAGCGCGGGCACCGCCGTCTCCCCCGCGTACCGGGCGCGCTTGGCCGCCTTGCGGGCCTCGTGCAGCGCGAGGTCGCGGTCCGTGCCGGGCGGCAGCGACAGGGCGTGCTCGACACGGGTGGCGAGCCGGGCGTGGTCCTTGAGGGCGGCCTTGGCGAGGACCTGCGCGGCGGGCTTCGCGGCCCCGGGCAGCAGCGGCGGCTGCGCGAGCAGCGCGTCCAGGGCGTCGAGCAGGGCCAGGTACCGCCTGCCGTCGAGCACGGAGATCGTGCGGCGGCGCGAGCCGTGCCGCTGGGCCACCGCCCAGATCCGCAGCCGGCCGCGGACGGGCCCGAGCAGCAGGGTGCGCGGCACGGCGTCGATCCGCGCGGTGAGCCGCTCGGTGAGCACCTCGCTGTCCCGGTCGATGCCCAGTTCCCCGGCGAGCCACTTCAGCTCCTCGCCGACGGGCTCGGTGACGGCCGGGTCGAGCACCTTCTTGTACGACTTGAAGGCGCTGCGCATCCGGCGGGTGGCCACGCGCATCTGGTGCACCGAGTCCGGCAGGTCGCGGCGGACGGCGGGGTCCAGTTCGACGAGGGCGTCGCGCTGGGCGCGCAGCCGCGTGAGGACGTGCTCGCCCGCGGAGCCCGGCTCCCCGTCGGCCCGCTCGGGCGTACGGGGGCGGGTTCCGGTCTCCGCCAGGGCGCGGGCCAGCTTCGACGCGGAGGCCGAGCGCTCGACACCGGCCTTGCGCAGCCGCTTCTCGACCTTGCCGAGGAACGCCGGGTCGGCGCCGTCCGCGAGTTCGACCTCGATCTCGGTCCAGGCGGTGGAGCGCTCGCCGCCGGGCCGCTCGGCGTGCACGGCGTCCACGCACACCTCGGCGAGCAGCGTGCCGTCGGCGCCGGTCAGATGGGACACGTCGCGCGAGGAGCGGAGCCGGACGACCGGGATCAGCTCGTCGCCGCGGACCCGGGAGCGGACGAGGCCGGCGAGGGCGCGGGGCAGGGTGTCGGAGGGCGGGGCCTGCACCTCGTCGCGGACGCCCTCGCTCAGGGCCACCGGGAGCTTCAGGTGCCAGCCGGCGTCGTCGCCGCCGCGGCGGTGGCGGAGGGTGATGCTGTCGGTGGCGAGGCGCTGGTCCTCGGTGTCGTAGTAGACGGCGTCGAGTTCGACGACGCCTTTGTCGACGACGGTCGATACGCCGGGGACCTTGTGCAGGTCGGGCAGCCGGAAGTCGTCGGTCGGGGCGTCGTACTTTCGCTCGATCTCACGCTTTGTCTCCGCCATAACCCGAATTTAGGCGTCCGCGGCGACGGGGCCAAGGTCTCGGGGCTCCGCCCCGGACCCCGCTGCTCAATCGCCGCAGGGGCCAAAAATGCAGACTCAGGCCGACATCGGCCTCTGCACCTTGATCGATTGCAGTAGACCCACCGCCACCCACACCGCGAACATCGACGAACCGCCGTACGACACGAACGGGAGCGGGAGGCCCGCCACCGGCATGATGCCGAGGGTCATGCCGACGTTCTCGAAGGACTGGAAGGCGAACCAGGCGATGATGCCCGCCGCGACGATCGTGCCGTACAGCTCGGTCGTGCCGCGCGCGATCCGGCACGCCCGCCACAGCACCACGCCGAGCAGCAGCAGGATCAGGCCCGCGCCCACGAAGCCGAGTTCCTCGCCGGCCACGGTGAAGACGAAGTCCGTCTGCTGCTCCGGCACGAACTGGCCGGTGGTCTGCGAGCCCTGGAAGAGGCCCGAGCCGGTGAGGCCGCCGGAACCGATCGCGATGCGCGCCTGGTTGGTGTTGTAGCCGACGCCCGCCGGGTCGAGCGCCGGGTTGGCGAAGGCCGCGAACCGGGCGATCTGGTAGTCGTCCAGGACGCCCAGCTGCCACACCGCCACCGCGCCCGCCGCGCCGACGCCGATGAGGCCGAGCACCCAGCGGTTGGAGGCGCCCGAGGCGAGCAGCACGCCGAGCACGATCATCACCATCACCATGACGGAGCCGAGGTCCGGCATCAGCATGACGATCAGCATCGGGACCGCGGCGAGGCCGAGGGCCTGGAGCACCGTGCGGTGGTCGGGGTGTTCGCGGTCGCCCGCGTCGACGCGGGTCGCGAGCAGCATCGCCATGCCCAGGATGATCGTGATCTTCACGAACTCGGAGGGCTGGAGGGAGAATCCGCCGCCGATGACGATCCAGGCGTGCGCCCCGTTCACGGTCGCGCCGAGCGGGGTGAGCACGAGCAGGACGAGGAAGACGGAGATGCCGTACAGGATCGGCACCGCGGTGCGCAGCGTGCGGTGGCCGAGCCAGATCGTGCCGGCCATCAGCGCGATGCCGATGCCGGTGTTCAGCAGGTGCCGGAACAGGAAGTAGTACGGGTCGCCGTGGTTGAGCTCGGTCCTGTTGCGGGTCGCCGAGAAGACGAGCGCGGCGCCGATGAAGGACAGCGCGACCGCCGACAGCAGCATCGGCCAGTCGAGCCTGCGCGTCACCGAGTCGCGGGCCATGAGCCGGGACATGGCGGAACGCTGCTGGGGTCCGTACCCGGAGACGGAGAAGCTGTTGGTGCCGGCCATGTCCGGTCAGTCCCTCCTGGTGGCGCCGGAGGAGGCGGGCAGCGTCGCCGCCAGCTCCTGCTGGTCGGGCGTGGTGTCCTTGCCCGGTGCGAACGGCTTGATCTCCGGGGCGTCGATCGAACCGTCCTTCTGGATCTTCGGCAGGCTCTTCTGCGGCTCGGGCAGCAGGGCCTTCTTCTTGTTGATCCCGCCCTTGGCGTCGACGCCGTAGAGGGCGTCGTAGATCTTGCGGACGGCGGGGCCGGAGGCGCCGGAACCCGTACCACCCTGGGAGATCGTCATGACGACCGAGTAGTCCTTCGTGTACGTCGCGAACCAGGACGTCGTCTGCTTGCCGTAGACCTCTGCGGTACCGGTCTTGGCGTGCATCGGGATCTTGTCCTGCGGCCAGCCGCCGAAGCGCCAGGCGGCGGTGCCGCGGGTGGCGACGCCGGCGAGGGCGTCGTTGATCTGGCGCTGCGTCTGCTTGGTCATGGGCAGCTTGCCCTGGGACTTCGGGGCGATCTCGTTGACCTGCTTGCCGTCGGGGCTGATCACGGCCTTGCCGACGGAGGGCTGGTAGAGCGTGCCGCCGTTGGAGATGGCGCCGTAGATCCGGGCCATCTGGATCGGCGTGACGAGTGTGTCGCCCTGGCCGATGGAGTAGTTGACCTCGTCACCGGCGCGCATCAGGTTGCCCTGGCGGCAGTTCTCCCAGTTGAGGCGCTCGACGTAGGAGCCGTCCTTCTTGCCGCCCTTGCACCAGGCGTCCTTGTTGGCCTTCCAGTAGTCCTGCTTCCACTTGCGGTCGGGGACCCGGCCGGACACCTCGTTGGGGAGGTCGATGCCGGTCTCCTTGCCGAGACCGAACTGGTGGGCCGTCGTGTAGAACGCGTCGTCGGTGTTGACGCCGCCCTTGGGGTTGATGCCGCCGAGCTTCTTCCACTCCTGGTGGGCGAGGCGGTAGAAGACGGTGTCGCAGGAGACCTCGAGCGCCTGGCCGAGGTCGATCGCGCCGTACCCCTTGGACTCGAAGTTCTTGAAGACCTGGCTGCCGATGGAGTACGAGCTGGAGCACTCGTACCGGTTGCTGAAGTCGTAGCCGGCGTTGACCGCGGCGGTGGTCGGGATGACCTTGAAGATCGAGCCGGGGGCCGACTGGCCCTGGATCGCCCGGTTCAGCAGCGGGTAGTTGGAGCTCTTGCCGGTGAGGTTCGTGTAGTCCTTGCCGGAGATCCCGCCGACCCAGGCGTTCGGGTCGTACGTCGGGTTGGAGGCCATGGCGACGACGCGGCCGGTCTTGGCCTCCATCACGACGACGGAGCCGGAGTCGGCCTTGTAGTTCTGGTTGGTGTTCTTGTCGAACTCGTGGCGGGCGGCCTTCATCGCCGCGTCGAGCTCCTTCTCGGCGACGGCCTGCACGCGGGCGTCTATCGACGTGACGACGTTGGCGCCGGGCTCGGCCTTGTCGCTCTCGGCGCGGCCGATGACACGGCCGAGGTTGTCGACCTCGTAGCGGGTGACGCCGGCCTTGCCGCGCAGCTCCTTGTCGTACGTGCGCTCCAGGCCGGAGCGGCCGACCTGGTCGGAGCGGAGGTAGGGCGAGTCGGTGTCCTTGGCCTTCTCGATCTCCGCGTCGGTGACCGGGGAGAGGTAGCCGAGGACCTGCGCGGTGTTGGAGCCGCCGGGGCCCGCGTAGCGGCGGACGGCGGTGGGTTCGGCGGTGATGCCGGGGAAGTCCTCGCTGCGCTCGCGGATCTGGAGCGCCTGCTTGGGCGTCGCCTCGTCGGTGATCGGGATGGGCTGGTACGGCGAGCCGTTCCAGCAGGGCTGCGGGGTCTCGGCGTCGCAGAGCCGGACCTTCTCGCGGACGTCCTTGGCCTTCATCCCGAGGACCTCGGCGAGCTTGGTGAGGACGGCCTTGCCGTCGTCGTCCATCTTCATCAGGTCGGTGCGGGAGGCGGAGACGACGAGGCGGGTCTCGTTGTCGGCGAGCGGCACGCCGCGTGCGTCGAGCAGCGAGCCGCGGGTGGCGGGGGTGACGACCTGCTGCACGTGGTTCCCGGAGGCCTCCTTGGCGTACTCGTCGCCGTTGCGGATCTGGAGGTACCAGAGGCGGCCGCCGAGGGTCAGCAGCAGGGAGAGGACGAGGATCTGGAGGATGATGAGCCGGATCTGGACACGTGGCGTCCGGCCCGTCTCGGGAATGTTGGTCACGGTGGCGTGCTCCCCCTCTCAGTACGAGGACGTGTACGAGTACGAGTAGGTGTACACGCCGAAGCTGTGCGCGCCTGCGCGGTCGTCGGTCAACTGCCGTGCGCTCACAGGCGCTTGACCCCCTTGATGCGGCCCGCGCGGGAGGCGCGCGCCTTGACCGACTTCATGCGCAGACCGCCGCGCTGGCCGCCGCCGATGCTCAGGCCCGTGCCCCCGCCGGAGAGCCAGCCGGAGGAGACGTCGGCGGCCTTGGCTGAGCCGCCGGAGGAGTCGCCCAGCGGATCGTTCTCGGCCCGTCTGGCGAGCGCCATCACGCCGGGGACGACGAACGGGGCGAGCAGCAGGTCGTAGAGCGCCGCGGTGAAGACGAGGCTGCCGAGGCCGACGTCGCGGGCGGCGGTGTCACCGACGAGCGCGCCCACACCGGCATACAGCAGGGTCGTGCCGATGGCGGCGCCGACGACCACGAGCATGGGTCCCGCCGCCGAACGCAGCTGGCCGGTCTCCGGCTTGGCGAGGCCCGCGAGGTAGCCGATGACGCACAGCACGAGGGCGTAGCGGCCCGCGGCGTGGTCGGCGGGCGGGGCGAGGTCGGCGAGCAGTCCGGCGCCGAAGCCGACGAAGGCGCCGCCCACGTGGCCGTAGACCAGGGCGAGGCCGAGGACGGTCAGGAGCAGCAGGTCGGGGACGGCGCCGGGGAGCTGGAGCCGGGCCAGGACACAGACCTGGACGACGAGGGCCACGACGACAAGGACCGTGGAGAGCAGCATTCGGTTGAAGCGCATGATTCCTTGCTCCTCCTGCTACTGCTGCTGGTCTGCGGTGTTGCCGGCGGCGCCGTCGGCGTCGTCCGCGCCCGGGGTGGCCGTCACGGTGACGGTGGGCGTCGGCTTGGGCTTGGCGGGTTTCTTCGGCAGCACCGTGTCCCGCGGGTCCTGGCGGGGGGCCTGGACGACGACGCCGACGACGTCGAGCTTGGTGAATCCGACGTACGGCTTCACGTAGACGGTGCGGGTCAGGTCGCCGCCGGAGGGGTCGACGCGGACGACGCGGCCGACCGGGACGCCGGGCACGAACGGCTTGTCGGCCTGCGAGCCGAAGGTGACGAGCCGGTCGCCCTGCTTGACCTTGGCCTTGCCGTTGAGCAGCTGCACGCGCAGCGGGCGGTCGCCCTGCCCGGAGGCGAAGCCGAGTTCGTCGGTCTTCTCCATGCGGGTGCCGACGGTGAAGTCCGGGTCGTTGGCGAGCAGCACGGTGGAGGTGGCCGGTCCGACGGTGGTGACGCGGCCGACGAGACCGTCGCCGTTGAGCACCGTCATGTCGCGCTTGATGCCGTCGTTGGCACCGGAGTCGATGGTGACGGTCCAGGAGAAGCCCTGCGCCGCACCGATGGCGACGACCTGGGCGCCCTTGATGCCGTACTGGCCGGCGCCCGCGGTCTTGAGCATGGAGTCGAGCTGGCGGACCTTGCTGCGGTTGCGGTCGTCGCTGCCGAGCTTGGCCTTCAACGCGGCGTTCTCCCGCTCCAGTTCACCGATGCGGCCGTGCCGCTCGTCGGAGTCGCGGACCGCGCTTATGGCGTTGCCGATCGGGTCGACCGCACCGGACACCCCGTTCTCCACCGGGCCGAAGACCGTGGCGGCGGCGTGGCGGGCACCGTCGACCGGCGAGTCCTCACCGCCGCGGATGTCCACCGTGATCAGTGCGAACGCGATGGCGATCAGCAGCACCAGGAGCAGCCGGCTCTCTCGTGTGTCCCTCACGTGCGGCGGCCGTGCCTTCCTCTATCGGTTGCGTCGAGCGGTACTCGGTTGTGTCGAGCGGTACTTCGGAGGATTTCTTGTGCCTTGCCTCTATATCAACGATCCGCCGCACGAGGTGGCAGGCACTCGTACGGCGGACGTCATCGCTTCACATCATCTGCGCGGCGAGGCGTCCAGCACCTGCTGGAGCGCCTCGAACTCCTCGACGCACTTGCCGGAGCCGAGCGCCACGCTGTCCAGCGGGTCCTCGGCGATGTGGATCGGCATGCCCGTCTCGCGGCGGAGCCGCTCGTCGAGGCCGCGCAGCAGGGCGCCGCCACCGGTGAGAACGATGCCGCGGTCCATTACGTCACCCGACAGCTCGGGCGGGCACTTGTCGAGGGTGGTCTTCACGGCGTCGACGATCGCGTTGACCGGTTCCTCGATCGCCTTGCGGACTTCCGCCGCCGAGATGACGACGGTCTTCGGCAGGCCGGACACGAGGTCGCGGCCGCGGATCTCGGTGTGTTCGTCGGAGTCGAGGTCGTACGCGGAGCCGATCGTGATCTTGATCTGTTCGGCGGTGCGCTCACCGAGGAGGAGCGAGTACTCCTTCTTGATGTGCTGGATGATCGCGTTGTCCAGCTCGTCGCCCGCGACGCGGATGGACTGCGCCGTGACGATTCCGCCGAGCGAGATCACCGCGACCTCGGTGGTGCCGCCACCGATGTCGACCACCATGTTGCCCGTGGCCTCGTGGACCGGGAGCCCGGAGCCGATGGCCGCGGCCATGGGCTCCTCGATGATGTGCACCTGGCGGGCACCGGCCTGCGAGGAGGCCTCGATGACCGCGCGGCGCTCGACGCCGGTGATGCCGGACGGCACGCAGACGACGACGCGGGGCCGGGCGAGGTAGCGCCGCTTGTGCACCTTCAGGATGAAGTAGCGGAGCATGCGCTCGGTGATCTCGAAGTCGGCGATCACGCCGTCCTTCAGCGGGCGGACCGCCACGATGTTGCCCGGCGTGCGCCCGATCATCTTCTTGGCTTCGGCGCCGACCGCGAGGATGCCGCCGGTGTTGGTGTTGATCGCGACCACGGACGGCTCATTGAGCACGATCCCTCGACCCCTGACGTACACCAGCGTGTTGGCGGTCCCGAGGTCGACAGCCATGTCACGGCCGATGAACGACATTGAGTTCCCCATCAGGATTCGTCTGGCCTTCCCAAGTGGAGCGTTTGATGGCTTGTCAGGTAGGCGAGAGGGTGGACGCTGTGTGGCGTGGAGGCTCCATCGTAGTCTCGCCTGCACGATCACGGCGCGAGGGTCTTCGCCATTGTCAGCATGGGAGCCCCCGCCCCGCTATTGCAGACGTCCCGACGGAGGATTGCGTTCCCCCAATCGGGCCGCATATGCGAAAGAGCGGCCCGAATTCTCGGGCCGCCCCTGGTCAGTGGCGCTCCGTGTCTGACGCGACATCAGAAAACGAACTCCGTCGGTCTCATGGAGCGGACACCGGGCGTCTCACCCGTTCGACGCGAAGTCCGGAATGCGAGAAGTCCGGATTCGCGCCGACTTACGCGGCGCGGTGACTTACGCGAAATCCGGGAAGAAAATCTTCAGCTCGCGCTCGGCCGAGTCCTCGGAGTCGGAGGCGTGGATCAGGTTCTCGCGCACAATGCTGCCGAAGTCGCCGCGGACGGAGCCGGGGGCGGCGGCGATCGGGTCGGTGGGGCCGGCCAGCTGGCGGACACCCTCGATGACGCGCTCGCCCTCGACGACCAGGGCGACGACCGGACCCGAGGACATGAACTCGACCAGCGGCTCGTAGAACGGCTTGCCCTTGTGCTCGCCGTAGTGCGCCTCCAGCGTCTCCTGGCTCAGGCTGCGCAGTTCGAGCGCGCTGATCGTCCAGCCGGCCTTGCGCTCGATGCGGCCGATGATCTCGCCGATCAGGCCGCGGCGTACGGCGTCGGGCTTGAGCAGGACGAGCGTGCGCTGGGACATGGTGCGGGACTCCTCGTGGGGTCTGGCGGGTGCGGGTCCGCCAGAGGTTACAGGGCGTCACCACCGCGGGAACAGGCGGGCGGCGACCAGGCCGACGTCCCGGGGCTCAGGCCTGCGCCGCCCAGCGGGCCTTCGCCTCGTCGACCTTGCGGCCGAAGTGGACCGAGGCCCACCACAGGCCGGCGAAGCAGACGCCGAGGAGGAACATGATCGGGACGTAGAAGCCGCTGAGGATCAGGGCGATCTGAAGCGCCCAGCCGAGCTGCACTCCCCCCGGCCGCGTCACCATCCCGCACAGCAGCACGCTCAGCAGCATCGCGACACCGCACACGGTCCACACCACACCGGCCGACAGGCTGTCGTCCTTCATGGCGACGAGCCCGGCGAAGCCGATGATGAAGAACTCACCGATCAGGGTCGAGGAACACAACGTACGCACGGCTGATCAGCCCTTCCCCAGAAGCAGCCGGGCTTCGCCGACCGTGATCACGGAACCGGTCACGAGCACTCCCCCGCCCGCGTACTCGCCCTCTTCCTCGGCGAGCGTGATCGCGGCCTCCAGCGCGTCGTCGAGCCGCGGCTCGACCTGCACCCGGTCGTCGCCGAAGACCTCCACCGCGATGCCCGCCAGTTCGTCGGCGTCCATGGCCCGGTGGCTGGAGTTCTGCGTGACGACGACCTCCGCGAAGATCGGCTCGAAGGCCTCCAGGACGCCTCGTACGTTCTTGTCGCCGCTCGCCCCGACGACCCCGATGAGGCGGCTGAAGTCGAAGACCTCGCTGATCGCCTCCGCGGTGACCCGCGCGCCCGCCGGGTTGTGCGCGGCGTCGAGCACGACGGTCGGCGAGCGCCGCACCACTTCGAGACGGCCCGGCGACGTCGCCGAGGCGAACGCCGTCCGGATCGTGTCGATGTCGAGCAGGCGCTGGTGCTGCGAACCGATGCCGAAGAACGCCTCGACGGCGCAGAGCGCCACCGCCGCGTTGTGCGCCTGGTGCGCGCCGTGCAGCGGGAGGAAGACGTCCTCGTACTCGCCGCCGAGCCCGCGCAGCGTCACCAGCTGGCCGCCAACGGCGACCTCGCGGCGGACGACGCCGAACTCCAGGCCCTCGCGGGCCACCGTCGCGTCCCGCTCCACGGCCTTCTTGAGGATCACCTGCGCCGCGTCCACGGGCTGCTGCGCCATGATCACGGTGGCGTCCTGCTTGATGATCCCGGACTTCTCGCCGGCGATCTCGCCGGGCGTCTCCCCGAGCCGGTCGGTGTGGTCCAGGTCGATCGGGGTGATGACGGCGACCGAGCCGTCGATCACGTTCGTCGCGTCCCAGCTGCCGCCCATGCCGACCTCGACGACCGCCACGTCGACGGGGGCGTCGGCGAAGGCCGCGTAGGCCATGCCGGTCAGCACCTCGAAGAAGGACAGGCGGTACTCCTGCTGCGCGTCGACCATCTCCACGTACGGCTTGATGTCGTCGTACGTCTCGATGAAGCGCTCGTAATCGATCGGGGCGCCGTCCAGGCTGATGCGCTCGGTGATCGACTGCACGTGCGGCGACGTGTACCGGCCGGTGCGCAGGTCGAAGGCCGTGAGCAGGGCCTCGATCATGCGGGCCGTGGACGTCTTGCCGTTCGTGCCCGTGATGTGGATCGAGGGGTACGCCTTCTGCGGCTCGCCCAGCACGTCCATCAGCGCCGCGATGCGCGACACGGACGGCTCCAGCTTCGTCTCGCCCCAGCGCGTGGCCAGCTCGGCCTCCACGACCCGCAGCGCCTTCTCGACCTCGGGGTCCTGCGGCCGGGCCGGGATGCCGTCGCCCTGCGGCGGGCCGCCCTGCGCGCGCAGGGTGCGGCTGCCCGCCTCGATCACCGCGAGATCGGGGTCACGGGTGGTCTCTTCGCCGACGATCTCGTCGAACGGATCGGCGGCTTCTGCGGGGTCGTGGTCGCTGCTGTCGCGCGGGGGGAGGTCACTCACACCCGCCAGTCTACGGAGGTGCGCCGACAGTCCGCCCGACACCACCCCACGCCCGGTTTCGGGACTTTGGTCCTGTCCGTTTCGGGACCTTGGTCCCTCCGGAAGGCCGCGCGGCCCGGCAAACTTGCTGATCATGGACATAGGCATCGATCTCGGCACCGCCAACACCCTTCTCTACGTGCGCGGTCAGGGCATCGTGCTGAACGAACCGTCGGTCGTCGCCGTGAAGGCGGGCGGCACGTCGGGCGGGCGCGGGGACGTGCTCGCGGTGGGCAGCGAGGCGAAGGAGACCATCGGCCGCACCCCCGGCTCCATCACGGCGATCCGGCCGCTGCGGGGCGGCGTGATCAGCGACTACGAGGCGGCCGAGGCGATGATCCGGCACTTCGTACGGAAGGTGGTGCCGGGCCGGCGGCCCCGTACGCGCATGGTGGTGTGCGTGCCGAGCGGCGTCACGCCCGTGGAGCGGCGGGCCATCGTGCACGCGGCGCAGCGGGCCGGCGGGAAGGCCGTGCACCTGATCGAGGAGCCGATGGCGGCGGCGATCGGGGCGGGGCTGCCGGTGGCGGATCCGCGCGGGTCGATGGTCGTGGACATCGGCGGCGGCACCAGTGAGGTCGCCGTCATCTCCCTCGGCGGCGTGGTCGTCTCGCAGTCGCTGCGGGTGGGCGGCGACCGCTTCGACGAGGCGATCACGGAGTTCGTGCGCAAGGAGCACGGGCTGCTGATCGGTGAGCGGACCGCCGAGGACATCAAGGTCGCGATCGGCTCGGCGTGGCCGGTGCCGGGAGAGGACGCGTTCGAGATGCGGGCGTTCACCGTGCGGGGGCGCGAGAAGGTGGCGGGCCTGCCGAAGACGGTCGAGCTGACCGTGCGGGAGGTGCGGGCCGCGCTGGACGAGCCGGTGGAGTCGATCATCTCGGCGGTCAAGGCGACGCTGGAGGAGTGCCCTCCGGAGCTGTCGGGCGACGTGATGGAGCACGGGATCGTGCTGACCGGTGGGGGCGCGATGCTGCCGGGGCTCGATCTGCGGATCGCCTCCGGCACGGGGATTCCGGTGTTCGTGGCCGACGAGCCGTTGGACTCCGTGGCGTTGGGGTGCGGGAAGTGCGTGGAGGACTTCGACGGGTTGCAGCGCATGATGGCGGCGTAACCGGGTTCGTCCGACAGGTTCCGTGTCGCTGTGGTTGCGTTCGCGCAGTTCCCCGCGCCCCTGAAGAGGGCCCCTACGTCCGGGCCGGGAAAGTCGCCTCCACCTCGTACGTGGACCGCTCCGTCCTGCCCGCGCTGAAGGTGCCGCCCAGGGACAGGACGCGTTCCGCCATGCCTGCCGTGCCCCTGCCCGTGGAGACCGGGGGCTGCGTGGGTGCGGTCGTCGGCAGCGGGTTGGTGATCGTGGCGCGCAGGCGGTTGGCCACGACCGTCACCGTGACGGTCACCGGTTGGCCCGGGGCGTGTTTCGCGGCGTTCGTGAGGCACTCCTGGACCACGCGGTAGACCGCCGCCTGGCGCAGGGGGGACTGGGCGCGGGCCGCGTCGTCCACGTCGACCGTGGTGGCGTTGCCGGCCGCCGCGCTCTCCTCGGCGAGCCGGGGCAGGGCGTCGAGGCCGGGCGTGGGGGCGCCGCCGCCGGTGCCGCGGCGCACCACGATCTCGTTGAGCAGCAGGTGGGCCCTGCGCGCCGTCTCGGCCAGCTCGTCGAAGCCCTGCTCCCAGCGCTCGCCGCGGGCCCGCCGCGACAGCACCTCGGCCCGTACCGACAGCATCGTCAGCTCGCGGCCCACGAAGTCGTGCACGTCGCCCGCGACGTCCGAGCGCTCCTGCTGCACCGCTTCGAGCAGCGCGGTCTCGGCGCCCTTGGCCTCCAGGGCGCGTACGAGGTCGATGCGGCGCGCGGCGACACCGACACCGGTGGCGAGCACGCCCGTGGGGACGGCGAGGGCGAGGAACTGGCTCAGGCTCTGGCCGCCGCGGTGCACCGGCCAGTCGAGGAGGGCGAACGCGGCGCAGGCCCAGACGAGGTAGCCGCAGCAGGCGAGGATGCCGGAGGCCCGGCCCCGGTAGCGGGCCACGGAGTACAGGGCGAACTGGGCGAGCGTCACGTCGTGCAGCCAGCCGAGGAAGACGAGCCCGACGACGAACGGGAGCCAGGGCCCCCACGGTGCGCGGCGCCGCAGCAGCAGGGTCGCGGCGCCGAGGACGAGGACGACGGTGGCGGTCGTCCCGTTGAGCGCGTTGTCCGCCTTGGCGAGGCCGGGGATGTCGAGGCTCATCAGGACGAAACAGCCGCCGGCCGTGACGACGTCGACGGCGAACGGGGTGCCGCGCCAGCGCTCCAGCCGCGCCCAGACCCGACGCCCCGGAACGTCCGGAACCGCCGCGTCGGCCTCGTCGTGCATGGAGCCCCTTCTCCGCTGGGTGCGCCCGGTACGTTCCCTTTCTTACCTCGATCCGGCGCGCCGGGCAGCGCGAAGGCCCCGGACCCGCGCTCGGGTCCGGGGCCTTCGGCCGGGCTCTGGTCAGGCCTGCGGCAGCCGCTCCAACTGCGCCTGGATGCGGGCGATGTCCTCGTCCGCCTTCGCCAGGCGGGCGCGGATGCCCTCGACGACCTTCTCGGGGGCCTTGCCGAGGAACTTCTCGTTGCCGAGCTTGCCCTCGGCCTGCGCCTTGTCCTTCTCGGCGGCGGCGAGGTCCTTGGCGAGGCGCTTGCGCTCCGCGGCGACGTCGATCGCGCCGGAGAGGTCGAGCGCCACCTCGGCGCCCGCGACCGGCAGCGTGGCGGTGGCGGTGAAGCCCTCGCCCTCCGGCTGGAGCTTGAGCAGCTGCCGGATCGCCGGTTCGTGGGCGGCGAGCGCCGTGCCGTCCAGGGTCAGACGGGCCGGGACGCGCTGGCCCGCCTTGAGGCCCTGGTCGCCCTTGAAGCGGCGGACCTCGGTGACGACCTGCTGGAGCGTCGCGATCTCCTGCTCGGCGGCCTCGTCGCGGAAGCCGCCGGCCTTGGGCCAGTCGGCGATGACGATGGACTCGCCGCCCGTGAGCGTGGTCCAGAGCGTCTCCGTGACGAACGGGACGATCGGGTGCAGCAGCCGCAGCATGACGTCCAGGACCTCACCGAGGACCCGGCCGGACACCTTCGCCGGCTCGCCGCCGCCCATGAACGTCGTCTTCGACAGCTCGACGTACCAGTCGAAGACCTCGTCCCACGCGTAGTGGAAGAGCGAGTCGGAGAGCTTGGCGAACTGGTAGTCGTCGTAGAACGCGTCGACCTCGGCGACCGTCTTGTTGAGGCGCGAGAGGATCCAGCGGTCCGTCGCCGTCATCTGCGACGGGTCCGGCAGCGGGCCCTCGACCGTCGCGCCGTTCATCAGCGCGAAGCGGGTCGCGTTCCAGATCTTGTTGGCGAAGTTCCGGGACGCCTGGACCCAGTCCTCGCCGATCGGGACGTCGGTGCCGGGGTTGGCACCGCGCGCCAGCGTGAAGCGCAGCGCGTCCGAGCCGTACTTGTCCATCCAGTCCAGCGGGTCCACGACGTTGCCGAACGACTTCGACATCTTCTTGCCGTTCTCGTCGCGGACGAGACCGGTCAGCGCGACCGTCTTGAACGGGACCTCGCCGTCCATCGCGTAGAGGCCGAACATCATCATCCGGACGACCCAGAAGAAGATGATGTCGTGGCCGGTGAGCAGGACGTCGGTCGAGTAGAACTTCTCCAGGTCCGGCGTCTGCTCGGGCCAGCCGAGCGTGGAGAACGGCCACAGGCCGGAGGAGAACCAGGTGTCGAGGACGTCCTCGTCCTGCTTCCAGCCCTCGGCCTCGGTGCCCGGCGGCTGCTCGTCGGGGCCGACGCAGACGACCTCGCCGTTCGGCCCGTACCAGACCGGGATGCGGTGGCCCCACCACAGCTGGCGCGAGATGCACCAGTCGTTGAGGTTGTCGACCCAGTCGAAGTACCGCTTCTCCATCTCCTTGGGGTGGAGCGTGACGCGGCCGTCGCGGACCGCGTCACCGGCGGCCTTGGCCAGCGTCTCGACCTTGACCCACCACTGGAGCGACAGGCGCGGCTCGATCGTCGTCCTGCAACGCGAGCAGTGCCCGACGGAGTGGACGTACGGGCGCTTCTCGGCGACGACACGGCCCTGCTGGCGCATGGCGTCGACGATGGCGGAGCGCGCCTCGAAGCGGTCGAGACCCTCGAAGGGGCCGGGCGCGGTGATGATCCCGCGCTCGTCCATGATCGTCATGGTCTCGAGGCCGTGCCGCTGCCCGATCGCGAAGTCGTTCGGGTCGTGGGCGGGCGTGACCTTCACGGCGCCGGTCCCGAACTCGGGGTCGACGTGCGTGTCCGCGACGACCGGGATCGTGCGGTTGGTCAGCGGCAGCTTGATGCGCTTGCCGATGAGGTGCGCGTACCGCTCGTCGTCCGGGTGGACGGCGACCGCGGTGTCGCCGAGCATCGTCTCGACACGGGTGGTCGCGACGACGACCGTCTCGTCGCCCTCGCCGTACTTCAGCGAGACCAGCTCGCCGTCGTCGTCCTGGTAGTCCACCTCGATGTCCGAGATGGCGGTCAGGCAGCGCGGGCACCAGTTGATGATCCGCTCGGCGCGGTAGATCAGCTCGTCGTCGAACATCTTCTTGAAGATGGTCTGGACGGCCTGCGACAGACCCTCGTCCATCGTGAACCGCTCGCGCGACCAGTCGACGCCGTCGCCGAGGCGGCGCATCTGGCCGAGGATCTTGCCGCCGTACTCGTTCTTCCACTGCCAGACGCGGTCGACGAACTCCTCGCGGCCCAGGTCGTGCCGCGACTTGCCCTCCTCGGCGAGCTGCTGCTCCACCTTGTTCTGCGTCGCGATGCCCGCGTGGTCCATGCCGGGCAGCCACAGGGCCTCGAAGCCCTGCATGCGCTTGCGGCGGGTGAGGGCGTCCATGAGCGTGTGCTGGAACGCGTGCCCCAGGTGCAGGGAGCCCGTGACGTTCGGCGGCGGGATGACGATCGTGTACGGCGGCTTCTCGCTCTTCGCGTCGGCCGCGAAATAGCCCCGGTCCACCCAGCGCTCGTACAGCGCCCCCTCTACCTCGGCCGGCGCGTACTGGGTCGGCAGTTCGGAGGTGGGCACTGGGTTCTGCTGCTGAGAGTTCTCGGTCACGCCGCCAGTTTAGAGGGGTCACAAGCTCGTACTGAAACCGAATACCGGTGGACCGGATCGCACTGCCGTGCGCCAGGATGTCAGCAGCACATAAGCAACGGGAGGGACCACCAGCAATGAGCCACAACCAGCCGGGCCCGTACGGTAACCAGCCGCCCCAGCAGCCGGGTCCGTACGGTCAGCAGCCCCAGCAGCCGGGCCCCTACGGTCAGCCGCAGCAGCCCGGCCCGTACGGGCAGCCGCCGCAGGCTCCGCAGCCCGGCTACGGTTACCCGCAGCAGCCGCCCCAGCAGGCCCCCCAGGGCGTGCCCCCTCAGCAGCCGAACCCCTACGGCCAGCCGCCGCAGCAGCCGCCCGGCGGCTACGGGCAGCCCCAGCAGCCGGGCCCGTACGGGCAGCCGCAGCAGGCTCCTTACGGCCAGTACCCGCCGGCGCCGCCCACGGGCGGGGGCGGTGGCAAGAAGACGCTCGGCATCGTGATCGGCGCGGTCGTCGTCGTGGCGGCGCTCGGTGTCGGCGGCTACTTCGTCCTGGGCGGCGACGGCGGCGGCAGCGGCTCGTCCGTGGAGGACGACGGCGCGCACAAGCTGACGACGCCGGCCACCGTCCTCGGCGAGTACAAGAAGAGCAGCGCGAACGCCTCCAGCAGCGGCACCTTCAGCGAGAGCGACCTCGCGGAGGCCAAGAAGTGGGGCGTGACCGACCCCAAGAGCGTGAACGCCAGCTACGAGGCCGGCACCGGCACCACGGCCAAGGCGATCAACTTCGGTGGCGTGTACGGCGAGATCGAGGACCCGGAGAAGGTCGTCGACTCGATGTTCAGCGAGATGAAGAAGAAGTCCGAGGAGAACGGCGGCACCTCCGCCGGCGCCAAGGTCTCCTTCGAGGGCTCCCCCGAGAAGTTCGAGCCGGCCGGCTTCAAGAACGGCGTCATGAAGTGCCAGAACGCCAAGTACGAGATGCCGGGCGGCAGTTCGTCCACCTCGGGCGTGCCGTCCAGCTTCACGATGCCGATGTGCATCTGGGGCGACCAC
Source organism: Streptomyces sp. BYX5S (assembly GCF_054724165.1). Lineage (NCBI taxonomy): Bacteria > Bacillati > Actinomycetota > Actinomycetes > Kitasatosporales > Streptomycetaceae > Streptomyces > Streptomyces sp. BYX5S. Next base: position 1,198,973 of record NZ_CM138829.1, on the reverse strand, counting down.
AGCACGGTGACGTACATCGTGTACTCGGACGCCGGCGCCATCGTCGCCAAGGAGGAGCAGCCGCTGAGCGAGGCGGCCGACACGACGGCGAAGCTGCGCGAAGAGGTCCGCGTCCCCGAGTAGGACCCGGGCACGGGCGTACGCGGAAGGGCCCCGGTCGGATCTCCGACCGGGGCCCTTCTCGTGCCAACCGCTGTGCCGCTAGGCCGACTTCTGCTCGCCGCTGCCGCCGCCTCGGGCGTCGCGCGGGATGAGCGTCGGGTTCACGTTCGACAGGACGACCTCCGCCGTGATGACGACACGCGCCACGTCCTTGCGGGACGGGACCTCGTACATCACCGACTGGAGGACCTCCTCCATGATGGCGCGCAGGCCGCGGGCGCCGGTGCGGCGCAGGATGGCCTGGTCGGCGATGGCCTCCAGCGCCTCGCGCTCGAAGTCCAGCTCCACTCCATCGAGTTCGAAGAGGCGCTGGTACTGCTTGACGAGTGCGTTCTTCGGCTCGACGAGGATCTGGAGCAGCGCCTCGCGGTCGAGGTTGTGCACGGAGGTGATGACCGGGAGGCGGCCGATGAACTCGGGGATCATCCCGAACTTCACCAGGTCCTCCGGCATGACCTCCTGGAACTGGTCCTTCTCCTCCAGCTCGCGCTTGGAGTGGAGGGTCGCGCCGAAGCCGATGCCCTTGGCGCCCGCCCGCGACTCGATGATCTTCTCCAGTCCGGCGAAGGCGCCGCCCACGATGAACAGCACGTTCGTCGTGTCGATCTGGATGAATTCCTGGTGCGGGTGCTTGCGGCCGCCCTGCGGCGGGACCGAGGCGGTGGTGCCCTCAAGGATCTTGAGGAGCGCCTGCTGGACGCCCTCGCCGCTCACGTCGCGCGTGATCGACGGGTTCTCCGACTTGCGGGCCACCTTGTCGATCTCGTCGATGTAGATGATCCCGGTCTCGGCCTTCTTGACGTCGTAGTCGGCCGCCTGGATCAGCTTCAGCAGGATGTTCTCGACGTCCTCGCCGACGTATCCCGCCTCCGTCAGCGCCGTCGCGTCGGCGATGGCGAACGGGACGTTGAGCATCCGCGCCAGCGTCTGCGCGAGGAGCGTCTTTCCCGAGCCGGTGGGACCGAGAAGAAGGATGTTGGACTTCGCGAGTTCGATCGCGTCGTCCCGCCCGTTCGCCCCGCCGTTCTCGCCGGCCTGGACGCGCTTGTAGTGGTTGTACACCGCGACGGACAGGGCCTTCTTGGCGGCTTCCTGTCCTACGACGTAGCTCTCGAGGAACTCGTAGATCTCGCGCGGCTTGGGAAGTTCTTCCCAGCGCACTTCGCTCGTCTCGGCGAGCTCTTCCTCGATGATCTCGTTGCAGAGGTCGATGCACTCGTCGCAGATGTACACACCGGGGCCTGCGATGAGCTTCTTGACCTGCTTCTGGCTCTTTCCGCAGAACGAGCACTTGAGCAGATCGCCGCCGTCACCGATGCGTGCCACGAGGTGCTTCCCCTTCGCCTGGGAGACGCCACGTTCAGCGGCTCCTGGTGCCTGTATCCGACGGTACCTTGCCGGGCCCCCCGTTCGGGCCCCCCTTGGCAGGGTTCACTTTGACGTGGACCGTGCCAAGGGGACGGCAGACGATACAGCGCCTACTACGCGATCGCCTCGTTGTTCATCTTGCGCGTCGAGATGATCTGGTCGACCAGGCCGTACTCGAGCGCGCCCTCGGCCGTGAGGATCTTGTCGCGCTCGATGTCGTCGCGGATCTTCTCGATCGGCGTCGTCGAGTGCTTGGCCAGCATCTCTTCCAGCTGCGTACGCATCCGGAGGATCTCGTTGGCCGCGATCTCCAGGTCGGAGAGCTGCTCACGGCCGGTGCCGCCGGAGGGCTGGTGGATCAGCACGCGCGCGTTCGGCAGGGCCATGCGCTTGCCCGGCGTACCGGCGGCGAGGAGCACGGCGGCCGCGGAGGACGCCTGCCCCATGCAGACCGTCTGGATGTCCGGCTTCACGAACTGCATCGTGTCGTAGATGGCCGTGAGGGCCGTGAACGAGCCACCGGGGCTGTTGATGTAGATGGAGATGTCGCGGTCCGGGTCCATCGACTCCAGGCACAGCAGCTGCGCCATGACGTCGTTGGCCGACGCGTCGTCGATCTGCACGCCGAGGAAGATCACGCGCTCCTCGAAGAGCTTCGCGTACGGGTCGTACTCGCGCACGCCCTGCGAGGTGCGCTCGACGAAGCGCGGGACCACATAGCGGTTGTCGACCTGGGGGCCCTGGTACAGGCCGCTGCCGGGGAAGTTGTTCATGGTCGGTGTTCCGTCCTGGTGAGGGTGGGCTGGGGTGGCTGTGCCGGCGTGATCGCGAGGATCAGGCGCCGGTGCCGCCGCCGCCCGGAACGCCCGTAGCGGCAGTGATGATCTCGTCGATGAGGCCGTACTCCTTGGCCTCCTCGGTGGTGAACCAGCGGTCGCGGTCACCGTCACGGATGATCGTCTCGACGCTCTGGCCCGAGTGCCGCGCGGTGATCTCGGCCATGCGCTTCTTCGTGCGCAGCAGGTACTCGGCCTGGATCTTCACGTCGGACGCGGTACCGCCGATGCCCGCGGAGCCCTGGTGCATCAGGATGTCGGTGTGCGGCAGCGCGAAGCGCTTGCCCGGCGTGCCGCCCGTCAGCAGGAACTGGCCCATGGAGGCGGCCATGCCCATGCCGATGGTGATGACGTCGTTCGGGATGTACTGCATGGTGTCGTAGATGGCCATGCCGGCCGTCACCGAGCCACCGGGGCTGTTGATGTAGAGGTAGATGTCCTTGTCCGGGTCGGCGGCAAGGAGCAGCATCTGCGCGGTGATCTTGTTCGCGATGTCGTCGTCGACCTGCTGGCCGAGGAAGACGATGCGCTCGCCGAGCAGCCGGTTGTAGACATGGTCGCCGAGGCCACCACCGATGGACGGCTCGCCTGCGGCGGAAGGCATCAGATTCGTCACGTATCCACCTGCTCGTCTCTGACGGCTACGCGCCGTCTCGCGTCTCTAGCTGGGGCCGGGGGCCGTGCGTCGACTCCCCTGCCCTCCTCTTCATGGACCCTAACGCGCGGGTCCCTCCGGGGAATCCCGCGATTGCAACTGTTCGCTGTGAGCGCAGGTTCGCTCCGCTCCTGCACGGCGCCCGGCCGCGGCTCCCCAGGGGCGCGGGGAACTGCGCAATCCACGCGCACGACCGCAGGCGGCCACAGGAACTCGGGGACAGCGCGTCTTGCGCCCTGCCGGGGTTGCGCGCGCAGTTCCCCGCGCCCCTGAAAAGCAGGCCCCCGGAACCTGGACGGTTCCGGGGGCCTGCTCACACGTTCCTGAGCGGAGCGGTTACTTGGACTCGGCCTCGACCTCGGCGGAGTCGGTGGCGGCCTCGGCGGCCTCCTCCGTCTCCTCCTCGTCGTCCTCCAGGTCGACGACCTCACCGTTGGTGTCCTTGACGGTGGCGGCCTCGACGACCACGGCAAGGGCCTTTCCGCGGGCGACCTCGCCGACCAGCATCGGGACCTGGCCACCCTCGACGACGGCCTGGGCGAACTGGTCGGGGGACATGCCGGAGGAGGCGGCGCGGCGCATGAGGTGCTCGGTGAGCTCCTCCTGGCTGACGTTCAGCTTCTCCTTGTTGACGAGCTCGTCGAGGACGAACTGCGTCTTGATGCCCTTGACGGCCTGCTCGCGCGTCTCGGCGTCGAACTCCTCGACCGTCTTGCCCTGGATCTCGAGGAACTTCTCGAGGTTCAGGCCCATCTGGCCGAGCTGGTGGTTCTCGAGGTTGTGCTTGCGGGTGTTGACCTCGTCCTCGAGGAGCTTCTCCGGGACGGGGACCTCGACCAGCTCGAGCAGCTTCTCCAGGACGCGCTCCTGGGCCTGCGTGGCCTGGTCGTACTGCTTCTGGTTCTCGAGGCGCTTGCGGCTGTCGGCCTTCAGCTCGTCGAGGGTGTCGAACTCGGAGGCGAGCTGCGCGAACTCGTCGTCCAGCTCCGGCAGTTCACGCTTGGCGACCTGGCTCACCTTGACGGTGACCTCGGCGTCCTTGCCCTCGGCGGAGCCGCCCTTGAGCTCGGAGTTGAAGGTGGCCTCGCCACCGGCCTCCAGGCCCTTGACGGCGTCGTCGATGCCGTCGAGGAGCTCGCCCGAGCCGATGGTGTACGAGACGCCGGAGGCGACGCCGTCCTCGAGGACCTCGCCGTCGACCTTGGCCTCCAGGTCGATCGTCACGACGTCGCCGTCCTCGGCGGCGCGCTCGACCGGAGCGGTGGAGGCGAAGCGGTCACGGAGCTGCTCGACGGCCTTGTCGACGTCCTCGTCGGTGACCTCGACCGCGTCGACCTCGACCTCGATGCCGGAGTAGTCCGGGATCTCGATCGTCGGGCGGACGTCGACCTCAGCGGTGAAGTTCAGCGTCTCGCCGTCCTTCAGGTCCGTGATGTCGACCTCGGGCTGACCGAGGACGTTGAGCTCCGCCTCGTTGACGGCCTCGGTGTAGAACTTCGGGAGCGCGTCGTTGACGGCCTCCTCCAGGACCGCACCGCGGCCGAAGCGCTGGTCGATGACGCGGGCCGGGATCTTGCCCTTGCGGAAGCCCTTCACCGTGACCTGCTGGTTGATCTTCTTGTACGCCGCGTCGAGGCTGTCCTTGAGCTCCTCGAAGGGCACCTCAATGCTGAGCCGAACCCGGGTCGGGTTCAGGGTCTCGACGGCGCTCTTCACGGTGGGTCTCCTTGGGGGCTGACTTCTGGGATCGTGCCCGGCTTGAGAGACACACGGGCATGCAGCTTGCATAGTAACGGCACGCCGCTGCGGACCCACAATGCGATCTTGGAGAACCCCGGGGCGACCGGGCCGGGGCCCGACGGTCGCCTTCCGAACGCTGGTCGGGGTGGCGGGATTTGAACCCACGGCCTTCCGCTCCCAAAGCGGACGCGCTACCAAGCTGCGCCACACCCCGTCGGTGCGACACGTAGGGTACATGCCCGCCCGCGGTGCGGCTCCCGCCCTGCGGGCCGCGGAAAACAGGGTGTGCACTCGACGCCCCGGACCCGCTACGATGCCTGCGTACCGCGGTCGCCGACCTGCGGTGCAGCCGTGCGGGCGTAGCTCAATGGTAGAGCCCTAGTCTTCCAAACTAGCTACGCGGGTTCGATTCCCGTCGCCCGCTCTCGCGAATGGCCTCCGGCCCGGATCCGCTCCTGTGGATCCGGGCCGGAGGCTTTTTCGCGGGCCTGCGCCGGGCGCCGTGGCCGCCGCGTCAGAAATTGATCGCGCTGATGCTGTCCGCGACCGAGTTGAGGAAGTTGTTGATCGCCGGCGCCATTCCGGTCGACGCGAGGAAGAAGCCGAACAGGATCGCGACTATCGCGGGCCCCGCTTTGAGCGAGCCGCCCCTCATGAGGACGACGAGGACGATCGCCAACAACAGCACAACTGACAGCGAAATGGCCACACTGATCACACCCTAGGTCGGTCCGCTCTCCCGGCCCGGGGGGTACAGGCCCCACCCCCCGCCAGAACCATCGTGCCACCAACCCGGCGCCCCTATGCGGCCCGTGACGCATCGTCGGCCACGCACCCGCGGGTTTCGGCTTGATCGTTTCTATCGTCCGGGCCGCCCCGGCCGGGCACCCCCCGTACGACCTGCAGGGTTTCTCTCAGTTTCCCCTTGGTTCGCACACAGGAAAACCAAGGAATTGCGATGTCCAATTACCACCTGGGCAACAACGGGCGAAACGGTCATTTCACCAGCCACGGACAAACCGTCCGAGCACAACCGCACAATCCGCATGTCGACTTCTGCGCAATCGGGGGTACCTGGAAACGCCAAGGAGGAATCGAGTTGAGGGTTTCACGAAATCGCAGGAGCGCCACTAAGGTGCCTCGGATGTTCCCCACTGCCATCATCCCCACTGGCGCAGTGCGGCCCCCCACGGTCTCCCCGAGTTCCTGGTGGGAGGGCCTGTGACCAACTCGCTGCACCCGCAGGGCGCGCACCGCACCGCGCTCCCGCCGGCCGCGCGGCCGGCGGCGGACGTCGCCCCCCAGCCCCCGAGGACCACGGCCGCCGCTCCGGCCGATGCCCCCAAACCCAAACAGCGCGACGCGTTCTTCGACAACGCCAAGTACCTCGCCATCGTGTTCGTCGCGATGGGGCACGCATGGGAACCGCTGACCGACGGCAGCCGTACCGCCGAAGCGCTGTACATGATCGTCTACACGTTCCACATGCCGGCGTTCATCATCATCTCCGGCTACTTCTCCCGCAGCTTCGACATGCGGCCCGACCGGCTGCGGCGCCTGATCACCGGCGTCGCCGTGCCGTACGTGATCTTCGAGGTCGCGTACAGCGTCTTCAAGCGGTACGCCGACGACGATCCCTCGCACCCGATCAGCCTGCTCGACCCGTGGTTCCTGACCTGGTTCCTGGTCGCGCTGTTCATCTGGCGGCTGACCACGCCGATCTGGAAGGTCGTGCGCTGGCCGGTCCCGCTCGCCCTCGCGGTCGCGGTGCTCGCCACGGTCTCCCCCGACATCGGCGACGACCTGGACCTCCAGCGCGTCCTCCAGTTCATGCCGTTCTTCGTGCTCGGTCTCGTCATGAAGCCCGAGCACTTCCAGCTCGTACGGCGGCGCGAGGTGCGGATCCTGTCCGTGCCGATCGCGCTGTGCGCCTTCGCGGTCGCCTACTGGGCGGCGCCGCGCATGTCGTCGGTGTGGTTCTACCACCGCGACAGTGCGCAGGAGCTGGGCTTCCCGTGGTGGATCGGCGTCATCATGACGCTCGCCCTGTTCGGCTGCTCGATCGTGCTCACCGCGTGCTTCTTCGCGTGGGTGCCGGGGCGCAGGACGTGGTTCACGGTGCTGGGCGCCGGGACGCTGTACGGGTATCTGCTGCACGGTTTCCTGGCGAAGGGCTCCCGGTTCTGGGGCTGGTTCGACGCGGACTGGACGCACCGGCCGTACGGCGAGATCGCCGTCACGCTGATCGCGGCGGCCGTCGTCACCGCGCTGTGCACACCGCCGGTGCAGCGCGCCTTCCGCTTCGCCATGGAGCCGAGGATGGCGTGGGCGTTCAAGAAGGACGCCACCGAGACGGCTCGGGCCAGGCAGCGCTCCTGAGGCCGCTCGGGTAAGGGTGGGTACGCGGGGACGACCCCGGCCCACCCCTACCCGAGCCACGAGGAGCCAGGCCCATGCAGATCGACCTGACGGGACGCACCGCCCTGGTCACCGGATCCACCCAGGGCATCGGCGCCGCCATCGCGACCGGCCTGGCCCGGTCCGGGGCGCGCGTCGGCGTCAACGGGCGGACGCGGGAGCGGGTGGACGAGGCCGTCGCCCGCATCCTGGACGACGCCCCCGGAGCGGATCTGGTGCCGGTGGCGGCCGACGTCACCTCCGAGGAGGGGCTGCGGGACACCGCCGCGGCGCTCCCCCACGTCGACATCCTCGTCAACAACCTCGGCATCTTCGGCTCCGCCGACCCGCTGGAGATCACCGACGCCGAGTGGCGCCGCTACTTCGAGGTCAACGTGCTGGCCGCCGTCCGGCTGATCCGCCATTACCTGCCCGGCATGAGCGCGCGCGGCTGGGGCCGGATCCAGAACATCGCCAGCGACTCCGCGGTGGTGATCCCCGCCGAGATGATCCATTACGGGATGTCCAAGACGGCCCTGCTGTCCGTGGCCCGCGGCTTCGCGAAGCAGGCCGCCGGCACCGGCGTGACCGTCAACTCCGTGATCGCGGGTCCCACGCACACGGGTGGCGTCGAGGACTTCGTGTACGAACTGGTCGACCGGGACCTGCCCTGGGACGAGGCGCAGCGCGCCTTCATGCGCGAGCACCGTCCGCAGTCCCTGCTGCAACGCCTCATCGAGCCGGAGGAGATCGCGAACATGGTGGTCTACCTGGCCTCCGACCAGGCGAGCGCCACCACCGGCGGCGCACTGCGCGTGGACGGCGGGTACGTGGACTCGATCCTGCCGTAGGCCCGTAGGCCCGTAGGCCCGTAGGCCCGTAGGTCTTGACGGTCGTAGGACCCTCAGTCGAGCCCCAACAGCGCGCGCATCCTCGCGTACTTCCTCGTCAATCGCTCCCGGGTCGGCTCGTCGAGGACGGCGAGGCGGTCCGGGTCCGCGTTGTGGGCCAGGTCCGCCTCCTTGACGAGGCGGGCGCCCGGGGTGTCGAGGATGCGCCGCGCGTACTCCTCGGGGGGCTCGCCGGGGTGCTTGGTCAGCGCGCGGACGATGCGCTTCGTCCGGGGCGGGAGCGCGGCCCCGGTCAGCCACTCCTCGGTGAGCGCGTCGTCCTCGACGGCGTCGTGCAGCCACGCCGCGGCGAGCTGCGCCTCGTCGCCTCCCCTGGCCCGGACCCCCTCGGCGACGGCCGCCAGATGTTCCGCGTACGGGCGGCCCGCCTTGTCCACCTGGCCTTCGTGGGCCCGCCGCGCGAGGGCTTCCACTTCCTTCGGCGTGAGCATGCCGCCGAGCCTCTCACACGGGACGGGCCGACGCCTCCAGGTCGTTTGGTAAGCTAAGTATTGACGTTTTCTTGACGTTCTCTTGACCAAAGCCTCTAGTCAGCCCTGACGACCGGGCTTCAAGACCAAGGAGGAACGGGCCCATCGGACACGCAGACACCTTGATCGCCATGGGCGGCGCCTTTCTCGCGGCAGCCGTCCTCGCCCGTCTGGGCGGGCGCATAGGCCTTCCCACCATTCCGCTCTTCATCCTGGCCGGGATACTCCTCGGCCCCCACACCCCGGGCGTCGTGCTGCTCTCCGACCCGCACGACCTGGAGATGCTCTCCGCGCTCGGCCTCGTCCTGCTGCTCTTCTATCTCGGCCTCGAGTTCCACATGGACGACCTCAAGGCGGGCGGCCGCAAGATGGCCCTCGCCGGCGGGACGTACCTCGCGCTGAACGTCGGCGCCGGCCTCGGTTTCGGATTCGCCCTCGGCTGGGGCACATCCGAGGCTCTGGTCCTCGCCGGGGTGCTCGGCATCTCGTCGTCCGCGATCGTCACCAAGGTGCTGGTCGACACCGGCCGGCTGGGCAATCCCGAGACCAAGCCCATCCTCGGCATCATCGTCGTCGAGGACATCTTCCTCGCCCTGTACCTGGCGGCCCTCCAGCCGATCCTGTCCGGCGCGGACTCGCTGTCGGCGGCCGTGCTCGACGGTGGCAAGGCCTTCGGCTTCCTGCTGCTGCTCGCGCTCGCGGCGCGGTTCGGCACGCGGGTCGTCGGCATGCTCTTCAACACCAAGGACGACGAGCTGCTCGTCATCTCCTTCCTCGGTGCCGCGGTGTTCGTGGCCGGGGTCTCCGAGTGGTTCGGGGTCGCCGACGCCATCGGCGCGTTCATGGTCGGTCTGATGCTCGGCTCGACCTCGTCCGGTGAGCGCATCCTGAAGCTGGTGCACCCGCTGCGGGACGCCTTCGGCGCGATCTTCTTCTTCGCCTTCGGCCTCTCCATCGACCCCGGTGACCTGCCGGTCGTGCTGTGGCCGGTGCTCGCGGCGGTCGCGCTGACCCTCGTCATGAACGTCCTCGCGGGCCTCGGCGCCGCGAAGATCTACGGCTTCGGGGCCGGACCCGCCGCGAACATCTCGACCACGCTCCTCGCCCGCGGCGAGTTCGCGCTGATCCTCGCCACGATGGCGGCGGGCGCCGGACTCGACGAGCGGCTCTCGCCGTTCATCGCGGGGTACGTGCTGCTGCTCGCGGTCCTCGGCCCGCTGGCGGCCGGCCGGTCCGGGTGGCTGGCCCGGATCCTGCCGATCAAGGAGCGGTCGCTCGCGGCCGACGAGCCACGGGTCGGCGTCGGGGTGTGACCCCCGCCGGGTCCCTCACGCGTCCCGGCAGATCAGCAGCAGCGCCCGGTCGTCGTTGACGTCCTTGGCGACCGCCTCGATGAGGTGCCAGGCCGCACCGTGGAAGCCGCCGGTCACGTACCGGTCGGCTTCCCCGGTGAGGCGGTCGATGCCCTCGCTGATGTCGCGGTCGGACGTCTCCACGAGGCCGTCCGTGAACAGCATCAGCACATCGCCGGGGCGCAACGTTCCTTTGGTCGCGTCGAACTCGGCCCCGTCGTACACGCCGAGGAGCGGGCCCTCGGCCGCCTTCTCCTCCCAGCGGCCCGTGCCCGCGCTGAGCTGGAGGCCCGGCGGGTGGCCCGCGGAGTACAGCTCGTAGTCCCCGGACTCCAGGTCCAGGACGAGGTGGATCGAGGTCGCGAAGCCCTCGTCCCAGTCCTGGCGCAGCAGATAGCCGTTGGCCGCGGGCAGGAACGCGTGCGGCGGCAGCGAGCCGAGCAGGCCGCTGAAGGCGCCGGCCAGGAGCAGCGCCCGCGAGGCCGCGTCCATGCCCTTGCCCGAGACGTCCGTGAGGACGACCTCCAGCGTCCGCCCGTTGTGGGTGCGGGCCGCCACCACGAAGTCGCCCGAGAAGGACTGGCCGCCCGCCGGGCGCAGCGCCATCTCGCGGTGCCAGCCCGGCGGCAGCTTGGGCAGCCGGCTCTGCGTACGGATCCGCTCGCGCAGGTCGAAGAGCATGGTGCCGCCGCGCCGCCAGGGCACGCCGACCCGGCTGCGGAACTGGGCGATGAGCAGCCCGAAGAATCCGCAGGCCGCGACCGTGAGCACGGTGCCGGGCGTGACGCCCGCCGCGCGCTGGGTGTACGGGCCGAGCTGGAACGATTCCACGATGAGCGCGGTGGCGGCCGCCGCGTACAGGCCGAGCAGGCTGGCGGGGCGCAGCAGCAGGCCGCCCGCGACGATCGGCAGGACGAGCGCGGAGGGCGCGCACCACACCGGGTTGAGGATCGTGGCGGAGGCGATCAGCGGGACGGTGAGCAGCAGTCCGGCCAGCGCGATCCAGTCCGAACCGTCGCCCCGGAAGTAGTCCACTCCGGACTTGCGCACGGCTGTGCGGACCCGGTGGACACGCATCCTCAACCGGGCCGGGAACGTATCGGCTTCCGCGCGCTGAACGCGCCGGCGCCGCTCTCGTCGTACCGCCATTGTTCGTGGACCTTATCCACCGGGTCCGTGCCCGCGCACGGGAGGTCCCACTTGTCCCCCTTTCCGGGCACGCCCGTCAGCTCCCGTACGCGAGGAAAATTCCCTCGCCCGTCGCTGCCCGCCCTGATAGGGATGGCGTATGGCGACCGAACTGCGCACGGTGCGGGACAGCGAGTGGGACGACTGGTACGCGAAGCTGGAGCGGGCCTTCGGCGGAGTGCTGGAAGCGCCGGAGGAGCGCGGCCTGTACCGGGAGCTGAGCGTCCTGGACCGTTCGATCGGGGCCTGGGACGGGGACGAGTGCGTGGGCACGGCGGGCGCCTTCCCGTTCCGTGTCGCGGTGCCCGGCGGGGCCTTCGTGGACGCCGCGGGCGTGACCATGGTCAGTGTCGCCGCGACCCATCGCAGGCGCGGCATCCTCACCTCCATGATGCGCCGTCAGCTCGACCACGTACGCGGGTGGGGAGAGCCCCTGGCCGTGCTCACGGCGTCCGAGCCCGTGATCTACGGGCGGTTCGGCTACGGCATCGGGACCCGCAAGGCCACGGTGCGGGTCCGGGCCCGGCACGTGACGGTCGGCGCGCCCGCGGAGGCCGACGGGGTGCGGCTGCGGTACGTGGACCCGGCGGCGGCCGCCGAGCGCTGCGAGGACGTGTACCTGCGGACCGTGGGGGCGCGGCCGGGCATGCTCGCCCGGACGCCCGGCTGGGAGCGGCTGCCGCTGCTCGACCCCGAGCAGGACCGGGACGGGGCCTCGGCGCTGATGTGCGTGGTCGCCGAGCGGGACGGGCGGACGGTCGGGTTCACGCGCTTCGCGGTGAAGCCGGAGTCCGCGCAGGGCCTCGACCACAACCGGGTCCTGGTGCGCGAGGTCACCGCGGACGAGCCGGCGGCGTACGCGGCGCTGTGGCGGTTCCTGTGCGGCATCGACCTGACGGAGACCGTGGAGTGCCACAACCTCCCGGTGGACGATCCGCTGTTCTCGCTGGTCTCCGACATCCGCCGGTGCGAGGTGCGGGTGCGGGACTCGATGCACGTACGCCTGGTCGAGGTCGGCGAGGCGCTCGAAGCGCGTACGTACCTCACGCCCGTGGACGTGGTGTTCGAGGTGACGGACGCCTTCTGCCCCTGGAACGAGGGGCGCTGGCGGCTCGCGGGCGACACGAAGGGGGCGTCCTGCAAGCGGACCGAGGCCCCGGCGGACATCGCCCTGTCCGTACGGGACCTGGGCGCGGCCTACCTCGGTGACGTGTCACTCCTGGAGCTGGCCGGGGCCGGTCGGGTGCGGGAGCTGCGGCCGGGGGCGCTGGCGGAGGCGTCGGTGGCGTTCGGCTCGGCGGTCGCGCCGTGGCTGCCGCACGGGTTCTAGCGGGGCGGTTGGCAGGTGGGGCACCAGAAGAGGTTGCGGGCCGCCAGTTCCGCCGTGCGGATCTCCGTGCCGCACAGGTGGCAGGGCTGGGGCGCGCGCCGGTAGACGTAGACCTCGCCGCCGTGGTCGTCGACGCGGGGCGGGCGGTTCATCGCCTCGGGGGTGTGCTCGGGGCGGACGGTGTCGATGCGGTTCAGGCGGACGCCCTCGTGCATGAGCGCCACCAAGTCGTCCCAGATCGCCGTCAGTTGGGCCCCGGTGAGGTTCTTGCCCGGGGTGTACGGGTCGATGCCGTGCCGGAAGAGGACCTCGGCGCGGTAGACGTTGCCGACGCCCGCGATGACCTTCTGGTCCATGAGGAGCGCGGCGATGGTGGTGCGGCTGCGGGAGATGCGGGCGTAGGCCCGGGTGGGGTCCTCGCCGGGGCGCAGCGGGTCCGGGCCCAGTCGGTCGTGGATCGCCTGCTTCTCGGCGTCCGTGATCAGGGCGCAGGTGGTGGGGCCGCGGAGGTCGGAGTAGTGGGTGCCGTTCGCGAGGCGGAGGCGGACGGTGTCCGTGGGGGGCGGGGCGGGGGTCTCGCCGAGGGTGTACTTGCCGAAGAGGCCGAGGTGGATGTGGATCCAGGCGTCCTCGCCCCCGAAGCCGAGGAAGAGGTGTTTGCCGTGGGCTTCGGTGCGGGTGAGCTTCTGGCCGGTGAGGAGGGCTGCCGCGTCGGAGAACTTGCCCTGGGGGCTGGTCACGGTGACCTTGCGGTCGGCGAAGCGGGTGGCGTGGTCCTGGGCGAGGCGGTGAATGGTGTGACCCTCAGGCACGCCGGTTCCTCTCGGTTAACCGTGGTTGACGTCCCGGGGCTCTGCCCCGGACCCCGCGCCTCAATCGCCGGCGGGGCTTGATGTGCGGAACCCGCGCCTCAAACGCCGGCGGGGCTTGAAGGTGCCCGACCCGCGCCGGATATCAAGCCCCTGCGGCGATTGAGCAGCGGGGTGCGGGGCGGAGCCCCGGTCTTTTGCAGCCCCGCCGGCGTTTGAGGCGCGGGGTCCGGGGCGGAGCCCCGAGGGGTCAGTCCTGCTGGGGGTGGTGGGCGGGGATCGCGGGGAGGGTGCCCGTTTCCTCGTACGCCGACAGCATGTCGATGCGGCGCTGGTGGCGCTCCTCGTTGGAGTAGGGGGTCGCCAGGAAGATCTCGACGAACTTCGTGGCCTCCTCCTCCGTGTGCATCCGCCCACCGATCGAGATCACGTTGGCGTTGTTGTGCTCCCGGCCGAGCGCAGCGGTCTGCTCGCTCCAGGCGAGGGCCGCACGGACGCCCTTGACCTTGTTCGCGGCGATCTGCTCACCGTTGCCGGAGCCGCCGATCACGATGCCGAGGGCGTCGGGGTCCGCCGCCGTCCGCTCCGCGGCGCGGAGGCAGAACGGCGGGTAGTCGTCCTGGGCGTCGTAGATGTGGGGCCCGCAGTCGACGGGCTCGTGGCCGTGGGCCTTGAGCCACTCGACCAGGTGGTTCTTGAGTTCGTAGCCGGCATGATCCGAGCCGAGGTACACGCGCATGAGTCCGAGTGTGGCACGCCGCGCCCCGGGTAGCCGCCTCCGGGTACCCGGCACAGTCCGTCGTGACCTTGACAACGATCCGGACTCAAAGCTTCCGCTCGGGCACGTCGATGCGTTGAATGCGGACGCACGTTTACTCCGAACGTAAGGACCCGTGCATGACCACGCAGTCGCCCCCCACCTCCGGGGCCACTCCTGAGACGCCGCCCACCGGCGACGGCGAGCTCAAGGCAGGGCTGAAGAACCGGCACCTGTCCATGATCGCCATCGGCGGCGTGATCGGCGCCGGACTCTTCGTCGGCTCCGGATCCGGTATCGCCGCCGCAGGGCCCGCCATCCTCATCTCGTACGCGCTCGTCGGCGCGATGGTCGTCCTCGTGATGCGGATGCTGGGCGAGATGGCCGCCGCGCGGCCCTCGTCCGGTTCGTTCTCCGCCTACGCCGATCAGGCGCTGGGCCGCTGGGCCGGCTTCTCCATCGGCTGGCTGTACTGGTTCTTCTGGGTCGTGGTGCTCGCCGTGGAGGCGACCGCCGGGGCCAAGATCCTCAACGGCTGGATACCGGGTGTGCCCCAGTGGGGCTGGGCGCTGATCGTGATGGTCGTGCTCACCGCGGTGAACCTGGCGGCCGTGGGGTCGTACGGCGAGTTCGAGTTCTGGTTCGCCGGGATCAAGGTCGTGGCGATCGCGGCGTTCGTGGTCGTCGGGCTGCTCGCCGTGTTCGGGCTGCTGCCGGGCTCGGACAACCCGGGCAGCGGGCTGGGGCACCTCACGGATTCCGGGGGCTTCTTCCCCAAGGGGCCCGGCGCGATCCTCACCGGTGTGCTGATGGTCGTCTTCTCCTTCATGGGCTCGGAGATCGTCACGCTCGCCGCCGGTGAGTCCGAGGACCCGCAGAAGGCCGTCACCAAGGCCACGAACTCCGTGATCTGGCGGATCGGCATCTTCTACCTGGGCTCGATCTTCGTCGTGCTCACGCTGCTGCCGTGGAACGACAAGTCGATCGTCGACGAGGGCAGTTACGTCGCCGCGCTGAACTCCATCGGGATTCCGCACGCCGGGCAGGTCATGGACGTCATCGTCCTGACGGCCGTGCTGTCCTGCCTCAACTCCGGCCTCTACACCGCTTCCCGCATGGCGTTCTCGCTCGGGCAGCGGGGGGACGCGCCGAAGGCGTTCGCGAGGACGACGTCGAGCGGGGTGCCGCGGGCGGCGATCCTCGGGTCCGTGGTGTTCGGGTTCCTCGCGGTGTGGTTCAACTACCAGTGGCCGGACACGGTGTTCAACTTCCTGCTGAACTCCTCCGGGGCCGTGGCGCTGTTCGTGTGGCTGGTGATCTGCTTCACGCAGTTGAGGATGCGGGCGATCATCCTGCGGGAGCAGCCGGAGAAGCTGGTCGTGAAGATGTGGCTGTTCCCGTACCTCACGTGGGCGACGATCGCGATGATCTCGTTCGTGCTGGTGTACATGCTGACGGATGACGCGGGGCGGGAGCAGGTGCTGTTGTCGTTGCTCGTGGCGGCGTTCGTCGTGGGGTTCTCGTTGGTGCGGGAGCGGGTGCGGGGCGCTCGGCGGGTCTGATGGGTTGCGGTGGTCCGGGGTTGGCGTCGCGGGGCGCTGCCCCGGACCCCGCTGCTCAATCGCCGCAGGGGCTTGATGGGCTCGATCGCCGCCGAGGCTGGATCGGCTTGAGCGGGACAGGGTGGGTTCAGCTGTCCGAGGTTTCGAGCGGGGTGAAGGTCTTCTTCACCTTTTCGTAGGTCGCGCGGGCACGGTCCTCGACCTCCGGGCGGTACCACGTGCCCACCTGGTAGGACCTGGTGCCGCGTTCGAAGCCGAGGAGTTCGGCGTGCCAGCGGGCGCCCTTGAGGGTGAAGAGGTACTCCCAGACCACCGCGGGACGGCCGCGGTAGGTGGTGCGGGCGAGGCGGATCTTCTCGTAGTCCTGGCCCTGGTGCGCCGCGCGTTCGGACTTCTGCCACGTGGCCAGCAGGTCGTCCTTGGCGAGGGCCGACTGGGCCACCAGTTCCTGGGTGCCGTCGGGAGAGGTGTAGTGCACCTCGGACGCCGTCTTCACCACCCGTTCCCAGCCCTTCGGCGGCACCCACGCGTACCCCGCCTCCTGCCGTGAACCGGCCGGGAGGGTCTGCGTGGGCGCGCGGGACGTGCCCTCGACGGTGGGGGCGCGGGAGGTCGTGGGGGTCGCCGTGCCGCCCGCCCGCGGGTCGTCGTTCGGCAGGGTGAGGGCGAGGGCCGCCGCCACGCCCACGGCCACCACTCCCCCGGTCGCGATGAACGTGGTGCGTCGGCGGTGGTGCGGGCGGGACGCGGGGCGCTCCGGGGCGGGTGGCGGCGGCGCGGGGAGCGACGGGAGCGTCGCCGGGCGCGGCGGCGGGGGCGGGGCCGGCGGTGCCAGGACGCGGGTCAAGGACTCGGTCACCCGGTCCGCGTCGGGGCGGTCCTCCGGCTCCTTCGCGAGCAGGGCCGTCAGGAGCGGTGCGAGGTCCCCGGCCGTGTCCGGCAGGTTCGGTTCCTCGTAGAGAACGGCGTGCAGGGTCGCCAGGGTCGTGTCGCGGCTGAACGGCGAGTTGCCGCCCAGCGCAGCGCAGAGCGTCGCCCCGAGGGACCAGAGGTCGGACGGCGGGCCCTGCGGGCGGCCCGCGACGCGCTCGGGCGCCATGTAGTCGGGCGAGCCGACCAGCATGCCGACCATGGTGAGCGCCTTGGTGTCCTGGATCGCGGCGATGCCGAAGTCGGTGAGCATGACGCGGCGCTGCCCCACGCGCTCCAGCAGGACGTTGCCGGGCTTGATGTCGCGGTGCAGGACCCCGCCCGCGTGCACCTGGCGCAGCGCCTCGGTCAGGCTCAGGCCGATCCGCGCGGCCTCGGCCGTGCTCAGCGGGCCGTCCTCGACGAGCACCTGTTCCAGGGAGCGGCTGTCGACCAGCTCCATGACGATCCACAGCCGTTCGCCCTCGTCCACGACGTCGTAGACCCGCACCACGCCGGGATGGTCGATGCGGGCCGTGGCGCGGGCCTCGCGCAGGGTGCGCTCACGGCGGGTGCGGGCGTCCTCGGGGTCGAGGCCGTCGATGCGCATTTCCTTGACGGCGACCTGCCGGTCGAGCATTTCGTCCACCGCGCGCCACACGCGCCCCATTCCACCCTGGCCTATCGATTCGTCCAGGCGGTAGCGGGACGCCACCATTAATCCCTGGACGCCTCCACTCGTATTCCCAGGCAATCGACTGCACCCCCGAAACACAATGAAACACAACGTCGACACTTCGCGCCGCCCCAGCATAGTGCGGAGAAATCTTGTGGTACCTCTTCAAGTACCGCGAATTACGCCGCGGTTGGGGGAGCACGGGAAAGACCTAGGGGGACGACGAACATGAGTTCACGACGTCAGGTACGTCAGATCAGGACCGCGGGTTCGCTGTGCGCGGTCGCCGTGACGGCGCTCATGGTGCTGCCGGGCGCCTCGGTGGCGGACGACACGCCTGGTCCGGGCAGTGGCGAGGGCGGAAAGGCGGTGGACGCGGCGCCGTCCGGCGTGAAGCTGACCACGACGCTTCCGAAGAAGATCTCGGCGGACAACTCGACCGGCGAGACGGAGGATCTGATCGCGACCGTCAGCAATCAGGGAACCAAGGGAAGCGGCCGGATCATTCTGGCGGTCGTGGGATTCGACGGGCTCGTGGTGAAGGACGTGCAGAACTGCACCGCGATACCCGAGGACAAACTGCCGGAAGGATCGAACAGTGGATTCTCCTGCCCCATCGACAACTTGAAGGCCGGAAAGACACAGTCGTACAAGGTCGCCGCGACATTCGATCTCGAAAAGACCGGGAAGATCTGTCTGCCGGTGCAGAGCGGGGACACGAAGAAGACGTTCTGGCAGCAGGGCCCGGTGCCGTTCGGCACCACGAGCCCGTCGCCGAACGCGCCCGTCACTCCGCTGCTGCTCGGCACGGAGAACAAGCCGGCCGCCCCCGCCGGCGACAAGGGCGACAAGGGCGGTGGCGGTGGCGACGGCCAGGAGAACCTGCCGTCGACCGGCGTCGGCGATGCCGCGCTGCCGCTGGGCGCGGTCGGCGCGGCGTTGATCGCGGCCGGCGGGGCGGGCCTGTGGTGGATCCGCCGCACCGGTACTGAAGGGCGCTAGTCGCCTACTTGTCGGCGAGCTTCCAGGCGGTGGGCAGCGCGCCCATCGCCAGGGCCGCCTTCAGCACGTCACCGATCAGGAACGGGGTGAGGCCCGCCGCGATCGCGGCCGTGAGGCTCATGCCGGTGGACAGGGCCAGGTACGGGACGCCCACCGCGTAGATGATGGCCTCACCGAGCAGGAACGTTCCGGCGGTGCGCAGCACCGAGCGGTCGGCGCCGCGGCGGGCCAGCGCGCCGACCGCGGCGGCGGCCAGCATCAGGCCGATGACGTAGCCGAACGAGGCCATCGCCATGCCCGAGCCGCCCTCCGCGAACCACGGCACTCCGGCCATGCCCGCGAGCGCGTACACGGCGAGCGCGAGGAAGCCGCGGCGGGCGCCGAGCGCGGTGCCGACGAGCAGCGCGGCGAAGGTCTGTCCGGTGACGGGCACCGGCGAGCCCGGCACCGGGATCGCGATCTGTGCGGCGATGCCGGTGAGGGCGGCGCCACCGACGACAAGCGCGACGTTCTTGATGCGGGAGGCGGGGAGGAGATCGGCCAGGACCTGGCCCGGACGGGCAGTCGTGGCAACGGCGGTGCTCATGGGGACTCCGCGTTCTAGGGACCTTGCGGTCGGGCAGGGTGGGACACGGTGACGCTATCCCAGGGGTGTTGGGGCGATCACGGTCGCCGGTCGACAAAGGGTCGAGTACGGCATTGGTGGGCTCTGAACAAACAACGCCGCCCACACCTCGTACAAGGTGACGCTCGTCACCAGGCGGGTCCGTTTTGCGCGTGGGGGCGCCTGAGCGGGAGACTGTGGAGTCCCGCCAAACCGCACCACCCGAGATCGGCTGAAGCCCCATGCACGACGAACCACTCTCCGCCGGGCTGAAGCAGCGCCACCTCACGATGCTCGGTCTCGGCGGGGTCATCGGGGCGGGGCTCTTCGTCGGTTCGGGCGCGGGGATCGCGGTCGCGGGGCCCGGCATCGTCGTCTCGTACCTGATCGCGGGTGCGCTCGCCATGTGCGTGATGCGGATGCTCGGCGAGATGTCCGCCGCGATGCCCGCCTCCGGTTCCTTCTCCGTGCACGCCGAGCGCGGCATCGGGCCCTGGGCCGGGTTCACCGCGGGCTGGCTGTACTGGTTCATGCTCGTGGTGGTGCTGGCCGTCGAGGCGACGGGCGCGGCGCAGATCGCGAACGGGTGGGTGCCGGGCGTTCCGCAGTGGGCGTGGGTGCTGCTGTTCATGGTCGTGTTCACCGTCGCCAACCTGTCGGCGGTGAAGAACTTCGGCGAGTTCGAGTTCTGGTTCGCGGCGCTGAAGGTGTTCGCGATCGTCGCGTTCCTGGTGCTCGGCGCGCTCGCGATCTTCGGGATCCTCCCGGACACCGACCCGGTCGGCCTCACCAACCTCACCGGGCAGGGCGGCTTCCTGCCGAACGGCTGGGAGGGCGTGATCTCCGGGGTCCTCGCGGTCGTCTTCGCGTTCGGCGGCCTGGAGGTCGTCACGATCGCGGCCGCCGAGTCCGAGGACCCGGCCCGCTCGGTGGCCCGCGCGGTGCGCAGCGCGGTGTACCGGATCCTGTTCTTCTACGTCGGGTCGATGCTGGTCATCGTGACGGTGCTGCCCTGGACGGCGCAGAAGGCGGGGATCAGCCCGTACGTCACCGTGCTCGACTCGATCGGGGTGCCGTCGGCGGCGCAGATCATGAACATCGTGGTGTTCGTGGCGCTGCTCTCCGCGCTGAACGCCAACCTCTACGGCTCCTCGCGCATGATCTTCTCGCTGGCCGAGCGCGGCGAGGCGCCGAAGGCGCTGCTGAGGGTGAGCGGCGGCGGAGTGCCGCGCCGCGCGGTGCTCGCGTCGGTGGCCTTCGGGTTCGTCTCGGTGCTGCTCAACCTGGAGTGGCCGGACACGATCTTCCTCTACATGCTCAACTCGGTCGGCGCGGTGCTTTTGTTCGTCTGGGCGCTGATCGCCGTGTCGCAGCTGCGCCTGCGGCGGCGCATCGAGGCCGAGGCGCCCGAGCGGCTGGTGCTGCGGATGTGGCTGTTCCCCTGGCTGACGTGGGTGGCGCTCGCCGCGATGGCCGCGGTCTTCGGCCTGATGCTGACCGACGACGCGGCCCGCCCGCAGCTGCTGTGGTCGGCCGGTGCGACGCTGCTCGTGCTCGCGGTGGCGGGCGTCCGGGAGTTGCGCGCGCGGCGCGCCTGATCAGCACCCGGACGTTCACAGAACGTCGACATGATCATCGCGGCGTGTGAACGTCGTGTCCGTATACCGGAAACCTATTCCCCCTGAGCGGGCCGGGCCCTGACACTGTGGCGGTTTTACACACCGTTTACGTCCCATCGCGGAACCGTCAGGACCGTCACCGCTACTGAACAGGGCACACCCATGTCTGGGAACTCAGCGCAGTCCACTGCCGAGAGCACGGACGCGCGGCCGGAAGGGCAGGAACCGGCCGAGCCGGCGCTGTCGCACGGCCTCAAGCAGCGTCATCTTTCCATGATCGCGCTCGGCGGCGTGATCGGCGCCGGCCTCTTCGTGGGCTCCGGCACCGCGATCGCCGCCGCGGGCCCGTCGATCATCCTCGCCTACGCGATATCCGGCGCGCTCGTCATGCTCGTGATGCGCATGCTGGGCGAGATGGCGGCCGCGTACCCGGCCTCGGGTTCGTTCTCCGTGCACGCCGAGCGGGGCATCGGGCCGTGGGCCGGGTTCACGGCCGGCTGGTCGTTCTGGTTCCTGCTCTGCGTGGCCGTCGGCCTGGAGGGCATCGGCGCGGCCGGCATCGTGCACGGCTGGGTGCCCGGGGTTCCGGAGTGGGCCTGGGTGGCCCTCTTCATGCTGCTGTTCACGGCGACGAACCTGTCGGCCGTGAAGAACTTCGGTGAGTTCGAGTTCTGGTTCGCCGCCCTCAAGGTCGGCGCGATCGTGCTCTTCCTCGTCATCGGCGTCCTGGCGATCCTCGGCGTGCTGCCCGACGTCGACGCGCCCGGCATGTCCAACCTCACCGGCCACGGCGGCTTCATGCCGAACGGCACGGAGGGCCTGATCGTCGGCCTGCTGGCGTCGGTCTTCGCGTACGGCGGTCTGGAGACGGTGACGATCGCCGCCGCCGAGTCGGAGCACCCGATCCAGGGCGTCGCGAAGGCGGTCCGCACCG
Organism: Streptomyces sp. BYX5S; assembly: GCF_054724165.1. NCBI lineage: Bacteria > Bacillati > Actinomycetota > Actinomycetes > Kitasatosporales > Streptomycetaceae > Streptomyces > Streptomyces sp. BYX5S. Next base: position 1,177,692 of record NZ_CM138829.1, on the reverse strand, counting down.
CGATGTGGCGCATCGCGCTCTTCTACGTCGGGTCGATGGCGGTCGTGGTCGTGCTGCTGCCCTGGACGGCGAAGGAGATCCCGACCAAGGGCCCGTACGTCGCCACGCTCGACCACCTGGGCGTGCCCGCGGCCGGCCAGATCATGAACGTCGTCATCCTGGTGGCGCTGCTGTCCGCCATGAACGCCAACATCTACGGCGCCTCCCGCATGGCCGGTTCGCTGGTCGCCCGCGGCATGGGCCCGAAGGTCATCGGCAAGGTCACGAACGGGGTGCCGCGCGTCGCGGTGCTGATGTCGGCGGTCTTCGGCTTCGTGTGCGTGCTGCTCAGCTACTGGCGCCCGGACGACGTGTTCGCCTGGCTGCTCAACACCATCGGCGCGATCATCCTCGTCGTCTGGTTCTTCATCGCCTTCTCGCAGCTGGTGCTGCGCCGCAAGCTGGAGCGCGAGGCTCCTCGGAAGCTGGTCGTGAAGATGTGGGCGTACCCCTACCTGACGATCCTCGCGCTCGTCGGCATGGTCGCCGTCTTCGTCCTGATGGCGCGCGAGCACGACACGCGGGTCCAGCTGTACTACACGGGCGGGCTGACGATCGTCCTCGCGGTGATCGGCCTCGTCCGGCAGAAGCGGGCCGAGAAGCGGTAGCCGTACGGACTCCAACGCGCAGGGCCCCCGGACCACTTGGTCCGGGGGCCCTTTCGCTGTGCCCGGCCGTTGCGCCCGGCCGTTGCGCCGAGCCTTCCTGCTGTTAGCCTGCACTTGCAATAGAGTTGCAATAAGCAGTCGGAGGGCACGGAGAGACATGGCCACGTACACGCTTCCTGAGCTTCCGTACGACTACGCGGCGCTGGAACCCGTCATCAACCCGCAGATCATCGAGCTGCACCACGACAAGCACCACGCGGCGTACGTGAAGGGCGCGAACGACACCCTGGAGCAGCTGGCCGAGGCCCGCGACAAGGAGCAGTGGGGCTCCCTCAACGGCCTGGAGAAGAACCTCGCCTTCCACCTCTCCGGCCACATCCTGCACAGCATCTACTGGCACAACATGACCGGTGACGGCGGCGGCGAGCCGCTGGCCGCGGACGGTGTCGGTGACCTCGCGGACGCCATCACGGAGTCCTTCGGCTCGTTCGCCGGGTTCAAGGGCCAGATGACGAAGGCCGCCGCGACGACGCAGGGCTCCGGCTGGGGCGTCCTCGCGTACGAGCCGGTGAGCGGGCGGCTCGTCGTCGAGCAGGTCTACGACCACCAGGGCAACGTCGGGCAGGGCTCGACGCCGATCCTCGTCTTCGACGCGTGGGAGCACGCGTTCTACCTTCAGTACAAGAACCAGAAGGTCGACTTCATCGAGGCGATGTGGCGGGTCGTCAACTGGCAGGACGTCGCCAAGCGGTACGCGGCCGCGAAGGAGCGGGCGTACGACCTGCTGCTGGTGCCGTAGCCGGCGCCGCGGCACCCTGATGCGTCCCGCCTCGTGATCGTCTTCTCAACCTTCACGTGCGGCGGGCGGTGAAAAGGACAGACCCCCGCGAGGATGTGACTCGCGGGGGTCTGTTGGTATGCGGGGTTCCGGGGACAATGGGCCGCATGGCGACCGAGGTCGAGCGGCACTGCCCCACGTGCAAGTCCGACGAGCAGCACCGGCACGTGACCCAGAAGGAGAGCGACTGGCTCCGGACGAAGCACGACGTGACCTTCACCAACGACTGGTGGAGGTGCAAGCGCGACGGCTGTCGCACCATCCGGTACTACCACTCCGAGAGCCGGAACCATCAGCTCCCCGAGGACTTCGACGACTAGTCGAAGATCGGGCCCTGCGTGCGCGTGCGCTTCAGCTCGTAGAAGCCCGGGACCGAGGCGACGAGGAGCGTGCCGTCCCAGAGCTTCGCGGCCTCCTCGCCCTTGGGGGCGGGGGTGACGACGGGGCCGAAGAAGGCGATCTGCTCGCCGTCGGCGCCCGGCACCGCGATGACCGGCGTGCCGACGTCCTGGCCGACCAGGTCGATGCCCTCCTTGTGGGAGGCGCGGAGCTCCTCCTCGTACTTCGTGCCGTCCCAGTGGTCGAGGAGCGAGGCGGGCAGGCCGACCTCGTCCAGGGCGCCCGCGACGGCCTCCTTCGTGGGGCCCTCGCCGCGGTTGTGGATCCGGGTGCCGAGCGCGGTGTAGAGGTCGCCGAGGACCTCCGCGCCGTGCTCCTGCTGCGCGGCGATGACGACGCGTACCGGGCCCCAGGCCTGGGTGCGCATCATCTCCTGGTACTCCTCCGGCAGCTCGTCGAGGCGCGGCTCGTTGAGCACCGCGAGGCTCATCAGGTGCCAGCGGACCTTGATGTCGCGGACCTTCTCCACCTCCAGGACCCAGCGCGAGGTCATCCAGGCCCAGGGGCACAGGGGGTCGAACCAGAAGTCGACGGGGGTCTTCTCGGACATGGTTCTCCTCAAGGTTCACCGGGTGGTCTCGGCTGCGGCAACGCGGCCCGCGCCCGGTCCATTCCCCGATGTCCGGTGTCACAGCCGCGTGCGAGGATCGTAGGCGGCTGAACAGTTACGTCACAAAGGAGTGCCGCCGTGCCCGGTGAGAATCTGTCCCGCGACGAGGCCCGCGAGCGGGCGGGTCTGCTGTCCGTCGACGGGTACGAGGTCGCGCTCGACCTGCGCTCCGCGGTCGGCGACTCCACCGGCGAGGGGCCGCGCACCTTCCGGTCCGTGACCACGATCCGGTTCCGGTCGAACGACGCGGGGGCGAGTACGTTCGTCGACCTGATCGCGCCGTCGGTGACGGCCGTGTCGCTGAACGGCGAGGACCTGGACCCGGCGGCCGTGTTCGACGGCAGCCGCATCCAGCTGGAGAACCTGGCGGAGGACAACGAGCTGGTGGTCGACGCCCAGTGCGCCTACTCGCGCACCGGCGAGGGCATGCACCGCTTCGTCGACCCCGAGGACGGCGAGGTCTACCTCTACACGCAGTACGAGCCCGCCGACGCGCGCCGCGTGTTCGCCAACTTCGAGCAGCCCGACCTCAAGGCGCCGTACCGGTTCAGCGTGCAGGCGCCCGAGGGGTGGACGGCGTGGTCCAACGGCGCGGGCGAACTCGTCGACGGCGTCTGGCAGTTCGCGGAGACCAAGCCGATCTCGACGTACATCACGGCGGTCGTCGCGGGCCCGTACCACTACGTGACGGACACGTACGAGCGGTCCTTCGACGACGGGTCGAAGCTCGTCGTGCCGCTCGGTGCCATGTGCCGCAAGGGCCTCGCTCCGTACTTCGACGCCGATGACATCTTCACGGTGACCAAGCAGGGCCTCGACTTCTTCCACGACCACTTCGACTACCCGTACCCCTTCGGGAAGTACGACCAGGCGTTCGTGCCCGAGTACAACCTGGGCGCCATGGAGAACCCGGGGATGGTGACCTTCCGCGAGGAGTTCATCTTCCGCGGCAAGGTCACGCAGGCGTCCTACGAGCGGCGCGCGAACGTGATCCTGCACGAGATGGCGCACATGTGGTTCGGCGACCTCGTCACCATGCGCTGGTGGGACGACCTGTGGCTGAAGGAGTCCTTCGCGGACTTCATGGGGACGTTCTCGATGGCCGAGGCGACGCGCTTCACGGACGGCTGGATCACCTTCGCCAACAACCGGAAGTCGTGGGCCTACCGGGCCGACCAGCTGCCGAGCACGCACCCGATCACCGCCGACATCCGGGACCTGGAGGACGCGAAGCTCAACTTCGACGGCATCACGTACGCCAAGGGCGCGTCGGTGCTGAAGCAGCTGGTGGCGTACGTGGGGCGGGAGGCGTTCCTCGAAGGCGCGCGGCGGTACTTCAAGCGGCACGCGTACGGGAACACCGAGCTGGGCGACCTGCTGTCGGCGCTGGAGGAGACCAGCGGGCGCGACATGGCCGCGTGGTCGCGGTCCTGGCTCCAGACGGCGGGCGTCAACTCGCTGACGCCGCAGGTGATCCTGAACGCCGAGGGGCGGATCACCGAGCTGGCGGTGGTGCAGGAGGCCGCCGAATCGCACCCCGAGCTACGGCCGCACCGGGTGGCCGTCGGCCTGTACCGGCGGGCGGCCGGGGGCGCCCTCGAACGGTACGCGCGGGCCGAGGTGGACGTGGCCGGGCCGCGGACCGTGGTCGGTGAGCTGGCCGGTTCCGAGGCGCCCGAGCTGGTCCTGGTCAACGACGACGACCTCACGTACTGCAAGATCCGGTTCGACGAGGGGTCGCTGGAGACGCTGCGGGAGCGGCTGGGCGACATCTCCGATCCGCTGGCGCGGGCGCTGTGCTGGACGGCGCTGTGGAACCTCACGCGCGACGCGCTGATGCCGGCGCGGGACTTCGTCGACCTGGTGCTGCGGTTCGCCGGGCGCGAGTCCGACATCGGGGTGCTCCAGATGCTGCACGCGTGGGCGCGTTCGGCGCTCGTGCACTACGCGGCGCCGCAGTGGCGCGAGGAGGGCTGGCGGCTGCTCGCCGAGGGCGCGCTGAAGGAGCTGCGGCTCGCGGAGCCGGGGAGCCAGCACCAGTTGACGTGGGCGCGGTTCTTCGCGTCGGTGGCGTCGAGCGAGGCCGACCTTCAGTTGCTGCGGGAGCTGTTGGACGCCGACGGCGGGGCGCGGATCGACGGCCTTGAGGTCGACCAGGAGCTGCGGTGGGCGTTCCTGGAGACGCTCGCCACGTACGGGGCGGCGGACGAGGGGGTGCTCGCGGCGGAGCTGGCGCGCGACGACACCGCCTCCGGCAAGCGGCACCAGGTGCGGTGCCTGGCGGCGCGGCCCTCGGAGGCGGTGAAGGCGCAGGCGTGGGCGCAGGTCGTGGAGTCGGACGCGCTCAGCAACGCGCTGGTGGAGGCGACGATCTCGGGGTTCCAGCAGCCGTCGCAGCGGGGGCTCACGGCGGGGTACGCGGCGAAGTACTTCGAGGTGATCGAGCGGGTGTGGCAGGAGCGGTCGATCCAGATCGGGATGGATGTGGTGCGGGGGCTGTTCCCGGGGTTGCAGGACTCGCGGGAGACGTTGGAGGCGACGGATGCGTGGCTTGCTGCGCATGCGGGGGCGGCGCCGGCGTTGCGGCGGTTGGTGGGTGAGGCGCGGGACGATCTTGCGCGGGCCCTGCGGGGGCAGGCGTGTGACGTCGCCGCCGGGTAGGTCGGGTTGCGGCGCCCCGGGGTTGCGGCCTCGGGGCGCTGCCCCGGACCCCGCTGCTCAATCGCCGCAGGGGCTTGAATGGCTCACCCGGCGCGAGGGCTTGATGGGCTCACCCGGCGCGAGGGCCTGAATGCGGCACACGGTGTTGGTGTTACCGAATTCTGGCAGTTGGGGGCGTAACCCGGGCGTCGCCTGGGGTTTTCGGCAGGAAGTGGGGGCAGCTTTAGGGCGGCGTTGTCCGGGTTTGGATGCGGGGGTGTAACAGCGGTTAGTGGGGGTTCGTGGGGCGGGAATGGCCCAGGCATGAACCACGACACCACCCCCGCCCCGTTGTCCCCGCGGCCCCTGCGTCACCTCACCCAGAACCAGCGGCGCCTGATGAGCATCGCGCAGCTGAAGGCGCACGGTGTGGGCTCCGCGGCCGTGCAGGAGCAGTGCAGGACCGGCGGCGCCTGGCAGCAACTGCTGCCCGGTGTGTACCTGTTGCACCCCGGCACGCCCACCAGCGAGGAGCGGCTGCACGCCGTGCTGCTGTACGCCGGGCGGTCCCCGCAGCGGCGGGGCGGGCAGGCGGAGGGCGTGCCCGCGCAGCCCGCCCCCGGCGCCCCCTCGTACGCGGAGGCGATGGTCACGGGGCTGGCCGCGCTCGCCCTGCACGGCTTCTCCTCCGCTCCTCCGCTCACCTCGCTCGACCGCATCGACGTGCTCGTGCCCCGCACCCGGCGGCTGCGCTCCACCGGCTTCGCGCGGCTGATCCGGTCCGCCGGGCTGCCGTCTCCCGTACAGGTGACGGGAGTTCCCGTGACGCCCGTGCCGCGCGCCGTCGCCGACGCGGTCGCCCAGCTCACCGACGCCGGCACCGTTCGCCGGGTGCTCACCGAGGCCGTACAGGGCGGGCACTGTGAACCCGCGGCGTTGGTGCGGGAGTTGAGTCTCGCACGGCTGCTGATGCGGCCGCACGTCGTGGACGCGGTGGACGCGCTGCTCGCCGAGGGGCGCTCCATCGCCGAGGACCGGCTGTACGCCATGGTGCGCGAGCACGGACTGCCGGACCCCGTGTGGAACGTGGATCTGCGGCTGCCCGGCGGCCCGCACCTCGGCGGCGTCGACGCGTTCTGGCCCGACCACTCCGTCGCCGTCGAGCTCGACACCCGGGCGCCGCGCCAAGGCCACCGGCAGGACGACGACGCGCTGTGGAGCGAGTACGCCCGCAAGCGCGAGCACCTGGAACGGCTCGGTATCACGGTCGTGCACATCACCCCGAAGAAGCTGCGGGAGTCGGCGGAGCAGCAGGCGGCGATCGTACGGACGGCGCTGATGACGGCCGGGGACCGGGATCCGGCGGCGTATGTCGTGGTGCTGCCCCGGTGACGGTTCCGGAGCGGTCGAGGGGGGCCGTGGCGGGTCAGGCCTTGCGGAGGACCAGTTCCGTGTTCCTGTCCCCCGCCGTGCCGGAGAGGGTCGCGCGGGAGCCGGGGGCGTTGAAGGAGAGTTCGCGGTAGAGGGCGGCCAGGCCGGTCTGGCTGAGGTCGGTGAAGTCGGTGCGGTGCGGGGCCGAGGACTCGATGAGGGTGGTGAAGACGGAGAGGGTGCCGTCGTGGTTGTCGGCGACCTCGATGATGCGGGCGAGCTGCGGGAAGTCGACGTGGGAGGCGGTGGAGACCTCCCAGAAGCCGCCGCCGGATCCGGAGTGCGGGGTGATGGCGTTCTTGTGGCTGTGGCCGTTCACCCAGGCGAGGACGGGGCGGTGGGAGGCGAGGAGGGCGGCCAGTTCCTCGCCGCCGTGGCGGCGTTCGCCGGGGTGGCCGGGGTCCTCGCGGAGGTTGCGCATAGTCCTGGCGGTGTGGTGGGAGAAGACGAGGACGTGGTCGCCGCGCCGGTCGGCGTCCTTCAACTGCTGCTTGAGCCAGTCGAGTTGGGACGTACCGATAGAGCCCTCGTAGTGGCCGCCCGGGTCGGTGGTGTCGAGGCTGATGCCGAGGACGTCGTCGGAGACGCGGAACGCGTAGTACTGGGTCGCGGTCGCGAGGTTGGCCTGGGTGTAGCCGTGACCGACGGGGCCGGGGCCCGTGTGGCCGGGGTCGAGGTGGGCGGCGACGTACTCGGTCGGGGTGAAGGGGGCGCGCGACTCGTCCGGGGTCACCCGGCGCATCTTCCGCTTGTGCGAGACGAGGAGGTCCTTGAACGCCGTGCCCTTCGGGTCGCCGCCCTGCCGCACGGTGTCCCAGATCGCCTTGCCGGTGGCGGTGTCGAGGTCCATCAGCTTGTGACCGCCGACGGCGAACTCGGCGAAGTACGGGTCCCCGGGGGCGTAGCAGCCGCCGGGGAGGGAGTCGTGGTTGCCGACGGTGGAGTACCAGGGGAGGTTCAGGCCGGGGCTGCGGAGTTCGCCGATCGCGGCGTCGAGGAAGCCGGGGATGCGGGGGAAGCCGTGGTCGCGTTTGTCGGTGTCGCGCAGGGCGGCGTCCGGGTGCCAGTAGAGGGGCAGGTCGCTGTTCTGGACGCCCTCGTAGTGGCGGGGGTCGCCGGTGTTGGGGCGGATGCGGCCGCCGCTCATCGCCTTGAGGAACCAGTCGAGTTCGGAGCGGGCGTTGTTGTCGGTGTTGTCGCCCGTGGTCATCACGAAGTGTAGGGGTGAGGCGGTGACGGGCGCGCCGCGCAGGGCGTTGACGCGTTCGACGAGGGCGACGGCGCCGGCCACGCTGAGCGCCTCCTGCGGACGCCAGGCGCTGGCCGTCTGCGACCTCAGGTACTCGTAGCGCAGGGGGTGCTGTACGTCGACCAGGTGCAGGTCGGTGAACTGGACGAACGCGGCGAGGGCGGTGCGCTTGGCCTCGCGGGCGCGGTGGGCGGGGGCCAGTTCGGTGCGGACCACGCGGGTCCAGGCCGGGCCGTCGCCGAGGCGGCGGTAGCCGGGGCCGGAGGCGGGGCCGGTGGCCACGGAGGCGAGGGTGGTGCCGCGGGTGTAGGGGGCGAGGGGGGCCGCCGGGGCTTGGCGGGACATGGCCCGTGCGGGGCGGGCGGCGGCGGGGTGGGCGGCGGCGCGGGTCTCGGTCGCGGGGCCGAGGGTGTATCCGAGGCCGGCGGAGAGGGTCACCGCGCCGGTGGCGGTCAGGAGGGCGCGGCGGTGGATCCCCGCGGTGGTGACAGAGCGTGTGCGCGGCATGGCGCGGTCTCCCCGGGTGCGGACGCGTCGGACGGTGACGGCCGGGCCGGTCCGGTTCCGTTTCGGCCGAACCGCCCTTCCGTACTGGATCGTTGGCAGCCGGGGTGGCCTCCGCGTGAACGGCGACGCAACGCGCAGCGCCGATCACGGGACGTGGATCTCGGGGTGGTCGTGGGGGCGCCGCATCGTCACGCGAGGGTGAGGCCGGGGCGTCCCGCCGGTCACGCGGAGTTCATCTTGCGGGGAAGAGGACGTTCGCATCTGCGCCCCGGGGCTCCGCCCCGGACCCCGCTCCTCAATCGCCGGAGGGGCTTGACGTGCCCCCGCGGTGGGTCACGGGGAGACGTGGCCGGTCGGTGGGCGGGAGCGCCAGAGGTCGAGGCCCACGTCGACGAGTTCGACGCGGGGAAGGTCCTGGACCGCGTCCAGGTCGTGCCACGCCGCCAGATCCGTCGACCCGTTCTCCTCGTGCCGCAGCACACCCCCCGTGATCACCCCCTCGTACACGACCCGCACCCCGTGGAAGTCCGCCACCTTCCCCAACTTCCGCGGATAGCGCCTGCGCACGGAGTGCACCCCGAGCAGCACCACCGGCTCGACGACGTACCCCGTCTCCTCGTCGACCTCCCGGATCACCGTGTCGTACGGATCCTCCCCGTGGTCCATCCCCCCACCCGGCAGGGTCCACCGTTTGCTGCCGTCCCCCGCGACCCAGCGGGCGAGCAACACCCGGCCCTCCTGGACGCACACCGCGTAGGCCGCCACCCTGAGCTCTCTGTTCATCCCCCGACGCTAGAGGCTGCCGCGCTCCCGCGCAGGGGTTACGCGCTTGCCGGGCCCGTCACGTTTTGGGCGGTGTGGCGCATGGCGGAAGTACGCCACACACGAAACCCGGCTCGGGCAACTCTCCCCAAACTGTGGTCACTTGCGTAAAGCTGAGCGGTCATCCGGCACCGAAATCCGGATTCCTTTCACCATTTACGTACAGGGATGCTGATGACCACCGATCCCCAGCGCGCACCGATATCCGGCGCGAGACGCGCGGCCCGGCTCGCGGCGGCGGCCGGACTCGTGGCCGCGCTCACCGCGACCGCCGGGCCGATACCCATGGCCTTCGCGGCGGAGAACGACCCGGCCCCGACCCCGGCCGTGAAGTCCGCGAGCGACAAGCTCGGCGCACAGGACGCCGAACTGCTCGCCGACGCCCAGGCCGACGGCAAGAAGAACGTGACCATGATGGTCGCGACCGCCCCCGGGAAGACCGAGCAGGTCGCGGACCAGCTCGACGCCGTCAAGGGCGGCTCCGTGGGCCGCGCCTACGACAAGCTCGGCTACGTCCGGGCGACCGTGCCGACCAAGAGCGCCGAGGCCGCGATCAAGGCGGCCGAGAAGCTCGACTCCGTGCACGGCATCGACCTGCGCCAGGAGATCGCGCTCGACGACCCGACGCCGACCGCGGACACCGCCAAGGGCGCGTCCAAGAAGGCCACCGGCTCGTACAGCGGCCCCGGCAAGGACACCCCCGCCAAGAACCCGTACAACCCGTCCTTCGAGACGGGCGCCGTCGACTTCGTGAAGAAGAACCCGAAGGCGGACGGCCGCGGCGTCACCATCGGCATCCTCGACTCCGGCGTCGACCTCGGTCACCCGTCGCTCCAGAAGACCACGACCGGCGAGCGCAAGATCGTCGACTGGGTCACCGCGACCGACCCGATCGTCGACGGCGACGCGACGTGGCGGCCGATGGTCAGCCAGGTGACCGGGCCGACGTTCACGTACAACGGCCGTACGTACAAGGCCGCTTCCGGCTCGTACGGGATCAGCACCTTCGCCGAGTCCGTGACGGCCGGCGGCGACGCCAAGGGCGACGCGAACCGCGACGGCGACACCACCGACAAGTGGGGCGTGCTGTACGACGCCGCCAAGGGCACGGTGACCGTCGACCTCAACGACAACGGCGACTTCACCGACGACACCCCGATGAAGCCGTACAAGGACGGCTACCAGGTCGGGTACTTCGGCAAGGACGACCCGGCCACCGACGTCGTCGAGCGCCAGCCGTTCGTGGTGGAGGTCCGCAAGGACGTCCCCATGGACCCGTACGGCGGTGACTGGGTCGGCCAGAAGCGCGACTTCGTCAACATCGGCGTCATCGAGTCCGAGCACGGCACGCACGTCGCGGGCATCACCGCCGCCAACTCCCTGTTCGGCAACAAGAACATGAACGGTGCCGCGCCGGGCGCCAAGCTGGTCTCCTCGCGGGCCTGCACCTGGACCGGCGGCTGCACCAACGTCGCGCTCACCGAGGGCATGATCGACCTCGTGACGAAGCGCGGCGTCGACATCGTCAACATGTCGATCGGCGGCCTCCCGGCGCTGAACGACGGCAACAACGCGCGCGCCGAGCTCTACACGCGTCTCATCGACGAGTACGGCGTCCAGCTGGTCATCTCGGCGGGCAACTCGGGCCCCGGCGCCAACACGATCGGCGACCCGGGCCTGGCCGACAAGGTGCTGTCCGTCGGCGCGTCCATCTCCAAGGAGACGTGGGCCGCCAACTACGGCTCCGTCGTCGAGAAGCCGTACGCGATGATGCCGTTCTCGTCGCGCGGCCCGCGGGAGGACGGCGGTTTCGCGCCGCTCATCTCCGCGCCCGGCGCGGCCATCAACACCACGCAGACGTGGCTGCCCGGCAGCCCGACCCCGGAGGCCGGCTACGCGCTGCCCGCCGGTTACTCGATGCTCCAGGGCACCTCGATGGCCTCGCCGCAGGCGGCGGGCGCCAGCGCGCTGCTGATCTCGGCGGCCAAGCAGCAGAAGGTGTCGCTGTCCCCGGCGAAGCTGCGCACCGCGCTCACCTCGACCGCGAACCACATCGCGGGCGAGCAGGCGTACGCGGAGGGCACCGGCCTCATCGACATCGTCGACGCGTGGAAGTCCATCAAGGACAAGGCGAGCGCCCACACGTACACGGTGAAGGCGCCCGTCGACACGGCGATCGACTACGCGCTGAAGACGCCGGGCTTCGGCACCGGCATCTACGACCGTGAGGGCGGCCTGAAGGCGGGCCAGAAGAAGACGTACGACGTGACCGTCACGCGGACGTCGGGTTCGTCGAAGCCGGTGGCGCACCGGGTGTCGCTGAAGAACAACTCGGGCGACACGTTCTCCGTGGCCGGCTCCGGCACGGTCTACCTGCCGCTGAACAAGCCGGTCACGGTGAAGGTCACGGCGAAGCCGTCGTCCGCCGGGCTGCGCAGCGCGATCCTGCGCGTCGACGACCCGCGGACCGAGGGCGTCGACCAGCAGATCATGACGACGGTCGTCGTCTCCGCGCCCCTCAAGTACACGTACCAGGCGAAGGGTTCGGTGCAGCGCAACAGCGTGAAGTCGTACTTCGTGACGGTGCCGGAGGGCGCGTCCTCCCTTGAGGTGCGGATGAGCGGGCTGGCCGCCAAGAGCCAGACGCGCTTCATCTCCATCCACCCGTACGGCGTCCCGGTCGACACGACGTCGACGCCGAACTGCTACCCGAACTACGGGGACGGTTCGGGCAACGGCTGCCGTCCCGACCTGCGTTCGTACGACGCTCCGCAGGCGGGTGTCTGGGAGATCGAGGTCGAGTCGCGCCGTACGTCGCCGCTGCTCGACAACCCGTACACGCTGGACGTCGCCGTGTTCGGTGCGGCGTTCGACCCGGCGGTCGTGACGCTGCCGGAGGCGAAGGTCGGTACGCCGGCCGCCGTCGACTGGAAGGTCACGAACAACTTCGCGGCGATCAGCGGCGGCAAGCTGGAGGGCGGCCCGCTCGGGTCGTCGAAGTCGACGCGGCCGACGATCGCGGACGGGGCGTCGCAGCGGTCGACCGTGGACGTGCCCGAGGGCGCGGACAAGCTCGACGTGACGATCGGCAACGTGTCGGACCAGGCCGCGGACCTCGACCTCACGGTCTACGACGCGGCGGGCAACGTGGTCGGGTCCTCGGCCGACGGGGACTCCGAGGAGTCCGTGAGCATCGCGAAGCCGGCGGCCGGTACGTACACGGTGCAGGTCGACGGGTACTCGGTGCCGTCGGGGTCGACGGAGTACGACTACGTCGACGTCTTCTTCTCGCCCTCGCTGGGCACGGTGAAGGTCGACGGGTCGAAGTCGGTGTCGCTCGCGAACGGGGCGTCGGCGGAGGTCTCCGCCGAGGTTGTCGCGGCTGCGGGCGCGCCCGAGGGGCGGGAGTTCTTCGGGCAGGTGCGGTTGCTGAACGAGCGGGGGGTCGCCGCGGGGGTCGGCAGCGTGAAGATCGAGAAGGTCACGTCCTAGCCTCCGGCTGCGCGTGAGCGGTGGGGCGGTCACCCGTGGGGTGGCCGCCCCTTCCGCTGCCCGCCCCCGGCCCCGCTCCTCAATCGCCGGAGGGGCTTGAGGGGGCGGAGGGGCTTGATGTGGGGCACGGGAGGGTGTTGGCCGTGGGGAGCCAGCGGTGGATGTGGGTGCGGGTTTCGGAGACGGAGGGGCCCGTTTTCCAGGTGTCGCGGGTGTGCGGGGACAGGGGGATGCGGATCAGCGTGTACGTTCCCGGCCGCAGGTCGCGCGCGGCCGCGCCGTCGAGCGTCAGCGTCGTCGTGCGCGCCGGCCGTTCGGGGCGGTAGGAGCGCTCGACGTCGAGCACGACCCGTACGTCTCCGTCGTCGAGCGGGGTGATGCTGGTCACCCGGCCCTCCACCAGCACCCGCGAGCACGCGATGTACGTCACGTACGGGGAGACGGACTTGGCGTCGCCGTCCTGGGCCGCCGCCTTGTCGCTCGCCGAACCCGCGTCGTCGCCCCCGCCCGGCGCGTTCATTCCGAGCCACGCCAGCCCGCCGAGGAGCGACGCGGCGCAGGCCACGACGAGGCCGCCGAACGCGATGCGCAGGGGGCGGCGGCCGGGTGCGCGTGCCGGTGCCGGTGTCGGTACCGGTGCCGGTGCCGGTGCCGGTTCGCGGTCCCGTTCCGGGCGGGACGCCAGCGCCTCGCCGAGACCCCGTACCTGTTCCCTCAGCAGCGCGACATCCGCCGCGACCGCCGCCGCGTCGGGATCGTCGTCCGGCAGCGGCTCCCCCGTCACCGCCAGCATCAGCAGCCGGTCCTCCGACTCCACGTCACACCACCTCCCCTTCGCGCAGCCGCACCCGCAGCATCCGCACCGCCGTGTGCAGGCGGCTCTTGACGGTGCCCTCGGGCACACCCAGTTCCGCCGCGATGTCCCGCACCGGCAGGTCCGCGTAGAAGCGCAGCACCACCACCTGCCGCTGCTCGTCGGGGAGCTGGTCGAGGCCCTCGGCCACGGCCATCGACAGCACGCGAGTGTCGGCGGCGTCCCGCGCGTCCTCCTGGCGCAGCGCCGCGAGCCGCTCGCCGAGGCGTTCCTGGCGGCGCCGCGCGCGGTGCCAGTCCATGGCGAGGTTGGAGGCGACGACCGCCGCCCAGGCGGACACGTCGCGGGGCGCCTCCTGGCCCTTCGCGGTCCGCTCCAGAAGCCTCAGCCGCACCTGCTGCACCCCGTCGGGCAGGTCCCCGTACGGCACCCCGCCCAGCGACAGCACGGCGCGCACCCGGTCCTCTACCGCCGCGTCCAGGGGGTCGTCCCGCCGACCCCTCGGTTTTCCGCGCAGCACTGCGCCTCCCCTCCCCGCGTACGCCCTAGGACGCCGGAGCCGCCGAAAACGTTCGGGGAATGTGGCGGGCGCCATACCGTCCCAGCTCACGGACAATGGATTGGACAAGCGGGACCTGGAGAGACGCATCATGGACACACCCGCCAGGCCGGATGGCCGCTTGCACGAGAATCACGGAGGACCCTGTGAAGGTCGGAATCGTCGGAGCCACCGGTCAGGTCGGCACGGTCATGCGCAAGATCCTCGTCGAGCGGAACTTCCCGGTCGACGAGCTGCGTCTGTTCGCGTCGGCGCGCAGCGCGGGCACGGTGCTGGACGGCGTGACGGTCGAGGACGCCTCCACGGCCGACTACAGCGGGCTCGACATCGTGCTGTTCTCCGCCGGTGGCGCCACGTCCAAGGCCCTCGCCGAGAAGGTCGCAGCCCAGGGCCCCGTCGTGATCGACAACTCCTCGGCCTGGCGCCGTGACCCCGAGGTGCCGCTGGTCGTCTCCGAGGTGAACCCGCACGCGATCGCGAACCGCCCCAAGGGCATCATCGCGAACCCGAACTGCACGACGATGGCCGCGATGCCGGTGCTGCGTCCGCTGCACGACGAGGCGGGCCTGGAGGCCCTGACCGTCGCCACGTACCAGGCGGTGTCCGGTTCCGGTCTCGCGGGCGTGGCCGAGCTGCACGGCCAGGCGCAGAAGGTCGTCGCGGAGGCCGACAAGCTGACGCACGACGGCGAGGCGGTCGACTTCCCTGAGCCGGGCGTCTACAAGCGCCCCATCGCGTTCAACGTCCTGCCGATGGCGGGCTCGATCGTCGACGACGGCCTGAACGAGACGGACGAGGAGCAGAAGCTCCGCAACGAGTCCCGCAAGATCCTGGAGATCCCGGGCCTCAAGGTCTCCGGCACGTGCGTGCGCGTCCCGGTCTTCTCCGGCCACTCCCTCCAGGTCAACGCCCGCTTCGCCCGTCCGATCAGCCCGGAGCGCGCCACGGAGCTGCTGGCGCAGGCGGAGGGCGTCGAGCTCTCCGACATCCCGACCCCGCTCCAGGCGGCCGGCAAGGACGCGTCGTACGTGGGCCGCATCCGTAGCGACGAGACGGTCGAGGGCGGCCAGGGCCTCGCCCTCTTCGTCTCCAACGACAACCTCCGCAAGGGCGCCGCGCTGAACGCGGTGCAGATCGCGGAGCTGGTCGCGAAGGAGCTGTCGGCCAAGTAGGCCGCTGTACGCAGCCCAAGGGGGCGGTCACCGGGTTCCGGTGGCCGCCCCCTACGGCATGGGTCACAGGGCGAGGTGGCGGCGCAGCGCGGCGTCGATGTCAGCCATCCGCTGCCGCGGCACCATGCCGACGCACCGGCCCATCCGGCCCGGCGCAACTGCTCGGACCTGCTCGCACTGCGCTTTGGAGTCCTTGGGCAGATGGCACTCGTCGGCGCTCAGGAAGACTTGGAAGCCAAGGACACGAGAGACGTTCGACGTCAGTGGCACCACGGTGACCACGCCGCGCCCGGCCTGCTCGACGGCTCGGTTCGCGGCGTCGTGCGACACGATCACAGCTGGCCTGACCTTGTTCGCCTCACTGCCGCGCGACGGCTCCAGGTCGATCAGGTAGATGTCACCGCGCCTCATCAGCGATCCCGTCCCCTGACGTCCGGTCCCAGAGAGCGGCGTCCTCGCTCTCGTCCCACTCCGCGAAGGCCTCCGCGTACTCGGCCTCGAGTCGCGCACCGCGCAGGAGCTCGATCGCGTCGTGTATCACGGCAGACCGCGAAGCGGCTTCGGTTCTGCTCACGTACTCGTCGACGAAGGCCACGTCCTCCTGCGGAAGGCTCACACTAATCTTCATACCCTTCATGCTACCCGTAGTAGGAATAGAATGCCTACCCCGGAAGATGCGGTCGCGTGGAAGGATGACCGGAAACGTCACATACGTAGACCGCATCAATCGATGGAGATGACCGCGTGCCTGGCACCAATCTGACCCGTGAAGAGGCGCAGCAGCGGGCGAAGCTGCTCACCGTTGACTCGTACGAGATCGATCTCGACCTCTCCGGCGCGCAGGAGGGCGGCACGTTCCGGTCGGTGACCACCGTGCGCTTCGACAGCGCGGAGGCGGGCGCCGGGACGTTCATCGATCTCGTCGCCGACGCCGTGCACGAGGCCGTGCTCAACGGCCGGTCGCTGGACGTCGCCGCCGTGTTCCGGGACTCGCGGATCGCGCTGAAGCACCTGGAGGCGGGGCCGAACGAGCTGAAGGTCGTCGCCGACTGCGCGTACACGAACACGGGTGAGGGGCTGCACCGGTTCGTCGATCCGGTCGACCAGCAGGCCTATCTCTACACGCAGTTCGAGGTCCCGGACGCGCGGCGCGTGTTCGCGAGCTTCGAGCAGCCCGACCTCAAGGGCACCTTCCAGTTCACGGTGAAGGCGCCCAGCGGCTGGACCGTGATCTCGAACTCGCCGACGCCGGAGCCGAAGGACGACGTCTGGGCGTTCGAGCCGACGCCGCGCATCTCGACGTACATCACGGCGCTGATCGTCGGCCCGTACCACTCGGTGCACTCCTCGTACGAGAACGCCGAGACCGGGCAGAGCGTGCCGCTCGGGATCTACTGCCGGCCCTCGCTCGCCGAGTACCTCGACTCGGACGCGATCTTCGAGGTGACGCGGCAGGGCTTCGACTGGTTCCAGGAGAAGTTCGACTACGCGTACCCGTTCGCCAAGTACGACCAGCTGTTCGTGCCCGAGTTCAATGCCGGGGCCATGGAGAACGCGGGCGCGGTCACCATCCGCGACCAGTACGTGTTCCGGTCGAAGGTGACGGACGCCGCGTACGAGGTGCGGGCGGCGACGATCCTGCACGAGCTGGCCCACATGTGGTTCGGCGACCTGGTCACCATGGAGTGGTGGAACGACCTGTGGCTGAACGAGTCGTTCGCGACGTTCGCCGAGGCCGCCTGCCAGGCGTACGCGCCGGGCTCGAAGTGGCCGCACTCGTGGACGACGTTCGCCAACCAGATGAAGACGTGGGCGTACCGGCAGGACCAGCTGCCGTCCACGCACCCGATCATGGCGGACATCAGCGATCTCGACGACGTGCTCGTCAACTTCGACGGCATCACGTACGCGAAGGGCGCGAGTGTCCTGAAGCAGCTCGTCGCGTACGTCGGCATGGACGAGTTCTTCCAGGGCGTGCAGGCGTACTTCAAGCGCCACGCGTTCGGCAACACGCGCCTCTCCGACCTCCTCGGCGCCCTGGAGGAGACCAGCGGGCGCGACCTGAAGTCCTGGTCGAAGGCGTGGCTGGAGACGGCCGGCATCAACGTCCTGCGCCCGGAGATCGAGACGGACGCCGACGGCGTCATCACCTCCTTCACCGTCCGCCAGGAGGCCCCGGCCCTGCCCGAGGGTGCCAAGGGCGAGGCGACGCTGCGCCCGCACCGCATCGCGATCGGCTTCTACGACCTCGACGACGACAGCGGGAAGCTGCTGCGCGGCGAGCGCGTCGAACTCGACGTGACGGCGACGGAGTCGACGCAGGTGCCGCAGCTCGTCGGCAAGCGCCGCCCCGCGGTGATCCTGCTCAACGATGACGACCTGTCGTACGCGAAGGTCCGCCTCGACGAGGAGTCCCTGGCCTTCGTCACGCAGCACCTCGGCGACTTCGAGGCCTCGCTGCCGCGGGCGCTGTGCTGGGCGTCGGCCTGGGACATGACGCGCGACGCGGAGCTGTCGACGAGCGCCTACCTGGACCTGGTGCTCAGCGGCGTCGGCAAGGAGTCCGACATCGGTGTGGTGCAGTCGCTGCACCGGCAGGTGAAGCTGGCGATCGACCTGTACGCGGCGCCGGGCCACCGGGACGCGCTGCTGAACCGCTGGACCGAGGCGGCGCTCACGCACCTGCGGACCGCGGAGGCGGGCAGCGACCACCAGCTGGCGTGGGCGCGGGCGTTCGCCGCGAGTGCCCGCACGCCGGAGCAGCTCGATCTCCTCGACGCGCTGCTGGAGGGCTCCGAGACGATCGAGGGGCTCGCCGTCGACACCGAGCTGCGCTGGGCGTTCGTGCAGCGGCTCGCGGCGGTCGGGCGGCACGACGAGGCGGAGATCGCCGCGGAGTACGAGCGGGACCGGACGGCCGCCGGTGAGCGGCACGCCGCGACCGCGCGGGCGGCGCGGCCGACCGCCGAGGCGAAGGCGGAGGCGTGGGCCTCGGTCGTCGAGTCGGACAAGCTGCCGAACGCGGTGCAGGAGGCGGTGATCGGCGGGTTCGTGCAGACGGATCAGCGGGAGCTGCTGGCGCCGTACACGGAGAAGTACTTCGCGGCGCTGAAGTCCGTGTGGGACTCGCGGTCCCACGAGATGGCGCAGCAGATCGCGATCGGGCTGTACCCGTCGATCCAGGTGTCGCAGGAGACGCTGGCGGCGACGGACGCGTGGCTGGCTGCCGCGGAGCCGAGTGCGGCGTTGCGGCGGTTGGTGTCCGAGGCGCGGGCGGGTGTCGAGCGTGCGCTGAAGGCGCAGGGCGCGGACGGGGTGTAGGTCCCCGGTTCCGGTGGGGGGGGCGTCGACCGTGGTCGCGGTCGGCGCCCCCCCTCTCGCGTGGCGGGGCTCGCGTCGGCGGCCGCCTGTTCGGTGCGTGGTTTGCGCAGTTCCCCGCGCCCCTGAAAGCACGTTCCCGGCGCCCCCGGAAAAGGGATCGGTGGGTCACACTGGGCTCATGGGGGCCGGGCGGGAGTCACGGGTGGAGAAGGACGCGATGACGGTGGAGATCGTCTACGCGTTGGTGAGCGGCATGGTGATCGGCGGTGTCGTGACGCTGGTCGCCGTCGCCATCTGCAAGGTGCCGCTCACGCCGTACGGGGCGGCGCTCGGCGGTCTCGTCGGCCTGGCACACATCGTGCGTGTACTGCGCCGGTTCGACCGGGAGCGCCGCCTGGGCCGGTGAGGTCCCCGCGTACGGGCGCTGTTACTGCGTGAAGCGCTCGCGCAGCGCCGCGCGGCCCTGCTCCGTCAGGCTGCCGTGCAGCCGCATCCGGGCCACGCCGCCGTCAGGGAACGCGTCGAGGCGTACGTGGGTGGCGACGGCCTCCGTCGGGAGCGGGAAGCGGTGCAGCGTGTCGGGCTGGAGCCGGGTGCGCGGGATGATCTCGAACCACTCGCCGGTCTCGCCGTCACGGCCGCTCAGCGCGATCCAGCCCGCCGAGTTGCCCTTCAGGTACGCCGTGTCGATCTCGACGGCGCGGATGGTGCCCTGCGCCGCGAGGCGGAAGCGGACCCAGTCGTTGGTGCCGTGGACGCGGCGGCGGCGGTTCTCCCAGCCGTCGTCCATCTTGCGGGACGTGCCCGGCAGGATGATCTGCGTCGGCGACGAGTAGAACTTGTCGGACGCGTCCTCGTAGGTGCCGCCGTTGAGCACCGAGATCAGGTCGAACGTGCCGAGCAGGTCGAGCCACTCGGGATCGGGGACGACCTCGCCGTGGACGCGGAGGCGGGCTATGCCGCCGTCGGGGTGCTGGCAGACGCGGACGTGCGTGTAGCGGCGCTCCGACGTGATGGTGAAGGCGTTCGCGGCGTGGCCCTTGACCTGGCTCTTCGGGACGATCTCCTCCCACTTCACGTCGTCGGAGAGCAGCTCCTCCGGGCTCGGGGAGCCGGGGACGTTCGTGGCCTGGAGGCTCACCTTCTGCGGGTAGTTGCCGCGGAAGTGCGCGGTGTCGACGATCACGCCGCGGATCACGCCGGGCGCGCCGAGCCGCACGATGGCCCAGTCGTGATCCTCCGGCGCGGGGAACGGGGAGTCCGCGGTCCCCCGCCGCCTGCGGGTCTCCCAGCCGTCCATGACCTTGCCCTTGTGCCCGAAGTGCTCCGGGTCGAAGACGGCCCGCTCGCGCAGCAGCAGGTTCTCGCGCATCGCGAAGAACTCGTCGTTCGCGGCGATGACCCCGGCGCCGAGGCGCCGGTCGGCGAGGTCGACGAGCTCGGTGAAGGCGTCGGCGTCACCGAAGGTGCGGTAGTCGGCGTACGGGTCGCCGCCTCCGTAGGGGGCGGCGTCGTTGGCGTGCGGGTCCTGGTCCTGAGCGGGAGTCGTCTGGGTCATGGCCCCACTGTCGGGCGCGCGCAGCCGACAGGTCCATCGAAAATTTTCGAGGTGGCCTTTCAGTTCTGCTGAACGGTCAGCGCCTCCAGGACCCTGCGCACGGCCGTCCCCTCCTCCGACCCCTTCCGCACCGCGGCCACCACGTGCCGCACGGGGCGGTCCGCGCCGAGCGGGCACATCACGACGCCGTCCCGGCGCGCCGCCGCCATCCGCGGCACCAGCGCGACGCCCATCCCGGCCTCGACCATGGCGAGGATCGCGGTCCAGCCGGCCGCGCTGTGCGCCTGCTCGGGCAGGAACCCGGCGGCCTCGCACGCGTTCGTGGTGATCTCCGACCAGGGCCCGGACCCGCCGAAGATCCACGGCTCACCGGCGAGATCGGCCAGGCGCAGCCCCGGTTCGCCCGCCAGCGGATGCCCGACCGGGAGCGCCACGTCGAGCGGGTCGGCGAGGAGCGGGACCCGGGTGAACTTGGGGTCGCGGGCGGTCGGCGCGTGCGCGGCCAGCGACAGGGCGAGGTCGACGTCACCGGTGGCGAGCAGCTCGTACGCCTCCCCGGCCTCGGCCTCCCGGACGCGGACGGTGATGCCGGGGTGGGTGGAGCGCAGGTGCCGTACGGCGGGGACGACGAGGGCGGGTACGGCGGTGGAGAACGCGGCGACCCGCACGGTGCCCGTCTCGCCGTGCTGCCACTGCGCCAACTCTGCGTCGGCGCGCTCCAGTTGGGCGAAGACGGCCTCGGCGTGCCGGAGTACGAGGTGGGCGGCGTCGGTCAGCCGCACCCGCCGCCCCTGCGCCTCCAGGAGGGGTACGCCGAGCTGCTTGGCGAGGTTGGTGAGCTGCTGCGAGACGGCTGACGGTGTCATGCACAGGGTCTGCGCGGTGGCGGTGACCGTGCCGCACTCCCGCAGGGTGCGCAGGATCACCAGCTTCTTCACGTCCCACCGGTCGGGGCCCGGCACTCGCTTCTCGCCGCTCATACGCCACAACGTAACCGTTGCGCTCAGGGCAGCAGCCGCGGCACCACCCGCACGTAGACCACCATGCCGACGACCTCGACGAGCGTCTGCGCGACGACCACGACCGCGGCGACGGCCAGCGGGTCGGGGAGGGAGAGGGCGAGGGGCAGGACGACGAGGGAGTTGCGGGTGGCGCCGCTGAAGACGACGGCCCGGCCGGAGGCGGTGTCGAGCCTCAGCAGCCGCGCCACGGCACGCCCCGCGAACGCCATCACCAGCAGGAACAGCACGTAGAACGGCACGACGCGCGCCACGTCCCCGAGGTTGTCGTCCAGCTTCGGGAGCTGCGACGCGACGACGGTCAGCAGGGTGGCGGCCATGAGCGGCACCATCGCCGCCCCCATGGCGCCGGACACGCGCCGCCCGGCGGGGCGGCGGGCGGCCCATGCCTGGGTGAGCCAGGCGAGGGCGAGCGGCACGACGATGAGGGTGAGGAACGCCTCGACGAAGGGCCCGGCCTCGACGACGTCACCCAGCCCCGACCCCATGAACAGGTACAGATACCCCGGCAGCAGCACCATCTGCGCGAGCAGCAACAGGGGCGTGGCCGCGAGCAGCCGTTGGCCGGCGGCGCCCGCGAGGCCGCTGAAGACGATCACGTAGTCGACGCACGGGCAGAGCAGCACGAGCAGCACGCCCAGGCGGATCGCCTGGCCGTCGGGCAGGAACGCGAACATCGCGGCGACGACGAGGGGCACGACGAGAAAGTTCACGCCGAGCACGGCACCGAGAAACCGCCCGGCCCGCACCGAACGGACCAGCTCCGCTGCGGGGACCTGGAGGAAGGTGACGTAGAGCAGGGCGGCGAGGACGGGGTTGATGGCGCGTTCGAGACCGCCCCCGACGCCCGGAGCGACACCCCCGACGAGCCCTCCGGCCACCATCGCCCCCAGATACACGGGCACCTGGTGCCGCTCCATCCACTCCGTCACCCTCACGCCCCGACGTTAACGGCTCCCCGGGCCCACGCCGCCGCCGCGTCACAATTAAGCCCCTCCGGCGATTGAGGAGCGGGGTCCGGGGCGGAGCCCCGGGGCGCAGGGTGGTCGGGCGGCTAGTGGAGCTCCCGCAACCACTCCACCAACAACCGGTTGACCTCAACGGGACGTTCCTGCTGAAGCCAATGCCCCGCCCCCTCCAGAACGTGGGACCCCCACAACCCCGGCAACGTCACCGGATACGCGGCGATCGCCTCCGCCAGCCACACCGTCGACGCATCCGCACCACCCCCGACGAAAAGAGACGGCTGCGTGATCGCCGCCCCGTCGTACCGCTCCAGGTCCTCCCAGTCCCGGTCCATGTTCCGGTACCGCGCGAGCGCACCCCACATCCCCGTACGCTCGAACTCCCCCGCGTACACGTCGAGTTCACTCTCGCTCAGCCACCCGGGCCGCCCCCCGGGGAACCGGTCCCGCAGCAGCCCGTCCCGCGCACGGAAGTGCGGGTCGGGCTCGCCGGCCCCCGGCATCGTCCCGGCGGACATCGCGGCGTAGAACCCCCGCAGCCACCCCCGGACGTCCGGCTCGATCTCGGCCTCCGCCCGCCCCGGCTCCTGGAAGTACGAGACGTAGAACTCCTCCTCGCCCCCGGCCATCCCGGCGAACACCTCACTGGGCCGCGGCCCGCCCCGCGGCGCGTACGGCACGCTCAGCAGCCCCACCGCCCGGAAGACGTCCGGCCGGACCAGCGCCGACGTGGCCGCGATGTTGGCGCCCCAGTCGTGGCCGATCACGACCGCCGACTCCGCGCCGAGGGCCCGCACCACGGCGACGTTGTCCTCGACGAGTTCCAGCATCCGGTACGCCGCGACGTCGTCCGGCCGCGACGACCGCCCGTACCCGCGTACGTCGATCGCGACCGCCCGGTACCCGGCGGCGGCGAGCACCGGGAGCTGGTGGCGCCAGGAGTACCAGGACTCCGGGAAGCCGTGCAGGAGCAGGACCAGCGGGCCGGAGCCCTGCTCCACGAGGTGGGTGCGCCCGGCCGGCGACGGCACGAGGCGGTGGATCGGTTCGGACAGCTCGGGCATTGCTTCCTCCAGGTCAAGGGAGTTTCACTGCGCCCTTCGATCCTGCCGCCACGCCCGCCCCGTCCCCGCCTTTGTTGCCGTTCCGGCAAACCGCGCCGACCCGACCGACGCCAGCACCACCCCGCCCAGGATCAACGCCATGCACCCCGCCTGCGCCCACCCCGTCGACTCCCCGAGGACGGCGCCCGACAGCAGCGCCACGCACACCGGCTGGAGGTAGTACACGGCCCCGGCGCGCGCCGCGCCCACCAGCCCGATCGCCTTGTTCCACGCGAAGAAGGCGACGGCCGACGACACCACACCCACGTACAGCAGCGGCCCCACCGTGCCCGCCCGCACCTCGAAACCGCCCTGCACCGCGACGCTCGCCGCGTACACGGGCAGCAGCATCAGCGCGCCCAGCGCGAACGTCGCGAACAGGAAGGCCACACCGCCGAGTTCGCGCGGCTTGCGGCGCAGCAGCGCGCTGTACGAGCCGAAGCAGACGGCCGCCGCGACCACCCACAGGTCACCGGGCGCGAAGTCCGGCGCGAAGGAGCCCTTGCTGACGAGGAGGACGACTCCCGCGCAGGCGATCAGCGTTCCGGCCACCCGGCGCGGCCCGAGCCGCGTCCCGCCGAGCCGTTCCCAGAGCGCCATGACGACCGGCGACGCGGCCATGATCATGCCCATGTTCCCGGCGGAGGTCGTCATCCCGGCCTGGTTGACGAGGGTGTTGTACGTCGCGATGCCGAGCAGCGAGGCCGCCGCCACGAACCCGAAGTGCCGCCGCAGCAGCGCCCGTTGTCGCCACACCGCTCTGATTCCGAACGGTGCCACCGCCACGAGCGCCACGACCCAGCGCCAGAACGCGTGCTGGACCGGCGGCACGCTGTCGTGCAGCCCGCGCGCGGTGACGAAGCTGCCGGACCAGAGGACGGTGGCGAGGGCGGCGAGCGCGAGACCGGCGCCGAGCCCGCCCGCCGATCGGCCGGCGGGGGTGCGGGTACGGGTACGGTCCAGGACTGCCATCGGGGTCGGGGCCTCTCACGCTCGGGTTCGGGTTCACCTGCCCCGCTACCGTCGCAACGCCCCACCCATCACGTCCATCGAAACTTTACGCCGGTTCCTTTAAGGAAAACAGAACGTTTGCTAGCCCTCCAGATACGCGAGGACCGCGAGGACCCGCCGGTTGTCGCTCTCCCCCGGATACAGCCCGAGCTTCGTGAAGATGTTACCGATGTGCTTGGCGACGGCCTTCTCCGTGACGACGAGCGTCTCGGCCACCCCCGCGTTCGACCTGCCCTGCGCGAGCAGCCCGAGCACCTCGCGCTCGCGGCCGGTCAGCGAGCCGAGCCGCTGGTCGCGGACCTTGCGGGCCAGGAGTTTCGACACGACCTCCGGGTCCATCACCGTGCCGCCGCCCGCGACCTGGTGGATGGTGCGCAGGAACTCGGAGCCGTTGGTGACCCGGTCCTTCAGCACGTAGCCGACCGCGCCCGCGCCGTCCGCCAGCAACTCCCGCGCGTACAGCGGCTCCACGTACTGCGAGAGCAGCAGCACGGGGAGCCCCGGTACCTGTTCGCGGGCCGCGAGGGCCGCGCGCAGGCCCTCGTCGCTGAAGTCGGGCGGCAGCCGCACGTCGACGATCGCGACGTCCGGCCGCTCGGCGACGAGGGCCTTGCGCAGTTCGGGTCCGTTGTCCACGGCGGCGACGACCTCGTGCCCGTACGCGCCGAGGAGCCGCACGAGACCGTCCCTCAGCAGGAAGTGGTCTTCGGCGACGACAACGCGCACGGCACCTCCATGGAGATCTGGGTCGGGCCGCCGGCCGGGCTGTTGACGGCGAGGACGCCGTCGAAGGTCGCGAGGCGGCGTTCGATACCGGCGAGGCCACTGCCCCGGGCCGGGTCCGCGCCGCCCCGGCCGTCGTCCGTGACGGCCACGCGCAGGGCCGTGGTCGCCTCGTCGTAGGCGATGTCGATCCACAGCCGCTCGGCCTCCGCGTGCTTGGCCGCGTTGGTGACGGTCTCCGCGATCGCGAAGTAGACCGCGGACTCGACCGGCGGTTCGGGGCGGGCCGGGAGGTCGACGGTGACCTCCGCCGCCAGCGGGCTGAGCAGCGCCAACGACCGTACGGCGTCGGCGAGTCCGCGGTCGGCGAGGACCGGCGGGTGGATGCCGCGGACCAGGTCGCGCAGTTCCTGGAGCGCGGCGGAGGAGGACGCGCGGGCCTCGGCGAGCAGCGCGCGCACGGCCTCCGGGTCGTCGTTCAGACGGTGTTCGGCGGCGTCGAGGGTCATGCCCATCGCGACGAGCCGGGCCTGCGCGCCGTCGTGCAGGTCCCGCTCGATGCGGCGCAGTTCGGCGGCCGAGGTGTCGACGGCGTCGGAGCGGGTCGCGGACAGGTGGGCGATCCGCGCCGCCATCAGCTCCTGCTCGCTGGGGGCGAGCGTGGCGCGGACGAAGCGGGCGTGGCAGTCGACGGTGCCGGGCGCGAGCCACAGCCCGGCCGTGCCGACGGCGAGGCCGAGCAGGCCCGCCATCAGGCCGGTCGGTACGTCCCGGACGGGGACGAACAGGTACCACAGGCCGTCCCAGCCCGCGTCGTGCGCGAGGTAGGAGCCGAAGACGGCGAGGAAGAGGCCCCACAGCCCGTACAGGACGAGCGCGCCCGGCAGGCAGGCGATGAGGCCGCCGACGAAGGAGTACATCGTCGTCCAGCGCCACTCGCGGAACCGCTGGGCGTCCCCGAACACCCAGCGGTAGCGCGCGAGCGGCCCGAAGCGCTCCTTCTCGACGCGGGCGCCCGGCGTCGTCGTCGACTCGACGGCGATGCCGGACCACTCGGCCGCGAGGGCCCGTTCGCGGTCGACGAGGCGGCGCATGCCCGCCGCGGCCCGGGGCAGCAGGCCCGGGATCGGTGTCCACACCGCGATGTGCACCATCGTCGACCAGTGCACCGCCACCATCGACAGCCACCACAGCCGGTGGCACCGCCTGACCGCCTCGACCCGCTTCATGGTCCCAGCTCCCCCGGCTCGGCCTCGGCGACGACGACCTGCCGTCACCGCAATGAGTATCCGGCGAACTCCTCGGGCACGTCGGTGGACTTAACTCCCCCATCCGCCGCCCCGTCCGCCTCCGCGTCCTGGGCCCACGCCGCGTATCCGTCGGGCCGCACCAGGAGTGCGGTGCGCCGCTCGCTCGCCCAGTGCGCGACCCGCAGGCCGTTCACCTTGTCCGGGGAGCCCTGCGGCAGGATCAGGACGAACTCGCCCGCGCGCAGGGCCTCGTAGAGCCGGCCGCCGCCCTGGAGCGCGATGTCGGGGACGCGGCGGCCGACGAGCGGGTGGGCGCCCCTGGGGGCGGGGTAGCGGAAGCCGATGCCGGTGATCTGGCCGACCACGCGGCCGCGGGCGGGCCGGGCGCGGGTCACGGTGGTGGCGAGGACCGAGCGGGCCGCCAGCGTCCAGGGGCGCTTGGCCATCGCGAGGCGGACCAGGCCGCCGCTGCTGCGCAGCACGGCCCTGCCGACGGGGTGGCGTTCGGCCTCGTACGTGTCGAGGAGGTCCTGCGTGGCGCGGCCGGACAGCACCGCCGCCAGCTTCCAGCCGAGGTTGGCCGCGTCCTGCATGCCCGTGTTCATGCCCTGGCCGCCCGCGGGCGTGTGCACGTGCGCGGCGTCCCCGGCCAGCAGCACCCGGCCGACGCGGTACGAGGGGGCCTGGCGTTCGTCGCTGTGGAAGCGGGACATCCAGCGGGCGTCGTGCATCCCGTAGTCCTGGCCGAGGGCGAGCCGCGCGGTCTCCTTGATCTCTTCGAGGTCGAGCGGGGCGTCGTCGGGCACGTTGTGCGCGCGGTTCCAGGCGATCACCCGGTAGTAGCCGTCGCCGAACGGGGCGATGAAGGCGAAGGCGTCGCCGGCCGTGTTCACGGTGAGCACGTTGTCCGGCTGCTCGGCGAGGCGTACGTCGGCGAGGACGACGGAGCGGATCACGGACTTGCCGGGGAACGACAGCCCCA
Source organism: Streptomyces sp. BYX5S (assembly GCF_054724165.1). NCBI lineage: Bacteria > Bacillati > Actinomycetota > Actinomycetes > Kitasatosporales > Streptomycetaceae > Streptomyces > Streptomyces sp. BYX5S. Next base: position 1,150,580 of record NZ_CM138829.1, on the reverse strand, counting down.
CCGCCGCGCGCACGACGCTGCGCATCCCGTCCGTGCCCACGACGTACGCCGCCCGCAGGTCCCGCGTCTCCCCCTGTGTACGTACCTGGAGCGTGACGCCGTCCGCGTCCTGCGTCAGGCCCGTCACCTCGGTCTCGTACGCGAAGGTGACGCCGGACTCGACGGCGCGGCGCTCCAGGAGCTTCTCGACCTCGTACTGCGGGACGACGAGGAGGTGGTTGAACCGGGAGGGGAGTTCGGCGAGTTCGAGGTAGAGGCTGCCGAACAGGCGCAGCCGCTGGAGCTGTTGGCCCTTCGCCTCCAGCTCGTCCGCCAGGCCCCGCGCGTCGAGCTGTTCCAGCGTGCGGGCGTGCACGGCGAAGGCGCGGGAGAGGTTGCTGATCTGGTGGGAGCGCTTTTCGACGAGGGTGACGGGGATCCCCGCCGCCGCGAGGTCACCGGCGAGCAGCAGGCCGGTCGGGCCCGCGCCGACGACGATCGCCGCGCCGGTGGTGTGCGGTGAGCCAGAGGTGGTCATGTGGCCTCCAGAAGCCGTGACGCCCGGATCGACCCGCCCATCCTGCCCGCACGAACGCGTCGAGGGCACCCGTCGCGTTCAACGCGACGGGTGCCCTCGACGGGAAACCGTTGGTGAGGTGGAGCCTCAGCCCTGCTTCTGCTGCTTGCGGGACTTGTCGCCCAGCATCACCAGTCCGGCGATGACCAGGAACAGGACGATCGGCGTCACCACGTAGAGGCCGAGCGTCTCGATCACGCTCAGGCCGGTACCCGGGTCGTCGCCGTCGTCGCGCGTGAGCGCGAGCGCGGGGGACGACATCAGCAGCATCATCAGCGTCGTACCGGAGGCCAGGGCGCCGGCGCGCAGGGCGTTCTTCTTGTCCACGAGCCCAACGTAGCGAACGCCTAAACGGGGCGCGCGTCCGGGGGGCCTGTAAGGGGCATTCGCCCGGCCTCGTCCGGTGTCCCGTCCGGTGCCGGGGCCGCTGCCGGGCCGCGGTCCGCGAACACCTGGAGCAGGGCGTGCGCGCGGGGTGAGGCGGCCAGGTCCTCCAGGGTGACGGGGCGGCCCTCGGCGTCGGCGACGGGCAGCCGCCAGTTCGGGTACTCGGTCCAGGTGCCCGGCAGGTTCTGCGGGCGCCGGTCGCCCACCAGGTCGGGCAGCCACACCCCGGTCATCCGGGCGGGCGTGCTCAGCAGGAACCGGTGGACGGCCCGCACGGCCTCCTCCTCGTCCTGGGTGCCGCCGCCCGCGAGCAGGCCGGTGCGGGCGAACAGGGCGAGCCAGTCGGCGACCTCCGCCGCCGCCTCGGCCGCGCTCGCCGTGGACAGCCCGAGCCGCTCGCGCAGCCGGACGTCGTCGCCGGTCAGGCGGGAGGCGGTGGGCGGCAGGTCGTGGGTGGTGGCGGTGGCGACGCAGTCGGTGCGCCAGTCCGCGGCGGGGACGGGCCGCCCGTCGCCCTCCCAGTCCCGCTCGAACCAGAGCACGGACGTGCCGAGCACCCCGTGCTCGCGCAGCGTCTCGCGCACACCGGGCTCGACGGTGCCGAGGTCCTCCCCGATGACGCACGTGTCCGAGCGCGCGGCCTCCAGGAGCAGCACGGCGAGCATGGCCTCGGCGTCGTAGTGGACGTAGGCGCCCTCGGTAGGCGGGCCGCCTTCCGGGATCCACCAGAGCCGGAACAGGCCCATCACGTGGTCGATGCGGACGGCGCCCGCGTGCCGCATCACGCCGCGCAGCAGGTCGCGGAAGGGCGCGTAGCCGGTCTCGGCGAGCCGGTCGGGGCGCCAGGGCGGCAGGCCCCAGTCCTGGCCGCGCGCGTTGAACGCGTCCGGGGGCGCGCCCACGCTCATGCCCTGCGCGAAGACGTCGCGCTGCGCCCAGGCGTCGGCGCCGCCGGGGTGCACGCCGACGGCGAGGTCGTGGACGAGCCCGATCGGCATGCCGGCCTCGCGGGCCGCGCGCTGGGCGGCGGCGAGCTGTCCGTCGGTGAGCCAGGCGAGGCGACAGTGGAAGTCGACGCGGTCCATCGCCTCGCGGCGGGCGTGCGCGGTCTCGGCGGAGCGCGGGTCCTGGAGGGCGGCCGGCCAGGTGTGCCAGTCGGGCCCGTACCGCTCGGCGAGCGTGTTGTACGTGGCGTGGTCCTCCAGGGCCGTGCCCTGTTCGGCGAGGAAGTCGCAGTAGGAGGCGCGGCGGCCGGGGGTGAGCGGCACCTCGTGGACCGCCTCCAGCGCGGCCCGCTTCAGCGCCCACACGGCGTCGCGGTCGATGAGCCCGCCCCCGCCGAGCACCGCGTCGCGCAGCCGGGCCGCCTCGCGGGCGTGTCCGGGCACGTACGCGTACTCGGGGACGTCCTCGACGCGCAGGTGCACGGGGTCGGGGAAGCGGCGCGAGGAGGGGCGGTACGGGGACGGGTCGGTGCCGCCGTCCGGGCCCGCGGGCACTGCGGCGTGCAACGGGTTGACCTGGAGGAAGCCGGTGCCGTGCGCGCGGGCCGACCAGGACGCCAGGTCGGCGAGGTCCGCGAGGTCGCCCATGCCCCAGGAGCGGGTGGACAGCAGCGAGTACAGCTGGACCAGGAGGCCGTGGGTGCGGGTGGCCGGGACCGGGGCCCGGCGCGGGGCGGCGATCAGGTGGGCGGTCGACGTGCTGCCGTCGGGGGCCCGGACCGTGAGCGTGTGCTGCCCCTGGGGCGGGCTCTGCGGGGCGCCCGCGGGCGGGGGGTGCTCCCAGCCGCCCGCCGGTCCGTCCGGCACGGTCAGTCGCGTGCCCTCGGGCAGCGCGTCCACCCACGCGGGGCGCGGGCCGCCCAGCCACCAGACCACGGTCGGCGGCAGCGGCCTGCGCGCCCGCTCCGCCTCCCGCTCGGCGAGCGCGGCCCGGATCGCCCCGGGCGTGGTCGCGTCCACGCCGAACGCGGTGAGCGCCGCCGTGACGGCCGCGTCCGAGGCGTGGACGGTGCGGCCCGGGGCCGGAGAGTAGGAGGTGGCCACTCCGTACAGCGCGGCGAGCCGGGCCAGGGTCATGGGCTCAGCCCGCGGCGAGGCCGGTCGGGGTGGGCTCGGAGGTGAGCGGCGCCTCGTCGGTCATGGGCGGCTCGGAAGTCAGGGGGGCGTAGTCCGCGAAGGCGGGCTCGCTGGTGAGGGGCGCTTCGAAGGAGCAGGTGCTGGTGACGTCGGCGTCGTCGAGCATGCTGAGGTCCGCCTGTTTGGAGAGAGCCGAGAGCAGAAGGTGCGCTGATGCGGCCACGAGGGCCTCCTTCGTCGTAAGGCATCGGGAGTCGGGAGCCCTACCCAGAAGGCACGGCCGCAGACCTTTTCCGTGGTGCAACGTGTTGCTGGTCACATTGTGTACGACGAAAGGAAATTGGCCAGAGTGCCGAACACGCCGTAAATACTCCCGTCCCACCAGGGAACTCACGGGTGCGGCCGGTTCCCTCCCCTTGACCGCGTCACGCCTTCTATCCTTGTGCCCCTTGAATCAGGTTCGACCACATGAGGAGTACGCCGTGCAGTTCCGGCGCAGGAAGAGGGCGGCCGCCCTCGCGGCGGCCGTCATCGCCGGAACGCTGAGCGGGGCCACCGGAGCCGTGGCCGCCCCGACGCCGGGGACGACGACCGGGGACGAGAAGCCGGACGTGCGGCTGCCCGCGGTGTGGCCGCGGCCGCAGTCCCTCAAGGCGTCCGACGAGACGGACGGGGTCACGGTCCCCGACGTGGTGACGCTGGTGGCGCCGCCGGGCTCCGACGGGTACGCCGTGGACGCGCTGCGCCAGGCGCTTCAGGGCGCCGGGGCCCAGCGCGTCGAGCAGGTGCGCTCCGAGACCGACGTGCCCCGTGACGCGCGGCTCGTCGTGCGGATCGGCACCGAGTCCCCGCGGGCCGGGGCCGGCGCGGGCGACTTCCGCCCCGGCTCCCGCGCGGGCCGGTCGGAGCCCAAGGGCGGCCCGCTGGACTCGGCGCTGCGCGGCATGGGCGCCAGCGCGCGCGGCGATCTGCCGTCCGGCGGCTACCGGCTGGCCGTGGGGCGCGCGGCGGGTCGGCCGACCGTCGCCATCGAGGGCATCGGGGACGACGGGCTGTTCCACGCGGCGCAGACGTTCCGGCAGCTGATCGACGGGCGGACGGTCGCGGGCGTCGTCGTACGGGACTGGCCGGGCACGGTGGTGCGCGGTCTGACGGAGGGTTTCTACGGCACTCCGTGGACGACGGAGCAGCGTCTGGAGCAGCTCGACTTCATGGGCCGCACCAAGCAGAACCGGTACCTGTACGCGCCGGGCGACGACCTGTACCGCCAGGCCCGCTGGCGCGAGCCGTACCCGGCCGCGCAGCGCGCCGACTTCCGGGAGCTGGCCGAGCGGGCCCGCGCCAACCATGTGACGCTCGGCTGGGCGGTCGCTCCCGGGCAGGCGATGTGCATGTCGTCGCCGGACGACATCAAGGCCCTCAACCGCAAGCTGGACGCGATGTGGGCGCTCGGGGTGCGGGCCTTCCAGCTCCAGTTCCAGGACGTGTCGTACAGCGAGTGGCACTGCGCGGCGGACGCGCGGGAGTTCGGCTCGGGTCCGGACGCCGCGGCGAAGGCGCAGGCGAAGGTCGCGAACGCGGTGGCGAAGCACCTGGCCGAGCGGCACCCCGGCGCCGGGCCGCTGTCGCTGATGCCGACCGAGTACTACCAGGACGGCAGGACGGAGTACCGCTCGGCGCTGGCCCGCGACCTGGACGACGCGGTGGAGGTCGCGTGGACGGGTGTCGGCGTGGTGCCGCGCACGATCACCGGTGGTGAACTGGCGGGGGTGCAGAGCGCGTTCGGCGGCGGCCACCGACTCCTCACGATGGACAACTACCCGGTCAACGACTACGCGCAGGACCGTATCTTCCTCGGCCCGTACACGGGCCGGGAGCCGGCGGTGGCCTCGGGTTCGGCGGCCGTCCTGGCGACGGCGGCGGAGCAGCCGGAGGCCTCCCGCATCCCGCTGTTCACGACCGCGGACTACGCCTGGAACCCGCGCGACTACCGGGCGCAGGAGTCCTGGCGGGCCGCGATCGACGACCTGGCGGACGGCGACGCGCGGACGGAGGCCGCGCTGACGGCGCTGGCGGGCAACGACGCGTCGTCGGTACTCGGCGCGGACGAGTCGGCGTATCTGAAGCCCCTGCTGTCGGCGTTCTGGAAGGCGCGTACGACGAAGGACGCGGCGGTCAACAAGAAGGCGGCGGCCGCCCTGCGGGACGCGTTCACGCAGATGCGCCGCACCCCGTCGGACCTCGACGGCACGTCCCTCGACGCCGAAGTGCGGCCCTGGGCGGACAAGTTGGGCCGGTACGGGCAGGCGGGCGAGGCCGCGGTCGACATGCTGGAGGCGGCGGGCCGCGGCGACAAGGCGGCGGCGTGGAAGGCGGCGCGCCGCCTGGCGGACCTCCGCGACGAGCTGGAGAAGTCGCACGTCACGGTCGGCAAGGGGGTCCTCGCCCCGTTCCTGAAGCGGGCGGCGACGGAGTTCGCGTCCTGGTCGGGCACGGACCGGGACGACGCGGCGAAGGGCACGACGGCCGAACTCCCGCGCACCCGCGCCCTGTCCACGGTCACGGTCCTCGCCGACCCGGGCACGGCGGGCACGGTGGAGGTCCACGTGCCCGGTGAGGGCTGGCAGCGGATCGGCACGCTCGCGGCGGGCGGCTTCACGGAACTCGCGGCGAAGAACACGCGGGCGGACGCGGTACGGGTACGGGGCGCGGACGCCGACGCGGTCGCCCACGTCGTCCCCTGGTACGCGGACTCCCCCTCGGCCTCCCTGTCGCTGGCCCGCACGGAGACCGACGCGGAGATCGGCGGCGGCGCACGGGAGTTGACGGCGCATCTGACGGCGCGGCAGCCGGAGGACGTCCGGGGCAGCCTGACGGCGAAGGCCCCGCACGGCATCAAGGTCGAGGTGCCGCACCGCTCCGAACTCCCGCGCGGCACGAAGGTGGACGTGCCGGTGAAGGTGACGGTCCCGTCGTCCACCCCCGCGGGCACGTACGACGTGACCCTCCGCTTCGGCGACGAGACCCGCACCCTCGCGGTCCGCGCCTATCCGCGCACGGCGGGCCCCGACCTGGCCCGCTCCGGCACGGCCTCCTCCTCGGCGGACGAGACCCCCGACTTCCCGGCCGCCGACGCCAACGACGGCAGGTCGGCGACGCGTTGGTCCTCCCCCGCCAAGAACGGCGAGTGGTGGCAGGTGAAGCTCACCGAACCCACCCGCCTCGGCCTGGTCACCCTCCACTGGCAGGACGCCTACGCCGAGCACTACCGCATCCAGACGTCGAGCGACGGCCGCACCTGGCGCACGGCGGCGACCGTCCGCGACGGCCAGGGCGGCCGCGAGTCCGTCCGCATGGACGCGAAGGACGTCCGCTTCATCCGCGTCGTGGGCGACAAGAGGGCCACGCAGTACGGGTTCTCGTTGTGGTCGGTGGGGGCGTACGGGGTGGCGGGGGACGACCGGGACTGACCCCTCCGGGCGGGGCGGCAAACGGAATCCGGACCACTACTTGTCCCGCCCCGCACTTCACTATGTACTCGATACATATACGCCGTACATACTGAGCCCATGAGCACCCGCCATGTCCTGCTGGGGCTGCTCGCCGACGGTCCACGGCACGGCTACGACCTCAAGCGACGGCACGACGAACGCTTCCCGCAGGCCCGCCCCCTCGCCTACGCGCAGGTCTACACGACCCTGCAACGACTGGTCCGCGACCACCTGGTGGAGGTCGAGGGCACCGACTCCGACGGCGGCCCCGAGCGCACTCTCTACCGGTCGACGGACCGGGGCAGAAGCGAACTCCTGGGCTGGGCCGGGGAGATCACCCCGCCCGCGCCGCACGTCGCCAACGAGATCTTCGCCAAGGTCGTCGTCTCCATCCTGGTCGCCGACCAGGGCGCGGACCCCGCCGCCCATCTGCTGCGCCAGCGGGCCGCGCACATGGCCCGGATGCGCGAACTCACCGCCGTGAAGAGCGATCCGGCCGCCGACCTCACCACCGTTCTCTCCGCCGACTACGCCCTCGTCCACCTCGACGCCGACCTGCGCTGGATGACCACCACCGCGGCCCGGCTCGCCACCCTGACCGCGGAGGTCACCGCAGCATGAGCACACTTCTCACCGCCGAGGGGCTCACCAAGTCCTACGGCAGAACACCCGCGCTCCGCGGCGCCGGTGTCGACGTCCGGCCCGGAGAGATCCTCGCCGTCACGGGCGCCAGCGGCAGCGGGAAGTCGACGCTGCTGCACTGCATGGCCGGCATCGTGCGCCCCGACCAGGGGTCGGTGACGTACGGCGGCGAGCGGCTCGACCGTTTCGACGAGGAGCGGCTCAGCGAGCTGCGCCGTACCGAGTTCGGCATCGTCTTCCAGTTCGGCCAGCTCATACCGGAGTTGAACGCCGTCGACAACGTCGCCCTGCCCCTGCTGCTCGCGGGCCGGCCGCGCGCGGCGGCGCGCGCCGAGGCGGACGCGTGGCTGGACCGGTTCGGCGTCCGCGACAAGGGCGACGCGCGGCTCGGCGAGATGAGCGGTGGACAGAGCCAACGCGTGGCGCTCGCACGCGCGTTGGTGACCGGTCCGCGGATCGTCTTCGCCGACGAGCCGACCGGCGCCCTCGACTCGCTCGCCACCGAACAGGTCCTCACATCGCTCGTCCACGCGTCCCGGGAGACGCACACGGCCGTGGTCCTGGTGACGCACGAGGCACAGGTGGCGGCCTACGCGGACCGGGAGGTGTGCCTGCGCGACGGGGAAGTGCAGGAGACCTCCGTGCCCGCCGTGGCGGTGACCCGGTGAGCGTTTCCTCCGATCTGCGTCTCGCCTGGCTGCTGACCCGCGGCGCGGACCGCCTGGAGCGGCGGCGGGCGGCGTTCACGGCGCTCGGCGCGGCCGCGGCGACGGGGTTCGCGTGCGCGGCCGTGGCCCTCGCGAGCGTCCGCGGCCAGGTCTGGTTTCCCTATGGGAACGGCCTGTTAGACCGGCCGGGCACGCGGCAGGGGGTCGTCGCCGGTCTGTTCCTGCTCCTCGTCCCGGTGCTCGGTTTCCTCGGGCAGTGCGCCCGGATCGGCGCGGTCCACCGCGACCGGCGGCTCGCCGGGCTGCGGCTCTCCGGGGCGGGCCCGAGGCAGGTGCGGCGGATCGCGGCCCTGGAAGCGGGGCTCGCGTGCCTGGCGGGGTCGCTCGCCGGGTTCGTGGTGTTCGCCGTCGCCGGGCTGAACCTGGGCCGGGCGGCCGACCCCCTGGCGTGGGCGGGCGCCGTCGGCGTGGTGCTCGCGGTGCCCGTACTGGGCGTCCTGGTGAGCGCGGTGGCCCTGCGCCGGATCATCGCCTCGCCGCTGGGTCACGTACGGCGGCAGCGGGCGGAGCGGGGGCCGGGACTCGTCGTCGGGCTGCTGCTGCCGGTCCTGCTCGTCGCGCTCGGAGCGGGTCTGGTGCTGTCCCGCGCGAGCTTCGGCTCCCTCTCCTCGCTGCCGCTGTTCGTCGTCGGCGCCGTCGTCCTGAGCGGGGCGGGCGCCGTCTGGGTCGCGGGGACGTCCGCCCGGATCGTCGGACGGCGGCTCGCCCCGCGCACCGAACGACCCGCGGTACTGCTCGCCGCGCACCGGTTGCAGGAGGACGCGTGGTCGGCGGCCCGCAGCCACGCGGCCGTCATCCTGGTCACCGTCGTCGGCGTCGGCCTGGCCGGGATCCGGGAGATCCTGCTCGGTCAGGTGGCGGCGAACGCGGCCGAGACCGGCGAGCCCCAGAACGTCGGCTACTACGCGTACGGACTGAACCTCACCGCCGTCGCCGTCCTGATCGCCCTGCTGATCAGCCTGTCGGCGCTCGCCGTCGGCACCGGCGAGTCCCTGGCCTCGCGCCGCCGGGCGCTCGCCGCGCAGGTCGCGACCGGGGTGCCGCGCCGGACCCTGACCAGGTCGCTGCTCCTGGAGACGGGGCTTCCGCTGGCACCTGCTCTCGTCCTGGCGACCGTCGGCGGAACGGCGGTCCACACGGCGTACGCCACGCTCACGCACCGGCCCGTCCCCTGGGCGCTGCCGCTCCTCGTCCCGGTCGGCGTCCTCGCCGCCTGTCTGCTGGCGGCGGCCCTGGCCCTGCCGCTGCTGCGCCGCTCGGCCGACCCGGCGCACCTCAGGGTGGCGTGACGGCACCGGACACGGAGAACGGGGGCGCGGGAGGTTCCTCCCGCGCCCCCGTTCTCCGTAGCCCCGGTCGCTACTTCGACAGATTCGTCGGCGGTATCGGCGACGCCGCCAGGGACTGCGGGGACGTCGTCGACGCGTACGCCGAGGGGGCCGACACGCCGGCCGTCGGGTCGGCCGGGGGCTCGCCCTCCGGCTGGAGCGGGATGCCGCCGACGATGCGGATGCCCGCCGCGTCGAAGGCCTGCTTGATGCGCCAGCGCAGTTCGCGCGCGATGGTCAGGGACTTGCCGGGCATGGTCTTGGCGGAGACGCCGACCACCATGGAGTCGAGCAGCACGCTGTCCAGGCCGAGCACCTCGACCGGTCCCCACAGCATCTCGTTCCACGGCTCGGACTTGCTCATCTCCTCGGCGACCTCGGTCAGCGTCGCCCGCACCTTGTCGAGGTCCTCGTCGGCGCGGACGGTGACGTCGACGGCGGCGGTGGACCAGCCCTGGGAGAGGTTGCCGATCCGCTTGACCTCGCCGTTGCGCACGTACCAGATCTCGCCCTCTTCGCCCCGCAGCTTCGTGACGCGCAGGCCGACCTCGATGACCTCACCGGACGCGACGCCCGCGTCGATCGTGTCGCCTACGCCGTACTGGTCCTCCAGGATCATGAAGACGCCGGAGAGGAAGTCGGTCACGAGGTTGCGCGCGCCGAAACCGATCGCGACACCGGCGACACCGGCGGAGGCGAGCAGCGGCGCGAGGTTGATCTTGAAGGCGCCGAGCACCATCAGCGCCGCGGTGCCCAGGATCAGGAACGAGGCCACCGAGCGCAGCACGCTGCCGATGGCCTCCGAGCGCTGCCGCCGGCGCTCCACGTTCACGAGGAGTCCGCCGAGCGCGGAGGTCGCGCCGGTCTCGCTCCTGCGGTTCATTCGGGCGACGAACTTGGTGATGGTGCGGCGTATCACGGCGCGCAGCACGAAGGCGATGACGACGATCAGCAGGATCCGCAGACCGACGCTCAGCCAGGCCGACCAGTTCTGCTCGACCCAGCTGGCGGCCTGCCCGGCCTGCTCCTGGGCGTCCTTGAGGGTGGGTTTCGCGGGGTCGGACGAGGCATCGCTCGCCCCCGTGGCCGACAGGACGGACAAGATCACGGCAGGTACCTCCAGGCGTAGCCATCTGCCCGCCTCGGGACAGTGCTCGGGGACAGGAGCGGGCAGATCCACCACACTAACGGGGCATTGTGTGTGGATCGTCGTGATGTTCCAGGGAGAGACCGTGCTCACTCCGGGCCGCCCCGCGGGCCTTGGGTCTCCGGACGCTCCGGACCGGGCAGGAAGTGCCTGTGGTCGAAAACACTCCCAGCCCGTTACGTGGACATGGTGGCGCCATGACCAGCCATGAGGGGAGACTGGCTGGGAGATCGTCCCGGCGCGAGCCACGCGCCGCCGGCGTACAAGGAGGCATCCGTGCCGCATGTCCTGGTCCTCAACGCGTCGTACGAGCCCCTCGGCGTCGTACCGCTCCGCCGCGCGCTCGTACTCGTCCTCGAGAACAAGGCCACGTGCCTCGAGGAGTCCGGCGCCTTCATGCACAGCGCAACACGTACTGTCGCCGCTCCCAGCGTCGTCCGGCTCAAGCGTTTCGTCCGGGTTCCCTACCGGGGGCCCGTTCCTCTGACCCGACGCGCACTGTTCGCCCGTGACGGCGGCCGGTGCATGTACTGCGGTGGCGTCGCAACCAGCGTCGACCACGTGATCCCGCGCAGTCGCGGGGGTCAGCACGCCTGGGAGAACGTGGTGGCGTCGTGCCGCCGCTGCAACCATGTGAAGGCCGACCGTCACCTCGTGGAGATCGGCTGGCGGCTGCGCCACGCGCCGGCTCCGCCGACGGGTCTCGCGTGGCGCATCATCGGGACCGGACACCGGGATCCGCGCTGGCTGCCGTATTTGCAGCCGTTCGGCGCGGACGAGGCGCTGGCCCGGATCGAAGGCATCTCAGCCTGACGCCGATCCGGGCCTTCGTCGTCCCGCCCTCCCCGACCGCCCGAGGGAGGGGTCGCGCACTGCGGGTGCGTGACCCCTCCCCTCCTCTTGACGTCCTCCGCACGGGCGCCTTACCGTCCTCGCACTCTGATAGGAAACCTTCCTAACAGTCACGGTCCGAGGAGACGGGAACCCCGCAGTGGCCGCCACCCCCCGCGACCTGCGCGCCATGAACGACCGCGCCGCGCTCGACCTCCTCGTCGCCCACGGCCCGCTCACCCGCACCCGGATCGGCGAGCTGACCGGCCTGTCCAAGCCGACGGCCTCCCAGCTCCTCGGCCGCCTCGAAGCCGCCGGGCTCGTCCGCACCACCGGCAGCCAGACCGGCCGCCCCGGACCCAACGCCCTGCTCTACGAGATCGCCCCCGGCGCCGCGCACGTCGCCGCCCTGTCCGCAGGACCGGCCGGCCTCACCGCCGTCGTCGCCGACATCACCGGCACCGAGCGCGGCCGCTGCCGCGTCGAGGCCGACGCCGTCGGCGAGGACGCCCGGCACCGCACCGCGCAGCTCGTCGCCGAGGCCGTCGACGGGGCGCTGCGCCAAGCGGGGCTCGGGCGCGGCGACCTGACCGCCACGGTCATCGGCACCCCCGGCGCCATCGACCCGGGCACCGGCCTGCTCCGCTACGCCCCGCACCTGCCGGGCTGGCACTCCCGCACGCTGCGCGACGACCTCGCCCGGGTGCTCGGCACGCCCGTCACCATCGAGAACGACGTCAACCTCGCGGCGGTCGCCGAGCGGCACGAGGGCGCCGCGCGGGGCCACGACGACTTCGTGCTCGCCTACGTCGACGAGGGCGTCGGCGCCGCGATCGTGCTCGGCGGGAGGCCGCTGCGCGGGGCGACCGGCGGCGCCGGGGAGATCGGCTACATGCCCCTGCCCGGCGCTCCCCTGGCGCGCGGCGGCTCCGACGCGGTGGCCCGCGCGGACGGGGGCGGCGGCCTGCAGAGCCTCGTCGCGGCCGCCGCGGTCCGTGAACTCGCGGGTGGCGTGGAGGACTTGGGCGAGGCGATGGGCGACGGCCGGGTCCTGGACGAGGTGGCCCTGCGGCTCGCGACCGGGCTCGCCGCGGTGGTCGCGGTCGTCGACCCAGCCCTCGTCGTGCTGTCCGGGCAGGTGGCCAGGGCGGGCGGCGAGGCGCTGCGCGACCGGGTGGAGGAACGGCTCACCGGGCTCGCCCTGCCCCTCCCCCTGCTCCGCCTCAGCGGCCTCACGGACGACCCCGTCCTCACCGGGGCCCTGAGCGCCGCCCTCGACCGGGCCCGCGCCCGCGTCTTCGACACGAGCAACGCCTGAACCCGCGCGTACGGCTGACGTACGCCCACTTCCACAGAAGGAACCGGTGCATGAAGCTCGCCGTGGTCGGCGGAGGATCGACCTACACACCCGAACTCATCGACGGATTCGCGCGGCTGCGGGACACGCTGCCGATCGAGGAGCTGGTCCTCGTCGACCCGGCGGCCGACCGCCTGGAACTCGTCGGCGGCCTCGCCCGCCGCATCTTCGCCAAGCAGGGCCACCCCGGCGTCATACGGACGACGTCCGACGTGGACGCGGGCGTCGCCGACGCCGACGCGGTCCTGCTCCAGCTGCGCGTCGGCGGGCAGGCCGCCCGGAACCAGGACGAGACGTGGCCGCTGGAGTGCGGCTGCGTCGGACAGGAGACGACCGGTGCGGGCGGCCTCGCGAAGGCGCTGCGGACCGTGCCCGTCGTCCTCGACATCGCCGCACGCGTGCGCCGCGCCAACCCGGACGCCTGGATCATCGACTTCACCAACCCGGTCGGCATCGTGACGCGCGCGCTGCTCCAGGCCGGGCACAGGGCCGTCGGCCTGTGCAACGTGGCGATCGGCTTCCAGCGCAAGTTCGCCAGGCTGCTCGACGTGCCTCCCGCACAGGTGCACCTGGACCACGTCGGCCTCAACCACCTCACGTGGGAGCTGGGTGTGCGCCTGGGCGGCCCCGGCGGCGAGGACGTGCTGCCGCGCCTGCTCGCCGCGCACGGCGACGCCGTCGCCGAGGACCTGCACATGCCGCGCACCCTCGTCGACCGCCTCGGCGTCGTCCCGTCCTACTACCTGCGCTACTACTACCAGCACGACGCGGTCGTACGGGAGCTGCGCACCAAGCCGTCCCGCGCCGCCCAAGTGGCGCAGATGGAGCGCGAGTTGCTGGCCATGTACGGCGATCCGGCGCTCGACGAGAAGCCCGAGCTGCTCGCCAAGCGGGGCGGCGCGTTCTACAGCGAGGCGGCGGTCGACCTGGCCGCGTCGCTCCTCGGCGGCGGGGGCTCCCCTTACCAGGTGGTGAACACGTACAACAACGGCACGCTCCCCTTCCTCCCCGACGACGCGGTGATCGAGGTCCAGACCGCGGTCGACGCGAAGGGCGCGAAGCCGCTGCCCGTGCCGACGCTCAACCCCCTGTACGCGGGCCTGATCGCGAACGTCACGGCGTACGAGGACCTCGCCCTGGAGGCGGCCCTCAAGGGCGGCCGGGACCGCGTCTTCACGGCGCTCCTCTCCCACCCGCTGATCGGCCAGGCCGAGTACGCCGACCGCCTCACGGACGAACTGATCGCGCACAACCGGGAGCACCTCGCGTGGGCATGACCGTCCTCGCCGTCGACGCGGGGAACAGCAAGACGGACGTCGCGGTGGTCGCCGCCGACGGCACCGTCCTCGGCACGGCCCGCGGCGGCGGCTTCCAGCCGCACCGGTCGAACGCCGAACCGGCCGTGGACGTCCTGGCGGAGGCGGTCGACCGGGCGTTCGCACAGGCGGGCGTGGCCGCGGTCGACCACGTCTCGGCCTGCCTCGCGAACGCCGATCTCCCGGTGGAGGAGCGGGAGTTGGCGCAGGCCCTGACCGCCCGCCGCTGGGGATCGCGGGTCGACGTCCGCAACGACACCTTCGCCGTGCTGCGCGCCGGGCTCCTGGAGGACGCGGAACCGCGCGGCGTCGCCGTGGTCTGCGGGGCGGGCGTCAACTGCGCGGGCATGCTCCCCGACGGCCGCACGGCCCGCTTTCCCGCGATCGGCCGGCTCTCGGGCGACTGGGGCGGCGGTGGCGGCCTCGCCGAGGAGGCCCTCTGGTTCGCCGCCCGCGCGGAGGACGGCCGCGGCGACCCCACGGCCCTGGCACGCGACCTGCCCGCCCACTTCGGCCTCGGCTCCATGTACGCCCTGATCGAGGCGCTGCACCTGGGCCGCATCCCGTCGGCCCGCCGCCACGAACTCACCCCGGTCCTCTTCGCCACGGCGGCGTCCGGCGACCCGGTGGCCCGCTCCCTGGTCGACCGGATGGCCGACGAGGTCGTGGCGATGGCGACGGTGGCGCTGCGCCGCCTCGACCTGCTGGAGGCGGAGGTCCCGGTCCTCCTCGGTGGCAGCGTGCTGGCGGCCCGCCATCCGCGACTGAACGACCGGATCGCCGCGTCGCTGGCCGCGAGGGCACCGCGCGCGGTGCCCTGCGTGGTGGCGGAACGCCCGGTGCTGGGGGCGGCGCTCCTCGGCCTCGACGCGGTGGGCGCCCCGCCGCGGGTGCACGCGCGCGTGCGGGAGTTCTTCAGCGCGGCCAGGTGAAGCCGCTGCACCCGATGAGGGTGTAGTCGGACGGGTCGTTCTTCACATGGAAGAACAGCACGGTCCAGTCGCCCGGGTCGTTGCCGAGGGGAATGCCCTTGTCGGCGACCCGCTTGCCCTCGACCCACGACTCGAAGTCGTCGGGGTAGGTGAGCCGGGCCTGCCCGATCAGCGGGTCATCGCCCTTCACCGGCACGTCGTACAGGTCGACGGGCACGGACGAGTAACCGATCTGGAGGTTCTGCGTCGTGCGCCCCTCCCCCAGGTCGTACGGCTTGCCGGTGTCCGGGTCGATGTCGTGCGGGGGCTTCACGGCGGCCGCGACGTAGTAGGGCTTGTGCCCCTTCTCGCCCTGCGGGGCGTACTTGTCGCGGAAGGCCACCTCCACCTCTCCGGTCGCGCGGTCGGGCTCCACGGTCGTCTGGAAGTTCTCGTACCGCTCCTCGGCGGGCATGTTGCACGCGCCGCCCTGTTCGCTGTCGTCGGCCGTCCAGTAGTCGCGGCTGATGCGGTTGTTGTCGATGTACTTCGGCCGGTCCTTCGCCGGGGACGCCGAGGCGCTCGGCGACGACGGCCGCGACGCGCTCGACGACCCGGTCGGCTTCCCGCCGCCCCCGCCGCGCGCGTCCGGATCGCCGTCGCCGCCCATGAGGTTCTGCGCGATCAGCACCGCCGCCACGCCCAGCGCCGCCGCGCCGAGCCCGGCCGACGTGCCCAGGATCCAGCCCCTGCGGCGGGAGGCGGGGGCGGGCGGCAGATACGTGGGCGTGTAGCCGTACGGCGCCGGGGCGCCCTGGGTGGGCAGCGCGTGCGGGCCGGGCTGCGTGGGCGTCGGCGCCGCGGGCGCGGGCCCCGTGGGGACCGGTTCACCGGGGCCGACGAGCGCCGCGTACGCCGGGTCCTCGACGAGCGCGGTGCGCACGGAGCAGCGGGCGATCACCTCGGCGGGCGTGGGCCGCCTGGCCGGGTCCTTGGCGACGCAGGCCTCGACGAGTCCGCCGAGCGGCTCGGGCACCCCCGCGAGGTCGATCGGCTCGTGCACCGCGCGGTAGCTCACCCCGGCGGGTTCGCCCGAGCCGAACGGGGGCCTGCCGGTGGCGGCGTACGCGAGGGTCGCGCCCAGGGCGAACACGTCGGCGGCGGGGCCCGATGCGCGGCCCATCAGCACCTCGGGCGCGGTGAAGCCGGGGGTGCCCGGGGTGCCGCCGGGGTCGGTCAGGGCGGTCTGGGCGGCGCCCCTGGCGATCCCGAAGTCGATCAACTGGGGGCCCTGCGCGGCCAGGATCACGTTCTGCGGCTTCAGGTCCCGGTGGGTGACCTCGTAGGCGTGCACGGCCGCGAGCCCCTCGGCGAGCGCGGCGCCGAGCGCCACGCACGTGGCGGCGGGCAGCGGTCCCTGCGCGCCGACGGCCCTGGCGAGGGTGGGGCCCGCCACGTACTCGGTGGCCAGCCAGTACGGGGCCGCGTCGAGCGAGGCGTCGATGAGGCTCGCGGTGTAGGCGCTGCGCACCGCGCGCACCGTGTCGACCTCCCGTCTGAAGCGCGCCAGCGCCTCGGGGTGGTCGGTGATCTCGTCGCGGATCACCTTGATCGCCACGAGCCGCCCGCCGGGCGACCTCCCCAGATACACCTGTCCCATGCCGCCCGCGCCGAGCCTGCTCAACAGGGCGTACGTTCCGATGACTTGGGGGTCGTTCGCGCGCAAGGGATCCACGGGGAGAGCCTGTCACACGGGATGGAGCTGTTGTTCGAGTTCGGTGAGCTGATCCACGGGCTCCCACCAGGGAACCGACGGGCGTGCGGGCACGTGTTCTGATTCGGGGCCACGCGTGCGCGCGGTCCGTGCGTTCCGCACATGATCCAGTCAATGCCTGTGCGGATGTCGGTCGCGGCAGCGATACTTGCGACCGACGTACGACCATGGGGGAGGGTCGAAGTGACATACCCGTCGAACGGGAGCGTGGCGCCACCGGAGCGTCCCGCCGCCGCGCCGTCGATTCCGGGCGTGCCACCGCAGGCGCAGCGGGGCGGGCCGCCACCCGGTCCGCCCGAGCCGAAGCGGCGTACCGCCTGGGCGGAAGGCGTCGACCGGCTGAAGGCGGCGGCCACGACCGAGCCGGGGCGGCTGCGCATCATCGGGGCCGTACTCGCGCTGCTCGTCGTGGCGTTCGGGGCGACGACGGCGTGGCAGATGACGGACCGTTCGACGGCCGCGGACGACGTGCTGCACTCCAGCCAGCCGCTGAGCGCCGACGCGGCCGACATCTACCGCTCGCTCGCCGACGCCAACACGGCGGCGTCCAGCGGCTTCCTGGCGGGGGGCCAGGAGCCGGCGGCGGTGCGCGACCGGTACGAGCGGGACATCAGGAACGCGGCGGCGAAGCTGGTGACCGCGGCGACCAGCACCGACCCCGACACCCGGTCGGCCCGGACGATCGCGGAGCTGAACCGGCTGCTGCCGCAGTACAAGGGCCTCATCGAGCGGGCCCGTGCCAACAACCGGCAGGGTTTCCCGCTGGGCGGCGCGTATCTGCGGTACGCGAACGAGAAGATGCAGACCGAGATGCTCCCGAAGGCCGAGGACCTCTACAAGACGGAGAACCAGCGGCTGCGCAGCGACTACGACGCGGCGACGCCCTACCCGTGGATCGCCATCGCCCTCGGCGTCCTCGCCCTCGCGGGTCTCGCCTGGGCGCAGCGGCGCAACTACCGTCGTACGAACCGGGTGTTCAACCAGGGGCTGCTCGCCGCCACCGCCGCGTCGACGGTGGTGCTGCTCTGGCTCGTCGTGGGACACACCGTCGCGCGCAGCGGACTCAGTGCGTCCTACGACCATGGCGTACGGTCCCTGAACGTGCTGCACGACGCGAGCATCGCGTCCCTGAAGGCGCGCGGCAGCGAGAACCTGACGCTCGTCAGCCGCGGCGCCGAGACCGTCTCCGTGAACGGCGAGACCAAGGACAAGTACGACGTCGACTTCCAGAAGCAGATGAAGGCACTCGCGACCAAGCTGACCGCCGCGCACGCGCTCGCCGACGACGAGGGCGACGACACCGGCCGCGCGCCCGTGACCAAGGCGAACGCGAGCATGCAGGAGTGGCAGAAACGCCACAAGGACGCCCGCGAGCAGGACGACTCGGGCAACTACCAGGGCGCCCTCGACAAGATCATCGGTTCGAAGCAGGACAAGCCGACGGGTGAGTGCTTCGATCTGGTGGACACGAATCTCGACACGGCCCTCCAGCACGAGCAGCGTCAGTTCAGCACCGAGGCGAGCGGAGGCCGTGACGCGATGACCGGACTGCCCGTGGGCGCCGCCGTGCTGGCGGTGCTCGCCGCGGGCGGCGCGGTGCTCGGTATCGGGCGCAGGCTTTCGGAGTACCGGTGAGAGGGGGTGCGGCGATGAACGACGAGCGAAGGACGACGCGGAGGGTGACCCTGCGCGGCTGGGGCGGCGTGGCGGGCATGGCGGTGGCCTGCGCCCTCACGGCCGTGTTCGCGCTGGTGCTCCCGGTGACGACGCAGGCGCGCCCCGCGGGCGACGGCGGCACCGGCTATGTGCCGGGCGGCGTCGCCGAGGGACAGCCGGCCAGGGCCGCGGCCTGCGACCCGTCGGTGAAGGGCAGGGAGCCGGAGCGCAGCCTGTCCCCCTCGGGCAGCGAGAGCGGCGAGGCGGTCCGGGCGATCAAGGAGCGCGGCTACCTCTCGGTCGGCGTCGACCAGAACAGCTACCGCTGGGGCTACCGGGACCCCAACAGCACGTCGAAGAAGAACGAGTTGGAGGGCTTCGACATCGATCTCGCCCACGAGATCGCGGGCGACATCCTCGGCGACAGGGACGCGATCCGGTTCCGCGCCATCCCCACCAACGAGCGGATCCCGGCGATCCAGCGCGGCGACGTCGACATGGTGGTGCGCACGATGACCATCAGCTGCGAGCGCCTCGAGGACGTCACGTTCTCCACCGGCTACTTCCAGACCGGCCAGCAGGTGCTCGCCCCCAAGACCTCGGACATCGAGGGGTACGGGCCGACGCTCGCGGACAAACGGATCTGCACGGCGGCGGGTTCCACCGCCGAGGAGTCGCTGCGGGAGGCCAAGAAGAAGTCCGTCGACGACGGCGGGCTGCCGCAGAGCACCGACATCTCCACGACGGTGCCGAACCAGCTGGACTGCCTGGTGCGGCTCCAGCTCGGCGAGGTCGACGCGGTGGTCACCGACGGCGCGCTCGCCGCGAGCCAGGCCGCGCAGGACCCGACGGTGCAGCTCAAGGGCGAGCCGTACACCGAGGAGTACTACGGCGTCGCCATGAAGAAGGGCGCGGACGACCTGGTGCGCAGGGTCAACCGGGTCCTGGAGGACTACCGCAAGGACGGCGGCTGGAAGGACAGTTACGACAAGTGGCTGAAGCCGGCGCTCGGAGCGTCCGACGGCCCGCCCGCACCGAAGTACAAGTAGCGGCGCCCGCGCGGCACGGAGCACGGCACGGCAGGGACTTGAGCAGGACTCGGGAAACGAGAGGTGATCGATGGGCGTCGCGGGACCCGCTGGTCCGGTGCTGGACCGGGACGAGGTGGACCGTGCCCTGGCCCGGCTCGGCGCGGAGCACGAGGCGATCGAGACGTCCCTGCTCGCCCTCCAGGACCACGCGGGGCGCCGTCTCCTGGAGGGCGCCCGGCTGACCGGGACGACGCGGGAGCGCTGGGCCTCGGCCGAGCAGGAGATCACGCTGTTGTGGGCGTACTTCGACGCGTACGCGGGGACGCTGCGCACGGCGCGCGAGGTCCGTTCGCGGCGCCGTGTCCCCAGCCGCGGCGACCTGGTGGAGCTGACCGAGCTGCTGCGCGGCGAGTCCGTCACGATCGCCTCCGACCCGGGCGCGGGCGGCTCCTCACCGGAGATCACCGGACCGGCCAAGCTGTCCGAGCAGTTCACGCTGGCGGCGCTCGTCGACCGGATGAACGCGCTGTACGCGTCGTCCCTCGACATGGTGGTGGCCGCCGACGCGGTGTGGTCGGCGCTGCCCGCCCGGATCGACCTGCTCGCCGCCGAGCTGGGCCGCACCCGGCAGCTCGCGCACTCCGTGGGGGTGCGCCCCGGGGAGCACCCGGCGGGCGACGACCTGGAGCGGATCACCAAGTCCCTGGCCCGGATGCGTGAGGAAGTGGTCTCCGACCCGCTGTCGTACTGGCAGAAGGCGTCGGGGAGTTCGGCGCCGGGCGGCGGCCGCCCCGACACCACGGCCTACGACCGGGAGGCGCGCGCCCTGGAGGACGTGCGCCGCGAGATCGAGGCCGTGCTGGGCGTGCGGCAGGACGCGGAGGTGCGGCTCGGCCGGCTGCGGGACGTGCTGTCGCGCGCGGACCGTACGCTCGCCGAGGCGCGCTCGGCGCGCGGTGAGGTGCTGGCGAAGATAGCCGGGTCGGACGTGCCCGCGGTGTCGGGCCCGCCGACGGTGCTCCAGGAGCAGTTGGCGACGGCCGCCGAGTACCGCAGGCACGGCCAGTGGAACCGGCTGTCGCCGCTCCTGGAGTCGCTGGAGACGAAGGCCGAGGACGAACTGCTGCGCGCCCGCGAGTCGTTGACGGCCGTGACGGCGCCGCTGGCGGTCCGCGCGGAGCTGCGCGGACGGCTCGACGCGTACAAGGCGAAGGTGGCGACGCTCGGTTACGCCGAGGATCCGTTCCTAGTGGAGCGGTACGACGCGGCGCGGCGCATGCTGTGGAGCGCGCCCTGCGACCTGCGCGCGGCGGAGGCGGCGGTGCTGAGATATCAGCGGGCGGCGAGAGATGTGCTCGCCGCCCCCATGGACAGGGGGGAGTCGTAGTCGTGGTCGAGGCGGGCAGGTGCACGCGGCCCGGGTGCACGGGGTCGTACGAGGACATGGGCGGGGAGCTGTACTGCGACACGTGCGGCCTCAGGGCGCAGGAGTCCGGCGCGGCGGGTACGCCCGGCAGCGGGGTGGCCTCCGGCGGCTCCGGCGCCACCGTGGCGCCGAACGGATCGCCGGTCGCCGACCCGCGCGCCGCGTCGACGTTCGGCGGCCCGTCCGGCGTGGGCGCCGCGCCCCCCGGCTCCGGCGCCACCCCGGCGCGCAACGGCTCGCCGGTCGTCGGCGGGCCGCGGTTCGGCGCCGGGGACAGCGCCGCCACGCACCGGCCCGCCGCCCGTCCGCAGGCCCTCGCGGCCGCGCCGGCCGCGCCCGCCGCGGCGTCGTCCTGCCAGCGCCCCGGGTGTTCCGGGTCGTACGAGGACATGGGCGGCGGCGAGCTGTACTGCGACACGTGCGGGCTCGCCCCGGTGGTGTCGCCGAGCGGGATGGTGGCGTCGCCGCCGACGGGCATCGCCGGTGGCGGGCACCGCGGTTCGCAGAGCTCCGGCTCGCGGTCCTCGTCCCGGTCGGCGCGGACCTCGGCGCGCTCCTCGCAGTCCCGCAGATCGGTGTCGGGCCGGCTCTCCCGCTCCCTGTCGGGGAGTTCGACGTCGCGGTCGGTGTCGGTGCGCAGCTCCGGGGCGGGCGCGAGCGGTTCGGGCCGGGCGCGGCTCGGCGTGGGCCTGGTCTCGGTGCCGGACGTGCCGCGCCCCGACCCGCGCGCGATGGTGCAGGAGCACCCCGAGGTGCCGGAGCGCAAGCGGTTCTGCTCGCGCTCGGACTGCGGTGCCCCGGTGGGCCGTTCGCGCGGCGACCGGCCGGGCCGGACGGAAGGGTTCTGCACCAAGTGCGGCCACCCGTACTCCTTCGTGCCGAAGCTGGACGCGGGCGACGTCGTGCACGGCCAGTACGAGGTCGTGGGCTGTCTCGCGCACGGCGGCCTCGGCTGGGTGTACCTGGCGATAGACCGCGCCGTGTCCGACCGCTGGGTGGTCCTCAAGGGCCTGCTCGACACGGGCGACCAGGACGCGATGGCCGCCGCGATCTCGGAGCGCCGCTTCCTGGCGGAGATCGAGCACTCCAACATCGTGCGGATCTACAACTTCGTCGAGCACCTCGACCCGCGCACCGGCTCCCTGGACGGCTACATCGTCATGGAGTACGTCGGCGGCAAGTCCCTGAAGGAGATCGCCAACGAGCGGCGCACTCCGCAGGGACGGCGGGACCCGCTGCCGGTGGAGCAGGCGTGCGCGTACGGCATCGAGGCGCTGGAGGCGCTCGGCCATCTGCACAGCCGCAACCTCCTCTACTGCGACTTCAAGGTCGACAACGCGATCCAGACCGAGGACCAGCTCAAGCTCATCGACATGGGCGCGGTCCGCCGGATGGACGACGACGAGTCCGCGATCTACGGCACGGTCGGCTTCCAGGCGCCGGAGGTCGCGGAGCTGGGCCCGTCGGTCGCCTCGGACCTCTACACCGTGGCCCGTACGCTCGCCCTGCTCACCTTCGACTTCCAGGGCTACACGAACGTGTTCGTGGACTCCCTGCCCGACCCCGACAACATCGAGGTCTTCCGCCGTTACGAGTCGTTCTACCGGCTCCTGGTGCGCGCCACGGACCCGGATCCGGCCCGCCGGTTCGCCTCCGCGCAGGAGATGGCCGAGCAGCTGACCGGGGTGCTGCGCGAGGTCGTCGCGCTCCAGACGGGCCGCCCGAGGCCCGCCCTGTCGACGCTGTTCGGGCCCGAAGTGAAGGTCACGGACACGGAGTTGTTCGGCCGCTTCGAGGGCGAGGTGTCACCCCTCGGGGCGCGGCAGACGCCCGTGCGCACGCGGCGGAGGGCGGGGCAGGCGCTGCCGGCCGTGCCGCCGCAGCCCGCGCTGCCGCCGTCCTCCGCCGAACTCGTCAAGCCGTTGCAGGGACAGGGCACGGCGCTGGCGCTCCCGGTGCCGCGCGTGGACCCCGGCGACCCGAACGCGGGGTTCCTCGCGGGCCTGATGACGTCGGCCCCCGCCGAGCTGATCGCGGCCCTGCACGCGGCGCCGACGGGCTCCCTCGAACTGCGCCTGCGGGAGCTGCGGGCCCGCCTGGAGATGGGCGAACTCGACTCGGCGGCCCGGGGTCTGGCGGCCCTGGAGGCCGACCATCCGGACGACTGGCGGGTGGTCTGGTACCGGGGCGTCGCGGCGCTGGCGACCGGCGACCACACCAACGCGGCGCTGTCCTTCGACGCGATCTACGACGCGTTCCCCGGCGAGCCCGCACCGAAGCTGGCGCTCGGCGTGTGCGCGGAGGTGCTGGGCCAGCTCGACAACGCGGCGGAGTACTACCGCCTGGTGTGGTCGACGGATCCGAGTTACGTCAGCGCGGCGTTCGGCCTCGCGCGCGTGCAGCTCGCCTCCGGTGACCGGGGCGGCGCGGTGCGCACCCTGGAGTCGGTGCCCGAGTCGTCGATCCACTACACGGCGGCGCGGGTCGCCGCGGTGCGGGCGCGGCTGCGGGGGCGCATGGCGCAGGGGGTGAACGGGGATCCGCTGCTGGGCGATCTGACGGCCGCCGCGGGGCAGGTCGAGGCGCTCGACTCGTTCGGCCTCGACGCGGTGCGCCGCGAGCAGTTGTCCACCGAGGTGCTCGGCACGGCGCTGGACTGGGTACTCTCCGGTAGGCAGGGTTCCGGTCCTGCGCAGGGCCCCGTGAGCACGGTGGTTCTCGGCAGCGATCTGGACGAGCGCGGTCTCCGCCTCGGTCTGGAGCGCTCGTACCGGACCCTGGCCAGGCTCGCTCAGCGCGGCGAGGAGAGGATCGAACTGGTGGAGCGGGCCAACCGCTACCGCCCCCGGACGTGGGTGTGAGGATGTCGCAGACGCACAAGGCGGCCGCTATGTCAGTGTGTCCCAGCTGCGAGGAGCCTCTGGAAGAGGCAGATCGCTTCTGCGGGGCGTGCGGATACGACCTTTCCTCGGCCGGAGGCCCGCCGCGGCCCGCGGCGGTGGACGCCGCCGCCGAGGAGCCCGCTTCCGTCGAGTGGCCGACCGCGCCGGACCGGGACAGTTCGGACGTGCCCGCCCCGGAGCACCTGCCGACCGACCTCCAGGGCACGGCGTCGGACGGCTCCGAACTCCCCACCGCCGTGCGCTTCGACGGGCCGGAGGCCGACGACGGGTTCCCGCTCGCGGCGCCCGACCCGCGCACCGCGACGCCCGAGGAGCTGGACGCCGCCACGCCCGCGGCCGGCACCAAGCTGTGCGTGGCCTGCCGCTCCGGGCACGTGGACCCGGACGGCTACTGCGAGAACTGCGGGCACGCGCAGCCGCGCGAACGGGACCACATGGAGCAGGAGTTGGACGCGGTCGCCGCGGTCAGCGACCGGGGGCTGCGGCACCACAGGAACGAGGACGCCTTCGCGATCTCCTCCGCCGCGCTGCCCGACGGCTCGGCGGCCGTCGTCGCCGTGGTCTGCGACGGGGTGTCGTCGGCGACCCGCCCGGACGACGCCTCGCTCGCCGCGACCCGCTCCGCCAACGAGGCGCTGCACGAGGCGCTGCCGCGCGGCACGCACCCGCAGCAGGCCATGCACGAGTCGATCGTCGCGGCGGCGGAGGCGGTCAACGCGCTGGCGCAGGAGCCCGAGACGGCCCGCGAGCACAAGCCGCACCAGAACGCGCCGGCGTGCACGTTCGTCGCGTCCGTCGTCACCAAGGAGCTGCTCGTCGTCGGCTGGGTCGGCGACTCGCGCGCCTACTGGGTGCCCGACGACCGCGAGGCGCCCGCGGCCCGGCTCACCGAGGACGACTCGTGGGCCGCGCAGATGGTGGCGGCGGGCCTGATGAGCGAGGCGGAGGCGTACGCGGACGAGCGGGCGCACGCGATCACGGGCTGGCTCGGCGCGGACGCGTACGAACTGGAGCCGCACACCGCGTCGTTCAAGCCGGACCGCCCCGGCGTGATCGTGGTCTGCACGGACGGGCTGTGGAACTACGCGGAGTCCGCCGACGACATGGCCCGGGTGCTGCCCACCGACGCCGCCCGCCGCCCGCTGCACGGCGCGCAGGTCCTCGTCGGACACGCGCTCGACGGCGGGGGCCACGACAACGTAACAGTGGCGGTCCTGCCGTTCCCCGTGGCGCAGACGGGGGCAGGATCGGCGTAACCGCGAGAACAGCGGGCAAATGGTCTTGTTCAGGGGGGACTTGACATTATGGCCAATTTCTCGAAATCGCACGTTCCGCAGTTCAGCGTCGAGGTCTACCAGAACGAGTACCTGCCGGAGGGCGGCCGCGAGGTCAACGCGATCGTCACGGTGACCTCGACCGGGGGCGGCACCGTGGGCGGCGCGGTCGGCGCGCCGCACCTCTACAGCGCGGCGGGCGGCGGTCCGGACGCCGCGGTGGCGCTGATGGTGGACTGCTCCGGCTCCATGGACTATCCGACGACCAAGATGCGGGGCGCGCGCGAGGCCTCGGCCGCCGCGATCGACGCGCTGCGCGACGGCGTGCACTTCGCGGTGATCGCGGGCACGCACGTGGCCAAGGAGGTCTACCCCGGCAGCGGCCGTCTCGCCGTCGCGGACGCGACCACGCGCGGGCAGGCCAAGCACGCGCTGCGCAAGCTGTCGGCGGGCGGGGGCACGGCGATCGGCACCTGGCTGCGGCTGGCCGACACGCTCCTGGGGTCGGCGGACGTCACGATCAAGCACGGCATCCTACTCACCGACGGGCGCAACGAGCACGAGTCGCCGGACGAGCTGCGGGCCACGCTGGACGCCTGCGCGGGCCGGTTCACCTGCGACGCCCGCGGCGTCGGCACGGACTGGGAGGTGAAGGAGGTCACGGGCATCGCCTCGGCCCTCCTCGGCACCGCCGACATCGTTGCCGACCCGGCCCATCTCGCCGAGGACTTCACGCAGATGATGGAGACGGCGATGGGCAAGGAGGTCGCGGACGTGAGCCTGCGGCTGTGGACGCCGCTCGGCTCCGAGGTCGCGTTCGTGAAGCAAGTGGCGCCCACGATGGAGGAGTTGACGGACCGCCGCACCGAGGCGGGCCCGCGGGCGGGCGACTACCCCACCGGCTCCTGGGGCGACGAGTCCCGCGACTACCACGTGTGCGTGCGGGTCCCGAACGCCGAGCTGGGCCAGGAGATGCTCGCGGCCCGCGTCTCCCTGGTGATCCCGCAGCCGGACGGCTCGGCGCAGGCCGTGGCGCCCGGGGCACAGGGCCTCGTCCGCGCGGTGTGGACGGACGACATGGTGGCCTCTACGTCCATCAACCCGCAGGTCGCCCACTACACGGGCCAGGCGGAACTGGCACAAGTCATCCAGCAGGGACTCGACGCCCGAAAGTCGGGCGATGCGGACGGGGCCACCGCGAAGCTGGGCCGCGCGGTGCAGCTCGCGGCGCTCTCTGGGAACGCGGATACGGCGAAGCTGCTTTCGAAGGTGGTGGACGTGGTGGACGCCGCGGAAGGTACTGTTCGATTGAAGGCGAAGGTCGCGGAGGCCGACGAGATGACTCTCGAGACCCGGTCGACGAAGACGGTTCGCGTCAAGAAGTAATCATCGAAGAAACCACCCACGCACTACCGCAAGCCCGGCTTGCACTTGAAGGAGAGGGGGAAGCGCCGACATGCCGACCTGCCCGAACGGACACCAGTCGGGTTCCGACGACTGGTGCGAGGTCTGCGGTCACCGCATGGCCGGTGCCGTGCCCCCGCCCCCTCCGCCGCCCCCGGCCGCCGGCTACGGCTATCCGCAGCCGGCGCCGCCGCAGGCGCCGCAGGGTGGGGCAGGCACACCCGAACTGTGCCCGCAGTGCCGCACGCCGCGTGAGGGCGGCGCGCCGTTCTGTGAGGAGTGCCGCTGGAACTTCCTCACGAACACGGCGACGTCGTACACCCCGGCGGCCCCGAACCCGCCGCTGCCCACGTCGGGCGGCCAGGGCGGTCCCGGTGCGCCCGGCCCCGGGGGCCCGAACCCGGCGCTGCGCTTCCAGCAGCCGCCGCCCGGCCCCGACAGTTACGAGTACCAGGGCTCGCGGCCCTCGCAGATGAACCGGCCCGCGGAGCCGATCCCGCCGTCCCCGTTCGGAAACGAGCCGTCCGGGCAGACGCCGCCCCCGCCGTCGTTCGACGGTCCGGGGCACAACGGCACGGGCGGCGGTGGCCCGCAGGGCTTCCAGCAGCAGTCCGCCCCGCCCGCCCCGGCGCCGCCCGCGCAGCCGGGTCCGCCGCAGCAGGGCCCGCCTCAGGGTCCGCCGACCGGTCACCCCGGTCCGCCGCCGCCCGGTCCCGCGCAGCCCGTGCAGCCCGGGCCCATGCAGCCCCCGCCGCCCGGCTTCCCGCAGCACCACGACCCGCAGGGGCCGCCCCCGCCGCCGCCCGGCCCGTCGTTCGGCGGCCCGGCCGGGGACGACTGGACGCTGACGCCCCCGTCGGGTCCCTCGACGACGCCGCCGCCGTTCCACCAGGAGCAGCAGGGCCCGCTGACGTGGTCGGCGACGATCGGCCCGGACCGCGACTACTTCATGGCGATGATGCAGCGCAGCGGCCCCGAGGCCTCGGGGCTCAACCTGCCCGCGTACTCGCCGGAGCAGCAGCGCCAGCTCACCGGGAACCAGATCTCGATCGGCCGCCGCCGCCACTCCACCGGGGAGTCCCCCGACATCGACCTGTCGGTGCCGCCGGAGGACCCGGGCGTCTCGCACCAGCACGCGGTGCTCGTGCAGCAGCCGGAC
Source organism: Streptomyces sp. BYX5S (assembly GCF_054724165.1). Taxonomy (NCBI): domain Bacteria; kingdom Bacillati; phylum Actinomycetota; class Actinomycetes; order Kitasatosporales; family Streptomycetaceae; genus Streptomyces; species Streptomyces sp. BYX5S. The sequence goes on along the minus strand of NZ_CM138829.1, from coordinate 1,123,178 downwards.
GGCACGTGGGCGGTCGTCGACCAGAACTCCACGAACGGCACGACCGTCAACGGCGGCGACGAACCGATCCAGCCGTTCGTCCCGGTGCCGCTCCAGGACGGTGACCGGGTGCACGTCGGAGCGTGGACGACGATCACGATCCGACGCGGCTGAGCGGACACGGCGGCAGGACGTTGCCGGGCGCCTCGGGCCTGTCGGCCTAGTGGGTGCCCGGCAATTCCCATGTGTGGGGTCCGTCCGGATCGTCGAGCCAGGCCCACTGGCGGTCGGCGCGCACGGTCATCCCGAACCGTTCGCGCTCGGGCCTGCCCCGCTCCTCCCACAGCGCGAGCGCCTCGCGCGCGTCGAGGTGACCGGAGGCCAGCGCCAGCAGGAACCGGAACAACTGGTCCCGCAGCACGTCGCGCGGCACTCCCCCGAGCCGCGGCCCCGGCGCCCGTCCCCCGCCACCGCGCAGCGCCATGAAGTACGCGGGCGTGCGCAGAAACCGCCCCTGCGCGTACGGCGCCTCACCGGGGCACACGTCGAGAACCACCAGCCCCGTCGCCACCGGGGCGAGAATCCGTGCTCCGGGCGCGCACTGGCCCAGCCACTCCACCGGTATCGAGGGCAGCGCACAGGTCGCCATGATCCGGTCGTAGGGCGCCCGCTGCGGGCAGCCCCGCATCCCGTCGCCCGTGACGACGGCCGGCCGGTACCCGGCGGCGGCCAGGTGGCCGCGCGCCGACTCCGTGATCTCCGGATCGAGGTCGACGGACGTGACGTTCTCCTCACCGACCCGGTGCGCCAGCAGCGCCGCGTTGTACCCGGTGCCCGCCCCGATCTCCAGGACCCGGTCCCCGTCCCGTACGCGCAGCTCCACGAGCATCCGCGCCATGAGCGACGGCTGGCTGCTCGACGACACCAGCTCCCCGTCCCGCAGCCGGGTGGCCAGCGGCTCGTCCGCATAGGCCCCCCGCACCCACCGCTCGCGCCTCTCGGGGTCGGGATGCTCCCCCCACAACCGCTCGTATCCCCCGGGTACGCCGAGAAAGTAGTACGGCACGAACAGGTGCCGCGGTACCTCGGCGAACGCCTCCCGCCACACCGGGTCCGCGGCCCAGGCACCACTGTGATCGATCTCGCGCACGAGTCCGGCCCGCGCCCGTACGGCGAGCTCCTCCAGGTTCCGGGTGTGCTCTGCGCCCATATGTCCACTGTGCTGCGCGTCCGCCGAAACAGCGAGCCCCGCTCCGGAACGGAAGGGTCCTAGGACCCCGGTCCCCGGCCGGTGCGTCTGAGACCATGGAGGGGTGACTGAAACCCCGCGCGACGCACTCCAGGAGCAGACCTTCTACGAGCAGGTGGGCGGCGAGGAGACCTTCCGCCGCCTGGTGCACCGCTTCTACGAGGGCGTCGCACAGGACCCGCTGCTGCGGCCCATGTACCCCGAGGAGGACCTGGGCCCGGCCGAGGAGCGCCTCGCCCTCTTCCTGATGCAGTACTGGGGCGGCCCCCGCACCTACAGCGACAACCGCGGCCACCCCCGCCTCCGCATGCGCCACGCCCCCTTCCAGGTCGACCGCGCCGCCCACGACGCGTGGCTCAAGCACATGCAGGCAGCGGTGGAGGACCTCAACCTCTCCGAGGAACACGAACGCACCCTCTGGAACTACCTCACCTACGCGGCGGCTTCCATGGTCAACACGGCGGGCTGAAGCACTCCAAGCCCCTGCGGCGCTTGAGCAGCGCATTTCAAGCCCCTGCGGCGCTTGAGCAGCGGGGCCCGGGGCAGAGCCCCGATCTTTGGAGCCCCTGCGGCGATTGAGCAGCGGGGCCCGGGGCGGAGCCCCGCGACCGCACCCCCGGCCGGGGCCTCGCTCACAAGGGGCTGACGGAAAGCCCACCGAACCCGGCGGACGCCCTCCGCACCGCCACCGACCCATAAGCGGAGCGCAACCGCACCCACGCCCCCGCCACCACCAGATCGACCTCGGCCCCACGCAGGAACCCAAGGGACGCCGCCGCATGGACCACCCGCACCGGCGCCCCACTCTCACCGATCTCCCGCGACCAGACCTCACCGCCGATGCGGTCGAGCTCCCCCCGCGTACGCTCCTCGGGCGCCAACCGCTCCACACGCGCCCGGAATTCGGCCACCGCCGCCTTCACCAGCCCCCGCAACGCATCCACGTCCGGGAACCCCGCCACCCGCTCCCACCCACGCAGCGGCGGCAGCACCCCCGCCCACGGCGGCCCGGTGACGGCGGCCGGAACCGCCACGGTCGCCGCGGAGTCGTCGATCGAATCGAGCAACTCCCCCGCGGACACGGTCACGTCGAGGGATTCCGCGATCCCGTCCTCGTACGGCTTGAGCAACCGCGCCGTACGCACGGCCAGCACCTCGAACGAAGGCGGCCGCCCGAACACCGCGAGCGCCTGCCCACCGGCCTGCGCCCGCAGCCGCACGGCGGCCGCCTTGTCGTAGTGCAGCAGCCGGCCGAGGAAGGCGGCGAGATCCGCCGCCTCCCCCGCGTCGGCCAGAAACAGCACGGTCGCACTCATGCGACGAGCGCCTCCGAACGGTCCGCGTCGTCGTCCCGGTACTCGCCCAGGAACTCCCGCTCCTCGGCGGTGATCCGCCGCGGCCGCTGCGCCTCGAAGTCGAACGGCACGACGACCGTGGAGGCACGCACGTACACGACGTCCTCGTCCTTGACCTCGTACGACAACGTGAACGAGGCCGCCTTTATCTCACTCACCCACAGCTCGATGTCCACGGGCCGGTGCCGGTGCACCAACTGCCGCTTGTAGTCGATCTCATGGCGCGCCACGACGGACCCCTGCTGGAAGTCCTTGTCGGGCCGGAACAGGAAGTCGATACGGGCTTCCTCCAAGTACCGGAGGAACACCACGTTGTTGACATGCCCGTAGGCATCCATGTCGGCCCAACGCAGGGGGCAGGCGTATACGTGGCGAGCCATCAGCCGCGGGTCAGCTTCTTGTAGGTGGCGCGGTGCGGACGCGCGGCGTCGGCACCGAGCCGCTCGATCTTGTTCTTCTCGTAGGACTCGAAGTTGCCCTCGAACCAGAACCACTTGGACTCACCCTCGTACGCGAGGATGTGCGTGGCGACCCGGTCCAGGAACCACCGGTCGTGGGAGACGACGACAGCGCAGCCCGGGAACTCGAGAAGCGCGTTCTCAAGGCTGCTGAGGGTCTCGACATCGAGGTCGTTGGTCGGCTCGTCGAGGAGCAGCAGGTTGCCGCCCTGCTTGAGGGTGAGCGCGAGGTTCAGACGGTTGCGCTCACCACCGGAGAGCACACCGGCAGGCTTCTGCTGGTCGGGGCCCTTGAACCCGAACGCGGAGACATACGCCCGCGAGGGCATCTCAACCTGCCCGACATTGATGTAGTCGAGCTCATCGCTCACGACGGCCCAAAGGGTCTTCTTCGGGTCGATGTTGGAGCGGTTCTGGTCGACGTAGGAGATCTTGACGGTGTCGCCGACCTTGATGGACCCGGAGTCGGGGGTCTCGAAGCCCTGGAGCATCTTGAACAGGGTGGTCTTACCGGCACCGTTGGGGCCGATGACACCGACGATGCCGTTGCGCGGGAGCGTGAAGGAGAGGTCGTCGATGAGCACCTTCTCCCCGAACGCCTTGCTGAGGTGCTCGACCTCGACGACGATGTTGCCCAGGCGCGGGCCCGGCGGAATCTGGATCTCCTCGAAGTCCAGCTTCCGCATCTTGTCGGCCTCGGCGGCCATCTCCTCGTAACGGGCAAGACGCGACTTGGACTTGGTCTGGCGCCCCTTGGCGTTGGACCGCACCCACTCCAGCTCTTCCTTGAGCCGCTTCTGCCGCTTCTCGTCCTTCTTGCCCTCGACCTTGAGGCGCTCGGACTTCTTCTGGAGGTAGGTCGAGTAGTTGCCCTCGTAGGGGATGGCCCGCCCGCGGTCGAGCTCGAGGATCCACTCGGCGACGTTGTCGAGGAAGTACCGGTCGTGGGTGATGGCCACGACGGTGCCCTTGTACTGGGCGAGGTGCTGCTCCAGCCAGTTCACGGACTCGGCGTCGAGGTGGTTGGTGGGCTCGTCGAGGAGGAGCAGGTCGGGCGCCTCGATGAGGAGCTTGCAGAGCGCGACGCGGCGCTTCTCACCACCGGAGAGGTTGGTCACGGGCCAGTCACCGGGCGGGCAGCCCAGCGCGTCCATGGCCTGCTCCAGCTGACCGTCGAGGTCCCACGCGTCGGCGTGGTCGAGGTCCTCCTGGAGCTTGCCCATCTCCTCCATGAGCGCGTCGCTGTAATCCGTGGCCATGAGCTCGGCGACCTCGTTGAAGCGCTTGAGCTTGCCCATGATCTCGGCGGCGCCGTCCTGCACGTTCTCCAGAACGGTCTTGCCCTCGTCCAGCTCCGGCTCCTGCATGAGGATGCCGACGCTGTAACCAGGAGAGAGGAAGGCGTCACCGTTCGACGGCTGCTCGAGCCCCGCCATGATCTTCAGGACGGTCGACTTACCGGCACCGTTCGGGCCGACCACGCCGATCTTCGCCCCGGGGTACATGCTCAGGGTGACGTCGTCGAGGATCACCTTGTCGCCGTGCGCCTTGCGCGCCTTGCGCATGGTGTAGATGAACTCAGCCAAGAGAAACCGTCCGGCAGTCGAAGTGTGTATCGCAGTAAGGGGCCCGCGTGCTGCGGCTCCACCGCGTGAGGGCAGATACACCCCATCTTGCCGTACGGCCACCGCTGGGCGGAAACCCGTATCGGGGCGGGGCCCTGAACTGGGGGTTCGCGAGGGACTCGGGTAGCCGACCCGTCACTGCTCGTCGCGGCCGGGGCCGCTATCGCCGGATGGGAATCTCGTACACGATCTCGCAGAGGGCGGCGGGCACGACGATGTCCGCGGTCTCCACGGGCCTGCCCTGATCGCTGTAATAGGTCCGCCGGATGTGCGTCACCAGGGCGCTCTTCTGGATGCCCAGCAGGGACGCCTCCTCGGCGGTGGCCTGACGCGGTTCCGGTTGCTCGACGGCGTGGGCGACGGTGACGCTGATCGCGGCCATGCGGTTCACCACGCCCACCCCTGCGTGCGGCCCGCCCTCGGGGAGGACGACGAGGGTGCCGCCGGTGAGGTCGTACGGTTCCCAGCTCGTCGACAGCTGTACGGGGCGGCCGTCGGCCAGGAACTCGTAGACGGTGCGGACGCACAGATCGCCCTCGGCGAGGCCCAGCCGCCCGGCGATCTCGGCGGGCGCCGGCACCTTGGCCTCGGTGCGGCTCTCCCAGTCGCCCTGCTTGCCGACGGCCCGCATGTCCGCACGGAACGGCGACCCGTCGGGCTGCTCGCGCGACGCGGACCGCACCACACGCACGCGCTCCCGCGCCGCGGCGACGTACGTCCCGGATCCGGCCCGCCCCTCCAACACCCCTTGCGAGATGAGCAGTTCCTGCGCCCGCCGCACGACGTTCTCGCCGACTCCGCACTCCCGGGCGAGCCGGGCTCGCGAGGGGAGCCGGTCCCCCGGCGTCCACTCACGCTCCGCGACCCGCCTCCGGAGCACGTCGGCGATGCGGAGATAGGGCGGTTGCTCAGGCATGTGGACAATCTAGTCCACTAGCCCTAATCTGGTTAACCAGCGTTACGTAACGTAGTGTACGAATGACAGGGGGTGGTAGTCGTGACGACTTCGAACGCGAACGCCGAGGCCATTTCCGCGCGACTGACCGCCCTCGGCCTGCATCCACGCCTGGCCCAGCACGCCCATCACGTGTCGATCGAGGCGGAAGCCTCCGACTCGCTCTCCGCCGAGGCGTGGCGGGAGGCCCTGGAGGCGGTGGCGGAGGCCGACCAGTTCGGGCTCCTGGCCCACAGCCTGAAGGGCCGCACGCTCTGGGCCTTCGTGCACAAGGGAACCTCCGCGGCGGACGGCGTCCGGGGGCTGATCGGCTTGGCACCACCCGCGGAAGCGAGAAGAGAACGATGACGTACCCGGACGAGCTGCGGCTCCTCCCCTGGTCAGGACCCGACGGAAAGCCCTGCTACCTGGACACGGACCGCGCGGACAGCTACTTGTCCCGCCTGGCCGACAACACGGAGGCCGTACAACTGGGCATGGCGGCCGAGCTGTTGGAGCACGCGCTGGACGCGCTCGCGGAGAAGGACGTCGCCCAGGACGAACTGCGCCTCCTCGCGACCGAGCTGACAGGCGCCCTCCGCGCCACACTGCGCGTATCGGTGAGCCGCGGCCGCCGCCTCTCCGTCCCCGACCCGCCCTCTTCCGAACGGGGCGGCGAGGAACCCCAGTTGCCGGCGGCGGCGTTCGGCTGACGGCACAGCCCCCGGGCGACAGGCCGCGGTTGGGAAACTGTGCGCACGGACGCGACGCCATCTCGACCGGATGCCGGCGGGGCCGTTGTCCACCTGACGCAGGGCGCGCGCGGGGCATCTGACGTGCGTGCCCCAACCATCGCGGCGGCCCGCCCCGGATGGGGCGGACCGCCGCGACACTCTTGCTCGTCGGCGCTACTCGCCGTCCTCCGGCGACTTCCGCCTGCGCCCGAGGAGAATCGCGGCGCCGCCCCCGAGGACCAGCAGCACGGCGATGCCCGCGATGATCGGCGTCGCGTTGGAGCTGCCGGTCTCGGCGAGGTCCGTACCGGTGGCGGAGCCGGTGCCGCCGACCGAGGCCGGGCTCGGCTGCGCCGTCGTCTGGGTCCTCAGGCCGTCACCGGCCGCGGAGCCCGCCGCTGCGGTCGTCTCGCAGTCCAGGACGCCCCGGAACCGCTTCTCGAAGCCGTGCGGTCCCTTGATCGTGAAGTCGTACGCCTGGTCTTCCTGGAGCGGTATCGTCACCGTCCGCGTCTGCCCGGCCGGGATCGTGTGCCGGGTGCCCATGAGCGTGAAGCTGTACGGCGCGTCACCGCTGTTGGCGGTCGTGATGTCGACGCCGCGCTTCGCGCAGTTCTCACGGGCGGACAGCGCGGGCACCGCGCCCTCGCCCGCCCAGTTCGCCGTGGCGGTCGCGGAGACCGTCGACTCACTGGAACCGGCGAGTATCTGCGTCTGGCTCCTGGTGTCGGAGGCGAAGGCCCGGCCGACCGGAACCGTCGTCGACGCCTGCACCGTCAGCTCCGTCGAACCCGCCTCGGACTGCTCGGGTATCTGGAAGTAGAGGCGGCTGCCGTTCTTGGCGGTGGTGACGGACTCGCCCTTGTCGTCGACGAGCTGGACCCCGCCCGCGACGGCCTCGGCGGGCGGCAGCACCGTGACGCTCTCCGCGTTGGTGTGCACGGTCACCGGGCCGACCCGCTCCCCCGGGCGCCCCGAGACGGCCCCCGGCGTCAGGGTCAGCGAGGCCTGCGGCTCCGCCAGGTCGCGCGCGCTGCGCTGGAGGTAGTCGGCGAGCTTCTCGGCGGCGGGGCTGACGGCGTCGACGTCGACCCGGTCCGAGTAGCGCCAGATCGCGACCTGCGTGCCGGCCGCGGCCTCCTGCTCGGTGAGGCTCCCCGCACGCGCCTTGCGGGCGAGCGCGGCGAGATCGTTGACCTGCGGGTACGAGTTCTGGAGGATCCAGCGGATGCGTCCCGCGTCGGCGTTGTCGTTCAGCGACGTGCTCGACCAGGACGTCTCGCGGTACTTGGCGTCGGGCTGCGTCGGGTTGTGGATGTCGACGCAGTACGTCTGGAGCGACCCGCCGTTCTCGACGGCCATCCGGAACAGCCCCGCCGAGATCGTCTCGTCCTGCCCGTCCTCGTGGATCACCGCCGAGTCGTACGTCTCGAGCCCCGCCAGGGTGGCGCTCGCGCCGCCCCGCTCGGTGGCACCGTCGTCGGCGTGCGCGACCCCCGCGCCGGATATCGCTCCGGCCGTCATGAGTCCCGACACCAGGGCCGCCGCGGCGAGGCGGGCTGCGCCTCGCCCACGCCGTACGGCCCGTGAACACACTGAAAACACGTAATTCCCCTTCAGGCGAGACGTGTTGTCACATGGGGGGTGGTGTCCCGCCGGCAGAATCAACGCCAACCACCGTGATTCGGCTGGCCTTTGGACTCCCGGGCCCGGTCGGCCCGCCATTGCGCCTGACACACATGGGCCCCAGGGAGCCCTGGAGTCACGTTCGGCATCCTAGGGAAATGATCTTGCGTGATCCCCGGCGCTGCCCTCCGGCAACCGATCCGACTCGCAATCGTTATCGCCAACACCGTTACCTGGGCGGGCTTGTCGACAAATCCACGGGTGTGTGGTTGCCGATACGGCGGATAAGGGGGATTTGGCGTACACCGACTTCTTGACGCAATGGCACCCAAAACCGCCGCCGTCCGTCTACCCCACGGGTTGCGGCCCGACCAGCTCCGGCGCCTCCGCCACCTCTGGCACCTCTGGCGCCTCCGCCTCCTCCGCCACTCCTGGCACCCCCGACGCACCCGTCCGCCCGCCGCCACCGGCTGGCGCCCCCGCACCCGACGCACCCGTCCGCCCGCCGCCCCAGGCCGCCGCACCCGCCTGACCGTCCCCCGGTTTCGCGACGTCCCACGGCGAATCGCCGCGCAGCCCCTGCGCCGCGGCGCTCTCCACGCGCGGCTGCGAGGAGCGGCGGAACGCGGAGGTGCCGCGCGAGAGGTCGTGCCCGATCGCGACCGCCTCGATGTCCGCCGACGTCCAGTGCTGCCCGCCCCGCTCCTCGTCGCGGACCTTCAACCTGCCCTGCACCACGACCGGTTCACCGAGCGCCAGGGAGCTCTGCACGTTCGTCCCGAGTCCGCGCCAGGCCCACACCGTGAAGAAGTTGGTGTGCCCGTCCACCCACGTGTTCTGCACCCGGTCGAAGCGGCGCGCGTGCGACGCCAGCCGGAATCGGGCGACCGGCCCGGTCGGCAACTCCCGGAACACCGGCGTCGTAGCGACATTGCCCACCACGGTCACCATGGTCTCGCTGCTCATCTGGAACCCCTCCCGTAACCCCGCACCCGCACCCCACCCGGCCCCATATCGACGTCGACCGGGGTGTCCGTGCGCGGCCCGAGCCCTTCCCGAGCCGCGATCACAGAGTGCCCCCGCGCCGCGATCCCCGCCGACGCCTGTGGCCTACCCGCGGGTTGTGGAAATCCCCGTCACCCCGGTCAACCCCGTCACCCGGTTCACCCCGGTCACCGCCCCGGCTCCCCCGGCCACCCGTACGTACTGCTCGCGCACCTCGCGGTACCGCAGCAGCTCCGCCGCGACGGGGTCCAGCACCCGCGCCCTGCCGCAGGCCGCGGCCGCGTCCCTGAGCCGCCGTTCGGCCTCCTGCCCGTACCGGCGCGCGGGCCCCCGCGCAGCCATCCGGGAGGTCCACTCGACGCACGGACCGCCCACGATCCCGGCGACCATCAGCAACACCGGCACCCCGAGGTTCGGCGGGAGGACGCCGACGACCTGGCCGAGCAGCCACAGCGCGCCGAACACTTGCAGCGCCGTCATCGACATCTGGGCGAACACCGCGATCGGCCACCAGCCGGGCCGCGGCGGGCGTCCGCCCCCGTGCTCCGGGTTCACGTGGTCGTCGGCGACGTCGGAGGCTGCCAGCCCGTCGAGCGCCTCCGGCAGCCCCTCCCCGCCCCGCGTCGCGGCCTCCCGCACCGCCTGCCCCCACGCTTCGGGCAGCCCGGTCGCGGCGGCGTCGCCGACCATCCGCACCGCGTGCTCGACGCGCTGGCGCGCCGTGGTCTCCGTCTCGTCGGCCGGGGCCACGGGGACCGCAACGGTCGACTCGCCCGCGCGCTGGGCCTCGTACCAGCGCCAGAGCCCGAGCCACGGCGTGCCGCAGGCGCGGCCCGCGCCCCGGCTCCAGGCGCGCTCGGCGGCCTGGCCCGCGGCGGCCGCGCCGACCGCCTCGGCGAGCCGGTCCGCGAACTCCTCGCGGGCCTCCTCGCTCAGCCCGCTCTGTCGCCCGGCCGCGTACACCGGCCTCAGATGCTCGGCGGCCGCGTCCACGTCGGCGCCGATCCGGCGGGCCGCGGCCCGGCGTTCGGCGGTGAACTGGTCCAGGCAGTCGCGCAGTTCGTCCACGCCCTCGCCGGTGAGGGCGGAGAGCGGCAGCACCGTGGCGCCGGGCTCCCCGTGCTCGCCGAGCGCGATGCCGTCCTCGTCGAGCAGCCTGCGCAGGTCGTCCAGGACCTGCTCGGCGGCGTCGCCGGGCAGCCGGTCGACCTGGTTGAGCACGACGAACATCACCTCGGCGTGCCCCGCCATGGGCCGCAGATACCGCTCGTGGAGCATGGCGTCGGCGTACTTCTCCGGGTCGACGACCCACACCACGGCGTCCACCAGGCCGAGCACCCGGTCGACCTGCTCGCGGTGCTCCGGCGCGGCGGAGTCGTGATCGGGCAGGTCGACGAGGACGAGCCCGTCGAGCGCCGCCTCCCCGTGCTGCCCCTGCACGGGGCGCCGCCGCGAGCGGCCCGGGATGCCGAGCCGGTCGAGCAGGCCCGCGGCGCCGTCCGTCCAACTGCACGCGATCGGCGCGGAGGTGGTGGGCCTGCGCAGCCCGGTCTCCGACAGGGGCACTCCCGCGAGGGCGTTGAACAGCGTCGACTTGCCGCTTCCGGTGGCGCCGGCGAGGGCGACGACCGTGTGCCGCGAGGAGAGCCGACGCCGGGCCGCGGCCTCGTCGAGCACGTGTCCGGCCTCCGCGAGGGTCGCCCCGTCGAGCCGCGTCCGCGAGAGCCCGACGAGCTCACGCAGCGCGTCGAGCCGCTGCTTCAACTGCCCGTCGTACGCCCCTGAACCGGCCGGCAGGGCCACCTCGCCGCCCTGCTTGGCGACGCGCCGCGCGATGAGACCGTCGTCCCAGGGGGTGGGCTCGGTGCGCCCTTCGGGGATGCCGGGGGCGGTGTCGGAGGCGTGCCGGGGCGCCGATTCCGCGAGGTTGTCGGCGAGGTCGGTCAGATCCGCGTCGGCGGAGTCCACCGGGTCGGGGCGAGGGGCGCGACCGGCGCCGTCTGCGCGCCCCGCGTGGCCGGTGTCCTGGTCGGCGCCGTGGTGGGTGCCGTCGGTGTGATCCGTGGTGGCGGCCAGCGCCCTCACCTCTCCTTCTGCAACAGCGAAAGGGCCGCGATCAGCTCGGCCTGGGATTCCGGGGTGATGTCGAGGGCGTCGAGCGGGGCGAGCCGCCGCTCGCGCTCCGCGCCGAGCACGGTGTCGAGGTACTCGCTCAGGAGCTGCCCGCCGCGGTCGCGCAGCCGCAGGGCGCCCTGCGCGCCGATCCGTTCGGCGAGGTGCTCACCGGCGGTTTTGCCCCGGCGTCCGCCGAGCAGGGCGGTGGCGACGAGCGCCGCGACGGCCTCGGCGTCCGGCGGTGAGGAGTCCATCGCCTGGCCGGCGGCCCGCGCCTCGTCCTCGGCGTACTCCTCCAGCACCCGACGCCACCGCCGTACGGCCATCCCGATCCGCTGCTCGGCGGTCTCGGAGGCGGGCTCCTGCGCGCGCAGTTCGGGGGCACGCGCGCCGGGCTCGCGCCGCCAGTCCTCGTCGACCTGCTCGTCGGCGGCGGTCACCGCGCACGCCAGCAGCGAGCCGAGGCTCTCGACGAGCGCGTCGAGCAACTCACCGGCCGCGCAGTCCGCCGGATAGCTGCGCCAGTGCTTGAGGGCGTTGCCCGACAGCACTCCGCCGTCCCGCAGACGCGCGAGTACGCGCGCGTGCTCCCTCTCGTACGCGTCCTCCACGGCGGTGGTGAGCCGGACCACGGCGGAGTGCTGGGCGGCGACGGCGGCGGCCAGTTCGGGCATCCGGGCGCGCAGCGAATCGAGCGCCCCGCGCGCGGTGCGCAGTACGGCGCGGGTCCGTGCGTCGGGGTCCTGGGCGCGGTGGGTCAGCCAGGCGCGCAGCGGGGCGACGGCGGTGGCGGGCAACAGCCCTCCGTTGCCGGTCGACTCCGGGAGCTCCGGCACGGTGAAACGGGGTACGTCGCCGAGCCCCGCCTTGGCGAGCAGCGCGCCGTACTGCCGCGACACGTCGGCGACGACCTGGTGGGGCACCCGATCGAGGACGGTGACCAGGGAGGCGTCGTACTCCTTTGCGGTACGCAGCAGGCGCCACGGCACGGCGTCGGCGTAGCGGGAGGCGGTGGTGACCATGACCCAGACGTCGGCGGCGCTGATCAGCCGGGCGGCGAGCACGCGGTTCCCGGCGACGAGGGAGTCGATGTCGGGCGCGTCGAGCAGCGCGAGTCCGCGCGGCAGCACCCCGGAGGTCTCCACGCGCAGCACGCGCACCTCTTCGTCGGGCACGGCGGCGAGGTCGTCGCCCTCGTCCTCCCCGTCCCCCTCCAGGCCCCCGTCGGCCTGCTTGGGCATCCATACGCGCGTGAGGTCGGGCAGCACCCGCATCCCGGAGAACCAGTGGTGGTCGTCCGGGTGGCACACGAGCACCGGCGTACGCGTGGTCGGCCGCAGCACCCCGGCCTCGCTCACGACGCGCCCCACGAGCGAGTTCACCAGGGTCGACTTGCCGGCCCCGGTCGAGCCGCCCACCACGGCGAGGAGGGGCGCTTCGGGGGCGCGCAGACGGGGCACCAAGTAGTCGTCGAGCTGTGCGAGCAACTCGGCGCGGTTGGCACGCGCGCGTGGCGCCCCCGCGAGCGGGAGTGGAAAGCGCGCGGCGGCGACGCGGTCGCGCAGCGCGGTAATCGCTTCGAGCAGCTGAGGCCGAACGTCCAAGGTCACCACAACGTGAAGAATGCCCAATTTTGGCTGCTTTATGAAGCATATGACCGCGTCTGCGCGCCGATAAGTCGTGCGTTACGGCACAGGAAGCACACAGCGGGATGGAAGGGGCGACTGGGGGCGCAGGCATAACGAGTGCACAACACCCGAGGCGCATGACGCCAAAAGCGATGCAGGATTCGTACCTACCTGCGATTATCGGGATCGCTTCACCGAACCTCCACATCGTGCCGCGGAGGCGAAGCAACAGGGACAGGGACCCGGGAGCCCTATCCTTGTCCCCGGCAAGGTCACGGATCACCCAAACCACCCGACCAAGCCACCGGCCACACACCGGCCCCCGTAGCTCAGTGGATAGAGCAGGCGCCTTCTAAGCGCTTGGCCGCAGGTTCGAGTCCTGCCGGGGGCGCCTTTCTTAGGCCCTACTCCGGTAGGGCTTTTGGCGTTCAGGGGGATGCATGGCCGATGCGTCTGCATGCCGCCGCTCCCTCGCCGATGCGCGTGACGGCGCCGTACCGTCCGGCTGTCGCCGGGTTTCCGCAAGCCGCTTTGTCTCATACGGGTCGAAGTTTCCGGCAGTGCCGCGGGTTCCTCTCTGACGTGCCACCGGGCGAGGCGTCGTGACGCGCACTGCCCGACTCAGAGGTCAAGTTCCCACTGCGATGCCTCGCTGCTGAAGTCGCCCAAGTCAACCTCCACGTCCAAGACCTTGGCATCCGACGGAGCGTCGAAGGCGTAGGTAGCCGATGCCTTCTTCCCAGGCAGCAGCGTCCCCGAGAAGCTGTCGCCAATGGACTGCGCAGAGTCGAAGACTTGCTCAGCCGTTTCACCCTCCTCGCCCGCACGCGCAGTCACGTAGACAAGTGTGGAATCGAACTTCTCCTTGCCGCTGTTGTCGAGCTTCACTGTGACCTCGTATGCCTTGTTGCCACTCGTGTGACCGGCGGACGTGTCACTCGGCGTGAACTCCGTGGCCTCGTAGACGGTGACTTTCAGGCCGCTTTTGTATCCGGCCGTCTGGCCTGCCGAATACGCCCCGGATGTAGCTGATTCCGCGGGAGGAGAGGACACTCGCGTTGAGGCAGATGACGAGGAAGACGACGATTCTCTGACAGGGGAGCTGGAGCCAGGATCACCGCAGCCAGTGAGCAGGATCGTCCCAGTCACGCCTGTGGCCAGGGAGACGAACGCCCACCGTCGGAGAAGGTGGTAGGCCATACCTCCAGGGCACAGCACCACGGTGCGGGGTGCACCCGGAGCCCTCGCACTGTAGGCCGATCGGGTGACACGCGAGGCCGAGACGCTCGCGCCCCGATACGCGCGAACGCCGCTATCAGCGGGATCCTGGCTGGCAGCAGATCGCCGTTGGCGACGGCGACCTGGTGTTTGTGCGGGAATCTTCCTCGCCTGACACCGTGGTCGCCGCAACGCAGGAGAAGCGGAACGTCTTCGCACTCTGATTGCAGGCTGCAGAGTTCGACCACTTCGTCGACGGTTTGCAGCGACCAACGCCGGGCGTCGTCGGTCGCCAGCACCGGCAATCGACGAACGTGAGTACCGGGTTCGGCAATCCCGGCTCCATGCTGTCCCTCCGGCGGGAAGGATGCAGACATGCCGCCCACCGACCTGTCCGAATTGCCTTTGCCACGCGAATGCCGGGAAGCTCTTGCCCAGCAGAGATCGGAGCGGATCGACGGCCACACCATCACCATCGCCACCGATTGGTGGAACAACGAGATCGCCGCCGCTCGCCTGCCCGGTGCCCCCGTGACCAGGTCGGCTGTCACGCAGCTCAGCCGCGGAGACTTGTTTACAGATGCGGCCAACCTCGGCGCGGGCTCCGAAGAGGAGCTGCTGCGATTTCTGTGGCGCGTTCTCGCCTGGGGCAGCGGCATGAAACTCCGCCTCAACCGCCGGAGGATCCAGGCTGTAGCAGAAGCCCCATCCGCAGCCGTGGCGGTTCTGGGCAAGGCCTTGGAGGCAGCCCGCGAGGGCCCGGCGGGGGCGTATGAAGCTCTACGTCCAGGAGGCCGAAACACTGTTGCGTATTTGGGCCCGGCATTCTCGACCAAGGTCTTGTACTTCGCCGGCAGGGGGGCTCTCGACCACCCGTGCGCAATCCTCGACTCCCAGGTAGCCGCCACACTCAGACACACCTGCAAGTGGGACTCGCTCGGCGGGGGGCGAGTGGCCCGCTAGCACCTACGTCCGGTACTGCGCGCTCCTGCAGCGCTGGGCCGATGAGGAGAGCCGGGCAGTCGGACGCCGCATCGGCGTCGACGAGATCGAGCGCTGGCTGTTCAGACCCTGACCCGCGAACAGCGCCGGCGACTCTCGCTCCGGCAGAACCAGCTGGACACACACCCGTTGGGGATCGTGAGTAGGTGGTCGGCGGTGTGCTGCGCGAGACTCGTGCCGGGGATAGAGGAAGTCTAGGGAGCCGTCGGACTTGAGGGCCAGGCTCTCTGCGTAGTGCTCGTCGGTGGCCTCGTCGTCGACCTGGCAGCGTCCGGCGCTGTCGGTGTCGAAGTCCTCCTGTTCCAGGCGTTGCGCCTGCGACATTCCGAGGCAGGCGTCGGAGCCGTCGCAGTCGTAGGTGGTGATGTTCCACAGGAACAGGCGGTCATCGCTGAACCGAAGGTGTAGATCATCCCGATGCGCGTGTGGATGGGTTCCGGCCTAGTTCGGAGTCGCGGATGGCGACGTCCAGCTCGCGGGGCCGCCGGTGCATTGGGCGGCATCGTGGTTTGTTCACGACCAGAGCGCTCGCGGAGACCGGTAGGGGTCCGCCTTCCGCGTCTCTTTCGAGGGCAGGTTCGCTCAGTCCAGTACCGAGCGCTGGCTCGATGCGTACCGTAGATCGGGCGCGCAGTCGAGACGAGAGCCTCGTTGTCAGCGGCAGCCGGTAAGGTACATCCGCTCATCTCGGAGGAGCGCCTTCCGGGAAGGATCACGGATGTGAATCCCCGACAAATACCGTCAAAACGGCGCCCGGTCAGGCGTGTTAACCGTCACTCGTTCGATGTGATGTGCCGCACAGGCGGAATTGTGATTTCGTTCCCAAAGCCGCATTGAGCTGCACCCTTGCCGGCGCTTCGAGGCAATGCCGCAGTTCAACATGCGATCCCCCGGTACCCAACTGCCGGCGGACAAGGCAAGATGGGGGCAACGCCGCGCCGGCATGTGATCAGGGACACACTTCCTGGGCTCCGCTTGCCGTACGCCGCGGTAACCGCATTCGGACATGGGAAAGGCCCCGCCTGGTCGCCGCGCAAAGCCACAAGGCAGGGCCCTTCGTCAGCACACCGTCTGCAGCGATGCCCCGACCTTTAGGTCGGGGCTCTTCGCATCAGAAGGGCCAGTGGTCTCGCACGATCTTGTAGATCGTGTAGACCGGCCCCAGCCAGCGCACCGCCCTGTACGAGTGGTCACGCCCGCTGCAGTTGCGGCAGTGCCCCTCAGGCTTGTCAGCCATCGGGATCCACCCCTTTCTGGGCCCATGACCATCATGGACTCCCGGGAGGCACACGAGGGAGCGCAGACCCCGGGGGTGGACTGATAGCGCGTACCTTACCCGGGTCCGGGGGTACACCTGTGCGCCCGAACTCACGCCCGCACAAGCCCTCTTGAGGCACTCCGTGTCACTCCAGGGCGCGACGCCCTCTGCCGCTGCTCGGTACGGATGCGTAACAACGCCGCCACCAGCAGGGATCTTTGAGGGGGTGCCGGAGACGCCGTGCCAGTTCCCTTGCGAAGCGAGGCGTAAATCACACATGCGTGATGCATCCGCCTACGTCCGGAAGCGGGCACGAATCGCGTCGTCGGGCGCAGCACGGAAGATGTGCCGGTTCGCCACCCCCTACAGCACCCGTGCGCACATGCCGTGGAGCGTGTTGCTCCGGCTCTGAACGCCATCAAGGACTCGGCCAGCGGCGGTGTCTACGAGACGAACAAGCGTGGGGGCTGTTGCGACTGCGTCGACGAAGATCTCACCAACCGGTGGAGTGTCCGGGTGTTCGGGTGTCAGGTGGCAAAGCGATCCGTGTCGATGAGCTGAACCGCCAGGTTGAGTCATGGCGGCGGTCAGGCCTTGCGATTCGCCCAAGGAGAGGGGCGCGGCGGAAACCACTCCTCCGCGATTGCGTTGACACGGTCATCGGGAACCGCGGGCGCCCGATAGCCGTGCGCGCGGATGTGGGCGCGGAAGTCGTCCGGAATCGCCGCGTGATGCCGTCGGATGTAGTGCTCGAGGTCTACCGGCCACACCCATGTACCGTCGGTGCGCAAAGAGCCGGAACCGGCGATCCGTTCGTCTCCCGTCAGCGCGTCCAGGTCGGCGCCCATGGTCGTGTAGAACTCGGTTCCACCTCCCAGGTAACTCAGAATCTGTTCCTCGTCGGACATCGCGGGGCCTGTTACGGCGTCAATGAGGGATTCCACGTACTTGGTCGGGTCCCCGTTCTCGTTCCCCTCCCGGAAGAATCCGGCGCGTCGCACGGTCATGTCGGTCTCCTTCAGGTGATCAGGGGGAGGAATGTGCGCCAGTACCCCTCGTCGTCGATAACGGGGTCCTGAGCACCCAAGTTCGACCTGACACCGATGCGAGTGGTGGGTGCGGACACCGGAACGCCGAGGTCGTTGGCCACCGATTGAGCGAGTGGAGCGTCACCGATGCCCGAGTAACAGGAGACCAGCCGGACTGGGCCACCGTCGTGGCGAGGGTTGTTACGAATGGCCTCAACAATCTGATGCGGGCTTACTTCGGTCGTGATGCGGTCCACGCCTGCCGGATTGACGTGACCGACGATGAAGGCCTCCTTCACGTCGCCATGAACGACCACGTCGTGCATGCCCGGCACGCGCCGCACCCGTTCCAGGTTCGACCACGTACGACTGTCGTAGCCGAGTGGTACTGGCCGTGCCGTGGTAGATCGGGTATCCCGACGGCATCACGTCATCACCGGCGCGTGCCGGAATTGCAAGAGCATTGGAGTCCGGAGCCCAATAGAGCTTCCACGTGCGTCGCTTGCCCATGAAGTCGGCAGCCGCGCGCTGCCACGGCACCCACTCCTGCACCGAAGACGCCTCCCGCTACGGCCCCGCTGGCCCCGGCTGCCGCTGCCTGGTCGACGTTGATCGATTCCTGGTCACCCGCGGCGATGTGGAGAGGTTGAGCGACTGCCAGGTCGACGGCGATGGACTCGATGGAACCGAAGGCGACGCCGACCATGGTCGTGCCGATGACACCGGCGATCTCGGCGGACACGGTGACTCCGATGCCTGTCGCCGCAGAGATCACGCCCTCGGCCGCGGCCGAGCCCGCCACAGCTCCCGCACCCCCGGTGACGACGGCCAGCAGCACGCCGGCGCCAAGTGCGGCAGCGGCGATGCCGATCTCGGTCCACAAGTGACCGGTCGCCTCGTCGACAGCGTCGGCGTACATGTCGAGGGACTTGGCAACCGAGCGGGCGGACTCGGCCAGGTCGTCGAGCCAGCCCGTCTTCGCACCCTTGTGATAGCGCGCCCAGAAGTCCGCGAAGACCTCGATGGATTGCCCTTCGTTGCCGTCGATGACGCTGCGGGCCGCCTTGTGCGTGGCTGCCGTGACATCGTCGACCGATTCGGCGAAAGCGCGCCAGGCAGACGCAGCCTCGCGCAGCTGGTCGGCGTCAGCGTCCGGCCACCACATACCGAGCTTGAGCAGGGCTTCCTTGAGGATCCCGTCGATGTCCACCGGTCAGTGCCCCTTGGCGACGGAGTCGAAGGCGTCCTTGGTCGCCCGCTCGTTCTCGTCGTGGATCTCGGACATCGCCTTCAGCGCGTCGCCGATGGACTCGAGGCCGGACACGAGGGTCTTCGTGGCGGTGTCGATGCCATCCTTGGCCGGGCCGTACTTGGCGTGGAACTTGTTGCCCTGCTCGTCTCCGCCCCACGGAGCACCGAGCGCGGCGAGGCGGGTGTGCAGCGTGCTCAAGGCGTCGTGCAGCTGGTTGCTCTGCCGGTGGAAGACCGGCGCGGCGTCTCTCAGCTCGTCCGTGTCCACCCGCATGTGCTCACTCATGCCACTCGCTCCCCTCGAGTCACTGGGTCGAGTCACTGCGTCAAGGGTGCGACCGTATTGCATGTACATGACATCAAAATAGGACCGCCGAACCGGTGCGCAGCCCCTGGGTGTGCCCCCCCCTTCCGCGCGTCGTGTCGAATGCGAGTCGAGGAATTCGAGGAACCGATGCGGCACACAGAGAGCTCGGAATGCGGAGCGGGTGCGTACGCGATCAGTTGCGCGGTCTTCCACACGGTCAGCCGCAGGCTGGAGTCCCGCCCGGGGCGCAGGATCAGTCGCTCCACCACACGCTCCGGCGGCGCGCCACCTCGTACAGGGTGGCGGCCTGGTCCGGTGTGAAGGTGCCGGTGAGAGGGGCCAGGGCAGAGACCTCGCGGGCGCGGTAGACGCGGACCGTGAGTTGGGTGGGGGACTTCGTCACGTTCTCGGTTCCGGCGATGACGATCATCGGCTCGACCGGGACCGGGAAGTCCACGTAGCGCTCCAGTACCTCCCGCACCCGCCGGGCCTCCGCCCTGCTCGCGCGCGGGTACGGACGAGGTGTGCCGTGGTCGACGCGGGCCATGTCGTCGCCGATCCACACGTTCTTGCCCTCGTGGTTCTTGGCGTTGACCGTGAAGACGCCGCCTCGGCCGATCAGCAGGTGGTCGAGGTCAGCCCCGTTGGACAGTTCTATGCCGTGCAGGACGCGCCAGCCGGAGGGTTCCAAGCGTTTCAACTCCTCGCCGACACGGCGTTCACCCTCCGCGCCGCTGATCCATGAATCCCAGTCCGTGGGTCGTCGTCGGATCTTCGACCACAGTCGCTCGCCCCTGGTCGGGCCGCGTTCCGCGAGCATGCCGATGAGGCGGGCGCCGGGGCGGTTCCGCGCCAGGTCGTTCGCCGGGTCCAGGGGAGGCAGTGGTTTGGGGCGGCCAGTGACCGGGGCGCGAGGGCGGGGCGGCGCCGGAGGGGTCGGACTCTGGTACTCCCTGAGCGCCTTCAGCGCCTCCCGGCGGTACCGCTCGTCCGTGATCACGATCTTTCCCGTACGACAGTCCATCCAGGCCACCGACGTGCGGTCCGGCAGGTTCACGTACAGCCGGTCCTGCCCGTGGCGTTTCCAGCGCACGACCTTGAGCGAGTCCATGCCACCACCCCCGACGGCGTCCCACGGTCATGGCAGCAGGCGACATCCCGCCGCGCAAGGGTGCACCGTCGGCCAGTGGAAACTGGGGAACGGGGGAGGGACGGGGGGCGGGCGCATCCGCCCCCGCCCCTCCCCCTCAGCCGCCCAGTTCCTCCGCCAAGCCCACGATGATCCCCTCCGGTCCCCGGACGTAGCAGAGGAGGTAGCTGTTCTCGAAGCGGGTGATTTTGCCGAGGAGTTCGGCGCCGTGGGGGCGCAGGCGGGTGACCGTGGACTCGATGTCGTCGACGGCGAACATCACGCGGTGGGTGCCCACGATGTTGTGGGGGCGGTCGCGGGGGTCGGGGCGGGTGGCCTCGGGGGTGCGGTACTTCGCGAGTTCGAGGCGGCTGTGGCCGTCCGGGGTGCGGAGCATCGCGATGGCGCAGTGGACGCCGTCCAGGCCGGTGCACTCGTCGGCGAAGCCGCCCTCCACCTCCCCGGTGCCTTCCAACTCCATGCCGAGTTCCACGAAGTACGCGATCGCCGCGTCCAGGTCCTCGACCACGATGCCGACGTTGTCCATCCGCTGGATCGTCATGGTCAGCTCTCCTTGAGTGTTCCTGGGTGTTCCTGGGTGTTCCTGGGTGTTCTTACGTGTTGTGGGCCGTGCCCCCCTCCATGCTCCCGGGGCGGAGCCCGCCGTTCTCGGTAATCGGTGACCCCCGAGGTCATGGGCCCGGCGGACCACTTCGTCACCGGTTCCGCCGGGACCGGACGCTGAGTGCGTCCCGCCGCGAGCCGGTGCCACCACCTGGCACCACATGGCATCACATGGCATCACGCGGTGCCACCTCATGACACCTACCTTGACCTGCGAAAACACAAGCGCACGACTTCAGGGCTTGCGCATGGCGCCACCATGGTGCCACTATGGCGTCATGGACCTCACGCCCTACGTCGACACACTGCACCGCGAGCTCGCGGTGGCCGCCGAAGCCGGTGGGGACGAAGCACGCGAGTTGGCGGAGCGGCTCACCGCTCCGCTGGAGTCGGCGACCCGGCTCACGATGCTCAACGTGCTCTCCGCCGCCATGGACGAGATCACCCGCGACCTGGCGCCCGGTTCGGTCGACGTACGGCTGCGGGGGCTCGACCCCGACTTCGTGGTGACACCGCCGCCGCGCGACACCCCGGCCGCCCCGGCCGAGCCCCACCACACCCCCGCCCCGCCGCCCGTACCCGAGGCCGACGAGGGCAACACCGCCCGCGTCAACCTGCGTCTGCCGGCCCACCTCAAGGCGCGCGCCGAGGAGGCCGCGAGCCGCGAAGGGCTCTCGGTCAACGCGTGGCTGGTGCGCGCCGTGTCGGCCGCGGTCGACGGCGGCGCGGCGCCCCGTACGCCGGAGAAGACCCGCACCATCGGACAGAGCTTCACGGGGTGGGTGCGCTAGCCGCGCTCCCCTCCCCCACCCACAGAAACGGCGCACCACGTCCCACCAGCGGGGACGCCCCAACGAGCCAGGAGGACGGGACAGCCATGCCTACGTACGACACCGCGGAACCCATCTCGGTCAACGCCCATGTGGGCGCCGGTTCCATCCAGTTCACCGCGAGCGAGCGCACCGACACCGTCGTCGAGGTGCGGCCCGGGAACGCCAAGCGCGGCAAGGACGTCAAGGCCGCCGAGCAGACGGAGGTCTCGTTCGCCCGCGGCGTCCTCACCGTCAGGACGACGGAGCGCCGCGTCATCGGCCCCAGCGGGATCGTGAACATCACGGTCGAACTGCCCGCCGGCTCGGCCGTCGACCTCACCGGCTCCTGGACCCACGTGATCGGCGAGGGCCGGCTCGGGAAGGTCGACGTGAAGACCTCGGGCGGCGACTTCCGCCTCGACACCTCGGGGCCGCTGCGGCTCAGGTCGGCGCACGGCTCGATCCGGATCGACCGGGTCGAGGGCGCCGCCGAGATCACCGCCAGCTCCAGCCAGGTGCGGGTCGGCGTCATCGACGGTCACGCGGTCCTGAAGAACTCGCACGGCACCACCATGGTCGACGTCGTCACCGGCGAGCTGCGGGTGAACGGCGCGCACGGCGACATCGAGATCGGCCGCGCCGAGAGCTCGGTCGCCGCGACGACCGCACACGGCGCGCTGCGGGTCCTCGATGTCGCCCGCGGCACCGTCCAGTTGGAGACCAACTACGGCGCCATCGAGGTCGGCATCCGCGAGGGCACCGCCGCCTGGCTCGACGCCAGCTCCGACAACGGCCAGGTCCGCAACACCCTCACCGCCTCCGAGGCGCCCGCCGAGTCCGAGGACTCCGTCAAGGTCCGCGCCCGCACCAAGTGGGGCAACATCGAGATCCGCCGCGCCAGGCCCTGAGCGCGACGGGATACCAACTCCCTTACGCCACGTACCACTTCACGTCGCACCTTCCCCTACCCGCACCCTCACACCGGAGGGCCCCATGCCTTCGTCTGTCATGTCCACGTCCAGCGATGGCGAGACCGGACAGGTCCCGCTCGCCGTCTCCACCGTCGGGCTGCGCAAGTCCTACGGCGACAAGACCGTCCTCGACGGCATCGACCTGAGCATCCCCGCCGGTTCCGTCTTCGCCCTGCTCGGGCCGAACGGCGCCGGGAAGACGACGACCGTACGAATCCTGTCCACGCTCATCGACGCCGACGGCGGCCAGGCGCAGGTCGCCGGGCACGACGTCGCGGCCTCCCCCGACGGGGTGCGCGCCGCGATCGGTGTCACCGGGCAGTTCGCGGCCCTCGACGACCTGCTCACCGCCGAGGAGAACCTGCTCCTCATGGCCGACCTGCTGCGGCTCGGCAAGCGCGAGGGCCGGCAGCGGGCCACGGATCTCCTCGAACGGTTCGGCATCGCGGACGTCGCCAAGAACCGTGCGGCCACCTTCTCCGGTGGCATGCGCAGGCGTCTCGACCTCGCCATGACGCTCGTCGGCGACCCGCGGATCATCTTCCTCGACGAGCCGACGACCGGGCTCGACCCGCGCAGCCGCCGCACCATGTGGGAGACCGTGCGGTCCCTGGTCGCCGGGGGCGTCACCGTCTTCCTGACCACGCAGTACCTGGAGGAGGCCGACCAGTTGGCCGACCGGATCGCCGTGCTCGACGGCGGCCGGATCGTCGCCGAGGGCACCGCCGCCGAGCTCAAGGCGCAGATCCCCGGCAGCCACGTGCGGCTGCGGTTCACCGACACGGACGAGTACGAACGGGCCGCCGAGGCCTTCCCCGGCGCCGCCCGCGACGACGAGGAGCTGGTGCTGCGCGTCGCCGGTGACGGTGATCTCGCCTCGCTGCGGGGGCTGTTCGACCGGCTCGACGCCGCCGGAGTGCACGCCGCCGACTTCTCCGTGCACACCCCCGACCTCGACGACGTGTTCCTCGCCCTGACCGGCGACGGCACCGACGCCAACCCGCTTCACGTCAAGGAGACCCTGCGATGAGCACCCTCACCTACGCCGTGCACGACTCGATGACGATGCTGCGGCGCAACCTCAAGCACGCGCTGCGCTACCCCGCGGTGTCGCTCGGCGCGTCCATGATGCCGATCCTGATGCTCGTGCTCTTCGTGTTCGCCTTCGGGGACTCGATGTCGGGCGGCGCGGGGCGGGACGCGTACCTGGAGTACCTGACACCCGGGATCGTGATCATGGGTGTCGCCGCCGGGGCGATGTCGACCTCGATCGCCGTCTGCCAGGACATGACCGAGGGCATCATCAACCGCTTCCGCACCATGAACATCACGCGTTCCTCGTTCATGACGGGACATGTGGTGGGCAGCGTCCTCACGACGATGGTGAGCCTCGTGCTCGTGGTGGCCGTGGCGATCGCCCTCGGGTTCCGGCCGAACGCGAACCCGGTGGAGTGGCTGGCCGCGGTGGGGCTGCTGGTCGCGATCACGTTCGCGATCACGTGGCTGGCGGCGGCGCTCGGGCTGAAGTCGAAGACGGTGGAGTCGGCGAGCAACAAGCCGTTGCTGATCCAGTTCCTGCCGTTCCTCGGGTCGGCGTTCGTGCCGGCGGAGTCGATGGCGCCGGGGTTGCGGTGGTTCGCGGAGCACCAGCCGTTCACGCCGATGACGGAGACGTTGCGGGGGTTGCTGACCGGGTCGGCGATCGGGAGCGACGGGTGGGTGGCGCTGGCGTGGTGCGTCGGGATTGGCGTGGTGGGGTATGGGTGGGCGCGGAGGTTGTACGGCGTGAATACGGAGCGCTGAGCGCGGGCGGGTGGGTGGTTCTCGGGGTCGTCCCCGGGGCCACCCACTCGTGGCTCAAAAGATCGGGGCTCTGCCCCGGGCCCCGCTCCTCAATCGCCGGAGGGGCTTGATATGGCTGCACCGTCGCCGGAGGGGCTTGATAGGGCTGCACCGTCGCCGGAGGGGCTTGGACGCCAGCGGAGTTCGGCGTAGGCGCCCGGGGGGACGGTTGGGTAGTGGGGGAGGACGGGGGTTGGCCGGCGGTAGCGCGCGTTCTGGGGTGGGCGGGGGTCCGGCTCGTTGTTGTTCGGCCAGAACGACATGGCGCGTTCGGCCTGGGCCGTGATCGTCAGGGACGGGTTCACGCCGAGGTTGGCGGAGACCGCCGAGCCGTCGACGACGGAGATGCCGGGGTGGCCGTAGAGGCGGTGGCAGGGGTCGATGACGCCGGTGTCCGGGGAGTCGCCGATGGGGCAGCCGCCGAGGAAGTGGGCGGTGAGGGGCTTGCCGAGGAGTTCGCCGAGGTTGGTGCCCGCGAAGCCGTTGATGGACTCGGCGAGCAGGCCCGCCGCCTGCCAGCCCTCGGGTATGTGGACCGGGTTGGGGTTTCCGTGGCCCTGTTCGGCGGTGAGCTGTCCGCGCCGGTCGAGGCGGGTCGTCAGGGAGTTGTCGTGGGTCTGCATGACGAGCCCGATGATGGTCCGCTCCGACCAGTGCCGCAGCGCGACGGTGCGCGCGACGAGGACCGGGTGGGCGAGGAACGCGAGCGCGGCGGCGACGGGCTTGGGCAGGTTCTGCCGGTACTGCGGTACGCAGATCAGGGCCATGAGGTTGGAGCCCTTGCCGTAGCGGACGTTCTCGATGTGGGTGGTCGGGTTCGGGTGCACGGACGAGGTGATGGCGATGCCGCGCGTGAAGTCGAGGTCGGGTTTTCCGTAGCGGCGCGGCCAGGTCAGCGCGCCCACCAGGGCCTCGGAGTTGGTGCGGGTCAGCTCGCCGAGGCGGGGCGACAGGCGCGGCAGGACGCCCTCGTCGCGCATGCGGTGCAGCAGGGTCTGGGTGCCGTACGTGCCCGCCGCGAGGACCACGCGGCGGGCACGCAGGACGGCGCGGGGGCCGCGGCGGCGCTTGCTCGTGGGGACGGTCGTGACCTCGAACCCCTCGTCGCCGTCGCCCAGTTCGCGGACCGAGGTCACCGTCGTCATGGGGCGGACCTCGGCGCCGGCCCGCTCGGCGAGGTACAGGTAGTTCTCGGTGAGGCTGTTCTTGGCGCCGACGCGGCAGCCGGTCATGCAGGAGCCGCACTCGGTGCAGGCGGCGCGCTTCGGCCCCGCGCCACCGAAGTAGGGGTCGCCGGCCTCCGTTCCCGGTGCGGCTGTCGTCGCGCCGTCGGCGTCCTTGCCGTCGCCGAAGAACACGCCCACGGGCGTGAGCCGGAAGGTGTCCCCCGCGCCCATCCGCCCGGCGGCCTCCTTCAGCAGTTCGTCGGCCTCGGTGACGGTCGGGTTGGTGCGTACGCCGAGCATGCGCCGCGCCTGCTCGTAGTAGGGCGCCAACTCCGCCCGCCAGTCGGTGATGTGGCCCCACTGCCGGTCCTGGAAGAAGGCGGGCGGCGGGACGTAGAGGGTGTTGGCGTAGTTGAGCGAGCCGCCGCCCACCCCGGCGCCCGCGAGCACCATCACGTCCTTCATCAGGTGGATGCGCTGGATCCCGTACATCCCGAGGCGCGGCGCCCACAGGTAGTCGCGCAGCTTCAGGGACGTCTTCGGGAGGGTGTCGCGGGTGTAGCGGCGTCCCGCCTCAAGGACCGCCACCCGGTAGCCCTTCTCGGTCAGCCGGAGCGCGGAGACGGAGCCGCCGAAGCCGGAGCCGACGACGAGGACGTCGTAGTCGTACGCGCGTCCGCCGGAGGTCTCAGGCACCGTAGAGCTCCTCGATCTCGCGCTCGTACGCGGCGAGGACGGCCGGCCGCTTGATCTTCAGGGAGGGCGTCAGCATGCCGTTCTCCTCCGTGAACTCGCCCTCGACCAGCGTGAATTTGCGGATCGACTCGGCGCGCGAGACGGCCTCGTTGGCGTAGTCGACGGCCTTCTGGACGTCGGCGATGATCCGCGGGTCGCGGACGACCTCGGACATCGGGGTGTCGGCGGGCAGTTTGCGCACGCTCAGCCAGTGCGCGACCGACTCCGGTTCGAGGGTGATCACGGCGCCCACGTAGCTGCGGTTGTCGCCGACGACGATGCACTGGCCGATGGGCGAGCGGCTGCGCAGCCGGTCCTCCAGGACGGCCGGGGAGACGTTCTTGCCGCCGCTGGTGACGATGAGGTCCTTCTTGCGCCCGGTGATCCGCAGGTATCCGTCGTCGTCCAGTTCGCCGAGGTCGCCGGTGGCGAACCAGCCGTTCTCGTCCAGGACTTGATCGGTCGCCGCCCGGTCGTTCCAGTACGCGCCGAAGACGATGCCGCCCTTGATGAGCACCTCGCCGTCGTCGGCGATCCTGACGGTGGTGCCGGGCACGGGCAGGCCCACGGTGCCGGGGCGCGGTGTGAGGGGCGGAGTGATGGTGGCGGCGGCGGTCGTCTCGGTGAGCCCGTAGCCCTCGTAGATCACGATTCCGGCGGCGTAGAAGAAGAGGTTGAGGTTGCGGTCGAGGGGGGAGCCGCCGCTGATGGCGTAGCGCAGGCGGCCGCCGAGTTCCTTGCGCACGCGCCGGTAGACGAGCAGGTCGTACAGGCCGTGGGCAAGCCCGAGTCCGGGGCCCGGCCCCTTGCTCCCGGTGAGGAACCGCGCGAGGTGCGCCTCGGCGAACCGCACGGCGATCCGGTCGGCGCGCTCGAAGGACGAGCCGCGCCCGATCTTCTCGGCGGTCGCGCGCCCGGTGTCGTGGATCTTCTCGAAGAGGTACGGGACGCCGACCACGAACGTCGGCCGGAACGAGCGGAGTTCGGGCCGCAGCTCGTCGGGCTTGATGCTCGGGCAGTGGCCCAGTTCGATGCGGGCGAGCATGCACGCCACCTGGATCGTCCGCCCCAGGATGTGCGCGAGCGGCAGGAACAGCAGGGTCGACGCGGTCTGCCCGGTGATCGCCTTGAAGATCGGGTGCAGCAGCTCGACGGTGTTCGCGGCCTCGGCGTACAGGTTGCCGTGCGTCAGGACGCAGCCCTTGGGGCGGCCGGTGGTGCCGGAGGTGTAGCAGACGGTCGCGATGGTGTCGGGGGTCAGCGCGGCCCGCCGCTTGTCGACCTCCTCGTCGGCGATGTCGGCGCCCAGGGCGGCGAGTTCGAGGATCGCGCCCACGTCGAGCTGCCGGATGCCGGGGCGGTCGCCCTCGGGCAGCGCGGCGACGGCCTCCTCGGCCGCGGCGGCGTTCTCCGGCGTCTCGACGATCAGCAGCGTCGCGCCCGAGTCCCGCACGATCCACTCGATCTGGCCGGGCGAGGACGTGGCGTAGACGGGCACGGTCTGGCCGCCGGCCGCCCATATCGCGAAGTCGAGGACCTGCCACTCGTAGCGGGTGCGGGACATGAGGGCGACGCGCCCGCCCGGTTCTAGTCCGGCCGCGATCAGGCCCTTGGCGGTGGCGGTCACCTCACGGGCGAACGCGGCGGCGGTGATCGGCCGCCACTCGTCGCCCTCCTTGCGCCGCACGACGACGGCGTTCGGTTCTTCCTCGGCGTTCCGATACGGGATGTCGGCGGGCGTGGACCCGTCCTCCGGCGGCTTCGCGAGCGCCGCGACGCGCGCCTCACGGACGACCCCGTGCTCGTCCTTGACCAGTTCGACCTTGGCGCGGTCGGCCAGATCGCCGTGCTTCCTGGCCCGCTTCAGATCCCGGCGCGCTGTCATATTTCGGCTCCCGTTCGCGCGGCTGCCCCGACACTTGCGTCCTCGAACTTACTCAGGAGTCAACTTACCCACGCGTAAGAAAAATTCAATGTCCGGGTACGAATCGGCGTCAGCGGTGGTGCGACGGGTGTGAGCCTTCGAGGGGCTACGGCGTCCAGACCTCGCCGTCGAGGACGTCGCGCATGCCCACCCACACCATGTTCATCAGGCGCAGCGTGATGCCCTCGGGCGACTGGCCGGGGTGGCGCTCCATCCAGTCGGTGAGGGAGTCGGCGGCGCCGACGAGGGCGTGGGCGACGAAGTCGGCGTCCTCGTCGCCCAGTCGGGCCCCGCGCCCGCTGTCGGAGATGCCGTCGCGGATGAGCCCGGCCACCTCGGCCATGACCGCGCGGCGGGCGTCGGCGACGGCCTCCGCGATCGCCTCGCTCAGCTCGGAGGCCTGCCGGTGCAGCACGACCCAGCTGTCGCGGTGCTCGGCGACGAACGCGAAGAAGGCGGAGAGTCCGGCGTGCAGCCGCAGTTCGGGCGCCGCGCCCGCGCCCCGCGCGGCCTCCTGGAACGCGGCGACGAGCCGCTCGGCCTCGCGTCGCAGACAGGCCAGGAACAGCCCTTCCTTGGACTCCAGGTACAGGTACACCATCGGCTTGGAGATGCCCGCGAGTTCGGCGATCTCGTCCACGGAGGCGGCGTGGTACCCGCGCTTGGCGAAGACCCGCACGCCCACGTCGATGATCTGCTGCTCGCGCACGGGGCGCGGCACGCGCTTCCGTCGCGCCGCCGTACGCCCTTGAGCCGCTCCCGAAGTGCCCGTCACCCTTGTCAGCCTATCTACGTCGCCGTAACCTTACCAATTAGTAAGCTTACTAAGCAGTAAGGTCGGCAGTGAAGTGAGGAGTACGCCCATGAGCGGTGCCGAGGAGATCGCCGCGCTCGACTTCGCGAGCGTCACGCCCGAGGAGTTCGCGCGGATCGTCAAGGGTCTGTCTGCGAAGGAGATCAACGAGATCGCGCGGGACGAGACGCTGCGCTCCCGGGTCCTCAAGGAGGTCTTCGGGCGCATGGAGCGGCAGTTCAAGCCGGACGTCGCGGGGTCCCTGGAGGCGCTGATCCGCTGGAAGGTGACCGGTCAGGACGAGGTTCCCGAGGCGGTCTACGAGACGAGGATCTCGGGCGGCACGTGCAAGGTGACCGAGGGCCGCTCGGACGCCGAACCGCGCGTCACGCTCATCATGGGCGACGCCGACTTCCTCAAGCTGGTCTCCGGCAACTCCTCGCCCGTCACGATGTTCATGATGCGCAAGGTGAAGATCGCGGGCGACGTGGCGCTCGCCTCCGGCCTGACCCGCTACTTCGACATCCCCAAGGCGTGATCCGGCGTGGCCTTCTCTCTTGAACTCAGCGAGGAACAGACCGATCTGCGCGACTGGGTGCACGGCTTCGCCGCCGACGTCGTGCGGCCCGCGGCCGCCGAGTGGGACGAGCGCGAGGAGACGCCCTGGCCGGTGATCCAGGAGGCCGCGAAGATCGGCCTGTACGGGTTCGAGTCGCTGGCCGAGATGTTCGGCGACCCGAGCGGGATCTCGCTCCAGATCGCCAACGAGGAGCTGTTCTGGGGCGACGCGGGCATCGGCATGGCGCTGTTCGGCACGTCGCTGGCGGTCGCCGGGATCTTCTCCGCGGGCACGCCCGACCAGCTCGCCGAGTGGGTGCCGCAGTGCTTCGGTGACGAGGACGACCCGAAGGTCGCGGCGTTCTGCGTCTCGGAGCCGCAGGCGGGGTCGGACGTGGCGGGCATGCGGACGCGTGCGCGGTACGACGAGGCCAAGGACGAGTGGGTGCTGTCCGGCCAGAAGGCGTGGATCACCAACGGTGGCATCGCGAACGTGCATGTCGTCGTCGCCTCCGTCGACCCGGAGCTCGGCTCGCGCGGGCAGGCGGCGTTCATCGTGCCGCCGGGCACGGCGGGGCTCGAAGGCGCCAAGAAGATAAGGAAGTTGGGGCTGCGGGCCTCGCACACGGCGGACGTCTTCCTCGACGACGTCCGGGTCCCCGGGCACTGTCTGCTCGGCGGCAAGGACAAGCTCGACGCGCGGCTCGCGCGGGCCCGCGAGGGGACGTCCGGTTCCCGGGGGCAGGCCGCGATGTCGACCTTCGAGGTCAGCCGGCCGACGGTGGGCGCGCAGGCGCTCGGGATCGCGCGGGCAGCGTACGAGTACGCGCTTCAGTACGCGGGTGACCGGGAGGCGTTCGGCCGCCCCATCATCGAGAACCAGGCGATCGCCTTCGCGCTGGCGGACCTCCGTACGGAGATCGAGGCGTGCCGGCTGCTCATCTGGCAGGCGTCGTGGATGGCCCGCAACGACAAGGTGTTCGATGCGGCGCAGGGGTCGATGTCGAAGTTGCGGGCGGGTGAGTTGGCGGTCGCCGCGAGTGAGAAGGCGGTTCAGGTGTTGGGTGGGGCGGGGTACAGCCGGGAGCATCCGGTGGAGCGGATGTATCGCGATGCGAAGATCTACACGATCTTCGAGGGGACGAGTGAGATTCAGCGGCTCGTGATCGCGCGGGCCATCTCCGGTCGCCACATCCGCTGACCCACCCGTGGTGACACCCCCGGGGCTCCGCCCCGGACCCCGCGCCTCAATCGCCGGCGAGGCTTGAGGGTGGCCATCCGCCGCCGACACCGACGCGCCTGGTGAGCTCGAACCCACGCGATTCACGTCGGTGCTATTCAAGCCCCTCCGACGCGCCCAAGGGACTTGAGTCGCCGCCGTTCAAGCCCCTCCGACGCGCCTCGAGAGGGTGAGTCGGGGCAATTCAAGCCCCTCCGGCGATTGAGGAGCGGGGTGCGGGGCGGAGCCCCGGGGGTTGGAGCTCCTCGGGCGATTGAGGAGCGGAGTGCGGGGCGGGGCCCCCGGGGGTTGGAGCGCCTCCGGCGGTTGGGGAGCGGCTAGTCGTGGTGGAGGCGGTGGGCGGCGGCGAGGGCGTCGGCGAGGTGGCGGACGTCCGGGTCCTCCGTGGTGGACGTCAACCCGTCGACCCGCTCCCGGAGTCGCTCCAGGGACGGCGTACCGGGGAACGGCCGGCCGTTCAGGCTGGACGCGAAGTAGCCCGCGGCCGCCGCCACCCGCAACCGCGGCGCGGTCCCGCCGGACCACAGCTCCCGGCCGAGGTCGGCCACGCCCACCCGGCCGGAGGCCTCGCGGGGAGCCCGGCTCTCCGGATCCAGCCACCGCACCGTCGCCCGCGCGACCTCCCCCTCCGCCCCCTCACGGAGCCTGACCGCGTACAGCGCGGTCACCGTGTGCCCGGGTCCGGCCTCTCCCCCGTCCACCGCGTCGTCGCGGAAGTCGTCGTTCGACACCCGCCGGTTCTCGTACCCGAGCAGCTGGAACTCGTCGACCGCGTCCTCGTCGAACGACACCTGCGCCTTCGCGTCCCGCGCCCGCAACTGCACGTTCTCCGGCAGCTGTCGCACGAACACCTTGCGGGCGTCCCGCTCGGACGACACGTACGTGGTGTGGCCGTCCCCCTTGTCCGCGAGCCGTTCCATGAGCGCGTCCCCGTAGTCGCTGCCCACCCCGACCCCGAACAGCGTGATCCCGTGCTCGCGCCGCGCGTCCGCGATCCGCTCCAGGATGGCGTCGGCCGAGGTCTCCCCCGTGTTGGCGAGCGCGTCGGACAGCAGCACGACGCGGTTGGTGGCCCCGGCCCGCACCCCGTCGACGGCCGTGGCGTACCCCGTCTCGACGCCCGCCTCCAGGTTCGTGGAGTCCGTGGGTTCGAGGGTGTCGACGGCGCGCTGGACCCGCTCGCGGGTGTCGCCGCCGCGCGCCCCGAGCCGGGTCATCGGCAGCACCGTCTCGGCCTCGTCGCTGAAGGTGACCAGGGCGATGGAGTCGTCGGGGCGGAGCTGCTCGGTGAGGGTCGCGAGGGAGGTGCGGACGAGGTCGAGGCGGCCCGCCTCCGACATGGAGCCGGAGATGTCCACGACGAACGTCAGCGCCGCGGGCGGCCGTTCCCCGTCGGCGGGCGCCTGCGCCGTCGCGAGGCCCACCCGCATCAGGCGCCAGCCGTCGCCGCCGGTGCGGGCCCCGTCGACGGTGACCGAGAAGCCGTTGCCCTCGGGGCGCGGGTAGCCCTGGCGGAAGCTGTTGACGAACTCCTCGGGCCGCACCGACTCCGCGTCCGGCAGCCGCCCCTCCGCCAGACTGCGGCGCGCGTACCCGTACGAGGCCGTGTCCACGTCCAGGGCGAACGTGGAGCGCTTGCCGCCCCCGGCCACCCGGTCGGACCCGGCGGACGGTTCACCCGCTCCGGAGCCGCGCCGCGCCTTGTCGTGCGCCGTGCCCGCCGCGTCGTCGGACCCGCCGCCGCACCCCGTGAGCAGCAGCCCGCCGACGAGCAGCGCGGCGCCGAGCCGTACGGCGCCGCGCACCTGGTTTCCCTGCGTCAGTGTCATGTGACCTGTGACGCGCGGGGCGCCCGCGAGGAGCGCTCAAAAGCGTTGCGGCCCGGTCCCGAACCGGTCACGGGTACGGGAGTTGACCGTTCCGTGCCCCTCCCGCGACCCGAGCGTGCCCCGGACCGTCCCATGAGACGCCGCCCGCTAGGACACCACGTCCTTGCGCGCGAACCCGCGGAACGCCAGCGCGAACAGGACCAGCGCGTACGCCACCGACACCGACGCCCCCTGGATCATCCCGCCCCACGCGGGCTGCTCCTGGATCGCGTCCGCCCAGGCGAACTGCCAGTGCGCGGGCAGGAAGTCGCGCCAGTCGCCGAGCGCGGTGACCGCGTCCAGGACGTTGCCGACGATGGTCAGGAAGACCGCGCCGCCGACCGCGCCCAGCGGGTTGTCCGTCTTGGTGGACAGCCAGAACGCGAGCCCGGCCGTGACCAGTTGGGACACGAAGACGAACGCGACGATCACCAGCAGCCGCTGCACCGCCGTGCCCGCCGGCAGGGCGCCGCCGGTCGGGATCTCCAGCGGCCCCCAGCCGTACGCGACCGTTCCGACGGCGAGCGCCACCAGCGGGAGCAGCAGCATCGCGGCGAGGCTCAGCCCGAACGCGACGGCCAGCTTGGACCACAGCAGTCGGGCCCGCGGCACCGGTGCGGCCAGCAGATAGCGCAGGCTCGACCAGTTGGCCTCGGAGGCGACGGTGTCGCCGAAGAACAGGGCCACCGGGACCACCAGCAGGAACCCGGCGGACACGAACAGGCTCGTCGCCGCGAAGTTCGCCGCGGACGCGGTGGCCGTGTCCATCAGGTTGATCCGCCGTCCGCCGCCCTCGCCGCCCGGCTGCCCGCCGATGGCGAACGCGGCGACGAGCACGAACGGCAGCAGCCCGAGCACGGCGGCCATCACGAGTGTGCGCCGCCGCTTCACCTGTCGTACGAACTCCACGCGCAGCGGCAGCGTGCGGCCCGGCCGGTAGCCGTGGGCGAGCTCGGGCGCGTCGTGCGCCGTGGTCTCGACTCCGGTCGTCGTCATGCCGATGCCCCTCCGATCAGCGTCAGGAACGCGTCCTCCAGGCGCCGGTGCGGGCCGACGGACCGCACCGGTACGCCGAGCCGCACCAGCTCCGCGACCAGCCGGGCGGCCGGGTCGGACTCGGTGTCGGCGGCGGTGCCCGGCTCCGCGTCGGGGGCCGGGGCCGAAGCCAGGCGGACCAGGAGGCCGTCGTCCGCCCTGCCCACCGAGGCGACGCCGTCGAGGCCGCCGACCTTCTCCACGAGCGCGTCGGAGACCTCGCCCGCGACGCCCACGAGCAGCGTGTCGCCGGAGCCGACGATGTCCGCCACGGGGCCCGCCTGGACGAGCCGGCCGCGGTCCATCACCACCAGGTGCGTGCAGGTCTGCTCGACCTCGGCGAGGAGGTGGCTGGAGACGATGACCGTGCGGCCACCGCGCGCGTACCGGATCATCACCTCGCGCATCTCGCGGATCTGCGGCGGGTCGAGACCGTTCGTCGGCTCGTCGAGGATCAGCAGGTCCGGCAGGCCGAGCATGGCCTGCGCGATGGCGAGCCGCTGGCGCATGCCCTGCGAGTACGTGCGCACCGCGCGGGCGAGCGCGTCGCCGAGGCCCGCGATCTCCAGTGCCTCGTCGAGGTGCGCGTCCTCGGCCGGGCGGCCGGTCGCCTTCCAGTACAGCTCCAGGTTCTCGCGCCCGGAGAGGTGCGGGAGGAAGCCGGCGCCCTCGACGAACGCGCCGACGCGGGACAGCACCGGGGAGCCCGGCCGGATCGCGTGGCCGAAGACCCGGATCCCGCCCTCGTCGGGCCGGATGAGGCCCATCAGCATGCGCAGCGTCGTCGTCTTGCCCGCGCCGTTCGGCCCGAGGAGGCCGAGGACCTGGCCCTGCTCGACGCGGAAGGACAGGTCGCGTACCGCGTAGCGGTCGGTGGAGCCCGCGTACTTCTTGCTGAGGTCCGTGATCTGGAGCGGGACGTCGGCGAGCGCCGGGTCGGGCGCGGGCGCCGTCGTGCGGCGCCGGGCCGTCAGCAGCAGCCCCGCCGCGATCACGAGCGCCCCGCCCGGCAGCCACCACACCCACGCGGGCAGCGGCGTGGCCGCCGTCCGCACGTCGGGGGCGGTGGGCACGCTCAGGCCGTCGCGCACCGAGACCCGGTACGTCGCGGGCTCGTCCGGCGACGCGTAGCCGAGGTCGGTCGCGGAGAGCACGAGCCGCAGTGTGTGGCCCTTCTGCACCTCGTGGTCGATCGCCGGGAGCGTGATCCTCACGTCCTTGCCGGCGCCGTCCGCGCCGGTCACCTTGACGGGCGTCACGAGCTGCGAGGGCAGCACCTGGCGGGCGCCGCCGGGCCCGGCGTCGTACACCTTCGCGAACAGCACGGCCGTGCCGGTGGAGGACTCCACGTGCGCGGTGACGGTCGGGGTGCCGGTGACGCGCACCGACTTCTTCAGGGGCGCCGAGTCGAAGCGGGCGAACTGGCCGGGGTACTCCAGGGAGAAGCCGCCGCCCAGCGTCGCCGACAGGTTGGCGACGCTGCCGAGGCCCGGCACCGAGGAGATCGACGGCGGTCCGCCGCCCGGCGGGTTCTGGAACGTCTCGGTGGCGGACTTCAGCGGCACCCGCACCCGCTGCTCGCCGCGCAGCCCCGGGTACAGGTCGCCGCTCGCGCCGCGCAGGGTGGCCGCGCCGTCCGTGGAGTCGACGCCGCCGGAGCGGGTGACACGGAACGCGGGGCCCGTGTCGACGTTCTCGTCCTTCAGGTAGCGGTCGAACCAGGAGGTCACGCGCTGGTGCAGCCGGTCGACCTCCATGTCGCCGCCGTCGTGCCCGCCGCTCAGCCAGTCGACCTCGACGGGCGCGCCGTTCGCCTTGACCTGGCGCGCGATCCGATCGGCCTGGTCGAGCGGGAACAGCGAGTCGGTCTGTCCCTGGGCGATCAGCGTGGGCACCTTGATGCGGTCGCCGACGGCCACGGGGCTGCGCTCCTCCAGGAGCTTGCGGGCCGCGGCGTCCGGCTCGCCGGAGACGGCGACACGCTGGTACATGTCGCAGAGCTTCTCCTCGAACTGGCCGCAGCGCAGTCCCGCCTCGGTGGTGCGGGTGCCGAGCCGCGCGGAGCCGGAGGTGAAGAAGGCGCCCGCCCACAGCTTCTTGAAGACGCCGTCGGGGAACAGGGCGTCCGCCAGGTTCCAGTACGTGATCTGCGGGGCGATCGCGTCGATCCGCTTGTCGTGCCCGGCCGCGAGCAGGGAGACCGCGCCGCCGTACGAGGCGCCGGTGGCGCCGACGCGCGGGTCGCCCGGCTTGTCGAGCTCGACCT
The DNA here is from genome assembly GCF_054724165.1 of Streptomyces sp. BYX5S. Lineage (NCBI taxonomy): Bacteria > Bacillati > Actinomycetota > Actinomycetes > Kitasatosporales > Streptomycetaceae > Streptomyces > Streptomyces sp. BYX5S. Next base: position 1,087,443 of record NZ_CM138829.1, on the reverse strand, counting down.
CGGGGCGCTTCGCGAGCCAGTCGATCATCCGTGAGACGTCGGCCACCTCGTGCTTCGGGTCGTTCAGGCCGATCTTCCCCCCGGACCGGCCGAAGCCGCGGGACGACCAGGTCAGGACCGCGTAGCCCTCGGCGGCGAGCTTCTCCGCCTCGGCGCGGACGTCGGCCTTGCTGCCGCCGAAGCCGTGGGTGAGCAGGACGGCGGGCCGCCGGTGGGACGGGTCGCCCGACGTGAAGTACGAGGTGTCGATGCGCACCCCGCCGCCCATCCGCATCATCCGGTCCTGCCGGTGCACGGCGGCCGTGCCGTCGGAGTCCGCTGCCGCCACCGCCGTCCAGGCGGCCCCTGTCCCCGCGAGCACCGCGAGGGTCGCCGCGACGGCGATCCACCGTCGAGGCCATCCGCGCACCCGCTCGCGCCACACGCGCCGTCGAAAAAGCATGCGTCAACGGTATGCGCCACCGCTGACAACCTCTGCATCCGGTGGTCGGACGCCCTGACCTCCTGTGGGCGTACGGCTTCGGGCCCGTGTACCGCGATCGCTGTACGTCGCGGTCGCGCTGCGGGGCTCTGCCCCGGACCCCGCTCCTCAAACGCCGGAGGGGCTGGATCGGGGCTCATCTGTGGGGGCATTCTGCGAGCGCTCGCAAGAGGGCGTCAAGAGGTGCGACAGCAAGGGCAGTTGGGCGGAATGGTGGGCTACGGAAATCGTTGCGCGAACCATTGACCAGCCTGCGAGCGCATGCAAACGTCCCTCCTCGACAGCGCCCACCACCGAGCCGCTCGTGGAGGCCCCCTATGGGCAGTGCCGCCCCCTCCCGTCGCACCACCCTGTCCGCACTCCTCGCCTCCGGCCTCGGCGCCGCGCTGACCGCCTGCGGCGGGCCCTCGCGGTCCGTCGGCGCGGGCGGCGCCGTGACGCTGCGGTACTTCTTCTGGGGCGACAGCGGCAGGGCCGAACTGATCAACAAGTGCATCGACGTCTTCGAGCGCGACCACCCCAAGATCAAGGTGAAGACCAGTTTCGCCGCCTTCGACTCGTTCTGGCCGAAGCTCAGCACCGCCGCCGCGGGCGGCAACCCGCCCGACGTGATGCACGTCGACTACGCGTGGATCCGCACCCTCGGCGAGCACGGCGTCCTCGCCGACCTGAACGAACTCGCCGGGTCCGGCAAGGAGATCGACACCTCGACCATCGTCGAGTCGGTACGCACGGCGGGCCTGGTGGACGACCGCCGCGTCGGCCTGCCGCTCTCGCACAACAGCGTCGCGCTGCACTACGACGCCGAGGTCTGGGCGAAGGCGGGGGCCCGCCCGCCGACGAAGCGGATGGACTGGGACACCTTCATGGAGCAGGCCCTGAAGGTCACCAAGTACGGCAAGTACAAGCAGTTCGGCATGGACAACCCCGGCCAGAACTACCTGGGCGTGGAGATCTGGATGCGTCAGCAGGGCCTCCAGATGTGGACCGAGAACGGCGAACTCGGCTTCTCCCGCGACGACATGCGCCGCTACTTCACCAAGGTCAACGACTGGCGCAAGGAGGGCGCGCTGGGCGGCCCCGACGTCGTACTGGAGTCGCTGCCCGGCTACGCGATCACCACCCGCCGCGTCGCCTCCAACCTGGAGTGGGACAACCAGGTGGGCGGCCGCAGCGACATGCGCGGCAGCAAGCTGAGCCTCGGTTACGTGCCGAGCGACACCAGCAGGCCGGGCATCTACTCCAAGCCCGGCATGTTCCTCGGCGCCGCCGCGAAGAGCCCGTACCTCAGTGAGGCCGCGCAGTTCATCAACTTCATGATCAACGACCGGCGCGTCGCGAAGATCCTCGGCACCAACATCGGCATGCCGCCCACGACGAGCCAGGAGGGCGCCGCCGAGATCAGCGACCCGAAGGTGCGCCAGGTCCAGACGTACGAGAAGCAGATCGAGAAGACGCTCGCGCCGACCCCGCCGCCGCCCGCCGACGGCGGCGCCTCGCTCAACGTCTATCTCCAGCGCGTCGCCGAGAAGCTGTTCTACGACCGGATCTCCGTGGACCACGCCGTCGACCTCTACTTCGACCAGGCCAAGGTCACCCTCGCCTGACGCACGGCCGCCTCCGCCCCTCCCCGAGAACGTACGGAGCCCCCATGGCCTCTACGACGACGACCGACGCCGCGATACCCCGCGCACGCCGCGGCGACGCCCCCTCGTCCCCTCCCGCCAAGCGCCGCAAGCGGGCCAACGACCGCTCGGCGTACGTCTTCCTCACCCCGTGGATGATCGGCGCGGCCCTGCTGACGCTCGGCCCGATGCTGTTCTCGCTCTACATGTCGTTCACGGACTACAACCTGTTCGACTCGCCGCGCTGGATCGGCCTCGACAACTACCGGCGCATCCTGTTCGACGACCCCGAGGTCCGCGACACCGTCGGCGTGACCCTCCTCTACGTGGTCGTGGCGACGCCGCTCAAGCTGGCCGCCGCGCTCGGCGTGGCGATGCTGCTGCACACCCGGCGCAAGGGGCGCAACTTCTACCGGGCCGCCTTCTACATGCCGTCCCTGATCGGCGCGAGCGTCGGCGCGGCCATCGTGTGGCGGCTGCTGTTCTCCACGGGTAGCGTCGTCGACCAGTTCCTCGGCACCTTCGGCATCCACACCGGCGGCTGGATCTCCAACCCCGACTGGTCGCTGATGTCCCTGGTGGCGCTGTCCGTCTGGCAGTTCGGCGCGCCGATGGTCATCTTCCTGGCGGCCCTGCAACAGATCCCGCGGGACCTGTTCGAGGCCGCGGAGATCGACGGGGCGGGTCCCTGGCGCCGCTTCCTGTCGGTCACCGTCCCCATGCTGACCCCGGTGATCTTCTTCAACCTGGTCCTAGAGATGGTGCACGCCTTCCAGATGTTCAACTCGGCGTTCGTGCTCTCCAACGGCACCGGCGGACCCGCGGGCTCCACCCACGTGTACTCGATGTACCTGTACGAACTCGGCTTCAACGACTTCCGGATGGGCTACGCGGCCGCGCTGACCTGGGTGCTGCTCCTGGTCGTCGGCGCGATCACCGCGGTGCTCTTCAAGACCTCGGGCCGCTGGGTCCACTACGCGGGCGAGGAGAAGTGACCATGGCATCGACCACCACCACGGCCGGCACCCGGTCGACCTTGTGGCACGTGGGCGCGATCGCCCTGCTGCTGGTGCTGCTCTACCCGGTGTTCTGGGTGTTCACGGCGTCCGTGAAGCCCGCCGACGAGATCATCTCCAGCTTCAACCTGCTGCCCTCCAGCGTCACGTGGAGCGGGTTCGGCACCGCGCTCGACGGGATCGCGGAGGTCCCCGCGTGGCGCTTCTTCTCCAACTCGCTGCTCCTGGCGGTCGGTTCCGTCATCGGCAACGTACTGTCGTGCTCCATCGCCGCGTACGCGTTCGCGCGGCTGCGGTTCCGGGGGCGCGGGCCGATGTTCGCGGTGATGATCGGCACGATCCTGCTGCCGACGCATCTGCTGCTCATCCCGCAGTACACGATGTTCCAGAAGGCGGGCGTGGTCGACACCTATGTGCCGCTGCTGATCGGCAAGTTCCTCGCCACGGACGCGTTCTTCGTGTTCCTGATGGTGCAGTTCGTACGGAACCTGCCGCGCAGCCTGGACGAGGCGGCGCTGATCGACGGGTGCGGGCACTTCCGGATCTTCGGCCACATCGTGCTGCCGCTGCTGCGCCCGGCGCTCATCACCACGGCGATCTTCACGTTCATCTGGTCCTGGAACGACTTCTTCGCGCCGCTGGTCTATCTCCAGTCGCCGGAGAAGTACCCGTTGCCGCTGGCGCTGCGGCTGTTCGTCGACTCGACGAGCAGTCAGGACTACGGGGCGATGCTCGGCATGTCGGTGCTCTCGCTGCTGCCGGTGATCGCGTTCTTCGTGGCGTTCCAACGGCTGTTGATCGAGGGTGCGGCGACCTCCGGGATGAAGGGGTGAGCGACATGAGCGGTACCGGGGCGGCGGCTCGCCGGGACACCCCGTACGGGGAGCGGTTCACGCTCTTCGCGGAGGTGCTGTGGATCGGGGTGCTGGTGGCGGCGGGTTCGCTGCTCCTCGTCACGTGGCCGGCGGCGATGGCGGCGGGGTGTGCGGCGGTGCGCAGGTGCGTACCGGACGGGCCTTCGGCGGGGACGGCGCGGCGGTTCCTCACGGACTTCCGGGCGGCGCTGTCCGGTGGGGTGCGGGTGGGAGTGGTGGGGCTCCTGGTGCTCGGCTTCCTGGGGGCGGATCTGCGCCTTGCGGCGGTCGCGGGTGACGTTCCGTTCTTCGGCGTGCTGGCGGTGGTGGTCGCCGGGGCGGCGGGGGGCGTGGTGGTGTACCAGGTACGGATGGCGGCGGCCTGGTCGTCGACGGGGCGCTGGGCGCGGCCAGGGCGGGATGGGCGGGGGGCGGTGATGCTGGGTGGGGCGGTGCTGGTGTCGGCGGTCTGCGTCTGGCAGTTGACGGTCCTGGCCCCCCTGGTCACCGGCGTCCTGGCCCTCGCCGCGGTAGCAGTCGACCGCCGCCCACCCCCGGGGCTCCGCCCCGCCCCCCGCTCCTCAATCGCCGGAGAGGCTTAATGCGCCCAACCGGCACCGCCCGCCCCAGGGGCGCGGGGAACTGCGCAAACGCACAGCGCGACGGCACCCGCCGACGAAAAACCGGGGACGCGAGGAACAGCGCGAAGTTTTAAGGGGCGCGGGGAACTGCGCAAACGCACAGCGCGACGGCACCCGCCGACGAAAAACCGGGGACGCGAGGAACGGCGCGAAGTTTTGAGGGGCGCGGGGAACTGCGCAAACGCACGGCGCGGCGGCACTCGCCGACGAAAAACCGGGGGCGCGGGGAACCGCGTGAGTCAACGTGAGGGGTCACGGTATGCGTAACAACGAACGGCACAGCGGCGCAGCCCCAAGCGCGGAGGACGTCGCCGCCCTCACCGGCGTCTCCCCCTCCACGGTCAGCCGCTGCTTCGCCTCCCCCCACCAGGTACGCCCCGAAACGAGGGCCCGCGTCCTCGCGGCAGCGGAACGCCTCGGCTACCGCCCCAGCCGCATCGCCCGCTCCCTCGCCGAAGGCCGCACCCGGACCCTCGGCCTCATCGTCCCCGACATCGCCAACCCGTTCTTCGCGGTGATCGTGAAGGCCGTCCAGGCCCGCGCCCGCCGCAAGGACTACGCCGTGTTCCTCTCCGACACCGACGAACACCCCGACGACGAGTACGAGTTGGCCCTCACCCTCGCCCGCCAGGTCGACGGCCTCCTCCTCGTCGCCCCGAGGATGGACGGCGCCCGCCTCGGCGAGGTCGTCCACCAGGTGCCGAGCGTCGCCGTGAATCGGAGCGTGTCCGGCGTGCCGTCCGTGGTCGCGCCCAGCGAGGACGGCCTGCGCCAGGCGGTGGCGCACCTGCACGCCCTCGGCCACCGCCACCTCGCCCTGATCCTGGGGGCCCGCAACTCCTGGTCGAGCGAGCAGCGCGGCCACGCCGTCCGCTACGCCGCCGAGCAACTGGGCCTGAAGGTAACGGAGTTCGGCCCTCACGAGCCCAAGTTCCACACCGGCACCCAGGTCGCCGATCTGGCCCTCGCCGCGGGCGCCACCGCGATCGTCGCCCACAACGACCTGATGGCGCTCGGCGTCCTGTCCCGCCTCGCCGACCGCGGCGTCCGCGTCCCGGACGACGTGAGCGTCGTCGGCGCCGACGACACCCTCCTCGCCACCACGGCCACCCCCGCCCTGACCTCCGTCCGCATCCCGCTCGACGCGCTCGGCGAACGCGCCGTCGACCTCATGCTGCGCCGCCTCGACGACCCGGACCGCGCACCCGAAGAACTCGTCCTGGACAGCGAGTTGATAGTCCGACGCTCCACAGGCCCCGCCCCGCGAAAGGAATCCTGACCCCCATGAAGCGCGCCGCGATCATCGGCACCGGCCACCGTGCCCAGATGTACACGAGGGCCCTGGCCGCCCGCCCCCACTATGCCATCGCCCTCCTCGCCGACCCGAGCCCGACCCGGATCGCCCACCACAACCGGCTGCTCGGGACGCTCGGCGCCCCGGAGGCCGCGGCCTGCGACCCGGCCGGCTTCGCGGAGGCGCTGCGCACGCACCGTATCGACGAGGTCGTCGTCACCACCGTCGACGCGACGCACCACACGTACATCAACACCGCGCTGGAGGCGGGCTGCCGGGTCGTCACGGAGAAGCCGATGACGACCGACGCGGAGAGGTGCCGGGCCGTTCTCGACACCGTGGAACGCACCGGCGGCGAGCTGTCCGTCGGGTTCAACTACCGCTACAACCCGGCCCACGAGAAGGTCTGGCAGCTGCTGCACGACGGCGCGATCGGCGAGATCCGTTCCGTGCACTTCGAGTGGCTGCTCGACGTGCGGCACGGCGCGGACTACTTCCGCCGCTGGCACCGCGAGAAGCGGCACAGCGGGGGGCTGCTCGTGCACAAGTCGGGCCACCACTTCGACCTCGTCAACTGGTGGCTGAACGCGGCGCCCACCCGCGTGTACGCGGAGGGCGGCCTCGTCTTCTACGGGCGGGAGAACGGGGAGCGGACCGGGCTGCGGCGCGACTACGTGCGGGCGCACGGCGCGGCGGAGGCCGGCGACGACCCGTACGCGATCCACCTCGCCGACGATCCCAACCTCACGTCCCTGTACGTGGACGCGGAGGCGGCCGGCGACTCCGACTACGTACGCGACCGGAACGTGTTCGGTGACGGCATCGACATCGAGGACGACCTGTCGGTCCTCGTGCGGTACGACTCCGGGGCCACGATGACGTACCACCTCACGGCGTACTCCCCCTGGGAGGGCTACCGGGTGATGTTCAACGGCACGGCCGGACGCCTGGAGCTGGAGGTCGAGGAGAACACGTGGCAGCCGCCGAAGGCCGCCGTGGGCGGGGAGGGCGCGTCGCACGGCGGAGTGGTCATGGACCGGCCCGGCCGCACCTCGATTCTGCTGCGGCCGTTGTGGGAGGCGCCGCGGGAGATTCCGTACGAGTGGTCGGCGGGGTCGCACGGGGGTGGGGATCTGCGGATGCTGAAGGAGCTGTTCGGGGCGGTCGGGGACGGGAGCGACGAGGGGGCGGCGCCCGCCGCCGGGAAGGGGGCCACCGCGCGGGACGGGGCGCTTGCCCTCGCGGTGGGCGTGGCCGGGAACGAGTCGTTGGCGACCGGCCGTCCCGTCGAGACCGCTCACCTGTGGTGAACGCCTCGGGGCTCCGCCCCGGACCCCGCTCCTCAATCGCCGGAGGGGCTGATGTGGCCCGGACCCGCTGCTCAATCGCCATAGGGGCTCCCCACAGCACTACTCGGTCGGGACCGACACCAACCACCGCGTTTCCTGCCGCGGCCTGAGGTAGAAGGCCCAGTACAGCGTCGCCACCGCGACGATCCCACCCGTCCACAGGAGGTACGTGGTCGCCTGTTCGACCAGGATGTAGAGCATCACCGCGATGAGGACCACGGGGACCCCCGGCCACAGCGGCATCCGCCAGGCCGGCCGGTCCTTGTGGGCGTCGCGGCGGACGAACAGGGCGGCCACCGCGACGAGCAGGTACATGCCGGTGACGGAGACGCCCGTCACGCCGTACAGGGTGTCGAGGTTGACGAAGCAGAGCGCCGCCCCGGGGACGCCGACGGCGAGGGTGGCGACCCACGGGGAGCCGAAGCGGCCGAGGCGGGACAGCGCCTGGTTGACCGGGGCCGGCCAGGCCTTGTCGCGGGCCGAGGCGAACAGGACGCGGGAGTTCTGGATGACCATGACGATGCCCGCGTTGACGATGGCGAGCGCGACGCACAGCGAGACGAACGTGCCGACCGCGGAGTTCGACCACGCCACGACCATGCTGCTGATGTCGCCGGAGGTGAGCGCCGAGAGGTCCTTGGCGCCCATCGTGATCGCGACGACCGGGACCAGGATGATCACCGAGGAGATCGCGAGCGTGGCGAGCACCGTGCGGGCCACGGACGTGCGGGGGTTCTCCAGTTCCTCGGAGAGGTAGACGGCCGTCGAGAAGCCCTGCGTGACGAAGAGGGCGATGGCGAGGCCGGAGACGACGAGCATGCCGGTGACGGCGTCGGTGCCGCCGTCCGCGCCCGCGACCTGCATCGAGCCGAGGGAGTCGAGGCCGCGCTCGGAGTGCGCGAAGCCGAGGACGGCGACGAGGGCGGCGGCGATGACCTCCAGGACGAGGAAGATGCCGGTGATCCACGCGTTGGCGCGCAGGTCGAGCAGGCCCGCGAGGGTGGACAGGAGCATCACGCCCGCGCCCGTCATCGCCGGGTCGAGGTGGATGACCGGCTCCAGGTAGTCGGCGGTGCCCATGGCGATCACCGGCGGCACGATGAAGACGACCAGCAGGGACAGGACGAAGACCAGCCAGCCCGCGAGGCGCCCGGCGAGCGTCGAGACCATGGCGTACTCGCCGCCGGCGCTGGGGATGAGGGTGCCCAGCTCCGAGTAGAGGAACGCCACGCCGATGCAGATCAGCGAGCCGATGGCGATGGTGAGGGCGGTGGCGGTGCCGAGGGAGCCGAAGAGGTCGGGGACGACCACGAAGAGCGAGGAGGCGGGCGTCACGCAGGACAGCGTGAGCAGGGTGCCTCCGACGACACCGATGGAACGCTTGAGCTTGTGGGGAGAGCCTTCAGGTGCTGTGTCCGGCAGGGGCTCCACCGTGGGGGCGGTGGTGGAGCGGAGCGTGTCGGTCATGGAGCGGTTCCGATCGACTCGTGCGACAGGGCTGCGTCATGCAACCTCGCCGATATCCGAACGTCAACGCCTGTTTCCCTTCGGAATCCGCACCGCCGTTTCCGTCAACCGCGCGCGATTCTTAAGGTGTTCGCAAAGTCAACCGCCATAGACGCAGCGACTCCCGTGGATGACCTTCACATCGAAGGTATCCACGGGAGTCGGCTTGCATCGCCCGGTTCATCCCCTACGTACGGGAACCGCAGCCGCGGCGCTGAAGTTCACAGTGAACTGTCCGTACTCCGGACGGCGCGAGGCCTCGGCGGGGACCTCAGTGGTTGCGCGGGAAGCCCAGGTCGACGCCCGCGGGGGCGTCGGCGGGGTCGGGCCAGCGGGTCGTGACGACCTTGCCGCGGGTGTAGAAGTGCGTGCCGTCGTTGCCGTAGATGTGGTGGTCGCCGAAGAGGGAGTCCTTCCAGCCGCCGAAGCTGTGGTAGCCGACGGGGACCGGGATCGGGACGTTGACGCCGACCATGCCGGCCTCGATCTCCAGCTGGAAGCGGCGGGCGGCGCCGCCGTCGCGGGTGAAGATCGCGGTGCCGTTGCCGAAGGGGGACGCGTTCATGAGCGCGACGCCGTCTTCGTAGGTGTCCGCGCGCAGCACGCACAGGACCGGGCCGAAGATCTCGTCCTGGTAGGCCTTGGCGGTCGTGGGGACCTTGTCGAGGAGGGACAGGCCGACCCAGTGGCCGTTCTCGAAGCCGGGGACCGTGTAGTCGCTGCCGTCGAGGACGACCTCGCAGCCCTCGGCCGCGGCGCCCTTCACGTAACCGGCGACCTTGTCGCGGTGGGCGGCCGTGATGAGCGGGCCCATCTCGGACGTCGGGTCGTTGCCGGGGCCGATCTTGATCTTCTCGGCGCGCTCCTTGATCTTCGCGACGAGTTCGTCGCCGATCGAACCGACCGCGACGACGGCGGAGATCGCCATGCAGCGCTCGCCCGCCGAGCCGTACGCGGCCGAGACGGCGGCGTCGGCGGCCGCGTCCAGGTCGGCGTCGGGCAGCACCAGCATGTGGTTCTTGGCGCCGCCGAGGGCCTGGACGCGCTTGCCGTTGGCCGAGGCCGTGGTGTGGATGTACTTCGCGATCGGGGTCGAGCCGACGAAGGAGACGGCCGATACGTCCGGGTGCTCCAGGAGGCGGTCGACGGCGACCTTGTCACCGTGGACGACGTTGAAGACGCCGTCGGGCAGACCCGCCTCGGACAGCAGCTCGGCGATCTTGATGGACGCCGACGGGTCCTTCTCGGACGGCTTGAGCACGAAGGTGTTGCCGGTCGCGATGGCGATCGGGAACATCCACATCGGCACCATGGCCGGGAAGTTGAACGGCGTGATGCCCGCGACGACACCGAGCGGCTGCCGGATCGACGACACGTCCACGTTGGTGGCGACCTGCGTGGACAGCTCACCCTTGAGCTGCACGTTGATGCCACAGGCCAGGTCGACGATCTCCAGGCCGCGGGCCACCTCGCCGAGCGCGTCGGAGTGCACCTTGCCGTGCTCGGCGGTGATCAGCTCGGCGATCGCGTCCCGGTTGGCGTCGAGGAGCGCGCGGAACCGGAAGAGGACCTCGGTGCGCTTGGCGAGCGAGGACAGGCCCCAGCTCTTGAACGCCTCCTTCGCGGCGGCGACGGCCGTGTCCACCTCCTCGACCGAGGCGAAGTCGACGTGCGTGGTGACGGCGCCGGTCGCCGGGTCGGTCACCGGGCCGTGATTGCCCGACGCGCCCTCGACGGTCTTGCCGCCGACCCAGTGGTGGACCAACTTCGTGTCAGACATACGGGCAACTCCTGTGACGGCTACGTACTTCTCAGAGGTGGCGGCGTCGACCGGCGGCGTGCCGGTCGTACTCCTCGCGGGCCTCGACGGCGGCGCTGCGCTCCGCTGTCTCGGCCACAGGCACATCCCACCACGCCTGCGCCGGGGGCGGGCCCGACACTGTGTCTGCCGTTTCGGTCTCCACGTAGACACATGTGGGGCGGGTGGCGGCGCGCGCGGCGGCGAGGGCTTCGCGCAGGTCACGGACGGTCTTGGCGCGGTGCACGGTCATCCCGAGGCTGGCCGCGTTGGCCGCGAGGTCGACGGGCAGCGGGGCCCCCTCGTAGGCGCCCTTCTCTCCCGCGAACCGGTACTGCGTGGCGAAGCCCTCGGCGCCGACGGACGCGGACAGGCCGCCGATGGAGGCGTATCCGTGGTTCTGGAGGATGACGAGCTTGACCGGGATGTTCTCCTGGACGGCGGTGACGATCTCGGTCGGCAGCATCAGGTACGTGCCGTCGCCGACGAGCGCCCACACGGGCCGGCCGGGCGCGGCGAGGGCGACGCCGAGCGCGGCGGGGATCTCGTAGCCCATGCAGGAGTAGCCGTACTCGACGTGGTACTGGTCGCGGGAGCGGGCCCGCCACAGTTTGTGCAGGTCGCCGGGGAGCGAACCGGCGGCGTTGATGAGGATGTCGTCGCCCGTCACCAACTGATCGAGCGCGCCCAGGACTTGGGCCTGGGTGGGGCGTACGAGGTCGTCGTCGGCGGCGAAGCAGGCGTCGACGCGGTGCTCCCAGCGCTCCTTGTCGTCGGCGTACGTGGCGATGTACGCGGGCTCGGCGCGGCAGCCGTCGCCGAGCGTCTCGCGCAGGGCGGTGAGCCCCACGCGGGCGTCGGCGACGAGCGGTTGCGCGGAGAGTTTGTGGGCGTCGAAGGCGGCGACGTTCAGGTTGAGGAAGCGGACGTCGGGGTGGGCGAAGAGGGTCGCGGAGGCCGTCGTGAAGTCCGTGTACCGGGTGCCGACGCCGATCACCAGGTCGGCGGTGCGGGCCAGCTCGTTCGCGGTGGCGGTGCCGGTGTGGCCGATGCCGCCGACGTCGGCGGGATGGTCGTACGGCAGCGAGCCCTTGCCGGCCTGGGTGGAGGCGACGGGGATCCCGGTGGCGTCGGCGAACTCCCTGAGCACGTCCTCGGCGCCGCTGTGGTGGACGCCGCCGCCGGAGATCAGGAGCGGACGCCGGGCCTGCCGCAACTCCCCTACCGCTGAGGCGAGTTCGGCGGCGTCGGGTGCGGGGCGGCGCACGGTCCACACCCGCTCGCGGAAGAACTCCTCCGGCCAGTCGAAGGCCTCCGCCTGCACGTCCTGCGGCAGCGCGAGCGTGACGGCGCCGGTGTCGACGGGGTCGGTGAGCACGCGCATGGCCTGGAGCGCGGCCGGGATCAGCTGCTCGGGCCGCTCGATCCGGTCGAAGTACTTCGAGACGGGCCGCAGGCAGTCGTTGACCGACACGTCGCCCGCGTACGGCACTTCGAGTTGCTGGAGCACCGGGTCGGCGGGGCGCGCCGCGAACACGTCGCCCGGCAGCAGCAGGACGGGCAGGTGGTTGACGGTCGCGAGGGCGGCGCCGGTGACGAGGTTGGTGGCGCCGGGGCCGATGGACGTGGTGACGGCGTGCGTGGCCAGCCGGTCGCTCTGGCGCGCGTACCCGACGGCGGCGTGCACCATCGCCTGTTCGTTGCGGCCCTGGTGGAAGGGCATGTCGTCGCCGTACTGGAGGAGCGCCTGCCCGAGCCCGGCGACGTTGCCGTGGCCGAAGATGCCCCAGGTGGCGCCGATCAGCCGGCGCCGGACGTCGTCGCGCTCCGTGTACTGGCTGCTGAGGAAGCGGACGAGGGCCTGGGCGACGGTGAGCCGAACCGTTCGGGTCATCGGTATCCCTCCGTGGCGTGATCGGGGTGGAAGCAGATCCTCCACTCCCGTTCGTCTCCCGGTCCCGCCATGACGTTCAGGTAGTACATGGCGTGTCCGGGCTGGGCGATCGAGGGGCCGTGCCAGCCGTCGGGGACGAGCACGGTGTCGCCGGTGCGGACCTCGGCGAGGAGGTCGGTGCCGCCGGGCCGGGACGGGGACACGCGCTGGTACCCGTACCCGCCGGGGCCCTCGATCTCGAAGTAGTAGATCTCCTCCAGCTCCGTCTCCTCGCCCGGCCGGTGCTCGTCGTGCTTGTGCGGCGGGTACGAGGACCAGTTCCCGCCGGGGGTGATGACCTCGACGGCGATGAGCTGGTCGCAGTCGAAGGCGTCGGCCGAGGCGAAGTTGCGCACCTGGCGGGCGCTGCGCCCGTCACCGCGGTCCTCGACGGAAACCTCCGGCGCGGGGCCGTAGCGGACGGGGAGTCGTCGCCCGCATTTCGCTCCTGCCAGGGCGAACCGGCCTCCCGCACCGGAGGAGATCTCCACCGTGCTGTCGCGCGGGACATAGGCGAAGTCGCTCACGGAACCGAACACGTCCCGCCTGCCCGTCAGTTCGATGTTCATCCCTTCCGCGCGCACGGAGCACCCGCCGGAGAGCGGCAGCACGATCCACTCGCTCTCCCCAGTGTCGAAGGCGTGCGTCCGCCCGCCCCGCAGTTCGAGGATCCGCAGCCCGGCACGGGCCCAGCCCACCTTGTCGGGATCGACGGACAGCGCGTAGGGCCCGTCGCCCGCGCTGCCGCGTGGAAGATGCGTCATCCCTCTACTCTCCTCCTAGGTGTCCGTGCGCGCGCCGCGCAGGAGTCCGACGGCCGTGTCGACGGCCGCCTCGACGTCCCCGTCGGCCGGGTACAGCAGCGAACGGCCCACCACCAGGCCGCGCACGGTGGGCAGTTGCAGCGCGACGCGCCACTTCTCGTACGTGGCGTCCTGGTCGCCGTCCTTGATGTCGCCGCCGAGCAGCACGGCGGGCAGGGACGAGGCCGCCATGACGCGGGCCATGTCGTCGGGGTCGTCGGTGACCGGCAGCTTCAGCCAGGTGTACGCGGAGGTGCCGCCGAGCCCCGAGGCGACGGCGATCGACGTGGTGACGCCCGCCCGGCTCAAGTCGGAGCGCAGCAGCCCCGTTCCGGGATCGCGGCGGGTCAGGAACGGCTCGACGAACACGGGCAGCCGACGCGCGGCCATGGCGTCCACGGCGCGGGCGGCGGCCTCCAGCGTGCGGACGGAACCGGCTCCCGGGTCGTCGTAGTCGAGGCGCAGCAGCAGCTTCCCGGCGTCGAACCGGCACCGCTCCAGGTCCTCGGCCCGGTACCCGGTGAACCGGTCGTCGAGTTCGAAGGAGGCGCCGGCGAGCCCGCCCCGGTTCATCGACCCGACGACGACCTTGCCGTCGAGCACCCCGAGCAGCAGCAGGTCCTCGACGACGTCGGCGGAGGCCAGCACCCCGTCGACGCCCGGCCGGGCCAGCGCGGCGCAGAGCCGCCGCAGGAGGTCGGCCCGGTCGGCCATGGCGAAGGGCCGCTCCCCGACGCCGAGGGCGCCGCGCGCCGGATGGTCGGCGGCGACGATCAGCAACCGGCCGCCGTCGCCGAGCAGTTCCCGCCGCGTCCGCCGCGCGGCGGCCTCCGCGACGGCCTCCGGCCGCTCGGCGCGGATCCGAGCGATCCGCCGGAGGTCGACGTCACCCGCATCGCTCAAGCCCGACTCCATCCCCTGGGGCACGGCATCCTCGGCATCCTCGGTCATGGTGCGCCCCGCCAGAGATAGCCCCGCCGAAGCCTCCTGTCAATATTTTGTCCTGACATTCGAACCTCGTCTTGACACCTCTTCTCGGGCGCCTTGAGGCTGACTCCATGACGACCACGCCCGCGCGCATCCGCATCGGCTCGGCCCCCGACTCCTGGGGCGTCTGGTTCCCCGACGACCCGCGGCAGGTCCCGTACGGGCGTTTCCTCGACGAGGTCGCCGAGGCGGGCTACGAGTGGATCGAGCTGGGCCCGTACGGCTACCTGCCGAAGGATCCGCGGGTGCTCGCCGAGGAGACGGCGCGGCGGGGCCTGAAGGTGTCGGCGGGCACGGTCTTCACGGGGCTGCACCACGGCCCGGCGGTGTGGGAGAAGACGTGGGAGCACGTGGCGTCGATCGCGGAGCTGACGCAGGCCATGGGCGCGCGGCACCTGGTCGTCATCCCGTCGTTCTGGCGCGACGACAAGACCGGCGCGGTCCTGGAGGACTCCCGGCTCACGGCGGAGCAGTGGCGCGACCTGGCGGCGGGGACCGAGCGCCTGGGCCGCGAGGTGGGCGATCGCTACGGCCTGAAGCTGGTGTTCCACCCGCACGCGGACACCCACGTCGACACGGAGGAGAACGTCACGCGGCTCCTGGACGCGACGGACCCGGACCTCGTGTCGCTGTGCCTGGACACGGGCCACTACGCGTACTGCGGCGGCGACAGCGTCCGGCTGATCGAGACGTACGGGGAGCGGATCGGCTATCTGCACCTCAAGCAGGTGGACCCGGCGGTCCTGGCCGCGGTCCACGCCGAGGGGACGCCGTTCGGGCCGGCGGTGGCGCGGGGCGTGATGTGCGAACCGCCGCGCGGCGTGCCGGAGTTGGGGCCGGTGCTGGCGGCGGCGGAGAAGCTGGACACCGAGCTGTTCGCGATCGTCGAGCAGGACATGTACCCGTGCGATCCGGACCGGCCGCTGCCGATCGCCACCCGCACCCGCCGCTATCTGCGCTCCTGCGGGGTCTGAGACCGCGCACGGCCGTCCTGCCCCGCCGGGCGCCGGAGCATGCGCCATCCGTGCGCCCCCTTTGCATCACTCACGTCACAAACGCCCCCATCGCGTCACACATGTCAGGCCTACGCGGGTTCTGCGTCACAGCAGCCCCACAGGCCCTCCCTTCACCTCGGTTCACCTCGTTCACCGGGCACAGGCTGAGTTGATCACGGCGGCACCCCCGAGCCGCCGCGAGAACCGCCAGGGAGGAGCCACCGATGAGCGACCGCAGGCTCTGGTCGTACAAGGACATCGCCGCACACATCAGAGTGCAGCCCGACACCGTCCGCTCGTACCGCAAACACGGCCTGCTGCCCCCGCCCGATCACGTGGAGGGGGGCAAGCCGTACTGGTACGCCGACACGGTCCGCGCCTGGGTGGCCTCCCGTCCGGGCAACCGGGGCCGCAAGGACTGACCCCCTCCCCACCCGCACTGCGACACCACGGCACCCGCCATAAACTTCGGACAAATCGGCCAAAGTGACAGCCAGTCACCGGCACGCCCGGAGGGAATCGCAGTGACGCAGCCCCAACAGCCCTTCGGGGCACCCCAGGCCCGCATCCCGCAGCAGCCGCCCCCGCCGGGACCGCAGATCCGCCCCGGACTCTGGAAGCGCTGCCTGTGGGGCGGCCTGGGGCTGTGGGCGCTGACCGCGGTCGTCACGTTCGCGACCCAGAACACCACGCTGCTGCCGACCCTGATCCTGCTGGGCAGCTTCCTCACCCCGGCGGTCTTCGTCCTGTGGGCGTACGAGCGGCACGGCCGCGACCTGGGCGTGAACCTGATCCTCGGCTGCTTCCTCGTGGGCGGCATCCTCGGCGTCCTGGGCGCGTCGGTGATGGAGTACTACCTCCTGCACCCCTCGGTATGGATGTTCGTGGGCGTGGGCCTGATCGAGGAAGCGGTCAAACTGCTCGCCCTCGTCTACGTGCTGCACCGCCACCCCCGCGTCAGCGGACTGCGCGCGGGCCTGGTCCTGGGCGCGACGGTGGGCTTCGGGTTCGCGGCGTTCGAGAGCGCGGGCTACGCGTTCAACGCGGCGATCACCATGAAGGGCATCGACCTGCGGGCCCTGCTGGAGACCGAGGTCCTGCGCGGCCTGCTCGCCCCCTTCGGCCACGGCCTGTGGACGGCGATCTCGGGCGCGGTCCTGCTCTCCTTCCGCAAGCCGAACGGGCGCTACCGCCTCGCCGGTCCGGTGATCGCCACCTACCTCGGCGTCTCCCTGCTGCACGCCCTGTGGGACTCGATGCACGGCATCGCGATCTGGCTGGTGGCCCGGCTGACCACCACGGACCTGGACCGCGCGCTCTTCGCGCAGGGCTACATCCCCGAGCCCACCGATGCCCAGCAGCATCTCTTCACCCTCTTCTCGGTGGGCGGACTGGCGCTCATCACCCTGCTCGCCCTCGCCTGGGTGCGCAGCCTCGCGCGCCGCGATCCTTCTTGGAAAAATACCCCCTAGGGGTATAGGGTCGAGCGCGTTGAGCGACGCATTTCCCACGAGCAAGGAGTACCGCCATGAGCAGCGCCCACACCGAACTTCCCGAGGCCGGCACCGAGTCCGCCGTCACGGCCGTCTACGAGGTGAAGGGCATGACCTGCGGCCACTGCGAGGGCGCGGTCCGCGAGGAGGTCTCCGAGCTCGCCGGCGTGACCTCCGTCGAGGCGGTCGCCGCCACCGGCCGGGTCACGGTCACCTCGGCCGCGCCGCTCGACGAGGAGGCGGTCCGCGCCGCGGTGGACGAGGCCGGTTACGAGCTCGTCGGCCGCGCCTGAAGACAGGCGTCCGGCACCAATCGGCTGCGTGTGTGCAATTTCGCCTAGAGAACTCTGGACCTACACATAATCCCCACGGCACAATTGCAGCACTCCCCCACAGGGCCCGATATCCACATATCGGGCCTCTTGCGAACGCACGGGACATATGCAAGAGACGCAGATCACACTGATCCGAACGTAACCCTTTGCGGGTCTCGTGAGTCTAAGGAGGCGATGCAGGAACGTCTTGGGGGACGTTCCACATCGGTGGGGCCCGTCTTGGGGGACGGACCCGACAGCGTTGGCCGGGGCACGTGCGCCGGGAAGCTTGAGCGGCCCGCCCGACGGTACGTGTTCCGGCGGCCGACGCACCAAAGACCCCCAGGCCGGATCCCGTGGGGGGAATCCGACCCGGGACAAGGAAAGCGCCCCGACTGTCGGCCCGTGGGGGGACCGACAGCGGGGCGCTTTCTGTACGCCGAACAAAAGGCCGCAGGGGCCCGATCCGGGTACGACCCCGATCAAGCCCCTGCGGCGATTGAGCAGCGGGGTCCGGGGCAGCGCCCCGGGACCGCGACACCGGTACGGCTCAGCGCTCCTCGACCGGAACGAAGTCCCGCTCGACGACACCCGTGTAGATCTGCCGCGGACGGCCGATGCGCGACCCCGGCTCCTTGATCATCTCGTGCCACTGGGCGATCCAGCCCGGAAGACGGCCGAGGGCGAACAGGACCGTGAACATCTCGGTCGGGAAGCCCATGGCCCGGTAGATCAGACCCGTGTAGAAGTCGACGTTCGGGTACAGCTTGCGCTCGACGAAGTAGTCGTCGGCCAGCGCGTGCTCCTCCAGCTTCAGCGCGATGTCGAGCAGCTCGTCGGACTTGCCGAGCGCCGACAGGACATCGTGCGCCGCCGCCTTGATGATCTTCGCCCGCGGGTCGAAGTTCTTGTAGACGCGGTGCCCGAAGCCCATGAGCTTCACGCCGTCTTCCTTGTTCTTCACCTTGCGGATGAAGTCGTCGACGTCGCCGCCCGCGGCCTGGATGCCCTCGAGCATCTCCAGCACCGACTGGTTGGCGCCACCGTGCAGCGGGCCCCACAGGGCCGAGATGCCGGCGGAGATCGACGCGAACATGTTCGCCTGCGACGAGCCGACCAGACGCACGGTGGACGTCGAACAGTTCTGCTCGTGGTCCGCGTGCAGGATGAGCAGCTTGTCGAGCGCGTTGACCACGACCGGGTCGAGGTCGTACTCCTGCGCCGGCACGGAGAACGTCATGCGCAGGAAGTTCTCGACGTAGCCGAGGTCGTTGCGCGGGTAGACGAACGGGTGGCCGATCGACTTCTTGTAGGCGTACGCCGCGATCGTCGGCAGCTTGGCCAGCAGCCGGATCGTGGAGAGGTGACGCTGCTGCTCGTCGAACGGGTTGTGGCTGTCCTGGTAGAAGGTGGACAGCGCGGAGACCACGGAGGACAGCATGGCCATCGGGTGGGCGTCCCGCGGGAAGCCGTCGAAGAACCGCTTCACGTCCTCGTGCAGGAGCGTGTGCCCGGTGATCTCGTTCTTGAAGGTCGAGAGCTCGTCGACCGTCGGGAGCTCTCCGTTGATCAGCAGGTAGGCGACCTCGGCGAAGGTGGAACGCTCGGCCAGCTGCTCGATCGGGTAACCGCGGTAACGCAGGATGCCCTGCTCACCGTCGAGATAGGTGATCGCGGATTTATAGGCGGCGGTGTTGCCGTATCCGCTGTCGAGGGTCACCAGGCCCGTCTGGGCCCGGAGCTTCCCGATGTCGAAGCCCTTGTCTCCCACGGTGCTGTCGATCACCGGGTAGGTGTACTCGCCGTCGCCGTACTGGAGTACTACAGCCTTCTCGTTCTGCTCGCTCACGTCATCCCTCACCGACGTAGTGCCTCTTCTTCGAGGTGCCCTGACTGTCTCTACCTTCCCCCACTTGGCCCAGCAGAGTGCACTCGGGGTCGACCATTGGGCTCATTGGCGGCACTGAGTGCCGCCAACTTGCTCATCCTGCCCCCTTCGCCCTGGTTCCGGAAGTGGTTGTGACCTTCGCGACTCGTCTGATCGATCAAATTCTTTGAACGAGGGCGCCGGACAACCGGAAATCAAGGGCAGTACCCCGTCTACCGGCCGAAATCGTACGCACCGCCTGACCGATCGCCCTGCGCGAACCGACCAGGACGACCAGCTTCTTGGCGCGGGTGACCGCCGTGTAGAGAAGATTCCGCTGGAGCATCATCCAGGCACCCGTGGTGACGGGGATCACCACGCACGGATACTCGCTCCCCTGGGAGCGGTGGATGGTCACAGCGTAGGCATGCGCCAGCTCGTCCAGCTCGT
Organism: Streptomyces sp. BYX5S; assembly: GCF_054724165.1. Lineage (NCBI taxonomy): Bacteria > Bacillati > Actinomycetota > Actinomycetes > Kitasatosporales > Streptomycetaceae > Streptomyces > Streptomyces sp. BYX5S. Next base: position 1,068,037 of record NZ_CM138829.1, on the reverse strand, counting down.
CGAAGTCGTAGGGGACGGACTCGTCCTCGTCGGTCAGGACCGTGAGCCGCTGCTCCTCGGCGTCCAGGGCCGTGACGACCCCGACCGTGCCGTTGAAGACGCCGTTCTCGCCCTTCTCGTAGTTGTTGCGGATCTGGGTGACCTTGTCGCCCACCCGGAAGACCCGGCCGCCGAAGCGCTTCTCCGGCACGTCGGGGCGGCCGGGGGTGATGGCCTGCTGGAGCAGCCCGTTGAGGTTGCCCGCCCCCGCGGGGCCGCGGTGCATGGGCGCGAGCACCTGCACGTCGCGCCGCGGGTCGAGGCCGAACTTGGCGGGGATCCGGCGGGCCGCGACGTCGACGGTGAGCCGCCCGGCCTCCTCGGTGTCGTCCTCCACGAACAGGAAGAAGTCCTTGAGGCCCGTCGTCACCGGCTGGTGCCCCGAGTTGATGCGGTGGGCGTTGGTGACGACACCGGACTCCTGGGCCTGCCGGAAGATCCGCGTCAGCCGCACGGCCGGCACCGGGCTCTGCTCGGCGAGCATGTCCCGCAGCACCTCGCCCGCACCGACGCTCGGCAGCTGGTCCACGTCCCCCACGAACAGCAGGTGCGCGCCCGGCGGCACCGCCTTCGCCAGCTTGTTGGCGAGCAGCAGGTCCAGCATGGAGGCCTCGTCGACCACGACCAGGTCGGCGTCGAGCGGCCGCTCCTTGTCGTACGCGGCGTCCCCACCGGGCTTCAGTTCGAGCAGCCGGTGGACCGTGGAGGCCTCGGTGCCGGTCAGCTCGGCGAGCCGCTTGGCGGCGCGGCCGGTGGGCGCGGCGAGCACGACCTTGGCGCGCTTGGCGCGGGCCAGCTCCACGACGGACCGCACGGTGAACGACTTTCCGCAGCCGGGGCCGCCGGTGAGCACGGCCACCTTCTCGCTGAGCGCGAGCTTGACCGCCTCCTCCTGCTCGGGCGCGAGCTGCGCCCCCGTACGGTCGGCGAGCCAGGCCAGCGCCTTGTCCCACGCGACGTCGCGGAAGGCGGGCATCCGGTCCTCCTCGGTGCGCAGCAGTCTGAGCAGCTGGGCGGAGAGGGAGAGTTCGGCCCGGTGGAAGGGGACCAGATAGACCGCGGTGACCGGCTCCCCGTCCTCGCCCGGCACCTTCTCGCGTACCACGCCGGGCTCGCCGGAGTCCTCGTCGGGCAGGGCGAGTTCGGCCAGGCATTCGATGACGAGTCCGGTGTCGACCTGGAGCAGCTTCACGGCGTCGGCGATCAGCCGCTCCTCGGGGAGGAAGCAGTGCCCCTGGTCGGTGGACTGCGACAGGGCGTACTGGATCCCGGCCTTGACCCGCTCCGGGCTGTCGTGCGGGATGCCGACGGACTGCGCGATGCGGTCGGCGGTGAGGAAGCCGATGCCCCAGACGTCGGCGGCGAGCCGGTAGGGCTGGTTCCTCACGACGGAGATCGAGGCGTCGCCGAACTTCTTGTAGATCCGGACGGCGATGGAGGTGGACACGCCGACGCTCTGGAGGAAGACCATCACCTCCTTGATGGCCTTCTGCTCCTCCCAGGCGTCGGCGATCTTCTTCGTCCGCTTGGGGCCGAGGCCCGGCACCTCGATGAGCCGCTTCGGCTCCTGCTCGATGATGTCGAGGGTGTCGAGCCCGAAGTGCTGGGTGATGCGGTCGGCGAAGACGGGACCGATGCCCTTGACGAGCCCGGAGCCGAGGTAGCGCCGGATGCCCTGGATGGTCGCGGGCAGCACCGTCGTGTAGTTCTCCACGGTGAACTGCTTGCCGTACTGCGGGTGCGAGCCCCACCGGCCCTCCATCCGCAGCGACTCCCCCACCTGCGCCCCGAGCAGCGAGCCGACGACGGTCAGCAGGTCACCGGCGCCTCTGCCGGTGTCGACCCGCCCGACCGTGTACCCCGTCTCCTCGTTGGCGTAGGTGATCCGCTCGAGAACCCCCTCGAGCCGCGCCGTCTGCCGCGCCCCCGCCGCTTGGTTGGACATGATCCGACGGTAGCGGCAGGGTCCGACAACGCGGGAGGGTCCGGCGCCAGGAGGCCGGGCCTACACGCCGCCCATCGGCTCCGGGTCCATGCGCATCGGGGTGCCCCAGACGCGGACGACCTCGTAGTCGGTGAACTCGTGGACCAGGCGGTAGGCCATCGCGGCGTCCGGGCGGCGGCGCTGGGCCGCGAGGTAGAGCTCCGCCTCGCGGCGGTCGTGGCGGGGGGTGCCGCACAGCTGCCACACCTGCCCGTTCCACATCTCCGGGATCCAGCGCTGCTGGGGCTGGGGGCGGTCCTCGCGGGTGCCGTAGCGGGAGAGGACCGGGCGGTCGTCCGTGGGGCGGGGGGCCGGGCCGGGGTCGCCGGAGATCTGGGAGCGGCGGGCCTTGCGGCGGCGGGTCTCGCAGAACAGGCACAGGTCCGGGGCGGATTCCTCGACCGGGCCGTAGGGGTGTTCCTTGCAGCGGGTCGTGGGCTTGTCGCCGGAGACGGCGTCGTCGAGCTGGTCGAGGGCGCGGGTGAGGTCGCCGCGGATCTCGTGGAGCACGTCGTCCGGGGTGTCGCCGGTCAGCTTCTCGCCGTGCTCGCCGAGTACGCGGAGGGCGCGGCCCAGTGCGGTCAGCTGCGCGTGATTCACGTCCGTTGCTCCGTCTTCGTCATCCGTGGGGCCTTGCGGTTCCTCCACCATCGCACGCGGCACCGACAAACCCCGGGGCTCCGCCCCGGACCCCGCTGCTCAATCGCCGCAGGGGCTTGAGCATTCACTCCCACGATCACGATCGCGTCACGACCACTCCCATCCCCCTTGCCACACCCCCGTGTAATCGATTCCAATCCTCCGTGTAATCGATTCCACGCAGCCACAAGGAGGTGGCGCGATGGCCGGTATCAAGGATGTCGCCGCCGCGGCCGGCGTCTCCGTCGCCACGGTCTCCCGCGTCCTGAACGCCCACCCGTCCGTCAGCCCGGCCACCCGCACCCGCGTCCTCGCCGCCGTGGAGTCGCTCGGCTACCGCCCCAACGCGGTCGCCCGCTCCCTGCGCACCGCGCAGACCCGCACGCTCGGCCTCGTCATCAGCGACGTGCTGAACCCGTACTTCGGCGAGCTGACGCGGGCCGTCGAGGACGAGGCCCGCGGGCTCGGCTACAGCGTGATCATCGGCAACGCCGACGAGCGGCCCGAGCTCCAGGACCACCACGTCCGGACCCTGCTCGACCGCCGCATCGACGGACTGCTCGTCTCCCCAACCGACGGCGGCTCACCGATCATGCTGGACGCCGCCCGCACCGGCACGCCCATGGTCTTCGTCGACCGGTGGATCCCCGGCGTGGACGTCCCCGTGGTGCGCTCCGACGGCCGCGCCGCCGTCCGCGACCTCGTCGCGCATCTGCACGCGCTCGGGCACCGGCGCCTCGCGATCATCGCGGGCCCCGCCGCCACCACGACCGGCAGCGAGCGCGTCGACGCGTTCCGCGAGGCCCTCGCCTCGTACGAGCTGGAGCTGCCGGACGCGTACATCGGGCAGGGCGACTTCCAGGCCGACAGCGGGCGGCGCGTCACCGAGGCCTTCCTCGCTCTGCCCGAGCCGCCGGGGGCCGTCTTCGCCGCCGACAACCTGATGGCGCTCGGCGCGCTCGACGCCGTCCGCGCGCGCGGGCTGCGCGTCCCCGACGACATCGCGGTCGCGGCGTTCGACGACATCCCGTGGTTCGTGCACACCGATCCGCCGATCACGGCGATCGCCCAGCCGACCAAGGAGCTGGGCCGCGCCGCCGTGCGCGCCCTGGTCGACCGGATCGAGGGCCGCGCGCCCGAGTCCGTGACGCTCCCCGCCCACCTCGTCGTACGGCGCTCCTGCGGCGAACACCCCCACCCGCGTACCTCAATGGAGAGGAGCACCTGGTGACAACGGAGAGCAGCCCCGAGGAGCTGCTGCGTATCGAAGGGATACGGAAGACCTTCCCCGGCGTGGTCGCACTCGACAGCGTCGACTTCGACCTGCGCCGCGGGGAGGTGCACGTCCTGCTCGGTGAGAACGGGGCCGGGAAGAGCACGCTGATCAAGATGCTCTCCGGTGCCTACACGCCCGACGAGGGCCGCATCACCGTCGGCGGCGAGCACGTCCGTATCCACGGCGCGCAGGACGCCGAACGGCTCGGGATCGCGACGATCTATCAGGAGTTCAATCTCGTTCCCGACCTGACCGTCGCCGAGAACATCTTCCTGGGGCGCCAGCCCCGGCGGTTCGGGCTCATCGACCGGAAGACGATGGAGTCCGACGCCGAAGCGCTCCTCGCGCGCGTGGGCGTGAACGTGTCGCCCCGCGCGCGGGTGCGCGAACTGGGCATCGCCCGGCTCCAGATGGTGGAGATCGCGAAGGCGCTCAGCCTGGACGCGCGCGTGCTCATCATGGACGAGCCGACCGCCGTGCTGACCTCCGAGGAGGTCGAGAAGCTGTTCGCGATCGTGCGGCAGCTGCGCGCGGACGGCGTCGGCGTCGTCTTCATCACCCACCACCTGGAGGAGATCGCCGCGCTCGGGGACCGGGTGACCGTGATCCGCGACGGGCGCAGTGTCGGGCAGGTGCCCGCCGCCACCCCCGAGGACGAGCTCGTCCGCCTCATGGTGGGGCGCTCCATCGACCAGCAGTACCCGCGCGAACGCCCCGACACCGGTGGTGCGTTGCTGAAGGTCGAGGGTCTCACCCGGGACGGCGTCTTCCACGACATCGGTTTCGAGGTGCGGGCCGGCGAGGTCGTCGGCATCGCGGGCCTCGTCGGCGCGGGCCGAACCGAGGTCGTCCGGGCCGTCTTCGGCGCCGACCCGTACGACAAGGGTTCGGTGGAGGTCGCGGGCACCGCGCTCCCCCGGCACGACGTGATCGCCGCGATGGCCGCCGGGGTCGGGCTCGTCCCCGAGGACCGCAAGGGGCAGGGGCTCGTCCTGGACCAGTCGGTCGAGGAGAACCTCGGGCTGGTGACGCTGCGGGCCGCGACCCGCGGTGGGTTCGTCGACCGGCAGGGGCAGCACGAGGCCGCCGAGCGGATCGCGAAGCAGCTGGGCGTGCGGATGGCCGGGCTCGGCCAGCACGTGCGCACGCTGTCCGGCGGCAACCAGCAGAAGGTCGTCATCGGCAAGTGGCTGCTCGCCGACATCAAGGTGCTGATCCTCGACGAGCCGACGCGCGGCATCGACGTCGGCGCGAAGGTCGAGATCTACCAGCTGATCAACGAGCTGACCGCCGCCGGGCACGCCGTGCTCATGATCTCCAGCGATCTCCCCGAAGTCCTCGGCATGAGCGACCGGGTCCTTGTGATGGCGCAGGGACGCATCGCCGGTGAACTCGCCGCCGAGGACGCCACGCAGGACTCCGTGATGGCGCTCGCCGTCAGCAACACCCCGTCCCTCAAGGAGGAGGGCTCCCGTGACCACTGACACGCTCAAGAACACCCAGGCCAAGAACGGGAGCCTGCTGCGGCTGCTCCTCGACAACGGCGCGCTGACCGCGCTCGTCGTCCTGGTCGTCGCCATGTCGCTGCTGTCCGGCGACTTCCTGACCACGCAGAACCTGCTGAACGTCGGCGTGCAGGCGGCCGTCACCGCGATCCTCGCGTTCGGCGTCACCTTCGTCATCGTCTCGGCGGGCATCGACCTGTCCGTGGGGTCCGTGGCGGCCCTGTCGGCGACCGTCCTCGCGTGGGCGGCCACCAACGAGGGCGTGCCGGTCGTCATAGCCGTGCTGCTCGCCGTCGTCACGGGCATCGCCTGCGGTTTCGTCAACGGCCTGCTCATCTCGTACGGCAAGCTGCCGCCGTTCATCGCGACGCTGGCGATGCTGTCGGTCGGGCGCGGTCTTTCGCTGGTGATCTCGCAGGGTTCGCCGATCCCGTTCCCGGACTCGGTCTCGAAGCTCGGTGACACCCTCGGCGGCTGGCTGCCCGTGCCGGTCATCGTGATGGTCGTAATGGGGCTCATCACCGCGGTCGTCCTCGGCCGTACGTTCATCGGCCGGTCCATGTACGCGATCGGCGGCAACGAGGAGGCGGCCCGCCTCTCCGGTCTGCGCGTCAAGCGGCAGAAGCTCGTCATCTACGGCCTGTCGGGCCTGTTCGCGGCCGTCGCGGGCATCGTGCTCGCCTCCCGGCTCGCGTCCGCGCAGCCGCAGGCAGCGAGCGGCTACGAGCTGGACGCCATCGCCGCCGTCGTCATCGGCGGCGCCTCCCTCGCGGGCGGTACGGGCAAGGCCTCGGGCACGTTCATCGGCGCGCTGATCCTCGCCGTGCTCCGCAACGGCCTCAACCTCCTGTCGGTGTCCGCGTTCTGGCAGCAGGTCGTCATCGGTGTCGTCATCGCCCTCGCGGTGCTGCTGGACACCGCGCGCCGCAAGGCGGGCGCCCAGCCCGCCGCCGCGGGCGCCGGGACCGGCGGGCCGAAGCAGCGGATGCAGTACGTGATCGCGGCCGTCGTCGCCGTCGCGATCGTCGGCGGTCTCGCGGTGTGGAACAACACCGGGGGCTCCGGCGGCAAGAAGGACCTGAAGCTCGGCATGGCCGTGTCCACGCTCAACAACCCGTTCTTCACGGAGATGCGGGCGGGCGCGCAGGCCGAGGCGAAGAAGCAGGGCGTCGAGCTGACCGTCACGGACGCGCAGAACGATGCCTCGCAGCAGGCCAACCAGCTCCAGAACTTCACGAGCGAGGGCCTGAGCGCCGTCATCGTGAACCCGGTCGACTCCGACGCCGTCGGCCCCTCCGTGCGCACCGCGAACAAGGCCGACATCCCCGTCGTCGCCGCCGACCGCGGCGTCAACAAGGCGAAGGCCGCCACCCTCGTCGCCTCCGACAACGTCGCGGGCGGCAAGCAGGCCGCGAAGGTCATGGCCGACAAGCTGGGCGGCAAGGGAAAGATCGTCGTCCTCCAGGGCCAGGCCGGTACGTCCGCCAGCCGTGAGCGCGGCGCGGGCTTCGCCGCCGGGATCAAGAAGTACCCGGGCATCGAGGTCGTCGCCAAGCAGCCCGCGGACTTCGACCGCACCAAGGGCCTGGACGTCATGACGAACATGCTCCAGTCGCACCCCGACGTCGACGGCGTCTTCGCCGAGAACGACGAGATGGCGCTCGGCGCGATCAAGGCGCTCGGCTCCAAGGCCGGCAAGTCCGTCCCCGTCATCGGCTTCGACGGCACCCCCGACGGCTTCAAGGCCGTCGAGGCGGGCACCCTGTACGCCTCCGTGGCCCAGCAGCCGCGCGAGCTCGGGAGGATGGCCGTGCAGAACGCCATCAAGGCGGCGAAGGACCAGGACATCTCCTCGGCCGTGAAGGTGCCGGTGAAGGTCGTCACGGCGAAGAACGTCGCCGACTTCGAGTGACGTACTCGTACGGTGACGTACTCGTACCCTTTGGCGTGACGTACGAAGAAAGGCACATCATGAACAGGTACGACCTCCTTGTCGTGGGGTCGGCCAACGCCGACCTCGTGGTGGGTGTCGAGCGGCGGCCCGCCGCGGGCGAGACCGTGCTCGGCTCGGACCTGGCGCTGCATCCGGGCGGCAAGGGCGCCAACCAGGCGGTCGCCGCGGCCAAGTTGGGGGCGCGTACGGCGCTGCTCGCGCGGGTCGGCGACGACGCGCACGGCGAACTGCTGCGCGGGTCCCTGGAGGCGGCGGGCGTGGACACGTCCGGCGTGCTGGTCGGCGGGGCGCCCACCGGGGTCGCGCTGATCACCGTCGACCCGTCCGGCGACAACTCGATCGTGGTGTCGCCGGGCGCGAACGGGCGGCTGACACCCGAGGACGTACGGGCGGCGGGCGAGCTGTTCGCGAACGCGCGGGTCGTCTCGATGATGCTGGAGATCCCGCTGGAGACGGTCGCGGAGGTCGCGCGGAGTCTGCCGGACGGCGCGCGGCTCGTCCTCAACCCCTCGCCGCCCGCCCCGCTCCCGGACGAGGTGCTCGCGGTCTGCGACCCGCTGATCGTCAACGAGCACGAGGCGAAGGTCATCGCCGGTACGGATCTCGGCGACGACCCGGAGGACTGGGCGCGGCAGCTGCTCGCGCTGGGCCCGCGCTCGGTCGTCGTCACGCTCGGCTCCGAGGGCGCGCTCGTCGCGGACGCCTCCGGCGCTCAGCGGGTGCCCGCGGTGAAGGTGAAGGCCGTCGACACGACCGGCGCCGGTGACGCGTTCACGGCGGCGCTCGCGTGGCGGCTCGGCACCGGTGAGCCGCTCGCCGACGCCGCCGCCTACGCCGCGAAGGTCGGCGCGGCCGCCGTCACGAAGGAGGGCGCGCAGGCGTCGTACCCGACGGCGGAGGAGGTGGCCGCGCTGTGAAGAAGGGCGGCATACTCAACCGTCATCTGGCGGGCGCCATCGCCGAGTTGGGGCACGGCGACGGCGTGCTGGTGTGCGACGTCGGGATGCCGGTGCCGGCGGGGCCGCGCGTCGTCGACCTCGCGTTCCGGGCCGGGGTGCCGTCCTTCGCGGAGGTGCTCGACGGGCTGCTGGACGAGCTGGTCGTGGAGGCGGCGACGGCGGCCCACGAGGTGCGGGAGGCGAACCCGGAGGCCGCCGGTCTGCTCGGCGCCCGCCTGTCGCCGCTCGGGTTCGTCACCCACGAGGAGCTGAAGGCGCTGTCGGCGCACGCGCGGCTCGTCGTGCGCACCGGAGAGGCCCGGCCGTACGCGAACGTGCTCCTGCGCTGCGGGGTCTTCTTCTGACCCGAGCGGGCGCCGAAGTTCTGACCCGAGCGGGTGCGGAGGACGCAGCGAGGGGCCCGGTCCGCGGACCGGGCCCCTCGGGCTTTCCCCCTCCTGCGCCGGAACTCCCGATCCCCCCAGATCCCCCTCCCAGGTGTTCCGACACCAGGTACGACACGCGGGCCGCTCGGAGGGTTGTACGCGGTCGCGCAGAAAACTTCCGGATCTTCTAAACGGCGTGCTTCGTGAACCGCTCGGCCGTCTCGGCCAGCACCTCACGCCCGTCGCGGGCCCACAGGCCGTCGTTGAACAGCTCGACCTCGATCGGTCCCGTGTACCCCTGCGCCTCCACGAGGCCGCGCCAGTACCGCATGTCGATCGCGCCGTCGCCGATCTGACCGCGCCCGTTGAGGACGCCCTCGGGCAACGGCGTGGTCCAGTCCGCGAGTTGGAACGTCGCGATGCGCCCCTGCGCGCCCGCCCGCGCGATCTGCGCGGGCGCCTGGTCGTCCCACCAGATGTGGTACGTGTCCACGCAGACGCCGACCTGCTCCGCCGGGAAGCGCTCGGCGAGGTCCAGTGCCTGGGCGAGCGTCGAGACGACGCAGCGGTCGGACGCGTACATCGGGTGCAGCGGCTCGATCGCGAGCCGGACGCCGCGCTCGGCGGCGTACGGGGCCAGCTCGACGAGCGCGTCGCCGATGCGTTCGCGGGCGCCGCCCAGGTCGTACGAGCCGGCCGGGAGGCCGCCCGAGACGAGCACCAGGACGTTCGTGCCGAGCGTGACGGCCTCGTCGACGGCCCGCTTGTTGTCCTCGATCGCGGCCTTGCGCTCGGCCTCGTCGATCCCGGTGAGGAAGCCGCCGCGGCAGTGCGTGGTGACGTTCAGCCCGGCGTCGCGCAGCAGCTTCGCCGCGGCCTCGACACCGTACTCCTGGACGGGGGCGCGCCACGTACCGAGGTGCTGGACGCCGAACTCGCGGCACGCGTCGACCAGTTCGGGCAGCCCGAGCTGCTTGACGGTCATCTGGTTGATGGAGAAGCGGGGGTCCGCGGTGAACTTCTCGGCGCTCATGACGTCACTCCGTACAGGGCGAGCAGGTTCTTCATGCGGGCCTCCGCCAGCTCCGGCTTCGGGAACAGGCCGAGCCCGTCGGCGAGCCGGTAGGCGCGCGCGAAGTGCGGCAGCGAGCGCGACGACTGCTGTCCGCCGACCATCGTGAAGTGGTCCTGGTGGCCGGAGAGCCACGCGAGGAAGACGACGCCGGTCTTGTAGAAGCGGGTCGGCGCCTGGAACAGGTGGCGGGACAACTCGACGGTCGGGTCGAGGAGTTGACGGAAGCCGTCCACGTCGCCCGTGTCGAGGACGCGCACCGCCTTCGCGGCGAGCGGGCCCAGCGGGTCGAAGATGCCGAGCAGGGCGTGGGAGAAGCCGCGCTCGTCGCCCGCGATCAGCTCCGGGTAGTTGAAGTCGTCGCCGGTGTAGCAGCGCACGCCGTTCGGCAGGCGGCGGCGGATGTCGATCTCGCGCTGGGCCTCCAGGAGCGAGACCTTGATGCCGTCGACCTTGTCGGAGTGCGCCTTGATGATCTCGACGAAGGTGTCGGTGGCGGCGTCCAGGTCGGCCGAGCCCCAGTAGCCCTCCAGAGCCGGGTCGAACATCGGGCCGAGCCAGTGCAGGATGACGGGCTCGGTCGACTGGCGCAGCAGGTGGCCGTACACGTCGGCGTAGTCCTGCGGGGACTTCGCGGCGGCGGCGAGCGCGCGGGAGGCCATCAGGATGACCTGCGCACCGGCCTCCTCGGCGACCGCGAGCTGCTCCTCGTACGCGGCCCGCACCTCGGCGAGCGAGGCGCCGGGCGCGATCTGGTCGGTGCCGACGCCGACCGCGATCCGGCCGCCGACGGACGCGGCCTCGGCGGACGAGCGGCGGATCAGCTCGGCGGCGCCCGCCCAGTCGAGGCCCATGCCGCGCTGCGCGGTGTCCATGGCCTCCGCGACGCCGAGGCCGTGCGACCACAGGTGGCGGCGGAAGGCGAGGGTGGCGTCCCAGTCGACGGCGGCCGGGGAGTCCGGGGTGGTGTCGGCGAACGGGTCGGCGACGACGTGGGCCGCCGAGTACACGACGCGGGAGGCCAGCGGGGCGCCGGTGTCGAAGGCCAGAGGCTCGGCGCGCGGCTCGTAGGCCGTCAACTCACCGGCTGCGTTGGGGAGATGGATGGTCACAGCGAGAGCTCCGGAACGTCGAGGCGGCGGCCCTCGGCGGACGACTTCAGGCCCAGCTCGGCCATCTGCACGCCGCGCGCGCCGGCCAGCAGGTCCCAGTGGTAGTCGGCGCCGGTGTAGACGTGCTTGAGGAACAGCTCCCACTGGACCTTGAAGCCGTTGTCGAACTCCTGGTTGTCCGGCACCTCCTGCCACTGGTCGCGGAAGGAGTAGGTGGCCGGAAGGTCCGGGTTCCACACGGGCTTCGGGGTGGAACTGCGGTGCTGGACACGGCAGTTGCGCAGGCCCGCCACGGCGGAACCCTCGGTGCCGTCGACCTGGAACTCGACCAGCTCGTCGCGGTTGACGCGGACGTCCCACGAGGAGTTGATCTGCGCGACGATGCCGCCCTCGATCTGGAAGATGCCGTACGCGGAGTCGTCGGCGGTGGCGTCGTACGGCTTGCCGTTCTCGTCCCAGCGGGTCGGGATGTGCGTGGAGGCCAGGGCGTTGACCGAGGTCACCCGGCCGAACAGCTCGTGCAGGACGTACTCCCAGTGCGGGAACATGTCGACGACGATGCCGCCGCCGTCCTCGGAGCGGTAGTTCCAGGACGGCCGCTGGGCCTCCTGCCAGTCGCCCTCGAAGACCCAGTAGCCGAACTCGCCGCGCACGGACAGGATGCGGCCGAAGAAGCCGCCGTCGATGAGGCGCTTCAGCTTGAGCAGGCCCGGCAGGAACAGCTTGTCCTGCACGACACCGGACTTGACGCCCGCCTCGCGCGCCAGGCGGGCCAGTTCGAGGGCGCCCTCCAGGCCGGTGGCGGTCGGCTTCTCGGTGTAGATGTGCTTTCCGGCGGCGATCGCCTTCTTGAGGAAGTCCTCGCGGGTGTGGGTCATCGCGGCGTCGAAGAAGATGTCGACGCTGTCGTCGGCGAGGACGGCGTCCACGTCGGTGGAGATGTTCGCCGGGTCCAGACCGTGCTTGTCGGCGAGCGCCTTCAGGGCGTGCTCGCGGCGGCCCACGAGGATCGGCTCCGGCCACAGCACCGTGCCGTCGCCGAGGTCGAGTCCGCCCTGCTCGCGCAGCGCGAGGATGGAGCGGACGAGGTGCTGGCGGTAGCCCATGCGCCCCGTCACACCGTTCATGGCGATGCGCACCGTCTTGCGTGTCACGTGAGTCCCTTCCTCCGGCCGGCCGGGCGGCCACTCGTGTACCGCGTATTGCTGCATACGCGAGGCGGCGCCTGCGAAATCTTTCGTAGCAAGCGCTTTCTACTTAAGAAGAAGCTAGCCTCTGGACTGCCGCTCGGACAAGAGCGGATACGAGACCGGGGCCTTCGGGAGCTCTGCCGCGAGCGTCACCGCGGGCCCGGGACCCCTCCCGGAGGCTGACTCGATGACCGTGACCCTGGCGGACGTGGCCGCCCGCGCGCAGGTGTCCCCCGCCACCGTCTCGCGCGTGCTGAACGGGAACTACCCCGTCGCCGCGAGTACGCGCGAGCGGGTGCTGAAGGCCGTGGACGACCTCGACTACGTGCTCAACGGTCCGGCGAGCGCACTCGCCGCCGCCACGTCCGACCTGGTCGGCGTGCTGGTCAACGACATCGCCGACCCGTTCTTCGGGATCATGGCCTCCGCGGTGCAGTCGGAGATCGTCGGGCCGGGCGGCCGGGCGGGCGGGGAGCGGCTCGCGGTGGTCTGCAACACCGGCGGCGACCCGGAGCGCGAGCTGACCTACCTCACCCTGCTCCAGCGGCAGCGCGCCGCCGCGGTCGTGCTCACCGGCGGGGCCATCGAGGACGAGGCCCATGCCGCGGCCATGGCGGGCAAGTTGCGCCGGCTCGCGGAGGCCGGGACGCGGGTGGTGCTGTGCGGACGGCCGCCGGTTCCGGACACCGACGCGGTGGCGCTCACCTTCGACAACCGGCGCGGGGCACGGGAGTTGACGGAGCATCTGCTCGGGCTCGGGCACCGCAGGATCGGCTACGTCGCGGGCCCCCAGGAGCGCACGACGACCCGGCACCGGCTGGAGGGCCACCGCGAGGCGCTGGCTGCGGCCGGGGTGAGCGAGTCGGACGGCCTGGTGGCGCACGGCTCGTACGACCGCACGTCCGGCTACGAGGCGACCACCGAACTCCTGCGCCGGGACCCGGACTTGACGGCCGTGGTCGCGGCCAACGACACGGTGGCGCTCGGCGCGTGCGCGGCGCTGCGGGAGGCGGGCCTGCGCATCCCCGAGGACGTCTCGGTCGCGGGCTTCGACGACCTCCCCTTCAGCATCGACGCCGTCCCGGCCCTCACCACCTTCCGCCTCCCCCTCACCGAGGCGGCGGCCCGCGCGGGCCGCATCGCGATGGGCCGCGAGGCGGCGCCGCGGGGGCGGATCGTGAAGGTGAGCGGGGAGCTGATGGTGCGGGGGTCGACGGGGAAGCCGCGCGGTTAAGGGCGGTTGCCGCCGAGGGAGCCGGTCGGCCCCGAAGGGCGGCCGCCCCCGGCAAGCGCATCCAGGACCGCCGTCGGCCACGGGTGCCGACGCACGCCGCTACTGGCGGACGGCTCGCGGCGGGTGCTGGGCGGCTGGACGGCCGGGGCCCACGGGGGCAGGGGGGCGGCGGCCCGCGAGGCGGCAGCCGGTGCAGGACGCGTGGCCCGCGCGGGCCGACACGTCCCGCACGCGCAAGGGCCGTTGGGACGCGGGGCGGGGGCCCGGCGGTTTGCCCCAGCCCGCGAGGTGGAGGGCCCAGGTGAGCGGGGCGGCGGCCATCAGCACCGCCAGGCCGAGCCAGATCCCCGGGGGCCGGCCGGTGACGCCCAGGCCCGTCGCCGCGGTTCCCGCCGCGGCGACCGCGCAGCCGGTCCAGCCCGCGAGGGTGTGTCCCTCGTCCGTCGCATGCATCCGCCACGCCTCCAGTCCCGTACACCACCGACATTTATTGAGCGATGACTCAAGAACAAGTCGTCCGGACTCTAGCACCCTTCTTGAGTGCTCGTTCAAGAAGAGTGGGTACAGTGGCGGCATGACTGGCGCTACGACGGGCGGCACGGCCGAGGGGAAGACCCGGCCGCGGGGACGGCCGCGCACGTTCGACCGGGACGCGGCGCTCGCCGTGGCCGTCCGGCTGTTCTGGGAGCGGGGCTACGAGGCCACCTCGGTCGGCGAGTTGACCGCCGCCATGGGCATCCGCCCGGCCAGCCTCTACGCCGCGTTCGGCGACAAGAAGTCACTGTTCCGGGAGGCCGTCGAGGTCTACGGCCGGTCCCCCGTCGGCGCCTTCGTCGGCGTGGCGCTCGCCGAGGAGGCGACGGCGTACGGGGCGTTCGCCCGCGTCCTGCGCGAGGCCGCCCGCACCTACGCGGACCCCTCGCACCCCGCGGGCTGTCTCGCCATCAGCGCGGCGACCAACGTGACGGAGCAGGACGCGGAGATCGCCGCGTTCCTGCGCGAGGTGCGCAACGCGGGGGTCGCCTCCTTCGAGGAGCGGCTGCGCCAGGGGCGTGCGGCGGGCGAGCTGCCGCCCGGCACCGACACGGCCGCGCTCGCCTCGTACTTCGCGGCGGTCGTGCAGGGCCTGTCGCAGCGCGCACGGGACGGCGCGGACGCCGAGGAGCTGGGCCGGGTGGCGGAGTTCGCGCTGGCGGCGTGGCCGGGGGGCCGGGGCGGCATCTGACGCCCGCGGCCGTGGACGCGCACCCACCCCGGGCGTACGGTGGGCCGAGGCAGAACCTCTGACTGAGTCAACGATCAGACGCGAGCAGCGGGGTGGCCCATGACCGTGCACGACATCCGGTCCTTCAACCGCTTCTACACGAACGTCATCGGCGCGCTCGACTACGGCCGCCACCTGTACGCCCCGTACACCCTCACCGAGTCCCGCGTGCTGTACGAGCTGGCGCACACCGAGAAGGTCGACGCCGCGGACCTGCGCACCCGACTCGGCCTCGACGCGGGCTACTTGAGCCGGATCCTCAACAAGTTCGAGCGGGACGGGCTCGTCGAGCGCGGCTCCTCCGAGCGGGACTCGCGGCGCCGTCGCATCACGCTCACCGCGCGCGGCAGGGGCGTCACCGAACTGCTCGACGAGCGCTCGCGGGAACGCGTCGGCTCCCTCCTCGGCACCGTCCCCGCCGCCGACCGCACCCGCCTCTCCGAGGCGCTGCGCACCGTCCGCGAGGTGCTCGGCGACGGACGCGCCGCCCCGCACCCCGACAACGTGCTGCTGCGCGAGCCGGGCCCCGGCGACCTCGGCTGGATCGTCTCGCGCAACGCGGCCGTGTACGCGGCCGAGTTCGGCTGGAACACGGACTACGAGGGGCTGGTCGCGCGCATCGTCGCCGACTTCGCCGAGGACCACGACCCGCACCTGGAGCGGGTGTGGATCGCCGAGCTGGACGGGCGGCCGGTGGGCTGCGTGATGTGCGTACGGGACGAGGCGCCGGGCGCGGCGCGGCTGCGGCTGCTGCTGGTGGAGCCGGAGGCGCGCGGGCTCGGCATCGGTGACCGGCTGGTGCGCGCGTGCGTCGACTTCGCGCGGGGCGTCGGGTACCGGGAGATGGTGCTGTGGACCAACGACGTCCTCGCGTCGGCCCGATCGATCTACCAGCGGCACGGCTTCGTGCTCGTCGGCGAGAGGCCGCACCGGTCCTTCGGCGCGGACCTCGTCGGACAGGACTGGAAACTCGCCCTCCATAAGACGGCGGACTGACGGGTAGGGTCCGCCCCATGAAGCTGGCGTTCTCCACCCTCGGTGTCCCCGGTCTCCCTCTCGACGACGTGCTCGCGCTCGCCACGGCGCACGGGTATCACGGCGTGGAACTGCGCGCCCACCCCGAGGAGCCCGTCCATCCCGGGCTCGACCACGCCCAACGGGCGGACGTGGCGGCCCGGTTCAAGGCGGCCGGGGTGGAGGTCCTCGGCGTGGCCGGGTACGCGCGGGTGGCGGCGCCCGGCGAGGACGGGCCGGTGCTCGACGAGGTGCGGGCGCTGGTCGACCTCGCACGGGACCTGGGCGCGCCGTACGTACGGGTCTTCCCCGGCGGGGGCGACGAGCAGGGGCCCGAGGAGGCGGACGCGACCGCGGCGCGGCGCCTGGGCGTCGCCGCCGAGTACGCGGCGGACCGGGGGGTGCGGGTGCTCCTGGAGACGCACGACTCGCATCGCACCGGGGCGGACGCGTCCCGCGTCCTCGGGCTGGTGGGGCACCGGAACGTGGGGGCGTTGTGGGACGTGATGCACACGTGGCTCGGGGGTGAGCAGCCGGTGGCCTCGTACGCGGCGCTCTCTCCGTACCTCGGGTATGTGCAGGTCAAGGACATCGCCGGGGGCGACGACACGACGCCGTTGGCGTTGGGGGCGGGGGTGTTGCCGCTCGCGGAGTGCGTGGAGGTGTTGATGCGGGAGGGGTGGGACGGGTGGCTGTGCTGGGAGTACGAGGCGCGGTGGTACGGGGCGGCGGCGCCGCTTCCCGGGCTTCTCGCGGCGGGCCACGACCACGTGAGCCGGCTCCTGACCGAATCGGCCTGACCCCCTACGCCACGGGGCTCCGCCCCGGACCCCGCTCCTCAATCGCCGGAGGGGCTGGAAATGCGCTGGGGCCACATTCAAGCCCCTCCGGCGATTGAGGAGCGGGGTGCGGGGCAGGGCCCCGGCCTTTGAGCCCGGCGCGGGTCGTCAGGGTGACGCCCAGGGTGAGGAGGGCCGCGGCGGTCCAGTTGAGGGGGGTCATGGGTTCGCCCAGGAAGAGCGCCGCGGACGACATCCCGAACACCGGCACCAGCAACGAATACGGCGCCACCGTCGACGCCGCGTACCTCCGCAGCAACCGGCTCCACACCCCGAACCCGAACAACGTCGTGACCAGCGCCACGTAAAGGATCGCCCCCGCCCCGGGAAGGTCGAGGGACGCCACCGCCTCCACGTCCCGCCCCGGCCCCTCGAACACCAGCGAGAGCCCCAGCAGCGGCACCACCGGAACCGCGCTGGACCACACCATGAACGCGAACGGCGCGTCCGGCGCCGCCTTCCGGGTCAGCACGTTGGACACCCCCCAGAAGGCCGCCGCGATCACGACCAGCGCGAACGCGCCCAGCGGTCCCGAGCCGCCCTCGTCGGCCGCCGCCACCCCGATGCCCGCGAGCGCGACCACCATCCCCAGCAGCCGTACCGGCCCCGGCCGCTCCCGCAGGAACGCGAAGGCGATGACCGCCGTGAACACGGACTGGACCTGGAGGACCAGGGAGGACAGGCCCGCGGGCATGCCCGCGTTCATGCCGAGGAAGAGGAGCCCGAACTTTCCCACGCCCAGCGCGAGCCCCACCCCCACCACCCACCGCCACGCCACCCTCGGCCGCCCCACGAAGAAGACCGCGGGCAGCGCCGCGAGCAGGAAGCGCAGGGCGCAGAAGAGCAGCGGAGGGAAGTGGTCGAGGCCGATGTCGATGACGACGAAGTTCACGCCCCAGAGGGCCCCGACGAGGACGGCGAGTCCGGTGTGCGCGGGTTTCATGCGTCGAGGATCACCGCCCGCGACCTTTTAGCACCAGCGATGATTGCTGCATGGTTGGATGAAGCCACGCTAAAGACACGCGGGACACGCTCTGCCCCGAGGAGGGCGCACGCCATGTTGGACCTTCAGCGGTTGCGCGCCCTGCACGCCGTCTCCGTGCACGGCACCGTGGGCGCCGCCGCGACCGCCCTCGGGTACACGCCGTCGGCCGTCTCGCAGCAGATCGCGAAGCTGGAGCGGGAGACCCGCACGGTGCTGCTCGAACGGGAGGGGCGCGGCGTCCGGCTCACCGACGAGGCGCTTCAACTGGCGGATACCGCGCGCGAGTTGATGGCCATCATGGAGCGCGCCGAGACCGGTATCGAGGAGCGCCGCGGGGTGCCCGCGGGACGGCTGACGATCGCCGCGTTCGCCTCGGCCGCCCGCGGCCTGCTGCCCGGCGCGCTCGCCGACCTCGCCGCGCGGCACCCCGCGCTCGACACCCGCCTGTCCGAGGTCGATCCGCATCTGTCGGTGGACCTGGTGGCGAAGGGCGCCGTCGATCTCGTGGTCGCGCACGACTGGGACATCGCGCCGCTCCCGGCGCCCACGGGAGTCGAACAGGCCGTCATCGGGGACGACTTGTGCGATCTCGTCGTACCGGCCGGTCATCCGCTGGCCGGGCGGGCGGCGGTGCGTCGCGAGGAGCTCGGCGGCGAGCGGTGGGTGTCGCAGCCGCCGGGGCGGGTGTGTCACGACTGGCTGATGCGGACGATGCGCGCCGCGGGTTTCGAGCCGCTCGTCGCGCATCAGGCCGAGGAGAACCCGACGCTGGCGGCGCTGGTGGCGGCGGGCCTCGGCATCGCGGTGCTGCCCCGGCTGGGGCGGGGCACGCTGCCCGAGGGGGTCGCCGTGGTCCGCCTCGACCCGGTGCCACGGCGGCGCGTGTACGCGCTGTGGCGCACCGGAACCTCGCGCCGTCCGGCGGTCCGCGCGGTCGTCGAGGCGCTGCGCGCACAGGCGGACGCACGCCTGGTCCCCGCGCCGGCTCCGGCTCCGGCACCGGCACCGGCACCGGCACCGGCACCGGTTCGGGACTAGCACCTCTGCTCGCCCGTACCGGTTCGAGGGCGGCCCCGGCCGCCCCGTTCACCTCCCCCGCACCTATTTCACGAAATCGCCGAATCCCGGGAACCCGGTCCCGCATGCTTCCGTCAGAAGGACACGCTGCCGGAGAGTCACCGCAGTGCGGTGTCGGCATCGCTGCTGGCTGCGAACGTCGACAAACCCTCTCCGCCGCCTGCGGCCGGCAGCGTCGCCGTCACCGGTGCGCCCCCTCCAAAGTGCCGGTGACGGCCCCTCCTTCGGACCGCCCCGGGGACGCTCGTCCTCAACTGCCGTACCTGCGCGAACCCTTGACTGGCAGAAATTTTCCGGATATCCGTTGCGCGCGGAAGTTTCCTTCAGGCTCCGCACCTCCTCCGGAAGGAGCGAACGTGCCACTGTCCAGACGTATCGTGCTCGCCGCCGCGACGGCTTCGGTCGCGGCCGCGGGGTTCAGCGCCGGGTCCGCGCGGGCCGCGGGCGCCGCCTCGTCCGACCAGGCTCTCAAGAAGATCATCTCCGGGATGTCCCTGGAGGAGAAGGTCGGCCAGCTCTTCGTCATGCGGGTGTACGGCCACTCGGCCACCGACCCCGACCAGGCCGACATCGACGCCAACCTCAAGGAGATCGGCGTCCGCACGGCGGCCGAGCTCATCGACACGTACAAGCTCGGCGGCATCATCTACTTCGCGTGGGCGCACAACGTGCGCGACCCGCACCAGATCGCCGACCTCAGCAACGGCATCCAGCGCGCCGGGCTCCAACAGCCCTCCCGCATCCCGCTGTTGATCTCCACCGACCAGGAGCACGGCGTCGTCGCCCGGGTCGGCAAACCCGCCACCCTCTTCCCCGGCGCGATGGCCCTCGGCGCGAGCGGCTCCCGGGAGGACGCGCGGCAGGCCGGCCGGATCGCGGGCGCCGAACTGCGCGCCCTCGGCATCCGGCAGGACTACGCGCCCGACGCCGACGTCAACGTCAACCCGGCCAACCCCGTGATCGGCGTCCGCTCGTTCGGCGCCGACCCGGAGGCCGTCGCGGGGCTCGTGGCGGCCCAGGTCAAGGGCTACCAGTCCGCGGACATCGCCTCGACGGCCAAGCACTTCCCCGGCCACGGCGACACCGCGACCGACAGCCACACCGGCATCCCGTACATCACGCACACCCGTGAGCAGTGGGAGGAGCTGGACGCCCCGCCGTTCCGGGCGGCGATCGCGGCCGGCATCGACTCGATCATGACGGCCCACATCGTGGTCCCCGCGCTCGACCCGTCCGAGGACCCGGCGACCCTCTCGCACCCCATCCTCACCGGCATCCTGCGCGAGCAACTCGGCTACGACGGCGTCGTGGTGACCGACTCGCTCGGCATGGAGGGCGTACGGACGAAGTACGGCGACGACCGCGTCCCGGTGCTCGCCCTGAAGGCGGGCGTCGACCAGCTGCTCAACCCGCCGGACCTGTCGGTCGCCTGGCACGCGGTGCTGGAGGCCGTCCGGGGCGGGGAGCTGACCGAGGCGCGGCTCGACGAGTCGATCCTGCGCGTGCTGCGCCTGAAGGCGAGGCTGGGCCTGATCAAGAAGCCGTACGTCTCGCACAGCGGTGTCGACCGCACGGTGGGCACGCGCGAGCACCTGGCCGCGGCCGACCGGATCGCGGAGCGCACGACCACGCTGCTGGTCAACAAGGAGGGGCTGCTGCCGCTGTCGCGCCGTACGCACAAGAACGTGCTGGTGCTCGGCGCCAACCCGGCCTCCCCCTCGCTCAGCGACGGGCCGCCGACGACCGTGATCGGCGCGGCGCTCACCGAACTCGGCTTCACCGCGACGGTGCTGCCGACCGGCACGGCACCGACCCAGGCGACGATCGCGCAGGCGGTGGCGGCGGCCGAGGGCAAGGACGCCGTGGTGATCGGCACCTACAACGTCGCCAAGGGCAGCGCCCAGCAGGCCCTGGTGAACGCCGTCGCCGCGACCGGGGTGCCGGTGGTCACGCTCTCCCTGCGCAACCCGTACGACGTCGCCCAGCTGTCCGCCGCCGACGCTCACGTCGCGGCGTACTCGTGGATCGACGTCGAACTGCGGGCCGCGGTGCGGGTGCTGGCGGGCCGGGCGGAGCCCCGGGGCAAGCTGCCGGTGCCCGTGCAGAAGGCCGACGACCCGACGCAGGTCCTCTACCCGATCGGCTACGGCCTGTCGTACTGACCCGTCCGTAGGGGGCGTACGCCGTGAACCGTGCACGCCACCCCCAATCGGCGCAAAGCCCCCCGCGCACCTGGCGTGCGCCCGCCGTGACGGGCCACGCTGGGGAGGTACATCGGGGGGATTGCCATGTTTGCGCGGTGGGTCGGGGTGGGGTGCGCGGTGCCGCTGCTGGCGCTCGCGCTGAGCGGCTGCCAGGGCTCCTCGGGCTCCGACGGCCGCGCCACGCCCACGCGTTCGCCCTCCGGGTACGGGGCGGTCTTCCTCGACGTGGGCGAGTGCAGTTCGCGCGGGCGCACGTCGTTCAACGAGGTGCCCTGCCGCAGCGAGCGCGCGGTGGCCCGGGTCCTCGCCCGGCACGACGGGGAGTCGGCGGCCGGGCCCGCCTGCCCGGCCCCCACCGACTTCGTGCTGCACATCAGCGAGAAGCGCCCCGCGGCCGACGAGAACGGGGACGGGACGGTGGACCGCGGATACGCCTGCATGCGCAACCTGGAGGCCCCGCACCCCGGCGACCCGGGCGGCGGGGGCGGCCCGCGCACCGTCGTCGGCGACTGCGTCGCGACCGCGGGCCGGGGCGAGGTGCGGGAGACGGCGTGCGACGGCTCGGACGAGCGCGCCCCGCAGTACCGGGTGGTCCTGGCGGTGCCGACGCGCTCGGCGTGCCCGTCGTCGACCGCGCTCTACGTGACCCTGGGCGGCAGCAGGCCGGTGGGGTGCGCGGTCAAGCTGTGACAGCCGGGCCCGCGCTCAGCACAGGATCCACCCCGTGCGCACCGACTTCGAGCCCACACTTCCCTTGACCCGCACGCACCGGTTCCCCGCGTGCACGGTGACCGGCCCCGCGTGCCGGGTGTAGCGGCCCTTGTCGACGACGGCCCGGTTGCCGCGGGCCTGGACGCTGACGGACATCGTGCGCCGCTCGCCCGCGCGCTTGGCGTAGGTGACGGCGCAGAGGTAGCCGCGGTTCTTGTAGAGGACCGTGCGGCCCGTCTCGAAGCGCAGGGTGCGGGCGTGGTGGCCGCCGCAGACCGCGGCGGCCTGCGCCCCGGAGACCGCGGGGCCGGCGAGCACGAAGAGGCCGGAGACGAGGAGGAGGGACAGGGCGCGCGCGAGCGTCCGGCGCGACGTGCCCGTGCCTATGCCACCCTCACCGAGCTCACGTCCACGCACAGCGGCCCCTCCCGTCACATCGCCCTCAGCCTACTGTCGCGCTGATTTCCGCAGCACCCACTCCCCCCGTGCTGACGCGGCACACCGGCCGGACGGTTGCGTCCGCTCACGACGAGGTCGCGGCCTCCACCGGCTCCCCCACGAACGTCCGCCACAGCGCGGCGTACTTCCCGTCGCGGCGCAGCAGCTCCTCGTGGGTCCCGTCCTCCGCGACCCGGCCGTGGTCCATCACGATCACGCGGTCCGCGCGGGCCGCCGTCGTCAGCCGGTGGGCGACGACCAGCGTCGTGCGCTTGCCGGAGATGCGGTCGGTGGCCTGGTTGACCTGGGCCTCGGTGGCGAGGTCGAGGGCGGCCGTCGCCTCGTCGAGCAGGAGGATGTCCGGGTCGACGAGTTCGGCGCGGGCCAGGGCGATCAACTGCCGTTGCCCCGCCGACAGGTTGCGGCCGCGCTCGGCCACCTCGTGCAGGTAGCCGCCGTCGAGCGTCGCGATCATCTCGTGCGCGCCGACCGCGCGGGCGGCCGCCTCCACCTCGGCGTCGCTCGCGCCGGGGCGGCCGTACGCGATGGCGTCCCGGACCGTGCCGGGGAACAGGTACGCCTCCTGCGGGACGACGCCGAGGCGGTGCCGGTACTGGGTGAGGTCGAGCTCGCGCAGGTCGACGCCGTCGGCGGTGACCCGGCCGCCCGTCGGGTCGTAGAACCGGGCGACGAGCTTGACCAGCGTCGACTTGCCCGCGCCGGTCTCGCCGACGAAGGCGACGGTCTGCCCGGCGGGGATGCGCAGCCGCACGTCGCTGAGCGCCACCTCCGGCTTGTCGGCGGCCCCGTACGCGAAGTCGACGTCCTCGAAGGCGATCTCGCCGCGCAGCGACGGGACGTCGAGGGGCCGCTCGGCGTTCTTCGTCGACGTCGGCTCGCGCAGCAGTTCCTGGATGCGGCCGAGCGAGACGGTGGCCTGCTGGTAGCCGTCGAAGACCTGGGAGAGCTGCTGCACCGGCGCGAAGAACAGGTCGATGTAGAGGAGGTAGGCGACGAGCGCGCCCGTCGTCAGCGTGCCCGCGTCGATCCGGTGCGCGCCCACCGCGAGGACGGCGGCCGTCGCGACCGCCGACAGCAGCTGCACGAACGGGAAGTACACGGAGATCAGCCACTGGCCGCGGATCCGCGCCTCGCGGTAACTGGCGCTGCCCGCGGCGAACTTGGCGCCGCCGTCCCGCTCGCGCCGGAACGCCTGCACGATCCGCAGCCCGGCCACGGTCTCCTGGAGGTCGGCGTTGACGACGGAGACCCGCTCGCGCGCC
Organism: Streptomyces sp. BYX5S; assembly: GCF_054724165.1. NCBI lineage: Bacteria > Bacillati > Actinomycetota > Actinomycetes > Kitasatosporales > Streptomycetaceae > Streptomyces > Streptomyces sp. BYX5S. The sequence continues at coordinate 1,044,893 of NZ_CM138829.1, read as the reverse complement.
AGCTCGTACGCCTTGACGCTGGAGCGGCGGAAGAAGAACGTGCCCACGATCAGCGGCGGCAGCGTCGCGAACACGACGAGCGCGAGCTGGACGTCGATGACCAGCAGGGCGCCCATGATGCCGAAGAACGTGACGAGGGAGACGAACGCGGTGACCAGACCTGTCTGGAGGAACGTCGACAGGGCGTCCACGTCGGTGGTCATCCGGGTCATGATGCGACCCGTCAACTCCCGTTCGTAGTAGTCGAGTCCGAGCCGCTGGAGCTGGGCGAAGATCTTCAGGCGGAGCGCGTACAGGACCCGCTCGCCGGTCCGCCCCGTCATCCGTGTCTCGCCGAACTGCGCGGCCCACTGCGCGAGCACGGCGGCGAGCGCGAGCGCGGACGCCGCCCACACCGCGCCGATCGCCATCTGCGTGACGCCCTCGTCGATGCCGTGCCGGATGAGGATCGGCAGCAGCAGGCCCATGCCCGCGTCGACGGCGACGAGCGCGAGGCTGATCAGCAGCGGCGCCCGGAAGCCGCGCAGCAGGCGCCGCAGCCCGTACGACTCCTCGGGGGTGACGGCCTGCTTCTCGTCGACGTCGGGGGTGTCGGTGGCCGGCGGCAGCGCGTCGACCTGCGCGAGGAGTCCGGGGGTGGCGGGCATGCCGGCGAGCGCGGTGTCCTTCGGCTCCCGGTCCCCCGTCCACAGCCTGGGGGTCACGCCCCGCTCGACGTCGTACTCGGCGTCCAGCTCCGCCCGTACGGAGGTGTCCTCGGCCGGCGCTCCGGCGGGGGCGGTGTGGCCGGGGGAGACGCCGCCCAGTTCGTCGGGGTCGGTGAGCAGGCGCCGATAGAGCGGGGAGTCCGCCTCCAGCTCCGCGTGCGTGCCGATCGCGGCGAGCCGGCCGCCGTCGAGGACGGCGATGCGGTCGGCGAGGCCGAGGGTGGAGCGGCGGTGCGCGATGAGGAGCGTGGTGCGGCCCGCCATCACGTGCTGGAGCGCCTCGTGGATCTCGTGCTCGACGCGGGCGTCCACGGCGGACGTCGCGTCGTCGAGGACGAGCAGGCGCGGGTCGGTGAGGATGGCGCGGGCGAGCGCGAGGCGCTGGCGCTGGCCGCCGGAGAGGGTCAGGCCGTGCTCGCCGACCTTGGTGTCGTAGCCCTCCGGCAGCTCCGCGATGAAGCCGTCGGCCTGCGCGGCGCGGGCGGCCTGCTCGATCTGCTCCTGCGTGGCGTCCGGGAAGCCGTACGCGATGTTGGCGCGGACGGTGTCGGAGAACAGGAAGGAGTCCTCGGGCACGAGCCCGATCGCGGAGCGCAGCGAGGCCGTCGTCAGCTCGCGCACGTCGTGGCCGCCGACGAGGACGGCGCCGTGCGTGACGTCGTAGAAGCGGGGCAGCAGCAGCGAGACGGTGGACTTGCCGGAGCCGGAGGAGCCGACGACGGCGAGGGTCTCACCGGCCCGGATCTCGAAGGAGAGGCCGTCGAGGACGGCGTGCTCGGAGTCCGCGTACGTGAAGGACACGTCGTCGAACTCGACGGTGGCGGGGGCGTCCGCGGGCAGTTCCAGCGTGCCGTCGGTGAGGCTCGGCTCGGTGTCGATGAGTTCGAGGACGCGCTCGACACCGGCGCGGGCCTGCTGCCCGACGGTGAGGACGACGGCGAGCATCCGCACCGGGCCGACGAGCTGGGCCAGGTACGAGGAGAACGCGACGAACGTGCCGAGCGTGACCTGGCCGTGGACCGCGAGCCAGCCGCCGAGGGCCAGCATCGCGACCTGCCCGAGCGCGGGCACGGCCTGGAGGGCGGGGGTGAACTTCGAGTTCAGCCGGACGGTGCGCAGGCGCCCGGCGAACAGCTTGCGGCCGACCGCCTTGAGCTTGCCGGTCTCCTGCTCCTCCTGCCCGAACCCCTTCACGACGCGCACGCCGCTGACGGCGCCGTCGACGACCCCGGCGACGGCGGCGGCCTGCGCCTGCGCGTACCAGGTGGCGGGGTGCAGCCGGGAGCGGCTGCGCTTGGCGATGAACCAGATGGCGGGGGCGACGGCGAGCGCGACGAGGGTCAGCGGCCACGACAGCGACGCCATGATCACCAGGGAGATGACGAAGAGCAGGATGTTCCCGATCGTCATCGGGAGCATGAAGAGCAGGCTCTGGATCAGCTGGAGGTCGCTGGTGGCGCGGCCGACGACCTGCCCGGTCGACAGCTCGTCCTGGCGCCGCCCGTCGAGCCGGGTGATCGATCCGTACATCTCGGTGCGCAGGTCGTGCTGGACGTCGAGGGCGAGGCGGCCGCCGTAGTAGCGGCGGACGAAGGCGAGGACGTAGACGACGACGGCCGCGCCTATGAGCGCGCCCGCCCAGGCGCCCATGGACCGGGAGTGGTCCCCGATCACGTCGTCGATGATCACCTTCGTGATCAGCGGGACGAGCGCCATGACGCCCATGCCGCCGAGCGAGGCACCGAGGGCGAGTACGACGTCCTTGGGGTACCGCCACGCGTACCCCGCCAGTCGTTTCGCCCAGCCCCGTTGTTCCGCCACGCCGTGCCGCCTCCCAGTCGCCTTGACCTGCCGAAGGGCCAACGCGACCGGGAGCGGATTTCATCCCGCCGTAACAATCCGACCGGATCGGCCCGGATCAGCGCGTGGACACGGTCAGTGAACGGTCAGGGAGTAGAACCGGGTGATCTGGTTCGCGCTCTGGTTGTCGTCGCTCGCGAGGAGCAGCCGCAGCGCGCCGCCCGGACCCCGGCCCGTGACCGTCATCGCCTCGATGTTGTCGAGCAGCGGATTGGGCTGGGGCTGGTGGGCGGGCGCGCCGAGCGAGGGGCAGTCCGCCAGGTCGGCGAGGAGCGTCTTGCGGGCGAGGCGGGTGCCGGAGCCGATGGTCTCCATGGCGGAGGTGTCCGCGGCGCCGCGCAGGTCGGCGGCGTAGAGGCGGACCGTGTTCCCGACACCGGCGGTGAAGCCGCGCTCCAGGACGAGGAGGCGGCCGTCGGGGGCGGCGGTGACCTCGGAGATGCCGAGGTCCGGGTCGGTGCGGTAGCCGTACTGGGCGGCGGGCGCGAAGGAGCCGGAGGGCGTGCGCCGCCAGGTCTGGAGCCGGCTCGCGTCGTCGCCGGTGAGCGGGGACTCCATGGAGGCGAGGAGGGTCCGGCCGCCGGGCAACAGGGTCAGGCCCTCGAAGGAGGCGTTGGCGCGGGCCCCGGCGGTGAGCCGGTCCGGCACCGGGAGGCGGTCGAGGATCCGGGCGCCCGTGCGGTCGTAGCGGCGGACCGAGGGCTCGGTCTCGGAGGTGACGAGATACGTGCCGTCCCGGTCGACGACCAGGCCCTCTGCGTCGAGCGCGGCCCCCTTCTCGTCGGCGAGCGCCGCGACGGACCGGGGCACGAGGGTCTTCCGGTCGAGCGTGAACAGGGAGGAGCGGTCGGAGAGCGCGGCGAGCCGCCCGCCCCGGTCGACCGCGAGCGCCGAGATGTTGCCGACGAAGACACCGTCGTACGTGGTCTTGTCGAGGGCGTCGGAGTAGCCGGTGACGGAGACGGCCGGGGAGCAGTTCCCGGCGGCCCCGGTGGCGTGCGCCGGTCCCGAGACCGTCAGGCAGGCGGCGGTCACGGCGACGGCGGCGAGTACGGAACGTGCTGTTCTGCGCGACATGGGGTCACGGTAGGCCGCGTCCGGCGACGTCCGGGCGGACTTCTCCTGAACGGTACGGGCCGCCGGCCGGTATCCACAGGTGGCACCCAGCTTCGGCACAGCGGGCGCCCACGGCCGCCGTGCACTGTGCAGTGGTGACCACTGCGACCGAACCGCTCTCCCCCGCTCCCGCGCCGCCGCCACCGGCCGACACGCCGACCGCGCACCGCGCACCACGCTGGTCCCTGCCCGCGCTGCTGGCGATCCTCGTGCTCGCCGGAGTGCTGTACGCCTGGAACCTGTCCTCGTCCGGCCTCAACAGCTTCTACAGCGCCGCCGTCTACAGCGGCACGCAGAGCTGGAAGGCCTGGTTCTTCGGGTCCATCGACGCGGGCAACTTCCTGACCGTGGACAAGCCGCCGTTGTCGTTGATGGCGATGAGCCTGTCCTGCCGGATTTTCGGCTTCGGCACCTGGCAGATGATGCTGCCGCAGATCGCCGCCGGGCTCGGCTCGATCTGGATCCTGCACTCCTCGGTGAAGCGGGTGTGGGGGCACGCGGCCGCGGCGGTCGCCGCCCTGGTCCTGGCCCTCACCCCGATCACCGTCGCGATCAACCGGGACAACAACCCGGACACGCTCCTGGTGCTGCTGATGGTGGGCGGCGCGGCCCTCGCGCTGCGCGCCACCCGCAACGGACGGCTGCTGCCGCTGCTCGGCTCGGCGGCCCTGTTCGGTCTCGCGTTCAACACGAAGATGCTCCAGGGCTACATCGCGCTGCCCGCGGTCTTCGCCGTGTACGTGTACGCCTCGCACCTGGGCTGGGCCAGGAAGGTCCGCAACCTGGTCCTCGCGGCGGTCGTCCTCGCCGTCTCCAGCCTCTGGTGGGCCACGGCCGTCTCCCTGGTCCCGGCCGACTCGCGCCCCTACATCGGCGGCTCGACGGACGGCACCGCCTGGGACCTGATCATGGGCTACAACGGATTCGGCCGGATCCTCGGCGGCGAGGGCAACGGCGGGGGCGGGGGCGGCGGAGGCAGCTTCGCCGGCACCGCGGGCCTCGGCCGGCTGTTCAACGACACGCTCGGCGGCCAGATCTCCTGGCTGATCCCGTTCGCGGCGATCGCCCTCGTCGGCGGTCTCGTACTGCGCGGGCGCGCCCCGCGCACCGACCTCACGCGCGCCGCGCTCGTGCTGTGGGGCGGCTGGCTGGTGCTGCACTACGTCACCTTCGCCACGGCCGAGGGCACCATGCACCCGTACTACACGACCGCCGTCGCCCCCGGCATCGCGGCGCTGTGCGGCGGTGGCGGCGTGATGCTGCTGCGCGCGTTCCGCGCCGACAAGCGGTGGGCGTGGGTGCTGCCCGTGGCGCTCGCCGTCACCGGGATCTGGGCCGTCGTCCTGCTGCGCCGCGCCTCCGGCTGGAACGGCTGGCTGTGGCCGGTGATCGCGCTCGTCATGGCGGCGGCCGTCGCGGGTCTGCTCGTCTTCCGTACGGCGTCGGGCAAGCGGCTGCGGCTGCTGGCGGTCGCCGTGGCGGCGGCGGTCGTCGCCTCGGTGGCGGGCCCGGCGGCGTACGCCACCGCCACGACGTTCTCCTCCGGGGGCGGCGGTGGCATGGGCGGCACGAATCCGACGGCCGGGCCCACGACGGGCGGCGGCATGGGCGGTCCCGGTGGTGGAGGCCGGGGCGGGTTCCCCGGTGGCGGGGAGATGCCGGGGGGCCAGGAGGGCGGTTCGCAGCAGGGCGGTTCGCAGCAAGGCGGCTCCCAGCAGGGTGGTGGCTTCCCCGGTGGCGGTGAGATGCCGGGGGACGGCTCCCAGCAGGGTGGCGGCATGCCGGGCGGCGGTGAGATGCCCGGCGGCGGTCAGGCTCCCGAGGGCGGCTTCCCTGGCGGCAACCAGGGCTCGGGGTCCGGGTCCGAGTCCGGGTCCGAGTCCGGGTCCGGGTCCGGGTCCGGCGAGCGGCAGGGGTCCGGCCGGCAGGGCGGCGGCCCCGGCGGTATGGGCGGCGGCATGGGCGGCAGCGTCGACAGCGACCTGATCTCGTACCTGGAGAAGCACCAGGACGGCGCCAAGTGGCTGCTCGCGGTGTCCAACTCGCAGTCGGCCGCGCAGATCATCCTCTCCACCAAGAAGCCCGTCATCTCGATGTACGGCTTCACCGGCTCCGACAAGGGCATGACCGTCGCCAAGCTGAAGAAGCTGGTCAAGAGCGGCCAGTTGCACTACATCCAGGTCGGCGAAGGCGGCATGGGCGGTGGCATGGGTGGCGGCAACGACGTCAGCTCCGCGGTCACCGCGTGGGTGAAGAAGCACGGCACGGCGGTGAAGGAGAGCGAGTACAGCAAGAGCACGTCCTCCGACTCCTCGTCGAGCTCGAAGAACACGGACACGGACACGGGCTCGAACTCCAGCTCGCTGTACCGCCTGGACCCGTCCGACGTGTCCTGACCTCACCGCGGGGAGCGGTCACACCGTGAAGCAGCGCCGCTCCCCGCCCCGCACCAGGCACGCCCGAACCGTGGCCGGCACCCCTTCGCCGGCCGCGGTCATCGGCGTGGACAGCGACCGCTCGGCGTCGAACTCGTCCTTCACGACGACGTGTTGGGGCGCGGCCCCGGGGACCAGCACCTCCACCCGGTCCCCGACCTTCCCGAGGTCGACGCGCGCCCACACCGCGCGGCACGCCGCGCCGTGCCGGATCTTCACGACGGTGCCGCCGAGGCGCTGCCGGGCGAGGGTCCTGGGCACGGGGTCGATGCCGCACAGGTACGCCTCCGGGTCCTTGCCCGTGCAGTCGGCGCCCCGGCACCCCTTGGCCTGCATCGAGGCGGCGGCCTGGGCCGACGGGCGGGCGTCGGCGCCCCGCTCCCCGGCCGTCAGCGCGGCCACGGCCCCGGCGGCCAGGGCCAGTACCCCGACGACGGCCGCCGCGACCCGCGCCCCTTTCCGGCGCCGGAGGGGCACATCCGTCGGCGGCGCCTCGGTTGCGGGCGGCCGCCGTGGGGCCGCCGCCCGGCCGCTCCACTGGCCCTCGGCGAGCTCCCACAGCGCGAGCGCCCGCCGCGGCGCGCGGCCCGCGAGGGCGCACAGCTCCTCGACGGCCTGGCGCGGCGGCAGGGCCTTCCCGTTGAGGTACCGCTCCCAGGAGGACTTGCTGTACGGGGTCTTGGCGGCCAGCGCCACGAGGCTGAGCCCGGTGGCCGCGCGCGCCTCGCGCAGCGCCGCGGCGAGCCGCTCCCCCTCCACGGACCCGCCGTCGCGGGACTTCTCCCCGGCCGGTGTCATCGCCTCAGCACCCGCCAGGTGTCCTCGCCGACCACCCCGTCCTGGGCGAGGCCGGACTGCTTCTGGATGCGTTTCACGGCGCGTTCGGTGTGGGGTCCGAAGAACCCGTCGGCGATCCCCGGCGGGAAGCCGTGCTCGCGCAGCAGGCACTGCGCCTCGACGACGCGCCACTGCGCGGACTGCGATCCGATGAGTCCGGTACGGGTCCTGCTGTACCCGGCGTACAGCCGCCCGTCGTCGGCCCTGCGGACCTTGCAGGGGTGGTCGACCCCGGCCTCGAACACGAACGCGCCGTTCCGGGCGGCCTGTTGGGTGCGTGCGCCGGGGCCGGGTCCGGAGTCCCAGGGCCGCGCGATCGCCAGTGCGAGCGCGGCGAACACGACGACGGCGGCCACCGTGCACAGGACGGCGGCGAGCCTGCCCCGCGAGGCCCCGTCCCCGTCGCTCTCCCCGGGTGCGACGCCGGGGTCGGCCGCGACCTCGTGCAGCGCGAGCAGCCGCTCCGCGTCGCCGCCGCAGACCTCCGCGAACGCCGCGACGGCCGAACGGGGCGGCAGCGCCCTGCCGTTGAGGTAGCGGTCCCACGACGAGCGGCTGTATCCGGTGCGCGTGGCGACCACGCGCAGGGTGAGTCCGCTGTGGTCCTTGGCCCGGCGGAGCTGAATGGCGAGCCGGCGGCGCCGCGGATCCAGCGATCCGGGCAGTTCCTTCCAACGAGACATGTCCCCCTCCATCTCGTTTCGTCCCATCCGGTATGGATGCGCCGGGGTCGTTTCCAGTTCCCGCTCCGGCCAACCACCGCACGTACGGGGGACGTTGCCGCGGTCCGACACAGAATCGACGCACGGCGTTCACCCAATCCGCCACGTCCGCGTGCCACGCTCCGCGTTACCCCATTCAACTCGCGTAGAACGGACGGACACCCCACATGCCCGAGCCCCACATACGCACCAGCGCCCGCCGCCACTGGAAGCCGCTGACGCTCGCCGTCGCCGCCCTGCTCGGCGCGGCCGCGCTCCCCACCGCGACGGCGACGGCGAACCCCGTCGCCGCGTACGACGACACGTACTACCAGGACGCCGAGGGCAAGACCGGCACCGAGCTGAAGAGCGCGCTGCACACGATCATCAGCGACCAGACGAAGCTCTCCTACGACGCCGTCTGGGACGCCCTGAAGGCCACCGACCAGGACCCGGCGAACAGCTCCAACGTGATCCTGCTCTACAGCGGCACCTCACGCGCGAAGTCCGCCAACGGCGGCGACAGCGGCGACTGGAACCGCGAGCACGTCTGGGCCAAGTCGCACGGCGACTTCGGCACCGCGACGGGCCCCGGCACGGACCTGCACCACCTGCGCCCCGAGGACGTCACGGTCAACTCGATCCGCGGCAACAAGGACTTCGACGAGGGCGGCAGCGCGGTCGCGAACGGCGGCGGCAGCCTCACCGACGCCGACTCCTTCGAACCGCGCGACGCCGTAAAGGGCGACGTGGCGCGCATGATCCTCTACATGGCGGTCCGCTACGAGGGCGACGACTCCTTCGCCGACCTGGAGCCCAACGACTCGGTCGACAACGGCAGCTCGCCGTACATCGGCAAAATCTCGGTCCTGAAGAAGTGGAGCGCCGAGGACCCGCCGGACTCCTTCGAACAGAACCGCAACGACGTCATCTACGACACCTACCAACACAACCGCAACCCGTTCATCGACCACCCGGAGTGGGTCGAGTCGATCTGGTAGACGGCCGGCCAGCGCGCCGCTGCTCCGCACGGGAGCGGCGGCGCACTGCTCACAGCGGGGGGCTCCACACATGCGTTCGTCATTGCGGGCAGGCAGCCCACTGGCTGCAAACCGCCATACCCTCACGGCGGTTGCTCTGTGTGCCGCGCTGCTGATGACTGGAGGGTGCATGTCCCAGGACGACGGCCGGTACAGCCTCTTCTACTACATCTACTCGTCGGCTCCGTCGACGGATCACACCCGCATCGTGCGTACCCTGCGGTCCGAACTGACCGAGCAGGGTTATGAGATCACCTCATACCGGGAATTCAAGAGTGCCTACGAGTCATCGGTGCTGAGCGCCCGGAACAAGAAGAACGATTACGTGGTGGAGGCGGACACCGTGGGTTCCGGAAAGACGAAGCCTCAACGCTTCTCCTTCGCGGTGCGCACTCCCTGCATGCTTCCCCCCGGCGCACAGCAGCAGCAGATCCCCCTCTGAGCCGGATCACTCCCCGCCCAGATGCGTCGGCGCGAACATCCTGAGAAGTGCCGGGAGGACCACCACGCGTGGTCCCGGCGCCGCGAGCGCCTCGGCCAGGTCGTCGCGGAGCGTCTCCGGGGTCGTGCGCACGCCGGGGACGCCGAAGGATTCGGCGAGTGCGACGAAGTCGGGGCGGGCGAGTTCGGTCGCCGTGGCCTCGCCGAAGGCGTCGGTCATGTACTCGCGGAGGATGCCGTAGCCGCCGTCGTCGACGATGAGCCAGGTGACGTTCAGGTCGTACTGCTTCGCCGTGGCCAGTTCGGCGATGGAGTACATGGCGCCGCCGTCGCCGGAGACCGCGAGGACGGGGGTGGTCGGGTCGGCCGCCGCCGCGCCCAGCGCCGCCGGGAACCCGTAGCCGAGGCCGCCCGCGCCCTGCGCCGAGTGCAGGGCGCCCGGCCAGGCGGACCACGCCCAGTAGGCGAGGATCGTCATGTCCCAGAAGGACGGCGCGCTCGCCGGAAGGGCCGCGCGGACCGAGGCCAGCACGTCCTGTTCCAGGGTGAGTTCCTGCGCGTCGATCCGTTCCCGTACGGCCTTCAGGACCGCGGCGACGCGTGCGGGCGCCGCGTCGTCCGGGCGCTCGGCGACCGTCTCGGCGAGGGCCTGGAGCGCGAGGCGGGCGTCGGCGTGGATGCCGAGGGCCGGGTGGTTGGACTCCAGCTTTCCGGCGTCGGCCTCGATCTGGATGAGGCGGCCGCGCGGCGCGAACGTGTGGTAGTTCGAGGAGAGTTCGCCGAGGCCCGAGCCGACGACGAGCAGGACGTCGGCGTCCTCCAGGAAGTCCGTCGTGTGCCGGTCCTCCATCCAGGACTGGAGCGACAGCGGGTGCTCCCAGGGGAAGGCGCCCTTGCCGCCGAAGGTGCAGACGACCGGCGCGTTCACCCTTTCCGCGAGCGCGCGCAGCTTGCCCGTCGCGTCCGCGCGGACGACTCCGCCGCCCGCGATGATCGCCGGGCGTTCGGCGCGAGCGAGCAAGTCCGCTGCCACGGCCGTGAGTTCGGGGCGCGGCACGAGGTCGTGCGGGGTGGCGTCCACGCCCGTGACGACCGGCAGGATCGTCTCGGCGAGGAGCACGTCCTGCGGGATCTCCACCCACACGGGGCCGTGCGGGGCGCTCAGCGCGGACTCCCAGGCCGCGGCGATCGCCGACGGGATCTGGGACTGCGTACGGACGGTGTGGACGGACTTGACCACGTCCCGGAACGACGCCTGCTGGTCGCGGAGTTCGTGCAGGTAGCCGTGGCGGCCCCCGCCGAGCCCCGCGACCGGGATCTGGCTGCCGATCGCGAGGACGGGCGCCGACGCGGCCGCCGCCTCCTGGAGCGCGGCGAGCGACATCAGCGAGCCGGGCCCGGTGGACAGCAGCAGCGGCGCCACCTCCCCCGTGACCCGGCCGTACGCGTCGGCCGCGAACCCGGCGTTGTTCTCGACGCGCAGCCCCACGTACCTGAGCGACGACCGGCGCAGCGCGTCGAACATGCCGAGCGCGTGCTGCCCCGGCAGGCCGAAGACGGTGGACGCGCCGAGCCCGTGGAGGGTCTCGACGACGAGGTCACCGCCCGTGCGCCCGGCCGGCGGGTTGAGCGCCGCCTCCGTCTGCGCGGGGGTGGGCGTCAGCTCAAGGTCGTGGTCGTGCGTCACTGGGTGCCCGTCTCCTTCTGGGCGCGTGCCGCTCAGGCGCGCGCGTCGGCGATCTGGCGGGACATGATCGTCGTCAGCTCGTACGCCGTGTGCGAGGCCGCGACGGACGTGATCTCCGCGTGGTCGTACGCGGGCGCCACCTCGACGACGTCCGCCGATACCAGGTTGCACGAAGAAAGGCCGCGGAGGATCTCCAGGAGCTCCCGGGAGGTCATGCCGCCCGCCTCCGGCGTACCCGTGCCGGGCGCGTGCGCCGGGTCGAGGCAGTCGATGTCGATGGAGATGTACAGCGGGCGGTCGCCGATGCGCTGGCGGAGCTGGTCGGCGACCTCGTCGGCGCCGCGCCGGTAGACGTCGGCGGAGGTGACGATGCCGAAGCCGAGCTTCTCGTCCTCGGTGAGGTCGGAGCGGCCGTACAGCGGGCCGCGCGTGCCGACGTGGGAGAGGGCGGAGGTGTCGAGGATGCCCTCCTCGACGGCGCGGCGGAACGGCGTGCCGTGCGTGTACTCGGCGCCGAAGTACGTGTCCCACGTGTCGAGGTGCGCGTCGAAGTGCAGCAGCGCGACCGGGCCGTGCTTCTTGGCGACGCTCCTGAGCAGCGGCAGCGCGATGGTGTGGTCGCCGCCGAGCGTCATCATGCGGGCGCCGGAGCCGAGCAGGTCGTCGGCGGCGGCCTCGATGGTGTCGACGGCCTCGTTGATGTTGAACGGGTTGGCGGCGATGTCACCGGCGTCCGCGACCTGCGCGAGGGCGAACGGGGAGGCGTCCTGCGCCGGGTTGTACGGGCGCAGGAGGCGGGAGGCCTCACGGATGGCGTTGCCGCCGAAGCGGGCGCCGGGCCGGTAGGAGACACCGGTGTCGAAGGGGACGCCGACGACCGCCACGTCGGCGGCGCCCACCTCGTCGAGCCGGGGCAGGCGGGCGAACGTCGCCGGGCCCGCGTAGCGCGGGACCCGGGAGGAGTCGACCGGTCCGACGGCTCCGGCGGGGCCGTTGGGAACGCGGGGCGTCTCGTTGCTGTTCATTGCGCGCATGCCTTCTTTCCTGCGAGTGCGTACGAATCGGGTGTCGTACGGGGGTTACTGCGGTGCGCCGACGGCGGCCGGCTCGGGCTCCTCGGCGCCGCGCCCGGCGAGCCGCTCGCGCCAGTTGGCGAGGACGGCGGCGTCGGTGGGCCGGGTGGCCAGGGAGACGGCCACGTAGACGACGAGTGACGCGACGAGGCCGTAGTACACGGGCTCGTTGGCGAGGATGCCGTAGCGCCACATCGCGCCGATGACGGTGAGGCCGCCGACGGCGACGGAGGCGAGGGCGCCCGCGCCGGTGCCGCGCTTCCAGATCAGCCCGCCGAGGATGGGCACGAGCAGCCCGCCGACGAGCAGGTTGTAGGCGACGGTCAGCGCCTCGACGACGTTGTTGAGGGCGATCGAGATGAGGATCGCGACGATGCCGAGGCCGAGGATGAACATCCGGTTGCCCTTGACCTCGTCGTGCTCGCTCTCCCCCGCGTCCTGCGGCTTGATGCCGCGCAGCCGCTTCCAGATGTCGTTGTTGGCGACGGTGGCGCAGGCGATGAGCGCTCCGGAGGAGGTGGACATCACGGCGGCCAGCGCGGCGGCCAGTACGAGACCCCGGATACCGACGGGCAGTTCGTCCTTGACGATCTGCGCGAACGCCTCGTCGGCCTGGCCGAGCCCGGTCGGGTAGAGGACCTTGGCGGCGGTGCCGATGACCGCGCCGCCGATCGCGTAGAGCAGGCAGTAGACGCCGGAGACGGTGCCGCCCCAGCGGGCCACCTTGTCGTTGCGGGCGGTGAAGACGCGCTGCCAGATGTCCTGGCCGATGAGCATGCCGAACGTGTAGATCAGCACGTACGTGAAGATCGTCTCGCCGCCGATGCCCAGCGGGTCGAAGTACGAGGTGGGCAGCGCGGCCTTCATCTCGCTGAAGCCACCGGCCTTGACGACGGCGACGGGCAGCAGGATCAGCAGCACACCGATCGTCTTCACGACGAACTGCACCATGTCGGTGATGGTGATCGACCACATGCCGCCGAGCGTCGAGTAGGCGACGACGATGGTGCCGCCGACGACGATCGCGAGGGTGCGCGGCACGTCGAAGAGGACGTCGAAGATCGTCGCGTACGCGATGGTGGACGTGACGACGAGCATCAGCGTGTACGCCCACATCACGATGCCGGAGATCATCCCGGCGCGGCCGCCGCCGTAGCGCAGGTCGAGCATCTCGGAGACCGTGTAGACCTTCAGGCGGGCGATGCGCGCCGAGAAGAAGACCGACAGGGCGAGGATGCCGAGGCCGATGGTGAACACCATCCAGGCGCCCGACAGGCCGTACTGGTAGCCGAGGCCGACGCCGCCGATGGTGGAGGCGCCACCGAGGACGACGGCGGCCATCGTGCCGGAGTACATGGCGGGGCCGAGGCGCCGTCCGGCGACCAGGAAGTCGCTCTTGGACTTGGCGCGGCGCATGCCCCACCAGCCCATCGCCAGCATTCCGGCCAGGTAGACGACGATCACGATGTAGTCGACGGCCATGGGGACGCCCTCCTTCTCCACTTCTCGGTGGCGTGTCGTGCAGGGAATGTCCGGCTGCGAAGCCCCTCGTACGGGGTCCTTCCGGGGTGGCGAGGACATCCGCCCGTACCCGCACCCACCGGTCGCAAGAAATCTAGGTGGCCGAAAAGCGGCACTGAAGTGTACGTTCCATCCACTGACTGGGGATGGATTGGAGGGATCGTCCACACATGACCGTGACCGCGCCGCCCACCCCGGGCGTTCCGCTCGCCGCGGTGCTCGCCCGCGCCGACCTCGGACTGCGCCGGCTCGCGGGCCCCGACGCGGCGGACGTCCTCGTGCACGGCGCCCACACCTCGGAGCTGCCCGACCCGGCCCCGTACCTGCTGGGCGGCGAGCTGCTGCTGACGGCGGGCGTGCACGCGCAGGGCGCCCCCGCCGGGTACTTCGACGCGTACGCGGAGCGGGTGGCGCGCGGCGGCGGGGTGGCGCTCGGCTTCGGTGTGACGCCGGTCTTCGACACGGTGCCGCCGGAGCTGGTGGCGGCCTGCGAGCAGCGCGGCATCCCGCTGTTGGAGGTGCCGCCGAGGACGACGTTCAGCGGGATCGCGCGCGCCGTGTGGGAGCTGATGGCGCAGGCCAGGAACGCGGAGCTGCGCCGGGTCACGGAGGCCCAGCAGGCCCTTGCCTCGGCCGCGGCGCGCCCCGATCCGCTCCCCTCCGTGCTGCGTCAACTCGCCCAGCGGCTCGGCGGGTTCGCGGTCGCCGTCACCCCGGACGGCGAGGAGCCGTACCACGCGGGGGCGCGGCCCGCGCGGGCCGTCGCCGACGCGCTCGCCGAGCTGACGGCGGTCGTCCGCCCGCACGCCACGCACCTCTTCCCCACCCCGTCGTCGGCGGCGGACACGGTCGGGGGCGCGCATCTGTCGGCGTTCGCGCTGAGCACGGGCGGCGCGCTCGGTCTCGCGACACCGACCCGTACGCCGGGCGACCACACGATCGCCGGAGCGGCCGTCGTCCTCCTCTCCCTCCTCACGGGCGAACACCGCTCGACGGGCGACACGCGCCGCGCGGCGAGCCTGGTCGACCTGCTCCTCGGCGCGGACCGCGAGGCGGCGGCCACGGCCCTCCTCGGCCCGGACACCACCTGGCGGGTGGTCCACGCCCGCCCCCTGGCGCGGCGCCCGGCCCCGGACCTGGCCACGCCCCTGACGGCCACGGCCGACGGACTGACCCGCGCGGTCCTCCCCGCCGACCAGGACGTCACGCCCCACACGGGGTACGTGCTCGGGGTCAGCGCCCCCGTCCTCCCCCACGACCTGCCGCTCGCCGACGCCCAGGCGTCCCACGCCCTCACGCACGCGCGGGCGACCCGGGTCCCGCTCGCCCACCACCGCCCCGCCGACACGCCCCCGGCGAGCCCGCGGGCCCTCGCCGGGAACGCGGCGCTCCTCGAAACGCTGCGCACGTGGCTGTCCCTGCACGGCAGTTGGGAGAGCACGGCCCTGGCGCTCGGCATCCACCGCAACACGGTCCGCCAGCGCATCGCCCGCTGCGCGACCCTCATGGAGGCCGACCTCGACGACCCGGACGTGCGCATGGAGCTGTGGTTCGCGCTGCGCCACGCGCCCTGACGGGGCCGGCGCCGCGTCCACTCCCCGGAACCGATCACCGGCCCGCGGCGGCCCCCGGCACAATGGGCTCATGCCGATACCCGGATTGCCCAGCGACGTCCCGACCCGTGCCGCCCTGATCGAGCACCTCGTCCGCACCCGTATCGCGGGCGACGTGGCCACGCCCCGCGAGAACAACCGCTCGCACTACCGCAAGCTCGCGAACGGCGACCGGCACTACTGGCTGGGCCTGGAACTGGGCGACCGCTGGACGGACGAGGCCGACGTGCTCGCCGTCATGGCCGAACGCTGCGGCGTGGTCTCCGACCCCGACCACCTCTCGGGCCAGGACACCATCGACCCGGAGCTCACGATCGACGCCCTGGACCGCGCGGCGGCGCGGCTGCGCAAGGCCGCGGAGGACCGCCAGCGCGTCCTCCTCGCCACGGGTCACCCCGGCGGCCTCCTCGACGTCCACCGGGCGACGGCCACGGCGCTGCGTGCCGCGGGCTGCGAGATCATGGTCATCCCCGAGGGGCTCGCCACGGACGAGGGCATGGTCTTCCAGTTCGCGGACGTGGCGATGCTGGAGCGGGGCGCCACCCTGTGGCACACGCACTCGCCGGACCCGATGACGGCGATCCTCGACGGCCTGGAGCGCGCGCACCGCCCCCTGCCCGACCTCGTCGTCGCCGACCACGGCTGGGCCGGCTGCGCCGCCCAACGCGGCCTCGACTCCATCGGCTACGCCGACTGCAACGACCCGGCCCTCTTCGTCGGCGAACACGAGGGCACGATGCAGGTCACGATCCCCCTCGACGACCACGTCACGAGCCCGCGGCACTACGACCCGATGGCGGCCTACCTCTTGGACGCGGCGGGCCTCAACCAGTAGTCCCCTACCTCTTGACCGCGTCGCCGGTGGATCCCTTCAGCCTCCGTCGCCGACCGAGCACATCAACCTCCGTCGCGCCGGTCGAGCACATCAACCTCAGTGACCGGCCGAGCACATCAACCTCAGTCGCCGATCGAGCACATCAAGCCCCTGCGGCGATTGAGCAGCGGGGTATGGGGCAGAGCCCCAATCTTTTGCAGGCGGCTCCGTGGCCGACGCCTCGGGGCTCCGCCCCGGACCCCGCTGCTCAATCGCCGCAGGGGCTTGATGGGGTCACCACGGATTGAGCCCCTCCGTGCGGCGCGCCGCGAACCCCGGGGTCGGGTCGAGGAAGACGCGGCGGACCGCCGGGAACCGCTCCCGGATCCGCCGCGAGGCGTCCTCGCAGGCCCACTCGATCTGCGCCGCGGTGGACGCGTCCCGGAAGTCGACCTTCGCCGCGACGAGCGCCTCCCGCGGCCCCTGCACCAACGTGGTCAGCTCCAGCACCGCCTCGACGTGCTCGACGCCCAGCACGATCGTCCGGATCTCGTCCCGGAACGGCTTCGGCAACGGCCGCCCCACCAACAGCTCCGCGTTGGACCGCCCGAGCACCCACGCCACCCACAGCAGCAGCACCCCGATGCACAGCGACGCCGCCGCGTCCCACGCCGCCGCCCCGGTGAGCTGCGCGCCGAGCAGCCCGCCCGCCGCGAGCAGCAGACCGGCCAGCGCCGCGCTGTCCTCCAGGACGACCGCCTTCACCGCCGTGTCGGGCGTGTGCCGCAGATACGTGCCGAAGGGTGCCCGCACCCGCGCCGCCTCGCCCCGGGCCTGCTTGAGGGCGGTCCGCAGCGAGTACCCCTCCAGCAGGAACGCCACGGCGAGCACGATGTACGACACCAGCGGATCGCCGAGCTCCTCGCCCGCGACGAGCGTGTGGATCCCGTCGTAGAGGGAGAAGACGGCGCCGCCCACGAACGTGGCGACCGCCGCGAGCAGCGCCCAGACGTAGCGCTCACCGCCGTAGCCGAGCGGATGCTCCTCGTCGGCGGGCTTGTCGCTGCGCTTCAGGGAGGTGAGCAGCAGCAGTTCGGTGACGGTGTCGGCGAAGGAGTGCGCCGCCTCGGAGAGCATCGCGCTGGAGCCGCTGATGACGCCGGCGACGGCCTTCGCGAGGGCGATGCCCAGGTTGGCCGCCGCGGCGACGAGCACCGTGAAGACGCTCTCCCCGCCCGCTTCTTCCGTTCCGCTCACGCCGTCGTCCACCCGTACATCCATGTACGGGACGTTATGTCCGATCAGCGCGGAACGCGAACGACGCCTTCCTGGATGACGGAGATCGCGAGCCGCCCGTCCTGCGTGTAGATCCGGGCCTGCCCGAGCCCGCGCCCGCCGGACGTGGACGGCGACTCCTGGTCGTAGAGGAGCCATTCGTCGGCCCGGAACGGCCGGTGGAACCACATCGCGTGGTCGAGGGAGGCACCGACGACGTCACCGACGGCCCAGCCGCCCCGCCCGTGGGCGAGCAGCACGGAGTCGAGGAGCGTCATGTCGGAGACGTACGTGGCGAGGCAGACGTGCAGCAGCGGGTCGTCCGCGAGCTTGCCGCGCGTGCGGAACCAGACCTGGGAGCGCGGCGGCTGCGGGTCCCCGACGAAGGCGAACGGCGGCGCGTCCACGTACCGCAGGTCGACCGCCTCACGGGCCTCCAGGAGGCGCTGTACGACGTCGGGGGCGAGAACCCCGTCGACGTACCGCGGCAGCATCTCCTCCGCGGTCGGCAGCGACTCCGGGTCCGGCGCGGCCGGCATGTCCGCCTGGTGTTCGAGCCCGTCCTCGTACGTCTGGAAGGACGCGGAGAGGTGGAAGATCGGCTGCCCGTGCTGGACGGCGACGACGCGGCGCGTGGTGAAGGAGCGGCCGTCGCGGATCCGGTCGACGGTGTAGACGATGGGCGCGCCCGGGTCCCCCGCGACGAGGAAGTACGCGTGCAGGGAGTGGGCGTGCCGGTCGGCCGGGACGGTGCGCCCGGCCGCGACCAGCGCCTGGGCCGCCACCTGCCCGCCGAAGACGCGGGGGACGACGGAGGACCGGGACTGGCCGCGGAAGATGTCCTCCTCGATCTGCTCGAGGTCGAGGAGATCGAGGAGGGATTCGAGTGCCTGATGCATGGGATCAGTTGTACAGAGCAAAGATTCTCTGCTGGTTACAGGCCCATGTTCTTGGCGATGATCGACTTCATGATCTCGCTGGTGCCGCCGTAGATGCGGTTCACGCGGTTGTCCGCGTACAGGCGGGCGATCGGGTACTCGTTCATGAACCCGTAGCCGCCGTGCAGCTGGAGGCAGCGGTCGATGACGCGGTGCGCGACCTCGGTGCAGAACAGCTTCGCGGAGGCGGCCTCGGCGGCGCTCAGCTCACCGGCGTCGAGGGCCTCGAGGGCGCGGTCGGCGACGGCCTCGGCGGCGTCCACCTCGGCCTGGCAGGCGGCCAGCTCGAACTTGGTGTTCTGGAACGACGCGACGGTCTTGCCGAAGACGGTGCGGTCCTGGACGTACGTCTTGGCGAACTGCACGGCGGCCTTGGCCTGCGCGTACGCGCCGTAGGCGATGCCCCAGCGCTCGGAGGGCAGGTTCTTGCCGAGGTAGTAGAAGCCCTTGTTCTCCTCGCCGAGGAGGTCCTCGACGGGGACCTTCACGTCGACGAACGCCAGCTCGGCGGTGTCGGAGGTCTTCAGGCCGAGCTTGTCGAGCTTGCGGCCGATCGAGTAGCCCTCGGACTTCGTGTCGACGGCGAAGAGGGAGATGCCGTGGCGGCGGTCCTCGGCGGTCGGCGCGGCGGTGCGGGCGCAGACGATGACGCGGTCGGCGTGCACGCCGCCGGTGATGAACGTCTTCGAGCCGTTGAGCACGTAGTGCGTGCCGTCGTCGGAGAGCTTGGCCGTGGTCTTCATGCCGGCCAGGTCGGAGCCGGTGCCCGGCTCGGTCATGGCGAGGGCCCACATCTCCTCGCCGGTGACGAACTTCTCCAGGTAGCGCTTCTTCTGCTCGTCGGTGGCGAGCATCTTGATGTACGGCAGGGCGAGCAGCACGTGCACGCCGGAGCCGCCGAAGGAGACGCCCGCGCGCGCGGTCTCCTCGTACTGGATGGCCTCGAACTTGTGGGTGTCCAGGCCGGCGCCACCGAACTCCTCGGGCACGTTGATGCCGAACAGACCCAGGTCGGCCATCTTCGAGTACAGCTCGCGCGGCACGATGCCCTGCTGGAACCACTCGTCGTAGTGGGGGACGACCTCGGCCTCGATGAAGGCGCGCAGGGTCTCCCGGAACGCCTCGTGGTCCTCATCAAAAACGGTACGGCGCACGGAGAACTCTCCCTCTACGACGAGTGTGCGGACAGCGGCCAAGCGACTAAGCGCTTGCTCAGGGCCAGGTTACCCGCGAGTCGCAAGGAGCGTCCAGAGATACAGGTCACTCCGCGGCCACCACGGACCTCACTCTGCGGCAGCCGCCGCGAACGCGCCACGCGCCAACTTGTGCAGCATCGCCGCGGTCGCCGTGCGGCCCGGCAGCGAACCGGGGCGGCTCAGGTGCGGCGTCGAGTTGAGGAGACCGAAGACCGCGTGCACGGCCACGCGCGCGTGCGCCTCCACCAGCTCCGGGTAGACCTTGCGCACCGCCTCCACCCACAGCTCCACGTACTGGCGCTGGAGCTGGCGCACCAGCTTGCGGTCGCTGTCGCGCAGGCGGTCCAGCTCGCGGTCGTGCAGCGTGATCAGGTCGCGGTCGTCGAGCGCGAAGTCGATGTGCCCCTCGATGAGCGAGTCGAGCAGCGCCTCCGGGCCGTGCTCCGCCTCGGCGACCCGCCGCTTGCCGCCGGTGAGCAGCTGTCCGCTGATCCCGACGAGCAGCTCGGCGAGCATCGCGTCCTTGCCGGCGAAGTGCCGGTACAGGCCGGGGCCGCTGATGCCGACCGCCGCCCCTATCTCGTCCACGCCCACACCGTGGAACCCGCGCTCGGCGAAGAGCCGCGCGGCCTCCCTGAGGATCTGCTCGCGGCGGGTGGGGGCGTCGGTTCTCGTGGCCATGAAGCAATTCTAGACAGGGAGGTTAGCGAGCGTTAACCTGACGTCGGACGGTTAACGCTCATTAACTGATCGGTACGGGCAAGGGGGCTCGAAGCGATGCAGGAGGCACCGGAGCTTCACAGTGCGGCGGAGCCCGCTTCGGAGGCCTGGCGGGCCAACGAGGCAGCGCACCGGGCGCTCGGCGAGGAGCTGCGCGCCAAGCTGGCCGCGGCCCGGCTCGGCGGCGGCGAGAAGGCGCGGGCGCGGCACACGGCGCGCGGAAAGCTGCTGCCGCGGGACCGGGTGGACGCGCTGCTCGACCCGGGCTCCCCGTTCCTGGAGCTGGCGCCGCTCGCGGCGGACGGGATGTACGAGGGGCAGGCCCCGGCGGCCGGGGTGATCGCCGGGATCGGCCGGATCAGCGGTCGCGAGTGCGTGATCGTCGCCAACGACGCGACGGTCAAGGGCGGCACGTACTACCCGATGACGGTGAAGAAGCATCTGCGCGCGCAGGAGGTGGCCCTGGAGAACCGGCTGCCGTGCGTCTACCTGGTGGACTCCGGCGGCGCGTTCCTGCCGATGCAGGACGACGTGTTCCCGGACCGCGAGCACTTCGGGCGGATCTTCTACAACCAGGCGCGGATGTCCGGCGCGGGCATCCCGCAGATCGCGGCGGTCCTCGGTTCGTGCACAGCGGGCGGGGCGTACGTCCCGGCGATGAGCGACGAGGCGGTGATCGTCCGCAACCAGGGCACGATCTTCCTCGGCGGCCCGCCCCTGGTGAAGGCGGCCACGGGCGAGGTGGTGACGGCCGAGGAGCTGGGCGGCGGCGAGGTCCACTCGCGGGTCTCGGGCGTGACGGACCACCTGGCGGAGGACGACGCGCACGCGCTGCGGATCGTGCGGACCATCGTCTCGACGCTGCCGGAGCGGGGCCCGCTGCCGTGGGCGGTGAAGGCGGCGATCGAGCCGAAGGTGGACCCGGCGGGGCTCTACGGCGCCGTGCCGGTGGACTCGCGCACTCCGTACGACGCCCGGGAGGTCATCGCGCGCGTGGTGGACGGTTCGCGGTTCGCCGAGTTCAAGTCGGAGTACGGGCAGACGCTGATCACGGGGTTCGCGCGGATCCACGGCCACCCGGTCGGCATCGTCGCGAACAACGGCATCCTGTTCGCCGAGTCCGCCCAGAAGGGCGCCCACTTCATCGAGCTGTGCGACCAGCGCGGCATCCCGCTGCTCTTCCTCCAGAACATCTCGGGGTTCATGGTCGGCAAGGACTACGAGGCGGGCGGCATCGCCAAGCACGGCGCCAAGATGGTCACGGCGGTGGCCTGCACGCGCGTGCCGAAGCTGACCGTGGTGATCGGCGGCAGCTACGGCGCGGGCAACTACTCGATGTGCGGCCGGGCGTATTCGCCCCGCTTCCTGTGGATGTGGCCCGGCGCGAAGATCAGCGTCATGGGCGGCGAGCAGGCCGCGTCGGTCCTCGCGACGGTCAAGCGCGACCAGATGGAGGCGCGCGGCGAGGAGTGGGCGGCCGAGGACGAGGACGCCTTCAAGGCGCCGATCCGCGCCCAGTACGAGTCGCAGGGC
This sequence comes from Streptomyces sp. BYX5S, assembly GCF_054724165.1. Lineage (NCBI taxonomy): Bacteria > Bacillati > Actinomycetota > Actinomycetes > Kitasatosporales > Streptomycetaceae > Streptomyces > Streptomyces sp. BYX5S. The sequence continues at coordinate 1,023,386 of NZ_CM138829.1, read as the reverse complement.
AACGCCTACTACGCGACGGCCCGGCTGTGGGACGACGGCGTGATCGACCCGATGGAGACCCGCCAGGTCCTCGGCCTGGCCCTGACCGCGTGTGCCAACGCGCCGCTGCCGGAGAAGTCCGCCGGCTTCGGCGTCTTCCGGATGTGAGGGGCGGACCAGACGTGTTCGAGACGGTACTTGTGGCCAACCGCGGCGAGATCGCGGTGCGCGTCATCCGTACGCTGCGGGCGCTCGGCATCCGCTCGGTGGCGGTGTACAGCGACGCCGACGCGGACGCGCGGCATGTGCGCGAGGCGGACGAGGCGGTGCGCATCGGGCCGCCCGCGGCCACCGAGAGCTACTTGGTGGCGGAGCGGCTGATCGAGGCCGCGGCGGCGACCGGCGCGCAGGCGGTGCACCCCGGCTACGGATTCCTCGCGGAGAACGCGGAGTTCGCGCGCGCCTGCGCGGAGGCGGGCCTGGTCTTCATCGGCCCGCCCGCCGAGGCGATCGCCCTGATGGGCGACAAGATCCGCGCCAAGGAGACGGTGAGCGCGGCCGGGGTCCCGGTGGTGCCGGGCGGCCGCGATCCGGAACTGGCGGAGGCGGCGCGGAAGTTGGGCGCGCCGGTCCTCATCAAGCCCAGCGCGGGCGGCGGCGGCAAGGGCATGCGCCTCGTGCGCGACCTGACGGCGCTGGAGGAGGAGATCGCGGCGGCCCGGCGCGAGGCGCGCGCCTCCTTCGGCGACGACACGCTCCTCGTGGAGCGCTGGATCGACCGCCCCCGCCACATCGAGATCCAGGTCCTGGCGGACGGCCACGGGAACGTGGTGCACCTCGGCGAGCGCGAGTGCTCCCTCCAGCGCCGCCACCAGAAGATCGTCGAAGAGGCGCCCTCGGTGCTGCTCGACGAGGCCACGCGCGCGGCGATGGGCGCGGCGGCCGTGGAGGCGGCGCGCAGTTGCGGCTACCGGGGCGCGGGCACGGTGGAGTTCATCGTGCCGGGCGACGACCCGGCGTCGTACTGCTTCATGGAGATGAACACACGGCTCCAGGTCGAGCACCCGGTGACGGAACTCGTCACGGGCGTCGACCTGGTGGAGTGGCAGGTCCGGGTCGCGGCGGGCGAGCAACTGCCGTTCACGCAGGACGACATCACGCTCACCGGCCACGCGGTGGAGGCCCGCCTGTGCGCGGAGGACCCGGCGCGCGGCTTCCTCCCCTCCGGCGGCACGGTCGTCGCGCTGCGCGAACCCGAGGGCGAGGGCGTGCGCGTCGACTCGGGCCTCACCGAGGGCACGGAGGTCTCCAGCCTCTACGACCCGATGCTCGCGAAGATCATCGCGTACGGCCCCGACCGAAACACGGCGCTGCGCAGACTGCGGGCGGCGCTCGCCCGGACGGTGACGCTGGGCGTGCCCACGAACGCCGGTTATCTGCGGCGCCTGCTGGCCCACCCGGACGTCGTGGCGGGCGAGTTGGACACGGGTCTCGTGGAGCGCGCGACGGACGGCCTCGTCGACGCGGAGGTCCCGGCGGGGATCTACGCGGCGGCGGGCGTGCTGCGCCAGGAGCGCCTGGCCCCGGCCGCGCGCGACGGCTGGACGGACCCGTTCGACCGGCCCACCGGCTGGCGGCTCGGCGGTGAACCGGCGTGGACGGTGCACCACCTGCGGGCCGCGGGCCACGACCCGGTCGAGGTCCGGGTGCGCGGCACCGACGTCCTGGTCGACGGCGAACCGACCGCTCCGGCCCGCCTCACCGCGATGGCCGGCGACTGGCTGGGCCGCGACGGCGACGCCTGGCACATCCAGGACCACGACCCGGTGGCGGCGAGCCTGACGGGTGCCGGGGCGGGCGGCGCGGGCTCCCTGACGGCCCCGATGCCCGGCACGGTGACCGTGGTGAAGGTGGCCGTCGGCGACCAAGTAGCTGCGGGCCAGAGCCTGTTGGTGGTGGAGGCGATGAAGATGGAGCACATGATCTCGGCCCCGCACGCGGGCACGGTGACGGAGCTGGACGTGCGGCCGGGCACGACGGTGGCGATGGACCAGGTGCTGGCCGTCGTCGCACCCGCGGAGACCGAGGACGGCGGGGAGGCCACGCGATGAGCACCCCGCTGCCCATGGTCGTCCCCGCGCAGGGGCTGCCGGCCCGCGTCCGGATCCACGAGGTGGGTGCCCGGGACGGTCTTCAGAACGAGAAGACGGCCGTTCCCACGGAGGTGAAGGCCGAGTTCATCCACCGCCTGGCGCGGTCCGGCCTCTCGACGATCGAGGCCACGAGCTTCGTGCACCCCAAGTGGGTGCCCCAGCTCGCCGACGCCGAGGACCTGTTCCCGCTGGTCCAGGACCTCGGGCCCGGCGTCCACCTCCCCGTCCTCGTACCGAACGCGCGCGGCCTGGACCGGGCCCTGGCGCTCGGCGCGCACCGCGTCGCCGTGTTCGCCAGTGCCACCGAGTCCTTCGCCAAGGCGAACCTGAACCGGACGGTGGCGGAGTCCCTCGCCGTGTTCGAGCCGGTGGTGGCGCGCGCGAAGGAGTCCCGGGCGCACGTGCGCGGCTACCTCTCCATGTGTTTCGGCGACCCGTGGGAGGGCCCGGTCCCGGTCCACCAGGTCGTCTCCGTCGCCAAGGCCCTGATGGACATGGGCTGCGACGAGCTGAGCCTCGGCGACACCATCGGCGTCGCCACCCCCGGCCACGTGCAGACGCTCCTCGCGGAGCTGAACGAGGAGGGCGTGCCGACGAACACGATCGGCGTGCACTTCCACGACACGTACGGACAGGCGCTCGCCAACACCCTGGCGGCGCTCCAGCACGGCGTGAGCACGGTGGACGCCTCCGCGGGCGGCCTCGGCGGCTGCCCGTACGCGAAGAGCGCCACCGGCAATCTCGCCACCGAGGACCTCGTCTGGATGCTGCGCGGACTCGGCATCGAGACCGGCGTCGACCTCGACCGTCTCACCGACACCAGCAGGTGGATGGCCGAACATCTGGGCCGGCCCAGCCCGTCCCGCACCGTCCGCGCACTCTCGAAGCCCCCACAGGAGCAGTGAGGCAGTCATGGATCACCACCTCTCCCCCGAGCACGAGGAACTGCGGCGCACGGTCGAGGAGTTCGCCCACGAGGTCGTCGCTCCGAAGATCGGCGACTTCTACGAGCGGCACGAGTTCCCTTACGAGATCGTCCGCGAGATGGGGCGCATGGGCCTGTTCGGGCTGCCGTTCCCCGAGGAGTACGGCGGCATGGGCGGCGACTACCTGGCGCTCGGCATCGCCCTGGAGGAGCTGGCGCGGGTCGACTCCTCGGTGGCGATCACCCTGGAGGCCGGGGTCTCCCTCGGCGCGATGCCGCTCCACCTCTTCGGCACGGAGGAGCAGAAGCGGCAGTGGCTGCCGAAGCTCTGCTCGGGCGAGATCCTGGGCGCGTTCGGGCTGACCGAACCCGAGGCGGGCTCGGACGCGGGCGGAACGCGGACGACGGCCGTCCGGGACGAGGAGACCGGCGACTGGGTCATCAACGGCACGAAGTGCTTCATCACCAACTCCGGTACGGACATCACGGGCCTGGTGACGGTGACGGCGGTGACCGACCGCGCGCCGAACGGCACCCCGTCGATCTCCTCGATCATCGTGCCGTCCGGCACCCCGGGGTTCACGGTGGCGGCCCCCTACTCGAAGGTGGGGTGGAACGCGTCGGACACCCGTGAGCTGCACTTCGACGACGTCCGCGTCCCGGCCGAGAACCTGCTCGGTACGCAGGGGCGGGGCTTCGCCCAGTTCCTGCGGATCCTCGATGAGGGCCGCGTCGCGATCTCGGCGCTCGCCACCGGGCTGGCGCAGGGGTGCGTCGACGAGTCGGTGAAGTACGCCAAGGAGCGCCGCGCGTTCGGCTCCGCCATCGGCAGCTACCAGGCGATCCAGTTCAAGATCGCCGACATGGAGGTGAAGGCGCACACGGCGCGGCTCGCGTGGCGGGACGCGGCGTCGCGGCTCGTCGCCGGGGAGCCCTTCAAGAAGGAGGCGGCGCTGGCGAAGCTGTACTCGTCGACGGTGGCGGTGGACAACGCGCGGGAGGCGACGCAGATCCATGGCGGCTACGGCTTCATGAACGAGTACCCGGTCGCCCGGATGTGGCGCGACTCCAAGATCCTCGAAATCGGCGAGGGCACGAGCGAGGTGCAGCGCATGCTGATCGCCCGCGAACTCGGCCTGACGTCCTAGCCGGCCGTTCCGGTCGGTATTTCAAGCCCCTGCGGCGATTGAGCAGGCGGCTCCGTGGCCGATGCCGCGGGGCTCCGCCCCGGACCCCGCTGCTCAAACGCCGCAGGGGCTGAAAATGCAGAGCGCCGCAGGGGCTCCGTGGGCTCGACCACGAGACGGAACCGGAAGGCCCCACCCTCTGGACAAGCGGGGAAGTTAGGTTAACCTACCCTGAGTTTACGTCCCGCTAGGCCGCCGCTCCGGCACGTCCGAAAGTAGCCCCCAATGTCGAACGCCCGCCTCCCCCGCCCCACCCGCCGCGGCATCCTCGCCGCGACCGGCGCCATCGGCCTCGGAGCCGCACTCGCCGCCTGCGGCGACGGCGGTTCCAAAGACGAGGGGTCGAGCTCCGCGGAGGCCGGGAAGAAGTCCGGGCCCTGGTCGTTCAAGGACGACCGCGGCACGACGGTGAAGCTGGACAAGATCCCGACGAACATCGTCGCCTTCACCGGCATGGCCGCCGCCCTCTACGACTACGGCGTCGAGGTCAAGGGCGTCTTCGGCCCGACCACCACGAAGGGCGGCAAGGCCGACGTCCAGGCCGGCGACATGCCCGTCGACAAGGTCACGGTCATCGGCAACGAGTGGGGCCAGTTCAACATCGAGAAGTACGCGGGCCTCTCGCCCGAGGTGCTGATCACCACGATGTTCGACGACGCGGGCACGCTCTGGTACGTCCCGGAGGAGTCCGCCAAGAAGATCGCCAAGCTCGCCCCGAGCGTCGGCATCTCCGTCTACGACCGCCAGCTCACCACCCCGCTGGAGCACGTCTACAAGCTGGCCGAGTCCCTCGGCGCCGACCTGAAGGCCGACAAGGTCGTCACGGCGAAGAAGCGCTTCGAGGACGCCGCCGCCCGCCTGCGCAAGGCGGCGAAGGCCAACCCCGACATCAAGGTGATGGCGGGCAGCGCGAGCCCCGACATCTTCTACGTCTCGGGCACGGACCTCTCCATCGACCTGGAGTACTTCAAGGCGCTCGGCGTGAACTTCGTGGAGCCCTCGGTGGCCGCGAAGAAGGCGTCCGGCGGCTGGTTCGAGAACCTGAGCTGGGAGAACGTCAACAAGCACAAGGCCGACATCATCATGATGGACGACCGCGCCCAGGCGATTCAGCCCGCCGACATCGACGAGCCGACCTGGAAGAAGCTCCCGGCGGTCAAGGCGGGGCAGGTCATCGCCCGCTCCCCCGAGCCGATCCTCTCCTACGACAAGTGCGCTCCGCTCCTGGAGAACCTCGCGAAGGCCATCGAGACGGCGAAGAAGGTGTCCTGATCCCATGACGACGACGGCCGAAGCCCCCGCTGTTGCCCCTTACCGATTCTTCGATCTGCAAGTGGTCCGCACGCGGCGGCTCGGCCCGTCGCTCCTCAGGGTCACCTTCACCGGCCCCGACCTCGCCGACTTCCACGGCGGCGGCCGGGACCAGTCCCTCTCCCTCTTCCTGCCGCACCCCGGCCAGGACGCCCCCGTCCTCCCGCCCATGGGCCTCGACGACGGCCGCGCCTGGCACGCCGCGTTCCGGGCGATCCCGGACGAGGAGCGCGCGGTCATGCGCTCGTACACGCTGAGCGGACAGCGCCGCTTCCCCGCGGAGGAGGTCGACATCGACTTCGTGCTGCACGACGACGACCCGACGACGTCCGGCCCCGCGTGCCGCTGGGCCCGCGCGGCCGCTCCCGGGGACAAGGCCGTGGTGCTCGGCCCGGCGGTCGCCGACAACGGCGCCGTGCGCTGCCGCCCCCACGACGACTTCGACCACATCCTGATGTGGGGCGACGAGACGGCGCTGCCCGCGGCGCTCGGCGTGCTGGCCTGGCTGCCCGAACACGTCTCGGCGCACGTGTACCTGGAGGTCCCGCACCGCGAGGACATCCAGCCGGTCATCACGCTCGCGGACGTCTCCGTGACGTGGCTGGTCCGCGACGAGGGCTGCGCCTCCGCCGTCGAGACCGTGCGCGCCGCTCAACTCCCCGACTGCGCACGGCCGTACGCCTGGCTGGCCGGCGAGTCCGGGACCATGAAGGAGATGCGGCGGCATCTCGTGCGGGAACGCGGGTACGACAAGAAGGCGGTCACCTTCGTCGGGTACTGGCGGCGCGGGATGAGCGAGGACGCGCTGCGCGCCGCGTAACGCCCTCCGGGGCACAGCACGCCGCACAGCAGAACATTCCAGCCATTCCGGTCACAGGAACAGGGGGCGGGGTCGCGAGTCGAAATTAGGTTAGGCTAACCTAATCCTCGGGTTCGCGACCTCGCCCTTTTTCCTGCCCCGCCCGGGAACACCCCCACCCCACCCGGAGGAACCGTTCATGCGCTCGCACCTGCTCAATGACACCACCGCGGAGCTGTACCGCAGTTCCGTGACCGAGGGAGTCGAGCGGGTGGCGGCCAAACTCGCCACCACCACAAGGCCGTTCACCGGCGTCACCCCCGACGCGCTCGCCCCCACGGTCGACGCCGTCGACCTGGACGCGCCGCTCCACGACACCATCGCCGCTCTGGACGAGCTGGAGGACGTGTACCTCCGCGACGCCGTCTACTTCCACCACCCCCGCTATCTCGCCCACCTCAACTGCCCGGTCGTCATCCCGGCCGTGCTCGGCGAGGCGATCCTCTCCGCCGTGAACTCCTCGCTGGACACCTGGGACCAGTCCGCCGGCGGCACCCTCATCGAGCGCAAGCTCATCGACTGGACGACCGGGCGGATCGGCCTCGGCCCCGCGGCCGACGGCGTGTTCACCTCCGGCGGCTCGCAGTCCAACCTCCAGGCGATGCTGCTCGCCCGCGAGGAGGCCAAGTCCGCCGACGACCTGAGCAAACTCCGCATCTTCGCCTCCGAGGTCAGCCACTTCAGCGTCAAGAAGTCCGCGACGCTGCTCGGCCTCGACCCGAAGGCCGTCGTCTCCATCCCCGTCGACCGCGACAAGCGGCTCCAGACCGTGACCCTCGCCGCCGAGCTGGAGCGCTGCCGCGAGGAGGGCCTCGTCCCCATGGCCGTCGTCGCGACCGCGGGCACCACCGACTTCGGCTCCATCGACCCGCTGCCGGAGATCGCCGAGCTGTGCGCCCAGTACGACACGTGGATGCACGTCGACGCCGCGTACGGCTGCGGACTGCTCGTGTCGAACAAGAACCGGGACCGGCTCGACGGCATCGAGCGCGCCGACTCGGTCACCGTCGACTACCACAAGTCCTTCTTCCAGCCCGTGAGTTCGAGCGCCATCCTGGTCCGCGACGGAGCCACGCTGCGGCACGCCACGTACCACGCCGAGTACCTCAACCCGCGCCGCACGGTCGCCGAGCGGATCCCCAACCAGGTCGACAAGTCCCTCCAGACCACCCGCCGCTTCGACGCGCTCAAGCTGTGGCTGACGCTGCGCGTGATGGGCGCCGAGGGCATCGGCGGCCTCTTCGACGAGGTCTGCGAACTGGCCCACGAGGGGTGGCAGTTGCTCGCCGCCGACCCGCGCTTCGACGTCGTCGTGGAGCCGAGCCTGTCCACGCTCGTCTACCGCTACATCCCGGCCGACGCCTGTGACCCCTCGGAGATCGACCGCGCCAACCTCTACGCCCGCAAAGCCCTGTTCGCCTCCGGTGACGCCGTCGTGGCGGGCACCAAGGTGGGCGAACGCCAATTCCTGAAGTTCACCCTGCTCAACCCCGAGACGACGCTCGACGACATCCGAGCCGTCCTCGACCTCATCGCCGGCCACGCCGAGCAGTACCTGGGAGACACCCTTGACCGCGCCAGTTGATTTCATCGGTATCGGGCTCGGCCCCTTCAACCTTGGCCTCGCCTGCCTGACCGAACCGATCGCCGAACTGAACGGCGTCTTCCTGGAGTCGAAGCCCGACTTCGAGTGGCACTCGGGGATGTTCCTCGACGGCGCCCACCTCCAGACCCCGTTCATGTCGGACCTCGTCACCCTCGCCGACCCCACCTCCCCCTACTCCTTCCTCAACTACCTGAAGGAATCGGGGCGGTTGTACTCGTTCTACATCCGCGAGAACTTCTATCCGCTGCGCGTCGAGTACAACGACTACTGCCGCTGGGCGGCGGCCCGGCTCACCTCCATCCGGTTCAACACGACCGTGACCTCGGTGACGTACGACGAGAACGACGGTCTCTACACGGCGACCACCGAGGGCGGCGAGACGTACCGCGCCCCGCACCTGGTCCTCGGCACCGGCACCCCGGCGTACGTTCCGGAGGCCTGCCAGGGGCTCGGCGGTGACGGGGTCATCCACAACTCCCGTTACGTGCAGCACAAGGAGCAGCTCCAGAAGAAGAAGTCGATCACCCTGGTCGGCTCCGGCCAGTCCGCCGCGGAGATCTACTACGACCTCCTCAGCGAGATCGACGTGCACGGCTACCGGCTGAACTGGGTGACGCGCTCGCCGCGCTTCTTCCCGCTGGAGTACACCAAGCTCACGCTGGAGATGACGTCCCCGGACTACATCGACTACTTCCACAAGCTGCCGGAGCAGAAGCGCTACTCGCTGGAGGAGCGCCAGAAGGGCCTGTTCAAGGGCATCGACGGCGAGCTGATCGACGCCATCTTCGACCTGCTCTACCAAAAGGGCCTCAGCGGCCCCGTGCCGACGCGCCTGCTCACCAACTCGGCGCTGCGCACCGCGCGTTACGAGAACGGCACGTACACCCTCGGCCTGCACCAGGAGGAGCAGGACAAGGAGTTCGAGCTGGAGACCGAGGGCCTGATCCTCGCCACCGGCTACAAGTACGCCACTCCCGCCTTCCTGGAGCCGGTCCGCGACCGGATCCGCTGGGACGGCCGGGGCCGCTTCGACGTCGCCCGCAACTACGCGATCGACACGACGGGCCGCGGCATCTTCCTCCAGAACGCGGGCGTGCACACCCACTCGATCACCAGCCCCGACCTGGGCATGGGCGCGTACCGCAACAGTTACATCATCGGCGAGCTGCTCGGCACCGAGTACTACCCCGTCGAGAAGACCATCGCCTTCCAGGAGTTCGCAGTATGAGCACCAACGGCACCACCACCGGCACCCTCGGAAAACTGACCCTCCGGCCCGTCGACCCGCAGGCCGACGCCGAGCTGCTGCACGGCTGGGTCACCGACCCCAAGGCCGCGTTCTGGCTGATGCAGGACGCCAAGCTGCAGGACGTCGAGCGCGAGTACATGGGCATCGCCGCGCACGAGCACCACGACGCGTTCCTCGGTCTGCACGACGGCGAGCCGGCGTTCCTGATGGAGCGCTACGACCCGCGGTACGTCGAGCTGGCCGGCCTGTACGAGGCCGAGCCCGGCGACATCGGCATGCACTTCCTCACCGCGCCCTCGGACGTCCGCATCCCAGGCTTCACGCGCGCCGTGATCACTGCGGTGATGGAGCACCTGTTCACCGATCCGTCGGTGCGGCGCGTCGTCGTCGAGCCGGACGTGCGGAACACGGCGGTGCACGCGCTGAACGAGGCCGTCGGCTTCGTGGCGGACCGCGAGATCGACAAGCCGGAGAAGAAGGCGCTGCTGAGCTTCTGCACGCGCGCCCAGTTCGAAGCGGCCACGGGAAGGACGACCGCATGACCATCGCCGACGCCGCCACCCACCTCTCCCCCGAGCGCTGGGCCGAGGCCAACCGACTCCTCATCCGCAAGGCCCTGGCCGAGTTCAGCCACGAGCGGCTGCTCATACCCGAGGCCGCAACCGGCCCCGGCCGGTTCTTCGTCCTCAGCGACGACGGCCTGACCCGCTACGAGTTCGCCGCGCGCCGCCTGCGCCTCGACCACTGGCAGGTGGCCGCCGACTCGATCACCCGCCACCGCGACGGCGCCGAACTCCCCCTCAACGCCCTCCAGTTCTTCATCGAGATGAAGGACAGCCTGGGCCTGAGCGACTCGACGCTCCCGGTGTACCTGGAGGAGATCTCCTCCACGCTCTCCGGCACCTGCTTCAAGCTGACGAAGCCGTACCTGTCCTCCGCCGAACTCGCCGCCTCCGGCGACTTCCAGGCGATCGAGACGGGCATGACCGAGGGCCACCCCTGCTTCGTCGCGAACAACGGCCGCCTCGGCTTCGGCATCCACGAGTACCTCTCGTACGCCCCCGAGACCGCGAGCCCCGTCCGGCTGGTCTGGCTGGCGGCCTCCCGCGAGCGCGCCGCGTTCACGGCGGGCACGGGCCTGGAGTACGAGTCGTTCCTCCGCGCGGAGCTGGGCCAGGAGACCCTCGACCGCTTCGACGGCGTCCTGCGCGACAAGGGCCTCGACCCGGCCGACTACCTCCTCATCCCCGCCCACCCGTGGCAGTGGTGGAACAAGTTGTCCGTCACGTTCGCCGCCGAGATCGCGCAGCAGCACCTGGTGTGTCTGGGCGAGGGCGACGACGAGTACCTGGCGCAGCAGTCGATCCGTACGTTCTTCAACAAGAGCGCCCCGACGAAGCACTACGTGAAGACGGCGCTGTCCGTCATCAACATGGGCTTCATGCGCGGTCTTTCGGCCGCGTACATGGAGGCGACGCCGGCGATCAACGACTGGCTGGCGCACCTCATCGAGAACGACGAGGTGCTCAAGGACACCGGCCTGACGATCATCCGCGAGCGCGCGGCCGTCGGCTACCGGCACCTGGAGTACGAGGCCGCCACCGACCGCTACTCGCCGTACCGCAAGATGCTGGCGGCGCTGTGGCGGGAGTCCCCGGTGGCCTCGCTCGGCGAGGGCGAGCGCCTGGCGACGATGGCGTCGCTGCTGCACGTGGACCGCGAGGGCAAGTCGTTCGCGGGCGCGCTGATCGAGCGCTCGGGCCTGACTCCGCGCGCGTGGCTGAAGCCGTACCTGAAGTCGTACCTGACGCCGCTCCTGCACAGCTTCTACGCCTACGACCTGGTGTTCATGCCGCACGGCGAGAACGTCATCCTGGTCCTGGACGAGCGCGGCGTCGTCAAGCGGTCGATCTTCAAGGACATCGCCGAGGAGATCGCGGTGATGGACCCGGACGCGGTCCTGCCGCCGGCCGTGGAGCGCATCAAGGCCGAGGTCCCCGACGACATGAAGCTCCTCTCGATCTTCACGGACGTCTTCGACTGCTTCTTCCGCTTCCTCGCGGCGAACCTGGTCGAGGACGGCGTCGTGGACGAGGAGACGTTCTGGTCGGCGGTCGCGGACTGCGTGCGCGAGTACCAGGAGGCGATGCCTCAACTGGCGGAGAAGTTCGAGCAGTTCGACATGTTCGCCCCGCACTTCTCGCTCTCCGCGCTGAACCGCCTCCAGCTGCGCAACAACGAGCAGATGGTCGACCTGGCGGACCCGTCGGGCGCCCTTCAGCTGGTCGGTGATCTGGAGAACCCGATCGCCTGACCCCCTGACTGGGAAGGGGCTCGGGAGACGGTCCTCCCGAGCCCCTTTCCCGTACGACAATGTCGGCATGGCGGAAATCATCCAGCGCGACGGCACATGGACGTTCGACGGGGACACGCTGCGACTGGTACCGGGGCGGGACAAGGGCGTGAGCCTGCTCCGCAAGGCCCTGGGCGAACTGACGGTGCCGCTGACGGCGCTCGCCGGGGCCTCCTTCGAGCAGGGCAAGAAGACGGGCCGGCTGCGCCTGCGGCTGCGCGACGGCGCCGACCCGCTCCTCCAGGCGACGGGCGGCAAGCTGACCGAGGCGACGGACCCGTACCAGCTCACGGTCGAGTCGGACCGCTACGGGGTGGCCGAGTACTTCGTGGACGAGGTCCGCAACGCGCTCCTGCTGGACCAGATACCCGCCACGCCCTGCTCCTCGTACCTCCTGCCCGGCCCCGCCGTGCCGCTGTCCGTCTCCGCCGGGGACGGCACGGCGAGCTTCGACGGGGAGCGGGTGCGGCTGGAGTGGAACTGGAAGACGGAGGAGGCGAAGTCCTCGGCGGGTACGCGGGTGCTCGCGCTCGCCGACATCACGGCGGTCGAGTGGCAGCCGGCGGTGGGCCTGGAGAACGGCTGCCTGCGCTTCACGGTCCGGTCCTCGCCGACGAAGGCGCCGGCGAAGTACGACCCGAACTCCATCGAGCTGTGGGGCTTCAAGAAGGACCCGCTGATGGCCCTCGTCGCGGCGGCGGTCCAGGCCCGTCTCCCCCACCCGGACCCGGCCCCGGCCGCCGAGGAGCCCCCGCCCGCCCTGGCGCCCCCCGTGGAGGACGACCACGACGCCCTTCTGCGCCGCCTGCGCGAACTCGGCGACCTCCACCACCAGGGGGTCCTGACGGAGGAGGAGTTCACGCTCGCGAAGGCGGCGGTGCTGAAGCGCCTCTCAAGCCCCTCCGGCGATTGACGTACCCCCTACGCCCGCACCTTCCGGGCGACCACGAACCGGTCGACCTCCGCCCCGGTCTCGGCGAGACCCCGCACGGTCAACTTCGCCGTCCGCCCCACGGGCGCGGGCTCCACATCGACCCGCAGGAACGAGTAGTTGGTGTACCGCACCCGCGACCAGTCCACGGTGACCGCCTTCTTCCCGCCCTCCTCGGTCACGTAGGAAGCGAACGGGTCGATCTTCTTCTCGTGGCCCTCGTACGTGTCGTCGACCGGGAACTCGTACAGGCTCTTGCCCGCCGCCCCGGCGGTCACGTACACCACGCCGTCCGTCTCCGGATACGCCGTGCCCCCGATCGGCAGCTCCTTGGCGACCTTGTCGCCCTTCATCACGTCGGTCCGCTCGTACACGTGGTTGTGCCCGTTGATCACGAGGTCGACCGTGTACTTCTCGAACAACGGCACCCACTTCTCGCGCACACCCCCCTCCGAGGCGTGCGCCGTGGCGGTGCAGTACGCGCAGTGGTGGAAGAACACGACGACGAAGTCGATCCCGGACCCGGGAGCCCGGAACTTCTTCAACTGCCGCTCGAACCAAGCGGTTTGCGTACCTCCGCTGATCCCGAGGTTCGCCGGGATCTCGTACGACACGTCGTTGGCGTCGAGCGAGATGACGGCGGTGTTCCCGTGCACGAACGAGTAGACGCCCGGCAGCTGCGCCGGGTCGGGCCCGTTGCGCGGCGGCGCGAACCGGGCCTCCTGGCTCCCGTACCCGTTCGGCGAGTACCAGGCCTCCATGTCGTGGTTGCCGTACGACACCATCCACGGCACGGACTTGGCGACGCTCTCGGTCTGCGCGAGGAACAGGTCCCAGGTCCGCGCGTCGAACGTGTCGGTCGTCCGCCCCTGTCCTGAGGGGTCCGCGTACGCGATGTCACCGGCGTGCAGGTGGAAGGCGGGGCCCTGGGCGAGGATCAGGGAGTCGTTGGCGAGGGCGTGGTAGCTGACGCCCTGGTCGCCGAAGGCGGTGAACGTGAAGGGCCCCGGGCGGGCGGGCGCGGTCGTGAAGGTGCCGATGGTGCCGGCGAACCGCGGCGAGGCCGGGTCGAAGCCGCGGTGGCCGACCCCGTAGTAGTACGTCCTGCCGGGCTTGAGGCGGGTGAGCTTGGCGTGCACGTAGTACTGGGTGTGGTCGGCGCTGGTCCCGACACCCGCCGGGGTGTACAGCGCGCGCAGCTCGGCCGGGATCTTCCGCGACAGCTCACCGGCTTCGGCGCCGACCCGGATGAACGGGTCCTTCACCGCGACCGGCACCTGCCAGGACACGGTCATCTCGGTGCGCGCGTCGTCCCCGTACGACAGGTGCCGCCCGAAGGGGGCGACGAGCGCCCCGTCGACGGTCTCGGCGGCGGCGGGCGCGGCCGGCCGCGCCGCGGCGGCACTCGCGGCCCCCGGCACGAAGACCCCGCCCGCGACCGCCCCGAGGCTCACGGCCCCGCCCCGCATCACCGTGCGCCGCGAGAACCGACCGCGCAGAAACTCGTGCTGCTCCGCGAGCGACCGCTCGGCAAGCTCATCGGGTACGCCCATCCGTGGAATGTCCATGCCCGGAAAGATGGCCGAGCCATCTATCTCTTGGGAGTACACCAGATGAACGCCCCCCGACCAAGCCCCTCACATTCAAGCCCCTCCGGCGATTGAGGAGCGGGGCCCGGGGCGGAGCCCCGCGTCCGCAACCACGATCAGGCCCACCCGAGCGACCCGCCTGCCCGATTTCGGGCAGAATTCTTGCGAAACCGCCCCCGAACCCCGAGGATCGCTTCGTGCACGACGACCTGATCGACCACCTGACACGCACCACCGCCCTGAGCCGGGGCGAAGCACTGCGGGTGGTCCAGGACGTGCTCGCCTACTTCGACGAGCCGACGGAGGACTACGTCCGCCGCCGGCACCGCGAACTCCAGGGTCAGGGCCTGGTGAACGCGGAGATCTTCGAGCGGATCCTGGCGGATCTGCGCTACCGGGCGGTGTCGCCGCCGGAGCTCTCCCTCCGCCAGCTGCGCCGCATCGTCTACGGCTGAGGGGAATCTCAACACCTATGTGCGGAATCGTCGGTTACATCGGCAAGCGTGACGTCGCGCCGCTCCTCCTGGAGGGGCTGCAGCGCCTGGAGTACCGGGGCTACGACTCCGCGGGCGTCGTCATCACGAGCCCCAAGGCCACCGGCCTGAAGATGGTCAAGGCCAAGGGCCGGGTGCGCGACCTGGAGGCCAAGGTCCCGGCCCGCTTCAAGGGCACCACCGGCATCGCCCACACCCGCTGGGCCACCCACGGCGCCCCGTCCGACGAGAACGCGCACCCGCACATGTCGGAGGACAACAAGGTCGCCGTCGTCCACAACGGCATCATCGACAACGCCTCCGACCTGCGCGCCAAGCTGGTCGCCGAGGGCGTCGTGTTCAGCTCGGAGACGGACACCGAGGTCCTCACCCACCTCATCGCCCGCTCCCAGCAGACCGAGCTGGAGGACAAGGTCCGCGAGGCGCTGCACCTGGTCGAGGGCACGTACGGCATCGCGGTCGTGCACGCCGACTTCCCGGACCGCATCGTCGTCGCCCGCAACGGCTCGCCGGTCGTCCTCGGCATCGGCGACAAGGAGATGTTCGTCGCCTCGGACATCGCCGCGCTGATCACCCACACCCGCCAGATCGTCACGCTGGACGACGGCGAGATGGCCACGCTGAAGGCCGACGACTTCCGTACGTACACCACGGCCGGCACCCGCACCGCGAACGAGCCGACCACCGTGGACCTCGAGGCCGCCTCCTTCGACATGGGCGACCACGACACGTACATGCACAAGGAGATCAGCGAGCAGGCCGACGCCGTGGACCGCGTGCTGCGCGGCCGCATCGACGACCGGTTCTCCACGGTGCACCTCGGCGGCCTCAACCTGGACGCCCGCGAGGCCCGCACGGTGCGCCGCGTGAAGATCCTCGGCTGCGGCACCTCGTACCACGCGGGCCTGATCGGCGCCCAGATGATCGAGGAGCTGGCCCGCATCCCCGCGGACGCCGAGCCGGCCTCCGAGTTCCGCTACCGCAACCCGGTCGTCGACCCCGACACGCTCTACATCGCGGTCTCCCAGTCCGGCGAGACGTACGACGTCCTCGCGGCTGTCCAGGAGCTGAAGCGCAAGGGCGCGCGGGTCTTCGGCGTCGTGAACGTCGTCGGCTCGGCGATCGCCCGCGAGTCCGACGCGGGCGTCTACGTCCACGCGGGCCCCGAGGTCTGCGTCGTCTCGACGAAGTGCTTCACCAACACCACGGTCGCCTTCGCGCTGCTCGCCCTGCACCTGGGCCGCATCCGTGACCTGTCGGTGGCGGACGGCAAGCGCATCATCGAGGGCCTGCGCAAGCTCCCCGCCCAGATCTCCGAGATCCTCGCCCAGGAGGCGGAGATCAAGAAGATCGCCGAGGAGTACGCGGACGCCCGCTCGATGATGTTCATCGGCCGCGTCCGGGGCTACCCGGTGGCCCGCGAGGCCTCCCTGAAGCTCAAGGAGGTCTCCTACATCCACGCGGAGGCCTACCCGGCCTCCGAGCTGAAGCACGGCCCGCTGGCCCTCATCGAGCCGGCCCTCCCCACGGTCGCGATCGTCCCCGACGACGACCTGCTGGAGAAGAACCGCGCCGCGATGGAGGAGATCAAGGCCCGCTCCGGCCGCATCCTGGCGGTCGCCCACCAGGAGCAGGAGAAGGCCGACCGCACGATCGTCGTCCCGAAGAACGAGGACGAGCTCGACCCCATCCTCATGGGCATCCCGCTCCAACTCCTCGCCTACCACACGGCGTTGGCCCTCGGCCGCGACATCGACAAGCCCCGCAACCTGGCGAAGTCGGTCACGGTCGAGTAGTCCCCTCAAGCCCCTGCGGCGATTGAGCAGCGGGGTCCGGGGCAGCGCCCCGCGACCACACGCAAACGGGTCCCGTACGCGCCACCAAGCGCACGGGACCCGTTCACGTAGGGGTCGGAACCGCCCATTGCCCCGACCCGCATGGCTGTCGGCCGGCGGCCGTCACCCCCCGCCCAACAGCACACCGCCAAGCACCGTTCGCCAGTCATTTACCCTTCACAAGGGCACAAAGCACATTTACGCGGCGGTAGATTTATCCAACGGCGAAAATTCAACTAGCGCTCGCGGCACAACCGTTGAGGGATCATCAAAAACCGCTCCGGGGGCCGCCCTCAGGGAATGACGATGACCGGCCGCTGCGCCCTGCGCGCCAGCCGCCCCGCGACCGACCCGAAGATCCGCCCCACGAGCCCGTGCGTCGACCCCACCACGATCGCGTCGGCCGAGTACTCGTGCCCGACCTCCTCCAGCTCGTGGCAGATGTCGCCACCGCGCTCGACGAGGATCCACGGCACCTCGGACAGGTACTCCGCGCAGGCCAGCTCAAGCCCCAGCACCTCGGTGCGGTGGTCCGGGACGTCCACGAAGACGGGCGGCTCGCAGCCCGCCCACACCGTGGTGGGCAGCCGGTTGGCCACATGGACGATGATCAGCCCCGAGCCCGAACGGTGGGCCATGCCGATCGCGTACGCGAGTGCCCGCTCGCTCGACGTCGAGCCGTCGAAACCGACGACGACACCGTGCTTGAAAGCGGGATCACAGGCTTGACGTGTCTCTTCCGCCGCTTCGGGCGTCGCCGTCGGGTCGGCGACCTGCCGCTTGCGGTCCGCGGGTTCGGGGAATTCGTGACCGGCCATGAGTGTCTCGGCGTGTACCTCGTGGGCCTCTAAAGAGGGGACGACAACTGATTCGCGGAGCTGTGTCCGGGAATCATCTTCCCAACCCCATACCCCCAAGGGTACGGCGACACTCCTCCTCTGCCCAGACTCTGATTCCGGGCTCAGACCTGCTGGTACGTCCGCTCCGCAGCGTTCAGGGGAGCATGCACGAGGGGCGACCGTATGGCAATGGTTGCTGCCCCGTACAGGCGGTTTGCGCACTCAACTGGTCCCTTGTCCCGCATCGGAGAAGTGACCGCAGCGGGGTGACGGCGTTGTACCGCCGTACCGAAAGACACAGGGAGCGTTCCGTGCCCGGACCGACCACCGCCCAGCGGCCCCGCGCCGCGCACCACCACGACGCCCGCCGCCCCGGACGGCCCGCCGGGCTGCCGGCCCCGCGGCCGTCGGCGCAGGCGTCCGCGGAGCCCGCCCGGAAGGGGCAGGACGGGGTGGGCGACGTGGTGCGCTGGGCGGCGTTCAGCTGTGTCCTGGTTCCGCTCGTGCTCGTCGGCTACGGCTCGTCCGCCGCGGGCGCCGCGGGGGCCGCGCTGGGCCTCGTCGCGGTGACCGCGGCCTGCCGGGTGCTCCTTGGACAGTCGCAGCGCGGCGCTGCACAGTTGCACAGTGAACAGTGCTGCACGCACCGCGGCCGGCGCGGCAGGTCCGGTCCGGGTACGCATCGCGGGGAGCATCGGGCCGGGTGGGATACGCCGGTTGACTGACCGGTTTCGTCGCGGTTCCACACCGATTTTCAGCCAACTTGGGTCATGCGGCCCTCCCTTGCGTTTCGCCTCCCCCAACCCCCGTTTCACCAGGGCAAAAAGGCCTCTGAAAAGCGCTTGCACCCTACGGGGACCGGCCACGCGGTGAAGGCGCACTTCCCAGCAACGCCCCTGAGTGCGACGCTTCGTGATCGAATGCTTCACGCCAAGTTGCCTTGTCGACAATCGGTCAGGTTCTTAACTGGTCACGACGGCACCACGGGACGCAGTAGATTCGATCATGACTGTCTGATCTGAAGGCGGCGGGGGACTTCGTGCATCACCGAGGGGAAACGTGCAGGAGCGAACAGCCCGTCAAAGTATTGAGGGAGCCGCGATCACCGAGGGGGGCTTAGCAGCATGAGCCACGACTCCACCACTGCGCCGGAGGCGGCGGCTCGCAAGCTGTCGGGGCGCCGGCGACGAGAGATCGTCGCGGTGCTGCTGTTCAGCGGCGGACCCATCTTCGAGAGTTCAATACCGCTCTCCGTGTTCGGAATCGACCGGCAGGACGCGGGAGTTCCGCGCTACCGATTGCTCGTGTGCTCCGGCGAAGACGGACCCCTGAGGACCACAGGGGGACTCGAACTCACCGCGCCGCACGGGCTCGAGGCGATCTCGCGGGCGGGCACGGTCGTCGTACCGGCCTGGCGCTCGATCACCTCGCCGCCACCGGACGAGGCCCTCGACGCGCTGCGCCGCGCGCACGAGGAGGGCGCCCGCATCGTCGGGCTGTGCACGGGAGCCTTCGTGCTCGCCGCGGCGGGCCTGCTCGACGGCCGCCCGGCGACCACGCACTGGATGTACGCGCCGACGCTCGCCAAGCGCTATCCGTCGGTCCACGTGGACCCGCGGGAGCTCTTCGTCGACGACGGGGACGTACTGACCAGCGCCGGCACCGCGGCCGGCATCGACCTCTGTCTGCACATCGTGCGCACGGACCACGGCAACGAGGCGGCCGGAGCGCTCGCCCGCCGCCTGGTGGTCCCGCCGCGCCGCAGCGGCGGCCAGGAGCGCTACCTCGACCGGTCGCTGCCCGAGGAGATCGGCGCCGACCCGCTGGCCGAGGTCGTCGCCTGGGCGCTGGAGCATTTACACGAGCAGTTCGACGTGGAGACGCTCGCGGCCCGCGCCTACATGAGCCGACGCACCTTCGACCGCCGCTTCCGGTCGCTGACGGGGTCCGCCCCGCTCCAGTGGCTGATCACGCAGCGGGTCCTCCAGGCGCAGCGGCTCCTGGAGACGTCCGACTACTCGGTCGACGAGGTGGCGGGCCGCTGCGGCTTCCGCTCCCCCGTCGCGCTGCGCGGGCACTTCCGGCGCCAGCTGGGCTCGTCCCCTGCCGCGTACCGGGCGGCGTACCGGGCGCGCAGGCCGCAGCCGGGCGAGGGGCCGGGGAGGGCCGACAAGCCCGACAGGGCGGTCGAGCTGGCGGGCCTGCCGGGGCCGGAGAGCGCGAGCCCGGTCCCCGCGCAGTCCCGGCGCACCGCGGCCGCGAACGCGCTGGGTCCGCCCGCCGCCTCGATGCCCACGGGCCACCCGGGAGTGCCGGGCCCGCGCACGGCTTCGTAGCCCCGCGCGCAGCACCGGGAACAGGAGCCGACGCCCGTCGTCTGCCAGCGAGCAGGCCCGACCCGTAGGGTTGGGCGCATGAACGATCGCATGGTGTGGATCGACTGCGAGATGACAGGTCTCTCGCTGGCGAACGACGCGCTCATCGAGGTGGCCGCACTGGTCACCGACTCGGAGCTGAACGTACTGGGCGACGGTGTGGACATCGTGATCCGCCCGCCGGACGAGGCCCTGGAGCAGATGCCCGAGGTGGTGCGCAACATGCACACCGCCTCGGGCCTCCTCGACGAGCTGGCGGGCGGCACGACGCTCGCCGACGCCGAGGAACAGGTCCTGGCGTACGTACGTGAGCACGTCAAGGACGCGGGCAAGGCCCCGCTGTGCGGGAACTCGGTCGGTACCGACCGCGGTTTCCTGCTGCGTGACATGCCGACGCTGGAGGACTACCTCCACTACCGGATCGTCGATGTGTCCTCGGTCAAGGAGCTCGCCAGGCGCTGGTACCCGAGGGCGTACTTCAACAGTCCGGAGAAGAACGGCAACCACCGGGCGCTCGCCGACATCCGCGAGTCCATCGCGGAGCTGCGCTACTACCGCGAGGCGGTCTTCGTCCCGCAGCCGGGCCCGGACTCGGACACGGCGAAGTCGATCGCCGCGAAGTACGTCCTGCCTGCGGAGTAGTCCCTGACAAGCCCCCGTGTACGGGGTCCGGGCCCCCTCGGGAAAAGGTGTGCGCGAGCACCCCTTCGGACCCTGTACACTTTTTCTCGGCCGGTCGGAAGAAAGACAAACGACCGGACATGGTGGGTGTAGCTCAGTTGGTAGAGCACCTGGTTGTGGTCCAGGTGGCCGCGGGTTCAAGTCCCGTCACTCACCCTGAAGGGTCCGAAGGCCCCGGTTCGAGAGAACCGGGGCCTTCGGCGTTCCCGGAGCGCGTCCGCTTTCCCGGGGCCGCATCTACGACGAGGCGCGGACCACCAGCTCCGTCGGAAGCACCAGGTGGCGCTGCGTCCCGCGGCGGACGGAGGAGCGCTTGCCCTGGGCGGCCAGCGCGATCTCGTCGAGCAGCAGCTCCGTCATGGCGCGGCCCATGTCGCGGGTGGGCTGGCGCACGCTGGTGAGGCCGGGCTCCATGTGGCGGGCGATCATCGAGTCGTCGAAGCCGACCAGGGACACGTCGTCGGGGATGCGGCGGCCGGCCTCGCGCAGCACCTGGCGGGCGCCGGAGGCCATCAGGTCGGAGCAGGCGAAGACCGCGTCGAGGCCGGTGCCGCGCTCCAGGAGCTCCTCCATGCAGCGGCGGCCGCCCTCCTCCGTGAAGTCTCCGTAGGCCACCAGCTTCTCGTCGTAGCCGATCCCGCTCGCGGCCAGCTCGTCCTGGTAGCCGACGAGGCGGCGCTGGGCTCCGTACACGTCGAGCGGTCCCGCGATGATCGCCACGGAGCGGCGGCCCCGGGAGATCAGGTGCTGGACGGCGAGCCGGGCGCCCGCGTAGTTGTCGGTGTCGACGGAGGGCAGCGGCTCGTCGGCGGAGCGGGGGCCGCTGATCACGGTCGGGATGTCCATCTGGATGAGGCGGTCGGCGAGCGGGTCGTCGGAGTGCACCGAGACCAGCAGTACGCCGTCGACCCGGTGGGCGGCGAGGTAGGCCGCGAGGCGGTCCTGTTCGCGCTCGCCACGGGCGAAGGTGAGCAGGAGCTGGAGCGGGGTGTCGGCGAGGGCGATGCCGACGCCGCCGACCATGCCGGAGAAGTACGGCTCGGAGAAGAACCGGGACTCGGCCTCCGGGACGACGACGGCTATGGAGTCCGAGCGGTTGGCCGCGAGGGCGCGCGCCGCCGTGTTCGGAACGTAGCCGAGCTCGGCGACGGCCTCCTCGACCGCGGCGCGGGTGCGGTCGCTGACCCGCGGCGATCCGTTGATGACGCGGGAGACCGTGCCCCGGCCGACGCCCGCTCGGGCCGCGACCTCCTCAAGGGTCGGGCGCCTGCCGTGCGTGCCGTGAGCCACCATGACTCCTACCTCCCCAGATCTTGAGCGGAATCTAACAGCCCGATAACCGCACGAACTTGGCGTCGCCGGGTGTCTTGACACCCCGGGTTCGAGCGACGACCCTTCAACACATCACCGGTGGGAGCGCTCCCACCCTACTGGACGCATACAGAAGCCGCACGTTCCCCGCCCGAGCCGCACATGAACGAACGGGCCCAGCACAGCAGTTGGCAGTTGGCCGGGGGTCTGCACGTCTCAGCATCAAGAGCAATTGAGCACTTGGAGGACGCAATGCGCACGACTGCCCGAACGACCCGACGCGCGATGACCTTCGCGGTCGTCGCCGCCCTGGCCACAGGGCTGCTTGCCGGTTGTGCGAGCGACGACGGCGGCTCCGGCGACAGCGACGCCGGCGGCAAGGAGGGCGCGACCACGCTGACGGTCGGCACCTTCGGCACCTTCGGCTACAAGCAGGCCGGGCTCTACGACGAGTACATGAAGCTGCACAAGAACATCACCATCAAGGAGAACGTCACCACCCGTACCGACGTCTACTGGCCCAAGACGCTCACCCGCCTCCAGGCCGGTTCGGGTACGGACGACATCCAGGCCATCGAGGTCGGCAACATCACCGAGGCCGTGCAGACGCAGGCGAACAAGTTCGTCGACCTGGGCAAGGAGGTCGACAAGTCGCAGTGGCTGGACTGGAAGAACAAGCAGGCCACCACCAAGGACGGCAAGCTGATCGGCCTCGGCACCGACGTCGGCCCGATGGCGATCTGTTACCGCAAGGACCTCTTCAAGAAGGCCGGGCTGCCGACCGACCGCGAGAAGCTCGCCGAGATGTGGAGCGGCGACTGGTCGAAGTACGTCGAGGTCGGCAAGGACTACATGAAGAAGGCGCCGAGCGGCACCAAGTTCGTGGACTCCGCCTCCTCGATCTACAACGCGGCGCTCGGTGGCGCCAAGGAGCGCTACTACGACAAGAGCGGCAACGTCATATGGGACAAGTCCCAGGGCGTGAAGGACTCGTGGGACGCCGCGATGGAGGTGGCGACCTCCGACATGTCGGCGAAGCTGAAGCAGTTCGACAAGCCGTGGAACCAGGGCTTCGCGAACAGCAAGTTCGCCACCGTCGCCTGCCCGGCGTGGATGGTCGGCTACATCCAGGAGAAGTCCGGTGAGGCCGGCGAGGGCAAGTGGGACATGGCGGCCGCGCCGACCGCGGCCAACTGGGGCGGCTCGTTCATCGGTGTGCCGACGGCGAGCAAGCACCAGAAGGAGGCCATCGCCCTCGCGAAGTGGCTGACCGCCCCCGAGCAGCAGCAGAAGGTCTTCGCCAAGCAGGCCAGCTTCCCGTCGATGCCGTCGACGTACGCGAACCTGAAGCCGAAGGCGGACACCCAGGCGTACTTCTCGAACGCGCCGATCACCGAGATCCTCTCCGAATCCGCGAAGACCATCCCGGTGCAGATCTTCGGCATCAAGGACCAGCCGATCAACACCGCGATCACCGACACGGGCATCCTCCAGGTCGAGCAGAAGGGCAAGTCGCCCGAGCAGGGCTGGGACGCGGCCACCAATGAGGTCAAGGACGTGCTCGGCCAGTGACCAGCTCCAACGAGGCTCTCGCGCAGACCGCGTCGAGCGCCGACGCCGCGCCCGACTCCCCCAAGGAGTCGGGCGCGGCCCGGGGCGCTCAGGGTCGCGGTACGCCGAAGAGCGCCGACTCCTGGCGCAGCCGGCTGTACCGCTGGGACATGAAGGCGTCCCCGTACGCGTTCATCGCCCCCTTCTTCATCATCTTCGGCGCCTTCTCGCTGGTGCCGCTGCTCTACACCGCCTGGTACTCGCTGCACAACGTGCAGCTGGCGAACCTGGACGGCCAGACCTGGGCGGGCCTGGACAACTACATCAACCTGTTCCAGTCGGACTTCTTCTGGAACGCGCTGAAGAACACGCTGACCATCGGCGTGATCTCCACGGTGCCGCAGCTGGCCGCGGCGATCTGGCTCGCGCACATGCTCAACTACCGGTTGCGCGGCTCGGTCGTGTGGCGGGTCGTCGTGCTCACCCCGTACGCCACGTCGGTGGCGGCCGCGACGCTCGTCTTCGTGCTGCTCTTCGCCCCGGACAGCGGAATGATCAACTGGGCACTGGACGCCATCGGCCTGGACAAGGTCAACTGGCAGGAGTCCGACTGGGGTTCGCAGCTCGCGGTGTCGTCGATCGTGATCTGGCGGTGGACCGGATACAACGCGCTGATCTATCTGGCGGCGATGCAGGCCATCCCGGGCGACCTGTACGAGTCGGCGGCGCTGGACGGCGCCAACCGCTGGCAGCAGTTCCGGCACGTGACCATCCCGATGCTGCGGCCGACGATCCTGTTCACGGTCGTCGTCTCCACCATCGGCGCGATGCAACTCTTCGGTGAGCCGCTGCTGTTCGGCGGGGTCAGCGGCACCAAGGGCGGGTCCGAGCACCAGTACCAGACGATCGGCCTGTACATGTACGACCAGGGCTGGATCGTCGGCAACCTCGGCAAGGCGTCCGCGATCGCCTGGTCGATGTTCCTGATTCTGCTGGTCGTCGCCGCGGTCAACATGCTGATCTCCCGACGGCTGAGGAAGTCCCAATGACCACCATCAGTGATGTGACACCGGGCGGGCCGGTGAAGGACGGCGCCGCCGGGCCGCCCAAGCGCCGGCGGATCATGGGGGCGGGCAAGCAGCTGCACGCCGGGCCGGTCACGTACCTCGCCCTCGTGCTGTTCGCCCTGATCTCCCTGGCCCCGCTGCTGTGGACGGCGATCGCGGCCTCGCGCACCAACGCCAGGCTCGCGCAGACGCCGCCGCCGTTCTGGTTCGGCGGGAACCTGTTCAAGAACCTGGAGACCGCCTGGAACCAGGCGGGTCTCGGCACGGCGATGTGGAACTCCATCCTCGTCGCGTCGGCGATCACCGTCGGTACGGTGCTGTTCTCCACGCTCGCGGGGTTCGCCTTCGCGAAGCTGAAGTTCCGGTTCTCCACGACGCTGCTGCTGATGACCATCGGCACGATGATGATTCCGCCGCAACTGGCCGTGGTTCCGCTGTACTTGTGGATGACGGACCTGGGCTGGGCCAACCAGTTGCAGACCGTGATCCTGCCGACGCTCGTGTCCGCGTTCGGCACGTTCTTCATGCGGCAGTACCTGGTGCAGGCGCTGCCGGGCGAGCTGATCGAGGCGGCGCGGGTCGACGGGGCGAGCAGCCTGCGGGTGGTGTGGCACGTGGTGTTCCCCGCGGCGCGGCCCGCGATGGCGGTGCTGGGTCTGCTGACGTTCGTCATGGCCTGGAACGACTTCCTGTGGCCGATCATCGCGCTGACGCAGGAGAACCCGACGGTTCAGGTCGCGCTCAACGCGTTGGGGACGGGGTACATCCCCGACGATTCGGTGATCATGGCGGGGGCGTTGCTGGGTACGTTGCCGTTGCTCGTCGCGTTCTTGCTGTTCGGGAAGCAGATCGTGGGCGGGATCATGCAGGGCGCGGTCAAGGGTTAGCGCCCGCCGGGGCGGGCGGGGCGTTCCTGTTGCGCCCCGCCGGTCCTACGTCTCGGGGCTCTGCCCCGGGCCCCGCTGCTCAATCGCCGCAGGGGCTCGAAGTGTCCGCCGCAGGGGCTTCGAAGCTGCTGAATCGTGGACTCATTACTCACCATGGGAGCGCTCCTATGACCACCACTGACAACACCAGCCCCACCGTCACCTCCCCTCCCGCCGCGACCCGGTTTCCCGCCGGGTTCCTTTGGGGGTCGGCGACCGCGGCCTACCAGATCGAGGGGGCCGTGCGGGAGGACGGGCGGACGCCGTCGATCTGGGACACCTTCAGCCATACGCCGGGGAAGGTGGCGAACGGGGACACCGGGGACGTCGCCGTGGACCACTACCACCGGTGGCGCGACGACGTGCGGCTGATGGCGGACCTGGGGCTGACCGCGTACCGGTTCTCCGTGGCGTGGCCGCGGGTGCAGCCGACCGGGCGCGGGCCCGCCGTGCAGCGCGGGCTCGACTTCTACCGGGGGCTCGTGGACGAGCTGCTCGGTCATGGGATCAAGCCCGTGGTGACGCTCTACCACTGGGACCTGCCGCAGGAGCTGGAGAGCGCGGGCGGCTGGCCGGAGCGGGACACCGCGTACCGGTTCTCGGAGTACGCCGGGATCGTCGGCGAGGCGCTCGGCGACCGCGTCGAGAGCTGGGTGACCCTCAACGAGCCCTGGTGCAGCGCCTTCCTGGGCTACGGCTCGGGCGTGCACGCCCCCGGCCGCACCGACCACGCCGCCGCGCTGCGGGCCGCGCACCACCTCAACCTCGGTCACGGCCTGGCCAGCTCGGCGCTGCGCGGGGTGCTGCCGGCCCGCGCCGAGGTCGGCATCAGCCTGAACCCGAGCGTGGTCCGCGCGCGCACCGAGGCCCCCGCCGACCTGGACGCCCGGCGCCGTATCGACGCGCTCGCGAACCGGGTCTTCTCGGGGCCGCTGCTCAAGGGCGCCTACCCGCAGGACCTGCTCACCGACACCGCGAGCATCACGGACTGGTCGTTCGTGCGGGACGGCGACACCGCGGCCATCCACCAGCCGCTCGACTTCATCGGCCTGAACTACTACACCCCGGCCGTCGTCTCCGCCGCGGACCCCGAGCGCACGGGCCCGCGCCTGGACGGGCACGGCGCCAGCGAGCACACGCCGTGGCCGGCCGCCGACGACATCGCGTTCCACCACGCGCCCGGCGAACTCACCGCCATGAACTGGCCCGTGGACCCGACGGGCCTGACCGACCTGCTGCTCGACTACACCGCGCAGGCCCCGGGCGTGCCGCTCTACGTGACGGAGAACGGCGCCGCGTACGAGGACGCCGTCGATGCCGAGGGCCGGGTGCACGACCCGGACCGTGTCCGCTATCTGCACGCCCACCTCGCCGCGATCCACGACGCGATCGCGCAGGGCGCCGACGTGCGGGGCTACTTCCTCTGGTCGCTGCTCGACAACTTCGAGTGGGCCTACGGATACGGCAAGCGGTTCGGCGCCGTCTACGTCGACTACGAGACGCAGGCGCGCATCCCGAAGACCAGCGCCACCTGGTACTCCCAGGTGGCCCGCAACGGGGGGCTGCCCGCCGAGTCCTGACCCCGGCGGGCGGAAGGGCCGGTGCGCGTCGCGTGGCAGCGACGGGCACCGGCCCTTATTTTTACGCGTATGCCCGATACCTACCGATATGACCGGTCCTGAGGCGCCATGGGTGTGCTCAAGGACCATCCGGAACTCGTCCTGTTCGTGAGCCTCGCGCTCGGCTACCTCGTCGGGAAGCTGCGCGTGGGGCCGCTGACGTTGGGCGGCATCTGCGGGACGCTCATCGTCTCGCTGCTGTTGGGTGCCTGGACCAAGGCCCAGGTCTCCGACGACGTGAAGACGGTGTTCTTCGCGCTGTTCATCTTCGCGCTCGGCTACATGGCGGGACCGCAGTTCTTCCGCAACCTCAACAAGAAGAGCCTGCGCTTCTTCGTGCTGTGCGGCATCGAGCTGGTCTGCGTCATCGGCATCGCGCTCGGCCTGGCGAGCTGGTTCGACCTGGACGTCGGCACCGCCTCCGGCATCCTGGCCGGCGCGGCCACGGAGTCCGCGGTGGTCGGCACGGCCACCGAGTCCATCGGTAAGCTCAGCGACCTGACGGCCGCGCAGATCACCGAGTACCAGGGCAACGTCGCCACCGCGTACACGGTCTGCTACCTGTTCGGCCTGATCACGATCGTGCTCTACACGAGCCAGATCATGCCGATGATGATGCGCATCAACCTGCGCGACGCCGCCCGCGAGCTGTGGGAGCGCACGCGCAGCCGCGGCAGCCTGGAGGCGGACGAGCGCCCCGCGCTGCCGGGCATGGTGGGCCGCACCTACCTGGTGACGACCGCTGACGGCCGTACGGTCGGGGATCTCCAGTCCAGCATGGACGACCGGGTCACCGTGGAGTCGGTCAAGCGGGGCAGCAAGGTCCTCGACGTCACCCCCGGCCTGGAGCTCACCCTCTCCGACCTGGTGCTCCTGGTCGGCCGCCGGGCGAACGTGATCGACGCGGGCCGGGTCATCGGCCCCGAGACGCCGGGCGTGCCCGGCCTCGACTCGCCGCTCGCCGCCCGCGAGGTGTCGGTCACCGACAAGGCGCTCGACGGGAAGTCCGTCGACGAGGTGCAGAAGGCGTACCCCGAGTTCTACAAGGACGGCGTCTACGTCACCGACGTCACCCGCGGCGACCAGGACCTGCCCGCCTCCGGGGACACGGTGCTGCACCGCGGCGACGTGCTGACGCTGGTGGGCGCCCGCTCGGGCCTGAACAAGCTGGTCGCGCGGATCGGCTCGGTGGTCAGGAACGACGCCACCGACTTCATCTACCTGGGGCTCGGCATCGCGGCCGGTTCGCTGCTCGGGCAGGTCGTCGTCAAGTTCGGCGACATCCCGATGTCGCTGGGCACCGGCGGCGGCTGTCTGATCTCGGGGCTGCTCTTCGGCTGGTTCCGCTCGCGCTCGCAGACCTTCGGCGCGTTCCCGCCGCAGGCCGCCGCGACGATCAAGGACATGGGGCTCGCGGTCTTCATCGCCTGCACCGGCCTCGTCTCCGGACCGCAGGCCTGGCCACTGATCAAGGAGTACGGGGCGCTGCTGCCGTTCGCCGGGATCGCGATGGTGCTGATCCCCGCGACGATCTCACTGATCGTCGGCCGCACCCTGCTCAAGATCGAGAAACCGCTCCTGATCGGCGCCATCGCGGGACAGCAGTGCTCGACCCCCGCGATCACCGCGGTCACCCAGGTGGCGCAGTCGTCCGTGCCGATGCTCGGCTACACGATCACGTACGCCCTCTCCAACTTCCTGCTCCCGCTGACCGGCCCCGTGCTCGTCGGCATCCTCGGCAACTGAGAGGACGTCCACCGACATGATCGACTTCCTCAACCGGAACATCTTCCAGCCCTATCCGGAACTCCTGGTCTTCCTGACGGTCGCCTTCGGCTTCCTGCTCGGGAAGATCCGCTACAAGGCCATCGCGCTCGGCGCCGTCACCGGCTGTCTCATCGCGGGCCTGATCCTCGGCGCCTGGACCGAGGTCGAGATCAACGCCACGGTGAAGAGCCTGTTCTTCATCATGTTCCTGTTCGCCCTCGGCTACAAGGTCGGCCCGCAGTTCTTCCGCGGCCTCAAGACCGACGGCCTGCCGCAGGTGCTCAACGCCATCGTCGTCTGCGTCACCGGCCTGCTGATCTGCTGGGTCTTCGCGTCGATGCTCGGCTACGGCCCCGGCCTCTCGGCCGGTCTGCTCGGCGGCGCGCTCACCCAGTCGGCCGTGATCGGTGTCGCCCAGGACGCCATCGGCACCCTGCCGGGCCTGTCCACCGGGGACGCCAAGAGCGAGGCGAACCTCGTCGCCATCGGCTACGCGGTGACGTACCCGCTCGGCACCATCCTGTGCGCGATCCTGCTCGCCACCATCCTGCCGAAGCTCTACAAGAAGGACCTCGCCGCCGAGTCGGCGCAGCTGGCCAAGGAGCTGGACGCCCCGGAGAACGATCCGGACCTGGCCGAGGGCTACTACGAGGTGGTGCTGCGCGCGTACACCATCGAGCGCCCCGACATCGTCGGCCGCAGCATCGACGACTTCGAGAACCAGCAGAAGGAGCTCGGCCACCGCATCTACATCACGCGGGTGCGGCGCGACGGACAGATCCTCGACCACGACCAGAAGACGGTGCTGCGCGAGGGCGACATCGTCGCGGTGAGCGCGCTGCGCGGCTCGCTCGTCGACTACGACGCCCGCACCCACATCGGCGGGGAGACCGACGACGTGGAGCTGCTCGGCTACGAGACGGAGACGCTGCACGTGGTGGCCTCCGAGAAGGCCCAACTGGGCCGGACCGTCGCGGAGTTGCGCCGCGAGCCGTTCATGGTCGGCGTCTACATCGACAAGATCTACCGCTCGGGCGCCGAGTTCCCCTACCGCCTCTCCTCCAAGGTCGAGCGCGGCGACACCCTCGTGCTCACCGGGCCGAAGCGGCTGGTCGACCCGGCGGGTGCGGCGATCGGCAAGCCGGTCCCGACCTCGTTCGCCACCGACATGATCTGGGTGGGCCTCGGCATCTTCCTCGGCGGCTGCATCGGCATCCCGGCGCTGACCGTGTCCGGCGTGCCGATCTCGCTGTCCACGTCGGGCGGCGCGCTCATCATGGGCCTGGTCTTCGGCTACATCCGCGGCAAGTACCCGACGTACGGCAATGTGCCGCCCGGCGCCCAGTGGTTCATGGACACGCTCGGCCTGTGCCTGTTCGTCGCCGTCGTCGGCATCAACGCGGGGCCGAGCTTCACCTCGGGCCTGTCCGAGGCGGGCTGGGGGCTGCTGGTCTTCGGCGCGGTCGCCACCGTGATCCCACTGCTCGTCGGCTTCGCCTTCGGCCACTACGTGCAGAAGATCCGGTTCCCGATCCTGATGGGCGTCCTCGCCGGCGGCCAGACCACGACCGCGGCGATCGGCGCGATCAACGAGTCCTCCCGCTCCCAGGTCCCCACCCTCGGCTACACGATCCCGTACGCCGTCGGCAACGTGCTCCTCACCATCTGGGGTGCCGTGATCGTCCTCCTCCAGCACTGAGCCACCGCACCGCAGTTAGGGAAACGACATGACCAAGACGACGTTCACGCGCGAACAGATCAAGAGTTACGCCCAGCTCTCCCCCTTCGAGCTGAAGAACATCTTCATCGACCTCGCCGAGCAGGCGCAGGCCGACGAGCCGGGCCAGAAGGAGAAGTCCAGCCGCCAGATGCTCAACGCGGGCCGCGGCAACCCGAACTGGATCGCGACCGGCCCCCGCGAGGCGTTCTACGCCCTCGGCTACTTCGCCCTGGAGGAGTCGCGGCGCGTGTGGAACGCCGACAACCTCGGCGGGATGCCGGAGAAGCACGGCGCGTACGAGCGCTTCGACACGTTCGTACGCCGGAACCCGAGCCTGCCGGGCATCGAACTCCTCGCGCAGTGCGTGCAGCACGGCATCCAGCGCTTCGGGTTCGACAAGGACGAGTGGGTGCACGAGCTGACCGACGGCATCACCGGCGACAACTACCCGGTGCCCGACCGGATGCTGGTCTGCGGCGAGCAGGTGGTGCGCGGCTACCTCGCGGACGAGATGTTCGACAAGAAGCCGCCGGCGGACAACCTCTCGGTCTTCGCGACCGAGGGCGGCACGGCGGCCATGTGCTACATCTTCGACTCCCTCATGAAGAACGGGCTGCTGAAGAAGGGCGACAAGATCGCCCTCATGGTGCCGGTCTTCACGCCGTACATCGAGATCGCCGAGCTGCCGACGTACGACTTCGACGTCACGTACGTCTCGGCCAGCAGCTTCGCCGAGACGGGCGTGCGCGAGTGGCGGTACCCGGAGGAGGAGGTCGCCAAGCTGGAGGACCCGGAGATCAAGCTGGTCTGCCTGGTCAACCCCTCCAACCCGCCGTCGCTGGCGCTGAGTTCACGGGTCGCGAACCAGATCAAGGAGATCGTGGCGAGCAAGAACCCCAACCTGATGATCGTCACCGACGACGTGTACGGCACGTTCGTCGAGGGGTTCCGCTCCATCGCCGCCGACCTGCCGCGCAACACGCTGCTGGTGTACTCGTACTCCAAGCACTACGGGTGCACGGGCTGGCGGCTCGGTGTCATCGGGCTGCACGACGACAACGTCATCGACGAGATGATCGCCGCGCTCCCCCAGGAGGAGAAGGACCGCCTGAACAAGCGGTACGGCTCGCTGACCCTGGAACCGGAGAAGATCAGGTTCATCGACCGGCTCGTCGCGGACTCCCGGCAGGTGGCGCTGAACCACACGGCGGGCCTGTCGCTGCCGCAGCAGGTGATGATGACGCTCTTCTCGCTGTTCAACATGCTGGAGGAGGGACAGGCGTACAAGGAGAAGATCCGCTCCATCGTCCGCCAGCGCCTCGAACTGCTCCTCGAAGGCGCCCAGATGAAGATCCACGAGGATCCCCACCGGGCCGCCTACTACATCGAGCTGGACCTGCTGGCCGAGGCCGAGCGCGTCCACGGAAAGCCGTTCGCGGACTTCCTGGAGCAGAACTACGAACCGGTCGACGCGCTGTTCCGGCTCGCCCAGCAGACCGGCGTCGTGCTCCTCAACGGCGGCGGCTTCGAGGGACCGGAGTGGTCGGTCCGCGTCTCCCTCGCGAACCTCGACAACCTGGACTACCTGAAGATCGGCCACCACCTGCGCGGCATCTTCGACGACTACGCCGAGGAATGGCGGGCGTCGCAGGCCTGACCCCGAAGGGCAGCGGTCAGCCGAACGAGGCGAACGCCTTCTGGAAGGCGTTCGCCTCCTGCTCGATCGAGCTGCACGTCGGCTGCGCCGAGCCGGAGGCGCCGCCCTCGCACTGCTTGTCGCGGGTCGCCGACCACATCGAGAGCCCGCCGAGGCCCTTCTCCTTGGCGAAGGAGACCAGCTGCGTGGCGTCGTCGACCGTGAAGACCTCGGACGCGACGTCGTTGACGCCGATCATCGGGGTGATCGCGACGGCCCGCCACGCGTCGGCGTCCGAGAGCCCGAGCGCCGACTTCACCTGCGCCTGCGTGGCGGTCGCCGCCTGCTCGGCGTAGTCGCCCATGTCACCGCTGTACGACGCCCCGTAGTCCATCGCCATGATGTTGACGAGGTCGGGCGAGGCGCCGCCCGCCTTGGCGTTCTCCAGGAAGTTCACGCCGTCCTGGGTGAGGCCCTCGGGCATCACCGGCAGCGTCACGGAGACGTTCAGGTCGGGGTTGTCCTGCTGCAACGTCGCGATGGCCTCGGCGCGCTTGGTGTTGTTCGCCGTGTCGGGCAGCGCGCCGCCCTCGATGTCGAAGTCCACCTTGGTGAGGTCGAACTGGTCGACGACCTTCTGGTACGCCGCCGCCAACTCGCCCGCCGAGGAACACGCCTGGGCCAGCTCGGTGCCGGCGGCGCCACCGAAGGAGACCCGGACGTCGCCGCCGGCCGCTCTCAAGTCGCCTATCTGGGAAGCCACTTCGTCGCTTCCGAGGTCGGTGACGCCGCCCCACTTCGGGGCGCAGTCGCCCCCGGAGGTGAGGAAGGCGAGGTTGTACTCCGTCACGCCGGTGGCCTTCGAGGAGTCGACCAGGTCGAACTTCGGGTACAGCGAGGTGTCGACGTACGGCGCGAACCCGGGCTCCGCCGCGGCGACTTCGGCGGAGGCGCCCGAGGTGAGGAGGAAGGCGCCGCTTCCTGCCACCGCCGCGGCCGCCACCGCGCCGATCGCCTTCTTCCTGCCGCTGAACCTGCGTCGGTGCGTGTTGCTGTTCATCGCGTGCCTGCCTTAGGTCTGCGTGGGGGGTGGCCGCGCCCCGCGATGCGATCAGGGCGCGGCAGCACGCTAGCGATCAGCAACCCGGCAATTCGGGCAGTGCGGGCGGGCGTCGCGGATCTTAGGGTTGGCTTAAGCGAGGGATCGGGACCGGTTAAAGAGACCGGCCGCCCCTCTGCGGTCCCGGCCGCGCCGCCCGTGCCCGCGCCGCCCCTGCGAAGGCCGGTAGCCCTCCAGCTGAAGCCAGATCCGTACCTCGGTGCCGCCGAGCACGGACGCGCCGATCCGGACGTCGCCGCCGGTGGACTCGGCGACCCGGCGCACGATGTCCAGGCCGAGCCCGGTCGAGCCGACCCGGGCGCCGTCCGTGTCGCCCTCGCCCCTGCCGCGCGCCATCGCGGCCGCCGGGTCGGCGATCCCGGGGCCCGCGTCGGAGACCAGCACGATCACGGCGTCCTCGGCGCGGTGCACGTCCACCGCGAAGGCCGTGCCCTCCGCGGTGTGCCGGAACACGTTGCCGAGCAGCGCGTCGAGCGCGGCCGCCAGCTCGCCGCGGGCGACGGGGATGCGTACGGGACGGTCGACACCGGCGACGCGGACCTTGCGCCCCTCGTCCTCGGCGAGCGCCGACCAGAAGTCCATGCGCTCACGGATCACCTCGGCGGCGTCGCACCCTGCGCCGGGCCCGGCGGCGACGGTCTGCGGCTTCGCGTCGCGCGCGGTGCGGATGATGGTGTCGACCTCGCGCTCCAGCTGCTCCACGGCGGCCCGGGTCTGCTCGGCGGCGGGCCCGTCGCCGAGGGAGGCGGCGTTGAGCCGCAGCACGGTCAGCGGTGTCCGCAGCCGGTGCGACAGATCGGCGGCCAACTCCCGCTCATTGGCGAGCAGTTGCACGACCTGATCGGCCATCGAGTTGAACGCCACGGCGGCGAGCCGCAGCTCGGTCGGCCCGTCCTCGGGCACCCGCGCCCCGAGCTTCCCCTCCCCCAGGTCGTGCGCGGCGCCCACGAGCCGCTGCGCGGGCTGCACCATCCGCCCGCCGAGCCGGTCGGCGACCGCCACGGACCCGATGATCAGCGCGATGCCGACACCGCCGAGCACGACCCACGCGGTCGTCACCCCGTTGGTGACCTCGTCCTGGGGCACGAAGACCTCGACGACGGCGATCTTGCCGGTGCTCACCGCGATGGGCTGCAACCACACCGAGCCGCCCGGCACGTCCACGACGGTGGCCCGCCGGATGTCGAGCTGATCGGAGCCGACCCGCTGCTCACCGAGCCGTATCGCCTTGTGCCCGCCGCCGGCCGGGACGTACACCGACATGCGGTCCTCGCCGCCGGTCTGCGCGGTGGCGAGGGCACGGTCGAGCTGATCGCGGTCGGTGGTGATGGACAGGGTCGGGCCGATGGCCGCGGCGGTCCGTTCGGCGCTGGAGAACGCCCGGTCCCGCGCCATCTCCTTGATCACGAGTCCGAGCGGCACGGCGAAGGCGACCACGACCATCGTCGTGACGGCGAGGCACACCTTGACGAGCGCCCACCTCATGCGGGCGGCTCCACCCGAGGAGGCTCCAGCTTCACGCCGACACCCCGCAGGGTGTGCAGATACCGCGGCCGGGCGGCCGTCTCCCCCAACTTCCTTCGCAACCAGGACAAATGAACATCGATGGTCTGGTCGTCGCCGTACGACTGCTGCCACACCTCGGCGAGCAGTTCCTTGCGGGCGACGACCACACCGGGCCGCCCGGCGAGGAAGGTCAGCAGATCGAACTCGCGCCGCGTGAGATCCAGCGGCGCGCCGTCCAGCTCGGCCTGCCGCCGCAGCGGATCGATCGACAGCCCGCCGACCTGGATCACCCGCGAGGGCGGCTCGGCGCCCGCGCTCCCCCGCGACCGGCGCAGCACGGCGGCCATCCGCGCGGACAGGTGCTCCGGCGAGAACGGCTTGGTCAGGTAGTCGTCGGCGCCGTCGTTGAGCAGCCGCACGATCTCGGCCTCGTCGTCCCGCGCCGTGGCGATGATCACGGGTACGTCGGTGATCCCGCGCAGCATCTTGAGCGCCTCGGCCCCGTCGAGATCGGGCAGACCGAGGTCGAGAATCACGACGTCGAACCGGAAATGGGCGACCTCGCGCAGCGCCTCCAGGGCCGTGCCGACGCTGCGCACGGTGTGCGCGGCATCGGTCAGGTGCCGGATGAGGGCTGAGCGTACGAACTGGTCGTCCTCGACCACGAGCACACTTGCCATGGGACGGCACCGTACGCCATCCGGCCGAATGCGGGCCTCTCGCGGGTGACGGAGGTCCGCGCGGGACAGGCGGGGCGGGTGTGGTGCAGTATGGCCCGCGATGCAGGAGACACCCTCGACGCCCCGCACCCCGCACCCCGCCCGCAGGCGGCTGGTGCACGGTGCGGCATGGCTGCTGGCCACCGGCGCCGCGGTGACGCTGTCCTGGTGGGGCGTGCACACGGTGATGACGGGCACGGTGTACGACCCGCCGCGGGCGCTGCCCGTGGCGGTGGCGCAGCACGACGCGGTCGACCCGAGCGCGAAACCCCCGCTCTCCTCATCGACCCACCGCCCCGAACCGTCCCCGTCCCCGTCGACGCGGAAACCGTCCCCGACCCGCACCGCGGCCTCGCCCATGCCCCGCGCCACGAAGTCCGCCGGCACGCCACCGCCCTCCTCCGGCTCCGTGAAGAGCTACGCGACGGAGGGCGGCCGAGCCGTCTTCGACCTCCAGAAGTCCTCCGCCACCCTGGTCTCGGCGACCCCCGCGGCCGGCTGGTCGGTCCAGGTCTGGAAACAACCCACGTGGATCCGCGTCGAATTCACCTCGGGCACGAAGAAGGTCTCCGCCTTCTGCACCTGGCACGACCACGCCCCCACGGTGGAAATCGCCACGTACTGAGCCGGACATCAAGCCCTGGCCCGGCACCCTTCAGCCCCTCCGGCGATCCACTCTCCAGCCCCTCCGGCGATTGAGGAGCGGGGTCCGGGGCGGAGCCCCGGCTTTTCCCGCACCACGGCACGGGTCAACGGAAAACCGACGGCGGCGGCGCCGGAGACGCCTTCGCCGCGACATCGGACACCGCCCCCACCCCACCCGCGAAATCCACCAACGCCCGCCCGTGCTCCACCCGCCCGGGATGCGAATCCCCCGCCGCCCGCCGCGTCAACTCCCCCACCGCCAGCGCCCTCGCCGACCCCACCAGCACCGCGTTCCCGAACCGCTTCCCCCGCAGCACCGCCGGATCCGCGATCAGCGCCACCTCCGGAAACACCGCCGCCACCGTCGCGATCTGCCCCCGCAGGTACGCCAACGGCGGCCCGTCCGCCACGTTCGCCACATACGTCCCGGCGGGCCGCAACACCCTGCGCACCTCCGCCAGGAACTCCGTACTCGTCAGATGCCCCGGCGTCCGTGCCCCGCTGAAGACATCGGCGACGACCACGTCCGCCCACCCGTCGGGAAGCCTGCCGAGCGCCTCCCGCGCATCCGCGGTCCGCACCCGGATGCGCTGCGAGGGGTCCAACGGCAGGTGCGCCCGCACGAGTTGGACCAGCGCCCCGTCCCGCTCCACCACCTGCTGCGTGGACCGCGGCCGGGTGGCGGCGACGTACCGCGCCAGCGTGAAGGCGCCGCCGCCGAGATGCAGCGCCTGCACGGGCCGCCCCGGCTCGGCGGCCAGGTCGATCACGTGCCCTATTCGGCGCTGGTACTCGAAGGACAGATGCGCCGGATCGTCGAGGTCCACGTGCGACTGGGGCGCGCCGTCGATCAGCAGCGTCCAGCCGGCCGCCCGGTCCCGGTCGGGCACGAGCTCCGCGAGTCCGCCGTCGACCTTCTCGACCACGGCCTCCCGCGTCGCGCGCCCGCGCCCCTGCTTCCCTCGTGACCTCGCCATTCGCCCATTATCGACGAGGGCGCGCGCGGCGGCTCAGCGACAGTTGTCCGCCGCTTCGATCAGGCGGGCCGCCTCGTCGAGGGCGGCGCGCAGCACGGCCGGGTCGGTGACCAGGTCGGCGGGCCGCTCGGCGGGGTCCGGCGGGAGCAGCCAGCCCGTGCCCTCGACCGGCGGTTCCGGCCGCGGGCCGAGCGCGAGGCCGCGGCCCTGCGTCTGCGTGCAGTCGCTGCCGGGCAGGTCCCAGCCGTCGGCGGTGCCGGGCGGGACCAGGAAGCCGAGGGTGTCGCCGCCGCCGTCGTGCAGCACGGGGCCAATCGTTTCCGTACAGCCCCGGCGCAGGATGTCGACCGCTTCCAGGCCCTGCCGGGACGGCACGGTCACGAGATCGCAGTCGCCCGGCGGCGGGGAACCGGTCTCCTCGCTCGGCCGGTGCCGGGCCGTCGTCGTCGTAGGAGTGGTGGTCACGGGATGTGACGTCATGGGTAGTGACGCGTCCAACACGTCGGCCCCTCCTCGCTCGTGGGGATCGCCGCATGGTTCAACGCACGCGCGTTGTCAACGGCAACGGCGGCACGCCGCCGCAAAGGATGGCAGTTCATGGCGGATCGTGGGTGAGATATCCGGTTTGTAGCCAAACCCTGCGTGTCGCGGTCGTGACAGCCGGTACCTTCGAGCCTCGCCGGAACGAGGAAGTTGCGGCAGCTATTTCGTCATGCGCTCGCGACTTCCACGGTGCCCGGCACGGTTCGCACGGGAGGACCCGCTCATGACGTCGTCGCCGATTGTCCCCGACGCCTCGGTGCCGCAGTCCGCACGGCCGAACCTCGCCTTCCGGGCGCTGCGCGGCCGGCGCTCGCCGGGGGAGTTCGCGTCCGCGGTGCGGCGCGCGGCCCGGGAGATCGGTGAGCGGGTCAGCTGCGACGCGCGCTACATCGGACGCGTGGAGGCCGGCGAGATCCGCTGCCCCAACTACGCGTACGAGCGGGTGTTCCTGCACATGTTCCCGGGCCGGACCCTCGCGGACCTGGGGTTCGCGCCCCGCTCGGCGGTACGCGGCCGGGGTGCGCGCCCCGCCGCGGCCACCGCCGACCCGCAGCACACGTACCAGGCAACAAACGAGGAGAGCGACGTGCGACGTCGCGCATTCATGACCGGCATGACCGGTTCGACGGCCACCGTGGCCGTCGCCACGCTGACCCCCTTCGGCATCCCCGCCCTTCCCGCCGACTTCGACCGGCATCCGGCGCGTGCCGGGATCGGTGCCGTGGAGGAGGCGATCCGGCGGATCCGGCTGCTCGACGACCGGCACGGCGCCGACGGCCTGTACCGGCGGGCCGCGGCGCCGCTGCGCACCGCCTTCGAGCTGCTCGACGCGGGCACGGGGCCCCGGGACGAGACCGGGCGCCTTCAGACCGGGGCGGGTGAACTGGCCATCTCGGTGGGGTGGTTGGCGCACGACTCGGGGCGGTTCGACGACGCGCGCTCGCACTACGCCGAGGCGCTGGCGACGGCCCGGATGGCGGGCGACGAGGGCCTGGAGGCGCACGCGTTCTGCAACACGGCGTTCCTGGCGCGGGACGCGGGGCGGCCCCGTGAGGCGGTGCGCGCGGCGCAGGCGGCGACGCGGGTGGCGTCCCGGCTCGGCTCGCCGCGGCTGCTGTCGCTGCTCGCGCTGCGGGAGGCGGGGGGCTGGGCGGGCCTCGGCGACCAGCACTCCTGCGAGCGGTCCATCGCGCGGGCGCAGGCGTTGTTCGCGCGGGGGGCGTCGGACGCGGATCCGGAGTGGATGTCGTTCTACGGCGAGGCCGAACTGGAGGGTCTTGAGGCGCAGTGCTGGTCGGCGCTGGGCGGTTGGGACCGGGCGGCGCGGCACGCGCGGCGGGCGGTGACGCTCCAGGATCCGCACTTCACGCGCAACATGGCGTTGTACACGGCGGAGTTGGCGGACGACCTGGCACGCTCGGGACACCCCGACGAGGCGGCCGACGCCGGGCTGCGGGCTCTGACGCTCCTCCAGGACGTGCGGTCGTCCCGTATCGAGTCCATGCTGGCGACGACCGCGCGGGTGCTGCTGCCGCACCAGCGGGCGGCCGGGGTGTCGGCGTTCCTGGACGCCCAATCGGCAGCACGGCACCCGGCGTGACCCCTCGGGGCTCCGCCCCGGACCCCGCTGCTCAATCGCCGCAGGGGCTTCGAAGGGCTACCGGTCAGCCCTGGGTCAGGTGGCCCGTCTCGTTCCAGGATTCGAGGGCCGGGGCGCCGTAGGCCCAGCCCAGGACGGACAGGGACGTCGGGTTCAGGCGGATGCGGGCCGCGAAGTCCAGCGGGAAGCCGAGCCACCGGGCGGCGATCGAGCGCAGGATGTGGCCGTGGGCGAAGACCAGTACGTCCCGGTCCGCCTCGGACCGCGCCCACTCCACGACCTCGTCGGCCCGCGCCGTGACCTGCGCGAGGGACTCGCCCTCGGGCACGCCGTCCCGCCAGATGAACCACCCGGGCCGCAGCTCCTGGATCTGCGCCGGCGTCAGCCCCTCGTACGCGCCGTAGTCCCACTCCATGAGCGCGTCCCACGTCGTCGCCCGGTCCCCGAATCCGGCGAGCTCACAGGTCTCCTTCGCGCGCACGAGCGGCGACGTCCGCACCTCGACGCCGTCGAGCCCGCCGTACGGCGCCCGGCCGAGCCGCTCCCCCAGCAGCTTCGCGCCCCGCCTGCCCTCCTCCAGGAGCGGAATGTCCGTCCTCCCGGTGTGCCGTCCCGACAGCGACCACTCGGTCTGTCCGTGCCGGGCCAACAGGATGCGCGGTGCCATGGAGAGGCCTCTTTCGAAACTACAAGCAACTGCAAGGGACTAAGGGTGAACATGGGGCGAGCGGGAAGGATCGCCCCGTCCATCATCGCGCAACCCGCATGGAGGTCGCCCGCCGGGCAACCCGCAACCGGAACGAAGCGTCTACGGGGGTCAGGGGCAGCCCGCAGAGCCCCACATACACCGTAAAATGGAGCTGTGGCCAGTGGCCGCCGTACAAGGGAACAGGGGGGAGCGGCCCGCATGTCGCAGACCGACGACGCACCGCGCACGGAGGGCATACCCGGCGCCGGGCTCCGCTGGTGGACGGAGCTGCCGCTGATCCTCCTGGTGTACGGCGCGTACACGGCGGGGCGGCTGCTCGCCCGCGGCGACGTGAGCCAGGCCGTCGACCACGGCCTCGCGATCCTCCGGGCCGAGAAGGCCGTCCGCCTCAACCTCGAACACCCGCTGAACCGTCTCTTCACCCGCGAACCGTGGCTCGGCGTCCCCGCCGACTTCTGGTACGCCTCTCTTCACTACCTCGTC
This sequence comes from Streptomyces sp. BYX5S, assembly GCF_054724165.1. Taxonomy (NCBI): domain Bacteria; kingdom Bacillati; phylum Actinomycetota; class Actinomycetes; order Kitasatosporales; family Streptomycetaceae; genus Streptomyces; species Streptomyces sp. BYX5S. Next base: position 983,121 of record NZ_CM138829.1, on the reverse strand, counting down.
ACACCGATCGTCCTCGTCTGGCTGTTCCGCCGCCGCGCCGCGATCTACCGCACGGCCCGCACCTGGCTGATGACGTCGACGATGATCGGCCTCGTCGGCTTCGCCCTGCTGCCGACCTGCCCGCCCCGGCTGCTCGCCGCGAGCCACGGCTTCGTCGACACGATGGCGTACTACAGCTCGTACGGCTGGTGGGGCGGCGCGGCCAGCGCCCCCAAGGGCATGGGCGGCATGACCAACCAGTACGCGGCGATGCCCAGCCTGCACGTCGGGTGGGCGGTGTGGTGCGGAATCATGCTGTGGCGGCACGCCCGTTCCCCGTACGTGAAGGCGCTCGGCGTCGCGTACCCGCTGATCACCACGATCGTCGTGATGGGCACGGCCAACCACTACTTCTTCGACGCGCTCGCCGGGGTCGCGGTGATGGGCGTGGGACTGCTCCTGACGAAGCCGGTGCGGCTCGCCGCGGCGTCCGTACGGGAGTGGGCGCAGGGCGTGTTCGCGGGCGCGCCGACCACCCCGTCGGCCACTCGTGCCCCGATTGTCAGTGGAGAGTGCCAGACTTTCCCGGGTGAGCGAATTCCCCGACAGCGCAAGGCAGCCACGTCGCAGGACAGCGGCGACGGGGCTGCGGCACCGGCTCGCTGAACTGCGCGGCCCGGACCATCCGCCGCGTCCGATGGACGCCCGCGCCCTGGCGGCGCTCGCGGCGAATCCGGGCTGCCGAAGGCGGGCGCTCCTGGACGGCGCGGGGGTCGACAAGGCGCGGCTCGCGGACCGGCTCGGCGCGCCGTCCTCGTTCGGCCAGTCCCAGTTCGCCCTGGCGCGCGGCAATGTGTTCGAGGCGCGGGTGAAGGCGGACGGCGGGGCGGAGCTGCTGAAGCTGGTGCACGGGTGCCTGGGCAAGGAGGAGGCCGCGGCCGCGCCCGAGCCCACCCCGGATCTCGTACGGGCCCCCGACCTGTCGGCGATCGGGCCCGAGGGGCGGACGGCGCGCACGGCGCTGGCCCTGCGGGAGGCGGTGGAGTCGCCGGGCACGTGGACGTTCCTCGACCATCCGATGCTGGCGCTCGACGTGGCGGGCAGCCCGGCGTTCCTGGAGCCGGACGCGGTGGTGGTGCATCCGGACGGCGCGTGGACGGTCGTCGAGATCAAATCGTTCCCGATGATCGACGGGTCGGCGGACGCGGCGAAGGTGGGGGCGGCGGCCCGGCAGTCGGCGGTGTACGTGCTGGCGCTGGAGGAGGTCGCGGCGCGGCTGCCGCACGTCGAGGTGCGGGTCCGCGACCGGGTCGTCCTCGTGTGCCCGAAGGACTTCTCGAACCTGCCGGCGGCGTCGGCCGTCGACGTGCGCAAGCAGCGGGCGGTGACGAAGCGGCAGTTGGAGCGGCTGACGCGGGTGGAGGACATCGCGGCGGCGCTGCCGCCGGGCACGGTCTTCGATCCCGACCGGTCTCCGGCGGAGCTGACGGAGGCGGTGGAGGCGGTTCCGGCGACGTACGCGCCGGAGTGCCTGGCCGCGTGCGAGCTGGCGTTCCACTGCCGGGACCGGGCGCGGGAGGGCGGGGCGGTGACGGCGCTCGGGCGGCCGTTGCGGGCCGAGTTGGGGGCGTTGACCACGGTGGGGGCGGTGCTGGCCGCCGCGAGGGGTGAGGCGGGGGATCCGGACGACCCTACGGTGGCGGCGTTGCGGCGGGCGGCGGCCCTCCGGGCGGAGGCGCTCGAAGGGGTGACGCCGTGCTGACCCCCACGCCACGGGGCTCCGCCCCGGACCCCGCTGCTCAATCGCCGCAGGGGCTTGAGTGGACCGCGGCTCAATCACCACTGGGGCTTGAGTGGGAGGTGGGTCGGTGAGTCTGATGGCGCATCTCGCGCGGTTGGAGGCCACCGAGACCGGGCGGGCGCAGCGCAGCGCCACCGTGCGGCACCGGCACCTGTCGCAGCGCCCGCTGGTCCTCGTACCGCTGACGACGGCCGGTGAGACCGGCGCGCCGCTGGGCGCGCTCGTCGGCACGGAGCGCACGTCGCCGCGTCTCCTGGTCGTCCCGCAGCCGCGCGACCGCGACCTGCGGTTCGCGTTCCTGACGCAGCTGGCCGAGGAGGTCCTGCCGTACATCGACGGGTACGCCGCCGACGTGGAGGCCGCCGAGCGCAGCGAGGTCGACGCGGAGACCGGCAAGAAGGTCAAGGTGGAGGTCGAACTGTGCGCGGACGCGCCGCAGTTGATCGTGCCGAGCCGCGCCGGCATCGAGTTCGTCCGCCTCCTCGGCCGCTCGATGCGCTTTCGCCGCACCGCGGAGCAGGACCCGGAGACCCCCTACCCCGCTCCCCCGCACGTCCCGCTCCTCGGCCGCTGGTTCACGCACTTCGGCGAGCGCGCGCGGGTCCCCGGTTCCGCGCTGCTCCTGGCGATGACGGACCTGCTGTCGCGGCACTGGGCGACCGGCCAGTCGAGCCTGGAGGACCAGCACCTGGGCGCGCTCCTGGCGTGGATCGAGGCCCCCGCGGGCTCGTCCGGCGCCGAGGCGGCGCTCCGCGCCGAGCTGGACCGCGACGCGCACGGCCAGCTGCGCTGCCCTCCGGCGGGCCCGGCGACGGACCCCGCGTTCGACAACAAGCTGCTGGCGCCCGCGATCGAGCGCTACGACAAGGCCCGCACACGTCACGCGTCCGCCGAGGACGCCGTCGAGTCCGACGCCCGGCTCGCCGAACTGACCGCGGCCGAGCGGGAGATCCACGCCCTCGTCGAGTCCCGCACCCGCCCCACCTGGGACGCGGTGTGGCGCGGCCTCGACCAGCTGTGCACGCTGCCGGAGGGCGGTTACGCGGCGGAGCGCTGGACCCGCGACCGCTGGTCGTTCACCGGCCACCGCGACCGGGTCGCCGCGGGCGAGCCCCCGCAGCCGCGCCGCGACGACGCGGTGACGGCGGCGAACAAACTGGCGACGCGCGAGCGCGAACAGGCCCGCCTGGACGCGCAGGAGGCGCTCGACGACCCGTTGGTGATGGCGGGCCGACGGCTGGCCGGAGAGGCGTTCGCCGGGGAGGTGACCGAGGTCGTACCGGCGTACAACGACAAGAAGCGGCCCCGCCCGCTCGTGACGCTCCGCACGGACGACGCCACGCGGCTGAGCGCGGGCGTGAAGGTGTACCGCTCCCTCGAAGGCAAGCCGCAGACGGCCGAGTTCGTGGCGTACGAGGAGTACGAGGACGGCAGCGGGGGCGTCGTGCTGCGCGTCCTGGACAAGATGGGCCGAGGCAAGGAACCGGCCGAGGGCTCGCTGCCGGAGAAGGGCGACCGGGTGTGCTGGACGCTGTTCGAGCACGAGCAGCGCGGCGGCCCCAAGCTGCCGGACCCGGAGGAGACGCCGTGGACGCACGGCGGCCCGCCGAGGACGGACGCGGAAGCACCCGACACCGTGACGAAGGAAGACCTCCTGTGACGACGACCGCCGAGCTCACCCCTTCCGCGGCGGCCGGGCTGGCCACCGACGCCATCCTCCGCGACACGCTGCACGGCACGGCGCGCGGCGTCGTCGTCGACTCGCCCCCGGGCGCCGGGAAGTCCACCCTCGTGGTGCGGGCCGCGCTCGAACTGGCGGAGGCGGGCCGCCCGTTGATGATCGTGGCGCAGACGAACGCTCAGGTCGACGACCTCGTGCTGCGTCTGCACGCGAAGAACCCCGAGCTCGCGGTGGGCCGTCTGCACAGCAGCGACCCGGACGCGTACGAGAAGTCGCTGGAGGACCTGCCGAACGTACGGCTGTCGACGAAGGTGGGGGACCTGGCGCCGCTGCCGGTCGTCGTCTCGACGTCGGCGAAGTGGGCGCACGTCAAGGACGTCGAGCCGTGGCCGCACGCGATCGTCGACGAGGCGTACCAGATGCGCTCCGACGCGCTGCTCGCCGTGGCCGGGCTCTTCGAGCGGGCGCTGTTCGTGGGCGACCCGGGCCAGTTGGACCCGTTCGCGATCGTCGGCTCGGAGCAGTGGGCGGGCCTGTCCTACGACCCGTCGGCCTCGGCGGTGTCGACACTGCTCGCCCACAACCCGGACCTGCCGCAGCACCGCCTCCCGGTCTCCTGGCGCCTCCCGGCCTCGGCGGCACCGCTCGTCTCCGACGCCTTCTACCCGTACACGCCGTTCCGCAGCGGAACCGACGAGGGCGACCGGGAGCTGAGCTTCACGGTGGCGTCGGACGGTTCGGCCCCCGACCGCGTCATCGACGAGGCGGCGGCCTCCGGCTGGGGCCTGCTGGAACTCCCCGCCGCGCACACGCCCCGTACGGACCCGGAGGCGGTGCGGGCGGTGGCCCTGGTGGTGCGGCGGCTGCTCGACCGGGAGGGCGTCACGCGCTCCGAGTCCGGCGAGGGCGCGCTGACGGCGGACCGGATCTGCGTCGGCACGGCGCACCGCGACCAGGCGGCGGCGGTGCGGGCGGCGCTGGCGGACCTCGACGTGCACGACGTCACGGTGGACACGGCGAACCGGCTCCAGGGCCGCGAGTTCGACGTCACCGTCGTGCTGCACCCGTTGTCGGGGCGCCCCGACGCGACGGCGTTCCACTTGGAGACGGGCCGGCTGTGCGTGCTGGCCTCGCGGCATCGGCACGCGTGCGTGGTGGTGTGCCGGGAGGGCGTCACGGACCTCCTGGACGAGCATCCGTCGGCGGATCCGGTGCAACTGGGCGTCACGGTGAAGTTCCCCGACGGCTGGGAGGCCAACCACTCGATCCTCTCCCACCTCTCCACCCACCGAATCCCCCACGCTTCGTGAAGCCCCCGCGACCGCGCCCCCTTGCGCCCGGACGGACAATGGAAGACGGCCCCGGCACCGACCGCGGGGTCACCCGGCAAAAGGAGACCGCACCATGGCGGAGCCCGACCGCACCCCACAGCCCCGGCTGCGACCCGCCCCCCTGATCTTCGAACCCGCGGAGGCCTCCGCCGACCCGGAGCACTTCTTCGACCTGGAGTCCATCGACGACCCCCGCGAGCTGCTCACCCGTGCCACGGAACTGACCCACGCGTTCCGCGCCGCCGCCGACCGGTCCATGGAGTTCCAGGCCGTCGCCGCCGCCCAGCTCGCCGACCCGCGCCGCTTCGACCGCCTCACCACGCAGGACATCGCGGAGCGGGCGGACTGGACCGAGGACTACGCGAAGAAGATGGTGGAGTTCGGCCGCGATCTGCTGCGCGGCGCCCAGGACCGGACCACGTAACGGGGCCGTGGCGCGGGCGCGGCGGGGACGCGGCCGGGGGCCCGTAAAGATCATTTGGCATATGCCAGCGGACAAGATACTCCACCCCGCCCCCTCCTGTCCCGATTTCTCACAACCCTTTGGAACCGCCCCCTCACACCCTGTAGATGTATGAGGCATGAGCACTGCGCCTCCGTACTCCCCCCACGTCCCGTCGGCCCCGACCCCCGTCGTGCACGACCGATTCGACATATGCGACGTCACCCCGGAGGGCGCCTCCTGGCTCGCCTCCGCGGGGGCGTACCCGCGTTCCGCGCTCGCGCACTGGGAGGCGCGGCCGACGGCCCCGGTCGTCCTGCCCTGCGGCTCCGTCTTCGACGTGGTGAACGTGCCCGCGATCTTCGGGCGGCGGATGTTAGACCGCCTCTGGGCGGACGGGCCGGGCTCGGGCCCCGTGGCCACGCACCGCGGCCGCATGCTGCTCTTCGCCGCGCCGGGCACGGCGCAGCGCCTGCCGTCGCTCCTGCGGTGGGAGGAGTGGGGGTCCGCCGTGCCGCCGCTCCTCTTCCACGGGGTCGGCGACGCGGTCACGGTCCCCGCGCCCACGGCGCGCGCCGCGCTCCGCCCCGACCAGCTCCGCGAGTCCCGCTGGGTGGTCGCCCCGGACACCCGTGCACCCTGGCTGCCGGGGCCGGAGGTGTTGCGGTGGGCGTGTGTGCGGGCGGCGCGGGCGAGTGCGCAGGCCGCGGTGCGGATTTCGATTTTTCCTGCTGCGGATCAGGGTGCTAATGTCTACGACGTCAACCGGCGCCATTAGCTCAGTTGGTTAGAGCAGCGGACTCTTAATCCGCGTGTCCGGGGTTCGAGTCCCTGATGGCGCACCCACCGTCAAAGCCCTTCGCCTCCGCGAGGGGCTTTCGTCGTTCGAGCGGCGGGCAATCAAGCCCCTGCGGCGATTGAGCAGCGGGGTGTGGGGCAGCGCCCCACGTCTTTGGGGCGGCGGACGTGGCCCCGGCCTCGGGGCCCCGCCCCGGCCCCCGCTGCTCAAGCGCCGCAGGGGCTTGATGGACGGAGTCAACCCGTCGTCGTGACCTTGATCGTCCACGAACCCGAATCCGCGCGGCCCTCCGCCTCGACGCGGAGGTCGGTGTCCGGGACGGTGAAGGTTTCGCCGGGGGTGAGGGGGGCGTCGGCGAGGGGCGGGTAGACGGACTCGCCGTAGCACGCCTCCGTACGGGGATGCGCGTCGAGGACTTCGACGGGGCCGGCCCCGGAGGAGGCGTCACTGTGCACGCGGTACACGAGAACGCCCCGGCTGCACGTCGCCACGTCATTGCCGCCCCCGTCCCGCACCTCCATCGCGATCGCACTGTCGACCCCGGTCCGGACGACCGCGAGTTTGCGGCCGCCCCCGGTCCCGGACGGCGCCCCCGCGCTCAGCGGTTCGAGCGTCAGCCGGGTCTCGCCGCTGCGGTTCACGCACGCCACCTGCCGCCGGTCCAGCCACCCCAGCTTCCACTTGTGCCACCCGAAGAAGTCCGGCGAGAGCCCGAACTGGCTGCCCATGACGTCCCAGTCACCGACGTACGTGTCCCAGTCGCCCTTCCCGTCGGTCGGCCGGTGGTAGAGGTCGGGCAGGTCGAAGACGTGGCCGGTCTCGTGCGCGAGGACGTTGCGGTCGGGCGGGTGCCGCTCGAAGACCGTGACGATCCGGCGGATGTCGGTGCCGTCGGCCCGCATCGGCTCGTCGAAGTTCACGACCTTCGTCGCGTCCGAGTCGACGCCCGGCGCGTCCGGGTCGGCGACGAAGTACACGACGTCGTACTTGCTGAAGTCCGTGTGCGGATCCGCCGCGTCGAGCGCGTCGCGCAGATACGCGCCGCGGTGCCCGGCGTCCCAGTCGCGCTCTATGGCGTACGAGGTGGAGGGCCGCGGCATCTCGGTCCACCGCCGCTGCGGGTGCGGCACCAGGGAGAACTTCCCGTACGAGGCCCGGTCGAAGAACTGGCTGGTGGCCGGGAAGTAGTCGGCGGCCAGCTCCTCGGGCGTGGTCACGGGCGGCGCGTCGGGGAAGGACAGGAAGACCATCACGGCGTTGAGGGGGCGCGTGGGCCTCGGGTACGCCTGGTTCCAGGTGTCCAGCCCTTCGGAGTGGTGGGCCGAGGTGCGCTCCAGGACACAGGGCCCCGCCCACGGGACGGCCGCGGCGGGCCCCGCGACGAGACCGGTGGCGGCGACGGCGGCCAGGGCGGTGAGTCCCGCCGCGAGTGCGCGGGGGCGGGACGTGGCCACTCCCCCGAGTGGCTGCGGACGCGGCAAGTCGACCTCCGGGACGGGAATGCGGGGCACCCCACCCAGAGTGTTGCTTTATGTCATGTTTCGCCCTGTTTATCTGGCCCGGACGAGTGACCCGACCCCCCTCGGATTGATCACAGAACGTCACACTCGATCGCATCCCGATCACCCCCGACAGAAGCCGGGGCAGGCCCGAGCAGAAACGATCTGTCGGAGCGGAGTCGGGCACTCCGGGTCGCCCGCACGGCACCCACCAGGCTGGATAGCCCGTCCGACCTGCCTCTATGATCGGCACACTTTCCTGCCGGGACCCGGCCGCACCAGACCACGCAACCAATCGACGCATCACGGGAGCGAGCGGTGAGCGCACAGCCCGAAGGGCCCACGACCGCGCGCTGGGCCGCCCCGCCCGGCCAACGGCACGATTCGTTCACGGAGAGTGGCCGTCCGCGGCCCGTGCCGCGGCCGCCCCTGCCGAACGCCCTCTACCGGCCCGCGTTCGCGTCGTCCCCGCTGGCGATGGCGGTGGTCGACCGCGGTGGCCGGATCGTCGAAGCCAACGACGCCGCGCACGCGCTGCTGTGCTCGGCGGAGTCCGGGCAGCTGGTCGGCCGCGCCGCCGACGAGCTGCTCGACCTGGGTTCGGACACGCGCACCGCGGAGGCGTACCGGGAGATCCTGCGCGGGCGGCGGGCCCGGCTCAGCCGCACCCGGCGCCTCAAGCACCCCTCGGGCCACTCGGTCTGGCTGCGCGTCACGGTCTCGCCGCTCCCGGACACCGAGGCGGTGCTGCTCTCGCTCAGCGACATCACCGCGCACCGCGGGCTCCAGGACCGGCTGCACCACCTGGAGCTGCACGACCCGCTGACCCGGCTGCCCAACCGGACCCTGTTCTTCGAGCGCGTCGCCGCCGCCCTGGAGGCGGGGACGTACGTGAGTCCGGGGACGACCGGGCGGGTGGGGCTGTGCCTGCTCGACCTCGACGGGTTCAAGGCGGTCAACGACTCCCTCGGGCACCCGGTCGGGGACCGGCTGCTGGTCGCCGTGGCCGAACGGCTCACGCACTGGGCGGAGCACGCCCCGAGCGCGACCGGCGCGCCGCTGGTGGCGCGGCTCGGCGGTGACGAGTTCGCGCTGCTCGTCGAGGACTCCACGGGCGCGGAGCAGCTCGCCGAGTTCGCGCGGGCGGTGCTCGACGTGCTGCGGGAGCCCTTCGACCTCTCGGGTCACCGGGTATCGGTCTCCGCCTCGATCGGCGTGGTCGAGCGGCAGGTCACCGGGACCAGTACGACGGCCCTGATGCAGGCCGCCGACACCACGCTGTACTGGGCGAAGACGGACGGCCGGGCCCGCTGGACGTTCTTCGACCCGGAGCGCAACGCCCACCGGATGACGCGGCAGACCCTGTCGTCGAGTCTGCGGCCCGCCGTCGAGCGCGGTGAATTCACCCTGGAGTACCAGCCGTTGGTGGAGATGGCGGACGGCGGGCTGCGCGGCGTCGAGGCGCTGGTGCGCTGGCGGCACCCGCAGTTCGGCCTGCTGACGCCGAATCGGTTCATCGGTCTCGCCGAAGAGGACGGCTCCATCGTGCAGTTGGGGCGGTGGGTGCTGCGGAACGCGTGCGAGCAGGCGCGGCGCTGGCAGGTGGAGCACCCCGAGGTGGAGCCGGTGTTCGTGAGCGTGAACGTGGCGGTGCGTCAGGTCTGGGACTCGGACCTGGTGGCGGACGTGGCGAGGATCCTGGCGGAGACCGAACTGCCGCCGCGGCTGCTCCAGTTGGAGCTGATCGAGTCCGCGGTGATGGGGACGGCCGGGCGGCCGTTGCAGGCGCTCCAGGAGCTCAGCGAGATGGGGGTGCGGATCGCCATCGACGACTTCGGCACCGGGTACTCCAACCTCGCGTATCTCAGCCGGCTCCCGGTGTCCGTGCTGAAGCTCGACGGGGCGTTCATGCGGGGGTTCCGGGGCGACGGGTCGGCGCCGGCGGATCCGGCCGACGCGGTGATCGTCGAGGCGCTCGTGGAGCTGGCGCACCGGCTCGGGCTCACGGTGACCGCGGAGTGCGTGGAGACGGCGGAGCAGGCGGAGCGGCTGCGGCGGATCGGGTGCGACACGGGTCAGGGGTGGCTCTACTCACGGCCCGTGACGGCGGATCACATCTCCGGGCTGCTGGCGGCGGGCCGGTGACCCGCCGCCGGCCGACGCCGGTGCGCGGTCAGGCGCGCGGCAACCCGTAGGCGTCCGCGATGAGTTCGTAGGAACGCAGGCGGACGTCGCCGCCGTGGGCGTTCGCGGTGAGCATCAACTCGTCGGCCCCCGTGCGCTTTTGCAGGTCGTCGAGGCCGGAGCGGACCTCGTCGGGGGTGCCGTGGATGACGTTGGAGTTCCAGGACTGGACGAAGTCCCGCTCCATCTCGTTGAACTGGTACGCCTCCGCCTCCTCGGGCGTCGGCACGAGGCCGGGGCGGCCGGTGCGCAGCCGGACCATGTTGAGGGCCGCGGCGAGCACCTGGCGGCGGGCCTCGGTGCCGTCGTCGTCGGTGGCGAGGGTGGAGACCCCGATGAGGGCGTACGGCTCGGAGAGCACCGCGGAGGGGCGGAAGTTCTCGCGGTACAGGTCGAGCGCCGGGATCGTGTTCTGCGCGGAGAAGTGGTGCGCGAAGGCGAACGGCAGGCCGAGCGTCGCCGCCAGGCGGGCGCTGAAGCCGGAGGAGCCGAGGAGCCAGATCGGCGGGCGGTTCGGGTCCTGCACTCCGCCGGGGGAGGTGGCCTGGACCGGGCCCGGGACGGCGTGGATGCGGGAGTACGGGTGGCCGTCGGGGAAGTCGTCGTCGAGGAACCGGGTGAGCTCGACGAGCTGCTGCGGGAAGTCGTCGGCGCCTTCGTTGAGGCGGTCCGAGCGGCGCAGCGCGGCGGCGGTGGCGCCGTCGGTGCCGGGGGCGCGGCCGAGGCCGAGGTCGACGCGGCCCGGGGCCATCGCCTCCAGCGTCCCGAACTGTTCCGCGATGACGAGCGGGGCGTGGTTCGGGAGCATGACGCCGCCGGAGCCGAGGCGGATGCGGCCCGTGTGGGCGGCGAGGTGGGCGAGGATCACGGCGGGGCTGCTGGAGGCGACGCCGGGCATGGAGTGGTGCTCGGCGACCCAGTACCGGTGATAGCCCCGGTTCTCCGCGAGGCGGGCGATGTCGACGCTGGTGCGCAGGGCCTGGGTGGCCGTGCGGCCGGCTCCCACGGTGACCAGGTCGAGGACGGAGAGGGGGGTGGGGGCGGTCCCGAGGGCGTCGCCGTGGATCACGGGTCCTCCTGCGAACGTGCGAGTGTGTGCGGCTGGCGTGGGCGTAACGGAGGCGCACTCCACTTTATTCCCGCGCCGCCGCACCGCTCGGGGCTCCGCCCCGGACCCCGCTGCTCAATCGCCGCAGGGGCTCCATATGCGGCGCCGTCCGCGACCAGCCGACAATTGCGGCAGGGCAGGAGACCGGGCAATTGAAGCCTCGCCGGCGTTTGAGGCGCGGGGTCCGGGGCGGAGCCCCGAGGCGTTATGCCTGGATCACCGGTTCCTTCGTGAAGAGCGCGCCCAGCGCAGGCGCGTTGACCCGGCGGTCGACCAGGCGGAGGGCCTCCCAGACCGAGACCTGGTTCGCCGTGAGGACCGGCTTGCCGAGCTCGGCCTCCAGGTCACGCACGTACGCCGCCGTGTGCAACGCCGTGTCCGGCAGCAGCACCGCGTCCGCCTCCGGATGATCCCCGGCCCGCGCCATCGCGAGGACCTCGTCCCACCCCCACGTCCCGACCTCCGCCGCCGTGATGATCCCGCTCCCCCGGACGCTCAGCACCTCCGCCCCGGCCGCCTTGAGGAACGTCGCGAAGTGATCGGCGACGTCCTCCGGATACGTCGCGGCGACCGCCACCCTCCGCGCCCCCACCTCCCGCAACGCGTGCGCGAACGCGAAGGACGTGCTCGACGCCGGCAGCCCCGCCGCCACCGCCAGCCCCCGCACCTGCTCGTGCGCCCCGTCCCAGCCGAAGACGAAGCTCCCGGACGTGCACGCCCAGATCACCGCCTCCGCCCCGGCGAGCCGCAGCTCCTCGACCCCCGCGGCGAGCCGCTCGGGCGCGCCCATCTTCAGCAGCGCGTCGACGCGGTGCGCGTCCTCACCGATGTCGGTGTGCACGACGGGCAGCCGTACATCGCTGTCGATCAGCATCTCGATGCGCGGATAGTCGTCCTCGGCGGAGTGTCCGGGGTAGAGAAATCCCAGTGCGGTCATGCCCTATGTCCACCCTTCCTGTTCCTTCGGCCGCTCCCCCGGCAGGTCCTGGGGGAGTTCCGGCGGGGGCCACACCCGCGCCGCCGGATTCAGCAGCGCCTGGTACGGCCCCACCGCACGCGTACCCAGTCGGGCGAGGGCTGCCCACATCGTGACTTGATTGGCCGAGATCACCGGCACCCGCAGCTCCGCCTCCAGCTGCGGGATGACGTCGTACGTGGGCAGGTTCGTACAGCTGATGAAGAGGGCGTCGGCCCCGGAGCACACCGCTTGCCTGGCCATCGTCGCCACGTCCCGGTAGGGCACCTTCCAGATGTGCCGGGTCAGCCCGAGGTAGGCCCGCCCGGTGACCGTGATACCGGCCTCGGACAGATACGCCTCCAGGGACTCGGTGACCGAGCGGGTGTACGGCGTGACGAGGGCGATGCGGCGCGCGCCCAGCTCGTTCAGGGCCTGGAGCAGCGCCCCGGACGTGGTCAGGCCGGGCAGCGCCCCGGCCCGCTCCATGGCCGCGCACATCGCCCGCTCCCCGGCGACCCCGCCGACGAAGCTGCCGGAGGCACAGGCGTACGCGAGGACCTCCGGCTCGACGGCGCCGAGCGCGCGCACCGCCTCACCGAGGGTTTCGTGCTCACTGACCAGTCGCGCGAGGTCGAGGCTGACCTCGACGGGCACGAACGGCGTGCGGGTGAAGTGGAGGGAGACATGGTCGGGAACCCACCGCCACAGTTCACGGTCGAGGGCGAAGTCGAAGGGGGCGACGACACCCACACCGCGCTGCGGCTGCGGTCCCCCCAGGAATGAGACGTCCATGAGCAGGCCCCATGTTCAGCTGACTGATCAATGCCGGTGTGGTGAATGAGCCGGCGAACCGCCGGGACGTCGGGACAGCGACACAGCGCGAAATCAGGTGCAGGAACCCTGGTGAAGTACCTCTGTTGTCGACGGTAGGTTCCGGTGCCTGCGGGGTCAATCCGCACATGTCAGCAGGTGCCTGTGATCTTTACGGAGTTCCTGAAACCGCTGCCTGTTACCGACTTCTCGCGAACAGGAAAGCCGACCTTCGTTGCCGGACGGTTTCCCCGCGATGTCCGTGCCCGACGATCCGTGCCCGAAGAGGTGAACCTGGGTAGGTGCTCGGCGACGGATCGGCGATCTTTCCCCTGGAGGGCGCATGACGACCGAGCTCACCGGACTGACCGCGCAAAGCCTCGTCGAGGGATATCGCAAGGGGGAGTTCAGCCCCGTCGACGCGACGCGCGCCGTGCTCGCGCGGATCGAGGCGACCGAACCCGTACTGAACGCGTTCGTGCGGGTCGACGCGGAGGACGCCCTCGCCCGCGCGGAGGCGAGCGCGCGGCGCTGGCGGGCGGGCGAGCCGGCGGGCCTGCTCGACGGGGTTCCGGTGACCGTGAAGGACATCCTCCTCCAGAAGGGCGCCCCCACGCTGCGGGGCTCCAGGACCACGTCCACGACGGGGAGTTGGGACGAGGACTCGCCGTCCGTGGCGCGACTGCGCGAGCACGGCGCGGTGTTCGTCGGCAAGACGACGACACCGGAGTTCGGCTGGAAGGGCGTGACCGACTCGCCCGTGTCGGGCGTGACGCGCAACCCGTACGACACCTCGCGTACGGCGGGCGGCTCAAGTGGCGGGGCGGCGGCGGCCGTTGCCGTGGGGGCCGGTCCGCTGGCGCTCGGCACGGACGGCGGCGGTTCGATCCGCATACCGGCCGCGTTCTGCGGGGTCTTCGGGCTGAAGCCGACGTACGGGCGGGTTCCGCTGTATCCGGCGTCGGCGTTCGGGACGCTGTCGCACGTGGGCCCGCTGACGCGGACGGCGGCGGACGCGGCGCTGATGATGGACGTCATCTCCGGCCCCGACCCGCGGGACTGGTCGGCGCAGGGCCCGGTGACCGGCGGCTTCCGGGAGGCGCTGGGCGCCGGGGTGCGCGGGCTGCGGATCGCGTACTCGCCGTCGCTCGGCGGCCAGGTCGCGGTGCGGCCCGACGTCGCCGCGGTGGTGCGCGCGTCGGTGACGCGGCTCGCCGGACTCGGGGCGTACGTCGAGGAGGTGGACCCCGACTTCACCGATCCGGTCGAGGCCTTCCACACCCTGTGGTTCAGCGGGGCGGCGCGGGTGGTGCAGCATCTCCCGGCGTCCCGGAGGCAGTTGCTCGATCCGGGGCTGCGGGAGATCTGCACGCGGGGCGCGCGCTACAGCGCGCTCGACTATCTGGCGGCGGTCGACGCGCGGATGGCGCTGGGCCGGCGCATGGGCGTCTTCCACTCGACGTACGACCTGCTGGTGACGCCGACGGTGCCGATCACCGCGTTCGAGGCGGGCGTCGAGGTGCCGAAGGGGTCGGGGCTGCGGCGGTGGACGGGCTGGACCCCGTTCACGTACCCGTTCAACCTCACCCAGCAGCCCGCCGCATCCGTCCCCGTGGGAGTCGGCGAAGAAGGACTGCCGGTGGGACTCCAGGTGGTGGCGGCGCGGCACGAGGACGCGACGGTGCTGCGCGTGGCGCACGCGCTGTACGAGGCGGGGGTCGCGGGTGAGGGACACTCCGGCCTCAACAGCACTGCAATCCAAGAAAGTTAGGACATCGGCGTTTTGCCGTAATTCTGATATCGGCTTTATCAAGGGCTGAAAGCGATAGGCATACCTTTCGGCCCTTCGGGTAATGGCGCGCCATGGCTCCACCACTTGGTAACAATGAGGGATTCATCGCCAGACCAGTTCGCCGCCGCTCTTTGCTCTACGGTGCGGGAGCGGCGGCGCTGGGTGTGTTCGGCACCGCGGCCTGCACCCGCGTGCCTGAGGAGGGGAAGGTCGAGGGCGGGGACCTGCTGGACCGGTTGCGCGATTCCGGCGAGGTCAGGATCGGTGTGGCGGGCGAGGTCCCGTTCGGCTACATCGACGAGAACGGCGAGGTCACCGGGGAGGCGCCGGAGATCGCCAAAGTCATTTTTCCGCGCCTCGGCGTACCCAGGGTGAAGGCAGTACCCACCCAATTCAGTGCACTCATTCCCGGTCTGACCCAGGCCCAGCAGTTCGACGTCGTATCGGCGGGCATGTACATCAATCCGGACCGGTGCGCACAGGTACTGTTCTCCGATCCCGACTACCTCATGCTCGACTCGTTCATCGTGCGCAAGGGGAACCCCAAGGGCATCAAGTCGTACGAGGACATCGCGAAGAAGAAGCTGAAGCTCGCGAGCGGCACGGCGTACGCGGAGATCGAGTACGCGAAGGCCGCGGGCGTCGGCAACGTACTGGTCCTCCCCGACCAGGTGGCCGGCATGGACGCCGTGCGCCAGGGCCGGGTCGACGCCTTCGCGGGCACGGCCGTCACGGTCCGCAACGTGGTGAAGGGCAAGCAGGGGGTCGAGGCCACCACTCCGTTCCAGCCCGTCGTCGACGGCAAGCCCGCCTACGGGGCGGGCGGCTTCGCGTTCCGGCTGTCGGAGAAGAACCTGCGCGATGCCTTCAACAAGGAGCTGCACAAGATCAAGAAGAGCGGTGAACTCCTGCGCATCGTGGCGCCGTTCGGCTTCACGGAGAAGGAGATGACCGACCTCACGGTCGAGAAACTCTGTCCTCCTGTCGAGGGAGCCGCCTCATGATGTCCGCGAAGTTCTTCGAGAACTGGTTCCTGCCGGGCATCTGGGTCACCCTCGAGGTCACGGTCCTCAGCGCGGTGATCGCCTTCGTCATCGCGTTCGTCATCGGCATCCTGCGCACGTCCAGTCTCTGGATCGTGCGCTTTTTGTCGGGCGCGTACTTCGAGATCTTCCGCAGCACGTCGTCGCTGGTCTTCATGTTCTGGATCGCGTTCACCGTGCCGATGCTCTTCCGCGTCCAGTTCGAGCCGCTGTTCGCCGGCGTCCTGGCGCTGAGCATCACCTACGGCGCGTACGGCTCGGAGATCGTGCGCGGCGCGCTCGCCGCGGTGCCGCCCGCTCAGCGCGAGGCGGGCATCGCCCTCAACTTCACGCGCGCGCAGCGGCTGCGCCGCATCGAACTGCCGCAGGCCTGGCCGGAGATGATCCCGCCGTTCAACAACCTGCTGATCGAGCTCCTCAAGGGCACCTCGCTGGTCTCCCTGATCGCGGTGGCCGACATGACGTTCGCGGGCAACCTCCAGCGGCTCGTCACCAGCGAGAGCGCGCCCATCTACACGCTGCTGCTCGTCCTGTACTTCGTGTTCGCCTTCATCTTCACCCGGCTCATGCGGCTGCTGGAGCGGCACGCCAAGAGCCGCATCGGCCAGGCCCCTGAGCAGGGCGGACTGCGCGTGATCCTCGGCGGGATGCGCTCCAAGTCGACGATCGACGCCGTCACCGGTGCCGGAGGTGCCAAGTGAACTGGGACTGGTCCAATGTCAGCGACTTCATGCCGCTGTTCTGGGACGGCCTGTGGGTGACGGTCCAGGCCCTGTTCTGGGGCGTGATCATCGCCTTCGCCCTCGGCCTGGTGTGGGCGATCCTCCAGCGGTCGCAGACGAAGTGGGTCCGCTGGCCGGTGACCACGGTCACCGAGTTCATCCGGAACACGCCGCTGCTGGTGCAGCTGTTCTTCCTCTTCTACGTCGTTCCCTCGTGGGGCATCTCGATGTCGCCGCTGGTCACCGGCATCGTCGGCCTCGGCCTGCACTACTCGACGTACACGTCCGAGGTGTACCGGGCCGGTATCGACGGCGTGCCCGTCGGCCAGTGGGAGGCGGCCACCGCGCTCAGCCTGCCCAAGGGCCGCACGTGGCGCGCGGTGATCCTGCCGCAGGCCGTGCGCCGTGTGATCCCGGCGCTCGGCAACTACGTGATCGTCATGCTGAAGGAGTCGCCGCAGATCATGGCGATCGGTGCGCTGGACATGCTGGGCGAGGCCCAGAACTACAGCCAGACCACCTTCACCTACGAGGCGATCAGCATCGTCGGCGTCGCCTTCATCGTCATCGCCTACCCGGCCTCTCTTCTTCTGCGAGTTTTGGAGCGTCGTCTTGTCCGCTGACAGCAGCACTTCCCAGGAAATCCCCAATCCCGCCGTCGACGGCAGCGAGCTCATCCGCTTCGACAAGGTCACCAAGCGGTTCGGCAGCAACACCGTCCTCGACAACCTGGACTTCTCCGTCGCGTCCGGCAAGCACGTGACGCTGATCGGCCCGTCCGGGTCCGGCAAGACCACGATCCTGCGGCTGCTCATGACCCTGATGAAGCCCGACGAGGGCACCATCAGCGTGGGCGGCGAGTACCTCACGCACGAGCGGAAGGACGGCAAGCTCGTCCCCGCAGGCGAGAAGCACATCCGCGAGATCCGCAAGAACATCGGCATGGTGTTCCAGCAGTTCAACCTGTTCCCGAACATGAACGTGCTGCGCAACATCACCGAGGCCCCGGTCAACGTGCTGGGCCTGCCCAAGGACGAGGCCGAGCAGCGGGCCCGCGAGCTGCTCGACATGGTCGGCCTCGGCGACCGCTGCGACGCCTACCCCTCGCAGCTCTCCGGCGGTCAGCAGCAGCGCGTGGCGATCGCCCGCGCCCTGGCGATGCGGCCGCAGGTGCTGCTCCTGGACGAGGTGACCTCGGCGCTCGACCCGGAGCTGGTGGCGGGCGTCCTCGACGTCCTGCGCGACATCGCGCACACCACCGACATCACCATGCTGTGCGTGACGCACGAGATGAACTTCGCGCGGGACATCTCCGATCAGGTGCTGATGTTCGACTCCGGCCGGGTCATCGAGTCGGGTCCGCCGGAGAAGATCTTCAGCGAGCCGGAGCACGAGCGCACGCAGGAGTTCCTCAGCGCCGTGCTGTGACCAGCCGCTCACCGAGTGGTGCATGACTTTGACATATGCCACGGTGGCGCGTTCCTGCTGAGGGGCACGGAACGCGCCACCAATCTCCCCAACCGCCGCCCATAAAGCGGGCGTTGGCAGCTATCGTGGACTTCGGCCCAGCTGTCCGGAACCGGTCCTTGCAGGGGGAAACCGTGGCGCTGAAGCACGAGTCTGGTGCGTCCTCGCACCAGCCGCACGACGCGGTGCAGTTCGCACTGCGCGTGCTCGAGACCGTCGCCCACCGGGGCGTGGGCGTGACCGACACGGAGCTGGCGCGGCTCTCCGGGCTCCCCTCCGAGCAGCTCACGGCGCTGCTGCGGATGCTGCGGCGCGAGGGGTACGTGCAGCAGACCGCCGACGGCGCGTACATCACCGGCGAGACCCTGACCAGGATCGGCGCCGCGGAAGGCCGGGCGACCGCGCTCACCGAGAAGCTCCAGCGCACGCTCGACCGGCTGCGGGACGAGGTGGGCGCGGCGGTCTACATGAGCCGTTACGTCGACGGGGAGATCCGCGTCACGCAGTACGCGGCCGGGCCGGAGGCGCCCGCGGTCAACGAGTGGGTGGACTTCCGCGTCTCGGCGCACGCGAGCGCGATCGGCAAGAGCCTGCTCGGCCAGCTCGACATGAACGGGCGGCGGGACCATCTCTCGCGGCACAAGATGGCGCGGCTCACGTCGCGGACGATCACGAACGAGAAGGTGCTGCTGTCGCGGCTGGCGTCGCAGCCGGCGACGGTTCCGGTGCTGGATCTTCAGGAGTACGCGGTGGGGACGGTGTGCGCGGCGGTGCCGATCACGGCGGGGGCGGCGGTGGGCTGCCTTGCGCTTTCCCTGCCGGTCGAGCATGCGCACCGTTTGCACGATGCGGCGGAGCAGCTCAACAAGGAGGCCGCGCCGGTCCTCCTCTCCCTGACCATCTGACCCACCCGTCCGTCCCTCACGCCACGGGGCTCCGCCCCGGACCCCGCTGCTCAATCGCCGCAGGGGCTTGATAAGCCGCAACAGAGCGAGGCCCCCGCACTGCGGGGGCCTCGCTCTTCTGTGCGCCATCAGGGACTCGAACCCCGGACACGCGGATGCTGCATTTCCCCGGGGGATAACCCCCGGACCCCCAGCCGGGCTTGTCGGCGTCGGGGTTGTGCGGTGTTCATGACGAAAGCCCCCCGCTGTTGCGGAGGGCTGTGCGTCTGGTGCGCCATCAGGGACTCGAACCCCGGACACGCGGATTAAGAGTCCGCTGCTCTAACCAACTGAGCTAATGGCGCCGGTTGACGAGGTAAATACTACCTGGCCCCAGGGGGTGCTTCCGACCACTGGCGTCACGGGGCGGTGAGGAGGGTTTCGCGGCCGTGTTCGCGGTAGGAGGTCGTGAGGCGGGCCTGGTCGGCGGAGGTCAGGGGGCGGTAGGCGGGCTCGCCCGGCGGGTGCCACCACACCGTGCCGCCGGACCAGAACCCCTCGCGGCGCAGCTCACCCCGCCGCACCTTGTTCGTGGCGGTCACCGGCATCCGGTCCACGATCCGGAGGAAGCGGGGCGGCATCTTCGTACTCAGGTCCGACTGGGCCCGCAGGAAGGCCGAGAAGCACGCCGCGTCGAAGGCCGCGCCCTCGTGGAGCGCCAGCGTCGCCATCACCTGGTCCCCGGCCACCGGGTCCGGCACCCCGTACACCGCCACGGCGGCCGCGTCCGGCCAGCGGGCGAGGATGTTCTCGATCATGGCGGGGGCGAGGTTCTCGCTGTCCACGCGGATCTTGTCGTCGCCGCGCCCGGCGAAGTAGAGGAACCCGTCGGCGTCCCGGTAGAAGTGGTCGCCGGTCCAGTACCAGCCGTGCTCGCGGACGCGCTCCGCGTACGCGGCGTCGTTGCGCCAGTAGCCCTCGAACGGTGAACGGGACCGGTTCACCAGCTCACCTATCGCCACCGCCCCGTTGAGGAGCCGGCCCGCCCCGTCGAAGGCCGCGGGCGGGCACTCCTCCTTCGTCCGCGGGTCCAGGACGGCCAGGTCACTGCCCGGCGCCGCACGGCCGATCGCGCCCGCCGGGGTGTCCGGGGTGCGCTGCACCGCCGCGCCGCCCTCGGAGGACCCGTACCCCTCCACGAGCCGCACCCCGAACCGCGCCTCGAAGCGCGCCGCGTCCACCGCCCCCGCCTCGGTGCCGAAGCCGACCCGGAGGGGGTTGTCGCGGTCGTCCGGCCGTTCCTCCGTGGCCAGGATGTACTGCACGGCCCGGCCCACGTAGGTGAAGTACGTCGCGCCGAATTTCCGTACGTCGTCCAGGAAGCCGGACGCCGAGAAGCGGCGGCGCAGCGCGACGCCCGCCCCCGCGGCGACGGCGGGTGCCCAGTCCGCGATGACGGCGTTGCCGTGGAAGAGGGGCATGCAGATGTAGTGGACGTCGTCCGCGCTCACCCCGAAACTGCGCACCAGGGAACGGCCCGCCGCCGCCAGCCGCCCCTGCGTGCACAGCGCCGCCTTCGGCGCGCCGGTGGAGCCGGACGTGAAGGAGAGCAGCATGCGGGTGCCGGGCCCGACCCCGGCGGCGATCTGCGGTTCGGCCCCTGCGTAGGGCGCGAGCAGTTCGTCGTACGCGTCGGTGTCGGTCACGAGGATGCGGACGCCGGGCAGGGCGAGGCCGTCGAGCAGCGGGAGGTGGGCGCGCTCGGTGACCAGGACGCGGCATTCGGTGTGCGTGATGTCGCGGGCGAGTTCGGCGCCGCGCCGGGTGGGGTTGAGGCCGGCCACGGCCGCGCCGGAGAGGGCGGCGGCGCCGAGCCACTGGGGGAACTCCGGCGTGTTGTCGAGCAGCACCCCGACGTGCGGCTCCCCGGACCGTGGCAGCAGCTCCCCGAGCAGCGCGGCTCGGGCCGCCGCGCCGGCCGCGACCTGGTGCTGGCTGAGCATCAGCCCTTCCGAGGCGAGCCCCGGCCGCCGGTCGCCCCACCGCGCCTGAACCAACTCAGCAAACGTCTCCGCCACGTTCCCCATGCGCCCGCACCATAACTGACACCCCATCAGATTCCCACCCCGCGAACCCGCCCCACCCCTTCAAGCTCCTGCGGCGATGCCCGTTCAAGCCCCTGCGGCGATTGAGCAGCGGGGTCCGGGGCGGAGCCCCGAGGCGTGGGGGCGGGGGGCCGGGTGCCCCGGTGCGCCGTGGGGCGACGCACCGGGGCCGCGGAGGATCAGAAGGTGACGTCCGAGCACGCGTAGAACGCGTTCCCCGTATCCGCAACCGTCCACACCGCAAGAATCACGTGATGCCCCGACTTCCCGGAGGGCAACGTGCCGGAGTGCGACAACGTCGCCGGCGGCTGCCCACTGAACGGCACCGTCAGGAACGGCGTCGTGTTCAACGCCGCCCGCGTCAACGGCTGACTCTGGTCCCACCCGTCCTTGGTGATGTAGTACCGGAAGTCCGTCGTCGAGTGCCGCGCCGTGAACTGCCACCGGAAGGTCTGGCTCTGACCGCCCGTCACCTTCGTCGTCGGCCAGGCGTTCCCGTTCGGCTGCTTCGCCGCGTCCAGCGCGCTGAAGCCACCGTTGCCGGCCGAACACAGCTTGCCGTCCGCGGGCCCGGCGGCCGGGAACCCCTTGGGACCCTCGACGCTCTGCGGCTCCCACTGGATGTTGCCGCACCCACTGACGGACCCGTTCGCACAGAGCTTCTGCCTGCTGATGGGCAGATCGGTGTAACCGTGACCGCTCGCACCACCCGCCGAGAACGCGAACGCTCCCGCGGTGGTCAGGCCGAGCAGGCCCGCGTACGCCTTCGTACGCTTGGAGATTCTTCGCATGCTGCCGCTCCTGGGGGGTGTTGGGAGTGGTGCCGGAAGCCGTGCGCACAGCGATGGTTCAGGTCTAGACCAACGCCCAATGTAGAACCGCCCATTGGGCATGTCCAGACCAATCGCAATTCCCGGAACGCCCCACTCCCCGTCACCCCACCACCTCCCTCTCCCCCGCTACTCCCCTCTCCCCGTGTAGAACGCCACCGTCAGGTCCTTCACGAGCAGCTTGCGCTCGTAGTCGTCCAGATCGACGAGCCCGCGCGCGGTCAGCCGCGTCACCGTGTCCTCCACCGAGTCCACGACCGACGCGAGAACGGTGTCCCGCTGCCGTGCGTCGAGCGCCGCGATCCGGCGCCGCCGCATCGCCGCGGCCACCTCCGGCTCGTACTCGATCCGGGTGGGCTGCGCCGAGAACACCTCGATGCCGACCGCCTCCGCGTCCTCGGCAAGCCGCCGGGTGAGCAGGTCGCCGAGGGCCTCGGCGTTGCGCAGCACCGGCTCGTCCCGTTCCAGTACGTCGGCGGGGAGTTGGGCCAGCACCCTGGTGAGCCCCGCCTCCACGCACTCGCGCAAGTACGTCTCGTGGTCCGCGATCCCGAGCGTCGCCCGCGCCGTGTCCTTGATCCGCCAGGCGACGAGCACGACGACGCGCAGCGCCTCGCCATTGGTGTCGACCGCCGGCATCGGCTCGCTGCGCCAGTGCCGCAGCCGCAGGTCGACGCGGCGGCGCGGGACCAGCGGGTTCAGCCACAGCAGCCCCTGCTTGCGCACACTCCCCCGGTACCGGCCGAAGCGAGTGAGCACCCAGGCCCCGCCGGTGCGCCCGCGCGCCAGCCCGCCGACGCCGAACAGGGCGAGCGCACCCGACCCGGCGAGCGCCGCCCACTGCGCCGGGCCGAACCCGGCGGCCGCGATCCCGTCGATCCCCGCCCGCCCGGCGAGGTCGGTCATGATCCGGGGCAGCTCCCCCGCCCAGCCGAGCGAGGCCGTGACCCCGGCCGCGCCCACGGCTCCGCCGAACAGGCCGAAGACCCCGGGCAGCGCCCGTGCGGGACGCTCCTTCAGGTCCGGGTCGACGGTCGGCGCGGGCCGCGGCGGGGCGGCGGCACTCTCGACCGCACCCGCGCGTACGCCCGCCCCCGCCCTGCCGATGCTCCCGGTGGAGACCACCGCGGGCCGCAGCGGCACGGCCACCGGGTCGGGGTCGTCACGGAAGAGAAGGTGGACCGGGATCTCGGTGGTGGACTCGTTGCGGATGAGCCGCGCGGTGCGCGTGCCTCCGTCGGTTTCGGTCATGGAATCCTCCGCGTTGCGCGTCATGAGAAGAGCCGGCGCCAGGTCTCGGGGCCGGGATAGCCGTCCGCCGCCTTGCCCCGCCAGCCCTGGGCCCGCTGGAACGCCTCGACGTTGCGTCGGTCCGCCTCGGTCCAGCGCGGCCCGGGACCCGTGCGATAGAAGGTGCCGAATCCTTTCTTCACGAGCTGCTCGCCGAGCCGCGTGACATCGGCGTTCCGCGCGCCGGAGCGGAACTTGTCCCGCCCGGGAAAGGCCGTCGACCCGGCCCGCTCACCGGCGGACCCGCCACTGCCGCCACCGCCCACGGGCGGAATGCTCCGGCCCTGCCCCTTCGACAGATACGCCCAGGTCGTGGGCCCGGGGATGCCGTCCGCGTCCTTGCCGCGCCAGCCCTGCGCGCGCTGGAACGCGGCGGTGGCCCTGCGGTCGGCGTCGCTCCAGCGCGGGGTGGGGCCCACCCGGTAGTAGCGCTTGCCGCCGCGCTCGACGAGCATCTCCCCGAGCCGGGTGACGTACTTGTTGTTCTTGCCGGGGCCGAAGTACTTGGTGCCGGGGAACTTCGTCGTCGTCGCGCGCGAACCCGAACTGCCGTCCGTGACGGCCTTGTAGCGCAGCGCGATGTAGCGGCTCGAATTGCTCCAGTACGCGTACGGGGTGGACTGCATCCGCGCGCCGGGGCGGGTCTGCTCGTACGCCATGTAGTGCGTACGGCTGCTGTCCGTCCAGCCGGCGAAGATCGTGACGTGCGAGCCCTTCTCCGGGTCGGACGGGTTGTGGAAGAGCAGGATGTCGCCGGGCTGGAGCTGGGCCTTGGTGATCCG
This sequence comes from Streptomyces sp. BYX5S, assembly GCF_054724165.1. Lineage (NCBI taxonomy): Bacteria > Bacillati > Actinomycetota > Actinomycetes > Kitasatosporales > Streptomycetaceae > Streptomyces > Streptomyces sp. BYX5S. The sequence goes on along the minus strand of NZ_CM138829.1, from coordinate 959,614 downwards.
GGTGCCGTACTGGGCGAGGCTCCCGGTCCACTCGTTGCCCGGCAGCCCCCAGGCCATGGAGACGAACCCGGAGCAGTCCTGCCGGTACCCGTCGTTCCAGTACTTGTTCATGCTGTACGGCACCTTGGCCGCGATCCACGTCCGCGCGCGGTCGAGGATCGCGGCGCGGGAGGTCTTGCGCAGAGCGGTGGACTTCGTGAGCGAGACGGAGGCGGCCGCCTGGCCGGGGGCGCCGTGGAGGGGGCCGGTGCCGCCCTGCGGTGTCCGGTCCGCGTCGTCGCCCGGGGCGGGGGTGAGCGGTCTGGCCTCGTGGTGCTCGGCCGCGGTCGCCGAGGGGGTCTGGACGCCGCCGATGACGGTGCCCGCGGCGGCGGCGAGCACCAGGGCGTGCCGGGTGCACGCCTTGGCGCGCGCCGGGTGGTGTGCGGTCCGCCGCCATTCGGCGCAGCCCGCGCAGTCGCAGTCCTCGGCCGGGTCGACGTCCTCGAAAACGGGTGCGTCCATGCGCTCCATGCGATTCCCCTCACACTCCGGTGCCGGACTTCGGAATAACAAGCCTCGATTTCGCACGCTGGAAGCGTCTCAACTGTCCACGCAAATCGCATGTTGACGGTCCAAAAGGTGGAAATCCACAGAAACCACCTATCTCCTCGGCGCGTCGAGTGGTCAGGAGCACCCCGGAGGGTCGGGTAAAGTTATGCACGTCGACAGGCGCCATTAGCTCAGTTGGTTAGAGCAGCGGACTCTTAATCCGCGTGTCCGGGGTTCGAGTCCCTGATGGCGCACCAGACGCACAGCCCTCCGCAACAGCGGGGGGCTTTCGTCATGAACACCGCACAACCCCGACGCCGACAAGCCCGGCTGGGGGTCCGGGGGTTATCCCCCGGGGAAATGCAGCATCCGCGTGTCCGGGGTTCGAGTCCCTGATGGCGCACAGAAGAGCGAGGCCCCCGCAGTGCGGGGGCCTCGTTGCGTATGTCCGCGTTCGGCGGCGGGTGCGCCCCATCAAGCCCCTGCGGCGATTGAGCAGCGGGGTCCGGGGCGGAGCCCCGTGGCGTGGGGCACGGCTCGGGCAGAAGCGGTAAACGGCATGTTTCGCTGCGTATCGGCCTTGCGATCATGAACCGGGGCACAGCACTCTGTCATGGAGCCTTTGGCTCCCAAGATGCTTACGGTACAAGGCAGTTGAAGCGGGCACCGAGTCGAGCCGGGCCCGAACACCGGTTGCCGACCGCGCGGGGAGGGGGCCCCGCCCATGAACCGATGCCGAGGGGGGCATCATGCAACCGGAAGGCCGCCGTACCAGTCTTATGTAAGTAGGTAAGGGTGGGACGGTGGCCCGCCAGTGATACGTCCGGGGGCACGGTCAGGGGGCCCGTTCCCGGGCGCAGGACCACGACCACGCGGTGACGCGTGCGGGGGGATGACTCATGACGTCTACGCCGACGGGCGCCCGGCCGGAATTCGACCCGTCCGAGACGACCCAGCTGCGGCTGCCACCACAGCGCACGGCCGGTTTCCGCCGCCTCAGGAAATCGTTGCCACGGTACGACTACGAGCACTACAGCCGGCTTGCCGGGCCTCTGACCCAGCCCGATCCGAACAAGCCGTACACGGTGCGCTACCGCTCACTGCTCTCACAGGAACCGCACAGGGTCCGGGCCGCGCTGATGCTGGGCGCGGCGCCGCTGCTCTCCCTCGTCCTGCTGTTCTGGCTGATGCAGCCCGAGCACTGGACCGAACGGGACTACCCCGCCTACGACTTCCTGCCGGCCCTGGACATCGTGATGCTGGTGTCCATCGGCCTCATCGAGTTCTTCCGCTGCATGAACGTGCTGTCGAACGCACACGCGACGCTGGTCGCCCGCGACCCCATCCCGGTGGTCCCGGAGACCGGCACCCGCGTCGCGTTCCTCACCTCCTTCGTGCCCGGCAAGGAACCGCTGGAGATGGTGACGAAGACCCTGGAGGCGGCGGTGAAGCTGCGCCACCGGGGTCTCATGCACGTATGGCTCCTCGACGAGGGTGACGACCCGGCGGTCAAGGAGGTCTGCGAGCGCCTCGGCGTGCACCACTTCTCCCGCAAGGGCGTCGCGAAGTGGAACCAGCCCAAGGGCCCGCACCGCGCGAAGACCAAGCACGGCAACTACAACGCCTGGCTGGACGCGCACGGGGACGAGTACGACTTCTTCGCCTCGGTCGACACCGACCACGTGCCGCTGCCCAACTACCTGGAGCGGATGCTCGGCTTCTTCCGCGACCCGAACGTCGGGTTCGTCATCGGCCCCCAGGTGTACGGCAATTACGACAACTTCATCACCAAGGCCGCCGAGTCCCAGCAGTTCCTCTTCCACGCGCTGATCCAGCGCGCGGGCAACCGGTACGGCTCGCCGATGTTCGTCGGCACCTCGAACGCGGTGCGCATCAGCGCGCTCAAGCAGATCGGCGGCCTCTACGACTCCATCACGGAGGACATGGCGACCGGCTTCGAGATCCACCGCCACAAGAACCCGGCGACGGGCAAGAAGTGGCGTTCGGTGTACACGCCGGACGTGCTGGCGGTCGGTGAGGGGCCGAGCGCCTGGACGGACTTCTTCACCCAGCAGATGCGCTGGTCGCGCGGTACGTACGAGACGATCCTCAAGCAGTACTGGAAGGGCTTCTTCACGCTCCCGCCGAGCAAGCTCTTCAACTACACGATGATGATCATCTTCTACCCGATGGCGGCCATGAACTGGATTCTGGCGGCGCTGAGTTGTGCGCTGTTCCTGGGTCTGGGCGCCTCGGGTGTCAACATCGACCCGACGGTCTGGCTGATGCTGTACGGCAACGCCTCGGCGCTCCAGATCGGCCTGTACATCTGGAACCGCCGGCACAACGTCTCGCCGCACGAGCCCGAGGGCTCCGGCGGTGTGGCCGGCATGGTGATGTCGGCGCTGTCCGCGCCGCTGTACGCGAAGGCGCTGATCGACTCGCTGCTGCGCCGGAAGTCGAAGTTCGTGGTGACGCCCAAGGGCGACTCGGCCAGCCCCGACCGCTGGTTCGGGACCTTCCGCTACCACTGGTACTTCATCCTCATCTTCGCCGCGTCCATCACCGCGGGCTTCGTCTATGGTCACTCCCACCCGGCGATGATCACGTGGGCCACGTTCGCCCTGCTGATCACCGCCGCCCCGATGTTCGCGTGGCGCTACATGCTCCGCCAGGAGAAGAAGAAGCCGAAGGCTTCCGAGGCCCCGCGGCAGGAGCGCCCCGAAGCGGTGGCGCCGTCCCGGGCGCACTCCGTGCCGCAGCAGAAGCCCAGTTGGGCCGCGCAGCCGCAGGGCGGGGGCACCACGGCGGGCGGGGGCAACGAAGAGACCATGCAGATTTCCCTGGGGGGACGTAAGCAGTGAAAGACGGTGCGAGCCGCCGCCGTGCCCGGCGCATAGTCATCGGCACGGTGGTGGTCCTGGCGCTGGCCGGGATGAACGGACCCTGGCTGTACCGCTTCGGGTCGGCCAAGTACCACGAGTACAAGATCAACAGACCGGAGTACAAGGCCGAGAACGGGCACTGGGACGTCATCGAGTTCCCTCAGAACATGCGCCTCAACACGATCCACGCGGCGCTGCTCCACACCGGGAAGATCCTGCTGGTCGCCGGTTCCGGGAACAACCAGAAGAACTTCGACGCGAAGAAGTTCGACACCCGGCTGTACGACCCGGTGAAGAAGACCATCAAGAAGATCGACACGCCGAGTGACCTGTTCTGCACGGGACATACGCAGCTGGCGAACGGGAATCTGCTGATCGCGGGCGGCACCAAGCGCTACGAGAAGCTGAAGGGCGACGTCACCAAGGCCGGCGGCCTGATGATCGTGCACAACGAGGACCCGGACGCGCCCAAGACCATCAAGGCGGGCACGGTCTTCACGGGCAAGAAGAACGGCAAGTCGTTCGTCGCCAAGGACAACATCACCATCGAGCGCGCCAAGAAGGTCTTCGACAAGGCGACCGGACGGTTCCTGCGCAATGAGCCGGGCCTCGGCCGTGTGTACGTGGAGGCGCAGAAGTCCGGCGCGAAGTACGAGACCGGTACCCAGGACAACTACCGGGTGCAGGGCCTCACCGGCCAGGACGCGCGCAATGTGTACGGCATCGCGCAGAAGCTCGCCCTGGACAAGAAGGACTTCCAGGGGATCAAGGACTCCTACGAGTTCGATCCGGTCGCCGAGAAGTACATCAAGGTCGACCCGATGAACGAGGCGCGCTGGTACCCGACGCTGACCACGCTCTCCGACGGCAAGGTCCTCTCGGTGTCCGGGCTCGACGAGATCGGGCAGCTGGTGCCGGGCAAGAACGAGGTGTACGACCCGAAGACGAAGAAGTGGACGTACCTGAAGGACGTCCGCCAGTTCCCGACCTATCCGGCGCTGTTCCAGATGGAGAACGGGAAGATCTTCTACTCGGGCGCGAACGCCGGTTACGGGCCGGACAACGTCGGGCGCAAGCCCGGTATCTGGGACCTGACGACCAACAAGTTCCAGAAGATCCCGGGGCTTTCCGACGCCAACATGCTGGAGACCGCCAACACGGTCGAGCTGCCGCCCGCGCAGAACCAGACGTACATGGTGGTCGGCGGCGGTGGTGTCGGCGAGTCCAAGCTGTCCAGCGAGAAGACCCGCATCGTCGACCTGACGGACCGGAACCCGGAGTTCGTGGACGGGCCGAGCCTGGACACGGGCACGCGCTATCCGCAGGCGTCGATCCTCCCCGACGACTCGGTGCTGGTCGCCGGCGGTTCGCAGGACTACCGCGGGCGCGGCGACTCCAACATCCTCGAGGCGCGGATCTACGACTCGAAGAAGAACACGTTCAAGCGGGTCGCCGACCCGAACGTGGGCCGCAACTACCACTCGGGTTCGCTGCTGCTGCCCGACGGGCGCGTGCTGTTCTTCGGTTCGGACTCGCTGTACGCCGACAAGGCGAACACGAAGCCGGGGGTGTTCGAGCAGCGCATCGAGATGTACACGCCGCCGTATCTGTACCGGGACTCGCGGCCCACGCTGGAGGGTGGCGAGCGGACGATCCGGCGGGGCGGGTCGGCGACGTACAAGACGGATCACGCGTCGTCGATCAAGTCGGCGCGGTTGATTCGGCCGAGTGCGTCGACGCATGTCACGGACGTGGACCAGACGTCGATCGCGCTCGATCTGAAGAAGTCCGACAGGTCGGTGACGGTGGGGGTGCCGAGGAGTCGGTCGTTGGTCGAGTCCGGGTGGTACATGCTGTTCGTCACGGACGACGAGGGGACGCCCAGTAAGGCGCAGTGGGTGCGGGTGCCCTAGGCGGGCCGCCATGCGGAGTGGGGCGGAGCGCCGAGTCGTCGTTGTCGTTGCCTACGACTCGGGGCTCCGCCCCGGACCCCGCTGCTCAATCGCCGCAGGGGCTCCAACGGCTATTTGGCTTCTGCCAGTTTCAGGGCGTACTCGCCCCACCATTCGCCGGCCTTGGGGCCGCCCTTGCAGGTGCCGTCGGATTCGCCGGGGCGTTTGACCCAGAGGTAGGCCTTCACCTGGGGGTCGCCGGTCTTGGTGGTGGGGGTCTCGCCGAGGGCGCGGCCGGGCGGGTTGCACCAGCGTTCGTCGGCGGCGCCGCCGGTGTACGGCCCGTTGCCGTTGCGGCTCGTGTCGACGACGAACGGCTTGTTGCCGACCTTCGCCGACAGCTCCTTGCCGTACTTGACGGACTCCTCGGTGGTGTAGAAGTTCGACACGTTGACCGAGAAGCCGTCGGCCTGGTCGATGCCCGACCACTTCAGCGGCTCGTAGATCTGGTCGGGCTTGCCCCAGCCCGCGTTGCCCGCGTCGAGGTAGACCGTCGTGTTCTTCAGGGACGTGAGCTTCGTGATGGCGCCCTTGAGCAGGTCGTAGCGCTCCTCGTGGAACTGCTCCGGCGTGCAGTTGTCCACCATGTGCTGCACCGCGTCGGGCTCCAGGATCACCGTCGCGGGGCGGTCCCCGATGCCCGCGGCGACCTGGTCGATGAACTCCCGGTACGCGTTGCCGTCCGCGGCGCCGCCGCCGGAGTACTGGCCGCAGTCGCGGTGCGGGATGTTGTAGACGACGAGCAGCGCGTCGCGGTCGGCCTTCTGGGCCGCCTCGGTGAAGCCGCGCGCCTGGTCCCGCGCGTTCTCCGGCAGGAGCCACTCGCCGCTCGGCTGTTCGGCGATCTTGCGGACCGTGGCGGCCTCGTCGTCCTTGCCGTCCTTCGACAGGCTCGCGACGGCCTTCGCGGCCTTGCTCTCCGGGTTGACCCAGAACGGATCCGCGCTCTTGGGCTGCTGCTTCACGGGCGACCCGGCGTCACTGCCCTCGTTGTCCCCGCCGCCCGAGGAACACGACGTACAAGCCGCCGCGAGCAGTGCCGCCCCCACGACGACCGCTCCAGTCCTCATTTTCCGGTACATCCACTCCCCCTTGGGTGCACTGCCTGGCTCTCAATCCTGGCATACGCCCCTGTCGTGCCACGAGCGCGTGCTTCCCTTGTCAAGGACCTGTTACAGCTCCCGCGCCTCGGGTAGGCGGCGCCCAAGAACTCTCTGGTGCGCGGGGGGAAGGGGGGCGCCACATGTCCCACGCGACGCGTGAACTGCGTCTGGCAGCGGCCCTGTTGGAGTACGCGGAGATATTCCGGGACTCCTTCGACCCGCCGCGCTGCCTGCACCGGCTCACCCACCACTGCGTGGATCTGCTCGGTGCGCTCGGTGCGGGCGTCCTGCTCTCCCAACCCCGCTTTCCCGCACCCGCGACACATCATGCCGACCGGCACGACGTCGTCCGGGAACTGGTGGACGCGGACGGCCCCGCGGGCCCCGCGCACGACGCGCTGCGGACCGGGCAGGCGGTCGCCCCCGTGGACCTCGCGTCGACGACGGCCATGCAGCGCTGGCCGGTGTTCACGGTGATCGCCCGGGGCCGCGGCATCGCCTCCGCGTACGCGGTCCCGCTGCGCCGGGACGAGGACATGGTGGGGGCGCTCGCCGTGTTCCAGCCGGAGCCCGCCACGCACCACGGGGAGCCGGCGCTCGCGCAGGCCCTCGCCGACGCGGCGGCCGTGGGGCTGCACAACCACCGGGTGCACACCGAGTACCGGGAACTGACCGAGCAGTTGCGCGGGGCGCTCGCCAGCCGCGTACGGATCGAGCAGGCCAAGGGGATGCTCGCGGAGCGCTGGGAGACCGTGCCGGACACCGCGTTCTCGGCGCTGCGCCGGTACGCCCGGACGAACCGGCTGCCGCTCGACCGGGTCGCGTCCGCCGTGATCCACCGCGCCCTGCCCGACGCCCGGATCCGGCCCGACTCCCTGTGAACCGTCGACGACACTCTGTGCCGCACCGCCAAAGCGTTCTAGAGTCGGGGTGCAGGGCCCCAGTCCTTGGCCTGCCCGAACCGATGGATCATCACAGCCTCCCGTGCCGAGGCCGGGCCCTCCCGCAGCCCGCTGCCCGCGCGGTCGAGGACCAGCCCGGCCGGCGGCTCCGGGGGGAGCGTGCTGTCGGCCGGGCCAGGTGCCCCAAGGCGCCCGCCCCGCCCGCCCGCGCTCAACTCGCCCGCTGTGGAGCCTTGTCGGCGCCCGTGACGTCCGAGAGGTACGCGGAGACGACGACGTTCGCGTCATAAGTGTGCGAGGCCTTGTCGAAGGTGCCGCCGCAGGTGATCAGGCGCAGCTCGGCGCGGTCGCCGCGGTGCGGCCCGTACGCCTTGGCCGGGTCGAAGTCGTCGCGGGTGAACACGCGGACGTCGTCGACGGTGAACTCGGCGACGGAGCCGTCGTCCCGCGTCACGCGCACGGTGTCGCCGGGCTCCGCCTCGCTGAGGTGGTAGAAGACGGCGGGTTCGGTCTCGGTGTCGACGTGGCCGACGAACAGCGCGGTGCCGCGCTCCCCCGGCCGCGCCCCCTCGCCGTACCAGCCGACGACGCCGGCCCGTGCGTACGGCGGCGGGTCGACGGCGCCGCCGCCGTCCAGTCCGCGGGCCACGACGGGGGCCCGCACCTTCAGCGCGGCGATGTCGACGCGCTGCGGGGCGGCGCCCGCGACGGGCTGGTGGGCGGGCGGCAGGCGGACCTCGGAGGGGCGGCCGACGGCGGCCGCGTCCCCGGTGGTCGGCGAGGACAGGTTCAGTTCGGTGGCGCCGCGCCCCCACAGCCACAGGCCGAGCAGCAGCACCGCCCAGGCGACCCCCGTCAGGAGCCGCCCCGCGCCCTGCGACCGGTCGCCCATGCCGGGTCAGCGCCTGGTCGGCGCTTCGGAGGCCCGGCGGCGGCGGACGCTGCGCACGGCCACGGCGACGGCGGCGATCGCGGTGAAGCCGAGCCCGATGAGGGCGTGCCGGGTGCCGGGGCCCTCGGCGGGGGCGGCGGCCGGGGAGCTGAGGACGGCGAGGGCCTGCCCGTCGGCCGCGGTGCCGCCGCCGCCCGCGTGCACGGGGGCGGTCGGGGTGGGGGTGGTCGAGGCGTCCGCGTCGAGGACGCGGAGCGTGCCCGTGACCTTGCCGTCGACTCCGTCGCAGGTCACCGTGATCGGGTAGGTGTCGGGGGCCGCGGTGGACTTCACGCGGGCCTCCGCGAAGAGGGTCGGTCCGTCGGCGGAGGGCGCAAGGCGGGCGGTGGTGACGAAGACCGCGGAGCGGGCGCTGCCCGTGGTGCCGTCGCAGCCGCTGACCCGCAGATCGACCTCGGTGCCCGCGGGGGCGTCGGACGGGGTGACGGTGATCGCCGCGCCGCCGTCGGCCGTCGGGGCCGCCGCGACCCCCGCGGCCGGTGCGGTCACCAGGACGGCCGCACCCGCGGCACTGACAGCAAGCAGTCCTGCACGCATCGTGAACCTCCTCTAGGCAGGGTCACGCTTTCCGGCGCGTTCCGCATCCCGAGAGGCTCCTGTGGCAGGTCACAGCGGGAGGGGCGGGTGCATACGATGGCAGTTCCGTCGATCGAGCGCCGAGGAGTCCGCAAGCATGGCAGAGCCCAAGCCCATCGAATCGTGGCTGACCGACATGGACGGGGTCCTCATGCACGAGGGGGTGCCGATCCCGGGGGCGGACGCCTTCATCAAGAAGCTGCGGGACTCCGGCAAGCCGTTCCTCGTCCTCACGAACAATTCCATCTACACGGCCCGTGACCTGCACGCCCGCCTCAACCGGATCGGTCTGGAGGTGCCGGTCGAGAACATCTGGACCTCGGCCCTGGCGACCGCCCGGTTCGTCGACAGCCAGCGGCCGAACGGTACGGCGTACGTGATCGGCGAGGCCGGTCTGACGACGGCGCTGCACGAGGCCGGGTACATCCTCAGCGACTCCGACCCCGACTTCGTGATCCTCGGCGAGACCCGTACGTACTCGTTCGAGGCGCTCACGAAGGCGATCCGGTTGATCAACGGCGGGGCCCGGTTCATCGCCACCAACCCCGACAACACGGGCCCGTCCACGGAGGGTGTGCTGCCCGCGACGGGGTCGGTGGCCGCGCTGATCACCAAGGCGACCGGCAAGGACCCGTACTTCGTGGGCAAGCCCAATCCGCTGATGATGCGGACGGGGCTCAACGCCATCGGGGCGCACTCGGAGTCCAGCGCCATGATCGGCGACCGGATGGACACGGACGTGCTCGCGGGTCTGGAGGCCGGGATGACGACGTATCTCGTGCTGACCGGGCTCACCGGCCAGTCGGACATAGACCGTTTCCCGTTCCGGCCGACCGAGGTGGTCGACTCGATCGCGGACCTCGTCGACCTGGTCTGAGGAACGTGCGCGGGCGGCCGGTCGCTCAGCTGCCGGTCGCCGTCTTCCAGGCGTCGACGTAGCTCCGGAGGTTCTTCGCGACGTCGGTCCAGTCCGGCTCGAAGACCTGCACGCCGTCCATGATCTTGGCGAGTGCGACGGCGTCCGCGTCGGTGGCCTGCACGTCGGCGCGCGAGGAGAAGCCGCCGCCGACGGAGCTGACGGCCCGCTGCTGCTTCGCGGCGAGCATGAAGTCGAGGAGCTTCTTGCCGTTGGCGGTGTGCGGGGCGTTCTTCACGAGGCCGCCCGCGTACGGCAGGGCGAAGGAGGTCGGCCTGCCCGCGCCTCCGGAGCCCTTCCTCGGGAACCAGATGCCGAGGTTCGGCATGTCCTTGGCCTGGGCGTAGTTCATCTGGACGTCTCCGTTGGCGACGAGGAGTTCGCCCTTGTCGACCTTGGGCGCCAGCTTGCCGGTGGAGGCGGACGGGCCGACGTTGTTGGCCTGGAGCTTCTTCAGGTAGGCCATGGCCTGCTCCGTGCCGCCGAAGTCGTGCATGGCCTTGACGAGCAGGGCGGTGCCGTCGCCCGCGACGCCGGGCGTGGAGTACTGGAGCTTGTTCCGGAACTTCGCGTCGAGGAGCTGCTCCCAGGTGGTGGGCGGGGTCTTCAGCTCCTTCTTGTTGTAGACGAAGCCGAAGTAGTTGTTCACGACGGACGTCCAGGTGCCGTCGGCCGACTTGTCGGCGCCGTCGACATGCTCGGACCCCTTCGGCTTGTACGCCGCCAACAGGCCCTTCTCGTCGGCCTGTTGGATGAACGGGGGCAGGGTGACGAGAACGTCGGCCTGGGTGTTGACCTTCTCGCGGACGGCGCGCTGCACCATCTCGCCGGAGCCGCCCTCCACGTACTCGACCTTGATGCCGGTCTCCTTGGTGAAGTCCTCGAAGACCTTGTCGTACCAGCCGTCGCCGTTCTCGCCCTTGAGGCCGTCGGCGCTGTAGACGGTGACGACGTTCTTGTCGGCGGCGGCGGAGCTGCCGCCGCAGCCGGTGAGGGTCGCGGCGAGGGCGAGGCTGCCGGTCAGGGCGCCGAGGGTGGTGAGCGTGTTCTTGCGCATGACGTGGTGAACTCCGTTGTGAGGGCGGGGCTTTCAGCGGTACGAGGCCTTGCTGCGGATCCGTGAGAGGGCCAGCAGGACGAGCAGCGTGGCGGCCATCAGGACCACGGCGACGGCCGAGCCGGTGAACAGGGAGCCGCGGTCGGTGGCCGCGTAGATCCGCACCGGCAGCGGCATCCAGTCCGGCGGGTAGAGCATCATCGTGGCGCTCAGCTCGCCCATGGACAGGGCGAAGCAGAGGCCCGCGGCGGCGTTCAGGGACGGCAGCAGCAGCGGCAGCTTCACCTTCCACAGCACGTACGCGGGGCGGGCGCCGAGGGAGGCCGCGGCCTGCTCGTACACCGGGTCGAGGCGCCGGAGGGCGGCGGAGACGGACTGGTAGGCGAACGCGGTGACGAGGATCGTGTGGGCGATGATCACGATCCAGCGGGTGCCGTTGAGCAGCATCGGCGGCCGGGAGAACGCCACGAGGACGGCGAGGCCGACGACCACGGACGGCACGGCGACCGGCAGCACGAACAGCGCGTCCATGAAGCGGCGCCCGCGCTTCCCGAGCGCGGCGGCGGCCAGCGCGGCCCAGCCGCCGACGACGAGCGCGAGCACGCTCGCGGTGACGGCCGTGACGAGGCTGGTGGTCAGGGCGGACAGGGACTCGCCGCGGGTGGCCGCCGCGTAGTGCCCGGCGGTGAATCCGGAGGGCAGGGCGCCCGACCAGTTCGTGGCGAAGGACGCGGCGAGGACGACGAGGAGCGGAAGGGCGAAGAGGGGCAGGAACAGGACGAAGAAGAGGGCCCAGGCGGCCCACCTGCCGGTCCGGCTATGCACGAGCACGACGGCTCACCACCCGGTACAGGCCGTAAAGGCTCACGGAGACAAGGACGTTGACGACCGCGACGACGCAGGCGCCCGGGTAGTCGGATTCGAGGATCGCCTTGCTGTAGACGAGGGTCGGCAGCGTCGTGACGCCCTTGGCGCCGGTGAAGAGGACGATGCCGAACTCGTTGAGGCAAAGGACGAGGACGAGGCTGCCGCCGGCGGCGAGCGCGGGCAGCGCCTCCGGCAGGATCACCTGCCGCACGATCCGCGCGGGCCGCGCCCCGAGCGACGCCGCGACCTCCAGCTGTCCCGTCTCGACCTGCGAGAACGCGGCGAGCAGCGGGCGCATCACGAACGGCGTGAAGTACGTGATCTCGGCGAGCAGCACGCCCCACGGCGTGGTCAGGAACCGGAAGGGTCCGGTGGCGGCCCCGGTGACGTCCGTCCACAGCCCGTTGGCCATGCCCACCTGCCCGTAGACGAACAGCAGGGCGAGCGTGATCAGGAACGACGGGAAGGACAGGAAGACGTCGATGAAGCGGGCGACGGCCCTCGCGCCGGGGAACGGCACGAACGCGACGATCAGCGCGAGCGCGAACCCGAGGACGAGACAGCCCGCGGTCGACCCGACGGCGAGCCACACCGTCGTGCCGAGCGCCTCGCGGAACGCGGCGGAAGCGAAGACATCGGCGTACGGCTCCAGGGAGGTGCCGCCGGTGTCGGGGGTGAGGGACTGCTGAACGACGAGGAGGAGGGGGTAGAGGAACACGACGGCGAGAGCGGCGACGGGTGGCAGCGCCCATATCCAACCTCGTCGTGCTGTACGGGACTTGGTGGCACCCTGGCGGGGCGCGGCGAGCGTCGTGCTAGCCATGCCTGGCCACCTCCGAAGCGACCCCCGAGGCCAGCAGCACCGCGTCCTCCGGTGCGAAGTGCACGGTGATCCGGTCCCCGAGCGCCGGTGGCTCGCGCAGTTCGCGCAGGTCGGCCTTGAGGCGGTGGCCGTCGATGTCGACGTGGAGGCGGTGGGTGGAGCCGCGCCACTGGACCTCGGTCACCTGTCCCGTCAGGGAGTTGGGGCCTTCGCCGAGGCCGACGAGGTGGGGGCGGACGCAGAGGGTGGCGGTGGCCCCGGCGGCCACGTCGCCCGGCGCCGGGACCTTCAGTTCGGTCGACCCGAGGGAGACGGAGTCCGTGCCGACCGTCACCGGGAGGAGGTTGGCGTTGCCGACGAAGGAGGCGGTGAACTCGGTGCGGGGGCGCCGGTACAGGTCCTGCGGCGTGCCGACGTCCTGGAGGCGGGCCCGGTCCATGACCGCGATGCGGTCGGCGAGGGTGAGCGCCTCGACCTGGTCGTGGGTGACGTACAGGATCGAGACGTCGGGCAACTCGCGGTGCAGGCGCGCCAGTTCGGCGAGCATCCCGGAGCGGAGCGTCGCGTCGAGCGCGGACAGCGGCTCGTCGAGCAGCAGCACGCCCGGCCGGACGGCGAGGGCGCGGGCGATGGCGACGCGCTGCTGCTGCCCGCCGGAGAGTTCGCGCGGGTGGCGCTTGGCGTAGGCGGCCATGCCGGTCAGTTCGAGGGCCTCGGCGACGCGGGCGGGGATCTCGCCCTTGGGCACCTTCTGCGCGCGCATCCCGAACGCGACGTTGTCCTCGACGCGCAGGTGCGGGAAGAGCGCGTAGCTCTGCACGACCATGCCGATGCCGCGGCGGTGCGGCGGCAGGTCGGTGACGTCGCGTCCGCCGAGGAACACCCGGCCGGACGCGGGCCGCACGAACCCGGCGACGGCGCGCAGCGCGGTGGTCTTCCCCGAGCCGGAGGGGCCGAGGAGGGCCATCACCTCGCCGGGCTCGACGGTCAGGTCGAGGGAGTCGAGAACGGTGGTGCCGCCGTACGCGACCGACACCCGGTCGAACCGGATGCCGCTCAGCTTCTGGTCGATGTCTCTCACGGCGGCCACGCTCGTGGCGGCGGATGTCCCGGGCGGAGCGGCGCGGCAACGGGAGGGTGAACGGGCACCCAAGCTTGGACCAGACCCGTTACCGTTCTGTTATTGGGGTGAGAATCGGGAGGTCAACCAGCGCCCTGGGAGCGGGAGTTACCAGCCGTCCGCGCCCAAACGCGTGGTGAACGAGAACCGGTCCCCCCGGTAAAGCGTCCGCACGCGTTCCGTGGCGCGGCGCCCGGTGTCGTACGAGATCCGGTGGATGAGCAGCATCGGCAGCGCGGGCGGCGTGCCGATGAGCAGGGCCTCGCGCGGCGTCGCGAGCACGGTCTCGATGCGCTCGTCGGCCGAGCCGAACTCGATGCCGAGGCGGTCGTGGACGTAGGCGTAGAACGAAGAGTCGGGGTCGAAATCGGTGTCGAGGCGCGGCATCCGGGCCACGGAGACGTAGGTCGATTCGAGGCCGACGCGCTCGTCGTCGGCGAGGAGGACGCGCTCCATGTGCCAGACGGGTTCGCCGCGTTCGAAGCCGGTCTCGGCGGCGAGGGCGGGCGGGCACGGGAAGCGTTCGAGGCCGATGAGGGTCCGGCCGGGGCGCCGCCCCTGTCTGCGCACGCCTTCCGTGTACGAGGCGAGGGACAGCGGCTGGGCGAGTTTCGGGCCCGCGACGACGGTGCCGCGCCCCTGACGCCGCAACCGTCCTTCGAGCAGCAGCTCGCGCAGCGCCTGCCGCACGGTCTCGCGGGCGACCTCGTACCGCAGGGCGAGCTCGCGCTCGACGGGGAGGGCGGCGCCTTCGTCCAACGCGTCGATCAGCGCGGCGATGCGGGCCTTCACGGCGTAGTACTTCGGAATCCGGCCGTGCTCGGGGATGCCGTCGCGCACGGGGGCGCCGGGGGCCTGGTCGTTCGGGTAGTCCACGCGGGGATGGTCGCAGACGAGGGTGAACGGTTCGGGGGCGTACGCCGTTGGCGGCGGGTGGGGTCAGCGGGCGGCGGCGCGCAGGCGGCGGGCGCCGACCACGAGGGCCGCGCCGGCGAGCAGCAGCGCCCCGGAGGCGATGCCCAGCCCGAGCGTGGCGCGCTGGGTGCCCGTCCGGGCGAGTTCGTCCGTGGCGGCCGGGGCGGCGGGGGACTCCTCGATGGTGAACGGGTAGTCGTCGGACTCGCCGACCCAGTCGCCGTCGTCGTCCCTGCGGCGGACGAGCGCGGCGTTCGCGACGACCCGGCCGGAGCGGGCGCCGTCAGCGAACGCGAGGCGTACATCGACGGTGACGGTCTCGCCCGCGCCGACCGAGAACCCCGGGAAGCCGGCGAAGACGCCGACGTTCTCGCGGGCCTCGGTCCGCTCGAAGTCGACGGGACGCCAGCGGGCGCCGTCCCGGAATTCGAGGCGGATGCGCCGGGGGGTCAACGCCCGTTCCTGGTCGACCAGTACGAGGACGGGGTGGAGGTCGGCGCAGCGGGAGGCGGTGGTGTTGGTGAGGTCGAGCGTGAAGTGCCGGGCGGCGGCGCCGGGGTGGTAGGTGGTGGGGCCCTCGTCGATACGGGTGTCGATCGGGAAGTCGCCGCCGCGGTCGGCGGCGCAGGCCCTGGTGCCGGTGTCCGCGGTGGCGGTGGCCGGTGCGGGGGTGGCGGTCGCGAGGGCGAGGGCGGCGGTGGCGGTGACGCCGAGGGTGAGCGGGCGGCGCGGTCGCATCAGTCGCATGGAGGGCCTTTGCTGGTCGCGGACTTGACCGACAGTCGTGGGCCAGAACCCTTCCATCGCGGGTGGGGCGGGTGGGGTGCGTACGCCGCGACACCCCGAGCGGCTCCCTCGGGTGGCGGATCCCCGGCGCCGGGGGCGCCACCACGGAGCTCCGCTTTGGAGCGGATCACCTGCGCCGGGGGCGCCACCCCCGGGGCCCCGCCCCGGAGCGGATCACCTGCGCCGGGGCGCCACCCCCGGGGCGCCACCCCGGACCCCGCTCCTCAATCGCCGGAGGGGCTCGAAAGGGCGACCGCCACGGGCACGCTGCCGCCGGTCACGGCCCGCCTTGGGCAATCTGCCGCCAGGGGCGGCAGGGTGGGCAAGGCGGCGCACGGTGCCGCGCAACGGGGACGACGGGCGCCGACCACGACGCAGACCCTCGGCACCCCGCGCCGACCGGCAACCGCTACCTCCGCCCGCTCGCGGGAGCGCGTCCGTACAGGGGCGCCAGCACCATGTGGGCCGCGCCCTCCACCGCGAGGGTGTCGCCGCCGGGGGCCGCCCGCACGGGGATCGCGGGGCCGCCGCCCTCCCGCTGGGCGCGCGCCGCGACGACCCGCCGCACCCCTCGGACGAACCGCTCCTCGTGCGCCGCGACGGTCCGCCCGCCCAGCACCACCGCGTCGATGTCGAGCAGGCTCACCAGGTTCGCCGCCCCCTCCCCCAGCACCCGCGCCGCCTCGTCGAGCCCCCGCTCCGCGCCCTCGCCGACCGCCGCGAGGCAGAGCGCCTCGATGCACCCCCGGTTCCCGCACCCGCACACCGGCCCGTCCAGCTGGATCACCTGGTGCCCGAACTCCCCCGCGCCGGTCCGCGCGCCCCGGTACAGCGCCCCGTCGAGCACGAGACCCGCCCCCAGCCCCGTACCGAGGTGGAGGTACGCGAAGGAGGGCTCCGCCTCGCCCTCCAGCGCCAGCGCGAGCCCGAGCGCCGCCGCGTTCGTGTCCTTGTCCACGACGACCGGCAGCCCGAGCCGCTCCGCGAGCGCGTCCCGCAACGGGAACCCGTCCCACTGCGCGAACCCCGTGACCCGGTGCAGCACCCCCTCGGCGTGGTCCAGCGGCCCCGGCACCGCGACCCCCACCCCGAGCACGCTGCGCCCGCCGTCCGCGTCCAGCAACGAGTCCACCTCGCAGGCCGCGGCCCCCAGCACCGCGTCGGCGCCCGCCCCGAGATCGAGCGGAGCGCGCCGCGCCGCCACCACCGCCCCGGACAGATCGACGAGCACCGTGCGCAGCTCGTCGCGGTCCAGGTGCAGGCCCACCGCGTGCCCGGCCCCCGCCAGCAGCCGCAGCACGGTCCGGGGCTTGCCGCCCGTGGACGCCCGGCGCCCCGCCTCCACGGCGAGACCGTCGCCCCGCAGCCGCGCCGTGATCTTGCTGACGGCCTGCGGGGTCAGCCCCGTGCGCTCGGCGAGCTCCAGGCGGCTTATCCCGTCCTCCCCCGCCGTCCGCAGCAGATCGAGCACGAGCGCCGCGTTGTGCCCGCGCAGGGCGCTCAGGTTCGCGCCCACCGTCGCGGCCATGGTCCTCCTCACGTGTGCTGTCACCAGCCCATTGTCCCCCGCGCTTGCACTTTGGCAACACCGTTGCTTAAGTGGGGGCATGACTGGTACGAGTGCTGCTCTCCGCGTGGGCCTGGTCGGCTACGGCCTGGCGGGCTCCGTCTTCCACGCCCCGCTGATCGCCGCGACCGAGGGCCTGACCCTCGACACGGTCGTCACCTCGAACCCCGAGCGCCAGGCCCAGGCCCGCGCCGAGCACGGCGACGACCTGCGCTTCGTCTCCTCCCCCGACGAACTGTGGGCGCACGCGGACGAGCTCGACCTGATCGTCATCGCCTCCCCGAACAAGACGCACGTACCGCTCGCGAAGGCCGCCATGGCGGCGGGCCTCCCGGTCGTCGTCGACAAGCCGCTCGCGGGCACCGCGGCCGAGGCCCGCGAGCTCGCGGAGCTGGCCGAGAAGCAGGGCGTCCTGCTGTCGGTCTTCCAGAACCGCCGCTGGGACAACGACTTCCTGACGCTCCAGAAGCTCCTCGCCGACGGCGAGCTGGGCGACATCTGGCGCTTCGAGTCCCGCTTCGAGCGCTGGCGCCCGCAGCCGAAGGGCGGCTGGCGCGAGTCCGGCGACCCGGAGGAGATCGGCGGCCTGCTGTACGACCTCGGCAGCCACGTCGTCGACCAGGCCCTGGTCCTGTTCGGCCCCGCCGTCTCCGTCTACGCCGAGTCGATCGTGCGCCGCCCCGGCGCCGAGGCCGACGACGACACGTTCATCGCGATCACCCACGCGAACGGCGTCCGCTCGCACCTCTACGTCTCCGCCACCACGGCCCAGCTCGGCCCGCGCTTCCGCGTCCTCGGCTCGCAGGCCGGCTACGTCAAGTACGGCCTCGACCCCCAGGAGGCGGCTCTGCGCGACGGCAAGCGCCCGGCGGAGGGCAAGCCGTGGGGCGTGGAGTCCGAGTCCCTGTGGGGCCGCGTCGGCTCCGGCGAGTCCCCCCTCACCGGCGGCGGCCGCCCGCTGCCGACGGCCGACGGCGACTACCCCGCGTACTACGCCGCCATCGCCGCGGCCCTGCGCGACGGCGCCCCCAACCCGGTCCCCGCCACGCAGGCCGCCGACGCGCTCGACGTCCTCGAAGCGGCCCGTGTCTCGGCCCGCGACGCCAAGGTGGTGACCCTGTGACGAACCCCGAGGGCGCCCCGCAGATCCCGGAACTGGAGGCCCAGGAACGCCGCCTCGTACTGAACTCCTTCACGTACGACGACGCCTGGACCCTCGGCAACCTCCTGGTCGACCTCGCCCGCGAACGCGAGGCCCCCGTCGCCATCGACATCACCCGCGGCGGCCAGCAGCTCTTCCACGCGGCCCTGCCGGGCTCGACCCCGGACAACGACGCCTGGATCACCCGCAAACGCCGCGTCGTCGAGCGCTACCACGCCTCGTCGTACCTGGTCGGCAGCCGCTTCCGCGCCAAGGGCACGACGTTCGAGGCCGCCTCCCGCCTCGACCCGGACACCTACGCGGCCCACGGCGGAGCGTTCCCCCTCACGGTGCGCGGGGCGGGCGTCGTCGGCACGGTGGTGGTGTCGGGCCTGCCGCAGGTGGAGGACCACAAACTGGTGGTGGAAGCCCTGGAACGCTTCGTCGCGGGCGAGGGGTCCCACTCCTCACCCGAGTGAACTCTTAACAAAAGCGTCCGCCTCACACCCCGGCTGCGCTTCTATGTCCCCATGCAGCTGCCCCCCTTCGTAGATCTGCGCCCCATCGGCCGCTGCAATCTCAGCTGCCCCTTCTGTTTCGGCCCGCGCCACGAGGTCGAGACCATGGGCCAGGACGACGCCCTGCGAGTCGCCTCCGTCCTTCGGGCCGGAGGCGTGCAGGGCGTCGTCATCTCGGGCGGCGAGCCCACCCTGCTGCCCTACCTCCGGGATCTGGTCCGGACGCTGAGCGCGCCGCTGGCGGACGGGCGATGCCCGCGCGTCGTTCTCAGCACCAACGGCCTCGCCCCGCTGCGCGCCATGGAGAAGGTGCTGCCCCACCTCTCGTGGATCGCCCTGCCGCTGGAGTCCCGGGACGAGGCCGAGCACAGGCTTCTGCGCACCGGCGTCGCACCCCACCGCGACAAGGCTCTCGGCCTTCTCAGGGAGGTCCGCAAGAACCATCAGCACGTCCGCGTGAAGCTGGGCACGGTCGTCACGCGCCTCAACACGAAGGGGGCGCCGGGCGTCCTCGACCTCATCGAGGACGACGCCTCGCTGCCGGACGTGTGGAAGGTCTACCAGATGTCCGAGACCAACTACGGTGCGGACAACCGGGACTGGCTCTCCGTCGGGGACGACGAGTTCGAGTCGGTCGTCGACCGGTGCCGTGAGGCCGCCGCCCAGCGCGGAGTACCGCTGCGCGTCTATCGCAACTCCACACGCACGGGCAGCTACTTCTTCATCGACCCGGACTGCGAGATCGTCGTCGTGGACGAGAGTGGGGAACGCAGGGAGGGGAATCTCTTCGAGAGGCTGGACGCGGGGACACTGCACCCCGCCGAACTGATCGTCCCGTCACGCAACGCCGAGAACTTCGACGGTACGTACCCCGATGCGTGAGGAGTCTTTGATGACCCGAAACGTACGCGTAGGCGTCCAGGCCATCGTCCGCCGTGACGACGACGTCCTGCTCGGCCTGCGAACCAACTGCTTCGGGGCCGGCACCTGGGGGCTCCCCGGCGGACATCTTGAGGTGGGCGAGTCCCTGACGGGGGCCGCCCGACGGGAGTTGGCCGAGGAGACGGGCGTCCACGCCCTGGAACTGCGGGTCGTCTGTGTCACCGACCCCGACCCGGCCGCGAACCACCACATGCAGATCGGCGTGGAGGTCATCGACTACACGGGCGACATCCGCGTACGCGAGCCGGACAAATGCCTGCGCTGGGAGTTCTGGCCGCTGGACGCGCTGCCCGACGAGCTCTTCGTCGGCTCGGTCGACGTGCTCGGGAGCATCAGGACCGGCGCCCTGCACCGTCTGTGAACCCGTCGCCGTCCGACTCGTCGTTCCGCTTGCTCAGCCGGTCGTCGGACTGCGTGGCCGCCAGCGCCCGCAACCGGTTCTTGTGCTCCTCCTCGTGCACCCCGAAGTGCTCCCACGTGCTGGCCTGCGCCCAGTCCTTCAGGAAATCGGCCAGGCTGTCCACGTGGTACTGGCTGTCCTTGAGGAACTTCTGCTCGAAGGCCCTCAGGCCACGGCGCGTCCTGTCGTCCAGATTCATGGTGGTGTACGGCTCGAAGAAGCTCACTTCCGAGGTGAGCAGGGTCGAACCGGGCAGATCGATGTTGGTCAGCTTCAGCTCCACCTTGCCCGGGAACTCGTCGCGCAGCGCCAGATAGGAGCGGATGACGGGTCGATACGTCTTCAGGTAGTAGTCGCCCGCCTTCACCCTCGCCACGATGTCCTCACCGGCGCGCTCCGCGTCCCTGGCATGGCCCCGGGATGTGGCGAGCGGGTTCCAGGGGCTGCCGAGAATCACGTGGAAAAGCGTTCCGCGCCGCAGGGCGGCCCTGATCTGCCAGTAGAAGATGTCCAGGTCGCCCAGGAAATAGGAGGCTCCGGCCTGAGCGATGAGACGGATGACGTTGTCCTCCGCCTCAATGGCCGCCCGCTTCGCGGCATTGCGCAGGTCGTTCTCCTGGGGCGTGTAGGTGTAGTCGATGAGGTAGGGCAGATCGTCGGGCTCGACGGTGGCCGCCCGCAGATGGGCCAGCGCCTCCCGGATGGCGAGGGTCTGCGTATGGCCACGTCCCAGCACGTCCACCGCCGCCTGTTCGGCCAACTCCAGCAGGGCCACGGCTCGCTTGCGGCGCGGCGGGCTGCCCGAACTTCCGCTCGCCGCCTCGAACTCGGCGACGGCCAGGGCCGCTTGGGCGACGATGGTCTCGCGGTGGCGGGCCCCGAGCAGCGCGGCCGCGTTCAGCTTGACGATCTCCATCTCGCCCAGCCCCTGCTCGCCGCGCCCCACGTCGTGCGTCGCGGCCGCCGTCTCGGACTTCGCCGTGGCGAGGGCACGTCGCGCGGCGATGGCCGTGGGGTGGGCGCCGCCCTTGCGGCGGATGACGACATCGGCGGACCGGTCGAACTCGTCGATCGCGGCGCCGAGCCGGGTGATGTCCGTACCGGACCTGGCGACCTCCAGCCGCACCCAGTCCGCGATCATCCGTGCCTCGTGGTCCTCGTCGCCGCACGTGTCCAGTTCGCGCAGCGCCTTGTCGGCCCAGACATCGGCGTCCGCGACGTCCCCCATGCGCAGGCTCACCGCTCCCAGGTTGGCCAGGATCCGGCCGCGGTCGGGGACGCCGCTGCCCCGCTTCGCCCGGTTGAGGGCGCAGCACAGGATGAGCTTGGACCGTTCGAGCTCTCCGTGCTCGGCGAGCAGCGCTCCCAGTTCGTTCCAGACGGAGGCCGTGTACACCTCGTCGTCCGCCTCCGAGATCTCCATGTGCCGCAGCGTCATGCCCACCACGGACAAGGAGAGGGTCTTCATGCGGAGCGCGCCGAGCAGCTTGGCGAGATGTGTGAGGCGCTCGGCGGAGTCCTGTGGCCAGGCGGCGGGGTGCTGCGGCCTGGCGACGTTCTTCACCCGGTCCGCGAGGCTGTCCTTGTCGCTTCTGCGCGGCTCGGTGGGCGCCAGGAGCATTTCCTCGGCGGCCGCTATGGCGTCGTCCAGGTTCTCGGTCGTGGTCATGGTCCCTCCTGGGATACCGCCGGACCGCTGCCGGCCAGGGTGTGGTCAGCGGCGCTTCCACTGCGGTCGCACCAGGGCCGAGTAGCCCGCCTCGTCGAGGGCCTTGCGCACGGCGGCCCTGATGTCCGGCTCGTGCGCCGACTCGATGGGCTCCACCCGGTACGGGCTCACGGACCTGGGATACGGCTCCCGGCCCAGGTCCTCGATGCGGAAGCACTCGAACCGTCGGACGGCCTCCCGCACGGTGCCCGCGTGGACCGACTCCGGGGGTGCCGCTCCCGACCGGCGCTTGACGATGAGCCCGAGGACGACGGGCGGGTGATAGGGGTCGCCGCGCTCCACTGGGCTGCCGGCGAACTTGCGGTAGTCGTCCGGGGGTTGGTGACAGAGCAGACGCAGGGCGCTGATCTCGGCTCCCTCGGTCGTCCGCCGGTACAGGCCGGCGACCTCGGCGACCGTACCGGCCAGGACCTGTCCGTTGTCCGGAGGCTGGTGGGTCGCCTGCCACAGCTCGCCCTCGGAGGCGACGTCGAAGCACACACCCGGCAACTGGATGTCCTCGTCCCGGTGGAAGACGATCCTGAGCAGCGCGAGGTCGGACAGTTCGTCGTGGTCCTGGACCTCCCCCCGGACATGCTTGCCGTCCGGCAGCCGCAGCCGCACCGGAACCGCGTCCTCGAGCTCACCCTTGTCGAGGCAGTGCGCCGCGGTGAGAGCGAAGTCCCGGGTGAGCCGTACGCCCGAACCCAGACGGCAGTCGTTCCGGAAGATTTCGATGAAGAACTCGTCGTGCACCACGGGCCCCCGTCCTGCCCCGGAGCGACCCCCGCTTTCGCCCGGAAGACGCCATGGTAGCCAGGAACGGTTTCAGCGGCGCCGGATTGTCGGCACTTCTTGGCGAATATGCCGGAAGGAAATCGGAGACCGCCGTTCAGTTCCGCCTCTGCCGCCATTCCCGTCTCTCCCGCACCTTCCACCACTTGGGCGGCCGTGCGGAATGCAATTCGGCCCGCAACAGCTCGATGACCCGGCTCTCAGCCGCTTTCGATCTCTGCACGGCGTCCAGGAATTTCACCCACAGCGGGTCGGTCCTGCTGCGCCGGGGGTTGGTCTCGCGCTGCCTGGTCCACACGCCCCATGCCCAGTGCCAGCCGTCCATCGCCTCCGAGGCCTCCTCGCAGGCCTGGAGCAGCGCGTCGGTTCCGTAGATGTCCATGCGGGCGACCACGGGGACCATGTCGCCGAGCGGATCCGGGGCGCCGGCGGGGCGCGGGGGAATCCTGCCGGTGTCCTCGACCTCGTCGCGCAGCCGCCCGATCCGGTGCATCACGACCACCGTGTCGTCGTACACCGCCCGCCGTCGTTCCCAGACGCGGCCGTCGTGCTCGCGCCGAGCCGTGGCGCGCTGGATGAACCACGCCGTGCAGAACGTGGTGAGGGACCCCAGCGCCGCGCCGGTGAGCGCGGCTTCGACCGCTGTCAGTCGCACGACGCCATCATGCCGCGTCGGCGCTCCCGGCAGACCGGGAACGCCGACCGCCGCCGACGGGGCCTACGCCCCCTTCAACTCCTGCCGCTGCCGCCCGAGACCGTCGATCTCCAGCTCGACCACGTCCCCCGCCCGCAGATACGGCTTCGGCTCGGGCTGCCCCATCGCCACCCCCGCCGGGGTCCCGGTGTTGATGACGTCGCCGGGGTACAGCGTCATGAACTGGCTGACGTAGCGGACCACTTCGGCGACCGGGAAGATCTGGTCGGCCGTGGTGCCGTCCTGCTTCAGCTCGCCGTTCACCCACAGGCGCAGGCCGAGCGCCTGCGGGTCCGGGACCTCGTCGGCGGTCACGAGCCACGGGCCGAGCGGGTTGAACGTCTCGCAGTTCTTGCCCTTGTCCCAGGTGCCGCCGCGCTCGATCTGGAACTCGCGCTCGGACACGTCGTGCGCCACCGCGTATCCGGCGACGCACGCGAGCGCCGCCTCGTGGGAGTCGACGTAGCGGGCCGTGCGGCCGATGACGACGGCCAGCTCGACCTCCCAGTCCGTCTTCACGGAGCCGCGCGGCACGAGCACCGTGTCGTCGGGCCCGACCACCGTGTCGGCCGCCTTGAAGAACACGACCGGCTCGGCGGGCGGCTCGGCGCCGGTCTCCGCCGCGTGGTCGTGGTAGTTCAGCCCGATGCACACGACCTTGCCGATCCGGCCCACCGGCGGGCCGACCCGCAGCCCCGACGCGTCGAGGGCGGGAAGGCTCCCGGACGCGGCGGCGGCCCGTACGCGCTCCAGCGCGGCGTCGTCCGCGAGCAGCGCCGCGTCGACGTCCGTGACGAGTTCCGACAGGTCGCGCAGGGTGCCGTCGGCGTCGAGCAGCGCGGGGCGCTCGGCTCCGGCGGGACCGACTCGGAGCAGCTTCATGGTGTAACTCCCTCTGCAGTAGGAGGAGCCTCCACGGCCCGGTGCGGCGTGCAGCCATCGGAGGACTGGTCGATCCTCCAAGGAGAACGTCCAGTCCGCAATACCTCGTTCACGGACTGGACCCGCCCCGCCGCTCAGCGTGGCCTCAGAGCGCGGGCGCGGCCGCCGCCCCGCCCGCGTACGGCATGTCCCGGTAGAGGACGGCCCGCTCGATGGAGCTCCAGGTCGTCGACGTGACGACGTACAGCGCGGCGGCGAGCGGCACGAAGGCCACCGTGAACAGGGTGAAGAAGGACATCAGCGGCATGAATTTGCCCATCGCCGCCATGCCCGGCACCGGCTGGTCGCCCTGTGGCCCCGGCGCCTGCGCCATCTGGCGCTTCGTGCGCCGGTAGTTGAAGGTCGCGACGACGGCGACGAGCGCGAACAGCGCCACGTAGACGAGCCCCTGCTCCCCGAAGAGCCCGCCGTGCGCGAGCGCGTCGTGGAACCGGCCGCCGAGCGGGGCCGCGCCGAGGGTGTGGCCGAGCAGCGCGTTCGGCTCGTCGCCGATGCTGCTGTTGGAGAACAGGTGGTAGAGCAGGAAGAACGCCGGCATCTGGAAGAGCATCGGCAGGCAGCCGGTCAGCGGGGAGACCTTCTCCTCGCGGTGCAGCGCCATGATGGCCTTCTGCATCTCCTCGGGGTTCTTCTTGTGCTTCTTGCGCAGTTCGGCGATGCGCGGCTGGAGCCTGGCCCGCTCCCGCTGCCCGCGCGCCGCGGCCCGCGACAGCGGGTGCACGAGGAGGCGTACGAACGCGGTGAACAGGACGATCGCGGCGGCGGTCGCGGAGGCGTGCAGCAGCGGCTGGAGAAGGTCGGCGAGGTGCTCGACCAGGCTGGCGAAAACGGACATGAACGACGACATGGGTGAGCCCTCCGGGGGTCTCGTCGTGCCGGAATCAGGAAGAGCTGAGTCGGCGTGACGGACCGCGAACCCGGGACGGGTTCAGCGGGCCGTCGGGACGGGACGTCCGGGTGCTCGGGGCCTGGGGCGGCCGGAGGCGTCGGGATCGCGCTGTGGCAGGAACGCGGTGCGCCGCTCGCGGTCGCGGATCGCGGTGCGTACGCGGGTGCGCGGCACGGTGGGCGCGGAGCGCGCGGCGAGGACGGCGCAGGCGGCGAGCGCGGAGCCCGCGGCGGCGGTCGCGGCGAGCGCGACGGCGCCGACGAAGCTGCCGGTGTCGACGAGCGCCGAGCCGAGGAGGACGAAGAGCAGCAGGGCGACGGGCCGGAGCGCCGTGATGCCGCTGGTCGTGCGTGCCATGTGCCTGCCTCCTCTCGCCGCTCGTGCGGTCGGTTCGTCCTGCCAGTTATACAGGCTCGGTCACGACCGGCTGGAGGAGGCGTCGCGGTTCGAGCAGCGCCCGGCTGACCGGATCGGCGGGGTCGGGGTCGAGCCCGGCGCCCGGCAGCATCTCGACGTCCTCCAGTTCGACCGGCCCGCCCCCGCACGTCGCGCACTCGCCGACGACCCCGAGCGGCGTCCCGCACGCGGCGTGCCGGAACTCGCGCATCGGCAGCGCCCCCGGGATCTCCCGGCCCCACGCGCCGAGCGCCCGCACCGCGGGCCACAGCCCGCGCCCGTGCCGGGTCACGACGTACTCGTGGCGCGGCGGCGCGTCCTGGTACTGCCGCTTCTCCAGGACTCCGGCGGCGGTGAGCGCCTGGAGCCGGGAGGCGAGGACGGCGCGCGGGATGCCGAGGTGGACGAGGAAGTCGTTGTAGCGGCGCACTCCGTAGAGCGCGTCGCGCACGACGAGCAGCGTCCAGCGCTCGCCGACGATCTCCAGTGCGCGGGCGAGCGAGCACTCCTGCGACGCGTAGTCCTTGCCGAGAGCCATGCCCCCACTGTAGCCACTTTCCAGCTTCTCGGTTCAGTGACCGAACCTACCGTGCTACGTTCGTCGGACCCGGTTGGTTCATTCACTGAACCTGAGCCCTGAGACTGGATGGGTCCACCCATGCCACAGCCACAGCCCGTACGCACCCAGGCGCCGCGCGACACCGCCTCCCCGACGGCGGCGCCGCCCCGCCCCACCGCCACCCTCGCCGTCACGAGCGCGGCGACGGCCGTGGCCCTGATGACGTACACCGCGCCGATGATCACGCTCTCCGACACGGCCGCGTCCCTGCACACGGGACTCTCCGCCCAGGCCTGGCTCCTCAACGGCACCCCGCTCGGCCTCGCCGCGCTGCTCCTGGTCGCGGGCAGCCTCGCCGACGACTACGGGCGGCGCCGCGCCTTCGTCCTCGGCACCGCCCTGCTCGCCGTCACGACCGCGCTCGGCGCGCTCGCCACGAACACCCTCCTGTTCACGCTCGCCCGGATCGCGCAGGGCGCGGCGTCGGCGGCGATCCTGGCCGCGAGCCTGGGCCTGCTGGTGCACGCGTTCCCGAGCCCGGCGGGCCGGGTGCGGGCCACCGGGGTCTGGGGCGCGTTCGTCAGCGGCGGCATCGCGCTCGGCCCGGTCCTCGCGGGCGCGGTCACGGACCTGGCCGACTGGCGCTGGGCGTACGGGGTCCTGGCCCTGGCCACGGTCGTCGTCGCGGTCCTCGCGCCCCGGGCGCTCACCGAATCCCGTTCTCCGCGCGGCGGCCGCCCCGACCTGCCCGGCGCCCTCACCCTCGGCCTCGCCCTGGTCGCGCTCCTCGCGGCGCTCACCCTCGGCCGCGACGGCTGGCTGCGCGCCCCCGTCGGCGTCCTGCTCGCGGCGACGGCCGTCCTCCTGACGGCGTTCGCCGTCATCGAGCGCCGCAGCCGCACGCCCATGATCGACCTGTCCCTGCTGCGCCGCCCGCTCTTCCTGGCGTCGACGGCCGGTGCGTTCTTCACCGGTTTCGCCGTCGTGGCGCTCTTCAGCTACGTCCCCACGCTCGTGCAGCACACGATGGGCGTGACGGCGATGGGCACGGCGGGCCTGTTCGTGCTCTGGTCAGGGACGTCGTTCGTGGTGGCGCTCCAGGTGAGGCGCCTCGCGGGCCGCGTCTCGCCGCGCCACCAGCTCGCCGCCGGTTTCGCCCTGCACGCGCTGGCCGTCGCGACGATGCTGGGCGCGGCCGGCTCCGGCGACTGGCGGCGCCTGCTGCCGGGCCTCGTCGTCTCCGGCATCGGCAGCGGCCTGCTGAACGCCGCGCTGCCGCTGCTCGCGGTCGACTCGGTGCCGGCCGACCGGGCGGCGATGGGCTCGGGCGCCAACAACACGTCCCGGTACATCGGTTCGGCGGCGGGCGTGGCCCTGATGATCGCGCTCGCCACGTCCACCGGGACCACGCGCCACGCCCTGGACCAGGGCACGAACGCGGCGCTCGCGGCATCGGCGGTGCTGGCACTGGCGGCGGCGTTCCTGCTGCTCGCGCTGCGGGAGCGGCGGCCGGTGCCCGAGCGGCCCTGAATGCGCTTCCGGTAAGGGAGTTCTCCCGAGCGCGCGCCGCCCGGTGCCCGGTGGGAGCGGCTACCCCGCCGCCCCGACCGGATCCCGCGCCAGTACGTCCTCGTCCGCCCGCTCGTCCCGGTCGGCGGGACGCGCGTACGTCACGACCAGCGTCACGACGAGGTTCACGGCGAGCGCCACGATCCCGGCGTTCACCCCGAACACGGGATCGTGCCCGCTGAACACGAGCCCGCACACCACCCCGACGCCCACCACGAGCCCGCTCAGCGCACCGGCGAGACTCAGCCGCCGCCACACGAGCCCCACCAACAGCATCGGCACGAGCTGCGCCATCCCCTCGTACGAGATGAGGGAGAGCCGTACGAGGGTGTTGGGCGCGGCGTACGTGAGGACGAGCGCGAGCGAGCCGGCGATCACGACGACGGCCTGCGCCCCGGTCTTCTGCGCCGGGGAGGACCCCCGCCACCGCGGCACGAGGGAGAAGACGCTGCTCCCCCACATCGTCCCGATGACCAGCATGAAC
This sequence comes from Streptomyces sp. BYX5S, assembly GCF_054724165.1. NCBI lineage: Bacteria > Bacillati > Actinomycetota > Actinomycetes > Kitasatosporales > Streptomycetaceae > Streptomyces > Streptomyces sp. BYX5S. The sequence goes on along the minus strand of NZ_CM138829.1, from coordinate 931,625 downwards.
ACGGCCATCGGCACGATCGACGACAGCGCCGCCGCGACCCCGACGATCCCCACGACCCACGCGGGCAGCGAGTCGACGACGAGCTTGAACAGCGCGAGGTTCGAGTCGGCCCCGGTGAGGCCTGGTACGACGAACAGCGCCGCCATCCCGAGGAACATCGGCACGAACAGCAGCACGTTGTACGCGGGCAGCCACATCGCGTTGCGCCGCAGGGCGTCGGCGCTGCGCGCGCCCAGATATCCGGCGACGGTGGTCGGGAAGATGACGACGGTGAGGGCGTTGAGGAAGGTCGTGGTGGCAAACCACCCCTCCCCGTACGGCGATCCACCACTCCCGGGAAGGGTGAGCCAGGCACTCTTCTCCTCGACGAGCCGGTCGAGGAACGGCCCGTAGCCGTCGAAGTAGTGCAGCGGCACATAGAAGGCCAGGAAGGCGAGGGTGACGATGACGAGCAGGTCCTTCATCACCGACACCCACGCGCTCCCCCGCAACCCGCTCACGACCACGAACAGCGTGGTGACGGCGAAGCCGACGAAGTAGGCCCAGTTGAGGCTGACGGCACCGTAGGAGATCGTCGAGACGACGACGCCCATGCCCGTGATCTGCAACTGGATGTACGGGAGCAGGAACACGGTGACGAGGACCGCGACCGCGGCGCCGAGCCAGGGCCTGCGGTACCGGTGCGCCACCATGTCCGTGATGCTCACGAGCCCGTGCTGCCGCGCGTACGACCAGAGCAGCGGCCCGACGACGTACCCGATGGCGTACCCGCAGGACATGTAGGCGACGACGTACAGCACCGGGGCGCCGTAGTTGTACCCCCACCCGGCGGCGCCCAGGTAGCTGAAGCTGGTGTACCCCTCCCCCGCCATCAGCACCCACACGAAGACGGCCCCCAGCGACCGCCCGCCCACGGACCACTCGGCGAGCCCGCCCCCGCTGCCGCGCCCGCGCACGGCGAGCAGTCCGAGGCCGACGGTGGCGACCATGAAGACGCCGAAGAGGGTGGTGGCGACGGCGGCGTTGCTCACTTCGCGGCCTCACGCATCGCGTGGTCACCGCGCCAGGTGAGCCAGACGGCGAAGGGGGTGAGCAGCGTGGCCCCGAGCAACCACACGAACAGGAACGGCAGCCCGAACACGACGGGTTCGACGCGGTTCACGAAGGGCAGCGCGCCGATGTAGAGCACGAAGGGGACGAGGAGCCAGAGCAGATGGGGCCGTTTGTTCACGAAACGGCAGCTTAACCGGGGTGCCGGTCGCTACCGGGGACGCATGGCGGTGAGCTTCCCCCACACCACGAGCCGGTACTTGGAGGTGAACTCGGGCGTACAGGTGGTGAGGGTGATGTAGTACCCGGGGTCGCTGTACCCGGCCGACGGCACGACGCCGCTGCGCGGCACGGGATTGATCACACCTCCGTCCCCGGCCGAGGTCTGCGCGAGCGTTTTGTCGACGACGTACGTGTACGAGGCGGACTTCGTCTCCACGGTGAGGGTGTCGCCGCGCCGCAGCCGGTTGATGTACCGGAACGGTTCGCCGTGGGTGTTGCGGTGCCCGGCGAGCGCGAAGTTCCCGGAGCGGCCCGGCTGGGCGGTGCCCGGATAGTGGCCGACGTAGCCGCGGTTGAGGACCCCGGACTTGCTGACGCCCTGGGCGACGGGGGCGCGGAGGCCGAGGCGGGGGATGCCGAGGATGGCGTAGGCCTGGTCCCAGTCGGGGGCGTTGGCCGGGTGGCTCGCGGCGGACCGGGGATCGGACCGCGGATCGGTCTGGGAGGACGACGCGTCGCCGGAGGAGCCGTTGCCGCCGGGGCCGGGGTCCTCGGAGGGCCGGCCCTCGGAGCCACGGTCCTGGGAGTCGGCGCCCCCGGAGGACGACCGGTCCCCGCCCCACTGCCGCTCAAGGGCCCGCACCTGCCGGTCGGCGCCGGCCTTGGCCTCCCTGTTGGTCCACCACAGCTGGTGCACGACGAGCAGGAGCACGACGGCGCCGAGGGTGACGGCGACCTCGGCGCCGTTCCACAGGGCGCGCCGGACGGGCGCCCGGGGCGTCGGCCCCTGGGCGACGACGGCGGGCCGGTCGGCGCGCGGACGTCGCCCACGTTGCATGGATTGCACACGTTGCGGCAGCACGCGCGCAAGATAGATCGCGGGGCGCGAAGTCACCAGGGCCGCGGCACGGTCGCGACGGGCGCCCGACCCGATCGGGCCGGTCCTTCGCCCGCGTTCCGGCAGTACGGTGTCCACCATGCGCCCCGACACCCCTGGCACGCCCGCCGAGCCGACCCCCACGACCGACCGAGCGAACCACGTCGCGGAAGCCGAGCGCCTGGAGCGCACGGCGGCGATGTACCCCGAAGACGCGGAGCACCTGCTCGTCCAGGCCGCGGCCCACTACGAACTGGCCGAGGCCCGCGACCGCGCGACCACCCTCTACGACAACCTGCTGGCCGGCACCGGCCTCCAGGGCGACCTCCAGTCCCCGGCCCTGGTCCGCGCCTTGAAGGCGGCGAACCTCTGGGAGTACGGCCACGAGGCGGAGGCCCGCGCGATCATCACGGGCGTCCGCACGGCGGCCCCGCGGGACCCGGCGCCGTGGGTGATCGTGGCGGAGTCCCTGGAGTCCCACGACGAGCTGGAACAGGCCCACGAGACGTTCACGGAGGCGCTGGAGCTCCTGGTCCCGGACGCCGAGCGCGACGCGGGCGGCACCGGCATCCCCCTCGCCAAGCACGCCCTCCTGCTGGGCCGCCACCGCGTCCGCCGCCTCCTGGGCGTGGACCACGACGCGTGGGACGGCCTGGCGGACGAGGTCAACCGCACGTCGGTGTCCCTGGACGAACTCCACGACCCGAAACGGGTGTGGGCGCTCGGCTCGGAGAACCCGGCGGAACTCGAAGCGGAAATCACCCGCATCCGCGCGGAGTTGGGCAACTACCGGGAGGCCCTGTCCCGCCCGTTCCCGGTGGCGGTACTGCACTGGCCATCGTCCGAGTACACGGAACTCCTCTCGGCGTACCCGTCCTTGTCATCCGAATACCCCTCGTACGAAGCCCACTTGACGTCCACGGAAGCATCCCTGCGCGAACTGGCGGCATCGGGCACCCAGAACCTCGGCATCGTCACGGGCACGGTCCCCTCCTACGAAGCCTTCGCCGCCTCCGAAGCCACCCCACCCTCCGACCCGAACCTCCTCCCCCAGTACGCCACCACCCTGGCCGCCCGCGGCCGCGCGGTGCCGTGGCCGCCGGCGGCGGGGGCGGAGTGCTGGTGCGGGTCGGGGAACGCGTATGAGGTGTGTCATGGGGCGGGGGCCTGACGGCGGACCACCCCTTCGCCCCTCTACTGACGGACCACTCCTCCGCCTACGATGCCGGGCATGCCACTCCTTCTGATCCGCCAGAAGTTCACGGACTACACCCAGTGGCGCAAGGCCTTCGACTCTCTCGACGCCCAGCGCGCCACCCTCGGCCTCGAAACGGTGACCGTCACCCGGAACATGGACGACCCTCACGAGGCAGTCGTCCTGTTCCGCTTCCAGAACATCGACCGCCTCCGACAGCACTTTCCGTCCCCAGCGCTAGAAGAGGCGTGGCGGCGGGGCGGGGTGATGGAGGGCAGCAACCAGGTGACGTTTTTGCGGGAAGAGGACTGAGCGCGGGGAGAATGTCGCGCATAGCGTGATCCATCTCGCTGTCCGGCACAGTTCGGCCTACATGAGCGGACAGGGTTCCCGCGGCACTTGGCGCGAGGTGGCATGCCGCCGCCTCTTGAGAGCAGCGAGCCTGCGCCACGGCTCCCGGTTCCCCGGCATGCCGCGGCTCATATCGACATCGTCGGCGGCAAAGACAAGATCACTGCCTCCGGCACCCCACTCTTCGGACACCTGCGCGGCCAGGAGCCAACCATCTAAGATCCACGGCCATAGCGCTTGATTCCGCTGTCGTCGACTCCCACCGAGGTAAATGGTGAATGACTATCTATTTCGGGACATTGAAGCCACACAGAACCTTATCCGGGCAAGCACTCCACAAGAAGCGGATGCCCCTCTGGATGAAGTGCTCACCTGGTTCAAAAAGCAGACAAACCTGGAAGAGAGATTCGGATACGTCTTCAGACAGTCCATCGACGAGGTACTCGATGGACAGCGTACCGGCCGATTCGACATCAACCAGGCCGAGAAGACGGAAAAAACCTACCTGGGGACAAAGGTAGAAATTATTCTACGTTCCGAGTTCTCCCTGCCACGCGGAGAACGCATGGACAACCTTATCGCCGGACATGAAACGGACTCAAAATTCACCAGCCAGGCCAACTGGACTATCCCGCGCGAGGCTGATGGGCACATTTGCCTCCTAATGAAGGCCGACGATCACGGCGGCCGCTACGAAGTCGGGCTACTTCGAATCTGCGATAGCTATCTCAACCTGGGAAGAAATCGCGACGGGAAGCGCACCCCTTCCGCTATCGGAAGGCGCGCTATTCGGTGGATTGTTCAGAATGGAAAAATCCCGCCCAATACGTTGCTCAATCTCCGAGAGTCGGATCGGAGGGCGATCTTCAGTGCGTCTGAAGGCCACCGAGGCGGCGGAAACGGTGGCCAGCTGCGCACAAACGAGCTATTCCGTCGAGTGCAAGGAGAACCAGTAAATCGAAACACCGTCCTCACAGTCGCGAGCCAAGACGACGGACCTAAGCGCGTGCGCGATGCGCGCATACACCTCCGCCCCGAGGGAATCTTGATTCTAGGACATCAGGGCCAGCACCCAAGAATCGCTCGCGAACTGGGCCTCCCCGTGCCCAACAAGGGATCCTGGATAGCTGTGCACCTATCAAAGGCAGATCCAGGAGCAACCAACAGGCCCGTCACGGAGATTGACGGGAAAATCTATACGGTCTGGCGCGAAGGGGACGCACATACGCCCGCACCAGTGGCATGACGAACGGAGCACGGCCCTATGAGTAGCGACGGGCACCCATCCTCAGCATGGAACCCGCCAGAAGGATCCTGGGCCTCCTCCGCTGCAAGACGTCGCAATATGCAGGCGATCCGCAGCAGGGACACCAAACCGGAGCAGCTCATCCGTCGGCTGGTGCACGCCCAGGGCCTTCGTTACCGCGTCGCTGCACGCCCGCTGCCCAGCCTTCGCCGCACTGCCGACATGGTATTCCGTCCGTCGAAGGTCGCGGTATTTATTGACGGCTGTTACTGGCATGGCTGCCCAAAGCACTACGTCTCACCTAAGACAAACCCCGGATATTGGTCGGCCAAGGTAGCCCGGAACATGGCACGCGACCGGGACACTGACCAACGCCTCACAGAAGCCGGATGGCTCGTGCTCCGGTTCTGGGAGCACGAGCCATCCGCTGACTGCGCAGAACAGATTGCGGCCGAAGTCAGAAGTCGGCGCGAGGGCCTCAACGACCGCAAGAAAGGGTCGAATTAGCTAGCGCCCCCGTCTCGCCCGCGAGCCGCCTTCAGTACCTCGATGATCGATTTCCCGATGGCCTCAGCAACCGGTGGCGGGAAAGCGTTACCCACCTGCCGATAGCGCGCCGTCTTACCGCCAACAAACTCCCAGTACTCAGGAAACCCTTGGATGATCGCAGCCTGCTGAACCGTGAGCATGGGACCTTCCTTGCCGAACAGGTCCCGGTCTTCGGTGCCCTTCTCCCGGCAAACCTCCGGATCGTTGGCTACGCCCATACCCGAGACACCGAGTGCCCGCCATGCCTTTTTGGCGCGGCTGGGGCCTAGGTCAGCACCACCATGCTTCTTCGAACCACCCACCAGCGTCGGGGCGACCCCCCTAGCCGAATCCTGCGACCAGCCATCAAGGATCCGCTTTGCTTCGGCTGCGCGAGGCCCGTCAAGGTAGGGCTTGAAGCGCTCCTCCATCGTCTTCTCAAGCGCCTTGAAGACCGTACGCACCTCAGTCCCCGCGACCGGCTCCTCGTACTTCAGGTCCTGGAGCACATCAGCCCGGAACGCCACCAAAATCGACCGCGGACGAAGCTGCGGAACTGAAAAGTCGGCGGCTTCGAAGACCTTCCACTGGACCACCTCATAGCCGGGCAGTCCGTCAGCGTCCGGCTTCATCTTTTCCAGTTGATCAGAGATCCACTTGCGATACTCGTCGAACTTTGCGTCCATAAGACCGCGCACGTTCTCAATCATCACGGCCTTGGGCCGGACCTGGTCCGCCAACTGCAGGATTCGCGGGAAGAGATCCCGCTCGTCGTCCCTCCCGAGCTGGTTTCCCGCGTGGGAAAACGGCGGGCAGGGAACGCCACCGGCGAGCAGGTCCACCTCACCCTTGCGGTACAGACCCTTGCTCTTCCGAAGGTGCTCCTCCGGCTCGAACTCCACTACGTCCATGCACAGCACGTCGCAGTTTTGGTGCTCCCACTCCCACTTCGGGTGCACGTCGATGTTGCTACTCAACGTAGCCGCTGCGTGCTTGTCGATTTCGACGAGCGCGAGATGCCGGAAACCAGCTGCATGCAGGCCGATCGCCTGGCCACCTGCACCAGCGCAGATCTCAATCGATGTGTAGTCCCGGTCAGTGCCGGTCATGGACCCTCCTCTTACACGAACCCTGCTGACGCCCCGTACCGCCAGTCATTACAGAGGGTGACAGACGCCACTGACATCGCGACTGACTTCGCGGTCCACCCCAGTTTGCGCCATCACTTGCTCGACTCCAGCCACTCCCGACACGCCATCGAATACCCGTACGATATCGCTCGTGGCGAGGACACCCTGGAGTCGAGACGAACTGCTGCTGGCCTGCGCGCTCGTGGCCCAGAACGGCTGGCGCGAACTGCGACAGACTGACGAGCGAGTACGTGACCTGTCCAGCCTCCTCCGCTCGCTCCCGATCCGGCGGGACACCGCGGCCAACGACCCCAGCTTCCGGTCTGTGAACAGCGTCAGCCGGAAGACTACGGATATCGCCACGGCCCATCCCGACTATCGCGGCACCCGAACCCGCGGCGGCAGGCCCACCCAGAAGGCAGTCAGCGACTTCCTGGAACGCCCTGGCGAGATGATGGATCTCGCCGACGCCATCCGTGCCGGAATGAACTCCGGAGAGCTGCACGGCCTGCCGCCGCTGGATGAGACCACCGCCGAAGGCGAGGACGCCGTCGGCCGAGAGGGAGAACTCATCCCGCGACTGGTTCGCAAACGGGAGCGGGATCCCAAGCTGCGCCGCCTCAAGCTTGAGCAGGTTCGCCGCCGCGGGCAGGTCATTCGCTGCGAGGTGTGCCTCTTCGATTTCCACACGACGTACGGCGGGCTCGGCAACGGGTACATCGAGGTGCATCACCGACTCCCTCTCCACATATCGGGCCGGACCGAGACCCAACTCGACGACTTGGCTCTCCTGTGCGCCAACTGTCACCGCATGTGCCACAAGAGCTTCGATGACAAATCCTGGCGCACCCCCGACGAGCTGAAGGCCGAGATAGCGAAGTCTGGCGGCAGCTGATCTCTGACGGGCCAGGAAAAGCACGCCGCCCACGTCCTCCATCTCAAGCCGCCGCACCGGCTACTCGCTCATCCAGATCCATGCCAAAATCGGCAGCCAAGACCAACGCCAACCGTCGGTACGCCTGCGTCTCCCGTCGGCGCATTTCCTCGACCGCAGCCTGATAGGAACGCACCAGCAAGTTCTCGTCACCGCTGATCGGTGAATCCAGACCATATGGGGAACGGTGTGCTGGCAGGCGCAGCGGCTCCGTGGCCGCTTCCAACGTCGTCGCCAAGGCCTCCGCGGGACCCAGCACCACACCACACTCCGCTGGCCGGCGCACGGCCCCCGGCCCGACCTGTACCCAAAGACGATGGATAAGCGCCCGGACCCCGCCCCTCACGTCCCCTCCCCCTCGTAGCGCACCACAGCCTGATCCAACAGATCATCCGGGTCACACCCCCGGGCCGCCGCCCAGTGCAGGAGGTCGGCGATCAGCTCAACGGCGGGCTGGGCGAGGCCTGTTGGTGCCTTCACCGCGAACAGGAGTGGGCGGCCCCGGTGGTCTTGATACGCCTCAAGGGCGTCGTTGGCACGCCTGACGCCGGACGTGAACTGTTCTGCAGGAAGGCCCAATTCGCACCAGACCGCCTTGCCCGACGCCGTGAGCAAGATGCCCCACTCCGCGACGAGCGCCGCGATCAGATAGAGCCCCCGGCCGCACTCCGCACCGCACCCTGCCTCCGTAAGCACCGGGATCGCATGGCTCTGGTCATGGACTTCGACGCGGCAACAGCCGTGCCTCACCTCAAGGACCAACGTGGCCGCAGCACCTGCGCCGACATGGTGCAGGACGTTCGTCGCCAGTTCTGTCACGACGAGCTGAGCCTCCTCGACGAGGGCATCGAGCGCCCAGCGGACAAGGACGTCGGCGACTTCCCGGCGCAGACGCCGTATCTCCAGTGGGGCCGCCTCGAAGGGCAGCACATAGCGGAGTTGGTTCTCAGAAGAGATGTTGTGGTCGGCCATAGCCGTGCTCCCTCCCAGGCCACACAGCGCTGCGCCCGCCGCGTCCACGCGACTGCACTGCGTAGCGGTACGTGCACGAGCATGGCATAGAGAAGTCTCGCTGTGTAACTTCTCACGAGTCTCCATCGAGTGAATCCTCTGGTACGTCAACTCCTCTCACACCTAGCCTGTTTGAGAAATCCGGGACTCTCCCGGCGCACACGGGAGGAAGTCCATGCCCGCCGTCCGGACCACCACGCGGCGCCGTCAGCTCGGCGCGACGATGCGGAAGCTCCGCACCCGCAAAGGGCTGACCCTTGAGGAGGCCGGGAACCTGGTCGGCGTATCGAAAGCGACCGTCAGCCGGTACGAGACCCAGGCCGGACCCGTGAAGTGGCTCGTGGTGGACGCGCTCTGCCGGGAGTACGACGCGACCGAGGCCGAACGAGTGGCAGTTGTCGCGATCGCCAAAGACGCCAAGCAGCAGGGCTGGTGGAGTTCCTTCACCGACTCCATCCCCGAGGACATGAACCTGCTGCTCACCCTGGAGGACGAAGCCGTCCGCGAGGATCACTTCTGCTCGGTCTACGTTCCCGGGCTGCTCCAGACCCGCGAGTACAGCACGGCCCTCCAGAAGGCCAACGAAGTCCGGCTCGCCCAGCCCGAGATCGAGCGCCTCGTAAACATCCGCATGAAGCGGCAGGCCATCCTCGACCGCCCCAGCCCTCCACACCTGTGGGCCGTCCTCGACGAGTCCGTGATCCGACGCGTCGTGGGCTCTCCCGCCATCATGAAGGCGCAGCTCGACCGGCTTCTCGAAGCGAGTGAGTCGGCGAACATCACGCTGCAGATCCTGCCGTTCGCCAAGGGGGCTCATGGGGCAGCCCTGGGAAGTTTCGTGATCCTCGGGGCCGCCGAATCCGCCCTCGACGTCGTGTACGTGGACCTCCACACCGGCTCCCTCTTCCTTGAGAAGGAAGAGGAACTCGCGCGCTACCGGCTTGCGTTCGAATACCTTCGCGCACAAGCGTTGGACATGGAGGCTTCCGCCGCCGTGATCCAGAACGTACGTAAGGAGCTCTAATGCGAGGTGGGTCCGCACATCCAGCGGCTCGGACATGGTTCAAGTCGTCCTACAGCGGCGCCAATACGACTGAGTGCGTGGAAGCCTGCCCGGTCACCGGCGGCATCGCGATACGCGACTCCAAGGACCCCGAGGGAAACGTCACTACCTTCGGCGCCCGCCCCTGGGCCCACTTCCTGCTCTCCCTTCGGGTCGCCGGCCCCCGCGGCCCGCTGGGCGGGCGGTAGACGTCGCCGACCGTGGTGGCGGGTTGACGAGGAGCGGAGGTGCCGGGTGGTGGCGCGTCGTGGTCAGCGCCACCCGGATCTCACCCGCCACCCCCTCCGCCCGCCCCCGCAGGTCCTCCGCCGTGACGGCCAGGACTGGGAGGCCGGCGCGGGCGAGGCGGTTGCGTTGGGAGAGGGTGCGGCGCCAGGAGGCGGGGTCCAGGTGGAACTCGCGGGAGTCGACCTCCAAGGCGACGCCTTCCGTCGGCCAGTAGGCGTCGGGGCGGGCCAGGAAGGCTCCCGTCGTGACGTCGTGGAGGTCCGGGTTCCACAGAGGCTCGGGCAGTCCGAAGCGGTGGATCAGGGCGCGGGCGTCCGCCTCCAGCACGGAGTGCACACCCGCGATCAGGTGCGACGCCGCCGTGACGACGTACGGAGCGAAGCGGCGTCGAGTCGCGCGGAGCTCCGTCAGGATCTGCTCCGCCGTGCAGAAACCACGTTGCACGGCCTCCGCGAGCAAGGCGGTCACATCACGCTCGCAGGCCAGTCCGGGGACCGCGTCCACCACCGCCCTGACCGGCGCCGCACACCGTAGGCCCGCCACCGGGAACTGGTCCGGCATCCGACGCGTGCGGTGCACCTTCACGAAGCTGCGGCCGGACGGGCCTCGGGACGAGCCGACGCCCTCGTACGGGACGAGTACGTCGATATAGCGCAGCCGTTCGGGTCGCGGCGCCGCGCGGAACTTGTGCATGGCGAGCGCCGCATGCCCCGTGAGCAGGGCGTTCTCACCCGCGTACAGCAGAGCGGCCCGCATGCGCTGGCGCGGTGTCGGGGTGCCGGTGTGGAGGAGTACGACCCTGGGGAGCAGACGCTGCCACGGGCCGTCGCGGCGGCAGCGGTAGTCGATGGTGGAGTCGGCGCACCCGAGGGCCAACAGCTGCGCGCGAGTGAGGAGTTCGTCCTGGCCGCGGGCCAGCTGATGGCGCGCGAAGGCCGCTGCCGAGGTCGAGGGCGAGCGGCCGGGCGCGCTGGTGCTTGGAGAGGGGTTCTGGTTCACACCGCCTCTCATCCCCCTCCCCCACCCCCTCCGTACCCGCTCCCCACCTCTCCGTAGCGGCTCTGTGGCTGATCACGGACCACACCGTGACCGCCCCCGCCAGTCCCTCCGCGTTTTCGCGTCACAGCCCCCAACCAACTCCCCTTGCGATACGGAGCGTTGCGGGCTCAGGCCATGGATTGCGTTCGCGGCCCCACCCGTGTCACTCTCCGTCAGCGGGGCCTCACGGGCGCCCGCCACCACCACAACTCCACACGACACAGGCGACCCCCGCGAGGCGGCAACCTCCGGGGGTCCGGCACAAGGAGCCACAACTCCCCATGCAGGTTCATCGTATCCGTCGGCATGAGCGGGACTTCACCGTCATTGCCAACAAAGCCATCCGCGATCCCCGGATCTCCCATACTGCGCGCGGCATTCTCGCGTACGTCCTGTCGCTGCCCAGCGGCGCCCAGGTCAACGTCCGCACCCTCAGCGACGGCTTCCCGCAGGGGCGGCTGGCCGTGTCCAAGGCGGTCAAGGAGCTGCGGGAGCTGGGTATTGGGTGACGCGGACCGAGCGGGACTGTCGCAGTAAGCGGATCGTCTCCAGCGTTGACGTGTACGAGCTTCCTGGGCTTCGGCCCTCCACGGATGCCGGTGAGCCGTTTGCCCGTAAGCCGGTTCCCGGGCGGGTGGGAACCGGGGAACCGGGAGCGATTTCCCCTACCGGGGAGGACTTCCACAAGGACGGGAGGAAGGACCCTCCCCCTCCCCTCCCCGCGGCCGCACGACCCGCCACCGCACGACCCGCCACCGCCGAAGCCGAGGTCGCGTGTGATCCGCGCGCCGACGAGAGCGCCCGCATTCTGCGGCGGCTCGGCGTCGTCGACCCTCGGCTGCGGCTCTCCGAGCGGAGCGTGCGGGAGCTGGTGCCCGAGGTGGTGAGGTGGCTCGACCGGGGGGCTTCCGCCGCCGAGATCCTCGACGCCGTGACCGTCGGGCTGCCCGCGAAGGTGTACTCGGCCGCTCGGCTCGTCGGCGACCGGCTCGTACGGAAGCGGCCCGAGCGGAAGCGGGTCTGGCGGCAGGTGCACGAGTGTCCTGAGTGTCGTGATCCGTTGCCCTGGGGGGTGGAGGGGGGCGTGTGCCGTGCGTGTACGGCGACATCGGCCAGTTCGGCGGGGCCCGCCCTCGACCGCTTCGCCGCCGCCCGAGGCTGAGCCGCACCCCGACGGGCCCCGACGAGCCCCAGCAAGCCCCGGCGAGCCCCGACGGGCCCCCGCGAGGCATGAGACCCACATCACATCCGCCCGTGTCACATCTCCGCTCTCCGCTCCGTCACATCTACGTAGCCGCCACCAAGGCACGTAGCACGTACACAACGAGACCGGGAGCACACCATGGAAGCTCGCCTCAACCCCTTCGCCAGCCCGCTCGCCGGGAAGGTCATCAAGCACATCAACTCGGCCGGGAAGGTCGTCGCCGAGTCCGGCGTGCCCGCCGCCACGCAGGAGCTCGTGAAGATCCGGGCGAGCCAGATCAACGGCTGCGGGTTCTGCACCGACATGCACACCAAGGACGCCGCGGCCGCGGGCGAGGACGTGCAGCGGCTGCACCTGGTGGCGGCCTGGCGCGAGGCCACCGTGTTCACCGACGCCGAGCGGGCCGCGCTGGAGCTGACCGAGCAGGGGACGCGGATCGCGGACGCGGCCGGCGGCGTGCCGGACGAGGTGTGGGCGAACGCCGCCAAGCACTACGACGAGGAGCAGCTCCTCGCGCTCGTCGCCCTCATCGGCCTCATCAACCTCTACAACCGCATGAACGTGATGGTGCAGATGCCCGCCGGTTCCTACCAGCCGGGGCAGTTCGCCTGAGACACCCGTACCGCCCGGCGGCCCGGACGCGACCCCCGAGGTCCGCGTCCGGGCCGCCGGGCGTAACCTCACAAAAGAGACACGCCGCACGGCGACCCGAAGACCCCGGAGGTTCACCCCATGGCCCGCGCCCTCCCCACCGCCCCGATAGCCGCCGCCGGACTCGTCGGCGGATACGCCACCGCCCGGTTCACCAAGAAGCGGCAGCTCGGTGGGGCCGTGCTCGCCGTGGCCGGGGCGACCGCCGCGACGCAGTGGACGAAGACGCGGGGCGGGAAGGTCGCCGGGGCGCTGACCGGGGCGTACGTCGCCGCCTTCGCCGGGTCGCACCCGCTGGCCAAGAAGGTCGGGGCCTGGCCCGCCGTCCTCGGCGTCGCCGGTGCCGTGGCCGCCGCGTCGTACGTGCTCGTGGACCGCCGCGCCTAGGAACCGCGGGTGTGCGTGAGTACGTTCACCACCTTGCCCTGCGGGTCCCGTACGAAGAAGCGGCGCACGCCCCACTCCTCGTCCCGCAGGTCGTGGACGATCTCGGCGCCGGCCGCGACCACGGCCGCGTACACCGCGTCCACGTCGGCCACCTCCACGCTCATGTCCGGCACGACCGGCGCCGTCGCGTCGTGCGTGAGGAACTGGACCTGGGCCGTGGGGTCGGACGGGGAGACCATGGTCATGATCCAGCCCATGTGCATGGCCTCGCGGAAGCCGAGCGCGCCGTAGAAGTCGCGGTTCGCCGCCATCGCGTCCGCTCCTGAGACCTCTACGTTCGGCACCGCCCGGCGGATGGGGTGTTCGGCTGCGTCGCTCATGGCCTCATCGTCCCCTGAACGTCGCCCGGTACGCCCCCGGCGACACCCCCAGCAGCGCCTGGAAGTGCTGGCGCAGGGACGTGCCGGAACCGAAGCCGGTCTCCGCCGCGACGCGGTCGACGGTGTGGTCCGTCTGTTCCAGCAACTCCCGTGCCCGGTCGACTCGTTGGCGGTTCAGCCATGTCATGGGCGTGATGCCCGTCTCCTCGCGGAAGCGGCGGTTGTACGTGCGGATGGACATGGCGTCGCGGGCCGCCAGGTCGGCCAGGGTCAGGGGCTCGGCCAGTCTCCCCAGCGCCCAGGCCCGTGAGCGCGCCGTCGACGCCGGTCCGGACGTCGACCCCGGGCCCTCCACCGGTACGGGGCGCTGGATGTACTGCGCCTGGCCGCCGTCCCGGTACGGCGGCACCACCGTGCGGCGCGCCACCTCCGCGGCCACCGCCGAACCGTGGTCCGCACGGATCATGTGCAGGCACAGGTCGATGCCCGCCGCCTCCCCGGCCGAGGTCAGGACCCGGCCCTCGTCGACGTAGAGGACGTCCGCGTCGACCGTCACCGACGGGAACGTGCGCGCGAACGCCTCCGAGGACATCCAGTGCGTCGTCGCCCGGCGGCCCTCCAGCAGGCCCGCCGCCGCCAGCACGAACGAACCCGTGCAGATCGACGCCACCCGGCCCCGGGCGGCCGCCTCCGTGAGTGTCTCCGCCAACTCCGCTTCGAGACCGCCCGGTTGAAGCTTCTCGTCCAGTTCGTGCGACGCCGGGACCAGCACCGTGTCCGCCGCCGCCACCGCCGCCAGGCCGGCTTCCGCGTAGATCGGGAAGTCGGCGTCGGTGCGGATCCGGCCGGGGCGCGGCGCGCACGTCGTCACCTCGTAGAGGCGCTCGCCCGTCGACGGGTCCCGGGCCGTGCCGAACAGCTGGTGGACCAGGCCCAGCTCCATGGGCAGGACACCGTCCCGCACCAGGACCGCCACCCTCGACCTCGCACCTCGATCACGCCGCGCCGTCGTCATGGCCAAATTCTTTCACATCGCGGCCATCTGGCCAGTCGTGCCGACCCGTCCTCGCGGCGCAGGGTCGAGGGCATGGACAGAAAGTGGATCGTCGCCGCCGGTGCCGCGCTCGCCATCGTCGTCGCGGGCAGCTTCAGCACGCTCGCGGGGCTGCTCGTCGGGCCGTTGCACGAGGAGTTGGGGTGGTCGCGGGCGGACATCGGGTTCGGCTCGCTCGTGAACATGGTCGTGTACGGGGCCACCGCCCCGCTCGCCGCCGCCCTCATGGACCGCATCGGGATGCGCCGCGTCGCCACGGCGGCGCTGGGGCTCATCGCCACCGGGACCCTGCTCGCCACCACCATGACCGCGCCCTGGCAGTTCGCCCTCTACTGGGGGGTGTTGGTCGGCGTCGGGACCGGGGCGACCGCCACCACCTTCGCCGCGACCGTCACCGAGCGGTGGTTCGTGGCGCGGCGCGGGCTCGTCGCGGGCATCCTCACGGCGGCCAGCGTGGTGGGGCAGTTCGTGTTCCTGCCGCTGCTGTCGTGGGTGATCGACGAGTGGGGGTGGCGGGCCGCCGCGTACGGGCTCGCCCTCGCCGCCGCGGGCGCGCTGCCGCTCGTGTACGCCACCGTCCGGGATCCGCACGCCACCCCTCGTACGGAGAAGATCCCGCGACCCCACGTCAACTTCCTGCGCAGCGGCGCCTTTTGGCTGCTGGCTGGGACCTTCGCCGTGTGCGGCGCCTCCACCAACGGCGTGATGTGGACCCACTTCGCGCCCGCCGCGCACGACCACGGGATGCCGACGACCGTCGCCGCCTCGCTGCTCTCGCTCATCGGGATCTTCAACGTCGCCGGGACCATCGGCTCCGGGTGGGCGACCGACCGCACGGACCCGCGGCGGCTGCTCGCCGCGTACTACGCGGCGCGCGGGCTCAGCCTCCTCGCGCTGCCGCTGCTGCTGAGCGCGAGCGTGAACCCGCCGCTCGTCGTCTTCACCGTCGCCTTCGGCCTGCTCGACGTCGCCACCGTGCCGCCCACGATCGCCCTGTGCCGCGCCCACTTCGGTGCCTCCGCCCCCGTCGTCTTCGGCTGGGTGAGCGCCGCGCACCAGGTGGGCGCCGGATCGGTGGCGTACGTCGGGGGCGCGGTGCGGGACGTGTTCGGGTCGTACGACCTGATGTGGGTGGGGACGGGTGTGCTGTGCGCGGTCGCGGCGCTGCTCGCGCTCGTCATCGGGCGCGGGGCACCGGGCGCTTCCACGGTGCCCGAGCGATCGGGGCGGCCCGTGCCCGTCTACTCTCCCGATCATGGCTGACTGGACCCTGCGGGCCGCCGCGCCCGAGGACATCGAGACGATCGCCGAGCTGCGCGCCGTCGTGATGCGCCCCGACCTGGAGCGGCTCGGACGGTTCGACGAGCGGCGCGTACGGCAGCGGTTCCGCGACGGCTACGCCCCCGCGCACACCCGGGTGATCGAGGTCGGCGGAGCCTTCGCCGGATGCGTGGCGCTGCGCCCGGACGGCGCCGAGTACTGGCTGGAGCACTTCTACCTCGCCCCGGAACTGCACGGCCGGGGTGTCGGCGGCGCCGTCCTCGGCGCGCTGCTGGAGCGCTGCGACCGGGAGGGCGCCACCGTCCGCCTCGACGTGCTGCGGGGCAGCCGGGCCCGGGGCCTCTACGAACGGCAGGGCTTCGTCGCCTACGACGAGGACCCCGTCGACGTGTTCATGGTGCGCCGCCCGGCCACCGGTCCCCGCTGATCAGACCGCCGCCCCCTGCTTCGGCCCCGCCGCCGACAGCGGCTGCGCGATGTCCTCCAGAGACCGCCGCTCCGCCCGCACCGCGAACACCACCGCGACCAGGCCCGCCAGGCACATCAGCGCGGCGCCGATCTGGAACGCGAGCACCGTGTCGGCGACCTTGCCGGACTCGGTGAGTTTCGCGAACAGCAGCGGGCCGCTGATGCCGCCGGCCGCCGTACCGACCGCGTAGAAGAAGGCGATCGCCATCGCGCGCGTCTCCATCGGGAAGACCTCGGAGACCGTGAGGTACGCGCTGGAGGCACCGGCCGACGCGAAGAACAGCACCACGCACCAGCACGCCGTCAGCGTCGTCGCGGTCAGCGAACCGCGGTCGAACAGCCAGGCCGTGCCGAAGAGGAGGGTCCCGGAGAGCAGGTACGTCGACGAGATCATCACCCGGCGGCCGACCGTGTCGAAGAGCTTGCCGAGCAGCAGCGGGCCCAGGAAGTTGCCGGCCGCGATGACCGCGAAGTAGTAACCGGTGCTGCCCGTCGGCACGTCGAAGAACGTCGTGAGGATCGCGCCGAAGCCGAACGTGATCGCGTTGTAGAGGAACGCCTGCCCGATGAAGAGGGACAGGCCGAGCGTGGTGCGGCGCGGATACTTCGTGAACACCGTGCGCGCGATCGTGCCGAAGCCGATGCTCTTGCGCTGGTGGATGGTGATCTCCCCGGCGGGCGGCGGGAGTTCGGCGCCGCCGCGTTCCGCGCGCACCTGTTCCTCCACGCCCGCCACGAGCGATTCGGCCTCCTCCGCCCGGCCGTGGATGAACAGCCAGCGGGGGCTCTCGGGAACGTTGCGCCGTACGAGCAGGATGACCAGGCCGAGGACGACGCCGAGGGCGAAGGTGAGCCGCCAGCCGACGTTCATCGCGAACAGGTCCGTGTCGAGCGCGACGATCGACAGCAGCGAGCCGCCGATCGCGCCGAGCCAGAAGCTGCCGTTGATGATCAGGTCGACGCGGCCGCGGAAGTTCGACGGGATCAGCTCGTCGATGGCCGAGTTGATGGCCGCGTACTCGCCGCCGATGCCGAAGCCGGTGAGGAAGCGGAAGAGGAAGAACCACCAGGAGGAGAACGACACCGCGGTGAGGGCCGTCGCCGCGAGGTAGACCGCCAGGGTGATGAGGAAGAGCTTCTTGCGGCCGAAACGGTCGGTCAGCCAGCCGAAGAACAGCGCGCCGGAGCAGGCGCCCGCCACGTACAGGGCGGCGGCGGTACCGGTGACCTGCGCGGACGAGATCGGCAGGCCGCTGCCGGACTCGGAGAGGCGGCCGGCGATGTTGCCGACGACCGTGACCTCCAGGCCGTCGAGGATCCATACGGTGCCGAGGCCGACGACGACCATCCAGTGCCAGCGGGACCAGGGGAGGCGGTCGAGGCGGGCGGGGACGGCGGTGGTGACGGTGGCGCCGCCGGTTCGGTGGTGCTCGGGGTGCGGTGCGGGCATTGACCCTCCTCGTTGAGGGGTGGGTCGTCCGAGTCCCCCGCCGAGCAGGGGTTACGCCCGCGGGGCTCCGCCCCGGACCCCGCTCCTCAAACGCCGGAGGGGCTGGATTGGGGAGCAGGGGTTACGCCTGCGGGGCTCCGCCCCGGACCCCGCTCCTCAAACGCCGGAGGGGCTGATATGGCTCGCCGGAGGGGCTGAAGTGGCGCGGGCTACGCGCCGAAAGCCTGCGAGACCGTGTAGATGACCAGGCCCGCCAGGGAACCCACCACCGTGCCGTTGATCCGGATGAACTGGAGGTCGCGGCCGATGTGGGCCTCGATCTTGCGAGTCGTGTGCTCGGCGTCCCAGCCCGCGACCGTGTCCGTGATCAGCGACGTGATCTCCGCGCGGTACGTCGTCACCACGTACACCGCGGCGCCCTCCACCCAGCCGTCGACCTTCGCGCGCACGTCCGGCTGCGTCGACATGCGGTGGCCGAGCGAGAGCAGGGACGCCCGGACCCGCAGCCGCAGCTCGCTCTGCTCGTCCTCGGCCGCCGCGACGATCATCCCGCGGACCGCGGACCAGGCGGAGGCGATGATGTCCTGCACCTCGGACCGGCCGAGGACCTCCGACTTCAGGCGCTCGACGCGGGCCCGGGTGTCGGAGTCGGACTGGAGGTCGGAGGCGAAGTCCACCAGGAAGCGGTCGAGGGCGCCGCGCGCCGGGTGCTCGGGCACGTCGCGCATCTCCGTGACGAAGCGCAGCAGCTCCTTGTAGACGCGCTCGCCGACCCGCTTGTCGACGAACCGCGGCGTCCAGCCGGGGGCGCCGCCCTGCACCGCGTCCATCACGTGGTCGGAGTGGAGCACCAGCCAGTCGTGGGCGCGGGCGCACACGAGGTCCACGATCCGCTTGTGCCCGCCGTCCGCGACGACCTTGTCGAGCATCTTGCCGAGGCCCGGCGCGATCTCCGCGTTGTCCGCCCGGCGCGTGATCGCCTCGCCGACGATGGCCTGCACGTCGGAGTCGCGCAGCACGGTCAGGGCGCCCCGCAGCGCCGTCGCCAGCTCCGCCGTCACCCGATCGGCGTGCTCGGGCATCGCGAGCCACGAACCGAGGCGGCTGGCGATGCCGACGGAGCGCAGCCGCTCCCGTACGACGTCGCCGGAGAGGAAGTTCTCGCCGACGAACTCGCCGAGCGAGACACCCAGCTGGTCCTTCTTCGTGGGGATGATCGCCGTGTGCGGAATCCGCAGACCCAGGGGGTGGCGGAAGAGGGCCGTGACCGCGAACCAGTCGGCGAGCGCGCCCACCATGCCCGCCTCGGCCGCCGCCGCGACATAGCCGGCCCAGGCGCCCGCGCCCGCGTGCTCGGCCCAGGTGGCCAGTACGTAGACGATCGCGACGAGGACCAGCAGCCCGGTCGCCGTCAGCTTCATCCGGCGCACGCCGCGGCGCTTCTCCTCGTCGGCCGCGGTGAACTCGTTGGCGAACCGGCGGGCGGGGGCGGGGCGGGATTGGCCCGGTGCCGTACGGGCAGACTGCCTGGTGCCCGCTTCCTCCGCTTTGTCAGGTACGTTCGTCGCCGTGCTCGACGCCCCGCGCGTCCCCCCGACCCCGCGCGCCTCCGGTGTCACATCGCCGTCCACTCAGCCCACTCCGCATCCGTCATCGGCCCGGCCCTCGCCTGTCACCGAACCCGGCTCCCACCGGCCTCGCCCGCCACTGTCATTCGCCTCACACATTGTCTCTTCCTGACCTACTCCCGGAACGAACCAAAGGTTCCCGGCGTCTACCTGTCCGGAGGGGGGCAGTGTCGGCCCCCTCGTTTGACGGTCCCATCCCATGCCGCATCATGGGTTCATCACACCGGAGCCTCGGGCTCCCCCTGCTCGAGGAGACAAACACCGCATGACCAAGCGTCACGGTTATGCCTTGTTGACCGCGCTCGTCGCGGTCGTCGTGATGATCTCGGCCGCCATCTACGTCGGATTCTCCGGAGTCCTCGGCGGCGACGACGACAACGTACAGGCAGGCGGCGCGCACCCGCGCGGATCCGCCGCACCGGCCTCCACCGGCACGTGGGCCGGCACCTGGTCCGCCTCCCCCGCCGGCGGAGAGCCCGGCACGGAGACGAACGGCTTCTACGGCCACTCCATCCGCAACATCGTGCACACCAGCGTCGGCGGCAACGCCGCGCGCATCACCCTCTCCAATCTGTACGGCCAGTCGCCGCTGCGCATCACGCACGCCTCCATCGCCGTGGCCTCGGCACCCAACAACCCGACGGCGCTGTCCGACACGATGCGGCGCCTGACGTTCAACGGAAACCCCTCGGTCGTCATCCAGCCCGGCCAGCAGACCGTCAGCGACGCCCTGCGGATCACCGTGCCCAGCGACTCGGACATGCTGGTCACGACGTACTCGCCGACGCCCTCCGGTCCGGTCACGTACCACCCGCAGGCCCGCCAGATGTCGTACGTCGCGCGGGGCGACCGCACCGAGGACCCCAGCGGCACGCTCTACAACCAGCAGAGCCCGTACTGGCGCTATCTGACCGCGCTCGACGTGCTCAGCAACGAGGCGCAGGGCAGCGTCGTCGTCGTCGGCGACTCCCTCACGGACGGCATCACCTCCACGATGGGCGCCAACCGCCGTTGGACGGACGTCCTCGCGGAGCGGCTGCGCACGGAGTCGGGTGCCCCGCGCTACGGCGTCGTGAACCAGGGCATCAGCGGAAACCGGATACTGGCCGACGGCTTCGGCCGCCCCGCCAACAACCCGAGCGGCCTCTCCCGCTTCGAGCGGGACGCGCTCGGCCGTGCCGGGGTCCGCGCCGTGATCATCGACCTCGGCATCAACGACATACTGCGCACCCCGCAGCAGACGGACGCCTCGAAGATCGTCGCCGGACTCCAGAAGATGGTCCAGCAGGCGCACGGGCGCGGCCTGCGGGTGGTCGGGGCGACGCTCATGCCGTTCCAGGGCCACCCCGGCTACCGCACGGACCTGGAGGCGGTCCGCCAGTCCGTGAACCAGCAGATCCGCGCCGGCAAGGTCTTCGACAGCTACGTCGACTTCGACCGCGCCCTGCGCGACCCCTACAACCCCCGCCGCCTCCTCGACCAGTACGACTCCGGCGACCACCTCCACCCCAGCGACGCGGGCTACCGCAAGATGGCGGAGTCCTTGGACCTTTCCGCGCTGCGGGGGTCGTCGGGGGCGGAGCTGTAGCGGGGACCGGTCCGGCGGGAGACCTGCCGCGTGCAGGCGGTGCCGGATTTGTCGGACGGAACCCGGGATAAGCGCGGGATACGCGAAAGGGCACCCCTAGTGGGTGCCCTTTCCTTGCGTGTGGTGCGGCTGGTGGGACTCGAACCCACACAGGATTTCTCCCAGACGCCCCTAAAACGCCCGCCGATACCGATTTGGCTACAGCCGCATCAAAGCGGGCATGATGCCCGCTCTCATTGTTGCGTGGGGCCAGTGTACGGCGGGTGCTTGCGCCCGGGGGAGCCGGAGGCCGCCCTGTCGTCAGGACGGCCCCGCGGGCGGCTCCAAGTCCTGGTCTGCGCGTGACAGGTGGGGCACAAGTACCGCAAGTTCCCAGCCCGGTTGTCGAGCCTGTCGCCACTGATGTGGTCGATCTCCAGCACCAGCCGTTTCCCCTGCCACTGTTCACCGAGCCCGCACTCGGCGCACGCGCGCACGACCCCCACCTCGTCGAGCGCCCGGCGCAGTAGCGCCGTCTTGGTACGCCGGGAGTCCGCCGGACGGCGGACAAGGATTTCCTGGGCTGATTTGCGCGCCGATGAGGGGACGCCGCCGTAGTGCCCCTGTCCCGTGAAGTGCTCGGTCGAGAGCCCGTACTCGTCGATGCTCCGGCACGCCTTTGCACGGGCAGCCCCGTGGAACGGTGGTAGCCCCAGGCGACGCATCAGGTCTGCCAGGCCACGGGACGCGGCGACGGCTCGCGTGATTTCCTCCTCGGGGAAGAGACCGCCGCCGATGCCCGATCGCGGTGACGCGAAATGACTGGTGTCGATGCCGAACAGTTTGAGTCTGCGCTTCACATGCTCGTACGGACCGTCTTCTGGCGGGATGCCCATCAGGAGGAACATCCCGCGGATGCTGGTAGAGCGCGCCGCCGCTTCGGCTAGAACTTCCTTGGAGTACGACCGCTTCGGCCGCTCAGGCAGGGGTTCGTCTTGGAAGTGAGACGTGTCAATGCCGTAGTGGGCGAGCCGCATGCGCAGATATCGCCGTGGCTTGCTGCCCAGAGGAGCGTGGACGCGGCGCATGAGATCAACCAGGCTGGAGGAGGCCGCAGCGGTCTCCTCCAAGAGCTTTCGCGGGTACTTGCTCATGACGACCGCCGCTTCCGGCCTCGATAAGTGTCCGTCACTGCATGGCAGTTCGGGCACACAAGGCGCAGGTTGTCCGGGCGGTTGTCCCACCATTCACCGCTGACGTGATCGACCTCCAGCGGGATCGGCATCTCGCGCCACTCCGCGTGTCCGCACATAGCGCACCTGTCCGGGACCCCGAGCCGTAGCAGCTCGCGACGGAGACGCGATCCCGGGACGCGGCCGTCATCCGGAGACCGCAGGGTCAGCGGATTTCCCAGCGAGCCCTTGGGGCGGGACTCGACACGAGCGAAGTGCGAGGTGTCGATGCCGAGTGCCGTGATCCGGCGACCGATGTGAGCGTGGTTGCCGCCGACGTTACTGATGCCCAGGCGGCGCACCACGTCCTTGACGCTGCGCGCCTTCGCAACGGCAGTTCGCAATTCCTCATCCGTATGCCTCGTCCATTGACGAGGGAAGTGCGACGTGTCGATTGCCGCCTCGCGCATCTTCTGGCGCAGGTAGCGGCGGCTGCCCGCCGTTGGCTCGCCCCCGCAGAACCGCACCGCCTCGTCCCACGACCCCGCGCTCCGCGCCGCCGATTCCAGCAGTTCCCGTGTGTACCGCCGCCCCGCCATCCCCGCCCTCCCTCTTCGACCGCGCGTTCGCGGTCTCGCACAGGACAACGAAACGAAAATCGGACCGTCACGCACGAAATGCGGAACGGTCCGATCCGGTGTGGGCGGGCCCTCTGGGGGTTGTGGCCCGCCCACGTAGAGCAGGGGGTCGGGTCAGAACTTCGGGGTCGGGGCCTGGGATTCGACCAGCTCGGCGGCTTCCTCGTCCGTTTCCACCGAGGGTGGGGAGCCGGCGAGAGGCTTCTGGGCGGTTTCCTTCATGCAGGCCACCGCGATGACGCCGACGAGGGCCGCGGCCATCGAGTAGTAGGCGGGCATCATGTCGGAGCCGGTCAGGCCGATCAGGGACGTGATGACCAGGGGGGTCGTGCCGCCGAAGATCGAGGCCGAGAGGTTGTAGCCGACCGAGAGGGAGCCGTAGCGGACCTGGGTCGGGAAGAGGGCCGGGAGCGCCGCCGACATGGTGCCGAGGAGGCAGACCAGGGAGAGGCCGAGCATCAGCATGCCGAGCGAGACCGCCCACAGGGCGCCGTTCTTGACCAGGAGGAAGGACGGGACCGAGAGGACGAAGAAGCCGATCATGCCGGCCATGAGGAGCGGCTTGCGGCCGAAGTGGTCGGAGAGCTTGCCGACCTGGTTGATCAGGCACATGAGGATGATCATGGTGACGATCAGGATGAGCAGGCCGTGCGTCTCCGAGTAGCCCATCTCGTCCGACAGGTACGTCGGCATGTACGACAGGAGCATGTAGTCGGTGATGTTGTACGCGCCGACGAGGCAGATGCACAGGATCAGGGTCGGCCAGTAGTCGCGGAAGATCTTCGCGAGGTCGCCCTTGGCGGTCGTCTCGACCGAGGAGGCGGCGTCGGTCGCGCGGTGCGAGGACTCGTCCTCCAGCTTCTGGAAGGCCGGGGTCTCGTCGAGGCGGAGTCGCAGGTACAGACCGACCAGGCCGATGGGGCCCGCCACCAGGAACGGGATGCGCCAGCCCCAGGACTCCATGCCGTCGCTGCCGAGCCACGCGGTGAGGATCGTGACGAGGCCCGCCGCGCCGACGTAACCGGCGAGCGTGCCGAACTCCAGGAAGCTGCCGAAGAAGCCGCGCTTCTTGTCGGGGGCGTACTCGGCGATGAAGGTCGAGGCGCCGCCGTACTCACCGCCGGTGGAGAAGCCCTGCACGAGGCGGAAGACGATGAGGAGCACCGGCGCCCAGAAGCCGATCGTCGCGTACGACGGGATCAGACCGATCGCGAAGGTGCCGACGGCCATGAGGATCATCGTCAGCGCGAGGACCTTCTTGCGGCCGACCTTGTCGCCCATCGGGCCGAAGACCATGCCGCCGATCGGGCGTACGAGGAACGAGACCGCGAAGGTCGCGAACGACGAGATCAGCTGGACCGTGTCGTTCCCGGACGGGAAGAACACGTGGCCAATGGTGACGGCCAGGTAGGAGTAGATGCCGAAGTCGAACCACTCCATGGCGTTGCCGAGCGACGCCGCCTTGACCGCCCGCTTCACTGCCGCTTCGTCCGTGACGGTGATGTCGGTACGGCGCAGTGGCGGGTTCTTCCGCCGCCTGACGGCGCGGAAGAGGGCGCGGTGACGCTTGACCGCCTCCGGGTCGGGCACCAGCCCTTCCTCGGTGTCGGTGGCCATGGGGTGGTTCCCTTCTCTGACTGCAAAGCTTTTCCAGGCTCCACCTGCTCAGTGCTGACAGTTGCAAACGAAAGTCCCCGGCCTTCGGGACTTTCGTCACAACCTTTCGCCCTTAACTTCCGCCAATGACCGAACTTTCGCACCCCGAGTCGCTCAAGCGGGTGCGGGGATTCTCAGATGCCGAGATCCTTGATGATCTTCGCCACGTGGCCGGTGGCCTTCACGTTGTAGAGGGCGCGCTCGACCTTTCCGTCCTCGTCGACGACGACGGTGGAGCGGATCACTCCGGTGACGACCTTGCCGTAGAGCTTCTTCTCGCCGAAGGCACCGTAGGCCTCCAGAACCTTCTTCTCCGGGTCCCCCACCAGCGTGACCTTCAGGTTCTCCTTCTCGCGGAACTTGGCGAGCTTCTCCGGCTTGTCGGGCGACACGCCGATGACGTCGTAGCCGGCCTCGGCGAGCACGTCGAGGTTGTCGGTGAAGTCGCAGGCCTGCTTGGTGCAGCCGGGGGTAAGCGCTGCCGGGTAGAAGTAGACGATCGTCTTACGGCCCTTGTGGTCGGCGAGGGAGACCTCGTTGCCGTCGGCGTCGGGCAGGGTGAAGGCGGGCGCGGTGTCGCCGGGCTGAAGTCGCTCGCTCATGGGGGCCTCCTGGGGCGTCGTGACAAGTGGACTCGGTTGAGCGTACTGACGTCGCCGTCCGGTGTGCCGACGGAGCATCTTGGGCTGCTTTGCCCGGCCGGGGGTACGGGGGTTGTCCCCCGGATGAGAGCAGCATGGGGGTGCCGGGGGGTGGGGCGGGCGGTGAACTGACAGACTGTCCATTACTCATACGCAGTGAGAGCAGCGACCTTGGAGGCAGCGCGGTGTCGCACATGTCCAGCACGCCGGATACCCCGGATACGCGAACCCCGGCTCAGATCGAGGCGGACATCAAGCGCCGCCGCGACACCCTGGCCGAGACGCTCGACGAGATCGGCATCCGGGTGCACCCGAAGACGATCGTGGGCGACGCGAAGGCGAAGGTGGCCTCGCAGGTCGACCACACCCTCGGGCGGGCATACGTCGGGGCGAACCGGCTGGTCTCCGAGGTGAAGGGGCAGTTCGTCTCGGAGGAGGGCGCGCCGCGCCTGGAGCGGATCGTGCCGGTCACGATCGTCCTGGTGGGTGTCGTGGGGCTGCTCACGGTGGGCTCGCGGCGCCGTAAGCGCTGACCCGGCGGCGTACAACGGGGCGTGGGGCAGGTAAGTTCGTCGGCGTGAGCCCCCATTCCGATAAGCACAGCACCCACGACGACAAGTTGCCCATCCGGATGCTGCACGACCGTGTGCTCGTGCGGCAGGACACCTCGGAGGGTGAGCGGCGCAGTGGTGGCGGCATCCTGATCCCCGCGACGGCCGCCGTGGGCAAGCGTCTCGCCTGGGCGGAGGTCGTCGCCGTCGGGCAGAACGTGCGGGCGGTGGAGCCGGGCGACCGGGTGCTGTTCGACCCGGAGGACCGGGCGGAGGTCGAGGTGCGGGGCGTGGCCTACGTGCTGATGCGGGAGCGGGATCTGCACGCCGTGGCGGCCGACCGTTTCGAGGGCTCCGAGGACTCGACGGGCCTGTACCTGTAGCCGTTCCCCCGTGTACCGAGAAGGTAGCGAGAAGGAACCGAGAAGGGCTGGTGACCATCGTCACCAGCCCTTTTTATGTGCTCTTTGCTACCTTGGAGGCACCCGACGAGACGCGCCGTACCGGGCTGAGCTGTACTTCGCAAAGACGACGCACCCCTGTTGAGAACCACTGACGGAGGTGCCAGTCATGGCCTGGATCCTGATCGTGATCGCCGGACTTCTCGAGGTCGCCTGGTCGATCGGCATGAAGTACACCGAGGGCTTCACCCGGCTGTGGCCGAGCGTGTTCACCGGCGCGGGGATCGTCGCGAGCATGGTGCTGCTGTCCTACGCCGCCAAGTCCCTGCCCATCGGCACCGCGTACGGCGTGTGGGTGGGCATCGGCGCCGCGGGGGCGGCGATCGTGGGCATGGTGGCGCTGGGCGAGCCGGCGTCGGCGGCGCGGATCGGGTTCATCGCGCTGCTGCTCGTGGCGATCGTGGGGCTGAAGATGACCTCCGGTCATTGAGCGGCGGCCCCGGGCCGACGACGGCCTCGGGTCATTGGATGTCGGGCAGCGGGTTCAGGCCGTCGCCGCCGTCCTGACCGCCGTCCTGCCCGCCGTCCTGGCCCCCGGTCTGGCCGCCGTCCTGTCCCCCGTCCTGGCCTCCGGTGCCGGGTTCCTCGGTCGTCGGTTCCTCTTCGGTGGGCTCCTCGGTGGGCGTCTCGTCGCCGGGGGTCTCGGAGGCGGTGTCCGAGGGGGTGTCGGAGGCCGTGTCCGAGGGGGACGCGGTCTCCGTCTCCGATCCGGTCGCCGAGGTCGAGGGCAGGGGTTCCTGCTGGGCGCCGTCCTGGAGTTCCAGGTCGAAGTCGTTCGCCGGGGTGCCGGAGAGGGCCGCCCGGGTGAACTGGGCCCAGATCTGCGCCGGGTATCCGCCGCCGTTGATCCGCTGGAGGCCCGTCGCCCCGTACAGCGGGGTCTGCGTACCGGATTCGGGGTCCTGGCCCATCACGGAGACGACGGTCGCGAGGTCCGGGGTGTAGCCGGCGAACCAGGCGGCCTTGTCCTCCTCCGCGGTGCCGGTCTTGCCGGCGGCGGGGCGGCCCGCGGCCTGGGCGGCGGTGCCGGTGCCGCCGTCGACGACCGACTTGAGGATCGAGGTGGTGGTGTCGGCGGCCTCGCGCGGGACGGCCTGCCGGGTCTCCTTCTCGGGCAGCGTGACCTTCTCGCCGTTCCTGGAGATCGATTCGACGAGCGTGTACGTGCCGTGCTCGCCGTGGTTGGCGAGCGTCGCGTAGGCCTCGGTCATGTCGAGCACGGAGGCGGTGGACGGGCCGAGCGCGATCGACGGGGAGGCGTTCAGGTCCGGGGTGCTCTCGGGGATGCCGAGATCGAGGGCGGTCTGCTTGACCTTGTCGGAGCCGACGTCGACGGCCATCTGCGCGTACACGGCGTTCACGGACTTGTCGGTGGCGGTGGAGACGGTGATGTTGCCGTAGGAGCGGTCGTCCTCGTTGGCAGGGGCGTAGTTGCCGCCGTCCCAGCCCTGGACGGGGCGCTTGTTGGTGCCGTCGTAGATGGTGCTGGGGGTGATGCGGCGGCCGTCCTGGGTGGTCGAGTCGTTCTCGACGGCGGACGTGAACACGAACGGCTTGAACGTGGAGCCGACCTGGTAGTCGCGGCGCGTGGCGTTGTTGACGTACTGCTTGACGTAGTCGACGCCGCCGTACATGGCGCGGACCTTGCCGTTGGAGGGGTCGATGGCGGCGCCGCCCGCGCGGACGTTCTTGTCGATGTCGCGGGCGTCCTTGTCGAGCTTCGACATCAGCTGGTCGTCGACGGCCTTCTTGAAGGCGTCCTGCTTCTTCTTCTGGAGCGTGGTGGTGATGCGGTAGCCGCCGCCCGCGAGGGTGTCCTCGTCGAGGATCTTGTTGTCGGTGATGTAGTCCTTCACGGCCTGCACGATGTAGCCGCGCTGTCCGGAGAGCCCGGAGGGCGCCTTGGCCGCGTCGGGCGCCGGGAACGTCATGGTGTCGCGGTCGGACCGGTCGAGCCAGTCCTCCTTGACCATGCCGTCGAGCACGTAGTTCCAGCGGGCGGTGGCCGCCGCCTTGTTCTCGGGGTGGGCGGCGACGTCGTACGCGCTGGGGGCGTTGACGAGGGCGGCGAGGTAGGCGCCCTCGGCGGTCGACAGGTCCTCGACGTCCTTGCCGTAGTAGGCCTGGGCGGCGGCCTGGATGCCGTACGCGTTGCGCCCGAAGTAGCTGGTGTTGAGGTAGCCCTCCAGGATGTCGTCCTTGGACTTCTCGCGGTCCAGCTTGATGGAGATGAAGAACTCCTTCACCTTCCGGGTGACGGTCTGCTCCTGGCCCAGGTAGTAGTTCTTCACGTACTGCTGGGTGATCGTGGAGCCGGACTGCTTGCCCTTGCCGGTGACGGTGTACCAGGCGGCGCGCAGCATGGCTTGCGGATCGACGGCGGACTCGGAGTAGAAGTCGCGGTCCTCGGCTGCGAGCACGGCGTGCTGCACCGGCTTGGGGATCTGCGTGAGGCTCACGTTCTCCCGGTTGACCTCGCCGTCGCGGGCGATCTGGCTGCCGTCCGCGTACAGGTAGACGTTGCTCTGCGCGGTGGCGGCCGAGTTGGCGGCGGGGATGTCCACGAGGAAGTAGCCGAGCGCGAACAGGCCGACGCACAGCAGGATGAAGCCGATGAAGCCGCCGAGCACCATCCGCCAGGTGGGCACGAGGCGTCGCCAGCCCGTGCGCTTGGGACGCCTGCCCTTGCCCTTCGCCCCGGTGGCGGCCGCGGTGGAGGTGTCACCGGGCGTGCTCGCGTCCTCGGGGCCTTCGGGCGTCTCGCCGTGCGGCTCGTCGCTGTTCATGTCCTGTGGAACTCCTGATCCGCGTCGTACGTCACGTACGTCTCGTATGACACATAAGACATCCAAGACTGCTACACCGCACGGAAAATTCGTGGCAGGCGACGCGGGGGCTCACTAGGCTCGTGCGCTTGGGCCTGTTGCGCGAGGGGGACGTGTGGGAGCAGTGCGGCTGTACGCGGCCGTCGCCGCCGGGGGGTTTCGGCGGTACGCGACGTACCGCGGCGCGACCCTCGCCGGAGTCTTCACGAACACGGTGTTCGGCCTGATCATCGCGTGTACGTACATCGCGCTGTGGGACGAGCGGCCGCGGCTCGGCGGGTACGACCAGGCGCAGGCGCTCACGTTCGTGTGGGTGGGGCAGGCGATGTTCGCGGTGATGGTGCTTCAGATGGGGGGCGGTTTCGAGGCCGACCTCATGGAGCGGATCCGCAGCGGGGACATCGCCATCGATCTGTACCGGCCGGTGGATCTTCAGTTGTGGTGGCTGGCGCAGGACCTCGGGCGGGCCGCCTTCCAGTTCCTCGGGCGCGGGGTCGTGCCGATGACGGTGGGGGCGCTGGTCTTCGAACTGGCGCTGCCGGCGGATCCGTTGAGGTGGCTGGCGTTCCTGCTGACGCTGGTCGGCGGGGCGGCGGTGAGCTTCGCGCTGCGCTATCTGGTGTCGCTGTCCGCGTTCTGGCTGATGGACGGCAGCGGGGTCGTGCAGATGGCGGGCCTGGTGTCGACGTTCCTGTCGGGGATGCTGCTGCCGCTGAACGTGTTCCCGGGCGCCTTCGGTGAGTTCGCCCGCGCGCTGCCCTGGTCGGCGCTGGTGCAGGTGCCGGCGGACGTGCTGCTCGGTGAGCGGGGCGCGGCCAGTGCGCTGCTGTTCCAGGCGGCGTGGGCGGTGGTGCTGCTGGGCGCGGGGCGGCTGGTGCAGTCCGTCGCGACGCGGAGGGTGGTGGTGCAGGGTGGCTGAGCGGGGCACGGCGCTGGGCGCGGGGCTGCGGACGTACCGGCTGGTCGGCGGGGCGTGGATCCGGTCGACGATGACGTACCGGGCGTCGTTCCTGATGACGGCGTTCGGGAACTTCGCGGTGACGGGTCTGGAGTTCGTCGGGATCCTGCTGATGTTCTCGCAGGTGGACCGGCTGGGCGGGTACGGGCTCGGGGAGATCGCGTTCCTGTACGGGGCGGCGGGTACGTCGTTCGGCCTCGCGGACCTCGCGTTCGGTTCGGTGGGGCGGCTCGGGCAGCGGGTGCGGGACGGCACGCTCGACACGTTCCTGGTGCGGCCCGCGCCGGTGCTGGCGCAGGTCGCGGCGGACCGGTTCGCGCTGCGCAGGCTGGGGCGGGTGATCCAGGGCGTGGTGGTGCTGGTGTACGGCCTGGCGGCGATCGACGTGGCGTGGACGCCGCTGAAGGTGCTGCTCGTCCCGGCCCTGGTGGTGAGCGGCGGCGCCATCTTCACGGCCGTGTTCATCGCGGGCGCGGCCTTCCAGATCGTGGCGCAGGACGCCTCCGAGGTGCAGAACGCGGCGACGTTCGGCGGCAACGCGATGCTCAGCTATCCGCCCACCGTCTTCGGCGACACGCTGCTGCGCGGCGTCACCTTCGTCCTGCCGCTGGCCTTCGTGAACTGGCTGCCCGGCCTGTACATCCTGGGCCGCCCCTATCCGCTCGACCTGCCGCGGTGGGTGGCGTTCGCGCCGCCGCTGGTGGCGGTGGTGTGTCTGGCCGTCGCGCTGTTCGCGTGGCGGGCGGCGCTTCGCACGTATCGCAGCACAGGGAGCTGAGTCGGCATGACCTTCGCGGGTGAGGACTTCATCCAGCTGGACGGCGTCGAGAAGGTCTTCGACGTACGGCGCAAGACCGGATTCATGCGGCGGGAGCGGCGAGAGGTGCGGGCCGTGGACTCGCTGAGCTTCTCGGTGCGGCGCGGCGAGATGGTCGGCTACATCGGGCCGAACGGGGCGGGGAAGTCGACGACGATCAAGATGCTGACGGGCATCCTGACGCCGAGCGCGGGCCGCCTGCGCGTCGCGGGCATCGACCCGTCGCGGGAGCGGGCGCGCCTGGCGAGCCGGATGGGCGTGGTCTTCGGCCAGCGGACGACGCTGTGGTGGGACCTGCCGCTGATCGACTCGTACCGTCTGATGCGCCGCATGTACCGCATCGAGGAGCGGCGCTACGAGGAGAATCTGGCCCGCTGCGTCGAACTCCTCGAACTGGGGGACCTGTTGGACGCTCCGGTGCGTCAGCTGTCGCTCGGGCAGCGGATGCGCGGGGACATCGCGGCGGCGCTGCTGCACGACCCGGAGGTGCTGTACCTGGACGAGCCGACGATCGGCCTGGACGTGGTGTCGAAGGTCAAAGTGCGGGAATTCCTCCGGGACTTGAACCGGGACCGCGGCACGACGGTCCTCCTGACGACCCACGACCTGACCGACATCGAGCAGCTGTGCAGCCGGGTGATGGTCATCGACCACGGGCGGCTGGTGTACGACGGCGGGCTGGAGGGTCTGCACGAGGCGGGTGGCGGGGGCGCGGCCGAGCGCACGCTGGTCGTGGACCTCGAACGTGAACTGCCGCCGCTGGACGTGGAGTCGGCGCGGGTGGTGAAGGTGGAGGGGGCGCGGCAGTGGCTGGCGTTCCCGGCGGGGCAGTCGGCGGCGCCGCTCGTGGCGCGGATCGCGGAGCGGTATCCGATGGTCGACCTGTCGGTGCGCGAGCCGGACATCGAGGCGGTCATCGCGCGGATGTATGCGAGGGACACATCCGTAGCGCCGTCGGACCGATCCTCCGTACGCTGACTGACATGACGGACGAATCCGGTCTCCCGAAGCCCTCCTCCGGCTCCCACCCCGAACTGCGCGCCTCCGATGCCGACCGCGAGCTGGTCGCCGAGCGGTTGCGGGACGCGCTCGCGGAGGGGCGGCTCGACATGGAGGAGTTCGGCGAGCGGCTGGACGCGGCGTACCAGGCGCGTACGTACGGTGAGCTGGAGCCGCTGACGAAGGACCTGCCGGTCGGGTCGGGCGGCGCGCCGGGGCCGGTGAGCTTCGTGAAGGAGCCGCTGCCCGAGGGGGCGGTCGACTGGCCGTCGCGGATCCGGGGCGAGGCGACGTCCACGTGGGGCGTCGGGATCATGTCGGGGTTCCAGCGCAAGGGGCGGTGGACGGCGCCGCGTCGGTTCAACTGTTTCGCGTTCTGGGGTGGCGGTGAGATCGACCTGCGCGAGGCGGACTTCGAGGCGCGGGAGATCGTGATCAACTGTGTGGCCCTCATGGGCGGGATGAACGTCGTCGTGCCGCCCGGGGTGGAGGTCGTGGTGCGCGGCATCGGCATCATGGGCGGCTTCGACCACAGTGAGGAGGGCGTCCCGGGCGAGGTGGGCGCGCCGCGCGTGGTGATCACCGGTTTCGCCTTCTGGGGCGGGGTCGGTGTGGAACGCAAGGTGACGCGGGCGGAGAGGCGCCGCCTGAAGGAGGCCAGGCGGCGGGATCGCTTGGAGCGCGGCGACGGTTGAGCTCCGCTCGGGCCGGGGCGGGGATCAGGTCGGCCGAAGAGCGCGTCGACCCCGCGGGGCTCCGCCCCGGACCCCGCTGCTCAATCGCCGCAGGGGCTTGATTGTGCCCGGTCCGCCGCCAATTGAGCCCCCGCCGTCGATTGAGGCGCGGGGCCGTAACGTCGGTGCCGCCAATCAAGCCTCGCCGGCGATTGAGGCGCGGGGTCCGGGGCAGAGCCCCGAGGCCGTAACGTCGGTGCCGCCAATCAAGCCCCGCCGGCGATTGAGGCGCGGGGTCCGGGGCGGAGCTCCGGGGGCGTAACGCCGGGGGCGCGGCCCCGGGACGGTCAGCCCAGAAGGTCCCGCACCGCAGGTACCAGCGCCCGGAACGCCTGCCCCCGATGGGAGATCGCGTTCTTCTCCGCCGCCGAAAGCTCCGCCGCCGTCCGCCCCTCCCCCTCCACCTCGAGAATCGGGTCGTACCCGAACCCGCCCGACCCCGCCGGCGCATGCCTCAGCACACCCCGCATCCGCCCCTCCACCACCCGCTCCGTCCCGTCCGGCAGCGCCAGCGCCGCCGCGCACGCGAAGTGGGCCCCCCGGTGCACGTCGTCGTCGATGTCGGAGAGCTGCGCCAGCAACAGGTCGAGGTTCGCCTGGTCGTCGCCGTGCTTGCCGGCCCAGCGGGCCGAGAAGATGCCGGGCGCCCCGCCGAGCACGTCGACGCAGAGACCGGAGTCGTCGGCGACGGCGGGCAGGCCGGTGGCCCGGGCGAGGGCGTGGGCCTTGAGGAGGGCGTTCTCGGCGAAGGTGACGCCGGTTTCGCGCACGTCCGGCACCTCGGGGTACGCGTCGGCGCCGACCAGCTCGTGGGGCAGGCCGGCGTCGGCGAGGATGGAGCGCAGTTCGACGATCTTGCCGTTGTTACGGGTGGCGAGAATGAGGCGGGTCATGCCTCCAGTATCCAGCCACCCGGGCCCGCGGCCGCGGTCGGACCCCAGGACACCTAGGACGTGCAGACCTTCGTCAGCTCGCCCGCCGCGTCCGTGACGGGGGTGACGTCGGGTGTGCCGTCGCCGTTGTTGACCGACGTACGGACGTTGTCCACGGCCTTGTTGAGGTCGTCGACCGCCTTGGAGACGTCCGTGTTGTCGGTCTTGGCGCCGATGTCGTCGAGGTTCTTGTCGATCCGGTCGAGCGCCTCGTCGGCCTGCGTCGGGTCGTTGGACGCGTTCTCCACGGCCTGCTGGAGGTCGGTCACGCTGTCGGCGATGGAGTCGGCGGTGCGGGCACAGTCGAGTGCCTTGTCGACGGCCGAGCAGCCGACGGTGGCCGGAATCGCGACGAGTGCCGCGGTGGCGGCCAGTAGGGCGATACGGCGGTGACGCGCGGGCATGGAACGGTCCTCCCCTGAAGTACGGACGGGCGGACGGCCGTTGGTGTCGTAGGCCGTCCATCCACCCGTAGTGACGCAGCCGTCGGCTGTCCGGTTGCTGTGCGCCACCACACTACTTGGGGTTTTCTTTACCTTACGAAAGCGTCTCCTCCAGCGCCTTGCGCTGGATCGCCGCCAGTTCGTCGCAGCCCGAAACGGCCAGGTCCAGCAGGGCGTTGAGCTCGTCGCGGGCGAAGGGCTCGGCCTCGGCGGTGCCCTGGACCTCGACGAAGCGGCCGTCGCCGGTGCAGACGACGTTCATGTCGGTGTCGGCGCGCACGTCCTCCTCGTAGGGGAGGTCGAGCATCGGGACGCCGTCGATGATGCC
This sequence comes from Streptomyces sp. BYX5S, assembly GCF_054724165.1. Lineage (NCBI taxonomy): Bacteria > Bacillati > Actinomycetota > Actinomycetes > Kitasatosporales > Streptomycetaceae > Streptomyces > Streptomyces sp. BYX5S. The sequence goes on along the minus strand of NZ_CM138829.1, from coordinate 897,527 downwards.
GACGGAGACGGCGGCGACGGAGCCGGTGAGCGGCTTGCGGCCGGCCTTGACGATCTTCTTGCCCTGGGCCCACGCCACCGCGTCGGCCAGCGCCACGTAGGCGCCGGTGATGGCGGCCGTGCGCGTACCGCCGTCGGCCTGGAGGACGTCGCAGTCGAGGACGATCGTGTTCTCGCCGAGCGCCTTGGTGTCGACGACGGCGCGCAGCGAGCGGCCGATGAGACGGCTGATCTCGTGGGTGCGGCCACCGATCTTGCCGCGCACGGACTCGCGGTCGCCGCGGGTGTTCGTGGAGCGCGGCAGCATCGAGTACTCGGCGGTGACCCAGCCCTCTCCGCTGCCCTTGCGCCAGCGCGGGACGCCCTCGGTGAAGGAGGCGGTGCAGAAGACCTTGGTGTCGCCGAAGGAGACGAGGACGGAGCCTTCGGCGTGCTTGCTCCAGCCGCGTTCGATGGTGATCGGGCGGAGCTGGTCGGGGGTGCGGCCGTCGATGCGAGACATAGGGAGGAGCGTATCGGGTACGGCGAAGGCCCCGTCCACGCGTACGCGGACGGGGCCTTCGCGGGCGACCTTCAGCAGGTCACATCATGTCCTCGATGTCGGCGGCGATCGGGTCGGCGTCGGTGCCGATGACGACCTGGATCGCGGTGCCCATCTTCACGACGCCGTGGGCGCCGGCGGCCTTCAGGGCGGCTTCGTCGACCAGGGCCGGGTCGACGACCTCGGTGCGCAGGCGGGTGATGCAGCCCTCGACCTCTTCGATGTTGTCGAGCCCGCCGAGGCCGGCGACGATCTTCTCAGCCTTCGTGGCCATTTCGTTCTCCCTGTGTTCTCCGGGCCCGCCTCTGGGCCGCTTTGTCACGGTAACCCACGGTTGGCCCATCTTCGCGAGCGGTGAACCCACCTGTGCCGAAAGATGACGAGCACGGACCGACCCGTCCCCGCAACTGGTCTACACCAGTAGCCAGAGTATCTGACGCCCGCCAAACGTGGCTTGTTCCGGGAGGACGCCCATGAGCGCCAATGCTGCCGCCGCGCCCCGACCGAGTCCCTGGAGCAATTTCTTCCAGGGACTCCAGAAGATGGGGCGCAGTCTGCAGCTGCCCATCGCCGTCCTTCCCGCCGCCGGCATCGTCAACCGGCTCGGCCAGCCCGACGTCTTCGGCGACGACGGCCTCGGCTGGACGAACGTCGCGAAGGTCTTCGCGGGCGCGGGCGGCGCGCTGCTCGACGCCGACCTCGGTCTGCCGCTGCTGTTCTGCATCGGCGTCGCGATCGGCATGGCGAAGAAGGCCGACGGTTCGACGGCGCTCGCGGCCGTGGCGGGCTTCCTCGTCTACCGCGGGGTGCTGCACCAGTTCCCGGTGGACTGCCCGGACGGCTCGAAGACGGTGGCGACGGGCTGTCTCGCGGACGGGGCCGTGACCGCCTCGACGTTCCAGAACCCCGGCGTGTTCGGCGGCATCATCATGGGGTTCCTGGCCTCGTTCTTCTGGGTCCGCTACCACCGCACCAAGCTGGTGTCGTGGCTCGGCTTCTTCAACGGCCGCCGGCTCGTCCCGATCATCATGGCCTTCGTCGGCATCGTCTTCGCGGCGCTGTGCCTGTGGATCTGGCCGCCGGTCGGTGACGGTCTGGAGAGCTTCTCCAACTGGCTGGAGAGTCTGGGCGCCGTGGGCTCCGGCATCTTCGGCGTCGCCAACCGCGCGCTGCTGGTGATCGGTCTGCACCAGTTCCTCAACGTGCCGCTGTGGTTCCAGTTCGGCTCGTACACGAAGCCGGACGGCACGACGGTGCACGGCGACATCAACATGTTCCTCAGCGGCGACCCGACGGCGGGCATCTACCAGTCGGGCTTCTTCCCGATCATGATGTTCGCGCTCCCCGCGGCCTGCCTGGCGATCGTGCACTGCGCGCGGCCGGAGCGGCGCAAGGTGGTCGGCGGCATGATGCTGTCGCTGGCGCTGACCTCGTTCGTCACGGGCATCACCGAGCCCATCGAGTACTCCTTCGTCTTCATCGCCCCGGCGCTGTACGCGGTGCACGCGCTGCTGACCGGTGTCTCGATGGCGGTGACGTGGGGGCTGGGCGTCAAGGACGGGTTCAGTTTCTCGGCCGGTCTGATCGACTATCTGATCAACTGGAACCTGGCCACCAAGCCATGGATGATCATTCCGATCGGCCTGTGCTTCGCCGTCGTCTATTACGTGGTCTTCCGCTTCGCCATTACGAAGTGGGATATCAAGACGCCGGGTCGCGAGCCCGAGGAAGAGGTCGAGGACATCACCAAGGCATAACGCTTTCGACTCCCTCGGGAGTCTCGGCACAAGGGCCCCCGGACCTCTCGGTCCGGGGGCCCTTCGCGCGCTGGAATCAAGGGTTCCTTATCCCGCCTTCACCGTGCTACAACAGGTCTACACCACTGAGTGGTGTAGACCATGTGGCCCTCGGCCACGGTCCCCCGGACGCCGCCGTCCCCCTTGTCCCTTCGGCGGCGCTGCCCCACTGGAGGAAGTTGTGTCCACGGCTAGTGCCGCGCCCGCGGCCGACAAGAAGAAGGGCGCCGGCGCGATGGCTGTCTTGCAGCGCATCGGCCGCAGCCTCATGCTGCCGGTCGCGGTGCTGCCCGCCGCCGCGCTCCTGGTCCGGTTCGGCCAGGCAGACATGCTGGGCAGGGACTCGTTCCCGACGTTCATCAACAAGCTCGCCGGTTACATGGCCGCCGGCGGCGGCGCACTGCTCGACAACATGCCCCTGCTGTTCTGCGTCGGCATCGCCATCGGTTTCGCGAAGAAGTCGGACGGCTCGACGGCCCTGGCCGCCGTCACCGGCTACCTGGTCTTCCAGAAGGTCCTCGCGACCTTCACGGACAAAAACCTTCCGAAGGTCGCCTCCGTCGTTGACGGAAAGATCGTCATGAACGAGGCGCCGGTGGACGCCGGGGTCCTCGGCGGCGTGGTCATGGGCATCGTCGTCGCCCTGCTCTACCAGAAGTTCTACCGGACCAAGCTGCCCGACTGGGCCGGCTTCTTCGGCGGCCGTCGCCTGGTGCCCATCCTGTCGGCCTTCGCCGGCCTCGCCGTCGGCATCGTCTTCGGCCTCATCTGGCCGGTCCTCGGAACAGGTCTGCACAACTTCAGCCAGTGGCTCGTGGACTCCGGGGCCTGGGGCGCGGGCATCTTCGGTGTCGCCAACCGTGCGCTGATCCCGATCGGCATGCACCACCTGCTGAACTCCTTCCCCTGGTTCCAGGCCGGTACGTTCAACGAGGGCGGCACCGCGTACCACGGCGACATCGCCCGCTTCCTGCACGGTGACCCGACCGCGGGCCAGTTCATGACCGGTTTCTTCCCGATCATGATGTTCGCGCTCCCCGCAGCCTGCCTCGCCATCACGCACTGCGCCCGCCCCGAGCGCCGCAAGGTCGTCGGCGGCATGATGTTCTCGCTCGCCCTCACCGCGTTCGTCACCGGTGTCACCGAGCCGATCGAGTTCACGTTCATGTTCATCGCCCCGGTCCTGTATGCGATCCACGCGGTACTGACCGGTGTCTCGATGGCACTGACCTGGGCCCTGGGCATGAAGGACGGCTTCGGTTTCTCGGCCGGCGCGGTCGACTACTTCCTCAACCTGGGCATCGCGTCCAAGCCACTGATGCTCGCCCTGGTCGGCCTCTGTTTCGCGGCGGTCTACTACGTGGTCTTCCGCTTCACGATCACCAAGTTCAACCTGCCCACCCCGGGCCGCGAGTCCGACGAGGAACTGGCGGAACTCCTCAAGGCGGAGGGCAAGTAGCCCCACCCCCGAAACCGAACACCCTGAATTCCCCGACCGCGTGACGGTCGGGGAATTCGGCATGCCCACTCGGGGATGAAACTCCCCCCCGACGTGTTTTTCGACCCTCACGTTCCAGGAACAACCTGTGGGCGTGATCACGAATCGTTACCCCTTGATCACGACAAGTCCTCCTGCTTAGCGTTGCGATCGGCCGAAACCGGCCAAGACCACTGAACGGAAAAGGGGAACTCATGAGCCTGCAAGCTCTGCGCGAGATGAAGTTCGAGGCGCTGCGCGACGAAGAGGCGGCAGCCGCCTCAGGCGCGGGCAAGCCCAGCCGCGCCCGGTGCGAGTACATCTTCGCCCAGATCGGCAATCCGCTGGGCTGCAGCTACGGGGACTACTACAAGCTCTGGAAGTCGCTGGGCTGCGACAAGCTGTAGCAGAAAGCGGCGCCCGTCCCTTTCGGAGGCGGGCGCCCGCATTTCCCCACCAGGAGTCCTTCGGTGAAGTGGCAGAGATACCACACCCATCAGTCGGGAGAGACCGACTGCGGTCCTGCGTGCCTGCGCACCGTGCTCATGCGGCACGGATCGGTGGTGGACGCGGCGCTCCTGCGCGAGTCCACGGGCCTCGGCGAACGCGGCTCGAATCTGCTCCGCCTCCGGGAGGTGCTGCGAGGGTACGGCGTCGACAGTGAGTTGCTGCGGCTGGACACAGCCCAACTGCGGCATGCCCTGCGGATCGCGGGGCCTGCGATCGTACTGCTGGACGAGGACGGCGACCGGCATTTCGTGGTCGTCCACGAGGTCACCGACAGTGGGCACTTCATCGTCGGCGATCCCCTGCTGCCACGCCCTCTCCGGCTCGCGCCCGAGGTACTCGACGACGTCTTCCACGGCGAGACGCTGATCACCGACAGGCCTACCGCCCGGCTGCCGCTGGGGGCGCGCCTGAGGGCCTCGTACCGGCAGGACCTCGTATGGCAGATGCTGCGCGCGCACCGCAAGCAGCTGCTGTTCATCCTGGCGGCAACCGTCGTCGTCGCCCTGGTGGCCCTGCTGAACAGTCTGTTCGTGCAGATAGCGGTGGACCGCGTCATGCGGGACGGCTCCCGACGGGCCCTGGCGGTCCTCGTCGCCGAATTCACCGCGATCGCCCTTTCCGCAGCGGGAATCCAGTTTCTGCGGGGCCGCGCCATCGTGGCTCTGAGCCAGTCGCTCCAGCGGCAGTTGTCCGAGCGTTATCTGCGGAAACTCCTGCGCCTTCCAGCCACTTACTTCAAAGGACGCAGATCCGGCGACCTGGTGAGCCGGATCGACGATGTCCAGGAAATCCAAGGGCTGGTCACGGCAGCCTCCGTCAGAGCGGCCATCGACCTCTGCGTCGTCCTCACCGTCGGCGCATACCTGCTCGCCACCGCCCCGACTCTCTTCCTCGTTCTGGTCCCACCGGCCGCCATCAACGTACTCAGTTCCGTTCTTCTCTATCCGCACATCAGGAACGCGGCGGCGGAGGCTCTCCAGCGAGACGCGACGCTGAAATCGGAGACCCTCAACTCCCTCAGAGGACACACGGAGTTGATCGGTTACGGACGAAGCGACTACGCATTCGGCCGCATGCGCGGGGCGCTGGGACGACGAATCGAGGCGGAGACCCGGCTCGGCCATCTGGAGAACATCAACTCCGTTGTCAAAACCGCCAGTCAGACCGTTTTCACCGTGCTGGCAGCCTGGCTCGGGCTGAGCCGGATGCTGTCCGGAGAGCTCACGGTGGGCCAGGTCTTCGGATTCCTGACCATGGCCGGCTACTTCCTGGGGGCCATGGATTCGGTCGCGTCCCTCCAAGTGACGGTCCAGCGCACCTCCGCCGCCCTGGGGCGCTACCGGGACGTGGTCCTGCAACACGACGACGCCCGGCACTCACTCGCGGCGGAACGCACGCGCACGCCGCAGGAGCCCGCCGACCTCACGGTCAGGTCCCTGCGGTTCAGCCACCCTGGGGCCCGGCGCAGCGCCCTGACAGGCATCGATCTCGACGTTCCGTACGGAGCGCGCATGCTCCTGCGGGGCACGAACGGCGCGGGCAAGAGCACGCTCCTGTCCCTGCTGGCGGGCGTGCACGACGGCTACGAGGGGAGCATCGCCCTCGGCGGAGCGGAGGTCTGCCGCATCGCGCCGGAGGAGCTGCCCCGCTGGATCCTCTACCTCCCGGAACATCCGGCCCTGCTCACCGCCTCGCTACGCGAGAACCTGACCCTGGGCGCGGAGCACAGCACAGCAGAAATTCTGGAAGCCTGCCGTGTCGCCTGCTTTCTCGACGTCGTCGAAAGCCTTCCCGAGGGACTGGACGAACCGGTGCGGGAGAGCGGCGCCGGATTCTCGCGGGGCCAGCTCCAGCGGATGTCGATCGCCCGCGCTGTCCTTCACGCCCCCCGGGTGTACCTCTTCGACGAGACGTTCAGCGGCATCGACCGGGATACGCTCGCGCGGATCTGGAAGGCGCTGAGCGCGCTCGAAGGAACGAAGATCATGGTCTCGCACGGACAGACGGAAGACGTCGCGTTCGACCTGGTGCATTCCCTCGACTCCTCGTCCGACCACTGTCAGGAAAGCGTCCAGCCATGATGAAGTTCTCCGAACTGCTCGACCTCGTCAGCGTCTCCGGCGGACTCCCGCCCTCCCGGCTGACGGCCGATCTGGCCCTGATCACTTCCATGTCTCCGGAGCTCGCGGACACCCCGCTGCCCTCGGCCGATCTCACGGAGCTGGCCAGCGGATACGCGGCGCACCGGGCCCGCCCGGTGACCGCCGTCATCCTCACCTCGAACGAGGAGGAACGCATCGGGGAGTGTCTGCGAGCACTCGCCGACGACGTGGACCACGTGCTCCTGGTCGACTGCGAGTCCACCGACGGCACCGTCGAGCAGGCGCTGCGGGCCGACGGCACCGCGCGGATTCTGTCCGCGCCCTGGCCGGACGACTTCTCCCGGCAACGCAATCTCGCCTTCGGCGAGGTGGCCGAGGGCTGGCTGTGCCATGTCGACGCCGACGAGGTACTCACCGAGGCGCATGCGGGCCGACTCCGCCGTGCCCTGTCGGTCCTGGACTATCTGCTGGCCGACTCCGACCTCGTCGTCTCCCCCGCCATCGCCGACGTGGACGAGGGCCCCGTGTACACGAACACCCAGCGCGTGCTCCGTGCGGACGGACCGTTCCGCTTCCGCGGGCGGGTCCACGAGCATCCCTACGATCCCGAGGGCCGGGCCCCGGCCCAGGTGCGGATCGCCGTCCGCTTCAATCACTTCGGGTACCTGCCCGAGGTGATCGAGCGGCGGGCCAAGCGGGACCAGTACGTCAGGCTGGCCCGGCTGGCACGCGTGGCAGAGCCGGACAACCCGAAGTGGGTGTACTACGAGGTGCGCGACGGACTTGATCTCCGGTCGGCGTCAGCTGAGGATCTGCGCGCCGCGTTCGCCCTGTTGGCCGCGCACGCCGGTGACCACGTGCCCGCCGGGCCGCCCGGCCACCGGACGGAGCGGATCGTCGACTCCTGGGGTCTGCTGTGCGAGCTGGCTCTTGGGCTCGGTGAGGCGGAGGCCGTGAGCCGTTACGCGGGCCTGCTCGGCGAGGCGGGACGGACCATCGAGGCCACCTACTACCGGTCGCTGCTGGAGTCGGCCCGGATGCTGGGCAGGCTGTCCGCCCTCGTCGAAGAGATCGACACGGTGCGGGAAGCCGAGGAACCGGGCGACCGCCATCTCATGGCAAAGCTCTACGAGCTTCAGTCGACGCTGGCCCTGGCCAGTGGACGGTACGAGGCGGTCCTGCCCGCCTACCGCAGAGCGGTGGAGCGGGGCGCGGGGCATGGCGTGGCCGAGGACTTCGAGAAGCTCGGCCGGATGCTGGCCGAGCTTCCCGAACGGTCCGGCGCTCGCGGTACGACGAGGGATCAGATCTCGTAGACGGTGCCCGGCGCGGCCAGCTCCACCGGGCCGTCGTACACCGCGCGCGCGTCCGCCAGGTTCACCTGCGGGTCGGTCCACGGCGGGATGTGGGTCAGGACCAGTTTGCGGGCGGCCGCGCGCTGCGCCGACTCCCCCGCCTCCCGCCCGTTGAGGTGCAGGGCCGGGATGTTCTCCTTGCCGTCCGTGAACGCGGCCTCGCACAGGAACAGGTCGCTGTCCTCCGCGAGTTCGTCCAGCGCCGCGCACGGGCCGGTGTCCCCGGAGTACGTCAGCGAGCGCCCGCCGTGCTCGACCCGGATCGCGTACGACTCCACCGGGTGGCAGACCTTCTCCATGCGGACGGAGAAGGGCCCGATCTCGTACGAACCCGGCTTCACGGTGTGGAAGTCGAAGACCTCGCTGAACGCGGAGGCCGAGGGCGTGTCCGCGTGCGCGGTGGTCAGCCGCTGCTCGGTGCCCTCGGGGCCGTAGACGGGCATCGGCGCGCAACGGCCGCCGTCGTGGCGGTAGTAGCGCACGACGAAGTACGCGCACATGTCGATGCAGTGGTCCGCGTGCAGATGCGAAAGGAAGATCGCGTCGAGGTCGTAGAGACCGCAGTGGCGCTGCAACTCGCCCAGGGCACCATTGCCCATGTCGAGAAGCAGCCGGAAGCCGTCGGCCTCGACGAGGTAGCTCGAGCAGGCCGAATCCGCGGACGGGAACGACCCCGAGCAGCCGACGACGGTGAGCTTCATAAGAGCTTTCAACCTCCGCGCTGGCGGTCGGAATGCGTAGATGGAGCCATGGGGCCATGGGCCGGGGCATTCGAGCGTAAGGCGCAAAAGGGCGGGTGGCTCCTCCGTCACGGGCCGTTGTGGGCGAACTCACCTGCGCTGTCACCGGTTCGGAGGGGTTCCGGTCCGCGTGCGCACCCCTTGCGTCCCACCGGTACCGTCTTGCCTATGGACACGTCCTGGTGGCTCGCGCTCGCTGCCGTCGTACTGCTCGCGCTCGTCGCGACGCTGGTCGACGGGTGGGGGCGCGGCACGCGTCACCGCCGCCGGGAGCGGCACGTTCCGCGCGACCGGCACGGGCGGGGGCCCGAGCCCGGGGACATCTGGTGGGCGCTCGTGCCGTACGAGGACGGGCCGGGGGCGAAGGACCGGCCGTGCCTGGTGCTGTCGGTGCGGCGGGGCGTGGCGACGGTCGCCAAGATCACGAGTCGCTATCACGATGAGCGGCCGGGGGTGATCGCGTTGCCGCCGGGGTCGGTGGGGGATGCGCAGGGGCGGGCGAGTTTCCTGGAGACGGACGAGTTGCGCGCGGTGCCGCTGGGGGATTTTCGGCGGCGTGCCGGGGTGATCGATCCGGGGCTGTGGGACCAGGTCCGCCACCTCGGCCGTTGACCCGTCCCACCGCAACGCCTCGGGGCTCCGCCCCGGCCCCCGCTCCTCAAGCGCCGGAGGGGCTCAATACGCGCCCGACTCGACTTGTCGGCCGCCGCATCCACAGCCCCTCCGGCGCTTGAGGAGCGGGGTTCGGGGCGGAGCCCCGGGGGGGTTACGCCCAGAGTTGGCCGTGGAGGACCTCGATCGCCTCTTCCGTCGTCGCGGCCGTGTAGACGCCCGTCGACAGGTACTTCCAGCCACCGTCGGCCACGACGAACACGATGTCGGCCGACTCCCCGGCCTTCACCGCCTTCTTGCCCACCCCGATCGCGGCATGCAGCGCCGCCCCCGTGGAGACCCCCGCGAAGATGCCCTCCTGCTGGAGGAGGTCACGGGTGCGGGTGACCGCGTCGGCCGAGCCGACCGAGAACCGGGTCGTGAGGACGGAGGCGTCGTACAGCTCGGGGACGAAGCCCTCGTCGAGGTTGCGCAGGCCGTAGACCAGGTCGTCGTAGCGCGGCTCCGCAGCGACGATCTTGACGTCCGGCTTGTGCTCACGCAGATACCGGCCGACGCCCATGAGAGTGCCGGTGGTGCCGAGCCCCGCCACGAAGTGCGTGACCGAGGGGAGGTCGGTGAGGATCTCCGGGCCGGTCGTGGCGTAGTGCGCGCCCGCGTTGTGCTCGTTGCCGTACTGGTAGAGCATCACCCAGTCCGGGTGCTGCTCCGCCAGCTCCTTGGCGATGCGGACCGCCGTGTTGGAGCCGCCCGCGGCCGGGGACGGGATGATCTCCGCGCCCCACATGGCGAGCAGGTCGCGCCGCTCCTGCGAGGTGTTCTCCGGCATGACGCAGACGATCCGGTAGCCCTTGAGCCGGGCGGCCATCGCGAGCGAGATGCCGGTGTTGCCGGAGGTGGGTTCGAGGATGGTGTCCCCGGCCTTGATCCGGCCTTCCTTCTCCGCCTGTTCGATCATGTGGAGCGCGGGGCGGTCCTTGATCGAGCCGGTCGGGTTGCGGTCCTCCAGCTTCGCCCAGATCCGTACGTCGTCGGAGAGCGAGAGCCGCGGCAGGCGCACCAGGGGGGTGTTGCCCACCGCGGCCAGCGGGCTGTCGTAGCGCATCGGCCGGCTCAGCGCATTCCGCCGGCCACGGCCGGCAGGATCGTGACGTTGTCGCCGTCGGCGACCTTGGTGTTGATGCCGTCGAGGAAGCGGACGTCCTCGTCGTTCAGGTACACGTTCACGAAGCGGCGCAGCTGGCCGTTGTCCACGATGCGGTCGGCGATGCCCGCGTGCCGGGAGTCCAGGTCGGCGAAGAGCTCGCCGAGGTTGTCGCCGCTGCCCTGGACGGCCTTCTCGCCGTCGGTGTAGGTGCGGAGGATGGTCGGGATGCGGACCTCGATGGCCATGCTGGGCTCCTGTCGGGAGTCGGAAGTCTGGTGGGTGAGCGCGCGGCGGCGCTTCCGTACGGGCCGATGGCGGCCTGCGGTACGGCGGTGCGGCTCAGCGCGGACAGATGGCGCTGGCGAGGCGGCACAGGTCGACGTGCAGCCGCGCAACGAGCAGCATGCCCGGCGTCTTTTCGCTCACGTCGTGGGAAACCATGGGCTCATCGTATCGATTCCCGGTCCGGGTCCCGGAGTGTGATCTCATCATGCGGTCGTTCTGCGTCCGCCGGTTGAGATTCAGGCCGTGACCTGGACTTCTTCCTCGGTGATTTCGCCCTCGACGATGCGGAACGAGCGGAACTGGAAGGGGCCCGCGTCGTCGGTGTCGGCGGTGGAGACCAGGACGTAGTGGGCGCCCGGCTCGTTGGCGTAACTGACGTCGGTGCGCGAGGGGTACGCCTCGGTGGCCGTGTGCGAGTGGTAGATCACGACCGGCTCCTCGTCGCGGTCGTCCATCTCGCGGTAGAGCTTCAGCAGGTCGCCGGAGTCGAACTCGTAGAACGTGGGCGAGCGCGCGGCGTTCAGCATCGGGACGAAGCGCTCGGGGCGGCCCTCGCCGACCGGGCCCGCGACGACGCCGCAGGCCTCGTCGGGGTGGTCCTTGCGGGCGTGCTCGACGATCTGGTCGTACAGGGTCTGGGAAATCTTCAACATGCGGCCAGCATAAGCAAGCGGGCCCGCCCGTACCGGAGTGCGGTACGGGCGGGCCCACCTGTTGAGATGCGGGGCTCAGTCGCGCTTCGAGAAGGCGGCGGCCTCCGGGTTGCGCTTCTTCAGCAGGAAGTAGGCGACACCCAGGATCGCGGCCCAGACCGGGGCGGCGTACAGGGAGACGCGCGCGTCGGGGTCGATGCCCATCAGGACGATGACCATGAAGATGAACGCGAGCGCGAGGCCGCTGACCCAGACGCCCCACGGGGCGCGGAACTCGGACTTCGGCAGCTCGCCGCGGTCGGACTTGATGCGGTAGCGGATCTGGCAGATCAGGATGATGATCCAGGCCCACATGCCGGAGATGGTGGCGAAGGAGACGACGTAGTTGAACGCCTCGCCCGGCCACTGGTAGTTGATCCAGACGCCGACCAGCATCATCGCGGCGGAGAACGTGGTGCCGATGACGGGAAGACCGTTCTTGCTGAGCTTGGTGAAGAACTGCGGGCCCTGGCTGTTCTGCGCGAGGTCGCGCAGCATGCGGCCGGTGGAGTACATGCCCGAGTTGCAGGAGGACAGCGCAGCGGTCAGCACGACGAAGTTGACGATGGCGGCGCCGACGCCCAGGCCCATCTTGTCGAAGGCGTGCACGAAGGGGCTCTCGCCGGCCTTGAAGGAGGTCCACGGCACGACCGAGAGGATCATGATCAGCGCGCCGACGTAGAAGACGGCGATGCGCCACGGCACGGTGTTGATGGCCTTCGGCAGGACGGTCTTGGCGTCCTTGGCCTCGCCCGCGGTGACGCCGACGAGCTCGACGGCGAGGAACGCGAACATCACCATCTGGAGCGTCATCAGCGTCGAGCCGATGCCGTTCTCGCCGGCGAAGAAGCCGCCGATGTCCCACAGGTTCGTCAGGGTGGCGGTGTCACCGGCGTCGGAGAAGCCGATGGTGAGGATGCCGGCGCAGATCAGGATCATGCCGATGATGGCGGTGACCTTGACGGTGGAGAACCAGAACTCCAGCTCACCGAAGAGCTTCACGGAGATCAGGTTGGCGCCGTAGAGGATGACGGTGAAGACGAGTGCGGACACCCATTGCGGGATGTCCCACCAGAAGGTCATGTAGGTGGCGGCCGCGGTGACCTCGGTCATGCCGGTGATGACCCAGAAGAGCCAGTACGTCCAGCCGGTCGCGAAGCCCGCGAAGGGGCCGATGAACTCGCGTGCGTACTCCGAGAAGGAGCCGGACACGGGGCGGTACATGAGGAGCTCGCCGAGGGCCCGCATGATGCAGAAGATGACCACGCCGGCGACCGCGTACGCCAGGATCAGGCTGGGCCCCGCCTTGGAGATGCCCTTGCCCGCGCCGAGAAAGAGTCCGGTCCCGATGGCGCCGCCGATGGCGATCATCTGGATCTGCCGGGCCCCGAGTCCGCGTTGGTAACCCTCGTCGGTCTCGGCCTGCGCGGCCTCATTGCCGTCGTGCTGCTCGTCGACCTGCACTGAGGTCATGATGTGCGCCTTTCTCCATGCCGATCCGTGCCGTACTCGGCTCGGATCGACTGTGACGATCCTTTGGGGTCTGGGCCCCTGGATGGATGGAGCTTGTGCCTACCGGCGGTCGGCCGGTCGGGGCGCCCTCTGAGGAGACAGGGGTGGCGTCCCTCAGGTGGTCGTGAAGATTTATCACGGCGTTCACCGAGGTTGGCCGAGGCGCGTGTGGCGTACGCCACCGGCAAAACGGGACATAAAAATCACCGCGCCGCATTGAGGGTGGGCGCGGTGACGCGATCGTTATACGGATTTGAGGACCCGCTGAGCGAACAGGCCAGGGTGGCTCCGGAGCGGCCCCGGAGCCTCACTCAAGGTCAGGGCATCAGGGTCTCGACGAGCGTCTCCTGGAGGCCGCCGAGCCACAGATACGCCATGACCATCGGCTTGCGCGCGTCGTCGTCCGGGAGCCGGTAGAGGAGGTCCGTGTCCTCCTCGTCGGTGATGTCGAGGCGGGTACCGATCGCCAGACGCAGGTCGTTCAGGGCCCGCATCCACTGGACGGACTCGCCCTGGGACAGCTTGAGGACCGCGCCGCCGTCGCCCGCCGGGCTGAGCGTGTCCAGCGAGCGGATCACCGCGAGGGCGTCCTCGCGCTTGCCGGCCCGCAGGTCGTTCTCGGTGAAGCGGCGGAACTCCGCGGAGTGGACGCGCGCCTCGTCCGCGCTCTCGACGTCCCCGTCGTCGGCCGCGGGACCGCCGTACGCGTCGGGGAAGAGGCGCCGCAGCACCGCGTCGCTGGGCGGTTCGGTCGGTCCGTCGGCGAAGAGCTCCGCGAGCGGGTCGTCGCTGACGTCGCCGCCCGGCCCGGGGCCGATGAGCTCCAGGAGCTGCACGGCCAGCGAGCGGATGATGGAGATCTCGACGTCGTCGAGGGCGACGGCCGCGCCGCCGCCGGGGATCGGTTCGAAATGACCTGGCATCGGGATGCTGCTACTTCCGATCCTGTTGAAGCGTGGCCCACAGGCCGTATCCGTGCATCGCCTGCACGTCGCGTTCCATCTCCTCGCGGGTACCCGTGGAGACGACCGCCCGCCCCTTCTGGTGTACGTCCATCATGAGTTTGGTGGCCTTGTCCTTGGAGTACCCGAAGTACGTCTGGAAGACATACGTCACGTAACTCATCAGGTTCACCGGGTCGTTGTGGACGAGCGTGATCCAGGGGACGTCCGGCTCGGGGACGACGGACGCGTCCTCCGTCGTCTCGGGCCTCTCGATCTCAAGGGGTGCAGGAGCCGTCACAGGGCCCATGCTGCCACCACCACCCTGCCCACGCACAAACGGACGCAGAAATCGTCACCTTGACGCTAATCCGGGGTAGCATTCCTCCTATGAACACAGCGGACCTTGGCCTGCCGGTGGACGTCCCGTCGACAGCGCTCTTCACCGATCACTACGAGCTGACGATGTTGCAGGCCACCCTGCGGGGCGGCACCGCCGACCGGCACTCGGTCTTCGAGGTCTTCACCCGGCGGCTGCCCGAGGGGCGGCGCTACGGGGTCGTCGCGGGCACCGGGCGCGTCCTGGACGCCGTCGAGAACTTCCGCTTCGACGCGGGCGTGCTCGGCTTCCTGCGCGAGCGCGGCGTCGTCGACGAGCCGACGCTCCAGTGGCTCGCGGACTACCGGTTCTCCGGCGACATCTGGGGCTACCCCGAGGGCGAGGTCTACTTCCCCGGCTCCCCGATCCTGCGCGTCGAGGGCTCCTTCGCCGAGTGCGTGCTCCTGGAGACCGTGATCCTGTCGATCCTCAACCACGACTCGGCGATCGCCGCGGCCGCCTCCCGGATGTCCTCGGCCGCCGGGGACCGGCCGCTGATCGAGATGGGCGCGCGCCGTACGCACGAGCTGGCGGCCGTCGCCGCCTCGCGCGCCGCTTACGTCGGCGGGTTCGCGACGACCTCCGACCTCGCGGCCGGGTTCCGGTACGGGATCCCCACGGTCGGCACCAGCGCGCACGCCTTCACGCTGATCCACGACACCGAGCGGGACGCGTTCCGCGCCCAGGTCGACTCCCTGGGCAAGGGGACGACGCTGCTCGTGGACACGTACGACGTGAAGGAGGCGGTCAAGGCGGCCGTCGAGATCGCCGGGCCCGAGCTGGGCGCCGTCCGGATCGACTCCGGCGACCTGCTGCTCGTCGCGCACCGGGTGCGTCAGCAGCTCGACGAGCTGGGCGCCAGGAACACCAAGATCGTGGTCACCTCCGACCTCGACGAGTACGCCATCGCCTCGCTCGCCGCCTCCCCCGTGGACGCGTACGGCGTCGGTACGCAGCTGGTGACCGGCTCCGGGCACCCCACCTGCTCCATGGTCTACAAGCTGGTCGCGCGCGCAGGCTCCGCCGACCCGAAGGCGCCGCTCGTGCCCGTCGCGAAGAAGTCGGCGGGCGGGAAGACCTCCGTCGGCGGCCGCAAGTGGGCCGCGCGGCGCCTCGACGCGGACGGGATCGCGGAGGCCGAGGTCGTCGGCACGGGGCCCGTCCCGGCCGAGCTGGCCGACCGGCAGCTCCTCGTGGAGCTGGTCAGGGGCGGTGAGGTGCTGCACCGGGAGCCGCTCGACGCGGTGCGCGAGCGGCACATCGCGGCGCGCGACGGGCTGCCGCTGTCCGCGACGCAGCTGTCGCGCGGCGAGGCCGTCATCCCGACCGAGTACGCCTGAGGCGCGGCCGGCGCCCCCGGCCGCGCCCCACGCCCTCTCCCGCAACGCACTTGAAGCTTCTACGCTCGTAGTCTCCAAGCAGAAGGACAGCCATCATGCGCCGCGCCCTGATCGTCGTAGACGTGCAGAACGACTTCTGCGAGGGCGGCAGCCTCGCGGTGGCGGGAGGTGCCGACGTCGCTGCCGCGATCACCGACCTCGTCGGGCAGGCCGGCGGCGGCTGCTACCAGCACGTCGTCGCCACGCGGGACCACCACATCGACCCCGGGGACCACTTCTCGGAGGCGCCGGACTTCCGGCACAGCTGGCCGCGGCACTGTGTCGCGGGCACGGAGGGCGTGGGGTTCCACCCGAACTTCGCCCCGGCGGTCGCCTCCGGTGCGATCGACGCCGTGTTCGACAAGGGGGCGTACTCGGCCGCTTACAGCGGGTTCGAGGGGGCGGACGAGAACGGGGTGCCGTTGGCGGAGTGGTTGCGGGCGCGGGAGGTGTCCGAGGTGGACGTGGTGGGGATCGCCACGGATCACTGTGTGCGGGCCACTGCCGTGGATGCGGCGCGGGAGGGGTTTCGGACGCAGGTGTTGCTCGATCTGACGGCCGGGGTTTCGGCGGTCTCCACGGAGGCCGCGCTTGAGGAGCTGCGCTCGGCGGGGGTCGAACTCACCGGCAAGCCCGTCGTGGCCTAGCTCGCGGGGCTCCGCCCCGGACCCCGCGCCTCAAACGCCGGCGGGGCTGGAAAGATCGGGGCTCCGCCCCGGACCCCGCGCCTCAAACGCCGGCGGGGCTGGAGTTACGCCACCGTGGCGTTGCGCAGGAGCGCGCGTATCGGGTGCCAGAGTTCGCCGGATCTTGTGTCGGGGGCCGTGCGCCAGACGAGGCCGTCGGGGTGGTGGAGGACGGCGGTTATCTCGTCCGGGGTGGGGGGCTGGGTGTTGCCTCGGAGGTAGACCGCGCGCAGGCCCAGATTGCGCAGGCGGGTCAGGGCTCGGGGGCGGTTCGCGGCGTGCACCAGGACCCGTACGGCGCCGTCGGCGGAGCCGGGCGCGGGCAGGGTGAGGGCGACGACGACGGTGCCGCCCGGCAGCTTGCAGAACCCTCCTGCGGACATGACTGTCACACCCCCGTGAGACGTAGTGTCAATAAGGAACTCACAGGACGCACCTAAGCACGACCGGCCGCGACCCCGCTAGAGGGTCGCGGCCGGTACGTTTCTGACCTGCTGTTTTGCCTTACTTCTTGGCCGAGGGGCCGACCTTGATCGTCATCGAGGAGCCGTCGAGCGGCTGCTTCACGATGCTGATCTTGGTGTTGGTGTCAGTTGTGCGCACGCTGCCCGTGGGGTTCTCCGCGTACCAGTACGTGCCCTTGTGATCGTCGAAGACGGGGACACCGGCCTGCGCCGGGATCTTCGTTTCGACGCCCAGCTTGTGCAGCGTCATGCCGGGGACCGGGTAGTGGCCGAAGGCGGCGTCGTACGGCGTGATCTTGTTGGTGATCAGCTTGCCGTCGGCCCACTTCAGCGGCTTCGCGTGCGCGTCGACCGGGAGGATCAGACCCTTGCCGGGGTGCTGGCCGACGTTGTTGTTGCGCTGCGAGGTGTCCCACTGCCAGACCATGAGGCCGGGGCGGTAGGAGTAGTGCTCGACCCAGTTCTGCTTCGAACCGCCGTCGCGCCAGCCGAAGTTGTACGGGCCGACCTTGAGGGTCTTGTCGTAGCTGACGTACTGGCGGTTCTCGGCGATGTAGAACTGCGGGAAGTCACCGGTGATCGAGGCGCCGATGCGCGAGAAGCCGCGCGTGGTCCAACCGGCCTGCTCCGTCTCGGCGTTGTCGGAGAACAGCGTCGCACCGTCCGCCTTGACCGTGAAGTTGTCGAACGCGAAGCCCATTTGGGCCACGCCGCCGTCGGTCTTGTAGCGGAAGCGGACGTCGATCTTCTGTCCGGCGTAGTCGTTCAGCGGGTAACTCAGGTGCTGGAATTTGCCGTTGGTGCCCGTGAGGGCCGGCTTGTCGCCGCCGTCGCGCGGGATCGGCGAGCCGTCGGCGGTGCCGTCGATGGTCTTCCAGCTCGCGCCGCCGTCGGTGGACACCTGCGTGTACAGGTAGTCGTAGTCCTTCTCGATGTCGTACCAGCCGTCGAGTTCGAGGGACGCCGACGCCTTGCCGGTCAGGTCGACCGTGCGCGAGAGGGTGTTGTCCAGGTCGTCGCCGTAGTCCGACCACCACTGCCGCGAGCCCTCGGCGGGCTTGACGATGTCCGTCGTCACGGTCTTCTTCGGCAGCTCGACGACGAGCGCCTGCTTCAGCTTGGTGTTGTACTCCGAGACGCCCAGCTTGTGCGTGGAGTGCGTGGCGGCCTTCGCCGTGTCGTAGTTCAGCCAGCCGAGCTGGAGCTTGTCCCACGCGGTCATGTCGCCCGGCATGTCGCCGATGGACTCCTTGCCGGTGCCGAGCCAGGAGCCCGCCGACATCAGCGACCAGAAACCGACCGAGTTCTCACCGGTGTACGTCGTGTCGTACAGGTCCGGCAGGCCCAGGTCGTGGCCGTACTCGTGGGCGAAGACGCCGAGGCCGCCGTTCTCCGGCTGCATCGTGTAGTCGCCGACCCAGATGCCGGTGTCGCCGATCGGGGTGCCGCCCGCCTTGAAGCCGGACGGTCCGGTGTCGCCGTCGTCGCGGGAGAAGGCGTAACCGCGGTGCGCCCAGAGGGAGTCGCCGCCCTGCGCGCCGCCGCCGGCCGAGCCGTCCTCGCCCGCGTGCACGATCTGGAAGTGGTCGATGTAGCCGTCGGGCTCGTTGAAGTTTCCGTCGTTGTCGTGGTCCGTGCGGTCCCACTGGTCGTACTGGGCCATGTCGGCCTTGATGTCGGCGTCCGACTTGCCGGCGGCCTTCTGCTGCGCGACCCAGGCGTTGACGCCGTCACGGACCAGGTCCTCGACGTTGGGGCAGTTGTCGGCGCCGCAGTAGTTGGAGCCGTAACGGGCCTCGTTGTACTCGACCTTGACCCAGTCGGAGACCTCGCCCTCGACCGAGTAGCGGCCCGAGGAGGTCTTCTCGTAGTAGGTCTTCAGGGAGTGGATCTCCTTGCCGGAGGAGTCCTTGCCCTCGCCGAAGTAGAGGTCCTTGAAGTGCTGGGAGTCGTAGTCCTTCTGCCAGGCCGTGCTGTTGTCCTTGGCACGGTCCGGCTCGGCTATCTGGTTGTGCAGCGGGCCGGGCGTGCCGCCGTACTTGGGCTTCAGCTCGTCGGTGTCGTCGTCCGCGCGGTCCACCAGGGTGGTGTTGTCGACCTTGTCGCCGAACTCGGTCAGGATCGTGAAGATCTTGTCCGTGCGCTCACGGCCCAGCTCGACGTACTTGCCCTTCGACAGCTCCACCACCTTTGAGCCGTTCTTCTCCTGGACCTTCGAGGTGCCCTGGAGGACCTGCTGAAGCGCGGCCTGCCGCTGCTTCTCCTGCTGCTTGCTGTACGGGCCGTCGAAGACGTGGCCCTTGCCCCCGTACGTCTTTCCGGACGTCGCGCTCGTCGTGGCCGGGGTGTCGGCCTGGGCGGTCGTCGCGGTGAGCGCGCCCGTGGCCGCGGTGGCGGCGAGGGTAGCGAGCACGGCTACCGATCTCAACGCCCGTCTCTTGGTGGACACTTGAGTGATCCCCTCCTCCGTGGCATGAACACCACGCGTCACAAGTGACGTCATTTGACCGGAGGTAGAGGAGAAATAACAGACCTTGACTGTGACCTTCGCTGTGCATTATGCAGAGCGACCGGTTCGGAATGCGGACGGTCCAGCTTGTCCGGATCTCGCCCCGGTACTGTTCAACGGGCGCGCCACAACGTCCACTTGATGGACCCGGTGACTCCGTGCGCCCCCCATGCTCCGGCAGCAGCAGTGAGGGAATGCTTACCGAGCGCTCCGCTCGGGCACAGGTCCGAATAGTCCCCCGATGTCACGAGGACGGAATTCACCATGCCTCGCCCGACTGTCGCACAGCTCGCCTACGGTTCGGCCACCGTTGTCTGCTCCACGATCGCCATGGTTCTGCTGTCCCAGACGAGTTCGGGCCCAGGCATCCCGGTGATCGCCGTCTCCGCGCTCATCCTGGGTCTCTTCGTGGCGATGTCGGTGCCGACGCGCAAGCGGGAGCCCGAGGACACGGCGGAGGCCGCCTCCGGTGCCGGGGAGCGGGTGCCGGAGCAGCGCCTGAGCTCCACGGTGCGCGCCCGCTCGTCCGCGTCGGCGTCCGAGGCCGCGCGGGACGCCGTACGCGAACCGGCGGGCCCGTGAGGCACGGACCCGCCGGTACTTCGGTGTGGGGTTCGGTCAGGCGGTGCTGACCACCACGGTCTTGACCGCCTTGTCGTGCAGGCCCTGCTTGTAGGGCTTGTCGAAGAAGCTCCAGCCACCGCTGATGGCCGTCCAGATGCAGGCGCAGCAGAAGACCGCGGGCACCCACAGGACGATCGCGCGCAGCAGGCTGGTCTGCACGCTGGGCGTCGCGCCGTCGCTGAGGTTGGCGACGCGCAGCTTCATCCACTTCTTGCCGAGGGTCTGTCCGGTCTTCGCCGTCATGATCGTGTCGTAGCCGACGTAGAGGACGGCGCCGAGGAGCGACTGGCCGAACCTCGCGCCGTAGTCCATGTCGTCGGTGTCCACGTCGACCTGGAGCAGGCCGAAGGCCCAGGAGAGCAGGCCCACGACGATCACGACGAGGATGATGTCGATGATCCGGGCGAGGACGCGTTTGCCGCTGTCGGCGAGCGGAGGCATGCCGGCGAGCGGGTCGGAGGCCCCGTAGGGGCCTCCGCCGTACGGGGGTGGTGGGGGTGGCGCCGAGCCGTAGGGGTTCTGGGGTGAGTCGTACGGGGAGCCGCCGGCCTGGTTCGGGGGTGGCGGCGGCTTGCGGAACGGATCGTCGTCCGGCGGTTGGCCGGACCCGGAGGGCGGCGGTTCGGTGCTCATGGCCCGAGTGGACCGCACCGTGCGTCCCGTTGCACGTGGCGGACGGCCGTCCGGATGACCGAACCCCACGATTCGGCCACCGCCAGCCTGCGCCCACCCACGGGGCTCCGCCCCGGACCCCGCTCCTCAAACGCCGGAGGGGCTGGAAAGTAGCTGAGCGGCTTCGGTGGGGGCACGCAATTCGAGCCCCGTGGGTCAGTTCGCGACGAAGGTGTTGGCGGCCTTGTCGTGGAGGCACTGGCGCCAGGGGCGGTCGACCGCACCCCACAGGACGCCGAGGACACCGATGACCAGGACCCCCGGCACGCTGTAGACGAGCCACCTCCGCAGCGCCGCCCCGAACGACGGCGCCTCGTGCTCCTCGATGTCCCGCACCTTCAGCCCCAGCAGCTTCTTGCCGAGCGTGCAGCCCCACTTCGACGTCGGCAACGCCTCGTACAGCGTGCCGAAGACCAGCAGCACCGCGAGCACGATCCCCAGGTACGTCCCCGTCGTGCCGTCGAGGAGCCAGACCGTCATCTCACGCCCCGACGCCTTCGCCGCGTCGATCTTGCCGTTGACGTGGTCGACGGCCTTTGTGCCGAGCGGCACCGCCACGGCGGCGGTGACCGCGCCGAGGACGACCGAGTCGATGAGCCGCGCCACGAGCCGCTTGCCGAGACCGGCGGGACGCGCCGCCGCCGCGGCCTGCGCCGCGGCGAGGAACGGGTCGCTGGCCACCGGCTTGAACGGGGTGACCGGGCCGGGACCGCTGCCGGGAGCCGCGGCGGGCGCGGCGGCCTGGCCCTGGTCCGCCAGTTGGTGCACCTGCTGCGCCCACGACGGGCTGCCGCCTCCCGGGCCCTGCGTCATGGGCGTCTGGAGGTGGGCCTGCGGTGGCTGCGGCTGCTGTGCCTGCTGGGGCTGGGGCTGCTGCGGCTGCTGTTGCGGGACATTCGGCTGGGCCGGGGCGGGGGCAGGGGCCGGGGCCGGGGCCTGCTGCGGGTTCAGGCCCGCCTGCGACTGGGCCTGCGCCTGCGGCGCTTCCTGCTTCGGCAGCGCGCGGAACGCCATCGTGCCGTCGGACCTCTCCGGCTGCCCGCCGCCCGGCCGCGCCGCACGGATCTTGACCGTGCCGTCGGTGCGCTCCGGCTGCGCCGCCGCCTCGGGCTCCGGCTGCTCGGCGCCCCCGGACGCCTCCGCGCCCCACGACACCCGCCGGTTCTGCTCACCGGCGAACCCGGCCTGCCGGTTCGTATTGGCGCCCCACGCGGACGCGGGCTCCGGCGCGGCGGAGACGACGGGAGCGGCGCCGGTCTCCGGCGCCCCCATCTCCGTACGCACGGAGGGTTCCTCGTCGAGGAAGACGGGGCCGGTCTCCTCCGCGGGAGGGGGCTCGGGCGTCGCGGCGGGGGCGGGGGCCGGGCCCGCTCCGGGCGGGGTCGGCAGCGACTCTCCGTCGGAGGGGGCGGGGCGGCTGGTGCCGGGGACCCACGCAGCCCCGTTCCAGTACCGGACATATCCGGGAATGGACGGATCGGGGTAGTAGCCTTCGCGGGGCCTGTCGTCGCCAGGGGCCGGGGTTGGGGCACTCATGTCCGTCGTCCCGTATCTGCTCGGGGGTCTTGTTGTGGGGTCCACATCTATCAGACCCCAGCACTCACACGCGCCGCTCCGTCATTACGGACCACTTTCCGGGGAACGTGACACCTGTTGCCGGAAGACGAAGAAATATCTTCGGCGAACTCGCGTAATGCTTCCGGCAGATCGAGCTCTCACCTTCCAACGGGCCCGCTCCGGACCCGTACGAAGGAGAGGAAGTGCCCGATATGAACGCCCACGACATGCACACCGTGGTGGAGCGCGAGCTGGAGCTGAAGCTCGTGCTGTCCCCGGAGCGGAGCATCCCCGTACCGGCCCGCCTGACCTACCGGACCGCCGACCCCTACGCCGTGCACATCGCGTTCCACATCGGCTCGAACCACCCGGTGAACTGGACGTTCGCCCGTGAACTGCTCGTCGAGGGCGTGTTCCGGCCGTGCGGGCACGGGGACGTGCGGGTGTGGCCGACGAAGGTGGACGGGCGCAGCGTGGTGCTGGTGGCGCTGAGTTCGCCGGACGGCGACGCGCTCCTGGAGGCGCCGGCGGCGCAGGTCTCGGCCTGGCTGGAGCGGACGCTGCGGGTGGTGGCCCCGGGCACGGAGGCCGATCAGCTCGGCATCGACGACGCCCTGGCCGAGCTGCTCGCCCCGATGCCGACCGGCGACGACCTGTACCTGTGCGACCCGTGGCCGGGGGACGAGTCGTCCTCCGACGAGCTGTGAGGGGCCTGCCACGGGGGTGGGGTCACGCGGCGGGGCCGCCCGGTTCGAGCGTGCCGGTGAGCGTGGTGCCTGCGGGGGCCGGGTCCGGCTGGGCGACCGCGGTGCCGACGGCGAGGCCGACGGAGGAGAGCGCGAGGGCGCCGACCAGGACGGCGGCGGTCGTCCTGCGGCGGCGCGCGGACCTGCCCGCGGTGCGCGTACCGCCGGTGCGGCTGCCGCTCGTCGGGCTGCTGGGGCTTACGGGGCTCGTCTGGCTCATCGGCGGGACCTCATCGGGCTGCGGGGTGCCGGCCGGCGCCCTGACGGCCGGCCGTGCGACCCCTCCAGGGTCCCGCCGGACCGCACCCCGCCGCTTGAGGCTTTCGTCCTTTATGCGAGCCGTACGCGACCGGGCTCCTCACAAGGCTCCTCGTAAGGCTTCCCGCGGTCAGAACAGCTTGCCCGGGTTGAGCAGGCCCAGCGGGTCGAAGGCCGCCTTGACGGCCTGCTGCATCTCGACGCCGACCGGGCCGAGTTCGCGGGCGAGCCACTCCTTCTTGAGGACGCCGACGCCGTGCTCGCCGGTGATGGTGCCGCCGAGTTCGAGGCCGAGCGCCATGATCTCGTCGAAGGACTCGCGGGCGCGGCGCCCCTCGTCGGCGTCCTGCGCGTCGAAGCAGACGGTGGGGTGGGTGTTGCCGTCGCCCGCGTGCGCGCACACGCCGATGGTGAGGTCGTACTTCTCGGCGATCCGCTCGACGCCTTCGAGGAGTTCGCCGAGCTTGGAGCGCGGCACGCAGACGTCGTCGATCATCGTGGTGCCCTTGACCGCCTCCAGCGCGGTGAGCGACAACCGGCGCGCCTGGAGCAGCAGTTCGGACTCGGCGAAGTCGTCCGCGGGCACGACCTGGGTGGCGCCCGCGGCCTCGCAGAGCGCGCCGACGGCGGCGAGGTCGGCCGCCGGGTCGTGGGTGTCGAAAGCGGCGAGCAGCAGCCCTTCCGTGGTCTCCGGCAGGCCCATGTTGGCCATGTCGTTGACGGCCTTCACCGTCGTACGGTCCATGAGTTCGAGCAGCGACGGGACGTGCCCGCCCTCCATGATCCGGCAGACCGCGTCGCAGGCCGCGGCGGCGGAGTCGAACTCCGCGGCGAGGACGAGCTGTTGGGGCGGCTGCGGCTTGAGCGCCAGCGTCGCCCGTACGACGACGCCGAGGCTGCCCTCGGAGCCGACGAAGAGCCGCGTGAGGTCGTAGCCCGCGACGCCCTTCGCGGTGCGCTTGCCCGTGCGCAGCAGCCGGCCGTCGGCGAGGACGACGTCGAGCCCGAGCACGTACTCCGCCGTCACTCCGTACTTCACGCAGCACAGGCCGCCGGAGGCCGTGCCGATGTTGCCGCCGATGGTGCACATCTCCCAGCTGGAGGGGTCCGGCGGGTAGGAGAGGCCGTGTTCGTTGACCGCGCGGGAGAGCGTGGCGTTGATGACGCCCGGTTCGACGACGGCGATCCGCTCGACCGGGTCGATCTCCAGGATGCGGTCCATCTTGGTGAGCGAGAGCACGACGCAGCCGTCGGACGCGTTGGCACCGCCGGACAGGCCGGTGCGGGCGCCCTGCGGGACGACGGGGACGCGCAGCGCGGTGGCCGTGCGCATCACGTGCTGGACCTCTTCGACGGTGCGCGGCAGTACGACGACGGCCGGGGTGCCCGCGTCGCAGAAGCTCGCCATGTCGTGGGCGTAGGAGGCGGTGATGTCGGAGTCGACGACGATCGCCTCGGCGGGCAGGACCTCCGCGAGCTTCGTCCGGAGCTCTTCCTGACGCTGTTCCATGAGGGTGCGGCTCATGATCACAGCCTCGCACTCGGGGCCATCGGTGTGAACCCGTCTGCGGGCTTCGTTCACGTGCCGGAATGGCGCGCATGTGTGTTCTTCGTACTGACGCAGAGTGAGCGCCATGGAGAACATGAAGCGCTCCGCGCGTCGGCCCCTCGCAGCCTCCCTCGTGGCGGTCCTCGCCGGATGTGCGCTGGCCACAGGCGTGTGGGCCCTGCTGCCCGGGGAGGAGCGGGCGGCCGCGCCGGACCCCGCCGGGCGGGCGGCACTCGCGGCGGCGGCCGGGGCGCCGGCCGCGCTGCCGGACCTGGCGGCGCTGATCCGTGAGCGGAGGGCGGCGGTGCGCGCCGATCCGCGCGACGACCGGTCGTGGGCGGCGCTCGGGGCCGCCTACGTGGAGCGCGGGGCGCGGAGCGCGGACACGGCGTACTACGTCAAGGCCGAACGGGCGCTGGGCAGTTCGCTGAAGGCGCGGCCGAAGAGGAACGCGGCGGCCCTCGACGGGCTCACCGCGCTCGCCGTCGCGCGCGGCGACTGGCCCGCCGCGCGGAAGTGGGGCGAGGCGGCGGTGCGGCTCGCGCCGGACAGCGGGGGCGCGCGCTCCCGCCTCGTCGACGCCTACCAGGGTCTCGGCGACCACAAGTCGGCGGGCCGCGCCCTGGACCGCCTCGCGGGGCTCGCGCCGGATACGGGGAAGGCGGCCGGGGGCACCGGTGACCGGCGGTCCGGGCTCGCCTCCGGTACGGCGGTGGCGCTGCGCACGGCGGACGTGTACTGGGACCGGGGCTGGCGGGAGGACGCGGCGGCGACGCTGTCCGACGCGGCGGCGCGGGCGGAGGCACCGGCCGAGCGGGCGGAACTGCTGCGCCGGGGCGGGGAGTTGGCGTGGGCGCGCGGCGAGGCGGCGGACGCCCTGCGGCACTTCGACGCCGCGCTCGCCGCCGACCCGCACTGCCACGCGGCGCTCGCGGGGCGTGGCCGGGCGCTGGCCTCGCTGGGCCGGACGACCGAGGCGGTCCGGGCGTACCGGAGCGCGCTGGCGAAGCGCCCGGCGCCCGAATACGCCCTGGAACTCGGCGAGTTGTACGCATCGCTGGACCGCCCCGACGAGGCCCGCGCCCAGTACGACGTCCTGCGCGAGCGGGTCGCCGCGCAGGACGCGCACGGTGTGGACGACGCGCTCGTGCTCGGCCGCTTCGAGGCGGACCACGGGGACCCGGCGGCGGCCGTCGAGCGGCTGCGCGCGCAGTGGCGCCGCGCCCCGAGCCCCGCGACGGCGGACGCCCTCGGCTGGGCCCTGCACCGCGCCGGCTCCCCCCGCGAGGCCCTCCCCTACGTACGGCGCTCCACGGACCGCCAGAAGTCCGGCTCGGTCCGCGAGGCGTCCTACATGTTCCACCGCGCCGCGGTGGAGGCCGAGTTGGGCGACACGGCCGCCGCCCGCCGCCACTACGACGAGTCCCTCCGCATCAACCCGACGTTCTCCCCCCTCGCAGCCCCCGAGGCACAACAGGCACTGACGAGGCTGGACACCTTCTAGCCTGCCGGGGCGCGGGGAACTGCGCGCCCCGCCGACGACCCCACCCCGCCCGCCAAAGGCACCCCGGTCACACCAGAGCCGTCCCAATGAGCCCGTTACGGGTGACCAGAGCCGCAAGCTCACCCTCACCCAGCCCACCCGTCCCGGCCGGCCTCCGCGGCAGCACCATGTACCGCGTCTCCGCACTGGAGTCCCACACGGTGACCTTGACGTCGTCCGGGAGCGTCACCCCGAACTCCCCCAGCACCACCCGCGGCTCCCGCACCACCCGCGACCGGTACGCCTCGCTCTTGTACCAGCCGGGCGAGGGCCCGAGGAGCCGCAGCGGGTAGCAGGAGCAGAGCGTGCACACCACGACGTTGTGCACGCTCCCCGTGTTCTCGGCGACCCGCAACCGCTGCGGCTGCACCCCGCCCGCCGAGAAGCCGAGCTCGGCCACTGCCGCCGACCCGTCCGCGAGCAGCCGCTCCTTGAACGCCGGGTCGGTCCACGCGCGGGCCACCACCTTCGCCCCGTTGACCGGTGAGGCGCCGGAGAGGAACCCGTCGATGACCTCGTCGACGGTCTCGCCGCCGACGATGCCCCGGTCCTCCAGCAGGGTCTCCAGCAGTCTCACCTGGCGGGAGATCGTCGCGTCGTCGTGGTCACCGGACATCGCCGTCGGCCTCCTCGCAGGGCTCCAGATAGCTCTCGGACAGGTCGAGGACGACGTCGTGCTCGCCCTCGCCCCACAGCTCACGCGCCGCGAACCGCACCGCGTAGATCATCTCGACGGGCGCGTCGTCCCGTCCCTGGGCACGCGCGTCGGCGAGCGGCGCCCGTCCCTCGGGCTCGACGACGACGCCGCGCTTGCCGCGGGCGTAGCGCGGCAGCCGGGTGTGGTGCGGCGGGTCGTGGCGGTACGTGCGGACCACGTCGCCCGCCGCGTAGGCGGGATGCTCAGGCACGGTCGAGCGCCCCTTCCGCGATGACGCCCTTGCGTTCCAGGAGCACCCGGATCGCGTGGAACCAGCGCTCGTAGTACGAGGCCGCCAGGTACTCCTGGGGCGGCATCGTCTCGATCGCGTCCCGGAACTCGTCGAGGTTGAAGACCTTCTGGACGAGCAGCACGCGCTGGAGCGCGAAGACGCGCGCCTCCCAGTCCGCGTGGAAGGGTTCGGCGTCGTCGGTGGTGTCGACGGCGCCGAACCCCGTGGTTCCGCCTACATCGTTCATCCTGGCCATGCGGCCAGACTAGAAGCCTTGGTCAGAGATTTCCGCGCTTCTCCTGCTCCCGCTCGATCGCCTCGAACAGGGCCTTGAAGTTGCCCTTGCCGAAGCCCATGGAGCCGTGCCGCTCGATCATCTCGAAGAAGACGGTCGGCTTGTCCTGGACCGGCTTGGTGAAGATCTGGAGCAGGTAGCCGTCCTCGTCGCGGTCGACGAGGATCTTCAGCTCGCGCAGCGTCTCCACGGGCACGCGGGTCTCGCCCGCCCACTCGCCGAGGGTGTCGTAGTACGAGTCGGGGGTGTCGAGGAACTGGACCCCGGCGGCGCGCATGGCCTTCACCGAGGCGACGATGTCGTTCGTGGCGAGCGCGATGTGCTGGACGCCGGCGCCGCCGTAGAACTCCAGGTACTCGTCGATCTGCGACTTCTTCTTGGCGATGGCGGGCTCGTTGATCGGGAACTTCACCTTGAGGGTGCCGTCCGCGACGACCTTCGACATCAGCGCGCTGTACTCGGTCGCGATGTCGTCGCCCACGAACTCCTTCATGTTCGTGAAGCCCATGACCTTGTTGTAGAACCCGACCCACTCGTTCATCTTGCCGAGTTCGACGTTGCCGACGCAGTGGTCGATGGCCTGGAAGGTGCGCTTGGCCGGGGGTTCGACGATCGGGTCGGCGGCGGCGAAGCCGGGCAGGTACGGGCCGGTGTAGCCGGAGCGCTCGACGAGGGTGTGGCGGGTCTTGCCGTACGTGGCGATGGCGGCGCGCACGACGGTGCCGTGCTCGTCCTTCGTCTCGTACGGCTCGTCGATGCCGCGGGCGCCGTGCTCGACGGCGTACGCGTAGGCGGCGCGGGCGTCCGGGACCTCGATGGCGAGGTCGACGACGCCGTCGCCGTGCGCCGCGACGTGGTCCTGGAGGAAGGCGCCCCACTCGGTGGTGGCCTTGATGACGGACGTGAAGACGAAGCGGGCCGAACCGTTGGTGAGGACGTAGGAGGCCGTCTCGCGGCTGCCGTTCTCCGGTCCGGAGTAGGCGACGAGCTTCATGCCGAACGCCGTGGAGTAGTAGTGCGCGGCCTGCTTGGCGTTGCCCACGGCGAAGACGACCGCGTCCATGCCCTTCACCGGGAAGGGGTCGGCCTGCCGGGCGGTGTCAGGGGTGTGGTGTGTGGTCTGCGTCATACGGTGAGGCTCCCGCCGGTCCGCAAGATGCGCAATAGTTTGCGTTTTCGCTGGGCAATCTGACCAATGGCGGCTCGGTTGCGGCGGGCGGCTTGTACAGGATGACCACTCGCGGGACGGGAGAGGGCGGCGGCCATGGCGATCGACGATCTGGACGGGCGGCTCATCGTGCTGCTGGCGCGCGAGCCGAGGATCGGGGTGCTGGAGATGTCGCGCAGGCTGGGCGTCGCGCGCGGCACCGTACAGGCCCGCCTCGACCGGCTTACCTCGAACGGAGTCATCCGCGGCTTCGGACCGCAGGTGGACCCGGCGGCCCTCGGGTACCCCGTCACCGCGTTCGCGACCCTCCAGATCAGACAGGGCCAAGGCGCCGACGTCAGGACCCACTTGGGGACCGTCCCGGAGGTCCTGGAGCTGCACACGACGACCGGCAGCGGCGACATGCTGTGCCGCCTGGTGGCCCGCTCGAACGCGGATCTCCAACGTGTGATCGACCGGGTTGTCGGTTTTGATGGCATCGTCCGGGCTTCCACGGCGATCGTCATGGAAAATCCTGTTCCGCTGCGCATCATCCCCCTGGTGGAACAGGCGTCAGGAGATTCCTGACGGCTATCCGAGCACCGCCCGGGAGTGAGGTGCGATGAACTTCTGGGACTACCTGGGCGCCCGGCACCAGCAGTTGCTCGCCGACGCCTATCAGCACGCGAGCGCCGTCTTCCAGTGCATGGTCCTCGCGACCTTGATCGGCATCGTCATCGGCATCGTCTCGTACCGCAGTGACTGGGCCGGGAACCTGGCGACGACCGCCACCTCGACCATTCTCACCATTCCCTCGCTCGCCATGATCGGTCTGCTGATCCCGATCGTGGGCCTCGGCGTCGCGCCGACCGTCATCGCGCTGACCCTGTACGGGCTGCTGCCGATCGTGCGGAACGCGATCGTGGGCCTGCGCGGCGTCGACCCCGCGCTGATCGACGCGGCGAAGGGCATCGGGATGTCCCGGACCGCCCGCCTGTTCAAGGTGGAGCTGCCGCTCGCCTGGCCGCCGATCCTCACGGGGATCCGGGTCTCCACCCAGATGCTGATGGGCATCGCCGCCATCGCCGCGTTCGCGTCCGGGCCCGGCCTCGGCAACGAGATCTTCCGCGGCATCGCCTCCCTGGGCAGCGCCAACGCGCTCAACCAGGTGCTCGCCGGAACGCTCGGCATCATCATCCTCGCCCTGCTCTTCGACGCCGCGTACGTCCTCATCGGACGGCTGACCATCCCGAGGGGGATCCGTGCCTGACACCACGACGACAGACGCCCCCGAGGCGTCCGGGGCCAGCATCGAGCTGGAGAACCTCACCAAGCGCTACCCGGGCTCCAGCGAACCCGCCGTGGACAGCGTCAACATGGAGATCAAGGCGGGCGAGCTGATCATCTTCGTCGGCCCGTCGGGCTGCGGGAAGTCCACGACGCTGAAGATGATCAACCGGCTGATCGAGCCGACCGGCGGGCGCATCCGCATCGGCGGCGAGGACGTCACCGACATGGACCCGGTGAAGCTGCGCCGCAAGGTCGGGTACGCGATCCAGTCCTCCGGGCTCTTCCCGCACATGACGGTCGCCCAGAACATCGCGCTGGTGCCGAAGATGATCGGCTGGTCCAAGTCGCGGATCAAGTCGCGGGTCGAGGAGATGCTCGACCTGGTCGGCCTCGACCCCGGCGAGTACCACGGCCGGTACCCGCGCCAGCTCTCCGGCGGCCAGCAGCAGCGCGTCGGCGTGGCCCGCGCGCTCGCGGCCGACCCGCCCGTGCTGCTGATGGACGAGCCGTTCGGCGCGGTCGACCCGATCACCCGCGACCACCTCCAGGACGAGCTGATCCGGCTCCAGCACGAGCTGCACAAGACGATCGTCTTCGTCACCCACGACTTCGACGAGGCCATCAAGCTCGGCGACCGCATCGCGGTGCTCCGCGAGAAGTCGCACATCGCGCAGTTCGACACCCCGGAGGCCATCCTCACCAACCCGGCGGACGACTTCGTGTCCGGGTTCGTCGGCGCCGGCGCCGCGCTCAAGCGCCTCAACCTCACCCGCGTCCGCGACGTGGAGGTCACCGACTACCCGACGGTGGGCGTCGACGACCCGCTCCAGGACATCTTCGACAAGCTGCGGGCGTCCGGCACCAACGAGCTGCTGCTGCTCGACCGGCGCGGCCGCCCCTACAAGTGGCTGCGCCGCGGCGACCTGATGCGCGCCAAGGGCTCCCTCGCCCGCGCCGGCACCCTCGTCCACGACACCGTCACCTGGGACGCCACCCTGCGCGACGCCCTGGAGGCGGTCCTCACCGACAACGCGGGCCGGGTCGCGGTGACCGGGCGGCGCGGCGCGTACGAGGGCGTCGTCGACATGGAGACGCTGATGAACTCCGTGCACGAGCTCCTGGAGGCCGACCGGCTCGAAGCGGTCGAGCACCAGCACGAGCTGGAGGAGCAGCGCGCCGAGCAGACGCACCAGGAGCAGGAGGGCTCCCAGGCCCCTCACGGGGAGGCGAAGGCGTGAGCACACCGTCCCGCAAATCACCCGTGAAGGGCGAGCGTCCCGAGGGCGAGCACGAGGTCAAGGGCCTCGCGTTCCGCGACGAGGGCGAGGGCGAGCAGGAGTCCCGCTCCCCCATCCAGAAGGACCCGCCCCGGATCCCCTGGAAGAAGCTGACGTTCCTGCCGGTGTTCCTGGTCCTGGTGCTGCTGATCACGTGGCTGTGGTTCCGCAACGCCGACCTCGACACCATCTCCGAGAACGCCATCTCGGGCGGCGCGGTCGGCAAGGCGCTGCGCCAGCACATCAGCCTGACGGTGATCTCGACGTTCTTCGTGCTGATCATCGCGATCCCGCTGGGCATCGTGCTGACCCGCAGGATGTTCCGCAAGGCGACCCCGTTCGCCCTGGCCATCGCCAACATGGGGCAGGCCACCCCCGCGATCGGTCTGCTCGCCCTGCTGGTCATCTGGCTGGGCATCGGCGAGAGGTCGGCGCTGATCGGCATCATCATCTACGCGATCCTGCCGGTGCTCTCCAACACCATCGCGGGCCTGAAGGCCAACGACCCGACGCTCCTGGAGGCCGCGAAGGGCATCGGGATGTCACCGATGGGAGTGCTGCGCAAGGTCGAACTCCCCCTCGCCGTCCCGCTGATCCTCGCGGGCGTGCGCACGGCGCTCGTCCTCAACGTCGGTACGGCGACGCTCGCCACGTTCGGCGGTGGCGGCGGCCTCGGCGTCCTCATCACCACCGGCATCACCAACCAGCGCATGCCGGTGCTGATGCTCGGCTCGATCCTCACCATCGCGCTCGCCCTGCTCGTCGACTGGCTGGCCTCGCTGGCCGAACTCCTGCTGCGCCCGCGCGGGTTGGAGGTGCGCTCATGAAGTACCCCATGCGCCGCAGGCGCCGCGTACGGGTGGCCCTCGCCGCGAGCTGCGGGATCGCGCTCCTCGCGAGCGGCTGCGGCCTGACCAGCGGCAGCCCGCTCGTCGACGACGTGCAGCCCGGCTCCATCGGCAGGAACAAGCCGCTGGAGGGCGCGGACATCACCGTCACGTCCAAGGAGTTCACCGAGCAGCTGGTGCTCGGCGCGATCATGGGCATCGCGTTCAAGGCGGCCGGCGCCGACGTCCTCGACCGGACCGGCATCCAGGGCTCCATCGGCGCCCGCGAGGCCATCAAGTCCGGTGACGCGGACGCCATGTACGAGTACACGGGCACGGCCTGGATCACGTACCTCGGCAACTCGGACCCGATCTCCGATCCGCAGAAGCAGTTCGAGGCGGTGCGCGAGGCCGACAAGAAGAACGGCATCACGTGGCTGCCGCAGGCCGAGCTCAACAACACCTACGCGCTCGCCATGAACAACGCCAACTACAAGAAGTACGGCACCAAGACGCTCTCCGACGTCGCCGCGCTCGCCAAGAAGGACCCGAAGGCCGTCACGCTGTGCGTGGAGAGCGAGTTCGCCAACCGGGCCGACGGGCTGCCCGGCATGCAGAAGGCGTACGGCATGAAGGTGCCGACCGGCAACATCACGCAGATGGACAGCGGCATCATCTACACCCAGGCGTCCAAGGGCAGTTGCACGTTCGGCGAGGTCTACACGACCGACGGCCGGATCAAGGCGATGAACCTGAACGTCATGGAGGACGACAAGAAGTTCTTCCCGAACTACAACGCGGCGCCCGAGATCAACAGCGAGGCGCTGAAGAAGTACCCGGAGATGGCGGACATCCTGGAGCCGATCACGAAGAAGCTCGACAACACCGTCGCCCAGGACCTCAACGCGAAGGTGGACGTCGACGGGCAGGACCCGCACGACGTGGCCAAGGAGTGGCTGGTGAAGGAGGGGTTCGTCACGGAGTGACGGCCCCCGCCCCGGCCGTCAGCACCGCGGGACCGTGCCCGAGCCCTTCGCCAGGTTCGTCAGCGCGGTCATCGTGCCCTTGAGCGTGCTCACCGAGATCAGCTCCATCGAGTCCGGCGCGGAGGCCTTCGCGTCCGCGCACTCCGCCTTCGGTACGAGGAAGACGGTGGCGCCGTCGCGGTCGGCGGCCTGCACCTTCAGCGAGACGCCGCCGACCGGGCCGACCTTGCCGTCGTCGTCGATGGTGCCGGTGCCCGCGATGGACTTCCCGCCCGTGAGGTCGCCGCCGCTGCCGTCGCCGTCCAGCTTGTCGATGATGCCGAGGGAGAAGAGCAGGCCCGCGCTCGGGCCGCCGACGTCGCCGAGCTGGAGGTCGACCTCGATGTCCTTCGACGACTTGCCGAGGTAGGACAGGGCGGCCTCGGTGGCGGCGTCCTGCGAGCCCTTCATCTCCTCCTTGTTGTGCTGCTCGATCTCCTTCGTGGTGCCGCCCGAGGGGTAGACCGCGTCGCGCGGCATGACCGCCCGGTCCTCGGCGAACCAGCCGTCGAAGACGTCACCGAGGTGCACGGAGGTGTCCGGGCCCGTCGCCACGATGGTCACCGCGCGGAGCTTGCCCTCGGTGTCCCGGGTGGGCGCGCCGGTGATGTCGATGACGGGTTCGCCGTCCGACGTCCCGAGGACGTTCGTCGTGGGGCCTGGCTGCGCCACGGAGAACGGCAGCGGGGCGAGGCCCGCGACCGCCAGGAGGGCGAGCACGGGTGCGGCGCAGACGGCCAGGGCGGCGGGGCGGCTGAGGCGATTGAGCACGGTGTGACTCTAACGTGGTCGGGAAACATAGAGCCCCGCCGGCGATTGAGGCGCGGGGTCCGGGGCGGAGCCCCGCGAGCGCAACACCGTCGCCGGGGAGCTCACCGCAGCGCGTCCGAGACCTCTCGGGCCGCGTCCAGGACCCGGGGGCCCACCCGCTCCGGGACGGAGTCCGAGAGCATGACGACGCCCACGCTGCCCTCCAGACCGGTGACGCCCAGGAGGGGAGCCGCCGCACCGCTCGCCCCGGCTTCCAGCTCACCGTGGGTGAGCGTGTAGCCGGTCTCGGGCAGGACGCCCTGGCGGGCACCGAGGATGGCGCGGCCCGCGGCGCCCCGGTCGAGGGGGTGCCGGAAACCCGTGCGGTACGCGACGTGGTAGTCGGTCCAGGTCGGTTCGACGACCGCCACGGCCAGGGCCTCGGTGCCGTCCACCAGCGTGAGGTGGGCGGTCGCCCCGATGTCCTCGGCGAGCGAGCGCAGCGCCGGCAGTGCGGCCTCGCGCACCAGCGGGTGGACCTGGCGGCCGAGCCGCAGCACGCCGAGCCCGACGCGGGCGCGGCCGCCCAGGTCGCGGCGGACGAGGGCGTGCTGCTCCAGCGTGGCGAGCAGGCGGTAGACGACCGTCCGGTTGACGCCGAGCTTGTTGGACAGCTCGGTGACGGTCAGGCCGTGGTCGGTGTCGGCGAGCAGTTTGAGGACGCGCAGTCCCCGGTCGAGCGTCTGGGAGGTCTCCGCGGTCACGACGCCCACTCCTTAGTGGTGAGGGACGGCGGTCTCCTGCGCGAGGGTCGCGTCACCTGTCCCGTGGGCGACGCGCGTGAGAGGCCGCCGGTCGGTGATCAGGCGCTGGGCTGCTTACGGCTGTCTTGGTGCACACCGGCTGCGCTCCGCGGCGGCGCTGCCACGGGGCGTGTGCGTTGCCCGGAATGTAGCGAGGTCGTCCCGCTGAGCGGAAGACTCCGTCCAGAATCCGGTCAGTCG
This sequence comes from Streptomyces sp. BYX5S, assembly GCF_054724165.1. NCBI lineage: Bacteria > Bacillati > Actinomycetota > Actinomycetes > Kitasatosporales > Streptomycetaceae > Streptomyces > Streptomyces sp. BYX5S. The sequence goes on along the minus strand of NZ_CM138829.1, from coordinate 862,908 downwards.
ACGGCCTGACTTGTGCCTGAATGCCCTCACTTGACCCCCGCTTTACTTCATGCGGGTCGCCCACTCCTGGACCTTGGCGATGCGCTGGCGCAGCTGACCGCCGGTCGCCTCCGCGCTCGGCGGGCCGCCGCAGACCCGGCGCAGCTCGGTGTGGATCACACCGTGCGGCTTGCCGCTCTGGTGCACGTACGCGCCGACGATGGTGTTGAGCTTCTTGCGCAGCTCCATCAGCTCCTTGTGGGAGACGACGGGGCGGCGGTCGGCGGGCAGCTCCAGGAGGTCGGCCTCGCTGTCGGGCTTCTTCTTGCTGTGCGAGATCTGGCGGGCCTGGCGCTTCTGGAGGAGCAGCTGCACCTGGTCGGGTTCGAGGAGGCCGGGGATGCCGAGGTAGTCCTGCTCCTCCTCGCTGCCGGGGTGCGCCTGCATGCCGAACTCGGCGCCGTTGTACATGACCCGGTCGAAGGTGGCCTCGGACTCCAGGGCCTCGAAGGAGAACTGCTCCTGCTCGCCGGTGTCCTCGTCCTGCTCCTTGTTCGCCTCCTCCATCTCCTTCTCGGACTCGGCGTACGGGTCCTCCTCGCCGTCCTTCTTCGGCTTGTCGAGGACGTGGTCGCGCTCGACCTCCATCTCGTTGGCGAAGCCGAGCAGGTCCGGGACGGTGGGCAGGAAGACGGAGGCCGTCTCGCCGCGCCTGCGGGAGCGCACGAAACGGCCCACGGCCTGCGCGAAGAAGAGCGGGGTGGAGATGGTGGTGGCGTAGACGCCGACCGCGAGCCGCGGCACGTCGACGCCCTCGGACACCATGCGGACCGCGACCATCCACCGGTCGTCACTCGCCGCGTAGTCGTCGATCCGCTTCGAGGCGCCCGTGTCGTCGGAGAGCACGACGGTCGCCCTGGAGCCGGTGATCTCGCGGATCAGCTTCGCGTAGGCGCGCGCCGAGTCCTGGTCGGAGGCGATGACGAGGCCGCCCGCGTCCGGGATGCCCTTCCTGACCTCGGTGAGGCGGGCGTCGGCGGCGCGCAGCACGCTGGGCATCCACTCGCCGCGCGGGTCGAGGGCGGTGCGCCAGGCCTGGCTGATGGCGTCCTTGGTCATGGGCTCGCCGAGCCGCGCCGCGATCTCGTCGCCGGCCTTCGTGCGCCAGCGCATGTTGCCGCTGTACGAGAGGAAGATGACCGGCCGCACGACGTTGTCGGCGAGGGCGTTGCCGTAGCCGTAGGTGTAGTCGGCGGCGGAGCGGCGGATGCCGTCGTTGCCCTCCGCGTACTGCACGAAGGGGATCGGGTTGGTGTCGGAGCGGAACGGCGTACCGGTCAGCGCGAGGCGGCGGGTGGCCGGCTCGAAGGCCTCCAGGCAGGCCTCGCCCCACGACTTCGAGTCACCGGCGTGGTGGATCTCGTCGAGGATCACGAGCGTCTTGCGCTGCTCGCTGCGGTTGCGGTGCAGCATCGGCCGCACGCCCACACCCGCGTACGTGACGGCGATGCCCTGGTACTCCTTGCTGAGCGGGCCCGCGCTGTACTCCGGGTCCAGCTTGATCCCTATGCGGGCCGCCGCCTCCGCCCACTGCTTCTTCAGGTGCTCGGTGGGCGCGACCACGGTCACCTGCTGCACGACGTGGTGGTGCAGCAGCCAGGAGGCGAGGGTGAGCGCGAAGGTGGTCTTTCCGGCGCCCGGGGTGGCGACCGCGAGGAAGTCGCGCGGCTGCTCCTGGATGTACTTGTCCATCGCCCCCTGCTGCCAGGCGCGCAGCTTGTTGGCGGTGCCCCAGGGAGCACGGCCCGGGAAGGCCGGGGACAGGTGGTGGTTCGAGGCGGCGGCTGTAGTAGTCACGGTCTCCGATTACTCAGGCTGGACGGCACGTCGACGCGGGCGCTGGGCCGCGTACGACGACAACACGGCTACGTATGACAACCGGGCCACCCTACCGGTGCCGAGGTTGACGGGCGTGCCGGGCGAGGCCGGGAGCGGGGAGGTTGGGACGTGCGTCACAGATCAACTGGCCGCCCGCCGCGCCTACTTCCGCAGCCGCGCCGCCACCCACACCCCGGCCAGCGCGACGACCGCCATCGGGAGGAACACGGCGGCGAACGCGGCGGGGTGCGAGCCGCCCGCGCCGTGCGCGACGCCGTGGCCCACCGCTCCCCCGCCGAGCGCGGCGAAGGCGGCGCCCCCGGCGGCGAGCAGCAGCGCGTTGGACAGTCCGTCGGAGATCTGGAGGGCGGCGGAGTTCGCCCCGGCCTCCTCGGGCGCGGACAGCTGGAGCAGCAGCACGGACGTGGAGGAGATCACCAGGCCCATCCCGAGGCAGCCGAAGGCCCAGGCGACGGCCACGGTCCACACCGGTACGGCCTCGATCAGCACGCTCGGCGCGGCGGCGATGGCCGCGGCCACCAGCACCATGCCCACCGCGACGAGCCGCTCCCGGTACGGCTCGACGCGGGGCCGCGACTGGAGCCACGAGCCGAACGCCCAGGTGCCGCCGCCCGCGGCGAGCGAGAACCCGGCGAGCGTGGGGCTCAGCCCGCGCTGCGTCACCAGCATCAGCGGTACGAACGACTCGGCCGCGATGAACGACCCGGCCGCGATGCCGCGCAGCAGCACCACCGACGGCAGGCCGCGCGCGGCCCGGTAGGTGCCGCGGGGCAGCAGGCCGAGCACGGACGGCACGAGGAGGGCGGCGCCGGCGGCTGCGGGCAGCAGGGACAGCGGGCGCAGGTCCTGGGCGGCGTACTGGAGCAGGCCCGCGCCGAGCGAGATCCCGAGGGCGAGCCGGATGCGGCGCCGGTCGAGGGGCGCGGGCGCGGCGCCCTCGGGTGCGCCGCCGGCCCGGCGCCGGACCTCCGGGAGGGCGAGGGCGAGCGGCAGCACGACCAGGGCGGGGATGCCGAGGAAGACCCACCGCCAGCCGAGGTGCTCGGTGACCGCGCCGGACGCCAGCGGGCCGACGATCGAGGGCACGACCCAGCTCGCCGCGAACGCGGCCATGATCGCGGGGCGCAGCCGCTCCGGGTAGGCGCGGCTGACGACGACGTACAGGCCGACGATCACCAGTCCGCCGCCGAGGCCCTGCACGGCGCGGCCCGCGATGAACAGCCACATGGTGCCCGCGGTCCCGGCGAGCAGCAGGCCCGCGGCGAAGGCGCCGATGCCGGCGGTGACGGGGCCGAGGGGCCCGCTCCGGTCGGCCCACTGTCCGGCGAGCACCATGCCGAACAGGCTCGTGGTGAAGAAGCCGGAGAACGCGAACGCGTACAGCGGGACGCCGTCCAGTTCGCGGGCGGCGACGGGCATGGCGGTGCCGACGGCGGTGGCCTCGAAGGCGATGAGGAGGACGACGGTGACGATGCCGATGCTGAGGGCGCGGTGGCCGCGGCCGAGGATGCCGCCCGTCTCCGACGTGACGGGCAGGGGTGCGGGATTTGTCGGGGTGGGGACGACGCCGGTGTCGTCTTCGAGGGCGGCCATGCGGATCAGGGTAAGGGGCGTTCTCGGTGCTGACGCCTGTCGGGAGGCGGGGGTGATCTCGTCCGTTGGTCGTAGGTCACCGCCCCGCCGCGCCGCGGGGCTCGAACAGCGGGGCGGGTGACCGCGCGGGATCAGTCGTAGGTGATGTCCGACTCCTCGTACTTGCAGTACGTGCCGTCCGGGCCGGAGCCGATCTCCTCGGGCTCGTCACCGGAGTCGTTGCCCTCGAACCGTACGCACGGCTCGATGTCCTGGTCGTCGTCGCCGTGGATGCGGATGTTGCTCAGGGTCGCGGTGTCGCCGTAGTTGGAGTTGATGCCGACGAGCGACTTCCCGGGCGCGGTGACGTCCACGTCGTCGACGACGACCGTGCGCTTGTGCTGCGTGGAGCAGTTGCCGCAGGAGCGGACCAGCTTGCCGAAGTCGGAAACCTGGAAGCCGCTGACGGTCAGCGTGCCCGCCCCGTTGAACTGGAGCACCTTGTCGTCGGCCTTGCGCGCACCACCGCCGACGACCTTGTACGCGGCCGAGGACGACGTGCCCTTGAAGGTGGCGGCGTCCTCGCCGACGTCCTCCCACCACACGTTCTCCAGCGTGCAGCTGCCCGCGCAGTGCACGCCGTCCGCGGCGGGCGAGCCGATGATGACGTTCTTGAGGACGGCCCCGTCCTTCAGGTTGAAAATCGGGTCCTGGCCCTCCTCCTGCCCGTCGCCGCCCAGGTCGCCACTGCCGTAGTAGCGCTTGAGGCCGCCGTCGAGCGTGCCGGAGACGGAGAGGGACGACGAGACGGCCTGCTCGCCCTTGGCCTCGGGCCATGCGGTGGCGGCCCCGGCGGAGCCGAGCATCCCGTTCGTGACGAGCGCGGCCCCGGCGAGGGAGAGCGCTCCGGCCCCGGCCCACAGGGCGCGGCGGCCGGTGACGTTGCGACGATGACGTGTGGGGGTCATGTCCTGCTTCCTTGGGGGGAGTTGTCGTGCCTGCTTGCCCCCTTGGGTCGCCGCGGACGGCGCGGAGGTTGCCCCGGGTCCCCGAGCCGTTTGTGAACGGCGTATGGCAGTCGCGTTGCGGCCGCCCCGGAATCCTTGATCCGCGCTCTTCGGCCGCCGTACGTTCTTCAGCGAAGGCACGGCCGTGTGCCCGAGTGGCTTAGGGATTCGCCTGCAAAGCGAAGCACACCGGTTCGATTCCGGTCACGGCCTCCGAGGAACGGAGAAGGGGTGCACCGCGAGAGCGGTGCACCCCTTCTCCGTGCGTCGGGTCAGGCGGTCGGCTCCGGCGCGGGCGCCGCCGCCTCCGTGACCACCGCGGCCTGCGGCCTGATCGGCAGCCGGTTCACGAGCCGGCCGGTCGCCGCGCGGACCGCCGAGGCCACCGCCGCCGGGGCCGCGACCACGGGCGCCGCGCTCGCCGCCTTCGCGCCGAACGGGGCCACCACGTCGCGCTCCTCGACCAGGTTGACGATGTGGATGTCGGGGGCGTCGAGCGAGGTCGGCAGGGCGTAACCGGTCAGGTCGGGGCGGCGGACGATGCCCTTCGGGGTCCGGAGGTTCTCCGTGAGGGCCACGCCGACGCCCTGGGTGACACCGGCCTCGATCCGGGCCGCGAGCTGGGCCGGGTTGAGGATCCGGCCGACGTCCTGGGCGACCGCGATCTCGACGACGCGCACCGAGCCGAGCTCCACGTCCACGTCGACCACCGCGCGGATCGCGCAGAAGGCCATGCCCACGAAGGCGTCGCCCTGACCGGCGGCGTCGAGCGGCTCGGTGGGGTGCGGGCGGCACTGCGCGGTCGCCCACAACTCCTTGCCGTCCATGGCTTCCTGGACCGTCGTCGAGAGCACCCCGTCGTACGAGGTGATCTTGCCGTCGGCGATCTGGAGCAGCTCCGTGGACATGCCGAACTTGTGGGCCAGCGGCTGGAGGAGCTGGGTGCGGACCATCTTGGCGGCGCGCTCGACGGCCCCGCCGGAGACCCACGTGTGACGGCCCCGGCAGCCGGGGCCCGCGGGCGGCTGGTCCGTGTCGACCGGCGCCACGTGGACTTCCTCGATGCCGAGCGTCTCCTGGACGATCTGGCGGGCGAGCGTGGCGAAGCCCTGGCCGGTCTCCACGGCGGCGCAGATGACCGTCGCGATGCCGTCGTGGACCTTGACCGTGGCGGTGGAGACCTCGTCGGCGCCCTCGGAGCCGAGCATGTGCACCATGCCGACCCCGTAGCCGACGCCGCGTCTGACGGCGGCGGGCTCCCCCACGCCCTCGGGTCCGCCGGGGAGCAGCCAGTCCTCCTCGGGGGTGTCCATGGGCAGCGGCGGCAGCTCGAAGTCCCGTACGGAGGTGAGGAGTTCGGCCACGGGAGCCGGGCACGTCACCGTCTGGCCGGTCGGGAGCACGTCCCCGGTCGCCAGCACGTTGCGCATCCGCAGCTCGGCCGGGTCGAGCCCCAACTTCTTGGCCAGCTTGTCCATTTGGGCCTCGTACGCGGCGCACACCTGCATGGCGCCCTCTCCGCGTACGTGCCCGGAGGGCGGGTTGTTCGTACGGACCGCCCAGCCCTCGATGGAGGCGTGCGGCACCACGTAGGGGCCGCAGGCGAAGGCTACCGCCGCGGCGAGCGCGTCGGACGACGTGTCCGCGTAGGCGCCCGCGTCGAGCAGGATCTGGGCCTCCACCTTCACCAACTTGCCCTCGGCGTCCGCGTGGTGGCGGTAGCGCAGCAGGGTGGGGTGGCGGTGCGGGTGGCCGAGGAAGGACTCCTCGCGGGTCGCCGCCAGCTTGACCGGGCAGCCGGTGTGCAGGGCGAGCAGCCCGAGCGGCAGGTGGAAGCTCGGGTCCTCGCGGTCGGCGGTCGCACCCGGCACACCGGTCACGACGACCTTCACGCGCTCGCGCTCCAGGCCGTAGCGGGCGGCCGCGAGATCACGGTCGCCGTGCGGGTCGGTGGAGGCGATGTACAGCTCGACGCCGCCGTCGGGGCGGGGCACGGCGAGACCGGCCTCGGCCCCGATCGGCGCCGGGTCCTGCCGCCCGATCCGGTACAGCCCCTCGACGATCACCTCACCCGTCGTCTCGGCGTCGCCGTGCTGGAGCGGGATGTGGCGGACGAGGTTGCCGTCGGGGTGCAGGGGCTCGGCCGCGAAGGACTGCTCGGGGTCGGTGACCGGTTCCAGGACCTCGTACTCGACGACGATCGCGGCGGCGGCCATCCGCGCGGTGTCCGGGTGGTCGGCCGCGACGGCGGCGAGCGCCTCGCCGTGGTGCCGGACGACATCGGAGGCGAACATCGGCCGGTCGGCGGCGCGGTGGCCCGGCAACGGGCCGCCGGGCACGTCCTCGTGGGTGACGACCGCGCGCACGCCGGGCATCTCGCGCGCGTGGGTGGTGTCGATGGAGACCACGCGCGCGTGCGCGTGCGGGGAGCGCAGGACCGACGCCCACAGCAGGCCCTCGGCCCACAGGTCGGCGGCGTACGGGAACGTGCCCTCCGTCTTGGCCCGCGCCTCCGCCGAGGGGAGCGACATGCCGAGACCGTGCGGAAAGCTCTCCGCTTCCTGGGCGGCGGGACCCGTGGAGGTCGTGGCGGTCTCGCTCGTCATGCCTGGCCTCCGTCCGGGAAGTCCTGGTGGATGTCCTCGTTCGCCGACGGGCTCGCCTGCCGCGGGATCCGCGGCTCGCCCTCGCCGCCGCCGTCCGCGTCCGACGCCTCGGACGCGGCCTCGGCCGCCGCCCGCCGCTCGTCGGCGACCTGGCGCACCGCGTCCACGACGCCCCGGTAGCCGGAACAGCGGCACAGGTTGCCGCACAGCGCCTGGCGGGTCTCCAGGGCGGTCGGGTTCGGGTTGCCCTCCAGCAGATCGTGCGCGGTCATCGCCATGCCGGGCACGCAGAAACCGCACTGCACGGCGCCGCACTCGGCGAGCGCCCGCTGCACGTCGGAGGGCCTGCCGTCACTGGCAAGACCCTCGACGGTACGCACCTCACTGCCGGCGGTCGTCGCCGCGGGCACCAGACAGGACGCCACGAGCCGCCCGTCCACCTGCACGTTGCACGCCCCGCACTCCCCCTGCGAACACCCGTCCTTGGCCCCCGCGAGCCCGAGCCGCTCCCGCAGCACGTACAGCAACGACTCCCCGATCCAGGCATCCGTGACGGGCCGATCCGCACCATTGACCCGCAGGACGTAGCTGGCCAGGGGGTGATCGTCGTGCAGCGAGGACCGGACGGGAACCGCGTCCTCGACTTCGGCCTCGACCTCGGCCTCAGCGGCGGGAGTCTCCACGTCGACGGGCTCGGGCACATCGACCGCTGGAGCGGCGGGCTCCGGCGCAGGGCTCGGCACATCAAGCCCCGCCGGCGCTTGAGGCGCGGGATCCGGGGCAGGGCTCGGCACATCAAGCCCCGCCGGCGATTGAGGCGCGGGGTCCGGGGCAGAGCCCCGCGACGCAGGCTCGGCCGGCTGCTCCGGGACCTCCGGCTGCGCAGCCCAAGGCGCAGGCGCCCCACCGGGAAGCGTCGCAGGCGGCTCCTGGCCCCACGCCCGCCCCACCGCGGCAGCGGATGCGGTGAACTCCCCGGACTCGTCCGGCAGTTCACCCTCCGCGAGCGGAATCGACCACTGCCCGGTCTGCCCCTGCTGGGGCGCGGGCTCCACGGGGACGGCCTGCTCCGCGCCGACCTCCGCACCGGGCCCGACCAGGTTCTCCGGCAGCACCCACACCCCGGTGGCCGCCGGATCCGTCGCCGCCGCCCCCGTCGCCGGGCTCACCGTTATCTGCGGCGGCACATACCCGTGCCCCGGCGCGGCCAGCGGGGCCGCGTCCGGGAACCCCTCGGGCGGCAACTGCACGAAGGCCGTGGCATCGGAGTCGTACTCGCCCTGCGGCACCGGCTCCCAGCCGTCGGGTCCGGGGTACTCGTTCGTCACGACAGCGCCCTCCCAAGTGCACGTCGGGCCAGCACGGCGACCGTTCGCCGCAGATGCAGAACGGCGGGCGGCAACGCCTGTTGCGTACCGTCCGGAGCGGGTTCCGGGTCGGGTACGCAGGCCGCGGCGACGTACTCCCCGAACGCGTGCACGGCCTCCGGCACGAGCGCGCCGCGCTCCCCGTCCCAGTCGATGAGGGAGGCCACCCACTGCTCGGCCTCCAGGGGCCGCAACGGCATCGGCGCGATGGCCCCGACGGCGCACCGCACCCCTCGCCGCGCCGGGTCGAGGACGAGCGCGACGGACGCCATCGCGCGCCCCGGCCCCGTACGCCCGGTCGCCTTCAGGAAGACCTGCGGCGCGTGCAGCAGCGGAACCCGTACGAACCCGATCAGCTCGCCCGGAGCGAGCATCTCCATGCCGGCCAGCAGATGCGAGACCGGCACCTCGCGGCGCGCGCCGCCCTGCCCCGCGATGATCAACGTGGCTTCCAGCGCGGCCAGTACGGGCAGCGTGTCGCCCGCGGGCGCGCCGGAGGCGATGTTGCCGCCGAGCGTCGCCGCGTTGCGGATCTGGGGCGGCCCCGAGGCGCGCGCGGCGGCGGCGAGGCCGGGGATGAGCGCGGCGAAGTCGGGGCGGCCGATGCGCGCGTGGGTGAGGCCCGCGCCGAGCAGCGCGTTCCCGTCCTGGTACTGCCAGCCGCGGATCTCGCTGATCCGGCCGAGCCCGACGAGGGCGGCCGGGCGGAGTTGACCCGCGTTGACCTGGGCCATGAGGTCCGTGCCTCCGGCCACCGGTACGGCGGCGGGCATGGCGGCGAGCGCCGCGACGGCCTCGTCCAGCGAACCCGGAAGTACCGCGGCCTGTGTCGTCGCCTGCGGTGCGTGCGTGGTCAAACCGGCTGCCCCTTCCCGATGTCCGGCCGCGTGCCTGACGACGGCGTCGGTCCCCCGCGTGGTCTGCGCGTGACCGCCGTTCCCGCCGTTACGCCTGTTCCGCCGTACGGTACGTGCTGACAGGCCGGACGTGGCAACTCTGGCACATCTTCCTCTCGGCCCGGAGAGGGGGTCCGGTAGGAGGCATTCGCCCCTTCCGCCTCATGGATGACCGAAATCGCACCACATCACCTGTGGGCGCGAATTGACACTCTTAGGTGACGTATGAGGCGACGTAAGAAGCGAGGGGCGGCTCTCGCCGCCCCTCAAGCTCACACGTTCGGGGGTTCCCCTTCGAAGGGGCGTCCGAGCACCCCCGGTCGCCGCTGCCACGGCAACGGGCCGCCCGGCGGCCGATGGGCGACACCGAGCGCTTCAAGTCGCCGGTAGTGCGCGCCCATTCGCCGTTCGAAGTCCGCGAAGTCCCGCGCACCGGGCGCCGGCAGCGCGCTCCACGCGACCTCGCAGAACGCGGCCAGGCGCGGGTACAGCTGGTAGTCGACGCGCTGCTCGTCCTCCGTGACCTCGGTCCACAGGTTGGCCTGCGTGCCGAGGACATGGCGCGCCTCGGCCTCGCTGAGCTGCGGGGGAACCGGCTCGAAGCGGTAGACGTCCTCCAGGGTGCGGACGTAGCCGATGGGGACCGGCTCGTCCTCGCCGGGCGCCTCGCGGTAGTTCAAGTAGACCTGCTGCTCGGGGCACATGACGACGTCGTGGCCCGCCTTGGCGGCGGTGATGCCGCCCTCGTAGCCGCGCCAGGAGGAGACCGTGGCGCCGGGCGCGAGACCGCCTTCGAGGATCTCGTCCCAGCCGATCAGCCGCCGTCCGCGCGCGCCGAGCCAGGTGTCGAAGTGCCGGACGAACCAGGACTGGAGCTCGTCCTCGTCCTTCAGCCCCAGCTCCTTGATGCGCGCCTGGGCCGCCGGGGAGGCCTTCCACTGGTCCTTGGGGCACTCGTCGCCGCCGACGTGGATGAACTCCGAGGTCTCGGCGGGGAACAGGTCGAGGAGTTCCTCGAAGACGTCCTCGTAGAAGCGCAGGGTGTTGTCCGTGGGGGCCAGCACGTTCGGGTTGACGCCCCAGGTGTCCCAGACGGGGAGGGAGGCCGTGTCGACGACGTCGCTGTTGCCGAGTTCCGGATACGCGTGGATGGCGGCCTGCGAGTGGCCCGGGATGTCGATCTCCGGGACGACGGCGATGTGCCGCACGTGGGCATAGGCGACGATCTCGCGGATGTCGTCCTGGGTGTAGAAGCCGCCGTGCGGCCTGTCGTCCCACAACGGCGAGTCCCGGTGGCCGAGTTTGGTCCGTGACCGCCAGGAGCCGCGCTCCGTCAGCTTCGGCCGGCTCTTGATCTCGACGCGCCAGCCCTGGTCGTCGGTGAGGTGGAAGTGCAGGACGTTGAGCTTGTGGGCGGCCATCAGGTCGAGTTGGCGCAGCACCCCGGCCTTCGGCATGAAGTGGCGGGCGACGTCGAGCATCATGCCGCGCCACCGGAAGCGGGGCGCGTCGTCGACGGCGACGTGCGGGAGGGTCCACGTACGGCCGGGGAGCGGGGCCCGGCGGTGGGCGTCGGGGCCGAGGAGTTGACGCAGCGTCTGGGCGCCCCAGAAGACGCCCGCCGCGCCGCCGCCCTCGATCGTGACGCCGGTGTCCGTCACCCGCAGCCGGTACGCCTCCGGCTCCAGGGCCGGGTCGAGGCTCAGGCGGACGGTGTCGGGGTCGTCGGCGTTCTTGGGGGCCAGTTCGAGGCCGGTGGCGGCGCCGAGCGTGGCGCGCAGCCAGCGCGCGGTGTCCCGGGTGCCCTCCCCCGCGGCGATGCCGGTGCGCTCGCCCAGCGCGTAGCGGCCGTCGCCCGCGCGCGCGGCGCTGCGGGGTGCGGGGATGAGATCCATGAGGTCAGGCCCTTCCGTGCGACACGAGGAGGCTAAGAGGACTGGACCAATTCCCGCAATGGTGCGGCGCGGAATCCCGGACACGCGGAATCCCGGACATGCGAAACCCCGGGCACGCGTCACCGCACGCCCGGGGTCCGCCGGGGAAAGGAGGGGCCGGTTACTTGCCCTTGCCGCCGTCCTTGCCGCCCTTGTCCTTGTCGCCTCCGGCGCCCATGGACTCGTAGATCTCCTTGCACATGGGACACACGGGGTACTTCTTCGGGTCGCGGCCCGGCACCCACACCTTGCCGCAGAGCGCGACGACGGGAGTGCCGTCGAGGGCGCTCGCCATGATCTTGTCCTTCTGGACATAGTGGGCGAAGCGCTCGTGATCGCCGTCGCCGTTCGACGTCTGTGGCGTCGGCTCTACGAGGGTCCCCGTACCTGTCCCGCGCTCGGGCTCAAGAGTGCTCATAACCGCCAAGGGTACTTAAGCCCACCGCGTCCCGGAACGGACCTGGTGCGGTGTCAGTTGAGCGAGGGGTCGTCCGGATACGTCGCCACCATCGCCAGCTCGCTGCGCTGGCGCCGCAGCACCGCCCGCCACAGCCCCTCGGGCCGGGTGGCGGACACGTCGCCCGGCTCGGACTCCACGACGTACCAGGCGCCCTCGGTCAGCTCGTCCTCCAGCTGTCCCGGGCCCCAGCCCGAGTACCCGGCGAAGATCCGCAGGGAGCCGAGCGCCGCGGCGAGCAGCTCCGGCGGGGCCTCCAGGTCGACGAGGCCGATCGCGCCGTGCACCCGGCGCCAGCCGAGCGGCGTCCGCCCCGCCTCGTCGCCGGGGATGACCGCGACGCCGAGCGCCGAGTCGAGCGAGACCGGTCCGCCCCGGAAGACGACGCCGGGCTCGCCCGCGAGATCGCCCCAGCCCTCCAGGATGTCCGCGACGTCCACCGGCGTGGGCCGGTTCAGCACCACGCCGAGCGAGCCCTCCTCGTCGTGGTCGAGGAGCAGCACGACCGCCCGGTCGAAATTCGGGTCCGCGAGGGCGGGTGTGGCCACGAGCAGCCGCCCTGTGAGCGAGGACACCTCGGTCATGCGTGACATGATCCCGCATCTGCCCGTCGTAGGGGGAGCCAAGCGCAACAACCGCGTGAACGCAGCTCAGCGCGCATACAAGCGGAAGCCCCTCACTTCACGGGGCCGTCACGCTTTGTGCCCCTTTCGGCGCGCTTCGTGTTGTAGCGAACTCATGACGCTTCAGGTCGCCCACGGGCATACGAATAACGGGTTGCACCCCCTTACTCTTGAGGCTTGGCCCTGCCCACCCTCTTCGGAACGCGAGATTCATGACCGTCACCGACGATGTACTCCTTGTCCACGGCGGAACCCCGCTCGAGGGCGAGATCCGTGTCCGCGGCGCGAAGAACCTCGTGCCCAAGGCCATGGTCGCCGCGCTGCTCGGCAGCGCTCCGAGCCGGCTGCGCAATGTCCCGGACATCCGTGACGTCCGCGTCGTACGCGGGCTGCTGCAGCTGCACGGTGTGACGGTCCGTTCCGGCGAGGAGCCGGGCGAGCTCGTGATGGACCCGTCGCACGTGGAATCGGCCAACGTCGCCGACATCGACGCGCACGCGGGCTCCTCCCGCATCCCGATCCTGCTCTGCGGCCCGCTCCTGCACCGCCTCGGGCACGCCTTCATCCCCGGTCTCGGCGGCTGCGACATCGGCGGCCGGCCGATCGACTTCCACTTCGAGGTGCTGCGCCAGTTCGGCGCCACCATCGAGAAGCGCGAGGGCGGCCAGTACCTGGAGGCCCCGCAGCGGCTGCGCGGCACGAAGATCAAGCTGCCCTACCCCTCCGTGGGCGCCACCGAGCAGGTCCTGCTCACGGCCGTCCTCGCCGAGGGCGTCACGGAGCTCTCGAACGCGGCCGTGGAGCCGGAGATCGAGGACCTGATCTGCGTCCTGCAGAAAATGGGCGCCATCATCGCGATGGACACCGACCGCACGATCCGCATCACCGGTGTCGACAAGCTCGGCGGCTACACGCACCGCGCCCTGGCCGACCGCCTGGAGGCGGCCTCCTGGGCGTCGGCGGCGCTCGCCACGCACGGTGACGTGTACGTCCGCGGGGCGCAGCAGCGCTCGATGATGACGTTCCTCAACACGTACCGGAAGGTCGGCGGCGCCTTCGAGATCGACGACGACGGCATCCGCTTCTGGCACCCCGGCGGCCAGCTGAAGTCGATCGCGCTGGAGACGGACGTCCACCCCGGCTTCCAGACGGACTGGCAGCAGCCGCTCGTCGTGGCCCTGACGCAGGCCACGGGCCTCTCGATCGTCCACGAGACGGTCTACGAGTCCCGCCTGGGCTTCACGTCGGCGCTGAACCAGATGGGCGCGCACATCCAGCTGTACCGCGAGTGCCTGGGCGGCTCGGACTGCCGCTTCGGCCAGCGCAACTTCCTGCACTCCGCGGTCGTCTCCGGCCCCACCAAGCTGGAGGGCGCCGACCTGGTCATCCCCGACCTGCGGGGCGGCTTCTCGTACCTGATCGCGGCGCTGGCGGCCCAGGGCACGAGCCGTGTCCACGGGATCGACCTGATCAACCGCGGCTACGAGAACTTCATGGAGAAGCTCGTCGAGCTCGGCGCGAAGGTGGAACTCCCCGGCAAGGCCCTCGGCTAGCCGCCGCGTACGCCCGTCGGGCCTCACCGGAACCTTCCGGTGAGGCCCGATCTGTTAGGGGCGCGGGGAACTGCGCGCCCAGCCCCGGCAGGGCGGGCCTGCGGGTGCCGCTCAGCACTGTGGCCCGTCGCGCCTTTTCGACTGGTTGCGTTCGCGCAGTTCCCCGCGCCCCCAAACAGAAAAGAACGGCCTCCCGGAATCGATCCGGGAGGCCGTTCTTGCGCCTAAGACTTACTTGCCCTTGGCGGCTTCCTTGAGCTTCGAGCCCGCGGAGACCTTCACGCTGTAACCGGCGGGGATGTTGATCGGCTCGCCGGTCTGCGGGTTGCGAGCGGTGCGAGCGGCACGGTGGGTGCGCTCGAAGGTCAGGAAGCCGGGGATGGTGACCTTCTCGTCGCCCTTGGCAACGATCTCGCCGACGGTCTCGGCGAACGCGGCCAGCACGGCGTCGGCGTCCTTGCGGGTCACCTCGGCGCGGTCGGCCAGCGCGGCCACCAGCTCACTGCGGTTCATGTTTGTACTCCCGTGTTCTTCTTGCCGTTGAGGCGTGCCACGCGGCCAGGCCGCGTGTTGGGCAACAGCGAAACCGATGCTGCCAGGGTCTCGGTCAGGCCCAGGACCCGGGTCCGTCTTCCAGACCCATGCGCCTGAAGAGGCATCCTGCCCCTACCCACGGCGGTAAAGCCAATCCGGCACCCCTGGGGGTCACACGGAAAGCGTCACCGCGCCGGTCGCAGAGGCGGGCCGGGGGCCTGTTTCCCGGCCAGCCTATGGGGCCCGTGGGCCCCGCAAACCGCGACGCGCCGGTGATCAGGCGGTCGTGGCACCCGTCACAGCCGCACCCTGGGCCTTCGCGGCATCGCGAACGGCACCGGCCACGGCGCCCGCGACCTTGTCGTTGAAGACGCTGGGGATGATGTAGTTCGGGTTGAGCTCGTCCTCGGTGACCACGTCGGCCAGGGCCGTCGCGGCCGCCAGCATCATCTCCGTGTTGACCGTGCGCGACTGGGCGTCGAGCAGGCCGCGGAAGACGCCGGGGAAGACCAGTACGTTGTTGATCTGGTTCGGGAAGTCGGAGCGGCCCGTGGCCACCACGGCGGCCGTCTGACGGGCGATCGCCGGGTCGACCTCGGGGTCCGGGTTCGCGAGCGCGAACACGATGGCGCCCTCGGCCATCGCCGCGACGTCCTCGCCGTTCAGCACGTTCGGGGCCGAGACGCCGATGAACACGTCCGCGCCGACGACCGCCTCCTTGAGCGTGCCGGTCAGGCCCTCGGGGTTGGTGTTGTCGGCGATCCAGCGCAGCGGCGAGTCGCTGTCGGCGTCCTTGAGGTCCTCGCGGCCCGCGTGCACGACACCGTGGATGTCGGCGACGACGGCGTTCTTGACGCCCGCCGCGAGCAGCAGCTTGAGGATGGCCGTACCGGCGGCACCGGCGCCCGACATGACGACGCGGGTGTCGCCCATGTCCTTGCCCGCGACGCGCAGCGCGTTGGTGAGCGCGGCGAGCACGACGATGGCGGTGCCGTGCTGGTCGTCGTGGAAGACGGGGATGTCGAGGGCCTCGCGCAGGCGGGCCTCGATCTCGAAGCAGCGGGGCGCCGAGATGTCCTCCAGGTTGATGCCCGCGAAGCCGGGGGCGATGGCCTTGACGATCTCGACGATGGCGTCGGTGTCCTGGGTGTCCAGGCAGATCGGCCAGGCGTCGATGTCGGCGAAGCGCTTGAAGAGGGCCGCCTTGCCCTCCATGACCGGCAGCGCGGCCTTCGGGCCGATGTTGCCGAGGCCGAGCACCGCGGAGCCGTCGGTGACGACCGCGACGGAGTTGCGCTTGATGGTCAGACGCCGGGCGTCCTCGGGGTTCTCCGCGATCGCCATGCACACGCGGGCCACGCCCGGCGTGTAGACCATGGAGAGGTCGTCACGGTTGCGGATGGGGTGCTTCGACGCCATCTCGATCTTGCCGCCGAGGTGCATCAGGAACGTACGGTCGGAGACCTTCCCGAGCGTGACGCCCTCGATGCCGCGGAGCTGCTCGACGATCTCGTCCGCGTGGGACGTGGACGAGGCCGCGATCGTGACGTCGATCCGGAGCTTCTCGTGA
Organism: Streptomyces sp. BYX5S; assembly: GCF_054724165.1. NCBI lineage: Bacteria > Bacillati > Actinomycetota > Actinomycetes > Kitasatosporales > Streptomycetaceae > Streptomyces > Streptomyces sp. BYX5S. Next base: position 846,911 of record NZ_CM138829.1, on the reverse strand, counting down.
CCGGATGCGGTGACGTCGAGGCCGGTCACCGAGCCTCCGGAGGACTCCACGGCGGTGGTGAGCTGCGAGACGGCGTTGCCGCCCGCGGGCACCTCCAACCGGACCGTCATCGAGTAGGAGACGCTGGGCGCCGTTGCCATGGCCGACTTCCTCTGCTTTCAACCGTGTTGCTGTTGCCGTCCGATGGTCGCACCTACCGACGAGTACGTGGTAGTCGCATCGGATTTTGAAGCTAACGTTCATTCATCTTTCGGAAAGTGGTTTCCACCATACGAGAAGTGAGGGGAAACAGAAAGAGGCCCACGTCACCGAAGTGACGTGGGCCTCGTCTCACGTTCACGACACCGACCCGCCATGCTCGCCTCGCGGCAAGTGGTCCCTCTAAGGGACGATGGTTGGGCCCGGGGGCTTGGATCGAGCCGGTGCCGTCATCAACGGTAACACCGGAGACAGCAGGAGCAAGAGTCAGTCGCGGAGCAGATCCGGCACCCCGTCCGCGTCCGGTTCGTCCCGTTCCCCGGAGACCACCGTGAGCTGCTGCGTCGCGCGGGTCAGAGCGACGTACAGCACCCGCAGACCGGCCGGGGACTCGTCGGCGATCTCGGCCGGACAGACCACGATCGTCGCGTCGTACTCCAGGCCCTTGGCCTCCAGCGAGCCCAGCGCCACGACCCGCTCGCCGAGCCCGGAGAGCCAGCGCGCGGCCTCCTCCCGGCGGTTCATCGCCACGACGACGCCCACCGTGCCGTCGACCTGCTCCAGGAGCCGGGCGGCCTCGGCCCTGACGGTGTCGCCCACCTTGTCCCGGGCGACTTCGAACCTCGGCCGTACGCCCGTCGAGCGGACCGCCGAGGGGGACGCGGAGCCGGGCATGGCCAGCGCCAGGACCTTCGCGGCCAGCTCGGCGATCTCGGAGGGGTTGCGGTAGTTCACGGTCAGGGTGAAGCGGCGGCGGGGGCGCGTGCCGAGCGCCTCGTCGCGGGCGGCGGCCGCCTCGTCGGGGTCGGACCAGGAGGACTGGGCCGGGTCGCCGACGACCGTCCACGTCGCGTGGCGGCCGCGGCGGCCGACCATGCGCCACTGCATGGGCGTGAGGTCCTGCGCCTCGTCGACGATGACGTGCGCGTACTCGGTGCGCTCCTGGGCCAGCCGCTCGGCGCGCTCGCGCTGGGACTCCTCGCGCTGCGGCATCAGCTCCTCCAGGCCGGTGAGCTGGTCCAGCGGGTCGTACTCGCGCTTCTTCTTCGGGCGGGCCGGGGAGCCGAGGACGGCGTTCAGCTCGTCGAGCAGGGCCACGTCGTGGACCGAGAGGGCGTCGCGGCGCAGGGACCTGGCGAGCTTGCGGACCTCGCCCGGGTTGAGGACGCGGCGGGCCCAGCGGCCCAGGCGCCGCTCGTCCGACATGGCGGTCAGCACCGCGCGCGGCGTCAGCTCCGGCCACCACGCGTCGAGGAACCGCAGGAAGTCGTCCTCGCTCGTGACGTCCTCGTCGAAGGAGGAGCGCAGCTCGGCCGCCAGCTCCGGGTCGGAGTGCCGGCCCGCGGCGCCCGACTGGTCCCACAGCGCGTCGAGCAGCAGCTTGCGGGCGCGCGGGCGCAGATGGTTCACCGGGGCCGTGCCGCTGAGCGCGGCCTGCCGGATCCGGTTCAGCTGCGCCGCCTCCAGCTCCAGGCGGCGGCCGAAGGCGACGACGCGGAGCCGGGTGGGGGTCGCGGCCGCGGTGGCCTCGTCGGGCTCGTCGTCGCCGAACGCGAGCTGCTCCTGGGCGGCGGGCCGCCGCTGCGACCCCGACTCCAGGGCGCCGCGCGCCGCCTTGCGCAGCACCTTCAGCATCCGCGAGGACCCCTTGACGCGGGCCACCGACGGCGAGTCGTAGACCGTGGCCTCGGCGCCGTCGACGAGCGAGCCCACCGCGCGGATCGCGACCTGGCCCTCCTCGCCGAGCGAGGGCAGCACGCCCTCGGTGTACGCGACGAGCAGCGGGGTCGGCGAGACGATCAGGATGCCGCCCGCGTAGCGGCGCCGGTCCTGGTACAGCAGGTACGCGGCGCGGTGCAGCGCCACCGCCGTCTTCCCGGTGCCGGGACCGCCCTCGACGTACGTCACGGACGCGGCGGGGGCGCGGATGACCTGGTCCTGCTCGGCCTGGATGGACGCCACGATGTCGCGCATCGAGTGGCTGCGGGCCTGGCCGAGCGCCGCCATGAGCGCGCCGTCGCCGATGGCGGGCAGCCGCTCGCCGTTCAGGTACGCGGTCAGCTCCGGGCGCATCAGGTCGTCCTCGACGCCGAGCACCTTGTGGCCCTTGGAGCGGATGACGCGGCGGCGGACCACCCGGCCGGGGTCGACCGGCGTGGAGCGGTAGAAGGGGGCGGCGGCCGGGGCGCGCCAGTCGATGACGAGCGGCGAGTAGTCCGCGTCGAGGACGCCGATGCGGCCGATGTGCAGCGTCTCGGCGATGTCGGCGGTGTTGTCCTCGCGCACGGCGCCGTCGGCCGGCTCGATCGCCGTGTACGCGCCGTCGGGGCCCTTCTTGCCGTCCTTGCCCTGGAGCAGGTCGATGCGGCCGAAGAGGAAGTCCTCGAACTCGTTGTTGAGGCGGTTGAGGTGGATGCCCGCGCGGAACACCTGGGCGTCGCGCTCGGCGAGCGCGCCGGGCGTGCCGACCTGGCCGCGCTTGGTGGCGTCCTCCATCAGGAACTCGGCCTCGTGGATCTTCTCCTCGAGGCGCTGGTAGACGGCGTCGAGATGGTCCTGCTCGACGCCGATTTCACGGTCGCGCACCGAGTCCGCGTTCGCGTCCCCGTTCGCTTCCGTATCCGATCTCACCGCTGAATCGTGCGGAGCCTGAGCGGCCACCGGGCCCCCTTCTGACGTGCTGGGCAGCCGTCAAAGGTACGCGAAAGGGGCCCCGGAGGGCTACGTGCTGCGCCCGAGCGGTCAGGCGTTCACCTCCACGAGCCGCTTCCCGTCGAGCGTCTCGACCTCGAAGTGGTCGATCTGGTTGCGGTCGAAGGCCGCGCCGCCGTGCACGTACAGGGGCTGCTTGGCGCCGTCCTCCTTGCTGTTCTCGATGCCGTAGCCCCATGTCGGGACGGCCCAGGTGGTGACGGTCTCGCGTTCGCCGTTCTTGCCGACGGCGACGAGGGAGCACTTCAGCGGGCCCTTGACGTTCTTCAGCTCCAGGACGGCGTGGGTGCCCCAGGCCTTCTTCTCCATGCCGATCGTCGCGGTGACGTTCGTCGTGGCGTCGGTGGCCCTCACCTTGTCGGGCATGTGGTTGAAGAAGGCGTCCTTGGCGGGGCTGGTGGGGTGCGGGTCCGCGAGGGTCGACGGGCCGCCGCCGTCGTCCGTCACCGCCATGACGGTCAGCGGTCCGCCGATGATCAGGGCCGCGGCGGCCGCCACCAGGAAGAAGCCGCGCCTGCGCTTCTTGGCGCGGCGGCGGCCCAGTTCGTCGGCGAGGGACTCCGCGAGGCGGGGGCTCGGACGGGCCGCGAGGGAGTCGCCGAGCTGCGGGGTGGGCAGACGCGGGGCGCCGCGGTCGGCCGGCAGGTCGGCGAGGGCGGCGAGCATCGGCTCCATGCCCGCGAACTCCTCCAGGTGGCGCGCGCACCGTTCGCACGTCGCCAGGTGCGCCTCGAACGCGCTCGCCTCGACGTCGTCGAGGATGCCCAGCGCGTAGGCGCCGACGGTCTCGTGCACGTCCCCCATGGGTCCCATCGGCTCGTGCCCGTACATCGTCATGCCGTCACCCCCCGCTCCTCCAGCGCCAGCTTCATCGAGCGCAGCGCGTAGAAGACGCGCGAGCGCACCGTGCCGCTGGGGATGCCGAGCTTCTCGGCCGCCTCGTTGACCGTACGTCCTTTGAAGTACGTCTCCACGAGTACTTCCCGGTGGGCCGGGGTCAAGTCCTCCAGCGCGTCGGAAAGCGTCATGAGCCAGAGCGCCTTGTCGATCTCGTCCTCCGCGGGGATGACCTCCAGCGGCGACGGATCGACCTCCTGCGGCCGGGCCTGCCGGCTGCGGTGGCCGTCGATGACGATGCGCCGGGCGACCGTCACCAGCCAGGGGCGTACCGAACCGGTCGCTCGGTTGAGCTGACCGGCGTTCTTCCAGGCGCGGATGAGCGTCTCCTGCACCACGTCCTCGGCGCGCTGGCGGTCCCCCGCCACGAGCCGCAGCACGTAGGCGAGCAGCGGTCGCGCGTGCTCGGCGTAGAGCGCGCGCATCAGCTCCTCGTCCGGCTCCGGCGGCCGGGGCGCACGATGTCGGGCCCGGGGCGGGCGTTCATCGGCCACGGCGGAATCCTTGCGCACGCCTACCTCCGGTGTCCCCTGTTCGGCCATGTCTCTCGGCTGGGCTCACGGGAGGGATACGCAGACGAACGTGCCGGTGTTCAAAGGGAGTTGAGGATCACCGTGGTGACGGATGTCACGCGGGCGCGGGGCACCGCGCATGGCCCGCCGACCGCGAGGAGCCCCTCACACCCTCGCGAGGGCCGCCGCCCGGCGGCGATGCCTGGCCACCCGTTCGCGGTTGCCGCAGACCTCGCTGGAACACCAGCGGCGTCTGCGGCCGCGGGAGGTGTCCAGGTAGATGATGGGGCAGTTGTCGCCCTCGCACTGGCGCAGGGCGCCGCGGGCGGTCGGGTCGGTGAGGAGGTCGACGGCGTCCCGCGCGACGGCCGCGAGCAGGGCCGGGCAGGCGGGTTCGGCGTGCAGGACGCGTACGAGGGTGCCGTCGGCGGCGCGTACGGCGCGGGGTGCGGGCGGGGCGGCGCGAGCGAGCAGGTTGACCCGTTCCAGGGCGCCCGGGGCCGGGCGGGCGGAGAGTTCGCCGCGCACCAACTGGCCGATGTGGCCGCGCAGTTCACGGAAGGCGGCGAGCCAGGCGGGGATACGTTCCGGCAGCACGGCGGTGTCCGGGACGAGTCCCGCGCCGACCAGCCACGCGCGCAACCGGTCCGGGGACGTGAGGCGTTCGTCGGGGTGCGCCGTGGCGACGAGGTCCAGGCACAGGCGCCCGGAGTCGAACCGCAACTCGTAGGGGGCAGGGGCAGGGGGGCGGGGCCCCGTGGGTACTGCTGCCATGCCCTCTACAGTGCCCGTCCGCGCGCGAGGCCGGAACCCCTGCCGCCGGAAGTGGAGTCGACCGGCCCTAGGACCGGCCGTACGCCGGCGGGTCGTCGTGCAGGATGCGCTGGAACAGGACGTGGTCGCGCCAACCCCCGTTGATGTGCAGGAACTTGGGCGCGACCCCGATCCGTTCGAAGCCGCACTTGGCCAGTACGCGCTGGGACGCCGTGTTGTCCGTGAGGGTGCCGGCCTCGATGCGGTGCAGCCCCAGTTCCTCGCGGGCGGCGCGGCAGATCTCCTCGACGGAGGCGGGGATCAGGCCGCGGCCGCGGTAGTCGGCGTCGACCCAGTAGCCGAGGTTGGCGCTGCACAGGGGGCCGAGGTGGATGCCGCTGAGCGCGGCGCGGCCGACCACGCGGTGGCCTGCGGCGCGGTCGAACAGCAACCACGTCGCGCCGCTCGGCTCGGTGATCCGGGCCGCCTGGTCCTCGGGGGTGTAGTAGCTCTCGCTGCGGTGGGGCTCGTAGGGGGCCATGAACTCCCGGTTGCGTGCGACGGCTTCGGCGAGGGCGGGGGCGTCCTCGCGGACGGCACGGCGCAACTCGATGTCGTGGCTGATCACCATCCCCGCACGCTACCCCTCCGCCCCCTCCCGACTGCCCCCCTCAAGCCTCTCCGGCTGCCCCTTCGACCCCTTCCGGCTGCCCCAATCAAGCCCCTCCGGCTGCCCCCTTCAGCCTCTCCGGCTGCCCCAATCAAGCCCCTCCGGCGATTGAGGAGCGGGGTATGGGGCAGAGCCCCAAGCCCAGCCACGGCCACCCGTCGCACACCCCGGGGCTCCGCCCCGGACCCCGCTGCTCAAACGCCGCAGGGGCTTAATGGGCTGGGCCGCGCCCAAGGGTTACGCGTCCGCGTACTTCGCATCGGCCGCCGGATCCAACGCCAACCGATACCCCCGCTTGACCACGGTCTGAATCAGCTTGGGCGCGCCCAGGGACGACCTCAGCCGCGCCATCGCCGTCTCAACGGCATGCTCATCGCGCCCCGCCCCGGGAAGCGCCCGCAACAGTTCCGCCCGGGACACCACCCACCCGGGCCTGCGCGCGAGCGAGCGCAACAGGGACATGCCCGCCGGCGGCACCGGCCGCAGCGCACCGTCCACCACCACGGCCTGCCCGCGGATCTCCACCCGGTGCCCGGCGACCGGCAACGTACGGGCCCGCGCGGGCAGTTCCTTGCACAGCAGCTGCACCAGCGGCCCGAGCCGGAACCGCTCCGGCTGCACCGTGTCCACCCCCCGCGCCTGCAACGGCAGCGCCGTCACGGGCCCCACGCACGCCGGCAGCACATCGTGGTGCAGCGCGGCGAGCAGCTCCGCCACGAGACCCCGCTCCTCCGCCCGGTTCAGCAGCGCCGTGGCGGCGGGCGCCGAGGTGAACGTCAGCGCGTCCACACCGCGCGAGACGGTCGCGTCGAGGAGCCGGTCGACCGGCCCTATGTCCTGCGGCGGCAGCCACCGGTAGACGGGGACGCCCACCACTTCGGCGCCCGCCTCCCGCAGCGCCTCGACGAAGCCGGGAAGGGGCTCGCCGTGCAGCTGCACCGCCACCCGCCGCCCCTGGACACCCTCGTCGAGCAGCCGCTCCAGGACCTCCGCCATGGACTCGGAGGAGGGCGACCACTCCTCGGTGAGCCCCGCCGCACGCACCGCGCCCTTCACCTTCGGCCCGCGGGCGAGCAGCTCGACGCCGCGCAGCCGCGCGACCAGGTCCTCGCCGAGGCCCCAGCCGTCGGCGGCCTCCACCCATCCGCGGAACCCGATGGCGGTGGTGGCCACCACGACGTCGGGCGCGTGGTCGATCAATTCCTTGGTCGCGGCGAGGAGTTCACTGTCGTCCGCGAGCGGCACGATGCGCAGGGCGGGTGCGTGCAGCACCTGGGCGCCGCGCCGCTGGAGCAGCGCGCCCAGTTCGTCGGCGCGGCGTGCCGCGGTGACACCCACGGTGAAGCCCGCGAGGGGCCCGTGGGGCTCCTCCGGCTTCATGACCTGCTGTTGCTCGTCCATGCTGGTTCTCGCCCCGCTCGACGTGTCTCCCGTACACCGGGTCCACCGGTGCGTCCTTCGAGCCTGTCAACGCTCCGTGTCGGGCCCGGATCAACGCTATTGCGTGCGTGTTACGGGGCCAAATGTCACACCTCCGCGTAGCTGAGCTGGGGCTTCGCCTCGGCGGCGGATCCGGCGACGGTCCGCGAGGCCGAGCGGCGAAGGTATACGGCCCAGGTCACCACGAAGCACACGGCGTAGAAGGCGAGGAAGGCGACGAAGGCCCCGGTGCCGGTGCCGGCGGTCTGGAAGGACTGCCGGAACGCCAGGTTGATGCCGAGCCCGCCGAGTGCCCCGACGGCGCCGATCAAACCCATGGAGGCGCCGGACAGCCGCCGCCCGTACGCGGCCGCCTCCTCGCCCGTGAGCCCCTTGGCCAGCGCCTTCGCCTGGAAGATGCCGGGGATCATCTTGTACGTCGACCCGTTGCCGAGCCCGCTGAGCACGAACAGGGCGATGAACGCGACGGTGAACAGGGCCAGGGACTTCTGGACCGACGCCAGGGTCACCACGGCCGTCGCGAGGGCCATCGCCACGAAGTTCCACAGCGTGATCCGCGCGCCGCCGTACGTGTCGGCGAGCTTGCCGCCGACAGGCCGGATGAGCGAGCCGAGCAGCGGGCCGATGAAGGTGACACCGGCCGCCTGGAGCGGCGTACGGCCGAACTGGGTCTGGAGGACCAGGCCGAAGGCGAACGAGTAGCCGATGAAGGAGCCGAACGTGCCGATGTAGAGGAACGACATGATCCACGTGTGGCCGTCGCGCACGGCGTCCTTGGCGGCTCCGGTGTCGTTCTTCACCGTCGCCAGGTTGTCCATGAACAACGCCGAGCAGACGGCCGCGACCACGATCAGCGGGATGTAGATGCCCAGCAGCACGCGCGGTCCGCCGCTCGCGCCGATGACGGCGAGCGCGACGAGCTGGATGACGGGGACGCCGATGTTGCCGCCGCCCGCGTTCAGGCCGAGCGCCCAGCCCTTCTTGCGCAGCGGGAAGAAGGAGTTGATGTTCGTCATGGAGGAGGCGAAGTTGCCGCCGCCGACGCCGGTGAGCGCCGCGCACCACATGAAGGTGGTGTACGAGGTGCCCGGCTCCATCACCGTGAACGCGGCGACCGAGGGCACGAGCAGCATGCTCGCCGAGATGATCGTCCAGTTGCGGCCGCCGAAGACGGCGACGGCGAAGGTGTAGGGCACGCGGGCGAAGGCGCCCACCAGCGTGGCCATCGACACGAGGAAGAACTTCCCCGCCGGGTCGATGCCGTACTCGGGTCCCATGAACAGGACCATCACCGACCACAGGGTCCAGATGGAGAACCCGATGTGCTCGGACAGGATGGAGAAGACGAGGTTGCGCCGGGCCACCTTGGCGCCCGTCTCCTGCCAGAAAACTTCGTCCTCGGGATCCCACCGCTCGATCCAACTCCGGCTCCGGGTCGAGCCGTTCGAGCCTGCCATCTCACGCCTCCAGGTCACGGTTCGCGTCTGCTGCGACCGAAGGTAGGGAGGCGGGATTTCCGCTTCGTGGCGTGAAGTGACCACGGGGGAACTTTGCTCTCACCTGGTGGGCGGGCCGGTGGTGAGGCCGGGGCCCCGGCCTCACCCACAGCGGCGGCCGCTCAGCGGCGGCGGATCATCCGTCCCACGACGACCACCGTGACGATCAGGCCGATCACCACGGCCCCGATCGCGACCTTCGTACCCGTGTCCATGACGCTGAACATGTGTCCCCCCTGGGTCCCTGCTCGCGCGTTCTCGCGTGAGCAGGGACATCCTCGGGGCCCTCGCGCGGGCGCGTGGTCCACTTGAGCGGAAATTGAGGGCGGGAGCGGGATCAGCCGTGGCGTGCCGTGGAGCGGCCCTTCCGCGTACCCACCCGGCCGTCCGGCCACAGGCGCGGGCGGCGTTTGGCCGCGAGGTCCTCGACCCAGCCGGTGGCGACGATCGCGAGGCCGATGAGCGGCCAGACGAGGACGAAGGACCAGAGCATGTGCGTCGAGTCCAGCGCCGAGCTCAGCCGCTCGTCCATGAACGGCAGCTCGTACAGCAGGTCGATCAGTGGGAACGTCGCCATGATCAGCAGGTTGTGCCACAGGTAGATCGTGACGGCCCGGTTGTTGGCCAGGGTCACCAGGCGGTCCCAGCGGGCGAGTCTGCCGGGCAGCTGCTGCCAGGACGGCGCGTACTGGAGCAGGATGACGACGAACCCGAGGGACCACGTCGCCTGCGCCAGCGGGATCTCGTTGAGGTCCCAGCCCTCTTCGGACAGGTGCCCCGAAGCCCACCACAGGCCGAAGCCCATGAGCAGCGCGGCGCCGGACACCGCGGCGTACCGCGGCACCTTCTGGAGCACGCCCTCCTGGTGCGCGAAGCCGAGGACCCAGCAGCTGCCGTACACGGCGAAGTCGGTGACGGCGTCGCCGGTGCGGCCGGGGATCTCCACGAGCCCGGTGCCGACGACCGCGGTGAGCGCGAGCGGCGCGCACAGCGTCGCCCACGGCAGCTTGCGGAACGCCTTGAGCAGCAGCGGGGACGCGAGCACGAACCACAGGTAGGCCCGCAGGTACCAGAGCGGACCGATGCCCTGCTCGGCCCACGTGCTCTCCAGGAAGCCGGGCGGGTTGGCGATCTCCCACGGGTAGGCGGGGGCGCCGAACGGGATGATGTAGTTGACGATGCCGAGCCAGCCCCAGGCGCCGCCGCCGGTGTCGGGGTCCTTGCCCGGGTTCCAGCCGCCGACGAAGAGCAGCGGCAGCACGAGTGCGCTGAACAGCCACATCGGCGGGAGCAGGCGCCGCAGCCGTCCCCGTACGACGCTGAGGGCAGGGCGGCTCAGGGAACGCGCCATCAGCGATCCGGCGAGCGCGAACATCACGCCCATGGACGGGAAGACGACCGAGAGCCAGACCCAGCCGAACAGGTGGTAGGCCACGACGCGGACGAGCGCGATGGAGCGCAGCAGGTCGAGGTAGCGGTCCCGGCCGGGCTTCTTGGGCGCGGGCGCCGCCGGTGCGGGCGGCGGTCCGGTGGGGTCGGCCTGCGCGGGCACCTCGGGGAACCGGGCGGTCGCCTCGGCCGCCACTCCCCCGCCGGCCACCGCCTCGGTGAGCAGCGGACCGCCACCGGGTCCGCGCGGCGGCGCGGCCGGCCACCCGGACTCGGAGGCGGACGCGGCCACGGGGCCGCGCTCCGGCTTGGCGAACCAGTTCCCCTGCGCCGAGGGCTCGTTCACGCCGCCCCCGCCGTTCGTCGGATGCGTCATGCCACGGGCCTCCGGTCGTCGCCGGGGACCGAGGCCGTCCGCTGCCGGGGCAGCCGCGTGCCGTGGTCGGCGCCCACCACTCCGGTGCGGCGCAGCTTCTGCCAGCGCAGGCGGCCGCCGGTGAGCGCGGTGATCCAGGACTGGAGCAGCACCACGTACATCAGCTGCCGGTACAGGAGTTGCTGGAGCGGCAGGGATATGAGGTGCGTCATGCGTTCCTTGTCGAGCCGGAAGGCGTACGCCGCGCAGACCGCCTGGAGGGCGAGCACGCCGAACCAGGCGCCGACCGTCTTCTCGGTCGGGCCGAAGACCAGCCCGTAGAGGAGGAAGATGTCGATCAGCGGCGCGAGCAGCGGGGCCAGCACCATGAAGAGCGAGACCAGCGGCAGGCCGACGCGCCCGAAGCGGCCCGAGGGCCCCTTGTCGACGACGGCCCTGCGGTGCTTCCAGATGGCCTGCATCGTCCCGTACGACCAGCGGTAGCGCTGCGACCACAGCTGCTGCACGGTCTCCGGGGCCTCGGTCCAGGCCCGCGCCCGCTCCGCGTAGACGACGCGCCAGCCGTCGCGGTGCAGCGCCATCGTGACGTCGGTGTCCTCGGCGAGCGTGTCGTCGCTCATGCCGCCGATGCGCTCCAGGGCGCTGCGCCGGAAGGCGCCGACGGCGCCGGGGATCGTCGGCATGCAGCGCAGCACGTCGTACATGCGGCGGTCGAGGTTGAAGCCCATCACGTACTCGATGTGCTGCCACGCCCCGATGAGCGAGTCGCGGTTGCCCACCTTCGCGTTGCCCGCGACGGCGCCGACCTTCGGGTCGCCGAACGGCTGGACGAGTTCGCGCACGGTGGCGGGTTCGAAGACGGTGTCGCCGTCCATCATCACGACGAGGTCGAACCGGGCGTTCGCCAGGCCCCTGTTGAGGGCGGCGGGCTTGCCCGCGTTGTGCTGGCGGACGACGCGGACGCCCGGCATCCGCAGGTTCTCGACGATGCGCGCCGTGCCGTCCGTCGAGCCGTCGTCGATGACGATCACCTCGATGGGGTGCTGGCTCAGCGCCAGCGAACGCACGGTGTTCTCAATGCACTTGGCCTCGTTGTACGCCGGTACGAGGACGGAGACCGGTTCGGTGACCGGCGGGCCCCACGCGAAGCCCCTGCGCCGCACCTTGCGCGCGTGGGCCGCGGACAGGACGAGCATCAGGCCGAAGCGGCCCATGACGAGGACGCCGATGACGGCGAGCCCGACGACGAGGACACCCGTGATGTTGTCCGAGGCCTCCACCGCCAGAACCCACGCCTTGCCCTTCCACAGCTCGACGCCGCTGACGGGTGTGTGCGCGCTGGGCATGTCGAGGGCCTCGGTGAGGTTGGCGAACCTGTAGCCGTCGTCCTGAAGGTCGGGCAGGAAGCGGTCGAGCGCGGCGACGGTCTGCGAGCGGTTGCCGCCGGAGTCGTGCATCAGGACGATCGCGCCCTTGCCGTCCTTCGGCGTGGCCCGGCGGATGATCTCGTCGACGCCGGGGCGCTTCCAGTCCTCGCTGTCGGTGTTGTTGACGACCGTGATGTAGCCGCGCGAGCCGATGTACTTGGTCACCGGCCACGACGCGTTGTCCATGGCGTCGGCGAACGAGGAGTACGGCGGCCGGAACAGGGAGGTGCGCACGCCCGCCGCGCCTTCGAGGGCCAGCTGGTTCTGCGACAGCTCCCAGTCGATGCGCTTGTTCGACTGGTAGGAGAGATCGGGGTGGTTGAAGGTGTGCAGGCCGATCTCGTGCCCCTCCTCGACCATGCGGCGCACCAGGTCGGGATAGCGGGACGCCATGGTGCCGGTGACGAAGAAGACGGCGTGCGCGTCGTGCTTCTTGAGGACGTCGAGGACCTTCGGGGTCCACTCCGGGTCGGGGCCGTCGTCGAAGGTGAGGACCAGCTTGTGGTCGCCTATGGAACGGCTGGACTCCTGCCCGCCGCGCGTGTCGATGACGGGGCCGCCGTCGAGGATCTTCTGCGGCACCTTGGTGGTGGCCGCCTCGGGGCGGATGCGGTGGTCGGCGAGGATCTCGCTGTGGACGTAGCCGCGCAGCATCAGCATCGCCATGATCGCGACGAGCAGCAGCGAGGGCAGCAGATAGCGCAGCGGAAGGCGGCGCCTGCGGGCACGGGGCCTGGCCCGGGTGGAGCGTGAGCGGTCGGACATCTACAGGACGCTGCTTTCCAGGGGCGGGACGAGGGTCGCGACGATCAGGTCGGTGAGACCTTCGACGGCGAGGGCGTCCGTGTCGGTTCCCGCACCGTCCGCCGGGTCGCTCGGGTCGGCGCCGGGCTCCGTCGCGGGGCCGGTGGAGTCGTCGGTCGGGTCCGTCGTCGGGTTCGTGCTGGTGGTCGCCTTGGGCGGCTTCGTGGTCGGCGCGGTGTCGCCGCCCGTGGGCCGGCCGGAGGGCGAGGCGCCGGTGGACGGGTCCCCGGACGCGTCGGCGTCGGTCGACGGCGAGGCGCTGACGCCGGGCACTCCGGAGACGCCGGGCACGACGCTCTCGGAGGCGCTGGGCTCCGGGGTGGCGCTCACGGACAGTGACGGCGAGGCCGACGGGGTGGGTGCGGTCGACTCGGTGCCGACCTTGCCCGCGCCCTTGCCCTCGGCGGGCATCGGCAGCCAGGGCGCGCTGGAGTTGCCCGAGAAGACGGTGGCCACGATGACGACGGCGTAGACGGCGATCGCCAGGCCGGCGGCCACGCCGACGCGTCGGAAGGTGCGGCCGCGCCGACCCGAGTCGTCGACGAAGACGGGGACTTCCTTGTCGTCCGGCCCGCCCTCGCCCGGCCGCTCGACGGCGCCCGGTCTCGCACCGACGAGCCCGGCCAACTGGCTTCCCGTGAGGTCGAGTTGGACCGTCACTTCGTGCGGGTCATGAGTCGGCCCCGGTCGGCCGTCCGCTCGTGAATTCTCCACCGTACGCACATCCCCCCAAGGACACGTTCACGGATGCGCCGGTGATGTCACGGAGTCCTCGTCGACCGAACCGGGCCCCCACCTGATTCGAGCGCCCCCTCTTATCACACTGCACCCAGCCCCAAAATGTAGCGCACACCGGTGACACTCACGCGCACACCTCATTCACGACTCCACATAATCTGCGCATCTGCGGCCGGAATCCATGCCTCCGGGGGTCTTTCCAGCCACCGGTTCTCGGCCGCCAACGCGGCAGCAGCCGCCCGAAGCGCCTCAATTCCCGGGTGTTTGCGCCCTTTTCGCCAGACGAGTGACACAGGCGACAGCGGGACCGGGTCGACGAGGGGCCGCAGCACCGAGCCTGGCATGGCCGGGAAGTCCACCCCGGTGAGGACCGGATTGCGGTATTTCTCCATGATCCGGCGGAACTCCTCCTTGCCGACGGCGAGCGGCGCGGGCGGCGCGACGTGGATGCCCCGGCCCTCGAACAACCGCCGGGCCAGGTCCGTCCATTCGGGCGTGCGGGGGTTGCCGGCGCCCGCGTAGACCGACTCCCCGGCGAGCCGCCCCAGGGGCACGGCGTCGAGCGCGGCCAGCGGGTGGTCCTCGGGCAGCATGACCGCCATCGGCTCGTAGCGCATGGGCTGCTGGTCGAGGCGGGCGCGCACGGCCGCGTCGAGCCCGGCGAACCGGCCGAAGGACACGTCGAGGCGGCCCGCGAGGAGTTCGGCGGCGGCGCCGGTGAGCCCGCTCTCGTAGCGGGCCATCAGCTCGTGCTCCGGGGCGAGTTCGCGGGCCCTGGCGAGGACCCGCTCGTGCACGAGCCCCGGGCTGTTCACGTCGACGAGCAGCGGGCGGCCGGTGTCGGCGGGCCCGGCGAAGGCGGTGAGCAGCTCGTCCTGCGCCTCGATCACCCGCCGCGCGTGCGGCAGCAGCCGGGCCCCGTCCCCGGTGAGCGTCACCTGACGGGTGGTGCGCACGAACAGCTCGGCGCCCAACTCCCGCTCCAGGCGCCGGATGTCACGGCTGAGCGCCTGCTGGGCGACGTACAGCCGGGCGGCGGCGCGCGTGAAGTGCAGCTCGTCGGCGACGGCGAGGAACGCGCGCAGCAGGCGGGGTTCGACATTCGCTGGGGGCATCGGGCGAACCTACAACGCGCGCGCGTGGACATTGGCACCACAGGTGCGTGAATCAGCGCCGAGCAGGTGTTGGACCCCGCGCGTGACCTGCGGTGATGCTCATGGCATGTCCACCGCCACGTCCTACACCCGTCTCTTCGCCATCCCCGGCGCCCGCGCCTTCACCCTCGGCAACCTCATCGCCCGCTTCCCGCAGGGCATGTTCAGCATCAGCGCCGTGATCATGATCTCCGGTGCGCGCGGCTCCTACGCGCTCGCGGGCGCCGTCACCGCCACGGGCCTGGTCGCCAACGCGGTCGTCGGCCCGTGGACGGCCCGTCTCGTGGACCGGTACGGGCAGGCGCGGGTCGCGGTCCCGGCGACCGTCGTATCGGCCTGCGGCTCGGTCGCCCTGCTGCTGTGCGTACGTTTCGGGGCGCCCGACTGGACGCTCTTCGCCACCTACCTGGCGTCCGCGACGACCCCGAACACGGGCGGCATGTCCCGGGCCCGCTGGGCGCACCTGCTGAAGGAGACCCCGGACGACCTGCACGCGGCGAACTCCTTCGAGCAGGCCGCGGACGAGCTCTGCTACATGCTCGGCCCCGTGGTGGCCGCCTTCCTGTGCGGCTCGCTCTTCCCGGAGGCGGGCACCCTGGTCAGCGCCGTCCTCATGGTGACCGGCGTGCTGATCTTCGCCGCGCAGCGCGCCACGGAACCGCCGCCCCACGCGCGCACGAAGGCGACGAAAACGCCACTGCGCGCGCGTGGCATCCCGCCCCTGCTGCTCGCCTTCCTCGCCACGGGCGTCGTCTTCGGCTCGCTGGAGGTCGTCACGGTCGCCTTCGCCGACGCGCAGGGCCACAAGGTGTGGGCGGGCGCCGTCCTGGCGCTCCAGGCGGCGGGATCCTGCGCGGCGGGCCTCGTCTACGGGGCGTGGCGGCCGTCCGGCCCGGCGGCCCGGCGCCACCCGCTCTGCGCGGCGGCGATGGCGGCACTGATGTCGCTCCCGCTGCTCGCCGCCTGGTCCACGGGCTCCCTGTACGTCCTCGGGGGCGCGCTCCTGATCGCCGGCATGGCCACGGCGCCGACGATGGTGACGGGCATGACCCTGGTCCAGCAGCGCACGCCGGAGGGCCAGTTGAACGAGGGCATGACGCTCGCCGTGACCGGCATCCTCGGCGGCATCGCGGCCGGTTCGGCCACGGGCGGCGCCGCGGTGGAGCACTGGGGCCCCACCGCGGCGTACACGGTGCCGCTCGCGGCGGCGGCGTGCGCCCTGCTGCTGTCGCTGTACGCCTACGTGCGGTCCACCCGCTGAGCGGTCAGCACGTGGCCGGCTTGCGCCAGGAGCACTCCAGGTCGCCGTCCCGCTCGGCCGCCGGGACGGCGCGCGTGGACTTCGGGACGACCGCCGTCGCCTCCTCGGCCGTCGACTTCGCGAGCGTCACGACGACGGCGTCCTCCAGGGGCTTCACGGAGTCGGCCAGGTAGTTGTTCTGGACGATGCTGTAGACGAGCAGCCGCCCGTCGGCGTCCTTCACGTACCCCGAGAGCGCCGACGCCCCCGTCAACGACCCGGTCTTTCCGCGGGCGTTGAGGGCGGCGGGCGTACCGCACATGCGGCTGCGCAGCGTCCCGCCGACGAAGCGGTCCGGGTCGCACGCCACGGGCAGCGACGCGGACCAGTCCGCGTACCAGGGCTCGTCCTGCACGGAGAGCAGGAGGTCGGCGAGCTGCCGGGCGGCGAAGTTGTCCTTGCGGGAGAGCCCGGACCCGTCGACCTGCCGGATCTTGGCCGCGTCGACCCCGGCGCCCTTCAGGTAGTCGGCGACGGCGTCGATGCCGTCGCCCCAACTCCCCGGCCGTCCGGTCGTCTTGAACCCCATGGCCTTGACGAGCGACTCGGCGTGCATGTTGTTGGAGAGCTTCATGAACGGGACCAGCAGGTCCTTCAGCGCCATGGAGTCGTGCGTGGCGAGCTTCTTCGCGCTCGCGGGCGTGGCCTTGCCCAGCCTGGTGGCCCCGCCGACCTTCACCCCGTGGGCGGCGAGCGCGTCCCGGAACACGGAGCCCGCGTACCCGGTCGGCTCCCACACGGTCACCCACTCCTTGGTGGTGTCCCCGCCCACCGGAACGCTGCCGGTGACGGCGATCGTGTTGGTCCCGTGCCGCCGCTCGACGGCCACGGTGTCCGCGCCGCCGGCCCCGACCGTGGACGCCTGGAGGTCGATGCGGACGTACCGGTTCTTCGGGGTGACGCTGACGGTGGGCTTCTCCCCCGCCCTGGCGCCGGGCTTCACCTCGACGATGACGGTCCCGGTGTCGTAGTCGGTGTCGGGCGCGACACTCAACGCGCTGATCTGGGCGGCGTAGTACGAGGACTCGTCGTCGCCGCCCCAGGTGTCGCCGATCCGGTGGTCGTCGAACCGGGTGTCGTCCGCGACGAGCCGCCCGCTCACCCGCTTCACCCCGGCCGCGGCGACGTCGGCGGCGAGCCGGTCGTAGTCGGCGGCGAGGGTGGTCGGATCGCCGGTGCCGCGCAGATACAGGTCACCGGCGAGCACCCCGCCGCGCACCGGCCCGGCCGCGAGCACGTCCGTGCTGAACCGGTGGTCGGGTCCGAGGACGCCCATGGCGGCGGCGGAGGTGGCGAGCTTGGTGTTGGAGGCGGGCATCAGCCGCCCGGTGGGATTGTGCTGGTACAGGGTCTCCCCGGTCTTCGCGTCGGCCACGACGACGCTCGCCGCGCCGCCCTCCATTCGCGGGTCCCCGAGGATCGTGTCGATGGCCTCGGGAAGCCCACTGGGACTGGAGTCGGCGCCCGCGGGGGCGCTCCAACTGAGTGCGGCGGCCACGACGACGGCCACACCGGACAGGGCCCATCTCGATCCCTTGCGTCTCCTCATGCCACAGGAGCATCCCGGACGCACGGGGCCCCGCCAAGACCGCGCGACCGCATGCCCGCACGACCTCATGACAAAGGCCCGGCGACCGAGACGGTCACCGGGCCCTTGCCCACATGGGATGAGTGGAGATGGCGGGAATCGAACCCGCGTCCAACGGTGCAGCAGCAGGGCTTCTCCGTGTGCAGTTCGCTTCGATTTTCTCGGCCCCGGTGATCACGCGAACAAGTCGCCGACGGGCCCAGTCACTGTTTGATTTCCTCTTCCGCCCCGTGACCGGGCGGAAGAGTTTAGTTTCCTAGATTATGCCAGGATCCGGGTCGGAAACATCCCCGGGCTGACACCCTTTTAGGGTCCTTCAGTCGCTGTTATCAGGCAGCGAGGGCGAAGGACTGGGAATCGCGCTTGGTGTTGGCGATTATTGGTTGCGACATATGGTTAACGAGATCATTGCCGCTTCCTCGACACGCTTCCCCTGCTTCGACATCCGCTGTCGAAACCGATCATCCCCATGTTGATTTTTCAATCCGCGTCCTCGCCGTGGAGGACGTGGTCCATCGTACGTGAACAACGCACGACGATGCCAGCGTATTCCTGACGGGGTGGGGGTCAGCCCATCCGCTCGTTGTTGCGCTGCCGCCGCTTCGCCGCCGCGATCGCCCGGTCCGAGTCCCGCCGGTCCTGCTTCTCGCGCAGCGTCTGCCGCTTGTCGTACTCCTTCTTGCCCTTGGCGAGCGCGATCTCGGCCTTCGCCCGGCCGTCCTTGAAGTAGATCGCCAGGGTCACGATCGTGTGACCGGTCTCCTGGGACTTCGACTCCAGCTTGTCGATCTCGTCGCGGTGCAGCAGCAGCTTGCGCTTGCGGCGCACCGCGTGGTTCGTCCACGTGCCCTGGTTGTACTCGGGGATGTGGGCGTTGTGCAGCCACGCCTCGCCGCCGTCGATCTGGACGAAGGCGTCGGCCAGGGAGGTACGCCCCTGCCGCAGCGACTTGACCTCGGTGCCGGTCAGCACGATGCCGGCCTCGTAGGTGTCCATGATCAAGTAGTCGTGGCGCGCCTTCTTGTTCTGCGCGACCATCTTGTGCTTGCCGTCCTTCTTGCCGGACGACGCCCCCTTTTTGCCCTGCTTGGGCTGGGACTCCTTCGGTACATACATTGCCTTGGCCATAGTGCTGACCATTTTCGCACTACGAGGGGTCCCCGAGGCCAGTCAATACTGTCTCCGCCCTGCGCAGGGTGTCCGCCTCGGCCTCGAGGTCCGGGGTGATGCCGCGGCCGTCGACGGCGCGGCCCGAAGGGGTGCGGTAGTGCCCGACGGTCAGCTCCGCCACGGAGCCGTCGGGCAGTCGGCTCGGCATCTGGACCGAGCCCTTGCCGAAGGTTCTGGAGCCCACGACGACCGCGCGGCCGCGGTCCTGGAGGGCGCCGGTGAGCAGTTCGGCCGCGCTCATCGTCCCGCTGTCGACGAGCACGACCACCGGTCTGGACGTGTCGGCACCGCGCTGCGCGTGCAGGGCCCGCTGCGCGCCGCGCACGTCGTACGTCGCCACGAGTCCGCCGTCGAGGAAGGCGGAGGCCGCCTTCACCGCCTCGGTGACCAGCCCGCCGGAGTTGCCCCTGAGGTCGAGGACGACACCCGCGCGCGCGGGTGCCTCGGCCACGGCCGTACGCACCTGCTCGCCGACGCCCTTCGTGAAGGCGCTCACCTTCACGAGCGTCGCCCCGTCGGGCAGGCGCGTGGAGGCGACGGACTCGGTCGACAGATTGGCGCGGCGCAGGGTCTCGCTCCACGCGCGCGTGCCGCGCTGGAGGCCGATGCGGACGGCGGTGCCCGCGTGCTCGCCGCGCAGCAGGGCGAGGACCTCGGTGACGGGACGGCCGGTGACCGGTTCGCCGTCGACCGCCGCGATGCGGTCGCCCGCGCGGATGCCGGCGAGCTGGGCGGGCGAGCCGTCGCGGACCTTGGTGACCTGGACGTGTCCCTCGGCGGTGCGGCGGGCGCGCAGGCCGATGCCGGTGTACTCGCCGTCGAGGGACTGCTCGAACTCCTCGTACTCGCGCCGGGAGTAGACGGCCCCCCAGCGGTCGCCGCTGCGGCTGACGGCCTCCTCGGCCGCCTTGCTGGGCGACTTCCCGTCGGCCAGCGCCTCGGCGGCGGCAGCGCTCGGGTCGGTCGGGCCGGTCATCGGCTTGTCGTCCGCCGCGACCAGGGAAGCCTCCGCGTTCTCCGCGGGCTTCTGGTGCCCCGCGGGCAGGGAGCCGGTCGCGGCGCCGCCCGCGAGGACCCCCACGAAGATCAATGTCAGGGCCGCCCCGCGGCCGATGCGGCGGGGCCGGTACAACGCGTCCGGACCTGACATGTCGGTGAGTCTAGGACAACGCAGGGCGTCGTACGGGCCGTTGACCCGCACGACGCCCTGTGGCGGCGAAGGACTCTCGTCACACCTTGAGGTACTTGCGCAACGCGACGAACGCGGCAAGCGCCGGCATCAGCACGCTCACGGCGAGGATGAGCGGCAGCTTCGTCAACACCGAATCCCAGCCGATGAAGTTGATGAGCTGGAGTTTGTCGGAGAGCGCCACGCCGTTGTCGATCACGAAGTACTGACCGGCCGCGAGGAAGACGCACGCGATGCCGCCGCCGATGAGTCCGGCGACCGCGGCCTCCATGATGAACGGCGCCTGGATGTAGAAGCCGGACGCGCCGACGAGCCGCATGATGCCGGTCTCGCGCCGGCGGCTGAACGCGGACACCCGCACGGTGTTCACGATCAGCAGCAGCGCGACCACGAGCATGACCGCCATGACGGCGCCCGCCGCGTAGTTCAGGTAGCTCAGCAGCCGGAAGAGGTTGTCGAGCACGCCCTTCTGGTCCTGCACGGACTGCACGCCGGGCCGCCCGTTGAACGCGGTCGCGATGACCTCGTACTTCTCCGGGTCCTTCAGCTTGATCCGGTAGGACTCCTGGAGCTGGTCCGGGGTGAGGGAGCTGGCGAGCGGGGAGTCGCCGAACTGCTCCTTGTAGTGCTTGTACGCCTCGTCCTGCGACTCGTGCGCCACGTTGTCGACCACGGGGAGCTTCTTGAGGTCCCCGACGATCTCCTTCTTCTGCTCGGCCGTGACCGGGCCCTTGGCGCAGTTCGGGTCGGAGTCCGCGTCTCCCTTGTTGCACAGGAAGATCGAGACGTTGACCTTGTCGTACCAGTAGCCCTTCATCTGGTTGACCTGGTCGCTCATGAGCAGCGAGCCGCCGAACAGGGCGAGCGAGAGGGCAACCGAGATGATCACGGCGAAGGTCATCGTGAGATTGCGCCGGAGGCCGACGCCGATCTCAGACAGAACGAATTGGGCACGCATAGCGCTTTCTGAGCCTTTCGCAGCTTCTCACTCGGTACTTCTCAGTGCTGGTAGCCGTAGACGCCGCGCGACTGGTCGCGCACGAGGCGACCGTGCTCCAGCTCGATGACGCGCTTGCGCATCTGGTCCACGATGTTCTGGTCGTGGGTGGCCATGACCACCGTCGTGCCCGTCCGGTTGATCCGGTCGAGCAGCTTCATGATGCCGACCGAGGTCTGCGGGTCGAGGTTGCCGGTCGGCTCGTCCGCGATCAGCAGCTTGGGCCGGTTCACGAAGGCCCGCGCGATGGCCACGCGCTGCTGCTCACCGCCGGACAGCTCGCCCGGCATGCGGTCGTCCTTGCCGCCGAGGCCGACGAGGTCGAGGACCTGCGGCACGGACTTGCGGATCTCGCCGCGGGACTTGCCGATGACCTCCTGCGCGAAGGCGACGTTTTCGCCGACCGTCTTGTTGGGCAGGAGACGGAAGTCCTGGAAGACCGTGCCGAGCTGGCGGCGGATCTGCGGGACCTTCCAGTTGGATACGCGGCCGAGGTCCTTGCCCAGGACGTGCACTTGGCCGTGGCTGCACCGCTCCTCACGCAGGATCAGGCGCAGGAACGTCGACTTGCCGGAGCCGGACGAGCCGACCAGGAAGACGAACTCGCCGCGCTCGACCTCCAGGGAGACATCCCTGAGGGCGGGCCGGGTCTGCTTGGGGTAGACCTTGGAGACGTTGTCGAATCGGATCACAGGTGCACCACGGGTAGCCGGGGGTAGGTGAGCGTGACCATACGCGAACCGGTGCGCGCGGCGCAGGCGCCGTCCCCGGTTGAGCGTTTTGTCCCCGTGTGACGCGCGGTACGACGCCGGTTATGTCCGTCCCGCTCCAGGTCAGGGGCGGTCCTTCCGGGGGGACGCGCCGAAATTCCGCGAAGCTGGCACAGTGGTAGGGGGAACGGTTGCGTTTCCCGGAGCGTTGAGCGGAGAGAACCCAGGGGTACCCGGTGGCGTGCTCCGCCGCGCGGGAGGAGGAGAAGCGCATGACCTACGACCGACTGGTGTGCGCGAACTGTGCGGCGCCCGTGAGCGAGGGCCGCTGCCCGGTGTGCCGGGCGAACCGCGAGCGGCTTCAGCAGCAGAACCCGCTGGCCGCGCTGAGCCCCATGGCGCTGGTCGCCCTGGTGGCGGTGCTCGTGGCGGCCGTGGCGCTGCTCGCGCATCAGACGGTGTAGCCCCACCCCTCGGCGGGAGGCCCCCGCCGGAACCTCAGTCATGCGAAAGGGCCCACAGCCGACCGGCTGTGGGCCCTTTCGGGTGTGCTTGGCGTTACGCGGCGGCGCCGCGGTTGCCCGCGAGGCGCGGCAGGAGCCGGAAGCCGACACCGCCCGCGATCATCGTGGCCGCACCGATCACCAGGAACGTGGTGCCGGAGGAACCGGTCTCGGCGAGCTCACCGCTCGCCTGGGTGTCGCCGGAACCCGTGCCGGTCTGCTCGACCGGAGCGGAGCCGGTGTCGTTCAGGCCTTCCTTGCCCTGGCCCTGCTCGACGGGGTTGTTGTTGCCGTCCGGGCTGGTGTTGTCGCCACCCGAGGCGGAGCCGCCGGTGGAGGCGTCACCACCGGTGGACGAACCACCGGTCGAGGAGGAACCACCGGAGGAGGACGAACCGCCGGAGGAGGACGAGCCGCCACCGTTGCCGTTGCCACCGGAGTTGCCGTTGCCGCCGGTGGAGTCGTCGCCACCGTTGCCACCACCGTTGGTGCTGGTGCCGCCGGTCGAGTCGTCGCCACCGGTGCCACCGGTGGAGTCGTCGCCGCCGTTGGTGTTGCCCTCGGTGACGCCGGCGACGCCGCCGTTGGTGTTGCCCTCGGTCACGCCCGCGACGCCACCGTTGGTGTTGCCCTCGGTGACACCGGCAACGCCGTTGCCCGGGTCGTCGTCGCCGGGCGGCTCTTCGTCCGCGCCGTCGTCCTCGGTGGGCCAGCAAATAAGGCCGAGCGGGCCGCAGGTCTCGCCGCTCTGCTCGTCGACGGTGGCGGCGGATGCCGCACCCGCGGCGGTCAGCGAGGCACCGGCCGCGATCACCGCACCGGCCGCTATCCGCGCCACGCGGATCCGCGTCTTCTTGGTCATCAGTCTGCTACCCCCAGTAGCCAATCGTCAGTGGAGCAGCGCCAGGGACTTCGTTCAACAGGAGGCAGCAGGGGCCTCGTTCACCCCTCCCCCGTTCACACGCGTCCCACTAATACGCATGCCGCGCGCAAGCCTTTCCACTTTTCGAATCAACGTCAAGGGCGTTGCGCACGCTATGTCCGTACTTGAGGGAGTTGACCGCACTACGGACATGTGACTGTGACGTAAATGCCGGTCCAGTCTTCACGACTGGGACACAACTGGACGCGAGAGGCAGAAAAAACGAAAGGCAACTACCGCTCAGCGAACGGTAGTTGCCTTCGTTTCGTTGAAATGCGGAGTTACTTCTCCGTCTGCTTGCGCCACCGGATGCCGGCCTCGATGAAGCCGTCGATCTCACCGTCGAGCACGGCCTGCGGGTTGCCGACCTCGAACTCGGTCCGCAGGTCCTTGACCATCTGGTAGGGGTGCAGGACGTACGAACGCATCTGGTTGCCCCAGGAGCTGCCGCCGTCGCCCTTGAGGGCGTCCATCTTGGCGCGCTCCTCCTGGCGCTGGCGCTCCAGGAGCTTGGCCTGCAGAACGTTCATGGCCGTGGCCTTGTTCTGGATCTGCGAGCGCTCGTTCTGGCAGGAGACCACGATGCCGGTGGGGATGTGCGTCAGGCGGACCGCGGAGTCCGTCGTGTTGACGCCCTGGCCGCCGGGGCCCGAGGAGCGGTAGACGTCCACGCGCAGGTCCGACTCGTCGATCTCGACGTGGTCGGTCTGCTCGACCACCGGGAGCACCTCGACGCCCGCGAAGGACGTCTGGCGGCGGCCCTGGTTGTCGAACGGCGAGATGCGCACCAGGCGGTGCGTGCCCTGCTCGACCGAGAGCGTCCCGTACGCGTACGGCACCTGGACGGTGAAGGAGGTCGACTTGATGCCGGCCTCTTCCGCGTAGGACGTCTCGTAGACCTCGGTCTTGTAGCCGTGCCGCTCGGCCCAGCGCAGGTACATGCGCTGGAGCTGCTCGGCGAAGTCCGCCGCGTCGACGCCGCCGGCCTCCGCGCGGATGTTGACGATCGCCTCACGGGAGTCGTACTCACCGGAGAGGAGCGTGCGGACCTCCATCTCGTCCAGCGCCTTCTTGACCGCCGTGAGCTCGGACTCGGCCTCGGCGCGGGTGTCCGGGTCGTCCTCCTCCTCGGCCATCTCGAAGAGGACCCCGAGGTCGTCGATACGACCGCGCAGCGCCTCGGCCTTGCGGACCTCCGCCTGGAGGTGGCTCAGCTTGCTGGTGATCTTCTGCGCCGCCTCCGGGTCGTCCCACAGGGACGGCGCGGCCGCCTGCTCCTCGAGCACGGCGATATCTGCCCTCATCTTGTCGAGGTCCAGGACGGCCTCGATCGACTCCATGGTCGAGGAGAGGGACTTCAGCTCTTCGGATACATCGACGACTGCCACAGGACCAGCCTAACGGCTGGTGCAAGTGATCCGTCCCGGCCGTCCCCGAGCCCCCGCGCGGGCGGTCCTACGGCTCCGTGGGCGCGGAATTGTTGCTGTCCGTGGGCGGCGCCTCGTCCGACCCCGACGACGTGGCCGCCCATACGCCGCCGCCGACCGCGGCCACCAGGACCACCCCGGCGACCCCGAGCGTGAGGCGTCTGCGGCGCGCCGAGTGCCGGTTGCGGGCCGAGCCGGGGCGGGGCGAACCGGAGGCCCGGGGGGCGCGTGCCGTGCCGCGGGCGCCGCCGGCCAGCTCGTCGGGCGCGGGGACCCGCATCGACGTGTGCGTGTCGCGGTTGGAGTCCTTCGGCGCGGAGCCGGGGATCAGGGAGACGGCGCCGCGGCGGGGGCGCTCCGGGGGCTCCTGCACCGTCTCGGCCTGCGGCTCCGGCTCCTCGGCCTCGGCCTCCGTCTCCGGCTCGTCCACGTCGAGCGGGGGCAGGCCCGCGAGCATCGGCTGGAGCTCGCGCAGGCGCGCGGCCAGCTCGGAGGCGCGCAGGCGGGAGGCCGGGGCCTTGGCGAGGCACTGGATGAGCAGCTGCCACAGCTCGTCGGGGATGCCGGGGAGCGGGACCACCGTCTCGGTGACGTGGCGGCGCAGGACGGCGCCGGGGTGGCCGCCGCCGAAGGGGGTGAAGCCGGCGAGGAGTTCGTACAGGACCGTCGCGAGGGCGTAGATGTCGACGGCCGCGCGCGCGGGCAGGCCCTCGATGACCTCGGGGGCCAGGTAGTCCGGCGTACCGATGATCTTCGTGGCGCGGGTGCGGCGCGGGGTGTCGATCAGCTTGGCGATGCCGAAGTCGGTGAGCAGCGCGGGGTGGGCGCCGCCGGGGCCGAGCTCGCCCTGCATGTCGAGCAGTACGTTCTCCGGCTTGACGTCGCGGTGCACGATGCCGGCGGCGTGCGCGGCGGCGAGGCCCTCGGCGACGTCCGCGACGATGGCGACGGCGGCCTCGGGGGCCAGGCGCTTCTCGCGCTCCAGGCGCGTGCGCAGGTCCGTGCCGCGGACGAGGTCCATGACGAGCGCCAGGTCGTTGCCGTCGACCACGAGGTCGCGGACGCCCACCACGCGCGCGTGGTCGAGGCTCAGCAGGGCGGTGCGCTCCTGGACGAAGCGGCCGACCAGTTCCTGGTCGGAGGCGAGGTCCTCACGCAGCAGTTTGATGGCGACCGGACCCTCGGGTCCCTCGCCCAGCCACACCGTGCCCGCACTGCCGCGCCCCAGGATCTGGTGTGCGGTGTACCGGCTGCCGATCTTCCGTGCCAAGACTGCTCCTACAGACGCGTGTTGGCGCCCAAGCTACGCGGCTCGGACGCCAACCTGCGCATCAGAGGGGGAAATCACCCGTCGGATGTCGACAAATCTCCAACGTCATGGCGGAGTTGCCCCTGCGGGACCGACAACAGGCCCTAGTTGCCGGTTTTGCTCCCCAGGTCGCCGATCCAGTCGGACGCCGTGGAGAACCAGTCGGAGATCTGGGCCCAGTACCCCTTGCCGGTGCCGATCCAGTCCTGGAGCGGGGTGAACTCCCAGACCAGCCAGCTCACCACGAACAGCATCACGATCATGAACAGGCAGCCCTTGAGGCAGCCCAGGCCCGGAATCCGCATCCGGTTGGGGCTGCGACGGCGCGGTTCGCGGGGCTCGCGCGGCTCCGGAGCCGGGCGCGGGGCCTGCCGGGGCGACGGCTGCTGCGGCGGCGGCGCGTACTGCTGGGGCTGGCGCTGCGGCTGTTGCGGCTGTTGGCGCGGCGCGTACTGCTGCGGCTGCTGGGGCTGTTGCTGCTGCGGGCGCGCGACCTGGCGCTGAGGGCGGCGGCGCAGCGGGTCCTGGTCCGGGTCGAGGTACTGGACCTGCGTCTGCTCGTTGCGGTCGCGGGCCGCGCGCAGCTGGTCGCCCCAGGCGTCGGGCATCTGCTGCGGCGGGCCCTGCGGCATCGGCGGCAGCACGGCCGTCGGGTCGGCCTCGCCGCCGTGCTGGTCGTTGCCCTGCTGCGGCATCACGCTCGTCGCCGCGTTCGGGTCGTACGCCGCCGCGGCCGCGGCGCCCGCGATCCCCGCGGCACCGGCCGCCGCCGCGTTGTGCGGCAGCACCTGCGTGGGGTCCGCGTCCGAGACGCCGGGGGTGTCCGGGACCTGGGCCGGGTCGGGGTCCGGCATGAGGAGCGCGCCGACGCCCTCGGCGGCGGCGATCTGCGCGCTGCTCGCGTGCACGCCGATGCCCTCGGCGACGGTGCGCAGGCCCCGCGCGAGGTTCTCCGCGCTGGGCCGTTCGTCCGGGTTCTTGCGCAGGCAGCGCTCGATGACCGTCCACAGCGGGTCCGGGACCGTCGAGGGGCGGCGCGGTTCGGCGCTGAGGTGCTGGTGCAGGACTTCGAGGGCGGAGCCGCCGGAGAACGGGGGCCGGCCCGTGACCAGCTCGTACAGCAGGATGCCCGCGCCGTAGATGTCGACGGCGCTGGTCTGCGGGCGGCCCTCGGCGGACTCGGGCGCCACGTAGGCGGGCGTGCCGACGAACTCGTGGGTGCGGGTCAGGCCCGGGGAGTCGGCGAGGCGGGCGATGCCGAAGTCGGTGAGCATCGGGTGCATGCCGCCCTCGTCCTGCTTCAGCAGGACGTTCGCGGGCTTCAGGTCGCGGTGCACGACGCCGTCGGCATGACTGGCGGCGAGCGCGTCGGCGATCTGCGCGGTCAGCAGCGCGGCCGCGACCGGCGAGAACGGGCCGTTCTCGCGGAGGTAGCGGTGCAGGTCGGGCCCGTCGATCAGGTCCATCACCAGGGCGAGCAGCTCGCCCTCGACGACCAGGTCGCGGGTGCGCACGATGTTCGGGTGCGTGAGGCGGAGCAGGACGGAGCGCTCGCGCAGGAAGCGCATCACCACATCCGCGTCGTTCGCCAGCTCCTCCTTGAGGACCTTGATCGCGACGGTCTCGCCCGGCTGGCCCGCGACGGCCGCCTCCGCGCCCGCCGTCTCGCGCTGGCGGGCCCGCCAGACGGTGCCCGTGGCGCCGCGCCCGAGCGGCTCCTCGAGCAGGTACTTGCTCCCTACCGGCCGCACGTCATGCGCTCCCTGCATCGGTACTTGCTTGGGTCACCCGGCTCCGGGTGTTCCGACCCACTCTAGTGGCGGATTCCCCCGTACCGGCTGTCGATCTTCTGTGGTCCGGGCCGTCCCGGCCCACCCGGGGCCGACCCGTGTTCGACGGAAAGACGCTCAGCTGGGGCCATTGGTTGCCGAGGGGTGACGTGAGCGATCTCAAGAGATTCGCGAGCAGGCACTTTGAGGACGGAGTCGGCCAATCAAGATCACTTAGGCGTGACGGGAAGGTAATCTGCGGCCTGCAAGTCCTCGTTCGAGGGTGGTGGAGGGCGACGGGCGGGCGTGTTGTCAGCGGCAGGTGCAAGGATGCTTTGCAGCACTGGCTGACGTGCCCGTAGCGGTGGGGGGAATCTGCGGTGGGGGACCGCGGGCCAGCCCCTCGTCTCCGGGCGCCCGCGCAGAAGGGACCGCAGGCGGCGATGCAGATCCGGCTTACCGTCGTAGACCCCCTGGGCACGCGCCCCGACGCACTCGCCCGCGGTGACGACACACTCGCGCGCGGTGTTGACGTGCTGGTCACGGCCCCCGCGGGCACCGCCCTCGCCGCGGTCTCCTCCGGCCTGGCCACGGCCGTCGCGGGCGGCGAGGCGGGGACGACGACCCTGTACGCGGGCATGCAGCGGCTCGACGCGCAGCGCTGTGTCCTCGGCGAGCCCCCGTTGATCGACGGAGCGGTGGTCGCGCTCGGCGCCCCCGTGGACCCGGGGCCCGAGCCGGACGACGCGGCGGCGCAGCTCCACGTGGTGGCGGGGCCCGACGCGGGCGGCGTCCACCTGCTGCACGGCGGGCAGATCCGCATCGGCCGCTCCGCCGACGCGGACGTCCCGCTCGACGACCCCGACGTGTCCCGGCTGCACTGCGCGGTGACGCTCGACGCCGACGGCCGGATCTCGGTGGTGGACCTGGACTCGACGAACGGGACGACGGTGGACGGCCGCCCCGTCGACGCCCGCCCCGTCCGCCTCTCCCCCGGCTCCCTCGTGCGCCTCGGCGAGTCCGCGCTGCGGGTCTCCGTGGCGGGCGACGCGGCCCGCCCGAGGCCGCTGCGGACGGCGCCGGACGGGGACGGACACGTCCGGGTGATGCCCGCCGAGGAGCAGCCGGCCGCACCGGCTCCGGCCTCCGTGCCCGACCCCGACCAGGAGACGCGGCACGCGTACGGGGACGCCGCCTGGGGCTCCGCGGGCGACACCGCCGACGGCGCGCTGGGCGGCTCCCGGCCCGTCGTGCCCGCGCCGGAGGCGGACGACGGGACGGACGGCGCGCGGGGCGGCACTCCCGCGCGCGGGACCTCGCTGCCACGCGCCCCGCGCAAGCGCGGTGGGCTCTCCCGGCTGCTGCGGCGCGGCAAGCGGGACGGGCGCGACGACTACGACTACGACGACTACGACGCGGACGACCAGCAGCACGAGATCCACGAACCGCACGTGATGCGCGCCCCCCAGCTCTCCGGCTCCCGCCCCGCCACGTCCTCCGGGGCCGCGTCCTCGTACGAGGAGGAGTCCCGGCCCGCCGCGGCCACCGCGGAGACGTGGCCGGACGCGGCGGCCCTGCTGCTCACCGCGCTCGGCCCGGGGCCGCGGCTGTGGGAGCGCGGGCCCGGTCACCCGGAGGCGCTCGCGGTGCGGCTCGGCAGCGTGGACCGGCCGGGGCCCGGCGGTGTGGGGCTGCTGCCCGCGGTGCCGGTGACCGTGGGGCTCGCCGAGGCCGGGGCGCTCGGGCTCGCGGGGCCGCGCGCGCGGCTGGCGGGGCTCGCCCGCTGCGCCGTCGCCCAGCTCGCGACGTTGCACGCGCCGGAGCGGCTGGAGCTGGTGCTGATCTCCGCGGACCGGGCGCGGCCCCTGGAGGAGCGGGTCGCCGAGTGGTCCTGGCTCGGCTGGCTGCCCCAGGTGCGGCCCGCGCACGGCCAGGACTGCCGGCTGCTGCTCGCGTACGACCGGGAGCAGGCGACGGCGCGTACGGACGAGCTGCTGCGGCGGCTCGACGACCACGCGGCGGGTCTTCGCCCCTCGACGCAGGACGACGACGAGCCGATGGCCTCCACGGTCGTCGTGATCGACGGCGATCCCGGGTGCGCCTCGCTGCGGGAGGCCACGGTGCGGCTCGCCGCCGAGGGCGCCGCGGCCGGGATCCACGTCGTGTGCCTGGCCGAGGCGCCGGCCGCGTCGCCCGCCTCGCCGGCCACGCAGAGCTACGAGGCGGCGTGCGCGGAGAGTCCGGCGTTCCGGGCGTGCGGGGCGGTGGCGCTGCTGAGCGGTGATGTCGCGACGACGCTGCGGTTGCACCGGGCGGCGCAGGGCCAGCTCGTCGGGCACGGCACGGTCGGGACGGCCGACGCGGTGTCGCTCGCCTGGGCGGAGCGGTTCGCGCGGGCGCTCGCGCCGTTGCGCTCGGACGCGGTGGGCGGTTCCGGCGACAGGCCGGGCGCCCGGGTGTCGGCGCCGCTGCCCCCATCGGCGCGGCTGCTGGACGAGTTGGGTCTTGCGCGGGCCACCCCGGCGTCGCTCATGGCGCGTTGGGCCGCGGCCGGGGACGATCCGGACTCGATCGGCGGCCGGGTGTGGGCGGTGCTCGGGGCCGGTCCGCGCGGCCCGGTGACCGTCGACCTCGCGGCCGAGGGACCGCACCTGCTGGTCGAGGGACCGGCGGGCAGTGGCCGTACGGAGCTGTTGCGCTCGGTCGCCGCGTCGCTCGCCGCGGCGGAGCGGCCGGACCGGCTCGGGATGGTGCTGGTCGACGGGACGTCGGGCGGGGAGCGCGCGGAGGGCCTGCGGGTCTGCACCGACCTTCCGCACGTCACGACGCACCTCGCGGCCAACGACCCCGTACGGATGCGGGAGTTCGCGCAGGCGCTGAGCACGGAGCTGAAGCGGCGGGCCGAGCTGATAGGGCGCACGCACTTCTCCGAGTGGCATACGCAGCGGGTCGTGGCGGAGCGGATGATCACGCAGCGCGGGGCGCCGTCCGGGGGTGCGGGTGATCTCGACGCGGCGCCGAGTTCGACGATGCGGCTGCGCCCCGGCGTGACGCGGGAGAAGACGGAGGCCGTTCCTCCGCTGCCCCGGCTCGTGGTGGTCGTGGACGACCTGGACGCGCTGCTGTCGCCGCCGCTCGGGTCGCCGGGCCGGCCGGCCGCGGGGTCCGTCGTGCGGGCGCTCGAAGCCGTGGCGCGGGACGGGGAGCGGCTCGGGGTGCACCTCGTCGCGGCGTTCGCCTCCGGCGGCGCGGTGGGGTGGACGGCCAGGCCGCGAGTGGTGCTCGACGCGGTGGGCTCCGGCACGGACGATCCCGCGCCGGGGCGCGGGGTGTTGCACGGGGCGGACGGGCGTGACGTGGCGGTGCAGGCGGGCCGGGTGACCGGGCGCATCCCGCGGACGGCCACGCAGCGGCCGACGGTGGTGGCGCTGGAGTGGGCCCGCATGGGCGATCCGCCGGACCGCCGCCCGGTCCGCGAGCTGGGCAATGGCCCCACGGACCTCGCCCTCCTCGCCAGCGCCCTGGAACGCGCCACGCGCTCCGTCTCCGCGGTAGAGGTCCCCTCCCTCCTGTAACCCCCGGCACCCCGTACCCACGTCACGGGGCTCCGCCCCGAACCCCGCTCCTCAATCGCCGGAGGGGCTCCAATGTGGGCAACTGGCCGTCCCTGGGCCCGGTACAGGCAATGAAGCCTCTCCGGCGATTGAGGAGCGGGGTCCGGGGCAGGGCCCCGCGGCGTAGGTGCGCGGGGCGGGCCGGGGCGTATCACGACCCCGTCACGATCACCCGGTTTACAGCCCTGGCACCCTTGCCGGTTCTCCCTGGCCGGGCGTAGACCAGTGCGCACGAGACTCGCTCAGTACGTACGTTCAACGTTCAGGACGAGAACGGGGCAGTGATGGGCAGCACTCTTCGCACACGCACCTTCCGCAAGGCCCTCGCGGGCATCACCATCGGATCCCTCGCACTCGCACTCACCGCCTGCGGAGGCGACGACGACAACGGCAAGGGAGGCGAGGGCGGCTCCAAGTCGCCCGCCTCCTCCGTGAAGTTGCCGAAGCTGGACGGCAAGTCGGTGGAGATCGCCGCGGTGTGGACCGGCGACGAGCAGAAGAACTTCAAGCAGGTGCTCGCGGAGTTCGAGAAGCGCACGGGCGCGAAGGTCACCTTCGTCCCCGCCCAGGACCCGATCATCAACTTCCTGGGTTCCAAGGTCGCGGGCGGCGCCCCGCCGGACATCGCGATGCTGCCGCAGCCCGGCGCCATCAAGCAGGCCGTCGACAAGAAGTGGGCGAAGCCGCTGGGCGAGGACGTCCAGGCGCAGCTCGGCAAGAACTACTCGCAGGGCTGGCAGGACCTCGGCAAGGTCGACGGCAAGCAGTACGGCGCGTACTACAAGGCCGCCAACAAGTCCCTGGTCTGGTACAACGCCAAGGTCTTCGAGAACGCCGCCGCCGAGGAGGCGAAGACCTGGAAGGAGCTGCTCAGCACCTCGCAGGCGATCTACGACTCGGGCGTCACCCCGTTCTCCATCGGCGGCGCCGACGGCTGGCCGCTCACCGACTGGTTCGAGAACATCTACCTCTCCCAGGCGGGCCCGGAGAAGTACGACCAGCTCGCCAAGCACGAGATCAAGTGGACCGACCCGTCCGTGAAGGAAGCGCTCACCACGCTCGCCGAGCTGTGGGGCAAGAAGGACTTCATCGCTGGCGGCAACAAGGAAGCGGTGCAGACCGAGTTCACGAAGTCCGTCGAGCAGGTCTTCACGGGCGGCGACCAGCCCAAGGGCGCCATGGTCTACGAGGGCGACTTCGCGCAGGTCAACATCCAGCAGACGAAGGCGAAGATCGGCACGGACGCGAAGGTCTTCCCGTTCCCGGCGGTCGGCTCGGGCGAGCCCCCGGTGGTCAGTGGCGGTGACGCCGCGGTGATCCTGAAGGACTCCGAGGCGGCGCAGGCGCTGGTGACGTGGCTGGCCTCGCCGGAGGCGGCCACCATCCAGGCCAAGCTGGGCGGTTACCTCTCCCCCAACAAGAACGTGGACCTCGCCTCGTACCCGAACGCCGTGCAGCGCGAGATAGCCAAGGCGCTCGTGGACGCGGGCGACGAGTTCCGCTTCGACATGTCGGACCAGACCCCGCAGGCGTTCGGCGGCACCCCCGGCAAGGGCGAGTGGAAGGCGTTGCAGGACTTCCTGATGAACCCGAAGGACGTCGCGGGCACGCAGAAGACCCTGGAGGCCGAAGCGGCCAAGGCGTACAAGGACTGACGCGGCGATGACCTCAGCCGCCGGCGGCGGCACCCCGGAGCCCGGGGTGTCCGCCGCGGATACCGCCGCACCCACCGCCCCGCCCCCGGGCGCCGGAAAGACCCGCAAGAGCGTCACCGGCACCCGCAGGACCGTCGCGGCCCTGTTCCTGCTGCCCGCCCTCGTCCTGCTCGGCGCCCTGGTCGTCTACCCGATCGGCTACTCGATCGTCCGCAGCTTCTTCGACGCGGCGGGCGACTCGTTCATCGGGTTCGACAACTACGAGACGCTGTTCACGCGCGAGGACACCAAGGCCGCGATCAACAACAACATCTGGTGGGTCGTCCTCGCCCCGACGGTCGCGACGGCGCTCGGCCTGATCTTCGCCGTGCTCACCGAGCGGATCCGCTGGGCCACCGCGTTCAAGCTGGTCGTCTTCATGCCGATGGCCATCTCGATGCTGGCCGCGGGCATCATCTTCCGGCTCGTCTACGACCAGGATCCGGAGAAGGGCGCGGCCAACGCCGTCGTGGTGTCCGTGCACGACACGTTCGCCGAGTCCTCCGCGTTCCCGAAGGCGCATCCACGGCCGAACGGAACGCTCGCCGGCAAGAGCGGCGGGCCGTTCCTCACCAAGGAGCCGGTGCGGGCCGGAACGCCCGTGCTGCTGCCCCTCGTCGGCGTGTCCGCCGACCAGATGCCGGAGAACGCCGAGCCCGCGAAGGAGCCCGCCACCGGGAGGGCCGGGGTCACCGGCACCGTCTGGCAGGACTTCACCCTCGGCAAGGGCGCGGGCGAACTCAACAAGATCGACGCGACCGAGAGCGGCTATCCCGGCATGCGCGTGGAGGCCGTCAAGAACGGCAAGGTCGTGGCCTCGACGACGGCCGCCGCCGACGGCACCTTCGCGCTCTCCGCGGCGGCGGACGGGGCTCAACTGCGGCTGCCCGCCGCGAACTTCAAGGAGCCGTACAACGGCGTCGACTGGCTCGGCGACAAGAAGTTCTTCACCGTCCACCTCGGCGGATTCGACCTGTACCTCAACATCGTGACGACCTCGATCATGGTCGCGTACGTCTGGATGTGGGCCGGCTTCGCGATGGTGCTGATCGGCGCGGGCCTGGCCGGCATCCCCCGCGAACTCCTCGAAGCGGCACGGGTGGACGGGGCGAGCGAGTGGCAGGTGTTCCGGCGGGTCACGGTGCCGCTGCTGGCGCCGGTGCTCGCGGTCGTCCTCGTCACGCTGATGATCAACGTGCTCAAGATCTTCGACCTGATCTTCATCATCGCGCCGGGCGCCACCCAGGACGACGCCAACGTCCTCGCGCTCCAGCTGTACCGGTCGGCGTTCAGCGAGGACAACGAGGGCCTGGCCAGCGCCATCGCGGTGCTGCTCCTGCTGCTCGTGATCCCGGTGATGTGGTTCAACATGCGGCGGCTGCGGCGGGAGGGGCGGCGATGAGCACCCACGGCGAGGCGACCGCCTCGACGCACGACGAGACGGTGAAGGCGCCGCGTTCGCTGGCCGGCCGCATCGGCGACCGGCTGAGCGGGGGCCTTCTCCAGTTCGTGCTGCTGCTGATCGGCGCGCTGTGGCTGGTGCCGACGATCGGTCTGCTGTTCTCCTCGCTGCGCTCGCCGGAGGACATGGCGGAGAGCGGCTGGTGGACGGTGTTCAGCAAGCCGGCGCAGCTGACCTTCGAGAGCTACAGCAGCCTGCTGGAGAACTCGGACATCACCCGCTCGCTGGTCAACACCGCGTTGATCACGGTGCCCGCGACGCTGCTGGTCATCGTGATCGGCTCGCTGGCCGGATACGCGTTCGCGTGGATGGAGTTCCCGGGCCGCGACTGGTGGTTCCTGATCGTGGTCGGGCTGCTGGTGGTCCCGGTGCAGCTCGCGCTGGTGCCGATCGCCCGGCTCTTCGGCGATCTCGGCATCTTCGGCTCGATCTTCGGCGTGATCCTGTTCCACGTCGGGTTCGGGCTGCCGTTCGCGGTGTTCCTGCTGCGGAACTTCTTCGCGGAGATCCCCCGTGAACTCCTGGAGGCCGCCCGCCTGGACGGCGCCGGGGAGATGCGCCTGTTCCTGCGCGTCGTGATGCCGCTGGGCGGTCCGGCGATCGCCTCGCTCGGCATCTTCCAGTTCCTGTGGGTGTGGAACGACATGCTGGTCGCGCTGATCTTCACGGACACCGACAGCCAGCCGATCACGGTCGCGCTCCAGACCCAGGTGCGGCAGTTCGGCAACAACGTCGACGTGCTCGGCCCCGGCGCGTTCATCTCGATGGTGATCCCGCTGGCCGTGTTCTTCGCCTTCCAGCGCCAGTTCGTGTCCGGTGTGATGGCGGGCGCTGTCAAATAGAGCCGTGGAGGCCTCCGCGAAAGTTCCCCCGTATGCCACACCAGACGTGACGTGACCTGCGAGTCGGCCGTTTCCGGGCAGCATGCCCGCACCGACTCATGGATGTGTCACGTTGCCCCGGTTCAGTGTCATCGTCCCCGTCCACAACGTGCAGGCGTACCTGCACGCCTGCCTCTCCTCGGTCCTCGGCCAGTCCTGGCCCGACCTCGAACTGATCGCCGTCGACGACTGCTCGCCGGACGGCAGCAGGAGCATCGTCGACGAGTTCGCGGCGCGCGACTCGCGCGTGCGCCCGCTCCGTCTGAGCGAGAACGTCGGGCCCGGCCGCGCCCGCAACGCCGGGCTCCGGCACGCCCGCGGCGACTACGTCGTGTTCCTCGACGGCGACGACACCCTCGCGCCCGGCGCGCTGCGCGCGATCGCGGACCGGCTCACGGACACCGGCTCGCCTGACGTTCTGGTGTACGACTACGTACGCACTTTCTGGGACGGCCGCCAGGTGCGCGAACAGCCGCCGCACCTGCTCTCCGAGGAGGGCGCGGCGCCCTTCCAACTCGACTCCAGGGGCGGCCTGTTGGCGCTGCCGACAGTGGCCTGGAACAAGGCGTACCACCGGGATTTCATCGAGCGGGAAGGCTTCTCGTTCCCTCCCGGCCACTACGAGGACACCCCGTGGACCTACCCAGTGCTGATGGCCTCCTCGACCATCGCGACCCTCGACCGGGCTTGCGTCCACCATCGGCAACGCCGCCACGGCGGCCTCCTCGGCACCACCTCCCGTGACCACTTCGACGTCTTCGACCAGTACGACCGCGTCTTCGACTTCCTCGACCAGCAGCCGGACCTCGACGCGGCCTGGCGCCCGCTGGTCTTCCGGCGGATGGTCGAGCACCTGTCCGCGATCTACGTCAGGAAGGAGCGCCTCCCGGCCCGCGCCCGCCGCGAGTTCCTGCACAAGTCCCGTGCCCACTACGCCCGTTACCGCACGCCCGGCGTCCGCGTCCCGCACCGCACCCGCTTCCGGCACGCCCTGGTCCGCCTCGGCACGCACCGCACCTACCGGACCTTGTGGACGGCGCGCCGCGCCACGGCCCGGCTGTCCGGCGCGACGGCCACCGCCCGCCGCGCCCTCAAGGGGGCCCTGCTCCAGCTGCACTACCGGTGCCAACTCCGGCTCCCCGTACGGCAGAACGAGGCGGTCTTCGCCAGCGGTGACGGGCGCGGCCACGGCGGCAACCCGGGCGCGATCGAAGAGGCCTTCCGCACGTACGCGCCGCGGGTGCGCACCTCGTGGATCGCGCGGCCCGAGCACCACGGCACGGTCCCGGCGCAGACCCGCGCCCTCACGCCCGGCACGGCCGCGTACTGGACGGCGCTGGCCCGCTCCAAGTACCTGGTCAGCGACGCGGGTTTCGATCCCAAGGCGGTCAAGCGGCCGGGCCAGACCGTGCTGCGGGCCCAGCACGGCACTCCGCTGAAGAAGATGGGCCTCGACCTACAGGACCACCCGGCGGCGGCCCGCGGCATCGACTTCGCGGCGCTGCTGCGCGACGCCGACACGTGGGACTACCTCCTGTCCGCCAACCGCCACTCCACGCTCGTGTGGGAGCGGGTGCTGCCCGCCGCGTACGAGACGCTGGAGTACGGCAATCCGCGCAACGACCGTCTGCACCAACCGAGTTCGCAGGACGTCGCGCGGGCCCGCCAGGACCTCGGCATCCCGCGGGACGCGACCGCGATCCTCTACGCCCCCACCCACCGCGACTACCGGACGACCCAGCGCTCCCCGCTCGACCTGGACCGGATGCTGCGCCAACTGGGCCCCGGTTTCGTGATCCTCACCCGCACCCGTCCCACGCACGAGGAGCCGCCGTCCCGTGAGGCGGCGGCGCGGCTCGTCGACGTGTCGGACCACCCGAGCGTGGAGACGCTCTGCCTGGCGGCGGACGCGCTGGTCACCGACTACTCCTCGCTGATGTTCGACTACGCCTGCCTGGACCGCCCCATCGTCGTCCACGCCGACGACTGGGAGGCGTACGAGGCCGCCCGCGGCACGTACTTCGACCTGCGGTCCTTCCCGCCGGGCGCCATCGCGCGCTCCGAGGACGAGCTGACCGACATCTTCGCGACCGGCCACTGGCGCGGCTCGCGCTCGGCGCAGCTGCGGGCTGCGTTCCGCGAGCGGTTCTGCGCGTACGCCGACGGGCGCGCGGCCGAGCGTGTCGTCCGCCGGGTCGTGCTCGGCGAGATCCCCTCCCCAAACCACCGATCCGCAACGGAGTTGACATGCAGCACGAGCTTCCCCGCCCCGGCGCGCTCGACGACGTCAAGGGCTGGTTCCACAACATCGACCAGGTCCTCTTCGACTGGTTCCTGAGCCGGCAGCGGACGCTCGGCCAGCGCGGCGACCTCCTCGAACTCGGCGTCTACCTGGGCAAGAGCGCCATCTTCATGGGCCAGTACCTGGACGAGAAGGAGACGTTCACGGTCTGCGACCTGTTCGACTCGCCCGCCGACGACGCGGCCAACGACAAGGAGATGAACAAGTCGTACAGTACTCTCACGCGCGCCGCCTTCGAGGCCAACTACCGCTCCTTCCATGATGAGTTGCCGAGGGTGGTGCAGGGCCCCTCGCACGTGATCACGTCGCTGGTGGCCCCGGGCAGCTGCCGGTTCGTGCACGTCGACGCCTCGCACCTGTACGAGCACGTGCACGGCGACATCGCGGCGGCCCAGGAACTCCTCGGTGAGGACGGCATCGTGGTCCTCGACGACTTCCGCGCCGAGCACTGTCCCGGTGTCGCCGCCGCGACGTGGGGCGCCGTCGCCACGACCGGGCTGAAGCCGCTGTGCATCACGGCGACGAAGTTCTACGGGACGTGGGGCGCGTTCGAGCCGGTGCGCGGCGAGCTGGGCGAGATGCTGGCGGGCCGCGACGACTTCTGGCACGGCGCGGAGGAGGTCGCGGGGCACTCGATGATCCGCATCGACGGCCGCAAGGCGAAGCGCCCGGCCCAGCCGGTCTCCCGCCACGAGCAGGCTCCCGCCGCCGTGCCCGCGCAGGCTCCCCGTTCGAAGGGCCGGCTGCGCGCGCTCCTCGGCCGCTGACCGCCCCACCTCCGGTGCGCGGGCCCGCGAGACGGCGGCGCGGGCCCGCGCACTCACCCGCACGGCCCACGAAAGGCGGGGCGGGCCGCCGCGGCGGGGCAGGCACACCCCATGCCGTACACGACGACCACCGCACTCGTCCGGGGAGCGGCGCGCGGCGCGACGGCGCTGCGCGGCGGCCGCTTCTGGCGCCCGACGCCGTTCTTCGTCTTCGGCGGCCTGTACTGGCTGCTGCTGACGCTCGCGTACTGGTGGGTGCCGATGGCCCACGACTACGGGCTGCACGCGGCGGTGGTCGAACGCCTGAAGGCGAGCCTGCTGCACCCCGGCCACCCGCTGGTCGACCTGCCGGGCACGGGCAGCCCGTACGTCTCCTCCCCCTACGCGATCGCCGAGGGCGTCTTCGCGCGGGCGACGGGCCTGACGGGCTGGGAGGTGGTGAAGCTGGCGGGCCCGTTCAATCTGCTGGTCGTGCTGACGGGCCTGAACCGTGCCGTCCGCGCCCTCACGGAACGCCCGTGGGCCCCGGTCTGGGCCCTGTTGACGACGACTCTGCTCTGGGGAACGCACACGGACTGGCGCAGCGCGCCCCTCGCGGCGCGCTCGCTGACGATCGACCTCGGCTATCCGTCGACGTTCGCGATCGGCCTCGCCCTGTGGATCTGGGCGTGGGCGTGGCGGCTGCGCCGGGTGGAGGCGCGGTGGGCGGTGACGGGGGCCGTGGCCGTGGGCCTCGTCGCGGTGTGGCCGAACACGGACGCGGCGCCGCCGCACTGGCCCTGGCTCGCCCTCGTCGGCGCCCCGGCGCTGTGGCTGCGCGTGCGCCGGGACCACGGGGACCCGCTGGTCGTGCTGTGCGGGGCGGGCGTCGCGGCTCTCGCGTACGCGGCGCTGACGGCCCCGTCCGCGTACGGCGCGGCGCTGCTGCTGGTGGCGCTGCCGCTCCAGTGCGCGCTCGCGATCGCCCTCGCGGCGCCCCGCCCCTGGGAACGACGACGCCGCGCCCTGGCCGCGCTGACGGCGGCGGGCGCGGCGCTCGGCCTCGCGGCGACGGCGGCGCACCCGCCGCCGGACTGGCCCACGTACACCTGGGCGGCGCGGCACGTCCCGCCCGGCGACGTGGTCCTGACGGACGGCTACCGCGCCACTCGCTCCCTGCCGGGACACGGCCCGCTGCTGGTGGCGCCGCCGCGTCCCGACGCGGTCGTCGACGCGGCGGCGTGGCTGCGGCGCCGGGCGGCGGTCCGCGCGTACCTCTCCCCGGACTCCACACGCGCCGAACGCCGGGCGATCGCCGACCGCTACCGGGTGCGCTGGCTCCTGCTGGACAAGGGCGAACGACTGCCGCCGGAGGCGGTGCTCGTGGCGTGGAGCCCGCGCACGGGCGAGGTGCTCGCGAGGATCAACGGGGCCACGCCCCGCGGGAGTTGACCCGGTCGCTCCTACTCGACGACGAGCTGTACGTCGATGTTGCCGCGGGTGGCGTTCGAGTACGGGCACACCTGGTGCGCCTGCTCGACGAGCTTGCGGCCGGTCTCGGCGTCGACCGAGTCGGGCAGCTCCACGCGCAGCACGACGGCGAGCCCGAAGCCCTCGCCCTCCTTGCCGATGGAGACCTCGGCGGTGACGGCGGCGTCGGCGACGTCCACCTTGGCGTTCCGGCCGACGAGGCCGAGCGCGCTGCCGAAACAGGCGGCGTAACCGGCGGCGAACAGCTGCTCGGGGTTGGAGCCCTGTCCGCTGCCACCCATCTCCGTGGGCACGCCGAGCTGGAGGTCGATCACACCGTCGGAGGAGACGGCACGGCCGTCCCGGCCGTGGGTGGCGGTGGCGACGGCGGTGTAGATGGCGTCCATGGGGACCTGCCTCTCGGGTTGTCGGTGACTCCAGTAGACCACGCAACTCAATGATGCGCAATTAAATTGTGCGCAACTCAATCGTGCGGGGCTACCCTTGACCCATGACCAGCACGGACGATCTCCTCCGGCTCGACCGCCAGATCTGCTTCTCGCTCAACGCGGCGTCGCGCGCGTTCGGCGGCGTCTACCGGGCGCTGCTCAAGGACCTGGGGCTCACGTACCCCCAGTACCTGGTCATGCTGGTCCTGTGGGAGGCCGCCCCCGAGGAGGGCCCCCTCCCGGTCAAGCGCCTCGGCGAACGCCTCCGCCTCGACTCGGGTACCCTCTCGCCGCTCCTCAAGCGCCTGGAGACCAACGGCCTGGTCCGCCGCGAGCGCAGCACCACGGACGAGCGCTCGGTGACCGTCACCCTCACCGAGGCCGGCACCGCCCTGAAGCCCCGCGCCGCCGAGGTCCCCCGCAAGATCGCCACGGCCACCGGCTTCGACCTCACCGAAATCGAATCCCTCCGCTCCCACCTCGACCGCCTGACCCGAGCCCTGGACAACGCCGACCTCTAAAACACCTCGGAGCGCTCCCCTTCAAGCCCCGCCGACCTTTCGAGCCCCTCCGACCTCCGAGCCCTCCCGGGCGCCCCCTTCAAGCCCCTCCGACCTTCGAGCCCCTCCGGCGATTGAGGAGCAGGGCCCGGGGCAGCGCCCCGATCTTCGAGCCCCACCGGCGGCCGAGAAGCAGGCCCCCCACCTTCGAGCCCCTCCGGCGATTGAGGAGCAGGGCCCGGGGCAGCGCCCCGATCTTTGAGCCCCTCCGGCGATTGAGGAGCGGGGTCCGGGGCAGCGCCCCGATCTTCGAGCCCCTCCGGCGGCCGAGAAGCAGGACCCCCACCTTCAAGCCCCTCCGGCGATTGAGGAGCGGGGTCCGGGGCGGAGCCCCGTGACGTGCACCCCGGCGCGGCGCACCGGAAACCCGCCGCCACAACTGCGCCCCCTCCCCCGCCAACCCCACCCCCACGGCAATCGCCAACACCACGGCCGCCGCATGCACCAACCCCCCAACCCCCACATCCGTCCGCCCGGACGCCATCGCCGCCAACGCCACGTACAACGCACTGCCCGGCAACAACGGCGCAATCCCCGGCACCACCAACGGCAACGCCGACTCCCGCCGCCGCCGCGCCACCGCATGCCCCGCACATCCGACCCCCGCCGCCACGACCACCGTCCCCACCAACGACGGCAACCCGAGCGCCGCGAACTCCGCCGCCACCACGAACCCGCCCAGCCCGAGCAGCGCCGCCGGCGCCCAGTCCCGCCGCGGCGTCCGCGCCCGCGCCGCCACGGCCACCGAGAACACCGCCGCCCCCACCACCGGCGCCCCGAGGTACTCGGCCCGCTCCGCCGTCGGCACGACCGGCGCCTCGAACCCGACGAGCCGCCCCATCCCGAGCACGGCCACCACCCCCGCGACCACCGCGGCGAACACCAGCAACGCATCGAACAGCCGCCCGAGCGCGGTCAGATAGTGCCCGGTCAGCGCGTCCTGCACGGCACTGACGAAGGTCACCGTCGGCAGCAGCCCCAGCACCCCCGCGACCACGACGGACTGGACGGTCGACGGCGGCGCGCCGTGACTGAGGAGGACGGCCGCCCCGGCCGCCGGCATCGCGGAGACGGCCGCCCGGTAGAACGCGGGCACCCCGTTGCGCCCCAGCCACCCGCTCAAGTACGCCCCGAGCAGCCCCACCACGAACGCGCACACGGAGGCCAGCGCCCCGCCACCGAACGCGATACCGCCACCGGCGGCCACGAACCCGGTCTGCACCGGAACCCGCCACACGGCCCACCGCCCACGGTCCGCGGGCGCGTCGAGGATCCGCGCCGCGCCGGCCCGCGCCTCGTCGAGCCCCAGCTGCCGCGCGCTGATCCGCTCGACGAGCGCGTGGATGCGCCCCAACGTACGGAAGTCCGTGCCGTGCTTACGGATCACCCGGTTCGCGTGCAGCGGCGTCAGCTCACCGGGCGCGTGCCCGGACAGCGCCACGGAGCCGAGCGTGACCTGCGGCTCGCAGTAGCTGAGCCCGTACGTCTCGGCGACGACGAGCATCCCCGCGACGGCCTCCTCCGCGGAGGCCCCGTACGACAGGAGCGCCTCCCCGAGCCGCGTCGCGAGCTCGGCGACCCGCGCGCCGTAGGCCTCCATGTCGGCCCGGCCGTCGTCGTGCAGCAACTCCCCGCCGTAGCCGTAACTCCTGGTCGGCTCGATGCCGCGCAGCCGGGGCAGCGCCTTGTTCAGCCAGGGGTCGGTGAGGGCGGCGGAAGCGGGGGTGCGGGTCCTCGAAGGCATACAAATGGAGCGTAACGGACATCACACTTGAACGACTTAAGAGTTCCGCTCCGAAAAACAGCCCCCGTCACGCCGACCGCGACTCCCGCCGCCGAGCCGGCCGTCACAACGCCTTGAGCGCCGCCGCCGTCCCCGCGGACAACCGCCCCAGATACCCCTTCGGCAGCTTCGGCGTCCGCACCACCACCGTGCGCCAGTACAGCGGCCCCGAGACGAGGTCCAGGGCGAGCTCCTCGTCGAGGCCCGCCTTCAGCTCGCCCCGCTCCACCGCCGCCCGCACGATCCCGCTCGCCACCCCGTGCTGCCCCTCGCGCAGCGCCTTCTGGAGCGCCTCGGCGATGTCCGGGTTGCGGGCCGCCTCGGCCTGGAGGTCCGGGATGATCTGGCCCGCCACGGGGTGGCGCAGCGCGCGCGACGTGACCTCGTACAGGAGCCGGAGATCGCCCTCCAGGGAGCCGGTGTCGGGGGCGGGCAGGCCCTGCACCGCTATCGCCGAGACCAGGTCGAGGACCAGGTGGAGCTTGGACTTCCAGCGGCGGTAGACGGCCGTCTTGCCGACGCCCGCGCGGCGCGCGATGCCCTCGATGGACATCCGGGCGTAGCCCACCGAGGCCAGCTCCTCGAAGACGGCGGAGCGGATGGCCTCCGTCACGTCCTCGCGCAGGACGGCCGCGCCGGCGGGGGCCCTGCGGCGCGGCGGCTTCGGGGATGCGGCGTTGGTCGTCATACGGCACAGCATAGGTGCGCGACGACGAAACGGTTGCGTTCCGACGTAAGAACGGCCTACGCTCACGTCACGACGATACGGACCCGTCCCGACGTGAACGGCGGATGAACACCGGTCGTCGCCCACCCCCCTCGACCGAAAGCAGCGGATGTGAGCCAGGTCCTGGACGCGCCTCCCCCGCAAGAGGCGCCGCGGTCCGTCCCCGCCCCGGAGGATCCGGCGGCCCTCGCCGCCCGGCACGGGCTGAGCGTCAGCGGCGCGCGGCCCTCGCTGCCCGCGTACGTACGCCAGTTGTGGCGGCGCAGGCACTTCATCTCGTCCTTCTCGACCGCCAAGCTCACCGCCCAGTACAGCCAGGCGAAGCTCGGCCAGGTCTGGCAGGTGCTGACGCCGCTGCTGAACGCGGCGGTCTACTACCTCATCTTCGGCAAGCTCATGGGCACCAGCCGGGGCGTGCCGGACTACATCCCGTTCCTGGTCACGGGCGTGTTCGTGTGGACGTTCACGCAGTCGTCGGTGATGGCGGGGACGAAGGCGATCTCCGGGAACCTGGGGCTCGTGCGGGCGCTGCACTTCCCGCGGGCCGCGCTCCCGATCTCGTTCTGCCTCCAGCAGCTCCAGCAGCTGCTGTTCTCGATGTGCGCGCTCGTGGTGATCCTGCTGTGCGCGGGCGTGCCGCCGGCGCCGTCGTGGGTGCTGGCCGTGCCCGCGCTGACGCTCCAGTTCACGTTCAACACCGGGCTCGCGCTGATCATGGCGCGGCTCGGCTCGAAGACCCCGGACCTCGCGCAGCTGATGCCGTTCCTGCTGCGTACGTGGATGTACGCGTCGGGCGTGATGTGGAGCCTCACGCATCTGACCGCCGGCCGGGACGTGCCGTCGGCGGTGACGGTCCTGCTCCGGGCGAACCCGGCCGCCGTCTACATCGACCTGATGCGCTTCGCGCTCATCGACAGCTTCAGCGCGGACCAACTGCCGCACCACATCTGGGCGTTGGCGGTCGGCTGGGCACTGCTCGCCGGGGTCGGCGGATTCATCTACTTCTGGAAGGCCGAGGAGACGTACGGACGTGGCTGAGCACACCGGACAACAGGTCCCGACCGTCATCGCGGACGGCGTCGACATCGTCTACCGCGTCAACGGCACCGGCGCGGGCCGCGGCGCCGCGACCGCCGCCCTCAGCCGGATCCTCGGCGGCCGCAAGAAGGCCGAGCGCCGGGCCGGGGTGCGCACGGTGCACGCGGTGCGGAACGTGTCCTTCACCGCCTACCGCGGCGAGGCCATCGGCCTCATCGGCACCAACGGGTCCGGGAAATCCACCCTGTTGAAGGCCGTCGCCGGTCTGCTGCCCACCGAGAACGGACGGATCTACACCGACGGCCAGCCCTCCCTGCTCGGCGTGAACGCGGCCCTCATGAACGACCTCACCGGCGAGCGCAACGTGCGGCTCGGCGGCCTCGCGATGGGCATGAGCCGCGAGCAGGTCCGGGACCGCTACGACGACATCGTC
This sequence comes from Streptomyces sp. BYX5S, assembly GCF_054724165.1. NCBI lineage: Bacteria > Bacillati > Actinomycetota > Actinomycetes > Kitasatosporales > Streptomycetaceae > Streptomyces > Streptomyces sp. BYX5S. The sequence goes on along the minus strand of NZ_CM138829.1, from coordinate 802,302 downwards.
GACTTCTCCGGCATCAACGAGAAGGGCGACTTCATCACGCTGCCGATGCGGACCTACTCCTCCGGCATGGCCGCCCGCCTGCGGTTCTCCATCGCCGCGGCCAAGGACCACGACGTCCTGCTCATCGACGAGGCGCTGGCCACCGGCGACCGCGCCTTCCAGAAGCGCGCCGAGCAGCGCGTCAAGGAGCTGCGGCGGCGCGCGGGCACCGTGTTCCTCGTCAGCCACAGCAACAAGTCGATCCGGGACACCTGCGACCGGGTGCTGTGGCTGGAGCGCGGCGAGCTGCGGATGGACGGGCCGACCGCCGACGTCCTCAAGGAGTACGAGGCGTTCACCAACGCCACCGGCGACAAGCCGAAGCCCAAGGCGAGGAAGCCGAAGGCACCCGTGGCCGCGTAGGCCGCGCATACGGGGGCGCCCCGAGCCGGACCGACCGGCTCGGGGCGCCCCCGTATGCGCAGACCTTTACGAGTGCGTGCGCAGCAGCGTCCGCATCGTGCGCATCGCCACCGACAGGTTCGCCAGGTCGAACGAGTCCGAGCCCTGGATCTCCTCCAGCGTGGACCGCGCCCGGCCCAGGATCGCGGCGTTCTTCTCCTCCCACGCCTTGAACCGCTGCTCCGGCGTCGAGGTGCCGTTGCCCGCCGCCAGTACGTCGGCGGTGAGCGCCGCGTGCGCCGCGTACAGGTCCTCGCGGATGGAGGCGCGGGCCATGGACTGCCAGCGGTCGGCGCGCGGCAGCTCGATGATGCGGTCCATGAGCTGCGTGATGGCGAGCCGGTCGGCGAGGTCGTAGTAGACCTCGGCGACGGCCAGCGCGTCCTTGCCGTTCCGGTCGGCGATCTGCACGATGTCGAGCGTCGGGAACGCCGAGGAGAACCCGGCGACGCGCTCCGCCAGCTCCTCCGGCACCCCGGCGCCGGTCAGCTCGTCGAGGATGCCCTGGTACCACTCGGCGTCCGCGCCGCGCAGCGTCTTCGGCAGCTCGGCCCAGACCTTGGTGACGCCTTCCTTGAAGAAGTCGATGGTCTCGGCCAGCTGGAGCGGCTGCGGACGGTTGTTGAGCAGCCAGCGGGTGCCGCGCTCGACGAGCCGCCGCGAGTGCAGCCGGATCCGCGTCTGGACGTCGGCGGCGACGACATTGTCGAGCGCCTCGACCGCGTCCCACACCTCGCTCAGGCCGAAGATCTCGCGCGCGGCGAGCTGCGCCCGCACGATCTCCTCCAGCGACGCGCCCGTCTCCTCGCGGAGGCGGTGCAGGAACGTCGAACCGCCCGTGTTCACGGTGTCGTTGACGAGGACCGTCGTGATGATCTCGCGGCGCAGCGCGTGCGCGTCGATCGCCTCCGCGTACTTCTCCCGCAGCGGCTGCGGGAAGTAGGCGTGCAGCAGGCGGCGCAGGTACGCGTCGTCCGGCAGCGAGGTCTGGATCAGCTCGTCGGCCGCCGTGATCTTCGTGTACGCGAAGAGGACGGCCAGCTCCGGCTGGCTCAGCCCGCGGCCCGAGTTGAGCAGCTCCCGGATCTGCCGGTCGTTCGGCAGGAACTCCAGGGCCCGGTCGAGGTGGCCCTGCTTGCCCAGGCGGCGCATGAACCGCTGGTGGGCGTGGAGCAGGGACGGCGCCTGGGCGCAGGAGTTGGCCAGCGCCGTGTTCTGCGCGTAGTTGTTGCGCAGCACCAGGTGGCCGACCTCGTCGGTCATGGCGGCCAGCAGCTTGTTGCGCTGCTTGACCGTCATGTCGCCCTCGGACACCAGCCCGTTGAGCAGGATCTTGATGTTGACCTCGACGTCGGAGGTGTTCACACCGGCGCTGTTGTCGATGGCGTCGGTGTTCACCCGGCCGCCGCTGCGGGCGAACTCGATGCGGCCCAGCTGGGTCGCGCCGAGGTTGCCGCCCTCGCCGATGACCTTGGCGCGCACGTCCTGGCCGTCGACGCGGATCGGGTCGTTGGCCTTGTCGCCGACGTCCGCGTTGGACTCGACCGACGACTTGACGTACGTACCGATGCCGCCGTTCCACAGCAGGTCGACCGGAGCCTGGAGGATGGCCTTCATCAGCTCGGCCGGGGTCATCTTCGCCTGGCCGGACTCGATGCCGAGGGCCTCGCGGATGTGGGCGTTGAGCTGGATCGACTTGGCGGCGCGCGGGAAGATGCCGCCGCCCGCCGAGATCAGCTCCTTGTTGTACTCCGCCCACGACGAGCGCGGCAGCTCGAACATGCGGCGGCGCTCGGCGTACGAGGTCGCCGCGTCCGGCTTCGGGTCGATGAAGATGTGCCGGTGGTCGAAGGCGGCGACCAGGCGGATGTGCTCGGACAGCAGCATGCCGTTGCCGAACACGTCACCGGACATGTCGCCGACGCCGACGACCGTGAAGTCCTCGGACTGCGTGTCGACGCCCAGCTCCCGGAAGTGCCGCTTGACGGACTCCCAGGCGCCGCGGGCGGTGATGCCCATGCCCTTGTGGTCGTAGCCCGCCGAGCCGCCGGAGGCGAAGGCGTCACCGAGCCAGAAGTTGTACGACTCGGCGACCTGGTTGGCGATGTCGGAGAACGACGCCGTGCCCTTGTCGGCCGCGACCACGAGGTACGTGTCGTCCTCGTCGTGCCGCACGACGTCGGCGGGCGGGACCACTTCACCGGCGACGAGGTTGTCGGTGATGTCGAGGAGCGCCGAGATGAACGTCTTGTAGCTGGCGATGCCCTCCGCCATCCACGCGTCCCGGTCCACGGCCGGGTCCGGCAGCTGCTTGGCGACGAAGCCGCCCTTGGCGCCGACCGGCACGATGACGGTGTTCTTCACCATCTGCGCCTTCACCAGGCCGAGGATCTCCGTACGGAAGTCCTCACGCCGGTCCGACCAGCGCAGACCACCGCGCGCGACCTTGCCGAACCGCAGGTGCACGCCCTCGACGCGCGGCGAGTACACCCAGATCTCGTACGCGGGCCGGGGCTCGGGCAGGTCGGGGATGGCCTGCGGGTCGAGCTTCATGGAGACGTACGCGTGCGGCTTGCCGCCGCCCGCCTCCTGGAAGAAGTTCGTGCGCAGCGTCGCCTTGATGACGGTGAGGAAGGACCGCAGGATGCGGTCCTCGTCGAGGCTGGCGACCTGGTCGAGGGCGCCGTCGACCTCTTCGAGCAGCCCGTCGATCAGCTCGGTCCCGGCGCGCTGCCGGTCCGGCGACATCCGCGCCTCGAACAGGGAGACGAGCAGCCGGGTGGTGTGGACGTTGGTCCGGAGGGTGTCCTCCATGTAGTCCTGGCTGAAAGTGGACCCCGCCTGGCGCAGGTACTTGGCGTACGCGCGCAGCACCATCGCCTGACGCCAGTTCAGGCCGGCGCCCAGGACGAGCGAGTTGAAGCCGTCGTTCTCGGCGAGTCCGGTCCAGGTCGCGGCGAAGGCCTCCTGGAAGCGCTCGCGGCCGTCGGCGCCGAGGTCGTCCCCGTTGCCGTTCGCCGGCTTCGGCATGCGCAGGCCGAAGTCGTAGATCCACGCGGTCTTGCGGTCGCTGCACCGCAGCTCGTACGGCCGCTCGTCGGTGACCTCGACGCCCAGGCGCTGGAGCACCGGCAGGACGGCGGAGAGCGAGACGGACTCGCCGATCCGGTAGATCTTGAAGCGGCGCTCGCCGGGGGCCGCGCCCACCGGCTCGTACAGGGAGAGCGCGAAGTCCTGCTCGCCCTGCGCCAGTTGCTCCAGGTGGACGAGGTCGGCCACGGCGGCGCGCGGCGAGTGGTCCGCCTTGTAGCCCTCGGGGAACGCCTGGCCGTAGCGGCGCAGCAGCTCGGCGGCGCGCTCCTCGCCGCACTCGGCGTTCAGCGCCTCCCCGAAGCCGTCGGCCCAGGAGCGGGCGGCCTCGACGAGGCGGGCCTCGATGCGGTCCTTGTCGGCGTCGGAGAGCTCCGGCAGCTCGGTGCCCGGCGGGACGCGGACGACGAAGTGCAGCCGGGAGAGGATCGACTCGGTGTTCCAGGCGGTGAAGTCGACGCTGGTGCCGCCGAGCTCCTCCTTGAGGATGTCGATGATCCGCAGCCGGACGCCGGTGGTGTAGCGGTCGCGCGGCAGGTAGACGAGGGCCGAGTAGTAGCGCCCGTACTCGTCCTGGCGCAGGTAGAGCCGCAGACGGCGGCGCTCCTGGAGGTAGAGGACGCTCGTGACGATGGAGCGCAGCTCGTCGGCCGGGGTCTGGAACAGCTCGTCGCGCGGGTACGTCTCCAGGATCTGGAGCAGGTCGCGGCCGTCGTGGCTGTTGGGCGAGAACCCGGCGCCCTTGAGCACCTCGGCGACCTTGCGCCGGATGACGGGCACGCGGCGCACGGACTCGGTGTACGCGGCGGAGGAGAAGAGCCCCAGGAACCGCCGCTCGCCGACGACGTTGCCCTCGGCGTCGAACTTCTTCACGCCGACGTAGTCGAGGTAGCTCGGCCGGTGCACGGTGGCGCGGCTGTTGGCCTTGGTGAGGACCAGCAGCCGGTGCTCGCGGGCCTTGGCGCGGGCGTCGGCGGGCAGCCGGTTGAAGGACGGCGAGACGGGGTGGTGCTCGTCGCGCTCGTGGTGCGGGTCGGAGCGCAGGATGCCGAGGCCGGTGCCGGGCACGGCGGACAGCGAGTCGTCCTCGCTGAGGTCGTACTCGCGGTAGCCGAGGAACGTGAAGTGGTCGGCGGCCAGCCAGCGCAGCAGCTCGCGGGCCTCCTCGACCTCCTGGTCGGGCAGGTCGCCGGCGGTCGGCTCGCCGGGCAGCTCCTCGGCGATCCGCAGCGCCGAGTCCCGCATCTTCTCCCAGTCCTCGACGCACTCCCGTACGTCGGACAGGACGCGCAGCAGATCGGCGGTGATCTGCTTGAGGTCCGCGCGGTCGGTCTCGCGGTCCATCTCGACGTGGATCCACGACTCGGTGAGCACGTCGTGGCCCTCGGCGGACGTGCCGGCCGGCAGCACTTCGAGGAGCTTGCCGGTGACGTCGCGCCGCACGGTGATCTGCGGGTGGATGACGACGTGGATGCCGCGCCCCTGCCGGGACAGCTCGTTGGTGACGGAGTCCACCAGGAACGGCATGTCGTCGGTGACGACCTCGACGACGGAGTGGCTGCACGTCCAGCCGTTCTCCTCGACGGTCGGGGTGTGCACCTTCACGTTGGCGGTGCCCTGCGGACGGTTCTCCGCGAGGCGGTGGTGCGAGTGCGCCGCCCCGAAGACGTCGACCGGGTCGCGGTCGCTCAGGTCCTCCGGTGCGGTGTGCAGGTAGTAGCGCTGGAGGAACGCGAGCACGCTGTCGATGTCCTTGGTGGCGTTCGTGCCCGAGCCCGTCGCCCCAGTGGGTAGGTTCCCCCCTACCGGGCTGTTCTCAGCTACCCGTGCCGCCCTGGTGAGCAGCTCGGCTTTGGCTTCGTCCAGCTTGGTCTGCATTGTCCTCTGGCTCCTGTCGCGCGCCGTTGCGAGACGTAGATGTGGCGTAGATGAATCGCTCGGCACAACGCCTCGACGCGGGGTGTCCGGTCTGGGACGACGTTATGCCGGGATGGGAGAAGTGCGGACGACAATGCGCCGTTTTCAACGAAAAGGCCATCCGCCCGAAATGATCAGCGACTCGGCGCCGGGCACGGCCGCTGTGGCGGGTCGTGTTCTCCCGGCGCGGGCAGGGGGCGACGATGCCCCCGCGAGATATCGCGCTGATCACGGGACCAGGCTATCGCTCCCCCAGGGTGAGTCGTCATGAGCCGTATGTGTACAAAACAAGCGGTGGAACTTTGACACTCTGCACAGAACCCCTGAACCCCTTGCGCGGTACGGGCTCTTGCCGACGCGGCGGCACGGCGCCACGTTGGGCTGACGACACGACGGATCCCGGCGAGGGGAGCGTGTGACCAATGGCACCCAAAATCCTGATCGTCACCGGCGACGCGGCGGAGTCGCTGGAAGTCCTCTACCCGTACCAGCGGCTGCGCGAGGAGGGCTACGAGGTCGACATCGCGGCCCCCACCCGCAAGAAGCTGCGCTTCGTCATCCACGACTTCGAGCCCGGCTTCGACACGTACACGGAGAAGCCCGGCTACACCTGGCCCGCCGACCTGGCCTTCGCGGAAGTCGACCCGGGCCAGTACGCCGCTCTGGTGATCCCGGGCGGCCGGGCGCCGGAATACCTGCGCGCCGACGCCGAGCTCCGCAAGATCATCAAGTCCTTCTTCGACACCGACCGGCCCGTCGCGCAGATCTGCCACGGCCCGCTCCTGACGGCGGCGGTCGACGGCCTGCGGGGCCGGCGCGTCACGGCCTACCCGGCCCTCGAAATGGACATGCAGGCGGCGGGGGCGAGCTTCCAGGACGCGGAGGCGGTGGTCGACGGCACCCTGGTCTCCTCGCGCGCCTGGCCGGACCACGCGCAGTGGATGCGGGAGTTCCTCACGGTGCTGCGGGCGAAGGCGCCGATGTCCTAGGGCGGCCGGGAAAGTGCGGTGGCTGCCCCGCCGACGAGGGCAGCCACCGAAACGCGCGCCGCTTCGTATGCAGCGACGGGGGGCCGATGCCACGACAGCCGTGGGGAGTTGACCATTGCCGTCCGGCACCCCGCCGCGCGATTCCTCCGAAGCACGCGACACCCCTACAGCCTGCCGCGCCCACCCCTCCGGGACATCGGTATCGCCCGTTCCCCGTATACGCATCTCCCCAACACGAAGGGAATCCGTATACCTAGCCGAATCAAGCCCTCCGGCGCCCTTCCCAGCCCTCCGGCGCCCTTTCCAGCCCTCCGGCGCCCTTTCCAGCCCTCCGGCGCCCATTCCAGCCCTCCGGCGCCCATTCCAGCCCCTCCGGTGATCTTTCCAGCCCTTCCGGCGAACCATTCCAGCCCCTCCGGCGCTTGAGGAGCGGGGTCCGGGGCAGAGCCCCGATCTTTTGGAGCCCCTCCGGCGCTTGAGGAGCGGGGCCCGGGGCGGAGCCCCGCGACCGCAACAACCGGCTCCGCCTACGCCCGCTCGACCCCCGACCCCATCACGGGAATCTCCGTCCTCGACCCCACCCCCAACTTCGCCAAAATATGCTCCACATGCGCATCCGCCGTCCGCTTCGAAATCACCAACCGCTCCGCGATCTCCCGATTCGACAACCCCTCGGAGACCAACGCCGCCACCTCCCTCTCCCGCCGCGTCAACGCATCCACCCCACCCCCACGCGCCGCAGGCATCCGCACGCCCACCGACACCACCGGCACATCCGCCCCCGCCCGCACCGCATCCAGCACCTGCGCCCCCGACAACCGCGCCCCCACCCCCCACCACCGCCGGAACTCCTTCTCCCCCAGCCCGGCCCGCACCGCCTCCCGCACCGCCTCCTGCTCCTCGAAGAGCGACGGCAGCATCCCGACCGGGTCCCCGCCCCCCAGCCGCCGCGCGTTCTCCGCGTACCCGAGCAGCCACGCCGCCCGCACATGCCGCTCACCGTGCGCCGCGGACCATGCGAGCCCGAGGCAGCACAGCGCCGCGACCAGCACCTCGTCGATCTCCGCCGCCGCCTCCAGGCCCCGGCACAGCGCCGCGACGGCCGCCTCCCGGTCCCCGGCGAGCCAGAGGATCAGCCCCTGCACCATGAGCGTCGACCCGAACAGCTGCCGCTCCCCCGTGCCCTCCAGGTAGGCGAGCCCCGTCCGGCACAGTTCGAGCGCGCCGTCCGTGTCCCCCAGCACGCCGAGCAGCAGCGCCCCTTCGTAGTGGATGACGGCGATGCCGAGCCCGTCGCCGCCCGCGAGCAGCCGCTGCCGCGCGCCCTCCAGGGCGTCGAGCCCCTCCGGCTCCCCGCACAGCGCGGCGAGCCCGCCCAGGTACGCCTCGCAGAACAGCTCGACCCGGTCGTTCTCCGAGCGCCGCGCGATGTCGACGGCCCGGTGGAACAGTTCGAGCGCGCCCGGCAGATCGCCCCGCCACACCGCGAACAGGGAGATCATGAACCGCCCCCACGCCTGCTCCTCGCCCACCTCGTCGAGGAGCGCGAGCCCCTTCTCGATCCAGTACCGCCCCTCGGAGAGCAGGCCGACGGCCCGCCAGTACGGCCCGAGCTGCGCGGCGAACCACAGCCCCGCGGCCACCGTTTCGGGGCTCTGGTACGCGTACTCCAGCGCGGCCCGGACATCGGCCTGCGCCGCGCGCAGCGTCCGGTAGTGGCCGACCTGCTCGGTCGTCAGGAAGTTGTCCCAGTAGCGCTGCCCGAGGTCGCGGTGGTACGCGGAGTGCCGGCGCCGCACCGCGTCCCCCTGCCCCGTCTCCTCCAGCCATTCGGCGCCGTACTCGCGGATCGTGTCGAGCATCCGGTACCGCCCGCCGTTCTCCCCGATCCGCTGGACGACGGACTTGTCGACGAGTCCGATGAGCTGCTCCAGCACATCCCCGCCCGTCAACTCGCCGCCCGCGCCCACGACTTCGGCGGCCGCCAGCTCGAAGGAGCCCGCGAAGACGGACAGCCGCGCCCACAGCAGCCGCTCCTTCGGCGTGCACAGCTCGTGCGACCAGCCGATGGCCGTACGCAGCGTCTGGTGCCGCGTGAGCGCGGTGCGCCGCCCACCGGTCAGCACCTCGAAGCGCTGCCCGAGCCGCTGCACCAGGTGTTCGAGCGGCACCGCCCGCAGCCGCACCGCCGCCAGCTCGATGGCCAGCGGAATCCCGTCGAGCCGCCGTGCCAGCGCCGCCAGCTGCTCCCGGTTCGCCTCGTTCACGGCGAACCCCGGCACCACGGCGGAGGCGCGCTGCACGAACAGCTCCAGCGCGTCGTCCGGCCCGAGCGGCGCGATGGCGCAGCACCGCTCCCCCGGAACGTCGAGCGGCTGCCGGCTGGTGGCGAGCACATGGACGCCCGCGGCCTCCCGCAGCAGTACGTCGGTGAGCATGGCGCAGGCGTCGACCAGGTGCTCGCAGGTGTCGAGGACGATGAGCAGCCGCCGCTCCCGCAGGTGCGCGACGACGGCGTCGAGCGGCTCCATGCCCGCCTGCTCCGGCAGTTCGAGCACGGCGGCCAGGGTGGCGGGAATCAGCTCGGGGTCGCGCAGGGCGCTCAGCTCGACGAGCCACACCCCGTCCGGGAACCGCTCGGCGCTGCGGGCCGCGGCCCGCAGCGCCGTACGGCTCTTGCCCACTCCGCCCGGCCCCACCAGGGTGACCAGACGGGAGCTGTCGAAACCGGCCCGCACCTCGGCCAGTTCGGCCGCTCTGCCGACGAACGTGGTGACTTCCACGGGAAGTTGACCGCCCCGCCGCTGCCCGAATCCGAAACCCATTGGCTCTCGCCCCCGTCGCCTCACCGCGCCAGTGATCCCAGCACAGCGTACGCAGCCGACAGCGGAGGGTGAACTGGGTCAGGGCAAAAGGTGGCGGTTCCGGTTCACTCGGCCCGCTCCGGTTGACCGGGCCGTACGGGGCTCAAGCAGCCGCGACGATCCGTTCGGCCTCGCGCACCGCGTCCGCCAGGGTGTCGACGACGGGTGCGCCCACCCTTTCGAGACTGGCCCGGCTGTGCGAGCCACCGGTGTAGAGCACGGCCTGGGCCCCCACGGCGTGCGCGGCCACCGCGTCGTCGGCGGCGTCCCCGATGACCACGGTCCGCTCCGGGGCCACGGATTCGAGCACGCGCAGGTGCCGCACCATGTGCTCGGCCTTGCTGCCGCCGGAAGGACCGGTCCGCCCGTCGACGCGCACGAACCGCTCGGCGATCCCCAACTTCGTTACCAGCGGCACGAGATCCTCGTGTCCGGCCATGCTGAGGATGGACTGGCTGCGGCCGGAGTCCTGCCAGCCGGCGAGCAGCAGCTCGACGCCCTCGGTGAGCCCGCAGTCCACGGCGTGGCGCGCGTAGTGCTGGTGGAACGCGCCGTCCATCGCCGCCCACTCCGCCTCGGTGGGCAGCCGCCCCATCAGCCGCTCGTAGAACTTGGGGATGGGTATGCAGTAGAGCTCGCGGTACTTCTCCAGTGTGATCGGTGCGAGGCCGACCGCCGCGAAGGCCGCGTTGCTGGCGCGGATGACGGCGTCGTTGTCGTGGAACAGCGTGCCGTTCCAGTCCCAGACGATGTGTGTGGCTGCGTGCTTCCCCATGGCCATGGCAGGAATCTACCCACTCCCCCGCGCGGGCCCCCTCAGCGGCCGGCCCCGCCCACCAGGCCCGGGATCTCCTGCGTGGCGAACCACAGCAGCTCGTGGTCCTCGGCGCCGTCCACGACGAACTGCGCGTCGGCGTCGCCCTTGTCGGCCGCGGCGAGCGCGTCCGCGGCGGCCGTGACATCGGCGTCGGCGTCACCGGAGTCGACGTGCACGGCGGCGACCTTCGCCAGCGGCACGGCCTCGCGCACGGTCAGCCCGCCGAGCGCGGCCGGGTCCGCCCCGCGGTCCGCGTCGGCGACGGCGCCCTGGTCGGGTACGTCCACGGCGACGACGACCCGGCGGCGCGCGGCGTCCGGGTCGGCGGCGACGAGCCGCAGCGAGGCGAGCGCGGCCCTGCCCAGCGCCGCGTACTCCAGCTCCTCGATGTCGTCGGAGACGTACCACTCGCGCAGCGCGGGCGTCACGCCGAAGGCGGCGACGGGCGCGGGCCCGATCGCACCGCTCTTGTACGCCTCTGCGAGTCGAGGCAGGGAGAGAGGGACGTACACGCGCATGGTCCGGCTGCTTTCTGGTCTGCGGCGGGATCTTCAGGATACGTGCGACCGTCCCCCTTCGGGCCGCCACCCGCACCGCTCCCCACGTCAACGCCCACCCGCGCCCGTCCGCCGCCCGCTCCCGGAGCCGTGGCCCCCGCACCCCGCCGACCACCCTGATAGGCGAACCCTTCGCCGCTCCCCGGCCCCGCCCACCGGCCCTTGCCGGGACGCTCCCCGGCCTCGTACAAGATCCCCACAAGGAGTTACTCACCGGTATCCGGAGGCGATGTCATCGTGCAGAAGGTGCTTTCCCGGCGGGACGCGCAGCGGGCCACCCGTCCCCCGAATCGCAGGGACAGCCGTCGCCCCGCCGACCGCCGCAGGGCTCCCCAGCCCCCGCCGCACCCCGCGGACCACTTCACCCAGCTGCTGCTCCTGGTGCTGTGCGGGCACCGGCCCCCGCACTGGTTCGCCCGCCACACCGCGGACCGTGCCTACGAGGATCTGCTGTGGCTGGTCGGCCGCCGCCCGCTCGGGACGGCTGGCCCCAGCCCCAGGGTCCACGACATCGGCCACTTCGCATCCTCCGCGGGCGCCTACGAGGTCTTCGCCCGCATCGCCGTGGGCCCCCGGCTGCACGCCCTGGCGTTCCGGCTCCACCTCCACCGGGACCGCCGCTGGCGCGTCACGGCGGTGGAACTGGACGGCCGCCCGCCGCGCGACACCTACGACAGCCCCTGAGAGCCTGTGAACAAACCCCCGTCGTCCGCCCGAAGGGCGGGCGCTGCGGCGTCCGGTGCGTGCGATCGCAAGGCGCCGGAGCGTCCTAGTAGCGGAGCTACTCGGGCGGTTCGGCAACGCCGCGAGCGTGCGTGCCGGGCGTCGCAGCGCAGACGGGGGTTTGTTCACAGGCTCTGAACACGGCGGAGGGCCGGGCAACCCGTGCCCGGCCCTCCGCCGTGTCAGCGCGACGTCACTTCTTGCGACGGCGCCCCTTCTGCTGCTTGCGGCGCTCGGCACGGGTCAGACCGTCCGCGGACGAGCGCGTGGGACCGCCCTCGGTCACGAAGTCGCCCTCGTCGACACCGCCCTCGGCGTTCGGCGCCTGGAAGTGCAGGCGGTCCGGGCGCTGCGGGGCGTCCAGGCCCTTGGCCCGGATCTCCGGGCGGGAGCCGGCCTGCGCGGGCACCGCGTCCTGCTTCTCCAGGTTCGCGGCCGGCGCCTTGTCCTCGACCGGGACCTCCTCGACCTGCTGCTCGACCTGGACCTCCAGGTTGAACAGGTAGCCGACGGATTCCTCCTTGATGCCCTCCATCATGGCGGTGAACATGTCGAAGCCCTCGCGCTGGTACTCGACCAGCGGGTCCTTCTGCGCCATGGCCCGCAGGCCGATGCCCTCCTGGAGGTAGTCCATCTCGTAGAGGTGCTCACGCCACTTGCGGTCGAGGACCGACAGCACGACGCGGCGCTCCAGCTCACGCATGATCTCGGAGCCGAGCTGCTCCTCGCGCGCCTCGTACTGCGCGTGGATGTCGTCCTTGACGGCCTCGCTGATGAACTCGGCGGTGAGCCCGGCGCGGTCGCCGACCTCGTCCTCCAGCTCCTCCACGGTGACCTTGATCGGGTAGAGCTGCTTGAAGGCGCCCCACAGCCGGTCGAGGTCCCACTCCTCGGCGAAGCCCTCGGCGGTCTCGGCACCGATGTAGGCGTCGATCGTGTCGTCCATGAAGTGCTGCACCTGCTCGTGCAGGTCCTCGCCCTCCAGGACGCGGCGGCGCTCGCCGTAGATGACCTCGCGCTGGCGGTTGAGCACCTCGTCGTACTTCAGGACGTTCTTGCGCGTCTCGAAGTTCTGCTGCTCGACCTGCGACTGGGCGGAGGCGATGGCGCGGGTCACCATCTTGTTCTCGATCGGGACGTCGTCCGGCACGTTGGCCATCGACATCACGCGCTCGACCATCTGCGCCTTGAACAGGCGCATCAGGTCGTCACCGAGCGACAGGTAGAAGCGGGACTCGCCGGGGTCGCCCTGACGGCCACTACGGCCGCGCAGTTGGTTGTCGATACGCCGCGACTCGTGCCGCTCCGTGCCGAGGACGTAGAGCCCGCCGAGGTCCTTGACCTCCTCGAACTCCGCCTTGACGGCCTGCTCGGCCTTCTCCAGGGCGGCGGGCAGCGCGGCCGCCCACTCCTCGACGTGCTCGACGGGGTCGAGGCCCGCCTGGCGCAGCTCGGCCTCGGCGAGGTCGTCGGGGTTGCCGCCGAGCTTGATGTCGGTACCACGACCGGCCATGTTCGTCGCGACGGTGACGGCGCCCTTGCGGCCGGCCTGGGCGACGATCGACGCCTCACGGTCGTGCTGCTTCGCGTTCAGCACCTCGTGCTGAACCCCGCGCTTGGAGAGCTGCTGCGACAGGTACTCGGACTTCTCGACGGAGGTCGTACCGACGAGGATCGGCTGGCCCTTGCCGTGCTTCTCGACGATGTCGTCGACCACCGCGTCGAACTTGGCGACCTCGGTGCGGTAGATCAGGTCCGCCTGGTCCGCGCGGACCATCGGCCGGTTCGTCGGGATCGGCACGACGCCCAGCTTGTAGATCTGGTGGAACTCCGCGGCCTCGGTCATGGCCGTACCGGTCATGCCGGAGAGGCCGCTGTCGTAGCCGTCACGCTTGTAGAGGCGGAAGAAGTTCTGAAGGGTGATGGTGGCGAGGGTCTGGTTCTCATCCTTGATGTCGACCCCTTCCTTCGCCTCGATCGCCTGGTGCATGCCCTCGTTGTAGCGGCGGCCGGCGAGGATACGGCCGGTGTGCTCGTCGACGATCATGACTTCGCCGTCGATGACGACGTAGTCCTTGTCCTTCTTGAACAGTTCCTTCGCCTTGATGGCGTTGTTCAGGTAACCCACGAGCGGCGTGTTCACCGACTCGTACAGGTTGTCGATGCCGAGCCAGTCCTCGACCTTGGCGACGCCGGACTCGTGGATGGCCACGGTCCGCTTCTTCTCGTCGACCTCGTAGTCGCCGGTCTCCTCGATGCCCTTCAGCGGGTTGCCCGCCTCGCCCTTCTTGAGGCGGGTGACCAGCTTGGCGAAGTCGCCGTACCACTTGGTGGCCTGGTCGGCGGGGCCGGAGATGATCAGCGGCGTACGGGCCTCGTCGACGAGGATGGAGTCGACCTCGTCGACCACCGCGAAGTTGTGGCCGCGCTGGACGAGCTCGTCCTTGGACCACGCCATGTTGTCGCGGAGGTAGTCGAAGCCGAACTCGTTGTTCGTGCCGTACGTGATGTCGCAGTTGTACATCTCGCGGCGCTGCGCCGGGTTCATGTTCGCGAGGATGCAGCCGACGGTGAGGCCGAGGAACTTGTGGACGCGGCCCATCATCTCGGAGTCGCGCTCGGCCAGGTAGTCGTTCACCGTGATCAGGTGGACGCCCTTGCCGGACAGCGCGTTCAGATACGCCGGCAGTGTGCCGACGAGGGTCTTGCCCTCACCGGTCTTCATCTCCGCGACGTAACCGAGGTGGAGCGCGGCGCCGCCCATCAGCTGCACGTCGTAGTGACGCTGGCCGAGCACGCGCTTGGCGGCCTCACGGACGGTGGCGAACGCCTCGGGCAGCAGATCGTCGAGGCTCTCGCCGTCCTGGTACCGCTGCTTGTACTCGTCCGTGAGGGCGCGCAGCTCGGCGTCGGAGAGGCTGACGAAGTCCTCTTCGATGGAGTTGACCTGGTCCGCGATGCGGTGCAGCTTGCGCAGGATCTTGCCTTCGCCTGCACGCATGATCTTCTGGAGGACGGACACGGGGGTTGGTCTCCTTGCCGGTCGGGCCTGGCACGGTCGGGTTTCTCTGAAAGCAACGGCCATCGTATGCGAGGACCCCACCGTGCCGGGAGGTCTGCCATCACGTCCAACGCACGGGCGGCTCCGAAGGTGCCGGTACGAGCCATGAAAAGTCATGGCGCCCCTGCCGCGCGCCGAGCAGAATCGGGCGATGGACCCCGTGACGCTGACCACCGACCGCCTGAAGCTGCGCACCTTCGTGCCCGCCGACATCGACGAGGTGTACGTCGCGGCCCAGGACCCCGACATCCAGCGCTGGACCACGATTCCGTCGCCCTACGCGCGCGTGGACGCCGAATACTTCATCAACCGGATCGTCGCGGACGGCTGGCGCGACGACACGGAGTACACCTTCGCGATCCGCACGGAGGACCTGGGCCCGGTGGTCGGCGCGGTCTCCCTGCACCACCCGCGCGCGGGGGCCTGGGAGGTCGGCTTCTGGACGGCGAAGCGGTTCCGCGGCCGCGGCTACATGACGGAGGCCGTCCTCGGGGTGGCCCGCTGGGCCTTCACCGACCTCTCCTGCCCTCGCCTGGAGTGGCGCGCGGAGGTCGGCAACGTGGGCTCCCTGACGGTCGCGGAACGCGCGGGCTTCACCATGGAGGCCACCCTGCGCGCGGCCATGCCCAACAAGGGCGTCCTCCGCGACTGCTGGCTCGCCTCCCTCCTCCCCCACGACCTCACCCTCCCCACCCCCCTCCCCTACATCCCTTCCCGAACCCCGTAGAGCCCCACCCCGCCCCGCCTTGGGCGATCGGCCGACGTTCTCCCCACCCACCCGAACCGCCCCCGCCTTGGGCAATCTGCCGACGTTCCCCCACCCACCCGAACCGCCCCCGCCTTGGGCAATCTGCCGCCAAGGGCGGCAGGGTGGGCAAGGCGGCACCCCGGCGCGGGCAGCGCCCTCGGTCGGCCCCGCCCCGCCGCCGCAGCCCCGGAACCTCGCCCCGCCCCACCACAAGCCCCGGAACCCCGCCCCGCGGCACCGCACCCACACCCACACCCACACCCCGTTGTCAGTACCGCCCCCTATCGTTCCGCCCATGACGACCCCGCCGCGTCCCACCGCCGCCTTGTCCGCAGACGAAGCCCGCCGCCTCGCCCTCCGCGCCCAAGGCTTCCTCGGCGCCCCCGACCGCAGGGCCGGCGTCCGTGGCGTACTGCGCCACCTCGGAGCGGTCCAGCTCGACACCATCTCCGTACTGGCCCGCTCCCACGAGCTGATCCCCTACGCCCGCCTGGGCGCAGTCCCCCGCACCGCGGTCGAGGCCGCCTACTGGTCCCCCACCCCGGCCGCACCCGGCACCGCCCCCCAGCCCCACGCCTTCGAGTACTGGTCCCACGCCGCCTGCATCCTCCCCATCGAGGAATGGCCCCACTTCGCCTTCCGCCGCCGCGCCTACCGCGCCCGCCCCCACTGGAACCACCACCTGCCCGACGGCGCCTACGACCAGGTGATCAAGCAGCTGCGCACCGAAGGCCCGCTCACCGCCACGGAGTTGGGTGGCGCGAAGAACAAGGGCGAGTGGTGGGACTGGTCCGAATCCAAGATCGCCGTCGAGCGCGCGCTGATGTACGGCGACGTCGTCTGCACGGAGCGCCGCGGCTGGAAGCGGATCTACGACCTGGCGGAGCGCGCGATCCCGTCGGACCTCCTCCACGACGACCTGGACGACACGGAGTGCGTCCGCCGCCTGGTCCTCCAGGCCGGCCAGGCCCTCGGCGTCGGCACGCGCGCGGACATCGCGGACTACCACCGCCTCAAGGGCGAGCAGTTCGACGCGGTGATCGAGGATACCGGCCTGGTGCCCGTCACGGTGGAGGGCTGGGGCGGCAAACCGACCTGGGCCGACCCCGCGGCCCTGGAGACAACACCCCGCGGCCGCCACCGCACCACGCTCCTGTCCCCGTTCGACTCCCTGATCTGGGAGCGCGCCCGTACGGAGCGGATCTTCGGTTTCACCCACCGCCTGGAGGCCTACGTTCCCAAGCCCAAGCGCGTCCACGGCTACTTCACGATGCCGGTCCTGTCCGGCGGCCGTCTGGTGGGCCGCGTCGACCCCGCGCGCGCGGGCAGCACGCTGGTCGCCAAGCAGGTCTCCCTGGAGGGCCCGAAGGCCGTACCGGCGGTGGCCTCGGCGCTCCTCGAAGCGGCGAGCTGGGTCGGCTGCGACAGCGTACGAGTGGAACGCATGGAACCCGCCCCTCTGAAGCAGGCCCTCGTCAAAGCACTCACCTGAACCGCTGAACCACTGAACCGCTGAACCGCTGAACCGCTGAACCGCTGCTAGCGGATCTCCAGGATCTTCTCCCGCATCGCGTACACCACGGCCTCCATCCTGGAGTGCAACTGGAGCTTCTCCAGGATGTTGCGCACGTGGTTCTTCACGGTGTTCTCCGAGATGAACAACTCCTTGGCGATGTCCCGGTTGTTCATCCCCGTGGCCACCAGCTTCAGCACCTCCAGCTCCCGGTCGGTCAACCGGGGCGCGGGCACGAGGCGGCGCTCGTCCGTGCGCTGGATCATCGACTTGAACTCGGTGAGCAACTTCGACGCCATCGACGGACTGATCTGCGACTGCCCGTCGGCCACGGCCCGAATCGCGGTGGCCACCTCGTCGGTCGAGATCTCCTTCAACAGGTAGCCGGTCGCGCCCGCCTTGATCGCGTCGTAGAGATCCGCTTCCTCATCGCTGATCGTCAACATGATGATCTTGGCGCTGGGTGCGACCTCCTTGATGGAGGTGCACGCCTCGATGCCGCCTCTCTTGGGCATCCGTACGTCCATGAGGACGATGTCCGGGAGCAGATCGGCCGCCTTGTCCACGGCCTCCGCCCCGTCCCCCGCCTCGCCGACGACCTGGATGTCCTCCTCGGCCTTGAGGACGATCTCCAGGCCGCGCCGGAACAGGGCGTGGTCGTCCACCACGAGGACCCGGATGGGCTCCTCGCGCGGGGATCCGGCATCCGGCCCCATGTCGGCGCCGTCCTCACCGGCGCCGGCGTCCTCGCCCCGCATCAGTCCGAAGCTGTCCGCCATCATTCCTCCCCCTGAAGGCCGCGGCCCATGTTCCTGTGCCGCGCCAACCCGAGGCACCAGCACGCCGGTTGACCCGACTCGGCCATGATTTCATGCCGCGCCCCGGCGCGACGGCCGTGCGGTGCACCAAGGGGTCGCACAAGGGTGCCCCTGGGGGCGCACACGCGCCGCAGGGGCACCGGTTGAGTGGGTGTCGGTCGAGGTCAGCCGCCGATGGCGTCGCCCGCGTCGGCGCTCTTGACCTGCGACACCATGGGGTCGGTGTTGAGGTGGATGACGCCGTAGTCGTAGGCGTGACGCCGGTAGACGACGCTGGGTTCCTTCGTCTCGGAGTCGACGAACAGATAGAAGTCGTGCCCGACCAGCTCCATCTCGTAGAGCGCCTGGTCGAGCGTCATCGGCGCCGCCACGTGGGTCTTCTCACGGACCACGAGCGGGCCCTCACCCTTGACCTCGAGCGAACCGATCTTCTTGGTCGGTACGCCGTCGGACTCGGCCTCGTCGGACCGGGCGATCGTGCCGTCCCCGTTGAGCAGGGCGGCGTCCGGAACGTGCTCGGCGACCTCCGCCGCGGAGATCCGCTTGCCGCGCCGCGACGACCGCTTGTCGTGCTGCTTGCGCAGGCGCGCGTCGAGCTTGTCCGTGGCCAGGTCCAGCGCCGCGTACGGGTCGCTTGCCGCGGCTTCCGCCCTGATCACCGGGCCACGCGTGCGCAGCGTGATCTCCACGCGGTCGCACCGGTCCGCCTGCCGGGGGTTGGGCTCCTTGGACACCTCGACGTCGAGGCTGATCACCTTGCCGTCGAGCTTCTGGATCTTGTCCAGCTTCAGCTTCTCGGCCACGTGCTTACGGAACCGCTCTGGTACCTCGGTCTTGCGGCCCTTGACGACGATGTCCACGCAGAACTCCGTTCCCGGATAGCTCCACTCCTTGGCGGAGCATCTCCCTTTTGCACCAGACTCCGGCCACTTCCGGAGTCTCGGACTCGGTGACTTCCACCTCCTCCTCCCCCGTGGACAAGATCTACACCCCACCGTGTCGGGGGATTGCGAAAAACGCCCGTTGCAATGTCCTGGCAAGCCAATCCATTGGCCGGAAGCGGCTCTCGCGATTCCTTGCCGAGTTCCTCACAACTGAACATATCTCGCCCGGACGGATGTCGGCACCCTCTACTGACACGTACCTCCGTCCGAGCGAATGAATCCTGTCTCTACCTGCAACGAAGCAGAATCTCGGTCAGTTCCGGTTTATTTCGAAGGATTCCGGAGACGCGGCTACGACGGCCGCCGAGAACATGATCTCGACGCCCTCGTCCGCCTTTCCCGGACCCGCCGCGAAGGAGACCCGAACCGACCTGCGTTGCACGAACCCCTTCCCCGAGGTCGCCTTCTTCGAACTGACCGCGACCGTTATTGCCCGAGCCGCCTCCGCCAGGGAAGCGCCGGTGGTCATGAGGTCGTCGACCAGCACGATCCGGCCACCTTCGGCGAGCAGCCCACCGCCACCGGCCACCACGTCCAGCGCACCCGTCACGTTGGCCAGCCGCTGCCGGGCGTCCAGGCCCGCCTGGTCCGCCACCGCCCCCCTCTGCCGCAGCACGGCGAGCACCCGCGCCGCCACCCCCGTACGACGCAGCTCGGCCGCCGCCGCGTACGCCATCCGCCGCGTCGGATCGTGCCCGCGCGCCCGCACGGCCCGCGCCGCCGACGGCACAGGGACCAGCGTCACGGCCTCCAGAGCCCCACCAGGCGCCCCGTGGGCCCCACCGTGCCCAAGGGCCCCACCGTCCGCGAGTCCGGCCCGCACAGCCCCCGCCAGGGCCGCGCCGAGCGGCCGGGCGAGGCCGAGCGTGCCCCGCTCCTTGTGGGCGAGGAGGACGGCCCGCACCGCGTCCCGGTACGGCGCGGCGCCGTGCACGACGGGCAGCCCCGGCGGCGCGGGCGACGGCCGCACCCGGCCCGGGGCGGCGCCGCGCACCGCCGCCGCGCACCGCGTGCACAGCGTCGTACGAGATCTGCCACAGCCGGCGCACTCGGCCGGAAGCACCAGATCGGAGAGGTCCTGCCACCACCCCCGCATACCCACCACTGTGCCGAGCCGTGGGCCGCGCTGCCACCCCTGTGGACAACGCCCTGTGGACAACTCGACGGTTGTGAACAGGGGTTGAGCCCGTACGAGTGCGACGCCGGGCAGAACCCGGGCGCACCGCGAGCCCACCCGCCTACCCGGGGTAGACCGGAGCCGTCCCGTCCTTCAGCACGGACTGCCACGCCGCCCCGGAGGACAGCCGGACGATGCCGTCGTCGGAGTGCGCGAGCAGCGGCAGCTCGTCGTTGTCGGAGGCCGAGATCTCGCTGACCCGGGTCAGCCCCGGCAGCGCCTGCCCGGTCGGCGTCGAACCGTCGGCCAGCACGTACTGCATCTGCTGAAGTCCGCCGGGCTCCCTGCCGACCACGACGAGCCGGCTGTCGCCCGCCCACGACACGGCCGTGACCTCTTCCATGCGCGGCGCGGCCGGGCGCAGTTCGGTCACCGAGACCTCCGTGTCGCCGTTGGCGTCGGGGCGTCGCTCGACCCGCCCGATCCACAGCTTCGTGGTGTCCTTCTCCGCGACGAGGAGCGCGATGCGCGCGCCGTCGGCGGACATCTTCACCGTCTCGATGGCGGCGTCCTCGCCGAGCCCCTCGACGCGGACGTCCTGCACCTCGTCGGCCTGCCCCTGCCCGAACATCAGCAGCCGCTGGTGCTTGGGGTCCCGGTCGGCCACCCACAGGTCCCCGCGCCCGTCCCAACTGGGCGTCGTGAAGCCGTCCTTCTCCGCCTTCGCACGGCTGCGCGCGACCGCGTCCCCCAGCGAGGCGCCGGAGATCAGCGAGGCGACGTACAGCGACCGGCCGTCGTTCGAGACGCCCGCAGCGCGCTCCTGGTCGCGCGAGACGGCCACCGAACGCAGCACCTGCTCGCCCTCGCCCAGCGGCCCCGGCACCTGCTCGGGGTCCTTGGCGGAGCTGCTCTTGCCCGGCATCCGCACCAGACGGCCCTTGGCGTCGAGGAAGTACTGGTCGGGCACCCGCCCGTTGGACCGCGGCGCCGCGAGCGCGTCGGCGCCGTCCTCGGTCATCGCGCACATGAACCGGCCGTCGGACCGCTTCAGTTCGACCTCGTTCACGCTCGACGACGACAGGTCCCGCAGTGAGAAGAGCAGTTGGGCCGCCATCTCCTTGCACTTGGCCTGCCCGGCCCTGCTGCCCGCCGCGTTCAGCGGCACCGTCAGCTTGTTCGCGTCGTCGGGCGCCAGCGACTCGACGCCCTTCTTCAGCGCGGCATGCGTCGGGAACGCCGTCCGCACCACCGGGTCCAGCCAGCGCGTCGGCCCCCTGAGCAGCTCCGTGACGGTCTCCGTCAACGGATCGGTCCACTGCCGTACGAAGACGGGATCCGCGACCATGCGCCGCTGCCCGGCCTCGTCACCGGACGTCGAATCCACCGCGTAGTAGTACTTGTTGACGGAGCTGTAGATCCGCTGGAAGTCGGACTCGCCGAGGACCACGCCCTCCGGGAGGGCGTCGATCCGCCACTGCTTGCCCTTCGCGGTGTTCACCTGCGTCAGGTGCAGATCGCCCCGGTACGACGAGTCCCCCGGCTGGTAGGCCTGCCGCTGGTCGACCGTGGCGACCTGATGGCCGGTCAACTGGTAGGAGCGGCCGTCGTTCCCGGAGTTCGGCCGGTCCGTCTGGCGCCTGCTGGGGCCCTCGTCGAGCACGACGGTCCGCTGCTCGGGCTCCCAGCTCTTCGCCGCCTGCGGGGTGAGGTACTTGCGCGCGATCGTGTACGAGGGATCGTCGCTGGTCAGCGCCTCCAGGAAGCCGTCGACGATGGCGGAGGGCCCGACGTCGTCCTTCGGCGGCAGGGCGAAGACACGCACCTGCGAGTCCGGCCGCTGCGAGGCCTCGACCGATTCGAGGCCTCCGTTGTCCGGCATCGACGCGCATCCGGCGAGCACGAGTGCGCCGCACCCGGCCAGCACTCCGGCCCGCATCCCGCGCCGCTGACGCGGCGCCCGCTGCTCATCCACGACTGCCGTCGCTCCCCTCGCCCCGCGACGTCGCCGCCGTCCGCCCCGTACGTGCCCGCGCCGACGCCTCGTCCGCATCCGACCGCTCGTCCCGCTCAGGCTGTCCGTCCCGGTCCCCGTGCCCGGCGGCGTCCTCCGCCTGCCGCGGCCCGTTCACCGCCCCGCCGCGCGCGACCACGCGCGCGCCGCTGCCGGGCAGCGCCGTGGGATCGGCGGGCACCGACGCCTGGGCGTACCGGGGGGCGATCGGCGCCTTCGCCGGTACGGGCGGCGCCTGCGCCGGCACCGTGGCGAGCTTCCTGCCGTCGGCGCCCGGCAGCCCGGCCTCACCGAGCCCGCGGTTGCGCCGCGAGTCCTCCGGCTCCAGCGGTATCGGCGAACCGCGCAGCGCCTCGTCCACGGTCCTCGGCAACGTCAGCCGGAACTGCGAACCGCCACCCGGCTCACCCCACGCCTGCAACCAGCCGCCGTGCAGCCGCGCGTCCTCCAGGGCGATCGAAAGCCCTAGACCCGTACCACCCGTCGTACGCGCGCGTGCCGGGTCGGCCCGCCAGAAACGGCTGAACACGCGAGTCGCCTCGCCCGGCTTGAGCCCCACTCCGTAGTCGCGCACGGCGACGGCGACCGCGCCGCCCGCGGCCGCGAGCCGCACCACGACGTCCTTGCCCTCACCGTGCTCCACGGCATTGACCACCAGGTTGCGCAGCACGCGCTCCACGCGCCGCGCGTCCGCCTCCGCGACCACCGGCTGTTCGTCACCGACGATCCGTACGCGCGTGCCCTTGCGCTCGGCGAGCGGCTCGGCGCCGCCCACCACCCGCCGTACGACCTCGCGCAGGTCGATCGGCTCGGCCTCCAGCGCTGCGGCCCCCGCGTCGAACCGGCTGATCTCCAGCAGGTCGGCCAGCAGCGACTCGAACCGGTCCAGCTGGTCGGCCAGCAGCTCCGCGGACCGCGCGGTCACCGGATCGAAGTCGACCCGCGCCTCATGGATGACGTCGGCGGCCATCCGCACCGTCGTCAGCGGCGTACGCAGCTCATGGCTCACGTCGGAGACGAACCGCCGCTGCATCCGCGACAGATCCTCCAGCTGCTGGATCTTCAAATACAGATTCTGCGCCATCTTGTTGAAGGCCTCGCCCAGGCGCGCGATGTCGTCCTCGCCGGTGACCTTCATCCGTTCCTGGAGGCGGCCCGCGGAGAGCCGCTCGGCGACCCCGGCCGCCATCCGCACGGGCGTGACCACCTGCCGTACGACGAGCCAGGCGATGGCCCCGAGCAGCACGACGACGAACAGCCCGGCCGTCGCCAGCGTCCCCTTGACCAGGCCGAGGGACTTCTCCTCCTGCGTCAGCGGGAACAGGTAGTACAGCTGGTAGGCGTTGCCCCGCGGGTCGTTGAGCCGCTTGCCGACGACGAGCCCCGGCTGCGACTCCTTGCCGCCCACGTAAACGATCTTCGTGTACTCCTGGGAGGCGCCCGCGGTCCGGTCCACCTGCGCGCGCAGGTCACCGGGCACGCTGCGGTCGGGGTCCACGCCGCCGGAGCCGCGCGGCGCCCGCCCGTTGCCACTGCCGACATCGCTGGAGCCGAGGGTCACCACGTCGAACGCGCCCTTGCCGCCACTGGCGAGCTGGGTGACGAGCTCACTCATCCACACGTTGGAGCTCAGCGTGGAGCGGCTGTCGTCGGACGCGCCGTCCCGCATCCCGGCCGCCGCCGAGTCCGCCTTGTCCTTGGCCGCGCGGAACCCGCCCTCGGCCTGGCTCTGCGAGGCCCGCACCTTGGCGTCCAGCAGCCCGTTGCGCACCGAGCCGATGACGACGATGCCGAGCAGCAGCACGACACCGAGCGACATCAGCAGCGTCGTGACGACGACCTTCAGCTGGATGTTCCGCCGCCACAGCCGCATCGCGGGCAGCAGCGGACGCCGCACCCAGCGCGCGAACAGGCGCAGCACGGGGCTGCCCTTCATCCCGCCCTGGAGCAGCAGCCCGCCGTCGATGGCCCGGCGCAGCCGCGAACCGCGCGCGGCGGCCGGCCCCGAGCTCGATCCCACAGGCCGCTCCGGGCGGGACCCCGGGGCCCCGGGCGCCGAAGCGGCACTGTCACGGGACACGTCAGCTCGGTCCTGCCTTGTAACCGACACCTCGGACGGTCACCACGATCTCCGGCCGCTCCGGGTCCTTCTCGACCTTGGAACGCAGCCGCTGGACATGCACATTGACCAGGCGCGTGTCCGCCGCGTGCCGATAGCCCCACACCTGCTCGAGGAGCACCTCACGCGTGAACACCTGCCACGGCTTGCGCGCCAGCGCGACCAGCAGGTCGAACTCCAGCGGCGTCAGCGCGATCGGCTGACCCTCGCGCTTCACCGAATGCCCGGCCACGTCGATGACCAGGTCACCGATGGCGAGCTGCTCCGGCGCGGGCTCCTCCGACCTCCGCAGCCGCGCCCGGATACGGGCCACGAGCTCCTTCGGCTTGAACGGCTTCACGATGTAGTCGTCGGCCCCCGACTCGAGACCCACCACCACATCGACGGTGTCGCTCTTCGCCGTGAGCATCACGATCGGCACCCCGGACTCCGCCCTGATCAGGCGGCACACCTCGATACCGTCCCGGCCCGGCAGCATCAGATCGAGCAGCACCAGATCGGGCTTGGTCTCACGGAAAGCGGCCAGCGCCTTGTCGCCGTCTGCCACGAACGACGGCTCAAAACCTTCACCACGCAGCACAATGCCGAGCATCTCGGCCAGTGCGGTGTCGTCGTCGACGACAAGGACTCGTCCCTTCATGGACCACATCATCCCATTAGCTCATCGTTACCTGAGGTGAGCTGGCACACAGTTCACCCAAGGCCTCACTTGTCACAGGCGACACAACGCCCCACTCCGTGACGATCGCCGTCACCAACTCCGGAGGCGTCACGTCGAACGCGGGGTTGTACGCCTGCGTTCCCAGCGGTGCCACCGGAATCCCGCCACCTGCCTCCACTCCGGCCAGCGGCGCCCGCGGCGCCGTGACCTCCGTCACTTCATGTCCGGGCCGCTGCTCCACCTCGATGGCGGCCCCGTCCGCGGTGGCCAGGTCGATCGTCGTCACCGGGGCGACCACGATGAACGGCACGTGGTGATAACGCGCCAGCACGGCGAGCGGATAGCTCCCCACCTTGTTGGCCACCGAACCGTCGGCCGCGATCCGGTCCGCACCGATCAGCACGGCGTCCACCTCACCCGCCGCGAACAGCGATCCCGCCGCACTGTCCGTGAGCAGCGTGTACGCCATCCCGTTGCGCGCGGCCTCGTAGGCGGTCAGACGAGCACCCTGCAACAGCGGACGCGTCTCGTCCACCCACAGCCGCCGCAACCGCCCCGCCCGGTGCGCGGCGAGCGCCACCGCGAAGGCCGTGCCCTCACCGCCGGAGACCAGCGCCCCGGTGTTGCAGTGCGTCAGGATGCGGTGGTTGCCACCGGGCACCAGCTCGTCCAGCAGCCGCAGCCCCTGCCCGGCCATCCGGGCGCTGGCCTCGGCGTCCTCCGCGTGCAGGGCCCGCGCCTCGGCGAGCGCCGCCGCGGCGGCCCGCTCCAGCCCCTGCGCCCCGTCGCCCGCGCCTCCCACGAACGCGGCCCGGTACGCCTGCTGCGCCCTGCGCACCCCGTACGCCAGATTCACCGCGGTGGGCCGCGCCTCCGCCAGCGCCTCCGCCGCTTCCTCCACGTCGAAGCCGCGGGCCGCCGCGAGCGCCACCCCGTACGCGCCCGCGACGCCGAGCACCGGCGCACCGCGCACCGCCAGGGTCCGGATCGCCTGCACCAGTGCCTGCGGGTCCGTGCACACGAGCTCGACCTCTTCCGCGGGCAACCGCGTCTGGTCGAGGAGCACCAGTACCGGGCCCTCTGCCGGTTCCTCCCAACGGATCGTCGGAATGTCGACGGCCTCGGGCTGTTTGCCGTCGATGGGCCGTATGTCCTCGCCGGATTGCGCGTACTGATCAGCCATCCGCCCAGTCTGCCCCGGACCGACCCGACAATTGAAGGCGTGCAGCCCTTACCGGGGCCGGTCATCCGGCACCCGCCCCATGGCACGATGGCAGCCAACCTGCTGCCGCGACCGCGGACGGGCACTGTGAAGGAGCGACGATGAACGACACTCCGGGCTGGGCATCGCCCGGATCTGCCCCCTCCGACGGCCCGGACGGCAACCGCCAGGACGGTCCCGGCCAGAGCGGCGACGCACAGGGCAGCGGTCCGCAGGACGCGACCCCGCAGGACTCCGCCGGCCAGGGCCCGAAGTGGTCCAAGGAACAGCCGCCGCCCGCCCAGTGGTCCGCGCCCTCCGGCCCCGGCCAGACGCCTCCCCCGCCCCCGCCGGCCCCCGGCCAGGGCCAGGGCGGTCAGGGCTGGGGCAACCAGGGCTGGGGCAACCAGGGCTGGGGCAACCAGGGCGGACACGGCGGCTACGGCCAGGGGCCGGGCGGCCCCGGCGGCGGCTACCCCGGCTGGGGCGGCGGCTGGCAGGGCAGGCCCCCGGCAGCGAAGCCCGGCGTCATCCCGCTGCGCCCGCTCGGCGTCGGCGAGATCCTCGACGGCGCGGTGTCGACGATGCGCACCTACTGGCGCACCGTCCTCGGCATCTCGCTGACCGTCGCCGTGATCACCCAGCTCCTGACGGTCCTCCTGCAGGGCTTCGTCCTCAACGACGCAGCGACCAACACGACCCTCGACGACCCCGACGCCACCCCGCGCGAGATCTTCAGCGCCCTCGGCGCGCTCCTGATCGGCTCCGGCGTCGTCGCCATCGTCACGCTGCTCGGCACGATCGTCGCGACGGCCCTGCTGACGACGGTCACCAGCCACGCCGTGCTCGGCCGGCCCGTCACCATCGGGGAAGCCTGGCGCGACGCCAGGCCCCAGCTCCTGCGGCTGCTCGGCCTGACGCTGCTGCTTCCCCTGATCGCCGCCGCGGTCATGCTCGTGTCCGTCGCCCCCGGCATCCTCGTCGGCGTCCTCGGCTCCCCCGACGGCGGCGTCGCGCTCGGCATCATCGGCGGTCTCGCCGGCTTCGCGGTGACGATCTGGCTGATGATCCGCCTGTCGCTGGCCTCGCCCGCGCTGATGCTGGAGAAGCAGACCATCCGCAAGGCCATGGGCCGCTCCGCCAAGCTCGTCCGCGGCTCCTGGTGGCGCGTCTTCGGCATCACGATCCTGGCGTCCCTGATCGCCGCGATCATCTCGCAGATCATCCTCGTGCCGTTCACCGTCATCGCCGGTGTGGTCAGCGGAGACGGCTTCGCCGGCCTGCTGGAGAGCGGCGGGAGCCTCGGCTGGGCGTTCCTCATCGTCACGGGCATCGGCTCGGTGGTCGGCTCCACCATCACCTTCCCGATCACGGCCGGTGTCACGGTACTGCTCTACATCGACCGCCGTATCCGCCGCGAAGCCCTCGACCTCGAACTCGCCCGCGCCGCGGGCCTGAGCGGCTACGGGTCCGGCTCCGACGCCGCCACGGGGAGCTGATGGGGTGAGCGCACTGGGGGGAGTGCTCCACGCGACGGTCTCGTCGGTGCTCGCCGGGGGCGACGAGCCGCCGGTGACGATCTCGCGCGCCCCCGCGCGCGAGGCGGCGCGGCGCGAGCTGTCCAAGCCCGCGTACCAGCAGGACGACCCGAACTGGTTCATCCGCGCCCTGAACAAGTTCTGGGACTGGATCGACGAGCTGTTCTCCGCCGCGTCCGGCGCCACCCCCGGCGGCACGGTCGGCCTGCTCGTGATCCTGCTGGCCGTCGCCGCCGTGGTCGCCGCCCTGTGGTGGCGCCTCGGCACCCCGCGCCGCTCCCCCGGCTCCACGCCCCCGCTCTTCGACGACCGCCCCCGCAGCGCCGCCGAACACCGCGCGGCCGCCGAGGCGCACGCCGCCCAGGGCCACTGGAACCAGGCCGTCCAGGAACGGATGCGCGCCCTGGTCCGCTCCCTCGAGGAACGCGCCCTCCTCGATCCGCGCCCCGGCCGCACCGCCGACGAGGCCGCCACCGAGGCCGCCCGCCCGCTGCCCCTGCACGAGGAGCGGCTGCGCACGGCCGCCCGCGACTTCGACGACGTCACGTACGGCGGCCGCACCGCGTCCCGGGAGACGTACGAGCGGCTGTCCGCACTGGACACCGAAGTGGAACGCACCACCCCCGCCCTCACCTCCACGGCGGGAGCACCCCGGTGACCGAACAGACTCCGCACCCGGGCCACGAGCCGGGCCCCGCTCCCGAAGCGCACCCCGGCCCCGCCGCCACGACGACCCTCACCGCGCCGCCACCACCGCCACCGGCCCCTGACACGAGCACCTCGATCACGCCCACGCCCCGCCAGGTCTGGACCCGAACCCGCGGCATCGCCCTGGCCCTGGTCCTCCTCCTGGTCGCGGCCGTCCTCCTCGCCGTGATCCGCTCCGGCGAGCAGCACGGCGCCCTCGACCCGCGCTCCGCCGACGAGCGCGGCAGCCGCGCCGTCGCCGAACTCCTGGCCGACCGGGGCGTCGACACACGCGTCGTCACCACGACCGCCGACGCCCGCGCGGCGACCGGCCCGGACACGACCCTCCTGGTCGCCGCCCCCGACCTCCTCACGGACCGGCAGCAGGCCGACCTGCAGGCCGCCACCGCCGACTCCGGCGGCCGCACCGTCCTCGTCGCCCCCGGCGCTGCAGCCGCCGGCACGCTGGCCCCCGGCGTCACCGCGGACCCGGAGCCCGCCACCGAGAAAGCCCTCGCCCCCGACTGCGCGCTGCCCGCGGCCCGCCGCGCCGGCCCCGCCGCGACCGCCGGCCACCGCTACGACACGAAGCTCGCCGGCGCCGACGCCTGCTACCCGAGCCATGGCTCCGCCACGCTCCTGCGCGTGCCGGCCCCCACCGGCGACGGCGACACGGTCCTGCTCGGCTCCCCCGACATCCTTCTCAACGAAAGCCTCGACGAGCAGGGCAACGCCTCGCTCGCCCTGCAACTCCTCGGTTCCCACCCTCATCTGGTCTGGTACCTCCCCTCCCTCTCCGACGAGGCGGCGTCCAGCGACGCACAGAACGACCGCAGCTTCGTCGACCTGATCCCCAAGGGCTGGCTCTGGGGCACCCTTCAGCTCTTCATCGCGGCAGCCCTCGCCGCGCTGTGGCGCGCACGCCGTCTCGGCCCCCTGGTCCAGGAGCGTCTGCCCGTCGCGATCCGCGCCTCCGAAACCGTCGAAGGCCGCGCCCGCCTCTACCGCAAGGCGAACGCACGCGACCGCGCCGCCACGGCCCTGCGTATCTCCACCCGCACCCGCCTGGCCCCCCTCATCGGCGTCCCCGTGTCCCAGGCCCACACGCCCGAGACCTTCCTCCCGGCCCTGGGGCGCCAACTCCCCACGCCCGCCCGGGACCCGCACGCCCTCCTCTTCGGCCCGCCACCCGCGACCGACGCAAGCCTCATCGCACTCGCCGACCACCTCGACGCCCTCGAAAGAGAGGTACGGAACACATGATGGACCCGACCACTGACAACGCCGGGCCCACGACCGATCCCCGCAGCTCAAGGGCGTCCTTGGAGGCCCTGCGCACCGAGATCGCCAAGGCCGTGGTCGGCCAGGACCCCACCGTCACGGGCCTGGTCGTGGCCCTGCTCTGCCGCGGCCACGTCCTCCTCGAAGGCGTACCCGGCGTCGCCAAGACCCTCCTCGTCCGCGCCCTCGCCTCGTCGCTCGAACTCGACACCAAGCGCGTCCAGTTCACCCCCGACCTGATGCCGAGCGATGTGACGGGCTCCCTGGTCTACGACACGAACACCGCCCGCTTCTCCTTCCAGCCGGGCCCGATCTTCACCAACCTCGTCCTCGCCGACGAGATCAACCGCACCCCGCCCAAGACCCAGTCCTCCCTCCTCGAAGCGATGGAGGAACGCCAGGTCACGGTCGACGGCACGGCCCGCGAACTCCCCGATCCCTTCATGGTGATCGCGACCCAGAACCCGGTCGAGTACGAGGGCACCTACCCCCTCCCCGAGGCCCAACTGGACCGCTTCCTGCTCAAGTTGAACGTTCCGCTGCCCACCCGCCAGGACGAGATCGACGTCCTGACCCGGCACGCCTCCGGCTTCAACCCGCGCGACCTGCAAGCGGCCGGCATCCGCCCAGTGGCCACGGCAGCGGACCT
Organism: Streptomyces sp. BYX5S; assembly: GCF_054724165.1. Lineage (NCBI taxonomy): Bacteria > Bacillati > Actinomycetota > Actinomycetes > Kitasatosporales > Streptomycetaceae > Streptomyces > Streptomyces sp. BYX5S. The sequence goes on along the minus strand of NZ_CM138829.1, from coordinate 772,553 downwards.
CGAAACGGCCCGCACAGCGGTCGCCAAGACGACGATCTCCCCCGAGATCACCGCCTACGTAGTCGACATCTGCCGCGCGACCCGCGAATCCCCGTCCCTCACCCTCGGCGTCTCGCCGCGCGGCGCCACGGCCCTCCTCGCCACGGCCCGCGCCTGGGCCTGGCTGACCGGCCGCGACTACGTCACCCCCGACGACGTCAAAGCCCTCGCCCTGCCCACCCTCCGCCACCGCATCCAACTGCGCCCGGAGGCCGAGATGGAAGGCGTGACCGCGGACTCGGTCATCAACGCGATCCTGACCCACGTCCCCGTCCCCCGCTGACCCGACGCCCAACGGAGGACGACACGACCATGGCTCTGACCGGACGTACGGCACTGCTCGCAGCGCTCGGCTCCCTCCCCGTCGGCATCTGGGAGCCCAGCTGGACAGGCATCCTGGCCGTCAACACCCCCCTGGCCCTTGCCTGCGCCTGCGACTTCGCCCTGGCCGCCCCCGTACGCCGCCTGCGCCTCACCCGCTCCGGCGACACCTCCGTACGCCTCGGAGACCCGGTCGACGTCACGCTCACGATCACCAACCCCTCCCGCCGCCCCCTGCGCGCGCAGATCCGCGACGCCTGGCCCCCGAGCAGCTGGCGCTCCGGCACGGAGTACGAGGCATCGCGCCACCGCGTGAACATCCCCGCGGGCGAACGACGCCGCCTCACCACCCGTCTCCAGCCCACTCGCAGGGGCGACCGGAAGGCCGACCGCGTCACGATCCGCTCCTTCGGCCCCCTCGGCCTCTTCACCCGTCAGGGCACACACAGGGCCCCTTGGACGGTCCGCGTCCTCCCGCCGTTCCACAGCCGCAAGCACCTCCCCGCCAAACTGGCCCGCCTACGCGAACTCGACGGCCGCACCAGCGTGTTGACCAGGGGCGAAGGCACCGAATTCGACAGCCTCCGCGAGTACGTTCCCGGCGACGACACCCGCTCCATCGACTGGCGCGCGACAGCCCGCCACTCCTCGGTCGCCGTCCGCACCTGGCGCCCCGAACGCGACCGCCACATCCTTCTCGTCCTCGACACCGGCCGCACCTCCGCGGGCCGGGTCGGCGACGCCCCACGCCTCGACGCCTCCATGGACGCCGCACTCCTCCTGGGAGCCCTGGCCTCCCGCGCCGGCGACCGCGTGGACCTCCTGGCCTACGACCGCCGCATCCGCGCCCTGGTCCAGGGCCGCACAGCAGGCGAAGTCCTCCCGGCCCTGGTCAACGCCATGGCCACACTGGAACCAGAACTCATCGAAACCGACGCCCGGGGCCTCACGGCAACCGCCCTCCACACAGCGCCCCGCCGCTCCCTCATCGTCCTTCTTACGTCCCTGGACGCGGCCCCCATCGAGGAGGGCCTGCTCCCCGTACTCGCACGCCTCACAAAGCGTCACACCGTCGTCGTGGCCTCGGTGGCCGACCCGGCGATCGAATCCATGGCATCGAGCAGGGGCAGCACAGAAGCGATCTACGACGCCGCATCAGCAGCCCAGGCAAAGGCAGAGCGCCTCCGCACAGCGGAACAACTCACCCGTCACGGCGTCACAGTCGTGGACGCGACCCCTTCAGCCCTGGCTCCAGCCCTCGCGGACGCATACCTGTCACTGAAATCCGCCGGCCGCCTATGACACAGCGGGGCCGCAAAAGGCCTTCGCCAGGAACCCCTAAACGCAGAAAAGCCCGGACCGTATCCCGGTCCGGGCTTTTCTCTAAAAATAGTTCGGCGGCGTCCTACTCTCCCACAGGGTCCCCCCTGCAGTACCATCGGCGCTGTGAGGCTTAGCTTCCGGGTTCGGAATGTAACCGGGCGTTTCCCTCACGCTATGACCACCGAAACACTATGAAACTGTCAACCGGAGTCGTGGCCTATGACTACGACGGTTGTTCGTGGTTTCAGAACCAACACAGTGGACGCGAGCAACTGAGGACAAGCCCTCGGCCTATTAGTACCAGTCACCTCCACCCGTTACCGGGCTTCCAGATCTGGCCTATCAACCCAGTCGTCTACTGGGAGCCTTACCCCATCAAGTGGGTGGGAATACTCATCTCGAAGCAGGCTTCCCGCTTAGATGCTTTCAGCGGTTATCCCTCCCGAACGTAGCCAACCAGCCATGCCCTTGGCAGAACAACTGGCACACCAGAGGTTCGTCCGTCCCGGTCCTCTCGTACTAGGGACAGCCCTTCTCAATATTCCTGCGCGCACAGAGGATAGGGACCGAACTGTCTCACGACGTTCTAAACCCAGCTCGCGTACCGCTTTAATGGGCGAACAGCCCAACCCTTGGGACCGACTCCAGCCCCAGGATGCGACGAGCCGACATCGAGGTGCCAAACCATCCCGTCGATATGGACTCTTGGGGAAGATCAGCCTGTTATCCCCGGGGTACCTTTTATCCGTTGAGCGACGGCGCTTCCACAAGCCACCGCCGGATCACTAGTCCCGACTTTCGTCCCTGCTCGACCCGTCGGTCTCACAGTCAAGCTCCCTTGTGCACTTACACTCAACACCTGATTACCAACCAGGCTGAGGGAACCTTTGGGCGCCTCCGTTACCCTTTGGGAGGCAACCGCCCCAGTTAAACTACCCATCAGACACTGTCCCTGATCCGGATCACGGACCCAGGTTAGACATCCAGCACGACCAGAGTGGTATTTCAACGACGACTCCACAACCACTGGCGTGGCCGCTTCACAGTCTCCCACCTATCCTACACAAGCCGAACCGAACACCAATATCAAACTGTAGTAAAGGTCCCGGGGTCTTTCCGTCCTTCTGCGCGAAACGAGCATCTTTACTCGTAGTGCAATTTCACCGGGCCTATGGTTGAGACAGTCGAGAAGTCGTTACGCCATTCGTGCAGGTCGGAACTTACCCGACAAGGAATTTCGCTACCTTAGGATGGTTATAGTTACCACCGCCGTTTACTGGCGCTTAAGTTCTCAGCTTCGCCACACCGAAATGTGACTAACCGGTCCCCTTAACGTTCCAGCACCGGGCAGGCGTCAGTCCGTATACATCGCCTTACGGCTTCGCACGGACCTGTGTTTTTAGTAAACAGTCGCTTCTCGCTGGTCTCTGCGGCCACCCCCAGCTCAGAGTGCAAGACTCATCACCAGACGTGGCCCCCCTTCTCCCGAAGTTACGGGGGCATTTTGCCGAGTTCCTTAACCATAGTTCACCCGAACGCCTCGGTATTCTCTACCTGACCACCTGAGTCGGTTTAGGGTACGGGCCGCCATGAAACTCGCTAGAGGCTTTTCTCGACAGCATAGGATCATCCACTTCACCACAATCGGCTCGGCATCAGGTCTCACCCTCATGTCTCCCGGATTTACCTGGAAGACGGGCTACACCCTTACCCCGGGACAACCACCGCCCGGGCTGGACTACCTTCCTGCGTCACCCCATCGCTCACCTACTACCAGCTTGGGCCGGCGGCTCCACCACTCCGAACCACGTCAAAGACGAGGACGGCGGTTTCACGGCCTTAGCATCACTGGATTCGATGTCTTTCGCGTCACAGCGGGTACCGGAATATCAACCGGTTATCCATCGACTACGCCTGTCGGCCTCGCCTTAGGTCCCGACTTACCCTGGGCAGATCAGCTTGACCCAGGAACCCTTAGTCAATCGGCGCACACGTTTCTCACGTGTGAATCGCTACTCATGCCTGCATTCTCACTCGTGAACCGTCCACAACTACCTTCCGGTGCTGCTTCACCCGGCACACGACGCTCCCCTACCCATCACAGCAGGCGTTGGCCCTCTTGCTGCAATGACACGACTTCGGCGGTACGCTTGAGCCCCGCTACATTGTCGGCGCGGAATCACTTGACCAGTGAGCTATTACGCACTCTTTCAAGGGTGGCTGCTTCTAAGCCAACCTCCTGGTTGTCTCTGCGACTCCACATCCTTTCCCACTTAGCGTACGCTTAGGGGCCTTAGTCGATGCTCTGGGCTGTTTCCCTCTCGACCATGGAGCTTATCCCCCACAGTCTCACTGCCGCGCTCTCACTTACCGGCATTCGGAGTTTGGCTAAGGTCAGTAACCCGGTAGGGCCCATCGCCTATCCAGTGCTCTACCTCCGGCAAGAAACACACGACGCTGCACCTAAATGCATTTCGGGGAGAACCAGCTATCACGGAGTTTGATTGGCCTTTCACCCCTAACCACAGGTCATCCCCCAGGTTTTCAACCCTGGTGGGTTCGGTCCTCCACGAAGTCTTACCTCCGCTTCAACCTGCCCATGGCTAGATCACTCCGCTTCGGGTCTTGAGCGCGCTACTATACCGCCCTATTCGGACTCGCTTTCGCTACGGCTTCCCCACACGGGTTAACCTCGCAACACACCGCAAACTCGCAGGCTCATTCTTCAAAAGGCACGCAGTCACGACGCAAGGAACAAGTTCCTTGCGCGACGCTCCCACGGCTTGTAGGCACACGGTTTCAGGTACTATTTCACTCCGCTCCCGCGGTACTTTTCACCATTCCCTCACGGTACTATCCGCTATCGGTCACCAGGGAATATTTAGGCTTAACGGGTGGTCCCGCCAGATTCACACAGGATTTCTCGGGCCCCGTGCTACTTGGGTGTCTCTCAAACGAGCCGCTAACGTTTCAGCTACGGGGGTCTTACCCTCTACGCCGGACCTTTCGCATGTCCTTCGCCTACATCAACGGTTTCTTACTCGTCCCATCGCCGGCAGACGATGGAAGAGAGATCCCACAACCCCGCACACGCAACCCCTGCCGGGTCTCACACGTATACGGTTTGGCCTCATCCAGTTTCGCTCGCCACTACTCCCGGAATCACGGTTGTTTTCTCTTCCTGCGGGTACTGAGATGTTTCACTTCCCCGCGTTCCCTCCACACTGCCTATATATTCAGCAGCGGGTGACAGCCCATGACGACTGCCGGGTTTCCCCATTCGGAAACCCCCGGATCAAAGCCTGGTTGACGACTCCCCGGGGACTATCGTGGCCTCCCACGTCCTTCATCGGTTCCTGGTGCCAAGGCATCCACCGTGCGCCCTTAAAAACTTGGCCACAGATGCTCGCGTCCACTGTGCAGTTCTCAAACAACGACCAACCACCCGTCACAACCCACCGAAGCAGATTTTTACCGGGGCCGGCATCGAGGATCGGGACAAGCCCGCGCCCTCAGACACCCAACAGCGTGCCCGACACCCTCGCCCCTCCATCTCGCTTTCCACGCCGAAGCAGTACTCGCGACCAGAGCAGGTCAAGTGTGCCGAATAATCAACGTTCCACCCATGAGCAACCACCGTCGAACGTTTGCCGACGTAGTGGCCTCTGAACCAAGCAAGCTTGGCTTAGAAGTGCTCCTTAGAAAGGAGGTGATCCAGCCGCACCTTCCGGTACGGCTACCTTGTTACGACTTCGTCCCAATCGCCGGTCCCACCTTCGACAGCTCCCTCCCACAAGGGGTTGGGCCACCGGCTTCGGGTGTTACCGACTTTCGTGACGTGACGGGCGGTGTGTACAAGGCCCGGGAACGTATTCACCGCAGCAATGCTGATCTGCGATTACTAGCAACTCCAACTTCATGGGGTCGAGTTGCAGACCCCAATCCGAACTGAGACCGACTTTTTGAGATTCGCTCCACCTTGCGGTATCGCAGCTCATTGTATCGGCCATTGTAGCACGTGTGCAGCCCAAGACATAAGGGGCATGATGACTTGACGTCGTCCCCACCTTCCTCCGAGTTGACCCCGGCGGTCTCCTGTGAGTCCCCATCACCCCGAAGGGCATGCTGGCAACACAGAACAAGGGTTGCGCTCGTTGCGGGACTTAACCCAACATCTCACGACACGAGCTGACGACAGCCATGCACCACCTGTACACCGACCACAAGGGGGCGCCCATCTCTGGACGTTTCCGGTGTATGTCAAGCCTTGGTAAGGTTCTTCGCGTTGCGTCGAATTAAGCCACATGCTCCGCTGCTTGTGCGGGCCCCCGTCAATTCCTTTGAGTTTTAGCCTTGCGGCCGTACTCCCCAGGCGGGGCACTTAATGCGTTAGCTGCGGCGCGGACAACGTGGAATGTTGCCCACACCTAGTGCCCACCGTTTACGGCGTGGACTACCAGGGTATCTAATCCTGTTCGCTCCCCACGCTTTCGCTCCTCAGCGTCAGTAATGGCCCAGAGATCCGCCTTCGCCACCGGTGTTCCTCCTGATATCTGCGCATTTCACCGCTACACCAGGAATTCCGATCTCCCCTACCACACTCTAGCTAGCCCGTATCGACTGCAGACTCGGGGTTAAGCCCCGAGCTTTCACAATCGACGTGACAAGCCGCCTACGAGCTCTTTACGCCCAATAATTCCGGACAACGCTTGCGCCCTACGTATTACCGCGGCTGCTGGCACGTAGTTAGCCGGCGCTTCTTCTGCAGGTACCGTCACTTTCGCTTCTTCCCTGCTGAAAGAGGTTTACAACCCGAAGGCCGTCATCCCTCACGCGGCGTCGCTGCATCAGGCTTTCGCCCATTGTGCAATATTCCCCACTGCTGCCTCCCGTAGGAGTCTGGGCCGTGTCTCAGTCCCAGTGTGGCCGGTCGCCCTCTCAGGCCGGCTACCCGTCGTCGCCTTGGTGAGCCATTACCTCACCAACAAGCTGATAGGCCGCGGGCTCATCCTTCACCGCCGGAGCTTTTAACCCACCCCCAGGAGGAGGAGAGTGTTATCCGGTATTAGACCTCGTTTCCAAGGCTTGTCCCAGAGTGAAGGGCAGATTGCCCACGTGTTACTCACCCGTTCGCCACTAATCCACCCCGAAGGGCTTCATCGTTCGACTTGCATGTGTTAAGCACGCCGCCAGCGTTCGTCCTGAGCCAGGATCAAACTCTCCGTGAATGTTTCCCCGTAATCGGGGTGACACCACGAGAGCGGAACAGTCGGAGGAATAATCCGACCGTTCACAGCGTCCTCGCTGTGTGCCTTCCGAAGAAGGACTTTTCAAAGGAACCTCGTCCCAGCGGATGCTGGAGACGGGGTATCAACATATCTGGCGTTGATTTTTGGCACGCTGTTGAGTTCTCAAGGAACGGACGCTTCCTTTGTACTCACCCTCTCGGGCTTTCCTCCAGGCGCTTCCCTTCGGTATTTCGTGTTTCCAACCCTACCAGATCCGTTTTCCGTTCCGTTTCCGGTTCGGAATTCATTTCCGGTGGCCGTTGGAGGGTCTTTGCCTTTCGGCGGGACCGACTTTATCAGAAGTTTGGGGCCGGTCTGACCGGCTTGAGATTCTGATTAATCGGAGGGCTTCTCGAAGAATTGAATTTCGTGAAGCGCGGTAGATAATAACGGTTGCGATCGAACCTGTCGAGTTCGGGGCAACTGTTCGAATCTACCTCCCCGGTCTGGCCGTGTCAACGGTCTTTCCGGGGCGAAGAGGAGACTAGCAGGTCAGCGACGGCGAACGCACATCAGGCAGCCGTCGGCAGAAGCGCGCTGCGTTCGTCCGTGGCTACGTCTCCCGTTTCGCCCTCCCGGGCCGCCCTGCCACCGAGGACGTAGACGTACGCCAGGAAGGCGAGTTCTGCCGCGATGCCGATGGCGATGCGGGCCCAGGTGGGGAGGCCGGAGGGGGTGACGAAGCCTTCGATGGCGCCGGAGATGAAGAGGACCAGGGCCAGGCCGATGGCCATGCCCAGCGCGGCGCGCGCCTCTTCGGCTAGGGCGGTTCTCCGCGTGCGCGGACCTGGGTCGATCACTGTCCAGCCCAGGCGCAGGCCGGTGCCGGCGGCCACGAAGACCGCGGTCAGTTCGAGCAGGCCGTGCGGAAGGATCAGTCCGAGGAAGGTGTCGAGGCGGCCGACGGACGACATCAGGCCGATGCCCACACCTACGTTGAGCATGTTCTGGAAGAGGATCCACAGGACTGGCAGTCCCAAGAAGATGCCGAGGACCAGGCACATGGCGGCGGCCTGGGCGTTGTTCGTCCAGACCTGGGCGGCGAACGACGCCGCCGGGTGGCTGGAGTAGTACGTCTCGTACTGGCCTCCGGGGCGGGTCATCTCGCGCAGTTCGGAGGGGGCCGCGATGGAGGCCTGGACGTCGGGGTGGGTGCCAATCCACCAGCCGATGAGGGCGGCCACGGCAGTCGATATCAGTGCGGTGGGGACCCACCAGTGACGTGCTCTGTAGACCGCCGCGGGGAATCCGTGGGTCAGGAAGCGCGTCACGTCGCGCCAGGAGGCGCGGCGGGTGCCCGTCACGGCACTACGCGCGCGTGCCACGAGTTGAGTGAGGCGGCCGATGATTCGGGGGTCCGGTGCGCTCGACTGGATGAGCGAGAGGTGGGTGGCGGTGCGCTGGTAGAGGGTCACCAGTTCGTCCGCTTCCGCGCCGGTGAGCCGGCGTCGGCGGCGCAGCAGAGCGTCCAGGCGGTCCCACTCGGCTCGGTGGGCGGACACGAAGACGTCGAGGTCCATCCGGTCTGCTGCTCCTCGCTTTCCGGCACCTGTTCGGCGCGATGTGCCTTCAGCTTGGCAGACTGGCGGTTCCTGGGGCAGCTCGTTGAAGGGTGGGTGGCCGGCGTGAGTGAGCTGGTGACGGGTGAGGCGGTGGCGCTGGAGCTGCGGCCGGCGAAGTTGCCGAGTCGGGCGCTTGCCGTGCTCATCGATCTGGCGGTGGCGTTCGCCGTCTACATCGTGGTGACGATGGTGTTCGCGGCGACGACCTCGTCGCTCGACGATGCCGCGGTCGCGGCTGTCGCGGTGGCGAGCTTCCTGTTGGTGCTGGTGGGGATCCCGATCGCGGTGGAGACGTTGAGCCACGGCAGGTCGTTGGGGAAGCTCGCGTGCGGGCTGCGCGTCGTGCGGGACGACGGCGGGCCGATCCGGTTCCGGCACGCGCTGGTGCGAGGAGCCGTCGGGGTCGTGGAGATCCTCATGACGTTCGGGGTCGTGGCGTGCATCGCGTCCCTGGTGTCGGCACGGGGGCGCCGGGTCGGGGACGTCTTCGCGGGGACCCTCGTCGTACGGGAGAGGGTGCCGGCCGGGCAGATGGCGTTCGTGCCGCCTCCTCCGCCGTGGCTGGTGGGGCGGTTCGCGGAGCTGGATCTGTCGGCCGTGCCGGAACCGCTGTGGCTCGCGGTGCGGCAGTACCTGACGCGGATGGGGCAGTTGGACCCGCAGGTCGGGTGGGGCATGGCCGAGCGGCTGGCGCACGAGCTCGCCGCGCACGCGGGGGCGCCGGTGCCGAGTGACATGCCGCCCGCCGCGTTCCTCGCCGCCGTGACGCACGAGCGGCAGTCGCGGGAGGCGCAACGGGCCTTCGCATCGAGTGCGCCGAACGGTGCGGGCGCTCACGGGGCTGCGCAGGCCGCGGGCCCCGTTCCGCCCGCCGCTGTTTACGTGCCTCCTGGTACTCCGGGCCCGGACTCTGCCCCCGGGCCGTACGGCGGGCAGCCCTCGGCGGCGCCCGCAGCCCCGGCCGACAACCCCACGCCCCAGTCCGGGAGTTCGGACGGACCGGCCACCGGGTTCGCGCCGCCGGCCTGAGTGCGCGGCGTCAGCGGAACGTCGACGGCGGGTTCTCCAGGTCCTCCAGCTCGATGCCGGGGGCCGCGAGGACCACGTCGCCAGCGATGTGGACCGCCTGCTGCTCCCCCGTGTCCAGGGCTGTGACCTGGTATTCGTCCACGGTCAGAGGTCCGTTGTCAGTGGCGTGTGCTTCGCTGTTCAGCAAGGTCCAGGACTGGTCCACGGTGCGGGGGGCGAGGACGGGGTCCGTCAGCGCGACGAGGCGGACGCGGGTCGCGGGGGAAGCGGGGGTGAGGCGGAGCAGACGGGCGGTGGCGATGAGGAACGCGGGGGACGTGCCCGTGAACGCGTGCGCGGGGGCGTTTCCTTCAGTGGCGTGAGTGCCGGTGGGGTCGGTGCGGACCCAGGTGACGCCGTCGATGGCGGCGCCTCGCACCTGCCAGCTCGAGGCATTCACTTCGACGCGGATGGGGCGGCCGAGTTCGTCGAGGGCGAGGTCGATCGAGCCGGCGTGCTCGCCGGAGGGGGTGGTTCGTTGCGCTACGTAGCGCCAGCCGGAGGGGCCGGGCGCGCACTGGAAGTGCTCTTCGCCGAGGGGGGTGTGATCGTGCAGATCGTGAAGCGAATAACGGCCGCGGGGCATGGCGTTCGTGGGGTCCTCTGTCTGGCCTGGTGACGGCCGCCGTCGGGTGCGGGCAGGCGGGCGTCGAAGGACGAGTCCACCGTAGCCAGCGGTGTGGGCCGGGCAAGGGACAGGCCCCCGACACGGGGGTGCGGGGGCCTGTCCTGCGAAGCGGTTCAGCCGACGGGCGGCTGGTGCGCGGTGCCGGGACGCCTGCTGAACAGGCGAGTGCTCAGCGGAGGCGTGCCCGGCGGGTGCGCGGGCTCAGTAGCGGTAGTGGTCCGGCTTGTACGGGCCCTCGACCTCGACACCGATGTACGCGGCCTGCTCCGGGCGCAGCGTCGTCAGCTTCACGCCGAGCGCGTCCAGGTGCAGACGGGCGACCTTCTCGTCGAGGTGCTTGGGCAGCACGTACACGTCGGTCGGGTACTCCGAGGGCTTGGTGAACAGCTCGATCTGGGCCAGCGTCTGGTCCGCGAACGAGTTGGACATCACGAACGACGGGTGACCCGTCGCGTTGCCCAGGTTCAGCAGACGCCCCTCGGACAGCACGATGATCACCTTGCCGTCCGGGAACGTCCACGTGTGGACCTGCGGCTTGACCTCGTCCTTGACGATGCCCTCGATCTTCGCCAGACCGGCCATGTCGATCTCGTTGTCGAAGTGACCGATGTTCCCGACGATCGCCTGGTGCTTCATCCTGGCCATGTCCGAGGCCATGATGATGTCCTTGTTGCCGGTCGTCGTGACGAAGATGTCGACCTGGTCGACGACCTCGTCCAGCGTCGTCACCTGGAAACCGTCCATCGCCGCCTGCAACGCGCAGATCGGGTCGACCTCGGTCACGATCACACGCGCGCCCTGACCGCGCAGCGACTCCGCACAGCCCTTGCCCACATCGCCGTACCCGCACACCAGCGCGGTCTTGCCGCCGATGAGAACGTCCGTGGCCCGGTTGATGCCGTCCACCAGCGAGTGCCGGCAGCCGTACTTGTTGTCGAACTTCGACTTCGTCACCGCGTCGTTCACGTTGATCGCGGGGAAGAGGAGGGAGCCGTCCCGGTGCATCTCGTACAACCGGTGCACACCCGTCGTCGTCTCCTCCGTCACGCCGCGGATCTCGGAGGCGAGCTGGGTCCACTTCTGCGAACCGTTGGAGATCGTGCGGTTCAGGAGCTGGAGGATGACGCGGTGCTCGTCGGACTCGGCGGTGTCGGGCGAGGGGACCTTGCCGTCCTTCTCGTACTCGACGCCCTTGTGGACGAGGAGGGTGGCGTCACCACCGTCGTCGAGGATCATGTTGGGGCCGCCGGTGGGCGTGTTCGGCCAGGTCAGGGCCTGCTCCGTGCACCACCAGTACTCCTCCAGCGTCTCGCCCTTCCAGGCGAAGACGGGGACGCCCTGGGGGTTGTCCGGCGTGCCGTTCGGACCGACGGCGATGGCCGCGGCGGCGTGGTCCTGCGTGGAGAAGATGTTGCAGGACGCCCAGCGGACGTCGGCGCCGAGCGCGACGAGGGTCTCGATGAGGACGGCCGTCTGGACCGTCATGTGGAGGGAGCCGGTGACGCGGGCGCCCGCGAGGGGCTGAGCGTCGGCGTACTCCTTGCGGATCGCCATGAGGCCGGGCATCTCGTGCTCGGCGAGGGTGATCTCCTTGCGGCCGAAGGCGGCGAGGGAGAGGTCGGCGACCTTGAAGTCCTGGTCCTGTCGGTTGGCGACAGAAGTCATAAGTGAGCTGCTCCTCGGTGCTGTTGCAGTCGGTCGAGGTGGGCTGACGCGCCTGCCCGCGGTACGGGCGCCGGCGCGCATGGCTGACCTGCGGCGTCCTGGGACAAGTGTCCCCTGAACGCTCGCGGCGCAGTCCGTCGGAGGCCCTCTCTCCCTCGGGTCGACCCGGCGTACGGGCCGCCCGACCGCCATCAGCAGCGACGTCTGGCTCATCACAAAGCTACACCGATCGGCCCAGTTGGACCCAGCCCGCCTCCTGATCCGGGCGTTCCCGTTCCGTCACGTGGGACACATGACCAGGGACCAGGGGATCCGGGACCTTTGCGGTGTCGGGGGTGTGCGTACGTGTTGCACCATGCTGTTACAGCCGCAAAGATTTGCGCGCTCTTGCACGGAAACGCTTGAAGGAGAGCCACGTGACCAGTCCGGCCGACCCCCACGCGGGCGGAGGGGCCGTCGAGCAGCGGAAGAAGTTGAAGCTGCTCGCGGTGACCGCATGTCCGACCGGCATCGCGCACACCTACATGGCGGCGGAGAAGCTGCAGCAGGCAGCGGATGCCGCCGGTATCGACATGAAGGTGGAGACGCAAGGGTCCATCGGGGCCGAGAACGTTCTCACCGACAACGATGTCAAAGCCGCCGACGGCATCATCATCGCCGCGGACAAGGACGTCGACCGAGCCCGGTTCGCCGGGAAGCGGGTGTTGTCGGTGGGGGTGTCCGAGGGCATCAGCCACCCCGAGCAGTTGATCGAGCGCGTGCAGAGCGCGCCCGTGCACGGTTCGGGGGACGGCGCGGCGCGGGAGGCCGCGGCGTCCGGTGGCAAGGAGCGCAGCGCGGCGTACAAGGCGCTGATGAACGGGGTCAGCTTCATGATCCCGTTCGTGGTGGTCGGTGGGCTGCTGATCGCCGTGTCGCTGGCGATCGGCGGGCATGCGACGCCGGACGGGATCCAGATCCCCAAGGACACGTTCTGGTTCAACGTCAACGCGCTCGGCACGCTCGGCTTCAAGCTGATGCTGCCGATCTTCTCCGGCTACATCGCCTTCGCGCTCGGTGACCGGCCCGCGCTCGTGCCGGGCATGATCGGCGGCTTCCTCGCCGCCGACGCCAGCATCTACGGCTCCGACGCGAACGCCGGTTTCCTCGGCGCCATCGTGACCGGTTTCCTCGCGGGCTATCTGGTGCTCGCGATCCGGAAGATCAAGGTTCCGAAGGCCATCCAGCCGATCATGCCGATCATCGTGGTGCCCATCGCGTCCACGCTGGCCGTCGGTCTCGCCTTCATCTACATCCTCGGCGGCCCGATCTCCTGGGTGTTCACGCACCTCACCGACTTCCTCGGCGGGATGACCGGGTCGAGCGCGGTGCTGCTCGGGGCGCTGATCGGTCTCATGATCGCGTTCGACATGGGCGGTCCGGTGAACAAGACGGCGTTCCTGTTCGCCGTCGGTCTGATCGGGACGAACAACGCGGTCATGGGTATGGCCGCCGCGGCGATCCCGGTGATGCCGCTCGGCCAGGGCCTGGCCACGATGATCCGTCGCAAGCTCTATACGCAGCAGGAGCAGGAGGCCGGTATCGCGGCGCTGTTCATGGGCTGTTTCGGCATCTCCGAAGGCGCGATCCCGTTCGCGGCGGCGCGTCCGGCGCAGGTCATTCCGGCGAACATGCTGGGTGGCGCGGTCGCCGGTGCGATCGCGGGGCTCGCCGGGGTCGAGGACTCCGTGCCGCACGGTGGGCCGATCGTCGCGGTGTTCGGCGCGATCAGCGGGCTCGCCTGGTTCTTCCTCGCGATCGTCGCGGGCACCGTGGTCACCGCGCTGACGACGAACGCGCTCGTCGGCCTGAGCAACCGCCGTTCCGCCGCCAAGCAGGCCGCGGCGGACTCGGCCGGGTCCGCCGGGCCCGCCGAGTCCACCGGGTCCGCGCAGCCCGCCGAGCCCGCCCTGGCCGGTGCGGTTCCGGCCGTCGCCGCCGAGAGCGCGCCCGCGGCGCACGCCACGGCGACGGTCGCCTCCACGTCCGCCACCGCGTCGCTCCAGGCGGCCGCGGCCGGCTCCACCGCGGCAGGTGCGGCCGAGGCCGATGCCTCGGTGGCCGATGCCCCCGAGGCCGATCAGCAGCCCGAGGTCCTCTCCGGCTACCTCACCGGCCGGACCGTCAAGGTGCGGCTGGACGCCCAGGACAAGGAGGCGGCGATCCGCGAGATGGCGGGGCTCGCCGCCCGCACCGGCAAGGTCGCCGACGAGGAGGAGCTCGTACGGACCGCGCTGCGCCGTGAGGAGCAGGGCACGACCGGGCTCGGCGAGGAGATCGCCATCCCGCACGCCAAGACGGACGCGGTGACCGCCCCGGTCGTCGGCTTCGCCCGGTCCGACGAGGGCATCGAGTGGGGTTCGCTCGACGGCACGAAGGCCAAGCTGGTGTTCATGATCTCGGTGCCGGAGGCGGCGGCGGGCGACGAGCACCTGCGGATCCTGGCGCTGCTGTCGCGCAAGCTCATGGACACGGACTTCCGGGCGCGGCTCCAGGCGGCGCCGGACGAGGCGGCGATCCTGCGGGTGCTGGCGGAGGTTCAGTAGGACGGAGCCGATACGTGGACGGGGCCGGCGAAAGCGTACTCGCCGGCCCCGTCCACGGAGAGGTCGCGTCCGGTCACGGCCATGGGGCGGGGCCGCGGATCGCCTCGGTCTCACGCCCCGGTACGCAGGTGGGGGCGCGCCGATGTTCTCGGCGCGCCCCCACTCGCGTACGAGAAGCGCTCAGTGCTCCGGCGTCGGCGTCGGGCCGCCGGGGCGGGCCTCCGGGTCGGAGCCCTTCGCGGCCTCGGTCTCGCTGTAGATGTCGGGCTCGAGGTAGATCACGCGGGCGATCGGGACGGCGGCGCGGATGCGGGCCTCGGCTTCGTTTATGGCGCGGGCGACCTCGGTGGCCGTGTCGTCGTGCTGCACGGAGATCTTCGCGGCGACGAGGAGCTCCTCGGGGCCGAGGTGGAGCGTGCGCATGTGGATCAGGCCGGTGACGGTCTCGCCGTCGACGACCGCCTTCTCGATCTTCGCGACCTCGTCGGCACCGGCGGCCTCGCCGAGCAGCAGCGACTTGGTCTCCAGGGCGAGGACGATCGCGATGGCGATCAGCAGGACACCGATGCAGAGCGTGCCGATGCCGTCCCAGACGGCGTCGCCGGTGGCGAGGGTGAGGCCGACGCCGCCGAGCGCGAGGATCAGACCGATGAGCGCGCCGAAGTCCTCCAGGAGGACGACGGGCAGCTCGGGCGCCTTGGCGCGCTTGATGAACTGGCCCCAAGTGAGCTTCCCGCGCAGCGCGTTGGACTCCTTGATGGCCGTACGGAAGGAGAAGCCCTCCGCGATGATCGCGAAGACGAGGACGCCGACCGGCCAGTACCAGTGCTCCAGGTCGTGCGGGTGGCTGATCTTCTCGTAGCCCTCGTAGACGGCGAACATGCCGCCGACCGAGAAGAGCACGATCGAGACCAGGAAGGCGTAGATGTAGCGCTCGCGGCCGTACCCGAAGGGGTGTTGCGGGGTGGCCTCGCGCTGCGCCTTCTTGCCGCCGAGCAGCAGCAGGAACTGGTTGCCGGAGTCGGCGAGCGAGTGGACCGACTCGGCGAGCATCGACGAGGAGCCACTGAAGAGGAACGCCACGAATTTCGCTACCGCGATCGCTAGGTTGGCGGCCAGCGCCGCAACGATCGCCTTGGCTCCGCCTGAAGCACTCATGTCGTTCCTGGTGTCCTTTCGAGGGTCTGCGTACGTCCCGTGCGCGGTGGGTCATTGTTGCAGCACGGGACGCCCCAGTTGCCTCTCAGGCCACCACCGTCGCGCGGAAGAGAGTGCCGGAACCGGACACATTGACCTTTTCGCCCGCCTGGACGAACGCCGACTCGCCCGGCGCGAGCGTCAGTTCACCGGCCCGGACGGTGCCCGCCGTGCAGAGCAGGATCTGCGGGGTCGGGGCCGTCAGGTCGTGGTCGGCGCCGCCCTCGGGCAGGACGAAGCGCGAGAGGCGGAACTCGTCGATGGGGGTGTCGTAGACCTCTTCGCCGTCCGGGGATGCCTCGGGGCGCAGCACGCCGGGGTCGGTGGCCTCGAAGCGGACGATGCGCAGCAGCTCGGGCACGTCGACGTGCTTGGGGGTGAGGCCGCAGCGCAGCACGTTGTCGGAGTTGGCCATGATCTCGACACCGAGGCCGTCGAGGTACGCGTGCGGGACGCCGGCGCCGAGGAAGAGGGCTTCGCCGGGCTGGAGTTGTACGTGGTTGAGCAGCATCGCCGCGATGACGCCCGGGTCGCCCGGGTAGTGGTGGGCGATGCCCGCGTACGGCTCGTAGACGCCGCCGAGGCGCTGGGCTGCGGCCGTGGCGTCGGTGACGGTGCGCTCCATCTCGGCCGGGTCCGCGCTGAGCACGGCGGTGAGGACCTCGCGCAGCGCCGCCTCCTCGGGGTGGGCGCGCAGCAGGTCGGCGTACGGCTTGAGGCTGTCGACGCCGAGGCCCTCGAGGAGCTTCGCCGCTTCCTCGGGGGCGCGGAAGCCGCACAGGCCGTCGAACGGCGTGAGGGCGCAGATCAGTTCGGGCTTGTGGTTGGCGTCCTTGTAGTTGCGGTCGGGCGCGATGATCGGTACGCCTTTCGCCTCCTCGGCTTCGTAACCCTCCTTGGCCTGTTGGAGGTTGGGGTGCACCTGGAGTGAGAGGGGCGCGCCCGCGGCGAGCAGCTTCAGGAGGAATGGGAGGCGGGGGCCGAACTTCTCGACCGCCTCGGCGCCCAGTTCGTCGGCCGGGTGTGCGTCGATGACCTCGTTCAGCGGGCCGCGCTCGGTGCGGGAGGGGGCGCCGGGGTGGGCGCCCATCCACATCTCGGCCTGGGGTTCACCAGTCGGCGCCGCGCCGATGAGCTGCGGGATGGCCGTGGTGGAGCCCCAGGCGTAGGGGCGGATGGTGTTGGTGAGGCGGTCCATGAGGAATTCTTTCGGTACGCGGGCGGTACGTGGGCTGTACGCGGTCGGGCGCGGTCGGGGCGCGGGCTTTACGCGGTCCGGGGCGGGGCGGTGCGGCCGGGTGCCGTCGTCCGGCCGGGGAAAGCGTCGGTCCGGGTCAGGCCCGGGAGGCGAGGCCCAGGTAAACGGCGGCGAAATCCGTGACGGCGATCAGTTCCGCGAGGGTCTCCAGGTCGCTGCCCTCCTCCGGTTCCAGTTCGCTGATCGCGGTGTCGTACGAGAGCGCGAGTTCGCGGGCGGCGGGGGCGGCGGTGAGGCCGCCGGTGGGGCGGTCGCGCAGCAGGACGACGCGGGCGCGCATCATCTGGACCTCCTCCACCCGGTCGCGGAAGAAGTCGTCGGGGTCGGCGCCCGCGGCCATGTCGCCGGCGAGGAGCGCGCCGTGGGCGGGCATCGCCTCCGGCAGGTCGGCGGCGAGCGCGGGGCGCCCGGCGAGTTCGGCGAGGGCGGCGGCGAAGCGGCGGCCCGCGGGGCCCGCGGCGGCGCCCTCGGTCCAGATCAGCGGCAGCGCCTCGGCGAGCTCGGCGGCGAGCGTCTTGGCCGGGTTGCTGTACGTGGCGATGGCGGGGCCGCAGCGCTCGGCGACCTGGTCGAGGCGGTCGGCGACCTTCTCCAGGGTCTCCGGCGGCGCGGTGAGCAGGCCCGTGCGGTCGAGGAGCGCGAGGAGGGGCGTGAGCAGCGCCCAGAGCGCGCCCGGCGCGGACGCGGCGGCGGGCTCGTCCTGCTCGTACGGGGCCGTGGCCATCGGTACGAACAGGCCGTGCGCCCTGGCGACGGACTCGGTGAGCGGGGCATCGGAGGGGCAGACGGCCACGGCGGTGACGCCGCGCCGGTAGGCCTGCTCGACGAGGAGCGAGAGGCTCGGTTCGGTGCCGTCCGGGGTGACGACCAGGAGGAGGTCGACCGAACCGGCCCAGCCCGGCAGCTCCCAGCGCAGGGCGCCGGAGGCGGGGGCCACGCCGGTGGAGCGGAGGCGGACGACCGGGCAGGACGCGCCCGCGAGGCGGCCGATGAGCTCGGCGACGCCGGCGGCGGCCGTGCCGGGGCCGGCGATCAGGACGGCGCGGGGGCGGCCGTCCGGCTTCAGCTCGGCGATGCCGGCCTCCGCGGCGTGCCGGGCCGCCGTGCGGACGCGGGCGCCGGCTTCCGCGGCGCCGCGGAGCAGGCCGCGGCGGTCGGCCCTGGCGAGCGCGTCCGGGTCGTCCAGGAGCGTTTCGTCGAACATGGCGTCGGGCCTCCTGCGGGCGGCGTCTCGGGGGTTATGCCGGGCGGCGGGCCTCGTCGACGAGGAGGACGGGGATGCCGTCGCGGACCGGGTAGGCCAGGCCGCACTCCTTGCCGGTGCAGATCAGCTCGGTGTCGGCCTCCTTGAGGGGGGCGTGGCAGGCCGGGCAGGCGAGGATCTCCAGGAGGCCGGCTTCGAGCGGCATGGTTCCCTCCGGGGGGCGTGGGGTTCGGGTGGGTGCGCCGGGGGGGCGGTCTCTTGGGCGACCGGGGTGTGGCGCTGGTCATTAGCGTACCGGCGGGTGGGCGGGGTGGGGCGGTGGGCCGTGCCTGTGCCTGTGCCGGGGGCGGGGGCGGGGCGGGTGGGCGTGGTTTCCCGGGCCCGGCCGGGGTTGACGACACGGGGCTCCGCCCCGGGCCCCGCTGCTCAAGCGCCGCAGGGGCTGGAGATGCCGGCCCCGCCGGGGTTGATGACACGGGGCTCCGCCCCGGACCCCGCTGCTCAAACGCCGCAGGGGCTGGAAACGGGCAGGCGCAGCGGCGGGTGGGCTCAGGCGCGGATGATGGACAGGGCCTCGTCCCTCGTCTTTTCCATGGTGGGGGTGTCCCGGGCCTCCGCGTTCAGGCGGAGGAGGGGTTCCGTGTTGGAGGGGCGGACGTTGAACCACCAGTCGGTGGACGTGATCGTCAGGCCGTCGAGGTCGTCGATGGTGATGCCCTCGCGGCCCGCGTACGCCGCCCTGATCGCGGCGAGGCGGTCGGCCTGGTCGGCGACGGTGGAGTTGATCTCGCCGGAGGCGGCGTAGCGGTCGTAGGACGAGACGAGCGCGGAGAGCGGGCCGTCCTGGCCGCCGAGGGCCGCGAGGACGTGGAGCGCGGCCAGCATGCCCGTGTCGGCGTTCCAGAAGTCGCGGAAGTAGTAGTGCGCGGAGTGCTCGCCGCCGAAGATCGCGCCGGTCGTGGCCATCTCCTGCTTGATGAAGGAGTGGCCCACGCGCGTACGCACGGGCGTGCCGCCGTGCTCCTTCACGACCTCCGGGACGGACCAGGAGGTGATCAGGTTGTGGATGATCGTGCCCGAGCCGCCGTTCTTCGCCAGCTCGCGCGCGGCGACCAGCGCCGTGATCGCGGACGGCGGCACCGGGTCCCCGTTCTCGTCCACCACGAAGCAGCGGTCCGCGTCGCCGTCGAAGGCGAGGCCGAGGTCGGCGCCCTCGGCGCGCACGCGGGCCTGGAGGTCCACGAGGTTCGCGGGGTCCAGCGGGTTCGCCTCGTGGTTCGGGAACGTGCCGTCCAGCTCGAAGTACATCGGCACGACGTCCAGCGGCAGGCCTCCGAGGACCGTCGGGACGGTGTGCCCGCCCATCCCGTTGCCCGCGTCGACCACGACCTTCAGGGGGCGGATCGCCGTCAGGTCGACGAGGCCGCGCAGGTGCGCCGCGTAGTCCTTCAGCGTGTCCCGCCGGGAGAGCGTGCCGGGCGTGGCCGCCGGTGCCGGGGCGCCCGTCGCGCTCCACTCCTCCGCGAGGCGGCGGATCTCCGCGAGGCCCGTGTCCTGTCCGACCGGCGCCGCGCCCGCGCGGCACAGCTTGATGCCGTTGTACCGCGCCGGGTTGTGCGAGGCCGTGAACATGGCGCCGGGCAGGCCGAGCGCGCCCGACGCGTAGTACAGCTGGTCCGTGGAGCACAGGCCGATCTCGGTGACGTCCGCGCCGAGGGCCGCGGCCCCGCGCGCGAACGCTCCCGACAGGCCGGGCGAGGAGGGCCGCATGTCGTGGCCCACGACGATCGCGTCGGCGCCGGTCACCCGCACGAACGCGGCGCCGAACAGCGCGGCGAGGTCCTCGTCCCACTGGTCCGGGACCACCCCTCGCACGTCGTACGCCTTCACGATCTGCGACAGATCAGCAGCAGCCACGGTCTGCCCAGCCCTCCTGGAGTCCTGCACGGACCCACAAAGTACCTGGCCGCACCGACAACGGACCGTGAACCCCTCATTCCTCCCGGGGAACCCGGCCGCCGACGTCCTCACTGGTCACAGCCGTGACAATCGGCCAGTGCGTCCCGGTGCCACCGGGGCTCACGGCAGCATCCAGCCCAGGACCGCGGTGCTCTGCCCCCACACGATCAGGCACATCACGAGCAGCAGCCCGAGGCTCCACGGCAGCACCTTGCGCAGCAGGTCGCCCTCCCGGCCCGCGAGGCCGACGGCCGCGCAGGCGATCGTCAGGTTCTGCGGCGAGATCATCTTGCCGAGGACGCCGCCGGAGCTGTTCGCCGCGGCGAGGAGTTCCGGCGACAGGCCGGACTGCTGGGCGGCCGTCACCTGGAGGGCGCCGAAGAGCGCGTTGGCCGAGGTGTCGGAGCCGGAGACCGCGACGCCGAACCAGCCGAGGACCGGTGACAGGAAGGCGAGCCCCGCACCGGCCGCGGCGACGAAGTGCCCGATGGTGGCGGCCTGCCCGGAGAGGTTCATGACGTACGCGAGGGCCAGCACGCTCGTCACCGTCAGGATCGCGAACCGCAGTTCGTGCACCGTGGCGAACCACTCGCGCACCGCATCGCGCGCGTGCACGCCGATGACGAACGCCGTGAGGACGCCCGCGATCAGGACGAGCGTGCCGCCGGTGGAGAAGATCGGCAGCGTGAAGACGTTGCCGCCGACGGGCTTGCCGCTGGGGTCGGCGACGTTCAGGAAGGGCCAGTCGAAGACCCAGTTGGCGCCGGCGAGCCAGTCCTTGACGGCGGGGATCTGCGCCAGCGAGAAGATCGCGACGATGAGCGCGTACGGGGCGTAGGCCCGCACTACCTCGGACCGCTCGTCCTCCTGGTCGAGGTCCTCGCTGCGTACGCCGGTCAGAACGGCGGCGCGTACGGGCTCGGCGGCCGGCCTGCGCGCGTGCGGCACCGCGACGAGGGCGCCGGCGCCCACCAGGGCGGCGCCGATGTCGGCGAGTTGGGCGGAGACGTAGTTGGAGGCCACGAACTGGGCGACGGCGAAGGCGAATCCGCACGCCACGGCGGGCACCCAGGTCTCGCGCAGGCCCCGCTTGCCGTCCACCAGGCCGACGAGCACGAGCGGCACCACCAGGGCGAGCAGCGGCGTCTGACGGCCCACCACGGAGGCGACGGCGTCCAGCGGGAGGCCGGTGACCTGAGCGAGCGTCACGACGGGGGTGCCCATGGCGCCGAAGGCGACGGGCGCGGTGTTGGCGACGAGCGCGACGACCGCGGCCTTCACGGGGTCGAAGCCGAGCGCGACCAGCATCACCGAGCAGATGGCGACGGGCGCCCCGAACCCGGCGAGCGCCTCCAGGAGCGCGCCGAAGCAGAACGCGACGACGAGCGCCTGGATGCGCGGGTCGTCGGAGAGCCGCCCGAAGGAGCGGCGCAGGATGTCGAAGTGCCGGGTGCGCACCGTCATCCGGTAGACCCACAGGGCGTTGACGACGATCCACATGATGGGGAAGAGCCCGAACACCGCGCCCTGTGCGGCGCTGGAGACGGTCTGGCCGAGGGGCATGCCGTACGCGAGCCAGCCGACGGCGGCTGCCACGGCGAGGCCGATGAGGCCCGCGCGGTGCGCCTTCATGCGCACGGCGCCGAGCAGGACGAGGACGGTCACCAGTGGCAGGGCCGCGACGAGCGCGGACAGGCCGAGCGAGCCGCCGACGGGCTCCAGTTGCTGGACGAACACGTGCGCCTCCCGGAATCCCGGAGTCGGGTGGCGAGAATCGTCATGTCCTCAACAAACGCGGGTCAACGCGTGCGACTGTGAAGATCCCGTGAAGACGAACGATCCGCAGGTCCGTGCGGAGACCGCCCCGCGAGGGAGTCGATCAGTTGTCGGGCGAGCGCAGCACCCGGAGGTGGCCGCGGCGGGCGACCTCCATGGGGTCCGCGGTGCGCGCCCCGGAGCCGCCGGCCTCGGCCGCGCGCTCCTGCGGGCGGGCCGCCTCGCGCACGGCGTTGGCGAGGGCCTCCAGGTCGTCCCCGCTGGGGCGGCTGGGGCCGCTGCCGTCGGAGAGGCGGACGACCTCCCAGCCGCGCGGCGCGGTGAGGCGCTCGGAGTGCTCGGCGCACAGGTCGTAGCAGTGGGGTTCGGCGTAGGTGGCGAGCGGGCCGAGGACCGCGGTCGAGTCGGCGTAGACGTACGTCAGCGTCGCGACGGCGGGACGGCCGCAAGCGGTGCGCGAACAGCGACGTACAGGGCTCACAGCGTTGGACGGTACCGCACTCTTGAGCGGGCCGCGACGACTCTCCCCGAGGTCACCCCACCGTGTCGTGGCGTGATACGGCGCACACCGCCGCGCGCGGGCGCCCCCATGACCTGCGGTGACCCGGGGTTGTGCGCCCCGTACGGGAGTTGAAAGCGGTCACCACTTGGGACATACGGCGTCAATTGCGGCGAGATCACCGATCCGGGAGAGAAGTTGAATCAAGCCCAACTTTGGCTTGATCGGTCAGGAAGCGACATGAGGGCGCCGGTCCGCGGCCGTCCCGCCCACGGCGCCGCGGAGGACTACGCTGCGTCAGTGATGGAAAGGCCAGTCAACACAGACGAACCGGCTTCGCCGCCCTCCGGGGAGCCGCGCCCGCCGCGCCGGCGCGACCGGCACGGGCGGGGCATGCGCGGCCCTGTGGCGCCCCCTCAGGTGCCGCTCTCCGCGAGCCGCGCCGAGGCCTTCTCCGACCTCGTGCAGGACTCCGTGGAGCGCCTGGAGCGGCGCTGGCCGCAGCTCGCCGAGGTGGACTTCCTGATCCTGGACGTGCCGCGCCTGACGGCCGAGGACGAGGCCTGGGGCGGCGACACGGTGCCGCTCGGCGGCACCGTCCCCGCGCGGGACGACACCCCCGCGCGCGTGGTCGTCTACCGGCGGCCCGTGGAGATCCGCACCAAGGGGCGCGAGGAACAGGCGGCGCTCGTGCACGAGGTGGTCGTCGAGCAGGTCGCGGAGGTCCTGGGGCTCACCCCGGAGACCGTCGACCCCCGCTACGGGGACTACGGAGACGGCGAGGACTGACCCCGCCGCCCCCGGCAGCGGTCGCCTCCGCGGTTGCTTTCGCGGTTACTTCTGAAGGACCGAGAGGTCCTCGTCGGACGTCGGCACCGACACCATGCCCCGGTCGTCCGGCAGCGTCTGCACCGTGAAGGCGGGGACCGAGCCCTGCTTCTCCTCCAGCATCCGGGAGCCGTACACCGGGCCGCCGGAGACCGGCTCCACCGTCAGCGCGTACGAACCCTTCAGGCCGGACGGGACGGGCGGGGCGACCGAGAGGGTCGTGCCGCCCTTGACCGTGTACTCCTTCGAGGTCGCGGTGCCGCCCTCGGTGCCCGCGGACGCGGTGACCTTGACCCTGCCCGTCGACTCGGGGGCGGTCAGGGCGAGCGTGGAGCCCTTCGCGCGGTTGTCGGCGACCGTGGCGCGCGCGCCGATGCCGCGCGTGGCCGGGATGAACGCGGTCTCCTGGGCGGACCCCTTGCCGCGGGTGACGCGCAGGGCGGCCACGACCGGCACGGACTCCTCGGTGGGCGAAAGGATCAGCGAACCCGCGTCGCCGCGCGTCACGGCGCCGAGGTCGACGGACGTGGTCATGCCCGACTTCAGGTGCAGCGTGTCGTGCCCGGCGGGCGCGATCTTGCCGCTGGACGTGGCGAGTTGGACCTTCAGGTCGGCATCGTCCTGGCCCGGCGCGAGGGCGACCAGGCGCACGTTGGTGGCGTCCTCGGGGATGCCGGGCAGCACGAGGGAGCCCGCCGGGTCCGCGGACGCCGGCAGCCAGTCGCCGCCCACCTTGTCGTCCACGTCCGACACGGCCGCACCGACCCGGCCGCTGCGCGCGGTCACGTGCAGCGTCAGGTTCGGGTACTCCTTGTCGGTCAGCGTCGACAGCAGCACCGGGACGCTGGTGTGCGGTCCTACGGTGATGCCCTCGCCGACCTCGGACTTGACGGCCCCCTTGGGCCCGTACATCTGCACGTCGACGACCGCGGCCTCGTCGTCCGGGTTCGTGAGGTGGATGTAGTCGCTGCGGCCCTTCTCGGTGCTGGCGCCCGGGAAGTAGAAGTCCGTGTCGGGCTCCGTGCAGTTCACGCCGAGCAGGCCGCGGCCCGACCCGGCGTCCACGCTGGTGGTCTGCTGCACGGTCCAGCCGGGCGCCAGAGCGCCGTCGGCGGTGCCGGTGAGGGCGGGGGCGTCCGCGCCCGTGGCCTCGCCCGCGGCGGGCGTGCCGGGCTTCTCCGGCGTGACGACCGCCTTGGCCTTCTTGCCGCCCTTGGCGGGCGTCAGCCCGGCCTCGCCCGCCTCCTCGGTGCCCTCCGTCACGGGCGTGTACGAGGTGTACGCGGTCTCCGCCAGGTCGGACTGGCTGGGCTCCGGGCACAGCAGGCTGGAGCGCTCGACGGGCAGGCGCGCGGCGGCCCTGCCGTCGGTCTCCTCCCCGCCGGGCGTCGTGGCGGCGGCGAAGCCCGTGACGGCGGCCAGCGCGGTCACGGCGGCGATCAGGGACAGGGTCGTGCGGTTCACTGCTGGCTCCCGTCGGGGCGCTCACTGTCGGCGCCGTGGCCGTGGCCGTGCTGCTGCTCGTACGTCGGGTCGTACTGCGGCTGCTGGGGCATCTCGTACCCGCCCTGGTAGGCGTACGGGTCGT
This sequence comes from Streptomyces sp. BYX5S, assembly GCF_054724165.1. NCBI lineage: Bacteria > Bacillati > Actinomycetota > Actinomycetes > Kitasatosporales > Streptomycetaceae > Streptomyces > Streptomyces sp. BYX5S. The sequence goes on along the minus strand of NZ_CM138829.1, from coordinate 747,765 downwards.
ACTGGGCCGCCTGGTACGGATCGGCCTGCTGGTCGTATCCGTAGCCGCCCTGGTACTGCTGCTGCTCCCCCGCCGCGTAGGTGCCGTAGTCGGCGCCCGCGTAGCTGGGCTGCTCCCACTCGGCGTACTCCTGCTGGTGCGGGATGCCGACCGCCTCGGGAACCTCCTCCGAAGGAGGAGGCACGGTGGCGTCGGCCGCCTGCGCGGCCTGCTCCGCCTCGGCCTGGGCGCGCAGCCTGCGGGCCCTGCGGCCGTCGCCCGCGAGGTCCTCGGCGGTCACCACGGGCTCGTCCGGCAGGTCGTCGTCGATCTCCTTGCGGCGGCCCGGCAGGGCGAGCACCACGAGGACGACGGCGAGCGCGCCCTGCGCCCACAGCCAGGCGGTGTGCGTGACCGGCGCGTCGTACGTGACGTCCAGCGTGCCGCCCGACGCGGGGAGCGCGAAGCCCTGCGCCCAGCCGTCGACGGTCGTCTTCGGCAGCTCGGTGCCGTCCAGGGTGGCGGTCCAGCCCTCGGCGGACTGGTCCGCGAGGCGCAGGATGCGGCCGTTGGCGCCCTGCGGCACCGTCGTGTGCACCTCGACGGGGCCCGCCGCGACCGGCACGACGCCCTCCGAGGTGGACCCCACGCCGGCCTTCGGCAGGACGACGGCGCGCGCCACCTGCCGGTCGACGCGCCACAGCGCGGTGCCGTCCTGCTGGCTGAGCCGGGTCAGGCCGGGGGTGGCGTCGAGGACGCGGGTCATCTCGCGCGGCGCGCCGTCCCGTACGAGGACGTAGCGGACGGCGAAGCCGCCGAGCTGGTCGGCCTGGTCGGCGCCGGAGCCCGCGACCAGGTTGGCGACGACCTTGTCGAGCTTGGCGTTCTCGCCCGCGGCCGCCGTCAGCTCCCCGTCACCGAGGCGCGCGCCCGCGCCCCGCACCAGCGAGTACGCGACGTCGCCCGTGGAGCCGTCCATGACGAGCGTGCGGGCCTGGTCGCGGGTACCGGCCTCCTCGGCGACGAACGCGGGCACCTGCACCGGGTCCCGGCGCTCCACGGGCCCGTCGGCGCCGCCGATCATCCAGCCCGCCGCGAGCAGCAGCGGACCGGCCGCCGCGGCGAACGCGATGAGCGCGGCGACCGGCTGACGCCAGCCGAAGCTCTGCTCGGCCACGCGCGAGCGCGCGCCGTCGGCGCCGAGCGCGGCCGCGGCCAGGAGCGCCATGCCGTAGACGAGGGTGGCGGGTCCGGCCCACGCCGAGCCGTTGGACAGCGCCGCGAAGACCAGGGCCACGAGGGCGACGGCCCAGGCGGTGAGGATCGCGGGGCGGCGCTCGTCGCGCAGCAGCGCGGCGAGCGCGGCGAGGACGATGCCGATGAGGAGCAGGCTGCCCGTGGTGCCGGAGCCGCCCGGCGAGGCGCCGAGCAGTCCGAGCGCGGTGGCGGCGCCCTCGCCGTACGGGATTCCGGCCTCCTTGAAGAAGCCGAACGGGAGCAGCGAGAGCGACCACGGCGCGAGCAGCAGCAGCGGTGTGCCGAGCGCGGCCAGGAAGCGCAGGCCGTAGGCGGTGATGTCGCCGCGGCGTACGACGAGCGGCGCGATGCCGAGGACGAGCGCGACCGGCCACACGATCGGCGTGAAGGCCGTCGTGATCGTGAGCAGCAGGGCGTACGCCCAGGTGGCGCGCCAGCTGCCGCGACCGCCCTGAGTGTACGTCAGGCCCGAGGCGGCGAGACCCGCGCGCGCGAGGAGCGGCAGCAGGACCGCGAGCACCGCGGTGCCGAGACGGCCGCCCGCGAGGGCGCCGGTGACGGCGGGCAGGAAGGCGTACGCGACGGCCGCCCACGCGCGCAGCAGGCGCGAGGTGACGAGCGGCCTGGACGCGAAGTACGCGGTGAACCCGGCGAGCGGCACGGAGCCGACGAGCAGCACGGTGACCGCGAGCCCGGTGGAGCCGAAGAGCACGGTGGCCAGGGTGGCGAGGATCGCGAGGTACGGGGGCGCCGCCTGCGTGCCGCCCGTGCTCGTGGCGTGCCAGGCGTCGATGTAGCGCGCCCACAGGTCGGAGGCGTCGGCCGGGGCGGGCAGCAGCGCGCCGCCCGCGAGTGCCCCGCCGCCCAACAGCCCTCTGCACGCGATGAGGGAGACGAAGAGCAGCACCACGACGAGTACCGGTCCGGGGTTGCGGGCGACGCGCTTGAGGCGCGCGAACCGCTCGACGCGGACGAACTCGGCGTCGTCGGGGGACTCGAGGCCACCGCCGCCGTGCCGTCCCGCCTTGGCGGTCTCCGGGTCGGCGCCGCCGAAGAGGCTGCCCGCGACCTGCTCGACGGTGGCCCGCACCGTCGCTCCCGGCGGCGGGAACAGCGGGCGCAGTTCCTTGTGGTCGACGACGCCGCCGCGGCGCTGTCTGCGGGCGGCGAGGATCCGCCCCGGCCGCAGCAGTGTCGCCAGCAGGCCGGTGATCTCGTCGAAGGCCTGCCCCGGAACCTTGCCGACGAGGTAGGCGAGCGCGCGCAGCACCGTGCCGAACACGATGCGGATCAGGGCCCACGGAAGCGTCGCCCCGCGCGCGTTGGCGAGCAGGGTGTAGACGGCGCCCGCCTTGTCGACCTTGTGCGGCGACGTGGCGGTGCGGCCCACGCAGTCGACGGTGCGGCGCTCGCGGGAGGACGCCTCGGCGTGCCGCACGACGGCGTCGGGGGCGACGAGGACCCGGTGGCCCGCGGTCTGGGCGCGCCAGCACAGGTCGACGTCGTCACGCATCAGCGGCAGCCTGCGGTCGAACCCGCCGAGCTGCTCGTAGACATCACGCCGGATCAGCATGCCGGCGGTGGACACGGACAGGACCGGCCGCACGTGGTCGTGCTGCCCCTGGTCCTGCTCGCGGCGGTCCAGACCGGTCCAGCGGCGGCCGGAGTTGGCGATGGAGACGCCGACCTCCAGCAACTGCCTGCGGTCGTACCAGCCGCGCAGCTTGGGCCCGACGATCGCGACGTCGCTGCCGGCCTCGCGCTCCCTCTCGACGACGCGCAGCATCTGCGCGAGCGCGTCGGGGTCGGGCGCGCAGTCGTCGTGCAGCAGCCACAGCCACTGCTCGGGCTCGCCGTGCGGGAGGTCGGGCAGGTCGTACGCGTCGTCGCGCCAGCTGCGGCTTACGGGATCCCAGCCGCTCGGCCGCTTCAGGTACGGCAGTTCTTCCGGGGTGAGGACGCCCGCGCTGCGCACGGCTTCGTCGACGGCCTGGCCGAAGCCGGTGCGGCGCGCGAGGTGCAGCACGCGCTCGTCACCGAAGGCATCGGCGACGAGCGCCGCGGAGTCGTCGGCGCTGCCGGTGTCGGCGGCCATCGCGTTCTGTACGGGGCGCTCCTGCGCGAGCAGTCCTGACAGGACGTCGGGCAGCCAGCGCGCTCCGTCGTGCGAGACGAGGACGGCGGTGACGACATGCCTGGGGAACTCGGGGGCGCTGCTCGGGTCGACCCCTGCTGCGGGCCCCGGGTTGAACGCGGCGGCGGCAGTGCCGAATTGGCCTGCCGAGTGGCTGTGCACGGACATCGAGGTACGGGCCCCGGTTCGCTGGACTGTGGTGGACGCCCGCGACCACTGGGGACACGGTGGCGTCCGGGACGGGGCCCCACACTAACGGCTGCCAACAAGAGCAACCCGCCGCCTGTGGACAACCACGGGCAGCGGGCCGAAAAGCACCGCACATCCTGGGGACTAGACAGCGGCCTTCTTCAGTCGACGGCGCTCCCGCTCGGAGAGGCCGCCCCAGATGCCGAACCGCTCGTCGTTGGCGAGCGCGTATTCGAGGCACTCGGAGCGGACTTCACAGGCGAGGCAGACCTTTTTGGCCTCCCTCGTGGAGCCGCCCTTCTCGGGGAAGAAGGATTCGGGGTCGGTCTGGGCGCACAGCGCGCGCTCCTGCCAGCCGAGTTCTTCTTCCGCGTCCTCGACCAGCAGATCCTGAAACGACTCGGTCATAGTGCGCCCCTCGTCTGTCCGTGCGTCCCCGTGATGTTGCCGTTACCGATTTCGGCTGAACGACACGAGTGAAATTACAAGTGTGCCGATCCGGGGCAGTCAAGCCGAGATCTGCTACTGGGCCCCTTATTCACTCTGCGGAACCAAGGCTATGCGGAAAGTGTTCAAATCGCCAAAAACCGTGACACTTGCCCGCGGCCCATCCAGGGCTGATGACCCCTGCGGAAGGACGCCTCGGAGATTCCCGCCGTTCCGACCGCGCCCCTCGATGCGAAACGGATCACATTCGGATCACAGGATCACAACGGCGTTTGCGTGCCGGGTTGCTGCGCCACATGTCCCCTACCGCCACTGCACAAACCTTTCGCCTCACAAAGACACCGGATGAGGTGAACTATTTCCCACATAGCGGACATTGGGTTGACAACAGGGGCATGAACCTGTGTCCTGATGGGCATGCTCGCTCATTCGGCACCCTCGACGACCCGCCCCGGGTCGCTTCGCGCTGCCTTCGCGTGCTGTTGCTGTTCCAGCTGTTGATTCGTTGAGCCCGTCGGCTCCGATCGCGCTTCTTCTCATCCCAGTACGGCCTTGAGCACCGCACTCCCTTGAGGAACACCACCACTCCATGAACAGCAACAGCGACCTCCAGATCGCAGGCGACATCCTCGAAGTACCGCACCTCCTGCAACCCATGCGTGAACACCCGGAAACGGTGGCCGAATTCATCGGTCTCGCGCGCTCCGTCGCCGCCGACCGCTCCCAGTGGGAGCACCTCGTCGAGTACGACGCCACCACCCGCTGGTACCACCGCCTGCGCACCGGCCCCGGCTACGAGGTGTGGCTGCTGTCGTGGGTGCCGGGCCAGGGCAGCGGGCTGCACGACCACGGCCGGTCCTCCGGCGTACTGACGCTGCTGCGGGGCGAACTGACGGAGCGTACGGAGTCCGGCGTGCGCACGCTGGGCGAGGGCGCGCAGCGGGTCTTCGCGCCCGGCTACGTGCACGAGGTCGTCAACGACTCCCTGGAGCCCGCGGTCAGCCTGCACGTCTACTTCCCCGGACTGACCGACATGCCGATGCACAGCGCCGCCTGCTCCGTCACCGAAGGCGCCACTGTCTGAGACCGGCCGACGCGCTGTCGGACCTGCCTGCGATGCTGGGCACATGCGCATTGTGGTTCTGGCAGGCGGCATCGGTGGTGCCCGGTTCCTTCGTGGTCTCCAGCAGGCGGCACCGGACGCGGACATCACGGTCATCGGCAACACCGGGGACGACATCCACCTCTTCGGCCTGAAGGTCTGCCCGGACCTCGACACGGTGATGTACACGCTGGGCGGCGGCATCAACGAGGAGCAGGGCTGGGGACGTACGGACGAGGCGTTCACGGTCAAGGAGGAGCTCGCGGCGTACGGGGTCGGGCCCTCGTGGTTCGGGCTCGGCGACCGGGACTTCGCGACCCACATCGTCCGTACGCAGATGCTGAGCGCCGGCTACCCGCTCAGCGCGGTCACCGAGGCGCTGTGCGAGCGGTGGCAGCCGGGCGTGCGGCTCATCCCCATGTCCGACGACCGCGTGGAGACGCACGTGGCGGTGGACGTCGACGGCGAGCGCAAGGCCGTGCACTTCCAGGAGTACTGGGTGAAGCTGCGCGCCTCCGTGGACGCGCAGGCCGTCGTGCCGGTGGGGGCCGCGGAGGCGAAGCCCGCGCCGGGCGTCCTGGAGGCCATCGCCGAGGCCGACGTGATCCTCTTCCCGCCGTCGAACCCCGTGGTGAGCGTCGGGACGATCCTGGCGGTGCCGGGCATCCGCGAGGCCATCGCCGAGGCGGGCGCTCCGGTCGTGGGGCTCTCGCCGATCGTCGGTGACGCGCCGGTGCGCGGCATGGCCGACAAGGTCCTCGCGGCCGTCGGCGTGGAGTCCAGCGCGGCGGCCGTCGCCGAGCACTACGGGGCGGGGCTGCTCGACGGGTGGCTGGTCGACACCGTCGACGAGAAGGCCGTGCCGCGCGTCGAGGCGGCCGGGATCACGTGCCGGGCCGTGCCGCTGATGATGACGGACCCCGTGGAGGGCACCGCCGCCGCCGAGATGGCGCGCGAGGCGCTGAAGCTGGCGGAGGAGGTGCGCGGCGCGTGACGACCTCCTCGGACGCGGGGAACGCTCCGTCCTTTCACGCGTGGGCCGTCGCCGGGATCCCCGAGGTCCGCGAGGGCGACGACATCGCCAAGCTGATCGCCGCCGCCGAGCCGGGCCTCGCCGACGGTGACGTCCTGCTGGTCACCTCGAAGATCGTCAGCAAGGCCGAGGGCCGCGTGATGCTCGCCGACGACCGGGAGGCGGCGATCGACGCCGAGACCGCCCGGGTCGTGGCGCGGCGCGGCACGCTGCGGATCGTGGAGAACAAGCTGGGGCTGGTGATGGCCGCCGCCGGTGTCGACGCCTCCAACACCCCCGCGGGCACCGTGCTGCTGCTGCCCGAGGACCCGGACGCGTCGGCCGCCGCGATCCGTGCGGGCCTGCGCGACGCACTGGGCGTCGAGGTCGGCGTCGTCGTCACCGACACCTTCGGCCGGCCGTGGCGCAACGGGCTGACCGATGTCGCCATCGGGGCCGCCGGCGTGCGCGTGCTCGACGACCTGCGGGGCGGCACGGACGCGTACGGCAATCCGCTCAGCGCCACCGTGGTGGCCACCGCCGACGAGCTGGCGGCCGCGGGTGACCTCGTGAAGGGCAAGGCGGGCGGGCTTCCGGTCGCCGTCGTGCGCGGGCTCGGCGCGGGCCTCGTCGGGAGTGAACAGGGCGGTTCCGCCCGGGAGTTGGTGCGCGTCGCGCGCGACGACATGTTCCGGCTCGGTACGTCGGAGGCGGTGCGGGAGGCCGTGACGCAGCGGCGGACCGTGCGGGCGTTCACCGACGAGCCGGTCGATCCGGGAGCCGTGCGGAGGGCCGTCGCGGCGGCCGTGACCGCGCCGGCGCCGCATCACACGACCCCCTGGCGGTTCGTGCTGCTGGAGTCGGAGGAGTCGCGGACCCGGTTGCTCGACGCGATGCGGGACGCGTGGATCGAGGACCTGCGGCGGGACGGCAAGAGCGAGGAGTCGATCGCGAAGCGGGTGCGGCGCGGGGACGTGCTCCGCAACGCGCCGTACCTGGTGGTGCCCTGTCTCGTGATGGACGGGTCGCACACGTACGGGGACGAGCGGCGGGACGCCGCCGAGCGGGAGATGTTCGTGGTCGCCACCGGCGCCGGGGTACAGAACTTCCTGGTCGCGCTCGCCGGGGAGCGGCTCGGGTCGGCGTGGGTGTCGTCGACCATGTTCTGCCGGGACGTCGTACGGGACGTGCTCGACCTGCCGGAGACGTGGGACCCCATGGGGGCCGTCGCGGTGGGGCATGCGGCCGGGGAGCCGGGGGTGCGGCCGGAGCGGGTCGTCGCCGACTTCGTCGAGGTGCGGTAGCGCGCGGCGGGGCCTTCCGAGAGCCCTCGGCGGCTCACCACTCCGCGATGTTCACCCTGCGCATCTTCGGTTGCCTGCGCGGCGGTGAGACGCCGCTGAGCATGATCAGGCGGGCCGCGCGGTGGCGCTGGCCCGCGTACGGGGTCAGCAGGTCCAGCATGTCCTCGTCCGTCGCGTCCCGGTTGGCCGCGAGGGCGTAGCCGACGATGCCCGGCAGGTGCAGGTCGCCCGTCGTCACCTCGTCGGGGGCGCCGTGCGTGCGCTGGACCGTCTCCGCGGAGGTCCAGGGGCCGATGCCGGGGACCAGTTCGAGGCGGGTGCGGGCGGTTGCCGGTTCCATGTGCGCGGCCTCTTCGAGGCGGCGGGCGACCTTGGCGGCACGGAGGATCGTCGACGCGCGCTTGTTGTCGACGCCCGCCTTGTGCCACTCCCAGGAGGGGATCAGCGTCCACGTGCGCGGGTCCGGCATCACGCGCATCCGCAGTTCCACGCCCGCCGGGCCCGGGGCGGGTTCGCCGTACTTGTTCAGGAGCAGGCGCCAGGCGCGGTAGGCCTCGTCCGTCGTGATCTTCTGTTCCAGGATCGACGGGATCAGGGATTCGAGGATCAGGCCGGTGCGGGTGAGGCGGAGGCCGGGGCGGCGGTGGGCCGTCCGGGCGAGCAGGCGGTGGCGGGGCTCGAAGGCGCTGGCGTCGTCCAACTCCCCCAGCAGCGCGGGGAGTTGGGCCAGGAACCAGTCGGCTCCCGGGCCCCAGGCGCGGGCTTCGACCGCCCCGTCGGGCTGTTCCCTCACGCGGAGGGTGGCGGGGCCCTCCGGGGTGCGGCTGGCGCGCCAGAGGGAGCCGTCGGGGGTGGCGCGGAAGGTGGGGTCGGCGGGGCCGCGGCGGAGGGGGGCGAGGGTGAGGCCCAGGTGGAGGGGGGTTTGGGGGGTGTGGGTCGCTGCGGTGTGGTGTGTGGTGGGGGTGGGAGTGGGTGCGGTGGGGTGGGGCGGTTGGTGGGGTACGTGAGGGTTGCCGCCGCGCAGGGGGGTGCGGGTGGGGGTGGGGCGGGGGGTGTGTCGGCGGCCGGCCACGGGGTCCTTCGGGTGGGGCGGGTGGTGCTTCGAGGGTAGGGGGTTTTCTCCCCAAACCGGGGGCTCCGCCCCCGGGCCCCCGCTCCTCAATCGCCGGAGGGGCTTAAAAGCGGGAACTGAGGGGCGGGAGGGGCCCGGCAGCGGTTACTGGTCGGAGGAGAAGCGGATGGTGGCTGGGGGGAGGGTGGTGTCGCACCAGATGCGGGCGCCGGTCTGGAGTTCGTTGTCGGCGCCGACGTGCGCGGCGTCGCCGACGACCGCCCCCGTGAGGATCGTGCGGGCGCCCACCCGGGCACCCGCGCCCACCAGGGAGTCCGTGATGACCGCGCCGGGCTCGACGACGGCGTCGGGCAGGATCGCGGAGCCGGAGATGCGGGCGCCCTCGCCGATCGTCGCGCCCTCGCCCACGACCGTGCCCTCGGTGAGCTTCGCGTCCGGGGCCACCCTGGCCGTCGGCAGGACGAGGCGGTCGCCGCGGCGGCCGGGGACCGCGGGCGACGGGGCGCGGCCCATGACGAGGTCGGCGGAGCCGCGGACGAAGGCCTGCGGGGTGCCGAGGTCGAGCCAGTAGGTCGAGTCGACCATGCCCTGGAGGTGGGCGCCGGAGGAGAGCAGGTCCGGGAACGTCTCGCGTTCGACCGAGACCGGGCGGCCCGTCGGGATCGTGTCGATGACCGAGCGGCGGAAGACGTACGCGCCCGCGTTGATCTGGTCCGTGACGATCTCTTCCGGGGTCTGGGGCTTCTCCAGGAAGGCGGTCACGCGGCCCGTGTCGTCCGTGGGCACCAGACCGAACGCCCGCGGGTCCTCGACGCGGGAGAGGTGCAGGGAGACGTCCGCGCCGGACGTGTTGTGCTCGTCGACCAGGGCCTCGATGTCGAGCCCCGTCAGGATGTCCCCGTTGAAGATCAGCACCGGCTCGTCGGGGCCCGAGTGCAGGTGCGAGGCGACGTTGCGGATGGCGCCGCCGGTGCCGAGGGGTTCGACCTCGGTGACGTATTCGAGGTGCAGGCCGAGGCGGGAGCCGTCGCCGAAGTAGGGCTCGAAGACCTCGGCCAGGTACGAGGTGGCCAGCACGATGTGGTCGACGCCCGCCGCCTTCGCCCGCGCCAGTTGGTGCGTGAGGAACGGCACACCGGCCGCCGGGACCATCGGTTTCGGCGTGTTCACCGTGAGCGGCCGAAGTCTGGTGCCCTTGCCGCCGACCAGGAGGATCGCTTCTGTCACCTGTCGTCTCTGCTTCCTGCTGGGGCCGGCCGAACTGTCTTTCGGCCGGCCAGTGTATGCAGACCGTGCGAGGCGACCAGGCCGGCCGGCGTCAGCGGCCCTGGAGACGAGCCGAACTGTTGCGGGCGCTGCCGAGCTGGTTGTAGAGACGGCGTCCCGGACATTCGGTCGCGAACCCGTCCCTGTGCCCGGAGATCACCTTGAGTCGTACATTCTTTCCCTTGCGGTAGAGATTGCCACCGCCCGACTTCAGATATGTCGACCCGCGCGGATTCGCCCCGTGCAGGCCCAGCTTCCAGGCCGTGAGCCGGGCGATGGCCTTCACGGCGGCGGAGGGCGGGTTGGAGTTGCTGTACGAGCCCAGGACCGCGATGCCCGTGCTGTTGGTGTTGAAGCCGAGGGTGTGGGCGCCCATGACCGGCTTGGTGACTCCGCCGGCCCGGCCTTCGTAGATGTTGCCGCACTTGTCCACGAGGAAGTTGTAGCCGATGTCACGCCAGCCACTGCTCTTGACGTGGTAGCGGTAGATACTGCGGATGACGGAAGGGGCTTGCGAGCAGCGGTAGTTGTTGCCGGAAGCGCTGTGGTGGACGAAGGCCGCCTTGACGGTCTTGGTGTAGCCGAATTTGCGTTCCCGCAGCTTTTCGTTGGCGCCCCAGCCCTTGCGCGTGATGATGCGCGGGCGGGGGCCGATGAACGGGCGGGACTTGGCGGCGGCCGCCGTGCCGTCGCGGGCCGCCAGCAGTTCCTTCTCGGTCTCTTCCTTGGTCAGAGCGGGGATCGCTGCGGCGCCGGCCGCCTCGGCGCGGGCGCCCGGGGTGGGTTCCTTGCCGGGGTCGACGAGTTCGAGGCGGAGGCCCTTCGGGAGGGCGGCGGGTTCGGTGGCGCGGGGGGCGGTGGAGGTGTCGGCGCTGTCGTGGGTTTCGTGGGTGTGGGACGGGGTGGCCGCGGTGTCGGGCTTCACGCGTACCTCTACGCCGTCGCTGTCGCCGACCCAGAGGGGGGCGGTCGCGCCGTGCAGGCGGCCCGAGGTGCGCTCCGCCGCCTCCAGGTCGGGGGCGTCGTTGTGGGTCTCCACGTCCTGCCAGGTGGACCAGTCCGTGGTGTTCGTGGTGCGGGTGCGCACCTGCACGTGACCGTGGAGTTCGGTGTCCGGGTCGTCCCAGACGACGCCGACGAGGGAGAACGGGCGGACCTCGCGGCGGGTGAGCCCCTGCTCCGCGGGGACTCCCGCGGCGCGGGTCGCCTGGCCGGCGCGGGGGGCGAGGGGGTCGAGGGGGAGGGACTGGGTGGTGCCGGGGACCCCTTCGCGCGCCGGGGTGGGTGGCGCGGCGTGCGAGGCCGTGGGGAGGGTGAGGGGGAGGGTCAGGGCGGCCGCGCAGGTGACGCCGATCGAGGAAGCAAGGAATCCACGCATGCGGATGATCGTGTGCGGGTTGGGGGGAATCGGCCATCGGGGTGTGTCATACGGGTGCCAGGGGGTGGGCGGGTGTCCCTGGTGCGCCGCGACGGTGGTGCGCTCGCGGGGCTCCGCCCCGGACCCCGCTGCTCAATCGCCGCAGGGGCTTGAAATGGGCTGCGCTGCCCCGTCGCCGGAGGGGGGCCGGGGCGGAGCCCCGTGGTGTGGGGACGGGTGGGGGCGTGCGTAGGGTGGGGGTGTGAATGGTGTGCGTACTGCTGCTGGATGTCTTCAGGCCGCTCTGGGTGCCGACCCGGGCCGTCCGCTCGTCACGTTCTACGACGACGCGACCGGCGAACGCGTGGAGCTGTCCGTGGCCACGTTCGCGAACTGGGTCGCCAAGACCGCCAACCTGTTGCAGGGCGACCTCAACGCCGAACCCGGTGACCGCCTCGCCCTCCTGCTGCCCGCCCACTGGCAGTCCGCCGTGTGGCTGCTGGCCTGTTCGTCGGTCGGTGTCCTCGCCGACGTCGGCGGGGACCCGGCCGCCGCCGATCTCGTCGTCAGCGGGCCCGAGACGCTCGACGCCGCCCGCGCCTGCTCCGGCGAGCGCGTCGCCCTCGCGCTGCGGCCGCTCGGCGGACGATTCCCGCAGCCGCCCGAGGGCTTCCTCGACTACGCCGTCGAGGTCCCGGCCCAGGGCGACCGGTTCGCCCCCTTCTCCCCCGTCGACGCGGACGAGCCCGCGCTCGTCGTCGCGGGCGCCGAGTGGACCGGCGCGGAGGTCGTGGAGAAGGCCACCGCCGACGCCGCCGGGCTCGGCCTGACCGGACCCGGCTCGCGGCTGCTGTCCGGCCTCGGTTACGACACCTGGCAGGGCCTCGCCGCGGGGCTGTACGCGCCGCTGGCCACCGGCGGCTCCGTCGTGCTCTGCCGCAACCTGGACCGCCTCGGCGACGAGGCCCTCGCCCAGCGCGTGGAGAGCGAGCGGGTCACCGCCACCGCCCGCTAGGGCCTGTCGTTTGGATCAGGCCGGATCAGGGAGCGGGGGCTGGTGCGTGCGATCGCAAGGCGGAGGAGGGCGTCGACGCGGAGCGTCGGCAACCGACGACAACGCCGCGAGCGCGCGTGCCAGCCCCCGCGAGCCCGGCCTGATCCAAACGACAGGCCCTAGCCCGTTCGGCTCAGCTCCTCCGGCCCCGCGGCGCCGGCGGGTCCATGGTCGTAGGTACGCCTACGTTTCCAGAGGGGGACCTGTACGTGACCGACTCCGCTGACCTGCCCCCGGAACCCGGACCGGGCCACGGCTCCACGCCCACCGGTGCCGGGCGGATCCGGCGGCGCAGGAGGTGGCTGCGGTACGCGGCGGTCTGCGCGGCGCTGCTGGTGCTCGCGGCGGGCGGGGCCGGGTGGGTGGCGTACAGCAGGCTCGACGGGAACATCACGAAGGACCACGACACCGCCGACGAGCTCGCCCGCTACGAGAAGGAGCGGCCCACCGTGCTGGCGGAGGGCGCGCAGAACCTGCTGCTGATCGGTTCCGACTCGCGGGCCGGCAAGAACGGGAAGTACGGCCGCAACGACGGTACGCAGCGCTCGGACACCACGATCCTGTTGCACATCGCCGCGGACCGGAAGAGCGCGACGGCGGTGTCGTTCCCGCGCGACCTGATGACCGACGTACCGGCCTGCCGGGAGCGGGACGGGTCGCGGCACGACGCGATGTTCGCGATGTTCAACTACGCCTTCGAGGTGGGCGGTTCGGCCTGCACGATCCGTACGGTCGAGAAGATGACGGGGGTCCGCGTCGACCACCACATGGTGGTGGACTTCCAGGGCTTCAAGGACATGGTGAACGCGGTCGGCGGCGTGGACGTGTGCCTGGACCGGCCGATCGACGACGACGACGCCCATCTGAAGCTGGCCGCGGGCAACCACCACCTCGACGGCGAGCAGGCCCTGGGCTACGTACGCGCCCGCAAGAGCCTCGGCAACGGCAGCGACACCGACCGGATGGACCGTCAGCAGCGGTTCCTCGGCGCGCTCGTCGAGAAGGTGCAGAGCAACGGCGTGCTGCTGAACCCGGCCCGGCTCTACCCCGTGCTGGACGCCGCGACCTCCTCGCTGACCACCGACCCGGGGCTCGCCAGCCTGCGCGGGCTGTACGACCTGGTGCGCGGCATGCGGAACATCCCGGCCGAGCGGGTCCAGTTCCTGACGGTGCCGCGGGAGTCGTACGTGTACAACGCCAACCGCGACCAGCTCGTCCAGCCCGCCGCCGACCGGCTGTTCACGCATCTGCGGAAGGACACGCCCGTCAAGGTCGCCGACGTCGAGGACGAATACGGCGCAGACGGCGAATCGTACGGATACGACGAGTCCGGATCGTACGACAACTATGCGGATGAGAGCGGCTATTCGGGCGACAGCAAGCCCCGCTCCCCCGGCGACTCTCCCGCCGCCTCTCCCCAGCCCGCCCCCACCTTCCGCGGCAACACGGCGGCGCAGGCCGTCTGCGGCTGAGACGGGGCGCCTCGGCGGCGCCTCAACCACCCCTGGGTAAAGCGCGAGTCATCAGGCGGCTCACAGGTTCAAAGAAATGGTCCGTATTGCCCAGTTGTAGGGGAGTGGAATTTGTCACCGTCCTCGCTTGACGCTGAACTGGGCGGATAGTGTGAGCGATCCGGTGCACCCGGCCATGCTTGCGAGCCCGGTCGCGCACTACTGACCGACTTGACCGGGCGCCCGCTTTGAGGGGGGTGGGGCGCCGCGTGGCCCCGACGGAGGACCAGACAACCGTGGACGCGCAAGGCCGTGGGCGGGCTGAGAACATCGACCCCGCAGATCAGTGGGTGCTCAACCCGCACACCGGTGACTACGAACTGCGACTGACTCCTTCCGGAGGGCAGTCGGCGGTGCCGGGCCCCCGTCGCTCCGCCCCCGGCGGCAGCGGCCGCCGCGGCGATCCCGGTGGCCGGGGCGACTCGGGCAGCCGGCGCGACGTGCCTCCGCAGCGCAGGCGGCGCGAGCCGCAGAAGGCGCAGGACCAGGGCCCCGGCAGGCGGCGTTCGCGGCCGAAGAAGAAGTCGAAGGCCAAGAAGATCCTGCTGTGGACGGCCGGCGGCATGGCCATGGTCGTCGTGGTGGGCGCCGGTGCCGGTTACTGGTACTGGGAGCACCTGAACGGCAACATCACGACGCAGGACGTCGTCGGCGCGAAGGACGGCTTCGCCAAGGACGAGGCGATCAACATCCTCGTCATGGGCACCGACAAGCGCACCGGCAAGGGCAACGAGGGCTACGGCGACAAGGGCAGCGTCGGCCACGCCGACACCAACGTGCTGCTGCACGTCTCCAAGGACCGTACGAACGCGACCGCGTTGAGCATCCCGCGCGACCTCGTCGTCGACGTGCCGGACTGCCAGGTGAAGCAGAAGGACGGCACGCTCAAGACCATCAAGGGCACGCCGAACGTCCGCTTCAACACCAGCCTCGGCCAGTCCGACCGGGACGCGGGCTGCGTCATGAAGACCGTCAAGGCGGTCACCGGCATCACCGTCGACCACTTCATGATGGCGGACTTCAACGCGGTGAAGACGCTGTCCAGCGCGGTCGGCGGTGTCGAGGTCTGTGTCGCCAAGGACGTCGACGACCCGGACTCGCACCTGAAGTTGACCGCGGGCAAGCACAACCTGGAGGGCGAGCAGGCCCTCGCCTTCCTGCGCACCCGGCACAGCTTCGGCAACCAGGGCGACCTGGACCGCATCAAGGTGCAGCAGCAGTTCCTCGGTTCGCTGGCGCGCAAGATGAGTTCGAGCAACACGCTCACCAACCCGGGCAAGCTGACGAGCCTCGCCGAGGCCGCGACGAAGGCGCTCACCGTCGACAAGGGCCTCGGCAGCCTGAGCAACCTCAAGGACCTTGCTCTTGAGATGAAGAAGGTGCCGCCGAAGAACCTGTCGTTCACCACGGTTCCCGTGGTCGACAATCCGGCGGAGCCGACGCCCGTGACCGTCGTCGTCAACGAGCCCGTCGCGAAGCCGGTGTTCAACGCGATCATCAGCGACGTCTCCCTCACGGAGACCAAGAAGAAGAAGCAGAAGGCGCAGGCGGCGAAGCTCAAGGGCCCCAAGGCCGACGCCTCCGAGGTCCGCGTCAACATCTACAACGGCAGTGGCACCACGGGCGCCGCTCAGGAAACTCTCACGGAACTGCAGAACAATGAGGGCGTGCTGAAGTCGAGCCAGATGGGCAACAAGCCGCATCAGGCGAAGACGAGCCTCGAGTACGCGCCGGACCAGGCCGATCAGGCCCGGCGGCTCGCGGACATCATGGGCCTTCCGGCGTCCGCGCTGAAGGAAGGCAAGAGCGAGACCAACGATCAAGGGTTGCCGGCGATGACGCTCGTCCTCGGCGGCGACTTCAAGGGTGCGGGGACACCCGTCGACGGTGCATCGGCGAAGGCGCCGGACGTCGACAAGACAACGGCGGACAAGGCTGTGTGCGCCAAGTGACCAACCTCGGCCGCCTGTTGACTGTCTAAGCAAGTGACAGAGGGCGGCCGAGGCTGTCACAGGGCGGGGAGGGCGGGGTAGGACATGGGGCGAGGCACTGTGCGCGGGGAGCGCTCACGGCCCGCGGGGCGGGGCGAACCACCGGACCAGGCGTCGGATCTGGGCTGGGACGACAGCCTGTACGAGGACGCGGCCGGCGCCTCGGGCGAGGACGCGGACAGCCGCGGCCGGGCCAGCCGGGGCAGGCAGCGCGCCGCCGTCCGGCCGCGCCGCCGCAGGCGCCGAATACTGCGCTGGAGCGCGGGCATCCTCGCGCTCCTGATCCTCGGCACGGCGGGCGCCGGCTATCTCTACTACCGGCACCTGAACGACAACCTCAAGACCGGCAAGCTCAATCTGGGCGAGCACAAGGCTCCCGAGCCGACGCCCAACGCGGCGGGCCAGACCCCGCTGAACATCCTGCTGATCGGCTCCGACAGCCGGAACACCAAGGAGAACCTGAAGCTCGGGGGGCACAAGCAGAGCGTCGGCTCCGCCCCGCTGGCCGACGTACAGATGCTGCTGCACCTGTCGGCCGACCGCAGCAACATGTCCGTGGTGAGCATGCCGCGCGACACCCTCACCAAGCTGCCCAAGTGCACCGACCCGGAGTCCGGCAAGGTCTACCAGGCCACGCTCACGCGGCAGATGGTCAACTCCTCGCTCGCCCGCGGCGGCGCCGGCTGCACGGTCGCGACCTGGGAGCAGCTGACCGGCATCCACATCGACCACTACATGATGGTCGACTTCTCGGGCGTGGTGTCGATGGCGGACGCCATCGGCGGCGTACCGGTCTGCGTCAACGCGAACGTCTACTCCCGGAACAGCTCCGGGGAGGGCTCCGGCCTGAAGCTGAAGAAGGGCACCACGTACGTCAAGGGCGAGCAGGCCCTCCAGTGGCTGCGCACCCGGCACGGCTTCGAGGACGGCAGCGACATCGCCCGCGCCAAGGCGCAGCACATGTACATGAGCGCGATGGTGCGCGAGCTGCGCAAGAACGCGACGCTGAGCCACCCCGGAAAGCTCCGCTCGCTCGCCGAGGAGGCGACGAACGCGCTGAGCGTCGACGAGGGCCTCGACACCGTCAAGAAGCTGTACGACCTGAGCAACGAGCTGAAGGAACCCGAGCCGGACCGCATCACGATGACGACGATGCCGTTCGTGTACGAGGGCGCGCGCGTGGTGCCGAAGCCGGAGGACGCCGACGCGCTGTGGCGCCTGCTCCGGGACGACGTCGCGCTCGACGGCAAGGACAAGAAGAAGGACAAGGCGAAGGACGAGGAGTCCGACGATCCCGCCGCGGCCGACGACAAGATCGCGGTGCAGGTGCGCAACGGCACGCGCACGGCGACCGAGGCGGCGGTGCCGGGGCGGGCCGCGCAGGTCGCGCAGGCCCTCACCGCGAAGGGCTTCGAGCAGGCCGTCGCCGACCAGGCGCAGTCCCTCGTGGAGGACCGTACGGTGCTCCGCTATCCGTCGGCCGACCTGGAGGGCGACGCGCAGGCGGTCGCCAAGTCCCTCGGGATCCCGCTGAGTTCGGTGCAAGAGTCGACGGACGTGTCCGGCGTGACGCTCGTCGTGGGCGCCGACTGGAAGACCGGCGCCGCCTTCCCGAAGGCCTCGGCCGACGAGGACGCGGGCAAGGCGCTGGACAAGGAGCAGACGCAGAACGGCGCGGACGACTCCACGTGCATGCAGGTGGAGCGCGGGTACACCTGGTAACGCGGGTAGACCTGGGAGTGCCGCAGACACGGCGAGGGCGCGGGAGGTGAACTCCCGCGCCCTCGCCGTGTGGTGACGATCAGTTGGTCGCGGGCTCCTGGCTGACCGCCGGGCGGCGCGACGCGATGACCTTCTTGGCGAGCGACTTGGGGCTGGTGAGGAAGCCCCAGCCCCACGTCATGTGCATCGTGGCGAGCGCGACGGGGATCTGGGCGCGCGCCTTCAGCGGCAGCCCCTTGCCCGCCGGGATCGAGCCCGCGACGATCGCCGCGAGGTAGCCGCCGGGGATCACGAAGCCCCACGGCGTGAGGGCGACGCCGACGACGGCGCCCGCCGCGATGGCGCAGAGGGCCGTCGGCGGGGCGAGGTAGCGCAGGTTGATCGAGCCGGAGTGGAAGCGGGCCACGACGTGCCGCCAGCGCCCGTAGTTCCGGTACTGCTTGGCGAGCTCCTTCACGCTCGGCCGGGGCCGGTAGGCGACCTTCAGCTCCGGCGAGAACCAGATGAGGCCGCCCGACTCGCGGATCCGGAAGTTCAGCTCCCAGTCCTGGGCGCGGATGAACTCCTCGTTGTACCCGCCGAGCTTCTCCAGCATCTCGCGCCGGAAGACGCCCAGGTAGACCGTCTCGGCCTGCTGCGCCGCGCCGCCGGTGTGGAACACCGCGTTGCCCACGCCGATCTTCGAGGTCATCGCGGCGGCGACGGCCTGCTCCCAGGCGTTGGTGCCCTGGGCGTGCATGATGCCGCCGACGTTCATCGCCCCGGTCTCCTCCAGGAGGCGGACCGCGTTGGCGATGTAGCCCGGCGAGAGCGCCGCGTGGCCGTCGACGCGGACGACGATCGGGTGGCGGGAGGCCTTGATCGCGGCGTTCAGGGCGGCGGGGGTGCGGCCCGTCGGGTTCGGGACCGTGGACACGCGTTTGTCCGAGGAGGCGGTCTCGGCGACGAGCCGCGCGGCGACCTCGTCCGTACGGTCGGTCGAGGGGCCGAGGGCGAGCACGACCTCCATCTCGCCGTCGTACTCCTGCGCGAGGATCGCCTCGACGGCCTCCTTCAGGTGCCGCTCCTCGTTGAGGATGGGCATGATCACGGAGACGGCCGGGGGCTGCGTGACAGAGTTGGCGGTTGCGTTCATCGCGGGTCACGTTACCGCTAATGGGGGACACGGGCGCGCGCCGCTGAGTCGCTGCCGTGGGCAGCAGATCGTATGGGCCTACTGTGCTCGCGTCCCACGCCCACCGTCGCGGAGGTGTCCCACGTGCCCACGCCGCCCCGCTCCCCCGGCCGCCCGCAACGCCCTGCGCACCCCCCGGGGCGGCCCGGCAGGACCGGCCGCCCACCGGCCCGCAAGAAGTCACGGTGGGCCATGCGAATGGCGACGGCGCTCTCGGTCTCCGTGCTCGCCGCGGCCGGTGTCGGGCACGCGCTCGTCACCGGCATCGACACCGGGCTGCACCGGATCGACCCCTTCAAGGACATGAAGAATCGTCCCGCCCCGGGGGACGGCATGAACGTGCTGCTCGTCGGCACCGACGGCCGCGACAAGATCAGTGAGGAGGAACGGCAGAAGTACAGGCTCGGCGGCGCCCCCTGCCACTGCACGGACACCGTGATGATCGTGCACATCTCGGCCGACCGCGAGCGCGCCTCCGTCGTCTCCCTGCCCCGTGACAGCTACGCGGAGATCCCCGCGCACACCGACCAGAACAGCGGGGAGAAGCACCACCAGCACCCCGTGAAGCTGAACGCGGCGTACGCGGAGGGCGGGCCGCAGCTGACGCTGCGCACGGTCGAGCACATGACGAAGGTGAAGCTCGACCACTACCTGGAGGTCGACTTCACCAGCTTCATGAAGACGGTCGACGAGCTCGGCGGCGTCGACATCTGCACGGCGACGCCGCTGAAGGACTCCTACACCGGGCTCGACCTGGGCGTCGGCACGCACCGGCTGAGCGGTGGCGAGGCGCTCCAGTACGTACGGGCCCGGCATCTCGACAGCGCGGGGGACCTCGGGCGGATGCAGCGCCAGCAGCGGTTCATGGCGGCGCTGATCTCGAAGGCGACGTCGTCGGGCGTGCTGCTGAACCCCGTACGGTTCCGGGACGTCGCCTCGACGATGCTCAGCTCGGTCCGCGCCGACAAGGGGTTCGGGACGGACGAGATGGTGGACCTGGCGCGGGCCATGCGGCACTTCTCGCCGTCGTCCTCGGAGTTCACGACCGTGCCGATCGGGAACCTCAGCTACCCCGTGCCGAACATCGGGTCCACCGTGAAGTGGGACGACGCGAAGTCGGCGGCGCTGTTCACGGCGTTGCGCGAGGACAAGCCGCTGGCCTCGCACCGGCCGAAGGCGAAGAAGGCGGCGGTGGTGGACGTGGCGCCGGGCGACATCCGGGTGCAGGTGGAGAACGGGACGGCGAAGGACGGCCTGGGCAAGAAGGTCGACGCGGCGTTGGAGGGGACGGGGTTCCGGACGTCCGGGGCGCCGGTGAACGCGGACGACCGGACGCTGGAGCGGACGGTCGTGATGTACGACCCGGGGTGGGACCGGTCGGCCAAGTCGTTGGCGGCGGCGTTGCCGGGGGCGGAGATGACGCCGGTGGAGGGGTTGGGGTCGACGTTGAAGGTGGTGGCCGGGGCGGATTACCGGGGGGTGCGGGAGGTGCGGGCGCAGGATGCGGATGCGGGGGCGGACGGGGCGGTGACCGGGGACCAGGTCGTCTGTCCTTGACGTCACCCGGGGGTGCGGTCGCGGGGCTCTGCCCCGGGCCCCGCTCCTCAATCGCCGGAGGGGCTTGATCGGGCCGGGCCGGTGACTCTCCTCAATCGCCGGAGGGGCTTGATTGGCGGAGTTCCTTGATGGCGCGGCGGCGGGCCAGGCGGTGTTGGCGGCGGATTTGGGCTTCCTGGTGGCGGCGGCGGTCGCGGTCGGTCTCGGGGAGGACCGGGGGGACCGTGCGGGGCTTGCCGTCGGCGTCGACCGCGGCGAAGACGAGGTAGGCCGAGCCGACCTGCTGCGCGGGGGTCGACTCGTTCCAGCGCTCGGCGAGCACCCGCACGCCCACCTCCATCGACGTGCGCCCCGTCCAGTTCACCTGCGCCTTCACGTGCACCAGGTCACCGACGCGCACCGGCTCCAGGAACGCCATCTCGTCCATGGAGGCCGTCACCGCGGGTCCGCCCGAGTGCCGGCCGGCCACGGCGCCCGCCGCGTCGTCCACCAGTTTCATGATCACGCCGCCGTGCACCGTACCCAGGAGGTTGGTGTCGTTGTGGGTCATGATGTGGGACAACGTCGTGCGGGAAGCGGACGTCGGCTTGCCGGGAATGTCCGTCTCCGCGCCGTGGGCCTGGTCTGTCATGCCACCAACCATATGCGCGCGTCGATTGTGTTAGCTCTGCAACAGCACTGGTGCGATTTCTCTTCAGGGCTTGTAAGGCACGCTCTCGCGCACTGCACACTGACCTCTATGAATGATTGGCCCGACGGGCGAGGCGACAGGCAGGGCGGCGCAGGCCGCGGCGGATACGGCCGCGGCAGCGGCAGCGCGCGCCCGGAGGGCGCCCGCGTCATGCGGCACGTACAGCGCCCCGTGCCCCAGCAGCCGCCGCCCCCCGCGTACGACGAGCCGTCGTACGACAGCGGGTACAACACGGGCCAGGTCTACGGGCAGCCGAGCCGCGGGGACCGGGGGCCCGGTTTCGGCGACGGCGGCGGCGACTACGGGCCGCCGTCCGGCCGCCCCGCGCGCCGGCCCAACTGGGGACGGCGCATCAAGCTGACCGTCATCACCGTGGTCGTCGTGCTCCTCGTCACGTCGGTCGGCACGTACTTCTGGGCCGACTCGAAGCTGAACCGCGACGTCGACCTGTCGAAGGTCATCGAGCGGCCCGAGGCCGGGGACGGCACGAACTACCTGATCGTCGGCACCGACAGCCGTGAGGGCATGTCCGCCGAGGACAAGAAGAAGCTGCACACCGGCTCCGCCGAGGGCAAGCGCACGGACACGATGATGATCCTGCACGTGGGCAGCGCCGGCGACACCCTCGTCTCGCTGCCGCGCGACTCGAACGTCACGATCCCGAGCTTCAAGGGTGCCGAGTCCGGCAAGCTCTACCCGGGCACCGGCCGCCAGGTGAAGCTGAACGCCGCGTACGCGGAGGACGGCCCCGAGCTGCTCGTGCGCACGGTCGAGGCCAACACCGGGCTGCACATCGACCACTACGCGGAGATCGGCTTCGGCGGCTTCGCGAGCATCGTGGACGCGGTCGGCGGCGTCGAGATGAACCTGAAGGAGGGCTTCAAGGACAAGTGGTCCGGGGCCGACTTCAAGGCGGGCAAGCAGACCCTGGACGGCCAGCAGGCCCTCGCCTTCGTCCGTACGCGGCACGCCTTCGCCCAGTCCGACCTCCAGCGCACCAAGAACCAGCAGCAGTTCCTCGCGGCGCTCGCGCACAAGGTGTCCTCGCCCTCGACGGTCCTGAACCCGTTCTCGCTGTACCCGACGATGGGCGCGGGCCTCGACTCCCTCGTCGTCGACAAGGACATGGGCCTGTGGGACCTCGGCAAGATGTTCCTGGCGATGAAGTCGGTCAACGGCGGCGACGGCAAGTCGATGAACATGCCGACGTCCGGCTCGGTCGGCGGCAACCTGCTGTGGGACAAGGCCAAGGTCAAGCAGCTCGTCGACCAGTTCAACAACGACGAGAAGGTGACGGTGACGAGCGACTGACGTCGCCGTGACCACCGCACTCGTCCTCGGTGCCGCCGGTGGCGTGGGACGGGCCGTCACGGCCCGGCTCGCCGCCGGCGGCACACGTGTGATCGCCGTCGACCTGAACCCGACGGTACGTCAACTGCCGTGCGTGGAGGCGGCGTTGGTGGCCGACGCCACCGAACCAGGCGCCCTCGCGCGGGCCTTCGACGCCGCACCCGAACCGCCCTCCGTCCTCGTGCACGCACTGCTGCACGAACTCCGTTCTCCACTCGGCGAGTTGAGCCCGTCGCAGTGGCACACGGTCCTCGACGTCGGGCTCGTCTCCGCCTGGCAGGCCGCCGCCGAGCTGGTGCGGCGCAAGGGCGAGGGTCCCGCGTCCGTGGTCCTCGTCGGCTCGGTGCACGCGCACGGCGCCGTGCCCGGCTGCGCCCCGTACGCCGTCGCCAAGGCGGGCCTCGGCGCCCTCGCCCGCGCGGCGGCCACCGAGTGGGGGCCGCTGGGCGTGCGCACCAACGTCGTCGAGCCCGGCTTCGTACCCGTCGAGCGCAACGCCCACCGCTGGCGCGAACCGGCCGCCCGCGCCCGTGTCGAGGCCGACTACCCGCTCGGCCGGCTCTGCTCCCCCGACGAGATCGCCGCCGTCGTCGCCTTCCTGACGGGCCCCTCGTCCAGTTACGTCAACGGCGTCTGCCTCCCCGTGGACGGCGGCTACCTCGCGGCGCTCCCGGAAGTGCGTCCAGGAGAGGTGCGTAAAGGTGATGCGGCGGGGCCCCGCCCCTGACACGCTGCGCCCGTGCACAGCGAAGAGATCTCCCGCATCGCCCACACCGACCACCCCGTCAAGGCCCCGCTCGGCGACGACTCCGTACGCGCACTGCTGCGGCACGCCCTGCCGCGCGGCGACGAACGCGTCCTCGACCTCGGCTGCGGCCCCGCCGAATGGCTGCTGCGGGCGCTCACCGCGCATCCGGACGCGCGCGCCGACGGCGTCGACCTGTCCGAGGTCTCCCTGGCCGAGGCCCGCGCCCGCGCCGAGGCCGCCGGGGTGGCGGACCGGCTCACACTGCACCTGACGGCGGCCGAGGACTTCGCGCCGGAGCAGCCGTACGACACCGTGCTCAGCGTCGGCGCCGCGCACGCCTTCGGCGGCCTGCTCCCCACGCTCGACGCGGCGCGCGCGCATCTGGCGCCGGGCGGCCGGGTCCTGATCGGCGACGGCTACTGGGAGTCCGCACCGTCCCCCGCGGCCGTGAACGTGCTCGGCGACTTCGCCGACCTGCCGACCACCCTCGACCGGATCGCTGAGGCGGGCTGGACCCCGGTCGCGGCCCACCTCAGCACCCGCCACGAGCTGGACGCGTACGAGTGGACCTGGCTCGGCTCCGTCGCGAACTGGGCACTCGACCACCCCGACCACCCCGACGCCACCGACCTCCTGGACCTGACCGCCCAGCGCCGCACCGAATGGCTGCGCGACTACCGCCCCTCCTTCGGCTTCGCCTGCCTGGTGCTGCGCCGGACGCGGCCCTGACTACGCCGGGCGCGGGGCGCTGTACGGCAGGCGCCGCGGGAAGGTGCGGCCGACCGCGTGCGATCCGTCGCTGGTGAACAGGACGGTCGTCCAGGAGCCGTCGCCGAAGCCCAGCTCGTGGGTGTTGTGCTTGATGTCGTTGCGGCTGCGCACCCAGGTCAGCGCGGTGCGCGGCAGCGACCAGGCCAACTCGGCGCGCGGACCGACCTCGCCGCGCGCGATCCGGCCCTCGACCCGCACGAGGTGGTACGCGTCGGCGGCCGCCACCAGGACGTGGCCGGGGTTCTCCAGCTTGCGCGGCACGAGGGCGCGGACCAGCAGCCCCGCGAGCGACTCCCAGTCACCGCGCATCGCCTCGCGCTCCTTGCCGCCCCGGACGAGAGCGTTGACGGGGTTCAGCCGGAACAGCCGGTCGTCGATCTCCCCGGCCCGCGTCAGCAGCCCCGGCGCCCCGTCGAAGGCGTTCGGACGCAACCGGGCCGGGGGCCGCGGCACCTGCGAGTCGACCTGGACGAGGTGCGCCGCGGACGCCCCGGCGCGCTCACCGGCCGGCAGCACCCCCAGAGCGAGCTCCTTGGCCCGGCCCGCGGTCTCCTTGGCGTCCACGGGCGCGAGCCACTCCTTCACCGCCCGCAACAACCGGTCCTGCACGCGCATGGGCTGGTGGTTCGTTCCCGTCATCCGAAGACGTCCCTCACTGGCTTGTCCTGGGCGGCCCCCTGGGTCCGGGGGGCTTCCTGCTGCTGTTCCATCCGGTCGTCGAAGGTGCGCGAGTCGGGCCGGGTCGCGTACTCGACGCGCTCCTCCGCGTAGGCCGGAGAGCCCTCCACCATGGCACCGGTGACGGCGCCTGCGGGGTCGACGCCGAGGACGCCCTTGACGCCCGTCTTGACGCCCTGCACCGCCATGAACTGGGCGACGTCGGAGGCGTCGGGGCGGTTGCCGCGGGCGAGGTCACCGGCGATGCGCCACTTGGCCTTCTTCCAGTCCTTGATGGTGTCCTTGTCCGCGTTGCGCAGATAGCGGCGGAGCCTGGACGCCTTGGCCAGCAGTTGGGTCCGCTTGGCGAGGTCCTCCAACTGTGTCGCCAGCTTGCCGGCGATTCGGGTCGCCTTGGCAGCCTTGGTGGCGGCGCCCGCGGCCGCGGCGACCGGGCCGATCGCGGCGGCCGCACCGGCGGTGAGCAGGGACAGCACCGCGGTGGTGGCAAGCGAGGCGAGGACCACCTCCACCAGTTCGACGAGCAGTTCCTCCATCGCCTGCTCGGCGATCTTGCAGGCCTCCGCCGCCTGTTCCAGCAGCTCGGCAATGGTGACGCAGTCCTCGGCCTCGCCGCGCAGGGCCTGTTCGTACTCCGTCAGCGTGCGGGAGAAGCCCTGGGCGGCCTCACCGGTCCACGCCCGCTCGACGGTCCTGCGCTCGGCCTCAAGGTCGGACAGGATGTCCTGGATCTCCTTGGCGCAGGTGCGCCACTCACCGGCGGTCCGCAGGAGCGTGTCGCTCTCGCCGGTGACCCAGTCGAACCAGTCGTCGACGCCGAGCTGGCCCAGAACCCCCTTGATGACCTCGTCCATGGTGGCGGCCAGCGGGTTGGCCCAGTCGAGGGTCCAGCTGACGCGGTCGAGGGCGCTGCTCGCGGCCTGCCCGATACTCATCGGCCCCCACCGCCCACGGTGTGCGCGTTGGACTCCTCGGTACCGTCGTAGCCGTCACCGGTGGAGCGGGCGGCCTCGGCGATGGATTCAAGGGTCCCGGCGGCGTCGCCCATGTCCTCCTCGGCCTGCCGCTTCTTGTCGAGGTAGTCGGCGCGCAGCGCGTTGGCCTCCGGAAGTTGCCCGAACACCCCGTCCGACAGATCGAGCTCGGACATTCTCTGACGAATGCGGCGCATTCGGTCGGCGCTCTGCTCGGCCGCGTCCGCATAACGCCGGAGCACCTCGCTTTCGACGTCAAATCCCGCTCCAGGCACGGGGGCTCCCCTTTCCCCTGACTCCACTTCCTGCGTATGTGACGCGTAATGCGGAGCTAAAAGTTCCCCCATGGGGAAGGAAAGACGGATGAGCCCCGGGCCGGCGCCGCAAACGCGAAGGACACTCCCGCACGCGGCCGGGGTGAAGCGCTTCGGGATCGATGGAGTCTCTATGTGTTGACTCCAGCCGCCGGTTGGAGCTGATGTCGAGCGTAGTAGTTGGTCTCGTGTTCGTGGGGCGGAAGGTCGCCGGTGGCGGTGTGGAGGCGCTGGTTGTCGAACCAGTCGACCCATTCAGCGGTGGCGAGTTCGACGTCTGCCAACTCAGTTTCGTAGGGGCCGATCTGGGATTCCATGAGGGCGTTGTCCAGGACGTCTCCGACGGTGCCGCTCGAGGCGTCGATGCCGACCTCGAGGAGGTGGGCGGTGAACGCGAAAGACGTGCACTGGCTGCCCGCATCCGAATGACGAACCAGCCTCGGACCAGCGGGAGTTCCGGCACGGCCCCGACGCCACAAGGACATGTCGAGAGCGTCGAGGACGAGCATGGTCCGCTTGCTGGTGGCGGCGGACCAGCCCACGATCGCCCGGGAGAACACGTCCACGACGAACGCCACGCAGACGGTCCCCAACCAGGTGGCAACGTAGGTGAAGTCGGCCACCCACCGCTCGTTCGGGCGGGATGCAGTGAAGTCGCGTTGCAGCAGGTCGACAGCCCGCTCATGGCCGTCGTCCCGGATGGTGGTGCGGATCTTCTTTCCGCGTCGGGCGCCCTCCAGGCCGAGGACGTGCATCAGCCGGGGGACGGCGCGCAGGGCCGCCGGTATGCCTTCGCGGTGCAGTTGACGCCAGACCTTCCGAACTCCGTAGACGCTGAAATCGTCCGCGTGGACGCGGCTGATCTGCCTCTTCAGCTCCGCGTCGCGCAGTGTCCGGGTGCTGGGAGCACGGTTCCTGGCCGCGTAATAGGTGCTCGTCGCGATCTTGAGTCCGTGGCTGGTCAGGACTCGGCAGATCGGCTCGACTCCGAACACCCCGCGATGGGCGTCGATGAACGCTACGAGCGCTTTGACGGCCGGTCGAGCTCGGCCGCGAAGAAAGCGGATGCCGCCTTGAGGATCTCGTTGGCCCGCCGCAGTTCGGCGTTCTCCGCTTTCAGACGCTTGATCTCCGCGGTCTCGTCGGACGTGGTGCCGGACCGCCGGCCGACGTCGACCTCGGCCTTGCGGACCCACGTCCGCACCGTCTCAGCTGCACCAATGCCCAGCTTCGCCGCAGTCGCCTTCACCGCGGCCCACTCGGTTGGGTGGTGCGGCCCAGTCGGTTGGGTAGTTGGGGCGGATCTCCGTGACCATGCGCACCGCACGCTCACGAAGCTCGGGCGGATAGGGGGACGGACGTGCCATGACTCGATCCTCTCAGGGAATCGAGCCTCCACCAGACCCGGACCGCTTCCCCCCTCCAGTTCCCATAGACCCAAGACCGAGGCCTGTTGGAGTAGTTGGCCACGTCACCAACAGTCATCAGCTTGGTCAATTTCTCCTCCAGAAACAGAAGCGCCCCCGAGGAGTCTCGGGGGCCTTTTCAAACGGTTATCGGGGCGGTCGCCACAACTACGAATCGTCGCCTGACATGGACTCCAGAACGCTCGTTGCCTTCTCGGTCAACTCTCCTCCGGCCTTTCCAGTAACCGCGCTGAGGTAGCCGTCACGCCTAGCCTTCTTCAAGTGGTCCTTCACCGTCTCGGGCTGCCTCTCGATCAGCCTGGCCAACTGCCGCACGGGAGCCACCGCCCCCACGTCAGCCATACCCTTGTACGTGGCTGCGAGCAGAGCCAAGTAGCGCTCCGAGACGCCTTCGTTGGCCAGTAGCAGCCCTGCCGCCTCCCCCGACTGTGTGTGTTTCCGAGCCTCATCGCCCAAGACGCTTTGTGCCTCCGGCGCCATCTTGGCCAGCTTGAGTGCTGCGGCGAGGTCGAGCCTGCGCAGCACAGTGGTCGAGATGCCCCGCGCTACGTCACCGGGGGGTGCGTCAGCGGTCGGCTCGATGGCGATGCGCTGAGGGCCACCGGTCACAGGCCCAGTCGGCCACCACATCCGGATCGTCCACCCTCCTTGCTGCTGCTCGATCTCAAAGCCGCTCTCGTCTGCTCGCATGCCCTCACGGTACACCACCCTGGGTGACCCACTCTGTGTTGACAACCCAGGGTGGACCATGCGCAGACTGAAGCGCGCCGGGTAACCGGCGAGGCGCCGGGCGGTCCGTGCGTCATCGGCGGGAGGGGAAGCCTGTGGCAAGGGCGTGGGTGACGCGACCCAAGGACGATCCGAAGAAGTGGACGACGTTCTGGTACCACCCGGACGGCAAGCAAAGGCAGAAGAGCTTCGACACGAGGAAGCGTGCCGACGATCACCGCAAGCGGAAGGAGCAAGAGCTCGAAGGGGGCACGTACTTGGACGACCGGCTGGGCAAGCAGCCTGTGACGGCCGTCTGGGAGCAGTGGATGTGTCAGCGGAAGCTGACCAACAGCACCAAGAAGCAGTACCGATCCATCCTCAACACGACCGTTGAGCCCTTCTTCAATGCCCGGTCCATCGTGTCCCTCGAGGTCGCGGACATTGAGCAGTGGTTGTTGTGGATGGAGCAGGATCGCAAGCTGTCAGCTCGCACCCGGCGTCAGCGGTTCTCGTACTTCTCCGGAATGATGGACTGGGCCGTGATCAACGAGATCATCGGCCGCAACCCGTGCAAGAAGATCCGGCACGCGGGCAGCCGCGCCAAGGAGATCCGCGAGCACAAGAGCAAGGCAACTCGCCTGACGACCCGTGAGGTCCTGGCGATGCTGGACGGCTGCCCGCCCAGGTACCGGGCAATGATGTGGCTCATGGCGGGGTGTGGGCTGAGGCTCGGTGAAGCCATGGCCGTTGCCCGGGATCAGATCGACTTCAAGACCGAGACGCTGCGCGTGGACTTCCAGATCACCGAGGACGGCGAGACCGAATCCGGCAAGAACAGTGCGATCCAGCGGCGGCACATCAAGGCCCGGGATGAGGAAGAGCCGGGGCGCCTTGTGCCGCTCCCGCCCAACGTCGCCTTCGAGCTGCGGCGGCACATCAAAAATCACGACGTATGGGGGCCGGACAGACTCCTGTTCCCCAACGTCACGCGCACCAACTATCTCTACGCGTCGTACTTCTACCCAAGGATTTGGATGGTGGCGCTGAAGAAGGGCGGGGTGCCCTACTGCAAGCCTCACTCTCTCCGGCACTACTACGGATCGCGCCTCCTGTACTCCGGAGTCCCCGAGAACGACGTAGCCGACTGGATGGGCCACAGCAGCACCGACGTGCTCAGGGAGCACTACCACTACATCTTCGAGGGGGCCGAGCAGCGCGGCCGGGCTGCCATCGCGACCATGCTGACTCCGGGCGCCGACGACCCCACGGAGAAAGAGGCGCCAGAGGTCGCCTGAACCACGTACGACAACAGCCCCCGGCATCGCGCCGGGGGCTGTGTTGTTTTCGCAGGTAAGTGGCTATGCCAGGGGTCCAACTCCCCCAGGATTTCCCAAGGATGACGCCCATGAACGCCCTTGATCGGGCTGCAACGGGCGGGAAGCCGAAGGCTCGCTCGCCATGTCGCCAAACAGCTTGTGACCTGCAAAAACCCTGCTACGGAAGGTTCCTTGCCATCACGATCCGCTGCACCTGATTCGTGCCCTCATAAATCTGCGTAATCTTGGCGTCGCGCATCATGCGCTCGACCGGGTAGTCACGGGTGTAGCCGTAGCCACCGAGGAGCTGGACGGCGTCCGTGGTGACCTCCATGGCGACGTCCGAGGCGAAGCACTTGGCGGCGGCGCCCTGGAAGGTGAGGTCCTTGTCGCCGCGCTCCGAGGCCGCGGCGGCGGCGTAGGTGAGCTGGCGGGCGGCGGCGATCTTCATGGCCATGTCCGCGAGCATGAACTGGATGCCCTGGAAGTCGCCGATCGGCTTGCCGAACTGCTTGCGCTCCTGGACGTAGCCCTTGGCGTAGTCGAGGGCGCCCTGCGCGACACCGAGCGCCTGGGCGGCGATGGTGATGCGGGTGTGGTCGAGGGTCTTCATCGCCGTGGCGAAGCCGGTGCCCTCGGCGCCGATCATGCGGTCGGCGGGGATGCGCACGTTGTCGAGGTAGACCTCGCGGGTCGGCGAGCCCTTGATGCCGAGCTTCTTCTCCGGGGCGCCGAAGGAGACGCCCTCGTCGGACTTCTCGACGACGAAGGCGGAGATGCCCTTCGAGCGCTTCTCCGGGTCGGTGACGGCCATCACCGTGTAGAACTCGGACTCGCCGGCGTTGGTGATCCAGCGCTTCACACCGTTGAGGACCCAGGAGTCGCCGTCGCGCACCGCGCGGGTCTTCATGCCCGCCGCGTCGGAGCCCGCGTCCGGCTCGCTGAGGCAGTACGAGAACATGCCCTCGCCCTTGGCCAGCGGCGCCATGTACTTCTTCTTCAGCTCCTCGGAGCCGGAGAGGATCACGGGGAGCGAGCCGAGCTTGTTCACGGCGGGGATCAGGGAGGACGAGCAGCAGGCGCGCGCCACCTCCTCGATCACGATGACCGTGGCGAGCGCGTCGGCGCCCGCGCCGCCGTACTCCTCCGGGACGTGCACCGCGTGCAGGTCCGCGGCCACGAGCGCGTCGAGCGCCTCGCGCGGGAAGCGCGCCTCCTCGTCCACCGCGGCGGCGTGCGGGGCGATCTTCGCCTCGGCCAGCGCGCGGATCGTCTCGCGGAGCATGTCGTGCTCCTCGGACGGGCGGTACAGGTCGAAGTCAGCCGATCCGGCCAAGGTCTCTCACGCTCCAAGCCACGCTTTTACCGATGCTAATTACCGTTAAGTAACCCGAATCTTAGGTCGCCACCCACACCGGCGGATACGTGAGCTGTGCGACAACTGGGAAGTTGCCCGGTGAGGGGCCTCCACATGCCACGGCTATGCTCGGCAGCGCCCTGAAGCACCCACACCTCTGGAGCCCCCGTTATGGCCCTCAAGATCACCGTGATCGGCACCGGCTACCTCGGCGCGACCCACGCCGCAGCCATGGCCGAACTCGGCTTCGAGGTGCTCGGCCTGGACGTCGTGCCCGAGAAGATCGACATGCTCACGCGGGGCGAGGTCCCGATGTACGAGCCGGGTCTGGAGGAGCTGCTGCGCAAGCACGTCGCGGGCATCGAGGGATCGAGCGGCCGGCTGCGCTTCACGATGGACTTCGCCGAGGCCGGCGCGTTCGGCGACGTGCACTTCGTGTGCGTGAACACGCCGCAGAAGCACGGCGAGTACGCCTGTGACATGTCCTACGTCGACGCCGCCTTCGCCTCGCTCGGGCCGCACCTGAAGGAGGGCGCGCTCGTCGTCGGCAAGTCGACCGTGCCGGTCGGCTCGGCGGCCCGGCTCACCGAACTGCTGCCGGAGCACGCGGAGTTGGCGTGGAACCCGGAGTTCCTGCGCGAGGGCTTCGCCGTGAACGACACGCTGCACCCGGACCGCATCGTGGTCGGCGTGACCAGCGAGCGGGCCGAGGAGCTGCTGCGCGAGGTGTACGCGAAGCCGCTCGCCGAGGGCACGCCGTTCATCGTGACGGACTACCCGACGGCCGAGCTGGTGAAGACGTCGGCGAACTCCTTCCTCGCCACGAAGATCTCCTTCATCAACGCCATGGCCGAGGTCTGCGAGGCGGGCGGCGGCGACGTCGCGAAGCTCGCCGAGGCCATCGGCCACGACGAGCGGATCGGCCACAAGTTCCTGCGCGCCGGGATCGGCTTCGGCGGCGGCTGTCTGCCGAAGGACATCCGCGCGTTCATGGCGCGCGCCGGTGAGCTGGGCGCGGACCAGGCGCTGACGTTCCTGCGCGAGATCGACTCGATCAACATGCGGCGCCGCGGCGCGATGGTCGAGATGGCGCGCGAGGCCCTCGGCGGCGGCGCGTTCCTGGGCAAGCGGGTCGCCGTCCTCGGCGCGACGTTCAAGCCGGACTCCGACGACGTACGCGACTCCCCCGCCCTCAACGTCGCCGGGCAGATCCACCTCCAGGGCGGTCAGGTCACCGTCTACGACCCGAAGGGCATGGAGAACGCGCGGCGCCTGTTCCCGACCCTCGGCTACGCGGACTCGGCCCTTGAGGCGGTGCGCGGCGCGGACATCGTGCTGCACCTCACCGAGTGGCGCGAGTTCCGCGAGCTGGACCCGGCGGAGCTGGCCAAGGCCGCCGCGAACCCCGTGATCCTGGACGGCCGCAACGCGCTGGACAGCACGATGTGGCGGGCCGCCGGATGGACGTACCGGGCGATGGGACGCCCGAAC
The DNA here is from genome assembly GCF_054724165.1 of Streptomyces sp. BYX5S. Classification (NCBI taxonomy): domain Bacteria; kingdom Bacillati; phylum Actinomycetota; class Actinomycetes; order Kitasatosporales; family Streptomycetaceae; genus Streptomyces; species Streptomyces sp. BYX5S. Next base: position 715,809 of record NZ_CM138829.1, on the reverse strand, counting down.
GCCTGAGCCCTCCTCGGCCGTCACCTGGCGCGGTAGCGCCGCATCTTCGCACGGGCCCCGCAGACCGCCATGTCGCACCAGCGACGGCGGCCGGCGGGGCTCCGGTCGTAGTACGCCCAGTGGCAGTCGGCGGCCTCGCAGGCCTTGAGCCGGGTCCAGGTACCGTCGCCGCGCGCCTCGGCGATGGCCGCCGCGACCCGTCCGGCCAGGGACTCGGCGTCGACCGGGACCAGACTCGCCGCGCCGTCCCGCTCGTCGACGGCCACCCGCAGCGGGACCGGGGCGAGCAGCTCGCTCAGCGGGGTCACGGCGCGGTGCGGCGGGTGGCCCGCGTGGGCGAGGCAGGCCGCGCGCAGCGACTCGCGCAGCTCCCGCGCCGCGTCGACCTCGCCCGCCGCGATGCCGAACCGCTCGCGCGCCTCGGCCCGGTCCAGCGCGTCCTCGCCGGTGGTGATGTCGAGCAGCGTGTTCACCAGTGCCTCGATCAGGGCGAGGCCGCCGGGCGGGGTCTGGCGGGCATTCATGCTTGCGACGTTACCCCCAATGCGGGAGCATCCAGTAACGCCGAAGTTACCGGTTGACCCCGTATAGGGGTAACACGAGGAGGCATCATGCCCGTCGCACAACTCGGAGTCGTCGTCCTGGACTGTCCGCGCCCGCGCGAGCTGGCCGATTTCTACGCCGCCGTGCTCGGCGGCACCGTCACGGGCGCGGAGGAGGACTGGGTCGACGTGGAGGCGCCGGGCGGCCACGCGCTCGCGTTCCAGAAGGCGCCGGGGTACGCGGCGCCTTCCTGGCCGGCCGCCGACCACGACTCGCAGCAGTTCCACCTCGACCTGACCGTGGAGGACCTGGACACGGCCGAGAAGGAGGTGCTGGCGCTGGGGGCCACGGTGCTGGACGCGGAGGACCGCGCGCGCAGCTTCCGGGTTTACGCGGACCCGGCGGGGCACCCGTTCTGCCTCTGCGCCTGCTGAACGCTGCGCGGTGCGCGGTGCGCGCTGAGCCCGGAAACTTCACCCCTGAGTCCTGAGCACCAAGGAGTCGTCATGGCCTTCGCGAGAATCGGCACCATCGCCTTCGACTGCCCCGACCCCGTCGCGCTCGCCGAGTTCTACGCGGCCGTGCTCGGCGGCGACATCGAGAACTACGAGGGCAAGGGGTACTGGTACAACCTGCACGTGCCCGGCGGGCAGCAGCTCTCCTTCCAGCGCGTGCCGGACCACAAGCCGCCGCGGTGGCCGGCCGCCGACCACGACTCGCAGCAGCTCCACCTCGACCTCGACGTGGACGACATCGAGGCCGCGCAGGAGAAGGTCCTCGCCCTCGGCGCGACCGCGCTCGACCTGGACGACCGGGGTGGGGAGCGCGACTTCCGGGTGTACGCGGATCCGGCGGGGCACCCGTTCTGCCTGATCCGTCCGGACGCGGGGCAGTGAGCGGGGCCTACGCGTTCGGGGAACCGGGGCGGCTGTCGGGGGTGGCGGTGGACGGGCCGCGGCGCCGGCGTGCGGCGCGGGCCACGAACTCCGTGCTGCGCAGCACGCGCTGGACGTTGCCCCAGGTGAGCAGGGCGAGGTCGGTGTCGGTCCAGCCCCGGTCCTGGAGTTCCGCGATCAGGGCCGGGTAGCCGGCGGCGTCGGCGAGGTCGTCGGGGTGTGTGTCCCCGGTGTCGTACGCGCCCGACAGGCCGACCGACTCGGGGCCCGCGACGCGGTGCACGTGGTCGAGGTGGTCGGCGACGTCGCGCAGGGCGGGGCCGGTGCGCTCCGCCGAGCACGGCACGAGGCACAGGCCCTTGTTCGCGCCGAGCGCCGCGAGGACGTCGTCCGGGACGTTGTCGGGGTGGTCGTTCAGGGCGTGGGCACCCGAGCGGGTCAGGACGGCGGGGGCCTTCGAGACGTCGAACGCGCGGGTGATGGTCGGCGCGGAGGCGCCGGTGAGGTCGACGAGCATGCCGAGCCGGTTCAGCTCCCGTACGACCTCCTCGCCGAAGCGGGTGAGGCCCGCTTCCGACGCCCATGACGTGCCGCTCAGGGTGAGGGCGCGCAGGCCGAGGCCGTGCAGGCAGCGCAGGGTGCCGAGGGAGTCCGCCATGGCCGTGGCGGGGGCCGGGCCCATCAGGACGGCGATACGGCCGTGGGCGCGGGCGTCGGTGGTGTCGGAGGCGGAGCGGGCGAGGCGGAGGTCCTCCGGGTGGCGGGCGACGACGTTGGCGATCAGGTCGAGCTGTTCCAGCGTCGTGGTGACCGGGGCGTCCGGGGCGGTGTGGGGTGCCCACAACTGGGCGCCGGTGCCGCCCGCGCGCAGGCGGGGCAGGTCGGCCTCGACGGCGCTCTCGCCGAGCTCCAGGTCGTACCAGGGGAGCGTACGGAGCACCTGCGGGAGGCCGCAGTAGCCGTCGGCGACGGGGTGGCGGGTGAGGAGGTCGCGGGGCGGGGTGGGAAGGGTCTCCCGGGCGGGCGCCTCGGTGTGGGATTCCAGGGCGCCTGCCTCGGCGGTGGCGTTGAGTTGGTCCTGCAGGTCTGCCATGGCAGGGGCTCCGGGCATCGGTGGGACTGCTTCCGAACCAGCCTGGCACGGGGGGCGGCGGGGGTCTCGGCGAGCGGTGCCGTTCGGGTGGGCGGGTGTGTGGTTGCGCGTCCCCGGCGGTCCGGGGCGGGCCCCTCCTCACGTGCCGCGGCACCGGGGTCCCCTTTTGCCGAACCGGGGCCGGTCCCCCCTCTGCCTGGCGCGGCACCGTGCGCCGCCTTGCCCACCCTGCCGCCCCTGGCGGCAGATTGCCCAAGGCGGGGTGCGGCAGCCCTGCGGGGTGCGAGAGCCGGGGTGGCGGCGGATGGCCGGGGGCGGGGTGCGGCACCCCGGGAGGCCGACGCCCCCGGAGGGGGCGGGTGGGTGGGAGATGGGCGGGGAGAGACAGCGGGTACCGGCACCCCATCAAGCCCCTGCGGCGATTGAGCAGCGGGGGCCGGGGCGGAGCCCCGAGGCGTAGGGAACGACCGGCGCCACCAAGCGGGTGAGACCGGCCCCGTCAAGCCCCTGCGGCGTAGGACCGGCCCACGTTCCCGAGCGGATGAGACACGCCCCCTCAAGCCCCTGCGGCGATTGAGCAGCGGGGGCCGGGGCGGAGCCCCGAGGCGTAGGAAACGACCGGCGCCACCAAGCGGGTGAGACCGACCCCATCAAGCCTCTACGGCGTAGGACCGGCCCACGCCCCCGAGCGGATGAGACACGCCCCCTCAAGCCCCTGCGGCGATTGAGCAGCGGGGGCCGGGGCGGAGCCCCGAGGCGTAGGGAACGCCCCCTGCCCCCCGAGCCGCGGAGCGTCAGGGTTGTGGGAGGACGCGGACACCCGCGGCGGTGAGGTCCGTGAGGGTGGGGGTCGCGGACGGCGCGTCCGTGATCAGCGCCGTGATCGCCTCCCACGGCAGAACGCGGAAGCGGGACGCCGTGCCGATCTTCTCCGACGACGCGAGGATGTACGTCTCCGCCGCCCGCGCAGCCAACGCCCTCTTCATCGCCGCCTCCTCCGCATCCCCCGTGGTGAGCCCCGCCTCGGGATGCACCCCGGTGACCCCGAGCAGGCACAGGTCGGCGGAGACGTTCTGCGCGGCCTCGACCGCCGCCGCCCCGCACGCGACCGCCGAATGCTTGAAGATCCGCCCGCCCAGCAGGAACAGCTCCGCCCCGGGATGGTCGAGCAGCGCCGCGGCGATCGTCGGACTGTGCGTGATCACCGTGCAGTCGAGGTCCTTCGGCAGCGCGCGGGCCACGGCGAGCGCCGTCGTACCGCCGTCGAGGATCACCGAGCCCCCGGGCCGCACGAGCCCCGCCGCCACCGCCGCGACCTGCCGTTTGCCGTCCGGCGCCACCGCCTGCCGCGCGTCGTAGTCCACGACCGCCGGGGAGGCGGGCAGCGCACCCCCGTACACCCGCTGGCACAGCCCTTCGGCGGCGAGATCGCGCAGATCACGGCGCACGCTGTCCTCGGAGATCCCCAGCTCGGCGGCGACGTCCTTGGCCACGACCTTGCCCGTACGGGCGAGCAGATCGAGCAGGTGGTCGCGTCGCTCAGCAGCCAGCATTCACGTTCCTTCCTGATGTTGCACGTTTTTGCATGTATCTTAGCGTTCATGAACGACAAGCCCCTGATGATTCTGATCGCCGGCCCCTACCGTTCCGGCACCGACGGCAGCCCGGAGGCGCTCGCCGCCAATCTCGCCCGTCTGGAGAGCGCCGCGTGGCCCGTGTTCTCGGCCGGCCACCTGCCCGTGATCGGGGAGTGGATAGCCCTGCCGGTGCTGCACTCCGCGGGCGCGGGCCCCACCGACCCGCTCGCCGAGGACGTGCTCTACCCGACCGCCGACCGGCTGCTCGCCCACTGCGACGCCGTGCTGCGGCTGCCCGGCGACTCCACCGGCGCGGACCAGGACGTCGCCACCGCCCGCCGCCGCGGCCTGCCCGTCTACCACGACGTGAGCGAGATCCCCCGGCGCACTCCGCAGGAGACCGCGTGACCGGCCGCCCCGGCATCGACGTCCCCGACCACCGCGGCCGCACGGGACTCGACCGGGCCGGACGCGACCTCGACCGCAATCCGGACGTACGGATCGGCGACGTCGAACTCACCTCGCAGGGCTGGCACGTCCTGCGCCGCACCACCTTCGACTACCGCCGCCGCGACGGCCGTTGGGAGACGCAGCAGCGGGAGACGTACGACCGGGGCAACGGCGCGGTGGTCCTGCCCTACGACACGGAGCGCGGCGTCGTCCTGCTCACACGCCAGTTCCGCTACCCGGCCTATGTGAACGACCACCCCGACGGCATGCTCGTCGAGGCCGCGGCGGGGCTGCTCGACGCGGACGATCCGGACACCGCGATCCGCCGCGAGAGCGCGGAGGAACTGGGTGTCGAACTCGGCCCGCTCACCCACGTCCTCGACGCCTACATGAGTCCGGGGTCCGTGACCGAGCGCCTGCACTTCTTCGCGGCGCCCTACACCCCGGCCGACCGGACGGGCGCGGGCGGCGGCCTCGCGGAGGACGGCGAGGACATCGAGGTCCTCGAACTCCCCTACGCCGAGGCCCTCGCCATGACCCGCGACGGCCGCATCACCGACGGCAAGACGATCATGCTGCTCCAATGGGCGGCGCTGCACGGCCCGTTCGCCGCGCGGCCCACCCCCTGAAGCGGCACGCCGCCGTCAGCCGTCGAGTTGTGCCAGCGTCGCGTTCGACGGGCCGCGGCGGGACCGGAGGTCGGCCGCCACCGCCTCCGCGTCACCGAGGACACGGACCGCGTTGCGCCAGGTCAGCTTGGCGAGGTCGGCCCGCGACCAGCCCCGGTCGACCAGCTCGGCGATCAGGTTCGGGTAGCCGGAGACGTCGTCCAGGCCGTCCGGCGTGAACGCCGTGCCGTCGTAGTCGCCGCCGACACCGATGTGGTCGACGCCCGCGACCTCGCGCATGTGGTCGAGGTGGTCCGCCACGGTCGAGACCGTGGCGACCGGGCGCGGCCGCGCCTCCTCGAAGGCGCGGTGCAGCTTCATCGCCTCCGGCGACGTGTCCAGGTGGTGGAAGCCGTGCGCGCGGAGGTTGTCGTCGGCCGCGGCCGTCCAGTCGACCGCCGCCTGGAGCACGAACTTGGGGACGAAGGTGGCCATGGCCACTCCCCCGTTGCCCGCGAGGCGTTCCAGTACGTCGTCCGGGATGTTGCGGGGGTGGTCGCAGACCGCGCGGGACGAGGAGTGGGAGAAGATCACGGGCGCTTCCGAGACATCCAGCGCCGCGCGCATCGTCGTCGCCGCGACGTGCGAGAGGTCGACGAGCATGCCCTCGCGGTTCATCTCGCGGACGACCTCGCGGCCGAAGGCGGACAGGCCGCCGACGCCGGGCTCGTCCGTCGCCGAGTCCGCCCACGCGATGTTGTCGTTGTGCGTGAGCGTCATGTAGCGCACGCCCAGCGCGTACAACGCCCGCAGCGTCGCGAGGGAGTTGTTGATGGAGTGGCCGCCCTCGGCGCCCTTGAGCGACGCGATCCGGCCTTCCTTGCGCGCCGCCTCCATGTCGGCCGCGGTCCGCGCCTCGCGCAGCTCACCCGCGTACCGGGCGATCAACTGGTCGACGCAGTCGATCTGTTCGAGCGTGGCGCTGACCGCCGCGTCGCCCGCGAGGTCCGTGCGCACGTACACCGACCAGAACTGCGCGCCGACGCCACCGGCCCGCAGCCGCGCCAGGTCCGTGTGGAGATGGGCGCTCTGGTCGGTGGCGATGTCCCGGGCGCCGATGTCGTACGTGACCTGCTCGCGCAGCGCCCACGGCAGGTCGTTGTGCCCGTCGACGAGCGGGAACTCGGCGAGCAGCGAACGGGCTTCCTCCAGGGAGGCGGTCACGCGCGTCACTTCCCGAAACCGAAGCCGGAACCGGCGCCCTCGACCTTGGCCCGCAGCCGCTTGCCCTTCTCGGTCGCCTGGTCGTTCAGCTCCTGCTGGAACTCCCGCATGCGGCCGAGGAGTTCCTCGTCGTGGGCGGCCAGCATGCGCGCCGCGAGCAGGCCCGCGTTGCGCGCCCCGCCGACCGACACCGTCGCGACCGGGACGCCCGCGGGCATCTGCACGATCGAGAGCAGCGAGTCCATGCCGTCGAGGTACTTCAGCGGGACCGGCACGCCGATCACCGGCAGCGGCGTCACCGACGCCAGCATGCCGGGCAGGTGGGCGGCGCCGCCCGCGCCCGCGATGATCGCCTTCAGCCCGCGCGCCGCGGCCTGCTCGCCGTACGAGATCATCTCGTGCGGCATCCGGTGCGCGGAGACGACGTCGACCTCGTAGGGGATCTCGAACTCGTCGAGCGCCTTGGCGGCTGCCTCCATGACGGGCCAGTCGGAGTCGGAGCCCATGACGATCCCGACGACGGGTCCCACTGCGGCGCTGCTCATTCGGTGATCGTGCCCCTCAGGTAGCCGGCTGCGTGACGGGCGCGCTCCAGCACGTCGTCCAGGTCGTCGCCGTAGGTGTTGACGTGACCGACCTTGCGGCCGGGCTTCACGTCCTTGCCGTACATGTGGATCTTGAGCTGCGGGTCGCGGGCCATGCAGTGCAGGTACGCGCTGTACATGTCCGGGTAGTCGCCGCCCAGCACGTTGACCATGACCGTCCACTCGGCCCGCGGGCGCGGGTCGCCCAGCGGCAGGTCGAGGACGGCGCGCACGTGGTTGGCGAACTGGGACGTGATCGCCCCGTCCATCGTCCAGTGGCCGGAGTTGTGCGGGCGCATCGCCAGCTCGTTGACGAGGATGCGGCCGTCGCGGGTCTCGAAGAGCTCGACGGCGAGGTGGCCGACCACACCGAGTTCCTGCGCGACGCGCAGCGCCAGCTCCTGCGCCTCGCCGGCCAGGTCCTCGTCGAGCTCGGGGGCCGGCGCGATCACCGTGTCGCACACGCCGTCGACCTGCTGGGACTCGACGACCGGGTAGGCGACCGCCTGGCCGTGCGGGGAGCGCACGACGTTGGCCGCGAGCTCGCGGGCGAAGTCGACCTTCTCCTCCGCGAGGACCGGGACGCCCGCCTTGAACGGGTCGGCGGCGTCGGCCTCGGAGCGCACGAACCACACGCCCTTGCCGTCGTAGCCGCCGCGCACGGTCTTGAGGATGACGGGGAACCCGTCGCCCTCCTGCGCGAAGGCGACCACGTCGGCCGGGTCCTTCACGATCCGATGGCGCGGGCAGGGCACGCCGAGCGAGGTGAGCTTCGCGCGCATCTCGCCCTTGTCCTGGGCGTACAGCAGCGCGTCGGGGCCCGGCCGGACGGGGATGCCGTCCGCCTCCAGGGCCCGCAGGTGCTCTGTCGGTACGTGCTCGTGGTCGAAGGTGATCACGTCGCAGCCGCGCGCGAAATCGCGCAGCGTGTCCAGGTCGCGGTAGTCGCCGACGACGACATCGCCGACGACCTGCGCCGCGGAATCCTGCGGAGTGTCACTGAGGAGCTTGAACTTGATGCCGAGCGGGATGCCTGCCTCGTGCGTCATACGAGCGAGCTGGCCGCCGCCGATCATGCCGACTACCGGGAACGTCACGGGTCCAGGGTATCGGCCAATTGACCGGTTCCCGTACGGGGCTCTTTCTGTAGGAAAGAACGAGGGACGGCCGCGGCGAGGGCCGGGGTGCGGCCGTACCCGTCGTCCCCCGGCGTCCGGGAGAGCCCGCGGTTAGCATGGCTGGGTCGGTCGAGCACCGGACAGGACCACGACATCACGGGGACACCACGGGGGCTGAGGCGACCATCATGAGCATCACCGGACGGACCGGCCGCATCGGCGCACTGCGACGGCGGCTCGCGGGCGTGGCCCGTGAAGTCGCCAAGTTCGGTGTCGTCGGCGCCCTGGGCGTCCTGGTGAACTTCGCCGTCTTCAACCTCATGCGGCACAGCACCGACCTCCAGGTGGTGCGCGCCAGCGTGATCGCGACGGTCGTCGCCATCGCCTTCAACTACGTCGGGTTCCGCTACTTCACGTACCGCGACCGCGACAAGAGCGGGCGCGCCAAGGAAATGACGCTGTTCCTGCTGTTCAGCGCGGCGGGCCTGGTGATCGAGAACGGGGTCCTGTACGCGGCGACGTACGGGTTCGGCTGGGACAGCCAGTTGCAGAGCAACGTCTTCAAGTTCCTCGGCATGGGGCTCGCGACCCTGTTCCGGTTCTGGTCGTACCGGACGTGGGTGTTCAAGGCGCTGCCCGCGCGGGAGGCCGTCGCGAGTGCGGAATCGTTCCTGAACACGGACGGTTCGACCCCGGCGGTCCGCACCCGCTAGGGGCCGTCCTCGGGCTCCCGTCCTCACCTGATCATCTGCTCGTCCTCCTCCTGGCCCGTCGCCTTCTTCAGCGGCGTACGGGAGAGGAAGAGGCCGAAGACCGGTGGGACGGCCTGGAGCATTTCGAGGCGGCCGCCGTCGGCCTCCGCCAGGTCGCGGGCGACGGCGAGGCCGATGCCCGTCGAGTTGCGGCCGCTGATGGTCCGCTCGAAGATCCGTGAGCCCAGTTCGGACGGCACGCCGGGACCCTCGTCGGTGACCTCGACGATGGCCTGGCTGCCGGTGACGCGGGTGCGCAGGGCGACGGTGCCGCCGCCGTGCATCAGCGAGTTCTCGATCAGCGCGGCGAGCACCTGGGCGACCGCGCCCGGGGTGCCGACCGCCGTGAGGTGGCGCTTGCCGGAGGAGACGATGGCGCGTCCGGCGCTGCGGTAGGCGGGCCGCCACTCCTCCAGCTGCTGCTTGATCACCTCGTCCAGGTCGAAGGGGACGGCGGAGCCGGTGCGGGGGTCGCGGGAGTTGGTGAGCAGCCGCTCGACGACGTCGGTGAGCCGCTCGACCTGCGCGAGCGCGATCGTCGCCTCCTCCTTCACCTCGTTCAGGTCGTCGGTCATGGTGATCTCCTCCAGGCGCATGGAGAGCGCCGTGAGGGGCGTACGCAGCTGGTGCGAGGCGTCGGCCGCGAGGCGCCGCTCGGCCGTCAGCATGCGGGCGATGCGCTCCGCCGAACCGTCGAGGACGTCGGCGACGCGGTCCAGCTCCGGGACGCCGTAGCGCTTGTGCCGGGGGCGCGGGTCGCCGGAGCCGAGGCGCTCCGCCGTGGAGGCGAGGTCGGTGAGCGGGGAGGCGAGGCGGTTGGCCTGGCGTACGGCGAGCAGGACGGCGGCGACGATGGCGAGGAGGGCCACGCCCGCGATGATCAGGAGCGTGCGGCCGACCTCCGTGGTGACGGCCGACCGGGCCTCCTCGACGGTGACCTTCTCGCCCTGTTCACCGGTGGCCGTGTACGCGATGACGTCGCCCTCGGGCGGGCTGCCGATGGTGATGGGCTGGCGGCCCGGCATGTCGATCTCGGCGTAGCGGGCGCCGGCGACCTGGTCCTTGAGGATGCCGGACGTGATCTGTTCCTCGCCGAGGATTCTGCTGTCGACGATGGAGGCGAGGCGGACGGCCTCCGACTCCACGCGTTCCTGGGCGCTGTTGGTGATGGTTCGGGTCTCCACGATGACCAGGGAGACGCCGAAGACGGCGATCACCACCAGGACCACGGCGAGGGTGGAGTTGATCAGTCGGCGACGCATGTCTCTCAGTGTCCCGGATGCGCGCGCCGAACCGTGGTTCCGGCCACAGGGCCCGGCCGATCAAGCCCCTGCGGCGATTGAGCAGCGGGGTCCGGGGCGGAGCCCCGTGCGGGTGGGTCAGCTCTTCTCGAACCTGAAACCCACGCCGCGCACCGTGGCGATGTAGCGCGGATTCGCCGCGTCGTCGCCGAGCTTCTTGCGCAGCCAGGAGATGTGCATGTCGAGCGTCTTGGTCGACGACCACCACGTCGTGTCCCACACCTCGCGCATCAGCTGGTCACGGGTGACGACCCGCCCCGCGTCCCGCACGAGGACCCGCAGGAGGTCGAACTCCTTGGCGGTGAGCTGGAGTTCCTCGTCGCCCATCCACGCACGGTGCGACTCGACGTCGATCCGCACGCCGTGCGTCGCGGGGGCCTGGCTCGGCTCGGTGGCACCGCGCCGGAGCAGCGCCCGCACCCGCGCCAGCAGCTCGGCGAGGCGGAACGGCTTCGTCACGTAGTCGTCCGCGCCCGCGTCGAGGCCGACGACCGTGTCCACCTCGTCGGCGCGGGCGGTGAGGATCAGGATCGGCTCCGTGTGCCCCTCGGCGCGCATGCGGCGGGCCACTTCGAGGCCGTCCATGCCGGGCAGTCCGAGGTCGAGCACGACGAGGTCGATGCTTCCCTGCAGTCCGGCGTCGAGGGCGGCGGGACCGTCCTCGCGTACTTCGACCTCGTAACCCTCCCGGCGCAGGGCACGGGCCAGCGGCTCCGAGATGGACGCGTCGTCCTCGGCGAGCAGTACACGGGTCATGGGGTGATGGTAGTCCGCGGCGGACGACGCACGTGAGGTGATCGGCGACTGCGGCGCCCGCGAACATACGGAATTTTTGCCTCCGCGTTGCCGCCCTGCGGTCGGCGGGTGCCATCCTGGAGAACACCTTTGAAATAGTGCGGGCGGTTCCGCGAAGGCCTGTGATCCATCTCTCAAGTCCTTCCATATCCCACTGAGTCGTTCGTAAGGTGATTCAACGCCTGATGCACTACTGGGGGACCTTTGGAGCGCACCGCGCATCCAAGGTCCCTTTCTTGTGCGAGCTGACTTCGGTCAGCATTTTTAGGAATGACCTGTGGCCGGGCCCCGCGCGTAAGGATGCGTGCCGGGTGTGGATCTCGGGTCCGCCGTACCTCGTCCCGTCACGACCATCTCGTGCGGGCACATCCCCTCCGGGCGTGGGGAGGACGGTAGGACTCCGGTGCCGGCCGCCCCCCACCGGGCGCGTACTCGCTGCTGCGCGGCGCGTCCCGACACCCCACGAGGATCGACCATGGCGTCCAGCCTGACGAAGGACTCGGCCGGCACCCCCGGCTCGCAGAAGACCTTCTTCGGCCACCCCCGCGGACTGGCCACTCTCTTCATGACCGAGATGTGGGAGCGTTTCAGCTTCTACGGCATGAAGGCACTGCTCCCGCTGTACCTGATCGCTCCCGGCGGGCTCAGCATGAACCCCGCCACGGCCACGGCGATCTACTCGGTCTACATGTCCATGGTCTACCTGCTCGCCCAACCGGGCGGCTGGTTCGCCGACCGCTTCTGGGGCCCCCGCAAGACGGTGGCCTACGGCGCGGGCATCGTGATCCTCGGCCACATCACGCTGGCGCTGCCCGGCTCGGGCACGTTCTTCGCGGGCCTCGCGCTCGTGGCCCTCGGTTCCGGTCTGCTCAAGGCCAACATCTCCACGATGGTCGGCCACCTGTACGACGGCCCCGAGGACCCGCGCCGCGACAGTGGCTTCACTGTCTTCTACATCGGCATCAACCTGGGTGCCTTCCTCGCGCCGCTGACCATCGGCACCGTCGGTGAGAACGTCAACTGGCACTTCGGCTTCGGTCTCGCCGCGGTCGGCATGGCCCTGGGCCTGATCCAGTTCCTGCTCGGCACGCGCCACCTCAGCGCCGAGAGCGACGTCGTGGTGAAGCCCGCCACGCCCGCGGAGAAGGCGAAGTCCCTGCGGACCTCGCTGATCTGGGCCGCCGTCGCCGCCGTCTTCTACGTGATCGTCGTCGCCACGGGCACGTACACGCTCAACTGGATCCTCGTCCCGCTGACGCTGATCGGTCTGATCATCCCGGTGGCCGTCCTGGCGCGCATGAAGCGCGACAAGGAGCTGTCGAACGACGAGCAGTCCAAGCTCTCCGGCTACATCTGGTTCTTCATCGTCGCCGCCATCTTCTGGATGATCTACGACCAGAACGGCTCGACGCTGTCGATCTTCGGTGAGAACTCGACGACGAACCACCTGCTGGGCTTCGACTTCCCGACGTCCTGGTACCAGTCGCTGAACCCGATCTTCATCATGGCCATCGCGCCCGTGGTCGCGTCCGCCTGGCTGTGGCTGAACAAGCGCGGCAAGGAGCCGAGCACCGCGGTCAAGTTCGGTTCGGGCCTGGTCCTGATCGGCATCTCCTTCGTCGTCTTCCTGATGCCGCTGCTCGACACCGCCAACAACGGTGGCCGGGTCTCTCCGATGTGGCTCGTGTCGATCTACTTCATCCAGACCATCGGTGAGCTCTGCCTCTCCCCGGTCGGCCTCTCGGTCACGACCAAGATGGCTCCGGCCAAGTACGGCTCGCAGATGATGGGTGTGTGGTTCCTCGCGGTCACCGCGGGTGACTCCGTGACGGGTCTGCTCTCGACCGCCGGTGTCGACCTGAACACCACGGGGGCGGTTGCCGCCGAGGCGGTGCTGGCGATTGCCGCGGGTGTCGCGTTCTGGATGTACCGCAAGAAGGTCAAGGAGCTCATGGGCAGCGTGAACTAGCGCGCCCCCTTTGACCTGAGCGAAAGGGGTCGGCCCGCACCGCAATCCGGTGCGGGCCGACCCCTTCCCCCGTTCAAGCCCCCGCGCCTCAAACGCCGGCGAGGCTGGGTTGGCTCGGCGAGGCTGGGTTGGCTAGCGGCGGATCGTTCGCCTCGCGCGCGGAAGGAACGTGAAGATCGCGCCGCCCAGGAGGATGACCGTGCCGGCCGCCAGGCCGAGGGCGCGGAGGGCCGCGTCGTCGGAGGCACCGGTCTCGGCGAGGCCGCCACCCGTGGCCGCCGAACCGCCACCCGCCGAGCCGGAGGCCGAGCCACCCGCCGAGCCGCCGGCCGCGCCGCCCGCCTGGGCCGAGGTGTCCAGTTCCAGGGAGACCGGGGCATCGCTCGGGGTGCACGTGGTGGTCGTACCGAGGGCCTTCACCGTGAGCACGCCCGGCGACAGCGTCGACTTGCCGTCGGCGCCCGGCTTGTAGGTACCGGTCAGGTCGGGGATGGTCATCGGGTCACCGGACTTGATGGGCTCCTTGTTGGTCGGCCCCTCCACCGCGACCGTGCCCTTGTCCGCGCCGCCCAGCTTCACCGCCATCGACGGCTTCACCGAGTCGGCCGGGATGTCGGCGGGGCTGTCCATGACCGACTTCTTGAACTTGACCGTGAGGGCGAAGTTCCCGCCGTCCTTCTTCGCGTTGATCTGGACCGGCGACGTGGCGTTCTTGTCGCCGATGGGCGTCTTGCAGGCGTACGGGACCGAGACCTCCTTGCCCGTGAAGTCGCTCTGGCCGCCGCCACCACCCGTGGAACCGCCCGAGTCGCTGCCCCCGGAACTCGACGAACCACCACCGGACGAGCCGCCCGTCGCCGTTCCCGGTAGCCCGCCGATCACGCCGCCACCGCTCGACCCGGCAGAGCCGCCGGACCCGCCCGAGCCGCCCGAGCCGCCCGAGCCGCCCGAGCTCCCGGCGCCCTCGCCCACCTTGATGGTCGCGCCCGGCTTCACCGTCTCCTTCGGGGAGCACTTGGTGTCCGTCGACACCGGCTTGCTGACGTTGATCGTGTACTTGTCGGGCGTCAGCGTCACCTCGCCCGCCTTCTCCAGCTTCAGCTCGCCCTTCATCGTGGACAGCTTCATGGGGCTGTTCTTCGGGATCGCCGGGTTCTCCCGCGGCCCCTTCATGGCGATGTCCCCGGTCTGCGCGCCCGCCGCCTTCAGCGTGCCCGTGGGCTGCACGGTGTTCGCGTCGAGATCGAGGACGTCCGGGTTCTTCGACGCGCCCTGGACGAACTTCCAGGTCACCTCGACCGTGTCACCGACCTTCGCCTCGGCGGGAGCGGTGATGTCCGTGATCGTCGTGCCCTGCACCGGGTCGAGCCCGGAGATCGACGGCGGTATGCACTCCGTCGCGTACGAGCTCTCGGCGGCCTGCGCGGGCGACGCCGCCACGGCCAGCAGACCCGCCCCGCCGAGCATCAGGGCGACTCCGGCCGCGCTCACTCTCCGTTGGGTGCTCACGTGTTTCCTTTCGTCGTCGGGCTGTTGTCGTGCGGTGCGGAGAGTTGCCCGGCCGCGGGTTGCTCCGGACCGGTGTCCGGGGTGAACCAGGGCAGGGTCGTGTTCTGGGTGGTGCGGGCGCCGGGCGCCTCTACGGGTGCCTGCGGCGCGGGTCCCCCGGGCGGCTTCGCCTGCGGAAGCCGCACCTTGGGGAGCCGTACGGTGAGCGCCCCCGCGCCCCTGGACCTCGTACCGGAGCGCGAACCGGACCACGAGGAGCGGCGGTCGCGCGGGCGGACCCGGTCCACGACCGCCATGCCGATCCGGAACACGGCGGCGGGCACGACGACGCACAGCAGGATCCAGAAGAGCGTGACGCCCCAGGGACGGCCCACGCCCCACGGCTGTTCGGCGAGGACCTTGCCGCCGTACTTGAGGGAGACGAGGTAGTCGCCGTGCGCGCCCGCCGACAGCTCGACGGGCAGCTTGATCCGCGCCTTGTGCCCCGGCTGGATCGTGCCGCGCCACTGCTGGTCCTCCCACTGCGGCGCGAACACCCCGTGGGAGCTGCCGACTTGGAAGACGGGGTTCTTGACGGGGCTGGCGCCCACGTTGCCGACGGTGAACGTGAAGGTCCGCGAGGGCGGCGCGCCGAACCAGGTCAGCAGCCCGCTCGCCCCCTCAAGGCGGGTGTCGGCCACCATGGCGAGCTGCCCGCTGCCGGAGGCGTCCGGCAGTGTCTTCACCGGGTGCCCGGCCACCTGGAAGGCGGCGTCCACCTCGGCCTTCTCCCCGGTCACCGTGGCGACGTGCACCACGCACGGGCAGGGCTTCGGCGGCTCGGCGACCGGGAGCCTCTTGCTGAACGCCCCCTTGGAGTCGGTGGTGACCGCGCGTCCGTCGGAGTTGGCGCAGGAGTTGGTGCCGCCGACGACGCCGCGCGTGGGTGTCGCCTGCCCGCACACCAGCATCATCAGCAGCGTGTCGGGCCGCCAGTCCGCGCCCTTCACGGTGATCGAACCCCCGGTGCCCGCCTGGGACTTGGAGAGTTCCACGGTCGGCCGGTCGGCGGCGGCAGCCCACGGAGCGGTGCCCGCGAGCAGGGCCGCCACGAGGGCGAGGACGGTCAGCAGCCGCGAGGCGCGGGAGCTGCGGCGGTTCATGGCGCACTCCTTACGTTCCCTGGTCGGCGGAGCAGCTGGAGCAGGCGGGGCGGGAGCGCCGCGGGGCGGCGGCGCAGGTACCAGTACGTCGCGCAGGCCGCGCCCGCCAGCACGGCGAGCGCGCCGCCGACGGCGCCCCACGGCACGAACCGGGCGCTCGCGGTGGCCGAGTCCGCCGCGCCGCCGCCCGCGGTGACCGTCACCTTCACGTCGACGTCGTCGAGCGCGGGCGTGCCCTTCCACGGTTCGGTGAGGCCGACCCGCCGCCCCGGCAGGACCTCGACCGGCAGCTCACGGCTCCGGTCCAGGACGGTTCCGAACACCCCGTCCGCCGTCACCTCGATGCGCGGCGACAGCGTGGTGTTGCCGCGGTTCACCACGTCGTACGTGATCGCCCCCTCGGCCACCCGTACGTGTTCGACCGTGAGGGCGGACAGCGTGGGCCCGCTCACCCGCAGGTGCACCCTGACCCCGGCGTCCCGCCCGCCCGCGCTGACCACGACCGCGCCCGGGTGATCGCCGGGGGTGGCTCCCGGGGGCACGGTCACGGTGAACGGCACCTCGGCCCGCGTCCGCGCCGGCACCTCCACGGTGTCGTCGGCGAACCGGATCCAGGCCCCCGTGTCCGTGGCCTTCTTCCGGACGTCCAGCGCCCCGTCACCCTTGTTGTCGGCGTCGGCCCCCCGCAACCGGACCCTCAACGCCTTCGCACCCGGATTACTGACCGCGACCGAGTCCTCCAGCACGGTCCCGGCAGCCCCCTCCGCAAAGATGTACGGCCTCCCACCCCCACCCGAAGCCCCCACACTCCACTGCCCCCCGGCGGCATGAGCGGGCACCAAAGCCCCCCACCCCAAGCCCACCACCACCGCGAAAACCAGCCAGATCAAGCCCCTCCGGCGATTGAGGAGCGGGGCCCGGGGCAGAGCCCCGCGGCCGCAACACCGCGGAGCCTCACACCTCGTCGACGAGCGCAACGTCATCTCAGCGACTCACGCCCCCTACCGGGACGCCGCCTGATGCCGCCGCGTCAACCACAACACCCCACCCACTCCGGCCAGGAGCACGGTTCCGCCCAACGTCCCGAGCGCCACCGCCGAATCCTCCGGCCCGGTCTGCGGCAACGAATCCCCACCAGACGGCGCGGACTGCGAGGCCCCCGAATCGTCCCCGGCCCCGCCACCCCCACCTCCGCCCCCGGCACCGGCACCGGCACCGGCCCCGCCACCCGCCGCCTGCACATCCAGCTCCAGCGACGGCTTCGGACTGTTGGACGGCGTACACGTCGTCGTCGTACCGAGCGCCTTGATGGTGAGCACCCCGGCGGTGAAGTTCACCTTGCCGCTCTTCTTCGGCGTGTACGTCCCGGTCAGATCACTGATCTTGATGGGGCTGTTGGCCGGGATCGCCTTGTCGTTCGCGGGCCCGGTCGCCGTGAACTGCCCGCTGTCCGCGCCGCCCACCTTGATGACGGCACTGGGGTTCATCGCGCCCTTGCCCAGCTCGACCGGGCTGGAGGAGACACCCTTCTGGAAGGACATCGTGATCTTGTAGCCGCTGCCGCTCTTGGCGCTCTTCATGTCGATCGGGGAGACGGCCCCCTTGTTCCCGATCGGCGTCTTGCACTGGTAGTTGACGTTCTGCACGGTGGCCGAGGCGGTGGGGGCGGCCATCAGCACCGCCGAGCCCGCCAGGGCCGCGCTGAGCGCGAACGCGGCGGTTCGCTTCTGGTACGTCCGGTACGTCACCTCGAAGTCCCTTCAACCCGACGGTTACTGACGGTTCATCAGATGCGGGTGGCTCAAGGTACGCCGGGGACCTTGTCGAGGGAAGACAAAGAGCACGCCGGATCGAAGACGATCCGGCGTGCTCGAAGAAACGCACGTGAGGGGCGGTTACGCGGGGGCTCCGACCTCCGCCCACACGACCTTGCCCGTGACACCCGGGGTACGGACGACTCCCCAGTCGAGGCAGAGGCGCTGGACGATGAACATGCCGTGCCCGCCGGGGCGGCCGACCCGGTGCGGGGTGCGCGGCGCGGGCTGCCCGGCCCCTTGGTCGGCGACCTCGATGCGCAGCACCTTGTTGGCCCGCGCGTCACCGAAGTACAGGGCGATCTCGTCCGGACCCTCCGCGTGCAGGCACGCGTTCGTGACGAGTTCGGAGACGACGAGCAGCACGTCCTCCGCCGCGGCCCGGCGGTCCGCGGTCGCCGCCGGCAGCCAGCCCCAGGCGTGCAGCGCGTCGCGGGTGAAGTCACGGGCGAGCGGCACGATGCCGCTCTCACCGCTGAGGCTCAGCCTGCGGACCTGTGCGGCCGAGACGACCGGCTCTTCGCCGGGCTCTGGGCCGTGGTCGCCCGGCGAGTAGGGCCGGGTGGTGCTCATCAGCACTTCACCTCACCGATTCACCAATTCAGCTTCAGGATTCTGTGTTCAGGGTCCGAGTGCCCCCTGCCCGGCCGAGAAGTCCGGGTCGAGGATCGGGGTCGCAGGGTCGTCGAGGTCGCAGGGTCGAGGTCGTGTTCGGGGGGTCTCCTGCCCGACGGGACGACGGAAACACCCACTTGTTCGGAACGGCTCCTGTGACGCTGGTAACGCATCGATCACGCAGAGACAACTGGAGCGTAACTTCTGCACGTTGCCACGGTCCGCAACCGTCCGGTTCCGGTCAGTCGCCGGAGGGGTCCGGCTGGAGGGCTTCCTCCAGGGACGCGTGCACCGTAAAGACGGCATCCGCGCCGGTGATCTCGAACACCCTGGCCACCACCGGGAGCATGCCCGCGAGGTGTACTCCACCACCGGCGGCCTCGGCCTTGAGGCGGGCCCCGAGGAGCACGTTCAACCCCGTCGAATCGCAGAATTCGAGCCGAGAACAGTCGATTACCAGCCTGGAATGTCCATTGCCGAGGCATTCGTCCAGGGGTTCGCGCAACAAATCGGCCGTGTGGTGATCCAACTCACCTGCCGGGGTCACGACGGCGCTCGACCCCTCTTGTCGCACCTCGACCAGAAGCCGGCCCCGATGTGCACTGCCGACTGTCCCGCGGTCCATGACGACCCTCTCCCGCTGCCTACGACGTGCTGGTTGACGCCCTCGAACACTACGCCTTATTGGCATGTGCCGACACCCGAACAACCCCTAGGATTCGGACATTTCGCCCCAGAACGCACTTGCGACCAGGTAAGGAAAGCGGGTAGGCCTAGTAAGGACAGCAATCGACCACGGCCGGCTTTGGAGGCGCCGCACTTAGAAGCAGTGCAGGTATTGGCATCGGCAGCCATATGCCGAGAACGCATGGAGGACATCATGTCAGCCCGGATCGACGAATCGCGTACTGACCAGGCGACGTCGACACTCCCCCCGGAAACCCACACCGACGTCGAGACCGAAGGCCTCGAAGGCCTCGAAGGCCTCCCGGAGATCCCGCCTTACGACGAGGTGGGGCCGGTCGACGCCCGAGCCCTCTCCAAGACCCTCTTCGAGCGACTCGAATCCCTCGACGAAGGCACCCACGAATATTCGTATGTCCGCAACACGCTGGTCGAGCTGAACCTGGCTCTGGTCAAGTTCGCGGCCTCCCGGTTCCGTTCGCGCAGCGAGCCGATGGAGGACATCATCCAGGTCGGCACCATCGGCCTGATCAAGGCGATCGACCGCTTCGAGCTGAGCCGTGGCGTCGAGTTCCCGACTTTCGCGATGCCAACCATCGTCGGCGAGATCAAGCGCTTCTTCCGCGACACCTCCTGGTCCGTGCGCGTACCGCGCCGCCTCCAGGAACTCCGTCTCGACCTCGCCAAGGCGGGCGACGAACTCGCCCAGCAGCTCGATCGCGCTCCTACGGTGGGCGAGCTCGCCGAACGCCTGGGCCTGACGAAGGACGAGGTCGTGGAGGGCATGGCGGCGTCGAACGCGTACACCGCCAGCTCGCTGGACGCCCAGCCCGAGGAGGACGACTCCGAGGGTGCGCTCGCGGACCGCATCGGCTACGAGGACCACGGCCTCGAGGGCATCGAGTACGTGGAGTCCCTGAAGCCGCTGATCGCCGAACTTCCGCCGCGGGACCGCAAGATCCTGTCGCTGCGGTTCGTCGCCAACATGACCCAGTCCGAGATCGGCGAGGAACTGGGCATCTCGCAGATGCACGTGTCGCGGCTGCTGTCGCGGACGCTGGTGCGCCTGCGCAAGGGTCTGACGCTCGAGGAGTAATCGCTCGACCCCGCACCACCGGCAACATCGGCAACACCAGCAGCACCGTTAACACCCTGTCACGTCGAGGGGGCCGACCGTCACACGGTCGGCCCCCTCGGTGTGTTTGCGCCAACTGCCACTCCACTTACAGGAGTTACCAACGGAAACACCTTTCCGTACCACCACTCCTGCACCACTATGAGCACCCATCGAGGGCCGGCGCCCCGGGCCTGCTCCGGTGACAGGAGGACACGGTGTCCGTGAACGACTGGGGCCGCACCACGGCCCCCGACCACCGGCTCGTCGCCCTGCTGCGGGCCGACACCCCGACCGCGTACCCCGCGCTCGGCGAACTGCGCCGCAGACACCGGCACGCGCTGCTGTCGTACGCGGGGGTGTGCACGGCCGACGCGGACGCCGCGCGCCAGTTGGCGGCGCTGGCCTTCGCCCGCGCCGCCCGCGAGGTCGCGCGCGGCCTGGAACCGGCGGGCTCCTGGCGCCACCACGCGCTGCTGCTCGTGCACCGCACCGCCGTCGAGTGGGCCGCCGACGACCGCCGCGGGCGCCTGGCCCCCGGCTTACTGGGAGCGCTCGCCGCGCCGGACGCCGACCGGCCGCCCGCGCTGCTGCCCGCCTTCCACGCGCTGCCCCCGCGCACCCAGACGCTGCTGTGGCACGCGGTGGTGGACGGCGAGCCCGACGCGGCGACCGGACTGGCCGTCGGCGCGCCCGCGCGGGAGATCGCGCAGTCCCGCTCCGCGGCGCTCGACGCGCTGCGCGACGCCTGCCTCGCGACGCGGGCGGCCCGTACGCGGGGCACGTACTGCCGTGGCTACCGGCGCCTCATCGAGGAGGCCACGCGGCCGGGCCGCCCGCGCGGCACCGCCGATCTGGACGCCCACCTGGCCCGCTGCCCGAGCTGCACCGCCGCGTACCTGGAGCTGACGGCCCTGCGCGACGATCCGCGCCGGGCGCTCGCGGAGGGGCTGCTGCCGTGGGGCGGCACGGAGTACCTGGCCCAGGAGCGGCCCCCGGTCGCCGCCGCCCCGGCCCCGCCGCCCGGCAGACGCCCGCGGGCCACCGCCCCGCGCCGCCACCGCGCGGCCCCGGCCGCCCGCCACCGCCCGTCCCGCAGGCGCGCGGCCCGCGCCCGGCGGCCCCCGATGGGCGTGGCGCTGGCGACGACGGCGGCCGGTGTGGCGCTGGTGCCGCTGCTGATCCTGACGCTGACGGAGGGCCGCCCGGACCTGTCGTCCGTGGGCCGGGGCATGACCCCGACGACGCAACCGCCGACGACGGTCACGGCGACCACGACCACGACGACGACCGCCACGACCACGACGACGGCCACGGCGACCGCGACGAGCACCCGTACGGTCACGGCGCCCCCGCCGTCCGCGCACTCCACGTCGCCCACGCCTCCGGCCTCCAAGCCCTCGCGGCGAACGCCGAGTTCGACGCCCTCCGCCCCGCCGCCGTTCCGCCCGCCCGGCGAGGAGTACGCGGAGATGATCGACGTGGCGTCGGGCCGGTGCCTGGACATCTCCCGTACGCCCATGCGGGACGGCGACGACGCCGTGGCCGTGGAGTGCGACGGCACGAGCAGCCAGCAGTGGCGCGTGGACCCGGTCGACGGCTTCGTCCAGTCCGCCGCGAACCCCGGCTTCTGTCTCGACAACCGCGGCGACACCGACCTCACGATCGGCATCCGGCACTGCGCGGAGGCGGACGACGACACCCCCGACAGGCTGACGTTCTCCGTACGCCCCGACGGCTCCGTCCGCCCCGCGACGGACCCCCGGGCGGCGCTGACCGCGCTGGACGACGACTCCTTCCTCGTCGGCCAGCGGAAATTCAAGGGCGGGAAGGAACAGCGCTGGCAGGCGGGCAAGGGCCTGTGACCGGTTGATCGACGGGCCGCAGGGCGGCCCTGGCGAGGGCGATCACGTCGCGCAGCCCGGCCCCGGGAGCGGACGGCGCCGCGTCCGACGGCTTCCCGGCCGACCCGGCGCACCTGCGGCATACGCCCTTCCCTGTTCCCCGCGGCAACGGGTCACGGCACTCCGCGCACTCCCCGAGCGGCGCGACCCGCTTGCGCGGTGCGGGGGTGGGGAGGACGGCCGTGGGCGGTCGGTTCCGCAGCCGGTACTCGACGAGGGCGGCGGCCGAGCGGAGCGGGCTGGGCAGGTCCGCGGTCAGCTGGCGCCGGAGATCGGCTTCGCTCCGTCCGTCCTCCAGAGCGGTGCCGACGAGCGGCGCGAGGCGCTCGACGTCGCGGACGCCGAGGCGCAGGGCCGGTGCGTGCTCGACGAGTCGGGCGAGGAGCGCCGTGGCGCGGTGGGGGGTGTTGTCCTTCGGGGTTTCACCCAAGGGGTATGCGCCGACGGCCTGCGCGGTCGCGTCACCGACGGGCGGCGCGTGGCCACTCGGGGCGCTCGGAGCACTCGGAACGCTGGGGGCGAATACGGCGGCCACCTCCTCGGCCGACGTCAACGGCACGTTGGAGACGAGGACCTGAGTCGTCCAGCGCCCGGTCTCCGGGTCCTGCGACCGCCGCGTGTGGAGGTACCCCTCCTCCTCCAGCTGCCGCCTGGCCTTGCGCACGGCCAGGCGGCCTTCCGGCATCTTCTCGCCGAGGGACTGGACGGTCTCCCGGGACCCCTCGGGCAGGGACAGGGCCCAGAGGAGAAGCCGTACGGCCGTGCCGTTCAGACGCGGGTTCCGGATGATCTCGTTGGGAACCTGAGAGAAGAAACGGGCAGGCGGGATAGCATGCTTGAGCATCGCGATGGACCTCTGATCCATTCGTCGGTGAAGGCCCTCAGATTGGTGTTCGCAGCACCGCTGGGGGCCGCTCCGCGCTTGCGCACGGAGCGTGATGACGCGATTACTGTAGCGCGGACTTCGCGGCGAAGTTGACGAAAGCGGTCCAGCTGACGGCCGAAATGGCCAGCGTGGGGCCGGAGTTGCGGCCGTCGACGTTCTTCGAGTCGCGAACGCGGATCGCGGAGGCGCGGGCGACCTCCAGGCACTGGCCACCCTCTGCGCCGCTGTAACTGGACTTGAACCATGCGAGGTCGGCGTTCATAGCTCCCCTGCCATCTGCTCGATCAACTTCGCGGAGTCACCTGGGGTCAGGGCCTGCGTGCGGATCATGCCATAGCGCGCGTGCAGCACACTGACCTCGTCACGGTCGTCGATGATGCGGCCGTTCCCTTGCGTCTCAAGGTAAGCGAGCAACTGCCTTTGAGGGGTCTCCAGGAGCGTCATCGGGCCGTCCACACCCGCGTGCCCCTCGTACGAGGTCGGCATGATCTGGATGGAGATGTTCCGTTTCCGGCCGATCACGAGCAGCCGCTCCAACTGCCCCTTCAGGACCGCGACTCCGCCCATCGGGCGCCGCAGCACCCACTCCTCCACCACGAACGACAGCGAGATCGACGGCACGCGATCCAGCAGCACCTGCCGTGACAGACGACCCTCCAGCCGTCGCTCGATCTCCTCGTCCTCCAGTACCGGGAATCGAGCGTTGAGCACAGCGCGCGCGTAGCCCTCCGTCTGCAACAGCCCATTCACCAGATGCGTGTCGTAGACACTGAGACCGACGGCCTCGGCCTCCCTCTCCACGTACTCCCCGAACCACGACGGATGCGGACTCCGCTCAAGGTGTTCCGCCGCCGCCTCCACCGCCGCCCGCGCCTCCAGGAACTCCCCCGCCCGTGCAACGAACCGCGCGCTCGGCATCCGTTCGCCGCGCTCGACCATCGCGACCTGCGACGCCGAGTACCCGACGTACGTCCCGAAGTCCTCCCGCGAACCGCCCCGCGCCTCGCGCAGAGCCCGCACCACCGCACCGAACATCCGCATGCTCGACGACCCGTCGACACAGTCCTGCACAGGGCACCCCCTCGCCCGCACACCTCGTTGTGTGCAGCTCACAGTCCTGGTCAGGCTAGCCAGCGGTCACTCACTGTGAGGACATGAAGACGCAATCTCCACCCGAAGTCGTCATCCAACTTCGGGCGGATCCGGAGCAGTTCTCGGACGTACGGCGCACGGTCGCCACGCACCTACGGGCCTGGGGGCACCCCGCACTCGTCGACGCGGCGCAGCTCTGCGTGACGGAAATACTGGCGAACGTGCACCGGCACGTGGCGGTCCCCGAGTGCGAGGTGAGGTTGCGGGTACTGCCGGAGGCCGACGCGGTGCAGGTGTCGGTGGCCGACCGCTCGCCCGTGCTGCCGGTGCCGCGCGCCGAGCCCGACTGGGCGGCGGAGTCGGGACGCGGGATGTTCCTGATCGCGGCGGCGGCCGACCGGTGGGGCGCCCTGCCGACGCGGGAGGGGAAGTTTGTGTGGGTGCGGTTGGCGGGTCCCGCGCCTCGCTCGGGCGGGTGAAAACGCCGCACACTTCTGGAAAGCGCCGCACGGTGCTCCTACCGTGAGGCCATGACCACACGCGTGCCCATCCGGCAGCTTCAGCAGCACGCCAGCGAACTCATCGACCGGGTCGCGGCGGGCGAGCGGGTGGAGATCACCCGGAACGGCCGTCTGATCGCGGTCCTGGGCCCGCCCGATCCCGAGCAGCGGGTCATGGAAGATCTGGTGCGCACGGGAACAGTGGATCCCGACAACGCCGCGTCCGCGCGCGGTCTCGGGGACTGGCAGCCGCTGCCGGCCCGGCCAGGGGCTCCGGCGAAGCTCTCCGAAGTACTTCTCCGGATGCGCGAGGAAGAGGACCGGTGATCTACCTCGACTCGTGCGCGTTGCTGAAGCTGCTTCTGCCGGAGACCGAGACGGACGCCCTGCGCACCTTCCTGGCGGCACGGGCCGGCGAAGGGCATGTGACGTCGGCGCTCTCGCAGACCGAGGTCTTCCGGGCGCTGGTACGCGTGGGTGCCGACCCCGAAGTGGGCGACGCGGCGGAGGAGTTGCTGGATCGGCTGCTGCGGATCCGGGTCACTGACCCGGTGTTGCGGGCTGCCGGCATGTTCCCCGTACAGCACCTTCGCAGCCTCGACGCGATCCACCTGGCGAGCGCCGAGTACCTGGAGCACGCGTTGACGGCGTTCGTCACGTACGACAAGCGGCTGGCCGGGGCGGCGCTGGAGCGCGGGCTCCCCGTGGAGTCGCCCGGCGCCGCCGTCTGACCGTGACACCGGGGCCGCTCAGCGGTTCCGGCTGGCTACCAGGGCCGTACGCGTCCATGCAATGAGCTGGTGAACCATGGCCTTGATCCGCTCGCCTGCTGCCGGGAAGAAGGGCAGCAGAACGAGCGCGGGGACGTAGGCCAGGGTCACGACCAGCAAGGGCAGCAGCGCGAAAAGCACGATCAATACGCGCTGCGTCCAGCGTGCGCCCGCAACGAGGGCCGTCCAGGGGGATGCCACAGCGGTTCGGTTCCTTTCTTCGGAGAGCCATGGAACAGCTCGGGGAACTCCACTGTCAGTGGCGGGAGTTATGTTGCGACAGCGGCAACGGTTGCCGCTTCCAGGACAACGCGCCAGGGAGGCCCGACTTGTCCACGACACTGCCCTCACCTCGGAGTTCGGGGGAGATCGAGCGGGGTGACGTCGCTGAGGTTGTCGCGTTCGGCAACGCGTTGACCGAGTTGTTCAACGCGCTGGGGATCTCGCAGAATGCTTATGCCGTGCGCGTCCACCGGGACAAGTCGGTGGTCTCCCGCTACCTGCGTGGCAAGAAGGTGGCGTCACCGGACTTCGTCGACGGGCTCATCCGCGAAGTCGAGCGCCATCGGCACACACCCCTGAAGCCCGAAGTGCGCGTGCGGCTCGACCAGCTGCGGCTCGCCGCCATCAAGGCGACCGATCCCGCCGCGTACGAGCTGGAGTCCCTGCGGGCGGAGATGCAGCGGTCGCAGCGCGAGGTCGGTCGGCTCGTGCGGCAACAGGAGGCACTGCATGGCCTCCTGGAGCGGCGGGAGGCGGAGATCCGCGCCGTCCAGTGCGAACTGGCGCAGGTTCAGCAGGACTGGCGGGACGAAGTCGTCCTGCGGGTGCAGCGGGAAGACGACCCGGTCGACAGCGTGCGTGACCGCACGAGCCTCACCGACGAGGTGGCCCAGCTACGGGCCGATCTCCAAGAAGCCACCGAGCTTCGCGCGCACGCGGAACGCCGGTGCGAGGACCTCGAGCAGCGGGTCAGGGAGATGGAGGAAGAGCTGGCCGCGCGCGAGGGTGATATGCCCGGCGCGCTTCCGTTGGCCGCGTTCCAAGAGCGGCTCGTGGTGCTCTGGGAAGCCGGTAAGTCTCAGGAGGCGGGGCGTGAGCTGTCGGAGGCTGCTCAGGGGCGGTCGGTCGCGGAGCTGACCGAGTTGGTGACGTGGCTGGACGAGCGCGGTGACTCGGTCCGACGCAATCGTCTGGCTGAAGAGGTGGTCCATACGCGGACCGTGGACGTGGTGGCTGCATTCGGTAGCCAACTCATGAGGATCAAGACTCGCCCTCGGGACACCAGGGAGCGCCGAGGCACGCCCTCTGCGCTGTGGTGCGCAATTGACGGAGCCTGCGCAGCCATGGCTCCACAGGACCTCGTCACCTTGCACCGGATCTGGTCGCCACTGGCGAAGGCAAGACGACCTGCCGTGCAGTCCCCTGTCTTGGGGAACCTTCTCAACGGTCTCCGCTCAGCGGATGTCACAGCCGAGGTACTCGATCAGCTCGGTCCGGACGACGAGTCCGTGGTGCAGGCCGTGCACCGGATGAGGGTAACTCCGCGCTTCGAAGGAATGCTCATCGCGCTCGTACCCCGCCTGATCGCTCGTGGCCACGTCGAAATGGCTCACGAGTGCTGCCGAAGGCTGGCCCGTCACAGTCGGGAGCACAGGGAAGGGTGGAGACATCTGTCTCTCTGCGGCGCATTCGCTCTGGCTGAAATGGACTCCTCGCAGGTACGTGACTTCGTCGCCACTTGTGAGCAGCTCTCAACAGAAGAGCTGGCCTGGATCTTCTTGGGCTTGTTCGTTCCAGACGGCGCGACTCCCCGCGAGGCGAGGGAAGCGCGCAGGTTCTTCCAGCTGTGCCTGGCCCATCTGCGTACGCGGCGGACGCTCGCCGAGGTGGCGACAGCTTTGCAGACCACCACGTTCGCCATGTTGAAGGACGATGCGCCGGTCAGGCTCCGCAAGGCCCTGCTCGCATACCAACCCTGAAGCCGCCGCCCTCAGACCGCTCGCGTCCCGTGGCGCCATACCTCGCTGACCAGGGGGACGCCCGGTCGGTAGGCGAAGTGGACGTGGCTCGGGGCGTTCAGGAAGGTCAGGTCGGCGCGGGCGCCCGGGGAGAGGTGGCCGATGTCGGTGCGGCGCAGGGCCTTGGCGCCGCCCGCCGTCGCCGACCAGAGCGCCTCGTCCGGGGTCATGCCCATGTCCCGTACCGCCAGGGCGATGCAGAAGGGGACGGACGACGTGAAGGACGAGCCCGGGTTGCAGTCCGTGGAGAGCGCCACGGTCGCGCCCGCGTCCAGGAGGCGGCGGGCGTTCGGCCACTCGGCGCGGGTGGAGAACTCCGCGCCCGGGAGGAGCGTCGCCACCGTGTCGCTGTTCGCCAGGGCGTCCACGTCGGCGTCCGTGAGATGGGTGCAGTGGTCGGCGCTCGCCGCGTCCAGTTCCACCGCGAGCTGGACGCCGGGGCCGTACGACAGTTGGTTCGCGTGGATGCGGGGCAGCAGGCCCTTCGCCTTGCCCGCCGTGAGGATCGCGCGCGCCTGGTCGCCGTCGAAGGCGCCCTTCTCGCAGAACACGTCGATCCAGCGGGCGTGCGGGGCGCAGGCGTCCAGCATGTCGCCGGTGACGAGGTCGACGTAGGCGGCGGGGTCCTCCGCGTAGTCCGGAGAGACGATGTGGGCGCCGAGGTACGTGACCTCGTCGGTGTGGGCCGATGCGATGCGGAGGGCGCGTTCCTCGTCCTGGACGGTGAGGCCGTAGCCGGACTTCGTCTCGAACGTGGTCGTGCCTTGGCGGAGGGCTTCGGCGAGGTGGTGCTTGAGGTTGGCCTCCAGGGCCTCGTCCGTGGCCGCGCGGGTCGCGGCGACCGTGGTGCGGATGCCGCCCGCGGAGTAGCTCTGGCCCGACATCCGGGCGTTGAACTCGGCGGTGCGGTCGCCCGCGAAGACGAGGTGGGAGTGGGAGTCGACGAAGCCGGGGATCACGGTGCGGCCGGCCGCGTCGTGGGTGGTGTCGGTGGCGGGGGTCTTCGCTGTCGGGCCGGCCCAGGCGATCTTGTCGTCCTCGATGACGAGGGCGGCGTTGTGGAGTTGACCGAGGGGGCCCTCGCCGAGGGTGGGGGCGTTTGTGACCAGGGTGCCGATGTTGGTGATGGCCGTGGTGGTCGGGGTGTGCGTCATGGTTGCTCTCCGTGGGTGGTCACGTTCTTCCCTGTCCCCCGCCCCGCCCCTTCCCGAAAGTCCTCAATCGCCGGACGGGCTCCATTTGGAGCCCCTCCGGCGATTGAGGAGCGGGGTGCGGGGCGGAGCCCCGGGGCGTCAGGTGTGGAGGGTTGCGATGGCGGAGGTCAAGGCTGCGGGGGTGTTGGGGATGCGGGTGTGGGTGGCGTCGCGGACCACGATCCGGCCTCCCGCCACCACATCCGTGACGTCTCCCGCCCCCGCCGCGAAGACCGCCGTCTCCGCGCCGAAGCGGGGAGCCGGGCCCGCCGTGCGGACCGAGTCGAGCGTGATCGTGACGAGGTCGGCGACCGCGCCCGGTTCGATGACGCCCGCGTCGGACCAGCCCAGCGCCGCGTGCCCGTCGGCGGACGCCGCCCGCAGCAGCGCCGCCGCCGTCCAGTGGCCGCGGGTGCGCGAGCGCAGGCGCTCGTTGAGTTCCATCGCGCGGGCCTCTTCGAAGAGGTCGATCACGGCGTGGCTGTCGGAGCCGAGGGAGAGGGGAGAGCCCGCGCGTTCCAGGGCGACCGCCGGGCCGATGCCGTCCGCGAGGTCGCGTTCCGTCGTCGGGCACATGCACGTACCCGTGGACGAGCCGCCGATCAGGGCGATGTCCGCGTCCGTGAGGTGGGTGTTGTGGACGCCGGTCGTGCGCGCGCCCAACACGCCGTTGTCCGCGAGGAGTTGGGTGGGGGTGCAGCCGTGCGCCGCCTGGCACGCGTCGTTCTCGGCGGTCTGCTCGGAGAGGTGGACGTGGAGCGGGGCCCCGCGCGTGCGCGCCCACTGCGCCACCGTCGGCATCTGCTCCGCCGGCACCGCCCGTACGGAGTGGATCGCCGCGCCGATCCGGACCCCGGGGCGCTCCTTCAGCAGGGACGCCCGCTCGGCCCACGCCTCCGTCGTGCCGTCGGAGAAGCGGAGCTGGTGGCGGTCGGGTTCCTTGCCGAAGCCGGCGGAGACGTACGCCGTGTCGAGGAGCGTGATGCGGATGCCCGCCTCGTCCGCCGCCGCGATCAGCGCCTCGCCCATCGCGTTCGGGTCGGCGTACGGGGTGCCGCCGGGGGCGTGGTGGAGGTAGTGGAATTCGCCCACCGCTGTGATGCCCGCGAGGGCCATCTCCGCGTACACCGCTCGCGCGAGGGCGTGGTAGGTGTCGGGGGTGAGGCGGTCCGCGACCGAGTACATGACCTCGCGCCACGTCCAGAACGTGCCCGAGCCCACCTGCACCGTCGAGCGCAGCGCCCGGTGGAAGGCGTGGCTGTGGGCGTTCGCGAGGCCGGGGAGGGTGAGGCCGCGCAGGGCCGTCGCGCCGGGCGGGGGCGTCTCCACCCCGGTGCGGACCGCCGTGAAGCGGCCCTCCGCCGACACGTCCACCGCCACGCCCGGCTCCACGTGCGTGCCGAGCCAGGCGTGTTCCAACCAGTAGGTCGTCGTCACGTGCAGGCCAGTCCTTCCAGTACGTCCGCCAGTGCGCGCACCCCTGCCAGGCAGTCGTCCTCGGCCGCGAACTCGGCCGGGGAGTGCGAGACGCCCGTGGGGTTGCGTACGAACAGCATGGCGGTGGGGATCGACTGGGCGAGGATTCCCGCGTCGTGTCCCGCGCCCGTGCCGAGGACGGGGACCCGCAGCTCACCGGAGGTGCCGAGGATGCGCCCCATTTCGTCGCGCAGCGCGTCGTCGAACTCGACGATCGGGGTGAACGACTCGCGGGTCAGCGATACGTCGATGCCGTGGGCGTCGGCGTACTCGTGCGCCGCCTTCTCGATCGCCGTGACCGTACGGTCCAGGGCGTCCTGGTCGGCGGCGCGGGAGTCGAGCCAGCCGCGTACGAGGGAGGGGATCGCGTTGACGCCGTTCGGTTCGACCGCGATCTTGCCGAAGGTCGCGACCGCGCCCGCCAGTTGGGCTTCGCGGCGGGCGGCCAGGACCGTCTCCGCGTAGCTCAGCATCGGGTCGCGGCGGTCGGCCAGGCGGGTGGTGCCCGCGTGGTTGGCCTCGCCCCGGAAGTCGAAGCGCCAGCGGCCGTGCGGCCAGATGCTGCTCGCGATGCCGATGGCGTCGCCGGAGAGGTCCAGGGCGCGGCCCTGTTCCACGTGGAGTTCGATGAACGCGCCGATGCGGTCGAGGCGTTCGCGGTCGGGGCCGATCGCGTCCGGGTCGTGTCCGGCGCGCTCCATCGCCTGCGGGAGGGTGATGCCGTCGGGGTCCGTCAGCTGGTGGGCCGCGTCCCGGGTGAGGACGCCAGCGGTGAGGCGGGAGCCGACGCAGGCGAGGCCGAAGCGGGCGCCTTCCTCGTCGCCGAAGTTGGCGATCGCGATCGGCTTCGTGAACTCCGCTCCCCTGCGGCGGAGTTCGTCGAGGGCGGCGAACGAGGACACGACGCCGAGGGGGCCGTCGAAGGGGCCGCCGTCGGGGACGGAGTCGAGGTGGGATCCGGTGACGACGGCTCCGCCGGCGTTCGGGTCGCCGTGCCAGGCCCACTGGTTGCCGTTGCGGTCGAGTTCGTAGGTCAGGCCGCGGGATTCGGCCTGGGCCTTGAACCAGGTGCGGCAGTCGGTGTCGGCGGCGGTCCAGGCGTGGCGCCTGTAGCCACCGGTGTCGGGGTTGCGGCCGATCGGGTGGAGGTCACGCCACATCTCCGTGAAGCTGGGCGGCACCGGCGCCGCACCCTCGGGGCTCCGCCCCGGACCCCGCTCCTCAATCGCCGGAGGGGCTGAAAGCTCGGGGCTCCGCCCCGGACCCCGCTGCTCAAACGCCGCAGGGGCTTGATTGGCCGGGCCCCGCTCCTCGATCGCCGGAGGGGCTTGATGGGCCGGGTCGGCTGCAGAACCAGCCCCTCCGGCGATTGAGGAGGCCCGTCCGGCAGGGCTTTCGGGAAGGGGTGGGGTGGGGGACTGGGTCACGCCGACTCGCCCTCCCGCATGGGGACCCGTACGCCCCGCTCGTCCGCCACCCGCGCCGCGTGCTCGTACCCCGCGTCCACGTGCCGGATGACCCCCATCGCCGGGTCGTTCGTGAGGACCCGCTCGATCTTCGCGGCAGCGAGCTCCGTTCCGTCGGCGACGCAGACCTGGCCCGCGTGGATGGAGCGGCCCATGCCGACGCCGCCGCCGTGGTGGAGGGAGACCCAGGACGCGCCGGAGGCGGTGTTGACGAGGGCGTTGAGGAGCGGCCAGTCGGCGATCGCGTCGGAGCCGTCCTTCATGGCCTCCGTCTCGCGGTACGGAGAGGCGACCGAGCCCGAGTCGAGGTGGTCGCGGCCGATGGCGACGGGAGCCGACAACTCACCGCTCGCCACCATCTCGTTGAACTTGAGGCCCGCGCGGTGGCGCTCCCCGTAGCCGAGCCAGCAGATGCGCGCCGGGAGGCCCTCGAACGAGATGCGCTCGGCGGCCATGTCGAGCCAGCGGTGCAGGTGCTTGTTGTCGGGGAAGAGCTCCTTGATCGCCGCGTCCGTCTTGGCGATGTCCTCCGGGTCACCGGACAGCGCCGCCCAGCGGAACGGGCCGAGGCCCTCCTCGAAGAGGGGCCGGATGTGCGCCGGGACGAAGCCGGGGAACGCGAACGCCCGGTCGTAGCCCGCCTTCCTCGCCTCGTCGCGGATCGAGTTGCCGTAGTCGAAGACCTCGGCGCCGCGGTCGAGGAAGCCGACCATCGCCTCGACGTGCAGGCGCATCGACTGGCGGGCCTTGTCCGTGAAGCCCGCCGGGTCCGCCTCGCGTTCCTTGTCCCAGTCCTCGACCGCAACGCCGACCGGGAGGTAGGCGAGCGGGTCGTGGGCGGAGGTCTGGTCGGTGACGATGTCGATGGGGGCCTCGCGGCGCAGCAGCTCGGGGAAGACCTCCGCGGCGTTGCCGACGACGCCGATGGACAGGGCGCGGCGCTCGTCGCGGGCCGCGACCGCCAACTCCAGGGCGTGGTCGAGGTTGTCGGCCTTGGTGTCGAGGTAGCGCGTGCCGATGCGGCGGTCGATGCGGGTCTCGTCGACGTCGACGCAGATCGCGACGCCCTCGTTCATCGTGATGGCGAGGGGCTGGGCGCCGCCCATGCCGCCGACACCGGCGGTGAGGGTGATGGTGCCCGCGAGGGTGCCGTCGAACTTCTTGCGGGCGACCGCGCCGAACGTCTCGTACGTGCCCTGGACGATGCCCTGGCTGCCGATGTAGATCCACGAGCCGGCCGTCATCTGGCCGTACATCATGAGGCCCTCGGCCTCCAGCTTGCGGAACTCCTCCCAGTTGGCCCAGTCGCCGACCAGGTTGGAGTTGGCGAGCAGCACGCGCGGCGCCCACTCGCTGGTGCGCAGCACGCCGACCGGCTTGCCGGACTGGACGAGGAGGGTCTCGTCGGACTTCAGCGTCTTCAGCGTGCGCACGATCGCGTCGTACGCCTCCCAGGACCGGGCCGCCTTTCCGGTGCCGCCGTAGACGACGAGCTTGTCGGGGTGCTCGGCGACCTCCCCGTCGAGGTTGTTCATGAGCATCCGCAGGGCGCCCTCCTGCTGCCACCCCAGGGTGTTGAGCTCGGTGCCGCGCGGGGCTCGTACGGGGCGGGGTCCTGACATCGACGGCCTCCTGGGATGCGTGTCCACAAGCTGTTCAGCGACGACGGGAGCGTCCCCACTGTTGAGACTTCTATTCACATCCTGGCTACATGAATAGGGCTAGTCAATAGGTGCAGAGGGGAATCCATACCTCCGACGCGGACCACCACCTACGCACCTCCCGGGAGCCCACGTGACATCTGCGACCACCGACACCCCGCTGCACCGGGCCATCGGGCCGAAGCTCCTGATCCTGTTCGTGATCGGCGACATCCTCGGCACCGGCATCTACGCCACCACCGGCAAGGTCGCGGGGAAGGTCGGCGGCGCGCTGTGGCTGCCGTTCGCGATCGGTTTCGTCGTGGCACTGCTGACGGCCGCCTCGTACGTGGAGCTGGTCGGCAAGTACCCGAAGGCGGCGGGCGCGGCGCTCTACACGCAGAAGGCTTTCAAGGTGCCGTTCCTGACGTTCATCGTCGCCTTCATGGTGATGTGCTCGGGCCTGTCGTCCGCGAGCGCCGCCGCCCGCGCGTTCAGCGGCGACTACCTCGGCGAGCTGACGAACGGCGCGCTGCCGCCCACCCTGATCGCCATCCTCTTCGTGCTCGCGCTCGCCGCCCTGAACCTGCGCGGCGTCAGCGAGTCGGTGAAGGCGAACGTGGTGCTGACGCTCGTCGAGCTGAGCGGGCTCGCCATCATCCTCGCCATCGGCGCGTACGCCGTCCTCACCGGCGGCGGGGAGCCCTCCCGGCTCACCGACATCGAGACGGGCGGGACCGGGTTCGCCCTGATGACCGGGGTGCTGGGGGCGACGGCACTCGGCTTCTTCGCGTTCGTCGGGTTCGAGGACTCGGTCAACATGGCGGAGGAGACCAAGGACCCGGCCCGCACCTTCCCGCGCGCGATCTTCCTCGGCGTCGCCGTCACCGGCACCATCTACGTGCTCGTCGCGCTCGTGTCCTCGCTGCTCGTCGACCACAAGGTGCTGGAGGCGTCGAGCGGTCCGCTGCTCGAAGTGGTGAAGGCCGGCGGCGTCGAGTTCCCGCACGAACTCTTCGCGCTCATCGCCCTGTTCGCCGTCACCAACTCGGCGCTCATCAACATCATGATGGCCTCGCGGCTCTGCTACGGCATGGCCAACGAACGCATCCTGCCGAAGGCGATGGGCCGCGTACTGCCGCGCCGGCGCACCCCCGTCGTGGGCATCGTCTTCGTGTCGCTGCTCGCCGTCGGCCTCGTGTCGACCGGGGAGATCGAAGGGCTCGGCGACACCACCTCGTTCCTGCTGCTGTGCGTCTTCGCCGTGGTGAACGTGGCCGTGCTGGTGCTGCGCAAGGACCGGGTCGGGCACGAGCACTTCCGGGCGCCGACCGTCATGCCGGTGCTCGGCGCGCTCACCGCGCTGATCCTCGCCAGTCCGCTCGCCGACCGGGCCGCCGAGGTCTACATTCGGGCGGGCGTGCTCCTGGCCATCGGAATCGGGCTGTGGGCCGTCAACAAGGTGGTGCTGAGGACGCGCGGCGAGGACGCCCACTGATCCCTCGCGCGAACTCCTCGCGCGACCCCCGCGTGGCCTGAATGCGCCTCTTGGCGCGGCCAGTTGGCGGATTGTAGCCCCCTCGAAAATGTTCCACCGGAAAATGCCAGAAGCCTCACCTGGTCGCCGTACGTTGCGTAGCGTCGCCGTCACACGTGCACAAGCGGAGCACATGTGCAGCACAAAGTGGCGATCGGGTGGGGAGGTTCAGGGGTGCCCGGAATCGACGAGTGCCTCCTGGAAGTCATGAGGCTTCCGGGGGCACGTGGCGCCTCTGTCGTCGACTGGACCAGCGGGCTCGCCCTGGGCACGGTCGGCGAATCGCGCAACGGGGATCACGAGGCGAGCGCCGCCGAGACCGCCGAACTGGCGAGGCTCGCGGCCGAGCACCTGACGTTCGCCCCGGCCGAGGGCAGCGACTGGGCACCGGGCTCCGCCGCCGACAAGGCACCCCCCGTCGAGGACGTCATCGTCACCAACCGCGACGGCTACCACCTGGTGCGCTTCATGCGGACCACCTTCGACAGCAGCGTCTTCCTCTATCTGTGGCTGGACCGGGACGAGGGCAACCTGGCGCTCGCCCGGCTCCGGCTCGCCGACATAGCCGACCGGATGGTCCTGGGATGAGCACCGCCGTCCCCGCCGGTGTCTCGCCGATGCTGACCCGCCTCGCCGACGAGCAGGCCACCGGCGCGCTCATCCGGGAGCACGGCACGCTGTACCTGGAGGACGGCCGGGTGGTGCACGCCGAGTCGCCCGCGACACCGGGCATGGACGTGCTGCTCACGGCGGGCGGCGCGGTGCAGGCCGAGCGGTGGACGGAGGCCGTGGACCGGGCGGGCGCGCGGCAGCGGGTGGGCCGCTACCTCGTCGAGCAGGGGCGGCTGTCCGACGGCGCGCTCGAACTGTGCCATCTGGGCGCCCTGTTCGACGCCTCCTACTTCACGCTCGCCCCGAGCAGCGGCCCGACCCGGTTCCGGTACGGCGTCTCGCACTGGTTCGGCGCGGTGCGGCCGGTGCCGGTGGCCGCCGTCCAGCGGGAGACGCTGCGCCGCCGCGAACTGCTCCAGCGGATCTGGCCCGAACCCGACACCGACACGGCGCCGCTCAGCCGGATCATCCACCACACCGAGGCGTCCGTACCGCCGCGCAGGCGCCGCGTCCTCGACCTGGTCGACGGCGCGCGCACGGCCTCCCAGATCGCCCTCACCCTGGGCAGACCCGCCTTCCACACCCTGGTCGACCTGCGGCGGCTCGCCGCATGCGGGCTGGTGACCACGGCCCCCGCCCCGGCGCCGCCCGTCCTGCCCGAGCTGGCCGTCGTCGAGGACCCCGATGTGGCCCTGCTGCGGCGGCTGCGTGCCGGTCTGGAGGCCCTGTGAGACGCCTGCTGCGTTCCTCGCGTACCCCCGAAAGGAGACCTCCGATGGCCGACGAGGCCGAACTCCTCGCCGAACTCCAGCGGTTGAGAGTCCGCGTGCCCCAGGTCACCGGTGCCCTCGCCGCGAGCGTCGACGGCCTGGTCCTCGCCCAGGACACGCCGGGCGTCGAACCGGAGGGCGTCGCCGCGCTCACCGCCACCGCGCTCGGCGTCGCCCAGCGGCTCGCCGACGCGACGGCGCAGGGCGCCTTCCGGGAGCTTCTGGTGCGGGGCGCCGACGGCTACATCGCCACCTACGCGGCCGGGCACACCGCCGTCCTCACGCTCCTCGCGGAGGACCGGGTCAATGTCGGCCGACTGCACCTCGAAGGGCGCCGCTCCGGCACCCGGATCGGGGAACTCACCAAGCCCTCCGAGGAGGAAGCACAGCCCGAGTCGGCCCCCCGCACCCGCGGCCGGGCCCGAGCCCGCACGGCATCCACCACGACGACCGAGACCGGGCTCCCCGTCCGGCCACCGACCAACGTGCCGCCCCAGCCCACGCGTTGACCACCGGCACGACCTCAGGAAACCGACGCCAACAGGAACAGCACGGAAGGATCCAGCATCATGGCCAACACCGAGACTGCCCTCAAGGACGCCCTCGCCTCCATCGAAGGCGCCACCGCGGCGGCCCTCGTCGACTACACCAGCGGCATGGCCCTCGGCACCATCGGCGGCTCCAAGAGCTTCGACCTGGAGGTGGCGGCGGCCGGCAACACGGACGTCGTCCGCTCCAAACTGCGCACCATGGACCAGCTGGGGATCAAGGACGGGATCGAGGACATCCTCATCACGCTCGGCACCCAGTACCACCTGATCCGCCTCATCAAGGGACGCGGCGGCAACGGTCTGTTCCTGTACCTGGTGCTCGACAAGACCCGCGCCAACCTGGCGATGGCCCGCCACCAGCTGAAGAAGATCGAGAGCGAGCTGGAGGTCTGAGCGCGCGAAGGCGCCGCGCCGCGCTCCCGCGCCG
Organism: Streptomyces sp. BYX5S; assembly: GCF_054724165.1. Taxonomy (NCBI): domain Bacteria; kingdom Bacillati; phylum Actinomycetota; class Actinomycetes; order Kitasatosporales; family Streptomycetaceae; genus Streptomyces; species Streptomyces sp. BYX5S. The sequence goes on along the minus strand of NZ_CM138829.1, from coordinate 679,176 downwards.
CGGCGCCTTCCACGTGCCCGAATCCGTCCCCCGGGGCCGTCCCCCGGATCCGTCCCCCGGATCCGTCCCCCGCTACCCCTCCCAGTCGGACTCCTCGCGCTCGCGCCGCTCCCGGCGGCGAATGGGCCCCCACCGCACCGCGTGCAGCCCGTTGACCCCGACGATCCCGGCCCACGCCACGAACAGGCCGGGCAGGCCCGCCTGGACGACGGCGATCGCGGACAGCGGGATGGCGAGGACGAGGGAGACCACGGCGAAGCCGAAGCGCTCGCCCCAGTTGTCGCCACCGGTGTCACGGGCCCCACGGGCCACGGTGACGCGGTGCTCGGCCAGCTGTCGCCGCACCCTGCGGTCGACGAGGGAGTCGAGTCGCTGCTCGACCTTGTCGAGGAACGAGTCGACGAGCGCCGGCTCGTATTCGTCGCCCAGCTCCCTGCGGGCGTGCAGGGTGGCGTCGAGTTCCTTCTTGAGTTCGGCGTCGCGTGTGCGTTCGCGGGCTTCCATACCCCCCGACGTTACGGAGCGGCGGCCCCCATCGCAGTAGGGCTACCCCCCGTCTTCCCAGTGGGCCGCACCCCCGCCCCGCGACGCCAGCCGTCCCCTACTTCTTCTGCTTCTTCGTGATGCCGTGCTTGCGCGCGTAGTCGTCCGCGACGTCCTGCGGGTCCTTCTTGTCCTTGTCGACGAGCCGGTTCAGCTCGGTGAGGTGCTCGGTCGTCAGGACGTTGCCCAGGCGGGCGAGGGCCTTGCGGACGGTCGAGTCGGCCTTGCGGTCGGCGATCAGCGGGACGACGTGCTGACCGGGGACGAGGTTCTTGGGGTCGGTGAGGACGACCCAGTCGTTGGCGGCGATGTCGGTGTCGGTGGTGAACAGGTTCGCCACGTCGACATCGCCCTTCTTCAGGGCGCCCTTCACCAACGGCCCCGACGAGTCGAGGGACTTGAACTCCTTGAACTCGACGCCGTACACGTCCTTGAGGCCGACGGCCCCCACCTGCCGCTTCTTGACCTCGGGCGCGGCACCGATGACGAGCTTGCCGTTGTGCTTCGCGAGATCGGCGAGCGACTTCAGCCCGTACTTCTTCGCGGTCTGCCGGGTCACCACGAACGCGTCCGAGTCCTCGGCCATCCCGTACGGGAGGATCTGGAGGCCCGCCGGGAGCACCATGGCGAGGGCGTTCTGCATCTCGCCCTCCTCGGTGGCCTTCGACGTGGTGTCGAGGTAGTGCAGCAGGGCGCCCTGGTACTCGGGCAGCAGGTCGATGTCGCCGCCCTTGAGCGCGGGTATGAGGATCTCGCGGGTGCCGAGATTGGGCCGCACGCTCGTCTTCACACCGGCCGCTTCGAGCGCGGCCGCGTACAGGTAGCCGAGCACCTGGTTCTCGGTGAAGTTGGCGGTGCCGATGGTCACGCCCTTCTTGCTGGAGCCACCACCGGACAGTGAACCGCCCTGCTGGTCCAGGGAGGTGATGCCGCTGGAGCAGGCGGCGAGGGCGGGAACGGAGGCCGCGGCGGCGAGCCCGCCGAGGAGAGTACGTCGGTTCATCTTGCTCATCTGGCGCGCTCCTAGGCGGACTTGAGAGTGGTGGGACGGTGACGGAAGAGGAGCCGCTGAAGGCCGGACAGCGCCAGGTCGAGGACGACGGCGACGACCGCGACGAGCACGGCCCCGCCGAGCACCTGCACCAGGTCCCGCTGGGCGAGCCCGTCGAAGACGTAGCGGCCGAGCCCGCCGAAGGACACGTACGCGGCGATGGTGGCGGTGGCGACGACCTGGATGAGCGCGAGCCGCAGCCCGGTCATGATGAGCGGCAGCGCCAGCGGCAGCTCGACCTGGAACAGCACCTGGTGCGCCTTCATCCCCTGCCCGCGCGCCGCGTCCCGCACCTCGGGGTCGACGGCGGTCATCCCCGCGTACGTGTTGGTGACGATGGACGGCACGGCGAGCGCGACGAGCGCGATGTACACCGGCCACATCGACAGACCGCTCGCGAGGAACACCAGCACGACCAGGCCCACGGTCGGCAGGGCCCGCCCGAAGGACGACAGGTTGATGGCGACGAAGGCGCCGCGCCCGGTGTGCCCGATGAGCAGCCCCACCGGCAGGGCGATCGCGGCGGCGACGAGCGTGGCGAGCAGCGAGTACTGGAGGTGCTCGGCGACGCGCGTCGCGATGCCGTCGCTCCCCGCCCACTGCTCGCCGCCGACGAGCCAGGCCCCGAGGTTCTTGAAGAGTTCGAACATGGCGGGTTCAGGCCTTCCGGGTCCGAGTACGGGTACGGGTACGGGCCCACGGGGTGAGCAGCCGCTGCACGCCGACGAGAGCTGCGTCCGCGACGAGCGCGAGCAGCAGGGTCAGCGCGACGCCGACGATCACCGGGGTCGGGAAGTTCCGCTGGAACCCGTCGGTGAACAGCTGACCGAGCCCGCCGTCCCCGATGTACGTCGCCACGGACACGAGCGAGATGGCCATCACGGTGGCGATCCGCACCCCCGCCATGATCACGGGCAGCGCGAGCGGCAGCTCGACGGTGAGCAGCGTCCGCATCGGCCGCGTCCCCATCGCCTTCGCCGCCTCCTTCGTCTTCGCGGGCACCGAGTCGAGGCCCTCGACGGTGTTCCGCAGCAGGACGACGAGCGTGTAGATCGTCAGCCCGATGACGGTGGTGGTGCGGGTGAGTCCGGAGACGGGCAGCAGCAGCACGAAGACGGCGATGGACGGGATGGTGAACAGCACGTTCGAAAGACCGAGGAGGAACCCCCGCAGCGGCCGCACCCGGTGCGCGACGACAGCGAGTGGCAGGGATATGAGCAGCCCGAACAGCACGGCGCTGAGGGCGGCTTGAAGATGCGAGAGGGTGAGGGTGGCGAGATCGGCCTGGTGCGAGCCGATCCATTCCCAGTCGATGGTCACGCGACGTCCCCGGCCTTCTCGCCGCTCTCCGGTGCGGCGCCGTCGAGCCCCGGTGCGGGCACATCAAGCCCCTGCGGCGATTGAGCAGCGGGGTCCGGGGCAGCGCCCCGTGGCGTCACCCCCGACCGGGCGTCCAGGTGCGCCTGACCGGACCGCGCATGGACGTCGTCCCGCGACGACACACCCGTGAACACCCCCTCCGCGTCCACCCGGACCACCAACCCCACGGGCGACGCCACGGACTCGTTCAACGCGGAAAGCAAGGAGTCCTCGTCACGGAGCGCCCGGACGGGAGCCTCACCCCCACCCTCCCGCTCCCGCCAAGCGACCGGCCTACGCCCCTCGTCGAGCACCAGCTCCCACGAACCGCCCTCCGGCGCGGCGCCCTGCGCCACATCCGCCAACGTCGACAGCGACAACAACTTGAGCCCCCGCTCGGCACCGAGGAAGTCCGCGACGAACCCGTCCACCGGCCGCGCCAGCAACTCCTCCGGCGGCGCGCACTGCACCAGATGCCCGCCCTCCCGGAACACGGCTATCCGGTCCCCGAGCCGCACCGCCTCGTCGATGTCGTGCGTGACGAACACGATCGTCTTGCTCAACTCGGTCTGGAGCCGCAGCAGTTCGTCCTGGAGCTGCGTGCGCACCACCGGGTCGACCGCCCCGAACGGCTCGTCCATCAGCAGCACCGGCGGATCCGCCGCCAGCGCCCGCGCGACGCCGACCCGCTGCTGCTGCCCGCCGGACAACTGGTGCGGATACCGCTTCCCCATGTCCGCCGACAGCCCGACCCGCTCCAGCAGCTCCCCCGCCGCCGCCCGCGCCTTCCGCCGCCCCCACCCGAGCAGCAGCGGCACCGTGGCGACGTTGTCGAGCACCGTCCGGTGCGGGAACAGCCCCGCCTGCTGGATCACGTACCCGATGGAGCGCCGCAGCTCGGCGGCGTCCTGCTCCAGGACATCGCGCCCACCGACCCGGATGGTGCCCGACGAGGGCTCGACCATACGGTTGATCATCCGGAGGCTGGTCGTCTTGCCGCAGCCCGACGACCCGACGAAGACGGTCACGCCCCCTTCCGGCATGTCGAGCGAGAGATCGTGTACCGCTGTCGTGCCGTTCGGGAATCGCTTGTGGACCGCTTCGAACTGGATCATGGAGCGCCTCTGGAGTCCTCTTGCCCGTCCTGCATATCGTCATGCAGAGTTCTCGGTGCGTGAATAACTTGTCAATGCCTCCGCGAAAATCGTCGGTAAATCCGGAACCGGAGACCGATACGTGAGACGCGGACGCCCCATTTGGGGCATTTGAACATCGTTCAAGGGGGAAACAGCACATGGTGTCACAGCCGGTCGTCGTGCTCGACGGCCACGGTCTCCCGGTCGCCGACGTGGTCCGCCTCGCCCACGCGAGCGCCCGCCCGGTCCCCGGCACCGACGCCATGCAGCGCGTGGAGGACTCCTGGAACGCGGCGCGGGAGATCGCCGCGTGGGGCAGGGTCTACGGCCGCTCCACCGGCGTCGGCGCCAACCGCAGCGAGGACGTGCCCACCGAGGCCGCCGCCGACCACGGCCTGCGCCTGCTGCGCAGCCACGCGGGCGCGATCGGCGACGAACTGCCCGAGCGCGAGGTGCGGGCGATGCTCGCGGTCCGCGCGAACCAGCTCCTGGCCGGCGGCGCGGGCCTGCGCCCCACGGTCGTCACGGCGCTGTGCGAGGCGTTGGAGGCGGGCGCGTACCCGGCGGTCAACGAGCACGGCTCGGTCGGCACCGGCGACATCGCGCCGCTCTCCCAGATGGGCCTGGCCCTCGCAGGCGAGCACCCGTGGCGCGGCAAGGGCACCCCGCCCAAGCCCCAGCCCCTCGACAACAACGACGCCCTCGCCCTGATCTCCTCCAACGCCCTCACCCTCGGCCAGGCCGCCCTCGCCCTGCACGAGGTGCGCGACCTGCTCGCGGCGACGGACCTGGTCGCGGCCCTCAGCCTCCTCGCGGTCGACGGCTCCTACGAGGCGTACGCCCTGCCCGTGCACGAGTCGCGGCGCCACAAGGGCAGCTACGACGTGGCGGCCCGGATGCGCGGGATCCTCGGCACCGACGACCGCCCCACGCCCCCGCTCGGCCGCATCCAGGACCCGTACGGCTTCCGCTGCGTGCCGCAGATCCACGGCCCGGCGCAGGACGCGGCGGACGCGCTGGAGGACGTCCTCACCGTCGAGATCAACGCGGCGGCCGAGAACCCCCTGATCTCGTACACCGACATGGCCGCCTACCACCACGGCGGCTTCTACATGGCCCAACTCGCCCTCGCGCTGGACCACTTCCGGCTCGCCATCAGCCAGGTCGCCCGCCTCTCCACGTCCCGGCTCTCCACCCTCAACGAACCGGCCTTCACCCGCCTGCGGCCCTTCCTCGCCGACGGCGAACCGGCGTCGTCCGGCGTGATGATCCTGGAGTACGCCGCCGGCGGCGCCCTCGCCGACCTGCGCGCTTTCTCCGCCCCCGCGTCCCTCGGCCACGCGGTGCTCTCGCGCGGCGTCGAGGAACAGGCCAGCTTCGCCTCTCTCGCGGCCCGCCAGACCCTGCGCGCGTGCGAGGCGTTCCGGCAGGTCGTGGGCTGCGAACTGGTCGCGGCGGTACGGGCGTTGCGCCTGCGCGACCTGCACCCCGACGCGGATCTCCCGGTCGGCCGGGCCTTCGCCCTGGCCGCCGAGGAACTGCCGGAGGACGTGACGGACCGCCCGCTGACGGAGGACGTCGCGCGGGCGGCGACCCTGCTGAGCCGATTCACGGAGGCCTAGAGCCTGCCGTTCGGATCAACCCCTGGCCTCCGCCCCCGTACCCTGAATAAGATCATGCACAAATCGGGACCGTTGAATGGACCGGCGGGAGACATGAGCGAGCGCACGGACAGCACACCGAGCGGGCCGGGCAGCGGTGCGGGGACGCACAGCCCCGCCGCCCGCCTCCAGCACCTCTTCGAGGGCCACCGCCTCACCCCCACCCAGCGCCGCATCGCGCACTGCATGGTGCGCCGCGCGGCCGACGTGCCCTTTCTGTCCTCCGTGGAACTGGCCGAACTGGCAGGCGTGAGCCAGCCGTCCGTCACCCGGTTCGCGGTCGCGCTCGGCTTCGACGGCTACCCGGCGCTGCGCAAGCACCTGCGCGAGACGGCCCCCGCCGAACCGGCGGGCTCCTCCCAGGCCAACGAGTACCAGCAGGCCGTGGAGGCGGAGATCGCCAACCTGCGCCACCTCGCCGACCTCCTCGCCGACCCCGAACCGGTCGAGCGGGCCGGCCAACTCCTCGCCGCGTCCCCGACGTTGCCGGTCCTCGGACTGCGCGCGGCGGCCTCCCAGGCGTACGGCTTCTCGTACTTCGCCGCGAAGGTCCACCCCGACGTACGCCTCCTCGACGAGGGCGGCACCATGCTCGCCGACCGCATCGACGCGGCCGTCCGCGCCGGCGCCACCGCCCTGCTCTGCTTCGCGCTCCCCCGCCACCCCCGCGAGGTCGTCGACACCCTCGCGTACGCGCAGGAGTCGGGCCTCACCGTCGTCACGGTCGCCGACTCCGCCTTCGCCCCGGTGGCCCGCCACAGCGACCTCCTGCTCCCCGCCGCCGTCGGCACGGGCCTCGCCTTCGACACCGCGTGCGCGCCGATGCTGCTGGGGCGGGTGCTCCTGGAGGCGATGTGCGACGGCCTGCCGCAGGCACAGGCGCGACTGGAGGAGTTCGACACCCGGGCGGCGGAACGCGGCCTCTTCGTCGAGTAACACCCGTACGGGAACGACGAGTTGCGCGGGGACCGCCGCACCCCCGTGTGACGGGGGGCGGGACGACGGCGGTCCCCGCGAGGGGTCGACACCGGGTCAGGGCCGGGTGCCGCCCAGGGCGTCCGTGGAGGTCCGGGAGCCGCTCCGGAGTTCCTGACGCCGCTCGCTGCCGGATGGGGCGGGGAGCCGCTCCCGCCCCTTCCGACACCCACCAATGTGCCGGACCCGTGTTAAGCCGGTGCTGCGCGCACGTGACGCGCTCGTACCGTTTTCGCGAACCGGGGAGTCCGCCCGGCGACGGGCTAGGGCATACCGGCCTTCGCGAGGAAGGACAGCAGGTCCTGACGGCTCACCACACCCGTCGGCCTGCCCTCGACCAGCACGATCGCCGCGTCGGCCGCACCGAGCACGTTCATCAGGTCCCCCACCGGCTCCCCGGAGCCGACCTGCGGCAGCGGCGCCGACATGTGCTTCTCCAACGGATCGTGCAGGGAGGCCCGCTGGGCGAACAGCGCGTCCAGCAGCTCCCGCTCCACGACCGAGCCGATGACCTCGGCGGCCATCACGTCCGGGTGCCCGGCGCCCGGCTTCACGATGGGCATCTGCGAGACCCCGTACTCGCGCAGCACCTCGATGGCCTGACCGACCGTCTCCTCCGGGTGCATGTGGACGAGCGAGGGCAGCGCGCCGCCCTCCTTGTCCTTCAGCACGTCGCCGACGCGCGCGCTGGGCCCGGTGTCCTCCAGGAACCCGTAGTCGGCCATCCAGTCATCATTAAAAATCTTCGAGAGGTATCCGCGCCCGCTGTCCGGCAGCAGCACGACCACCACGTCGTCGGGCCCGAGCCCCTCAGCGACCCGCAGCGCCGCCACGACGGCCATGCCGCAGGAGCCGCCGACGAGCAGGCCCTCCTCCTTGGCCAGACGGCGCGTCATCTGGAACGAGTCCTTGTCGGACACCGCGACGATCTCGTCGGCGACGTCCCGGTCATAGGCGGTGGGCCAGAAGTCCTCCCCGACCCCCTCGACGAGGTACGGCCGCCCCGATCCACCGGAGTAGACGGAACCCTCGGGGTCGGCGCCGACGACCCGCACCCGTCCCTCACTCGCGTCCTTCAAGTAGCGCCCGGTCCCGGAGATCGTGCCCCCGGTGCCGACCCCCGCCACAAAGTGGGTGATCCGCCCCTCCGTCTGCTCCCACAGCTCCGGCCCCGTCGAGTGGTAGTGCGACGCGGGATTGTGGGGGTTGCTGTACTGGTCCGGCTTCCAGGCGCCGGGCGTCTCGCGGACGAGGCGGTCCGAGACGTTGTAGTACGAGTCCGGGTGCTCGGGGTCCACCGCCGTCGGGCAGACCACGACCTCGGCGCCGTACGCGCGCAGCACGTTGATCTTGTCCGTGGAGACCTTGTCGGGGCACACGAAGATGCACTTGTACCCCTTCTGCTGCGCCACCATGGCGAGCCCCACACCGGTGTTTCCGCTGGTCGGCTCGACGATGGTGCCGCCCGGCCGCAGCTCTCCGCTCGCCTCCGCCGCCTCGATCATCCGCAGCGCGATGCGGTCCTTCACGCTGCCGCCGGGATTGAAGTACTCGACCTTGGCCAGGACGGTCGCCCGCAGCCCTTCGGTCACTTTGTTGAGCCTCACCAGCGGGGTGTTGCCGACGAGGTCGATCATGGATTCGTGGATGCGCACCGTGGTCTCCGGGTTCTCCTCCGTAATGGTGCCGCCAGGGTAAGGCGCACACGGTTGGCCCGGGTCCCTCAACCCCGGGTTGCGATTGGCCGACGGTGATTACGGGGCAAGGAGTCCATGTAGCCGTAACTGAGTCGCAGAGGCAGGTGGCCGCGGAACATGTCGAGCAGGGCGAGGGTGGCACGACGGATCGCAGCGGGTGCGGCGTACGGCGGCGGCGGGATCGGGCTGCTGGGCGCGGCCACGGTCGGTGTGCTGCTGGCCGAGGTGCAGATCGCGCGCCGTCAGGTCGGCAACCACGGGCCGGAACCGGTGCGGGTACCGGCCGCGGACGGGGTGTACGGCCGGCGGATGTACGGCCCCCACGACGGTGAGCCGCTGCGTTTCCTGATGCTCGGCGACTCCACGGCGGCGGGCCAGGGCGTGCACCGGGCCGGGCAGACGCCGGGCGCGCTCCTCGCGTCCGGGCTCGCGGCGGTGGCCGAGCGTACGGTGGAGCTGCGCAACGTGGCGCTGCCGGGCGCGCAGTCCGACGACCTCGACCGGCAGGTGCCGCTGGGGCTCGCCGACCCCGATTGGCGGCCCGACGTCTGCGTGATCATGATCGGGGCGAACGACGTCACGCACCGCATCCCGGCGACGAAGTCCGTGCGCCATCTCTCGGCGGCCGTCCGCCGTCTGCGGACGGCCGGGGCCGAGGTGGTCGTCGGCACGTGCCCCGATCTCGGGTCCGTGGAGCCGGTGCAGCAGCCGTTGCGGTGGCTGGCCCGTCGCGCGTCGCGGCAGCTCGCCGCCGCGCAGACGATCGGGACGGTGGAGCAGGGGGGCCGTACGGTCTCGCTGGGCGACCTCCTGGGGCCCGAGTTCTCGGCGAACCCGCGGGAGCTGTTCGGCCCGGACAACTACCACCCCTCGGTGGAGGGGTACGCCACGGCGGCGATGGCGGTTCTTCCCACGTTGTGCGCGGCGCTCGGGCTGTGGCCTGAGGAGGAGCGGCCGGACGCCGCCCGTGCGGAGGGGTTCCTGCCGGTGGCGCGGGCGGCGGCGCGGGCGGCGCAGGAGGGCGGTACGGAGGTCACCGCCGCGCTTCCGACCGGGCCCCGGGGGCCCTGGGCCCTCCTGAAGCGCCGTCGCCGCCGCCGCCTCCCCGGCGAGGACCCGGTCCCCACCTCGGTGGCCCACTCGACCCCCACCCCGGGCGACTGATCCCGCATCCCCCTCTCCGCGGGTCAACCCCATCCCCTCCGGTGGCCACTCAAGCCCCTCAGGCGAGCCATTCAAGCCCTTCCGGCGAGCCAATCAAGCCCCTCAGGTGAGCCAATCAAGCCCCTCCGGCGATTGAGGAGCGGGGTATGGGGCGGAGCCCCAAGCCTTCGCCCCGTCCGGCGTACACCCCCGGGGCTCCGCCCCGGACCCCGCTGCTCAATCGCCGCAGGGGCTTGAATGGCCCACCGTTCAAGCGCGAAGGGCACACGTGGGCCGGGCCGAGGAACATGGTGACGCCTCGGAGGGGCTGAGCAAGCGCTTAGAAAAATGCGGCGGGGGTCACACACCTCACCCGGTGACCCCAGCGGTACGTACGGGTAGCTTCGCTGACGGTCAGCCGTACCGAACCCCTTGGAGCCGTGATGCCCGAAGCAGTGATCGTCTCAGCCGCCCGCTCCCCCATCGGCCGCGCCTTCAAGGGCTCCCTCAAGGACCTGCGCCCCGACGACCTCACCGCAACGATCATCCAGGCCGCCCTCGCCAAGGTCCCCGAGCTGGACCCGAAGGACATCGAGGACCTGATGCTCGGCTGCGGCCTCCCCGGCGGCGAGCAGGGCAACAACCTGGGCCGCATCGTGTCCGTGCAGATGGGCATGGACCACCTCCCGGGCTGCACCGTCACCCGCTACTGCTCCAGCTCGCTCCAGACGACCCGCATGGCGCTGCACGCCATCAAGGCCGGCGAGGGCGACGTCTTCATCTCCGCCGGTGTGGAGATGGTGTCGCGGTTCGCGAAGGGCAACTCGGACTCGCTCCCCGACACCCACAACCCGTTCTTCGCCGAGGCCGAGGCCCGTACCGCCGAGGTCGCTCAGCAGGAGAACACCACCTGGCACGACCCCCGCGAGGACGGCCTCGTCCCGGACGCGTACATCGCGATGGGCCAGACCGCCGAGAACCTGGCGCGCCTCAAGGGCGTCACCCGCGCGGACATGGACGCCTTCGGCGTGCGCTCGCAGAACCGTGCCGAGGAAGCCATCAAGAACGGCTTCTGGGAGCGCGAGATCACGCCCGTCACGACCCCCGACGGGACCGTCGTGAGCAAGGACGACGGCCCGCGCGCCGGCGTCACCCTGGAGGGCGTCTCGGGCCTCAAGCCCGTCTTCCGCCCCGACGGCATGGTCACCGCCGGGAACTGCTGCCCGCTGAACGACGGCGCCGCCGCCCTCGTGATCATGTCGGACACCAAGGCGCGCGAGCTGGGCCTGACCCCGCTCGCCCGCATCGTCTCCACCGGCGTCTCCGGCCTGTCCCCCGAGATCATGGGCCTCGGCCCGGTCGAGGCCAGCAAGCAGGCGCTGAAGCGCGCGGGTCTCGGCGTCGACGACATCGACCTGTTCGAGATCAACGAGGCGTTCGCCGCGCAGGTCATCCCGTCCGCCCGCGACCTGGGCATCGACGAGGACAAGCTGAACGTGAACGGTGGCGCCATCGCCGTCGGCCACCCCTTCGGCATGACCGGCGCCCGGATCACCGGCACGCTGATCAACTCGCTCCAGTTCCACGACAAGCAGTTCGGCCTGGAGACCATGTGCGTCGGCGGCGGCCAGGGCATGGCGATGGTCATCGAGCGCCTGAGCTGACCTGAAGTCGTCTATCGGTTCGTGATCCAATCTCCCCCAGGATGTGACGTGCATCTCGGGGGATATTGGTTTTTGCAGGTCAGCAGGGTTCCCAGGCCATATCGGGGCTAAACACCCGGACAAAAGACCTGTCCATTTCGTGACGTAATGCACTGACAGCTGGTTCGTCCAGGCTTCAAGCTGATGTAGGAAGTCGGGGGTCGACTTGAAACCGGGAGTACGTCAGTGAGCGCCATGCCCGCAGCCACCATCAGTGTCCTTGTGCTCGCTACGGCCGCTGCCACGGCCGTCGGGGCCGCCACCCTGCATCACGTCAGGGGGCTGCGCCGCCAGGTGGCAGAGCTCCGCGACGAGCTGCGCAGGGACCGCGCCGATCACGCGCTTCCCGGCGTCCCCGCCGCGCGCACCACACCGGACGCCGAAGCGATACGCAACGCCGTCGCCGACGCTCTCGCCGAGGAGCGGGAGCGGGAGCTGGCGGAGGCGCGGGCGTTCTGGGCCGCGCAGGAGGCGCGGGACAGTTCGGAGCTGCCGCCGTTCCTGACCGGCGGCGCGCTCGGCGACGACCTCTTCCTGCCGCGCCAGGCGGACCTCGTGGGCCTCGAACCCCTGGGGGAGCCGGCCCTGGAGACCGAGGACGAGATCGTCGAGGAGTCGCCCGAGCTGGCCGCCGCGCGGCGCCGGCACCCCTCGCACCCGGACTTCGTGCCGGTGCAGTCGCCGGTCGTGAGCGACCACGAGCGGACGGTGGCGTGTCTGGAGGAGCTGGCGCAGACGCGGACCGCGCTCGCCGATGTCCGGCCCGGTCCGCTCGGCACGCTGGACGTGTACGTGTTCGCGGACGGTACGACGCTGTGCATGACCCCGGGCCACCGGGAGACGGCCGAGCAGCTCGCCTCGGCGCTCCGGCAGGGCGAGGCCCCGGTGCTGCTCGGTGGCTCCGGCGTCTCCGGCGCGTACGCCCTCACCTTCGAGTGCGCCGACGCCAACATCTACATCCTCGCCGACCGCGTCATAGCCTCCGCCTGACACCCTGCGCCGAAACCCCGGGGCTCTGCCCCGGACCCCGCTGCTCAAACGCCGCAGGGGCTTGATCGGCCGACCCCATGGAGCCCCTCCGGCGATTGAGGAGCGGGGTCCGGGGCGGAGCCCCGGGAGCTAGACCCCGGCTCGCTTCATGGCCGCGTCGACCAACTCCACGGCCTCCGTGAGACCCGCCGGATCCCGGAGGGACACCGCCAAGTCCCGCCCCGCCACCGTCACCTGATCCGCCGCCGCGAACATCCCCGCGTCCGGCATCTCCCGGACGACCCCGCCCGGATCGTCCAATTCCTGCGCCCGCGCCGAGAGTTCCCTGGCCAGCGCCAGCGCCTCCGCCGCGGCCCCCCGCTGCAATCTGCTCTGCGGCGCGGCCCGGAGCCGATCGGCGAACTGATCCACTGCTGCGGTCAAAGGCGTCGTATCAAGCACGCGCCGACTGTAGCTGTTTACAAGGCTCCGACGCTCAGGCACGGTGGCGTGAAGGACCGGCCACATCGAAGCGTTCCGGAGGCGCCGATGTCCCAAGTCTTCTCCCAGGAGACCCACCGCAATTTGCTGGCTCGCATCCCCCACTGCACCGGTCGTGAACTCTCCGACTGGATGCGCACCGTCGAAGAAGGCCCCTGTTTCCTTCGCTTCGAAGAGAAGGTCAGTTGGCTGCGCGGTGAGCACGACCTCGCGTACGGCCACGCCAAGGCGATCATCCACGAGTACGACCTGAGGCGCGCCGCACGGCGCTTCGGTTGACCCCCGCCCCCTCACGAACCGCGATCCCCACACACGGCAAAAGGCCCGCGCACCCGGAGGTGCGCGGGCCCCTGACGCCTCAGGCGGCTGTGCCGTCGCCCTAGTCGTTGCCCTGCAGAATCGCGATGAGTCGCAGGAACTCCATGTAGATCCAGACCAGCGTCATGGTCAGGCCGAACGCGGCCAGCCACGCCTCGTCCTTCGGGGCGCCGTACGCGACCCCGTCCTCGACCTGCTTGAAGTCCAGGGCGAGGAAGCACGCGCCGAGCAGGATGCCGATGATGCCGAACAGGATGCCGAGGCCACCGCTGCGGAAGCCGAGGCCGTCACCGCCGCCGAAGACGGCGAACAGCAGGTTGATGCCCATCAGCAGCACGAAGCCCAGCGCCGCGGCCATAACGAAGCCGTAGAAGCGACGGTTGACGCGGATCCAGCCCGCCTTGTAGGCGACGAGGACGCCCGTGAAGACGGCCATCGTGCCGAGCACGGCCTGCATGGCCGCACCGCTGGCGATGTGGGTGTCCACGACGTTGGAGAGCACGCCGAGGAAGACACCTTCGAGGGCCGCGTACGCCAGGATGATCGGCGGCGACGCCTTGCGCTTGAAGGCCTGGACGAAGCCCAGGACCATCGCGACGAGGCCCGCGCCGATCGCGATGCCGTACGACTTGCCGAGGTTGGCCTCGTCGACCGGCAGCAGCACCCAGGAGAGCGCCGCGGTGACGATCAGGAGGCCGAGCGTCGTGGCGGTCCGCATGATGACGTCGTCCATCGTCATGCGGCCGGTGGTGGGCGCCTGCGGAGCCCCGTACTGGACGTCCTGCTGTGCGTAGGGGTTCTGCGCGTACGGGTTGCCGGCGGGCGCCTGGGCGTAGGGGTTGCCCTGCGCCGTGCCGACAGCGGGGCCCCCGGCCTGCGGCGCCTGCGCGTTCGCGTTGAACTGCGCGTAGCCGTTGTCGCGGCTGAACCCCCGTCGCGAGAAGACCGGGTTGCTGCTCCTCATTTCACTCCTCCATGGCCACCGTGTATGGCCTTGCCATCAAGAGTAATGGTCTGGCAAAGATCCGACCCTAGTGCTCAGGGAGGATCTTTCCCATCCTGTTACGAGGAACGGCCCAGGACCTCCTGTTGTTCCGCTCACACGAAGATCACAGCGGAAATCCGGTGTACGCCTCCGCGAGATCGGTCTCGGCCGCCTTCGACGTCGTCACGCGGTCCAGCTGGGCCAGCTGGATCTTGTCGTCGAAGGCGGTGGCGTCGGGGGCCCGGTGCAGCATGGTCGTCATCGCGTAGCTGAACCGTTCCGCCTGCCAGACGCGCCGCAGACAGGTCTCCGAGTACGTGTCGAGCGGCTCCGCGTCGCCCTTGTCCCGGTACGCGACGAGGGCGCGGGCGAAGGTGATGACGTCGCCGACGGCGAGGTTGAGGCCCTTGGCTCCGGTGGGCGGGACGATGTGCGCCGCGTCCCCGGCGAGGAAGAGGCGGCCGTGCCGCATCGGCTCGTGGACGTAGGACCGCATGGGCGTCACGGACTTCGACGTGATCGGTCCGCGCTCCAGCCGCCATTCGGGGTCGTCGACCTCCAGGCGGCGGTCCAGCTCGGCCCAGATCTCGTCGTCGGACCAGGTCTCGGCGTCGGTGCCGGCCGGGACCTGGAGGTAGGCGCGGGTGACGTGCGGGGAGCGCATCGACATGAGGGCGAAGCCGCGGTCGGAGCGGTTGTAGATCAGCTCGTCGTGGGAGGGCGCCACGTCGGCGAGGATGCCGAGCCAGGCGTACGGGTAGGTGCGCTCGTACGTCCGCGTGAGCTCCTCGGGGACCGCCCTGCGGGCCACGCCCCAGAAGCCGTCGCAGCCGACGACGTAGTCGCAGTCGAGGAGCTGCTCGCGGCCCTCGTGCCGGAAGCGGACGCGGGGTGCCTCCGTGTCGGCGCCCTCCACCGCCAGTGCCTCCGCCTCGAACAACAGGGGTCCGCCGTCGGCCAGTTGGGCCGCGATGAGGTCCTTGCAGACCTCGGTCTGCGCGTACACCATGACCTGCTTGCCGCCGGTCAGGGCCGGGAAGTCGACGCGGTGGCGGCGGCGGTCGAAGCGCAGCTCGATGCCGTCGTGCGGCAGCCCCTCGCGGTCCATGCGCGCAGCCACCCCGGCCTCGCGCAGTACGTCCACGGTGCCCTGCTCCAGGATCCCGGCGCGCTGGCGCTGCTCCACGTAGGCGCGGTCGCGGCTTTCGAGGACGACCGACTCGATACCGGCGTTGTGCAGAAGCCTGGCCAGGAGCAGTCCGGCGGGACCGGCTCCGATGATGCCGACGGTGGTGCGCATACGGGATCCCTCTCGCGTCATTGCGGCTGTTCGCCTGGTGAACTTTCGTTCATAACGAACACTGCGGATCCTCGCGCCGCTCCGGACGGGTGTCAATGGGTTCGCACGCCCGGCCTGATCTCGATACGGACGCTGCTGTCGTCCTCGATGACGTAGACGGGGTCGGTGTCGCGGTCCCAGTCCATCGGCAGCAGGTAGTAGCGGCGGTCGCGCTCGACCAGCAGCCGCAGCCCCTCGTAGCGGTAGCGGTAGTGGGCCCCCTCGCCGAGGTCCGTGGCGCCGGGGCCGGGCGGCGCGACGGACAGGCGGTGGGTGCTCAGGACCACGATGGAGTGGCGGCGCACGACCTGCCCCGCCGCGTCCTCGGCGTCCTGCCGCCCCAGCTGCCCCGCCGCGAGGGCCACCACCCAGATCAGGAAGAGCCCCGCCACGAGCAGCGACACCGCCCGCTCCCAGACGCTCTCCCGGCCCGCCGCGGGCGCGAGGCCGAGCAGCAGCCCCGCCGCCACGAGCAGCGGCGCCAGCCAGCCGTACGGCTGGATCCACCGCCACAGCAGCATGAGCACGGCCCCCGCGGCGACCGGCACGAGATGCGCGCGGGCCGCCGCCGCGCCCACGCCGCGCACCCGCTCGACGTGCTCGTCCGGGACCCGAAGGAGCGTCAGAAGCCGTGGCAGCGCGGGCGCGAGGAGGGCGAAGGTGAGCAGTTCGAGGACCGGCAGGGCGGCAAGTCGCAGGCTGCGCATGACCAGTTCGAAGGTGCTGAAGCCGACCGCGAAGGGGTTGAGCCGGAAGTAGCCGAAGTAGGCGCTGGTGTAGATGTAGCCCGCGTAGAGCATGAGGCCGGCCACGAACGACCCTGCTCCGACAAGGGCGTTGACGAGTTCCAGCCGGACGCCGCGGGCGGGCGGGGGCGCCGTGTTCCCGGGCCCCCGCTCGTCGTCACCCGCCACCGGTCGGCGTGCCCTCGGCCTCCGGGGCCCCCGTCGGGTCCACGGGGTCCGGGGCGGGGTCCGGGCCCGTGGTCTCGGGCTCCGGGGGCGGGCAGTCCGGGTCGTAGGAGGCCGGGTCCGGGGTGTCGGGGCAGGCCACGGGGGTCGCCGTTGGCTCCTGGTCGGGCGGCGTGATCCCGTTGCCGGGGCCCGGCGAGCCGCCCGTGTTCTCCGGCGGGGCCTGCACCGAGGGCACCCCCGGATCGCCACCGCCCGCGCTGCCGCCCTCCTGCGCGCCCCGGCTCAGCGAGGCTCCCGTCGCGGGGCCGCCGGCCGTCGGCACGTCGCCGCCCTCGTCGTCCCCCGGGCCGCCGCCCGAACCCCCGCCGCCCGCACATCCGGCCACCCCGAGGGCGACCGCCGCGACCGTGCTCACCACGCCGTACCGAATCGAAGCCCGCTTCATCCTGAGCCACTCCCCCGTGCCCCCGTGCAACCTCGGTGAGCAGCGTCCCACCGGGTCGCGGAGGGAGAGCGCGGGCAGGCGCGAATACCCTCAAAAATGAGGGGCATTGGGGAGGGGCGACGCGCAGCGGGAAGGAAAGTACGGAGGTGCCCGGAACCGGACTTGAACCGGTACGCCCGCGAGGGGCAGCGAGGTTTAAGCTCGCCGTGTCTGCATTCCACCATCCGGGCAGGTTGTGGGGCTCCGCGTCGACGTTCCGAGCCTATCCGTCGGCATCCCCCGATCAGCGGAAGTACGGCACCACGTTGTCTTATTTTATTGACGTCTGAGGGTGCATCAGCACACGTCCTGGCCCATCAGCACCTGCCGGGAGCCCTACCACCTCCGGGGGCCGCTCCCCAGGGAATGACGGAATATCACCGCCCCCGCAGCGCCCACACAAGCGGACCCGTCCGCTCCCCGGGCTCCGGCGCTTCTCAGGGGCCCGGGTCATCCCCAGGTATGACTCCGGCCGCCCCGGTCCCTCCGAGGTCGCCCTCCGGAACGAGAACTGCGGCTGACTTCCCGGGCCCGATCCACGGAGACGATGGAACGGTCCCGGTCGAGCGGTCCCCCGGATCCGCGTCCCCGACCTCGTCCCCCAGCGACAGGAGCACCTCCCGTGACCACCACCCCGCTCGCGGGCCGTACCGCCACGACGGCCGCCGCCCGCGCCACGGATCTGTCCAAGGTCTACGGACAGGGCGAGACCAAGGTGGTCGCGCTCGACCAGGTCTCCGTCGACTTCCGGCAGGCCGAGTTCACCGCGATCATGGGACCTTCGGGTTCCGGCAAGTCGACACTGATGCACTGCGTCGCGGGCCTCGACACGTTCTCCTCCGGGTCGGTCCGGATCGGCGAGACGGAACTGGGGTCGCTGAAGGACAAGCAGCTCACCAAGCTCCGCCGGGACAAGATCGGCTTCATCTTCCAGGCGTTCAACCTGCTGCCGACGCTGACCGCGCTGGAGAACATCACGCTCCCCATGGACATCGCGGGCCGCAAGCCCGACAAGCAGTGGGTGGAGAACGTGATCCAGATGGTGGGGCTCTCCGGGCGGCTCGGGCACCGGCCCGCGCAGCTCTCCGGCGGACAGCAGCAGCGAGTCGCGGTGGCGCGGGCGCTGGCGTCCAAGCCGGAGATCATCTTCGGGGACGAGCCGACGGGAAACCTCGACTCGCGGTCGGGGGCGGAGGTCCTGGGATTCCTGCGGAACTCCGTGCGGGAGCTGGGGCAGACGGTGGTCATGGTGACGCACGATCCGGTCGCGGCGGCGTACGCGGACCGGGTGGTGTTCCTGGCGGACGGGCGGATCGTGGACGACATGGTCGATCCGTCGGCGGACTCCGTGCTGGACCGGATGAAGAAGTTCGACGCCAAGGGGCGCACCAGCTGAGCCTCCCGCCCGAAGAGCCGGGGCTCCGCCCCGGACCCCGCTGCTCAATCGCCGCAGGGGCTTGATGTGCCCCGGCCGCCGCTCACCCGAGCCACACAGGCTTGATGTGCCCGGCCCCCTCGACCACCAGGACTGAGTAACCCGCCATGTTCCGAACCGCCCTGCGCAACGTGCTCGCGCACAAGGCGCGGCTGCTGATGACCGTGCTCGCCGTCATGCTCGGCGTCGCCTTCGTCAGTGGCACGCTCGTGTTCACCAACACCATCTCCGGCGCCCTGGAGAAGTCGTCGGCCAAGGGATTCGACCACGTGGACGTGGCCGTCACCCCGAAGTGGGCCGAGGACAAGGGCAACACCGTCGGCAAGGAGGCCCGGCTCATCGACGCCACGATCAAGGCGGCGCGCGGCACCGAGGGCGCCGGCTCCGCGTACGGCGTCGTCAGTGGGTACGCGGCCGTCGCCGACCAGAAGGGCAAGCTCGTCGGTGACGGGTTCTCCACGAAGGGCGGCAACTACTGGGGCTCCGACGACTCCCGGTACCCGCTGGCCAAGGGAACCGCCCCGCACGGCAAGGGCCAGGTCGCCCTCGACGCGAAGACCGCCGAGCGGGCCGGCTACAAGGTCGGCGACAAGGTCCGGATGTCCGTCGACGGGCCCGTGCTGACCCCGACCCTCACCGGCGTCTTCACCACCGACGACGGCAACGTCGCCGCGGGCGGCTCGCTCGCCCTCTTCGACACGGCGACCGCGCAGGAGCTCTTCCACAAGCCGGGCGCGTACGACGAGATCGACGTGACGGCCGCCGCCGGGACCAGCCAGGAGCAGCTGAAGTCCGCGCTGGACAAGTCGCTGCCGTCCAGGCAGACCGAGACGGCCACCGCGCAGCAGCTCGCCGACGACCAGGCCGAGCAGATCTCGTCGTCGATGAGCTCCATGAAGACGATGCTGCTCGTCTTCGCGGGCATCGCGCTCTTCGTCGGCATCTTCATCATCGCGAACACCTTCACGATGCTGGTCGCCCAGCGCACCAAGGAGCTGGCCCTGATGCGGGCCGTCGGCGCCTCCCGCCGTCAGGTGACGCGTTCGGTGCTCCTGGAGGCGTTCGTCGTGGGCGCCGTCGCCGCCGTGACGGGTCTCGCCGTCGGCATCGGCATCGGCGCGGGCATGCGGGCCCTGGTGGGCACGACCGGCGCGGTCATGCCGGACGGGCCGCTCGTCGTCTCCCCCGGCACCGTCGTCGCCGCGCTCGTCGTCGGCGTCCTGATCACGATGCTGGCCGCCTGGCTGCCGGGCCGCCGCGCCGCGCGGATCCCGCCGGTCGCCGCGATGAACGCGGTGCACGCCGCGCCCACCGCCAAGTCGCTGGTGCTGCGCAACACGCTGGGCGCCCTGGTGTCCGCCGCCGGTGTCGCCCTCGTGCTCGCCGCCACCACCATGAGCGGCGACAGCGGTCAGGCCCCGATGGGCGCGGGCGCCGCACTGCTGGTCATCGGCGTCTTCATCCTGACGCCGCTGCTGTCCCGGCCGCTGATCGCGCTCGCCGCTCCGGTCCTGCGCGCCTTCGGCATCTCCGGCAAGCTGGCCCGCCTGAACTCGGTGCGCAACCCGCGCCGCACCGCCGCCACCGCGTCGGCGCTGATGATCGGCCTGACCCTGATCACCGGCCTCACGGTGATCGCGGGCAGCGTGCAGTCGGCGATCAACAAGATGGCGGCCGACTCGCTGAAGGCGGACTACGTCGTCGCCATGGCGAACGGCAACCAGCTCTCCCCCGACGTCGTGAAGACCCTCGACCGGACGCCCGGCGTCACCGCCGTCAGCGGCATGACGAACTCGCCGGCCCGCATCGACGGCGGCACCGAGTTCCTCACCGGCGTCAACGGCGACACGATCAACAAGCTCGCCGAACTCCCGCTGGACAGCGGCACGTTCACGGTCAGCGGCAACAAGGTCGTCGTCGACGACAAGACGGCGAAGGACCACGACTGGTCCACCGGCTCGACCTTCACGACGCACTACGAGGACGGCAAGTCCCAGAAGCTGACCGTCGCGGGCGTCTACGAGGCCAACGAGATGCTGCGCGGCATCATGGTCGACAGCCCGACCCTCGCCCCGCACCTCAGCGCGGACTCCGGTGACATGCAGGTCATGCTGAAGACGTCCGGCGGCCCCTCCGACGCCACGAAGGACAAGCTCACCAAGGCGCTCGGCGAGAACCCGGCGATCAAGGTCCAGGACAAGCAGGACATCACCAACCAGGTCGCGCAGGTCTTCACGCTGATGCTGAACATGCTCTACGGCCTGCTCGCCATGGCGGTGATCGTCGCGGTGCTCGGTGTCATCAACACCCTGGCCATGTCGGTCTTCGAGCGCCAGCAGGAGATCGGCATGCTCCGCGCGATCGGCATCGACCGCAAGGGCATCAAGCGGATGGTCCGCCTGGAGTCCCTGGTGATCTCCCTGTTCGGCGGCGTCCTCGGCATCGGCCTCGGCGTGTTCTTCGGCTGGGCGGCCGGTCAGCTCATCGGCAACTCCATGGCGACGTACGAGCTGATCCTGCCCTGGGGCCGGATGGGGATCTTCCTCGCGCTCGCCGCGGTCGTCGGCATCCTGGCGGCCCTGTGGCCGGCCCGCCGCGCCGCCCGCCTGAACATGCTCGCGGCGATCAAGTCCGAGTAACGGCACGGCAGTTAAGTGCATCGGGGCGCATCCGCGAGTGGCGGACGCGCCCCGATTGCCGTGCGGGGAGAGCTAGTCGTTCCAGGTGCGCGCCCGCAGCGGCATGCCCGACGCCCCGCTCTCGGGCGTCTTCACGGCGAGGATCTGGTTGACCCCGATGCGGTTGCGCTCGAAGCTCAGGGCGGACGCCGCCATGTAGAGCCGCCAGACGCGGGCCCGGCCGGGGCTGACCAGCTTCAGGGCCTCGGACCAGCGGGCCTCCAGATTGCGCACCCACTGGCGCAGCGTGAGCGCGTAGTGCTCGCGGATCGCCTCGACGTCACGCACCTCGAAACCGGCCCGTTCCAGCAGGCCCGCGGTGGTGCCGACGGGCGCGAGCTCGCCGTCCGGGAAGACGTACGCGTCGATGAACTCGTCGACCTCGTACGCCGATTCGTCGCGCTGCGGCCGCCGCCCGATCTGGTGGTTGAGCAGCCGTCCGCCGGGCGTGAGGAGGGCGTACAGGTCGGACGCGTACTCCAGGTACTGCTCGGAGCCGACGTGCTCGGCCATGCCGATGGACGAGATCGCGTCGTACGGGCCGTCGCGCACGTCGCGGTAGTCCTGCACGCGGATCTCGACGCGGTCGGTGAGCCCCTCGTCGGCGATCCGCTTCCTGGCGTACGCGGCCTGCTCCTGGGAGAGCGTGACGCCGACGACGCTCACGCCGTACTCGCGGGCGGCGTGGATCGCCATGGATCCCCAGCCGCAGCCGACGTCGAGCAGCCGCATCCCGGGCTTCAGCCCCAGCTTGCGGGAGATGAGGTCCAGCTTGTCGCGCTGCGCCGCTTCGAGTCCCGCCCCGGGCGACTCCCAGTAGGCGCAGGAGTAGACCATGGAGGGGCCGAGGACGAGCTCGTAGAAGTCGTTGCCGACGTCGTAGTGGTGGCTGATGGCCTGCTTGTCGCTGCCCTTGGTGTGCAGGTGGAGACGGCCACCCCTGCGCATCTCCTCGGCGGGCGGGGCGGGCGGCAGGGCGGGTCCCGCGAGCTTGACCAGCTCCTTGACGGCCGCGCGCACCTGGGGGTCCCTGAGGGCCTGCGCGAGGCTCCTGGGCTCCTCGTCGGGGTCGCGCTCCCAGATGAGGCCGGCCATCCGGTCGAGGGCCGCGTAGAGGTCCCCCTCGACGTCCAGGTCGCCGGCCACCCAGGCCCTGGCGAGGCCCAGCTCTCCCGGCTTCCAGAGCAGCCTGCGCAGCGCGCGGCGGTTCCTGACGACGAGCACGGGGGCATCCGGAGGTCCGGCCTCGGAGCCGTCCCAGGCGCGCAGCCGCACCGGGAGCTCGGCGCCGAACAACTGCTCGGCGAGTTTCTTCAGCCGCTGTGCGGCGTCCTGCATGGCGCACACCTCCGTGACAGGGAAAATCCCGGAACGCTCCAACAGCAGGTAAACACCGACAGGCCACCTGCGCAGTCCCGTTACCGAGTCACGGAACGGCAAAATACCTGTAGCCACCATCTAAATGGCCCCGGAAACGCCGAAGGGGCCACTCGCACCACGGATGGCGAGCAGCCCCTTCGGGGTGGAACTATGCGCGGGTCAGGAGGCCTTGGCCTTCTCCTCGACCTTCTTCTCGGCGGCGGCGTCGGCCTTCGGCGCCTCGGCCGCGGGCTTCGGCGCCGGCTTGGCGGCCTCGTAGAACTCCTCGCGCGGAGTCTCCAGGGCGCCGAGCGCGGTGATGTCGCGCTTCTGGAACATGTTGATCGTCCACTCGGCGATCACACGGATCTTGCGGTTGTACGTCGGCATGGCCAGCCCGTGGTAGCCACGGTGCATGTACCAGGCGAGACGGCCCTTGAGCTTGATCTTCATCTTGCCCATGACGATCATCGCGACGCCCTTGTGGAGGCCGAGACCGGCCACCGCACCCTTGTTGGCGTGCTTGTACTCCGCCTGCGGGAAGCCCCGCATGCCGGAGACCACGTTGTCGCCGAGGACCTTGGCCTGGCGCATGGCGTGCTGGGCGTTCGGCGGGCACCAGGCGTTCGGGTTGCCGTTGGCGCGGCCGACCAGGTCCGGAACCTGGGCGTTGTCGCCCGCGGCCCAGATGTAGTCGCTGCCGGCGACCTGGAGGGTGGCCTGCGTGTCCACGTGACCGCGCGGGCCGAGCGGCAGACCGAAGCGGGAGAGCGCCGGGTTCGGCTTCACACCGGCGGTCCACACGATCGTGTTGGAGTCGACCTCGAGGCCGTTGCTGAGGACGACGTGACCGTCGACGCAGGACGGCATCGTCGTGGAGAGGTAGACCTCGATCCCGCGGGACTCCAGGTGCTTGCGGCCGTAGACGCCGAGATCCGGGCCCACCTCCGGCAGCACCTTGTCGGCGGCGTCGACCAGCACGAAGCGCATGTCCTCGCGCTTCACGTTCTTGTAGAACTTGGCCGCGTCGCGCGCCAGGTCCTCGACCTCGCCGATGGTCTCGGCGCCCGCGAAGCCACCACCGACGAAGACGAAGGTGAGCGCCTTGCGGCGGATCTCCTCGTCGGTCGTCGACTCGGCCTTGTCGAGCTGCTCGAGAACGTGGTTGCGCAGACCCACGGCCTCCTCGACACCCTTCATACCGATGCCGACCTCGGCGAGGCCCGGCGTCGGGAAGGTGCGGGAGACCGCGCCGAGCGCGATCACCAGGTAGTCGAAGGGAACCTCGTACGCCTCGCCGACGATCGGCGCGACGGAGGCGACCTTGCGGTCCTGGTCGATGGAGGTGACGCGGCCGGTGAGGATCTCGGCTCCCGGCACAGCGCGTCGCATGGGGACGACGACGTTGCGCGGCGAGATGCTGCCGGCGGCGGTCTCGGGGAGGAAGGGCTGGTACGTCATGTACGAGCGCGGGTCGACGACCGTGACGGTCGCCTCGCCGTAACGCATCTTCTTGAGAATGCGTCGCGCCGCGTACAGGCCTACGTACCCACCTCCGACAATGAGGATCCTGGGACGCTCCGTGGTGCTCATGCCATCGAGTATCCACCCGACTGGCGGGGGGTGCTCGTGCGCCCCTTCACAAGCTTGTAGGGACCCTCTGCTACACTGCGCCGCCCACGTGACCCATGTCATGACATCGGAGGGGAACCAGGGACCCGCCCCAGACGTTGCTCACCCCTCTTGAGCAGCCACGGTGAGCATTTGGCGGCACTGGACCACATCCCTCCGCAACCGGCTCGCAACACTCCGGCAACCTCACGCGCGGCCCGCGATCACGCCCCCACGGGTCCCCGAACGGGCCCGACGGCGCGTAACAGCCTCCAAGTGGGCCGATTTCCTTGTGAAGAACTTCACGAACTTTCCCGACAGCGTGTCGCGGCGGCGCGCCAAAAGCGCCCCACGCGGTGCTCAGACGCTGCGCGGGGCGCTCAGGAGAGACGGTTCCCGGGCCTTTCCCGGGGCCGTTTCAGGCGATGGACCAGGCGATCCCGTCGAGGATGTCGTGCTCGCTCACGACCACCTCGCGCGCCCCGGTCCACTCCATGATCAGACGCAGCACGAGCGCGCCGGAGGCGATGACATCGACCCGGCCGGGGTGGATGACCGGCTTCAGCGCACGCTGGTCGTGCGTGGACTCCAGCAGCCAGTCGGTGAGCTCGGCGACCTTGTCGAAGGAGATCCGGGAGTGGTGGATCGCCGTCGAGTCGTACTCGCTCAACCCGAGGGCGAGCGCGGCCACCGTGGTGACCGAACCCGCGAGGCCCACCAGCGTGCGGGCCGAGGTCAGCGGCACCGTCTGGTTGACCAGGTCGAGTGCCTCGCCGATGTCCTGCCGGATCGCCTCGATCTGCGCCGGGGAGGGCGGATCGGCGACCGTGCCGTCCTCGGCCACGAGGTGGCGCTCCGTCATCCGTACACAGCCGACGTCCACGGAGCGCGCGGCGCGCACGGTGTCGTCGCCGACGACGAACTCGGTGGAGCCGCCGCCGATGTCGACGACGAGGTAGGGCTTGTCCAGGTCGGCGCGGCCCGTGAGTTCCTTCGTCGCACCCGTGAAGGAGAACGTCGCCTCCTGATCACCGGTGATGACCTCCGGCTCGACCCCCAGGATGTCGAGGACACCGCTCACGAAGTCGTCCCGGTTCTCGGCGTCACGCGACGCCGAGGTCGCCACGAAGCGGAGCTTCTCGGCGCCGTGCTCCTTGATGACCTCGGCGTACTCGCGGCACGCCGCGAACGTCCGCTCCAAGGCCTCCGGCGCGAGCCGGCCCGTCCTGTCGACGCCCTGGCCGAGCCGGACGATCGTCATCCGACGGTCCAGGTCGACGAGTTCTCCGGTTTCCGGGTTCGCGTCCGCGACGAGCAGCCGGATGCTGTTGGTGCCGCAGTCGATGGCGGCGACCCTGGTCATGGCGGGTGAGCTCCTCAGGTCGTCGTTCAGTTACGGGAAGCCGCACGGGGGCTCCGCCCCCGGACCCCCGCTCCCCAGATCGCCGGAGGGGCTCCAAATGGAGCCCCTGCGGCGATCTGGGGAAAAGGTCAGTCGGCGGGGGTGACGCACGGGCCCTTGCGCCACCACTCCGGGAGCATCGCGATCGCCTCGTCACCCAGCGGATTCACACCGGGACCCGCGGCCAGGGAGTGGCCCACGAGGACGTGGAGGCACTTCACGCGGTCGGGCATCCCACCGGCACTGGGGAAGTTCTCCAGGACCTCGATGGCGTCACGGCGGGCGAGGTAGTCCTCGTGGGCCGCGCGGTACTGGCGCGCCAGCTCCGGGTCCGTCTGGAGACGCTCCGTCATCTCCTTCATCACACCGTTGGCCTCCAGCGTCCCGATCGCCGACGCCGCCCGCGGACACGTGAGGTAGTACGTCGTCGGGAACGGCGTGCCGTCCTCCAGACGCGGAGCCGTCTCGACCACGTCCGGGTTGCCGCACGGGCACCGGTGCGCGATGGCCCGCAGGCCACGCGGCGGACGCCCCAGCTGCTCCTTGAACGCGTGGATGTCGGCGTCCGTGGGCACGGTGGGCTCGGTCTGCGGCGGGGGAGTTTCCATCGCTCGGGTGTTTCCTTCAGTCCTTGTCAGTTGTCCGCCTGGTCGGCCTTGTCGACGCCGTCCCAGACGTTGGAGTACCAGGGGCGGTCCTCCGCGCCCTGCCGGGCGCGCTCCGCGTCCGTGGTGCGCGCGTTCGGCACCACGTAGCCGGTCTCACCCGGCATCACCATGTGCAGCCGCTCGCGGACGCGCTGCTCGGCGTACGCGTCGTCCTGCCAGCGCGCCTTCTCGTCCCGCAGCCTGTCGACCCGCTCCTTGGTCTCCTGCTGCTGGCGCCGCAGATCCTCGATCTCGCCGCGCTGGGACACGTACTGCCTCATGGGGTAGGCCAGGGCGACCACCAGGGTGCACAGGACGAGCGCCAGCAGGGCCGCGCGGCCGGTGAGCCGGGAGCGGCGGGCCTGGCGCTTGTTCTGCGAGCGGTAGACGCGCTCGGCGGTCTGCTCGCCGAGCAGCCGCAGCCGGGTGGCCGTCGAGAAGCGATCTCTGGAGTCCTGGTCACGGACCTTTCCGGGCATCGCCTGCTCCCGCCTCCCCGCTCACGTACGTACGTCCCCGCACACGGTACGGGACCGAGTGCGGGGACGTACGTATCTACGGCGTCAGGTGAGGTCAGCCCTTGAAGCGCGGGAAGGCCGAACGGCCGGCGTAGACCGCCGCGTCGTCCAGGATCTCCTCGATGCGCAGGAGCTGGTTGTACTTGGCGACGCGCTCGGAGCGGGCCGGGGCGCCGGTCTTGATCTGGCCGCAGTTGGTGGCGACGGCGAGGTCGGCGATCGTGACGTCCTCGGTCTCACCGGAGCGGTGCGACATCATGCACTTGAAGCCGTTGCGCTGGGCGAGCTCGACGGCGTCCAGGGTCTCGGTCAGCGAACCGATCTGGTTCACCTTCACCAGCAGGGCGTTCGCCGAGTTCTCCTCGATACCGCGGGCGAGGCGCTCCGGGTTGGTGACGAAGAGGTCGTCGCCGACGAGCTGCACCTTGTCGCCCAGCTTCTCGGTGATGACGTTCCAGCCGGCCCAGTCGTCCTCGTACAGCGGGTCCTCGATGGAGACGAGCGGGTACGCGGAGACGAGCTCCTCGTAGTACTCCGTCATCTCGGCGGCGGAGCGCTCCTTGCCCTCGAACTGGTACTTGCCGTCCTTGTAGAACTCGGAGGCGGCGACGTCGAGGGCGAGGGCGATCTGCTGGCCGGGAACGTAACCGGCCTCCTTGATCGCCTCCAGGATCAGGTCCAGCGCCTCGCGGTTCGAGCCCAGGTTCGGGGCGAAGCCGCCCTCGTCGCCGAGGCCGGTGGCCAGGCCCTTGCTCTTCAGGACCTTCTTCAGCGTGTGGTAGACCTCGGCGCCCCAGCGCAGGGCCTCGGAGAAGGACTCCGCGCCGATCGGGGCGATCATGAACTCCTGGATGTCGACGTTGGAGTCGGCGTGCGACCCACCGTTCAGGATGTTCATCATCGGCACCGGGAGCAGGTGCGCGTTCGGGCCGCCCAGGTAGCGGAAGAGCGGGAGGTCGGACGCCTCGGAGGCGGCGTGCGCGACGGCGAGGGAGACGCCGAGGATGGCGTTGGCGCCGAGCGAGCCCTTGTTGTCGGTGGCGTCCAGGTCGAACATCGCCTGGTCGATCAGGCGCTGCTCGGTGGCGTCGTAGCCGACGAGCTCCGGGCCGATCTGCTCGATGACGGCGAGGACGGCCTTCTCGACACCCTTGCCGAGGTAACGGTTCGGGTCACCGTCACGGAGTTCGATGGCCTCGAAGGCACCGGTGGAGGCACCCGACGGGACGGCGGCACGGCCGGTGCTCCCGTCGTCGAGGCCGACCTCGACCTCGACCGTGGGGTTGCCTCGGGAGTCCAGGATTTCCCGGGCTACGACGACGTCGATGGACGGCACGAGCATCTCCTTCTGGGATGTGACGCAGGCTATGCGGGCGGCTGCTTGGATACGTGGTCCCGCACCCCTGAGCGTAACCGGCCCGCGGGCATCGGCCAGCCGGACGACCGCCTCGTGGACAACGCCGAGAGCGAAATGTTCCTTAACGAAACAAAAACAGCGACCTCCGTCCCGGCTGTGCCGGGACGAAGGTCGCCGAAGTGAGCGGCCCGTGGGGACGGGGTGCGGCGGGACTCGGCGTCCGCCGATGCCGAGTCCGTGCCTGACGCGTTACTGGCTCAGCTATTAGCTGAGGTGCAGCTGCTGACCCGGGTAGATCAGGTTGGCGTCCTTGACGATGTCCTTGTTCTTCTCGAACAGCTTCTGCCAGGTCGTGTCGTGCGCCTCGGCGATCTTGCTGAGGGTGTCGCCGGACTCGACCTTGTACTCGCCGTCGCCCTTCTCGACCTTGTTGCCGGTCGGGGTGGTGACGGTGTCCTGCTTCGGGGCCTCCTGCTTCGGGGCCTCCTGCTGCTTCGGCTGCTCACGCTGCTCGGAGCGGTCGGCACGCTGCTGCGTGTCCTGCTGCTGGGTGCTCTGGGTGTCCTGCTGCTGCGAGGACGACTCGGCCGAGGCACCGTCGTACGAGGCGGAGGACAGGCCCGAGCCGCAGTTCGGCCAGGCGCCCGCGCCCTGGGAGGCGAGGACCTTCTCGCCGACGGCTATCTGCTGGGCCTTGGAGGCCTGGTCGGCGGTGGAGGCGTACTGGTCGCCGCCGTAGGCGGACCAGGTGGACGCCGAGAACTGCAGGCCGCCGTAGAAGCCGTTGCCCGTGTTGATCGACCAGTTGCCACCGGACTCGCACTGCGCGACCTGGTCCCACTCGGACGAGGTGGCGGCCGAGGCGGACGTCGCGCCCATCAGCGGGACGGCGACGGCGGCAGCGGCGACGCCGCCGAGCGTGGCGACACGGACAGCCTTGGACGGGCGACGGTGCTTGTTCTTGGTGGAAAACAGCATGGAGATATCCCCTCACCGACGCCTGCGAGGTGAGCTGTCGGGTTCGGACCAGTGAGTGTCCGGCGTCGCACCTTGTGCGCTGCTTCACCCCAAGCCCGTCCGGTCTCCCGGAAGGGCGGCTTACCTGGGTCCCCCGCTCCTGCCCACGGCGCTTACGCGTCGACTGTTCCCGTACGGACGTTGGCAGGATTCGGCGTGACATCCGTCGGGGCCCGCTGAAGCGAGCGGTCACGACCGTAAGCAACGGATCCGCCCGATTTCAAAGTCGATCAGGGGCTTTGAGACCCATGTCTCACTCGCTCAACACCGGACAAAGCCCCGTCAACCCCCCTGAAATCAAACTACTTTTTGTCCGATCCGTCCCCAAGATCCAGGCTCTGACCAGGAAGGATGAGGTCTGGGTCGGAACCGACCGTGTCCTTGTTCAACTCGTACAGCCCGTCCCACCCGCCGTGGACGTCCTGAGCCTTCGCGATGTCCCAGAGGTTGTCGCCGGCGCGGACCTTGTACGTGTCGCCGTCGCGCTTGTCGTCACGGGAGGCGTGACGACCCTCACCCGTACGGGAGTCGGAGCCGTCGTCGGCGGCGCGGTCGCCGCGGTGGCGGCCCGCCGAGGCCGCGCCGGAGGCCTCGGTGGAGGGCGTCGCGGACGGTTCGGCGGACTCGGTGGACTCGGTGGACTCCGTAGCGGAGTCGTCCGGGGCGTGGGACTTGTCACGTGAGGACTCGGCGGCCCCGTCGTCCGCCGCGCCCTTGCCGGTGGCGGCGTCCGACGCCGCGTCGGCCTCATTGTCCGAGGACGCGGAGCCGCCGGAGCCCTCGGCGGACTCGGCGGACTCGGCGGACTCGGCGGCCCCGGAAGGCTCATCCGACGCCGCCGGCTCGGACGAATCGGATGAATCGGACGAATCCGAGGGCTGCGGCGAGGCGGACACACCCGGGTCGACGTCCGCCGAGTCGTCGCTCTTCGTGAGGTCGGCCGTGAGGGAGCACATCGGCCAGGCACTCGGCCCCTTGTCGTCGAGAACCTTCTCGGCGACGGCTATCTGCTGCGAACGGCTGGCCTGGTCGGCACGCGGGGCGTAGTCGAGCCCCCCGTACTCCTCCCATCTCTCCTGCGTGAACTGGAGACCGCCGTAGTAGCCGTTACCGGCGTCCAGGCTCCACTGCCCACCGCTCTCGCACTCGGCGAGCTTGTCCCACGCCTGCGCGGTCGCGGCGCTCGCGCCACTCGCGGCGAACAGCGGGATCGCGATGGCGCTGCCGGTGACCCCGGCGGCGACGACGAGAGCAGGGGCCTGACGGGGGCGACGGTGACGACCGTTCCCGGAGAGCATGCGTTTGCCTTTCGCGAGACTGATGCTGCTACGCGCGACGGGTGGTGCGGTGGTGCAAGTTGTGCGTGTGTCGCGATGATCCGTGAACGTAGCTGCACTCGAACGCTTGTCACAAGTCGATGCAGCGTAGATCACGTGAAAGTCACAGGTTTGACGGTGCGTCAGCTCGCGTGGCGGTTCCGGTGGGTGTCTGACGGGGGGTGAACTCGACGGGGAGGGTGCGCAATCCGGACAAATGCGAGCCCGGGGCGTGCTGCCCGAGGGAGGATGCAGAGGCGAATTCCGCGCCCAGGAAGGCGGATCGGAGGACGGGTGCGGGGCGGTGTGCCTCAATCGGCCGCTGAAGCGTCCTGCGGCGTGAAGGTCACCGGCAGGGTGCGGAGGCCGCGCATGATCAGGCCGCCGCGCCACCTCAGGTCGGCCGGGTCCGCCGCCAGGGCCAGGTCCGGGAGGCGGCGGAACAGGGTCGCGAACGCGGTGCGGCCTTCCAGGCGGGCGAGCGGAGCGCCCAGGCAGTAGTGGATTCCGTGGCCGAACCCCAGATGCGGGTTCTCCTTGCGTGCGAGATCCAGTACGTCCGGGTCGGCGAATCGCGCCGGGTCCCGGTTGGCGGCGGCGAGAACCACCAGAACCGGGTCACCCACGGAGATCCGCCGGCCGCCGATCTCCAACGGCTGCGTGGCGAAGCGCCACGTGGCGATTTCCACCGGCCCGTCGTACCGCAGCATCTCCTCGATACCTGAATCGAGGAGAGCCCATTCCTCCCGGTCGATGGCCCGCTGCAATTCGCTTCTCTGCTCCGGGTTCCGCAGAAGCGAATAGGTGCCCGTGCCGATCAAGTTGATGGTGGTCTCGAAACCCGCGAAGAGCAGCACGAAACACATGGCCGCCACTTCGTTCTCGGTGAGGTGCTCCCCGTGGTCGGAGGCGCGGATCAGGTCCGAGATCAGGTCGTCGGTCAGGTCGTTGCGCTTGCGGTGGATGAGGTCCACCAGGTAGGCGCGGATCTTCTTGACCGAGCGCGCCACTCCCCCGCGCGGGCCCTTGCCGTGGCGGATCATCATTCCCGCCCAGTCGCGGAAGTCGTCCTGGTCCTCGCGGGGAACACCGAGCAGGTCGCAGATCGCGTAGATGGGGAGCGGGAAGGCGAAGTCGTGGATCAGGTCCGCCTCGCCCTCGGCCGCGAAGGCGTCGATGAGGTCGTCCGTCAGCTCCTGCACCCGCGGTGCGAATTCGGCCACGCGGCGGGGGGTGAAGGCCTTGGAGACGAGGCGGCGCAGGCGGGTGTGGTCCGGGGGGTCGATGTTGAGGAGATGGGTCATCAGCTCGGCCTTGCGTTCGCCGGGGATGCCCGTCTTGCCCTTGGCGTGGGACGGCTCGTCGTGGTGGTCCGGGTTCTTGCTCAGGCGCTGGTCGGCGAGCGCCTGGCGGGCGTCCGCGTACCGGGTGACCAGCCAGGCCTCGACGCCGCTCGGCAGCGTGGTGCGGTGCACGGGGGCGTGCTCGCGCAGCCAGGCGTAGGCGGGGTACGGGTCGCTGGCGAACTCCCAGGTGAAGAGTTCGGGCATGGCGGGCGCGTCGGGCGTCGGGGTGGGGCTCTCGGTCACTCCTTGACCGTATCCGGCGCCGGTGGGGTGAGCTTCCCGGTCTCCTTCTGAGCTCGGTAATGCCCGCGCTCGGCGGCTCGACGCAGGCGGCGGGCCCTGGTCTCGGGGCCGGGCGCGGTCAGCGCGAGGCGGTGGGCGGCCTCCGGGTCCAGAGCCTCGTCGCCCTTTCGGTAGTGGGCGTACGCGCCGCGGTGGTCGCCCTGTCGTTCCTTGAGCATGCCGAGCGCGGTGTGCGCGGCGGTGCGGCCCGCCTCGGCGGCGCGGGTCAGGAGGGCCTCGGCCTCGGCGTCGTGGCCGCCCTTGTCGTAGAGGAGGACGCCCAGGTGGTGCTGGGCCCTGGCGCTTCCCGTACGTGCAGCGTGGCGGTACCAGGACTCGGCCTCCGCCGCATCGCCCCGGGCGTGGAGGAGGCAGCCGATACGGAGCGCCGCGTCGGCGCTGCCGCCGTGCCAGGCCGTGAGGTAGTGGCGCATCGCCTCCGGCTCGCGGCCGGGGGTGCCGGCGATGAGGTCACCGAGGTCGCAGGCCGCGGCGGGGCTGGTCCGGGCCGCCTCGGTGAGAAGGTCCTCGGCCCTGGTCCGGTAGTGGCGCGCCAGTTGGTCGCCGGCCCAGGCGTTCCCCTCGGCGGCGCTCCTTTCCAGGTACGGGACGGCCTCCTGCGCCCGGTCGCTGTGGAGCAATACGACGGCGAGGTCGTTCGCAGCCTGCGGGTGCCCGGCTTCGGCGCTCTGGCGCAGCCAGAACTCCCCGCCGTCCTCGAAGTGAAGAATTGAGCCGAGCCGGGCGGCGGCCGTGATGTTCCCGCCCTCGGCGCGCGGACGCAGAACGGCGGCGAGTACGTCCGCCACAGCCCGTTCCTCCGGCGTCTCGTGCACGAAGAAGTCCCCGATAGCCGCATGCACCTCCCAGAGCCGGTCTTCCGTGAGTTGCGCCTCCGACGACCTCAACACCCCTGCCACCAGCGCCCCGTGCGCCCTCCAGGTCTTCGGTTTCTCACCAGGCATGAGGAAGCCGACGTTGCCGATCCGATCCTCGGCCGCCCAGTGCGTGGCACCCGGCGCGCCCAGGTTCTGGAGAAGCGGCAGCGGCACCGCCCCCGCCCACCCGGCCCGCGCCACGTCCAGCGCGGCCCGCACGATCGCGACGCCGTCCGGGTCCGCGTCGCGGGCGCTCAAGCGCTGCCACTCCTCGTGCAGAAGGTGGCCGAGGGCGAGGTAGGCGGCCGGGTTGGCGCCGTCGGTCCACAGGTACGCCTCGTACGCGCGCGGGTCGTCGGCCTGTTCGGCGAGGCGGCCGAACTCCGCTGCGCTCCAGGCGACCGGGAGTTCGACGGTGTGGGCGTGGGCGACGACGCGGTCGCCCGGTGCGGAGCCGGTCCTGCGCTCGTAGTACGTGTCGACGTCCATGGTGGCGAGCACATGGACGCCGAGCGCGGTGAGGCGGGCCAACAGGCCGGGGTCGAGGCCACGTTCGCCGAGGTGGCCCTCGATGTCGTCGAGCCAGAGGAGGGCGGGTGCGGGGTCGGTCCTGAGCGTGCCGAGCAGGGCACGCAGGTCGGCGCCGCGTTCGGGCGCGTACACCTGGTGGCCGTCCAGGCCGCGAGTCGCGTGCCAGGCCGTGTACGACATGCCGGTGACGGATTTGCCGAGGAGCAGGACGAGTCCGGGCCCGGCGAGTTTCGCGGCGAGTTCGGCGTCGCAGTCGCGGGGGACGTACGGCGGGACGTCGGGGAGGCCGGGGGCGCGGCGGGTGGGGCGTACGCCGAATTCGGCGGGGCCGATGTCGTGGATGGGTCGTCCGTCGACCGCGTCGGGGGCCGGGGCGAAGTGCTGGTGGAGCGTTTCGATGCGGGTGGCCTGGACGACGGAGTGGTGGGTGCCGCCGGTGACGGTGTTCGCGGTGGCGGTGGCCGTGCCGGGCTCGTCGGTGGCGGTGGCCGTGCCGGGCTCGTCGGTGGCGGCGTGGGGTGGTGCGAACTCGTCGTAGTGGGCGAGCACGGCGCGCAACTGCCCCGCGGTCCGAGGCGCGACGTCCAGCCGGTCGAGGAAGGCGCCGCGCCACACCCCGACGGCGCGCTCGGTGGAGGCGTTCGGCATCTGCACCTGCTCGTGGAGCTCCCGCAGCATGTCGTGGGCCTCTGCCTCGTCGACCCCTGTCGCCGTGAGGTACCGGGAGAACCGCTTCCAGTCCTTCGGCTGCCACAGCCCCGACCGCATCAGCGACACCAAGGTCTCGGCCGCCCGCCCCGCCAACTCCCGCTCCACACAGTCCCCCAGCCCCGCCGTCCGTCCCCTGGGACCACGGTACTAACCCTCCACCCCCTCAGCGGCGCGAACCGCGTCCCGGTACGCCCGTGCCGCCGCCCGCAGGGCCGCCTCCGGGTCGGTGCCCTGGGATTCGGCGCGCAGGGCCAGCGCCAGCAACTCGTAGCCGACGCCCTCCCCCGCGGGGAGCGGGACGTCGAGTTCGGCCGTGCGGACGCGGGAGCCGAGTTTGGCGGCGAGGGCGAGGCCCGGCTGGCCGAGGGGGACGCCGTCGGTGACGGAGGCGCGGCGCTTGGACTCGCCCTTCTTGCGGAGCCAGATCTCGCGGACCTCCTCCGGGGTGGCCGCGCTCTCGTCGCCGAAGACGTGGGGGTGGCGGTGGATGAGCTTGTCGACGATGCCGCCCGCGACGTCGTCCACCGAGAAGGGCGCGTCGGCGTCCTCCTCGGCGATGCGCGCGTGGAAGACGACCTGGAGGAGTACGTCGCCGAGTTCCTCGCGGAGCTCTTCGCGGTCGTCCGTCTCGATCGCCTCGACCAGCTCGTAGGCCTCCTCGATGGCGTACTTGGCGAGGTCCTCGTGGGTGCGCTGCTTCGACCAGGGGCACTCGCGGCGGATGCGGTCCATGACCTGGACGAGGTCGAGGAGGCGGGCGCCGGGCAGGTCGTAGGAGCCGGGCAGCAGTTCGAGGGACGGCATGTGCTCACGGCCGGAGCCGGCCAGGGTCGCGAGCCCGTCCGTGAGCCGCCGGTCGCCCTCGGCGGTGGCGAGGACGACAAGGGTGCGGCCGCCGTCCGCGCACCGGTCGACCAGCTCCCGGGCGGTCGGCGCGGCGACCGTGACCGGGACGCCGGCCTCCTTCAGGTACGGCAGCTGCGGGTGCGCGGCGTCGGCGCACAGCACCTCGTCGGCGCCGCGCAGCGTCTCCCACGCCTGCCAGGACAGCAGGCCGGGGGCGACGCGGTGGCTGGTGGTGAGCAGGACGACGCGGCCGGCGGGGTCGGGGGTGCCGGCGGTGGCGTGGGGGTCGAGCGCCTCGGGTTCGTTCACCCCTCGAACGTAACCCAGGCCACTGACAACCCCGCCGCCCGCCGGATGGCCGTTACGCGGTCTGCTGCTCCGCGCCCGCTTCCTTCGTGATCTGCCGCACCCACGGTGTCTTCTCGTCGACCCGGCTGTTCTTGGTGACGTCCCAGGTGCCGTAGCGGGGGTTGAGGTCGACCTTCAGTTCCTTGGAGGCGCTGGAGAGTGCCTTCCAGAAGACGGCCTTGCCCTGGTCGGTCTGCATGTTCGCGCCGAGGGCGGTGGCCAGCTTCTGGGCCTCGATCTCGGTGCGGAGGCTTTCGGTGAGACGCTTCGGCGGGATGTTGTACTGCTGGAGCCAGGCGGCCTCCAACTCCTTGGCGCCGCCCGCCTGTTGTTCCAGTCCGGCCCGCATGCTCTGCATCTCCTTGCGGGTGACGGTGACGCCGGCGTCGGTGGCGGCGCGGTGCAGGACGCGGTCGAGGACCATCGTGTGCAGCGTGTTGCGGGTGAGGCCGCCGGTCTTGGCGATGGCCTGTTCGTACTGCGCGGCGTCCTTGGTGGCGGTCTGTTGCGCGTCCCGCACCTCGTTCACGCGGCTCTCCAGCTGCGAGACGGTGATCCGCTGGCCGCCGACGACGGCCGCGGCACCGGGATGCGCCTCGCTGCCGCAGGCGGTGAGGGCGGGAACGGCGGCGATGGCGGCGGCGGACAGGATGAGCGCGGTGCGGCGGCTGTTGCGGCGGTGCAAGGTGGGCCTCCCTGCGACGAGTTTGTGCGTCGGTGCACAAAGTCCGGCGATGATCGATGTTAGGAGGTGGCCGCTTGCTCGGCCACCTATTCGACAACGATTGGCCACGACTTGAGGCACTAGCCGCGCGACAGCCCTGCCTCGCCACCGCCGCGTTCCCGGCGGAGGCGCGTGTCAGTCGCCGGCGGGCAGGGCGGCGGTCAGCTTCTTGGTGAGCTTCTTCGCCGTGGCCGCGCCGTTGTCGTGGCCGTCGGTCGACATCACCGACACGACGGCGGTGCCCTTGCGGGCGGCGATGAGGGTGGTGCCGTTCTCCCACGCGGGGTCGGTGAGCGTGATGGTGTACGCCTCGTCGCCGAGGCCGCCGGTGTCGGCGCCGGTCACCTTCACCTCGCTCTTGGTGTCCGTGTCCTTGTAGGACGGGCAGGCGGCGACGGCCTTCTTGAGGTGCGCGAGGACGGTGGCGGCCTGGTCGCCGCGGAAGACGTCGATCTCCTGGGCGATGTCGGCGGTGGTCTTCGCGTTCACGTAGTCGTTCTGCGCGAAGGAGACGCCCTCGTCGCCGGTGAGGGCGATCCAGCTGGTGCCGCCGAGCTTGGTGCAGTCCGGCTTGCTCAGGGCGGCCGGGTCGCTGCTCGGCTCCTGGTACGCGGTGCCGGTGTCGCGGGCGCCGTCCGGGTCGACCTGGTAGCCGGCGCCGAAGAACGAGGCGGGCGCGAGGGCCTTCTTCAGGTCGGCGCCCTTGGCCAGACCGGCGTTGGGGTCCTGGTCGCTCTTCTTGGCGGCGGGCTTGGCGTCGTCCTTGCCGCTGTCGGCATCGGAGCCGGAGCAGGCGGTCAGGGTGAAGGGCAGGGCGGCCATGGCGAGCACGGCGGCAGCGCGGACAGCGGTACGCATCGAGTGTTCCTTGAGGAATGCAGGAATGGGACTGCGTGGGGGGATGCCATGTGATCGCTGCCGGGGCGGAGAGTGCGTGGTCCCGGTGGGGCGGGACACAGGCGCGCCATGGAGAGCACACAGGGAGCGAACTGATTGTGCACGAACAATTCGGCGAAACCCCCGCTCAGCAGGGGTTTCGACCAGACCTTGACCATCGCTTGACCTACGCGGGAGGGCCCGGGGCCCCGCCCCTGGCGTCAGCCCCGCACCTGGCCCAGCCACTGCAACGTGCGCCGCACCTCCGCCGGGAACGGGTGGCCGGGGCCGTGCAGCCGCTCGGAGTCGTGCAGCAGCCGGTTCAGTGTGGCGTGGGCCGCGCCGCGGTCGCCGACGGCGAGCAGCAACTGTCCGATGCGGCGCCGTACTTCGAGGGCGAGGCGCTGGTCCGTCGTCGCGTACTGGTTCTCGTAGTACGGGAGGAGGGAGCGGTACTCGGCGAGGGCCGCGGCGGGTTCGCCGAGCGCTTCGAGGCACTGCGCGGCCTCGTAGCGGAACTGGAGGGACTGCGGGTCGGCGTGGCCGGCCTCCGCGGCGCGTTCATCGGCGAGACGGCGCAGTTCGGGCAGCGCGCGCCGGTACTGGCCGTCGTCCATGAGGGTGGCGGCGTACTGCTTGCGCAGGGTGCGGACGACGGGTGAGTGCTCGCCGTGCTGGGCGGCCGCGGCGGGCAGGATCGCACCGAGGATGTCGACGGCCTGTGTGATGCGGCCCTCGCCGAGCAGCACCTTCACCTCGTCGACGGCCCGTGCCACGTCGGGGCGGTCGCCCTGGACGTCGGTTCCGGCGGGCTGGGGCGCCGGGGTGACGGCGCGGTCGGGCCAGGGGGCGTGCGGGCGCAGGAAGGGGCGGGTGGGGTCGAGCGGGCGGCCGGTGGGGACGCCACGCGCGGGCAGCAGCGGGAGCAGTTCCTCGTAGGTCTGCTGGGCGGAGGCGGGGCGGTCCTGCGGGTCCTTGGCGAGCAGGCGCAGCACCAGGTGCTCCAGGGCCTGCGGTACTTCGGGGCGCAGTTGGCGGACCGGGGCCGGGGCCTCGTAGAGGTGGCGGTGCAGGATGCCGAGGGCGGTGGTGCCGGCGAACGGCACGTCGCCGCTGAGCAGTTCGTGCAGGACGACGCCGAGCGCGTAGAGGTCGGTGTACGGGCCGACGGCGCCGCCCATCGCCTGCTCGGGCGCCATGTACGCGGGCGTGCCGATCGGTGAGCCGGTGTGGGTGAGGCGGGTGGTGTCGGTGTCGAGGACGGAGGCGACGCCGAGGTCGAGGACGGTGAGCGTGCCGTCCTTCTTGACCATGATGTTCCGTGGCTTGAGGTCGCGGTGCACGATCGGCACGGCGTGCACCGCGGAGAGCACGGCGCACAGTTGCGCGGCGATGGCGGCCGCCCACTGCCACGGGAAGGGGCTGTGCTCGGCGAGGTGGTCGGCGAGGTCCGCGCCGTCGATGTACTGCATGACGAGGTAGAGCTCGTCGCCCTCGGCGCCCGCGTCGTGCACGGTGACGAGGCCGGGGTGGTCGACCTGGGCCGTGACCCGGCATTCGCGCAGGAAGCGGTGGCGCAGCTCGGCGGCCTCGGCGCCCGCGACGCGGTCGGGGCGCACCAGTTTCACGGCGACGCGGCGGTCGAGGCGCTGGTCGTACGCCGTCCAGACCTGCCCCATGCCGCCCTGGCCGATGAGCGTGGACAGTTCGTAGCGTCCGGCGACGACGCGGCCGCCGGCCTGGGGGTGCGCGGTCACCGGCCGCCGTCCTGCTTGCGCAGGTAGTCGCTCAACTCGTCCAGTTCGGCGCGGACCTGGTCGATGCGGTGGGGCGGCGGTGCCTGGTTCTGCGGGGGCGCGGGCGGCGGGGCGGGGGCGGGTGTGGGCGTGGGTGCGCCCATGGTCTGTGTCGGCATCGCGTGCTGCTGCGGCGGCGGGGGCGGGGCGGGCCAGGACTGCTGCGGGTGCGGCTGGGGCCGCGGGTGGGGTCCCGGCTGCGGGTGTCCGTAGGCGGAGGACGGGGTCGTCGGCGCGTACGGGTTCACGGGCAGCGGCGCGGACGTCCTGCGGATGTCGTAGACCAGGAAGTACACCGCGCTGCCCAGGGCGATGAGCAGCAGGATGGCGAGGGCGACGTCCGTGCGCGGGTCCGACTCGGGCAGGGAGCCGATGATGGCGAACAGCGTGATGTTGACCGGCAGCGAGGCGACGGCCAGGATCCAGTCGAGGGGTCTGCCGCGCAGGATCGCGATGCGGAACAGCGGGGCGCACGCCAGGATGCCGCAGGTGAGCACCGACAGCGCAGGGAACAGCACCCGCAGGGTGATGGTCGCGC
Organism: Streptomyces sp. BYX5S; assembly: GCF_054724165.1. Lineage (NCBI taxonomy): Bacteria > Bacillati > Actinomycetota > Actinomycetes > Kitasatosporales > Streptomycetaceae > Streptomyces > Streptomyces sp. BYX5S. Next base: position 640,182 of record NZ_CM138829.1, on the reverse strand, counting down.
CGTCGCTCTCGCGTCGGGGCGGTCCCGCGCCGGGCCCGTACATGGCAGCTCCTGGTGTCACTCGTCCGGGATAGGACGCACGGCAATGCGTTGCCGGCTCCTTCGAGCGTATAGGCGGACTCCGACAACCGGCCCGGGGTTGTACGGAACCGTTGTCTACCCGATCACATGCCCCCATCCGGAATGTTGCGCTCCACCCCCGGGGCTCCGCCCCGGACCCCGCTCCTCAATCGCCGGAGGGGCTTGAAGTACCCGGATCGAGCGCCCGACGCGAGGAAGCGCTCCTCAATCGCCGGAGGGGCTCAAGGTGCCGGGTCTGGACTGGAGACGGGCGCCAGGGTTCCGTCCGTGAGGCCGTCGTGGAGGCCCTGGACGAGTTGTTCGCCGAGGCGGGCGGCGTGGCGGAGGGTGTTCTCGAAGGAGGCCAGGGATTTGAAGCGCTCGCCGTACACGGCCTGTTCGGGCAGCGGCAGGCGCGGCAGCTGGAGGCGGCGGACGTCGAGGCGGGTGGCGGTGGAGGCGTAGCTGGAGGCCTGCCGGTTGTTGGCGGTGGAGCGCAGGAAGCCGGCGAGGAACCACGGGTCGAGCGCGGCCGGTTCGGGGCGCAGCAGCGCCAGGCCCCGGCCGAGCGCGGCCCCCGCGTCCGCCTCGTCGACGACGCGGACGACCGCCCCGCCGCCGACCACCGGCACCACCACGTCGCCGACTTCGAGGATCACGGGGTCGTCGTCCGCGGTCGGCGAGCCGGACGGCGTGGTCCCGGCCAGCACGTCGTGGTCGGTGAGTACGGGTACGCGCGCGTGCCCACCCGGACCCGTACCCGGCACGGCGCTCGCGTGCGTCGCCGCCGTGCGCAGCGTCAGGGCTCCCGCGCGCGCGAGTTCCCCGACCGTGGTCACCGGCCAGCGGGCCGGGGCCGCCGCGTCGGGCACGGCCCGCGGCGCGAGTTCCGTGGTCCGGCGCAGCGCGTCGGCGAGTTCCTCGCGCACGGCGGTCAGCTCCGCGGCCCCGCCACCCGCGGCGGGCGGCGGCAGGCGCCGGGCGGGCGCGAGGTCGACCTCGTCGTCGAGCAGGTCGATGACCGGCACCGACCGGGCGAGGCCCGGCTGTTCGGCCAGGGAGCCGTCCCGGTCGAAGGCGCGCCAGGCGTCGAGCACGGCGTCCCGTACGTCGCCCCACACCTGCTGCTCGCGCACGTCGCCGGACTCGGCGAGCGAGGTCGTGTCGACGAGCAGCAGTTCGGGGGCGGCGGGCGCGCCCGCGCCGGGGCGGCGCAGCACCCACAGGTGCAGCGGGATGTTGTTGGGCGGGACGGCTCCGGCGGGCAGCGCGATCACCGCGCGCAGGGCGCCGCGGCGCAGCAGGTCGGCGCGGATCCGGCGGCCCGAGCGACGGGAGGCGACGGTGGGCGGCATCAGCAGGACGGCGCTGCCGCCGTCCTTCAGGCGGGCCAACGCGTGCTGCACCCACGCCAGTTCGGACTCGGTGCGAGCCGGGAGCCCGTACTCCCAGCGCGGGTCGTAGGCCAGCTCGTCGTGCCCCCAGCCGCGCTCGTTGAACGGCGGGTGGGCGAGCACCGCGTCGGCCCGTACGTCGCTGAGGGCGTCGGCGCGCAGGGTGTCGGCGGTCGCGGTGCGCACGGTGGGTGCGTCCGCCCCGCCGTTGCCGTCGAGGGCGAGGCGGAGCGCGGTGAGCGCGGCGAGTTCGGCGGAGGCGTCCTGGCCGTACAGGGTGCGGCCGGGGCGCGGGTCGTGGGCGCGTACGGCGTCGAGGAGGGCGCCGGTGCCGCAGGCCGGGTCGAGGGCGGTGCCGGCCGGTCCGGCGAGCGCGGCCATCAGCTCGGCGGGGCCCTGCGGGGTGAGCGTGTACTGGCGCGGGTTGGCGTCGAGGTGGCGGCCGAGCAGGAACGCGAAGGTGCCGCGCGCGCCCAGTTCGGCGGCGAGTTCGGCGGCGCCGCGCAGCAGGGGAGCCGACGGCAGCAGGTCGGCGGGGCGCGGGGTGTCGACGGCGCGTTCGGTGGCGTGGCCGAAGCGGGGGGTGAGGACGCCTTCGAGGGCGGCCGACAGGCGGTGGGCCAGGTCCTGGTCGTCGTCGGTCGCGGCGAGCGCGAGCCATTCGGTGGGCCGGTCGTGCACGAGCAGCAGGGCGCAGCCGGTGTGCAGGAGGGCGGTGACGGGGCCCGCCGGGTGGCCCGCGAGCTGCTGCCACACGCGCTCGCGCAGCGGGACCTCGGCGAGCTTGCCCTGGTCGCGCAGCCACTCCTCGACCTCGGCGAGCGCGAAGGAGGGGCTGGTCTCGGTGCCGCCCACGGGCTTGGGGAAGTCGGCGTGCCTGCGGCGCCAGTTGCTGACGGCGGCGCGGCCCACCCCGGCGAGGCGGGCGATCCCGGCGGCGGTGACCTCCGTCGCGGCGTCCTGCCTCGATGTCGCGTTGTCCTGCACCGAGCCGACTCCTCCCCGGACGTCCGACCCGTTCCGACGTCCTGACGTGCCTGTGCGCCCGACCATACCGAGTGTCGCGTAAGAACCGCATTCACACCCGTGAGCAACGCAAGTCCTGTGAACCGGGTTGACTCGGTTCACAGACAATGCTGTTATTGCTTCAGCCAACCGCCGGATACACGGAATGCCGGGGGGAGGTTGGCTTCTCTCATCCACGGAGGAAGAGCTATGTCCCAGACCCAGCCGCCCCAGCCTCAGCAGCACCCGCAGTACCCGCCGTTCCAGGAGCAGCCCCCGCAGCGGGTCGCGCGGAACGGACTGGGGACGGCCGCGCTGATCCTCGGCGTCATCGGCGCCGTGTCGGGGCTGATCCCGCTGCTGTTCTGGCTCGCCGGGATCCTCGGCCTGATCGCCCTGATCCTGGGCCTGACGGGGCGCGGCCGGGCCAAGCGCGGCGAGGCCACGAACAAGGGCATCGCCCTGGCCGGCACGATCCTCGGCCTCGCGGCGATGGGCCTCGCGGTCTTCGGCGCGTACACGACGTTCAAGGCGGTGGACGACGCCGTGGACGAGATCAACAAGTCGCTGTCCGACACGAAGGCCAAGGACACGAAGGCCTCGGGCGACGGCAAGGACAAGGGCGGCGACAAGGCCGACGACAAGCCCGTCTCCGGCAAGACCCTCGACGCGGGCGACTCCGTGGTCTACGACGACGACCTGACGGTCTCCGTCTCCAACGCGGTCACGTTCAGCCCGAGCGAGTACGCGGCCGGCCACAAGAAGGGCAACCACGCCTACAAGGTCACGGTCACCGTCACCAACGACTCCAAGGAGAAGTTCGACGCGAGCCTGCTGACCGCCGACGCCCGCGCCGGCAAGGACGGCGGCACCGCCGAGCAGATCTTCGACGAGAACGTCGGCGACGCCTTCAGCGGCACGATCCTGCCGGGCAAGAAGGCCACGGTCGTCTACGGCTTCGACGCCCCGGCGGACGCGAAGAACCTGACCGTCGAGGTCACTCCGAGCTTCGACTACGACGGCTCGCAATGGGACCTGAAGCTGTAACCAGCGGCTTCAGCTGGGGGGAGTGGACGTGGCACGCGCTCAACGCGCGTGCCACGTCCGCGTTTTCACGGCCGCACGGCACGCTCACGTGTTCACAGCGCGTGCCGCACCCACACGTTCGGCTCGACGTACACCGCGTAGCCGTGCTCGGGCTCGCAGCGCACCGGAACCAGCGCGGCAGGGACCTCGACGGGGCCCTCCTCCTCGAAGGGCAGGCCGGTCCACTCCCGCCACTGCGCCAGCGATCCGGCGACGACCATCGACGCGGGCGCGACCTTCTCGACGACGCCGCCCGCCCGTACGTGCACCCGCAGCCACGGATCGTGCGGCAGCCCGTCCGACTCCCGCACCCGGAACGCGTACGCGCCGATGGGCGTGGCGGGTTCGAGGTACTTGTGGCTCGGCCGCACGGGCGCGACGACCTCCCGGAACCCGAGGGCCCGCGCGTTGTCCCGCATCGCCGCGAGCATCCGCCCGGACAGCCCGCGCCCCTGGAGCTCCGGCGCGACGGCGATCTCGATGGCGCTCACCGTGTCCGGGACGACTCCGGCGGCCCGGTCGGCGAACGCCCACAGCAACACCTGGTCCCAGCCGCCGTCCGGCAGCGCCCCGCGCCCCTGCGCGCCCAGCGCGAACGGGACGCTGTACGCCTTGGCGACGACGGTCCCCGCGGCGTCCGTGGCCACGAACGCGTACGCGGGCAGCTCCCGCCAGATCCGCCGCAGGAACGTGGCCGCCGCCACGTCGTGCCCGATGAAGGCGGGCCAGGTGTCCGGCATCGTCCACATCGCGTCGGCGAGTTCGGGACGCTCGGCCAGCGTGGTGATCGTGAGATCCGTGTCCATGTCCGTGTCCGTACCGGTGTCGGGGTGCATGCGGACATCGTGCGGCGGCCGGGGCGGCACCGCAGCCGATTTTCCCGCCCGGCCCGCCGCCCTGCCCGGAGGGCCTACGCCCCGCCGGAGGCCTACGCGCCCAGGATCGTCGCCAGGAACTCCCCCACCCACGCGAGCAGTTCCCGGCCGACCACCGGCTTGCCGCCCATCTTCTTCGGCTTCGGGCGCGGTACGAGGAGCTGCCCGGTGGCCGACTTGATGACGGTGCCGGGGTAGAGGCGCTTGAGGCGCAGCTCCTGCGACTCCCGCAGCTCGACCGGCGCGAACCGGACGTTGTTGCCCTGGAGGACGATCTCGCCGACGCCGCACGCCCGCGCCAGCATCCGCAGGCCGGCCACGAGCAGCAGGTTCTCCACCGGCTCCGGCAGCTTGCCGTAGCGGTCGACGAGTTCCTCGCGGACGTGGCGGACGTCCTCCTCCGTGTTCGCGGAGGCGATGGCGCGGTAGGCCTGCAACCTGAGCCGCTCGCCCGGCGCGTAGTCGTGCGGGACGTGCGCGTCGACCGGGAGCTCGATCTTGACCTCCAGCGGCGGCTCCTCCTCCACGCCGCCTTCGAGCGAGGCCCGGTAGTCGGCGACGGCCTCGCCGACCATGCGGACGTACAGGTCGAAGCCGACGCCCGCGATGTGACCGGACTGTTCGCCGCCGAGGAGGTTGCCCGCGCCGCGGATCTCCAGGTCCTTCATCGCGACGTACATGCCCGCGCCCATCTCCGTGTGCTGGGCGATCGTGGCGAGGCGTTCGTGGGCCGTTTCCGTGAGGGGCTTCTCCGGCGGGTACAGGAAGTACGCGTAGCCGCGCTCGCGGCCACGGCCGACGCGGCCGCGCAGCTGGTGGAGCTGCGAGAGGCCGAAGTTGTCGCCGCGCTCCACGATCAGCGTGTTCGCGTTGGAGATGTCGATGCCGGACTCCACGATCGTCGTGGAGACGAGGACGTCGAACTTCTTCTCCCAGAAGTCGACCACGACCTGCTCCAGGGCCTGCTCCGACATCTGGCCGTGGGCCGTCGCGATCCGCGCCTCCGGCACGATCGCGCGCAGCCGGGCCGCCGCCCGGTCGATGGACTCGACCCGGTTGTGGATGTAGAAGACCTGGCCCTCGCGCAGCAGTTCACGGCGGATGGCCGCGCCGATCTGCTTCTCCTCGTACGGGCCGACGAAGGTGAGCACCGGATGGCGCTCCTCCGGCGGCGTGGTGATCGTCGACATCTCGCGGATGCCGGTGACCGCCATTTCGAGCGTACGGGGGATGGGGGTCGCGGACATGGTGAGCACGTCGACGTTGGCGCGGAGCTTCTTCAGCTGCTCCTTGTGCTCGACGCCGAAGCGCTGTTCCTCGTCGACGATGACCAGGCCCAGGTCCTTGAACTTGGTCTCGGAGGAGAACAGACGGTGCGTGCCGATGACGATGTCGACGGAGCCGTCGCGCAGCCCTTCGAGGGTCGCCTTCGACTCGGTCTCCGTCTGGAAGCGGCTGAGCGCCTTCACGCTGACGGGGAACTGGCCGTAGCGCTCGGTGAACGTGCCGAAGTGCTGCTGCACGAGGAGCGTCGTGGGCACGAGGACGGCGACCTGCTTGCCGTCCTGGACGGCCTTGAAGGCGGCGCGGACCGCGATCTCCGTCTTGCCGTAGCCGACGTCGCCGCAGATCAGGCGGTCCATCGGGACCGTCTTCTCCATGTCCTCCTTGACCTCGGCGATCGTGGTGAGCTGGTCGGGCGTCTCCGCGTACGGGAACGCGTCCTCCAGTTCACGCTGCCAGGGGGTGTCCGCGCCGAAGGCGTGACCGGGGGCCGCCATGCGCGCCGAGTACAGCTTGATGAGGTCGGCCGCGATCTCCTTGACGGCCTTCTTGGCGCGCGCCTTCGTCTTCGTCCAGTCGGCGCCGCCGAGCCGGTGCAGGGTCGGGGCCTCGCCGCCGACGTACTTGGTGATCTGCTCCAGCTGGTCGGTGGGGATGTAGAGGCGGTCGCCGGGCTGGCCGCGCTTGGCGGGCGCGTACTCGACGACGAGGTACTCGCGGGTGGCGCCCTGCACCGTGCGCTGCACCATCTCGATGTAGCGGCCGACACCGTGCTGCTCGTGGACGATGTAGTCGCCGGATTCGAGGGTGAGCGGGTCGATGGTCTTGCGGCGCCGCGCGGGCATGCGGGCGCCGTCCTTGCCGGCGGCCTTCTGCCCGGTGAGGTCGGTCTCGGTGAGGACCGCGACCTTCAACCCGGGGTGCACGAAGCCGAATTCGAGGCTGCCGCAGGACACCTGGACGACGGACGGGGCGAGCTCGCCGAGGTCCTTCTCCAGGCGGGCCGCGATGCCCTCGCCGCCGAGCACCTCGACGGTGCGGGTCGCGGGGCCGTGGCCCTCGGTGACGTAGACGGCGCGCCAGCCGTCGGCGAGCCAGCCCTTGGTGTCGGCGAGGGCGCGGGCGGTGTCGCCGCGGTACGTCTCCGGGGCGTGCATGCCGAGCTGGAGGGTGTCGGCCTCCGAGTCCGCGCCCGCCTCGTCGGCGGCGAACGGGGACACCGACCACCACATCATCCCGAGCTCGCGCGCCCGGTCCCGGACGTCCGCGATCGCCCACAGCGAGGCGGCTCCCACGTCGATGGGGGCCTTTCCGCCGGTCGCGGAGGCCGCCCAGGACGCCTGGAGGAACTCCTGCGACGTCGCCACCAGGTCGGCGGCGCGCGTGCGCACCCGCTCGGGGTCGCAGACCATCGCCATGGATCCGGCCGGGAGCACGTCGAGCAGCAGCTCCATGTCGTCGACGAGGACGGGGGCGAGGGACTCCATGCCCTCGACGGCGATGCCTTCGGCGATCTTGCCGAGCAGTTCGTTCAGCTCGGGGTGCTGTTCGGCGAGTTCGGCGGCGCGGGCGCGGACGTCGTCGGTGAGCAGCAGCTCGCGGCAGGGCGGCGCCCACAGTCCGTGCTCGGCGATCTCCAGGGAGCGCTGGTCGGCGACCTTGAAGTAGCGGATCTCCTCGACGTCGTCGCCCCAGAACTCGACGCGCAGCGGGTGCTCCTCGGTCGGCGGGAACACGTCGAGGATGCCGCCGCGCACGGCGAACTCGCCGCGCTTCTCGACGAGTTCGACCCGTGCGTACGCCGCCGCGGCCAGCGCCTGGACCGTCTCCTCCAGGTCGGCGCTCTGCCCGGTGCGCAGGGCCACGGGCTCCAGGTCGCCGAGGCCCTTGACCTGCGGCTGGAGCACGGAGCGGATGGGGGCGACGACGACGGAGACGGCGCCCGTCTCGGGGTCGTCCGTGCTCGGGTGCGCGAGGCGGCGCAGCACGGCGAGGCGGCGGCCGACCGTGTCGGAGCGGGGGCTGAGGCGCTCGTGCGGGAGCGTCTCCCACGAGGGGTACTCGACGACGCCGCCGGCCGGGAGCAGGGAGCGCAGCGCCGCCGCCAGGTCCTCGGCCTCGCGGCCGGTGGCGGTCACCGCGAGCACGGGGCGCTGGGCCTCGCGGGCGAGGGCGGCGATGGCGAAGGGGCGGGAGGCGGGTGGGCCCACCAGGTCGACGTGCATCCGGTTGCCGTCCCCTGCGGCCTTCACCGCTTCAGCGAGGGCCGCGTCCTTGACGACGGCGTCGAGCAGTCCGTGCAGGCTCATGGGGAAGATCCGTCCAGGGTCAGTGGGCAACGCAAAGGGCCCGACACGTGGGACGGGCCGGGGGTTTCCAGAGTACGTCGTCCTCCGGAGGCCCACCCGTTCGAACGGTTCCGGTCACCCGTGGTGACACCCCTCGGGGCTCCGCCCCGGACCCCGCGCCTCAAACGCCGGCGAGGCTTGATTCGACCCGGCCCCATAAGAGCCCCTGCGGCGATTGAGCAGCGGGGTCCGGGGCGGAGCCCCGAGGGGCCCTGCCACGGAGCCGCCTGCTCAATCGCCGCAGGGGCTCAAGAAACGGAGCCGGAGGCTATTCCGTGGCGATGGCGTTCAGGACGTTCATGCGGCCCGCCCGGAACGCCGGGATGAGGGCCGCGAAGAGGCCCACGAAGGCCGAGGCGACGAAGACCGCGGTGATGGTCGGCCAGGGGATGTCCAGGACGCCGAGGCCCTCCAGGGCCAGGAGCCGCTGGGCCGTCGCGCCCCAGCCCATGCCGAGCCCGAGCCCGAGCAGCGCGCCGAAGACGGCGATGACCACCGACTCCAGGCGGATCATGCGGCGCAGCTGCCGTCGCGAGAGGCCGATGGCCCGCATCAGACCGATCTCCCTCGTCCGCTCGACGACCGAGAGCGCCAGCGTGTTGACGACACCGAGGACCGCCACGATGATCGCGAGCGCGAGCAGCCCGTAGATCATGTTCAGGAGCTGACCGATCTGGTCCTTGAGCGTCTGCTTGTAGTCGGTCTGGTCCTTGACGTGGACCGTCGGATCGGCGGCGACCGAGGCCTTGAGCGCCTTGTACGCCTGGTCGGCCTTCCCGGAGTCCGCCTTCGCGAACATCATCCCGTTCAGCGGCATCCGGTCCTTCGGGACGTACGCCGCGGCCGTCGTCAGGTTCGTGTACATCGCGCCCTTGTCGAACGTCGTGTCGTCCGACGTGACCGCGGCGACCTTCAGCTTCGCGGTGCGCCCGTGGTCGAAGGCGACGGTCATGGTGTCGCCGACCTTCACCCCGTGCTTCTCGGCGTAGCCGGAGCCGACCGACATCGCGTTCTTCCCGTACGCCGCCGACAGCTCGCCGGAGGTCGTCTCGCGGCGCAGGTCGTCCGCGTAGGAGGGGGTGGCGGCGACGAGTTCCTCGGTCTTCTTCGCGCCGTTCGGTGCCGTCAGGTCGGCCTTGACGTACTTGACCTCCGTGACGCGGCTGACGTACGGCGCCCGCTTGAGGTCCTCGGCGGCCTGCGGCTTGATGCCGCCCTGGCCCTCGACGATGAAGTCCGCGCCGACCGACTTGTCGAGCTCGCTGGTGGCCGAGGCGACCATCGAGGAGCCGACCACGGACAGGCAGGCGACCAGCGCGAGGCCGATCATCAGGGCGGCGCCCGTCGCTCCCGTGCGGCGCGGGTTGCGCAGCGCGTTGCGCTCGGCCATCCGCCCGACGGGGCCGAAGATCCGCAGCAGGACCGCGCTGATGACGCGGACCACGATCCCCGCGAGCAGTGGTCCGACGACGACGAAGCCGATGAGCGAGGCGACGATGCCGACGCCCAGCCACAGCGCGCCCTGGCTCGCCTTGTCGGCCTGCGCGGCCAGGTAGAGGGCGAATCCGCCGCCGCCCGTGAGGACGACGCCGATGACTCCGCGTACGACGCCGGCCTTGACGTCGGCGGGGGTGCCCGCGTCGCGCAGCGCGGCCATCGGGGAGACCTTGCCCGCGCGGCGGGCCGGGAGGTACGCGGCGAGGACGGTGACGACGATGCCGAGCAGGAGGCCGACCGCCGGGGTCGTCCACTTGACCGTGAGGTCGTTCGTGGAAAGCTCCATGCCCAGCGACGACATGAGGTTCATGAGGCCGACGGCGAGGCCCACACCGGCGCCGACGCCGAGGACGGAGCCGACGACGCCGAGCAGCAGTGCCTCGACGAGCACGGACCGGTTGACCTGCTTGCGGGAGGAGCCGATGGCGCGCATCAGGCCGATCTCGCGGGTGCGCTGGGCGACCAGCATCGAGAACGTGTTGATGATCAGGAAGATGCCGACGAGGAAGGCGATGCCGGCGAAGCCGAGCAGGGCGTACTTGATGACGTCCATGAAGGAGCCGACGTCGGAGGCGTTGGCGTCCGCGGCCTCCTGCTGCGTCTGGATCTTGTACGTGCCGTCCGCGCCGAGGGCCGTGGCGACGGCCTTCTTGAGCTGCGTGTCGCTGACGCCGCTGTCGGCGGCGACGTTGATCTGCGTGAACCGGCCGGTCGTGCCGATGAGTTCGCGCTGGGCGGTCGCCGTGTCGAAGTAGACGACGGCCGCGCCCGGGTTGGTCATCTTGAAGGAGGCGATGCCGGTGATCTTCGCCGTGAAGTCGCCGGTGGCCGCGATGGTGCGCAGCTCGTCGCCCATCTTCAGGTGGTGCTTCTTCGCGGTGTCGGCGTCGACCATGACCTCGGTGGGGCCGCGCGGCGCGTGTCCGGAGGTGATCTCCATGGAGCGCAGGTCGTTGCGCGTCCAGTTGCCCGCGATGGTGGGCGCTCCGGTGGTGGACCCCATGTTCTTGTTGTCGGAGTTCACCACGGTCACGTTCATCGAGACGACGGCGCCCTCGACGGACTTGACGCCGTCGGCCTCGCGGACGGTGGCGAGCGCGGACGCGGGCAGCGCCTCGGGCCGTCCGGTGGCGCTGCCCTCGGCCTCGGCGTCCTTGGGGCTGACGGACACGTCGGGCGAGGTGGCGCTGAACAGCTTGTCGAAGGTCTTGTCCATCGTGTCGGTGAACACGAGGGTCCCCGTCACGAAGGCGACCGACAGCAGGACGGCGACCGCCGAGAGGGCCATCCGGCCCTTGTGCGCGAAGAAGTTGCGCAGGGAGGTCTTCATGACCGTGTTGGCGCTCATGACGTGCGGCCCCGGGCGTCGAAGTCCTTCATGCGGTCGAGGACGGCCTCGGCGGTGGGGCGGGCCATCTCGTCGACGATGCGGCCGTCCGCGAGGTACAGGACGCGGTCCGCGTAGGAGGCGGCGACCGGGTCGTGCGTGACCATCACGATGGTCTGGCCCAGTTCGTCGACGGAGCGGCGCAGGAAGCCGAGGACCTCGGCGCCCGCGCGCGAGTCCAGGTTTCCGGTCGGCTCGTCACCGAAGATGATCTCGGGCCTCGATGCCAACGCCCGTGCCACGGCGACGCGTTGCTGCTGGCCGCCGGAGAGCTGGGTGGGCCGGTGCTTCAGGCGCTCCGCGAGGCCCACGGTCTCCACGACCTGGTCCAGCCAGCGGCGGTCCGGCTTGCGGCCCGCGATGTCCATCGGCAGCGTGATGTTCTCGATCGCGTTCAGCGTCGGCAGCAAGTTGAACGCCTGGAAGATGAAGCCGATCCGGTCCCTGCGCAGCTGCGTGAGCTTCTTGTCCTTGAGGCCGGTGATCTCGGTCTCGTCCAGGAAGATTTGCCCGGACGTGACCGTGTCGAGCCCCGCCAGGCAGTGCATCAGCGTCGACTTCCCGGACCCGGACGGGCCCATGATCGCCGTGAACCGGCCGCGGGCGATGTCCACGTCGACGTGGTCGAGCGCGACGACCCGGGTCTCCCCCGACCCGTACGCCTTCACGAGCCCTCGGGCCCGCGCGGCGACGGCCGACCTCTGTCCAGTGTCCCTGTGCCCGGGAATGGCTGCAGCCGTAGTCACGGTAAGTCTCCTCAGTCGGTCACGCGTGGGATGCGTCGATCGGTGCCCTGTGCGGTCAAGTCTGGTGGCGCGGGGTACCTCGGCGCGTTGCGGAAAAGCCCCGTCTTTTGCGGGGGAAAACCCCACCCCCGGAACGCTACGAACCTCCCCGTGCCGCCTCGTCCTCCGGCGGGACGAACGGACCCTGCCCCCTTCTGTGGAGGGCCCCTTAGGGGAAGTCCGCCCCGCGGTGGACCTCTACTCAGGGTCGGCTGCCCCGCATAAGCTCCTGAGGTAGATACGTGCAGGGGGAACACATGCAGCAGACCAGCGGCCGCGGCGGGACCGGCCGGCGCCGAGGAGCGGTCGTCGCCGCCCTGATGCTGAGCATGGCGCTCGCCGCGCTCGACTCGACCATCGTCTCGACGGCGGTCCCGCAGATCGTCGGCGACCTCGGCGGCTTCTCCCTCTTCTCCTGGCTGTTCTCGGGCTATCTGCTCGCGGTCACCGTCACCCTCCCCGTCTACGGGAAGCTGTCGGACACGTTCGGCCGCAAGCCCGTCCTGATCGCGGGCAGCGTGCTGTTCCTGGTCGGCTCGGTGCTGTGCGCGTCGGCGTGGAACATGGCCGCGCTCATCGCCTTCCGGGTGGTGCAGGGCCTGGGCGGCGGCGCGATCCAGGGCACGGTGCAGACCCTGGCGGCCGACCTCTACCCGCTGAAGGAACGCCCCAGGATCCAGGCCAAGTTGTCCACGGTGTGGGCCACGTCGTCGGTGCTCGGCCCGGCGCTCGGCGGGGTCCTCGCCTCGACGGTGGGCTGGCGCTGGATCTTCCTGATCAACCTGCCGATCGGCGCCGTCGCCCTCTACCTCCTCGTACGTCATCTGCACGAGCCGCGCCGGGAGCGGGCGGAGCGGACGCGGATCGACTGGGCGGGCGCGCTCGCCGTGTTCGCGGCCGGCGGGGTCCTGCTGACGTGGCTGGTGCAGGGCGGGGTCGCGTGGGCATGGGGGTCGGCGCCGTCGCTCGCCCTGCTGAGCGCGGGAGTCGTCCTCATCGGCGCCGTGTTCGTGATCGAGCGCAGGGTGCCCGAGCCGATCCTGCCGGGCTGGGTGTGGCGGCGGCGCACCATCGCGGCGGTCAATCTGGCGCTCGGCGCGATGGGGCTGCTGATGGTCGCGCCGACGACGTTCCTGCCGACGTACGCGCAGTCCGTGCTCGGCCTGTCCCCGACGGCCGCCGGGTTCGTACTGTCCGTGATGACGCTGAGCTGGCCGGTGTCGGCGGCCCTGAGCCAGCACGTGTACCGCAGGATCGGCTTCCGCGACACGGCCGCGCTCGGCATGACCGGGGCGCTCGTGCTGCTCGCCGCGTTCCCGCTGCTGCTGCCCTACCCGGGCTCGGTCTGGCAGCCCACGCTGCTCAGTGCGCTGCTCGGCGCGGCCCTCGGCCTGTTCCAGCTCCCGCTCATCGTCGGCGTGCAGTCCACCGTCGGCTGGGCGGAACGCGGCACCGCCACCGCGTCCGTCCTGTTCTACCGGCAGATCGGGCAGACGGTCGGCGCCGCCGTCTTCGGCGCGGTCGCCAACGGGGTGATCTCCGCGCGCCTCGGCTCCGGCAGCGACCTCGACTCGGTGGTCCGTGACAGCGGCGCCGACACGGTGCGGCGGGCCGTCGACGCGGCGGTCGACTGGGTGTACGTCGGGGCGGCCTGCGCCGCGGGCGCCGCGCTGCTCGTACTCCTGACGCTGGCGCCGCGCCGCTTCCCCGTCCTGGAATCGGAGCCTCCCGGTCCCCTAGCGGACACGGGAGGGCAGGAGAAGTCATCGGACGCACAAGTCCCCCACCAGCAACACTCACCCCAGGTACAAGAAAAGTCGCCCCGCGGCGACTGATCGTTCGACCAAACGCTCCCCAACTCGTCTACCTCCGAGTAACGTTCCGGCTCCCCACACGCTCCCTGCGGTCCGCCCCGTCCCCGGCGGACCCGAGGCATGCAAGGAGAACAGGGATGTCACAGCCGTACACGTTCCAGCCGCACCCCCGACCCCGCACGCACCCTCAGCCCCGCTCGCACCGCCTCCCCCGCCACCCCGAAGCACCCAGCACCGAAGTACGGATGCTGCGCACCGCCTACCGCTGGCAGCGCCGCGTCGCCACCCTCACCGCGCTCGGCTACTTCACGCTGTTCCTGCTGCTCTCCGCGTTCGCGCCCGGCCTCATGAACCGCTCGGCCACCGGCGGCCTGTCCACGGGCCTGCTCATCGGCCTGTGCCAACTCCCCGTCACCTGCGTGGCGTTGTTCCTGTACGAGTACACGGCGCGGCGCCGCGTGGACCCGCTCGTCCACCGGATCCGCCGCCAGGGCCGAACGGGCCGCTCGGACGGGAGCTACGCGCGATGACCGCGGGCCCGGCCGTCGCCGCCGCGTCCACCGACGCCATGTCCCTGGTCGCGTTCACGGCGGTGGCGACGATCACGCTGCTGCTGTGCATCATGACCGGCCCCGACCGCGACGGCCTGGAGGAGTTCTACACGGGCTTCGGCCGCCTCGGCCCGGTCCGCAACGGGCTCGCCATCGCGGGCGACTACATCTCCGCCGCCACCGTCCTCGGCACCGGCGGCATCATCGCGCTGGTCGGCTACGACGGCGTGGTCCTGGCCCTGAGCACGGCACTCTCCCTGATGCTGCTGATGTTCCTGCTGGCCGAACCGCTGCGCAACGCGGGCCGGTTCACCATGGGTGACACCCTCGCGCGGCGGATGCCGGGACGGTCGGCGCGGATGGCGGCCTGCGCGGCCACGCTCGCCGCCCTCATACCCATGATGCTGGTCCAACTGGCCGGCGCGGGCGACCTGTTGGCGTTCCTGCTCGGCTTCACCAACGAGACGTTCAAGACGGCCTGCGTGATCGCGCTGGGCGGCCTCATGATCAGCTACGCGGCGATCGGCGGCATGAAGGGCACGGCCGTCATCCAGATCTTCAAGATCGTGATGCTGCTCGGCTCCGGCGCGGTGATCGCCCTGCTCGTCCTGAGCCGCTTCGACTGGAACCCCGGAACGCTGCTCACGGCCGCCGCGCACGGCAGCGGCGCGGGCAACGCGTATCTGACCTCCGGCCTCCAGTTCGCCCACAGCGCCACCCCCAGACTCGACATGATCACCTCGGAGCTGACGCTGGTCATGGGCGGCGCCGCGCTGCCGCACGTCACGATGCGCATGTACACGGCCCGGCACGCGCGCGAGGTGCGGCGCTCGATGACCTGGGCGGTGTCCGCGGTCGGCGCCTTCGTCGTGATCATCTCCGTGGTCGCCTTCGGGGCGACGGCGATGCTGGGCAGCCAGGCGATCACACAGGCGGACCGGCAGGGCAACACGGCGTACCTGCTCGGCGCGCGGGCCGTCTTCGGCGCGACGACGACCACGGCGGAGTCACTGCTGTTCACCGCGGTCACCACGGCGCTCTTCCTCACGCTGCTCGCCTCGGTGGCCGGCATGATCCTGGCGTGCGCGAACTCCCTGGCGCACGACGTGATCGCCTACCGCAAGCGGGAGTTGACGCCGCGCAAGGAACTGACGATCGCCCGGATGTCGGCCCTCGGCGTCGGCGCCTTCGCCATCGCCCTGGCCTGCGTGTTCCAGCACCGCAACCTTCAGCCGCTGGTCACGCTCTCCTTCTGCCTCGGCGCGTCCGCCATCGCCCCGGCCCTCGTCTACAGCCTCTTCTGGCGCCGCTACACGCGCGCGGGCCTGCTGTGGACGCTGCTCGGCGGCTCGGCGAGCTGCATCGTCCTGATGACCGGCACCAACCTGGTCTCGGGCTCGCCGACCTCGGCCTTCCCCGGCATGGACTTCAACTGGTTCCCGTTCACGACCACGGGCATCGCGTCCGTGCCGCTGGGCTTCCTGTTCGGCTGGCTGGGCACGGTCCTCACGGACCGGCGCCGCGCCGACGGTCAGCGACAGCAGTACGAGGCCGTGGAGGCGTGGATCCTGGCGGGCTCGCCGACGGCCCCGGACTCCGGTACGCGACGCTGAACCCGGGCGCCGGGGCGGCTACTTGCCGAGCCGCTCCGCCAACGCGGCCCGCCGCGCGAGAACTCCGTCCTTCAGCTCCTCCATCTCCCGCAGCGCGTCTCGGCGTTCGCGCTTCGCGAGGCGGTCGATGTAGAGGCGGCCGTACAGGTGGTCGGTCTCGTGCTGGAGGCAGCGGGCGAAGTAGCCGCGGCCCTCCACGGAGACCGGGGCGCCGTTCTTGTCGTGGCCGCGGACGACGGCGTGGTCGGCGCGCGCCACGGACTTGTACGGGCCCGGCACGGAGAGGCAGCCCTCCATCTCGTCGACGAGCCGGCGGTCCGCCGGGGGCTGCTCGTCGAGGACGGGGTTGCAGATGTGGCCGGTGTGCCGCACGCCCCAGTCGTCCTCCATGTCGTAGACGAACAGCTGGAGGTCGACGTCGACCTGGTTGGCGGCGATGGCGGCGCCGTGGGCGACGTGGTTCGTGGCGAACATGTCGTCGATGAGGCGGTCGAGTTCGGGCGTCCCGAAGAGGGTGTCGGTCACGGGGGCGCAGCGGCGCCGCAACACGTCCTCGCCGACGATGGTGATGCGCCGGACCGCGCCGCGCTCCACCTCCGGCAACATCCGCCGCTCACCCATCCCGCACCGTCCCCTCACCCCCACGTCCCACTCGCCCCGCCACCTTAACGCCACGGGGCTCCGCCCCGGACCCCGCTGCTCAATCGCCGCAGGGGCTTGATCGTTCCAGCCCCGCCGGCGTTTGAGGCGCGGGGTCCGGGGCGGAGCCCCGTGGCGTGGGGGTGGGCCGGTGTCACTCCGCGTCGGCTGTCTTCCCCGTGAGCGCGGCCAGCGACGCCCGCACGTGCTCCATGTGCGCGCGAAGCTCCTCCCGCTCCTCCTCGTGCCCCTCCAGGACGGACTCCGTCTCCCGCTCGATCCGCTCCACCCGCGCCCTCGCCTGCGCCAGCACCTCCGCCGCCGCGGCCTCCGCGTCCTCCAGACCGTGCCGCGCCTCCTCCTCGGCCTCGCCGAGCCCCCGCTTCGCCTCCGAGAGCCGCTCCTCCGCCTCGGCCACGGCCCCCGCCTCCCACGCGTCGGACGCCGCGACCTGATCGGCCGCCTCCCGGTCGCACGCCTCGGTCCGCTCCGCGTGCTCCTTCGCCTGGTCGGCCAGCTCCGCGTCCGTGCGCTCCCGCATCTCCCGCAGCGCCGCGAGCGCCGCGCCCCGCAACTCCTTCACGTCGCGCCGGGCCGCCGTCCGGATCCCGTCGGCCTCCGCCTGCCCGGCGGCCACGCGCCGCTCGGCGTACTCCTCCGCCTTGCCGCGCACCTCCTCGGAGTGGGCCAGCGCGTCCTCGCGCGCCTCGTCGCCCGCGGCCCGCGCGGCGTCGGCCTCGGCGTCCGCGTCGGCCAGCGCCGCCCCGCGCACCGCCGTGGCCTCCTCCTCGGCCAGCTCCAGCAGGTACTGCGCACGCTTGCCGAGCGATTCGTACGTCTGCGGGGCGAGGTTCGCGACGGCCTCCCGCAGCCGCTCGGCCTCCTCCTCCATCTCCTTGGCGAGGACGGTCAGGCGCGCGGCCCGCTCCCAGGCCTCGTCGCGCTCCCCGGAGAGCGCGGCGGCGGCGGCCTCCACCTGCTCGGGCCGGTAGCCCCGTCCTCGTACGACGACGAAGCCGTACTGCGACGCCCCCGCTCCACCCGCAGCGCTCATCCCGACTCACCTCTCCGGCAGGGCTCCGACAAGCCCGATCTACGACATTCTGCGCGATTGGCGCACATCCTGATGGAACCAACCGAAGCACCGGCATTTCGACACACCTGGCACTCGGATCGATCCACTCGGTCCAGGATGCGTCAATTGCTGTCGAAAGTCGGAATCGCGGTGTCCTCGCGGAGGGCGGAGAAGAGCTGCTCGGCCTCGCTCTCGTTCCACATGACCACGTCCCCGACCCCGGAAACGTAGGGCTCGCTGCCCACCGGGACGGTCGTCGTCGAGACCGGGTCGGAGATCTTCACGCCCATGTTCGCGAGCGCGGCGACCCCGGTGTCCGTGTCGACGGTGAGCGCGTCGAGCGCGGCGCTCGCGAACGGGATCAGGTTCCACGGCGGGATCAGCACGCCCGGACTGAGCGCCTTGTTCCCGATCGCGTCGACCAGCTGCTGCTGCCGCTTGACCCGGCCCAGGTCACCGGTCGGATCCGCGTACCGGGCCCGCGCGTACTGAAGCGCCTGCGTGCCGTTCATCGTCTGGCAGCCCGCGTCGAAGTCCGCGCCGGACTTCTCGTCGTGCAGCCCGCCGTCCGCGACACAGATCTCGACCCCGCCGAGCGCGTCGACGACGTCGACGAGCCCCAGGAAGCTGATCTCCGCGTAGTGGTCGACGCGCAGCCCCGTGGACCGCTCCACGGTCTGCGTGAGCAGCTTCGCGCCGCCCACCGAGTACGCGTAATTGATCTTGTTCTTGCCGTGGCCGGGGATCGAGACGTACGAGTCGCGCGGCAGGGAGACGAGGTACGGGCCGCTGTCGCCGTAGTGCAGCAGCATGATCGTGTCGGTGCGGTTGCCCTCGTCGTTGCCGACGTGCAGGTCCTTGCGCTGTTCGGGGGTCAGGTCCGCGCGCGAGTCCGAACCGACGAGCAGCCAGTTCGTGCCCGCGCCCGCCGTCGGCCGGCCGTCGTAGCCGCCGAGCGCGTCCGTGGTCTGGAGGCGCGAACCGGCCCAGAAATAGAGGCCGACGACGTACGCGAGGAGCAGCACGAGGACGACGAGCAGGGCCAGCAGGACCCGCTTGGGCCGGCTGCGCCGTTTCCGCGCCGCCCGCACCGTCGTCGGCTCACTCCACTCACCAGCCATGTGCGCATGATCGGGGCGCCCGACCGATCCCGCAGGTCGAGCGCCCCGCACACCACCGCCTACGCGGCTACAGCAAGCCGTCCCACATCTGCTCAAGCAGCACCGACCACCAGGTGTCGGGGGAACCGAGCGCGGCCTGGTCGATCGCGTTCAGCTCCGCCTGGAAGTCGACGGTCCAGCGGCCCGCCTGCTCCTGGTTGAGGCCGAAGCGCAGCCGCCACATCCGGCCCAGCAGGGCGAGGGACCGGGCGAACTCCGGCAGCCCGCTGTTCACGAACTGCGGCGCGGCCGGGGCTCCGTCGGGCCCCGCCTCCACCGGTACGGCCACGATGTTCGCCGTCCCGTACTGCACGCACAGCGCCTTGCCGAAGTCGCTGCCCATCACCAGGTACGAACCCGCGTCCGACGCGGGCTGGACGCCGCGCTCCTGCGCCAGCTCGGCGAGTGTCGGCACCGGGCGGCCCGGCTGGGCCTGCGCCCAGAAGAACGGCCCGAAGTCGGACGGCAGCCCCGCGACGACGAGCACGCGCGCCACGACATCGGGCACGCCCTGCCGCGACACGGCCCGCTGGTCGAACCGGAACACACCGGGGCCGAAGGCCGCGGCCAGCTCCTGCGCGATGCCCTCCGGGGGGACCGGCGGGGCGGGCTGGGCGGGCGGCAGCGGGGCGCGGACCGGCGCAGGCCGGGCCGGGCCGTCGGCGACCTGGTGCAACTCCCCCTGGTGCGCGAGGAGTTGCCGCATGCCCTGCTGGCGGCTCGCGTGATCGGTGCCGTACGGCGCGATCGACGTGATCCGCGCCTGCGGCCACTGCTCCTTGATCATGCGGGCGCAGTACGCGCCGGGCAGCGAGCAGGACTCCAGCTCCGTGTGGAGTTCGAGGACCTGGTCCGGCGGCACGTTCATCCCGCGCAGCTCGTGGAAGATCTGCCACTCCGGGTGCGGCGTCCCCGGCGCGGACCGCCGGATGAGCTGCTGCTCGGCCCCGTCCGGCGCCCGGTACCGCAACACGGCCTGATACCCCGGCCCCACCGTCGGCTGCCCCGACCCCACCGCGACCTGCGCCTGCGGCGCGGGCTGCGGATACCCGTACGCCGCGGGCGGCATGGCGCCGGGAGGCGTGTGGGTGCCGGGGGGCGGCGTGTGGGCGTGCGGGGGCATGGCGCCGGGGGCGCCGGGGGGCGGGACGTGACCGGCGCCGGGGGTGCCCGGAGCGCCGGGGGGCGGCGGGGTGCCGGGCGGGGTCGGGCCGCCACCCGGGGCACCCGGAGCGCCGGGAGGCGGTGGGGTCGCCGGGCCAGGGCCCTGCGGGCCGGGGCCGGACAGCATCGTCGCGGCGTGGTGCATGCCCTCGCCGGGCGGCGGGGTGTGACCACCACCGGGGGCACCAGGGGCACCCGGCGCGCCCGGAGGCGGCGGAGTGCCGGGACCCTGCGGGCGGGGCCCCGTGAGCATGGTCGCCGCGTGGTGCACGCCTTCACCGGGCGGCGGCGTCTGACCGCCACCGGGAGCGCCGGGCGGGGCGGGCGGCGGCGGGGCCTGCCCACCGGGCCCACCGGGCGTCGGACCGGACAGCATCGTCGCGGCGTGGTGCACGCCCTCACCGGACGGCGGCGTCGCACCGGGAGGCGCGGGCACGCCGGGCGGACCGGGCGGCGGGGGCGTCCGGGGAGGACCGGGGGGCGTGGAGGCGCCGGGAGTGCCGGGCGCTCCGGGAGGCGCGGGCGGACCCGGCCGCTCGGGCGCACCCGAAGCCCCGGGACCGCCGGGCGCGGACGCACCGGGCTGCGGCGGCTGCCCCGGCGCACCGGGCCGGCCGGGAGCGCCGGAAGCACCACCCGACCCGGCCGACGGGGGCGCGCCGGGAACGCCGAGCTCACCGGACGACGTGGCCGACGCGGGCTGCCCGGCGGCACCGGGCGCACCCGGCGGCTGCGGAGCGCCCGGCTGTCCGCCGGGACCCGGCGCCTGGACCATGCGCGTGGGGACGTAGCCGCCCGCCGGGGCGCCGGGCGGGCCCGGGGGCGGCGGGGTCGGGGCGCCGGCCCGCGGGGGGCCCGCCTTGCTGGTCGCGGCGTTGGCGATGTCGCCGGCCTCCGGCGCGAGGGGGCGGCCGGAGGCGTCCCGGCCCTCCTGCGGGTAGCCGTACGAAGCGCCCGGAGGCGGCGGACCGGGCACCGCGGTCCCCGGAGTGGGCGGCGGGAACGAGGCACCGGCCGCACCCTGCGGGTAGCCGTACGAAGAACCGCCCTGCGAAGCACCACCCGCACCCTGCGGATACCCGTACGACGAACCCCCCGGCCGCCCCTTCTCCAGCGCGTCGAACCCCGCCGTGGCCGGGAGCGCGCTGCCGTTCGGGAGCCGTTCCGTCTCGGAGTCCGGTGTGACGCCGGGCGGCGGCGCGTCCTCGGCGAGCGGCGGGGAGAACACCGTGTCGGGCAGCGGCACCGAACGGTCCTCGTCGTCCCCGATGCCGTTCGTGTCCGTACCGGCCCACGGAGTCACCCCCGGCGGAACCACCGGAACCGCGTCCTGAGGCACCGCGTCCTGCGGCTCGGCACCACGCCGCCCGGCCTCCGCCGGCACCGCGTCCCGCGGCCCCGCCTTCGGCCGCACCAGCTTCCTCGTGCCCTCCGACGCGACCGGCTCCGCGTCCGCCACCGCCGCCGCGTCCGCCGCCTCCTGCAACCACTCCGGAGGAGTCAGCAGGAACGACGTCTGGTTCAGGTCCACCCGCTCCGGCGGCCGCGGCGCCGGGGACACGGCCGACGCGTCCGGCAGCCCGTACTCCTCCTCGTACCGCCGGATCACCTCACCCACCGGCAGCGCGGGCCACAGCGACGCGTCGCCGCTGTCCCGCGCGATCACGAGCCGCTGGCGACCGCCCTCGGACACCGGGCCGGCCTCCCGGTCCTCCGCCCACACGACGAAACCCAGCTCGAACTCCCGCACCCGCACCTCCCGGTGCTGATACGCGGGCACGTCCCCGTTGATCCATTCCTCGGCGCGCTCCTGCGCCTGCGCGAAGGTCACCATCGCAAGCTCACTCCCCACCCGCGACCGGGACCGCGGTCGCGAAACCGCCGTCCACCATCAGGTTCGCCACCGTCTCCAACTCCGGCGGATTACCGGCCAGTCGGGACAGAAAACCGTCGAAGTCCTCACCACAGGGCAGCAACAGCCGCTCCACCCGCTCCGCCACCGGCAGCTCCGCCGTCTCCCCGCTGTCCCGCGCGTCGTCGTACGCGCAGAACCACACGGAACCGGTCCCCGCCCCCCGCACCTTCACCGCGAGCAGACCGCCCTGCACGAACGCGACACCCAGATAGTCCTTCGTCAGGTGATCGCGCAGACACTTGTTGACGTACACCACATCGTTCACGGCCGCCTCGTCGCGCACCGTGAAGAACGGCTGGTCGACCAGGAGCCCCAACTCCGCGTCCAGACCCGTCCCCACCGGCGCGCAACCGCCGCCCGCCTTCAGGAACGAGCGGTACGAGCCCGGCAGCCGGTACCCCAAGTCCTCTTCCACACCGGCCACTTGACTCTCGGTGACCGCGACCCCGGACTTCGGAAGGCCGAAGTGCACGGGCCGCGTGTCCTGCAAGGGGCGCGTGCCGCGCTTGTCCTGGTCCACCGCCGCCGTCGCCAGCCCGCCGTGGTGCCGCAGCAGCGCCTTCACCTCGACGGGGATCAACTCCAGGCGCCGCGACCCGCGCACGTGGTGCCACGTCCAGCCGTGCGGCGTCGCCACCGGCGGGATCGTGTCCCACAGTTCGTGACCCGACGCGGCGAGCACCGCGTTCGCCGACACGTAGTCCGTCAACCGCAACTCGTCGACACCGAAACCCTGCGGCGGCTCCGCGATCTCCGCGGCGGCACGCGCGTACGACGAGAAATCCGGGAAACCCTCACCGTCCACGCGCACCCCGCGCGGATGGCGGGCGGCACGAACGGGGTCCGGGAAGTGCACGACCTGCCCGGCATACGCCGCGTTCGGCGGCGCGGCCTGCTGCCCGAGCCGACCTGTCGTCATGTCGGTTGCCCCCTGCGGCGCTGTTGACGTTGCGGATCTGTCCCGGCCCGGTCGCGGACCTGTACCGGACGCGCGCCGGACTGTTCCGGATCCGCACCTGACCCGTACGAATTCAACGACAGCCTATGCGGTTGTACGACACCGGTCACCGGCCCTCCGGTTCCATGACCAGCAGTCACCCGAGCATCACCGCCACGTGACGATCGGGCGTGTCGTCGGGTACCGGCTTCCGCACCCGCAACCCCGTTTGGCAGTCTGTGCAGGCAACCAGGGGGATTGCAGTGGGGAACTGCAGGAGGGGAAACAACAGATGCGCAGCGGTACCGCAGAGGACACGGCACCCGCGGACGAGCGACAGGGCGACGACCCGCGCGTGGGCTGGAGCGCCACCGACGACGGCGCCGTGCCCACCCTTCGCGTACGCCGCGACGGCATACTCCCCACCGTCGCCGCCGCGCTCTCCGTCCGCGGCACCACCCTCACCGCGACCGCGGCCCGCGGCGAACAGGCGCCGGTCCTGCACCCGTTGGTCCAGGACTTCCTCGATACGCTGACCAGCGGGCAGCGGGACCGTTTCACCGGGCGCTGCGCCGAGGCCATCCTCGTCTCCCGGCACCTCACGGCGAGCGACACCGAACGCACGGAGAAGTCGAAGCGGGCCCGCCGCCGGCCCATGACCGTCGGTGAGGCCCGCAAGGCGCTCAAGCAGTCCAAGCTCACCACCCGCCGCATCCGCGAGGACGGCGACCCGCTGCACGGCGGCTTCGCGCGTCCGTGCCGCGCCTGCACCGCGCTGACGGCCCACTTCGGCGTACACGTCGTGGCGCCCGACGCCGACAGCACCCCGCACGACGACAACGAGGCCGCCCGCTGATGCCCCACCCCACCTCTCAGGAAGCCCGCTTCTCCGACCTGGTCGACGCGACCCTGCGGGTCGCCGGCTGGCAGCCGGGCCGCTGGGACATCAAGCAGGCCGAATTCTGGGCGGACGCCCTGCGAACGCACGTCTCGCCCGCGGGCCACCGCCACTCGGTCTTCCCGGCGGCGGTCGAGGCCTGGGCCGAATTCGGCGGCCTCCACCTCACGCCGACCGGGCCCGGCCGCCACATCGCGCCCGCCCAGCCGCACCTGGACCCGCTCCACGGCCTCCACGCCGCGCGCACGCTCGGGGACCTGGGGCGCGCCCTCGACACGGAGCTCGCTCCGCTGGGGGCGGAGTCGGGGACGGAGGCGTTGCTGGCGATCGACACGGACGGGCGGGTCTACGCGCTCGACCACAGCGGTGACTGGTACCTCGGGCCCGACATGGACAAGGCCCTCACCACCCTGATCACCGGCCACCAACCCCCCCGCCTGAGCCCCCCGGCCTAACCCCCCGGGGCTCTGCCCCGGACCCCGCTCCTCAATCGCCGGAGGGGCTCAAAAGGGGTTACCTTGCGACGGTACGCGACCTATCAGCTCAAGTCCGGGCAAATCAAGCCCCTGCGGCGATTGAGCAGCGGGGTCCGGGGCGGAGCCCCGGCCGTTGCCCCGGCACGGGTCACGCCACCGTCGGCAACACCGCCGACACCCGAAAACCCCCCGCGTCCGTGGGACCGGAAACGAAGACGCCGCCGAGCACGGCCACCCGCTCCTTCATCCCCACCAACCCGTTCCCCCCGGAGGGCAACCCCGCCGACGCCGCCGCACCCGGCACCGGCGGCGGCTCGTTCTCCACCTGCATCGCCACCTCCGCCCCCCGATGCGCCAGCCGCACATACGTCTTCGCACCCGCCGCGTGCTTGTGCACGTTCGTCAACGCCTCCTGCACCACCCGGTACGCCGTCTGCTCCACCGCCGCCGCATACGCCCGCACCTCCCCCTCCACGGACACCTGGACGACCATCCCCGCCGCCCGCGACTGCTCCACCAGCTCCTCCACCTCGGACAGCAACGGCCCCCCGTCCACCTCCGCCTCGGCCCGCGACGCCGCCGCCGCGGCCGCCACCCCCACCGCCTCCAACGGCACCTGGTCCGCCGGCCGCGGCACCGGATCCCCGGCCCGCAGCACCCCCAGCATCTCCCGCAGCTCCGTCAGCGCCTGCCGCCCCATGTCACCGACCAGCGCCGCGTTCTTCACCGCCTTCTCCGGATCCTTCCGCGCCACCGCCTGCAACGCCGCCGCGTGCACCACCATCAACGACACCCGGTGCGCCACCACGTCGTGCATCTCCCGCGCGATCCGGGTCCGCTCCTCGCCCCGCGCCCACTCCGCCCGCTCCTCGGCGCGCTCCGCGAGCAGCCCCAACTCCCGCTCCAACGACTCGTTGCGCTCCTGCAACGACTCCATCAGCCGGCGCCGCGCCCCCACGTACAGCCCCAGCAGCAACGGCGGAGCCGTCACCCCCAGCGCCGTGGTGATCGCCAGGAACGGCACCGCCCAGCTCGCCACCTGGAACGTCTCCGCGTGCGCCGCCGAGTCCTGCTGCACCCGCACCACGGACACGATCAGCGTCCCCGCGAAGGACATCCCGGCGAGCGCCCCGATGATCCGCCGCGGCATCTCGGACGCCGCCAGCGTGTAGAGGCCGACGACCGTCAGCATCACGCCCATCTGCGCGGGCGTGACCGCCACCGACACCAGCACCACCGCGATCGGCCACCGCCGCCGCAGCACCAGCGTCGCGCCCGTGAGCACGCCGAAGACGATCCCCACCCACGCCGGCAGCCCGGCCTTGTGCGCGAACGGAACCCCCTCCACCGCGCACTCCACGGCCGACGCCACCGCGAGCACCACATCCAGCGCGGCGGCCCTGCGCCGCGCCCACCACCACGGCCCCCCGGCCGCGCCTCGGTGAACTTCCCCCGCTGTGGTCATGCCTCCAGACTACGGGCGCGAGGTGCCCCTTTTCCGTCGAGTTTCGCCGCCCTGCACCGGTGGACGACCCTCCGGGCCCGCCAGGCAGCCGACCTGTACCGTCGCATCGAAGGCTCTTGGTACGGCATAGTGTTGGGAGCCCGGCCGACGGCCTGACGTAATGTCCGGTTCAGGTCGAAATAATCCCCCGTGGTGTAATTGGCAGCACTGTGGCTTTTGGTGCCATCTGTCCGGGTTCGAGTCCTGGCGGGGGAGCTGTACGAAGATGCGGGGCCCGACCGATCCGGTCGGGCCCCGCCCCCATGCCCGGCCCAAAACGCCCCGGTATCCTGCGGATGTCCACCCCCACATGCATCCGAAGCCGAAGGGCCCACCCGTGAGCAGCGCCAATCACCCGGCCGCCGTCGTCGTACTCGCAGCGGGTGAGGGCACCCGTATGAAGTCGGCCACGCCGAAAGTCCTGCACGAACTCTGTGGCCGTTCGCTCGTCGGCCATGTGCTCGCCGCCTCGCGCGAGTTGACACCCGAGCAGCTCGTCGTGGTCGTCGGTCACGAGCGCGAGAAGGTCGCCGCGCACGTGGGCGAGATCGACTCCGCCGCCCGCACCGCCGTGCAGGCCGAGCAGAACGGCACGGGGCACGCCGTGCGGATGGGGCTCGAAAGCCTGGACGAGGCCGTCGAGGGCACCGTCGTCGTGGTCTGCGGCGACACCCCGCTGCTCACCGGCGAGACCCTCAAGGCCCTGTCCGCCACGCACGCCGCCGACGGCAACGCGGTGACCGTGCTGACCGCCGAGGTCCCGGACGCGACGGGATACGGGCGCATCGTCCGTGACAACGTCTCCGGCGCCGTCACCGCGATCGTCGAGCACAAGGACGCCAGCGAGGCGCAGCGCGCGATCAGGGAGATCAACTCGGGCGTCTTCGCGTTCGACGGGCGGCTGCTGGTCGAGGCGCTGAAGAAGGTGCGGACCGACAACTCGCAGGGTGAGGAGTACCTCACCGATGTGCTCGGGATCCTGCGGGAGGCGGGGCACCGGGTCGGCGCGTCCGTCGCCGGGGACCACCGTGAGATCGCCGGGATCAACAACCGGGTGCAGTTGTCGGAGGCGCGTCGCACGCTGAACGACCGGTTGCTGGAGCGGGCGATGCTCGCCGGTGTGACCGTGGTGGATCCGGCGAGCACGTTCGTCGACGTGGGTGTCACCTTCGAGCGGGACGCGACGGTGCTGCCGGGTACGCAGCTGCTGGGCGGCACGCATCTCGCGGAGGGCTCCGTGGTCGGGCCCAACTCCCGTCTGACGGACACCCGGGTCGGTGCGGGCGCGCACGTCGACAACACGGTGGCGTACAGCTCGGAGATCGGGCCGGAGGCGTCGGTGGGTCCGTTCGCGTATCTGCGGCCGGGGACGCGTCTGGGTCTGAAGTCGAAGATCGGGACGTTCGTCGAGGCGAAGAACTCGTCGATCGGTGAGGGCACGAAGGTTCCGCACCTGTCGTACGTGGGTGACGCGACGATCGGTGACCACACCAACATCGGCGCGGCCAGCGTGTTCGTGAACTACGACGGCGAGAGCAAGCACCACTCGGTCGTCGGGTCCCACTGCAAGACCGGTTCGGACAACATGTTTGTGGCTCCTGTCACTATCGGGGACGGCGCGTACACCGCCGCCGGGTCCGTGATCACGAAGGACGTACCGGCCGGTTCGCTGGCCGTGGCCCGGGGCCAGCAAAGGAATATCGAGGGTTGGGTGGCTCGAAAGCGACCCGGGAGCGCGGCCGCGAAGGCGGCCGAGGCGGCCTCGCGGGATCCGGAAAGCCGGGGCTGACCGGAAACAGGTGCGCCCGACACGGCGTACCGTGATAGGTGCACACGATTCGCCTGGCTCGCTGCTAATGGGACGCGCGGGCAGCTGCGGCGGACGAACTCGCGTCTGAGGAGACTAGTGCTGTGAGCGGGATCAAGACGACCGGCGAGAAGAAGATGATGCTCTTCTCCGGCCGCGCCCACCCCGAGCTTGCCGAGGAGGTCGCGCACCAGCTCGGTGTCGGGATCGTCCCGACCAAGGCGTTCGACTTCGCCAATGGCGAGATCTACGTCCGTTACCAGGAGTCCGCTCGCGGCGCCGACTGCTTCCTGATCCAGAGCCACACGGCTCCGATCAACAAGTGGATCATGGAGCAGCTGATCATGATCGACGCGCTGAAGCGTGCGTCGGCCCGCTCCATCACGGTGATCGTGCCGTTCTACGGTTACGCGCGGCAGGACAAGAAGCACCGTGGACGTGAACCGATCTCGGCGCGTCTGGTGGCGGACCTCATGAAGACCGCGGGTGCGCACCGCATCCTCACGGTCGACCTGCACACGGACCAGATCCAGGGCTTCTTCGACGGCCCGGTGGACCACCTGTTCGCGCTGCCGATCCTGGCGGACTACGTGGGTGCGAAGGTCGACCGCAGCAAGCTGACGGTGGTCTCCCCGGACGCCGGCCGCGTGCGGGTCGCCGACCGCTGGTGCGACCGGCTGGGCGCGCCGCTGGCGATCGTGCACAAGCGCCGGGACAAGGACGTCGCGAACCAGGTGACCGTGCACGAGGTCGTCGGTGACGTGAAGGGCCGCGTCTGCGTCCTCGTCGACGACATGATCGACACGGGTGGCACGATCTGCGCCGCCGCCGACGCCCTGTTCGCGCACGGTGCGGAGGACGTCATCGTGACGGCGACGCACGGTGTGCTCTCGGGTCCCGCCGCGGACCGTCTGAAGAACTCGAAGGTGAGCGAGTTCGTGTTCACGGACACGCTGCCGACGCCGGGCGAGCTGGAGCTCGACAAGATCACGGTCCTGTCGATCGCCCCGACGATCGCCTCCGCGGTGCGCGAGGTCTTCGAGGACGGCTCGGTGACCAGCCTCTTCGAGGGCGAAGCCTGATCGTGAAGTAGAAGATCCATTTGGGTGCGGCCTCCCGCGCCGAGTAGACTGCTGAAGTTGCTCGGCGAGGGAGGCCGCACTTCTGTTCTCGGAAGTGTTGACTGTCCGTTATCGACGCGCTCTTCGTAGCAGGCCGTTCGTGGCCGGGTGACCATTCCCCCTAGAGATCTACGAGGAGTTGAGAGCACATGGCCGAGGTCAAGCTTTCCGCCGAGACCCGCACCGAGTTCGGCAAGGGTGCCGCCCGTCGTCTGCGCCGCGTCGAGAAGGTTCCGGGTGTCGTCTACGGCCACGGCAACCAGCCGCTGCACATCACGCTGGACGCCCACGCCCTGATGCTGGCCCTGCGTACGCCGAACGTCCTGATCAACCTGGACATCGACGGCAAGTCCAACGAGCTGGTCATCCCGAAGGCCGTCCAGCGCGGTGCGCTGCTCGGCTTCCTGGAGCACGTCGACCTGCTTCAGGTGAAGCGCGGCGAGAAGGTCACCGTCGAGCTCCCGATCCACACCGAGGGCGAGCTGGCCCCGGGTGGCAACCTGCTCGAGCACGTGCTGAACACGCTGGCCGTCGAGACCGAGGCCACGCACATCCCCGAGTCGGTCACCGTCTCCGTCGAGGGCCTCGACGCCGGTGCGTCGGTCCACGCCAAGGACATCAAGCTGCCCGAGGGCACCACGCTGGCCGTCGACGAGGACGCGGTCGTCCTCCAGGTCCTGGCCGCGCAGGCCGAGGAGGCCCCGGCCGAGGCCGAGGGCGAGGAGGAGGCCGCGGAGGCCTGAGCCTTCGAGGTCCTCTGACAGGTCTGACCTGGTGTGCGGGGTGGTGGGCGCGGCCCACCACCCCGTACCGCTCTCTCTACCGGAGGAATGTGCATGTCCGACGAGAACGCTCCCTGGCTGATCGCCGGCCTTGGCAACCCCGGCCCCGAGTACGCGATGAACCGGCACAACGTCGGCTTCATGGTGGCCGATCTGCTGGCGCAGCGGATGGGCGCGAAGTTCAAGCGGGCCACGAAGGGCAAGGCGCAGGTCGTCGAGGGGCGGATCGGTCCGCCGGGTCCCCTGAACCGCCGGGTGATCCTCGCGAAGCCGATGTCGTACATGAACGTCTCGGGGGCTCCGGTGACGGCGCTGCGGGACTTCTACAAGGTGCCGACGGAGCGGATCGTGGCGGTCCACGACGAGCTGGACATCGACTACGGGGTGCTGCGGCTGAAGCTGGGCGGTGGTGACAACGGGCACAACGGCCTGAAGTCGCTGACGAAGTCGATGGGTGCGGACTATCACCGGGTGCGGTTCGGGATCGGGCGTCCGCCGGGGCGGATGCAGGTCGCGGACTTCGTGCTGAAGGACTTCTCGTCGACGGAGCGCAAGGAGCTGGACTACTTCGTGGACCGGGCCGCCGACGCGGTGGAGGCTTTGGTGATCGAGGGTCTTGAGCGGGCGCAGTCGACGTACAACTCCTGACGTGCGGCGGACAACTGCTGACGTGTACTGACTTGTCGGCGGCGGGAGTTGACCGTACGCGGGGTCATGGCCAAGGATCCCGGCCATGGTTTCGGTCACCCGGTTGATCGCGACGGGCGCGGTCGTGCTGCTGCTGCTCGTCGCCGGGTTCTGGGCGTCGTGGGACTCGGCGCAGCACGCGATGTTCCCGCGCGGGCGCGAGCGCGGAGTGCTGACGGTGACGGGGTGCACGGACGCGGTGTGCGTCGGTCCCTTCGCGCCCACGTCGGCGTCCGCGGTGCGGCACGCGCGGGTGGCGATCGAGCGGTCGGTCGGCGTGCGCAAGGGTGCCCGGGTCGAGGTGGTGCTCAGGCCGGGGACGCGTGAGGCGGTGCGGGCCGGGGCGAGCGGCTTCTTCCACGCGTGGATCCCGTTCGGTGGCGCGCTGCTGCTGGCGGCGCCGTTGCTCGCGGCGGGCATCCGCAACCGGCGGCTGACGTGGCTCGCGGCGGGTGCGGGTGGCGCGGTGCTGACGGCGGCGTTCGTCGCGGTCGCGTTCTGAACACGTGTGAGGGGCGGCTCCCGGTCGGGAGCCGCCCCTCACACGTGTGCCGTTCGGATCAGCCGGTGTTGCGCAGGCCCGCGGCCACACCGTTGACGGTGAGGAGCAGGGCGCGGCTGAGCGTCGGGTCTGGGGTCTCGTCGGCGGCGGCCGCCTCGCGCTGCCGCTTGAGCAGCGCGACCTGGAGGTACGAGATCGGGTCGAGGTAGGCGTCGCGGATCGCGAACGTCTGCTTCAGGACGGGCTGCGTGTCGAGGAGTTCCTCGCCGCCGGTGATGCGCAGCACCTCGGCGACGGTCAGCTCGTGCTCGGTCACGATCTCGTCGAAGACGTGCTTGAGGTTGTCGGGCACGAGGGTGTCGACGTAGTGGCGGGCGATCCGCAGGTCGGTCTTGGCGAGCGTCATCTCGACGTTGGAGATGAAGTTGCGGAAGAAGTGCCAGCGCTCGTGCATCTCGTCGAGGACGGTGTCGAGGCCGGCCTCGCGCAGCGCCTTCAGTCCCGATCCGACGCCGAACCAGCCGGGGACGATCTGCCGGGACTGGGTCCAGCCGAACACCCACGGGATGGCGCGCAGTCCGTCGAGGGAGACGCCGGAGCCGGGGCGGCGGGAGGGCCGCGAGCCGAGGTGCAGGTCGGCGAGCTGGTCGACGGGCGTCGAGGCGAGGAAGTAGTGCGGCAGGTCCGGGTCCTCGACGAGCTTGCGGTACGCCGTGTGGGCGGCGTCGCTCACCACGTCCATGGCGGCGTCCCAGCGGGCGAGGGCCTCGTCGGACTGGCGCGGCGCCGTGTGCAGGGCGGAGGCCTGCAGCGTCGCCGCGACGGTCAGTTCCAGGTTCTCGCGGGCCAGGGACGGCACCAGGTACTTGTCGGAGATGACCTCGCCCTGCTCGGTCACCTTGATCTCGCCCTCCAGGGTGCCCCAGGGCTGGGCGAGGATCGCGTCGTGCGAGGGGCCGCCGCCGCGGCCGACGGTGCCGCCGCGGCCGTGGAAGAGGCGAAGCCGCACGCCGTAGCGGTGGGCGACGTCGCGCAGGCGGCGCTGGGCGCGGTGGATCTCCCACTGCGAGGTGGTGATGCCGCCGAACTTGGAGGAGTCGGAGTAGCCGAGCATGACCTCCTGGACGTCGCCGTTGAGCGCGACGAGGCGCCGGTACGACGGGTCGGAGAGCATGTCCTCCAGGATCGTGTCGGCGGCCTTCAGCTCGTCCGTGGTCTCCAGGAGCGGCACGATGCCGATCTTCGCCCAGCCGGCGTGCAGGTCGATGAGGCCCGCCTCGCGCGCGAGGACGGTCGCGGCGAACACGTCGTCGGCGCCCTGGCACATCGAGATGATGTACGACTCGATGACCTCGGGCCCGAACACGTCGAGCGCCTTGGCGATGGTGTGGAAGACGCCGAGGGTCTTCTCGCCCGCGGCGTCGAGCGGTGCCGGGGTCGGGGCGAGGGGGCGCCGCGAGCGGAGCTCCTTGGCGAGCAGCTTGCCGCGGTAGTCGCGCGGCATGTCGGCGTAGCGCCAGGACTCCTCGCCGAGCCGGTCGAAGAGCTGGCCGAGCGTGTGGTGGTGGGCGTCGGCGTGCTCGCGGACGTCCATCGTGGCGAGCTGGAGGCCGAAGGCGGAGAGCGTACGGATCGTACGGTTCATGCGGCCTTCGGCGAACAGGCCGCCGCGGTGCTCGCGCAGCGAGGTCTGGATGAGGGTGAGGTCGTGCAGCAGCTCGGCGGTGCCGAGGTAGTCGCGGCCTTCCTGGTGCGGCGTGTTGTTGGCGAGCCGCGTCTTGGTGTTCTCCAGCTTCTGCCGGATCGCGGTGGCCTTGAGCCGGTAGGGCTCCTCGGCGTTGAGCCGCTTGTAGCGGGGGCTGATCTCGGGCAGGCGCTCCAGGTCGCACTGGAGCGAGGTGAGCAGCTCCTCGGTGGCGCCCGTGTACCGGATGGAGTTGGAGAGGAAGCCGCGCAGCTCGTCGATCATGTCGAGCGCGTCGTTGATGCCGTGCTCGTGCTGGAGGATCAGGACGTCCCAGGTGACCTGCGGGGTCACGTTCGGGTTGCCGTCGCGGTCGCCGCCGATCCAGGTGCCGAAGGTGAGCGGGCGGCTGTCCTCGGGGAGCTGGAAGCCGACGCGCTCCAGTTCGGCGGTGAGGTCCTCCAGGACGTCGCCGACGGCTCCGGCGTGCAGCTCGTCCAGGTAGTAGATCGCGTTGCGGGACTCGTCGGTGACCTCGGGGCGTACGACGCGCAGCTCGTCCGTCTGCCACACCAGGTCGATGTTCTCGGCCAGGCGGGTGTCGTAGCGGCGCCGGTCGGTCTCCAGGACGGGGGTCTCCAGGAGCTCGGCGATGCGGCGCAGCTTGTTGAGGACCGAGCGGCGGGCGGCCTCGGTGGGGTGGGCCGTGAAGACGGGCCGCACGTTCAGGTTCTTGACCGTCGCGCGCAGGTGCTCCGGGTCGGCGTCCTTGAGGCGGTCCGCGGTGCGGGCGAGGAGCCCGCCCTCGGCGGCCCGCATGGCGCGCAGCTCGCGGCCACGGTGCACCTGCTCCGTGACGTTGGCCAGGTGGAAGTACGTGGAGAAGGCGCGGACCAGCTTGGCCGCGGTGTCCAGCTCGGTGCCGCGCAGCAGCTCGGCGGCGGCCTCGCCGTCCTCGCGGGTCAGGCGGCGGACCTTCTCGACCAGTTCGAGGAGCTCCGGGCCCTCCTGGCGGACCAGGGTCTCGCCCAGCAGGTCACCGAGGCGACGGATGTCGGCGCGCAGCTCGGCGCTGGTGCTCGTCGCAGCGGTCTGTTCGTCGGCACTGCTCACAGGTGCGGCTCCTTGCATGGTGAAGCACGTCTGGCACGTGGTGAAGCACGTCGGGAGGAAGGATCCCCGGATCCGGGTACACAACCCGGGGGTGGAGATTCAGAGCGGACCGCGCTGTCCGACCGATTCCAAGGATATGTGCCACAGCAGACGGGGAGGTCGGGGCCTCTTGCCGCCCGGCTGCACGCTGACATACTTACGGTGCCGTAGGTTACGGAACCGTAGGCAAACTGTCCGCGGATACCCGTGGATCTCCTGACCCGTCTCAGCCCGTCTCAACCCTCGACTTACAGGGGACTCCCATGGCAACCAGTACCGATGTGATCGAAGACGCCCCCGGCACGGCGTCAGGGCCGCCGGCGACGCCCTCGGCGACGCTCGGCGGGGAACAGAAGCGCTCCGTGGAGCAGATCACACTGCTCCTGTTCATCGCCGTCCCGTTCCTCGCCCTGGTCGCGGCGGTGCCGCTGGCCTGGGGCTGGGGTGTGAGCTGGCTCGATCTCGGGCTCCTCGTCGCGTTCTACTACATCGGCTGCCACGGCATCACCATCGGCTTCCACCGGTACTTCACGCACGGCTCCTTCAAGGCGAAGCGCCCGCTGCGGATCGCGCTGGCCATCATGGGCTCGCTCGCCGTCGAGGGGCCCCTCGTCCGCTGGGTCGCCGACCACCGCAAGCACCACAAGTTCTCCGACGCCGAGGGCGACCCGCACTCGCCGTGGCGGTACGGGGAGACGGTTCCGGCCCTGATCAAGGGGCTGTGGTGGGCGCACATGGCGTGGATGTTCGACGAGGAGCAGACCTCGCAGGAGAAGTACGCGCCGGACCTGATCAAGGACCCGGCGATCCGCGCGATCTCCCGCCAGTTCGTGCTGTGGACGGCGCTCTCGCTCTTCCTGCCCGCGCTGATCGGCGGGCTGGTCACGATGTCGTGGTGGGGCGCGTTCACGGCGTTCTTCTGGGGCTCGCTCGTGCGGGTGGCGCTGCTGCACCACGTGACGTGGTCGATCAACTCGATCTGCCACGCCGTCGGCAAGCGTCCCTTCAAGTCCCGTGACCGTTCCGGCAACGTGTGGTGGCTGGCGGTCCTGTCCTGCGGCGAGTCCTGGCACAACCTGCACCACGCGGACCCGACGTCGGCGCGGCACGGTGTGGAGCGCGGCCAGATCGACTCCTCGGCCCGCCTGATCCGCTGGTTCGAGCAGCTGGGCTGGGCGCACGACGTGCGCTGGCCGTCGAAGTCGCGTATCGCGTCGCGCCGCAAGGAGCAGGTCGCCGACGCGGCCTGAGCCCCACACGGCATGATGGGAGACGTGGCGACCGACTCAGACACCCCTGGCAACGCGAGCAGTGACCGGCCCGAGCGGCCGGAGAAGGTTCGCCGTGCGCGCAGAACGCGGATGACGGGGGCGGAGCGGCGTCAGCAGCTGCTGGAGATCGGTCGCGTCCTCTTCGCCGCGAAGGGCTTCGAGGGCACGTCGGTGGAGGAGATCGCGGCGAAGGCCGGGGTCTCCAAGCCGGTGGTGTACGAGCACTTCGGCGGCAAGGAGGGGCTGTACGCGGTGGTCGTGGACCGCGAGATGCGCCAGCTCCTCGACATGGTGACCAGCTCCCTGACCGCCGGTCACCCCCGCGAACTGTGCGAACAGGCCGCGTTCGCGCTCCTCGACTACATCGAGGAGTACACGGACGGCTTCCGCATCCTGGTCCGCGACTCCCCCATCCCGCAGTCGACGGGTTCCTTCGCGTCCCTGATCTCCGACATCGCGACGCAGGTCGAGGACATCCTCGGCCGGGAGTTCAAGACCCGCGGCTTCGACCCGAAGCTGGCGCCGCTGTACGCGCAGGCGCTGGTCGGGATGGTCGCGCTCACCGGGCAGTGGTGGCTGGACGCCCGCAAGCCGAAGAAGGCGGAGGTCGCGGCGCATCTGGTGAACCTGGCGTGGCACGGCCTCGACGGCCTCGAACCGAAACCGCGCCTGATAGGGCACCGCAAAAGCTGACCGCACCCCGACCACGGGGCGCGCCCCCGCGCCGGTTCGTCATTCCAAGCCCCTGCGGCGCTTGAGCCGCGGCGCCGGGCACCCTCAAGCCCCTCCCGCCTTTGAGCAGCGGCGCCGGGCACCTTCAAGCCCCTCCGGCGTTTGAGGAGCGGGGTCCGGGGCGGAGCCCCGATCTTGTGGCACGGCGCCGTGGCGGGGCTCGCGGGGCGCTGCCCCGGACCCCGCTGCTCAATCGCCGCAGGGGCTAAAAGTGCCCCGACCCAGCCGCTCACGCGACGCAAGGCTGGAAGGATTCAGGGGGATGGTGGCGCGAGGAATTCGAGGCGGTTGCCCGCGGATGCGCCTTCCGCGCAGGCCGGAACTCCACCTCGACGCCCACGTGCAACCGAACCGCACCGCCCCGGAACCAGCACCCACCCCGCCCCGCAAGCCCAGCGGGCTTCGGCTCCTCCGTCATCCCGAGAACACCCACGTAGAACGCCCGCAGGGCCTCCTCACTCCCCGGCGGCGCCGCGAGCTGCACATGGTCCACGGCGACCAGCGTCATGAGCGCCTCGCCACCACGAAGATCCGCCGGAACGGCAGCACCGTGCCGTGGTCCGTCGCCGGGTACGCCTCCCGCAGCAGCCCCCGGTACTCGTCGACGAACGCCTCCCGCGCCTCGGGGTCGTCGGCCAGGGCGGTGAGGACGGGGCGCAGTCCCGTGCCCTTGACCCAGTCGAGGACGGGGTCGGGGCCCTCCAGGAGGTGCAGGTACGTCGTCTCCCAGGCGTCGACCTCGCACCCGAGCCCGGCGAGGCGCGCCAGGTACTGCGCGGGCGTGAGCACCGCGTCCCCGTGCCGCAGCACTCCGGCCAGGCGGTCCTTCCAGCGCGCCGACTCCGCCAGCTCCCGCATCAGGGCGTGGCTGGGCGCCGCGAAGTTGCCCGGCACCTGGAAGGCGAACGTGCCGCCGGGCGCCACCGCGTCGATCCACCGCGGGAAGGCGTCGGCGTGGTCGGGGACCCATTGCAGCGTCGCGTTGGACACGATCAGGTCGTACGTCTCCGTGGGCGTCCAGTCGGCCGCGTCCGCGTACGCGAAGTCGAGGCGGTCGGTGGCGTGTTCCGCGGCGCGGGCCAGCATCTCCCGGGAGTTGTCGTAGCCGGTGACGCGGGCGGTGGGCCAGCGCACGGTGAGCAGCGTCGTGACGTTGCCTGGGCCGCAGCCCACGTCGGCGACGCGGGCCGGTTCCCCGGGGAGGGCGGGGACGCGGGCGAGCAGGTCGACGAAGGGGCGGGCGCGGTGGTCCGCGTGCCGGAGGTACTGCTGGGGGTCCCAGCGGGGCGGGTGCGCGGGTGAGGTCGTCATGGTTTCAGGGTCCCCACCAAAGTATCTCGATGTCAAGATAATCGACCTCAAGAGACTTCACATCGACACACCCCCTACACTGATCGTCATGGAGGACGAGGTCGACCGTCTGGTCTCAGCGTGGCGCCGAGAGCGCCCCGACCTCGACGTGGAGCCCCTTGAGGTGCTCAGTCGGGTCAGCAGGCTCGCGCGCCATCTCGACCGGGCCCGTCGCCTGGCCTTTTCCGAGCACAACCTGGAGCCGTGGGAGTTCGACGTCCTGACGGCGCTGCGCCGTGCGGGCACGCCGTACCAGCTCTCCCCCGGTCAGTTGCTCACGCAGACGCTGGTGACGTCGGGCACGATGACCAACCGGATCGACCGGCTCGCCAAGAAGGGGCTCGTCGAGCGCCTGCCCGATCCCAGTGACCGGCGCGGTGTGCTGGTGCGGCTCACGGACGAGGGGCGGGACCGGGCGGATCAGGCGTTGTCGGGGCTGCTCGACCAGGAGCGGGCGATCCTGGCGGAGTTGTCGCGTGGGCAGCGCGGTGAACTCGCGGGTCTGCTCCGTCAGTTGACCGCGCCGTTCGACAACATTCCCGGCTGACCGGATCAAGCCCCTGCGGCGATTGAGCAGGCGGCGCCGTGGTCGAGGCCGCGGGGCTCCGCCCCGGACCCCGCTCCTCAATCGCCGGAGGGGCTTGATGTGCCCGGCCCTCGAATCGCCCCAGGGCTTGATCGCGCTCAGCTCGCCGCTTCCAGGTCGACCGGGCCCACGCCCGCCCTGCGCGCGAGCGCGACCGCCGCGAGCGTCGAGTGCACCCCGAGCTTGCCCAGCACGTTCTGCATGTGGGTGCGCACCGTGTGCGGCGACAGGAACAGCCGCTCCGCCACCGCCTTGCGGCCCAGGCCCGCCACCATGCAGCGCAGCACCTCCCGCTCGCGCGGCGTCAGCGACTCGACGAGCCGCTCCGACTCGGTGCGGTGCTTGCGGGCGGCGGTCAACTCCCGCAGAACGCCCGTGAGCAGCGCCGGCGGCAGATGCGTCTCGTCCCGCAGCACGCCCCGTATGACGGTCAGCAGGCGGGACAGGGAGCAGTCCTTGGCGACCCAGCCGGACGCCCCCGCCTGGAGCGCGAGCGCCGCGCGGCGCGGGTCGTCCCGCTCGGCGAGCACCACCGTACGCGCGGCGGGCTGGGCCGAACGGACGCCCGCCACCAGGGAGATGCCGTCGACGAGGCCGTCCTGAGCGGCGCTGTCGGGCACGGCCGCCGGCGCGCGCATGCCCTGGAGCGACGCCGCGCCCAGGTCCGCGTCGATCAGCAGGACGTCGAAGCGGCGGCCCTCGGCGACCGCCCGGTCGAGACAGCGCAGAGCGGCGGGGCCGCTGCCCGCGGCCGACACGTCGACATCGGGCTCGGCGGCGAGTGCCGCGGCGAGCGACTCGGCGAAGATGCGGTGGTCGTCGACGACCAGGACCCGGATGCGTACCACGTGATTACCCCCTTCCCCGAGCTCCGTGCGGAGCAGGGGATACCTCGTCGGGGAAGGGACCAACGCAGGTACGGCGCCCGGAGTGCGGTCCGCCGCGGCGGCACGGCCGCCGCCGTGCGCGCAACTGCTGCCCCCACTCCGGGCGTCGTACCCGGCTGTCTCGCCCCCTGATCGGCACCGGCCCCCACCGGTGCTAGCCATCAGAGTAGAGGGGACGGCTCCGAGGGGAAGTCAATTCGCAGAACTGGTTGCCGGTTGGCGGAGCAGTGACTGTCCTGCGCGTTTATGGTGATGCGCATGTTTCGCATGGAGACAGAAGTCGACAAAGAGCGCGGTCTGCTGCTCCGGTCGCTGCTGAGGGACACCAATACGGAGGCGTCACCGCGGCTGCGGGAACTCCGCGGCACCCCCGCCGATCAGCATGTCCCGCTCCAGGTCTGGGCGTTGGAGGAGAACGGCGAGCTGGCCGCGGGGATCGACGCGTACACGTGGGCGTTCTGGCTGCACGTGGACCTGCTCTGGGTCGCCGAGCGGCACCGCGGCGAGGGCCTCGGCTCCCGCCTGCTCGCGGAGGCGGAACGCATCGCCCACGAGGAGCGCGACTGCGCCAACTCCCGTGTCGAGACGTGGGACTTCCAGGCGCCGGGCTTCTACCGGCTGCACGGGTACGAGGTGATGTCCGTGATCCCCGACTACCCGCCGGGGATCAAGGAGTTCACGCTGACGAAGCGGCTCGGCTGAGGCGTCAGGACTGGCGTCAGGACTGGCGGCGGGCGCCCGCGGAGGGGACCGCGGGGAACACGCGCGGCGCCGTGAAACCGGCATCGGCGAAGGCGGTGGTGATCGCCTTCGTGACGGTGTCGGCGTCGTCGGCCTCCACCAGGACGACCGCGGAGCCGCCGAAGCCGCCGCCCGTCATGCGGGCGCCGACCGCGCCGGAGGTCATGGCCGTGCCGACGACCAGGTCGAGCTCCGGGCAGGAGATCCGCAGGTCGTCGCGGAGCGAGACGTGGCCCTGGACGAGGATCGGGCCGATGGCGCGCACGTCGCCCGCGTCGAGGAGTTCGATGACGCGCTCGACGCGGTGGTTGTCGGTGACGATGTGGCGGACGTAGCGGACGACCTTCTCGTCGACCCCGGCCAGCTCCAACTCCGCGACGGAACTTCCGAGTTCGGCGTACGACACGTCACGCAGGTGCGAGACGCCGAGGACGCGGGCGCCCTCCTCGCAGCCCGCCCGCCGCTCCGCGTACGCGCCGTCGCCCAGCTCGTGCTTGACGCGGGTGTCGACGACGAGCAGCTGGAGGCCGTGGGCCGGCAGGTCGAACGGGACCTGCCGGATCGACAGGTCGCGGCAGTCGAGGTGCAGGGCGTGCCCCTCGGTGGCGCACGCCGAGGCCATCTGGTCCATGACGCCGCAGGGCACGCCGACGAAGGCGTTCTCGGCGCGCTGCGCGAGGACCGCCAACTCGGCTCCGGCGAGACCGAGTTCGTACAGGTCGTTCATCGC
The DNA here is from genome assembly GCF_054724165.1 of Streptomyces sp. BYX5S. Lineage (NCBI taxonomy): Bacteria > Bacillati > Actinomycetota > Actinomycetes > Kitasatosporales > Streptomycetaceae > Streptomyces > Streptomyces sp. BYX5S. The sequence continues at coordinate 600,683 of NZ_CM138829.1, read as the reverse complement.
GTACGCGGTGACGACCTCCAGGGCCGCCGACGAGGACAGGCCCGCGCCGGTCGGCACCGTGGAGGCGAGGTGGATGTCGGCGCCGCCCACCGAGTGGCCCGCGTCGCGCAGCGCCCAGACGACGCCCGCGGGGTACGCGGCCCAGCCGCCCTGCCCGTACTTCGACAGAGGGGCCAGTTCGTCGACGCGCAGTTCCACGACGGGGGCGTCGATGTCGGCGGAGTGCAGGCGCAGCACGCCGTCCTCGCGCCGGGCCACCGCGGCGACCGCGGTGTGCGGCAGCGCGAGCGGCATGACGAAGCCCTCGTTGAAGTCGGTGTACTCGCCGATGAGGTTGACGCGGCCGGGGGCCGCCCAGACTCCGGCGGGCTCGTACCCGAACAGGTCCTTGAACTGCGTGGCGACGGACATCAGTTGGCTACCTGACCCTCGTAGTGACTACTGCTGCTCACGGGCCTGGGCGAACGCCCAGGCGTCGGCGACGATGCCCGCGAGGTCCGCGCGGGACGGGTTCCAGCCGAGGCGCTCGCGCGCGGCGTCGGCGGAGGCGACGAGGACGGCCGGGTCGCCGCCGCGGCGCGGGGCGACGACCTCGGGGATCGGGTGCCCGGTGACCTGGCGGACGGTCTCGATGACCTCGCGGACGGAGAACCCGTTGCCGTTGCCGAGGTTGCAGATGAGGTGCTCGCCGGGCCGCGCGGCCTCGACGGCGAGGAGGTGGGCCTCGGCGAGGTCGGCGACGTGGATGTAGTCGCGGACGCAGGTGCCGTCGGCGGTCGGGTAGTCGTCGCCGAAGACGCTGATCGCCTCGCGCTTGCCCTGGGCGACCTGGAGGACGAGCGGGATGAGGTGCGACTCGGGATCGTGCCGCTCGCCGCAACTGCCGTACGCGCCCGCCACGTTGAAGTACCGAAGGGACACTGCACCCAGTCCGTGCGCGGCCGCCTCACCCGTGATCATGTGGTCGACCGCGAGCTTGGAGGCTCCGTACGGGGAGGTCGGCGCGGTCGGGTCGGTCTCGGTGATCGGGGTGTTCACCGGCTCGCCGTACGTGGCGGCGGTCGAGGAGAAGACCAGCTTGCGGACGTCCGCGGCGCGCATCGCGGCGAGCAGCTCCATGGTGCCGCCGACGTTGTTGGCCCAGTACTTCTCGGGCTTCACGACGGACTCGCCGACCTGCGAGAACGCGGCGAAGTGCAGCACGGCGTCGTAGGAGGAGTCGAGCCACTTGCCCGCGTCGCGGATGTCGCCCTCGACGAAGGCGGCGCCCGCGGGCACGCCCTCGCGGAAGCCGGTGGAGAGGTTGTCGAGGACGGTGACCTCGTGGTTCGCCTCGATGAGGTGCTGGGCGACGACGGAGCCGACGTATCCCGCACCACCCGTGACCAGGTACTTGCCCATTACTTGCTCGCTACCTCTCGCAGTCGCTCGGCCGCGGCCTCCGGCGGCACGTCGTTGATGAACACACTCATGCCGGACTCGGAACCCGCGAGAAACTTCAGCTTGCCGGAAGTGCGGCGGATGGTGAAAAGCTCGAGGTGCAGCGCGAAGTCGTCACGGTTGACGCCCTCGAACTCGTCCAGCGAGCCGAACGGGGCCTGGTGCCAGGCCGCGATGTACGGCGTCGCCGGCTGGTCCTCACCGAAGATCCGGTCGAAGCGCCTCAAGAGTTCCAGATAAATCTTGGGGAACTCTGTGCGTGCGTCCTCGTCGAGCGCGAGCAGGTCGGGGACCTGCCGCTTGGGGTAGAGGTGCACCTCGTAGGGCCAGTGCGCGGCGTAGGGCACGAAGGCCACCCAGTGCTCGCCGTCGACGACGACCCGGGAGCCGTCCTCGACCTCCTTCTCCACGACGTCGGCGAAGAGGTTGCGGCCGCCGGTCTGCTCCTTGTGCTCGGCGGCGTTGCGCAGCATCAGCGCCGTGCGCGGCGTGGTGAAGGGGTAGGCGTAGATCTGGCCGTGCGGGTGGCCGAGGGTGACGCCGATCTCGGCGCCGCGGTTCTCGAAGCAGAAGACCTGCTCGACGGAGTCGAGGTGGGAGAGCTCGGCGGTGCGGTCGGTCCACGCGTCGAGGACCAGGCCGGCCTGCTCCTCGGTGAGGTCCGCGAAGGACTTGTCGTGGTCGGACGTGAAGCACACGACCTCGCAGCGGCCCGAGTCCCCGGCGAGCGAGGGGAAGCGGTTCTCGAAGACCACCACGTCGTACGAGGAGTCGGGGATCTCGCTCAGCCGCTCCCCCTCGGAGGGGCACAGCGGGCACTCGTCGGCCGGCGGGTGGTAGGTGCGGCCCTGCCGGTGCGAGGCGATGGCCACGGAGTCGCCGAGCAGGGGGTCGCGGCGGATCTCCGAGGTGGTGACGGTGCGGTCGAGGGGGCGGCGGTCGGCCGCTTCCCGGACGACGTCGTCGCGCGAGTCGTAGTAGATGAGCTCACGACCGTCGGCGAGCCGGGTCGACGTCTTCTTCACGTCCGATGCTCCTCATCGCACCAACCAAACAGAACCAAACACAACAAAGCATAAGCCAACAGCAGCGTCAAGGGAAGGAACCGGCACGCGTCGCGTGGGGCCGCCGTGCGCTTTCTGTGCTCTCACGAGCACTCCGAGAGAGTCCTCGATCACAATCCAACAAAGAACATCAAGAGAACTGTTCACTTATTGAAGCCGGAGGCGTAGGTTCCGGACTGTTTCAGTTCGCGCAACGAAGCGAGATCTACACATGCTGTCCCCCACAACAACCCTGGCCGAGGGGCTCCGGCTGCCCACCAACGGCCTCGACTACGCGATCATGGCGATCTACTTCGTCGTGGTCCTGGGCATCGGCTTCGCCGCACGCCGCTCCGTGAAGACCAGCCTCGACTTCTTCCTGTCCGGGCGTTCGCTGCCCGCGTGGGTCACCGGTCTCGCGTTCGTCGCCGCGAACCTCGGTGCCACGGAGATCCTCGGCATGGCGGCCAACGGGGCGCAGTACGGCCTCTACACCGTCCACTGGTACTGGATCGGCGCCATCCCGGCGATGGTCTTCCTCGGCCTCGTGATGATGCCGTTCTACTACTCGTCGAAGGTGCGCTCGGTCCCCGAGTTCCTGCTGCACCGCTTCGGGCCCTCGTCCCACCTGCTCTCCTCGATCATCTTCGCCGTCTCCTCGGTGCTGATCGCGGGCGTCAACCTGTACGCGATGGCGCTGGTCCTCCAGGCGCTGCTCGGCTGGCCGCAGTGGGTCGCGATCGTCATCGCCGGCCTCTTCGTCCTCGCGTACATCACGATCGGCGGGCTCTCCTCGGCGATCTACAACGAGGTGCTCCAGTTCTTCGTCATCCTCGCCGCGCTCATCCCGCTGACGATCGTCGGCCTCAAGCGCGTGGGCGGCTGGGACGGCATCACGGACTCGCTGTCGAACTCGCACGGCGACTCGTTCATGACCGCCTGGCAGGGCACCGGCATCGGTGAGGCCAACCCGCTCGGCGCCAACTGGCTGACCATCGTGCTCGGCCTCGGCTTCGTGATGTCCTTCGGCTACTGGACGACGAACTTCGCCGAGGTGCAGCGCGCGCTGTCCGCGAAGAACCTCTCCGCCGCCAAGCGCACGCCGCTGATCGCCGCCTTCCCGAAGATCCTCATCCCGATGGTCGTCGTGGTCCCCGGTCTGATCGCCCTCGTCATGGAGCCCTCGCTGGGCAAGGGCGGCGCGGACGGCCTCCAGTACAACGACGCCATCCCGGTGCTGATGCGCGACCTGCTCCCGAACGGTGTCCTCGGCATCGCGGTCACGGGTCTGCTCGCCGCGTTCATGGCGGGCATGGCGGCCAACGTGTCCTCGTTCAACACGGTGTTCACCAACGACATCTGGGCCGCGTACATCAAGAAGGGCCAGAGCGACCGGTACTACCTGAAGACCGGCCGGGTCGTCACCGCCGTCGGCGTGCTGATCGGCATGGGCACGGCGTTCATCGCGGGCAGCTTCAGCAACATCATGAACTACCTGCAGACGCTGTTCTCGTTCTTCAACGTGCCGCTCTTCGTCGTCTTCATCATCGGCATGTTCTGGAAGCGCACGACTCCGGCGGCCGGATTCTGGGGCCTGCTGTCCGGCACGGTGGCCGCGATGGTGAACTACTTCTGGTTCTACAAGCAGGGCGTCATCTCGATCCCCTCCGACCAGGGCGCCAACTTCGTCTCGTCGATCGTCGCGTTCGTGGTCGGCGCGGTCGTGATGTTCGTGGTCACGCTGTGCACCAAGTCCAAGCCCGCCGAGGAGCTGGCCGGTCTCGTGTACGGCACGAAGTCGCCCGGCATGGAGGAGCCGCCGGCCGAGGGCGACGACGCGTGGTACCGCAAGCCGGCCCTGCTGGGCTGGGGCGCGATCATCCTCGCCGCCATCTGCTACATCCCGTTCTCCTTCTGAGGTCCGAGGTACACGACATGAGCGACGACATGAACCAGCACGTCGAGGAAGTGAAGGAGCTGGAGGCCAAGTCGGCGACGGCGGCCCGCCTCTTCGACGTGCGACGCATCATCGGCGGCCTTTTCGTGGTGTACGGCGTGATCGTCACGATCGCCGGCTTCACCGCCTCCGACGCCGACCTCAAGAAGGCCCAGGACATCAACATCAACCTGTGGACCGGCATCGGCATGCTGCTCCTCGGCGTGTTCTTCCTGGCCTGGATGAAGCTCCGCCCGACGGTGCCGCCGTCCGCGGAGGAACTCGCGGAGGCCACCAAGGCAACCGAGTAACACCCACCGCACACAGCCCTGGGGCCCACCACTTGCTCAAGTGGTGGGCCCCAGGGCTGTTCAGCTGGATCGGAAGAAACCCCGCAACGACGAAGTCCCACCCCGCCGGGGCGGGATGGGACTTCGTTCGGTGGAGCGCCGGGCAGGCCTTGCACCTGCATTTCCCCGCAGGAAGCGGGGCGTCTTTCCTTGGACCACCAACGCACTGTTGTCCGCCGCGAGTTGCGCCGTTCAACGTGTGATCAACTTTAGCCTAAGACTCCGGTTCTGGCGAACCCACCGGGCCCGCGCGGTCCAGGAGGCCCGTCCGCGCGGCCAGCGCCGCCGCTTCGAGGCGGGAGCCGACGCCCAGTTTCATCAGGACGCGCTGCACGTGGGTGCGGGCCGTGGACGGGGCGATGCCCATGCCCGCCGCGATCAGCCGGGTGTCCTCGCCGTCCGCGACTCTGACCAGCACCTCCACCTCGCGCGGCGTGAGCATCTGGAGCAACCGCTGCCCCTCGTCGTCGGGTTGCGCCGCCGGATTCAGCAACTCCCCGAACGCGCCCTGGAGCAGCGCCGGCGCCACCGCCGCCTCCCCCGCCCGCGCCTTCATCAGCGCGCGCTCCACACCCTCTATGCGCTCGTCGTGCCGTACGTAGCCGGAGGCACCCGCCGCGAACGCCGACGCGATGCCGCGCGGGGACGGAACGGGGCCGAGCACCACCACCGCCACCTGCGGCCGCTCCCGCTTGATACGGACCACCGGGTCGAACGTGCCCGGCTCCGCGGGGGTCGCGGTGCCCAGGAGGCAGACCTCCGGCGCCCGCGAGATGACGAGTTCCGCCGCACCGGCCGCCGGTGCGGCCGCCGCGAGCACCCGGTGCCCGCGCAGCTTCAGGGCCGAGGCCAGCGCCTCGGCGAGCAGTCGGTGGTCGTCGACCACCATCAGCCGCACTCCCATCGGGCCAACCCCCCAATCCACCCCGGGTGTCCCCGCGAACCCCCGGGCCCCCCAAGGACAGGCGAGCCCCCCGACTCCCCGTCCTTCTTCATCCCCCGGAAGCTACACGCTTGTTCGAGGTTGCGCGCCCCCTACCGGCCAGAAGCGGCCCTGAATGCTGAAATCCAGTCCATTGAGGGATGTTTGGGGGTACAGGAGCTCAAAGGCAGTGCTCAGCCGGTGCTGAATCCGAGTGCCGTGTACCGCTTGTCGTCCTTGCCGTACGGAGCACTGATCACGGCCGCACCCAGGAACAACCTGCCGTTGGCGTAGTGGAGTTCGGTGGTGGACTGACCCGGCGCCATGCTGGTGATCGCGTCCTGGACGTCCTCCGTGTCCGGGGTCCTGAGCAGCGTGCGCTGCTTCCTGGTGCGGGGGTCGATCGTGACGACCTCGCTGCCCTCGCCGTACACCCCCGTCTTGAACGCCAGCACGTTCCCGCCGTCCATCCGCATCGGGAAGATGTCGTACCTGCCGCCCGCTACGCGGTCACCGGTGCGCTTGCCGGTCTCCAGGTCGTACGACACGATCTCGTTGCCCGCACCGGACTTCGCGGTCTTCCCGGTGGCCCCGGTGCTGCCGGTGGCGGACCGCTGCCGGGTCGCGAGGTAGACGCGCCCGTTGCCGACCGTGGTCTTCGCGCAGCCCTCGGTCTTCCCCGCCTCGCACCCGAGGTCGTACTTCTCGGGGTCGACGGCGAACTTCGAGGTCAGCTTCCCGCGGTCGTCCATGGTGAGGATCTCGTCGATCGTCCCCGACGCGTTGTCCCCGGCGCCGATGCCGACGACGACCGGCCTCGTGGACAGCACCTGCACGGTGGTCGGGCCGGTGGCCAGCGCGTAGGACCACTTGGGTCCGCCCGTCGTCGGGTCCAGGAGCTGCACCTGGTACTGCTCGTCGCCGTACCCGCCGCACTTGCGGACGGCGACGAGGCGCGCGCCGCCCCGGTAGCCGAGGTCCTGGCAGCTGCCGGTGTCCGGCTGCCACAGGATCCGGCCGGTCCTGAGGTCGAAGGCGGCGCCGCCGTCGAACGCGCCGCCCGCCGCGAGCGTGCCGCCCGAGATCGAGAGCTCCTCGAACCGGCGGTCCTTGGTGCCCTGCCGCACGGTCTTCGACCAGACCTCGTCCCCGGTGTTGAGGTCGAAGACGGTGATCCGGGTGCAGGGCCGGGGCTTGTGGTCCGCGGACCGCTTGCCGTCCTCGCTGACCACGGCGGCGTACCCGTCGTCGGAGACGCCCGCCGTCCCCGCGCACGACTGTCCCGGCAGCGGCAGCGTCCACGTCTTCCTGCCGGTGTCCGCGTCGTGGCCGACGATCCGGTTCACTTCCGCCTTCGCGTACGTACCGCCGCTCAGCCAGGACCCCTTGACGCTGTCCACCTGGCGCTTGGCCACCTTCGGCGCGGCCAGCCGCAGCGTGTTCCCGGCGGACGGGTCGGCCGGGGGCCGCTCCGCCGCGGAACCGTCGTAGCCGTCGCCGTCCTTGCCGCGGGCCGCGGAGCCCGTTCCGGTGTCGTCGCCGGACACCGCGACGTAGGTGACGGCGCCGGCGATCAGGGCGACGGCCAGGACACCGGCGCCGATGAACGCCAGCGGCGAGAGCCTGCCGCCGCCGAACTTCCGCGGCGGATCGGGCTGTTGCGGTTCGTCGGGGTGCGGTCGGCCGTCGGGGTGCTGCGGCGCGTCGGGCTGCTGGTGGCCGTACGGCTGCCGTGCGGGCGGCTGGGGCCGGTGCGCGTGCGACTGCTCCTCGTTCGGCTGATCTCCGGACGACGGTTGACCCGGTGAGCGCGTCGGGCGTGCGGACGGGTCGTGCCGCGGGGGCCGTTCCGCGTAGTCGTGACCGGGCCGCTCCCGCGGCGGGGCCGGGGGCAGCTCGGGCGGGAGCGGTATGTGCCTGTCGAATCCGCCGGGCGGCGGCCAGTTGGGCGGCTGAGTCATCAGCACTCCCCCCAGTTCCTACTGACGTACCAGCGGCCTTTCTATCACCCGGCACGCCGGCGCGGCGGGCACGCGGGCGCCCCCGCCGTCCGCACCGTCACGCGTCCTCGGCGAGCTCCAGCCAGCGCATCTCCAACTCCTCGCGCTGGGCGACGAGTTCACGCAGCTCCGCGTCCAGCTTCGCGACCTTCTCGAAGTCGGTGGCGTTGTCGGCGATCTGCGTGTGCAACTTGGTCTCCTTCTCGGAGATCTTGTCCATCTGCCGCTCGACCTTCTGGAGCTCCTTCTTCGCGGCGCGCGCGTCCGCCGCCGAGGGGCCCGCCTTCTCGGCCGCGGCGGGCGCCGCCGCGGGCGCGGGGGACGCGGCCTCGATCATGCGCTGCCTGCGCTCCAGGTACTCGTCGATGCCGCGCGGCAGCATCCGCAGGGTGGCGTCGCCGAGCAGGGCGAAGGTGTTGTCGGTGGTGCGCTCCAGGAAGAACCGGTCGTGGGAGATGACGACCATCGAGCCGGGCCAGCCGTCGAGCAGGTCCTCCAGCTGGGTCAGCGTCTCGATGTCGAGGTCGTTGGTCGGCTCGTCGAGGAACAGGACGTTCGGCTCGTCCATGAGCAGGCGCAGCAGCTGGAGGCGGCGGCGCTCACCGCCGGACAGGTCGCCGACCGGCGTCCACTGCTTGTCCTTCGCGAAGCCGAACTGCTCGCACAGCTGGCCCGCGGTCATCTCCCGGCCCTTGCCGAGGTCGACGCGGTCGCGGACCTGCTGGACGGCCTCCAGCACCCGCAGGGTGGCGGGCAGTTCGGTGACGTCCTGGGAGAGATAGGCGAGGCGGACGGTCTTGCCGACGACGATCTTCCCGGCTGCGGGCTGCACGTCGCCGTCGCTGCGGGCGGCGTCGGCGAGGGCGCGCAGCAGGGACGTCTTGCCCGCGCCGTTCACGCCGACCAGGCCGACGCGGTCGCCGGGGCCGAGCTGCCAGGTGAGGTGCTTGAGCAGCACCTTCGGTCCGGCGGTGACGGTGACGTCCTCAAGGTCGAAGACGGTCTTGCCGAGCCGGGCGTTGGCGAACTTCATCAGCTCGCTCTTGTCGCGCGGCTCGGGGACGTCGGCGATCAGCTCGTTGGCGGCCTCGACGCGGAAGCGGGGCTTGGAGGTGCGGGCCGGGGCGCCGCGGCGCAGCCACGCCAGCTCCTTGCGGACCAGGTTCTGCCGCTTGGCCTCCTCGGTCGCGGCGATGCGCTCGCGCTCGGCGCGCGCGAACACGTAGTCGCTGTAGCCGCCCTCGTACTCGTACACGTCGCCCTTCTGCACGTCCCACATGCGGGTGCAGACCTGGTCGAGGAACCAGCGGTCGTGGGTGACGCAGACGAGCGCGGAGCGGCGGGCGCGCAGGTGCTGGGCGAGCCAGGAGATGCCCTCGACGTCGAGGTGGTTGGTCGGCTCGTCGAGGACGATCAGGTCCTGTTCGGCGATGAGGAGCTTGGCGAGGGCGATACGGCGGCGCTCGCCGCCGGAGAGCGGACCGATGACGGTGTCCAGGCCCTGCGGGAAACCGGGCAGGTCGAGCCCGCCGAAGAGCCCCGTCAGCACGTCGCGGATCTTGGCGCTGCCGGCCCACTCGTGGTCGGCCATGTCACCGATGACCTCGTGGCGGACGGTGGCCGCCGGGTCGAGGGAGTCGTGCTGGGTGAGGACGCCGAGGTGCAGGCCGCCGCTGTGGGTGACGCGGCCGGTGTCGGCGTCCTCCAGCTTGGCGAGCATGCGGATGAGGGTGGTCTTGCCGTCCCCGTTGCGCCCGACCACGCCGATCCGGTCGCCTTCTTGTACGCCGAGGGAGACGCCGTCGAGGAGGGCACGGGTGCCGTAGACCTTCGAGACGTTTTCGACGTTGACCAGATTGACTGCCATTTCGCTCCGCTCCGGGGGGGGTGGGCCAGTCCTCCAGCGTAGTCGGCACGCCGAAGCCGCCGGTCACCCGTTCCCACGCCCTCGGGGCTCCGCCCCGAACCCCGCTCCTCAATCGCCGGAGGGGCTCGATGTGGGCCGGCAGGGCTCGATGCGTGCCAGCACTGCTTCTCAATCGCCGGAGGGGCTCGATGTGTCGCGGGGCTTCTTCAGCCCCGCCGGTGCTTGAGGCTTTTCAGCCCCTCCGGCGATTGAGGAGCAGGTGGCCGGCGCATCACGCCCCTCCGGCAGGTGGAGAGCAGGGGCCCGGCACATCAAGCCCCTCCGGCGATTGAGGAGCGGGGTCTGGGGCGGAGCCCCAGGGGGTTAGAGGAGGGTGGCGCCCGGGGCGGGGGATGGGGCCACGCGGGCCGTGCGGCACAGGTCCGACCCGGCCAGGGCCGCCGCAACCTTCCGCGCCGAGGACTCGTCACCCGCGAGGAACGCCGTCGTGGGCCCGGACCCCGAGACGAGCGCGGCCAGCGCCCCCGCCGAGGTACCCGCCTCAAGCGTGTCCTTCAGGGACGGGAAGAGGGAGAGCGCCGCGGGCTGGAGGTCGTTGGTGACCGTGGCGGCGAGCGCCTCCACGTCGCCGGTGCGCAGCGCCTCCAGGAGGGCGGGCGCGGCGACGGGCTCCGGGGGCGCGTCGGGGCTGAGGCGGTCGAACTCGCCGTACACCGCCGGGGTGGACAGCCCGCCGTCCGCCGCGGCGAACACCCACCAGAACTCCCCGCCCACGTCGAGCGGCTGAAGCTTCTCGCCCCGCCCGGTGCCGAGCGCCGCCCCGCCGACCAGGCTGAACGGCACGTCGCTGCCCAGCTCGGCGCAGATGTCGAGGAGTTCCTCGCGGGACGCGTTCGTGCCCCAGAGCGCGTCGCAGGCGACCAGCGCGCCCGCCGCGTCCGCGGAGCCGCCCGCCATGCCCCCGGCGACCGGGATGTCCTTGGCGATGTGGATACGGACGGTGGGCTCGCCGAGACCGTGGCGCTCGGCGAGGGCGAACGCGGCACGGGCCGCGAGGTTCGTACGGTCCAGCGGGACCTGGTCGGACCCCGGACCCGTGCAGGTCAGCGCGAAGGCGTCCGCCTCCGACACCGTCACCTCGTCGTACAGCCCCACGGCGAGGAAGACGTTCGCCAGGTCGTGGAAGCCGTCCGCGCGGGCGCCGCCGACGGCGAGCTGGACGTTGACCTTGGCGGGTACGCGTACGGTCGCACTCACTGGTTCCTGGCCTCCGCGATCCGGGCGAACTCGTGGACGGTCAGCGCCTCGCCGCGCGCCTGCGGGGAGACGCCCGCCGCGACCAGCGCCTCCTCGGCGGCCTGCGCCGAACCCGCCCACCCGGCGAGCGCGGCGCGCAGCGTCTTGCGGCGCTGGGCGAAGGCGGCGTCGACGACCGCGAAGACCTCCGCCTTGGAGGCGGTGGTGGGGATCGGTTCGGCGCGGCGGACGAGGGAGACGAGGCCGGAGTCGACGTTCGGGGCGGGCCAGAAGACGTTGCGGCCGATCCGGCCGGCGAGCTTGACCTCCGCGTACCAGTTGGCCTTCACGGACGGGACGCCGTAGACGCGGGAGCCGGGCCCGGCGGCGAGCCGGTCGGCGACCTCGGCCTGCACCATCACCAGTGTCCGCTCGATCGTCGGGAACGTGTCGAGCATGTGCAGCAGGACGGGCACGGCGACGTTGTACGGGAGGTTCGCGACGAGTGCCGTGGGGGCGGGGCCGGGGAGCTCGGTGACCTGCATCGCGTCGACGTTGACGAGGTCGAAGGCGTCCTTCTTCGCCGGGAGGCGGGCCTCGATCGTGGCGGGGAGCGCCGCGGCGAGCACGTCGTCGATCTCGACCGCCGTGACGTGGCGGGCGGCTTCGAGGAGCGCGAGGGTGAGTGAGCCGAGACCGGGTCCCACCTCGACGACGGCGTCGTCCTCGGTCACGTTCGCGGTGCGGACGATGCGGCGGACGGTGTTGGCGTCGATGACGAAGTTCTGGCCGCGTTGTTTGGTCGGCCGGACGTTCAGCGCCGCGGCGAGTTCGCGGATGTCCGCGGCGCCGAGAAGGGGACCCTGAGGCTCTGTGCTACTCACCGTTCAAGGGTAGCCGTGCCCACCCCGCGACCTCACGGCCACGGGGCTCCGCCCCGGACCCCGCTGCTCAATCGCCGCAGGGGCTCCATCAACCCACACCCGGGACCGCAGCCCCCATCCAGCCCCGCCGGCGTTTGAGGCGCGGGGTCCGGGGCGGAGCCCCGGGGGTGTCACCCCGTTACAGGCGGGAGCCGCAGTGGGGCCACGGGGAGGCGCCGCGGCTGACGTAGAGCTTCTTGGCGCGGTAGGTCTGCTCGGAGGCAGGCGCGTCCTGGGGGCGCCCCGAGCCGCCGAGGCTCTGCCACGTCTGCGTGTCGAACTGGTACAGCCCCCCGTACGTCCCCGACGGATCCGTCGCCCCCGGCCGCCCACCCGACTCGCACGCCGCGAGCCCGGACCAGTTCAGGGAGTCCGCGCCGGCCACCGAGTCCGGCATGGTCTTCGTGCCCACCCGCACCACCTGCGTTTGCGGCTCCCGCACGACCTCCTGCTTGATCCGGCGCGGCTTCATCCTGACCCCGTTGACCGTCCGCACCGCGTAGGTGACCCGCTTCATCCCCGGCTCCCCGGCCCGCGTGACGACCTCCGTGCCCTGGAACAGCGAGTCGTCCTCCGTGCGCTCGGTCGCGTACGGGATCGGCACCTCGCGCACCTCCTTGGAGCCGGTCACCCGCATCACCGTGATGACCTGCCCGTCGCGCGGGAAGCCGTTCTGCGGCACCGACGTGGTGTCCTGCCCGCGCAGCGTGACGCCCGCGTCCGCGACGGCCTCCCGCACGGTCGCCGCGTTGGTGCGGATGGTGCGCCGGTTGCCGTCGGCCATGATCGTGACGCTGCGCTCGGTGCGGACGTCGAGGGCCAGGCCGTGCCGGGCGATCCGCTGGGAGCGGGAGGCCGAGACGTACGCGCCCTCCGCCCGCACCCCGAGCTGTTTGAGCGCGCCGTGCACGGTCTGCGCCGTCGTCCACACCTCGCGGCGCTGTCCGTCGAGGGTGAGCCGGACGGGCCGCCCGTAGCGGACCGCGACCTCGTCGCCGCTGGCGAGGGCGGCGTCCGCGCCGGGTGCCACGACGTCGTGCTCGCCGACGTCGACGCCTTCGTCGGCGAGGAGTTCGGTGACGTCGTCGGCGAAGGTGTGCAGGGTGCGTTCCTTGCCGTCGACGCTGAGGCGGATCGCCTTGTCGTCGGCGACGAACGCGGAGGTGCCGCCCGCGAGGAACGCGACGACGAGGGCCTGCGGCACCAGCTTGCGCAGCCCGTCGGGCCGCGGCGCCGCCTTCTTGCGCCGCGCCGAGCGGCGCGCGGCGGCCCGCCCGCCGGGGGGCGCGGCCGCCGGTTCGGGGGCGGGCCCGGTCTCGGGCGTCGCCGTCGGCTGCGGCAGCCACGGCTCGGTCGGCGCGGCCGCGAAGTCCTGGGCCTCGTACGAGGCACCGTGCGCCGCCCCCTCGTGCCCCTCGTACCCGTCGTACGCGCCGTAGTACGGCTCGTACGGCGGCTCGTACGTCTCCTGCGGCGTATGACTCACGACGACGCTCCAGGCTCAAGGCACTCACGGCTGTCCGGGCCCGGGAGGGTCCGGATCGGGCGAGCAGAACCTAGCGGAGCAGTCGTCACTCAACAAAGCACCACGACTACGCTGCGTCGCGACTTTGCCCGGAGCTGACCGGACGTGAGCACGCCCGACCGTTATCGCTCAGTAATCGAAGGCGCGCGCGGTATTGGCGGAGACCGACGTCGCGAGGGCTTCCTCGGTGACGTCCTTGACCGCGGCCATGGCCCGCAGCGTGACCGGAATGAGATACGGGGCGTTAGGCCGACCGCGGTACGGGGCGGGGGTCAAGAACGGCGCGTCCGTCTCGACGAGGACCAGGTCGAGCGGGGCCACCGCGAGCGCGTCGCGCAGCGGCTGCGCGTTCTTGAACGTCATGTTTCCCGCGAACGACATGAAGTAGCCGTTGCGGGCGCAGATCTGAGCCATCTCGGCGTCGCCGGAGTAGCAGTGGAAGACCGTGCGCTCGGGCGCGCCCTCTTCCTTCAGGACGCGTAGCACGTCCGCGTGGGCCTCGCGATCGTGGATCACCAGGGCCTTGCCGTGCCGCTTGGCGATCTCGATGTGGGCGCGGAACGACTTCTCCTGCGCCGCCTTGCCTTCGGGCCCCGTACGGAAGTAGTCGAGGCCGGTCTCGCCGACGCCCTTCACGTGCGGGAGCGCCGCGAGGCGGTCGATCTCGGCGAGCGCCTCGTCGAGGCCCGCGTCGCCGAGGGCTTCCCGCGCCCCCTGCCGGGACCAGCCGTCGGGGTCGCCGTGCACGATGCGCGGCGCCTCGTTGGGGTGCAGGGCGACGGTCGCGTGCACGGCGGCATGCGCCTCGGCCGTCTCGGCGGCCCACCGCGAGCCCGCGAGGTCGCAGCCGACCTGCACGACCGTGGTCACACCCACCGACGCCGCCTTGGCGAGGGCCTCCTCCACGGTGCCCGCCTGCATGTCCAGGTGGGTGTGGGAGTCGGCGACCTCGCACTCCAGGGGCGCGGGCAGCGGCGGCGGGGTGACGTCCTTGGTGCTGGGGCTCATGCCCCCGATCCTACGAAGCCGCGCTCATGCGTCCCGCTTGTGGTGGCTGAAGGGGTGCAGGAGGTCCGACAGGTGCCAGTGGTGTCCTTCGCGCTCCGCCGCGTCCGGTTCCGGCACCTCGACGGGGCCGGCCTGCGGGGTGCGGTGGTGCTGGAGCGCGTCCCGGGCGGAGGAGACCCGGCCGGCGCGCATGATGCGTACGACGTGGCCCCCGCAGTTCAGGCACGTGGGCCGGGTCAGCGGCGACGGCACCCGCTCGCCCTCGACGACGTACATGACGAACTCCGCACCGTCCCCGTCGACGTGGTGCTCTATCTCGTAGGACTGCTCCCAGCCGTGCCCGCAGCGCATGCAGGCGAAGGAGTACGACTCGTGGGCGATGGATGTCGCCGTGCCGCGAGGCGTTGCCGGTACCGGGGGCGTCTGTGCACCGATGGGTGTCTTGGAGACCGCGAACTCGCTCATGCCAGCTCCTCTTGCCCGCTGGACAAACGCTGCGCTCACGCAGCGTGGGGACGGGTGCGTCCCCTTCAACCAGTGGACGCCTCCGTGGGGCCGAGCGCAAAAGACCTGTCGACTGTTGGATTCGATTTGGCTTTTCCCTGCCGAAAAGGCCCCGGCGCGCGGTCTTCGCTTTGCCTTTCAGGTTAGTCCTTTACGCCCTTATGGGGTGGTCCGAGCCGCATTCTTTGCCGCCACGACGGCATCGAACACCTCGCGCTTGGGCAGCCCGGCGTCGGCCGCGACGGCGGCGATGGCCTCCTTGCGCCGCTCCCCCGCCTCCTCGCGCACCCGCACCCTGCGCACCAGCTCATCGGGGGTGAGGTCGTCGCCGGACTTCTCCGGGGCGCCCTCGACGACGACGGTGATCTCGCCGCGCACACCCTCGGCGGCCCACTCGGCCAGTTCCTTCAGGGGGCCGCGCTTCACTTCCTCGTACGTCTTGGTGAGCTCGCGGCACACGGCGGCGCGGCGCTCCTCGCCGAACGCCTCGACCATCGCGGCGAGGGTGTCGTCGAGGCGGTGCGGCGCCTCGAAGTAGACGAGGGTGCGGCGCTCCTCGGCGACCTCCTTGAGGCGGGAGAGGCGCTCGCCCGCCTTGCGCGGCAGGAAGCCCTCGAAGCAGAACCGGTCGACCGGGAGGCCGGAGAGGGCGAGGGCGGTGAGCACCGCGGACGGGCCGGGCACGGCCGTGACCCGGATGTCCCGCTCTACGGCCGCCGCGACGAGCCGGTACCCGGGGTCGGACACCGACGGCATCCCCGCGTCCGTCACGAGCAGCACCCGCGCCCCGCCGGCCAGCGCCTCGACCAGCTCCGGCGTACGGGCCGCCTCGTTGCCCTCGAAGTACGACACGACACGCCCGCCGACCTGCACCCCGAGCGCCTGCGTGAGCCGCTTCGTGCGCCGGGTGTCCTCGGCGGCGACGACATCGGCGGTGGCCAACTCCTGGGCGAGCCGCGGCGGCGCGTCCGACACGTCACCGATCGGGGTGCCGGCCAGTACAAGGGTTCCGGGGGATTCTGCGGTTCCTGTCACTGTTCCAGTCTCGCAGGGGCGGGCGACAGGACTCGCACAGTCGGGTTCCCTACGATGGCGCGCGTGACCAGTACCGCGTCGTCGTCCGGGGCGACTCCGACCAGCGCACCGACCGAGCAGGCCGCCACCGCGGAGCCGGAGCAGTCGTCGTGGCTGCGCGGGCTGCGCGGGTTCGGATACCGGGCTGGGGAGAAGACGGCCAGAAGCGGTGACGTGGGCACGCGCCTGGTGCCGCCGTTCCCGCCGCTCGGCAGCCGCCTGTGGGCGTCGTTCGGGCTCAGCCGGTTCAGCGCGGCGCAGGCGGAGCGGATCGTCGGCTGGGCGGGGCCGCTGCTGGTCACGCTCGTCGCGGGCCTGGCGCGGTTCTGGAACCTGGGCAGCCCGAAGGCGGTGATATTCGACGAGACGTACTACGCGAAGGACGCGTGGGCGCTCATCCACCGCGGCTTCGAGGTGAACTGGCCGAAGGACGCCAACGACAAGATCCTGGCCACGGGCGGAGACGTGCCCATCCCGCACGACGCCTCGTACGTCGTGCATCCGCCGGTCGGCAAGTACGTCATCGGCATCGGCGAGTGGATGTTCGGGTTCGACCCGTTCGGCTGGCGGTTCATGACGGCGGTCCTCGGCACGCTGTGCGTGCTGATGATCTGCCGGATCGGGCGGCGCATCTTCCGCTCCACGTTCCTCGGCTGCCTGGCGGGCGGCCTGCTCGCCGTCGACGGGCTCGCGTTCGTGATGAGCCGCACCGCGCTGCTCGACTCGGTACTGGTCTTCTTCGTGGTGGCGGCGTTCTGCTGCCTGGTGCTCGACCGGGAGCGCTCGCGCGAACGGCTGGCCGCCGCGCTGCCCGTCGACGAGCGCGGCCTGCCGCGCCCCGACGCCGAGGTCGCCGAGACGCTGCGCCTGGGGTGGCGCCCGTGGCGGCTGCTCGCGGGGCTGTGCCTCGGGCTCGGCGCCGCGACGAAGTGGAACGGCTTCATCTTCCTCGCCGCCTTCGCCCTGATGTCGGTGCTGTGGGACGTGGGTTCGCGGCGGGTGGCGGGGGCCCGGCGCCCGTACCTGGCGGTGCTGAAGCGGGACGTCGTCCCGGCGTTCGTCTCGACGGTCCCGGTGGCCGTCGCCACGTACGTGCTGTCGTGGCTCGGCTGGATCCTCTCCCCCGACGACGGCTCCGGCGGCTACTTCCGCAACTGGGCGGTGACCGACGGCAAGGGCGGCAACTGGACGTGGCTGCCGGACTGGGTGCGCAGCATGTGGCACTACGAGCACGAGGTGTGGAACTTCAACACCAACCTCAGCTCGCCGCACACCTACCAGTCCAACCCGTGGAGCTGGATGGTCGACGGCCGCCCGGTCTCGTACTTCTACGAGTCGCCGAAGCCCGGCGCACAGGGGTGCCCCGTCGACGCCACCGAGAAGTGCGCCCGCGAGGTCCTCGCGCTCGGCACGCCGCTGCTGTGGTGGGCGGCCTGCTTCGCGCTCCTGTACGTGCTGTGGCGCTGGTTCTTCCGCCGCGACTGGCGGGCGGGCGCGATCCTGTGCGGCATCGCGGCGGGCTACCTCCCCTGGTTCCACTACCAGGAGCGCACGATCTTCTACTTCTACGCGGTCGTCTTCGCCCCGTTCCTCTGCCTGGCCCTGGCGATGATGCTCGGCGCGATCATCGGCAAACCGGGCTCGTCGGAGCGCCGCCGGGTGATCGGCGCGACGGGCGCGGGCGCGCTGGTCCTGCTGATCGCCTGGAACTTCATCTACTTCTGGCCCATTTACACCGGCGACGCGATCCCGATCGACTCCTGGCGTTCACGGATGTGGCTGGACACCTGGGTGTGAGTCGCTTTCGGTCAGTTTTGTGATCTCAATCCGGACACCTTCGGACATCATCTGCGGAACTCGCGGCTCTCCGGCCACCCGACGTGCTTACAGTCCCTTCCGTAAACCTGGGGAGGGGGCGCTTCATGCGCAAGGGGGCCAAGGTCGCCGTCGTCGGCGGGGTGTTCGCCGTGATGGTGGGCGGCGCGGGGTACGGGGCGTACAACCTCGTCACGGCGGTCACGGGCGGGAACACCGTGTCGTCGCAGGGCTCGGAGTACAAGTCGGGGCCGCCGTCGGGCGACGAGGTGAAGGAGACGTCGGAGCAGTTCCTGGAGGCGTGGGCGAAGAACGATCCGGCGGCCGCGGCGCGGCTCACGGACTACGCCGACAACGCGATGCGCGTCCTGGAGGACTGGCACGACAGGGCGCACATCACCCGCACCGAACTGACGGCGACGAAGGCGGACGGCGCGAAGGTCGCCTTCCACGTCAAGGCCACCGTCACGTACGGCAAGAGGACGAAGACGATGGCGTACGACTCCTCGCTGACGGTCGTCCGCGGCAAGACCACCGGGCGGGCGCTGGTCGACTGGTCGCCGACCCTGGTGCACCCCGCGATGAAGGCGGGCGACACGCTCGTCACCGGTGAGGCGGCCGTGCCGTCGATCGAGGCCGTCGACCGGAACGGGACGGTGCTGACGAAGGACAAGTACCCCTCCCTCGGCCCCGTCCTGGACCAGCTGCGCGCCAAGTACGGGGATTCCGCCGGGGGTTCGTCCGGCATCGAGACGTACGTGGAGCGGACCGACGCGAACGGGGAGACCACCACCGCGAAGACGCTCCTCACGCTCGCCGAGGGCGAGCCCGGCAAACTGCGCACGACGATCAGCGCGACCACGCAGGCGGCCGCCGAGCAGGCCGTGAGGAAGTACCCGGACTCGTCCGTGGTGGCGGTCAAGGCGTCCACCGGTGAGGTGCTGGCGGTCGCCAACCAGGCGAAGGGCGAGTTCAACGCGGCGTTCCAGGGCGGCACCGCGCCCGGCTCCGTGATGAAGATCCTCACCGCGGCGGCGCTGATCGACAACCGGGTCACCTCGGCGAACGGCCCGGCGCCCTGCCCCGATTCGGCCGTCGCCATGAGCCAGACCTTCCGCAACCTCAAGGGCCTGCGGGCCAACGAGAACGCGACGCTCGCCGACAGCTTCGCGCGGTCCTGCAACACCGCCTTCATCAAGCTCTCCGACGACCTGGGCGCGGCGAAGTTCGCCGCGGAGGCGGAGGACCGGTTCGGCCTCGGCAAGGACTGGAAGACGGGGATCGTCTCCCGCGACGGCTCCGTGGAGCTGCCCGGCGACTCCGACGACGCCGCCGCGATGATCGGCCAGGGCAAGGTCCAGATGAACCCGCTCAACATGGCGTCCGTCACGGCGACCGCCATCACCGGCACGTTCCACCAGCCCGTCCTCGTCTCCCGCAAGGTCGACGACCACCCGCTCGCCACGGCGAAGGGCCTGCGGCCCGGCACCTCCGACCAGCTCCGGCAGATGATGCGGCTGACCGCGACCAGCGGCACCGCCGCCACGGCCATGGCGAACGTCCCCGGCGACAAGGGCGCCAAGACCGGCTCGGCCGAGGTCGACGGGCAGGGCGACGCCAACTCCTGGTTCGCGGGCTACACCGGCGACGTCACGGCCGCGGCGACGGTGCCGCGCGGCGGACACGGCGGCGACGCGGCGGGCCCGATCGTCGCGACGGTGCTGCGGTCGGGTACGTAGAGGACATACGCATCAGGGCGTAACAAAGCCTCAACAAGGGCGAACAGACGCATCCGCCGCCACTACCACGTCGTTCAGTCCTGTGGAAAGTGCGCTCAGGACCACCCCGTACCCTGGGCCACCCGTAGATCTCCGGAGGACTCAGGTGGGCAGCAGAGGCAGGCGTCGCGGTGAGACGCGGCGCAACACGAACGCCCTGGTGATCGGTGGCGTCGCCGCCGTCGCCGTGATCGGGGCCGGCGTCGGCGCGTACGCCCTGATCGGGAACGGGGAGTCGACGGGCAGCACCTCCGCATCGGCGGACGACGGCAGGCCCGAGGTGCCGACGGGCCCGCCCTCCGCGAAGGAAGTACGGGCCACCGCCGAGGGGTTCCTCACCGCGTGGCAGGCCGGGGACGCCGCGAAGGCCGCCACGTACACGAACGACCCCACCGCCGCGAAGAAGGCGCTCGCCGCCCTCGCCGAGGACGCCCACCTCACCGGGCTGAAGCTCACGCCCGGCACCCGCAAGGGCGCCGGCCTGCCCTTCCACGTCACGTCCACGGTGAAGTACAAGGACGGCAACGGCTCCGGGACGTCGTCGGCCGAGCTGACCAAGCCGTTCGCGTACGACTCGGCGCTGACCACCGAGCGCCGCAAGAGCGACGGCAAGGTCCTCGTGGACTGGCAGCCGTCCGTGCTGCACCCGGACTTGAAGGAGGGCGACCACCTGGCGACCGGCGAGGCCGGCGACCCGCCGGTCAAGGCCGTGGACCGGGCCGGGGACGAGCTGGACACGAAGAAGTACCCCTCGCTCGCCACCGTCGTCGACGGCCTGCGCGACAAGTACGGCAAGAAGGCGGGCGGCACCGCCGGTGTCGAACTGCGCGTCGTACGGGGGAAGTCCGAGGGGAAGTCGGACAAGAACGCGCTGCCCGACAAGACGCTGCTGACCCTCTCCAAGGGCACGCCGGGCACCGTGAAGACGACGCTCGACCCGGCGCTCCAGGCCACCGCCGAGAAGGAGGTCGGCTCGCGCGAGAAGGCCTCGGTCGTCGTCGTGAAGCCGTCGACCGGCGAGATCCTCGCCGTGGCGAACTCCAACCCCGGCTTCAACACGGCGTTCCAGGGCTCGCTCGCGCCCGGCTCCACGATGAAGGTCGTCACGGCGTCGATGCTGCTCGACAAGAACCTCGCGGACGTCGACAAGAAGCACCCGTGCCCGAAGTACTTCACGTACGGGCACTGGAAGTTCCAGAACGACGACAAGTTCCAGATCAAGAACGGCACGTTCAAGGCGAGCTTCGCCGCGTCCTGCAACACCGCCTTCATCAGCCAGGCCCCGAAGCTCGACGACGACTCGCTGACCAAGCAGGCGCAACAGGTCTTCGGCCTCGGCCTCAACAACTGGTCGATCGGGGTGTCGAGCTTCGACGGCGCGGTGCCGGTGCAGTCGCAGGCGCAGATGGCGGCCTCGCTGATCGGGCAGGGCGGCGTCCGGATGAACCCGCTGAACATGGCGTCGGTGTCGGCGACGGTGAAGTCCGGCACGTTCCGCCAGCCGTACCTGGTCTCGCCGGACGTCGACAACCGGACGCTCGCCAAGGCGGCGAAGCCGCTGTCCGCCTCGACGGCCGCGAAGCTGCGCGACCTGATGCACTACACGGCGGTCGCGGGGACGGCCGTGAAGCCGATGTCCGGGCTCGGCGCCGACATGGGCGCGAAGACCGGTTCGGCGGAGGTCGACGGGCAGAAGGAGCCCAACGGCTGGTTCACGGCCTACCGGGGCGACCTCGCGGCGGCGGCCGTGGTCCAGCAGGGCGGGCACGGCGGCGACTCGGCGGGTCCGGTCGTCCGCAAGATGCTGCTGGCGGGCGGCTGACCGAGGGCCGAAACAGGGTCGCGTGCCCCGTACACGGAGGGCTAGCGTGCGGGGCATGACGACAGCAGCGCACCCCCGTTTCGCCGAAGCGGCCGAGGCCATGGGCCTGGCCGAGCTCCTCCCGCGCGTACGCCGCTTCCCGGAGGCGACCCGGACCGCGCAGGAGGCGGCGGCTGCCATCGGCTGCGAACTCAGCCAGATCTGCAGGTCGTTGATCTTCGCGGCGGACGGGGTGCCGGTGCTCGTCCTGATGGACGGCGCGTCCCGGGTCGACCTGGACCTCGTCCGCGCCGAGCTGGGCGCGGAGAAGGTGACGCGTGCGAAGGCGGACGTGGTGCGGGAGTTCACCGGGTACGCCATCGGCGGCGTCCCGCCCTTCGGTCACGCGCACAAGACCCGGGTCCTCGCCGACCGTTCGCTGCTCGGGCACGACACGGTGTGGGCGGCGGCCGGCAGCCCGTACGCCGTCTTCCCCATGGAGCCCAAGGAGTTGATCGCGCACGCGGGCGCCGCGCTCGTGGACGTGCGCGAATGACTCCGGTGGTCACCGCGGCGGTCCTGCTCGCCGCGGTGACCCACGCGTCGTGGAACGCGCTGGCCCACCACATCACGGACAAGCTGGTCGGCTTCACGCTGATATCGGGCGGCGGAACGCTGATCGGTCTCGTCCTGGCGTTGTTCGCGCCGGTACCGGCGGCGGGGGCGTGGCCCTACCTCGTGGCGTCGGCGCTCCTGCACATCGCGTACTACGCGCTGTTGATGACGTCGTTCAGGCTCGGCGACTTCGGGCAGGCCTACCCGATCGCGCGCGGCACGGCGCCGCTGGTGGTGACGGTGCTCGCGGCGGTCTTCGCGGGCGAGGTGCCGGGCGGCTGGCAGGCGGCGGGCGTGGCGGTGTGCTGCGCGGGGCTGACGGGGCTCGCGGTGTGGGGGCTGCGGGGGTCGGGGCGGCGGCCGGACTGGCGGGCGCTGGGCGCGGCGCTGGCGACGGGCGTGTCGATCGCGTCGTACACGGTGGTGGACGGCCTGGGGGTACGGGCCTCGGGGTCGTCGGTCGGCTACATCGCGTGGCTGATGGTGCTGGAGGGGATCGCGGTGCCGGTGTACGCGGTGTACCGCTGGCGCGGCGAACTGGTGGGGCGGTTGCGGCCGTTCGCGGGGCGGGGGCTGCTGGGCGCGGCGCTCTCGGTCCTCGCGTACGGCTTGGTTCTCTGGGCCCAGACCCGCGCGGACCTCGCCCCGATCTCCGCGCTCCGGGAGTCGTCGATCATCGTCGGGGCGGTGATCGGGGCGGTCTTCTTCAAGGAGCGGTTCGGCGCGGCGAGGCTTGTCGCGGCGGGTGTGGTGGTGGCGGGCATCGGCCTGATGCTGCACGCCGGGTGAGGGTGGTCCGCTCCTCAGTCGCCGGAGGGGGCCGGGTGGTCCGGGATCGGGCCGCGTTCCACGCAGAGTTCGTTGCCCTCGATGTCGTGGAGGGTGACCCAGCCGCGGCCGTCGGGGCGGCGGTGGTCCTCGTGGAGGGTGGCGCCGAGGGCCAGCAGGCGGTCGACCTCCTGGTCGCGGCTGCGGTCCTGGGGCTGGAGGTCCAGGTGCACCCGGTTCTTCACGCTCTTGCCCTCCGGGACCCGGATGAACAGCAGCGTCGCGTTCGCGCTCTCGACCAGCGCCTCGTCGTCGCCCGGGGCGTCCTCGTCGGAGACCTTGGCGTCCAGCACGGCGGCCCAGAACGTCGCCAGGACATACGGATCGGCACAGTCGAAGCTGATGTGGCGCACGAGTGAACTCATGCGTGCAGCTTGGCCATTGACGATCGCCCCCGTCCACCCCTTTTCGTTTCGAGCCCCTGCGGCGATGGAGCAGCGGAGCCCCGTGGCGTCAGCCGCGCAGGGCCATGAAGCCACTGCTGACCGCGGTCGTCCCGCCGTCGACCGGCAACGTCACCCCTGTCACCCACCCCGCGTCCCCGGACGCCAGGAACGCCACCGCCGCCGCGATGTCTTCCGGCTCCCCGACCCGCCCGAGCGGATACAACGTCCGCATCCGGTCGAGCTGTTCGTCCCGCCCCGCCCACGCCGTGGTCCGCACCGTCCCGGGCGCGACCAGGTTCACCCGCACGCCCCGCGGCCCGGCGTGCCCGGCCAGGGTCCGCGTCAGGGACCCGAGCCCCGCCTTCGCCGCGCTGTACGCGTGATTGCCGAAGTCCTGGATCCCGTTCACGGAACCGATGTTGACGATGGCGCCGCGGCCGGAGACGGCCAGGTGCGGCAGCGCGGCCCGCGCGCACCGGTAGGCGCCGGTGAGGGTCAGATCGAGGTCGCGGGCCCACACCTCCTCGTCCTCGTCCTCGAAGAGCGGGGCGTCGGGATGGCAGGAGTAGGCGTTGTTGACGAGGACGTCGAGCCGGCCGAAGGTCTCGACGGCGCACGCGACGGCCGCCTCGACGGCGGCCCGGTCCCCGACGTCGCAGCCGAACTCCCTCGCCGTACCGCCCCGTTCACGGATCTCCGCGGCGACCTTCCCGGCCGCCGCCTCGTCGATGTCGCTGACGAGGACGCTCGCGCCCTCCTCGGCCAGCCGGTGCGCGGTGGCGGCGCCGATGCCGCGCCCGGCGGCGGTGATCAGCACCCCGTACCCCTCGAATCGCTTCATACGCGGACGCTAACCCGCGTTCAGCGCCTCCCGCAGGGACTTCACCAGCGCCTGAGCCCGCGGGTCCGCCGTGACGCCCGTGCGCATTCCGTTCGTCACGTAGCCGAAGGCGATGCCCGTCTCCGGGTCGGCGAAGCCGAGGGCGCCGCCGCGGCCGGGGTGGCCGAAGGAGTGCGGGGACAGGAGCGGGGACGCGATGCCGTGGAGCATGTAGCCGAGGCCGAAGCGGGACGGCGATATGAGCGTGCGGTCGGGCCCCGCGGAGTGTTCCGCGCGGGCCCGCTCCGCCGTCTCCGGCGTGAACAGGCGGGCGCCGCCGTCGACTTCGCCGATGAGCGAGGCGTAGAAGCGGGCCAGGCCCTCCGCCGTGCCGATGCCGTTGGAGCCGGCGAGTTGCGCCGCGCGGTACGCCGGGTCGTTCTCGTCCGCCGCCGGGGCGATCGTGCCGAAGGCGCGGCGGGTGAGCGACTCAGGGTTCTCGTACGCCTCGCGGATGGCGCGCTTGGGGCGGGCGCGGAGGCCCTCTGCGGTGGCCGGCGGCTCCACCGGCCCGACCCGGCCCGCCCGGTGGGCCTGCCCGTCCGGGAGACCGATCCACACGTCGGCGCCCACCGGGCCCGCGATCCGTTCGGCGACGTACTCCCCGATGGTGCGGCCCGTGACGCGGCGCACCAGCTCGGCCGTCAGCCAGCTGTACGTCTGCGCGTGGTACCCGTGGTCCGTCCCGGGCGCCCAGAACGGCTCCTGCGCGGCGACGGCCGCCGCGGCCAGGTCCTGGTCGGCGGCCTCGGCGAAGGTCAACGGGCGGTCGAGGGCGGGCACCCCCGCCCGGTGGGCGAGGACGTCCCGTACGCGGGCGTCCTCCTTGCCGTGCGCCTTGAACTCGGGCCAGTACGCGCCGACGGGCGCGTCGAGGTCGAGCTCGCCGCGCTGGTGGAGCAGGAGCAGCGCCGCGGCGGCGATCCCCTTGGTGCCGGAGCGCAGGAGCTGGGCCGTCCCCGGCTGCCACTCCTCGTCCCCGTCGACGTCCCGGGTGCCCGCGTACAGGTCGATGATCCGGTGGCCGTCCCGGTACACGACGAGCGCGGCGCCGCGCTCACCACGGGCCGCGAAGTTCTCACCGAAGGCCGTGCGTACGCCGTCGAATCCGGGGGCCGTCGTGCCGTTCACTGCTGTGTCCACGAAAGGGTGCAACAGGGGGCGCCGCCCCCGCATTCCGGATGATCGATCACATCGCGGGGTCCGCCACCGACCGCGGGTCGAAGCCGAACGGCAGCTCCAGGCGGTGCGCCGCCATGAGGTCCGCGTCCCCGAGCAGCCCGCCCGTCGGCCCGTCCGCCACGATCTCCCCGCCGCTGAGGATCACCGAGCGGGGGCAGAGCTCCAGGGCGTACGGGAGGTCGTGCGTGACCATCAGGACCGTGACGTCCAACGAGCGCAGGATGTCGGCGAGTTCGCGGCGGGAGGCCGGGTCGAGGTTGGAGGACGGCTCGTCGAGGACGAGGATCTCCGGTTCCATCGCGAGGACCGTCGCCACCGCCACCCGGCGGCGCTGGCCGAAGGAGAGGTGGTGCGGCGGGCGGTCCGCGAACTCCTCCATGCCGACCAGCGCGAGCGCCTTGCGGACCCGCGCCTCCAGCTCGGCGCCCTTCATGCCCGCCGCCGCCGGGCCGAACGCGACGTCCTCGCGGACCGTCGGCATGAACAGCTGGTCGTCCGGGTCCTGGAAGACGATGCCGACCTTGCGGCGGATCTCCGCCATGTTCTTCGCGGAGACCGGCAGCCCGGCCACCGTGACCGTGCCCGCGCCGCCGGTCAGGATGCCGTTGAGGTGCAGGACGAGGGTCGTCTTGCCCGCGCCGTTCGGCCCGAGCAGCGCGACCCGCTCGCCCTTGCCGATGGTGAGGTCGACGCCGAAGAGGGCCTGGTGCCCGTCGGGGTAGGCGAAGGCGAGCCCGGAGACGTCCAGGGAGGCGGGTACGGAGGAATCAGTCACAGCGTCCATCCCATCAGGCACACCACGAGCGCCGCACCCGGCAGGGTCAGCGCGTACGACCACTGCGCGCGGGTGGCCGCCAGATCGTCGATCACCGGCATCGTCCCCGCGTAACCGCGGCTGACCATGGCGAGGTGCACCCGCTCCCCGCGCTCGTAGGAGCGGATGAACAGCGCGCCCGCCGACTTGGCGAGCACGCCCCAGTGCCGGACGCCCTTCGCCTCGAAGCCGCGCGACTGGCGGGCGATCTTCATGCGGCGCATCTCGTCGGTGATGACGTCGCCGTAGCGGATCATGAACGAGGCGATCTGGACGAGGAGCGGGGGCAGCTTGAGGCGTTGCAGGCCGAGGATCAGTTCGCGCAGTTCGGTGGTCGAGGCGAGCAGGACGGCGGCGGCGACGCCGAGGGTGCCCTTGGCGAGCACGTTCCACGCGCCCCACAGCCCGCTCTCGCTCAGCGACATCCCGAGCACCTGGACGCGCTCGCCCTCCGCCACGAACGGCATGAGGACGGCGAACGCCACGAACGGGACCTCGATGAGCAGCCGCTTCAGCAGGAAGCCCGCCGGGACCCGCGCCGCGTACGCCACGGCCGCGAGCAGCACCGCGTACAGGCCGAAGGCCCACATCGCCTCGCGCGGCGTGGAGACGACGACGAGGACGAAGCAGAAGACGGCCGCGAGTTTGGTGTGCGGCGGCAGTCCGTGCACGGGCGAGGTCCCGGCGCGGTAGAGCTGGTGGGCGTGGCCCGCACCCATGTCAGGACACCGTCTCCCGCGCCGGCACCTCGGTCGACGTCGCGTCGCTGGTGCGCCGCCTGCGCAGCGCCCAGAAGACGCCGGTTCCGGCGACGACGGTGACGCCGACGCCGATGACCCCGGCGAGGCCGCCGGAGAGGCGGGCGTCGGTGATGTCCTTCACGCCGTAGTCGGCGAGCGGGGAGTCGGAGGAGGCGTGCTCCTCGGTCTTCTTGTCGATGCCCTTGTCGTGGGCGACCTTCTCCAGGCCGTCGGGGTCGGCCGAGGCGTAGAAGGAGACGAAGCCGGCGAGGACGACGGAGGCGGCGAGGCCGGTGAGCCAGACCTTGCGGCTGGAGCGGGCCGCCACGGGGGTGGCCACCGGGGCGGGCGCGTCGACCAGCTCCCCGTTGACCTTCAGCTTCAGCGGCTGGTGCAGGCCGCGGGCCCCGTACACGAGGTCGGGGCGCACGGCGACGACCGCGCCGACGGTGAGCGCGGTGATCACGGCCTCGCCGATGCCGATGAGGACGTGCACGCCGACCATCGCGGTGGCGACCTTGCCGATGGAGACGTCGGTCGTCCCTCCGATGGCGTAGATCAGGGTGAAGACGACGGCGGCGGCCGGGACGGACAGCAGCGCCGCGACGAACGACGCCGCGGTGATCGAGCGGCGGGTGCGCGGCAGCAGCTTCACTAGGCCGCGGAAGACGAGGTAGGCGACGACGGTCGTGGTGATCGCCATGTCGGTGATGTTCACGCCGAGCGCGGTCAGGCCGCCGTCGGCGAACAACACGCCCTGCATGAGCAGCACCACGGACACACAGAGGACCCCGGTGTAGGGGCCCACGAGTATCGCGGCCAGCGCGCCGCCCAGCAGATGGCCGCTGGTGCCCGCCGCGACGGGGAAGTTGAGCATCTGCACGGCGAAGATGAACGCCGCGACCAGGCCCGCGAGGGGCGCGGCCCGCTCGGAGCCGAGTTCCCGCCGGGCGCCGCGCAGGCTGACGGCGACGGCGCCCGCGGCGACGACGCCCGTGGCGACCGACACGGGGGCGTTGATGAATCCGTCAGGGACATGCATGGCAGGGAGCTCCGCTCGGGGTCCGGGAAGGGCGTTCGGTCCGGCGTTCGGTCCGGCGTTCGGTGAACCGTTCGATGATAGTGGTTTGTTGCGAACGCCTTGCAATAACGTCTCAGCGCCAGTTGAGCCCAGTCATCCCTGGTCTGTACACACCGCCTTATGCGACATTTGATGACATGACGGAAGCCGAGCAGTACGTAGAGCAATACGCGCGGGCCCGTGTCGTCACCGACTCCCCCGAGGCGCACCGCGCGGTCCCCGTCGTGCTGCGCCACGAGCACGGCACCGTCCACGTCGCCCTGCCCGGCTCCGGCGAATGGGGCGCCTTCCCCCGCGAGCTGCTCGAACGCGGACTGCGCGCCCCGGTCTCCGGCGGCAGCGTGCGCGTGTGGCCGTGCGGGCGCGTGCAGACCGTCATCGAGTTCCACGCCCCCCACAAGCCGAGCGGGGTGACGGTCGTGCAGTTCGACACGAAAGCGTTGATCCGCTTCCTGCGCCGCACCAGCACGACCGTCACCCCGGCCGGAGCCCCTCAGGGCGTCACGCGCTGACGAGCTCCCGCTCGTCGTCCGGACGGTCCTCGGCCGTCCGCAGGCCCTCGCCCTCGACGTCCACGTTCGGCAGCGCCTTCTGCAGCCACTTCGGCAGCCACCAGGCCTTCTTGCCGAGCAGCGCCAGCACGGCCGGCACCAGCGTCATGCGCACGATGAACGCGTCGAAGAAGACGGCGATGGCGAGACCGAAGCCGATCATCTTCACCATCTGCTCCGAGCTCCCGATGAAGCCCGCGAACACCGCGATCATGATGACCGCCGCGGCCGAGACCACCCGCGCCCCGTGCTTGAACCCGGTGACGACGGCCTGCGCGGGCCGCTCCCCGTGCACGTACGCCTCCCGCATGCGGGTCACGAGGAACACCTCGTAGTCCATCGCGAGGCCGAAGACCACGCCCACCATGAAGATCGGCATCATCGACATGACCGGACCGGTCTGCTCGACGCCGAACAGCGAGCCGAGCCAGCCCCACTGGAAGACCGCGACGACGGCGCCGAGCGCCGCGAGCACGGAGAGCAGGAAGCCGAGCGCCGCCTTCAGCGGAACCAGGATCGAGCGGAAGACCACCATCAGGAGCAGGAACGCCAGGCCGACGACGAGCGCCAGGTAGGGGATCAGCGCGTCGTTGAGCTTCTGCGACACGTCGATGTTCATGGCCGTGGAGCCGGTGACGCTCAGCTCGGCGCCGGTGTCCGCCGTGATGTCCTTTCCGGCGTCACGGATGTCGTGCACGACGTTCTCGGTGTCGACCGAGGACGGCTTGTACTTCGAGATGACGCTGATGACGGCGGTGTCGCCCGCCTTGTTGAACGTCGGCGGGGTGACCGCGGCGACGCCGTCCGTGCCCTTGATCTCCCGGACCACCTCGGAGACGGCGGCCTTCGGGTCGTCCGAGCCCTTGGCGTCGACGACCGTCATGAGCGGGCCGTTGAAGCCCGGCCCGAAGCCCTCGGAGAGCAGGTCGTACGCCTTGCGCTGGGTGGTGCTGGTCGGCTGCGCGCCGTCGTCGGGCAGGCCGAGTTCGAGCGAGGCCACGGGCACGGCCATGGCGCCGAGACCGAGGACGCCCACGATCAGGACGGCGACCGGGCGACGCAGCACGAAGCGGGCCCAGCGGGTGCCCATGTTGTCCTTGGGCTCCTTGCCCTCGCCGGCCTCGCCCAGCTCCTTGCGGGCCTTGCGGCCGTGCACCCGCTTGCCGACGTAGCCGAGCATCGCCGGGATCATGGTCAGGGCGATGAGCACCGCGATGGCGACGGTGCCGGCCGCGGCCACACCCATCTTGGTCAGCATCGGGATGTTGACGACGGCGAGGCCGACCAGCGCGATGACGACGGTGAGGCCCGCGAAGACGACGGCGGAACCGGCGGTCCCGACGGCCCGCCCGGCCGCCTCCTCGCGCTCGCGGCCCTCGGCCAGCTCGGCGCGGTACCGGGACACGATGAACAGGGCGTAGTCGATGCCGACCGCGAGGCCGATCATCATCGCCAGGGTCGAGGTGGTGCTGCCGAGGTCGAGCACACTGGCCAGCGCCGTGATGGTGGAGACGCCGATGCCGACACCGATCAGCGCGGTCAGCAGCGGCAGCCCCGCCGCGATCAGCGAACCGAAGGTGATCACCAGGACGACGGCCGCGATCGCGATGCCGATGATCTCGGTGGCGCCGGTCTCCGGCATCGCCTGGAGCGCGTCACCGCCGACCTCGACGGTCAGCCCGGTCTTCTGCGCGTCGTCGATGACCTCCTGGAGCGCGTCCCGGTCGGCGTCGGTCAGCTCCATCGAGGAGACCTTGTACGAGGCCGAGGCGTACGCGATCGTGCCGTCCTGGCTGACCGTCTTCGCGAGGAACGGGTCGGCGACGGACGCCACGTTCTTCGAGCTCGACTTCAGCTCGGCGACGGTGTCCTGGATGTCGGCCTTGTTGCCGGCGTCGGTGAGCTTCTCGCCGTCCGGCGCCTGGAAGACGACACGGGCGGTCGCCCCGTCGGCGGCCGAGCCGGGGAAGCGCTGGTCGAGGAGGTCGAAGGCCTTCTGCGCCTCGGTCCCGGGGATCGAGAAGGAACTGGAGGCGGCGGTCGGCGCGGACGCGGCGCCGACACCCGCGAGGGTGAGCAGCGCCACCCATATCAGGGCGACGAAGTGGCGTCGGCGGAACGCGAGTTTGCCGAGCTTGTAGAGGAATGTGGCCACGGAGGCGTACTCCCGGTCAGTCGTGGGCGTGGAGCAGGGCAGGGGAGATCGGCCCGACGACGTGAGCGGTGGCGCGTCAGGTGAACTTGTGGGGTAAACGGGTCAGGCGCTGAGGGCGGGGAGGACCACAGCGTCGATGTACGAGGCGAGGTATTCCTGCGTGGGTGGCTGCTCGTCGATGAGCGTGCGGGTGACGAACGCTCCGATCAGCATGTGGATCAGATAGTTGAGCGCCGGGTTGTCGGCCCGGATCTCCCCTCTGTCCACCGCTCTGCGCAGCATCCGGTCGACGCCCGACATCTCGGGCTCGACGATCCATTCCTTGACCGCCGCGAGGAGATCGGGGTTGGCGTGCACGGCCACCATCAGGCCGCGCATCAGCGCGCTGTTCTGCTCCATGTGACAGTCGTCCTCGCGGAGCGCCATCGCATGGAGGTCACCGCGCAGTGAGCCGGTGTCGACCTCGTCGAAGTGCGGCTTCTGGCTTCGCAGTGCACGCACCACCAGCTCGGCCTTTCCGCCCCACTGGCGGTAGAGCGTGGCCTTGCTGGACCGCGTGCGCGCGGCCACGGCGTCCATCGTCACGGCGTCGTAGCCCACCTCACGGAGAAGTTCGAGCACGGCGCCGTACAGCTCGGCCTCGCGCTCGGGCGTGAGCCGGCTGCGGCGCGACGCTGCCTCCGCCACCATGACACCCACCTGACCTCTCCTGATCCGTACGCCATAAAAGTACCCCCACCTCTAGCGAAACGAAACGGTTTCGTACGTGCCGTGCGCCACATCTTCTCCACGGACTCCTTCTCGGCGATCTCCGCGAGCCCCGGTTGCCGGAGCCCGCGTCGCGGAAAAGCATGAGGAGGTGACTGAGGCAACCGAGGATGCAGACGGCCCGGCGTACCTGCGCTTCCCGCACATCAGCGGCGAGCGGCTGTGCTTCGCCGCCGAGGACGACCTGTGGGTGGCACCGCTCGACGGCTCGGCGCGGGCCTGGCGGGTCACCGTCGACCGCACCCGCGTCGGCCACCCGCGCTTCTCCCCCGACGGCCGCCACATCGCGTACACGACGTGGCGCAGCCTCGACCCGGAGATCTGCCTGGCGCCAGTCGACGGCGGCTCGGCGCGCCGCCTCACCTACTGGGGCAGCCAGGACACCCAGGTGCGCGGCTGGTCGCCCGACGGGCACGTCCTCGCGGTCGCCTCGCACGGCGAGCCCTTCTCGTACTTCACCTTCGCCTACAGCGTCCCGACCGACGGCTCCCCCGGCGGCAAGCTGCCCTGGGGCCCGGTCTCCGACATCCAGGTCGCCGACATCGACGGCGAGCGGCAGACGCTGCTCCTGACCGGCACGCCGCCGCACGAGCCCGCCGCCTGGAAGCGCTACCGGGGCGGCGCGCAGGGCCGGCTGTGGGTGCACGG
This sequence comes from Streptomyces sp. BYX5S, assembly GCF_054724165.1. NCBI lineage: Bacteria > Bacillati > Actinomycetota > Actinomycetes > Kitasatosporales > Streptomycetaceae > Streptomyces > Streptomyces sp. BYX5S. The sequence goes on along the minus strand of NZ_CM138829.1, from coordinate 568,813 downwards.
GCAGCGGATCCTCGCCGACCTCGACGGACACCTCGACGACCCGATGTTCGTGGACGGCCGCATCGCGTTCCTCTCCGACCACGAGGGCATCGGCAACGTCTACTCCTGCCTGCCCGACGGCACCGACCTGCGCCGCCACACCGACCACGACGCCTTCTACGCCCGGCACGCCTCCACCGACGGCAGCCGCGTCGTCTACCAGTGCGCGGGCGAGCTGCGGATCCTCGACTCGCTGGCCGCCGACTCCGTGCCGCGCCGGCTGACGGTCCGGCTCGGCGGGCCGCGCGCGGGGCGGCGCGGCTACCAGGTGCCCGCGGCCAGCCACGTCGACTCGCTCTCGGTCGACGAGACGGGCCGGGCCAGCGCCGTCGTCGTCCGCGGCAGCCTCTACTGGCTCACCCACCGCGACGGCCCCGCCCGCACCATCGCCGACACCCCCGGCGTCCGCGTCCGGCTGCCCGAGATGCTGGGCTCCGGCGGGCAGGTCGCCTACGTCACCGACGCCGACGGCGAGGACGCCGTCGAGATCGCCTACCTGCCGCGGGCCAGCGGCGACCGCAGCCCGCGCCGGTTCGCCTCCGGGCGGCTCGGCCGCGTCCAGGAACTGGTCTCCGACCCGGCGGGCGAACGCCTCGCGATCGCCTCGAACGACGGGCGGCTGCTGCTGATCGACGTCGGCGAGGAGGAGGGCGGCGAGGCACCACTGCGGGAGCCCACCGTCACCGAGCTGATCCGCTCCACCAACGGCCCCGTCCGCGACCTGGCCTTCTCCCCCGACGGATCCTGGCTGACCTGGTCGCACCCGGGCATCGGCCGCTCGCTGCGCCAGATCAAGATGGCCCGGATCAACCGGGGCGGCGGCTCCACCGCCCTCGGCGCCACCAAGGCCGAGACCGCGACGATCGTCGACGTCACCAACGGCCGCTTCGAGGACGAGAATCCCGTCTTCACCCGCGACGGCCGCTACCTCGCCTTCCTCTCCTGGCGCGGCTTCGACCCGGTCTACGACGTGCACACCGGCGACCTCTCGTTCCCGCTCGGCTGCCGCCCCTACCTCGTACCGCTGTCGTCCGCGACGCCCTCGCCGTTCGCGCTCTCCCCCGACGGGCGGACCGCGGCGGGCGGCCTGGACCCCGTCGAGGACGCGGGCGGCGACGGCACGCCGACCGTGGAGATCGAGGGGCTCGCCAACCGCGTGGTCCCGTTCCCCGTCTCGGCGTCCAAGTACTCGGCGCTGCACCCGGTCGCGGGCGGCGGCCTCGTCTGGCTGCGCTGGCCGATCTCGGGCGCGCTCGGCGAGACGTTCGCCAACCCGGCCGACCCCTCGGCCCAGCCCACCCTCGAACACTTCGACCTGCTCAAGGGCAAGAAGTCGGTCCTCGTCGCCCACATGGACTGGTTCGCGGTCAGCGGCGACGGCTCCCGGCTCGTCGTCGTCGACGAGGGCGAACTGGAGGCCGTGCCGTCCACCGAGGCCGGCGACAACGACACCACCGTCTGGATCGACCTGCGCCGCATCCTGCACGAGGTCGACCCGGCGGCCGAGTGGCGGCAGGCGTACGACGAGGCGGGCCGGATCATCCGCGCCTACTTCTGGGAACCGCACATGTGCGGCATCGACTGGGACGCGGTCCTCGACCAGTACCGCCCGCTCGTCGAACGCGTCGCCTCCCCCGACGAGTTCGCCGACCTCCTGCGCGAGGTCCTCGGCGAACTCGGCACCTCCCACGCCTACGTGGCCGCCGCCCGCCGCAACGAGGGCCCGCCGCACTACCAGCGCGCGCAGGGCCTCCTCGGCGCCAACTTCGTGTGCCGTGAAGGCCGTTGGACGCTCCAGCGCATCCTGCCCGGCGACTCCTCCGACTCCAAGGCCCGCTCCCCGCTGGCCGGCACCGGCATCCGCGACGGCGCCGTCCTCACCCACGTCGACGGCCGCCCGGTCGACCCGGTCACCGGCCCCTACCCGCTGCTCGCGGGCGCGGGCGGCACGACGGTCGAGCTGACCTTCACCCCCGCCGAGGGCGGCGGCCGCCCCCGCCGCGTCGCGGTCGTCCCCCTCGTCGACGAACGCCCCCTGCGCTACCAGGACTGGGTGGCCAAACGCCGCGCCGTCGTACGGGAGTTGAGCGGCGGCAAGTGCGGGTACCTGCACATCCCCGACATGGGCGGCTCCGGCTGGGCCCAGTTCAACCGCGACCTGCGCATGGAGGTCTCCCGCCCCGCCCTCATCGTCGACGTGCGCGGCAACGCGGGCGGCCACATCAGCGAGTTGGTCGTCGAGAAACTCACCCGAAAGATCATCGGCTGGGACCTGACGCGCAACGCCCAGGCGGTCTCCTACGCCTCGAACGCCCCGCGCGGGCCGGTCGTCGCCCTCGCCGACGAAGCGACCTCCTCCGACGGCGACATGATCGCGGCGGCCTTCAAACTCCTCGCCCTCGGCCCGGTCGTCGGCCAGCGCACCTGGGGCGGCGTCGTCGGCATGACCGGGCGTCACCGGCTCGGCGACGGAACGGTGATCACGGTGCCGATGAACGCGGCGTGGTTCCCCCAGTACGGCTGGTCCATCGAGAACCGGGGCGTCGAACCCGACATCGAGGCGCTGCGCACGCCCCTCGACTGGGCGGAGGGCCGCCATGCGCAACTGGACGACGCGGTGGACCTGGCCCTGAACCTCCTCGCGCAACAGGGCGCGACCACGCCCCCGGACTACTCCTCGGTCCCCGACCGCCGCCGCCCCCCACTCCCACCCCGCCCTTGACCCCTCCGGCTGCCCCTCCAACCTCTCCGGCTGCCCCGTTCAAGCCCCTCCGGCTGCCCCCATCAGCCTCTCCGGCTGCCCACATCAAGCCCCTCCGGCGATTGAGGAGCGGGGTATGGGGCAGAGCCCCAAGCCCAGCCACGGCTCCCCGGCGCACACCCCGGGGCTCCGCCCCGGACCCCGCTGCTCAAACGCCGCAGAGGCTTGAAGGGGTTGCGCCACAGAGCCCGGGACGGCCCACCGGCTATCGCGCCGACGGCCCCATCCGCCGATCGATCGCCAGCGACAACTCCGCCTCCACCACACCCTTCGCCAACGGCCGCAACCGCTCAACATCCCCGTCGGAGGCATGCACCGCCACCAACTCCGTGAAGAGCGCCGCAATGGCATCCGCATGCTCCCGCAGGCGCCGGGCCGCCGCCAGCACATCCGCCAGCGGAATACCCTCCCGCACGAGCGCCGCCGAGATGTCGAGCAGCCGCCGGCTGATGTGCACGATCTCCTCGCCGTCGATGCCCAGGTACCCGAGATCGAGGGCGGCCTGGAGGTTCTCGGGCGTGACGTCGTCCGCGAAGTAGTCGGCGAGTTCCGCGGCGGAGAGCCGGACCGGGACCTCCTCCGTCGGCTGGACGCCGAGGAGTTCGCCGACGTCGCGACCGCGGTCGAAGGCCTCGGAGAGCTCGCTGATGCCGTTCAGGGTGTGGCCGCGCTCCAGCAGGGACGCGATCGTGCGCAGGCGGTCGAGGTGCGTCTCGTCGTACCAGGCGATGCGCCCCTCGCGCCGGGGCGGCTTGATGAGGCCGCGCTCCCGGTAGAAGCGCACGGTGCGGACCGTGATCCCGGCCGCCTTCGCCAGCTCCTCCATGCGGTACTCGCGCTTGCCGCCGCCGCGTCCCGTCGCTGCCTTCTGCACGTCCTCCACGCCGGAAACCATATGTCGTACTGCCGGTAACTTTCCTTCGCCCGACCCCTACCCATGAGTACGCGAAAGCTCTACTCTCCGAATTACGCCAGTGTTCACTGGCAGAGTCGCGCGGCAAGGGAGGCGCAGGGATGGCCGAGCGGGAGCACGAGCACGTACGAGTGGCGGTGATCGGGTCCGGGTTCGGCGGGCTCGGCGCGGCGGTCCGGCTGCGGCGCGAGGGGATCACCGACTTCGTGGTCCTGGAGCGGGCCGGCTCGGTCGGCGGCACCTGGCGCGACAACAGCTATCCGGGCTGCGCCTGCGACGTGCCGTCCCACCTCTACTCGTTCTCCTTCGCGCCGAACCCGGACTGGCCGCGCACCTTCTCCGGGCAGGAGCACATCCGGGCGTACCTGGAGAACGTCGCCGACACCTTCGGGCTGCGGCCGCACATCCGGTTCGACTCCGAGGTGAAGGAGCTGCGCTGGGACGGCGAGAAGCTGTGGTGGGAGATCGACAGCGCGAGCGGGAAGCTCACCGCCGATGTCGTCGTCTCCGCGACCGGACCGCTCTCCGACCCCAAGACGCCGGACATCCCCGGCCTCGACACCTTCCCCGGCAAGGTCTTCCACTCCGCGCGCTGGGACCACGACTACGACCTGCGCGGCAAGCGCGTCGCCATGATCGGCACGGGCGCATCGGCGATCCAGATCGTGCCCGCCATCCAGAAGCAGGTCGGGCACCTCACCCTCTTCCAGCGCACGCCCCCCTGGGTGATGCCGCGCGCCGACCGGCCCATCTCCCAGGGCGAGCGCTGGCTGCACCGGCAGCTGCCCTTCACCACCCAGGCGCGGCGCGGACTCCTTTGGGGCATCCGGGAGTTGCAGGTCCAGGCGTTCACCAAGCGCCCCAACGAGCTGGGCGCCGTCGAACAGCTCGCCAAGCGCAACATGCACCGTGCGATCAAGGACCCGGAGCTGCGCGCCAAGCTCACCCCGGACTACCGCATCGGCTGCAAGCGGATCCTGCTCTCCAACACGTACTATCCGGCGCTCGCCCAGCCGAACGTCGACGTCGTCGCCTCCGGGCTGCGCGAGGTCCGCGGCAACACCCTCGTCGCCGCCGACGGCACCGAGGCCGAGGTCGACGCCATCGTGTTCGGCACCGGCTTCCACGTCACGGACATGCCGATCGCGCAGCGCGTCGTCAACGGCGAGGGCCAGAGCCTGGCCGAGAGCTGGAAGGGCGGCATGGCCGCCCTGCGCGGCGCCACCGCCGCCGGATTCCCGAACTTCATGACGGTCATCGGGCCCAACACCGGCCTCGGGAACTCCTCGATGATCCTCATGATCGAGGCCCAGCTGAACTATCTCGGCGACTACATGCGGCAGTTGGACGTCCTCGGCGGCCGCGTCGCGCTGAACCCGCGCACGACCGCCGTCACCGGCTGGAACAACCGCGTGCAGGACCGCATGAAGCGCACCGTCTGGAACACCGGCGGCTGCAACAGCTGGTACCTCGACGAGAACGGCGTCAACACGACCGTGTGGCCCGGCACCACCACCGAGTTCCGGCACGCCACCAAGCACGTCGACGTGGGCGAGTACGAGGTGGTGCGCCCGCCCTCGGCCACGTCACCCACGTCGCCCACCAAGAAGGAGAAGGCAGAGGTGAACGCCGCATGAGCCGCCTGATGCGCCATGTGACGACGGGGCCGTACGCGCCGCCCGTCGCCGCCCGGGAACTGACCGTCACCTCCGCGGACGGGGCCCGCCTCCACGTCGAGGTGCACGGCCCCGAGGAGGCCCCCGCCGTGGTTCTCTCGCACGGCTGGACCTGCTCGACGGCGTTCTGGGCCGCGCAGGTGCGCGCCCTCGCCACCGACCACCGGGTGATCGTGTACGACCAGCGGGGTCACGGCCGCAGCCCGGCCGCCCTCCAGCCCCCGTACACCACGGACATGCTGGCGGACGACCTGGAGGCCGTGCTCGCCGCGACGCTCGCGCCGGGCGAGAAGGCCGTGCTCGCCGGGCACTCCATGGGCGGCATGACGATGATGGCCGCCGCGGGACGCGCGACGTTCCAGGAGCACGCGGCCGCCGTCCTGCTGTGCAGCACCGGCAGTTCGCAGCTCGTGGCCGAGGCGACCGTGGTGCCGCTGATACGGACCGGCGCCATGCGCACCCGCATCACCCGCGCGATCCTCGGCTCGAAGGCGCCTCTCGGCCCGGTCACCCCGATCGGCAAGCGGGTCCTCAAGTACGCCACGATGGGCCCCGGCTCGGCCGCCGACAAGGTCGAGGCCTGCGCGCGCATCGTCCACGCGTGCCCGCGCGGCGTCCGGTACGGCTGGTCGCACGTGCTGGAGCAGCTGCAACTGGACGTCAATGTCGGCCGGTTGACGATGCCCGTCGCCGTCGTCGCCGGCACCGAGGACCGGCTCACCCCCGTCGTGCACGCCCGGCGGATAGCCGCCGCGCTGCCGAACTGCGTGGGCCTCACCGAACTGGCCGGACTCGGCCACATGACACCCGTCGAGGCCCCCGAGGCCGTCACGGCGAAGATCCGGGAACTGTCGCAGCAGTACGTCGATTCACACTCGCCGAAGGGGGCGGACGCCGCATGAGCAGGGTCAGTCTTGAAGGACAGGTCGCGGTCGTCACGGGCGCCGCGCGCGGCGTGGGCGAACTCCTCGCGCGCAAGCTGTCGGCGCGCGGCGCGAAGATCGCCCTCATCGGCCTGGAGCCGGACGAGCTGAAGCAGGTCGCCTCGCGGCTGCACTCCGACGCCGACTGGTGGCACGCGGACGTCACCGACCACGAGGCGATGGCGCGGGTCGCGCAGGAGGTCAAGGAGCGGTTCGGGAAGGTCGACATCGTCGTCGCCAACGCGGGCGTCGCGACCGGCGGCCCCTTCGCCGACTCCGACCCGGTCGCCTGGCGGCGGGTCATCGAGGTCAACCTCATCGGCTCCGCCGTGACGGCGCGCGCCTTCATGCCCGTACTCGTGGAGTCGCGCGGCTACCTGCTCCAGATCGCCTCGCTGGCCGCGCTCACCCCCGCGCCCATGATGACCGCGTACTGCGCGTCCAAGTCGGGCGTCGAGGCGTACGCGCACGCGCTGCGCGCCGAGGTCGGCTACAAGGGCGTGCGGGTCGGCGTCGGCTACCTGTCGTGGACCGACACGGACATGGTGCGCGGTGCCGACCAGGACGACGTGATGCGCGATCTGCGCAAGCAGCTGCCGTGGCCGACGAACCGCACGTATCCGCTGGGCCCGGCCGTCGACCGGATCGTGGCGGGCATCGAGCGCCGGTCCGCGCACGTGTACGCGCAGTGGTGGCTGCGCGGCATGCAGGGCATCCGCGGCTACCTGCCCACGGCGATCGGGATCGTGGGCCAGCGCAAGGTGAGCCGCTTCGAGGGCCGCCTCGGCACGGTGTCGAAGGGTCTGGTGGGCGCAGGCGGCGCCGCCGACGAGGCAGCACGAGGCCGCTGACCTGGGGTTTCGTCGGCCGGTCCGTCCTCCGCACACGGTCCGTCATCGTCCAAAATGCGCCATATGGGGGCCCGTGTCAGTCTGGTCGAGGTTCATCCCCGATCCTTCACGGAGAGCATCAAATGGGTATCTCTGACCAGTTCAAGGACAAGGCCGAAGAGCTTCAGAACAAGGCCAAGGAAGCCATGGGCGGCTCCGAGGGCAAGTCCGAGGAAGGCCAGGACCGCGCCAAGGACGGCATGGACCAGGCGAAGGACAAGGCGCAGGACGCCGCCGACGAGGCGAAGGACCGCTTCCAGCGGTAGCACCGCCCGTACGCACGCGACGGGGCCCCGTCCGGAGGAACCGGACGGGGCCCCGTCGCGTCACCCTTCGGCGCCTACTCGAAGACGACGGTCACCGGCGCATGGTCCGACCACCGCTCGGCATGCGTGGCAGCCCGCTCGACGTAGCCCTTCACCGCGCGCCCGGCCAGCCCCGGCGTCGACACCATCAGGTCGATCCTCCAACCGCTGTCGTTGTCGAACGCCCGCCCGCGGTACGACCACCACGAGTACGGCCCCTCGACATCCGGATGCAGCGCCCGCACCACGTCGACGTACCCGCCGTCGGCCGGCGAGAAGACGGACGACAGCCACGCGCGCTCCTCCGGCAGGAAGCCGGAGTTCTTCTTGTTGCCCTTCCAGTTCTTGAGGTCGGCCTCCTGGTGCGCGATGTTCCAGTCGCCGCAGACCACGACCTCGCGGCCGTCGGCGGCGGCCCGCTCGCGCAGCTCCTTCAGATAGGGCAGGAACTCCCCCATGAACCGGATCTTCTCGTCCTGGCGCTCGGTGCCGACCTCGCCGGAGGGCAGGTAGAGACTGGCGACGGTGACGCCCGGCAGGTCCACCTCGACGTAGCGGCCGCTGTCGGCGAACTCGGACGAGCCGAAGCCGATCTGCACGCGCTCCGGCGCACGCCGCGAGTAGAGGGAGACGCCGGCCCGGCCCTTGGCGGCGGCCGGGGCGTGCACGACGTGCCAGCCCTCGGGCTCCCGCACGTTCTCGGGCAGCTGGTGCGGCTCGGCGCGCACTTCCTGAAGGCAGACGACGTCGGCGGAGGTCTCGGCGAGCCACTCCACGAAGCCCTTCTTGGCGGCGGCCCGGAGCCCGTTCACATTCACAGAGGTCACAGTCAGCACCCCGGCACGATACCGGCAGACTGGACAGCCGGGCCGTAAGCGTCCGCATAGAGTTACCATGCCTCGTATGACTATTCAGTTCGCCGGGGCCGCGTCCCCCACCCTGCGCCCCACCTCCTTCGGCCACCCCGACGCGATCGCGCTGAACGACCGCGTGCAGCTCGAATACGCGGAGCGCTACGGGGACGAGGGCGACGTCACACCGCTGGACCCGACGATGTTCGAGCCGCCGCGCGGCCTGTACCTGCTCGCGTACGACGCGTCGGGGACCCCGCTGGCGACGGGCGGCTGGCGCACGCAGGACGCGAACGACGAGGGGTACGCGGACGGGGACGCCGAGCTGAAGCGCATGTACGTCACGCCGGAGGCGCGCGGCCTGGGGCTGGCGCGCCGGATCCTGGCGGCGCTGGAGGAGGACGCGCGGGCGGCGGGGCGCACGCGGATGGTGCTGGAGACGGGGACGAAGCAGCCGGAGGCGATAGCCCTGTACACGTCGAGCGGGTACGAGCCGTGCGCCAAGTTCGGGCACTACCGGTTCGACGAGTTGAGCCGGTGCTTCGCGAAGCAGCTGTGAGCTACTGCCTCCTGAACGTGCGAAAGCCCCCGACGGTTTCCCGTCGGGGGCTTTCATTGCAGTGGACCTGAGGGGATTCGAACCCCTGGCCCCCTCGATGCGAACGAGGTGCGCTACCGGACTGCGCCACAGGCCCTTGCAACGAGTGAAACTCTAGCACCCCGATCCGGGTGCTTGGAAATCCGTTCCCTGGCTGGTCAGCCGGGAGGGCTCCGGCGTGGTCCGGCTCACTCGTTGGCGGCGCGCGGCCGGCCGTCGGTCCCCTCGTCGAACTGGTCGAAGAGCGGGGTGCGTCCGCGCTCGCGGGAGCGGCGGGCGGAGGCGGCGCGGCGGGCGTCGCTGCGTCCGTCGTCGGCCACCGGCTCGGCGGACTCCGGGGCGGGCTCGGCGGCCCGCTCCCGCTGCTCGGCCTGTTCCGCGGCGGAGGAGCGGGCGGCGCTCCACGTCTCGGGGGCGTTGTAGTCGATGCCGCTGGTGGCGCGCGGGGCGACGGGGGCGGTGACGTACGTGGGCAGGGGGACGGGGACCGGGTCCCAGCTGTCGCCGGGGCCGGGGTGGCGCTGCCGTTCGCGCTGCTGGTCGACCCACTCCTGGTGGTCGGTCTGCTCGACGAGGGCGCGGCGGTCGGCGGCGAGGGCTTCGAGGCCGGGGTCGGTGGCCGTCTCGTCCGCGGCTGGTCCGTCCTCCAGGTCCTCGGCCGCGGCGTGGGCCGCGGCCGGCTGCCGCCTGCGCGGCTGACGCTCGCGCAGGCGCTGGGCGGCGACTTCGGCGCGGCGGCGGTCCATGACGTAGGCGAAGCGGCGTCGTTCCTGGGTGCGCAGGTAGACGATGTACGCGCTCAGGAGCAGGGCGGGGGCGGCGGGTGCCCAGAGGAAGGCGATGCCGCCGACCGCGGCGACGACGGCGCCGACGGTGAAGGCGAGGAAGAGCAGCACGGTGGTGCGGCGGCGCCGCGCGAGCACCTTGCTGCGCCGGGCGCGCGCGGCCTGCGCCTGGGCCGCGACGGAAGCGGCGCGGGCGGAGCGGGACTTGGCGGCGGTCGCGGCCGCGGCCCCCGACTCGGCGCCCTCGCGGGCGGAGGCGGGTACGGGCACGCGCGCGGAGTCCCGGACGGAACCGGGCGCGGGCTCGCGCCCGGAATCGCGTCCGGTGTCGCGGACCGGCTCGCGCACCGAGGGGCGGGCGGACTCGCGGGCGGGTTCGGGGCGTTCGCGGCGTTCTCGCCCGGTTCGCGGGGGGTGCTGCTCCCCGGCCGGGGGCATGCCGATGTCCCGAACGTCCACCCCTTCGGTGGGCGCGTCCGGGTCGACCGGGTCGCCGTGCTCGTCCGACTCGGGCGAGCGTGCCTGGAGGTCCTTGGCGTACCGGCGCTCCATGCCCGCCCGACCGGAGAGAAGCCGGATGGCGGTGCTGAAGCGTTCCGTCGGACGAGCTTCGTTCAACTCGTCCTGCCTACGGAGCCACATCGGCACCAAGTAGGCGGCCCAGGCCCCGACGATGACTGCGTAGATGAGGCCGCTGCTGCTCACGGACACACCGTAGAGGGGTTTGCACGGGGCCATCCGCCAATTGAGCCGGTGTGTCGCACGATCTGGCTGATAATCCGAGCTTTTTTGCGACCGATGTGATCAACAGGCCGACGTTCGGGGGAATTCAATGGGCCGCCGGAGTGTCCCATCGATCAATTTCGAACATTTATTTCATTTCGAAGGGGCGCCCGGGTCAACCGTGTTGGGGGCTCCCGGACCTGCGGCATTGCCCCGGCGCTCGCGCCGGCGTCGCTTCAGGAGCCCTTCCGGGACCTCCTCCGCGGTGAGCGCGAAGACGAGGTGATCGCGCCAGGCGCCGTCGATGTGGAGATACCGTGGACGCAGGCCCTCCTCGCGGAATCCGAGTTTCTCCACGACCCTTCGGCTCGGCCCGTTCTCCGGCCGAATGCAGACCTCGATGCGGTGCAGCCCCACGGTCCGGAAGCAGTGGTCGACCGCGAGCGCGACGGCCGTCGGCATCACACCGCGGCCCGCCACCGACTGGTCCACCCAGTACCCGACGTGGCCCGAGCACATCGATCCCCAGGTGATCCCGGCGACGGTCAACTGCCCGACGAGGCGGCCCTGGTACTCGACGACGAAGGGCAGCATCCGGCCCGCGTTCGCCTCCGAGCGCAGGTGGCGCACCATTTGACGGTATGTCGGGCGGTGGGTGACCGGGCCGCTCGGCGTGGGCGGCGGGATGGTCGCCTCCCAGGGGCGCAGCCAGTCGCGGTTGCGCCGGTTCACCTCACGCCAGGCGCGCTGGTCGCGCAGCCTTATGGGGCGCAGGACGACATCGCCCTCCGCCAGCACGACGGGCCACGACGGGCTGTTCAGTGCGCACCCCCGGATGCCTGGGCGTCGGGTCTGGACCCGCTGCCGCCGGGTCCGGAATCGCTTCGCGGATGGTCGCCGCCGTGGATCTGGTCGACGGCGTGGGTCAGCAGCGGCCCGAGGACGGCGAGCCCGTCCTTCACGCCCCCGCTGGACCCCGGCAGGTTCACGATCAGTGTGCGCCCGGCGACCCCCGCGAGACCACGCGAGAGCGCCGCCGTGGGCACTTCCTCCCGGCCGTACGCCCGGATCGCCTCCGGGATGCCCGGCACCTCCCAATCGAGGACGCGGGCCGTCGCCTCGGGGGTGCGGTCGGTGGGCGAGATGCCGGTGCCGCCGGTGGTGACCACGACGTCGTAGGCCGCCTCGACGGCGGCGCGCAGGGCGGCCTCGACCGGGTCGCCGTCCGGCACGACCTGGGGGCCCTCGACGGCGAAGCCCAGCTCCCTGAGACCGGCGGCGATCAGGGGGCCGCCCTTGTCCTCGTAGACCCCGGCGGCGGCGCGGTTGGAGGCCGTGACGACGAGGGCGCGGTAGCGGTCGCTCATGCCCGCTCCTCCCGGTTCCAGGTGCCGGACTTGCCGCCCGTCTTCTCCTCGACCCGTACGTCGCTGATGACGGCTCCCTTGTCGACGGCCTTGACCATGTCGACGACCGTGAGCGCGGCGACGGAGACGGCGGTGAGCGCCTCCATCTCGACGCCGGTGCGGTCGGTGGTCTTCACGGTGGCGAGGATCTCGACCGCGTCGTCCGCGACGGACAGGTCGAGCTTCACACCGGAGACGGCCAGCGGGTGGCAGAGCGGGATCAGGTCGGGCGTGCGCTTGGCGCCCATGATGCCCGCGATCCGCGCCGTCGCGAGGGCGTCGCCCTTGGGGACGCCCTCGCCGCGCAGCAGTTCCACCACGCGCGGCGAGACGAGGACGCGGCCGCTGGCGCGGGCGGTGCGCGCGGTGACGTCCTTCTGCGACACGTCGACCATGCGGGCGGCGCCCGCCTCGTCGATGTGGGTGAGCCGGTCGGTCCGGTCCTGCTGGTTCTGCTGGTTCTGCGAGGTGCTCATGGTGCTGTGGCGCTCCCGATCCGAGCCGTGCGCGGTGCGGCGCGCCGGACGATTGTGCGCGACACGGTATCGCGCGCCTCGGACAGTGGGGCCTGTCAGCCCAGCAGGACCACGTCGACCTCGGTGCCGGGCTCCACGGACGTCGTGTCCTCGGGCACCACGATCAGCGAGTCCGCGTGCGCGAGCGCCGCGATGAGGTGCGAGCCGGCGCCGCCGACGGGGGCGACCTCGCCGACCGCCTCGTCGTAGGCGCCGCGCAGGAACTGGCGGCGGCCGGAGGGCGAGGTGAGCGCCTTGTCCGCGGTGAGGCGGGCGCGGACCGTGGGCCGGTGCACGGAGTCCCCGGGCAGGCCCATCAGGGCGCGGATGGCGGGGCGTACGAAGAGTTCGAAGGAGACGTACGACGACACGGGGTTGCCCGGCAGGGCGAGCAGCGGGGTGTGGTCGGGGCCGATGGAGCCGAAGCCCTGGGGCTTGCCGGGCTGCATGGCGAGCTTGCGGAACTCGACGCCGCTGCCCGCTGCGATGCCGTCCTCCTCGTCGGGGTCGCCGATGCCGCTGAGGGCCTCCTTGACGACGTCGTAGGCGCCGACGCTGACGCCGCCGGTGGTCACGACGAGGTCGGCGCGGATGAGCTGGTCCTCGATGGTGGAGCGGAGCGTCTCGGCGTCGTCGGCGACCGCGCCGACCCGGTAGGCGATGGCTCCGGCGTCGCGGGCCGCGGCGGTGAGGGCGAAGCTGTTGGAGTCGTAGATCTGGCCCTGCGCCAACTGCTCGCCGGGCTGGACGAGTTCGGTGCCGGTGGAGACGACGACCACGCGCGGGCGCGGGCACACGCGTACGGTGCCGCGGCCGATGGCGGCGAGCAGCGCGATCTGCGGCGGGCCGAGGACGGTGCCGGCGGCCAGGGCCCGGTCGCCGGCCTGTACGTCGCTGCCCTGCGCGCGTACGTGCGCGCGTGCTTCGGCGGGGCGGTGCACGCGGACCTCGCCCGACGCTCCCTCAGGGGAGGCGCTGTGGGCGGGCATCGAGGTGACGGGGCCCGCGCCGAGTCCGCCGTCGGTCCACTCGACGGGGACCACGGTCTCGGCGCCGGGCGGCAGCGGGGCGCCCGTCATGATGCGGGCGGCCTCGCCGGGGCCGACGGTGGGCTGTTCGGCCTGGCCGGCCGCGACGTCGCCGATGACCGTGAGCACGGCGGGGAATTCCTCGCTCGCGCCCGCGATGTCGGCGACGCGCACGGCGTATCCGTCCATCGAGCTGTTGTCGAAGGGCGGCAGCGACAGCGGGACCGTGACGTCCTCGACGAGGACACAGCCCTGCGCGTCGAGGAGTTGGAGCTCGATGGGGTCGAGCGCCCGGACGGTGCCGAGGATGTCCGCCAGGTGCTCGTCCACCGACCAGATCTGCGCTCGGTCCGTCGTGGCACTGAAACTGTTCACTGCTGCTCCTCGTTCCGGCGTGCTGGTTCTCCGGTGTCCTCCGGCTTTACTACCACGGGCGCAAAGTGCGGCCCATGAGGCGGTGTGCGGGAGGGGTTCCCAGGTCGGCCGGGGTGGTGGCGGCAGCTTGTGCTCAGATGCCCTCGGCTACGTAGTCGCGCAGCCATGTGCGGAAGTCCGGCCCCAGGTCCTCTCGTTCGCAGGCGAGGCGGACGATCGCCTTGAGGTAGTCGCCGCGGTCACCGGTGTCGTAGCGGCGGCCCTTGAAGACGACGCCGTGCACGGGGCCGCCGACCTTCTCGTCCGCGGCGAGCTGCTGGAGGGCGTCGGTGAGCTGGATCTCGCCGCCGCGGCCCGGCTCGGTCTTGCGCAGTATGTCGAAGACGGCGGGGTCCAGGACGTAGCGGCCGATGATGGCGTAGTTGGAGGGGGCGTCGGCCGGGTCGGGCTTCTCCACGAGGTCGGTGACCTTGACGACGCCGCCGTCGTCGGTGGACTGGACGGCGGCGCATCCGTAGAGGTGGATCTGCGAGGGCTCGACCTCCATGAGGGCGACGACGCTGCCGCCGTGCTCCTCCTGGACCTCGACCATCTTCTGGAGCAGCGGGTCGCGGGGGTCGATCAGGTCGTCGCCGAGGAGGACGGCGAACGGTTCGTCGCCCACGTGCGGGGCGGCGCACAGGACGGCGTGGCCGAGGCCCCGGGGGTCGCCCTGGCGCACGTAGTGGATGGTGGCGAGGTCGTTGGACTCCTGGACCTTGGCCAGCCGGTCAGCGTCGCCCTTCTTCTCAAGGGCGGACTCCAGCTCGTGGTTGCGGTCGAAGTGGTCCTCGAGCGGCCGCTTGTTGCGGCCCGTGATCATCAGTACGTCGCCGAGTCCCGCTGACGCGGCTTCTTCGACCACGTACTGGATCGCCGGCTTGTCGACGACCGGAAGCATCTCTTTCGGCGTCGCCTTGGTGGCCGGGAGGAACCGGGTTCCGAGGCCGGCTGCGGGGATGACAGCCTTGGTGATCCTGGTGTGCGCGTCAGTCATGCGGGTCACCATATCCGGCGGCTATGGGCGGAATCTGTGGGTCCGCTTTGTAGCTACATATATGAGCCGAATAGGAAAGGTTTGTGCCCCGGCTATGAGTCCGCACACGACAGACCCGCGCGGGTCCCACCCTGACAAGCGTTCATTGCGGCGGGAGCTCCTGCGGGTGAGGAACGCGTTGACAGAGGATGACGTGCGGGAGACGCAGAAGGTTGTGGCGCGACGCGCGCTGGAGCTCGACGAGTTGGCGGCGGCGCGCACCGTGGCGGCCTACGTCTCCGTGGGCGGCGAGCCGGGGACGGGGGCCCTCCTTGACGCCCTCCGCGCGCGCGGGACGCGCGTTCTGCTGCCGGTGCTGTTGCCCGACAACGACCTGGACTGGGGTGTGTACGCCGGGGCCGGGTCGCTGAAGAGCGTGCAACACCCGGGGCGGATCACCCTGTTGGAGCCCGGCGGCGAGCGGCTCGGCCCCGAGGCCGTCCTGGCGGCGGACGCCGTGCTGCTGCCGGGGCTCGCCGTGGACGACCGCGGGATGCGGCTGGGGCGCGGCGGAGGCTCGTACGACCGGGTGCTCGCGCGTCTGGAGGCGGCCGGGGTCCGGCCCGCTCTGGTGGTGCTGCTGCACGACAGCGAGGTCGTCGCGCACGTCCCGGCGGAGGCGCACGACAAGGCGGTGGACGCGGTCGTCACGCCCTCGGGCGTGCGGCGGTTCGGCCGGTAGCCCGGGAGGGCTCCGGCGGGGTCGGGAACACGGGAAGGGGCCTCCACGCGCGCGTGGAGGCCCCTTCCCGGTTCTACGGCGTTGCTCCGGCTACGGCTTGAGGACCAGCGTGTCCTCGGTGCTGTCGCCGACGGCCTTCTCGGAGAAGTGCCAGGGCAGCAGGTCACCCGCGACCCACTTCTCGGTCTGGTCCGTGTAGTGGTCGCTGTAGGTGTGCCCCGAGGCGCCGGTGAGGTTGATCCACTTCGACTTGTCGAGGTCGGCCATGTTGACCACCATCCGCATGGACGGCACCCAGTCGACCCCGTAGCCGCCCGCGGCGTTCCAGCCGGTCGCGTTCACGGCCGCCTCGCCGCCGCCCAGCTTGAAGGGGCCGCGGTTGAGGACGTACTGGAGCCAGCCCGGTCCCTCGGTGCCGAGGGTCTGGTTCTTCAGCTCCAGCTTGTGCAGCCGGCCCCAGCTCCAGGTGTCGATGTCCTTGCCGAGCTTGGCCGTGAGGTCCCAGCGGGCGTCCTCCATGGCGCGCGAGAACAGCTGGTCACGGTTCTTGGTGGGGTCGTTCGTGCGGCTGCCCGACGTCTTCCACCAGTCGTTCTTCTCGTCCTTGATGATCTTGCGGACGACCTCGAACCAGCGGTCGCCGCCGTCCGGCTGCGCCTGGGACGCGTCCCGCTCGCCGCACTCGCGCACTTCCTGGTCGTCGTCGGCCGGCCCGCTGTTGTCGACCGGCTCGACGTTCAGGCACTGGCCCTCGATGCGCAGCTCCTTGGGCAGCTTGTTGCCGAAGGCGAGCTTCAGGATGTTGCGCCACACCGAGTTGAAGTAGGCGGCGGCCGCCGAGTCCGGGTTCTGGGTGTAGTCCCAGTTCTCCAGGAGCTGCTGCGCCTGCCGGACGTCCGGGTCGTCGACGTCGATCTTCATCAGGTAGGGCACGAGCAGCTTGGCGATGTCGCTGCTGTTGTCCATCTGCATGGTGCGCATGTCGTCGGTGGAGACCTTGCCGCCGTCCTTGATCTTCGACTCGATCAGGTCGGTGATGCGCTGGCTGCGGGCGCCGTAGCCCCAGTCCTTGGTCAGCGTGTACGGGTAGTTGTCGTCGACCACGGCCTGGTTGGCGGTCACGATGTAGCCGCGCTTGGGGTTGAACTCGTACGGCAGCTCGGACTGCTTGATGTAGCCGGTCCAGCGGTACGCGGAGTCCCAGCCGGGGGACGGCAGCGAGCCGTCGCCCTCGCCGCGGACCGGGATGCGGCCCGGCAGCTGGTAGCCGATGTTGCCCTCGGTGTCGGCGTAGGTGAGGTTCTGCGAGGGGACCTGGAAGTCGGTCGCGGCCTCGCGGAACTCCGACCAGTTCGACGCCCGGTCGATCTCGAAGACGGCGTCCATGGTGTTGCCCGGCTGGAGCGCGGTCCAGCGCAGCGCGACGCCGTAGCCGTCGCCGCGGTCGGGGGCCGCCGCGTCCACGCCGGCCTTCTTGCCGACCTTGACGAGTTCGGTGTTGCGGTCGGACAGCAGTGGCCCGTTGTCCGTCTCGCGGATCGTGATCGTCTTGGACTCGCCGCCGGCGACCTTGATGGTCTCCTTGCGGGTCTTGAACGGCACGGTCTTGTCGTCGACCAGGTAGCCGTCGCCGCTGAACTTCTCCAGGTACAGGTCGGTGACGTCGACACCGGAGTTGGTCAGGCCCCAGGAGATGTCCTGGTTGTGGCCGATGATCACGCCCGGCATGCCGGCGAAGGTGTAACCCGCGGCGTCGTACTGGCACTTGCTGGACACGCTCGTGCAGTGCAGGCCCATCTGGTACCAGACGGAGGGCAGTTGCGGCGCCAGGTGCGGGTCGTTGGCCAGCAGCGGCTTGCCGGTGATGGTGTGGTCGCCCGAGACCACCCACGAGTTGGAGCCGATGCCGTTGCCGTTCGGGCCCAGGCCCGCGGACTCGGGAATCTTGTCCAGGACGTCCGTGAGACCGCCCAGCTGGCTCTCCAGGCCGCTGGGAGCAGCCGCGTCGCCCGTGAGGCCGGTGCCCGCCGCCCCGGCCGTCTGCGTGCCCGTGCCGCCCTGCGCGGAGGTGTCGTAGGACTTCGTGGCGCTGTTGTAGCCGCCCTCCTGCACGATCGGCTTGTGCCGCGTGTACGGGTAGTCCGGGTACAGGTCGGCGATCTGCTTCGGGCCGAGCCGGCTCGTCATCAGCGAGCGGTCGATCTCCTCCTGCATGTTGCCGCGCAGGTCCCAGGCCATCGCCTTGAGCCAGGCCACCGAGTCGACCGGGTCCCACTTCTGCGGCTTGTAGTCGTTCTCGAAGCCGAGGGCGACGTATTCGGCGGAGATCTCCTTGCCGCTCTTGCCGGACAGGTAGGAGTTGACTCCCTTGGAGTACGCCTGGAGGTACTTCTTCGTCGAGGGCGACAGCTTGGAGTCGTACTCCTTCTTCGCCACCCGGTGCCAGCCCAGGGTGCGCAGGAACTCGTCCGTCTTGACCTGGCCCTTGCCGAACATCTCGGAGAGCCGACCGGAGGTCGTATGGCGCCGCACGTCCATCTCGTAGAACCGGTCCTGCGCCTGCACGAAGCCCTGCGCCATGAACAGGTCCTCGTCCGAGGACGCGTAGATCTGCGGGACCCCGTAACTGTCCCGCTTGACCTGAACCGGCCCGTCGAGGCCGTCGAGTTGGATCGACCCCGTCGTCTGCGGCATGGACGCGCGGACGCTGTCGACGCTCCAGTAGGCGCCGAATCCGATGCCCGCCAGAACGGCCAACACCAGGACGATCACGATCAGTCGGGCTCGGCGCCCCTTCTTCTTGCCGGGCGGGCCACCGGCAGAGGCGTTCGTAGTGGAGGGCATCGGGGTCCTTGCTGTCCTTCGCTAACCGGGCGGGGAGCGAGAGCAACCTTACGAGCAGCGGGATGCGTGCCCGGACGCGGACCAGGGAAGCGGGGCTCCACAAGGGGTGGGCGGGCGGATCCGGCATCAAGAAAGCGTTAACGATTAGGTAAGGTAACGAAGTAACTCCCGCCCCTCTGGAAGGACCGGCCCCTGACTGTCCACCACCTCAACCAGCTCCTGCTCGTCAGCGCACTCGTGCTGCTCGTGGCGGTCGTCGCCGTGCGCATCTCCTCCCGCAGCGGACTGCCGAGCCTTCTGCTCTACCTCGGTATCGGCGTCCTCATGGGCCAGGACGGGATCGGCAACGTCTCGTTCAGCAACGCCGAACTGACGCAGGTCATCGGATACGCGGCGCTCGTCGTGATCCTCGCCGAAGGTGGTCTGGGCACGAAGTGGAAACAGATCAAGCCCGCACTGCCCGCGGCCGCCGCCCTGTCGCTCGTGGGCGTCACCGTGAGCGTGGGCGTGACCGCCGCCGGCGCGCACTACCTGGTGGGCCTGGAGTGGCAGCAGGCGCTCATCATCGGCGCGGTGGTCTCCTCCACGGACGCGGCGGCCGTCTTCTCCGTCCTGCGCAGGGTGCCGCTCCCCTCGCGTGTGACCGGTGTCCTGGAGGCCGAGTCCGGCTTCAACGACGCCCCTGTCGTCATCCTCGTGGTCGCGTTCTCCGCCAAGGGCCCCATCGAGCACTGGTACGTCCTCGTCGGCGAGATCGCCCTGGAGCTCGCCATCGGCGCCGCCGTCGGCCTCGCGATCGGCTGGCTCGGCTCGTACGGACTGCGCCACGTGGCGCTGCCCGCCTCCGGCCTCTACCCGATCGCCGTCATGGCCATCGCCACCGTCGCGTACGCGGCGGGCGCCACCGTCCACGGCAGTGGCTTCCTCGCCGTCTACCTGGCCGCCATGGTGATGGGCAACGCCAAGCTGCCGCACTGGCCGGCCACCCGCGGCTTCGCCGAAGGGCTCGGCTGGATCGCGCAGATCGGCATGTTCGTCCTGCTCGGCCTGCTCGTCACGCCGCACGAACTGGCCGACGACATCGTGCCCGCGCTCCTCATCGGCCTGGTCCTCACGATGGTCGCGCGGCCCCTGTCGGTCGTCATCAGCCTGCTGCCCTTCCGCATACCGTGGCCGGAGAAGGCCCTCATGTCGTGGGCCGGGCTGCGCGGCGCCGTACCGATCATCCTGGCGACCATCCCGATGGTCACGGGGGTCGCCGACAGCCAGCGCATCTTCAACGTCGTCTTCGTCCTGGTCGTCGTCTACACGCTCATCCAGGGGCCCACGCTGCCGTGGCTCGCCGGGAAGCTGCGGCTGGGCGGCTCCACCGACGCCGCCGACCTCGGCATCGAATCGGCGCCCCTGGAGCGGCTGCGCGGGCACCTGCTGTCCGTCTCCGTGCCGAAGACCTCGCGGATGCACGGCGTGGAGGTCGGCGAACTGCGGCTGCCCAAGGGCGCCGCCGTGACCCTCGTCGTCCGCGACGGAACCTCCTTCGTGCCCTCGCCGACCACCGTGCTGCGCCGGGACGACGAGCTCCTGGTGGTCGCCACGGACCCGGTGCGGGACGCCGCCGAGGCGCGGCTGCGGGCCGTCGCCCAGGGCGGCAAGCTGGCCGGCTGGCTCGGCACGGACGGGCAGAACGGCCAGGTCGGGCGGGACGGGCCCGAGGGGAGGCGGCGGCGCCAGGGGACACGGGACGCCCGCGGGGTCCCTGGGAGCCCGGACGCCCGTTAGCATGGATGCACAGACCATGTACGACCGACTCTGCCTGACGTAGAGCCGGCGCGACCGCAAAGCGGCCGCGGTCCCCTTGCAGCACTGTGCTTCGCAGCGCCCGAACTGCTTGGCCCAGGGCCTCTCCTGGCGCGGACCGTAGGTATCACTCGGTTCCCGGCGCATGAGGACGGCTCTCGGCGCGCACCCCTCGACCAGGAGGCCCGCGCGCTACCAGGCGGCAGAAAGGCGAGGGCCGTGCCACAGAAGGCCACGGTCACCGACCCCCGCACCGAGCGGGCCCCGCGTCCGGGCTACGGACAGCTTCTGCGCACCCGCGGCGCCTGGACGTTCCTGCTTCCCGGCTTCGCGGCGCGCCAGCCGTTCGCGATGCTGACGATCTCCATCGTGCTGCTCGTGCAGCACACCACCGGCAGCTACGGCACCGCGGGCGCGGTCTCCGCGACGACCGGTGTCTCCATGGCGCTCTTCGCGCCCTACAGCGGCAAGCTGGCCGACCGGTTCGGGCAGCGGGCCGTGCTGCTGCCCGGGGTGCTCGTGCACTCCGCCTCGGGGCTCACGCTGACGGTGCTCGCACTGTCCGGCGCGCCCACCTGGGCACTGTTCCTGGCGGCGGTGCCGACCGGCGCCTCCACCCCGCAGGTCGGGCCCATGGTGCGGGCCCGCTGGGGCGTGAAGCTGAACGGCTCGCCCCTGATGCAGACGGCCGCCGCCTTCGAGTCGGTCACCGACGAGTTCACCTTCGTCCTCGGCCCGCTGTTCGCGACGGCCCTGTGCACCGGCATCGATCCGGCCGCCGGGCTGCTCACCGAGGCCGCGCTCACGCTCGTCGGCGGCCTGCTGTTCGCCGCCCAGAAGGGCACCCAGCCGCCCGTGGCCGGACTCGGGGAGCACGCGCGCGTGCCGCACACCTCCGCGCTGCGGGTGCCCGGTGTGCGCGTCCTGATCGTCACGTTCCTCGGCATCGGCGCCGTCTTCGGCGGCATGCAGGTCTCCCTGGCCGCGTACACCGAGTCGATCGGCGAGCCCGGCCTCAACGGCGTCCTGTACGGGATCTTCGCCGCGGGCAACATGCTGTCGGGCCTCGTCTGCGGCGCCGTCGCCTGGAAGGCCGCCCCGCAGCGCCGCCTCCTCGTCGGCTACACGGCGCTGGCCGTCATGGCCTCGGGGCTGTGGGCGGCGCAGTCCGTGGTCCTGCTCGCCGGGCTCGGCCTGCTGGTCGGCGTGTGCATCGCGCCGTCCCTGATCACGGGCTACACGCTGGTCGAGAGGATCGTCCCCGCGGGTGCCCGCACCGAGGCCTTCACCTGGCTGACCGGGGCGGTCGCGCTCGGTCAGGCGGCCGCCGTGACGGTGTCCGGGCAGCTGGAGGACCGCTTCTGGGACGGGGCCGGATTCCTCGTCCCGATGGGCGGCACGGTGCTCGCCCTGGTGGTCATGTTCCTGCTGCGTTCCCGGCTCGTGCCGCCGCCCGTGGGGCGGACGGTGGCACGTGGTGTGGGTCACCGCGAGCCGGTGGCAGTGGACTGATCCCGCGGAATAGGTCACTATGGAGCGTCGTTAGCACTCATCGAGTGAGAGTGCCAGGAGGAAGACACAGTGCCGACTTACCAGTACCAGTGCACCGAGTGCGGCGAGGGCCTCGAGGCGGTGCAGAAGTTCACGGATGATGCCCTGACCGTGTGCCCCAACTGCAACGGCCGCCTCAAGAAGGTGTTCTCGGCCGTCGGCATCGTGTTCAAGGGCTCCGGCTTCTACCGCAACGACAGCCGTGGCTCCTCGTCGAGCAGCAGCCCGGCGTCGTCCTCGAAGTCGTCGTCCGAGACGAAGTCCTCGGACGCGAAGTCGTCCTCCGACTCGAAGTCCTCGACGTCGGCCTCGTCGAGCTCGTCGAGTTCGTCCAGCTCCTCGACGTCCTCCGCCGCGTAGGCGGAGCCGCGAAACCTTACGAGACCCTGTCGTCCTCGGACGACAGGGTCTTCGGCGTTCCCGGCGTGACTACTGTGCTGACCCATGGCGACCAACGTGCACGCAAGCGCCGCCGCCGAGATCGGCGTGATCGGCGGCTCCGGCTTCTACTCGTTCATGGACGACGTGACCGAGGTCCGCGTCGACACCCCCTACGGGCCGCCGAGCGACTCGCTCTTCCTCGGTGAGGTGGCGGGGCGCCGGGTCGCCTTCCTGCCCCGGCACGGCCGCGGCCACCATCTGCCACCGCACCGCATCAACTACCGCGCCAACCTGTGGGCGCTGCGCTCGGTGGGCGTGCGCCAGGTCCTCGGCCCGTGCGCGGTGGGCGGGCTGCGCCCCGAGTACGGCCCCGGCACGCTGCTCGTGCCCGACCAGTTCGTGGACCGTACGAAGGCGCGGGCGCAGACCTACTTCGACGGGCAGCCGCTGCCGGACGGCTCCGTGCCGAACGTCGTGCACGTCTCCCCCGCCGACCCGTACTGCCCCACCGGGCGCCGGGTCGCGGTGAAGGCCGCGCGCGGCAAGGGCTGGGAGCCGGTGGACGGCGGGACGCTCGTGGTGGTCGAGGGCCCGCGGTTCTCCACCCGCGCCGAGTCGCGCTGGCACGCGGCGATGGGCTGGTCGGTGGTCGGCATGACCGGCCATCCGGAGGCGGCGCTCGCCCGTGAACTGGAGCTCTGCTACACGTCGTTGACCTTGGTCACGGATCTGGACGCGGGCGCCGAGAGCGGCGAGGGCGTCTCCCACGAGGAGGTGCTGCGGGTCTTCGCGGCCAACGTGGACCGGCTGCGGACGGTGCTGTTCGACGCGGTGGCGGGGCTGCCGGCGGACGGGGAGCGGGACTGTGCGTGCGCGGGGGCGCTGGGCGGGATGGACCCGGGGTTCCGGCTGCCGTGATCCCGGAATTGCCCCTTCGCGTGAAGGAGTTGTCCACAACCGCTCGGTAGTGCACGGGGCTCAGCGGGGTCCGGCGGCGAGACGGATCGTGGTCGGCGAGACGGGCGCGGTGTCCGTCCGGCCCGACCGATCCGCAGGCGGTGGCGACTGTGTCCGCATCTGTCCCGTACCAGCTCAGCATTCCTCCGACGACCGAGGTGCCGCCCTTCGCTCCCGTGCGGGTGCGCGGTGCGCGGTGGCGGCCGGGGCGCGCGGGCAGGCGCCGCCGCGGCCCGGTCGTCGCGGTGGGCCTCGCCCTGACGGCGGCGGCGCTGGCGGCCGCGGTGCCGTCGTCCGGCGCGGGGCAGGAGGCCGGGCCCGCGCGGGGCCGGGCGGCGCCGGCCGAGCGGGCGGCCCCGGCGGCCGTGACCGTGTCGGCGCCGGTGCGGATCGCGGACGCGGGGGCGGTGCGGCTGTTGCGGCCGGGCGACCGGGTCGACGTGGTGGCGGCGCGGGCGGACGGCAGGGCCGGGGTGCGGGTGCTGGCGTCGGGGGCGCGGGTGGCGTCCGTGCCGAAGCCGGGGCCAACTCTCGGTCACGGCGCGCAGATCGGCGAAACCTCGGCCGAGGGCGGCGCGTTGGTGGTGCTGACGGTGGCGCGCGCGACGGCGACACGGCTCGCGGGGGCGGGCGCCGCTTCCCGGTTGGCGGTGACGGTGTGGTGACGTATGTCTCTCCAAGTCCCCCGATCGAGCTACCGAATTGGACAGGTCTGACCCGAACTGTCGTAGGTTGCGGAAGCGTTTACTCCACAACCTGGACATGTGAAGAGAGGCCTTCTGGTGAGCGAGAAGAACGAACCGGGCGTGTGGGAAGGCTTCAAGGCCTTCCTCATGCGCGGGAATGTGGTCGACCTGGCCGTCGCCGTGGTCATCGGCGCCGCGTT
Source organism: Streptomyces sp. BYX5S (assembly GCF_054724165.1). Taxonomy (NCBI): domain Bacteria; kingdom Bacillati; phylum Actinomycetota; class Actinomycetes; order Kitasatosporales; family Streptomycetaceae; genus Streptomyces; species Streptomyces sp. BYX5S. The sequence continues at coordinate 544,852 of NZ_CM138829.1, read as the reverse complement.
CACCAAGATCGTGAACTCGGTGGTGGAGGGGGTCATCAACCCCATCGTCGGCGCGTTCGGCACGCAGGACCTGAACAAGTACGCGTACTGCCTCAAGGACCCGTGCGAGAAGGCGGCGGACGGCACGACCACCGGCATCGAGATCATGTGGGGCACGGTGCTCAGTGCCGCCATCAGCTTCCTGATCACGGCCGCCGTCGTCTACTTCCTGATGGTGCTGCCGATGGCCAAGTACCTCGCCCGGCAGGCCGCGAAGAAGGCCGAGAGGGAGGGCACCCAGGAGGTGCTGGAGGTCACCGAGCTGGAGGTCCTCAAGGAGATCCGCGACTCCCTCGTGGCGCAGCGCGGCACGGGGCACGACGAGTCCTAGCGCGGAGCGCCCAGGCCCTTCAGATGTGGTGGGGCGGCTTCTCGTCGAGGAAGCGGGCCAGGTCGGCGGCGCTGTTGTCGCCGGCCGCCGGCCGCTCGCCCCAGCCACGGTCCGAGTCGTCGGCGGACTGCGCCGTCAGCGGGTCGTCGAAGATCAGCGCGGCCTTGGGGTCACGCTTCTTCGGGTCGCGCTTGGCGGGGTCGGGGGCGGGACTGCTCATGGCTCCAGGGTACGTCGACCGGGGCGGTGGCCCCCGGAGTGCGGGTTCAGACCGCCGTGAGGCCGTGGGACTCGAAGATCGCCTTGGCGGCGGCGACCTGCTCGGGAGTGGGCGAGGGGGTGTCGTGCAGCGTGAAGGTCTTGCCGAGCGCCTGCCACTTCGCCTCGCCGAGCTTGTGGAAGGGCAGCACGTCGACCCGGGAGACGTTGCCGAGGGAGCCCGCGAAGGCGGCGACGCCCTCGATGTTGGCGGGATCGTCGGTCAGGCCGGGCACGAGCACGAAGCGCACCCACACGTTCTTGCCGAGGTCGGCGAGGCGGTGCGCGAAGTCCAGGGTGGGTTGCAGCGGACGCCCGGTGACGTGCTTGTACGTGTCCCGGTCCCAGGACTTGATGTCGAGCAGCACCAGGTCCACGTCACGCAGCAGCGCGTCCGTGGCGCGTACGCCGAGGAAGCCCGAGGTGTCGAGGGCGGTGTGCAGGCCCAGCTCGTGCTTGAAGCGGTGCAGCAGCTCGCCGGCGAAGACCGGCTGGAGCAGGGGCTCGCCGCCGCTGATGGTGGCGCCGCCGCCGGCCGCCTCGATGAATCGGGTGTACTTGGCGGCTTCGGCGACGAGCCGGTCGGCGGAGGTGCGCTTGCCGTTGCGCATCCTCCAGGTGTCGGGGTTGTGGCAGTACAGGCAGGTCAGCGGGCAGCCGGAGAGGAACGTCACGAAGCGGGTGCCCGGCCCGTCGACCCCGGTCGACAGGTCCCAGGAGTGCACCGATCCCTCGACGGGGCGGTGGGTCGCGGCGGCGGCCGGGGTGGCGGCGTCGTTCGCCGCCGGCTTCTTGGCGGGCTGGGTGAGCAGCACGGTCATGGCGTTCCTCCTCGTGTCCTTCGGGGTGTCCCGGTCCGGCGGACCGGCTCAGAGGGAGCCGTGGAAGGTGCGGTTGATGACGTCCAGCTGCTGCTCGCGCGTCAGACGGACGAAGTTCACCGCGTAGCCGGAGACCCGGATGGTGAGCTGCGGATAGTTCTCCGGGTGCTCCATCGCGTCCTCAAGGGTCGCCTTGTTGAGGACGTTGACGTTCATGTGGAAGCCGTCGCTGGCCATGAACCCGTCGAGGACGCCGGACAGGTTGCCGATCCGCTCGGTGGGCGTGCGGCCGAGCGCGTCCGGGGTGATCGTGTTGGTCAGCGAGATGCCGTCCTCGGCGTCGTCGTAGGGCAGCTTCGCGACCGACAGCGCGGAGGCGATGTAACCGTGCTCGTCGCGCCCGTTCATCGGGTTGGCGCCGGGGGCGAACGGGGTGCCGGCTCGGCGGCCGTCCGGGGTGTTGCCGGTCTTCTTGCCGTAGACGACGTTCGAGGTGATCGTCAGCACGGACTGGGTGTGCACCGCGTCGCGGTAGGTCGGGTGCTTGCGGACCTTCTCCATGAAGCCGTGGACGATGCGCTGGGCGATCTCGTCGGCGCGGTCGTCGTTGTTGCCGTAGGCCGGGTAGTCCCCCTCGATCTCGTAGTCGACGGCGAGGCCGGTCTCGTCGCGGATCACCTTGACGTCGGCGTGCTTGATCGCCGAGAGGGAGTCGGCGGCGACCGAGAGGCCCGCGATGCCGCACGCCATGGTGCGCAGGATGTCCTGGTCGTGCAGGGCCATCTCGATGCGCTCGTAGGCGTACTTGTCGTGCATGTAGTGGATGACGTTGAGCGCGTGGACGTACGTCTTCGCCAGCCAGTCGAGCATCGCGTCGTAGCGCTCGGCGACGACTTCGTAGTCGAGGTGGTCGCCCTCGATGGGCTCGAAGCCCTCGACGACGCGCTTGCCGGTCTTCTCGTCGCGGCCGCCGTTGATCGCGTAGAGGAGCGCCTTGGCGACGTTCACGCGGGCGCCGAAGAACTGCATCTGCTTGCCGACGGCCATCGCGGAGACGCAGCAGGCGATGGCGGTGTCGTCGCCGTACTTGGGGCGCATCAGCTCGTCGGACTCGAACTGGATGGCCGAGGTGTCGATGGCGACCTGCGAGGCGAAGTCCTTGAAGCCCTTGGGCAGTTCGCGCGACCAGAAGACCGTGAGGTTCGGCTCGGGGGCCGGGCCGAGGTTGTAGAGGGTCTGCAGGGCGCGGAAGGTGGTGCGCGAGACGAGGGGGCGGCCGTCCTCGCCGATCCCGGCCATCGACCAGGTGACCCAGGTCGGGTCGCCGGAGTAGAGGTCGTTGTACTCGGGGGTGCGCAGGAAGCGGACGATGCGGAGCTTGATGACGAAGTCGTCGATGAACTCCTGGGCCTCGGTCTCGGTGATCCGGCCGGCCTCGATGTCGCGCTGGAGGTAGATGTCGAGGAAGTTGTCGATGCGGCCGATCGACATGGCCGCACCGTTCTGCTCCTTCACGGCGGCGAGGTAGGCGAAGTACAGCCACTGCACGGCCTCGCGGCCGGTGCGCGCCGGACCGGAGATGTCGTAGCCGTACGCCATGGCCATCGACTTGAGTTCGTTCAGCGCCTTGATCTGCTCGGAGATCTCCTCGCGGTCCCGGATGACGTGCTCGGTGGGCCACTCGGCGCCGAGCCGGTCCTTGTCGGCCTGCTTGGCGGTGATGAGCCGGTCGACGCCGTAGAGGGCGACGCGGCGGTAGTCGCCGATGATGCGGCCGCGGCCGTAGGCGTCGGGCAGGCCGGTGATGATGCCGGAGGAGCGGCAGGCGCGGATCTCGGGGGTGTAGGCGTCGAAGACGCCTTCGTTGTGGGTCTTGCGGAGGTGGGTGTAGATCTCCTTGACCTCGGGATCGGCCTCGTAGCCGTACGCGTTGAGGGCGCCCTCGACCATCCGCCAGCCGCCGTTGGGCATGATGGCGCGCTTCAGCGGGGCGTCGGTCTGGAGGCCGACGATGAGGTCGTTGTGGTCGGCGGGCGTGCCGTCGATGTAGCCGGGCTTGAAGGCGTCGATCCGGGACGGGGTCTTCACGTCGACGTCGTGGACGCCGCGCTCGATCTCGGCGGGGAACATCCCCAGGAGCTTGTCCCAGACGGCCGTGGTGCGCTCGGTCGGTCCCGCGAGGAAGGAGCCGTCGCCCTCGTAGGGGGTGTAGTTCTGCTGGACGAAGTCGCGGACGTCGATGGCGTCCCGCCACAGCCCGCCCTTGAAACCCTCCCAGGCCTCGCCGTGCGTCGTCTTTTCCGCGGGAGTGGCAGTCATCTGCGGCACCTTCCCCATCTCTTCGACCGCTGGGTTGCTACCTGTTCATTGCACTCCTGTCGGGGTCGTCGGAGGGGCCGCAATAGTCCCGACTTCAGGACCGTAGGACCCTATTTGGCGCCGAATCACACCCCGATCACCGCGCTGAGCTGGGGTTTTGTTCGGGACTTTCGACCCAGGTTCGCTTGTGAACACATTCACAAGAAATGTGCCGCTTTTCCGTGCTACCTGATCCTGCGGTCGGGAATGCGTGGGACGCGTGCCGATTCCGCCGCGGCGCGACCCGATCTGCTGTCCTGGGCGCATGACGTCCACGCCGCACTCGCGCTCACCGATCCGCCGCATGGTCGAAAGGGGGCGCGACGAGGAGCACCGGGCCGCGTCCCCGCTGGAGCTCTTCTTCGACCTGTGCTTCGTCGTCGCCGTGGCGCAGGGCGGGGCGGAGCTGGTGCACGCGGTCGCGGAGGGCCACTCGGGCTCCGGAGTCGCCGACTACGCGCGCGTCTTCTTCGCGATCTGGTGGGCGTGGATGAACTTCACGTGGTTCGCCTCGGCCTACGACAACGACGACGCGGTCTACCGCGTGGTGACGCTCGTCCAGATCGCGGGTGTGCTGGTGCTCGCCGCGGGGGTCTCGCAGGCGTTCGAGCACGACAACTACACGGTGGTCTGGCTTGGCTACCTGATCATGCGGATCGCCATGGCCACGCACTGGCTGCGGGCCGCCGCCGCCACGACGGGCGCCGAGCGCCGGGTCGCCCTGCGGTACGCGGGCGGGGTGCTGGCCTGCCAGGTCGGCTGGCTCGCGCTGCTGTTCACGCCGCACGGCGCGCAGGTCTGGGTGTTCCTCGCCCTGGCGATCCTGGAGATGTGCGTCCCCGTGTACGCGGAGCGGGACCGGCAGACGTCCTGGCACCCGCACCACATCGCCGAGCGGTACGGCCTGTTCACGATCATCGTGCTCGGCGAGACCATCGCCGCGGCGACGGTCGCGGTGAAGTCGGGCATCGAGGAGAACGACGCGCTCGGCGAGCTGCTGCCGATCGCGGCGGGCGGCCTCCTCGTCGTCTTCGCCGCCTGGTGGATCTACTTCGCGGTGCCGATCCACGACCGGCTGCGCAGCAACCGGCAGGCGTTCGTGTGGGGCTACGGCCACTTCTTCATCCTCGCGTCGGCTGCGTCGATCGGTGCGGGCATCGAGGTCGCCGTCGAGCAGGCGGTCGGCGAGGCGCACCTCTCCACGGCCGCGGCCTCCGCCGCCGTGACCGTCCCGACGGCCGTGTTCCTGCTGCTCGTGTGGGCGCTGCACGCGCGGTACTTCAAGGCGGGGGCGGCGCAGCAGCTGACGCTGCCGGTCAGTGCGGTGCTGGTGCTCGTGTGCACGTTCGCGGGGCACTGGGCGGTGCTCGCGGCGGGGATCGTCGCGGCGCTCACGGTGGCGGTCGGCGTGACCCTGTCCGCGCGGATGCCCCAGGACCGGCCCGCCTGACCGGCCCGGACTCCGCCGCCCGCCACGACCGGAATGCGTCAACTCCCGTGGTAGGCATGGGACATGACGACACGCAACGATGCCCTCACGGACGTTCCCGGCCTGCGCGTCGGACACGCCACCCGGACCGGCGACGGATTCCTGACGGGTACGACCGTCGTGCTCGCCCCCGAAGGCGGGGCGGTCACCGCGGTCGACGTACGGGGTGGTGGGCCCGGCACCCGGGAGACCGACGCGCTCGACCCGCGCAACCTGGTGCAGCGGATCGAGGCGATCGTGCTCACCGGCGGCAGCGCGTTCGGGCTCGACTCGGCGTCGGGGGTCATGGCGTGGCTGGAGGACCAGGGGCGCGGCGTCCCAGCCGGCGCCCGCCCCGGCGAGGTCGTGCCGGTGGTGCCGGCGGCGTGCGTGTTCGACCTCGGCCGCGGTGGCGACTGGCGGGCCCGCCCGGACGCAGCGACGGGCCGCGCCGCGGTCGAGGCCGCCGCCGCGACGGAGCCCGGCTCCCCCGTCCAGGTGGGCAATGTCGGGGCGGGCACCGGCGCACTCGTCGGCAGGCTGCGCGGTGGCATCGGCACGGCGTCCACGGTCCTCGACTCCAGCGTCACGGTCGCCGCGCTGGTCGTCGCCAACGCCGCGGGCTCCGCCGTGGACCCCACCACGGGAGCGCTCTACGGCGAGTTCTTCACGACCTCCGGCCCGGTGACGTACCCCACCCCGGCCACGCACGAGGCGGCGACCCGGCGGGTGGCGGAGGCGGCCGCGACGGGCGGGGCGGGAGCGTTGGAGGGGGGCGGGGTGCCCGGTGGCGCGCAGGAGGGAGGTGCGGACCGGTCGGCCGACGGGCCCGCGCCCTTGAACACCACCCTCGCCGTCGTCGCCACCGACGCCGACCTCAGCCGTGCGCAGGCGCAGAAGGTGGCCGGGACCGCGCACGACGGGATCGCGCGCGCGGTGCGGCCGGTGCATCTGCTCAACGACGGGGACACCGTGTTCGCGCTCGCCACCGGGGAGCGCCCCCTCGACGCGGCGAACCCCCTCGCCCTCAACGAGATCCTCGCCGCCGGGGCGGACCTCGTGACGCGGGCGATCGTGCGGGCCGTGCGCGCGGCGGAGACCGTCTCGGCCGGTGGCCGCACCCACCTCTCGTACGGCGACCTCTACGGAGGGCGCTCCGACGCCACGTAACAGAGATCCACCGATGCGTAACAGGACTGTCCCTGTGGTCGCGTTCACAGCAAGCGGACGGAACCCTTCCGCCCGTATGACGCTCTTCCCTCACATCGGTGGAGAAGCACCGGAAACGCAGGAACCGCAGAAAAGGAGCAGACCGTGAGCAGGCAGAACATAGCCGTCGTGTGCGCGGGCCTCGTGGTCGGCGCACTGACCCTCACGGCCTGCGGGGGCGACGCCACCGCCGACAACGACAACGACAAGGGCGGCGACGCCCCGAAGATCACCATCTCGGCGAAGGACGGTTCGACCGGCGCGTCGATCAACGCGACGGGCGTGAAGGTCAGCGACGGCAAGCTGACCAGCGTGAAGATGACCGAAGCGGCGAGCGGCAAGAGCGTCCCCGGCGCGATCAGCGGGAACGGCGCGACGTGGAAGCCGAAGGAGCAGCTGGAGCGCGGCACCAAGTACCGGATATCCGCCGCCGCCAAGGACGACGGCGGGCACAAGGCAGCCGCCAACTCCATCTTCACGACGGTCTCCGGCGCCAACAGCTTCATCGGCACGTACACACCGGACAACGGAACGACGGTCGGGGTCGGGATGCCGGTCTCGTTCACGTTCGACAAGGCGATCACCGAGAAGAAGGACGTGCAGTCGCACATCACGGTGACGTCGAGCAGCGGCCAGAAGGTCGTCGGCCACTGGTTCGGTGCGCAGCGCCTGGACTTCCGGCCCCAGGAGTACTGGAAGGCCGGTTCCAAGGTCACAATGAAGATCGACCTCGACGGTGTCGAGGGGGCGAACGGGGTGCACGGCGTGCAGGACAAGACGGTGACGTTCACCGTCGGTCGCTCGCAGGTCTCCACGGTCGACGCGAACACGCAGGAGATGACGGTCGTCCGCGACGGCAAGACGCTCAAGACCGTGCCCGTGTCGACCGGCAGCGCCCAACACCCGACGTACAACGGGCAGATGGTGATCTCGGAGAAGTTCGTGCAGACGCGCATGAACGGCGACACCGTCGGCTTCGGCGGCGAGTACGACATCGCGGACGTGCCGCACGCGATGCGCCTGTCGCAGTCCGGGACGTTCATCCACGGCAACTACTGGAGCTCGCCGGGCATCTTCGGCGCGCAGGCCACCAGCCACGGCTGCGTCGGCATGCGCGACGTGAAGGGCGCGGGCGGCGACACGACCGCGAAGTGGTTCTACGACAACTCGCTGATCGGCGACGTGGTGGTCATGAAGAACTCGAACGACGAGACGATCGCCCCCGACAACGGCCTGAACGGCTGGAACATGGCGTGGAGCGAGTGGACGGCGGGCAGCGCGGCCTGACCCGCCCCGCCCCTCCCACCTCGTTGCCCCCGGGCCGTACGGGAACCACCCGTGCGGCCCGTGCGTTGTCCAGGCACGTTGCTCAAATACCGTCCCCCGTTTGTCATTTCGCGGACATGATGTCCCACCCAAGGGCTACGGTATGCACCCACGAGGTGACACGAAGCAATACTGGGAGGTGCCTTGAGCGTTCCGCGTGACCCCGAGTCCGGCGTCGGCTTCGAACCCGATGCGGACCCGTCACCCGAAGCGCAGCTCGGGCGGCTGCTCGGACGCGCGCTCAACTCCTTCGACCTCCCCGACGAGGCGCTGGAGCGGCTCGACGGCGCGCTCGCCTACGCCGGTTCCCTGCACTCGGCCCACCACAGCGGAGGCCGCCACCGCGAGACGTACCGGCACAACTGGCTGCTGGTCGACGGCAGCTCCTTCACCCTCTGGGAGCTGGTGCACAACACCGGGCGGGACGGCCGGCCGCAGCACGAGGTCTACGTGACCGTGGACGAGCTGCACCTGGCGACGGGGCGGCTCCCGCTGCCCCAGGAGGCCGAGCCGGAGTTCGACCTCCAGGTGCCGATCGCCCCGGTCCAGCTGCCCCCGGTCCCCCCGGTACGCCGCGCCTTCGGCCCCGGCGACCCCGAAAGCTCCGTCGACCACGCCCGCCGCCTGCTCCGCCGCGCGGAGAACCCCGACGTCACGACGCGTCCGGGACCGAGCACGGCACGCCTGCTGCGGGAGGCGTGCGCCCACCAGATCACGCAGGCCTTCGGCTGCCGCGTCGCCCAGGGCTTCTCGCTGTACGAGCACGCGTTCCTGCTGCGGGACGGCTGCGAGCTCAGCCTCTGGGAGATCGAGCACACGGCGACGCCGGACGGGCGGCACATGTGCGAGGTGTACGCGACGCAGGAGGAGGCGCGGACGGCGATGGACCACCGGGCGGCCACCCACCCGCGCGCTGGCCGTTAGGTGCTGGGCGCTTGCCGCGGGGCGCTTGCCGCTAGGCGCTGGGCGCTTGCCGCGGGGCGCTTGCCGCTAGGCGCTTGTCGGTGAGGGCTGGGCGCTAGGCGCTGTTCGCGGGGGCCGAGCCACTTCCCACTGCTGTCGGTTCCGGCTCGGCTACTTCCGGCTGAACTCCCGCACCAGGCCCGCGAACGCGTCCTGCTCGTCGGCCGTCAGCGGCACCGATTCCAGCGCGGGCGCCCGGGACTGCGTCGGCAGCGCGCCCATGGGCAGCGGCGCCATCCGGTCCCGCGACCGCGGCGGACCGAAGGCCACGGTGCGCACCAGCCGGGCCACCGCGACTCCCCAGGCCACCACGGCGAGAGCGACCAGGGCGAGACCCAGCTGCTGAAGGATCGACACGTGCTCAGGCATGCGTTCCAGTGAACACCACGGTCCGGGACTTTGGTCCCGGACCGTGACGTATCTCGCAAGACCCCTGACGCTGCGCTAATCCGTCGTAACCGTCACACCTTGGCGGGCTGCGCGACCGCCGGCTCCGGGGCGGCCGCGGCCGCGGGTGCCGTGTGTTCGGGCTGTGGGGCGGTGGGCCTGCGCAGGGACTTCAGTACGACGGTCAGCGCCGCCGTGACGCAGGTGCCGGCCGCGATCGCGACCAGGTACAGCCAGGCGTTGCCGATCAGCGGGACCACGAAGATGCCGCCGTGCGGGGCGCGCAGGGTCGCGTCGAAGGTCATCGACAGGGCGCCGGTCACTCCGCCGCCGACGATCGACGGGACAATCACACGGAACGGGTCGGCCGCGGCGAACGGGATCGCGCCCTCGGTGATGAACGAGGCACCGAGGACCCAGGCCGCCTTGCCGTTCTCCCGCTCCGCCTTGGTGAAGAGCTTCGGCCGGACGGCCGTCGCCAGTGCCATGGCCAGCGGCGGCACCATGCCCGCCGCCATCACGGCGGCCATCACCTTGAGCGAGCCGTCGTTGGGGGTGGCGAGGCCGCCCACGGCGAAGGCGTACGCGACCTTGTTGAGCGGGCCGCCCAGGTCGCTGGCCATCATCACGCCGAGCACGACGCCCAGGATGATCGCGTTCGAGCCCGACAGCGAACCCAGCCAGTCGGTCAGACGGGTCTGCACCCAGGCGATCGGCTGGCCCACGACAGCGAACATCAGGAAGCCGACGAGCGCCGACGAGACGAGCGGGATCACCACGACCGGCATGATGCCGCGCAGCACATCGGGCACCTTGACCCGCTGGATCGCCATGACCAACGCACCGGCGATCAGACCGCCGACCAGTCCGCCGAGGAATCCGGCGTCGATGGTGACCGCGATCGAACCCGCGACGAAACCGGGGACCAAGCCGGGCCGGTCGGCCATGCCGTAGGCGATGTATCCGGCGAGCACAGGGACCAGGAAGGCGAAGGCCGCCTGGCCGGTCCAGAACATCAGGGCCGCCCAGCTGTGCGTCGAGCCCCAGTTGAAGGCGTCGACGACCGACTGGACGTCGGTGTTGGCGATCTTGTAGCCGCCGAGTGCGAAGGAGAGCGCGATGAGCAACCCGCCCGCCGCCACGAACGGCACCATGTAACTGACGCCTGACATAAGCCACTTGCGCAGCTTTGTACCGTAACCGTCCGTGGATTCACCGGAGTTGTCCACAGGTGTGGATGACGCGTCGGCGTGGCCCGTGACCTCGCCGCGGGACGCCTTCTCGCGGACCTCCGCGATGAGTTCGGCGGGGCGGTTGATGCCCGCCTTCACGCCGACGTCGACCGTGGGCTTTCCGGCGAAGCGTTCTTTCTCGCGTACGGGGACGTCGTGGGCGAAGATCACGCCGTCGGCGGCGGCGATGACGGCCGGGTCGAGGCGGGTGAAGCCGGAGGAGCCCTGGGTCTCGACGACGAGTTCCACGCCGTCCGTGTCGCGGCCGGTGTTCTCCAGGGACTCGGCCGCCATGTAGGTGTGGGCGATGCCGGTGGGGCAGGAGGTGACCGCGACGATCTTGAAGGTGCCGTTGTTGCCGGATTCCGCGGGCTCTGCGGGCTCTGTGGGCTCTGCGGGCTCTGCGGCTTTCTCTGGCGCTTCTACGGGGTCCGGGGCCGGCTCGTCGCCGCGTATCAGCGCTGCCGCCGCCCCGGCGTCGGTCGCCGCGCGCAGGGACGCCTTGAAGTCCTCGTCCATCAGTTGGCGGGCCAGGGAGGACAGGATCGCGAGGTGGGCGTCGTCCGCGCCCGCCGGGGCCGCGATCAGGAAGATCAGGTCGGCGGGGCCGTCCGGGGCGCCGAAGTCGATGCCGGTGGCGCTGCGGCCGAAGGCGAGCGTCGGCTCGGTGACGTGGGCGCTGCGGCAGTGCGGGATGCCGATGCCGCCGTCCAGGCCGGTCGGCATCTGGGCCTCGCGGGCCGCGACGTCGGCGAGGAAGCCGTCGAGGTCGGTGACCCTGCCGAGGGTCACCATGCGTTCGGCCAGCGACCGGGCCGCCGCGTCCTTCGTTCCGGCGGACAGGTCGAGGTCGACCAGGTCCGCGGTGATCATCTCCGTCATCGCGGGCTCCTTTGCCTACGCATGCGTGGGGTGGCGGGGAAGGGGGCTGGTGCTCTTACGGGTACGTGGGGTGGCGTTGACGTCATCGCGCGGGCTCCTTCAGGGCGCGGTCCGTCGGCACCTCGGCCGTCAGCTCCACCGCGTCCGGGCGCAGGTCCCGCGGCGTCGGCATCGCGCTGCCGGGCAGTTGGACCGCCGCCGCGCCGTGGGCGACCGCGGAGGCCAGCGCCTTCGGGCCCGCGCCGCCCGCGATCAGGAAGCCGGCGAGGGAGGAGTCGCCGGCCCCGACGTTGCTGCGCACCGCGTCGACGGGCGCCGAGGCGAACCAGGCGCCGCTCGCGTCCACCAGGATCTGGCCGTCCGCGCCGAGCGAGGCGAGCACGGCGACCGCGCCCCGCTCACGCAGTTCCTCCGCCGCCTTCACCGCGTCGCCGACCGTGGTGAGCGGGCGGCCGACGGCCTCGGCCAGTTCCTCGGCGTTCGGCTTGACGACGTCGGGGTGTTCGCCGAGCGTCGCGAGGAGGGCGGGGCCCGAGGTGTCGAGCGCGATACGGGCGCCCGCGGCGTGTGCGCGGGCGACCAACTCGGCGTACCAGGAGGGTTCCAGGCCGCGCGGGAGGCTGCCGCAGCAGGCGATCCAGTCGGCGCCGGCCGACTGTGCGCCGACCGTGGCGAGCAGTGATTCGGCTTCCGCGGGGGTCAGTTCGGGGCCGGGGGCGTTGATCTTCGTGAGGGTGCCGTCGGGTTCGGCGAGGGCGATGTTCGAGCGGGTGTGGCCGGTGACGGGGACCGGGGCGACCTGGATGCCCTGGTCGGCCAGGAGTTCGGCGACGAGGGCGCCGGGGGCGCCGCCGAGGGGGAGGACGGCCAGGGTCGGGGTGCCGGTGGCGGCCACCGCGCGTGAGACGTTGACGCCCTTGCCGCCGGGGTCCATGCGTTCGCCGGTGGCGCGGACGACTTCGCCGCGGGTGAGGGTGGGGAGTTCGTAGGTGCGGTCGAGGGAGGGGTTGGGGGTGACGGTGAGGATCATGTGGGGGGTGTCGCCTTTGTGCGGGGGTGGCGGTGGGGTGGGGGGTGGCGGTGCGACGGGGGTGCGGTCGCGGGGCTCTGCCCCGGACCCCGCTGCTCAATCGCCGCAGGGGCTTGAGTGGGGCGCCGTCCCGGGCCCCGCTGTCCGAGCGCCGCAAGAGCTTGATGGGGGCGCCGCACCTGGCCGCGCTGTCCGAGTGCCGCAAGGGCTTGGGGCGTGGGGGTCATACGCGGAGGACCTCCGTGCCGGATCGTTCGATGGTCGTCGCGGTCTCCGGAGGGAGGCCGGTGTCCGTGATCAGGAGGTCGACGTCGGTGAGGTCGGCGAAGCGGGCGAAGTGCTCCTGGCCCCACTTGCCGGAGTCGGCCAGCAGCACGACGCGGCGGGCCGCCGCGACGGTCGCCCGCTTGACCGCCGCTTCCGCGAGGTCCGGCGTGGTGAGGCCGGCCTCGGCGGAGAAACCGTTGGCCGCGAGGAAGACGACGTCCGCGCGGATCTCCCCGTACGCCCGCAGCGACCACGCGTCGACGGCGGCGCGGGTGCGGTGGCGGATGCGGCCGCCGACGAGGTGCAGCTGGATTCCCGGGTGGTCGGCGAGGCGCGCCGCGGTGGGCAACGAGTGCGTGACCACGGTCAGTTCGGACTCCAGCGGCAGCGCGGCCGCCAGGCGGGACACCGTCGATCCGGCGTCGAGGACGACGCTGCCCTCCGCCGGGAGTTCGGCGAGCGCGGCGCGGGCGATGCGGTCCTTCTCGTCGGCCGCGGTGCCCTCGCGTTCGGCGAGGTCGGGTTCGAAGTCGAGGCGCCCCGCCGGGATGGCGCCACCGTGCACGCGTCGGACGAGACCCGCGCGGTCGAGGGCCTTCAGGTCGCGCCGGACGGTCTCGGCGGTGACCTGGAACTCCTCGGCCAGCGACAGCACGTCGACCCGGCCGCCGTCGCGGGCGAGGCGGAGGATCTCCTGCTGGCGCTCGGGTGCGTACATGTCCGTTTACCTCGCTCGGCTTGCCCGAATCTGTTGCTCTTCTCTGAGGCTACGGCCGGATTTCCGGAAAGTAAACAGGTTCGGGCGCCGGGCGGGCGTAAACGGGCATCCATGGAGTGGGGTGGGGTGGGGTGCAGTCGGGTGGGCTGGTGTTCGGGCGTGGCAAGGGCCCGGCGCTTTGCTGGTCGGCGGCCGGGCCCTCGCGTGACTGGCGGGGCCTACTGGCCCATCACGTACTTCGGCGTCGGGCCCGTCGTCCAGCCGCCGTCCACCGCCAGCTCCGCGCCCGTCACGTACGAGGAGTCGTCCGACAGCAGGAACACGACCGCCTTCGCGATCTCGTCGGCCTCGCCCACGCGGCCCATCGGGGTGTTCGGGTAGTTGCCCTCGCCCTGCTGGATGCCGACCTGCGCGGTCATCGGGGTGTACGTCATTCCGGGGTGCACGGAGTTCACGCGGATCCGCGCCGTGCCCTGCTCGACCGCCGCGATCTTCGTCAGGCCGCGGACGCCCCACTTCGAGGCGCCGTACGAGGAGGTGAGCGCGAGGCCCATGAGGCCGGCCGCGGAGGAGATGTTGACGATGGAGCCGCCGCCGGCCTCCCGCATCGCCGGGACGACGGTCTTCATGCCCGCGAAGACGCCGACGAGGTTGACGTCGAGGACGTGGCGGAAGCGTTCGACGGATTCCGTCTCGAAGGGCATGCCGGTGGAGATGCCGGCGTTGTTGACGAGGCCGTCGAGGTGGCCGAACTCGGTGGTGGCGTGGGCCAGGGCCGCCTGCCAGTCGTCCTCCGACGTGACGTCGAGGTGGAGGTAGCGGGCCTGCGGGCCGTGGTCGGTGGTGAGGGTGGCGGCGAGGGCGGTGCCTTCGTCGTCGAGGACGTCGGCGATGAGGGTGTTGGCGCCGGCGGTGGTGGTGAGGCGGGCGATCTCGGCGCCTATTCCGCGGGCACCTCCGGTGATCAGGACGGTCTTGCCGGTGAGGTTGTGCATGTTCGGCTCCCTAGTGGATGACGCCCCCGTCGGCCGACGACTCGGGGCTCCGCCCCGGACCCCGCTCCTCAATCGCCGGAGGGGCTTGATGGGCGGACCCTCGCGCTCGGCCACCGGAGGGGCTTGACTGGCGGACGCTCGCGCCTCAATCGCCGGAGGGGCTTGATGGGCGAACCCGTTCGCCTTGGGCGACGGAGTCATGACGTCACCATATGCCTGTGTGGCACAATGTGCCATCAGCGCGAAATGATCATGCCAAGTGGGCCAACCACGTGAGCGAGGCGAGAGCGGTGCGGCGGCGGCACTTTCTGAAGGCGGCGGGCCTGGCGGGCGCGGGGGCCCTGGCCGCGGCCGGCTGCGGAACGGGCGACGACGGCGGCAGCGGCGGCACGCTCCGGCTCCTCGTCGCCAGCTACGACGACAGCGTCGGCTCCGCCATCGGCGACCAATGGGACGACGTCGTACGGGACTTCGGGAAGAAGCACCCGGACATCCACGTCGACGTGGAACGCGTCCCCTTCCTGAAGATCGACGCGACCCTCGCCCGCCGGGTCAAGGACGGCCGCGCCCCCGACATCGCGCAGGGCCACCTCTTCGCCCCGTACGCCGAGATGGGCCTGATCCACCCGGCCGAGGACCTCTTCGACGTGCCGACGCAGGCCAATTTCATCGGCTCCTTCGCCGACGCGGGCCGCATCGACTCCGTCCAGTACGGCATCCCGATCCTCGCCAGCACCCCGCGCCTCTTCTACAACACGGGCCTCTTCAAGCAGGCCGGTGTATCGGGCCCGCCGCGCTCCTGGGCCGAACTCCGTTCCGCCGCCGAGGCGTTGAAGGGCGTGGGCGTACCGACCCCGTACGCCCTCCAGTTCGGGCCCGAGGCCGCGGAGGACGAACTCCTCGCCTGGCTGCTCTCGGGCGGCGGCGGTTACGCGGACGTGGGCGGGTACGACTTCGGCTCCGCCGAGAACCGGGCGACCCTGGCCTGGATCCGCGAGGAACTCGTCGCGCCCGGCCTCGCGGGCGCAGCTCCGGCGAAGCTCACCAGGACCGACGCGTACGGGCAGTTCCTCGCGGGGCGGGTCGGCATGCTGATCGCCCACCCGGTGCTGCTCGGCGCCGCCGACAAGGCCCGGCTCCCCTACGCGCACGCCCCGTTCCCCCGCAAGGAGGGGAACGGGGCGGCGCCGCCGGTGGGGCTCAACGACTGGATGATGGCGTTCAGGAGCGAGGGCCGTGCGGAGGCGGCCGGGGCGTTCCTGACGTTCCTGTTCAGCACCGGCTCCGCCACCACGTACGGCGGCGCCCAGGCCACCCTCCCGGTGACCGTGACCGCCTCCGACCGGCTGCGGGCCGACCGTTCGCAGCGGAAGCTGTGGGAGTTCGTCGACCAGATGCCGGACGCCGAGTTCCACCCGGTGGGCCTCCGCTCCTGGCCCACCGTGCGCTCCGCGATCCGCGACCGCATCGGCCACGCGGTCCTCCCCACCGGCAACCCGGCCCGGGTCCTGGAGGGCCTCGACAACGTCAGCCTCACATCAAGCCCCGCCCCCTCAAGCCCCGCCGGCGATTGAGGCGCGGGGCCCAGGGCCGAGCCCCGCACATCAAGCCCCGCCGGCGATTGAGGCGCGGGGCCCGGGGCAGAGCCCCGCGACCGTCACACCAGCTCCCGCTCCCGCTCCGACACCCGCTCCCCGCCATCCCCGGCACCGAACCGGGAGCGGGAGCGGCCCCCGCAACCTCACCCACCCCACCAGCCACCTTCGGCAACGCCCACATCAGCACGAAGATGCCGACCAGCACCCCGGCCACCCACACCAACGCCCCCCGGAACCCGTCCACGAACGCCTCGCTCCCCGCGCCCCGCGCGACCCCGTCCTCCACCACGTTGAAGAACACGACGGAGACCAGGCTGAGCCCGAGCGCGTTGCCCATCTGCATCACCGTGTTGATGAGCCCCGACGCCGACCCCGCGTGCTCGCGCGGCACCTCGGAGAGCACCGCGTCCGTCAGCGGCGCGACGATCAGTCCCATCCCGAGCCCCATCACGACCAGCGGCAACGCCATCTGCCAGGAGGCGATGCCGAGCCCGTAGTGCCCGGCCTGCCATACGTAGATCAGCACACCGGCCGCCATCGTCAGCGCCCCCGCCTGCAACACCTTGCGCCCGAACCGCGGCACCAGCTGCTGCACGGAGATGCCCGCCGCGACCGACACCGCGATCGAGAACGGGACACCCGTCAGGCCCGCCCGCAGCGCGCTCCAGCCGAGCCCGAGCTGCATGTAGAGCGTCCAGGTCAGGAAGAAGATGCCGGTGGCGATGCCGAAGACGGTCTGCACGGCGATACCGGCCGCGAAGCTCTTCACCTTGAACAGCGACAGCTCGATCAGCGGCGAACCGTCCCGCCGCGTCTTCGCCCGCTCGTACGCCACGAGTACGCCGACGAGCACGGCGGACGCCGCCATCATCACGTACCCCCACAGCGGCCAGCCGTTCTCGCGGCCCTGGGTCAGCGGGTAGACCAGCGCCAGCATGGCGAGCGTGACGAGCACGACGCCGACGAGGTCCAGCTTCAGCGCCTTCGGCGCCCTGGACTCGCCGATGACGCGCGAGCCGAGGATCAGCGCGGCGATGCCGACGGGGAGGTTGATGAGGAAGATGGGCCGCCATGCGAGGCCGGCGATGTTCCACTCCGTGAGCAGCGCGCCCAGCAGCGGGCCGGTCACGGCGCCCATGCCGACGATCGCGCCGAACAGGCCGAAGACCTTGCCGCGTTCGTGCGCGGGGAACGTCGCGTGCACGATCGACAGGACCTGCGGCACCATCAGCGCCGCCATGCCGCCCTGGAGGATCCGCGACGCGACCAGCATCTCCGGGTTCGCGGCGAAGCCGCACAGCGCGGACGCGACCGTGAAGCCGGCGACCCCGAGCAGGAACAGCCGCTTGCGGCCGAAGATGTCGCCGAGCCGGCCGCCGGTGATCAGCAGGGCGGCGAAGGCGAGCGCGTAACCGGCGGTGATCCACTGGATCTGCCCGGTCGAGGCGCCCTCGTCGTGCTGGATGGTGGGCAGCGCGACGTTGACGATGGTGACGTCGACGAGGTCCATGAAGGCCGCCGTCATCACGATGGCGAGAGCGAACCAGCGCCTGTTGGTGGGGTCTGCGGTATCAGCGATGTCCGCGGTCTCTGCGGTTGAGGTCATGCCGAAAAGCTAGAAGGCATCTAGGCCAGAACGTGTCCTAGATGCGCGGCATTCTGAAACCATGGAGAACATGACGCCGTCCCCGACGGACACCCCGGCCCGGCTCCTTTCCCTCCTGTCCCTGCTCCAGACCCCGCGCGAATGGCCCGGCGGCGAACTCGCCGACCGGCTCGGGGTCTCGCGGCGCACCGTGCGCCGCGACATCGATCGGCTCCGTGATCTCGGCTATCCCGTGCAGGCCACGCTCGGCGCGGACGGCGGCTACCGGCTCGTCGCCGGCAAGGCGCTGCCGCCGCTCGTGCTCGACGACGAGGAGGCGGTGGCCATCGCCGTCGGTCTGCGGGCCGGGGCGGGGCACGCGGTGGAGGGCGTCGAGGAGGCGTCGGTGCGGGCGCTCGCCAAGCTGGAGCAGGTGCTGCCGTCGCGGCTGCGGCACCGGGTGGCCACGCTCCAGACCGCCACCATTCCGTTGACCTCGGGCGACGGCGCCACGATCGCCCCCGAGACGCTCACCGTGATCGCTTCGGCGGCCGCGGGCAGCGAGCGGTTGCGTTTTCACTACCGGGCGCGTGACACCGCGGAGTCGCGGCGCTTGGTGGAGCCGCACCGGCTGGTGTCGACGGGGCGTCGCTGGTACCTCGTCGCGTACGACATCGATCGCGACGACTGGCGTACGTTCCGCGTCGACCGGGTGTCGGAGCCGTTCGCCACCGGTGCGCGGTTCGCTCCGCGGGAGGTGCCGGAGGGGGATGCGGCGGAGTACGTGCGGAGGTCGGTGTCGTCGTGGGGCGGGGGCGCCGCCTACGAGCTGGACGTCGAGTTCGCGGCCCCGGCCGGGACGATCGCGCAGCGGATCCCGGCGGTGGTCGGGGTTCCGGAGCCGCTCAACGAGGAGCGGTGCCGCCTGCGCGCGACGTCGACGGATCCCGTCCACTGGACGGCGGTCCGGTTGGCGATGACCGGGGTCGACTTCCGGGTCCGGGGGCCGGAGGAACTGGTCGCCGCGGTGCGGGAGTTGTCCGGCCGCCTGGCCCGCGCCACGTGAGGCCCCGGGGCTCCGCCCCGGACCCCGCTCCTCAATCGCCGGAGGGGCTCAAAGAAGCGCGACCAGGAGCCGGGATCCCTTCAAGCCTCGCCGGCGTTTGAGGCGCGGGGTCCGGGGCGGAGCCCCGCGGCCGTAGCCGCGGGGGGGGCGCAACAAAGAATCCGGTCAGGCCGCCGCGTCGAACCCCGTGTCGTGCGCCAGCTTCTTCAGTTCGAGGAGGGCGTGCTTCTCGATCTGGCGGATGCGCTCACGGGTGAGCCCGTGCTCCTTGCCGACCTCCGTGAGCGTCCGCTCGCGCCCGTCCTCGATGCCGTACCGCATCTTGATGATCGACGCGGTGCGCTGGTCGAGGCGGCCGATGAGGTCGTCGAGCTCCTCGCTGCGCAGCAGCGTGAGCACGGACTGCTCCGGCGACACGGCCGACGTGTCCTCCAGCAGGTCGCCGAACTGCGTCTCGCCCTCGTCGTCCACCGACATGTTCAGCGAGACCGGGTCGCGGGCCCAGTCCAGGACGTCGACGACCCGCTCCGGCTTCGCGCCGAGCTCCTCGGCGATCTCCGTGGGCTCCGGGTCGCGCCCGTGCTCGCGGTTGAACTCGCGCTGCACGCGGCGGATCCGGCCCAGCTCCTCGACCAGGTGGACGGGGAGGCGGATCGTGCGGGACTGGTCGGCGATGGAGCGCGTGATGGCCTGGCGGATCCACCACGTCGCGTACGTGGAGAACTTGAAGCCCTTGCGGTAGTCGAACTTCTCGACCGCGCGCACCAGGCCGGCGTTCCCCTCCTGGATCAGGTCGAGCAGGGGCAGGCCGGACCGCGGGTAGCGGCGGGCGACCGCCACGACCAGCCGCAGGTTCGACTTGATGAAGATGTCCTTGGCCTTCTCGGACGCGTCGACCAGCGCCTCCAGCTCCTCGCGGGAGGCCTCGACCGCGGCCTTGCTGTCGGAGACCGTCCCGTCGAGGATCTGCTGGGCGTAGACGCCCGCCTCGATGGTCTGGGACAGCTCGACTTCCTTTGCGGCGTCGAGCAGCGGTGTCCGCGCTATCTCGTCGAGGTACATGCCGACCAGGTCGCGGTCGGCGATCTCCCCGCCTCCGGCGCGAACACTGCGTGCCGCATCAGTCTCGCCGGTGGCGGCAGACTTACGACGGGCTACGGCACGGGTTGCCATGCGTGCTCCCTTGCGGTGGTAGGTCGGCTGTATTGCCCCTGCAGGGGCCTTTCGGGTGCCCTGCATCCGATGGATTCAACGACTGGAATCCGGACAGAATTCCCAAGCCGCCCATCTTTTTTCTGATCATGCAGTACCCTGTCGCGCCACAGCGGGCGAAGAGGGGCGGCAAGAGGGTGTCCGAGACCACAGAGGTGCAGGTCAGGCCAGGAGTCGAGAGTGACCTCGAAGCCCTCACGGACCTCTACAACCACTACGTGCGTGAGACGCCGATCACCTTCGACACGGTCGTCTTCGCTCCCGAAGAGCGACGTCCTTGGCTGCTCTCCCACCTTGAAGACGAACGTCATCCCCTTCTGGTTGCTACGGAGACGGCCTCGGGCCGGCTCCTCGGCTACGCCACGGCGAGCCCGTTCCGCCCCAAGGCCGCGTACGACACCTCGGTGGAGGTGACGGTCTACCTGGCCCCCGAAGCGGGCGGGCGCGGCGTCGGCACGCTGCTCTACAAGGCCCTCTTCGAGGCCCTCGCGGACCAGGACCTCCACCGCGCCTATGCGGGCATCGCACAACCGAATGCCCCCTCCACCCGTCTCCACACACGCTTCGGCTTCCGGTACGTGGGGACGTACCGCGAGGTGGGCCGCAAGTTCGGCAGGTACTGGGACGTCGCCTGGTACGAGAAGGAGCTGTGAGCGCCCTCAAGCAGCGCCCTTGAGCGGCGCCCTTGAGCGGCGCCCTCAGCCGAACTGGACCGACCGCTTCGCGAGCCCCATCCAGAAGCCGTCGATGACGCTCCGCTGCCCGCCGAGATCGCCGAAGGCGTCCGCCGCGCCCATGGTCACGAACAGCGGGGCGAAGTGCTCGGTGCGCGGGTGCGCGAGCGCGCCCGCCGGGGACTTCCGCGTGAAGTCGAGCAGCCCGTCCACGTCACCGGCCTCCAGCGCCCGGTGCCCCCAGTCGTCGAACTCCGACGACCACGCCGGGATGCCGCCCTGCCGCAGCGCGGCGAGGTTGTGCGTGAAGAAGCCGGAGCCGACGATCAGCACGCCCTCGTCGCGCAGCGGCGCGAGGCGGCGGCCGATGTCCATGAGCCGCGCCGGGTCGAGGGTCGGCATGGAGACCTGGAGGACGGGGATGTCGGCGTCCGGGTACATCTCGACGAGCGGCACGTACGCGCCGTGGTCGAGCCCCCGGTCCGGCACGTCCTGCACGGGGATGCCGGGCGCGCGCAGCAACTTGCGTACGGAGTCGGCGAGTTCGGGTGCGCCCGGCGCCGCGTACGTCACCTCGTAGTAGTGCTGGGGGAAGCCCCAGAAGTCGTACACGAGCGGGACGGCCTCGGTGGCGCCGAGGGCGAGCGGGGCGTTCTCCCAGTGCGCGGAGATCATCAGGATCGCCCGGGGGCGCGGGAGGTCGGCGGACCAGGCGGCGAGCTGGCCCGGCCACAGCGCGTCGTCGGCGAGCGGCGGGGCACCGTGGGAGAGGTAGAGCGCGGGCATCCGGTTCACGGTGACCTCCTTGAAGTTTCAAGCTCTGGGTACCAATAAAAGTAAGCCTTCTTTGTTTAAGATTCAAGAAGAGGGACTACGATGGAGAACATGGAGCAGCAGCACACCACCACCGTCTGGCTCACCGAGGACGAGCAGCGCGTCTGGCGGGCGTATCTCCACGCCACCACGCTCCTGGAGGACCACCTCGACCGGCAACTCCAGCGCGACGCGAAGATGCCGCACCTCTACTTCGGCCTCCTGGTGAAGCTGAGCGAGTCGCCCCGGCGGCGGCTGCGGATGACCGAGCTGGCGCGGGAAACGAAGATCACCCGCTCCCGGCTCTCGCACGCGATCGCCCGCCTGGAGAAGAGCGGGTGGGTGCGGCGCGAGGACTGCCCGTCCGACAAGCGCGGCCAGTTCGCGATCCTCACGGACGACGGCCTGGAGGTCCTGGAGAAGACCGCACCCGGGCACGTCCGGACGGTCCGCCAGGCCCTCTTCGACCGTCTCAGCCCGGAACAGCAGAAGTCCCTCGGCGAGATCATGATGATCCTCGCCGAGGGACTCCAGCCGAAGGACGCCGGGGCGGACCTCCCCTGGCTCCGTTAGGGATTGCCTACGGGGTCAGTGCGCGACCACCGGCACCAGCACCTCGTCCCGCGCGCCCTCCGTGTCACCGGAGGCCGCGGCCGGACCCGCGCCCGGCGCACCGGTGTTGACCAGCGCGAAGGCGATCAGGGACGCGACGACGAGGATGCCGACCGCCCACCAGATGGCGTGCGTGTAGCCGTCCACCATGGCCTGCGCCTGGACCAGCTGCCGGGCCGCGGCGTTCGTGGCGCCGGCCGCGTGGTCCGCGAGGTACGCGGTGGTGGCCGAGGCCGCGATCGTGTTCAGCAGCGCCGTGCCGATGGCGCCGCCGACCTGCTGCGAGGTGTTGACCATCGCGGAGGCGACACCCGCGTCCCGGGCCTCGACGCCGATGGTGGCGAGCGACATGGCGGGCATGAACGCCGTACCCATGCCGAGGCCGAGCAGCAGCTGGGCCGGGAGGATCAGCGCCGGGTAGGACGAGTCCACCGACAGCTGGGTCAGCAGCAGCATGCCGAGCGCCGCCAGCAGGAAGCCGGGGCCCATCAGCAGGCGCGGGCGGACCCGCGTCATCAGGCGGGCGCCGATCTGGGTGGAGCCCGTGATCATGCCCGCGATCATCGGCAGGAACGCGAAGCCGGTCTTGACCGGCGAGAAGCCCTTCACGACCTGGAGGTAGTAGGTCAGGAAGAGGAACAGGCCGAACATCGCGATGACGGCGAGGCCGAGCGAGGCGTAGACACCGCCGCGGTTGCGGTCGGCGACGACGCGCAGCGGCAGCAGCGGGTGCTTCACGCGGGCCTCGACGGCGACGAAGGCGAGCAGCAGCACACCCGCGGCGACGAACATGCCGATGGTGGTGGCGTCGGACCAGCCGTTGGTCTCGGCGCGCGTGAAGCCGTAGACGAGCGAGACCAGGCCGAGCGTGGAGAGCAGCACGCCGGGGATGTCGAGCGGCGAGCGGTTGCGCGTGCCGGCCGGCTCACGGATGACGAAGTACGCGCCGGCGGCGGCGATGATCGCGAACGGGATGTTCACGAAGAACGTCCAGCGCCAGTTCAGGTACTCGGTGAGGAAACCGCCGAGGATCAGGCCGACGGCGCCACCGCCACCGGCGATCGCACCGTAGATGCCGAACGCCTTCGCGCGCTCCTTGGCGTCGGTGAACATGACGGCCAGCAGGGACAGGGCGGCGGGCGCGAGCAGCGCGCCGAACAGGCCCTGGAGGGCGCGGGCGCCGAACATCATGGCCTCGTTGGCCGCCGCGCCGCCGAGCGCGGAGGCGAGGGCGAAGCCGATCAGGCCGGTGACGAAGGTGCGCTTGCGGCCCCAGAGGTCCGCGATGCGTCCGCCGAACAGCAGCAGACCGCCGAAGGCGAGCGCGTAGGCGGTGATGACCCACTGCTTGTTGCCGTCGGAGATGCCGAGGTCCTGCTGTGCGGCGGGCAGGGCGATGTTCACGATGGTGGCGTCGAGGACCACCATCAGCTGGGCGAGCGCGATGAAGGCGAGGGCCTTCCAGCGGCGCGAATCGGGTGCCGTTTCCGGCAAGGGGGTACCCACAGCGGGACTCCAAGTCGTGAATAAGCGTGAGAAATCGGTTTGTTACGACGTCATGGGCGGAGGGCCGGGCCGGGGCCGGGCGTCAGTCCTGGCGGAGGTCCTCCAAGGTGGCCGCCGCGCCGGGGAGTTCCGAGCGGGCGGGTGTCATCAGGCCGTCCAGGAACAGCTGAAGATGACGGTGGACGAAGCGGTCGAAGTCCATGCAGCCGCTGCCGGGCAGCGGCCGGGTGAGCTGGGAGAGCGCGACCATCAGGTCCCCGACGCCGACGTCGGTGCGCAGCTCCCCGGCCGTCCGCGCGCGCTCGATGAGCCGCTCGATGGCCTCGGTGAGCTGGTCCCGGGCGGCGACCAGGTCCTGGTGTTCGGTGTCGAAGGTGGCGTCGAGCATCGGGCACAGGGCCCCGACCCGCTCGTCGGCCGCGGCGTGCACGAACGTGCGCAGCGCGCCGAACGGGGTCGTCTCGCCGGCTTCCTCGGCGGCGAGGCCCTGCTCCACATGGTCGGTGAGGTGATCGGTGACCGTGAGGACGACGTGGTGCATGAGTTCACCGCGGTCCTTGAAGTTCCGGTACAGCGTCGCGTTGCCGACGCCCGCGCGGCGGGCGACCTCGTCGAGCGGCAGCACCGGGCCGTGCTCGACGAGCAGTTCGCGCGCGGCCGCGACGATCCGCTCCCGGTTGCGCACGGCGTCGGCCCGCGGGCGCGGGGCGCGGCGCCGCGGCGTCTCGGTGGCGGTGGTCGCGACGGTCACGGCGGTCTCCTTCACGGTGCGGCGATCGGTGGTTCTCGGTGAACCGGGGACCAGGTCCCTCGGTGAACCGGGGACTCGCTCCCCGGTTCGTGCGGACACGGGTCTAAACGGGGAACGAGTCCCCGGTTATTTCCCGCCCCTCGTGTGACCTGCCTCACACGCCTCTGGCCTCGAAAACCCACGATCGGCGCACCCAGCGCGCGGCCCGACACGCCTCGACACAGGGTGATCGAAACGGACCCGAGCGTTAAGGCGGTGCTGATGCGAAAGCGGCGGATACGCGGGGTTCGGCGGGGCGGACGGCGTGGGATGCTCCTGGCCGCGAGCACGGCGGTGGCGCTCACCGTGACGATGACCGCGAGCACCGGCAGGCTCCTCGACGACTCGGCGACCGCCGCCGGGCCGGTCGCCGTCTCCCGCACGGCCACCTCCCTGGCCCCGTGCATGATCCGCGGCGCGCTCGGCGTGCAGATGTCGGAGGGCCTGCCCACCTCCCCCGGCTACGCCCGGTCGACCGGCACGGTGCGGGCGCTCAACCTCATGGTCGACTTCCCCGACGCGCCGGGCGAGGGCACCGCGATGGAGCGGTACGGCGAGTTCTTCCCGCAGACCCGGGACTGGTTCCGCACCGGTTCGTACGGGAAGCTCGACTACGTTCCCGAGACCCCGGTCGACCACTGGCTGCGGATGCCGAAGCCGTTCGCCGCGTACGGGATGGACCGCGGCGCCCCCTTCGACCCCGGCTACCGCGAGTTCGCCCAGGACATCGTGGCGGCGGCCGACCCCGACGTGGACTTCCGGCGGTACGACCTGGTGAACATCCTGGTCACCCCGAACGCGGGGCCCTCGGCGCTGGACACGGTGCTGTCCGTGACGTTCGCCGGGAACCAGGAGGCGCCGGTCGCCGACGGCGTCCCGCTGTCGAACGTCTCCTTCGTGTACTCGCGTCAGGACGACGGCTCGGGCTCGTACGCGAAGACCGGCTACCGGGTGCTGCCGCACGAGAACGGGCACGTGTTCGGGCTGCCCGACCTGTACACGCAGGACGGCGGTGCGGCCGTCGGGCACTGGGACATCATGAGCGAGGACTGGGGCGCCGGGAACGACCTGCTGGGCTGGCACAAGTGGAAGCTCGGCTGGCTCGACGACAGCCAGGTCGGCTGCGCGGGGCAGTCCGGTACGAGCGAGTACCGGCTCTCGCCGCTGGCGCGGGCGGACGGGCGCGCGAAGCTGGTGTTCGTGCCGTTGAGCGCGAAGAAGGGGTACGCGATCGAGGTGCGTACGCCGGAGGGGAACGACGAGGCGGTGTGCCGTTCCGGGGTGCTGGTCTACAAGGTCGACGCGGATGTGGACACCGGGCAGGGGCCCGTGGAGGTCGAGGACGCGACGCCGGACAGTGGCGGGTGCACGCGGCAGCCGAACGTCCACGCCGAGTTGTCCGATGCGGCGTTCCAGGCGGGAGAGGTGTTTCGGGACGAGGGGGCGGGTGTGCGGATCACTGTGGGCGGGACGGACGCGGACGGCACCACGCAGCTCTACGTCACCCGCCCCTGAACCCCCGGGGCTCCGCCCCGCACCCCGCTGCTCAATCGCCGCAGGGGCTCCACCCAAGCCCCTCCGGCGTTTGAGGAGGCCCCTTCAGCCCCTCCGGCGATTGAGGAGGTCTTTCCAGCCCCTCCGGCGTTTGAGGAGCGGGGTCCGGGGCGGAGCCCCGGCCTTCAGGGCGTGGGGAAGGAGGCGCGGAGGGTGCGTTTGAGGATCTTGCCGGTCGCGTTGCGGGGGAGCTCCGTCTCCTGGAGAAGGACATGCGCCGGCACCTTGAACGCCGCGAGCGACTTCGCCACGAACGCCCGGATGCCGTCCACCGTCACCTCCGCCCCGGGACGGACCCGCAGCACCGCCCCCACCTCCTCCCCGAGCACCGCATGCGGCACCCCCACCACCGCCGCCTCCAGCACGTCCGGATGGTCGTACAGCACCCCCTCCACTTCCACGCAGTGGACGTTCTCCCCACCCCGGATCACCAGGTCCTTGATGCGGTCGACCACACTCACCCGCCCCTCGCACCGCACCGCGAGGTCCCCCGTCCGGAACCACCCGTCCTCGGTGAACGCCGCCGCCGTGGCCTCGGGCGCGTTCCAGTACCCGCGGATCAGCGGCTGCCCGCGCAGCCACAGCTCGCCGACCTCGCCGTCGGGCACCTCCTCCCCCGCCGGATCGCTCACCCGCACCTCCACCGCGGGCGCGGGCCGCCCCACGCTGCCGGGCCAACTGCGGTACTCGTCGCCGGAGTTGGAGAGAACGCCGCCGAGGGTCTCGGTGAGCCCGTACCCGTTGCGCGGCTCGATGCGCTCGCCGTAGCGGTCGGTGAGCCGGGCCACGATGCCGGGCGGGGCCGCGGCGCCTCCCGTGCTGAAGCCGGTGAGGGTGGGGAGTTCGTCGCCCCGTTCCCGTGCGCGTTCCAGGAGTTCGAGGGCCGTCGCCGGTACGCCGCCGAAACTCGTGATGCCGTGCTCGCGGATCATCGCGAGGGCCACGTCCGGATCCCACTTGCGCAGCACCACGATCGTGCCGCCCGCCGCCATCGCCGCGTAGAACCCGGTGAAGGCCGCCACGTGGAAGAACGGGAACGTCAACAGGCCGATGGGGGCGGGGCCTTGACCCGGCATGACGCCCCGCAGGAGCGCCGCGCGCGCGGCGCCGTAACGCGGTCCCGCGATGGCGCCCATGTGTGCGTGGTGGGTGGCCACGGCGCCCTTGGGCCGGCCCGTCGT
Organism: Streptomyces sp. BYX5S; assembly: GCF_054724165.1. Taxonomy (NCBI): domain Bacteria; kingdom Bacillati; phylum Actinomycetota; class Actinomycetes; order Kitasatosporales; family Streptomycetaceae; genus Streptomyces; species Streptomyces sp. BYX5S. The sequence goes on along the minus strand of NZ_CM138829.1, from coordinate 517,977 downwards.
ACCGGAGGTGTAGAGGATCGTGGCGTCCGCCTCCGGCGCCACCTCGACGTCGGGCGGCCCGAGTTGAGGGTCGGGCGCGGGCAGGTCCGCGTACCGCTCGACCCGCTCGCCGCCGACCGCCTCGCGGCCCTCCTCGTGGCAGACCACGGTCCAGGGCCGGTCGGCGGCCGCGTCCAGCCACGGCCGGACGCGTTCGTAGCGCTCCCCGTCGACGACGAGCACGCCGGGCCGGCAGTCGTCGAGGGCGTACGCGAACTCGTCGGCGGTCCACCACCCGTTGAGCGGCACCGCCACCAGGCCCGCCAGCTGCGCCGCCCAGAAGGCGACCTGCCACTCGGGGTGGTTGCGCATGGCGATGACCGCGCGGTCCCCCGGCCGCAGCCCGTGGACGTCGGTGAAGCGGCGGGCCAGCGCGCACGCCGCCGCGAAGAACTCCCCGTACGTCATGCGCCCGTTCTCGGTGACGACGAAGGGCGTGTCGCCGAACGCCCAGGTCGTCTCGGCGAACTCGCGCAGCGTGCGCGGCCCGTCGGCATACGAAAGGCGCCCGTCCTCGCCGCGTACGACGGCGAAGGGGGCGCCCGGACCGGTGAGCAGCGCTTCCACGGATTCCACGGCATCAGCGTCCATGGTCGGACGGTACGTCCGCACGCCCGACACGCGTCAAGACACGTGCACCGGCCAACCACCGCCCGCCGCGCGACGTGCCGCACGGCGGGGGCCGGCCGCTACGAACCCGACGACACTCCGGACCTGGCCTGCTCGGCCACCCGCCCCCGGACCGCGTACCAGCCGATCACGAGGCCGAGCACGATCAGCGGCGAGCAGTACACCGAGACCGCCGAGTCGCCGCCGCCGACGACCATCAGCACCACGACCGCCACCAGGAAGACGATGGTCAGCCAGCTCGTGAAGGGGGCGCCCGGCAGGCGGAACGACGGGCGCTCCAGCTCGCCGCGCAGGGCCTTGCGGCGCAGCACCATCTGGCAGACCATGATCATCACCCAGGTGCCGATCATCGTGATCGCGGAGAAGTTGATGACGATGGAGAACGCCCGCTCGGGAACGATGTAGTTGAGGACGATGCCCGCGATGTAGCAGCAGGCAGTCAGCAGCACGCCGCCGTAGGGCACGCCCTTCTTGCTCATCTTGGTCGTGAAGCCGGGCGCGGAGCCCGCGAGGCCCATCGAGCGCAGCACGCGGCCGGTCGAGTACAGGCCGGAGTTGCAGCTGGACAGCGCCGCCGTGAGGATCACGAAGTTCATGATGCCGCTGATGCCGGGCACGCCGAGCTTCCCGAGCAGCGTCACGAACGGCGACTCGCCGGCCTTGTACGCGCTCCAGGGCAGCAGCAGGACGAGCAGCAGCACGGACCCGACGTAGAAGAGCACGATGCGCCACGAGACCGAGTTGATGGCGCGCGGGATGACCTTGCGCGGGTTCTCGGTCTCGCCGGAGGCGATGCCGACCATCTCGATCGCGGCGTACGCGAAGACGACGCCCTGGATGAGGACGATGGCGGGGAGCAGGCCGTTGGGCAGCATGCCGCCGTGGTCGGTGATCAGCTGCGGGCCCGTGCTGTGGCCGTCGACGGGGTGGCGGCTCGCGAGCAGCCAGCAGCCGATGCCGAGGAAGCCGAGGATCGCGGCGACCTTGATGATCGAGAACCAGAACTCGAACTCGCCGAACCAGCGCACCGAGATCAGGTTGGCGCCGAGCACCACGAGCAGCGCCACGAGCGCGAGCGTCCACTGGGGTATGTCGCGGAAGGCGGCCCAGTAGTGCAGGTACATCGCCACCGCGGTGATCTCCGCGATGCCGCTGCACACCCAGTGCAGGAAGTAGACCCAGCCCGCCGTGTACGCGGCCTTCTCACCGAGGAACTCACGCGAGTACGAGACGAACGAGCCCGAGGTGGGCCGGTGCATCACCAGCTCGCCCATGGCGCGCGTGATGAAGAAGGCGAACAGGCCGGTGATCGCGAAGATGACCACCAGGGACGGGCCCGCGGTGTGCAGCCGCTCCCCCGCCCCGAGGAAGAGGCCGGTGCCGATGGCGCCGCCGATGGCGATCATCTGGACCTGGCGATTGCGCAGGCCGGCCGCGTAACCCCCCTCACGGATGGCTCCGGCCTCGGCCTCGCCGCCCGTGGTCACACCGCGTTCGGCTTGTGCTGTGTGCTCCATGGTTCTCCGACGTTCGTGCAAAACGGCATGCCGCACCCACGCGAGCGCCCGCATTCGCGAACGCGGGCAGGCGTGTGCGGCGTACCTGTTGGACAGGACTGGTCCGCCGGATTCGGCGAACTACGAGATCGGAACGGATCCCGGTGGAGTGTGCCGCGGGCGGACCACGCGACGACACGCCACCTTAAACCGTTCGCAGGGGCAACTAATCCACGAGCCCGAGGAGTGAACCGGCGTACGGGGCACCGGACTCGGCGAGCACCTCGTCGAGCGACTGCGCCGCCCGCACGGGGGCGAAGGCCACCTTGCCCGCTTCTGCCCCATTCTCATTCAGGACATACCCATACACAGCGGGGCGGGGAAGGCTGTTGTAGTGGAAGTGCGTCGAGAAGTAGTACGCGCCGGTGTCGTACAGCGCGACGAGATCGCCGGGCTCCAGTTCGGGCAGCTCACGGCCGCGCGCCACGAGGTCGCCCGCGAAGCAGCAGGGCCCGGCGACGTCCTGCACCACCGTTTTGGTGGTCTTCGCCCGGCCCTCGGCGTCGTACGCCCCGACCCGCAGCGGCCACGACTCCGGCACGAAGACGGTACGGGTGGCCACCTGGGCGCCCGCGTGCGTCACTGCGATGCGGCGGCCGCCGGAGGTCTTGGTGTACTCGACGTGCGCGGCGATGAAACCCTGCTTGGCGAGGAGCGAGCGGCCGAACTCGGTGACGAGGGTGTACCGCCCGTCGAACAGCCCGGGAACGGTGCGGCGCAGCAGCTCGGCGTACTCCTCGAACCCGGGCGTGACCTCGTCGGACGCGAAGTTCACGGGCAGACCGCCACCGATGTCGAGGGTGTCGATCTGCTGCCGCCCGACATGGGCGTTGATCTTCTCGGCCAGCTCGTACGCGGCCCGCACGCCCTCCGCCATCAGCTCCAGGGCGACACCCTGCGAACCGGTGTGGGTGTGCAGGCGCGTCATCCACGGCCGAGCCCTGTACGCGCCGAGGACCCACTCCTCCGCGCCCTCGTCGCGCAGCGCGACACCGAACTTGGAGGTGGCGGTCGCGGTGCTCATGGCGCCGATGGACCCGCTGCCGACCTGCGGATTCACGCGCAGCCCGACGGGCGAGGCGGTGGGGTTCTCCGCGACGAGCGCGTCGATGCGGGCCAGTTCCTGCGCGTTGTCCGCGTTGACGGCGATGCCGCTGCCGAGCGCGTCCCGCAGCTCCCCGACCGTCTTGGCGGGCGAGTCGAACACGATCCGCCCGGCGGGCACCCCGGCCGCCCGTGCGAGGGCCAGCTCCCCGGGGCTCGCGACCTCGGCCCCGATGCCCTCCTCGTTCAGGAGCGCCAGCACGGGCACGAGCGAGGCGGCCTTCACCGCGAACGTGTGCACCACGTCGACCCCCTCGAACGCCGCCTTCAGCGCCCGCGCGGCCTCCCGGACCCCGACGACGTCGATCAGCCCGACCACGGGCGCGTCGGCCCCGACCAGCCCCTGCGCGACGGCGGCACGCAGGGCGGCGTCGCGACGGGCGGCGGAGGCGGGGGGCTGCGGCATGAGAGGTCCTGCCTTCTGCTTCGTACGGGCGGTGGGAGCCGGCAAATGGTCCGACTACCCCGTCACTGTGCAGTCAGCCGGGAGGGCGTGTCTGCGTGCGCTGGCACGAAGTACGGGGCCGGGACGTGGTGGCCGGGTACCACCCGCGCCGGAAGGGCACGCGGGCGTGGTGCGCGCGCACGACGCGGGGGTGTTGCGGGTTGTGCGGCCGCACCATGTGCCTGTGGTGCGGGCGCACCATGGCCCTGTCCCTGCCCCCTACGACAGGGGCCCTACGACAGGGGCCTACGGCAGGGGAATCAGCCCGGCCCGCCGCAGCCCCAGCTCGGTGACGAGCCGGACATCGGGATCGTCCAGGTCGAGCCCGCCCAACTCCCGGGCCCTGCGCAGCCGGTACCGCAACGTATTGGAGTGAATCCCCAGATACCGGGCGGTCGCCCCGGCGTCCCCGAAGAACGCGAGATGCGCGGCGACGGTGCGCGGCAGATCGGTCCCGTGCCGCTCGTCGTGCGCGAGCAGCGCCGCGACCGCGTCACCGACCGAGGGCACGTGCGCGGCGACGGCGTCCGACACCCGCAGCGCGTCCAGCGCGAACCGCACGTCGTCGGCGCCCGCCACCTCCGGCTCCCCGCGCTCGCGGAGCACCCGCAGCACCTCCCCGGCCCCGGCCCGGGACCGCGCCGCGTCCTTCAGGGCCCCGACGACCGGCCCCACGCCGATGAAGGGCTCGACCCCGGCGCCGCGCAGGACACCGACGAGATCCCGGGCGAGCCGCACGGCGGCGTCGGCCCGGGAATCGACGACCAACACGTCAAACCGATCCCCTCCGACCCCCACCCCACCGGGGTAGGAACGTCCAGCCCCACCGGGGTTCGCATTTCCAGCCCCGCCAGGGTTCGCATGCCCAGCCCCTCCGGCGTTTGAGGAGCGGGGTCCGGGGCGGAGCCCCGAGACCGGGCCACGGGGGGCCGCCCCGTACGCCGCAGGCAGTCCGCCCTCCACCCGATACGCAAACGCCGGCAGGCCATGCGCAGCAACCCGCAACGCCGCCCCCCGCAACGCCCTCTCCCGCACCTCCACCGCCACGTCCCCCACGACCACCCCGGAAAGCACCACGCACGGCTGCCCGGGATCCACCCCCAGCGCAGCCCCCGCGGCGGCCACATCGGGCGACCGCTCCTCGAACAGGGCCCGCACCGCGTGCCGCCGCCGCCCCTCGGCCGACCGGGACCGCAACCGGTGATGCAGCAGATGCGGGACCGCGATCGTGGCGGCCTGCCGGAGCGCGTCCCGCGCCCGGTCCGGCAACGGCTCCCCGTCGGCGGCCGCCCACAACGACCCCAGCACCTCGTCCCCCGCCCGCACCGCGACCGCGAGCCGCTCGGGGAACCGCCCGTCGGCGGGCCGGTGCACGACGTCCCCCGCCCACAGCGCGTCGAGGAACCCGCTCTCCGCGAGCTCGGCGACCCGCCACCTCGGCACCTGCCGCCCGAGGATGGTGAGCCGCCGCAACGGATCGGCGGTGTCGGCGGTGGGCGAGTACGCGAGCACCTGGGACTCGGGGTCCTCGATGGTGATCGCTCCCCCGACGAGCGCGGCGAGCGCCACCGCGAGCGCCGGCAGATCCCCGAGCCCCACCTCGACGGAGGCGTCCGGGGCCCGCTGCCCGCCCGCGGCGAGGGCGGCCCGCAGCAGCCCGATCAGCTCGCCCCAGTCGACCCACGGGGCGCGTGCGAGGAGCGCGGTGGACACGCTCTGGGCGACCTCGTCGACGAGCGGCGACACACCCTCGGCACCCCGCCGCACGACGAGCGCGGCAGCCCCGGCCCGGTCGGCGGCACGCAGCACTTCAGCAGCGGCCGGATCGGAGGTGTCGACCCCCACCGCGATGAGCACCCGCCCTCGCTCCCGCAAGCTCTCCCCGGCGTCGAACACCCCGACCCCGGTGACCTCGACCTCCGTCCCGCACGGCGCCCGCACCACCTGCACGACGTCCCGGCCCACGACCCGGACGACCTGCGCCAAGGTCACACCGGCGCCCGCGACGGACGGTTCGGGCTGCGGTCCGCCGGACCCGGAAATCTCCATGGCCCCAGTCTCACCGATGCCGCGGGAGCGCCCGCCCCGTCCGCGCCCCACGCGCACCGCCCGGCCTGTGACGACCGCCACCAGTCGACCGCATCACAATCACCACCAATTGCCCCTTACCGCCCATAGCTTGGAGGAATGTCCCCTCTTGCCCGGGTGAGCGAGGCGTACGGGCCGCGCTTCGCCGAATTCGCCTTCGAACCCGCCTTCGTGGCGACGGTCGACCAGCACGTGGCGTCCCTCCGCGACCGCCTGGCGGCGGGCTCGGCGGCCCTGCACCCGCCGGCCCCCGACCCCGAGGCCCTGACGGCGTACACCCTCGGCTTCCTCGACGCCCTCGCCGAGACCGACTGGCGCGAACCGGTGGGCCACGACTACGCGGTGTGCCGCCTCACCGCCATCAGCTGGCTGGCGAGACGGCACGACCTGGTCTAGGGCCCTTCTGACGGATCTTGCTGGAGTCGCGGGCCCTGGCACGCACATCTGCTGCGTTGTCGTCAGTTGCCAACGCTCCGCGTTGTCGCCCTCCTCCGCCTTGCAGCTGCACGCTTCCCCGAGCTCTCGGCTTCGCTCGAGCAGGGGAGGCCCCATTACCCCGCTCGCGGAACCGAACGATGCAGCCTCCCGGGCCCAGCCTGATCCGTCAGAAGGGCCCTAGGGCCTGTCGGCTACGCGTTGTCCGTCCGCTCCCGATCCTGCACGGGCTGGTTGCTGAGCGCGTCCTCCCGCCCGTACTGATAGGCGCTGACGCTCCCGCGCGCCCGTCCGGTCTCCTCCTCGGCCCTGGTCAGCCACCGCTCCCACCGCTGCCGCATCGGCCCGATGAGCCCGCCGCCGACGCCGACGATCAGGATTCCGGCCGCGGTCGCGAGACCGGCGATCAGCACCGGCTGCGTGACGGACGTGGCGATCCCGGCCTGCCCGAGCGCTGCGATGGCACCGAGGACCACGATGCAGGCCCACACGATGGTGCCGACGGTCTTCCCGTACGAGACGGAGGACAGGGCGTTGCTGACGATGTCCCGTACGAGGTTGGCGACGGCCATGGCGACCACGATCAGGACGACCGCGACGATGCCGCGCGGCAGCCAGGCCACAATGCCGTTGATCATGTCGGACACGGGGTTGTCGCCGAAGACGCCGAACCCGAGCTGGAGCACGATCAGCATCAGGGCGACGTAGACGACCTTGCACAGGATCGCGGTCGTGTCGTACTTCGACCCTTCGAGCATCCTCGCCGAACCGGCGCGCTCGGCGAGCTTCTCCGAACCGATCTTGCGCAGCCCCCGGTCCAGGAGTTTGGTGATCATCTTGGCCACGAACCAGCCGATGGCCATGACGACGAGGAAGCCGAGCAGCTTCGGCACGAACTGCGCGACCTTCGACCACGCGTCGTTGAGCCCCTGAGTGAAGTCGACGGCGAGGACGGACGGACTGGGATTCTGGATCATGAGTGGTACCTCCACCCAGCGGGGATCGGAAACGGGCTCCCCCCTCGTTTTTCTTCGCCCTTCCGGCATAACACCCCAGCCCACCCCCCGCCCGCCCCACGTCCCCCATTGGCGTGACCCCCACATCCCAAACCCGATCCGCTAGGCTGTTCCCGCGCCTTCGTAGCTCAGGGGATAGAGCACCGCTCTCCTAAAGCGGGTGTCGCAGGTTCGAATCCTGCCGGGGGCACAGCGCATGAAGCCGCTGACCTGGGGTTTCTCCCCCAGGAAGGCGCAATATTCGGCCTCGGACTCCTCGTCCGGGGCCGTTTGCGTGAGCGCTGCGCGAGCGGACGGAGCGTTGCGCTCCTAAATCACTCCCAATGGATCAGCATCATCTGGCACGGAACTCCGGGCCAGGTTGCTCCGCATCTTCGGGCTCGGCCTCCGCTTCGGGGGCGATGTTTTCGGAGGCGGCTCGGGCACGCGGGACGAGCCGGGCTGCAGCCTCGGCGATGGCGAGATCGGCCTCGGGGAGCAGGCTGGTGTACGTGTCGGCCGTGATGGTGATCGAGGAGTGACCGAGCATCTCCTGGATGTCCTTCAGGTCGGCACCGGCCGCGTGGGCCAGCGTCGCCGCGCCGTGGCGAAGGTCGTGGAGCCGGACCGGCGGAAGACCGAGCTCCTCGCACAGCTCGACGAAGTGCCGTGTGACAGTGGCGGGGTGGAGCATCTCGCCGTTCTCCTTGGTGAAGATGCGCCCCGTCTCCACCCAGGCGGTCCCCCACTCCTCGCGCTCCTTGTCCTGCTGGGCACGGTGCCGCTTGAGCGCCTGGACCGTGTCGGAGTCGAGCGCGACGGTGCGTGCACCGGCGTCGGTCTTGGGATCGTCCTCGTACACCTCCCACCCGTCGACAACGAGTTGCTTGGCCACGGTGAGGAGACCAGCGTCCAAGTTGGTGTCGGTCCACTTCTGGCCGCACGTCTCACCGCGCCGCAGCCCGCGGAAGGCGATCAGGTGGAACAGCGCGTACAGGCGGTCCTCCGCGACATGGTCGAGGAAGGTGCCGGTGTGCACCGGCGTCCAGACCATCACCGGCGAAGGTTTCTCGCCGGTGCGCCTCCAGTGCAGGATCCGCTCCTCGGTCCACACCAGCGCCTTGGGGCGCTTGCCCGCCTCCAACTCGACGTGGGCCGCCGGATTGAAGGTGATCAACTGCTGGGCGATGGCGGCGTTGAGCGCGGCCCTCAGAGTGGAGCGGACACGCTGGCGTGTGGCCGGTCCCACGATGCGGCGGTACGGCTCCATCTCTGCGATGGCGGCCTTCATCGCCTTGCGACGGGCGCGGTGTTCGCGGCCCTTCCAGGGGATCCGGGCGAGGTCCTCGATCGCTTTGCGGCGGGCTGTGTTGCCCTCCGCGATCTCGACGTTGTCCTCTGCGATGGCCTCGAACAGCTCCGAGAGGTGGGCGACCCGAAGGCGATCGAGCCGGTGATGCCCGATCCGCGGTTTGAGGTGCACCCTGATGTTGCTCTCGTCGCGGCTGATGGCGCTCTGCCGCCCCTTCTTGCCCGCCAGCCAGGTGTCCAGCCACTCGCCGACCGTGAGGCGGCTCGTCAGGTCCAGTCCATGGCTGAGGCGCCTGCGGGTCGACTCGATGTCCGGCAGTGGCGTCTTCTCGTCGGCCACCTTCTCCAGCAGGTCGCCGACCTGAGCCAGCCCCTCCGGGTCGTCCGCCTCCGCCAGGCCGAGGATCGCGCGGACATGGTCGAGGTCGGCTTGGGCCGCCTTCAGGGTCTCGTAGCCGGCGCGACTGAAAGAGCGGCGGGTGGCGTCCTCGCGGGGTGGCAGCTCCTGGCGTATGGAGTAGGAGCCATGCTTGCGGCTGTTGAGCTTGGGGCACTTCTTGCCGAGCGGCTTGCCGGTTTCGGGGTCGCGGCAGTAGCAGCGGCGGTGGGTGGATCCCTTCAAAGGCTGTTCTCCTCGGTGGGGTTGGGGTCGATGCCGTAGTCGACGAGTTGAGGCGGGAGGTCGGGCGGCGTGCCGCCTTCGGCGCGGATCCGGCGGCGGTACTCGCTCAGGGCATCGCGGGCGTTGGCGGCCCGGTCGGCGTAGCGGGCCAACGCGCGCTCGGCGGCCTGCTGGTGGACGCGGTTGGCGGCCGTCTTGACCTTCCAGCGTTCGTGCTCCTCGCTCTCCATGGCAGCCAGGGCCTCGTGGAGTTCGAGGTCGTGGGCGAGGAAGTGGTCCAGCATCGAGTCCTCGGATCCGAAGTCCGGGGCGTCGCCGGTGAACCACTGGAGGGCGGACCAGGTCGGCATCGGGTCCTGGTACGGGAGTGCGCGGACCTCGGGGACGTAGCCGACGGGGTAGAGCAGGCTGATCGGGGTCACGCGCAGGGCCTTGGCGAGCACCATGACCTCGACGAGGGGGAGGGTGGCGCGGCGGCCGGACTCCATGTTGGCGATCACGTTCCGGGGGATCGGGTAGCCGATCTCCTCGCAGGCGTCGGCCAAGTCCTGAGCGCTCCACCCCATCTCCTTCCGCCGTCTGCGGACCGCGCCGGCCACGGTGGCCATGACGTGGTCCTCCCATTCGAGGACGTCGTCGCCTTCCTTTTCTCTTTCGCTTCCATGGTCGGAACGGCGTTGTGTCATGCAGACACATTAACTCGATCATCCTGATTCCTGGACGCCTGGAGACGGACGTGGTCGTCGCGTTCGCCGAGGGCTCAGCCATGGATGGAGTACGTATGCGCGAGAACGAAGCCACCGGGCGGGTGGACGGCATGAGCCGGGACGAGCTGCTCGCCCTTCCGGTCTCCGTTGACCTGGAGACGGGCAACCGAGCTTTGGGACTCGGGAGGAGCAAGGGGTACGAGCTGGCCAAGCGCGGCCAGTACCCCTGCAGGGTGCTGAGGCTCGGGAACGCCTACCGGGTGGTGACGGCCGAACTGCACCAGTTGCTGGGGCTGGCTGCATGAGGGGTCGTACGCGTCGGCAGCGCTTCTGCGCTGAGCTGACACAGAACCGCTGGACTGTGCCGGGGTGTGGTCATACCGTTCCTGGTCGCTCGCGGGGGCCGTGTGCCCGCGAGAAAGGGGTGAGCCTCCGGCGGTGCGACGCCGGAGGCCCGATGACTCCCCTGTGGCCCGAAGCGAACCGACCCGGCGGCAAGGGCGTGCGAGCCCGCCACCGCCAGACAAGGAGCTGCCCAGTGCAACCCCCGACCCCAGATCCCTATTCCTCCGATTCGGTGGCCGTATCGAGGGACGGGACCGAGCTGCTGGACGAGCTGCGAGCGCAGATAGCCCGGTTCGTGATCCTGCCTACCGAAGAGGCGCTGCACGCCGTCACATTGTGGGTCGCGGCCACGCACCTTCAGCCCGCGTGGCAGCACGCCCCGCGCCTGGCGGTCGTCGGCCCCGCCAAACGGTGTGGCAAGTCGCGACTCCTCGACGTGGTGACCGAGACGGTGCGCAACCACCTGATCACGGTCAACGCCAGCCCGGCAGCGATCTTCCGCTCCATCACCGACGAGGACCCGCCCACGCTCCTGGTCGACGAGGCCGACACCCTCTTCGGCACCGCCAAGGCGGCGGAGAAGAACGAGGACCTGCGCGGCCTCCTCAACGCAGGGCACCAGCGAAACCGACCCACGCTGCGGGTGTCCGGACCCGAGCACAAGCCACACACGTTCCCTACGTTCGCCATGGCTGCGCTCGCCGGGATCGGCGACCTGCCCGACACGATCATGGACCGGTCCGTGGTGATCCGAATGCGGAGGCGGGCAGCCGGTGAGGAGGTGGCCGCCTTCCGCACCGGCCGGGACACCCCGGCGCTGCACGCCATCCGCGATCGCCTGTCCGCCTGGCTCCAGCCGCTGTACCCCCAGGCACTGGAGATGGAGCCGGTGATGCCGGTCGAGGACCGCGCGGCGGACACCTGGGAGCCACTGATCGTGATCGCCGACCTTGCCGGTGGCGAGTGGCCCGGATTCGCCCGCACCGCCTGCCGCTCCATGTCCGACTATGAGGCGGGCCAGGACGAGGAAGGTGGTCTGCGGACCCGCATCCTGGTCGACATCCGCCGGGTGTTCGCCGCCGAGGGCGATCCCACCGTGCTGCGTACGAGCCGTCTGCTCGACGAGCTCAACGCGGACAAGGAAGCGCCATGGGCCGAGTACGGCGCCGGTGGCCTGACCCCGCGTGGGCTGCAACTGCTGCTGAAGGACTACGGCATCGGCTCGGCCAATCGCCGCTTCCCCGACGGCACCCAGGCCAAGGGCTTCGCCCGCAACCAGTTCCTCGACGCCTGGGGTCGCTACTGCCCTGAGCCGGAGGCCGCGCCCGACACCGCAGCCTGACCCGACTCGACCCGTCGCACTCGTCCCCGTGCAGGTCAGCGCGGGGACGAGTCCGGGACCCGCAACGAGTCGACCCGACATCGCCACACCACTCGTACCTGCGCTGACCTGCACGGGGACGAGTGGTACGAGTCTCCGCCCCACACGGTGGCCGCCCCCTGCCCGCAGCGCCCGCGGCCACCGCCCAGTTCACAGGGAGTCCCTCCGCTTGACCTCCACCACTGCCACCGCCCCATCTGCGATACCGGGGACTTCGGCGATCCGCGCCGGCATCGCGCTGCTCGCCGCGTTCGCCTTCGCCCTCTCCTACGACGCCCTGCGGCAGATGGCCGTCGCCATCCACGTCCGCGGGCTGCTCACGTACGCCTTCCCACTCGTGATCGACGGGTTCATCGCCATCGGCGTGGGCGCCCTGCTCATGCTGCGCACGGCCCCGCTGCGCTCGCGGGTGTACGTGTGGGCGCTGGTCGGCGCCGCCACGACGACGAGTATCTGGGCCAACGCCCTGCATGCCGTGCGCCTCAATGAGCAGACCCGCCACGGCGGCGGCCTTCAGCTCGACGACGTCACCGTCGGGGTGCTGTCCGCCATCGCCCCGCTCGCCCTGGCCGGCGCCGTCCACCTCTACATCGTCATCCGACGCCAACCCACGGCCCGCCACGATGAGGCCGCTGCTCAGTCGCGTCCCGACGATGTGGCTACAGACGCCACCGACGTGGCGGAGGCCCACAGGCCCGCCAGCACACCGCACGACCAACTGCCCGCCGACGTCTCCGGCGATCGGCTGACCCTCGCCCGCTCTGCGCCCCTTGGCCGCCATGGCCGTGCCTCGCGCCGCCACATCGAAGCCACCTTCCGCGAGAAGGAACTGACGATCGGGCGGATCGAGGCGGACCAGCTGAAGGGGCTCGTCCAGGCGGAACTCGACGCCGCCGCCGATCGCCCAGAGCTCGGCGCGGAAGCTGCCTGACGCCCGAACCGTCCTCCGATCCGACCACGGCCCCGTACTCCCGGAGAACCAGTCCATGCACAACCCGCACGACGAACCGCCCACCGCCCAGCAGGAGATGATCACCGGACCAAACAGCGGAGCAAGGTATCCCGTTGGACCGTCCAAGGGCCGGTCCAACGGGGAAGCCTCCGCTCCAGGGGTGGCGGAGGCGGCGGTCGGGCGCCAGGGGGCACCCGACCACCAAGACACGGGAGAAGCACACCGCGCGCCCTCCCGAGCCGCCGACGAAGCCGCCCTACACCGCATCGCCCGCCGCCGACGTCGCAAGCCCGTGCAGCGCAAGGACCGCGTAGACGTCCGCTACAGCAGCGCCGAGAAGGCCGACATCCTCGCCAAGGCCCGCTCCCTGAACATCGCCGCCGCGCACTACGTCGGCGCCGTCGTCACAGCCCACCTCCACGGCGAACTCGCCCTGCCCGGCCAGCGCACCCAACTCGACGACTACATCGACGAACTGGCCGCCCTGCGCGCACAGGTCGCCGCGATCGGCCGCAACGCCAACCAGATCGCCAAGAAGATCAACTCCGGCGGCACACCGCACCCCGGCGACACCGCCCTGCTCGCCCAGGCAGAACGCACCCTCACCACGGCCGCCAGCACGGTCGCCGACATCGCGACCGCCGCCAACCAGGCCGTCGCCACGGGCAAGAAGCCCGGCAAGACGGTGCCCCGTTGATCGCGAAGATCAGCAGTGGCAAGAGCACCGGCGGCCTCCTCCGCTACCTCTTCGACACCAAGAAGGCCACCGACCACACCGACCCGCACCTGGTCGCCTCCTGGGACGACTTCGCACCCGACCCCGGCCGCACCACCGAGAACCCCGACGCGGTCCGCAAGCAGCTCGTGGCGGACCTCGACCTGCGCGTGAACCAGGCCCGCCGCCACGGCCGCGCCCCCGAGCGCCACGTGTGGCACTGCTCGATCCGCGCCGCCCGGGCCGACCGCCACCTCGCCGACGACGAGTGGGCCGACATCGCCCACCGTGTCGTCGACACCACCGGCATCGCTCCGAAGGGTGACCCGGACGGTTGCCGCTGGGTCGCCGTCCGCCACGCGTCCGACCACATCCACATCGCAGCCACCACCGTCCGCGCCGACCTGCGTCCCGCCCGCCACTGGAACGACTACCTCACCACCGACCGCGAACTCGCCGCCATCGAGAAGGAGTAGGGCCTCTTCCAGATCGCACGCGGAGACCGCACCGCCGCCAAACGCCCCACCCGCGCCGAACAGGAGAAGGCCCACCGCAACGGACGGACCGCCACCCCGCGCGAGCACCTGCGCACCACCGTGCGCACCCTCGTGGCCGCCGCCCGCAGCACCGAGGAATTCCTGCACCTGCTCGCCCACACCGACGGCGTGCAGATGCAGATCAAGCACTTCCCGTCCGGCGACATCCGCGGCTACACGATCGCCCTCACCGGCGACACCAACCAGGCCGGCGAACCCGTCTGGTTCTCCGGCTCCGAACTCGCCCCCGACCTGACCTTCCCAAAGATCAAAAAGCGCCTCGACGACCTCGCCCCGCACACCGCAGAGCAATCCGCCGGACGCCGCACCAACCCCTGGCACCAGGCAACAGCCGCCACCGAACGCATCCCCCACCACCTCGACGGCAACATCGACGACGAGGCCGCCCAGGCACACATCAACGCCCTCGGCGAAGCCCTCGACGCCCTGCCGCTCATCGCGCCCGAACCTCTGCAGGCTCCACTCCGGAAGGCAGCAACGGAGTTCGAGCGAGCCGTCCGCTCCCGCGTCCAGGCCGACCACCAGCATGCCCGTGCCCTGCGAGGTGCAGTCCGCGCGATCCTGCGCGAACCGTCACCGAAGGACAGCGCCGCCCTGGCGATGCTCCTCGACGCCGCGCTCCTGGCCGTGATGGCTGCTGCCCGCTGGCACCAGAACCGCCACCACAACCAGCAAACCGCCGCCGCTCTGCGCACACTGCGCCAACTTCAGCCCGCATACGACGAGGCAGCCGCCGCGCCCATAACAGCGCTCAGCCAGCAACGACCGACCCAGCCCACGGTGGAACGGCACATCGTCCTGGTCCACCACGTCGTACCCGAACACGCCGAGAAGATCGTCAAGGACACCGCCTTCGACGCACTCACCGCGACCTTCGCCCAAGCAGAGAACGCCGGACACGACGCCGAACAGATCCTGCGCACCGCAGTCGGCCGACGCACCCTCTCCGATGCAGACCATCCCGCCCGGGTCCTCACCTGGCGCATCCAACGCCTCGCCGCACGACGAGCCCCCAGCTCGCGAGCCGTTGCGGCACAAGCCCGCAGTGGTCACCAGAGCCGCGTGTCAGCAGGCCCGCAGACAGTGTCCGGGCCGATTTCACCGGTGGAGCACCGAGAGGGGCGACGCAGGTAGCAGTTCATGTACGAGGGCATCCGGACCGTGCAGCATCACTTCGCGAAGGGCGCTGACGCGGCGGGCGTCTTTCCACATCCCTGTGGACGGCGTTCGGAAGGGGATGACTTCGACGCCCCGGTCGATGAACGGCTCGGCCTGGAGATACCTCATGCCGCCGGTTCCCCAAAGGTATGCCCTCGCGCCCGTCAGACCTGCAAGATCGACAAGCCGTTGCGACCCTCCTGGACGAGAGGGCAGAGGGGAGGAGCCAAGAATCCGTCCCTCCCAGCCGAGCAGTCTCGGCAAGAGAAGGGTGGATGCCTCGGTGAGGTCTGCTGTCTTCCCGTCGGCCGCGAACAGGTTCAGCACCGGATCGAGGGCGCAGGGGAGCGCCGTTCCAGGTCGTGGACGCCGATTGCAGCCGGGAGGATTACTTCAGATCCGAGAGGAGGCCGTCCAGGGCCTCCTTGAGGGCCGCCGTGTTCGCGGGGTCGAACCAGGTGGTGCGGATGCGCTCATTGTTCCCCTTGGGCGTCTCATGGTCGGCGGCGAGTTGGTGCAGGGGGCGGGTCTCGTCGCTCAGGGAACGGCCGACGTTCTGGAACAGGCTGCGCACATACCGGTCGGCGGTGTCGGAGGCGATGCCTTGGCCGGTGGCCCACGAGGTGAGCGTGGAGAGGTAGGTGTAGTGAGCGGTGAGCGTCCCGGTCAGTGCGGAAAAGACGTTGAAGGCGTCCTCGTCCGGGACGGGGAGCGCTCCGCCCAGATGCTCGAAGAGGGAGTCCACCACCGGGTGCGATGGGCAGGTCGCGGTGACGGAGCGGCGCTCGCGCACCGCGGGCAGTGGGATGGCCCGGACGATCGGGGCACCGGTGTCGAGGGTCCGGCGCAGGTCGTCGAGGGCGACGCCGGCGATCAGACTGACCACGATCTTGTCGTTGTCCAGCTTCAGTCCGGTGAGCGCCTCGTGGTGGTCTTGGCGGCGCACGGCGATGATCACTATCTCGGAGCGGTTCACCACCTCCTGGTTGTCGGCGCACACCCGCACGCTCTCGAAGCGTTCGGACAGGGCGGCGGCAGTGCGGGCTCCCCGGGGAGAGAGGAAGACCTCCGGTGATGCACCGCCCTCGTCGCGCAGGCCCTCGACGATGGCCCGGGCGATCTCGCCCACTCCGATGATGCCGATGCTCTGCACTGTGTCTTCCTCCAAGATGTGTGGTGATCGTGGGCCGTTCCGGTGGGAGTCTGTGCGGTCGGGATGAATGCCGTCGGCGCCTTGGGTGCGGCGCCGCGTGGAACCCTGGTCACGTCCGTCGCCGTCTGCTCCACAGCAGTGCAACCGCGACGAGACCTGCCAGACAGGGAAGCATCCCGGCCAGGCCCAGCACCGGTGGTAGACCCGTCGCACCGGAGGTGTCCTTGGTGAGCAGCCCGGTCAGTCCGATGCTGGTACCGATCACGAACATCGCGGTCGCGGTGGAGCGGGCCCACCGCTTGCCCTCCCTGACAGACCAGACCGCGGTGAGCCAGGCGAGGACGCCGAGCGCTCCGATGACGGACAACACGGCCAGGTAGGTGGTGACGGCAGAGTCGACCCGCGCCTGGGGGTACGTGGAATAACTGGCGCGGATGTGGTCGGCCAGCAGATGAGTGGTGCTGTGGTCGACGTACGGAACGCTAGTAGCGAGGACAGTGAGCGCAAGGCCCGTGTACATCGCTCCGAGCGGCCCTGGAGCGTGGAGTGACTTCGTCATCAGAGCGCTTCCCTCTTCATTCGTTCGCCGGGCCGTCGGACCCGAGCCCGGGTGCACCGTTCGTTCCTCCGTCACTCCGCCAGGGCCTCGCGGAGGAACGCGAGGATCTCCGTCTGGGCGGACTCGGCCTGCGGTTCCACGCCGGGCAGGGTGAGGAACGCGTGCTTCGCGCCCGGGTATTCGGTGAGCCGCACGGACGTCCCGGCCGCGCGCAGCCGCTCGACGTAGCGACGGCCGTGATCAGCGACCGCGTCCTGAGTGGGCACCACCACGAGCGCGGGGGCGAGCCCGCTCACGTCGTCCGCGTAGAGCGGTGAGACCGCGCGCGCTTCGGTTCCCTGCGGGACGGCGAGCCGCTGGAAGAACTGCAGTAGCGGCAGGGCCCGGGTCGGGCTGTACGCGTACTCGGCCATCGAGGGGTGGTCGAACATCGTCCCGGTCACGTCGACGGCGGGGTTGACCAGCACCTGCGCCGCGAGCTCCAGACCGGCCTCCCGGGCCCGGATGGCCGTCAGGGCGCTGATGAGCGCACCGCAGCTCTCGCCGAAGACAGCCGTGCGCGCCGGGTCGACGCCCCACTGCGCGGCGTGCCGCCTCACGTGGACGAGCACGTCCCAGCCGTCCTCGGCGGCGTTCGTGAGCGGGCTGTCCGGGGCGAGGAGGCGGTGCTCGACCGAGACGACGAGCGCGGGCAGCCGGGCGGCGAGGTGGCTGTTGGTCCAGTCGCACTGCGCCGCCGTGCCCACGAAGCCGCCTCCGTGGACGTGGATGACGAGTGGCAGGTCCGTCCGGGCTGCGGTTTCGTCGTCTCCCTCCGGGTCCGGCCGGTAGACCCGGACCGGGAGGGCGCGACCGGGCAGCGCCAGTTCCCGCCACTCGATCGCGGCGCCGGGATTCGGCTCTCCCAGGATCTCCCGCGCCGCGCTGGAGGTCCGGAAACGGTTCTCCGCGTTGCGGTAGGCGAGCAGTTCTTCGGCCGTGATCGCTGAGAAGTCCGGCTCCGGTGGCCGTATCGCGGTAGTGGTCTCGCTCATGCGTCCTTCTCCCCTCCCGGCCGGACGCCGGGTGTGTTGTCGTGACTGGACCGCGCGCTGCACTCGATTATGCACGCAGTGCGTGCATCAGCAAGTGCATAGGTTAGGCTGAATCCTGACGAGAGGGGCGGGATGACGGGCCGACGGCGATGGTCGACTGAGGAGATCTTGGACACGGCGGCGGAACTGCTACGCACAAGCGACGCCGAGTCGTTCAGCGTGCGCAAACTCGCCGCAGCGCTCGGGACCGACTCCTCCAGCCTCTACCGTCACTTCCGCAATAAGACCGAACTACTGCGCGCGGTTGCCGATCGGATTCTCCAGGCCGCCATGGACGGCTATCGACCCGAGGGCGACTGGAAGCAGCGCGTCACTGCCCTGGCCCTGCACCTGCGCGAGGCCTTCGGCGAGCACCCCCAACTCGCCGCGGTGTGGGGACGCTACGGGTCCGGCGGTACCGGATCCCGATTGGTCATGGAAGAGGTGCTGCAGGCCCTGAGCGCGTCCGGCCAGCCCGACGAGGAGGTCCCCGTGCGCTACCACCGCATCGTGATCCTCCTCGCCGCCCTGATCTCCTCCGAGGCCGGCATCAGCACCATCACCCCCAAGGAGTACGAACAGGGCATGGAGCAGTTCCGCGTCGCGGTGCTCGGCGCCGATCCCGAACGCTTCCCCGCCCTGGCCCATTTCGCCCGCGACATCCGCCCTCTCGGAGCAGACCGCCGCGCTGCATTCGAAGAGATCCTCGCCGCCCAACTCGCCCACATCGAGGCCCAGATCCCGTGACGTGCCGGATCACAAGCGCGATGCGGTCGGGCCCTGCTGCTGCCATAGGCCCAGTCCCACCACCTGCGATGCCTTCTCCAGCCGGGGCAGCGTCGACAGGCGGTCGTTGTTTGTGGCCCGCTTCGCCGAGCTGATCAGCTTGACCTGAATCAGGAGCGCGAACAGGTCCAGGGCATCGTCGACCGCCGCCTGGTGGCCTGGCTCGCGGGACCTGACCACGCAACTCCCCGCGCTGATCGGCGTACTCGATCCGCTGTGGGGCCGTATCACGCGCGTCGCCGTCAATCCGATGCTGTGGCCCGTCGTCCCGCGCGAGGTTCCCGTGGACGGACGTGTACTGAAGATCGGTTAGCTCACTCCCGGACTCGACCTGCACCAGCTGTTGTTGCTGGCTTGTGGGATCAGCCGGTTCGACCTCTTGGTGGTCCCGCCCGAGACGAGTGACTCGAGCGCCGCCCGGCTCATGACCGGCGCCTGCACCCCGGACGGGCCCCACTGACCGCAACCGCCCTCGTTGCCAGCGAAACCGCGCGCCTGCGTGGTGAGAGAGGGGTTTCTGTGCCGCAGGCCAGTCTTCGAGAGGCCCTCGACTGTGGGCCGACTGCCCGTTAATGCCGCCACTGTTCACTTGTGGAGCACCGAAGCGAACGACGTAGGTGCCAGGGAATCCGGACCATGCAGCATCAGTTCGCGAAGGGCGCTGATGCAGCGGGCGTTTTCCCACATCCCTGTGGACGGTGTACGAAAGGGGATGACCTCGACTCCCCGCTCGGTGAACGGCTCGGTCTGGAGATACGTCATACCGCCAGTCCCGCACAGGTAGGCGCTCGCGCCCGTCAGGACTGCAAGATCGGCAAGCCGTTGCGACCGTCCTGGACGGGAGGGCAGACGGGAGGAGCGGAGAATCCGTCCCTCCCAGCCGAGCAGTCTCAGCACAAGAAGCGTGGATGCCTCGGCGACGTCTGCTGTCCTCCCGCCGACCTCGAACAGGTTCAGCACCGGATCGAGCGCGTCCCGCAGAAGCGGCCAGTGCGGGCTCGCGCCGTAGTGCTGTTGCAGCATCCGGGCGGTTCGCCGCCGCGAGCGGACCGGGTCCACGAGCAGCGCGTCCTTGATCGCGGTCCCACGTCCCTGGGGCAGATGGGTGGGCAGGGAGAGCCACTGCCACCGCGTCGGGTCGTCCAGGGCGGCGAGTCGGGCGCGGTGCTGGTAGTCGCGGCGGGCGAACTGCACGTCGTCCAGGACGATCCAGTAGTCGGCGGCGTACAGCTTGGCCAGGGTGGAGAGCCTGGGGAACCAGTTGGGCTGGTGGATCGCGCACAGCCCGCCTGGCCGGGGTAGTTGGAGGCTTGGGTCAGGGCTGGATGAGGCGGCTGGTGAAGCCGGAGCGGATGAGAGATTCGTACGCGGCATGCACGTCCCCCGGAACGTCCTGCTCGATGGCGAAACCGAGCTTCGGATACTCGATGACCCGCTGCAGATCGCCGACGAGCATGTCCAGGACGAGCTTCTCGTCGCCGATGGACTTCACGTACTCGTCGAACTCCAGCGGCTCGGAAGCACAGAGGACATCCTCCACTTCGGGCCACATCTTGCGGGCGGTCGCGAACGACCGGCGCTCCATATAGGGCTTCGAGACCAGCAGCATCGAGCGCGGGGTGATGCCGGCGGCTGCCAGGACCTCGCGGGAGAAGGCGATGTTCTGCCCGGTGTTGGCGGCGTTCGGCTCCAGCAGGATCGCCTCGGCGGGCACGCCGAGGGCGATGGCGTGCTCGCGGAAGTGCACGGCCTCGCCGCGCGGGAACACCTTGGCAGTGGTGGGGCTGTTGCCGCCGGTGAAGACGAGGGTTTTGAAGAGGCCGGAGTGGTAGAGGTCGGCCGCGGCGGTCGCGACACCGAGATCGTGGCTGCCCAGGCCGATGGCCACGTCGACGGGGCGTACTTGGTGGTGCATCTGGTGGAAGTCCCAGATCAGTTCGGCCTGGTGCCGCTGGTCGTCGGTGATGGTCTGCTGGTGGTTGCGCACGCGATCTTCTCCCTGGTCACCGTTGCCGGGGCCGGGCAGGCCCCTCGCTGGCCTTGATGCCCTCGATACTGCGCAGTTGGTGTACGAGTCCGTACTGCGCGGCCGTCCGGGCGGCGCGGTCGAGGACAAGGAGTCCATCATCGCGGGTTGCCGCGTCGGAGAGCAGGATGTGGCCGTGGGCGGTGTCCAGTCGTACGCGTTGCATCGGTGACTCGGAGGTGCCGCTGCTTCGGGCGGTGTCGATGAACTGCTGGGCCCCGGTGAGGTCGCCGGCGCCGCGGCGGGCGAGGGCGAGTTTCTGGTGGGCCACCGACCAGTCGTCGGGTTCCGTGAGGTCCTCGAAATCGCGGGTCGCGGCCTGCATGACGCGGGTCGCGTAGTCGTGCTCGCCGTCCTTGCTGAGCGCTGTGCCCACCCAGAGCCGGGCGCGTGCGCGGTCGCGGGGGGAGAGCCGGTCGTAGACGGCGAGCGTCTCGTAGTGGCGGGCCGCGATCTCCAGGTTGCCGGACATCTCCGTCACGACGGCGAGGGACAGGTCGAGCTGGGCGACGCGGCGGGGGATGTCGAGCTGGGAGAAGACCGAGCGGGCAGTGGAGTAGGAGTGCTGGGCCGACAGCGGTCCGAGCACAGCCCCTTGGTCACGCTTGACGTCACCGAGCAGGGCGGTCGAGCGGGCGAACAAGTAAAGGCCCTTCTCGTCCAGACCGGCAGGCGGGAACCGAGACAGCCACCGGCCGAGCAGGCTGTCGGCGAAGGCGAAGTTCTGGCGGGAGAGCGCGACGACGACCCGGTCCAGGTCGTCGGTCCACGACTCGTACTCCCAGGCTCGGGGGCCGGAGGCGGTCACACGTCTGCTGACGGTGGCGACGGTGCCGGCCATTTCCGACAGGAGGGTCTCGAAGCGCAGGTGGACGGCGGCGTCCGCCCGGCCGAGCGCGGTGTCGAGGATGGCCTGGGTGTCGGGCCGGGGCTCCGTGCCGGCGAGCTTGCTCTCCCACTTGGAGACGGTCGCGACGGCCAGGCCGAGGTGCTCGGCGAAGGCCCGCACGCTCATCCGCAGGGCGAGCCGCAGAGCCTTGGCCTCCAGGCCGGTCCAGTGGTGCACGGTCGCCACGCGTCGCTCCCTTCCACTGGTCATCGAAGCAGAAGCGGCGAAGCGACGGGACGCAAGTAGAACGGAAGTGGAACAGCCGGCGATTGGCCGGGAGTCGCGGAGCAACCACGCTCAAAGGGCCATCAGTTGTCGAGTCTCCTGGACGGTCCCGGCATGGAACCCCTCACAGAGCATCGCCCGGTCAACGGCCCCGTCGTGTACGGCTATCTGCGGCTGGTGCGGGTGCCCGCAGCCCGGCAGGCAGCACTGACCGCCTCGCTCGCCGCGTACTGCGACAGCCACGAGCTGCTGCTGTCCGGCCTCTTCTTGGACCGTGAGATCAGGCCGGAGCCTTTCTCGGCGGCGTTCACGGGACTGCTCGACGTGCTGGAACTTCCCGGCCATGTCGCATCTGGGACCGAAGGCCGTGGCAACCGAGCGCGGCCGGCGGATCGAGGCCGCCGGTTCACGGTTGCTGCTGCTCCGTCGGCCCGTCCTCGACGGGAAGAACATCCGGCCCCGAAGCCCCGGCCTCGTTCACGTTCCGGAGGCCGAGTCATGAGCACCAGGCCAATCGAGTCCGCCCAGCAGTTCTTCGATGCCCGGCCCGAAGCCGTCCGACAGGCACGGAAGTTCGCGACCGCGGCCCTGGCCCGTTGGGGCCTGCAAGACCGTGCCGAGGACATCCGAACCTGCGTATCCGAGCTGGCGACGAACGCGCTGCTCCACGGCACCGTCGCCGACCGGGGCTTCCTGGTCAGGCTCGATGCCGACGAGGACGTCGTACGGCTGGAAGTGCACGACAGCCGAAGCCAACCACCCAAGCCTCGCCAAGCCGCCGAAACAGACGTCACCGGACGCGGACTGACGATGGTCGACGCGCTCGCCGACGGCTGGGGTGTGATGGACCGCGACCCGCTCGGAAAGATCGTCTGGACTGTCTTCAAGACTGCGGACTGGATGTGCGGCTGACGACCCGACCGGGGTCGGACGGAGACGACCGTCCGGCAGGGCCGGGCAGTCCTGCGGTGCTCGGCCGCATGGACGACGGTGCTAGCCAACTGCACCGTACTTTGCTGGAAAGCCCCGGCACAGAAACTGGGCTGGGGCCTCCGTAATCAACACTGCATGAGAGGTTCGGAGCCCAATCAGAGGAATACGCCGAAGTAGAGTCAGTCCCCGTGGATGTGGGCTTCGATTTCATCGCTAAGATGAGGGACTTCATTGATGCTGCTCGTCCGGTACTCGACAGGGGCGGGGCTGAGCCTGCGTGACCGTATGCCAGTCAGTAATTGACCACTTCGGCTTGCTGCCGTGCTACATCGCGCCAGGGCGACCGGGGAACGACAGGTATGAAGTTGGCCGTGCGCTGCAGATGCAAGAGGAGCCTTCGGTTCGACTACCTCGTCTTGAACTCGACTTTTCCGGTACTCATTCGGAAGTTCCCGCTCGAGTACAGCGTGGGCCGGGCCTCAAC
Source organism: Streptomyces sp. BYX5S (assembly GCF_054724165.1). NCBI lineage: Bacteria > Bacillati > Actinomycetota > Actinomycetes > Kitasatosporales > Streptomycetaceae > Streptomyces > Streptomyces sp. BYX5S. The sequence goes on along the minus strand of NZ_CM138829.1, from coordinate 494,809 downwards.
ATGGTTTCCGCTGTACTTCTCAACGTGTCGGATCTGCGCACCACTAGGAACAGTGAAGTCAATCAAGGCGATGGCGACCCAGTAGGACAGATTACGGTTGTTGAATAGAGGCACCGTCACGGTAGAACCTCGCCCATCGGTGACGACGGCTCGGGCACCATAAGACTTGAACGAACCAGTTCCGTTCTCCACCGCGCTGTAAGCGCATAGAAGGACGTAGCCCTGGAGGTCGGGGCGACGGATGGTGATTGTCTCGCGACCCGGCACCTTGGAGTCGCCGTCCAACAAGATGTATGGCGGCGCAACTGACGATCCAAGCTGTCGGTAGTAGACGACCTGATCCGACTTCATCGGGCGCTTCCCAGGTGGGGTAACCAGATTTCGGGGGACGTAGAGAGCGTAAAGATCGAGGTCGGCGCCGGCCTGCCTGCGTGCCGCGCTGCCGCCGTTCCACTCGAGGGTGGCCGTCACTACGAGGCTCGGATCATCCTTACGCATGTCGATAGTCGCCTGACCTGCCTTGGTGAGGACCACTTTGCCCAGCGGAACGGAGGGGCGGGCTGGTGCCGTTGACGGCCTTGGCGGAGACATCGGCGCTGACGACTGTCGGGGTTGCGCGGGCGTCGCGAACGAAGACGTAGCCGCAGAGGGGCCAGGGTCATCTACAACGATGCCGAAGTCCGAGGCCAGCCCCGCCAGCCCCGTGTCCCACCCCTGACCCACCGCTCTTGCCTTCCAACTGCCTGCGCGCCGGTAAAGCTCGATGAGAACGGCCACCGTCTCCTGATGCATGAGCGGCGGTGGCACAAAGGTGATCCGAGCGTTTCCGCATTCGATGACCGCACGAGGGGTGTTCCTCGCGTCGAAATGAGTAGCCCGCAGCTCTGGGTCGATGCTGGCAACAATCGCGACGCGGTCTACTGTCGCCGGGACTGCGGCAAGATCCGTGACGATGGTTTGCCCGTTCAGCTTGATCCCGTCCTGCGAAGCGTGGTTGTAGAAGACCAGGTCGTCATCGTTCCGCACCTTGTTGTCCGACCCGAGCAGGACAGCGGACACATCGATGCCCGTAGTGGGGGAGCTGAGAGTGACGCGGCAGACCGCGGCGGACAAGACGATGTTGCTGCCTTTAGCAAGAGCAGTACTCATGGGTGGCCTCTCACCGGGGTTCGTACATGGTGGTACCTCTGGGCGCTCCAGGTAGGACAAACACAGATCTCCTGCGGCTGAGCACCGTCCGGGTCGCCAAGCAGGGGGTACCCACCCGCCATGCTTGTAACGAGACAGTGAGTGTCTACCCACGCCATCTCTCTGTGAGAGAAGCGGCCCTCCATGCGTGAGCGATGCGTGAGCGGACGTGCCGCCACAGCCCGTCATGCGGCGGACCCAGCCATCCGGCACCAGCTCTCTGACCTGGTATTTCCGGACAGTGGGTCAGCCCTCGCGACCACCCACCACAAGATCGCGGGCACTCCTAAGAGCTCGTAACGCGATCATGCTCCGGCCTTCTTGAGGCGGCGCCAGCAGATCAGGCCGCAGGCCAACGAGATGAAGGCGTCGTGGAGATCGAGGCGTCGTTCCCAACGGACGGCGAGGCGTTTGAACTGATGGAGCAGGGCGAAGGTCTGCTCGACGACGTAGCGGAGCTTGCCCAGACCCTTGATATTCGGGGCGCCCTTGCGGGAGATGACGGGCATGATCCGGCGTTTGCGCAGTTCACGGCGGACGGCTTTCGAGTCGTACGCCTTGTCGCCGAGCAGAGCCTCGGGGCGTCGGCGGGGACGGCCGGGCCGTCCCGCGACCGGTGGGATGCCGTCGATCAGGTTGAGGGTCTGGGTGATGTCGTTGACGTTCGCCGCGGTGGTGAGGGCATGGAGTGGGGTGCCCTTCCCGTCGCAGATCAGGTGGTGCTTGCTGCCCGTTTTCCGGCGGTCGACCGGCGACGGACCGGTCGCGGCTCCCCCCTTTTTGCGCGGACGTGGGAGCCGTCCACGCACGCGCGAGTCCAGTCGAGTTCGCCGGCCGCGTTCAGCTTCGCGAGCAGGATCTTGTGCAGCTGCTCGAAGACCCCCGCCTGCTGCCAGCGGTCCAGGCGCCGCCAGCAGGTCTGCCCGGAGCCGAACCCCAGCTCCAGAGGCAGGAGTTGCCAGGCGATGTCCTGGTGCAGGACGTACAGGATGCCCTGCAGGCACAGCCGGTCCGGCACCGGTTTCGGGCCCGGCGACCGCTTCGGCCAGGGCGGCAGCAGCGGCGCGATCAGCGCCCACAAGTCGTCGTCCACGATCCACGGCCGAGTCGTCACACCCACCCGAACGGTCGGATCGTCACATCAGTCACGCCCGACCAGGGCACTACAGCAAGATCCTGTTATGAGCTCTAAAGCGGGTGTCGCAGGTTCGAATCCTGCCGGGGGCACGCGACCAAGGGTCGGTTCATGGGGCACTCTCCCCTCGAACCGACCCTTCGCCGTGACCGCGGAGGTCACGACCTCAAGGCTGAGCGCAGCCCTATCCGCACGCCACCACATCGTCCGGCGAAGGTGCCTGTTACGGGCACGCAGGCGAACGGGCGGCGTTCCGCGGACTGCCGCGAATGCTCTCCGCGCCCTTCGTGGCATGCGTGATCTGCGACGTGCTGGGCTTCGTCCTGCTGCTCGCGTGTGTCGTACTGGGCACCCGCGCAGAACTCAGACAGTGGGTACGGAGCGTCCAGCCGGCGCGACGAAGTCCGAAGTGAGCGGTCGGCAGTTGGGAGGAGCACCAGGCTTCAGGGCCTGAGTGTCACTTGGTGGACGGTGGCTTCGTGGCGGGGGTGGCCTCGGAGATTTCCGAGACGTCGAGGTCGACCTCGCATCCCTCGGGCATCTTGTCGGCGGAGGTCGCGCACCTTGAGGGGTCGGGCTCGGCCCGGTCCGCCTCGCGCTGACTCGTCCTGTCGTCGGCCGGCGTCGAGCTTCCGGACGGCGGGGCGCTGTCGGCGGAGGACGAGCACGCCGCCGAGCCCAGCACGGCGCACAGCACCAGAACGGCAGAAGCCACGACCGTACGCATACGCATGAAAGTCCCCCTGTGCCCCGTGCGGACGCCCCCCGGCGTCCAGCTCATCAGTCGGTACACCATGCCACTTGCCGGTCGATCCCGACAGAGAGCGCGGATCACTCCGGATGCGCCACCGCGTCCCTCTGGAGTTCCACCGCCGCCAGCAGGCTCAGCGACGGTTCCGCCTGGCGGAGGGCCTTGACCGCCGCGACCGAGGTGATGTCGCCGTCGAAGCCGACGGCGGACCAGCGGGCGCGGGTCCAGCGGGCGCGCAGGGCGGGTTCGGAGGTGGTGGCGGTGGAGGCGACGAGGGCGGCGGCGCGTTCCAGGCCGGGGCGTTCCTCGGGGGAGGCGTCGAGGAGGGCCTGGCGCAGGGTTTCCGCGAGGATGTCCGTGTCCCTGACGAGCAGGACCGTGGCGCGCTTTCCGGTGAGACCGGGGATTCCGATTCCTGGTATGGGGTGATCCTTTCACCCGGTGGCGGGGCCCTCGCCGTCGTATCGCGGCGCCTACCCTCGGGGTCTATGGCTGCCATCGACAGTGACATCGCGCGCGACCTCGCCCCCACCGGCGTGCTCCGCGCCTCCATCAATCTCGGTAATCCGGTTCTCGCCCACGGCACCCCCGACGAACCGTCCGGCGTCACCGTCGCGCTCGCCCGGGAGGTCGCGGCGCGGATCGGGACACCGGTGCGGTTCCTGTGCTTCGACGCCGCCCGCAAGTCGTACGCCGCGATGGCCGACGGGGACGCCGACCTGTGTTTCCTCGCCGTGGACCCGGACCGCGAGAAGGAGGTCGCGTTCAGCGCGCCGTACGTGCACATCGAGGGTGTGTACGCGGTTCCCGTGGGCTCGGAGTTCGCCGGCGCGGCCGACGTCGACCGGGACGGGGTGCGCATCGGCGTCAAGAAGGGGTCCGCGTACGACCTCCATCTGAGTCGGCACCTGCGGCACGCCACCGTCGTACGCGGCACCGACGGCGTCGACGTCTTCCACGGTGAGGGGCTCGACGTCGCCGCCGGCATTCGTCAGCCGCTCACCGCACACGTCGCCGCCCGGCAGGACGAACTGCGGCTGCTGGAGCCCGCGTTCATGACCATTCGCCAGGCCGTGGGCACCACCAGGGACCGGGCGCCGCGGACCGTGTCCTTCCTCAGCGAGCTCGTCGCCGAGCTGCTGGCGTCCGGTTTCGTCGCCGAGGAGCTGCGCCGGTCAGGACAGGACCCGGCGCTCGCGGCTCCGGTCGCCGCCGTCTGACACGACCGGGCCCGCGGGCCCGTGTCGCTTACCGCTGGCGCATCGAACCCACCGTCCGCAGCAACCGGTCCGCCCGCTCCCGCAGTTCCGGGTGCGCGAGCACCGTGTTGCGCAGGCCGCGGACCGGGCGGCGCCACAGGCGGTGGGCGGTGGCCACGGGGTGGGGGCGGCTCGCGAAGCCTTCGGCGACACGGAGTTCGCGGGTCTTGAGCCAGTCCTTGTACTCCTTCTCGCCGCGGCCCCAGTCCATCAGCCGGATGCCCTGCCGGCCCGCGGCCTCGACCATGCGCAGGTGCATCAGCAGGCCCGGTGAGTAGTAGGAGAACTCCGGGTCGTACGCCGTGAACCACGCCGCGAAGACCGTCCGCGACGTCGGGCCGAAGTGGGCCGCGACCGGGCGGTCACCCGCGTACACGACCGAGAGGACGCCCGTGAAGTGGTCCTCGCGGACCTGGAAGAGGTGGTTCGTGAGCTGGACGATCCACGGGCGGGCGAAGCGGTCCATGCGGCCGGTGCGGCGGTACTGGGCGGACTTCCAGCGCATCAGTTGGCGCAGCACCGCCGGGTCGCGCTCGTCGTAGACGAAGCGCAGCTCCCCCACGTTGCGGGTCAGCCGGCGTTCCTTCTTCAGCGTCGTCTTGGCCTGGCCGGGGTACGTCGCCCGCAGCCACTCCGCGTACGACTCGTGGCCGCCGTCCTTGAGGTCCAGGACGGGCGACGAGAACGTCCCGGTGACGTAGCGGCTGAAGGGCTTCTGCTCCTCCACGAGGTGGTCGAACTCGAAGACCGACAGGCCGCAGGCGCGCAGGAGTTGGCGGGTGTCCCAGGTGACGCCGGGGCGGTGCACCAGGGCCTGGCAGTCGGACAGGCCCATGCCGATGGCGCGGCCGACGCCCGCGGGGCCCTTCTCGTACGGGAGGAATCCGACGGGTTCGCCGCCCTCGCGCAGCACCGCCACGTGGGCGCGGCCCTTGAAGCGGGCGATACCGGCCGCGAACTCCGGTGCCAGGAACGGGTTCTGGTAGTCCGGGGACTGCTCCATCGTCTCGTGCCAGGCCGCACGCAGGGACGCGCTGAGCTCGTCGGCTCTGTACGTCGTGATGTTCACCGTCGGTTCGACCGCCCTTCGCCGTGGGCGCACGGGGCGGTGCGCGGACAGGTGTGTCGATACGTGAGCATGCAGCTCATGGGCCCCCCTCTTCCCCCATGGGGCTCAAAGGTCGCGAAACAGTACGCACGCTGTCAAGAGGGCTTCTGTGCCTACGAGTTGATCCTCGCGTGCACGTGCATGTCGTGCCAGCCGTCGGCGTGCAGCGCCGAGCTGCGGCGGGTGCCCTCCAGCGGGTAGCCGGACTTGAGAGCCACGCGGCAGGAGGGGGCGTTGCGGGTGGAGTGCTGAAGGTCGATGCGGTGGAAGCCGGTGGCGAGGGCCCAGTGGGTCATCGCGGTGAGGGCTCTGGGGGCTACGCCGAGGCCTCGGGCGGCCGGCAGCACCCAGTAGCCGACCTCGGCCACACCTTCCTCCAGGTCGAGGGCGCGCAGTGCCATGCGGCCGAGGGGGGCGCCGTCGGTGGTGCGGGTGACGAACCAGGTGGCGGCGGTCTCCTCGCGCCAGCCGTCGTGCGTCGAGGCGATCCAGGCGCGGGCCTCGGCCTCGTCGGCCATCCCCCGGAGGTGCCAGTGGCGGAGGGTGGGGTCCTGGAAGGCGGTGTGGATGGCGGGGGCGTCGGTGAACCGGGGTGTGCGGAGGGTGAGTTCGCCGTCGGTGGAGTGGAGGGTGGGTTGGGGGGTCCCGGAGAGGGTGCCGGGTGGGATGACGGGTGGGACGTCGGTCGGCATACGCGCATCATGTCCGCCCCGCGCCGTCCCCCGCACCCGTATTCCACGGCCCCCACCCGCCGGGGCTCCGCCCCGCACCCCGCTGCTCAATCGCCGCAGGGGCTTGAAATGCCCACCCTTGGGAGGCCGGGCACGTTGAGCCCCTCCGGCGATTGAGGAGCGGGGTCCAGGGCAGCGCCCCGGGGTGTCACGTCTGGGTGGGGGATCTCGGGGGATCTCGGGGGATCTCAGGGAGGCCCAGGAGGGCGGCTCGGGCCCCTGTTGTTGCAACATGCGCACGTCTGTTGCGCAGTGGCTGCTAGTGTTCTTCACGGCCCCAGCGGGATGTCAATGGCGGGATGCGGTGGACGCGATGGAGGGACGGCGAATGACCGGTACGGCTGTCTGCCTCGGCGAGACGATGGCGCAGGTCACCCCGGCCGACGGGGAAGGCCTGGAGCGCAGCCGGGAGCTGCGGCTCGCGGTCGCGGGCGCCGAGTCGACCGTGGCCCAGTACCTCGCCGACCTCGGCCACGGGGCCGCGTGGGTGAGCCGCGTCGGCGACGACCCCTTCGGGCGGCGGATCGTCGCGGCGGTCGCCTCGCGCGGCGTCGACGTCGGCGGTGTCCTGGCCGACCCCGGGGCCCCGACCGGCGTCTACTTCAAGGACCCGGGCCCCGACGGCACCCGCGTGCACTACTACCGGGCGGGCTCGGCCGCGTCCCGGATGACGGCGGCGGACGCGGACCGCGTCGACCTCACCGGCGCCCGGCTGCTGCACCTGACCGGCATCACCCCGGCGCTCTCCGAGGGGTGCGCCGCACTCGTGGACACCCTCGTGGCGCGGGCGAAGGACTCCGGGACGCTCGTGTCGTTCGACGTCAACTACCGCCCCGCGCTGTGGAGTTCACGCGCGGTCGCGGGCGAGACGCTCCTCTCCCTCGCCCGGCGCGCCGACATCGTGCTCGTCGGGCGCGACGAGGCCGAGGCGCTGTGGGGCACCCCCACCGCCGACGACGTACGGGACCACCTCGCGCCGCGCGGCACGCTCGTGGTGAAGGACGGGGACGTCGGCGCCACCGAATTCGCCCCGGGGGCGCGGGAGTTCGTGGCGGCCCCGGCCGTGGAGGTCGTGGAGACGGTCGGCGCCGGGGACGCGTTCGCCGCCGGGTATCTGAGCGGGCTGCTGAACGGGGCTCCGGCCCGGGAACGGCTCGCCCTCGGCCACCGGCTGGCCGGGCGGACGCTGCGCAGCATCGAGGACTACGTTCCCGCCGACCCGTACTCGCCGCCCGCCTCCTCGCCCTCGCCCTCGCCCGAAGGGAACTGAACCGTGTCCCAGACCGTCCGCCGCGCCATCGACATCCTCGAATTCGTCGCCCGCCGCCCCCGCACCCAGACCGAGGTCGGCGAGCACCTGGGCGTGCACCGCTCGACCGCGCTGCGCATCCTGGAGTCCCTCACCGAGGGCGGCCTCGCGCGCCGCCTCCCCGACGGCCGGTACGCGGTCGGGCACCGGCTCGCCGGGCTCGCGCACCTCGCCCTGGAACAGTTCGGGCTGAAGGACGTCGCCGGTGAGCACCTGCGGCTGCTCGGTGAGCGCTGCGGGCACACCGTGCACCTCGCCGCGCTGGAGGGCGACCGGATCGTGTACGTGGACAAGGTCGATCCGGTCGACGGGGTGCGGCTGTACTCGCAGATCGGCCGCCCCGTCACCCTGCACACCGCCGGGGTCGCCAAGGCGATCCTCGCGCACCTGCCGCGCGAGCGGGCCGGGGACCTGCTCGCCGACTGCGACTTCGCGCCGCACACCGGCACGACGATCACCTCCCCCGACGCCTACCGCAAGGCCCTCGCCGAGACCCTGGCGCGCGGCTGGGCGGTCGACGACGGGGAGTACGAGGACTTCGTGAACTGTGTGGCCGTACCGGTGCGGGACAGCGGCGGCGAGGTCGTCGCCGCCGTCTCCGTCACCGCCCTCAAGGCCAAGGCCGACCTGGGCGCACTCGAAACCGATGTGCTGCCCGACCTCATGACCACCGCCGACACGATCTCCAAGGAGCTGGGATGGCGTCCGTAACGTTCGACGATCTGTTCGCCGGGGTGCCCGTGATGGCGATCCTGCGCGGCATGCCCGCCGACAAGTCCGTCGAACTCGCCGTACGCGCATGGGATTTGGGCATCGAGTGCGTCGAGGTACCCGTGCAGACCGAGGAGGCGGCGCGGGCGCTCGCGGCGGTCGTCGCCGCCGGGGCCGAGCGCGGCAAGCCGGTCGGCGCGGGCACCGTCACCACGGCCGAGCGGCTCGACCGGGCGGTGGCGGCGGGCGCCGCGTTCACGGTGGCCCCCGGGCTGAACGTGGAGGTGGCGCAGGCCAGCGCGGTGGCCGGGCTGCCGCACCTGCCGGGTGTGGCCACGGCCACGGATGTGCAGGCCGCGCGCGGGATCGGGCTCACGTGGCTGAAGGCGTTCCCGGCGAGTGTGCTCGGGGCGGAGTGGTTCCGGGCGATGCGGGGGCCGTTCCCGGAGGTGCCGTTCGTGGCCACGGGCGGGATGGACGCGGGGAACGCTGCCGCTTATCTGGCGGCCGGGGCGAAGGTCGTCGCCGTGGGGTCGGCGCTGGAGGACCCCGAGCAACTGCCGTTGCTGGCGCAGCTGTTGCGGCCCCAGGGCTGAACGCCTCGGGGCTCTGCCCCGGACCCCGCTCCTCAATCGCCACATCAAGCCCCTGCGGCGATTGAGCAGCGGGGTACGGGGCGGAGCCCCGGCCTTTCAGGCCGTCGGGGCGGCTGAGGCGGGCTCAGCGCAAGGCGTCGGGGCAGGGCGTGCCGCGGGGCAGCTGGTACGGGGCCGCGAGGTGGTACGTACCGGCACGCGGAGCCAGAAGCTCCGTCCACGTGTCCCCCGCCTCGTCCTCCTCCGTCTCCCTCAGGCACCCGTACACGTTCGCGTACCGCTTCGGCGCCCCCTCGTCCCCCTCCCGCGCCCGCTTAGACGCCTCCGTCTCCTTCGGCGCCCCCAGGCTCTTCCCGTCCTCGTCGACGACCGACAGCCACGGCGAGTACGGCACCCGGATCAGCACCCGCCCCGGCCGCGTCACCTCGATCGTCAGCTCCCCCTGCTCCGCCGCGTCGACCACCGCATGCGGCTCCGCCAGCGGTGTCGGGTCCGTGACGGCGAACAGCTGCCAGTTCGCGTCACCCCACACCTGCTTCAGGTACGGCAGCCCCCGCTGGACGAGCTCCCGCTCCCGCTCCGCCCCCTTGCCGTCCGGCTCCCCCTTGGGCAGCACCACGTAGTGCACCGCCCAACGCCGCAGCCACTCGCGGTAGTTCGCCGAGTTGAGGGTGTCGTCGTAGAAGAGCGGGTTGCGCTCCATGTCGGCCTGCCGGTTCCAGCCGCGCGCCAGGTTCACGTACGGGGCGAGCGCCGAGGCCTCGCGGTGCGAGCGCGCGGGGACGACCTCGACGCGGCCGTGCTCGGCGCGGACCTCCTGCAACTCGTTGACCAGCGGGGCGAGTTCCCGCGCCCAGGACGCCTCGGGCGTCGTCCGCACCACGTCGTCGACCGACTTGAAGCCGATCCACGCGTTGAAGCCGACGAACGCGACCACGACGACGTACCACTTGCGCGAGCGCGGCACCGTGAACGGCAGCGCCGCGAGCAGCGCGACGCCCGCGAACAGCATCGGGAGCCGGGTGATGTTGGAGCCGATCTGCGAACTGATCAGCCACACGAGGAGCACGGACAGGGTGTAGACGGCGGACGTGATCCGTACCGTCACCCACCCCTTGGGCACGAGCACGCACACCAGCACGCCGTAGACCATCGGCAGCAGCGCCGATCCGAACGACATCGGCTGCGTACCGGAGAACGGGAACAGCCACGCCGACAGGCCGACGACGGCGGTCGGCGCGAGCCCGAGGGCGTACGCGCCGGGGCGCCGCTTCTGAAGGAACAGCGCCACCGCGACGAGCCCGACGAACAGCCCCGCCACCGGCGAGCACGCCGTCGCGATCCCGGCGAGCGGCGCCGCGACCGCGGCCTTCGCCCAGCGCCGGTAGCGCCAGCGGTACGGCCAGCAGAACACGGCCGCCGTCGCCGCGAGCCCGAACATCATGCCGAGACCGAACGTGACCCGGCCCGACGCCGCGTTGCACAGCAGGGCGAAGACACCGGCGAGCGCGGGCCACAGGGGCTTCGCCACCACTCGCGTACGGATCAGGATCATCGTCAGCAGCGCCGCCGACAGCGTGCCCGCGCCCATCATCGTGGTGCGCACGCCGAACACCGACATCAGATACGGCGACACCACGCTGTACGAGACCGGGTGCATGCCGCCGTACCAGGCGAGGTTGTACGCGGAGTCGGGGTGCCGGCCGACGAACTCCGCCCAGGCGTCCTGCGCCGCGAGGTCCCCGCCGCTGTTCGCGAACGTGAAGAACCAGATGAGGTGGAGGAGTCCGGCGGCGGCCGTGGCGAGGGTGACGGGATGCCGGGCGAGGTACCGCAGGCGGGCGCCGCCACCCAGTACGCGGGAGACCGCGGCGGCCGCCTCGTCCGCGGCGGAGCCTGCGGGTTGCTCGGGAAAATCTATCCGAGGGCGGCCCTCACCGGACCCGCGTCCGTCCGGTCCGGGCTGTGCGTCATCGGCTCGCGTCGGCCTCGCTGTGGCCACTGCTGACACTCCCGTATGCCCGTGTGCCGTTGTGAATGTCCGGTCGGGCGTCCCGTCCCTGCCCGGTCTCGCGACGCTAGCACGGCGTCCGCGCGCGGGCGCCGTGGGAGGCCGAGGGTCCTCGGCCTCCCACGGGCGGCGTCAGCCGACGCGGGTCAGCTTCGGCCCGAACCCGGGCTCGGCGAGGTCCTTCTGGAGGGCCACCGGCACCTCCACGGCACCGCCGTCACCGTCGCCGACCTCCAGGACGCCGACCTCGTCGCCCGCCTTGCCGGTGTGCGGCACGGCCGTGCCGTCCTGCGCGGCCAGTTGCAGCCGCACGGTCTTGCCGGCCCAGCCGACCGCCTTCACGTCCTTCGTGACCGTGACCGGCGTGTGCCCGCCGAGCTGGTCGTCGACGTAGCCGACGACGTCGCCCTTCTTCAGGACCGTCGACGAGGTGACGGCGTCCTGGGCGGCGAGCATCGCGGTCTTGCTGACCGCGTTGACCGTGTCGATGATCGGCGCCCGGTGCTGGCCGAGGATCGCGCCGACGACCGTGACGGTCTCGCCGCCGGTGTCCTTCGTCGCGGCGAACAGCAGGTTGCCGCCGGCCTTGGTCGTCGTACCGGTCTTGATGCCGATGGCACCGTCGTACGGCACGAGGCGGTTGTAGTTGGTCCACTTCTTGCCGGACGGGTCGGTCCAGGTGGGCAGCTTGGTGATGTCGGTCAGTGCCGGGATCTGCACCAGCGCGTTGCCGAGCTTCACCTGGTCCTCGGCGGTGGAGACGGTGCTCTCCTTGAGGCCGGAGGGGTCGGTGTACGTGGTGTTCTTCATCCCGAGTTCCTTGGCGGTCGCGTTCATCTTCTTGACGAACGCCTCCTCGGAACCGGCGTCCCAACGGGCCAGCAGCCGCGCGATGTTGTTCGCGGAGGGGATCATGACCGCCGCGAGCGCGTCCTTCTGGGAGAGCTTGTCGCCCTCCTTGACCGTGTTCAGCGTCGACTCGTTCTGCCCGTCGGCGTCGTAGCCGCCCTCCTTCTCGGCGGTCGCGTCGACGGTGATGTCCGGCCCGTCCGCGCCCGCCTTCAGCGGGTGGTCCTTGAGCACGATGTACGCGGTCATGGACTTCGCGACGGAACCGATCGGCACGGGCGTCTGCTTGCCGAAGTCGTCCATCGTGCCGATGCCCTGGACGTCCATCCAGCCCTGGCCCTCGTCCGGCCACGGCAGGGACGCCTTGTCGCCGTCGAAGGTGTACGTGCTGTCGGCGGTGAGGGAGAGCTCGGGCGTCGGCAGCGGACGCACGGCCTGCACGACGCCGAACACGACGATCAGCAGGATGACGATCGGCGTCCACACCTTGACCCGGCGCACCGCCGTACGCACCCGGGTCTCCGGGGGCGGCGGGGTGTTGGTCAGCTCGGCGAGCAGGTCCAGCGGGGGCTTCGGCGGCAGCGGCTGCTGCGTGGTGCGCTCCGCGGGTTCGACCGAGGGCTGCGGGCGCTCGGCCTCGGCGGGCAGTTCCTTGCCCGCGCCCGTGCTCATCGCGGAGCCCTCGTCGAGCGGCTTGAGCGGAACGAATTTGCTGCTCTTGGCGGTCCCGGCCGCCTTGAGCGTGGTCGTCGGCTGGTCCACGGGCGGCGGCACGGCCTTGAACACGGCGGTCGGCTGATCCACCCCGGCCCCGGCCTTGCTGTCCGGCTCGGCCTTGCTGTCCGGTTCGGCGTCACCGCTGGACTTGGCGTCGGTCTTTTCGTCGGCCTCGGCGTCGCTTTCGGACGTGGCGTCCGACGTGGCATCGGCTCCAGGCTTCGCGTCGGCCGTGGCGGCGGCTCCCGCCACGGCACCCGCCTTCGCGCCGTCGCCGGGCTTCGCGTCGGACTTCTCGTCCGCGTCGGCCTCGGGCTCGGGCTCGGGCTCGGGCTCGGCGTCCGGCTCGGCGTCGTCACTGGCCTTCGCGTCCGGCTCGGCGTCGTCACTGGGCTCCGCGTCTGCCTCGGCATCGGCGGCGGCCACAGCACCCGCCTTCGCGTCCGGCTTCTCGTCCGCGTCGGACTCGGCATCCGGCTCGGCGTCGTCGTCGGACGTCACGTCGGCCTCGGCGCCCGCCTTCGCGTCGCCACCGGACTTTACGTCGCCACCGGACTTCACGTCCGACTCGTCGTCGTCCGAAGACCCGGCCTCCGGCTTCGCCTCCGCGGCAGCGTTGTCGCGCTCCTCGGCGGACTCGCCGTCATCGTTTGCATTCGCAGACACCTCGCCGGAGTCGTCCGCAGACTCAGCGGGGTCGTCGGAGCCGTCGGCGTCGTCGCCCGACACCCACGCCGCCACGGCCGCCCGCAGGCGCTCGTCGCCGGCCTCCTCGGAGGCCGGGGGCGACGCCGCCTCACCCTCCCCCTCGCCGGAGGCGGAGGCACCCGCCGCGTCACGGACCGAGAACACCGCCGTCTCCTGATCCACGCCGGACGACGCCACGTCCCGCGACACCGCGAGCCGCGGATCCCGCTTCTCCGGAGCCGGGCCTCCCGACGCCTTGTGCTCACCCGAACCCGACTTGTCGGGGGTCCCCGCCACCGATGCCTCCTCGACCGATCAACCACTCAAACCGCTTGAACCTGGACAGGAAGCCTCCGTCCGGCCCTGTCCGAACCATGTACCAGTGTCCTGTGTGGGGGCTTAACCCACGTGGTAGACGAGAACGACATACCTACAGGTTCCCGTCCAAAGCCCCCACGCACTCTCGACAGACCAATGTGAGAGGGGTCACCCTGTCAGACATCCACGCGGGGAGGCATGGATGGGCAGGAGCCGCAGAACACTTCCGGAGGAGCTTCTGCTGCTGGCGCTGGACCCGACCACGGGTACCACCGCACAGCCGCAGTCGCTCGACCTAGGTCTGGCCGGAGCACAGCTAGTAGAGCTGGCGCTGGCCGGACGGATAGCCCCAGACGGGGATCGTATCGCCGTGGTGGCACCACGGCCGACCGGAGATCCGACACTGGACTGCGCGTTGGAGTTGCTGCGAAGGCGTGGCGCTCCCGTACGGGCCGTCCACTGGATTGGCGGGCCACGTCTCGGGCTTCGCCAGACCTACCTCTCGCACCTGGAGCGGTGCGGCATGGTGCATGCCGTCGCCGGCCAGATGTGCGGGGTGCTGCCGACGACTCGCTATCAGGCGACGGACACGGCGATCAGCCGGGAGATCAGGTCCCGGCTGGATTCAGCGATCCGTACCGGCGTTCCGCCGGACCCACGGACCGCGGCGCTCGCCGCGCTGGCCCACGCGGTCGGACTCGGCAAGCACCTGTATCCGGGCAACGAGGGCAGGTCCTCGCGCTCCCGGCTGCGGGACCTGATCAGGCACGACCCGATGGGCGGCCTCGTGGCGCACGCCGTGATGGACGTCCAGAACGGTGTGGCGGCACAGCCACGCCGCTCACCGGCCGCTCCGGCGGGCCGGCCCGCACCGGAGCCCGCGCGCGGCGTTCCGATGCAGCCACGCCGCGGTTCCATGGCTCGCGCCGTGGCGCACTAGGCACACCGCAGGACCCGCACGACCCGTAGCACCACAGCGCCGCACCGTAGTCCCCACGATCCGGTCCGGGAGCCGCTGTACCGCGCGGGGTGATGCGCCGGACGCGTTGACGACGCCCCGGCCCGTCACCCCGCGCGGTCGCGTTTGCGCTGCGCAGAAGGCACGTGCGCGGTGCATGTGCGTCCCGTGCACATCCGCCGTTTCCCAGCGCTGGGCCGCCTTCGAGTGGCAATGTGCTGAACAGCAGATACGCAACGTATGCGGAAGATACGCAGAACAACGAAATGCACGTAGCCGGAGGTGCACGTCCGTGGCGTCCAACGTCAATCCCACCGTCAGGCGACGCCGGTTGGGCCAGGAGCTGCGCCGGCTCCGCGAACTCAAGGGCATGACCGCCGAGGAGGTCGCCGAGCGCCTGCTGGTGTCGCAGTCGAAGATCAGCCGCCTGGAGAACGGGCGGCGCAGCATCAGCCAGCGCGACGTACGCGACCTGTGCGGGGTGTACGAGGTCGAGGACCACCGGGTCATCGACTCGCTGATGCAAATGGCCAAGGATTCGCGCCAGCAAGGCTGGTGGCACTCCTTCGGCGACATTCCGTACAGCGTGTACATCGGCCTGGAGACCGACGCCGCGTCGCTGCGCGTGTACGAGTCGCAGTGCATCCCCGGCCTGTTGCAGACCCGCGGGTACGCGGAGGCGCTGATCCAGGGCGCGATGCCGGAGGCCTCGCTCACGGACGTCGAGAAGCGCGTCCAGGTGCGCATCCGCCGCCAGGAGCGGATCAACGACGAGGCGAACTCGCTGCGCCTGTGGGTGGTCCTGGACGAGGCGGCGCTGCGCCGCGCCGTCGGCGGGGCCGTCGTGATGCGGGAGCAGCTGGAGCACCTCGCCGAGCTCTCCCAGCTCCCCCACGTGACCGTGCAGGTGCTGCCCTTCGAGATGGGCGCGCACCCGGGGATCACGGGCCAGTACGCGATCCTCGAGTTCCCCGACGCGGCGGACTCCAGCGTCGTCTACATCGAGGGCGTCACCAGTGACCTGTACCTGGAGAAGACGCAGGACGTGCAGAAGTACAGTGTGATGTACGAGCATCTGCGGGCCCAGGCGCTGAACGTGGACCAGTCCCGGCAATTCATCCTGGAAGCCGCGAAAGGGCATACGCGCTAGGGCCTGTCGTGTGGATCAGGCCGGATCAGGGAGCGGGGGCTGGTGCGTGCGATCGCAAGGCGGAGGAGGGCGTCGACGCGGAGCGTCGGCAACCGACGACAACGCCGCGAGCGCGCGTGCCAGCCCCCGCGAGCCCGGCCTGATCCACACGACAGGCCCTAGGTCTCCGGCACCTTGCTGAATCGACACTGCGATCTTCAACTCGCGTGACACAGGTCGCAGTTCAGGCCTCCGCTCCGGGCCCCACCCGTGGGAAAGCGCCGCACAGTACACCTTTTCCACGGGCTCATGGAAGACCCACCTGGAATATGCCATCCGGTCGAGTGAATGGCCCCACCGCTGCCCCGGGTCGGCGAGTAGCGTCGATCACGCCACCACAGCACGAGTGTTGGCGCAAAGCCACGGCAAGTCCGCGGCCCAGCAAGGAAAACTGGCCAGACCGGAGCAGATCATGGCAATCATCAAGGGCGCTCAGCCCACCTGGATCAAGTCCTCCTACTCCGCCGGGAACGGCGCGTGCGTGGAGATCAAGTCCCCCGCGGCGCACGCCGTGGCGGTGCGCGACTCCAAGGACCCGCAGGGTCCGAACCTCGCGTTCGCCCCGTCCTCGTGGAGTGCCTTCGTCACCGAGATGGGCCGGATCGAAAGCTGATCCCGCCTGGTGGAACAACTGCACGTGAGACAACCGAATACGCACCATCGCACCACTGACAGAGCCCTCTCGACTGGTCCGCCGTCCTGGCCGAGGGGGCTCGGCGCTGTCCGGATCAGCGCAGCTGGTCCACATACCGGTCCGTCCCCGGCACCGTCGGGACGAACGGGGCGACCAGCTCCACCCGGCCGAGCCCCGACGCGGCCACGTCCTCGCCGAGGCCGGCGAAGTGCTCCTGCCAGCACTCGCGCGGGTCGGCCTGGAGGAACCACAGCAGGGTGAGCCGGGTGTCGACGCCCTCGACCTGCTTGACGTAGGTCATCCTGTCGCCGGGCAGTGGCGTCGGCCGGAAGACCGTGACCATCGCGGCCGGTGAGCCCGCGAGCCGCCGCGGCAGATGCTCGGAGCGCAGCCACTCCAGCAGCTCGGCGCGCCGCTCGGGCCCTTCGGCGTCGACGACCTCCACGACGAGTCCCTGGTACGGGTGGTCGAGCGCGTGGAAGTCGCGCGGGCCCTCGTCCCCGTCGCGGTACACGGTCGCCTCGTGGTCCTGGAACGACGTGAAGACGTGGGTGCGCTCCTGGTGGACGCGGTCGTCGCGGTTGAGTCGCTTGTTGATGCCGACGGTCCACTTCATGTGGTCGGCGTAGCGGCCCTCGGTGATCCAGTACGTGGAGATGTAGCAGCCCGCCGTGACCGGCTCGGCGACCGCCGACTTCTCGGGGTAGCGCAGGAGCTGGAGGTCGCGGGTGGCGACCCAGCGGCGGCCCGCGTACATCCACGGCATGGCCATCGCACCGGCGTAGTAGTGGTCGTCCTCGTACCAGCGGTTGTACGCGTGCTCATGGCCCGGGTGCGGTTCCACCATGGTGATCAGGGCGTGCCCGGGGTGCACCCCGTACGGTCCGACGGCCGCCAGTTCCGCGTAGGTCTCGCTGCGCGTGTCCTCCATGCCGCTCTCCCCTTCCGCCGTGCGCTTCCCGTCGTGTGCGTGTGCCTTCCATCTCCCGTGCGACGCCCATACTCTGACGCCCCGTCAGACAGAAGGCCAGAGCCGGGAGGCAACCGATGGGGAATGACGCTGGACTGCTCGCGGGGAAGACCGTGCTCGTCTCCGGGGTCGGCGCCGGGCTCGGCCGCCAGGTGGCCGGCGCCGTACTGCGCGACGGCGGGAACGCGGTGCTGGGGGCGCGTACGGAGGCCCATCTGGCGGCGTGCGCACAGGAGTTGGACCCGGACGGCAAGCGGACCGCGTACCGCTCGACGGACATCGGCGACGAAGCGCAGTGCGAGGCGCTCGCGGACCTCGCGCGCGAGCGGTTCGGCGGGGTGGACGCGGTCGTCCACGTGGCGGCGTGGGACAGCTACTTCGGCGGCCTCGCGGACGCCGACTTCGAGACGTGGAGCCGGGTCGTCGACGTGAACCTGCTCGGCACGCTGCGGATGACCCGCGCCTGCCTGCCCGCCCTCAAGGAGCGCGGCGGCTCGGTCGTCTTCATCGGGACGCAGTCCGCGATCGCGGCGCCCTCCCAGGTGCGGCAGGCGGCGTACGCGGCGTCGAAGGGCGCGCTGACGAGCGCGATGTACTCGCTGGCGCGGGAGCTGGGGCCGGACCGGATCCGGGTGAACACGGTGCTGCCCGGCTGGATGTGGGGCCCGCCCGTGCAGGCGTACGTCCAGATCACCGCGCAGACCGAGGGCGTGTCCGAGGCCGAGGTGCTGGCGCGGCTCACCGAGCGGATGGCGCTGCCGGAGCTCGCGACAGACGGGGACGTGGCGGACGCGGCGGTGTTCCTCGCCTCCGACCGGGCGCGCGCGATCACCGGCCAGCAGCTTCTGGTGAACGCGGGGGAACTCATGCGATAGCCGGCCGATCCGCTCCCACCGCTCCGCCGCGAGCACGTCAAACGTTCTGAATTCTGGCCGCTGTTCATATCCGTGACTGCAAAACCCTTGACCGGCCCCATGCGCGGAGGTTCAATCCCCCACGTCCCCAACTCCCTTACCGGGGGCAACCGTTGTGCTGCGGAACCCCTGGAGGGGGTACATGAACAGTCTCGACTGGGCCGTGCTCATCGCTTACTTCGGCGTGATGGTCGCCATCGGCGTCTGGTCCCACAAGCGCGTCGACGACGTCTCCGACTTCTTCACCGCGGGCGGCAAGATGCCGTGGTGGCTGTCGGGCATCTCGCACCACATGTCCGGCTACAGCGCGGTCATGTTCACCGGGTACGCGGGAATCGCGTACACCTACGGCGTGACGTCCTTCGTCACCTGGTCCTTCCCCATCGCGCTCGGCATCGCCATCGGCGCCCGGCTCTTCGCCCCGCGCATCAACCGGCTGCGCTCCAGGCTTCATGTGGCCTCCCCGCTGGAGTACCTGAAGAACCGCTACAACCTTCAGACGCAGCAGGCGCTCGCGTGGTCCGGGATGCTGCTGAAGATCGTGGACGTCGGAGCGAAGTGGGCGGCCATCGCCACGCTCCTGTCCGTGTTCACAGGTGTGTCCCTGAACCAGGGCATCCTGATCACCGGCGCCATCACCGCGATCTACTGCACGATCGGCGGTCTGTGGGCCGACGCCCTCACCGAACTCGGCCAGTTCGTCATCCAGTTGCTGGCCGGTGTCGCGATGTTCGTCGCGGTCCTGATGGAGCTGAGCAACAAGCACATCGGCTTCTTCGAGGCCTGGAGCCGGCCGGAGCTGGAGGGCCACGGCAAGCCGCTGGTCGGCCCGTACGGCACGGTCTTCCTGCTCGCGTTCCTCTTCATCAAGCTCTTCGAGTACAACGGCGGCATGCTCAACCAGGCCCAGCGCTACATGGCGACGAGCAGCGGCCACGAGGCGAAGCGCTCCGCGTACCTGTCGGCGGCACTCTGGCTCATCTGGCCGGTCGTGCTCTTCTTCCCGATGTGGATGTCGCCGCTCCTGGTCGACGCGCAGAAGCCGGACGGCTCCGACAGCTACGGCCTGATGACCGAACAGCTGCTGCCGCACGGCCTGTTGGGCCTCGTCATCGTCGGCTTCTTCTCGCACACGATGGCCATGTGCTCCTCCGACGCGAACGCCATCGCGGCCGTCTTCACCCGCGACGTGGCGCCCGCGCTGTCGCGGCGGGCCCGCGCGTGGGGTCCGCGCACCGGCCTGGTCGCGGCGCGCCTGACCACCGTGATCTTCCTGGGCCTGTCCATGGCGGTCGCCACGCAGGTCAACTCCCCCACCTTCAAGGACATCATCACCGTCGTCATCAAGTGGGTGGCCGGTCTGATGGGCCCGATCGCGATCCCGATGATGCTGGGCCTGCTCCGCCAGTTCCGCCGCTCCGGACCGACCGCGGCGCTCACCAGCTGGGGCATGGGCCTGCTCGCGTTCTGGCTGGTCAACTACCCGATCAGCTGGAACATCGAGGGCGGCGTCCCGCTCCAGTACCAGGTCTCGATCCCGCTCGCCGTCTCCCTGGTCCTCTACATCGCCATCGGCTTCATCAAGCCCGAGGACACCCCGGAACGCGACGCCATCATCCGCCGCATCAACTCCGACGACGACGACACGGCTGCCGCCACCATCCCGACCCCGTCGGACGCGGGCGACAACGTGGTCATCACCCGTACCAAGGACTGACCCACCGCCCGGGCCTCCCACCCAGGGGGCCCGGGCGGCCCTTTTAAGCCCCTGCGGCGATTGAGCAGCGGGGTCCGGGGCGGAGCCCCGAGGCGTCAACCACGGCTACGTGGACCGCGGATACCGCGCAAGCCACCCCGCCGAAGCCGACGCAGGCCCATGCAGCGCAGCCCCTTGCGTCATCTCCATCGCAAAATCATCCGCCAACTCCAAAATCGTCGGCCTCCCCTCGATCTCCGCCACCCACGCCGGAGGCAACGCCGTCTCCCCGTGCATCGCCCCGAGCAACCCCCCGCACAACGTCCCCACCAGCGCCGACGGCCCGTCATGATGCACGGCGAGCCCCAGCCCGTGCCGAATGTCGTCGCTGACCAGCGCGCAGTACACCGCCGCCGCCAGCACCCCGGCCGCATCCCCCTCCCCGACCAGCTCCCCCACCCGCGCCGCGGTCGGCATCCCCTGCCGTACGGCGCCCAGCGCGTGCTTGAGCGCGTCCGAGACGGGCGGATGCCCGGGGCGCGCGGCGAGCAGCGCCAGCGCCCGCTGCACGGCGGCGTCGAGCGAGTCGCCCCGCGCGAGGGCGTGCACGAGCACCGCGTACGCACCCGCCGCGAGATACGCCTCGGCCGCGCCGTGCGTATGGACGGCGCACTCCACGGACAGCTGGAACACGAGCTGCGGCTCCCAGCCCACGAGCAGCCCGAACGGCGCGGACCGCGCCGCCGCCTCGGCCCCCTTCGCGTCCAGGTTCTTCGGCCGGTCGAGCGTCCCCATCACGTCGTTGCCGAGCCCCAGCAGACACGCCTGCGCGGCGCCGCGCCGCGAGTACAGCCACTCCTCGCGCGCCAGCCAGCCGTCCTCCTTGCGGCGCAGGTCGGGCCCCCAGTCGCGCTGGGTCGCCGCCCACCGCAGATAGGCGCGGTGCACATCGGTCGGCGGATGCCAGGCCCCGGTGTCGCGGCGCACCTGCGCGCGGATCAGCCCGTCGACGGTGAACAGGGACAACTGCGTGGCGGCGGTGATCGCTCCGGTCCGCCCGTACACGGGCACGAGCTGCTTGAGCCCTTCGTCACCGTGCTCGGCGTGGATCCCGTCGAGGGAGAGACCGTCGAGCGGCGCGCCGAGGGTGTCGCCGAGGGCGGCCGCCAACAGCGTGCCGCGCACCCTGCTGCGGAAGTCCTGCTGTTCGGTACGGCCCCAGACGGCCGCGGCGTTGGGCGCTGCGCCCATGGGGTTCTCCTCCCGTCACGACCCTCGACCCTCCGGCTTGCAGCACTGTAATCGACCGGGGTCGACCGGGAATGTTCACGAAGTGATGGGTTCGTGGACGCCTGCGGCCACCCGGCCCCGCACGGGCGCTCGCCGGGCATTCGTTCCCCGTTCACCGCCCGGTCGCGCCCCGGCCCCCGTCGCCGCGAAACATCCACGCCATGACGCACATCACCCCCGTACGCACCGTCGGCGCGGTCTCGGCCGCCGCCCTCCTCGCGGCCCTCGCCACCCCGGCCGCCTCGGCGCACCCCTCCCCGGCCCCGTCCTCCCGCATACCGTTCACGCAGGCGACGGTGGTGGCGGCCGCGACCCCGGGAACGTACGAGATCGCCTGGAAGGCGCCCGGTACCCGGCACGTGACGATCACGACGGACGGCGGCCGGAAGGTCGCCTCCGGCGGCTCGTCCGGCAGGGTCACGGTCAGCGGTCTGCCCGCGCACGCGGACCGCCAGTGGTTCGACCTCACCCCCGACCACGGCAGGGGCCTGCACCTCGCCGACCGCCTCATCAGGCTCGACGGGACGGTCAACTTCCGCGACGCGGGCGGCTATCGGACCCGTGACGGGCACTGGGTGAGGATGGGCGAGGTCTACCGCTCGGACGCCCTCGACAAGCTGACCGACGCCGACCTGGCGAAGCTGAAGCGGCTCGGCATCGACACGGACTACGACCTGCGCACGGCGTCCGAGCGGCAGTCGGCGCCGGACCGCGTCCCGTCCGGCACCTCGTACGAGGTCGCGGACGTCCTCGCGGGCTCCGACATGACGACGACGATGCCGACGACCGAGGCGGGCGCGGTCGAGATGATGACCTCTGGCGAGAAGTTCATGGTCAGCGGCGACTCGGCGAAGGCGGCGTACGAGAAGGTCTTCGCGGGCATCGCCTCCGGCGACAGCGCCCTGTTCCACTGCACGGCCGGCAAGGACCGCACGGGCTGGGCCAACGCGGCCCTCCTCACCGCCCTCGGCGTCCCGCGCGACACCGTCATGACGGACTACCTGGCCTCGAACGACTACCGCGCGGAAGCGAACGCGGCAGCGCTGGCCGCGATGACCCCGGAGCAGGCGAAGGTCTACAAGCCGATGCTGGACGTGCGGGCCGAGTACCTGAACTCCGGGTTCGCGGAGGTCCGGGAGAAGTTCGGCTCCTTCCGCGCGTACGAGAAGAAGGCGCTGGGCCTGGACGCGGGTGAACTGCGGCGGCTGAAGCGCGAGTTGCTGGTCTGACGTGCCCCGGAGCTAGAGATCGTCCGGAAGAATCCGGAAGTACCCGGACCTGCGGCCGAGCGGCCGCACGGTCCGGAAGTCCCGGAGGTCCCTGGTGAGCACCGCATCGGTGTCGTACTCGGCTGCGAGGGCGATGTTCACGGCATCCACGAGATCGAGGTCGAGGTCGTCGTAGCGGGCCCGCACGGTCAGGGCCATGTCGAGCAGCGCCGACGTGACCTCGGCCAGGACGAGACGGGTCTCCCGCACGTGCCCCATCAGCACACGCATGACGCCGTCGGCAGCGCGTCTGCCCGCCCGGACCGAGGCCACTTGGTGGACCTCGGTGAGGGCCATCGGGCTCGCGACCAGCAGACCGCACTGGTCGACCGCCTTCCGCGCCGCCAGGTGATCCGGATCCGATCTGTTGCAGAGCGTGAGAAGCCCCGACGTGTCGGCGACCACGATCACGCCGCGCGTCCCCCGCGCCGCCGGTCGCCCGCGCCGCCTGCGGACCTCGCCGCACGCACGTCGTCGTGTGTCACGGGCCCGCCCAGGTCGATGGTCTCCTCATCGGCGATGAAGGGCTCGTCCCAGACCCGGCGGGCCATCGCGATGCGATGGATGCCCTCCCGGATCATCTCGGCCTCGGACACTCCGAGGCGCGCGGCGGCCTCCTTGATGAGCGCCAGATCCGCGTCGTCCGCGTAGACGTTCGTACGCTTCAGTGCCATACCCAAGATGGTACACATCCTGTACCACCGGGGCGCGGGCTCGGCCCGGACTCCCGTCCGGGTCATGCGGCACGCACCTCGCACCCACGGCACAACCCCGGATCCGCCGCACGGAACGCGCGGTCGCAGCCGTCGCAGTTCTGGAGCGGGAGGGGTCGGGGCGCGCGGCGGGGGGTCGGCCGGGGGCTTCGAAGGCAGTTCAGGTGGGAGGGCGGCGGTCAGGCGGTGGGCCATGAGGCCGGCCGGGAAGCGGATGACGCCGACGGGCAGGCCCGCCGTCAGGGCCCGTTTCACGTCTCCGGGGGTGCCTGGCCGCGCAGATGCGGGGGCTTGTTGTACGAGATCGTGCGCGTGACGATCCGCCCGGACGGCAGCCGTTCCTTGATCCGCTCCAGGTACCCGTGCGTCTCCAACTCCCGCAGCGCGGCAGCGATCCGGACCTCCCCCTCGGGGAATCTCGCGGCGAAGTCCTTGATGGTGACCCTCGACCCGTCCGGCAGCGACTGGATGTGCGTGGCCAGGCCGATCGCGGTGAGGGAGAGGTCGGCGTGCTGGGCCAGGTGATGCCCGACGACGGTGAACTCGGACATGTGACGCTCCCGGGAGCGGTGAAGACCACGTGACGGAGTGGCCGAACGGCCAGAAAGTGCGCGCTTGGGCGCGCTAATCTGTAGCTCAGACATCGGGAAGGTCTCTTCTTCCTAGGTGGATAGGCCCTCGTCCGGGATGCCAGTCCCGGGGGGGGCCGCTTTGCGTATGCGGTGGCATATGCGGCGACGTATGCGGCAGAGAGTGCACCCCGAACTCGCCTGTTCGCCAGTCGAGTTGGCGATCGTCACTCGCGCGAGTGACACGCCTCCGCAGGCTTACGTCCGGGGGCGGGGTGGGGGGGTTGGTTTTTCCCAACCCTTTCTTTGGGGGTTGGTCGCCCGGAACGCCGGATCACGCCAACTCGGTTCCCGGCCGGTCGAGTTCGGCCCACACGACCTTGTGCGGCACGGGAGCGTCCCCGCTGGCCACCCCCCACCGGTCGGCGTACGCCGCCACGATCACCAGTCCCCGCCCGCCCTCCCCGTCCGCGACGCGGACCCGCGGGACCCGGTCCGGCCGCGCGTCGGCGACCTCGATACGGAGCGTGTGCGCGGCATCGAGCGTGAGCGTCAGCCGGAAGTCCCGGCCGGGCACCCTTCCGTGCCGCACGGCGTTGGCGGCGAGTTCGGCCACGACGTGTTCGGCCTCGGCCGACTCCCACTTCCACTCGGCGAGTTGGCGCTCCGTGAGCAGTCTGGCGAGGCGGGCGCCGCGCGGGGTGGCGGAGAGGAGGAGCGAGAAATGCCGTTGCTGCGTTGAGCCGTTCATGCTGCACAGCGTTGCGGCTCGTCACATACTGTGACCAGAGTTGCGCACCGTCCGTGCGTGGCTGTGCACGTTGGGAGGGCGTTGTGCACTTCGGGGAACGTGGGTCCAAGGCATTCGGCGCGCTGCTGCGGTTCCACCGCGAGCGGGCCGGACTGACGATGGAGGCCCTCGGCAAACACGTGGGGTACTCCAAGTCGCAGGTGGCGATGGTGGAGCGCGGCGAGCGACCACCGAAGGGCCGCTTGGTGGAGCTGGCGGAGCAGGCGCTGAACGCACAAGGTGCACTTCAGGCCGTCGCCAACAGGGAGTTCGGCCAGGGCGGGCTGCGCCCGTGGACGGAGGACTACCTGGCGGAGGAGCGCAAGGCGCATGCGCTGCACGTGTACCAGAACCACTTGGTGCCGGGGTCGCTCCAGACGGAGGCGTATGCGCGAGCCGTGTACGCAAGCAACTGCTGTCCGACTCTGGACGACGCCGAGATCGACGAGCGAGTAGCCGAACGTCTGGCGCGGCAGCAGCTCTTCACTCGCAGGCCACAGCCGACCGTCAGCTACGTCATCGAGGAGTCCCTGCTCACTCGGCCGTTGGGCGGACGCTGCACGCTGCGGAGCCAGCTGCACCACATCCTGGACATCGGCCGCCTGCGCAACGTCGAGATTCAGGTCATGCCGCACAACCGGGAGACTCATGCCGGGCTCAACGGCCCCGTGATCCTTCTGGAGACGACCAAACGTACTCATCTCGCCTACGTCGAGGGCCCGGGCGGCGGCTACTTCATCACCGAACACCCAGACCTGGGAGACCTGTTCGGCAGATATGGGATCCTGCGAGGGCAGGCTCTCAACTCCGAGGAGTCCGCATCGCTGATCGAAAAGGTGGCGCGGGAACTATGAGCACAGACCTCAACTGGTTCAAGTCGAGTTACAGCGCCGAGGGCGAATGCCTGGAGGTGGCCCCCGGCCCCACCGCCGTCCACATCCGCGACTCCAAGCAACCCCACACCCCCGACCCCGGCCCCATGCTCACCGTCACCGCCCCGGCGTGGACCGCCTTCCTGTCCGCGCTGCGGTGAACCGCGCCTGAAGGGCTCGTTGCTGGTCCGAGTCCCCCTCAGCCGTGATCCGGCGCTTCCGCCAGCAGCGGGAACCGGCCCGAGCCCAGGACGGTCAGGATCGCCCGTGTCCTGGCCTCGGGGGCCGCGTAGTCCGGATGCGAGCGCAGCACCGTGGCGACGTCGTGGAGGCGGCCCATCTGCGCCGAGGCCCGCGCCAGATCGCGGCCGCCGGGCGTCACGGGGTGGGTGGCGAGGGCCGGGCGCCGGGGGTCGACGCGGCCGGACGCCACCGCGGCCCCGACCCGGCGGGAGCAGCGGCAGGGCGCGGCCGGGTTGGCGAGCCCGCAGGTGGCGTCCATGAAGGAGCGCAGGCGGGTCCGGGCGCGTTCGAGCCGCTTGCGGTACGCGGCCGGTGACACGTCGAGGATCCACGCGGCGTCCGCCGACGACAGGCCGAACACCTCGGCCAGCACGTACGTGACCCGTTCCTCGCGCTCCAGGCACTGGAGCATGGCCTGGGTGCACGTGAGGCGGACCTCGCGGGCCAGCAGCTCCGCGTCGGGCCCCGCGTGGTCCGCCGCGGCGAGCCCCGCCACCAGGTCCTCGCCGAGCGCGTCCAGGCTGAGGCCCGCCGCCTCCTGCGGTGTGCGGCGCCGCAGGTTGAGCAGATAGTTGACGCCGACGCGGTAGGCCCAGGTCAGCAGCCGCGCCTCGGCCCGCCAGGTGGCGAGCCGGGTGACGACGCGGATGAGGATCTCCTGGGCCGCGTCCTCCGCGTCGGCCGGCCGCCACACCATCCGCAGCGCCAGCCGGTACAGGGGGTCCTGGAGACGCCGTACGACGTCCTCCAGGGCCTCCTTGTCACCGTCGACGGCCCGGTCCACCAACTCCCGCTCCCGCGCCAGCAGTTGCGGGTCCGCCACCGCGGCCACCTCTACGTCGCTCATACGGACATGGTGAACGCGGCGGCGTTGCGGCGCAGCCAGTCCGCCAGGGCCGCGCCGATCTCGTCCGGCCGGTCCTCGGGCGCGTGGTGCCCGGCCGCGCCCACGTTCACGGTCTCGACGTTCGTGAACGTCCGCGCGGCCCACTCCACGACCTCCCCCGACCCCATGCCTATGCCCTGGTCGACGTGCATCACGAGCTTCGGCACGGCCGCGGACTCCGCCGACCCCAGCCACGCGCCGTACGCCACCATCCGGGCGTGCACGTCGGCCGGTTCCCCGTCGAAGGGGATCTCGCGCGGCCACACCAGCAGCGGCCTGCGGGACTCCTCCGTCGGGTACGGCGCCCGGTACACGTCGTGGTCCTCCGGGGAGAGGTGGTCGATGCCGTGCGTCAGGTTGAACTCGATGAACATGTTGTCCCGCAGCACCATCTCCTCCCCCGTACCGGGCGCCCGGAACTTGCGGAACAACTCCTGGCCGAGCGGCGGCATTTCGGCCCAGGACAGCGGGCGCAGGAACGTCTCGACGACGGCGAGCCCGCGCACCCGGCCCGGGTGACGCGCCGCGAAGTCCATGGCGAGGGCGCCGCCCCAGTCGTGCCCGACGAACACGACGTCGCCGAGACCGACCGCGTCCGTCCAGGCGTCCAGGTACCGCGCGTGGTCCGCGAACCGGTAGCCGATGTCCGGCTTGCCGGAGGCGCCCATGCCGATGAGGTCCGGCGCGAGGACCCGCGCCCGGTCCGCGACGTGCGGGACGACATGCCGCCACAGGTGGGAGGAGGTGGGGTTGCCGTGCAGGAAGACGACCGCGGGTCCGTCCGCCGTGCCGCCCTCGACGTACGACATGAAGGAGTCGAGAACGGGAACGGAGACGGTGGAAGTGGAATCGACCGGCATGAGCGTGCCCTTCACTGGGATCGGGACCGGGGTTCCGGGCCTTCACACGGGTTGGACACGGGCCAGACGCCGACTGTGACAGCGGCCGGCGAACTTTCTTCTGGTGCGGCAGAGCGCCGGGGAGGACCGGACATCGTGGATGCGGGCACAGGACAGGACCTCACGCGTACGGCCAGCCGATTCACCACTCGCTCCGTGGACGAGGCGCGGGCCGTGCTGTCGGAGCAGTTCTACGACATGAAGCTGGACACGCCCACGGCACGGGACTTCGCCTTCGAAGCGGATGTCGTGGTGCTGGGGGGCGTGACGATCGGGCGCATGTCTTTCGGCACCTCCATCCGGGCCTTCATCCCCGACCTGGCGGGCTACCACGTGGTGGCGCCGTCGGTCGGGTCCTTCGGGATCGGTCAGGGCCGGGCGGCCGACACCCGGGTCACGGCGCACACCGGGGGCCTGCTGAACCCCACGGCCGGCTTCCGGGCCGTCGACTTCTCGCCGGACTGCGACACCCTCACCATCAAGGTCGAGCGGGCCGCGGTGGACCGGCAGCTGGAGATCCTGCTGGGCAGGCCGGTGCGCCGGCACGCGGGCTTCACGCCGAGCTTCGACATCTCCAGCGGCGCGGGGCTCAGCTGGGCGCGTCTGGCGCGCTGGGCGGCGCTCGACGCCAGTGTCCCCGACGGCCTGTTGCAGAGCCCCATGGTCCGCGGACGGCTCGAACAGGCCCTCCTGGAGGGCCTGTTGCTCGCCACCGACCACCGCTACCGCGACGCCCTCGACGCACCACCGCCCGCCACGCGCGCGGCAGCCGTCCAACGCGTCATGGCCGCCGTGCGCGACAGCCCGGCCGAGCCGTGGGACGCGAACCGGCTCGCCGCCGTCGCCCAGGTCAGCCTGCGCACCCTCCAGGAGGCGTTCCGCTCGCAGGCGCACACGACACCCATGGCGTACGTGTACGAGGTGCGGTTGCAGCAGGTCCGGATGGCGCTGCGCACCGGCGAACCCGGCTCGACCACCGTCACCGGGACCGCCTACCGCTGGGGCTTCACGCACCTGGGCCGCTTCGCCCGGCGCTACCGGGAGCGGTTCGGCGAGTCCCCCTCGCACACGCTGGCCACGCGAACCGGACAGCGACCACGCGCGATCCGGCGCGCCGCGCCACCCTCGTAGGAGTACGGTCCTGGATGCCGCCCCCGTGCCTGGGATGTCGCGGACGATGGACGGTGTCGGCGCCGCCCACCCGCCGCTCCCCTTCCGTCCCACGCCCGGCGGCGGACCGTGGCGCGGGCAGCGCGGGAGTGCGCCACGCGCCGCCGGGCCCGGCCGTCCGCTCCGTGAACGGCGCCGGGCCCGGTCCCTGGCCGCCCGCGACCACAGCCGTGGGCGTGCGCCGCTACGGCTCCAGCACCGGCAGCAGCTCCGGCAGATGCCCGTCCGACGCCTGCGCCGCCCGCACCCGCTCCTCGGTCACCTCGCCGTACAGCGTCGTGCGCGGCTTGGCCGGGCGGCCCGCCGCGTCGGCGACCGCGATGAGGTCCTTGACCGACTTGTACGAGCCGTAGGAGGAGCCCGCCATGCGGGAGATGGTCTCCTCCATGAGGGTGCCGCCCAGGTCGTTGGCGCCCGAGCGCAGCATTTCGGCCGCGCCTTCCGTGCCGAGCTTCACCCAGCTCGTCTGGATGTTGGGGATGTGCGGGTGGAGCAGGATCCGCGCCATCGCCGTGACCGCCCGGTTGTCGCGGGTCGTCGGGCCGGGGCGCGCGATGCCCGCGAGGTAGACCGGCGCGTTGGTGTGGATGAACGGCAGCGTCACGAACTCCGTGAAGCCGCCCGTCTCCTGCTGGATCCCGGCGAGCGTCCGCAGATGGCCGAGCCAGTGCCGGGGCTGGTCCACGTGCCCGTACATCATCGTCGAGGACGAGCGGAGGCCGAGTTCGTGGGCGGTCTTGACGACCTCGATCCAGTCGGCCGCCGGCAGTTTGCCCTTGGTGAGGATCCAGCGGACCTCGTCGTCGAGGATCTCCGCGGCCGTGCCGGGGATCGAGTCGAGGCCCGCCTCCTTCGCGGCCGTCAGCCATTCACGGATGGACATGCCGGTCCGCGAGGCGCCGTTGACGACCTCCATCGGCGAGAACGCGTGCACGTGCATGCCGGGCACGCGCGCCTTCACCGCCTTCGCGATGTCGAAGTAGGCCGTGCCGGGCAGGTCCGGGTGGATGCCGCCCTGCATGCAGACCTCGACGGCGCCGACGTCCCACGCCTGCTGGGCCCGGTCCGCGACCTGGTCGAGCGAGAGCGTGTACGCGTCGGCGTCCGTGCGGCGCTGCGCGAAGGCGCAGAAGCGGCAGCCGGTGTAGCAGACGTTGGTGAAGTTGATGTTCCGCGTGACGATGTACGTGACGTCGTCGCCGACCACCGACTTACGGATGTCGTCGGCGATACCGCACAGCGCGTCGAGCGCGGGGCCGTCGGCGTGCAGCAGGGCGAGCGCCTCGTCGTCGGTGAGCTTCGTCGGGTCGTCGGCCGCCTGTTTGAGGGCCGCGCGCACGTCGCCGTCGATGCGGGACGGCTCCATGCCGGGGGCCGCCTGCTCGCGCAGCGCCTCCCAGTCGCCGTACACGACGTCGAAGTCGTCGCGGCGGTCGCCGGTGCGGCCCTCGGTGTCGATGGTGCGGTGCAGGTCGGTGCGGCCGGACGCCGCCACGTACCCCTCGTCGGGCTCCTGCCAGGGTCGGCCGACGACGGGCGCGTCGGCGACCGCGAGACCGTCCGCGTCGGACAGCGCCTGCACGTGCGGGAGCAGCCGCGGGTCCAGCCACGGCTCGCCGCGCGTCACGAACTCCGGGTACACGCACAGCCGTTCCCGCAGCTCGAAGCCGACCTCCGCCGACTGCGCGGCCAGCTCCTCCAGCTTCGGCCACGGCTTCTCTGGGTTCACGTGGTCGATGGTCACCGGGGAGACGCCGCCCCAGTCGTCGATCCCGGCCGCGATGAGCCGCGCGTACTCGCCGTCGACGAGGTTCGGCGGGGCCTGGATGTTCCCGGCCGGGCCCATGATGTGGCGGGCGACGGCCACGGTCGCGACGAGGTCGTCGAGTTCGGCGTCGGGCATGCCGCGCATCGCCGTGTCCGGCTTGGCGCGGAAGTTCTGGATGATCAGCTCCTGCACGCCGTGGTACGAGCGGGCGACGCGGCGCAGCGCGAACAGCGAGTCGGCGCGCTCCTCGTACGTCTCGCCGATCCCGATGAGCAGCCCGGACGTGAACGGCACGGACGAGCGGCCCGCGTCCTCCAGCACCCGCAGCCGGACGGCCGGTTCCTTGTCCGGGGAGCCGTAGTGCGGCATGCCGGGCTCGGACCACAGGCGCTCGGCGGTCGTCTCCAGCATCATGCCCATGCTCGGCGCGACGGGCTTGAGCCGCTGGAAGTCCGTCCACGACAGGACGCCCGGGTTGAGGTGCGGCAGCAGCCCCGTCTCCTCCAGGATCCGGATGGATATGGCGCGCACGTAGGCGATGGTGTCGTCGTACCCGTGCGCGTCGAGCCACTCGCGGGCCTCGGGCCAGCGGTCCTCCGGCTTGTCGCCGAGGGTGATCAGCGCTTCCTTGCAGCCGAGTTCGGCGCCCTTGCGCGCCACGTCGAGGACCTCGTCGGGCGACATGAACATCCCGTGGCCCTCACGGCGCAGCTTGCCGGGGACGGTCACGAACGTGCAGTAGTGGCACTTGTCGCGGCACAGCCGGGTGAGCGGGATGAACACGCTCTTGCTGTACGTGATGACCCCCGGCCGCCCGGCCGCCTCCAGGCCCGCGTCGCGCACGCGGGCGGCGGAGGCGGTGAGGTCGGCCAGGTCGTCGCCGCGCGCCTGGAGCAGGACGGCGGCCTCGGTGACGTCGAGAGCGACACCGTCCCTGGCCCGTTTGAGCGCGCGGCGCATCGAGTTGGCAGTGGGCTGGCTCTGCTGTACGGCGTCCTGATCACTCATGAATCGAGCATACGAGCGCCATCCGGCCACTTCGAGGGTGCCCGTCGGAGCCCTTCCATTGCACCGCGGTTCACGGCTCAATACGAGGGTTGCACGCGTCACACCAGCCACCTTGGGGAGCCGCCACATGTGCACCGACAGCGAACACGCGATGGCCAGACGGACCTTGCTCGTGACCGGCGCCGCGAGCGCGCTTACGCTCACCACCATGAGCTTCGCCAGCGCCGCCGAGGGCTCGGTCTCCACGAAGACGCTCAAGGGCACCCTGCCGCCCGGCTCCCCCGACTACGTGTACCTGCCGGTCGACGTCCCCGCGGGGGTGCGCGAGATCAAGGTCTCGTACACGTACGAGAAGGCCACCGGGCTGCCGGCCGGAACGCAGAACAACGCCCTGGACATCGGCCTCTTCGACGAGCGCGGCACGGCGCTCGGCGGCAAGGGCTTCCGCGGCTGGTCGGGCGGCGCCCGCACCGAGTTCTTCGTGCGCGCCGACGACGCGACGCCCGGCTACCTCCCGGGCCCGGTCCGCCCCGGCACCTGGCACATCGCGCTGGGCCCGTACACGGTGGCGCCGGAGGGCCTGCCCTACGAGGTCACGGTGACGCTCACGCACGGGAAGCCGGGTGAGACGCCCCGTCCGACGTACCCGCCGCAGCGGGCCCGGGGCCGGGGCCGCGCCTGGTACCGGGGCGACTGCCACCTGCACTCCTGGTACTCGGACGGCCGCCGCACGCCCGCGGAGATCGGCGCGCTCGCCCGCGCGGCGGGCCTCGACTTCATCAACACCTCCGACCACAACACGCACGCGGCGCACGCCCACTGGTCGGACGTGGCGGGCGACGACCTCCTGGTGATGCTCGGCGAGGAGATCACCACCCGCAACGGTCACGTGGTCGCGCTCGGCACCGAACCCGGCACGTTCGTCGACTGGCGCTACCGGGCCCGCGACAACCGCTGGGCCAAGTACGCGCAGCAGATCCGCCGCGCGGGCGGCCTCGTCGTCCCGGCCCACCCGCACGCGACGTGCATCGGCTGCGGCTGGAAGTTCGGCTTCGGCGAGGCGGACGCGGTCGAGGTGTGGAACGGCCCGTACACCCCGGACGACGAGGTGTCGCTGGCCGAGTGGGACAACACCCTGGTCGCGTACGCCCGTTCGCACCGCCGGACCGGCTGGCTGCCCGCGATGGGCAACAGCGACGCCCACCGCGACCCGGACCGGGTGGGCGGCCCGCAGACGGTGGTCCTGGCGGACGACCTGACCCGCGAGGACATCCAGGCGGGCATCAGGGCGGGCCGCTCGTACGTGGCGGAGTCCTCCTCCGTCGAGCTCTCCTTCACGGCGACCGGCGGCAAGGGCGAGGTCGCGGGCCTCGGCGAGCGCCTCGCGGTCGACCCCGACACCCCGGTCACGGTGACCCTGCGGGCGACGGCGCCGGCCGACTGCACGCTGCACCTCGTCACGGACCAGGGCACGCTGTTCACGTCTGCCGCGGGGGCGTCCACCGCGACGTGGCGGACGACGGGGGCGTACGCGGCGTACGTCCGGGCGGAGGTCCGCCACGCCCCGACGACCCCCGGCCTCCCCGGCCCCCTGGCCGCCTTCACCAACCCCATCTTCCTGGGCCGCTAACCCCCTGCGGCGCGGCCATTCCCGTTTTAAGCCCCTCCGGCGATTGAGGAGCGGGGTCCGGGGCAGCGCCCCGCGGCCGCAACACCGGCGCCGATACCCACGTCCTGGGGCGCTGCCCCAGACCCCGCTGCTCAATCGCCGCAGGGGCTTGAGGGGCCGCGCCTCAATCGCCGGCGGGGCTCAAAGGGCTCAATCGCCGCAGGGGCTTGAGGGGTCGCGCCGCAAGCCCCGCAGGGGTCGGCTACTCCTCGACGACCAGCACCGGCGTCTCCCGGTTCAACACCTCACCCCGGAAGAACCCCGGACTGCGCCGCCCCATCACCAGCATGATGACCACGCCAACAAGCAACAGCCCCACACCGATCACGAAGACCGAACCGACCCCGAACACCGAGGACCCGCTGCCGTACGCCGGGTTCCACATGTCGACGAGCGTCTTCACGAAGACCGCCGCCAGGAGCACACCGCCGAGCAGCGGGAAGAGCCCCTTGAAGGCGAAGTCCCGCGCGGAGGAGCGCAGTTCCGCC
This sequence comes from Streptomyces sp. BYX5S, assembly GCF_054724165.1. Classification (NCBI taxonomy): domain Bacteria; kingdom Bacillati; phylum Actinomycetota; class Actinomycetes; order Kitasatosporales; family Streptomycetaceae; genus Streptomyces; species Streptomyces sp. BYX5S. The sequence continues at coordinate 461,445 of NZ_CM138829.1, read as the reverse complement.
TTGAAGTACCAGGCGCAGGCGAACGCCGTCAGCGCGTAGTAGAAGCAGATCATGAGGCCGAGCGCGTAGATCGTGTCGACGAGGACGTGCTCGGAGACCAGCGTCATGACCGTGTAGAAGACACCCGTGGCGACACCCGCCGTGACCGTCGCACGCCCCGGCGTACGGAACTTCGGGTGCACGCGCGCGTAGGAGGCGGGCAGCGCCTCGTACGTGGACATGGCCAGGACCGTGCGGGCGACCGGGATGAACGTCGTCTGGAGGCTGGCCGCGGCCGAGGCGAGGACGGCGAGGAAGAGGAGGATGCCGAGGGTGGGGCCCATGACCGGGCCCGCGAGCGCGGCGAAGACGTTGTCGGACGTCTCGGGGTTCGCGAGGCCGAGGCCCTTCTCGCCCGAACCGACGATCATCTGCGCGGCGACGCCGGTGGCCAGGTACGAACCCACCAGCACGACCATCGCGATGAGCGCGGCGCGGCCGGGGGTCTTGTCGCTGCCGATGGTCTCCTCGTTCGCGGTGAGGCAGGTGTCCCAGCCCCAGTACATGAAGATCGACAGGGACAGGCCCGCCGTGAACGCGCCGAAGGACTGCACGGAGAACGGGTTCAGCCACGACCAGGAGAAGTCCACGGAGGTCGCCGCGAAGTCCGCGGAGCCCGCCTTGGCCACCGCCATCGCGACGAAGACGGCGAGCACCACGAGCTGGAGTCCGACGAGCGTGTACTGGACGCCCTTCGTCGCGGTCATGCCGCGGTAGCTGATCGCCGTCGCGGCGGCGATGAGGATCAGGCAGGTGACGATGTGGACAGCCTTGTCGTCGTCGAGCGCCGCCACCGAGGCGTTGTTGGTGATCTCTCCCGCGAGCAGCCAGAAGTACGAGGTCGCGACACCGGCGAGGTTGGAGAGCACGATGATCGTCGCGATCACCAGGCCCCAGCCGCACATCCACCCGACGCGCGGCCCGAACGCCTTCACGGTCCAGGTGAAGGACGTGCCGCAGTCCGGCATGACCTTGTTGAGCTCCCGGTACGCGAAGGCGACGAGCAGCATCGGTACGAACCCGGCGAGGAACACGGCCGGCATCTGGAGGCCGACCTCCCCCGCCGTGGAGCCGAGCGTGGAGGTCAGGCAGTAGACCGGGGCGACCGTGGAGACGCCGATGACGGCGCTGCCGAGCAGCCCGACGGAGTTCCCGCCGAGGCCCTTGCCGCCGCCGCCCGCGCTGGTGTCTGCGGCCCGCCCCGTCGAGGGCCCTGCGTCCAACTGAGTCATGAACAGGACGTTAAATCCTGCGGTTTCCACATCTGGCGGGCTTTGTCACGACCCGACCACTTAGTGATCCACGGGCAATCCGGACAACCGCTTTTAGTATCCCAGGCCGATCGCCGAGTCTAGCGGCAGATAGCAAGGCAAAGGACCCGGCGTTCGATATTCGGTAATCGAAGCCGGGTCCGTTTTGACCTGATTCAAAAATTTCCCGTGGCTACTGCGTCACGTGCGGGACGTCCTTGCGGAAGCGGAGGAAAGCCGCGGGTACGACATAGATCAGCGAGAGCGAACCGAGGGCGAGCAGGAACTCGAAGAGGCCGTCCACGGACCCCACGAACTTCTGGTAACCCGACAGGGCCCACTCCTCGTCGCTCTGGTGCTGGGCCTGCAACCCGATCAGGCTGTACTCGCTCACGCCCCACCAGGCCTGCACGACCAGCAGCGCGAGCCCGATCCAGTACAGCAGGTACACCTGCCGGGGCCCGCCGCGCGCCGCCAGCGCGACCGCCAGACCGAGCAGCACCGCCGCGCCCGCCACGCGCACCAGGCCCATGAAGGTGGCGTCGGCGAAGAAGACGAGCAGCGAGCCGAGGCCCGCGGGCGCCACCCACAGCAGACCGAGCAGCGGCCGCTCCAGCAGCCCGCGCCCTCCGCCCCCGCCACCCCACGGCTTCGAAGGCGTGGCCGCCGGACCGGTTCCCGACCCCGAGTCCGGCCCCGAGTGCGGCCCGGCGGATCCGTACGGCGGCCCGTACCCGGACCGGGGCGGCGGCGCGCCCTGCGTGGTCGCCCCGTGGAAGCCGTCGGAGGCGCGCGGCGGTGTCTCGGGTCCCGGCGGGGTCGACGGCGGCGGCGGAGTGCTCGGGCCCGGCGGGGCCGAGGGCCTCGGCCCGGCGTCGGCCGACCGGGTCGCCGCACCGTGGAAGTCCTGCCCCGCACCGCCGTCGTACGCGGTGTACCCGGGACCGGAACCCGCGTGCTGCCCCTGCCCCCGCTCCTCCTGGCCCTGCCGCGGGATCTGCTGACCGTGCAGTTCCGTGTCGGCCCGCGCCTCCAGGTTCAGCAACTGCCCCGACGTGCGGGCGATGAGCGAGACGACCTGCGCGGGCAGCCACGTATCGCTCGTCGCGTCGTGCATCCGGGCCTGGACGACCAGGTGCGCCGCGTCCGGCCGCCGCTCGGGCTCCGGGTCGAGGCAGTGCCGGATGAGGTCGCGCAGTTCCTTGCCGACGCCCGGCAGCTGGGGGTCGAGACTGCCCCGGTGCGGCTGCACCCCGGTGGCGGCGAACGCGAGCGTGAGCCCGTAGCTGTAGACGTCGGTGGCGGCGGTCACCTTCTCGCCGTACGCCTGCTCCGGCGACATGTAGGCGGGCGTGCCGATCCGCGCCCCGGTCGAGGTCAGCACCCCGATCGTGGTCAGCCCGGCGTCCAGCGCGGCGTGCACGATCCCGAAGTCGATGAGGCGGGGCCCGTCGGCGGACAGCAGCACGTTCGACGGCTTGAGGTCGCGGTGCACGAGCCGGGCGCGGTGCACGTGCTCCAGCGTGTGCGCGAGATCGGCGGCGAGCCGCCACACGGACTCGGCGGGCAGCGGCCCGAACCGGTCGACGGAGTCCTGGAGGGAGGGGCCCGCGACGTACTCGGAGGCGTACCACGGGTGCCGCTCGTCGAGGCCGGTGTCGACGACCGGCACCGTCCCGGGCGCCCCGACCCGCCGCACCACGTCCGCCTCGCGCCGGAACCGCTCCCTGAAGCCCGCTTGCGCCGCCATGTCGGCGTGGATGAACTTCAGCGCGACGTTCCGGCCGCCCGTGTTGCGGGCCAGATAGACCCGCCCCATGCCGCCCTCACCGATCCGCCCGAGCAGCCTGTACGGGCCGACCGTGCGCGGATCCCGCGCCTCCAGCGCCTCCATGGAACCCCCGGTTCCGCAGTAGTGACCGTCTACAACTGAACACTTTGACATGCCCAGTTGTAGACACGCACAGATGCGGCCCGTGGGTTCCGTGGGACGCAAGTGACCAGCGTTTCCGCCCCGGCGCCGCGCCCTCGGCCACCCCGGGCGGAGTGGCCGACCCGCCCGGCGCGACTACCCCGGCCAGACGATCGACTGCCACTCGCTGTACGCGTGCAGGGCGTACGACCCGACGTCCCGGCCCACCCCGCTCTTCTTGAACCCGCCGAACGGGGCCTCCATGTTCCGCCCGATGGTGTTCACGCCGACCCCGCCGGCCCGCAGCCGCCGCGCGACGCGGAACGCGCGGGCCACGTCGCCCGACCACACGTAGTCGATGAGGCCGTAGTCGGAGTCGTTGGCGAGGGCGACCGCCTCGTCCTCGTCGCCGTCGAAGGGGACCACGGCGACGACGGGCCCGAAGATCTCCTCCCGTACGACCCGCATGTCGTTGGTGCAGTCGGCGAGGAGCGTGGGCGCGACGTAGAACCCCCGCTCGGCCTCGGGCCGTTCGCCGCCCGCGACGACCGTGGCGCCCTCCTTGCGCCCCAGCTCCACGTAGGACTCGACCCGTTCGCGGTGCGCGCCCGAGATGACGGGCCCGACGACGGTCCCCTGCGCGCGCGGGTCACCGACCTTCATGAACCCGATGTAGCCGGTGAGCTTCGCGACGAACTCGTCGTACACGGACCTGTGGACGATCGCCCGCGTCGGCGCGGTGCAGATCTGCCCGCTGTAGAAGGCGTACGTGGTCCCGATCCCGGCGACGGCGGAGTCCAGGTCGGCGTCGCCGAACACGACGGCGGCGCCCTTCCCGCCCAGCTCCATCAGCTGCCGCTTCATGGACCGCCCGCACACCTCGCCGATCCGCTGCCCGACGGCCGTGGAGCCGGTGAAGGAGACCATGTCGACGTCCGGGGAGTCGACGGCCGCCTCCCCGACGGCGACGTCCGTGCCGCCGACGACGTTCACGACACCGGGCGGCACACCCGCCTCCTCCAGGGCCGCCGCCATCCGGAACACGGACAGCGGGTCCTGCGGCGCGGGCTTCACGACGACGGTGTTGCCCATGGCGAGCGCCGGGGCGACCTTGCCCGCCGGATTGGCCCACGGGTTGTTGTACGAGGTGACGCAGGTGACGACGCCGACCGGCTGGCGCACGGCGAGCGCGCCCATCACGCCCGCCTTCCCCATCGGCCCGGCCTCGTTGATCTGCGGCGGCAGCCCTTGCTCGACGGGCTCCAGGGCCCCCTTGGCGTACCGCCGGAACCGGGCGACCCCGACCGCGACCTGCATCCCGCGCGCGGTCCCGCTGGTCGCGCCGCTCTCGGCCTGCGCGAGCTCGGCGTGCGCGGCGAAGTCCCGCTGCATGAGGTCGGCGGCCCGGTCGAGGATCGCGGCCCGCTCCTCCGGCTTCGTGCGCGACCACGGCCCGAAGGCGTCGCGGGCCGCGCGCGCGGCGTCGTGCACCTGCTGCCGGGTGGCCTCCGGCGCGTGCCCGACGACGCTCTCGTCGGCCGGGTCGACGACGTCGTAGTACCCGCCGCCGGGCTCGATCCACTCGCCGCCGACGAACAGCCGCTGTCCCTCGCTCACTTGGTGCTCACCGTCCGGGTGTCGGTACCCGAGCGCAGCACCTTGCCGGGCACGGCGCCACTGACGACATCGCCGCGCATGGCCTCGACTCCGTTGACCCACACGGCGGTGATGCCGATGGCCTTGGAGTCGAGCCGGGGGCTGTCGCCGGGCAGGTCGTGCACGAGGGTGGCCTTGCCGGCGTCGATGGTCTCGGGGTCGAACAGCACCAGGTCGGCGTGGAACCCCTCCTGGATACGCCCGCGCTCGCGCAGCCCGAACAGCTGGGCCGGATCATCGGTGAGCATCTTCACGGCCTGCTCAAGCCCCATCAGCTTCCGCCCGCGCAGACAGTCCCCGAGGAACCGGGTCGTGTACGGCGCCCCGCACATCCGGTCCAGGTGCGCGCCCGCGTCGGACCCGCCGAGCATGACGTCCTCGTGGTTCCACGTCTCGGCCCGCAGCGCCCACGAGTCGGGGTCGTTGTCGGTCGGCATCGGCCACAGCACGGTCCGCAGCCGGTCGTTGGCGCAGATCTCGACGAGACACTCGAAGGGCTCCTGCCCCCGCTCGGCGGCGATGTCGTTCACGACCCGCCCGGACAGGCCCTCGTTCGCCTCGGAGTACGTGTCCCCGATGACGTACCGCCCGAAGTTGGCGAGCCGCCGGAAGACCCCGGCCTCCTTGCTGTCGGCGCGGCGCAGCATCTCGGCACGCACGTCGGGGTCGCGCAGCTTCTCGATCCGCTCATCGACGGGCAGCCCGAGGATCTCACCCCACCCGGGTATCAGATTGAGCGCGCAGAACGTCCCGAGGCTCATGTTCATCGGCGTGAGGATCGGCATCGTCAGCGCGACGATCCGCCCTCCGGACTTGCGGGCCCGTTCGCTCGCCTCCAGCTGCCGGGGCACGCGCTCGGGCACGGCGGCGTCGATGGTGAGCACGTTCCAGTTGAGCGGCCGCCCGGCAGCAGCACTCATATCGACGAACAACTCGATCTCATCATCACTGAACTGATCGAGACACCCGGCGACGATGGCCTCGATCTGCGTCCCCTCGTGCTCCCCGACGGCCTCGCTCAGCGCGATCAGCTCGGCCGGCTTCGCGTGCCGCGACGCCACGGGCTTGCCGTCCCCGTCGGAGTGCGAGGAGGACTGCGTGGTGGAGAGCCCCCAGGCCCCGGCATCCATGGCCTCCTTCAACAGCCGCACCATGTCGGCCAGTTGCTCGGGACTCGGCTGCCCACCAACGGCGTCCTCCCCCATCACGTACCGCCGCAGGGCGCAATGCCCCACCATGAAACCGGCGTTGACGGCGATCCGCCCGTCGAGTGCGTCCAGATACTCCCCGAACGAACTCCACGTCCAGGGCGCCCCTTCCTCCAGAGCGACCAGCGACATCCCTTCGACCTTGGACATCATCCGCCGCGTGTAGTCGGCGTCCCCCGGCCGCTGCGGATGCAACGGCGCGAGCGTGAACCCGCAATTGCCCCCGGCCACGGTGGTCACGCCGTGATTCAGCGAGGGCGTGGCGTACGGGTCCCAGAACAACTGCGCGTCGTAGTGCGTGTGCGGATCGACGAACCCGGGCGCGAGCACCAGCCCCGAGGCGTCCTCGGCGCTCCGCGCCTCCTCGGCGACCTTCCCGGGCTCGGCGACGACGGCAACCCGCCCGTCCCGAATCCCGACATCAGCGATGAACGCGGGCCCACCACTCCCGTCGACGACGGTGGCGCCCTTGATGAGGTGGTCGAGCATCTGTCTCCGTCTCCCTCCCTCTCGATCGAAGCCCCTCCGGCGATTGAGGAGCGGGTTCCCGGGTCAACACCCCGGCCTTCCAATCCCTCCCAGCAACCTGCCTTCAAGCCCTCCCGGCGACCTGCCTTCAAGCCCTCCCGGCGACCTGCCTTCAATCCCTTCCGGCGGCCTGCCTTTAAGCCCCTCCGGCGATTGAGGAGCGGGGTCCGGGGCAGCGCCCCGGCCTTTCAAGCCCCTGCGGCGATTGAGCAGCGGGGCCCGGGGCAGCGCCCCGCGACCTCGACCACGCCAAGGCCAAGGACCCCGGCCTCCGTCCGGGAGGGGAAGCCGGGGCCGGTCCAAAGGGACTACGCCGCCGACCTGAACCGCGTAGTCCGATGCACGGGATCCGTATCAATCTTCGGAATGACGTGCTCCCCGATCAGCCGAATCGAATTGAGCGTGTCCTCGTGCGACACCCCGATCGGCAACCCGAACGACAACTGGTCCGCCCCCGCCTGCTCCCACCTCTTGCACTGCCGCAACACCTCGTCCGGATCCCCGCAGATCATCAGCTCCTCCGCGATGAGCAGCTCGATGATCTCCTCGGAGTAGTCCGGAAGCAGCTCCGGCCACTCCGGTATCCCCTCCGGCCGAGGAAACGTGTCGTGGTACCGGAACAGCAGCGACTGCAAGTAGTTCAGCCCACCCCCGACAGCGATCTGCACGGCCTTCTCATGCGTCTCGGCGCAGATGGCGGTGGACGTCACCATGACGTTGTCGTTGACGAAGTCCCCGACGGGCTCGGCGTCCCGGATGGCGGTCTTGTACTGCTCGAGGACCCACTCCATGTCGGAGACCTTCTGCACGCTGAAGCCCAGCACCCCCAGCCCCTTCTTCGCCGCCATGGCGTACGACGGCGGGGACCCGGCCGCGTACCACATGGCGGGGTGGGACTTCCCGTACGGCTTGGGCAGCACCTTGCGGGGCGGCAGCTCCCAGTGCTTGCCCTTGAACCCGACGTACTCGTCCTGGAGCCACATCTTCGGGAACTCGGCGATGGTCTCTTCCCAGATCTCCTTGGTGTGGTTCATGTCGGTGACACCCGGCATGAACCCGAGGATCTCGTGGCTGCCGGCGCCCCGCCCGCTGCCGAACTCGAAGCGCCCCTCGCTGAGATGGTCGAGCATGGCGACCTTCTCTGCGACCTTCACGGGGTGGTTGACGGGCGCGAGCGGATTGAAGATGCCGGATCCCAGATGGATCCGCTCGGTCGCGTGCGCCAGATACCCGAGGAACACGTCGTTCGCGGAAAGGTGCGAGTACTCCTCCAGGAAGTGGTGCTCGGACGCCCAGGCGTACTTGAAGCCGGACTTGTCCGCCTGGATGACGTACTCGGTCTCGTTCATGAGCGCGCGGTGCTCGGCCGTGGGGTCGGTCAGCGCCTTCTTGCCCAAGTATCCCTGTACAAAGAGCCCGAATTCCAAGGAGGTTCACCGTCCTCGTCAGTTTCTGACGCATCGTCAGATTGCTTGGATCGACTGTTCCACCGAGCGGTCCGACCGTCAATACCTGACGCCTCGTCAGCTACCGTCGGCCGAAGCAGGCAGCGGTCAGAGCACACTGACCCCCGCCAGCCACCCTCCGTCCACGACGAACGGCTGCCCGGTGATGTACGCCGAGTCCTCCTCGGCGGTGAGGAAGAGCGCGAGCCGCGCCACCTCCTCCGGCCTCCCGACCCGCCCGAGCGGCACGAGCTTGCGGTACAGCTCGTCGAGGGCCTGCCCGGCCTCCTCGGTACTGGCCCCGGGGTCGAGCTGCGACGGATTGCTCATGGCGGTGTCGATGGCCCCCGGGCACACGGCGTTGACCCGGATCCGCTGCCCGGCCAGCTCCATGGCGGCCACGCGCGTGAGCCCGACGATGGCGTGCTTGGTGGCGGCGTAGGCCCCCACGTACGACATCCCTGTCAGCCCCGTGTACGAGGAGGTGTTGACGATCGAGCCCCCGCCCGCGGCAGCGATCTCGGGCGCGACGGTCTTGATCCCCAGAAAGGCGCCCACCTGGTTGACCTGCACGACCAGCTGGAACTCCTCCAGCGGCGTCGAGACCAGCTCGTTGAACCGCAGGATCCCCGCGTTGTTGACGAGTCCGTCGATCTTCCCGAAGGCGGCCTTCGCGGAGCCGACGGCGGCGACCCAGTCCTCCTCCTTGCTCACGTCGAGATGCACGTAGAGCGCCGTGCCGCTGCCCAGATCCTTGGCGACGGCCTCCCCCTGATCGTCGAGCACGTCGGCGACGACGACTTTCGCCCCCTCGGCGGCGAACAGCCGCGCCTCCTGCTCCCCCTGCCCGCGCGCCGCACCGGTGATGAGGACGACCCGTCCATCGAGCTTGCCCATGCGTCAAACCCCTTACGTAGTCCTGCGGTTGAAGGTGATCAGGTGAGGTGCGGAGCCACGTCGGCGGCGAAAGCCGCCATCTGATCGGTGAGCTCGGTACGGGACCGGCTGCGGAACCGGACCTGGATCTGGTGCACGCCCATCGCGGCGTAGGCGCGCAGCGACTCGGCGATCGCCTCACCGGCGCCGGTGAGGGTGCGCCGCCCGACGCTCCAGGCGGCTTCGCCCACGTAGAGCGGTTCGGTGATGGCGCCGACGGTGACGGGCGCCTGTATCCCGGCCTCGGCGCGCAACCGCCGAAGCTTCTCGATCTGCTGGGGAAGCCGCTCACGCGGGTCGCCCTGCGGCAGCCACCCGTCACCCTTGAGCGCGGCGCGCCGCACGGCGGGGGCGGAGGACCCGCCGACCCAGACCGGCACGCGCGCCTGAGCGGGCCGGGGCCGCTGCCCGAGCCCCTCGAAGGAGAAGAACTCCCCCTTGAACGAGGGAAACTCCTCATTGCCCAGACAAGCCCTCAACGCATCGACGCACTCGTCGAGCACGGCCCCCCGCCGCTCGAAGTCGACCCCGAGCGCCTCGAACTCCTCCCGTACGTGCCCGGCCCCGACACCGAGGACGAGCCGGCCGCCGCTGAGGTGGTCGAGGGTGGCGTACTGCTTGGCGGAGACGAGCGGGTGCCGCAGCCCGACGACGGCGACGTGGCTGAGCAGCCGGACCCGTTCGGTGACGGCGGCGAGGTGGGCGAGCGTGGCGACGGGGTCGTACCAGGTCGTCGACATGGCGTCGGAGAGGCGGCGCGGGATGGCGACGTGGTCGCAGCACGCGATGTAGTCGAAGCCGGTGCGGTCGGCGGTGCGGGCGATCTCGGCGAGATCCTCCGCCCCGGCGGCCGCCTCCCACGGCTCGGCGAAGAGGGTGCTCTGGGACTGAACCGGAAGTTGCATGCCGTATGCGAGTACCACCATGGCCCCCTACGCGTCGCTCACCTGACGCTCCGTCACATCCACGAAATCGCCCCCATCCTCACGCCTGACGCACCGTCAGACAACCCCTCACGCACCCCCACCCACACCCCGGGGCTCCGCCCCGGGGCCCCGCTGCTCAATCGCCGCAGGGGCTTGATCCCGGCCACGCATCAAGCCCCGCCGGCGATTGAGGCGCGGGGTCCGGGGCAGAGCCCCGTGGCGTCCACCACGGCATCCCGCAACAGAACTACGGCCGCCAGCACCCCTCCCCCGAAAGCCCGAGCAGCTCAATCGCATTGCCCCGCACAATCCGCTCCACCACATCCGCCCTCAAATGCCCCATCTGCGCCTCCCCCACCTCCCGCGACTTCGGCCACGTCGAGTCCGAGTGCGGATAATCCGTCTCGTACAGCACGTTCCCGACCCCGATGGAGTCCAGGTTCCGCAAGCCGAACGCGTCGTCGAAGAAGCAGCCGAAGACGTGGTCCGCGAAGTACTCGCTCGGCGGCTTGCGCACCTTGTCGGCGACGCCGCCCCACCCGCGGTTCTCCTCCCACACCACGTCGGCCCGTTCGAGGATGTACGGGATCCACCCGATCTGGCCCTCGGCGTACATGATCCGCAGCTGCGGGAACCGCTCGAACTTCCCGCTCATCAGCCAGTCGACCATCGAGAAGCAGCAGTTGGCGAACGTGATCGTCGACCCCACCGCGGGCGGCGCGTCCGGCGACGTGGACGGCATCCTGCTGCTCGACCCGATGTGCATCGCGATGACCGTCCCGGTCTCCGCGCACGCCGCGAGGAACGGGTCCCAGTCGTCCGTGTGGATGGACGGCAGCCCGAGGTGCGGCGGTATCTCGGAGAACGCGACCGCCCGCACCCCCCGCGCCGCGTTCCGCCGCACCTCCGCCGCCGCCAGCTCCGCGTCCCACAGCGGCACGAGCGTCAGCGGGATCAGCCGGCCCTCGGCCTGCGGCCCGCACCACTCCTCGACCATCCAGTCGTTGTACGCCCGCACCCCGAGCAGCCCCAGCTCACGGTCCTTGGCCTCGGTGAACGTCTGACCGCAAAAGCGCGGGAAGGTGGGGAAGCAGAGCGCGGACTGGACGTGGTTGACGTCCATGTCGGCGAGCCGCGACGGCACGTCGTACGACCCCGGCCGCATCTGCTCGTAGGTGATGACCTCCAGCTTGATCTCGTCCCGGTCGTAGCCGACGGCCGTGTCGAGCCGGGTCAGCGGGCGGTGCAGATCCTCGTAGACCCACCAGTCGCCGATCGGTCCGTCGTCGCCGGGCGCGCCCATGACCGGCGCGAACTTGCCGCCCAGGAAGGTCATTTCCTTCAGCGGGGCGCGCACGATGCGCGGACCGGTGTCGCGGTACTTCTTCGGCAGCCGGTCGGACCAGACGTTCGGCGGCTCCACGGTGTGGTCGTCGACGGAGATGATCCGCGGGAAGTCTGCCGATTTCAGGGGGGATTGGGCGTTCCGGGTGCTTTCTGTCTCCGTGGTCTCCATGTGCTCACGGTAGCGCCGATCTGACGACCCGTCAGCTAGTGAGGATGCAGTGCTTGCCGACACCTCACGCGTGAGGTGTCTGTGATGGGAGCCCTCCATGGCTGACGTATCCGCCAGGAACAAGGCAAACTGACGGCAGTTGTCATTGATGTGCGCGCATACCACGGCGTGCCGGTTGGACAGCACGACAGAATGACGTGTGGCGAAGCGGCGGCAGGGAGCAGGGAAGATGGTCGGTGGACCGCGGGTACCGGAGCAGCGGCGCGCCGCCGTGCCCGACGACGCCTCGGACCCCACCCCGGCCACCGGCGCCGACCTGCGCTTCAGCGTGCTCGGACCGGTCCGCGCGTGGCGCGGCGGAGAGCCTCTCTCCACCGGTTCCCCGCAACAGCGCGCGCTACTCGCCGCACTTCTGCTCCGCCAGGGCCGCACGGCGACGGCGGCCGAACTCATCGACGCCGTATGGGGGGACGACCCCCCGTCCCAGGCGCTGGCCGCGATCCGCACGTACGCCTCCCGGCTGCGCAAGATCCTCGGTCCGGGCGTCCTGGAGACCGAGGCGGGCGGGTACGCGCTGCGGATGGCGCGGCCGGACGCGCTGGACCTCGCCGCCGCCGAGGAGCTGGTCGCGGAGGCCGAGCAGGCGCGCCAGGCCGACGACCTGTGCCAGGCCCGCGCCCTCGTGAACAAGGCGCTGGGCCTCTGGGACGGCGAGCCGCTGGCCCACGTCCCCGGGCCGCACGCCGAGACCGAGCGCGCCCGCCTCGACGAGTGGCGCCTCCAACTGCTCGAAACACGCCTGGACATGGACCTGGAGCAGGGCTGCCACGCGGAGTCGATCTCGGCGCTGACGGCCCTGACGGCGGAGCACCCGCTGCGCGAGCGCCTGCGCGAGCTGCTCATGCTCGCGCTCTACCGCTCGGGCCGCCAGGCCGAGGCCCTCGCCGTGTACGCCGACACCCGCCGCCTCCTCGCCGACGAGCTGGGCGTGGACCCGCGCCCCGGCCTCTCGGAGCTCCAGCAGCGCATCCTCCAGGCCGACCCGACCCTGTCGGAGCCCTCGGCCCAGCCCGCCGAGCCGTCCGCCGCCCCCCGCCGCCCGGCCCAACTCCCGGCTACCGTGCCGGACTTCACGGGCCGCGCCGCCTTCGTGACGGAGCTGAGCGACACACTCGCCGCCGCGTCCTCCGAGTCCGGCAGCGGATCCGTGATGGCGGTGTCGGCGGTGGCCGGCATCGGCGGCGTCGGCAAGACCACCCTCGCCGTGCACGTGGCGCACGCGGCGCGCGCCGCCTTCCCCGACGGCCAGCTCTACGTCGACCTGCAAGGCACCAGTGCGCGCCCGGCCGAACCCGAGACGGTCCTCGGCTCCTTCCTCCGCGCCCTCGGCATCCCCGACTCGGCGGTCCCCGACTCCCTGGAGGAGCGCGCGGCCCTCTTCCGCTCCACCCTCGACGGCCGCCGCGCCCTCGTCCTGCTCGACAACGCGCGGGACGCGGCGCAGGTCAGACCGCTGCTGCCGGGGACGGCGGGGTGCGCGGCGCTGATCACGGGGCGGGTGCGGATGGTCGACCTGGTCGGCGCGCACCTCGTGGACCTCGACGTGATGTCGCCCGACGAGGCGCTCCTGCTCTTCACCCGCATCGTGGGCGAGGAGCGGGTGACGTCGGAACGCGAGGCGGCCCTCGACGTCGTCGCGGCCTGCGGCTTCCTGCCCCTCGCGATCCGGATCGCGGCCTCCCGCCTGGCCGCCCGCCGCACCTGGACGGTCTCGGTGCTGGCCGCCAAGCTGGCGGACGAGCGCCGCCGCCTCGACGAGCTCCAGGCGGGCGACCTGGCCGTCAAGGCCACCTTCGAACTCGGCTACGGGCAGCTGGAGCCGGCCCAGTCCCGGGCCTTCCGCCTCCTCGGCCTCGCCGACGGCCCCGACATCTCCCTCGCCGCGGCCGCCGCCGTCCTCGAACTCGACACGGAGGCGACGGAAGACGTCCTGGAGACGCTGGTCGACACCTCCCTCCTCGAATCCGCCGCCCCCGGCCGCTACCGCTACCACGACCTCGTACGGCTCTACGCGCGTGCCTGCGCGGAGCGGGACGAGGCGGAGAAGGAGCGCGACGAGGCGATGTCGCGGCTCCTGGACTTCTATCTGGCGACGGCGGCGGGCGTGTACGCGATCGAGCGCCCCGGCGAGCGGGTCAGCGACCACTTCTCGCCCACGGCCCGGCCCGGCCTCGTCTTCCGCGACCGGGAGCGGGCCCTGGAGTGGCTGTTCAACGAGTCGGGCTGCCTCCTCGCCTGCGTCCGGCAGTCGGCCGCAGCGGGCCTCCAGACCAGGGCCGCGGACCTGCTGATGGCCTCGGTCGACCTCGGTGAATCGGGCGCCAACTCCCTCCAGTTCACCCAGGCGGCCACCGCCGTGAGCACCGCCGCCGAGAAGAGCGGCGACGCCTGGGCCGAGGGGCGCGCCCGTACGATGCTCTCGCACGTCCACAGCGTGTGCGGACGCTTCCCCGAGGCCGAGGGAGAGGCCAGGCGCGCCATGGAGCTCGGCGCGGCCACGGGCGACCCCGTCGCCTCCGGCCAGGCGCCGAACCAGCGGGGCATCATCGCCCTCTACGAAGGCCGGCACCTCGACGCGGAGGCCCACTTCGGCGTCGCGCTGACGGCGTTCCGCACCGACGGCAACCTGCCGGGCACGGCGAGCGCCCTGTGCAACCTCTCGCGGGTCCACCTCGCCACCGGCCGCACCGACGACGCGATAGCGCTCGCGCGCAAGGGCATCGCCATCTACGAGCAGGACACCTCCCGGCAGGCGCTGCGCCTGGCGAACGGCAAGTACGCGCTCGGGCTCGCGCTCACCGACGCGGGCAAGACCGAGGAGGCGCGCACCGTCCTGCTCGACGCGCTGGACGTCTTCCGCGGCAGCCGGCAGCACCTCTGGCACGGCATGACGCTGTTCCGCCTCGCGGAGGCCCACCTCGCCGAGCACGCACCGGCCAGGGCCGCCTCGCACGCGGAGCACGCCCTCGCGGTGCTGCACGGGATCGGCGGCGAATGGCGGCGGGCCAACGTGCTGACCGTGCTGGGCCGCGCGCTGTCCGCGATCGGGCACACCGACCGGGCCCAGGTGTGCTGGTCGGACGCCCTCGCCGTCTTCGATTCCCTCGGCTCGCCGGAGGCCCAGACGGTGCGCGGACTCCTGTCGCGCAGAGCCCTCGCCTGAGCCCGTTCGGGCGCGGTGTACGCCCGTTCATCGTTCGTTTATCGCGGACCGGCACTCTCATGAGTGCCGGTCCGTCGCGTCGGGGGGCAGACGGCTCGGAAGCCGGCCGTCTCACTAAGGTGAACGGCCTCGCGAAAGCTCGTCCGGCGGCCCACGGGGGAGCCGCCGGACGAGTTCGTCCGACTCGATGCACCACCGAGACTCAAGAGGAGTTGACCGTCATGGCCGACAACACCACGGGGACCGCGAAGCCCGAGGACGCCCACGCCACCGGCGAGGAGCTCACGACCCTGGACGCCCACGCGACCGGCGGCGACCTGAAGCCCACCGACGCCCACGCCACGGACGAGGAGCTGTCCACGCAGGACGCCCACGCCACCGGCGGAGGAACCACCAGCTGACTTTCTTCCTGACGGGGAATCGGCCGCGGCGGACCGGAGGGGGAACCGCCGCGGCCGAGGCTTGCCCGCACCGCGCCCGGCCCCCCGGAGGGCTCAGCCCAGCTTCCGCGCCACCTCGGTGGCCCAGTACGTGAGGATCATGCTGGCGCCGGCCCGCTTGATGCCGAGCAGCGACTCCATGATCGCCGGGTCCCGGTCGATCCAGCCGTTGCGCGCCGCCGCCTCGATCATCGAGTACTCGCCGCTGATCTGGTACGCGGCGACCGGCACGTCGGCCTCGTCGGCCACGCGCGCCAGGATGTCGAGGTACGGACCGGCCGGCTTCACCATCACCATGTCGGCGCCCTCCTCAAGGTCGAGCGCCAGCTCCCGCAGCGACTCCCGGATGTTGGCCGGGTCCTGCTGGTACGTCTTGCGGTCCCCCTGGAGCGAGGAACCGACGGCCTCGCGGAACGGGCCGAAGAACGCCGAGGAGTACTTCACGGTGTAGGCGAGGATCGACACGTCGTCGCGGCCGATCTGGTCCAACGCGTCGCGGATGACGCCGATCTGACCGTCCATCATGCCGCTCGGGCCCACGATGTGCGCGCCCGCGTCGGCCTGCACCTGGGCCATCTCCGCGTACCGCTCCAGCGTCGCGTCGTTGTCCACGCGGCCCTGCTCGTCGAGGACGCCGCAGTGGCCGTGGTCCGTGAACTCGTCCAGGCACAGGTCGGACATGACGAGCAGGTCGTCGCCGACCTCGGCCCGCACGTCCCGCAGCGCGACCTGGAGGATGCCGTCGGGGTCGGTGCCGACCGTGCCCCGGCCGTCCTTCTTCTCCTCCAGCGGCACACCGAACAGCATGATCCCGGAGACGCCCGCCACGGCGGCCTCGGCCGCGGCCTTCTTCAGGGAGTCACGGGTGTGCTGGTACACGCCCGGCATGGCGCCGATCTCCACCGGGGCGTCGATCCCCTCGCGCACGAACGCGGGCAGGATCAGATCGGCCGGATGCAGCCGTGTCTCGGCGACCATGCGCCGCATGGTGGGAGTGGTCCGCAGCCGCCGCGGCCGCGAACCGGGAAAAGAACCGTACCGAGTCACCGAAAATCTCCTCGAACCACGTTCAACACCGCTGGAAGGCGGTCGGCCCCGCCCCCGCCTTGGGCAATCTGCCGCCTGGGGCGGCAGGGTGGGCAAGGCGGCCCCCGGCGCCGCGCGACGACACCGGGGGCCCGCCCCGTAAGACCTGAGACCTACGGCGCCGCGCGCCTGCGCCGCGACCCGGGCCGCCGCTCGCTCGGCCGCGTGACCGGATCCCCGGCCTCGATGGCGGCCAGCCGACGCTTCGCACCGAAGTCGGCCAGCGCCGCCGCCAGCTTCAGCACCGACGGCTCGGGCGCCATCACATCGACCCGCAGCCCGTGCTCCTCGGCCGTCTTGGCCGTGGCCGGACCGATACAGGCGATGACCGTCACGTTGTGCGGCTTCCCGGCGATGCCCACCAGGTTCCGCACGGTGGACGACGACGTGAACAGCACCGCGTCGAAGCCACCACCCTTGATCGCCTCGCGCGTCTCCGCCGGCGGCGGCGACGCCCGCACGGTCCGGTAGGCCGTGACGTCGTCGACCTCCCAGCCCAGCTCGATGAGCCCGGCCACCAGCGTCTCGGTCGCGATGTCGGCACGCGGCAGGAAGACACGGTCGATCGGGTCGAAGACCGGGTCGTACGGCGGCCAGTCCTCAAGGAGACCGGCGGCGCTCTGCTCACCGCTCGGCACCAGATCCGGCTTCACGCCGAAGGCGATCAGCGCCTGGGCCGTCTGCTCGCCGACCGCCGCGACCTTGATCCCGGCGAACGCACGCGCGTCGAGCCCGTACTCCTCGAACTTCTCGCGGACGGCCTTGACCGCGTTCACGGAGGTGAAGGCGATCCACTCGTAGCGGCCCGTCACCAGGCCCTTGACCGCGCGCTCCATCTGCTGCGGCGTGCGCGGCGGCTCGACCGCGATGGTCGGGACCTCGTGCGGCACGGCGCCGTAGGAACGAAGCTGGTCGGAGAGCGAGGCCGCCTGCTCCTTCGTCCTGGGCACGAGCACCCGCCAGCCGAACAGCGGCTTCGACTCGAACCAGGACAGCTGGTCGCGCTGGGCGGCGGCGCTGCGCTCACCGACCACGGCTATGACCGGCCGGTTGCCCTCGGGCGACGGCAGCACCTTCGCCTGCTTCAGGGTCTGCGCGATCGTGCCGAGCGTCGCCGTCCACGTCTTCTGCCGCGTCGTCGTACCGGCGACCGTCACCGACAGCGGGGTGTCGGGCTTGCGGCCCGCCGCCACCAGCTCACCGGCCGCGGCGCCCACCGAGTCGAGCGTCGTCGACACGACGACCGTG
Source organism: Streptomyces sp. BYX5S (assembly GCF_054724165.1). Classification (NCBI taxonomy): domain Bacteria; kingdom Bacillati; phylum Actinomycetota; class Actinomycetes; order Kitasatosporales; family Streptomycetaceae; genus Streptomyces; species Streptomyces sp. BYX5S. The sequence goes on along the minus strand of NZ_CM138829.1, from coordinate 444,032 downwards.
CCGTCGGACGCGCCGACCTCGGCCCAGCAGCGCTCGGAGGCGGTCGCCGCGTCCACGAAGCGGACATCGGCGCCCTGCTGGTCACGGAGCGGCACACCGGCGTACGCGGGCACGCCCACGGCCGCCGCGATCCCGGGCACGACCTCGAAGGTGATCCCCTCGGAGGCGCAGGCCAGCATCTCCTCGGCCGCGTACGTGTCGAGACCGGGGTCCCCGGTGACCGCACGCACGACCCGCTTGCCGCCCCTCGCGGCCTCCATGACAAGATTGGCCCAGTCCCTCAGAGCCGGGACAGCGACGGCAGTTGACGAGCCGTCAGGCGTCGCCTGCTCCGGGGCGCCCGTGGCGTCGAGGACGGTCACGCCCGCCTTGGCGTGCGTCCGTACGACGTCGAGCACTTCGGGCTCGGCGATCAGCACATCCGCTCGGGTCAGGGCCTCCACGGCCCTGAGGGTCAGCAGTCCTGGATCACCGGGACCCGCACCCAGGAAGGTGACGTGCCCAGGTGCCCAGGCGGTCGATACAGCGGTGGTGGGGCTCATCGTGCTCGCTCCCCCATCAGACCGGCCGCGCCCTTGGCCAGCATCTCGGCGGCGAGTTCCCGCCCGAGTGCCAGCGCCTCGTCGGTGGACGAGGGCACGGGACCGGTGGTGGACAGCTGCACCAGTTCGGAGCCGTCGGTCGAGCCGACGACGCCGCGCAGGCGCATTTCCTTGACAATCTGCCCGTCGGCCAGCAGGTCGGCCAGCGCACCCACAGGTGCGCTGCAGCCGGCCTCCAGGGCGGCGAGCAGGGACCGCTCGGCGGTCACGGCGGCCCGTGTGAACGGGTCGTCCAACTCGGCGAGCGCGGCCACGAGCGCGCCGTTGTCTGCGGCGCATTCGACAGCCAGTGCCCCCTGGCCGGGGGCGGGCAGAATCATGTCGGTCGGGAGGAACTCGGTGACTTCCTCGCTGCGACCGATGCGGCTGAGGCCGGCGGCCGCGAGGACCACCGCGTCCAGCTCGCCCTTCTCGACGAAACCGATCCGGGTGTCGATGTTCCCACGGATCGGCACCGTCTCGATCCGGATGCCGTGGCTGCGCGCGTACGCGTTCAGCTGAGCCATGCGGCGCGGCGAACCGGTACCGACGCGGGCACCCGCCGGGAGATCGGTGAACTTCAGGCCGTCCCGCGCGATCAGCGCGTCCCGCGGGTCCTCGCGCACCGGTACGGCGGCCAGGGCCAGCTCCTCGGGCTGCGCGGTCGGCAGGTCCTTGAGGGAGTGCACCGCGAAGTCGACCTCGCCCTTGGCGAGCGCGTCGCGCAGCGCGGTGACGAAGACACCGGTGCCGCCGATCTGCGCCAGGTGCTCACGGGAGACGTCCCCGTACGTGGTGATCTCCACCAGCTCGACCTCGCGGCCGGTCAACTGGCGGACGGCTTCGGCCACGTGCCCGGACTGGGCCATGGCCAGCTTGCTGCGCCTGGTGCCCAGCCTCAGGGCTTTCTCGGCGGTCATGCCGGGCCTCGATTCTTGCCTTCGTGGGGGGTGGCCCGGGAGACGGCGGCCACCGTCTCCTGGTCCAGGTCGAACAGGGTCCGCAGAGCGTCCGCGTACCCGGCGCCGCCGGGTTCGGCGGCCAGCTGCTTGACCCGTACGGTCGGCGCGTGCAGCAGCTTGTCCACCACGCGCCGGACGGTCTGGGTGATCTCCGCGCGCTGCTTCTCGTCGAGGCCGGGGAGCCGTCCGTCGAGCCGGGCGATCTCGCTGGCCACCACGTCCGCGGCCATCGTGCGCAGCGCGACGACGGTCGGCGTGATGTGCGCGGCCCGCTGCGCGGCGCCGAACGCGGCGACCTCGTCGGCCACGATCGTCCGCACCAGGTCGACGTCGGCGGCCATCGGCGCGTCGGCGGAGGCGTCGGCGAGGGACTCGATGTCGACGAGGCGGACCCCGTCGATGCGGTGCGCGGCCGCGTCGACGTCACGCGGCATCGCCAGGTCGAGCAGGGCCAGCGCCACCTGCCGTACGGGCTCGGGGGCGCGCTCGCGGCGCATCTCCGGCACCCGGCCGGCGACGGCGAGCGCGGCGATGGTCTCGGCCTCGGAGGCCTGGACCGGGCGGACCTGCTCGCCGGGCGCGTTGTCGACCCAGGCGCCGTGCTGTTCCAGGGCGGCGGCGTCGAACCCGGCGACCGCGGCCTCGCCCTCGACGGAGAAGCCGCCGCGCACCGTCTCGACGACCGGGCCGCTCTCCCCCGCGGTCCTGCCGGGGGCGGACGCCGGAGTGCCGGGCACCTCGGCGCCCGCGGTCGGCGTGCGACCGGCGACGGCGGAGCGGATGGCCTCGGCGGTGAGAACGAGACCGGTGGCGCCGGTGCAGGAGATGGCGACGTCGGCACGTGTCAGTTCGTCGGCCACCGCGTCCATGGCGACGGCACGGGCGGCCGTACCGGCCTCTCCCAAGATCTCCACCAGCCGGTCGGCGCGCTCCAACGTCCGGTTCGCGACGACGACTTCGGCGACCCCGGCGCGCGCGAGCGTGGCCGCGGCGAGCGAGGACATGGAACCGGCGCCGATGACCAGCGCCCGCTTCCCGGCCGCCCACGCGTCCACCGGCTGCCCGGCGGCGAGCTGTTCGAGGCCGAAGGTGACGAGCGACTGCCCGGCCCGGTCGATCCCGGTCTCCGAGTGGGCGCGCTTGCCGACCCGCAGCGCCTGCTGGAACAGGTCGTTGAGGAGCTTGCCCGCGGAGTGCAGCTCCTGGGCGCGCGCGAGGGTGTCCTTGATCTGGCCGAGGATCTGGCCCTCGCCGACCACCATCGAGTCGAGCCCGCACGCCACCGAGAACAGGTGGTGAACCGCCCGGTCCTCGTAGTGCACATAGAGATAAGGAGTGAGCTCCTCGAGACCCACACCGCTGTGCTGGGCGAGCAGCGTCGACAGCTCGGCGACACCGGCGTGGAACTTGTCCACGTCCGCGTACAGCTCGATGCGGTTGCAGGTGGCGAGGACGGCGGCCTCGGCGGCCGGCTCGGCGGCGAGCGTGTCCTGGAGCAGCTTGGCCTGGGTGTCCGCGTTCAGCGCGGCGCGCTCCAGCACGCTGACGGGGGCGCTGCGGTGGCTCAGACCCACGACGAGGAGGCTCATGCCGGCATCACGGCGGGAACGTCCCCGTCGGGTCCCTTGCGGTCGGCCTTGGCGCCGTCCACGGAGGCGGGCTTGGTGACCTTGGCGGCCGGGCCCTCGACGCCCACGGCGCCCTCCGCCGCGTCGACCGGGTTCTCGCCGGCCTTGCGCTGCTCGTGGAAAGCGAGGATCTGGAGCTCGATCGAGAGGTCGACCTTGCGCACGTCGACACCGTCCGGCACGGACAGCACGGTCGGCGCGAAGTTCAGGATGGAGGTGACACCGGCGGCGACGAGCCGGTCGCAGACCTGCTGCGCGGCACCGGCCGGGGTCGCGATGACGCCGATGGAGACGCCGTTGTCGTCGATGATCTTCTCGAGGTCGTCAGCGTGCTGCACGGCCATGCCCGCGACGGACTTGCCGGTCATCGCCGGGTCGGCGTCGATCAGCGCCGCGACCCGGAAGCCGCGCGAGGCGAACCCGCCGTAATTGGCCAGCGCCGCACCGAGGTTACCGATACCGACCATCACGATCGGCCAGTCCTGGGTCAGGCCCAGCTCGCGTGAGATCTGGTAGACGAGGTACTCGACGTCGTAGCCCACGCCACGGGTCCCGTACGAACCGAGGTACGAGAAGTCCTTGCGCAGCTTCGCGGAGTTGACGCCCGCCGCGGCCGCGAGCTCCTCGGAGGAGACCGTGGGCACCGAGCGCTCCGACAGTGCGGTGAGGGCTCGGAGGTACAGCGGAAGCCTGGCGACGGTGGCCTCGGGAATCCCTCGGCTGCGGGTCGCCGGTCGGTGAGTTCGGCCAGTTGCCACGGTGCTCCTGCGGGTAGAGCGGGGCTGTGGGCGGCACCCTGCTACTCGACCGCCCCGTCGAATGCAGGCTATGTCTTTGTGAACGCGTGCACAAAGATGGTGTCCGATTTGCCCGGCCAACGTGACCGGGCTCACGCGCACCCCGCGCGCATTATTGGAACCGGCGCGCAGGCAGCTTCGTTGCTCACCTGTGGGGGCCAAAACGGCACACACTCCTCAACGTTGCCAAGATCTACGCCCCCGAGACCAAAACCGCCCTCGATCCTAAGCGACTTTTGGGATCAGTTGGACTCCTCGGTCAGTGACGTGTGCGACCGCTTCGAGGATGCGTACGCACCGCGTCACCGCGTGAGCGCACGCCGCAACCGTTCCTCCTGAACGCGCCAGAAGTCGTGCTGCGCCCCGTCGACCAGAACGACCGGGATCTGCTCCCAGTACTTGCGGTACAACTCCGCGTCCTCGTTGATGTCCTTCTTCTCCCAGGCAGCACCGACCTCGGCGCACACCTTCTCGATCACCGCCTGGGCGTCGTCGCACAAATGGCAGCCCGGCTTACCGATCAGCGTGACGACCCGCTCACTCGGATCCTTCTTCTCGCGCGCACGAAAAATGGGACTCATACCGGCCATTCTCGCTCCGCGCGCGACCGTTCGGACGCCGAGAATTCACACGCGGTCAGACTCCCGAAACCCGCTCGACTCCGGTGCCCCGAACAAAATGGCTATGCTCACGACATGGCCGCTCTCGGATGGCTCACACCCCGTAGGCGCTCCGCCACCGCGCGGAGCGTGCTCGCAGGCGAGGCTTCGGCCGAGGCCGCCCGCAAGTCCTCCCAGGAGCTGGAGAGGCTGGAGGACCGGGCACCGCTGGCGGACGAGGACACCCGGGAACCGGAATTCCCGGTCGCGGGCGACGACAAGGCCGCCGCCTTCTTCGACCTGGACAACACGGTGATGCAGGGCGCGGCGATCTTCCACTTCGGCCGCGGCCTCTACAAGCGGAAGTTCTTCGAGCGCCGCGAGCTGACCCGGTTCGCCTGGCAGCAGGCCTGGTTCCGGCTCGCCGGCGTCGAGGACCCCGAGCACATGCAGGACGCCCGCGACAGCGCGCTGTCCATCGTGAAGGGCCACCGCGTCTCCGAGCTGATGTCCATCGGCGAGGAGATCTACGACGAGTACATGGCGGAGCGGATCTGGCCCGGCACCCGCGCCCTCGCCCAGGCCCACCTGGACGCGGGCCAGAAGGTCTGGCTGGTCACGGCCGCGCCCGTGGAGATCGCCACGGTCATCGCCCGCCGCCTCGGCCTGACCGGCGCGCTCGGCACGGTCGCGGAGTCCATCGGCGGCGTCTACACCGGCCGCCTCGTCGGTGAACCGCTGCACGGCCCCGCGAAGGCCGAGGCGGTCCGGGCCCTGGCCTCCGCCGAGGGCCTCGAACTGGGCCGCTGCGCCGCGTACAGCGACTCGCACAACGACATCCCGATGCTCTCCCTCGTCGGGCACCCGTACGCGATCAACCCGGACACGAAGCTGCGCAAGTACGCGCGCGAGCGGGACTGGCGACTGCGGGACTACCGCACGGGCCGCAAGGCGGCGAAGGTCGGCCTGCCCGCCGCGGCCGGCGTCGGCGCGGTCGCGGGCGGCACGGCCGCGGCGATCGCCCTGCACCGCCGCCGTCGCTGACGGTCACCCGCCCCTGCGCGACGACATTCCGAACGTCTTACCCGGGCCCGGCCGCGGCCAGTCCCGTTGGTACCACTCGGCCACAACATGTCACCGCCAGACACGGATTGTGAACGTAATCGATCAACAAACGGTCACTCTCTGGTGCTCAAACCGCCCCCGAGTGATTACAGAAGTGACGTAATCGATGATTTGAGCAACTGGGTGTAGTGCTCCCTGCACGAAGCGTTATTCTCCTCAGACGCAAACCGGTACCCACGCGTCAGCACGACGGGTGAACGGTCCCGTACTGCACGTGATGGAAGCTCTGCCTCTGGGAGTCCCGTGTACCCACACGTCGGGGTTGACGCCTCGGGCCTGGCTACGCTGCACGCTACGGTCGTGGACCGCCTGCGCGGTTTCGTCCCCACCGCGTACGCCGTCCCCGCCCTTGCCGCCGCGGCGGCGGCCGCGCCCGCCCCTGCCTCACCCTGCTACGCCATGGCCGAATCGACGGCCGCCACCGTTGGCAGACGCGCGCGCTCCGGCTCCGCCGGCGCCTCGGGCACGTCCACGGCCCGCAGGCCCGCCGCCGACAGCGACAGCGCCCGCATGATGGACCTGGTCGAGCGCGCCCAGGACGGCGAGGCCGACGCGTTCGGCCGCCTCTACGACCAGTACAGCGACACGGTGTACCGCTACATCTACTACCGCGTCGGCGGAAAGGCGACGGCGGAGGACCTCACCAGCGAGACCTTCCTGCGCGCCCTGCGCCGCATCGGGACGTTCACCTGGCAGGGCCGCGACTTCGGCGCCTGGCTGGTCACGATCGCGCGCAACCTGGTCGCCGACCACTTCAAGTCGAGCCGCTTCCGTCTCGAAGTGACCACCGGCGAAATGCTGGACGCGAACGAGGTGGAGCGTTCTCCCGAGGACTCGGTCCTGGAGTCGCTCTCCAACGCGGCCCTGCTCGACGCGGTGCGCCGTCTCAACCCGCAACAGCAGGAGTGCGTCACGCTCCGCTTCCTCCAGGGCCTGTCCGTCGCCGAGACCGCTCGCGCGATGGGCAAGAACGAGGGAGCGATCAAGACCCTCCAGTACCGGGCGGTGCGCACGCTGGCGCGGCTTCTGCCGGACGACGCCCGCTGACCCGACCCGTCGTTTCTTCACCCCTGGGGCCGTTACGGATCGCAGTCTTCAACTCACCTACGGTGAAAGCGAGATGGGATCACGTTCGGATCATCTTTCGCGCGTAACCCAAGTGCCGAGCCGCTCGTTGTGCGGGATGCAGGCTCCCTGTGGTCACTCCCGACCGGCACACACTCACTCGTTGGTGTGTATCTGGACCGGGGGTGCAACCCCAGGACCCCCTGGGGAGTCGACCGTCATGATGAGAGGAGGTGCCGCCAGTGATCGCGAACGTCTCGGCACACCGGCGGGCGAACGCCTTCGCCCAGGCCCTGGAGGACCAGTCCGACCAGGACCCGGCGGCGCAGCAACCGGAACAAGACCCGGCGGCCAAAGAAGGCGCGCTGCTGGCCCTGTCCTCCGCCCTCGGCGAGCTGCCGAAGCCGGAGCTCGACCCCGAGGTGAAGGTGACGCAGCGGGCTCAGCTCGTCGCCGCCATGGAAGCCATGGTCCAAGAGGGCGGCGCGGGCGCCTCCGTTCCGAAGCAGCGTCAGGGCAAAGGTGCGCACCGGGCCAGTCCCCTGCGGAAGCTGCGGCCCCGCTCCCGCCTGACCAAGGGCATCGCCGCGGGCGGGCTCACGGTGGGCGTGGCCGCGGGCGCGTTCAGCGGCGTCGCCGCCGCGTCGTCCAACGCGCTGCCGGGTGACCACCTCTACGGCCTCAAGCGCGGCATGGAAGACCTCAAGCTGGGCATGGCCAACAGCGACTCGGACAAGGGGCGCGCCTATCTCGACCAGGCGTCGACCCGGCTGAGCGAGGCGCGGCGGCTCATGGAGCGCGGCCGCGCGGGACAGCTCGACCACGAGTCGGTGGGCGAGGTCCGGCGCGCGCTCTCCGGCGTGCAGTACGACGCCTCCGAGGGCCACCGGCTGCTCAGCGACGCGTACAAGCGGGACGGCGCCCTCGGCCCGATCCAGGCCCTGTCCGCGTTCTCCGACTCGCACCGGCAGGCCTGGAGCAGTCTCAGCGACCGCCTCCCGGTCCAGCTCGGCGACGTGCGGGACCAGGTCAGCTCGGTCTTCGACGCCATAGACGAAGAAGTCGGCCCGCTGCGCTCCCTGCTGCCGAAGACCCCGGACAAGGGCGACGCGACGAGCCCGGACCGCCAGGACGGTACGACGCCGGGCACCCCGAGCTCCGGCGGCTCCACCCCGTCCGGCTCCGCAGGCAGCGACGACGCGACGTCGACGAAGCCGAAGCCGTCCACGTCCGACAGCGGCAAGGACGAGGAGGGCCTGCTCGGCGAGTCCACGGGCGGCCTGCTCGACCCGCCCAAGGACAAGACGACGCCGACCCCCTCGGAGGGCGGCGCCACCGGCTCCGACAGCGGCGGCACGGACTCCCCGGACCCCGACGTCACGGTGCCACCCCTCCTCCCCGGCCTCCTCCCGGGCCTGGGCATCGAGGGCGAGGACGCGCAGTAACACGTAGGGCCCGAGACACACCTCGGGCCCTACGCCGTTCTCCAGCTCAGAAGAACACCGCTCAGAGAAACACCACTCAGAAGAACACCGACCGCCGCTGCACCAGCAACTTATAGAGCGTGTGCTGGATCTGTTCGCGGACCTGGTCCGTCAGGTTGAACATCAGCATCGGGTCCTCCGCCGCCTCCGGCGGATAGCCGTCCGTCGGGATCGGCTCGCCGAACTGGATGGTCCACTTCGTCGGCAGCGGCACCGCCCCCAGCGGCCCCAGCCACGGGAACGTCGGCGTGATCGGGAAGTACGGGAAGCCCAGCACCCGCGCCAACGTCTTCGCGTTGCCCACCATCGGGTAGATCTCCTCCGCCCCGACGATCGAGCACGGCACGATCGGCGTCCCGGCCCGCAGCGCGGTCGACACGAAGCCGCCCCGCCCGAACCGCTGCAACTTGTACCGCTCGCTGAACGGCTTGCCGATGCCCTTGAAGCCCTCCGGCATCACACCGACCAGCTCACCGCTCTCCAGCAGCCGCTGCGCGTCCTCCGCGCAGGCCAGCGTGTGCCCGGCCTTGCGCGCCAGTTCGTTGACCACCGGCAGCATGAACACCAAGTCGGCCGCCAGGAGCCGCAGATGCCGGCCCGCCGGATGGTTGTCGTGCACGGCGACCTGCATCATCAGGCCGTCCAGCGGCAGCGTCCCCGAATGGTTGGAGACGATCAGCGCCCCGCCCTCCGACGGGATGTTCTCGACGCCCTTCACCTCGACCCGGAAGTACTTCTCCGCGATCGGCCGCAGCAGCGACATCAGGACCTGGTCGGTGAGCTCCGCGTCGTAGCCGAACTCGTCGACCTCGTAGTCCCCGGTGAGCCGCCGCCGCAGAAACGCGAGCCCGCCCGCGATCTTCCGCTCCCAGCCGCCACCCTGCTCCGGCCCGTCCGACGCCTCCTCCGGCTCGGGCCCCGCCGCCTCCTCGGGCTCCGGCGTCTGCAACGCCCGTACGGCCACAGGCTCGCCCTTGCGTCGCGCGCCACCGACCAAACCCCGGCCGCGGCGCGCGGCGCCCTTCCCCGTCGCCCCTCGCGACCTGTCGTCGTCGAACGGAATGACCTTGGCGTCCGCCATCGTTGATGCGCTCCTCAGTTGGCGCTCTGCGTCGGGGGGTGGCTGGGCGTGCGGGTGCCGCCCAGGAAGGGCAGCGCGGCGATCCGGTCCACGGCCCCCGAAAGGGCCTGCGGCGGCAGCAGTCCGGGCCCGCGGCCGCGTACGAACTCCGCGAAGGCCTCCGCGGTCGAGTACTTGGGCCGGAAACCCAGCGTGTCGCGCATCTGGGCCGTCGACACCACCCGCCCGTGCGTGAGCAGCCGGATCTGCTCGGGCGAGAAGTCCGTCGCGCCCAGCGTACGCAGCGCGCTGCCCACCCAGGTCACGGCGGGAAGCATCACGGGGACGGTCGGCCGGCCGAGCCGCCGCGAGCACTGCGAGAGCAGCAGTACCCCGTCACCGGCGACATTGAACGTGCCGCTGTTCAGCGTTCCCCGCGCCGGCTCGTGCGAGGCGATCCGCAGCACCTCGATCACGTCGTCCTCGTGCAGGAACTGGAGCCGCGGGTCGTAGCCGAACACGGTCGGCAGCACCGGCAGCGAGAAGTACTCGGCGAGCGGCGAATCGGCCGTCGGCCCCAGGATGTTGGCGAAGCGCAGCACACACACCGCGACGTCCGGGCGGCGCCGGGCGAACCCGCGCACATACCCCTCGACCTCGACGGTGTCCTTGGCGAAGCCACCGCTCGGCAGCGACTTCGGCGGCGTCGTCTCGGTGAACACGGCGGGGTCGCGCGGCGCGGACCCGTACACGTTCGTACTGGACTTCACCACGAGCCGCTTGACGTTCGGCGCCTTCTGGCACGCGCCGAGGAGCTGCATCGTGCCGATGACGTTGGTCTCCTTGACCCCTCCGCGGCCACCACTGGCCAGCGGGGTCCCGGTCACGTCCATGTGCACGACGGTGTCCACGGCGTACTCCGCGAGCACCCGCGCGATCGTCGGTTGTCGGATGTCGGCCTGGAGGAAATCCGCCCCGCCCAGATGGTGCGCGGGCGGCACCGCGTCCACCCCGATGACCCGGTCCACCTCGGGGTCCCGCTGGATCCTGCGTACGAACCGGCCCCCGAGCTGCCGGGCCACCCCGGTCACGAGCACGACCTTGCCCAAGATCAGCGCCTACCTTCCGTCCCAGCCCCGCCGCGCTCCGCAATCACTGCCTGCGGGCCACGTTAGCGGTTCGATGTTGCGCTGTGATGACTGCTTGATGCAGGAAGTGACGACAGCCACACGACCAGGTAACGGGCCGTTTCGCGCTAAACATATGACTGTTCAACGCATTGTGGCCCTCCCACCGTTCGGTGAGAGGGCCACAAGGTGCGCTTTTCAGCAGCTGTCGCTTACTTCTTGTTACGACGCTGCACGCGCGTGCGCTTCAGCAGCTTGCGGTGCTTCTTCTTCGCCATCCGCTTACGCCGCTTCTTAATGACAGAGCCCACGACTACCCTCGCTCACTTCTCGGACAACCCCCGCTTCGCGGGGACAATCACTCGGTGCGGGGCTGCATTGGGGCCCACACGACCTACGAGGGGCTAGCCTACCCCGCCCCGAGCGCCGAGCAGAAATCGAGGTCCGCAGGATCCTGTGGATCAGCCGGCGTCCACCCCCACATAGGAGTCGCGCAGGTACTCGTGAACCGCGTTCTCCGGGACTCGGAAGGACCTCCCCACCCGGATCGCGGGCAGATGACCGCTGTGCACCAGGCGGTACACGGTCATCTTCGATACGCGCATCACCGCGGCGACCTCCGCCACGGTCAGGAACGCCACCTCGGATAGAGGCCTCTGGTCAGCAGCCATGACACACCTGAACCTTCCGCACTCGACGGCCACCGGCTTCCCCTTCCGGTGACTCAACGTCGTTGCGTGCTCACTCCCCAATGTAGAGGCGGGTGATGCGAGTGGGGAAGAGGAGCAGCGATCGGCCGCCTACTGTGACAGACACGCTCGATTGAGTACATAGCGAGTAAGCGGTCGGTAGTAATCAGACCGCACAGCGTCATCAAGTGGAACGACGACGGACACCCGCCCCTCGGCCTCACCGACGAACAGCGCGGGATCGTCCGTATCGGCCAGACCGATGGCGTCGAACCCCAACTGACCTGCACCGCAGACCCATCCGTGGTCCCCGATGACCAGCTCCGGCAGCGGCCCGCCGGCCTCCGAAAGCACCCCGAGAGCCAGCCGAACCGGGAGCGGTGAGTGGGTGTGCGCGCCGGTCTCACCACCCCCCGGGTACGCGCCCGGTTCACGCACCAGCGCGACTCCTCGGTCGTAGTCGAGGTTGTACGTGCGTAGGCCGAACCGGGTCGTTATGTCGACACTGTGACCCTGCGCCGGAGTGAGGACGGGGCATCCCACCGCCGACAGGGCGTCCGCCAACGCGGCGTAGAAACCGAGCAGTCGGTGCGGATGTCCCGTCCCGAACAGCACCGGGGAGCGGGAGACGGCGGCCTTCCCGAGCCGCTCCGCAAAGGCGTCCAGCGCGGCCAAGGTCCGTTCCGGATCGATGACATCGTGCCCTGTCCGGTGTCCCGGGTCCCGGGAAACCCCGCACTTGTCCGCCATCAGCGCGAGCAGATCCCGATGCCCCCAGACCCACTCGGGGTCGAGGCCGAGCATCACTCGCGGATCCCGCGCCTCGAACAACCGATAACTGCGCAGACTCTCCTCACGGGAGGTCGCCACGGGCCCGGCAAGCCGGGCCGCCAACAGGTGCGCCCGCAGGGCTCCGACGCTCAACACCCTTGCGATGGTGCTCCATCACCCCTCCCCCGCACCCCCCTTTCCCCCAAACACCCCACAGTCGGAGTAACCCCCACCCCTAACGGCCAACCCCACGCCGCCTCAGGCAATCCACCACACCCCACCTCCCCACCCATAACGGCCAACCCCACGCCGCCTCGGGCAATCCGCCGCACCCCGCCTCCCCACCCATAACGGCCGACCCCGCGCCGCCTTGGGCAATCTGCCGCCAAGGGCGGCAGGGTGGGCAAGGCGGCACCCCGGCGCAGGGCGCCGGAACGACGACATCCACCCCGGCACCGGCCACCGACCCCGCCTCCGGCCACCCACCGCCGGCACCCGCACCCGCACCCGCACCCGCAGGCACTCACGCCAACAACCCCCGCAACGGATACACCGCCTTACGACTCGCCAGAATCGCCTGATCGAGCCGATCCGCCGGGTCGTAACCCTCTTCCCACCCCCGATACCCCACCGGCCACCGCCCATCGGTCATCCGCATCGGCGCCAACTGCCGGGTCCGCGCGAACACTTCCTGCCGCCACCCGTCAGGAATCACGCTCTCCGGCGCGATCTCCCGCCCCGCCACGATCCCCACCAGATGCGTCCACGACCGCGGCACCACATCCACCACGGCGTAGCCACCCCCACCGAGCGCGACCCACTTCCCGTCCGCGTACTCGTGCGCCCACTCATGGCACGCCACCTGCACCGCCCGCTGCGCGTCCAGCGAAACCGCCAGATGCGCCAGCGGATCCTCGAAGTGCGTATCGGCCCCGTGCTGCGTCACCAGCACCTGCGGCCGAAACTCCCCCAACAACTCCGGCACCACCGCATGCAGCGCCCGCAACCACCCGGCATCCCCGGTCCCCGCCGGCAACGCCACGTTCACGGCCGTCCCCTCCGCGTCCCCCGCGGCCCCGGTCTCCTCCGGCCACCCGGTCTGCGGGAACAACGTACGGGGATGCTCGTGCAACGAAACCGTCAGCACCCGCGGGTCCTCCCAGAACGCGGCCTGCACCCCGTCCCCGTGATGCACGTCCACATCGACGTACGCGACCCGCTCCACCCCCAGCTCCAGCAACCGCGCGATCGCCAGCGCCGCGTCGTTGTACACGCAGAACCCGGACGCCGCCCCCGGCATCGCGTGGTGCAATCCACCCGCGAAGTTCACGGCGTGCAGCGTCTCCCCCCGCCACACGCTCTCCGCGGCCCCCACCGACTGCCCGGCGATCAGCGCGGAGACGTCGTGCATCCCGGCGAACGCGGGATCGTCGACGGTCCCCAGCCCGTACGACTGGTCGGCGGCCGCCGGATCCACGGACGCCGCCTTCACCGCCTCCACGTAGTCCTCGCGGTGCACGAGCCGCAGCGTGGACTCGCCCGCCCGCTTCGCGGCGACGACCTCGACGTCCCGGTCGAGCCCGAAGGCGTCCACCAGTCGCCGGGTCAGTTCCAGCCTGACCGGATCCATCGGGTGTCCGGGCCCGAAGTCATACCCCGTTACTGCCGGGTCCCACATCAATTGCGCGCGGCCGCTCATGCCCGCCACCGTATCGGTCCGACGGCTCCCGGAAGGAAGGGGCGTACACGAGCGTCACCAGCACCAACGCCATCGGCACCAGCATCGCCCCGCGATAACTCCACGCATCCCCCAAGGCCCCCACAAGCGGCGAACCCACCAGAAAACCCACGTAGTTGAAGATATTGAGCCGCGCCACCGCCGCGTCGGACGCCCCAGGAAACAGCCGCCCCGCCGCCGCGAACGTCTGCGGCACGATCACGCACAGCCCGAGCCCCAGCAACGTGAACCCGAGCATCCCCACCCAGGCCCCCGGCGCCAGCGCCACCACCCCGAACCCACCGGCCGCCACCACGGTCCCCAGCCGCACCACGGCCACCGCCCCGAACCGCCGCACCCCCACATCCCCCACGGCCCGCCCCACGAGCGTCATCACCATGTAGACGTTGTACGGAACCGTGGCCAGCTGCTCCGAGCTCCCCAGCACGTCCTGGAGGTACTTGGCACTCCAGTTGGAGACCGTCGAGTCCCCGATGTACGCGAACGACATCACCAGGCACAGCGGCAACAGCACCTTGAAGACGACCTGCCCGCCGCCCTCCTGCCCCGGCACGGCGTCCTCGGGGCCACTCGCGCGCCCGTCCACGTACCACCGGCTCCCCAGGAGACACAGCGGCACCAGCACACAGGCGACCGGCAGATACAGCACGAACAGCGTCAGATCCCAGTGTGCCCCGCCCCACGCGAGCGAGGCCCCCACGATCCCGCCGAAGCTGTACGCGGCGTGAAACCCGAGCATGATGCTCCGCCCGTACGCCCGCTGGAGGCTGACGCCGAGCATGTTCATCGAGGCGTCCAGCGCGCCGACCGCCAGCCCGAACGCCGCCAGCGAGACGGCCACTTCGGCCACCGAGTCCCCGGCACCGACCCCGAGCAGCGCCAGGAGCACGACGGGCTGCGACCACCGCAGCACCCGACTGGGCCGCACCCGCTTCACCAACTGCTCGGTGCCCACGCTCCCGACCCCGGCCAACACCGGTACGGCCGCCAGGAACACGGGCAGCAGCGCGTCGGATATCCCGTACTGGTCCTGAATCGCGGGGATCCGCGTCACGAGCAACGCGAAAGCCGCGCCCTGCGCGAAGAAGCTGAACCCGAGGGTCAGGCGCCCCCACCGCAGCCGCCCACCCGCCGTGCCGACTGTGCCGGCCATGCCATCGGTCATGGCGGCACAGCGTAGGCCGCGGCCTTACCCGTGGGTAGATGGATCACAAAACCATGGGCCGACCGTGACCTCAGCCGAGCAGCCGCGGCAACTCCCGCATGTCGCCGAAGAGTTCGTTCGCCCCGTCGAGCCGCTCGGCCGGCGTCATCGCGGTGAACCCGTACACGTCCATCCCGGCGGCGACGGCCGCCTGCACCCCGAGCGGACTGTCCTCGACGACGACGCAGCGCTCCGGCGCCACTCCCATCCGCTCAGCGGCGTACAGGAACAGGTCGGGCGCCGGCTTCCCCCGCCCCACGTCCTGCGAACTGAAGATCCGCTCGTCCCCGAACCACTTGTCGAGCCCCGTCCTACGGTGCCCGACCCGAATCCGCTCATGGCTCCCAGAGGAGGCGACACAGTACGGCACCCCGTCGCCCGCCAGCCCCTCCAACACCTCGACGACCCCGTCGACGGGCTCCAGCTCCCGCTGAAACGCCGCGAACACCCGTTCATGAAACCGGTCGTCGAAGTCCTCGGGCAGCCTCTTCCCGGTCCGCTCAAGAATCACATCGTGCACGCGGTGCATGGCAGCGCCCATGTAGTCGCGCAGGGATTCCTCGTACGAGGTCGGATGCCCGAGTTCGGTGAGATAGCCGGCCAGAAGCGTATTGGAGATCGGCTCACTGTCGACGAGCACGCCGTCGTTGTCGAAGATGACCAGGTCATAGCGCATTCCCATGTCTCCGACCCTAAACGCAGAAAAGCCCGGACCGTATCCCGGTCCGGGCTTTTCTCTAAAAATAGTTCGGCGGCGTCCTACTCTCCCACAGGGTCCCCCCTGCAGTACCATCGGCGCTGTGAGGCTTAGCTTCCGGGTTCGGAATGTAACCGGGCGTTTCCCTCACGCTATGACCACCGAAACACTATGAAACTGACAACCGGAGTCGTGGCCCATGACTACGACGGTTGTTCGTGGTTTCAGAACCAACACAGTGGACGCGAGCAACTGAGGACAAGCCCTCGGCCTATTAGTACCAGTCACCTCCACCCGTTACCGGGCTTCCAGATCTGGCCTATCAACCCAGTCGTCTACTGGGAGCCTTACCCCATCAAGTGGGTGGGAATACTCATCTCGAAGCAGGCTTCCCGCTTAGATGCTTTCAGCGGTTATCCCTCCCGAACGTAGCCAACCAGCCATGCCCTTGGCAGAACAACTGGCACACCAGAGGTTCGTCCGTCCCGGTCCTCTCGTACTAGGGACAGCCCTTCTCAATATTCCTGCGCGCACAGAGGATAGGGACCGAACTGTCTCACGACGTTCTAAACCCAGCTCGCGTACCGCTTTAATGGGCGAACAGCCCAACCCTTGGGACCGACTCCAGCCCCAGGATGCGACGAGCCGACATCGAGGTGCCAAACCATCCCGTCGATATGGACTCTTGGGGAAGATCAGCCTGTTATCCCCGGGGTACCTTTTATCCGTTGAGCGACGGCGCTTCCACAAGCCACCGCCGGATCACTAGTCCCGACTTTCGTCCCTGCTCGACCCGTCGGTCTCACAGTCAAGCTCCCTTGTGCACTTACACTCAACACCTGATTACCAACCAGGCTGAGGGAACCTTTGGGCGCCTCCGTTACCCTTTGGGAGGCAACCGCCCCAGTTAAACTACCCATCAGACACTGTCCCTGATCCGGATCACGGACCCAGGTTAGACATCCAGCACGACCAGAGTGGTATTTCAACGACGACTCCACAACCACTGGCGTGGCCGCTTCACAGTCTCCCACCTATCCTACACAAGCCGAACCGAACACCAATATCAAACTGTAGTAAAGGTCCCGGGGTCTTTCCGTCCTTCTGCGCGAAACGAGCATCTTTACTCGTAGTGCAATTTCACCGGGCCTATGGTTGAGACAGTCGAGAAGTCGTTACGCCATTCGTGCAGGTCGGAACTTACCCGACAAGGAATTTCGCTACCTTAGGATGGTTATAGTTACCACCGCCGTTTACTGGCGCTTAAGTTCTCAGCTTCGCCACACCGAAATGTGACTAACCGGTCCCCTTAACGTTCCAGCACCGGGCAGGCGTCAGTCCGTATACATCGCCTTACGGCTTCGCACGGACCTGTGTTTTTAGTAAACAGTCGCTTCTCGCTGGTCTCTGCGGCCACCCCCAGCTCAGAGTGCAAGACTCATCACCAGACGTGGCCCCCCTTCTCCCGAAGTTACGGGGGCATTTTGCCGAGTTCCTTAACCATAGTTCACCCGAACGCCTCGGTATTCTCTACCTGACCACCTGAGTCGGTTTAGGGTACGGGCCGCCATGAAACTCGCTAGAGGCTTTTCTCGACAGCATAGGATCATCCACTTCACCACAATCGGCTCGGCATCAGGTCTCAGGCACAAGCTGTCCGGATTTACCTAGACAGCGCCCTACACCCTTACCCCGGGACAACCACCGCCCGGGCTGGACTACCTTCCTGCGTCACCCCATCGCTCACCTACTACCAGCTTGGGCCGGCGGCTCCACCACTCCGAACCACGTCAAAGACGAGGACGGCGGTTTCACGGCCTTAGCATCACTGGATTCGATGTCTTTCGCGTCACAGCGGGTACCGGAATATCAACCGGTTATCCATCGACTACGCCTGTCGGCCTCGCCTTAGGTCCCGACTTACCCTGGGCAGATCAGCTTGACCCAGGAACCCTTAGTCAATCGGCGCACACGTTTCTCACGTGTGAATCGCTACTCATGCCTGCATTCTCACTCGTGAACCGTCCACAACTACCTTCCGGTGCTGCTTCACCCGGCACACGACGCTCCCCTACCCATCACAGCCTCCGTTGGGAGTATTGCTGCAATGACACGACTTCGGCGGTACGCTTGAGCCCCGCTACATTGTCGGCGCGGAATCACTTGACCAGTGAGCTATTACGCACTCTTTCAAGGGTGGCTGCTTCTAAGCCAACCTCCTGGTTGTCTCTGCGACTCCACATCCTTTCCCACTTAGCGTACGCTTAGGGGCCTTAGTCGATGCTCTGGGCTGTTTCCCTCTCGACCATGGAGCTTATCCCCCACAGTCTCACTGCCGCGCTCTCACTTACCGGCATTCGGAGTTTGGCTAAGGTCAGTAACCCGGTAGGGCCCATCGCCTATCCAGTGCTCTACCTCCGGCAAGAAACACACGACGCTGCACCTAAATGCATTTCGGGGAGAACCAGCTATCACGGAGTTTGATTGGCCTTTCACCCCTAACCACAGGTCATCCCCCAGGTTTTCAACCCTGGTGGGTTCGGTCCTCCACGAAGTCTTACCTCCGCTTCAACCTGCCCATGGCTAGATCACTCCGCTTCGGGTCTTGAGCGCGCTACTATACCGCCCTATTCGGACTCGCTTTCGCTACGGCTTCCCCACACGGGTTAACCTCGCAACACACCGCAAACTCGCAGGCTCATTCTTCAAAAGGCACGCAGTCACGACGCAAGGAACAAGTTCCTTGCGCGACGCTCCCACGGCTTGTAGGCACACGGTTTCAGGTACTATTTCACTCCGCTCCCGCGGTACTTTTCACCATTCCCTCACGGTACTATCCGCTATCGGTCACCAGGGAATATTTAGGCTTAACGGGTGGTCCCGCCAGATTCACACAGGATTTCTCGGGCCCCGTGCTACTTGGGTGTCTCTCAAACGAGCCGCTGACGTTTCAGCTACGGGGGTCTTACCCTCTACGCCGGACCTTTCGCATGTCCTTCGCCTACATCAACGGTTTCTTACTCGTCCCATCGCCGGCAGACGATGGAAGAGAGATCCCACAACCCCGCACACGCAACCCCTGCCGGGTCTCACACGTATACGGTTTGGCCTCATCCAGTTTCGCTCGCCACTACTCCCGGAATCACGGTTGTTTTCTCTTCCTGCGGGTACTGAGATGTTTCACTTCCCCGCGTTCCCTCCACACTGCCTATATATTCAGCAGCGGGTGACAGCCCATGACGACTGCCGGGTTTCCCCATTCGGAAACCCCCGGATCAAAGCCTGGTTGACGACTCCCCGGGGACTATCGTGGCCTCCCACGTCCTTCATCGGTTCCTGGTGCCAAGGCATCCACCGTGCGCCCTTAAAAACTTGGCCACAGATGCTCGCGTCCACTGTGCAGTTCTCAAACAACGACCAACCACCCATCACCCCAAACCATCCGGTTCGAGTGCACTGGGGCCGGCACTGAAGGCGACCTTGCGGCCGTACCTTCAGACACCCAACAGCGTGCCCGACACGTCCAGTTGAAGCTCTGTGTTCCACGCCGAAGCAGTACTGACAGTCCTCATCCTGATCGTGCCGAATAATCAACGTTCCACCCATGAGCAACCACCGTCGAACGTTTGCCGACGTAGTGGCCTCTGACCTCGTCCCGAAGGACTCGGTAAGAAGTGCTCCTTAGAAAGGAGGTGATCCAGCCGCACCTTCCGGTACGGCTACCTTGTTACGACTTCGTCCCAATCGCCGGTCCCACCTTCGACAGCTCCCTCCCACAAGGGGTTGGGCCACCGGCTTCGGGTGTTACCGACTTTCGTGACGTGACGGGCGGTGTGTACAAGGCCCGGGAACGTATTCACCGCAGCAATGCTGATCTGCGATTACTAGCAACTCCAACTTCATGGGGTCGAGTTGCAGACCCCAATCCGAACTGAGACCGACTTTTTGAGATTCGCTCCACCTTGCGGTATCGCAGCTCATTGTATCGGCCATTGTAGCACGTGTGCAGCCCAAGACATAAGGGGCATGATGACTTGACGTCGTCCCCACCTTCCTCCGAGTTGACCCCGGCGGTCTCCTGTGAGTCCCCATCACCCCGAAGGGCATGCTGGCAACACAGAACAAGGGTTGCGCTCGTTGCGGGACTTAACCCAACATCTCACGACACGAGCTGACGACAGCCATGCACCACCTGTACACCGACCACAAGGGGGCGCCCATCTCTGGACGTTTCCGGTGTATGTCAAGCCTTGGTAAGGTTCTTCGCGTTGCGTCGAATTAAGCCACATGCTCCGCTGCTTGTGCGGGCCCCCGTCAATTCCTTTGAGTTTTAGCCTTGCGGCCGTACTCCCCAGGCGGGGCACTTAATGCGTTAGCTGCGGCGCGGACAACGTGGAATGTTGCCCACACCTAGTGCCCACCGTTTACGGCGTGGACTACCAGGGTATCTAATCCTGTTCGCTCCCCACGCTTTCGCTCCTCAGCGTCAGTAATGGCCCAGAGATCCGCCTTCGCCACCGGTGTTCCTCCTGATATCTGCGCATTTCACCGCTACACCAGGAATTCCGATCTCCCCTACCACACTCTAGCTAGCCCGTATCGACTGCAGACTCGGGGTTAAGCCCCGAGCTTTCACAATCGACGTGACAAGCCGCCTACGAGCTCTTTACGCCCAATAATTCCGGACAACGCTTGCGCCCTACGTATTACCGCGGCTGCTGGCACGTAGTTAGCCGGCGCTTCTTCTGCAGGTACCGTCACTTTCGCTTCTTCCCTGCTGAAAGAGGTTTACAACCCGAAGGCCGTCATCCCTCACGCGGCGTCGCTGCATCAGGCTTTCGCCCATTGTGCAATATTCCCCACTGCTGCCTCCCGTAGGAGTCTGGGCCGTGTCTCAGTCCCAGTGTGGCCGGTCGCCCTCTCAGGCCGGCTACCCGTCGTCGCCTTGGTGAGCCATTACCTCACCAACAAGCTGATAGGCCGCGGGCTCATCCTTCACCGCCGGAGCTTTTAACCCACCCCCAGGAGGAGGAGAGTGTTATCCGGTATTAGACCTCGTTTCCAAGGCTTGTCCCAGAGTGAAGGGCAGATTGCCCACGTGTTACTCACCCGTTCGCCACTAATCCACCCCGAAGGGCTTCATCGTTCGACTTGCATGTGTTAAGCACGCCGCCAGCGTTCGTCCTGAGCCAGGATCAAACTCTCCGTGAATGTTTCCCCGTAATCGGGGTGACACCACGAGAGCGGAACAGTCGGAGGAATAATCCGACCGTTCACAGCGTCCTCGCTGTGTGCCTTCCGAAGAAGGACTTTTCAAAGGAACCTCGTCCCAGCGGATGCTGGAGACGGGGTATCAACATATCTGGCGTTGATTTTTGGCACGCTGTTGAGTTCTCAAGGAACGGACGCTTCCTTTGTACTCACCCTCTCGGGCTTTCCTCCGGGCGCTTCCCTTCGGTCTTGCTGTTGTGCGTTTCCGACTCTATCAGATCGTTTTCCGATCCGTTTTCCTCGGTCCCGCTTCGCTTTCCGGCCTTTCGGCTTTCCGGCGAGTCCGACTCTATCAGATCCTTTCGGGCCTGATTCCCAGTCAGTTGGGTTTGTCCTCGCGGCTGTTGGGCCGTTCCGACGAGTGAGACATTAGCGGATTCCCGGCCCCTGACGCTAATCGGGGTCCCGTTCTTTCGAACGTGGATTCCTCATTTCGCAAAAGCGCACAGAAACGCATACGGCGAGCGTGCAGAAGCCAGCCGTCGAACGTTTTGGAGGTCTTGCGGAATGGCTGTCCGGGGACCGACCGGGGTCGGCGCTCACAGCGGACAACTCGGAGAACACTACGGATGGGCCCGGGGCGTGTCAACTTCGCGCCCCGGGCCGTCGGGCGGTCAGCTGTTGTTGCCGGAGGCCAGTTCGCGGCTGCGGTCGCGGGCGGCTTCGAGGGCGGCGATGAGGGCGGCGCGTACGCCGTGGTTCTCGAGCTCGCGGATCGCGTTGATCGTGGTGCCGGCGGGGGACGTGACGTTCTCGCGGAGCCGGACCGGGTGCTCGCCGCTGTCGCGCAGCATCGTGGCCGCGCCGATGGCGGACTGGACGATGAGGTCGTGGGCCTTGTCGCGCGGGAGACCGAGGAGGATGCCCGCGTCGGTCATGGCTTCCACCAGGTAGAAGAAGTAGGCGGGGCCCGAGCCGGAGAGGGCGGTGCAGGCGTCCTGCTGGGACTCGGGGACGCGAAGGGTCTTGCCGACCGAGCCGAAGAGTTCCTCGGCGTGGGCGAGGTGGGCGCTCGTCGCGTGGGTGCCGGCGGAGATGACGGACATCGCCTCGTCGACGAGGGCCGGGGTGTTCGTCATGACGCGGACCACCGGGGTGCCCTCGGGGAGGCGTTCCTCGAAGAAGGTGGTGGGGATGCCCGCGGCGCCGCTGATGATCAGGCGGTCGGCGGGGACGTGCGGGGCCAGCTCGGTGAGCAGCGTGCCCATGTCCTGCGGCTTGACCGTGAGGATCAGGGTGTCGGCCTGCTTGGCGGCTTCCTGGTTGGTGACGGGAGTGACGCCGTAACGGGTGCGGAGTTCCTCGGCGCGCTCGGAGCGGCGGGCCGTGACCATGAGGTCGCCCGGTGCCCAGCCGCCGCGGATCATTCCGCTGAGCAGGGCTTCGCCGATCTTGCCCGTGCCGAGTACGGCGACCTTGTGGCGGGATTGCTGGCTCATGAGCGGTGCCTTCCGTGTGCGTCGTCCGACCGGGGCATCCTCGCATCGGGCGGGCCCGGGGTTCGCGTGGTGTCCGGTGGGCGGAACGGGGCGAAGGCCCCGGGGTCACGCCGTACGGCGGCGCAGGGTCGCGGCGCCGAGGGCGAGGACGAGGACGGCGCAGCCGGCGACGATCGCGACGTCGCGGAGGTAGGTGGCGGTGAGGTCGGTGTGCTTGAGGACCTCGTTCATGCCGTCGACTGCGTACGACATGGGGAGCACGTTGGAGATCGCTTCGAGGACCGGATGCATGGTGGCGCGGGCGGTGAACAGGCCGCAGAGGAGGAGCTGCGGGAAGATCACGGCCGGCATGAACTGGACCGCCTGGAACTCCGATGCGGCGAACGCCGAGACGAAGAGGCCGAGGGCCGTGCCGAGCAGGGCGTCGAGGAGCGCGACCAGGAGCAGGAGCCAGGCCGAACCCGTGACGTCGAGGTCGAGGACCCAGAGGGCGAGGCCCGTGGCGAGGACCGACTGGACGACGGCCACGGTGCCGAAGGCGAGCGCGTAGCCGCCGATCAGGTCCGCCTTGGCGAGGGGCATGGACAGGAGACGTTCGAGGGTGCCGCTGGTGCGTTCGCGGAGGGTGGCGATCGAGGTCACCAGGAACATCGTGATCAGCGGGAAGATGCCGAGGAGCGAGGCGCCGATGGAGTTGAAGGTGGCCTGGCTGCCGTCGAAGACGTAGCGGAGCAGGAAGAGCATCACGCACGGGACGAGCAGCATCAGGGCGATCGAGCGCGGGTCGTGGAGGAGCTGGCGCAGGACGCGGAGCGCGGTGGCGGTGGTGCGGTACGGGTTCATGACGTTCGTGACGTTCATGGCGTTCATGGCGGGGCTCCTGGGGTGTGTGGGCGGGGGCGGGTCAGTGGGATGTGGGGTGGGTGGGGGTTGCCGCTGCGTTCGCCTCGTCGACGAGGTGGAGGAAGGCCTCTTCGACGGTGGGGGCGGCGGTGCGGGTGCGCAGGGCGTCGGGGGTGTCGTCGGCGAGGAGTTCGCCCTCGCGCATGAGGAGGAGGCGGTGGCAGCGTTCGGCCTCGTCCATGACGTGCGAGGAGACGAGGATCGTGGTGCCTCGGGCGGCGAGGTCGTGGAAGAGGTTCCACAGGTCGCGGCGGAGGACCGGGTCGAGGCCGACGGTCGGTTCGTCGAGGACGAGGAGTTCCGGGGTGCCGAGGAGGGCGACGGCCAGGGAGACGCGGCTGAGCTGGCCGCCGGAGAGGTTGCCGGCGAGGGCGTCGGCGTGGGTGGCGAGGTCTACGTCGGTGAGGACGCGGTCGACTTCGGCACGGCGGTGGGCGGCGGCGGACCTGCCGGGGAGCAGGACGGAGGCGAAGTAGTCGAGGTTCTGGCGGATGGTGAGGTCGAGGTAGACGGAGGGGGCCTG
This sequence comes from Streptomyces sp. BYX5S, assembly GCF_054724165.1. Taxonomy (NCBI): domain Bacteria; kingdom Bacillati; phylum Actinomycetota; class Actinomycetes; order Kitasatosporales; family Streptomycetaceae; genus Streptomyces; species Streptomyces sp. BYX5S. The sequence goes on along the minus strand of NZ_CM138829.1, from coordinate 420,369 downwards.
GGTCACGTAGCCGGCGCGGGAGCGGAGTGCGGGGTGGCCCGCGGGGTGGTCGAGGACGGTGAGGGTGCCGGTGACCTTGGCCTGTGTGCCGACGACCGCGCGCATGAGGGTCGACTTGCCGCAGCCGGAGGGGCCGAGGAGGCCGGTGATCTGGCCGCGGGGGACGGTGAAGTCGAGGTCCCGCAGGACGGGGCGGGGGCCGCGGGTGACGGTGAGGGTGGTGGCGGAGACGGCGGGTGTCCGCGGTTTATTCATCATGTGATGAATAGTGGGCCGGGGTGGGGGTGGCGTCAAGGTGTGAGGGTGCCGCGGTCGGGGTGGGGTGTGTCGTGGTGGGGGCCGTGGTCTCGGTTGCGCGGCGCCGGGGGCCGTCGGCCCACCCGTGGCCGGGGCCCGTCTTCCTGGTGCGCGGCACCGGGGGCCGCCGACCTACCCGTGGCCGGGCCCCGTCTCCCCATTGCGCCGCACCGGGGGCCGCCGACCCACCCGTGGCCGGGGCCCGTCTCCCCGTTGCGCCGCACCGGGGGCCGCCTTGCCCACCCTGCCGCCCCAGGCGGCAGATTGCCCAAGGCGGGTGCGGCTGCCCTGCGGGGGCGGGAGACGGGGTGGCGGGCGGGTGCGGTAGCCCTGTGAGGGCGGGAGACGGGGTGGCGGCTGATTAACCGAGGCGGGGCTGGCGTAGCCAGGCCTTCACGGCCGGGGTGGCGGCTGGTCGCACGAGGCGGGGCCGGTGTAGGCGTCGGCGTGGCGGCTGATCACCACAGGCGGGGGTGCGTCGGCCGCAAGGTGGTGAGGGCCGGGTGATGGAGCCCCTCCGGCGATTGAGGAGCGGGGGCCGGGGCGGAGCCCCGTGGCCTGGGTGGTGGGGGGGGCGCAACCGGGCGGGGGCGTGTTCAGGCCCCCGGGGTGTCAGGGCTTGCGCTTCTTCTTGGACGGGTTGCGGGTGCGGCGCGCCGCACGGCGCTCGTACTGTTCGCGCGCGGCCTCGTACTCCTGCCTGCGGAGCTTCTCCCCGGGCGCCTCCACGAGGCAGCGCAGCGCGTACGCGAGCAGGACGCCGACGAAACCGATCGCCATGAAGCCCCGCAGGGACGCCTGCTTCTCGGGGTCGGGGCGTTCCGTGAACCCCGTACGGGTGCGCGCGAAGGCCAGCGCGCTGCAGACCGCGAACATGACCACGAGCAGCAGGTTCACGAGGGAGCCGACGTCGGCGATCGCCAGCCCCTCGTAGGCGAAACGGAGCACGAAGCAGCCCGCCGCCGCCAGGACGAGCGCGCCCACGCCGACCGCGGCCCGGCGCAGGCCGTAGTGGCCGCTGTGGTCGACCCAGGTCGTACCGAAGAAACGGATCTCCTCGGGCCGGGGCCCGGGGGCCGGAGCCGGGGAGGTGCTGGGGGTGCCGGTTTCGTCGCTCACGCCCCCGATTATCACCGGACCGGGCCCCGGACCCCGCAGCCCGGCCCCAGCGGCACTCACCCGCAGCGCGGTGCCACGTACCCGTCGCTGCCGGTCTGCACGTACGTGTCGGAGATGTACTCGCCGACGCCGATGTTGTCCCAGATGCGGGAAGTGCCGTACGGGCCCGCGACCGTCTGGCCCGGCTTCTGGCAGAAGATCGGGACCCTGGCGCCCAGCGGGAGCACCCGCACCACGCGGTACTGGGTGCCGGGGCCGCTGCGCACGTTCACGTTGTAGCCCGGTGCCACCGAGTAGTACATGGCGGCGGCCGCCGCCTCCACGGACGGCATCGTCTGCGCCGACCCGGCCGGCTCCGCCGCCTGTTCGTCCACTGCCATGTCGTGCCTCCCCCGTCGCACGGGCCTCGTTCAGCGTTCATTGAGGGCCCGTTGAAATGTTCCTGCTGAACTGTCGAACACGCAGGCTAGCAAGGCTCGTTCGTCTCGTACGAACCATCGACTAGGCTCCGAGCGTCGCGCGCGCACGAAAGATCGCGACGTCATCCACGGGGGTGGACATGCCGTCACACAACAGCATCGGGACCGGCGCGGAAGCGGAGCTTCCGGAGTACGCCGGGCACTACCGGCTGGAGGAGCGCCTGGGTTCGGGCGGCATGGGGGTCGTGCATCTGGCGCGGTCGGCCGCGGGACTGCCGATCGCGGTGAAGGTGGTGCACGCCGAGTTCGCGGCGGACCCCGAGTTCAGGGGACGCTTCCGGCAGGAGGTCGCGGCGGCGCGACGGGTCAGCGGGGCCTTCACCGCGCCGGTCGTCGACGCCGACCCGGACGCCGAACTGCCGTGGATGGCCACGCTGTTCATTCCGGGCCCGACCCTCGCGGAGCACGTGAAGCGGAACGGGCCGATGGCGCCCGCCCAGCTGCGGCACCTGACGGCGGGGCTCGCGGAGGCGTTGCGCGACATCCACCGCGCCGGGGTCGTGCACCGGGATCTGAAGCCCAGCAACGTGCTGCTCGCCGAGGACAGCCCGAAGGTCATCGACTTCGGCATCTCGCGGCCCAAGGACAGTGAACTGCGCACCGAGACGGGCAAGTTGATCGGCACGCCGCCGTTCATGGCGCCCGAGCAGTTCCGGCGGCCGCGTGAAGTCGGCCCCGCCGCCGACGTGTTCGCGCTCGGCTCGCTCCTCGTGCACGCGGCGACGGGCCGTGGCCCGTTCGACTCCGACAGCCCTTACCTGGTGGCGTACCAGGTCGTGCACGACGAGCCGGACGTGTCCGGTGTGCCGGAGGAGCTGGCGCCGCTGGTGCTCGACTGTCTGGCGAAGGAGCCGGAGGACCGGCCCACGCCCGACGAGCTGATGGCGCGGCTGCGGCGGATCTCGGCCCGGTACGACACCCAGGCGTTCATACCGGCACAGCGGGAGGGGCGGCGGGAGGCGGGTGGCCTCTCCGGGGGCGGCGGTTCCAGGGCCGAGCGGGCGGTCCCGGCGAGACCGTCCGCGGCGTCCGAGCCCGCAGTCGAGCCCGTGTCCGAACCCGTGCCCGCGCCCGCCCCGCGCAAGCGCCCCCGCCCCCGGCTCCGCCCCCGAACCCTCACCGGCGCGCTCGCCCTCGCGCTCACCGGCGCCCTCGCGGTCCCGTTCCTCTGGGACGGCCTGGGCGTTTGGGACGGCCTGGGCGGTGGCGACGGGACCGGTACGCGCAGTGCCCCGGTCGGCTCCCCCGCCACCTTCCACCCCTGGCAGCGCAAGCTCGGGTCCGGCCCGGCGCCCGCCTGCTCGTACGGGGCCGGGAGCCTGCACTGTGCCGTGCCCGGGGTCCTCGCCGTGGCGCTGGATCCGCGGGACGGGTCGGTGCGGTGGCAGCGAAAGGCCTCCGGCGGGGCGGCCGACGGCGTCGGCGGGGCGGTGCCGGTGGTGTCGGGCGGGCTGGTGCAGGCGCTCGGCCCGGACGGGTCCCGGCTCGTCGCCATGGACCCCGGCACCGGCAGGACACGCTGGTCGGTGGATGTGTCGCGGTTCCAGGGGCAGGTGCGCCAGGCGGCGGGCCGGGTGCTCCTCGCCGCGCCGGACGGAACGCTGAGCGCGCTCGACAGTGCGACCGGGAAGCAGGAATGGCGGCACCGGCTCCCCGGCGCCCCGACGAGCCAGCCCGTCCTGTCGTACGTCGGCGGGGACCTCGCCTACGCGACGACACCGGCGCCCGACGGGGTGAACACGCTGGTCAGCGCGGTTGATCCGGAGACGGGGGCCGTCCGCTGGCAGCGCACCTCCCCCGGCACGGCGACGCCGCTCGGGGTGTCGGGCGGGGTGGTGTGGTGCACGGAGCGCAACGCTTCGGACGAGACCGTCGGCCTCGTGGGCCATCGCCTCACGGACGGGGCGGTGGGGCGCCGCGTACGGCTGTCGCTGCCGCTGCCCGCCGCGACCGCGACGCTGCACGGTGACTCGGCGTATCTGCTCGCCGCGGGCGGGGCGCTGGTGGCGCAGGACCTGGCGACCGGCAAGCAGCTGTGGCGGTCGGAGACCTCCGTGAGCCGGGGCTCGGCGCCCGCCGTCGACCCCTCGTCGAACCGGGTGTACGTGACGGCGCCCGACGGGCGGCTGCTCGCCGTGGACCGGCGGAGGGGCCGCCCGGTGGGTCAGAGCAGCCCGCACCCGGCGGAGCGCTCGGACCGGGTGGTGGCCGATCTGCCGGCGCCGGTGGTGCACGACCGCCGGGTGTTCGGGAGCGCGCCGGACGGCACCGTCTCCGGTGCCGCCACGGCGGACGATCCTTAGGGGCGGGCCTCAGCCGAGCTTCGACACGTCGCGGACCGCGCCCTTGTCGGCGCTGGTGGCCATCGCGGCGTACACGCGCAGGGCCGTGGAGACCTTGCGCTCGCGGGCCTTCGGCGCGTAGACGCCGCCCAGGGCCTCGCGGCGGGCCGCCAGCTCCTCGTCGGAGACGACGAGTTCGATGGTGCGGTTCGGGATGTCGATGCGGACGCGGTCGCCGTCCTCGACGAGCGCGATGGTGCCGCCGGCGGCGGCCTCGGGCGAGGCGTGGCCGATGGACAGGCCCGACGTACCGCCGGAGAAGCGGCCGTCCGTGACGAGCGCGCAGGCCTTGCCGAGGCCGCGGCCCTTCAGGTACGAGGTCGGGTAGAGCATCTCCTGCATGCCGGGGCCGCCCTTGGGGCCCTCATAGCGGATGACGACGACGTCGCCCTCCTTGACCTGCTTGAGCAGGATCTTCTCGACGGCCTCCTCCTGCGACTCGCAGACGACGGCCGGGCCCTCGAACGTCCAGATGGACTCGTCGACGCCCGCGGTCTTCACGACGCAGCCGTCCTCGGCGAGGTTGCCCTTCAGGACGGCAAGGCCGCCGTCCTTCGAGTAGGCGTGGGCGACGTCGCGGATGCAGCCGCCCGCCGCGTCCGTGTCGAGGCTCTCCCAGCGCTTGGACTGCGAGAAGGCGGTGGCGGAGCGCTCGCAGCCGGGGGCCGCGTACCAGAGGTCCTCGGCCTCGGGGGAAGCGCTGCCGCTGCGCACGTCCCAGGTGTCCAGCCACTCCTTGATCGAGGGGCTGTGGACCGTGTGCACGTCCTCGTTGAGCAGACCGCCGCGGTACAGCTCGCCGAGGATCGCCGGGATGCCGCCCGCGCGGTGCACGTCCTCCATGTAGTACGTCTTCGAGCCCGCCACGTTCGGCGCGACCTTGGCCAGGCACGGGACGCGGCGCGAGACCGCGTTGATGTGGTCGAGGTTGTAGTCGACCTCGGCCTCCTGGGCGGCGGCCAGCAGGTGCAGGATCGTGTTCGTGGAGCCGCCCATGGCGATGTCGAGCGCCATCGCGTTCTCGAACGCGGCGTGGGTGGCGATGTTGCGCGGCAGGACCGAGGCGTCGTCCTCGCCGTAGTAGCGCTTGGTCAGCTCGACGACCGTGGCGCCCGCGCGCTCGTAGAGCTCCTTGCGGCCGGTGTGGGTGGCGAGCAGCGAGCCGTTGCCCGGCAGGCTCAGGCCGATGGCCTCGGTCAGGCAGTTCATCGAGTTGGCGGTGAACATGCCGGAACAGGAGCCGCAGGTCGGGCAGGCGTTCTCCTCGATGCGGAGGATGTCCTCGTCGGAGACCTTCTCGTTCACGGCCTCCGACATCGCGTCGACCAGGTCGAGCGTGCGGACGGTGCCGTCGACGAGGGTGGCCCGGCCGGACTCCATGGGGCCGCCGGAGACGAAGACCGTCGGGATGTTGAGGCGCAGTGCCGCCATCAGCATGCCGGGGGTGATCTTGTCGCAGTTCGAGATGCAGATCAGCGCGTCCGCGCAGTGCGCCTCGACCATGTACTCGACGGAGTCCGCGATCAGGTCGCGGGACGGCAGCGAGTAGAGCATGCCGCCGTGGCCCATCGCGATGCCGTCGTCGACGGCGATCGAGTTGAACTCACGGGCGATGCCGCCCGCCTGGGTGATCGCCTCGCTGACGATGCGGCCCACGGGCGCCAGGTGCGTGTGGCCGGGCACGAACTCGGTGAACGAGTTGGCGACGGCGATGATCGGCTTCCGGCCGATGTCCGCACCGGGTACACCGGAGGCACGCATAAGGGCGCGGGCGCCCGCCATGTTGCGGCCGTGGGTGACTGTGCGGGACCTCAGCTCGGGCATCGTCGCTCGCTCCTTCGGATGTATCAAGACTGGCTCACGAGCCTACGCCGCCGCTCTGACACTCGGACAGGGCGTCCGGATGGCGGGACAGCCGTCTCATTACGTGCTACGGCTCGTCGGCCTCACGGCGCCGTCAGGTGCTGCTGCACCACGGGGGCGAGCCGGGCGACGATCCGCTCCACGTCCGCCGAGGCCAGCGGCTCCACCCGCATCACGTACCGGAGCATCGCCGTGCCCACGAGCTGCGCCGCGGCCAGCGTGACCCGCAGCTCCGCCTCGCCCTCCGGCAGCTCGATCCGCTCGGCGATCCGCGCGAGCATCCGGTGGGCGATGAGGCGGCGCAGGACGCCCGCCGCCACGTCGTTGTTCACGGCCGAGCGCAGGATCGCGAGCAGCGGGGCCCGCGTCGCGGGGGACTCCCAGACGCCGAAGAAGAACCGGGTCATGCGCTCGCCGACCTCGTCCAGCGGCCCGTCCTCCACGGCGGCGGGCGCCTGGAGCGCGGGGGCCAGCGCCCGCTCGACCGAGTCGGCGAACACCTGTTCCTTGGTGCCGAAGTAGTGGTGCACCAGGGCCGAGTCCACCCCGGCGGCCTTGGCGATGCCGCGCACGGAGGTCTTGTCGTAGCCGTGCTCGGCGAACTCCTCGCGGGCGACGTCGAGGATGCGGGCGCGGGTGTCCCCGCTCTCCGTGCGGGAGGGCCGGCCCCGGCGGCGTACCGGCTGCGCGGTCATGAACGCGGGACCCGCGCGGCCGACGCCAGGTGGAGGCGGGCGAAGGCGAGGGCCTCCGCCAGGTCGGCCTCACGTTCGGCGCTGGACATGGCGCGCCGCGTATTGACCTCGATGACGATGTGGCCGTCGAAGCCGTTCACGGCGAGGCGCTCCAGGAGCTCAGCGCAGGGCTGGGTGCCGCGGCCGGGGACGAGGTGCTCGTCCTTGTTCGACCCGCCGCCGTCGGCGAGGTGGACGTGGCCGAGGCGGTCGCCCATGCGGTCGATCATCTGCATGGCGTCCGTGCGGGCCGTCGCGGTGTGGCTCAGGTCGACGGTGAAGTGCCGGTAGTCGTCCTTCGTCACGTCCCAGTCGGGGGCGTACGCGAGCATTTCGCGGTCCCGGTAGCGCCACGGGTACATGTTTTCGACGGCGAAGCGCACATCCGTTTCGTCGGCCATCCGCCAGACGCCCTGGACGAAGTCCCGGGCGTACTGGCGCTGCCAGCGGAACGGGGGGTGCACGACCACGGTCGACGCGCCCAGCTTCTCGGCGGCCGAGCGGGCGCGCTGGAGCTTGACCCACGGGTCCGTGGACCACACGCGCTGCGTGATCAGCAGACATGGCGCGTGGACGGCGAGGATCGGGATCCGGTGGTAGTCGGAGAGGCGGCGCAAAGCCTCTATGTCCTGGCTGACGGGGTCGGTCCAGACCATGACCTCGACACCGTCGTAGCCCAGGCGCGCGGCGATCTCGAAGGCCGTCGCCGTCGACTCCGGGTAGACGGAGGCCGTCGAGAGGGCGACCTTCGCATCCGGGATGCGCACCACTGGTTCTGCCACGGGGACAGGGTACGGCCCTGGCGTCCGGGCGGGGTCGCCCACCCGGGTTCCCGCCCTCCGGACCCTCGGGCCCCAGCCGTCCCCACGCCTCGGGGCTCCGCCCCGGACCCCGCTGCTCAATCGCCGCAGGGGCTCGAAATGACCACGCCCACGCGCCACAAGTGCGGGAGGGGCTTGAAATGCCCCGTCCCAGGCGCCGCTCCTCAAGCGCCGGAAGGGCTTGAACGGCCCCGCTCCTCGAACGCGGGAGGGGCTTGAACGGTGGTCGAGCTCACGTCGACGGCATGTGGTCCAGGCGGCGGAGGATGACGCCCTCGCGGAGGGCCCAGGGGCAGATTTCGAGGGTTTCGACGCCGAAGAGGTCCATCGCGCCCTCGGCCACCAGCGCTCCGGCGAGGAGTTGCCCGGCGCGGCCCTCGGAGACTCCTGGTAGTTCGGAGCGTTCCTCGACGGTCATCGCGGCGAGCTGCGGCACCCAGTCCTCCAGGGACTTGCGCTTCAACTCCCGTTGCACGTAGAGCCCCTCGGCCGACCGGGCCGCCCCGGCCAGCCGCGCCAGCTGCTTGAACGTCTTGGACGTCGCCACGACGTGGTCCGGCGCCCCGAACCGGCTGAACTCCCCGACCGTGCGCGCGATCTGCGCCCGTACGTGCCTGCGCAGGGCCTTCACGTCGTCCGCGTCCGCCGGGTCGCCGGGCAGCCAGCCGGCCGTCAACCGCCCGGCCCCCAGCGGCAGCGAGACCGCCGCGTCCGGGTCCTCGTCCAGGCCGTACGCGATCTCCAGCGAGCCGCCGCCGATGTCGAGCACCAGCAGCTTCCCCGCGGACCAGCCGAACCAGCGGCGGGCCGCGAGGAACGTGAGCCGCGCCTCCTCCTCGCCGCTGAGCACCCGCAGTTCGACGCCGGTGGCCTCCTTCACGCGCGCGAGGACGTCGTCCGCGTTGCTGGCCTCGCGCACCGCGGAGGTGGCGAACGGCACCAGGTCCTCGACGCCCTTGTCCTCGGCCGCCTCCAGGGCTCCTCTGACGGTCGCGACGAGCTGCTCCACGCCGTCGGGCCCGATCGCCCCATGATCGTCGAGGAGTTGGGCGAGCTTCAGCTCCGCCTTGTGCGAGTGCGCGGGCAGCGGGCGGGCGCCCGGGTGCGCGTCCACCACGAGCAGATGGACCGTATTCGAACCCACGTCGAGGACACCGAGTCTCATGTAGGGAACGCTACTGCGCCGCGCGGCTTGCCCGTCCGGGAAGGTCGGAGTGAGGGCGTTAACGCCCTTACTCTGGAACGGTGCCAAAGACGAAAAAGGCCAAGGCCGACAAGAGCGACAAGAAGACGAAGTCGGCAAAGCAGGAGCTGAAGCAGCAGAAAGAGGCCGGGAAGGCCTTCCGTAAGCAGGACGAGAAGCCGCTCGACTTCCCGCGCGCGTGGGTCGAGTTCCCGGATCCGGCGGACGACGAGCAGGTCTTCCGCTGCGATCTGACATGGCTGACCTCTCGTTGGACCTGCATCTTCGGCAGCGGCTGCCAGGGCATCCAGGCGGGCCGCGCCGACGACGGCTGCTGCACGCTCGGGGCCCACTTCTCCGACGACGAGGACGAGAAGCGGGTGGCGCAGCACGTGGCACGCCTCACGCCGGACATCTGGCAGCACCACGACGTGGGCACGGAGACCGGCTGGGTGTCGACGGACGAGGACGGGGAGCGCCAGACCCGCCCGTACCAGGGCTCGTGCATCTTCCAGAACCGGCCGGGCTTCGCGGGCGGCGCGGGCTGCTCGCTGCACATCCTGGCGCTCAAGGAGGGCCGCGAGCCCCTGGAGACGAAGCCGGACGTCTGCTGGCAGCTCCCGGTCCGCCGCACGTACGAGTGGGTCGAGCGCCCCGACGACACCAAGGTGCTCATGGTCTCGATCGGCGAGTACGACCGGCGCGGCTGGGGTCCGGGCGGCCACGACCTGCACTGGTGGTGCACGTCGGCGACCTCGGCGCACGGCGCGGGCGACCCGGTCTACGTCAGTTACGGGCCGGAGCTCACCGAGCTGATGGGCAAGGCCGGCTACGACAAGCTGGTCGAGCTGTGCGAGGAGCGGCTCGCGGCCGCCCCCAAGGGCCTGCCGCTGATCGCCCCGCACCCGGCCGACCCCGCGTAACGCGCACATCCGAAGCTCCGCGGGCCGGGCTCAGGGGTTCTGCGACGGCGAGCCCGTCGCGGAGCCCCCGGTCTCGGACGGCGAGGGCGAGTCGGTCGGGTCCGGCGGGTCGGACGGCTGGGAGCCGCCGCCCCCGTCGCTCGGGTCCGAGGTCGGCGACGGGCTTCCGGGGTCCGTCGGCGGGGGCGAGGAGTCCGTCGGCGACGGTGTGGGCTCCCCCGGGTGCGTCGGGTGGGGGTGCGAGGGCGAGGGGCGCGAGCTGCCCCCGCTGCCGGACCCCGAACCGCCGTGGCCCTCCAGGGAGATGACCGAACCGGAGGGGTCGATCCCCACGTGCGCCGTCCAGGGGCCGCGCGGCTCCCGGTACTGATCCACGTACACGTGGATCGTGAACGACTCGCCCGGACGCAGCGTTCCCGACGTCCGGCTCAGGTACAGCCAGGACGCGCCCGTGGAGGCCGTCCAGTCGACGGCGGCGCTGCCCGAGGCGGTCAGCGTGATCAGCGTCGCGTTCCCGCTGGGCTGGGCCTCCACGGTGAGGCGGCCGGGGCCGCGGTTGTGGCCGGGCGGCGATGTGACCTCCACCGAGACGTCGGGCGAGCGGCTGCCCGCGGTGAAGCTCGGGTCGGGGCCCGTCCGCGCGTTCCCCGCGTTCTCGTACGCGCCGCCGGTGCGCTCTCCGTCGAGGTTCTCGGCGGCGCCGTCCTCGCTGGCCGTCACGGAGCGGCCGTCGGCGGCCTCGCCGGTCAGCGGGGCGCCCCGGTAGGCGGCCCACAGGGCGAGCACGGGGGCGGCGACCACGGTGGCGACCACGGTCGTCGTCACGGCGCGCGAGCGCATGCGGTCGCGGCGCGCGGCGCGGTCCTTGGGGTCCATCGGGTAGCCGCGCCGGTCGAAGCGCGGGGCGCCGGGGTGGCGGCCGTGCATCGCGACGTGCAGGGCCTGCCGGGGCGCCTCCACGAGGGGCAGCGCGGCGGGCGTCACCGTGGTGCCGGGCCAGGCGCGGGGCGCGGCGCGCTCGGCGGTGCGGCGGCAGCGCGGGCAGTCGTCGACGTGGCGGACCAGCTCGCGGCGCAGGGCGGCCGAGAGGAGCACCTGGTTGTCCCCGGTGAGGCGGGCGACGCTCGGGCAGTTGCCGGTCTCGACGACGGCGAGGGCGGCGCGGGTCCGCTCGACCTCGCAGGCGGCGGCCGAAAGCAGCTCGCGGGTGGCGGTGGGGTCGCTGCCGAGGACGGCGGCCACCTCACGCGGGGACAGCTGGTGGCGCACGGCCAGCTCCAGCGCCTCGCGCTGCTCGGGGGTGGTGCCGGCGGCCTCCGGCCAGGCCAGCTGGGCCAGTTGGCGCCTGCGCTCCTCTTGAAGGAGGCCGTCTTCGTGGCCGCCGTCGCGGCCGCCACCCTGGCCGTCCTTGGAGGCGCGGTTCTTCTCGGGCTCAGGGGCGCGCTGGCCACTCGCGTGCGCTCCCTGCCTGCGCCGGTTGGCTTCGGCCAGTCGGCGCAGACAGGCCCAGCGGGCCAGCGCGTAGAGCCAGGCCCTGCGCTCGGCCGGGGAATCACCGGCCGGCGCGCGCGAGCCGCGCCGCTCGGCCAGCGCGAGGGCGTCACCGAGGGCGGCGGTCGCCTCGTCGTGGTCGCACAGCACGGAGAGGCAGTAGGTGAACAGGCCGTCCAGACAGGGCTCGTAGCGGGTGGGCGGCCGCTGCGGCGCGGAGGCGCGCGGGCCCGGCCGCCGCGCTCCGGCGCGGTGCGCCCGGTGTGCGCCGGTGGTCTGTGTGGGAGTTTCCGGCCTGCTGCTCATCACCGTGCGACCGTAGGCTTCGCGTGAAGGGGGCTTCCTCCCCCTTGAGCACATTTAATCCTTACGGGTGAAACGATCCCTCAAAAGAGGACAGGAACCGCTCATTCCGTGGCCAGCACGGCTACGCGGGGCGACCGCCACCGGCACATGCCGCCCGCACGCGACCGCGGAGAACCCGGCCGCGGCGGGCGTGCCCGGCTCGTTGTCAGTCCCGCCCGCTACGGTTTCGTCCATGGCTGCCCGTACGAAATCCAAGGACCGTCCGTCCTACCGCTGCACGGAATGCGGCTGGCAGACGGCCAAGTGGCTGGGCCGCTGCCCCGAGTGCCAGGCGTGGGGGACGATCGACGAGTACGGCGCGCCCGCCGTGCGCACCACCGCGCCGGGCCGCGTCACGACGTCGGCGGTGCCCATCGGCCAGGTCGACGGCAAGCAGGCGACGGCCCGTACGACCGGGGTGCCCGAGCTCGACCGGGTCCTCGGCGGCGGCCTGGTGCCCGGCGCGGTGGTGCTGCTCGCGGGCGAGCCCGGTGTCGGCAAGTCCACGCTCCTGCTCGACGTGGCGGCCAAGTCGGCGAGCGAGGAGCACAAGACCCTCTACGTGACGGGCGAGGAGTCGGCTTCCCAGGTCCGCCTGCGGGCCGACCGGATCCACGCGATCGACGACCACCTGTACCTGGCGGCCGAGACCGACCTGGGCTCCGTCCTCGGCCACCTGGACGCGGTGAAGCCGTCGCTGCTCATCCTGGACTCCGTACAGACCGTCGCGTCCGGGGAGATCGAGGGCGCACCCGGCGGCATGGCCCAGGTCCGCGAGGTGGCCGGGGCGCTCATCCGCGCCTCCAAGGAGCGCGGCATGTCCACGCTCCTGGTCGGCCACGTCACCAAGGAGGGCGCCATCGCGGGCCCGCGCCTCCTGGAGCACCTGGTCGACGTCGTCCTGAACTTTGAGGGCGACCGGCACGCGCGCCTGCGGCTCGTACGCGGCGTCAAGAACCGTTACGGGACGACGGACGAGGTCGGCTGCTTCGAGCTGCACGACGAGGGCATCACGGGCCTGGCCGACCCCAGCGGCCTGTTCCTGACCCGGCGCGACGAGCCGGTGCCCGGCACCTGCCTGACGGTCACCCTGGAGGGCCGTCGGCCCCTGGTCGCCGAGGTCCAGGCGCTCACGGTGGACTCGCAGATCCCCTCCCCGCGCCGCACGACGTCCGGCCTGGAGACCTCCCGCGTGTCGATGATGCTGGCCGTGCTCGAACAGCGCGGACGGATCAGCGCGTTGGGCAAGAGGGACATCTACTCGGCGACGGTGGGCGGCGTGAAGCTGACCGAGCCGGCCGCCGACCTGGCGGTGGCGCTGGCCCTGGCCTCGGCCGCGAGCGACACCCCGCTGCCGAAGAACCTCGTGGCGATCGGAGAAGTGGGCCTTGCGGGCGAGGTCAGAAGGGTCACCGGCGTGCAGCGCCGGCTCGCCGAGGCGCACCGCCTCGGGTTCACCCACGCCCTCGTACCGGCCGATCCCGGAAAGGTCCCGGCCGGTATGAAGGTCCTGGAAGTCGCCGATATAGGGGACGCGCTCAGGGTGCTGCCGAAGGGTCGTCGTCGAGAGGCCCCACGGGAGCCGGAGCAGCGCCGGTAGACTTTGCCCTGGTCTCGCCCGTGCGCACGCAGCGCCGGACGCAGGCCCCGAGCCCCAGGGCACCCCAAAGTCTGCGATCCGGAGGAGTGCAGTGGCAGCCAACGACCGGGCGGCAACTCCCGGCAAGTCCGGCGGAAGCTCCGGCGCGGACGGTCTGATGCGCGCCGCCCTGAGTGCCGTCGCGCCCGGAACCGCCCTGCGTGACGGCCTGGAGCGCATCCTCCGTGGCAACACCGGCGGACTCATCGTCCTCGGCTCCGACAAGACGGTCGAGTCGATGTGCACCGGCGGGTTCATCCTCGACGTGGAGTTCACGGCCACGCGCCTGCGCGAGCTGTGCAAGCTCGACGGCGGGATCGTGGTCTCCTCGAACCTCGACAAGATCCTGCGGGCCGGCGTCCAGCTGGTGCCGGACCCGACGATCCCCACGGAGGAGACGGGCACCCGGCACCGCACGGCGGACCGGGTCTCCAAGCAGGTCAACTATCCCGTCGTCTCGGTCTCCCAGTCGATGCGCCTGATCGCCCTCTACGTGGACGGACAGCGCCGCGTCCTGGAGGACTCGGCGGCGATCCTGTCCCGTGCCAACCAGGCCCTCGCGACCCTGGAGCGCTACAAGCTCCGCCTCGACGAGGTGGCGGGCACGCTCTCCGCCCTGGAGATCGAGGACCTGGTCACGGTCCGGGACGTCACGGCGGTCGCGCAGCGCCTGGAGATGGTGCGCCGCATCGCCACGGAGATCGCCGAGTACGTCGTCGAGTTGGGCACGGACGGCCGCCTTCTGGCGCTCCAGCTCGACGAGTTGATCGCGGGCGTCGAGCCGGAGCGCGAGCTGGTGGTGCGGGACTACGTGCCCGAGCCCACCGCCAAGCGTTCGCGCACGGTCCCGGAGGCCCTGGCCGAGCTGGACTCGCTCAGCCACGCGGAGCTGCTGGAACTGCCGACGGTGGCACGGGCGTTGGGCTACACCGGCTCCCCCGAGGCGCTGGACTCCGCGGTCTCGCCGCGCGGCTTCCGCCTCCTCGCCAAGGTGCCGCGCCTCCCCGGCGCCATCATCGACCGCCTGGTCGAGCACTTCGGCGGCCTCCAGAAGCTCCTCGCCGCGAGCGTCGACGACCTTCAGACGGTCGACGGCGTCGGCGAAGCCCGCGCCCGCAGCGTCCGCGAAGGCCTCTCCCGCCTGGCGGAGTCCTCGATCCTGGAACGCTACGTATAAGCGCACATGCGCACCATCAAGCCCCTCCGGCGATTGAGGAGCGGGGTCCGGGGCAGCGCCCCGTGACGCCCACCCCGGAGGGGCGCGGCGCCTAGGGTCTGTCGTGCCCTAGTCCTCCTTGAGGACGAACGACGTCTGCACGGCGGCGAGTTGCGCCGCCTTCACCTCGACCAGATACGTCCCCGGCCCCGCGACCCCGGCCGACGGAGTCGCACACCGCGGGGCGCTGGGCCGCAGGTCCCACGTGAGATCCCGCTCCACCGAACCCCCCGCAGGGGCCCTCAGCACCAGGCTCCCCGCCCCGGCGGGACAGTCGTCCGACGACCAGAACGGCTTGTCCGCCTCCGCCTTCGTGATCGTGACCACCGCGGTCTTCGGCCCGAGATCGACCTTGCAGGACTTGTCCGTCGTGTTCTCCGCGACGAGCTTCAGCTTCGGCTTCTCCCCGGGCGCGTACGAGTTGTGGACACTGCGCACCTTCAGGGACACCCCACCGGCGGTGCAGTCGGGCAGCTTGGACCCGGCCGGGACCTGGTCCCCGGACGACGTACCGCCGTTGCCGTCGCCGCCGTCCCCGCCCGCCGCGTCGTCGGACCCGCCGCCGGAGCCCGCGCCGTCACCGGAACCGGCCCCGTCGCCCGAGCCGGACCCCGAACCCGAGCCGTCGCCGGAGCCGTCTCCGGAACCGCCCGACTCGTCGCGCCCGCCCGGGTGTTCGCTGATCGCGGGCCCCGAGCCGGAGGGTCCGGGCGTGATGGACTCCGTCGGCTGCTTGCCGCCGGGCCCCTCCGCGCCGTTGTTCCCGCCCCCGCCGCCCCAGTTGACGATCCATACGATCAGCAGCGCGAGCAGCGCCACGATGGACAGCAGAACAACCCTCCGTCGCCAATAGATGGAGGAGGGAAGCGGCCCGATCGGATTGCGCAGAGATCCCACGGCTCAAACCTTACGAGAGATCGGGCCGTTGTCCGGTGCCACCCGCCGCCAAGGGCACCAAGTTTTCCGGATCATCATCACGCGTGTGGCGTTCGTCGCTGCCCCGCCATCGCCGGATGTGACGGTCCAGGGGTCATGCATACTGTCCGTCACCATGGGAACCATCGACTCCGACCTGTATCGCGGCATCCTCGACTTCGCTCACGACACGCCGTCGTGGGTCCAGCACCTCATGGAGGTGTGGACCGAACTCGGTCTGCTGCTGTTCGCCGTGCTCTTCGTCGTCGCCTGGTGGCGGACGCGGAGGGACGACCCGAGGGCGCTCGCCGTCGCGGTGCTCGCGCCGCTGGGGACCGCGGTGGCCTACGTGATCAGTGAGTCGCTCAAGTCGGCGATCGACGAGGAACGCCCGTGCCGGGCCGTCGCCGGAGCCGTGGCTCCGCTCATCGACTGCCCCGCGTACGGCGACTGGTCGTTCCCCAGCAACCACGCGACCATCGCCGCCGCGGCCGCCGTGGGCCTCGCCCTCGCCTGGCACAGGATCGGCTGGCTGACGGTGCCGATGGCGATCCTCATGGCCTTCTCGCGCGTCTTCGTGGGCGTGCACTACCCGCACGACGTCGCCGCGGGCCTGCTGCTGGGCACGCTCGTCGCGATCCTCTTCGTACGTCTGCTCACCCGGCCGGGAGCGCGGGTGGTCGAGGCGATGCGCGGATCGCGGAACGGGCTGGTGCTCTGGTTCGCCGGTCCGGGGCCCGCCGGGTCCGGGCAGCACGCGTCGGGCGCCTCCCGTCCGCGGCACGGCGCGCACCGGCGCTGACGGAAGTGAGGGGGCGCTCCGGGGGCGCACGGCGCACCGTGGCGACCGGGACGGTGTCGCCCGCCCGGAGCCCGCTCGTTCGCATGGCAGGATCGGAAGTGCCATGACTGCGCTCACGAAGACCCCCGAGAACGCCGATCTCCACGCACCGGTCATCGACTGGTTCAGCGAGCACGCCCGCGACCTGCCCTGGCGCCGCCCCGAGGCGGGCCCGTGGGGCGTGATGGTCAGCGAGTTCATGCTCCAGCAGACCCCCGTGAACCGGGTGCTCCCGGTGTACGAGCAGTGGCTCGCACGCTGGCCGCGCCCCGCCGACCTCGCCGCGGAGGCGCCCGGCGAGGCCGTCCGTGCCTGGGGCAGGCTCGGCTATCCGCGCCGCGCCCTGCGCCTGCACGGCGCGGCCGTCGCCATAACGGAACGCCACGGCGGCGACGTCCCCACCAGCCACGCGCAGCTCCTCGCGCTGCCCGGCATCGGCGAGTACACGGCGGCCGCCGTCGCCTCGTTCGCGTACGGGCAGCGGCACGCGGTGCTCGACACGAACGTGCGGCGGGTGTTCGCGCGCGCCGTGGGCGGTGTCCAGTACCCGCCGAACGCCACGACCGCCGCCGAGCGCAAGCTCGCCCGCGCGCTGCTGCCCGAGGAGGACGACACGGCCGCCAAGTGGGCGGCCGCCTCCATGGAGTTGGGCGCCCTGGTGTGCACCGCGAAGAACGAGGAGTGCCACCGCTGCCCGATCGCCGCGATGTGCGCGTGGCGGCTCGCGGGCAAGCCCGCGCACGAGGGCCCGCCGCGGCGCGGGCAGACGTACGCGGGCACCGACCGGCAGGTGCGCGGCAAGCTGCTGGCGGTGCTGCGCGAGGCCGTCGGACCGGTGCCGCAGGCCGCGCTCGACCGGGTGTGGGACGAGCCGGTGCAGCGGGCCAGGGCCCTGGACGGGCTGGTCGACGACGGGCTGGTGGAACCGCTCGCGGGCGGTCTGTACCGGCTTCCGCTGGGCTGATCCGGGGGCGGTTCCGGGCCCGCCCGGCGCCGCCTCTTGGCTCGCTCTTACGTTCGTTACACAACCGACGGACAGTCGTGCGTTCGCCGGTGGCCGGCGCGGACAACGCCGTGACAACTCCTCCGTAACTTCTTCCTCGTAGCCGCACACGATCTGTGCGGAACCACGGGGTTGAGCGGGAATCGGGAGGCAGTTGATCATGGCGCACGGCGGTGAGGTGCTCGGGTTCGAGGAGTACGTGCGGACGCGTCAGGACGCTCTGCTGCGCAGTGCCCGGCGGCTGGTCCCCGATCCGGTCGACGCGCAGGACCTGCTTCAGACGGCGCTCGTGCGGACGTACGGGCGGTGGGACGGCATAGCGGACAAGCGCCTGGCGGACGCGTATCTGCGCCGCGTCATGATCAACACGCGGACCGAGTGGTGGCGGGCCCGCAAGCTGGAGGAAGTGCCGACCGAGCAGCTCCCGGAGTCCTCGGTCGACGACTCGACGGAGCAGCACGCGGACCGCGCGCTGCTGATGGACGTCATGAAGGTGCTGGCTCCGAAGCAGCGCAGTGTCGTGGTGCTGAGACACTGGGAGCAGATGTCCACAGAGGAGACGGCCGCCGCTCTCGGAATGTCGGCCGGAACCGTGAAGAGCACGCTGCACCGGGCCCTTGCCCGGCTCCGTGAGGAGCTGGAGAAGCGGGACCGCGAGGAACTGGTGGATCGCGCGCTCGAACGTGAGGAGCGGGAGCGTTGCGCGGCCTAGGCACACGTGCCTCTGGGATTCGTACGTCCCTGTCGAGGGGGCGTATTTCCCTGTGGTGGGGGCGTACGTCCCTGGCGCGGGGGCGCGCGTTGCTGATGCGGGGAGCGAAGGCGGGGAGCGCGGCGATCGCCGGGCTCGCCGCCCTCGGGCTGTGCGCCGGACTCCTCGCGGCCTGCTCCACGGGTGGCACCGGCGCCCGGGACGAGGGCCCGGCCCGTACGGATCCGGTCGGTTCGACGGCCGTCGCGGGCAGCGCGAGCCCGTCCGCCTCGCCCTCCGCCTCCGCCTCGCCGTCCGCCCCGTCCTCGGCCGAGGCGGTCCGCCTGGTGAAGAAGGACCCGGAGGTCAGCGCCGACATCAAGGCCGACCTCAAGCCGTGCGTGGCCGACGAGTACCCGGTCGACGTGAGCTACGGGACGCTGACCGGCAGCTCCGGCCGTTCTGGCAGCTCCGGCAGCGACGTCGTGGTCAACGTGATGACCTGCGGAGACGCGGTGGGCATCGGCTCGTACGTGTATCGCGACGTGGGCGGCACGTACAAGAATGTGTTCCGGGCCGAGGAGCCCCCGGTGTACGCGGAGATCGACCGGGGTGATCTCGTGGTGACGAAGCAGGTGTACGAGAAGGGCGACTCGGTCGCCTCCCCCTCGGGCGAGGAAATCCTCACGTACCGGTGGAACGGGGACCACTTCGCCCAGGAGAGCCGCACGCACAACGACTACAGCAGCGCGGTGGACGGGGCGGCCCCCTCGCCCTCGGACGACGACGGCTGACCTACGTGGTGGAGGAGAGAACGGATGGGCGCCATGGGCGGTGACCGCAAGAGCGAGCCGACGCACGTCCTGTTCGTCGAGGACGACGACGTCATCCGCGAGGCCACCCAGCTCGCCCTGGAGCGCGACGGGTTCGTGGTGACCGCGATGCCGGACGGGCTCAAGGGCCTGGAGGCGTTCCGGTCGGACCGGCCGGACATCGCGCTGCTCGACGTGATGGTGCCGGGGCTCGACGGTGTCTCCCTGTGCCGCCGCATCCGCGACGAGTCGACGGTCCCGGTGATCATGCTCTCCGCGCGCGCGGACTCCATCGATGTCGTGCTCGGCCTGGAGGCCGGAGCGGACGACTACGTGACGAAGCCGTTCGACGGGGCGGTGCTCGTGGCCCGCATCCGTGCCGTGCTGCGGCGCTTCGGTCACGCGGGCGGGCCGGGAGCCGGTTCCGCTGCGGCCGAGGAGAGCCCCGCGCCCGACCACGGCGCGCTGCGCTTCGGCGACCTGGAGATCGACACGGACGGCATGGAGGTCAGGAAGGCCGGGCAGCCGGTGGCCCTGACGCCCACCGAGATGCGTCTCCTCCTGGAGTTCTCCTCGGCGCCCGGCACGGTGCTCTCCCGCGACAAGCTCCTGGAGCGCGTGTGGGACTACGGCTGGGGCGGCGACACCCGCGTCGTCGACGTCCATGTGCAACGGCTGCGTACGAAGATCGGCCAGGACCGCATCGAGACGGTCCGCGGCTTCGGCTACAAGCTCAAGGCCTGAGCGGCGGATGGATCAGCGCGTGTATGGGCCGGTGGGGTCGATGGGTTCGGCGGGGCCGATGAGTTCGGCGGGACCGACAGGTTCGGTGGGATCGATGGGTTCGATCGGACCGATGGGTTCGGTGGGGCCGATGGGGCATCGCATATGAGGAGGGGGACCGCGGGCATCGGGCGCGGGCGCGGGCCGGGGCACCCGCAGCGGTCGGACGCCTCCGCCGCGGGGCGGGGCGAGGAGGCGGCTGCCGTACCGGCGCCGCGCGCCACGCGGCCCGCGGGGCAGCCGTCCGGTGCGCGGACGAGCGGCCGCTCGTGGATTCCGCACGGTCTGCGGACCGGCGTGCGGTGGAAGATCAGCGTGGCGATCGCCTTCGTAGGCGCCCTCGTCGCGGTGGCACTCAGCCTCGTCGTGCACAACGCGGCCCGCGTCTCGATGCTGGACAACGCGCGGGACGTGCAGGACGAGCGCATCCAGTTCGTGCAGCGGCAGTACGAGGCGCGCGGCGGGAATCTGCCCGTCGGCTTCGAGGTGGACGATCCGGCGCTCCCGCACGACCTGCGCGCGAAGGCCCGGGAGGGCCGCCGCGTCACCTTCGTGTCGGAGTCGGCCTCCGGCGTTCCCGACATCTGGGCCGCGGTGCCGCTCAGCAGTGGCGAGATCCTCTCGGTGCACTCGCGGTTCGCGGACCGCAGCGCCACCGTCATGGACGACCTCGACAAGGCGCTGCTCATCGGCTCGATCTCCGTCGTACTCGGCGGCAGCGCGCTCGGTGTGCTCATCGGCGGTCAGCTCTCGCGCCGGCTGCGCAAGGCGGCGAGCGCGGCCCGCGATGTCGCCGCGGGTCAGAGCGATGTGCGGGTGCGCCGTGCCATCGGCGGTGTCGTACGGGACGAGACGGACGATCTGGCGCAGGCCGTCGACGCGATGGCGGACGCCCTGAAGCAGCGCCTCGAGGCCGAGCGGCGGGTCACCGCCGACATCGCGCACGAGCTGCGCACGCCGGTGACCGGGCTGCTGACCGCGGCCGAGCTGCTGCCGCCGGGGCGCCCCAGTGAGCTGGTCAAGGATCGCGCGCAGGCGATGCGGACGCTCGTCGAGGACGTACTGGAAGTGGCCCGGCTGGACAGTGCGGCCGAGCGGGCCGAGTTGCAGGACATCATGCTGGGCGAGTTCGTGGAGCGCCGGGTCGCGGCGCGCGCCGCCGACGGGGTCACGGTCCGGGTGATACACGAGTCGGAGGTGACGACGGATCCGCGCCGGCTGGAGCGCATCCTGTTCAACCTGCTGGCCAACGCGGCGAAGCACGCGCGTCCGCCGATCGAGGTCAGTGTCGAGGGCCGGGTGCTGCGGGTGCGCGACCACGGGCCCGGGTTCCCGGAGGATCTCCTGGAGGAGGGGCCGAGCCGGTTCCGTACCGGTGCAGCGGATCGTGCGGGGCACGGGCACGGGTTGGGGCTGACGATTGCGGCGGGGCAGGCGCGGGTGCTTGGCGCGCGGCTGACGTTCCGGAACATTCGGCCGCAGGGGGTGGAGGACGGTGGGGCTCCCGCGGAGGGGGCGGTGGCGGTTCTTTGGCTTCCGGAGCATGCGCCGACCAATACGGGGAGCTTCCCCATCATCCGCCTCCCCGACTAACCCCTCCGGGGCCTTCCCGCCACCTCTGAGCGCCGCCGGCCCTCTCCGGCAGCGCTTCGGGCGCCGACGCCGCCGCCACCAAGCCCTCCTGGGCTCCTCCGGCAGCCCTCCAGGCTCGGGTGTCCCCACTCCAGCCCCTCCGGCGATTGAGGAGCGGGGTTCGGGGCGGAGCCCCGAGGCCGCAACCACCGGCACCGTCGCCCGCCCTGGGGCTCCGCCCCAGACCCCGCTCCTCAAACGCCGGAGAGGCTTGATTGGGGACCCGGCACCGCTCCTCGTACGCCTGAAGGGATTGAAGGGGAGACCCGGCACCGCTCCTCGAACACCCGAGGGGTTCGAACACCCGAGAGGTTGGAGTGAGCCCCCCGCACCCGCCCCTCAAACGCCCGAAGGGCTTGGGCGCGCCTACCCCACCCGGTCCTCCGGCCCCGCCCCCCGCAGCGCGACCTCCTTGACGAAGAGGGCGGCGAGGAGGGAGCCGAGTGCCACCACGGAGCCGAGCAGGAACGCGGAGTGCGTCCCCGACGAGACCGCGAACTGGTACGCGTCCCGCGCCCGCTCCGGCAACCTCGCCAGACTCGCCGCATCCAACTGCGCCGACTGCTCCGTCATCTTCCCGCCGAGCGCCCCGGCCTTCTCGGCCATGACCTCCTGCACCCGGTTGTTGAACAGCGCCCCCATGATGGCGACGCCGAACGACGACCCCAACGTACGGAACAGGGTCGTGGACGAGGACGCGACGCCCATGTCCTTCATCTCCACGCTGTTCTGCGCGACCAGCATCGTGATCTGCATCAGACAGCCCATCCCGGCTCCGAGCACGGCCATGTAGAGCCCGGACGTGACCCGCGAGGTCCCGGTGTCCATCTGCGCGAGCAGGAACAGCCCGGCGATCATCAGGACGCTGCCCGCCACCGGAAACACCTTGTACTTGCCGGTGTTGGTGGTGACCCGCCCCGCGATCAGCGAGACGACCATCATCGCGAGCAGCATCGGAAGCAGCAGCAGCCCGGAGTTGGTGGCCGACGCCCCCTGCACGGCCTGCTGGTACAGCGGCAGGAAGAGCACCGCGCCGAACATCACGAAACCGGTGATGAAGCCGATCACGGACATCAGCGTGAAGTTGCGGCTGCGGAAGATGTGCAGCGGCACGATCGGCTCGGCGGCCCTCGTCTGGGAGAACACGAACCCGACGAGCGCGGCGACCCCGATCCCGATGAGCTCCATGATCACGGCGGAGCCCCAGGCGTACTCGGTCCCGCCCCACGTGGTCACCAGGACGATCGCGGTGATGCCGACGGTGAGCAGCGCGGCCCCGAGATAGTCGATGGACCCGCCGGCCCGCTTCTTCGGCAGGTGCAGCACGGCGGTGATCGCCACGAGGGCGACGATGCCGATCGGTACGTTGATGTAGAAGGCCCAGCGCCAGCCGAGGTGGTCGGTGATGGTGCCGCCGACGAGCGGCCCGCCGATCATGGCGAGCGCCATCACGCCGGCCATCATGCCCTGGTACTTGCCGCGCTCACGGGGCGGGATGAGGTCACCGATGATCGCCATGACGCCGACCATCAGTCCGCCGGCGCCGAGACCCTGCACGGCCCGGAAGCCGATCAACTGCCCCATGTCCTGGGCCATTCCGCTGAGCACGGAGCCGAGCAGGAAGATCACGATGGAGGTCAGGAAGGCGCCCTTCCTGCCGTACATGTCGCCGACCTTGCCCCAGATCGGGGTGGAGGCGGCGGTCGCGAGCGTGTACGCGGTGACGACCCACGACAGGTGTTCGAGCCCGCCGAGTTCGCCGACGATGGTGGGCATCGCGGTGCCCACGATCATGTTGTCGAGCATCGCGAGCAGCATGGCGATCATCAGCGCAAGCAGCACCACGCGCACACTGCGCGGCTGTTTCGCCTGTTCCTGGTCCGAATCCGATATGGCGGGCTGCGCCGCTGCCTGAGTCATGTTCCCCCACTCCCCTGAACCCCCCGGGACTTACTTGTCGCCCGGCTAGTTACCTACAATGGGGAAAGTAGAGCGCCAACTAGCCGGGCGTCAAGTAAGTTTTTTCCCAAGGCCCGACAAGGGCACGAAGGGCAGCAGCCGATGGTCACGGGCAGCAGCAAGCCGCAACAGCGCCGCGGGGACACCCGCCAGCGCATCCAGGACGTGACCTTGGAGCTCATCGCCGAGCAGGGCTACGAGAAGACGTCGCTGCGGGAGATCGCCGAGCGCCTGGGCGTGACCAAGGCCGCGCTCTACTACCACTTCAAGACCAAGGAAGACATCGTCGGCAGCCTGTTCGCGGACCTGATGGCGCCGATCGACGAGCTGATCGTCTGGGCGCAGGACCAGCCGCCCACTCTGGAGACGAAGCTGGAGATCCTCACCCGCTACAGCATCGCGCTGACCGCCGCCGCCCCGCTCTTCCGCTTCATGCAGGAGAACCAGGCGACGATGCGGGAGCTGAGCATCGGCGCGAACTTCAAGGACCGGATGCAGACCCTCGTCGGCCTGCTGCTGCCCGAGGACGTCACGCTCACCGACCGGGTGCGCTGCATCAGTTCGCTGTTCTCGATGCACGCCGGGATGTTCGTCCTGAAGGACGTCGAAGGCGACCCCGAGGAGAAGCGCAAGGCCATCCTCGAAGTCGCCTCCGATCTGGTCACCAGGGCCCATCAGGACTGACGGGCCGGGGCGGCGGGCGCCGGTCAGACGCTCACGCCCTCCTTCTTCAGGAAGGAGACGGGGTTGACGGCCGAGCCGTAGTCGGCGGTCGTCCGGATCTCGAAGTGCAGGTGCGGGCCGCTGGAGTTGCCGGTGTTGCCGGACAGCGCGATGTGGTCGCCCGTCCCCACCTTGTCGCCGACCTTCACGTCGATCCGCGACAGGTGGGCGTACTGGGAGTACGTGCCGTCGCTGTGCTTGATGACGATGGCGTTGCCGTACGCGGGGCCGTCACCGGCGCCGTTGCCGCCCGCCTTGACGACGGTGCCGCCGTGCACGGCGACGACCTCGGTGCCGACCGGCACGGCGAAGTCCTGGCCGGAGTGGTGGCCGCTGGCCCACATGGCGCCGCCCTGCGAGTAGCCGGCGGAGAGCTCGTAGTCCTTGACCGGGTCGACCCAGGACTTGGCCTTCTTCTCCTCGGCCTCCTTCTTCTTCGCCTCGGCCTCCTTCTTGGCCTTCGCGGCGTGGTCGGCGGCCTTGGCCTGCGCGTCGGCCTGGGCCTGCACGGAGCTCGCGGCGGCACCGGTCAGGGTGGCGGCGTCAGCGGTGTCGGCGACCGCGGCCCCGGTCCCGAGCAGCGCCGAGACGCCGAAACCGGCGGCCACGACGGCAGCCCGCTTGCGGAGCATCGACGTGCTGGAGAAGTGGGACTTGGTGCGCTTCGACATACAGCTGGACCTCTCGGACTTCTGAAGCCGTGACGGCTCGGGGGGCATGAGGGGACCCGGCGCACTCGGTCGTGCTGCCGGGTCGGCCATCCCTTGGTAACCCCACCGCCCATCACCACCCAAAACGCCCATCTACGACACGGCTTCGTACCCCCGCCCCGAAAACGTCCCGGGTCGACCGGCCTTCCGACCGGGACCGAAGTCGTCCGATTTATGCCCTCATCCTGGGTTTAACCCCACTTCATCGCCGTACGCCCAGGCCATCCGGGAGCCTGTTTGAAGATTGAACCTCGAAACGGACAAATCACCAGAACCCATCGACCGCGTAACGACCCCGCGCAGCCACCCCCGTTCCACTATTTCCGTTAGTACGTGATCCAGGTCCTGTGCGGCATGTCACCGACCACCAAGATCCACCCCCACGCGAATGTGACCGGGGCTACGCTCCCGACCCATGGATCCCGCTGTCCTCGGCACCCGTCTCGCATCGAGCGTGATCGCCCCGGCGCTCAAGAAACTGCTCGTCCAGGAAGGCCCCGGGGCGGGCCTGACCGACCGGCCCGTGCGCCTGTCCGGCCTGGTCTCCTTCCACGGCGAGAAGCGCACCCTCACGGAGGCGGACCTCGAACGCCTCGCCCGCAAGCTGGTCGACACCGCCGTGTGCGGCCCCGGCGAACCCCCGTTCCCGTACGAGGAGACGGAACCGGTCGTCCTCGCCCTCGGCCGCACCCTGAGCGCGCTCGGCGACCTGTCCATGGACGACGTCCAGGCGGTCCGCCTCGGCCCGCGCGCCCTCGCCCACGCGCTGCGCCGTGCGGCCCCGACGCCCGAGCTGTCGGCCGACGCCACGTACTTCCTCGACTCGCTCACCGAGTGGGCCTGCCTGCACATCCTGCACTTCTTCACCCAGCGGTCGACCTTCGTGGCGCGGACCCTGGTGGAGCAGAGCCGACGGCAGGCCGAGACCATCGCGAAGCTCGACGCGCTGCTCGCCCGGGACAGCGAGGCGACGCGGGACCACAGCTTCGAGGAGCGCTACCGGCGGTACCTGGCCATCCGCCACAACCACCTGACGATCTTCGGCCTGGACGCGCGGGACGCCGCCGACAACTGGCCGCTCGACCTCGCCTACCTGAGCCTCGAAGCGACGCGGGAGGCCGCACCCGAGCCCGGGGACGGGCCCGGCGCCGGCACCCCGGTCACCGTGCGGCTCGCCGCCGAGGAGGCGCTCACGGGGCGTGGCAACGAACGCGTGCTGCTGCGCGGCGAGGCGGGCTCCGGCAAGACCACGCTGATCCAGTGGCTCGCCGTCACGTCCGCGGACCGCGTGCCCTTCGTGCTGCCGCTGCGCACCCTGATCCGCGCCGACCGCCTCCCGTCGTCGGCCGACTTCCTGAGCGCCACCGACTGCCCGCACGTGCCGCCCGACGGCTGGGCGGAGCGCGTCCTGACCGACGGCCGCGCGCTGGTCATGGTCGACGGCCTCGACGAGGTGCCGTCCGCCGACCGCCGCCGCGTACGCAGCTGGCTGCTGGCCCTGGTCCGCGGCTACCCCGGCAACCGCTGGCTGCTGACCACCCGCCCCACCGCCGTACGCCCCGACTGGCTGGCCGCCGACGGCTTCACCGAACTCGCCCTCGCCCCGATGGACCGCCCCCGCGTCACGGCCTTCGTGCGCCACTGGCACGCCGCGGCGCACGCCCCCGAGCACGAGGAGCCGCTGCTCGACGCGCTGCGCACCAAGCCGGACCTGGCGCGCCTGGCCACCAACCCGCTGATGTGCGGCCTCATCTGCGCCCTGCACCGGGCCCGCCGCGGCTACCTCCCGCCGCGCCGCAAGGCCCTGTACGACGCGGCGCTCCAGATGATCCTGACCGAACGGGACCGGCAGCGCGGCATGGGCCACCTCGACGGCATCGAGCTGGAGACCGAGGACCAGATCGAACTCCTCCAACGCCTGGCGTACTCGCTGGTGTTGGCGGGCCGCACCGAAATGGACGAGGACACGGCCCTGTCCCTCCTGGAACGCGCCCTGCCGTCCGTACCCGCCGCGTCCGCGCAGGGCGACGCGGCGACGATCCTGCGCCATCTCCTGCTGCGCAGCGGTGTGTTGCGCAGCCCCGCCCCCGGCATCGTCGACTTCGCCCACCGCACGTTCCTCGACCACCTCGGCGCCCGGTACGCCGTCGAGGAGGGCCACTTCGACGTGCTGCTCGGCCGGGCCGAGGACACGCAGTGGGAGGACGTGCTGCGGATGGCGGTGGCGCATGCGCGGTCCCGCGAACGCGGGAGGTTGTTGCGGGGATTGCTGGCGGCAGACGTGCCACGGCTGACGCTGCTCGCCCTGGCCTGCCTCCAGGACGCGGCGTCCGTGGACCAGGAGGTGGTGGAGGAGGTGCGGGGGCGGGCGGCGGCCCTGATCCCGCCGCGTACCCGTCGGGAGGCAGAACGCCTGGCCCAGGCAGGGCCGTTCGTACTGGAACTGCTGCCCGGCCCGGAAGGGCTGACGGACCGCGAGGCCCGCGCGGTGGTGATCACGGCGTCGCTCCTCGGCGGGGACGGCGCGATCCCGGTGCTGCGAAAGTTCAGGTGCCACGGCTCACTGGACGTTCGCAGCCAACTGGTGGGCACCTGGCACCGGTTCGACACCGAGGAGTACGCCGCCGAGATCCTGACCCATCTCTCTCGGAGCGGACTCGACCTCACGGTCCAGAACCGCGAGCAGTGGGAGGCGACCGCCCGAATGCCCCGGTGGCAGCGCCTGGACCTGCGAGGCGCCTACTCGCTCGCGGAGATCCTCACGAGCGCCCCGACGCGCGAGCTGACCCACCTCGCTCTCCAGAACAACCCCCTGGTCGACGACCTGGCCCCGCTGGCGGGCTTTCCGGCCCTGCGCGAGCTCACGCTGGCCAACGTTCCGGAGGTCCGCGACCTCGCCTTCCTGGCCGAGCTGCCGCTGCACCATTTCACCGCGCGGTACCTGCCGACCGTGCGGGGGCTGCGCGAACTCACCGGGCTCGCGTCCCTGTCGGTGATCCTGCCCCTGCGGGGCTCCACGCTGACCGAATCCGTCCCGGTGTCCGGGAGCCTCCGCAGCCTCTTCTTCGCCCAGGGCGCCATCGGCGAGACCGGCCTGCGGGGACTCGACGCGCTACCGGGTCTGCACCACCTGACCATCGGCGCGGACGCCGGCCCCCTGACCGCGGCCGACTGGCACCGGCTGGCCGACCACCCCTCGCTCGGCTCGCTGTACCTGGTCGTGGACGATCTGCCCCCGCACCCGCTCCCCGAACTCCCGCGTATCGGCACCCTCGGCCTCCATCTCGCGGATGGCCCGGACCAGTTCGTGGACCACGCGCACCTGTTCCCGGCCGTCCGCGAGGTCACTGTCTACCCCGGCCCCGACACCGTGCACGACCACGCCCCCTACGCCCGCCTCTTCCCCCACGCCGAGGTCACCGTCCACCCCCGTTGAACGCAAAACCGGGCGGGCCCGAACCGTTCCCTCAGGAACAGCTCGGGCCCACCCGGTTCACGCTCGCCCCGGAGGGGTTACGCGTCCTTGCTCAGGTTCGGGCCGCCACCGGCAGCCGCGTCCTCGATCGGCGGAGCGTCCGGCAGCGCCGACTTCTCCTCGCCGCGGAAGGTGAAGGTCTTGTTCTCGCCCTCGCCCTCCGTGTCGACGACCACGATGTGGCCCGGCCGCAGCTCGCCGAAGAGGATCTTCTCCGACAGGCTGTCCTCGACCTCGCGCTGGATCGTGCGCCGCAGCGGACGCGCGCCGAGCACGGGGTCGTAGCCCTTCTTCGACAGCAGTTCCTTGGCGGACTGCGAGAGCTCGATGCCCATGTCGCGGTCCTTCAGGCGCTCGTCCACCTTCGAGATCATCAGGTCGACGATCTCCAGGATGTCGCCCTGGCTGAGCTGCGGGAAGACGACGACGTCGTCGACACGGTTGAGGAACTCGGGACGGAAGTGCTGCTTGAGCTCGTCCGACACCTTGTTCTTCATGCGCTCGTAGTTGGACTTCGTGTCGCCCTGGGCCGCGAAGCCGAGGTTGAAGCCCTTCGAGATGTCACGGGTTCCAAGGTTGGTCGTCATGATGATGACCGTGTTCTTGAAGTCCACGACACGACCCTGGGAGTCGGTCAGACGACCGTCCTCCAGAATCTGCAGCAGCGAGTTGAAGATGTCCGGGTGGGCCTTTTCGACCTCGTCGAAGAGAACCACCGAGAACGGCTTGCGCCGCACCTTCTCCGTCAGCTGGCCGCCCTCTTCGTAGCCCACGTAACCGGGGGGCGAACCGAAGAGCCGCGAAACCGTGTGCTTCTCGCTGAACTCCGACATGTCGAGGGAGATCAGCGCGTCCTCGTCACCGAAGAGGAACTCGGCGAGCGCCTTGGACAGCTCGGTCTTACCGACACCGGACGGACCGGCGAAGATGAACGAACCACCGGGACGCTTCGGGTCCTTCAGACCGGCGCGCGTACGACGGATCGCCCGCGAGAGCGCCTTGACGGCGTCCTTCTGGCCGATGACCCGCTTGTGGAGCTCGTCCTCCATGCGCAGCAGACGCGAGGACTCCTCCTCGGTCAGCTTGAAGACCGGGATGCCGGTGGCGGTCGCGAGGACCTCGGCGATCAGCTCGCCGTCGACCTCGGCGACGACGTCCATGTCGCCGGCCTTCCACTCCTTCTCGCGCTTGGCCTTCGCCGCCAGCAGCTGCTTCTCCTTGTCGCGGAGCGAAGCTGCCTTCTCGAAGTCCTGGGAGTCGATGGCCGACTCCTTGTCGCGGCGCACGCCCGCGATCTTCTCGTCGAACTCGCGGAGGTCCGGCGGCGCGGTCATCCGGCGGATGCGCATCCGGGAACCGGCCTCGTCGATCAGGTCGATCGCCTTGTCCGGCAGGAAGCGGTCCGAGATGTACCGGTCGGCCAGGGTCGCGGCCTGGACGAGGGCCTCGTCCGTGATGGAGACACGGTGGTGGGCCTCGTAGCGGTCGCGCAGGCCCTTGAGGATCTCGATCGTGTGCGGCAGCGACGGCTCCGCGACCTGGATCGGCTGGAAGCGGCGCTCGAGGGCCGCGTCCTTCTCCAGGTGCTTGCGGTACTCGTCGAGCGTCGTCGCACCGATGGTCTGGAGCTCACCGCGCGCCAGCATCGGCTTGAGGATGCTCGCGGCGTCGATGGCGCCCTCGGCGGCACCCGCACCGACCAGCGTGTGCAGCTCGTCGATGAACAGGATGATGTCGCCGCGGGTGCGGATCTCCTTGAGGACCTTCTTCAGGCGCTCCTCGAAGTCACCGCGGTAGCGGGAGCCGGCGACGAGCGCGCCGAGGTCGAGGGTGTAGAGGTGCTTGTCCTTGAGGGTCTCGGGCACCTCGCCCTTGACGATGGCCTGAGCGAGGCCCTCGACGACGGCGGTCTTGCCGACGCCGGGCTCACCGATCAGGACCGGGTTGTTCTTGGTCCGGCGCGACAGGACCTGCATGACGCGCTCGATCTCCTTCTCGCGCCCGATGACCGGGTCGAGCTTGGACTCACGAGCGGCCTGCGTCAGGTTGCGGCCGAACTGGTCGAGCACCAGGGACGTGGAGGGCGTGCCCTCGGCAGGACCGCCGGCGGTGGCGGTCTCCTTGCCCTGGTAACCGGAGAGCAGCTGGATGACCTGCTGCCGCACCCGGTTGAGGTCTGCGCCCAGCTTGACCAGGACCTGGGCGGCGACGCCCTCGCCCTCACGGATCAGGCCGAGCAGGATGTGCTCCGTGCCGATGTAGTTGTGGCCCAGCTGAAGGGCCTCGCGGAGCGACAGCTCCAGGACCTTCTTGGCACGGGGGGTGAAGGGGATGTGGCCGGACGGGGCCTGCTGGCCCTGGCCGATGATCTCCTCCACCTGCTGGCGGACCGCCTCGAGCGAAATCCCGAGGCTCTCCAGGGCCTTAGCGGCGACACCCTCGCCCTCGTGGATCAAGCCCAGGAGGATGTGCTCGGTGCCGATGTAGTTGTGGTTGAGCATCCGGGCTTCTTCCTGAGCCAGGACGACAACCCGCCGCGCGCGGTCGGTGAACCTCTCGAACATCGTTAATCGCTCCTCAGAGCGGTCAGGCAGTTAGGGGTCGGTCCCCTCCCTGTCCTTCCGCAGCTTAGTCCCGCAAGCGGGGACCGCTCATTCCATCTGCCGACACCCGTTCATGGCCTCCTGCCCCGAACGCCGACAACTGCTCCAACCCGATGGTGCGAGACGATGTTCCCGCAGGCCAGGCAGATACCCTCACCATCACTACGCCGATGGCGAACGCGGACCGCCTCTCCCGCTCGTGTCGCCCCTCCCACTAGGGAATGTCTTACCCGCACGGACTGACACTCCATGCGGCGCGCGCCGGTTCCCTCCGCTACGGGCGAACAACTTTGCGCCGCCCAACACGTCCGTACGCCCCCATTTCGGACACACAGCGCAAGCGTACGGCGACAGCGCGTAACCCCGGCGGCCCGGTGGCTGTTGCTCCTGGCATGGTCCCCACTTCCGGCACGACCGTTCCCGCCCCCCGCCAGCCCCTCACCGACACCGGACGCGATCCGGTCCGGCAGTGGTACGAGGAGGAGCTCGGCTGGGCGACGACGCCCGGACCCGACGGCGTCATGCTGCGCACCGGGCTGCGCTTCGACGTGCTGGAGGTGCCCGCCGACGCCGGCTTCGCGATGCTGCGCAGACTCGATCCCCGGTCACCGGTGGCCGTGCGCGGGGAAACGATGCGCCTCCTGGTCGCGCCGGGCAGCGCGGAGGAGGTGCCGGGGCTGCTCGACTGGCTGGAGTGGGGGGCGGTGCCCCTGGACCTCGTGGCCGTCGGAGCGGGCGGTCTCATGGACGCGCCGACGCCTCCGGGCTGGTACGGCTCGCAGGAGGCCGCCGTCTGGGTGCGGCCCCCCGAGCCCGGCTGCGAGGTGGAACCGGTGCTACCGGCCCTGACGAGCCTGACGGCCGTCTCGACCTGGTCGGTCGTGGGGGGCGGTGGGGGCGCCCCCGATCTCGTACGCCTCGTGGACACGGCGGCGACACACTGCCACCGGGCCCGCCTTCGTCGCGGCGCGGCCGCGCCGGCGAACACTTCGACAAAGCGGCCCATGCGGCCGTCCAGTCAGCCGTTGGCCTTCTCGTAGGCCTCACGGATCGACTGGGGAACCCGGCCGCGGTCGTTGACCTCGTATCCGTTGTCCTTCGCCCACGCGCGGATCTGCGCGGTGTCCTGGTTGCCACCGGACGTCGCGCGCGCCTTGCCCCGGCCGCTCGAACGGCCACCGGTGCGACGACCGCCCTTGAGGTACGGCTCGAGGAGGCCGCGGAGCTTGTCCGCATTGGCGGTGGTGAGGTCGATCTCGTACGACTTGCCGTCGAGCGCGAACGTCACGGTCTCGTCCGCCTCGCCACCGTCGAGGTCATCGACAAGAAGGACCTGAACCTTCTGTGCCACCGGATTTCCTTTCATCGAAATCTGAAGGGCGGCCCCGCGACCACGGCCGCTGTTTCGCCGTCCCCTTGTTATATGCAGTACTGCAGTACGTCGGAAAGCAAACCGCTTTTGCCCGAAAAACACAAACCCCTGGCTGAGATCCGGGAGAGATCCCGGAGTTGAACACTGCCCAGCGGACCCAAAAACATGCGCGATTCGGACATAGGGAACCGCACAAGCACGGATGCCGGAATACCGTCCGGCGGCGATCACAGATGCAGAAGCATCCGGCTGTTGCCCAAGGTGTTCGGTTTCACTCGTTCGAGTCCGAGGAACTCTGCTACGCCCTCGTCATAGGAACGCAGCAGCTCGCTGTAGACATCGGTGTCAACCGTATCGACGGGCGTCTCTCCGATCTCCACGAAGCCGTGCTTCGCGAAGAACTCGACTTCGAAGGTGAGGCAGAAAACGCGCCGAACACCGATCCAGCGTGCGGTCTGAAGAAGCTTCTCCAGCAGCAGATGTCCGACACCCGACCCCTTGACCTGGGGATCCACCGCGAGCGTGCGGACTTCCGCGAGGTCTTCCCACATGATGTGCAGGGCTCCACAGCCGACCACCGCGGCGTTGTCGTCGCGTTCCGCGACCCAGAACTCCTGGATGTCCTCGTAAAGCGTCACGGTGGCTTTGTCGAGCAGGATCCCCTGACGGCTGTACGCGTCCAGCAGGCGGCGCACCTCCGGCACATCGGCCGTCCTCGCCCTCCGTACGGTGACCGCTTTAGCGGTCGATTCGACGGCTGACACGACTTCGGGGAGCTCTGCTGGCATGTCCGGACGCTATCGCCCGGCCTCGCCGACCGCTTGCTCGGGGCCCGACGGGACTTCGGCGGCCTCTTCGCCCGGTACTTCGGGCTGAACGATCCGCATGGCATCCCTGAGCGCCTCGCGCTGCTGCGACGACATCATCCCGAAGAACGCGACGAGCGCGGCGGCGGGGTTGTCGCTCTGCGCCCAGGCCTCGTTCATCAGCGCGGCCGAGTACGCGGCGCGGGTGGAGACCGCCTCATATCGATAGGCCCGGCCTTCCGCTTCGCGGCGCACCCAGCCCTTCTGATGGAGATTGTCCAATACGGTCATGACGGTCGTATAGGCGATGGACCGTTCCTGTTGGAGGTCCTCCAGTACTTCCCTGACCGTGACCGGGCGGTTCCACTTCCACACCCGCGTCATCACTGCGTCTTCGAGTTCTCCCAAGGGGCGCGGCACGAGAAGCACAATAGTGGGAGAAGTCGGTAATTCAACGTGGGACGTGGCGTCAGTCGCCAATCAACCACAAAAGGGGCGCCCGACGGGCGCCCCTCAGTGCGGTTCGTACCAGGTCGCGGCGGTCTCAGGCGCCGGCGCTGGGCTGCGTGCCGCCGCCCTGCTGGGCGGCCTCCGCGCGCGCGTAGGCGGCGTCGACGGCCGCGTCTTCCTTGTTCTTCTTGTCGCCGCCCTGCGACTTCACGATGGTCACGATCAGACCGATGAAGAACGCGGCCATCACGACCGGGGGCACGAGCGCGGAGACGTAGTCCATGTCTCCAGAGTAGCTATCCCGCCGCCAGTTCCCGCGACGGGGCCGGGGGCTGGGCGGGGCGGCGCTTCGGCGGGAAGACCTCGGCCGGGGTCGGGACGGGCCGCTGGGGCGTTCCGGGGGCCGGCCTGGAGGGCCCCTGCGGGTTCGCCGCCGAGAGGCCGCCGGGGAGGGCGAGCAGGTACGTGCGGGAGGCCGGGACGCGGGAGCGGTACCGCGCGTCGAGCTTGTCCCGTACGCCCTGTTCGGCCAGGGCGCTACAACGGTCCAGGAGGGCCGCGGCGGCCGGGTTGCCGGGCAGCGCGCGCAGCGCCGCGAGGTCGTCGGCGCCGGGCTTGTGGCCCGCCGCCAGAGCCTCCTGGAGAAGGCTCAGGTAGCCGGGCGCGGAGCCGGGCAGGGCGGCCCGGTAGCGGTCGAGGTCGGAGCGCAGGAAGGCCCGCAGGCGGAGGCCTTCCTGGGTCGCCTCGTCGAGCGACTCCGCGAGCCGGAGACAGTCCCGGACGTCCTCGTCCGAGGCGGGGCTGGGGTGGAGGGCGAGGGCGAGGGCGCGTCGGAGCACACGCAGCTCTTCTGCACCGAACGCCATGCCGCCGCGGTTTCCGTAGGGCGTGGGCATGAAATGACGGTACGGCCTATTACGGACAAATCGGCTTAACCGGCAATTTCCGGGCG
Organism: Streptomyces sp. BYX5S; assembly: GCF_054724165.1. NCBI lineage: Bacteria > Bacillati > Actinomycetota > Actinomycetes > Kitasatosporales > Streptomycetaceae > Streptomyces > Streptomyces sp. BYX5S. The sequence continues at coordinate 386,190 of NZ_CM138829.1, read as the reverse complement.
CGCCCCGCCCTCCGGTGACAGCGGCGCCTCCAGCGCTTCAGAGCCTCAGAGCCGCGACACGTTCCGCTCGTAGACCAGCCGCAGGCCGATCAGCGTCAGCCACGGCTCGTGCTCGTCGATCACGGTGGACTCGCCGAGGACCATGGGCGCCAGCCCGCCCGTGGCGATCACGGTCACGTCGTCCGGGTCGTCCGCGAGCTCGCGCGCCATCCGGTTCACGACGCCGTCGACCTGGCCCGCGAACCCGTACACGATGCCCGCCTGCATCGCCTCGACCGTGTTCTTGCCGATGACGCTGCGCGGCCTGGCCAGCTCGATCTTGCGGAGCTGGGCGCCGCGCATGCCGAGGGCCTCGACCGAGATCTCGATGCCGGGGGCGATCACGCCGCCCGCGTACTCCCCGCGCGCGGAGACCGCGTCGAAGGTCGTCGCCGTACCGAAGTCCACGACGATCGCCGGGCCGCCGAACATCTCGACGGCCGCGACCGCGTTGATGATGCGGTCGGCGCCGACCTCCTTGGGGTTGTCCATGAGGATCGGCACGCCGGTCTTGATGCCGGGCTCGACCAGGACGGCGGGGACGTCGCCGTAGTAGCGGCGGGTGACCTCGCGCAGCTCGTGCAGGACCGAGGGGACGGTCGAGCAGATGGCGATGCCGTCGATGCCGTCGCCCAGTTCGTCGCCGAGCAGCGGGTGCATGCCCATCAGGCCCTGGAGCAGGACGGCGAGTTCGTCGGCGGTTCTGCGCGCGTCCGTGGAGATGCGCCAGTGCTCGATGATCTCCTCGCCGTCGAACAGGCCGAGGACGGTGTGGGTGTTGCCCACGTCGATGGTGAGCAGCATCAGGCGTCCGCCTCGCGCAGGTCGAGGCCGATGTCGAGGATCGGCGAGGAGTGGGTGAGGGCTCCTACGGCGAGGAAGTCGACGCCCGTCTTCGCGTACGCGGCGGCGTTCTCCAGCGTGAGGCGGCCGGAGGACTCCAGCAGGGCGCGGCCGTCGGTGACCGCCACGGCCTCCTCGGTCTCGCCCGGCGTGAAGTTGTCCAGGAGGATCAGGTCGGCGCCCGCGTCGAGGACCTCGCGCAGCTGGTGCAGCGTGTCGACCTCGACCTCGATCGGCAGCCCGGGGAACCGGTCGCGCACCGCCTGGAAGGCCTGGGCGACACCGCCGGCCGCCACCACGTGGTTGTCCTTGACCAGGGCCGCGTCCGACAGGGACATGCGGTGGTTGACGCCGCCGCCCATGCGGACCGCGTACTTCTCCAGGGAGCGCAGGCCCGGCGTCGTCTTGCGGGTGTCGCGGACCTTCGCCCTGGTGCCGTCCAGCACGTCCGCCCACGCGCGCGTGGCCGTCGCGATGCCGGAGAGGCGGCACATGATGTTGAGCGCCGTGCGCTCGGCGGTCAGCAGGTCGCGGGTGCGGGTGGTGACGGAGAGCAACTTCTGGCCGGCCTCGACCCGGTCGCCGTCCTCGGCGTGCCGCTCGACCTCGAACTCGTCGGTGGCCACGACGGAAATGACCGCCTCGGCGACCCGCAGGCCCGCCACGACGCCCGCCTCGCGGGCCGTGAAGTCGGCGGTGGCGACGGCCTCCTCGGGGATCGTGGCGACGGTCGTGACGTCCACGCCGCCGTCCAGGTCCTCCGTGATGGCCATGTGGGCGATGTCCTCGATCTCGACCGGGTGCAGGCCCGCGTCGAGCAGCAGCTGGGCGAGCGACGGGTCGAGGCCGCACTCCATGACGTCGTCGGCGTGTCCGTCGATGCCCTGCGCGCAGCCGCAGTTGTCGCCGCAGCCGCCGCTGTCGGCGTCTGCCATGGGGAGGTCGGGGGTGGCGCTCACGTCGGTCACTGCTCCTGAGGGTTCTTTGCCGTTGCGGGGAAGTCTGCTGTGGGTGTGGTGTACGTGGCCAGAGTCCGGTCCGGGTTCAGGCGTACGACGATGTGGCGGCGCCAGTTCGCATCGTCCCGGTCGGCGTGGTCCTCGCGCCAGTGGCAGCCGCGGGTCTCCTCGCGGCGGCGGGCGGCGGCGACCAGGACGCGGGCCACGCACAGGAGGTTGGTGGCCTCCCAGGTGTCGACGCCGGGCTCGGCCGTCTTGCCGTTCTCCGTCAGGGCGTTGACCGCTTCGGCGTGGATGCGGCCGAGCTGGGCGGCGGCCTCGGCGAGGGAGTCGGCGGAGCGCAGGACGCCCGCGCCCGCCGTCATCACGCGCTGGATCGCGAAGCGCGCCTCCGGGGGCAGCAGCGGGTGCGTCGGGGTCCGCGGGTGCTCCACCGGGGCGGGCACGCGCGCGGGGAGACGGTTTTCCGCGTGCTGCCGCTCGATGTCGTCCGCGATGCGCTCGGCGTAGACCAGGCCCTCCAGCAGGGAGTTGGAGGCCAGCCGGTTCGCCCCGTGGACGCCGGTGCAGGCGACCTCGCCGCACGCGTACAGGCCCGGCACCGTGGTGCGGCCGTGCAGGTCGGTGCGGACGCCTCCGGAGGCGTAGTGCGCGGCCGGGGCGACCGGGACGGGCTCGGTGACCGGGTCGATGCCGTGGGCGCGGCAGGCCGCGAGGATCGTGGGGAACCGGTTCCCCCACATGTCGGCGCCGAAGTGCCGCGCGTCCAGGTACATGTGCTCGGTGCCGAGCTCCTGCATGCGGCGCGTGATGCCCTTGGCGACGATGTCGCGGGGCGCCAGCTCGGCCAGTTCGTGCTGGCCCACCATGAAGCGCACGCCGTCCCCGTCCACCAGGTGCGCGCCCTCGCCGCGGACGGCCTCGGAGACGAGCGGCTGCTGGCCCTCGGCGTCGGCGCCGAGGAACAGCACGGTGGGGTGGAACTGGACGAATTCGAGGTCGCTGACCTCGGCGCCCGCGCGCAGGGCGAGCGCGACGCCGTCGCCGGTGGAGACGTGCGGGTTCGTGGTGGCGGAGAAGACCTGGCCCATGCCGCCGGTCGCGAGGACCACGGCGGGCGCCAGGACGGCGCCCACGCCGTCGTGCTGGCCCTCGCCCATGACGTGCAGGGAGACACCGGCGGTGCGGCCCTCGGTGTCCGTCAGCAGGTCCAGGACCAGGGCGTTCTCGACGGTTTCCACGCCACGCGCGCGGACCGCCTCGACCAGCGCGCGGGAGATCTCCGCTCCGGTCGCGTCGCCGCCCGCGTGGGCGATGCGGCGGCGGTGGTGGCCGCCCTCCCGGGTCAGTTCGAGGTCGCCCTCGGCGGACTCGTCGAAGTGCGCGCCGGTCGCGATGAGGCGGCGTACGGCGTCGGGTCCCTCGGTGACGAGCGTGCGCACGGCGGCCTCGTCGCACAGGCCGACGCCGGCGACGAGGGTGTCGTCCAGGTGCTGCTCGGGGGTGTCGCCCTCGCCGAGCGCCGCGGCGACGCCGCCCTGCGCCCAGCGCGTGGAGCCCTCGTCGAGGCTGGCCTTGGTGACGACGACCGTACGCAGGCCCGCGGCCTGGCAGCGCAGCGCCGCGGTGAGGCCCGCGACGCCGGAGCCGACGATCACGACGTCGGCGTCGATGTTCCAGCCGGGGGCGGGGGCGTGCAGTCGTATGCCTGTGCTCGTCACGAGAGGGCTCCGAACGTCAGGGGCAGGTTGTCGATGAGGCGGGTGGTGCCCACGCGCGCGGCGACCGCGAGGACGGCCTCGCCCTCGAAGCCGTCGGTCACGTCCGTGAAGTCGCGCGGATCGACCAGCGCGACGTAGTCGAGCTCCACCGGCGGCTGGAGGCGCTTGGCCTCGTCGAGGACCTGGCGGGCCGCCGCGAGGACGGCCGAGGGACGGCCCGGGGACGCGGTCGCGACGGCGTGCGCGTCGGCGGCGGCGCGGGCCTCGCCTATCTTGCCGAGCGCCCTGGCCCGCGCGCGCGGGGTCGGGCTCTCGGCGGCACGCGCGCGAAGGGCCTCCTGCGCGGCGTGCCGGTCGCGGCCGGCGAACAGGGCGCCCGAGAGGGCCAGCGCGCTGCGGCGCTCGGCCGGGGACAGGTAGCGGTTGCGGGAGGACAGCGCGAGCCCGTCGTCCTCGCGGACCGTGGGCACGGCGACGATCTCCACGTCGAAGTTCAGATCGCGCGCCATGCGGCGCACCAGGGCCAGTTGCTGCGCGTCCTTCTGGCCGAAGAGGGCCACGTCCGCGCGCGTGAGGTGCAGCAGCTTGGCGACGACGGTGAGCATGCCGTCGAAGTGGCCGGGCCGGGAGGCGCCTTCGAGCCGCTCCCCCATGGGGCCCGCCGTGATCCGGATCTCGGGCTGCCCGCCCGGGTACACCTCGTCGACGGACGGCGCGAACACGGCGTCGGCGCCCGCCTCTTCGGCGATCCGGACGTCGGCGTCCAGGGTGCGCGGATAGCGGTCGAGGTCCTCGCCCGCGCCGAACTGGAGCGGGTTCACGAAGACGGTGACGACCACTTCGCCGTCGGCGCCCGCGCGGGCCCTGGCCGAGCGGATCAGGGTGGCGTGGCCCTCGTGCAGGGCGCCCATCGTCATGACGACGACGCGCTGCCCGGTACGCGTGCGTGCCCGCATGTCCTCGCCCCGGTGGAGGAGCCGCGTGCGCGACGTCTTCAGGGGCTCGGCGGGGGTCCTGGTGGGGCTCATCGGGTCTCCTCCGCGCCGGTCGCGAGGACGCCCAGCAGGTCCTCGGCCAGCTCCGGCTTCAGCAGGCCGTGCGCGAGCGCGCGGTCGGCGGTCGCGCGGGCCATCGCGAGATAGCCGGCGACGGTCTGGGGGGCGTGCTTGCGCAACTCCGTGACGTGGGCGGCGACGGTGCCCGCGTCGCCGCGCGCCACCGGGCCCGTGAGGGCGGCGTCGCCGGACCTGAGCGCGTTGTCGAGGGCCGCGCCGAGCAGCGGGCCGAGCATCCGGTCGGGGGCGCCGACGCCCGCCTCGCGGAGCAGTTCCATGGCCTCGGCGACCAGGGTGACCAGGTGGTTCGCGCCGAGCGCGAGGGCCGCGTGGTAGAGCGCGCGGTTCTCCTCGGCGATCCACTCGGGTTCACCGCCCATCTCGATGACCAGGGCCTCGGCGGCGAGCCGCAGCTCCTCGGGCGCGGTCACGCCGAACGAGCAGCCGGCCAGGCGCTGGACGTCGACGGCGGTGCCGGTGAACGTCATCGCGGGGTGCAGCGCGAGCGGCAGGGCGCCCGCGCGCAGGGCGGGGTCGAGGACCTTCGCGCCGTACCGGCCCGAGGTGTGCACGAGCAGCTGGCCCGGACGTACGGCGCCGGTCTCGGCGAAGCCCTCGACCAGGCCCGGCAGCACGTCGTCGGGGACGGTGAGGAGCACCAGGTCGGCCTGGGCGAGGACCTCGGCGGGCGGCACCAGGGGCACGTCGGGCAGCAGTGTCGCGGCCCGCCGCACGGAGGCGTCGGAGACCCCGGAGACGGCGACCGGGCGGTGCCCGGCGAGCTGGAGGGACGCGGCGAGGGCGGGGCCGACGCGGCCCGCGCCGACGACGCCGACGGTCAGGCGGGCGGGGCGGTCCTTGGGGTCCATTGGTTCGGATCGCGGGTTCGGAGGGGGTGGTGTCACGAGGCGATGGCCTTCCGTTCCAGTCCGCTCGGGGTACCGGACGATTTCTCGTCATGTTAACGCTATCTGTGGGAGCGGGCCCCGGCTGTCCACAGGCTGTGGGCAAGCGCACGTGGGTGCGTCATGATCGACGGATGTACGGAACCGCCGAGAACTCTGCCACCTCCGAGAAGAACCAGGCCGAACGGCTGATCGCGGCCCTGCGCGGCGCCGGGCGGACGCTGGCCCGCAGGCCGAACGAGGCCACGGTGGGTGAGCGCTGGAACAGCCTGACCGAAGCCGCGTCGAAGGTGGCCGACCTCGGGGACGGCGTCGACGTCTACGGCGACGGGGTGGTGGCCGACCTGGAGGCGAAGGTCGCCGCGCTGCTCGGCAAGGAGGCGGCCGCGTTCTTCCCCACCGGCACCATGGCGCAGCAGGTGGCGCTGCGCTGCTGGGCGGGCCGCACCGGCGACGCCACGGTGGCCCTGCATCCGCTGGCGCACCCCGAGGTGCACGAGCGGGAGGCGCTGACGGCGGTGGCGGGGCTGCGCACGGTGCATCCCACGCGCGCGGCGCGCCAGATCAGCGCCGACGACCTGCACGGCCTGGACGAGCCGTTCGGGACGCTGATGCTCGAACTGCCGCTCAGGGACGCCGGGTTCACGCTGCCCACCTGGGAGGAGCTGGAGGAGGTCTGCGAGACGGCACGCGCGCGGGACGCCGTGATCCACTTCGACGGCGCCCGGCTGTGGGAGACCGCGACGCACTTCGGGCGCCCGCTGGACGAGATCGCGGAGCTCGCGGACAGCGTCTACGTGTCGTTCTACAAGTCGCTCGGCGGCCTCAGCGGCGCGGTGCTCGCGGGCCCGCAGTCGCTGGTCGGCGAGGCCAGGGCCTGGCGGCACCGCTACGGCGGCCAGGTCTTCCAGCAGTTCCCGCAGGCGATCGCGGCGCTGGCCGGCCTGGAGCGGGAGCTGCCGCGGCTGCCCGAGTACGTGGCGCACGCGCGCGTGGTCGCGCGGGCGCTGCGCGAGGGGTTCGCGCAGGCGGGTGTCACGGGGGCGCGGGTGTTCCCGGAGGTGCCGCACACGCACCAGTTCAAGGTCTGGCTGCCCTACGCCGCCGACGCGCTCACGGAGGCCGGGATCGCGCAGGCCGAACAGACCCGGACGGCGCTGTTCGCGCGCTGGGCGGACGAGGGCGCGGTGCCGGGGCTCGCGGCCACGGAGGTCACGGTCGCCGCGGCGGGCCTGGAGTGGGGCCCCGACGACGTCCGCGCGGCCGTCGCGGACTTCGTGGGGCGGATCCCCTCGTAGCGGGGGCGGATCCCCCTCGTAGGGGCGGGGCTCAGCAACCGGCCGGGTGGCCGCGCCGTCCCGACAGGCGGCGGGTCAGGGCCGCCCGGATCCGGCCGCGGGCGGGGCGCTCCGCCACGACCGCCCGGAACCGGCGGTAGTCGCGCAGTTCGCGGAGGGCGGCGACGTCGTGCCGTCCGGGGGCCGGCGGGGCGGCTTCGCCGCGCTGAGCGGCGCGATAGAGGTCGATCGCGTACTGCTGGGTGACGCTCATGTCGAACACCTCGCTCTTCATCTCGATTGTCGCGCTGCGCCCCGGAATGAGCCCGTTTGCTGCCGTTCGGGGCCGATGGGTACGAGACTGCGTCCGGCGGCGCCGTGCGGTCACGTCGATTGACGGGAGCCGTCAATCGACGGCCCGACTGTCAGTGGGGCCGTGCACCATGGGGTCATGAGCGTGCGCATCGACATCACGGGCCTGACGCCCGAGCGGATCCACGTCGTGCCCTCGCCCCTGGCCGAGCTGGGCATGGCGCTGCACGCGCTGTCGGAGCCCGCCCATCACCCGGGGCTCCAGGGGTGGACGACGAGCGTGGCGGCGTGCCTGGATCCGTGCCTCGCGGACCGGATGTGCGAGGCCGACTTCCTGTGGCGGACGACGTTCTCGGACGTCTTCACGCCGTCCGCCGGGATACCGGGGCGGCGCACGCTGCCCGGCGCGACGCTCACGGAGGAGCTCGACCTGCTCGACAAGCTCTCCGACGAGGAGTTCGTGGACGCGGCGCTGGAGTTCACCTGCCAGTCGTCGTACGCGGAGCGCGCGGTGAACCGGCTGGACGACCCGAGCACCCGCGAGCGCGCGCTCGAACTCGCGGCCGCGCGCGGGGCGCCCCAGGTCCGCTTCACCCAGCGTCTCCTGGAGGACCCGCCCGCCATCAGGGCGTGGTTCCGGGAGCTGATGCAGGACTGCGACGAGGCGTTCTTCTCGGACGTCTGGGCGCGGGTGCGGCACCAGCTGGCGGCCGACGCCCGGCACAAGACGGAGGTGCTGCGCCGCAAGGGGCTCAAGGAGGCCCTCGCGGCGACGTCCTCGGCGGTCTCGCTCGACGAGGCGGGCCCCGCCATCGTCGTCGACAAGATCTCCGACGGGCGTACGGAGTCGGGCAGCGGCCATCTGATGCTGACGCCGACCAGCCTGGGGTGGCCGCATCTGTGGGTGCTCCACCGCAAGGGCTGGCAGCCGATGATCACGTACCCGGTCGCCTCCCCCGGGCTCACGACACCGGCCTCGGTCGAGCAGCTGACGCGGCGCATGGCGGCGCTCGCCCACCCGGCGCGCATGCGGCTGTGCCGGCATCTGGCCCGGGGCCCGTACACGACGAGCGAGCTGGCCGACGCGCACGGCCTGTCCGCGCCGGAGATATCCCGGCACCTGTCGGTACTGAAGAAGGCGGGCCTGATCACGACGCGGCGGCGCGGCCGCTACGTGCAGCACCAGCTGGACCTGAGCGTCGTCTCCCGGCTCGGCGGGGACTTCATCGAGGGCGTGCTGCGCTAGGGAGCGCCGAGGGTTCGCTAGCGGATGTGCCGCAGGCCGGTGAGGACCCTGCGCGCCCGCTCCCGCAGCGGTCCGCCCGTGTGCGGTCGCAGGGTGAGCCCCGAGAGCACCGCTATCCGGTCCGCGGTCTTCGGGACCGTCGTGTCGTCCGTCCACAGGTGCTCGGCGAACTCCGGCTCCTGGAGTTTCAGCAGGCACTCGTCGAGCTGCCGCTCGGCCCAGCTCTCGCCCCTGGCGGGCGCGTTCCTGCCGAGCGCGCGCCTCAGGGCGTGCACGGGGCGGCGCTCGCGCAACCGGCGCAGCACCGTCTCGCGGGAGGCCAGGAGCGTGAAGTGGTGCACCTCGTGGCCCTGTTCGCGCAGCCGGCCCAGGACCTGGTCGTGGTGCGTGAGGTCCGTGAGCGTCATCGGGACGATGACATGCCCGTCGTGCCTGGTCAGGGCGAGGTCGAGGGTCTCGTACACGCCCTCGCGCCACGACCTCAGGTCCCGGAAGTCGCCACGCAGCGCTGGGGGGAGCGCCCGGTGCAGACCGAAGCCGATGTGCTCCGGATCGCAGACGACGCTGCCCGGTAATCGGCGCAGCAGCTCGTGCGCGGTCTGCGTCTTGCCGCCTCCGAAGGGCCCGTTGATCCAGAGAAGCATGCGCAGACCTTAGAGGCTGCGGCTCAGCCCTGTCCGCCCGCCCGGACAAGTCCCGTCTCGTAGGCGAGGACGACGACCTGGACCCGGTCGCGCAGGTCCAGCTTGGTCAGGATGCGGCCCACGTGGGTCTTCACGGTGGCCTCGGAGAGGACAAGCCGCGCGGCGATCTCGCCGTTCGAGTGCCCCTGGGCGACCAGGATCATGACCTCGCGCTCACGCTCGGTGAGCCGCTCCAGGCGCTTGTGCTGCGGCTGGTCGGGACTGCTGGGCAGCATCGGGGCGAACCGGTCGAGCAGCCGCCGCGTCGTGGACGGCGCCACCACCGCGTCGCCGCTGTGCACGGCACGGATCGCGGTGAGCAGCTCGCCCGGCGGCACGTCCTTGAGCATGAAGCCGGAGGCCCCCGCCCGCAGCCCAGAGAACGCGTACTCGTCCAGGTCGAACGTGGTCAGGATGAGCACCTTGGGCGGTTCGGGCTCGGAGCAGATCCGCCGCGTCGTCTCGACCCCGTCGAGCTTCGGCATGCGGACGTCCATCAGGACCACGTCCACCGCCGTGGAGCGCAGCACCTCCAGCGCCTCGACGCCGTCGCCCGCCTCGGCGACGACCTCCATGTCCGGCTGCGCGGCCAGCACCATGCGGAAGCCGGTACGCAGCAGTACCTGGTCGTCGACGAGCATGACCTTGATCGACATCGGGCGGTCCTCACTTGTACGCGTCAATGGACTTGTACGTGTCAATGGGCGGGCTTGAGAGGCAACAGCACGCTGATACGGAATCCACCGCCGGGCCGCGGCCCCGCGTCCAGCGTGCCGCCGACCATACCGACGCGCTCGCGCATCCCGATGAGGCCGTGGCCGCGGCCGTCCGCGCCCCCGTCCTCGTACAGCTCGTGCGGGGCGCCCTTGCCGTCGTCCTCGACGAGCAGGCCGAGGCCGTCGTCGAAGTAGACGAGGCGGACGCTGGCGCCCGCGTTCGGACCGCCGTGCTTACGGGTGTTGGTGAGGGCTTCCTGGACGATGCGGTAGGCGGTCAGCTCGACGCCGCTGGGCAGCGGGCGCGGGGTGCCCTCGACCTTGAAGTCGACCGGGAGGCCCGCCGTGCGCACCTGTTCGACGAGCTCCTCTATCTGCTCGACGTCGGGCTGCGGGACGTACTCGCCGGCCTCCTCGTGCTCCCCGGTGCGCAGCACGCCGAGCAGCCTGCGCATCTCGGCGAGGGCCTGCCTGCCGGTGCCCGAGATGGTCTCCAGGGCCTTCTTGGCCTGTTCGGGCGCCTGGTCGAGGACGTAGGCGGCGCCATCGGCCTGGACCACCATCACCGACACGTTGTGCGCGACGACGTCGTGCAACTCGCGTGCGATGCGCGCCCGTTCCGCCGCGACGGCGACCTTCGACTGCGCCTCGCGCTCCTTCTCCAGGCGGTTCGCGCGCTCCTCCAGCTGGGCCAGGTACGCGCGTCTGGTGCGCAGCGAGTCACCGAGCACCCAGGACAGGGCGAAGGGGACCGACGTGAACACGACGACGGCGATCTGGCCGAGCGTGCTGCCCTGCGTCTCGGGCCAGCGCAGCTGCGCGAGCGGCGCCGCGCACAGCCCGCCGGCCAGCGCGACACGGGAGGCCCAGCGGGCGCCGTTCGCGGCGACCGTGTAGACGATCACCAGCATCGCGAAGTCGGCCGGCATGGTCTCGACGTCGAACACCAGCTGCGCCAGGCCCGCCACGGCGGCGAGCACGAGCATCCGCTCCGGCATCCGGCGGCGCAGCGTGACCACCACGGACAGCATGACGGAGGTGACGATCAGCGCCGCCTCGTTCCCGCGCGGCGGGTTGCCTCCGACCCCGCTGCCCGCGACCACGGACATGCCGAGAAGAATCGCGGCCCAGAAGCCGTCGACCCATGTCGGGTGTCTGCGGAGGAAGTCGTAGACGCGCTGCACGTAACCCAGAGTAGGGAAGCGTGCAGCGTGCAGGGGTCAACCGGAGGGCCGATCCGGACCCGGCGCGCGTACTCCTGAAGGTGGAGGCTCCGCGCGGCGCACGCGCCCGGCGCGCATAGCCTGCACGCGTGGAGAACGGACGAGGGGTGGCACCGCGCGGGTGGCGCGCGGCCACCGAAGAGGCGCTGTACGGACCGGCCGGCTTCTACCGGAGGCCGGAGGGCCCCGCCGGGCATTTCCGCACGTCGGTGCATGCCTCGCCGCTGTTCGCCGGGGCCGTCGCCGAGCTGTTGTGCCGGGTGGACGCGGCCCTGGGCGAGCCCGCGGAGCTGGCGTTCGTCGACATGGCGGCGGGGCGCGGCGAGCTCGTTTCACGCGTCCTGAAGGTGCTGCCGGAGAAAGTGGCGGCACGCGCGCGTGCGTACGCGGTGGAGAAGGCGGAGCGCCCCGCGGAACTCGACCACCGGATCGAGTGGCGGGCCGAACCGCCCACCGGGGTGACCGGTCTGCTCTTCGCGAACGAGTGGCTCGACAACGTGCCCCTGGACGTCGTCGAGACGGCCGCGGACGGCACGCCCCGCCTGGTCCTCGTCCACGAGGACGGCACGGAGACCCTCGACTCCGCGCCCCTCGACACGGCGTCCGCGCACTGGCTGCGGCAGTGGTGGCCGCTGCCGCCCGAGCCGGGCCTGCGCGCCGAGGTGGGACGGCCCCGCGACGAGGCCTGGGCGGCGGCCGTACGCGGCCTGGAGCGCGGCCTCGCCGTCGCGGTCGACTACGCGCACACGCGCGCGTCCCGGCCGCCCTTCGGCACGCTCACGGGCTTTCGCGACGGCCGGGAGACGGCTCCCGTGCCCGACGGCTCCTGCGACATCACGGCGCACGTGGCGCTGGACGCGTGCGCGGCCACCGCGGGGGCCCGCCTGCGCACGCAGCGCGCCGCCCTGGGCGCCCTGGGCGTGACGGGCGGCCGTCCGCCGCTGGCCCTGGCCTCCCGGGACCCGGCGGCGTACGTCCGGGCGCTCGCGGGCGCGGGAGAGGCCGCGGAGCTGACGGCACGCGGCGGGCTCGGCGACTTCGGATGGCTCGTCGAGCCCGTCGGCGTCGACGCGGACGGCCTACTTGTCGATGTCCCCGACCACGAAGAACAGTGACCCGAGGATCGCCACCATGTCGGCGACGAGCGTGCCCGGCAGCAGTTCGGTCAGCGCCTGGATGTTGTTGTACGAGGCGGACCGCAGCTTGAGCCGGTACGGCGTCTTCTCGCCCTTGGAGACGAGGTAGTAGCCGTTGATGCCGAGCGGGTTCTCCGTCCACGCGTACGTGTGGCCCTCGGGCGCCTTGAGGACCTTCGGCAGGCGCTGGTTGACCGGCCCCTGGGGGAGGTCGGCGATCCGGTCGAGGCAGGCGTCGGCGAGGGCGAGCGCGTTGTGCGTCTGCGCCAGGAGGCACTCGAACCGGGCCAGGCAGTCGCCCTCCTGCCGCGTGACGACCTTCAGGGTGTCCTGGAGCTCCCCGTAGGCGAGGTACGGCTCGTCGCGCCGCAGGTCGAAGTCGACGCCGGAGGCGCGGGCGATCGGGCCGCTCACCCCGTAGGCGTGCGCGGCCTCGGCGGACAGCACGCCCACCCCGCGCGTACGGCCCCGGAAGATCTCGTTGCCGAGGACCAGGTTGTCGTAGACGTCCATGCGGGAGCGCACCGAGGCGACGGCCTCGCGCGCGCGGGTCGTCCAGCCGAGCGGCAGGTCCTCCTTGAGGCCGCCGACGCGGTTGAACATGTAGTGCATGCGCCCGCCGGAGACCTCCTCCATGACGTTCTGGAGCTCCTCGCGCTCCCGGAAGGCGTGGAAGACCGGTGTGATTCCGCCAAGTTCGAGCGGGTACGAACCAAGAAACATCAGATGGTTGAGCACCCGGTTGAGCTCCGCGAGCAGCGTCCGCAGCCACACGGCGCGCTCCGGCACCTCCATGCCCAGCATCCGCTCCACGGCGAGCACGACGCCCAGTTCGTTGGAGAACGCGGAAAGCCAGTCGTGGCGGTTGGCGAGCATCACGATCTGCCGGTAGTCGCGCGCCTCGAAGAGCTTCTCCGCACCGCGGTGCATGTAGCCGATGACCGGCTCCGCGTGCTGGATCCGCTCGCCGTCGAGCACGAGACGCAGGCGCAGCACACCATGGGTGGAAGGATGCTGCGGACCGATGTTGAGCACCATGTCGGTGCTCTCCGCGGCACCACCGATGCCGACCGTGGCCTGAGTCGTGGGCGTCATGGACACAGTCTCTCGTACGTAGGGTGCATCCATGGAGACAGGGGCGACAGGGGCGACAGGCGCGGCGGGCCCGACCGAGGCACCGGCGCAGGAGTGGACCGGGCTGCCGTCCGGCCTGCTGAGACTGCGCCGTCTGCTGCTGCTCGTATGGCTGGTGCCGCTGACGGCCGCCACCGCCGTGCTGCTCGCCCTCTTCGCGGGCCCCGGCTGGGCGGCGTTCGCCGCGCTCCCGCTCGCGGTCCTGCTGTGGGGCTGGGTGATGCTCGGGCGCAACTGGCGCTCGTGGCGGTACGCGGAGCGGGCCGACGACCTGCTGATCAGCCGCGGCATCCTGTGGCACGAGGAGACGATCGTGCCGTACGGGCGGATGCAACTGGTCGAGGTGTCCTCCGGCCCGCTGGAGCGGAAGTTCGGCCTGGCCAGCCTGCAACTGCACACCGCCGCCGCGGCCACCGACGCCACGATCCCCGGCCTCGCGCCCGCCGAGGCCGAGCGGCTGCGCGACCGCCTCACCGAACTCGGCGAGGCCCGATCGGCGGGCCTGTGACGGCCTCCCGCGTCCCCGCGGACGCCCAGGACCAGGAGCCCGCCGAAAGGCTGCGAGAGCGGCGCCTGCACCCCGTCACGCCGCTGCGCCGCGCGTGGGCACCGATCGCGATCCTGCTCGGCTGGGCCGTCCACGACATGGACCAGGCGCAGCGCCAGCTCGCCCAACTCACCGCCACCACGCTGCTCCTGGGCCTCGCCGTGCTCGTGCCGGCGGCCGCTCTGTACGGGTTCCTCACCTGGTGGTTCACGCACTTCGCGGTGACGGACACCGAACTGCGCATCCGTACGGGCCTGTTGTTCCGCCGCACCGCCCACATCCGGCTCGACCGCCTCCAGGCGGTGGACGTCACGCAGCCGCTCCTCGCCCGGTTCGTCGGCGTGGCCAAGCTGAAGCTCGACGTGGTGGGCGCCAACAAGAAGGACGAACTCGCCTTCCTGGGCGAGCGCGAGGCCCGCGACCTGCGCGCCGAACTCCTCGCCCGCGCCGCCGGATTCGCGCCCGAGTCGGCACGGGACGTGGGCGAGGCCCCCGCGCGCCCCATCGCGCACACGCCCCCGCGCATGCTCGCGGTGGCGCTGCTGCTCACCGGCGGGCCCTGGGCGATGGTGCTCGCCGCGTTCGTCGTGCCGACGGTCCTGTGGTTCGTCACCCACAACCTGTGGACGGTGATCGCGGTCGCGGTGCCGCTGGCCGGCGGGGCGTTCACCAACAGCGCGGGCCGGTTCATCAAGGAGTACGACTGGACGGTCGGCGAGTCCCAGGACGGGCTGCGCATCGACCACGGGCTGCTCGACCGCGAGCACGAGACGGTGCCGCCCGGCCGGGTCCAGACCGTACGGATCGTCGAACCGCTGCTGTGGCGGCGCCGCGGCTGGGTCCGCGTCGAGCTGCACGTCGCCGGGTCCTCGAACACGGTGCTGGTGCCGGTGGCGCCGCGCGAGCGGGCCGAGGACGTCGTCGCGCGGATCCTGCCGGGCGTCGCGGTGCCGAAGCCGGGCGAGTTCGCGCGGGCGCCGCGGCGGGGGCGCTGGTGCGTGCCGGTCTGGTGGCGGGGCTACGGGGTGGCCGTCACGGAAACGGTGTTCGCCGCGCGCCACGGGCTGTTGCAGCGCCACCTCTCGCTCGTCCCGCACGCCAAGGTGCAGAGCGTGCGCGTCACGCAGGGGCCCTGGGGGCGGTACTGGCGCGTCGCCGACCTGCACCTCGACACGGGCGCCAACAAGACGGTGACCGCCCGGCTGCGGGACGCGCAGGAGGCGGCGGAGCTGCTGCGGGCGCAGGCCGACCGGTCCCGTACGGGGCGGCGGGACGCGCGGCCGGACCGGTGGATGGCGGACCACGGGTGAAACGGGTGAGGGGCGGGCCGGCACGCAGCCGCCCCGCCCCTCTTCCGATGTCACGCCGTGGACGTCACGCCTTGAATGGCACGCCTTGAATGGCACGCCCGGCGCGTGACGCCTGGTGCGTCACGCGCGCAGTCTCAGGCCCGCAGCGCCGACCTCAGCTCGCCCATGTCGATCTGCTCCGTCTCGTCGTGCTCGGTCAGGTCGATGACCTGCTGCTCACGCTCGTCGCCGGCGGAGGCGGTGGCGTCCTCCGCCTGTGCGGCCTCTTCGGCCTCTTCGGAGGCGGTGACGTCCTCGGCCGCCGGAGCCTCCTCAGGAGCCGTGGCGCCCTCGGAGGACCGGTCCTCGACGCCCTCGGAGGCCCTGGCCTCCACCTCGGCGTCGGTCTCGGCCGCCAGCTCCGCGCCGACGACGTCCGCGAGGTCCTCGTCCTTGCGCAGCGCGTGCCCGGCGGCCGCGCCCGAACCGAAGAAGTCGAAGCCGCCCTGGGGGGCCTTCCGCGCGGGCGCGGCGGGCGCGACCATCGCGGCGGTCGGCACCGTGAAGTGGCCGGCCGCCGCGCGGGGCTTCCCCTGCGAATCGGTCTCCTCAACGGCCGCGGCCTCGGAGGCGGGCCGGGCGAGCCGGTCGAGGACGGCGCCGGCCCGCCGGTACATCTCCGGGGTCGGCCGTCCCGGTACGGCCGGGGGCACGGGCGGCAGCGCCCGCGCCGGGGCGGCGGCCTCTATCGCGAGCCGGCGACGGCCCTCCAGCGCGCTGGCCCGCTCCGTCTCCGCGTTCGCGTACCGCCGCAGCAGCTCCGCGTGCTCGTTGCGCAGCTTGGCGAGCTCGGCCCGCTTCGCGCGCAGCTTGCCCTCGAGGCGGGCGCGCAGCTCACGGGACTCGTCGAGGTCGCCCTCCAGCTCCGCCACGGCCTCCTCGTGCCGCCAGCGCTCGCTCGCGGCGCCACGCGTCAGCTCGGCGACCCGCTTGCCCGCGAGCTTGTCCCAGCGGCGCATCACCACGGCGCCGACCACCGCCGCCGCGGCGGCCGCCGCGGCGATGCTCCTGAGGACGAGCGGATCGGCGGACAGCCAGGCGCCGCCCGCGCAGACGAGAGGCGCGCCGGCGATCACCGTGGGAGGCAGGAGGCGGTGCAGGGGCGGGGAATGGCGGTGGCGTCCACGTGGCATGGCCAGAAACTTACCGCGCGTAGGCGAATCACGAAGCCCCGCCCGGCAAAATTCGGACACACCTGTCACGGAAACCACCTAACGCCCGTGCCGACAAGGTCGCTTACCGCCGCGGAAACCGAACAGCGTCGTCACGATCATCATCGCCGGACAACTTTCAAGATCATTTTCCGACGAGGTCCTTGGACTCCAGATACTCCTTCGCGACATCGGCTTCCTTCTGCCGCTCGGCGTCGACCTTCCTGTTCAGCTCGATGAGATCGTCGGTCGTGAGCGTCTTCGTCAGCTTGCCCAGGACTTCCGCGATCTTCTTGTCGCCCGCGTCCTTGGCGTTCACCACCGGAACGATGTTGTCCGCGTTCTGCAGCTTCTTGTCGTCCTCGAGAAGGACGAGGTCGAAGTTGTCCAGCGTCGCGTCGGTCGTGGTCGTCAGGACCAACTGGTCCGTGCCGTTCTTCACCGCCTGCTTGGACTGCGTGGTGCCGACGCCCTTGGGGTCGATTCCGGTGACATCGATCCCGTACGACTTCTTGAGGCCCGGGGCGCAGAACGGCCGGGTCTCGCATTCGTCACCGGCGGCGATCTTCACCTTCTGGCCGGACTTGCCGAGATCCGAAAGCGTCTTCAGGTTGTGCTTCTTGGCGTAGTTCTTGCTCACCGCGAACGCGTTCTGATCGACGGCCTCTCCGGCGTCCAGAACCTTCAGGCCCTCCGGTTCGGCGAGCTTGCGCAGCGCGGCCACCGTGTCGTCGACATCGCTCGACGCGACGGGCTCGGCGTCCGCCCCGTTCTTCTCCAGGTTGAGGAATTCGGCGAGCGTCGCCGCGTATTCGGGCACGACGTCGATGGCGCCCTTGGCGAGCTGCGGTTCGTAGATCTCCCGGTTCTCCACCGTCTTGACGGACGCCTCGTACCCGGCGTCGGCCAATATCTGCCGGTACAGCTCACCGAGCACCTTGGCCTCGGTGAACCGCGCGGCGCCGATGACGATCTTGCCCTTTCCGGCCTCGCCCGACCCGCTCGCACCGTCCTTGCCCTCAAGGCTGTCACCGCCGCACGCGGTGAGCCCCGCGGTCAGTGCCCCCACGGCCACGGCCGCCAGGGCCACCCGACGCGTTCTGCTGTTCATCGCTCTCCTCGTCGCACTGCCGGTACCGAAAACACACCTGAATCCTTGGCTCACGCCCGCCGCCGCATCGGGTCGAAGACCCGCCCCGCCAGGACGAACAGGCCCTCCGCGACCAGCGCGAGCGCGGCCACGAGCACCGCCCCGGCGACCACCTGCGGCGTGTCCTGGAGGTTGAACCCCGCGGTGATGATCCGCCCGAGCCCGCCCTCCCCGGCCATCGCGGCCAGCGTCGCCGTCGCGATCACCTGCACCGTCGCGGACCGCAGCCCGGTCATCAGCAGCGGGTACGCCAACGGCAGTTCGACGCGGGCGAAGACCTGCCGCCCGCTCATCCCCATGCCGCGCGCCGCCTCCACCACGGACCGGTCGACCTCCCGCATGCCCACGTACGCGTTGGTGAGCAGCGGCGGCACCGCGAACAGCACCAGCGCGATCAGCGTCGGCACATCGCCGTGCCGGCCCAGCGGGGTGAGCGTGAGCAGCACGAGGACGGCCAGCGTCGGCACCGCGCGCCCCACGTTCGAGATGTTGATCGCGAGCGCGCCGCCCTTGCCGAGGTGCCCCAGCCACAGGGCGAGCGGCAGGGCGATCAGACAGGCGACGGCCAGCGCGACACCGCAGAAGTACAGATGCTCGGCCAGCCGGTGCCACACCCCCTTCTCGCCCTGCCAGTTGGCGCTTGTGGCCAGCCAGTCGTAGGCCCCCGATATCGCGTTCATGCCGCCGCCTTCTCGGGCTCGTCCGCCTGCTCCGGCCCGACGCCCGCCGCGCCGTCACCGCCGCGGAGCCCGCGTATGCGCAAACCGCGCGCCGCCTTCGCGGTCCCCGCCACCCGCGTCCACGGCGTCAGCCACCGCTGCACGCCGAGCAGCAGCAGGTCCGCCAGGACCGCGAGCAGCACGCACAGCACGGACGCGGTGAGCACCTGCGCCTTGAAGTCGCTCTGCAACCCGCCGACGATCAGCGTGCCGAGCCCGCCGTAGTCCACGATCGAGCCGACCGTGGTCAGCGCCACGGTCGAGACCGTCGCGATCCGCACGCCCGCAAGCAGCGCGGGCAGCGCCAACGGCAGCTCGACCTCCCACAGCAGCCTCAGCGGCCCGTACCCCATCCCGCGCGCAGCCTCTCTGGCCTCCTGCGGAACCGACTGCAACCCCGCCAGGATGTTGCGCACGAGAATCGTCAGGGAGTACAGCACGAGCCCCGTGACCACCAGCGACGCCGAGAGCCCGAACAGGGGCAGCAGCAGCGAGAACATCGCCAGCGAAGGGATCGAGTAGAGCACGGTGGTCACGCCGAGCACCGGCCCGGCGAACGCCCGCGCCCGCCGCGCGAGCAGCGCGAGCGGGAAGGAGATCAGCACACCGATCACCACCGACGCCGCGGTGATACCGAGATGTTGGACGGTCGCGTCGACCAACTCCTGGCCGCGGGTGCGCACGTACTCCCCGCACACCCAGTCATTGGCCACCAGGCAGTTCTGCTCGCTCACGCCCGCCACCTCCCCCGATTCCCCGAACGTATGTCAGCCGCCCGCACAGCCGCACGCACGTTTTCCGACTGACGACGACCCTAGCCGTGACCACTGACAACGGCCGAGCCCCGGGAGCCGATGCAACACGGCCTTCACATGACTGCCTCGCCGGGGCATCCCCAACCGGGGCCCCGGCCCGGCAGAATGGGGTCCCATGATCCGGTTCGAGCACGTCAGCAAGCGGTACGCGGACGGCACCGCCGCCGTCGACGACCTGTCCTTCGAAGTGAACGAGGGCGAACTGGTCACGCTCGTCGGCCCCTCGGGCTGCGGCAAGACCACGACGATGAAGATGGTGAACCGGCTCATCGAACCCACCGCGGGCCGGATACTCCTCGACGGCGACGACATATCCGGGGTCGACCCGGTCCAGCTGCGCCGCCGCATCGGCTACGTCATCCAGCAGGTCGGCCTGTTCCCGCACAAGACGATCCTCGACAACACCGCGACCGTGCCGCACCTGCTCGGCGTCAAGCGCGCCAAGGCCCGTGAGCGCGCCGCCGAGTTGCTCGACCTCGTCGGACTCGACCCGAAGGTGTTCGGCGGGCGCTACCCCGAGCAGCTCTCCGGCGGTCAGCGCCAACGCGTCGGTGTGGCACGCGCGTTGGCGGCCGATCCGCCCGTGCTGCTGATGGACGAGCCGTTCGGCGCGGTCGACCCGGTGGTCCGCGAGCACCTCCAGACCGAGTTCCTGCGGTTGCAGCAGACCCTCGGCAAGACCGTCCTGTTCGTCACGCACGACATCGAGGAGGCCGTCCGCCTCGGCGACCGTATCGCCGTCTACGGCGAGGGGCGCATCGAGCAGTACGACACCCCGTCGGCGGTCCTCGGCACGCCCGCCACCGACTACGTCGCCGATTTCGTGGGCGCCGACCGCGGCCTCAAGCGCCTCTCCGTGACGCCCATCGAGGAGGGCGACCTGGAGCAGCCGCCCGTGGTGCACCTCGACGACCCGCTGCCCAAGGAGCTCGACGCCCGCTGGGCCGTCGTCCTGGACCACGACAACAACCTGCACGGCTGGATCTCCGCCGAGCACGCGCGCGTGGGCACCGGCTCCGTACGCGAGCACGCGCGCCGCATGGAGGCCTGGCTGCCCGTCGGCGCCCCGCTCAAGCAGGCGTTCGCGACGATGCTCCAGCACGACGCGGGCTGGATCGCGGTCATCGACGAGCGCGCGGAGGGCCGCTTCCTCGGCGTGCTGACCCCGGCCCGGCTGCACGAGGCGCTGCGCCGCTCCACCGCCGCCGACGCGCGGGACATCCCGCGCGCGGAGGTCGACCTGGAGACGGTGGAGCAACTGCTCAAGTAGCCAAGGGCCGAACCGGTCGGGCAGTTGTGCCCCTCGGCCGAGCAGTCGTGCCCGCGAATGTCCGTCGCGAATGAACCGGGCGCCCTCTCTCCCCGTCCTAAAGGACGCACGTCGCGGATGCCCCATTCGGCACCGTATTCGCGTTTCCCGAAGAACGACCGGAAGGGGCACCGAGCCGTATGAGCCGGACGACGCGCGGGCCCCGCGGAGATCACGGGCCCCTTCGAGCACGCGGGGCCCGCGGGGCCTCCAGGCCGCGCCGCGCACACGGCCTCGACCACGGCGACGAGCGCGGCCGCGCGCGCAGGCACGTCCAGGGCTTCGCCCTCGCCCACGGCCTCGGCCGCACCCAGGGGCTCCGCCCCGCGCAGGGCCCCGGCTCAGCGCTGCGGCCCGGCCCCCACCCCGATGCCTTACTGCCCCTGATCGCCGGCGCCTGCCTGCTGGCCGGCGGCGCGGACCTCGCGGCCGGCGTCCTGCCCCGGTTCCAGCGCACGCGCGCGGGCACCGTCACCGAGGCCCTGCCGGGCCCCCTCGGCCCGTACGCGGCGGCCCTCCTGCTCAGTTGCGGCGTGCTGCTCGTCATGCTCGCGCACATGCTGCGGCGCCGTGAGCGCCGCGCCTGGTGGGCGGTGGTGGTGCTGCTGCCGCTCGGCGCCGCCGGACAGCTCGCGTACCGGCCCTCCTTCGTGGGCCTCCTCGGCGCCGCCCTGTCCGCGCTGCCGCTGTGGTTCCTGATACGGGACAGAGAGCGGTTCGACGCGCCGCCCGACCCGCGCGGGCGCTGGCGGGCCCTGGCCAACTTCGTTCTCATGGGCGCCGGTTCGCTGCTGATCGGCCTCGCCGTCGTCAGCGCGCACCCGGAGCGGGTCGCCGACGCCCCGAGCCTGGTGGACCGCCTGGAGCACGTCCTGTGCGGCCTGCTGGGCATGGCGGGGCCCCTGAAGTACGCGGGCCGCACGGCGGACACGGTCGCCCTCTCGCTCGGCGCGCTCGGCCTGCTCACCGCGCTCACCACGCTCTACATCGCGTTCCGCCCCGAGGGCCCGGCCGCCCCTGGCAAGGGCGTCGTGTTCTCGCCCAGCGGCAAGGCCGCCGTCCACTACCGGGTGGTGGCCGGCGTGATGCTCGCCAAGGGCGACCCCGAGGGCGACGTGGAGGCGTGGCCGGGAGCCATGGAGCGCTTCATGGACGAGGCGCGGACCCACTCCTGGACACCCGCCGTCGTGGACTGCTCCGAGACGGGCTGCGCCATCTGGACCCGCGAGACCGGCCTCACCGCACGGGCCCGCCGCCCCGAAGCGGGCGCCGACGCCCGTACCGATTCCGGCGAAGGCCGCCAAACCCGCGAAATCCCGCCGCCGCCGAAGGGCCTAGGCTTGAGGCCATGAGCACGTCGCAGGTCCGCCGGGGCCACGTAGCCAACCTCCCCGTTTGGGACCGCTGCGCGGTCATGGGGGTCGTCAATGTGACCCCCGATTCGTTCTCGGACGGCGGCCGCTGGTTCGACACGACCGCCGCGATCAAGCACGGCCTCGACCTGGTCGCCCAGGGCGCCGACCTCGTCGACGTCGGCGGCGAGTCCACCCGCCCCGGCGCCACCCGCGTCGACGAGGACGAGGAGCTGCGGCGGGTCATCCCCGTCGTCCGCGGTCTCGCCTCCGAAGGCGTGACCATCTCCGTCGACACCATGCGCGCCTCCGTCGCCGAGCAGTCGCTCGCGGCCGGCGCCGCCCTGGTCAACGACGTGAGCGGCGGCCTCGCCGACCCGGCGATGGTCCCGGTCGTCGCCGCGGCCGGAGCCCCCTTCGTCGTCATGCACTGGCGGGGCCTGCTGGAGGGCACCAACGTCCCCGGCACGTACCAGGACGTCGTCTCCGAGGTCGTGGACGAGCTCCACGCGCGCGTGGAGGCCGCGATCGAGGGCGGCATCGCCCCCGACCGCATCGTTCTCGACCCGGGCCTCGGCTTCTCCAAGAACGCCGAGCACGACCTGTCGCTGCTCGCCCACCTCGACCGGCTGCACGCGCTCGGCCACCCGGTCCTCGTCGCCGCCTCCCGCAAGCGCTTCCTCGGCCACGTGCTCGCGGGCGAGCAGGGCGCCCCGCCGCCCGCGCGGGAGCGCGACGCCGCCACCGCCGCCGTCTCCGCGCTCGCCGCCCAGGCGGGCGCCTGGGCGGTGCGCGTCCACGAGGTACGGGCCACCGCCGACGCCGTCCGCGTGGCACGCGCGGTCGAGGGAGCCCAGTGACCGAGGCCGACGTCCACGCCGTCGACACCGCCAACCGCGCCTACTACGAAGCCGTCGAGCGCGGCGCCTTCGAGGAACTCACCTCGCTGTGGCTCGCCCCCGAGGACGTCGAGTACGCCGAGGACACCGACCCGGACGACGCGGAGGACACCTCCGTCAGCTGTGTGCACCCCGGCTGGCCGGTGCTCACGGGCCGCGGCGAGGTGCTCCGCAGCTACGCGCTGATCATGGCGAACACGGAGTACATCCAGTTCTTCCTGACCGACGTGCAGATCAGCGTCGTCGCCGACACCGCCCTGGTGACGTGCACGGAGAACATCCTCAGCGGCGGCCCCGCCCCCGACGACGGCGACGAGCTCGGCCCGCTCGTCGGCCAGCGCGTCGTCGCCACCAACGTGTTCCGGCGCACCCGCGACGGCTGGAAGATCTGGTCGCACCACGCCTCCCCCGTGCTCGCGGAATCGGATGACGAATCCGACGAGATGGGCAACGCCGAGGACGGCGGCTCACCCGCCTGAGTGGGTAAGCGCCCCGAGAGGGCACGAAATCCGGCCGTGAGGTTCGGCCGTCGACCGCCTGGGTATGGGCGGCTACCAGCCGAGAGCGCATGGTGGGGCTGGTGTGGCGGGTGGGATCAGTCATAGCCCCCGCGGACCGGTGCTGTCAGTGCCCGAAGGTAGATTCGATCGAGGCCGGGACATCGACCGCACATCGATGGCACCGGCCGTCACCAACGACTGCAGGAGTGATTCGCGTGGATCGTGTCGCGCTGCGCGGCCTCAAGGCCCGCGGGCACCACGGCGTCTTCCCCAAGGAGCGCGAGGAAGGCCAGACCTTCATCGTGGACCTGGTGCTCGGCCTGGACACCCGAGCGGCGGCGGCCGACGACGACCTGACGAAGACCGTGCACTACGGCGTCGTGGCGGAGGAGGTCGTGGCCGTCGTCTCCGGCGACCCCGTGGACCTCATCGAGACCCTCGCCGAGCGCATCGCCCAGACATGTCTGAAGCACGAAGGCGTCCAGGAGGTCGAGGTCTGCGTCCACAAGCCGGACGCGCCGATCACCGTGCCCTTCGACGACGTGACCGTCACGATCTCCCGGAGCCGAGTATGAACAAAACTCCGTTCGACCCGACCGTCCAGCCGGTGCCGACCTCCGTGATGGAACAGGTCGACGCCGCCGACACCACCCTCTCCAACCCCAAGCGCGCCGTGATCTCCCTCGGCTCGAACCTGGGCAACCGCCTGGAGACCCTCCAGGGCGCCGTGGACGCGCTGGAGGACACCCCCGGAGTCCGCGTCAAGGCCGTCTCCCCGGTCTACGAGACGGAGCCCTGGGGTGTCGATCCGGACAGCCAGCCCTCGTACTTCAACGCGGTCGTCGTCCTGAAGACGACGCTCCCGCCCGCCTCTCTCCTGGAGCGCGCCCACGCGGTCGAGGAGGCCTTCGACCGCGTACGGGACGAGCGCTGGGGCGCCCGCACCATCGACGTCGACATCGTGGCGTACGCCGACGTGGTCTCCGACGACCCGCACCTCACGCTGCCGCACCCGCGGGCCCACGAGCGGGCGTTCGTGCTCGTCCCGTGGCACGACGTGGACCCGGAGGCCCAGCTCCCGGGACGCGGCGGCATCGCCCAGCTCCTCGACACCGTGACCCGCGAGGGCGTCGCGGCACGCGCCGACCTGGAACTCCGGCTCCCCGAGTAGTCGTTAGGGTCTACCGAGCACGTAAAACGGCCCCGGACACCGAACAGGCGAGCGGCGGGGCCATGACGACGAGGGGCGACCAACCGGCATGAAGCAACTGCGCATCAGGACGCTGGTCGGCCTCTTCGTCGTCGCCGGAGTGCTGTCCTGGGCGGGCGCCCGCCTGTGGAACTCGCTGGGGACCCTGCCGAGCGTCCCCCTGGCCGCCCCCATCGTGCTCGCTCTGATCGCCGTCGTGCTCCTCGCGACGGCCCTGTCGCTGCGCTCCCGGCTGCGCGCCCAGCGGGAGCGCCGCCCGGAGGCCAAGGGCGTCGACCCGATGATGGCCGCGCGGGCGGTCGTCTTCGGCCAGGCCAGCGCGCTGGTCGCGGCGCTGGTCGCCGGCATGTACGGCGGCACCGGCGTCTTCCTGCTCGAACTCCTGGACATGCCGGCCCGCCGCGACCAGGCCATCTACGCCGGCTTCTCCGTCCTCACCGGCGCCGCCGTGGTGGCGGCCGCCATCTTCCTGGAGCGCACCTGCAAGCTCCCGGACGACGAGGACCCGGAGGAGACGGCAACCGCCGCCTGAGCCTCCGGGCCCTCGAACGTCAGCGAATCGGCGCGCCTCAGCGCCCGATGATCAGGCTCATCGCCTCGCTGCGCGTCGCCGGGTCCCGCAGCTGACCGCGCACGGCCGACGTGATCGTCTTCGCTCCGGGCTTGCGGACCCCGCGCATCGTCATGCACATGTGCTCGCACTCCACGACGACGATGACGCCGCGCGGCTCCAGGATCTCCATCAGGGAGTCGGCGATCTGCGTCGTGAGACGTTCCTGCACCTGCGGGCGGCGGGAGAACACGTCGACGAGCCGGGCCAGCTTCGACAGCCCCGTGATCTTGCCGTCGGAGGACGGGATGTAGCCGACGTGGGCGACGCCCACGAACGGCACCAGGTGGTGTTCGCACGAGCTCTGGACCTCGATGTCCTTCACCAGGACCATCTCGTCGTGCCCCAGGTCGAACGTCGTCGTCAGGACGTCCTCGGGCTTCTGCCACAGACCCGCGAATATCTCCTTGTACGCGCGCGCGACCCGGCCCGGAGTCTCGCGGAGGCCCTCCCGGTCCGGGTCCTCGCCGACGGCGATGAGCAGCTCGCGCACGGCGTTCTCGGCCCGCTTCTCGTCGAACTCGCCGATCGAGCCCTCGCCGTCCAGCGTCACCGGGTCGGTCATCAGGTGCCTCTTTCTCTACGTACATGCCCGCGCGGCAGCGCAAAGGCCGCGTCCCCCACACCGTAAAGCGTGGGGGACGCGGCCTGCATTCCGGGTCTGGCCTGCCCAGTGAGGGGCGGGTCAGCTCTCGGGGCGCTCTTCCTTCACCGTGTCCACCGGGGTGGTGGTCTCGATGGCGGGCGTCGCTCCGTTCGCCCCGTTCGTCAGCGAGAGCTCCTTGGGGGAGAGCACCGGCGGACGGGTCGAGGGGGTGCGGCGGGCGGAGCCGGTCCACGCGGGGCGGGCCGGGCGCTTCACGATCGGAGCGAAGATCTCGGCGATCTGCTCCTTGTTCAGCGTCTCCTTCTCGAGCAGCGCGAGGACCAGGTTGTCGAGGACGTCGCGGTTCTCGACGAGGATCTCCCAGGCCTCGTTGTGCGCCGTCTCGATGAGCTTCTTGACCTCTTCGTCGACGAGCGCGGCGACCTCTTCCGAGTAGTCGCGCTGGTGACCCATCTCGCGGCCCAGGAAGGGCTCCGAGTTGTCGCCGCCGAACTTGATCGCGCCGAGCCGCTCGGTCATGCCGTACTGCGTGACCATCGCGCGGGCCGTACCGGTGGCCTTCTCGATGTCGTTCGCGGCACCCGTCGTCGGGTCGTGGAAGACGAGCTCCTCGGCCGCGCGCCCGCCCAGCATGTAGGCGAGCTGGTCGAGCATCTCGTTGCGCGTGGTCGAGTACTTGTCCTCGTCGGGCAGGACCATCGTGTAACCGAGGGCCCGGCCGCGGGAGAGGATCGTGATCTTGTGGACCGGGTCGGAGTTCGGCGAGGCCGCCGCGACCAGGGCGTGACCGCCCTCGTGGTACGCGGTGATCTTCTTTTCCTTGTCCGACATGATCCGGGTCCGCTTCTGCGGGCCCGCGACCACACGGTCGATCGCCTCGTCGAGCATCTGGTTGTCGATCAGCTTCCGGTCCGAGCGGGCCGTGAGAAGCGCGGCCTCGTTCAGCACGTTGGACAGATCGGCACCGGTGAAGCCCGGCGTACGGCGGGCGACGGCCGACAGGTCGACGTCCGGGGCGACCGGCTTGCCCTTCTGGTGAACCTTGAGGATCTCCAGACGGCCCTGCATGTCCGGACGGTCGACCGCGATCTGCCGGTCGAAACGGCCGGGACGCAGCAGCGCCGGGTCGAGGATGTCCGGCCGGTTCGTGGCGGCGATCAGGATGACGCCGCCCTTCACGTCGAAGCCGTCCATCTCGACGAGCAGCTGGTTGAGCGTCTGCTCGCGCTCGTCGTGACCGCCGCCGAGGCCGGCGCCGCGGTGGCGGCCGACCGCGTCGATCTCGTCGACGAAGACGATCGCCGGGGCGTTCGCCTTGGCCTGCTCGAAGAGGTCACGGACACGGGAGGCACCGACACCGACGAACATCTCGACGAAGTCGGAACCGGAGATCGAGTAGAAGGGCACGCCCGCCTCGCCCGCGACGGCGCGCGCGAGCAGGGTCTTGCCCGTACCGGGCGGGCCGTACAGCAGCACGCCCTTGGGAATCTTGGCGCCGACGGCCTGGAACTTGGCGGGCTCCTGGAGGAATTCCTTGATCTCGTGGAGTTCCTCGACAGCCTCGTCCGAGCCCGCCACGTCGGCGAACGTCGTCTTGGGGGTGTCCTTGGTGATGAGCTTGGCCTTGGACTTCCCGAAGTTCATGACTCGGGAGCCGCCGCCCTGCATCTGGTTCATCAGGAACAGGAACACGACGACGATGAGGACGAAGGGCAGCAGCGACAGCAGGATGCCCACGAAGGGGTTCTGCTTCGACGGGGAAACGGTGTACCCGTCGGGGATCTGCTTGTCCTCGAACTTGGCCTGCAAGTCCTTGGCCACCTCGACGCCCTGCTGGTCGATGTAGCTGGCCTGGATCTTGCTCGAGCCGTCGACCTTCTGGCCGTCCTTCAGCTCGACCTTGATGACGTCTTCATCGCCGGTGGTCAGCTTGGCCGACTGCACCTTGTTGTCGTTGATGGCCTGAATGACCTGGCCGGTGTCCACCGTCTTGTAGCCGCCGGACGAACCGACGACCTGCATCAACACGACCACGGCAAGGACGGCCAGCACGATCCACATGACCGGCCCACGGAAGTATCGCTTCACGTCCATCCATACGGAGCGGTGCCGCCCCGTCCCTCCTGCCATAGTGAGTTTGATAAGGCTGTTTGGAGCTTTTGGTGCTGTTTTTGGTGCTGTTGCAGCTGTTTGAAGAACTGTTCTTCGGACGGTACCCCAGCATTGTCACCCGAAGCCGCAGGGGACGGCCCAGAAACTGCCCTTCGCATGCTCCAACGGCGGGAAGCCCTTCAGGGTTCCCGCCCCCGCGAGCAGGTCTGACGCCGGCTCAGCCGCCGTAGACGTGCGGAGCCAGCGTTCCCACGAACGGGAGGTTCCGGTACTTCTCCGCGTAGTCCAGGCCGTACCCGACCACGAACTCGTTCGGGATGTCGAAGCCGACCCACTTCACGTCGATGTCGACCTTGGCGGCCTCCGGCTTGCGCAGCAGCGTGCACACCTCAAGAGAGGCGGGCTCGCGCGAGCCGAGGTTGGTGAGCAGCCAGGACAGCGTCAGACCGGAGTCGATGATGTCCTCGACGATCAGGACGTGCTTGTCCTTGATGTCGGTGTCCAGGTCCTTGAGGATCCGGACGACACCGGAGGACTGGGTGCCCGAGCCGTACGAGGACACGGCCATCCAGTCCATGGTGAGCGGGGTGGACAGGGCGCGAGCCAGGTCCGCCATGACCATCACGGCGCCCTTGAGGACTCCGACGATCAGCAGGTCCTTGCCCGCGTACTCAGCGTCGACCTTCGCGGCCAGCTCGGCCAGCTTCGCGTCGATCTCTTCCTTGGTGATGAGCACCGACTGAAGGTCGGTGCCCATGTCTTTCGCGTCCACCCGCATCACTTTCGGTCGTCCCACCGGCCGCCGCGACGTGACCGTCGAGTCAGCCTTGCCGGATGACCAGTCTGCCACCCTGCCGCTGAGCCACGACTTTGCCCGGCAGATTGATCTCTCCCTGGCCCCGCCAGCCCGTGATCAGGCGGTCCACTTCCTCGATGTGCCGGGCGAACAGGGCGCCGGCCGGGGCGCCCGCCTCGATGGCGCTCCTGCGCAGGATCCGGCGGCGCACGGCGGGCGGCAGGGCGTAGAGCTTGGCGCATTCGAGGAGTCCGGCCGTGTCCCGCACGGATTCGGCGGCCTCGCGGGCCCAGGTGTCCAGCGCGTCGGCGTCGTCGCGGGACAGCTGGGCCGTTCGGGCGAGGGCCTCGACGACGCCCTTGCCGAGCGCCTTCTCCAGGGCGGGCAGGCCCTCGTGGCGGAGCCTGGACCTGGTGTACGCCGGATCGGTGTTGTGGGGGTCGTCCCAGACGGGCAGGTGCTGGACGAGGCAGGCCTTGCGGGCGGTCTGCCGGTCGAGCGCGAGGAAGGGGCGCCGGTAGCGGCCGCCGGTCCCGGAGACCGCGGCCATCCCGGACAGGGAGCGGATGCCGGAGCCGCGGGCGAGGCCGAGCAGGACGGTTTCGGCCTGGTCGTCCCGGGTGTGGCCGAGCAGGATCGCGGCGGCGCCGTGGCGCTCGGCGGCGGCGTCGAGGGCGGCGTAGCGGGCGTCGCGGGCGGCTGCCTCGGGCCCGCCGTCACGCCCGACGTCGACGGAGACGGACTCGACGGGGCCGAGGCCGAGGGCGGTCAGGCGCAGGACGACGTCCTCGGCGCGGGCGTCCGAGCCGGACTGGAGGCCGTGGTCGACGGTGACGGCACCGGCGCGGATGCCGAGTTTGGGTGCTTCGAAGGCGAGGGCGGAGGCGAGGGCCGTGGAATCGGCTCCGCCGGAGCAGGCGGCGAGCACGACGGGCTCGGCGTCCGCGGAGGCGTCATTGAGGATGTCGTGGAGGACGCGGCGGACCGCCAGGCGTATCGCCGCGACCGCAGGATGGGGACCCATGTCCGGTTCCCTTCATTCCGTTGTCTTGGGGGGTGGGCGCTACTGGACAGCGAATCGAACGGAACCAGCGATCGTCCGACTCGGCTCATTCGCTCAACGGTGACTCGGTGAGATCGGTCACGCAGAGTGTGTCGATGGTGACAGAGCCGAGCCGTTCCCCGAGCATTGCACGCCACCCCACGGCCTACGGTCCCTCGGATGGGTGATCCTGAGCAATTATGGGCGTGCCCTACGGGGCTTCGTGAGCGCCGTCCGACTTGTTGTGCACCCGCGCGACCCAGTCCGCCGGTTTGGCGATCTCCGACTTCGTCGGCAGCGTGTTGGGGGACGTCCACACGCGGTTGAAGCCGTCCATGCCGACCTCGTCGACGACGGCCCGGACGAACTTCTCGCCGTCGCGGTACTGGCGCAGCTTGGCGTCGAGGCCGAGCAGCTTGCGCAGCGCCAGGTCGAGCCGGGAGGCGCCCTTCTGCCTGCGCTGTTGGAACTTCTCGCGGATCTCCTCGACGGACGGCACGACGGCCGGTCCCACGCCGTCCATCACGTAGTCCGCGTGCCCTTCGAGGAGGGACATCACGGCGGTGAGGCGGCCGAGGATCTCGCGCTGGGCCGGGGTCTGCACGAGCTCGACGAGCGAGCGTCCGCCGTCGTCCTCCTCGCCCTCGGGGCGCCCGCCGGCGAGGGACTGGGCGGCTTCCCGCACGCGCTCCAGGAACGTCGAGGGGTCGACCTCGGTCTCCTCAAGGAATGACTGGATCTCGCCCTCGAGGTGGTCGCGCAGCCAGGGCACGGCCGTGAACTGGGTGCGGTGCGTCTCCTCGTGGAGGCAGACCCAGAGCCTGAAGTCGTGCGGTTCCACGTCGAGTTCGCGCTCGACGTGCACGATGTTCGGCGCGACGAGGAGGAGCCTGCCGCCGCCGTTCGGCGCGGCGGGCAGGTCGCGGGTGGCGGGGGCGAAGGTCTCGTACTGGCCGAGCACGCGCGAGGACAGGAACGACAGCAGCATGCCGAGCTCGACGCCGGTGACCTTGCCGCCGACCGCGCCGAGCACCGCGGGTCCCGCGCCGGAGCCGCGGCGCTCCTCCATCTTGTCGAGGAGGGGCTTGAGGACGGCGCGGAAGCCCGCGACGTTGGCCTTCACCCAGCCGGGCCGGTCGACCACGAGCACCGGGGTGTCGTGCTCGGCGTCGGTGGCCATCCGCGTGTACGCGCGGACGTGCTCCTCGGACGCCTTGGCGTGCCGCCGCAGCTCCGCGACGACGGCCCGCGCCTCGTCACGACTGACCTCTGGACCCGGCCGTACGAGACGGGTCGCGGTCGCCACCGCGAGGTTCCAGTCGACCATTCCCGAAGATGCAGCACCGCCGAGGCTCGTCATGCGTCAACGGTACGTGACCCCGCGCGTACCGGGAGAGGGGTCGGACCCCCACTTCGGCCCCGGCTGACCCTTAAGGGTCAGCGGCACCCGCAGTTCGCGACGGAGGACGCGAGGCGGTCGAGGCCGGACTGTGCGGCCCTGGGGTCGACGGCGCCCTCGGTCATGAAGGCGAAGACGAGGAGGCGGCCGTCGGCGTCGACGACCGTTCCGGCGAGCGTGTTGACCCCGGTGAGGGTGCCGGTCTTGGCGCGGACCAGGCCGGTGCCGGAGGCGTCGGCCTCGTCCGCGTAGCGGCTCGCGAGGGTGCCGGTGAAGCCGGCGACGGGCAGGCCGGTGAGGACGGAGCGCAGTTCGGGGCGGGAGGGGTCGGCGGCCTGGGCGAGCAGGCCCGTGAGGAGGCCGGCGGAGACCTTGTCGGCGCGGTCGAGGCCGCTGCCGTCGGCGAAGCGGGTGTCCTCGACGGGCAGGCGGAGCTTCTTGAGCTGCTTCTTGACGGCCTCGCCGCCGCCGTCGAAGTCGTGGCTCTCGTCCGTGGCGATCGCGGTCTGCCGGGCGAGGGCCTCGGCGATGTCGTTGTCGCTGTGCGTCAGCATCCGCTCGACGAGGGCGGACAGCGGCGGCGAGGACACCTTCGCGAGCTTCTCGGCCCGGCCGGAGGCCTTGCTGGGGCCGGGGTCGCCGCCCTTGGTGTCGATTCCGCGGTCGCGCAGCAGGTCGGCGAACTTCTTCGCCGCGGCGGCGGCCGGGTCGGCCTCACGGGGCGCGGGGCCGCTGGCGGAGTCGTCGGTGCGGGCCTCGTCGGCCATCAGGGGCGTGACCTCGGCCAGGTTCTCGTTGGGGCCGATGGGGTGGGTGGCGGACCCGGAGTACAGCGAGGTGTCGTACGTGAGGGTGACCTTGTCGATGTCCCGCTTCGCGAGGGCGTCGGCGGTCTTCTCGGCGAGAGTGCGCAGGCTGGCGGCACCGTAAGGATTCTTCTCACGGGCCGTCAGGGTGGGGTCGCCGCCGCCGACGAGGGTCAGCTCCTTGGTGTCCTTCTCCCACGCGGTGCGGGTGGCGATGCGGTGGTCGGGGCCCGCCGCCGACAGGGCCGCGACGGCCGTGGCCAGCTTCGTCGTGGACGCCGGGGTGAGGGCGTCACCCGCGGACTTTCCGTAGAGCCTCTTTCCGGTGACGGCGTCGACGACCGCGGCGGTGCGCCGGGCGCCGAGCGCGGGGCTCTTCAGGAGCGGGTCGAGCACGTCGGCCAGGGCGCTCTTCGTGGGGCCCGGGGCGGCGGCGCCGGGGGCGGCGAGCACCGCGGGGGCGCTCGGCGCGGCGGCGGGCGCCCTGCCGTGATCTGTGCCACCTCCGACCTCCGAGGAGGCGGCCCGGTCGGCCTCGGCCTTACGCTGGCCCGAAGCGTCCCAGGGACCGGCCGCGACCGCCACGACGGCCGCGAGGGCGAGACCCACCGCCGTCGCGCCCACCGTGACGTGCTTGGTCTTGGATCCGGCAACAGTCTTCGCCGCACTCTTCACGAGCTGCGAAGCCTTCGGCTCCGGCACCGTGGACCAGCCCCTTTCGCGATCACACATCTGCGTAGGGGACACTTAACCACCAGAAGTTTGTGTTGATCATGGAGGAGCCACCGGTGGAGTTCGACGTCACGATCGAGATTCCCAAGGGATCGCGGAACAAGTACGAGGTCGACCACGAGTCCGGTCGCATCCGCCTCGACCGTCGTCTGTTCACGTCGACCGCCTACCCGACGGACTACGGCTTCGTCGAGGACACGCTGGGCGAGGACGGCGACCCGCTGGACGCCCTGGTCATCCTGGACGAGCCGACGTTCCCGGGCTGCCTCATCAAGTGCCGCGCCATCGGCATGTTCCGGATGACGGACGAGGCCGGCGGCGACGACAAGCTGCTGTGCGTCCCGGCGACGGACCCGCGCATGGAGCACCTGCGCGACATCCACCACGTCTCCGAGTTCGACCGCCTGGAGATCCAGCACTTCTTCGAGGTCTACAAGGACCTGGAGCCCGGCAAGTCCGTCGAGGGCGCCGACTGGGTCGGCCGCACCGAGGCCGAGGCCGAGATCGAGCGTTCCTACAAGCGCTTCCAGGACAACGGCGGCCACTGAGCCCCCTGCGTTCACCTGCGGGCCGCCCCCCTGGGGCGGCCCGTTCGCGTATCTGTGCGCATACTGAGGCGTACGTGAGGTAGTCGATACGCAGTACGCGAAGGGCGAGGATCAGCACAGGTGACGGAGCGGGAAACCGAGGCCGCAGAGGACCGCAAGCCGCAGTCCGACGAGGCGCGCAGCGCCTTCACTCAGCCCATCGGGATCATCACGCCGCCCCCGGTGGCCGACGACGAGTCGTCGACCACCTCGGAGTTCGCGGTGCCCGACGGGTTGAACGTGCAGGCACCCGAGCCGGTCGACACCGAGGGCTCGGCGTTCACGCCGCCGCGGACGTACAGCGCCCGTCAGTCGCCGCCCGCGTTCACCCCGCCGCAGGGCATCCCCATGGTCAGGCTGACCAAGGAGGCGCCCTGGCAGGACCGGATGCGCACCATGCTGCGGCTGCCGGTCGCCGAGCGGCCGGCGCCCGAGCTCGTGCAGAAGCACGACGAGGACTCCGGGCCCGCCGTGCCGCGCGTGCTCGACCTGACGCTGCGTATCGGGGAGCTGCTGCTGGCCGGTGGTGAGGGCGCCGAGGACGTGGAGGCGGCGATGTTCGCCGTGTGCCGGTCCTACGGGCTCGACCGCTGCGAGCCGACAGTAACGTTCACTCTGCTCTCCATCAGCTTCCAGCCGTCGCTGGTGGACGACCCGGTGACGGCCTCGCGCACGGTGCGGCGCCGCGGCACCGACTACACCCGCCTCGCGGCCGTGTACCGGCTCGTCGACGACCTGAGCGACGAGGAGACCGAGGTCACCCTGGAGGACGCCTACCGGCGCCTCGCGGAGATCCGACGCAACCGCCACCCCTACCCCGGCTGGGCGCTCACCGGGGCGAGCGGGCTGCTCGCCGGGTCCGCCTCCATCCTGGTCGGCGGTGACCTGCTGGTCTTCGTCGTCGCGGCGCTCGGCGCGATGCTCGGCGACCGGCTCGCGTGGCTGTGCGCGGGGCGCGGGTTCCCGGAGTTCTACCAGTTCACGGTGGCCGCGATGCCGCCCGCCGCGATGGGCATCCTGCTGACCCTCGCGCACGACTACGTGGACGTGAAGGCGTCCGCGGTGAT
Source organism: Streptomyces sp. BYX5S (assembly GCF_054724165.1). NCBI lineage: Bacteria > Bacillati > Actinomycetota > Actinomycetes > Kitasatosporales > Streptomycetaceae > Streptomyces > Streptomyces sp. BYX5S. Next base: position 352,182 of record NZ_CM138829.1, on the reverse strand, counting down.
CACCGGTGGGCTGTTCGCGCTGCTGCCGGGGCGGGCCCTCGTGGCGGGCGTCCAGGACGGTCTGACCGGCTTCTACATCACGGCCGCGGCCCGCCTCCTGGAGGTCATGTACTTCTTCGTGGGCATCGTGATCGGCGTACTGATCATGCTCTACCTGGGCGTGCAGCTGGACGCCCAGCTGGACCCGGAGCAGGCGCTGGGGGCCGTCACCAAGCCGGTGTGGCAGATCGTGGCGTCGATGTCTCTGTCGCTGGCGTTCGCCGTGCTGCTCCAGCAGGAGCGGGCGACGGTGATCGCGGTGACGCTCAACGGCGGTGTGGCGGGCGCGATCTTCGGGGCGCTGCACTACACGGGCGGGATCTCGCCGGTGGCGGCGACGGCCGCGGCGGCGGGGCTCGTCGGCCTGTTCGGACAGCTCTTCTCGCGCTACCAGTTCGCTTCGGCGCTGCCCTACGTCACGGCCGCGATCGGCCCGCTGCTGCCGGGTTCGGCGACGTACTTCGGTCTGCTGTCGATCGCGCACAGCGACGTGAACAACGGGCTCGCGTCGCTGTCCAAGGCGGCGGCGCTGGCCCTCGCCATCGCGATCGGCGTGAACCTCGGCGGCGAGATCTCCCGGCTGTTCCTCCAGTCGCCGGGCGGCGCCTCGGGACGACGCGCGGCCAAGCGCACGAGGGGCTTCTAGCGTCCCTGGGCCCTAGCGCTTCGCGTGGCGGCGGCGCTGGGCCGGGGCGGCGGGGGCCTGGCCGGGGTGGGCGGAGGCTGCGGCCTCCTTCTTGGACTTGCCGCGGGCGCGCAGGAACTCGATCGCGATCGGCACCACGGAGACGAGCACGATCAGGATCAGGATCGCCTCGATGTTCTTGTGCACGAACTCGATGTTGCCGAGCCAGGAGCCGAGCAGCGTCACGCCCGCGCCCCACAGGACGCCGCCGATCACGTTGAACGTGAGGAACGAGCGGTACCGCATGCCCGAGACGCCCGCGATGATCGGCGTGAACGTCCGGACGATGGGCACGAAGCGGGCCAGGACCAGGGACTTGGGGCCGTGCTTCTCGAAGAACTCGTGCGCCTTGGTGACGTTCTCCTGCTTGAACAGGCGGGAGTCGGGGCGCTTGAAGAGGGACGGGCCGACCTTCTTGCCGAACATGTAGCCCGCCTGGTCACCCAGGATCGCGGCGAGGCAGATAAGGCCGATCGCCCCCCACAGCGGGAAGTCCAGCTGCTTGGAGGTGATGAGCAGACCCGTGGTGAACAGCAGCGAGTCGCCGGGGAGGAAGAAGCCGATCAGCAGTCCGGACTCGGCGAACACGATGAGCAGCAGGCCCCAGATGCCGAACGTGTTCAGCAGGTAGTCCGGGTCCAGCCAGCTTGGTCCAAGAGCAAGCGTCATCACGGGTCCGGACTCCTGAGGGGCTTGAGAGACAAAGGCAGGGCAAGGCAATGGCGGTGCAAAGTTATCAACGCCGGTTTCCCGTGCCAGGTTCCAGTAGCCCTCTCAGGATGCACTGTGCCGCACCTGTGGCAAACCTGTGGTTCGGACGTTCCGCGTCAGGCGTGGCGGGCGGCGTTCGCGTGGATGGCGGCGCTCAGGTGGTCGGCGACGCCCTCCCCCAGGGCGTCGTAGTACGCCTTGAAGCGCTCGTCGGCCACGTACATGGCGCCGAGGCAGGCGTGCATCTCGTGCGGGCAGTCGTAGTACCAGCGGGAGATCTGGGCGCGGTGCTCCTCGGCCAGATCCATGGCGCGCTCGCCGTCCGCCGGTTCGCCGGCCGTGACGAGGGACACATAGCGCGCGAGCCAGTCGTCGTTCTCGGCCTTCATGCGCAGCCAGTCCTCCTTGGAGTAGCGAGCGGCCCGGCGCTGGGACTCGGCGTACGCCGCCGTGCCGCCCCAGCGGCGCTCGGTCTCCTCGGAGTACTCCTCGGGATCCTTGTCCCCGAAGACCTCGAAGCGCTCTTCCGGGGTGAGCTGGATACCCATCTTCTGTGCCTCCATGGCGTGTTCGACGGCCTCGGCCATCTTCGTCAGCTTCTCGATGCGTGCGGTCAGCAGCTCGTGCTGGCGCCGCAGGTGGGCGCGCGGATCGGAGTCCGGGTCGTCCAGCAGGGCCTGGATCTCGTCGAGCGGGAAGCCGAGTTCCCGGTAGAAGAGGATCCGTTGGAGCCGGTCGAGGTCGTCCTCCCCGTACCGGCGGTGCCCCGCCGCGCTGCGCTCGCCCGGTGCGAGCAGGCCGATCTCGTCGTAGTGGTGCAGGGTGCGCACCGTGACCCCGGCGAACCGGGCGACCTGGCCCACGGAGTAGCTCATCCGCCGCGCCTCCTTCCTCGTACGCGATCCAGCTTGGGGCCTCACGTGACGTGAGGTGCAAGCCGCTTCGCTCGGCGATTTTCCGGGTGTTGTGGCGCATTTGTCCGCTTATGGTGACGTCGTGAGCACGCACACCGAGATCGAACCGCCGCCCCCGCCGCCTCCGTCGTCCGCGCCCGCCGTCTCCGCGCGCACCCTGCTGCCGATGGTGCTGCCCGCGCTCGTGGTGGGCGTCGCGTGCAGTGTGCTGTTCCTCGCGCTCGACTGGGTCGCCGAGGAACTGTCCCATCTGGTGTGGGAGGACCTGCCGGACGCGCTCGGCATCGGCGGCTACTCGTCGCTGTGGATCATCGTGATGCTCACGCTCACGGGTGTCCTCGTCGGGCTCGTGGTGTGGAAGGCGCCCGGTCACGCGGGCCCCGACCCGGCGACGATGGGGCTCGGCGGCGAGGAGCCGCTGCCGCCGTACGTACTGCCGGGGCTGGCGCTCGCCGCGCTGCTGATGCTGGCGGGCGGGCCGAGCCTCGGCCCGGAGAACCCGATCATCGCGGTGAACGTGGGACTCGCGTTCTGGCTCGGCAAGAAGCTGGTGCCGAAGTCGCCGGCCGCGATGTGGGTGAACCTCGCCACGGCGGCGACCGTGGGCGCTTTGTTCGGTACGCCGATCGCGGCGGCGCTGCTCGTCTCCGAGGGGCTCGCCGGGCGGCCGATGCCGCTGAAGGGGTCGCTGTGGGACAACATGTTCGGGCCCCTGCTGGCGGCGGCCGCGGGGTCCATGACCACGGCGCTGCTCGCCTCGCCCTCCTTCGACCTGGGGCTGCCGCCGTTGAGCGAGCCGGGGTGGGCGGACGTGCTGGCGGCGATCGTGGTGGCGTGCCTGGCGGCGGCGTTCGCGATGACGGCCGTGTACGCGTTCCCGTACGCGCATCGGGCCTTCGGCCGGTTGCGGCATCCGATGCTGATGCTGCCGGTGGGCGGGCTCGTGCTCGGTCTGCTGGGGGCGCTCGGTGGTGAACTGACGTTGTTCAAGGGGCTCGCGGAGGTCAAGGAGATCGCGGGGTCGCCGGACGGGTGGTCGGCCGGGGAGTTCGCGCTGATGACCGTGGTCAAGCTGGCGGCGCTGCTGGTCGCGGCGACGTGCGGGTTCCGGGGCGGGCGGATCTTCCCGGCGGTGTTCGTGGGGGCGGCGTTCGGGCTGTTCGCGCATGCGGTGGTGCCGGGGGTGGATCCGTCGGTGGGGATCGCGGCGGGGGTACTGGGCGTACTGCTGGCGGTGACGCGGCAGGGGTGGGTGTCGCTGTTCACCGCGGCGGTGCTGGTGGCGTCGCCGGCGATCATCGCGCTGATGTGTGTGGCGTCGTTGCCGGCGTGGTTGGTGGTGACGGGGCGCCCGCAGATGCAGCTGACGGAGTCCGGCACCCCCGTCACCTGACCCACCCCGCTCCCACGCCCCGGGGCTCCGCCCCGGCCCCCGCTCCTCAATCGCCGGAGGGGCTCCAAAGACCAACCGTCACCCGCCCCCCTGTCGGCGGCGGGTGAGCACTTTCGAGCCCCTGCGGCGATTGAGCAGCGGGGTGCGGGGCGGAGCCCCGGTCTTTGGGGCGCCGCGGCGTTCGAGCGGCAGGACCCCGGGACGGATCAGTGGCTCAGGGACGTGAAGCGTCGGACCGCCAGGGGGAAGAAGATCGCCACCAACCCCACCGGCCACACCACCGCCAGCCACACCTCGTCCGCCCCACCCGGATTGCCGAACAGATACCGCACCGAGGACGCCGTCGCGGACATCGGGTTCCACTCGACCACCGCCCCCAGCCACCCCGGCATGGCCGCCGGCACGGCGAACGCGTTGGAGAGGAAGCCCACCGGCCACACCAGAATCTGCACCGCCTGCACCATCTCCGGCCGCCCCGCCACCATCGCCAGCCAGATACCGATCCACAGCATCGCGAACCGCAACAGGAGCAGCAGGCCGAACGCCCCCACCACCGCGCCGAGCGACCCGTGCGCCCGCCACCCCAGCGCCAGCCCGACCCCGGCCATCACCACGACCGACGCCAGCGACTGGAGCATGTCCGCCACCGAACGGCCCACCAGCACCGCCCCGTTGGCCATCGGCATGGACCGGAACCGGTCCACCACCCCCTTGTTGAGGTCCTGCGTGACGGCGAGCATCGTCGCCTCCAGGCCGAACGCCATCGTCAGCGCCAGCATGCCGGGGACCAGGAAGTCGACGTACTCCCCCTCGACGCCCTTGCCGCCCCCGACGAGGTAGCCGAACATCACCAGCAGCATCACGGGGAACACCAGGCCCACCACGACCTGCACGGGCTGCCGCACCCAGTGGGCCAGTTCGCGCCGGGTCATCGTCCAGGAGTCGGCGACCGCCCAGCTCAGCGACGTACCCGTCGGCGCACTCATCGGCGTACTCATGCGGGGACCTCCGTCAGGTGCAGGAAGACCTCGTCGAGCGTGGGGCGGCGCAGCGCCACGTCCTCCGCCTCGACCCCGGCCTCCTGAAGGGCGCGTACGACATCGGTGAGCGCGGTCATCCGGTCCCGGACCGGAGCGCTCACCAGGCGGCGGTCGGCGTCGACCGTGGCGCCCGACGGAACCATCGACGCCACCAGCGGAAGGTGCGCCGCGTCCCGCACCACCACGTCGATCCGGTCGCCGCCGAGCTTGGCCTTCAGCTCGTCCGGGGTGCCGTCCGCCACGACCCGCCCCCGGTCCACCACCGAGACGCGGTCGGCCAGTTGGTCCGCCTCCTCCAGGTACTGCGTGGTCAGCAGCACCGTCGTACCGCCGCCGACCAGCGAGCGCACCGCGCCCCAGACCTCGGCCCGGCCGCGCGGGTCGAGGCCCGTCGTCGGCTCGTCGAGGAAGAGGACCTCCGGCTCCGTGAGGAGCGACGCCGCCAGGTCCAGGCGGCGCCGCATACCGCCGCTGTACGCCTTGACCGCCTTGCGGCCGGTGTCCGCGAGGCCGAAGCGGGCCAGCATCTCGTCGGCCCGGACGCCCGCGCGGCGCGCGCCGAGGTGGTGGAGGCGGCCGAACATCTCCAGGTTCTGGCGTCCGCTCAGCTCCTCGTCCAGCGCCGCGTGCTGGCCGAGGAGCCCGATGCGACGGCGCACCTCGTGCGGCGCGCGCCGCACGTCGTGGCCCGCCACCTCGACGCGCCCCTCGTCGGGCCGCAGCAGCGTCGCCATGACGCGTACCGCGGTGGTCTTGCCCGCCCCGTTCGGCCCGAGCACGCCGTGCACGGTGCCCCGGCCGACCACCAGGTCGAGGCCGTCGAGTGCCGCCTTTGCGCCGTACCGCTTGCGTACCGCCTCGGCGACGATCGCGTCCGTCATCCGGCTCCCTTCGCTGCACACTCCACCTAGTCAAACTTGACTAGGTGGTCGAAGATAAACCCGGCGACGCCATTCGTCAAACTTGATTAGCGGTCGTCCGCCGCGGGCCGCTCCCCCGCCGCGAACGGGTTCTCCTGACCCTCCGCGAGCACGCCCACGAAGGGCTCGCCCTCACCGGCGAAGGTGTACGCGCCGCCCTCGATCCGGTCGATCAGGCCCCGGGTCCACGCCGCGCCGGTGTCGGCCGAGCAGACCCAGTGGTTCATGATCTCGCCGATGTGGCCCAGCTGCTCGGGCCCCTCCTCGGGCGTGTAGTACTCCGTGACGGAGCGCCGCCACTCCTCCATGCCGCGCACCCGCTCCTTGAGCAGCGCCACGACCTCCTCGCGCGGCAGGTCGACCATGAAGCCGAGCCCCGCGGCGAGGATGTCGGGCCGCTGGTCGTACGCGGTCAGCGACGCACGGACCAGGCCGAGGTACTCCTCCTGCCCCCGGTCCGTGAGCTCGTACTCGGTGCGCGGGGGGCCGCCGGCCGTGGAGGGCGCGATCTCGTGGGCGCGGAGCAGTCCCTGCTTCGCCATCTGCTTGAGCGCGTGGTAGATCGAGCCGGGCTTGGCGCTCGACCACTCGTGGGCGCCCCAGTACTCCAGGTCGTTGCGCACCTGATAACCGTGCGCGCGGCCGTGCTGACGTACGGCCCCGAGAACCAGGAGGCGGATCGCTGACATGCGATCCAGCGTAGACGCCGGGGCGAGGGCACACGGAATCGCCGCCCCGGCCGCATCCGGTCGACGGGCCGGGGAGCCAATGGCTCGAAAGATCGTGGACGCTGAATGACGCCCGCATGTAATGCAGGCATGGGGGCATGCGCTTTCCACGCTGTAACTGCGACAGCACCCCGCGTGCACGTGCATCTGCCCATGCATGGGCATATGAACGCAGCTATGATCCTGGACAGTTGGGGCAGTTGATCACTGCTGTCTCCGCTTTCACATTGACCACAGAAACATTCACTGTTACAGCACTGACAGCACCACCGGGGAGCGAACCGTGCACCACGTGTACAACGGCATGGCGGCCACGGAGTTGCACGGAGTGGTCTGGCAGAAGAGCAGGCACAGCAACTCGCAGGGCTCCTGCGTGGAGTTCGCGAAGTTGCCCGGCGGAAGGGTCGCCGTGCGCAACTCGAACTTCCCCGAGGGGCCCGCGCTCGTCTATACGCCGGCGGAGATAGAAGCGATGCTTCTCGGCGTGAAGGACGGGGAGTTCGACCATCTGGTGGCCGGCGCCTGATCCGGCGTCACCGACCGTCCGGCGTCACCGACCGTCCGGCGTCACAGCCGGAACAGCGCCCAGACGACCTTGCCGCTCGGCGCCCCGGCCAGCGGATGCCAGCCCCAGCTGTCGGCGAAGGAGTCGACGAGGAACAGGCCGCGCCCCGACTCCGCCGACTGATCGGCGTCGATGTCGACCTCCTGGGCGACCGGACTGTCGTCGCTGGGATCGCGGACCGCGCACACTACGCGCGAAGACCAGTGCATCAAATGCAGCCGCACCGGCAGATCCTGACGGTGCGGCGCATTCGCGGGCAGCGCGTGCCGCAGGGCATTGGTGACCAGTTCGGAGACGACGAGACAGATGTCGTCGAAGCGCTCCAGCGCTTCCCAGTCGGCGAGTGTCCTGCGACTGAACTCCCGTGCGCAGCGCACCGCTTCGTAGCGGGCGGGCAGGGCGCAGGACGCGGTGCTGGAGACGGCCGAGGGGTCGACGGGGGGCAGGCCCCTTCTTAACGACTCGAACGGCTCGAGCATGGTCGATCCATTCGTCCCCATGCGAGGCACTCCCCAGTTTCGCAGTACGCAGCGAGCGGTGGTGGCGCCATCGTTCCGAATGCGTACAGCGGATGCAAGGGCAGATGCACGTGCACGCGCCCGACTTGAGCAAACGTGTACCCCTTCTCGCGCATTTCTCCCTACGACTTCTTGCGCAGGTAGTTCGTGATCTTTCCGTTTCTGTAACCGAACGAGTACAGGGTGGAGCGTTTTGATGGCAGACTTCGGCCGTGGACCAATGGGGAGGATGAAGAGACGTGACCGCTGGGGAGGCATGGGGGTCACCCCAGGCGCTGAACTCTGGTGGGGGCTCGGTGGTGCGCCGCATACTGCTGGGCTCACAGCTGAGGCGCCTGCGGGAATCGCACGGGATCACCCGCGAGGCCGCCGGCTACTCGATTCGCGCCTCCGAATCGAAGATCAGCCGCATGGAGTTGGGACGGGTGAGCTTCAAGACGCGCGACGTGGCCGACCTGCTGACGCTGTACGGGGTGGATGACGAGGCCGAGCGCTCCGCGCTGCTCTCGCTCGCGAAAGAGGCCAACGTCGCGGGCTGGTGGCACAGTTACAGCGACGTGCTGCCCGGCTGGTTCCCCACGTACCTCGGCCTCGAAGGCGCGGCGACGCAGATCCGCGGCTACGAGGCGCAGTTCGTGCACGGCCTGCTCCAGACCGAGGGGTACGCGCACGCGGTCGTCGAGCAGGGCATGAGGGGCGCCGCGCGCGAGGACATCGAGCGGCGGGTCGCGCTGCGCATCGAGCGGCAGAAGCTGCTGGTCGACGAGCGGGCGCCCGAGGTGCACATCGTGCTCGACGAGGCGGCGGTGCGGCGCGTGCAGGGCGGGCGCGAGGTGATGCGCGGCCAGCTGGAGCACCTCATCGAGATGTCCGAGCTCCCCCATCTGACGCTTCAGGTCATGCCGTTCAGCCACGGCTGGCACCCCGGCGAGTCCGGCACGTTCACGATTCTCAGTTTCCCGGAGTCCGACCTCTCGGACGTCGTCTTCCTCGAACAGCTCACGAGCGCGCTGTATTTGGACAAGCGCGAGGACGTGACGCAGTACGAAAAGGCGATGACGGATCTCTCCAACCAGTGTCCTTCGCCCGAGGACAGTGTGCGACTGCTGCGTGACGCGCTGTCCGAATTGGCGTGAGTGGCCTGTGAGTTGAGAAATCCCTTGCCGTAACTGCCGTTACTCACCCGTACGATGACGTCACATCTTCAGGTGCCCGGCGCTGCAGCAAGGGATTACATGTCCTACTTCACGGAACTGGACCGGCAATACATCGACGGCTCCTGGCGTCCCGGACGCGGGGCGTGGGACATCATCGACTTCAACCCCTACAACGGGGAGAAGCTGGCTTCCATAACCGTCGCCTCCGTCGAGGAGATAGACGAGGCCTACCGCGCGTCCGAGCGGGTCCAGAAGGACTGGGCGCGGACCAACCCGTACGCGCGCCGCGCCGTCTTCGAGCGCACCCTGCGCCTCCTGGAAGAGCGCGAGGAGGAGATCGCCGAAGCGATCATCGACGAGCTCGGCGGTACGCGGGTCAAGGCCGGCTTCGAGCTGCACCTCGCCAAGGAGTTCCTGCGCGAGTCGATCCAGCTGACGCTGCGCCCGCAGTGCACCGTGATCCCCTCCCCCGTGGACGGCAAGGAGAACCGGCTGTACCGGGTGCCGGTCGGCGTCGTCGGCGTCATCTCGCCGTTCAACTTCCCGTTCCTGCTGTCGCTGAAGTCCGTGGCGCCCGCGCTCGCGCTGGGCAACGGCGTGGTCCTCAAGCCGCACCAGAACACCCCGATCACCGGTGGCTCGCTGGTCGCCAAGCTCTTCGAGGACGCGGGCCTTCCGGCCGGACTGCTCAACCTCGTCATCACCGACATCGCCGAGATCGGCGACGCGTTCCTGACCCACCCCGTGCCCAAGGTGATCTCCTTCACCGGCTCCGACAAGGTCGGCCGGCACGTCGCGACGGTCTGCGCCGCGCAGTTCAAGCAGTCGATCCTCGAACTCGGCGGCAACAGCGCGCTGACCGTCCTCGACGACGCCGACATCGACTACGCGGTGGACGCCGCGGTCTTCAGCCGGTACGTCCATCAGGGCCAGGTCTGCATGGCCGCGAACCGGATCCTCGTGGACCGCACGGTGGAGAAGGAGTTCACGGCGAAGTTCGTGGCGAAGGTCGCCTCGCTGAAAACGGGCGACCCGCGCGACCCCGCCACCGTCATCGGTCCGGTCATCAACTCCACGCAGGCGGACGCGATCGCGGGCGTCGTCGACACCGCGATCGCCGAGGGCGCCACCGCCCTCGTACGCGGCGGCGTGGACGGGAACCTGGTCGAACCGGTCGTCCTCACCGGGCTGCCCGCCGACTCCCCGGTGCTGCGCCAGGAGATCTTCGGTCCGGTCGCGCTCCTCATCCCGTTCGACGGGGACGAGGAGGCGGTACGGATCGCGAACGACACCCCGTACGGGCTGAGCGGCGCCGTGCACACCGGCGACATCGAGCGCGGAGTGGCCTTCGCGCAGCGGATCGACACCGGCATGTTCCACGTGAACGACGGGACCGTGCACGACGAGCCGCTCGTCGCCTTCGGCGGGCAGAAGCAGTCGGGCATCGGCCGCCTCAACGGCGAGGCGACGGTGGAGGCGTTCACCGCGCAGAAGTGGATATCGGTGCAACGGGAGCGCTCGCGCTTCCCGTTCTGACAACGCGTCGAGTGGGACGGGTCGAGTACCGAGGATGGGAGAGGTTGTGCGCAACAGGACCGTGCGGGGCGGCGTGGGCGCCGTGGCCGCGGTGCTCGCGGTGCTCGTGGTCGGCGGGTGCGGCGGCGACGACGGCGGGGGCGACGAGAAGGACGCGGCGGCGGGCGGGAGTTCGGCGAGCGCGAGTGCCAGTGCGAGCGCGCCTGCGTCGGCCTCGCCCGGCGAGGAGGCTTCCGGCGACGGGGCCTCGGCCGGGGCCGGGGCCGGTTCGGTGAAGGACGCCCAGGGCATCTGGAGCGCGACCTCGGACGGCAAGCCCGTCGTCCTCGTCGTCGGCGACAAGCAGGCCGCGCTGACCACGGGCGACGGACACCTGTGCACGGGCACCCTGACCGGCGCGGACAAGCCGGCGCTCACCCTCAAGTGCGCGGACGGGAACACGGACCGTACGGCGGGCTCGGTCGAGTCCAACGACGGCAGCACGATGCGGGTCTCGTGGAAGACGGGTGAGCAGGACACCTTCAAGAAGACGAAGGGCGGCGAGCTGCCGACGGCACTGCCGAGCGGTCTGCCGACGACCTGAGGAGTGGCATCACCCGTCGTCGGTGAGGCCCCGGTCGGTGGACTCGCGGGTCATCGGGGGCGCGTCGGTGTCGAGGGCGTCGGAGAGTTCCTCCAGCGTTTCCAGGAAGAGGCCCGCGCCCCGGCGCACCACCCGGTCGGGCACGCCCTCGCCGTCCCACGCGTCGAGAGCCTCGCGCACCGGCTCCCAGCGCGGGATCCGGCGCTCGCGGATCGCGCGTGCGCCGTCGCGGGTCGCAGCGCGCAGCGCGTCGGCGAGCGCGTCCGCGGCGGGCACGGGGGTCGTACCGCGCTCCGGCAGGTGCGCCTCCATCAGCATCACGACGCGGCCGATGTGGTGCAGGGCGTGCGCGGCGTCGTCGGCGGCGGCGTTCGACAGGCCGCGGTGGCGTACGGGTTCGGTCTTGGCGCGGGCCGCGGCCTGCTCCCAGGCGATGTGCGCGTCACGGGCCTTCAGCAGGGCCTCGCGCACGTCCGGGCAGCTCTTGCCCGCGGGGCTCGCGTAGTGGCCGACGACCGCGGCGGCGTACTCGCCGAGCGCGGCGAGCCAGTCGGCGAGGCGGGTGCGCAGGCGCGGCGTCTCCCAGGCCGGGTACAGGGCGTACGACAGGGTGGCGAGGATGCCGCCGGCGAGCGTGAGCACGACCCGTTCGGGGACGGTCTGGCTCCACTCCTGGCCGCCCATGCCGAGCAGGAAGACGACGTACATGGCGACGCAGCCCTGCGCGGCGAGCTGCCCCGTGCGCATCAGCAGGTACATCAGTCCCGCGCAGACCACGGCGAGGACGGCCGAGAGGTACGTGTCGGGGTGCGCGAGCTGGAGGATCGCGGTCGCCACGATGACCCCGACCAGCGTCCCGCCGAACCGGGCGACCGCGCGCGAGTACGTCTGCGAGAAGTCGGGGCGCATGACCATCACGGCCGACATCGGCGCCCAGTACCCGTGCCCGAACGGCAACGCGCCCCCGATCAGATACCCGGCCACCGCCACCGCCGCCACCCGATTCGCATGCCGCAACACCGGCGACCCCGGCCGCGCCTCCCTCCGCATCGCCCGCACGGCAACAGGCAACAGATGAAACACACTGGGCCTCCGCAACCCCCCTCCGGCCACCCCCACGCCCCCGGGCCCAGCCGATTCCGACTCATCAACCCCCTCCGACGATGCCGGCCTTTCAATCGGCTTCGACGGTCCCGGCTTATCAAGCCCCTCCGACGGTGCCGACGGTTCCGGTTTTTCAAGCCCCTCCGGCGATTGAGGAGCGGGGTCCGGGGCGGAGCCCCGTGGCGTAGGAGCGGCTGCCGGGGCGGAGCCTCGGGGCGCAGGGGGATCGGTGGGGCGGACCCCGCCCGCCGTCTCCAGGACGTCCCGCAACAACGACCCGAGCCGCGCCGCCGCCCGCTTCGACGGCCCCGCCAAAATCTCCCCCGTATCCGGCGACCGGAACATCGCAATCGCCCCCGGCGGCACCTTCACCGGCGACCCATGCCGAATCGCCCTCGCCGCCGCATCGAGAATCGCCCCCGCCGCGGCCAGCAACTCCCGTACCCGATCCCGCTCCACCCCCTCCTCCGGCACCCCCACCGCCGGATCCGCGAGCGACGCCAGCACCGGCCGGATCCGCTCCGCGAGCCCCCGCGCCCCGTGCAACTGGGCCGGCCGCGTCCGCGCCTGCCGAGGCGTGAGCGCCGCCGCACTGCGCGCCAGCATCAACGGCTCCGGATCGAACGCCGCCACCGGATCGTGCCGAAGCCGCCGCGCGTAGTCCGCCTCCGCCGCCAGCGCGTCCGCGAGCGCGTCCCGGTGCGCTCCCCATCTGCGTACGGGAAAGAGGATCACCAGCGTCGCCTGGACCAGCCCGCCGAACGCCATCATCGCCGCGTGCCCCGCGGCCTCCGCCACCGACGTCGGCAGCGTGATCGTCACCAGCATCATCGCGACGTTCGAGGACGCCATGATGCCGATCGTCGGCCCCGCCGCCCACGCGAGCCCGGCGAGGTACGTCCACAGCGCGAGCAGCGGCAGGAAGAGGAACAGGTGGGAGCCGGTGAGGTAGCCGAGGAACGTCGAGACGCCGAGGCTCGCGCCGGAGGCGAGGGCGAGTTCGGGACGCGGCCGCCAACTGCGCTGGAACGTCGCGATCGCCGCCTGGAACGCGCCGAACGCCGACCCCGCCGCCACCGCCGGACCGAACAGCGCGAGGCTGACCGCGATCACGATCGCGAGCCCGGCGGCGCCCCGCAGAGCGATCAACGGTTCGAGCCGTTTGCGCTCGACCGTCAGGCCCGAGCGCGTGGTCACCTTCAGCGCCCGGAACCAGCTCATTTCGCCAGAATACGGGCATAAGCCGCACAGTACGGCCCTCGTTACGCCCCTTCGCGCGGCACCAGCTCCAGCAGACCGCGGAAACGCGCGTCGAACTCGGCGCGCCAGGCGCCCACCTCACCCCTCCAGCCGCGCCCGCTGCGCCGCCGCCGCGCCCTCCGCCCAGCCCGCCCCGTCGGTGACGCCCCTCATCCGCGTCGACACCGTCTTCGGGAACATCTCCTCGGCCCGCCCCGCGACCGCGACGTCGCGCGCCGCGAGCACCGGCAGCGCGTCGCCCGCCTCGCCCGTGACCCGCTCGGCGACGGCCGCGAGGCGGTCTCCGATCCGATGGGCGTACGCGGCGAGGAAGGACTGCCGGAACGTCTTCGTACGCTTGCGGCCACCGGCCCGCTGCTCGGCCTCGGCGCGCGTCATCGCGGCGGTGGCCTGCACCAGCAGCGACGTATGGAGCACCTCGACGACCTCCAGGTCCGGCTCGAAGCCGACGACCGTCGAGAACCCGAACGCCGAGTTCCACACCGCGCGGCAGCGGTTCGCCGTGGCCACCGCGTCGAGGAGGACCGCCTTCGCCGTCTCGTAGGGGGCGTCGACGCCGATCCGGCAGGCGGCGGGCGCGTCCTTCGCGTGCGTACGGGAAGCGAGCAGCGCCTCGTCGACCGAGTGCCGCGCCATCAGCTCCTGCGCCTTCGCCGACAGCGCCTCCGCCTCGGGCGGATACCCGGTCCGCTCCGCCTTGGCGAGCAGCGCCCGGATCCTCGCCAGCGCCCGCGGCTCCCCCGCCACGGGGACGGTGACCGACTCCCCCGGCACCGGCCCGACCGCCTCGATCGCGGGCAGCCGCGCCAGCAACCGGTACAGCTCCAAGGTGGCGGTGGCGGCCGAGAACCGGTCGGTGCGCGCGGGCTCCTCCGCCACCAGCTCACCGAGTTCGGCGAGCTGGGCGGCCCAGCGCGGCGGCAGCACCTCGTACCGCTCGGTCTCGGCGCGGACGAGCCGCGCGGCGAGCCGTTCGTGGGCGGCGTCCAGACCGTCGTCCCGGGCGACCATCCGCAGCACGTCGGCCGGCTGCCACCCGCGCTCCCAGGCCCGGCGCACGAACTCCCGCCCCCGCAAGCCGAGTTCGGCGTCGGACGCCGGGTCGGCGGCGAGCAACGAGGCGCCCGTGTCGAGGTCGCCGCCGTCGTGCAGCGCGACCTCGAAGGCCCGCTCGACCGTGCTGTGACCACTCGTACCGCTCATACGACCATGATCTCAGCCCCACGGAGCGCCGCCCGGACCGCGCGGCTCCCGCGCCGAACCCGCGCGGCACTTCAGCCGGCGAACGCCTCCACGATCAGCTCCGCCGCCCGGCGCACCAGCACGCTGTCGCCCTCCGCGTCCGCGTCCGGCTTCGTCGACAGGACGGAGAGGATCACCGGCGACCCGTCAGGCGTCCAGGCGATGCCCACGTCGTTGGCGGTGCCGTGCGAACCCGTGCCGGTCTTGTCGCCGAGCAGCCAGTCGGCGGGCAGCGCGGCGCGGAACCGTTCGCCGCTGGTGGTGTTGGCGAGCAGCCACTTCGTCAACCGGTCGCGGTCGGCGGGGTCGAGGGCGTCGCCGAGGACCAGCCGGGCGTACGTGGAGCCGAGCGCGCGCGGCGTGGAGGTGTCGGTGACGCGGTCCGGCTCGGCCGAGTTCAGCTCGGGCTCCCAGCGGTCGAGCCGGGTGACGCGGTCCCCGGTCGAGCGGGCGAAACGGGTGATGGCGGTGGGGCCGCCGAGGCGCTCCATGAGGAGGTTGGCCGCGGTGTTGTCGCTGTACGAGATCGCGGCGCCGCACAGTTCGCCGACGGTCATGCCGTGCGCGAGGTTCTCCGGCTTCCCGGTGACGGGCGCGCCGCCCGCACGGTCGATGTCGGCCTGCGTGTAGCGGACGCGGCGGGCCAGGTACTCCCCGTCCTCGTCGAGGTCGCGGAGCACGGCGGCGGCGGCGAGCGTCTTGAACGTCGAACACATCGGGAAGCGTTCGTCGGCCCGGTGCCGGACGGTGCGGCCGGTGGCGACGTCGTGCGCGAACACGCCCAGCCGGGCGCCGTGCCGGCGCTCCAGGGCGGTGAAACGCCCGGGGGCGGTGGCGGTTCCGGAACCCGCGAAGGCGGGGGCGGAGCCGGCGGCGGTCAGGGCGGTGACACCGACGGCGGTCGCGGTGGTGAGCAGGGCGCGGCGAGTGGTGGACACGGTGAGAGGTGTTCCCTTCTGCGCGAGCAACGGTCTCTTCGACCCGTACAGGTAGGTGTACGTGTGTACGTGTACGACGACGATCTTGCCCGCCCGTATGGTTGCGGACATGAGAGTGGCACTGGCGCAGACCGACTGCGAACTCGGCGACGTGGACGCCAACCTGGACACGGCCCGCGAACAGATCGCGCAGGCCAGGGCCCAGGGAGCGGACCTCGTCGTCTTCCCCGAACTGAGCCTGCACGGCTACCACCTCGGCGGCCTGAAGTCGGACACGTCGATCGCCACGAACGACCCCCGCCTGCTCGGCCTCACGACCTCCGACGGCCCGGACGTCATGGTGGGCCTGCACGAACACACCAGCCTGCGCGCGTACAACACGTCCGCGTACTACGCGGGCGGCGCCCTGCTGCACGCCCACCGCAAGCTGTACCTCCCGAACTACCTGGCCTGGGAGGAGCGCAAGCACGTCAGCCCCGGCCAGCACGCCCGCGCGTACGACCTGCCGCGCGACCGGGGCCGGGCCGCGACGCTGGTCTGCAACGACGCGTGGCAGCCGGTGCTGCCGTGGCTCACGGTGCAGGACGGCGCGGAGGTGTTGTTCGTCCCCGCGAACAGCGCGGCGACCCTCGACCCCGAGGCCATGGACACGACCCTCTACTGGGACACCCTGCTGTCGTACACGGCGAAGATGCTCCAGTGCTGGGTCGTCTTCGTGAACCGCGTCGGCAACGAGAACGGCGCCTCCTTCTGGGGCGGCTCCCGCGTCGTCGACCCCCGCGGCACGGTGGTGGCGCAGGCGCCCCAATGGGAACCGTCCCTCGTCACGGTCGACATCGACATCCACGAGGCCCGCCGCCAACGCCGAGCGGTCCCCCTGGTCGCGGAGGCCCGCCTCGGCCTGATCGACCGAGAGGTCCGCCGCCTGATCGACGAGGGCGGCGACAGCTGACCCACCGCGACGCCCTTTCCAGCCCCTCCGGCGCTTGAGGAGCGGGGTCCGGGGCGGAGCCCCGATCCTTTTGAGCCCGCGCGGCGCTCGATCAACGGAGCCCGGACCCTCTCAGCCCCTCCGGCGCTTGAGGAGCGGGGTCCGGGGCGGAGCCCCGAGGCCGCAACGGCGTCGCAGGACACACGTTGTCAGTGCCGGGTGTGACACTCGGCAACGTGACCGAGCGATGGGCCCTGACCCCCACCGACCACGGCGGCGCGGAGCTCATGCCGCTGGGCCCAGACGCCCTGCCCACCGCCCCACCCACCCACGAACCAAACCTCGCGGAAGCCATCCGCTCCCGCCCGAACACCACCCGCTGGATCTGGCGCGCCACCCACCCCGTCTACCCCCACCTCCTCGCCGCCGGCGTCCCCGTGGACCGCTGCTACGACATCGAGGCCGCCGAAAACCTCCTCCTCGCCCACGAGGGCCACCACGGCGACCCCCGCTCCGCCGCCGCGGCCCTCGCCCGCCTCAGGGGCACACCCGTCCCACCCGACCCCCCACCCCGCGTCGCCGCCCCCGGCTCCCAGTCCTCCCTCTTCGAACCCCGCCCACCCGTCGACGTATCACTCACCGACCTCGTCGCCGTGTACGCGGAACAGCAGCGCCGCCACGACGCCACCGCCCACCCGGGCCGGATGCGACTGCTCACCGCGTCGGAGTCGGCGGGCATGCTGGTGGCCGCCGAGATGCACGCGGCGGGCCTGCCGTGGCGGGCGGACGTGCACCGCGCGGTCCTCGGCGAACTGCTCGGCGAACGCTACGGCGGCGGAGGCGAGCCCCGCCGCCTGGCCGAACTGGCGGACGAGGTGTCCGCGGCGTTCGGCAGACCGGTGCGCCCCGACCTCCCCGCGGACGTGATCAAGGCCTTCGCCCAGGCCGGCATCAAACTGACCTCGACCCGCCGCTGGGAGCTGGAGGGCATCGATCACCCGGCCGTACCGCCCCTGATCGAGTACAAGAAGCTGTACCGGATCTACACGGCGCACGGCTGGTCCTGGCTCCAGGACTGGGTCAGGGACGGCCGCTTCAGACCCGAGTACCTGCCGGGCGGCACGGTGTCGGGCCGCTGGACGACGAACGGCGGCGGCGCCCTCCAGATCCCCAAGGTCATCCGCCGCGCGGTCGTGGCCGACCCGGGCTGGCGCCTCGTCGTCGCCGACGCCGACCAGATGGAACCGCGGGTGCTCGCCGCGATCTCCCGCGATCCCGCGTTCATGGAGGTGTCGGGCCAGGACGCCGACCTCTACCAGGCGGTCTCCGACCGGGCGTTCGCCGGCGACCGCGGCCAGGCCAAACTGGCGGTGCTCGGCGCGATATACGGCCAGACGTCCGGCGACGGCCTCAAGAACCTCGCCCTGCTGCGCCGCCGCTTCCCGCAGGCGGTGGCGTACGTCGACGAGGCGGCACGCGCGGGCGAGGAGGGCCGCCTGGTCCGCACCTGGCTGGGCCGCACCTGCCCACCGGCGGCGGGCGCCACGGACCCCGAGGAAGCGGGCATCCCCCAGGAGGACCCGGACACCCCCTCGGAGACCCCCGGCTCGACCTACGGCTACGCCTCGTCGAACTCCCGCGCCCGCGGCCGCTTCACCCGCAACTTCGTCGTCCAGGGCAGCGCCGCCGACTGGACCCTCCTCGTCCTCGCGGCACTGCGCCGCGCCCTGACCGGCATGGCGGCGGAACTGGTGTTCTTCCAGCACGACGAGGTGATCGTGCACTGCCCCAAGGAGGAAACAGACCAGGTCACGGCGGCGATCCGCGAAGCATCCGACCTGGCCGCCCGCCTCACCTTCGGCGACACCCCGGTCCGCTTCCCGTTCACGGTGGCCGTGGTGAAGTGCTACGCGGACGCCAAATGACGGGACGCCACGTCAGCTCTCACCACCGTTCTCACCACCGTTCTCACCACCGTTCTCACCACCGTCTTCGCGAGCCGTCCCTTGCACGGCGAAGCCGAGCACGGGGGCCAGCAGCCCCGCCGCGGCGATCCACGGGCGCCAGCCTCCGAGGTCCGGCAGCACAAGCAGCGCCACCAGACAGCCGAGCGCGACCATCCAGGCCGCCACGACCGGCAGCGAGGCCGTCGTGAGCCAGCCTCCGCCGAGGTCGAGGAGGCGGACCCGGCGTTGCGGGTCGGGCCGGGCAGGCTGCGTCTGCCCCGCCTTGACGACGCGCTCGGCCACCGCGACCGGAACCGCCCCGGGCAACTGCCAGCCGTCGTCGCCGACGAGGTCGGCCTGGATGTCGCGGCCACGGCGACGGCCCGGATTCCACAGCAGCCAGCCGTGGCTGCCGCGCAGGGCGTGCCCGGCGGCCTCGCTGGACATCTGGGAGTGGAACGGGAGCTCCGTGTCCCGGCCCTGGAGCACCAGCCCCTTCAGCCGCCGGGTGTTCTCCCGCTGCTTGCGCTCGTCGCCGTCGCCCGGCGGGGCGTCGACGTGCTCGCCCGCGCCGGTGACGGTGACCCGCAGGGCCAGCCACTCGGGTCCGACGGTGCGGGCGCCCCGGCGGGTGGAGCCGGTCACCCACCAGCCGGCGACCAGAGCGAGCGTCACCAGCACCCACAACCCCGCGATCACCCACACGGTGCCGACCTCCACGGCCCGCCCGGCCAGCTGCCGCTCCACGTCCGCGCGCTGATCGTCACCGACGGCCCCCAACTCGGGCCGCTCGGGAACGTACGCCACGTACAGCTCGCCGCCGACCTCCTGGCGCCGATTGGTGGACGCCTCGAACGTCGCGGGCACCCCGTCCCCGCCACTCACCGAGGGCAGCACAACGGTGAAGTCGGCCGTGGCGTCGGCACGAGGGCTGGATCCCTCCGCGACCTCGTTCTCGATCCGCGCGATCGGAAGCCGCTCGACGACCGCACCCTCCTCGGCCAGCACGGCACTCACGCCCGCACCCCGCGCGTCGGCGACCCCCACCGCCGCCCAGAGCGCCAACAACGCCGGAACGCCCACCAGCACCGCGACAACCCGCACCGACATCCAGCCCGCACCACCAAGCACCCCCGGCACCGCGTCACCGGGCCCCGCCGCCTCCGAAGCAGCGACCACAGCCCGCCGATAACTCCCCCGCCGGACCCCCCCCCCCCCCCCCCCCCCCCGAACCACCACCACACCGAGCACCACCACGCAGACCCCGAGCAGCCCCACCGCACACCACACGACGGCACCCCGCACCCCCGTCGCCCCCAGGAAAAGCCACGCGGCACTCAACGCCACGAGAGCAACAGGAACCACACCCGCCACAAACCTCCCCGCCCGCACAAACCCCACAACCACGGCCCGCTCCCCGCTCACCCAGACACCCCGTATCGATCGGAATCACGCCGCTCCCGCCCACGAGGCAGGTACGACAAAACCCCGGTTCGGAATGAGATCCGAACCGGGGTTTCAGTCTGAGCCGCCTTCGGGATTCGAACCCGAGACCTACGCATTACGAGTGCGTTGCTCTGGCCATCTGAGCTAAGGCGGCGCCGCCGCGCGCACCGGAGTGCGTCAGCAACGTCGCCAATCCTACACGCTCCGCGGGGGTGCTCCGTACAGGGTTTGTGGCCAGGGGACACGCACTACGAGCAGCGCTTTCCGTCGGTCGGAGGGGTTCCGGTCAGGAGGTAGTCGTCGATCGCGGTGTCGATGCAGTCGCTGCCGCGGCCGTACGCCGTGTGGCCGTCGCCGTCGTAGGTGAGGAGGCGGCCGGAGGAGAGCTGGGCGGCGAGGGACCTGGCCCAGCGGTACGGGGTGGCCGGGTCGCGGGTGGTGCCGACCACGACGATCGGGGCGGCGCCGTCGGCCGTGATGCGCTGGGGCTTGCCCGTCGGCTTCACCGGCCAGTAGCCGCAGTTCAGGGAGGACCAGGCGAGGCCCTCGCCGAAGACCGGGGAGGCCTTCTCGAAGTCGGGGAGCGCCTTCTCGACCTCCGCGGGCGAGGTGAAGGACGGGGGCTGGTCGAGACAGTTCACGGCCGCGTTGGCGAACATCATGTTCGAGTACGAGCCGTCGGGGTCGCGCTCGTAGTAGCTGTCGGAGAGCGCGAGCAGGCTCGCGCCGTCCTTCTTCTTCATCGCGGAGGTGAGGGCCTCGCGCAACTGCGGCCACGCCCCCTCGTCGTACATCGCGGCGATCACTCCGGTCGTGGCGAGGGCCTCGCCCAGCTTGCGGCCCTGCGGGTCGCCGGTGGCGATCGGGGCGCGGTCGAGGGTGGTGAAGAAGTCCTTGAGGCGCTTGCCGGACGCGTCGGGGTCACCGGTGCCGAGGGGGCAGTCGGAACGTTTCGCGCAGTCCTTCGCGAAGGACCTGAACGCGGTGTCGAAGCCGGCGGTCTGCTGCTCGTTCAGCTCGCGCGCGGACAGCGACGGATCCATCGCGCCGTCGAGGACGAGCCGCCCGGCCCGCTCCGGGTACAGCCCCGCGTACGTCGCGCCCAGGAACGTCCCGTACGAGGCACCCACGTAGTTCAGCTTCTCGTCGCCGACCGCCGCGCGCACGAGGTCCATGTCGCGGGCCGACTCGACCGTGGAGACGTGCGGCAGGACGCGGGCGGACGTACGGTCCTTCGACTCGCAGCCGGCGCCGAACCGCTGGTAGGCGGCGGTGAGGTCACTCTGCTCGCCGCCGTCGTCCGGAGTGACGTCGGTCTGCGTGTACGCGTCCATCCGCTTGCCGTCGAGGCAGGTCACCGGCTCGCTGCGGGCCACACCGCGCGGGTCGACGGCCACCATGTCGTAGCGGGCCCGGACCTTCTCCGGGTAGCCGATGCCCGCGTACGACTGGAGGTAGCCGATCGCGGAGCCGCCGGGGCCGCCCGGGTTGACCAGGAGCGAGCCGAGGCGCTTGCCGGGGCCCGTGGCCTTCTTCCGGGAGACCGCGAGGTCGATGTCGCCCGCGGACGGCTTGTCGTAGTCGAGCGGCGCCTTGAGCGTGGCGCACTCGAAACCGGGCACTCCGCAGTCGCGCCACTTCAAGGACTGCTCGTAGTACGGGGCCAAGTCGGCCGGCGTCGCCCGCGGCAGCGCGGCGAGCGAGGCCTCCGTCGTACCTGAACTCCCCGACGCGCACGCGGAGATGGCGGCGAGGGCCAGTCCGGCGGCGACGGCGAGGACGGCGGGTCGGCGGCGTGGGGGGAGGGGGAGGCGCCTGAAGTCCATCGGGCGAGCGTAACGCTCCGCTCGATTCCGGTCACATTACGTAAGCGGAGGGTGTGGGGCTCCTTCCCGGGTCTCCGGGGTCACCCCGAGCGCAGCGCCACCGTCATCGCCTCCACGGCCAGCAGCGGCGCCACGTTCCCGTCCAGCGCCACCCGGCACGCGCCGATCGCCTCGATCCTGCGCAGCGTCGACTCGGGCGAGGTGTTCCGGGCCAGGCGCTCCAGCGTGTCCTGGATCTCGGTGTTGGCCAGCTCCACCCGCGACCCCAGCTGCATCGCGAGCACGTCGCGGTAGACACCCGTCAGTTCGGTGAGGGCCAGGTCGAGGCTGTCACGCTGCGAACGCGTGCGCCGCCGCTTCTGCATGTCCTCCAGGTCCTTCATGACCCCGGCCGTGCCGCGCGGCATCCGCCCGCCGCTCTGCGCGCCGAGCGCCGCCTTCAGCTCCTCCGTCTCCTTCGCGTCGACCTCCTCGGCGAGCTGCTTGGAGTCCTCGGCGGCCGCGTCCACCAGATCCTGCGCCGCCTTCAGGCAGCCGCCGATCTCCTCGACGCGCAGCGGCACCTTCAGGACGGCGGCCCGGCGTTCCCGCGCGCGCGGGTCCGTGGCCAGGCGGCGGGCCCGGTCGATGTGGCCCTGCGTGGCGCGGGAGACGGCGGCGGCGACGTCGGGCTCGATGCCGTCGCGCCGTACGAGCATGTCGGCGACGGCGGAGACGGCGGGCGTGCTCAGGGTGAGGAGGCGGCAGCGGGAGCGGATCGTCGGCAGTACGTCCTCCACGGAGGGGGCGCACAGCAGCCACACGGTGCGCGCGGCGGGTTCCTCCACCGCCTTCAGGACCGCGTTCGCCGATTTCTCGTTGAGCCGCTCGGCGTCCTCCACGAGGATCACCTGCCAGCGGCCGCCCGCGGGTGCGGTGTACGACTTGCGGACCGTGTCGCGCATGTCGTCGACGCGGATCTGGGTGCCGACCGCGGCGACCGTCGAGACGTCGGCGTGGGTGCCGAGGAGGGCGGTGTGGCAGCCGTCGCAGAATCCGCAGCCGGGGGCTCCGCCCAGTGCGCGGTCGGGGCTGACGCACTGGAGGGCGGCGGCGAACGCGCGGGCGGCGGTCTCGCGGCCCGCGCCCGGGGGGCCGGTGAACAGCCACGCGTGGGTCATCTTCGATGCGGCGGGGGGCGGGGTGTCGGTGGCGGCTGCCGTCACCAGGGCGTCGGCGTCCCGCGCGGCCGCGTCCAGCGACGCGATGACGCGTTCCTGACCCACGAGGTCATCCCACACGGCCATACGACCACCACCCCTTCTCACCTACCACCAGCCATTGTGCCGCCCCCCACTGACAACCCCGCCCACCCCCACGCCACGCTGCCCATTCGCCGCCGGTCCAAAAGCCCGGGGCTCCGCCCCTCACCCCGCTGCTCAATCGCCGCAGGGGCTTGAAAGCCCCACACCCCACCGTGAGAGACCCTCGCCTTCGCTGCCCGAACGCCGCGAAGGCCCGAGGTGGCCGCACCCCGCCTTGGGCAATCTGCCGCCAAGGGCGGCAGGGTGGGCAAGGCGGCACCCCGGTGCGGGCAGCGCCTTGGGCGGGGGCCCGCCACGGTTCGGCGCAAGAACCCCGTGTGCCCGCCACGACGAACGTGGCGGGCACACGGGGTCAGGGTCCAGGCGGACGCCTACCGGCGGCGCCCGCCCCGGTCGTCCTCGTCCTCACGCCCACCGAGCAACTCGTCCGCCAGCGACGGCAGGTCGTCCAGCGGCGTCTCCTCCGCCCAGTCGGGCCGGGGCCGCCGCGGCCTGCCGTTCTCGTCGACCTGCGGCAGCTCGGCCGTACGTTCGTTGGGGTTCGGCCCCTCCGCACGCCCGCCCGCGGGCCGCTCGTCGCGGAAGTACCCCCGCGGCACCCGGTCCGCGGGATCCCGCTCGTCCGACACCTGCGGCAGCACCGCCGTCTCGTCCGCCGCCCCCGGCACGTGCTGCGGCAGCTGCGTCGTCTCCTCGGCGTCCCGCACGTCGTCCCGCACCTGCGGCAGCACCGTGGTCGCGTCGGAGTCCGCGTCGGAGCCACCCGTCTGCGGCAGCACCGCCGTCTCCTCGGCGTCCGAACCCGACTCCGGCCCCGCCTTCGAACCCGGCTCCGGCGCCTTCGTGAAGTCGACGATCGGCGTCGGCACGGTCGTCTCGTTGTCGACCGGCGCCTCGTCGGAAGCCCTGCCCGACGCCTCACCGGAAGTTCCGCGCAGCGACTCGCTCGGCAACTCCACCTTGCGCAGATTCGTCGTCGGCGCACTGCGCTGCGCCTGCTCCGCGGCCTGCGCCGCGAGGCGACGCGCCTCCTCCGCGCGCAGCAGGGCCTCCTCGGCCTTGCGCTGCTTCTCCAGGCGCCGCGCCTCGGCCTCGGCCCGCAGCCGCGCCTCCTCCTCGGCCTGCTTGCGCAGCCGCGCCTGCTCGGCGGCGCGCGCCTCCTCCTCGGCCTGGCGGCGGGCCCGCTCCTCCTCGGCCCTGCGGCGCTCCTCCTCGGCGCGCTGCCGGGCCTCCTCGGCCTGCCGCTCGGCCTCCAGGCGCTGCGCCTCCTCCAGCTCGCGGCGCTTGCGCTCCTCCTCCTCGGCGCGGAGCTTGGCGAGCTGCTCCTGGCGCTCCCGCTCCAGGCGCTCCTCCTCCGCCTTGCGGGCGGCCTCTTCCTCGGCCTTGCGGCGCGCCTCTTCCTCGGCGGCCTTGCGGGCCTCCTCCTGCGCCTTGATCTCGGCCTCGGAGAGCGGCAGGAGGACGTCCAGGCGGTGGCGGATCACCGTCGTCACCGACTCGGGCTCCTGGCCCGCGTCCACCACCAAGTAGCGGCCGGGGTCGCCCGCGGCCAGCGTCAGGAAACCGGACCGTACGCGCGCGTGGAACTCCATCGGCTCCGACTCGAGCCGGTCCGGCGCCTCCGTGAACCGCTCGCGCGCGGCCTCCGGGTCGACGTCGAGCAGCACGGTCAGGTTCGGTACGAGGCCGCTCGTGGCCCACCGGTTGATGCGGGCGACCTCGGTCGGCGACAGGTCGCGGCCGGCGCCCTGGTAGGCGACGGACGAGTCGATGTAGCGGTCGGAGATGACCACGGCGCCGCGTTCGAGCGCCGGGCGCACGACCGTGTCGACGTGCTCCGCGCGGTCGGCGGCGTACAGCAGCGCCTCCGCGCGGTGCGACAGACCGGCCGACGACACGTCCAGCAGGATCGACCTCAGCCGCTTGCCGACCGGCGTCGCGCCCGGCTCACGCGTGACGACGACCTCGTGCCCCTTGCCGCGGATCCACTCCGCGAGCGCCTCGGCCTGCGTCGACTTGCCCGCGCCGTCGCCGCCCTCCAGGGCGATGAAGAAGCCGGTCGCGGCCGGGGCCTGCACCGGGTCGTTGCCGCCGAGCAGCGCGTCCCGCAGGTCGTGCCGCAGCGGCACCCCGCTGCGGTCGTCGGCCTTGGCGAGCACCAGCGCGGCGACGGGCAGCAGCAGCGCGCCCACCAGCATCAGCGTGAACGCGGCGCCGCCGTGCGCGAAGACGAACTTGCCGCTCTCCAGGTGGTGCGGTCCGATCAGCGCGGCCAGGACCGGCGCGAGCAGGGCGCCGAGCGCGACGGCCACCCGTACGACGGCCTGGAGGTGTTCGGTCGTCCGGGCCCGCCGGAAGTCCTCGGTCTCCTGGTCGAGCAGCGCGTGCCCGGTGTTCGCCGCGATGCCCGCGGTGACGCCGGCGAGCGTCAGGATGAGGATCACGCTCGTCACGTCGGGCACCAGGCCGGCCGCGAGCAGCCCGATCCCGGTGAACGCGATGGCCAGCGCGAAGAGGCGACGCCGCGAGAGCGTCGGCAGCACCTTGGGCGCCGTACGGATGCCGACGACGGTGCCGCCGGTCACGCCGAGCACGAGCAGGCCGAACGTGACCGGGCCACCGCCCAGGTCCTTGGCGTGCAGCACGGCCACGGCGACGGCCGCCGAGATCGCTCCGGCGACACCGGCGCAGGCGAGCACGAGCAGCCGGATCGCGCCCGTACGCCCCTTGTCGACGCCCCCGCCGGTGCTGGGCCGGCGCAGCCCCTCCAGCGGGGACCGCGCGCGCGGGGTCTGCGTGTCGGGCAGCTCAAGGAAGAACACGACCGACAGGGAGGCGGCGAAGAGACCCGCCCCCACGTAGGACGACAGCGCCACCTGGTGCGAGGCGAACCAGTCGACGCCCGCACCGATCAGGTTCTGCACCAGCGTCACGACGACGAGCGCCGCGGCGCCCAGTGGGATCGCGACGAAGCCGGTGCGCAGCGACAGGCGGCGCAGGGCGTCCATGTGGTCGGGCAGCGGTCGTACGGCCGCGCCCTCGATCGGCGGCGCGGGCAGCAGCGAGGGCGCCGCGCTCTCCTTGGCGACGGTCCAGAACCGCTCGGCGACCCCGATGACGAAGGCCGTCACGAGGAGCATCGCCAGCGCGTTGTCCGGCACCCAGTCGATCCACAGGGGGGCGACGATCAGCAGCGCGGCGCGCACGCCGTCGGCGCCGACCATGGTCCAGCGCCGGTCGAGCGGCCCGCCGGGCGTCGTCAGCGAGGTGAGCGGTCCGAGCAGGACGGCGCCGAACAGCAGCGTCGACAGGATGCGCGCGCCGAACACGGCGGCGACGGCGAAGGCCACGCCCCGGTATCCGCCGCCGAACGACTCCTCGGGGATGGCCGCCTGGACGGCGAGCACCACCAGCACCAGCAGCGCGATCACATCGCCGACTCCGCCGACAAGCTGCGCCGACCACAACCTTTTCAGCTGCGGTACGCGCAACAGAGCGCGCACGGCTCGCTCCCGGGAGTCCGCGACCAGGGCGTCGTCTGGGGCCGTGTTGGGGTCCGTTGGCTGCTCGGCACGGGTCATTCGTCCAGCCTATCGGGCCCCACCGACACACCGAAGAAGTGTTCCCCACCCCGCCCTCCGGAGGGAGGCGCGGAATGGGGAACGAGTGCGTACTGCCGCGTACCGCGGCGCACGGCGGCTCACCCAAAGGCGGCTCACCCAAAGGTCGACTACTCGGCCGGAGCCGCCTTCTTCGCCGCGGCGGTGGTCTTCTTCGCCGTGGTCGTCTTCTTGGCGGCCGTCTTCTTCGCCGCCGTCGTCTTCTTGGCCGCCGTCGTCTTCTTCGCGGCGGTCTTCTTCGCGGGCGCCTTCTTGGCCGGGGCCTTCTTGGCGGTCTTCTTCTTGGCGGGGCCCTTCGCCCGCTTCTCCGCGAGCAGTTCGAACCCGCGCTCGGGCGTGATCTCCTCCACGGAGTCCGCCGACCGCAGCGTCGCGTTGGTCTCGCCGTCGGTGACGTACGGGCCGAAGCGGCCGTCCTTCACCACGACGGGCTTCTCGCTGACCGGGTCCGTACCGAGCTCCTTCAGCGGCGGCTTGGCGGCCGCGCGCCCGCGCTGCTTCGGCTTGGAGTAGATCTCCAGGGCCTCTTCGAGCGTGATGTTGAAGATCTGGTCCTCGGTCTCCAGGGAGCGCGAGTCCGTGCCCTTCTTCAGGTACGGGCCGTACCGGCCGTTCTGCGCGGTGATGTCGACGCCCTCGGCGTCCTGGCCGACGACGCGCGGCAGCGACATCAGCTTCAGGGCGTCGGCCAGCGTCACCGTGTCGAGCGCCATGGACTTGAAGAGCGAGGCCGTGCGCGGCTTCACCGCGTTCTTGCCGGTCTTCGGGGTGCCCTCGGGGAGCACCTCGGTGACGTACGGCCCGTAACGGCCGTCCTTGGCGATGATCTGACGCCCGGTCTCCGGGTCGGCGCCCAGCTCGAAGTCGCCGCTCGGCTTGGCGAGCAGCTCCTCCGCGTACTCGACCGACAGCTCGTCGGGGGCGAGGTCCTCGGGGACGTCGGCGCGCTGGTGGTTCTCGGAGTCGCGCTCGCCGCGCTCGATGTACGGGCCGTAGCGGCCGACGCGCAGCACGATGTCGTTGCCCACGGGGAACGACGAGACCTCGCGGGCGTCGATCGCGCCCAGGTCGGTCACGAGCTCCTTGAGGCCGCCGAGGTGGTCCCCGTCGCCGTTCCCGGCGTCCGCGGCGCCGCCCTGGCCGTCCGAACCCTCACCGAAGTAGAAGCGCCGCAGCCACGGCACGGCCTGCGCCTCACCGCGCGCGATGCGGTCGAGGTCGTCCTCCATGGAGGCGGTGAAGCTGTAGTCGACGAGCCGGCCGAAGTGCTTCTCCAGCAGGTTGACGACGGCGAACGACAAGAAGGAGGGCACGAGGGCCGTCCCCTTCTTGAAGACGTAACCGCGGTCCAGGATCGTCCCGATGATGGACGCGTACGTGGACGGACGGCCGATCTCGCGCTCTTCGAGCTCCTTGACGAGCGAGGCCTCGGTGTAGCGCGCGGGCGGCTTGGTGGCGTGGCCGTCGACCGAGAGCTCCTCGGCGGACAGCGGGTCTCCCTCGGCGACCTGCGGAAGGCGGCGCTCGCGGTCGTCCAGCTCCGCGTTCGGGTCGTCGGCGCCCTCCACGTAGGCCTTCAGGAAGCCGTGGAAGGTGATCGTCTTGCCGGACGCGCTGAACTCGGCGTCACGGCCGTCGGCGGAGGTGCCACCGATCTTCACGGTGACGCTGTTGCCGACGGCGTCCTTCATCTGGGAGGCGACGGTGCGCTTCCAGATCAGCTCGTACAGCTTGAACTGGTCGCCGGTCAGGCCGGTCTCGGCGGGCGTGCGGAAGCGGTCGCCCGACGGACGGATCGCCTCGTGCGCCTCCTGCGCGTTCTTGACCTTGCCGGCGTACGTACGCGGCCTGTCCGGCAGGTAGTCGCTGCCGTACAACTGCGTGACCTGCGAACGGGCGGCCGCGACGGCCGTGTCCGACAGGGTCGTGGAGTCCGTACGCATGTAGGTGATGAAGCCGTTCTCGTACAGCTTCTGCGCCACCTGCATGGTGGCCTTGGCGCCGAAGCCGAGCTTGCGCGAGGCCTCCTGCTGCATCGTCGTCGTACGGAACGGGGCGTACGGCGAGCGGCGGTACGGCTTGGACTCGACCGAGCGGACGGAGAACCGCGTGTCCTCCAGGGCGGCGGCGAGCGCCCGCGCGTTCGCCTCGTCCAGGTGCAGCGTGTTCGCCGAACCGGCCTTCAGCTGACCGAGCGAGTCGAAGTCGCGGCCCTGCGCAATGCGCTTGCCGTCGACGGCGGAGAGCCGGGCGGTCAGCGACGACGGGTCGGACGGGTCACCGGCGCGGCCGGTGCCGAACGTGCCGGTCAGGTCCCAGTACTCGGCCGAACGGAAGGCGATGCGGTCGCGCTCGCGTTCGACGACGAGGCGGGTGGCGACGGACTGGACGCGGCCCGCCGAGAGCCTCGGCATGACCTTCTTCCACAGGACCGGCGAGACCTCGTAACCGTACAGACGGTCGAGGATGCGGCGGGTCTCCTGGGCGTCGACCAGCTTCTTGTTCAGCTCACGGGGGTTCGCGACGGCGGACCGGATCGCGTCCTTGGTGATCTCGTGGAAGACCATCCGGTGGACCGGGATCTTCGGCTTGAGGACTTCCTGGAGGTGCCACGCGATGGCCTCGCCCTCGCGGTCCTCATCGGTGGCGAGGAAGAGCTCGTCGGACTCCTTCATGAGGTCCTTGAGCTTCTTGACCTGCGCCTTCTTGTCGCTGTTCACGACATAGATGGGCTGGAAGTCGTGCTCGACGTCCACGCCCAGGCGGCGCACCTCGCCGGTGTACTTGTCCGGCACTTCGGCCGCGCCGTTCGGGAGGTCGCGGATGTGCCCGACGCTCGCTTCGACGACGTACCCAGGGCCGAGATAGCCCTTGATCGTCTTCGCCTTGGCGGGCGACTCGACGATGACGAGTCGGCGGCCGCCCTGTGCGGTCTCGCTGGTCGGGGACAACTTCGCTCTTCTCTCCGGTCGGCGGTTCGGGGCCTTGACGGTGGTCTGCTCAGGCGTGCTCGCTGGCTGGCTCCCGCGGGATCGTGCCGATTTCGCGGCACTGCTGCGGAGTGTGACGGTACCTCCCGCCGGTGTGTCAAACGGGAAAAGCACGCAGCAGCCACTCGGAACGGTAACCCGACTCCTCGTGATCCTGCCCCCGGACCGACGAGGGCCGTGCCGACGGAGGCAGGGCCTCCGGGTACCCGCGCGGCGGCTCGTGTGCCACGCTCCAAGGGCGAACGTCCCGGTGGAGACGCGGTCCCGTGGCCCTCCGGGGCCCGGTTTTGTCCGTCCCTGACAAGATGGCGAGTGGCTGGGGGAGCCCGCGGGGAGCCTCCGGCTCGTCCCCGAGGCAACACCGACCCAGGAGCTTCCCGAATGTCCGACAGCAATCCGTACGGCCCGCCCTCCAAGGACCCGTCGGGCGGGAACCCGTACGGCCAGTCCCCCTCGGACCAGCCGACCCAGCCGGGCGCCGGCCCCTACGGCTACCCGCAGCAGGGCTCGGGGCCCGGCTACGGCACGCCCCCGCCCCCTCCCGGCCAGCCGCAGGGCCAGCCCGGCCAGCCCGGTTACGGCTACCCCTACCCCGGCTCCGCCCCGGCCGGCGACGGCGCCTACCCGCCGCCCCCGCCCGGCCCGGGAATGGGCGGCCCCGGCACGGGCGGACCGGGCATGGGACCGGGCATGGGCGCCCCCGGCATGGGCATGCCGTACGGCTACGACCCGGCCGCTCCCTACGGCTACGACATGTACGGCCGTCCGTACTCGGACAAGACCAAGCTCGCCGCGGGTCTGCTCGGCATCTTCCTCGGCACGTTCGGCGCGGGCCGCTTCTACACCGGGCACACCGGGCTCGCCGTCGGCCAGCTCATCGTGTCCCTCGTGACCTGCGGCTTCGGCAGCATCTGGGGCCTGATCGACGGCATCGTCATGCTCGCCTCCGACAACGCCACCGACGCACAGGGCCGCATCCTGCGGAACTCCTGACCCGTGCCCCGCGCCGCGTCCCCCACCACCCGCCTCGGAGCCGCACTCGGCTCCCCCGCGGCCGCCCCGCTCGGGGTGCTCGCCGCGGGCGCGGCGGCCGCGGCGTACCTGTACGGCACGAACCCGCACGAGCCGGGCCACCTCCTGCCCGGCTGCCCCTTCCGCGCCGCCACGGGCCTGCTCTGCCCGGCATGCGGCGGAACGCGGATGGCGTACGACCTGATGCACGGCCAGTACGGCACGGCCTGGCACGACAACCGCGCGCTGCTGCTCGCCGCGCCCTTCGCCGCCGCCCTGCTGGCGCGTTGGGCCTACGAGGGGCTGCGCGGCCGCCGTTGGTCGCCGCGGATCGGTGCGCGCGGGGCGGCGGCGATCCTCGCCGCGGCCGTGGGGTGGACGGTGCTGCGCAACGCGCTCTGAGTCGCCTGCGCACCGTACGGCCCGGCCCTAGATCTGGCCGAAGCACCACACCGCGAGCGCCAGGGCCCCGGCCCCGGCCACCCCCGCGACCACGGCCGCCGCCACGGGGCGCACGCCGTACGCCACCGGCGCCCGGTGCGCGGCGCGCGCCCCGGTCCACGTCAGCAGGCCCGCTCCGAACAACCCGAACACCGCGCCCGCGAACAGCGCAGGAACACTCTCCATCGCTTGCCTCCCGCCGTCGGGCCCCTTCCGGTACCCAGGCGGGTGACGCTGACACGGACAGTCGAACCCCGGATGAACTCCCGTACGCCACAAGGGGAATCCCGGTTGGCCGGTTCGACGCGGGCCCCGCGCGCGTTCAGTCCGCGGGCGTGAACGGCTCCAGGAAGCCCTGCTCCACCAGCGTGCGGATCTGCGCCGGAGTGCGGTCGCGCAGCAACACGGGATCCTCGCCCATGAGTTGGGCGATGGCGTCCAGGATCGTGCCGGCGCTCAGCGACCCGTCGCACACGCCCGCGAACCCGGCACCGACCGTGTCCACCTTGGTCGCACGCCGCATCCCGCGCCCCTGCCGCAGCACGACGTGCTCCGGGTCCTCGGCGCCCGGCAGCCCGACCTGCTCCTGCACGACCTCACCGGCCAGCTTGAAGTGCGCGCCGAGCAGCGCCGCGTCGTCGTGCCCGCGCAGCCAGTCGACCCGCTCGAAGTGCGCCCGCACGGTGTCGCCGAGCGGCTGCTCGACGGGGTGCGGCCACTCCTCGACGACGATCGACGGCTCGTCCGCAGCCGTCTTCCTCAGCGTGATCCAACCGAACCCGACGGCCCGCACCTTGCGCGCCTCGAACTCGTCGAGCCACGCGTCGTACAGGGCCGCGTACGCGGCCGGGTCGCCGCGGTGGTCACCGGCGTCGCGCAGCCACAACTCGGCGTACTGCGCGATGTCCTGCACCTCGCGCTGCACGATCCAGGCGTCACAGCCGCGCGGCACCCAGGAGCGCAGCCGCTCGGTCCACTCCTCCCCCTCCACGTGCTGCCAGTTGGCCAGGAACTGCGCGTACCCCCCGTCGTTCAGGTGCTCCCCTGCCCCCTGAACGACCGCGCGGCACAGATCGTCCCCGCTCATCCCGCCGTCCCGGTACGTGAGTCGGGCCCCGGGCGAGATCACGAACGGCGGGTTGGACACGACCAGGTCGTACGTCTCCTCGCCCACGGGCTCGTACAGCGACCCTTCCCGCAGGTCGGCGCTGTGCACGCCGGACAGCGCGAGGGTCAGCGCGGTCATGTGCAGCGCGCGCGGGTTGAGGTCGGTCGCGGTGACCCGGGTGGCGTGGCGCGCCGCGTGCAGCGCCTGGATCCCGGAGCCGGTGCCGAGGTCGAGGGCGGAGTCGACGGGCGTCCGCACGGTGATCCCGGCGAGCGTGGTGGACGCCCCGCCGACACCGAGCACGACCCCCTCCTCGCGGCTGCCGATGCCTCCGGCTCCCCCGACCGCGCACCCGAGGTCGGACACGATGAACCAGTCCTCGCCCTCGGGCCCGCCGTACGGGCGAACGTCGACGCTCGCCGCGACCTCGTCCGCGCCGACGGCCCGCAGCCACCCGCTCTCCAGGCACGCGTCGAGCGGCAGCACCTCGGCGACCCGCTCCCGCGTCGCGGGCTGCTGCAACAGGAACAGCCGTACGAGCGTCTCCAGGGGCCGCTCGCCGCGCGTGGCACGCAGGGCGGGCACGGTCTCGCTGCGCGCGAGCGCCGCGTAGGCGGACGCCCCGAGCAGTTCGAGCAGCCCATCGGCGGTGAACTCCGCTCCGAGCAGAGCATCGCGCAGCGACTGGGCAACATCGGAACGGTCGACGACAGGCAGCAGATCAGCTTCAGCACTCACCCCACCATTGTGACGCCCTCACCACCCCCTCCGCCGATTGCGTTTCTTGGAGCCCTCCGGCGATTGAGAAGCCGGGTCCGGTTTTTTGGAGCCCCTCCGGCGATTGAGGAGCGGGGTCCGGGGCGGAGCCCCGTGGGCGGGTCCACGGCGCGGCCCGCCGAGAACACGACAGCGCCCCCGGCGCAGCGCACGATGGCGCAACCCCGGAGGCGCGAAACGAACCGTAAGACCTAGGAACCCGAAGGCGTAGCGGAAGCGCTCTTGCAGCTCTCCTGCTTCGCCATCGCCTTCCCCACGTCCCCCTCCTCAAGGTTCTTCAGCGCATCGCTGCCGTCCTGGCTGAGCGTGTCCAGCTCCCCGGCGATGTCCTTGAGACCCTCGGCGAACTTCGCCTGGTCGTCCGTGTCAAGCTTGTCGACCTTCTTCTTGAGGTCGGCGTACGACGTCGAGATCTTGTCGAGCTCCTTGACGGCGTTCTGCTGCTTCTTCTCGCCACCGTCGACCGGCGGAGCCCCCGCCTTGTCGACCGCGTCACCGATCGCCTTGTACGCGTCGGACATGTCCTGGAACGCCTGCGAGTCGGTCTTCTGGACCTGCTCGGGTTCGCTGTTGTCCGAGGTCTCCTTCTGGATGGCGGTGTTCGCGGCCTCGATCTTCTTCGCCTGCGCCTGAACCTTGTCGCAGACCTGCTTCGCCCAGGAGTCCAGCTTCTCGTTGCTGTCGTCGCTGCAGCCCGACAACGCCAGTACCAGTACCGCACCGCCGGACAGTGCGGCAGCAAGCTTCTTGTTCACCGGATTGGTCCCTTCCATGGCTCTCGGCCCCGGAACTTACACGCCACGCACACGACAATCGCACGCCGGGTGTCCTGTACGACCACTTTATTGACCTTTAGCAGCCATTTGCACCAAGAGAGATAAGGCTCACTGAGAGCCCACGGGAACCGGAACGATCCACACCGGATGCCCAGGGAAAAGTACGCCAGAACAGACGAGTGGGCGGACAGTCCGTCAAAAGACGCTGTCCGCCCACCTGTTGCTGCTATCGGGAACCTTGCCGACGCACGGGACGTTCTACATACCGGCTACGTACCGGACGTCGACACCACCGCCGGATCCGCTTGCTTCGGCACCCCACCGGAGCCGCCCGCGTCGCTGTCCTCGTCACCGCCGACGGCGATGCCGCGCCGCTTGGACATGTACACAGCGCCGACGATCACGGCGAGCGCCACGACGGCCGCCGCGATCCGCACCCCCACGCTCGCGTCGTCCCCGTAGCTGAACTGGACGATCGCGGGCGCGATCAGCAGCGCCACGAGGTTCATCACCTTCAGCAGCGGGTTGATGGCGGGCCCGGCGGTGTCCTTGAAGGGGTCGCCGACGGTGTCACCGATGATGGTGGCCTCGTGCGCCTCGCTCCCCTTCCCGCCGTGGTGCCCGTCCTCCACCAGCTTCTTCGCGTTGTCCCACGCGCCACCGGAGTTGGCGAGGAAGACGGCCATCAACGTGCCGGTGCCGATGGCGCCCGCCAGATAGGCGCCCAGGGCGCCCACACCGAGCGTGAAGCCGACCGCGATCGGCGCCATGACGGCGAGCAGGCCGGGCGTGGCGAGCTCCCTGAGCGCGTCCTTCGTGCAGATGTCGACGACGCGCCCGTACTCCGGCTGCTCCGTGTAGTCCATGATCCCGGGGCGTTCGCGGAACTGCCTGCGCACCTCGTAGACCACCGAACCCGCGGACCGCGACACGGCGTTGATGGCGAGCCCGGAGAAGAGGAACACCACCGCGGCTCCGGCGATGAGCCCCACCAGGTTGTTGGGCTGCGAGATGTCCATCACCAGGTTCATCGGGCCGCCCTCGCCGACCTTCTCGCCGACGTCCTCGGCCGCCGTGACGATCGCGTCCCGGTACGAGCCGAACAGCGCGGCGGCCGCGAGCACGGCGGTCGCGATGGCGATGCCCTTGGTGATGGCCTTCGTCGTGTTGCCGACGGCGTCCAGGTCGGTGAGCACCTGCGCGCCCGCGCCCTCGACGTCGCCGGACATCTCGGCGATGCCCTGCGCGTTGTCGGAGACCGGCCCGAAGGTGTCCATGGCGACGATGACGCCGACCGTGGTGAGCAGCCCCGTACCGGCCAGGGCGACCGCGAACAGGGCCAGCATGATCGACGTACCGCCGAGCAGGAACGCCCCGTACACACCGAGCCCGATCAGCACCGCCGTGTAGACGGCCGACTCCAGGCCGATGGAGATACCGGCGAGCACCACGGTCGCGGGGCCCGTCAGAGAGGCCTTGCCGATGTCCTTGACCGGGCGCCGGGTCGTCTCGGTGAAGTAGCCGGTGAGCTGCTGGATGAGGGCCGCAAGGACGATGCCGATGGCCACGGCGACGACCGCGAGGACCCGCGGGTCGCCGTCCTTGCCGCTGATCGCCCCGTCGGTGACGCCGTCCAGATCGGCGTACGTCCCCGGCAGATACGTGAAGACGGCGACGGCCACCAGCACGATCGAGATCACCGCGGAGATGAAGAAGCCGCGGTTGATGGCGCTCATGCCGCTGCGGTCCGAGCGCCGCGGCGCGACGGCGAAGATGCCGATCATCGCCGTGATGACACCGATGGCCGGGACGATCAGCGGGAACGCCAGACCGGCGTCGCCGAAGGCCGCCTTGCCGAGGATCAGCGCGGCGACCAGCGTCACGGCGTACGACTCGAAGAGGTCGGCGGCCATTCCCGCGCAGTCTCCGACGTTGTCGCCCACGTTGTCGGCGATGGTCGCGGCATTGCGCGGATCGTCCTCCGGAATGCCCTTCTCGACCTTGCCGACCAGGTCGGCGCCGACGTCGGCGGCCTTGGTGAAGATACCGCCTCCGACACGCATGAACATCGCGATCAGCGCGGCGCCGAGCCCGAAGCCCTCCAGGACCTTGGGCGCGTCGGCCGCGTAGACCAGCACGACGCAGGAGGCACCGAGCAGACCGAGTCCCACCGTGAACATGCCGACGACGCCGCCCGTACGGAAAGCGATCTTCATGGCGTGGTGCGAAACAGCGGTGAGATCCTTTTCCGGCTCGCCTTCCGCCGGAGTCGCTTCCCGTGCGGCAGCGGCGACGCGCACATTGCTGCGCACCGCGAGCCACATTCCGATATAGCCGGTGACGGCCGAGAACAATGCGCCGATCAAGAAGAAGATCGACCGTCCCGCACGCTGATTCCAGTCGTCCGCCGGAAGCAGCATGAGCAGGAAGAACACGACGACGGCGAATACGCCGAGCGTGCGCAGCTGCCGTCCCAGATAGGCTTTCGCGCCTTCCTGGACCGCCGCCGCGATCTTCTTCATGGACTCGGTTCCCTCGCCGGCCGCGAGTACCTGGCGCACCAGGACTCCGGCGACGGCGAGCGCCGCCAGCGCGACGACGGCGATCACGACGACGATGAGTCTGTTGTCGTCCGTGAGAACTGCGGCTGCGAACGTAGCAGGGGTAGAGGGCTCCGCCATTCGTCCTCCTTGACGCTTGGGCTGAGCTCAAGATGTGGACGGATTGTAGGGAGCGGACCCTGATCAAAACAGGGCGCGGCAAACGGAATTGTTTCCTACCCAGCAAATGTTCGGTGAACCCCGGGCGGGCGACCACAGAGGAATGGCTAATACCCTCGGGGCATTAACGGAGATCAACGATCTCCGCATTTCTTGATCGACCTCAGGAGAAACAGAAAAGGCCCTGTTCACCGGCAGGTGAACAGGGCCAACAGGGCAACAGGGCCCCTCAAAAGATCTAGGAGATCGAGAAAAACTAGGGAAGCGTCGCCGGCAGCGTCGGCCAACTCATCCGAATGAGTCCGCCGTCCGCCTCCGCGGTCACCTCGACGTCGTCCACGAGCCCGCTGATGACGGCGAGTCCCATCTCGTCCTCACCCTCGGCCTCCAGATCGTCGCCCGCACCGGCCGCGGACGACGGGTGCACCGTGCGCGGCGCCTCGTCCCCGACCTCGATGGAGAACTGCTTCTCCTCCTCGATCAGGGCCACCCGCACCGGCGACGTGATGCCGCTGCTCTGGTGCAGCCCCACGGCGCGGCTGCAGGCCTCACCGACGGCGAGCCTGACCTCGTCGAGCACGGCCTCGTCCACGCCCGCCCTGCGCGCCACGGCGGCCGCCACCAGGCGGGCCGTCCTGACGTGCTCGGGCAGAGGGCTGAAGCGGAGTTCGACAGTGGCCATGCATCCCCCTCGGACAGACGGGCCCCACGGTTGTTCGGGCATGCTCCCCGGGGACCGGGCCGGCCTCGGCCGCCCGATCCCTGGTCTCCACCGGTGTCACCACCGGCATCATCCGGGTCAGTCGGTCGCCGCGACGGCTTCCTCGACCGAGGTGTGGATCGGGAACACCTTGGTCAGACCGGTGATACGGAAGATCTTGAGAATGCGCTCCTGGTTGCACACCAGGCGCAGCGAGCCCTCATGGGCACGCACGCGCTTCAGGCCGCCGACCAGCACGCCGAGCCCGGTGGAGTCGAGGAAGTCCACGCCCTCCATGTCGACGACAAGGTGGAAACTGCCGTCATTCACCAGCTCGACCAGCTGCTCGCGCAGCTTGGGCGCGGTATACACATCGATTTCGCCACCGACCTCGACGACCGTACGATCGCCGACGGTACGGGTCGACAGAGACAGGTCCACGGATCCTCCAGCACCTTGCTATCGAGCGGTCGCCCCTCGGGGACACCTCGGCTTGGTCCCCGAGACGGTTCGCCAGCCGCGATGGCATTCAATCACTTACTGGCAGGCGTGCACGACGCCTTCAGAGCATTGTCCGTCACGCCAGTGACACACTCGGTGCCGATGGCCAAGAATCACCGATCCGAACGACCCTCGGCGCCAGCCGCAGACCGCCCCTCCCCCGGTGCGGTCCTGGACCGGCTCGCCTCGGGTCCGAGCAGGGCTGCGCGCATCACTCATACGGAGCACTTGCCCCCTCGCCCCGGCCGTCATGCCGTCTGGCCGGACCGGATCCGCGCCGAGGTCATCGCGGCGGTGCAGAACGCCGGAATCGCGCACCCCTGGGCCCACCAGGCACGCGCGGCGGAGCACGCCCTCGACGGCGACTCCGTGATCGTCGCCACCGGCACCGCCTCCGGGAAGTCCCTCGCCTACCTGGTCCCCGTCCTGTCGACGCTCCTGGACGGATCCGAGGCGCCGAACGGGCGTGGCGCGACCACGCTCTACCTCTCCCCGACGAAGGCCCTGGCGGCGGACCAGTGCCGATCCGTGAAGGAACTTTCACAACCGCTCGGTACGGCGATCCGCCCCGCGGTCTACGACGGCGACACTCCGTTCGAGGAACGCGAATGGGTCCGCCAGTACGGGAACTACGTCCTCACCAATCCCGACATGCTGCACCGCGGCATCCTGCCCTCGCACCCGCGCTGGTCCTCCTTCCTCAAGGCACTCAAGTACGTGGTGATCGACGAGTGCCACACGTACCGCGGCGTCTTCGGCTCGCACGTGGCGCAGGTGATCCGCCGGCTGCGCCGGATATGCGCCCGCTACGGATCCGACCCCGTCTTCCTGCTGGCCTCGGCCACGTCGGCCGATCCGGCCGTCTCGGCCCGGCGGCTGACGGGCCTGCCGGTCGTCGAGGTCGCGGACGACGCCTCCCCGCGCGGCGAGCTGGTCTTCGCGCTCTGGGAGCCCCCGCTGACGGAGATGCAGGGCGAGAAGGGCGCGCCGGTGCGGCGCACGGCGACGGCCGAGACGGCCGACCTCCTCACCGACCTCGCGGTCCAGGGCGTGCGCTCGGTCGCCTTCGTCCGCTCCCGGCGTGGCGCCGAGCTGATCTCGGTGATCGCGCAGGAGCGGCTCGCCGAGGTCGACCGCTCCCTCGCGCGGCGGGTCGCGGCCTACCGCGGCGGCTATCTCTCCGAGGAACGCCGCGCCCTCGAAGCGGCCCTGCACTCCGGCGAACTCCTCGGGCTCGCCGCCACCACCGCCCTGGAACTCGGCATCGACGTCTCCGGTCTGGACGCGGTCCTCATCGCGGGCTACCCCGGTACGCGGGCGTCCCTGTGGCAGCAGGCGGGGCGGGCCGGGCGCTCCGGGCAGGGCGCGCTGGCGGTCCTCGTCGCCCGCGACGACCCCCTGGACACGTATCTGGTCCACCACCCGGAGGCCCTCTTCGACCAGCCCGTCGAATCGACGGTCCTCGACCCCGACAACCCGTACGTCCTGGCCCCGCACCTGTGCGCCGCCGCGGCGGAGATCCCGCTGACCGAACCGGACCTCGACCTGTTCGGCCCGGCGACCGCGGAACTGCTGCCGCAGCTGGAGGCGGCGAAGCTGCTGCGCCGCCGCAACGCCACGAAGGCCTGGCACTGGACGCGCCGCGAGTCCGCGGCCGACCTGGCCGACATCCGCGGCGAGGGCGGCGCCCCCGTGCAGGTCGTCGAGGCGGGCACGGGCCGGCTGCTCGGCACGGTCGACGCGGGCTCCGCGCACACCTCGGTGCACGACGGAGCGGTCCACCTCCACCAGGGCCGCACGTACGTGGTGAAGCACCTGGACCTCGACGACAACGTCGCCCTGGTCGAACTCGCGAACCCCACGTACTCCACCACCGCCCGCGACACCACCGCCATCTCCATCCTGGAGACCGACGTCGAAGTCCCCTGGGGCGACGGGAAGTTGTGCTACGGCTCGGTCGAGGTGACGAACCAGGTCGTCGGCTACCTCCGCCGCCGCCTCATCACCGGTGAGGTCCTCGGCGAGACGAAACTGGACCTCCCTCCTCGTACGCTGCGCACCCGCGCGGTGTGGTGGACGGTCACCGAGGACCAGCTCGACGCGGCCCGCGTGAACCCCGAGATCCTCGGCGGCGCCCTGCACGCCGCCGAACACGCCTCCATCGGCATGCTCCCGCTCTTCGCCACGTGCGACCGCTGGGACATCGGCGGCGTCTCGATCCCCCTCCACCCCGACACCCTCCTTCCCACGGTCTTCGTCTACGACGGTCATCCCGGCGGGGCGGGCTTCGCCGAGCGGGCCTTCCACACGGCCCGCGCCTGGCTCACCGCCACGCGTGAGGCGATCGCCTCCTGCGAATGCGAGGCCGGTTGCCCCTCGTGCATCCAGTCCCCGAAGTGCGGCAACGGCAACGAGCCGTTGCACAAGCGGGGAGCGGTACGGCTGTTGTCGGTGCTGCTGAGGGATGCGGAGGGGTAGGTCCGGGCTCGTCCTCAATCGCCGGACGGGCTCCATCCGTCGGCCGCCGTCGCCTTGGGCAATCTGCCGCCGGGGGCGGCAGGGTGGGCAAGGCGGCCCCCGGTGCCGCGCGGGGATCACGGCGGGCCGAGACCCGGTGTCGGCACCCCGGCGGACGGCGGGCCCGCCCGCGACCGCACCTCCGACCGGAACCCCCGCGCTCCCGCCACCGCGGTGACGTCGGACACCTCGCCGTGGAGGGCGCACCGCACCACCCCGGCTCCCTGCGCCCGCGCCACCCGCACCGCCAGGGCGCACGCCCGCGTCCTCCCCTCCGTCCAGTGGTCCGCCGCGGCGAGCGCCGCGAGGTCCGCCGCCGAGCCCGCCCGGTGCCGCGCCTCCACGGCCTGCGCCATGGCCAGCACCGCCCCGAACACCACCCCCACCGCGGCCATCGCCACGGCTGTCCACACCGTCGCCGACCCCCGGTCCGATCCCGCCCCACGTCTGCTCACGCCTGCCCCACCTCCTCCTCCGCCGCCGCCACGGCCTGCGCGCTCAGCTCCACCGCCAGCGGCCCCGGCCCCGCCGACGAGGCCCGCACCGTCACCCGGACCAGCCCGCCCTCCCGGCCCACCGTGATCCGCGCCCCCTCCGGCGCGGCCTCACGGGCCGCCGCAACCGCCGCGCCCCGCGCCTCCTGCCGGGCCACCGCACGGGCCCCGGCCCGCGCCGCGTCCACGCATTTGATCTGCGCCGACGCCGCGAGCACCACCCAGACCAGCGCCATCGTGAACGTCACCAGCACGGGCAGCACCACGGCCGCCTCCGCCGTCACGAAGCCCTTGTCGGCACGGTTGACGCGGCCCGCTCGGTCGGCGCGTCCAGTACCGCCGGACCGTTCAGAACGACCCATGGAGCGCCTTCGCCACCAAGGACTGAAGCGCCGACTGCACCACACCACTCGTCACCACCTGGTACAGCACCCCGGCGAAACCCACCGCCGCGATCAGCCCCACCGCGTACTCGGCGCTGACCATCCCGGCGTCCCGCCGCCCGGCCCGCACCGCCCGCGCCCACCTGAGGACACCTCCGCGCAGCCACCAGTACGCCCGCCCCGCTCGCATTCCCGCCATGTCAACTCCCTTGAGAAAAGCCCTCGTCACAGCTCTCGTCACAGCTCTCGTTACAGCTCTCGCCTGCTCGCCCACCGCCCCAGCGCCACCAGCGCCGGTCACCTCCCGCCCAGCACGCCACCTCCCAGTCCGATCACCACCGGCACCACCCCGACCACCAGGAACGCGGGCAGGAAGCAGAGCCCCACCGGCGCGGTGATCATCACGGCCGCCCTGCGCGCCACCGCCGTCGCGTGACGCCCCCGCTCGGCCCGGCACTCCGCGGCGAACCGCGCCACCGGCGCCGCCGCCGGAGCCCCGGACTCCCCCGCCCGCTCCAGCAGCCGCACCAGCCCCTCGGCCCCCGGCACGGCCGACAACTCCCGCCACGCCGAACCCAGTTCACCCCCGAGCCGCACCTGCGCCGCACCCCGCGCGAGCCCCCGACCCACCGGCCCGCCCAGCGCCTCACCGACGGCCCCCGCCGCCTCCACCGGACCGGCCCCCGCCGCCAGGCACGCCGCCAACAGGTCCGACGCCAGCGGGAGTTGCCGGACCGCTTCGCCTCTCTCCCGCCCACTCGCCACGACCGGCCCACCGCGCCGCCGCCAGTGCCACACCCCCACCCCGCACCCCGCCCCGACCACGATCCCGGCCACCCCGCCGACCAGGACGAACCCGGCACATCCCGCCCCCACGGCCGGCGCCCACCGCCGCACCGCCACGGGCACCCGCACGGTCCGCCGCGCCGCTTCCTCCGCGGCCACCTCCAGCACGAGCCGCACCCGTCGCCGCAACGCCCGCTCGGCCCGCCGCGCCGCGATCTCCCGCGCCAGCCACACCACCGCCGCCGCTACGCACAGCACCACCCCCAGCCTGTGGAAAACATTCATCGCCGCTCAGCCCTCCGCCCCTCGCACGATCCGCGCCGCCCACCACATCCCGGCGGCCTCCAACGCC
The DNA here is from genome assembly GCF_054724165.1 of Streptomyces sp. BYX5S. Taxonomy (NCBI): domain Bacteria; kingdom Bacillati; phylum Actinomycetota; class Actinomycetes; order Kitasatosporales; family Streptomycetaceae; genus Streptomyces; species Streptomyces sp. BYX5S. Next base: position 310,220 of record NZ_CM138829.1, on the reverse strand, counting down.
CCGCCCACGACAAGGCACCCGATCCCCGGCCACGTGTGCAGCAGCACCCGCAGCGGGCGCGCCCCCATGGCCGCGCCGAGCAGCAGCGCGAACACCGGCAGCGCGGCGAGCATCACCGTCGTCGACCACGGGCCCGCCAACTGCGCCCTGAGGTCGCCCCGTTGATCCCGCTCCGCCCGCAGCGCGTCCGCGAGGCGCTCCAGGCCGGAGGCGAGCCCCGCGCCCCGGTCCACCGCCACCCGCCAGCACGCCGCGAGTCCGTGCAACCCCTCGGCGCCCGGCTCCCGCGCCGCCACTCCCAGGGCCTCCGGCACATCCCCGCCGAACCGCGCCGCCGCCACGACGGCCGCACTCCCCGCGCCGGTCAACGCCCCGGAGCCGCGCACCGCGACGACCAGCGCCTCCCCCGGCTGACGCCCGGCCCGCACCTCTCCCGCCACCAGCCCGCACAGCCGGATCACCGCCTCCCCGCGCCGCTCCTTTCCGCGCCGCGCCACCCGGGCCCGGCGCAACCGCCCCGCTCCCGGCACGGCGCACATCCCGAGCACCACCGGCAGCACCGAGGCGCCGACGATCCCGACCACCAACCCGCCGACCGCACACCACCTTTCGGGCCGCGCCCGCACCCACCCCCACCACCGCTCAACGGCACCCGGCCGCCGCGCCACCACCCCGTCGCCCGGACCGACCCCCAGCACCCTCCGGATCCGCCGCACCTCCACCTCCCGGCCCCGCACCACCCACAGCGCGACGACCGCCCACAGGCCGGCCACCACACCCGGTCCCCCGCCACTCAGCACCCAGCTCACATCCACACACCCCTCCCGTTCGACCATCCGCGACACCCCGCACCCGCCCTCACGCCCGCCGCATCCGCACCCCCAGCAACCCGCCGAGCCGCTCCCACCCGACGCCCTCCACGAACCCCCGCGCGCCCCACTCCAGCGCCGGCACCGCCCGCACCCAACCCTCCGGATCCCGCTCCAGCACCTGGACCTGCGCGATCCGCCGCCGCCCGTCCCGGTCCCGTACGAGGTGGACCACCACGGAGACGGCTGCCGCCAACTGGCTGTGCAGGGCGGCACGGTCGAGTCCGGCCGCCGTCCCCAGCGCCTCCAGCCGCACCGGCACATCGCTCGCCGCGTTGGCGTGCACCGTGCCGCAGCCGCCCTCGTGCCCCGTGTTCAGCGCGGCGAGCAGGGAGACGACCTCCGCGCCGCGCACCTCGCCCACCACGAGCCGGTCGGGCCGCATCCGCAGCGCCTGCCTGACCAGGTCGTCGAGGCCGACGGCCCCCGCGCCCTCCTGGTTGGCGGGGCGCGATTCGAGCCGTACGACGTGAGGGTGGTCCGGCCGCAGCTCGGCGGAGTCCTCGGCCAGCACGATCCGCTCCCGCGGGCCCACGAGCCCGAGCAGCGCGCTCAGCAGCGTCGTCTTGCCGGTGCCCGTACCACCGCTGATCAGGAACGACAGCCGCGCCTCCAGCAACGCCCGCAGCACCCGGTCGCCGCCCGGCGGCACCGTCCCCGCCGCCACCAGCTCGTCCAGGGTGAACGCCCGGGGCCGTACGACGCGCAGCGACAGACACGTGCAGCCCGCCGCGATCGGTGGCAGCACCGCGTGCAGCCGGGTCCCGTCGGGCAGCCGGGCGTCCACCCAGGGCCGCGCGTCGTCCAGGCGGCGGCCCACGACGGCCGCGAGGCGCTGCGCCAGCCGCCGTACGTCGGTGGGGCCCTCGAAGGACACGTCGGCCGGTTCCAGGCCGGCTCCTCGGTCGACCCACACCTCGTCCGGCGCCGACACCAGGACGTCCGTCACCGCGGGGTCGGCGAGCAGCGGCTCCAGCGGCCCCGCACCCACCAGCTCCGACCGCAGCCTGCCCGCCGCGCCGAGCACTTCCGTGTCGCCGAGGACCCGCCCCTGGGCGCGCAGCGCCTCGGCCACGCGCGCGGGGGTCGGCTCCGACCCGTTCTCGGCGAGCCACTGGCGTACGCCGTCCAGCATCCGCGCCCCGACCACCGCACTCACGCCACCCCACCCCGCCCCCACCAACCAGCCACCGGGCCCCGCAGCGCCCGGCCCCCGAGCACTCGACCACCGCCGACCACCCCGACCCGCACCGAGCGCACCGCGAACCGCCCGCACACACCCCTCACGCCCGCGCCCCGCACACCCCTCACGCCGCATCCCCCTCCACCGCCGCCACCGGCATCCGCTCCCAGAACGCCCCGCAGAACCGCCCCAGGGGGCCGCTGTCCAGTACGCCGGTGTCCGGAGGGAGTTCTCCGGCGAACGGCAGGCCGACGAGGCGCGCCACCTCCTCCGGGGCCAGGCCCCCCGCACCGCGCGCGGGCGCCGTCACCACCCGCAGGTCCCGCAGCACCATCCCCGCCGCCCCCGCCATCCGGCGGGCCGCCGCCACGGCCCGCAGCTCCGGCGGCACCACGAGCAGCCCGAGGTCGAGCTGGGCGAGGGCCTCGACGGATCCGGCGTCCACCCGGCGCGGCAGGTCCACCACGACGGTTCCGCCCCTGCGCCGCCCCGCCGCGAGCACCGCCCGTACCGCCTCCGAGGGCACCGCCGCGAGCTCGCCGCGGTCCCAGCTGAGCACCCGCAGGTCGTGCAGCCGGGGCAGCGACTCCTCCAGGGCCGTCGCTCCGACGCGGCCCCGCGACTCGGCGAAGGCCGGCCAGCGCAGCCCTTCGACGGCCTCACCGCCGAGCAGCACGTCGAGCCCGCCGCCGAGCGGATCCGCGTCGACGAGCAGGGTGCGCCGCCCGGTCCGCGCGGACGCCACGGCGAGCGCGCAGGCCAGCGTGGAGGCCCCGGCGCCGCCGCGACCGCCGAGCACCCCGACAGTCAGGGCGGGCCGCCCCACGCCTTCGGCGACATCGGCGATCCGGTCCATCAGCCACTGCTCGCCGTCCGGCAGCACCAGCACATGGTCGGCGCCGATCTCCACGGCCCGCCGCCAGACACCGGAATCGTCCTGATCACGACCAACCAAGATCACTCCGCGTCGTCGGGCCACCCCGCGCAACCGCCGCGCCGCGTCGTCCCCGACCAGCACGAGCGGCGCCGATTCCCAGCCGCCCCAGCTCCCTCTGCCCGACGGCGCCCCGTGCCCGACCTCGGGCCGTACGCCCGCCGCCGCGCACAGGCGCAGCAGGTCGTCGAGCAGTTCCACGTCCTCCGTGACGATCAGCGGGGCGCTCCGCGTGCCCCGCGTGTCGCACTCGATGACTTCCGTCATGTCCCGGTCCCCTCGCGCCGCGCTCGCCCGCCTCTGCGGACGATCCGTTCCGCACGCGAAGTCGGTGGCGTCCAAGCCGCCGAATACCGCCGGTCCGCCACAGCCCGGCCATAACGAACCGGCCATGAACACGGATCCGAACTTCGCGTGCGGAATCACCGTGCAGCGATCCCGGAAATCGTGGGGATCTTGGTCAATAACTGTGGACGTGAGAAGGCTTGTGAATATCCCGGTCACCCATACCAGTGACACCCTGAACTCGGCATGAATCTGCTCGCAGAGCAGCCCTTCGGTCACACAGAGTCACGGATCGAGGCCGCATCGGGCCAGGCATCGGATGCTCGGAAGCCGCCGGGAGGTCACGGGGCCGGAGAGGAAAAGGGACCCGAAAACGGGTCCGGACATGCGACGACCCCCGCCGGGGGGGAGAGCGGGGGTCGTCTTCCACGGTCCGACTCGGGGGGGGAGGAGCCAGACCGGGTTAGCACGGTCGCGAACGATCCGTGACTTCCATGGTGTACCCGAGAGCGTTCTCAAGCAAACCCACGCGCCCCAGCTTACGCCGAATGGTTGGCGCCTATGCTCGGCCTCGTGGAAAACCACTCCTTCACTCACTCCGCGCCCCGTACAGCGGCGTTCTTTGACCTGGACAAGACGGTCATCGCTAAGTCGAGCACGCTCACCTTCAGCAAGTCGTTCTACCAAGGCGGGCTGATCAACCGCAGGGCCGTACTGCGCACCGCGTACGCCCAGTTCGTCTTCCTCGCCGGCGGCGCGGACCACGACCAGATGGAGCGGATGCGCGCGTACCTCTCGGCGCTGTGCCGCGGCTGGAACGTGCGGCAGGTGAAGGAGATCGTCGCGGAGACGCTGCACGATCTGATCGACCCGATCATCTACGACGAGGCGGCGTCCCTCATCGAGGAGCACCACACCGCCGGGCGCGATGTGGTGATCGTCTCCACATCCGGCGCCGAGGTCGTCGAGCCGATCGGCGAGCTCCTCGGCGCCGACCGGGTGGTCGCCACGCGCATGGTCGTGGGCGAGGACGGCTGCTTCACCGGCGAGGTGGAGTACTACGCGTACGGGCCGACGAAGGCGGAGGCCATCAAGGAGCTGGCGCGCTCCGAGGGGTACGACCTCGCGCGCTGCTACGCGTACAGCGACTCGGCGACGGACCTGCCGATGCTCAGCTCGGTCGGGAATCCGCATGCCGTCAACCCGGACCGGGCGCTGCGCCGCGAGGCCCTCGCGCGCGAGTGGCCGATCCTCGACTTCCACAAGCCGGTCCGGCTCAAGCAGCGCCTCCCGCACCTCTCCGCGCCCTCGCGGCCCGCGCTCCTCGCGGCCGCCGCGGTCAGCGCGGCGGCGGTCACGGCGGGCGCGGTCTGGTACGCGAGCCGCCGCCGCGTTCGTCCTGTTTGAACCTAAAAGTAAAGAAGTGCGGCCAGGGCTTCCGCTTCCCCCGGGGGAGGAGTACAAAGGTTTCAACGGCCCGCGAGACCAAGGACATCCGAGAGGAACACCTTTAACCGCAAACAGGCCCCACGGACCGATGCATGAACACCAGGCACCCACGCGACGTCGACCCGTCGATTACGGGCCAGCCGCACCAGGCGACGGGCAAAAGTTCCCGACCTGATGGGCAACACTTCGAGGACGCTTGGTAACCCGGTGGACATGCCAGCGGCGGTACGAGTTCTCGTACCGCCGCACCCCTGTGCAGGACCCTTCTTCTTAAAGAAGGGCCCTTTTTCGCGCCGTTACGCGGCGCCCCGCTGAAGTGCCTCGCACACCGCCGTCGACTCCCGGACGCCCAGCTCGACCGCCTTGCCGCAGTGGGTGATCCAGGCCGCCATCCCCTCCGGTGTGCCGGAGGCGTAGCCGTCGAGGGCGGCCGCATACGCCGCCCGCCCGAGTTCGGCGTGGCCCAACTCCGCGGGGCAGATGGACTTCGGGTCGAGGCCGCTGCCCACCAGGACGATGCGCGAGGCGGCGCGCGCGACCAGGCCGTTGTGCGAGCCGAAGGGGCGCAGGGCGAGCAGTTCGCCCTCCACGATGGCGGCGCTCACCAGGGCCGGAGCCGCGCTCCCGGCGATGACCAGCTGAGACAGGCCCTCCAGGCGACCCGCCACCTCCTCGGCATCCGGCAGCGGGAGCTCCACGAGCGGCTCGTCGACCGGCTCGCCCACGAGCCGCGGCCGGCCCACCGCGTCGCTCTTGTCGGCCGCCGCGACCAGGTGCAGGCGCGCGAGCACCCGCAGCGGCGACTGACGCCAGATGGACAGGAGTTGACCCGCCTCGGCGGTCAGCCGCAGGGCGGCGCCGACCGTGGGCGCCTCCTTGTCGCCGTCGCCGCCGCTGAAGTCGGTGCGCCTGCGCACCTCTTCGAGCGGCCAGTCCGCGCCGGAGAGCGCCGCGCTGCCGCGCGCCCCGCGCAGCGCCGCCTCGGCGGTGACCTCGTTGCTGCGACGCCGCATGACCCGGTGCCCGTAGACCCGGTCCACGGCCTTGCGCACGGAGTCCACGGAATCGGCCACGCCCGGCAGGTCGGCCAGCGCGGCGAGGGGGTCGGCTGTCGTACTCATGAGTACGACAGTACGGGCCGCGGCGCGCCGCCCCACGAAGGAGTGGTCTTCTTCACCCTGGATCGACACGGACAGCTACAGCACCGATACCCTTTGTGAACATGAAGATCGCTTTCGTCGGGAAGGGCGGCAGTGGCAAGACCACGCTGTCCTCGCTGTTCATCCGCCACCTCGCCGGCACCGGCTCCCCGGTCATCGCCGTCGACGCCGACATCAACCAGCACCTCGGGCCCGCGCTCGGGCTCGACGAGGGCGCCGCCGGCGAGCTGCCCGCCCTCGGGGCACGGCTGCCCCTGATCAAGGACTACCTGCGCGGCTCGAACCCGCGCATCGCCTCGGCCGACACGATGATCAAGACCACGCCGCCCGGCGAGGGCTCGCGCCTGCTCCGGGTGCGCGAGAACAACCCGGTGTACGACGCCTGCGCCCGCCCGGTCGAGCTCGACGGCGGGACCGTGCGCCTGATGGTCACCGGCCCCTTCACCGAGGCCGACCTCGGTGTCTCCTGCTACCACTCCAAGACCGGAGCGGTGGAGCTGTGCCTGAACCACCTGGTCGACGGGCGCGACGAGTACGTGGTGGTCGACATGACCGCGGGCTCCGACTCCTTCGCCTCCGGCATGTTCACCCGCTTCGACATGACCTTCCTGGTGGCCGAGCCGACCCGCAAGGGCGTCTCGGTCTACCGCCAGTACAAGGACTACGCGCGGGACTTCGGCGTCGACCTGAAGGTGGTGGGCAACAAGGTGCGGGACGCGGACGACCTGGAGTTCCTGCGCTCCGAGGTCGGCGACGACCTGCTCGTCACCGTCGGGCACTCGGACTGGGTGCGCGCCATGGAGAAGGGGCGCCCGCCGCGCTTCGACCTCCTGGAGGAGCCCAACAAGGCGTCCTTGCGGGCCCTTCAGGACGCGGCCGACGCCACGTACGAGGCGCGCGACTGGGAGCGCTACACGCGGCAGATGGTGCACTTCCACCTGAAGAACGCCCAGAGCTGGGGCAACGAGAAGACCGGGGCCGACCTGGCGTCCCAGGTCGATCCCGGCTTCGTGCTGCGGGAGAGCGTCGCGGCGACCGCCTGAGCGGCCGCCTCCGACCTCCGTGCGACGGCTACGGCTTGGCGGCGGGGGCGCCCGGCACCCCCTTGGGGGCCGGGGCCCGCTCGCCCGCCAGGTACCGCGCCCAGCCGCCCTTCGGCGCCTCGGCCACCGCGAGGCGCGCGAGCTTCTTCAGGGTCTTCGGGTCCTGCGCGTCGAGCCAGTCGGCGAGCTGCCGGAAGGAGACACAGCGGACCTCGGGCTTCGTGCAGACCCGCTCGACCGTCTCCTCGACGGCGCGCATGTAGGTGCCGCCGTTCCAGGACTCGAAGTGGTTGCCGATGATGAGCGGGGCGCGGTTGCCCCGGTAGGCGCGGTCGAAGCCCGCGAGCAGGCTGTCGCGCATCTGGTCACCCCAGTACGCGTGCTTGGAGCGGTCGCCCTGGGTCGCCGAACCGGACTGGTTGACCATGAAGTTGTAGTCCATGGTCAGCTGCTCGTAGGAGTGGCCCTTGAACGGGACGAGCTGCATCGACAGGTCCCACAGGCCGTTCTTCTTCGTGGGCCAGACCTGGTTGTTGACGCCGCTGGTGTCGTAGCGGAAGCCGAGGTCGCTCGCCGCGCGCGTGAAGTTCTCCTTGCCTTCGAGGCAGGGGGTGCGGGCGCCGATGAGCTCCTTGTCGTAGTCGAAGGGCAGCGGGGCCGCCTTGTTCAGGCCCGTGTTGCTCTTCCAGCCCTTCACGAAGGACTTGGCCTGCTGGATCTCGCTCTTCCACTCGGCCACCGACCACTGGCCCACTCCGCCGCCCTTGCCGCAGAAGTGGCCGTTGAAGTGGGTGCCGATCTCGTTGCCCTCCAGCCAGGCACCGCGCAGTTGCTCGACGGTGTCCTTGATTCCCCTGGTGTCGTTGAAGCCGATGTCCGAGCGGCCCGCCGAGTGCTGCGGCGCGTGGTACTTGTCCGCCTTGGCCTGCGGGAGCAGGTACACGCCGCTCAGGAAGTACGTCATGGTCGCGTTGTTCTTCTTCGCGACCTTGCGGAAGTGCGAGAACAGCTTCTGGCTGTCCTCGCCCGCGCCGTCCCAGGAGAAGACCACGAACTGCGGCGGTTTCTGCCCCGGTCTGAGGCGCTCGGCCGTCGGCAGGTGCGGCTGCCGCCCGGTGTACGCGGTCGAGCCGTCGCCGATGAGGCGGACCGCGCTGCCCGGAGCGGCCTTGGGCTTCGCCTTCTTCGGGGCGGGGGCGCCCTGGCGGGGCTTGGTCTTCTCGGCGTCGTGCGCGCTCTCCTGGGCGGCGCAGCCGGCGAGCGCGGCGGCGCACGCGGCGGCGGCGGTGATGCCCGCGGCGAGCCGTGTGGTGACGGGCCTGGGGGTGGCGGCCATCTTCCGCCCACCTTCTTCCTGGTGTCGGCTTGTACGGCGGTGAAAAGAGAGGAATGCCCGCTATGTACGGGTACCGCCGCCACCGTGGCACGGGAACCGGACGTCATTAGTCCGACAAGCCGACAAGCTTTCTTATTCACTACTGAGCGTGAACGGCTGACCCGTTTGCCCCTTTGGTCCGGCCAAAGCATTTACTCTGCATTACGATTCATTTACCGAACGTTGATTTTCATCCCGCCGCTGCACGCCGTGAACCACGGCCGCGATCGACCCCACCCACCGCTCTGGGGTCCCCCCACATTCCGCGACCGCGCTGCACCCCGGAGGAGACGGGAAACATGTCAGCCTGCGTACCCACTCGCACCAATGACTCCGACCGGCCGGACGAGCCTTCGGGCGCCGCTCGTACCGCACACAGTCCCCCGCCCAAGCACCGCCGCTTCCGCATCGCGGGAGCCGACCTGTCCGCGTCCGTCGCGGTCTTCCTCATCGCCCTGCCGCTGTCGCTCGGCATCGCCCTCGCGACCGGCGCGCCCCTCGAATCGGGGCTCGTGGCCGCCGCCGTCGGCGGCATCGTCGCCGGCGTCATCGGCGGCTCACCGCTTCAGGTCAGCGGCCCCGCCGCCGGTCTCACCGTGGTCACCGCCGAGCTGATCCAGCGCTACGGCTGGCGCACCACCTGCGCCATCACCGTCCTCGCCGGACTGGCCCAGCTCGGCCTCGGCTGCCTCCGCGTGGCCCGCACCGCCCTCGCCGTCAGCCCCGCCGTCGTGCACGGCATGCTCGCCGGCATCGGCGTCACCATCGCCGTCGCCCAGCTGCACATCATGCTCGGCGGCAGCCCCGAGAGCTCCGTCCTCGCCAACCTGGCATCCCTGCCGCAACAGTTCGCCGATGTGCAGCCCGCCGCGCTCGGCGTCAGCGTGCTCACGCTCGCCGTGCTCCTCGCCTGGCCGCGCATCCCGGGCCGGGTCGGACGCGGCACACGCAAGGTGCCCGCCGCGCTCATCGCCGTGACGGTGGCCAGCGCGACCGCCGCGCTGCTCGGGCTCCGCCTGCCCGAGGTCGATCTGCCCTCCTGGAGCAGCCACGCGCTGGCCGGGCTGCCGGAGGGGCCGGTGCTCGGCATCGTCGCCGCCGTCCTGACGACCACGCTCGTGTGCAGCGTGCAGTCGCTGCTCGGGGCGGTCGCCGTGGACAAGATGACCGCCAAGCGCTCCGACCTGCCGCCCGCGATGCGCCGCTCCAACCTGGACCGCGAGCTGCTCGCGCAGGGCGCGTCGAACATCGTCTCCGGATCGCTCGGCGGGCTGCCCGTCGCCGGGGTCGCGGTGCGCAGCACGGCCAATGTGAACTCGGGCGCCGTGAGCGGGAACTCCTCGATCCTGCACGGCGTCTGGGTCGTGGCCGCCACGCTGCTCCTGGTCCCCGTCCTGGAGCTGATCCCGCTCGCCGCGCTCGCCGCCCTGGTGATGGCGGTCGGCATCCAGATGGTGTCCCTGAACAACATCCGCACGGTGACCCGCCACCGCGAGGTCCTCGTCTACGCGGTCACCACCCTCGGCGTCGTCGTCTTCGGCGTCCTCGAAGGCGTCGGGCTCGGTGTCGCGGTCGCCGTCGGCGTCGCGCTGCACCGCCTCGCGCGCACCCGCATCACGCACGAGGTGGACCCCCGCGGCTCCCACCACGTGCGCGTACGCGGCCAGTTGACGTTCCTCGCGGTGCCCCGGCTCAGCCGCACGCTGCACCAGGTGCCCCAAGGCGCCGACTGCGTCGTGGAGTTGGACGGGTCCTTCATGGACCACGCCGCGTTCGAGGCGTTGCAGGACTGGCAGAAGTCGCACACCACGCAGGGCGGTCAGGTCGAGGTGGCCGGGCGCGGCGGGGCCCGGATCGCCGAGCCCGCGCGCGCGAGCCACACCTGCTGCCGCCCCTGGACGCCGTGGCGCAACCACCACTGCGACCGGCCCTCGCACGACCACCGGGCGGCGGCCGCGGAGACGGCCGAGCCGCGACGCGTCGGCGGGCATCAACTGGCCAGCGGGATCAGCGCGTTCCAGCGCAACACGGCGCCGCTGGTGCGCGAGGAGCTGGCGCGCCTCGCCCGCGAGGGACAGCAGCCCACGCAGCTGTTCCTGACGTGCGCCGACTCGCGGCTGGTCACCTCGATGATCACGTCCAGCGGCCCCGGCGACCTCTTCGTCGTGCGGAACGTGGGCAACCTGGTGCCGCTGCCCGGCGCCGAGAGCGCGGACGACTCGGTGGCCGCCGCCATCGAGTACGCCGTGGACGTGCTGAAGGTGCAGTCGATCACCGTGTGCGGGCACTCCGGATGCGGGGCGATGCAGGCGCTGTTGAGCAGTCCGCCGAGCGGGCACGGCGCGCTCACGCCGCTCAAGCGCTGGCTGCGGCACGGGATGCCGAGCCTGGAGCGGATGTCCGACGCGGGCGTGCCGTGGGCCCGGCTCGCGGGGCGGGCGCCGGCCGACGCGGTCGAGCAGCTCTGCCTGACCAATGTCGTCCAGCAGCTGGAGCACCTGCGGGAGCACGAGTGCGTGGCGCGCGCGCTGGAGCGCGGCACGCTCGAACTGCACGGCATGTACTTCCATGTCGGAGAGGCGCAGGCGTATCTGCTCGCGGAGACCGATCCCGTCTTCGGGCAGGTCGAGGACGGCGCCCTCGACGAGCGCCTGGACGAGAGCGGCGCGGCGCGCGGCTGAACCGAGCCGCGCCCGGCGCCGTGCAAGCAGATGAGACCGTAGGGCTCCCGACCTGGTCGGGAGCCCTACGCGTACAGGTCTAAACCAATTGACCGACCCCCCTTGTCACCAGGGGGCGGCTTCTGATGAGCTGTGGCCTGGGACACAACGGTCGCCCCCGCACAGCAGCGCAAGGGAGATGTCGTGAGCAACGAAAGCCTGGCCAACCTCTTGAAGGAGGAGCGACGCTTCGCGCCGCCAGCTGACCTGGCCTCGAACGCCAACGTCACGGCCGAGGCGTACGAGCAGGCCAAGGCTGACCGGCTCGGTTTCTGGGCCGAGCAGGCCCGCCGCCTCAGCTGGGACACCGAGCCGACCGAGACGCTCGACTGGTCGAACCCGCCGTTCGCCAAGTGGTTCAAGGACGGCAAGCTCAACGTCGCGTACAACTGCGTCGACCGGCACGTGGAGGCCGGGAACGGCGATCGGGTCGCGATCCACTTCGAGGGCGAGCCCGGCGACAGCCGCGCGATCACCTACGCCGAACTCAAGGACGAGGTCAGCCGGGCCGCGAACGCCCTGACCGAGCTGGGAGTTCAGCAGGGCGACCGGGTCGCCGTCTATCTGCCGATGATCCCCGAGGCGGTCATCTCGATGCTGGCCTGCGCCCGCATCGGCGCCGCGCACTCCGTCGTCTTCGGCGGCTTCTCGGCCGACGCCATCGCCAAGCGCATCGAGGACGCCGACGCGAAGGTCGTCATCACCTCCGACGGCGGCTTCCGGCGCGGCAAGCCGTCCGCGCTGAAGCCCGCGGTCGACGAGGCGCTGACCCGCGTATCGGTCGAGAAGGTCCTCGTCGTGCGGCGCACCGAGCAGGACGTGGCGTGGACCGAGGGCCGCGACCTGTGGTGGCACGAGACGGTCGGGCGGCAGTCCACGGAGCACACGCCGCAGGCGTTCGACGCCGAGCAGCCGCTCTTCATCCTGTACACGTCGGGCACGACGGGTAAGCCGAAGGGCATCCTGCACACCTCGGGCGGCTACCTGACGCAGGCCAGCTACACGCACCACGCCGTCTTCGACCTCAAGCCGGAGACCGACGTCTACTGGTGCACGGCCGACATCGGCTGGGTCACGGGCCACTCGTACATCACGTACGGCCCGCTCTCGAACGGCGCGACGCAGGTCATCTACGAGGGCACCCCGGACACCCCGCACCAGGGCCGGTTCTGGGAGATCGTGCAGAAGTACGGCGTCTCGATCCTCTACACGGCGCCGACCGCGATCCGTACGTTCATGAAGTGGGGCGACGACATCCCCGCGAAGTTCGACCTGAGCAGCCTGCGCGTGCTCGGGTCCGTGGGCGAGCCGATCAACCCCGAGGCGTGGGTCTGGTACCGGAAGAACATCGGCGGCGACACGTGCCCCGTCGTCGACACCTGGTGGCAGACCGAGACCGGCGCGATCATGATCTCGCCGCTGCCGGGTGTCACCGAGGCCAAGCCGGGCTCCGCCCAGCGTCCGCTGCCGGGCATCGCCGCGACCGTCCTCGACGACGAGGCGGGCGAGGTGCCCAACGGCGGGGGCGGCTATCTGGCGCTCACCGAGCCGTGGCCGTCGATGCTGCGCACCATCTGGGGCGACGACCAGCGGTTCATCGACACGTACTGGTCCCGTTTCGAGGGCAAGTACTTCGCCGGTGACGGCGCCAAGAAGGACGAGGACGGCGACATCTGGCTGCTCGGCCGGGTCGACGACGTCATGCTCGTCTCCGGCCACAACATCTCGACCACCGAGGTCGAGTCCGCGCTGGTCTCGCACGCGGCCGTCGCCGAGGCCGCCGTGGTCGGCGCCGCCGACGAGACGACCGGTCAGGCCATCGTCGCCTTCGTGATCCTGCGCGGCAGCGCGAACGCGGAGGACGAGTCGCTGGTGGCGGACCTGCGCAACCACGTCGGCTCCGTCCTCGGCCCGATCGCCAAGCCGAAGCGCATCCTGCCGGTCGCCGAGCTGCCCAAGACCCGCTCCGGCAAGATCATGCGCCGCCTGCTGCGCGACGTCGCGGAGAACCGGGCGGTGGGCGACGTCACCACGCTCGCCGACTCCTCCGTCATGGATCTCATCCAGGCGGAGCTGCCGTCGGCGTCGAGCGAGGACTGACCCCCGTACGACACCCGTACGAACCCGTGCGACCAGGAAACGGGCATCCGGCGAGCGAGCCGGGTGCCCGTTTCGTGCGTAGGGTGATGATCGACAAGCCCGCCGGGGCACCCTGTAGGGTAAAAGCCGCGTCAAAGACGCGTCAGAGATCCGAATAGGTGCGCCGGGAAGTCTGGTCGGCAACGCAGTCAGCCGTACCCGACTGGAGGTCTCTCCCGTGAGCGCGCCCCCCAACAAGTCCGACCGCAAGGCGTTCGGCCGCCTCTCCCTGCCCGAGCGCACCTTCGTGGCCGACGCGCTGCGCACCGAGACCGTCGGCGGCGTCCTGCTCCTCGTGGCCGCGATCGCCGCCCTCCTCTGGTCCAACATCCCGGCCCTGCACCACAGCTACGAGGCGGTCAGCGACTTCCACATGGGCCCGAGCGCCCTCGGCCTGGACCTCTCCATCGAGCACTGGGCCGCCGACGGACTCCTCGCGATCTTCTTCTTCGTCGCCGGCATCGAACTCAAGCGCGAGCTCGTCGCGGGCGACCTGCGCGACCCCAAGGCCGCCGCGCTGCCCGTCGTCGCCGCCCTGTGCGGCATGGCGATGCCCGCCCTCGTGTACGTCGTCGTCAACGCGACCGGTGGCGGCTCACTGGCCGGCTGGGCCGTGCCGACCGCCACCGACATCGCCTTCGCGCTCGCCGTCCTCGCCGTCATCGGCACGTCGCTGCCGAGCGCCCTGCGCGCCTTCCTGCTCACCCTCGCCGTGGTCGACGACCTCTTCGCGATCCTGATCATCGCGATCTTCTTCACGGACGACCTGAACTTCGCCGCACTCGGCGGCGCGTTCCTCGGCCTCGCCGTCTTCTGGCTGCTGCTCAGGAAGCGGGTGCGCGGCTGGTACATCTACGTACCCCTGGCCCTGGTGATCTGGGGGCTGATGTACAACAGCGGCGTGCACGCCACCATCGCCGGTGTCGCCATGGGCCTGATGCTGCGCTGCCACCGCGAGGACGGCGAGGAGCACTCCCCCGGCGAGCACATCGAGCACCAGGTGCGGCCGCTGTCCGCCGGACTCGCCGTGCCGCTGTTCGCACTTTTCAGCGCCGGTGTCGCCGTGTCGGGCGGCGCGCTCGGCGATGTGTTCACCAAGCCGGAAACGCTCGGCGTGGTGCTCGGCCTCGTCGTCGGCAAGACACTCGGCATCTTCGGCGGTACGTGGCTGACCGCGCGGTTCACCAAGGCCTCGCTCTCCGACGACCTCGCCTGGCCCGACGTGTTCGCGGTCGCCTCGCTCGCCGGCATCGGCTTCACCGTCTCGCTGCTCATCGGCGAACTCGCCTTCACCGACGACCCGTTGCTGACCGACGAGATCAAGGCGTCGGTGCTGATGGGCTCGCTGACGGCCGCGGTGATCTCCAGCGTGCTGCTGAAGATCCGCAACGCCAAGTACAAGGCGCTGTGGGAGAACGAGGAGCGCGACGAGGACCGCTCCGGCGTCCCGGACATCTACGAGGAGGGCGATCCGGAGTACCACCTCCGGATGGCCGAGATCTACGAGCGCAAGGCCGCGGAACACCGGAGGCTTGCGGAAGTGGCGGCCGGGGCAGGCGACGAGGACCGCCGTCCGGCATGATCTGACGGAGAGTCCGCGCAGTACGCGCATACGGAGCAGCCACAGAAGAACAGGGGAGTAACGCGATGAGCGCACCCGACGACAACCCGGTCGGCGCCGAACGCAGCATCGGCCAGCTGTTCGCATCGGCGACGGCCGAGATGTCCGCGTTGGTGCACGACGAGATCGCCCTCGCGAAGGCCCAGCTCAAGCGGGACGTGAAGCGGGGCGCGGTCAGCGGCAGCGCGCTGGGAGCGGCCGGCGTGGTCCTGACCTTCTCGCTGCCGATGCTGAGCTTCGCGCTCGCCTACGGGATCAACGCGTGGACCGGCGGGTTCAACGGCGACGGCGGCTGGAACATGGCCTGGTGCTTCCTGCTGTCGTTCGCGGCCAGCGTGGTCGTCGCGCTGCTGCTCGCGCTCATCGGCGTCGTCTTCGCCAAGAAGGCCGCGAAGGGCAAGGGCCCGCAGAAGACCGCCGCCTCGTTCAAGGAGTCGGCGGGCGTACTGCAGAACGCCAAGCCGCACCCCCGTGAGGTGACCGCGGGCGACCGTGACACCAAGGCCCTCGAGGCTGTGGCACGCTCGTCTTCATGACGGACCCCGCCACTCCTTCGGCCCAGCCGCCCGCATCCTTCGTACGCCTCGACGTTCCCGGCGGGCAGAAGCTGACCCACAGGGACGTCGCGGCGAACGGCGCGCGCTTCCACATCGCCGAGATGGGCGACGGGCCGCTGGTCCTGCTGCTGCACGGTTTCCCGCAGTTCTGGTGGACGTGGCGGCACCAGCTCGTCGCGCTCGCCGACGCGGGCTTCCGCGCCGTGGCGATGGACCTGCGGGGCGTCGGCGGCAGCGACCGCACGCCGCGGGGCTACGACCCGGCGAACCTCGCGCTCGACATCACCGGGGTGGTGCGCTCCCTCGGCGAGCCCGACGCGGCGCTGGTGGGGCACGACCTCGGCGGGTACCTCGCGTGGACGGCCGCCGTGATGCGGCCCAAGCTGGTGCGCCGGCTCGCGGTCTCCTCGATGCCGCATCCGCGCCGGTGGCGCTCGGCGATGCTGGCGGACTACCGGCAGTCGCGCTCGGGGTCGTACATCTGGGGCTTCCAGCGCCCGTGGCTGCCCGAGCGCCAGCTCGTGGCGAACGACGGGGAACTGGTCGGCAAGCTGGTCCGGGACTGGTCGGGGCCGCACCAGCCCGACGACGAGACCGTGCGGACGTACCGGGAGGCCATGTGCATCCCGTCGACCGCGCACTGCTCGATCGAGCCGTACCGGTGGATGGTGCGCTCCCTCGCGCGACCCGACGGGATCCAGTTCAACCGGCGCATGAAGCGTCCGGTGCGCGTGCCGACGCTGCATCTGCACGGCTCCCTCGACCCGGTGATGCGCACGCGCAGCGCGGCGGGCTCCGGCGAGTACGTGGAGGCGCCCTACCGCTGGCGGCTGTTCGACGGGCTCGGGCACTTCCCGCACGAAGAGGATCCGGTCGCGTTCTCCAAGGAACTCGTCAACTGGTTGAAGGACCCGGAACCGGACCGGTGAGCCCTCCTCGTTGAGGACCTTCCCGCAGGGGAACGCCTGTGCCTCGAACGGCCAATTGCCTCGCGCATAAGCCAATTTGGGAAGCGTGAGGGCGGTTACCGACCATGGGGCGGGGGCACACGTCGGGGTATGGGCTGGACGCACGACTACAGTGACGCAGCACGCAATCGCCGCCCAGCGATGACGCTGGGCTCTTCCCAGAAGGGGGCGCCGGACGGCTGGTCGGCGCATGATCCCCGGCTGGGCATTCCGCGCATCCTGCGGCGTCGGGCCCGGTGGGTCTCCGCGCGGATCCGGCACGGCGGCGGGCGGGACTGACCGCTCCTTGCCGCCGGGCGACCACGTCTCCCGGCTCGACGGCTACAGCGCGCAGGCGTCCGTGTCGACCTGCTGGTTCGCCGAGCGGCCGCGCGCGATGTCCGTGTTGATCTCGTCGCCGGACAGCGCGTAGCCCGTCTGCGAGTCGTCGAGGGACTTGGCGAACACCACGCCGTAGACCTTGCCCTCCGGGGTGAGCAGCGGCCCGCCGGAGTTGCCCTGACGGACCGTCGCGAACAGCGAGTACACGTCGCGCCGCACCGTGCCCCGGTGGTAGATGTCCGGGCCGTTCGCCGTGATGCGCCCGCGCACGCGCGCCGGGCGGATGTCGTACGCGCCGTTCTCCGGGAAGCCCGCGACGATCGCGCCGCCGCCGCGCTGCGCGTCGGTGTCGGTGAACTGGAGCGGGGGCGCCTTCAGGGTCGGCACGTCGAGGACCGCGATGTCGCGCCGCCAGTCGTAGAGCACGACCCTGGCGTCGTACTTCCGGCCCTCGCCGCCTATCTGCACGGTGGGTTCGTCGACGCCGCCGACCACGTGCGCGTTCGTCATCACGCGGCGGTCCGAGAACACGAAGCCCGTGCCCTCCAGGACCTTGCCGCAACTGGGCGCCTGGCCCACGACCTTGACGATGGATCGTTTCGCGGTGAGCGCCACCCGGCCGTTCGCCAGCGCCGGGTCGGGCGGCTGGACCTCGGTGATCGGCTCGTTCGCGAACGGGCTGAAGACCTGCGGGAACCCGTTCTGCGCGAGGGTGGAGGAGAAGTCGGCGAACCAGGTGTCCGCCTGGGTGGGCAGCGCCTGCGAGACGCCCAACAGCACCTTCGAGCCCCGCACTTCCTTGCCGAGCGTGGGCAGCGTCGTACCGGCGAGCGCGGAACCTATCAGCCAGGCGACCAGGAGCATCGCCGCCACGTTGACCACGGCGCCACCCGTCGCGTCCAGCGCGCGGGCCGGGGACCACGTGATGTATCTGCGCAGCTTGTTGCCCAGGTGCGTGGTGAAGGCCTGGCCCACGGAGGCGCAGACGATCACGACGACCACGGCGACGACCGTGGCGGTCGTGGTGACCTCGGCGTCACTGGTGATCGCGTCCCACAGCAGGGGCAGCGCGTAGACCGCGACGAGGCCGCCGCCGAGGAAACCGATCACCGACAGGATGCCGACGACGAAGCCCTGGCGGTAGCCGACGATCGCGAACCACACGGCGGCGGCGAGCAGCAGGAAGTCCAGCACGTTCACCGATTCACGCCTCGCCTTGCATCTCGCCCCGCATCTTCCGGCCTGTGGTCGTCGTTCACGGCGCCCACCCTGTCACGACCGCCAATCGAGTGGCACCGTCTTTGATCGGTCCCAGGGGCGCTCCCACCCCGCGTAGTGCAGCAGTCTGTCGATCACGCCCGCCGTGAACCCCCACACCAGAGCCGATTCCACCAGGAAGGCCGGGCCCTTGTGGCCGCTCGGGTGGACCGTCGTCGCCCGGTTCGCCGGGTCGGTGAGGTCCGCCACGGGGACCGTGAAGACGCGTGCCGTCTCCGCCGGGTCGACCGCCGAGACGGGTGAGGGCACCCGCCACCATCCCAGTACGGGCGTGACGACGAAGCCGCTCACCGGAATGTAGAGCTTCGGCAGCACGCCGAAGAGCTGGACGCCGCCGGGGTCGAGGCCGGTCTCCTCCCACGCCTCCCGCAGCGCGGCGCGCAGCGGCCCGTCGGCGAGCGGGTCGCCGTCCTCCGCGTCGAGGGCGCCGCCGGGGAAGGAGGGCTGCCCCGCGTGCGACCTGAGCGAGCCGGAGCGCTCCATGAGCAGCAGCTCGGGCCCGCGCGCCCCCTCGCCGAACAGGATCAGCACGGCGGACTGCCGCCCCGCGCCGTCCTCGGGCGGCAGGAAGCGGCTGAGCTGCTCGCCGCGGACGGTACCGGCGGCACGGGCGACGGGCTCCAGCCACCCGGGCAGCCCGTCGGAGCGGAGCGTCACGTCGGAGGGGGGCGGGCCGCCGTGGGCGTGGCCACCGTGGCCGCTGTGGCCGGGGCCGTCGGGGCGGTCGAGGCGGGGGCTGTCGTGGCCGTGGCCCGCGCGGACCTCGGGGGCCGACACGTCCGCACCGCCCTCACGATGCACACCGGGCGCCTCGTGCGTCTCCGCCGGTTCGTCCGGCCCCGGGGGCCCCTCCGTCCCGGCGCGCGCCTCGCCCCTCGCCTCGCCGATCTCGCTCACGTGCTTCATCGCCGCCCCCTCGCGGTGTGCTGGGCCAACCCCCGACTGCCCTTCGACGCGGTCCGTCACGCCTCCCGGCCGGGCAGCGGCGGGGCCGGCAGACCGCCCGCCTCCAGGTAGGAACGCGGGGGCTTAAGGCGCTGGCCGGGGAAGCCGCCCTTCTCGTACTTGAGGAGCTTCCTCGCCTTCTCCGGGTCCGTCTCGCCCTCCCCGTACGCGGGGCACAGCGGGGCGATCGGGCAGGCGCCGCAGGCCGGCTTGCGGGAGTGGCAGATGCGGCGGCCATGGAAGATCACGTTGTGGCTGAGCTGGGTCCAGTCGCTCTTCGGGAAGAGCGCGCCGACGGCCGCCTCGACCTTGTCCGGGTCCGTCTCCTCGGTCCACTTCCAGCGGCGCACGAGCCGCCCGAAGTGCGTGTCGACGGTGATGCCGGGCCTCCCGAACGCGTTCCCCAGCACCACGAAGGCCGTCTTGCGGCCCACGCCGGGCAGTTTGACCAGGTCTTCGAGGCGGCCGGGCACCTCACCGCCGAAGTCCTCGCTCAGCGCCTTGGCCAGGCCCATGATCGAGCGCGTCTTGGCGCGGAAGAAGCCGGTCGGCCGGATCAGCTCCTCGACCTCCTCAGGGTTGGCCGCGGCCAGGTCCTCGGGGGTCGGGTACGCGGCGAACAGGGCCGGCGTCGTCTGGTTGACCCTCAGGTCCGTGGTCTGGGCCGACATCACCGTGGCCACGAGGAGCTGGAAGGGGTTCTCGAAGTCCAGCTCCGGGTGCGCGTACGGGTACACCTCCGCGAGCTCCCGGTTGATCTTCCGGGCCCGCCGGACGAGCGCGGTGTGCGACTCGGCCTTCTTGGCGGGTGCCTTCTTGGCGGGTGCCTTCTTCGCAGCTGCCGGCTTGGGAGCGGCCGCCTTCGCGGCGGTCCTCTTCGCGACGGTCTTCTTCGCGACGGTCTTCTTCGCGGGTGCGGTCATCGGTCAGGCGGCCTTCCCGTGTACGAACACGAACTTGAGTACGGGCCCGGAGGCGGCTTCCGACGACTGTTCGCCCACAGCGGAATCACGGTCTCCCCGCACCGTCACGACCCCCTCCGCCTGCGCTCTCACCGGCTTTTTGAACACCCGGCCAGCCTAAAGCCCGACACTGACATCCGCCCCGAAGCCGCCGGATCGCTCCACGATTGGCCCCCTCCCCCTCGGGTTGTGGCGCGGGTGCGGCAGACTTGTGTACGAGTGACTGATCACACTGTTTGGACCGTCCGGCAAAATGGGCAGTGGAAATGATCGACAACCGGGGCGATCCGGTCGATTCGATCGGGTCCCTTCCCGATGCAGGCGACATAGGAGAGAAACTCGTGGACGACGTTCTGCGGCGCGCCCCGCTCTTCGCGGCGCTCGATGACGAGCAGGCCGCGGAGCTCCGCGCCTCCATGAGTGAGGTGACCCTCGCACGCGGCGACGCCCTGTTCCACGAGGGCGACCCCGGAGACCGCCTGTACGTGGTCACCGAGGGCAAGGTGAAGCTCCACCGCACTTCCCCCGACGGGCGCGAGAACATGCTCGCCGTCCTCGGCCCCGGCGAACTGATCGGCGAGCTGTCGCTGTTCGACCCGGGACCGCGCACCGCCACCGCGAGCGCCCTCACCGAGGTCAAGCTCCTCGGCCTCGGCCACGGCGACCTCCAGCCCTGGCTGAGCGCCCGCCCCGAGGTGGCCACGGCTCTGCTGCGCGCCGTCGCCCGGCGCCTTCGCAAGACCAACGACCAGATGTCCGACCTGGTCTTCTCCGACGTGCCCGGCCGTGTGGCCCGCGCCCTCCTCGACCTGTCGCGCCGCTTCGGCGTGCAGTCCGAGGAAGGCATCCACGTCGTGCACGACCTGACGCAGGAAGAGCTGGCCCAGCTGGTCGGCGCCTCCCGCGAGACGGTCAACAAGGCGCTCGCCGACTTCGCGGGCCGCGGCTGGCTCCGCCTGGAGGCCCGCGCCGTGATCCTCCTGGACGTGGAGCGCCTCGCGAAGCGCTCGCGCTGACACCACCACGCATCCGTCGAACGGGTCCCGCCACCGATCGTGTGGCGGGACCCGTCCGCGTAGCGCCACAACCGCACACAAGGGGAGCCGCTCATGACCCAGCCGCCCGATCTCGTCACCCGTTTCGAGGCAGAGCGCGGGCGGCTGCGCTCCGTGGCGTACCGGATGCTCGGTTCGCTGAGCGAGGCCGAGGACGCCGTTCAGGAGGGGTGGCTGCGGCTTCAGCGCGCCGACAGCGACGACGTACGGAACCTGAGCGGCTGGCTGACGACCGTGGTGGGGCGGATCTGCCTGGACATGCTGCGGGCCCGCTCCTCGCGCCGTGAGGAGCCCTTGGAGGACGGTCCCGCCCAGATCCACCTGCCCGACCCGCTGGTCCGCCCCGCCGACCCCGTCCACGAGGCCGAACTCGCGGACTCCGTCGGGCTCGCGCTCCTCGTCGTCCTGGACACCCTGGCCCCCGCCGAACGTCTCGCCTTCGTGCTGCACGACATGTTCGCTGTGCCGTTCGAGGAACTCGCCCCGATCGTCGAGCGCACCCCCGCGGCGACCCGCCAGATGGCGAGCCGCGCGCGGCGCCGGGTGCAGGGCGCGACCGTGCCGCCGGACACCTCGCTCGCCCGGCAGCGCGAGGTCGTGGGCGCCTGGCTGGCCGCCTCGCGCGCGGGCGACTTCGAAGCGCTGCTGGAACTCCTCGACCCGGACGTCCTGCTGCGGGTCGACGCGGGCGGCGGCACGGCCTCCGGGCTGCTGCGCGGGAGCGTGGAGGTGGCCAAGCAGGCCGCGTTCTACGGGAAGCTGGCGCAGGCCGCGTACCCGGTGTTCGTCGGCGACACCGTCGGCATCGTGCAGGCGCCGCGCGACCAGGCCGTCTCCGTGCTCGCCTTCACGTTCCGCGACGGCAAGGTCGTGGGGGTCGACATCATCGCGGACCCGCCACGCCTCGCCGCGCTGGGCGTCACGTGGGCGACCTCTTGAAGAAGCACATGAACAACCTCTTAAAGAGGTCGCCCCTCGGCATGAGGGCGCGCTGGGCCCGCTAGATCAGGCCGTGTTCGCGCAGGTACTCGAGCTGGGCCCGCACGCTCAGCTCGGCCGCAGGCCACAGCGAGCGGTCCACGTCCGCGTACACGTGCGCGACGACGTCGGGCGCGGACACCAGCCCGTTCTCGACGGCCGTCTCCACCTGGGCGAGACGGCCCGCGCGGTGGGCGAGGTAGAACTCGACGGCGCCCTGGGCGTCCTCCAGGACCGGCCCGTGTCCCGGCAGCACCGTGTGCACCCCGTCGTCGACCGTCAGGGACCGCAGTCGGCGCAGCGAGTCCAGATAGTCGCCCAGGCGGCCGTCCGGATGGGCCACCACGGTCGTGCCGCGCCCGAGGACGGTGTCCCCGGTCAACACGGCTTGATCGGCCGGGAGATGGAAGCACAGCGAGTCCGCGGTGTGTCCCGGGGTCGGTACGACGCGCAGCTCCAGGCCGCCCGTGGTGATCACGTCACCGGCGGCGAGGCCCTCGTCGCCGAGCCGCAGCGCCGGGTCGAGCGCCCGCACCTTCGTCCCGGTCAGCTCGGCGAACCGGCCCGCCCCTTCGGCGTGGTCGGGGTGGCCGTGGGTGAGGAGGGTGAGCGCGATCCGTTTGCCCGCCCGCGCGGCGACGTCCATGACGTGGCGCAGGTGCGCGTCGTCCCGCGGACCCGGATCGACGACGACGGCGAGGTCGCTGTCCGGTTCGGCGACGATCCAGGTGTTGGTGCCGTCGAGGGTCATCGCGGAGGGGTTCGGCGCCAGGACGTTGACCGCGCGGGCGGTGGCGGGGCCGGAGAGGACCCCGCCGCGCGGCTGGCCCGGCAGGGCGGCGGCCTCGGTCATGCGGAGGCACCTCCGTTCCGGTGGGTGTGCCCCGTGGGGATGTGCTTGGTGAACTCGTCGTGCCCCGGCCAGGACAGCACCAACTCGCCCTCCTCCATGCGTGCCTGTGCCAGTACGGGGGTCAGGTCGCGCCCCGTCGCCCCGCCGAGGGCGCCGCGCACGTCCTCGTACGCCTCCAGGGTGCGCAGCGTCGCGATCGTCGGCGGCATCATCGACAGCTCGCCCCGGTCGTACGCCGCCGCGGCGCGGCCCGGACCGATCCACACGGTGCGGTCGGCCTCGGAGGAGTCGTCGCTGGTGCGCTGGCCCTGCGGGAGCGCGGCGACGAAGAACCAGGTGTCGTAGCGGCGCGGTTCGAACTCGGGGGTGATCCAGCGGGCCCAGGCGCCGAGCAGGTCGGAGCGGAGCACCAGGCCGCGGTCCTCCAGGAACTCGGCGAAGGACAGGTCCCGGTCGATCAGCGCCTGCCGGTCGGCCTGCCAGCGCTCGCCCGTGGTGTCGTCGACGACGGTGTCCGGGGTGGGGCCCGCGAGCAGCACGCCGGCCTCTTCGAACGTCTCCCGTACGGCGGCGCAGACGATCGCCTGGGCCTCCGGCTCGGGCACGCCGAGGCGTTCGGCCCACTCCGCGCGCGTGGGGCCGGCCCAGCGGACCAGGCGGTCGTCGTCGCGGGGGTCGACGCCGCCGCCGGGGTACGCGTAGGCGCCGGCCGCGAACTTCATCGACGTACGTCTGCGGAGCATGTGCACCTCGACGCCCTCGGCGTCTCTGAGCAGCATCACCGTGGCCGCGCGGCGGGGGGTTGCGGGGGTGAGGGTGCCGGCTGCGAGTGCGCGGATGCGGTCCGGCCACTCGGGGGGATACCACTGCCCATTTGCCATGGCCGGAGGCTAACTGGTGGCGCCCGGATGTTCGAGAGCCCGTTTCCTCACGGGTACGCGGATCCCGGGTGCGCCCACCCGTCCCCCACGCCACGGGGCTCCGCCCCGGCCCCCGCTGCTCAATCGCCGCAGGGGCTCCAATTGCCCCGCCGGCGTTTGAGGCGACGCGTTTCAAGCCCCGCCGGCGTTTGAGGCGCGGGGTCCGGGGCGGAGCCCCGGGGGTGTGGGCCCGGGGCGGCGCGCGGGGGTCAGGACTCCGTCAGTTCGACCTGGATCTCGACCTCGACCGGCGCGTCCAGCGGCAACACGGCCACGCCCACGGCACTGCGCGCGTGCACACCCTTGTCCCCGAGCACCTCGCCAAGCAGCTCGCTCGCGCCGTTGATGACACCGGGCTGCCCGGTGAAGTCCGTGGCGGAGGCCACGAACCCGACGACCTTCACGACCCGCTCGATCCGGTCGAGGTCACCCGCCACGGACTTCACCGCCGCGAGCGCGTTCAGCGCACACGTGCGGGCCAGGTCCTTGGCCTGCTCGTCCGTGACCTCGTCGCCGACCTTCCCGGTCAGCGGCAGCTTGCCGTCGACCATGGGCAGCTGCCCCGCCGTGTACACGTACACACCGGACCGCACAGCGGGCTGATACGCCGCCACCGGTGGAACCACCGGCGGCAGCGTCAGCCCCAGCTCGGCGAGCCGCGCCTCGACGGCGCCGCTCACGCGTCCTTCTCCCGCTTCAGGTACGCCACCAGCTGCTCGGGGTTGTTCGGCCCCGGCACGACCTGGACCAGCTCCCAGCCGTCCTCGCCCCAGGTGTCCAGGATCTGCTTCGTCGCGTGCACGAGGAGCGGCACGGTCGCGTATTCCCACTTCTTTGCCATGGGGCCGACTGTATCCGCCGCACGTGGCCGAAGCGCACGTGGCCGAAGCGTTCCGGAGGCTGCTGCGTGGATGTCCGACGTACTGGTTAGGCTCGAATACGTGAGCAGGCTCCAGGTCGTCAGCGGCAAGGGCGGGACCGGAAAGACCACGGTCGCCGCCGCGCTCGCGCTCGCCCTCGCGACCGAGGGAAAGCGCACTCTCCTCGTGGAGGTGGAGGGCAGACAAGGTATCGCGCAGCTCTTCGAGACGGAGGCGCTCCCGTACGAGGAGCGGAAGATCGCCGTCGCGCCGGGCGGCGGGGAGGTGTTCGCCCTCGCCATCGATCCCGAACTGGCGCTGCTGGACTACCTCCAGATGTTCTACAAGCTGGGCGGCGCGGGCCGCGCCCTGAAGAAGCTCGGCGCCATCGACTTCGCCACGACCATCGCGCCGGGCCTGCGGGACGTCCTCCTGACGGGCAAGGCCTGCGAGGCCGTACGGAGGAAGGACAAGCAGGGGCGGTACGCGTACGACTACGTGGTGATGGACGCGCCGCCCACCGGCCGCATCACCCGGTTCCTGAACGTGAACGACGAGGTGGCCGGGCTCGCCAAGATGGGCCCGATACACAATCAGGCGCAGGCCGTGATGCGGGTCCTGAAGTCCCGTGAGACCGCGGTGCACTTGGTGACGCTCCTGGAGGAGATGCCGGTGCAGGAGACCCTCGACGGGGTCGCCGAGCTGCGCGCCGCGAAGCTCCCGGTAGGACGGATCATGGTGAACATGGTGCGACCCGCCCTCCTCGGGGAACCCGCCCTGGCGCTGACCCGCGACGGCGGGGTCCGCCCGGCCGTCACCGAGGCACTGACGGCCGCCGGACTCGGCAGCGCCAAGCGGCTCGTCGGCCCGCTGCTCGCGCAGGCCGGTGAGTACGCCGAGCGCTACGCGCTGGAGCGCGCACAGCGCGACCAGCTCGCCGCGGCGGGCCTGACGCTGCACGAACTGCCGTTGCTCACCGAAGGACTGGACCTCTCCGGGCTGTACACGCTCGCCGAGGAACTGCGCCAGCAAGGGATTTAGGGGACCGTTCCGATGACGCTGAATCCTTCCGCCACGCTCGCCGTGGACCCGCTGCTCGACGACCCGTCGACCCGCATCGTGGTGTGCTGCGGCAGCGGCGGCGTCGGCAAGACCACCACGGCCGCCGCCCTCGGCCTGCGCGCCGCCGAGCGCGGCCGCAAGGTCGTCGTCCTGACCATCGACCCGGCCCGCAGGCTCGCCCAGTCCATGGGCATCGACTCGCTGGACAACACCCCGCGCCGGGTGAAGGACATCGACAACGGGTCGGGCGGCGAGCTGCACGCGATGATGCTCGACATGAAGCGCACCTTCGACGAGATCGTCGAGGCGCACGCGGACGAGGAGCGCGCGCAGGCGATCCTGTCCAACCCCTTCTACCAGTCGCTCTCGGCGGGCTTCGCGGGCACGCAGGAGTACATGGCGATGGAGAAGCTGGGGCAGCTGCGCTCGCGCGACGAGTGGGACCTCATCGTCGTCGACACCCCGCCCTCGCGCTCCGCGCTCGACTTCCTGGACGCGCCCACGCGGCTCGGCTCCTTCCTCGACGGGAAGCTGATCCGGCTGCTCATGGCGCCCGCGAAGGTCGGCGGGCGCGCGGGCATGAAGTTCCTGAACGTCGGGATGTCGATGATGACCGGCACCCTCGGCAAGCTGCTCGGCGGTCAACTCCTGCGCGACGTGCAGACGTTCGTGGCCGCGATGGACACGACGTTCGGCGGTTTCCGCACCCGCGCGGACGCCACGTACAAGCTGCTCCAGGCGCCCGGCACGGCGTTCCTCGTGGTCGCCGCGCCCGAGCGGGACGCGCTGCGCGAGGCCGCGTACTTCGTGGAGCGCCTGGCCGCGGAGAAGATGCCGCTGGCCGGTCTCGTACTGAACCGGGTGCACGGCAGCGGCGCGGGCCGGCTCTCGGCCGAGCGCGCCCTCGCCGCCGCGGAAAATCTTGACGAGCGCGGCATTGTGGATCAGACGGGCGGGAAGGAAGAGGGGCGTGCCACTCCCGAGGCACCCACCGAGTCCTCCCCCGAGAACTCCGATCCAGAGAACCCCGAGTATCCCGAGAACCCCGAGACTCCCGAGAGCTCTGAGAACTCCGCGGAAGCGGCCTCCGAGCGTTCCGAGGCCCGGTCCACGAGCGGGACGGCCGAGCCCACCGTCGAGCAACTCACCGCGGGGCTGCTGCGGTTGCACGCCGAGCGCATGCACGTGGTCGCGCGTGAACAGCGCACCCGTGACCGCTTCACCGCGCTGCATCCCGAGGTCGCCGTGACCGAGGTCGCGGCGCTGCCCGGGGACGTGCACGACCTGGCAGGCCTCAGGGACATCGGGGAACGGCTCGCGGCCGGTGGCACTCCGGCCGGAGCAGCATGAGCCGTACGCGCACGCGCCGTCCGCGGGTGGAACGACCCGCGGTGCGCGCGCCGGCTATCCGACGGCGGCGTACCTCTCGTACGTCTCGTCGTTCTCCAGCTCCACGGGCAGCAGGCCCGCGCCGCGCTCGTACTCCGTACGCGCCGTCTCAAGCAGCCGGCGCCATGAGGTGACGGTCGGACGCCTGCGCAGCAACGCGCGGCGCTCCCGCTCCGTCATGCCACCCCACACGCCGAACTCGACGCGATTGTCCAGCGCGTCCGCCAGGCACTCGGTCCGCACGGGGCATCCCGTGCACACCGCCTTCGCCCGGTTCTGCGCTGCTCCTTGAACGAACAGTTCGTCCGGATCGGTAGTGCGGCAGGCCGCCTGCGCACTCCAGTCGACTACCCAGCCCATACCGGCGCCGTCCTCTCCCGAATCGAGGCTCCCCCACGGCGGCAGCGGCATATTCACCGCCGCCAGTTGAGGACGTTACGGAAGGTGGGCACAGCGCAACACCCCCTTCGGGCCCAATCTTGAATGGCCCGAACGGACTATGCGTGAGCGGCAGATCACCCGACGGAGTGACCGACGGACATGCGTAATAACCCCGGCAAAACGGGACAGTTCACTTGAGTCACAACGGGCGTCGAGTGACACACAAGGCGGATTCGGACACCCCCTGAGCCCTACGCGAAGCTCCGCGAACAGGCCCGGAAATGACTACAAGAGGCACTTCGTAAGTACCGGGAACGATTCGGGGTCGTCCCGCATCTTGATACGTGACCGCACTGCTGTGACAGTTGAGTGCAGCTTAGGCCAAGGCATATACGCCTGTCCGGAGAATCGGCACGTAGGCTGCCCCGTATGGGAAAGAAGCGCTCGGGCGGTGGCGGCGGCATGTCCCCTGCCCAACAGGCCGCCAAGTTCCTCGGAGTCAGCGTGCTCGCGGGAGCGGTGCTGGCCGGCATCGCGCTGCCCGCGGCGGGCGCGCTCGGCCTCGCGGCCAAGGGATCGGTCGAGGGATTCGACGAGATCCCGGCGACGTTGAAGACCCCGCCGCTGAGCCAGCGCACCACGATCCTCGACAACGAGGGCGGGAAGATCGCGACCGTCTACTCGCGCGACCGCACGGTCGTGAAGCTCGACGACATCTCGCCGTACATGCAGAAGGCGATCGTCGCGATCGAGGACTCGCGGTTCTACGAGCACGGCGCGATCGACGCCAAGGGCATCCTGCGCGCGATCAACGCCAACGCGCAGAACGGCAGCGTCTCGCAGGGCGCCTCCACCCTCACCCAGCAGTACGTGAAGAACGTCTTCATGGAAGAGGCGGGCGACGACCCGACCAAGCTGGCGCAGGCGACGCAGCAGACCATCGGCCGCAAGGTCAAGGAGCTGAAGTACGCGATCCAGGTGGAGGAGGAGGTCGGCAAGAAGAAGATCCTCGCCAACTACCTGAACATCACGTACTTCGGGCAGCAGGCGTACGGCGTCGAGGCCGCGGCCCAGCGCTACTTCTCCAAGCCGGCCAAGGACCTGAACATCCAGGAGTCCGCGATGCTCGCCGGCATCGTGCAGTCCCCCAGCCGCTACGACCCCGTCAACGACGAGGCGGAGGCGAAGAAGCGGCGCAACGTCGTGCTCCAGCGCATGGCGGAGACGCACGACATCACGCGGGCCGAGGCCGAGGAGGCCAAGAAGACCCCGCTCGGACTGAAGGTCAGCAGGCCGCAGAACGGATGCATCACGGCGGTGCGGGGCGCGTCGTTCTTCTGCAACTACGTCAAGAACGTCTTCCTCAACGACTCGACGTTCGGCAAGACCCCGGAGGAGCGCGCCAAGGTCTGGAACCGCGGTGGCCTCACAGTGAAGACCACGCTCGACCCGCAGACGCAGGACTCGGTGGAGGCCTCGCTCAAGCGGTACGTCTACAAGACGGACAAGGTCGCCGGGGCGGGCGCGTTCGTCGAGCCGGGCACCGGCAGGATCCTCGGCATGGGCCAGTCCAAGCCGTACGGCTCCGACACCAGCAAGAACGAGACGGAGCTCAACTACTCGGTCGACAACAAGTACGGCGGCTCCTTCCTGGGCTTCCCGACCGGTTCGACGTTCAAGCCGTTCGTGGCGGCCGCGGCCCTGGAGAAGGGCACGCCGGTGACGAAGCAGTACCCGGCGCCGTACCAGATGCCGTACCCGAGCACCGTCCAGACGTGCAGCGGCAAGCCGTGGGTCAACGACGGCGGCTACAAGCTGGAGAACGAGAACGAGTCGGAGGTCGGCCCGTACCGCCTCAAGGAGGCGATGGCCAAGTCCATCAACACGTACTTCGTGCAGATGATCGGCGACATCGGCATGTGCCCCGTCGTGCAGATGACGAACAAGCTGGGCGTGGTGCAGGGCAACGGCGAGAAGGTGCCCGAGGTGCCCTCGTCGATGACCCTCGGTTCGACGGGTCTGTCGCCGCTGACGATGGCGTCCGCGTACGCGGCGTTCGCCAACCGCGGCACGTACTGCACGCCCGTCGCGATCGCGTCGATCACCGACCCGAACGGCAAGGCGCTCGACGTACCGAAGACGAAGTGCTCGCGCGCGATGTCCACCAAGACCGCCGACAAGATCAATACGCTGCTCAGCGGCGTGATCGACTCCGGTACGGGCAAGGCCTCCGGCCTCACCGGCCGGGACAACGCCGGTAAGACCGGTACCACCGACGAGCGCAAGAACGCGTGGTTCGCGGGCTACACGCCGAACCTGTCGGGCGCGGTCTGGGTCGGCAGCGCCTCGCAGGCCGTGAAGATGACCAACATCACCATCGGCGGCCGGTACCACGCCAAGGTCTTCGGCGCGGACACGCCGGGGCCGATCTGGCGCGACGCCATGACCGGCGCCCTGTCCGGCAAGGAGGCGCCCTCCTTCAACAAGGTGAGCATCCCGGACCCGGACAAGAAGAAGGACAAGGGCCGCGACAGGCCCGACCCCGCGGACCCGGGCGGCGGCGGTGACGACGACGCCGGCAACGGCGACACCGACCCTTTCCCCGACATCTCCATCCCCCCGGACCTCATCGGCGGCAACAGCAACGGAAACGGCAACGGGGGCGGCTGGGGCCGCTAACGCCTCCGGCGCTCTCCGTGCCACCCCACTCCAGCCCCCCGGCGGGACGATCCAGCCCCTCCGGCGCTTGAGGAGCGGGGTCCGGACGCACCACCACCCCCCGGCGCTTGAGGAGCGGCGTCCGGGCACCATCCAGCCCCTCCGGCGTTTGAGGAGCGGGGTCCGGGCACTATCCAGCCCCTCCGGCGTTTGAGGAGCGGGGTCCGGGGCGGAGCCCCGTGGCGTGAGGGGACGGTCGGGCGGAAGACGAAGAGGGCGTACCCCGCACGGGGTACGCCCTCTCGGGGTTCGTGGTGGGGCTCAGCCCGCCAGCAGACGCTTGACCGTGGCGGCAACCCGCCCACCCTCGGCCCGATCCGCCACCTTCGGCTTCACGATCTTCATGACCTGCCCCATGGCCCTCGGCCCCTCCGCCCCCGCGGCCCTCGCCTCCTCGACCGCCTCCGCGACGATCCCTTCGAGCTCCGCGTCGCTCAGCTGCTGCGGCAGGTACTCGGCGAGCACCGCACCCTCCGCCTCCTCACGCGCCGCCGACTCCGCGCGCCCCGCCTTCTCGAAGGCCTCGGCCGCCTCGCGCCGCTTCTTCGCCTCCTTGGCGATCACCTTCTGCACCTCGTCGTCGCTGAGCTCACGCTTCTCCGTACCCGCGACCTCCTGATTGGTGATCGCGGAAAGGGTCAGCCTGAGCGTCGAGGAGCGCAGCTCATCACGCTCCCTGATCGCGGCGTTGAGGTCGTCGTGCAGCTTCGACTTGAGCGTGGTCATGACTTGATTGTCGCAGGTGCCCGAGGCACAACGCCCGCCGATTTCCGGGTCGGTGCGGGTCTGACACGATGGAACCCATGCGCGCTCGATACGGGAATCCTCTGAAGACCTCCCTGAAGGTGACGGCAGGCATCGCGGCGGCGGGCGCCGCCGGCCTGATCTACTCCGCGGGCTTCGAGGCCCGCTCCTTCCGCCTGCGCCGGGTCACGATCCCGGTCCTTCCTGCGGGAATGCGCCCGATGCGGGTGCTCCAGGTCTCCGACATCCACATGGTGAGCGGGCAGAACAAGAAGCGGCGCTGGCTCCAGTCCCTGGCCGGCCTGCGCCCCGACTTCGTCATCAACACGGGCGACAACCTGTCCGACACGGAGGGCGTCCCCGAGGTCCTGGACGCGCTCGGCCCGCTGATGGAGTTCCCCGGCGCGTACGTCTTCGGCTCGAACGACTACTACGGCCCCAAACTCCTCAACCCCGCCCGCTACTTGAAGCAGCAGGTCTCGGGCAAGCACGGCCTGAACGGCAACGCCCCCGTCGTCGGCGCCATCCACAACCCGTGGGAGGACCTGCGCGACGGCTTCGACGAGGCGGGCTGGATCAACCTCACGAACACCCGCGGCGCGCTGAAGGTCGCGGGCGTCGAGATCGGCCTGACCGGCCTGGACGACCCCCACATCAAGCGCGACCGGTACGCGGAGGTGGCCGGCGGCCCGCTCTCCGGCCCCGACTTCTCGCTGGGCGTCGTGCACGCCCCGTACCTGCGCGCCCTGGACGCCTTCACCGCGGACGGCTACCCGCTGGTCCTCGCCGGCCACACCCACGGCGGCCAGCTCTGCATCCCCTTCTACGGCGCCCTCGTCACCAACTGCGACCTGGACAGGGCACGCGTGAAGGGCCTCTCCACCCACGAGTCGGAGGGCAACACCTCCTACCTCCACGTCTCGGCGGGCTGCGGCACCAACCGCTACACCCCCGTCCGCTTCGCCTGCCCGCCCGAGGCCACCCTGCTGACCCTGGCCCCGGCGGCCCCGTGAGCTCCCCGGGGGCGGCCCCGCGGCCGCCCCCGAAAACCGGATTTCGTCTCAGGCCGACAGTCCGCTAAAGTAAACGACGTCGCCGCGACCTGCAGAACAGCAGAGACCGGAACAACGACATCGGGGTGTGGCGCAGCTTGGCAGCGCGCTTCGTTCGGGACGAAGAGGTCGTGGGTTCAAATCCCGCCACCCCGACAGCTGAAACACCAGGTCAAGGGCCTGATCCGCATCGCGGGTCAGGCCCTTTCCGCGTCTCGGGTGATCGTTTGGGAGAAATCTGGGAGAAGATCTTGGGCGGGGTCTCCCAGACGGTTCTGCATGCCGGAGCCCGCGACGGCAGCCACCGCGTGACCGATCCTGTGCACTCGCCAATCGGTATCCGCAGAGCCTGGCAGCAGGGGGCTGCCGTGGCCGGGCGGCTGTGCCATCGGACAGCGCGGGATGGAAGGGGCGGAGCCCGCTCCTGGACGTGCGGCGCTAGCGAATCAGTGCTGTCCGCCGCTCGCGAAGCGCGCGCTCACGAAGTGCGCGGCGGCGGCCACCGCCGCTGTCCTCCTGGGCACGGAGGTGAGGCCGGCCACCGATGCGCGACGCTGCCCACTCCGTCGCGGGTGGCCGACCCGCTGCGGCAGGTGGCGGACCGCCGCGCGGTAGCGCCCCCGTAGCTTCGACATCGGGTCTCAGTGAGCCCTGGGCCGCCCCACGGTCTTCGAGGCGTCGAAGAGGCGGATGACGGCGGCCGACGGGTCGAACCGGCCACGTTCAACCCCGTGCCGGGCGCTCGCCGATCATGGGGCCCTGCGAGTCCACGCTCCAGGTGATGTGGTGGAGCAGGGCGATGCGGACGAATCCCGTCCACAGCAGGCCGGTTACCCCGTAGAGCCCGCCGCGATGATCCAGCCGAGGCCGAACGGCAGGGCGAGGAGTGAGTACGCACACCGCGGGGAAGGCGCGCGCGGATGTCACGGTCGGCCGGCAGACCGGGGGCGTAACGCTCGGCGGACGTGGGGTCGTTGCGAAACAACCGGCCGATGTGCGTGTGCAGCAGTCCGCGGAGCCGATCGCGCAACCTGGTGCCTAAGCGGTACGGGGAATGCGGGTCGCCGGGGCGGTCGGTGAACGCGTGGCGGCGGTGCGTGGCGACCCAGCCGATGGCATCGCCCTGGAAACTCATCGATCCGGCCACGGCGAGGGCGACGCGCACGGGGCGGACGGCGCGGTAGCCGCCGTGGGTGAGGCCGCGGTGGAAGGCGACGGTGATCCCGAGGCCGGTGAGCACGTACAGGGCGAGCCCGAGCACGATGTCCGTGGGGTGGATCAGCCGGCCCCACAGCAGCCATCCGGCGAGGCCGAGGGCCACGAACGGCAGCACGCGACGATGACCGCCGTCACCGCCGTCATCGCCACGTACAGGCGCTCGCGTCCTTCGCGCGGCGGCGGCAAGGTGCGCGGGGGAACGTCAGGGACATGCATCGACTCCTCGGCCTGGTTGCGCATGGCGCGGCCGGGGTCGGGGGCTGTCGCTGAGGGATGGCGAGGTGCGTGTGCACAGCGGTCCGGGACCGGCAGGGGGAACGCCCTCTCCTTCTTGCACCGTACTTCCGTCCGGCAGGAAACGGATCAGACGGCCCGTCACCTACCCGCTCCCGACGCCGCCGACGGACCCACCGCCGGCCCCACGCGCAGGAGTACGCTTGGAAGTACCAAGGGCACTTCGCACTCCGGCATCCGCGCGGGTCTCGTCCTCGGTGAGCAAAGGACCTCGGGGCGGCCACCGCGCCGCTCCGAAGACGGGTTCGCATCATGAACGCGACCACGAGCTCCCTGCGCGTCATCCCTCCAGCCCCGTCGCCCACCGCCCGCGTGGCGCTGAAATCACCGACAGGCCGCGGCCTGCTCGACGGCGCCTGGTGGCCGCGTTCGCGCGACCTGACCGCCGAACTCCCCGCCCTGGCGGACGTACTCGATCCGCTGTGGGGCCGCATCACCCGTGTCGCCGTGAATCCGATGCTCTGGCCCGTCGTCCCGCGCAAGGTGACCGTTCACGACCGCGTGCTCAAGGTCGGCTGGTTCACCCCTGAACTCGACCCGCACAAGCTGCTGTTGCTGTCCTACGGCACCAGCCGCTTCGACCTCCTGGTGATCCCGCCCGAGACGGCGGCCGCGAGCGCGGCCCGGCTCATGGCCGCCGCCTGCGACACGGCCGGGCCCCCGCTGACCGCCACCGCTCTCATCGCCGCCGAGACCGCACGCCACCACGACGTCGCCGTGGGCGAGCGGCCACAGGCCGGGGAGGAGTCGTGGGAGTACGAGGGCGGCGCCACCTCCGCACACGCCGCTCTCACGGCCGTGGGACGGTGATCGCCGTGGACGCCGTGCTCACCGCAGCCGCTTTCCTGGTGCTGATCACTCTCGCCGCGTACGTGATCCACCGTCTCAACACCCAGCACGCCGAAAGGATCGCCTTGCGCACCTACAGCCGCTTCCTGCCGGGCCGCCGGACCGCCACCACACCGCACGACGACGAAACGCTGCCTCTCCAGCCCCCGCCGGCCGACCCGGTCGGCCGGCGCGACCACCGTGATGGTGGTCGCGGACGGTTCCGGGCACGCCGACGCCGTGATCGCAGCACGCACAAGAAGGGTCGCTGAAGGGAGTCCGGATGGCCGAGGTGTATCTGCGCAGGCTCACCCGATGGCAGGCCGAGCAGCAGCGAGCGGTCGTCGCCGACCTTTACGTCACGGCATACCGCACCGCCGCCGGAGCCGAGTACCGCGACCGGGAGGAGTTTCTACGCCTCTTCGCGCAGCATGTGCAGCACGACGGCTTCGACATGGTCGTCGCCGACGCGGTGGGCCTCGTCGGCTGCGCCTACGGACACCGCCTGGAGCGCGACGGGGCGTGGTGGGCCGACTTCCCCGTCGAGGTGACGCCGCAGACCGAGGAACTCACGGCATCGGGGCGGGTGTTCGTACTCGCCGAGCTGATGGTGCTGCCCGGGTACCGCCGCCGCCGTGTCGCGACCCGCCTCGGCGAGCTGCTGCTGTCCCGCCATCCCCTGGACCTGGTCGTGG
Source organism: Streptomyces sp. BYX5S (assembly GCF_054724165.1). Lineage (NCBI taxonomy): Bacteria > Bacillati > Actinomycetota > Actinomycetes > Kitasatosporales > Streptomycetaceae > Streptomyces > Streptomyces sp. BYX5S. The sequence goes on along the minus strand of NZ_CM138829.1, from coordinate 275,364 downwards.
CCGGTGTGGGCCCGGACAGGGCCGAGGGCGGGATCAGGGATCTGCTCCGCGCCTGGGGCTGGAAGGAACTGCCCGCCTCGGGGCCGGGCGCGAAGGCGTCGCGCAGCGTGGTGTGGGCGCGCGAGCCGATGCGATGAACGGCGCCGAGACGGGCGCTCAGGTTCACCGTCCCGGACACCGGGGCGAGGGACCGCGTGCCCACACGTTCGCCCACAGTGCGCCGTCGTGGCACGGCGGGTCCGTAACGGCCCGACCTCTCACTGTCCGTCATGGAAGGACTTGCGATGAACGAGGCGCGCGCGCCGTCCCGACCGGGATGCGCGCACCACCTGCTGCTCTATGGCAGCGACGACCAGTTCCTGGCCGCGGCGCTGCCCTTCGCCCACGACGGCGTCGCCGCCGGGGAACCGGTCTTCGTCGCCACGAGCCGGCACAACACCGCGCTGCTGCGACGACGTCTGGGTCCGCGGGCCGCAAAGGTGACGTTCGCCGCGACGCACTGGTTCCGCAGTCCCGCCCAGGCGCTGCTGTCCTTCCACGACAAGGCCCGCCCCGGCGAGCCCGCGTCCCGCGTCCTGGGCGAGGCCCCCTGGAGCGAATTCGCCCCCGGCCAGGTGCGGGAGTGGTCGCGCTACGAGTCGCTGCTCACCCTCGTGCTCGCCTCGACCGGCGCCTGGCACCTGTGCCCCTACAACACAGCCGTCCTGGCCCCCGGAATCCTGCGCACCGCCCGGCTCACCCACCCCACGCTGGCCGCGGGGAGTTCCCACTGCGCCAATCCCGATCATGTCGCGCCCACGCAGTTCATCGCGGGCTGTGACGCCGCGCCGCTGTCCGAACCGCCCACGGGCTGCGCCGAGTTCTGCTTCGACGGGCCCGGACAGCTCGCCGCGCTGCGTGAGTTCGCCGCACGGTGGGCCCGGTGCGCGGCGCTGTCCTCCGACCGTGCCGACTCCCTGCTGATCTGCGTCGCCGAAGCCGCCGCGAACGCCCTGCAGCACGGCGGCGGTGCGGGCGCCTGCCGGATCTGGGTCACCGCGTACGAGCTGGTCTGCGAGGTCAGCGACGGCCGCGGCACCCTGGACACCACGCTGGCCGGCCGTCTGCCGCCCGAGCTGACCCGCCTCGGCGGCCGCGGCCTGTGGATCATCCGCCGGCTCAGCGACTCCACGGACATCCGCAGCACCGGCGACGGCACCACCGTCCGCATCCGGATGAGCCGCAGCCGTGACCGTGCCACGCCCTGACGGCCTCGGACGTCAGCGGGCATCGATGCCGGTGGCAGCCAGGATCTCCGCTGCCGACGCGCTGTTGCCGTCCCGTACGGCGAGGGTCATGGCGGCACGGGCGGCCTCCTCGTCGGCCTCCGGCGGAAGCATCAGGAAGGAGAAGATGTCCCGTACCCCACGGGTGACGAGCATCGTGTGGTCGTCGACCGCGGACCAGTCGATCCGGACCAGGTGGCCGTCCACGGTCAGCGAGCGGTGGTGCACGTCCCAGGCTCCGGTGTCCAGACCGATCCGCTCGACCGTGCCGAGGCGCTCGCTCAACGACCTGATCAGGTCGGGCAGCTGGGAATCGACATCCCGGGAACGCGGCCACCACGCACCGTCGAACGTGCCGTCACGACGGGGTGACGTCGCCAGCCTGAGCAGAGCCGTTCCGGGAGCGATGCCGCGAGTTTCCTCGCCCGCGGACAGTACGACCGGCCTCACCAGGTCGTCACTCATGGCGCACCTCCCTTGGGGGTGGCAGGAGAAACCGTGGGTCCCTCACCCGTTCGAGCCTACTCCTGCGGCCCGAACGGCCACCCGTCCATGCCCGAACGGGCCGCCGGAGCGGGCCCCGCCTCCTGACGCAGCTCCCGACGGGCTTCCGCCGTCGGTCCCGGACTCACCGCATCGACCCGGCATCGCCGGGACCGGGAACAGGCCGCCGCCGTGACGGTGACCGACGCACCGCCCCCCCTCGATCCCCGTGCCGCCGACGCGAGTTCGCGGGGCCGATCCTGCCGCAACCCTCATCACACACCGGAGATCACCATGCCCTCGCGTCTGCCCGGAGCGACCGACACCAGCCCCCTGGTCCGCCTGTACCTGACACCGCCCGCCGCGACCCCGCACCGTATCAACGGCGCCTGGTGGCCACGCACCGACGACCTGGTCGCCGAGCTTCCGCACCTGCTGCACGCGCTGCCGTACAGGTGGGCGCGGATCGTCCATGTCAGCGTGAACGCCGGGGCGTGGGCCGCCTTTCCCGGCCGGATGCTCTGTGACGGCCATGTGCTCCATCTGCACGCCGGCACCCGCCCGGGTGCCCCTGCGACGGTCTGCCTGATCGCGCCCGGCCTCGGACGGTGGGACCTCGCGGTCGTGCCGCCTCTGACCGACGAGGCGAAAGCACTGCGCCTGATAGCCGACGTCTGTGGGCCTCGGTGACGGCATCGACGGGCACGCCCACCACCGTCGTCGTAAAGCCCGGTTCGGGCCCTCCTTCGAGTTGATTCCATCAAGCCCGGTGCCCCTGTCCCAGCCGCCCGGTAGGCTCGAAGGACGGTCGCCCCGGTCCCGGCCCTCTCCGTGGTTCTCCCCCGCGCAACAGAGGCTCTGCGTACTCCATTGCACCGCCCTGTCAGAGGAGTTGGGACGGATGAGTCCGTACCCCGACGAGCACCACGACCCGGTTCCGCCCTACGGGCCCACCCTGTGGGCACCGCCCTCCGTCCCCTTGGCCGACTGCCGTGTCGTGCGCGCCCAAATCCTGCAGCAGCGCACGCTGGAACGGTCCCACATCGAGAACGCGCAGCTGAGCGGCGCACTCCACAGCAGGGTCCTTGTCGAGCAGGCCAAGGGCGTGCTCGCCGAACGCTGGGACACCTCCGTCGACGAGGCGTTCCAGGCCATGCGCGGGTACGCCCGCAACCACCATCTGCGGCTGACGGACCTCGCCCGGAACATCGTCGACGCCAGCTTCGACACCCGCGTCATCACCGCTCCCGGGCCGCCCGTCTGACAGCGCGGGCCACGCGTCAGGGGTCGAGCAGCAGAATGCGGCGTGTGGCCGCCGGCCGTACTCCGCGAAATCCCCACGCCGCGTTCCGCCAACCCCAGGCCCGCAGTCCCATGAGGGTGTACAGGTCCGAGCTGTCGACCACTGTGACTCCGGTGGGGCGGTCCTGGTTGCTCAGCAGTGTCCGTTGCAGCCTGCGCGCCAGGTTCCACTCGCGATGCGCGGACTGCACCCGCACGCGTCGCGGGACGACGATCTCCCGTATCCCGAAGAGCCGTGACCCCAGGGGAAATCCGTACGCACAGGCCGTCGGCACCGCACCCTCCGCGATCAGCAGGGCGAACCCGCTGCGGCGCATGTCGAGCGTCAGCCGACGGATGAAGAGTTCGCCGAGCCGCTCCCACTGCCCGGCCTCCACACCCGAGTTGGCCGCGTAGAGCCGGCCGAGCTGCGGGAGACGGTCGCCTGTCTGGCACCGGGTCAGGCGGCGGATGCACGCCGCGTCCCACGGGGACGGGCCGCGGTCCGTGGATGCGCCATGAGGGTCGTCAAAGGAGTGCTGAGGCATGGGACAGAACCTGTCCTGGGTGCCGGCCGTGCGGCGCCCCTGAGTCACTGATCGCCGAGAACGGCACGGCTCGGAAGGCGGTACACGAAGGGCCCTCGGTCCATCCACCGTACTCCGGCGGGTACCGGCGTCGGCGGTCGCCGACGGGACACGAACCCGACGGCGACCGCCCGCGGTTCCGCGACGCGACCGCTCCCCCACGAGTCGCGTACCTGCCGGAACCTGGGCACCCCACGTGGACCCGCGGCGGCTGCGGGAGGGAGCCGCGACGCGGTTCTGCGGGGATGTGCGAGAGGCGACGAGTTCGCCTGGTCCTCGCCGCTGTCGGTGGACGTCCTGTCCTGCCCTGGCGCAGCGACACGGCGCGTGCGGCGGGTACGAGCAGCCGTGGCTGCCGGGATTAAGAGAACGGGCCGCCTCTTGGCCGACCCTTCATCTCGACCCTAGGCGTAAACAGGAGGCATGGCTACCCCCTCCCACACCCAGGCGCGGAGTACGGTGGAAACACCGGGAGTTCACCGCGTGTCACCCTCCCAGGGCACCGCCCCCGGCGCACGCCGACACCGGGCCGCCGCACCGGCCGTCCGGGGACAGGGACCGCGCCATGAACGCGTCCGCCCGGCTCACCTTGACCCCGCCCAGCTTCCCCCCGGGTCCCCTGTGCGGCGCCTGGTGGCCCCGATCCGACGAGCTTGCGGCCGAACTCCCCGCGCTGTGCGCGGAGTTCGACCCGCGCCTGGGCAGGGTCACCCGAATCGTCGCCCGCCGTGACGCCTGGGCGGCGACGCCACCCTCCCTGCCCGTGCGGGGGCACACCGTGCGGGTGAAGTGGCTCACTTCCGGGTGCGACCCGTACACGATCCGGCTCTTCTCCTACGACGTCGCCCGCTGGGACCTGCTCGTCATCCCCCACGGCACCGCGACCGTCACCGCGGACCGCCTCATGTCCGCGGTGACGGACCCCGCCAACCGCCTCACCGCCGCCGCTCTCGTGATCGCGGAGCAGGCACGCCTCCCGGACCTCGAGCCGCGGAAGTGATCCCCGGCCGGGCCCGGCTACGGCAGGGCGTGGCGCAGCACGCGGCCCCACATCGACGCGTACTGGCGCCACAGCGGTCCGCTGACGTACGGCAGTTGGTAGCGGGCACAGATCTCCCGTACGCGCGGGGCGAGTTCGGCATAGCGGTTGCTGGGCAGGTCGGGGAAGAGATGGTGCTCGATCTGGTGGCTGAGATTGCCGGTGAGCACGTGCAGGAGCGGGCCGCCCTCGATGTTCGCCGAGCCCTGGATCTGCCGTAGGTACCACTCGCCCCGGCTCTCGCCCTCGATCTGTTCCTCGGTGTACGTGAAGGTGTGCACGTCCGCGGGGAAGTGGCCGCAGAAGATGACCGTGTGCGCCCACACGTTGCGAGCCACGTTCGCGGTGAGGTTGCCGAGCAGGCAGGGCAGCGCGCTGGGGCCCGCGAGGAGAGGGAACAGGACGTAGTCCTTGGCGGACTGGCGAACCGCCTTGCGCACCAGGGCGGTTGCGTCACCGAGGAGGGACCGCAGGCTCTTGCGGCCGGACGGCACCGCGTCCACCTCCAGGTCGTACAGGGCGATGCCCCACTCGAAGACGGGCGCGAGCAGGGCTGCGTACAGCGGCTGGAAGAAGTGGACCGGATGCCAGGGCTGATCGGGGGCCATCCGCAGGACGGTGTAGCCGAGGTCCCGGTCACGGCCGACGACGTTCGTGTACGTGTGATGCAGGTGGTTGTGGGTGCGCTGCCAGGCGTCGGGGGGCGTGACGAAATCCCAGTCCCAGGTCGTCGAGTGGATCGCCGGGTCGCCGAGCCAGTCCCACTGGCCGTGCAGGATGTTGTGGCCCAGCTCCATGTTCTCCAGGGTCTTGGCGAGGGCGAGCAGGGCGGTGCCCGTCGCCCAGGCGGGCGGCAGCAGGGAGACGGCGAGGGCGCAGCGGCCGGCCGCCTCGCAGCCACGCTGCACGGCGATCACCGTGTGGATGTAGCGGGCGTCGGCGGAGCCGCGGCTCGTGACGACGCCTGCGCGGAGCCGGTCGAGTTCCCGGCCCAGCTCGTCAGTGTTGGTGGCTTCCAGAGCGATGGCAGGCAAGGCCATGAGGTCTCCTCGGGAGCAGCGTTCGTGATGTGAGGGCTCAGAGGTCGAACACCAAGGGACCCGCGGCACCGTTGACGCAGGTCTGAATCAACTCGCTTTTCGCATGGCGCAGTTCGCCCGTACGCAGATCCCGCACGCGACCGTCGACGAGCGGGACGAGACAGCCGAAGCACAGGCCCCGACGGCAGCCGTGAGGCATCGGCACGCCCGCCGCCTCGCCGACCGCGAGGAGCGGGGTGCCCGCGGCGGCGTCGGTCTCCACGCCGCTGCGCGCGAACCGCACCCGGCCGCCGATCGCGCCCTCGCCTGCCGGCTGTACGGGGGTGAGGTGGAACCGCTCCGACCGCAGCCGTTTCCTTGAGCCCGCGGCGGACCACTGCCGCTCGGTCGCGTCGAGCAGCCCGTCCGGACCGCACACCCAGGCGTCCCGGTCACGCCAGTCCGGGCAGGCTTCGTCGATCCGGTCCGGCGTGAGCCGACCGTCGTGGCGGGTGTGGGTGAGGCGGATTCTGAGCCAGGGCAATGTCCGCGCCATGGCGTTCAGTTCGTGACGGAAGAGGCATTCGGCCCGGGTCGGCGCGCTGTGCAGGAGGACGGTGTCCGGGCCGGTGCGGCGCCGGGCGAGCGTGCGCAGCATCCCCATGACCGGGGTGATCCCGCTGCCCGCGGAGACGAACAGGGCGCGGTCGGGCAGCGGCTCGGGCAAGGTGAACCCGCCCTGCGCCGGGCCGAGCCGCAGCACCGTGCCGGGCGGCGACCGGTGCACCAGATGCGGGGAGACCCGGCCGTCGGGTCGGGCCTTGACCGTGAGGGTGACGTCCCTGTCGTCGGGCGGCGAAGTGATCGAGTACGTACGCCAGTGCCGTGCACCGCCGATCTCGACCCCGACGGGGAGGTACTGCCCGGCCCGGTGGCCCGTCCAGCCCCTGCCGGGACGGATCGTCAGCGTGGCCGCTCCGGGCCCTTCCCACCGTACGGCGCGGACCCTGCCCGCGGGGTGCCGCGCCGACCAGAGCGGATCGAGCAGGCCGAGATAGTCGTCCACGGTCAGCGGGCTGGCCAGCCGGTTCAGCGCCCACGTCCAGGGCGAAAGAGATGGTGCCGGGAACGAACGGACCATGTCGGCTCCTTTCTGCACGGGCCTCGACGTCGGTAGGCAGCCGGCTCGGGTACCCGAGCGAAGCACACGACACTGCGCGCGACACCGCCGCCGATGGCTTCGCGCCATGCGCCGCATGGCGAGTTCACGCCTGCTGCCTGGTGGACATCCGCACGGCGCGGAGTGCCGCGCCGGGTGTCCGGAGCGTCGAGGCAGAGGTGGTCTCGGGGGCGGCGAGAGCGAGACGGCGAGCATGTCGGTGAGGACGACGAGGTCGTCGCGTTGTACGGGGGCGGCGCACCGCGCCGGGTGGCGCCCCTGGACAGGGACAGCGCAAGCAGCGCACGGATCCCGGGCGAGGGCGGCAGGGGTGAACACCGGCCACCGTACGAGCGGTGAGGCCGTCAAATCGCCCTGGAAAACGGCGAGTCCGGCTGTGGCCACGTCGGGTGCCGGGTTCCTCGCCGACGGTGAACCGCAGGTCGTGCCGGGCCGTCCCGGGACGAGGCGCTCCGCAGGGTCTCGCTCAGGACCGGGTTGGATGGGGGTGGACATCCAGTCACGATCACGCCGGAGGGGCGGCCAGCAGCTCCGTGCGCTCGTCGATGACTTGGCGGGCCAGGACGGTCAGTCGCTGCCTGCGGTGCCGGGCGTGCCGGCGCATCCTCTCGAAGGCCGCGTCCAGGCCGATGTTCGCCCGCTCGGCCAGCATGCCCTTCGCCTGTTCGACGACGACACGGTTGTCGAGGGCGGTCTGGAGCTGCTCGCTGAGCTGTCGGTGCCTGTCCAGACCACGGTGGTTGAGGATCGCGGCGGTGGCGGCGTCCGCGAGCGCCTGGCCGAGGCGCAGTTCCGGGAGGCTCACGGGGGTACGGCGGGTGTGGAAGAAGCCGAGCGCGCCGATCACCAGGCCGCGCGACGTCATGGGCACCGCGGCGATTCCCGTGAACCGGCGGGTCAGGTCGAGGGAAGCGAACTGCGGCCATCTGCGGTGGGACACGCCGTCGACCAGGAAGACGTCGGGCGTGGGGTCACCGGACTGGATGCAGTCCCAGCAAGGTCCCTGCCGCAACCGGATCTGCGCGAGTCCGACACGGCGCGCCAACTCACTGGAGGCGGTGGCGTCGACGACGTCACCCTGCGAGGAGAACAGCATGGCTCCGCACTCGTCGACCCCGAGCAGGCCGACGGCGTGGCCGGCCAGGCGGTGCAGGAGGTCGATGACGTCGAAGTCGTCGGGCAGGACGTCCGCGAGATCGACGAACGCGGCGGCCAGCTGCTGTTCGCGGTGCGCACTCATGAGGGGGGACCGCCTCTGCGGTGGAAGGGCTGCCGTCCGGGCACGGAGGGTCGGCGAATGGCCGGGCATGCCCTTTCCCATTCCCCTGGTCGCCCCTGGACCGGGACCGACCTGTCTCCGATACCTCGTGAGAAGACCCGCGCCCTCATGCTCCTCCACTGGTCCCCGGAAGGAAAGGTGGCACTGGAGCCGGCCACGACCCATCGGCGGCTCGGGCGTAGCAGACGGCGGCCCCGCGGAGCCCCTGAGCGCACGCGACGGCGCCCGGAACAGCCGATGCCGTTCCGGGCGCCGCGGGTACGAACCGAGGCGATGCTCAGCCGTTGACGCAGGCGTTGCCCGCCGTCGGGTTGAGCAGGCCGATCACGTTGAGCGAGTTGCCGCACGCGTTGATCGGAACGTCGATCGGCACCTGGACGACGTTTCCGGACAGCACGCCGGGGCTCTGCTGCGCTACGCCGGTGGCGCTGGCGCCCGGACCGTCCAGCGCGGAGGCCATGGCGGCGGACCCCAGAACGGTGGTGCCGGCCAGCACGGCTGCGGTCGCGAGTACGCGAAGACGCATCGTTGCTCCCTTTGAGTGTGAGGAAATATGACTCGCCCATCACAACGCCACCCGCCCGTTATGGGCGGAAATTGCGCCAATGGGGGGCGTGTCAGCTAGCTCGTCCAGAAATCCCACCAGCGGGTCAGGATCAGCATGCCGATCATCCCCAGGTGCGCCAGGGGCGGCACCCAGGAGAAGTCCGTGAAGAAGGCGCGTACGGCCCGGGGCGCCGGCAGGAAGCCCGCGCGGACGTTGAACGCGACCAGCTGCCAGAACATGACGACGGTGGCCGCCCACGCCAGACAGCACCACAGGCACAGCGAGTTGATCCGGTACAGCGACTGGAACTGCAGCCAGGTCACGAATCCGACGCCGAACAGCATGCCCGTGTTGCAGGTCAGCCAGTACCAGCGCGGGAAGCGGGCCCCGGTCAGCAGGCCCGCGCCGACGCAGACGACGACGCCGTAGGCGACCAGACCGAGCATCGGGTTGGGGAAACCGAACGCGGCGGCCTGCTCGCTCTTCATGATGTTGCCGCAGGAGACCACCGGGTTCAGGCTGCACCCGGGTGTGAAGTTCGGGTCCTCCAGCAGCTTGAACTTGTCGAGCGTGATGACCCATGACGCGAGCACCCCGGCGGCGCCGGTGACCACGAGGACCCACGCGAGGAGCCGGTCGCTCCCGGCGGGCAGAACCCGCGCGCTCGTGGCACTCGCGGTGCTCCGGTGCCGGTGCACCGCCGGGGCGGACGTCCGCTCTTGGTCGATGCTCATCTCGGCTAGCCGCGGACGCGCCGGATGGGCAGCACGCAGTGCGCGGCAGCCGTCAGGGTCTCCTCGGCGCCCGCGAACTCCTGGAGTTCCTTCTCGTCGACCGGGGAGCCGGGGACCGCGTTGGGCCACACCCGCGTGGTGAAGAGGAAGTAGGCGCTCTTGCGGGTCTCCGCCGCCTCCAGCCACTCGGGCGGCACCGGGCACTGGGCGTTCAGGAGCGGCATGGTGACGACGGCCTGGCCCGCCTCGACCAGCAGGGAGACGGGGAACCGGGGGACGCTCGACGCGTCGTGGACGGTGGTGCCGATGGTGAGGCCGTTCGTCTCCAGGAGGCCCCGCACGGCCGCCTCCGCGGCCTCGGGTCCGGCGGCGGAATCGCCCATGGAGTATGCGAGGAGAAAGGGAATGTCGCCTTTCTCGTCCGGGCCTTCTCCACTCCAGGCGATGACCGCCAGAGTTCCCAGATCGGCTGCTCGGAATGCGGGGGTGCTCATTGTTGAAGTCACCGGCGAAGACTAGCGATACATGGTTCGCACAAGAGCCGCCCTTCACCCGCATGGCGTAATGCATTCGACGGATGAAATACCGAAGGCTGACCCGGGAACCAGGATTCCCGAACCAGCCTTCGAATGCGCGGCCCGCCGTGCGAAGGGGCCGCCGCCGTGGCGCCTACTGGCCGACGGGGAGACCGCCGAGCAGGCCCGTGGGGCCGGAGCCGCCGTTGTTCACGCCGTTCACGGCGTCGCCGACGGTGCTGACCGCGCCGTCGTCGTTCTTCGGGTCCAGGAGGTTGCTGTCCACCGGGCTGGCGTCGAGCGTCGGCTGGCTGGCGATCGTGTCCACCGCGCCGTTCAGGCTCATCGGAGTGAGGTCCGAGGCGAATGCGGGAGCAGCGGCCCCGACCAGCGCCATGGATCCGGCGACAACGGCGGCGGTCTTCAGCGACTTCATTGTTTTTTGCCTTCCCTCGATAACGTTCGTCATCGGTTTGGAATATTCACCGTGCGGCATTCTGGATGCCCCGGTGTCTCGCTTCTTATTGCTCAACGAGCGTCGCGCCGTGTGGGTGTGCCGATTTTCGCTAAATCCATGAAACAGCCACAAAACGGAGCAGCCGCCCCTCGAAGGAGGGGCGGCTGCGGAAGAGCCGGTGTGCGGCCGTCAGTCGTTGACGCAGGTGTTGCCGAACGTCGGGTTCAGCAGACCGATGACGTCGACGGTGTTGCCGCAGACGTTGACCGGCACGTGGACCGGAACCTGCGCGGTGTTGCCGGAGATGACGCCGGGCGAGTTGGCGGCCGCACCCTGCGCGCCGGAGTCGGCGGCGGCGACGCCGGCCGAGCCGGCCATGGCGGCGGCGGCCACAGCGGAAAAGACGACTGCCTTCGCGGTACGCGACATGAAACTGCTCCTTGGGGGGTCGTACTGGTCGGCCAGCGCGGGGTGCCTGGCTCGTGGTGCAACGGGCAGGCGGGGCAGGGGGTTGCGGCTCCGAACGGGTGACGGGCCGCCGCCGCTGCCCGGGGCGGCCCGGCGCGCGGGCGTCCGGGCCGGTCGCCGCCCGTCAAGCACCCCGGGCGGCCGGGCCCTTTGGGGTGACGTCATGGGCGAACGAGTGAACCGGTTCTTCCCGCGCGGAGCACCGGTGATCCACTGAGGCCGTCATGAGATTGGCGGCGCCGCCTTCCTGTCAGCCGTCGGCTCCGCGCCGTTGGAGGGCGGGCCCGGACGCCCCGTGACAGAGCTCGGGCCGCCGGCGATGACGCTTGCCGGCGGCCCGAGCCGTGTGTGCGGGGAACGGTCAGCCGTTGCCGGCACCGTTGCCGGCGAGGACCGGGATGTCCTCGAGGATGTGCGACAGCGGCTCGTCACCCTTGGCCTGCGTCGAGTTCTCGGCGCACTGCTGGTTCTGCGGCGCGGACAGGACCGGGATGTCCTGGGCCGAGACGGGCACGAGGCCGACGAGCGAACCGGCGTTGCCCTTGACGGGCAGGCCGACGCAGAGCTTGTTCAGGGAGCCCTGGACGAGGCCGAGCTGCGGGCTCATGTCGCCGGCGGTCTCGGAGTTGCCGTAGCTCGCCGACGAGTTGTTGCCGCTCGTGGACGTCGTGCCCTGGTCGTCGCCGATGGCGAGCGCCTGCGGAGCGGCAGCGGCGGAGACGCCGACGACGGACGCGGCAACCGCGGCCGTGGCCATGGCCTTCTTGAGCATGAGTCAGTTTCCTTTTCTGGTGGCACCGATAACTGCACTGGAGGCAACTGCGCAGCGCGCGAATGGTTCCGCAGAACCACCCGATCGGAGAACCGGGGGTGGCGCGATTTTCATTTCATCGGCGTCGGCGTCCGTTTGGAATGGGGTACCACCCCGTCCGAGTGAACCTGAGCAACCGATGTCGCGGCAGGGAGTTGTTACAAGTGCTCCCAGACGGAAAAAGAAGGGGAATTCCTCATGCTGAAGAAGGCTATGGCTGCCGCGGCGGCCACCGCTTCGCTCGTCGGTATCGCCGCGGCCGCCGCGCCGCAGGCCCTGGCTGTCGGCAACGACGGTGGGACCACGTCCGAGAGCGGCAACAACGCCGTGCAGACCTACGGCAACTCGGCCACGTACGGCAACATGAGCCCGCAGATGGCGCTCATCCAGGGCTCCCTGAACAAGCCCTGCATCGGCCTGCCGGCCAAGGCCAACCTCGGCTCGCTCGTCGGTGTCGTGCCGGTCTCCGTCCAGGACATCCCGGTCCTGTCGGCCCCGCAGAACCAGCAGTGCACCGAGAACTCCACCCAGGCCAAGGGCGACGAGCCGCTGTCGCACGTCCTGGACGACATCCCGGTCCTGTCGGGCAACGGCGTCGGCAACAACTGATAAAACTCCACACGGATCGGGCCGCCCGCATCGGCGGCCCGTCCGCTGTTCCGGCCCGCACCGGTAATTCGGGCCGAACTTCCTGCAATTGGCAGGCGCGGGAGTGGTCCGAACGGGTTTCGGTCCGCAACTGCCCCGAATGCAATCCAGTTACCCAACTGGAGCTCCGTATCCGGAGCACGCGTATCGAAAGGATCCCCCCATGAAGAAGATGTTCGCAGCCGCCACCATCGCTGCCTCCGTCGCCGGTCTCTCGGCCGTGGCCGCCCCCCAGGCCCTCGCCATCGGCGACGACCAGGGCACCACGTCCACCAGCGGCAACGGTGCGGTGCAGGAGTACGGCAACTCCGAGACCGCCGGTGACATGAGCCCGCAGCTCGGCCTGGTCCAGGGTTCGCTGAACAAGCCGTGTGTCGGTCTGCCGGCCAAGGTCAACGCCGGTTCGATCGTCGGTGTCGTGCCGGTCGCGGTCCAGGACATCCCGATCCTGTCGGCCCCGCAGAACCAGCAGTGCACCGAGAACTCCACCCAGGCCAAGGGTGACGAGCCGCTGTCGCACATCCTGAGCGACATCCCGGTCCTGTCCGGGAACGGTGCCGGCAACCACTGAACAGGTTGACGAAGGCGGTGGACCGGAATCCGGTCCACCGCCTTTGTGCTGTCTCTGTGCGGTTCTGGGGGGGGAGCGCGTGGTTACTGGATCGACGGCACCACGTTGGTGACCGGGGCCACGAGGTCGGTGACCTGGTGCAGATCGTTGAGGTGGTTCAGGCCGGAGAGCTGCTCGGCGGTGCTGGGGATCTGCTCCTGCTGGTCGGCCGGGATCGCCATCGTCGACAGCGTGTCGAGGGTCCCCGTGGGGGAGATGGCGCCGTCCGCGGCGGGCATGTGGGCCGCCTGGGCCGAGGGGGCGACCGCGGCGGCGGCGCCGAGGGCGAGGAGGACTGCGCTGAGGGCTCGTCGAGTGTTGGTCATGTCCGGGTAACGGGGCCCGGCCGTCGGCGGATACGGGCGGCGCGCGGCGCCCACCCGACAGGTCTAAGCGTTCCGAACACGCGTCACACCGCCGCGCCGTCGTCGCCGGGATGCGGGCGGCGCAGCGTCTCGGCCAGGGTTTCCGCCCGGGTCAGGGCCTGTTCGGCCCCGGGGTCGCGGAGGTGGGCGAGGGCCGCCGCGCGGGCCAGGCCCGCTTCCGCCTCGGCGAGGCGTTCGCCAGTGCGGGCGGCGCGGGCCTCCTCCCGGGTGGCCGTGGCGAGGGCGGACGCCGCGTCGCCGCAGCGCAGTTGGGCCCAGGACTTCAGGGTGGGGGCCTCGTCGGGGCAGACGCGCAGCGCCGCTTCGGGGCGGCCGGTGCGCAGGGCGAGTTCGGCGCGGGCCGTGGCCACCTCGTAGCGGGCCTGGCGGTCGCCCAGGTGGTCGGCGGCGGGGCCGGCCCGGTCCAGCAGGCGGGTCGCCTCCGGGAGGTCGCCGGTACGCAGCCGGACCCGCGCGAGGGTCGTGAGCGCGTACGGCAGGCACCATGCGCCGTCGCCCTCCGCGAGTGTCACGGAGGCCTCGGCGAGGGTCGTGGCCTCGCTGAACTCGTCCAGCAGGAGGTGGAGTTCGGCGAGGTTCAGGCGCTCGAAGGAAGCGGCCGTCGGGTTTCCGGAGCGGTCGGCGAGGTCGAGGGCGCGTTCGCCGATCCGGACCGCTTCGCGGAGCCTTCCGTGGCGGCGGGCGTTCTCCCGGAGGGTCGACAGGACCGTACCGAGCAGGGTGGGGTCGCCGTACGCCTCGGCGGGCGCGAGGGCCCGGTCGCCGGCCTCCCGGGCCTCGGCGAGCCGTCCCGCCAGGCCCAGGTTGGTGGCCTGGAGGGCGTGGGAGCGCGCGAGCAGGCCCTGGCCGCGCACGCCGGGCACACGCCGGGCGGCGTCGAGGGCGCGGCGCGCGGCCGCGTACCCGTCGTCGTAGCTGCCCCGTACGCCGTCCAGCACGGCGCGCGCCACGTGGTGGGCGGCGGCGGGTTCGGCGGCGGTGGCGGGGGTCACCGGGTGGGCGCGCAGTGCCTGCGCGGCGGCGTCGAGGGCCCCGGTGCGGACGAGGGACTCGGCGAGGCGGGCCGCCGTGAGCACCGCGTCGTCGTGGGCGCCGCGCCGGACGAACTCGGCGAGGGCCTCGCGCAGGGCGTCGGCCGCCGCCTCGAAGTGGCCCATTCTGGCGAGGACCTGACTGTGGGCCAGGCGGGCGCGGGCCGCGTCGACGTCGAGGCGGGAGACGAGGTCGCGGTAGTAGCGGTCGGCGGTGTCGTTGGCGTAGAGGGCGGCGGCGCGTTCGGCGGCGCGGCGCAGGTACTCGGCGGCGCGGGGGTCGTCGGCGCGGGCGAAGTGCGAGGCGAGGGCATCGACCGCGTCGGGGCGGCGGGCGAGGACGGCACGGGCGAAGGCGCCGTGCAGTTGCCTGCGGCGGACCGCGGTGAGCTGTTCGTAGCAGGTGAGGCGGACGAGTGGGTGGCGGAAGGCGAGGCCCGGCTCGGGGCGGCCGGCGACGACGACCTGGCGTTCCTCCACGAGGGAGGCGGCGATGGCGCGTTCGACGGCGTCGGTGGCGGCGGCGCCGGTGACGGGTGGGTGGAGGCCGTGTTCGGCGACGTCGAGGAGTTCGGTCAAAGGGGCGTCGCCGCCGGCGGCGGAGAGGGCTTCGACGAGGTGGCGGGTGTGGGGGGCGAGGCGGGAGAGGCGGTCGGCGACGAGGTCGCGGATGCCGGCGGGGGGTGTGGTGCCGGTGGGGTTCTCGGCGAGGTCGCGGGCGAGTTCCAGGGCGAACAGGGGGTTGCCGAGGGAGAGGTCCCAGATGCGGTCGGCGTGGGGTGGGGTGGTTGCGGGTGGGGTGGGCGGGCGCGGCGACGGCGGAAGGATCGGGGCGCTGCCCCGGACCCCGCTGCTCAATCGCCGCAGGGGCTTGAGCGGCGGAGACGGGGGTTGGCCCGGCAGGTCGGCGTCGGCGTGAGGCCGCAGGGGCTTGATGGGCGGAGACGGGGGTTGGCCCGGACGGTCTGCGTCGGCGTGAGGCCGCAGGGGCTTGAGCGGCGGAGACGGGGGTTGGCCCGGCCGGTCGGCGTCGGCGTGAGGTCGCAGGGGCTTGAGCGGCGGAGACGGGGGTTGGCCCGGCAGGTCGGCGTCGGCGTGAGGTCGCAGGGGCTTGATGTGGCCGGTGGTGTTCACCACCGCCAGGCACGCCTCGCGGGTCAGGCGGGGGAGGGGTTCTTGGGTGGCCAGGTGGTGGCGGAGGAGGAAGGTGAGGATGGAGCGGCGGGGGTCGTCGTCGGGGAGTTCCTCCTCGCGGTACGTCACCAGGAACCGCAGGCGGGTGCCGCGGGCGGTGGCGCGGCGGGCCAGGTGGCTCATGAGCTGGTACGAGCCCGTGTCGGCCGCGTGCAGGTCGTCGAGGACCGTGAGCACCGGGCGGACCGCGGCCAGGTCGCCGAGGAGGGCCGCGCTCGCCCGGAACAGGCGGTCCCGCTGCTCCTCGGGGCTGCGGTCGCCGGGGGTGCGGATCTGGCCCAGCGACGGGAGGAAGACCGCGAGTTCGGGGTATTCCGAGCCGACCCGGGCCCGTTCCGCCGCGTCGTGCTCGGCCAGCCACCCGTCGAGCGCCTCCGCGAACGCGCCGTACGGGGTGTGCCCCTCCGCGTCCTGCCCGCCGCCCCACAGCACGGCCGCGCCGGAGGCCGCGGCGCGCCGCGCGACCTCGCCCGCCAGGCGGGTCTTGCCGATGCCCGCCTCGCCGGTGAGCAGCGTGACCGCGGGTCCGTCCGCCGCGAGCAGCCGGTCGAGCACCTCGTCGCGGCCGAGCAGCGGTGTCGTGGTGGTGGCCCGCAGTGGCGCTGGCAACGTTGTCGTCGCAGGCACGGGGGCCGGGGCCGCGGCGAGGGCCTCCTGGTGCAGGGCTTCCGTCTCCGGCCCCGGGCGGACGCCCAGTTCGGCGTCGAGGGCCTCGCGGCACACGTGGTACTGGTGCAGCGCGCGCCGTCGCAGGCCCTGGCGCAGGGAGGCCTCGATGAGGACGCGGTGGGCCAGTTCCTCGGCGGGGCTGGTGGCGAGGACCTGTTCGGCGGCGGCCGCGGCCTCGGCCGCCGCGCCCTGCGCGAGGTGCGCCCGCGCGAGGCCGAGCAGCAGCCGTTCGCGCAGCAGCGCCAGCCGTCCGCGCCGTTCCTCGGCCCAGGCCGCGTACCGGTCCTCGGGGAGCAGTTCGCCGGTGAACAGGGCGAGGGCGGCGGCCAGTTCGGCCGCTCCCCCGCCGGCGAGCGCCGTCTGCGCGGCCGTCTCCGCGGCGTCCGCGTCTATCCACACCGTGGCCGGGTCGAGGTGGAGCATGCCGCCGTCGGAGGTGAGGTACGACGACGCGGCGCGCGGGGCGAGTTCGGGTTCCAGGGCGTGCCGGGCGGCGTGCAGGGCGACGCGCAGGCTGCCGGTGGCGGAGGACGGGTCGGCGTCGGGCCAGCAGATGTCCATGGCCTGTTCGCGGTGGAGGCGGTGGCCGGGGGTGACGGCGAGGAGCTTCACCAGGGTCCGCGCGCTGGGGCGCGGCCAGCGTTCGGCGGGCTCGGGGCCGCCGTCGCGAGTCGCCCGGAAACCGCCGAAAAGGTGCAGACGCAGGGGCGGGACACCGGAGTTGGGGCCGCGGTCCGTGCGTGGTGCATTCATGAGGGCGACAGCGTAACCGAGCACGCCGATGACCCCCTGGGCGGTGGCCCAGGGGGTCGATGCCGGTGGACCCGCGCCGTCGCGGGCCCACCGGGATCCTGGTGGCCGTCAGGCCTTGTCGATGGTCAGGGTGACCGCCGCGCGGATCGCGGTGTACCCGCCGGTCGAGTCCTCGTTGTCGACGAGGCCCGCCGTCCGGTCGGCGAGGTAGCGGTCGAAGGCGAGCGCGACGATCTCGTCCTTGCCGTCGCCGTCCAGGTCGGCCACGAAGTTCTCGCGGGCGCCGAGGATGTCGATGCCGCTGTCGGCAGCCTGGTGCCCTTGTGGGTCGCCCTTCAGCGCGGCCGGGTCGTACAGGGCGACGAAGGTGTCACCGCTGCGCACCAGGATGCGGTCGCCGTTCGGACCCGTGGCGAAGGAACCCCCGCGGATCTCGGCGATCGCGCGCGCCCGGCCGTCCGCGCCGTCGGCTCCGTAGGTGCGCAGCGAGGCGAGGCTGTTCTCCACCAGCCCCTCCGGGCCGGTCATCCAGTTGGACAGCGTGGAATAGCCACCGGCCGGTGCCTCGTGCAGCAGCTCGCCGGTGCGGCCGTCGCGGATCTGCACCATGTTGGTCAGCTGGTTGGGCGGGGTCTGGTCGGCGTTGCCGCGCACGATGTAGGTGAAGACGACCGCGTGCCCGTCGGCGTAGGGGATGCCCGGCGAGGCGAACGTGCCGGCCCGCAGCGGGACGCCGAGGATGGCGCCCTGGCTGAGGGCGGGGGCCTTCGGGGTGAACGACCAGAGGGCCTTGCCGTCCTTGCCGTCGAGTCCGACCCCGCCCGCGGCGACCGGCTGGCCGGGGTTCTTGCCGCGGGTCTGGAACTGGGCGTAGACCTTGCCGTCGGCCGCCGACAGGTCGGCGAAGGCCGGGGTGCCGATCTCGGAGGGGACCGCGTACTCCCACTTCAGCGAGCCGTCGCCCTCGTAGGCGCGGACCTTGTCGGTGGCCACGGCCACCTCGGCCTTGCCGTCGCCGTCGAGGTCGGCGGCGACGACGTTGCGCACGTACTCGCCGTCGCCGGCCCCGATGGTGGTGAGGACCTTGCCGGTGCGGGCGTCGACGACCGCGGCCGCCGAGGTGGCGGCGACGATCAGCTCGTCGCGGCCGTCGCCCGTGGTGTCGGCCTTGGTCACCTGGGCCACGCGGCCAGGCAGCGTCGCCGCCCACAGCCGCTTCGGCTTGCCGTCCACCATCGACGGGCCGTCGTAGGCGAACAGGCCGTTGGAGGAGCCGCCGAGGACGACGTCGTTCTTCTTGTCGCCGTTGATGTCGGTGGCCGCCGCGCTGGAGGGCGTGCCCTCCAGCGGCTGGAGGCTCTCCTGCTTGCCGCTGCCGACGTTGTAGACCCGCACGTTCTGGTTGGCGTCGACGGTGCGCACCCGCCAGCCCTTGTCCTTGGCGAACGGCTGGGCGTAGAACATCGAGCCGACGAGGCCGCTCTTCTCCCATCGCACGGTGCCCTTGTCGCCGCTCAGCGCCGCGATCCGCGCGTAGCGCTGCGCCCCGCGGTTCTCCGCGGTGCGCGAGTCGGCGCCGTTCACGTACGAGGCGACGATCCTGCCGTCGACGGCCTCGATGCCCCAGGCGACGTCGGCGTCGCCGCTCTCGCCGGACCGCTTGAGGGTCCGGGCCCACAGCTGGCTCGCGTCGTCGCCGTTCAGCGCACGGACGCTGTTGCTGTTCATGGCGGGGAACGAGCTGCCGGCGTCCTGGGTGAGCGTGGACTCGCTGACCGTGTACTCGGGCTCGGCGCCGCCCTGGATGTCGGCGACCTCCAGGGCGAGCGGCACCGCGTTGATCCGCTCGGAGCGGGTCGTGCGGGTGCCGTCGGCGAGCTCGTACGTGGCGAGTTCGTACTTCGCGCCCTCGGCGAAGTCCGTCTGCTCGATCGCCACGACCCGGTCGCGCGCGGCGTCGTATCCCAGCTGCCGGGAGTAGAGCCCCCCGGACTTGACCCACTTGAGGCCGCCGTCCTTGGTGTCCACCACCAGCGTGGTGCCGCTGGGCGTCCCGTCGGAGGTGTAGCGGCTGTTCTGGTTCCAGGAGGCGGCGAGCAGTCCGTCGCCGAGCGACTCCAGCGCGCCCCACTGGACCCCGGTCAGGGTGCCCGCGTCGTACGTCCAGGTGTTCTTCGGTGTGAGCTTGCCGTCGGCGTAGTCGAAGCGGACGCCGTTCAGCGTGCTCTTGGCGTCGGCCGGGGAGTTGAGGTTGTAGAACGCCGAGTCCGCGACGACCAGGGTCTTGTCGACGATCTTGACGTTGTACGCGGCCGCGTACAGCTTCGACCACAGGGTCTTGCCGGTGGCGCCGTCGAGGACCGTGACGAAGGTGCCGTTGGGCAGCGAGGAGCCGGGCGAGGTGAACGGGCGGTAGGGCAGCACGCCGTTCTCGGCGGTGAAGACGATGTCGTCGACGCCGTCGCCGGTCAGGTCGCCCGTGTCGACGCCGTCGGCGGTGGCCACGGTGAACGGGCTGATCGCGTTGTAGCCCATCACGACGGCGGGCGGGTAGGGATCCTTGCTTCCCCGGGGCAGCGGTGTGATCTGCCAGTCGCGGTCCAGGGACGTCGCGTCGCGCGACCACAGCGGCTTGCCGTCGGCGCCGACGCGCTGGATCGGGCTGAGCGAGTTGACCGAGAAGTAGTCGCCCTTCGAACCGCCGACCTGGAAGGTGGCGGCGGTGCCCTGGGCGCCCTCGACGGCCGACTTC
Organism: Streptomyces sp. BYX5S; assembly: GCF_054724165.1. Taxonomy (NCBI): domain Bacteria; kingdom Bacillati; phylum Actinomycetota; class Actinomycetes; order Kitasatosporales; family Streptomycetaceae; genus Streptomyces; species Streptomyces sp. BYX5S. Next base: position 255,656 of record NZ_CM138829.1, on the reverse strand, counting down.
TTGGTCAGCTTCCACTTGCTCGTGGCGGTGGTGGACGCGTCGCCGGTGTCCGCCGTGGTCCCGGCGTCGTCGGTGGCCGCGGACTCCGCGGCCTCCTTGGCGTCCTCGGCGGCCTGCCGCGGGTCGCCGAGGTCACGCCCGTCGCCGTAGACGTCGGGCGTGAGGTGCTGGGACAGCTTCTCCGCCTGGCTCTCGGTGAGGGTGATCGGGCCGCTGTCGTCGTCGGCGTACACGGCGGGGGACGCGCTCATGGCGAGCCCGGAGGCGATCAGTACGGAGGCCAGGCGCAGGCCCCGTCGTTGGATGTTTCTCATCAGGCGCCCTTCGGGGTGAAGCGGATGGCGGTGGCGTCGCTCAGGACGGTCTCGTTGAAGGAGTGGCCGAGGCCGTCGGTGCCGGCCTGGTTCTCGATGCCGGTGGTCGCCGAACCGCCGCGCTGGAGCGCGCTGGCGCCGATGCCCTTGTACTGGAGGGTGACGGCGCTGGTGGCCTCGTCGAGGAGGACCTCGAAGGAGATCCGCACGGAGGTGTCGGAGGCGAAGGAGGCGTTGTTCCAGACGATCGCGAACTTCCGGGCGCCGCTCTTGCCGGTGACGGCGGTCTGCACGCTGGAGCGCTTGTCCAGGACGAGGTCGTCCCAGAGGGCCGCGACGACACCGTTGGGCTGAGTGGCGGCCGGCAGGGCGGTGTTGCCGTAGTCGCCCAGGCGCGGCTGGAGGAAGTTGACCAGGCCGTTGGTGGAGACGGAGGCGCTGGTGTACTTCACGCCGTAGTACGTCACCGGGAACGGCAGGCCGATCGTCCTGGCGTCCTCGTCACCGGTCAGACCGGTGGCCGTGGAGCCCTTGATCCAGGAGGCGGTGACGGGGGCGCAGGAGTACGTGCCACCGGCGTCGGTGCGGTTGGGCAGCTTCACGTCGGCGGTCTTGTCACCGTCGACCTCGAGTCGGCCGTTGTACGTGCCGTTGCACACGACCGGCGCGGCAGGGGCGACCCGCAGCGTGTAGCTGCCCTCGGCGACCTTCGGCAGGCTGAACGTGCCCTGGGCGTCGGTGGTCACCGCGTCGACCGGATTGCCGGGCAGCGAGACAGTGGCCTTGGCGAGCGGCTTGCCGGTGACGTCGAGGACGGTGCCGGTGACGGCGTGCCGGGGGACGGCGGTGAGCGCGGCGTCCTGGGTCAGCGGCTCGCCGGTGGTCAGCTCGACGCCGGACACGGTGTCGGCCGCGTAGCCGTAGGCGCTGAGCGAGAAGGTGTACGTGCCCGGGGGCAGCGTCATCCGGTAGGAGCCGTCGGCACCGGTGGTCACCTCGCGGGTGGCGGCACCCGTGGCCTTGACGGTGGCGTCGGCCAGGCCCTTGCCGGTCGCCTTGTCGGTGATCTTTCCGGACACGGTGACCGCGGTGTGCGGGGCCTTGTCGACGGTCGAGAGGATGTCGAGCTTGCCGTTGCCCCACACGTTGTTGGCGTCGGCGGTGCCGCCGCAGTGCGTGTCGTCGACGTCGGTCGCGCCCTCGTCGAGGAGCCTGCGGGTCTCGTCGATGTCGCCGACCAGCGACGGGGCGGCCGACCACAGCAGGGCCACCGCACCGGCGACGTGCGGCGTCGCCATCGACGTGCCGTCGATGGTGTTGTACGAGGAGTTGAGCCACGCGGACTCGACGTCGACGCCCGGCGCGGTGATGTTCGGCTTCATCGAGCCGTCGATCCGCGAGGGGCCGAAGCCGGTGAAGTCGGAGATGGTTCCGGAGGAGTCGTAGGCGCCGACACCGTAGGCGTCGGTCTGCGCGCCGGGCGGGTCGGTCGTCGAGCAGGTCTCGCCGTCACCGAAGTTGCCGGCCGCGAACGCCTCGAAGATGCCCGCGGACTTCCAGGCGTCGATGACGTCCTCGTAGAACGGGTCGGTGCCATAGTTCTGGCCCCAGGAGTTGTTCACGATGTTCGGGGCGAGGTCCGGGCGCGGGTTCTGCCCGTTGTGGTCGGTCGGCGCGAGGATCCACTGGCCGGCGGCGAGCAGGTAGCTGTTCGTGCACCGGTCGGACTCGCAGCCCTTGGCGGCGATCCACTTGGCGTTCGGCGCGACACCGATGCCGTTCTTGCCGACCATCGTGCCCATGGTGTGGGTGCCGTGGCCGTTGTTGTCGCACGGGGTGCCGTCGGGGGAGCAGTTCCCGGTCGGGTCGTAGAAGTTGTAGTCGTGGGTGAAGGTGCCGTCGCCGTTGTTGCCGCGGTACTGCTTCACCAGGTCCGGGTGGTTGTACTGCACGCCGCTGTCGACGTTGGCGACGACGATGCCCTCGCCGCGGTCGGCGTACTGGTCCCAGACCTGGTCGGCCTTGATGTCGGCGACGCCCCACGTGGGAGTGTCCGTGCCGTCGGCGGACGTCGCGACGCCGGAACGGGTCTCCGCCACCTTGGCGTCCGACGTCTCGATGTCGTCGAGCGTGAACGTCCGCTCCTTGACGATCTCCTTGACGTCGGAGCGCTTGGCGAGTTCCTTCACCAGGTCCTGGTCACCGGTCACCTGGACGGCGTTGGTGATCCAGAAGTCCTGGTGCCCGACCTTCTCCTTGTCGAGGAAGGCGTTGAGCGACTTCTGGCTGTCGGCCGCGTGGGTCTTCAGCGCCTTGTACGCGGCCGTGGCGGCCTTCGCGTGCGTGCGCTGCTTCTTCGCCGTGGTCAGGTCGGCCTTGTCCTTGAGGACGACGAAGAAGGTGGCGTCGTCGCCGCCCTTCACGGCCTTCGTGAGCGCGGAGTCGACCTTGGCCGAGACCGCGGAATCCTCAGTCGCGGGGGCGGCGACGGCGGGTATCGCGCCGGTCAGCAGGGCGGCGGCCGCGGAGATCGAGGCCGCCGCCCATGCGGCGCGTCTGCGCCGGGGCGGTCGGGGCTGGAGCATCGGGCACTCCTCGGGGAGGGTACGGGGGTGCCCGGAACCTAGGAAGAGGCCGTTACTGCGCCATTACAGGCCCCGTCGGCATGCCACCCGACGACGCAGGGCCGGTCAGACGGGGCAGCACTCGGTGAGCGAGGCGGTGACCGAGGTCACCGTCCCGAACGGCCCTTCGACGCTCTCGCCCGGAGCGATGGGCAGCGGCGGCTCCAGGTTCGGCGATGTCGCCGACGGCCCGCGCGCCGGAGGCGTTCGCCGATGCCGCGCCGAATGCGGCCAGGGCGGTCATGGTGGTACCGACCAGCGCGGCGCGCCAGGCGCACGGAAGTTGCCCGGCGGCCGGCACGGCAGGTGAACCTAGGCAGCAGCCGTTACCGGTCCATTACCGGTCACAGCCTCAGCCCCCGCCCCCGCAGCCACGGCAACGGGTCGATGCCCGAGCCGAACCGGGGCGTGATCCGCACCTCGAAGTGCAGGTGCGGTCCGCTGGCGTTGCCGGTCGCCCCGGACAGGCCGAGCACCTCGCCCGCGTCGAGGCGGTCGCCGGTGCGCACGCCGATCCGCGACAGGTGGGCGTACTGCGTGTAGTAGCCGTCGGCGTGTTCGACGACGACCTGGTTGCCGAAGCCGTCGCCGCAGCCCGTGGCCACGACGGTGCCCGCGCCGACCGAGTGCACCGGGGTCCCGGTGTCCACGGCGAAGTCCTGGCCGGTGTGCGTGTGCGCCCACCGGTGGCCGTCCGAGCCGAAGCCCGCCGACAGGGGCGCCGGGTCCACCGGCTTCACCCACGTCCGCCCCGCGCCGGTCCGGTCGTCGTCGCCGACGTCGCCGCGTTCGCACGTCCCGTTCCCCGACGGCATCGGGCCCGCCGCCGCGAGGGCCCGCGCACGAGCCGCGCGCATCTCCGCCTCGGCCTTCGCCAGTTTCGCCTCGATGTCGGCGCGGGCCGCCGCGCGGCGCTCGGCCTGCGTCTTGAGCTCCGCCACCAGGCGGGCGGACTCGGCGCGGCGGTCGGCGACGCGGTCGCGGGCCCGCGTGACGCGGTCGGTGAGCTGGCGGGCGGCGCGGTCGCCGCGGCGGGCGAGGACGGCGGCGTCGAGGGCGCGCTGCGGGGTGGCGGAGGTGAGCAGCGGCAGCATCGTGCCGAGGCCCGAGGCGCCCCGGTACTCGCTGCGGGCCTGGCGGGCGAGGGCGGCCCGCAGGGTGTCGAGCCGGTGCTGTTCGGTGGCCTGGTGCCGCGTGATGCCGGCGAGCCGCCGCTCGCCCTCCCGCACGGCGTCCCGCGCCTTCTCGTGCGCGGCGACGGCGCCCGACGCCTCCCGCAGCAGCCGGTCGGCGCGGGCCGAGAGCGGTCCGATGCCGGGGCCGTCGTCCGCGGCCGCCGGGGCGGTGGCGGAGCCGAGGAGCGCGGCCACCACCACCGCGGCCACGCACGCGGCCGCCCCCGTACGCCTCGTCGCGTTCCGTCGTACACATCGCATCGACTGAATGTCGCAAAAAGGGGTGGGGTGGGTGGTGGTGCGGGGGCGTGTCCTCGGGGTGGGATCCATCGGACGTACCACTCACGAGGGCTCCGTGTACCCTGAAAGGGCAAGCGAAGGGGAGTAGCCCCGCGAACCGGTCGTCGACACACTGGAACCCCCGGGTTCCCGGTGGCCGGGCTCGGGCCGTGATCGCGCGGACCGGGTGGGCGAGACCTTCGACCAGGCAGAACACGCACACGTGCGCAACCGCGCCGACGTGTGTCCGCTGCCGGGTCGAGTGGTCCTCCCTACGCAGCGGGGCGGGGTTCACGACGGCCCGGCCCGCACAGAAAGCGTCCCCATGGATCTCGATCCCCTGGCGATCGTCACCGCCTTCGGGCTGATCTTCCTCGCCGAACTCCCGGACAAGACCATGTTCGCCTCCCTGGCCATGGGCACCCGGATGAAGCCGCTCTACGTCTGGTTCGGCACGTCGGCCGCCTTCCTCGTGCACGTCGCCATCGCCGTCGGCGCGGGCTCGCTCCTCGGCCTCCTGCCCGGCTGGATCGTGAAGGTCGTCTCCGGCCTGATGTTCCTCTTCGGCGCGTTCATCCTGCTCAAGGGCGGCGACGACGAGGACGGCGAGGACGAGGCGGGCGCGAGGACCGTCACCGGTTTCTGGCCGGTCTTCGGCACGGCGTTCATGGCCGTGTTCATCAGCGAGTGGGGCGACCTCACGCAGATCACCACGGCCAACCTCGCCGCCACCAACGGCACCTGGTCCACGGCCATCGGTTCGTGGGCCGCCCTGATGTCGGTCTCCGCGCTCGCCCTCGTCGCCGGCCGCTTCATCGCGAAGCGGGTGCCGCTCAAGACCGTTCAGCGCGTGGGCGGCTTCTGCATGCTCGCGCTGGCGGTGTGGTCGTTCGTCGAGGTGTTCACCGGCTGACGGTCCGAAGTGACCGACAAGTAGGGCCGCGTACAGCCATAGCCGTACGCGGCACTTGCCTCGCCCTCTCGAATGCGTGAACGTGTCGTTCCGACGCCTACGTACTCCGAGGGGAACCGCATGAGCAGCAGTGACGCCAGTGCTGATGTCATCGTCGTGGGAGCCGGCCTCGCCGGTCTCGTCGCCACGTACGAACTGACCCGCGCGGGCAAGCGGGTCGTGCTGGTCGACCAGGAGAACGAGGCGAACCTCGGGGGCCAGGCGTACTGGTCGCTCGGCGGGCTGTTCCTCGTCGACTCCCCCGAGCAGCGGCGCATGGGCATCAAGGACTCGTACGAGCTCGCCCTCGCGGACTGGCTCGGGTCCGCCGGGTTCGACCGCGACGACGAGGACCACTGGCCGCGCCGGTGGGCCGAGGCCTACGTGCGGTTCGCCGCCGAGGAGAAGCGGGACTACCTCCTCGGGCTCGGCCTGAAGGTCACCCCCAACGTCGGCTGGGCGGAACGCGGTTCGGGCACCGCCACCGGGCACGGCAACTCCGTGCCGCGCTTCCACATCACGTGGGGCACCGGGCCCGAGGTCGTGCGCGTCTTCCGGGAGCCGGTGCTCGCGGCCGCCGAGCGCGGGCTCGTCGACTTCAAGTACCGCCACCAGGTCGACGAGTTGATCGTGGAGGACGGCGCCGCCGTCGGCGTCCGCGGCTCGCTGCTCGAACCGTCCGCCACCGCGCGCGGGGTCGCGTCCTCGCGCGAGGTCGTCGGGGACTTCCAGCTGCGCGCGAAGGCCGTGATCGTCACCTCCGGCGGCATCGGCGGCAACCACGAACTGGTCCGCAAGAACTGGCCCGTCGAGCGCATGGGCGGGCCCGCGCCCGAGTCCATGGTGACCGGCGTCCCCGCGTACGTCGACGGGCGGATGCTGGAGATCACCGAGGCCGCGGGCGCCTCCCTCGTGAACCGCGACCGCATGTGGCACTACACGGAGGGCCTCAAGAACTGGGACTCGATCTGGCCCGGCCACGGCATCCGGATCATTCCGGGGCCGTCCTCGCTGTGGCTGGACGCCGAGGGCAGGCGGCTGCCCGCGCCGCTCTTCCCCGGCCACGACACCCTCGCCACGCTCAAGCACATCACCGGGACCGGGCACGACCACACCTGGTTCGTCCTGACCCGCGCCATCGTGGAGAAGGAGTTCGCGCTCTCCGGCTCCGAGCAGAACCCCGACATCACGGGCAAGGACCTGAAGCTGGTCCTCCAGCGCGTGAAGAAGGGGGCGCCCGGACCGATCCAGGCGTTCCTCGACAAGGGCGAGGACTTCGTCGTGCGGCGGAACCTGAAGGACCTCGTCGCGGGGATGAACGAGCTGACCCCGTCGACTCCCCTCTCCTACGAGCAGGTCGAGCGCGAGATCGTCGCCCGCGACCGCGAGGTCGCCAACGGGTACTCCAAGGACCTCCAGATGATGGCGATCCGCAACGCCCGCTCGTACCTCTTCGACCGCCTCACCCGCGTCGCCAAGCCGCACCGGCTGCTCGACCCGGCGCAGGGCCCGCTGATCGCCGTACGGCTGCACGTGCTCACCCGCAAGACGCTCGGCGGACTGGAGACCAACCTCGACTCGCAGGTCGTGCGGCCCGACAAGTCCCTCTTCCCGGGGCTGTACGCGGCCGGGGAGGTCGCCGGGTTCGGCGGTGGCGGCGTGCACGGGTACAACGCGCTCGAAGGAACGTTCCTCGGCGGCTGCATCTTCTCCGGCCGCGCCGCGGGGCGCGCCCTCGCGCGGAGCCTGGCGTGAGTACGCGGGGCACGGCCCTGGTGACGGGGGCCTCCTCGGGGATCGGGGCGGCGGTCGCGGCGGCGCTCGTGCGGCGCGGCTACACGGTGTACGGCACCAGCCGGGACCCGCGGAAGGTCGCGGCTCCCGTGCCGGGCGTGGAGTACCTGCCGCTCGACCTCGCCGACGAGGAGAGCATCGAGGCGCTCGCGCGGTCGGTCGGCGAGGTCGACGTGCTCGTCAACAACGCCGGGGAATCGCAGAGCGGCCCGTTCGAGGAGCTGCCGATGGACGCGGTGCGGCGGCTGTTCCAGCTCAACGTGTTCGGGGCGGTGCGGCTGTCGCAGCTGCTGCTGCCGGGGATGCGGGAGCGGCGGCGGGGGCGGGTGGTGATGGTCGGCTCGATGCTGGCCAGCTTCCCGCTGGCGTACCGGTCCTCGTACGTCGCCTCGAAGGCCGCGATCAAGGGGTTCGCGAGTGCGGCGCGGCGGGAGTACGCGCCGTACGGGGTCGGGATCACGACGGTGGAGCCGGGGTCGATCGCCACGGGGATCAGTGAGCGGCGTACGCAGTACGTGGCGGAGGGATCGCCGTTCCGGGCGGCCTACGACACGATGCTCGCGGCGCTCAACTCCAATGAGGCGAGCGGGATTTCGGCGGAGAAGGTGGCCGCGAAGGTGGTTTCGGTGGTGGAGGCGGGGCGGCTGAAGCCGTTGTACGCCGTGGGGAGCAATGCGCCGGTGGTGTTCGCGTTGCGGAGGGTGTTGTCGCGGGGGGCGGCCGAGCGGATGGTGGCGCGCAGGCACGGGTTGTGAGGGGTGGGTGGGCCGTCGCTCGGTGGCCCACCCGGGGTGGACGCCGCGGGGCTCCGCCCCGGACCCCGCTGCTCAATCGCCGCAGGGGCTTGAATGGGCCGCGGCTCAATCGTCGCGGGGGCTTGAACGTGGGGCCCAACAGGGGGTTGAGCAGCGGGGGGTGGGGGCGTACATTCCCCTCACCGTCGCCGCGTGCGCGTGGTGGATCGGATGAATTGCGTCGGTGCTGTTCATCCGTGGGCCGGGCCGTGCGGGGCGGGATGCAGGCGCGAGCGGAAGCGGGAGCACCTGCGTAGGCCGGCCCGGCCACTCCCCCCGGAAAGCACCGATCCGGTCGGGCCGAGCCCGCTCCCGGCGGATTGTCGGCGGGGGCAGGCACACTGGGGCCATGACTGAGAGCAACATGCCCGACTGGGAGAAGCGGTTCCGGGCGCCGCGCGTCTCGCTGCCCGACTGGGCCGAGGACGCGCCGGACCGCTCGCTGTTCGTGTCGAACGCGACGGGGACGTACGAGCTGTACGCATGGGACCGGGCGACGGGCGAGCAGCGCCGCGCGACGGACCGGGCGAACGGGACGACGGACGGCGTGCTCTCCCCCGACGGCGCGTGGATCTGGTGGTTCGACGACACGGACGGGGACGAGTTCGGGACCTGGCTGCGGCAGCCCTTCGAGGGCGGGGACGACGTCGAGGCCGTGCCCGGTCTCGCCGCCTCCTATCCCGCGGGGCTCGCCCTCGGACGCGACGGGCACACGGCGGTCGTCGGCCGCTCCACGGACGACGAGGGCACGACGATCCACGTCGTACGGCCCGGCTCCGACGCCCCCGTGGAGATCTACCGGCACCGTGAGTCGGCCGGCGTCGGCGACCTGTCGCACGACGGGACGCTGATCGCGATCGAGCACACCGAGCACGGCGACGCGATGCACGGCTCGCTGCGCGTGGTCCGGCTCGACGGTTCGACGGTCGCCGAGCTCGACGACAGCAAGGGCGGCGAGGAGGAGCTCGGCCTGGAGGTGCTCGGCTTCGCGCCCGTGGCCGGTGACACGCGGCTGCTCGTCGGGCACCAGCGGCGCGGCCGCTGGGAGCCGATGGTGTGGGACGTCGCCACCGGCGAGGAGACCGACCTGGCGCTCGACCTGCCGGGCGACGTGTCGGCGGAGTGGTACCCGGACGGTTCGGCGCTGCTCGTCGTGCACGAGTTCGAGGCGCGCGGCGAGCTGTGGCGCTACGAGTTCGCGACGGGGGCGCTGACGAAGGTCGACACCCCGGTCGGCTCGGTGTCGGGCGCCTCCGCGCGGCCCGACGGCAGCGTCGAGTACCTGTGGTCGTCGGCCGCCGAACCGCCGGTCGTGCGCTCCACCACGGGTGACGTGGTCCTCGACCCGCCCGGTATGAAGGCCCCGGCCTCCGTGCCCGTCGAGGACGTGTGGGTGGAGGGGCCCGGCGGCCGCATCCACGCCCTCGTACAGAAGCCGGCCGGTGCCGGTGCCGGTCCGCTGCCCACCGTCTTCGAGATCCACGGCGGGCCGACCTGGCACGACTCCGACGCGTTCGCGGCGGGCCCGGCGGCCTGGGTCGACCACGGGTACGCGGTGGTGCGGGTCAACTACCGGGGCTCGACCGGGTACGGGCGGGCGTGGACGGACGCGCTCAAGCACCGCGTCGGCCTGATCGAGCTGGAGGACATCGCGGCGGTGCGCGAGTGGGCCGTCTCCTCCGGGCTCGCCGACCCCGAGCGGCTCGTCCTCGCGGGCGGCTCCTGGGGCGGCTATCTGACGCTGCTCGGCGTCGGCACGCAGCCCGGCGCGTGGGCGGTGGGTCTCGCGGCGGTGCCGGTCGCCGACTACGTGACGGCGTACGAGGACGAGATGGAGGCGCTCAAGGCCCTCGACCGCACGCTGTTCGGCGGCTCCCCCGAGGAGGTCCCCGACCGGTTCCGCGTCTCGTCCCCGATCACGTACGTCGACGACGTGAAGGCGCCGGTCTACATCTCGGCGGGCGTCAACGACCCGCGGTGCCCGCTCCAGCAGATCGACAACTACGTCGACCGGCTCGCGGCGCGCGGCGCGATCCACGAGGTGTACCGGTACGACGCGGGGCACGGTTCGCTCGTCGTCGAGGAGCGCATCAAGCAGGTCGCGCTCGAACTGGACTTCGCGAAGCGCCACTTGCCGGGCTGAGGTCCGACGAGGGGGTCGCGGTACGGGTCCTTATATCGGACCCGTACCGTGGAGGTGTGTACCGGTTCCTCCTGACCCCGCGCTGGTGGGGGATCAACATCTTCGTCCTGCTCGCGATCCCCGTGTGCATCTTCATGGGCTCGTGGCAGCTCAGTCGCTTCGAGGACCGGGTGCAGGACCACAAGACGGTGTCCGAGCAGACGAAGGCGAACGAGACGGCTGCCGCGCGGCCGCTCGCCTCCGTGCTGCCCGTGGACAAGAAGACCTCCGGGATGCGGACGACCGCGACCGGCCGCTACGGCGAGCAGCTCCTGGTGCCGAACCGGGACCTCGACGACCGCAGTGGCTTCTACGTCGTGACGCTGCTCAAGGTGGAGGGGACCGGGAAGGCGCTGCCGGTGGTCCGCGGGTGGCTGCCCGGCAAGGCGTCCGCGGCGAAGGCGCCGGCCGCGCCGAAGGGTGAGGTCACCGTCGTCGGGGCGCTTCAGGCCTCGGAGTCCGCGACGTCGAACGGGGTGACGGCCACGGGTGGGCTGCCCGCCGGGCAGGTCGGGGTGATCGGTGCGGCGTCGCTGGTGAATCTGGTGCCGTACGACGTGTACGACGCGTGGGTCACGCTCGACGAGGCGGATTCCGGGATGACGGCGGTGCCGGCGTCGGCGCCGGAGGGCAGTGGGCTGGACCTCAAGGCGTTCCAGAACCTCGGGTACACGGGTGAGTGGTTCGTGTTCGCGGGGTTCGTGGTGTTCATGTGGGTGCGGTTGGTGCGGCGCGAGGCGGAGGCCCTCCGGGATGCGGAACTGGGCCTCACGGAGCCGGCCCCGTCCCCGCAACCCAAGACCTCCGTCTGAGCCACCCGGGGTGTACGCCTCGGGGCTCCGCCCCGGACCCCGCTGCTCAATCGCCGCAGGGGCTCAAATGGCCCACCGGATCTTGAGCAGCGGGCCCGGCCACCCCTAGCCCTTCCGGCGATTGAGGAGCGGGTGCGGCCACTCCACGCCTTCCGGCACTTGAGGAGCAGGTCCGGCCACCCCTAGGCGGTTTCGTTTGGATCACCTGGCTGACCAGAGGAAGATGCTCGCAACGAGGAGTCCGGCCAGGTAGATGGCTGCTGCCTTCTCGTAGCGGGTGGCGATGCCTCGCCACTGTTTCAAGCGGTTGATGCAGCGTTCGACCGTGTTGCGCTGCCTGTAGGTCTCGCGGTCGAAGGCGGGTGGTCGGCCGCCCCGGCTGCCGCGTCTCAGGCGGTGGCCGCGTTGATCAGCCGGCACGGGTATAACCGCCCGGATGCCGCGCCGTCTGAGGTGTTCACGGATGGCGCGTGACGAATACGCCTTGTCTGCGAGGACTGCCTCTGGCCGGGTTCGGGGCCGTCCACGTCGCCGGGGAACACGCAGCCGGGCCATCACGTCAGCGAAGGCGGGCGCGTCACCGGCCTGTCCGGCGGTGAGATGGAAGGCCAGGGGCCGGCAGTTGCCATCGGCTGCGAGATGGATCTTCGTGGTTAGTCCGCCGCGAGACCGGCCGATGGCGTGGTCGTCCGGCTCGCCGGCCGGGGCCCCTTTCTGCGGGCTCCGGCCGCGTGCTGGTGGGCTCGCACGATCGTAGAGTCCACCGAGACGACCCAGTTCAGCTCCCCGTCGGCGTCGGCCTGTGCCACAAGCGCGGTGAACACCCGCTCCCATGTGCCGTCGGCGGACCACATCCGCAGCCGGTTGTAGACGCCCCGCCAGTTTCCGTACTTCTCCGGCAGTTGCACCCACTGTGCCCCGGTCTGAAACTTCCAGGCGATGGCGTCGATCACCTCTCGGTGGTCCCGCCATCGGCCACCCCGCTTCGGTGTCCGGTCCGGCAGTAACGGCTCGATCCGCGCCCACTGCGCGTCAGTCAACGACACACCCGGACAACGAGCAGACGATCCGGAGGGAGCGACTACACGCAGCCGGTGCCATCGGTCTCGACGGCAACTGTCCACCAGGAGGTCACTTTGGCAGCCATCTCTTCCGGCTCTGACGGAAGAGGGGTGAGACCGAAGTGATCTACCAGCTCATGCCGCAGGAACTCGCCGATCTCCGCTTGGTCGGCGCCACGCCGGAGCCGCCGCAGGAGAGGGACGAGCATGCAGTCGTACTCGTCTTGCACCTCGTCAGCGACGCCGATCGGGTCCCACTCATTGAGCAGATGCCGCAGGCCGTTCTCGGTGACGTCGGTTCCGGGTCGCATCGCTCCAGAATGCCGCTCCGGAACCGCCGTCATCGCTCACCCCCACCTTGATCCAAACGAAACCGCCTAGCCCCTCCGGCGATTGAGGAGCGGGGTACGGGGCGGAGCCCCGGCTTTTGAGCCTCTCCGGCGATTGAGGAGCAGGTCCGGCCACACCAAGCCCCTCCGGCGATTGAGGAGGTTCGGTCAGGAGGCTGGGAGGAGGCCGGTGCGGTAGAGGGTGCCGGCGCAGGCGTCGGAGATGGTGGTGGCGGCGGACGGCGCCCCCGGCTCCGCCGTGTGGGAGACAGCCACACTGCCTTCCTCGGCCCCGTCGGACCCGAGCTGCGTCGTCGTCTGGGGCGCGGTGTCGGTCGTGGCCTCCCCACCCGACCCCGTGTCCTGACTCGGCGAGGGGGACGGGGAGGGCCCCGCGGTCCCCCCGTCACCGCCACCGGTTCCGCCCGACGAGGGGCAGGACGCCGACGGCACCCACGCGAACCGCACCTCGTACGCCTTGCCCGGTTCGAGGATCAGCTGGCTCGGCTCGGTCGAGGGGTCGGGGAGCCCGGACCCGTCGCCCGAGGTGTGGTCGACGACGCTCACCTTCGCCGGGTCGGCCGCGCCCTGCGCGACGGTGACCACGGATCCCGGGTTGTCCACCGTGCAGTTGGAGCCCGAGACGTTGGCGACGCGGAACGAGCCGTAGACCTTGCCGTCCGCTGCGGGCGGCCCCACGGACGCGGTCGGAGCGCCCAGCTCGCCCGCCGCACAGGTGGGAGAGCTGGCGGCCGCGGTGGACGCGGGATCGCCGCCACCGGCGGCGGCGCCGGAGCCCTTGTGCTCGTCGCCCTTCGCGCCCTTCTTGCCGTCCTTGTCCTTGTCCTTGGCGTGGGACGGCTTCCCCCCGCCGTCCTGCCCCGCGCCACCGGTCTCCGTGCCCTCGGTCGCCCCGCCGTGCGTGGCCTGGCTGTGGCCCGCGATGGACGGCTTGGCGCCGGAGGAGTCCGTGTTCGCCACGTGCAGCACGGCCGGCACCGCCATCGCCGCGAAGACGCCCACGGCGACCGCGCCCACGGCGGCCTGCCGCTTGCGGGCGCGGCGGGCCGGAACCGCCCGCTGCAACGCGTCGAGGGCCTGGTCCGAGGGCTCGATGTCGGAGACGGCCTGCCGCATCATGCGGCGCAGCGCCAGCTCGTCCGTGCCGGGCTCGCCTGCCTCACGCACTTCGTCGGCCGCCCGCTCCTCCGGGCCGCCGTCGAGATGGTGGTTCATGCCGGCTCCTCCATGGCGACGCGCAGCGCCGCGATACCCCTCGATCCGTACGCCTTGACCGAGCCGAGCGATATCCCGAGCGCCTCGGCGACCTGCGCCTCCGTCATGTCCGCGAAGTATCGCAGGACGAGGACCTCGCGCTGACGGCGCTGCAACCCCCGCAGCGCCTTCTTCAGGGCGTCACGCTCCAGCAGGTCGTACGCACCCTCCTCCGCGCTCGCCATGTCCGGCATCGGCTTGGTGAGCAGCTTGAGGCCGAGGATGCGGCGGCGCAGCGTGGACCGCGACAGGTTCACCACGGTCTGCCGCAGATACGCGAGCGTCTTCTGCGGGTCGCGCACCCGCTTGCGCGCCGAGTGCACGCGGATGAACGCTTCCTGCACGACGTCCTCGCAGGAGGCGGTGTCGTCGAGAAGCAGCGCCGCGAGCCCCAGCAGGGAGCGGTAGTGGGCGCGATAGGTCTCGGTGAGATGGTCGACGGAGGTACCGGCCTGCGTCATCGACTCGTCAGCGCCCTGTGCCGGAACGCGCGCCGGCCGCGCCGCGGGCATGGGGGCGATCACCGGCATGCCGCCGGCCGTGCGCACACGGCGGGTTCCAAGGGGAGCGAGAGGCGGACGAAGGGCCGCGCCCGTCGCCCGCACCGCTGTGAAGTCCAGTACTTCTGCCACGCCTGTTGGACAAGCTTCCCCCCGTCAGGGTTGTACGCGTCAGGCGCCCCTTTTGCGACAGACCTCGTCGTCCCCACCCAGGGCGCCGCCTCGAATGCCGACATGCGTACCACTCTTCCCCTATGCCCCATATGTCCGAGCCGTTCTCCACACCTCGGCAGGGCGACCGCAAAGACGCTCCCCGCCCTGCTTCCGGTTGCAGGGCGGGGAGGGAAATACCGCTTACACAAAACTCACACAGAATCTTACGAGTCAACGCGCGTAGGGGAAGGGGCATCCCGGATCACGGGCGTGGAAAGAGCCGCAGCTCACAGGGGAGTGAGCTCGGCCGCCACGAGTTCGGCGATCTGCGCGGTGTTCAGAGCGGCGCCTTTGCGGAGATTGTCCCCGCACACGAAGAGTTCGAGCCCCGCCGGATCGTCGAGCGAGCGCCGTACGCGCCCCACCCACGTCGGGTCGGTGCCCACCACGTCGGCGGGCGTGGGGAACTCACCGGCGGCCGGGTTGTCGAAGAGGACGACGCCGGGGGCGGTCGCGATGATCTCGCGGGCCCGGTCCACGGTGACCTCGCTCTGGAAGCGGGCGTGGACGGTGAGGGAGTGCGTGGTGACGACCGGCACCTGGACGCAGGTGACGGCGACCTTCAGGTCCGGCAGCCCGAGGATCTTGCGGGTCTCGCCGCGCACCTTCATCTCCTCCGAGGACCAGCCGTCCTCGCAGAGCGCGCCCGACCACGGCACGACGTTCAGCGCGACGGGCTCCGGGAACGGTCCCGTCCGGTCGCCGACGGCCCGGCGCAGATCGCCCGGCGCGGTGCCGAGCTCCGAACCGGCCACCAGGGACAGCTGCGCCCGCAGCGTCTCCACACCGGCCTGCCCCGCCCCGCTCACCGCCTGGTAACTGGACGCGACCAGCTCGCGCAGCCCGAACTCGGCGTGCAGCGCCCCGATCGCCACGATCATCGACAGCGTCGTGCAGTTCGGATTGGCGATGATGCCGCGCGGCCGCACGCGCGCGGCATGCGGATTCACCTCGGGGACGACGAGCGGTACGTCGGGGTCCATGCGGAAGGCCGGCGAGTTGTCCACCACGACGGCGCCCTTGGCGGCGGCGACGGGCGCCCAGCGCGCGGCCACGTCGTCGGGCACGTCGAACATCGCGACGTCGACCCCGTCGAAGACGGACTCCTCCAGGGCGACGACCTCGACCTCCTCACCGCGTACGGAGAGCTTGCGCCCCGCGGAGCGCGCGGAGGCCACGAGCCGGATCTCGCCCCAGATGTCCGCGTGCTGCGAAAGGATCTGCAGCAGAACGGCGCCGACGCTCCCGGTCGCTCCCACGACCGCGAGCGTCGGACGCCTGGCGGAGACTTGGGCCATCAGCGGCCGGTGCCCCCGTAGACCACGGCCTCGTCGGAGTCCGAGTCGAGACCGAAGGCCGAGTGCACGGCGCGGACCGCCTCGTTCACGTCGTCGGCGCGCGTGACGACCGAGATGCGGATCTCGGAGGTCGAGATCAGCTCGATGTTCACGCCCGCGTCGGTGAGCGCCTCGAAGAAGCCGGCGGTCACACCCGGGTTCGTCTTCATGCCGGCGCCGACGAGGGAGATCTTGGCGATCTGGTCGTCGTAGCGCAGCGAGTCGAAGCCGACGTTGGCCTTCTGCTTCTCCAGGGCGTCGATGGCCTTGCGGCCCTCGGTCTTGGGGAGCGTGAAGGAGATGTCGGTCAGACCGGTCGACGCGGCCGACACGTTCTGCACGATCATGTCGAGGTTGATCTGGGCGTCCGCGACGGCCCGGAAGATCTTCGCGGCCTCACCCGGCTTGTCCGGCACTCCGACAACGGTGATCTTCGCCTCGGAGGTGTCGTGCGCGACACCCGAGATGATGGCCTGCTCCACGCCCTGTTCCCCTTGCTGCTTCTTCTCGATCGGCTCGTTGCTGACCCACGTGCCCTGCAGCCCGCTGAAGCTGGAGCGGACGTGGATCGGGATGTTGTACCGACGGGCGTACTCCACGCAGCGGTGGAGCAGCACCTTCGACCCGGAGCTGGCGAGCTCCAGCATGTCCTCGAAGGAGATCCAGTCGATCTTCCGCGCCTTCTTCACGACGCGCGGGTCGGCGGTGAACACACCGTCGACATCGGTGTAGATCTCGCAGACCTCGGCGTCGAGCGCGGCGGCGAGGGCGACGGCGGTGGTGTCGGATCCACCACGACCGAGGGTCGTGATGTTCTTGCCCTCCTGGCTGACGCCCTGGAACCCGGCGACGATGGCGATGTTGCCCTCGTCGATCGAGGTCCGGATGCGCCCCGGCGTGACGTCGATGATCCGTGCTTTGTTGTGGACCGAGTCGGTGATGACACCGGCCTGACTGCCCGTGAACGACTGGGCCTCGTGCCCCAGGTTTTTGATCGCCATGGCCAGCAGGGCCATGGAGATCCGCTCTCCGGCGGTCAGCAGCATGTCGAATTCGCGCCCGGCAGGGATCGGGGAAACCTGCCCGGCGAGATCGATCAACTCATCCGTCGTGTCGCCCATCGCGGACACCACAACGACAACCTGGTTGCCGTTCTTCTTGGCGTCGACGATGCGCTTGGCGACCCGCTTGATGCCCTCGGCATCTGCAACGGAGGAGCCTCCGTACTTCTGCACGACAAGGCCCACGTGCGCTCCTCGCTCAGTCCGTCTGTCACCGCATGTACGTATGCGCACTGCGGTCGGCTCAGTTTAACGAGCGGCCGAAATCCGCCCCGGATATATCACATCGTGAGATGTCCCGCCCACGACCTGATCACCAGGTTTCCGTTTGCCGACCTCCGGCCGCTCCGGACAAGCGCATGCCCAGACCGTGCCGGGGCAACCGGGAAGTGGGGCGGGTCACACTCTTGACACGGGAGCCGGGGTGGGTGTTGCGCAGTTCCCCGCGCCCCTGCGGGGCGCTCCTACTTCACGGGGCGCAGGCCCAGCGGACCGGCGATCTCCGCTGCCATGACCTGGCCCGCCTCCTCCTCCAGCGTGCCCTCGGCCGCTGACAGGTCCTCGTCGGTGTCGAGGCCGTCGAGGTCCTCCAGGGGCTGGTTCAGGCGGACGTGGGCCACCAGGGACTGGAGGGCGCGCAGCGTCGCCGAGGCCGTCGAGCCCCAGTTGGAGAAGTACGAGAACTGCCACCACCACAGCGCCTCGGTGATCCGGCCCGCGCGGTAGTGGGCCATCCCGTGCCGCAGGTCGGAGACGACGTCCGCGAGGTCGTCCGAGATCCGCGCGGCGACCGGCGCCTTGCGGGGCTCGTACGGGTCGAAGACCTCGGAGTACACGTCGACCGGGTCGAGCATCGCGCCCAGGCGTTCGCGCAGGTCGTCCATGTCGGGCTCGGCGCCCAGGTCCGGCTCGTAGCGCTCGTCCGGGAGGATGTCCTCGTGCGCGCCCAGGCGGCCGCCCGCGAGCAGCAGCTGGGAGACCTCGAGCAGCAGGAACGGCACCGCCGAGTCCGGCTCGTCGCCCTTGGCGATCTCGGTCACGGCGACGATGAACGACTCGATCTGGTCCGAGATCTGAACGGCGAAGTCGTCGGGGTCCGGACCCTGCGGCGACTTCTCTGGCGTCTTAGACATCTAGGAGTCTTCTCCCCTCGAAGGCGCGGCCGAGGGTCACCTCGTCCGCGTACTCCAGGTCGCCCCCGACGGGGAGGCCGCTGGCCAGGCGGGTGACCTTCAGGCCCATGGGCTTGATCATGCGGGCGAGGTACGTCGCTGTGGCCTCGCCCTCGAGGTTCGGGTCGGTGGCGAGGATGAGCTCGGTGACCGTGCCGTCCGCGAGGCGGGCGAGCAGTTCCCTTATCCGCAGGTCGTCCGGTCCGACGCCCTCGATGGGGCTGATCGCGCCACCGAGCACGTGGTACCGCCCGCGGAACTCACGGGTGCGCTCGATCGCCACGACGTCCTTGGGCTCCTCCACGACACAGATCACGGAACCGTCCCGCCGCTGGTCGCGACAGATGTTGCACAGCTCCTCCTGCGCGACGTTGCCGCACGTCGCACAGAAGCGGACCTTCGCCTTGACCTCCATCAGCGCCTGCGCGAGGCGTCGCACGTCGGTCGGCTCCGCCTGAAGGATGTGGAAGGCGATCCGCTGCGCGCTCTTGGGACCGACGCCGGGCAGCCTGCCCAACTCGTCGATGAGGTCCTGGACCACGCCTTCGTACACGGATTGCCTTCGCCTTCGGGTCGTCTACTGCTGGTTCCGCGGGTGCCGCGTCCTGGTACGTACGGTAGTTGGCGGCGGGGTCAGAAGGGGAGACCCGGAATGCCGCCGCCACCGCCGAGGCCCTGGGCGAGCGGGCCGAGCTTCTGCTGCTGGAGGGTCTGCGCGTTCTCGTTCGCCGCCTGGACCGCCGCGACCACCAGGTCGGCGAGGGTCTCGGTGTCCTCCGGGTCGACCGCCTTCGGGTCGATCACGAGGTTGCGCAGCTCGCCGCCTCCGGTCACCGTCGCCTTGACGAGACCGCCGCCGGCCTGGCCCTCGACCTCCGTCTGCGCCAGCTCCTCCTGAGCCTTCGCGAGGTCCTGCTGCATCTTCTGGGCCTGCTGGAGCAGCTGCTGCATGTTGGGCTGGCCACCACCGGGGATCACGATCAGCTCCTGTTCCGGTCCGCTTCCGGTCCGTTGCGCGACGACGTCGGGCGGGGCGTATGTCTGCGGTTGTCCGCCGGTGCCCCTGGATCCGAGCCTACGTGGTCGGGGGGTCCGGTGGCGCGGGGACCGGGAGCCTCACGGGGGCACGGACGGCGTCTTTTCCGCTCTGCACTCTTTCGAGTGAGATGGGTTGCTTTCTATACCTGATGCACGCCCACGTCCGGGCGGAGATCCGGTGAAAACAGGGGTTCGGCCACCCATTGGGCGGTAGGAAGATGCTGCACATCAGCCCCAGCAGTGACCAGTCGAGGGAGTTCCGGGTGAGTCAGCCGGAGATGCAGCCCGAAGGAGCGCCCCACGAGGGGGCGGCCCCGGGCCGGAGCGGCGGCGGGGGCACCCGCGGCGGCAAATCCCCCCGGCAGGGCGATCTCACCGGCCGTACGTTCCCCCTCGGCGACTGGGGCGAGCCCGCGGAGCGGCTCGACGAGCTGTACCGGTGGGTCGAGGACGGGGCGCTGCGCACGGCGGACTGGTACCTCGCGGACCGGGTGTGGAAGCGGCGGGGTGCGCGGACGCTGCGGACCGGGACGGTGCTGGGGGCGGTGTGCGGGGGTGTGCTTCCGCTCCTCGACCTCACGGGTGTGGTGGGCGGGGTCGCGCCCTGGGGGTATCTGTCGCTGCTGATCGCGGTGGCGTGTGTGGCGTGCGACCGGTACTTCGGGCTGACGTCCGGGTGGATGAGGGACGTGGCGACGGCGCAGGCGGTGCAGCGGCGGTTGCAGGTGCTCCAGTTCGACTGGGCGTCGGAGAACGTGCGGGAGGTGCTGGGGCCCACGGAGGGGACGGCCAGTGAGGCGGCCGAGCGGTGTCTTGGGGTGCTGCGGAGGTTCTCCGACGACGTGACGGAGTTGGTGCGGGCGGAGACGGCGGACTGGATGGTGGAGTTCAGGTCGGGGCCTGCGCCGTTGACGATGCAGGCGGCGGTGCCGGGTGGGGGGCGGCAGGTGGAGCAGCCCAGCAGTCGGTTTCCGTTGCCGCCGGGGGCGCGGCCCAACATGCCGCGTCAGCGGCCCCCGGAGCCCCGGTAGGGGTGCCACCGGCGGATGGCCCCACGCCACGGGGCTCCGCCCCGGACCCCGCTCCTCAATCGCCGGAGGGGCTCCAAAAATCGGGGCTCGCCCCGGGCCCCGCTCCTCAGCCGCCGGAGAGGCTCCAAAAGATCGGGGCTCTGCCCCGGGCCCCGCTCCTCAAGCGCCGGAGGGGCTTGATTGGGGCCGGAGGGGCTTGAATGGCCCCCGGAGGGGCTTGGATGGTCAGCTGAAGATGAGCATGGAGCCTTGGGCGAGGCTGCGGGTGGCGGCCTGGTGGAGGCCGAGCCAGACGTGGCGTTCGCGGGCGAAGGGGCTGTCGTCCAGGGGGACGGCCGCGGCCGGTTCCTCCAGGGACGTGGGGGCCGCGGGCGGCGCCGGGGGCGCGGGCGGGTTGGCCGGGTCGATGCCGATGGACGGCGCCACGTACTCCAGCTCCCGCAGCAGCGCGTGCGACGAGCCCAACGGGCCGCCCCCCGCGAGGAGTTCGTCGTTGGACAGCGGCGCGGGGAAGTCCACGGGCACGTACGCCCCCGCGTGGTCGTAGTGCCACACCAGGTGCGAACTCTGCGCCGTCGACTCGAACATCTCCAGGAGCTGCTCGTAGTCGCCGCCCAGTTCGTCGACCGGCGTGACGGCCAGCCCGCAGATCTGGAGCAGGTACGCCCGCCGCAGGAAGTGCAGCGCGTCGTAGTCGAACCCCGCGATCGGCGCCACGTCCCCGGACAGGCCCGGCATGTACGCGTAGACCGGCACCGGTGGCAGTCCTGCCTCGCCCAACGCCTTGTCGTAGAGCGCGAGTTCTTCGGCGAACGGGTTGTCGGGGCTGTGGCACAGCACGTCGACCAGGGGAACGAGCCACAGGTCACAGGCCAAGGGGGCTCCTCAGTGCTCCGGAGTACGTCAGGTCAGGGTAGTGCGGCGCGGGCCGGTGGTGACCTGTCTTGCGCGTACCCGTTGTTCCCGCCTGCTAGCCGCCCGTCAGCGTCTCTATCAGGGAAAGGGAGTCGTCGTTGTACGAGGCGATGAGCGCCTGCGCGGCGTCGGGGTCGCGGTCGGCGAGCGCGTCGACCAGCGCGCAGTGCCCCGCCCACAGCCGGCCCCGGAGGTCCCCGGCGGCGCGCAGGTGCGGGACCGCGCACATCCAGGACTGCACGCGCAGGCGGTGGAAGAAGTCGGAGAGGTACGGGTTGCCGAAGAGGGCGGAGAGTTCGCGCCAGAAACGCAGGTCGTAGCCGATGAGGACGTTCAGGTCGCCGGCCGTCGCCGCGCGGGACGCCTCCTCGCCGCGGCGCCGGACACCGGCGAGGTCCTCGGCGGTCCGCGGGGCGCGGTCCGGGTCGGCGGACAGGCCGCGGAAGATTCCGTCGGCGACGAGGCTGCGGGCCTCGATCATCGCGCGGTAGTCCGGGAACGAGTACTCGTGGACGCGGAAGCCGCGGTGCTGGGCGGAGTCGAGGAGGCCCTGGGCGGAGAGGTCCACGAGGGCCTCGCGGACGGGCGTGGCCGAGACGCCGTAGCCCTCGGCGATCTCCTTGACCGTGAACTCCTGGCCGGGAGTGAGGCGGCCCGCCAGGATCTCGTCGCGCAGCGCGTCCGCGATCTGCTGGCGGAGGGTGGAGCGGGTGACGGCGGGGCTGCCGTCGGGAACAGGCACGGGTCGGTTCCCCCGGTTCGGGTGGTGGGGCGGGCGGTCGGGGCGGGGCAGGGCGGGTCGGCTGGTCAGGTTACGCCCCGCCCCGGCCCCGCGACCGGGTTACGCCACGTGCTCGTCGGCCGCGGACAGCGCGACGTCCAGGGCGGCGAGGCCCTCCTTGGCCTCCGCCTCGGTGATTTTCAGGGCGGGCACCACGTGGGTGCGGTTCATGTTGATGAAGGGCCACAGGCCGTTCGCCTTGGCGGCGGCGCCGAACGCGGCCATCGGGGCGTTGGCCTCGCCCGTCGCGTTGTACGGGACCAGCGGCTCGCGCGTGGCGCGGTCCCGTACGAGCTCCAGGGCCCAGAACATGCCGACGCCGCGCACCTCGCCCACCGAGGGGTGGCGCTCGGCGAGGTCGCGGAGGGCCGGCTCGACGACCTCGGAGCCGAGCTTCGCGGCGTGCTCGACGATGCCCTCCTCCTCCATCACGTTGATGGTGGCGACGGCGGCGGCGCAGGCCAGCGGGTGGCCGGAGTAGGTGAGGCCGCCGGGGTACGGGCGCTTCGCGAAGGTCTCGGCGATCGCGCCGGAGATGGCGACGCCGCCGAGCGGGACGTACCCCGAGTTCACGCCCTTCGCGAAGGTCATGAGGTCCGGCGTCACGTCGTACAGGTCGGCGGCGAACCACTTGCCCGTACGGCCGAAGCCCGCCATGACCTCGTCGAGGACGAACACGATGCCGTAGCGGTCGCAGAGCTCGCGGACACCGGCGAGGTAGCCCTTCGGCGGCAGCATGATGCCCGCCGTGCCCGGCACCGTCTCCAGGATGATCGCCGCGATGGTCGCCGGGCCCTCGAACTGGATCGTGGACTCCAGGTGCTCCAGGGCGCGCTCGCACTCCTGCTCCTCCGTCTCCGCGTAGAAGCGGGAGCGGTAGAGGAACGGCGCCCAGAAGCGGGCCACGCCCGCCGTGCCGGTGTCGTTGGCCCAACGGCGCGGGTCGCCCGTCACGTTGATGGCCTGCTGAGTGCCGCCGTGGTACGAGCGGTACGCGGAGAGCACCTTCGGGCGGCCCGTGTGCAGGCGGGCCATCCGCAGGGCGTGCTCGACGGCGTCGGCGCCCGCGTTGGTGAAGAAGATCTTGTCGAGGTCGCCGGGGGTGCGCTCGGCGATGAGGCGTGCGGCCTCCGAGCGCGACTCGATGGCGAAGGCCGGGGCGAAGGTCGTCATCCTCCCCGCCTGCTCCTGGATCGCCGCGACGACCTTCGGGTGCTGGTACCCGATGTTCGTGTAGACGAGGCCGGAGGTGAAGTCGAGGTAGCGGTTCCCGTCGTAGTCCCAGAAGTAGGAGCCTTCGGCGCCGGCGACGGCCAACGGGTCGATCAGCTCCTGTGCCGACCAGGAGTGGAACACGTGCTTGCGGTCCGCGGCCTTGACGGCGGCGCCGACCTGGGGATTCGGCTGAGGGGTCATGGGGCCGAGGGTAAATGCGCGATGCACCGGCACACCATCGGCGTCCTGTCTGTGGGACGCCGCCGAACCCGACAACCTGTCGCCCCGCCCCCGGCCCGGGTCGCTTTCGGCATGGCGCTTTTAGCGTGGCGTTAGGAAACCGTCGGGCAGGCTGGCCGTCATGAGACAGCCGATCGCGCAGCGCTGGCGCAATGTCGCCGTGACCGCGGCCTGGGTCGCCGTGGGGACCACCGCGGGGGCGCTGGGCGCCTGGCAGTTGGCGGGAGCCGACGCGGACGCGGGAGCCGGTGCGCACGGGCGGCCGCTCGACGACGTGGCCGTGCGGCGGGCGCTGGCCTCCGCGGAGGCGGCGCCGCGGCCGTCGGGATCGGCGTCGGCGTCCGGCTCCGCCGCCGCCTCCCCCGCCGACCAGCGGCGCACGCTGCGGTTCACCGGGGGCTCGGCGAGCGTCGAGTGCGGGGCGGACGGTGGGGTGTACCTGGTGTCGTGGAGTCCGGCGGACGGGTACGAGATCGATGACGACGACGTGGTGCGGGGGCCGGGGCGGGTGGCGCGGGTCAAGGTGGAGCCGGAGGACGGGGACGATTCTCTCTACGAGATTCGGTGTGGGGTGGGGGGTGGGGGGCCGCGGGTTGCGCTCGTCGCCGAGCCGGATGATGACGATGACGACTGAGCGCGGCGTCGGGGGTGCGCTCCTGGGGCGCTGCCCCAGACCCCGCTCCTCAATCGCCGGAGGGGCTTGATGCGGGCTCGCCGGAGGGGCTTGATGTGGGGTCGGTGGAGGGGTTTGGTTGGGTGGTTGTATGCCTCATCTATTGGTCGTCGAAGATGATCCCGCGTTGCGGAACGCACTGGTTCGAGCCCTGCGGGACCGTGGTCACGCCGTCGCCACCGCGGCGACGGGGATGGCCGGGCTCGATGCCGCCGTCACGGACCGGCCCGATCTGGTCGTGCTCGATCTGGGGCTGCCGGATGTGGACGGCGCCCGGATACTCCGGATGCTGCGCGCGGTGAGCGACGTGCCGGTGATCGTGGCGACGGCCCGCGACGAGGAGCCGGAGATGGTCGCGGTGCTCGGGGACGGGGCCGACGACTACATCGTGAAACCGTTCGGCGCGGCCCAGTTGGACGCCCGGATCAAGGCGGTGCTGCGGCGGCTCGGGCTGCCCGGCGACGTCGACGAGCCGCTCACGGTCGGCGGGCTCGTGGTCGCGCCCGCCTCCCGCGAGGTGACGCTCGACGGACAGCCGCTGGACCTGACGCCCCGCGAGTTCGACCTCCTCGCCTACCTCGCCCACCGCCCCGGCCAGGTCGTCTCGCGCCGCGAGCTGCTGGCCGAGGTGTGGCAGCAGCCGCTCGGCGGCGCCGACAAGACCGTCGACGTCCATCTGTCGTGGCTGCGAAGGAAGTTGGGCGAGTCCGCGCAGGCGCCCCGCTATCTGCACACCGTGCGCACGGTGGGTGTGAAACTGTCGGCGCCGGAGGCCGGGGATGCCTCGTAATGCGGCGCACCCTGCTGCTCCTGACGGCCGCCACCACCGCCCTCGTCCTGACCGCGCTGCTCGTCCCGCTGACCCTGCTCACCCGCAGCCACGCCGCGGACCGGGCGACCGCGGAGGCGACGGCGCGCGCCCAGTGGGTGGCCGCCGCGATGGGGCCCACGCTGCACAGCGCGGGTGAGCGGGCGGGCGCCGAACAGGCCGTGGAGAGCGTCAACTCGACCTCCCGGCCGGACACTTCGCTGATCTTCGCCGACGGCAGGGTGATCGGGGCGCCGGCCGCCGTCACCGACGCGGTGCGGCTCGCGCGGGCGGGGCGCGCGTTCACGTACGAGGCGCCGGGCGGCGGACGTCAGGTGCTGGTGCCGGTGCAGGGCGCGGAGGGCGGCACGGCCGTCGTCCAAGTGACGCTCACGAACGGGCAGTTGTACGACGGGATGCTCTCGTCGTGGCTGACGCTGGCCGGGATCGGGGTGGGCCTCGTCCTCATCGGGCTGCTGCTCGCGGACCGGCTCGGGGCGCGGCTCGTCGGGGCGACGCGGGCGCTGGCCGGGACGGCGGACCGGCTCGCGGGCGGTGACCTCACGGCGCGCGCCGAGCCGCAGGGGCCGCCGGAACTGCGTTCCGTGGCGGCCGAGTTGAACCACCTTGCCGCCCGCATCGACGAACTGCTCACCGCCGAGCGGGAGAACGCGGCGGACCTCGCGCACCGGCTGCGCACCCCCGTCGCGGCGCTGCGGCTCGACGCGGAGGGGCTGCGGGACGCGGAGGAGGCGGAGCGGATCGCGGCGGGGGTCGCTTCGCTGGAGCGGGGGGTGGACGAGGTGATCCGCAAGGCGCGCAAGCCGTTGCGGGGGACGGCGGGGGCGGACCTCGCGGCGGTGGCCCGGGACCGGGCCGCGTTCTGGGAGCCGCTCGCCACCGATCAGGGGCGGGTGCTGGAGGTGTCCGTGCCGGAGGCGGTGGTGGCGGTGCCGGTTCCGGAGGACGAGCTCGTCGCGGCGCTCGACGCGCTGATCGGCAACGTGCTGGACCACACGCCGCAGGGCGTGGGGTTCCGGGTGGTGGTGCGGAGGGCCGGGGCGGCGGTGGAGTTGGTGGTCGCGGACGACGGGCCCGGGATTCCGCCGGAGTCCGAGGCGCGGGGGGCGAGTGGGGGTGGGTCCACGGGGCTCGGGCTGTCGATTGTGCGGCGTACGGTGGAGGAGTCCGGGGGTGAGGTGTCCGTCGCGAACGGAGCGGGCGCCACCATCACCCTCCGGTGGCCCCCTTCCAGCCCCTCTGGCTGATCCCCCTCTAGCCCCTCCGGCTGATCCCCCTCCAGCCCCTCCGCTGGCCCACTCCAGCCTCACCGGTGGCCCACTCAAGCCCCTCCGGCGATTGAGGAGCGGGGTTCGGGGCAGAGCCCCGAGACCGCAACCACCGGCACCGTGCCCCGCCCTGGGGCTCCGCCCCAGACCCCGCTCCTCAAACGCCGGAGGGGCTTAATAGGCGGGGGTCAAGGGGCCGGAAGGGAAGGCGCGGCGGGCCGCGTGGGACCAGCGGTTGGGGGTCAGGTCGGGGCGGAGGGCCGCGAACCCGCCGCAGTACTTCGTGAACTCGGCCGCCCGCACCCCGAACCGGTGCAGCATCCGATCCGCCTCCGTGAGGTGCCCCCGCGTCTTCGTCTCGACGAGGACGAGCCCCCCGTCCGCCCGAACCGTCCGCCCGTCGGAGACGTCCCGCACGACGAGCCCCGCGTCGCACGTCACCCGCTGCCCGTCGGCGACGAACGTGGCGCGCTGGTAGTCCGTGACCAGCGAAGGCGCGAGCTCGTCCGGCGCGTCGATGCCGTACGCCCCGCCGAGCACCCCCGCGAGGAACCCCCGCTGCGCCGCGTCCAGCGGCCCCTCCGCGCCGTCGAGGCGGCGCCGGTGCTTGACCGTCTCGCCCCGGCCGTTCTTGAGCTTGACCTCGAACTGCCGCTCCCCGCTGTCCTGGTAGACCCGCTCCCGGATCTTGTAGCGGAGCCGCCGCCCCTGCCGGTGGTCGTGGTAGGTGCGAAGGTCGGCGGTGTCGTAATAGGTGGATCTGTACGAGAACCAGCGGCGGCCGTTCAACGACAGCGCCCGGAACGGGCCCCCGGCCCGCCGGGGGTCGGTCAGCAGCGCCGCGAAGTCCTCGAAGACCTCCACCGGCACCAGATAACTGTTGTCGTAGCGGGCCAGCAGCTCGGCCCTGTCGTTCAGTTCGTCCAGCGACAACGGCTTGGCGGCGAGTGCGGCGCGCCCGATGGCGCGTACGGCGGGGATCACACGGTCTCCTGGTGATAGGCGGCTGCGGTCTTCGTCGTACTGCGAGGCTCATGACGGCCATGAGCGTCCCGGTGGGTACGTGAGTGACGTATGGGCTCCTCCGATCGTTCCCGTACATCCGGTTGCCGGAATTCAACTTCCACAACCATGAGGTCGCGTACGTAGTCGATCTCCCGCACCGTCCAGCCGTGCGGCGGACCCACGCGTCGCGCGAGTTCGGCCCGCAGCGCGTTCTCGTCGGTGTGCACGGCGTCGAGGGTGACGACGGCGCGGCGGTCGCGGGCGTACAGGCGCGGGTGGTCGGCGACGTAGACGACCACGAGGAGCAGCGCGACGAGCGCGGCGGTGATGCCGAGCCCGAGGGCGCGCAGCCCGCACAGCAGCCCGAGTACCAGCGTGACGAAGTAGTACGCCACTTCCTGGTGCCGCAGCGCGTCCGAGCGCAGCCGCACGATGGACAGCACTCCGAACAGGCCGAACCCGAGGGCGAGCCCGCCGCCGCGGCCGACCTCGCCGAGCGCGGCGACGACCGCGAACAGCGCGACGTTCAGGGCGAGATACGCGGGCACCAGCTCGCGCCTGCGGTGCCGCGGGTAGAAGATCCCGAAGGTCAGTACGGCGACGGCCAGCAGGTCGAGGCCCAGATGGGCGCCGAGTTGGATGACGGGAGGGCTGTTGTCCATGGCTCGCACGCTAGGCACGGCCGGGTTAACGCCGCGCTTGGTGACAGTTAACGAACGGCGTAACCGAACAGCCACGGAACGGAACCGGCGACGCCGCGAAGCGCCTCATCTGTCATAGGTCGGCACTAGTCTCAGTTCGTTGCACACATACCGGGGGAGGGTGGCGCGACATGGAGGGAATGCGGGGCGGGCAGAGCATCGGGGCCTACCGACTGCTCGGCCGGCTGGGGGCGGGCGGCATGGGCGAGGTGTACCTCGCGCGTTCGGAGCGCGGGCGCACGGTCGCCGTGAAGGTGGTGCGCCAGGAGCTCGCGGAGCAGGAGGAGTTCAGGAACCGGTTCCGGCAGGAGGTCGAGGCCGCGCGGCGGGTCGGGGGCGCGTGGACGGCGCCGGTCCTCGACGCGGACACGGACGCGGAGATCCCCTGGGTGGCGACGGGTTACGTGGCCGGGCCCAGCCTCCAGCAGGTGGTGTCGCACGACTACGGCGCGCTGCCGGAGCGTTCGGTGCGGATCCTCGCGGGCGGGCTCGCGCACGCGCTGAAGGACATCCACGCGGCGGGCATCGTCCACCGCGACCTCAAGCCGTCGAACGTGCTGATCACCATCGACGGCCCGCGCGTCATCGACTTCGGCATCGCGCGCGCCCTGGAGACGCTGACCGACGGCGGGTTCACGCGCACCGGGGCGCTGGTCGGCTCGCCCGGTTTCATGGCGCCGGAGCAGGTGCGCGGCGACCGGATCACGCCCGCGTGCGACGTGTTCTGCCTGGGTTCGGTGCTCGCGTACGCGGCGTCGGGGCGGCTGCCGTTCCGTACGTCCAGCAGCGGGGTGCACGCCCTGATGTACCGCATCGCGGAGGAGCCGCCGGAGCTCGGGGACCTGCCGGAGGGCTTGCAGGACCTGGTCCGCGACTGCCTGCACAAGCAGCCGGAGGCCCGTCCCACGCTCGACGACCTGCTCCGCCTCACCCGTGCCGACGACACGCTCGGGGACGGCGGCCGCACGCGCGATCCGTGGCTGCCGGGCGCGCTGGTGGCCCAACTGGGGCGGCACGCGGTCAAGTTGCTGGACACGGAGAACCCGGAGCGCACGACGGTCGAACCGGCGGCGCCGCCCGCCGGGCCGGCCGCGACCGAACCCGCCGAACCGCCCCGCCCGGCCGGCCCACCCGCGTCGCCGGTGCCGCCCGTGGCGCCCGCTCCGGTAGCGGCCGACGATCCCGCTCCCCCGCCGCCCGGCCGGCCGGGCGCGGCCCCGCTGGACCACCTCCCGACGGTGGTCGCCCACGAGTCGCCGCACACCCCGCCGCCGACCGCGCCCGCCGCGCCGTACGGCTACCCGCACCCGCCCTCGGGGCCGTCCGGACCCTCGTACGGCTACCCGCAGAGCGGCTGGAGCCAGACCCCGCCCTACGGGCCGCCGCCTCCGGCGCAGGAGCCGCGCCGCAGCCGGTCGACCCCGGCGCTGATCGTGGTCGCGCTGATAGTGGCGCTGGGCGCGGGCGGTTCGGTGTACGCGCTGATGAACGGCGAGGGCTCGCCCTCCGGTGAGGCGGACGGCAAGGTCTCCGCATCGGCCGACGCGTCCGGTCCGTCGTCGTCCTCCGGCCCGGACGCGGCGGACTCCCCGAGCGAGGACGTGTCGTCGGCCCAGGAGTCGCGACAGGAGTCGCCGCGGTCCGCCGACGCGGGCGCCGTGCCCACGCGCTTCCTCGGCACGTGGGAGAGCGCGATCGACAACTCCCTGGGCCATCACCCGCGCAGCATCACGCTCCAGCAGGGCGAGTCCGGCGACACGGTCTTCTCCCTGACGGCGGACGGCTACCAGAAGAACGGCGAGCCGTACCACTGCGTGTTCCAGGGCCGGCTGGAGTCGGCGACCGCCTCCACGGTCCGCATCGGCCCCACCGACCCGACCACGGCGCAGCCGAGCGGCGCCTGCACACCGGGCGCGCCGAGCACGATCACGCTCACCGCGGACGGCCGCCTGACGCGGGTGATGGCGGGCGGCGAGAAGCCGCTGACCTACGACAGGTCGGGGTGACGGCCGCCGGGTAGGGCGCGGAACGCGCCGGTGCCCCGGCCCGCCGCAGCGGACCGGGGCACCGGGGCGTGCACCACGTGTCGCCTAGAGGAACGAGTTGACCTCGATGGTCTCGTCGCGGCCCGGACCGACGCCGATCGCGGAGATCGGGGCGCCGGACATCTCCTCCAGCGCCTTCACGTACGCCTGCGCGTTCTTCGGGAGGTCCGCGAAGGTCTTGGCCTTCGTGATGTCCTCCGACCAGCCCGGCAGGTACTCGTAGACCGGCTTCGCGTGGTGGAAGTCGGTCTGGGAGTACGGGAGCTCCTCGACGCGCTTGCCGTCGATCTCGTACGCGACGCAGACCGGGATCTGCTCCCAGCCCGTGAGCACGTCGAGCTTCGTCAGGAAGAAGTCCGTCAGACCGTTGACGCGCGTCGCGTAACGGGCGATGACCGCGTCGAACCAGCCGCAGCGGCGGTCACGGCCGGTGGTGACACCGCGCTCGCCGCCGATGCGGCGCAGGTCCTCGCCGTCCTGGTCGAACAGCTCGGTCGGGAACGGGCCGGCGCCGACACGCGTCGTGTACGCCTTGAGGATGCCGATGACCCGGCTGATCTTCGTCGGGCCCACGCCCGCACCCGTGCAGGCGCCGCCCGCGGTCGGGTTCGAGGAGGTGACGAAGGGGTACGTGCCGTGGTCGATGTCGAGGAGCGTGCCCTGGCCGCCCTCGAACAGCACGACCTTGTCCTCGTCGAGCGCGTTGTTGAGGATCAGGGTGGTGTCGGCGACGTAGCCCTTGATCTTGTCGGCGTAGCCGAGGAGCTCCTCGACCACCTGCTCCGCCTCGATGGCGCGACGGTTGTAGAGCTTCGTCAGGAGCTGGTTCTTGACCTCGAGGGCCGCCTCGACCTTCTGGGTGAGGATCGACTCGTCGTAGAGGTCCTGGACGCGGATGCCGACGCGGTTGATCTTGTCCGCGTACGTCGGGCCGATGCCGCGGCCGGTCGTACCGATCTTGCGCTTGCCGAGGAAGCGCTCGGTGACCTTGTCGACCGTCACGTTGTACGGCGTGATGATGTGAGCGTTTCCGCTGATCAGAAGCTTCGACGTGTCGACGCCGCGCTCGTTCAGACCGCTCAGCTCGGAGAGCAGGACCGACGGGTCGACGACGACACCGTTTCCAATGACCGGCGTGCATTCCGGGGAGAGGATTCCGGAAGGGAGGAGATGCAGCGCGTACTTCTGGTCGCCTACGACAACCGTGTGGCCGGCGTTGTTGCCGCCCTGGTAGCGCACTACATAGTCCACGGATCCACCGAGCAGGTCGGTGGCCTTTCCCTTGCCTTCGTCACCCCACTGAGCACCGAGCAGCACAAGTGCGGGCACAGGCGTACACCCCTTCCGGGCGGGGCATGTCCAAGGTCAGGGGCCGTGGCCGCGGCTGTGCGGCGTGCCTTCGTAAGCCTTGGGGTGCCCCGGAATAGACGAAGCCCCTGGCGCAATAGCGCAAGGGGCTCTTGCACAAAGATGCTACCCGAGGAAGCGAGGCAAGGCCGAGGTGGCGGCTTTGGACCATCCATCTGACCGTGCGGACGACGCGAGCGAGGGGCTGTCGCGGCAGCTGCTGGTGATCGTCGATCCGGTCGCGATGCGCGCCGACGGGGAGTCCGTACGCATCGCCAAGGACGTGTTGTGCGCGGGCTCGACGGCGAAGGTGTGTCTGCCGCAGGGGCCCGCCGATTTCGCGAAAGCGCTGGCCAAGCGGGGTGCCCGGCGGCCCGTCGTGGTCGGCGACGACCGGGCGCTGCTGCGGGCGGTGTCGCTGCTGCACCGGGAGCGGGAGCTGGCGGGCGCGGTGTTCTCGATGGTGCCGGTGGGCTCCGCGGTGTCGCTGGCGCGCTCGCTCGGGGTGCCGGGCGGGACCGTGGACGCGGCGCGTGCCGCGCTCGACGGGGCGGTGCGGCGGCTCGATCTGCTGGTGGACGACAGCGACGGGGTGGTGCTGGGCGGGCTGTCCATTCCGCCGGTCGCGGAGCCGTCGCCGTCCGGCGTGGGGCACGGGCGGCCGTGGTGGCGGGCGTGCGGTTCGCTGGTGCGGTCGCTCGGGGGGCGGGCGCCGGTGGACGGGGGGCGGCCCGCGCGGTTGCGGGTGGAGGCGGACGGGGTGACGCTCGTCGACCTCGACCAGCCGGTGGAGGGGGTGTCGGTGGGGCCCGTCGGGGGGACCGGGCTCGCGCGGGTGGAGGTGCGGCGGGCGGATCCGGATCCGGTGGCGCCGCCGGTGATCGCGCAGGCGAGGGTGGTGACGGTGACCGGGGCGGATTTCCGGTACCGGGCGGATGCGGTGGCGATCGGGGGGCCGGTGCGGAGGAGGACGTGGTCGGTGCGGGCCGGGGCGTGGGCGCTGGCGCTTCCTTGACCCGTCCGGTTGCGCGGCACCGTGGTCGACGCCACGGGGCTCCGCCCCGGACCCCGCTGCTCAATCGCCGCAGGGGCTCCAAAAGATCGGGGCTCCGCCCCGGACCCCGCGCCTCAAACGCCGGCGAGGCTGGAAGGGCGGTGGGTCAGTCCAGGTTCAGGGTTTTGCGGTGGTCGCGCCAGCGGTTCATCATGGCCGCCAGTTCGGCCTGGACGAACTCGAAGAAGGCCAGGGTCTCGCCGATGCGGCGGCCCGCCGGGGTGTCGGGGCCGAGGGTGTCACGGCCCTCGCGGAGCGCGTCCTCCCACTGCTTGAGGATGCTGTCGCGGTTGGTCAGCGCCTCGTACCACTGGTTGCTGTGGACCCGGAAGAGGTCGCGCCGCGTTCCGGGCTCGCGCTCGCGGGAGACCATGTGCTGCTGCGTGAGGTAGCGGACCGCCCCGGACACGGCGGCGGGGCTGACCTTCAGGCGCGCGCCGAGTTCGGCGGCGGTGAGGGCGCCGGAGTCGGCGGCGAGGAGGGCGGCGAAGACGCGGGCGGGCATCCGGGTCATGCCGGCCTCGACCAGCTGCGCGGCGAAGCGCTCGACGAACCGGGAGCGGGCCTCCTCGGCCGCCGCCGCCCGCTTCTCGTCCTTGCCCTGCGCGCTCATGTCCCGATCCTCTCCCCTTGCCCGGCCTGCGACGACAGTTTATACGCTTCCTTAACTTCACAAATTTGTGAAGTGCGCGTAGCTTCACAAACATGACGAAGGCAATCACGGTCTCCGGACTGCACAAGTCGTTCGGCGGGACCCGCGCGCTCGACGGTCTCGACCTGGACGTCGAGGCGGGCGAGGTGCACGGCTTCCTCGGCCCGAACGGTGCGGGGAAGTCCACCGCGATCCGCGTGCTGCTCGGTCTGCTGCGCGCCGACTCCGGCGCCGTCCAGCTGCTCGGCCGCGACCCCTGGGCCGACGCCGTGGAGCTGCACCGCCGGGTGGCGTACGTGCCCGGCGACGTGACGCTGTGGCGCAACCTCAGCGGCGGCGAGGTCATCGACCTGTACGGGCGTCTGCGCGGCGGGCTCGACGTCAAGCGCAAGGCCGAACTCATCGAGCGCTTCGAACTCGACCCGACCAAGAAGGGCCGTACGTACTCCAAGGGCAACCGGCAGAAGGTCGCCCTGGTCGCCGCGTTCGCCGCCGTCGACATCGACGTGCTCATCCTCGACGAGCCGACCTCCGGGCTCGACCCGCTGATGGAGGACGTCTTCCAGTCGTACGTCGAGGAGGCCGCGCGCGAGCACGGGCGCACGGTGCTGCTGTCCTCGCACATCCTCAGCGAGGTCGAGGAGCTCTGCGACCGGGTCAGCATCATCAGGAAGGGCGTGACCGTGGAGAGCGGTTCGCTGGCCGAGCTGCGGCATCTGACCCGTACCAGCGTGACCGCCGAACTCGCCGGCGAGCCGCACGGGTTGAGCGTTCTGCCCGGCGTGCACGATCTCGACGTCCAGGGCAGGCGCGTCCGGCTCCAGGTCGACACCGACAAGCTGGACGCCGTGCTGCGCGCCCTCACCGGGTCCGGGGTGCGCACCCTCACCAGCACCCCGCCGACCCTGGAGGAGCTGTTCATGCGGCACTACCAGGAGGACGTCCGCACGCCCGATGCGGCGGTGGCGCGATGACCGCCCTCGTGAGCGACGGCCGTCCCGTCGCCCGGCCGGGCGGCGCGCGGCACCTCGCCGGTACCGGCACCCTGCTCAGGCTGGCGCTGCGGCGCGACCGCGTCATGATGCCCGTATGGATCGCCGTCACCGCCGTGCTGGTCGTGTCGATGCCGAACTCGCTGGAGAGCGTGTGGCCCACGGCCGCCGAGCGGGCCGACATCGCGGCGTCCATGAACACCAACGGCTCGATGCGCGCCATGTACGGGCCGGTCTTCGGGGACTCGCTCGGCGCGCTCACGGCCTGGCGCGCGGGCACCTTCGCCGCCGTACTCGCCGCGGTCATGAGCCTCCTCGTCGTCGTACGGCACACCCGTGACGAGGAGGAGAGCGGGCGGCAGGAGCTGGTGTCGTCGGCGATGGTGGGGCGGCGCGCGCCGCTGACCGCCGCGCTGCTGGCGGCGTTCGTCGCCAACGGGGTGCTCGCGCTGCTCGTCGCGGGCGGGCTGGCCGCCCAGGGCGGCGCGGGGGCGCTCGCCCTCGGGCTCGCGATCGGCGGCTGCGGCATGGTGTTCGCGACGACGGCCGCGATCGTCGCCCAGTTCACGCAGAGCGCGCGGCTCGCGCGGGGCGCCACCTCCGCGGTGCTCGGGGTGGCCTTCGTGCTGCGGGCGGCGGGCGACTCCGGCACGAACGACGGCTCGTCGCCGCTGACGTGGGTCTCGCCGATCGGCTGGGTCGAGAACGTACGGGCCTTCGCCGGTGAACGGTGGTGGGTGCTGGGCCTGTTCCTCGCCGCCGCCGTGATCCAGGGCGCGGTCGGCTACGAACTCGCCGGGCGGCGCGACATCGGCATGAGCTTCCTGCCGACCCGGCCGGGCCCCGCCGACGGACGCCTCGGCACGGCCGGTGCGCTGGCCTGGCGGCTCCAGCGGGGCAGCGTCGCCGGCTGGTCCCTCGGGTTCCTCGCGGCCGGTGTCGTCTTCGGCGGGATGACCGAGGGGGCGGCCGACCTGGTCGGCGACAGCCGGAACACGGTCGAGATCATCGAGCGGATGGGCGGCCGGTCCGGCATCACCGACGCGTTCCTCGCCACGATGGTCGGCATGCTGGGGATGGTCGCCGCGCTCTTCATCGTGCAGGCGGTCCTCCGGCTGAACGGCGAGGAGACCTCGCAGCGCGCCGAGCCGATCCTCGCCAACGCGGTGGGCCGCCTCGCCTGGGCCGCCGGCCACCTGGTGATCGCCTTCGCGGGCGCGGCCCTGATCATGCTCCTCGGCGGCCTCGGCCTCGCGGTCGGCTACGGCCACGACACCGGCGCGATCGTCGGGGCCTGCCTGGTCCAGCTCGCCGCGATCTGGACGCTCGGCGGGATCGCCGTGCTGCTGTTCGGGGCCTGGCCGCGGGCCGCCGCGGCCGCGTGGGCGGCGGCGGGCGCGGCGCTCCTCATCGGCTGGATCGGCCCGGCGCTGAAGCTGCCGCAGGCCGTCATGGACGTCTCCCCGTTCGGGCATCTGCCGAAGCTGCCGGGCGGCGACATGACGTGGGGGCCGGTGGTCGTGGAGCTGCTGCTCGCGGCGGTGCTGGTCGCCGCCGGGCTGGCGGGACTGCGCAGACGGGACCTCACCACCTGAGCGCGTCCGTGCCGGTGGGGGAACCCCGCCTCACCCGTTTCCTCACAGCTCGACGCGGAGACCCGCCAGGCCCCGGATGACGAAGTTCGGCTTGCGTTCCGGTTCGGCGGCGAGCCGCAGCGTCGGCGCCTGTGTCAGCAACGCCCGCATGGACGCGGCCAGTTCGAGGCGGGCGAGCGGGGCGCCGATGCAGTAGTGGATGCCCGCCGAGAACGAGATGTGGGGGTTGTCGGCGCGGGTCAGGTCCAGCGCCTCCGGGGCGGTGAACACCTCCGGGTCGTGGTTGGCCGAGCCGAAGAGCAGGGCGACCTCCGAGCCGACGGGGATCGTGGTGCCCGCGACCTCGATCTCGTCGAGGACCCAGCGTTCGAAGAGCTGGAGCGGGGTGTCGTACCGCATCAGCTCCTCGATCGCGGACGGCACCAGGGAGTGGTCCGCGCGCAGCGCCGCCAGCTGCTCGGGGTGGCGGAACAGGGCCCACCAGCCGTTCACGGTCGCGTTGACGGTGGCTTCGTGGCCCGCGTTGAGGAGCAGGACGCAGGTGGAGATCATCTCCTGCTCGGTGAGGCGGGCGGGCCCCGTGCCGTCCTCGTCGTCGTGCGCGGCGATCAGACCGGAGACGAGATCGTCGGCGGGCCGCTTGCGGCGCTCCGCGATCAACTCCCGCAGATACGAGGTGAATTCGAGCGACGCGGTGACCGCGGCGCGCGCCGTCTCCGGCGACGGGTTCAGCTCGTACATCCCGCAGATCGCCGCCGACCAGGGCCGCAGCGGCGCCCGGTCGGACTCGGGGATGCCGAGCATCTCGGCGATGACCGCCACCGGCAGCGGCTCGGCGACCGCCGTCTGCAGATCGCCGCCGCCCTCCGCGACGAGCCCCGCCACCAGCTCCTCCGCCAACTTCTCTACGTACGGCTGGAGTTGCCGCACCGTGCCGGGCGTGAACGCCTTCGAGACCAGGCGGCGGATGCGGGTGTGGTCCGGGGGTTCGAGGTCGAGCATGCCGTGGTCGTTGAGGGTGTGGAACGGCTCGTGCTCGGGCGGCGGCGCCGTGCGGCCGAACTCCTCGTGCGCGTACCGGTGTTGGTAGGTGCGGCCGAGGCGGCGGTCGCGCAGCAGCGCCGAGACGTTGGCGTGGTGCGGGATCAGGTACTGGTTGGTCGGCGCGAAGAAGTGCACCCGGCCCGCCTCGCGCAGCGCGGCGTACGCAGGGTAGGGGTCGGCGACGAAGGCCGGTGACCAGGGGTCGAAGGCGGCGGCATCCATGCCGGGACGTTAGTCCCGCTCACCCCGGCGTGACCAGACGTGCCTCGTACGCGAAGACCGCCGCCTGCGTCCGGTCGCGCAGCCCGAGCTTCACCAGGACCCGGCTGACATGCGTCTTGATCGTCGACTCGGCGACCACGAGCCGCTCCGCGATCTCCCCGTTCGACAGGCCCTGCGCGATGAGGACGAGCACCTCCGTCTCCCGGTCGGTCAGCTCCCCGTACGCGTCCGGGTTGCGGCCCGTCGCGAGCCGCGGCGTCTGCGACAGCTTGGAGAACTCGGTGATCAGGCGGCGCGTCACGGTCGGCGCGAGCAGCGCCTCGCCGCTCGCCACCACCCGTACCCCGTCGGCGAGTTGGCGGGCGGAGGCGTCCTTGAGGAGGAAGCCGGAGGCGCCCGCGCGCAGCGCCTGGTACACGTACTCGTCGAGGTCGAAGGTGGTCAGGACGAGCACCTTCGCGCCGGTGTCGGCGGGTTCCGACGCGACGATCTCGCGGGTCGCCTCGATGCCGTTCAGCTCCGGCATCCGGATGTCCATCAGGACGACGTCGGGGTGCAGCTCGCGGACCTTGGCGACGGCCTCGACGCCGTTGACCGCCTCGCCGACGACCTCGATGTCCGGCATGGCGTTCAGCAGCACCGAGAAGCCCTCGCGGACCATCATCTGGTCGTCGGCGACCAGGACGCGAATCATGCCTGCTCCTCGGTGACCGCGGCCACCGGGACGAAGACGGCGACCTCGTAGCCGCCGTCCGCGGTCGCCGCCGCCGTCATCTCCCCGCCGAGCATGGACACCCGCTCCCGCATCCCCGTGATGCCGTGCCCGGCGCCGGGGGACGGCTTCACCAGACCGGTCGACGGACCGTTCACGACCCGGAGCCCCAGCCCGCCGAGGACGTACGCCACCTCGACGGCGGCGTCCGCGCCGGGGGCGTGCCGCAGCGTGTTGCTGAGCGCCTCCTGCACGATCCGGTACGCCGACAGCTCGACGCCGGGCGGCAGTTCACGGGGCGCGCCGGTCACCGTCATCGTGGCGGCGAGCCCGGCGTCCCGCACGTTCTCCAGGAGCCGGTCGAGGTCGGCGAGCGTGGGCTGCGGCGCGTCCGGCGCCTCGTAGTCCTCCGCCCGTACGACGCCGAGGACGCGGCGCAGTTCGGTCAGCGCCGCCACCGCGTTCTCCCGGATCGTGACGAAGGCCTGCTCCAGCTCGGGCGGCGGGTTCTCGACGCGGTACGGCGCGGCCTCCGCCTGGATGGCGACGACCGACATGTGGTGCGCCACCACGTCGTGCAGTTCGCGCGCGATGTTCGTGCGCTCCTCCAGCAGGGTCCGCCTGTCGCGCTCGACGGCGGTGACCGTGCGCTCCTGGACGACCTGGCGCTTGGCCGCGCGGTTGACCTGGACGAGGGCGACCACCGCGACGGCCATGCCGGAGAGCACGGCCATGGGGATGGCGATGCCGCCGTCGATGCCGCCGAAGAGCACGGCGGAGCACAGCGCGTACAGCGTGGACAGGGCCCACATCCACGCCGCCGTACGCGGCCGGGTGCGCGCCGCGACGACCATCATCACGATCGTGTGCCCCAGGAGGCTGCCGCTCGACCACGGGTAGAGGCCGTCGCCGGTCGCCACGACCAGCAGCGGCGCCACCGCCAGCGAGAGCCACCAGGCGAGGACCGGGCGGAGCAGGGTGAGCGCCACGGGGACCGCGACCATCAGCCCGGCGACGAGGGCGAACGCCTGCTCCGAGCCGTAACTCGCCGTCCCCACAAGAAACGTGAGACCGGCCAGGCCCAGCACGACGGCGTGCGGCAGGAGCGCCAGGTGCCTGCGGGCCCGCGCCGGGAACAGCCGCGCCCACGGCCCGTCGGTGCCCGCGCGGGGCAGCGGCCGGTACGCGCGCACCCCCCGGAACAGGTCCTCGCGCAGCCCGCGCAGCGCGGCCTTGACGAGGCTGAGCTCGGGGCTCGGCTCGCGCGGGGCCCCGATGATGGTGGTCGTGTCGGTCATGGCATTCACGGTAGGCGGGGACGGGGGGCCGCCGCGTCCGTACGGAGGAGGGTTCGCGGCCGTCCGTCGCAAGTACTACACGCCGGTGCGGCGCCGCTCACCAGGCCAGTTGCGCGATCTCCTCCGCGACCACCGCGCAGGCGTCCGCCGCCGGGTCGATCAGCGGGAAGTGGCCGACGTCCTCCAGGAACGTGACGCCCACGACCTCGCCCGCCTTCGCCGCCGCGTCGGCGTACGCCTCGGCCACGGCGAACGGGACGGTGGTGTCCGAACGCCCCTGCACCAGGGTCGTCGCGACGCCGGTCGGCAGCAGTTCCGCGGGGTCGGCGTACGGCCGCCGCTCGTCGAACAACTCCTGGACGCCGCCGAGGAACTGGCCGCACGCGCCGCCGCACACGCCGAGCTCCTCGGCGAGCCGGAAGTCCGCGATGGGGGCGAGGGCGACCACGCCGCGCAGCGCCGCCGAGTCCGGGGTGCGCCACGGCGCGCCCTCCGGCAGCACGTGCCGGGCGGCCGCCCACAGCGCGAGCTGGCCGCCCGCGGAGTGGCCCGTCACGATGGTGCGGCGCGCGTCGGCGGACGGGAGGTGCTCCGCCGCGAGTTCGGGCAGGGCGTCCAGGGCGTTCGCGACGTCGTCGAGGGTCTCCGGCCAGCGGCCCGCGACCGGGCCCTCGGCGCCCTGGTGGGGCACCGGGCTGCCGCGCCGGTACTCGACGTTGGCGACGGCGAACCCGCGCCGCGCCAGGAAGTCGCAGAACGGGCTCAGGTGCTCCCTGTCGTACGGCGCCCGCCACGCGCCGCCGTGCAGGACCACGACCAGCGGGGCCGCCTTCGAGCCGTCCCTCGGGGCGTAGAAGTCGACGACCTGATCAGGGTGATCGCCGTACGCGGCGCTGACGTCCGGGGCCACGGCAGGATGCGAGAAGGCCGACGCCTCCTCCGCCTCCTCGCGGGCGGCGCCGGACGTGTCGGGGTCTGGCATGCTCCAACCTCTCGACGTCGTGCGGAACTTGCGATTTCGGGTAAACGGACGCTACCAGGCCGATGACGTGCGTCAACACGCACAGTGACCGGGCAAACGGTTCGCCTGTTCCGTTACGCTGGGGGTGTGACCAGTGACGCGACCGGCGCCCCGACCACCGACACTCCCGAGCCCGGCACGCTGCGGCCCGGCGGGCGGACCGCCCGGGTGCGGGCCGCCGTGCTCGACGCGGCGGGGGACGTTCTCGCCGAGCACGGCTTCGACCGGCTCGACCTCGCGGATGTCGCGCGGCGGGCGGACGTCGGCAAGACGACGGTGTACCGGCGGTGGGGTTCGCCCTCCGGGCTCGTCGCCGACCTCCTCGACCAGATGGCCCAGGAGTCCCTGCCCCGCACCGACACGGGCAGCCTGCGCGACGACCTCACGGCCAACGCGGCCCTGGTGCGGCGGACGTTGGCGGACGCGCGGCAGGGGCCGTTGTTCCGGGCGGTGATCGCGGCGGCGGCGTGCGACGAGCGGGCGGCGGGGGCGCTTGCGCGGTTCTACGCGGTGCGGGTGGGGGAGTGGGCGCCGTGCGTGGAGGGGGCGGTGTCCCGGGGGGAGTTGCCGGTCGGCACGGATGCGGCGGAGGTGATCCGTGCGGTTTCCGCTCCGCTGTACTACCGCCTCCTGACGACCGGGGCGGCTCCCACGGAGGCCGACGCGGCCCGAGCGGTCCGGGCCACCCTGGCCGCCGCCCAATCGGGCGCCTACACCACGTAACCCCCGGGGCTCCGCCCCGGACCCCGCTCCTCAAACGCCGGAGGGGCTGGATGTGCCCGGCCACCCCCGGGGCTCCGCCCCGGACCCCGCTCCTCAATCGCCGGAGGGGCTTGAATGGCTCGCCTGTCGAGCCTCTTAGAGCCGCGTGAGGCTTGGGGTGGGCACCCCAAGCCCCTGCGGCGATTGAGCAGGCCTTTGCTTTTGGAGCCCCTGCGGCGATTGAGCAGCGGGGGCCGGGGCGGAGCCCCGTGCGGGGGGGTCAGGGGAGTTGGTGGGCCAGGGTGGTCGCCGCCCGTTCCGCATCCGCGAAGGACACGTACAGCGGCGTGAAGCCGAACCGGAGGATGTCGGGGGCCCGGAAGTCCCCGACGACCCCCGCCGCGATCAACCTCCGCATCACCTCCCCCGCCTCCCCGCACCGCAACGCCACCTGACTCCCCCGCTCCCCATGGGCGACGGGCGTCACCACCTCCACCCGCCCCCCGGGAACGTACGCCTCGACGCACTCCAGGAAGAAGTCCGTGAGCGCGAGGGACTTCGCGCGCACCGCGTCGAGCGAGACCTCCGGGCGCGACCACACCTCCAGCGCCGCCTCCAGCGCCAGCATCGACAGGATGTCCGGCGTCCCGACCCGCCCCCGCACGACCCCGTCCGCCGCCTCGTACTCGGACCGCATCCCGAACGGCTCGGCATGCGAGTTCCAGCCCGGCAGCGGCGAGTCGAACGCCGCCTGGTGCACGCGCCGCACGTACAGGTACGCCGGCGAACCCGGCCCCCCGTTCAGGAACTTGTACGTGCAGCCGACCGCCAGGTCGACCCCGTGCTCGTCGAGCCCGACCGGCAGCGCGCCCGCGCTGTGGCACAGGTCCCACACCGAGACCGCCCCGGCCGCCCGCACCGCCGCCGTCAGCCCCGGGAGGTCGTGCAGCCGCCCGGTGCGGTAGTCGACGTGGTTCAGCAACACCGCCGCCGTACGCGACGACAGCGCGTCCCGCACCTCACCCGGCTCCACCGCCCGCACCGAACAGCCCGTCATCCGGGCCGCGGACGCGGCGATGTACCCGTCCGTCGGGAACGTCGCCGCGTCGACCAGGATCTCGTCCCGGCCCTCCCCCGCGAGCCGCACCGCGCCCACGAGTGCCTTGAAGACGTTGACGCTTGTGGAGTCGCCGACCACCACCTGGCCGTCGGCCGCGCCCACCAGCGGGGCGATCAGGTCCCCGATCCGCTCGGGCGCCGTCCACCAGCCCGACTCGGTCCACGACCGGATCCGCAGCTCGCCCCACTGCCGCCGCACGACGTCCTCGACCCGCCCCGGCACGTTCGCGGGCAGCGCGCCCAGCGAGTTCCCGTCGAGGTAGACGACATCGTCGCCGAGGACGAAGTCGCCCCGCACAGAAGCGAGTTGGTCGGCGGCGTCCAGTTCCTTGGCCCGCTCGTACAGATCAGACATGGGACCTCGCCGTCCACAGCTCGGGGAACACGTTCTTCTGCGCCCGCTTCTCCAGCCACGCCACCCCGGCGGAGCCGCCCGTGCCCGCCTTCGCGCCCATGGCGCGCCGCGTGGCCACCAGGTGGTCGTTGCGCCAGCGCCACACCAGCTCGGCGACATCGGTCAACGCCTCGCCCAGACGCGCGAGTTCGTCGTTCTCGTCGCCCGCGTACAGGCGCGTCCACACCGCCTCGACCTCCGCCGACGGCTCGTACTTCTTCGACACGTCACGGTCGAGGACGGCGCGCGGCACCGGATGCCCGCGCCGGGCGAGCAGCCGCAGCACCTCGTCGTACAGGCTCGGCTCGTGCAGCGCCTTCTCCAGCTCCGCGTGCACGCGCGGGGCGCCGCGGTGCGGCACCAGCATCGAGGCCGACTTGTCGCCGAGCAGGAACTCCATGCGCCGGTACATCGCCGACTGGAAGCCGGAGCCCTCGCCGAGCGCGGACCGGTACGAGTTGAACTGCGCCGGGGTGAGCTGGCCGAGCGGCCGCCACGAGGCGTTGAGCGCGTCCAGCTCCCTGACGGACCGTTTCAGCGCCGCCACCGCCGTCGGCACGTCGTCCGTGCCGAGGGCGCGCGCCGCCGTCTCCCACTCGTGCACGATGACCGTGAACCACAGCTCCATGACCTGGGTCGTGACCAGGAAGACCATCTCGCCGGGGTCGTCCGAGCGGAGGTGCTGGAGGTGGGTGAGGACGTCGGCCTGGACGTAGTCCTCGTAGGGCGTGGTGCCCGCGAAGTCGAGATGCGGGGTGGCGGGCGCCTCTGTGTCGCGCCCCGCCTCGTGATCCGCGTCGTGGGACATCGCTGTCTCCTGTTTTGTACTCCGGGTAGCGGTCCGCCCTGCCGTTACCGACACGGGGCCCCGGTCCCCACGTGCATCCTCCGCAATCGTCCCCGCAAACGGCAACCCGAAAGAAAGGCGCGTAGCGCTTCCTTGGAAGGGCGGTGGTGGGAGACGGGTGGGCCCGCCTGGTCACAATGGACCGGGCGGGCCTTGCAGAGCGGAGAACGCTCAGGTCAGCGTCTGTGCGGCGGTCTCCGAGGAGTCCTTGAGGAACTGCGTGCAGCGCTCGTACTCCTCCTGCTCGCCGATGGCGCCCGCGGCCCGCGCGAGGGCGTGCAGGGCGCGCAGGAAGCCGCGGTTGGGCTCGTGCTCCCACGGCACCGGGCCGTGGCCCTTCCAGCCGGCCCGGCGCAGCGAGTCGAGGCCGCGGTGGTAGCCGGTGCGGGCGTAGGCGTACGACTCGACGAC
This sequence comes from Streptomyces sp. BYX5S, assembly GCF_054724165.1. Classification (NCBI taxonomy): domain Bacteria; kingdom Bacillati; phylum Actinomycetota; class Actinomycetes; order Kitasatosporales; family Streptomycetaceae; genus Streptomyces; species Streptomyces sp. BYX5S. The sequence continues at coordinate 212,631 of NZ_CM138829.1, read as the reverse complement.
GCTGCCCCGCTCGAAGGCGTCGTCGGCGAGCTGCGCCCAGGCGAGCGAGGAGGTGGGGTACTTCGCGGCGACGTCCGCGGGGGCCGTGCCGGTCGCGAGCAGCTCGCGCGGCTCCGGGTCGTCCGGGAGCTCGGTCGGGGGCGGGCCGCCGAGGAGGTTCTCGTGAAGGTTCATGGGGTCAAGTGTGCCGCGCCCGGCCGGTGACCTGTCGAGTGCCCCGGCGACCGACGCGACATGCCGCGGGCCCGGCCCCTCGAAGGGAACCGGGCCCGTGCCCACGTCACGCCCTACTTGATGCGCGTACCCGTCGAACGCAGGTTCTCGCAGGCCTGGACGATGCGGGCGGTCATGCTCGCCTCGGCCTTCTTGCCCCACACGCGCGGGTCGTACGTCTTCTTGTTGCCGACCTCGCCGTCGACCTTCAGGACGCCGTCGTAGTTCTCGAACATGTGGCCAGCGATCGGGCGCGTGAAGGCGTACTGGGTGTCGGTGTCGAGGTTCATCTTCACGACGCCGTTCTCCAGCGCGGTCGTGATCTCCTCGACCGTGGAGCCCGAGCCGCCGTGGAAGACGAAGTCGAACGGCTTCGAGCCGGCCGGCTGGCCGTACTTCGCGGCGACGCCCTCGTTCAGCTCCTTGAGCAGGTCGGGGCGGAGCACGACGTTGCCCGGCTTGTACACGCCGTGCACGTTGCCGAACGAGGCGGCCAGCAGGTAGCGGCCCTTCTCGCCCAGGCCGAGGGCCTCGGCGGTGCGCAGCGCGTCGTCGACCGTGGTGTAGAGGTTGTCGTTGATCTCGTGCGAGACGCCGTCCTCCTCGCCACCGGTCGGCGTGATCTCGATCTCGAGGATGATGTTCGCGGCCTTGGCCTTGGCGAGCAGCTCCTGGGCGATCTCCAGGTTGTCCGTCAGCGTCTCGGCCGAGCCGTCCCACATGTGGGACTGGAAGAGCGGCAGGCCGCCGGCCTCGACGCGCTTCTGCGAGATCGCGAGCAGCGGGCGGACGTAGCCGTCCAGCTTGCCCTTGGGGCAGTGGTCGGTGTGCAGCGCGATCTTGTTGCCGTAGCGGGCCGCCGCGACGTGCGCGAACTCGGCGAGCGCCTCGGCGCCGACGACCATGTCCTTCACGCCCTGGCCCGACAGGTACTCGGCGCCACCGGTGGAGATCTGGATGATGCCGTCGGACTCGGCCTCGGCGAAGCCCTGCAGCGCCGCGTTCAGCGTCTGCGTCGACGAGACGTTGATGGCCGGGTAGGCGAACTTCCCCGCCTTGGCCCGGTCGAGCATCTCGTTGTACTGGTCCGGGGTTGCGATGGCCATCTGCCGTCTCCTCGTAAAGCGCGCGGGTTGCGGGGCTCGGGTTGTCGTTCTCGGTGACCCTCACCAAGCGTCAAGGGGTGACATCATCGTCGACCCCATCTTTCCAGACTTGTGCGGATGCTCCAGTCCGGCGATGGTCCCGAAATACGGGACCAGGGTCCGGGACCGGTACGGGTCCGGGTCCGGTCCGGATCCGGGGCTCAGTCGAGGCCGAGCTCGTCCTTCGAGAACGCGAAGAGGTACGGGACCCCGGCGCCCTCGGTGATCTTCTCCGCGGCGCCGGTCGCCCGGTCCACGATGGTCGCCACGGCGACGACCTCGGCCCCCGCCTCCCGCACCGCCTGCACGGCCTCCAGCGGGGAGCCGCCGGTGGTCGACGTGTCCTCGACGACGAGCACGCGGCGGCCCTTGATGTCGGGGCCCTCGACCCGGCGCTGCATGCCGTGCGCCTTGGCGGCCTTGCGGACGACGAACGCGTCGAGGCGCTCGCCGCGGGCGGCCGACGCGTGCAGCATCGCGCCCGCGACCGGGTCGGCGCCCATGGTGAGGCCGCCGACCGCGTCGAACTCCAGGTCCTTCGTCAGGTCCAGCAGCACCTGCCCGACCAGCGGCGCGGCCTCGCCGTCGAGGGTGACACGGCGCAGGTCGACGTAGTAGTCGGCCTCGATGCCGGAGGAGAGCGTCACCTTGCCGTGCACCACGGCCTTGTTCTTGATCTGCGTCAGCAGCGCGTCGCGCACGTCGTTCGTCGTCATGCCTATGAGCTTAAGGGCCGGGCGAAGAGGCCGGTTTTACAGGTGGTGCCACGTCCAGGTGGTGCGGGCCTCCAGCGGCTCGACCGGGGTGACCAGGCGCGGCGCGGTGTTCAGGCCGTTCGGCGGGCCGGTCTGCGGCTCCACGCAGACGGCCGCGTCCTGCTCGTCGTAGACGACGACCCAACTCTCGGGGCTGGTCACCCGGAGCTGGAGGGCGCCCGGCCAGTTCAGCGTGACGTCGACGCCGCCGTCCGCCATGCCGAAGCAGTCGTCCCAGGGGCCGGGGGTGGGCTCGATGCGCTTGCCGGTGGGCAGGTGGTCGGCGCCGCGCTCCTCCTGCCAGGCCGGGTCGAAGGCGATCTGCACACTGCTGCCGCCGTCGGTGATCGTCCGGTTGAACCAGGGGTGCCAGCCGGCCTGCGCGGGGAACGAGTCGCCGTACGTCTCGATGCCGAGGGAGAGCGTCAGCGCGTCCTCGGTGAGGCTGACGAGCTGCGTGACGCGGCCGCTGTACGGCCAGGGGTCGGTGAGGTCGTACGTGAAGACGGCCTCGGTGGCGGTCTCGCGGGCGGTGGTCCACTCGGCGTTCCGGGCGAAGCCGTGGATGGCGTGCGGCGGGGAGTTCAGCGGCATCTGGTGCACCTTGCCGCCGTCCCGGAACTGCCCGTCCCTGATGCGGCCGCACCACGGGACCATCGGGAAGCAGCCGTACTTCTCGCCCTGGCGCAGCAACTCGGTGCCGGAGATCTTCAGACTGCTGATGCGGCAGCCGTTGCCCGGCGCCACGGTCACTTCCGCGTCACCCGCGGTCAGCGTCGTTTCCTGTGTCGTCACGGGGACTGAGCCTATGCGGCGGACTGCTACCGGCGCCTGCGGAGGGCCCTTCCGACGACGATGGCCGAGGCGAGGGCGAAGGCCGCCGCGGGGGCCGCCCAGCGCAGGGTGGCGCTGGTGGTGGCGCCCTCGGGGGCCGGTACGGGGGCGTAGCGGCCGCGCGGCGGGGCGTGGTCGACCTCTTCCGCGCTGCGGCCGATCATCGTGCGGCGGGCGTGCGCGGCGGCGGGCTCCGCCGGGAGGTCGGTCTCGTGGCCCTCCGCCGCCGCGAGGTCGGCGTCGGGGTCGAGGGACGGGGGCGGGATCTCGGTGTCGAACACGGAGGAGTGATCGGGGCCGGCGACCGGGCTGTCGCCGGTGCCGTCGACGGTGTCCTCGGAGGGGGGTTCGACCTCGTCCGTGGGCGTGTCCGTGGACTCGTCCGGGTCCTCGAAAACGTTCTCGTTCTCGTCCGGGTCCGAGCCCGGCTCCTGGCCCGTCGCGCCCAGGTTCTCCGCGAAACGGTTCAGCAGGCGGTGGACCGCCGCTTCCACCGCTTCCAGCGGCAGTTCCGTCACGCGGCCGTCGCCGGAGCCCGTGCCGGAGAAGGCGACCGCGGAGCCGCCGGCCGCGGCGGCGACACGCGCGGTCAGGGTGAACTTCACGCTTCCGGTGCCGCGGGCCTCCGCGCCGACGCCCGTCACGGTGAAGGCGCCGTCGGGGGTCTGCGTCACGGTGACGCTGCCGCGGTACGTGATGGTGTGGCCGCTGATCCGTACCTTCAGGCGGCCGCCGGCGGTGCCGGAGGCGTCGCGTTGGTAGCCGGGCAGGGCGCGGTCCACGCGTTGGGGGTCGCAGAGCACCGCCCGCAGGGACTCCGCCGGAACCGGAACGAACACCTCATGCTCCATGTCGCCGAGCCTAGCGACCCCGTCGCTCACGTGTCCCCCCTTCGCCTCGCCGATTTCCGTATCGGCACCCGTTCCTCACCCCCGGGGCTCTGCCCCGGACCCCGCTCCTCAATCGCCGGAGGGGCTTGATGGGGGGTCAGTCGGTGTAGCGGGGGTGGGTCAGGGTGGAGGGGGGTGTGTTCCGGGGTGGGGGGAGGGGGGTCGTGCCGTGGGGGGTGGTCGGCGCGGTGTGGCCCGCCAGGACGTAGCCGACGTCCGCCGCGCCGCGGTACGCCACCTCCCGCAGCCCCGCGGACCGCACGGTCACCGCCGCCGTGCCGAGCGGCGCCGCGCCTCCGCCGACCCGCACCACGACCCGGCCCCGCTCGGCGAGCACCCGCCCCACCAACCCGTAGAACTCCTGCGAGTACAGCTTCGTGCTCGCCGTGCTGCCGGGGTCGGGCAGATCGCACACCACCACGTCGTACGGCACCGAGCGCGGCGCCTCGCGCAGCCAGCCGAACACGTCCCCCGTCTCCACCCGCACCCGCGGATCCCACAACGCCCGCCCGTTCAGCCTGCTCAGCCCCGGATCGTGGCGCGCGAGCCGCACCACCCCGGGGTCCGGGTCGACGACGTCCACGCTCCGCACGCCCCGGTGCCGCAGCGCCTCCCGCGCCGCGAGACCGTCCCCGCCGCCGAGGACGAGCACCCGCTCCCGCGGCCCGCCCCGCAGCGCCGGCGCGACGAACCGCTGGTGGTCGAGGCCCCGCTCGCGGCCGTCCGCCCGCAGCTGCCCGTCCACGTACAGGGACGTGGACCGCCGGCCGTCGCCGGTGAGCACGACCTCCTGCATGTCGGTCCGCACCGCGACCCGCACGTCCGACCCGAACAGCGCGTGCCGCGCCGCCCGCTCGAAGTCGTCGACGAGCACCCACGACGTGGCGAGCACGCCGAGCACCGTGACGTTGGCGGCGATCAGCAGCCAGCGGGCGCGCCGGCTCAGGTCCCGCCGGAACAGACCGAGCACGAGGAACGCCCCCGCCACCGCGTTGACCGCCCCCGTCAGCAGCGCCCCCGTCAGCTGGCCCAGCAGGGGCAGCAGCAGGAAGGGGAAGGCGAGGCCGCCCACGAGCGCGCCCACGTAGTCCGCCGCGAACAGGTCGGCGACCGCGCCGCCCGCGTCCTGCCGCCGGATCCGCTGGATCAGCACCATGAGCAGCGGCACTTCCGCACCGATGAGCACCCCGATGGCCAGCGAGAACGCGACGAGCAGCCAGCGCGGCCCGTCGGCCCAGGCGCCGCCCCAGTCCCCGGTCCACGCGAACACCGCGTACAGCGCCATGGCGCTGCACCCGCCGACGAGCGCGAGCAGCGACTCGATCAGCCCGAAGCCGACCGCGGCCCGCGGCCGCAGCCGCTTGGCGGCGAGCGAGCCGAGGCCCATGGCGAAGACCATCACGGAGAGCACGACGGAGGCCTGGGTGACCGAGTCGCCCATCAGGTACGAGGCGAGCGCGACCAGTTCGAGCTCGTAGACGAGCCCGCAGGCCGCGCAGACGAAGACGCCGACCAGGACGAGGAAGCGGGCGACGCCCGGCCGCACCGGCAGCGGGGTCCGGATCGGGCCGCCCCAGGGCACCGGGGCCTCGGGGCCTCCGGGTGGCGCGGACGGGTGCGGTTCGATCACGCCTGGAACGCTACGTCACCGTTTGACTCCGTCCAGTCACCCACACGTGTGGAACCGGCGTACCGCACGCATACTCGCCGCCGTAGCGGCCACGGCTCCCGGTCAGAGCCCCACGGGCACCGGCACCCGCGCCCCCACCCGGGTCCGGGTGGCGACGAGCTGGCCGTCCTGCGGATACGCGTGCCAGGTGCGCCAGTGCACCTGGCCCTCGTGCCGCTGCGCGAGCATCGCGGTGAAGGCGTACGGGCTGCCGGGGAAGACGCCCACCAGCCCGTTCGGATGGTCGGCCACGAGTGCGAGCAGTTCCTGCGCCCGTCCCGCGAACTGGCCGGACGTCAGATGTTCGACGCGGGCCGCGAATTCGTACTCCCAGTCGCCCAGTCGCTTGGCGACACCCAGCGGCAGCGGGGTGCTGCTGCCGGGGATGCACGCCACGGTCTCCGAGCAGCTGCCCCGCTCCTCCTCGAGAAGTACCTGGTGGGAGGCGCCGAGCAGTCTCAGTTGAAGGCTGGCGTCGTCGATTTCGAGGTCGAGTGTGGCGAGGGCGGGCAGCGGCTCGCGGCCCAGTGCCCAGGCCAGATCGGACGCACTGGTGTCGGTGTAGGCGGTGTTCAGGGTCGTGAGCATGGGTCGGCTCCGCTAGCACGCAAAGGGAGGTGGGGCCGGCTGAGGCGAAGGGGCCGGCTCGTGCCCACTCGTACGCGACAACTGCGTAGGACGAGGGCGGTGTTGACGGATAAAGGGAATCATGGGCGGATGCACCGCCACAGCGTTTTTACCCAACTTCGGAGGGTTTCCATCCCCCCGAGGGCAGCTCAGCTCAACTGTTCAACTTCCACAGCCACCTTTCGCGCCCGGCGCACAACCTCCGGGGGCACACCCGGACAAACGTGCGGCCCACGCGGACCGACTGCCCCGTGTCAGTCGTCTCCGCGCGGGCCGCACACACCGGACGCGTCGTCAGCTTCCGCCGCCGCACCCACCACCACCGCCGCCGCACGACGAGCCGCCTCCACCGCAGGATGAGCCGCCGCCGCACGAGTGGCCGTGATGCCCGCCGCCGGAGTCACCGGAGGAACAGGAATAGCCACTGCCACCCGCGGTGCCGCTCGCGGTACCACCGGCCCACCAGCTGTCGCCGCCGCGCCGCTTCTTCTTCTTGAGCGAAGTGCTCGACGCGCGGCCGCTGCCGCCCGCCCTGGCCGTTCCGAGCACGATGGCCACGACCAGTACCACGAAGACCACGATGACGAATGTCCCCATCACCGGTCCTCCTCTCTTGTCCCCCGTGTCCCCCGCGGGGCCGCCCCGTGCGGGCGTGACAGGGGGATGCCCCTGCCAGGAGCGCGTCAAAGCAGAGTTGAGCTAATCCAGAGGTTCGGCGCAGGATGGCCGCCATGACCGCCACCCCGAACAGTCCCCGCCCCCTGCTCAACCGCCGCCTCGCCGAGTTCGGGACGACGATCTTCGCCGAGATGTCCGCGCTCGCCGTCCGGACCGGCGCCATCAACCTCGGCCAGGGCTTTCCCGACACCGACGGCCCCGAGCAGATCCGGGAAGCGGCGGTCCGGGCACTGCGCGACGGCCGCGGCAACCAGTACCCGCCCGGCCCCGGCGTCCCCGAACTGCGCACCGCGGTCGCGGACCACCAGGCGCGCCGCTACGGCATGACCCTCGACCCCGACCGCGAGGTCCTGGTCACGGCGGGCGCGACCGAGGCCATCGCCGCCTCCCTCCTCGCCCTCGTCGAGCCCGGCGACGAGGTGATCGCCCTGGAGCCGTACTACGACTCGTACGCCGCGAGCATCGCCCTCGCGGGCGGCACCCGGGTCCCGGTGACGCTCAGGCCGCACGAGGGCTCCTTCCGGCTCGACCTCGACGAGCTGCGCGACGCGGTCACGCCCCGCACCCGCCTGCTGCTCATCAACACCCCGCACAACCCCACCGGCACCGTCCTCACCCGCGCCGAGCTGGCCGCCATCGCCGAACTCGCCGTCGAACGCGACCTCCTCGTCGTCACCGACGAGGTCTACGAGCACCTCACGTACGACGACGCCGAGCACGTCCCGCTCGCCACGCTCCCCGGCATGCGCGGGCGCACGGTCACCATCGGCTCGGCGGGCAAGACGTTCTCGTTCACCGGGTGGAAGGTCGGCTGGGTCACGGCCACCCCGGAGCTCGTCACGGCCGTCCGCTCGGCGAAGCAGTTCCTCACGTACGTGTCCGCCGGTCCGTTCCAGTACGCCGTCGCGGAGGCCCTCGCGCTCCCCGACACCTACTTCGACGACTTCCGCGCCGCCATGACCACCAAGCGCGACCTGCTCGCCACCGGCCTTGAGGACGCGGGCTTCACCGTCTTCCGCCCCCAGGGCACCTACTTCATCACCACCGACATCCGCCCCCTCGGCTTCGACGACGGCTTCGCGTTCTGCCGCGCGCTGCCCGAGCGCTGCGGCGTCGTCGCCGTCCCCAACGCCGTGTTCTACGACGACCGTGCCGCGGGAGCGCCCTTCGTACGGTTCGCGTTCTGCAAGCGGGACGACGTGCTGAGCGAGGCGGCGGCGCGGCTGGCCAAGGTGCGCACGCGGTAGCCGTACCGGCCTACGCCGAGAGCCCGGCCGACGCGGGTCGGCCGGGCTCTCGGCGGCGTACGGGACGTACCTGGTCGGCTACGCCCGCACGCTCCTGTGACGCGTACTCACTCGGAGTCGCCGTCCTCCGGCTTCTCGGCGGAGTCGACGTCGGCCTCCAGGCCGAGCTGCTCCACGAGCCACCGGTCGAACTCGATCGCGGCGCGCACCCAGGAGACCGTCGACGACACGAAGTGCTCCAGCGAGACCCCGGTGCCGATCAGCATCTGCGCCTCGCCGATGAGGCGGACGGTGCCGTCGTCGTGGGTGTGGCTGTAGACCTTCGGCCACAGGGTGCGGCGGTTCCAGTCGTCGATCGACTCCAGCAGCTGCGGCTTGATCTCGATGCCGTGCGGCCGGTCGTAGAACGTCCGCACCGAGAAGACCTGCTGGTCCCCCTCGCCGCGGAACATGAAGTACGTACGGAACTCCTCCCACGGCGCCGCGAGGTCACCCTCCTCGTCGGTGACGTACTTGAGCTCCATCTGCTCCAGCAGCTGCTTGACCAGCTCCTGGTCCGGAATGACGGGACCGGCCGGTCCCGCCCCCTGCTGCGGCTCGGGCTGTCCCCCGAAGTTGGGAATCGAGGACGGGTCGATGCTCACTTGCTTGGTCCCTTCGTACGGATGCCGCCATCCTCTCCCACCGGGGCCCCCCAAGGGCAAGCCCGCGCCCTTTTCTGTGGGGCGCGGGCCCAGTGAGGCGGCCGTCAGGCTCGGCTCACAGCGTCTTCCCCGTCGCCGGACCCACCAGCAGACCCTCGCCGAAGGCGTCGACGCGGACGGTGTCGCCGTCCTTGATCTCGCCGGAGAGGATTTCCTTGGCGAGGCGGTCGCCGATGGAGGTCTGGATGAGGCGGCGCAGGGGGCGGGCGCCGTAGGCCGGGTCGTTGCCCTCGTCGGCGAGCCAGGCCAGGGCGTCGTCGGAGACGTCCAGGGTGAGGCGGCGGTCGGCGAGGCGCTTGGCGAGGCCGCCGAGCTGGAGCTTGGCGATGCGCTTCAGCTCGTCCTTGTCGAGGGCCGAGAAGACCACCAGGTCGTCGAGGCGGTTGAGGAACTCGGGCTTGAAGGACGCGCGGACGACCTCCAGGACCTGTTGCTTCTTCTCCTCCGCCGAGGTCGTCGGCTCGACCAGGTACTGGCTGCCCAGGTTGGACGTCAGGACCAGGATCGTGTTGCGGAAGTCGACCGTGCGGCCCTGGCCGTCGGTGAGGCGGCCGTCGTCGAGGACCTGGAGGAGGATGTCGAAGACCTCGGGGTGGGCCTTCTCCACCTCGTCCAGGAGGACGACGGAGTACGGGCGGCGGCGGACGGCCTCCGTGAGCTGGCCGCCCTCCTCGTAGCCGACGTAGCCGGGGGGCGCGCCGACCAGGCGGGCGACGCTGTGCTTCTCGCTGTACTCCGACATGTCGATGCGGATCATGGCCCGCTCGTCGTCGAAGAGGAAGTCCGCGAGGGCCTTGGCCAGTTCCGTCTTGCCCACGCCCGTGGGGCCCAGGAAGAGGAAGGAGCCCGTGGGGCGGTCGGGGTCGGCGATGCCCGCGCGGGTGCGGCGCACGGCGTCGGAGACGGCGCGGACCGCTTCGGTCTGGCCGATGAGGCGCTTGCCGAGTTCCTCTTCCATGCGGAGGAGTTTTTGCGTCTCGCCTTCCAGGAGGCGGCCTGCCGGGATGCCGGTCCAGGAGGCGACGACGTCGGCGATGTCGTCGGGGCCGACCTCCTCCTTGACCATCGTGTCCTTGGAGGCTTCCTCCTCCGCCTCGGAGGCTTCCTCCAAGTCCCTTTCCAGGGTGGGGATCTCGCCGTAGAGGAGCTTGCTCGCGGTGTCGAAGTCGCCGTCGCGCTGCGCGCGTTCGGCCTGGCCGCGCAGTTCGTCGAGCTTCTCCTTCAGCTCACCGACGCGGTTGAGGGACTGCTTCTCCTTCTCCCAGCGGGCGGTGAGGCCGCGCAGCTCCTCCTCCTTGTCGGCGAGGTCGCGGCGCAGTCGCTCCAGGCGGTCGCGGGAGGCCGGGTCGGTCTCCTTGGCGAGGGCCATCTCCTCCATCTTCAACCGGTCGACCGAGCGCTGGAGTTCGTCGATCTCGACGGGGGAGGAGTCGATCTCCATGCGGAGGCGGGACGCCGCCTCGTCGACGAGGTCGATGGCCTTGTCGGGGAGGAAGCGGGAGGTGATGTAGCGGTCGGAGAGGGTGGAGGCGGCGACGAGGGCGCTGTCGTTGATCTGCACCTTGTGGTGCGCCTCGTAGCGGCCCTTCAGGCCGCGCAGGATCGCGATGGAGTCCTCGACGGACGGCTCGGCGACCAGGACCTGCTGGAAGCGGCGCTCCAGCGCGGGGTCCTTCTCGATGCGCTCACGGTACTCGTCGAGCGTGGTCGCGCCGACCATGCGCAGTTCACCGCGGGCCAGCATCGGCTTGAGCATGTTGCCCGCGTCCATGGCGGAGTCGCCGCCGGCGCCCGCGCCGACGACCGTGTGCAGCTCGTCGATGAAGGTGATGATCTGGCCGTCGCTCTCCTTGATCTCGGAGAGGACGGTCTTGAGGCGCTCCTCGAACTCGCCGCGGTACTTGGCGCCCGCGACCATCGCGCCGAGGTCGAGCGAGACGAGCCGCTTGTCCTTGAGGGACTCGGGTACGTCGCCCTTCACGATGCGCTGGGCGAGGCCCTCGACGACGGCGGTCTTGCCGACGCCGGGCTCGCCGATGAGCACCGGGTTGTTCTTGGTGCGGCGGGACAGCACCTGGACGACCCGGCGGATCTCCTGGTCGCGGCCGATGACCGGGTCGAGCTTGCCCTCGCGCGCGGCGGCGGTGAAGTCCGTACCGAACTTCTCCAGTGCCTTGTACGACCCTTCGGGGTCGGGTGTGGTCACCCGGCGCCCTCCCCTGCTCTTGGTGAATGCGTCGACCAGCTTCTTCGCGCCGGCCCCGTTCCGTGTCAGCACGTCGCCGGCCGCGCCGCCCTTGTCCGCGATGCCGATGAGCAGGTGCTCCGTGGAGAGGTACTCGTCGCCGAGGTCCTTGGCCCGCTCGGAGGCGTCGGCGATGACGGCGAGCAGCTCGCGGTTGGGCTGCGGCGGCGCGACGGTGGAGCCCGTCACGCTGGGCAGCGAGGCGAGTACCCGCTCGGCGTCGGCGCGAACCTGTGCCTGGTCGGCGTCGACCGCGGCGAGCAGGTCGGTGATGTTCTCGTTGTCCTGGCCCTCCAGCAGGGCCAGAAGCAGGTGCGCCGGGGTCAGATCCGGGTGCCCCCCGGACACGGCTCGGCTGCTGGCCGCGTTGATCGCGTCGCGGCTCCGGTTCGTCAGCTCGGCGTCCACGTGCCTGTTCTCCTCCATGTACTGGCGAAAGTCACTCTGACTCGTCCAACGTGCACAAAGTTGAGTCTATTCCACTCAAGGCGGCGCGGGGAACGCACCCCGCGACCTCTGGGATAAGTTCCCGTCCATGGCCAAGCGCATCGACCTCGACGCCCCCGGATCCGCGTTCCTCACCTTCTGGCGGGAACGCCACCTGTGCACGCTGACGACGCTGCGCGCCAACGGCACGCCGCACGTGGTCCCGGTCGGCGTGACCTACGACCCCGAGGCGCGGGTCGCCCGCGTCATCACCGGCAAGGCCACCCGCAAGGCGGCCCACGTCCTGGCGGGCTCGGGGCTCGCCGCGGTGTGCCAGGTCGACGGGCGGCGCTGGGCCACGCTGGAGGGGACGGCGACGGTGCACACGGACCCGGAGCGCGTCGCGGACGCCGAGCGCCGGTACGCCGAGCGCTACTCGCGGACGCCGCGGCCCAACCCGGACCGGGTGGTCATCGAGATCGCGGTGACCCGGGCGACGGCCAACGTGCCGGAGGAGGATCCGGCCTGAGAGGCCGGAAACGCCGCAGCGGCGCCACCGTGTCAGGTACACGGTGACGCCGCTGCAGGGGGGAAGCGCCTGCGCGATTACAACGACGGGGGCATCGCGTCAGGCACTGCGGGGGGTGGCTGTGGTGCGGGGGTGGATCGGGTGGGACTGCGAGGGCTCGGGTCCTGCCTCGCCGACCAGCTGATGGTCCCTCTGGTCGAGGTTCACGAAGATCATTCCGTAGCGGACGACCGTACGCACCGGCTGTGGGGCGCCGCGCGGCCGGCGCAGACACCGGTACGCCCGGATGTCGTCGCCTTCGCGGACCACGATGACGGGCTCTCCGAAGAGGGTGACCATGAGGGAGTCACCGGAGTTCGGAATCGCGGTCACGAGGTCGATGGTGTGCCAGCCGGAGCGGTAGGCGATCGCCATCTCCCGACGTAATGACCGGTCGTCGGGCGGGGTGATCATTCGCCGCCGCCTCCGGTCACGGGAGCGACTCCCCAGGCGACGTCGTCGGCACCGGACACGGTCGTGACGCTCTGCGTGCCGACCTGAGCGGATCCCCAGGCGACATCGTCGTTGGTGACGGCGCCGGCGGTGCCGAGCGCCAGCGCCAGCGCGCCAGTCGCGACCGCCGCGCCGAGCACTGAGCGAAGCATTCTCTTACTCATGTCGGCTTCGTCCTTACTTGATGGCTTCTTCTCCCCCGCACCACAGACGATGACTCATTCGGGCACGTGGAAACCACAGGAGCGATGCATCATGTTCCTGCACGTTCAGGACCCTGGGGGGTGGAGATTTGCCAACGAGCAGCCCAAAAGCGACACATCCTCATCCGGTCACTGAGCTGTGCCCGGAAGGAGAGCGTCTTTACGCCAGTGCGCTGAGCGCGGGCCGCGTCGCCCGCGCCGAGATCAAGTCAGCTCCCTGCCTGCTGGAATTCGCGCTTCTGCACCCGGATCCGGACGACGCGGACTGGCTGCGCCCGGTTCCCCCTTCGGTCGTACTCGCCCAGCGCCTCCAGCCGATAGAGCGGGAGATCCACGAACGGCGGGAGCTGTCCGGTGAGCTCACCGCCGCTTTCCAGCCGTTCATGGCCATCAGCGCCCAGATGCCGGCCACGACCCACGCCATCACCGTGCTGGAAGGCGGCGGCCGGATCAAGGCGGCGCTCGACAAGGCGATCGCCGAGACCCGCACCGAAGTGCTGACCGTGCAGCCCGGAGGGGGGCGCAGCGAGCATCTGCTGAGCGAGGCGCTGGAGCGCAGCCGGCCCCTCATCGAGCGCGGCATCTCGATGCGCACGCTGTACCAGCACACGGTGCGATACAGCCAGAACACCTTCGCGTACATGGACAAGATGGCGGGGGCCAGGGTAGAGATCAGGACACTCGAGGAACTCATCGAGCGGCTCATCATCTGTGATCACGACGTAGCCTTCATCCCTGCCGAGGCCGGTGACAGTGTGGCCCTTGAGCTGCGTCACCCAGGTCTCGTGCAGTACCTGATCAACGTCTTCGACCACATGTGGCACCGCGCCACCCCCTTGCAGGAAGACGTCCCGTACGAGTCGACTCCCGAAGGAATCACCGGTGTTCAGCGCTCCATCGCGAAACTGCTCATCGAAGGACACGTCGACGAGGCGATCGCCCGTCGGCTCGGCATGAACGTGCGCACCTGCCGCGCCCACATAGCCAAGATCGCCGCCGCCCTCGGCAGCGGCAGCCGGGCCCAGCTCGGCTACCTCATCGCGCAGTCCGGGATGCTGGAGCAGGATTCGTGACGCCGCCCGAACCGCACGTCCGACAGCAGGTGGCGGCGGGCCCCGCGCCCGTCGCGCAGTCGGCGGGCCCCGCGCCCGGCGTTCCGCCGGAGCCGCACGCGCACGGCGCGGAGGAGCTGTGCCGGGAGGGCGAGGAGCTGTACGCGCGGGCGCTGCGCGAGGGCCGCGTCGAGCAGCGCGACGCCGAACCGGCGCCGTGTCTGCTCCGGTTCGGCCTCCTCGTCCCGGCCGACGACGACGCGACGACGCTGCGGCCGGTGGCCCCGGCGGTGGCACTGCCCCGGCTGCTCGACGGTTACGAGGAGGAGATCGCCCGGCAGCGGCGGCGCAGTTCACGGCTCGCGGACCGGTTCGCGCCGCTGATCGCCCTCGAAACGCAGCGCGCCTCGATACCCAGTACGCCCATGTTCCGGGTCCTGATGGGTTTCCAGCGGATCAACGAGGCCATCGACGAGGCCGCGGGCGAGGCCTCCCAGGAGCTGCTCACCATCCAGCCCGGCGGCCGCCGTCCCCCGCGGGGGCTGGCCGCGGCGCTCCCGCGCGAGCAGCAACTCCTCACGGGCGGCGGCCGGATGCGCACGCTCTACCAGCACACCGCCCGGCACGCGCCCGCCGTGACCGCGCACTACGAACAGCTCGTCGGCGACGTCCAGGTCCGCACGCTGGACGAGGTGACCGAGCGGCTCATCATGCTCGACCGCACGGTGGCGTTCATCCCCGCGAACCCCGATCGCACGGTGGCGCTGGAGGTGCGGCACCCGGCGCTGATCAGCTATCTGGCCACCACGTTCGAGCGGTTGTGGCAGCTGGCCACGCCGATGTTCCCGCAGGCGGCGGTCGAGGAGCTGACCTCGGACGGCGTCACGACGCGCCAGCGCACGATCGCCCGGCTGCTCATCGAGGGCCACACCGACGCGGTGATCGCGGAGCGCCTGGGCATGAACATCCGGACGGTCCGCGTGCACATCGCGAAGCTGGCGGCGACGCTGGGCAGCGACAGCAGGGCGCAACTGGGCTATCTGATCGGCCAGTCGGGCCTCCTGGAGGACCCGGACTGACGCCGACGCCGACGGCGGTGGCCTGCGTCGGGCCCTACTTCAGCCCGGCCGCCGCACAGGCCTCCTCGTACTTCGGCGTGCAGATCTCCGACACCTTGAAGATCTTGTCCTTGACGACGGTGCTCTTGATGTTGTCCTTGGTGAGCGCGACGACGCTGACGCTCGCCGTCCTGATCTGCTTGTCGGTGGGGCTGTCGGTGCGGTCCATCGCGAGCGCCTCGAACTCGATGTCCCGCCCCTGCGAGACCCGTACGGCCATCTCGGCGGCGGTCTGCGCCTCGTCCGGGTACGGCTTGTAGACGCTCATGTACTGCTCGCCGGTCAGGATCCGCTGCACGGCGGCGAGTTCGGCGTCCTGGCCGGTGATGGGCGGCAGCTTGGTGACGCCGACCTCCTCCAGCGCCTCGATGACGCCGCCGGCCATGCCGTCGTTGGCGACGTAGACGCCCGCGATGTTGTCGGCGCCGAGGGCGTTGATGGCCTGGGTCATGTTGGCCTTGGCGTTGGACGGCTTCCAGCCCGCGGTGTCGTACGACTTCGCGACGGTCACCGAGTTGTTCAGCTCGACGCGGGCGCTGGACTTGAACTCGGCGGCGTTGGGGTCGGTGGGCGAGCCGTTGATCATCACGACCTTGTCCTGCTTGGTGGCCTTGGCGCCGCCGAGCGCGGTGATCAGCGCCTTGCCCTGGGTCTGGCCGACGAGTCCGTTGTCGAAGCCGACGTAGGCGTCCACCGGGCCCTGGGCGAGCCGGTCGTAGGCGATGACGTGGATGCCCGCGTCCTTGGCGCTGCGCACCTCGGGGGCGATGTCAGCGGCGTCCACGGCGTCGACGACGATCGTGTCGAGCTTCGACGCGATCATCTCCCGCATCTGCTTGCGCTGGAGGTTCGCGTCCTGCCGCGCGTTGGCGTAGACCACCTCCCCCTTGCCGTCCGTCAGCTTCGCCACCTGACGTTCGAACATGGGGTGGTCGAACTTCTCGTAGCGAACGGTCTCCTTCTCCGGGAGCAGCAGCCCGATGGTGACCTCGTCGCCCTTGGTGGCGGACGCGCTGGGCTCGCCGTCGTCGCCCGGCAGCACACCACCGCAGGCCGTGAGCGAGACCAAGAGGACGGATGCGGCGCCGGCCGTGGCGGCGCAACGCATACGCGTGTTCATGTGCGGATACCTCCCTGACGTGGCCGCGACGGTGCGACCGAGGTGGCTCGAAAGCCAACTCGTCCGGACATGCACCGTCAAGAGGTGAAGCCACACCGCAACGAAACCGGGTCCTTTACTTCCTCACATGAAGCCGGTTACGACGAATACCGGACATCTCCGCAAGGTGCACAGGAGTTTCACAGAGGTCACTCGCGGACCGCCTGCAAAGCCTCGTCAAGAAGCGCGCTCAGCTCACGCAGTGCCTCACGCGCGGCACGAGGGTCCTCGTCCTCCAAGTGCTGCCGCGCATGGTCGTAGCGGGCTGCCAGGTCGGGTCGCCGCGCGATCTCGATGTCCCTGGCCCACGTCAGCACCCAGCTCCGCACGGGGCTCAGCGAGTGCCACTCGACGGCCTTCGCGAACGCCTCGTCCTTCTGCTCCTGCATCTCGGCGAGCCGGGCGGGCGCGACGGCGGCCAGCGCCGCGCGCAGGGCGTCCGGCGTCTTCTCGGGACGCGGGATCAGCTCGTCTCCGCCGGGGCAGGTGTGCTCATCGAGTCCTCCAGAAAGTGCCTCGCCCAGAGTATCGGGCGGGGCGCCGCTGAAGTGGTGCGACGAACGGCGGCCATACCGATCAGCTCCTTTCAGAGGAACCGGTCACCGTCCGCCGGAGCCGTGGCCGGCTCGCGGGCCGTGCAGCCGGGGCAGCGGTTCGGCAGTGGGCCGCGATAGGCGTGGTCGCAGGTGTCGCAGTTGCGCAGGGGGTGGCGTACGGGAGGGGGTGCGGTCGGCGTCGGGGCGGGTGCGGGCCACGGCGGGAGACCGGCCGTCAGGCGGTGGGCGAGGAGGGCGGCCGGGCTGTGGACAGGGCGGTCGTCGGGCAGGCCCCTGACCAGGGCGTGCCGTACGGCGCCGGGGGCGAGGCCGCGTTCCAGCCAGGCGGCGACGCCGGGCGCGAGGCGGTCGATGTCGCGGGCGGGGAGGACGAGACGGGCGTCGGTGCGGTGGAGGGCGGCGAGGAGGTCGGTGGCGGACTGGACGAGGTGGGGGCGCGGGTTCACTGGGTGGGGGACGGCCAGGGGGCGCGGCTTCTTCTTCGCGGTCACGGGCCTCGGCGGTGCGGGCGGGTCCTGGGCGGCGCCCGGCTGGTTGCACGAGACCGTGCGGGTGCGCACCCGGCCGTCCGGCGTGCGCAGGCGCTCGCGCCGCAGGTATCCGTGCCGCTCCAGTTCGCGCAGGGCGGCGGAGATCCGGACGGTGCCCTCGGGGAAGCGGGCGGCGAGGGTTCTGATGTCCACGCGGGAGCCCGCCGGGAGCGACTGGATGTGGACGCCGAGGCCGATCGCGAGACCGGAGAGTTCGCGGTGCTGGGCGAGGTGGTTGCCGATGACCGTGAAACGTGTGTGATGACGGCGGTTGTCGTGGACGATGCCGCCCGGGACGTGCGTGCCCGCGCTAGGGTTCTGGGTATCCATCGGGAAGGCGCTACTTCCTTGGTGGTCAGGCCCTCGCCTCGGGATTGCCGTCCCGGCGGGGGCCGTCGTATGTCTGCGGTTGTGGTGTTGGGCGTGAGCGTAGAGGGACGAACGGGCATATGCGCAAGCCGAGTTGATGTTCTTCACCCGTCCGAGTGGCGCGGGAGGAGGGTGGGCTTGGGTTGGTTTCTTTGCCCCTCGCGTTTGTTCCTCATCGTTTGTCGTCCCCGCCACCGGAGTACGGGTTCCCGTGCCCCGGTGACCGTACGAGGTCCAGTTCGGCCCAGACCGTCTTGCGGGGCGCGGGCCCGGTCTCGACGCCCCACCGGTCGGCGACCGCGGACACGAGCAGCAGGCCACGGCCCGACTCGCCCACCCCGGGCACCGGTTGGGGCAGGCGGTCGCCCCGGGCGTCGGAGACCTCGATGCGCAGCGCGTCCCCGGCGACGTACAGGACGAGCCGGAAGTCGCGGCCGGGCAGGCGGCCGTGGGTGACGGCGTTCGCGGCGAGTTCGGCGACGATGTGCGCGGCGTCGTCGAGCACGTACGCCAGCCCCCACGTGCGGAGTTGTTCGACCGCGAGGAGGCGCGCGAGGCGGGCCGCGCGTGGCGTGGGTGACAGCTGGACGCTGAAGTGACGGGCGGGAGCGCGGAGTTCGGCGATTTCCTGGTTCACGTCACTCAGCGTGGCCGCGTCTGCCTACTCTGACCCGCCACACGGCCGTCACGTACGGTGACTGTCCAGCGTTTGTCCAGCGCTGTACAGGCTGTCCGACGCCCCTCACGGGTACGGCCGTTGACGCAACGTGCGCGGACCGGGAGGAGCGGAGCGGATGGCCGAGGCGACGGACGGTGACGGGTGGGAGATCGAGCCGGGCGACGAGGAGGGCGCGGCGGTCATGGCGCTGATCGGCCGCCAGCTGCGGGGCTGGCGGGAGGCCGCCGGGCTGCGGGTGCCCGAGCTCGCCACGGCGATGGGGTACGGCGAGGGCATCATCTACAAGGTCGAGGGCGGCACCCGCATCCCGCGCCCCGAGTACCTCGACAGGGCCGACGACGTACTGAACGCGAACGGGCGCCTGAAGGAGCTGAAGGAGGACGCGGCGAAGCTGCGGTATCCGAAGAAGGTGCGGGACATCGCGGAGACGGAGGCGAAGGCGGTGGAGCTGACGTCGTACTGGGCCCACAAACTGCACGGCCTACTCCAGACCCCGGAGTACGCGCAGGCGCTCTTCTCCATGCGCCGCCCCGCTCTGTCTTCGGACCAGATCGAACGGGCCTTGGGCGCACGCGCGGCCCGAAAGTCGATCTTCGAACGCGATCCGGCGCCCGACCTGAGCTTCATTCAGGAAGAGGTGACGCTACGACGGCCGATCGGAGGCAAGATGGTGTTGCGGCGTCAGCTCGAACATCTCCTGGAAATCGGTCAGTTGCCGACTGTCGACATCCAGGTGATGCCGACAGACCGCGAGTTCCACGCCGGAATGGACGGGGAGATGGAGGTGCTGAAATTCAGGGACGGAACGGCGCTCGGGCGCTGCGACGGCCTCTACGCCGGACGTCCGGTCTCGGACCCGAGGCAGCTCCGCAGCATCGAACTGCGGTGTGGCATCATCCGGGCTCAGGCGCTCTCCCCAGAGAGGTCGCTGGCCTTCATCGAGCAAGTGCTGGGAGAACTATGAACCGCGAACCGGAACTGGCCTGGTTCAAGAGCAGCTACAGCAGCGGCGGCAGCGAGCCGGACTGCGTAGAGATCGCCCACACCCCCGCCACCACCCACGTCCGCGACTCCAAGACCCCCGGCGCCCCCCACTTCTCCGTGAGCGGCGCCGCCTGGGCCGGGTTCCTCGCCGGTCAGCCCTGGAACTCCGTCAGGTCGATCGCGTAGAGGCGTTGGCCCTCGTCCTCGCCGGTCGGCTGCATGCCGAGTTTGTGGAGGACCTTCAGTGAGGGGGCGTCGTCGGGGGCGGTGACCGCCACGACCCGGTCGATGCCCCGGTCCTGGAGGGCGAACTCCAGGCACGCCTGTGCCGCCTCCGAGGCGTACCCCTGGCCCCAGAAGACGCGGCCGAGGCGCCACTGGATGCCGATGTGCCCCGCCACCTGCGGCGGGGCATCGGGCACGTACAGGCCGATCGCGCCCACCAGCTCGCCGGAGCCGAGCAGCTCGACGGCGAAGACACCGAAGCCCTCGTCGTCCCACTCCTCCTCCCAGCGCTCGATGTCCTCGGCGCTCTCGTCGAGGGAGCGCGGCGCGCCGTCGCCGATGCGGCGCATGACGGCGGGGTCGGTCTGGATGTCGGCGAGAGCGGCGAGGTCGTCGTCGGGGTTCCAGCGGCGCAGGAGGAGGCGGGGGGTACGGATCTCGGTCATGCCTCCCATCCTGCCGGTACGCGAGGGGGCGGGATCACGCGCCCGGCAGCTCCTTCACGATCGCGTCCACCACCCGCAGGGCGCCGGGTATCCCCTCGGCCAGCGCGGGGTCACTGGCCGACCCCCGGAACAGCGTGTCCAGCTTGTGGACGGCCTCGGCCAGCCGCTCCAGCTTCCGGAGCATCCCGCCGAGGCGGGCGCCCGCCTCGGCGGTGCGTTCCGCGGCGGTGACCAGCGCCCGCCACTGCAAGGGCGCCAGCTTGTCGTCGAGCGCGTGCCACTCGTAGTAGCCGCCGTCCCGGACCGCCCGGGAGCCGCAGATCGCCCTGCAGCCGAGCAGGATGCGGATCGCCAGCTCGCCCTCGGGACTGTCGAGGTCGCGCGTGAGCACGTAGCGGTGGTGCATGCGGCGCAGCACCTCCGTCTTGGGGGTCACGCGTGCCACGGGCTTGCCCCGGCTCGGTACGGCGTCGTGCCACAGCGGCGCGGTCCGGAAGTACGCCTCGTCCCCGTACCCGAAGCGGCGCAGTGGTTTGCGCTCCTCCCAGGGCAGCGACGGGTCGGTCATCACCGGTTCGTCCAGCTGCCGCTGGTGCTTCGACACGTACATCTCGATGAGCTCGGCCAGGGCGCCCCCGGCCGACGGCGTCGGCCGTACGGCGACCGCGTCCTGCGGTTCCGCTTCCGCCGGGCCCGGGTCCGCGACAGCGGTGCCGTCCTGCTCCAGGGGTACCATGACGGAGGTCACCAACACCCGTGCCGCCGCTGACAGTTGACGTGCCCTTTCCCGGTCCGGGTGTTCCGCCGCGGCCTCCAGCAGGCGTCCGCCCAGCCGCCGCAGCTCGCGCGCCAGCTGCTCGACTCTTTCCTCCACCGTTTCCATGCTCCCCCGCTCCCTCATGCCGCTCATGCCGCTCATGCCGCTCATGCGCTCATGGTCACGGCGGGGAGCCTAGGGCACGCCCGTGACGCGGGGTAAGGACGCGGCGGCCCCGGTCGCGGCTACGGCCGTTGCCGTCCCCGGGACCTGAGACGGTGCGGCATCAGCTCACGGACCTCGGCCTCGGCGGCGCCGACGACCGGTAAGGGGAACGTGTCCCGGCCGCCGTCTTCCCGCTCGCCGTGGCCCTCGCCGTCCGTGTCGCGAGACACCTCGCCGTGACCCACCTCGCCGTCCGGTGCCTCCCCGTGACACACCTCCTCGCCGTCCGCCACGCGCAGACGTGGATGGGGTGTGTCCCGTGGTGTGCCGCGTGGTGTGTCGGAGGTGTTCCGCCCGTCGTGACCGGGGGCGGGGGCGGGCTCCCCGCTCTCGTCCGAGACCAGGCGGGCGTGCTCCTGCCAGCCCAGGAGGAACCAGTCGATGCGTTCGCGCTCGGCCTCCTCGACGGTGACGACACGCAGTGCCGCAGGCCCGAACTCGGCCATCTTCCGGCCGAGTTCGGCGACCAACTCACCGGCGCGGCGTCGCGCGTCGGGCTCTTCGCCACCCATACGCCCCTGCCCCTTCGTCCCCCTGGGACTGATCACTGACTGTCCATTCAGCCGCCTTCCGGCAGGAACTGCCTCGCCACGCGGACGAAGGTGTCCCGCAACTCCGGCGGTACTCCCATGCGTCGGGCCGCCTCCTCAGGTGACAGACGCGGCCCTTCGGCCCTTGCCTTCCCTGGCAGGGCGTCGCCAACCGGCAGGTCCTGCTCGGTGAGCCGCCCGGACCGGATCAACATGTCCCGTACCGGGACACCCAGGGCCACCGCGAGCCGCCGCATGGTCTCCAGATCCGGCATGCTCTGCCGGTTCAACAGCCGGCTGACGGCGGCCCGGTGGACACCCGCGTCGTCCGCGAGGCGCGATTTTCCGCCACCTCTCGGGCTGTCGATGGTGTACCCGCGCTCCCGCATCAGACCTTCGATCCAGTCCGCGAACGCGTCCAGGCCGGGCGGCTGCCCGCCGGCTCTCGCCTGGTCGGGGACCTGATCCGGCCCCTGGGCGGGGTCCTGCTCGATGTGGGCCCGTGCCCACGAGCTACCGCTCATGACGCTGCTCTCCCCTCGTCGCGGGGCACAGCGTACCGAGCGCGCGCGCATCAAAGCTGTGCGCGCACGCACACAGTTCCGGATTTCTGTACACAACACACCGGCCACGTCGGCCAGTTGGCCCCCAGGACTCCCCCTCCTCCCCTGTGTCTCGTAACGGATCGCGACAGCTTGCGCACGCACACGCAACATGTCACTCTCGACACGCGTTCGCATGTGTCGAACAAATATTCCCATACGTGGGGAGGCGCTACACGTGTCACACCCGATGATTCTTTCTCCATCGTCGGTGAACAGGGCTTTTGCCAGGCATGACGAGGAGCTCGACTGGCGCAGATCCGCCGCCTGTGCCGATCTGCCCCCGCATCACGTCTTTACGCGAAGCCCCTCCGACGCCACCCCTACGTTGCGAGCCTGCAACAAGTGTCCGATCCGGAAGGAGTGCGAAGCCGTGGTGGACCCGGCCCACACCTGGTTCGACGGCGTCTGCGCGGGCCGCCTGTGGCGCAACGGGCGGGTGGTCGACACCCCGGAACAGACGGAAGAGAGCGAGACCCGGCGATGAACGTACACACCGAACGTCCGGCCGGTGACACCACCGAAGCCCTCGGCTGGCTGCGCGCCCTGGCCGAGCGATTGCCGCTGCTGCTCGCCGAGTTGGCGCCGTCACCCGCCTCCGGGACACCCCGCCCCGGCACCCCCGGCACGAGCGCCGACGGCGGTCGCGCCCCGCTGCGGCTCTACGTCTCCGACACCCTGCGCGACGTCACCGACGGCGTCGTCGAGCTGGAGGAGGCGGTCCGCGAACGGCTCGGTCTGCACCCCGTCCGCCCGTCCCCCGCCCCTGTGCCCGTACGACTGCGCCGCCTCGCCGAACTCCTCGACCGGGTCGCCGCCGTGCCCGACCTGTACGCGCACGTGACCAGCGAGGCCCGCCGGATGGCCGGCCGCTGCGCCCGCGCCACCGGCGACCCCGAGCAGCTCGTACGCATCCCGGGCCGCTGCCCCGCCTGCGACTCGGTCTCGCTGCGCGCGCTCCCGGAACGCGCGGTGGTGATGTGCGTGAACCCGGTCTGCCGCCACGTACTCGAAGAGGAGGACGGCGCGTGACGTACGTGACCGGTGAACTGGCCGCCAACGAGGCGGGGGTCTCGCCCGCGACCATCCGCAAGTGGGTGCAGCTCGGACACCTCCCACCGGCCGGGAAACAGGGGAGGCGAACGATGTACCGCCTTGAGGACGTGTTCGCCGCCGAGCGCGCCGCACGCGGGAGGGGCAAGTAGGCCAGTGTGACCCCGAAGGGCCCGTCGACCTGCGTCGACGGGCCCTTCGGCGTCTGCGCAACACCCCTCCCACAGAGGCCAGTTGCGAGATTCGGGACCCCGGATCACACTTGAAGCAGCGGCAGAGCTGCGCCCCGGACCGGGGCCGCGGACCTGCCGCTTCGTGTTGCCCGGACTCCCTCGTCGCGGTCGCGATCCGGGCTCGTACACCGCGCGACTTCCCGTACTCGAAGGACCGGAAGGTCCGAAGGAGCGTCCATGTGGCCGTCCTGAACTTTCCCGACGTCGAGATGCTCGTCGTCGACTTCCTCAAGAACCGCACCGAGATGGCGGGCGTGACCGTCGACAACCGGCCGCCCGCCGGGTTCGACGGCACCCAGAAGACCGTCCTGGTCTCCCGGGCCGGCGGCGCCTGGGTCGACGATCTGGCGCTCGACCATCCGCTGGTCGACCTGGAGGTGTACGCGGCCGACAAGACGGTCGCGCACGGCGTCTCGCTCGCCGCCCGCGCCTGTGCCGTCGAACTGGAGGGCACGACGTACGGCACCGCCCTCGTCACCGATGTCGCCGAGGCGGACGGGCCGCGCTGGCTGCCCGACTACAACCGCCCGGCGAGCAGCCGGTACCTCACCACCCTGCGGCTGTCGATCAGCCCCTCGTAGCCCTCAACCACCGCACGCTCACAAGGAGTTCGCATGCCTTCTCCCAACACCAGCTCCCAGATCCGCGTCGCCGGCACCGGCAAGGTGCTCGTCGCCCCGTACGGTGCCAGCCCGGCCGTCGTCGGTCCCATCGACACCAAGGCGTCCTGGCCGACCGGGTGGACCGAGCTGGGGTACACCTCCACCGACGGCGTGAAGCTGGCCAAGAAGGACAAGATCGACCAGGTCGACGGCTGGCAGTCGGTGAGCGCGCTGCGCTACATCTACTCCGACCGTGAGCTGACGCTGAAGTTCCAGCTCATGCAGTTCAACAAGACGACGCTGCCGTTCTTCATGGGCGGCGGGGCGACCGCCGCCGTCGCCACCACCGGCGCGGAGGCCGGGACCTTCAAGTACGACCTGACCTCCAACCCGACGGCGGACGAGCGTCAGCTCGGCTTCGAGTTCACCGACAGCAAGGGCGGTTCGCCGGTCGTCTACCGGCTCATCGTGCCGCGCGGCCAGGTCACCGAGACCGAGGAACTGTCGATGACCCGGACCGGTGCGCTGAAGCTCGGCATCACCTTCACGGCGTTCGCCCAGGACGACACGTCGCAGCCGCTGGCCACGTGGCTGATGAAGGACGACGCGTACGCGTAAGCGAGCCCACGGGGGCGGGGCCGTCCGCGGCCCCGCACCCGTCTCCGCCACCCCACCTCTCCCAAGGAGTCCCCGCATGCCCGGCTTCGACGTCAACGCCGCCCGCGCCCAGCGCCTGGAGGCACTCGGCCGCACCTGGTCCTTCCAACTCGACGGCGACACCTTCGAGTTGCCCACCGAACTCGGCCGCGCCACGGCCCGCAAGCTGCGCGACCTCGACGACAACGACGTGGACGGCCTGTTCCGGCTCCTCCTCGGCGACCAGCAGTTCGCGCGCTTCGAGCAGCACGACATCACCATGCAGGACATCGCCGCGATCCTGGAGGCCTACGGCAAGGAGACCGGGCTCGGCCTGGGGGAAGGCTGAGCCTCGGCGAGCTCGTCGAAGAGCACGCCGGGGCCATCGAGGCCGATCTGCTGCGCCACTACGGCGTGGACCTGCTGGACTGGCACCGCGGCGAGCTGTCCTCGCGGCGGCTCGCGGTGCTCGTCGAGCACCTGCCGCGCGACAGCGCGCTCGCACGGGAACTGCACGGTGAAGGCGCCGAATGGACGGTGAGCGACTATCTGCTCGCGCACGCCGTGGATCAACTCCAGGAAGCCAACTGGATGTTCGCCACCGTCAACCGTGACGAGGACAGCGAACCACTCGACCCCCCGGTCCCCGTGAAGCGTCCCGGCCAGCAGGATCCGCCCGACACGGACACGTCGACGCCGGACGCCCTGCCCACCCCACAGGAGCTGCGCCGGTTCTTCGGCTAGCCGAACGACGCGACACCGATCGCAGCGGCGAGCGCGCCCATGAGCAGCGCGCCGAGCGGAATCCCCCACGCGCGAATGCGCGGATATCGCCCCGGAGGATAGAGGAAAGCCGGGTTCTTCGGATCGTAGTCGAAGGTGACGAACTGCCCGACTCCAAAAGTCCGGTCTCCGAACTTCTCCGGCCGGCCCGCCGTCCATTCATCGTCGCCACCCGGTCGCGAACTCGGCCCCTTTTTCTCGACCGCACGAAACCTGTACTCGGTCCCGTGCGGCATGTTGATCGTCGCCAGAATCTCGACTCTCCGGGTCACCTTCCTGCGGTATTCGCCAAAGCTCATCAGCGCTATCACCACGCCCCAGCCCATCGCCCCTAAACCACCGACAATCAGGGCGATTTGATACACGATATCTGGAATCACGGGAAAACCCTCCACTCCGACAGCCATGGCGATCCGACCGCGGATGCTACCAAGGCACACAACGCAAAGGTAGAGGGAAATGGCAGACAAGACCCCAGCCCAACTGGACAAGGAGATCCAGGACCTTCGGGCGTCCATAAAATCCGCAGCCTTCACGAGCACCAAGGGCGACCTCGCGACCCAGCAGTGGGTCGAAAAGGAAACAGCGCCCAAGATTTGGGAGAACCACAAGAAAGAAATCATCGGGCTTGCCGCCGGATTCGTTCTCGCCAAACTCGAACTGCCGTCCCTTTTCAGCCTGGAGCCGATCGTGGAACGGCTGCTCGCGAAGAAGAACATTGAACGCGGCAAGCACGGCTTCCTGTTGCCGGTGAAGCGCGCGGAACGCGAGCGGCGCCAACGGGTCATCGATGAGGCCGAAGCCAGGCTGGCCCGCATGGAGCGCGGACTCGGCCGACTCCAGGACCTCGTCACGAATGCCCACCAGAAGGTCGGCAACTCCAACCGGCGCATCAACGCCCTGGAACGGCGCGTCTCCTCGATGTCCAGGGCGAGCGGGCGCACCCGCGAGCAGGTGCGGGCCAGCGCCTCACCGAACCTCAGTGGTTCCACGACTCAACTTCAACGTCTTGAGGCCCGCGTCAACGCCCTGACCGTCGCTCTCGGATGACCCGGACAACCGTCCCGCAAGGAGGTGATCGCCCATGAATCTCAAGCAGGCGCTCACGAACGCCAGTACCGGCATCAGCCGACTCAGCAGCCGGTCGACCAGCGCGAGCACAGCGGTCACGCGGCTCAAGACATCCGTCACCCAGAGCCAGAGCGCCGTCAACAGGCTCGGCACGGGCGTGCGTTCGGCCAACACGTCACTCGGCAGGTCCAAGACGTCCACCGACCGTTTCAAGTCGTCGCTGGACAAACTCAGGTCGTCCGCCACCAGGTCCCAGACCGCCCTCCGCAACGTAAAACGCCAGTCCGACGCCGTCGAGAAGTCCGTCGGGAAGGCCGGCAAGTCCGCCACCGGCAGCGGCAAGTCGATGACCGGGCTCGGGAAGGGGCTGAAGGGAGCGACGGTCGCCCAGAAGGGGCTCAACATCGCTATGAAGGCGAATGCCTTCGGGCTGATCATGACGCTGCTCGCGCCGATCATCAGCCAGTTCATCAACATGGACAAGGTGGCCAAGGTCCTCGCCAAGGGCGTGAAGTGGGCCTGGAACGCGATATCCGGCGCCATCAAGTCCCACTCCGGGCCCATCAAGGCCGTCATGAAGGGCATCATCAACGCCTTCACGGCCCTGCCCCGCGCCTACATCGGCGGCATGAACGCCATGATCGGCGGCCTGAACAAGATTCACGTGAAGATTCCGGGCTGGGTGCCGGTCGTCGGCGGCAAGGAATTCGGCATCAATCTGCCGAGGATCCCGAACATTCCGACGCTCGCCGAAGGCGGCGTCATCGGCGCGCGGACCGGTGGTCGGCTCGCCGTCGTCGGTGAGGGCGGCGAGGACGAGGCGGTCATCCCGCTGTCGAAGCTGAGCGCGATGCTCGGGCACCACCCGGGCGGCGGCTCCGCCGTGGAACGGCTCGCCGCCGCCGTCGAAAGGCTCGCCGACCGGCCCGTCCACATCCAGGTCGACTCGCAGACCATCGCCCGCGCCGTCTTCCTCGGCCAGCGCCAACTCGCCCGCCGCTAGGGCGGCCTCACCGAAAGGGGTGTGCATCAATGGGCAGCAATCTGTGGATCGGCGCACCGGGTTCCCTGTACGAGATCGACCAGGTCACCACGTCCTTCGACCGCAGCGCCGACCTCGGCGTCAGCGAGTTCAAATCGCTCGGCGGCCTCGTCACCGTCACCCGAACCGCCTCCACCACCCGCCGTACGAAGCTGAGCTGGGACCGGCTGCCGCCCGCCGACGCCCGCGCCCTCGACCGGCTCGCCCGGCGGATCGACGGCCCTGGCCCGCTCGTCCTCGTCGACCCGGTCGCGGGCAATGTGCTCGGCGCCGCCCAGGCCGCGGGCCGCGGCGTGCCGGGAGCCGGTGACGCCAGCGGGCTCGACCAGTGGTTCAAGGTGTCGGCGACCGGAGCGGTCGTCGAGGTCGCCGCCGCGCCCGGCACCTTCGCGTTCACGGCGGCCGACGCGACCAGCAAGCTCGGCTGGCGGTGCGTGCCGTGGCAGGGCAACTTCCCGGTGGCGCCCGGCACCCGGATCTCGTTCCGCGCGCCCAGCGCCATGGCCGCGCTCGGCACCGTCGGCGTGAACATCGACTTCAAGAAGGCCGACGGGACCTATCTCTCCGGCCCCTCCGCGACCGGCCCCTACCTCGCCGCCACCGTGCCCGCCGGGGCCGTCTTCGCCACCCCGTGCGCGACGCCCGGCACCGCCGGCACGTACTCGCTGGCCGGGGCCTGCCTCTCGTACGACGACGGGGCCGCGCACACCATCCCCGGCGACGGCCTCCCGCAGCTCGCCGTGACCTCGTACACCGATACCCCCGGCCTCCCGCTGCCCTACCGCAGCATCAGTCTCGAACTCGTGGAGGTGTCCCGTGCAACAGGCTGACCAGGCCACCGAGGCCGCGCTCGGCGCCGGGGAGCGCACCGCCACGCACACCACCCGGCTCGGCGGGCGGGACGTCAGCGACCAGGTGCAGTCCTGGGAGCTGGAGCGTTCGTACGCGACCGATCTGCCGGCCGCGATGCGGGCGTTCTCCGGCAGCTCCTCCGCACAGCTCCAGCTGCAACTGGGCGGCAGAGGAACGGAGTTGGCGCCGGAGCTGTACTCCGCGTGGGCCGACCGGGCCACCGGTGACCTCGCCCGCCCCGGCCAGAGCGTCGTCCACGAGACGGGGCTCGGCGGCGGTTCCGACACCCTGCCCGCCTTCCGCGGCACCCTGCGCAACCGGTCTGCGGCCTCCGGCACCGACACCGTGCAGCTGACCGCGCTCGACGGCGCCGAACGGCTGCGCTCACCCGCCGAACTCCCGCGCCCCTACACGGGGTTGTACTGGGGCCGGCCGGTCGCCACCGCCACCTGGTGCGTCGACGAACTGCTCCGGCAGGCCGGATTCCTGACGAGCCCGCCCGCACGGGGCCCGCAGTTCGTCGCGGGGGCCCCGCTGACCCTCGTGCACGCCACCCTCCACGGCGGGTTCGCGACGTCGTACGGCATGCCGGAGGACCTGCCGGACCCGCGGCACTACACGTGGTCGCGGACCGGGGCACCGCACGAGATGGCCCTCGTGCCGCGCGGGCTCCCGGCCGGCGAGACCGGCGTCACGGCCTCCTGGTTCCCGCGCAGCCGCGTCACCGTGCCGGGCAGCAGGCTGCTCGCCGAGGCATGGGTGAACAACGCCGTCGGCATCGGCTCCACCGTCCGCCTCGACCTGGAGCTGAACCGCACCGGCACCGCGAACGGCACCCTGTCCCTCGCGCTCGACTTCACCAAAGGCACCGTCACCGCGTGGTCGCTCAGCAGCGACGCGGCGGTACCGGGCAGCGGACTGACCTGGAGCCAGAACGCCACCGCGATGAAGGCGCAGCGCGGCGTATGGCACATCGGCGCGTACGTCGATGTGTACGCGTCGACGGGCGGCCGGGCGCTGCCTCAGGTCACCCCGCTGATCACGGCGCCCGACGGCACCACGTGGGTCGGCGGCACCGGCGCGTTCACCGCGGCGAACGGTCCGCAGCCGGTGGCCGAGCTGCGCAAGATCCGCCTGATCACGTCGATGGCGACGGAAGGGGTGCAGGTCACGAGCGGCCTCGCCGCCGTTCCGAGCGTCGCCGAGTTCACCCAGGCCGGCCAGTGGGACAAGACCGCCGACCTGGACGACGCGATCCTGCCGCTGCGCACCATCCCCAAGGTGTCCGGTTCCCAGTGGGAGGCCATCGGACAGATCGCCAAGGCGAGCATGTCCACGGCCGAGCTCGACGAGCGCGGCCGCTTCCGCTGGCGCAACTTCACGCGCTTCGCGTCCACGCCGACCACCCCGGACCTGACGCTGACCTCGGTGCGCTCGATCGCCGCGCTCACCGTCACCGAGGAGATCGACGCCTGCCGCAACTACTGCGTGCAGCCCGCCGCGGACTGGAGCGCGGTCCGGGCGGTCGCGGGAGAGCTGATCACGGACACGGTGGTGCGGGAGATCCCGGCGGGCGGCTCCCTCACGGTCAACTACACGTTCGGCGAGGACGAGTTGGATGTCGGGCCGCCCGACACCGACGACGACTCCGTCGCCACCGCCGGATCCTCGTTCCGGGTCGCCACGCAGAACGCGGCGGGCACGACGGCGGTCAAGGGCGCCGTCGACGCGCTCGTGCGGCGGGAGAACGGGGTGATCGTGCTGCGCCTGACCAACCGCACGGCGTCCCGCCTCTACACGGTCGACCAGAAGGGCGGCCCGTCCATCCGGATCCTGCCGATCCGGCCCGACCGGGACCCCGTGGAACGGCAGGCCGTCTCCTATGTCGCCGACAGCGACAGCGAGAAGTGGTACGGACGCCAGGAGTTCTACGGGGACCAGTCGGAATGGGTCCAGGACCTCGGCGCCGCACGGGAGCTGGCGGCGGCGATGCGGTCGGCCGGGGAGTTCCCCGTGCCGGTCCTGGAGGACGTCCAGGTCCTGTACGACCCCCGCATCCAGCTCGGCGACGTGGTCCGCGTCGTCGACACGTCGGGCGCCGCGCTCGACACCCTGGCCTGGGTCGTCGGCATCACGGCTTCCGCCGCGGCGGGGGGCGGGGTCCAGCAGACGCTGAGCCTGCGCGGCGTGGCGGCGAACGGCGTCCCCGCCGACACCGGCCTCACCCCGGACGCCCCCGCGCTCCCGCCCGCCCCCGACCTCTCCCGCACCTACGCGACGGTGACCGCCTCGTACGCCACGCTCGCCGCGATGCGCGCGGCGAACCCGACGTGGTCGGACGTCCGCCGCGCCACGACACCGTGATCCCGCCGAACCCACGGAGTGCACCGTGCCCGAATCCTCCGACACCCCCACCCCCGTAGAACCGCCGGACGCCCTCCTCGAAGAACTCGCCTCGTACCAGGAACCGGTGCCCGTCGAACAACAACCACTCGGTGACGCCCTGCTCACCGTCACCGTCGAGGAGTCCCCGTGACCATCCAGTACACCCCCGTCAGCTCGCTCCCCTACCCTCAGGCCACCGATCCCGCCGACCTCCCCGCCCATCTCAAGGCGCTCGCCGACGCCGCGGACGGCCGCCTCGTCATGCGCTTCCCGGACACCGCGACCCGCGACGCCAAACTGCCCGCCCCGGTCGCCGGCATGGTCGCCTGGATCGGCACGCCCGGCCGGATGATGTACCACACCGGCACCGCGTGGGTGCCGATCGCCCCGGTGCCGGTGTACCGGGTCAACGTCGACGACGGGGACACCGCGTCGACCTCGTACGTGGAGACCCTCTCCAACGCCGGCGGCGACCCGATGGCGGCGACGTTCACCGTCCCGGCGTCCGGCCAGGTCATCGTCACCGTGGGCAGTTACATCCGGTCGTCCGCCAGCGGCACCTCGTACATGTCGGCCAACATCCGCAACGCCGCCGGCACGGTGGTCCTCGCCGCGGACGACAACCGCTCGGCGGCGATCCAGATCACCAGCCGTACCTCGGTCTCCGCACAGTTCCTGGTGAGCAGCCTCGCCGTCGGCACGACCCACACGGCGACCCCCGCCTACCGCTCCAGCGCCACCACGAACACCGCCTACTTCGACACGCGTTTCATCCGCGTCGACCCGATCCCGTAGGAGCGCCCGGTGGCCACACCCCTGACCGCGTACGCCTTCGCCCGCGCCCTGCGCGACGAGGGCGTACGGATTCGTGAACACGCCGACTGGCAGACGCACAACCGCGATCACAAGGGCCCGTGGGGCCCGGTGAACGGCGTCATGCTGCACCACACCGCGGGCCGCGACAGCCTCGCCCTGTGCCGCGACGGCACCGCCGCCCTGCCGGGTCCGCTCTGCGCGGGCCTGGTCGCGAAGGACGGCACCGTCCACCTGGTCGGCTACGGCCGCACCAACCACGCGGGTTCCGGTTCGGCCGCCGTGTACGCGGCCGTCCGCGCCGAACGGGCCCTGCCCTCCCCGCCGGGCCCCGACTCCGTCGACGGCAACATCCATTTCTACGGTTTCGAGATCGAGAACCTCGGCAACGGCCGGGACCCCTACCCCTCGCCCCAACTCACCGCCGTCGAACGGCTCTCCGCCGCCCTGTGCCGCGCCCACGGCTGGACGGCGGCGAGCGTCGTCGGCCACAAGGAGTGGACCCGCCGCAAGATCGACCCGTCGTTCTCGATGCCCGGCATGCGCACCCGCGTCGAGGCCCGCCTCGGCACCACCCCGAAGCCCCCGAAGCCCTCTTCGTACGCGGATTTCCCCGGCGCCGCCTTCTTCGTCCCGGGCCGCCGCAGCGCCCTGATCACGGCCGTCGGCAGACGCCTCGTCGCGGAGGGCTGCGGACGGTACCGGGTCGGGCCGGGCCCGGAGTGGACCGCGGCCGACGTGGCCTCGTACGCGGCCTGGCAGCGCCGGCTCGGCTACTCGGGCGCGGACGCCGACGGCATCCCGGGCCGCACCAGCTGGGACAAGCTGCGCGTGCCCCGCGCATGAGAGGAGACGGAGGAGTGGGTGAACAGGTCGATGTGGCCCTGGAGTTGGAGCGGCTGCGCCGCTCCGTGGACGTCGGCTTCGCCGCCACCCAGGGCAATCTGGCGCTGGTGCTCCAGCGCGCCGATCAGACGGACAAGACGCTGGGCGAGCACGAGGACCGGCTCGACGCCCTCGAACGCTCCCGCTGGCCCCTGCCGTCGCTCGCGGCGCTGACCTCGTGCGCCGCTCTGGTGGTCGCGGTCTGGCAGTCGACGGGCCGGTGAGGCGGTGGACCGGGACATGCGAAGGGGCCCGCCGACCATGATGGTCGGCGGGCCCCTTCACCTGTGTGCGGGTGTCAGTCCTTCGCGCGCTTCGGGCGCCACACCACCAGCGCGCCGGTCTGCTGGACCTCCTGGTAGGGGACCAGGTCCCGGCGGTACGAGGCGTGCACCGCGGCCTCGCGCTGCTGGATGGCGGAGGCGGCGGTCTCCACCGCGGCGGAGAGCTCGGCGACTCTGGACTGGAGCGCGGCGACCTGGTTCTCCAGCTCGATGATGCGCTTGATGCCTGCCAGGTTGATGCCCTCGGCCTGCGACAACTGCTGCACCGTGCGCAGCAGTTCGATGTCGCGCGCCGAGTAGCGCCGGCCGCGCCCGGCCGTGCGGTCGGGCGAGACCAGGCCGAGGCGGTCGTACTGGCGCAGGGTCTGCGGGTGCAGGCCGGACAGTTGTGCCGCCACCGAGATGACGTACACCGGCGTCTCGTCGGTCAGTTCGTACGGGTTGCTGCGCCGACGGCCGTGCTGCCCGTCCATCACACTCACGCTCCCTTCGCGGCCTTGAACAGTTCTGCCCGCACGTCGGTGTCCTCAGTCGCCTTGCGGTACGACTCGAGGGCCGAACGGGCGTCTTCCGAAAGGTCCTTGGGGACGGCCACCTCGACCGTCACCAACAGGTCCCCGCGCGTGCCGTCCTTGCGGACCGCGCCCTTGCCGCGGGCCCGCATCGTCCGCCCGTTCGGCGTGCCCTCGGGCAGCTTCAGGGTGACGGCGGGACCGCCGAGCGTGGGCACCTTGACCTCGCCGCCGAGCGACGCCTCGGTGAACGTCACCGGGACGGTGACCGTGAGGTTGTCGCCCTTGCGGCCGAAGACCGGGTGCGCGTCCACGTGGACCACGACGTACAGGTCGCCCGCCGGGCCGCCCCGTTCACCGGGAGCGCCCTTGCCGCGCAGGCGGATGCGCTGGCCGTCGGAGACCCCGGCCGGGATCCGGACCTGCATGGTGCGGGAGGACTTGGCCCGCCCGCTGCCCTTGCAGGCGTCGCACGGGGTCTCGGCGATGAGGCCGCGGCCCTTGCAGTCCACGCACGGGTCGGTGAGGGAGAAGCCGCCACCGCCGCCCCGCGAGACCTGCCCGGTGCCGACGCACGTCGGGCACACGCGCGGTGTGCCGTTCGCGTCGCCGGTGCCGGAGCACGCCTTGCAGGGGGCCTGCGAGGACATCCGCAGCGGGACCGTGGCCCCGTCGACGGCCTCGGTGAAGCTGAGCGTCACCTCGGACTCGATGTCCTGGCCCCGGCGCGGCTGCGTCCGCGTACCCGCGCCCGCGCCGCCCCGGTTGAACAGACCGCCGAACACGTCACCGATGCCGCCGCCGAAGCCGCCCTGTCCGCCCTGGCCCTGGGCGCCGCCTCCGAAGAGGTCGCCGAGGTCGAAGTTGAACGAGCCGCCCGCGCCCGCGCCGCCGGGGCCGGGCCGGAACCCGCCGCCGCCGAACAGGGCGCGCGCCTCGTCGTACTCCTTGCGCTTCTTGGGGTCGCCGAGGACGTCGTTCGCCTCGGAGATCTCCTTGAAGCGCTCCTCCGCCTTGTCGTTGCCCTTGTTGGCGTCGGGGTGGTTCTCGCGGGCGAGCTTGCGGTACGCCTTCTTGATCTCGGCGTCGGTGGCGTCCTTGGGGACGCCGAGGACCTTGTAGTAGTCCTTCTCGATGAAGTCCTTGGTGCTCATCGGCCTCGACGTCCCTCCTCACCTGTTCCTGTTACGTGTATGACGTCAGCCCTCTTCCGGGCCACCGTTCTCCTTCTCGGCGTCCTTGTCGGCCGCCTCGTCGGACGAACCGGCCTGCGCGCCCGGCTGCGGCTCGGCCACGGCCACCCGCGCGGGGCGGATGGTGCGCTCGCCGATCCGGTAGCCCGGCTGGAGGATCGCCACGCAGGTCGTCTCCGTGACGTCCGGCGCGTAGGAGTGCATCAGGGCCTCGTGCACGGTCGGGTCGAAGGGCTCGCCCTCCTTGCCGAACTGCTGAAGGCCCATCTTCGCGGCGACCGTCTCCAGCGACTCGGCGACGGACTTGAAGCCGCCGACGAGCTCGCCGTGCTCACGGGCCCGGCCCACGTCGTCGAGGACGGGAAGCAGCTCGGACAGGAGGTTCGCGACGGCGACCTCCTTGACCGTGACGCGGTCCCGCTCCACACGGCGCCGGTAGTTCTGGTACTCGGCCTGAAGGCGCTGGAGGTCGGCGGTGCGCTCGGTGAGCGCCGTACGCACCTGGTCCAGCTGCGCCGTCAGGGCAACGTCCGATGCGGAAGCTGAGTCCCCGGCCGGGGCCGCCCCCTCCTTGTCGGAGGGAGCGTCCTGCGGCTCGGCGTCGTCGGAGGTGGCGCCGGAGGGGACGTCAGGCTTCTCGTTCTCCTCGAAGCCCGGGGTCTCCTCCGTCACGCGGCACCGTCCTTGCGGTCCTTGTCCTCGTCGACGATCTCGGCGTCCACGACGTCGTCGTCGGCCTTGGCGTCGCCCTTCGGGGCGTCACCCTGAGGGGCCTCGGCGCCCGCGGCCTGGGCGTCGGCGTACATGGCCTGGCCCAGCTTCTGCGAGACGGCGGCGACCTTCTCGGTGGCGGTGCGGATCTCGGCCGAGTCCTCGCCCTTGAGCTTCTCCTTCAGCTCGGTGACGGCCTCCTCGACCTCGGTCTTCACCTCGCCCGGGACCTTGTCCTCGTTGTCCTTGAGGAACTTCTCCGTCTGGTAGACGAGCTGCTCGCCCTGGTTGCGCGACTCGGCGGCCTCGCGGCGGGCGTGGTCCTCGTCCGCGTACTTCTCGGCCTCTTCGCGCATCCGGTTGACCTCGTCCTTCGGCAGCGAGGAGCCACCGGTGACGGTCATCTTCTGCTCCTTGCCCGTGCCGAGGTCCTTGGCCGTGACGTGCATGATGCCGTTGGCGTCGATGTCGAAGGCGACCTCGACCTGCGGGACACCGCGCGGGGCCGGCGGCAGACCGGTCAGCTCGAACATGCCGAGCTTCTTGTTGTACGCCGCGATCTCGCGCTCGCCCTGGTAGACCTGGATCTGCACCGACGGCTGGTTGTCCTCGGCCGTCGTGAAGATCTCCGAGCGCTTCGTCGGGATCGTCGTGTTGCGCTCGATCAGCTTGGTCATGATGCCGCCCTTGGTCTCGATACCGAGGGACAGCGGGGTCACGTCGAGGAGCAGGACGTCCTTGACCTCACCCTTGAGGACACCGGCCTGGAGGGCGGCGCCGATGGCGACGACCTCGTCCGGGTTCACGCCCTTGTTGGCCTCGTTGCCGCCGGTCAGCTCCTTGACCAGGTCGGCGACGGCGGGCATACGGGTCGAACCACCGACGAGAACGACGTGGTCGATCTCGGAGAGGTTGATGCCCGCGTCCTTGATGACGTTGTGGAACGGCGTCTTGCAGCGCTCCAGAAGGTCGGACGTGAGCTGCTGGAACTGGGCGCGCGTGAGCTTCTCGTCCAGGTGCAGCGGGCCCTCGGCGGAGGCCGTGATGTACGGCA
Source organism: Streptomyces sp. BYX5S (assembly GCF_054724165.1). Taxonomy (NCBI): domain Bacteria; kingdom Bacillati; phylum Actinomycetota; class Actinomycetes; order Kitasatosporales; family Streptomycetaceae; genus Streptomyces; species Streptomyces sp. BYX5S. The sequence continues at coordinate 176,632 of NZ_CM138829.1, read as the reverse complement.
GGTTGATCGTGGTCTCCGTGGAGGAGGACAGCTCGATCTTCGCCTTCTCGGCGGCCTCGCGCAGGCGCTGGAGCGCCATCTTGTCCTTGGAGAGGTCCACGCCGTGGCCGTTGTTGAACTGCTTGACCAGGTAGTCGACGACGCGCTGGTCCCAGTCGTCACCGCCGAGCTGGTTGTCGCCGTTCGTGGCCTTCACCTCGACGACGCCGTCGCCGATCTCCAGGAGCGAGACGTCGAAGGTGCCGCCACCGAGGTCGAAGACCAGGATGGTCTGGTCGTCCTTGTCCAGGCCGTAGGCCAGGGCCGCGGACGTCGGCTCGTTGACGATGCGCAGGACGTTCATGCCGGCGATCTCGCCGGCTTCCTTCGTCGCCTGCCGCTCCGAGTCGTTGAAGTAGGCCGGGACGGTGATGACCGCGTCCGTGACCTTCTCGCCGAGGTAGGACTCCGCGTCGCGCTTCAGCTTCTGCAGGATGAACGCCGAGATCTGCTGCGGGTTGAAGTCCTTCCCGTCCAGATCGATCTTCCAGTCGGTGCCCATGTGGCGCTTCACCGAGCGGATGGTCCGGTCCACGTTCGTGACCGCCTGGCGCTTGGCGACCTCGCCGACCAGCACCTCGCCGTTCTTCGCGAAAGCGACGACGGACGGCGTGGTCCTGGCGCCCTCGGCGTTCGCGATGACGGTGGGCTCACCGCCCTCCAGAACGCTGACGACGGAGTTAGTCGTGCCCAGGTCGATGCCGACCGCACGTGCCATTTCGATTCCTCCAGCTACCTACTTGAGTGGAACTGGCTCAAGACTGCAACACCTCCCCCCTCGGCGTCAACAGACCTGAGTCAGCCCCACTCAAGTTTTATCCTGCCCTTATCGGCAGACCGCTGAAGGCATGGCTCTGACCTGGCCTTTTGTCAGTCAGTACGGGAGTGATGACGCGAAATTACGCTGCGAGCGAGGCGTACAGCCGCTCGATCCGCTCGACCCACACGGCTTCCCCGTACCGTTTCGCGTACACCGCGCGGCAGTGCTCCCGCAGCGTCGGGAAGACCTTGCCCGCGACATCCAGCGCGTCGGGCAGGTGCGCGTCCGGCGCCGTCACGGTCCCGGTGCCCTCGGCGCGCACGGCGCGCGGCACCACCGCCCCGGCCGCCCCCTCGAAGGCCAGCACCGGCAGCCCCGCCGCGAGCGCTTCCGCGTACACCAGCGGAGCCACCGGCCCCGGCAGCACGATCCCCCGGTACCCCGGCAGCTCCCGCCGCAGCTCCCCACGCCCCACGGCCCCGCGCAGCCGCACCCCGGCGGGCGCCGCCGCCCGGCACCGCCCCTCCAGCGGCCCCGTCCCGACGACGTCGAGGCGCTCACCGGCGGGCCAGCGGCGCAGCAGTCCGAGCACGCCCTTGTCCGGCGCGAGCCGCCCCACGCACACCCACGCGTCGCCGCCCTCGGCCGCCGCCTCCACGGCCCGGGGCACGAAGTCCGGCACCACGTCGAGCCGCTCCCTGGGCAGCCCCGCCCGCGCGTACGCGTCCCGGCCGGTCTCCGAGAGGGCCACGAGCCGGTCGGCCCGGCGCAGCAGCGGGTCCTGCCGCAGGTCCCCGCGCGCCGTCCACCCGAACTGGAGCGCGGCGAACCGGGCGCCGCGGGGGCGGCCGCGGCGCAGGGTGGCGACGACGGGGCCGGTCCACTCGGCGATCCAGGCGCGCCCGAAGGCGGGGAACAGGTGGTGGACGTGCACCACGTCGGGCCCGAACGCGCGCAGCGCCGCGAGCGGCCCGTTCCCGCGCCGGTCGACCGTCACGAGGCGCACCTCGTGCCCGGCCCGGGTGAGGGCGGCGACCTGGTCGAGCACGGCCTCGTCCTCGCCGCCCGGCGCACCGAAACCGTGGACGACCGCGATCCTCATGTCAGGCCCCGACCGTCGCGGCGGGAACGGCGCCGGACGCGCGGCCCGCGTCGACGAGGGCCGCGTCCACGATGTCGGTGAGGCCGAGGCCCGGCTGCCAGCCGGTGAGTTCGCGCAGTGGCCGGGTGTCGGGCGCCGGTCCGCCGGGGGCGCCCGCCCCCTCGTCCGGGACGAAGCGGAGCGGTGACGCGGAGCCGGAACGTTCCACCACGATGCCGGCGAGGTCGGCGACGGCCGTCTCCTGGTCCCCGGCGACGTCGAAGGCGCGCCCGGCCGCGGCGGGCTCGGCGAGCAGCCGCACCAGCGCGTCGACCGTGTCGGTGACGTGCGTGAGGCGCAGCCGCCGGGTGCCGTCGCCGTGCAGGGTGAGCGGCAGGCCCGCGACCGCCTGCCCGGCGAGGCGCGGCACGAGGGCGCCGCGCGCGGGCGACTGGCGCGGGCCGACGGTGTCGTGCAGGCGGACCCGCGTCACGTCGGTGCCGCTGTAGCCCTCGCCGCCGTGGGGGCCGTCGGAGTCGACGAGGAGCAGGCGGCGGCCGTGCCGGTGGGCGGCCGCGACGACCGGGCTGGCGCGCTCGGCGGCGAGGTGGACCACCGTGTCGCAGCGGCTGACGAGCTCGTCGACGAGGCGGTCGTCGAGGGCCGAGCCGCGTACGAAGCGGAGCTTCGGGCTGGGCCAGGCGGTGGCGAGGTTGGCGCGGTCGCCCGTGGACAGGTCGTCGAGGACGACGACGGTGTGCCCCAGATCGAGCAGCGCGTCGGTGAGGTGCGAGCCGACGAAGCCGGCACCTCCGGTGATCAGATGGGTGGAGGGCGAAGTCGTCAACGGTGCGCTCATCCCCATAAGTTATTCCGCTATGTCCAAATATGGGGTGAATAACACGATCGGCTTGGCCGCCCCGCGCAGGCCCGCGTAAGGGCTACCTGCGCGACACAGATCACCAGCCCGGCGACTACATTGCGAACGGGTAAGTGGGTAGTCTCAGACGGACGACCTAAGTTACCGCTTAGTAATCAGCATCCGTCCCGACCCGTCCCGAGAAGACTTCCCTCGCAGGCCCGAGGAGCCCCCAAATGCAACTCGCCGCGATCATCGTGTCGCTGGCCCTGATCGTGGTCGGCGTGGCTCTGTTCGTCCGAGCCATCGCGCAGATCTACCGCCACATGCGGCTCGGCCAGAACGTCCCCGCCGGGACGCGTACCGACGAACCCGTGCAGCGCACCGTCACCGTGGCCAAGGAGTTCCTCGGCCACACCCGCATGAACAAGTGGGGCATCGTCGGCTTCGCGCACTGGTTCGTCGCCGTCGGCTTCTTCTCGCTGCTGCTGACGATCGTGAACGCCATCGGCCAGCTGTTCCAGGCCGACTGGCTGCTCCCGATCATCGGCGAGTGGGCGCCGTACAACATCTTCGTCGAGTTCATCGGCACGATGACGGTCCTCGGCATCGCGGCGCTCATCGTGATCCGCCAGCTGTCGAAGCCCAACAAGCCGGGCCGCAAGTCCCGCTTCGCGGGCTCGAACTTCGGCCAGGCGTACTTCGTCGAGGCCGTCATCCTCATCGTCGGCGTCTGCATCTTCATGCTGCACGCCCTCGAAGGCGCCCAGCACCACGTCGACAGCTACGAGGCGTCCTTCTTCATCTCGTACCCCGTGGTGAACGCGCTGTCGGGCCTGGACGTCTCCACGCTCCAGAACCTCACCTACTTCTTCGCCGGGCTGAAGATCGCGACCTCGTTCATCTGGATGATCACGGTCGCCCTGAAGACCGACATGGGTGTCGCCTGGCACCGCTTCCTGGCCTTCCCCAACATCTGGTTCAAGCGTCGGGCCGACGGCGACGTCTCCCTCGGCGCGCTGCTGCCGATGACCTCCAAGGGCGAGCCGATCGACTTCGAGGACCCGGGCGAGGACGACGTCTACGGCGTCTCCCAGGTCGAGCACTTCTCCTGGAAGGGCCTGCTCGACTTCTCCACCTGCACCGAGTGCGGCCGCTGCCAGTCGCAGTGCCCCGCGTGGAACACCGGCAAGCCGCTCTCCCCGAAGCTGCTCATCATGTCGCTGCGCGACCACGCGCACGCCAAGGCCCCCTACCTGCTCGCCGGTGGCGGCAAGTCCATGGAGGGCGAGGAGCAGGCCACCGAGGAGCAGCTCAAGGACGTTCCGGCCGCCGCTCTCGCCGAGGCCGAGCGCCCGCTGATCGGGACGGTCGAGGAGAACGGCGTCATCGACCCGGACGTCCTGTGGTCCTGCACCACCTGCGGCGCCTGCGTCGAGCAGTGCCCGGTCGACATCGAGCACGTCGACCACATCGTCGACATGCGCCGCTACCAGGTGATGATCGAGTCCGCGTTCCCGTCCGAGGCGGGCACGATGCTCAAGAACCTGGAGAAGAAGGGCAACCCCTGGGGCCTGGCGAAGAAGCAGCGCCTGGAGTGGCTCAAGGAGCTCGACTTCGAGGTGCCGGTCGTCGGCAAGGACATCGAGGACCTCACCGAGGTCGAGTACCTGTACTGGGTCGGCTGCGCCGGCGCCCTGGAGGACCGCGCCAAGAAGACCACCAAGGCCTTCGCGGAACTCCTCCACATCGCGGGCGTCAAGTTCGCGATCATGGGCGGCGACGAGAAGTGCACCGGTGACTCCGCCCGCCGCCTCGGCAACGAGCCGCTGTTCCAGCAGCTCGGCCAGGAGAACGTCATGTCCCTCAACATGGCCTTCGGCGAGGAGTACGACGACGACGGCAAGGTGACCGAGGAGTCGCGGAAGCCGAAGACCGCGAAGAAGATCGTCGCGACCTGCCCGCACTGCCTCAACACGATCGGCAACGAGTACCCGCAGATCGGCGGCGACTACGAGGTCATCCACCACACGCAGCTGCTCCAGCACCTCGTCGACGAGGGCAAGCTGCTTCCGGTGACCCCGGTCGAGGGCATCATCACGTACCACGACCCGTGCTACCTGGGCCGCCACAACAAGATCTACACGCCGCCGCGCGAGATCATCGCCAGCGTCCCCGGAGTCCGCAACGAGGAGATGCACCGCCACAAGGAGCGCGGCTTCTGCTGCGGCGCCGGTGGTGCGCGGATGTGGATGGAGGAGCGGATCGGCAAGCGCATCAACAACGAACGTGTTGACGAGGCGCTGAGCCTGAACCCGGACATCGTCTCCACCGCCTGCCCGTTCTGCCTCGTCATGCTGACCGACTCGGTCAACGGCAAGAAGAACGACGGCAAGGCCAAGGAGTCCATCACCGTCGTCGACGTCGCCCAGCTGCTGCTCGACTCCGTCAAGACGCCGGTCGACCCGGCGGGCGAGGCGGAGACCGAGGACGCGCCGGAGCCGGAGCCGGTGAAGTAACCGGCCTCGCACGCCACTTGAGGGCACCCCGTCACGACGGGGTGCCCTCTTGTTCTGTCAGGGGGCCCACTTCTCTTGTTCCGTCCCGTACAACCCTTGCGCCCGATCCCGTGTCAAACGGTGCGCCGGACAAGGAACGGGCCCTTTCCGGTCATCCCCCCGCGCTGCCCGGTCTTCCTTCAGCCAAGGAGCCGCACGTGCGCAAGAACCGTTCGGCCGCCCTCGCCGCGGCCTCGTTCCTTCTTCTCACCGGTACGTTCATCGCCGCCGCCCCGTCCGCGTACGCGGGCACACCCGGCGGCACCCGCGCGAACGACCGCAACACCGACTTCAACGGCGACGGCTACGACGACGTGCTCGTCGGCGCCCCCGGGGCCACCGTCGGCGGATACGCCGGGGCCGGGCTCGTCACCGTCCAGTACGGCGCCGCGAGCGGCATGGGGACGTCCCGCTCCGCCGTGATCAGCCAGAACACGACCGGGGTGCCGGGCGCCGCCGAGAAGGGCGACGCGTTCGGGCAGGCCGTCGCCACCGGGGACCTCGACGGCGACGGCTACGACGACGCGATCGTCGGCGCGCCCGGCGAGGACGTCGGCACGGTCACCGACTCCGGCGGCGGCGTCGTCCTGTGGGGCACGCCCAAGGGCCTCACCGGCAGCGCCAGCCAGTGGATCGAGGCCGACGAGCCCACCGCGGGCGGCAAGTTCGGCCAGTCGCTCGCCGCCGCCCGCTTCACCGACGGCGGCGACGGCGACCTGCTCGCCGTCCTCGACTCGGTCGGCCTCACGGTCTACCGCTACGAGGCCGCGAGCGCCGCCAGATCCACCGCCGACGCGGGCAAGAAGCTGGTCCGCGACTCCCGGACCGACTTCGCGCCCAAGGCGCCGAAGGCCGAGGAGCCCAAGGGCAAGGCGCCGACCGCCACCGCACGCGCCGCCACCCTGGCCGCACCGACCGGCATCCAGCCGAAGTCCCTGACCACCGGCGACTACGACGCCAACGGCTTCGCCGACCTCGTCGTCTCCGGCCTCTCCGTCGGCGACGAGTCCGGCGACGGCTGGTCGTACGTCATCCCCGGCACCGCCGCCGACGCCGAACCGCTGCCGAACCTCACCCTGCGCGGCGGCCCGGTCGCCGCCTCCGGGGACGTCAACGGCGACGGCAAGGACGACCTCGTCACCGGCGAGCCCAACAGCCCCGACGACGGCGGCCCGTGGACGACCGGCGGCATGGTCGGCGTCCACTACGGCTCGGGCTCGGGCCTCACCGGGGAACCGCAGTGGTGGACGCAGGACTCCGACGGCGTGCCCGGCACCGCTGAGAAGGGCGACGCCTGGGGCGCCGACCTGTCCGTCGGCGACACGAACGGCGACGGGTACGCCGACGTCGCGATCGGCGCGCCCGGCGAGGACATCGGGACGGTCGCCGACGCGGGCGCGGTCACGGTCATGCGGGGCACCACCCTCGGCCTGCGGACCAGCGACGTGCGGGACTTCAACCAGAACTCGGCGGACGTCCCCGGAGAGGCCGAGAAGGGCGACAAGTTCGGCGGCCAGGTCTCCTTCACCGACCCCAACGACGACGGCCGGTTCGGCCTCCTCGCGGCGGCGCCCGGCGAGAACACCAACGACGGCGTGGTCTGGGTCTTCTCGGCGGGCTCCGGCGGGGTCACGGCGGCCGGATCGTGGACGTACGGGGCGGGATCGCTGTCCGCTCCGTCCCTCGACGCGCGGTTCGGGGCGGCGATCGACGACTGATTGACGCCCGCTCGACGACGGGGACCGGCGGCCCGCGTACAACCATTCGCCGGTCCCCAGCCGTCACACCCAGCGCACTACGGAGAACAACTGCCTCACCCAACGCTGGAGTTGACGTGCGCCTCACCAAACTCGCCATGGCCGCCGGGGTGGCCGCCCTGACCGCGGGCGGCCTCGCCCTCCCCCTCGCCGGGACCGCGTCCGCCGCGACCACGCTCAAGGACGACTTCAACGGCGACGGTTACCGCGACCTCGCCATCGGCACGCCGAAGGCCAACGCCGTGACGGTGACGTTCGGTTCGTCGTCCGGCGTGGGCACCGGCAAGGCCGTGACGATCACGCAGGAGACCTCCGGCGTCCCCGGGACCACCGAGAAGGAGGACGAGTTCGGGGAGAACGTCACCAGCGGGGACGTCAACGGCGACGGCTACGCCGACCTGATCGTCGGCGCCCCCGGCGAGCAGGTCACCGACTGGGCGAGCGGCTCCCTGAACGTGGTCTGGGGCGGCGCAGGCGGCTTCACCCAGGGCGCCACCGTCTACCACGCGCCCTCCAGCAACGACGAACGGTTCGGCGAGGGCGCCGTCTTCGTCGACCTCGACGGCGACGACCACGCGCAGCTCGCCGCCGTCAGCGCCAAGAAGTTCTGGTGGTACTCCGACTCCAACAAGCCGGAGGACGCCTACGCGCCGGAGGTCGAATTCGTCCCGTCCGACGTGACCCTCGAAGGTCTCACCGCCGACCAGTTCCGCAAGCCGGGCGTCGGCGAGACGTACACGTACGTCCTCTACGGCAAGCACGCCGACGGCAGCCCGTACACGGGGTGGGTCAACGGCGGCCCCGGCGACATCGGCTACTACTCGGGACGGATCGACGGCCAGTACGCCGGCTCCACCACCGGGGCCGCCGCCACCGGCGACGTGAACTGCGACGGCCACCCGGACCTCGTCACCGGCCAGGCCGCCGACAACTCGGTCTGGGTGTTCTACGGCGGATCCACCATCTTCACCGACGAGATGGAGGGCATGGACAAGATCACCCAGGACAGCGCCGGGATACCGGGAGCGACGGAGACCGAGGACCGGTTCGGGGCGTCCGTGGCGGTCGGGGACGTGGACGGCGACGGCTGCGACGAGGTCGCGGTCGGCGCGCCCGGCGAGACCGTCGACGGCGTGCGCGGCGCGGGCTCGGTCGTCCTCCTCAAGGGCGGCAGCGGCTACATCGACGCGGGCCGCGCCTACCACCAGGACACCGCCGGGGTGCCGGGCGTCGCGGAGACCGGGGACGCCTTCGGCTCCACCGTCCGCCTCAAGGACGTCAACGGGGGCGGCCGCGCGGACCTCTCCGTCGCCGCGTCCGGCGAGGACATCGGCCCGGCCGCCGACGCGGGCGCCGTCACGGTGCTGCGGGGCTCCTCCCCGTACCTGACGACGACGGGCGTCACGTCGTTCAACGGCGCGGACTTCGGGCTGTCCGGGGCGAACCTCTCGTTCGGCGACGCACTGCGCTGATCTACCGTTTCCGCCCGGCGCCCGCCATCATGGGGCGGTTGTCAACTTGTGGGACGAGCGGGAGCGTTGTCGATGGGCAGAGCGGGCGGACGGACACCTCTGGCGCTCGGCGCGCTGTGCCTCGCCGCCGTCCTCACGGGGTGCGGCGGCGGCCAGGGCGGCGCGGACGCCCCGCGCCCCGCGACGGTGGCGGGCAAGCAGCGGCACAGCGCCCCGCTGCCGGTCCCGCGCGGCACCGGCAGCGAACTGCCCACCGACTTCAACGGTGACGGCGCCCCCGACCTCGTCCTCGACGACCTCGCGCGCGACGGGCTCGGCGACGACCCCGGCATCGGCATCGTCTACGGCAAGAAGGGCCACGGACTCGTGCCGGGCACCCGGCAGTTGCTGACCCCGGCGACGTACGGGGCGGGGACCTTCGCCGCCGAGGCGAGCTGCGACCTCGACGGCGACGGCTTCGCCGATCTCGTCGTCTCCACCGACCCGCCGTACGACGGCCAGGGCATGCCCCCGGTCCCGCTGCGCATCCTGTTCGGCTCGCCGACCGGGATCTCCGGCAAGGGCGCCATGCTGAAGATCCCGGCGCGGGCCCGGTTCGGCAACGAGTGGGCCGACCAGCCGGTGTGCGGGGACTTCGACGGCGACGGGCGCGCCGACCTCGTGGTGCACGCGAGCGGGGGCCGGCTCAGCGTGCTGCCGGGGCCGTTCACCCGCTCCGGCGCGCCTCGCGGCACGGCCCGCCTCGCACAGGTCGGCGGAAACGTTCCTGTGGGTCCCGCGGCCGACGTCGACGGGGACGGCACGGACGACCTCGTGGTCCGCGCCCACGCGGGCACGGCGCGCTCGACACTCGTCCTCGGCGGCCGCGGCGGCCTCACCCAGGGCGCCGCGCTCCCGGCCGGCTCGGCGGTGACGTTCGGCCGCTTCGGCTCGGCCGTCCTCGGGGCGGACGGCGTGACCCTGTACGGCCCGGGAGGCGCGGCCGGGCGCACGGTCCGGGTCCCGGGCGAGGCCCTGACCACGGCCGACCTGGCCGGCGACACGGCCGCCCGCCCGTCCCTGCTCGTCTCCGACGCGACGGACCACGTCCACATCGTCCGCGCCGGAAAGACACGGGTGGCCGCGGCGCGGGGCCATGTGGTGGCGGTCGCCGACTACGACGGCGACGGCCACGACGACGCGGCCCTCCAGCGGACGACGTCCGAGGGCAAGGACAAGGTCACGATCCTCTCCCCCACCCCCGACCTCACCTTCACCACCCGCGACTTCACGTCCTGAGGCCCCGTCCCCCTCCTCAATCGCCGGAGGGGCTCGATTTGCTCCCGGTTCACGTACAACCCTCCCGCCCCACCATGAGTCTCCTGTTCGCCGAACGACGAGCCATGCTCAGGACAACTCCAGGCGAACGCCCGGTATTCGGCACCCCGTTGACGGGATGTCCGCCAGACATTCCCTTGCCGCAGGAGCCACCACATGGCGAAACACAAGCGCAGACCCGCCCCGTCGCCGACCCGCGTCCGGCTCGCCACGGCGACCGTCGCGGCGGCGGCCGTGACGGGCGGGCTGCTCACGCTCTCCGCCGGCACCGCCGCCGCGACGGTCTCGGACACCGCCCAGTCCGACGCGGACTTCAACGGCGACGGCATCGGCGACACGGCGGTCAGCGCCTCCCACGCCGCCGTCGCCGGCCACAAGGCAGCCGGCCAGATCGTCGTCATGTACGGCGGGGCGACCGGCCTCCGCACCGCCACCATCAGCCAGAACACGACGGGCGTGCCCGGCTCCGCCGAGAACGACGACTACTTCGGCGCGGACTCCGCGTACGGCGACTTCGACAACGACGGCTACGACGACCTGGCGGTCGCCGCCCCGGGCGAGGACGTCGGCTCCGACGGCAACGGCGGCACCGCCGCCATCCTGTGGGGCTCCCCGAACGGCCTCCAGGGCGGCACGACGATCGACGACCCGCGCCCCACCGCGCACGACGGCTTCGGCGGCCCGATCGAAGCGGGCGACTTCAACGGCGACGGCAGGGCCGACCTCGCGATCGGGGCCCAGAACAAGGACACCGTCGACGTGTTCACCGGCGCCACCAGCCGCTCCGGCGGCCCGAGCGGCCACAGGACCCTCACGGTCCCGGTCATCAGCGACACCGGCGCCGGCGTCTGGAACCTGCACTCGGGTGACGCCGACGGCGACGGCAAGGACGACCTGATCGTCAACGGCTACGCGACGGACGACAGCACCAACGCCAACTTCTGGCTCCCGGGCACGTCCTCGGGCCCCAGCACCTCCGGGGCCGTCCGTCTGCCGTCCGGCGTCATCACCGACCTCGGCGACACCAACGGCGACGGTTACGACGACATCGTCGTCGGCAACCACTGGGCGGACAGCAACAGCAAGAGCAACGCCGGCGCCGTCCAGATCATCAAGGGCAGCGGCGCGGGCCCCGCCGCCACCCGCACCACGATCACGCAGGAGACCGCGGGCCTGGCCGGCGGCAGCGAGGCCGAGGACCACTTCGGCTCCGAACTCGACCTCGGCGACGTCAACGGCGACGGCCACCTCGACCTCGTGGTCGGGGCGCCCGACGAGGACCTGACCGGCGGCAGCAACACCGGCGCCGCGTGGGTGCTGTACGGCAAGGCGGACGGCACCGGCATCACCGGCCAGGGCTCGGTGTTCCTGGAGCAGAACAACGCCTACGTGCCCAACAGCAACGAGGCGAAGGACTTCTTCGGCTCCGACGTCCACCTGGACGACCTCAACGGCGACGGCCGCGACGAGGCGTACATCGGTGCGGCGGGCGAGAACGGCTCCAACGGCGCCGTGTACCCGGTCCGGTTCACCGCCACCGGCACCCTCGCCGCCTCCTCCGGCCTCTACACCTCGACGCTCGGCATCTCCGCCACCGGCACCCCCCGCCTGGGCGCCAACTTCACGGACTGAACCCCGGCGCGGCCACCGATACGAACCCGGCGGGCCCGCCACCCACCCCTGCCTTCTTCCACATCCTCAGGAGCCACCCGAATGGGCAAGCACAGACGCACCCCCGCCCCCTCCCCGACGCGCATCCGCCTCGCCACCGCGACCGCCACCGCGGCCGCGCTGACCGGCGGGCTGCTCGCCGTGTCCGCGGGTTCGGCGGGCGCCGCCGACGCCATGACGCACAACGAGGCCGACTTCAACGGCGACGGCTACGGCGACGTGGCGTTCTCCGCCGTCAACGCGACCGTATCGGGCCACAAGGGCGCCGGGGACATCGTCGCCCTGTACGGCTCGGCCAGCGGCATCACGTCGACCAAGCGCACCACCATCAGCCAGAACACCACCGGGATCCCGGGCAGCGCCGAGGCCAACGACGCCTTCGGCGCGGTCAGCGCGTACGGCGACTTCAACCACGACGGCTACGACGACCTCGCCGTCTCCGCCCCGCACGAGAAGGTCGGCACCGACGCCGACGGCGGCACCGTCGCCCTCCTGTGGGGCTCCGCGAGCGGCCTGTCCGGCGGCACCACGCTGGCCGACCCCTCGCCCAGCGGCCACGACCGCTGGGGCCGCTCCCTGGCCGCGGGCGACTTCGACGGCGACGGCGTCGAGGACCTCGCCGTCGGCGCGTCCGGCGCCACCGTCCACGTCTACAAGGGCGGGCTCACCAAGTCCGGCACGGCGGGCGGCCGTTACACGGTCAAGCCGAACATCATGAGCGGCGGCGAGGCCGGCCCGATCAGCCTCTACGCGGGCGACGTCAACGGCGACGGCAGGAGCGACCTCGTCGTCAACGGCTACGAGACCACCGGCGACTACGGCTGGAACACCAACTACTACGTGCCCGGCTCCGCCTCCGGCCTGACCATGTCCGGCGCCAAGCAGCTCAAGCGCGGCGTCATCACCGGCGTGGGCGACGTCAACGGCGACGGCTTCGGCGACATCGTCACCGGCCAGGACTGGGACCCGGCGAAGTCCACGGACGAGTTCCCCTCGGTGCCCGAGTCCGTGACCGGCGGCCAGGTCCACGTCACGTACGGCTCCACCGACGGCCCGGCCTACGTCACCGACATCGACCAGGACACCGGCAACGTGCCCGGCGGCTCCGAGCGCGGCGACTGGTTCGGCGGCGAGCTCTCCCTCGGCGACATCAACGGCGACGGCTACGCGGACGTGGCCGTCGGCGCCTCCGGCGAGAACCTGAACGGCGTCGTGAACACCGGTTCCGTCACCGTCCTCTACGGCTCCCCCGACGGCCTGAACACCACCTCCGGCGCCCAGTTCCTCGCCCAGTCCACCGCCGGCGTGCCCGGCAACGACGAGAAGGACGACTTCTTCGGCGGCGAGGTGAAGCTCACCGACACCAACCACGACGGCAAGGCGGACCTCACCGTCGGCGCGTACGGCGAGAACGACGGCAACGGCGCCCTGACCTACCTCCCGTCCGACGGCACCAAGATCACCACGACCGGCTCCCGCGGCATCTCCACCACGGCCGCCGGCGTCAGCACGGACGGCTACCCGATGTTCGGCGTGAACGCGGCCAACTGACGCCCGTAGCAGTCGCGTTCACGGCGCGGGGCCGCACCCCACGGCCCCGCGCCCGCACCTCCGCCCCACCAGCCAAAGGCAAGAACCCGCACCCATGCGTCGACGCACCCTCCTCATCGCCACGGCCGCCCTGACCGCGCTCCCCCTCGGCCTCACCGCCCCCGCCCACGCCGCCCCCTCCGGCCTGCGCGGCGACTTCAACGGCGACGGATACCGCGACGTGGCCGTCGCCGACTCCGCCGCCACCGTCTCCGGCCATCACGTGGCGGGCGCGGTCACCGTGTTCTACGGCTCCTCGTCCGGCATCAGCGCCTCCCGGCACAAGGTCATCACCCAGGCCACCTCCGGCATCCCGGGCACCCCCGAGACCGGCGACCTGTTCGCCTCCTCCCTCGCCACCGCCGACCTCGACCGCGACGGCTACGCCGACCTGCTCGTCGGCGCCTCCGGCGAGGCCGTCGACACCGACCCGGGCCGCGGCAGCATCACCGTCGTCTGGGGCGGCTCCGGCGGCCTCGGCTCCGGCGCCACCATCAAGCCCGCGTCCGTCCCCGACGACAACTGCTACTTCGGCGAGAACATCACCACCGGCGACGCCGACGGCGACGGCGCACCCGACCTCACCGTCGGATCACGCTGCTCCGCCCAGCACTTCTCCGGCCCCTTCACCCGCACCGGGACCCCCGCGCGCGCCGCCCGCGACTCCCGCTTCGGCACCATGCAGGGCGCCGTGACCGGCAACCTCGACGGCGACGCCGCCGAAGAGCGCGTCATGCTGCCGGGCCGCTCCACCAACGACCCCGGCGGCGCCGTATACGTGGACAACTACACGGGCGGCCAGCTCACCCGCACCGAACTCACCCACGCCGACGGCACCGCGGGCGCCATCACCGACACCGACGGCGACGGATACGGCGACCTCGTCCTCGGCGACTACGACGACCCCACCGCCGACAAGCCCGGCGGCCACCTCGGCGGCCAGATCACCGTCTGGCGCGGCGGCCCCGCCGGCATCGACCCCGAGCAGACCCCCGTACGCATCGACCAGGACACCGCCGGCGTGCCCGGAGCTGGCGAGGCGGACGACCGGTTCGGCCTCTCCCTCGCCGCGGGCGACACCGACAAGGACGGCTACGGCGACGTCGTGGTCGGCGTACCCGGCGAGGGCATCGGCAGCGCCTACTACGCGGGCGCCGTCATCGTCCTGCGCGGCTCCGCCGACGGCCTCACCGGGACCGGGGCCCGCTCTCTCAACGAGGACACCAGCGGAGTCTCCGGAGCCGCCGAGAAGACCGACATGTTCGGTCAGACGGTCAGCCTCAGCGACAACAACCGGGACGGCAGGGCCGACCTCACCGTCGGCGTCGCCAACGAGAACGGCTCGGGCTGCACCTGGAACGCCCACGGCACCTCCGTGACCAACTCCTTCTACATCTGCGCCCCCGCCCTCGGCCTGACCGGCGAGAGCGGCCTCGGAAACGCCCTCACCCCCTGACGTCTCCCCCCTCGGGGGGATCCCTTACGGGATGTCACAGCTCAGCCGCAAAGCCGGGCCCGACCCCTCGGGCCCGGCATGACACCCCTGGAAACCAGGTACGTTCGAGTACGTGGCTGGATTCAGGAACGGACGCGGCCGGGACAACCGCGAAGCGCCGCAGGGGCACCCTCCGTACGGGCCCCCTCAGCAGCAGTACGGGTACGGGCAGCAGCAACAGCAGCAGTGGCCGCAGCCGAACGGCGGACACGGTGAGCCGGAGTACTTCGGGGACCCGAACGCGCCCCGCGCGCACGGCGGACACGACCCGTACGCCGCCAACAACCCCGGCCACACCCAGGCGTTCTCCGTGAACCCCGGCGAGGACCCGTACGCGTACACGCAGGGCAACACCTACCAGGCGGGTGACGCCCCCGCCGGCCCCGTCGGCCCCCGCCTGCACTGGAAGCAGCTGCTGTCCGGGATCGTCCTGCGCCCGGCCCCCACGTACCTCCAGATGCGGGACTACGCGATGTGGGGCCCCGCCCTGATCGTCACGTTCCTCTACGGGCTGCTCGCCATCTTCGGCTTCGACGGCGCCCGCGAGGACGTCATCAACGCCACGCTGTCCTCGGCGATCCCCTACGTCCTGACGACCGGCGTCGCGATCACGCTCAGCTTCTTCGTGCTCGGCGTCGTCACCCACACCCTGGCCCGCCAGCTCGGCGGCAACGGCGCGTGGCAGCCCACGGTCGGCCTGTCCATGCTGATCGCCGCGCTCACCGACACCCCGCGTCTGCTCTTCGGCATGTTCCTCGGCGGCGACGCGATGTTCGTCCAGGTCATCGGCTGGGCGACCTGGGTCGCGGCGGGCGCCCTGCTGACCACGATGGTCTCCAAGTCCCACGACCTCCCCTGGCCGAAGGCCCTCGCCGCCTCGGCGATCCAGCTGATCGCACTGCTGTCGATCATCAAGCTGGGCACGTTCTAGCGGTTTCTGAAAGACGGAAGGCGGGGCCCCGAGGGGCCCCGCCTTCCGTCGTTCGTCGCGCTTTCGTCGCGTGTGCTCAGGCGTCGAGCACCTGACCGTCGCGCCGCACGACGGGCGGTTCGACGCTCCACGGGAAGTTGATCCAGTCGTCCGTGCGCTTCCACACGTACTCGCACTTCACGAGCGAGTGGGACTTCTCATAGACGACCGCCGAGCGGACCTCGGCCACGGTGTCGAGGCAGAAGTCGTGGAC
Source organism: Streptomyces sp. BYX5S (assembly GCF_054724165.1). Classification (NCBI taxonomy): domain Bacteria; kingdom Bacillati; phylum Actinomycetota; class Actinomycetes; order Kitasatosporales; family Streptomycetaceae; genus Streptomyces; species Streptomyces sp. BYX5S. The sequence goes on along the minus strand of NZ_CM138829.1, from coordinate 160,849 downwards.
GAGCTTCAGCGTCTTGCCGGTGTCCGCGACGTCGTCGGTGATCAGCACCTTCTTGTCGCTGAAGTCGATGGCGTTCGGGACGGGCGCGAGCATGACCGGCATCTCCAGCGTGGTCCCCACACCGGTGTAGAACTCCACGTTCACGAGGTGGATGTTCTTTACATCCAGCGCGTATCCGAGGCCGCCGGCGACGAAGACGCCGCCGCGCGCGATGCTCAGGATGATGTCGGGCCGGTAGCCGTCGTCGGCGATGGTCTGCGCGAGCTCGCGCATGGCGACGCCGAACTTCTCGTACGTAAGGTTCTCGCGCTCGGGGCTGACGTCACTCATGTCGCTGCTGCTCACACCTGGGTCCGATGGAAGTTGAGGTAGGAACGGGAGGCGGTGGGCCCGCGCTGTCCCTGGTAACGCGAACCGTAGCGCTCACTGCCGTACGGGAACTCGGCGGGTGACGACAGCCGGAACATGCACAGCTGGCCGATCTTCATGCCGGGCCACAGCTTGATGGGGAGCGTCGCGAGGTTCGACAGCTCCAGCGTCACGTGGCCGCTGAAGCCGGGGTCGATGAACCCGGCGGTCGAGTGCGTGACGAGGCCGAGGCGGCCCAGCGAGCTCTTGCCCTCCAGGCGCGAGGCGAGATCCTCGGGCAGGGAGATGACCTCGTACGTCGACGCGAGCACGAACTCGCCGGGGTGCAGGATGAACGGCTCGTCGCCCTCGGGCTCCACGAGCCGCGTCAGGTCGCTCTGCTCGACGCTCGGGTCGATGTGCGGGTACTTGTGGTTCTCGAACACCCGGAAGTAGCGGTCGAGCCGCACATCGATGCTCGACGGCTGCACCATCGACTCGTCGTAGGGATCGATTCGTACCCGTCCGGCGTCGATCTCGGCCCGGATGTCCTTGTCTGAGAGAAGCACGTAGCGAGGATACGCAGTGCGTGCGGGCCCGCCACAATCCGGCCATTCGGTCGGAGCGCGTGGCGGGCCCGCAGGTGGTGTCGCTGGTACTGCTTTCTTGCTCGGACGCCCTATCGCTCGTCCGGTCCCACAGGGACGGCATGCCGAAGTCGCGCGCAACGCGGACACCGAATGAGCCGGCTTGGACCGAGTCGGTCGGCCTGCTGCATCGGGAACGAAGCGGTGCTGAAGACGTGCCCTTCGGCACATCGGACGACGGTGCGGTCCATCGAGTCCATCAAGTCCCGGAGTCCCTTCCCCACGGAGCCATTGGGCCAGTTTCCTGACCGACGACGAAGCGCAACATTACGGGATGAAAGGGACGTCGATCCAGGCGGCACCCCGCAAAGAATCGTCCTCGGCCGGAGCCCCCACCGTACGCTTCAACTCCCTTCACCCGCAGTCACTTCCACCCCGCCCAACGCAGCCGGGCCCCGGGGCATGAGCGCCCGGGGCCCGGCATGGGGTACAGTGTCCGCCAGTACGGATTGCTTCAACGGCCGTACTGCGCGGGTGTAGTTTAATGGTAGAACATAAGCTTCCCAAGCTTAGAGCGCGAGTTCGATTCTCGTCACCCGCTCCACCGCTAAGGCCCAGGTCAGAGACCCGGGCCTTTTTGCTGTGCGGATGCGCTCAGTCGTCGCGTGCCAGATCCGTGCCAGAAGCCTGACCATCCGGCTTCCGCACCACGGCGGACCGACGAGCCTTGCGAACTCTCCGACGGCTGCCCGGCCGGTGACTAAGGCCAGCAGGCTCTTCGACGCGGTGCTGTGCGAACTCGACAACGTGATCCGCTTCTGCGGCATGGCTCCGCCGACCGAGCCGGAACGCGCCACGGGAGTGCCCGAGGGCACCACCGCTGCGGCGGCCTACGCCCCTGATCCTGGTGACCAACGCGACCCTGGAGCTGGAAAGTGATCTTGAGTCGATGGGGCTGGCGAACCTCGCCGACCGTGTCATCAGCAGCGCCCGGGTGGGGGTGGCCGAACCCGCTCGGGATGACCGGTGTGCACTACCAGCAGCCGGCCGACCGCCAGCAGTTGCTGACCTTTCTCCCCACCAGCTGACAACAGCCTCAGTTCCTTCCGAGCCGGCCCTGGTCCCGATCAGGTCGCGTGCACGCGGCACTCCAACCGCCCAGGAATCAGCGGTTGATACAGGTTTCTCCACCTCATCAAGCACCTGCTCCGCCGCCCTTCGCGCTCATGCCTTCGGCCCGCGCTACGGGCGCTGCGCCGACGCGCGCCCACAAGTGGTCAGGCCGGGATCATGAGGCGAGCACCGGGGGCCGGGCGTCGCGCTGACGAGTGCGGGCACGTCGTTGGCTGGGGTTGGGTGGTGTGCTGAGAGGGGAGCGGGCGGCAAGAAAGTAGCGCGGCACCCAAACGCCATCGCACGGGTGCATACTGCCAAGCATGGGCACCGATCCGTCAGGCCCCGATGACGCCCTCGTAAACGCTGTGGACGAGCGAGAACGCAGGGCTGACGAGCGAGAACGCAGGGCTGACGAGCGCGAGCACACCGCTGACGAGCGCGAGCGCATGGCTGACGAGCGAGCGGAGCAGCTCGCTGTGTGGGAGAAGAGGCTGGATCGACTGGCCCATCGCATCGGACTGCCGACCTCGAACCCGCGAGACCGCTCGTACCAGGCAATCAACCGGGCTCGGGCGCTGGTGGACGCCAGCCAGGCTCGGCTTGATCGCAGTGAAGCCGCGTTACGGCGTGCCGATGAGCGCGACGACCGCGAACAGCGCACCATCGACGGTGAGGTGGAGAGCTCCCGACAGCGCGAGACAAGGCACGGACCCACAAAACGGGAATCCCTGGAAGCCAGAGCTCTCCGCCTGTGGCAGCAGCGCGCGTCGAACACGGCCTACCTCCGTACCACTCATGAGGCACTGGCCCACGAGTACGCGCGGCTCGCCCGGGTGCATCCAGAACAGGCCGAGGCCTTTCAACGCCGTGCCGACCATGCTCGCCAGGTAGCAGCTGAACTCATCGACCCGGACCCGGGCCAGTAACGAGGCCCGTGCCATGACCGTGCCAGGTCGACCGGAGAACCACGGGGAACGGCAGGTGTGAAGTCGGCCGCACCGAGGGGTCGTTGAGGCGCTCCCTCGCAGGTCAGGGGCCCAGCTGCCCGTAGATCTCGTCACCCGCCCCACAGGGCAAGCCAGTTCAGATGACCTGCCCCAGGTCCTGGGTTCCAGTTCTGGTGGCTAACTGACGGCCCTTCGCGGAAGGCTGGCAGTCATGCCTCGTCTCTATCCTCCGGAGTTCCGGGCACGTGCCATCGCGCTGGTCCGTGCCGGCAAGCAGGCCAAGCAGACCGCGGTCGAGCTGGGGATCCATCCCGTCACGTTGTCGAAGTGGCTGCGGCAGGACGACATCGACCACGGAAGGCGGCCGGGAACGCCGTCGAGTGAGTCCGCTGAACTGCGGGCCGCCCGCCGGCGGATCCGCGGGTCGCGGTCCTGGACGTCGGCGGCAACGACCATCTGATGGTCGTCGAAACCGCTGCCGTCCCCGCCACCGGGCTCGATCCCCTCGCCAATGCGGGATGGGGTCTGCGTGTCGCGGCGTACGCGGAACTGTGGGAGGTGCGCGCACGCATCCTGGGTGCCGGGTGGTCCGTCGGACAGATCGAGACATTGCCCGCCCAGTGGACGATGACGGCTCTCGATCCCGACGGACGCCCGGTCGACGTCCGGACCCACCGTCCGCGCACCGCATCGCCCTCACCGGGCCTTGGCTGACGGCCCTGCCAGGTCGTGCGGATGCGCTCACGCTCCGAGGCCGCCCGCGACGGTTGATTCGCGGCTGGTGAACTCGCCCGTGAGCAGGGGCATGGCGGAGGTGATCGCCTCTTTGGCCTCGGGGAGTCGCAGGGACGCGTCGTGGTGTTCCTTGGATTCCCACACCTCGGTGACGACGATCGTGTCCGGGTCGTCGGTGGCCAGGCCCACCACGTAGCTGCGGCAGCCGTGCGCTTCGAGGCTCGCGGCTCCGGAGAGCAGGATCGCGACCACCTCGTCGCGCTTGCCGGGTCGGGTCCTCATCGAGCCGATGTAGCCGTAGGTCATCGCACGCCGCCTTCGTCAGAGGGTCAGGATGTCAGGGTGTCAGGGTGTCAGGGCCGTGAGGAGGGTGCGGACGCGGCGTTCGATCTCGTCGCGGATGGGGCGGACGGCGGCGATGCCCTGGCCTGCCGGGTCGGGGAGTTGCCAGTCGAGGTAGCGCTTGCCGGGGAAGACGGGGCAGGTGTCGCCGCAGCCCATCGTGATGACGACGTCGGAGGCCTGGACGGCGTCCGCGGTGAGGAGCTTGGGGGACTCGGCGGCGATGTCGATGCCGACCTCGGCGAGGGCCTCCACCACGGCGGGGTTGACCGTGTCGGCGGGGGCCGAGCCCGCCGAGCGGGCCTGGACGCGGTCACCGGCGAGGTGGGTGAGGAACGCCGCCGCCATCTGGGAGCGTCCGGCGTTGTGGACGCAGACGAACAGCACCGACGGCGGCGGGGGCGCGGTGTCAGACACGGGTGACCTCCAGGGTGGGGAACCAGCGGCGCGCGTGCAACGCCACGTAGACCAGGGCGATGAGGACGGGCACCTCGATCAGTGGGCCGACCACCCCGGCGAGCGCCTGCCCGGAGGAGGCGCCGAAGGTGGCGATGCACACGGCGATGGCCAGCTCGAAGTTGTTGCCCGCGGCCGTGAACGCGAGTGTGGTCGCGCGCGGGTGGTCGAGGCCGACCGCCCGGCCCAGTGCCAGGGATCCGGTCCACATGAGGGCGAAGTAGACGAGGAGCGGCAGCGCGATGCGGAGGACGTCGGCGGGCCGCGACGTGATGGTGTCGCCCTGGAGCGCGAAGAGGACGACGATGGTGAAGAGGAGGCCGTACAGGGCGAACGGGCCGATGCGCGGCAGCAGTTCCGCCTCGTACCAGGCGCGGCCCCTGGTCCTCTCGCCGATGCGGCGGGTCAGGTATCCGGCGGCGAGCGGGATGCCCAGGAAGATCAGCACGCTGCGGGCGATCTCCCACACCGACACGTCCAGGCCGGTCTGTTCCAGGCCGAGCCAGCCCGGCAGGACCTGGAGGTAGAACCAGCCGAGCGCGGAGAAAGCGATCACCTGGAACACCGAGTTGAGGGCGACCAGGACCGCCGCCGCCTCGCGGTGCCCGCAGGCCAGGTCGTTCCAGATGATGACCATGGCGATGCAGCGCGCGAGCCCCACGATGATCAGGCCCGTGCGGTACTCGGGCAGGTCCGGCAGGAACAGCCAGGCCAGCGCGAACATCAGCGCCGGGCCGACGATCCAGTTCAGCAGGAGTGAGGGGAGCAGCAGGCGGCGGTCGCGGGTCACCGTGTCGAGACGGTCGTAGCGGACCTTGGCGAGCACCGGGTACATCATCACGAGCAGGCCCAGCGCGATCGGCAGGGACACCCCGCTGACGGTCACCGTGGCCAGCGCGTCGCCCAGGCCCGGGACCAGGCGGCCCAGGCCGAGGCCGACCGCCATCGCGGCGAGGATCCACACGGCCAGGTAGCGGTCCAGGAACGACAGCCGCCCGGCCACGCCCTGCTCGGGTGTGCTGTCGCTCATGAGGCGGCACCGGCCGGGCGGGTCAGGACGCCCGCGAGGCGGTCGGTCGTCTCGGGCAGGAGCCAGTAGTAGACCCAGGTGCCGCGTCGCTCGCAGTCGATCAGGCCGGCCTCGCGCAGCAGCTTGAGGTGGTGCGAGATCGTCGGCTGGGAGAGGTCGAAAGCCGGGGTCAGGTCGCACACGCAGACCTCGCCGCCCGCCTGGGAGGCGATCATCGACAGCAGGCGCAGGCGCACCGGATCGCCGAGTGCCTTGAAGACCTTGGCCAGTTCGACGGACTGGGCCTCGTCCAGCGGCGAGGCCAGCAGGCCGGGGCAGCACGCGTCGCCGCCCGCGCCGGCGTCCGCGTCGGCGTCTGCGTCCGCGCCAGACTGGCCCAGCACCACCAGTTCTTGATTCGACATGCTTCTATATTGACAGCCATCTATCTCCGGCGCAATGTTGTATCGACAGATATCGATGCAAGAACATCGGAGGACCGTCATGTCCCGCGCACAGCTCGCCCTGCGTGTCAGCGACCTGGAAGCGTCGATCACCTTCTACTCGAAGCTGTTCGGCACCGAACCGGCCAAGCGGCGCGAGGGCTACGCCAACTTCGCCGTCGCCGAGCCCCCGCTGAAGCTCGTCCTCATCGAGGGTGAGCCCGGCCAGGACACCCGGCTCGACCACCTCGGCGTCGAGGTCGAATCGACGGACCAGGTCGTCGCCGCCACCGACCGGCTCAGGAGCGCCGGCCTCGCGACCTTCGAGGAGAACGACACCTCGTGCTGCTACGCCCTCCAGGACAAGGTGTGGGTGCACGGCCCCGGGCAGGAGCCCTGGGAGGTCTACGTCGTGAAGGCGGACGCCGGGACCCTCGGCAAGAGCGCGGCCGAGTCCGCGTGCGAGTGCGGCTGATCCCCGTCCGGGAACGCGAAAGCCTTAGAACCGAAGTCGTGGTCCCAAGGGAATGGATCGGGCAAGGTGGTTGTGGTCCGGGGGAACCGGGTGTGGCTGATGACGAAAGTGCCGCACATGGCTCCCGGGGCATGGCCGCCCGGTTCCCTTGGACGCTCTGACTGCTGATTGAGAGTTGCGGCCCATCGCTGACTAAGGCTTCGACAGCGGGGTGTCCCTCGGACCACAGAAGTAGAGGTCCAAGGGGCAGGGGCACAGCGTGAGCACGGAAGCACAACGGATATGGGTCGGCGTCGACGTCGGCAAGGGCCACCACTGGGCCCTCGCCGTGGGCGCCGACGGTGAACGGCTGCTGTCCAGGAAGGTCTTGAACGACGAGGACGACATCCTGACGCTGATCAACGCCGTCTTACCGATGGCGGACGAGGTCCGGTGGGCCGTGGACATCACGAGCCGCCCCGCCGCCCTGCTGCTGGCTCATCTGCTGGCCCAGGAACAGCCGGTGGTCTACATCCCCGGCAAGACGGTCAATCGCATGTCGGGGGCCTACCGAGGCGAGGGCAAGACCGACGCGAAGGACGCCCGGATCATCGCCGATCTCGCGCGGATGCGACGGGACTTCCGGCCCATCGAACCCTCGGTGGAACTGACGAACGGGCTCCAGCTGCTGGTCGGTTATCGCCAGGATCTCATCCACGAACGAGTGCGATTGATCAACCGCCTGCACGAGGTGCTGGTCGGTATCTCTCCGGCCCTGGAGAACGCCTTCGACTACCGGAAACGGCCGGGGCTGATCCTGATGACGGGCTACCAGACGCCGACCGCCATCCGCCGCATCGGCGTGAAACGCCTGACGGCCTGGCTCGCCCGCCGGTCGGTCCGCGAGGCGGCCAGTTTCGCCGAGCGCGCGGTGGAGGCTGCCGGGGCCCAGCACGCCGTGCTGCCGGGCGAGACGCTAGCGGCCCGTCTGGTCCGGGAGCTGGCGTGCCGCATCCTGGAACTGGACGAGCGGGTCAAGAAGAACGATCGCGAGATCACCGCCCTGTTCCGCACCGATGAACGGGCGGCGATCATCGAGTCGATGCCGGGCATGGGGCCCATCCTCGGTGCCGAACTGCTGGCGATCGTTGGCGACATGTCACTGCACCGGGACGCCGGCCACCTCGCTGCCCATGCCGGGCTCGCGCCGATGCCGCGTGATTCCGGACGTAAGAGCGGCAACCTGCACCGGCCCAAGAACTACAGCCGACGTCTGCGTCGGGTGCTCTACATGTCGGCCCTCACCGCGATGCGCATGCCCGGCCCCTCGCAGGTCTACTACCGCAAGAAGCGTGCCGAGGGCTTGATCCACATCCAGGCCGTCCTGTCCCTGGCCCGGCGCAGGGTCGACGTGTTGTGGGCCATGCTGCGGGACAAACGCCTGTTCACGATCAGCCCACCGGTACGTGCCGCCGCCTGACTCCGGCAGGGACGGGCGGCGGCCGCCGTTCGCAACGGCGGCCGCATGCCCCTTCCGAGTGCTTCTGCCCTCCCCCGAGCAGACCACCGGAGCATTCCCTCCAGGCGGCCGGGGGCGCGGTCCTGCCCGGCCTCGAAGTTGCCCCGAGGGACCGGCCGGACTGTCGGCGACCTTCCGCGGGAGTGGAAGGGTGAGCCCGGCGTCCTTGATGCGCCACAGGCTCGCTCTGCTGCGGGATAGCCCCTCTGCGATACGCCAGGAGGCGCTGAGGGCTGCTGCCCCCAGCCTAAGCCCCGGAGACGGATAGGAACCCCAGCGAACCAGCCCCGATTCAGCTTGACTTCGGACATTGAGATGCCCCGGGCCGCCGACAGCGGCCCGGGGACCTGCGCGTGCTCAGATCGTGTCGAGGTCGCGGCTCTTCGTCTCCGGCAGGGCCAGGATGCAGAGCAGGGACAGCAGCGCCATGCCGCTCATGAACCAGCCGCCCACCGAGGCGCTGTAGTTCTCGGCGAGGGCCGTGACCACGAGGGGGGCCGCCGCGCCGCCGAGGACGCCGCCGAGGTTGTAGGAGAAACCGGCGCCGGAGTAGCGCAGGCGCGTGGCGAAGAGTTCGGGCATGTAGGCGCCCGCCGGGCCGTAGATGATGCCCATGCAGAGCAGCGCGCCGCTCAGGGCGACGGCGATCAGGACGTAGTTGCGGGTGTCGAGGAGCGGGAAGAGGACCGCGCCCCAGACGACGCCGAACGCCGCGCCGCCGATGATGAGCTTTCGGCGGCCGACCTTGTCCGACCAGCGGCCCACCGCGTACGTGGAGATGCCCAGGACCGTGACCGCGACGAGCGTCAGGAGCAGCATGTCGTTCTTGGGGATGCCCAGGTCGCCGGTCGTGTACGTCATGCAGTACGTGGCCGCCGTGTAGAACATCACGTAGACGACGGTGATCATGCCCGCGCCGAGCAGCATCTCCTTGGGGTGCTTGCGGAAGGCCTCGGCGAGCGGCGCCTTGGCGGTCTCCTGCTGCGCGGTGACCTTCGCGAAGGCCGGCGTCTCGGCGATCTTCAGGCGGATGACGAGGCCCACCGCGACCAGGACGAAGGAGAGCAGGAACGGAATGCGCCAGCCCCAGCTCTCGAAGGACGCGTCGTCCAGGAGCGAGGACATGACGAGGAACGTGAGGGTGGCGGCGAAGTAGCCGACGGGGGAGCCCATTTGGGGCGCGGAGGCGTACAGGCCGCGTTTGCCCTTCGGGGCGTGCTCCACGGCGAGGAGGGCCGCGCCGCCCCATTCGCCGCCGAGGCCGAGGCCCTGGATCAGGCGGAGCAGGACCAGCAGGACCGGCGCCATCACGCCGAGCGTGTCGTAGCCGGGGAGCAGGCCGATGAGGCCCGTCGACAGGCCCATCATGAGCAGGGAGACGACGAGGACGGCCTTGCGGCCGACGCGGTCGCCGAAGTGGCCGAAGATCGCGGCGCCCAGCGGGCGGGCCGCGAAGCCCACGGCGAAGGTGGAGAGCGTGGCCAGCGTGCCCGCCGCTTCCGAGAGTTCGGGGAAGAAGGCCTCGTTGAGGACGAGCGCGGCGGCGGTTCCGTAGATGTAGTAGTCGTAGAACTCGATGGCTGTGCCGATGAAGCTCGCGGTGGCGATCCGGCGCATGCCGGCCGGCGGCGTGGCCGTGGTGGTGTCGTCCGTGGTGGCGGACGGGGTGGACGAAGGCATGGGGCGGCCTCCCGGAAAGGGGCAACGAGGAGCAGGGGACGGCGTCGCGGAATGCGCATGCGAACTGGGTGTGAACCTAAGCCGACGGGGCCGGTCCTCCCGTTGTCCGCTCGGACAGCGCTACGGGCCCCGGGGTGTCCGCGTCGACAAGGTTCCGCCGCGGGCGCCGTGCCACGTGCCGGTCAGGCGCCGGGGAAGGCCGGGTCGGTGAGTTCGCGGGCGTCCAGGTCCAGGCGGAGCTGGAGCGTCGCGGCGAGGCGGTGCTCGGGGTCGTCGAGGTCGAGGCCGGTCAGGGCGACCGCCCTGCGGACCCGGTAGCGCAGGGTGTTGGGGTGCACGTTGAGGCGCTTGGCGACCGCGCCGACGTCGCCGAACGCGTCGAGGTAGAGCAGCAGGGAGCGGGCCAGGTCGGTGCCCTGTTCGCGGTCGCGGGCGACGAGGGCGGCCACCGTGGGGAAGCGCAGCTCCGGGGAGCGGTCGAGGAGCTCCAGGGTGTCGCGGACGAGCAGCGCGGGGGCGAGCCGGGTGTGGGTGCCGACGGTCGCCTCGGGCGTGCGGGCGAGGAGTTGCAGGGCGCGGTGGCCGCGGAGCTTGACGGCGGGCACGTCGGAGAGCCGGTCGGCGCGCCCCGCGAGAGCGGCCTGCACCGGGGTGCCGGTGAGGCGGCGCAGCGTCGCCACCAGTTCGTCGGCCCAGCGGAGCAGCGGGGCCTCGCTCTCGTACGCCGACGGGGACGGGGACGGGGACGAGGGCAGGGGCGCGGACGCGGCAGCCGACCCGGGCGCGGGCACGGACGAGGACGCGGACGGAGAGGACGGCGGCGGCGTGGGCAGCACCGCGTAGATCTGCCCGCAGGCCTGCGCCACCAGCGCGTTCTCCCGGTGCGCCGCCACATGCACGGAGACGATCCCCGCCGCCTCCGCCCGCCGCGCGTCGGCCCGTACCGCGTCGCCGCCCTCGGCGGGTTCGCGCAGGTCGACGGCGACGATGTCGGCCCCTGCCGCCGGGGCGATGCCGAGGTGGGCGGCGAGCGCGGCGGCGTCGAAGCGGCCGGTGAGCAGGCCGTGGCTGAGCTCCTCGCGGGAGGCGAGCCGGGCCCCCGCGTCGCCCTGGAAGTAGTGGTCGACGAGTTGCAGCGCGGCGAGCCGGGCGGCGCCCCGCAGCATCTGGGGCGCCCGGTCGGCGAGCGGCCGGTCGCCCTCCTGCACCCAGATCGTGCCGAGGGGACGGCGTCCGGCGTTGACGCCGACGACGAGGCGGCGGCGCGCCCCGAGGTCCGGCTGCGCGTCGACGGTGACGACCTCGTCGCCGGCCCGGACCCGCTGGTGGACGCCGAGGCCGCGCAGCAGCGCCAGGTACGGCTCGGGGCAGCTGCGGCCGAGGATGGTGGCGCGGCGCAGTTCGTCGGCCTCGTCGACGGGTCCGGCGTAGGCGAGGACGCGGTGGGCGCCGTCCTCCAGGCTGACCAGGCCGTGCGTGAGCGTGGCCACGGTCTGGGCGAGGGAGAACAGGTCGCCGCTGCGGCCCGGCGCGAACTCGCCGGTGGGCGCGGCCAGTACGGCGCGTATCTCGGCCTCGGCGCGGTCCCAGCGCAGCCCGCGCGGCAGACCGACGACGGCGATCCCGGCGTCCTGCGCCGCCGCGCGCACCGCCCGGGGCAGCCCGTCGCCGTCGACCCGTACGGCGAGCGCGACCGCGCCCGCGGCGCCGGCCGCGGTGACCATGGCGGCCGCCTCGGCCTCCCGGGCGCCGACCGCGAGCACGAGGGCGCCGGTCAGACCGTCGAGGGCGTCGCCGGGTTCGGCGATGACGACGTCGTGGAGTTCACCGTCGTCCGGCCCGCACCACACCGGCCGCGGTTCCAGCACGTCGGCGAGGCGGCGCAGCACGGCGTGCACGTCGGCCCGGCCGCGGGCCCCGGTCTCCTGAGGTCTGTCGTCCACCGGGGCAGCGTAGACACGAACCCTGTCCGCCAAGTATGGCCCTCATCACCGCGGGCGCCCCTGAAAACCCGGCGTAAAAGCCGGCGCAAAAGCCGGCGGCCCCCGGACGAGTCGTACTCGTCCGGGGGCCGCCGCCCGCACGCGCTACCGCTCACACGCGCTACCGCTCACGCACGGTTCCGGCGCGCCATCCTCCGCACCGTGAACCCGGCCGCGAGCGCCAGCACCATGAACAGCACCCCGAGCAGCGTCCAGTCACGGAACCCCGTGTCCGCGAGGTGACCGCCGCCGTCGTGGCCGCCGGTACCGCCACCGTCCGTGCCGCCGTCCTCGGGGAAGGTGTTCGTCACGTCGACCGTGGCCGCCCCGTCCACCCGGACCTCCCCGTCGGACCCGTCGTCGGACGCCTCGTACGTCACCGTGTCCCCGGAGGGCACGTTCGTCTCGGTGACCGTGCAGGTGGCGCCCTCGGGGACGCTGACCGTGCGCTCCTCGCCGTCCTTCAGCCGGAAGGCGCTGTCGTCCCCGGCCAGGGCCACGTCACCCTGGTCCGTGGTGCAGGCGAGCGTGAAGTCGTACGGCCCCGCGCCCCCGTTGACGACGTGCTTGCGGACCGTGAGGTCGGCGGCCGGGAAGGTGTTGGTCACCGTGATGGCCGCCTGTTCCGGCGCGTCGCCCGTCGTGACGACGGCCGGGTCGTCGGCGGACCCGTGGTCGACGGTCGCCTTCGCGGCGCCCCCGGTGTCCACCTCCTCGGCCCAGCACCGGGTGTTCACCGGCAGCGGCCTGATGGTGACGGGCTCACCGGCCGTCACCTCGTACGTCCGGTGCAGGATGCGGTCACTGGCCGCGCCGGAGGCGTCCGGCAGGGCGCAGGAGACGTCGACACCGAACGTGCGGCCCTCGGCGTACCCGGCGGCGTCGCCGTCGGTCTCCTTGAGGAGCTGGAGCGCGCCGAACCGGTACGTGTTGGTGATCCGCGCGGACTGCGGCACCTCGGTGTCGATGTTGGGCTTGATGGTGACCTCGACCGGGTCGCTCTTGGTGTGGTCGGTCTGCCCGCCGCGCGCCGAGGTCTCCCAGATCCGGCACTCGGCGCCCGCCGGGATGCCCTCGATGGTGACGGGGTCGTTCACGGACACCCGGTAGTCCTCGTCGAGGACCACGCGCGGCAGCCGTCCCTGTGGGTCGATGGTGCAGGTGACGTGGAACGGGTACGGCACCTTCCGCAGCACCTCGTCCAGCCGGTCGGGGTGCTCGCCGAGCCGCTTGACCAGCTTCAACTCACCGTAGGCGAGGGCGACTCCGACCTGGATCGGCTCGTTCTTCTGGAGCACCCGCGGGGAGCCGTTCCGGTCGGTGGTCTCGTTGTGGGCGTAGGAGTTCCAGGCGATCGTCGGGTCGCCGTTGTGGGTGACGTCGAGCGGGGTGTCCATCGCGTACGTGATGTCGACGGTGCCGCCGGGCTCCAGCTCGTCGGGGAAGGTGAGGTCGAGTTCGACGCCGCGCGCCTTGGCGCTGTACGCGTCGTCCCAGGTGTCGGAGGGGCACTGGTCGGCGCTGGATCCGGCGCCGCCCATGTCGAGGTCGTCGGTGCACAGCGGCTCGTCGTTCTCGTACTTGTTGGTCATCTCGCCGGGGCTGGAGCCGTCGAGCGCCGGCTCGGAGGCGAGCGTGGGCCGCTTGTCCCAGGCGGTGCCGCGGTCCTGGTCGAGGACGACGCCCTTGTCACCGGCGACCGGGAAGCGGTCGACGATGCGCATGTCGGTGCCGTCCTCGGTGCCCGCGTTCCGCAGCCGCATCAAGTAGTGGTACCGGTCACCGGGGTTGACGAGGGCGACGCACGGGTTGGCGGTGTAGCGGCGGCCCGTGGAGTCGGTCGTCATCAGGCACGAGTCGTCGCCCACGGCGACGGTCTTCTTCGTCGAGGTGTTGTACCAGCCGAGGGCGTCGTTGCCCGCCACCCACTTGCGGGCGGTGAAGGCGGCGCCGGACTTGGCGGTGAGCTTCGCGTCGTCGACGCAGTACAGGCCGGAGCCGAACATCGCGCCGTCCTCCTCGGCCTCGCTCGCGTCCTCGCAGGCCAGGTCGGGGTCGGACGAGGTGGCGCCCATGGTGTTGGTGACGGTCTCGTCGGCGCGGATGCCCGCTTCGAGCTTCACGTGGATCTCGATGGTGAAGCTGCCGCCGGGCGGGAAGTTCCACGCCTTGCCGTCGTCGTCCTCGGAGAAGTCCCAGGTGAGGCCGGAGACGCGGTCGCCGTCGGTGGTCCGCGAGAAGACGGGCGTCGGAATGGCGACGGTGCCGTCCGGCTCCTTCTTGTCGATGATTTTGTACGGCTGTCCGTCGTCGCCGGCGAAGGTGTCGTCGAACGCGATGCCCTCGGGGAGGTCGTCCTTGACGACGAGGTTCGGGACGTTCGCCGTACCGGTGTTGGTGACCTTCAGGTAGAAGGGCGCGTCCTCACCGGGCGAGAGCACGGTGTCCGGGGTCTTGTCGACGTCGAGCTTCGGGTCGCCCTTGACCAGGTCGAGGGTGGCGTCCACGGGGTCGATGTCCCGCGGCTTGTCCTCGTCCTCGACCTTGGTGAGGAACTGGCCGGTGGCGGTGTCCTCCAGGTGGTCCGGGATCGGCTCGCCGCTGCTGCGCAGGGTGGGCCGCGGGCTCACGTCGAGGACGAGGATGCCGGAGCAGCCGCTGGACGTGCACTCCGGCTTGATCACGTAGCCGTCGTTGGTGGTGCTCGTCGAGGTGTACGTGGCGCGGATCCCGGTGACGTCGGCGGCGTCGACGCCGGACGGCAGGGCCGCCGAGGAGGACGGCGTGCCGTTGACCCACGCGCCGTCCACGTACGCGTCGATCTGGACGCGGTTGGCGCCCGCCGGCATCTGGTTCGACTTGATGGACACGAGGTCCACGGCGTCGAAGAAGTCCTCGTCCTGGTCGGTGATCTTCAGGTACTTGGCCGACATGTTGCCGGTGTTGCGCACCGTGAGCGTCATGTCGGCGTGCTGGCGGGGCAGTCCGGCGACGTACTCGGGCAGCTCACCGGGCGAGATGGTCTTGTTCAGGGAGGCGCCGTCGGCGGCGGGGCCGGTCTCCATGGTCTTGCAGTCGCCGCCCTCGAAGTCACCGCCCTGGCTGTCCTTCCCGGTGACCGAGAAGCAGTTCTGGAACGTCTCGCCGTTCTCGACGCCCTCGCGGCGCTCACCGGTGACGTTGATGGTGACGCTGTCGCCCGGCGCCATCGTGTCGGTGTAGAGCGCGCGCACGCCGGTGGCCCGCGCGAGCACGTCGGCGTCGACGCCCTCGTAGTCGACCCAGGCGTCCGTGTCCGGGTCGTACACCTGGAGGGTGACCGGCGCGTCGGACGGGGACACGGAGACGGACGTGATCTCCAGCTTGTCGAAGGGGCTCGCGGTGCTGGGCTTGCCGTCGGCGTCGGCGGCCGGGTCGGTGATGACCACGTCGCTCAGCGGCAGGTTGCCGGTGTTGGTGAACTTCAGCTGCATGTCGATGGGCTGGCCCGGCGGTACGTCGGTCTGGCTGACGGTCTTGACGCCGTCACCACCGCCGTTCGGGTTCTCGACGACGAGGTTGGCGCAGCCGCTGCCGGAGGCGGTGCCGCTGCCGTCGCCGCGGCCCGCGTCGCCCTTCGTCCCGGCGCAGTTGCTGACGCCGTCGGCCACGTCCTGCGCGTCGACGTCGTCGGTCAGGGTGCCGTGCAGGTCGAGTCCCGCGGTGGCGCCTTCGGCGATGGACGGGTTGCCGTCGCCGTCGACGCCCGAGTACACGACCTCGACCTTGGAGACCTGCTTGCAGTCCGCGGGGACCTCGTAGGTCGCGTTCTCGGTGTATGTCTCCTCGCGGGTGGTGCCGTCCTCGCAGGTGACCGTCAGCTTCGCCTCGGTCGCGCCGGAGGGGAAGCGCAGCCGCACCTTGTCCACGTCGAGCTTGTCGAACTCGCTGGTCGCGTTCGCGTCCGGCTCGGTGATCGTCAGCGTGCTCACCTTGAACGGCGACTTGTTCGTCAGGTCGACCTCGGTGCTGACCGGCGAGTTCTCCCCGATCACCGCGTGCTCGTTGCCGCCGTGCGAGAAGTCGCCGTTGGTGTCCGCGTAGTACTTCTTGCCGGTCTCCAGGACCAGGATGTCCGGGAGGATGTCGTAGGTGTCGCAGGCCGGGTCGCCGTCGACGTCGCCCTCCGTCGACTCCTTGGCCGTCGGCGTCGCGCAGTTGTCGACCGTGATCTTGTCGGTGGGCTTGAGGTCCGAGCCGTCCGAGCGCTTGGTGTCCCGCAGCTTCATGCCGACCTCGACGGTGCCGGGGTTCTCGTCGTACGGCAGCGGGTCACCGGCACTGTTGGTGAAGACGACCTCGAAGCCGATCACGTCGTCCGGGTCCACACCGTCCGGCAGCGGCAGCTCGCCGGGGGAGGTGATGGTGGCGCCGGTCTGCGTGCCGTCGGCCGTGGTGACCACCAGGTACGCCTGGTCGGCGCCCTTGGGGAACGCGGTGACCTCGGCGCCGGTGAAGTCGAAGTACTCGAAGGTGTCCTCGGTGGTGTCGGCCACCGACAGCTCGGTCACTTCGGCGGACGACGAGGACTGGTTGCGCACGTTCAGCGTGATCGTGGACGTCTCGCCGCTCTGCGCGACCGCCGAACCGTCCTCCCACGTCTTGGTCGTGACCGGCTTGACCACGCGCGGGATGGAGATCGTGATGTCCGTGTCGGACGACTTCGGGTCCGCGTTGTCGGCGTCGGCCTGCGCGGTGTTGGTGATGGTGGTGCCGTCCTCCAGCTGGATGTCGGCGGGCACCCGCATCCCGATCTCCACGGAGCCCGCCTGGCCCGCGCGCAGCCCGGTCTCGCCCGCCGGGTTCTGGAGCGACTGCTTGTAGACGATCGTCAGCTGCCGCGTCGACTCGTCGTAGGTGACGTCCCGCGTGCTGTCCGACTTCGGAAGGCTGGTCACCTCCAGGCCTTCCGGCAGGGTGTCGGTGACCGTGAAGTTCACGCAGTCCACGGTCAGCCCCGAGCACTGCCCGCTGATCGTGTAGATGAACTCGTCGCCCGGCTCCAGGGGCTCACCACCGGTGTCATTGGTCTTGGTGATGCCGACCGAGCTCTGCGGGTCGTCGGCGAACGCGAGAGGGGCCGTGAGGGCCTGGGTGCCGAAGACGAGACTGAGCACCGCAGCCAGCACGACCATCGGGCGCAAGCGCGTGGGTCTTCCAACCGTGGACATGGCGGCGACGCTAGGCGGGGCGTCCTCGGAGGCGCGTCATGGCATGCCGCATGATTGACGGCCTATCAGATATTTCGCCCGGACGGCGGCAGGCCCGGCGCCCGCGACCCGGCGCGCGCTCACCCGGCGCGTACTCACCCGGCCAGCGCCCGCCCGAAGGCGCCGTCGCTCTGCCGCACCCCGCTGCAGTTGGTCGCGGCGTCGTCCGTGTCCGTGCCGTCCTCGCAGGCCACGTCGCGGAACGTGGCCCACGTCGACACCCACGCGATGCCCTTGTCCTCGGCGAAGGACCGCAGCTGGGCGGCGTCCGCGAGCGTGAAGGTCTCCCCCTCGATGTCGTTCACGCCGAGCATCGGGGTGAGGGCCATGCCCTGCCAGGCCTTCGCGTCGGAGAGGCCGAAGACCTTCTTGAGCCGGGTGTGGGTGGCGCGGGCCGCCGTACGGGCGTAGTCGCTCATGTCGCCCTGGTAGGACTCGCCGTAGTTCATGGTCATGATGTTGACCGTGGAGACCTGGACGCCCTCGTCGTTGGCGGCTTCGAGGAGGGACACGGCGTCGTCGTCGAGGCCGGACGGCATCACGGGCAGCGTGAACGTGACGTCCACGTCCCGCTCCTTCTGGAGCAGCGCGACGGCCTCGGCGCGCCGGGTGTTCGCGGCGGAGTCCTTGAGGGTGTCGCCCTCGACGTCGAAGTCGACGTGGGTGGCGCCGCCCGCCGCGTCCAGCGCCGCGGCGTAGGCGTCCGCGAGGTCGGAGGCGGAGTCGCAGGCCGTGGCCAGCTCCTTGCCGGAGGCGCCGCCGAAGGAGACCCGGAGCGTGGCCCCGGAGGCGGCCAGCTTCTTCAGGCGGGCCGCGACAGCGGTGTCGCCGATCTCCGTGTGCCCGCCCCAACTCGGCGTACAGGCACTGCCGTTGGCGACGACGAAGGCCAGGTTGTACGCGTCCGGGGAGCCGGCCGAGTCGGTGGCGTAGGCGGTGGTGGCGCTGAGGTAGGGGGCGTATGCGGTGGTGACGGACGTGGTTCCGCTTTCCGTTCCGGACGTCGTGGTGCAGCCCGCGAGCGCACACAGGGCCAGTGTTCCGGTGGCTGACTTCCATGACATCGACATGCTCGGCATACCGAGAACCTCGCACCCGAAACTGTGCCGCCCGGCCGATTCCCCTGAGGAATCACACAGACAACAAGGGGCATAACCACCCACACTCCCCCACCCGCTCAGGCGGTTGACAGCCTGCGCCCGCTTTCAATGAGCACTGACAACAAACGCTCAGCACCGGCCACAGAAGGGTTCCTACTCTGCGCGGAATGCGCTCCGATGCCCTTCGCCCCGACGCCCTGCTCGAACAGCCCGCCGCGGGCACCACCCGCACCCGCGGCCGCCGCCGCAAGACCCGCCGGTCCGCCGCCGGTGAGGGCCCCGTCTTCGTCGACTCCTCCGGCCGCAGAGCACGTCTGCTGCGCCGCCTCGGGATCGCCCTCTGCGTCGGCTGCGCCGGATACGTGGTGCTGCTGTTCCTGGCCTTCATGGGCGTCGGCATCCCGCTGACCTCGTCGGACCTGCTGCCCTTCGGTGACGCGGGCAACGGCGGCCGGGCACCCGCCGGGCCGCGGCTCGGGGCGCCGGACTCGGCGCCGCTGATCACCCCGTCGCCGTCCGCGTCCACCGCCGTCGGCGCCAACTGAGCGGGGAGCACGACCACTCATGTCCCAGAAGACCGGGCGCCCCGCCCGACGGCACGCCAACCCGAGCCGCATCGCGCGCATGAGCCGCCGCGCCGCCACCCTCCAACGCCCGCGCACACTCCTCGCGCTGATGCTGCTGCTCGCGCTGACCTGCGCGCTGCTCCTCGACGGCTATGTGCGCGGCGAGGTGTTCAACGACAAGCGCGTCCGGGACGGCGCCGCCTACGACAAGGTGTCGGACTCCGTCCTGAACTCCGGCCCGATCTGGACGTCCCGCAACGGGAAGGTCGAGGACGAGTCCGTCCCCGACAAGACCATCGTCCTCACCTTCGACGACGGCCCGAACGCCACGTACACGTCGAAGGTCCTCGACATCCTCGACGACAACGACGTGCCCGGCACGTTCTTCCTCGTCGGCTCGATGGCCGCCCGCTACCCGGACCTGGTGCGGCAGACGGTCGACGAGGGCAACGAGGTCGGCATCCACTCCTTCTCCCACGTCGACCTCTCCTACCAGTCGTACGCGCGGCTCAAGCGGGAGCTGAAGCAGACGCAGCTGGCCATCGCGGGGGCGGCGGGCGTGACGACGACGCTGTTCCGCGCCCCGTACTCCTCCGAGACCGACGCGATCGACAACTACAGCCTCGGCGTCTACAAGAAGGTCGCGAAGCTCGGGTACACCAGCGTCTTCATCGACACCGACAGCGACGACTGGAAGCAGCCGGGCGTCGACAGCATCATCGAGACGGCCACGCCGAAGAACGGCAAGGGCGCGTCCGTGCTCTTCCACGACGCGGGCGGCGACCGGGACCAGACGCTGAAGGCGCTGCCGAAGTACATCAAGAAGATGAAGGCCAAGGGCTACACGTTCACGACGGTGAGCGGCGCCCAGGCCATGAACCAGAAGGCGCAGGCCGAGAAGGCGCAGGCCGGCTCGGAGGGGGCCGGGGGCGTGCCGAACGGGATGCCCGGCGCCCGCGAGGAGGACCTCGACCCCACCTCCACCGCCGCCGAGCAGGCCGCCATGCACGAGGCGACGGGCTCCACCCTCTGGGTCGGCAAGTCCCTCGTCGCCGCCACGGCCGTCGCCGAGTGGACGATGCCGCTGCTGTCCGGGTTCCTGGCCGTCGTCGGCGTCGCCGTCATGGCGCGGTTCCTGCTGATGCTGGTCGTGGCCCGCCGCCACTACCGGCGGCGCAACGACCCGTCCTTCTCCTGGGGGCCGCCCGTCACCCGCCCGGTGAGCGTGATCGTGCCCGCGTACAACGAGAAGGAGTGCATCGCGAACACGGTGAACTCCCTGATGGCCAGTACGCATCCGATCGAGGTCATCGTCGTCGACGACGGGTCCTCGGACGGCACGTCTCAGATCGTCGAGTCCCTCGGCCACCGCAACGTCCGCGTCGTCCGCCAGGAGAACGCGGGCAAGTCCGCGGCGCTCAACAACGGTGTGCGGCACGCCCGTTACGACATCGTCGTGATGATGGACGGCGACACCGTCTTCGAACCGGACACCGTCGCCACGCTGGTGCAGCCGTTCGCCGACCCCGGGGTCGGCGCCGTCTCCGGCAACGCCAAGGTCGGCAACCGCAGGACCCTCATCGGGGCGTGGCAGCACATCGAGTACGTGATGGGCTTCAACCTCGACCGCCGCATGTACGACGTGCTGCGCTGCATGCCGACGATCCCCGGCGCCATCGGCGCGTTCCGGCGCGACGCGGTGCTCGCGGCGGGCGGCATGAGCGAGGACACCCTCGCCGAGGACACCGACATCACCATCGCCATGCACCGGGCGGGCTGGCGCGTGGTCTACGAGGAGCACGCGCGGGCGTGGACGGAGGCGCCGGGCTCGTTCAAGCAGCTGTGGTCGCAGCGCTACCGCTGGTCGTACGGCACGATGCAGGCGCTGTGGAAGCACCGCAAGTCGCTGACGGACAAGGGCCCTTCGGGCCGTTTCGGCCGGATCGGCATGCCCCTGGTCGTCCTCTTCCAGATCATCACGCCGGTCTTCGCGCCGCTCATCGACGTGTTCACGGTCTACTCGATGATCTTCGTCGACTTCAAGGCGTCGCTGCTGGCGTGGCTGGCGGTGCTGGGTGTCCAACTGGCCTGCGCGGCCTACGCGTTCCGCCTGGACCGGGAGAAGTACCGCTACCTGCTGATGCTGCCGCTGCAACAGGTCGCGTACCGCCAGATGATGTACATGGTCCTGATCCACTCGACCGTCACCGCCCTCACGGGCGGGCGCCTGCGCTGGCAGAAACTGAAGCGGACGGGCGAGGTCGGAACGCCGACGGCGGGGCCGGGCACGGGGGCCGGAGCATGAGCGGGCGACGCCGGCGCGGCGCGGCCCCGGTGCAGGAACCGGAGCCGGTCGCGGTCGCCGCACCCGGCCGGGACCGGTACTTCGACGCGCTGCGCGCCGTGGCCCTGGTCCGCGTCGTCACGTACCACTGCTTCGGCTGGGCGTGGGCGGGGCTGGTGTTCCCCTCCATGGGCGTGATGTTCGCGCTGGCGGGCTCCCTGATGGCCCGCTCGCTGCGACGGCCCGCGCTGTCCGTGATCCGCAGCCGGATGCGGCGGCTGCTCGTGCCGTTCTGGGCGTGGGGCGCCGTCGTCGTCCTCGCGATGCTGGTCCACGGCTGGATGCCGGACTGGCGGATCGTCTACTGGGTCGTCCCGCTCGGCGACCCGCCGGGCAGCGCGTGGGCCGAGCAGGCGTGGGAGATCCTCTGGTACCTGCGCTGCTACCTCTGGTTCGTCCTGCTCTCACCGCTGCTGCTGCGGGTGTTCCGGTGGGCGCCGGTCCCGGTCCTGCTGCTCTCGCTCGCGCCGGTCCTGGTGTGGGACGACGCCGGGGCGGTCACCGACTTCTGCATCTTCGTCTTCTGCTGGCTGCTCGGATTCGCGCACCGGGAGGGGCTGTTGGAGCGGTGGCGGCCGACGCCGGTGGTGGTGCTGTCGCTGGCCGCGCTGGCGTTCGGCGGCTGGTACGCGTTCGCCCACCAGGGCGTGTACGGGACGTACGACCTCGACGACGTGCCGATCGCGCAGACCTTCTGGTCGGCCGGGTTCGTCACCCTCCTCTTCTCCGCGAAGGCGCTGTGGCGCATCGATTTCGCGTGGCTCGCGCGGTACCGGCGGGTGGACCGGGTCGTGACCGTGTTCAACGCACGGGCCGTCACGATCTACCTGTGGCACGAGATCGCGCTGATCCTGGCGGTGCCCCTGATCGACACGTTCTGGAACGTCCCGGCGTTCGAACGGTGGCTGCCGCTGGAGAGCCAGTGGTTCCTGTTCGGGGTGGGCTGGGTGCTGATCGCGGTGGCAGTGCCGATGTGGGGGTGGGTGGAGGACGTGGCGGCGAGGCGCTCGCCGCGCCTGGTCCCGTGATCCGTGCGCCCGCCCGCGGGGGTTACGCGGCCGTCGCGGCGAACGCCTCGGCGACGGGCGCGACGAGCGAGGCGAGACGGCGGGCGCCCGCGGTGCCGATCGGCGCCCAGAGCGCGGCACAGTGCTCGTCCGTCTCCCGTTCGACGCGCTCGCGCGCCGCGCGGCCGGCGTCGGTGAGCGCGCCGTCGGAGTCGAGCCAGCCGCGTGCGACGAGACGTGCCGACGCCGCGCTCCACTCCTCGTCGTTCCACTGCCGGGTCGCTCGCACGAGAGCGGTCGGGAGTTCCCCGGTCGCGGTGTGCAGAACGAGGCAGTCGCACGGCCCGAGGCCGTTGTCGGCGAGGACGACGAGGTGGGCGTCGCCGCGCCACTCCCGCGCCACCGTGATCTGCTGCCACAGCGCGACAAGAGGGTCGTGCGGCAGCGCGACGGAGGCGTTCGCCGCGGCGAGCACCTTGCCGGCGCAGTCGGCACCGGCGACGACCGGATCGATCAGCGTGCGCGCCTCGGCGAGGCCGTCGTCGCCGAGCCGTACGCCGACGCGCCGCATCGCCCGTCCGGCGGCCCGGAACCGGGCGGCCTGCCAGCGCTCGGGCGGCGCCGCATCCCACACGCCCTCCATGGTCCGCACCGCCCGTGGGCTGAAGTTGTAGAAGGCCGCGAGCGTGACGCGCCAGGGGACCGCGCCCATCGCGGCCGACCGGAAGGCCAGATACGCCGGTACGCGGTCGTTCACACCGAGCCCGGCCGCCTCCTCGGCGCTCTCGGGGGCGAAGTAGACGAAGCGGTGGGCGGCGCTGACGGCGCGGCTGACGTCACGGACGGCATCGAGGTCCGTCGGGCCGTCACCGGGGCGGGCGAAGGGATCGTTGGCAGGCACAGCGGTCGTTCCTTCCCGGACGAGGGCACCCTCATCGACTCTTGAATCGACCATAACACTAATAATCGATTATCCAGTGGATCGTCTAGGATGAGCCCATGGTTCAGACGGCGCGCTCCTCGGCCCCGCCGGGGAAGCAGATGCTCTCCGAGCAGGTCTACGCACACCTGCGGGACGCGATCATGCGCGGAGACCATCCCCCCGGCGCCCCCCTCAAGCCGCAGGATCTCGCCAGGGAGCAGGGCGTGAGCCTGGCCGTGGTGCGCGAGGCGCTCGTGCGGGTGGTCGGCGACGGGCTCGCCGACCGGCTGCCCAACCGCGGTTTCGCGGTACCGGCCTTCTCCGACCACCGCTGGCAGGAGATCGCCGAAGCCCGCCGTACGGTCGAACCGGTCGTCCTGCGCATGTCCGTCGAGCGCGGCGACGTCGACTGGGAGGCCCGGGTGCGGGCCGCCCATCACCGTCTGGTGCGCACTCCGGCGTTCGCCCCGGAGGAAGGCGATCACTACACCGGCGCCTGGGCCGAAGCGCACCGGGTCTTCCACCGCACGCTGCTGGAGGGGTGCGGCAACGGAGCCCTGATGGAGACCTTCGACCGGTTGTGGACCGCGAGCGAGCTGGCCCGTCGGTGGTCGGCGCACCGCAACCCCGGCCGGGACGGCGCCGAGGAACACCGCAGGCTGGAGGAGGCGGTGCTGGCCCGGGACGCCGACACCGCGGCGGCGGTCCTGGTCCGGCACCTCAGCCTGACCGCGGCAGCGCTCACCGACGACTCACCTCCGACCCCGTAGGCGTACGCCGCCCCGCCGCGGGTTTCCCGTCCCCGCTCAGCCGGCCCTCCTCCAGGAACACCACCCGGTCCGCGTAGGGGGCCAGCGTCAGGTCGTGGGTGATCAGGATGGTCGTACGGTCGCGCATCAGGCGGCGCAGCGGTTCCACCACTCGGTGGGCCGACTCGGCGTCGAGGCCCGTGGTGGGCTCGTCCAGGATCAGGACCGGCGAGGGGCGCAGCATGGCGCGGGCGATGGCGATGCGCTGGAGCTGGCCGCCGGAGAGCGCCGCCGTGCCGGGGGCGATCCGTGTGGCGTACCCGTCGGGGAGCGCGGTGATGAAGGCGTGCGCGTCGGCGTCCCGGGCCGCCCGTTCGACGTCCGCGTCGCTCGCGTCGGGGCGGCCGGCCGCGATGTTGTCGCGGACGGTGCCGTGGAGGACGTGGGTGCGTTGCGGCAGGAGGGTGATGCGCTCGCGGACGTCCGCGAGCGGCAGCTCGGACAGGGGGACGCCGTCGAGCCGGACGGCGCCGGAGGTCGGGTCGTAGAACCGGATGAGAAGCTGCGTGAGCGTGGACTTGCCGGCCCCGCTGGGACCGGTGACCAGGACGAGTTCGCCGGGCCCGGCGGTGAGTGAGACGTCACGCAGGGCGGGTCGGTCGGCGCCCGGATACCAGTGCGTGACGCGCTCGCACACCAGCAGCCCAGCGGACGCCGCGGCACTTTCGAGCCCCCGTGGCCAATCAAGCCCCTGCGGCGATTGAGCAGCGGGGTCCGGGGCGGAGCCCCGTGGCGTGGAGGGCTTCGGGTCCCGCACCAGGGCGGGTTCCGGGTCCCGCACCGCCGGACGCGCGTCCAGGATCTCCGCGAGGCGCCGCGCCCCGGCCGTCGCGGCCGTCAACGTGAGCCCGAGCTGACCGAGGTCACGCACGGGTGGGTACAGGTACCCGATGAACGCGGCGAACGCCAGCAACTGGCCCAGCGTGAGCCGCTGTTGCACGATCTCCCACGCGCCGAGCCCGATCACCGCGAGCACGCACACCGTCTCGACGACCTGCACCACCTGCTCGTACATCTCGGTGGCGCGAGCCCCCCGCACGGACGCCCGCATCCACGCGCGCGCCTCGGTGGCCAGGCGCGCTTCCTCTGCGCGGTGCCGGTTGTAGGCCTGGGTGAGTTCGACGTTGCCGAGGGCCTCCTCGACGACGGAGGTGATCGCGCCCTCGGCGGCCCGCTCGTCGCGCGCGGCGCGCCCGATGCGGCCGGAGAAGCGGCGCGCGGCGAGCAGGAACAGCGGGGCGAGGACGAAGGTGGCAAGGGCGAGGTCCCAGCGCAGCCACAGGGCGGCGGCGCCGTAGAAGAGGACGGAGAAGACGGCGGAGACCGTGCCGACGACACCGGAGACGACCAGTTGCTCGATCGCCTCGACGTCCCCCGTGAGCCGGGACACGAGATCACCGCGTCGGTGTTTCCTGAAGAAATGCGGCGGCAATTCCTGGAGGTGTGAGAATACTTTCGCGCGCAGCCGCAGAACGAATCTCTCCGCCGTCCATACGGCGAGCGAATTTCCGGCATACCCGACGAGCGCGCCGACGGCAGCCGCTCCGAGCCAGGCGAGCGCGGGTCCCCAGAACGCGGAGAGCGACCCCGCGTTCAGGGCGTGGTCGGTGATCTCGGCGAACAGCAGGATCGACGCGGTCTCGGCGAGCGCCGCCACCATCACGCAGGCGACGATCACGACGAGCCGCCCCCGATCCCCCCGGGTGAGGGGCCAGAAGCGCCGGAACGCCTCGGTGATGTCGCGTGTGCCGCGCATGGGTGACGTCAACTCCGTGGTCGGGAAGGGGAAAAGGCCGAGGCGGGGCCGCCGGAAGGGACGGCCCCGCCTCTCGGTGCGGGGGTCGGGTCAGCGCTTGCCGCCGACCGGACGGCGCTTGGCCTGCGCCTTCGGCGCGGCCTTCTTCGGCTGCGCGTGGCGCTTGGCCGGGGCGGCGGTCTTGTGGTTGCGCTTGGCGACGGGGGCGATCTTGTGGAAGCTCATGGCGTTCTCCTAGAATTTCTGAGTCAATTCACTGGTTCTTTTCTTCGCCGTCGTTGTTCGTCGGCGACATGGAAAACACTACGGGATGGAAAAGGCCGGGCGAACCAATTTCGTTTAGAGGTCGATTAATTGCGACTGAATCGGTTTTTCATAAGCACGAGCCGGCCACCGTCGACCGGGCCGGGATGGCCTCCGGTGGCTCTTGTCGCCGGTCACCCCGTCTGCTTGACTCCGGCGCGCGCATGCCGAGCGTGGGGCGACGACGGAGGGACGGACGACCGATGGAGATCACCCGTAGACGTCTGCTGAGTGCCATCGCCGCGAGCGGGGTGCTCGCCGCCGTGCCCACGCGGTGGGCGGGTGCGGCCGAACTCGCCGAGGGGGCAGCGCAGTTGCTCGCGAATGCGGTGGGCATGTTCGCCGGGACCGTCGAGTCCAACGCCCGTCCGGAGACCGCCGCCAAGCTCGCCGCGATCGAGAAGACGGCCCGCACGAACCTCGCGGCGATGGACGCGGCGGCGCCGGGCGGCGGCGAACTGTTCAAAGGCGTGCCGCTGGGCACCAGCGATCCGAACCTCAGCACTACGTACCAGCGCCTCTACGAGATCGCGCTCGCCACCCGCACTCCCGGCATCTCCGGTGATCTGTACGGGAGTTCGGCGGTGCGCGCACGGGTCGTCGACGCGCTCGCGTGGTTGCACGAGCGGTATTACGGCGACCAAGCGGCCGGGTACTACGGCAACTGGTTCACGTGGGAGATAGGCATCTCCCAGTACGTCAGCCGGACCCTCGTGCTGCTCGGCGACGCCGCGCCCGCCGCCCTCACCGCCACGTACATCGCCTCCATGGACGCCTACCTGCGCAACGGCGAGGACGGCGACGTCGACCTCGACTCCCGGTTCCACACGGGCGCCAACCTCGCCGACATCACCACCAACCGCATCCTCCAGGGCGCCCTGACCGGCGACGAGGCCCGCATCCGCAAGGCCCTCACCGACCAGCTGACCGTCTTCGCGACCGTCGACCCGTACGACCTGCGGCACGGCGTCACCGACGGCCACTACGCCGACGGCTCCTTCCTCCAGCACTCCTCCGTCGCGTACACCGGCTCGTACGGAAAGGGCCTGCTCACGCGCGTGATCCAGACGCTGAAGCTGCTCGACGGGACCGGCTTCGCACACGGCGACGAGCTCGTCCCCACGGTCCAGCGGTGGGTGCGCGACGGGTTCGCGCCGCTGATCTTCGAGGGCTGGATGATGGAGGCGGTGAAGGGCCGGGCGGTCGCGCGCACGAGCAGCGGGTACACGGACGCCGCCGCCGTCGTCGAGGCGGTCGTCGACCTCGCGTCGCTGTCCACGGGGACGGAGGCGGCCGCTCTGAAGTCGTACGTGAAGCACATCCGGGCCACGTCGAAGGCGGCCCTGGACCCGGCGACGTTCGTCTCGCCGCTGAGCATCGTCCGGTACGCGGACGTGCTGGCCGACGCCTCGGTCCCCGCCGCCGACCTCAACCCGCCGGCCCGCTCGGTCGCCTTCAACGCCATGGACCGGACGGTGCACCGCCGCCCCGGCTACGCCTTCACGCTGTCCCGCAGCTCGCGCCGCATCAGCAAGTACGAGTACATGAGCGGTGAGAACCTGATGCCCTGGTTCCAGGGCGACGGCGCCCACTACCTGTACCTGGCGGGCCAGGACCAGACGACGGCGTACGGCGTCGACTACTTCACGACCGTCTCCCCGTACGGACTCGCGGGAGTGACCGCGCCCGTCGAACACCGCGGCACCGTCCCGGAGTTGTACGGCGGCAAGCTGTTCTACGACAACCCGGGCCATCCCCTGAACTTCACGGCGTCCAGCGAGTCGCAGAACACGTACGTCTACTTCCCGACGGCGACGCAGGCGTACTCCGGCGGGGCGGTCCTGGACGGCCGGTACGGGGCGGCCGGCTGGGTCGCCTCCGACGACGTGCCGTGGCGGGACAAGCGGGCCGGGCTCCTGCCGGACGACTTCGTGGCGTACCGGAGCGCGCGGGCCACGAAGTCGTGGTTCCTCCTCGACGACGAGGTCGTGGTGCTCGCGGCGGGCGTCGGCGACCCGGCGGGCCGCGCGGTGACGACGACGGTGGACGCGCGCGTGGCCCCGGAGGGCGACGCGGTGACCGTGGCCGAGGGCGACGGCTGGGTGCGCTGGGCGAACGGGACGCGGGACGCGGCGGTCGGCTACGTACGGCTGGCGGGCCCGGCGGCGAAGCCGCGCCTGGAGACGGTGACCCGCAGCCGCCGGGCGGTCCGCACCTCGAACCCGGACACGCAGGTGACCCGTCAGGTCTTCTCCCTGACGCTGGAGCAGGCGGCGGGCGCCCGACCCGCCTCCCTCGCCCACGCGTTGCTGCCGAACGCCTCGGAGGCGGCGGTGCGCGCGTACGACGCCGTACGCGTCCTCACGAACACGGTGCGGGCGCAGGCCGTCCGCCACGACGCCCTCGCCCTCACGGCCGTGAACACCTTCACCGGCGGCACGCACCGGGTCGCGGGCATCGAGGTGACCGGCCCCGCGTCCGTCCTCGTACGCGGCCGGGGCAAGGGCCTCACAGTCGCGGTCTCCGACCCGACCACGGAACGGGACACGGTGACCGTCGTCCTGCGCGGCCGCCGCCTGCGCAAGGCCGACGGCGACGACGCGGTACGCGTCACGCCCGTCGCGGGCGGCACCCGCCTCGACGTCGGCACGCACCACGCGTACGGCCGGAGCTTCGGCGTGACGCTGAGGTAGCCCCGTACCTACTCGTCCGCCTCCAGGTCGCCCTCCGTCTCCAGGTAGACCTGGCGGAGGGCCTCCAGGACCTGCGGGTCCGGCTTCTCCCACATGCCGCGGGACTCGGCTTCGAGGAGGCGTTCGGCGATGCCGTGCAGGGCCCACGGGTTGTTCTCGGAAAGGAACTGGCGGTTCGTCTCGTCGAGGACGTACGTCTCGGTCAACTTGTCGTACATCCAGTCGGCGATGACACCGGTCGTGGCGTCGTAGCCGAACAAGTAGTCCACCGTCGCGGCGAGTTCGAAGGCGCCCTTGTAGCCGTGGCGGCGCATCGCCTCGATCCACTTGGGGTTGACGACGCGGGCCCGGAAGACACGGGACGTCTCCTCGACGAGGGTGCGGGTCCTGACCGTCTCGGGGCGGGTGGAGTCGCCGATGTACGCCTCGGGGGCCTGGCCCCGCAGCGCGCGGACGGTGGCGACCATGCCGCCGTGGTACTGGAAGTAGTCGTCCGAGTCGGCGATGTCGTGCTCGCGGGTGTCCGTGTTCTTGGCGGCGACCGCGATCCGCTTGTAGGCCGTCTCCATCTCGGCGCGGGCCGCCTTGCCCTCCAGGCCGCGGCCGTACGCGTAACCGCCCCACACCGTGTAGACCTCGGCGAGGTCGGCGTCCGTGCGCCAGTCCTTGGAGTCGATCAGCTGGAGGAGACCGGCGCCGTACGTCCCCGGACGCGAACCGAAGATACGGGTCGTGGCGCGCCGCTCGTCGCCGTGCTCGGCGAGGTCGGCCTGGGCGTGGGCCCGTACGTGGTTGATCTCGTCCGGCTCGTCCAGGGACGCGGCGAGCCGCACGGCGTCGTCGAGGAGGCCGATGACGTGCGGGAACGCGTCGCGGAAGAAGCCGGAGATGCGGAGGGTGACGTCGATACGGGGGCGGTTCAGCTCCTCGTACGGGATCGCCTCCAGGCCGGTCACGCGGCGGGACGCGTCGTCCCAGACCGGGCGGACGCCGAGGAGGGCGAGGGCCTCCGCGATGTCGTCGCCGGCGGTGCGCATGGCGCTGGTTCCCCAGAGGGAGAGGCCCACGGAGGTGGGGTACGCGCCGTTGTCGTCCTTGTACCGGGTGAGGAGGCTGTCGGCGAGCGCCTGTCCGGTCTCCCAGGCGAGGCGGCTCGGGACGGCCTTCGGGTCGACGGAGTAGAAGTTCCGCCCCGTCGGCAGCACGTTCACGAGCCCGCGGAGCGGCGACCCGGAGGGCCCCGCCGACACGAACCGGCCGTCGAGCGCCCGCACGGCGTTGTCCAACTCGTCCGTGGTGGCCCCCAGCCGTGGCACCACCTCACGCGCCGCGAACTCCAGGATTGCCGCAACGGGGTCAGAGCCCTCGTCATCGGCGCGCGGCACCGTGGGCCGCCTTGCCCACCCTGCCGCCCCAGGCGGCAGATTGCCCAAGGCGGGGGCGACCTCGTCGGCCCCTTCGGCGTCGGCGGGGGTGGGCATTTCAAGCCCCTCCGGCGATTGAGGAGCGGGGTCCGGGGCGGAGCCCCGAGGCGTGGCCGCCAGGACGGCCGGAACCGCCGACGGGTCCCAGCCGACCGCCTCCATCGCCTCGACAAGGCCACGCGCCACCGCCTCCGCCTCGTCGGCCGACGCCCGCGTCGCCGCCGACTCGTCGAGGCCCAACGCCTCACGGAGTCCCGGAAGCGCCTGCGACCCGCCCCAGATCTGCCGGGCCCGCAGAATCGCCAGGACCAGGTTGACCCGCGCCTCCCCGGAGGGCGCCGCGCCGAGGACGTGCAGGCCGTCCCGGATCTGCGCGTCCTTGACCTCGCACAGCCACCCGTCGACGTGGAGCAGGAAGTCGTCGAAGCCGTCGTCGTCGGGGCGGTCCTCCATCCCCAGGTCGTGGTCGAGCTTCGCCGCCTGGATCAGCGTCCAGATCTGCGCGCGGATCGCCGGCAGCTTCGCCGGGTCCATCGAGCTGATCTGCGCGTACTCGTCCAGGAGTTGTTCGAGGCGCGCGATGTCGCCGTAGGAGTCCGCGCGCGCCATCGGCGGCACGAGGTGGTCGATGAGCGTCGCGTGGACGCGCCGCTTCGCCTGCGTGCCCTCGCCCGGGTCGTTCACCAGGAACGGGTAGACCAGCGGCAGGTCGCCGAGCGCGGCGTCCGGCGCGCACGCCGCCGAGAGCCCCGCGTTCTTGCCGGGCAGCCATTCCAGGTTGCCGTGCTTGCCGAGGTGGATCATCGCGTCGGCGCCGAAGCCGCCGTCGGCCGAGGCCGCCGCGATCCAGCGGTACGCCGCCAAGTAGTGGTGCGAGGGCGGCAGATCGGGGTCGTGGTAGATCGCGATCGGGTTCTCGCCGAAGCCGCGCGGCGGCTGGATGAGGATGAGGAGGTTGCCGCGGCGCAGCGCCGCGAGCACGATGTCGCCCTCCGGGTTGCGGGACCGGTCGACGAACATCTCGCCGGGCGGCGGCCCCCAGTGCCGCTCGACGGACTCCCGCAGCTCCTCGGGGAGGGTGGCGTACCAGCGGCGGTAGTCGGCGGCGGGGATGCGCACCGGGTTCGCGGCGAGCTGCTCCTCCGTCAGCCACTCCTGGTCGTGGCCGCCCGCGTCGATGAGCGCGCGGATCAGCTCGTCGCCGTCGCCGGAGGCGAGGCCGGGGATCTCGGCCGGGTCCCCGAAGTCGTAGCCCTCGTCGAGGAGCCGCCGCAGCAGCGCGACCGCCGAGGCGGGGGTGTCGAGGCCCACCGCGTTGCCGATCCGCGAGTGCTTCGTCGGGTACGCGGACAGCACCAGCGCGAGCTTCTTCTCCCGCGCCGGGATGTGCCTGAGGCGCGCGTGCCGGACCGCGATGCCGGCCACCCGGGCCGCCCGCTCGGGGTCGGCGACGTACGCCGGGAGCCCGTCCTCGTCCAGCTCCTTGAAGGAGAACGGGACCGTGATCAGGCGGCCGTCGAACTCCGGCACCGCGATCTGCGTCGCGGCGTCCAGCGGCGAGACGCCCTCGTCGTTCTCCTCCCAGGCCGCGCGGGACGACGTCAGGCACAGGGCCTGGAGGATCGGGACGTCGAGCCGGGTGAGGGCGCCCGCGTCCCAGGACTCGTCGTCGCCGCCCGCGCTCGCCTCGGCGGGACGCGTGCCGCCCGCCGCGAGGACCGTCGTGACGATCGCGTCGGCGGGGCGCAGCGCCTCGATCAGCTCCGGCTCGGGGGCGCGCAGCGACGCCACGTACAGCGGGACGGGGCGGGCGCCCGCGCGCTCCAGCTCGTCGCAGAGCGTGTGCACGAACGCCGTGTTCCCGCTCATGTGGTGGGCGCGGTAGTACAGCACGGCGACCGTGGGGGCGTCGCCGTGCCGGGTCGGGGCGGGGCGCTCCAGCTCGCCCCAGGTCGGCGCGGGGGCCGGCGGCTCGAAGCCGTGGCCGGTCAGCAGCACCGTGTCGGAGAGGAAGCGTGCCAGCTGGTCCAGGTTCGCGGGGCCGCCGTGCGCCAGGTACTTGTGCGCCTCGGCCGCGATGCCGACCGGCACCGTGGACGTCGCCATCAGCTGGGCGTCGGGCGCCTGTTCACCGGTGAGGACGACCAGCGGGATCCCGGCGGCGGTCAGCCGGTCGATGCCGTCCTGCCAGGCGCGGACGCCGCCGAGGAGCCGGACGACGACCAGGCCCACGCCGTCGAGGAGGCCCGGCAGGTCGGTCTCCACGTCGATGCGGGAGGGGTTGGCGAAGCGGTAGGCGACCGGGGCGTCCGCGGCGTTCGCCGCGCGGGCGCTGAGCAGGTCGGTGTCCGACGTCGACAGGAGCAGGAGCTGCGAAGGCTGCTGGGGCATGCGTCGTCTGGCCTTCCTCGGGGTGTCCGCGCCCCGGGTGGTCGTGTGGAAGGGAGTTCCTGGCTCGCTCTCCGGCTGGAGAGTTCACAGTGGCGGGACCGCGCCGGAATCGCACCGGGCTTCCTCCCCTGCCGCCGTCACCGGCGGTGGCCGACCGGGTCCGGGCAGCCACCGTGCATCGTACGGTGCCGGGCGACGACCTGGTACGGGGTGGTGGAATCGGCCGATAGGTATGCTCCCCGGCATGTCCCCTCCCCCCATACCCGTGCCGCCCTCAGGAACGGGCGACGCCTGCCCCGGCGCTTTGCGCCTGCACAGTGCCGACGACGGTTTTCTCGCGCGGGTGCGGATTCCCGGCGGGGTACTGGACTTGGTGCAGGCGCGGGCGCTCGGCGAGGCGGCGGAGCGGCTCGGGGACGGGATGCTGCATCTCACTTCGCGCGGCAATGTGCAGTTGCGGGGTTTGCGCGACGGGTGCGGGCGTGAGCTCGCGGAGCGACTGGGGGCGGCGGGGCTGCTGCCGTCGGCGGCGCACGAGCGGGTGCGGAACGTG
The DNA here is from genome assembly GCF_054724165.1 of Streptomyces sp. BYX5S. NCBI lineage: Bacteria > Bacillati > Actinomycetota > Actinomycetes > Kitasatosporales > Streptomycetaceae > Streptomyces > Streptomyces sp. BYX5S. The sequence continues at coordinate 128,114 of NZ_CM138829.1, read as the reverse complement.
GTGGCTTCGCCGTTGTCCGGGCTCGACGGTCGCGGTTTCGTGGATGTGCGGGAGTGGTTGACCGGACTCGACGCGGCGTTGTGTGCGAGTTCCGTCACGCCGGAATTGTCCGGGAGGTTTCTGTTCGGGCTGGACGACGGGCGGGGGGACGTAGCGGGCCTCCGCCCGGATGTGCTGGTTCGGGGGACAGCGTCCGGTGAGGCGGATGTCTTTCTCGGCGCGGCGGGGGTGCGGGTTCCGTACGGTCGCGCCGCGGAGGCTGCGGTCGCCGCGGCGGAGGTCTTCGTCGCGGCGGCGCGGGAGGCCGGGGGGCGGGTGTGGCGGGTCCGTGAACTCGGCGCTTCTCGCGCGGAGTTGGCCGACCTCCTGTCAGCCCACCCGGCGTTGACGCCGCGGGGCTCCGCCCCGGACCCCGCGCCTCAATCGCCGGCGGGGCTTGAATTTACCCACCCGGGGCTCGCCGTCCCGTTCGGTGTGGTCGAGCCCTCCGCATGGCGGGCGCTGACCGAGCTTGCCTCGCGGTTGCCCCAGCAAGAGCTTCGGCTGACGCCCTGGCGCAGCGTTGTCGTGCCCGGCGCCACGCAGGCGCAGCTCGCCGGCACCGGACTCGTGGCCGACCCCGCCTCCCCGTGGAACCGCGTCGCGGCCTGCATCGGGCGTCCCGGGTGCGCCAAGTCCCACGCCGACGTCCGCGCCGACGCCGCCGCCCGCATCGACGACGCCCACCCGACCCTCCCCACCTACTGGTCCGGCTGCGAACGCCGCTGCGGCCACCCCGTCGGCCCGTACGTCGACGTCGTGGCCCGCCCCGACGGCGGATACACCACCACCGTGCCCACCGTGACCACCCCACCGATCCACACCGAGAGCTGAGAGCAACCGTGTTCGACTACGAGAAGGACGGCGCGGCGATCTACCGCGAGTCCTTTGCCACGATCCGCGCGGAAGCCGCGGACGGACTCGCGGCGCTGCCCGCCGACGTCGCCCAGGTGGCGGTCCGCATGATCCACGCCTGCGGCCAGGTGGATCTCGTACAGGACATCGGCTACTCGACCGGTGTCGTGGCGAACGCGCGGGCCGCGCTGCGCGCCGGGGCGCCGATCCTCTGCGACGCCCACATGGTCGCCAGCGGCGTGACCCGCAAGCGGCTGCCCGCCGACAACGAGGTCGTCTGCACGCTGCGGGACCCTCAAGTACCTGATTTGGCAGCGGAGTTGGGGACCACGCGCAGTGCCGCCGCGCTCGAACTCTGGCGCGACCGCCTCGACGGCGCCGTCGTCGCCATCGGCAACGCGCCCACCGCGCTCTTCCACCTCCTGGAGATGATCGCGAAGGGCGCGCCGAAGCCCGCCGCCGTGCTCGGCATACCCGTAGGCTTCGTCGGCGCCGCCGAGTCCAAGGAGGCCCTGGCCGTGAACGAACTGGGCCTCGACCACCTGGTCGTACGGGGCCGGCGCGGCGGCAGCGCCATCACCGCCGCCGCACTGAACGCGATCGCGACCGAGGCGGAGATCATGGAGGACCGGGCATGAGCGGGAAGCTGTACGGGGTCGGGCTCGGGCCCGGCGACCCGGAGTTGATGACCGTCGCGGCCGTGAAGGCGATCGCCTCCGCGGACGTGATCGCGTACCACTGCGCGCGCCACGGACGTTCCATCGCCCGCTCGATCGCGGCCGAGCACATCCGGGAGGACCAGATCGAGGAGCGGCTGATGTATCCGCTCACGGTCGAGACGACGGACCACCCCGGCGGCTACCGGGGCGCCCTCGACGACTTCTACGAGGAGGCGGCCGCCACCCTCGCCGCGCACCTCGACGCGGGGCGCACCGTCGCCGTGCTCGCCGAGGGCGACCCGCTGTTCTACGGCTCGTACCAGCACATGCACAAGCGGCTCGCGGGCCGGTACGACGCGACCGTCATCCCCGGCGTCACGTCGATCAGCGCCGCGGCGGCGCGGCTCGGCGAGCCGCTGTGCGAGGACAAGGAGACGCTGACCGTCATCCCCGGCACGCTGCCGGAGGACGAACTGTCGGCGCGGATCGCCGCCGCGGACTCGGCGGTCGTGATGAAGCTGGGGCGTACGTTCACCAAGGTGCGGGCGGCGCTGGAGAGTTCGGGGCGGCTCGACGACGCGCGGTACGTGGAGCGGGCGTTCATGAAGGGTGAGCGGACGGGAGCGCTCGCCGACATCGACCCGGCGACCGTGCCGTACTTCTCCGTGGCCGTGCTGCCCTCCCGGATCGACGCGGAGCCGGCGCAGGCGCCGGAGCACGGGGAGGTCGTGGTCGTCGGCACGGGGCCCGCGGGGGCGCCGTGGCTGACGCCGGAGTCGCGGGGGGCGCTCGCCAACGCGGACGACCTCGTCGGGTACACGACGTATCTGGCGCGGGTGCCGGAGCGGCCGGGGCAGACGCGGCACGGTTCGGACAACAAGGTGGAGTCCGAGCGCGCGGAGTTCGCCCTCGACCTCGCCCGGCGCGGGCGGCGGGTGGCGGTCGTCTCCGGGGGCGACCCCGGGGTGTTCGCCATGGCCACGGCGGTGCTGGAGGTGGCGTCGGAGGAGCGGTACGCGGAGATTCCGGTGCGGGTGCTGCCCGGGGTGACCGCGGCGAACGCGGCGGCGGCGAAGGCGGGGGCGCCGCTGGGGCACGACTACGCGACGATCTCGCTGTCGGACCGGTTGAAGCCGTGGGAGGTCATCGCGGAGCGGTTGCGGGGGGCGGCGCGGGCGGATCTGGTGCTGGCGCTGTACAACCCGGGGTCGCGGACGAGGACGTGGCAGGTGGGGAAGGCGCGGGAGCTGCTGCTTGAGGTGCGGTTGCCGGATACGCCGGTGGTGGTGGCGCGGGATGTCGGGGGGCCGGAGGAGTCCGTGCGGGTCGTCCGGCTGGCGGATCTGGATCCGGCGGTGGTGGACATGCGGACGTTGCTGATCGTGGGGTCGTCCCAGACGCAAGCGGTGACCCGGCCTGACGGCCACACCCTCACCTGGACCCCCCGCCGCTACCCCGACCTCCCGTAACCCCCGGGCCCCCGCCCCGGCCCCGGCTGCTCAATCGCCGCAGGGGCTCAAAGACCGGGGCTCCGCCCCGGACCCCGCTGCTCAATCGCCGCAGGGGCTTGAGGTGCGCACCCCGGCGCCGCTCGAACGACTCGGGGCTCCGCCCCGGACCCCGCTGCTCAATCGCCGCAGGGGCTTGAGGTGCGCACCCGCCGCCGATACCCGACAGAGCCCTCAAGCCCCGCCGCAGGCCCCACTCAGCCCCTCCGGAGGACACACTCAGCCCCTCCGGCGCCTGAGGAGCGGGGTGCGGCGCGGGTGTGTCATTCGAGCCCCTCCGGCGATTGAGGAGCGGGGTCCGGGGCGGAGCCCCGGGTTTTGAGCCAGGTGATGGCTGACTCGACCGTGGTGGACACCGGTACGCCCGGCGGAGCCGGGGGGCGGCGGAGCACCACCACCGGAACCCCCGCCTCGCGCGCGGCGACCAGTTTCGGGGCCGTGGCCGCACCACCACTGTCCTTCGTGACGAGGACGTCGATGCGATGGCGGGCCAGGAGGGCCCGCTCGGCGTCGAGCGTGAACGGTCCCCGGTCGAGAAGCACCTCCATCCGGGGCGGAAACGGCGGCTCGGGCGCATCCACGGACCGCACGACGAAGTACGCGTCGTCGACGCCGGCGAACGCCGCGAGCCCCATCCGCCCGGTCGTGAGGAAGACCCGGCCCGCACCGCGCACGGCCTCCGCGGCCTCGGCCAGCGAACCGACCTCACGCCAGTCGTCCCCGGCACCCGCCACCCAGCCGGGCCGCCGCAGCGCGAGCAGGGGAACATGGGCGGTGGCGGCGGCCCGCGCCGCGTTGAAACTGATCGTCCCGGCGAAGGGATGGGTGGCATCGATGACCGCATCCACAGGGTGGGCGCGCAGCCACTCCGCCATGCCCTCGGCCCCGCCGAACCCACCGACGCGTACCTCCCCGGGCGGCAGCCTGGGGCTCGCCACCCGGCCCGCCAGCGAGCTGGTGACGTGTACGTGCGGGTGCAGGGCCTCGGCCAGGCGCCGGGCCTCGGTGGTACCGCCGAGGATCAGAACACGCATCGGAAAACAGGCACTCCATGACTGAGGCAGAGGGCGGGCGCAGCGCCCAACTCAAGCACACCGGTCTGCGCCCCGGCTGGACGACCGGCGCCTGCGCGACGGCCGCGACCACCGCCGCGTACACGGCGCTGCTGACCGGCGACTTCCCCGATCCGGTGACGATCACGCTGCCGAAGGGGCAGACGCCGTCCTTCGCGCTGGCCGTCGAGGACCTGGACGGTTCCAGCGCCACCGCAGGTGTCGTCAAGGACGCCGGTGACGATCCCGACGTCACGCACGGCGCGCTCGTCCGCTCCACGGTGCGGCGGCTGCCGCCCGGCTCGGGGGTGGTGTTCCGGGCGGGCCCCGGCGTCGGTACGGTCACCCGCCCCGGCCTCCCGCTGCCCGTCGGGGAACCGGCGGTGAACCCCGTTCCCCGCGAGATGATCCGCGCGCACGTCGCGGAGGTCGCGGCCGCCCACGGCGCCCCCGGTGACGTGGAGGTCACCCTCTCCATCGACCACGGCGAGGAGATCGCCCGCTCGACCTGGAACCCGCGGCTCGGCATCCTCGGCGGCCTGTCGGTGCTGGGGACGACGGGCATCGTCGTGCCGTACTCGTGCTCGGCGTGGATCGACTCCATCCGGCGGGGCGTGGACGTGGCGCGGGCGGCGGGGCGTACGCATGTGGCGGGGTGCACGGGGTCGACGTCGGAGAAGACGGTGGTCCGTGAACACGGGCTGCCGGAGGACGCGTTGCTCGACATGGGCGACTTCGCTGGCGCCGTCCTGAAGTACATCCGCCGTCATCCGGTGGACCGCCTGACGATCTGCGGCGGCTTCGCGAAACTGTCGAAGCTGGCGGCCGGCCACCTCGACCTGCACTCGGGGCGCTCGCAGGTCGACAAGAAGTTCCTCGCCGAACTGGCCCGGCGCGGCGGCGCGAGCGAGGCGCTGGCCGCCGAGGTCGCGGAGGCCAACACGGGTCTCGCCGCCCTCCAGTTGTGCACGGCCGCCGGTGTCCCCCTGGGCGACCTGGTCGCGGCGCGGGCCCGCGACGAGGCGCTCACGGTCCTGCGCGGCGCCCCGGTCGCGGTGGACGTGATCTGCATCGACCGCGCGGGGAACGTCGTGGGCCGCGGCGCGGCGCGCTAGGAAGTCCCCGGGGAAGTCCCGCCTGCCATCCCGCCTGCCAGGTCCCTGACCGTCCGCTCCAGCCGCGTCCGCCGGGTCTTTGCCGTCGTGGCCTGGAGGAGCGGGAGCATCAGCTGGTAGCGGGCCGTGCGGTCGAGCGCGTCGAACGCCGCCCGCGCCGCCGGGTCCGCGGCGAGGGCGGCCGCCAGGTCGTCCGGGACGGTGGCGGTCGCCTGGGAGGCGTAGGCGCGGTCCCAGCGGCCGTCCTCCTGCGCCCGCCGGACCTCGGCGAGGCCCGGTTCGCGCATGCGGCCCGCGACGGTCAGCGCCGCGACCTTCTCGACGTTGACCCGCGACCACAGGCTCCGGGGCCGCCGCGGCCCGTACTTCTGGAGGTAGTGGCGGTCGTCGAGGCCGCGCCGCTGACCGGAGATCCAGCCCCAGCACAGCCCGACGTCGACGAGTTCGTCGTCGGTGACCGACGCGATCCCCGACGCCTTCTTCGCCACCTTCACCCACACGCCCTCGCGGCGCGTGTGGTGTCCGGCCAGCCACTTCTCGAAGGCCGCCGCGTCCGCGAACGCGACGACCTCCACCCCGTTGACGTCCTCCATGCCCGGCAGCCTAGAGCCCCGGGTCAGCAGGTGTGGCGGTCGCGTTCCGTCGAGTACAGGTGGCTGTCGCGGAACTGGGACGCGCCGAGCGTGCGGCCCACCAGGATCACCGCCGTGCGCAGCACCCCGGCCTCCTTCACCTGCGCCGCGATGTCGCCGAGCGTGCCGCGCAGGACGAGTTCGTCCTCGCGGCTCGCGTACGCGACGACGGCCGCCGGGCAGTCCTCCCCGTAGTGCGGGACCAGCTCCGACACGATCCGGTCGACGTAGCGGGCGCCGAGGTGCAGGACCAGCAGCGCGCCGGACGCCCCGAGCGTCGCCAGGTCCTCGCCGGCCGGCATCGGCGTCGCCTGCTGCGCGATCCGCGTGAGGATCACCGTCTGCCCGACGGTGGGAACGGTCAGCTCCCGCTTGAGGGCCGCCGCTGCCGCCGCGAACGCGGGTACGCCGGGCACCACCTCGTAGGGGATGCCGTGCGCGTCGAGGCGGCGCATCTGCTCGGCGACCGCGCTGAACACCGACGGGTCGCCGGAGTGCAGCCGCGCCACGTCGTGCCCCGCCTCGTGCGCGGCGACGAACTCCCGCTCGATGGCGTCGAGATCGAGGTTCGCCGTGTCGACGAGCCGGGCGTCCGACGGGCACTCCGCGAGGAGTTCGCGCGGCACCAGCGAACCCGCGTACAGGCACACCCGGCAGTCCGCGAGGGTGCGGGCGCCGCGCACCGTGATCAGGTCGGCGGCGCCGGGGCCCGCCCCGATGAAGTAGACCGTCATGCCTGTCCAACCCCTGTCTTCGTTACGGACCATTGGGTGACGGGCATCGCCTGCCGCCACCCCGTGAAGCCGCCGACCGGCACCGCGTGCGCGACGGACAGCTTCACCAGTTCGCCGCCGCGGCGCCGGTACCAGGTGGCGAGCAGCGCCTCCGATTCGAGCGTGACCGTGTTGGCCACGAGGCGGCCGCCCGGTGCGAGCGCCGCCCAGCAGGCGTCCAGCAGGCCGGGCGCGGTGAGGCCGCCGCCGATGAACACCGCGTCCGGCGGCGGGAGTTCGGCCAGCGCTTCGGGTGCGGCGCCGGTCACCACCGTGAGGGCCGGGACGCCGAGGTGTGCCGCGTTGCGGGCGATGCGGGCGGCGCGGTCCGCGTCGCGTTCCACGGCGTACGCCCGGCAGGACGGGTGCGTGCGCAGCCACTCGATGCCGATCGAGCCGGAGCCGCCGCCGATGTCCCACAGCAGTTCGCCGGGGGCGGGCGCGAGCGCGGCGAGGGTCGCGGCGCGCACGTGGCGCTTGGTGAGCTGGCCGTCGTGCTCGTACGCGGCGTCGGGCAGGCCGGGTGCCGCGCCGAGGCGGAGGGCGTCGGGGGCGCGGCGGCAGTCGACGGCGACCACGTTCAGCGGGTCGCCGGGCGCGTGCGTCCAGGTCTCGGCCACGCCCTCGTGCCGGTCCTCGTCGTGCGCGCCGAGGCGGGCCAGGACGGTGAGGCGGCTCGGGCCGAAGCCACGGTCGGTCAGCAGGCGGGCCACCTCGGCGGGGGTGTCGGCGCCCGCCGACAGGACGAGGACGCGGCGGCCGTCGTGCAGCGCGGCGGCGAGCCGGTCGGCGGGGCGGCCGACCAGCGTGACCACCTCGGTCTCCTCGACCGGCCAGCCGAGGCGGGCGCAGGCGTACGCCACGGAGGAGGGGTGCGGCAGGACGTGCAGCGCGTCGGCGCCGAGCGTTTCGGTGAGGGCCCGGCCGATGCCGTAGAACATCGGGTCGCCGCTGGCCAGGACGGCGATGCGGCGGTCCGCGTAGCGGGCGAGAAGGCCGGGGACGGCGGGGCGCAGGGGGGAGGGCCAGGGGACGCGTTCGGCGGGGCACTCCTCCGGGAGGAGGGCGAGGTGGCGGGGGGCGCCGAGGACGATGTCCGCGGTGCGGAGGGCTTCGCGGGAGGGGGTGGGGAGGCCGGGCCAGCCGTCGGCGCCGATCCCTACGACGGTGGCCCTCCGGGGGTGCGGGTGCGTGGGGGTCACTGCCGGTTCCTCGTGGGGCGTCAAGGGCGTCAACGTCGGAGCCGCACTCTATCGGGCGACCCGGGCCCAGCCCCGACCGGACCGCCCCCGGCACCCCGGGGCTCCGCCCCGCCCCCCGCGCCTCAAACGCCGGCGAGGCTGACAAACCGGGGCCCCGCCCCGAACCCCGCGCCTCAAACGCCGGCGGGGCTGACAGGCCGGGGCTCAAACGCCGCAGGGGCTTGATGGGGGCATGCGCCGCCGAATCTCGACAGGACCTTCAAGACGAGCCCGACCTGGGGGATATGGAGCCCCTCCGGCGATTGAGGAGCGGGGTATGGGGCGGAGCCCCATGGTTGGGGGGGCGTGACCGACGCGCCACAGGGGTGGACGTACGCGGAGGGGTGGGTTCCGGGACGGAGAATGCGGCACCTCAAGAACCGTACGGGTGGAGGCGGAGCGACATGGCGGGATACGGCACGGCACGAGCCTGGATCGTGTCCGCCGCGGCACTGGGCGCCACCGCCCTCCCCGGCACCACGCCGGAGGCCACCGCGGCGGACGACCCCGTACCGGCCACCGTCGTGTGGCCGGTCACCGCGACCCCGCACATGACGGCCGCCGCCCTCGGCTCCGGCTCCGCCGCGAAGGCCGTCTTCGACGACGACTCGCTCGCCGGCCTCCTCGCCCGGGGCGGCCGCCTCCGCGAGGTCGTCGACGCGGGCAAGGACCGCGACGTCACCTGGGTCCTCGACCCGGACCTGGTGCTCGCCGCGCAACAGATGTCCACGGGCTACCGCGTCGCGGAGTCCGCCGACTCCACCAATCCGCAGGACACCACGGAGGGCACCGGCGCGAGCGCGGCCCGCGCCTGGCTGGCCGCCCTGAAGGACGCCGTGAAGGGCCGCGAGGTGTGGCTCCTGCCGTACGCCGACACCGACCTCGCCTCGCTCGCCCACCACCCCGGCACCGACACCGACGACCTCACGGAGGTGGTGTCCGGGCTCGCGGCCGACGCCACGAAGCGCGTCGACCGGATCCTCGGCACCGGCGCCCGCACCGGCCTCGGCTGGCCCGCCGACGGCGCGCTCGACTCCCGGGTGGCCGCGCTCGGCCCGAAGCTGGGCATCACCCGCGTCCTCGCCTCCGGGCAGGGGCTCACCCCGGCGGACACCGACCCGGTGACCCTGGGCAGCGGCGACGACGAGCTGACGGCGCTGCCCTACGAGGCCGACCTCACGACCGCCCTCGCCCGCGTCAAGGACCCGGAGCCCTCGGCGACCCCGTCCGTGTCCGCGTCGGCGAGCCGTTCCACGTCGCCCTCCCCGAGCCCCAGCCCGTCCGCGTCCAGCAGCGCGGACGAGCCCGACGAGGCCACCGTCGACCACGTCACCGCGCTGCTCAAGGCCAACGCCCGCCCCGTCGTCGTACCGCCCCGCAATCTGTCGGGCACCGCGGCGAACGCGCTCGGCGCCGCGATCGACACCGGCACCGACGACGGCTGGCTGGACCTTGAGGACCTGCGCGCGGCCGGCGACGACCCGGTGGACGGCACGGCCGGGTCCCCTGCCGCGTACCCGTCGAAGCTGCGCGGCGGCGAGCTCGGCAAGGAGCAACTGACAGATGCGGCGGGCGACTTGGACCGGCTCGCGACGCTGTCGAAGGTGCTCGCCGATCCGAAGACCACCACCGCGTCCGTGCACGCGGCGATGGCCCGCGCCCTGTCGACCGCGTGGCGGGCGGAGGAGGACGCGGCGCAGCGGACGTTCCAGCGGCGCACGACGGACTTCCTGTCGACGTCCGTGACGTCGCTGCGGCTGGTGCCGAAGACGACGGTGACCGTCACCTCGGGCGACGCCTCGATCCCGGTGACGGTCGACAACGCGCTCCAGCAGCCGGTCTCCGGGCTCGAACTGCGCGTCACGTCCAGCGACTCGGAGCGCCTGCGGGTCAACGAGGGCGAGATCGCGGTGTCCGCCGCGGGCTCCGCGAGCCACACCTCGCAGATCGACGTGACCGCGAAGGCCAACGGCAAGGCGCAGCTGACGGCCCGGCTCTACACGACGAGCGACGGCAAGCCGTGGGGCGACGAGATGACCTTCGAGGTCGACGTGACGTCCGTGTCGTCCGGGGCGATCGCCGTGGTCGCGGCGGGCGTCGGGCTCATCGTCCTGGCCGCCGTGTTCCGCATGCGCCAGATGCGCCGCCGCAACGGGAACGGCGAAAGCACCCCTGCCGACTGATTACGAGTCCTTGGCCGCCTTCTTCACCGCGGCCTGCGCGTCCACGATGCCGAGGCCCAGCTTGTCGATGTTCTTCGGGTTGGCCGCCGTCCCCCGGATCGTGGAGATGATCTCGTCGGGGTCGAGCCCCTGGTGGTGCAGGAGCGCCGCGAGCGCGGAGACGTAGGGCGCCGCCATCGACGTACCGGACAGCTTCCCGTAGCCGGAGGTGTCCTTCAGGGTCTCCTTCGTCCTGTACGTCGGCAGCGTGGAGAGGATGTCCTCGCCGGGCGCCGAGACGGCCTGCTCGGCGCCGAAGTTGGAGAAGTCGGCGGCCGTGCCCTTCTCGGTGCTGGCGCCGACGACCAGGACCGGCGTCCGCACCTTGTACGGCTGGGTGTCCGCGCCGTCGTTGCCGGCCGCGGCGACGACGACCGCGCCCTTGTCGTGGGCGTGCTGGATGGCCTTGTTGAGGATGCCGCCCTGGAGCAGCTTCGTCATCAGGACGCCCTCGCCGAGGGAGAGGTTGATGACGTCGGCGCCCTGGTCGGCGGCCCAGACGATGCCCTTGGTGATGTCGCCGTTGGAGCCGGAGCCGTTCGCGCCGAGGACACGCACCGGCATGATCTTGGCGCCGGGTGCGCCGCCCGCGACGCCGACGCCGTTGTCGGTGTGGGCGGCGGCGATGCCGGAGACGTGCGTGCCGTGGCCGTTGAGGTCCTTGGGGTCGTCGTCGCCGTCGACGAAGTCGTATCCGTCGACGAGGCGGCCCTTGAGGTCGGGGTGGTCGGTGGCGACGCCGGAGTCGACGACGGCGATGACCGTGTCGTCGCCCTTCGACGTGTCCCAGGCTTCGGGGAGGTTCATCGCGTCGAGCGCCCATTGGTCGTCCCGCATGGGGTCCGGCTCGCTGTCGTCCCCGCAGGCGGTCAGGGCCAGCAGGGCGGCGACGGTGGTGGCGACGAGGGGGGTACGGATGCGCATGGTCCGAGCCTGCGGTCCCCCGCCGCCTCACGCATGTGGTGGCCGCCCGTGTGGGCTACCGGCGGGTTCGCCGGGCCGCTCACCGGGCCCAGTCCGGCATCCAGAAGTCGCCGCCGTCCGGCGCCTCGTACCGGGCCGTCAGATACGCGAGGAGCGCCCGGAGTGCGGGGTGCGCGTTGTCGGGCCGCCACAGCAGCGACAGCGGGTAGAGCGGGGTGGGGCGGCGTACGGGGAGGAACCGCAGCTCGATGCCGGCGGGGCGGGTCAGCGGGGTGCGGGTGCCCATGATGGTGGCCACGTCGTCCGAGGAGGCGACCGTGCGCAGCAGGTGGCCGCCGCCGAAGCGGGTGCCGCCGGTGTCGATGGCGAGGCCGAAGGCGCGCGCCAACTCCGCGTAGTACGCGGCCCATTCGCTGCCCTCGGCCAGGCCGGGCATCCAGATCCGGTGGCCGGCGAGCTCGGCGGGCGTGACCTCGCTCCGGCCGGCCAGGGGGTGGGCCGTGCCGGTGACGAGGACGGCGGGCTCGTCGATGACGCGGGCGCTGCGTACCTCCCGCGGCAGCCGCTCCTCGGGCACGGCCCGCGTCCAGAACGCGGCGTCCAGGCGCCCGTCCCGTACGGCGGTGAGCGCGGCGCCGCCGTCCTGGCCGAGGGCGACGACGTCGAGGGGGAGGTGGGGGTGGGCCTGGTGGAAGTCCTGGACGACCCCGTTGGTGATCACGTTGGCGCCGAGCACGTCGACGCGGAGCGGGCGCCCGCCGCCGCGCACGGAGTCGGCGGCCCGCCCGGCCGCCGCGAGCAGTTCCCGCGCGGGCGGCAGGAAGGTCTCGCCGTCGAGGGTGAGGCGTGCCCCGCGCGGGGTGCGGGTGAACAGGCGCACGCCGAGGCCGCGCTCCAGGGCGGCGACGCGCTTGGAGGCGGCCTGCTGGGTGATGCCGAGTTCGGCGGCGGCGACCTGGATCTGCCCCTCGTCGGCGACGGCGACGAAGGTGCGTACGTGCTGGAGGTCGAGGTGCGCGAGGTCCACGCCTCCATACAACCACTGGTTGTACGGGAGGTCGTGCCGGTTGTTTGCCGCGGCGTGTCCCCCGGCGCTTGTATCTCCCGGTCGGCCGCATCTCCCGGTCGGCGGCGCGGGACGGGGAGGGCGGGGCATGCGGCTCGGGCGGGACTTCGGGTGGCTGTGGGCCGCCTTCGCGGCGAGCAGCGCCGGATCGTGGCTCGCGCTCGACGCCTTCCAGCTGGTCGCCGTCCTGGCGCTGGACAGCGGCGCGGCGCGGGTGTCGTTCCTCGCGGCGGCCGGGCTCGCGGTCGGCGCGCTGCTCGCGGTGCCGCTCGGGCCGTGGATCGAGTTCCGGCGCAAGCGGCCCGTGATGATCCTCGCCGACCTGGTGCGCTGCGGGGCGCTGCTCACGCTGCCCCTCGCATACGCCCTCGACGCGCTCACCTTCGTCCAGCTCGTCCTGGTCTCCGTCGTCGTGGCCGCCGCCGACATCGTGTTCCGCGCGGCGAGCGGCGCCCATCTGAAGGCGCTGGTGCCACCGGAGGGGCTGCTGCCGGCCAACGCCCGCTTCGAGTCGACGCAGTGGACCGCGACGGCCGTGGGGCCGCCGCTGGGCGGCGCGCTGATCGGCGCGTTCGGGCCGCTGACGACGGTCCTGCTGGACGCCGTCAGCTACGTCCTGTCGGCGGGCGCCGTCCGCGCGATCCGGGCCCCCGAACCCGAGCCCGCCCGCGGCGCCCGCGGGCGGTTCAGCGCCGCCGAGGTCGCCGAGGGCTGGCGGCACCTGTGGCGACAGCCCCGGCTGCGCGCCCTGTTCCTCAACACCGGCCTGGTCAACGCCCTGATCATGGTGGGCTCCCCGCTCATGGCGGTGCTGCTCCTCGACGACCTCGGCCTCGCCCCCTGGAGTTACGGCCTGGTCTTCGGGCTCCCGTGCCTCGGCGGCCTCCTCGGCTCCCGGCTCGCCACCCGGCTCGTGCAGCGGTACGGGGAGCGGCGGGTGCTGCTGGTGAGCGGGGCGGCGCGGGCGTGCTGGCCGGTCGGGCTCGCGTTCGTGGGGCCGGGCGTTACGGGGATGCTCCTCGTGGTGGGCGTGGAGTTCGGCCTCATCACCTGCTGCGCCGTCTTCGCGCCGGTCATGGCGGCCGAGCGGCTGCGGCTCACGGACGACGACCGGGTGGCGCGGGTGCTGTCCGCGTGGACCGTCACCCAGCGGGCCCTGACCGCCGCGCTGACGCTGGTGTGGGGCGGGTGCGCGGCGCTGATCGGGACGCGCGGGGCGCTCGCGCTCGCCGGAGTGCTGCTGCTCGCGACGCCCCTGCTGCTGCGGGGGCTGCGCTCCCCGGCGTGTACACCCCGCCCCGCGGCGCCCACGCTGCCAGAGTGACCACGGACAACTGCCCCAAATGCGGCGGATTTTCCGTTTCGTGGTTCAGGGGCTCAGGGACCGAGGGACTCAGGGAGCTTTCGTGGCACGCGTACACGTGATCCTCAATCAGAAGGGCGGCGTGGGGAAGTCCACGCTCGCCGTGAACCTCGCGGCCGTCACCGCCGACGTGCTCGGCGCGGGCGCCCCCGACGCCGAACGCCCGCCGGTCGTCGCCGTCTCCATCGACCCGCAGGGCTCGGCCGTGTGGTGGTCGGAGCGGGTCGGCGAGGGCCTCCCCTTCGACTTCGTGCAGGCCCACGACGACCTGTCGGGGCTCGCCGCGCTCTCCCGCATCCCCTCCGCCGAGCACGTCTTCGTCGACACCCCGGGCTGGCTCGACCTCGCCGATGACGACGGCGACGACCCCCTCGGCAAGGGCGCCGCCGCCGACGCGCTGCGCGCGGTCCTCTCCAACGCCACCGACGTCATCGTCCCCATCGAGCCGGAACCGCTCGGCTTCCAGCCCACGCAGCGCACCGTGGAGCGCGTCGTGAAGCCGCGCGGGCTGCCGTTCCGCGTGGTCATCAACAACTGGGACCCGCGCGACGGCAAGGCCGACCTGACGCAGACCCGCGCGTTCGTCGAGGCGCAGGGCTGGCCGCTCGCGCGCACCGTCGTGCGCCACTACAAGCTGCACACGCGGGCCAGCGCGGACGGCCTCGTCGTTACGCAGTACGGCGCCAACAAGGTCGCGATGCAGGCCCGCGAGGACTTCTTCCGGCTCGCCCTGGAGGTCGGCCTCGCGGCGATCCCGGCACCGGCCCGCAGCAAGAAGACCTCCCGTACGAAGCCCGCCGCGAAGGCCGCGAAGTCCACGAAGACCACGAAGACCGCGAAGGCCACGCCGGCCACGAAGAAGGTGAACGTCTGATGGGGCGCCGTACCGACCTGTCCTCGCTGCTGTCCGCCGAGAAGGAGGCGGCCGCCGAGCAGGGCGCGGCGCCCGCCGGGCGCAGACGCCCCGACACCAAGCCGCTCACCGTCCCCCTCGGCGACCTCGCCGAGAACCCGGACAACCCGCGCCACGAGCTGCGCGACCTCGACGGCCTCGCCGAGACCGTGCGCGAACGCGGCGTCCTCCAGGCCCTCGGCGTCGTCCCCGCGGCCGTCTTCCTCGCCGCCCGCCCGCACCACAAGGAGGCCGTCGGCGGGGCCCCGTACGTCGTGCTGCACGGTCACCGGCGGCTCGCGGCGGCCCGGATGGCGGGCCTCGACGAGGTTCCGGTGCTGGTCAGGGACGACGCGACGCGGTCCGACGAGGACGCGCTGATCGAGAACGTGCAGCGCGACGACCTCACGGAACTGGAGCAGGCGCAGGCCATCCAGGGCCTGATCACCTCCTACGGCTACTCGCAGCGCCAGGTCGCCGCCCGGATCGGCAAGACACAGGGCTTCATCTCGCAGCGCCTGTCGCTGATGAAGCTGCGCGAGGACATCCAGGAGGCGCTCGCCGACGGCCGCGTCTCCATCGAGGACGCCCGCCGCATCGCCCGCCTGCCGAAGGAGGAGCAGACCCTCCCCGGCGAGCCGGACGCCACCGCGACGGTCCCGGCCGCTCGCAAGGAGAAGCGGGGCCGCGATTACGGCGTAATCAAGATCGACAGCCGGGGCACCCCGGACGACGTGGTCGAGGCACTGCGCCGCCACCTCGCCCCGGCGACCCTCGACCGGATCGTCGAACTGCTCGGCCGCTGAGCGGGCCCGGTCGCTTACCGTGGCCCCGTGCTCGAAGTACCGACCGTGCCGTCCCCGTCCGTGACCCCGCAGCCGCCCGCCGAGGCCGTGGCCCCGCTGATGCGCGGCCTCGACGTGCTGCGGCGCCTCACGGACGCGGACGGCACGCTCGCGCTCGCCGAACTCGCCCGCGCCACCGGCCTGGCCCGCGCCACGGTCGACCGGATCTGCGCGACCCTCGCCCACCTGGGCTTCGTACGCCTCGACGGGCGGGACGCCTCGCTGGCGCCGCCCCTGATGGCCGTCGCCAACGCCTGCCTGGACGCGCTGCGGGTGCCGGAGCCGCTGGGGCCGCTCGCCGACCGGCTGGCGGACGAGCTCGACGAGTCCGTGTCGATCGCGGTCCCCGACGGCGACGCCATCCGCTTCGTCCACCAGGTGCTGCGCAGGCGGGCCCTGTCCATCAGTTTCCGGGTGGGCGACGCCCTGCCGATGGCCGGCTGCGCACCGGGCCTCGTGCTCCGCGACGGCCTCCCCGAAGCGGTCGACGACCAGCTCGTGGAACCGGGCCTCGTCGCCGTGGCGGTTCCCGTGCGGGGGCCGGACGGGGCGGTGGCGTGCGCGGTGAGCGTGGTCAGCCACACGAGCCGGCATGCCGCCGGGGAGCTGGCGGGGGCGGTGCGGGAGGCGTTGGGGACGTGCGTGCGCGGAATGGAAGCCGCGCTGCGGGCTTATCAAGCCCCTGCGGCGATTGAGCAGCGGGGTCCGGGGCGGAGCCCCGTGGCCGAGGCGGACGCTCCCGCAACGATCCAGTCCCTGGCCAGAGGCCTGCGCGTCCTGACCGCCACCCACGCCCAGCGCCTGAACGAGATCGCTCAGGCCACCGGCCTCGCCCGCGCGACCGCCCGCCGCGCCCTCATCACGTACGAGCACCTCGGCTACGTCACCCGCGAGGACGGCACCTACCGGCTCACGCCGCGCGTGCTGGCGCTCGGGTGCGCGCCGCTGTCCCGCACCACGCTCCCCCGGATCGCCGCCCCGCACCTGGCGGCGCTGTCGGAGCGGCTCGGCGAGTCCGTGGGGCTCTCGGTGCCGGACGGCGCGGCCGTGCGGTGCACGGCGCGGGTGGCGCCGCGCCGCGTCATGAGCGTCGACATCGGCGTCGGCTCCCGGCTGCCCGCCACGGACACGGCGGCCGGGCGGCTGCTGCGCGACGGCGGGGAGCGGGCGGCGGCCGACGGGCCCGAGGCCGGGCTGCGGTCGGTCGCCGTGCCGGTGCGGGACCGGGCGGGCCGGGTCGTGTCCGCCCTCGACGTCACCGCGCACCAGGGCCGCGGGGACGACGCGGCGTGGGCGGCGGCGCTCACGGAGACCGCGGCGCGCATCGCGGCCGACCTGCACGTCACGTCACGGTTCGTCACGGTCCCCGTGCACTGAGACGGCGCACTGAGACGGTGCACTGAGACGAGGGTCTCAGCCGGGTACGGACCTTGGTCCCTACGCGCCGCGACGAATGCCCCGCATGCTCATATGTGATGGCATTCGGCAGCTCCGGTGGCCCCAGCGGCTACTACCAGTACGCGACCCGTGGCGCGGCACCCTCCACCGCCCGCCCCGCGGGCGGCTGGCGTGCCGTGGTGCTGCTCGTCGCGGTGCTGGCGCTCATCATCGTCACCCTCGACCTGGCGACGCCCTCGGACTTCCGGGCGCGCGCCCTGCTCGGCCTGGTGCCGATCCTCGTGGCGGTCCTCGCGTCCGTGGGCGTCACCGCCGTCGTCACCGGGCTGCTCGTCTGCGTCTACATCGGCCTCCAGTTCTTCGCGCCGCTGCCGACCGTCGGGGACTGGGCGGTGCTCGGCCCGCTGATGATCGGCACGGGCGGCCTGCTGGGCGTGCTCATCGCGCGCCGCAGGGAGGAGCAGCGCAGCCGCGTCCAGGCGCTCACCGACATCGCCGAGGCCACCCAGCGCGCGGTGATGCGGAGCCTGCCCGAGCACGTCGAGGACCTGTGGCTCGCCGACCTCTACCAGCCCGCCGCCCGCGCGGCCCGGGTCGGCGGCGACTGGTACGACTTCCAGCCCTCGCCGCACGGGGTGCGCGCGGTGCTCGGCGACGTCAGCGGCAAGGGGCTGCCCGCGGTGTCGGCGTCGGCATGGCTGCTCGGCGCGTTCCGGGAGGCGGCGTACCACGAGGAGCGGATCGAGGAGGTGGCGCGGCGCCTTGAGGTCGCCATGCGGCGCTACAGCGCCTGGAACCGGATCACCGACGACGAGGGACTCCCCGACGCGTTCTCCACGGGCCTGCTGCTGCACTTCCCGCCCGCGTCCGCCGAGTACGTCGATGTCGTCAGCTTCGGGCACGAGCCCCCGCTGGTCGTCACCGCCGACGGCGACGTGCGCACCCCCGACCTGCCCACCGGGCTGCCGCTCGGCATGGCGGAGCTGAGCGGCGCGGCACCCCGCGTGGCCCGGATCCCGTTCGCGGCCGGGGACTCGCTGATCCTCTTCACCGACGGCGTGACCGAGTGCCGGGACGCGGACGGCACGTTCTACCCCGTGCGCGAGCGGCTGCCGCGCCTGGTGGACGCGCGCACCGCGAAGGAGCCGCCCGCGACGCTGCTGGGGCGGCTCGCGGCGGACCTGGGCGCGCACCGGCACGGGCCGCCGAGCGACGACACCGCGATCACCGTCATCCGCAGGACCGCGCGGCGGGCGCCGTACCTGGACGAGGCGGACGCCGGGCTGTACCGGTACCGGTCGGCCACCGCGTCCGGTCCGGAGCAGGAGCGGGGGCCGGAGCCCGCGGCTCAGTACGCCACCGACATGCGCTTCCTGGAGTGCGCGTCGCGCTCGACCTCGTCGACGAACGCCAGCGCGTAGTCCTCGGCGCTGATCCGGCTGGCGCCGTCGGCGTCCGTCATGAGCCGGTCGCCGCCGATCCGGAACTCCTCCGTGCGCTCCCCCGGGCCGATCTCCGAGGCCGGTGAGATGTACGTCCAGTCGAGGTCGTCGACCGTGCGCAGGTACGCGAGCACGTCCCGGTGCGCGAGCGCCTCGCCGCGGTAGGCGTCGGGGAAGCCCGGCTGGTCCACGAGCGCCTCGCCGGGCGCGACCTCCAGGCTGCCCGCCCCGCCGACCACCACGAGCCGCGCGACCTGCGACGCGCGCACCCCGTCGACCACGGACTCGTAGAGCGCGAGGAACGGCGCGATGGGGTCCGAGCCGTCGCGGGGCGGCGACAGGGCGGAGGCCACGGCGTCGTGCCCGCCCGCGAGTTCCGCGAGCCGCCGGGCGTCGGTGACGTCCGCCGCGACGGGCGTGACCCCGGCGACGGGCGCGTCCCCGGAGCGGCTGACGGCGGTCACACGGTGGCCGCGGCCCAGGGCCTCGGCGGCGATGCGGCTGCCGACCATGCCGGTGGCGCCCAGGAGCAGGATGTTCATGCGCTCAGCGAAACACGGGGTGCCCCGGTGCGCATGTTGCGGGGCGGGCGCCGCGAGCGGTCAATGGAGGGGCGGGGGACTACCGGAAAGGAGCCTGTCATGGCTCAGCACGCGGCACCCGCCCCGAGACGCCCCGGCACCGGCGGCGCGGCCCTCTCCCCCGCGAGCGCGGCGGTCGTCGTCCCCGTTCTGGCCGGCGTCGCGTACGGCTTCTGGGCGGCGAACATCGACCGTTACGGCAGTGCGGTCACCGGCGGCAACATCGCGCTCGGGTTCGTCACCGGGATCCTGGTGGCGGCCCTGTGCTTCGGCATCCACCAGTGGTCGAAGCGGCAGGCGGGCCGGCACTTCGTGGCGCGGGCCGGGGCCTGGGGCGCGTTCGCCGGGATCGCGGTCGGCTTCCTGCACAGCCTCTCCGACTCCGGGGTCATCTGGTCGGCCGTGCTCGGCCTGTTCGCCGCGGCGGCGACGTTCGTGGGGACGTACTACCGGTACTACTCGGCGAGCGAGTACGCGCCGGTGTGACCGCACCCTCCGGCCGGACCTAGAACGTACGTTCTAGTACCTCTAGTACCAGACCCCGAACTCCCGGGTCTCCGTCTCCCGGTACCACCAGCCGCTCGGGCCGTGGTCGTGATCGTGCCGCGGCCCGTCGGACGGCGCCCGCGAGTCGCAGCTCGGCACGCCGTGGCCGCCGGTGTCGACGTACGCGGCGCTGGCCCAGCCGCGGGCGCCCGTGAACCAGTACCAGGTCGTGGTGCCGTGCACGGACGAGCCGTCGGTGGCGCACTCGATACGGTCCTGGCTGCCCGGCGCGAGCCGGTACACGACGGACGACGAGGTGCTGGGGCCCGAGCGCAGGTTCAGGTCCGAGTGGGAGACGACGGTCCCCCAGACGACGCCGCTGTCGGCGGTGGCGGGCGCCGCGGCCGTGACGGCGAGCACGCCGCCCGCCAGAAGCCCGGCGGCGGCCAGGGCGGGAGTGGTTCGGCGCATGATCGGCCTCCTCGGGTGGCCCAGGATCTTGACGCCCCCACGTCCAGGAAACACCCGATCGGCCCAGTGCTCCACCGGAGATCCACGGCCCCGGCGCCCCGGGCCGGACCCGGCGGCCCCGCCCCGGCAGCCGGCGGCCCGGCCGATGAGTTCCGGCGCCGGGACCGGTCTCTCCTGTGACGTGACCGAGAGGGGCACCCGACATGAGCACCACCGCCACCACCCACGGCCTGGCCATCGAGACCGCGGGCCTCGTCAAGACCTTCGGCGACAACCGCGCCGTCGACGGCGTCGACCTGACCGTCCCGGCCGGGACCGTCTACGGCGTGCTCGGGCCGAACGGCGCGGGCAAGACCACCACGGTCAAGATGCTCGCCACGCTGCTGCGGCCCGACGCGGGCGAGGCCCATGTCTTCGGCCGTGACGTGGTGCGCGAGGCCGACGCGGTCCGCTGCCGCGTCAGCCTCACCGGCCAGTACGCCTCCGTGGACGAGGACCTGACGGGGCAGGAGAACCTCGTGCTGCTGGCCCGTCTGACCGGGCACGGCAGGAAACCGGCGGCCGCGCGGGCCGACCAGCTGCTGTCCGCCTTCGGCCTGTCCGAGGCGGCGGGCCGCCAGGTGAAGAACTACTCGGGCGGCATGCGGCGCCGCATCGACATCGCCGCGTCCATCCTCAACACCCCCGACCTGCTGTTCCTGGACGAGCCGACCACGGGGCTCGACCCGCGCAGCCGCAACCAGGTGTGGGAGATCGTCCGCGCCGTCGTCGCGCAGGGCACGACGGTCCTGCTCACCACCCAATACCTCGACGAGGCCGACCAGTTGGCGTCCCGGATCGCCGTCATCGACCGGGGCCGGGTGATCGCCGAGGGCACCAAGGGCGAGCTGAAGGCGTCGGTCGGCTCCGGCTCCGTGCACGTACGGCTGCGTGACGCGCACCAACGCCCGGACGCCGAGCGGCTGTTGAACACCGTGCTCGACGCCCAGGTGGTCCTGGAGCCCGACCCCGTCGCCCTCACCGCCCGCGTGGGCGGCGCCGCGAACGGCCGGGACGCCGCCGAGCAGGCCTCCCGCGCGCTCGCCGAACTGGCGGCGGCCCGCATCATCGTGGACACCTTCGCCCTCGGCCAGCCCAGCCTCGACGAGGTGTTCCTGGCCCTCACCGACCAGCCCGTGCAGGACCAGGCGCCCGAGGAGGCGACGGCATGAGCACCACGACCACCCCCAGCGCCGAGGCGCAGGAACTCGCCCCGGTCAGCGCCGCGTCCCTCGCCGAGCTGCTGATCGCCAAGGAGCGCCCGCCCCGGCCCAGCGCCCTGGCGGCGTCGCTCACCTTCGGCTGGCGCGCCATGCTGAAGATCAAGCACGTGCCGGAGCAGCTCTTCGACGTCACCGCGTTCCCGATCATGCTGGTGCTGATGTACACGTACCTGTTCGGCGGCGCCCTGGCCGGCTCCCCGACCCAGTACATCCAGTACCTGCTGCCCGGCATCCTCGTGATGTCGGTCGTGATGATCACGATGTACACGGGCGTCTCGGTCAACACCGACATCGAGAAGGGCGTCTTCGACCGCTTCCGTACGCTGCCGATCTGGCGCCCCGCGGTCATGGTCGGCTATCTGCTCGGCGACGCCCTGCGCTACACGATCGCGTCGGTCGTGATGCTCGTGGTCGGCCTGATCATGGGCTTCCGGCCGGGCGGCGGCTTCCCCGGGGTCGTCGCGGGCGTCGCGCTGCTGCTGGTGTTCTCCTTCGCGTTCTCGTGGATCTGGACGATGTTCGGGCTGCTGCTGCGCACCGAGAAGTCGGTGATGGGCGTCAGCATGATGGTGATCTTCCCGCTGACGTTCCTCAGCGACATCTTCGTGAAGCCCGAGACGATGCCGGGCTGGCTCCAGGCCTTCGTCAACAACAACCCCGTCACGCACGCCGCGTCCGCCGTGCGCGGCCTGATGGACGGCGACTGGCCGACGGCCGAGGTGCTGTGGACGCTGGGCTGGGCGGCGCTGCTGATCGCCGTGTTCGGCCCCGTCACGATGCGCCTGTACAACCGCAAGTAGGGACCCGGTGGTCCGTCTGCACGCACCCCGCTCGCGCACCGCGCGGGCGGGGACTTGCCTGGGACGGTGATCCGAAGAACCGCCTCCGCCGTCCTGCTCGTCCTCGCCTGCCTCCTCGTGCCCCTCGGCACGCTCTCCACGTGGGCGAAGTACGAGATCGGCGACAGCGACCGGTACGTGTCCACGATGGCGCCGCTGGCCGGCGACGAGGACGTACGCGGCGCGGTCGCCGACGCGGTGACCAGCGGCGTCATGGACAGCGTCGACCTGGGCGCCCTCGCCCCGGCCCTTGAGGAGTACCTGCGCGACGCGGTCGTCTCGTTCACGGACACCGACGCCTTCCAGGACGCCTGGAACACCGCGAACCGGGCCGCCCACGACGCCGTGCAGCAGGCCCTCGACGAGGGCGCCACGGGCCCGGTCACGCTCGATCTGGCGCCCGTCACCGAGCAGGTCAAGCGGCAACTGGAGGACGACGGCGTGCCGTTCGCCTCCCGGATCCCCGTCGCCCACACCGAGATCACCCTGCTGTCCGCCGACGACCTCGCCGGTCTGCGCCAGGGGTTCCACCTGCTGCAACGCGCGGGCCTGTGGCTGCCCCTGGCCGCCGTCGTCTGCGCCGCCCTGGGCCTCGCCCTGGCCGTCCGCCGCCGCCGGGCGCTCGCCGCGACGGCCCTCGGCGTCGCCCTGGGCGCCGCCGCGCTCCTCATCGCCCTGCCGCTCGCCCGCGCCCTGACCCTGGACGACATCTCCGGCGCCGCGAACAAGGCGGCGGCCGGGGCGGTCTACGACGCGCTGACCTCGCCGATGCGCACCGCGTCGTGGGTGCTCGTGGCGGTGGGGCTGGTGGTGGCGCTCGCGGTGTGGGGCGGCAGGCACCCGTTCGGGCGCGCCCGGAATGCCGTACGGGGGCTGCGGCGCGAGCATTCCCGTGACACGAGGAGGCGCGCCCATGACGAACACACCGCCGGAGAACGAGACATCTACCTGGTCCCAGGCCCACCGCACGCCCGGCCCTGACCCCACCCGCGGCACGGGGCCCCGCACCGACTGGGCGGCGAGCGGCACCCTCTTCGCCGGCGTCCTGATGCTGGTCAGCGGCTGCCTCGGCGTCCTCAACGGGATCGCGGCGATCGCCAAGGACGACGTCTACAGCCGGATCGGCGACTACGTGTACGCCTTCGACCTCACCACGTGGGGCTGGATCCACCTGGTCATCGGCGCGCTCGTCGCCGTCACCGGCTGGGGCGTGCTCAAGGACAAGGACTGGGCGCGCGGCGCGGGCATCGCCTTCGGCGCGCTCTACGTCGTCGAGTACTTCCTGTTCCTGCCGTACGCGCCCGTGTGGTCGCTCATCTCCATCGGCATCGGCGTCTTCGTGATCTGGGCGCTCGCCTCCGACCACGGCCGCACCGCCGAACCGCGCGCCGCCAAACCGGCCTGACGGCCGGCGCCCCCGGCTAGCCTGGGAAGCTCCGCTCCGGCGGAGACGGGCACGCGTACGGGAGCGGGGACGGGGGCCGGACCTTGGAGCAGCGGTACATCACGGACGAGGCGCCCGGCGCCCCGCGGTACGCGCCGCGGGAGGCCGGGCGCCGCCGCGTGCACCGGGCGGGGGCGTGGGCGGCGGCGCTGCTGCTGGCGCTGGTCAGCGTGGTCGTCGGCTGCCGGGCCGCGGACCGCGACGCGTTCACCCCGGTCCCTCAACTCCTCGCGTTCCTGCCCTGGTTGATCGCCCCGACGGCCGCCGCGCTGCTTCTCGCGCTGCTCTCCCGCTGGCGTACCGGTCTCGTCTGGGGCGTGGCCGTGCTCGGCGCGCTCGCCTGGTACCTGGAGCCGTACGGGACGGACGGCGAACCGGACGGCGCGCCCGTCTCCGGCGTCCGGGTGCTCGCGTCCAACGTCCAGTTCAGCCGCGGCACCTTCGCGCTGATCGACACGCTCGCCCGGCACCGCCCCGACATCGTGTTCGTCTCCGAGTGCGGCGCCGCCTGCCAAGACGCCCTCGACCGCGAGTCGCTGCGCACCCGCTACCCGCACCGCCGGGCCGTGGCGGCGGACGGCTCGGAGGGCTCGGTGATCCTCAGTGCGTTCCCGCTGAGGGCGGCGCCCGCGGTGCCCGGGGCGATGGGCATGCCGGCCGCCACCGCCGACGTACGGGGCCACGCGGTGCGGCTGCAACTCGCGCACCCCATGCCGCCGCTGCCCGACCAGGTGGGCGTCTGGAAGACCGAACTGGGGCGGCTCGCGGACGTGGCGGGGCGCACGCGCGGGCCCGCCATCGTGGCGGGGGACTTCAACGCGACGCAGGACCACGCGGCGTTCCGCCGGATCCTCGACGCGGGCGCCCTGCACGACGCGGCCCGCGTCACCGGCCACGCCCGCACACCGAGCTGGCCGTCGACGGCACCGGGCCCGCTGGGCACCCAGATCGACCACGTACTGGTCACGTCCGACTTCTCGGCGGACACGTCCCGCTTCGTCGACCTCGCGGACACGGACCACCGGGCGCTCCTGGTGGACCTGACGCTGCACGGCTGAACGCACCGGGCCGCCGCCCATGGGGAGACGGGCAGCGGCCGGTGCGGGAGACGACGGCCCGCCGCGGTCAGGTCGCGGGTGGGGGCCGGGCCGGACGCCTCGGCTGTCGGTGCGGCTGGCGGTGCGGCTAGGGCCCTTCTGACGGATCAGGCTGGGCCTGGGAGGCCGCATTCTTCGGCTCCGCGAGCGGGGCCTGGTGCGTGCAGCTGCAAGGCGGAGGAGGGCGTCAACGCGGAGCGTTGGCAACCGACGACAACGCCGCAGATGTGCGTGCCAGGCCCCGCGACTCCAGCAAGATCCGTCAGAAGGGCCCTAGCGCAGCGCGAGTTCCGCCTTGCGCAGGGCCTTGGCGAAGCCGTTGGCCCACAAGTTCTCGACCTGTGCCTTCTCGTTGGCGTCCGGATAGGCGTTCGTGCAGGAGGGGCCCGGACCGCCGCCGGACATCAGCTCGCTGCACGGCCCCTCGTAGTGGTCCGGCAGCCCGAGCACGTGGCCGGTCTCGTGCGTGGTCACGCGCGTGGAGTCGTACTCCTGGTTCTGCGCGTAGTCGAGGAAGACGTAGCCGCTGCCGTGCCCGTCCGTGGACGCGTACGAGCCGCGCGAGTCGTTGCCCTCGCGGTAGGAGAAGTCGCCGCCGCCGGACGAGGCCTGGAGCTTCACGTTCGACACGGAGGAGTTCCAGATCGACGTGCTGTTCGCTATCTGCTGCTGGAAGGTGGGCGCCTGCGAGGCGTCGTACGTGACGGTGACGGACGCGGCGCCGGGGTTCGCGGCGCGCTTCTCGGCGACGGACTTCACGACGGCCTCGAAGAACGCCTTGTTGGCGGCGGCCTCCTCGGCGGAACCGGCGTAGTGCGCGCCCTGCGCGGTGGGGGCCGCGGAGGCGGGACTCGCCGCGAGACCGGCGACGGCGAGCCCGACGCCGACGGCGCAGGCGAACAACCGCCGGGAAACGGGCGCCGTGGTGGATGCGGAGGATGACGAAGATGTGGGGGGTGTCATGTCCATGCGTGAGAGTGTGGTGCGCAAGCGCCCCCTGATACAGATGCCAACTACCGATAACCCGGCGTTATCACCCACCAGTTGACCCTGGTGCGGCTCACGGGACGGTTCTACGCTCACCTTCCATGGAGCTGGAAGTGCGGCACCTGCGCGCTCTGTGCGCGATCGAGGACACCGGCAGCCTGCACAAGGCGGCCCGGCACCTCGGCATGACCCAGCCCGCGCTCAGCACCCAACTGCGCCGCATCGAGGACTTCATCGGCGGCCGCCTCTTCGTCCGCGAACGCACCGGCTGCCGCGCCACCCCGCTCGGCCGCACCCTCCTCACCCGCGCCAGACCGCTGGTGGACGGCCTGCGGACGCTGATCGACGAGACCCGCGCGACGGCCGCCGACAGCGCCGGGGGCCTGCTGCGCATCGGCTCCACGGCGAGCCGCGCGATACCGGGGTGGCTGCGCCGGCTGCGCGCGAGTTCCCCGCACGAGCCGTCGCTGCGGATGGACGTCTCGGCGCACGCGCTGCTGCGGATGGTGGCGGCGGGCGAGCTGGACGTCGCCTTCGTCCACGAGGTGGAGGGCTCCCCGCTGCACATCCCGGAGGGCCTGGCCTGCGCGGTCCTCGTCGACCGCGAACCCCAGTACGTGTCCCTGCCCGCGGACCACCCGGCGGCCCGCAGCCCCGTCGTCCGCCTCGCGGATCTGGCGGAGGACCGCTGGATGATCGACCCCACGGTGGACGGCGAATGGGACGGCCTGCTGCGGGCGTTCCGCGCCGCGGGCGTCAACCCCCGTGTCCTGCACGGCGATTACCTCACCGCGTCGACCCTCGTCACGACCGGCGACGTGGTGACGCTCTGCCAGCCCACGTCCCGCGGCCGCCCCGACATGGCGATCCGGCCCCTCGAAGGCGACCCCGTGGCCGTACGTCTGCTGCTGGCCGCGCGCTCGACACCCGTCCTGGAAACGGTCCTTCCCGACCTGCGGGCGGCTTATTGGGAAGCGGCTCGCCAGGCACCGGCGTATCGCACGCGTCTACGGGCCGTCGACATGGTCGACTGAACCCGCACGGAAAGGGCGGAAGTTGTCCGCTCGGTCGAACGGCCCGACCCTGCCCAAGATCACCGTCCGTGGCGGCTAACCTTACGTGTCCGCCCTGGCCAGGGGTTCCAGGGACGTCGGGGACAACTCATGCGGAAGGTTGCGCACATGGGCATTCTGGATCTGCTGCGGAACGCGTTCGGGCGGTCCCGTAAAAAGGACGAGCCCGCTACCGCTCCGGACCCAGCGCCTCCCGCGGCCACGCCCGACCCGGCGCCGACGGTCCCCGCCCCCTCCAAGGGCGAAGCCGACGACCTCGTCTCCGCCGCCTTCGACAACGTCACCGTCCCCAACCCCTCCCGCCCGGTCCGCGGCGAACGCGTGACACTGGATGCGGGGGAGGACGCGGCCCCGGCCGAGGCGGAGGCGGAGGCTGCCGCTGCGGAGGCTCCGGCTACGGCTCCGGTCGAGGAGGAGACGGCGGCTGAGGCTGAGGCCGCCACTCCGGCGGAGGAGAAGCCCGAGGCTGAGGTTGCCGCACCGGCGGCAGAGGAGCCCGAGGCTGCCGCCCCGGCTGAGGAGAAGCGCGAGACTGAGGCTGAGGCTGCCGCTCCGGCGGAGGAGAAGGCCGAGGCTGACGCCCTGGCTGAGGAGCCGAAGGCCGAAGCCAAGGACGCGGCGCCGACCGCCGCCCCGGTCGAGGAGAAGACCGCTTCGCCCAAGGCGAAGGTTGTCGCTCCCCGCGAGGAGGAGCCCCGGCCGAAGGCCGAGCCCGAGGCGGAGACGAAGGCGCCCACCGAGCCCGAGACGGTGGCCGAGCCCGAGGCCAAGTCCACCGAAGAGCGGGCGGCCGAAACCACGGCCAAGGCCGAGGGCGAGACCAAGCCGCAGGCCAAGGCCGAGCCCGCCGCCGAGCCGGAGGCCAAGGCCGAGGGCGAGACCAAGGCCGAGGGCCCGGTTGCGGCCGAGGCCGAGGCCGAAGGCCCGACCGCCACCCCGGCAGACGCCGAACATCCGGCCCCCGCTGTGGGCAGGCGTCCCGCAGGGCGGGACGGGTGGGCACAGCCCCCGGTGCAGGCCGACGAGGACAAGGGGCCCGACGCCGTCGCCGCCGAGGAGCCCCCGGCGCAGGCGGAGAAGGCCAAGGACGCCGACCCCGTCGCGGCAAAGAAGACCACGGCGCAGGCCGAGAAGCCCGAGAAGGCCGACCCCGTCGCGGCAAAGACCCCGGCTCAGGCCAAGAGGACCAAGAAGGCCAACCCCGTCACCGCCAAGAAGACCCCGGCCCAGGCCGAGAAGCCCGAGAAGGCCGCCCCCGTCACCGCCAAGAAGGCCCCGGCTCAGGCCAAGAAGACCAAGACGGCCGACCCCGTCGCGGCAAAGAAGACCACGGCTCAGGCCAAGAAGACCAAGGACGCCAACCCCGGCCTCACCTCCGCCCACTCCTCCGCCGCCACCACCCTCGCGACCCACAACCTCACCGGCACCCGCGCCACGGTCTACCTCGTCCTGGACCGCTCCGGCTCCATGCGCCCGTACTACAAGAACGGCTCGGTCGCCGCCCTCGCGGAGCAGACCGTCGCGCTCGCCGCGCACCTCGACCCCCGCGAGACCCCCACCGTCCACACCGTGATCTTCTCGACGGACATCGACGCCTCCGGCGACCTCACCCCGGACGCGTACGAGGGCAAGGTCGACGCGTGGCACGCGGCGGCGGGCCGCATGGGCCGCACCAGCTACCACCGCGCCATCGAGGAGGTCGTCGCCCACCACCAGAAGTCGGACGACCCCACCGCCCCGGCCCTGGTGGTCTTCCAGACGGACGGCCCCCCGGACGTCCAGCGCCCCGCGAACGAGGCCCTGGCGGCAGCCGCCGCGCACCCGCTGTTCTTCCAGTTCGTGACGTTCGGCGACCCGGAGTCGAAGAACTTCGACTACCTCCGCAAGCTGAAGGCCGAGAACACCGCGGTCTTCCACGCGGGCGAGACCCCGCTGGAGCTCACGGACGCCGAGCTCTACGACGGCCTCCTGGCCGCCTGGCGCCCGTAACCCGAGAACCACCGCGACGAACAGTCGCCACCAGCAACCACCCCCGGCCGTCCGCGCACCAAAACACCGCGCGGGCGGCCCACCCATGTCGGCTACGATTTCTAGATTCCACCCACGTCACAACCCGGGAGCAGCCCCCGATGGCTCGACACCTCATCACCAGCGCCCTTCCGTACATCAACGGGATCAAGCACCTGGGCAACATGGTGGGGTCCATGCTCCCGGCCGACGTGTACGCCCGCTACCTGCGCCAGACCGGCCACGAGGTGCTGTACATCTGCGCCACCGACGAGCACGGCACCCCCGCCGAGCTCGCCGCGAAGGAGCGGGGCATCCCGGTCGCCGAGTTCTGCGCGCAGGCGCACGACGCGCAGAAGGCGGTCTACGACGGGTTCGGGCTCGCCTTCGACCACTTCGGCCGCAGCTCCTCGCAGCAGAACGCGGAGATCACCCAGCACTTCGCCCGGAAGCTGAACGAGAACGGGTTCATCGAGGAGCGCTCGATCCGGCAGGTGTACTCGCCCGCCGACGGCCGCTTCCTGCCGGACCGCTACGTCGAGGGCACCTGCCCGCACTGCGGCTACGACAAGGCCCGTGGCGACCAGTGCGAGAACTGCACGCGCGTCCTCGACCCGACGGACCTGATCGAGCCGCGCAGCGCCATCTCCGGCTCCACGGAGCTGGAGATCCGCGAGACCAAGCACCTCTTCCTGCTCCAGTCCAAGCTCCAGGGCGAGGTCGAGGCGTGGATCGACGAGGTCGCCGACGAGTGGCCGCACCTGGCCTCCTCCATCGCCCGCAAGTGGCTGACCGAGGGCCTCAACGACCGTTCGATCACCCGTGACCTGGACTGGGGCGTCCCCGTCCCGGCGGACACCTGGCCCGAGCTGGCGGCCGAGGGCAAGGTCTTCTACGTATGGTTCGACGCCCCGATCGAGTACATCGGCTCGACGAAGGAGTGGGCCGACCAGGCCCCCGAGGGCGAGACGCGCGACTGGAAGTCGTGGTGGTACGAGCCGGCCGGCGCCTCCGACGTCCGGTACACGGAGTTCATGGCGAAGGACAACGTCCCGTTCCACAGCGTCATGTTCCCCGCCACGGAGATGGGCATCCGTGAGCCGTGGAAGAAGGTCGACTACCTCAAGGCCTTCAACTGGCTGACGTACTACGGCGGGAAGTTCTCCACGTCGCAGAAGCGCGGTGTCTTCACCGACCAGGCGCTGGAGATCCTCCCGGCCGACTACTGGCGCTACTTCCTCATCGCCAACGCCCCCGAGTCCGACGACTCCTCCTTCACCTGGGAGCACTTCACGGCGACGGTGAACAAGGACCTGGCCGACACCCTCGGCAACTTCGTCAACCGCGTCCTGTCGTTCTCGAAGAAGCGCTTCGGCGAGGAGGTCCCCGAAGGGGGCACCCCGGGCGAGGCCGAGGCGAACCTGGGCGCGGAGATCTCCCGCCTCCTCGCCGAGTACGAGGCCCAGATGGAGGCCCTCCAGTTCCGCAAGGCCGCGGCGGCGCTGCGCGCCCTGTGGTCGGCCGGCAACTCCTACCTGGAGGAGAAGGCCCCCTGGCTGGAGATCAAGACCGACAAGGACGCCGCGGCCCTCACGCTGCGCACGGCGATGAACCTCATCCACCTGTACTCGGTGGTCTCCGAGCCCTTCATCCCGTCGTCGGCCGCCGCCATGCGCGCCGCGTTCGACCTGCCCGGCGACGACGCCACGTGGATCACCGCCGAGCAGGCCACGGCCCTGACGACGGTCCCCGCCGGCACCCCGTTCACCGTGCCCCCGGTCCTCTTCGCGAAGATCACCGACGAGGACCTGGAGTCCTACAAGGAACGCTTCGGCGGCGAGCCGACGGCCTGAGCCACCGCGCCGCAGGGCCCGGAACCGCTCCCCGGTTCCGGGCCCTGCGCGCTGCTCAGCTCGCCCAGTCCTTGAGCGGCTCGGTGTCCAGCTCGATCCCCACCGGCTCGGGCAGGGCCACGGCCTTGCCGAACGGCACCGTCACCACCTGCTCGTACCGCACCCCGTCCGGCTGCGAATGGACCTTGACCTCGCACGTGTCCCGGTCGATCAGCAGGTACACCGGAATCTCGGACTCGGCGTAGGCCCGGGGCTTCTCGATCCGGTCACGCCGATTGGTGTCGCTGTCACGAGAGGTCACCTCGGCGACCATGAGTACACCGTCGGTGGAGGCCCATTCACCTTGGCCGACGAACGTGCCGCTGCGCGCCAGAGCACCGTCCGGCCGGGCATTGCCGTTCCGGTAGGACTCCACGCGCAGGCCCTGGTCCGGGTAGAGCCACCAGCCGCTGTCGGCCTGGATGCACAACCGCGACAGCCACTCGATGATCCGTCCGTGATCCCCGTCCGGCACAGCCTTGACCCCCATTTTGCCGTCGATGAACTCCATCCGAAGTGCCTCGTTGGTTCGTATGGCATGACGGGCCAGCTCCTCGAAATCCTCCTGGCTCAGCACCACAGCGGACCGCTCCTCTACGAGACTCATGACGGCCTCCCCCATCCTCGTCATCGCGGATCAGGCATCACGTTCAAGGTACTGGGCGTCACTGACAACGTCCCCTCGATGACAGAAGGTGACCACCCTATGCAGCAGGGGGTGCCGTGTCCGTCGAGTCGTGCGTCTCGTCCGGGGCGACGCCCATCGTCAGGGAAGCGACGACGCCCTTGGCGATGTGCTTCTTCGCGTAACGGAGGCGGAGCAGCCCGCCCTCGGTGCCGTTGTCCGGGTAGATCGTGTCCTCGTCGAGCGTCGTGCGCCTCGTGGTGTTCGACGCGTACGGCTCGACCTCGGCCGCCGCGAGGACGGACGCCTCGGTGAAGAACAGCTGCCCGGTGTGGCAGGTGTGGCCGCCCTCGTACCCGGCGTCCGTCCATGCGCCGTCGACGTGCACCTTGACGTGGATGTGCACGCAGCGGCCCGCGTACCAGCCGGGGAAGACGGTCCGGAAGGCGACGTGGCCGTGCTTGTCCGTCCGCCACGTGCCGCGCAGATAGCGCTCGTCGTCGGTGGGTTCCTGGTGGCCCCCCGGTCCGCCCGAGGGACCGCCCGACGGCGGCGGGCCCGTCGGGGTCCCGGACGGCGGGGTGCCGCCGCCCCCGCCCGAGCCCACGGCCTCGTACCCGGAGTAGACGCCGACGGCGTTGCAGTGCCAGATGTCGACGGCCGCGTCCCGCAGCGGCTCGCAGGTCTCCGCGTCGATCACCTTCAGGTTCAGCAGGAGCGGGATGCCGTCCTGGTCCTCGGTGATGTCCCGGCGGAGCTTGTCCGCGTCGATGTAGTAGGGCCCCTCGGTGGTCTCCGTGGTGAGCCGGTAGCAGCTCTCCGACGCGCCGTCCGCGGTCTCCTCCGCGGCGGCCCCGGTCGTGGCCAGCGTGCCGCCCACACCCACCGCCGCGACGGCCGCGCCGCCCGCGACGATCAGCTTACGGCGCGTCAAGTCATGTCTGTGTTGGGGTACTTGGGGTTCAGTCATGGGCGAGGACGCTAGGGGCCGAAGCTGTCAGGAACCTGGGTGAGGACTGTGAATCGGTGGGCACTTTCCAGCCGTTCCGGACGCCCCCACCGCCTCACGCGTCGCGCAGCCGCAGCACCAGCCATCCCGCCACCAGCGCCCCGCCCGCGTACGCGCCGAGGACCGCGAGGCCCGTCCAGGGGGCGAGGGGGGCGGTGCCGGTGCCGGTGGTCGTCTGGACGGCGAGACCCGCCGTCATCGGGGCGATCCTCTGGAGCCGGTGCAGCTCGTCCAGGGGCATCCGCGCGATGAGGGTGACCAGGTAGGGGCCGTAGAGGAGGGTCATCACCGCGCCGATCGCGGACGCGGCGTGCCGCACCGTCAGCGCCACCCCGACGGCCAGGAGCGCGACCAGGAGCAAGTACAGGGCCGTGCCGAGGGTCGCGCGCCACAATGCCGGTGACGTGAGCGGGAGTTGGGCGGCCTCGGCGGTGAGGGCCGCGCGGCCCGCCCACAGCGAGCCGAGGACCGCGGGCAGCGCGACCACGGCGACCGTCACCGCCACGACCAGCGTCTTCGCCGTGAAGACGACCGTACGGCGCGGGTTCACGGCGAGGGTGAGGCGGATGAGGCGCGGGTAGTCGCCGCAGACCGTGGCGACCCCGATCAGGGCCGCCACGGTCTGCGCGAGGTACACGCCCGACAGGGACAGCGCGGTCGGCGCGAGCGTCCCCTCCTGCGCGGGTTCGGAGCCCGCCGCGACGAGCGCGGTCAGGGCCGTCATCGCGGCGGGCAGTGCGAGCACCGTCCACAACTGGCCGGGCACGGTGCGCAGTTTGGTCCACTCGCCGTGCACGGCGCGGCGCATCAGGACCGGCGTCGCCCTCACACGTCCCTCCTCACCAGCCGCCAGTGCGCCGCGCCCAGCACCACGGCGACGTACAGGCACAGCACGCCGAGGCCGGTCCACGGGGAGACGACCGTGTCGACGAACTGGCGGGTCTGCTGGATCGCGAGGCCCGCCGTCGGGGTCGCGGCGCCGACGAAGTCGCTGAACGCGATGGACGTGCTGTCGGCGACGATCGGCGCGACCACGACCACCGCGAACATCAGGACGAGCGCGGGCACCGTCCGCCGCACCAGCGCGCCCACGCCCATGCTGAGCACCGCGGTCAGCGCGAGGAACGCGGCGCTGCCGACGACCGCGCGGACGCTCGCCGGGTCGGTGAGGGCGGGGTCGGTGAAGAGCGGTGGCGCGAAGCCGTTGTCGCGCTGGTAGGGGCGGGCGAGGAGGAACGCGGCGACGGCCGCCACCAGCCCCACCGCGAACACGGCCGCCCCGAGCACGGTCGCCTTCGCCGCGAGGACCCGGCCGCGGCGCGGGCTCGCGGTGAACGTGGTGCGGGCGGTGCCGGTCCGGTACTCGGAGGTGACCGTCAGGACGCCGAGCGCGATCACGGCGATCGCGGCGATCCGGATGCCGTCGTCCAGCGCCATCCTGACCAGGTCGGGCGGGGTGCCGTCGAGCCCGGCGCCCGCGGTGCCGAACGCGCCGAGGTTGCCGCTGCCGGTGACCGTGAAGGTGCCGCCCCTGTGCGCGTACGGTTCCGGGCGCGCGGTCGGCATGGGCGGGCCGCCGGAGCCCGCCGTCTGCGTGACGTCCGTCTGCCGCCAGTCGGCGCCGCCCGCCGCCGCGGGGACGTCGACGTGGTCGAAGACGGCGCGGCCGCGCGTCGCGACCGGGTGGCCCGCGACGTCCCCCGGCCCGGTCCGCTTCTCGACCATGCCCCACGGCGACGTGACGAACAGGCCCGCCTGCGCCGTCGCGGGCAGCCCGGCGGCCCGGATCGTGCCCACCGTGTGCCAGGCCCGTCCGTCGGCCGAGTGGTAGCCGGTGACCCGGTCCCCGTCCCGTACGAGCCGCAGCCAGCGCGTGCCCGGCGCGGTGTCGGCGGTCCGCTCGTGCCTGCCGTCGACGAACATCCGCACGCCGTGTTCCGGGGTGACGAGCAGCGTCGCGTACGAGGCGCCGCTCGCCGTGCCGTCCTTGAGCAGCAGCCCGGCCTTGGCCCACTCGCCGGTGTCCTGCTGCCGCACCCGCGCGGTGAACGTGCCGTCGCCGGTGGCGGCGCGGTGCACGAACGTGCCGCTGTCGTACGCCTTCGGGCCGCCGTAGCTGAAGTGGTCGCCGCTCGCCGACGCCACGGTCATCAGGAGCGTGAGGGCGAGGGTGGCGAGGAGGGCGAGCCCCGTGCTGCGCACCGACCGCAGCTTCGTCCACTCGCCGCGCAGGACCCGGATCACGATGCCTCCCGGGCGGGTTCGGGGGCGGTGAACTCGGTGACGGAGGCGGTGAGTTCCATGTAGGCCTCCTCCAGTGTGGCGCGGTGCCGGCCGAGTTCGGAGAACGGGACGTCGTGCGCGCCGAGCAGCGCGACGACCTCCTCGGCGGCCAGTCCGGTGACGGTGAGTGCGTCCGGTCCGGTGACGGCGACGGTGGCGTCGGCGTGGGCTGCCGCGAGCACGGTCATGGCTTCGGCGCGGTGCGTTGTGCGCAGGGCGATCCGGTCGCCGGAGGTGGCGTCGAGGAGGGCGGTGACGTCGGTGTCGGCGAGGAGGCGGCCGCGGCCGATGACGACGAGGTGGTCGGCGGTGTCCTGGAGCTCGCTCATGAGGTGCGAGGAGACGAGCACCGTACGGCCCTGCGCCGCGAGGGACTTGAGGAACCCGCGGATCCACTGCACTCCCTCCGGGTCGAGGCCGTTGACGGGCTCGTCCAGGATCAGCACCTGAGGGTCGCCGAGGAGGGCGGCGGCGATGCCGAGGCGCTGGCGCATGCCGAGGGAGAACTCGCCGACGCGTTTCCTGGCGACGGAGGTGAGGCCGACGGTGTCGAGTGCGGTGTCGGCGCGGTGGGCGGGGAGTCCGCTGTAGTGGGCGAGCCACAGCAGATGGTCGCGGGCCCGGCGGCCGGGGTGGACGGCTTCGCAGTCGAGGAGGGCGCCCACGGTGGTCAGGGGGTCGGTCAGCGTGGTGTACGGGCGGCCGCCGATGAGGGCGTGGCCTGCGTCGGGGGCGTCGAGCCCCAGCATCATCCGCAGGGTCGTCGACTTGCCGGCGCCGTTGGGTCCGACGAATCCCGTCACCTTTCCCGGGGTCACCGTGAAGCTCAGCGTGTCCACGGCGAGTGTGCCGCCGTATCGCTTGCACAGTCCTTGGGCCTCAATTGTCGTGTCCGTCATGCCGGTTGACGCTATGCGCCGGGGCGGGGTGGGGTCGTCCCACCGCGGCGTGGTCCGTGGCGTCCCCTCATCCCCCACGCGGGTGACCCCCACCCCGCCTCACACCCCGGGGCTCCGCCCCGGACCCCGCGCCTCAAACGCCGGCGAGGCTGAAAAGCCGGGGCGCCGCCCCGCACCTCGCTGCTCAATCGCCGCAGGGGCTTGATGGACCCACTCGCCGCCGCCTTGGGCAATCTGCCGCCAGGGGCGGCAGGGTGGGCAAGGCGGCACCCCGGCGCGGGCAGCGCCTTCGGTCGGCGCCCACCCCCTCGCAGCCGCTCGCCCCCGGACCACGCCCACCGCCCCGTCCCCCGCCAAGGGGACGCCCGCCGCGGCTTCGGGCGCCGATAATGCCGGGCATGAGGTGGGCGCGGGGGTGGAGGGAGTGGGGGCGGCGGCTCGGGGCGCACCCGGATCTGCCGCTCGCCGCGGCCGGCGCCCTCGCGTTGGCGGCCGTCGTCGAAGTGTTCGCGCAGAGCGGCCCGCGGCCACCCGACCTCCCCGGCCTGCTCGCCCTCGCCCTGGGCGCGACCGCCCCGCTCGCCCTGCTGCGCACCCAGCCCCTGCTCACCGCCGCCGTCGTCACCACGGCCACGCTCCTCACCCCGATCACGTACGACCGCGTCCTCCTCACCGCCCTCCCGGCCCTGGCCACCGCCCTCCACGCGGCGGCCCGGCACGGCCCCGGCCGTGCGACGGTCGCCCTCGCCGCCCCCTTCGCCGGGTACGCCCTGGCCGGCGCCGCGTACGGCACCGTTCTCCTGGTCGGCGCCACGGCCGCGCTCACCGCGGGCCACGCGCACCGCACCCGAGCCGAGCAGGCCCGCCGCACCGCCGCCGACGGCGCGTACGCCGACACCGCGCTCGCCCACGCCGCCCTCGGCGAACGGGCCCGTATCGCACGGGAGCTGCACGACATCGTGGCCCACCACGTCTCGACGATCTCGGTGCAGGCGGAGACCGCCCGCTACACCACCCCCGGCCTGCCTCCGGAAGGCGCCGAACGTCTCCTCGCGATCGGCGACACCGCCCGCCTCGCGCTCACCGAGATGCGCCGCCTGCTGGGGGTGCTGCGCGAGGACGTGCCCGCGCAGCCGCCGCCCGCCCGCGCCCCGCAACCGGGCCTGGACCAGCTGATGGCCCTGGTCGACGAGGCCCGTGAGACGTCCGGCGGCGCGGTGCGGCTCATCGTGCGCGGCAGGGTCACCGCCCTCGACCCGGGCCTGGAACTCACCGCGTACCGCATCGTCCAGGAAGCCCTCACCAACGCCCGGCGGCACGCCCGGGGCGTCGCCGTCGACGTCGAACTGCATTACACGGAGGACGAGTTGAGAGTGCGGATACGCGACTGCGGTCCCGGCGCCGCGCCGCCGGGACCGGCCACCGGTCACGGGCTGCTCGGCATGCGCGAACGCACCACGATGGCCGGCGGCACCCTGCGCACCGGCCACGGCCCGGCGGGCGGTTTCGTCGTGGAGGCCGACCTGCCCGTACGGAGCACGCGGAGCACGGCCCCGTGAGCGCCATCCGCGTCGTCGTCGCCGACGACCAGGACGTCGTCCGCGCCGGGTTCACCGCCCTGCTGAACACCCAGCCCGACGTCACCGTCGTCGGCGGGGCGCCGGGCGGCGCCGACGCCGTGCGGGTGTGCCGCTCGGTCCGCCCCGACCTGGTCCTGATGGACGTACGGATGCCCGGCATGGACGGCATCGAGGCGACCCGGCGGATCACCCGCGATCTGCCCGCGACCCGCATCGTGATGCTGACGACGTTCGACCTCGACGAGTACGTCTACGACGCCCTGGCCGCCGGGGCGAGCGGCTTCCTGCTCAAGGACATGCCCGCCGAGCGCCTCTTCGAGGCGGTCCGCGTCGTCGCGGCGGGCGAGGCGCTGCTCGCCCCGACGGTGACCCGGCGCCTGATCGCCGAGTTCACGCGGCTGCGGCCCCGCGCCCTGCCCGAACAGGCCCGCGCCGTCGACGCGTTGACCCCGCGCGAACGCGAAGTGCTGCGGCTCGTCGCGGAGGGACTGTCGAACCAGGAGATCGCCGCCCGGCTCACCGTCGGCGGCGAGACCGTGAAGACCCACGTCAGCCGGGTCCTGTCGAAGCTGGGCGTCCGGGACCGGGCGCAGGCGGTGGTGGCGGCGTACGAGTCGGGGCTCGTGGTGCCGCGTTCGGGGGCTTCCTGAACGCGTGAGGGCCCGGGGTCCTCACGCCCCCGGGCCCTCACGTCGTGCGCGCGCGGTGCGCTACTTCTTCTCGACCGGCTTGCGCAGCTGGATGTTGAGCTCGCGCAGGCGCGACTCGTCCAGCTCGGTGGGCGCGCCCATCATCAGGTCCTGCGCGTTGCCGTTCAGCGGGAACGAGATCGTCTCCCGGATGTTCGGCTCGTCGGCGAGGAGCATGACGATGCGGTCGACGCCCGGGGCGATCCCGCCGTGCGGCGGGGCGCCGAAGCGGAACGCGCGGAGCATGCCCGCGAACTCGTGCTCGACGGTGTCGCGCTCGTAGCCCGCGATCTCGAAGGCCTTGAGCATGATCTCGGGCTCGTGGTTCCGGATCGCGCCGGAGGACAGCTCCGTGCCGTTGCAGACGATGTCGTACTGCCAGGCCAGGATGTCCAGCGGGTCCTTCTCCTCCAGGTCCTTCATGCCGCCCTGCGGCATGGAGAACGGGTTGTGGGAGAAGTCGATCTTGCCGGTCTCCTCGTCCTTCTCGTACATCGGGAAGTCGACGATCCAGCAGAAGCGGAAGACGCCCTCCTCGAAGTGGCCGGCGCGCTTGGCGGCCTCGACGCGGACCGCGCCCATGATCTTCGATACCTCGTCGAACTCGCCCGCGCCGAAGAAGACCGCGTGACCGGCCTTGAGCTCCAGGCGCTCGGTGAGGACCTTGGCGTTGTCCTCCGTGAGGAACTTCGCGATCGGGCCCTGGAACGTGCCGTCCTCGCCGACGCGGATCCAGGCGAGGCCCTTGGCGCCCTGCTCGACCGCGTAGTCACCGAGGCCGTCGAAGAACTTGCGGGACTGCGAGGCGGTGTCCGGGACGGGCAGCGCGCGCACGTGCTTGCCGGCGAACGCCTTGAACTCGGAGTCCGCGAACACGTCGGTGATGTCGACGAGTTCGAGCTTGGCGCGCAGGTCCGGCTTGTCGTTGCCGTACTTCAGCATCGACTCGCGGAACGGGATGCGCGGGAACGGGGACGTCACCTCGCGGCCGTTGCCGAACTCCGTGAAGATCTCCGTCATGAGCTTCTCGATCGGGCGGAAGACGTCTTCCTGCTCGACGAAGCTCATCTCGATGTCGAGCTGGTAGAACTCGCCCGGCGAGCGGTCCGCGCGCGCGTCCTCGTCGCGGAAGCACGGCGCGATCTGGAAGTAGCGGTCGAAGCCCGAGATCATCAGCAGCTGCTTGAACTGCTGCGGCGCCTGGGGGAGGGCGTAGAACTTGCCCGGGTTCAGGCGGGACGGGACGACGAAGTCGCGAGCGCCCTCGGGGGAGGTCGCGGCGAGGATCGGCGTCGCCATCTCGTTGAAGCCGAGGGCGACCATCTTCGAGCGGATCGAGGCGATGACCTCGCTGCGCAGCATGATGTTGCGGTGCATGCGCTCGCGGCGCAGATCCAGGAAGCGGTACTCCAGGCGGCGCTCCTCGCCCACGCCGTCGTCCTGGTTGATCTGGAACGGCAGCTGCTGGGCGCCGCCGAGCACCTCGACCGTGGAGGCCTCGATCTCGATCTCACCGGTGGGCAGCTCGGGGTTGACGTTGTCGGCGCCGCGGGAGACGACCTTGCCGTCCACGCGGACGACGGTCTCCTTGGTGAGCTTGTCGAGGACCTCGGCGGCCTCGGTGCCGGGGCGGGCGACGAGCTGCGTGATGCCGTAGTGGTCGCGCAGATCGATGAAGAGGATGCCGCCCAGGTCTCGGCGATTGTGCAGCCAGCCGCTCAGTCGGACGTCGGAGCCGACGTCGGAGGCGCGGAGCTCGCCGCAGGTGTGGGACCTGTACCGATGCATCGTCGTTCATCCAGCCTTTGCGCTTGGGGTTCCCCGGGAGACAACCGGGATCTCCCCAAGCCTACCGGCCGTTCCAGCCCCGCCCGCGTTTGAGGCGCGGGGCCCGGGGCAGAGCCCCGCGACCGAACCCCCGGCTCTGGTGGCAGCCAACGATCACCTCTTCCTAGAGTGGGGCCATGCGCACTGGTGAGCCCCTCCCTCCCGTGGAGGACGTCCTCGCCGCTCTCGCGACCGGGCTGTGGCGGTGGGACAGCCGGGCGGGGCTCGTCACCTTCGACGCCGAGGCCGCCCGGCTCATCGGCCTGCCCGCCCCGGCGGAGGGCGGGAACGTCACCGTGTCGGAGGCCGCCGCCCGCGCCCGCTTCCACCCGGTCGACTGGAACGAGATCTTCGGGATCGTGCAGCTCGCCCTCGCCGAGGGCACCCTCGCCGAGGCCCGCCTGCGCATCATGGACGACCGGGGCCAGGTGCTGCGCACCGTACGCAGCCGCTCCAAGCCGATCCCGTACGGCGACGCCCCGGACTCCTACGAGCTGATCGGCACGCTCCAGGAGGTGACCGAGCCGTCCCCGGGGGCCGCCTCCCGTACCCCGGTGACCGGTGACTGGCGGCGCTCCCGCGAGGCGTTCCTGCTGGACGCGGGCCGGGCGCTCGCGGAGGCCGGGTCCACGGAGGAGGTGCTGCGGGTCGCCGCGGGCCTGTCGATGCCGGGGTTCACGCCGGACGGCCTGGCGGTGTTCGGCGTCGCGGGCGACCGGCTCACCGTGATCGGGCACCACGGCCAGGAGGACGGCGACGAGGCCCCGTTCACCGACATGGACCTGGCCACGGACTATCCGGGCGCCGAGGTCGTCCGCACCGGCCGTGCCGTCTACCTGTCGTCCCCGGAGGAGTACCGCAGCCGCTACCCCGCCGCCTGGCCGCTGGCCGCCCGCTTCGAGCGCAAGTCGTGGGCGTTCCTGCCGCTGGTCGTCGCCGGGCACACGATCGGCGCGTGGATGGCGGGCTTCACCTACCCGGTGTCGTTCACGCCCGACGAGCGCTCGGTCCTCACCACGGTCGCCCGGATGCTGGCGCAGGCCCTCTCGCGGGCCGGGGTCGCCGAGTCGGAGCGGGAGCTCACGGACGGGCTCCAGAAGACGATGCTGCCCTCGCTGGGCCCGGAGATCCCCGGCATGACCATCGCCGCCCGCTACGTGCCGACCGGCGGCGGCCTCCAGGTCGGCGGCGACTGGTACGACATGATCCCGCTGCCGGGCGGCGGCATCGCCCTGGTCATCGGCGACGTACAGGGGCACGACGTGCGCGCGGCGGGCCTGATGGGGCAGCTGCGCATCGCCCTGCGCGCGTACGCCTCCGAGGGGCACCGGCCGGACGCCGTGCTCTCCCGCGCCTCCCGTTTCCTCAACGGCATCAGCGGTTCGGCCCTCGACGAGGACGACGACTCGCGCTTCGCGACCTGTCTGTACGTGCAGGCCGACCCGGCCACCGGTGTCCTGGAGATCGCCCGCGCCGGGCACCCGGACCCCGCGATCCGGATGGCCGACGGCACCGTCCTCGTCCGCCCCACCGCCGGCGGGCTGCCGCTCGGCGTCGACCCGGACGCGGACTACCCGACGACCCGCCTCGTCCTCGAACCCGGCGAGACGCTCCTCATCTGCACGGACGGCCTGCTGGAGACGGGCGGACACGACCTGGACACCGGCTGGACGCGGGTGCGTGCCGCCCTGGAGACCGGCCCGGCCGAACGCCTTGAGGAGCTGGCCGACTCCCTGGTGCAGGCGGTGCACGGGCCCTCCTCGCACCACACCACGGGGCCGCTCGCGGACCGGCGCGAGGACGACATCGCGCTGTTGCTGCTGCGC
Source organism: Streptomyces sp. BYX5S (assembly GCF_054724165.1). Taxonomy (NCBI): domain Bacteria; kingdom Bacillati; phylum Actinomycetota; class Actinomycetes; order Kitasatosporales; family Streptomycetaceae; genus Streptomyces; species Streptomyces sp. BYX5S. The sequence continues at coordinate 87,211 of NZ_CM138829.1, read as the reverse complement.
CGCACCGCGCTGTCGACGCAGCCCGCCCTGGCCCGCCGCACCGCGATGACCATCGCCCAGGCCGAGCCCGAGCGGATCGCGGCCGCGCGCCAGCAGTTGCGGGAGCTGCTGCACGACTGGGCCGACACGGATCAGGTCGACTCGGCGGTGCTGCTCGTCTCCGAGATGGTCACCAACGTCCTGGTGCACACCGACGGGGACGCCCTCATGGTCGCCGAGATGACCCGGCCCGGCGCCGCACCCCGCCGCCTGCGCGTGGAGGTCGCGGACGCCTCAGACGACCTGCCGCACAAGCGGCGCCCCGGGGAACTGGCGTCCTCGGGGCGGGGGTTGGTCCTCATGGAGCTGCTCGCCGACCGGTGGGGCGTGGACCCGCGCGGCGAGGGCAAGAGCATCTGGTTCGAGCTCTACGAGCCTTCCGTGGACCCCGCGACGCCCGTTTCACGTGAAACCGGGGACGAGTCCTCGGCCGCCTCCTCGGGCGTGTAACGCCTTCTCAGCTCGCCGATGATGCCGAACGCCGCGGCCACCAGCGGCACGGCGAGCAGCATCCCGAGGACACCCGCGACCGCCGCGCCCGCGGTGATCGCGAGCATCACCATCGCGGGGTGCATCTGGACCGTCCGCGACTGGATCATCGGCTGGAGGATGTGCCCCTCCAGCTGCTGCACCGCGAGGATCACGCCGAGCGTCCACAGGGCGATGATCAGCCCCCGGTCGGCCAGCGCGACGAGCACGGCGACGGCCCCGGACAGCGTCGCGCCCAGGTAGGGGATGTACGCGCCGACGAAGACCAGCGCGCCCAGGCCGACCGCTCCGGGCACCTGGAGGATCAGCAGCCCGATGGTGATGCAGATGGCGTCGATGAGCGCGATGAACGTCGTGCCGCGCATGAATCCCGAGATCGCCTCGAAGGCCCTGCGCCCCATCGCCTCGACGACCTCGCCGTGGTGCGGGGCGATGGCGCGGGCGAGCCCCGTGGCCCGGTTGGAGTCCTTCAGGAAGAAGAAGGTGAGCAGCAGCGCGAGCACGCTCGTGGCGAGCAGCGAGCCGAGCACGGAGAGCCCGGCGAGCACCCCGTTGGCCAGGTTGGAGCCCATCTTGCCGACCTGGTCCTTGGCCTTGTCGGCGACGTCGCCGAGGTCGTCGGCGCCGACGAGGCCGACGTGCTCGCGGAGCCAGTCCCCGGCCTGCCGGAGCGAGTCGACGATCTGCTCGCCGGTGTCGATCAGCGCGGCGACCACGATGTAGCCGGCGCCGCCGACGACGGCGATGAGCGCGACGCAGGTGAGCGCCGCGGCCAGCGCCCGGGGCAGTTTCAGCTTGACGAGCCACTCGAAGACCGGGCCGAGCAGCGCGGCGCCGAGCAGCGCGAGCAGCACCGGCGTGACGGCCGACTGGAAGATGATGACCAGGGCGATCCCGACGGCCGCGACCGCGGCGACGAGGAGCACGACGGTGCACCACGCGGCGAGGCGGCGGGCGGGGTCGGGGAGGATGGGCTTACCGGTCTGCACCCCGCCAGTTGACCATGCGTGTCAACGCCCCGCCCACCGGCCCGGTCCGGCCGAGTGACGGGGCGTCACTTCTGCCTCCGTGTCAGGAGGTGTGCGGCAGTCGCTCCTTGCTGGGGATGACGCCCAGGCGTCCGGCCTGGAAGTCGTCGAAGGCCTGCTGGAGTTCGGCCTTGGTGTTCATCACGAACGGGCCGTAGTGCGCCATGGGTTCACGGATCGGCTGTCCGCCCAGGATGACCACTTCGAGGTCGGGGGTGTTGGCGTCCTGCGTCTCGTCGGCGCGCACGGTCAGGGACGAGCCCGCGCCGAACACGGCGGTCTGGCCCGTGTGCACGGGACGCCGGTCGGTGCCGACGGAGCCCTTGCCCGCGAGCACGTACACCAGGCCGTTGTAGTCCTCGCGCCACGGCAGCGTCGCCTCGGCGCCGGGGCGGACGGTGGCGTGCACCATCGTGATCGGCGTGTGCGTGATGCCGGGGCCCTCGTTGCCGTCCAGCTCACCGGCGATGACGCGCAGCAGCGCGCCGCCGTCGGCGGTCGTGAGCAGCTTGACCTGGCCGCCGCGGATGTCCTGGTACCGCGGGTTCTTCATCTTGTCCTTGGCGGGCAGGTTGACCCACAGCTGGAGGCCGTGGAACAGGCCGCCGGACATGACGAGCGACTCGGGCGGCGTCTCGATGTGCAGCAGGCCGCTGCCCGCGGTCATCCACTGGGTGTCACCGTTGGTGATGGTGCCGCCGCCACCGTGGCTGTCCTGGTGGATGAAGGTGCCGTCGATGATGTACGTCACGGTCTCGAAGCCGCGGTGCGGGTGCCAGGGCGTGCCCTTGGGCTCCCCGGCCTCGTACTCCACCTCACCCATCTGGTCCATCATGATGAACGGGTCGAGGTGCCTGTAGTTGATCCCGGCGAACGCGCGGCGCACCGGGAAGCCCTCCCCTTCGAAACCGGTGGGCGCGGTCGTCACGGCGAGCACGGGGCGCGCCACGGCGTCGGCCGGCGCGGCCACCCGGGGCAGGGTCAGCGGGTTCTCGACGGTCACTGCGGGCATGGCGGCCTCCTCAAGGTCTGCCATCAATTTAGTTGAACGGTGAACATCTGGCAAGTCGTGCGCTATTCCCGGCACACAGAAGGGCCCGGACGTCGGTGACGTCCGGGCCCGGAACAACCAGGTGGCAGGCGGTCAGCCGTCTACGAAGTCATGGCGTCTAGCCATACATGCGGCGCATCGCGAAGTCGACCATCTCCTCGACCGCCTTCGCGTCGAAGACCATCCGGTGCTCGCCCTCCATGTCGAGGACGAAGCCGTACCCGGTGGGCAGCAGGTCGATCACCTCGGCGCCGGTGATGACGAAGTACTTGGACTCCTTGCCCGCGTACCTGCGCAGCTCCTTGAGCGTGCTGAACATCGGGATGACCGGCTGCTGCGTGTTGTGCAGCGCGAGGAATCCGGGGTTGTCGCCGCGCGGGCAGTAGACCTTCGACGTCGCGAAGATCTGCTGGAAGTCCTCGGCGGACATGGAGCCCGTGGTGAACGCGCGGACCGCGTCGGCGAGCGACGGCGGCGACGGCTCCGGGTACAGCGGCGGAGCCTGCTGCCCGTACCCGCCCTGCGGCGGCGCGTACTGCTGCCCGGCACCCGGGCTCTGGTCGTAGCCGTACATGAGGGAAAGACTACCGAGACCCGTGGGGCGCCGGGGCGGGAGCGGACAGGCGCCGCGTTCGTCACAGTTGGCCCGCTGGGGGTTGATTCTTATTACCCACGGGTAGCATCCTGGTGGTTACTAGTTGGTATGCGTACGAGGAACGGTCCGGGCGACCCCGGACGACCCGCCTCCCCGATCTTTACGGAGCCGTCGCCATGGGGCATTACAAGTCGAATCTCCGCGACATCGAGTTCAACCTCTTCGAGGTACTCGACCGCGACAAGCTGTACGGCACCGGCCCGTTCGGGGACATGGATGTCGACACCGCCAAGAGCATCCTCGAAGAGGTCGCCCGCCTCTCCGAGAACGACCTGGCGGAGTCCTTCGCGGACGCCGACCGCAACCCGCCGGTCTTCGACCCCGAGACCAACACGGCGCCGGTCCCGGCCTCCTTCAAGAAGTCCTACAAGGCGTTCATGGACGCCGAGTACTGGCGCCTCGGCCTGCCCGAGGAGATCGGCGGCACCACCGCCCCCCGCTCCCTGATCTGGGCCCACGCGGAGCTGATCCTCGGCGCCAACCCGGCGATCTGGATGTACTCCTCCGGCCCGGCGTTCGCCGGGATCCTCTTCGAGGAGGGCAACGAGCAGCAGAAGAAGGCCGCCGAGATCGCCGTCGAGAAGCAGTGGGGCTCGACGATGGTGCTGACCGAGCCGGACGCCGGTTCGGACGTCGGCGCCGGCCGCACCAAGGCCGTCGAGCAGGCGGACGGCTCCTGGCACATCGAGGGCGTGAAGCGGTTCATCACGTCCGGTGAGCACGACATGTCGGAGAACATCCTCCACTACGTCCTCGCCCGCCCCGAGGGCCACGGCCCCGGCACCAAGGGCCTGTCCCTGTTCCTCGTCCCGAAGTACGAGTTCGACTGGGAGACCGGCGAGCTGGGCGAGCGCAACGGCGTGTACGCCACCAACGTCGAGCAGAAGATGGGCCTCAAGGCCTCCAACACGTGCGAGATGACCTTCGGCGACCAGCACCCCGCCAAGGGCTGGCTGATCGGCGACAAGCACGACGGCATCCGCCAGATGTTCCGCATCATCGAGTTCGCCCGCATGATGGTCGGCACGAAGGCGATCTCCACGCTGTCGACGGGCTACCTCAACGCGCTGGAGTACGCCAAGGAGCGCGTCCAGGGCGCCGACCTCGCCAAGAGCACGGACAAGACCGCGCCGAAGGTCACCATCACGCACCACCCGGACGTGCGCCGCTCCCTGATGACGCAGAAGGCGTACGCGGAGGGCATGCGCACGCTCGTCCTCTACACCGCCACCGTGCAGGACGCGATCCAGGTCAAGGAGGCCGCCGGCGAGGACGCCTCGGCCGAGCACGCCCTCAACGACCTGCTCCTGCCCATCGTCAAGGGCTACGGCTCCGAGAAGGGCTACGAGCAGCTCGCCCAGTCGCTCCAGACGTTCGGCGGCTCCGGGTTCCTCCAGGAGTACCCGATCGAGCAGTACATCCGTGACTCGAAGATCGACACGCTCTACGAGGGCACGACGGCCATCCAGGGCCAGGACTTCTTCTTCCGGAAGATCGTCCGCAACCAGGGCGCCGCGCTGAACGCCCTCTCCGAGGAGATCAAGAAGTTCCTCGCGGTCGAGACCGGCGGCGAGGAGCTGGGCGCGGCCCGCGAGGCGCTCGGCAAGGCCGCCTCCGAGCTGGAGGCCATCGTCGGCCTCATGATCAACGACCTGGTCGCCACGGAGCAGGACGTGAAGTCCATCTACAAGGTGGGCCTCAACACCACCCGCCTCCTGATGGCCTCCGGCGACGTCGTCGTCGGCTACCTGCTCCTCAAGGGCGCGGCCGTCGCGGCGGAGAAGCTGGCGGCGGGTGCCTCCGGCAAGGACGTGCCGTTCTACCAGGGCAAGATCGCGGCGGCGAAGTTCTTCGCGGCCAACGTCCTGCCGGGTGTGACGGGCGCCCGCAAGCTCGCCCAGACGACGAGCGAGTCGGGCCTCGACGTGATGGACCTGGACGAGTCCGCGTTCTAAGCCCTGGCCCACAGAGCCCGACCCCATCGGCGCCCTGCGGCCCCCGTAGTTGCGCGCGCAGTTCCCCGCGCCCCTTTAGGGGCGCGGGGAACTGCGCGAACGGGACCACGACGCGACCGCCGGCCGCCAGGCAAAGGCACCCGGCATACACCGGCGCGCAGGCCGCCGGAGGCAGGCCACCGGGGGCGCGCCCCGGCCGGAGGCACTGGCTACCCTTGGCCGCATGAACGCCTCCTCCCGCCCCTTCGACCGCGGGCACACCGACGACCTGATGTCCTTCCTCGCGGCGAGCCCCACGCCGTACCACGCCGTGGCCAACGTGGCCGCGCGCCTGGAGAAGGCCGGGTTCACCCAGGTGTCGGAGACCGACGCCTGGGACGGCACCACCGGCGGCAGGTTCGTCACCCGCGGCGGCGCCGTGATCGCCTGGTACGTGCCCGAGGGCGCGAGCGCCCACACCCCGTTCCGGATCGTCGGCGCGCACACCGACTCCCCGAACCTGCGCGTGAAGCCGCAGCCCGACATGGGCAGCCAGGGCTGGCGCCAGGTCGCCGTGGAGATCTACGGCGGACCGCTGCTCAACTCCTGGCTCGACCGCGACCTCGGCCTCGCGGGCCGGATCTCGCTGCGCGACGGCAGCGAGCGCCTCGTCAACGTCGACCGCGCCCTGCTCCGCGTCCCGCAGCTCGCCATCCACCTCGACCGCTCCGTCAGCACGGACGGCCTCAAGCTGGACAAGCAGCGCCACATGCAGCCCATCTGGGGCCTCGGCGGCGACGTCCACGAGGGCGACCTGCTGGCGTTCCTGGAGGACGAGAACGGGCTGGGCCGCGGCGACATCACCGGCTGGGACCTCATGACGTACGCCATCGAGGCGCCGTCCTACCTGGGCCGCGACAAGGAACTCGTCGCGGGCCCCCGCATGGACAACCTGCTCTCCGTGCACGCCTGCACCGCCGCCCTCACCGAGGTCAGCAAGCAGGAGGACCTCCCGTACATCCCCGTGCTCGCCGCCTTCGACCACGAGGAGAACGGCTCGCAGTCCGACACCGGCGCCGACGGCCCGCTGCTCGGCTCGGTCCTGGAGCGCTCGGTGTTCGCGCGCGGCGGCGGCTACGAGGACCGGGCGCGCGCCTTCGCGGGAACGATCTGCCTCTCCTCCGACACCGGCCACGCCGTGCACCCCAACTACGGCGAGCGCCACGACCCGACGCACCACCCGCGCGCCAACGGCGGCCCGATCCTCAAGGTGAACGTCAACAACCGCTACGCCACGGACGGCAGCGGCCGCGCCGTGTTCGCGGCGGCGTGCGAGAAGGCCGGCGTGCCGTTCCAGTCGTTCGTGTCGAACAACGCGATGCCGTGCGGCACCACCATCGGCCCGATCACCGCGGCCCGGCACGGCATCAAGACCGTCGACATCGGCGCCGCGATCCTGTCCATGCACAGCGTGCGCGAACTGTGCGGCGCCGACGACCCGTTCCTGCTCGCGAACGCTCTGACGGCGTTTCTGGAGGGCTGAACTCCCGTGTGAAGCGGAGGGGTTGCCGCGGGGTTCGGGGGTACTCGGGCCCCGCACGCACATTCGCACACACCGCAGGAGGCGGACCTGATGAGCCTTGGGGGTTGCATCATCCTGATCGCCGTCGGCGCGATCCTGGCATTCGCGACCGACTGGCAGATGGAGAGCGTCAACCTCGACCTGGTCGGCTGGATCTTCATGATCGTCGGCCTGATCGGGGTGTTCGTGTTCCGCAGTATCGGAAAGCGCCGGGGGCTCGTACCGCCGGCCAGCCGCACGACCGTGATCGAGGACGAACGGGACCGGCGCATCTAGGACCCGCCGTTCCGGATCAGGCCGGGTCTTCCGAGTCGTCCATCCCGGCCAGCACCAGCGGCAGCCGCTCGGCCCCGCCCTCGGCGATCCGCACCGGCACGCCCCAGTCCTGCTGGTGGACGTGGCAGGCCGGGTACTCGTTGGCGGGGTCGTCGTCGCAGGACGCGGCCATCGCCGAGACGTGCAGCACACCCTCGGCGACGGCCGGGTCCAGCGTCAGCTCGCGGGACAGCTCCGTGCCCGCGCCGTCCCCCGCCACCAGCAGCTCCGGCGGCGTGGCGGAGACGAGGAGCCGGGTCGACGGACCGTACCGGGTGTCCAGCTTCTGCCCGGCCGGCGCCTGGAAGACGACATCCAACCGGAGCCGCCCGCCCGCCACTTCGGTCGCCGCGCGCTGCGTCCGGTGCGCGACGGACTCGACCCGTACCGCCTCCTCCGGCAGCCGCAGCCGGGTCAGCCGGTGCCGCGCCGACTCGACCACGACCACGTCGTCCCCGACGACCACCGCGTCGCTCGGCTCGCGCAGGTCGGTGGCCAGCGTGGTCACCTGCCCCGTCGCCGGGTCGTAGCGCCGCAGGGCGTGGTTGTACGTGTCCGAGACCGCGACCGAGCCGTCCGGCAGCGCGGTCACGCCCAACGGGTGCTGCAACAGGGCCTGTTCGGCGGCCCCGTCGCGGTGCCCGAAGTCGAAGAGGCCGGTGCCGACGGCGGTGTGCACGGCGCCGTCCAGGTCCACGTACCGCAGCGCGCTGGTCTCGGAGTCGGCCACCCACAGACGGTCGGCCGTGGCCGCGAGCCCGGACGGCTGGGCGAACCACGCCTCGTCACCGGGCCCGTCCACCAGCCCCTCGTTCGTCGTCCCCGCAGCGACGGCCACGGTCCCCGCCTGCGGGTCGTACGTCCACAGCTGGTGCACGCCGGCCATGGCGATCCAGACCTTGCCGCCGAACACGGCGACGTCCCACGGCGAGGACAGATCGACGTCCAGGGCGGGCCCGCTGGTCGGCGACCCCTGCCACCACTGCTTCCCGGTACCGGCGAGGGTGGTGACGGCCCCGGTCGGGAGGTCGACGGCACGCAGCGCGTGGTTCACGGCGTCGGCGACGACGACGGTGCGGTCGTCGAGCAGCGCGAGCCCCTGCGGCTCGTTGAACGCGTCGGGCCCGAACCCGCGCTCCCCGCTCCCGATCCGCCGCACGACCGACTCCCCGTCGTCCGCGAGCTCCACCAACTGATGCCGCGTCGTGTCACTGACCAGGAAGTTCCCCGACGGCAGCACGAGCGCCTTGCCGGGGAACCGCAGGTCCGTCGCGACCGGCTCCGGCGCCACGTACGGCCCGTCACCGCGCCGCAGCGTCCCCTTCGCCTCGTGCTCGGCCTCCAGCTCCCCGACCAGCTTCTCGATCGCGTGCGCATGCCCCTCACCGGCGTGCTGCGCGACGACGTACCCCTCGGGGTCGATCACGACGAGCGTGGGCCACGCCCGCACCGCGTACTGCTTCCACGTCACGAGCTCCGGATCGTCGAGCACCGGGTGCTCCACCCCGTACCGCTCGACGGCGTCGACGACCGCCCCGTGCTCGGCCTCGTGCACGAACTTCGGCGAGTGCACCCCGACGATCACCACGGTGTCCCGATGCTTCTCCTCCAGCTCCCGCAGCTCGTCGAGGACGTGCAGGCAATTGATGCAGCAAAAGGTCCAGAAATCCAAAATCACGATGCGTCCGCGCAGGTCGGCGAGGGTGTAGCCGGTCCCGCCCGTGTTCAGCCAGCCGCCTTTGCCGACCAGCTCGGGGGCGCGGACACGGGCTCGGCGGGCGGTGCGGGCGGGCGCGGAGTCGTTCATGGTTCAAGCGTGCCACGCATGCCCCGTCGTCGCGTCCACGTGGTCCGGGACGGGGTCGTGGGCGTCGCCCGTGGTGGGGGTGCCGGTGGGTTCCAGGAGGAGGAGGGCCGTGCCGGGGGTGGCGTGGGGCTTGTGCCAGGTGCCGCGGGGGACCGTGAAGACGGAGCCGCGGTGGAGGACCACGTCGCGTTCGGTGCCGTTCTCGCGGAGCGCGATCGTGAGTTCGCCCTCGACGACGAGGAAGAACTCGTCGGTGTCCTCGTGGACGTGCCACACGTGCTCGCCCTCGGCCTTGGCGAGGCGGACGTCGTAGTCGTTGAGGGTCGTGACGATGCGGGGGCTCCAGAGCGCGTCGAAGGTGGTCAGGGCCTGGGCCAGGTTCACGGGTTCCATGGCCTCATGCTGCGCGTGGCGCCGGGGGCGCCGCGAGTGCTAGGAATCGCATATGGCGCCAGGATCCTCGCACCGCCCGCACCGCCCGCACCGTCCGCATCACGTCGTCGTCCTCGTCGACGAGGGCATCAATCCGTTCGAGGTCGGTGTCGCCACCGAGGTGTTCGGGCTGCCGCGGCCCGAGCTGGGCGACCGGGACCCGCTGTACACGCTGGCGTTGTGCACGCCGGAGCCCGGGAACCGGATGAACCACGGGTTCTTCACGATGACGGGGACGGCCGGGCTGGAGGCCGTGGACAGCGCCGACACCCTCGTCGTGCCGGGGCGGCCGGACAATGTCGTGCCGCGTTCCGAGGCGGTGCTCGAAGCCGTTCGGCGGGCCCACGCGCGCGGGGCGCGGATCGCGAGTTTCTGCACGGGGGCCTTCGCGCTCGCCGAGGCGGGGCTGCTCGACGGGCGGCGGGCCACGACGCACTGGCGGTGGGCGGACGAGTTCCGGGCGCTGCATCCGAAGGTGCTGCTGGAGCCGGACGTGCTGTTCGTCGACGAGGGTGACGTGCTGACGGCCGCCGGAAGCGCCGCCGCGCTGGACCTGGGTCTGTACCTCGTGCGGCGCGATCACGGCGCGGAGGTCGCCGCCTCCGTGTCGCGGCGACTGGTCTTCGCGGCGCACCGGGACGGCGGGCAGCGGCAGTTCATCGAGCGGCCGCTGCCCGCGGTGCCGGACAGCTCGCTCGCGCCGGTGCTCACGTGGGCGCAGGAGCGGCTCGACGAACCGCTCACCGTGGCTGCGCTCGCCGCCCGCGCCGCCGTCAGCCCGGCCACCCTGCACCGCCGGTTCCGCGCCGAGCTGGGTACGACGCCGCTGGCCTGGCTGCTGGGTGAGCGGGTGGCGCTGGCCTGCCGGATCATCGAGCGCGGCGAGGAGCGGTTCGACGTCGTGGCGGCCAGGAGCGGGCTCGGCGGCGCCGCCAGTCTGCGCGCGCACCTGAAGCGGGCGACGGGGCTGAGCCCGTCGGCGTACCGGAAGAGGTTCGGGACCGCCGCCGCCGGGTGATCCCGGTGTGGCGGGCGCGTGCCGGGGCGGATCGTGGCCGACGCTGAACAGCTATGAGCGTAAGCAGCGGGCGCATCGGCCGGACCGTCCAGTGGGCCACCGACCGGGTCGGGACCGCCCGGGAACGGTTCCCCTTCGTCACCCGCGTCTCCCAGCAGATCGTGGCCGTGAGTCTGCTCGACTCCGCGACGCGGCTGGCGGCGCAGGCGTTCCTGACGGCGATCCCGGTGCTGTTCGTGGTCGCCGCCTTCGCGCCGTCGGCCGTGCGCGAGCAGCTGCTGGACTCCTCGCGGACCGCGATCGGGCTGAGCGACGACTCGCTGGCGCAGCTGCGGCAGGTCTACGAGGCGGACGGCTCCGGCACCCGGGAGACCTCGGGGGTGGTCGGAGTGCTGGTCACGCTGTTGTCGGCGACCGCGTGCAGCCGGGCGTTGCAGCGGCTGTGCGAGCGGTCGTGGCGGCTGCCGGCGGCGGGGCTGCGGCTCGTGGCGTGGCGGTGGCTGGCGTGGCTGGGGGTGTGGCTGACGGCGATCCTCGCGCAGGGCCTGCTGCGCGACGGGTTCGGGGCGGGCGCGTGGCTCGGGCTCGCGCTGACGTACGTGTCGAGCGTGCTGCTGTGGTGGTGGACGCAGCACCTGCTGCTGGGGAGCCGGGTGGCGTGGCTGCCGCTGCTGCCGGGGGCGCTGCTCACCGGGGCGGGCGTGGTCACGCTGTCGTGGGCCTCGCATCTGTACATGCCGCGCGTGCTGGACCGCTCGCTGGCGCAATTCGGCCCGTTCGGGCTGGTGTTCAGCCTGCTGTCGTGGCTGATCGTGCTGTTCACGGTGGTGTCCGTGGGGATCGCGGTGGGGTACGTCGTCGCGCGCGAGCGGCCGGTCGCGCGGCTGCTGCGATGGGCCCCGGAGTCGTCGTGACCTCCGGGGCCCGGCAGCGGGTGGCTACCGCGGCACGTGACTACCGCAGCGGGTTGCCGAAGAGGGCCTTGGTGTCCGGGGCGCCGAGGTCCTTCGGGTTCACCGCGACCGAGCCGGTCGCCGTGACACCGGTGGCGGTGCCGGGGAACGACCAGACGGCGCCGGACGACTCGTTCTCGCCCGTGGCGGAGACGGCGAGGTCGCGGTGGCCGTCACCGTTGGTGTCGAGCAGCTGGCAGCCGGAGCCGAACAGGTCGCCCGACTCGGCGACGCCGGGCACGTCCGCGGTGTTCTGGTTGAACACCTGGGAGCCAGTGCCGGTCACGCCGTCCGCGGTGCCGTGCAGCAGGGCGACGGAGCCGGCGTCGGTGAGGCCGCTGAAGTCCTCGCCGGGGATGCCGAGGGCGACCTCGGCCTTGCCGTCGCCGTCGACGTCGGCCACGGAGACGCAGGAACCGAGGTGGTCCCCGTCCTCCTGGGCGCCGTAGAAGCCGGGCAGGCTCTGGTCGAAGGTCTGCGTGGCATCGTTGTCGAGGCCGTTCGCGGAGCCGTACGCGACGGTGACCTTCTGCATCGTGTCGCCGATGTCGGAGTCCTGGGGGTCGGAGCCGACGACCAGGTCGTCGATGCCGTCGCCGTTGATGTCACCCGCGGCCAGTTCCCCCTGGGTCGCCGGTGCCCAACCGCGCTTGAAGCCCGAAGCGCTGCCGTAGAGCACGGTGTTGTACCACTGGCCGTCACCGTTGTAGGCACGCAGCGCGAGGTCGTCGCGGCCGTCGCCGTTGAGGTCGCCGACGGCCTTGAAGATGACCGGGCCGGTGGTCGAGTCGGGTCCGTCGACGCAGCCGGAGGGGTCGTCGACGCAGGTCGCGTCGTCCTGGCCGTAGCCCCACCACTCGGACTTGTCCATGAAGTTCAGCTTCTGGGCGGGGGCGCCGGCGCGGGAGACCGGGCCCTTCCACAGGGCGGCGGGCTGGTGCTCGGGGTCGTCGCCGTAGCTGCCCATGTCGCCGAGGAGCGCCAGGTCGGCCTTGCCGTCGCCGTCGAAGTCGCCGATCTGCGGCGACCTTCCGTAGGTGGCTATCTTGGTGCCGCCGGTCAGGCCCGAGGCGGAGCCCCAGACGATGACGCCGCCCGCGTCCTTGCTCTTGGAGCCGATGACGAGGTCGGCGTAGCCGTCGCCGTCCAGGTCGCCCTTGGTGAGCCACTGGCCGAACGCTTCCTTGGCGGTGGCCGAGCCGGGGATGCCGGTGGTGGAGCGGGAGATCACCTTCTTGTTCGCGGCGTTCAGCCCGTTCGCCGAGCCGTAGGTGACGGCGACGTAGCCGGCGCCGGCCTGGCTGGAGACGGTGCCGCCGGGCGCCGCGGTGACGAGGTCGGCGTAGCCGTCGCCGTTGAAGTCGTCCGCGGGAGCGGCCTTTCCTGCCGCGGTGGCCGCCTGTGCGGGAGCCAGGGACACGGCGGTGAGCCCGCCCGCGACGAGAGCCGCGGCCGCCATGCCGACACGGATCCGGCGGACACTGTGGGGTCGTGCGCGCAACATGTGGTTCCTTCGGTCGTAAGGTCACGTCCACCTCTTACGACCCTGGGGCCCCACCGGTGGTTGCACCCGGCATCGAACTCGTGTGCTCTGTAGACGTTCTGAGACATATTCACGAAGCCCGTTCCTCCATCCGGCCCGAAGAAGTGCCGGGGTGGGGGTCCACGGCGCCGGTCGGGGGCACTCTCGACGTATGCGCTACGAAGTGAGAGAGCGGATCCTCGGGATCGGCGAGGACTACTGGATCGAGGACGAGCAGGGCCGCAAGGCGTTCCTCGTCGACGGCAAGGCGATGCGGCTGCGGGACACCTTCGAGCTCAAGGGGCCCGACGGGCAGGTCCTCATCGACATCCACAAGAAGGTCTTCGCGCTGCGCGACACGATGGTGATCGAGCGCGGCGACGAGGAGCTGGCCCGGGTCAAGCGCAAGCGGCTGTCACTGCTGCGCAACCACTACCGCGTGCAGCTCGCGGACGGCAGTACGGAACTCGACGTCAGCGGGAAGATCCTCGACCGGGAGTTCGCCGTCGAGTACGAGGGTGAGCTGCTCGCCGAGATCTCGCGGAGGTGGCTGCGCGTCCGGGACACCTACGGCGTGAACGTCGTCCGCGACGACGCCGACCCCGCGCTCATCATCGCGGTCGCGGTCTGCGTCATCCACCTCGCGGAAAAGGAACGGGGGGTGGTCGACTGACCCCGGGGCACATAGAGCCTTTGAGGAACGGGGGCTGAGGACTGGCCCCGGCCACATAGAGCCCCTCCGGCGATTGAGGAGCGGGGTCCGGGGCGGAGCCCCGTGGCGTAGGCAGCGACGACGTGGCGGGGGCGGGGCTCAGCCCCGGGTACGCGGCGCCTCCAGGCCGAGGACACGGTCCTTCAGCGCGGGGAACCGGTCACGCGTGACCCCGACGCTCGCCGGATCGAACTCCACCCGCAACACCTCCTCCCCGGCCCCCGCCTCCGCGAGCACCTCACCCCACGGATCGACCACGACGCTGCACCCCGCCTGCGGCACCCCCGCATGCGCCCCGGCGCTCCCGCACGCCAGCACGTACGCCTGGTTCTCGACGGCCCGCGCCCTCGCCAGCAGCGACCAGTGCGCACGCCGCCGCTCCGGCCACCCCGCCGACACCACGAGCGTCTGCGCCCCCCGGTCGACCAACCCCCGGTACAGCTCGGGGAACCGCAGGTCGTAGCAGGTGGACACCCCCACCACGGTCTCCGGCAGCCGCACGGTCACCAGTTCCGCGCCCGCGCTCATCAGCACGGCCTCGCCCTTGTCGAAGCCGAACCGGTGGATCTTCCGGTAGGCGGCGGCGAGTTCACCGTCGGGGGAGAGGACGAGCGAGGTGTTGTACAGCGGCCCCTCGGGGTCCCGCTCGGGGATCGACCCGGCGTGCAGCCAGACTCCGGCGTCCCGCGCCGCCTTGGACATCGCCTCGAAGGTGGGCCCGTCCAGCGGCTCGGCCTCCTGTGCGAACGACTCGTAGGCGAACGCCCCGGTCGTCCACAGCTCGGGCAGCACGACGAGATCCGCGGCCCCCGCCTCGTCCCGCACCAGCGAACTCACGCGCTCACGACGCTCGTTGACCGATTCGGCCGTCTTGTCGTCATTTACCGCGATCTGGATGAGCGAGGCGCGCACACTACCACCGTCCTGGCATTCGAGCCGTCGGCTCTACGTCAACAACAGCCCTGCGTTCGTCACACCAAAGCACTGCCGGGGTGCCTACGGGCAGCGTAACTTAGCCTCTCAAGACACCCGCCGCCCGCGCTCGTCGCTCATCTAAACGCCCGTGTACAACCGCTCGAGGGGTCCCCTTCCGTGAGTCTCCACCCCAGCCTTCAGACCTACGCCGATGCCTGGACCCACTCCGTGGAAGCGATATCCGAGCTGGTCACACCGCTCGCCGAGGGGGAGTGGAACCGGGCCACACCGTGCCCCGGCTGGTCGGTGCGGGACATCGTCTCGCACGTGATCGGCGCCGACTGCGAGATGCTCGGCGACCCGCGGCCGATCCACACGCTGCCGCGCGACCTCTACCACGTACAGACCGAGTCGCAGCGCTACCAAGAGGTTCAGGTCGACATCCGCCGGCACCACACGGCACCCGAAATGGTGTCCGAACTGGAGTACACGATCATCCGGCGCTCGCGGCACCTGCGGAACGACTCGCGGGAGCCGTCGGCCATCGTGCGCGGGCCGCGCGGCATCGAGGAGACGCTCGAATTCGCCATGCGGCGGCGGGCGTTCGACATCTGGGTGCACGAGCAGGACCTGCGCTGGGCCCTCGGCAGGCCCGGCAACCTCGACTCCCCGGGCGCGTACGTCACCCGTGACCTGCTGCTGTCCGTCCTGCCGAAGGTCGTCGCGAAGGACGCGGAGGCACCGGCGAACTCGGCGGTCGTGTTCGACGTCCACGGGCCCGTCGAGTTCCTGCGGACGGTCCGGGTCGACGGGGACGGCAAGGGGACCATAGACGGTTCCCCCTCGCTCGGCCCGGCCGCGACGATCACCCTGGACTGGGAGTCGTACGTCCGGCTCTCCTGCGGTCGCGTCACGCCGGAGTCGGTGGCGGACCGGATCAAGACGGAGGGCGACGCGGAGCTGGCCTCCGCGATCCTCACGGCCCTGCGCGTGACGCCCTGACGCCACGCCACGGGGGCCTCGCGACCGGGACGGCCGGCCGCCGCCCCGACCGGGACGCCCCCGCGCGAGGTCACACGGGGACGTGCACCGACGCCACCCGCGACGCCACCAGCCGCTCCCGCTCGGCGCGGGCCGCCCGCTTGCGCAGCCGCAGGATCTGGCTCACCCCGAGCGCTTCGAGGACGAACACCGCGGAGAACGCCACGCGGTAGTTCTCACCGGTCGCGTCGAGGAGCACGCCGACCGCGAGCAGCGTCGTCATGGAGGCGATGAAGCCGCCCATGTTGACGATCCCGGACGCCGTCCCCTGCCGCTCCGGCGGATTCGCCGGCCGCGCGAAGTCGAACCCGATCATCGACGCGGGACCGCACGCCCCGAGCACCACGCACATCAGCACCAGCAGCCACATCGGCGCCCGCCCCGGCCACACCACCGGCATCGCCCACATCACCGCGGTCGCTCCCACGGTGCCGAGCGCCAGCGGCAGGCGCGCCGAGTGGTGCCGCGCCACGATCTGCCCGTACACGAGCCCCACGACCATGTTGGACAGGACGACGAGCGTCAGCAGCTCACCGGCCGTGCCCCGCGAGAGCCCCTGCGCCTCCACCAGGAACGGCAGCCCCCACAGCAGCAGGAACACCATCGCCGGGAACTGCGTGGAGAAGTGCACCCACAGCCCGAGCCGCGTCCCGGCCTCCCGCCACGTCGCCGCGATCTGTCCGCGCACGTAGGCGGCGCCCTTGTGCGTGGCCTGCGCGGGCGGGGGCTCGTGGCCCTCGGGGTGGTCCTTGAGGAACAGCAGCATCAGCACGAGCACCACGACACCGGCGAGCGCGCTGCCCGCGAACGCGGCCGTCCACCCGATCCCGTGCAGCAGCCGCGCGATGACGAGCGTGGAGACGAGGTTGCCGGCCATGCCGACGAGCCCCGCGAGCTGCGCCACCAGCGGCCCGCGCCGCGCCGGGAACCACCGCGTGCCGAGCCGCAGCACGCTGATGAACGTCATGGCGTCACCGCAGCCCAGCAGGGCCCGCGAGACCAGCGCCATCCCGTACGAGGACGAGAACGCGAAGCCGATCTGCCCGACGGTGAACAGCACCACGCCGAGCGTCAGGACCTTCTTGGTGCCGAGCCGGTCGACCATCAGGCCGACGGGTATCTGCATGCCCGCGTACACGAGCAGCTGGAGGATCGAGAACGTCGACAGGGCCGAGGCGTTGATGTGGAAGCGCTCGACGGCGTCGAGGCCCGCGACGCCCAGCGACGTGCGGAAGATGACGGCGACGAAGTAGACGGCGACGCCGATGGACCAGACGGCGACGGCCCGCCGCCCGCCGGGCGGATCGCCGGGCAGGGACAGCGAGGGGGAGGACGGGGAGGCGGCAGCGCTCATCGTTCGTCACCCCGCGCCAGGCTCCGCACCCAGCTGACGTGCCGGCGCACGACGGCGACGGCGGCCTCCTCGTCCCCGGCGCGCAGCGCGTCGAGGATCTCGGCGTGCTCGGCGAGCGTCTTCGCGATGCGGTCGGGGTGCGAGCGCATCACGGCGACGCCCATCCTCAGCTGCCGGTCGCGCAGCTGGTCGTAGAGGCGGGAGAGGATCTCGTTGCCCCCGCTGCGGACGATCTCCGCGTGGAAGCAGCGGTCGGTGGTGGCGGCCTCGGTGAACTGCCCGGCGGCGGCCTGCGCCCGCTGCTCCTCCAGCAGTTCCTCCAGGCGCGCGACGAGCCGCGGCCGGGCCGGGAAGGCCTTGCGCACCGCGTGCTCCTCGACGAGCAGCCGGGTCTCCACGACGTCCTCGATCTCCTGCGCGGAGACCGGCAGGACGAGCGCGCCCTTCTTCGGGTAGAGCTTGAGCAGCCCCTCGACCTCCAGCTTGAGCAGCGCCTCCCGTACGGGTGTGCGGGACACCCCGACGGCCTCGGCGAGCTCGCCCTCGGTGAGGAGCGTGCCGCCTTCGTAGCTGCGTTCGAGAACGCCTCGTTTCACGTGGTCGTAGACGCGCTCGGCGGCGGGTGGACGCTTCTCGATGGCGGCCTTTTCAGTGACGGTCGCAGGCATGCGCACATCATAGATACATCACGTACGCAAGCCGAGGGGCGTCCAGGATTCGGGACGCTCCCCGCACGCAACCACTCGTGCTCCTCACGTGTCTCACAGTGCGCGGCCCCATCCCCAAGAGGCCGCATTTCAGGGACATTTGGAGCTCTCCACTTGAAAATTCGCATAGCGGGCACAGCAGTCCTCGTCGCGAGCACCGTGCTCGCCGGCGGGGCCCTGACCACCACCGCTCAGGCCGCCACCGCACCGGCCAAGCCGAGCATCGCCGCGGCGGGCGGTTACGTGATGAACAACGGGACCGGTTCGAGCCTGTACACGAAGGGCGCGGACACCCGCAGATCCACCGGTTCCACCACCAAGATCATGACCGCGAAGGTGGTGCTGGCCCAGAGCAATCTGAACCTGGACTCCAAGGTCACGATCCAGAAGGCGTACAGCGACTACATCGTCAAGAACACGGCGTCGTCGGCCCGCCTGATCGTCGGCGACAAGGTCACCGTCCGCCAGCTCCTGTACGGGCTGATGCTGCCGTCGGGCTGCGACGCGGCGTACGCGCTCGCGGACAAGTTCGGCTCGGGCTCGACCCGTGCGGCGCGCGTGAAGTCCTTCATCGGCAAGATGAACAAGGCCGCGACGAGCATGGGCCTGCGCAACACGCACTTCGACTCGTTCGACGGCATCGGCCACGGCTCCAACTACTCGACGCCGCGGGACCTCACGAAGATCGCGTCGTCGGCGATGAAGAGCTCGACGTTCCGGTCGATCGTGAAGACGAAGTCGACGAAGCAGAAGGTCACGACGAAGTCCGGCGGCTACCGGTACATGTCGTGGTCGAACACGAACAACCTGCTCGGCTCCTACTCCGGCACCATCGGCGTCAAGACCGGCTCCGGCCCGCAGGCGGGCTACTGCCTGGTCTTCGCGGCGACCCGCAGCGGCAAGACCGTGATCGGCACGGTCCTGAAGTCGACGTCCGTCAACGCACGGACGTCGGACGCCAAGAAGCTGATGGACTACGGCTTCAAGAAGTAGCGATTGAAGCCCCTCCGGGGGCCGTTGAAGCCCCTCCGGCGATTGAGGAGCGGGGTCCGGGGCAGCGCCCCGAGGCCGCAACCCCGTCGCCGGAGGGGCTTCAGACACTCACGCCCAGGTGATGAGCCGCTTGGGCCGCTCCAGAACCGCCGCCACATCGGCCAGCACCTTGGACCCCAGCTCCCCGTCCACCAACCGGTGATCGAAGGAGAGCGCGAGGGTCATGACCTGCCGCGGCTTCACCTTCCCCTTGTGCACCCACGGCTGCAGCTTGATCGCCCCGACGGCGAGGATCGCCGACTCCCCCGGGTTCAGGATCGGCGTACCGGTGTCGACCCCGAAGACCCCCACGTTGGTGATCGTGACGGTCCCGCCCTGCATCGCGGCCGGAGAGGTCCTGCCCTCACGCGCCGTGGCCACCAACTCCCCCAGGGCGGACGCCAGTTCGGGCAGGGTCTTGGCGTGCGCGTCCTTGATGTTCGGCACGATCAGACCGCGCGGCGTGGCCGCGGCGATGCCGAGGTTCACGTAGTGCTTCTGGACGATCTCCTGGTTCGCCTCGTCCCACGCGGCGTTGACCTCGGGGTTGCGCTTGATCGCGACGAGCAGCGCCTTGGCGATGAGGAGCAGCGGGTTGACCCGCAGCCCCGCCATGTCCTTGTCGCCCTTGAGCTCCTCGACGAGCTTCATCGTGCGCGTGACGTCGATCGTCACGAACTCCGTGACGTGCGGAGCCGTGAACTTCGACGCCACCATCGCCTGCGCGGTCGCCTTGCGCACACCCTTGATCGGGATCCGGGTCTCGCGCACGGTGTCGTACGACGCCGGGGCGGGAGCGGCGGTCTCCGGCGCGGCCACGGGCGCGGGCGCCTCGGGCGCCTCGGGCGCGGGCGCGACGGCGGCGTGCACGTCCTCACGGGTGATGATCCCGTCGGAACCGGAGGGGATCACGGTGGCGAGGTCGACACCGAGGTCCTTGGCGAGCTTGCGCACGGGCGGCTTGGCGAGCGGCCGGGTCAGCGTGGCCGTGCCGTTGGTGGCGGTCAGCGGGTCGGACTCGGCTCCCTTGCGGGCCCGCCGCTTCGTGGAGGACTCGGCGACGCCGTACCCCACGAGCACCGGCTGACGCCCGGACGGCGCCTCGGCCGCCTCCGGCTCGGGCTCGGCCGCGGGCGCGGGCGTGGGCGCGGGCTCCTCCCCGGCCACGTCCACCGCGATGATCACCTGGCCGACATCCACCGTCGTCCCCTCGGGGAAGAGCAGCTCCTTGACCACCCCGTCGTACGGGATCGGCAGCTCGACGGCCGCCTTCGCGGTCTCGACCTCGCACACGACCTGCCCGTCCTCGACGGTGTCGCCGGGCTGCACGTACCACTTGAGGATCTCGGCCTCGGTCAGGCCTTCGCCCACGTCGGGCATCTTGAACTCACGAGCCATGATGCAGCCCCCTCTCAGTACGCCAGCGAACGGTCGACGGCATCGAGCACCCGGTCGAGCCCCGGCAGGTACTCCTCCTCCAGGCGCGCCGGCGGATACGGCGCGTGGTACCCGCCGACCCGCAGCACGGGCGCCTCCAGGTGGTAGAAGCACCGCTCGGTGATCCGGGCGGCCAGCTCCGCGCCGGAGCCGAGGAAGACGGGGGCCTCGTGCACGACGACGAGGCGGCGCGTCTTCTCCACCGACTTCTGCACGGCGTCGAAGTCCATCGGCGAGATGGAGCGCAGGTCGAGGACCTCCAGGGACTTGCCCTCCTCCGCGGCGGCCGCGGCGGCCTCCAGGCAGACCTTCACCATCGGCCCGTAGGCGACGAGGGTGAGGTCGCTGCCCTCGCGCGCCACGGTCGCCTTGTGCAGGTCGCCGGGGACGGCCTCGGTGTCGACCTCGCCCTTGTCCCAGTAGCGCCGCTTCGGCTCGAAGAAGATCACCGGGTCGTCGCTCTGGATGGCCTGCTGGAGCATCCAGTACGCGTCGCTCGCGTTCGACGGCGAGACGACCTTGAGCCCCGACACGTGCGCGAACAGCGCCTCGGGCGACTCGCTGTGGTGCTCGACCGCGCCGATGCCGCCGCCGTACGGGATCCGGACGACGACGGGCGTCTTGACCTTGCCGAGCGCGCGGGCGTGCATCTTCGCGAGCTGCGTGACGATCTGGTCGTACGCGGGGAAGACGAAGCCGTCGAACTGGATCTCCACGACGGGCCGGTAGCCGCGCAACGCGAGGCCGATGGCCGTGCCGACGATGCCGGACTCGGCGAGCGGGGTGTCGATGACCCGGTCCTCGCCGAAGTCCTTCTGGAGCCCGTCGGTGACGCGGAAGACGCCGCCGAGCTTGCCGACGTCCTCGCCCATGACGAGGACCTTCGGGTCGTTGTCGAGCGCGGTGCGCAGCGATTCGTTGATCGCCTTCGCGATCGGGAGTTTCTGTACCGCCATGACCGTCAGGCCCCTTCCCCGTCAGTGAACGACGCCTGGTAGGCGGCGAATTGCGCGCGCTCCTCGTCGACGAGCGCGTGCCCGTCCGCGTACACGTTCTCGAAGATCGCCATGAGGTCCGGGTCCGGCATGGCCCGTACGACATCGCGTACTCGCTTGCCCAACGCCTCGCTCTCGGCGTCGAGTTCCGCGAAGAATCCCTCGTCCGTGTCCGTCTGGGACTCCAGGTACGTGCGCAGGCGCAGGATCGGGTCCTTGGCCTCCCAGGCGACGCGCTCGTCGTCGGACCGGTACTTCGACGGGTCGTCGGAGGTGGTGTGCGCGCCCATGCGGTACGTGAACGCCTCGATCAGGGCGGGGCCCTCGCCCTGCCGGGCCCGGTCCAGGGCCCAGCGGGTCACGGCGAGGCAGGCCAGCACGTCGTTGCCGTCCACGCGCACGCCGGGGAAGCCGAAGCCCTGCGCGCGCTGGTAGAGCGGCACGCGCATCTGGCGCTCGGTGGGCTCGGAGATCGCCCACTGGTTGTTCTGGCAGAAGAACACGACGGGGGCGTTGTAGACGGCGCCGAAGTTGAAGGCCTCCAGGACGTCGCCCTGGCTGGAGGCGCCGTCGCCGAAGTAGGCGATCACCGAGCTGTCCGCGCCGTCCTTGGCGACGCCCATGGCGTAGCCGGTGGCGTGCAGGGTCTGCGAGCCGATGACGATCGTGTAGAGGTGGAAGTTGTTGGCTGTGGGGTCCCAGCCGCCGTGGTTGACGCCGCGGAACATGCCGAGCAGGTTCGTCGGGTCGACGCCGCGGCACCAGGCCACGCCGTGCTCACGGTAGGTCGGGAAGACGTAGTCGTCCTCGCGGGTGGCCCGCCCGGAGCCGATCTGGGCCGCCTCCTGGCCGAGCAGCGAGGCCCACAGGCCCAGCTCGCCCTGGCGTTGCAGGGCGGTGGCCTCGGCGTCGAAGCGGCGCGTGAGGACCATGTCGCGGTACAGGCCGCGCAGCTCGTCGTCGGTGATGCCGGCGACGTACCGGTCGTACTCGGGGTTCTTGACCCGCTTGCCCTCTGGGGTCAGCAGCTGCACCAGGTCGCTCTGGGGCGCCTTGGCGGCGGCGGCCGTGGTCTTGCCGGGGGATTTCTTCGCAGACTTCTTCGCAGCGGCCCGCTTGCGCGGCGGGTTCGCCTTCTGCGCAGCGGCAGTGCTGTCGGCACTGTCTACGGTCACGTGTGCTCCTCCGTCGGTCCGGCCCCGGGATTGCCGGATGGCCAGTCGGCTCGGCTCGCCTGATCCGTCCACGCACGGGGTGGGTGCGAGGCGCCGGCAACAGGCGTGACAAGTGCTCCGGCAAGCACCCTTCACCCAGCACGTTACCCAGTGGGTCACACATCTGCGAAACCCCATCTGACCTGCGATTTTGCTTGGATTTCCAAGTAGTTCGTTGGTTGGATTTCCTAGTATTCGCACGAAAGACGAAGCGCCGCAGGTCACAGCTGTGCGACACGTACTGGATCTCAGCCTGGCAGGGGGCCGGAACACCGGCACGTTATCCCGGTCACCCAGCGCGCGGGAAGGGTTCGTGTGTGAGACTGAATCCGTGCGCGAAGACGGAAAAATCCACGTATTTCTGCTCGACGACCACGAGGTGGTCCGCCGCGGCGTCCACGAGCTGCTGTCGGTCGAGGACGACATCGAGGTGGTCGGCGAGGCCGGCACCGCCGCCGACGCGCTGGTGCGCATCCCCGCGACCCGGCCCGACGTGGCGGTCCTCGACGTACGGCTGCCGGACGGCAGCGGCGTCGAGGTGTGCCGGGAGATCCGCTCCCAGGACGAGTCGATCCAGTGCCTGATGCTGACGTCGTTCGCGGACGACGAGGCCCTCTTCGACGCCATCATGGCCGGCGCCTCCGGCTACGTCCTGAAGGCGATCCGCGGCAATGAGCTGCTCACCGCCGTACGGGACGTCGCGGCCGGGAAGTCGCTGCTCGACCCGGTCGCCACGGCCCGCGTGCTGGAGCGGCTGCGGGACGGCGGCCGCAAGGAGGACGACAAGCTCTCCGGCCTCACCGACCAGGAGCGCAGGATCCTCGACCTGATCGGCGAGGGGATGACGAACCGGGCCATCGGCGAGCGGCTCCACCTCGCCGAGAAGACGATCAAGAACTACGTGTCCAGCCTGCTGTCGAAGCTCGGCATGGAGCGCCGCTCCCAGGCGGCGGCGTACGTGGCCCGCATGCAGGCGGAGAAGCAGCACTGACGCCCCGGGACGGGACCTAGGTCACCACGCCCTCGGGGCGGGCTCCCCTGGTCCCCGGGGGCGGCGGCGACGCACAGTGGTGACATGGCCTCCGCACCGCAGCAGGACCCGCAGCAGGACTGGGCCCGCGCTTTCGAACTGCTCGCCCGCGTGCCCTACGGCCGCGTCGCGAGCAGCATGCGCGCGCTGCCCTTCCTCGCCTCCGCCCGCCACATCGTGGCCGACGGCCGCCTGCTGCTGCGCATGCACCGCGGGCACGGCTACCACGAGGCGTGCGTCGGCGGCGTCGTCGCGTACGGGGCGGACAACCTGGGCCAGGAGACCCCCGAGGACGAAAGCCAGTGGTCGGTGCAGTGCGTCGGCACCTGCGACCAGATCACCCCGACCCCCACCGACCTCACCCTCTTCGGCCCCACCGCCTCCGACCCGGTCTACCTATGCGTCACCCCGCAGTTCGTGACGGTGCACGAACTACGGGGTGGATCTGCCGCTTCAAGCCCCTCCGACGGTCGAGACCTTTCAAGCCCCTCCGGCGGTCGAGCCCTTTCAAGCCCCTCCGGCGGTCGAGCCCTTTCAAGCCCCTCCGGCGATTGAGGAGCGGGGTCCGGGGCGGAGCCCCGCGAGCGCACCTACTCGGTGCCGTCACCCCCACCGGTGTCCCCACCGGTGGTGGCCGTCGGCTCGGAACTGCCACCGTTCCCCCCACCGGTCGGCGTCTCCGGATCCGGCTCCTCCGGCGTCTCACTCGTCTCCTCCGACTGCGTCGGCGTCGGCTGAGTCGCGTCGTCCGTCGGCTCCTGCGACTGCGTCGGAGACGGATTCGTCGTGGTCGGCGCTTGCGTCGGCGTGTACCCGGTGTCCCCACCCGTACTGGTGCCCGGCAGCTCCGTCGCCCCCTCGGAGGCGTCGTCCTCCGCCGACTCGCTCGGCTCCGAGGACTTCTTCGACTCCGTCGCGCTCGGCGACTTCTTGTTGCCGGGGTCCTTGCCCCCGCCGTCGTCACCACTGAGCGCCCACGCGACCCCCACCGCGATGGCGATCACCGCGAGCACGGCGACGATCCACAGCTTCCCGCGGCCCCCACCGCCCCGGTTCCCGCTGCCGTCGAAGCCGCCGTCGTCGCCACCCGGCGGCCGCAGCATCGGCTGCGCGGCCGTGCCGGAGTCGCCGGGGTGCTGCATCGCCGTGGTCGCGGCGACGCCCATCGCGGGCGTGGAGCCGCCCTCGTGCGCGTCGACGGGACCGGTGTTCCAGGTGCCGGTGTGGCCGCCCTGCTCGTACAGCATCTGGAGCGCGTACTGGACGAGCCCGCGCATCTCCTCGGCCGTCTGGAACCGGTCGTCCGGGTCCTTGGCGAGGGAGCGCATCACGAGGCCGTTGAGCTCCGGCGGCACCTCGTCCAGGACCTCGGAAGGCACCACGGGGGTGTCCTGGACGTGCTGGTAGACCACGGACAGGGGGGTCTCACCGGTGAACGGCGGGCGCAGCGCGAGGAGTTCGTAGAGCAGGCAGCCGACGGCGTACAGGTCGGAGCGGTGGTCGACGGCCTTGCCGAGGGCCTGCTCGGGCGAGAGGTACTGGGGGGTGCCCATGACCATGCCGGTCTGCGTCATGGTCGACTGCGCGCCGTGCAGGGCGCGCGCGATGCCGAAGTCCATCACCTTCACCGCGCCGGTGTTGGTGATGATCACGTTCGCGGGCTTGATGTCGCGGTGCACGATGCCGTGCTGGTGCGAGTACGCGAGCGCTTCCAGGACACCCGAGACGATGATCAGGGCCTGCTCGGGGCCCGGCGCCTCGGCGTTGAGGAGGAGGTCGCGGATGGTGCGGCCCTCGACCAGCTCCATGACGATGTACGGCACCGTGTTCGGGCCGACGACGTCCTCGCCGGAGTCGTAGACCGCGACGACCGCGTGGTGGTTGAGCCCCGCGACCGACTGTGCCTCACGCGTGAAGCGGGCCTTGGACACGGGGTCCTCGGCGAGGTCGGAGCGGAGCAGCTTGACGGCGACCTGGCGTCCGAGGCGCACGTCCTCGGCCGCGAACACCTCCGCCATGCCGCCCCGGCCGAGTCTGTGGGTCAGCCGATACCGGCCGTCGCCCACGAGTCCGCCGTTACCCCACAATTCCGGCGCATCTGACATACCGCCGCCAGTCGCCTCGGGGTCGGACGGGCCCTGAGCGCGCTGCTGCTGTGCCATCAGTCCTCGCCGTCGTTTCTGTCCGTGCTGCCGGATCCCTATGTCGGAGTACGCGCGGTTGCGAAATACCGACTCCGTCGGGTCACGCTACAGGCTCCGGCCATGCCCCTGTTCCGAGATGGACCGGACATCCAACCCGTTGCCGTGCACGCCTTGCAAATCGTGAGAGCAATTCCTGCGACGGCCCGATGACGATTTCGTGATCACTGGGGGCGACCGGAACCTGTGCCGCTTCCGCGACTCTTGGGGCTACGTAGCGAAATGTGCCGCTACGTATTGACACATGACGGAGAGTGGCGCCCGCCCGGAGGGCCGCGCCAGCCCTCGCGCTTTGCACGTGAGAACCGGAACGCGAACGGGGGCGCCGTGACCGGTCCGGGGACGGGGACGCCCGGTGGCCAAGTTCACGCATCCGCCGGGACGCGGTCCGCACATGCGTCGGGGCCCGCCGTCCGGCGGGCCCCGATGAGCGCTTCGAATGCCTGGAGGTCCTAGAGGTACGGGCCGCCCGAGCGGCCGCCCGCGCGCGGGTCCTCGCCCTCTTCCTCGCCGCCGCCCACGCCGGGCGGCAGGGCGCGGCGCATCTGCTCCAGCTGGGCGCGGGCCGCCATCTGCTGGGCGAACAGCGTCGTCTGGATGCCGTGGAAGAGGCCCTCCAGCCAGCCCACCAACTGGGCCTGCGCGATGCGCAGTTCGGCGTCGCTGGGGATCGTCTCGTTCGTGAACGGGAGGGAGAGCCGCTCCAGCTCCTCGACGAGCTCGGGGGCGAGACCGTCCTCGAGCTCCTTGACCGAGCTGGCGTGGATCTCCTTGAGGCGCTGCCGGCTCGCTTCGTCCAGAGGAGCCGCGCGCACTTCTTCCAGCAGCTGCTTGATCATGCTGCCGATACGCATCACCTTGGCGGGCTGTTCCACCATGTCGGTCACCGGGATCTCGCGGGACTCGTCGTCACCACCGCCGCCGCCAAGCGCCATGCCGTCCTGCCCCACGACCAGGACCTGCGGGTTGTCCGGCGACTGTTCGTTCCTCGGCATCTCCATGCCGCCATTCTCTCGTACGTGGCTGTCACATCTCCGTGGTGCCCCCGTTCCGGGCTGATCCACCACGCAGGAGGCGGCACGAAACCCGGCGTGCCTGATTTATTGCGCTATGTGAGGCTGGTGGCAGACATCGGGACGAACCGGCAGCGGAAGGGGGCGTGCATGCGTCGGCTTCGGTGGGCGATGGTGACCGGACTGCTGACCGCCGTACTGCTGTCGTCGCCGACGGCGACACCCGCGGCCCTCGCCCTCCCGCCGTACGCCGCCGAGCCCTCGCCGCACGGTTCCCTGGCAGGGAGCAGGGCCGGGGTGGGGCGGACGCCACCGGGGCGCGCGCTGCCCAGCCCGACCCCCACCGGGGCCGTGGTGCCCCCGGCGCCCACCGAGCCCCCGCCGACCGTGCCGCGCGAGCCGCGTCCGGAGGAGTCCGCCACGGCCCCGCAGGCCATCGGCGAACCCGGGCCGAAACCCCTGGTGAACGTGTTGCCCCTGGGGGCGGGGCTGCTGCTCACGGGGCTCGGCATCGCGTTCCTGGCGCTGCGCCTGCGCCGCTGAGAGCCTGTGCCGCCGCCCGGCCCCGGGGCCCGTTCCCGGGTCCTACGCGTTCGTGAGCAGGACCTTGCCGATGTGGCCCGACTCCTCCAGGATCCGGTGGCCCTGCGCGGCCTCGCTCATCGGCAGCGTGCGGTCCACGATCGGCCGCACGTGGCCGCCCTCGATCAACGGCCACACGTGCTCGCGCACGGCCGCCACGACCGCCGCCTTCTCGCCCAGCGGGCGGGCCCGCAGCGTCGTCGCGGTGATGGCGCCGCGCTTGCCGAGCAGCGTGGCGATGTTCAGCTCGCCCTTCACACCGCCCTGCATGCCGATGATGGCGAGGCGGCCGTTGGTGGCGAGGGCGTCGACGTTGCGGTTCAGGTACTTGGCGCCCATGTTGTCGAGGATGACGTCGGCGCCCGCCCCGTCCGTGGCGTTCCTGATCTCCTCGACGAAGTCCTGCTCGCGGTAGTTGATGAGGATGTCCGCGCCCAGCTCCGCGCAGAAGTCGAGCTTCTCCTTGGTGCCGGCCGTCACCGCCACCTTCGCGCCGACGGACTTCGCCAGCTGGACGGCCATGGTGCCGATGCCGCTGGAGCCGCCGTGCACGAGGAAGGTCTCGCCGGGGCGCAGGTGGGCGATCATGAAGACGTTGGACCAGACGGTGCAGGTCACCTCGGGCAGCGCGGCGGCCCGGGTCAGCTCGATGCCCTTCGGCACCGGCAGCAGCTGCCCGGCCGGGACGACGACCTTCTCGGCGTAGCCGCCGCCCACGAGCAGCGCGCACACCTCGTCGCCGACCGACCAGCCGGAGACACCGGCGCCGATCGCGGCGATCCGGCCCGCGCACTCCAGTCCTGGATAGGGGGACGTGCCGGGCGGCGGGTTGTAGAAGCCCTGCCGCTGGAGCAGATCCGCGCGGTTGACGGCGCTGGCCACCACCTCGACCAAGACCTCACCCTCACCGGGCTCGGGATCACCAACCTCCGCCCACACAAGCGCCTCAGGTCCACCGGGTTCCGGAATCGTGATCGCATACATGCCCGCGAGGCTACTCCGCCGCCCCTCTTCCAAGCCCCTGCCCTCTTCAAGCCCCTGCGGCGATTGAGCAGCCCTTCCCAAGCCCGTGCGGCCTTCAAGCCCCTGCGGCGATTGAGCAGGCCTTTCAAGCCCCTGCGGCGTTTGAGCAGCGGGGTCCGGGGCGGAGCCCCGGGGGCGCAACGCCGTCGCGGCGAAACGAAACCCGCCCCCGACGGTCAGTCCCTCGGCGTCGGCTTCATATCCGGCGCCACCTGCGTCCTCGGCGTAACCCTCGTAATCGTGATGAGCCGATCCGTCGGCTTCAGCGACCCCACCGCCGAATCGTCGTACCCCAGCACCCGATGCCCCCGCACCACACTCACGACCAGGTCCTCCGTCTCCCTCGGCTGCAACCCCACCTCCGCCTTGGTGACCGTCCGCTCCACCAGATCGAGCCCGGAGCCCTTCTGGATGAGGTCCTCCATGACCATGCCTGCATGCGGACTGAGCACGGACAACCCGAGCAACCGCCCCGCCGCACTCGCACTCGTGATCACCGCATCCGCACCCGACTGCCGCAACAACGGCGCGTTCTCCTCCTCACGCACCGCGGCGACGATCTTCGCCCCCCGGTTCAGCTGCCGCGCGGTGAGCGTCACCAGCACCGCCGTGTCGTCCCGCTGCGTAGCGATGATGATCTTCCGCGCCTTCTGCACCTCGGCCTGCAACAGCACCGAGCTGCGGGTGGCATCACCCGTCACCCCCGCGTACCCGTGCGCGTTGGCGCTCTCGACGACCTTGGGGCTGGGGTCGACCACGACCACCTGCTCGGGCTTCAGGCCGCTCGCGCACACCGTCTCCACGGCGCTGCGCCCCTTGGTTCCGAAGCCGACGACGACAGTGTGGTCACGCAAGGTGGACCTCCAGCGTTTCAGGCGCCATTCCTCCCGCGTCCGCTCGGTGAGGACTTCGAGCGTCGTGCCGACCAGGATGATCAGGAAGAGCACACGCAGCGGCGTGATGACGAAGATATTGGTGAGCCGCGCCGCGTCACTGACCGGCGTGATGTCGCCGTATCCCGTGGTGGAGAGCGTGACGGTCGCGTAGTAGAACGAGTCGAGCAGGTCGACCTGGCCATCGGAGTTGTCGTTGTAGCCGTCGCTGTCGATCCACACGATCAGTGCGGTGACGACGAGCACGGTGAGCGCTATCAGCACGCGCCGGGCCACTTGGAGGAGCGGACGCTCGACGACCTGCCGGGGCAGCTTCACCCGGTAGGTCGCGGTTCGCTCTTCCTCTTGGCGTGCGATGGCGTCATCGCCGGCCAGTTTCACGTGAAACACCCTTCGTTTCCCGCCGGGTTGAGGCCGGGCAGGCCAGGATTCCACGACCACGGAAGGTCGAGGATCTCCACCTCCTGCCCTTCCTTGGCGCCGCCGGGCGGGATGACGGCGAGCCCATCGGCGGCCGCGATTCCCCGCAGCATGGCCGGACCGTTGTAGTGCAGCGGCACCGCCCACTCGTGCCCACTGCCGTCGTCCTGCCGCAGCACGACGGGGATGAGCCGGGTGTCGTGGGGATGACCGGGGGCGGGGCGGTGCAAGGGAGCGGTGTACGCCTCC
This sequence comes from Streptomyces sp. BYX5S, assembly GCF_054724165.1. Taxonomy (NCBI): domain Bacteria; kingdom Bacillati; phylum Actinomycetota; class Actinomycetes; order Kitasatosporales; family Streptomycetaceae; genus Streptomyces; species Streptomyces sp. BYX5S. The sequence goes on along the minus strand of NZ_CM138829.1, from coordinate 57,568 downwards.
GACCCGCTGTCGCCGTACGCACCCGCGTTCCGGGGAAAGTCCAACGTGAGCGTTCCGTCAGGGACTTGGCGCTGCGCCGAGCTGTGCGTCGGGTCCTGCCCCCGGCCCGAGAGCACCCGCAGCAGCGGCTCGGCGAGCGTGAGCAGACCGGAGACGGCCGCGAGCGGGTTGCCAGGGAGGCCGACGAGGTGCTGCCCCTCCTTGAGCCGGGCCAGCAGCATCGGGTGGCCGGGCCGCACCGCCACACCGTCGACGAGGAGTTCGGCCTCGACGGCGCGCAGGGTGGGGTGCACATGGTCGACGGGCCCCGACGCGGTGCCGCCGGTGGTCACGACGAGGTCGGTCCTGGCCTCCCGCACGGCCGTGAGCAGGGCCTCCGCGTCGTCTCCGAGCCTGCGTACGGCGGTCACCTCGACGCCGAGGGCGCGCAGCCAGTGCGGGAGCATCGGGCCGAGCGCGTCCCGGATGAGGCCCTCGCGGGGGAGGCCCGAGGTGAGCAACTCGTCGCCGAGGATCAGGACTTCGACGGTCGGGCGCGGGAAGACGGTCAGGCTGTCGTACCCCGCCGCCGCGGCGAGCCCGAGGACGGCCGGGGTGACGAGCGCTCCGGCGGGCAGCAGCGGCTCGCCGCTGCGGCACTCCTGTCCGCGCGGCCGGATGTCCTGGCCGTGCGCGACCTCGCGCATCGGGTGCAGCTGCCCGCCCGCGTCGAGGTGCCCGTGCTCACTGCGGATGACGGCCGTGGCCTCCGGGGGCACGCGGGCGCCGGTCGCGATCGCGGCGGCCTCGCCGTCGGCCAGCGGAACGGGCGTCTCGTGCCCGGCGAGCAGGCCCTCGCCGACCACGGCCCAGGGGCCGGGGCCCGCCACGACCCAGCCGTCCATCGCGGAGGTGTCGAAGGAGGGCAGGTCGGTCAGGGCGGTCAGGGGCGCGGCGAGGACCAGGCCGAGGGCCCGGTCGAGCGGAACGTCGACGGCTCCGCGCGGGCCGCGCTCGGCCCGCGCGGCGGTCCGGCGGGCCGCGGCCCAGGACGTCGCGGCGTGCCGGGGCTTGGGGGCGGGGACAGCACCGCCCCCGGGGGCGGCCTGCGCCTCGGAGGCGTGGCCGTGGTCGCCGGAACGGTCGTGGTGGCCGTGGCAGCCGTGGTCGGCGGTGCGGTCGCCGTCCCGGCCGCCCGAGCGATCGCCGGCGCGGGCGGCCGCGCGGTCCCGGTCGCTCGTACGGCCGCGGTTGTCGTTGGCCAGGGCGAGCGCCTCGTCCACGTCGACGTCCATCGGGTCGGCCTGCGCGGACCGCCCGTTGGGGGCGCTCATCCCGCGTCCGGCTTCGTTTCGGCCTCCGACGCGGTTTCGGCCTCCTGCACCCAGCGGTTCGCCAGCTCGGCCGCCTTCGCCGCGGCGGACGCCACGGCGTCGGGGCCGCCACCGGCCCGCGCCGCCGCGTATCCCACGAGGAACGTCGTCAGCGGCGCCGCGGGGCGCGCGACGCCGTGCGCGGCGTCACGGGCGAGGTCGAGAAGGACGCCCGTGTCGACGTCCAGGTCGATGCCCAGTTCGTTCTTGGCTGCGGTGATCCATTCGTCAAGCACTCGTCCATGCTCCCTGATACGTGACCGGGCGGCGGCGATGTCGTCCCAGGTGTCGCAGTCGAACGACGCGACGGGGTCGGTGATGCGGGTGAGACCGAGGTTACGAGTGAGCAGGCGCAGCGGCAGGCCGGTGAGGCCCCCGTGCTCCGTCGTGAGTTCCCCGAGTACCCGGCGCAGTGCCGCGTACCGGTAGACGGCGACGAGCGGCTGGTCGCGGCCGTCGCCGTCGGTGAGCAGCGCGCCGTCGGCCGCGCCGTCGCCCTCCAGGGCGTCGAGCAGCCGTCGTACGGTCGGCTCCCCCAGGAACGGCAGATCGGCGGAGAGCACGAGCACGTTCTCCGCCGCGGTGCCCCGCGCGGTGCCGAGACCCCGAACTCCCGCCTCCAGCGCGGCGAGCGGGCCCCCGCCGGGCGGTTCCTCACGCGCCCAGACGACGGGGCGGGCGGTGTCGCGCGGCTCGGCGACGACCACGGTGGCGCGGGCCCCGGCGCACGCGTGCAGGACCCGGTCGAGCAGCGCGCGGCCGCCGACCCGCACCCCGGGTTTGTCCGCGCCGCCGAGGCGCCGGGCGGCGCCTCCGGCGAGGACGATGGCGTCGTACGCGTTCATCCCCCGAGTATGGGCGTACGGCCGATCAATGCCACCAGGCGGGCGGGCGATCTTTGCCACCCGCCGCGCCCGGCGCTCCGGTCACAGCGTGCGCAGCAGCACCGCCGGGTTCTCGACGCAGTCCGCGACGTACCGCAGGAAGCCGCCCGCCGTGCCGCCGTCGCACACCCGGTGGTCGAAGGTGAGCGAGAGCTGGACGACCTGGCGGACCGCCAACTCCCCCTCGTGCACCCACGGCTTGGCCGCGATGCGGCCGACGCCGAGCATGGCCGCCTCGGGGTGGTTGATGATCGGCGTCGAGCCGTCGACGCCGAACACGCCGTAGTTGTTCAACGTGAAGGTGCCGCCGGTGAGTTGCGAGGGCGACAGTGTCCCGCCCCGGGCCGCCTCGGTGAGCCGGGCGAACTCGGCGCTCAGCGATTCGGCGTCCCGCGCGTGGGCGTCCCGCACGACGGGCACGACCAGGCCGCGCTCGGTCTGCGCGGCGAACCCGAGGTGCACCTCGTCGAGCCGGACGATCTCGCGGCGCTCCGTGTCGACCCTGGCGTTCAGCTCCGGGTAGCGGGCCAGGGCCGCGGTGCAGATGCGGGCCAGCAGGGCCAGGACGGAGATCCTGGGTCCTGCGGAGGGCCCGGTCGCGGAATTCATCGCCACGCGCGCGTGCATGAGTTCCGTGGCGTCGGCGTCGACCCAGCAGGTCGCGTCGGGTATCTCGCGCCGGCTACGGGAGAGCTTGTCGGCCACGGCGCCGCGGATGCCGCGCAGGGGCGTGCGGTGCTCCTTCGGAGCGGGGGCCTGCGCGGGGGCCGGGTCGGGCGCGGGCGCGGCGTTCTCCACGTCGGCCCGGAGGATCAGCCCGTCGGGCCCGGACCCCGTCAGCGTTCTGAGGTCCACACCGCGGTCGCGGGCGAGCTTGCGGACGAGCGGAGAGATGACGGGCACGGGGCCCTCGGCGCGGTGGGCGCGTGCGGGGGCGGCGGTCGCGGCGAGTCCACCGCGTGCGGTGGTCGCGCCGTTCGCGGCGGGGGCCGTGGGGGCGGTGGACGCCGTGGTGGCGGACGCCGTGGTGGTGGCGGACGCCGTGGATGCGGCGTTCCCACCAGTCCCGCCGGTCCCGCCCGTCCCACTGGCTGCACCGGCCCCACCGGTGCCACCGGTCGCCGGGGGAGCCGCGGACGCGCCGTCCAGTGCCGCCTGCCGCACCCGCCTGCGCCTGGTCGGCGCGGCGGCGGTGCCGTACCCCACCAGCACGTTCCCCGACCGCTCCGCCTTCTCGGCCCTGCCGGACGCCTGCCGCACCGCCTGCGCGGACTCCTCGGCGACCGGCGCCGGCGCGGGGACGTCCGACAGGGGCACGTCCGAGGGCGACCGCACGCCGACGGCGACCGTCAACAGCGGCGCCCCGACCGGAAGTTCGCTGCCCTCGTCGCCGAAGCGGGCCGTGACCACGCCCTCGTACGGGCAGGGCACCTCGACCATCGCCTTGGCGGTCTCCACCTCGACGACCGGCTGGTCGACGGCGACGACGTCGCCGACCTTCACCAGCCACTGCACTATCTCCGCCTCGGTGAGACCCTCCCCGAGGTCGGGCAGCTTGAACTCGAGCACCTGCGCCATTGCCCCACCGTCCCTCACTGATCCCATTGCAGCCGCGCCACCGCGTCCAGCACCCGGTCCACTCCGGGCAGATGGTGCCGCTCCAGCATGGGCGGCGGATACGGAATGTCGAAACCGGCCACCCGCAGCACCGGCGCCTCCAGGTGGTGGAAGCAGCGCTCGGTCACGCGCGCGGCGATCTCCCCGCCGGGCCCGCCGAAGCCGCCCGACTCGTGCACGACGACCGCGCGTCCCGTGCGCCGGACGGACGCCGCGACCGTCGCGTCGTCGAACGGCACCAGCGAGCGCAGGTCGACCACTTCAAGATCCCACCCCTCCCCCCGGGCCGCCTCGGCCGCCTCCAGACAGACGGGGACGGACGGTCCGTACGTGAGCAGCGTGGCACTGGTGCCGGGGCGGCGAACCATTGCCGTTCCTATCGGAAGAACGTCTTCCGGCGCCTCGGGGTTCCAGGAATCCTTCGTCCAGTAAAGGCGCTTGGGCTCCAGGAAGACGACCGGGTCGTCGGAGGCGATGGACTGCCGCAGCAGCCCGTACGCGTCCGCGACCGTCGCCGGGGTGACGACGGTCAGCCCCGGCGTCGCCATGTAGTACGCCTCGGAGGAGTCGCTGTGGTGCTCGACGCCGCCGATCCCGCCGCCGTACGGCACCCGCACGGTGATGGGCAGCGGCATGGCGCCGCGCGTACGGTTCCGCATCCGCGCGACGTGCGAGATCAGCTGCTCGAAGGCCGGGTAGGCGAACGCGTCGAACTGCATCTCCACGACGGGCCGCAGCCCGTACATCGCCATGCCCACGGCGGTGCCGAGGATTCCCGCCTCGGCGAGCGGGGTGTCCGTGCAGCGGTCCTCGCCGAACTCCTTGGCGAGCCCGTCGGTGATCCGGAAGACACCGCCCAGGGTGCCCACGTCCTCGCCCATGACGTGCACGGTGGGGTCCTCGGCCATGGAGTCGCGCAGCGCGCGCCCGAGGGCCTGCGCCATGGTGGCGGGCTTGGTCCCCGGTGGCTGGGCCGACCGGGCCACGGTGGTCATTCCTGCTCCCCTTCCGCCTCGGCCTCCAGCTCGGCGCGCAGCAGCGCCGCCTGCTCCCGCAGTTGGGGCGTCGGCTCGGCGTACACGTCGCCGAACAGGTCCATCGGTTCGAGCGCCGGGTCCTGGTTCATGCGCTCGCGCAGCGCCGCCGCCTGCCGTTCCGCGTCGTCGCGCACGGCCTGGACGCCGGCCTCGTCGAGGAGGCCGCGCCCGGTCAGCTCCCGCTCCAGGAGCAGGATCGGGTCGTGCGCGCGCCACATCTCGACCTCGGCGTCGCTGCGGTAGCGCGTCGCGTCGTCGGCGTTCGTGTGCGCGTCCATCCGGTACGTGACGGCCTCGACCAGTGTCGGACCGCCGCCCCCGCGCGCACGGGCGACCGCTTCGCCGAGCACCTCGTGCAGCGCCGCGGCGTCGTTGCCGTCGACCAGGCGGCCCGGCATCCCGTACCCGACGGCCTTGTGGGCCAAGGACGGCGCCGCGGTCTGCTTGGCCAGCGGCACGGAGATGGCGAACCCGTTGTTCTGCACGAGGAAGACGACCGGCGCCTGCCACACGGCGGCGAAGTTCAGCGCCTCGTGGAAGTCGCCCTCACTGGTGCCGCCGTCGCCGACCATGGCGAGCGCCACCACATCGTCGCCCTTTAGTTGCGCGGCATGTGCGAGGCCCACAGCGTGCGGGAGCTGCGTCGCGAGCGGGGTGCACAACGGCGCGATGCGGTGCTCGCGCGGGTCGTACCCGGTGTGCCAGTCGCCGCGCAGCAGGGTCAGGGCCTGTACGGGGTCGAGGCCGCGGGCGACGGCGGCGAGGGTGTCGCGGTAGCTGGGGAAGAGCCAGTCGCGCTCCTGGAGGACGAGCGCCGCGGCGACCTCCGCGGCCTCCTGGCCGGTCGTCGACGGGTACACGGCGAGGCGGCCCTGCTTGGTCAGCGCGGTCGCCTGCGCGTTGTACCGGCGGCCGCGCACCACCTCCACGTACAGGCGGCGCAACAGCCCGGGGTCCACGTCGGCGGCGGCGTCCGTGCCCAGGACCCGGTGGGGCTCGGCGTCGGGCAGCAGCGGCGCGGGGTCCGTGCGGGGCTGCCAGGCGGGCGGCGGGACGGGCCTGCCCTCGCGCATGGCCCGCTGGTCCATGACCGTCATGACGGCACCTCCTCGTGGGAGCGGCTCGGAGGGCGCGTCGGGTGTGATGCGCCTCACCTACCGATTGTTCGGTCGACGGCACATTTTGGCTACAGGCACCTCCAGGCTGTGGACAATCGGTTCTCCACAGCCTGAGATGAATGCAGTACGTCCATGGTAGGGAGGCGGGGGCAGATGGCATCTGAACAAATGGCCGAAGGCTCCGGGGGCCCGGCCCCCGACCCCGCGGCCCGCCCGCTGGACGCCATCGACCGGGACATCCTCCAGCTGCTCCTCAAGGACGGCCGCGCGTCGATACGGTCCGTCGCCGAGCAGGTCCACGTGTCCCGGGCGAACGCCTACGCGCGCATCAACCGCCTCATCGAGGACCGCGTGATCCGAGGTTTCGGCGCCCGCGTCAACCACGAGCGGGCCGGTCAGGGCGCCTCCGCGTACATCACGCTCAAGATCGTCCAGAACACCTGGCGCACCGTGCGCGAGCAGCTGCGCAGGATGCCGGAGGCCTCGCACATCGCGCTGGTCAGCGGCGATTTCGATGTCCTGATCCTGGTGCACACGGAGGACAACCGGGCCCTGCGCGAACTGGTGCTCACCAAGCTCCAGGCCATCCCCGAGGTGCTCAGCACGCGCACGCTGCTGGTCTTCGAGGAGGAAGACCTCGAAGCGAGCACGCCGGACGCGTAGCCGCCGCCACGCCGTCTCAGGCGGCCTTGCGCAGCCCCTGGAACACCAACTCGACGACGGCGTCGGCCACTTCCCGGTCGCCGAGCCCGCCGCCGTCCGGCCGGTACCACTCCACCAGCGAGTTGATCATCCCGAACACGAGCCGGGTGGCGAGCCGCACCTCGATGTCACCGCGCACGTTCCCGTCGGCCGCGGCCGCCTTGAGCAGCTCGGCGACCTGGTGGTCGAACTCCCTGCGCCGCTCCATGGCCCACCGCTCGGTGTCGGTGTTGCCCCGCACCCGCAGCAGCAGCGTCACGTACGGCAGTTCGCCGGTGAGGACCTCGACCATGCGCCGGGTGACGTACTCCAGGCGCTCGATCGCCCGTCCCGCGCGCGCGGGCTGCTCGTCGAGGATGCCGAAGAGGCCGTCGAGCGCGCGGCTCACGGCGCGGCGCAGCAGCTCCTCCTTGCCCGTCACGTGGTGGTAGATGGACGACTTGGAGATGCCGGCGGCCTTGGACAGGTGCTCCATGGACGTGCCGTCGTAGCCGCGCTCGTTGAAGGCGGTGACCGCGACCGCGAGCAGGCTCTCGGGCGTGTAGGTGTCGCGGCGCGCGCCCGTGTCCCGTCGTGCGGTGGTCATGCGGAGCCCTCCGGCTTCTTGGTGTTGTACGAGTTCCTGAAGAGGGCGAGGGAGGGCGCGTGCCGCCCCGAGGGGTCGCGCTCGTGCAGCTCCTCCAGCACCCCGCAGGCCCAGCCGCGGCCGAGCCTGCGGCCCCACTCCAGCGGCCCGAGCGGGTAGTTGACGCCGAGGCGCATCGCGGTGTCGATGTCCTCCTCGGTGGCCACCCCGCGCGCGAGGGCGTCGTGCGCCAGGTCGACGATCCGCGCGACGGTGCGGGCCACGATCATGCCGGGCACGTCGCCGATGACGCTGACGTTCTTGCCGAGCGCCTGGAAGAGGCCGACCGCCTCCCGGAGGGTGCGCGGGTTGCCCTCCTGGCAGGTGGCCAGGGCGATCCGGGTGGCGTCGCGGTAGTCGAGGGCGAGGTCGAAGTAGACGACGTCACGGAACTCGACGGACGTCTGGCCGTCCGCCTGCACGAGCTGACCGCCGCTGGGCAGCACGATGCGCGTGCCCTTGTCCTCGTCCTCCTCGACGACCTCGATGCCCGCCTCGCGCATCATCGGGATCAGCTCGCCCGCGGACTCCAGGTCGCCCTCCACGGTCACGCGCGCGGGCGGCTCGGCCGGGCCCGCGGTGTGCGGCTCCGGCTGCTCCTCGCCGTCCCCGTACGCGTACCAGCCCTGGCCGGACTTGCGGCCCAGACGTCCGGCCTCCACCAGGCGGCGCTGGGCCAGCGAGGGCCGGAACTTCGCGTCCTGGAAGAAGCCCTCCCACACGGAGCGCGTCACGGCCTCGTTGACGTCCTGCCCGATCAGGTCGGTCAGTTCGAAGGGGCCCATCCGGAATCCGCCGCTCTCCCGCAGCACCGCGTCGATGGTGGCGGGGTCGGCGCCCTGCTCCTCGTACACGGCGAACGCCTCGGCATAGAAGGGCCGGGCGATCCGGTTGACCAGGAAGCCGGGGGTGTCCGCGCAGGCCACGGGGGTCTTGCCCCAGGCGCGGGCGGTCTCGTACGCGCGCGTGGCCGCGGTGAGGTCGGTGGCGGCGCCGGAGACGACCTCCACGAGCGGCATCAGCGGCGCCGGGTTGAAGAAGTGCAGCCCCACGAAGCGGCCGGGCCGGTTCAGGGCGCCACCGATCGCGGTGACGGACAAGGAGGAGGTGTTGGTGGCGAGGAGGCAGTCCTCCGCGACGACGTCCTCCAGCTCGCGGAACAGCTCCTGCTTGACGTCGAGTCGCTCCAGGACGGCCTCGACGACGAGCGTGGCGGGCGCCAACTCGCCGAGTGTCTGCGCCGGTTCGAGCCGGGCGACCGCCGCCGCGCGCTCCTCGGCGCGCATGCGGCCCTTCTCGACGAGCCGGTCGAGGCGCGCGGCGATCGACTCGGCGGCGCTCCTCGCCCGCCCCGGCACGGCGTCGTACAGCCTGACGGGATGCCCGGCGACGAGGGCGACCTGGGCGATGCCCTGGCCCATGGTGCCGGTACCGACCACGCCGACGAGGCGGTCATGTGCTGTCATGCACGTGATCCTCCCGCACCTCGCCCGGCCATGGGGTTCCGGGGCTCACCGGGACGGGCCCCGGCGGGTTTTCCACAGCTTTTCCGCGACCCCTTGTCCCGACCGATCGTTCGGTTACTCTAACTCTGTCGGTTCGTTCCTGCCCAGCCCAGCCACGCACAGTTCCGCCCAGTCCCGTCCAGTCCCGCCCAGCTCGCCGGCTCGACGAGGAGCCGCAGCCCAGGAGGAGTTGGTCCGCCATGGCCGCCGCCGAACTCACCGCGCACGACCTGATCGCCAAGCACCGGCCGACCCTCGACCAGGCGCTGGAAGCGATCCGCACGCGCGCGTACTGGTCCCCGCACCCCGAGCACCCCAAGGCGTACGGCGAGGGCGGAAGCCTGAGCATGCCCGAGGGCAAGGCCGCCTTCGACGCGCTGCTCGGCACCCGGCTCGACCTCGACCAGCCGGGCACGGACGACTTCGTGGGCGGTGAAGTCTCGCCGTACGGGATCGAGTTGGGCGTCACGTACCCGCACGCCGACATCGACGTACTGCTGCCGGCCATGCGCGCGGGCATGCGCGCGTGGCGCGAGGCGGGCGCCGAGGCGCGTGCGGTGACGTGCCTGGAGATCCTGGCCCGGATCAGCGCGCGCACGCACGAGATGGCGCACGCGGTCATGCACACCAGCGGCCAGGCCTTCATGATGGCGTTCCAGGCGGGCGGCCCGCACGCGCAGGACCGCGGCCTGGAGGCGGTGGCGTACGCGTACGCGGAGCAGGTCCGCACCCCGGACGCCGCGGAGTGGTCCAAGCCCCAGGGCAAGCGCGATCCCCTGTTCCTGAACAAGGAGTTCACGCCGGTGGGCCGCGGCGTCTCGCTGCTGATCGGCTGCAACACGTTCCCGACGTGGAACGGGTATCCGGGCCTGTTCGCCTCTCTCGCCACCGGCAACCCGGTCCTGGTGAAGCCGCACCCGCGCGCGGTGCTGCCCTTGGCGCTCACCGTGCGGGCGGCCCGCGAGGTCCTCGCCGAGGCGGGCTTCGACCCGAACCTGGTGGCGCTGGCCGCCGAGCGGCCCTCAGAGGGCATCGCCAAGACCCTGGCCGTACGCCCCGAAATCAAGATCATCGACTACACGGGGTCGACGGCCTTCGGCGACTGGCTGGAGGCCCACGCCCGGCAGGCACAGGTCTACACGGAGAAGGCCGGCGTCAACACGGTGGTGGTCGACTCGACCGACGACTACAAGGGCATGCTGGCCAACCTGGCGTTCTCGCTGTCCCTGTACAGCGGCCAGATGTGCACCACGCCGCAGAACATCCTGGTGCCGCGCGAAGGCATCACCACGGACGCGGGCCCGAAGACGTACGACGAGGTGGTGGCCGACCTCGCCCGGTCGGTCGGCGGCCTGCTCGGCGACGACGCACGGGCCAACGGGATCCTCGGCGCGCTGGTGAACCCGGACGTGAAGGCACGCCTCGACGCGGCGCCCGGTATCGGCGAAGTCGCCCTGCCCTCACGGGAGATCAGCAACCCGGACTTCCCGGACGCCGTGGTCCGGACACCGGTGATCGTGAAGCTGGACGGCGCGCGGAAGTACTGGGAGACGGCCGACGCGGAAGCCGCCTACATGAGCGAGTGCTTCGGCCCGGTCTCCTTCGCCGTCTCCGTCGACTCCTCCGACGACGCGGTGGAGCTCCTGCGGCGCACCGTGCGCGACAAGGGCGCCATGACGGTCGGCGCGTACACCACCTCCGAGGAGGTCGCCCGCGCCGTCGAGGAGGTCTGTCTGGAGGAGTGCGCCCAGCTCTCGCTCAACCTGACGGGCGGGGTGTACGTGAACCAGACGGCGGCGTTCTCCGACTTCCACGGCTCGGGCGGCAACCCGGCGGCGAACGCGGCCCTGTGCGACTCCGCGTTCGTGGCGAACCGCTTCCGGGTGGTGGAGGTGCGGCGCGAGGCCGCCTAAGGTCGTGAATCCGTATCAGGCGTGCGGCCGTGACGGCGGCTCGCTGCCCTGACGTCACGGCGTTCTTCTACTGAGGCGCGTTCGCGCTGTGCGCGCTCCAGTGGAAGAGCGTCATGCCGACGCTGGTGGCCAGGTTGTAGCTGGAGACCTGGGGCCGCATCGGCAGGGACACCAAGTGGTCGGCACGCGCGCGGAGTTCGGCGGAGAGGCCGCTGCGCTCGGAGCCGAAGGCCAGCAGGGCGTCGTCGGGGAGCTTCAGGCCGCGGATGTCCGCGCCTTCGGGGTCGAGCGCGTACAGCGGCCCGCTCGGCAGCTCGGCGACGTCGAGCCGCTCCACCGCGGTCGCGTAGTGCAGCCCGGCCCCGCCACGGACGACGGTGGGGTGCCAGGGATCGAGGCTGCCCGTGGTGACGACCCCGGTGGCGCCGTAGCCGGCGGCGAGGCGGATCACGGCGCCCGCGTTGCCGAGGTTGCGCGGGTTGTCGAGGACCACCACGGGTGTGCTGCGGGCGGAGCGCCCGAGGGCGGTCAGGTTGGCCTCCCGCGCGGGCCGCCCGGCGAGCGCGGCGACACCGGTGGGGTGCGGGCGCGCCACGAGCCCGCACAGCGCCTCGTCCGGCACCTCCACGAGGAGCCGCTCCAGCTCCGCCACGACATCGGGGGCGAGTTCCTCCGCCAGGGCGAGCGTGGCCCCCCGGTCGACGGCGAGCGCGACGGGGACGTCGGCACCGAACCGTACGGCGTGCTTGAGGGCGTGGAACCCGTCGAGCAGCACCGCCGCGTCCGCGAGCCGCCGCCAGGCGCGTACGGCCGTGTCGGCGCTCCGGGGAGCCTCGGGGCGGGGACCCTCGGGGAACCGCTCGTCCCGCGTGCCGCCCGCGTCGCCCATGAGGCCCGTTCCGTCCACGCTCCCGGTGCCGTCCGTACCGCCCGTACCGTTCGCCGTACTCGTCCCGTTCACGCCAGGAAGCCTACGTGCGCACGACCGGCTGCTCCGCCGCCGACGTCTCGCCGCCCGCCCGGTCGGGCGGTGCGGGCAGCTCGCCCTCGGGCACCAGCGCCTCCTCCTTGGCGCCCCTCGCGGCCGGAAAAACGCGACTACGCGCGCGTGCCGCCCAGCCACCGACGCGCAACAGGAAGGACGTCGGCAGGAAGACGGCGTCCGCGGCGATCATCGCGAGCGAGAAGAAGGGCAGGCCGAGCAGGACGGCGATGGCCGCGTGCTCCAGCATCATGAACACCAGCAGGACGTTCTTGAGGCGCCGGTTGAAGACGGTGAACGGGAAGGCGACCTGCACGGCCACGGTCGCGTACGTCACGAGCAGCACCATCGGGCCGTACGAGCTCAGCAGGTCGCCCAGGGCGGGCCAGGGCGAGAAGTAGTCCAGGTGGAGCGGGTAGTAGACGGCGGTGCCGTCCTGCCAGCGGCTCCCCTGGATCTTGTACCAGCCCGCCGTCGCGTAGATCAGGCACGCCTCGACCATGATCACGAGCAGCGCCGCGTTGTGCAGCAGGTTGGCGACGACGTCGCACAGCCGGCGGGAGTCGTCTCGCGTGGTGCGGGGGTTCTCGCCGGTCGTGGTGCGCTGGTTCACCGACCACCACACGCCCTGGGACGCCCACAGCGCCCAGAAGAAGAGCAGCCATCCGCCGCTCGCCTTCCCCGTGAAGGTGAGCGCCGCGAGGACGAGCCCCATGACCCACCACAGCACCGTCCCGAGCCGGTCGTCGGCTCCCCGCCGCGCCCGCCGGGCGTCCAGCGACCAGACCTGCCCGCACCGCGTGAAGACCAGGTAGATCGACATGAGGTGGATGACGTTGTCGCCGCCGTCCCCCATGAAGACGCTGCGGTTCTGCAGGGACAGCACGCCGATCATGAACAGGACCGACATGGTGCGGGTGCGCCAGCCCAGCATCAGCAGCGCGGACGACAGGACGCCGAGCAGGTAGACGAACTCGAACCAGCCCTGTCCGTCGGACCACAGGAGCGCGGTGAACGCGTGGTTGTCGTCGACGAGTTGCTGCGCCATGCCCCAGCCCCACGGGCTGTCGGGACCGTACAGCTCCTGGCGGTGCGGGAACTCGCGCAGCAGGAACAGCAGCCAGGTCGCGGAGAACCCGATGCGGATCACGGCGCTCTGGTACGGGGCGAGGGCGGACGCGGAGATCCACTGGAGGCCGTCGCCGAGCCTCTGCCCCAGCCGGCTCAGGGGGTGCGTGCTGCTGCTCATCGGTCCTCACCCGCCGGGGCCTGCACGCGCGTGGCGGTGTCGAGCGGCGCGTCGTTCGAGGTGACCGTCCACCACGGCACCTGCCGGTACACCGGCTTCTGGTCCACCTTCTCGTCACTCCACTTCGGGGGCTCGACCATGGTCGTCTTCGAGCGGATCTGGACGCGCTCGAGCGTCTCGTCCTTCTCCGCGACGCCGAGCCGGTCGAGGCGCATCACGAGGATGCGGCGCAGGTACTGCTCGGACAGCGTCCCGCGCAGGCCGTTCGGCCGGTTCCGCGCGTCGTGGGTGCCCGTGTAGACGTCCCAGGCGCGGCGCAGCTCGTTCTGCTGGGTGTGGCTGGGCAGGAGGTTCCCGTCGATGGCGGCGCCGTCCCGCGCGGACAGGTCGTACCATCGGCTCGCCCGCAGCTCACCGTCGGGCGTGCGCACTTCGGCGCGGGCCTGCACGGCGATGTTCTGCTGCAACGGGTTGGGGGCGAACAGCTTCCAGTTCTGCTCGAACTCCGGATAGACCCACGCGCCGACGAGTTCGCCGTGCCGCTTGGTGATCGTGTTCGACGGCGCGACGTGCAGGAACACCATCAGGATGTGGACGCCGGTGACGAGCGCGATGCCGAGAAGCGCGAACACGGCGGTCATCCGGTAGCCGGGGGAGAGCCCCGCGAGCCCTTGCCGCTGATGCCCTTGATGCCGTTGCGCTCCGGAGGGCTCGGACACGTCGGACGGCTCGGACCCACCCGTCCGCTCGGACTCCTCGGACCGCTCGACCCGCTCGGACACGTCGGACCGCTCGGACCCACCCGCCCGCTCGGACACGTCGGACCGCTCGGACCCATCCGTCCGCTCGGAGCCACCGGATCCACCGGAGCTCTCGGACCGCTCGGTCGCATCGGGTACGCGGGGGCGCGGCGGAGCCGACGGGTCCGTCGTCAGCCGGGCGCCCTCGTCCGCGGCGCCTGCTTCTGTCTCCATCGGTGCTCCCCGATCCCGATCCTGATCCGATCCGGCCGCGCCGGTCCACCGTCCGATCCGCTGCGCGGCACCCCGCCGCCGAACCGATTCCGCGCCGCCATCCCCGTGGGGGCGACGCATCGGAACGGTACTGGGGAGCGCCCGCACGGCACAGGCGTCCGAGGTTATCCACAGGCCGACTGCACAGGGTTGACACCTTACGGCGCCGAGACCCACCATTGAATCCGACGAACCGAACGATCGGTCGGGAGCTGATGGGTCCCCGCGCCGATCACGGGCACCCAAGGTCGAGGGGGACCGGGCATGGCGACAGCAACCCCGCAGCACCGCGAGGCCGCAGCACGGGCGGACGGCACCGCCGGGTTCGGCGACGCCGCGTTCCAGGCCGTCTTCGACGCGGCGGTGGCGGCGGACGAGCGCATCGAGCCCCGCGACTGGATGCCCGGCGCCTACCGCGCCACGCTCGTGCGCCAGATCGCCCAGCACGCCCACTCCGAGATCATCGGCATGCAGCCGGAGGCGAACTGGATCACGCGCGCCCCGTCCCTGCGCCGCAAGGCGATCCTGATGGCGAAGGTCCAGGACGAGGCGGGCCACGGCCTGTACCTCTACAGCGCGGCGGAGACCCTCGGCACCGGCCGCGACGAGCTGCTCGACAAGCTGCACAGCGGCCGCCAGAAGTACTCCTCGATCTTCAACTACCCCACGCTGACCTGGGCCGACGTCGGAGCGATCGGCTGGCTCGTGGACGGCGCCGCGATCACCAACCAGGTGCCGCTGTGCCGCTGCTCGTACGGTCCGTACGCGCGCGCGATGGTGCGGATCTGCAAGGAGGAGTCCTTCCACCAGCGCCAGGGGTACGAGCTGCTGCTCGCGCTCAGCCGCGGCACCGAGGCGCAGCACGCGATGGCGCAGGACGCGGTGGACCGCTGGTGGTGGCCGTCGCTGATGATGTTCGGCCCGCCCGACGACGAGTCGGCGCACTCCGCGCAGTCCATGGAGTGGAAGATCAAGCGCCACTCCAACGACGAGCTGCGCCAGCGCTTCGTCGACATCTGCGTCCCCCAGGCCGCGTCCCTCGGCCTCACGCTCCCCGACCCGGA
This sequence comes from Streptomyces sp. BYX5S, assembly GCF_054724165.1. Lineage (NCBI taxonomy): Bacteria > Bacillati > Actinomycetota > Actinomycetes > Kitasatosporales > Streptomycetaceae > Streptomyces > Streptomyces sp. BYX5S. Next base: position 42,507 of record NZ_CM138829.1, on the reverse strand, counting down.
GCTGAAGTGGAACGAGGCGCGGGGGCAGCACGACTTCGGGCCGATCGACTGGTCGGAGTTCAAGGCGGTCCTGAAAGGCAACGGGCCGTGCAACGAACAGCGCATCACGCAGCGCAGGCGCGCCCACGACGAGGGCGCCTGGGTGCGCGAGGCCGCCGCGGCCCACGCGGCCAAGCACGCCACCACGGCAACGGGAGAAGGCAGGGCGGCATGAGCGACACCCCGAACAGCGCCACCGGCACCGGCACGGCCACCGGTAGCGCCTCCGGCACCGCGGACTGGCCCCTGTGGGAGGTCTTCGTGCGCTCCCGCCGCGGCCTCTCCCACACTCACGCCGGCAGCCTGCACGCCCCGGACGCGGAGCTGGCGCTGCGCAACGCGCGGGACCTCTACACCCGCCGCGGCGAGGGCGTCTCCCTGTGGGTCGTACCGTCCGCGGCGATCACCGCCTCCTCGCCGGACGAGAAGGACCCGTTCTTCGAACCCGCCGCCGACAAGCCGTACCGGCACCCGACGTTCTACGAGATCCCGGAAGGGGTGAAGCACCTGTGACGCGGCCCGTACAGCAGACGGACGGCACGCCGGGTACGGACACGGCGGCGGCCGCCCTCGCCCTCGGCGACGACGCCCTGGTGCTCTCGCACCGTCTGGGGGAGTGGGCGGGCCACGCCCCCGTCCTCGAAGAGGAGGTCGCCCTCGCGAACATCGCCCTCGACCTGCTCGGCCAGGCCCGCGTGCTGCTGAGCATGGTCGGCGACGAGGACGAGCTGGCGTACCTGCGCGAGGAGCGCGCCTTCCGCAATCTGCAACTCGTCGAGCAACCGAACGGCGACTTCGCCCACACCATCGCCCGCCAGCTCTACTTCTCGACCTACCAGCAGCTCCTCTACGCCCAACTGGCGGACGGCGAGTCCGAGTTCGCACCCTTGGCCGCCAAGGCGGTCAAGGAGGTCGCCTACCACCAGGACCACGCCCGGCAGTGGACGCTCCGCCTCGGTGACGGCACAGACGAGAGCCGTACGCGGATGCAGCGCGCGGTCGACGCGCTCTGGCGCCACACCGGCGAGATGTTCCAGCCCGTCCCCGGCCTGGACGTCAACACCGAGGACCTGCGAGCGGGTTGGACGGCGACCGTGACCGCCACGCTGCGCGAGGCGACGCTGACCGTGCCCGAAGGCCCGCAGCTGGGCGCGTGGAGCGCCGGAGCCGGACGCCAGGGCCTGCACACCGAACCCTTCGGCCGGATGCTCGCCGAGATGCAGCACCTGCACCGCAGCCACCCGGGGGCGACATGGTGACCACGGCGAAAATCCCCGAGACACCCGAAACGCCCGAGGCGCCCGAGACGGCCAAGGCCCCGCAGCCCTCGCAGGAAACCCCTCTCGAAGCGGAGCTGCGCAAGCTGGCCGGTTCCGTGCCCGACCCCGAGCTGCCGGTCCTGAACCTGGAGGAGCTGGGCGTACTGCGCGCCGTGCACACGCACGGACCCGGCCGCGTCGAGGTCGAGCTGAGCCCCACGTACACGGGGTGCCCCGCCATCGAGACCATGTCGGCCGACATCGAGCGGGTGCTGCACGAGCACGGCATACCCGAGGTCGTCGTCCGCCCGGTGCTCGCCCCGGCCTGGTCGACGGACGACATCACGCCCGAAGGCCGCCGCAAGCTGCGGGAGTTCGGCATCGCCCCACCCCGGACGACGCGCGAACCCGCGGGCCCGGTCGCCGTCCCCCTGAGCCCCACCCGGCACGCGTCCGAACCGGCCGCCCCTCCGCCGCAAGCCCTCGTCTGCCCGCTCTGCGGGTCGACGGAGACCGAACAGCTGAGCCGGTTCTCCTCCACCGCCTGCAAGGCGCTGCGCCGCTGCCTGTCCTGCCGCGAACCGTTCGACCACTTCAAGGAGTTGTGATGGCGCACGACGGGGGACGGGCCCGCTTCCACCGGCTCAACGTCACGGCGGTCGACCGGCTCACCGACGACTCCGTGGCCCTGACCTTCGCCGTACCGCGGGAGCTGCGCGAGGCCTACCGCTTCACGCCGGGCCAGCACCTCGCCCTGCGCCGCACGGTGGACGGCGCGGAGATCCGGCGCACGTACTCGATCTGCTCGACCGCCCCGGCCGACCGCGCGCCCCGCAGCCTCCGGGTAGGCGTACGCCTGGTCGACGACGGCGCCTTCTCCACGTACGCGCACAAGGAGATCGCCGTCGGCGACGAGCTGGAGGTCATGACACCGGCCGGCCGCTTCACCCTCGACCCGACCCCGGGCACCGCCCCCGGAGCCACCACCGCGAGCGCCCCCGTCACCGGGCACTACGCGGCCGTGGTCGGCGGCAGCGGCATCACACCCGTGCTGTCCATCGCCGGCACGCTCCTGGAGCGGGCGCCGACCGCGCGGTTCTGCCTGATACGCAGCGACCGCGGCACCGCCTCCACGATGTTCCTGGAGGAGGTCGCCGACCTGAAGGACCGCTACCCCGACCGGTTCCAGCTGGTCACCGTGCTCTCCCGGGAGGAACAGCAGGCGGGCCTGGCATCCGGCCGCCTCGACCAGGAGCGGCTCGCCGCGCTCCTTCCGGCGCTGCTGCCGGTGGAACGGGTGGCGGGCTGGTACCTGTGCGGGCCGTACGGGCTCGTGCAGGGGGCCGAGCGGGCACTGCGCGCGCTGGGTGTGCGGCGCGAGCGGGTCCACGAGGAGATCTTCCACGTCGACGAGGGACCGGCCCCGGCCCGGAACCGGCAGGCCGCGCCCGCGCACAGCACCGTGACCGCGCAGCTCGACGGCCGCTCGGGGACCTGGCCCGTGGCGGACGGCGAGTCCCTCCTGGAGACCGTGCTGCGGGGCCGGCCGGACGCGCCGTACGCCTGCAAGGGCGGCGTCTGCGGGACCTGCCGCGCGTTCCTGGTCTCGGGCTCCGTCCGCATGGACCGGAACTTCGCGCTGGAGGCCGAGGAGACCGAGGCGGGCTATGTGCTGGCCTGTCAGTCCCGTCCGACCACGGAGAAGGTGGAGCTGGACTTCGACCGCTGAGCCGAGACCACCGGGCACGTGGGCCCGCGCCCGCTGTTCCCTTCTCGTAGAACCTGTTCTATCTTGACGCCCCGTCAGATCGCGCGACGCGGCGTCGGCACACCAGGCAGGGCGGGAACGGGAGGCAGGGCCAGTGGACTTCACCTTCTCCGAGGAGCAGCAGGCGGCCGTCGAGGCGGCGAAAGCGGTGTTCGGGCCGGTCGCGCCCGACGGCGTGCCCAGCCCCTCGCTCACCTCCGGCGCGGTCGCCGAGGACTTCGACCGGCCGCTGTGGTCGAAGGCCGCCGACGCCGACCTGCTCAGCCTTCTGCTCGCGCCGGAACACGGCGGAGCGGGGCTCGACGCCGTCGCGCTCTGCCTGGTGCTGCGCGAATCGGCGAAGGTCCTCGCCCGGCTCCCGCTCCTGGAGCACTGCGCGGCCACGACCGCCGTACAGGCCCATGGCACGGAGGAGTTGCGGCGGGAGATCCTCCCCCGCGCCGGGCGCGGCGAGCTCGTGCTGACAGTCGCCTCCGCGGGCCGCACCGGACACGACCCGGCCGAACTCGCCGTCACCGCACGCCGCGAGGGCGAGAGCTGGGTGCTCGACGGCGCCCAGACCGCCGTGCCGTGGGCCTACGGCGCCGACCTGATCCTCGTCCCGGCGCACGTCGGCGAGGGCGAAGCGGTCCTCGCGGTGCTCCCCGGCCCCGCCGGCGAGCTGCCGGGGCTCGCGTTCGCCGAGCAGATAGCGACGACCGGTGAGCGCCAGGCCGAGCTGCGGCTCGACGGCGCCCGCGTCGAGGCGCGCCACGTCGTCGACGACGCCAGCGCCTGGCCGCGCCTGCGCGACCTGCTCGCCACCGGCACCTGCGCGCTCGCGCTCGGCCTCGGCGAGGGCGTCCTCGCGATGACCAGTGACTACGCGGGCAAGCGCGAGCAGTTCGGCCACCCCATCGCCACGTTCCAGGCCGTGGCCGTGCAGGCAGCCGACCGGTACATCGACCTGCGCGCCATGGAGGCCACCCTCTGGCAGGCGGCCTGGCGGATCAGCAGCGAGGCGAACGGCCCGCTGCCGGTCGCGGGTGATGTGGCGGTCGCCAAGACCTGGGCGTCCGACGGCGTGCGCCGCGTCGTACAGACCGCGCAGCACCTGCACGGCGGCTTCGGCGCGGACACGGACTACCCGCTGCACCGCTATCACGCGTGGGCCAAGTACCTGGAGCTCTCGCTCGGCCCGGCCGCCGCCCACGAGGAGGCCCTCGGCGACCTGCTCGCCGCCCACCCCCTCGGCTGACCCGCGAGAGCGCGACTACACGACGGCGCCGGGCTGTCCCTTGTCGTCGACGACGGGGCGGCCGGCGGCCTCCCAGGACTGCATGCCGCCCGCGACGTTCACCGCGTCGACACCCTGCTGGAGCAGATACTGCGTCACCTGCGCGGAACGGCCGCCGACCCGGCAGAGCACGTGGACGCGGCCGTCCTGCGGCGCCGCCTCGGTCAGCTCGCCGTAGCGGGCGACGAACTCGCTCATCGGAATGTGCAGCGCACCGGCGGCGTGACCCGCCTGCCACTCGTCGTCCTCACGGACGTCGAGGAGAAAGTCCTTCTCCTTGAGCTCGTCGACACCGACCGTGGGCACACCAGAACCGAAAACCATGCCCTTGACGCTACCCCCTCGGACCCCGCCGCCCGCCACCACGGGTCGGCTCACCAGGCGTCAGCGCACCGGGCGTCAGGAAGCGGTCAACCGCTCCAGCTCGGCCTCGCGCTCGGCGACCTGCGCCAACAGCTTCTCGGCGATCTCGTCGAGCAGGGTGTCCGGATCGTCGGGAGCCATCCGCAGCATCGAGCCGATCGCGCTCTCCTCCAGCTCCTGCGCCACCGCCGTGAGCAGTTCCTTGCGCTGCGCCAGCCACTCCAGGCGGGCGTACAGCTCGTCGCTCTCCGTCGGCTGCTGCTCGGGCGGCTTGGGGCCCGCGGCCCACTCCTCGGCCAGCTCGCGCAGCAACGCCTCGTCACCACGGCCGTACGCCGCGTTCACCCGGGAGATGAACTCGTCGCGGCGCTCCCGCTCCCGCTCGTCCTGCGCCAGATCCGGGTGCGCCTTGCGGGCCAGCTCGCGGTAGAGCTTGCGCGCCTCGTCGCTGGGCCGCACCCGCTGCGGCGGCCGCACCGGCTGGTCGGTCAGCATCGCGGAGGCCTCGGGGAACAGCCCGTCCCCGTCCATCCACCCGTGGAACAGCTCCTCGACGCCCGGCATCGGCATGACCCGCGCCCGCGCCTCGTCGGCCTTGCGGCGGTCCTCCGGATCACCGGTGCGGGCCGCCGTCGCCTCCGCGATCAGCGCCTCCAGCTCGTCGAGCCGGGTGTACATGGGCCCGAGCTTCTGGTGGTGCAGCCGCGAGAAGTTCTCCACCTCGACCCGGAAGGTCTCCACTGCGATCTCGAACTCGATCAGCGCCTGCTCGGCGGCGCGCACCGCCCGCTCCAGGCGCTCCTCGGGCCGGGCCGCGGCCTGCTCGGCGGCCCGCTGTTCGGCCCGCTCGCCCAGGCGCTCCTTCAGACGGTCCTTGAGGTGCTGCCGAGGCTCGCCCTCCGGCCGCCCTGCCACATCGTCGGTCTCCGGGGTCGTCACCCGACCAGCGTAGGGCACACCTTCGACCCCACCCGGACCGGCGGGCTCCCCCGCACGGCCACGGTCGCGGGGAAGCACCACGGCCCACGGTCGCGGGGAAGCACCACGGCACAGCCAAGGGCCTCAGCCCGCACCGCGACCGCGCACACCCACGGGCCCCCGCCTCGGCCGGGACTCCCTCACACCCCCGCCTCGGCCGCCACCCGCCCCTCCCGCACGGCCCGGACCAGTTCGGCGTGGTCCGCCTCCGTGCGGTCCGCGTAGGCCACGGCGAACGCGGCGACGGCCTCGTCCAGTTCCTCGTTCTTGCCGCAGTAGCCGGCGACCAGGCGCGGGTCGGCGCTGTGGGCGTGGGCACGGGCGAGCAGCGCGCCGGTCATCCGGGCGTAGTCGTCGATCTGGTCGGCGGCGAGGGCGGCCGGGTCGACGCTGCCCTTGCGGTTCCTGAACTGCCGCACCTGGAAGGGCCGCTCGTCGACCGTGGTCCACCCCAGCAGGATGTCGCTGACGACCTGCATGCGCTTCTGCCCGAGCACCACCCGCCGCCCTTCGTGCTCCACCGGCGCCGCCGCGAATCCGGCCGCCGGCAGGTGCGGAAGCAGCGCCGACGGCCGCGCCTCCTTCACTTGCAGCACGAGCGCCTCGCCCCGGTGGTCGAGGAGCAGCACCACATACGACCGAGTGCCCACGCTCCCGGTGCCGACGACGCGGAACGCCACGTCGTGGATCGCATACCGCGCGAGCAGCGGCAGCCGGTCCTCGGACAGGGTGTCCAGATACGGTCCCAGCGCACCCGCGACGGCCGCGGCCTCCGGCTCGGGCACGGACCGCAGGACGGGCGGCGCGTCCACGAACCGTCGTCCGCCGCCCTCCAGGCTTTCCGTGGACCGGGCCGCGAACCGCCCGCTGGTGTTCCGGCTGGCCTTCTCGGAGACGCGTTCCAGGGTGCCGAGCAGGTCGTGGGCGTCGGTGTGGGAGACGAGCTCCTCGTCGGCTATCGCGTTCCACGCCTCCAGGGCGGGGAGCTTGGCGAGGAGCCGCATGGTGCGCCGGTAGGCGCCAACGGCGTCGTGGGCGGCCTCCCGGCAGGTGTCCTCGTCGGCCCCCGCCTCCCGCCCGGCGAGGACGAGGGACGTGGCGAGCCGCTTCAGGTCCCACTCCCAGGGCCCGCGGACCGTCTCGTCGAAGTCGTTGAGGTCCATGACGAGGCCGCCGCGGGCGTCCGCGTACAGGCCGAAGTTGGCGGCGTGCGCGTCCCCGCATATCTGGGCGCCGATGCCGGTCACCGGCGTGCGCGCCAGGTCGTAGGCCATGAGGCCCGCGGAGCCGCGCAGGAACGCGAAGGGGGTGGCGGCCATGCGTCCGACGCGTATCGGGGTGAGTCCGGGGATCCGGCCGCGGTTGGACTCCTCGACGGCGGCCACCCCGTCGGGCCGGTCGCTGCCGAGCGCGAAGTCCCGGTGGGCGCTGCGCGGCACCTTCTCCCGCAGTGCCTTGCCGGCCGCCTTCGGCGAGCGGCCCTCCTCGGCCGCGGCCGCCGCGAAGCCAGGCACCCGCGGCAGCCGCCCCGCCCCGGCCCCGCCGCCCGACTCCGGCGCCCCGCCCTGCCGCGGCACCACCACGTGATCCGCCCCACCCACGACTGCGCCCACGACCGACCGCCTCCCCCGTGCCCTGTACTGCGTACTCCGTATGTGATCGGTCACGACCGTACCGCCGGGCCGGAAAACCCGTCAGGGCCTGTGGAAAACCCTCAGCACGCTCACACGTCGCTCACCCACCAGGCACCCGCCCACGCAGCCACGAGCCACCCGGCCCCCTCACCCACGAGCCACCCGGCCACTCACCCCACGAGACCCGGCCGCCCCGCACCCCCGGAGGGAAACGTCACTTCCGGAACTCCTCCGGACACGTCCCGCCCTCGGCCCCCAGATACTTCCCGGCCCAGTCCCCCAGCTCCCGCAACGCGGGCTGCAACGCCGCCCCCGCCGCCGACAGCCGGTACGAGACCCGCAACGGCGGTCCCTCGTCGACCTCGCGGACGACGAGTCCCGCCCCGCCGAGTTCGGTCAGCCGGTCGGAGAGCATCCGTTCGCTGATGCCGGGAATGGCCCGGCGCAGGTCCGCGAAGTGCCTCGGTCCGCCCATCAGGACGGACACGATCAGCCCGGTCCACCGCTTGCCCAGCAGCCCGAAGACGCGCGTCATGCCGATGTCGACCGTCGAACACCTCTGGGGTTCGTGGGTCGCGGCGGCTCCCGCACACGCCTCGTTCATGTCTTCCCCGTTGCCCACCATGCCTCCAGGGTACTGCGTTCTCGTATGCAGGTGAAAAAAAGTAAGCACCTATGCTATTACTAGTTACATACTCAATTACCGCGCCCTCCACCCCCGCCGGGCGCCTCAACCCTCACGGGAGAGCATCATGGCCACCCTGCTGCACATCGACTCCTCCGTCTTCGACGGTCAGGCCTCCGCGTCGCGCGCCGTCACCGACGCCTTCCGCAAGGCCTGGGAGGAGCAGCACCCGGAGGGCACCGTCGTCTACCGCGACCTGGCCGCGAACCCGGTGCCGCACATCACCGCGGACGCCCACCTCGCCGGCTTCGTGCCCGCCGACGCGCACACCCCCGAGCAGGCCGCCGTCTTCGCCGAGCGCATCAAGCTCATCGAGGAGCTGGAGCAGGCGGACGCCATCCTGATCGGCGCCCCGATGTACAACTTCTCGATCCCCTCCACGCTGAAGGCGTGGCTGGACAACGTGATCCTCATGGGCCGCACCTCGGGCCCCGAGACCCAGTCCGCCAAGGGCACCCCGGTCACCGTCGTCGCCAGCCGCGGCGGCTCCTACGCGCCGGGCACCCCGCGCGAGGGCTTCGAGTACGTCCAGAACTTCCTCGGCGCCGCCCTGCGCGACGGCCTCGGCCTCGACCTGGACTTCATCGTCCCGGAGCTGACCATGGCCCCGCAGAACCCGGCGATGGCCCAGCTGGTCCCGCTCTACGAGGCCTCCCGCGACAAGGCGCTCGCCGACGCCCAGGAGAAGGGCAAGTCCCTCGCCGCCCGCTTCGCCGCCTGAGCCGAGGAGCCGCGCAGCCGAGCAGCCGCACCCAGCGCCTGAACAGCACTGACGTGACATAACCCACAGGGCCCCGCGACCGACCGACCGGTCGCGGGCCCTGTGAGTCGTACCCCCCGAGTGCCCCGCCTCCAGGCAACGCAAAAGCCCCGCAGATCCGAAGATCTGCGGGGCTTTTCGCTGTGCGCGAGGGGGGAGTTGAACCCCCACGCCCTTTCGGGCACTGGAACCTGAATCCAGCGCGTCTGCCTATTCCGCCACCCGCGCATTGGGTGTGTCTTCCGGCCCTTCGCCCTTGCGGGCCCTGCGCCTTCCGACGAACAAAACATTAGCACGCTGCGGACGGTGGATTCACATCCGTTCCTGGGGCCGCCGAGCGGGCAGACGGAACAGGGATCCCGCACGGTCCACAGCCGCGTACGGGACACTGTGTGGAGGCCACCTCTACGATCCCTGCATAGGGGCCCGGCAAGGGGCTGTGAGCGTCGACACTCATCGAGCAGGCGGACAGGGGGAACCAGCCGATTTCCCGACGCGTGGATACGATCAGTAAGCAGTACCAAGAAGGCAGCGACAGCAAGCCCGGCCGCAGGCGGTACAGGCCTGACAAGCAGGACGGCAACGAAGGAGGAGGTGCCTCATGGGAGTCCTGAAGAAGTTCGAACAGCGCCTCGAGGGGCTGGTCAACGGCACCTTCGCCAAGGTCTTCAAGTCCGAGGTGCAGCCCGTCGAGATCGCGGGAGCGCTGCAGCGCGAGTGCGACAACAACGCGACGATCTGGAATCGCGACCGGACGGTCGTCCCCAATGACTTCATCGTGGAGCTCAGCGCGCCCGACTACGAGCGGCTGAGCCCCTACTCGGGCCAGCTCGGCGACGAGCTGTCCGGGATGGTGCGCGACTACGCGAAGCAGCAGCGCTACAGCTTCATGGGCCCCATCAAGGTGCACCTGGAGAAGGCGGACGACCTGGACACGGGTCTGTACCGGGTACGCAGCCGCACCCTCGCGTCGTCCACCAGCCAGGAGCGCCCGCAGCAGTCCCAGCGCCCCGCCCCGGCCGCCCGGCCCCAGGCACCGGGGGGCTACGGATACCCGCAGCCCACGGCCGCCCCGCCGATGCCCTCGGCGCCGCCGGGACGCCCGGCGGCTGCCCCCGCGGCACAGGGGCAGGCGGCTCACGGGCAGCAGGGCGCGGGCCCGCTGCCCGGCGCCCGCGTGCGCCACTGGGTCGAGATCAACGGCACCCGCCACCAGATCTCCCGCCCCACCCTCGTGCTCGGCCGGTCCACCGAGGCCGACGTGCGGATCGACGACCCCGGCGTATCGCGCCGGCACTGCGAGATCCGGACCGGAACGCCCTCGACGATCCAGGATCTCGGATCCACCAACGGCATCGTGGTGGACGGACAGCACACCACCCGCGCTACGCTCCGCGACGGCTCGCGGATCGTCGTGGGCCAAACCACCATCGTTTACCGGCAAGCCGAAGGGTGAAGCGGGGGCAATGTCAGAGCTGACCCTGACGGTCATGCGGCTGGGTTTCCTGGCCGTTCTGTGGCTGTTCGTGATCGTGGCCGTCCAGGTCATCCGCAGCGACCTGTTCGGTACGCGCGTCACCCAGCGCGGCTCGCGCCGGGAGAGCGGGCGGCCGCAAGCGCAGGCCGCGCGCCAGTCCGCGCCTCCGCAGCAGCGCCAGCAGCAGGGCGGCGGCCGACAGCGCCGTGGCGCCCCCACCAAGCTGGTCGTCTCCGAAGGCACGCTCACCGGTACGACGGTGGCGCTGCAGGGGCAGACGATCACGCTCGGCCGTGCGCACGACAGCACGATCGTGCTCGACGACGACTACGCGTCGAGCCGTCATGCCAGGATCTACCCGGACCGGGACGGTCAGTGGATCGTCGAGGACCTCGGGTCCACCAACGGCACGTATCTCGACCGGACCCGCCTCACGACGCCCCAGCCGATCCCGCTGGGTGCGCCGATCCGCATCGGCAAGACCGTTATCGAGCTGCGGAAGTAGTGCTACGTCATGAATGAGCGCGAGCGGAGCGAGCGAGCCGACGCGGCGGGCCGGGGCCCCGATGTCCCGGACCTCGGCGCGCTCCCGAGCGGAGGGTGGGCAGTGTGGTGCGACACGACCGGCTGTACCCGGAGTCTGATCCGGCCGGGCAGGTGCGCATGAGTCTGTCACTGCGCTTCGCCGCCGGATCACACAAAGGCATGATCCGCGAGGGCAACGAGGACTCCGGTTACGCCGGCCCCCGGCTGCTCGCGATCGCCGACGGCATGGGCGGCCAGGCCGCCGGTGAGGTGGCCTCCTCGGAGGTGATCTCCACCATCGTCGCGCTCGACGACGACGTGCCGGGCTCGGACATCCTGACCTCGCTCGGCACCGCCGTGCAGCGGGCCAACGACCAGCTCCGCCTGATGGTCGAGGAGGACCCCCAGCTCGAAGGCATGGGGACCACCCTGACCGCGCTGCTGTGGACGGGCCAGCGGCTCGGCCTCGTGCACGTCGGCGACTCGCGCGCCTACCTGCTGCGCGACGGCGTGCTCACGCAGATCACGCAGGACCACACCTGGGTGCAGCGCCTCGTCGACGAGGGCCGCATCACCGAGGAGGAGGCCACCACGCACCCGCAGAGGTCCCTCCTCATGCGGGCGCTGGGCAGCGGCGACCATGTCGAGCCCGACCTCTCCATCCGCGAAGTGCGGGCCGGCGACCGGTACTTGATCTGCTCCGACGGGCTGTCCGGCGTCGTCTCCCACCAGACGATGGAGGAGACCCTCGCCAGCTACCAGGGCCCGCAGGAGACGGTCCAGGACCTGATCCAGCTGGCCCTGCGCGGCGGCGGCCCCGACAACATCACCGTGATCGTCGCGGACGTCCTCGACATCGACAGCGGGGACACCCTCGCCGGTCAGCTGTCGGACGCCCCGGTGGTCGTCGGCGCGGTCGCCGAGAACCAGCAGGCGCTGCACGAGGGCTCCGCCATGGAGACCCCCGCGGGCCGCGCCGCGGGCCTCGGCCGCCCGGCCCCCGGCACGGGCGGCGGCGAGTTCGGCCCGCCCGGCAGCGGGGACACCGCCGACTACGCGCCCGAGGGGGGCTTCGGCGCGTACACGGACGAGGACTTCGTGAAGCCGCGGCCGCGCCGCAGGTGGCTGAAGAGATCCTTCTACACGGTGCTCGCCCTGGCGGTCATCGGCGGCGGGCTCTACGGCGGCTACCGCTGGACGCAGACCCAGTACTACGTCGGCTCCAACGAGGAGCACGTCGCGCTGTACCGCGGCATCAGCCAGGACCTCGCCTGGGTGAGCCTGTCCGACGTGGCGAAGGACCACCCGGAGATCCAGCTCAAGTACCTGCCGCCGTACCAGCGCAAGCAGGTCGAGGCGACCATCGCCGAAGGCGACCTGGCCGCCGCCCAGGACAAGATCCAGGAACTGTCCGCGCAGGCCACCGCATGCGAGAAGCAGGCCGAGCGGGACAAGGCCGAGAACGAGAAGAACGCGAAGACCGGCGAGGGCGAGGCCGGCGGAACCTCCACGGGAGGCACGGCGTCCAAGGCGTCGTACCGCAAGCTGCCCGCCGCACCCACGCCGAACCCGTCCGGATCGCCGTCCTCGTCCGGCAAGTCCAAGTCCTCTCCCACGCCCACCCCTGGCCCCACTCTCTCCGAGGAAGAGCAGCAGCTGGCCAAGGCGTGCGCGCAGCAGTAGAAGCCGTTGGGGGCCTCAGCACGCCATGAGTAGTAACTCCACGACGCATACGTCGACCATTGGAGCGATCGGAGCACCCAGCCGGCGCAACACCGAGCTGGCACTGCTCGTGTTCGCCGTGATCATCCCGGTGTTCGCGTACGCCAATGTCGGTCTCGCCATCGACGGCGAGCTCCCCACGGGCATTCTCGGCTACGGGCTGGGCCTCGGCCTGCTCGCGGGCGTCGCCCACATCGTCGTACGGAAGTTCGCGGCGTACGCGGACCCGCTGATGCTGCCGCTGGCCACGCTGCTGAACGGCCTTGGCCTGGTGGTCATCTGGCGGCTCGACCAGTCGAAGCTGCTCCAGTCGATCGACCAGGCGGGCAGCGCGGCACCGAAGCAGCTGATGTACACGGCGATGGGCATCGCGCTCTTCATCGTGGTCCTGTTCTTCCTGAAGGACCACCGCGTCCTTCAGCGCTACACCTACATCTCCATGCTCGGCGCCGTCGTCCTGCTGCTGCTGCCGCTGGTACCGGGCCTCGGGCAGAACATCTTCGGCGCGCGCATCTGGATCAACATCGGCGGATTCTCCATCCAGCCCGGTGAGTTCGCGAAGATCGTCCTCGCGGTGTTCTTCGCCGGCTACCTGATGGTGAAGCGGGACGCCCTGGCGCTCGCCTCGCGCCGCTTCATGGGCCTGTACCTGCCGCGCGGCCGCGACCTCGGACCGATCCTCGTGGTCTGGGGGATCTCGATCCTCATCCTGGTCTTCGAGACCGACCTCGGTACGTCGCTGCTGTTCTTCGGAATGTTCGTCATCATGCTGTACGTCGCCACCGAGCGGACCAGCTGGATCGTCTTCGGTCTGCTGATGTCCGCGGTCGGCGCCGTCGGTGTGGCCACGTTCGAGCCGCACATCCAGCAGCGTGTGGACGCCTGGCTGGACCCGATGAAGGAGTACATGCTCAGCCGCCAGGGCGTGGCCGGGCACTCCGAGCAGGCGATGCAGGCGCTGTGGGCCTTCGGTTCCGGCGGCACCCTCGGCACCGGCTGGGGCCAGGGCCACTCCGAGCTGATCCGCTTCGCCGCGAACTCCGACTTCATCCTCGCCACCTTCGGCGAGGAGCTGGGCCTGGCCGGCCTGATGGCGATCCTGCTGATCTACGCACTCATCGTGGAGCGCGGCGTGCGCACGGCGCTCGCGGCCCGCGACCCGTTCGGCAAGCTGCTCGCCGTCGGCCTGTCCGGCGCCTTCGCACTTCAGGTCTTCGTCGTCGCGGGCGGCGTGATGGGGCTCATCCCGCTGACCGGTATGACGATGCCGTTCCTCGCGTACGGCGGTTCCTCCGTCATCGCCAACTGGGCGCTCATCGGGATCCTGATCCGGATCAGCGACACCGCGCGGCGGCCCGCCCCGAGCCCCACGCCAAGTCCCGACGCCGAGATGACCCAGGTGGTCCGACCGTGAACAAGCCCCTGCGCCGTATCGCGATCTTCTGCGGCCTGTTGATCCTGGGCCTGCTGATCCGCGACAACTGGCTCCAGTACGTGAAGGCCGACTCGCTCGCCTCCGACAAGGAGAACCGTCGCGTCGCCATCGAGCGGTACTCGACGCCGCGCGGCGACATCATCGTCGACGGCAAGTCGATCACGGGCTCGAAGGAGACCACCGGGACCGACCTGAAGTACAAGCGGACCTGGAAGAACGGGCCCATGTGGTCGCCCGTCACCGGCTACGCCTCGCAGGTCGTCGGCGCCAGCCAGATCGAGAATCTTGAGGACGGCATCCTCAGCGGCAACGACGACCGCCTCTTCTTCCGCAACACCCTCGACATGATCACGGGCAAGCAGAAGGAGGGTGGCAACGTCGTGACCACCCTCAACGCCGCCGCGCAGAAGGCCGCCTACGACGGCCTGAAGAACCGCGGCAAGGGCGCCGTCGCCGCCATCGAGCCGTCCACCGGCAAGATCCTCGCGCTCGCGTCCACGCCGTCGTACGACCCGTCGTCCTTCGCCGGGAACTCCACCGACGACGGCAAGACGTTCTCGCAGCTCGACAAGGACAAGGACAAGCCGCTCCTGAACCGCGCGCTGCGCGAGACGTACCCGCCGGGTTCGACGTTCAAGCTGGTGACGGCCGCGGCCGCGCTGGAGAGCGGGAACTACGACCCGGACAAGGCCACGGACACCCCGCTGCCGTGGACGATGCCGGGCACCACGACGGAGCTGAAGAACGAGGGCAACATCCCTTGTAAGAACGCGACGCTGCGCAACGCCCTGAAGGTCTCCTGCAACACCGTGTTCGGCAAGATCGGCTCGGACCTCGGCAACGACGCGATGCTCGAGGAGGCCGAGAAGTTCGGCTTCAACGAGGAGCAGTTCATCCCGGTCCGTTCCAACAAGTCGGTGTTCTCCGACGACATGAACAAGTCGGAGACCGCGCTCTCCTCCATCGGCCAGTTCAACACCGCCGCGACCCCGCTCCAGATGGCCATGGTCGCCTCGGCGATCGCCAACGACGGCAAGCTCATGGAGCCGTACATGGTCGACGAGCTGAAGGCCCCGAACCTCGACACCATCGAGAAGACGGACCCGAAGGAGCTGAGCCAGCCGCTCTCCGCGGAGAACGCGACGAAGCTCCAGTCGATGATGGAGACGGTCGTCAACGACGGCACCGGCTCCAACGCCAAGATCGACGGCGTCACCGTCGGCGGCAAGACCGGTACCGCCCAGCACGGCGTCGACAACAGCGAGAAGCCGTACGCCTGGTTCGTCTCCTACGCCAAGACCGACTCCGGTTCGCCGGTGGCCGTGGCCGTGGTGGTCGAGGACGGCAGCGCCAACCGCGACGACATCTCCGGTGGCGGTCTCGCCGCCCCGATCGCGCGCGACGTGATGAAGGCGGTCGTGGACAGCAAGAAGTGAGCCGGGGAACGCCGGTTTCACCACCCCTTGTGAGCCCGGTCACTCGTTGTTCACATAGATGCACGTGGCGATACCGGTCCTGTCACGGGTCACGGTGGTGGCCAGGTCACGCTGAGCAAGCCGGGTACGGTAAGCCCCGGACAGCACACCGCCCGACCCCGCACGGGACGGTCGGGACCGACGGAGAGGGCTGGTAGGTAACCATGGAAGAGCCGCGTCGCCTCGGCGGCCGGTACGAGCTGGGCCAGGTGCTCGGCCGTGGTGGCATGGCGGAGGTCTATCTCGCCCATGACACCCGGCTCGGTCGCACCGTGGCGGTGAAGACGCTGCGGGTGGACCTCGCGCGCGACCCGTCGTTCCAGGCCCGGTTCCGCCGGGAGGCCCAGTCGGCCGCCTCGCTCAACCATCCCGCGATCGTGGCGGTGTACGACACGGGCGAGGACTACGTCGACCAGGTCTCCATCCCGTACATCGTGATGGAGTACGTCGACGGTTCCACGCTCCGTGAGCTGCTGCACTCCGGGCGCAAGCTGCTGCCCGAGCGCGCCATGGAGATGACCGTCGGCATCCTCCAGGCCCTGGAGTACTCGCACCGCGCGGGCATCGTGCACCGCGACATCAAGCCCGCCAACGTCATGCTGACCCGCACCGGCCAGGTGAAGGTCATGGACTTCGGCATCGCCCGCGCGATGGGCGACGCCGGCATGACGATGACGCAGACCGCGGCCGTCATCGGCACCGCCCAGTACCTCTCCCCGGAGCAGGCCAAGGGCGAGCAGGTCGACGCCCGCTCCGACCTGTACTCCACGGGCTGCCTGCTGTACGAACTGCTGACCGTACGGCCGCCGTTCGTCGGCGACTCCCCGGTCGCGGTCGCGTACCAGCACGTCCGTGAGGAACCGCAGGCGCCCAGCGTCTTCGACGGCGAGATCACGCCGGAGATGGACGCGATCGTCCTCAAGGCCCTCACCAAGGACCCGGACTACCGCTACCAGTCGGCCGACGAGATGCGCGCCGACATCGAGGCCTGCCTCGACGGCCAGCCCGTCGCCGCGACCGCCGCCATGGGCGCGGTCGGCTACGGCGGCCACCCCGACGACCAGCAGACCGCGATGCTGCGCCCGCAGAACGGCGCGGGCCAGACCTCGATGCTGCCGCCGACCAACCCGGACGACGGCGGCTTCGGCTACGACGACCGGCCCGACCGGCGCCGCCAGGGCAAGAACCGTACGTCGACGATCCTGCTGGTCGTGGCGGGCATCCTGGTGCTCGTCGGCGCCATCCTGATCGGCAAGACGATCTTCGGCGGCGACAGCGCGAACGACGAGTCGTTCACGGCCCCGAACTTCGTCGGCAAGACGGTCGACGAGGCCGAGAAGATGGCCGAGAACCGCGACCTCACCCTGGACTCCAGCAAGTCGGGCCCCTGCGAGGACTATCCCAAGGGCCAGATCTGCTCCCAGAACCCGAAGTCGGGCACCGAGGTGAGCAAGAACGACACGATCACGGTGTCGGTCTCCACGGGCGCCCCGAAGGTCTCCGTCCCGGACGTCAAGGGCCTGCCCTACGACGAGGCCGAGGCCGAGCTGAAGGCCAAGGGCCTCGACAACGTCACCAAGGAGACCGAGGAGTCCGACCGGACGCCGGGCACGGTCATCAAGCAGAACCCCTCCAGCGGCAAGGTCGAGAAGGGCACCGAGATCACCCTGACCGTCGCCCGCGAGAAGGAGCAGGTCACCGTCCCGAACGTGGCCGGCGGCAACCTCTCCTGCGACGAGGCCACGAAGCAGCTCGAGGACAGCAACCTGAAGGCGAACTGCACCGAGGAGGAGAGCACGGCGGCCGAGGCCGGCAAGGTCTTCGCCCAGAGCCTGCCCGCCAACACCCAGGCGGAGCCCGGCTCCACGGTCACCCTCAAGGTCGCCAAGAAGGCCGCGCAGACGCCGGTCCCGAGCGTGGTCGGCCAGACCGTCAAGGACGCCAAGAAGACCCTCCAGGACGCCGGCTTCAAGAACGTCCAGTTCGCCGACGGCTCCGACCAGGGCGACGAGGCCCGCGTCATCAGCCAGGACCCGGCGGCCAACACCGCGTCGGACCCGGCGAACACCACGGTCACCCTGACCACGATCGGCGGGGGCGGCAACAACAACGGCGGGAACGACAACGGCGGCATCTTCGGGGGCAACCTCGGCGGCTGACGCCCGGCGCGGTACGCAGCAAGGCCGGAGCCCCGGCCCCCTCAGGACGAGGGGGCCGGGGCTCCGGCCTTGACCGGGCTCGCGCCCTAACGGAGTTCCTTCGGCGGCGTCCGGTCCTCGTCCACCTTGTCGACGCGCTCCAGCTCGCCCCACACGATGTACCGGTACTTCGACGTGTAGACCGGCGTGCAGGTCGTCAGCGTGATGTAGTGGCCGGGCTTCTTCACGCCCGACTCCTTCGGTACGTCGTCGATGACGTCCACGTTGTACTTCGAGGTCTCCGGGAGGATGTCGTAGACCTTGTAGACGTACCAGTCGTCCTTGGTCTCGAAGACGATCGGGTCGCCCTTCTCGATCTTGTCGATGTTGTGGAACTTGGCGCCGTGCCCGTCCCGGTGCGCGGCCAGCGAGAAGTTGCCCTTCTTGCCGCTCGTCGGCAGCGTCGCCTTCACGGGCTTCGTGTAGTAGCCGGCGACGCCGTCGTTGAGGACCTTGTTGTCCGTGCTCTTCTCGACCAGCACCTCGCCCTTGCTCATCGCGGGGACGTGCAGGAAGCCGATGCCGTTCTTGGTGTCCAGGTCACCGGGGCCGCTGTTCCCGCTCCACTGGTCGCGGACCCTGTCGCCCTGCTTGCCCGCCTCGCGGTCGGCGACGACGTTCGTCCACCACAGTGAGTAGGCCACGAAGAGGCCGAGGATCACGCCCGCGGTGATGAGCAGTTCACCGAAGACACTGACGGCGGTCGCGATGGGCCCGCGCCGGGGTGAGGGCGAGCGGCGAGGCTCCTTCGGTGCGGCCTCTTCGCCATGGTCGGTCGTCGCTGCCACTCGCTCATGCCCCGTCTCTGTGCCGTACTGCCGCTGCCGATACCCGGTTATTCGACGAGCGCGTCCGGCTTGCCCTTGCTGCGCGGACGCTCCTCGACCATCTTGCCCCAGACGATCATTCGATACGTACTGGTGAATTCCGGAGTGCAGGTCGTCAGAGTGATGTAACGGCCCGGCTTGGTGAATCCGGAGCCCGCGGGGATCGGATTGAGGACCGCCGTGTTCGACGGCGCCGTCTGCGGCAGGATGCTCGCCATCTTGTACACGTAGTACGTGTCCTGCGTCTCGACGACGATCGGATCGCCGGGTTCGAGGCGGTTGACGAAGCGGAACGGCTCGCCATGCGTGTTGCGGTGCCCGGCGACGGCGAAGTTCCCCTGCTTCGCGTCGGGCATCGCGGTCGGAATGCTGTCCTTGTCGTAGTGCCCGACCATGCCCTTGTCGAGGACCTTCGGCTTGCTGATGCCCTCGGCGATCGGCACGACGACGTCCAGCTTGGGGATGTAGAGGATCGCGAAGCCCTGTCCCGGTTCGAACGCGCCGGGCTTGCGCTTTCCGTTGGCCCAGTCGTCCTCGAGGCTGCTCCGGGCGCTGCCGGCGATGTTGTGTGCCCGAATGTTCGACCACCACAGCTGGTAGGTGACGAACAGCAGCATCAACACCCCGATGCTGATGAAGACTTCACCGACCGCCCGGCTCGCGATCACTCCGGCGCCCGGCTTGGCCGCGCGCGCCGCGGCCCGCGCCTCGACCCGGGTCAGCGGCTTTCCGTCCGCCTCCTCGCCGGTCTCCTTCTCCGCGGCACTCGCCGCCGAGTGCCGGCCGCCGCCCTTCTTGGCGGCCTTCCTGCGCGCGGCCCGGCCGCCGACGGCCACCGGCTCCGCGGTGGGCGTGGACTCCGGCTCGGCTATTCGGCGGGTGTCGGCGGTACGCAGCGCGACCGTCTCGTCGTCCCGTGCGGGGGACGCGGGCGAGGGCTGCGGCACGGGGGCCACGGGCTGCTGAGCGGGGGCCTGGGGCTCCCGCGGGGGCGTCGCGGCCCCGAGCGCGGACGCACCGGCCGCGGACGCGTGGGCGGCGGCTCCAGGCGCGTGGGCGGCGGCTCCGGGCGCGTGGGCGGCGGGCCCTGACGGACCGTGGGAGGCGGGTCCTGACGCGTGTCCGCGGGCCGCGCCCTGCGGGGCCTCGCCGTACCAGTTCTGGGCGTACCCCTGCGGGTCGTACCACTCGGGCTCCGGCTCGGGGCGGCGCACCGGCTCCCCGGGCTGCCCGTGCGGCTGCCCTTGGACCGGGTGCTGTTCCGGTGCCTGCTCCTGCGCTCCCGGCGGCCGGAACCACGGCGACGGGTGCTGCCCCGGCAACGGGTCGTTCAGCGGGTCGTCGAGGCGGCGCACGGCATCCTCGAACCCGCCGGCTTCGCCGTCCTGCTCGGGGCGCAGCGCGGTCACGCCGAGGCCCTGCCCACGACCGGCGCGAGCCCGCCCGATCTGGCCACCGCGCCCGCGTCCCCGCACTCCACGAGCCAGTTCGCGAGCATCAGATGGCCGTGCTCGGTCAGCACCGACTCCGGATGGAACTGCACCCCCTCGACGGGCAGTTCACGGTGGCGCAGCCCCATGATGATGCCGTCCTCGGTACGCGCCGTGACCTCCAGCGCCTCCGGTACGGTGCCGGGCTCGGCGGCCAGCGAGTGGTATCGGGTGGCCGTGAAGGGGTCGGGGAGGCCCGCGAAGACGCCCTTGCCCTCGTGCCGGACGAGCGAGGTCTTGCCGTGCAGCAGCTCGGGAGCGCGGTCCACGACACCGCCGTACGCCACCTGCATCGACTGCATGCCGAGGCAGACGCCGAAGACGGGCACGCCGGTCGCCGCGCAGTGCCGCACCATCTCGATGCAGACACCGGCCTGTTCGGGGGCGCCGGGACCCGGGCTGAGCAGCACGCCGTCGAAGCCGTCCTGCGCGTGCGAGGTGGTCACCTCGTCGTTGCGCACGACCTCGCACTCGGCACCCAGCTGGTACAGGTACTGGACGAGGTTGAAGACGAAGCTGTCGTAGTTGTCGACGACGAGGATGCGGGTCTTACGGGTGTCTCGCGTGCTCACTGGCCGTCCACCGTCACATCGTTGAAGGGCAGCAGCGGCTCGGCCCACGGGAAGACGAACTGGAAGAGGACGTACACCACCGCCAGGACCAGCACGATCGAAATCAGTGCCCTCACCCAGGTGTTGCCCGGCAGATGCCGCCAGATCCAGCCGTACATGCCGGACGCTCCCTCCACACTGTCTGCTTGTGGCACCAGACTAACGGCGCAACGCTTCCGGTTTGCCTGCCTCTACAGGCTGAGTGGCATCGAGATGCGCCCAGACGATCAGCCGGTGACTGTGACCCCACTCCGGCTCGCACGTGGTCAGCGTCAGATAGCGCCCCGGCTCCTCGTAGCCGGACTTGCGCGGCACCGGGTCGATCACCCCGACATCGCTCGGCAGCGTCTTGTACGGCTTGGTGTCGATGACGTACGTGAACCAGGTGTCCCCGTCGGTGAGCACCACCGGGTCGCCCGGCCTGAGCTGGGGAAAGTCCTTGAACGGGTCGCCGTAGGTGCGCCGGTGGCCGGCCACCGAGAAGTTGCCCTTCTGCCCGAGCTGGGCCGTGCCCGCGTAGTGCCCGAGGCCCTTCTTGAGCGTGTCGACCTTCGTGTTCTGGAGCACGGGAGCGTTCCACGTGAAACCAAGCCGTGGGATGTACATCACGGCGAAGGGCTTTCCGTCCTGGTACGGGCGCGGCTTCGGCGGCGCCGCGTCCACCGCGGCGTCGGAGTCCGGATCGGGGGCCGAGGTGGCCACGGGGCGCTTCGCCCACTGGTCCTCGAGGTCGTCGATCTGGCTGCCCATCGCGTCGTCGGCCTTCACACCGGTCCAGAACAGCACGTAGGCGACGAAGAGGACGATCAAGGCGCCGACGGTGATGCAGACTTCGCTGACTGTCCTGATGGCGACTCGTACCGACACAGGCCCCCCAGACGGCGGCTACGCCATGGCTAGCTCACGGGCTTCGCGTAGTGGAGATCCACTGTGCCCGAGTAGCCGGGAAGAGTCACCGCCCCGTCGTCCTCGACTTTCCAGCCGAGCCCGTAGGCGTTCACGTACAGCATGTAGTTCTGGATCTCCGGCGAGGCCGCGACCGCCTGCTTCAGCGCCTCCGGGTCCCCGACCGCGGTGATCTTGTACGGCGGCGAGTACACGCGGCCCTGGAGGATCAGGGTGTTGCCGACGCAGCGGACGGCGGACGTCGAGATGAGGCGCTGGTCCATGACCTTGATGCCCTTGGCGCCGCCCTTCCACAGGGCGTTCACCACGGCCTGGAGGTCCTGCTGGTGGATCACCAGGTCGTTGGGCTGGGGCTCGGGGTAGCCGGGGAGCTTGGCGGTGGCGTTCGGCGGGGCGTCGTCGAGCGTGACGGAGACCGCCTCGCCCTTCAGTTTCTTCGTCCCGGACGCCTTTTCCAGGGCGTCCACCTTCTTGTCGTCCGCGGCGGTGGAACCGTTGTCCCGCTCGGCGAGGCGCTCGACGTCGGAGCGCACCGAGCTGTTGCCCGCTTCCAGGCCCTGGTTCTTGCGGCTGCGCTCCTGAATGAGGTCGGAGAGCTTGAGCAGGGACCCGTCCGTCCGGATATTGGTGCCCTTGGCCGTATTGAAACTGGTGAAGAAGATGAGCCCCGCGAGGGCGAAAACGCCAACGGTGAGCAAGCGCACGGGCCGAAAGCGCCCACGGGCGGGACTCTTGGCAGAGTCGGCGGAATTGCTCAACGTACCCTTATCTCCTTCGACGCCACGGAAGCACTACGCTAACGGACGCCCGGTGGAGCGCTGGGAATCCCCACAACTTCCCCTTGTACGCTGCTCCGGAGCCAGCCCACGACATCTGCGCGGCCACGCAGCGCATCGACAGGAGAGACCCTCGTGCCGAAGTCACGTATCCGCAAGAAGGCCGACTACACGCCCCCGCCGGCGTCGAAGCAGGCAGCGAACATCAAGCTGACGAACCGCGGCTGGGTGGCGCCGGTGATGCTGGCGCTGTTCCTCATCGGACTTGTCTGGATCGTCGTCTTCTACGTGGCCGACGGTTCGCTGCCGATCAAGGCGCTCGGCAACTGGAACATCGTCGTGGGCTTCGGCTTCATCGCCGGCGGCTTCGGCGTCTCCACGCAGTGGAAGTAGCGGTCCGCCGCCTGTGAAAGTAGCTCTGCCCTGAGCTATCCACTGAGTTATCCACAGAATCCCGTCGACTTTCCACAGCCGTGGAAAAGGTCGCATGATCTGTGGATAACCCACTGAGTGTTGACGCCGGTGTGACTGCACCGACTCCGCTCGACCACCTGTTCGCCCCTTGTCCTTCCTGGTCAAACCCGGGTTGATGACAAGGGGCACAGCTGTTCCCCACACGATGCACAAGATCCGCCACGCGCTGTGGACAACGCCGGTCATCATCGGTGGAAAACCTGGCTCAGGTGAGCTGCGCGGTCCTCACGACCACGGTGACGACCACGGCGAGCAGCACCACCGCGCAGGTCCCGTACTGCACGAGCGCGCGACGCTCACGGGGCGCGTGCACCATCGCGTAACCGACGACCAGCCCGGCGACGAGGCCACCGATGTGGGCCTGCCAGGAGATGTTGAAGGCCGGGTTGAACGTGAAGATCAGGTTGATCACGAGCAGTGCGATGACCGGCCGCAGATCGTAGTTGAGCCGCCGCATCAGCACGGCCGTGGCACCGAACAGACCGAAGATCGCGCCGGAGGCACCGAGCGAGGGCTGGTTCTGCGCGGCGAGCAGATACGTCAGCGCGCTGCCGGCCAGACCCGAGACCAGATACAGCGCGAGGTAGCGGGCGCGGCCCAGGGCCGCCTCCAGGGGGCCGCCGATCCACCACAGGCTGAGCATGTTGAAGGCGATGTGGACGTAGCTGCCGTGCAGGAACATCGCGGTGAGCAGCCGATACCACTGGCCCTCCGCCACACCTTCGAGGCCGCCGAGGTCGGGCACCCAGGCGAGGCCGAGCATCTCGAACCGCTCGGTGAACCGGTCTCCGACCGTCATCTGCACCGCGAACACGGCCAGGCAGATCCCGAGCAGCACCTTCGTGACCAGCCGCGGGTCGGAGACGATCGTGCCGCCCGCCAGCGTCCTCGGCCGGTTCGCGTCCGGGGCGTGCCCGGTCCCCGAACCGCTGCGCACGCACTCGGGGCACTGGAAACCGACGGACGCGCTGACCATGCACTCGGGGCAGATGGGCCGCTCGCACCGGGTGCAGCTGATGCCGGTCGGGCGGTCCGGGTGCCGGTAGCAGCCGGGCAGGCCCTGGGCGTCCTGCGGTTCCTGCGGGCTGCCGGGCGCCTGATCCATGGCGGTCGTCCCCTCGGGTCTCGGGTCGGGCGGTCGGCGCCCGTGCGTCGGCGCCGCGCGGCTGCGCAACGCACCGCCCCGCCCCTCCTTGTTACGGACGGGCGGGGCGCATTGGTTCCCTGCGGTACTACCGGGTCTCTACGGAGACGGACTCGATGACCACGTCGTTGACCGGCCGGTCGGTGCGCGGGTTGGTCTGCGTAGCGGCGATGGCGTCGACGACCTTCTGGCTGGCCTCGTCGACGACCTCGCCGAAGATGGTGTGCTTGCGGGTCAGCCAGGCCGTGGGCGAGACCGTGATGAAGAACTGCGAGCCGTTCGTGCCCGGCCCGGCGTTGGCCATGGCCAGCAGGTACGGCTTGGTGAAGGCCAGGTCGGGGTGGAACTCGTCCTCGAACTGGTAGCCGGGGCCGCCCGTGCCGTTGCCCAGCGGGTCGCCGCCCTGGATCATGAAGCCGCCGATGACGCGGTGGAAGATCGTGCCGTCGTAGAGGGGGGTGGCGGACTTCTCCCCGGTCTCGGGGTTGGTCCACTCCCGCTCGCCCTTGGCGAGCTCCACGAAGTTCTTGACCGTCTTGGGCGTGTGGTTCGGCAGCAGCCGGACCTCGATGTCCCCCAGGTTGGTCTTGAGAGTGGCGTACAGCTGCTCGGCCACGATCTGCCTTCCGTCGAGTTCTGTGCAGACCCGATCCTCGCACGGCCCCGCCGCGACGGCGCCGGACGGACCGTCAGGGCCGTGCGGGGTTTCAGCCGCCGAAAACCGGTCTACTCGTAGTCGAAGAGGCGCGCCCCGACGCGATCCGTGGCATTGTCGTCGCCAAGCCCTTTATCAAGCCGTACTCAGCCTTACCAAGCCTTACCACCGCATTGATGCTCCCCACAGGCATGATCCGTAAAAGGGTGGAAAGGTGAAATACCTGTACGCCACCGAGGAGGAGGATCCCGTGACCCGCATCGACAGCGTGCGTGCCGCGACCGGCTCGGCCAAGGACAGCGTGCTGCATGCCGCGGAAGTGGTGGCTCCCTACGCCGAAACGGCCAGGGACCGCGCCACGACGTACGCGCACGACGCGCGCGTCGCACTTGGGCCCAAGGTTTCGCAGGCCGCGCTGCAGGCGCGCGCCCAGTACGACGCGCACCTCGCCCCGCGCCTGGAGCAGGCGCGGACGCATGTGCCGCCGAAGCTCGACCAGGCCGCGCACGACGCGGCGGCCCGCACCCGCGAAGTGGCCCGCCAGGCAGCCGCGTATTCGAAGCCGCGCATCGAGCAGGCGGTCGCGGCGGCCGAGCCGGTCCGCAAGGAAGCGGCGGCCCGCGGCAGTGCCGCCTACTCCGGACTGCGCGGCGACGTGTCGCCGAAGGAGATCCGCAAGCTGGTGCGCAAGCACGAGCGGCGGGCCCGCTCCGGCCGTCTCGCCAAGCGGCTCGTCGTGTTCGGCATCATCGCCGGTGGCGCCTTCGCCGCCTGGAAGTGGTGGGACAAGCAGGCCAACCCGGACTGGCTCGTGGAGCCGCCGGCCGCCACCGAGGTCCCCGACAGCGCGCCGCTGACCTCCGTCGACGGCAGTGGCCAGGACATCCTCGACCCGGAGGTCCAGGCGAAGCAGGCCGAGGCGGACACGTCCGCGACCGCGGAGGACGAGCGCGGCAGCCGCTGACCCGCCCCGCCGGGACCGGCGGGCCCCCGGAACGACGAAAGCCCCTCCGACCAGGGAGAACCTGGCCGGAGGGGCTTTGGTTGTGGAGCCTAGGGGAGTCGAACCCCTGACATCTGCCATGCAAAGACAGCGCTCTACCAACTGAGCTAAGGCCCCGAAAACGATGCGTTCCACCGGAAGCTGCGCGCTCCGGTCCGGCACCGCAGACCAGAGTACCGGGTCACCCCCTGAATCCTGCAAAAAGATTGGGGGTCCCGGCGGGCGACCACTCTCCGTAAGATGCCCCACGTGCTTCGCGGCAGCGAAGGACCGTACTTGGGGAAGCGATGGGGAGACGCAATGGACGCCGCACAGCAGGAAGCCACCGCAAGAGCCCGGGAGCTCCAGCGGAACTGGTACGGGGAGCCGCTGGGGGCGCTCTTCCGTCGGCTGATCGAGGACCTGGGGCTCAACCAGGCTCGCCTGGCGGGGGTGCTCGGCCTCTCCGCTCCCATGCTGTCGCAGTTGATGAGCGGCCAGCGCGCGAAGATCGGTAACCCGGCGGTGGTGCAGCGCGTGCAGCTGCTCCAGTCCCTCGCGGGCCAGGTGGCGGACGGCAGCGTCAGCGCGGCCGAGGCCACCGAGCGGATGGACGAGATCAAGAAGTCGCAGGGCGGGTCGGTGCTCAGCAACACCGGTCAGGCTTCCAACAGTTCGGGAGCGCCCACGGTGAAGCGTGTGGTGCGCGAGATCCAGTCGCTGCTGCGCTCCGTCTCGGCGGCGGGCGACATCATCGACGCGGCGGACTCCCTCGCCCCCACCCACCCCGAACTGGCAGAGTTCCTCAGGGTGTACGGAGCGGGGCGCACCTCCGACGCGGTCGCCCACTACCAGTCGCACCAGAACTGACCCCGGCCGGGCGCGCCGCCGTGTCCGGCTCCGGAAGGGGAGCGACGCACGACCATGGGTGAGGTCTTCGCCGGCCGGTACGAACTGGCCGATCCGATCGGCCGCGGGGGAGTGGGCGCGGTCTGGCGCGCCTGGGACCACCGGCGCCACCGCTATGTCGCGGCGAAGGTGCTGCAGCAGTCCGACGCCCATACCCTGCTGCGCTTCGTGCGCGAGCAGGCGCTGCGCATCGACCATCCGCACGTCCTGGCCCCGGCCAGCTGGGCCGCGGACGACGACAAGGTCCTGTTCACCATGGACCTGGTCGCCGGCGGCTCGCTGGTCCACCTCGTCGCGGACTACGGGCCGCTGCCGCCCCAGTTCGTCTGCCTGCTGCTCGACCAGCTCCTCGCGGGCCTCACCGCCGTGCACGCGGAAGGGGTGGTGCACCGCGACATCAAGCCCGCCAACCTCCTTCTGGAGGCCACCGGCACCGGGCTGCCGCATCTGCGGGTGTCCGACTTCGGCATCTCGATGCGCAAGGGCGAGCCGCGGCTGACGGAGGCGGACTACGTGGTGGGCACGCCGGGGTACGTCGCGCCCGAGCAGGAGCTGGGCGCGGAACCCGACTTCCCCGCGGACCTGTTCGCCGCGGGGCTCGTCGCGCTCTATCTCCTCGAGGGCGCCAGGCCGGACTCCAGGGCGCTGGTCAAACACTTCGAGGAGCACGGCACCCCGCGGGCTCCGCAGGGCGTTCCCAGCCCGCTGTGGGGCGTCCTCGCGGGTCTGCTGCAGCCGGACCCCGACACCCGCTTCCGCACCGCGACCGGGGCGCGCAAGGCGCTCCTGTCCGCCGCGGAGCTCCTGCCGGAGCCGGGTCCCGACGACGAACTGATCGAGGTCTTCGACCAACTCGGCCCCCTCCCCCCGGGCTTCGGCCCCGGCGGCCCCGCCGTCCGCGGCCGCCGCGCCCGCCCCCCGTCCGCCTCCGGCGCCCCCGCCTCCGCCCCCGCCTCCGCACCACCGGTGCACGAGGCGAGCACGGCGGGGCCAGGGGTGGCTGCGCCAGGCCCGGTGCGGGCTGGCGGCAACGCGGTGGATCCGGACCCGGGTCCCGCGCCGTACGGTACGAACGGCACGAACGGCTCCGTGCGGCACACTCCGCCGCCTGCCAACACCCCGCTCCCACCACGTCCTTCGGCTCCCCCCGCGTCCGCCGCCGCGATACCTCCCGTGCCGCCGGCACCCCCGGCGCACGAAGTGCCTCAGATGCCTCAGGTGCCGCCCGCGCCGGAGATGCCCCCGGCACCGCCTGCCACCCCCACGGCGACGCCCGACGGCATCGTTCCACCACCCGCCGCACCCGCACCCACGCAGCCTCCGGCCGAACCCGCCCCGCTCCCGGCCGAGTTCGCCCAGCCGGAGGCGAAGCCCGCGCCGCCCCCGCATCAGCCGGACCCGGCCCCCGAGCCGACGCCCGCGCCCGACGGCGTACCCGCACACCCGCCCACGCACCCGCACGCACACACCCAGCCGCCCGTGCCCACGTCCCCGTCGGCGCCCACGTCCGCGTCCGGACCAGCCCCCGCCCACACCCACGGCTCCATACGTCTCGCTGCGCATCCCGCCGCCCCCTCCCCGCTCGACCCTCCCCAGAGTCGTCACTCTCAGTACGCACGCGGTGACGGCGAAGTTCCCCAGCGGCGCCCCTCGCGGCCGGGACCACCCGTGAGGGTGACGATCCCGGTGCTGTTGCTGGCCGCGCTCTGCTTCGCCGTGGGCATCTGGGCCCTGACCCGCCCCTGACCCCAACCGCCCGGCTCAGCCGCCCCCTTGCCCCGGAAACCGCACCCTCTCCCTCACCCCTGCACCCGCCGGAACCTCCGCACCGCGACCAGCCGCCACGCCCCCAGCCACAGCACCAGCGCGCTCCCGGTACCGACCCCGGCCACCCCCACCAGCGTCATCGCGCCGTCCCCCGAGGAAGCGGCCGACGCGGCCGACGCATCGCCGGAAGCGCCACCCCGCCCACCCGCGGGACCGGCCTCGGACCGAACGTCGCCCTCCGGCACCCCGGCCTTCCCCTCCGCCGCGGCACCGTCGTCCCACTCGGCGCCGCCCTCACCCCGCTCGGCGGCCGCCAGATCCGCGGACGACACCTGGAACTCCCCCGGGTCCCGTACGTAGTCCGGCGCCTGCTTCGCCTCCCCGTCGACGGCGACCCGCAGCGTCACCCCGAAGCTGCCGCCCCCGAACTTCTCCAGCGCCGGGTCGAGCGTGACCTTGAGCCAGTACCATCCGGCCACCCGCATCGCCGCCTCGTCCTTGCGCGACAGCAGACGGTTCTCGTACGCGACGGGCGGCAACGGGTCGAACGCGGACGACACCGCGGCCCCCGAGTACGCGGCGCCCTTCACCGCCACCGGCGCTCGCGCGGGGTTGTACAGCTCCATGTCGAGCGCCCCCGCCACCGCGCCCCGCCGCTCGTCCCGCGCCACGCCCGCCAACTCGGCTTCGGCGAACAGCTGTTGCCCCCAGTCCACCGGAACCCGGTAGAAGTGGCTCTGCCCCGGCCTCAGCCGGTCCTGCCAGGCACCGGACGCCAGGGCCCGCGCATCGTTGAACCCGGTTCCCCCGCTGCGCGGTTCCCCCGCCCCCGACGGCAGCGGCGCCGGCTGAGAGGGCCAGGACCGCGCGCCCGCGCTGGGCGCCGCGGACACCAGGCCGGGCTCGGTGGCCACCCTCAGTTCGAGCCCCCAGTCCCGCTCGCTCGACCCGGCGGCCGTCTCCCGCTCCACGACCACGTAGTACGTCCCCGCCGACTGGCACCGCAGCCCACCCGGCCGTACGGACCGCTCCACCGCCACCGCGATCGGCCTCGGGTACGCGCCCGACCGGAACTTCGCCCGCCCTTGGTCGCACTGATTGCCGAGCCGGTCCCGCAGCGACACCGTGATGCCGTCCGCGGCCGCCGCCTTCACTCCCGCCCCCTGCGGGGGCACGGCGACGACCGAGGCGTACGCCGTGGCCGCGCCGTCCAGCTCCACGCGGTAGTGGGCCGCCGCACCGTCGCCCGCCGCGAGCGAACTCCGGTAGGTCTCACCGGCCTTGAGCTGCGCCGCGCCCGCACTGCCGCCCGCCGCGGCGACCGTCTGCGCGCCCTCGGCGAAGACGTACGGAGCGCCGTCCCCCGCCGTGGCCGCGACCGCGGCCCCCGGCAGCGCCAGCACAAGGGCCGCGCACAGCCCCGCGCCGACAGTCCCCGGCACCGGGCCCCGGCCCCGCCGCGCCTTCCTCAGCCGCCTCAGGAGTCTCCCCATGGACGGTCATCCTGCCGTTCCGGGCCGCGCGGTGTCCGGCGTGCGACGGTTTCCCGCCAGCACAAAGCCCCGGCCGCTCCTGCGACCGGGGCCCTGTGAAGAGACTGTTGTCGATACTCACGAACCCGTGGGCACGGAGTCAGTCGCCTCCGTCCACAGATCCTGCTCGGCGCGATCCGCCTGGATCTGGCGGTACACGAGGAGCCCGCCGATGGCGGCCAGTGCGACCAGGAGAAGCTTCTTCACCGCGCGACCTCGTCTTTCGTTGACGTAGGGGACTTCTGGCGCCCGACTATACACACCGATCGATATCGATCGGTGACCTGGATCCACCTCGGCCCGACCCCTCAAGACCGCGGCAGAAACGGCCGTTTGCGTCCATCCGAGTGGTGTTCATCTGAATATCGGCGCCGCGGGGGCGTCGGTCCCACCCTCGCGCCTCCCCATCCACATCATGAGGAAAGTACGCAAATCACCCAACCCGAAAGCGAGGGGCCATGACCAAGAACAAGGTCATGACGCTGTGGACCGTCATCATCTCCGCCTTCATCGCGCTGTTCTCGGCGCTCGGTCTCGTCTCCCCGGCCACCGCGGCCACTCCGGCTCAGCAGACGGAGAAGACCCAGAGCGCGGAGGTCAGCACCCCGGCCGCCGCGACGGCCCTCCCGTACTGGTCGTTCAAGCGGTCCCTGCCACCGACGATGAAGCAGCGGATCCGCGCCGAGGCCCACGGCTCCTCGCCCAGCGTCCGGCACCGCCCGCCGGCCGACACCGAGCAGCGCAACGCCGACAGCGCCCTGGCATCCGAAGCCCTCGCCACGCAGCTGTAGTCGGCACGAGGCAGCGAGCGAGCACGACCAAGGACGGAACAGCCGGGCGAACCCGCCCGGACGAGCACCACCGCACCACCGCAGAACCGCAGGACGGCAGAACCGCAGGACCGCACGCCCCGAGCAACAACTGAAGAGCAGTACTGTCCGACGAGGCCCCAGCCATCTCCTACGGCTGCGCGGGCCCATCGGCATGCCCACTGCCCCCGCACAGCAGAAAACCCCCAAGCGTTTCCGCTTGAGGGTTCTCGTTATGTGGGGCTAACAGGATTTGAACCTGTGGCCTCATCCTTATCAGGGATGCGCTCTAACCAACTGAGCTATAGCCCCGCCGCGCTCTGCGGTGTGTGTCCCGCGCGCTGACTCCTGAAGATTAGCGCACTGGGGGGCCAGTCCCAAAATCGATAGTCCTGGCCCGCCCACCAGCGGGTCCTTCAGGCCTCAGCAAGCCGGGGGAACGGTCACTCGTCCTCGGCGAGCGTGAGCTCGACACCGCCGACGAAGCCCGCGGAGAGGTTGTAGATGAACGCGCCGAGCGTCGCCAGAGCCGTGGCCAGGACGACGTCGATGACGGCGATGACCGTCGTGAACAGCAGGACGCGCGGCAGCGACAGGAACGACTGAAGGTCGAAGCCGTTGGACTCGTTCGAGCCTGTGGCCTCGGAGATCGTGCCGCCCACGGTCGAGAAGACGCCCATGGCGTCCATGACCATCCACAGCACGGCGGCCGCGATGATCGTGCAGATGCCGAGCGCGATGGAGAGCAGGAAGCTCACCTTCATCACCGACCACGGATCCGCCTTGGCGACCCGGAGACGGGCCTTGCGGGTACGCGGAGTGGTGCGCGCGCCCGTGCGCGGCCTGCGGACCGCGTCCGGCGCGTTCTGGTACGCCTGCGGCGGGTGGTACGGCTGGGCCGCCGCTTGCGGCCTCTCGCCCGGCAGGGCACCGCCGCCATCGGCCGCGTACTGCTGGGTCTGCGGACCTCGGGTGTCCGTCACAGTTCCCCCCTGGGATCCCTGAGACTCGTTCGAGTCGGTCGAGCCTTTGACGTCGCTGACGTCATGAGCGGAGCCACGGCCGCTCTCGGTTTCCGTACCGGTGGATGTCCCGGTAGAGCCTGCGCCCGTGGCTCCGCTCACGATGACTCACTCCTCGCGCTACTCGGCCGAGGACTGTCCGCCCTCGTCCGTTCCGACGGCCGTCTCGTCCGCGGCCGAATCGTCGATGTCGGCGCCGTCCGCGTCCACCGCGATGTCGCCGTCGACTTCCTCCGCCTCACGGCCGGCCTCGGCGTTCCGTGCGATGCCGACGACGGCATCGCGCTTGCCCAGGTTGATCAGTTGGACGCCCATGGTGTCACGGCCCGTCTCCCTGACCTCGTTGACTCGCGTACGAATCACACCGCCGGACAGCGTGATGGCGAGGATCTCATCGGTCTCCTCGACCACCAGGGCGCCGACGAGTTCACCGCGGTCCTCCACGATCCTGGCGGCCTTGATACCGAGGCCACCGCGACCCTGGACGCGGTAATCGTCGACGTTGGTCCGCTTTGCGTACCCACCGTCGGTGGCGGTGAACACGAACGTACCGGCACGGACGACATTCATCGAGAGCAGTTCGTCTCCCTCACGGAAGCTCATGCCCTTGACGCCGGAGGTCGCGCGGCCCATGGGACGCAGCGCGTCGTCCGTGGCGGTGAACCGGATGGACTGCGCCTTCTTACTGATGAGCAGCAGGTCGTCCTCGGGGGACACCAGCTCGGCGCCGATCAGCTCGTCGTCCGAACCGTCCGCCGCCTCCCGCAGGTTGATGGCGATGACGCCGCCGGAGCGGGGCGAGTCGTAGTCCTTGAGAGGCGTCTTCTTCACGAGGCCCGCCTTGGTGGCGAGGACCAGGTAGGGCACCGCTTCGTAGTCGCGGATCGCGAGGATCTCGGCGATCGACTCGTCCGGCTGGAAGGCGAGCAGGTTCGCGACGTGCTGACCGCGCGCGTCCCGCCCGGCGTCCGGCAGTTCGTACGCCTTCGCGCGGTAGACGCGTCCCTTGTTGGTGAAGAACAGCAGCCAGTGGTGCGTCGTCGACACGAAGAAGTGGTCGACGATGTCGTCTTCCTTGAGCTTCGTGCCGCGCACGCCCTTGCCGCCGCGCTTCTGGGAGCGGTAGTCGTCGGTCTTGGTGCGCTTGATGTAGCCGCCGCGCGTGATCGTGACGACGATGTCCTCTTCGGCGATGAGGTCCTCGATGGACATGTCGCCTTCGAAGGGCACCAGCTTGGTGCGGCGGTCGTCGCCGAACTTGTCGACGATCTGCTGCAGTTCCGAGCTGACGATCTCGCGCTGGCGCTGCGGCGAGGCCAGGATCGCGTTGTACTCGTTGATCTTCTGCTGGAGCTCGTCGTGCTCCTGCGTGATCTTCTGGCGCTCCAGGGCGGCCAGTCGACGCAGCTGCATCTCGAGGATGGCGTTCGCCTGGATCTCGTCGATCTCCAGGAGGCCCATGAGGCCCTCTCGAGCGACCTCCACGGTGTCGCTGCGCCGGATGAGGGCGATGACCTCGTCGATGGCGTCCAGGGCCTTCAGGAGGCCGCGCAGGATGTGCGCGCGCTCCTCGGCCTTGCGCAGGCGGAACCTGGTCCGGCGGACGATGACCTCGATCTGGTGCGCCACCCAGTGCCGGATGAACGCGTCGAGGGACAGCGTGCGCGGCACGCCGTCGACCAGCGCCAGCATGTTGGCGCCGAAGTTCGTCTGAAGGTCGGTGTGCTTGTAGAGGTTGTTCAGCACGACCTTGGCGACGGCGTCCCGCTTCAGGACGATGACGAGGCGCTGGCCCGTACGGGAGCTGGTCTCGTCGCGGACGTCCGCGATGCCGCCGACCTTGCCGTCCTTCACGAGGTCGGCGATCTTCTGGGCGAGGTTGTCCGGGTTGACCTGGTAGGGCAGCTCGGTGACGACCAGGCACTGGCGGTTCTGGATCTCCTCGACGGCGACGACCGCGCGCATCGTGATGGAGCCGCGGCCCGTGCGGTACGCCTCCTCGATGCCCTTGCGGCCCACCACGAGGGCGCCGCTCGGGAAGTCGGGGCCCTTGATGCGCTCGATGAGGGCGTCCAGGAGATCCTCGTGCGAGGCCTCCGGGTTCTCCAGGTACCACTGGGCGCCGGCCGCGACCTCGCGCAGGTTGTGCGGCGGGATGTTGGTGGCCATGCCGACCGCGATACCGGCCGAACCGTTGACCAGCAGGTTCGGGAAGCGGGCCGGCAGGACGGTCGGCTCCTGGGAGCGGCCGTCGTAGTTGTCCGTGAAGTCGACGGTCTCCTCGTCGATGTCCCGGACCATCTCCATGGACAGCGGCGCCATCTTGCACTCGGTGTAGCGCATGGCGGCCGCGGGGTCGTTGCCCGGAGAGCCGAAGTTTCCGTTGGAGTCCACCAGCGGCATGCGCATCGACCACGGCTGGGCGAGGCGCACCAGGGCGTCGTAGATCGAGGAGTCGCCGTGCGGGTGGTAGTTGCCCATGACGTCGCCGACGACGCGGGCGCACTTGTAGAAGCCCTTCTCGGGCCGGTAGCCGCCGTCGTACATGGCGTACAGGACGCGGCGGTGGACGGGCTTGAGGCCGTCGCGTACGTCGGGCAGCGCGCGGGACACGATGACGGACATCGCGTAGTCCAGGTACGAGCGCTGCATCTCCGTCTCGAGCCCCACGGGCTCGATGCGCATCGCGATGGCGCTGCCGTCCGCGTTCTCTTCGGGCGGCGGCGTGGGGGTGTTCTCGTCGGCCATTGCTGGTCAAGATCCTTTCTGCGCGGTCAGCTGAGACCGACTCAGATGTCGAGGAAGCGGACGTCCTTGGCGTTGCGCTGGATGAACGAGCGACGGGCCTCGACGTCCTCACCCATGAGGACCGAGAACAGGTCGTCGGCCTGGGCGGCGTCGTCGAGCGTGACCTGGCCGAGCACGCGGTGCTCCTGGTCCATGGTCGTGACGCGCAGCTCCTCGGCGTTCATCTCACCGAGACCCTTGAAGCGCTGGACCGAGTCGTCCTTGATGCGCTTGCCGGACTGCTTGCCCAGCTCGATCAGGGCGTCGCGCTCGCGGTCCGAGTACGCGTACTCGAAGTCGTCACGGCCCCACTTGATCTTGTACAGCGGCGGGCGCGACAGGAAGACGTGCCCGGCCTCGACCAGCGGACGCATGAAGCGGAACAGGAAGGTCAGCAGCAGGGTGTTGATGTGCTGGCCGTCGACGTCGGCGTCCGCCATCAGGATGATCTTGTGATAGCGGAGCTTCTCGATGTCGAAGTCCTCGTGGACTCCGGTGCCGAAGGCCGAGATCAGCGCCTGGATCTCCTGGTTGTGCAGGATCTTGTCGATGCGCGCCTTCTCGACGTTCAGGATCTTGCCGCGGATCGGCAGGATGGCCTGGTACATCGGGTCACGGCCGGACTTGGCCGAACCACCGGCGGAGTCACCCTCGACGATGAAGATCTCGCACTTGGTGGGGTCGTTCGACTGGCAGTCGGAGAGCTTGCCCGGCAGGGACGCGGACTCCAGCAGGCCCTTGCGGCGCGTCAGGTCGCGCGCCTTGCGGGCCGCCACGCGCGCGGTGGCCGCCTGGATGGACTTGCGGATGATGTCCGTGGCCTCGACCGGGTTGCGGTCGAGCCAGTCGTTGAGGTGCTCGTAGACGACCTTCTGCACGAAGGTCTTCGCCTCCGTGTTGCCCAGCTTGGTCTTGGTCTGGCCCTCGAACTGCGGCTCGCTCAGCTTGATCGAGATGATCGCCGTCAGACCCTCGCGGATGTCGTCACCCGTGAGGTTGTCGTCCTTCTCGCGCAGCAGCTTCTTCTCGCGCGCGTAGCGGTTGATGAGACCGGTCAGCGCGGCGCGGAAGCCCTCCTCGTGGGTACCGCCCTCGTGCGTGTGGATCACGTTGGCGAAGGAGTAGACGCCCTCGCTGTAGCTCGAGTTCCACTGCATCGCGACCTCGATGGACAGGAGCTTGTCCTTGTCCTCGGCCTCGATGTCGATCACGGAGGGGTGCACCGGCTCTCCCTTGCGGGAGTTCAGGTACTTCACGAAGTCGACGATGCCGCCCTCGTAGTGGTACGACACCGAGCGCGGTTCGAAGGCGGTGTCGTCGCCCGCCTCGTTGGTGTCCGCGCCGGCCGTGGCCTTCGCGATGTCGCGCTCGTCCGTGAGGTTGATCTTCAGGCCCTTGTTGAGGAAGGCCATCTCCTGGAAGCGCCGCGACAGCGTCTCGAAGGAGTACTCGGTGGTCTCGAAGATGTCGCCGTCGGCCCAGAAGGTGACCGACGTGCCGGTCTCCTCGGTGGCCTCGTGCTGCGCCAGCGGCGCGGTCGGGACACCCGCCTTGTAGTCCTGCGTCCACCGGTAGCCGTCGGTCCTGATCTCGACGGAGACCTTCGTGGACAGCGCGTTCACGACGGAGACGCCCACGCCGTGCAGACCGCCGGAGACGGCGTAGCCGCCGCCTCCGAACTTGCCGCCCGCGTGCAGGACGGTCAGCACGACCTCGACCGCCGGCTTCCCCTCGGAGGGGATGATGCCGACGGGGATGCCACGGCCGTTGTCGACGACGCGGACGCCGCCGTCGGGCAGGATCGTGACGTCGATCGTGTCCGCGTGACCGGCCAGGGCCTCGTCGACGGAGTTGTCCACGACCTCCTGCACCATGTGGTGAAGGCCACGCTCACCGGTCGAGCCGATGTACATGCCGGGTCGCTTGCGGACCGCGTCCAGCCCTTCGAGGACGGTGATCGCACTGGCGTCGTACGAGGCCTCTGTGGCCCCGACGTGCTCTTCGGCGTCGGTGGACGGGATGTTCTCGTTGGGGTTGCCGGAATCGGCCACGAAGCGCCCTTTCTGGCACAGCACAAGCCAAGCTCTGGTTGGTGGCCGGAGCGGCTGCGGCGTGTTTGTTCGGTAAGCCCTGATCAGCGTTGCTCGGTGCGTCCCACGAATGGGGCGGGATTGTCTTCCAGTGTACCGGTAGCTCGGACATAGATGGGGGTTTGGCGGTGCCTGAGTCCTCATGTGCCGCCCTCAACCGGTCTCGGCCGACTCCCCCTATGCGGAGCGGGGCTCCAGGAGGCTCACAGCGGCACTCAGCGCTTCGGGGTTTGAACCACCAGCTACGGAGGCCGATCGCTCACCCGTAGGTGTCGCCGGGGCCCGTGCTTCCGGGGGCTCGCAAGGGGCCGTAGCGGCGCGGGCCACCACCGGGATTCTTGATGTCGATGCGCCGCACGGCACCGTGCCCGAGATCCTCGTTCAGGCGCCTGACCAGCTGCGGAGCCAGCATCCGCACCTGCGTCGCCCACGCCGTCGAATCGCACTGCACCACCAGGACCCGCTCGTCCTCGTCGTACGTCTGCGGAACGCAGTGCTTGGCGAGGTCCTCGCCGACGATCTGCGGCCAGCGCCCCATGACGCCGCCGACCGCGGCGGGCGTCTCCCAGCCGCGCTCGGTGATCAGCCGGTTGATGGCGGCGCCGAGACCCATCGGGTCCCGGCCGTCGGAGCGCGCCCCGGACCGCAGTCCGCCGCCGCGCCGCGCCTGCTTCTTCTGCTGGACGGAGTCACCACGCGCGCGTGCGGCCTCTTTCGCGGCTCTCAGGGCGACGCGGGCCAGATCGACACCAGAAGGCTCGGGATCGCCCTTCGGTTCCCCCGCTCCCTTCCCACCTTCGGTGGATTCGCCGCTCACAGCCGCTCCACCGTGCCGTCCGACACCGCGTACCGGGTGCCGGCCAGGACGCCCGGTACGTCGTCGTCGACGGCGGCCGTGACGAGGACCTGCTCGCCGGGGGCCACGAGCTCCGCCAGCCGCTCCCTGCGGCGCGCGTCCAGCTCGGCGAAGACGTCGTCGAGGACGAGCACCGGCTCGTTCCCCTCGGCCCGCAGCAGGTCGTACGAGGCCAGGCGCAGCGCCAGCGCGTACGACCAGGACTCGCCGTGGCTCGCGTAGCCCTTGGCGGGCAACTGGCCGAGCTTGAGGACCAGTTCGTCACGGTGCGGGCCCGCCAGCGTGACGCCCCGCTCGATCTCCTGCTTGCGCGCCGCTTCGAGGGCGGCGAGGAGCTGCTCGTACAGCTCCTCGCGCGCGTGGCCGACGATTTCGGGGGACGAGGGCCTGTACTCCAGGGCGATCGGTCCGCCGCCGGGCGCCAGTTGCTCGTACGCCTTGTCGGCCAGCGGCTGGAGCGTCGCGATCAGGTCGAGCCGCTGTGCGAGGAGTTCCGCGCCCGCGCGCGCGAGGTGCTGGTCCCACACGTCGAGCGTGGACAGGTCCATGGAGCGCCCGCCGTGCCGCCGGGCGAGCGCCGCGGACTTCAGGAGCGTGTTGCGCTGCTTCAGGACGCGGTCGTAGTCGGAGCGCACCCCGGCCATCCGGGGCGAACGCGCGGTGATCAGCTCGTCGAGGAACCGCCGGCGCTCGCCGGGATCGCCCTTGACCAGCGCGAGATCCTCGGGCGCGAACAGCACCGTACGGATGATCCCCAGCACGTCACGCGGCTTGACCTGCGAAGACCTGTTGATACGGGCGCGGTTGGCCTTGCCCGGGTTCAGTTCGAGCTCGACGAGCTGCTGCCGCTCGCCCTGGCGCACCTGCGCCCGGATCACGGCCCGCTCGGCGCCCATGCGGACCAGCGGGGCGTCCGAGGAGACGCGGTGGCTGCCGAGCGTGGCGAGGTATCCGACGGCCTCCACGAGGTTCGTCTTGCCCTGCCCGTTCGGGCCCACGAACGCGGTGACGCCCGGTTCGAGTGCGACCTCGGCCCGCGCGTACGAGCGGAAGTCGGCCAGCGACAGATGCGTGACGTGCATGGTCGTGGGCCGACCTCCCCCAACGTTCTGAACAGCGGTTTTCTACAGGTGTGGATTACTTCTTCTCGACGGCGTGGCCGCCGAACTGGTTGCGCAGGGCCGCGATCATCTTCATCTGCGGCGAGTCGTCCTGCCGCGAGGCGAAGCGCGCGAAGAGCGACGCGGTGATCGCCGGCAGCGGTACGGCGTTGTCGATGGCGGCCTCCACGGTCCAGCGCCCCTCACCGGAGTCCGCGGCGAAACCGCGGAGCTTGTCCAGGTGCTGGTCCTCGTCGAGCGCGTTGACGGCGAGGTCGAGGAGCCAGGAGCGAATCACCGTGCCCTCCTGCCAGGAGCGGAAGACCTCGCGGACGTTGTCCACGGAGTCGACCTTCTCCAGCAGCTCCCAGCCCTCGGCGTAGGCCTGCATCATGGCGTACTCGATGCCGTTGTGGACCATCTTCGCGAAGTGGCCGGCGCCGACCTTGCCCGCGTGCACGGAGCCGAAGTCGCCCTCGGGCTTGAGGGCGTCGAAGACCGGCTGGACCTTGGCGACGTCCTCGGCGGAGCCGCCGTACATCAGCGCGTACCCGTTCTCCAGGCCCCAGACGCCGCCGGAGACCCCGCAGTCGACGAAGCCGATGCCCTTGGCCGCCAGCTCCTCGGCGTGCTTCTCGTCGTCCGTCCAGCGGGAGTTGCCACCGTCGACGACGACGTCGCCGGGCTCGAGCAGCTGGGCCAGCTCGTCGATCGTGGACTGGGTCGCGGCACCGGCCGGGACCATCACCCACACCACCCGCGGGCCCTTGAGCTTGCCCACAAGCTCGGAGAGGCTGTGGACGTCCGCGAGGTCCGGGTTGCGGTCGTAGCCGAAGACGGTGTGGCCTGCGCGGCGGATGCGCTCGCGCATGTTGCCGCCCATCTTGCCGAGGCCGACGAGACCGAGCTCCATCAGTGGTTCCTTACGTTGCGACGAGCGTGAGGTGGTGCGAGGGCGGTACGAGAGCACGCGCGCGTGGCGTCCCGTACCCGTGTCCGAGCCTAAACCCGGACGCTCCCGCACACCTGTGGGCATAGCCGCTCAGGCGAACCCCGGGCGGCCTGCCCCTCAGGAACCTCAGCCGGAGAGCCGCACCGGCATGATCAGGTACTTGTACGCCTCGTCCGCCTCGGCGTCCAGGGCCGGCTTGCCGGAGAGCAGCGCGGGCTTGGTGGACGTCGTGAACGACAGCTGGGCGACCGGGGAGTCGATCGCGCTCAGACCGTCGAGCAGGAAGGTCGGGTTGAAGGCGATCGAGATGTCGTCACCGTCGAGGTTGGCGTCGACCCTCTCCACAGCCTGTGCGTCGTCGCTGGAGCCGGCCTCCAGGATGAGCACGCCCTGCTCGAAGCTGAGCCGCACCGGGGTGTTGCGCTCGGCGACGAGGGCCACACGCTTGACGGCCTCCACGAAGGGGGCGGTCTCGATGACGGCCACGGAGTTGAACTCCGTCGGGAACAGCGTGCGGTACTTCGGCAGGTCGCCTTCCAGGAGGCGGGTGGTGGTGCGGCGGCCCGCGCCCTCGAAGCCGATGAGCCCCTCGCCCGCGCCGGAGCCGGACAGCGCCAGCGTCACCGTGTCACCGCTCGTGAGCGCCTTGGCGGTGTCCAGGAGCGTCTTGGCGGGCACCAGGGCGACCGCGGACGCCTCGTCGTCCTCCGGCTTCCACTGGAACTCGCGCACGGCGAAGCGGTAGCGGTCGGTGGACGCCAGGGTCACCGTGCCGCCCTCGATCTCGATGCGCACACCGGTGAGGACGGGCAGCGTGTCGTCACGGCCGGCCGCGATGGCCACCTGCTGGGCCGCGGAGGCGAAGACGTCGCCCGGGACGGTGCCCGTGGCGGTCGGCATCTGCGGCAGCGCCGGGTACTCCTCCACAGGAAGCGTGTGGAGTGTGAATCGCGAGGAGCCACAGACCACCGTCGCCCGTACACCGTCTGTGGAGATCTCCACCGGCCGGTTCGGAAGGGCGCGGCAGATGTCGGCGAGCAGGCGGCCGGAGACGAGCACCGTGCCCTCCTCGTCGACCTCCGCGTCCACGGAGACGCGTGCCGAGACTTCGTAGTCGAAGCTCGACAGGCTGAGTGCGCCCTCCTCGGCCTTCAGCAGAAGGCCCGCGAGGACGGGCGCAGGCGGTCGTGCCGGAAGGCTGCGCGCCGCCCAGGCCACCGCCTCCGCGAGTACGTCGCGTTCCACCCGGATCTTCACTTAAGCCGCCTCCTGCTGTTGCTGGCTGCTCTCGCCCTGCAATTGGTCTTCGGTCTTCGTCGGCTGACGTCGGTGTCGCTCGGCCCACAGCTGGGGATGAACACCGGGGACCAGTCTGACGCACGGCACTGACAGTCGTTGCCTGCCTCGGTCAAGTCGCGCCGAACCGGGCCGCAGGCTCCGGGAGCGAGTTGTGCACAGCCCCGTCTTCGAAACGAATTCCCAGCTCTTACTAGTTGGGGGTAGTAGTAGGGGCTGTGGAAAGCGTGGATAACCGCTAAATCGCAGGTCAGAAGCGGTTTTTTGTCCACTGGGGCTGTGGGCCGGGGCAGTGGACAACCGGCGTTCGCTGTGGACGGCGGAAAGTTCTGCACACCCGATACACAGCCTGGGCCGACTTCTCCCCAGCGCCGTCCCCAGCTTTACCCCGGTTCTCCCCAGCCCAACCGACCACCTTGGTGTGACGCCTTTCACTCCGCGGGGTGAGGTGGCGCGTTGCGTTGCCGAACAGTGGACAGCCGTGTGGAGAAGCTCCTGATCACTGTGCACAACGGATGCGAGCCTGTGGGTTGCCGGTGGACAACGTCATGCACAGCCTGTGGAGAAAAAATCTTTCCACAGTCTGTGGAGGGTACCTTTCCACGAATCCACAACCCTCTGACCTGGCTGGATGCCCTGTGGCCGCAGGGTCCTGTGGACGCAGTCTGGACAACTTTGCGGTCCCCAGGGTGTGGACCGCAAAAACCCGGCGGATCTGTGGAGAACACCCGTAACGCGGCCCGGAATCGAACACCGGCTCAGCCCGCACCCGCGCGAAGGCGCGCCGCACACACGAAGAAGGGCGCTCCGGGAGTCGCTCCCGAAGCGCCCTGAGGGCCGTAACCGGCCTGTCGTCAGCCGTTCTTGATGCGGTTGGTGAGCTCGGTGACCTGGTTGTAGATGGAGCGCCGCTCGGCCATCAGCGCGCGGATCTTGCGGTCCGCGTGCATCACGGTCGTGTGGTCGCGGCCGCCGAACTGCGCGCCGATCTTCGGCAGGGAGAGGTCGGTCAGCTCGCGGCACAGGTACATCGCGATCTGGCGGGCCGTCACCAGCACGCGGCTGCGCGAGGATCCGCACAGGTCCTCGACCGTGAGACCGAAGTAGTCCGCGGTCGCCGCCATGATGGCCGACGCCGTGATCTCCGGAGCCGCGTCCTCGCCACCGGGGATCAGGTCCTTGAGGACGATCTCCGTCAGCCCCAGGTCCACCGGCTGGCGGTTGAGCGAGGCGAACGCCGTGACACGGATCAACGCCCCTTCCAGCTCACGGATGTTGCGCGAGATGCGGGACGCGATGAACTCCAGCACCTCCGGCGGCGCGTTGAGCTGCTCCTGCACCGCCTTCTTACGAAGGATCGCGATACGGGTCTCCAGCTCGGGCGGCTGGACGTCCGTGATCAGGCCCCACTCGAACCGGTTGCGCAGCCGGTCCTCCAGGGTGACCAGCTGCTTGGGCGGCCGGTCGCTGGAGAGCACGATCTGCTTGTTGGCGTTGTGGAGCGTGTTGAAGGTGTGGAAGAACTCCTCCTGCGTCGACTCCTTGTCCGCGAGGAACTGGATGTCGTCGACAAGAAGGATGTCCATCTCGCGGTACCGCTTGCGGAAGGAGTCGCCCTTGCCGTCGCGGATCGAGTTGATGAACTCGTTGGTGAACTCCTCGGAGCTCACGTACCGCACGCGCGTGCCCGGGTAGAGGCTGCGCGCGTAGTGCCCGATGGCGTGCAGCAGGTGCGTCTTGCCGAGGCCCGACTCCCCATAGATGAACAGGGGGTTGTACGCCTTGGCGGGTGCTTCGGCGACGGCGACCGCGGCCGCGTGCGCGAAGCGGTTCGACGCGCCGATGACGAACGTGTCGAAGAGGTACTTGGGGTTCAGGCGCGCCGTCGGCTCGCCGGGGCCGGTCGCCGGCGCGGGCTGCGCCGCCAG